>JACKEN010000002.1:0-662500 GCA_020632995.1 Deltaproteobacteria bacterium | reverse complement strand
TCCGCGGTGGAGCGTACGCGGATCCGGAAGGTGCCTCGGCCCGACTTGCCGGGCTTCGCGGCGAGCTGCAGGGCCCGATCCTCCACCCAGGCGTAGAGGCCGATGGTGACCTCGTCCAGGACGGGGGCGCCGACCACCCACATGCGGTCCACCCGCCGCACCGGTTCCGTGACCGGAGACCCGCCGAGGGCGGCCGGGGCGCCGGCCAGGCCGGCCAGGAGGGCGGGGATCGTCAACCAGCGCAGGTGCATGGCGGCGCTAGTCTCATGGACAGAGGCCCCAAAGCGCAATGTTCGGGTACTGGGGTCCCGGGCCGGCGGAGCCGTCCCACCCCTCGCCGACGGCCTGCGCCCGCCTGCGCGCTTCGCTTGCGGGGGTCCCGGGCCGGCGGAGCCGTCCCACCCCTCGCCGACGGCCTGCGGCCGGCCCCGCGCTTCGCCTGCGGGGGTCCCGGGCGGGTGGGCGGCTGTGACGGAGATCCCGGCTGGCATCCCCCCCGGGTTCGGTTACAGTCGGGCTGCCCGGGTCACCCCCGGCTCTGCGAAATGATGCGCTCCAGCCGACTCCGAGACCTCAGGCCCCTCGCCGTGGCCCTCCTCTTCGCCCTGGTGGCGGGTTGCGGGGGGCAGAAGGCCCGCTCCGGACCCGCGGCGCCCACCTGGTTCAACAGCCCCCCGAAGGGCGCCCGGTCCCTGTTCTTCGTGGGGAGCGCGTCCGGGGCGGCGGACGAGCACATGGCGCGGGATCTGGCGGTCCAGAAGGCGCTGTCCGAGCTCACGGTGTTCTGCGGGGCGCAGATCAAGTCGGACTTCAAGTCCGAGGAGGTCGAGCGGAACGGGCAGCTGACCCAGTCGGTGGAGCTCACCGTCGACATCGCGGGGGACGAGCTCACGATCCGGGAGGCGGTGGTGAAGGCCACCGAGAGCGGCCCCGCGAGCGATGGGGGCTGGGACGCCTACGCCCTGGTGGAGTGGCCGAAGAGCCAATACGAGGCGGTGCTCGCCTCCCAGCGCCAGCGGGCCGAGCGGGCCCTGGCCGCGTTCCTCGAGGCCGAGGCGGCGTCCAAGGCGATGCGGGTGGCGGAGGCCTCCACGCGGCTGAAGGAGGCCAAGAAGATCCTCGGGCCGATGAAGGCCCAGGTGCCGCTCGACAGCGAGCGCTTCCCCAACAGCGGCCTGCTCTGGGACGCGGTGGAGGCCCTCAAGGCCCGCCTCGCGAACCAGGACAAGGAACGCCGCAAGGTCTTCCACGTGGCGGTGGAGTGTAGCGAGGACGGCAAGCCCGCCCCCTGCGCCGAGCACCGGGTGGGCGCGGTCAAGGAGGAGGTCTCGAAGGACGGCTTCAAGGTGTCCTCGGCCGCGGTGAGCAGCGACGTGGCGCGCCAGATCCTCGCGTCCGCGAACCCCGCGGCGGACGCGATGGTCCGGTCCGCCGGCTTCGTGCTCGCCGTCCACTACGACGCCAAGCTCACCGCCAAGGAGGACGGCTTCACCTTCGTCCACTGCGGCGGGCGCGGCGTCATCTATGACACCGACGCGGACCGCATAATTCAGGTCAGCGAGGTGAAGCCGAAGAAGGCCGGCCACGTCAACTTCAAGGGCGCCCAAGACAAGAGCTGCGGTGAGGTCGAGAAGGCGCTGACCGGGTGGTTGGCCAAGACCCTGCCGACCCTGCAGTGAGCGGCCACGGAACAGCCATGACACACTACACGCGACGTACGTTCATCGCCGGCACCGCCCTGGCCCTCACCGCGGGGCCCGGCCTCGCCTGGGCCGGCGCCACCCAGACCCTGCGCCTCGAGGCCGGCAAGCCGGTCCCGCAATTCAAGCTGCGCACCCCGAAGGAAGGGCACGTCTACTACCTCAAGGACTTCGCCTTCCCCGGCAAGCCCTTCCGCAAGGGCGTCACCAAGCACCCGGTGCTGCTGGACTTCTTCCGGACCGACTGCGAGCCCTGCAAGAAGTCGCTGCCCGAGCTGGTGAAGATGCACGAGAGCTACGCGGCCCGGGGGCTCAAGGTGGTCCTCGTGGCCCTGCACGAGCAGACCGACGGCAAGGCCCGGCTCAAGGCCTTCCTCGAGAAGAACCCGGTGCCGTTCCTCGTGCTCGAGGATCCGACCGACTTCGTGGCCGAGCGCTATCTCGGCAAGACGGTGTCCCTGCCCGCCACCTTCCTCATCGATCAGGAGGGTGTGCTCAAGAAGGCCAAGTACGACGCCAAGACGACGATGCAGGAGGCCTTCGGCGCCGAGGTCGAGGCCCTCCTGCCGGCGGAGGTCAAGGCCCCCTGACGCCATGCTCAAGCTGGTCACGGTGGAGGCGCAAGCCTACCTGCGCCTCGGGCTGATGAGCCCGTCGCGGCGTCGGGTGCTCCAGAGCCCGAAGGGCCAGGCGGACACCGGCGTGCTCTTCGTGCCCGGGGTGGGGGCCAACGGCTCCCAGTTCCTCGGGTTGAAGCGGGCCCTCGAGCCCTACGCCCAGTGGTTCGGCTCCTTCGAGTACTCCTCGCTGCGGCACCCGCGGGCGCTGGCGGAGGACCTCGCCGAGTACGTCGAGAAGGTGGCCCCCCGGAGCGATCGCCTGGTGGTGGTCGGCCACAGCCTGGGCGGGCTCCTGCTGCGCATGGTGCTGCAGGACGACGACGTGCCCGACAACGTGCTGGGCTGGGTCTCGATCTGCGCCCCGCTCCACGGCACCTGGCGCTCCCGCCTCGCCCTGAGCCCGGGCCTGCGCGCCCTCGCCCCCGACAGCGACATGATGCGGGACGTCCTCGCGGGGGCGCACCGATTGGAGCGGCTCGAGGGCCGGATCCTCACCATCGGGGCGCGCTACGACCAGATGATCGCGCCTCACACGAGCGCGTTCCTCGATCCGCACCCGCAGCTCGAGCTGGACCACGTGGCCCACGCGGGCTCGCTCCTGGATCGCCGGGTGTTCGGCGCGGTCACCGACGCGGTCCGGCGCTGGCAGGTCTCGTAGGCGCCCCGCCCCACGATCGGCTTGCGGCGTAGCCGGTCGCTCACTACCCAGAGGGCGGGATGGACGGCCCCGGCGACACTACGGGCGGCGCGGTGCTCTCGATCGGCGGCCTGGCCCGCGCGACAGGGATCGCGACCGAGACGCTCCGGACCTGGGAGCGACGCTACGGGTTCCCGACGCCCCGGCGCACCGCGTCCGGGCACCGCCGCTACACCCTGGAGACCGCGGCCCGGCTCCGCCTGGTGCACCAGGCCCTGCAGCACGGGCACCGGCCCTCGGCGGTGGTGACGTGCCCGGTGCCCGCGCTGGAGGCGCTCCTCGGGCTCCGCCCGCCGCCGAGCGCCGCGCGCGACGAGGAGACGCTGGGCACCGCCCCCGAGACCGCGCTCAGCGCCCCTGAGGCGCACGTGGCGGCCTGGCTCGACCACGTGCGCGCCTTCGAGGCGGACGCCCTCGAGCGGGCCCTGGGCGAAGCGTGGGGGGCGCTCGGGGCGGAGGCCTTCGTGCTCGCGCTGGCCGGCCCCTTCCTGCGCACGCTGGGCGAGGCCTGGGCACGCGGTGAGCTGGGGGTGGCGCACGAGCACTTCGCGAGCGAGCGCCTGCGCGACTTCGTCGCCGAGCGGTGGCGCGGGCTGGCCCGCCAGGGGCGAGGCCCCCACGTGGTGCTCGCCGCGCTGACGGGGGAGCAGCACACCCTTGTCCTGCACCTGGCCGCCGCGCTGCTCGCCCGACAGGGGCTGCGCCCGCTGATCCTGGGCGCCGACACCCCCGCGCTGGAGGTGGCGCGGGCGGCGCGGGACACCTCGGCCCGGGCGGTGGTGATCGCGTCGTCGGCGGCGGCCCGGCCCGAGCACACCGAGGCGGAGCTCGGCGCGCTCAGGCGCGCGCTGCCGGTCGATGTCGAGCTCGTCGTGGGCGGGCACGCGCCCCGGGTGCCGGAGGGCGTGCAGCGGCTGCCGCGCCTCGATGGGCTGTCGGCGTGGGGGGCGGCGCTCGCTCGAGCGTAGCGCCTACTTGTCGCGCTCCAGGTGCACGAGGAGGCGGCGGAGGTCCTCGTTCACGCGGATGTAGTCCGCGGCCGACTCCTCCTCGTCGAGCTGCTGCTTGATCGCGTCGACGACCCGGCCGTCACCGTAGGACCAGTACGCGAAGATCGCGGCGGAGCGGGCCTCGGGCTTCTTGTCCTTGAGGTGCTTGGCCAGCGCGTCGAGGGCGGACGGATCCTTGAGCCGCATCAGCTCCCAGGCCGCCTTCTCGCGGATGAGCCAGTCGTCGCTCTCGAGCTTCTTCACCCAGCACTGCGCGTCGGCCTTGCACTCGGCGGCGGCCTCGACGCGGGCCAGGCGGGCCTGGAAGTACTTCTTGATGTCGGGGTCGGTCTCCTCCTCGACCACCTTCTTGAAGGCGTCGAGGTGCTCGGCCCCGGCCAGGTTGGAGGCGTGGTCCGCCGCCGCCTTCTGGGCGCCCTGCAAGCTGGCCTTCGTCTCGGAGGACTCACAGAGCTCCTTGGTGGCGCCGGCCTTCACGCACTCCGCCACGAAGTGGGCCTTGGTCATCGCGGTGATCATGTCGGGCACCACCGAGCGGTCACCGAGCATGTTGAGGGCGCGCATCATCGGGTCGCGCAGCGAGGCGTCGAGGGTCATCATCTGGCCCTTGAGCGCGGCCACCGCGCGGGGGTCGCCGAGCATCGCGAGGGGCTGCGCGGCGTAGCTCAGCACCACCGGATCCAGCTTCTCGGGATCCGCCGCCGCCTTGAAGGCCTCGAGGAGGGGCTCGACCGCCCGGTTGTCCCTGAGGTCGCCGAGCACGAAGCCACACTTCGCCTTGATGGCGGACTCCTTCATGCCGCCGATCTGCTCGAAGTACGCGTTCACCTTCTGGTTCTTGAGCGCCATCGTCTCCAGCAGGGCGTCCGCCACCGCGGGCCCGATCTGGTAGAGCGCGAAGGACGCCTCCCGGTAGAACGACACGCCCTGGTACTCGATGAACATCATCTGGACCAGCGCGTCGGTGCCCTTGGGATCGCCGATGTCGCCCAGGGCCATCACCGCGTTCTTGCGCATGAACTTGTTGGAGTGGGTGAGCGCGATGTCGGCCAGCTTGTCGACCGCGGACGAGTCGCCGATCTTGCCGAGCGACCGCACCGCGGCGAGCACCACGTAGTTGTCGCGGCTCTTGTCGATGAGCTCGAGGAGCTTCGGCACCGCCTTGGCAGCCTTCAGCCGGCCGAGCGCGTCGGCCACCGCCTCGTTGCTCCGGTTGGCCGCCTTGTCCTTCGGGTCCGAGCTGGTGCCCGCGGCCAGGTCCAGGGCCGAGATCAGCCCGTCCACCGCCGACGCATCACCGATCTGACCGAGGGCCTTGGCGGCCTCGCGGCGGTGCTTGTCGTCGTGCACGTTGGTCTCGGGAGCGGCCAGGATGCCCAGCAGGCCCGGCACCGCAGCGGAGACCTTGTTCTTGCGGACCACGTCCACCGCGGACTCGCAGTACTTCCGCTTCGGGTCGGTCTGCTTGAGCTGGTAGGCCTGGGCGCACCCCTCGGCGTTCTTCACCAGGAGCTCGGCGCACGCTGCGCCATCCTCCTTGCAGTCGGAGATCCCAGAGCAGCCCCACACCGGGGCCAGCAGGCCCCCCATCACGATATACTTCAGCGCACGCATACCTACGCCCTCCCTCGACCCCCGCTGGACCACCGAACGAGGATCGAGTCAAGGGCGCGAGGTAGACCCCGGTGCTACTCGCGCTCCACCGAGAACACGCCCTCGAGCTCTTCGCTCGCCCCGATGAGGGTGAAGGCGGAGGGCACCACCTCGTCCTGATCGGCGGCGTAGACCCGCCAGCGATAGCGCGCCCCCGGCGTGAGCGCCGCGCCCTCGTAGGTGGCCTCGCCGCGCCCCGCCAGCACCCGGAAGCGCCAGTTCCCGGTGGCGTCGAAGCCGCCCCAGAGCGTGCGCCCCGCCATGTCCTGGACCTCCACCACATAGAAGTCGGCGGCCGGATCTTCGGTCCACCGCAGGGTGGGCGTGGCGCTGGTGGTGGCGCTCGCGGTGGGGCTGAGGCCGCCGAGGGCCGGGCTGAGCCCCACGTCCACCCCCTGCACCGGACCATCCGCCGCGGTGAACGTCACCGGCCCGCGTCGGGTCAGCTCGGGGTCCATCACCCAGCCGTCGCCCACTTCCAGGCCCGTACGAACCTGATAGCTGCCGGGCGGCACGCCTTCCACCGTGAATGGGGCGCCGCCGGTGACCTCGACGCTGAGGCCCGCCACCGGGAGGCCGCTGGCCGCGTGGGTGAGGTAGAGGGTGCTGGACGCGGCGCTCGGGCCGCTCACCTCGCCGCTCACCGCGACGCCTCCGCCTTCGGTGACCGTCAACTCGGCGGAGGCCTCGGTGTCCGCGGTGACCTCCACCGACGCTGGGGTGCCGGTGAGGCCCCGGCCGAGCACCGTCACCTGGTACGGCCCGGTGGGTAGATCCACGAAGACGAAGCCTCCGAGAACATCGAGCCGCGAGGCCACCTCCACCGCGCCACGGGCCACCGCCAGACCCTCGGTGAACCACTGACCGTTGTGGAGGACGGTGCCCGCGATGCGCCCCGGCCCGCCGAGGCGGGCGGCCGCGTCCAGCTCGACCCGCAGCCTCCCGACGTCACCCGACCGGGCCGCGACGGCCTGGAGCGGCGCCTCGAAGGGGCGCGGGGCGCCGAGGTATCCTGGCGCGACCGCCCACACGTCATAGACCACACCAGGGGTTTCCCAGGACCTGATGACGCCGTCCTGGGTCGTTTGCCACTCGTCGATCCGCACCCTGGCACCGTCCGCCGGGAGCTGGGTCGCGCGGTCCACCACCGTCACCTCGATCCAGGTGAAGTCATCGACGATGACCTGCCCCCCCTCGCCGCACGCGACCAACCACGCCGTCGCCAAGAGCCCGCCGCAAAGCCAGTTGCGCATGCAGATCAGGACATCACCGACGCCCTCGGCGCGCAAGCTCGCCGCAGCGCGTAAAGGGCCGCGCGCCGCGGACATGGTGTCGCGAAGCGCGGCAAGGGGTGATAGCGTCCGCCCGCTGTAGCGCCTCCGCGCGCAGAGGTCTCAAGTTTGAGCGACCACGACAACACCCCGAAGAGCAACGAACCTCCGGTCTCCGAGCCCAGCATCACGGAGAGCCTGGACCGTTACCGGCACTCCCTGGAGTGGGAGTCCAAGTTCTACATGGACACCGCGGCGCTGGTGGAGACCACCTGCGATCGCATCGGCGTCGACCCGAACATCAAGAACCGGCTGTTGACGCCCCAGCGCGCCCTCATCGTGAGCATCCCGGTGCGGATGGACGACGGGCGGGTGAACAACTACATCGGCTACCGAGTCCAGCACAACAACTCGCTCGGGCCCTTCAAGGGCGGCATCCGGTACCACGAGGAGGTCAACCTGGGTGAGGTCTCCGCCCTCGCCATGCTCATGACCTTCAAGACCGCGGTGGCCGGCATCCCGCTCGGCGGCGCCAAGGGCGGCATCCGCATCGACCCGCGCCCGCTCTCGCGCGCCGAGAAGCAGCGCGTGACCCGCCGCTACACGGTCGAGATCCTCAACATGATCGGGCCGGAGCAGGACATCCCGGCGCCCGACATGGGCACCGACGCCCAGACCATGGCGTGGCTCATGGACACCTTCAGCGAGATGAAGGGGCACGCGGTGCCGTCGGTGGTCACCGGAAAGCCGATCCTGATCGGCGGGTCCAAGGGGCGCACCGAGGCCACCGGCTACGGGGTGGCCTACACCACCGCGGCGGCGGCGGAGCACCTTGGATTCGACCTGCAGGGCAAGACGGTGGCCATCCAGGGCTTCGGCAACGTGGGCACCTACGCCGCGCGCAAGCTGTCTTCCATGGGGATGAAGGTGGTGGCGGTGTCCGACGTCAGCGGCGGCATCTACAACCCCGACGGCCTCGACATCAACCACGTGCTCAAGTACGTGGCCACCCGCACCTACGTGAAGGACTACCCGCGGGCGGAGCCGATCAACAACACCGACCTCCTCACCCTCGACGTGGACGTGCTGATCCCCGCCGCGCTCGGCGGCCAGATCGACGCGGACATCGCGCGCAAGCTGAAGTGCCGCATCCTCGCCGAGGGCGCCAACGGGCCGGTGACGGCCGAGGGTAACGAGGTGCTCAAGGCGCGCCAGGAAGAGATCTTCGTGGTGCCGGACATCCTCGCCAACGCGGGCGGCGTCATCGTGAGCTACTTCGAGTGGGTGCAGGGCCTGCAGTCGTTCTTCTGGTCGGCCGAGGAGATCAGCGAGCGCCTCTTCAACATCATGGAGGCGGCGTTCCGGGAGTGCATCAACTTCAAGAACAAGTTCCAGACCGACATGCGCACCGCCACCCTGATGCTCGGCATCCACCGCGTCTCCGAGGCGATGCTCACCCGCGGCCTGTTCCCCTGAGCGCTACTCCGCCAGGTAGGACTCCTTGAGGGTCCGGCCGACCTTGTCCTTGGTCTCGGTCCCCACCATCCCCTTCTTCTTCTTCTTGAAGGTCACCGCGTCGCCGGAGGTCTTGTTCCCGACCTGCGGGGCGGCCTTGGCGTCCTCGTAGAACGCCCTGGCCTTCGCCTTGTCGAACCCCTTGCCCGCCTTCGCCCGCTGGGACGGCGGCGGCGCCTGTTGCTCCAGCGCCTCCAGGATGTAGGCGGAGAGCAACTTCTCTTGCAGGTCGGCGAACAGGAGCGGGTTGGTGAACATGTCCGCCACCCGGACCTCGTCGTTCACCGCGAACACGAAGCCCGACAGGCGCGCGTCGGGGAGCTGGCGCACCAGCTCCTGGCGGTGGCTCGCGACCCGCCGCCGCAGCTCGGCGTTCTGCACCGTGCGGCGGTAGGTCTGGGTCTCGCTGCTGGTGCCGTGCACCGCGTTCTTCCGCTCCACCTCGGCCCAGACCTCGCCCTGGCTCCCGGACATCGCGGCCTTCCTCAGCTTGGCGTGGGCGAGCGCCGCCCCGCCCTCGAACTGCATCTTCCGACCCTGCCAGCGCCCCTGCTCGACGCAGAAGACCTCCACCTGGTGCCACTTGCCGTCGTTCGGGATCACGGTGTCGTTCGACAGGATGCGGTCCTGCTTGCCGCCGAGGATCATCTCGCCGCTCAGCACGAAGGCGGCGAGGGGGCCGGTGTTCCTCACCTGCACCGCGCTCACCTGCGCCTGGTCCGAGTTCCCCGCGAGCTCGCGCACCCGCAGGCTCTTCTTCTTCAGGCCCTCCTCGAGGAGGGTGTAGCGCTCGAAGGGGCCGACCTCCTCGGTGCTGACCGGCACCAGGGTGATGTTGTGAAAGACGATCGGATCGTGGAACTGGAAGCGCTCGGGAGCGCCCGCGCTCCGGGTGGGATCCGCCCGGACCGGCGCCGCGCCCGCGCACACCACGACCAGGGCCGGGGCGAGCGCCCGGCTGAAGAGACGACGAGACATGTGACCTCCCGCGCCGCCCGCTCAGGGGGCGCGAAACGGCAACCCGAGGCCCGCCCGCCGCCCTTCCCTTGGCTTTGCCCGGATCCCCGTCGCGTGCTAACCCGAGGGTATGACTCGGTGCGTCGTCCTGGCCCTCACGGTCCTGGGCGCGCTGGCCGCCGGCTGCCAGCGCGAGCCCGCGGCGACGCCGGCCGCGCCGACGCCCGAGGCCGCGCCGCCGACGGCGCCGGTGGAGACGGGCGAGAACATCTACCTGACCGCCTGCGCCAACTGCCACGGCGCGGATGGGCGCGGCGAGGCGCTGAAGGATCGCTTCGGTGAGCTGCCCGACCTGGGCGCGCCCGAGGTGCAGGCCAAGTTGACCGACGAGGCCATCGCCGAGACCATCCGCCAGGGCCACGGGCGGATGCCCGACTTCAGCGTGGTGCTGAGTGACGACCAGATCCGGCAGCTCCCGCCGTACCTGCGGAGCATGAAGAGGTGAGCATGTTCGTATCCGACCTGCTGAAGGGCCAGACCATCATCGTGACCGGGGGCGGCAGCGGCCTCGGCAAGTCCATGGCCCAGCGCTACGCCGAGCTCGGCGCCAACGTGGTGCTCGCCGCCCGGACCTTCGAGCGCCTCGAGGCGACCGCGAAGGAGATCGAGGCCAAGGGCGGCCAGGCCCTGCCGGTGGCGGTGGACATCCGAGACCCCGAGGCCTGCGCCGACGTGGTGCGGCAGGCGGTGGCCCGCTTCGGCGCGGTGACCGGCCTGATGAACAACGCGGCAGGGAACTTCCTGTGCGCGGCGGAGGACCTGTCCCCCAATGGGTTCGGCGCGGTGGTGGACATCGTGCTGAAGGGCACCTGGTTCATGACCCAGGCGGTGGGCCGCCAGATGATCGAGCAGGGCAACGGCGGGAGCATCGTCTCGATCCTGACCACCTACGTGTACACCGGGTCGTCCTTCGTGGTGCCGTCGGCGATGGCGAAGGCAGGCCTGCTTGCGATGACGAAGTCCCTCGCGGTGGAGTGGGGCTCGGCCTACGACATCCGGGTCAACGGCATAGCGCCCGGGCCCTTCCCCACCGAGGGCGCGTGGGCGGCCCTGGTGCCCGACCCCAAGATGATGGAGGAGGAGGCGAAGAAGCACATCCCGATGAAGCGCTTCGGTGAGCACTCCGAGCTCGCCAACCTCGCCGCCTACCTGATGAGCCCGATGGCCGGTTACGTCAACGGCACTTGCATCGACATCGACGGCGGCGAGTGGCTCCAGGGCGCGGGCGAGTTCAACCGCTTCGTCGAGATGGATCGCGCCAACGTGAAGCAGCTCCTGGGCGCGATGCGGCCGAAGAAGGCGAAGTAGGGTGGGCCTGAAGGATCGGGCCCTCGCCGGGGTCTCCTCGCTGTGGGGCGCGGTGCCCCACCCGGTGCGGCGCGGGGTGCTCTTCGCCACCAACCCCCACTTCCTGGTGGGGGTGGTGGGGCTGGTCTACGACGAGGCGGGCCGGGTGCTCGTGCTCGAGCACCGGTTTCGCACCCCGTGGGCTTGGGGCCTCCCCGGGGGCTTCATCGAGCACGACGAGTCGCTCGCCCAGGCGCTCGAGCGCGAGCTCCTCGAAGAGGTGGGGCTCGAGATCAGCGCCTTCGAGCCGGCGGTCGACGCCGAGCACAACGTGCGGGGGCGCTACGTCTCGCTCGCCCTCGAGGCCCGCCCCCGGGGCGCCCCCACCCTGGATCTGGCGAAGAACCCCGAGATCCTGGGCGGCGCCTTCTTCGAGCCCGACGCCCTCCCCACCGGCATGTACCCGTACCACCGGGAGCTGGTGGTCCGTCATGCTGCGGGTTTGCACGCCGGGCGCCGCCGTGGCTAGTCTCGGCCGGTCGGAGCCATGAAGCACAGCAGGATCATCCCCCTCCTCCTCGGCGGCGCGCTGGGCGTCGCGCTGCTCGTCCCCGGGCGGGCCCGGGCCCAAGACGAGGAGACCTCGCCCTCGATCGACCTCGGGTCCTCGCGCATCGGCGGGCCTGGCCTCACCGATCGCGAGCGCAAGTATGTGAAGTCGTGGGACGAGGAGGAGGAGTACCTCACCGAGGAGAACATCCCGAAGCCCGGCGACAAGAAGCGGCTCGGCGCCCTGCACACCCTGGCCACCCGCTACGTCACCTCCAAGCAGTGGGAGGAGGCGTGCACCAAGTACGACACCATCGTCTCGGAGTTCGGGATGGAGGGGGTGGAGGAGGCCAAGGACGGCAAGACCTTCGCCGCTCGTGCCTACTTCTACTGCGCGCGCACCGCGGCCAACGGCAACGATCACGACAAGGCCGAGGCGCTCCTCACCAAGAGCGAGAAGTTCGCGCCCACCACGCCGAAGCACGCGGTGATCCGCGAGAAGATGATCCGCGAGCAGTACCGAAAGAAGCTCTCCAACGGCGACGTGGACGGCGCGATCAGCCTCTACACGAAGGCCCAGGGCATGCGTGAGGACGAGGACGAGCGCATCTGGTTGGGTGAGGAGCTGGCCAAGCGAGCCTGGGAGGCCTACGACACCAACGACAAGATCGCGATGGAGGGCCTGATGCGGCGGCTGGAGGAGCTGGCCCCCATGAACCCGGAGTACCGGCGGCTCAAGGACAAGATCGACACCCAGGCCAACATCTTCAAGAACGCCTTCATGTACTCGGGCGCGGTGGTGCTCCTGCTCGCGGTGGGCACCGCCCTGTCGAAGTGGCGCGCCAGGCACCGGGTGAAGGCGGCAGAAGGCAACCCCTTCGAAGACCTGTAGCATGACGACCCGGGTGACAGCCCGCTGGGCGCTCCTCTTCGCCCTCACCGCGGGGTGCGACAAGGTCGAGCACCTGTCCCTCCCCAGCCCCACCCCCGAGGCCGAGCTTGCCTTCGGCGTCCTCTACGAGGGCGACAGCCCCGCCGTGGTCGGGTCCGTGGTGCGGCGAGCCGCGGTCTACGCCGGACGCTATCAGCTCCACGGGGAGGGAGGCCTCGACGCGCGCCTGTACTTCGTGAAGCAGGATGACCTGCACTCGGCGGCGAACGCGACCTGCGCGACCCGGGCCAGCGCGTCGGACCGCCTCTTGTGCGAGGAGCGCGTGGCCGCCTGCGCCGACACGCCGGAGTCCTGCTGGAGCGCGGTCACCACCACCGACGGGTGTGGGGCGCTCCTCGCCCTCGGGCCCGAGGTGCCGGTGGAGGTGTTCGCGAGCGACGGCGGGCGCCTGAGCCGAGTCGACGGCAATCGCGCGGCCGGGGTGAGCCTGTGCGGGCCGCCGGCGGAGCTGGCGTGCCCGAACCGACGCGCAGGTTATGCGGTGTTCTCGGAGGGCAAGCTGGCCTGCATCCCGGAGGCCCGACAGCTCGACTGCGACCTCACCCTGGACCTCGCCGCGTGCGGGCTCCCGCGCCTCGAGGCCACGCTGGACGCCCAGGGGCAGCCGACCCTGCTGTCCGACGGTCAGGGGTGCACGGCGGGCCCCGCGGGGCCTGCCCCCGGCCCCTTCGGCGCCCCGGCGGACTTCACCCTCACCTGCGGCGGGCGGACCTACGAGCTGTTCGCGCAGGATCTCTTGCTCGCCGAGGCCCAGTGCCCCCGGCGCGGCCCGGGCGCCTACGAGACCGAGGAGGGCACCACCGGCCGCATCACCGGCGCCCTCGTCGTCCCCCAGGGCGACGGCCGTCGGCTCCTCATGGTGGGGGGCGGGAGCGACGAGTGCGCGACCGCAGGCTGCTCGGCCCGCGGTGGCTCGTGCAGCCAGGCCTGCTTCGACACGTGCATCACCCAGGTCCTCGTCGGGCCCTGCACCCGGGACGGCTGGCCGGCCTGCATCGGCGTGTCGGAGCCCGATGCGTGCCAGGCCCGGTGCCGGGCGTATTGCGCGCGACCCGCGGACGATCCCAGCTGCCGCGCGGACGCCTACGGACAGGCGCTGACCACCGCCGCCCCCGACGTGCCGGAGACGGACCGCTTCCGGGCCGACCTGGACGGCGACAACACGTGGCTCGCGGGGGGGCAGCCCACCCTCGCACCGCTGGTCGGCGACTGGGTCGGGGTGGCCACCCGGCGGCGCGTCTACACCTACGCGGCCGACGACGCGGATCGCTGGACCAGGAAGGCGTTCGTCACCACGACCATGGAGGTCTCCGGGGTGCTGGCCTACGAGCCCAACGCCCTCGCCATCTACGGGGTCGAGGGCAGCAACGTGCAGGTAGCGAAGCTGGCGGTGGAGCGAAGCGGCGGCAGCGCCCTCAGCCAGGTGGGTCCAGCGATCCCCCTACCCGCCCTGACCGGCGCCGACGTGGCGGCCCTCGGCGGCCGCCGCGGCGACTGGGTCTTCGTGGCCGACAGCCAGACCCAGCTCGCCGGCGCGGGCCCCCGGGTGGTGCAGGCCGCGTCGCTCGAGAGCGACGTCGCCCTCCCCGAGGTGACGCTCCCCGGCGACGTGAGCGCGATGATCGGCCTGCCGGGCGGCGACGTGCTGGCGGCCTACGTCCGCGACGACGGGGTGGCGGAGGTGGCGGTGCTGGTGCCGGGCGCCAGCCAGGTGGACGCGGTGCACCCTCGCCCGCTCTTCGCCGGGGTCAGGGTGACCGCCCTCGCGCTGGATCCGGAGTCCTGCGCCGCGAGCGCCCCCGCCGCCTGCCGGATCTTCCTGGGCATGGAGCGGGCCGTGGCCGCGCAACCCGCCCTGCTCGGCGCGCTGCTCTACGACGCCGCCGACCCCGCGGGACTCGAGCTGCAGGCTGGCCTGCGCCCGATGAGCCAGCAGACGGTCTCGCTCCTCGTCCCGGACGCCGCCGGGGGCCAGGTCTTCGCGGTGACCGGGGGGCGGAACGTGATCACCCCGATGCTGCTGGTCGAGTAGCGCGCAGCACGACGTGGGAACCCGGACCGGGCCCCGGTTGTCGGGCCCTCATGCGCCGCCTCACCATCCTCGCCGCCCTGGCCGCGCCTGCGTGCACCACCTTCGTCACCCCCGAGGGCCCGCCAGCCCTCGTGAGCGCGCGACGGCTCCACGCCCCCGCCACGGAGGGCTGGGCGGTGCACACCCTGCCCGGGGGCGGGCATCCGGTGGCCATCCGCCTGGACGTGGACCCGATGGGGCTGGGGTTCGGGAACGCAGGCCAGGGGGTGAGCTGCGATACTCCGGAGGAGGATCCGATCCTGGTGGCGGCGCGGCGCCGCGGTCACCGGCGGCGCCGAGGGTGTGAGCCGGCGGACATGGGCTACGGGTCCTCCGGCGGCGCCGGGGTCGGCGGCTACGGGGTCGGCGGCATGGGGACGGGCGGGGGCGGCATGGGGCTGGGCGGCGGCCCGCGGGAGGGCGAGGACCCCGCGGCGGGGCTCCTCGTCGACAAGAGCGAGGTCCAGCGCACCCTGGACGCCAGCCCATGGGGCTGGGCGGTGGTCGATCTCCCCTACCGGGGCGGCGCCCCCGCGCGCTTCCCGGGGCGGGCCGACGTCGAGGTGGCCGAGGCGCAAGATACCTTTCATGAGCACCTCTCGACCTTCGCGGTGGACGTCGACACCGCCGCCTACAGCCTCACCCGGCGGGCGCTGGTGTCCGGGGCGCTGCCCGAGCCGTCCCTGGTGCGGCCGGAGGAGCTGTTGAACGCGTTCCGGTACCGCTACCCCACCCCGGAGGGGCTCTTCTCGATCGCGGTGGACGGGGCGCGCTCGCCCTTCCGAGAGGACCGCTACTTCATGCGGGTGGGGATCCAGGCCCGGGCGGTGCCCGAGGCGGAGCGCCTGCCGGTCAACCTGGTGTTCCTGGTCGACACCAGCGGGTCGATGTCGGGCTCGGACCGGCTCGACCTCGTGAAGGACACCTTGCGGGTGGCCCTGGATGCCCTGGACGAGCGCGACCAGGTGGCGATCACCACCTACGCAGGCTCGGTTGCGCTGGTCCTGCCCCCGACCCCGGCCACCGAGAAGGCCACCTTCCAGGCCGCCCTGGACGGGCTGGCGGCGGCCGGGAGCACCGGCATGGCCTCCGGCCTCGACCTCGCCTACCAGCAGGCCGAGGCCATGCACCGGCCCGGCACCCGGACCCGCGTGGTGGTGTGCTCGGACGGCGACGCGAACCTGGGCCCCTCCACCCCCGACGCCCTCCTCGACGCGATCGAGGGGCACGCCCGGCGGGGCATCGGCCTCACCACGGTGGGCTTCGGCACCGGCAACTACAAGGACGCGGTCATGGAGACCCTGGCCGACAAGGGCGACGGCGCCTACGCCTACGTGGACTCGCCCCGGCAGGCCAGGAAGGTCTTCGGGGAGGACCTGGGGCGGATGGTCCAGGAGGTCGCGAAGGACGTGAAGATCCAGGTGGCGCTGTCGGACCGCGCGGTGCTCGCGTGGCGCCTGGTGGGCTACGAGAACCGACGCCTGCGCCCCGAGGACTTCGAGGACGACGCGGTGGACGCGGGCGAGGTGGGCTCGGGCCACCAGGTCACCGCGCTCTACGAGCTGGCCCTCGCCCCGGACGCGAAGGGCGAGCTGGGCCGGGTGCGGGTCCGGGGCGCCCCCGCCGACGGCGGCCCGGTGGTGGCGATCGAGGCCGGGGTGGACGTCGGGACGGTGGCCCGCCCCTGGCGCCGAGCGCAATCCGACCTGCGCTTCGCGGTGGCGGTGGTGGGGCTCGCCGACGTGCTCCGAGGCAGCCGCTTCGCCGAGGGCTGGAGCCTGGAGGCTGTGCGCCGGGTGCTGGCCGAGAGCGCGCCCGAGGACGACCCCGACCGGGCCGAGGTGATGGCGCTGGTGCTGAGCGCGCAGACGCTCGAGGCAGGCCTGGCGCTACGATAGGCCTACGCCAAACGACGGCGCCGGACGTGCTGCTCTTCGGGGCCGCCCACCAGGATCAGGAAGTCCTCGGGCCCCACCATCAGATCCTCGGGGGGGTTCACGCGGGTCTCGCCGTCCCGCTCGATGCCGACCAGGATCGCGTCGACCTCGCTCTTCACCAGGATCATCAGGCGCGAGAACGGAGTGGGCTCCCGGGGCCCGGGGACCCGATGCATCATCTCGCCCCGGCGCATGGTGAGGAGGTTCATCATCACCTCCATCAGGTTCGGGTGGCGGCAGGCGGAGGCGAGGGCGCGGCCGGCGAGGTCGCTCCGGTTGATCACCGCCTCCACGTTCACCAGGCTGAGGGTGGCCCGGTTGGCCGAGTTCATCAGCTCCACCACGCAGAAGATCTTGCTGTTGAGGCGCTCCACCGTGAGGGCGGTGAGCACCGAGCGGGCGTCCCGGTCCGCGGGGTCGTGGCTGCGGATGTCGTCGGCCATCACCACCGCCCGCGACGCGCGCGGCACCCCCGCGCGGCTGAGCACCGGCACCTGGGTGTAGTCACCGCGCATGAAGTAGACGAGGTCCATGCGGTAGCCGGTGCCGCTGAGGTCGGGCTCGCGCTCGCGCTCGTTCACCAGAACCACCGGCAGGCCCTTGAGCTCCGGATCCACCGCAAGCTCGGCCAACAGCGGCGGCACCCCCGCGTTGTACCCGAAGATGAGGATGTGCCCCTCCAGCTCGTCGATATCCAGCTCCGCCACCCGATCCCTCCCTTGCAGGCGCGACATCATGGTCGCGGACACCACGCCGGTGAACACCGCGAAGATGCCCATGCCGCTGAGCATCATCAGGGCGAGCAGGCCTCGCCCGAGGAAAGTCTGGGGCATGCCGCCCACCGGCTCGCCCGCGATGATGGTGAACATGGCCCACCACATGCTCCGCTCCACCGACTGGAAGTCCCCGCCCTGGTGCTGCTCGAGGATGAAGCCCATCACCGCGCTCCCGATCACCAGGATCACCGTGAGCACCATCAGCGCCCACAGGAAGGTGAAGTTGACGCGCAGGATCCCCCGCAGCGTCGACACCCGCCGGTCCAGGAGCAGGCCCAGCTGAAAGAGCCGGAACAGCCTGAACAAACGGAAGAAGCGGAAGAAGCGCAGCGGCCTGAGCAGCGGGAGCAGGGCGAGCAGGTCCGGCCAGTAGCGGCGGAAGAAGCGCGCCTTCTTGCGGGCGGCGAGGAAGCGCAGGATCAGCTCCAGCGCGAAGACGGCGGTGATGGCCTGGCTCGCGTAGTGGATGCGCGAGGTGGGCGCGACGTCGAACGACTCCTCGACCACGAGCAGGAAGACCGACGCCACGATCAGCGCCATCACCACGATGTCGGTGGCGGGGTGGTTGATGAGCTCGAAGAGCGTGAGGCGCCGGCGGGGTCGACGGAACAGCGCGGTCATGCCGGCCTCAGGCCGCAGACTTGCTGGGCGCAGGGCCGGAGCCCATCAGCCGGGCCTCCACGTGGAGGACCTTGCCGCGCCGCATGCGGGTGACCTTGAAGCGCCACTTGCTCACCGTGAACACGCCTCCGGTCCGGAGCTTGCCACGGAGCCGGTCCGCCGCGAAGTCGTTCAGATCGAGGCGCCCGTCGAGGTCGACGTCCTCGGGGTCGAACTCGTCCCCGGGCAGCCCGAGGCGCCGGGCCACGTCCGTCCAAAGGCACCCCCCGCCGAACTGCCACAGGTCTGGCCCCATGCGCTCGGCGGTGCGGGGGGAGCGGTCGTACTCGTCGTCGACCTCCCCGATCAGCTCCTCGATGACGTCCTCCAGGGTCACCATGCCCGCCACCGCGCCGCTGTCCCACCTCACCAGGGCCAGGTGCTCGTGCTCGCGGGAGAACAGGTTGAGGAGCTTGGTGACCTCGAGGTCGGGGGTCACCACCAGCGGCTCGCGCACCGCCTCGCCGAGGATGCGCTTGAGGCCCTGCTCCTCGCGATCCTCGGGCTCCTCCACCAGGCGCCAAAGGATCTCCTTCACGTTCACGAAGCCCACCACGTCGTCGATGTCCTTGTGGCAGAGCGGCATGCGCGAGTGCATGCTCTGGCGGGCTCGCACCAGGTTGGTCTCGTCGTCCAGCTGCAGCGACAGGAAGACCATGTCCTGCTTGTGGATCATGATGTGCTCCACCGTGATGTGAGGCAGGCGCGAGGCGGCGTCGATGATCATCTGCTCCTCGCGCCGCAGGCCCTCCGCCGCCACCGCCATCTGGGCCATGGTGCGGAGGTCCTCGAGCGAGAACTTGGCCGCCTTCTCGTGCTTGGCCCCCAGGAACCGGGTCATGCGCTCCACCAGGGCGGTGAAGGGGGTCATGAGCTGAGTCATCATCCACAGCGGCCGGGCCAGGACGAGGGCCGCCCGCATCGAGTAGCGGACCCCGAGGGTCTTCGGGAGCAGCTCCGCCACCACCAGGACCGCCACCGTGAAGGCCACGGTGAACATCCCCATGCCCGAGCCGCCGAAGACCCGCTCGTACTCGCGGCCGGCCAGGGCGGCGCCGCCGGTATTGGCGATGGTGTTGACGATGAGGATGGCCGCGATGGGCCGATCCAGGCTCTCCTTCATGCGGGAGAGCAGACGGGCCGAGGGGTTCTCCTCGGCCAGGGTCATGGCGCGGACCCGGCTGGAGCTCAGCAGTGAGGCCTCAGAGATCGAACAGAAGAACGACGTCACGAGGACGATGATGATCGCGAGCGCGAGTAGCATCCTGTGGGCACGAAAGTGTACGGCGCGCAGCGTCACCACACCAGGGCCAAAATAGGGGTCCCAGGCGTACCCCGAGACATCCGGGGGCCAGCGCACTACCCTCCCCCGCCGTGAGCGGCACCCGTACCCCCGACCCGAAGGCCGTGGAGGCCCTGGCCGAGCAGATCCGGTTCCACCGGGATCGGTACTACAACGACCAGCCGGAGATCACCGACGAGGAGTTCGACGCCCTCGAGGACCGCCTCCGCGCCCTGGCCCCCGACCACCCGGTGCTGGGCGAGGTGGGCGCCGCCCCCGCGGCCGACGCCGCCCTGGACGCGGCGGCGGAGGCCGAGGCCCAGGCCCTGAGCGCGGCCCAGGACGCAGGCCGCCTTGCCGAGCAGCTCGAGGCGGAGGCGGACCGCGCGTACGCGGGGCGGCCGGGCGACCCGCGGCACTACAAGGGGCTGTGGCTCGCGGTGGCCCGGCTGGACGAGGGGCACCCCACACTTACCCGGGTGCCTCCGCCGCAGGGCATGGACTGGCCGAAGGCGCGGCACGAGATCCCGATGGGCTCCCTGAACAAGGTGAACGCCGAGCAGGAGCTGAAGGACTGGGCGGCCCGCTGCGACGAGCTGGCGGTGAAGGCCGACCTGCCGCCGGTGTCCACCGATCTCGCCCTCACCGAGAAGCTGGACGGGATCAGCATCGAGGTCGTGTACGCCGAGGGCCGGGTGGAGACCGCGATCACCCGGGGCGACGGCCTGGTGGGCGAGCGCATCACCGCCAACGTCATGCGGATGCAAGGGGTGCCGGCCGAGATCGGGCACCGCGGCCGGATCTCGGTGCGGGGCGAGATCATCCTGCGAAAGAGCGACGCCCCCGCCTTCGAGACCTTCAAGCGCGGGGTCGACAAGCGCTTCGAGCAGCTGAAGAGCCTGAGGAACACCGCGGCGGGCATCGCCCGCACCAAGGACGCCAAGCTCCTCGGGGCCTGCCGCTACCTCACGATCCTCTTCTACGATCTCGAGGGCCTGGAGCTCGCGAGCGAGCGTGACAAGCTGGCCTTCCTGAAGGCCCAGGGCTTCGCTACCCCGTCGATGGTGTTCGGCGATGTGGACGTGGTGCTGGCCGAGCACCGGCGCTACGCCGATTCAGCCCGCGCCGCCCTGGACTACGACATCGACGGCCTGGTGGCGCGGGCCAACGCGCTGCACAGCTTCACGCTGCTCGGCGAGCTGAACAACCGCCCGCGGGCCGCGGTGGCCTACAAGTTCGGGAACGAGATGATGGTCACTACCCTCCTCGGGATCCAGTGGAGCACCGGGGACTCCGGCCGCATCACCCCCATCGCCCAGATCGAGGCGGTGTTCCTCGCCGGGGCCGAGGTCAGGCAGGCCAGCCTGCACAACGCGGCCAACGTGCGGGCGATGGACATCGGGGTGGGGGACCAGGTGCTGGTGTCCCGCCGCAACGACGTCATCCCCTACGTCGAGAAGGTGGTGGTGAAGGGGCCGAACCACGAGCAGCCCCCGAGCGCCTGCGGCGCGTGCGGGGAGCCGGTGACGGTGGACGGGGAGTACCTGCTGTGTGGCAACGAGGCCTGCCCCGCCCGCCGGGTGGGGCGGCTCAAGACCTGGATCAAGCACCTGGGCCTGATGGAGTGGGGCGAGAAGACCCTCGAGCGGCTGTACGAGCGGGACATGGTCAAGGAGCCGGCGGACCTCTACCGGCTCACCGTGGCCGACGTGCAGCGGCTGGACGGCTACGGTGAGGTGTCGGCGAAGAAGCTCCTCGACCCGCTGAACGCGGCCAAGCAGATCCCGATCACCACCTTCATCGCCGCCCTCGGGATCCAGAGCGTGTCGAAGGAGACCGCGAAGCTCCTCATCGGGGCGGGCTACGACAGCTTCGAGAAGATCGCGGCGGCGAGCGTGGAGGCGCTGTCGGCGATCGAAGGGCTGGGGGCGATCAAGGCCGAGAAGATCATCACCGGCATGCGGGGGCGGCTCGACGAGATCGCCCGGCTGGCCGAGGTCGGGGTGGTGCCGGTGCGGCCGGCCGAGGGCGGGCCGCTCGCCGGGCTCTCGTTCTGCTTCTCGGGGGCCCAGAGCCGACCGCGCAAGGAGCTCGAGCTCCTGGTCGAGAAGAACGGCGGCGCGGTGCGCAGCGCGGTGACCAAGGGGCTCACCTACCTCGTCCTCGCCGACCCGAACAGCACCTCCTCCAAGGCCCAGAAGGCGCGATCCCTCGGCACCGAGATCATCGACGGCGGGGGCTTCGAGGAGATCGTCCGGAGCCGCGGCGGGACACTGGAGCTCTGAGCCCCCTCTGTTTACCCTACATGTTCGCGTGCGGCCTTGTCGCGAGCCTCGGACCGCCCGATGCTCGCCCCTCGGACGTCACTCGATCATGAAACACCACGCCCCCACTACGCCCCCCATCGAGAGCCTCCACCAGGAGGTGCCCCGGCTGTCGATGACCGCCGACGCCATCGCCCAGGACCTGGTCCGCTACCTCTTGAACCACCTGGGCCGCGACCGCTACGCGGGGTCCGACATCTACCGCTACCACGCGATGGTCTACGCGATCCGGGATCGGATCACCGAGCGGTGGCGCAACACGCGGCGGGCCTACGCGGAGAGCGACTGCCGGCGCGCCTACTACCTGTCCATGGAGTACCTCATGGGCCGCGCCACCCAGAACACCGCGCTCAACCTCGACGTGGAGCAGGAGGTGCGGGAGGCCCTGCACAAGTACGGGCTCGCCTGGGAGGACGTGGTGAGCGAGGAGCGCGACGCGGGCCTGGGCAACGGCGGCCTGGGGCGGCTCGCCGCGTGCTTCCTGGACTCCTGCGCCACCCTGCAGCTGCCGGTGATGGGCTACGGGATCCGCTACGAGTACGGCATCTTCCGGCAGACGATCGACAAGGGGCACCAGCACGAGGAGCCCGACCACTGGCTGGCCTACGGCAACCCGTGGGAGCTGGAGCGCCCCGAGCACACCCGCAGGGTGCCTTTCGGTGGGCGCACCGACTTCTACCGCGACGCCGCGGGGCAGTACCGGGCCCGCTGGGTGGACACCCACGACATCCTGGCCGTGCCCTACGACGTGCCCATCCCGGGCTACCGGAACGGCACGGTGAACACCCTGCGCCTGTGGAAGGCCGCCCCCACCGATGAGTTCGACTTCGCGGAGTTCAACGAGGGCGACTACGCGGAGGCGGTGGCCTCGAAGAACTTCGCCGAGAACATCTCGCTCGTCCTGTACCCGAACGACAAGTCGGAGAACGGCAAGGAGCTGCGCCTGCGCCAGCAATACTTCCTGGCCTCGGCCAGCCTGCAGGACGTCCTGCGCCGCTGGCAGACCCACCACGAGGGCTTCGACACCTTCGCGGACAGGAACTGCTTCCAGCTCAACGACACCCACCCCACCATCGCGGTGCCGGAGCTCATGCGCCTGCTCATGGACGACCACGCCATGGGCTGGGACGAGGCGTGGGCCATCGTCGCCAAGTGCATGGCCTACACGAACCACACCCTCCTCCCCGAGGCGCTGGAGCGGTGGCCGGTGTCGATGTTCCGGAGCCTCCTGCCGCGGATCCTCGACATCATCTTCGAGATCAACGCGCGCTTCTTGCGGCAGGTGGCGAACCGCTGGCCGGGGGATCACGAGCGGCAGGCCCGGATGTCGATCATCGAGCACGGCGACGACCCGCACGTGCGGATGGCCCACCTCGCGATCGTGTCGAGCTTCAGCATCAACGGGGTGGCGGCGCTCCACACCGAGCTGTTGAAGGCGGGGCTGTTCCGCGACTTCCACGAGCTGTGGCCGAGCCGCTTCAACAACAAGACCAACGGGGTCACCCAGCGGCGGTGGCTGCGGGCCTGCAACCCGGAGCTGTCGGGGCTGATCTCCGAGCGCATCGGCGACGGCTGGGTCACCAACCTCCCGCAGCTCGAGAAGCTCCGCGGCCACGTCGAGGATCCGGTGTTCCGGGCCCGCTGGCGGGCGGTGCGGCAGTCCAACAAGGCGCGCCTGGCCGAGCTGGTGAAGGCGGAGTGCAAGGTGGACTTCCCGCTCGACGCGATGTTCGACGTGCAGGTCAAGCGCATCCACGAATACAAGCGGCAGCTCTTGAAGATCCTGCACGTGGTGCACCTGTACGACCGGATCAAGCGGGGCGACGTGCAGAACTGGACGAAGCGCGCGGTGCTCATCGGCGGCAAGGCCGCCCCCGGCTACGCGATCGCGAAGAAGGTCATCAAGCTGGCCAACGCGGTGGCCGACGTGGTGAACAACGATCACGCGGTGGGTGATCGGCTGCGCATGGTGTTCCTGCCCGACTACAACGTCTCCAAGATGGAGATCATCTGCCCCGGCACGGACCTGTCCGAGCAGATCTCCACCGCGGGCAAGGAGGCCAGCGGTACCGGGAACATGAAGTTCATGATGAACGGCTCTGTGACCATCGGCACGCTGGACGGCGCCAACATCGAGATCCGGGAGGAGGTCGGGGACGAGAACTTCTTCCTCTTCGGCCTCACCGCCAAGGAGGTGGAGGACCGCCGGCCCTCGTACGACCCCAAGGCGATCATCGAGTCCGACCCGGACCTCCGCCGGGTGGTCGAGCTGCTCCGGACCGGCCACTTCAACCCCTTCGAGCACGGGATGTTCGACGACATCCTCGCCTCGATCTCGGACTGGGGTGACCACTGGATGGTGGCGGCCGACTTCAGGGCCTACGTGGACGCCCAGGAGCGGGTGGGCGCGGCGTTCCAGGACCACGAACGGTGGACCCGGATGTCGATCCTGAACTCGGCCGCTTCGGGCAAGTTCTCGACCGACCGCACCATGCGTGAGTACAACCGCGACATCTGGCGCCTGGCCCCGGTCCAGCCCGGATAGGGCTACGTTTCCGCGCGGGGTCGGTGTAGCCTCGACCCGCATGGCGCTCGACGAGCCCAGCTTCGCCGACGTCGAGTTCCCCATCGGCCACTATCGGGTGCTGAACCTGCTGGGGCGGGGCGGCATCGGCGAGGTCTTCGTCGCCCACCGTCGGGGCGGCGCCGAGCTGTGCGCGCTCAAGCGCCTGCGCGCCGAGGTGGCGAGCAAGGAGGTCGCGCGGGTCCGCATCAAGCGCGAGGCGCACCTCGCCGCCTACCTGAACCACCCGAACGTCTGCCGCGTGCTCGACGCGGGCTACGAGGACGACTGCTTCTTCCTCGCCACCGAGTTCGTGCCCGGGGTGGACCTCGATCGCGTGATCCAGGCCCTCGCCTCCCGCCGCCTGGCCCTCGCGGTGGACATGGTCCTCGCGGTGGCCCTCCCCGCCCTCGCCGGCCTCCAGCACGCCCACACCGCGACCGGCCCCGATGGGCGACCGCTGGCGGTGGTGCACCGCGACCTCTCGCCGCGGAACATCATGGTGACCTTCGACGGCCGGGTGAAGATCATCGACTTCGGGGTGGCCCACGCTCAGGTGGACGACTACCGCACCGCGCCCGGGGTCCTCGTCGGCACCCCGAAGTATCTCTCGCCGGAGCAGGCCCTGGGCGCGAAG
The DNA here is from genome assembly GCA_020632995.1 of Deltaproteobacteria bacterium. Lineage (GTDB taxonomy): Bacteria > Myxococcota > Kuafuiibacteriia > Kuafuiibacteriales > Kuafuiibacteriaceae > JACKEN01. The sequence goes on along the minus strand of JACKEN010000002.1, from coordinate 637,979 downwards.
GTGGACGCCCGCAGCGACCTCTACAGCCTCGCCGCGGTGATCTACGAGATGCTGAGCGGGCGCAGCCTGGTGCGCGGCGGCAACAACCTGGTGGACACGCTGCAGGAGATCGTCGCCCGGGTGCCGCGCCCGGTGTCCAGCTACAACCCCCAGGTCTCCGAGGCGATGGAGGCGGTGCTCAACCGGGCCCTGGCCAAGGATCCGGCCGAGCGCTACGGCTCCGCGCGGGAGCTGCAGGATGCCTTGCGCCAGGCGGGCGGGCCCCCGGCCAGCCGCGAGCAGCTCGGGACGCTGGTGAGAGAGCTCTTCCCCAACATCGCGAGCGAGATGGAGGCCATGGCCGAGCGCGCCCGCGAGGTCGTGACCCCCGTGCCCCGGCCGGCATCGGTGGTCGACCCCTTCTCCGCCACCGCGGTGAGCCAGATGCCCCAGGAGTCGCAGCTCCCCACCCGGGTGGCCGAGCCGGACGCCCCCGAGGCGCTGACCCGCACCGTCTTCCGGGAGGAGCTCGCGCAGGCTGACCTGCGGGGCGAGACCGTCCTCCCCACCCGGGCCGCGGCCACCGTGGCGTGGGTCGGCGCCGACCCCACCGCGCTCAAGACGGTGCCGGTGCCGGGCAGCGTGGACGCCCCGTTCGTGCCGACCCGCACCGCCCCCAGCCCCTCCGCGAGCGTCCCGCTGCCCCGTCGTCGCCGCGCTGGCCAGGCGGTGGCGGTGGCGGGCGCGGCGGTGGCGGTGGCGGCCACCGGGGTGGCCCTCGCCTTGAACCGGCCCCCGCCGGAGCAGGCCCCGGTCGACCCGCCGCCGGTGGTCGCACCCCAGGCCGCCCCCCGGGCCGAGCTCCCGCCCCAGGTGCGGGTGGAGCCGCGGGCCCCCGAGGTCCCGGTGGAGCCGGTCCACGCGCACCGGCCGGCGCCCGCCCCGGTGCACCGCGCGCCCGAGGCGCCCCGCCCCGCCCGGAGCCCGGCCCGCCCCGCGCCACGCCCCGCGGACGATCCCCTCGCCCGGCGCCTGCGGGGCATGACGAAGGCCCTCGAGGCGGGCGAGGCCCTCGACCCGGTGGACCTCGCCCAGGCGGTGGAGCAGCTGGTGCGTCGCGCCGACGCCACCGGCGACGACGGCGCCCAGCGACAGGCCCAGGCCGCCCGGGACTGCCTGGCCAGCTGCCCGGATCAGGAGCGCATGCTCGCCTCGGCGCGCAAGGCCCTCTCCGTGGTGCGGGCGGCCGAGCACCCCTGAACAGAGGCGCCCGGGTCGCGCCCATACCCCGTTCCCTCCTACGCTCCCCGGGTGCGCGCCACGCTCCGTGTCCTGGGGGTGCTCACGGCCCTGGCCTCCGCCTCGTGCCTGGAGGCCGTCTCCAGCTGCGCCGGCTTCGTGGGGCACACGGTCGAGGCCAAGGCGCGGGAGGTCGACGACCTCCCGGTGGGCCTGGAGGTCACCCACGACCCGGTCGAGGTGCGGGCCCGCTGGGACGCCGCGAGGCGTGAGTACGCGTGGGACTTCACGACGACGGTGCGGGCGCTGGAGGGGCCGGTGACCATCGAGGAGTTCGGTGGCCTCTCGAAGGTCGCGGGCCGCTGGGTGAGCGGACGAACCTTCGACGCTCAGGACTTCGCGGAGTGGTACGGCTGCCCGGCGGCCGAGGTCTCGCCCGATGTCCCCTGCGCCGACCCCAAGAACTGGGAGCGGTCCAAGCGGCTGCAGGACTCGGCCTCGCGCTGGTACTTCATCGGCCGACGCCCCGACGGCACCCGGGTCAAGGGGGAGGCCCCCCTCCGCCTGGTGGGCGCGGTCGGTCCGCAGGATGGCTTGCAGAACGCTCCGCCGTGATCCTGCGCACGCGCGAGTCGTCCCTGCCCCCCTACCCGCGGCCGGCGCGCGCTGGTAGCGTCCCGCCATCATGGCAAAGCTCAATCAGGTGATCGCCATCGAGAAGGGCGTCAAGGCGCGGGTCTTCGGCTTCCTCTCCAGCACCTACAAGGCGTTCCAGAAGCCCGCCCTCTTCAACGGGCTCTCGCGGCAGTACCAGAAGAAGGACGAGGACGGGGAGGACTACCCGCCCGAGCACGTGCGGGTGCAGATGAACGCCGACGCGCTCATCGCCGAGATCGGCGAGCAGATGACCGAGCTGTTCGACATCACCGCGCAGAAGGACTGGGCCAACTGCGAGGCCAAGGCCGACGTGGTGGTGGACGGGCAGGTGCTGATCGAGGGCGCCCCCGCCACGTACCTGCTCTTCCTCGAGAAGCAGCTCAACGACCTCAAGGACGAGCTCAACAAGATCCCCGAGCTCGACGCGGCCCACGACTGGATGCTCGACGCGGCCACCAACATCTACAAGTCGGCGGCCACCCTCACCAGCAAGACCAAGAAGGTGCCGAAGGTGATCGTGAAGTACGAGGCGACCGAGCATCACCCCGCGCAGACCGAGATCGTGCACGTGGACGAGGTGGTGGGCACCTGGCAGACCACCCAGCACAGCGGCGCGCTCCCCGAGCCCAGGAAGCGCACCTTGCAGAAGCGCCTGCAGACCCTGATCAAGGCGGTGAAGTTCGCGCGCGAGGCGGCGAACGAGGCCTCCGCCCCGAAGAAGGACGTGGGCGCGGCCGTCTTTGCCTACCTTTTCGCGTCGTCCTAGGTCGGCTATCCTCCGCGTCGGAGGCAAGCTGAAGCTCAAGCTGAAGAACATCGAGGCCGTGCTCCGCGCTTGCAGGTTCGAGTCCTGCCCCCGTCATCGACGGCGGGGTGGCGAAAGGGTAGACGCACCCGGATTGCACTCCCGGGTCGGCGCGTGGCCAACAGACCCCGATCTCAAGCTGATGACCTGAGACTATTCCTCCGAAGCTGAGCATTTGTCGGGTTCACCGAATCAAACGTCGTCTCGCGAAAACCCGAGGTTGCCGGTTCAATTCCGGCTCGATCCTCTCCGTGGATCGATAGCTCAACGCAGAGCGCGGGTCTTGATGCCTGACGGGACGGCTTAAACGGCGTCGGTGATCGCAATTCCCGGCAACCCCGAGCCCGGAGGAAAGGGTACTTCCTCCGGGCTCACTTACTTGTGGTCCCGGGCCGGCGGAGCCGTCCCACCCTCTACGCCGGGCTCCGCCCGGCTGCGCGCTCCGCTTGCATTGTGGTCCCGGGCCGGCGGAGCCGTCCCACCCCTCTACGCCGGCCTGCGGCCGGCTGCCGGCGGAGCCGTCCCACCCCTCTACGCCGGGCGGTCAGTTCGCGGCCGCGCTGATGCCGTAGGCGGCGGCGCCGGCCACCACGCCAGCGCCGAGGAGGATCCAGTGCAGCACCTCGTCCTCGTCCTCGGTGAGGGCGCTGCCGAGCGCCCAGGTGCCGCCGGTGACCATCATCGAGTAGCCGAGCGGCAGCACGAGGACCTTGCCCTGGTTCGGGTTGACCTGGAGCTCGTCCAGGTTGCCGTCCAGCATCTGCTCGAAGGTGAGGAAGCGCCGGGGGCAGCTCGACTCACCGAAGCACGCCTTCGACTGATCTTCGGCCGCGTAGTAGCCGGCCGACCACAGGGTGAAGGTGGCGCCGACCGCGGCCACCGCCACCCCGCCCCAGAACATCGGGGTCTTCAGCGCCGAGCGGGGGACGAGGGCGCTCACCGCGAACGTCGCGGTCTCTGCCCGCGCCACCTCGACGTCGGCCCCCTCGAGGACCTTGCCGCCCTGGTGGACCGCCACCTTGTGGAGGCCGGGCTCCACCCCCTCGACCCGCACCAGGCCTCCCGGGAGCGCCGCCACCGTGCGCTCGTCCAACAGGAGCGTGGCGCCCGCGGGCGCGCCCACGACCTCGACCGTGCCGGTGGGGGCCCAGTGCCCCGCGCCCTCGAGGGCGGGGCGCAGGTCAGCTTGCACCAGGTCCGCGAAGGCGGCCCGGGCCTCGGCCGCCTGGGTCACCAGGCGGGGGGCCGGCCGGACCTTCACCGCCCGCTCGCTCACGCAGGCGTTCAGATCGGTGCCGAAGGGATCCGAGGCGCACGCGTCGGCGGACGCCACGTCGACCATCAAGGCGGTGATGCGGTCGGGGCGGTCCTGGGGCGCCGCGAAGTACGAGATCACGAGCAGGAGCTTCGCGCCCGGCGGCACCCGCTTCGCGAGGCAAGCCAGGCTGCCCTCGCACTCCGCCTGCACCCCGGCGTCCACCGCGGTGAGCTCGAGGTCGGTGTGGGTGTCGAGGGGGGCGCCCAGGGCGGCGAGGATCTCGCTCACCCCGAGCCGGCCCTTCTCGGCCGAGGGCGTGTTGAGCACCAGGGCCAGGGGCGCCCGCTCCCGGAGCCGGACCACCGTCGCCGCCTCGGGCGGGGGGGCGGCCGCGGCGAGGGCGGACAGCGCCAGCAGAGCCGTGGCCCACATGCGGGGGAAGCTAGCAGAGAACCCCACCTTTGAGGAACCGCCCCGCTTTCCTCCCGCGCACACATTGGCCATGCTCCGATCCCATGGCCCGGGCCCGCCTCGTCGACGTCGAGCTGGAGTACGCCACCCACGGGCCCGAGCGGGGCCCCCCGGTGCTGCTGATCATGGGGATCGGGCAGCAGCTGGTGGCCTGGCCTCAGGCCCTCCTCGACGCCCTGGCGGCCGAGGGGCTCTTCACGGTGCGCTACGACGCCCGGGACACCGGCCTGTCCACCCACTTCGATCACTACCTCCCGCCCGCGATCCAGGAGATCATGCGCCAGGCGGCGCAAGGTAACCTGCACCCCGCCTACCGGCTCGAGGACATGGCCCAGGACGCGGCCCGCCTCCTCGACGCCCTCGCCCTCTCCCCCGCCCACGTCGTGGGGGTCTCGATGGGCGGGATCGTCGGCCAGCTCCTGGCCGCCCACTTCCCGGAGCACGTGGCGAGCTTCACCAGCATCATGTCGACCACCGGCGAGCCGGACCTGCCCCGCGCCCGACCCGAGGCCCTCATGGCCCTCCTGAAGCGCCCCCAGGGGCGGGACCGCGCCGCGGTGGTGGCGCACGGGGTCCAGGCGCGACGCGCCCTCGCCGGCCCCGGCTTCAAGGTCCCCGACGCCTTCTGGGCCGACCTCACGGGCAAGGCCTACGATCGCGACTACAGCCCCGCGGGCTTCGCCCGGCACCTGATGGCGGTGAGCGCCGCGCCGCCCCGGGTGGAGGTCCTCCGGGCGATCCGGGCGCCCACCCTGGTGATCCACGGCGAGGACGATCCGCTGATCCCGCCGGAGTGCGGGCGCCGCACCGCGGCCCGGATCCCCGGCGCCCGCCTCGAGCTCGTCCGAGGGATGGGCCACGACCTCGCCCCCCCGCTGGCGCCCCGCCTCGCCGCCAGCATCGCCGCCCACGTCCGGGCGGTGGAGGCGGCTCAGAAGGCCACCGGCGTCCGCAGGTAGTCCAAGAGGCCATACAGGAGCTCCGCCGCGGCCTCACCACCCGGGGGCGGCGGCTCGGACTCCTTGCGGCCCAGGGTCCGGCTGCGGAGCAAGCCATCCTGCAAGAAGATCACCAGCTCGCCCGCCTCTACCGGCGCCACCCGCGCCAGGTCCCGGCCGCCGGCCGCGAAGAGCGGAAGTCCCCAGCTCGAGGTCACGTCCAGCACCACGAAGGCCTCGTCGCCGTCGCCCTCGTCCGAGATCCGGGCCCCGACCTGCAGACGGGCGAGGGCCTCGGGGTTGAAGTCCAGGCGCCCGGGCGGCCCCACCGTCACCGGACGCCGGCCCTGGAGCCTGGGCACCGCGGCGAAGCGGGCCGCGACCGCCCGGGGCTCCCCCGACAGATCTGCAGGCTGCCCTGCCATCTCGAAGCTGAAGTCGGGCGCCAGCTGGCGCAACAGCGCGACCGCCGGCGCGGTGAGCATCGAGACGTCGAGGAGCAGGATCACCCGCCGCCCCGCGCGCAGGTAGGCCTGCACCGCCTCCACCGCGGCCGCGTCGTAGGCCTCCCGCGGGGTGGGGATCATCAGCGCGTCCCGCATCACGTCCAGACGCGTGGTGGCCCGGGCGGTGACGCCGTGGTGGCGGTTCAGGTGGTGGTAGAGGCCGTAGTACCGATCCGAGGCCCCCTGCCCCAGCGCGAAGCCGGCCCGGGTCAGCTCCACCGCGAGGTCCAGGCCATCCACCGGACGCTCGCGGAGCGGAGGCGCGACCTCGGGGCCCCCGGCCAGCCACTCGAAGGCGTTGGTCGCGTGGGCAAAGTTGTCCGCGAAGTGGAGCCAGACGTCGCCGTAGACGTTCTGGTCCCCCACCACGAAGACCCGGCCCTCGCCGTACTCGGTGGCGGCGACCACCGGGAGGTCCGCCCCCCGGGGCTCCACCGCCTCGTCGCCGTCGAAGCGCCAGTTCCCGTAGAAGCCGTCCTCGTTGGCCTCGTCCCACAGATCGCCGAACCCGTCCTCGGAGAGGAACGCGGTGCCCGCGTCCGTCCCCAGCACCCCGCCGGTCTGGAAGCTGATCAGCGCGACCCCCTCGTTGGTGGGGTGGGCAGCGAGGTTGTCGATCAGGATCCACGCCGAGCCGGCGACCGAGTGGGCGGGGCTGTCCAGCGCGGTGAGGTAGCGGACCTCCATCCCCATCGGCACGAGCACCCGGTTGATGCGCTCCGCGTGGCGGTAGACGTTGGAGTGGTCGGCCACCACGAAGAGGCCACCGCCCCTCGCCACGAACCGGTGGATGGCGTCGATCTCGTCTTGGGTGAAGTCGTCCGCCCCCTCGTGCAGGAGGTTGATGAAGAGCACCGAGAACCCCTCGAGCAACGAATCGCTGAGGCGCAGGGTGCGGGTGGCGGTCCAGGGGTAGCCGTGAGCGGCCAGGTGGTCGAAGAGCCGAGCGTAGCCGTGCACGCCCTGGTAGGCGTAGTCGCCCCGGGTCAGCCGGTGCTCCAGTGGGTTCTGGAGCTGGGTGTGCACGAGATCCACCAACACCCAGCGCCCCGGCCGTCCCCCCGGCGCCTCGAACGGCTCCGAACCGCAGGCCGCCGCCAGCGCCAACAGCCCCAGCATGCAGACCTGCCGCATCACCCAACCCGAGGGTGGAAGAGCCCCGCGAGAAGCGCAAGCGCGCCGTCCAGGCCCTTGACCCGGGCGGTTCGAGGCCCCATGGCAGCGGCATGTTGGTGATGAAGTTCGGGGGCTCCAGCCTGGCCGACGGCGCCCAGGTGAAGAAGGTCCTCGAGATCGTGCGGGCCCAGGCCCACCGCCGCCCGGTGGTGGTGTGCTCCGCCCACAAGGGCATCACGGACGCCCTGATCCGGGCCGCGCGACAGGCCGCGAGCCAGGGCATCGCCGACGCCGAGCCGGTGGTGCAGCGCCAGAAGCAGGTCATGGCCGAGCTGGGCTGCCAGGAGGACCTCCTCGACGCCGAGCTGGGCGAGCTGCAAGACCTCTTGCGCGGCATCTCCCTCGTGCGCGAGGCCAGCCCCCGGGTGATGGACCACGTCCAGGGCTTCGGGGAGCGGATGAGCGTCCGCGCCGTGGCCGACTTCTTCACCCGGAGCGGCCTGGCCGCGAAGGCCCACGACGCCTTCGACCTCGGCTTCATCACCGACGCCAACTTCGGCGCCGCCCGCCCCGCGGCCGGCTTCGAGGCCCGGGTGCAAGCTGCCTTTCAGGTGCAGGTCGCGGCCGACGTGGTCCCGGTGATCACCGGCTTCATCGGCAAGACCGAGGACGGGGCGCTCACCACGGTCGGCCGCAACGGCTCCGACTACACCGCCAGCTGCTTCGCGGCCGCGGTGGGGGCCGAGGAGTGCCAGATCTGGACCGACACCGACGGCGTGATGACCTCGGATCCGAACCTGATCCCCGCCGCCCGCAACATCCCCGAGATGAGCTTCCAGGAGGCGGCGGAGCTCGCCTACTACGGCGGCCGGGTGCTCCACCCCAGCACCCTGATCCCCGCGGTGCGCGCCAACATCCCGGTGCGGGTGCTCAACACCAACCGCCCCGACCACCCCGGCACCGTGATCACCGAGGCGGGCGGCAAGCCCATCGGCGACGTGACCTCCATCGCCTACAAGAAGAACCAGAGCGTCCTCACCATCACCAGCGCCCAGATGCTCGGCCAGCACGGCTTCCTGGCCCGGGTCTTCGAGATCATGGGCCGGCGCGAGGTGGACGTGGACATGGTGTCGACCTCCGAGGTCTCGGTCTCGATGACCTGCGCCCCGTCGGTGCACCTCGACCGCGCGGTGAGCGACCTCGGGGCCCTCGGCCGGGTCACCGTCGCCCACGGCAAGAGCCTGGTGTGCATCGTGGGGCGCGACCTCAAGGGCGTGCACGGGCTCGCCGGGCGCGCCTTCAGCGCCCTCGGTGACGCCGCGATCCCGGTCGAGATGATCTCCCACGGCGCGAACGCCATCAACCTGAGCCTCCTCGTCGACGACCGCCAGGTGGAGTTCGCGGTCCCCGCGCTCCACCACGCCCTCTTCGAGCGCGCGTGACTTGGGGTCCCGGGCCGGCGGAGCAGTGTCCGTCCGTGTCCACGCCTACGACCACGTCCACGATCGGATGTGCGCGGTGCACGGCCTGCTAGAACGCGACCGCAGCAGCGATCCCCGACACCACCACCAGCCCCCCAAGGACCCACCACCCCCACGCAAGCGGCGCCCGCGGCACCACCTCGACCTCGAGGTAGAGGTCACCCGCGGCGCCCCCGTCATGCAGGCCACCTTGCCCACGCAGGCGCAGGGTGGTCCCCGTGGCCATCCCGGCCGGCAGGTGGAGCTGCACGCGCCCCCGCCGGTCGTGGCCCGAGGCGCGGCGGGCCACCACCCGCCCCTCATGGGGGAGCGCGCTCGGGACCTTCACCCAGACCCCGCCCTCCCGCCCCAGCGCGGCGACCGGCACCCGGACGGTGTGGCGCAGGTCGGGGCCGCGCGGGCCCTCGGGCGCGTCCTCGAGGATGTTCGCCAGCCGACCCACGCTCAGATGATGATGAGGTCGTCGGCCTCGAGGATCTCACCGTCGGCCGACATGGCCTCCTCGGTCTCCTCCAGGCGCTCGGCCGACAGGTCCTTCAGGTAGGTGCGCAGGCTGGGTTGCGATGCAGCGAACGCCTCGAAGCGCTCCTTCGACAGGAACAACACCACCGAGCGACCCGCGGTGATCACGGAGGCGGTCGCGGGCCGGTCCTCGATGAGGCCGATCTCTCCGAACACCTCACCCTCGGTCAGATACGCGAGCACCACCCGGTCACCACCCTCGTCGTGCTTGCTGACCTCGACCTCGCCCTCCACCACCACGAAGAGCCCCACCGGGTCCGCGCCCTCCTCGATGAGGGCGGCGCCGCCCGCCACCACCCGGGGCTCGAAGGCCTGGAGCAGCTCGGTGCGCGCCTCCTCCTGCAGGACGGAGAAGATGGGGGACGTGGCCATGAGGTTCATCAGCACCCGCCGCCGCGCGAACCCCGCGATGTCCTCGGCCAGGCCGTGATGGGCGGTGGCCAGCTCTTCGACCACCCCGCGATCCACCACGAACAGCTCCGACGGTTGGGTGGCGGTGACGGTGGCCACCCGGGGCTTGTCGGCCATCATCGCCATCTCGCCGAACAGCGAGCCGGCCCCGAGCCGGGCCAGCTCCTTCGTCACCCCCTCGCGCTCGCGGGACACCGCGACCTCGCCCTCGATCAGCACGTAGAGGGCGCGGCCCTCCTCGCCCTGGCGCACCACCACGTGGCCGGCCGCGACCTTCAGGTACTCGAGGCGGCCGAGGAGGGGCACGAAGGCGCCCTTGGAGATGTCGGAGAAGAAAGGCACCGCCCCGTCCGGGATGTCGGTGGGGACGCCAGCGGGGACGCGGGTGCCGAGGGCCGCCGCCTCCCGGGCGAGGGTCGCGTCGTCCATCTTCAGGAAGCTGCCGGCGCGGTCGTCCTTCACCTTCACCGGCATCACCGGGGGCGCCACCCGGGCGCGGGCCCGCATGTGGTGCCCGGCGATCGCGTCGTGGATGCGGCCGAGGGCCTCCAGGATCTCGGGGGCCTCGGGCTTGATGCCGAGCGCGTCCCGGCACGCCCCGAGGGCGGGGAGCAGGAAGCCCTGCCCCGCCAGCTGGTCCACCACCGCCCGGAGCACCGGGACCGCCATATCCGCCCGCCCCAACATCGCGAAGCAGAGCGCCACCTTGAGGCGCGCGCGGTGGTCGAGCGGGCTCGCGTGCAGCGCCTCCGCGGCGGCCCGGAGGGCGTTTGGGAAATCTCCCGCGGCAGCGGCGGCGTCGGCGCGCGCGTGGAGGGCAGCGGTGGTGACCTCGGCCATGTGTCCGACCCGTTATCGCGTCCGGCCGCTCCAGGCCAGGGGCGGACGGCGGGGGCCCGACAGCCGACGTGACCATCCGGGCGCGCCCTGCTATGGCAGTGGCGTGCGACCCGCCCTCTGGACCTCGGTGCTGGCCCTGGGCCTGTCTGTGGCCGCCCGCACCGGGGAGGCCGGCCCGCCCGCACCAGCGGCTACCGGCCTCCAGCCCCCAGCCAGCCCCGCGCCCGGCGCCCTCCCCGGGCAGCCCGACGGGGTCACCCTGGCCATCCAGCGCCGCACCCCCACCGTCCCCGGCCTGGGGCTCCGGCTGTCGGCCGCGCTGCGGCGCGCCGCCCCCGGTGCCCGCCTGCACGTCTACGGGCGCGGCCTCCCGCCCGGAGCGGTCGAGGCCGCGGGCGGCCGGGTCACCGCGCGGCTGGGCGACGTGTTCGCGGCCGAGGTGCCAGCGACCAGCGTCCCCGCGCTGGCCCACCTCGCGACCTACCTGGACCTCCCCCAGCCCCTGCGCCCCGCCCTCGACGTGTCGCGGCGCGAGGTCGACGCGGTCGCGGCCGACTTCGGCGAGGGCTTCGAGGGCCACTACCGCGGCCAGGGGGTGCTCGTGGCGGCCTACGACACCGGGGTCGACCTCGCCCACCCCGACCTGCGGGCGCTCGACGGCCCGTCCCGGGTGGTGGCGCTGTGGGACCAGGGCGCGGCGGGCACGCCCCCGGTCGGGCAGCGCTTCGGCCGCCTCTGCGATCGGGAGGCCCTCATCGCCGACGCTTGCCCCCACCGCGACACCGCGGGGCACGGCACCCTGGTGCTCTCCACCGCGGCGAGCAACGGCCCCAAGTACCGGGGCGTCGCCCCCGAGGCGGACCTGGTGGTTGCGACCTCCACCACGTTCGAGCACCTGATCGAGGCCCTCGCCTGGTTCAAGCAGGTGGCGGACGCCGAGGAGCGCCCGATGGTGGTGAACCTCTCCCTCTCCGGGCAGGAGGGCCCCCACGACGGCACCTCGCTCGAGGCCCAGGCGCTCGACGCGCTCCCCCAGCTCTCGGTGGTGGCGGCGGGGAACGAGGGCACCCTCGGGGTCCACGCCCTCGCCCGGCTCGAGAAGGGCACCGCGGCGCAGGTCGCCCTGCGCTTCCCCCTCCTCCCGCAACCGACCTTGCGCAAGGCGGTGGTGGACATCTGGGGCGACGTCGACCTCCCCCTGAGCGTGCAGGTCCTCTTGCAGCGACCCGGCCAGGAGCCCTCCGCCGCCACGTCGGTGGTGTCCGCGGGCGACGAGGGGCGGAGCGAGCTGTTGCGGGTCGGGACCGCCACCGTGGGGGTCGTCGACCTCGACGCCGAGGCGGGCCCGAGCCCGATCAACGGCCAGGGGCACATCCGGGTGGGCCTGGCCCTGGAGGGCTGGGAGGACGACGCCCAGGGGCTCGGCTACGTGGTGCTCGAGATCCGGGGCGAGGGCCGGGTGGACCTCTGGGTCGACACCCCGGCGAGCGAAGCGGCGCCGGTGCGGCTCGACCGCGATCGGGTGCTGAACTCGGACGTGCAGGTGCTCGGCGACAGCGAGCACTCCATCTCGGACCTCGCGTGCGCGGCCTCGGCGGTCGCGGTCTCGGCCTACGTCGGCCGCACCACCTTCACCGACGCCACCGGTGCGGAGCGCACGGTGGGGGGCACGGTGGGCCAACTGGCCGCGTTCAGCGCCCACGGCCCGACGGTCCGCCCCACCGACACCGGCCCCAAGCCCGACCTCGCGGCGCCCGGCCTGCTCGTCATCGCGGCCCACAGCAAGGACGCCCCCGAGGACCCGGCCAGCCAGGTCTCCCCGCTCTACGCCGCCGCCGCCGGCACCAGCGTGGCCGCCCCCCTCGTGGCGGGCGGCGCCGCGGTGGTGTTGGGTGCGGCGCCCACCCTCACCAAGGAGGCCCTGAAGACGCACCTGTTGGAGAGCGCGCGGCAGGGTGACGGGGTGGACGCCGAGCTGGACGGCCGTTGGGGCCGCGGTAAGCTCGACGTGGCGGAGGCGCTCGCGCGGGTGGCACCGAAGAGCTCCGGCTGCACCTGCGCGACCGAGCCGGGCCCCGCGCCGGTGCTCTGGATCGGCGCGCTCGTAGCGCTCGGCGCGCGCCGACGGCGGCGCAGGGCCGGTTGAGCGGCCCAGGGCGGCGTGATACCTCCGTAGAGTGCACGCGTGGGATCGGCCACACGCTGGCGGCCCGGGGTCGCTGGCCGACGAGATCACGCTGCGCACCGCCCGCGACGAGGACTTCCCGGATCTGCTCTCGATGTGGCGTGAGCTGATGGATCTGCACGTCCGGCTGGATCCGCGCTTCGCCCTCTCCGAGGACGCCGACGAGCGCTTCGAGGCGTACGTCGACACCGCCATCCACCGCGACGACTACCTGGTGCGGCTCGCGCTCCTCGGGCATCACCCGGTGGGGTTCTCGGTGAGCTGCATCCTCCCCAACAGCCCGGTTTATCGCGCCCACTGGATCGGGTACGTGAACGACCTCTGCGTCACCGAGAGCGTGCGCGGGCGAGGGGTGGGTGAGGTGCTGGTCGACGACGCGGTGAGCTGGCTGACCCGGAGCGGGGCGGAGACGGTCGAGGTCTACGTGGCCCACGCCAACGAGGGCGCCCGGCGCTTCTGGCGGCGGATGGGCGGGCAGGAGTATCTCGAGCGGCTGAGCCTGGATCTCGGCAAGTACCCCGCGCGGAGGGGCAGATGAGCGACGCGGCGGCCACGCTCCGCGACATCCAGACCTTCGTAGAGCTGGCGAAGACGCGGCGCGCCCGGGCCCTCGACGCCGACGCCAAGGCCCGGATGGAGGCCCTGGACGAGGCGCTGCGCGAGGTGATCGAGGGCGCGCGGCCCGCGCCGAAGCGGATCGCCAACCCCACCGCGGTGGCGAGCGCGCCCTCGAGCGGGAACGCTGTCGCGCCGGCCAAGATCAACGTGAAGGCGAGCCAGGTGCTCGAGCAGGCCCTCGAGCTGTCGCCCACCGACAAGAAGAAGCTGGGTGAGGTGAAGCTCGAGTCCCTCCCCCAGTCCTCGTACACCCCGCCGCGGATCCCCGCCTTCATGGCGGACTACTACAACGATGATCTGGTGCCGGCCTCGGTCGCGGGCACCGAGACGCCCACGTCGGTGGTGAGCGCGGGCGGCGACAGCATGGACCTCGCGGTCGAGGTGAAGATCCTGCTCGGCCTCGAGCGCCCCGCGCCGCGACCCGAGGTGGTCCGGGCCCGCCCCGCCCGGTCGAGCGTCGAGACCCAGGCCGCGCGCCCCTCCACGCCTTCGCAGCCGAAGGCTCCGGTCGCGCCTCGGGGGATCCCGGTGATCGTGCACATGCTCGCGGGGGGCACCCAGCGGGGCCGGGTGGAGGGCTTCGAGCCGAAGTCCGGCCACCTGGAGCTCTTGGGCAAGGATCCCAGCGCGGCGGCGCGGGTCCCGCTCCGGACGGTGCTGGCGGTGTTCTTCGGCGCCCGCCCGGGCGGCGGGACCACCGAGGCCACCGGCACCGGGCTCGCGGTGCAGCTGGTGAACGACAAGACGCTGTCCGGCCTGTCCCCCGACTACGACGAGGGCGGCGACGCGCTGACGCTGGTGCCCGAGCCGCGCCGCGGGAACATCGACCACATCTGGATCCCCGCGTGGGCGGTGAAGGCCATAGAGCTGACTTAGGGTCCCGGGCCGGCGGAGCCGTCCCACCCATCTCCGCGGGCCTTCGGCCCGCTGCGCGCTTCGCTTGCTTAGGGTCCCGGGCCCCGCTGGTGCCAAAGAAAAAGGGCGGCAGATCCCGCAGGATCCACCGCCCTTCGTCGTTCACTGACTCGTGCTGCCGATCAGGGCATCACGAGGCCGGTCCGGATGGCCAGGAGCACCGCGTCCGCCACGTTGGAGGCGCCGAGCTTCTTGAACAGCCGGGCCCGGTGGGCCTCCACGGTCTTGACGCTGATGGACAGCTTCTCGCCGATGGACTGGTTGCTGTGGCCGTTCGCCATCAGCTCCAGCACCTCGCGCTCACGCGCGGTGATCTGCACCGCCGCCCGCTCACGCTCGGTGGCCATGCCGGAGATATACCCACGGCCCTCCTGGGCGGCCTGGAGCGAGAACACCAGGTCGGCCACGTAGGGCTGCTTGATGACCACGCCCACGGCGCCGGCCTCGGTGAGGCCGCGGATCATGGCGTCGTCGCTCCTGTGGGTCATCACCCCCAGCTTGACCTCGGGCAGCTGGGCCCGGAGGTTCCGCACCACCTCGATGGGGTTGCGGTCCGCCGGCAGCGCGTCCAGGTCGATGTAGACGTAACGAGCGCCCAGGTTCCGGACCTCGTTCGGGTCCAGGCTCATGGCCTCGTTCACGTGCAGCCGCATGCCTCGCTTCCGGAGCCAGTGCTCCAGCTGCGGGGGCACCCCTGGCGAGTAGACGAGGACCAGCTCTTGAGCGGCCGCTTCGCCAAGCCCGGGGGCGGTTTGAATCGCGGTGTTGTGGTTCGAAATCACGGGACTACCCTCGGTCATCTGGTCAAAACCTCTAGTCCCCCCTCATGTGCGCCCAGGTTCGCCCTGAGCCGGCGATCCCCCAACTGATACGGTCTTCCTTTTAATCGTTTCCTCCCGACAACGCACGAAAAAAAATCGCTGCAGTGCAATGACGAATCACGCACGGAACCTTCGTGAGACACGGGAATCGCCCGAAGAGGTTAAGGGTTTGGGCCCCACCTGAGCCGGAGCCAGGTCCGGATCGAGGAGCGCGGCCAGGGCCAGGCGCCCCGCCGCCAGCTCCACCCGGGCCTTCGGCACGTCCCGTCGCCCCCCCTGCGACGCCTGCGGGGCGAGCACAACCACCTCTTTCACCGTCGGATCCAGCAACCCCGCGACCCGGGCCCGCCGCAGCTGACCCAAGAGGCGCGCCACAGGGGTGGGACCGCCGGCCCGGGTGAGCGTACCCACGCGCCGCGCGGCGAGCTGATGCCGCGCCGCAAAACGCACAAGTGCGGGCGCAAGCTCCAAGCGTACACCGTCCTGATCCCAGGTGAGGGCGTCCGGGACCACCGGCTCCACCCCATCCAGGGGTGCGTGCCCCACCAGCGCCACCGCCTCGAGGCGCCCCGAAGCCGCGAGGTGTCCGGTGGCGGCCTCACGCAAGGCGGGACCGCCCCCCGCCACCACCGCCAGCACCCCGAAGGGCTCGCCCCGGATCGCCCCGGGATCCGGCGCGGCCAGCCGGACCAGGTCCGCCACCCCCCAGGTCGCGCCGAACCCGTCCTCCAGCCACAGGCCCTGGCCCGCCTCGTTGTCGCGCCGCTCCTCGAGCAGGCCCTCGGCCGGCCACCGGGCCAGGCGCTGCGCCACCAGGGCGGCCAGATCCCGATCCGGCGCCCCCTGGGTGGCGGCCAGGGCATCCACCAGGCCCCGCACCTCGAGGGCGTCGGGGTGCTCCAGGCCCCACTGGTAGAGGCTGTGGCCGAGGTCGGCGGCGTAGGGGGACAGCAGGTCGAGGGGCGCCCGCCCCTCGCTCACGAGCAGGTAGAAGCGGCCGGCGGGGATCCGATCCAGGAGCCCCTGGGCGATCCGCGCCCCCGCCTCGGCCTGCCGCTCGGGCAACAGCTGCGGGTGGATGCGGATCTCGGGGTCGAAGGCGCCGGCGGCCAGCACCTGGAGGTCCGCCGCGAGGCCCGGCGACTGCAGCCCGAGCGCCTCCAGCTGGGCCAGGGAGGCCTCCAGGCGCTCCGCCAGAGCCAGGGTGGCCTGGGCTGAGGGGCCAGGCGGCAGCCCCCGCAGGGTCCAGGCCAGCTCCTGGTAGGCCACCAGATCCTGGAGGACGGCGTCCATCCGGGCAGGGTCACCGCCCACCGCCACCACCAGGCCGTCGCCCAGGGCGTGCCACGGGGATCCGGGGGAGAGCGGGCTGAGGAACGGGGGCGGATCGGGCACGAAGGTGATCCGGCGGGCGTAGGCGAGGCCGCCGGGGAGGCGCTCCGCCACCCGCACGAGGCGGGCGAGCCGGGGGGCCGCCTCGACCGGCGCCCGCCCGACCCAGGCGGGGGCCCGGGAGAGCCAGAACCCGTCGGTGCCGTCGGGCCGGGTCTGCATCAGCCCTCGCCCGGGGCGGGCCCCAGGAGGGCCTCGATGTCGTGGGTCAGCCGCAGCTCGGGCTGGGGCCCACGGTAGACCTTCCGGATCACGCCCTGCTGGTCGATGAGGAACGAGGTCGGGAAGGTGTAGACGCCCCAGGTCTGGGAGATCTCGCCCGGGTCCACCACCGTCTCGAAGGACAGGTTGCGCGCCCGCATGAAGGCCGCCACGTCGTCCTCCTGGCCCGGCTCCTGGTTCACGCCGAGCACCGCGAAGCCCCGCGGACCGAGGGCCTTGTGCACGCTGTCTAGGCCCGGCATCGCGGCCACGCAGGGCGGGCACCAGGTGGCCCAGAAGTCCACCAGCACCACCTTGCCGCGCAGGGACTCCAGCTGCACCACCTGGCCGGCCGGGGTGCGGGAGGTGAACAGCGGCGCGCTCACGCCGGGGCCAGGCGGGAGGGGCCCGCTGGCCACCGCCCAGATGCGCTGCCCGGACAGGCCGAGGGCGGCGAGCATCAACAGGACGATGAGGACGCCGGAGATGCGGTCCGCGCGGCGGCGGGCGCCCTCGCGGGTCGCGTCCTGCTCCGCGATGCGGTCGGCGACGGCGGATTGTGCTTCGGGGCTCGAGGTCATGGGGGCCTTCCTGGGGAGTCTACACCGACGGCGCGGCGGGCGGGGCCCATCGACCCCCGGGGAGAACCTCGGCCCCCGCCGCGATGATTCCGGGCTCCGACTCCGCCGGCATCACGTAGCAGTGGGCCTCGGTGACATCCCCTGCCCCGTGCACCGGGCGCACCTTGCGGACGTAGAGGCTGCGGAGGGGATCGTCGACGTCGTAGCCCTCGTACTCGTCGAGCGCCGGCCAGGGGGCGGGCGCCCGCAGGATCAGGACCTGCCCATGCGCTTCCCCCTCGGGGCTGTCCACCAGCCCCGGGTACCCGGCCGGGAGCAGGTACAGGCGCCCCGCCGTCCAGGCCGGGCGCGCCTCGAGCACGTAGGCGGCGAGGAGCTCGTGGGCCGGATGCCCGGGCATGAGGGTCCCGTAGACGAAAAGATGCTCGCGCGCTGTCATCCGGAATCCTTTTCCCGCCCGCTGGAGTCTTCAGGGCAGGAGGCTACAAGAACATGACTTCTAAGCTGCTGCCGCACAACGAGCACAACATCGAGCGCGTCCTTCGCATCGTCCTCGGCCTTGGCCTGCTGTCCATCACCGTGGTTGGTCCCCAGACCCTGTGGGGCCTGATCGGGATCGTCCCGCTCGCGACCGGTTTGCTGGGGAGCTGCCCCCTGTATACTCTCTTCGGCTTCAGCACATGCCCGGTGAAGAGCGCGAAGACCTAGAGGCCCTGGCGCGGGTGGCCAGCGGCGAGCGGAGGGCCATGACGTCGATCGTGGAGCACCACCGCGACGCCGTGTTCCGGTACGCGAGGACCCTCTGCCGCTCCGAGGCCCAGGCGGAGGACGTCCTGCAAGACACCTTCATCGCCGCGATGCGGCACGCAGACGACTTCCGAGGCGCGGGCTCGGTGCGGGGGTGGTTACTCACCATCGCCCGCAACCGAGCCTTCACCGCGCAGCGCAAGCGCAGCGGTGAGCCCGCGCACTTCGAGCCCCTCGACGCGCTGGGGGTGGAGGCCGGCTGGGGGGCGGAGGACGCCCTGGAGGTGCTCGCGCGGAAGGACGCCTTGCGCCAGGCCATGGCCACCCTCGAGCCCGAGGACCAGGAGATCCTCACCCTGCGCGAGCTGGAGGGCCTGTCTGGGCCCGAGGCGGCGGAGGTCCTGGGGCTCTCCCTGGCCGCGATGAAGAGCAGGCTGCACCGGGCCCGCCTCAAGCTGGCCGCGGCGCTGCGGAAGGGAGGGATCGATGGCGCATGATCGTGAGGTCGCCGGACTTCGCTGCACCGAGGTCCTGGCCCGACTATCAGACTACCTGGACGGGGACCTCTCGCCCGAGGAGGTCGCGCAGGTGCAAGGTCACTTGCGCGGCTGCGACTGGTGCGAGCGCTTCGGGAGCCAGATGGGCGAGGTGGTGGGGAAGCTCCGGAGGGAGCTCGCCACGCCCCCCGACGCCGGCCCCGACGTCGCGCGCCGCCTGATGGAGCGGCTGGACCTGGACTGATCTTTCGGGACAAGCTCCCGCGACGATGATCCGGCTGGTGTACGCGGACCGGGCCGAGCGCCTGGTGGACGCGCTGGCCGCGCGCCTGCTGGAGGCGCGGGGGCTCCCCGGAGTACACCCCCTGGACCCAATCCCGCTGGTGGTGCCGAACCAGGCCGCCACCGCCTACCTGAAGATGGCCCTGGCCGAGCGCGTGGGCGTGGCGGCCAACCTGCGGGTCGAGTACCTGCAGTCCTTCCTCGCCCGGCTGGCCGAGGAGGCCCACCCCGAGCGCAAGGTCCTCGACTCGGCCCGGCTGCAGGTCATCCTGCTGCACGTCCTCGCCGACGTGGAGCGGGAGCGCCCGGCGGAGCTCGAGCCGGTGCTCGGCTACCTCGACGCCGCCCATGACGACGCGGCGAGCCGCGATCTGCGGCGGGTGCAGCTCGCAACCCACCTTGCCCGCCTCTACGACGAGTACATCCTGACCCGCCCGGAGCTGATGGCGCGGTGGGAGTCGGGGGTCGGCCCGGACGGCGCGCCCTTCGCCCCGACCCACCACGTCGAGGCGTGGGAGTCGGCGCTCTGGCGACGGGTGGGGCGGGCTCTGGACACGGGCGGGCTGTGGACCCTGCCCCAGGCCTACCGGGCCCTCGGCCCGACGAAGCTCCCGCCCCGGCTCTACCTGTGGGACGTGAGCGTCGGCGGGTCGGTGCTCCAGAGCGCCCTGGCGCGGTTGGCCGCGCACACCGAGCTGTGGATGTTCACCCTGAACCCCTGCCTGGAGTTCTGGGAGGACGTGCAGCCCCTGCGCGGGACCCTGGTGGGCGAGGACCCCTTCGGCCTGCTCGCGGGGGAGGAGGACACCCCCGCCCTCCGGCTGTGGGGGCGCCCCGGCCGCGAGAACATCCGGCTGTTGAACGGGCTCACGGACTGCGACTTCGAGGCCTCCTTCTCGGATCCGGACCCCGCGCCGAAGACGGTGCTGGCCCACCTGCAGCAGGACATCCTGCTCCGCTCTCCACAGCGGCCCGAGGGCGAGCTGGGGCTGGCGGACGACAGCGTCCGGATCCTGGCCTGCGCGAGCGTGCGCCGGGAGGTCGAGGCGATCGCGAGCCGGATCTGGGCCCTCGTGGACCGGGACCCGACCCTGCGCTTCGACCAGATCGCGGTGGTGCTCCCGGCGATGGACGAGGCCGTCTACCGCGCCCACATCGGGGCGGTGTTCAAGGAGCGGCACCAGATCCCGCACCACGCGCTCGAGGTGCCGCTGTCGGGCTCGAGCCGGGTGGTGGAGGCGGTGGAGCTGCTCCTCGCCCTCCCCCACTCCAGCTTCACGCGGCAAGATCTCTTGCGCCTCGTGACCCACCCGGTGGTGATCTCCCGCTACGAGGACGCCCGGGCCGACGACTGGATCGCGTGGTGCGACGCCCTCGCGGTGGTGCACGGGGCCGACCACACCGACCACGCCGACACGTACATCACCCGGGATCTCTACAACTGGGACCAGGGCCTGCGGCGCCTGGTGCTCGGCACCTTCATGTCGGGCGCCACCAGCCAGGACGAGCGCAGCTTCGAGGTCCTGGGCCAGCGCTACCTGCCGCACGAGTACCCGCTGGACCGGCTCGCCGACGCCTCGCGCCTGGTGGTGCTGGTGCGCTCGCTCGTGGCCGACGCGCGCTTCGCGCGGCAGGCCAGCCTGCCGCTGGCGGAGTGGGCGGGGTTCCTCCGCACCTTGGTCACCGCCTACGTGACCCCGGCGGGCGAGCAGGACGAGCGGGATCTGCTGCGCACCCTGTCTGCCTTGGACGCCCTCGACGGCCTCGACGTCACCCGGCGCCCCCTCGCCTTCCGGGAGGTGGCGGAGCTGTTCCGGCTGCGCCTCGCCGGCCTCACCAGCAACCACGGGCAGCCCCTGGCCGAGGGGGTGGTGGTGGCGCCGCTCTCCCTCGTGGCCGCGCTCCCGTTCCGGGTCGTCTTCATGCCCGGCCTGGGCGAGGGGCGCTTCCCCGCGAGCGAGCGGCGGAGTCAACTCGACCTGCGCAACCTGGCCCGCAAGGCGGGCGACGTCTCGCCCCGGGAGCGCGACCAGTACTGGTTCCTCGAGCGCCTGATGGCCACGCAGGACAACCTGCACCTGTCCTACGTGTCGCGGAGCGCCCAGACCGGCGACCGCCTCGAGCCCTCCCCCACCGTGGCCGAGCTGACCCGCATGCTGGAGCGCGGCTACCTGAGCCCCGAGGGCGCCCGCGCGCTGGTGGAGGCCCAGCCCCTGCGGCGCTACGACCCCGGCGCGCCCGAGGATCCGTACGATAGCCCCGCCGCCCTGAGGGAGCGGCAGGTCCTGGCCCTCCGCAAGGACCTGCAGGCCCACCTCGGCCCCGGGCGCGAGGTGCCGCGCCTCGCCGCCCTGCGGGCCGCGCTGGAGCGCGACGCCTGGGGCCCGGTGGCGCGCCGGCTGCGCGTGGCCGAGCTGCCGGCGACGGGGGCGACCCCGGCGGAGCGGGTGGAGGTGAGCTTCACCGTGCTCCGGCGCTTCTTGGAAGATCCCTTGCAAGGCTGGGCCGAGCAGGTGCTGGGGCTTCGGAGCGACGACGCGGAGGCCGACCCCTACGCGCGGGAGGACGAGCTGTTCCGCACCGAGCCGCTGGAGCGCCGGAACCTCCTCACCGACGTGTTCCTCGAGCACGCGGCCGACCCGACGAAGGACCTCGCGGCGCTGTACGAGGCCCGGGCCGAGCAGCTCGAGCTGTCGGGGGTGATGCCCACCGGGGTGTTCAAGGAGAGCGAGCACCGGCGCCACCTGGCCACCCTCAACGCGTGGCGCGGGCACCTCCGCCGCGCGACCCTCGGGGCGGCCCAGCCGGTCGAGGTGCTGCGCTTCGGCCGCGCGCGGGAGCACGCGCGCCAGCGCGAGGTGGCAGAGCCGGTGCTCATCCCGCTGAGCGGTGGGGTCACGGTGGAGCTGCGCGGGGCCACCGAGCCCCTGGTGGCCCACCCCGCCGGCTCCTTCACCCCGTCGGTGAGCCCGCCGCCGCGGGGGGTGATGGCCTTCCTCCCCGAGCTCCGGAGCCTGTTGGATCATGCGCTCCTCGCCGCCCGCGGCCGGGAGTTCTCGGCCCCCTACCAGGGCTGGTGCGCCTACGCGGACGATGCGCAGGATGCCTTGCACACGGTGGAGTACGCGCCCTTCACCCCGGTCGAGGCCCGGGCGTGGCTGGCCCAGCTCCTCGAGGCGCTCCTGTTCGAGACCCACGCGTATCTGTTGCCGTTCCAGGTGGTGGTGGGCCTGCACCGCAGCCAGGACAAGGGCACCACCGCGCTGGAGGAGGTCCTGTCGCGGGCCCACCCCGCCGCCTTCGGGCCCCTGGCGGGAGCGGAGGTGGCTCCGCCCGAGCTGGAAGAGGCCTTGCACATCCTCGCGACTCGCTTTCGGCCGTACTTTGGCCGGCGGAGGGGGCAGGAGCTGTGAGCGCGACCTACCACCCCCGACCTCGGGTGCTGATGGGCCTGCCGCCGCACCGGCACGCGGTGATCGAGGCGTCCGCCGGCACGGGCAAGACCTATACGCTCGAGCACCTGGTCATCGAGCTGCTCCTCAGCACCGACGTGACCCTCGACCAGATCCTGGTCGTCACCTTCACCGAGAAGGCGGCGGCGGAGCTCCGCCTCAGGTTGCGGCGAAAGCTGAGCGACATCCTCCACACCGAGCCCGGGCCGCCCCCCGAGGATCCGGCGGAGGCGTGGCGGGTCGACGCCGCGGCCCAGCAGAAGCTGGCCCGGGCCCTGTTGTCCTTCGACGCCGCCTCGATCTCCACCATCCACGCGTTCTGCCACCGGATGCTGGCCGAGAACGCGTTCGACAACCACCGCCTCTTCAAGGAGGAGCTGGTGGACGGCAAGGCCGCCTTCACCAAGGCCTTCTTCACCGTCCTCCGCACCAGCCTGGCCCGCGAGGAGAAGTACGCCGCGTTCCTGGAGGCGTGGCTGGACGAACAGCCCCTGGAGGACCTGGTCTCGCTGTTGTTCGACGCCCACACCAAGCGCGGGGTCGTGCAACCCGTCCTGCACCTCGACCGGCTGGCCGGGGCGCTCCAGAACGCCCTGAAGCTCCCGCTCAACCCCAACGTGCTCCGCCCCGCCCTCGTGAAGGCCCGGGTCGGGCACATGCAGCTGCAGGCGGTCCTGAAGCGGGTGACGGTGTTGCGGCAGCACCTCGAGCGCTACCACAAGGACGGGCGCCTGCCCGCGCTCCTGGCCGGCCTGTCGCGCGAGGAGGAGGGCCTGCCCGAGGGCCTCCTCGGCTACCTCGAGGACCGCCTGACCAAGCTGATCCAGACCAGAGGGGTGCTGGAGAACGTGCGGGACGGGGTGCGGGCCTTGCGCGCGGCCCTGGTCCCCCTCGGCTCGGCGGTGGTGCAGGTCTTCTTGCCGATCATCCAGCGCGAGCTCGCCCGCCAGAAGGCGGCGAAGGGCCAGCTGGACTTCGACGACATGCTGGCGCTGTTGCGGGACAGCCTCGCCCGGCCCGGGGGCCGCGGGATCCTGGAGAGCCTCCGGGCCCGCTACCAGTTTGCGCTGATCGACGAGTTCCAGGACACCGACGAGGTGCAGTGGGAGATCTTCCGGCGGGTCTTCCTCGACCGGGGGGCCCGGGGCCGCCTGTTCGTGATCGGCGACCCCAAGCAGGCCATCTACGGGTTCCGGGGCGCCGACGTGAAGACCTACCTGGCCGCGCGGAGCCACATCGAGGGGCTGGGCGGGAGCGTCATCCACCTGACCCTCAACTACCGCTCCAGCCCCGGGCTCATCGACGCGGTGAACCTGATCCTGCGCCAGAAGAAGACGCGGCCGTTCTTCACCGGCGAGATCCGGTACGAGCACCCGGTGCGGCCGGGGGATCGCACGCAAGGTCACTTGACGGAGCGGGGCGAGCCCCTGTCGCCGGTGGTCCTGTTCGACGTGAAGCCCAAGAAGTCCCAGCTCGCGGGGAGCGCGGCCCGCCGGACCCTGGCCTGGCGCATCTCGAAGGAGATCCGGCGCCTCCTGGACCCCGAGGAGGCGGTGCGCCTGCGGACCCCGGGCTCCCTGAAGGCCCTCGCCCCCGACGACATCTTCGTCCTCACCCGGAGCACCCGCGAGGGGCTGGAGGTCGGGCGGGCCCTGCGGCGGGCCGGGGTGCCCTACGCGTTCTACAAGCAGGACGGGCTCTTCCAGACCCGGGAGGCCCAGGACATCCGGGCGGTGCTCGCCGCCATCGCCGAGCCCGGCCACAAGAGCCGCCGCATCCACGCCTGGCGGAGCCCCTTCTTCGCCGCCCCGCTCGAGGCCCTGGCCACCGCGAGCGACCTGCCCGCCACCCACCCCTTCATGGAGCGCCTGCTCGCCTGGAAGGAGCTGGCGGAGGCCAAGGACTACGACCGCCTCTTCGTCCGCATCGTGGAGGACAGCGGGATCATCGAGCGCGAGCTCTTCCTGGAGGACAGCGAGCGGGAGCTGACGAACTACCTGCACATCTTCGAGATCCTCCAGGAGGAGGCCAGCCGCTCGAAGGGCAACCTGCAGGAGCTCCTGTACACCCTCACCGCGTTCGTGGAGCAGCGCCGGCTCCCCGAGGGCGAGGACGGCAACGTGCAGCGCCTGGAGTCGGAGCGCGACGCGGTGCAGATCATGACCATGCACAAGGCCAAGGGGCTCGAGGCCCCGGTGGTCTTCCTCTTCGGCGGGTTCGACGAGGCGAGGAGCAGCAGCCACACCTACCACGCCGAGGGCCAGCGCTGCCTCTGGGTGGGGGCGGGGGCGCCGCCGGAGGCCGGGGTCGAGGCCCTCGAGGAGGACCAGCGCCTGCTCTACGTCGCCCTCACCCGGGCCAAGGCGCGGCTCTACCTGCCGTTCTTCGGCCGGCAGGAGGACGGCGCGGCGGACGAGGCCCCCCAGTGCGTGTTCCGCAACCTGTCCGGCACCTACCGCCAGCTCAACGAGCAGCTCGAGGACGTGGTGGCGCGCAAGGACGAGGCCGAGGTGGCGCCGCTGTTCACGGTGGAGGCGGTGCCCGAGCAACCCTTCCTGCGCGAGCTCACCCTCCCCGAGGTCACCGAGCGCCTGCCGCGCTGGCGCCCGCCGGCCAGGCTCCTCGTCGCGCCCGGCCCCAAGGCGGAGGCGGCGGCGGTGCGGCGGCGGCACCTGGGCCGGGTGGTGACCTCGTACTCCCGCATCAAGGCCGAGAAGGGGGGCTACACCCCACCCGACGCAGGCCCGCTTGCCCCCGCGGGGGCCGAGGAGGTGGTGCGCGAGGTGAGCAGCCTCGCCCCCGAGGCCCAGGCCCGAGAGGACCTCCCCGGCGGCACCGCGTCCGGGCGCTTCCTCCACGAGGTGCTCGAGCAGATCCCCTTCGACCTCGTGGCCGACGCCCCCGACGCCGCGACCCTGGCCGCCCGCCCCGACGTCCGGGCCCTCTTCCTCGGGGGCCTCCGGAAGTACGACCGCGATCCGGTGCACCTCGAGCGGTCGGTGGCCCTGATCTACGGCGCCCTCCGCACCCCGCTCCGGCTCGGGCCGGTCGCCCTGCCGACCGGCCTCGCCGGGGCCGATCGGGCGGTGCCGGAGATGGAGTTCCTGTTCCCGGTGGCGGGCGAGGGCTTCGTGAAGGGCTTCATCGACCTCGTGTTCGAGCACGGGGGCAAGACGTTCCTCCTCGACTGGAAGAGCGACCTCCTCCCCAGCTACGCGCCCGCCGCGGTCGACGCCCACGTGGCCGAGAACTACGCCCTCCAGGCCGAGCTCTACACCCTGGCCCTCTTGAAGGTGCTCGGGATCCACGACGAGCCCGCCTACGAGGCCCGCTTCGGCGGCGCGGTCTACGTCTTCGTCCGGGGCATGGCGGACCAGCCCGACGGCGCCACCGGCCTCTACTTCGCGCGACCGAGCTGGCATGATGTCCTGCGCTCCGAGGCGACGCTGCAGCACACTCCGCTCGCCCAGGGAGGCGCGTCATGAGCGGCCGGCCCCTGCTCTCGCCCTTCGGCACCGGGGTGCGGCGGTACTTCGACGCCGCGCCGGCCCCCGAGGGGGCGGAGCTCCTCGAGCCGCTCGAGGCGCGCCTCGCCGCCCTCGACCTCCCCGAGGAGGTCGCGCCCCTCGCCTTCGAGCTGGTGCGGCTCGCCCCTCAGCTCGATCCGGGCGGCCGCCGCGGCCTGCTCCACCTCGCCACCGTGGCCCTCCTCGACCTCGCTGAGGGGAGCACCCGCACCTGGGTGCGGGGCGAGGGCGGGCGCCGGCACCTCGAGCGGCGCCTCGGCGCGCTCGTCCCCGACGCCGAGCTGCGCAAGATGGTGCTCCAGGACGTGGCGTGGGTGCTCGAGGGCGATCGCGCGCGCCCGGTGCTGGCCGCCGGCCCCGAGGCGCACGCGCCGCTCGTGCTCGAGGGCGAGCACCTGTATCTGCAACGCATGTTGCGGCTCGAGGACCGCCTGGCCGACGCCCTCGCGGCCCGGGCCCGGGCCCCGGTGAGCCCGCCGACCGACGCCCTCGCCGACGTCCTCGCGCGGCCCAGCGTGGTGGGCGGCCGGCCGGTGACCCTGTCCGAGGAGCAGGAGGCCGCGGTGCGCCACGCCCTCGGCCGCCGCCTCACCGTGATCTCCGGGGGCCCCGGCACCGGCAAGACCTCGATCGTGGTGGCGCTCCTGCGCGCTTGGGTGCGGGCCGGGGTGGCCACCACCGACATCGCCCTCGCCGCCCCCACCGGCAAGGCCGCCCACCGCATGGCGGAGGCGGTGCGGGGCGGGCTCCTGACCCTCGAGGACCCCGCCCCCGAGGACACCGCGCTCACCGCCCGGGTCCCCACGCCGGCCACCTTGCATCGCCTGCTCGGCTACCTCCCGAGCACCGGGCGCTTCGCCCACCACGAGCACAACCGCCTCTCGGAGCGGGTGATCATCGTGGACGAGGCCTCGATGATCGACCTGACCCTCATGGAGCGCCTGGTGCGGGCGGTGCACCCCGAGGCCCACCTGGTGCTCCTCGGCGACGCGGAGCAGCTCCCCAGCGTCGACGCGGGCGCGGTGCTCCGCGACGTGCGTGCCTCTGAAGGCCAGCTTGCGGTGCAGCTCACCCGGAGCTACCGTATGCGGCCCGAGGATCCCGACGGCCGCGCCATCCTGAGCGTGGCCCAGGCGATCAACCGGGGCGACCCCGAGGCCCTCGCCGCGGGCGAGGCCCCGCGCCTCACCGACCCCGCCGCGCTCCCCTTCCGCGCCGTCGCGCTCCTCACCCCGAGGCGGCTCTGGGACTTCCTCGCGCGGTGGGAGGCGGAGCACCTCGACGCCCAGGCCCGCGCGGCCGCGCGCCGGGTCTACCGCTTCGCCGACGGAGGCTTCGGCGCCGACGATGAGCAAGCCCTCCTGCACCTCGAGCGCACCGCGGGCCAGCAGAAGCTCCTCTGCCTCACCCGGAGCGCCGCGTTCCGCACCGGGGCCGAGACGGTGAACGCGCTCGTGCACCAGCGGCGGGTGGCGGAGGAGGGCCTGGACGGCGCCCCCGACATCCTCCCGGGGGAGCCGATCATGATGCTCCAGAACGACTATGAGCGGCGCCTCTTCAACGGGGACCACGGCTTCGTGCTCCGGGTGGCCACCGACGCGAGCGGCGAGGAGCCGATGGCGGTGTTCCGCACCGAGCGAGGCTTCGAGCCCTTCCCCCTCCCCCAGCTCCGACCGCGCCTCGCCCTGGCCCACGCGATGACCGTGCACAAGGCCCAGGGCTCGGAGTTCGAGCACGTGGCGGTGATCCTGCCCGAGGCCGACCTCCCGCTCCTCACCCGCGAGATCCTCTACACCGCGGTGACCCGGGCCCGGCGCTCGGTCACCGTGGTGGGCGATAGCGCGCTCTTGACCCGCGGCATCGCGCGGGTCATCGAGCGACACTCGGGGGTGGCGGAGAAGCTCCAGCGCCGCCTCGCCGCGCCGAGGTCCGAATGAACCACCTCCTCCTCTTCCCCGAAGATCGCGCCGAGGACGGCCGCTACGTGGTCGACGACGCCCGGGCCCAGCACCTGCTGGAGGTGCTCGGGGTGGCGGTGGGGGCCACCGTCCGGGTGGGCATCCTCGACGGCCCGCGCGGTGAGGCAGAGGTGACCGCGGTGGAGGGCCGGCAGGTCACCTTGCGGCTCCGCCCCGACCTCGCGCCCGCCCCCGCCCCCGACGTGGACCTCCTCCTCGCCCTCCCCCGCCCGCGCTCGCTGAAGAAGCTCCTCCCCGAGGTCACCGCGCTCGGGGTGGGCCGCATCGTCCTCACCGAGACCCACCGGGTCGAGAAGGCGTTCTTCGGGGCGACCTTCCTGAAGCCGGAGAGCTACCGACCGCTCCTCCACGAGGGGCTGATGCAGGCCCGGTTGACGATGGAGCCCGAGGTGGTGGTGGAGCGGCGGATCTGGCGCTTCCTCGACGACGAGGTCCCCGCCCGCTACGCCCACCACATGAAGCTGGTCGCCCACCCCGGCGCCCCCACCCCCCTCGCCCAGGTCACCATCGCGGCCGAGCAGCCGGTGCTCCTCGCGGTGGGCCCCGAGGGGGGCTTCCTGGACAAAGAGGTGGAGCGCCTCGTGCAAGCCGGCTTTCGGAGCGTCACCATGGGTGAGCGCCCCCTCCGCGTGGAGACGGCGTGCGTGGCGTTGCTCGCGCAGATCGACCTGCTCCGACAGCAGGCGCAGCTCTAAGGCGCGAACGCCCACCAACCGGGGTTGGTACAGCTCGCCCCCGCCGCGCTGAGGCTCCGGAAGGCGCAGGCGGTGTCGATGCCACCGTTCGCCTCGAGGGCGAGCGCCGCGTAGCCGCACATCAGGGACGCACCGGTGACCGGGCTCGACGAGGTCTCGAGGCAGCCGCTGAGCCGGATGGTGGCGGCCACTCCGCTCACGTCCACGCAGTCACACTGGATCTCGTGCAGGTGCGGATCCGAGGGGGGCGGCGGGGGCGGCGGGGCGACGCACTGCGGGAAGACGGTGGTCCAACGCGTCCAGCCGTAGTCGTAGCGGCTCGACGCTACGGTGTAGTTGCGCGAGGCGCGCAGGCTCGTGCGGCACCGCGCGTCGCGCGCGCTGACCGCGACGGTGCCCTGGTTGGTCTGGTGCCACTCGATGAAGCTCCGCATCGCGCTGAGCGTGCCGAGGTTCAGGCGGCAGGTCCCGTAGGTGCGCCCCCGGCTGCTCGAGGTCTCGGAGCAGGACATCGACCGGGAGGTGCCGCCCTGCTGATAGGTCGCGCGCACGTCCGTCCAGGCCCCGGTGGCGTGGTTGTACGAGAACGTGACCGACGTACAGGTGGCGTCGGGGCTGAAGGCGGCGTTGAAGCTGATGTCGAACGCGTGGGCGTCGTTCGAGTAGTCCGTCGTCGTCAACTCGGACTGCGAGGCCGAGCAGTACGTGACCCAGTCGGCGTTGTTGCGGTGCTCGTTGGTGCAGCCCTCCGCGTTCTTCTCGAGGTCCCAGCTGTACATGCCGTAGACCCGGCCCCCGACCGTGGTCTCGCCCTTGATGAGGGCCCGCGCCCCGGTGCAGCGGCCCGGCTCCCAGTACGCGCTCCCGAGGCTGCGGGAGGGGGCCCACCACTCGTAGAGGGGGTCGTCCCAGTAGCTGGCGGGGATCCGGGTGCTCGTGGAGACGCCGCTCGAGACCTCGTCGTAGCGTCGGGCCGAGAAGTTGTAGGCCATGACGCGCACGGGCGCGCTCGCGTTCGGATGGAAGCCCGAGAAGTTGAGGGTCTGGCTCGTGCTGCTGACCTGCGTGCCGTCCGCGGGGGAGGCCACGCAACCCGCGAGGGCCAGCGCGGCCGGGAGGAGGAGCGGGAGGATGAGGTGGGGCGGACTTCGGTGGTGCTCGTTCACACCCCGTTGGAGGCGTGAACGAGCCCAGGTGTCACAGCTTCACGATCTTCGACCGGTCCGCGACCTTCTTGGTGGCGTTCCGGGTGTCGATGACCAGCTGGGCGTGCTTGTTGATGAACTCCTGATCGTACCTGTCGTGATCGGTCAGGATCAGCACCGCGTCTGCCGCCCCCAGGGTCTCGGGGGTGAGGGCCACGCTGGTGTACTCCGGCATGTTCGGGTAGTGCCGCGACTTCTTCATCACAGGGATGTGAGGGTCGTTGTAGCTGATCTTGGCGCCCTTCTTGAGGAGGATGTCGATGATCTTGAGCGAGGGGGACTCGCGCAGGTCGTCGACGTTCTTCTTGTAGGCCACGCCCAGGACCAGGACGTTGGCGCCCTTCAGCGACTTGCTCTTGTCGTTGAGGGCGTGCATCACGCCGTCCACCACCTCGTACGGCATGTTGGAGTTGATCTCGCCCGCCAGCTCGATGAACCGGGTGGAGAAGTCGTACTCCCGCGCCTTCCAGGTCAGGTAGAAGGGGTCGATCGGGATGCAGTGCCCACCCAGGCCGGGGCCGGGGTAGAAGGGCATGAACCCGAAGGGCTTGGTGGAGGCCGCGTCGATCACCTCCCACACGTCGATGCCCATCCGCAGGCACATGAGCTTGAGCTCGTTCACGAGCGCGATGTTCACCGCGCGGAACGTGTTCTCGAAGATCTTGCTCAGCTCGGCCGCCTTCATCGACGAGACCGGCACCACCTTCTCGATGATCGCGTGGTAGACCGCGTTGGCCACCGCCTGCGAGCCCGCCTCGAGCGCGCCGACCACCTTTGGGATGGTGCGGGTCTCGAAGTTCGGGTTGCCCGGATCCTCGCGCTCGGGCGAGTAGGCCACGTAGAAGTCCTCGCCCGCCTTGAGGCCGCTGGTCTCGAGGATCGGGATGCAGACCTCCTCGGTCGTGCCCGGGTAGGTGGTGGACTCGAGGACCACCAGCTGCTCCTTGCGCAGGCCCTTGGCGATCTGCTCGCAGGTGTTGCGCACCGCCTCCAGATCAGGCTCACGCGTCTGGTTCAGGGGCGTCGGCACCGCGATGAGGATGACGTCCGGCTCGCCGATGCGACCGAAGTCGGTGGTGGGGATGAACTTCCCCTCCTCGCACGCGCTCTTCAGCTCACCGAAGTCGATGTGCTCGATGTACGACTTGCCGGCCAGGATGTTGTCGACCTTCGACTGATCGATGTCGAAGCCATAGATGGTGAAGCCGACCTTGTGGAACGCGCGCACGAGCGGAAGGCCCACGTAGCCCAGCCCGCACACCCCAACGGTGGCCTCGCGGTTTTCGATCTTCTTTACGAGAATGTCTGCAGCTCCCAAGGTGAACCTCGCCGTGGCGTTGCCACGTATCAGGAGCGCCTGGTGTGGGCTCCCGCGGCGCGGTACTAGCACCCTCTGAGGGACGGCGCAAACGGCTCCCGCGGCGGCGATGCGCAGCGGTGAAAGGTGTCTCTTTTCCGCCCCGCCTACTTCCCCTTCTTGCGCGCCTCGGCCTCTTCCCAGCGGCGGATGATCTTCTTCACCTCGTCCGCGTCCTTGGCGTCGGGGGACAGCTCCAGGTACCTCCGGTAGTGCTTCACCGCGGTGGCGTCGTCGTCCTTGGCCGCGTAGGCGATGGCGATCCCGCGCTCCGCCGGGGCGAGGGTGGGCTCGAGCTCCAGGGCCTTCGAGTACGCGGCGATCGCCTGGTCCGCGCCCTTCCTCCCCTCCAGCGCGAAGGTGTGGCCCTCCTCGAGGGCCGCCATCGCCTGCTTCCTGCGCTCGGCCGCCGCCTTCAGCGCGGGATCCACCACCGCCTTGGGCGGCGGCTCCTTCTTCACCGCGGAATACACCGCCCCCACTCCGCCCACCACGAGGACGCCGAGGAGCAGCATCACCACCCAGTCCGGCACCTTCTTCTTCTTCGGGGCCTTGGGGAGGTCCACCTTCACGTGGGAGATCAGATCCTGCGACGTCGGCTCCGCGAACAGGTTGGGCTGCGCGTCGCTGCGCTTCTTCTCGTCCGCCTCGAGCCGCGCCACCAGGAGGTGGGCGGGCACCGTCTCGAGGCCCTTGCCCTTCTTGGCGAGCGCCGGCTTCAGGGGTGGCGGCGCGCTCGGCGTAGGTGGCGGCACCGACGGGGTCGGCGGGGGCTCCGAGGCCACGTTGGCCGGGCCGCTCGCGCTCTGCGCCACCGCCTTGGCCGCCTCGAGCCGGGCCATCCAGCCCGAGGGGACCGAGTCATCCTGCCGCTTGAGCACCGGCACCGAGGGGCCGGCGGTGGAGACGATCCGGGGCTTGGGGGTAGGCGCGGGCGCGGCGCCCTCCAGGAGGGCCAGGTGGGCGGGGCGACCTGAGGCCTCCGCGGGCCCCCGCCAGTCCTTCGCGCAGGCGGGGCACTTGAAGTCCTCGCTCACCGCGAAGTCGTGCCCGCAATGGGTACACCGAGGCATCGGGCGGCGAGTCTAACCAGAGATCGCGTCCGCGGGCACCACCTACATTGCGGAGGGGTCCCCCGGGGGAGCGGCAGGTCGCCGCGCGCCTGTGGTACAGGGGCGGTGTGAGCGGGCACGAGGGGCGCGTGATCGTGGGCACCGCCGGCCACATCGACCACGGCAAGACCAGCCTGATCCGGGCCCTCACCGGGGTGGACACCGATCGCCTCCCCGAGGAGAAGCGCCGCGGCATCACCATCGTCTTGGGGTTCGCACCCCTGACCCTGGCCGACGACACCGTGGTCGGGGTGGTCGACGTCCCCGGCCACGAGAAGTTCGTGAAGAACATGGTCGCGGGGGCCGGGGGCATCGACGTGGTGCTCATGGTGGTCGCGGCCGACGAGGGGGTGATGCCCCAGACCCGCGAGCACCTCGAGATCTGCCAGCTCCTCGGGATCCAGCGGGGGGTAGTCGCCCTCACCAAGGTCGATCGCGCGGGGGAGCTGGCCGAGCTGGCAGTGGAGGACGTGCGGGCCGAGGTGGCGCACACCTTCTTGGCCGACGCCCCGATCGTCCCCTGCTCCGCGGTCTCCGGCGAGGGCCTGGACGCGGTGCGGAGCGCCCTCACCGAGGCGGTGCGCGGGGTGACCGCGCGCCGCACGGATCGCCCGCTCCTGCTCCCGGTCGACCGCGCCTTCTCGGTGAAGGGCTTCGGCACCGTGATCACCGGGACCCTCGTGCAAGGCCAGTTGCGGGTCGGGGACACCGTGGACATCCTCCCCGCTCGCCGTGGGCAGGCCCTGGAGCGCGGGGCGAAGGTGCGGGGGCTCCAGGTGTTCGGGGCGCCGGTCGAGACCGCCTTCAGCGGGCAGCGCACCGCGGTGAACCTGCAGGGGGTGGAGCTGGCCGCGCTCGAGGTGGGCCAGAACCTCCTCGGGCGCGGGGTGGCCGCCCCCACCCGGCGCCTCTCGGTGCAGGTGCAGCACCTGTCCTCGCGCAAGAAGAAGCTCAAGACCGGTTCGAAGGTCGTCTTGCACACCGGCACCGCCCTGGTGGAGGCCGGCATCACCCTGCTCGACGCCGACGCCCTCGAGCCGGGGGAGCGCGGGCTCGCCACCCTCCGGCTCACCGAGCCGGTGGCCACCCTCCCCGGCCAGCGCTTCATCCTGCGCGGCTTCGAGGCGTCGGAGCGGGCCGGCCGCACCCTGGGCGGCGGGGTGGTGCTCGATCCCGAGCCCCCGCGCCGCCGCCGGCGCCGAGACGAGACGCTCGAGGTGCTCGCCACCTTGAGCGCCCTGGTCGAGGCCCCCACCGATCCCGAGGTGATCGGGGTGGCGCTCAAGGCGGTGGTGGAGGAGCGCGGCCCGGCCGGGCTGCCCCTGGAGGGGCTCTCGCGCCGCCTCGGGATCTCCGCCAAGGCCCTCGAGCGCGCGGTGAAGGCGACGAAGGGCGGGGTCGCGGTGGTGGCGAACCGGGCGGTGGGCTCCACCGCGGTGGAGCACCTCGCGCAGGAGATCTTGCAGAAGACCGCCGCCTACCACGCCCAGTTCCCGTTCCGCTCCGGGGCCTCGCTCGCCGAGCTCACCTCGGGGCTGGCCCGCCCGGTCCCCGGCCCAATCGTGGAGCTGGCCGCGGGGCGCCTCAGCCAGAAGGGGCGTGTGGTGCGGGACGGCGCCAACCTGCGCCTGCCCGAGCACAAGCCCCACGGCGAGGCGGACGACGCCACGAAGGAGGCGGTCCTCTCGGTCTACCGGCAAGGTGGCCTGCAACCCCCGATGAGCAACGACCCCGCGGTGCGCTGCGACCTGCCCGACAAGAGCCTCAAGGAGCTCCTGGCCTCGCTCGTGCGCCAGGACCTCCTGGTGCCCCTCGCCCCCGGGCTGTTCCTGGAGCGCGGGGTCTATGACGGCGCGGTGGGCCAGGTGCGGGGCTTCATCGCCGAGCACGACGGCATCACCACCCAGCAGGCCAAGACCCTGCTCGGCGACCTGCCCCGGAAGTTCCTCATCCCGCTCTTGGAGGCGATGGACAAGCGCGGGGCCACCGCGCGGGTGGGCGAGGTCCGCAAGGCGCGTTGACGTCGCTCAGTAGGGGTCCGCGGGCAGGAGCGCGGCCCGGCGGGCCCGCACCTTCAGGGTCTCATGGCCCCGCTCGGTGATCCCGGTGGGCTCGGTGAGCCACGCGGGCAGCGCGGGCGAGGGGCGGCGCGGCCGCGGGGTCTGGGAGCGGGCGGGCGCCCGCCGCGGCGCCTCCGCGGGATCCGGGTACAGGGGCTCCGCCATCGCGGGGGTGGCCACCGGGAGATCCGGGAGCGCGTAGACCCGCACCCGCTCCAGCAGGGTTGGGAAGCCCCACGGCTCGGTGGCGCTCTCGCTGGCCGCACGCGGCGCGGGAGTAGAAGCGCGGCAGGCCTCGTAGATGGTCTGGGAGAGGGCCTCGATCCAGGGGACCGGGGCCTCCACCAGCCGCTCGGCCTTCAGGATCTCCCGGGTGAGGACGTTGAGGGTCACCTCCGGCAAGCGAACCTGCTCTCGGGTGGTCGCCAGCACCTCCGCCGCCCGCGCCGCATCACCCGCGCGCCCGGGTCCCACCATGACCTCGGACAGCGCCGCCTCTATGCCGGTCGAAGTGGGCCAGGCGGTGACCTCGTCTCGAGGCGGCGGCCACAGGGGCACCCGCCTGGACACCACCCGCACCCGACGCGGCGGGGGCCGGCGGTGCCCGCGCCGCATGCGATCCTGCACCGCGTGGTGGGCGAGGGGCGCGGCGGCCGTGCGATCGGTGGGGAGCGGGTGGAAGGCGAAGATGTCCTCCTCCGGCACCGGGGCCAGCTCGATGCGATCGGTGGCGACGAACAGATCGGTGAGCTCGGTGGGCCGGCGCGGGGGCGCCTCGGGCAAGCTGACCTGCGGTGTGGGGGCGCGCGGTGAGGCGAGCGCGATGGCAGGTGGGGTCAGGAGCACCGCTTCGAAGCAGGTCGAGGGCGTCCGCGGCACCGCGCGCGCGGGCGGCGCGCCGGGCACGGTGGGCTCGGGGCTGGGCAGCACCAGGCGCCGCTCCAGGGCCAGCGCCTGCTGGTAGGCGGCGGGCCCCTCGAAGCGGTGGACGGGCTCGAGCAGGCAGGCCCGGACCGCCCACCGCGCCCCCGCCCGATCTCCGCTGCGGCCGAGGGCGATGGCCGCCCGCAGGAGCCCCGCCGCGGTGCGCACCATGCGATCGACGTCGAGGTAGAGCACCGCCGCCTCCGCGAGCGCGTCCGCCTCGTACGCGAGCTTGGCCCGCTTCAGGAGGCCTCGGAAGTCGCCCCACCCCGGCACCTGAGGGCCCCGCACCAGCCGACGCGCGACCCGGGCGTCCTCCACCGCGTCCGGCGAGACCGCCCACACCCCGAGCCGCCCCGCCAGCTCCTGGAGCACCACGAGCCGCACGAGGTGGAACGTCAGCTTGCCCGCGCCGTGCAAGACTGCCTGCGGGCACGCGTAGCCGCGGGGGAGCTGGGCCCGCACCGCGGCCTCGGAGGCGGCCAGCACGTCGACCGCCGCGTCGCGCACCACGTCCATGCCCGCCAGGACCGCGTAGGCCTCGCGCCGCAGGCCGGACTCCCGCAGGATGTCCTGCACCACGCCGCGGAGCCGGTGCCGGACCACGTCCTCCGCGTTCAGCCCGTCCGCCTCCCAGAGCGCGCGATCACGCTGCCCCTGCCACACCTCGGCGGCGAGCCCACGGCAGGCGCTGACGGCGTCCATCCACTCCATCGGGTGCGTCCGCGACCCCCCGCGAGATCGCCCCCCGAGGTTAGCGCGCCGGCGCCCGCAGGCCCGGCCGACCCGGTCGCCCCACCCCCCGCCCGCCGGTCGAGGGCCCGACGCACCGGTCTCAGGGTATCGCGGAGGACCGCGGTTCTTTGATTGACGCGGGGCGGCGGATGCCCACAATGGGCGGGCTCTCTGACAACTGGGGCCGATTGGTTTCGACGAGGGCGGTGCACTCGGAGGAGCGTGTCCGGCAACCGTGCTGGCCGGTAAAACCGTACGGAAACTTCAGATGCCAACGACGAGCCTGCGCTCGCTCTGGCCGCCTGAAAAGCTCACATAGAGTAATTCAGGCCGTTCGTGGTGGTGAGCCCGTCCTAGCTCCCATCCCGGGCGTCAAACGATAGGACTAGCCCCCTGATGGCGCCTCGGCGTCAGGGGGCGAAGCAAAGCTGAGGCTGGTGCCGGGTAGGCCTGTCTACGAGCCGACCCAGGGACGAGATTAAATTCGTGAGACTACGCACGTAGCGCCTCCCAGGAATCCTCTTTCGGACGTGGGTTCGATTCCCACCGGCTCCATCGCCCCTTCGGGGCTCCTGATCCGCTGGGACTCGGGCGTTGGCCACTCGCCTACGGCGAGATGGCCTGGGCTTCGATTCCCACCGGCTCCATCGTGCTCCTTCGAGGGCTCCTGATCCGCTGGGACTCGGGCGTTGGCCACTCGCCTACGGCGAGATGGCCTGGGCTTCGATTCCCACCGGCTCCATCGTGCTCCTTCGAGGGCTCCTGATCCGCTGGGACTCGGGCGTTGGCCACTCGCCTACGGCGAGATGGCCTGGGCTTCGATTCCCTGTCGCTTCGAGCGGATCTGGTTGGCTCGGAGGTGCAGCTGCTACGGCGGTGCTTGCTCGTCAGGTCCCTCGCCCTTTGGGCGAGGGGCCTGGACCTCTGGTTTGTCGGCTCGAGCCCGCGTTGGTAGCCATTCGGAAGGCCTCTCGCCTTTGGGCGAGAGGTCTTCTTTCATCACGCCTAATCCTCACGCCTTCTTCCTCGCTCGCTTCCTCTTCCCCACCTTCTCGTCTGCGCATACCTCGCGTCCGTCCAGGCCGGCGGCGGTCTCGCGCATCGACTCCAGGAGGCGGGCGAGGATCGGGGAGGTGTCGCGCTCTCGGCGGATGCAGCACAGGTCTACGGTGGGGCAGGGGTCGTCTCGGAGGGGGCGGTAGGTGAGGCCTGGGAGGTGGAGGTTGGTGGCGGAGCGGGGGACGAGGCAGAGGCCGCCGCCGGTGGCGACGAGGGCGAGGCCGTGGACGACGTCGTCGACCTCGGCGACTACGTTGGGGCTGAAGCCGGCGTTGGTGCAGAGGTCGAGGAAGTAGTCGATGAAGCTGGGGCGGGTGCCGGTTGGGAAGACCACCACCGGGTTGCCCTCGAAGTCGCGCAGGCGGGCCTCGGGGCGCTTTGCGATGGGGTGATCGCTCGGGGCGGCGATGAAGAGGGGCTCGCGCAAGAGGACTTCGGAGACGAGGCCGGGGACGGGGCGCATGAGGCGGTTGAAGGCGAGATCGATGCGGTCCTGCTCGAGCGCCTCGAGCTGCTGGGCCTTGGTCATGTTGTGCAAGACGAGCTTCACGTCGGGGTAGTCGTCGCGGAAGCGGCGTAGGAGGATCGGGATGACGCCGAAGATCCCGGTGCCGAAGAGCGCGATGTCGATGCGGCCGACCGCGCCCTTGCCCGCGCGCTGGGCGCGCTCGGTCGCCGCGTCGGCCAGCTCGAGGATCCTGCGCGCCTCGTCGAGGAAGACCGCGCCCGCGTTGGTGAGCTCGACCCCGCGGTGGGTGCGCTCGAAGAGCTTCGCGCCGACCTCGCGCTCGAGGTCGCGGACCTGGCGTGTCAATGGAGGTTGCGAGATGTGCAACCGGAGCGCGGCGCGGCCGACGTTCCCCTCCTCGGCGACGCAGACGAAGTAGCGCAGGTGTCTCAGCTCCATGCTCAGCCCACTGGGGGTCGGACCGATGTAGGCCCAGGTACGTAGCCCCCGGTGGATATGCTAGGGGATGTGATACCTCTTGGGTATCACCCCTGGCCAAAAGCGGTATTGGACGCCCCTCCACCGGCTCGACACACTCCTGCCATTGACGCGCGACCTCGAGGAACCTGCGGTCGCCACCTGAACAACCTCTGGAGGGGAAACATGGCACTCACAGGCGTAACTCGGCCCGGTCACGTACAGCTGAAGATGGTCGATCTCGAGGCGGGGATCCGCTTCTACCGGGACGTGCTCGGCCTCGAGGAGACCGGGCGCGACGCCGCGGGTCGGGTCTACTTCAAGACCTGGGACGAGCGGGACCACAGCAGCGTGATCCTCCGGCAGGCGGACGAGGCCGGGCTCGACTTCTTCGGCTTCAAGGTGCTCGACGAGGCGACCCTCGACCAGCTCGAGAAGGACCTCCAGGCCTACGGGGTCGAGACCCAGCGTAAGCCCAAGGGCGACCTGCTCGAGACCGGTGAGCGCGTCCAGTTCAAGATCCCGTCCGGCCACACCATCGAGCTGTACGCCACCAAGACGCAGGTCGACGCCCCCTACGGCCAGCAGGATCCCAAGCCCTACACCGCGGCGTCCGACCGTGGCATCGCGCCCATCCGGCTCGACCACGCGCTCCTGTACGGGCCCAACGTCGACAAGGTCCTCGACCTGTTCACCAACGTGCTCGGCTTCCACCTCACCGAGTACGTGACCCTGCCCAACAGCGACGAGAAGGGCGCCCTTTGGCTCGCGTGCTCGAACAAGGCGCACGACATCGCCTTCGTGGGCCATCCGGAGCCGGGCCGCCTGCACCACGTCTCGTTCCTCCTCGACTCCTGGGATCGCGTGCTGCGCGCGGCGGACATCATGGCGCTCAACGGCGTGCCGGTGGACATCGGCCCGACCCGCCACGGCATCACCCGCGGCGGTACGATCTACGCGTGGGATCCCTCCGGGAACCGCTTCGAGACCTTCATGGGCGGCTCGGCCCCGTACCCGGACTGGAAGCCGATCCGCTGGACGTGGGAGGGGCTCGGCGAGGGCGGCGGCCTCGACGTGGCCCACCGCAAGCTGCACGACACCTTCCTCACCGTCGTGACCTGAGGCGAGCCATGCAGACCATCACCAGCTTCATCGGGAACGAGTCGGTACCGGTCGGGGGCGGGCGCAAGACCTTCACCCTGCGCTCACCCGTCGACGGCGCGCTGACCGCGACCGTCCAGGAGGCCAACGAGGCCGACGTGGACGCGGCGGTGCGCGCCGCGCGCGCGGCCTTGAAGGGGCCGTGGGGCAAGATGAGCGCGGCCGAGCGCGCGAAGCTCCTCGACGCGGTGGCGGCAGAGATCCATCGCCGCTTCGAGGACTTCGTCCAGGCGGAGATGGCCGACACCGGCCAGCCCCGCCACACGATGGAGAAGGGGTTCGTGCCACGGGGCGCGGAGAACTTCGAGTTCTTCGCCGGCCTCATGAAGACCCTCTCCACCGAGGCGTTCGAGATGAGCACCGCGGGCGGCCCGGTCCTCAACTACCAGATCCGTCGGCCGAAGGGCGTCATCGGGGTGATCAGCCCCTGGAACGCGCCCCTGCTGCTCATGACCTGGAAGGTGGCGCCGGCCCTCGCGGCCGGGAACACGGTGGTGGTCAAGCCGTCGGAGCAGACCCCGCGCTCGG
The DNA here is from genome assembly GCA_020632995.1 of Deltaproteobacteria bacterium. Classification (GTDB taxonomy): domain Bacteria; phylum Myxococcota; class Kuafuiibacteriia; order Kuafuiibacteriales; family Kuafuiibacteriaceae; genus JACKEN01. Next base: position 598,798 of record JACKEN010000002.1, on the reverse strand, counting down.
CAACTCTCCTTGCAGAGGTGATGCAGAAGGTCGGCGTGCCGGCCGGCGTCTACAACGTGGTGCACGGGTTCGGCCCGGGCTCCGCGGGTGAGTTCGTGACCAGGCACCGCGGGGTCGACGCCATCACCTTCACCGGTGAGACGGTCACGGGCACCGCGATCATGAAGGCGGCGGCGGACGGCGTGCGCGACGTCTCGTTCGAGCTCGGCGGCAAGAACTCCGCCGTCGTCTTCGCGGACGCCGACCTCGACGAGGCGGTGGAGGGGGTGTTCCGCTCCGCGTTCCTCAACACCGGGCAGGTCTGCCTCGGCACCGAACGCGTCTTCGTGGAGCGGCCGATCTTCGAGGCGTTCCGGGACCGCCTGGCCGCCCGGGTGAAGGCGGTCCGCTACGGTCGCCCCACCGACCCGGGGACCACCTTCGGCCCCCTCAACAGCCTCGAACACCGGGAGAAGGTGCTGGGCTACTACAAGAAGGCGGTCGAGCAGGGCGCGACCGTGGTCACCGGCGGCGGGATCCCGGACGTGGGTCCAGAGCTGGCTGGCGGCGCGTGGGTCGAGCCCACCATCTGGACCGACGCGCCGGACGACGCGGCGATCCTGCACGAGGAGATCTTCGGGCCGTGCTGCCACCTCGCGCCCTTCGATGACGAGGCGGCGGTGGTGGAGCGGGTGAACGACACCCCCTACGGGCTCGCGTCCAGCGTCTGGACGCGCGACCTGCAGCGCGCCCACCGCGTGGCGGCGGCGATCGAGGTCGGCATCTGCTGGGTCAACAGCTGGTTCCTCCGCGATCTGCGCACCGCCTTCGGCGGGGCCAAGCAGTCCGGGATCGGCCGCGAGGGCGGCGTGCACTCCCTCGAGTTCTACACGGAGTCGAAGAACATATGTCTGCGCCTGTGACCCCCGAGCTCCTGAACGCGCTGTCCGAGGAGCTGTTCGCCGCGTGGCAGCAGCAGCGCACGATCGCGCCGCTGCGCAACCGGGCCGAGCTGACCCTCGACCACGCCTACCGCATCCAACAGGGCTTCGTGGAGCGCCGCCTCGCCGCGGGCGAGACGATCGTCGGCAAGAAGATCGGCGTGACCTCGAAGGCGGTGCAGGACCTCCTCGAGGTGCGCCAGCCCGACTTCGGGCAGCTCACCTCGGGCATGGTGGTGCCGGACGGCGGCACCCTGGACGTCTCGAAGATGATCCAGCCCAAGGCCGAGGCGGAGCTGGCCTTCGTCCTCGGAGAGGACCTCGTGGGCCCGGGCATCACCGCGGTGGACGTCATCAACGCCACCGCGTGGGTGGCCCCGTGCATCGAGCTCGTCGACTCGCGGATCCAGGGCTGGGACATCAAGATCGTCGACACCGTCGCCGACAACGCGTCTTGCGGTATGTACGTGATCGGTGAGGCCAAGGCGAGCCCGCTCGACGTGGACCTCAACCTCGCCGGCACCGTGGTGAAGGTCGACGGCGAGGTGGTGACCACCGGGGCCGGCGCGGCGGTGCAGAGCGGGCCGGCCAACGCGGTCGCGTGGCTCGCCAACACCCTGGGCGAGCTCGGCCTCCCCTTCCGGAAGGGCGAGGTCATCCTGTCCGGTTCCCAGTCCATCCTCTTGCCGGTGACGGCGGGCCAGACCCTCGAGTGCATCATCGGGGGCCTCGGGGCCTGCTCGGTCACCTTCACCAACGGGAGCGCCCAATGACCGTCTCGGACGCCGACGTCGCCCGGCTCGCCGCGCACGTCCACAAGGCGCAGCTCGACGCGCAGGCCATCCCCAAGCTCACGAACGAGCACCCCGACCTCTCGGTCGAGGACGGGTACCGGGTGCAGGTCGCGTTGCAGAGGCGCTACCTCGAGGCCGGCCACCGGCTCGTGGGCTGGAAGGCGGGGCTCACCTCGCAGGCCAAGATGCGCCAGATGGGGGTGAGCGAGCCCTCGGTGGGGTTCCTCACCGACCGGATGGCGGTGCCCGAGGGCACGGTGGTCGAGACCTCGACCATGGTCCACCCGCGGGTGGAGTGTGAGGTGGCGTTCGTGCTCGGGGCGGATCTGCCGGCCAAGGGCTGCACGGTCGAGGACGTCCTCGCCGCCACCGCCTACGTGGTGCCCGCGATCGAGATCATCGACTCGCGCTACGAGGCCTTCAAGTTCGACCTGCCGAGCGTCATCGCCGACAACAGCTCGTCCGCGCGCTTCGTGGTGGGCGGCAACCCCACGCGCCTCGAGACGGTCGACCGCACCACCCTCGGCCTCGCGATGGTGAAGAACGGGGAGCTGTTGACCACCGGGGCGAGCGCCGCGGTGATGGGCGACCCCGCGGCGGCGGTGGCGCTGACCGCGAACCTCGTCGGCCGACTGGGGCAGCAGCTCCGGCGCGGCATGATCATCCTCAGCGGCGGCATCACCGCCGCCTTCCCGGTGGCGCCCGGGGACCACGTCTCGGCGCGCTTCCAGAGCCTCGGCGTCGTCGACGTGCGCTTCGCCTGAGAGGAGTAACCGACAGTGGCAAAGATCGCCTGTGCGCTCATCGGCTCCGGCAACATCGGGACCGACCTCATCTACAAGCTCCGCCGCACCGAGCACCTCGAGCCGGTGTGGATGGTGGGCATCGATCCGGAGTCCGACGGGCTCGCCCGGGCCAAGGAGATGGGCCTGAAGACGACCCACGAGGGCGTCCGGGCCCTCCTCCCCCACATCCAGGCGGACGGGATCAAGATCGCGTTCGACGCCACCAGCGCCTACGCGCACCCCGAGCACAACCGGCTCCTCACCGACTACGGGGTCACCGTCATCGACCTCACCCCCGCCGCGATCGGGCCGCTGTGCGTGCCGCCGGTGAACCTGGCCGAGCAGACCGCGCTCGGGGCCAAGAACGTGAACATGATCTCGTGCGCCGGGCAGGCCACCATCCCCATGGTGGCCGCGGTCTCGAAGGTCCAGCCGGTGGCCTACGCGGAGATCATCGCCAGCCTCGCGAGCAAGTCGGTGGGCATGGGCACCCGCAAGAACCTTGACGAGTTCGTCTACACCACCTCCCAGGCACTCGAGAAGGTGGCGGGGGCCAAGAAGGGCAAGGCGGTGGCCATCGTGAACCCGGCGGAGCCGCCCCTCATCATGCGGAACACCGTGCACTGTCAGGTGGAGGGCGAGCCGGACCGCGCCGCCATCGACGCCTCGGTCCTGAAGATGGTCACCGAGGTGCAGAAGTACGTGCCGGGCTACCGGCTGGTGAACGGCCCCGCCTACGACGGGGACTTCGTCTCGATCTTCCTCGAGGTCGCGGGCAAGGGCGACTACTTCCCGCCCTACGCGGGCAACCTCGACATCATGACCGCGGCAGCGGCGCGCACCGCGGACGTGATCGCGGCGGGCATGCTCGCGCGGGTGGAGGTGGCGTCATGAGCGCAGTCGTCGATCCCAAGGGGCCGCTGGCCGGCCGGAAGGTCCTCTTGCACGACATGTGCTTGCGGGACGGCATGCACGCACGTCGCCACCAGTTCACGCTCGAGGAGATGACCCGGCTGGCGTCCGCGATGGACGACGCGGGCGTCGAGCTGATGCAGGTCACCCACGGCGACGGGCTCGGCGGCTCCTCGCGCAACTACGGCTTCAGCAAGCACACCAACGCCGAGTACATCGCGGCGGTGGCGGGGGTGCTGAAGCGGGCCAGGATCTCGGTCCTCCTCGTGCCCGGGCTGGGCACGATGCAGGAGCTGAAGGAGGCCTACGACGCGGGCGCGCGCAGCGTGCACGTGGCCACCCACTGCACCGAGGCCAACGTGTCGCCCCAGCACATCGCGTTCGCGCGGGAGCTGGGCATGGACACCACCGGCTTTCTGATGATGGCCCACCTGAACTCGCCCGAGGGCATCCTCGAGCAGGCCAGGATCATGGAGGCGGCGGGCGCGGGCACCATCTACGTGACCGACTCCGCCGGCTACCTGCTCCCCGACGGGGTCACCGCGCGCATCAGGATCCTCCGCGAGAACCTGAAGCCCGAGACCGAGCTCGGCTTCCACGGCCACCACAACCTGGGCATGGGGATCGCCAACTCCATCGCCGCGGTGGAGGCGGGCGCGAACCGGATCGACGCCTCGGTGGCGGGGCTCGGCGCGGGCGCGGGCAACACCCCGCTCGAGGTCTTCGTGGCGGTGGCCAACCGAATGGGGATCGAGACCGGGGTCGACCTGTTCAAGATCATGGACGTGGCCGAGGACGTCGTGGTGCCGATGATGGACCACGCGGTGCGGGTCGACCGCGAGTCGCTCACCATCGGCTACGCGGGCTGCTACTCGACGTTCCTGCTCTTCGCGAAGCGCGCCGCCGCGCGCTACGGCATCGACGCCCGCGATCTGCTGGTGGAGCTCGGCAAGAAGAAGATGATCGCGGGCCAGGAGGACATGATCGAGGACCTCGCCATGACCATGGCCAAGGCGCAGGGGCGCTTCGAGGACGCCGCCTCGTCGCTCGCGGCGGAGGCGCGCGGATGAACGACCGCGAGCTCGCGGTGGTGGTCGGCGCCTCGGGCGCCTTCGGCCAGGTGATCGTCGATCGCCTGGTCGCCGCGGGCCTCGACGTGCTCGCGGTGGCCCGCGACGCGGCCAAGCTCGCGGGCCTGGTCGACCAACACCGCGGCCGGGTCGAGGCCTGCGCCACCGACATCAGCGCGGACGCCGCGATCCAGGACCTCGGCCGCGCCCTCTCCCGGCGCGGGCAGCTGGTCCGGGCGGTGGTCCACGGGCCGGGGGTGGTGGTCGCGGGCGGGATCCTCGACGCCTCCACCGAGGCGATCATCACCTCGGTCGACATCAAGGTGGGTGGCCTCTTGCGCGTGGTGCGCGCGGCCGACCCGCACCTCGCCTCCGGCGCCCGGCTCGTGGCCATCGCCGGGCACTACGGCCTCGAGCCCTCCCCCTACGCCGCCGCGGCGGGGGTCGCCAACGCCGCGTTGATCAGCGCGGTGCGCCAGCTCAGCCTCGCCTACGGCCCGCGCGGGATCACCGCGCACACCATCGCGCCGGGCCCCGCCGACACCCCTCGGCTGCGCCGGGTGGCCGAGGATCGCGCGGCCCTCGCAGGCACCACCGCCGAGGCGGTGCTGGACGAGATGCGCGCGGAGTCGTCGGTGGGGGCGATGACGACACCCGCCCAGGTCGCCTGGGCGGTCACGGTGCTGCTCGCCCCCGAAGCGACCTCGATGACTGGCTCCACCCTCATGCTCGACGCGGGCCGCCGCCGAGGGCTGCCCTGAGGCCGCGGCCTCGACAAGGAGACACCCGATGCCCCTCGCCACCATCCACGTCCTCACCGGTCACCCGCGCCCCACGTTGAAGGCGCTCTTGCGCGAGTTCTCCGCCACCTACGCCCGGATCATGGAGTCGCCGGTCGAGCGGCTCCAGGTCTGGATCCAGGAGATCGACCCGGAGCTCTACGCCATCGCAGGCGAGCCTGCGGATGAGGCGCTCGCCCGGGGTCCGCGGGGCGAGCTCGAGATCCCGCTGATCAGGCTCGTGATGATGGAGGGGCGGCCCCAGAGCCAGGCCGACGCCGCGATCCAGGAGCTCAGCGCCTGCGTCGCCCGGCACCTCGGCGGCGACCCCGCGCGGGTCCGGGTCGAGATCCAGACCGTGCCCCCCGAGCGGTGGGGCATCGGCGGGACCCCGGCCAGCGTCCTCCGTCGGGCCGAGATCGAGGCGCGGCGGCGGGCCGGGTGATGAGCGCCACCGTGATCACCCGCTACCGCTGCACGGTGGAGGGCGCCGACGGGGCGCGCACCGAGTTCGAGGTGCGGGAGGGCCAACACGTGCTCGCGGCGATGAGCGCCCGCGGCCTGGCCGAGATCCCGGTGGGCTGCCGCGGCGGCGGCTGCGGGGTGTGCCGGGTCCTGGTGCTCGAGGGGGTGTTCGAGACGCTGCCGATGAGCCGGCGGCACATCTCGGAAGCCGAGCAGGCCGCCGGCTACGCCCTCGCCTGCCGGATCCTGCCCAGGAGCGCGCTCGTGCTCCGGTGCGCCCCGCGCGAGGCCTGAGCTGCTTTGGTGCGCAGGATGCTCGACAGCACACGATCATGGCGCAGCGAATCGCACCATCTTGTAGCAAGCGCCGTTGCTTGGAGGCAGGCAGCATATGCCCCAAGAACAGCCCCAGATCGTCAAGTTGACCCACGTGGGGCCCGCGGCGCTCGGCGGGTTCGCAGCAATCTCCTGAATCAGGGACGGGCGGTGCATGTAGCAGCCGCTGGTCACGCGCGGATCCTCGTTGTCGAGGATGACCTTGCCTACGCCAGGGACTTCGAGGGAGTAGCCGCCCGGCGTGCGGTCGAGCTCGGCAGCGGTGATCATGTCGTCGAGCTTCAGCTCCAGCGGGCCCCGATAGGTCGGATACCTCGCGCTCGCCGCATGCGCCTGCTGCGCCACGGTTGGGGGGGCCATGTCCTCGGTCGGAGCCTCGCCACCGCAGGCCGCGAGAGCGGCCAGCGCGAGCGAGGCGAGAAGGGTCCTGGTCGTAGTCATTTCGTCGTTCTCCTCGTGTCGAGGTCCCGGCCTCGAGGTGGGGTGGTGCCCGGTGAGTGCAAACACGGCGCCCCGGTTATTCGCCAATTCGGGGCCCCACCTCCGGCGAGCCCTCCGGAGGCCTGAAGCGGCGCGCTTCGGGGCTTGCCCGCGCGGTGCAGGCGCCGCACCCTCCGGGCCAACCATGGCCCTGCCCAAGATCCTGCAAGACCTCTCCGTGCCCGTGGTGGGCGCGCCGATGTTCATCGTCTCGACCCCCGACCTCGTCATCGCCCAGTGCAAGGCGGGCATCGTGGGCTCCTTCCCCGCCCTCAACGCGCGCCCCGCGTCGCAGCTCGGGGAGTGGATCCGGCGCATCAAGGCGGAGCTCGCGGCCCATGACGCGGCGCATCCGGAGCAGAAGAGCGCTCCGTTCGCGGTGAACCAGATCTTGCACCGCTCCAACACCCGACTGGAAGAGGACTTGCGGACCTGCGTCGAGCACCAGGTCCCGATCATGATCACGTCGCTCGGCGCGCGGACCGACGTCTACGAGGCCGCCCACAGCTACGGCGGCATCGTGCTGCACGACGTGATCAACCAGACCTTCGCGCACAAGGCGATCGACAAGGGGGCCGACGGCCTCATCCTCGTCGCCGCGGGGGCGGGCGGCCACGCCGGCACCACGTCGCCCTTCGCCCTCGTGCAGGAGACCCGGGCCTGGTTCGAGGGCCCCATCCTGCTGTCGGGCTGCATCGCCACCGGCGGAGCTGTGCTGGCTGCCCAGGCCATGGGCGCCGACCTCGCGTACGTGGGCTCCGCCTTCATCGCGACCGAAGAGGCCAACGCCCCGCCTGAGTACAAGCAGATGATCGTCGACTCCAACGCCGACGACATCATCTACTCGGACCGCTTCAGTGGCGTGAAGGGCAACTACCTCAAGCCGTCGCTGGTGCGCGCGGGCCTCGACCCCGACGCCCTCGCCGAGGTCGAGGTGAGCCACGTGGACTTCGGCCGCGCCGACGGCGCCAAGGCGTGGAAGGACATCTGGGGCAGCGGCCAGGGGATCGGCGCGGTGACCCAGGTGGTACCCACGGGCGAGCGCGTGGCCCGCATTCGCGAAGAGTACCTGGCCGCGCGCGCACGCCTGGTGGGCTGAGAGTCGCGATGGCTACGTCCGACGCCTTCGCCAGGGGCCGCTTCCGGCGGGCCCTCAACCTCTCGAAGCTGGGGGCCGAGCTCGCGGTGCGCCAGGCCCAGCGGCTGGTCGCGCGGGATCCCGCCGCCGCACACCGCGCGGTGGCGGAGACGCTCGCGAAGGAGCTGGGGGCGATGAAGGGCCTGCCCATGAAGATCGGGCAGATCCTCTCGTACATGGAGGGCGTCCTGCCGGAGGAGTACCGCGCCACCTATCAGGAGGTGCTGGGGACGCTCCGGGTGCGCGCGGCCCCGGTGGACAGCGCGGCCTGCCTGCAGATCCTCACCGACGAGCTGGGGGCTCGGCCGGAGCAGGCCTTCGAGCGCTTCGACCCAGAGCCGATCGCCTCGGCGTCGATCGGGCAGGTCTATCGGGCTCGCTTCGAGGGGCGCGAGGTGTGCGTGAAGGTGCAGTACCCCGGCATCAAGGAGGCGGTCGACAGCGACCTCGCCAACCTGGACGGCATCATGGGGCTGGTCCACGCGGTGATGCCCGGCATCGACACCGCGGCGATGGTGGAGGACTTCAAGGCCCGCCTCCACGAGGAGTCGGACTACCTGCAAGAGGCGAGCTACCAGCGCCGCTTCGCCGAGATCTACCGCGCGGACCCCGATCTCCTCATCCCCGAGGTCATCGACGCCCGCTCCACGCAACGCGTGTTGACCACGGTGTTCCTCGACGGCGCGCCCATCGAGCGCTTCCTCCCCGGGGCACCACAGGCCGCGCGGGATCGCGCCGGGCAGGCCCTGTTCCGCATGGCGTTCGGCACACTGCTGGAGCAAGGCCTCTTTCACGCGGATCCGCACCCCGGGAACCTCCTGTTCGAGTGCGGGCCCGAGCGGCGCCTGGGCGTCCTGGACTTCGGGTGCGTGCAGCCGGTCGAGCCCCAGGCCCAAGCGGACCTGGCCGACCTCATCTGCGCCGCGCTCGAGGGTCGCGACCTCATGGGTCCCACCGAGAAGGCCCTCGGCATCAGCGAGGTGGACGACACCACGCGGCGGGTGGTGGTGGACATCACCCGCCAGGTGCTCGCGCCGATCCTGGCCCCGCAGCCCTACCGCTTCACCCGCGAGGCGGCCCGAGCCCTGGCCAAGGAGGTCACCGACGCGAAGCTGAAGCTGGCCGGCAAGGTGATCACCCGCCGGGCCCGGCTCGGGCTCGAGCGCGAGGGGGTGATGTTCGTGGTCCGCAACCTCTTCGGGCTCGCGTCGATCTGGGGCACCCTCGAGACGCAAGGCGACTTTCGCGCCATCACCGAGCAGCTGCTCGCCGGCGCGCCCGACGCACCAGCCTCGTGATGCCCACCAACCAGTTCTTCATGGTCAGGGGTACGAGGCAGACGAGCGCGTCCCCGTCTGCCTGCCCGGGGTTGGCCTCGACGAAGCGGCGAACCAGGGGTGAGAGGTCTGCCGTCCCCGGGGCCACCACACCCTCCGCATAGCTCCACCGACCGCGCCCGCGGATCACCCCTGCCGCCGGATCCCAGGCGTCCCCCGCCACCCGCTGCATCCCACGATCGATGAGCCCGCGCAGATCACTCGGCAGGTCGGATTGCGACGCGAGCCAGAGCTTGGGCACGACACCCGCTATCATCATGAAGCTGTTGATGGTCGCGGCAGAGAACAGCAGCCAGACCGGCTTGCCTCGGGCCAGCGCGCGCAGGAAGAGTCGCGCGCCGATCATCTGGAACCCCAGACCGCCCCGCCACCGAGGCGCCATGAAGACCCACTGGGCATGCAGCAGCGTCCCGACCGGGTCACGCACCTCGTGCAGCGCCATGAAGCCCGCCAGATCTCCGGAGGCTCGCTCGTGGAGCAGGTACACCTGGTCGCAGCTCGCCAGCCGCGCCTCGAACTCCGGCCGAGCCCGCTTCACGCTGCGGGACATGAGCCCCCAGATCTGATCGACATCCTGCCCCGACAGAGCACCGGCGGGGCTGACACGCACCACCAGCGCCCTGGGGACGCCGATCATCGACCGCCCCGAAAGTGGGCCTGCGTCGCGTCGGAGGGTGCGGTCGCGTCCTCGGCGACGCCCGGGTCGAAGTCTACGCCGCCGTCCCGAGGGACCAGCCGCTGGATCCGGAGCTCGGAGATCGTGTTCCCTGCGCCTCCGATCGCCACCCGCGCCTCGTGCCCCCGCGCCATCACCGTCTCGCGCAGCTCGAGCGCATACGCGTAGATGATCAGCAGGTGTCCGGGCGCGGCCAGGAGCGCCCCGCCGCCGTTCGGCGTGATCACCCCGGAGCCTGCGGGGCCAGGCAGCAGGTACGTCGACCAGCGGTTGCCGTTGTCGAGGTTGATGACGTCCACTTCCTCGAAGGGAAGCATGCCCACCGCCTCCATCAACGCGGAGTCCACGGTGATGCTACCGACGTAGTCCAGGTTTGCACCGGTCACGGTGAACCGGTGCAGCTTGGCGTGCATGAGCTTGAGGTTCGACATGGAGCCTGCCATCGCCCAACCAGGGCGCGGAGGCTCTACCAGACCGGCACGCCCTAGAACAGGCCCTCGATGGTGCCGTCCGGCAGTACCCGGATCCCCTCGGCCGCCGGCTTCTTGGACAGCCCGGGCATGGTCATGATGCTCCCGGCCAGGGCCACCACGAAGCCCGCGCCCGCCGACAGGTACGCGTCGCGCACCGTGATGCGAAACCCGGTGGGCCGGCCCAGCAGCGCCGGGTCGTCCGAGAACGAGTACTGGGTCTTGGCCATGCAGATCGGCGTATTCCCGTAGCCCATGGCCTCGATCTGCTGGAACGCCTTCAGCGCCGCGGGGGCGAAGTCCACCCCGTCCGCGCCGTAGATCTCCTTGGCGATCGCCTCGACCTTCGCCTTGATCGGCTGCTCGGTGTCGTAGAGCGGCTTGAAAGCGGCCTTGCCCTCTTCGAGCGCGGCCAGCACCTCGCGAGCCAGGGCCTCGCCGCCCTCACCGCCCTTCTCCCACACCTCGGTGAGGGCCACCCGCGCGCCCCAGGAGCGGGCCGCCTCCATCACCACCTGCAGCTCCTCGTCGGAGTCGGTGACGAAGCGGTTCAGCGCCACCACCGCCGGCACCCCGAACTTCTGCACGTTCTTCACGTGCTGCTCGAGGTTGGCCATCCCCCGCTTCAGGGCCTCCACGTCCGGAGTGCCGAGCGCGTCCTTGGCCACCCCGCCGTGCATCTTCAGGGCGCGGATGGTGCCGACCACCACCGCGACCTCGGGCTTCAGGCCGCCCGCGCGGCACTTGATGTCGAAGAACTTCTCCGCCCCGAGGTCCGCCCCGAAGCCAGCCTCGGTGAGCACGATGTCGGCGAGCGAGAGCCCGAGCTGAGTGGCGACGATGGAGTTGCAGCCGTGGGCGATGTTGCCGAAGGGGCCGCCGTGCACGAGCACCGGCCCGCCCTCGAGGTCCTGCACGAGGTTCGGGAGCAAGGCGTCCTTCAACAGCAGGGTCATCGCCCCGTTGGCCTTCAGGTCGCGCGCGCGGATGGGCTCCCGGGTGCGGGTGTAGGCGACCACGATCTCGCCCAGGCGCCGCTCGAGGTCCTGCAGGTCGGTGGCGAGGCAGAGGATGGCCATGATCTCGCTGCCGGGCACGATGACGAAGCTGTCCTCGCGGCTCGGGCCCCCGTTCATCCCGCCCAGGCCCACCACGATCGAGCGCAGCGCCCGATCGTTCATGTCCATGGTGCGGGGCCAGGTGATCCGGCGCTGATCGATGCCCAGCGCGTTGCCGTGGTGGATGTGGTTGTCGAGCATCGCCGACAGGAGGTTGTGGGCCGACGCGATGGCGTGGAAGTCGCCGGTGAAGTGCAGGTTGATCTCGTCCATCGGGACCACCTGCGAGTAGCCGCCGCCCGCCGCCCCGCCCTTCACCCCGAACACCGGGCCCAGGGAAGGCTCGCGGATGCACACCAGGCTGTTCTGGCCCAGCCGCCGCATCGCCTGGCCCAGCCCGATGACGCAAGTCGACTTGCCTTCGCCGGCCGGCGTGGGGTTGATGCCGGTGACCAGCACCAGGCGCCCCTTGGCGCTGCGCTTGTCGATCGCCTCGCGGGTGATCTTTGCCTTGTGGCGCCCGTAGGGGAGGATCTCTTCCGCCTCGAGCCCCAGGTCCTGGGCCACGTCGGCGATCGGCCGCATCTTCGCGGCCTGGGCGATCTCGATGTCTGAGGGGACGCTGTGGGCGCTCATGGAGGCCCCGTGTTTGTCAGATGGACCGCCCGCGGTAAAGCTCCGCGTTTACCCTTAACCGCCCGCTTCCGGGCACTCCTCGTTCCGCCGCTCCAGCTCGTCCTTGCACTCGTCCGGCACCTCGGACCCAAGCAGCAGCGTGCAGCTGAGCCCCTTGGCACACCCCAGGAGGTCCACCGCCGCGTCATAGCACGCCTCGGTCACCGTCCCGTCAGCGAGGGCCTCGTCCACGGACTCGGCCTCCGACTCACACTCGGCGCGGCACGTGAGCTGCTCCGACTTGGTCAGGTCCCTGTCCAGCTGACACTCGCCACTCTTCTTGCAGACGCCGTAGCACGCGTCCGCGTAGGAGGGCTGACACGCCGCTGTCCCCAGTCCAGCTCCGGCCACCAGGGCCAACATCCACGCACGCATGCCCCGCTTCTTCCACAGGTTGGCGCGGAGGTCGACCCGTGATCAGGGCGGAGGCCGACAGCTCCCGTCGACGCACCTCCCGTCGGCGCTCTCGCAATCCGCATTCCCTGAGCACCGCGGACCTTCCCCCGGGAACTCGCACACGTAGGGCCCGCGGCTCCCGCAGTTCGCGTCGTTCCAGCGCGCCACGTCACCGAAGTTGCTGTGCCCGCAGTCCTCCGCGCTGGCGTAGTCGTTGGGCTCGTTCGGCGCCCAGGCCGAATAGGCCGGCTCGCTGCCGTCGTTCCAACGCCAGACCCCCTCCTCCTCGCGGTCGCTGAGCCCGATCCAGAACGGGCGATCGGTCCACGTTCGGACCATCGCGCTCACCGCGTCGTTCTCCTCCGGCGTCTCGAGGATCACCAGCCGGCCCCCCTGCCGGGCGCAGTGCGCGCGGGCGAAGGTCCAGGTGCGAGCGGTGAGGCAGAGGGTGTAGCCGTCGACCGGCAAGCAGCCTTGCAGCTCGGGGGCCGACAGCGGCAGATCCATCGTGCCCCGCGGGAGCACCGCGTAGCCGACGCCGTCGAAGTGCAAGGGGCCCGTCACCCGGTCGAAGCGGGTCCCCGGCTCGAGCCACCCGAAGTCGAGGTCGACGAAGAGGCCGTGCACCCGGACCAGGCCGTCCACCTCGAGGTCCTCGGCCTCGAGGTCGCGGCCGGTGACCTCCGACGCCGGCAGCGTCACCACCACCCCCTCGTAGAGCTCCGCCACGTCGGGCAGGGCGAGAGCGAGGGCGGTCAGGGCCACCGGCTCCGGCAGGGCCGGGCCCTCGGCCGCGACCACGTCATCGGCCGAGGTCACCACCAGCTCGGTGCGGGTGTGTACCGCGTCGTCGGGTGCCTCGGGGTCGAAGGCCCGCTCCGCGACCTCGCCGGTGATGATGACCCCCTGCCCCTCGGTGAGATCGAGCGCGGTGCTGGACGTCAACTGGAGCTGCACCCACAGCCCGCTGAAGGCCTCCGCGGTGCCATCGCTGATGAAGAAGCCCGCCACGCTCGACGGCGAGCTGACCGTCACCCCCTCGAGGGTCACCGTGGTCCCGGGCGCCACCGCCCCCTGCTGGATGTCGAACACGGTGGGTGGCGGGGGCGGCGTCGCGTCCGCGAAGCCCGCGTCCACCCCTGCGTCGGTGAGCGGCGCGGTCCCCTCGCCCCCGCAGGCGACGAGGAGCAAGGCGAGGGCGGCCGCGCCCAGCCGACGGCGGCGCGAGAACGCCAACACGCCAAGCCCGAGGACCGCCCAGCCCCAGGGCACCTCGTCGCGGGGCCGCAGACAGGTGCAGCCGCCGTCGTCGGGGACGCGGGTGACCGGGGTGGTGCAACCCTCGTTGCGGTCCCCGTCGCAGTCCTCGTCGACCTGGAGGGCGTCACAGACCTCCTCCGCCCCCGGGTGGATCTCGGGGTCCCAGGGCGCGCAGTCGTCCGCGTCGCACGACCCGTCCCCATCCGCGTCGGGGCAGGTCAGGCTGCACAGGCCGACCGAGAATGGCAGCCCGGTGGCGGTGGACGCCTCACAGGGCCCGAACTGGTCCTCGCAGTCGGAGGCCTGGGTGCAGACCTCTCGGCAGAGCCCGCCCGCCCCCTCGTCCACGCACAGCGCCCCGTCCACGCAGGCGGCGGCCCCCGGGGTGCACGCCGCCCCGACCGCGAGGCCCTCGGTGGGCAGGCAGTACGTGGCAGCCCAGGCCTCCGGCAAGCAGGCCTGCCCTTCGGGGCAGGAGCCGCCCACCAGGCGGCAGTCCTCGTCGGGGAGGCAGCGGACGAGCGGCGCCCGGCACGCCGAGGCCACGCAGGCCTCGGGGTCCGAGGAGGTCTCACAGGCCGCGGCGGCGCAGCTGCTGATGCTGTCCAGCTCCGCCTGCGCGTCGAGGGTGCCCTGGAAGTAGCAGGCGTCCTGGCAGGCCAGGTCGTCGGTCGGGCAGGCGCGCTCGCAGCGGAAGAGCGCGTCGCAGCCCGCCTCGCCGGTGACCTCACCGAGCCCCACCTCGCAGGCGGTCAGCTCCCGCCGGCACTCGCTCTCGAGGCAGGCCTGGCCTTCGCCCTCGCAGTTGGTCTGGGCGCAGTCGGCCAGCTCGTTGTACAGGTAGTTGGCCTCGGCCGAGGCGCCGAGGAAGCACCGCACCACGCACTCCGAGGTCAGGCAGAAGCGGATGCAGGTGGTGATCTCGCCGCAGGTCGCCCAACCGCAGGCCGCGTTGTCACACACCCCGTCCGCCCCACAGACGCCGTCGCACTCGCAGAGGGTCGCGTCATCCAGGCAGCCCTGGTTCACGCCCATCACGGTGTCGATCCACGTCTGGAAGGCGTCGACGCGCATCTGGGTGGAGTACTCCTCGCAAGACGGGTCGCCGAACACGGTGCTGTTGACCCCCACCGTCTCGAGGTGCCCGTCCACGTCCATCAGGGCCGGCCCGCCGGAGTCGCCGAAGCACACCCCGCCCCCGATCTGCTGGCTCACGTAGATGACCTTGGTGGTCGACAGGAGCCGCAGGGTGGTCGAGCGCTTCGTGCCCGAGCCGTCGCCGTCCGAGCTGGTCGCGCCGAAGCCCACGTAGAGCAGGTCGGTGCCGAGGCGCTCCTCGAGCGGGCCGCGGAAGATCGGCACCGGCTCCACGTCGGTCACCGGCTCGGCCAGCTCCATGAGGGCCACGTCGTAGGGCCGATCGCCGCCGGGGGAGGTGTAGAGGGGGTGGATGATCAGCCGGCTGGCCGGCACGAGGCGGGCCGCGGCCGGGCTGCTGGTCTCGGTGCCGATGAAGAAGTGGACGTAGCCGGTGTCCGAGGGCGGCACGCTGCTCGGCAGGTGGCTGGCCGCGCCGGCCAGGCAGTGGGCGGCGGTGAGCACCCAGCGCGGGTCGATGAGGGTGCCGGTGCAGAAGGCCCCGGTGGGGTCGCGCTCCGGCAGCCAGCTCACGAGCGCTCCGACCGCAGGATGGCCTGCCTCCAGATCCCCGTTCACGATGGCGGAGGTGGACGCGTGGTGATCGGGGGCCACCGGAAGCCGCGCGGGCGCCTCGGGGGCGCACGCCGCGGCCAGGAGGGCGGCGCCCGCGATGAGAGAGACCCGGCGTGAACCCATGCCGCTGTAGTACCCTACTCGACCCCGACCCGCCCAGTGTTCACGCGCCGCGGGCGGAGCGGAGCGGGACGGATCGTCGCCCGGGGCCCGAGCGGGTCTCGGGCTGAGCCGGTGTGGGTCCGCGGATCCCCTGCCGCCTCGCTCCAAGCAGGTCCGCTTGCGTCCGGACCGGGTTTGCGCGCCGCGCCTTGACATCGCTTCCAGGGGCAGGAGAGACAGGTCGGAACATGCCCCGCCCCCTCCATGTCGGCATCGATGCCACCACCTGGCGGAACGACCGGGGCTTCGGGCGCTTCACCCGGGAGCTCGTCCGGGCCCTCGCGGCGCGGGACAGCGGCATCCGCTACACCCTGGTCTTCGACCAGGATCCCACCGACGACCTCCCGCCCGGGGTCGAGGTCTTGACCGCGTCCACCCGGCGAAACCTGAACGAGTCTGCGGTGGGCAAGAGCTCCCGCTCCCCCGACTACCTCGTGCGGCTGGGGATCGCGGTGAGCCGAGCGAAGTTCGACGTCTTCTACTTCCCCGCGGTGTATTCCTACTTCCCCATCCTCACCCGGGTGCCGCGGGTCATCTGCTACCACGACACCACGGCCGAGCGGTTCCCGGACCTGCTCTTCCCCACCAAGCTCAACCACCGCCTCTGGCAGGCCAAGACCGCGCTCGCCCGCCTGCAGACCACCCGCGCGATGACGGTGTCCGAGGCCTCGGCCCGGGACCTCGAGATGATCCTCCGCATCCCGCGCGGCCGCATCGACGTGGTCACCGAGGCCGCCGACCCGATGTTCAAGGTGCTGAGCGACGAGGCCCGCACCACCGAGATCCGGGCCCGCTACGGCATCCCGCCCGACGCCACCCTCTTCGTCTACGTGGGCGGCATGAACCCCCACAAGAACCTGCTCGGCATGCTGAAGGCGCTCCCCGACGTCCTCAGCCGCCGCGCCGACCTCCACGTGGCCATCGTGGGTGACACCTCGGGCAAGGGCTTCTGGGACAACGTGCCGGAGCTCAAGGCGTTCGTAGAGAATACGCCGGAGCTCAAGACCAACGTCCACTTCACCGGCTACACCTCCGACGAGGACCTCGTCTCGCTCCTCAACGCGGCCACCGCGCTGGTGTTCCCGTCGCTCTGGGAGGGCTTCGGGCTCCCCGCGGTCGAGGCGATGGCCTGCGGCATCCCGGTGCTCGCGAGCCGCCGCGGCAGCCTCCCCGAGGTGATCGGCGACGCCGGGCTCTACTTCGACCCCGAGTCGCCGTGGGCGATGGCCACCGTCATGCTCCGCTTCCTCGAGGACGAGAAGCTCCAGCGCACCCTGAAGGCGCGGGCGGTGCCCCGCGCGGCCAGCTTCACCTGGGACAAGGGCGCGGAGCTGGCCGAGGTCTCGTTCTGGAAGTGCGCGGGCGCCCGGTAGCCTACTCGGGGCGCGGGTTCTCGATCGCCGCCTTGCCCTCCGGGGTGACGGCGGCGCTCATGTCCCACAGCTCCAGCACCATGTCGTGGGCGGGGAAGGAAGATAGCTTGCGCCCCCCGTGCTTGGCGAAGAAGCGCGAGAGGAACGCGGCCGGGTCCTCGGGGCTGCGGAACGCCAGCTTGGGGTCGGCCTCGCTCCAGATGGTCGAGCCCATGAACCACACCCGGGGCTTGCCGAACACGAGGGGCGGCACCTCCACGAGGTGCGGGAAGTTCTTGTCCTCGTCGTAGTGCCGCAGGTTGTCGACCCCCACGTAGACCTTCGGCAGGCCGTATTGCTCGGCGTAGAAGTCGAAGATCGTCGCGTAGCCTCCGCCCGCCATGTAGATCACGTCGCCCGGCCGGTAGCCGGCCGCGATCTGCTGCATCACGTGGCGCATGTCGCGCAGGCCGGGTTGCGGCTTCACCCGGGCCCAGGTCTGACCCAGGGTCGGCACCACGAGGAGGATGGGGAGGGCCAGGGCGGCCACCCGCACCGCCTTCTTTGCGTGCCCCAGGGCCTCCGCCACCACCACCCCGATGGGCACCACCAGGGACGGGATCATGAAGAGCACCAGCCGCCCGAGCATGGGGTAGCGCTTCACCATCGAGGCCAGGAGCACGTAGACGAGCGGGCTCACCAGGAGCACCACGAAGGTCAGCTTGCCCTTCTTGTAGAGCAGGTACAGGCCGTACAGGAACACGAGCCCCGCCAGGTAGCGCAGGCCGAGCCCGCCCGGGCCCACGAAGGCGTAGAAGAACTTGCCGGGGTACCAGCGCAGCTCGGCCAGTGACGTGGGGGGGAACGGCGCGAACCCGTCGTTCCAGAACGCCACCGCCTTCTTGTCGGAGGCGACCGCGCTCCGCACCAGGTAGGCCTGGTAGTGCACCCCGAAGGCCACCACCCAGGCCACCCCGACCGCGCCGACGGTGAGGAGCCGCTTCATGCCCCGGCGCTCCTTCAATGCGTCGAAGGCCAGGGCGGTGCCCACGCCGGCGAGGACGAAGAGGCTGGTGATCGAGCTCCACGCCGCGACGAGGCCACCGAGGAACAGGCCGATGAAGGCCCGCTTGTCATCGGGGGCCGACAGGGCGCGCGCCGCCAACAGGAGCAGGATCACCGCCGCGGTCGCGTCGAGGGAGTAGGGCTTGAGCTCGGCCGAGTAGTGGGTGAGCCAGTAGCCGAGGCCGGTGAGGAACATCGCGACCAGGCCCGCCTCGCGGCTGTGGATGCGCGCGCCCAGGGGGTAGGTGAAGGCGATGGCCACCAGCGCGGCGAGGGTCGGGAAGGCGCGGTAGCCCACCTCGCCGGTGCCGAGGATCAGGGTCAGCGCCTTGATCCCCGCCATCGCCCCCCACGGGCACACCTGGAGATAGACGAAGGGCCGCCCCAGCTCGAGGAACCCCCGCGGCCCGATGTTCATCGCGAGCGCCGCCTCGTCACCCCACAGCGCGCCGTGGCTGTAGAGGTAGATCAGCTTCGGGAGGGCCCCGAGGATGAAGATCAGCGCCACCAGGGCGCGGCGGAGCCCGGGGCGGTGGTCCAGGGACCAGGCGTCGGCATGGGGAGAGGCCATCATGGGAGCGGCGCGGGCCGATGCTTGCCCCGATCCGGAGTGGGGGTCAACGCGGGGAACATTGCCCTTCCGCGGCAGGGCTGCCACAACAGGGCGGCATGGCCGCGGCCCGCAGGACCCTGGTGGACTTCGTCCTGCTCTCCGGCGGCGAGAGCCTCGGCAAGGTGGCGGGCTTCGTCGCCTTCGCCTACCTGGCCCGCACGTTGAGCACCGAGGGCTACGGCGCGGTGGAGCTGGCCGCCGGCTTCGCGGTGTTCTTCTCGCTCATGGTGGACTTCGGCCTCGGCACCATGGGGGCCCGCGAGACCGCGCGCTCACCCGAGTCGGCGCGGGAGCACGCGGTGTGGATCCCCTCCGCCCGGCTCCTCCTCGCGATCATCGGCGTGCCGGCGATGACGGTGGCCCCGCTGTTGATGGGCCAGCCGTGGGAGACGGTGCAGCTCGTCGGGCTCTTCTCGTTGAGCCTGCTCTTCTTCATCTTCGACCAGCGCTGGCTCTTTCAGGGCCTGGAGCGGATGCGGGTGGTGGCCTCCGCCCAGCTCATCCGGATGACGGTGTTCGCGGCCACCGTGCTCCTCGTCGTGCACCACGAGCAGGACGTCTTGCGGGTAGGGATGGCGGAGGCCGGCGCGGCGGCGGTGATGGCGGGGTACTTCCTCTTCCACCAGCGCCGGGCGAGGATCCCGATCGGCCTGGCCTGGCCGAAGGAGCCCTTGCGGCACCTGTTCCGGGAGGCCTCCAGCGTGGGCCTCGGCCAGATGATCTGGGCCTTCAACCAGCAGACGCCCACCTTCCTCATCGCCACCTTCTGGGCCTCCACCCAGCTGGCCTGGTTCGGCTCCGCCAACCGGATCTACGTCTCGCTGTCCACCTTCAGCATGGTCTACCACTTCAACCTCTTCCCGACCTTCGCGCGCCTGTTGCGTGAGTCGAAGGAGGCCTACTTCGAGACCGTGCAGGCCAGCCTGCGCCTGTCGGCCTGGGGCGGGACGCTCGTGGCCCTGGGCCTCACCGTCACCGCCGAGGCCACCTGCGCCCTTGTCTTCGGCGAGGACTTCCGCGCCGCCGGGCGGCCGCTCGCCATCATGATCTGGGGCCTGCCCCTCACCCTGGTCTCCGGCCACGCGCGGTGGTCCCTGGTGGCGGCGGGCCAGCAGCGCTACGTGCTCTTCGCCCAGATCATCGGCGCGGTGGCCACCGCGATCCTGGGTGGCGCGCTCATCCCCACCTGGGGCGTGGAGGGCGCGGCCCTCACCAACGTGGGCGCCACGCTTGTGGTGTGGGGAGTGGCCCAGCGCCACGCCCAGCGCGAGATCGGGGCCATCCCGTTCCTGTCGGTGGTGGTGAGGCCGGCCCTGGGCGTCGCCGCCGGCCTCGGCGTCGCGCGCTTCGTCCCCAACCCGTGGCTGGGCGGCATCGCGGCGGGCGTCGCGTGTGGAGCCGTGGCGCTGCTGGTGGACCGGGCGCTCCTGGGTGACCTGAAGCGGCTTGCGGGGGCGAGGAGAGGCGTCACATGACGCGCACGAGCACCAGCAGGATCCCGGTGAAGACGAAGGTGGCGACGAAGATCATGCCGCCGACCCTGCGCTCCTTCTGGCGCTTGAACCACATGTAGACCCCGGTGAGGCCGATGAGCCAGGTGATCACCGACATGATCGCCACCAGCACGCCCCACGCGTTGAGGCTGTCCTCGTCGTGGATGAGGCCGCCGGTGTGGTGCATCCGGTCGATGCTGTACCAGAACCCGCCCTGGCGCGCGGCCACGGTGGCGGTGTGGCTCATGACGTCGTAGGCCACGTCGAAGCGGCTCCCGGGGCGCTCCACGAAGAAGCTCACCGCGGTGGAGGTGGTCTTCACCTCGAAGAGGTCGCCGCGCAGGTTGTCCTGCGCCCGGAGCGCGGCCACCAGGGCCTTCGGGTCCGAGGGCGGGGCCTCGAGCTTGAAGCTGCTCATCTTGGGCTTGTTCGGGTACGCCCACTTGAACAGGAAGCTGTGCCCCATCATGAACGCGCTCAGCGCGTAGATGAGGAGGAAGGCCGAGCCCAGGAGGCCGAAGAAGAGGTGGAGGTCGCGGATCTTGGCGTACATGGTCAGCGCACCCAGATGAAGAAGGCCACCATGGTGACCACGCCGAGCCCGAGGCTCCACTGGGCCCACCACAGCTTGGGCCGCGAGGTGAACCACAGGTACACGCCGGAGCAGGTGAGGAAGAGGAGCGTGAAGATCGCGAGCTCGGTGTAGACGCTCCACAGCAGCTTCAGCGGCGCCCCGTTGGCCACCGGCAAGGCGCTGTGCATCTGGTTGATGTACTCACCGGTGGAGAAGGGGTCTCGTGCCACCAGCGCGGCGTTCTCCTTCTCGAGCCAGGTCACGGTGACCCAGCCGTTGGGTCCCCACAGCGGGATCACCAGGCTGCCATCGGGCTTGCGGTTCACCACCCAGTTCGGCACCGGCTTGGTGTTCCCGAACCCGAAGCGCGCCCGCATGAGGTCGGCCACCTGGCGGTCGGTGGCCCCCGCCGGCACTTCGA
Source organism: Deltaproteobacteria bacterium (assembly GCA_020632995.1). Lineage (GTDB taxonomy): Bacteria > Myxococcota > Kuafuiibacteriia > Kuafuiibacteriales > Kuafuiibacteriaceae > JACKEN01. Next base: position 577,854 of record JACKEN010000002.1, on the reverse strand, counting down.
ACGCCTCCTTCACCGCGGAGGGCTCCGGCTTGAGGCGCTTGTCGGCCCGAAAGGTCACGTACATGCCCGCGGCCCCGAACACCATCAGGGCCCAGAAGGTCATGAGGCCGGCATACACGTGCCAGCGTCGGATCAGGTCCTTCATTCCGCGGCACCGTAGTGCCGGCCGCGAACGACCGCAACCGACCTGGACTCTCCTCCTCCCCGCCTGCTATCCGCGCCCCAGAATGATCACGCCCAGCCGCGCCGGGATGGGACCGGTGGAGCGCCTGCTCCTGTTCGCCCTGCCGCTCATGCTTCTCGTCCTCAGCTACGGCGCGGTGGCCTGGTCCGAGGGGACGCCCTGGCCGTGGCTGCGCTACGTGCACGAGTCCGGCGACAAGACCCTGCTCGACACCCTGCTCTACTATGACCACGCGGCTCGAGAGCTCTGGGTGGACCTCGTGCTCGCCGCCGCCATCCCCGCCGCGTTGGCCGCCCACGGCTTCGGCCCGCGGCCGGTCTCCGCCGGAACCCGGAACGGCCTGCTCGCCGCGTGGAGCCTGACCCTCGCCGCCATCCTGCTGGGCAGCCTGCACAAGGTGGGCGCCCAGGGCCTGGTGGACAACCTCACCCAGCTCTACACCCGCCCCGGCGCGCCGCCCGAGTGGGGCTCCCACTGGCGGTACCACCTCCTGTCGCGCCTGGGCCTTGTCCTCACCGCGTGGTGGGCGGCGGGCCTCTACCGTTGGTGGCGAGGGGACACCGGGCCGGTCCGCAAGGCGCCTTTCACCCGGGTGCTGGTGGCGTGGGGGGTGCTGTGCCTCGTCTTCCTCCCCACCCTCGAGCCCTTCTTCGAGCCGCGCTTCTTGGGCCACCAGGCCCGGGAGGCGGTCACCCACGCCCTGGTGACCCTCCCCCTCGGGCTCGGGGTCTGCCTCGCCCTGGCCCGGCTGGAGCCGCCGGCCGGGCACCGCGGCTGGCCGCCCCGGGCCGTATTCCTGGTCGCGCTGGCCGCCGCGGTGATGGTGGCGTGGACCGCCATCGGCACCGTGCTCACCGGGGCCAAGGACGAGAGCCAGAGCGAGAGCCTGGTGCAGCTGGTGTTCGTGCACTTCTTCGAGCACGGCTTCAGCTACGTGCTCACCCCGGCCCTCGCGGGCTGGCTCTTCGTGCGCCGCCCCGCCGCCGCCTGAGTTGCAACCCCGCCCGGATCAGCGCACAACTTGGGCCCCATGGGCCTGCGCTTCGTCATGGTGACGACCTTCTACCCGCCGTACAACTTCGGCGGGGACGGCACCTACGTGCGCAGGCTGGCCCACGCGCTGCTCCGGCGCGGGCACCAGGTGGACGTCATCCACGACGCCGACGCCTACCGGGTGCTGAGCGGCAAGGAGCCCGAGCCGGTGGTGGAACCCCCCGGGCTCACCGTGCACCGGCTCGAGAGCAGGCTCCGCACCCTGTCGCTCCTCGCGACCCAGCAAGCCGGGCACCCGGTGGTGCACGGGCACCGCATCAAGCGCCTCCTCGACGAGGGCGACTACGACGTCATCCACTTCCACAACGTCTCGCTCGTCGGCGGGCCGGGGGTGCTCGCCTACGGCGACGCGATCAAGCTCTACACCGCGCACGAGCACTGGCTGGTGTGCCCGTCGCACATCCTGTGGCGGCACGGGCGCGAGGTGTGCACCGGCCGGGAGTGCCTGACCTGCGTGCTCAAGCACCGCCGCCCGCCCCAGCTGTGGCGTCAATCCAACCTGCTCGAGCGGATGACCGAGCACGTGGACACCTTCTGCGCCCTCTCCCAGTTCAGCGCCGACAAGCACGCCGAGTTCGGCTTCCCCGCCCCGATGACGGTGGTGCCGTCCTTCTTGCCCGACACCCCGCCCCTCGAGGGCCCGGTGCGGCGGGTGCACGAGACCCCGTACTTCCTGTTCGTGGGGCGCCTCGAGAAGATCAAAGGTCTGCAGGACGTGATCCCCCACTTCGGCGACGACGCCCCGGCCGAGCTGTGGATCGTGGGCGACGGCGACTACGCGCCGGAGCTGAAGCGCCTGGCCGAGGGCAAGCGCAAGGTGCGTTTCCTCGGGCAGCGGCCGCCGGAGTCGATCCCGCCCCTGTACCGCGACGCCCTGGCCCTGGTGACCCCTTCGGTGTGCTACGAGGTCTTCCCCCTGGTGGTGCTCGAGGCCTTCAAGGAGGCCACCCCGATCATCGCCCGGCGCCTCGGGCCCTACCCAGAGATCGTCGACCAGACCGGGGGCGGGCTCCTGTTCCACGATCCCGCCTCGCTCCAGCGCGCGCTGACCGCGGTGGCGGGTGACGCGGCGCTCCGAGCCCGGCTGGGCGCGGCGGCCCTCGCCGGGTTCCAGGCCCGGTGGACGGAGCAGGTCTCGCTCGGGCGCTACTTCCAGCTGATCCGTGAGGCGGCCGAGAAGAAGGGCCGGCGCCGGGTGCTGGACGCGCTCGCCTCGGCGGCGCACCATGATGGGCCCCGGGCGGAGGCGGGCTAGGTATGCGGGCGATCCTCACCTTCCACAGCATCGACGACTCCGGCTCGGTGATCTCCTACCCGCCCGGCCGCTTCTGGGCCCTGTTGGAGTGCCTGGGCCGGGCCGGCCTGCCCGTGGTCGACCTCGACACCCTGCTCTCCTCCGGCTTCACGCACGGCGTCGCCATCACCTTCGACGACGGCATGCGGTCCGTGGTGCAACACGCCTTGCCGGCCCTGAAGGCCCACCGGATGCCCGCCCACCTCTTCTTGAGCACCGAGCCGGTGGGCCGGGTGCAGCCGTGGCCGGATCAGCCCTCCAGCATCCCCAGCTTCCCGATGCTGGGCTGGGACGAGGTCGAGACGCTGGCCGAGGGCGGGGTCCTCATCGAGAGCCACACCCACAGCCACCCCGACATGCGCAAGCTCTCGCTCGACGGCATGCAGGCGGAGTGCGAGCGCGCCGACGCGCTCATCGAGCAGCACACCGGCCGGCGCCCCTCGTACTTCGCGTACCCCTTCGGGTACTTCGACCGCCGCAACCTGGACTTCGCCCGCGACCGCTACCGCGGCACCGTCACCACCGAGCTGCGGCCCCTGCGCGACCACGAGGATCCCGCCGCCCTCCCCCGCCTCGACACCTTCTACCTGAAGAGTGAGGAGCTCCTCCGCCACCTGGACTCGCCCCCGGTGCAAGCCTACTTGTCGGCCCGCTCGGTGCTCCGCACCTGGCGCGGGAGCCAGGTCATCCCCGAGAGCGGCGCCCTGGCCGCGCTCAGGCGCGCGTTCCGACCACAGTCGTAGACGCGTCCCTGGACGCTCGGCCGTGGTGATCGGCCCTTGCCTGCAGGCTTGGTTGCCCTTCGGCAGGCGATCAGCGGTGAGAGGGCGCGGTCGAAGGGGCGGGTGGGACGTCGAGGGGAGCGGCGTCGGGCTGCACCCAACAGTCTTCGCCCTCGGCGCAGGGCTGGGCCTCGCCACACCCCGTCGTGCTGTCGAGCTCGTAGATGTCTGCCTCGACGTCGTCGGCGCAGCTTGCCTTGAACGACACCCCGAAGATGTTGGCTCCGAGGAACTTGATGTGGCCCGTACCTGCCGCCGTGAACTTGGCCGTCAGCTTGGCCTTCCCCGCCAGGACGACATACGTCCCACCCGAAGCCGACGGTGACGGGTCCAACGGCGAGATCTGACATCGCGCCACCGTCTTCTCGGCCACCACGCTCCCCGACACCGTCAGGGAGCCCGTCACTGACCAGCCGAGGTACCCGCCCGTCGTGCCAGTCACGTTGATGGTCACGCTGCCACCGCTGCATCGGCGCTGCGTCGGGTCCTTCGCCTGGTGTGAGTAACAGGCGAATGGCGTCCCCGACTCGACGCCACAAGCCTTGCGGACTCCCTCGACGCCTCCACAGAGGGTGAGGAGATCGGCCTTTACCGCCGAGTCCTGCACGCCGCCGCCGCCGCACGCCCAGTCCAGGTAGTCGGGACCGGTGAGCGCGTGCGCCGTCGGCGAGCCGAGGAAGAGGGCCAACCCTCCCGCACCGAGGAGGGTGGACCACCTGCTTCCCCGCTCCATGTCAGCCGCCCGTCCCGCCCGGCGTCACCGGGCCATCCTGCCCACCCGTCTCCCCACCCGGTGGCTGGGGCGGCTCGGGCGTGCGGTCCTCCCCGTCGCTGGGCTCACCACACGCGATGGTCGCGCCGGTGGAGTAGGCCTCGTCGGAGGCCGTCGCGTTGCAGCCGAGGCTGGCCTTGACCTGGACCGTCCCGCCGGCCGGGGTGGTCATGGTGAAGTCGGCCGTGGCCTCCAGCTTCGCGATGGCGACCACGGTCCCCGCGCGCCGCGCGTAGGTGCCCGGGCCACCCTTCGCGTCCGACTTGGGGATGAGGTTGCACTGCATCAGGTCCTTCCAATACGAGTTGAGGGTGATGGTCCCGCTGACGCTCCCGTTGATGCTCCACCCGGCAGGGAGCGTGATGACGCCGGTCAGGATCCCGGTGACCTGGTTGTATGTGCAAGTCTTGTTGTCCTGGCTCGTCGGGTGGGCGGTGTTGCAGGCGAAGGGCGTCCCGCTCAGGACCTGACACGCTGACTTGCCCCCCCTGGTGGCGCTGCAGTCGGTCATCGCCTGACTCAACATGTTGGCGGTCTCGCCCGCGTTCAGCGCGCAGGCCGCCACCAGGCCGGTCCCCGGGTCGATGGCGTGGGCCTCGGAGGTGAGGCCGATGGTCCCCAGGGCGACGAGCCCGGAGAGAAGGAAGGTGTTCTTGTGCTTGTCGAGATACATGTTCGGTCCTCCTCAGCGGCACGCGTCGAACGGCGCGAACTCGGCCCCGATGTCATGGGCCCCGGCCAGGACCGCGTCGTCGGAGACGGCGCAGGCCGTGAACTCATGGTGGGGCTGCATCGCGAGCTCGTCCATGCTCGTCGGCTCCCGAGTGGGCTCCACGGGTGACAGGCGATGGAAGCGCAGGACCTGCCAGCCGCGCCCCTTCACGTGGATGAGGTCGGTCACTCCGACATACGCGAGACCCATGTCGAAGGAGCGGAGGAGCGGCGTCTCGGCGGGACCGACGGGCTCGGATCCGACCTTGACTCCGCTCAGCCGGTTGAAGGCGACGGTGTCGAGGCGCACCACCGCGCCGAAGGAGGTCTCCTCGATCCAACGAGGTGTGTTGACGACGCGCTGGTCCAGGGTGATCTCGCCCTTCGCGAAGTTGTCGAGTACGTAGCCGGAGGGCGGGAGCGCGCTCTCATAGGGCAGCCCCACGATGAGCTCCGTCCCCTCGACCGGGAGCGAGGCGAGCACGTCGGACCCCACCGGGAGCGACCGTGATTCAGCATGAGCGCGGGCGTTCGCGTCGACCAGGACCGGCCCCTCCACCACCGCGCCCCGCCAGACCTCGACCGCGCGATCCTCGCCGGCCGAGCTCACGCGGAGCTCCAGGTCCTCGAGACGGAAGGCTTGCATCTCCCAGGGCTGGGCGGTGCCCCGAAACACCTGGACGTCCGAGACCGGCAGAACAGGTCCTTCGACCCTGAGGGAGCTCACGAGAGCATCTCGAGCCTCTGCCCCCGTCGGGCGCTGATCACAGGCAAGGGGTGCCACGGCCATGGCGATGAGACACAGGGGGATGCGTGGCTCGCGCAGGCGAGCTGCTGGCGATTTCGTCAATGTCGACCTCTCAAGGCGGGCGGGTGCCCGCGCTCGTGATTGGGTCGGACCTTCCGACCTGCACATCCCTACGCGGGCGACCAGGCGGACCTGACGAAACAAAAAGACACGGGCCTACGAGCCCGTGACCCGACCGGGCTCGAAGCCGTACCCCAGCACCCGGTCCACCGCGTTGATCACCACGGCGAGGGCCCGGCGCCGGGTGTAGCGAAAGCGCGCCTGCAGCTGTTGCATCCGCGCCATCACCACCCCCTCCCGCACCCACGCGTCGTCCGCCCGGGGGTCGTAGTCGAAGACCTGGTCGTAGGGGCTGAAGTGCCCGTACTCGAGGGGCACGCCGGTGGGCCCCTCGAAGAGCGGGCGGAGCTCCGGGTGGGCCTCGAGGTTGGCCAGGGGCAACAGACCCACCTCCACCGGGCCGGTCCACGAGGTGAGGCGCTCGTCGGGCTGCGGATAGAAGGCCCGCACCGCCACCCCGGTCTCGCCCCCCTCGTAGAGCTCGAGGGCGCTCGCGCCGACCACCCGCGCCGCGTCGTCGGCCCGCAGGCGATACAGCCGCCAGCCGCCGTCCACGAACGCCTCGAGGTAGCCGAAGCCGATGGCGTCCCGCACCCCGGAGATCCAGCGGGCCTTGATGCCGTAGGCCCCCAACGCCGCCACCGCGAGCGCGTGCACCTCGCATGCCCCCGCCCGCTGCTCGAGGAGCACCGGCGCATGCACCGACCACGTCTCCTTCGCGGCCACGTGAGCGTCCAGCCACTCGATGAGCGCAAGCACCCTTGCCTCCTCGCCCTCCAACGGGCCGAGGAACGCGAAACCGGCCCTCAGCCCCGCGCGATCGGCGGGAGTGGCGTAGGCGGCGGCGAAGTCGTTGGTGGTGAGGGCGTAGAAGAGCGCGTCCTTGTAGGGGTGATACTTGTACGCGCGCTCCTTGGCCACGTACGCGCCGAACCCGAGCACCACCGCGCCCAGCAGGCCCACCGCCCATCGCGCCTTCGACGCCACCGGGGGAAGCTGCCACGCCCCACCCGGCGCTGCCAACCACGTCAGCGCCGCTTCATCAGCCGCCGGGCCACCTCGTCCACCGACGCCTCCCTCGCCATGCACCCGTCCTGGGTCCGCACCCGCTGCGCCTTGTCGCTGAGCCGGGCATAGAGCGCCTCCGCGTCGTGACCCCGGCGCAAGAGACCCTGCATTGCGTAGAGCCGGACCACCGGCGACGGGTGGCTGAGGAGCGTCTCGAGGTCGCTGTCGTCTGCGATGGCCAGGAGCGCCTTGTAGTCGCGGTAGACCGGCGACGGCGCCCCGTAGCCCACCCGGGACCCGGTGAAGCGCCCCGCCGACTCGAGGGCGGCGGCCAGATCTCGCACCTGCTCGCCGCGCTCGGCCGGGGTCAGGGCGGCCTGCACCGCGGGCGGGGGCTGGGCCGCCTCCGGGGGCGGGCAGGCGACGAGGGTGAGGGAGAACAGCAGGCTGGTCAGCATGCCCTCCTCCAACGGGCCGGGTGTAGATTCGGTCTGGAAATGCCAGAGCTCGTCCTCAGCCCGCGCGACACCGAGGACGGCCGCCGCCTCGCCGAGGCCGCCAGGGCCGCGGGCTGGGCGGTACACCGGCTGGAGGGCTGGCGCGCCCCCGCCGGCTGGACCCCCGAACCCGACCTCGCCCTGTACGGGGAGCCCCTGTTCTGCCGGGTGCTGGCGGCCCAGCTCGGCCGGGTGCTCCTCGAGCCCAACCACGACTGGCTCGCCCGACTCCCTGCCTGGGCCACCCGGCGCAGGGTGCGTTGCATCCGCCTCGGCGACGTGCCGTCAGAGGCCTTCCCGGTGTTCCTGAAGCCACCCGACGACAAGCTCTTCCCGGCCCGGGTCTACGACGGCCCCGAGCCGTTCCTCGCCCGGCCTGACCTGCCGCCCGAGGAGCCGGTGTTGGCCAGCGACCCGGTCCGCTTCGCGACCGAGCACCGCGTACACCTCCTCGACGGGGCCGCGGTGGCGTGCAGCCGCTACAGCGTGGGCGGCGCGCTCTCGGTGGACGGCGCCGACCCCGACCGGGTCGAGGCGATGGCCTTCGCGGCGAAGGTGGCCCAGGCTGCCCCTGTCCCGCCCGCGGTGGTCATCGACGTGGGTCGCCTGGAGGACGGCTCCTGGGCGGTGGTGGAGGCCAACCCGGCCTTCGGGGCCGGGATCTACGCCGCGGCGCCGTTGCCGGTGCTGGATGTCTTGCGGAGCGCCTGCCGACCGCAGGCCGGCCTGCCGAAGGCGCTCGCCGCCTTCACCTACCCCGTGACCTTGGAATAGCGCAGGCTCAGTTGCAGGCGCAGCCGCCGCCCGCCCCCGCCGCGCTCCCGCCCGAGGAGCCCTCCCGGGACTCCAGGAAGGTGCGCTCGATCATCGCCTCTTCGACGTCGGGCCCGCGGCTCATCACCAGGCTGGCCATGCGGCCGCGCTCCCACGCCTTCACGTTGACGCAGCCGCTGGCCATCGCCGCGGTGGCCGCCAACAGGCCCAGGGTGGCCACCGCCATCGCGGTGCGGCGCGCCCTCACCTGGAAGGCCATGATCACGAGGACGGTGAGCCCGGCCATCGCCAGCACCCACAGCACGTCGCCCGAGGGCGGCGCGGGGCGCACGTCGACGGCGGGGGGGAGCGCCACCGGCGGGGCCGCGGTGTAGTTCCAGGGCGGGTTGGTGGGGTTGCAGGCTGCGTTGCCCTGCGGGCACACCGCGCGCCGGAACTCCGCCACGTCATCGTCGTAGACGTCGGTGTAGCCGTCGCCGTCCACCATCGACATGTAGAAGCGGATGCGCCCGTTCCCGGTGGCGGGCGGCGTGGCGGGCGCCGTCCAGAAGAAGTGGAACGAGCGGGCCGCGAAGGGCTGGCCGGTGCCGGGGGTGGTGTCCCCGCCGAAGTTCGCGACGATCGAGTCGCAGGCCGAGCAGGTGAAGCCGCCGAAGGGCGGGTTGCTGTTGGGGTTGCCGAGGCGCCAGCTCCGCAGGCTCACCGTGGTGGGCCCGCCCTGGAGGGTGCGGTTCGGGTAGTACGGGTTGTTGTTCGGGCACGCGCCCTCACGGCACGCGTTGGCCTGGGTCGTGGAGTTGGGGTCGTTGTTGGCGTCCGCCCGCAGGGTCCCCGCGCCGTTGCCGTCGAAGTCCGCGTAGACGTCGGCCTCGTTCATCACCTCGGCGGTGAGGATGTTCACGTTGTCCACGGTGTGGGGGCAGCTCACCTTGAAGGCCGAGCCGTTCGGATCCTCGTAGGAGCCGTCGTCGGGCTGGCGCCCCTTGTGCTCCCCCGACATCGCGACGCTGATCTTGTAGCGGGCCCCCGGCATGTAGCCGTTGGCGAAGATGTCGTCGGCCACCAGGTTGCCGTTGTTCACCCGGCGCACCGTGACCTGCATCTGCACCCGCTGGTTCGGCGGGATGTTCTGGGCCCCCACGTGGCAGGTGCCGCAGGTGATGCCGAGGCTCCGGGGCGAGCCGGTGTAGTAGTTGCCCGCGGCGCCGTGCCACGGCCCCTCGGTGAAGGGCACCGACCAGTGCCAGGCCTGGGCCTCGGAGGCCGCGCCCAGCACGAGGCCGAGGGTCATGAGCGTGGTGGTGAAGATGCTGCGCTTCATCGTGGACCTCTTCACTGCACGCAGTCCGTGGGGTTGCAGGGCGGCGTCGCGGTGGCCGGCGTCGAGCCCGGGCACGTCCCGCCAGCGGGCTTGCACGTGGGGCACTGGCCGTCGCCGTAGTTCAGCGTGTTCACCGTGTAGTTGGGCTTGGTGGGGATGTTGATGCTGGTGCGGCACCCCCCGCCCGCGGTCTGGCCGTTGAGCCAGCTCCGGATCGCCTGGTAGCGCACGTCGTTGGTGCTCGCGAAGAAGTCGAGGCTGTCGTGCACGTGGCCTTGCGGATCACCCGCGAGCGGCTGGGTCAACAGCTCGTTCTGATCCGCGCTGGCCGCGTCGAGCGAGAACAGGCGCGCGTTGTCGAAGTTGAAGGTGCCCTCCGCCGCGAGCAGGGGATCGCGCCCGGCGCAGTTCGCCTCGGCCTGCGGGAAGCTCCCGTTGCAGAAGCTCGGGTTGAGCGGGCCGTCGTGGTCCGTGCCCGACAACAGGGGCGCCATCCGCTTCAGGCCGACCGAGAAGATCTGGAGCCGCCGGTTCGGGGTGTCGGTGGTGTGGCAGCCCATGTACGCGCAGGTCGCGTCGAAGATCGGCTGCACGTTGCAGTCGAAGTAGTTCCGGTCGAGCCCCGGCAGGTTGATGGTGGTGGGGCAGTTCGCGTCCTGGCAGGTGCGCACCGCGGTCCCGTTGGGGTTGGCGGGGAGCGCCCAGGCCGAGCAGCCGCTCTCGTCGCAAGCGTTGTTGCACGCGCCGTTCGAGCACCCCGCCGCGCCGCAGTCGGTGTCGGTGAAGGGGTAGTCGCACATCGAGGTGCCCGCGTTGCAGGCCGCGCCGTTGGCGGTGAAGGTCCTCAGGATGTTCCCGGTGCAGGTGGCGGCGGGGGGCGTGTTGCACTGGAGGGTCGCGCCCAGGCAGGTGCCGTCGCCCTGGCAGGCGTCGTTGTTCGTGCAGGGGTCGCCGTCGCTGCACATCGTGATCGCCGGGTCGACGGTGTACGTGCACGCGCCGGTGAGGTCGTTACATGCACCGGGCACCGCGAAGCAGCCGGTGGGTGGGGTGTCGCAGGTGCGGTTCGCGCACGGGTTGGGGCACAGGCCCGGGTTCGCGGAGCCGCACATGCCCGGGCACGACACCGTCTGCTGGGTGTACTGGCAGTCGCCGGAGCCGGGGATGCACACCCCCTGGGCGTCGTAGACCACCGAGGTGTCGCCGTCGGCGCAGGTGGGGTCGGGCGGGGTGGTGCAGGCCACCGCGGTCCCCACGCAGGCGCCCGTCGCGTCGCACATGTCGTTGCTGGTGCAGGCGTTCCCGTCCTGGCAGGACTGCCCCGGCATCAGCGCATAGTCGCAGACGCCCGCGCTGCACGTGCCGACCGCGGCGTGGCACTGGGTCGGGGGCTGGTTGCAGGTGATGTTGGCGCAGGGGTCGTTGTTGTTGTTGTTCGTCCCCGCGTCGCCGCCCACGCAGATGCCGCCGGTGCAGGGGCCGTTGGGGATCTCGGCGTCGTCCACGTTGCAGGCCGCACCCAACCCCACCAGGACCGCCAACAGCACCCCGGCCGATACCCGGCTGCGCGCTCTGCTCGCGAACACAGACCGGGGCGCCCCGGTGCTCTTCACATCGTGACCCATGCTCTCACTCACCTCTCGAGGGTTCTACGCCGCGCGCGACCCGTCGGGTCCGGGCTGAAGGCGTTCCGGCCAAGATAGCAGCCACCACCCGCCTGGCAAAGTCGCGTTCCCGGCCTGCGAAGTTGCGAGTCAATCTCACTCGGCCGGAGGGGGCGCGACGGCCTCGCCCTCGGGGGTCGCTGGCGCGCCCTCGCCCAGCCGCACCGCGACCTCGGGGATCGCCACCAGCTCGGCCCACAGGGCCTCCGCGACCCGCTTGTTCCCGTCGGCCGAGTAGTGGCCCCAGGCCGCGGTGTACATGGCGTCTTCGGTGGCGTCGTCCAGCGCCCGGATCGGCGCCACGACGTCGAGGCAGATCAGGCCCTTCTCGGCGCAGCGCGGGAGGAGCTCCCGTCGCCAGCGCTCGTCCTCGGGGTCGAAGTGGGGCCCGGAGGGCAGGAACGCGAACACCGCCACCGCGTCCTGGGCCTGGCTGAGCTCGCGGGTGGCCTCGAACACCGCGATGACGGTGTCCGCGGTGCGGGCCTGGCTCCACCCCGCCCCGCCCGGCGCGGGCTTCGAGAACTTCTTGCCGAGGCGCCCACCCAGCTCCAGGAACCGGAGCGGCGCGAAGACCCGCCGGTTTGCTCGGAACCACAGGTACAGGGGCGAGGCCTGCGCCACCGGGGTCCCCTCCCAGACCAGGGTCCCGTCGTCCTTCAGGTTCGGCCGCGGCTTGTTGCGCCCGATGAAGTCGAGGGTGGTCAGGCGCCGGATGTCGTCGGCGATGAAGCCGGTGACGTGCACGTTCCACTTGAGCTGCTCGGAGAGGCGCTTCGACTTCAGGTACATCTGCCCGATGCCGTAGGCCGCCTCGCCCGCGTTCGCCGCCTCGACCTGGGGGTGCTGCACCTCGAGCTGCTGGCACCACGTCTCGTCGTCACCGTTGCCCACCCCGAAGGTGAAGGAGTCGCCGCTGCACAGCACCCGGGAGCGCCCCACCGGCACCGCGCCGCTGAGGTCGTGCTGTGCGCGCAGGGACTGCGCGTTGATCGTGGCGCCGAGCCCCGGCCCGTACAGGTCGGGGACCTTCAGCCCGGGCTGGTTCACCCACCCCAGCTGCTCGTCGAACATCACGTGCTTCCTCGACGCGAGGCCGGCGCCGGTCTTGAAGAGGCCGTCCCAGACGAAGAGGACGGTGCTGCTCACCCCCTCCACGAGGACGAAGATCACCACGCACGCCACGATGACGCCGAGGAGCGCCTTCAGGAACCGCGTCACCGCCCGCATCGTTCGCAACCTACCTTGCCTTCACCCCGCCCGCGGCGCGGGCGAGGGCGTGGAGGCGCTCTACGAGCCACCCCGAGGTCATCTCGTCGATGCGGCTGACGTTCTCGATCGTCCCCCGGTCCCGGTGCAGGGCGTCCACCTTGTCCCGCTTGCCGGGCCGGTAGTCGATGCCCACCACCGGGCACCCCTGGGAGATCGCGAAGATGTTGGCGTGAAAGCGCATCGCGATGACGAGGTCCATCTTGCGCAACAGGGCCAGCACCCCGTCGATCGTCGGATCGCCCTCCCACACCCGGTACTCCACCCCCTGAGGCAAGTGGCGTTGCACTCGATACGCGCTCCGCAGATCCGAGCTGCCGAACTGGATCGAGTTCATGCACACGTAGATGAAGCACACCGGCACGTCGGACTCCGCCGCGTAGCGCGCCATCCCCTCGGCCAGCTGGGCCTCGAAGCGATCCTCGACCTGCCGGGTGTACTCGGCCCGCTTCGCGGCCTCGACCCCCTCCGTGAACATCTCGCGGATCGGCCGCAGGTTGATGGCGACCAGGCGCTTGCCCGCGGTGTCGGCGAGCAGGCGCTCGATCCACGCCGCGTCGTCGGCCGAGTAGCGGTTCGGATCCTTGCGGCTCTCGAGGTAGTCGAACGCCGGATCGCGCCCCACCTGGGGATCCAGGCCGCGCATCACCGCGTTCTCGGCGTCGGCCTGGGTGCGGAGCACGATGCTCCCCGCCATGAGCGACAGCTGCCGCCCGATCCACTCGGACGGCTTGCGCTTGAAGGGCCCCGCCCCGATCCCCTCGAGCAGCAGCGGCTTCTTCATGGTCTGGGCGAGGGACGCGGCGTACAGGTGCCGCACCAGCTGCTTCGGCAGGTCCATCATCGGGCCGCCGGCGTAGACCACCGCGTCGACCTGGGGCACCGCCGCCTTGATCGGGCCGTGCTCGTACAGCTCCACCGTGATCTCGACCGGGAGCACGAGCATCTTGGCCAGGCGCCGGGTGTGCTCGGGGCGCTGGCTCATCAGGATCGCCTTCTTCGTGCCGTGCTTTCGGTGCACCCGCAGGAGCACCCCGCCCAGGATCGCGGCGTCGCCGATGTGGTCACCGCCGTAGGCGCCGATGACCAGCACCACCGGGAGCTGCGCGCCCTGCGGGATCGCCTGCGCGCGCCCGGGCTTGGGCGCCATGGCGCGGGCCCACTTCAACAGGGCCCGATCCCCGTCCAGCACCACCCCGCCCACGTCGAGGGCCTGGGCCTTGAGCTTGTCGAGGGCGCCCTGTCGGCCCTCCTTGGGGGCGAGGCCGGACATGTCCCCCAGGGTGGGGCGGTTCTCGAGCGCCACCTCGGGCGCGCCGCCCTCGCTCCGGGGCCCCAGGGTAGCCACCGGTCGGGCCCCCGCGGGGCGCCGGGGCCCGGCGCCGTCGATCGCGTCCTTCAGCCACTCGTAGTAGGCGAGCCGCTCCGCGGAGGTCTGGTAGCGATCCTCCTCGAGGAGGCGGTAGGCGAGGAAGTCCCGCACGAAGAGGAGGTGGTCCGGGCTGAGCTCGGCCCCCGCCCCCGCGCCGTTGGGCAGGCACCACACCGGCACCAGCACCGCGTCCACCCCTTCGTCCGCCGCGAGCGAGAAGATGCCCTCGAGCCGGTACACCAGCTCCGGCCGGACCGGCACCCACCAGCGCACCGCCGCGCCGCCCGCCTTCAGGCTCCGGGACGCGGCGAGCACCGCGGCCAGGCTCCCCGCCCCCGCCAGGGCGTCGAAGCCGTCGGCCTCCGCGTCGAGCACGAAGCCGAAGCCGAGGGTCGCGCCCCGCTCCGCCGCCTGCCGGGTGAGGTCGAGCGCGGCGTCCACCGGGTACGGCGCGGGCGCCCCCGGGGCCACCAGCTCCACCGCCCGCGCCCGAGGGATGCTGCGGAGGAGGGCCCGCAAGGTGTCCTGCACCACCGGGGTGAGGCCGGGGCCGGGGAGCACCACCTCGGCCGTCTCCACCGTCTGCAACCGGGGATCGCCCAGGAGGTCCTCGTAGCGCCGGGGGGCGTCCAGCGCCTCCCCGACGGGCACCTTGAGCTGCAGGTGCGTGGCCGCGTTGGGATCCGCGGTGAAGGCCCGCTTGCCCTTGTCGCTGCGGAGTCCCAGCATGACCGGTCCGGCGTACGGCAAGCGTGGGGGATTCGCAAGCCGAGCCGCTTTCCATCCGCGGCCCAAGCCGCATACCATCCCCCCGCCCATGACCCCGCCCCTCGACGTGGACGCCCTGTGGTCCAAGGTCAGGCCCAACGAGCGGGGCCTGGTGCCGTGCGTGACCCAAGACCTCCGCACCCGGGCGGTGCTGATGTTGGCCTGGGTCTCGAAGGAGGCCCTCGCCCACGCCCTCGCGACGGGGAACGCCACCTACTTCTCCCGGTCCCGGAACGTGCTGTGGGAGAAGGGCGCCACCTCGGGCAACACCCAGCGCCTGATCCACGTGCGCCTGGACTGCGACGGCGACACCCTCTTCTACATGGTCGAGGCGCGCCTGCCCGCCTGCCACGAGGGCACCGCCACCTGCTTCAGCTACCGCCGGGTGGGGAACGGCTGGCACCGCGAGCCGGTCGAGGTGGATCGCCCCGAAGAGGGGCACATCATGGAGGAGCTGGACACCGTGCTCGACGCCCGGGCCCGGCAGCCGGCGGGGGCCAAGCCGAGCTACACCCGGAGCCTCCTCGACGCCGGGGTCACCAAGCAGGTGGCCAAGATCCGCGAGGAGTCCGAGGAGCTGGTGGCGGCGCTGGAGGGCGAGACCGATCCCCGGGTGGTGTCGGAGACCGCGGACCTGCTCTACCACGTGGCGGTGGCCCTGAAGGGGCGCGGCCTCTCGTTCCGGGCGGTGTTCGAGGAGCTGGAGCGCCGCTTCGGGATCTCGGGCCTGGACGAGAAGGCG
This sequence comes from Deltaproteobacteria bacterium, assembly GCA_020632995.1. Lineage (GTDB taxonomy): Bacteria > Myxococcota > Kuafuiibacteriia > Kuafuiibacteriales > Kuafuiibacteriaceae > JACKEN01. The sequence continues at coordinate 562,775 of JACKEN010000002.1, read as the reverse complement.
TCCCGGGCCCGGCCCCGGCCCCCCACCGACGAGCCCGGTTGACAGCCCGGGCCCGATCGCTACTATGCGCGCCTCTCGCCCCCCTTGGAGGGGGCAGTACGGCAGCTTGCCAACCTAGGGGGTGATCGCTGAATGCCTGGTGTGAGAGTCAAGGAAGGTGAGTCCTTCGAGCGCGCGCTGCGTCGTTTCAAGAAGCAGTGCGAGCGCGCCGGCATCCTCGGTGAGGTTCGCAAGCGCGAGTACTACGAGAAGCCGTCCGTGAAGCGGAAGAAGAAGGCCGCCGCAGCGCGCAAGCGCCTGATCAAGAAGATGCGCAAGGAGGGGGGCAGCTAGGCCTCCCGCCCGTCGAGCGCGGCGGTATGAGACCCGGGGCGGCCCACGGCTACCCCGGGTTTTCTATTATCTACGTCGAACGACCTTGCCTCGCCCGGAGCCGCTCCGTATGAGGATCGGCGCCCCTGAGCGGGGGCCCATCGCACGTGGCTCAAATCCCGCCCGAAAAGCTGCAGGAGGTCCGGGACCGCGCCGACATCGAGCGCGTGGTGAGCCGGTACGTCCGGCTCACCAAGCGCGGGCGACGCTACGTGGGCCTGTGCCCGTTCCACAGCGAGAAGACGCCGTCCTTCGGCGTGTCCACCGAGAAGGGCCTGTACCACTGCTTCGGGTGCGGCGAGGGCGGCGACGTCATCGACTTCGTCCGCAAGATCGACGGCCTGGACTTCGTCGACGCGGTGAAGTCGCTCGCCCGGGAGTTCGGGGTCCAGATCGAGGATCGGCCCGAGACCCCGAAGGAGAAGGCCCAGCGCACCCGGAAGCAGCAGCTCTTCGACGCCAACCGGCTGGCCGGCGCGTTCTACGCCAAGTGCCTGGAGCGCTTCCCCGACGCCCAGCGCTACCTGATCCAGGAGCGCGGGCTGACCCCCGAGACCATCGCCGCGTTCCGGCTCGGGTGGGCGCCGGCCGATTGGCAGTCCCTCGCCAACCTCTTCGAGAAGAAGGGCGTCGACCTGGAGCTGGGCCTCGAGGTCGGCCTGCTCGGCAAGAGCGCCCGGGAGGGCCGGATCTACGACCGCCTCCGGGGCCGGGTGGTGTTCCCGATCGAGATCCCGGGCGGGATGGTGGCCGGCTTCGGGGCCCGGCGGGCGGACTGGGTGGACCCGGAGGGCCCCAAGTACCTGAACTCGCCCGAGAGCCCGATCTACGACAAGTCGACGATCTTGTATGGGCTCGCCCCGGCCCGGCAGGAGATCCGGCGCTCCCGGCAGGCCATCCTGGTGGAGGGCTACCTGGACGTCATCGCCCTGTTCCAGGCCGGCTTCCACCGGGCGGTGGCGGGCTGCGGCACCGCGCTCACCCGCGCCCACGCCCAGACCCTGGCCCGTATGACCGAAGAGGTGATCACGATGTACGACGGTGACACCGCGGGCCAGGAGGCCACTCAGAAGGCGGCGATGCTGTTGTTGGCCGAGGGGCTCCGGGTTCGGGTCGTGAACCTGCCGGACGGGGAAGACCCTGACACGTTCGTCCGGAGGCAAGGCGCGGATTCTCTACAGAAACTCATTGACGAAGCGCCCTCCGCCATCGATTTCTTCGTGGCCCGCGCGCGGGCTGCCCAGGCGGGGGGCGGCATCGCGGGGACCACCCGGGCGCTGGACGCAGTCAAACCCATGATCTTGGCCATCAAGGATCCGTTGGAGCGCGACGTCACGCTCCAGGCCGCCTCGCGCGCCCTGGGCGTCGATGCGCAGCTCCTGCGCCGACACCTCGGCGCCAAGATACCGCCTGCGCCGAAGGCCCCGCAGATCCGTGCGCCACAAACTCGCCAAGCGCGCGTATCCCCAGTAGAGATCGCGATCTTGAGGCGCGTCCTCGAGGCCCCGGCGGAGACCTTGCCCACCCTGGAATCGAACCACGCCTTCGACGCGTTTCAGCACGACGCGATCCGGATGGCGGTGGAGGCGGCTCGGGGTGCCCTGGCGGATGGAATGAAGTTCGACGCGCCCCAAGCGTTGGATCGGATGCGGGAGACCGGCGCAGACGAGGGTACGTTGACAGAGATCCGACGACACCTGCTGGACAGCCCCCCAGCTCCGGACCCGGTGGACCAGCTGGTGGCTCGCCTCATGGAGAGCCACAAGAAGGCCCAGCTCGCCCGGCTCAAGGCGGAGCTGCTGAAGAACGGCGACCTCAGCTCCCTGGAGCGGGCCAGCGAAGTGAAGAAGCTGTTGGATCCCAACGCGTAGGGATCCAGGAAGAGACGATCGATGGCGACCAAGGCCAAGAAGACTGCCAGCAAGAAGGTGACGAAGACGAAGACCGCGTCGCGGTCGAAGTCTGCGCCCGCCAAGTCGGCCCCTGTGAAGAAGGCGACGGCCAAGAAGGCGCCCGCCGCCAAGGCCACCGCTTCCAAGAAGACCGCCCCGAAGGCGGTCCCCGCTTCCACGACCTCCGACTCGAAGCGCATCCAGGCCAAGAAGGCGGCCGAGGCGCGCAAGAAGGCGCTCGAGAAGAAGAAGCTCCTCGCCCAGAAGGCGGTGGAGGCCAAGAAGAAGGCGGCCGAGAAGAAGCGCCTGCAGCAGGTCAAGCAGCGCGAGGTCGACAAGAAGAAGAAGGACGTCGACCGCGTGCGGCGGGAGTCCGACAAAGAGCGGGAGCGCGCCCGCCTCGCCAAGGAGCGAGACAGGGTCAAGAAGGTCAAAGACCGAGAGCTCGAGCGCCAGCGCCAGATCCTCGAGAAGGAGAAGGAGCGCGACACGAAGCGGCTCGAGAAGGACCGCGAGCGCATCGAGAAGGTTGCCGCAAGAGAAGCTGAAAGGGCAGGCAAGGCAGCCGAACGAGAGATGGAGAAGGCCAGGAAGGCCGCCGAGAAGGAAGCCGAGAAGGCCAGGAAGGGCGCCGAGCGAGAGGCCGAGAAGGCCAGGAAGGCGGCCGAGAGAGAAGCCGAGAAGGCCAGGAAGGCCGCCGAGCGAGAATCCGAGAAGGTCAAGAAGGCGACGGAGCGACGGGACATGCTGGCCGAGAAGGCCGCCAACAAGAACATGATGCTCACCGAGAAGCAGCTGAAGGCCAAGTCGGCCATGGCGGACAAGGCGGCCCGCGCGGCCCGCCTCGCCCAGGCTGCCAAGGCGGGCAAGAAGGGCAGCTCCACGGATGAGGCGGTGGAGCAGCTCCTGCAACGCGGCCGCAAGACCGGCGTCCTGACCCTCGAGGACGTGAACCGGTCCCTGCCCACCGACATGGTGTCGGCGGAGCAGCTCGATGACGTGATGGAGCTGTTCTACAAGAACGACATCGAGATCGTCGAGACGGAGGCCATCCCGGACCTGCCCAAGAACCTGGTGGAGTCCGACGAGGAGGCGAAGCCGGCGGCCGAGGGCAAGACCGAGTCGAGGGAGGACCTCGACGCCGCCTACAAGACCAACGACCCGGTGCGCATGTACCTGCGCAAGATGGGGTCGGTGGCCCTCTTGTCCCGCGAGGACGAGGTCAACATCGCCAAGCGCATCGAGGCGGGCGAGAAGGAGGTCCTGGACGTCGTCCTGAAGTCCTCGCTCGCGGTCAAGGAGCTCATCGCCCTCGGCCAGCGCCTCAAGACCGGCAAGGTCCGCATCCGTGACGTGGTCAAGGAGGTGGACGAGGAGCAGGAGCCCTTCGACGAGAAGGCGGTCACCGAGAAGGTGAACCGCATCATGGGCAAGATCGGGAAGCTCGACGAGAGCAACGACGCCCTGCGCGAGGAGCTGCTGGCGCGGAAGAAGCTCACCAAGCAGCGCCGCGACGAGATCCACAAGGCGCTCGAGAACAACCGCGAGCAGATGGCGACGCTGCTCGAGGAGATGCAGCCCAACAAGCGGCAGATCCAGAAGATCGTGGCCAAGCTGAAGGGGCTCATCCAGAAGGTGAACCGCACCGAGGCCGAGGCCCTGTGGTGGGAGCGGCGGCTCCGGACTCCCATGATGGAGATCCGGAAGATCCTCCGCGACGTCCGCGACAACCCGGCCAAGGAGCGCGAGGCGCAACGCAGCCTGCGCCTCTCGGCCGAGGAGTTCCACGAGATGGAGCGCACCGTCCGGGGCGCGATCCGCAAGATCAAGCGGATCGAGCAGGAGGCGGGCCTCCCGATGGACGAGCTGAAGGTCACCTACAAGCAGATCCAGGTGGGTGAGCGGAAGGCGAAGAAGGCCAAGGCCGAGATGGTCGAGGCCAACCTCCGCCTGGTGGTGTCCATCGCCAAGAAGTACACGAACCGCGGCCTGCAGTTCCTGGACCTGATCCAGGAGGGCAACATCGGCCTCATGAAGGCGGTCGACAAGTTCGAGTGGCGGCGCGGCTACAAGTTCTCGACCTACGCCACGTGGTGGATCCGGCAGGCGATCACCCGGGCCATCGCGGACCAGGCGCGGACCATCCGCATCCCGGTCCACATGATCGAGACGATCAACAAGCTGATCCGCACCTCGCGCTACCTCGTCCAGGAGCTGGGCCGTGAGCCCACCCCCGAGGAGATCGCCGAGAAGATGGAGCTCCCGCTCGACAAGGTCCGGAAGGTCCTGAAGATCGCCAAGGAGCCCATCTCCCTCGAGACCCCGATCGGCGAGGAGGAAGACTCGCACCTCGGCGACTTCATCGAGGACAAGAACGCGGTCAGCCCGAGCGAGGCGGTCATGGGCATGAACCTGGCCGAGCAGACCCGCCGCGTCCTCGCCACCCTCACCCCGAGGGAGGAGAAGGTGCTGCGGATGCGCTTCGGCATCGGCGAGAAGTCGGACCACACCCTCGAGGAGGTGGGTCAGGACTTCGAGGTGACCCGTGAGCGTATCCGTCAGATCGAGGCCAAGGCGCTCAGGAAGCTGCGGCACCCGTCGCGGGCGAAGCGCCTGAAGGCCTTCGTCGAGGGCTAGGCCCCGGAAATTGTCCGTCCACGCTCACGGCCACGACCACGACCACGACGTTCGCGAAGCAACCTTCCGATCGTGGACGTGGACGTGGACGTGAGCGTGAGCGTGGACGAACACTTCGCTACGCCGGGCGCGCCACCACCACCTGGGTCAGATACACCTCCAGGTGCCGCTCGGTGTGTGGCCTCAGCCACGGCACCCCATCCTCCACCCCGCTGATCTCGAACCCCGCGCCCTGCAGGACGTCCTGCAGGGCCTCGTCGTCCCCCAGCCCCAGGCTGGGCTCGGGGGTCGCGACGAGGAGGCTGCCCCCGCGGGCGAGGGCGTGGTGGGCGCCGTCGAGGAACGCGCCCACGTCGTCGAGCAGATCCACCAGGTTGAGAGCGACCAGGGTCGAGACCCGGCCGGGCCGGAATGGGAGGGCCTGGGCGTCCGCCACCAGGCCCGCCGCGCCGCTCCGGCTCGCCGCGGTGAGGGCGGCGCGGAGCGAGAGGTCCGCCACCACGTGAGTGACCCCCGGCGGGGGCGCGAGCACCGGGGCGGCCCCGCAGCCGAGCTCGACCACCGCGCCCTTGGGCCGGGGTCGGTACAGCGCCTGGACGCGGGCCGCGAGGCCGTGGGCGGCGTGGGCCGACAGGAGGGTCGCGAGCCCGGCGTGCCCGGGTCGGTCCGCGTCGAGGTGGGGGTGAGGCGGCAGGCCGCCTTGCGCCTCGGAGTCCACCCAGTCGTCGCTGAAGGGGCGGGCCGCCACCTTCGGGGCGAAGGCCACCAGGGCCTGGACCATGCTCACCGCGGCGAGGTCGGCCTCACCCGCCTCGGCCAGGGCGGCGAGCACCGCGTCCCTGTGCTCCGCAAGATAGATTGCCGGCTCCGGCACCAGGATCGGCACCTGCCCGAGCACCGGATACAGGGTGTGGCACCGCCCGCAGACGAGGGCCGAGCCCTTGTCCTTCGGGACGCGGTGCTTCAAGGGCCCGCCGCACCCGGGGCCGGGGCAGCGCACCAGGGCCGGCCACGACACCTCGGCGGTCACGCCGTCACCTTCACCGGCAGGCCGAGGGCCTCGACGCGGCGCCCCAGCTCCAGGAGCCAGGCGTCGGGCACCGGGCTCAGGTGGCTGGCCTCCGGCTGGTGGGACGTGCGGGCGAGCCCGTAGAGCAAGACGCCTTGCAGTGGCACCCCATCCGCGACCAGCCCTCGGAGCGCGTCGAGCCAGGCGTCCACCTCGGCCTCCGCCGGCGTCGCGCCGTCCACCTCGAACATGCAGGTCTGGACCCAGGTCGGGCACAGGGCCGCCGCGTGACGGAGGCGGCGCAGGTGGTCTCGAGGCTCCATCGCGGCGGAGTTCACCGCCTCGAGGCCGGCTCGGGTGGCGCGATCGAGCTTGAACCAGACCTCCCCGTTCATCTCGGCCAGGGCCGAGAGGGCGGGCGTGACCCACGGCTGATCCGCGAGGGAGCCGTTGGTGATCATCACCACCTTGATCCGGCCGAGGAGCCCCCGCCGCTCGAGCACGCGACGGATCAGGGCGAGCACCTCACCCAGCACGCGAGAGCTGGTCGGCTCGCCGTTCCCGGACAGGGCCACGTCGTTCAGGCGACGCGCCCCCTCGGGCACCCGCTCGGCCATGAAGGCCTCGCTCGTGACCTCCGCCAGCAGGGCGTCCAGCTCGCGCTCCAGCCGGGCCAGGTCCAGCTCCGGGGCCTTGCCGCGGGTAAGGCCAGGGACCTGGCAGTAGACGCAACGCCAGTTGCAGGCGTTGTTGGGGTTCAGGTTGACGCCCACCGAGACGCCGCCGGCGCGCCGCGACACCACCGGGTACACATAGCGATACCCTCCCCCATCTCGGTCGTGGTCGGTGACTGTCAGGCGGGCCACCACGGGAGCATACAACAACCCCTGCGCGCTCGCCCCACTGTCGCCGCCCACGAGTTCGCGGTGCGCGGGCGGATGCGTCGGTGCGAACGCTCCAGATCGACGCACCGGTGGCCGTGCCTTCGCGCGCGAGGGCTCCTCGCCCGCATCAAAGCAATGAAGCGAGACATCGGGGCCGCCCCGCCTTCCCCTGACCGGAGGCTTGTCGATAACCTGGGCTCAACCTGCCGAACAACTTCATTGCCGGCACGCAAAGACAAATGAGCACCGACATACAGCGAGAGATCTTCGACGCCCTCAAGCGCTTCACCGGATTCGGCGAGGCCGATGCCCAGCTCCTGCTGAGCATCAAGCCGGTGGCCATGGCCCACCAGGGTCGGATCACCGACGAGTTCTACGCCGGGATCCAGGCCGAGCTCGAGCTGGCCGGCTTCGTGGAGGGCCGCATCGAGAGCCTGAAGAAGACGCACCGGCAGTGGTACGAGGAGCTCTTCTGCGGGGTCTACGACGAGGCGTACTTCGCAAAGCGCCACGCGATCGGCCTGGCCCACGTCCGCATCGGACTGCGGCCGTACTGGGTAGAGGGCGTGATGAACATCATCCGCACACGGCTCATCCCCGCCCTGCAGTCCGACCCGTCGGTCCCCTTCGAGACAGCCTCGGCCGCGGTCCTCAAAGTCCTTGACCTTGACCTCGCCATCATCAACCTCTCCTACCAGCAAGACAGGATTGATCGGCTCTCGGACTTCACGGGCATGAGCAAGAAGCTCATCGAGAACATCATCAACCTGCCGCCGCGGAAGAGTCAGTGAGCGGACCGGGAGGGAGGCGAGTGCGTTGGGTGATTGGGGAGAAGAGGTCCAGGCCTCGCTAGAGGTCATCCGAAGGCTCCGCCCCGGCGGCCTCTGCGACATCGAGCTCGCCCGCACCCCCACCGGCGCCCTCCGCGTGCTCAAGACCCTCAAGCCCGAGTTCCGCGATCGACCCGACCTCGCGAACATGGTGCCCCGCGAGGCCGCCATCCTCGAGCGCCTCGACCACCCCAGCATCGTCCGCAGCCACGGGGTGCTCCGCCGCGACGGCGAGATCAGCCTCGTCCTGGAGTACGTGGTGGGCTGGAGCCTGGCCGCGGTGCTGCGCCACCTCCACGTCCGGGCCATGCGGCTGCCGCGTCCCCTCGTCTACAACGTCATCCTCCAGATCCTCGAGGCCCTGAGCTACCTGCATTCGGCCCGCGACGCAGAGGGGATGCGACTCGTCACCTGCCACCAGGACGTGAGCCCCGGGAACGTGGTCGTACAGCCCGACGGCACCATCAAGCTCCTCGACTTCGGGCTCTCGATTCGTCAGGGCGACGACGACGCCAACAGCCCCGGCTTCATCCGCGGCACCCCGGGCTACCTGACCCCCGAGCAGGCCCGCGGCCACCCCTGCGACTCCCGCGGTGACGTGTTCTCGGCCGCCGCGGTGGCGGTGGCCCTCCTCGGCGACGGCCGCTCTCCCTTCGCGGGGGCGAGCGTGGACGAGGTGGTCGTCGCCACCGCGTACGGGCGACGCCAGCCGATCCCGACCCTCCTGCCCGACGTCCCCACTCCGGTCACCGAGGCCCTGGAGGCCGCCCTGCACGTCGACCCGGCCAAGCGCCCCGGCGCAGGCAACCTTGCCCTCGACATTCTCGGCGCGATCGAGGCCTGCGGCGAGTCGGTGGCCAACCGCGCCGACGTGGTCGAACACCTCGCCGCGGTGCTGGACGCCCCGACCCCGGCGACCCACCCCGCCTCGGTCGTCCAGCCCCACGCCGAGCCCCAGTCCGTGGTGCCCGACGACCTGCCCGAGCTCGACCTGTCCGAGGTGGTGGCGGTGAGCCAGGTCGAAGATCGCGTCGAGGTGCTCCTCGATCGCGGCCTCGACGCGATGCTCGCCCGCGACTACGACAAGGCGGCTGGCATCTTCCGTGAGGTCCTCTCCCTCGTGCCCGACCAGCCCATGGCCCGCACCAACCTCACCCGCCTCGAGACCCTGATGGCCAACCACAGCGCTGCGTAGGAGCGCTCTATCGACCCGGCACCATGATGCTGGCCTCCCCGTCGATCACCACCGTCTCCCCGACCTGACAGGTGGTGCGCAGGGTCGCGCGGCGCTTGTCCGGGTCGAGGTCGGTGATCTCCACCCGGGTCAGCACCTCGTCCCCGATGCGGACCGGCGCCTTGAAGCGCAGGCTCTGGGACACGTAGATGCACCCCGGCCCCGGCAGCCCGTTCCCGAGGAGGGCCGAGATGTAGCTGGCCGACAGCAGGCCGTGGGCGATGCGCCCCTTGAACGGCGTCTCGCGGGCGTAACCCTCGTCGAGGTGCACCGGGTTCCGGTCCCCCGAGACCTCCGCGAACAGCTCGATGTCCCGCTCCGTGACCGTCCTGGTCTGGTCGGCGGTCATCCCCACCGAGAGGTCCTCGAAGTAGCGCTGCGTGCTCATGTCCCTGTTCCTACGCCGATTGCTGCACCGCAGCAACAAGGAAGGCCCCCTCGACTTTCCGAGGCCCCCCCTCGACTGAGCCCGCATCGGCGGCGCCGCCGAGGTCGGATCGCGGGCCGCTCCGTGTTGGCAAGGTGCTTGCTTCGGGCACTCGGGCATGAGCCAACCTTCGAAAGTCAGCCTGCTCCTGCCTCTGGCAACCTCCCTGCTCTTCTTCGGCTTCACCGAGGGCAGCTGCGGCGGCCTTGCTGTCGCGCCTCAACCGCTCACGCGCCCCACCCCCACCGCCTGCGAGGACCTGGACGAGGCGGCGTGCACCGCGCGCGCCGACTGCCGCGCGGACTACAGCCACGAGGGCATGTGCGCCTGCCCGGCCTGCGAGCCCGGCGCCGGTTGCCCGCCCTGCGAGTGCAACGAGACCGAGACCTTCCTCGGCTGCGTGACGCCGGGCCCGTGTGAGGGCCTCGACGAGGCGGCCTGCAACGCGGCGTCCGGCTGCGAGGCGCAATACGCCTTGCCGCCCTGCGTGGCCCAGTGCGACTCGGACGATGAGTGCGACGTGTTCATCTGTCCGGACGAGCCGGTCTACGTGGGCTGTACCGAGCCCGTGCAGTGCGGGCCGGTCTGCGACATCTGGTGCGAGTTCGGTCACGCCATCGACGAGAACGGCTGTGAGCTCTGCGCCTGCAACCCGCCGCCCCCGGTCTGCGGGCCGGTCTGCGACATCTGGTGCGAGTTCGGCAACGTGATCGACGAGAACGGCTGCGAGCTCTGCGCCTGCAACCCGCCCCCCGGCCCGACCTGCACCTCCGACGCCGAGTGCCCCAACGGCTTCTGCGACGTCCCGCCCCACTGCGGCTTCTGCGGCGACGAGAACGGCCCGGACTGCCCGGAGTACGTGGGCATGTGCGTCTTCCCGAGCTGCGACGACGGTCAGCCGGTGCTCTGCGACGCCCTGCCCCCCGAGTGTGGACCCGGCCAGGTCGCCGCGGCCCGCAACGGCTGCTGGGCCTGCGTCGACGCCCGCACCTGCGGCGAGGAGCCCCCGCCCCCGCCCGAGGGCTGCGAGACCGACGCCGACTGCCCCGGTGGGTTCTGCGAGTCCGGCGCGACCTGCGCCGGTGTGGACTGCCCGCCCCCGCCGCCCGGCATCTGCGTGTGGGCGAACTGCGACGACGGCCAGCCGGTGCTCTGTGACGCCCTGCCCCCCGACTGCGGCCCCGGCCAGATCGCCGCGGCCCGCAACGGCTGCTGGGCCTGCGTCGACGCCCGCACCTGCAACTAGGCTTGCGACTCCCCGGTCACCCGGGGAGTCGAGCCCCCGCCGGCGCTGCGGTCAGAAGTCCCCGTCCACGACGTAGGGGAAGGACCACAGCGTGACCTGCAGCAGCACCGACTTGCGCCACGCGTCGTGCATCGCGTCCACGGCGTCGACGCCCTCCCCCGAGCGCTCCAGGAACGGGCGCAGGGTGTGCACGATGGGCTGGGCCAGCGGCAAGAGGTAGCTGAAGGGGACGAGGGCGGAGCTGTTCGCGCCGTCGGTCTTGTTCTTCCCGATGCGGTGGTGTCGCCGCCCGATCTCGATCTGCCAGCTCAGCCACCCCTCGTCGTAGCGCGCCTCCGCGGTGTCGAGGATCCACTGACCGAAGCGGGCCCGCACCCGCGCCAGATAGTCGCCATCCGGCTGGTGGGTCGAGCGATCGGTGAACTGCTCGAGCAGGAAGGGCTTCGATCCGACGAACCCGTACCAGACGTCAAGGATCGCATCGACGCTCGGCTCGAGGATCGGCCGCGAGCGCCGGAGCGCGGCCACGTCATCGGCTCCGAAGAGCGCCGCCTCCTGCATCTGTGCCCACCGGTCGGGGGTGATGGGGCTCGCGGCCAGCTGAAGGTCAGGGCTTCGGTATCCTGGGATGGTCATGGTGGTCCTCCTGGTGTCGCCGCCTGGCGACAATTGGTTTCGAGTCGATACCAAGCGCCGCGGGCGCGAGGGTTGTCAAGAAGGTTTTTAGTCGCTACCTTCTGATGATCCACGAGAGCCCCTCGATGCCCACGAAGAACACCAGCCCGACGAGCGCGCTCCACCTGGTGTTGGAGCGGATCAGCTCGCTGTTCCGCGCGCAGCTACGCGACACCGCGAACGAGCACGACCTCAAGCTCGTGCAGCTCGAGGCGCTCGTGTACCTGTCGGTCGCCAACCGCTACAGCGACACCGCCGCGGCGCTCGGGGAGTACCTGGGCGTCACCAAGGGCACGATCAGCCAGACCATCCGCGCGCTCGAGCAGCGCGGTCTCGTGCAGAAGGCCGCGGACGCGAACGACGGGCGCGTGCTGCACTGCCGGCTCACCAAGGACGGCGCCCGGATCGCGGCGCGGGCCCACCCGGCCTCCTTCCTCCGCGAGCTGCCGAGCAGGCAACAGCAGGAGACCCTCTCGGCCGCGCTGGGCGTGCTCCGCGCGCTGCAGGCGGGTCGCGGGTTCCGGTCGTTCGGGTCGTGCCACACCTGCGAGCACTTCACGCTCAGCGGGGACGGCCATCGATGCGCCCTGACCGGCGAGCCCCTGAGCGACGAGGACTCGACCCGGATCTGCCGGGAGCACGAGGGCTCAGCGTGACATGAAGAACGAGGCGAGCAGCACGAAGGGCCCCTGGTAGCCCAGCGCCGGCTCCGTGATCTCCCACGAAGACGCGTTGCACGCCGACCCCGTCCACTCACACCCCACCGAGAAGTCCCGGTACGCGTAGGCCGGGCGCTCCCGCATCGGGATGGTGTAGCCCGCCGAGTAGTAGAAGTTCGGGCCCCCCGGCACCAGGCCGGGGGCGGGCCCGTACATCGAGGTCTGCGCGTCGTCCGGGTAGTACGGGTACAGCGGCTCCTCCACCGCGGCCGGGCGCCCGTTGAAGGACGCGTTGCCGTGGTCCCCGTCGTTCCCGGTGTAGCTGAACCACGCGTGGTAGATCTGGAAGGACGAGTGCTCGGCCCCGTAGGCGGCCATGTTGGTGAGGTACACCATGGCGAGCGGGTTCAGGCCGAGCATGAAGTGCAGGTGGCGTTGCGCGCGCTCCACCACCTCGTCCATGCCGTGGCCGCCGAGGATGCCGAAGCGGGCCGCGATCATCAGGTTGGCGCCGTACATGCTTTGGGCGCGGTTCGAGCCCCAGCTCCACTCCCAGCCGTTGCCGGGGCCGCCGTACATGCCGCCGTAGACCCCGCTCTCGGAGAACGCGCCGGCCACGATGACCTGGGCCGCCGCGTCCCGGATCGCGGCCTCGGTGTCGGCGCCGCAGCCCCCGCCGAGGAGGCAGTGCCACGCGCCGGCGGCGACCACGGTGTCGCTCGGGGTGGCGGAGCTGCCGCGGCCGCCGTCCCAGGTCTGCCACGAGAACGCGCGCACCACGGCGAGGGCGCTCGCCTCGTTCGGGTCCGCGCGGAGCACCGCCGCCGCAGCCGAGGCGCGGAGCCTGCGCTCGTTCGCGTTGGCGGGGTTGGCGGCGCTGAGCCACCCCCAGCCATTGAGCGCGGCGGCGCGGTAGGTGGCGGCGCGGGCCGCGTCGTGGGCGGCGTAGACCACCGCGGCGTGGGCCAGGCTGAGCACCGCGTTGCCGGTGGCCTCGGTGAGGGTCACGCCACCGCCCGACCACTCCCCGCCGCTGGGCGAGGTGGTGTCGAAGTAGACCCGCGCCTCGTCGGAGGCGCTCGGGGGCGACAGGACGGTGGCCGCGTGCCCCTTCAGGCTGCTCATGAAGTGCCCGTCGGGGCGCTGCATGCGCACGTAGAAGTCGAGCTCCCACGCCACCTCGTCCAAGAGATCCGGGACGCCGTTGCCGCCCTCGGGGATGCCGAGCTGGCCGTCGCGCCATGCCCCCGGGTTGAGCTCGTAGGCGAAGAGGAGCTCGGGCACACCGCGGCCCCACAAGGTCTTCTGGTAGTCGCCCGCGTCGTGCCAGCCGCCTTGCAGGTCGAGGGTGCCGTGGTCGGGGGAGCCGGGCCCCGCCCCCACCGCCCCGTCCACGAGGTGGCACGCGCCGTCCACCCACCGGCCGCCCAGCCCGGGGTGGCCGCCGAGGGCGTCGCCCGCGTAGGGGAGCGCACGGTCGTGGTTGCAGCGCTGGAAGTAGTAGCTCTTGGCCGCGGCGAGGCCCGCGATGTCGTAGACCGTCTCCGCCACCTCGAACGAATAGGAGCGCAGGCCGGAGGTCGGCAGGTAGAGGTAATAGTCGCCCGGCTCGGTGAGGGCGCTGAGGTCCACCGTGGCCGCCGCGTCGCCGGAGTCCTCGTCGACCGCGGTCGCGCTCGCGGTGTAGGCGCCTACCGCCGCGCCGTCCCGGATCCGCCGGACCTCCACCGCCTCGCCCGCGTGGCCCACCAGCACCGCGACCTTCCGGTCGGTGGGGCGCCAGCCCAGGTGGTCCACGTGGATCTCGGCGCTCACGGTCCCCTCGAGGGGCGGGGCCATCCCCGCGTCGTCCGGCGGCTGGCCGGAGTCCCCGGGTCCGGTGCCGGTGTCAACCAGACCTGCGTCCGTACCGGTGTCAATCGAACCTGCGTCCGTGCCCGAGTCGGTGAGGCCGGAGTCCACCCCCGCGTCTTCAGCCGGGGTCGTGGACTCGGTGCAGGCGGAGGCGAGGACCAGGAGCAGGGCCAGGCGGCGTCGCATGGCCCATACTACCTACTCCAGGGACTCGATCCACTCGGCCAGGGCCAACACCGCGCAGTCGGGGAGCGGATCCTCGTCCCTGGGCATCCGGCGCCCCGCGAGGGGGGTCGCCACCGCGACCTTCAGGTAGAGGTAGGACGCGCCCTTCTGGCCCGGGGTCACCAGCGGCATGCCGGAGGGCGACTGCCAGCTGGGTTGACGCAGGTGGACTTGCAGCGCCGCCTCGTCGAGGTCGAGGGCCAGGCCCTCCGCCGGGTCGTCGCTGCTGTGGCAGCCCGCGGTGGCGCAGGTGGGCCGGAAGACCTTGGCCGACAGCGAGGCCAGGGTGGGGTCGGGGCACGTCACGTCGGCCCCGGCGTCCGGGCGGCGGGCGCCGGAGTCGGCGGTGACCCCGGCGTCCCCGTCGGCCGCGGTGCCCCCGAGAGCGAGGACGGAGCCCCGAGGCCCGCCGGCCGGGCCGCAGGCCACGACCAGCGAGGCCACGAGGAGCAGGATGGCCGACGTGCGCATGCCCATGATGGGGTTATCGGCGGTTCCCGAAATAGGGTGCGTCTATCTCCCACCCCATGGTCTGGGGCGAGGCATACCCGGGTTTCCAGGTTGACCGCGCCCCGCGGCCCCGGTTTCATGCCACTGAATCGCGCCTCATGGTGCAGCGCAGCACGCGTAGGCCGGCGCGGTTCTGAGGAGAGCAACACCGTGTCTTCTGTGCCCTACACCGTTCCCGTCCAGGACATGCGCTTCACCCTCGAGCAGGTGGTGAAGCTGGAGGACCTGACCGCCCTGCCCGGCTTCGAGGAGGCGGGCGCGGACATGGTCCAGGCGGTGCTCGAGGAGGCGGCCAAGCTCGCCTCAAGCGTCCTCGCCCCGATCAACTTCGCCGGGGATCGCCAGCACTCGAAGCTGGTCGCGCCCGGGGTGGTCCAGACCCCCGAGGGCTTCAAGGCGGCCTACGATCAGTACCGCGACGGCGGCTGGAACGCGGTGCCCTTCGATCCCGAGTACGGCGGCCAGGGCCTGCCGTGGGCGGTGGCCTTCGCAGTGCAAGAGATGTGGCAGTCGGCGAACATGGCCTTCGGTCTGTGCCCGATGCTCAACCAGGGCGCGGTGGAGCTCTTGCAGGCCCACGGCTCCGAAGAGCAGAAGAAGACCTGGCTCGAGAAGCTGATCAGCGGCCACTGGACCGGCACCATGAACCTCACCGAGCCCCAGGCGGGCTCGGACCTGTCGCAGGTGCGGGCCAAGGCGGAGCGCGCCCCCGACCTCGGCGACGAGATCTACCGCATCAAGGGCCAGAAGATCTTCATCACCTACGGTGAGCACGACCTGGCCGAGAACATCGTGCACATGGTGCTCGCGCGCCTGCCCGAGGCCCCGGAGGGCACCAAGGGCATCAGCCTCTTCATCGTGCCCAAGTTCCTCGTGAACGAGGACGGGTCGCTCGGCGCTCGCAACGACGTCCAGGTGGTGGCGCTCGAGGGGAAGATGGGCATCAACGCCAGCCCCACCTGCACCATGGCCTTCGGCGACGAGTCCGAGGGCGCGGTGGGCTACCTGGTGGGGGCCGAGCACCAGGGCATCAAGTACATGTTCACGATGATGAACAACGCGCGGCTGGCGGTGGGTCTGCAGGGCATGGCGATCGCGGCCCGCGCCTACGACCAGGCGGTGGTCTACGCGAAGGACCGCATCCAGTCGAAGAGCATGACCCGGCCGAAGGATCCGCCCGCGCCGATCATCGAGCACCCCGACGTGCGGCGCATGCTCCTCACCATGAAGGCCAAGACCGAGGCCGCAAGGGCGCTTGCGTACTACGCGGGCAAGCACCTCGACCTGGGCAGCCGGCACCCCGACGCCGCGGTGCGGGCCAAGGCCCAGGCCACGGTCGACCTCTTGACCCCGGTGGTGAAGGGCTGGGGCACCGACGTGGGCTGCGAGGTGAGCTCGCTCGGGGTGCAGGTGCACGGCGGGGCCGGCTACGTCGAGGAGACCGGGGCGGCCCAGCACTTCCGTGACGCCCGCATCGCGCCGATCTACGAGGGCACCAACGGCATCCAGGCCAACGACCTGGTGTTCCGCAAGGTGATCCGCGACTCCGGCGCGGCGGCCAAGGCCTTCATCTCCGACCTCCTCGAGACCGCGGCCGGCCTCGAGGGCTCGGGCAACGCGACCCTGCTCGGCATCGGGGCGCGCCTCAAGGAGGGCGCGACCGCGCTCGAGACCGCCACCACGTACATCGTGGGGGCGGGCCAGAGCGACCCGGTGGGCGCCGCCGCGGGGGCCTACAACTACATGACCCTCTTCGGCCTCGTGGCCGGCGGGTCCATGCTCGGCAAGGCGGCGCTGGCCGCCGCAAGCAGGCCTGCGGGCTTCGACGCGCAGTACCTCGACGGCAAGATCGCCACCGCGCGCTTCTACGCCGAGCAGATCCTGCCCCAGGCCCAGGGCCTGGTCGCCCCGATCACCCAGGGCGCGGCTTCGCTGAACGAGTTCGCCGAGGCCATGTTCTGATGCGCTAGCGCACACCCACAGTAGCGCCGGGTGTGTTGCACCCGGCGCCTCTTGTATACCCCCAGAAACACACACCATTTCCCGCCCAGCGGCGATACTCCCCTGAGGGGGAGCACGTCACATGGCAGGGGTCAGCGGCACCGGTTCCAACACCACCACGCCTCGCGTCGGCGAGCAGCGCGTCGAGACCGACGCGAAGCCCGAGGTCCGCACCTCGACCGACGAAGGCAAGGTCGCCGACGCCGATCAGTTCGATCGCAGCGGCGGAAGCAGCGTCGACGTGGCGCGGCCGGGTGCCGCGGACGTCGTGGTCCGCGACGCCACCCTCGAGGCGGAGGCCCGAGATCGGCTCCGTCTGGAGCTCGCCGACGGCAGGCCGCGGGGCACCGGGGTGCGGGCGTCCAGCTCGCTGGCGGCGCCCGCGCCGGTGACGAGCGCGAAGGCCGCGCCGCCGCCCACCGCCAAGCAGCTCATCGAGGCCGCCCCGAACACGTTCGACCTCGCCACCCGTCAGCTCGAGGCGGGCGACGGCGCCGCGGCGGCGGACATCCTCGCGGAGGGGGCCAAGACCCTGCGGGCCGGCATCCCGGGGGCCGGCTCGCCCGAGAAGGACGTCCTCGAGACCCTGGCCAACAACATGGACCGGCGGGCCCAGGCCTACCGGCAGACCCACCCCGACGACGTGATGGCGGCGGCGGGGAGCCTCAACCTCTACGCCCGCAACGCCACCATCATCGGCGAGGGCATCGCGGCCAAGCACCCCGAGTACGGCCAGCTCCTGCAGCAGGTGGGGCGCGACTCCAAGGTGCAGGCGGAGTTGCTCTACGGGAGCGCCGCCAACACGAAGTCGATGATCGGGCGCGGGGTCGCGAAGACCTACCGCGACATCGTCAACGCGTCCTTCGATCACGACATCGCCAATACCGGCAGCATCAACAACTTCTTCACCGGGTCCCGCGACGAGCTCGAGCGCGACAAGGCGAAGATGAACACGGTGTTCGACTACATGGACACCAAGATGCAGAACGAGGGCCTGTCCTTCCACGAGGCGTGGCACTCGATGTTCGAGGACAACCACATCCCGAAGCAGGGCACCTTGCCTGGCTTCGCCACGCCGCACGACGCCGCCGCCTTCCTCCGGGACCACGAGTCCACCAAGGGCCTGCTCGCCCCGATGGCCGAGCTGTCCGAGGGCATCCTGCACGACGACGCAAAGAAGGTGGATCGCGCGCGCGGCGAGATGGTGGAGTCGCTGCGAGAGAACGGGCAGTGGAACATCGCCAAGCAGGTCCTCGAGGACTACAAGGCGAACCCGCGCACCCCGGACGGCGAGGCCGAGGCGGGGAAGCTCACCGACAACGAGCGCAGCGAGTACTGGAAGGCCAAGGCCACCGAGTTCGCGACCGAGGACCTCCCGGTGCTCCTGCTCACCGGGGTGGTGACGGGCGGCGCGGGGCTCGGGGCGAGGGCCCTCGCCACCACCGCGGGGTGGGGGGTCCGGGCGGCGAGGACGGCGCAGGTGGCGACCGAGCTCGCGACCTTCGTCCCCACCGAGCGCGTCCTGAGCGACGCCATCAACGGCAAGCGGGCGGACTGGTCGGCAAGCGGCCTTGCGCGGGACTATGCGCTCACCATCGGCGGCTACGGCCTGTTCCGGGCCCTCGGGGCGGGCTGGAAGGCGATCCGGAGCCCGAGCCAGATCAAGCCGAACCTGGGCGCGGACGCGGCCCGGGTGGCGGAGGGGCGGGCCACCAACGTCCCGGCGAACGAGGCGAAGGAGAACATCCGCGCCCTCACCCGCGAGAACGAGTCGGCACAGACCCTGGCCCAGAACGGCTACCACGTGGTCCAGAACCCGCCGATCCCGGGCGGCGGCGCGGCCGGGGTCAAGATGCCGGACTACCGCATCGGCGGGCACCTGTTCGACAACTACGCGCCCAACGGCAGCAGCGCGCGGAACATCTGGACCAACGTGCAAGGCAAGGTGCAGGCTGAGCAGGCCCGGCGCATCGTGCTCAACCTGGACGACAGCAAGGTGACGATGGAGGCGCTCCAGAAGCAGTTCGCGGAGTGGCCGATCGAGGGGCTCGAGCAGCTCCTCATCGTGCGGGGCGGCAAGGTGACCAACTTCCCGCTCCCCAAGCCGCCGTCCTCGGGGCCGTGGATCACGCCCGGCGCCTACCCGCACCAGGAGGCTGATCGATGAGCATCACGTACTCCCTCTACCTGCACTCCAGCCGGCGCCCCACCGAGGTCCTCGATCAGCTGAGCGCGGGCCTCGGCGTGCACGACGGCGCGGTGGACGCCCTCGACCTCGCGGTCACCGCGGTCACGGCGCCGACCGACCGCTTCATCCGTGAGGACTTCGGGGTCGAGCCGCAGATCCGCGTGAGCATGCGCCTGCACAAGGACCGCCTGGACAAGGCCCAGGACCGGGTGGTGGACGTGCTGACGGTGAGCCTCGGCCAGAGCGCGGACGACCTCGTGCTCCTCCGGGAGGACGAGTCGATCGCCTACCGCAGGAGCGCGGGCAGCAGCGAGCTCGGCGAGGGCGACCCCCTCTGGGCCGACCCCGCGCGCCGCTCGAAGGTCGACCGGGCCCAGCGCCGCCGCCGCATCACCCTGGGTTGACGCTGGCCTTCCCCCCGCCGAGGTGGAAGGCTGCCTGCCCATGGCCGCCAAGAAGCCGTCATCACCCCGGGTGACGCCCACCCAGAAGAAGCGCGCCCTCGGGGTCCTGGAGCGCCTCGCCGCCGCCATGCCCACCCCGGTGGTCGAGCTGGACTTCGACGACCCGTGGCAGCTCCTCGTCGCCACCATCCTCAGCGCCCAGAGCACCGACAAGACGGTGAACAAGGTGGCGCCGAACCTGTTCGCCCGCTTCCCCTCCCCCGCCGCCCTGGCCGCCGCCGACCCGGCCGAGGTCGAGGACCTCGTGCACGCCACCGGCTTCTTCCGCAACAAGACGAAGTCGATCCAGGGCATGAGCCGCGCCCTGGTGGAGCGGCACGAGGGCGAGGTGCCCCGCACCATGGCCGAGATGGTGAAGCTCCCCGGCGTCGCCCGGAAGACCGCCAACGTGGTGCTGGGCAAGGCCTACGGCCTGGCCGAGGGGGTGGTGGTGGACGTCCACGCGGGCCGGGTCTCCCGCCGCCTCGGCCTGACCAAGGAGGAGGACCCGGTGAAGGTGGAGCAGGCGCTCATGGTGCTGTTCCCGAAGGAGCACTGGATCAAGGGGGGCAACCGTGTGGTGCTGCACGGGCGCTACGTGTGCACGTCGCGCAAGCCTGCTTGCAGCAAGTGCCCGCTCGCGGAGCTCTGCCCCTCGACCGAGGGCGAGCCGGAGGGCACATGGGAGGCCCGCGCCGCGGGTGAGGGCCGAGTGGTGGCGTCGCGCGGGGACGAGAAGCTGTAGCCGCGCCCCTGTCCCCAGGGTCAGGTTGTCCGCGGGGCCCGGCCCGGTGCACGGTGCGACCATGTTGGCCCAGCCGAAGGATCTCCGCGCCCCCATCGCGCTCCACCGCTGCGCCATCGGCCTCCTGCTGCTCGTCGCGGCCGGCTGTCAGTCGCCCAAGCGCCGCTGCGCCGAGTTCGACCAGGCCGAGGCGCGCTTCAACGAGCTCACCGCGCAGGTCCTCGACCCCACGTTCGGCGACCCGCGCTTCGAGCCGGCGGCGGCCGCCTTCGAGACGGTGCCAAGAGACTGTGAGCGCTACGAGAGCGGGCTCGCGGTGGCCCGGACCATTCGGCAGGGTCAGGACAAGCGGCGCGCGGAGGAGGCCTCCGCCGCCGCCGCAGCAGCAGCAGCAGCAGCCGCGGCGGCCGCAGCGCCCCAGAGCCCCGCCCAGACGTCCGCACCGGCCGGGTTCCAGGCCCCGCCCTTCCCGGTGCGGAGCGCCGCCGAGGCGCCGGCGCCGCCGCCGACCGAAACGCAACCCAGCTTGCCGAACCGCGTGGAGCGGCCGGAGCCGCCGACGTCGCCCGCGCGGCGGGCCCCTCGCCCCACCGTGACCTCGCAAGAGAAGCGGCCCATGAGCTACTGCGCCTACTTCCTCCCGGATGGGAACTCGCGCTACAGCTACTGCGCGCAGGCCGACCTCGCCACCGCCCAGGCGGACTGCGATCGACGACTCGAGGCGAAGAAGATCGAAGGGACCTGCGCCTGCACCAGCGACGCGGCGGACATCGGGGAGCGCTGCCGGTAGCGGCGCCCTGGGCGTTTCAATCCACGCAGAAATCCGGCTGGCCGTCCGGAGGCTGACCGAGGGTGGTGTTGTCCACCCGATCGACGCAGGTGAGGGGGCTGGTGCAGCTGCCGTCGCCGCCGAGCTCCGCGCCGCAGCCCACCGCGCACGCCATCAGGTTCGAGCCCCCCGCGGTGTTGCGGACGGTGAGCCCGCAGCGGGGCACGCCGGGGCCGGCGTAGCCGGACTGGCACATCGCGTCCTGGCCCACCCCGGGGCAAGGCAGCGTGCAGAAGCCGGTGACGGTGGTGGCGACCAGGCGCACCGAGCCGCACACCCAGCCCGAAGGGCAAGGCTGGTTGACGGCGTGGCAGGGCTGGCCGAGGGCGGAGGTCGGGGCGCCGGCGTCCACCACCACGCCGCCGTCGGGCGGCGGCAGGCCACCGTCGGGCGGCGGCAGGCCACCGTCGGGGGGCGGAGGGCCACCGTCGGGCGGCGGCAGGCCACCGTCGGGCATCGGTGCACCCCCGTCGGGGCGCGGGCTCGTGCCCGCGTCGGGGCGCGCGCAGTGCTCGGGCGGGTTGGAGGCGGAGGGGGACGGGATGCACTCGTCCACGCAGCGGGCCGGCCCCGGGCTGCCGAGGAAGTCGGGGAAGTCTGCGCCCTCGCGGCAGCTCTGGCCGTCGGGGCAGCCGCCCTGCACCCCGCTCGGGTCGCAGACCCGGATGCACTGGCCGAAGCGCTCGGTGGGGCGCTGCAGGCAGTAGTCGAGCGACTCGCCGCCGCCGTCGCAGTCCGCGGTGGACTCGCAAGCGGAGCTGCAGATCCCCTCGCCCGAGCTGTCACCGTTGGCGGCGGGGATGCAGGTGCCGGAGAGGCACTCCGCGCTCACCAGCTCCTCGAACGCGCAGCCATCGCTGCAGTCCCTGGGCAGGGTACAGCGGCCGCCGAAGGGCTGATCTGCCGTCTTCTCGACCAGGGCCAGCTTCACGTCGAAGCGCCCCTGCATGCGGTCCTCGGACCGCTCGCTGATCTCGAAGCTGCCCTCCACCACCACCGCCCGGAGCTTCAGCTCGGTCGAGCCGCCCATGTCCTGGCAGCGCTCCATGAAGGTGCCGTGCACCTCGGCCCCCACCGGGATCTCGCCCGCCACCACGTCATCACCGCGCATGGTGAACTTCAGGCGGGAGGCGGGGTTGGAGGGGGTGGTGTCGACCTGGGAGAACTCGAGATCCACGTAGGCGCGGGAGGTGTCCGGGCCGACGCCCCGGCTCGGGTCGCGGGTGAACACGCAGCCGGTGCGGAGGCCGGTGATCTTCGGGCGCTCGCCGGTGGGCTCCTCGAGCACCGAGGCCGAGCAGGGCCGGCCATCTTGCACGTCGAAGCCGACGGTGAGGGTGGCCACGCCCGGGTTCTGGTTGGCGGCCGGCAGCCCGGGCCCGGTGATGGGGCAGTCGAAGGCGCCGGAGGCCCCGAAGGTCCCCTGGGCCAGCTCGGGCAAGAAGCGCGAGGCCCCCGCGGCGGGCTTGCAGAGCCCCGAGACCACCTCGCAGGTCTGGTCCGAGGCGCAGTCGTCGTCACCCCGGCACAAGAGGGCCTGGTCGGCGGGGAGGCAGCCCGGCAACAGGGCCAGGGCCGCGGTGGACACGAAGAGCAACCTTACTTGCAACATCACCGTCTCCTCCTCACAGCTGGCTCATCAGGCCGCCCGCCGCCTCGGTGAGGTCCAGGGCGGCGGAGACGAAGGCCATGACCTCGTAGATCCTGGCGTCGGTGGCCTCCACCGGGGTGGCGCCCGAGTAGCGTTGATCGGGGACGTAGCGCAGGGTCTGGCCGCTGCCGTAGCTCCCCACCACGCCCAAGGTGGTGTCGACGAAGGCCACCTTGGTGCCCCAGCCCAGGCTGCCGCCGAACTTGTTCAGCGGGAACGAGAACAGGTGGCGGGGCGAGGGGCGCTGCTCGGTGATCTGGGCCGCGGTCTCGGACGCGGGGGGCGCGGCGGTGAAGTCGGTGAACACGCCCAGGCGGAGCCAGTTGGTGTCGGTGATCTGGACCTCCGCTCCCAACGCGAGGTCCAGCACCAGCTCGGTAGGCTCCACCGCGTCCACCTCGTTCTCCTGGTCCT
Organism: Deltaproteobacteria bacterium; assembly: GCA_020632995.1. Classification (GTDB taxonomy): domain Bacteria; phylum Myxococcota; class Kuafuiibacteriia; order Kuafuiibacteriales; family Kuafuiibacteriaceae; genus JACKEN01. Next base: position 540,050 of record JACKEN010000002.1, on the reverse strand, counting down.
TCCTCGCCTCGGCGGTGCCGATCGAGGAGCTGAGCACGGTGCCGGTCCTCGAGTACTCGGCGCTCCGCGGGATGAAGACCCCGCCGTCCGCCGCCACCGACCAGCGCTCGCCGAACAGCTCCACCCCGAGCCCCACCTTCAGGGGCATGCCGCGGGTGGCCTCGCCCTCGATCTGGGTGGTCGAGACGAAGGAGTCCGCGAGGGCGTCCAAGACCGTGTTGTCCTCGGAGCCCTTGAAGTGGCCCCACAGGTGGACGGACGGCGAGCGGACCGCCGCACCCACCCGGAGGAAGCTCGTCAAGTCGACCTGCACTCCGGCCAGGGCGGAGAGGTCCACGCTGTTCAACGACTCGCTGTAGGAGGCCTGGTCACGGTGGAAGTTGGCGGTGCCGAGCACGATGAGCCCGTCCCGGGCGATGGTGCGGACCCGAGAGGTGTAGCTCCCCAGCACCGAGGCCCCCACCCGGAGGCGCCCGAAGCCGGCGGCCCACGACAGCGCGCCCACGTACTGCTCCTCGTCGATGAAGGTGGTGAAGTTGTCGCGCATCGCCACGCCCTCCCCGAGGAACTCGTAGCTGTGCACGAAGCGCCGCTGCACCGAGCGGGGCACGGTGAGGGACCCCGCCACCACCATCGGGTGGGTTTCGGAGCCGAAGTGCAGCATGTACGCGATGCTCGAGGGGAAGCTGGAGATCTCGCTCGAGTCGATGCCCGGCTGGGACACCGCCAGGTCACCCCACGGGCTCGAGATGGTGGCCCCGTCGGCGGTGAAGGCCGGCACCCACACGTGGGAGAGCCGGTACAGGGAGGCCGACACCGAGAGCACCGAGCCCGGGATCCGGGCCAGGCCCGCCGGGTTCAAGGTGGGCATGGCGGAGTCGTAGCCCCCCGCCATGGCCGCCCCGCCCATGGCGGCGGTGCGGGACCCCACCGGTACGTTCTCGTACCCGTCAGCCCGGGCCTGCCCCGCCCCGGCCAGCGTCAACACCGCCACTCCCCAGGCGCAACAGGCGCGCTCTGCTGAAACCCTCACCTGGGTGACGGTCGGAGGCGAGGCGCAGGACTGGAGTGTAGCCTCTCAAACCGAGGCAGGTCGGGCGCCCAGGAACGCCGCCACCCGGGCCAGGCCCTCGCCCGCGATCTCGGCCCCCGCCGCGTAGCTCATGCGCCAGAACCAGCCTCCGCTCTCGCCGAAGGCCACCCCGGGCACCACCAGGACGTCCGCCTCGGCCACGAGCTCGAGGGCGAGCGCCATCGCCGGCCCGAAGGCCGAGATGTCGAGGACCGCGTAGAAGGCGCCGCCCCCAAGGTGCAATGAAGCCTGCGGTGGCAGCTCGGCCGCCACCGCCTCGAGCCGGGCCCGGGCCGCCGCGTAGAACGGCAGGTGCGCCTGCATTCGCTCGGGGCGCTGGAAGATCTCGAGCGCCATGTACTGGGCCAACCGCGGGGCGCAGGTCACCATGAGCTGGTTCACCAGGGTGGCCCGGCGCATGACCTCGGCCCCACCCAGCACGTAGCCGAGGCGGTGCCCGGTGAGGGCGCAGGACTTGCTGAGCCCGCCCACCAGGAGCGAGCGCTCGGTGCGGGTGCAGATGCTCTCGTGCCGCTGCCCGTCGTAGCGGAGCTCCCGGTAGATCTCGTCGCTGATCGCGATCAGGCCCCGGGCGTCCACCAGCTCGGCCAGTCGGTCCAGCTCGTCGGGGGGGATGATCGCCCCGAAGGGGTTCGAGGGGTCGTTCAGGAGCACCGCCTTGGTGCGCGGGGTGATCAGCGGGGCCAGGACCTCGGCCCGCGGCACCAGGCCGGTCTCGGCCGTCACCGGGTACGGCACCGGGACCCCGCCCACCATGGCCACGATGCCCCGGTAGGCCGGAAAGCCGGGGTCGGGGATCAGCACCTCGTCCCCCGGGTTCAGCACGGTGCTGAAGGCGAGGTAGAGCCCCTGCTCGCTCCCCACCGTGAGCACCGCGTTCTCGGCCGCCGAGCGCCCCGGGAGGCCGTGGTACGCCGCCACCGCTGCCCGCACCGCAAGCAGGCCTGCGTTCTCGGTGTAGCCGTGGCCCTCGGCCTCGAGGCGCGCCTCCGCCGCCGCCACCACCTCGCGCTCCGGCGGCAGGGAGGGTTGACCGAGGGTGAGGTCCAGGGTCTTGGGCCCCCGGTGCTTGCCCATGTCCCGGATGATGGAGGGGGACAGCGCGGCCGCGCGGTCCGACACGAAGGCGGTCATCGGAGGGCGTCTTCCAGCGCGGTGGCCGCGTCGGTGCGCTCGTCGCGGTACTTCACGATGAGGGGGGTGGCGACCTGCAGGCCGTTCTGCTTGGCGAACTCACCCGCCGCCGGCCGGCTGCCCGGCACCACCACGGCGCCCTCGGGGATGGTGAGGGGCTGGTCGCCCTCGCGGCTGAGCACCCGCTCCTTCACGAGGTCGTAGACCTTGGTGGAGCCGTTCAGGATCACCCCGGTGCCCAGCACCGCGCGCCGCTTCACCACCGTGCCCTCGTAGACCCCGCAGTTGCCGCCCACCACCACGTCGTCCTCGACGATGACGGGCAGGCTCCCCACCGGCTCGAGCACCCCGCCGATCTGGACGCCGGCCGACAGGTGCACGCGCTGCCCGATCTGGGCGCAGGAGCCCACCAGCACGTGGCTGTCGACCAGGGTGTCGGCGCCGACGTACGCGCCCACGTTGATGTACGAGGGCGGCATCACGATGACGCCCTCGCCGACGAAGGCGCCGTCGCGGATCGAGCTGCCGCCCGGCACGACCCGCACCTTGTCGGTCATGTAGATGATCCGGGTCGGCAGGGTGTGCTTGTCGAAGAAACCCGTCCTGCAGAAGCCGGTGGTCTCGAAGTTCTGCCCCAGCCGGAACCCGGCGAGGAGGGCCTTCTTGTACCAGACGTTCACCTTCCAGGTGCCGTCGTCCTGCGGCTCGGCGCAGCGGATGAGGCCAAGGTTGGTGGCCTCACGGAGCTCGGCGAAGAGGGCCCGGTCCTCGGGGATGTAGTCGTCGGGGCCCTTGTCGCCCAGCTCGGTGAGCAGCTCGATGAGGAGCTTGATGGGACGCGGCATGGGGGCCTGTCTAGCAGATCCCCCCGGCCGATGTCAGCGGATGATGGAGATGCTCTTGATGACCATGGGCTCGATGGGGCGATCACCCGGGCCCGTCTTGCAGGTCTCGATCCTGGTCACCACGTCCATGCCCTTGGTCACCACGCCGAAGACCGAGTGCCGGTTGTCGAGGTGGGGGGTGGGGACGGTGGTGATGAAGAACTGGCTCCCGTTGGTGCCGGGGCCCGCGTTGGCCATCGAGAGGATGCCCGGGCGATCGTGCCGCAGCGTGGGGTGGAACTCGTCCTCGAAGCGGTAGCCGGGGCCGCCGCGACCGGTGCCGTCGGGGTCACCGCCCTGGAGCATGAAGTTCTTGATGACGCGGTGGAAGATCACGTCCTTGTACAGGGGGCCGGGCTTGCTCCAGGCGATCGTGCCCTCGGCCAGGCCCACGAAGTTGCCCACCGTCGTCGGGCACTTGTCAGAGAAGAGCTGGACCTCGATGTCACCTTGGTTGGTGTGGATCACCGCGCCCTTCACATCGCTCACGTCGGGAAATTCAGGTCGTGCCATGGGTTGTTTCCTCCGGGGGCGGTCCTAGCCTGCCCGGCCCCCCACGTCAAAGCGAGCCCGCCACCGCCCCGGTTTCGGTGGCTAACCCCGGTTCACGCGTGATACCCGCCGCTCGAATATGAGCGCGGCGACCCCGATCCTGGAGCGGCTGGCCAAGTCCCGCACCCGACGCATCGCCGCCCCCCACGTCGAGGGCCCGATGCGGGCCCACCTCGCGGCCGAGCTGGTGCTCCAGGGCAAGCGCCCGGTGCTGGTGGGTCAGGATCTGGCCGACGCCGAGGGCCTGTATCGCGACCTGGCGTTCCTGTTGGGCCTCACCGACGAAGTGGCGGCGGATCATGGGCTCCTGTTCTTCGGGGCCGACGACAAGTCCCCCTACGAGGAGCGCTCCCCCGACAGCCGCGCGGTGATGGAGCGGCTCAACACCCTGTACACCCTGCACAAGGAGCCCGGCTCGGTGCGGGCCCTGGTGGTGGCCCCCCACGCCCTGGTGCGCCGCCACGTGCCCCCGAGCCTGTTCGCGCGGGCCGGCGACTACGTGATGGTGGGCGAGGAGATCGACCGCGCCGCCCTCGTGCGCCGCCTGGTGGAGGGCGGCTACAACCAGGTCAACACGGTAGAAGACCCCGGCACCTTCAGCGTGCGCGGCGGGATCATCGACGTCTTCAGCCCCCACCGCAGCCAGCCGGTCCGCCTCGACCTGTTCGGCGACGAGGTGGAGTCCATCAAGCACTTCGACCCGACCTCGCAGCGGAACACCGCCGACGCGGAGGACGCGCTGTTCCTCCCCGCAAGGGAGATTGCGTACTCGAGCGGGGTGGCGGAGCGGGCGATCGAGGCGGTGGAGAAGATGGCCGAGGAGGCCCTCATCCCCACCCGCAAGCTCCACGCGGTGCTGGAAGACATCCGAAACGAGATCCAGTTCTTCGGGATCGAGGCCCTGCTCCCCCTCTTCCACGAGGAGGGCCTGGTGGGGGCCGACGCCTACCTCCCGCGGGACGACAAGACGATCTACCTCATCGAGGACGAGGGGCAGCTCGCCACCCTCTCCGAGGACATGGGGACCGAGGCGCGCATGGCCTACGAGCGCGCCACCAGCCACCACGGCCTCGCGGTGCCGCCCGAGCTGCACCTGGCAGACGCGGACGAGGTCTTCGCCGCCGCCACGAAGGACGTGCCGGTGGTGAGCATGCCCCAGGTGGTGGTGGGCGAGCAGGACACCGTCACCGTCAAGTACCAGAGCACGGAGGAGATCCGAGCCGAGATCCTGCGGGCCACCCGGGCCCAGGACGAGGAGCAGGACATCCTGCATCCGCTGGTGCACCGGCTGCGGAGCTGGCGAGGCGACGGGCTCACCACCCTCATCGTGTGCGGCACCCGGGGCCAGGCGGAGCGGGTGAAGGCGCTGCTCGAGCCCAAGAAGCTGCAGGTCCGCCTGCTCGATGGGCGCTTCAGCCTCGAGGACTTCATGGCCCGCGGGAACCCGCCACAGAAGGCCAGGTTGCGGGACCGCACCGTCCACGCCTACCTGGTGCTGGGCGAGATCACCCAGGGCTACCTCCTCAGGAGCGCCGACCTCGCGGTGGTGTCCGAGGAGGACATCTTCGGGCAGCGGGTGAAGCGGGGCCGCCGCCGCGCAACCACGGGCGAGAAGCTCTCGGACCTCGCGGATCTGGCGCCGGGGGACTTCGTGGTCCACGTGGACTACGGCATCGGCCAGTACAAGGGGATGACCAAGCTCGCCGTCAACGGCGTGGACTCGGACTACCTGCACATCGAGTACAAGGGGCACGACAAGCTCTACCTCCCCGTCCACCGGCTGCGGCTGATCTCGAAGTACACGGTGGGCGCGGACGGGCGCTCGCCGGCGCTCGACAAGCTGGGCGGCACCACCTGGGCCAGCACCAAGCGCAAGGTGAAGGACACCTTGCTGAAGATGGCGTCGGAGCTCTTGCGCCTGTACGCCATGCGCTCCTCGGTGGAGGGGCAGGCCTTCCCGGCCCCCGACGAGACCTACCGCCAGTTCGAGGCGGAGTTCGCGTTCGAGCCCACCCCCGACCAGCAGAAGGCGGTGGAGCAGGTGCTGGTGGACCTGCAGAAGGCCACCCCGATGGACCGCCTGATCTGCGGCGACGTGGGCTACGGCAAGACCGAGGTCGCGATGCGCGCGGCGATGATGGCGGTGCTGGCCAAGAAGCAGGTGGCGGTGCTGGTGCCCACCACGGTGCTGGCGGCGCAGCACTACGCGGTGTTCCAGGAGCGCTTCAAGAACTACCCCGCCCGCTTCGCGCTCGTCTCACGCTTCCAGACCGCGGCCGAGATCAAGGACACCCTGGCCGAGCTGGCCGAGGGCAAGATCGACGTCATCATCGGCACCCACCGGCTCCTGAACAAGGACGTGACCTTCAAGGAGCTGGGCCTGCTGGTCATCGACGAGGAGCACCGCTTCGGCGTCAGCCACAAGGAGCGCCTCAAGAAGTACCGCGCCCACGTGCACGTGCTCTCCATGAGCGCCACCCCCATCCCGCGTACCCTGCACATGGGCTTCATGGGGGTGCGGGACATGTCGATGATCGCCACCCCGCCCCAGGACCGCCTGGCGGTGAAGACCGAGGTGCACAAGTTCGACGAGGACACCATCCGCGACGCCATGCTCCGGGAGATCAGGCGGGGCGGGCAGTGCTTCGTGGTGCACAACCGGGTGGCGTCGATCGGCTCGATGGCCAAGTTCCTGGAGCGCCTGGTGCCCGAGGCGCGCATCGGGGTGGGCCACGGCCAGATGAACGAGGAGCAGCTCGAGAAGGTGATGGTGGACTTCATGGAGAAGCGCACCAACGTGCTCCTGTCGACCACCATCATCGAGTCCGGCATCGACATCTCGAACGCCAACACCATCCTCATCAACCGCGCCGACCAGCTCGGCCTCGCTCAGCTCTACCAGCTCAAGGGCCGCGTCGGCCGCGGGAAGACCCGCGGCTTCGCGTACTTCCTCATCCCGCCCGGGAACATGACCAAGAAGGCGCGACAGCGCATCGGGGTGCTCCAGAAGTTCACCGAGCTGGGCGCGGGCTACCAGGTGGCCTCGAAGGATCTCGAGATCCGCGGCGCGGGCAACATCCTCGGCAAGCAGCAGTCCGGCTCCATCGCCCAGGTGGGCTTCGAGATGTACCAGGCGCTCCTGCAGGAGGCGATCGCCGAACTCAAGGGCTCGGCCCGCAAGTCCCTGCGCGAGCCCGAGGTGCAGGTCCCCTTGCCGGCCTTCATCCCCGACGCCTACATCCCGGCGCCGGGGGAGCGGCTCTCGTTCTACCAGCGCCTCAACAACGCGGACACCGACGAGGCGGCCTACGACATCCTCCAGGAGATCACCGAGCTGTACGGCAACCCGCCGGGCGAGGTGGAGAACCTGGTGCAGCTCATGCTTGTGAAGCAGCGCCTGTGGCGCATCGGCGCCATCGGCATGGACTACGGCGCGGCCACCAAGGCCATGCCGCCCCGCATCGTCGTGCGCTTCGACCCCGACCAGACCCAGGTCACGCCGGACCAGATCGTGGCCTACGTGCAGCGCCACCCGAGGAGCAGGAAGCTCACCCCGGAGGGGAAGCTCCTGTTGCACCTGGTGCCGTTCGAGGACGACCGCGAGATCCTTGCCCAGGCGAAGGATCTGGTGGGCGAGCTGGCGAAGGACAAGGCGCTCACCCGGAGCTGATTCGTCACGGAGGGAGTGTCCACGCGCCGACCGCCGGGATATCTTCGCGCGGTGCGGATGCCCCTTCCGTTCTTCCTCCTCACCCTCGCCCTCTCATGCACCGACAGGGTCGAGAGCCTGCAGGGCGGCGCACTGGGCAACGGCAACGTTGACGCCGGACCGTCCGGGCTGGACGGCGGCATCGCGATCCCGACCGACGCCGGCTTCACGAGCATCCCGGCCAATGTCTTCGACACCAACGCCCTCCCGGTGGCCGGCAACATCTACACGCTGTTCAGCAACAACAGGACGCCGCGTCCTGCTATGCAGGGGCCAGGGCACGCGCTCGTCTGGACCGGTCGCCGCTACGTGGCGGCGTGGATCGAGAACCGGGGCCAGGAGGGGCTGGTGGTGGTGGCGGGGGCCTTCGACCCGGCGAACCCCCTGACCCCCGAGCGGGTGAGCCTCAGCCCGAGCACGGGCGTTCCCGCCGACAACCCGACGGGTGCCCCGGTGGCCCTCGCGGTGCCGGGTGGGGTGCGGGTGGCCTGGTCCACCGAAAGCGGGGTGTGGCTCGCCAAGCTGGACGAGCTGGGCGCCCTCCTGGACGCCGCGCCGGTGCTGGGTGTGCAAGGTAGCATGCAGCTCCAGTGGCTCGATGGTCCCCGCGGCCCCCGCCTCGTCGTCCGCCCCGCCCTCGTCGGTGAGCGGGCGGTGATGTGGACCCGGAGCCTGGACCTCAGCGGCCCGGACATTTGGTGGGAGGGCGGCGCCACCGATCAGCTGGGCTTCTTCCCGGGGAGCGACGACGGCGTCGTCCAGCTCGTGAGCGCGCGCAGCGCGGGCGGGACGGACGTGCTCTCGATCGTCCGCTGGGACGCGGATCTGGATGCGACGGACGCCGCGCAGGTCGTCTACGAGGGCGACAGCGCCGCGTTCACCGCGGGCGCCTGGGCCGGCTCGACCCTGTGGGCGACGCTCTGGGACCACGACCGGGGCCGCTTCCTGGTGACGCCCCTCGAGGACCAGCGGATCCAGGTCGGCCCGGCCGGACTCAACCGAACCGGCCTCGTCGCCGAGCCGGGCGGCGAGCGCCTGGTCCTCGTGCACGAGGAGGGCCGCACCCCCGACGGCAACCTCCCCACCGACCTGAAGATCCAACCCTACGACGGTCAGCGGGGGGCGCGCGCGGCGGTGCGGTCTTTGCCCGGGTGTGTGGAGGCGTGGCAGGTGGCGGCCCGAGCGGATCGGGTCGGGGTCTCCTGGGTGGACAGCTGTTCCCAGCGCCAGCTCATGTTCACCGAGGTCGGCGCGGTCCAGCGCTGAGTGCCGCACCCTCGCGCGGCCGGAGGGGTCGCGGCGGGGACGGAATCGGAATAGGCTCCCCTCGCCCATGGAGGTGATCTCCCGCTACCACTTGATGGAGCGCGTCGGCGCGTCCGGCCTGGCCGAGCGCTACCGAGCCTACGAGGTCACCTCGGGCGGCCTGGTGCGACCGGTGCTCCTGTCCCGGGCCCGGGAGGCCGCCGCCGTGCAGGCGCTCCTCGACGAGGGCCGGCTCCTCGCCACCATGCACCACCCTCACGTGGTGCGGGTGGTCGACGTAGGGCACGAAGGCGGCCAGGCCTGGCTGGTGACGGACTGGGTGGAGGGGCGGCCCCTCGCCACCCTCCTCGAGCGGGTGCGGGGGCGCAGCCTGGCCTTCGATCCCCTCGCCGCCCTCTACATCGGGATGTCGGCGCTGGAGGCGCTGGCCCACATCCATGATCGCACCGACGCCGACGGGTCCCTCCTCGAGGTGGTGCACACCGGCGTCACCCCCGCCGCGGTGACCCTGGGCTACGGGGGGGAGGTGGTGCTGGGCGACCTCCACCAGGCCCAGTCACGCCACCGGCGCGGCGCCGGCGCGGGGCCGCGGGAGGGCGCCTTGCGTTACGCCAGCCCCGAGCAGGTCCAGGGCAGGGAGCCCGACCACCGCAGCGACATCTTCAGCGCCGGTCTCCTCTTGTACGAGCTCCTCTCGGGGCGCGCCGCGTACCCCGAGGCCAACCCCGACGCGCTGCGCAAGCGGGTGGAGCGTGCGCAGGTCGAGCCCCTGGGCGACGTCGCAAGGCAGCTTGCGCCCGAGCTGGTGCGGGTGGTGAGCCGCGCGCTCACCTTCGAGCCGGGCCAGCGCTACCCCTCCGCCCACGCGTTCCGGGACGCCCTCGCCCCGCACCTGTTCCACGCCGACCCGACCTACGGCGCGCACCGCCTGGGCGCACTGGTGAGCCGCCTGCTCGCCGACGAGGCGGAGGAGGATCGGGTCAAGGATCAGGAGGCGCGGGCCCTGCTCACCACCGGCGGGGCCAGCTCGGTGGACGGCACCCCACCCCGGGTGCCCGCCGCGTCCGAGGCGATGACCCTGGCCGGGGCCGGCCACTACGACCCCGAGCCCCCCGCCCCCGCGGTGAGCCCGGTGCCCAATGTGGTGGGCCCGCCGCCCAAGACCACGATGGGCGGCCGGGTGCACGAGCACACCGCGGAGCTGTCGGCGGAGGAGCGCCGCCGCCGCCCCCCACCCCCGCCCCCGGCGTCCCTGGCCGAGCCGCCCCCGCGCGAGCTGGCGCAGCGCCACGCCAAGACCGCGGTGCCGCCCCCCTCGCTCGAGGAGCGCCACATCCCGATCGGCAAGATCGCGCTCGGGCTGGTGGCGGCCGCGCTGGTGTCGCTGCTCGCGTTCACCTTCGCGTCCGACAAGAACGAGCGCCTGGTGATGCGGAAGCTGCGGGCCGCGGTCGTGGGCCGTAAGCCGGGCGCCACCCTGACCCTGGAGTCCATCCCGCCCGGGGCCAAGGTGTTCCTGGACGACCAGGACACCGAGCGCACCACGCCGCTGACGATCGAGAACGTGGAGTCCGAGGACCAGCACGAGATCCGCCTCGAGCTGAGCGGAGAGAAGGCGGTGACCGCCACCATCGCCCTGGTGGCGGGGACCAAGCGCACCCTGAACCTCATGTTCCCCGGCGCGGTGGTCAACCTGGCGGTCAAGACCGTGCCCCCCGGGGCCGAGCTCTACCTGGATGAACGGCAGGTTGCCTTGACACCGGCCACCCTCACCCTCCGGGTCGGCAAGCCGGTCAACGTCGAGCTCAAGCTCCTCGGCTACCTCCCCTGGACCCAACTGGTGACCCCCACCCGGGGCGAGGACGTCTCGCTCGACGTGACCCTCGAGAAGTCGGCGGAGCTCATCGCCCAGGAGGCGCTCGAGAAGCAGGCCCTCGAGGAGGCCGCGGCCGAAGAGGCCGGAGGCAAGGCCCCGGCCAAGAAGAAGCCCAAGAGGCGCCGGCGCTGATGCCCATCCCCCGCGCGCTGGCCGCCGCAGGCCTGCTTGCCGCCGCCGCCTACTTCGGGGGGCTGGTGGCGGAGGCGCGCTGGCTGCTCGTCGCGACGAAGGGCATCCCGATCGCGGTCCTGATCGTCGGGGTGCTCCGGGGCCCGAAGACCCCGTACGCGCGCCGCATCGCGGCCGGCCTCGCCCTCGCCCTCGTCGGCGACATGATCCTGATGGTGCACACCGAGGCCGCGTTCCTCGCTGGCCTGGTGGTGAACCTGCTCGCGCACCTCGTCTACATCGCGGCCTTCCTCGGCACCACCCGGCGGCCCGCCCTCGCCCTGCTCGTGCCGTACCTGGTGTGGACGGTGCCGCTGTTCCTGTTCCTGCAGCCGAAGCTGGGGGGCATGGCGGCGCCGGTGGCGGCGTACACCGCCGCGATCACCGCGATGATGTGGCGGGCGGGCGCGTGCGTGGGCCACAGCCCCCACACGCGCGCCGCCCAGTGGTCCGCCGCCCTCGGCGCGGTGGGCTTCGCGCTGTGCGACTCGGTGCTCGCGTGGCACCGCTTCCACACCCACCTCGCGTGGGCCAGCTACGTCATCATGAGCTGCTACTGGCTCGGCCAGTGGGGCATCGCGCGGTCGGCGTACCTGACGCCGCGGACGACCCGCACCCTCGCGACCGGGGCCGAGCTCAGTTGATGGTGAGCCTGTAGCCCCGGAAATCCTCGCAGCGCGCCGAGCCCGTGATGGTGATGTCCTGGTAGACCTCCGAGCCCCACGTCCCGTCCGACTGCAGCACGTTGTAGTAGACCTTCCAGTCGAACAGGTCCTCGAAGTAGACGTTCTCGAGGTTCTGGTTCACGACCGTGACGGAGTCGCCGTAACCGACGACCCGGTTCGTGAAGTCCTCCGAGTGCCAGGCCTGGTCGTGCTCGGAGTAGAACTTCACCCGACGCACCCGGATGGCGACGTTCCCCGTCGCGCGCTCCCGCGAGTTCACGAAGGTCAGGTCGACGTCCCTGCACACGTCGGCCCCCAGGATCGCGCTCTTCGCGGTCGCGATCTCCTGGTCCTGCCCCTGCTCCTGCTCCACCGAGGGATACTCCTCGACGCCCCCGCACGCGGTGAGGAGCCCAAACGCTGCGATGGAGCAGAGCCCCACCCGAATCATTGCCTTGTTCATCTCTCGATCCCTTTCGAAGAGGTCAATTCCTGGGGTCCCGAGCCGGCGGAGCCGTCCCGCCCCTCTGCGCAGGGCTTCGCACCCCGGGCGAGTTGCTCTTCGTGGGTGGTGTACGCGGGCCGCCTCGAGGACCTGACACGGCCCAAGTGGCGAGAAGGGCTGGGGTAAACAGGCTGGTCTGGCACGCGGCGAGAAGATCTTCGATTTACCCCTTCCCTTATTGCCCCCGGTCTAGGCTTGTGACGCACTCGCTGGCCCAGAGCGATGCCCGATCCCGGGCAGGTCCTCGAAGCCGGCAAAAAGACGAGAAGCCATGACCAAGAAATTGTACGTAGGTAACCTGCCGTTCTCTGTCACCGAGGACGAGCTCTCTTCCATGTTCGGCGCCGACGGCCGCCAGGTCAGCGAGGTCGCCATCATCAACGACCGCGAGACCGGCCGGCCTCGCGGCTTCGCCTTCGTGACGATGGCCAGCGAGAGCGACGCCCGCGCGGCGATCGAGGCGCTCGACGGCGCGTCCATGGGCGGCCGCTCCCTCCGCGTGAACGAGAGCGAGGAGAAGCCTCGCAGGGGCGGCGGCCGTGACTCCGGAGGCGGCAACCGCGGCGGAAGGTGGTAGCCCCCAATGGCTGGTGCACAGAACGGCTTCAGCGGAGGCAAGCGAGCGAAGGAGCGCCAACGCGCCGAGAAGAAGGCGAACAAGGAAGAGCGGCGGCGCGTCCGGCAGGCTGAGAAGGCCAACACCGACAGCGCGGACGGCATCGATCCAGACATCGCCCACATCGTCCCGGGCCCTCAGCCCAGCGCGCTCGACGACGAGGACGCGGCGGACGACACCACTGAGGAGTAGGCGCCTCCGCCGCGTTGGCGGTCGAAGGCATCGGTTGGAGGGGGTCGGCGGCCGCACCCGAGGCGCGGCCGCCGAGGCGCTCGAGTCTACTGCAGCGTGGCGTAGTCGCCCACCTGGACGTCGTCGAGGTACCAGCCGGTGTAGACCAGGCTGGTGTCCGAGGCGAAGTCGAAGCGGAGCACGATCTGATCGCGCGGGAGCCCCTGGAGGTCCGCGCTCAGGTCGATGGTCACCGCCGTCCAGGTGGTGCCGACGCCGGTCCAGGCGAGCTGGCCCGCCATCGGGGCCGGGCTCAGCGTGCCGGTGTACGCCGGGGTCACCGAGCTCGGGGTCAGGGGCGAGAAGGTCAAACCGCCGTCGGTGCTGATCTTCACGTTGCCGCCGTCATACCCGCTCTCGGTGCGGTACCACTGCATGAAGCGCATCGCCGGCTGCGGGATCCCCGTGAGGTTCACCACCGGCGTCTGCATGTACGACAGCGCCGGGCCGACGCTGTAGTCCCCATCCAGGATGGTGCCCGCGCACTGCGCGCCCGCGAAGCAGCCCAGCGGGCCGGCCACGGTCGCGGTGCCGATCTCCCAGTCGGACGCCGTCCCCACGTCGAAGCCGATGGTCCACGGGTTGGCCGGGCCCTCGAAGCCGTCGGTGAACACCGGCAGGGTCCCCGCCGCGAACACGTGGATCGAGAAGCTCTGGGTGTCGACCCCGCCCGCGTTGGTGGCGGTGACGTCCACCGCGTGGTCGCCCACGTCGGTCGCGCCGGGGGTGCCGCTCAGGATCCCGGTCGCCGGGTTGAACGTGAGCCACGCCGGGAGCGCAGCGCCAGCCGCACCGGTGGCCGCCAGGGTCGGAGCGGGGAGCCCCGTGGCGGTGACCGAGTAGCTGTAGGCGGCGCCCTCCATGCCGGACAGACGCGGCGCGCTGGTGACCGTCGGCGCGATGACCAGATCCGCCAGGGCGCCGATCCGAACGTCGTCGACGTACCAGCCCGGGCGGGTCGTCGAGCTGTCGGAGCCCATGTCGAACCGGATCGCCACCTGATCGCGCAGGCCGGTCAGGTTGGCGCTCAGGTCGACGGTCACGATCTGCCAGTCGGTGAGGATGCCCGACCAGCCCTGCTGACCGGCCATCCCGGTGGTGCCCGAGCCCAGCGCGCCGGTGTACGCCGGAGTCACGCTGGCGGGCAGCAGCTCGACCCAGCTCGCGCCGCCGTCGGTGCTGATCTTGATGTTGGCGCCGTCGTAGTTGGTGCCCGACGCGCTCCGCTCGAAGTTGTACCAGTGCACGAACTGCAGGGTGGGGTTGGTCACCGCGGAGAGATCGTAGATCTCGGTGGCCATGCTCCAGAACGAGCTGTTCGTGTAGTTGGCCGCGATGCGCGTCGCCGCCACCTCACCGTCGTACACGGTGGGCGGCCCCACCGTGTTGGCGCCCACCGTCGGGATCCCGAACTCCCAGCCGCCCGTCGCACCCCAGCCGGTGGGGAGCGTGGCGCTGAAGTTCTGGGTCATCGGCGAGCCGTCGATCACCGGGACCGCAGCCGGCGCCGCCACCGTGACGGTGAACGTCTGGGTCGCGTTCGGGGTGATCGTGTTGGCCGCGGTGACGGTGATGGTCCCGGAGGTCCCCACGCTCAGCACGCTCGGGTTGCCGGAGATGGTCCGGGTGGTGCTGTTGTAGGTGAGCCACGTGGGCAGGCCGCTGACGGTCACGGTGGGCGCCGGCCAACCGTCGACCACGATCGGGTAGCTGTACGGCGTGCCGATCTGCGCCACGGTGGCCGGGCTGCTCAGGATGACCGGAGCCGAGTTGGGCCGCGGCTGCACGACGCCGGCGAGCGACACGTTGTCGATCCGGAAGGTGCCGGTGGCCGAGCTGGCGCCGGACGCGGTGATGCGCACCGCCACCGGGCCGGTGAAGGGCCCCCGCTCCGCCCCCGCGAGGGGGATGGTCGCGGTCGTCCACGTGGTCGCGGTCGGCATGGTGCCGGCGCCCGCGGTCACCGTGCTGGTGACGCCGCCGCTCACGATCAACACCTGGAAGCTGGTGGGCCCGGTGCTCGACCGGTAGTGGTCGAAGGCGAACGCGTCGAGGGCCACCTGGAAGCCCGCCGCCGGGGTGATCACGAACTCGTAGTAGTTCGGGTCGACCGCGACGTTGAAGCCGTTCGAGTTCAGCGCCCGGCCGGGGTTCCCGGTCACGAACGTGGTGGTGCCCGCGCGGTTGTTGAGCTCGCCCGCGGTGACGTCGGTCGCCACGACGTCCGGGGTGCGCACGTCACCATCGAAGATGTACGTCGCCAGGGCCTCGATCGGGAGCACGTCCAGGGTGAACTGCTGGACCGCGTCGGGGGTCTGCCCGTTGGTCGCGGTGATCACGATGCTCTCGAGGCCCGCGTCGGCGTTGGCCGGCGTGCCGGTGAGGACACCGGTCGCGGGGTCGAAGGTCAGCCACGCCGGCAGCGCGCCAGAGGTGCTGGTCGCGGTGAGCTGCGGGGTCGGGTTGCCGGTCGCGGTCACCACGTAGGTGAAGAGCTCGCCCGCCACGATCGAGAGCTGCGCCGGGGGCACGCTGGTGATCACGGGTGAGGACGGGATCTGCGCCGCGTCGCCCACGCGCACGTTGTCGACGTACCAACCGGGCCGGGTGACGCTGCTGTCCGAGCCGAAGTCGAAGCGGAACTTCACCTGGTCCAGCGGCTGGCCGGTGAGCGCGGTGGTGAGGTCGATGCTCACGCGCGTCCAGTCGGTGAGGATCCCCGACCAGGCCTGCTGCCCGGGCATCGAGTTCCCACTGACGAGCACGCCCTGGTAGGCGGGCGTCACCGAGGCGGGGTCGAGCTCCACCCAGGTCGTGCCATTGTCGGTGCTGATCTTGATGTTGCCACCGTCGTAGTTGTTGGGCGGCGTGCCCGAGGTGGCGCGCTCGAAGTTGTGCCAGTGCACGAAGCGCAGCTGCGGGCTGGCCACGCCGGTGAAGTCGAAGGCGGGGGTGTCCAGGTTCCAGTGCGCGCTGCTGGTGTAGTTGCCGGTGAGGTTCGTCGCGGCGAGGTCTCCGTCGAAGACCGAGGGCGGCCCCACGCTGGCGGCCCCGGTGGTGGGCGCGCCCACCGCCCACTGGCCGGTGGCGACCCAGTCGGCGGGGAGGCCACCGGTGAAGGTCTGGAGGTACGGGTTGCCCAGAACCGGGATGCCCGCCGGGCCACCCACGGTGATGGTGAAGGCCTGCATCGCGTCCGGGTTCACGCCGTTGCTCGCGGTGATGATCACGTCGTAGTTGCCCACGTCGGTCGCGGCCGGGGTGCCCGAGAGCACGCCGGTGGCGGGGTCGAAGGTGAGCCACGCGGGGAGCGCGCCGCCGCCGTTCAACATCGCGGTGAGGGTCGGGGTCGGGACGCCGGTGGCGACCACGGTGTAGCTGTACGCCTGGCCCGCGCGCGCCGCGGTCACCGGGGTGCTCACGATGGCGGGGGCGCTCGTGACGTCGACCACCTCGATGCTGAAGGTCTGCGTCGCCGCGGGCGAGACGCCGTTCACCGCGGTGAGCTCGACCATGTTCGGCCCCACGTCGGTCGCGGCGGGCACGCCGGAGATCAGGCCGGTGGCGGCGTCGAAGATCAGCCACGCGGGCAGCACGGTGGCGGTGATGACGGGCGTGGGCGTGCCGGCGGCGGTCACGGTGTAGCTGTAGGTCGTGCCCACCACGCCGGAGGTGGCCGGGGTGCTGGTGAAGGTCGGCGCGATCTGCAGGGGCGCGGCGCTCACCACGATGGTGAAGGCCTGGGTCGCGTCCGGGCTCACGCCGTTGCTCGCGGCGAGGGCGACCGAGCTGCTCCCCACGTCGGCGAGGGTCGGGGTACCCGAGAGCACGCCGGTGGCGGGATCGAAGCTGAGCCACGCAGGGAGCGTGACGGCGCTGAGGGTCGGGGCCGGGGTGCCGTCCGCGGTCGCGGTGTAGCTGTAGGCCTGGCCCTCGGTCGCGGTGGTCACCGGGGTGCTGGTGAAGCTCGGCGCGGTCTGGGCCGTTGCCGCCACGGTGATGGTGAAGCTCTGGGTCGCGTCCGGGTTCACGCCGTTGGCGGCGGTGAGGGTCACGTCGTGATCACCGACGTCGGCCGCGGCGGGGGTGCCGGAGAGGACGCCGCCCGAGAAGGTGAGCCAGCTCGGCAGCAAGGTGGCGGTCACGGTCGCCGCGGGCACGCCGGAGGTGGTCACGGTGTAGCTGTAGGCCTGGCCCTCGGTGGCGTCGGTGACCGGGGTGCTCGTGAAGGTCGGCGCCTCGCCGTTCTCGGCCACGGTGATGGTGAAGGTCTGGGTCGCGTCCGGATCCACGCCGTTGGTCGCGGTGATCTCGACCTTGTGATCACCCACGTCGCCCACCACCGGAGTGCCGGTGAGGACGCCGGTGGAGACGTCGAAGGTGAGCCAGCCGGGCAGCGCGCCGCCGGCCTCACCGGTAGCGGAGAAGGTGGGCGTCGGGTTGCCGGTGGCGGCCACCGTGTAGCTGTACGCCACGCCGACCGCCGCCGTGGTCACCGGGGTGCTGGTGATGGTCGGTGCGGTCTCGGTGTCGGCCGGGGACACGGTGATGGTGAAGGTCTGGGTCGCATCCGGGCTGATGCCGTTGGCGGCGACGATCGTGACCTGGGCGTCGCCGACGTCGGCGGCACCCGGAGTGCCCGACAGGAGGCGCCCGTCCAGGGTGAGCCACGCGGGCTTGGTGGTGACCGCCACCTGGGGCAGCGGGCTGCCGGTGGCGACGATGGTGTAGCTGTAGGCCTCACCCACCTTCGCCGCGGTCACCGCAGAGCTGGTGATCTTCGGCGCGGTGGTGGTGGGGGTCGGCTCCTCGCCACCGCACGCGGCGGCGAAGGAGAGCAGAGTGAGCGATGTAAGCAGTATTCGACTAGTGTTCATGAGCGAGCCTGGAATGTCGGGGCAGCCCCGACGATCGGCGGAATCTAGCGCCATCGTCGCTAAGATCCCAAGACCTCTGTTTCAGAATCGCGATTGGAAGTAGAGCGCTCGCATTAGGGGACGTCATGCTTGCCCGACCTTTGGCCAGGCCCCCTCGCCCGAGCAGGGGAAGATCCCGGGGATCTGCGCCCCAGGCCGTGCAGGGATGCAACTAGGCGCCGGTCACCGGTCGGCGCTTGTCCGCCCACGCCACCAGCCGCACGTAGGCCTCGGGGAGCGCGCGCTTGACGCGCCACATCATCCGCCCGTCGGTCATCGGCACCACGTAGAGGCGCCCCGCGCCCACCGCGTCCAGGGCCTCGCGGGCCACGTCGGGGGCCTGCACTCGGGAGCGCTCCATCAGCTTGTTGGCCAGGCCCCCGTGCTCGGCCGGCCCGCGCGCCGCGTTCATGATGTTGGTCTTGAAGAAGGTCGGGCACAGCACCGAGACCTTCACCCCGGTGCCGGCCAGCTCCGCGTGCAAGGTCTCGGACAGCGCCACCACCGCCGCCTTGGTCACGTTGTAGGGGGCCATCTGGGGCGCGCTGAGCAGGCCCGCGGCGGAGGCCACGTTGAGCACGTAGCCTCGCCCCTGCGCCACGAAGCGCGGGACGAAGGTGTGGCAGCCGTAGATGACGCCCCACTGGTTGATGTCCACGATCCAGCGCCAGTCGTCGAGCCCGATCTCGCCCACCTTCCCACTCACCGCCACGCCGGCGTTGTTCGCGATGAGGTCGACCCCGCCCATGCGCTCGTCGGCCGCGTCAAGCAGGCTTGCGACCTGCTGCGGATCGCGCACGTCGCACCTCGTGAAGGAGCCGTGGGCGCCGGCCTCGCGCACCAGGCGCAGGGTCTCCTCGGACCCCGCCTCGTCCAGGTCCGCCACCAGGACCCGGCCCCCGCGGGCCGCGACCTCCACCGCCAGGGCCCGGCCGAGGCCGCTGGCCCCGCCGGTGATCACCGCTCTCAAATGCTCAGGCAGGCTCATCAGATAGGTACCTCCAGGCCCGCCGCGACCAAGGTCGTCAACAGAACCTGCGCCAATAGATCCCGCAGCGCCTCGCGGGACAGGTCACGATGCTCCAGCCAGTCCAGGCTGGAGGTCTCTACGAACGCGATCCAACCGCGCAGCGCGGCCCGGAGGAGCCCGGGGGGCTCGGGGAGCCCGAGGTCCTCCAGGATGCGGGTCACGAAGGCCCGGCGGGCCGCGTCGACGATCGCCCGCACCTCCGGATCCGCGGTGCCGCTCGTCACCAGGATGGCGAAGCCCTCGGCCCGCGCCTCCACGTGCCCGAGGTAGGCGTCCAGGCCGGTCTTCAGCTTCTGCAAGGGCTCTTGCTCCGCGGTGTCCACCTGGGCCTGGGTGTCGGCCAGCAGCTCCTCGGACGCGAGCCGGATCGCCGCGCGGTAGAAGTCCCGCTTGCTCCCGAAGTAGTGGTAGAGCAGGCCCTTCGAGATCCCCGCCGCCTCCGCGATCTCGTCGATCGAGATCTCCTCGGGATCCCGGCGGCTGAACAGCTCGATGCCGAGGGCCAGGAGCTGCTGGCGGCGCGCGTCGACCTGGAGCCGCCGGCCGCCCTCGACCTTGGGCTCCGCCGCCTTCTTGCGCCCCGCCACGGGCCCCTTATGCTCTATTGACCTGCATTCAACAAGGCCTCTCGCTCGCCGCTTTGACTCGAGGGCCCCGCTTGGCATGATGCGCCGCCATGATGACGCTGGTCCTGGTCCGGCACGGTGAGGCCGAGGGCGCGGGGTTCGGGGGCGACGAGCACCGGGCCCTCACCGAAGAGGGGCGCCGCTACGTGCGCACGGTCGGGGGCCTCCTGGCCGGAGCAATGGAGCCGGTGGACGCGCTGATCACCAGCCCCCTGGTGCGGGCGGTGCAGACGGCGGAGATCCTGGCCGGAGCGCTCGGGCTGGACGAGGTCGTGGCGCGGCCCGAGGTCGCCTTCCCCGCCCGCCTCGAGCAGCTGTGGCAGGTGGTGGACGAGGTCCCGGCCCACGTCCGGGGGCTGATGATGGTCGGCCACGAGCCCACGCTGGGGGTCTTCGCGTCGTGGCTGGCCGAGGCCGCCGCCACCATCCCCTTCCGCACCGGCACCGCCCTCACCCTCGCGGTGGACCGCCGCACCCGGGCCGCCCAGGTGCTGCACGTGATCACCGGGCGCCCCGCCACCCTGACCCGCGCGGGGGCCTGAGGTGAGCGGGCGGGCCGAGCTCTCGAGCACCCTGCGGCGCATCGATCGCCGCGGCTACCGGGCCTACAAGGACATCGAGGGCACGTACGACCTGGGCGACCTCGTGCTCGCCATCGACCACGTCCAGGGCGATCCCTTCGCCGCCCCCTCCAAGGTGCGGGTCCGGGTGCCGATGCGGGTCGCCGCGCTGCCGGTCGAGCTCTTCGACAACCCGATCCGCAAGCTGGCCTTCAGCGACTACCTGGCCCGGGCGGTGCGCCGGGCGCTCTACGAGCTCACCGAGGGGCACCGGGGGAGCGGCAAGAGCGGGCAGATGGACATCGACGCGGGGGGCCAGGAGGTGCTCGAGCGCACCGCGGTGGTGCTCACCGACGCCTTCGTGGAGGCGAGGCTGAGCGTGGGCCTGCCCGCCGCCGGGCGCTCGGTCCTCGGGCGCGAGGCGGAGGCGATGCTCCTCGACGAGCTCCCCCGGGTGGCGCGAGACGCCTTGACGCGAGAGGGCCTCGACTACGCCGACGCGCTCGCCTTCGTCGACTGCGTCGAGAACCAGGACCACCTGCGGCGGGTGGTCGAGCGAGAGGGGCTGGTGGCCTTCGTGGCCGACGGGGCGGTGCTCCCGCGGGCGAGTGGGGCCTCGGACCGGCCCCTCGGCCGGGGCGCGGTGGCGTGGACCAGCCCGGAGTCGATGGCGATGCAGGTCGACCTGCCGCGGCCGCTCCCCGACGGCGCCCGCCGCCTGCGCGGCACCGCGGTGCGGCGCGGGGTCACGGTGATCGTGGGGGGCGGCTACCACGGCAAGTCGACGCTGTTGAAGGCGCTGGAGCGCGGGGTCTACTTCCACGTGCCGGGCGACGGCCGGGAGTACGTGGTCACCGACCCGCGGGCGGTGAAGATCCGGGCCGAGGACGGCCGCGCGGTCACCGGGGTCGACATCAGCCCCTTCATCGACAACCTCCCCCACGGCCGGAGCACCGTGGCCTTCAGCTCAGAGGACGCGAGCGGGAGCACCAGCCAGGCCGCGAACATCATGGAGGCGCTCGAGGTGGGCGCCACCGCGCTGTTGCTCGACGAGGACACCTCGGCCACCAACTTCATGGTGCGGGACGCCCGGATGCAGGCCCTCGTGCACAAGTCCCACGAGCCGATCACCCCGTTCGTGGACCGGGTGCGGGAGCTGCATGACACCTTGCAGATCTCCACCGTGCTCGTGATGGGCGGCAGCGGCGACTACTTCGACGCGGCCGACCAGGTGATCCTGATGCGGGAGTTCGTGCCCTCGGACGCCACCGCCGAGGCGAAGGAGGTGGCCGCCGCCCACCCCACCACCCGCCGCACCGAGGCCGCCCGCCCCCTCACCGCGCCCCGGCCGCGGGTGCCCTCGCCGTCCAGCCTCGACGCCTCCCGGGGTCGCCGCGACGTGAAGATCGACGCCCGCGGCACCGAGCAGATCGCCTTCGGCACCCACACCATCGACCTACGCCAGGTGGAGCAGCTGGTGGACGGCAGCCAGACCCGGGCGGTGGGCGCCGCGCTGGAGCTGGCCAAGCGCTTCATGGACGGTCGCCGCGACCTCCTCGGGATCCTGGACGCGCTCGAGCGCTACCTCGACACGGAGGGCCTCGACCACCTCGACCCCTACCACCGGGCGGGGCGCCACCCCGGGAACTATGCGCGCCCGCGGCGCTTCGAGATCGCGGCGGCGATGAACAGGCTGCGGGCGCTGCGCCTCGTGGACTGAACAGGACCCCCGGGCGCCATCCCGGACGGACCATTCACTTGCCTGAGGCAGCCCCCTCGACGGCCGCGTCTGCCACCACCTCGGTGGCAGCGTCCTCGGCCTTGTCGGTGATGAGCTTGCGGAGGGTCGGGATGAGCGCCACGAGCACCGCGCCCACCACGAGGCTGCCCACCCCGAGGCGGAAGAAGAGGTCCTGGTAGGCGGCGTTCGTCTCGAGCGCGGTGTTCCCCGCGGGCTCCGGGATCATGCCCGAGAAGTCGCCCGCGAAGAGCGAGGCGAGGCCGGTCACCAGCATCCAGCTCCCCATCATGATCCCCTGGTACTTCTGCGGGGCGAGCTTGCCGATCATCGCGTAGCCCACCGGCGAGATCAGGAGCTCACCCACGCTCTGGAGCACATAGCTCGCGAAGAGCCAGACGAAGGCGGTCTTGCCGTCCGCGCCGGCGAGCGAGATCCCGAGCGGGAGCACCACGAAGCCGAGGCCCATGAGGAGGAGGGACACCGAGAACTGCTGGGGCACGTCGATCTTCCAGCCCCGCGCCCGCATGCGGACGAAGTAGGCCGACAGGAGCGGCCCGCCCACCACGATCACCACGGTGTTGATGTTCTGGATCCACTGCGGCTGGATCCTGATGCCCAGCATCATCAGGTCGACGTTGTGGTCGGCGAAGAGCTGCAGGCCGCTCGGCGCCATCTGGTACAGCGACCAGAACGCGAGCGAGCCCAGGGTGAGCACGAGGTACGCCCACATGTTCCGCTGCTCGCGCCGATCGTCGTGGCGCACCGTCAGGTACACCAGCGCGAGCGCCACCGCGGCGCAGACGCCCTTGACGAGGGTGGAGGTGGAGCCGGGCTCCTGCAGCAGGTACCAGACCACCGGGACGAGGCCGACGAGGATGCCGAGGCCGGCGAGGAGCCGCAGGCGGAACGCCTTGGGCGCGGCCTCCAGGAGCGGGGTGTTGAGGTCTCTCAGGGTGCGCCAGGTCAGGGCGGCGAGCACGATGGCGGCGAAGTTGCCGATGGTGGCGAAGATGAAGAGGCTCGAGTAGTCCTCGGTCGCCTGGTAGTAGCCGGCCGCGGTGAAGCCGACGAAGAAGCCGATGTTCATCCCGGCGTAGTTCCAGAGGAACGCGCCCTCGCGCCGCGGGTCTTCGGGCGCGAAGCGCTGGGTCAACATCATGTTGATGCACGTGACGTTCAGGCCGCTGCCGGTGAGGAACAGCGCGAGGCCCCAGTAGAAGGCCGACGACGTGCCGAGCGCGATGGCGCCGCAGCCGAAGACCTGGGCGACCATGCCGCCCACGAAGAGGTTGCGGTTCGAGAGGAAGCGACCGCCCAGATAGCCGCCGAACAGGTGCAGGCCGTAGTTGAAGGCGCCGAACACCCCCATGAGGGCGGTGGCCTGCTTCGCGGTCATCCCGAGGTGCTTGGTCGAGTACAGGACCAGGGTCGAGTAGAGGACCGCGAACCCGAGGGTGGCGAAGATCTGGATGAAGAACAGCGCCCCTGAGCCGCTCGGGATGGCCGCCAACTTCTTCTGGAGGTACGACACGGGGCTCCGGTAGCACACCCGGGCGGTCCTGGCACCGGTCGTCCGGGGGCGACGGGCCCGGTTGAACTTCCCGAGCGGCCCGACCACGATGAGGCTCGTGGTCCTCTTCGAGCTGGTGCAGTACGCGCTCCTCGGGCTGCTCGGGCTCAAGCTCCTGTGGAACCTCCTCATCCCGCATGCGCTGGTCTGGACCAACGACGTCGATCGAGGTGTGTCGATGATGTTCGAGCTGGACCTGGTGCTCGTGGCGGCCGCCGCAGGGGTGGGGGCGGTGTCGAGCTCGGTCGTGCTGTTCGGGTCGGTCGGGCAGCTGCTCGTGGTGTTCGTGTTGGTCGAGGTGGCGGTGGTCCTCCACGCCTACGCTGGGACGTTCATCTCGGGAGGAGTGGTGCGTTGGCTACGCGCGCGCAGGCACTCCGGCCGATGATGGGCGGCGGCTCCAGAGCCGCGCCGTGAGCCTCAGTCCTCGGCCAACGTGGTCAGCGGGATCACCTCGGCCAGCAGGTTCTGCAAGGTGCCTTCCCGCACGCCAGCCCGGATCCGCCGCATCAGCTCCTGGAAGAACCACAGGTTGTGCATGGTGGTGAGCCGGTGCACCAGGATCTCGTTCGTGAGCCACAAGTGCCGCAGGTACGCCCGGCTGAAGCGGGCGCAGGTGGGGCAGCCGCAGGTCTCGTCGATCGGGCGCCGGTCCTCCTTGTAGCGAGCGTGCTTCACCACCCGCAGGCCCTGCCAGGTGAACAGGCGGCCGGTGCGGGCGTTGCGGGTGGGGACGACGCAGTCGAACATGTCGATGCCCGCCATGACCGCGCGCACCAGGTCCTCGGGCAGGCCCACCCCCATCAGGTAGCGGGGCCGGTCCACCGGCAAGAGCGGGGTGGTGAAGGACACCACCCGGGCCATGTTCTCCTTCGACTCCCCGATCGCCACCCCGCCCACCGCGTAGCCGTCGAGGTCGCGCTCGATGAGGGTCTCGGCGTGGGCCCGGCGGAGGTCCTCGTGCAGGCCACCCTGCACGATGCCGAAGAGCGAGGTGCGCTCGGGGTTGCGACGGGCCGCGAGGCAGCGATCGAGCCAGCGGGTGGTGCGGTCCATGGAGCGGGCCACGTAGTCCTTGGGCTTGTCGGAGGGCGGGCACTCGTCGAACGCCATCGCGATGTCGGTGCCGAGGGCCTCCTGCACCTCGATCGAGCGCTCGGGGGTGAGGTCCTGGCGGGAGCCGTCGTAGGGGCTCTTGAAGCGCACCCCCTCCTCGGTGATCTTGGCCAGCTCCGCGAGCGAGAACACCTGGAACCCGCCGCTGTCGGTCAGGATGGTGTGGTCCCAGCCCATGAAGGTGTGCAGGCCACCCTGCCCCGCCACCAGCTGGTGCCCCGGGCGGTGCATGAGGTGGAAGGTGTTCCCCAGGATGATCTGCGCCCCGGTCGCCGCCACCTCGTCCGGCAACATGGCCTTCACCGAGCCGCCGGTGCCCACCGGCATGAAGGCCGGGGTCTCGGCCGCGCCGTGGGGGGAGATCAGCCGCCCCAGCCGCGCCTGGCTGTTGGGGTCCTGGTAGTGGAGCTCGTACCGTACCGTCCGCATCGAAGTCGCCTCAAAGGATCAGCATCGCGTCGCCGTAGGAGTAGAACCGGTAGCCCTCGCGCACCGCGCACCGATAGGCCTCCAGCACGTGCTCGCGCCCCGCGAAGGCCGACACCAGCATGAGCAGGGTCGAGCGCGGGAGGTGGAAGTTGGTGATGAGCACGTCCACCAGCTTGAAGGGGAAGCCGGGCTGGATGAACAGGTCGGTGCTCCCCGGCCCCGCCATCAGCGCCCCGCCCCGGCTCTCGAGCACCCGCGTCGCGGTCGTGCCCACCGCGACCACGCGACCCCCGACGCGCCGGGTGTGGGCCACCTGCTCCACCGTGCCGGAGGGGACCTCGTAGCGCTCGACGTGCATCACGTGGTCCTCGAGGCGCTCGGCCCGCACCGGGAGGAAGGTCCCGGGGCCCACGTGCAGGGTCAGGGTGGCCTTGTCGATGGCCCGCGCGGCCAGCCGCGCGAGGAGCTCGGGGGTGAAGTGCAGGCCCGCGGTGGGCGCGGCCACCGAGCCCAGCCGGTCGGGCTGGGCGAAGATGGTCTGGTACCGCTCCTCGTCCGCCGCCTCGGCCGCGCGCCGCATGTAGGGTGGCAAGGGGAGTTGACCGAAGCGCTCGGCCAGCACCTCGGCCGCAGTCGGCAGGTCGACCTGCACGAAGCCGTCGCCCTCCACCGCCACCACGAGCAGCGGCGCGACGCCCTCGTCCACCACCAGCGCCTGACCCGCCCGCAGGGACTTCGTGCCCACCGCCATGGCCCGCCACCGGAGCGCCTCGCCGTCCACCGGCTCCACCAACAGGAGCTCGACCTTGCCCCCGGTCTCCTGCTTGTGGGTGAACAGCCGCCCCTTCAGGACCTTGGAGTCGTTCACCACGAGCAGGTCCTTCGGGGCGAGCAGCTCGGGGAGCTCCGCGAAGCGGCGGTGCTCCACCCGCCCGTCGGCCCGGTGGAGCACCATCAGCCGCGACCCATCCCGGCGCTCGGCCGGGTGGCGCGCGATGGCGTCCTCGGGCAGCTCGAAGTCGAAGTCGGACAGGCGCACGGGCGCGGGACCCTATGGGCAACGCCCCCGCTTGGGCAACGACGCGCTTGACCCCGGGCCCACCGGTATCAACCCTGAGCCGGTGCTCCGCCGCGACTACCTGATGCGCCTCATCCAGGAGGCCACCCGCGCCCTCGCCCGGGCCGCCACCCACCGCCTGGAGGGCGACGAGGCCGAGGCCCGCAAGGTCCTGGACGGCGCCCTGGTCGACCTCCTGGACCGCCACGCGAGCCTGTTCGCCCACACCAACCCCGAGACCGCGGCCAAGCTCCTCGCCGATCCCGACCGGGTCCTGGCCGCCGCCCGCATCGTCGCCGCCCGGGCCGACCTCGAGCCGGATCCGGTGGACGCCGGCATGGGCCGGGCCCGCGCCCTCGCGCTGTTCCTCGAGGCCCGGGACCAGGGGGCGCCGGCCGACGCGGAGCTGGAGGCGCTGGTGGAGCGGATCCCGATGGCGGCGCTGGATCCCCGCACCCAGGCGCTGTGGGCGCGGTTCAAGCCTCAGGACCCGGGCGCCGGGTCGTAGGCCAGCCGCTACGCGTGGAGCTCGCTCACCACGGCCAGGAGCCCTGCCTCGAACTTCCTCATGATCGCTCGAGCCATGCCCAGCGTCCCCTTCTGGCCGATCGCCAGACCGAGGTAGTGGTCGGAGCCGAGCATCCTCATCAGGAGGAGCACGTTGTCCGTGGTGATGAGGATGTCCTCACAGGAATCGGCCCCCACCCCCAACAGGTCGAGGGCGCGCCGGTTCGCCTTCACGACCTCGGCGTAGACGGCGGACGCCAGCGAGGCGTCGAAGTTGGGGTCTGCCGATACGTTCGCCAGCGTCATCCCCGTCGTGATGTTGACGACGTCACAGGCGATGAACTGGTCGATCCTTGAACTGAACTCCTCCAGGATGGTCTTGAGCTCGTGCACTTCAGTTGCTTCCTTTCTACGCGCCCAGGGCGCTTGTTCGAATGTGTGCGGCTACGATCTGCATGCTGACCTGCGGCTCGGGGCTGATCGCGGCGAACGAGGTGCCCCGGTGGCTCCAAGCGACGCGGGTCGAGCTCCCCTCGGTCTGGAGCACGACCTCGGCGGCGTTGCAGACCGAGGCGGCCGAGCGCAGGGCCTGCTCTCCCCACGCCGCGAGCTGCAGCAGCACGTCGACGCCCAGCTGCAGGTCATCACGCGCGTCGCGAAGGGAGGCGGGCCCCACGTCGGGTCGGTAGACGGCGACCGCGCTGGCCTTCCCCTCGAACTGCCGCCTCAGCAGGCCCTCGTGGATCTCCGTGCCGTCCTGGGCTCGGCATAGCCCTGCCAGCACCTCGGCCGTGTCGAAGGACAGGCGCGCCGAGTAGCGATTGGCGCGCTCGAACCAGCTGGGGGGCCCGTGGTCCTCCAGGAGCAGGCCTCGGATCGCGTCGCAGCAGTGCTCGAGCAGGACCGGTCGGAGCGCGAGGTGACCGAGCCGATACATCTGCACGACGTCGCTCGCCGACTTCACGCTCCGCATCAGCGTCGCCATCGCGGCGGACCGGGTCCGCAAGCGCTCCGGGTGCAGCATCTCCCGCAAGCGCCCCGGCGCGGTGGTGTCCATGGCCAGGCACACCCGACCGAGCTCCACATAGACGACACCACGAGCGGCCTCGCGCTCGCCGAACACGAGGGCCCCGGCCCGGTCCTTCGGCAGCGCGTCGATGCGGCGGATGAACTCGACGAACTCAACCGGTACCAATGGGGCCTGCACCGGTTCGAGGTTGAGCGGCGAATGATGAGGCGACAGCATGCTGTACCACCGATCTTATGAATCCGACCCGGCTGACGTCGTGCGAGCAGACCCCGATGAAGCGGTCATCACCAAAGCTCAGGTACACCTGGACCTCGGTCTTGGAGAGGATGAGGCTCCCCGCGGAGGGCGAGCCACCTCGGGTGACGAACGCCCTCGCATCCGCGGCAACTCGGATTGCATCTGCAGACACTGGATACGACCACAGCACCATCCCCGTCGAACGTTCCGCGCAGAACGCCCACCGAAGCGCTGGAACTTGCGCAGCGAGGAAGCTCGCGAGGGCCCCGTAGGATCGGTCGCTCTGGTTCTGTCGCTCCGTCATGGTGGTGGCACTCGGTTCGCTCACGATAGTTAGCGGCCGACCGGATATGAGCGCAACTCGGGGCCGATGCACACAAGACCATTCTGATGCGCGTGATTGTGCGCATTTCAGCAGGGGTCCTTTTCGCACAGTAGCCTGCCTGACGCCGAAGGCGTCGTTCTCCAGATGTGCGCTGCGCCCGAATCGCGCACCCCTCGCCAACCGAGGAGAGTGCGCAAGTAAACCTGCAGTACCGTGGATATTTAGTCAGTGGATGCGGACCCGGGCTGCGCACGATAATAGCGGTGAATCATTCTGAATACGCCGGCGAGAACACGATGGGAGGCCAAGTTGAGGAAGTCCACCAAGGTCGTCGAACGCTACCTGAGCTGTCTCGAGGAGGGGGATCTCGAGCGGATGACGGCGCTGTTCGCGCGCGACGCGGTCGTGCACTCACCTCTGTACGGTGAGCGAGCGGCCGACGGCTTCTATCGCGACCTCTTCTCGGTGACGAACCAGTCGGAGATCGAGCCGCTGGGCGTCTTCGTGCAGGAGGGGCGGGAAGACGTGGTGGCGGCGAGGTTCCGCTACCGGTGGACCCTGGAGGATGGCTCGGTCACCGAGTTCGAGTGCGTCGACATCTTCGAGCTCGTGATGGAACCGCCTCGCGCGTGGTGGAGGGCGTGGGGCAGCGAGAAGGGGGGCAACATCGAGATCAAGAAGCTGACGATCATCTACGACACCCAAGATGCTCGTCCCAAGTTCCAGGGCGTCAGACAAGGAGTTGGACGGTGAGCAAGTCGAGAATCCTGAAGGGCACAGAGGGCTTCGAAGAGCTCGCGACCCGCGTCGGGTTGACGCCGATGGAGCGTGAGGCGCGGCGGGCGAGTCTCGAGCGGTCGTACATGCCCTTTCAGTGCACCGAGCACTACATGGAGCTCATCGCCTCGCTCGACGAGCCCTACCGCACACAGGTCCTCAACATCGTGCTGCCGCCGCCCGGCCTGGCGCCCTACCAGGGGCGCTTCGATCCGTACGGCAACACGACGGTGGGCAGGGACGAGTCTCCGTTCCTGCAGCACAAGTACGACACGACGCTCCTCGTCCACTTCGTCGACGTCTGCGTGTCGAGCTGCCAGTTCTGCTACAAGGTGAACGAGATCCGGCACGAGGGTTGGAGCGCAGGCCAGACCCACCTCAAGGTCGCCGCCGCCCTCGAGTATCTGGACGGCCACCCCCAGGTGAACAACGTGCTCTTCACCGGCGGCGACCCGGCGGCCGTCGGGTCGAAGGTCCTCGTGAGGTCCATCCGCCGCCTCCTCCAGCATCCGAACGTCCGCGTGGTGCGCTTCGCGACCAAGACGCTCGCGTTCGACCCCCTCCGCTTCATGGATCCCGAGCTCCTGGACTTCTTCGAGGAGGTCCAACAGATGCGCGGCAAGCAGGTGGTGATGATCAACCAGTTCAACCACCCCGCGGAGCTGTCGGGGGCGTCCGGCGAGGTCCTGGAGGCGTTGCGCCGTCGCGGCGTCCAGATGCGGGGCCAACCCGCGGTGGTGAAGGGGGTCAACGACGACGTCGACACGCTCGTCGACCTGCAGCAGCGCTTCCTGGACCACGGGGTGGTCTCCTACTACCTGACCACCTTCATGCCGGTGCGCGGCGTCGAGCAATACGGGTTGACGCTCGACGAGGTCTTCCTCCGGGTGGCGGCCGCCAAGCGCCGGCTCAGCGGCCTCGAGAAGAAGGGGGTCCTGCTGGCATCACACGACTTCGGCAAGTTCGAGATCGTCGGCTTCGCGCCGCGTCCCGAGGCCCCGGAGCGCATCATCCTCAAGTGGCATCAGGCCGCCATGACGAAGTACCTGCCCCAAGCGCTGTTGGACCGCGTGCCCACGCGGCCCGAGGACGTGATGATCCTCGACTACCACCCCGGGACGTACTGCATCGACCACCTGTTCCGGGACAACGGACTGCCGCACTTCGACTCGGGCAACCAGCTGCACCTCGCCAGCCCGCTGGAGACGGTCGTGCCGATGCCAACACCAGCCCGGGTTCGCGCCGGCTGACCCGACCGCCCTTCAGTCGATCGTGACCTCGAGGCTCTGACCGGGGAGGAACCGCCCCGCGTCGTTGTCGAGCAGGACCCGCACGCGCCCCGAGCTCGTCCCCGAGCGCTCGAAGACCAGGCGGCACGGCTCGCTGGCGGCCTCTCCGCCGAACCGACAGGTCGAGTCGAGATCGATCTTCGCGGTCGGCGGCAGGTCCGCGCCCAGCTCCCTCGGATCTTCGAGGAGCATCACGACGTCGTCGTCGCCGACCTCGGCGACACCCTCCGTCGTCGGCCTCGCGACCCCGGTCTGCGCGGCGCGGACCTGGGTCCTCTTGCCGGTGACGAGGTAGTGGAGCGCGCGGCGCTGGGCCCGGCGCGCGGGGCCCCGGTACCTCGCGTCCCGCCGCGCCTTGCTGCGGAGGCTGAAGAACTGGGAGCGCGCGTTCACCAGGCGATCGTAGTCCCGTGAGTCCATGACCTCCGCGACGAGATCACCCGGCTCGAGCACCTGCCCCGGCGTCGCCTGCGTGGTCAGGACCCCGGCTTCCGAGGTGCGATACTCGATGGACTCCGCCGCATCGAAGACGAGCGTGAAGGTCTGTGGCGTCGCGAGGTCGAGCGCGGGCTCGGTCACCGGCGGGTGCGCCGTGAGACGCTCTGACAGCGCCTCCATCTCCTGGCGGGTGTCCCAGACGAGCGTCACGAGCGCGGTCATCACGACCACCACCAACACCCCGAGCAGGCCCTGGAGCAGGTTGGGCCGGCGGTGGACGCCCGCCGCCTCCACGAGGGCGGGCTCGACGTCGGCCGTCTTCGCCGCGGGCTCGAGCGGCGCGTGCACGACGGGCGCGTTGATTTCGCGGATGATCCGCGACTCCGAGCGCGGCCTCGGCTGGCGCTGAGGTCGAGGCTCGATGAGCTGGATCGAGCTCGTGACGTCGTCGAGCTCTTCGTCGGGCTGCAGGCCGGATTGCGATGTCTGATCGGAGAGCACCACCGGCGTGACCCCCACGACGGTCACCTCACCGCCGAGTCGGTGCAGCGCGGATCTCGCCGTCTCGTTCTTGGGGTTGAGCTCGAGCACCTCGCGGTAGACGTCCTTCGCCTCTTGCCGCTGGCCGTTCCGTCGCAGCACCGAAGCCAGGTCGAGCAGGCGCTCCTCCTCCAGGGCGAGCTCATTCGCGAGGAGGGTGTCGATGAGCTCTGCCCCTGCTTCCACGTGGTCACCTTTCCACGTCGTCCGTGTGGTTTGTTAGGGCGCCGTATGCGCCCCCGTGGTTGCCCTAGGCACCGCACGGCGCCGCGCGTGATGCCCCGCGGGCCCGGGCAGGGGGGCGCGAGTTCCTGCGGACTCTGCGAAGATACGGGCGGCGCGCTGTGGCTCAGGGTGAGACCAACCACCCGGTGTGAGGCGCCCTGAACCTCGTTGCTCCCCCAACCTACCAAGGCTACCGTCCGCCCCCGGTGGCCCGGCTGGACCGCTACATCCTACGGCAGGTGCTCCTGCCGTTCCTGACCGCGGTGCTGGTGGTGGTGCTGCTCGTGTTCCTGTTCCAGGCCCGGCGCCTGGCCTCCGCCGCCCTCGGCCTCGGCCTCACCCTCGAGGACGCGGTGGTGATCTTCGGCGCGGCGCTGCCGCCCTTCCTCGTGATGGCGGTGCCGATCGCCTACCTCATGGCGGTGCTGGTGGGCCTGGGGCGCCTGGCCCAGGACCTCGAGGTGGTGGCCCTGTTGGCCGCGGGGGCCAGCCCCCTCCGCATCGCCCGCACCCCGCTCCTGGTTGGGGTGGTGGTCTCGCTCCTGGGCCTGCCCCTCGCCCACTGGGCCGAGCCCCGGGGCCTGCAGGCCCTCCAGCGCCGGCTGGTGGACGTGGGCCTGCGCAACCTGACCGGCGCGGTGCGCCCCGGCACCTTCAACGAGGACTTCAGCGGCAGCGCGGTCTACGCCCGGGCCCGCGACGAGGCGGGCAACCTGTCGGACGTCCTGGTCTTCGACGAGCGCGACAAGAGCCGCCCCGCCCTGGTGACCGCGGCCCGAGGGCGCTTCCAGGTGTCGCGCCAGGGGGTGGAGTTCGAGCTCTCGCAGGGTGAGTTGCACCTCCTCCAGGGCGCGGACGCCGACGACCGCTACGATCGCCTGCGCTTCGGGGAGCTGCGGATGGGCCTCGACGCCCAGGACGAGCTCGACAAGAAGACCCGCTTCGTCAGCGCGATCTCGATGCTCGACAGCACCGAGATGCGCCGTGTGGCGGCCGACTATGGCCCCAACAGCCCGTTGGGGCGGCGCTTCGAGAAGACGTACTGGCGGCGCTACGCCATCCCGATGATGGCCTTCGTCTTCGCCCTCCTCGGGGCGGCCACCGCGATCTCCGGCGGCCCCCGCTCCCGGGCCCGGAGCGCGATCCACGGCCTGTTGGCGGTGCTCGTCTACTACCTGCTGTCTCGGGTGGGCGACCTGCTGGTGGTGAAGTACCCGGGCACGCCTTTTTGGGCCTCCTTCGCGCCCGTCCTCATGATGGCGGTGTTCGGGCTCTTCGCCCTGCGCCGCGCAGGGGGGCGGCGGTGAGGGCCCCGTGGCGTGGCCTCTTCGCGCAGCTCGTCCTGCGCGACATCACCGTGCACGTCGCGCTGACGGTGGCGGCCGGGCTCCTGTTGTTCATCGCGGTCGACACGGTCGAGACCGGCAACATGGCGAGGAACGCGGAGGACGCGGGCATGGTCCTCGAGCTCGAGCTGACCTCGCTCCCCATCGTCTTCCAGCAGATCGCGGCCCTCGCCGCCTTGATCGGCACCTGCACCGCGGTGGGCGGCCTCGTGCGGCGGGGCGAGGTGGTGGCGCTGTTCGGGGCGGGCGCCTCCCCCGGGGTGGTGCTGAAACCTGCCTTGCTCGCGGGCCTCGTCTGGGCCGCGACCTACGCGGGGATCACGGAGTGGGTGACCCCTTGGGCCCACGCCCGCACCAGCCAGCTCCGGCGCACCCTCGGGATCCCGTCCCACCGGCCCGAGTCCGGGCGGCCGCAGTCGTGGTTCGCGGTGCGGGATCGGATCTTCCGGGTGAACGCGCTCGAAGATCCGGAGGGCGAGGCGCTGGCCGGGATCCTGATCCTGAAGGTCGAGGCGGGGCGCCTGGTGGAGCGCTGGGACGCCGAGCGCCTGGTGTGGAGCGACGCGGAGGGCTGGGCGGTGGAGCGCGCGGTGCACCGGCGCTTCGAGGGCGACGACGGCCTCAGCACCCAGCGGGTGGCCCGCCAGCCGGTGCCCCTGACCGAGCGGCCCGAGGACTTCGTGCGGAGCGTGGGGATCCCGGAGCGCCTCGCCCTCAGGCCTCTGGCCAGCGCGGTGGCGGCCCGGACCCGCCTCGGCCAGCCCACCGAGGCCCACCGGCTCGAGCTGTACCGGCGCGCCGCCCTACCCCTGACCCTGTGGCTCGCGGTGGCCCTGGGGGCGGCCGCGATGCTGGCGGTGGGCCGGCGCCCCACCCTGGCCGGCGCGCTCGGGGTGGGCGCGCTCCTCGGGTTTTCCTTATGGATCCTGGACGAGGTCGCGGTGGCCCTCGCCAGCACCCAGGCCCTGTCGCCGGGGCCGGCCGCGCTGTTGCCCCTGGTGCTGGTGGGGGCGGCGGCGGCGGCCGGGTGGGCCCGGGCGTATCGACGCGGGATCACGGACTGAAGTCCTTGACCCACCCCCACCAAACCAGTAGTCCGCGCGCAGCATGGCGACGCTGCGTGACCTCAGGAAGCGGATCAAGGCGGTCAAGAACACCCAGAAGATCACCAAGGCCATGAAGATGGTGGCCGCCTCCAAGCTCCGTCGAGCCCAGGAGGCGATCGTCCAGGCCCGCCCCTACGCCACCAAGATGGACGAGGTCCTCATGGACATCGTCAACCGCGCCGACGTGAACGCGCACCCGCTGCTCTCGATGCGCGTGCCGCACCGCGTGCTGGTGGTGGTGATGTCCTCGAACCGCGGCCTCTGCGGCGGCTTCAACTCGAACATCATCCGCTCGGCCGAGCGCTACATCGCCGAGAACCGCGCCAACTTCGACCACATCCAGGTGGCCACGATCGGCAGGAAGGCCAAGGAGCACTTCCGGCGCCGCGGGGTGGAGCTGCAGGCCACCTACGAGGGCATCTGGGACCACCTCAACTACGAGGCGGCGTCCGAGATCGCGGTGGACCTCTCCGAGCGCTTCGTCGTCGGCAAGCTCGACGCGGTCTACGTCATCTACAACGAGTTCAAGAGCGCCATCTCCCAGAAGGTGACGGTGCACCAGCTCCTGCCCATCCGCCCCCTCGAGGGCTGGAAGGACGATCCCCGGGTGCGGATCGGCGAGCTGCACTCGGTCTCCGGCAACAAGGAGGCGGTGGCGGGGCACACCCAGGACCTCGCCTCGGTGCAGCCGACCGGCCAGTGGGACGTGTCCGAGGCCCTCGAGCTCGAGCCTGTGGGCTACGAGCACATCTACGAGCCGAGCCAGAAGGACGTCCTCGACGCCCTCCTCCCCGAGCACCTCGCGGTCCAGATCTGGCGGGCCCTGCTCGAGTCCAACGCGGCCGAGCACGGCGCCCGGATGAGCGCGATGGACGCGGCGTCCCGCAACGCCAAGGACCTCATCGAGAAGCTCACCCTCAAGGCGAACCGTGAGCGCCAGGCGGTCATCACCACCGAGCTCATGGAGATCGTCTCCGGCGCCGAGTCCCTCAAGGGCTAGCCCCGCCGCGCGTTACCGTCGCGGCGCCGACGCGGCCGATCCGGTCACGTCTTCCTCGTCCAACTCGGCAAAATGCCTGGCCTTCGGGTCGGCTCGACCTTTGCTCAACCCCCCACCGTCGCCCGAGGGCGACCGGGAGGGCTGCATGATCGAGATCCGGATCCACGGGAGAGGCGGGCAAGGCGGCGTGACGCTGGCGAAGGTCATCGCCACCACCCGCTTCCTGCAGGGCGACTCGGTGCAGGCCTTCGGCCTCTACGCGGCCGAGCGCGCTGGCGCCCCGATCCAGGCGTTCTGCCGCTTCTCGGCCGAGCCGATCACCCGGCGCACCCCGATCACCGAGCCGGACCACATCATCCTGCTCGACCCGACCCTGGCCAGCCTCGGCGTGACCCAGGGCCTGAAGGCGGGGGGCTGGGTGCTGGTGAACAGCCCCGACACCCCCGAGGCCCTGGCCAAGCAGTTCCCCGGGTACCGGGTGGCCGCGGTGGACGCGACCGAGATCGCCCGCACCCACGAGCTGGGCACGCGGGCCCTGCCGATCGTGAACACCGCCCTCGCCGGGGCGGTCGGCCGCATGCTCGACATGCCCCTCGAGTGGGTCGAGGCCGGCCTCACGCACCTCGGCTTCATCGGCCCCAACCTCGGCGCGGCGAGGGACGCCTACGCGGCGACCCGGCTGGGCGCCCAGCCCGTCGCGGCCCCCGCGCTCGACGCGCCGGCGCCGAAGCTCGATCGGATCCCGGGGCTGGTCACCGGCAACACCGGCGCGACCCCCAAGGTCCGGACCGGCAACTGGGCCACCCAGCGCCCGGTGCGCCACGGCCAGACCCCGCCCTGCAACGACGTCTGCCCCGCCGGCAACGACGTGCAAGGCTTCCTGCACGCCCTGGCCGACAAGGACGTGAACCGCGCGCTCGAGATCCTGCTCGAGACCAGCCCGCTGCCCGGGGTGTGCGGCCGGGTCTGCCAGGGGCCCTGCATGGAGGCCTGCAACCGCATCTCCTACGACGAGGGGGTGAACGTGCGGGGCCTCGAGCGCTTCGCGTCGGACCACGGCCACATCGAGCTCCGCCCGCCCCCCGCCCGAGAGGAGCAGGTGGCGGTGGTGGGGTCGGGCCCGGGCGGGCTCTCCGCCGCGTACCACCTCGCGCGGCTCGGCTACGCGGTCACGCTGCACGAGGCCGAGGGCCAGCTGGGCGGCCTGCTCCGCACCGGCATCCCCGAGTACCGGCTCCCCGACGCGGCGCTGGACCGCGACCTCACCCGGATCCTGATGCTCGGGGTGAAGGTCCAGGTGAACGACCGGGTGGACCGGGCGCGCCTGACCGAGCTGACGAAGAGCAGCGACGCGGTGCTGGTGGCCACCGGCCTGCAGCACCTGCGGCCGATGGACCTCGGCGAGGTGCCGCCGTGGTCGGTGGTGCAGGGCATAGACTTCCTGGCCCAGGCCCACGAGGGCCAGGCGGTGGTGGAGGGGCTGCGGGTGGCGGTGGTGGGCGGCGGCAACACCGCCTTCGACGCGGCCCGCACCGCGGTCCGGCTCGGCGCGGCCTCGGTGGACGTGGTCTACCGCCGCACCCGGGCCGAGATGCCGGCCATCCCGGAAGAGATCGAGGAGGCGCTCGAGGAGGGCGTCAAGCTGTCCTGCCTCGAGCTCCCGGTGGCCTTCGTCCCCGGCAGGCTGACCTGCCGAAGCATGAAGCTGGGCGCCAACGACGCCTCGGGCCGCCCGCGGCCGGTAGAGGTCCTGGGCTCCGAGCACGACATCATGTGCGACCTCGTGATCCTCGCCCTCGGCCAGAGCCCGGAGCTGTCGCTCTTCCCCGAGGGGGCCCGGGTCTCGGTCTCGGCCGAGCGCCAGCCGGTGGCGGCCCCGATGAGCGCGCCGATCTACGCGGTGGGCGACGTGGCGACCCAGGCCGGCACGGTCTCGGCCGCGATCGGGAGCGGGCGCAGGGCAGCTTACGCCCTGCACGAGCGCTTCACCGGGGAGCGGCTGGCGGCGGCGGTGCACGATCCGGACGGGGTCATCCACCCCGACCGGATGCACATGCACCTGTTCGAGCACGCGGCGCGGCATGGCGATCGGGTGCAGCCGATCGAGGCGCGGACGTACACGGAAGAGGTGCACATGGGCCTGGAGGACGCCTCCGAGGCCGCGCGCTGCCTGTCCTGCGGGGTGTGCAACCAGTGCGGGCGGTGCGTCACCTACTGCCCGGAGGGCGTCCTGGTGCTGAAGGAGGGCCAGGTGGCCTTCGACTACGACTACTGCAAGGGGTGCGGCGTCTGTGCGGCGGAGTGCCCACGCGGCGGCATCGTGATGGAGCGGCTCTGAGCCGCCAGGAGGAGCCAGCGTATGGCGCTCGACATCGTCACCGGTAACCACGCGGCCGGCTACGCCCTGAGCCGGGCCGGCGAGGCCAACCGCCGCGCCCTGGGGGCGGCGTGCGGCATCTACCCCATCACGCCCCAGACCGAGATCATCGAGTACGTCAGCAAGTTCCCCTTCACGAAGGGGGCGGTGGTGCCGGTGGAGAGCGAGCACAGCGCCATGGGCGTGGCGATCGGGGCCTCGCTCGCCGGGGCCCGCGCCTTCACCGCCAGCTCCTCGAACGGGCTGGCGTACATGGCCGAGAACATCATGGTGGCCGGCTACTACCGCTGCCCCATCGTGATGGTGGCGGTGAACCGCACCCTGGGCCCGCCCTGGAACATCTGGGCGGACCAGGGCGACACCTTGATGATGCGCGACCTGGCGTGGCTGCAGTTCTACTGCGAGACCAACCAGGAGGTGTTGGACACCACCCTGATGGCGTTCCGCATCGCCGAGGACCCGCGGGTGATGCTGCCGGCCATGGTGATCATGGACGCCTTCATCATGTCGCACACCCAGTGCGAGACCGACCTGCCCGATCAGACGCTGGTGGATGCGTTCCTGCCCACCTGCGACGTGCCGCACCGCACCAAGGTCGAGCACCCCACCACCATCGGCGGCCTGGTGTGGCCGCTCGAGACGGTGTCCCAGCGCCTCGAGGTCGACGAGGCCATGGCGCGGGTGCCCGAGGTCTACGAGGAGCACCGGCAGCGCTTCTACGACCTGTTCGGGCGCGATCCCGGCGCCGCGGTGCAGCCCTACGAGGTGACCGGGGCGGAGGCGGTGCTGGTGGCGACCGAGAGCATCGCCACCACCGCGCGCGAGGTGGTGAAGCGACGCCGGGCCCGCGGCGAGAAGGTGGGCCTGTTGAAGCTGAAGATGTTCCGCCCCTTCCCCGACGAGCAGCTCAACGAGCTGTTGGCCGGGGTGCCCAAGATCGGCGTCCTGGACCGCAACTACGGGGCCAGCGTGGGCGGCATCTTCGGGATGGAGCTGCGCGCGGCGCTGCAGGGCCGGGGGGCCGGCGCGCTGGTGCAAGACTACTTGACGGGCATCGGCGGGGGCGATGTCACCGAGGCGATGGTGGAGGAGGTCCTGGATGACCTCCTGGCCCGGACGCGCGGGGGGCGACCGGTCTGGAAAGGCGTGAAGTCATGAGCTCCCTGTCCGTCTACAACGAAGCGCTGGATCACGACTTCCTGCTCCGACCCGGCAACACGAACTGCGGCGGGTGCGGCATGAGCATCGGCCTCACCATGTTCGGTCGGGTGCTGGAGGAGGCCCACGAGAAGGCGGTGATGGTGATCCCCGCGTGCTGCGGCATCGTCACCGCGGGGGCCTTCCCCACCACCAGCTACCAGACCCCGGTGATCGCCTCGACCTTCGCCGCCGCCCCCGCCTTCGCAAGCGGGGTTGCCGCCGTGCACCGGTTGACCGACAACCCGGCCCACGTGGTGTGCTGGGCCGGCGACGGCGGCACCTACGACATCGGGCTCGGCACCCTCTCCGCCGCGGCGGAGCGGAACGAGAACATCATCTACATCTGCTACGACAACGAGATCTACGGGAACACCGGCGGCCAGAGGAGCAGCGCCACCCCGCCCGGCGCGCGCACCACCACCACCGCGAGCGGCAAGCGGGAGCCCAAGAAGGACGTCATGTCCATCCTGGCCGCCCACCGCATCCCGTACGCGGCGACCCTGTCGGTGGCGCACCCCGAGGACTTCAAGCGCAAGGTCCGCCACGCCCTGAAGGAGAAGGGCCTGCGCTTCCTGTTGATGCTCTCGCCATGCCCCACCGGCTGGAAGTCGGAGTCCGACTACAGCGTGGACCTGGTCCGGCGCGCGGTGCGCTCCGGCCTCTTCCCGCTCTACGAGGTGTTCGACGGCGCCCGCTACCGGGTGAACGCGGCGCCGGATGGGCTGGACGTGGCCGAGTACTTCAAGGGCCAGAACCGCTTCCCGATGGACAGCCTGGACCTCAGCGCGGCGCGGGAGACGGTGGCGAAGGAGTCGGCGCGGTTGAAGACGCTGGCCGAGACGTGGCCGGCCGAGGCGACGGAGGGGATGGCGTAGGTCCTCGAGGCGAGTAGGTGCCTACGACGGCATGCGCACGATCTTGCGCCGCTTCCTAGCCCGAGATCGCGAGGGGCTCGGGGGCCCCCAGCAGGGCCGCCATGCCCATCAGATCGGAGTAGTTCCAGACCTCGAAGATGCGCCCGTCGCGGACGTGCAGCAGCTCGAGCCCCTCCGCGCGCACCCGCTGGTGGGTCGGCGGGATGCCGAGCCAGGCCGCTTGCTGGGTGCCCTCCCAGTGGTAGCGGATCACGACGCGGTCCTCGGTGAAGATCCACTCGTCGACGGTCCAGTGCGCGTCTGGGAACGCCTCGAAGAAGCCCGTCATGAGGGCCTTGAAGGCCTCCACGCCGCGCACCTCGCCCACCCGGAGGTGGCTGACGAAGTCCTCGGTGAGCAGCCGGTCACAGGCGTCGAGGTCGTGGTCGTTGAAGATGGCGAGGTAGGCGCGCCCGAGGCGCTCGTTGGGGGTCATCTCGTCGCTCATCATCGTTCACTCCGCGGGGTCCTCGAACGCGGGCGCGGCGATCGCCGCCAGCAGCACGAGGGCGTTCTCGAGGTCATGGGTGAGCGCGCCGGGGCGGGTCGACTCGCAGTCGATCACGCCCACCACGCGCCCACGCTTGAGGATCGGCACACTGAGCTCCTCGGTGGCCGGCAGGATGTCTTGCACGTATCGAGGATCCTCGCGCGCGGCGCGGACCAGGCTCGGGCGGCCGGCGGCGGCCGCGGCCCCGACGAGGCCCTCGCCGAGGCGCTGGGTCAGCGGGCGAACGAGCGCACCGTCGGGGCCCCGCTTGGGCCCGAAGGCGGCCACCTGCAGCAAGGCCTCGCCCGCGCGCCGGTAGACCACGCAGTCCTCCGCGCCGAGCACGGCGCCCACGTGCTGGGCCAGCGAGGCCAGCGCGCGGTCGTGGGCGTCGGGCGCGCGTGGTGGGGTCTCGACGGGCGGCGCGTCGAGGCGGTAGCCCTCCCCGCGCACCGCGAGCAGGTGCACGGGTTCGGCGCCGTCCGACTCGAGCTTGGCGCGAAGCCGCGACATCGCGTTGCTGAGGGCCGCCTTGCCCCCGACGACCCCGACCTGACGCGCGAGGGAGTGCGCCTCCACGACCTGCCCGCGGGCCCGCACGAGGACCTCGAGCATCAGGCGCTCCCGCGCGGTGAGCACGACCGCTCCGTTGTCCCCCCGGACGTGCCCCGAGGCGAGGTCCACCTCGCACGCGCTCAGGCGCAGTCGCCGGGGCGTCGGCGCGCTGGGGGGCGGCGGGAGCTCGGGTGGATCCCCCGCCACGAGCAGGCGGTAGCCGTGCCCGTGGACGGTGAAGAGCACCTGCGGGGCGGTCGGGTCCGGCTCGATCTTCTTCCTCAGCCGCGACATCGCCGTGTCCACGGCCCGGCTGAGGGAGAGCGCGTGGTGCCCCCACACGGCCCCCAGCAGGTCGTCACGGGAGACCGGCTCGTCCGCATGATCGACGAGGAAGGCGAGCACCTCGAGCTCGCGGGTGGTGAGGCGTGCGCTCGCCCCGTCCGCACGCGTGAAGCGCCCGCGGGCGAAGTCGACGAGACCCGTGGCGAGGTGCACCACGGGCAGCAGCTGAGGGTCCGCCGCCGCCATCGCCCCGAGCGTAGCAGGGGACGGCCCTACCGTCTCGTCGTGCGCGACCAGGAGCACTCGGACCACGCTGACCGAGCCTCGTACACGCGACGTCCACGAAACGTGAGGTCTTGTGACAGCCCCTGTGACGAGCCGTTACGAGGCGGCCCCCAAGTGACGAGCTCGCGACGCTAGCCTGCTTGCACATCGACGGGGCGCATCGCCGCCTCGAAAGGACGTGCAGACATGATGACCAAGACCACCACCACCCTCCTCCTCGCCAGCCTGATCGCAAGCGCCTCCCCGGCGCACGCCGAGGTCTCCGTGCCACCGATCCTGTCGTGTACGGCCCCATACCGGGCCTGGATGAACGGCTTCGCGGAGCACTACATCGAGGTCTACAACAGCCACGACACGAGCCGCTTCGGCGAGGTCATGACGAGCGACGCGATCAACCACAACCCGTTCGGCTCCATGGACCGCGCGGGGCTCGCCGCAGTCATGGACGCCTTCTACGACGCGTTCCCGGATCTCACCTACGAGATCGAGCAGGTCGCCATCGACGGCAACCGCCTCGTCATCGAGTACACGTACACGGGCACGCACCTGGGCGACTTCAATGGCCTGCCCCCCACCGGAATCCAGGTCCACGGTCGAGGCCTCGAGATCAACCTGCTCCGACACGGCAAGGTCGCCGAGACCTTCAACTACACCGACGCTTTCACCCTGTACGCGCAGCTCGGGCTGCTGTGACCCTTGCCCCCTCGGGGCCACCCTTCTAACGTGCCCGCGTGGACCCCCTGCCCCCCGAGACCGCCGCGCTGATGAAGGCGCTCGCCGAGCGAGAGGAGCTCGTGCGCAGCCTCTTCGAGAACCCCCTCGCCGCGATCGTGGTAAGCGACGCCGAGGGCCGGATCCGCTCCGCGAGCCCCGCCGCGCTGGCGCTGCTGGGCCTCGAGCTCGAGGACGCCCTCGGGCACTCCTTCGAGGCGCTGCTCGACCCTGCCAGCCCCCGCCCCGTGCCCGACGGCGCGGTCCACGCACTGACCCTCGGCGGGGTACCCCGCCGTGAGGTCCACTACGCGGCGCAACGTCTGCAAGACGGCCTGCAGGTTGCGGTGCTGGCAGGCGCTTGAGGTTCCCGCGAGGCCTGCCCACCCCCACGGATTGCACATGGGTTCGGTCGCGAAGCTGCAGCCCAGGATCGGCACCTCGTCGTGGCGATCGAAAGGCGTCGCCCAAGCTCCCCGGACGAACGCTGGACGAACCCCGGCCATCGGCCGATTGCGTCCTCAAGGGCGCGCGCAATCCATCTTGACGACCCCGACCCGGCGCCGCCAGAGCACGCGGCCCTCCCGCCGAGCGGTGAGCAACACGAACTCATCGGAGCGCGTGAGCCTCAACGAGACCCCGGCCCAGGCCGGCAGCGCGTCCGGCTCGAGCGGTCGCCACGCACGACCCGAGGTCGCGGGCCCGGACACGCGCGTCAGGGTGCAGCCATCGTCGCGGAGCTCCAGCTCGACCGCCACCCGCTCGGCGCGACGAAGCGGGACCGCGGTGCGCTGCACCCCGGTGGGCTCGGCGACCGCGCGCACGACACCGAGGAGCCGCCCCGAGACCTGGGTCCAGTCCACCTCCCGCCGCGAGAGGCGCAGCGGGAGGCGACAGCTGTAGCGCACCTCGCCGGTTGCGCGCCGGACCGCGGCCACCTCGAGGTGGTCGGTGGCGTTGCGCTGGTTCGTCACCACGAGCTCCCCGTCGGGGAGCTCGCCGAGGAGGTCGGAGTAGCGCCGGTCCAGAGGGCGCGACTCGCCCGTGGTCGCCGTCACCACCTCGACGTGACGCGTCGGGTGGTAGCCGCAAGGGCTGGCGCGATCGACGACCTCCAGCGGCAGCTGGCCGCCCCGGACGGTCACCGGCCCCAGCGGAACGGCGAGGAGCGCGAGCAGGAGGGTCGAGATGGCCACGGT
This sequence comes from Deltaproteobacteria bacterium, assembly GCA_020632995.1. Classification (GTDB taxonomy): domain Bacteria; phylum Myxococcota; class Kuafuiibacteriia; order Kuafuiibacteriales; family Kuafuiibacteriaceae; genus JACKEN01. The sequence continues at coordinate 497,467 of JACKEN010000002.1, read as the reverse complement.
CGATGCTAACGCACCAGGCCCCTGGAGGGTTCACGCGAGCCCCCGGTCGGTTGTCGCCTCCGGCGCCGCGCGCTACCGTGCCCTCGAGACCATGAAGGTTCGCTACAACGCCCCCGTCGTCCTGACCTTCACCCTCCTCGCGGTGGCGGTGCAGGTCCTCGGCACCCTCACCGGGAACACCTCCACCCAGCTCTTCGCGGCGGCCCCGCCGAGCTTCCACCCGCCCTACGCCATCCAGTACCTCGGGCTGGTCACCCACCCCCTCGGGCACGCCGGCTGGAGCCACCTGTTCGGCAACTTCATGCTCGTGCTCCTGCTCGGGCCGCTCTTGGAGGAGCGCCACGGCTCGTGGCCGCTGCTGCAGATGATGTTGATCACCGCCCTCGTGACCGGGCTGTGCAACGCGCTCTTCTTCGACACCTACCTGGTGGGCGCGAGCGGGATCGTCTTCATGTTCATCCTGCTCGGCTCGATGTCGAACTTTCGGCGAGGCGAGATCCCGCTCACCTTCGTGCTCGTGGCGGTGATCTTCTTGGGGCGCGAGCTGGTGAACATCTTCCAGCTCGACGAGGTCTCGCAGTTCGCGCACATCGCCGGGGGCCTGATGGGCGCCGGCTTCGGCTTCGCCCGGGCGCGGGGCGCCGCGATCGAGCTCCCGCCCCTGCCCGAGCTTCCCGAAGAGCCAGCCCAGGTCGGCGTCAAGCCTCGATGACCTCGCCGCTCATCGCGCCCTCCACCGCCTCCACGTAGAGCCGCGCCACGTCCCACGCCGAGGTCCCCGGGCCGGGGTCCATGCCCATCCGGAGCATCGTCTCCTTGATCCAGCCCGGGCTCACCGCGTTGATGCGTCGACCCGCGGGGGCGTCGAGCGCGATGGCGCGCACGAAGGACTCGATCGCGCCGTTCACCATGGCCACCGCCGCGCTCCCGGGGATCGGCGTGTGGGCCAGCTGCCCGCTCGTCAAGGTCACCGAGCCCCCGGGCGGGAGCACCCGGAGCGCGGCCATCGCGACGTTCACCTGGCCCATCAGCTTGCTCCTCAAGCCCACCTCGAACGCCGCCGCGTCGAGGGCATCGAAGCCCCCGAAGCGCGCGTCGCCCGCGGTGACCACAAGGTGGTCGAAGCCGCGCACGGTGTCCATGAAGCGCTGGAGCGACGGCGGGGACGTGAGGTCGAGCCCGGGCTCGGTCTCGTGGGTCACGCCCATCACCTCGTAGCCGGGGACGCGATCCCCGAGGCTGAGCTGGGCCACCACCTGGGTCCCGATGAGGCCGGTGGCGCCGACGACGATGATCTTCTGGGTCCTGCTCTGCTTCATGATGACTCCTCCTCGGGCCTCCATTGGCCCGACGCCACTGTGGCGAACGAGGGCGCGCAGGACCAATCCTCGGTGGAGCGCGAGGTATTCGCGGCGCGGATGGTCAGCCGGCCACCTGCGCCACCAGCTCGCGCAACCAGACTTGCGATGCCTCGGACGCGAAGGCGGGGTGCCAGGCCATGCAGATCTCGACCGGCGGCAGCGGCAGCGGCGGGGTCAGCACCTGGAGGGGGTGCTGGGCCGCGAACGCCCGCGCCATCCGCTCCGGCACGGTGGCGATCCGATCGGAGCCCACCACGAGCGAGGGCACGAGCGAGAAGTACGGCACCTCCAGCGCGACCCGCCGCGCGTAGCCGGCCGCCGCGAGGGCGCGGGTCACGAGCGAGCCCGCCTCCTGCCGCGGGCTCACCAGGATGTGCGGCGCCTCGGCGTACGCGCGCGCGCTCATCCGCCCCTTCGCGAGGGGGTGACCGCGGCGCGCCACCACCCGGAGCGGATCCGAGAAGAGCAAGCGGGTCTGCAGAGCCCGCTCGGTCTGCCCCGCCACCCCGACGTAGAGGTGCACCACCCCGCGCTGCATCAGCGGGGTGACCGGCTCGGCGTCGAGCGCGCGCACCGCGAGGTCGACCCCGGGCGCGCGCGCCGCCACCGCCGCGGCCAGCTTCGGGAACAACAGGAGCGAGAGGTAGTCCACCATCGCGAGGACGAAGCGGTCGTTGGCGGTGCCGGGATCGAAGGCGGGGCGATCACCCACGATCGCCTCCAGCTCCGCGATCGCGCCGTGGAGCCGCGCCTTGAGCCGGAGCCCGAAGGGGCTCGGCTCCATGCGACGGCCGACCTTGACCAGGATCGGATCCTCGAACTGGTGGCGCAGGCGCGCCAGGGTCTGGCTCATGGCGGACTGGGTGATCCCCACCCGCTGGGCGGCGCGGGTGACGTTGGACTCCTGGAGCAAGGCGTCCAACGCCACCAGGAGGTTGGCGTCCAGGGCGGCGAGGCGCGGCGCCCATCGGCTCGGCGGCGTGCTCATCCCGGGAGCCAAACACCGGGTCCCAGTGCGAGCAACCCCCACAGGCGGTGCAGTGTTGCGACTCGTGCTCCCACGCGTACCTCCCAGCACACCGGCCGCGCTTGACCAGCGCAGGCGCCGGTGACACGGGAGGCCGGCGCGCACCATGAAGTCAGAGAGCACCCGAGGCTTCATGTTCGCGGTCGGGGCCTACTTCCTGTGGGGCCTGTTCCCCATCTACTGGAAGCAGCTGGCCCGGGTCCCCGCGGCCGAGGTCCTCGCCCACCGGGTCACCTGGTCCTTCGTCTTCATCACGCTCTTCGTGTTGGCGGTCCGCGGCTTCGGCTCGGTGCGGGACACCCTCCTGAGCCCCAAGGCCCGGCGGGCGATGCTCGCCTCGACCCTGCTCATCTCCACCAACTGGTTCATCTTCATCTGGTCGGTGGCCAACCACCGCATCCTCGAGGCGAGCCTCGGTTACTACCTGAACCCGCTCCTGAACGTCCTCGTCGGGGCGTGGTTCCTCAAGGAGCGCCTGAGCCGGCCCCAGGTGGTGGCGGTGCTCCTGGCCACCGCCGGGGTCGCCAACCTCGCCATCGCGCAAGGCAGCCTGCCGTGGATCTCGGTCGCGCTGGCCATCTCGTTCTGCCTCTACGGGCTGGTCCGGAAGCAGGCCCCGGTCACCGCCCGCACCGGGCTGTTCATCGAGACCGGCTTCGCCGCGCCGCTCGCGATCACCTACCTCGTCTACCTCGGGGTGAGCGCCCCGTCCGACGGCGCCGGCTTCACGACAACGGAGCTCGCGCTCCTGGCCGGGAGCGGGATCGCCACCGCCCTCCCCCTGCTCTGGTTCGCGGAGGGCGCGCGGCGGCTCCGCTACAGCACCCTGGGCATCATCCAGTACATCGCGCCCACCCTGCAGCTGGCCTGCGCGGTGGTGCTCTACGGCGAGCCCTTCACCTCGGCCCACGCCGTCACCTTCGGGTTCATCTGGGCCGCGGTGCTGCTCTACGCGACCGACGCGCTGTGGCGCGGGCGGCGCGCTGCGCGGGCGGCGAGGGCCGCCGCCTGATCTGCATCAGGCGGCGGGGTCAGGCGGGCCTCACTGGATGCGGATCAGCTCGTTGGTCGCGTCGTCCGTCATCCAGAGGGTGTTGTTGGCGCGGTCGAAGCCGAGCCCGTACTGCGAGGTGCCGGTGCCGGTCTTGAAGAAGGTGGAGAAGAACGGCGCGCCGCTGTCCGGCTCGCACACGACGTACGCCTCCTCCTTCCACCCCTGCATGTAGAGGTAGTCGAAGAGCCCATCGTTGTCCGCGTCCACGCCGTGGACGGTCCCGATGGTGGTGGTGAAGTCGAAGGACACCGGGAAGGTGGTCACCGCGAAGCCCGCCTTCGCGATGCGCACGACCTGATCCGAGGGGCTCGCGCACGTCGTGTAGTAGTACGTGGAGTCCACCGCCAGGCCGGAGCAGTAGTAGGCACCGCCGAAGCCTCCCTCCAGCACCGCGTCCACGAGCGGCGTCCCGGGCACCGGGATCGACCAGATCTCGGTGTCCACGGTGGAGGTGGCCTCGCCAGTCAGCATGTAGATCCGCCCGTTGTACACAGTGGGGCTCCGGACGTCGTCCTGCGGTGCGACGGTGGGCCAGCGCGCGATGTCCTCCTGGCCCCAGTCGAGCCCGCCGTTCGAGGTCACGCGGGTCAAGCGGCCGGTGATGGGCAAGGTGGTGGACGTGGTGTCGTCGAGCACGTAGACCGAGCCGCCGTCCACGAGGGCGGAATAGCCCAACAGCGAGATGGGGCCGGAGCGCGAGACGTCCTCGATGTCCTGGAACAGGCCGCCCTGCTTGCTGAAGCGGTAGAGGTTGGCGGTGCCCCCCACGTAGACCCAGCCGTTGGGGTCCTCGTCCGCCTCGACGTAGTACTCCGTGAAGGCGGTGCGCAGGCCGGTCGGGATCCGGGTGATGTTGCCCCCGATCATCCCGTTCACGCCCGGCGTACACGGCGCGGCGGGGATGCTGAAGGTCAGCGCCGGGCTCACCGCGGCCACCGCGGTGCCGCACAGCGGCTCCACGAGCCCGCTCCACGACACCGTCACCGTCTCACCGGAGCGGAAGGGCTGGGCCGGGTTGACGGTGACCACGGTGTTGCTGGTCCCGAAGGTCACCAGCGGGGACGTGGCGAGGTCATAGGTCTGGGTGGTCCCCAGGCTGCCGGTCAGCGTGATGGTGCCGACGTTGGTCTGGACCGCAGCGCTGAAGGTCAGCGCCACCGAGGGCAGCCAGTCGCTCACCGCGGTCCCCGACGACGGGACGCTGCTGACGAGGGTCACCGGGGGGATGGTGGCGCAGCTCGTCTCCACCACCGTCACGTCGAGGGGATCGGGGAGCGGGTTGGTGCCCGAGGTGGAGTCCACCAGGTACACGAAGTACGTGCTCCCTTGGGTCACCGCCAGCTGGAAGCCCATGGTGGTGTTGGTGAAGTCGGAGACGCACACCACCTCCGGCAGCACCTGGCCGCACATCGGCGGGCCCACCACCATGTGGTAGCGCGTGCTGGCGGGCTTCGCGAGGGTCACGTCGATGAAGCCGTTGAAGTCCGCGTCGTACTCGAAGACCACGTCGCCCCCCGAGGCCGCGTAGTTGGCGCCGCAGGAGGGGATGCCGGTCATGTAGTCGTTGGTGCTCGCGATGTAGCTGTAGGTGTTGTTGCCGGCCAGGAGCAGGATGGGGCCGGTGCAGTCCTCGCCGGAGCGCCCCCCGGGGAAGCACACCCCAGCCGAGCAGCCGGTGCCCGATCCGCAGACGATCCCGCAGGCCGCGCAGTGGTTGTCGTCGGCCTGGAGGTTCGCCTCACAGCCGTTGGCGGGGTTGTTGTCGCAGTCGTCGAAACCAGGGTTGCAGGTGGCCACCGCGCAGACCCCGGCGGCGCAGCCGCCCGTGCCGTTCGCCGGGAGGCAGGCGTTGCCGCAGGTACCGCAGTTGCCGGGATCCAGGGCGAGGAGCGCCTCACAGCCGTTGCTGCCGGAGGTGAGGAGGTCCCCGTCGCAGTCGGCGCGACCCGTCACGCAGACCTCACCACAGACCCCGGCGCTGCACACGCCCGTTGCGCCCGACGCCGCGGTGCAGACCACGCCGCAGCCGCCGCAGTTCGCCGGGTCGTCTTGGATCGAGACGCAGGAACCGCCGCAGTCCACCAGACCAACCCCGCACGCGCCCTGACAGGCGCCGGCGCTGCAGACCTCGGACGGGGTGCAGGCAACCCCGCAACCACCGCAGTTGTTGGGATCGGCCTGGGTGCTGGTGCAAGTACCATTGCAGTCCGCGGGGGTGGCGCCAGCGCAGCTCAGGGTGCAGATGCCCGCCGCGCAGAGCTCGTTGGCGCCGCAGGCCTGGCCGCACCCACCACAGTTGGCCTCGTCGGTCTGGACGTTGGTGCAGGCGTTACCGCACTGGAGCTGGCCCGGACCGCAGGCGGGGCTGCAGGACCCGGCGCTGCAGGCCTGGCCGGCCGGGCACGCGACGCCGCAGCCGCCACAGTGCGCGGAATCGACCCGGATGTCCCGGCAGGCGCCGTCGCACAAGAGGAGGCTGACGCCGCAGGAGGGGGTGCAGGCCCCGCCGACGCAGGCCTCGGCTACGCCGCAGGTGGTGTTGCAATCACCACAGTGGGCCGGGTCCGTGGTGGTAGAGGTGCACACCGCGCCGCACGCCGCCTGGCCGGGGGGGCAGTTGGTGGCGCACGCGCCGGCCACGCAGAACTGGCCGACGCCGCAGGCGGTGTCGCAGTCGCCGCAGTGCTCCGCGTCGCTCGCGGTGTCGAAGCAGGCGCCGCCGCAGACCGTCTGGCCAGTGGGGCACTGGGTCTCGCAGCCCCCGGCCCGACAGACCTCGCCCGCCCCGCAGGCGGTGCCGCAGTCGCCGCAGTGGGCGGAGGCGGTCTGGAGGTCGAAGCACTGGGCGTCGCAGAGGTCCTGGCCGGTGGGGCAGGACGCCGAGCATGCCCCGGCCACGCACACCTCTCCGGCGCCACACGCGGTGGCGCAATCGCCACAGTGGTCATTGGCGGTCTCGAGATCGTAGCAGCCGCCGCCACAGAGATCCTGGCCGGCGGGGCAGGTGGTGGTGCATGCGCCGGACACGCAGGCCTCGCCCGCTCCGCAGGCGGTGTCGCAGGCCCCGCAGTGGGCGCGGTCCGTCTCGAGGTCGCGGCAGGCGCCGCCGCACTCGGTGTGGCCCGTCGGGCAGGTCACACCGCACGCGCCGTCGACGCAGACCTCGCCAGTGCTGCAGGCGGTGTTGCACGCCCCGCAGTGCCGAGGGTCGTCGTCCAGGGTCACGCACGCGGTCCCGCACAGGGTCTCGCTGGCGTTGCAGAGGACGGGCTCGTCCCCGCTGCAGGAGATGAGGAGCAGGGCGCTGGCCAGCCCGGCCAGCGTGAGGGTGTATCGCTGCACGTTCGTGGTCTCCATGGGTGTCCTCATCACTGGACCCTGATCAGGTCTCGGCTCCCGTCATCCACCATCCAGAGGGTGTTGGAGACCGGGTCGAAGCCCATCCCGTATTGGCTGCTCGCGCCGGTGTTGAAGCGGAAGTGGGACGACGAGTACGGCGTCGCGGTGGTCGGGTTGCAGATGTAGTAGCCCTCCTCGTACCAGCTCTGGGCGTAGAGGAAGTCGGCGTCGCCGTCGTTGTTGACGTCGGGGGCGTAGATGACCCCCGCGGTGCTGATGAGGTCGAACGCGGTGCTGAGGACGTCAACCGCCATGGTCAGGCGGTTGACCCGGATGACCTTGTCGGGCGTCGGGCTGGTGCAGAGCGTGTAGTAGTAGGTGGCGTCCATCGCCAACCCCGCACAGTTGTAGTAGCCGAGGAAGCTCCCCTCCAGGACCGCGGTGTCCGGCAGCGTCGCGGCGGACGGATCGATGGACCAGATCTCCGTGGGCACGGTGGAGGTGCCCTCCTGGGTGATCATGTAGATCCGACCGCCGTAGCTGGTGAGGCCGCGGAAGTCGTCCTGCGGTGCGGTGGTGGGCCAGGTCGCCATGTCCACCTGCTGGAACGTGGCGCCGCGATCGACTGAGAGCCGGGTCAGCCGCCCGGTCACCGGCAAGGTCGTGGCGGTGGAGTCATCCATCACGTAGATGTTGTCGCCGTCGATCAGCATCGCGTAGCCCAGGGGCGTGATCGGGCCAGCGAGGGTGGGGTCCTCTACGTCCTGCCAGACACCGCCCGCCTTCGAGTAGCGGAAGAGCTGGGTGGTGCCGCCCGAGTAGACCCAGCCGTTGGGATCGCGGTCGGCCGCCGCGTAGTACTCGGTGAAGCTGGTGCCGTGCCCGGTGGGGATGACGCTGACGTTGGTCCCGATCATCCCGAAGAGGCCGGGCACGCAGGGCGCGTCGAAGATGTTGACGCTGTACCCCTGGGGCGGCGCGATGGGCATGCCGCAGGTGTCGTCTACCAGGTTGCTCCAGGTGACTGAGACCACCTCGTTCGGGAGGAAGACCCCGGCGTTGATGTTCATGACATCGTCCCCGTTCGAGAAGACCACCTCGGTGGGTGCAAGCGCGAGGTCGTAGTCATAGCGGGTGCCCTTGTCCCCGGTGAGGGTGATGACGCCTTGGTAGTCACGCACCGGTCGACTGAAGGTGAACTGGAAGGCCGGCGCGACGTTGGTGGTGGTGCGGCCCTGAGCCGGGGTCACCGAGGTCACCACCGCGGGTAGGGTGGAGCCCGTGCAGAGGTTCTCGGTCACCGTCAGCACCAGCGGGTTCGGGAGCGGGCTGGTCCCGGAGGTGGTGTCCATCACGTAGACGAAGTAGTCCTGGCCCCCCTGGACCCCGAACTCGATGGACATCGACGTGGCCGTGAACTCGCTGAAGCAGGCCAGCTCGGGGCGGAGCAGCCCGCAGCTCGTGGGCACCGCGGCGATGTTGTAGCGCTGGCTGCCGGGCTTCTGGAGGGTCACGGACACCGCGCCGGTGGCGGTGGCGGTGTAACGGAACACCACGTCTCCGCCGTCGACGTTGTAGGTCACCCAGCACGAGAACGCGTTGATGGTGGGCATGTAGTCGTTCACCACCGCCTCGTGCGGGTAGCTGTTGGTGCCCGGCAGGAGCGGGATCGCGGTGGAGCAGTCCTCGCCGGTGGGCGGGAGCGCCACGCAGGCCCCGCCCTGGCAGGCGGTGCCGACGCCGCAGGCCACGTTGCACGCGCCGCAGTTGAGGTCGTCGGTGGCGAGCTCGGCCTCACACCCGTTGGCGAGGGCGCTGTCGCAGTCGTCGAAGCCGACGTCGCACTGGCCGAGGCCGCACTGACCGGCGGCGCAGACCCCGGTCCCGTTGGCGGGCTGGCAGCTCACGCCACACGCGCCGCACGCGCCGGCGGAGGAGGTCAGGTCGGTCTCGCACCCGTTGGAGTTGGGGCTCGTCAGGTCCTGGTCGCAGTCCCCCACCCCGGGCTCGCAGACCGCGTTGCACGCGCCCGCGACACAGACCGCGGCGGCGTTGGCGCCGGCCGTGCAGACCACACCGCAGCCGCCGCAGTGCAGGGGGTTGTTGGCGGTGGAGACGCACGCGCCGCCGCACGCGGTCAGCCCGGCCTGGCACTGAGAGACGCAGGCGCCCGCCGAGCACACGAGGTCCGCCCCGCAGGGGGCGCCGCAGGCGCCGCAGTTGGCTGGATCGCTCGCGAGGTTGGTGCAGCTCCCGTTGCAGACGTCCGGGGTCGCCCCGGCGCAGGTGAGAGTGCACTGGCCCGCTACGCAGCGCTCGTTCCCGCCGCAGGTGGTCCCGCAGGCGCCACAGTTGGCCTCGCTGGTAGCGGTGTCGGTGCAAGAACCGTTGCACACGGACTGACCCGCGCCGCACACCAGCGTGCACGCGCCCTGCAAGCAGGCCTCACCCACCGCGCAGGTCGTGCCGCAGCCCCCGCAGTTCGCGCGATCCACCGCGGTGTCGCGGCAGCTCCCACCGCAGTCGGTCAGGCCCGTCGCGCACTCCACCACGCAGGCCCCGGTCCGGCACTGGCTGCCCGGCGCACACGCGGTGCCACAGCCACCGCAGTTCGCGGGATCGGTGTCGGTGGTCACGCAGGCGTCACCGCACAGCTCCTGCCCGGTCGGGCAGGACGCGGCGCAGGCGCCCTCCACGCAGACCGAGCCCGAGGCGCACGCGGTCCCGCACGCGCCGCAGTGCTGCACCGAGGTCCCGAGGTCGAAGCACCCGCCCTCGCAGCTGTCCTGGCCCTCGGGACACGACGTCACGCAGCTCCCGCCCGAGCAGCTCTCGCCCGGATCGCAGGCCGTCCCGCAGGCGCCGCAGTGCAGGCGGGCGGTCCGGGTGTCGAAGCACTGGCCCTCGCACGCAGTCTGGTCGGTGGGGCAGGTCGCGGTGCAAGCGCCCGCCACGCAGACCTCACCCGTGCCGCACGCGGTCCCGCACGCGCCGCAGTGGTTGGGCGCGGTCTGGGTGTCGAAGCAGCCGGTGCCGCAGGCCTCCTGGCCGGTGGGGCAGCTCAGCGCGCACGTGCCGGACGAGCAGACCTCGCCCAGCGCGCATGCGGTGCCGCACGCGCCGCAGTGGGCGCCGTCGGCCTGAAGATCCACGCAGGCGCCGTCGCAGTCGGTCTGCCCCGCGCCGCACGCGAGCACACAGGCGCCGGCCGAGCAGACCTCACCCGTGTCGCAGGCCTGGTTGCAGCCACCGCAGTGCCGCGGATCGCTGGCGACGAGGACGCAGGAGGTCCCGCAGAGCTGTTCCGCTCCCGTGCACTCCACCTGGCTCTCGCCGCTGCAGGCGGTGAGGAAGATCGCGCTGGCCGTGAACCCGAGCAGGCCAATGAGCTGTTTCACGTCTATGTGCTCCCACGGTGAATACGCAGGAGCTCCGCTGACCGCGAGGTTCTCCGCGTCATCCGTGGATGTTCCGTAACCGTGAAGAACCGCGCTGTCGATGTACGCGGTGTGCGCTGTATCCCTCCAGTAATGTTTCTGAGACGAATACTTCGCGGGCAAAGAAACCCGCTACCAGCTCGGGCGGAGCTCGACCGAGACCCACCCGCGATCCGCGGTCTCGCCCACCCACCACAGCCCGCGATCCCGGTAGGCCTTCACCACCTCGTCGACCTGGTGGGGGAGCAGGCCCGACAGGATCAGCTGGGCGCCGGGGGCGAGCAGACGCACCACCTGGGGGGCCAGCTCGGCCAGCGGGGCGGCCAGGACGTTGGCCACCACCCGCGGGAACTGCCCGTGGACCACCTCGGGGCCGCCAGCGAGCAGCGTCAACCGGTCTTGCAGTCCTGCCGCGGCCGCGTTCCGCGCCGCGACCACGAGCGCGGTGGGGTCGATGTCGGTGCCAACCACCCGGTCGGTACCCCAAGCCAGCGCGGCGAGGGCGAGGATCCCGGTGCCGGTCCCGAGGTCCAGCATCGCGGGCACCGGCTCCAGCCCCGCCAGCCGCTCGAGCACGAGGGCGGTGGACGGGTGCAGGCCGCTCCCGAAGGCGCCGTCGGTCTCGATGGTGAGCACGTGGGCGACGGCCGGCGCGGGGCAGCCCGGGGGCACCACCGCGAGATCTCCGAACACCACCGGGCGCAGGCCGAGTTGCACGACCGAGGCCCAGTCCGCCCGCTCGACAGGCGACACCCGGAGCTCGACGCCCACTACCGAGCGGGCTCGCAACTCATCCTGCACCGCGCGCTCCACCGCGGGGGCCGCCCCGGAGAGCAGGCCCCACACCCGGGGTGGGTCGCCCTCCTCGAGCACCTCCAGCGCCTCCGCGCCGGCCGCCTCGAGGGCGTCCATCGCCTCGAGCACCGGCGCGCCGGCACCCTCGGCCAACCGAACCTCGACCACCCAGGCGTCGGCGCTCACCGCCCGCTCCCCGAGGGCACCCGGGTCGGCGCGGGCAGATCCAGGATCAGGTCGTCGGTGGGCGGGCGCGACGGGCGGGACGGCGACGAGACGTCGTCGAGCGGGGGCGCGTCCTGGGTCACCACCTGGGGCTCCGCCGGCCGCCCCACGCCCGACCCCGGCGTCTTGGGCGCGAAGGTCGGGGCCTCGATCGGGAGCTCGTCCGCCTCGTCGGCGTCGAAGGCGTCGACCAGGGCCTGGGGCACCTCGTCCCGGCGCACCTCGTCCACGTGGTCGGGCTCGCGCGCGCTCCCCGCCACCTCGCCCGCGGTCGTCTCCGGCTGCTCCTCCGCCTGGCCGCGGCGGCCCCGCCGCCGGGCCTTGAGCCGGGTGATCTCGGCCGAGAGGTCCTCGATGAGGGCCTCCGCGCTGTCGTAGCGCTGGCGCGGCGACTTCGCCATGCACTTGCGGACGATGCGCCGGATCTCCTCCGACACCGCCACGGTGGAGGGCAGCGGGGGCGGCGGCTTGGTGACGCGAGCGATGAGCGCGTCGAGGGTGCCCCCGAAAGGAGGCTTGCCGTTCAGCATCTCGTACATCACCACCCCGAGCGAGAAGAGGTCGGCGCGGCGGTCGACCTCCTTGCCCCGGGCCTGCTCGGGGGCCATGTACTTCATCGTCCCGACCATCATCCCGCCGGAGGTCTCGTCGTCCATGGTCCGGGCGACGCCGAAGTCGGTGAGCCGGATGCGCCCGGTGCGGTCCACCATCACGTTGGTGGGCTTCACGTCGCGGTGCACGATGCCCGCCTCGTGGACCGCGCTCAGGGCGGAGACCACGTCGCGGGCGAGGCGCAGGGCGAGGTAGGGCTCGAGCGGCCCCTTCTTGATCAGATCCCGCAAGGTCCGGCCACGGAAGTACTCCATGGCCATGAAGTTGAGGCCCATCTCTTCACCGAAGTCGAAGATCGCGAGGCAGCCCGAGTGGTGCACCCGCGCCGCCATCCGCGCCTCGCGCAGGAAGCGCTCCAGCGCGGCGTCGTCGTCGGCCACCGCCTCGCTCAGGACCTTGATCGCCACCTTCCGGTCCAACACCTGGTCCCGGGCCAGGTACACGTGGGCCTGGGATCCCCGCCCCAGCTTCTTCTCGACCCGGAAGCGCCCGCGCAGGACGCGCCCCACCAGCGCGTCGGCCCGCAACAGGAGCTGCACATCGGGCGGCATCTGCCGAGGGATCTCATCGGTGTCCATGTCGAGGCCGTGGGTCCCCGCCGCCACGTCGGGCCCCGTCGGCATCAGGACCTCGAACGAGGTCACGTCGCCGTACCTCAGCAGCTCGCCCTCCCCCGCCTCGCCAGGCTCGGGGAAGTGGCTCATGGCCAGGAGCTCCTGGTCGAAGAGCTCCATGGTGAGCGAGGTGCTCCGCGGAATGGGCGGCCGGGGGGCCGGCGCCACGTCCTCGGTCAGCGCCTCGGGGTGCGCGGGCGGGTCGTGCACGTCGCGCAGGCGCGACAGGCGCTCCGACACGTCGCGATAGCCAGGATCGAAGGTGGCCGCGTTTCGATACGCGAGCCGCGCCGCCGCAAGGTAGCCTTCATGCTCGAGGAGCATGCCGTAGTGATAGAAGGCCGGCACCCGCTCCGGCCGCGGCTGGGCGCCGGCGAGCAGGCGCTGGAGCACCAGGAGCGCGCGGTCCTTGTCGCCCTGCTCCTCGAGCACCTGGGCCAGCAGGGTCCGGGCGGCCAGGTGGTCGGGGTGGCCCTCGGGGACCTTCTCGAGGTACGCCTCCACCTCCAGGTAGCGCTCCCGCTCCCCGTGACGCGCCCGCGTCAACACAGCCTGCGCTGCGTCCAGCAGGCGCCCCTCCGACACCGCGGCGTCGACCGCCTCCGGCCCCGCCTGCTCGCGGGCCTCCAGCGCGTCGGCGTCCGCGTCCTTGCCGGCCGATCTGTAGCCGCGCTGGGCCCGCTCCGAGTCGCCGAGGCGCTCCCAGATGCGGGCCGCCATCTCGTGCCCGCCCGCCCGCTCGTGGGCCAGGGCCGAGCGCCGCAGGTCCCCCGCGAACTCGTACAACAGCGCAGCGGCGTGCCAGTCGCCCACCATCTCGTGGTGGCTCGCCGCCTCGGCCAGGCGCCCCTCGTTCTCGGCCCGCGCCGCGAGCAGGCGCTGGGCCCGCGCCTCGTCGCCGACCTCCCGCGCAACCTGGGCTGCGGCCAGATAGTCACCCGCGTCGATGAGCACCCGGATCGCGTCCTCGTGGCGCCGCGCCCGGGCCAGGAGCTTGCCCGCGAAGACCCGCTGCTCGCCCCGCTCCAGCACCCGGACCGCGTCGTCCACCCGGCCCACCTCGGCGAAGAGCACCCCGGCTCGCCGGCACGCCTCCACCGCCTCGTGCCCCACCACCTGTGGGTGCTCGCCGTCGGCCAGCGCCCGCTCGAGGAGCTCGGCCGCCCGGGCCTTGTCCCCCAGGCGCTCGTACAGGAGCGAGGCGCGGGCGAAGTCCTCCTCCGCCTCGAAGATCTGCGCCGCCCGATCCAGGGCCCCGGCCCGCTCGAAGAGCTCCGCCGCCACCACCTCGGTGCCGGCCCGGGCCCAGGCCTCGGCCGAGCGCACCAGGTCACCGGCGCGATACCAGAGCTGGGCCGCCTCGGCGTGGTCGCCGTTGGCCTCGGCCAGCCCCGCCGCGTGCCCATACTCCCGATGGCGGACGCACAGCTCCATCGCGTCCCTGAGGGCCCCCGCCTGGGCCAGCAGGTCCGCCGCCTCCGCGATGAGGGCCCGTGCCGCCGGGGCGTCCCCCCTCAGGATCGCCTCCTCGGCCTGGTCGACCAGGCCCTGCACGGCGCGCTCCGAGCTCTTGCCGACGCCGGCCATACCGAGGCGGACCTTAGCCAAAAGCGCTCACCGGGGGAACGCCGGAGGCGCCCCCATTTGTATGCCGACATCCCCCTTTGGCCGATGATCTCCCCCCTCGGGTTGGGTTACCCTGGAGCGCGCATGAAGACCGAGGGCCCGTCCAAGAGCAACGTCCTCACCGACTTCGCGAAGGGCGTGGTGGTGGGGTCCCACGGGCCCGACGCCACCGCCGCGCAGGTGGTGGGCGACGTAGTGGGGGCGCTCGTCCCCGGCCTCGGCGAGGTGAAGGCGCTCCAGGACATCTGGGAGGGCACCAAGACCGGCGATCCCGCGCTCCTCATCGGCGGGGTGATCGGGCTGGTCCCGGTGATCGGCGCGGCGGGCAAGGGCGGCGGCAAGGTGGCCAGCAAGCTGGGCACCACGGTGGCCACCCACGTCGCCGAGAGGGGCGTCACCCAGGGGCTCAAGGTCTCCGCCCTGCAGCTGTCGCGCGCGGCCCAGGCGGGGGCGAAGAAGGCCCTGAGCAACCCCAAGACCAAGGAGCGCCTCATGGCCGCGGCCGAGCAGGCCGGCCAGCGCGGGCTGCAGCACCTGCTCACCTCCCTCGGCGAGATGCAGGCGAGCGGGGTCAAGCCGACCGCCTACACCCGGGAGCACGGGACGTTCGAGGAGGCCCGCAACGCAGCTTTCGAGGGGATGGGGGCCAAGCCCGGCAAGGGCTGGTACGACCTCGTCCACGAGGACGATTCGGGGGCCCGCCAGGTGGTGGGCCGGCACGAGGACGGCGAGCGCGGCTTCCGGTTCCTCGCCGAGCCTCCGGCCGAAGGCCAGGACAAGGGGCCCCTGCAGCTGTTCTGGTGGAACGGCACCGGCGCCAGCGACCTGAAGATGGGGGTGGAGCGGTGCGAGCTGACCCCGGAGGCGGTGGCCCGGGTCCAGGAGGCGTACCTGAACCGGGACAAGAGCTTCCGTCGCAAGGTCGGCGCCTGAGCTGGGCGAGGGATGACCGACGCGCCGCGGCATGTTTAAGATGCCGCGAATGGCTGAACCCAAGTCCATCCACCTGATGGGCATCTGCGGCACCGGTATGGGGAGCTTCGCGGGCCTCTTGAAGGCCGCCGGCTACCAGGTGCGCGGCAGCGACCAGAACGTCTATCCCCCGATGTCCGACAAGCTCGCGGCGTGGGGCATCGAGGTGCGGGAGGGCTACCGACCCGAGAACCTCGACCCCGCCCCCGACCTCGTGGTGGTCGGGAACGTCATCCGCCGCACCAACCTCGAGGCGGAGGCGGTGATGGCCCGCAATCTGCCTTACACTTCGTTCCCGAAGGCGCTGAAGGACCTCTTCCTCGCCAACAAGCACAGCGTAGTGGTGGCCGGCACCCACGGGAAGACCACCACCACCTCGCTCGTAGCCTGGCTCCTCGCGGCGGCCGGGCGCGACCCCGGCATGCTGGTGGGCGGCGTGCCGGCCAACTTCAGCGAGGGCTTCCGCCTCGGCCACGGCGACCACTTCGTGGTGGAGGGGGACGAATACGACACCGCGTACTTCGACAAGGTCCCCAAGTTCGTCCACTACGCGCCGCGCACCGCGATCATCACCTCGCTCGAGTTCGATCACGCCGACATCTACCCGGACGTGGCCGCGATCGAGCGGGAGTTCGACAAGCTGGTGGCCCTGGTTCCCGCGGACGGCAGGATCTTCGCCTGCGCGAGCGACCCCCGCGTATTGGCGCGGGTCGAGAACGCGCGCACCGACGTGGCCACCTACACCGCGCGGCCCGGGGTCTCGGCCCACTGGTCGGCCCGGGACATCGAGATGGGCCCCGACGGGGCGAGCTTCCTCCTCTTCAACGGGAACATCCGCCTCGGCCGCTTCGAGCTCCCGATGGCGGGCCTGCACAACGTCGAGAACGCCACCGCGGCGATCGCGGTGTGCCTCTCGCTCGGGCTCTCGGTGGGCGAGATCCGCGACGGCCTCGCGTCCTTCCTCGGCATCGCCCGCCGCCAGACGGTGCGGGCGGTGGTGGACGGGGTGCGGATCATCGACGACTTCGCCCACCACCCCACCGCGGTGCGGGAGACGGTGGCCGCGATCCGCGCCCGCTACCCCGAGGGGCGCCTGTTCGCGATCTTCGAGCCGCGCACCGCGACCAGCGCCCGCCGCCACTTCCAGGACGCCTACGCCCAGGCCTTCGACGGCGCGGACGAGATCGTGATCGCCCAGGTCGGCCGAAGCGAGCTCCCGCCCGAGGAGCGCCTCGACGTGGCCCGGCTCACCGAGCAGCTGAAGGGGCGCGGCCTCATCGCCCACCACATCCCCGAGGTGGACGACATCGTCACCTTCCTCACCCTCGAGTCCCGCCCGCAGGACACCCTGCTCTTCATGAGCAACGGCGGCTTCGGCGGCATCTACACCAAGATCGAGGCCTCCCTCGCCGCGCGATGACGCTCACGGGAAACGCGTCAGCAGCCCGATCGCCGGCGTCACGATGACGCCGCCGAGATCCCGGCGCTCCCCGAGCACCACCGGGTCGAAGATCACCCCCGCAACCGTCAGCTCCGCCACCGCGTAGATGTACTTGTAGCCGACCATCAGCCCCGCGGTGCCGCCGACGTGGTGGATGGTGTTCGAGATCTCGGTGTGCGCGAGGCCGGTGGCCACCTCCACCCGCTCGATGTCCGCGTCGAGCGAGGTCAAGGAGGCCACGTAGCGAACCGCGAGGTAGGCGCCGAAGATGTCGTCCCACTCCCCGCTGAGCAGCACCCCCGCCCCCAGGTCGTGCTGCGAATAGTCACCGAGCTGCACGAAGTCGAGGACCGGGTAGATCGACGACGCGACGGAGGCCCCGTAGCCCAGGTGGTAGCCGTAGCTCCCCTGCACCGCGAGATCGACCCCGTGCTCGGCCTGACGCAGGAGCTGGTACTTGCCGTCCACCTGCAGGAGCGGCCCCGCCCACTTGAACCCGAGGTCGAGGCCGTCCACCACCCCCACCCGACCCGCGAGCTCGGTGGTGACGCCAGGGGTGAACAGCAGGAGGGCGAGGCTGGTCTCGAGCGCCTGACGCTGCTCCGCCTCAGTGATCGGCGCGTCGCGCGCCTCTGCGTCCGAGAGCCGCCCCGCGATCGCCTCCGCCGCGTCGATGGTCTCCCCCACCGCCGCGCTCGAGATCGGCACCGAGGCCCCCGCGGTGAGCTGGACCTGGCCCGGGCGCATGGTGCGCGCGGTCTGGAGGCTCGTCATCGACGTGCTGCAGGCCGAACCCAGGAGCAGGGTGAAGGTCGCCGCAAAGAAGATGCGCTTCATCGAGATCGCATACCGCGGGGCCGCCCGCGTCGTGCAATCTTGCCTGCCCGCACGTGCGCGCGCTCAACCCGCGCGCGCCGCTTCCCTTGAAAGCCTACTTGCGGGCAAGCCTGTCCCGGATGAGCTGATAGACCTCGGGCCGGTTCTGGAGCGACACGTGATCCGCCCCACCCAGGATGTGCCGATCCAGCACGAAGGTGCGGTGCTCGCTGTCGACCGCCTCGTGGGTGGAGCTCGGCAAGCGCACCAGGAGGTCGCCCACCGCCTGCCCGGCCGGGTTCTTCGGATCCGCGGTGACGGTGGCGCCGATGAAGACGTAGGTCACGCCATCCACGAACGCCACCTCGGTGCGCGGCTTGGCGAGCCACGCCTCGGGCGCCTCCCGCTGCCAGTCCTCATCCACCAACAGGCCGTCGCCGAGATCCTGGATCGCCGCGCTCCGCAGGCGCGCCACCGCCGCGATCACCTGGGTGGCCGGGGTCTCGATCGCGCCCAGGGCCCGGGTCACCACCCGCCCCGCCTTCTCGAGCGGGGAGCCCAGGTGCGGGGTGCCGAGGGTGAAGACGTGGGTGAGCGCCCGGAGCCACGCCGCGTCGGGGCCCGCATAGTGGGTTGCGCTGCGGGCCAAGAGGCCGCCCATGCTGTGCCCCACCAGCACCAGCTGCTCGACCGGGGTGGGCGCGGCCTCGACCAGCGCCTCGAGGTGCCGCGCGAGCTCGCGCCCGTTCTCGGAGATGTGCAGGCCCGAGTTGTAGCGGACGAAGATCGGCGTGTAGCCCAGCTCCGCCTCGAGCTTGCTCGCGTAGGTCACGCCGGGCTCGCCCCACGCCGCCTCGGCGTTGAGCGTCCACGCGGTCTCGGTCACCGCGAGGCCGTGGATGAACACCACCAGGCGCGCGGTCTCGACGTCGGCCAGCGCCTCCGCCGCGTCGCCGGGGTCGAAGTAGCGATCCCCGACCCGCAACGTCATGCCCAGGTCGAGCGCGTTGCCGCTGCCCCGGAGGTGGTCGCCCACCACCCCGTTCACCGCGCCGATGATCGCCTCGGCCGCGGTGTTGGCCCGCGCAGGCGCGCCCGCCTCACCGTCGGGGGCCAGCGCCGCGCCCACGTCGAGGGCCGCCCGCACCCCCGCGTTGACGCCCCGGATCGCGCCGAAGGTGAGGCGCGCACCCAGGCGCCGCACGGCGTCCACCGCCTCGGCCGGGGCGCGGAGCGGCTCCACCGCCCCCACCACGGCCACGGTGCGCTCCGCGACCTTGTCCTGGGTGTCCTCCACCAGCGTCGCGGTGGCGTCCACCGCGTCCAGGACGAGGTCCTTGGCGCCCTTGAGGCGGTCCTTCAGATCGGACATGGCGCAGGCTACCAGGCGGTCGGGGCACGGTCCATGTGATCCACCGGCGAGGCTCTCCCGACCCGTCGAGTGCCCCACCCAAAGACGCCGCCTCGGACCGCTCACGTCTTTCGCTGGTAGTACTCGGAGAAGCGCTCCCGACGGACGCCCCTGTCGGCCGGGAACGCAGGCCCAGGCCCGGCGTACAGGTTGCGCGGATCGATGGGCTCACCCGTCTCCGCGTCGACGACGACGGGACGAACGCGCTTGCCCGTCCGTCGGTCGAACACCCGGATCGGCTCGCGCCCGCGCTCGAACTGCCACTTGTCACCGAAGGGCATCATCGCCAGCAGGATCCTGGCCGCGTCATAGCCCTTGTCGGTGAGCTGGTACTCGTAGCGCTGGGGCCGCTCCTGGTAGGCCCGTCGCTCCAGGACGCCCTGCTCGACCAGCTGCTCGAGCCGCCGCGTGAGGATATTGCGGCCGATCCCGAGCCACCGCTGGAGGTCGTCGAAGCGGTTCACCCCGTACAGGCACTCTCGGATGATCAGCGGCGTCCACCAGTCGCCCACGATGTCGACCGATCGTGCGATCGGGCAGGGTGCCCCCTCGAATCGCTTGCGTTCCACGCCGTCGAGGCTAGTCGGTTGCATAATGAAACGCAACCCGCTATCAGGTTCCATCATGAAACCATTTCCGGCACCTGGCCTGCTCGGCCTCGGCCTCCTCGCCGCGTGCTCGTCCGAGGCTCGCTACCTGAGCAGCCCGCAGTTCGATGGCGCACGCTTCCGCAACCCGACCCAGCCC
The DNA here is from genome assembly GCA_020632995.1 of Deltaproteobacteria bacterium. Lineage (GTDB taxonomy): Bacteria > Myxococcota > Kuafuiibacteriia > Kuafuiibacteriales > Kuafuiibacteriaceae > JACKEN01. Next base: position 477,990 of record JACKEN010000002.1, on the reverse strand, counting down.
GACGAACAGGGCCTCCTCGCGGTCGCGCGCCACATCCTCTTCAATCGAAACGGCGCGTGGCCGGAGCGCAGGATCGAGCGCAGGCCGATCCTCCAGGTCGACGTCCCGACCGCGCCGGACGAGGTCGCCGTGACCTTCGTGAACCACGCCACGGTCCTGATCCAGACCGGCGGCCTGAACATCCTCACGGATCCGGTCTGGTCCGAGGTCGTGGGGCCGCTCTCCTGGGCGGGTCCGGAGCGAGCGGTGGCGCCCGGCATCCCCTTCGAGGACCTGCCGCCGATCGACGTCGTCTTGATCAGCCACAACCACTACGACCACCTCGACCTGCCGACCTTGATCCGGCTCTCCGAGCGGGATGGCCCGCGCTTCTTCGTGCCGCTCGGCGACGAGGCGCTCCTCCGGGCCGCGGGTATCGACCAGGTCGTCGAGCTCGACTGGTGGCAGCGCGTCGACCTCGACGAGGAGACCGAGCTGATCTTCACGCCGGCCCGACACGCGTCGGGCCGCTCGCCCTTCGACAAGAACCGGAGCCTCTGGGGTGGCCACCTGATCAAGCGGGGCGCACACACCATCTACTTCGCGGGCGACACCGGCTTCTCGGACCACTTCGCCGAGATCCGACGCCGCTTCGGACCGATCGACCTCGCGTTCCTCCCCATCGGCGCGTACCTCCCCCGAGAGACGACCCGCGCGTTCCATCTCGACCCCGGCGAAGCGGTGGAGGCGCACCAGATCCTCGAGGCCAGGCATTCCATCGCGATCCACTTCGGGACCTTCCAGCTCACCGGCGAGGACTTCGATCAACCGGTGCGCGATCTCTCGCGCGCGCTGCAGACCGCGCGCAGCCTGCCCGGCCCGTTTCGTGCGCTCGTGGAGGGCCGCACCGTGCGGCTCCACCTGCAGAGGAGGCCATGATGCGAGGGATGACAGACCCCAGCTGGCGCAAGAAGTATGGCCCGTGGGCGCTGGTGACCGGCGCCTCCGAGGGCATCGGGAGGCAGATGGCCGAGGAGCTCGCGAGGGCAGGCCTCGATCTGGTGCTCGTGGCGCGACGGAGGGCCCACCTCGATCGGCTCGCCGAGACCCTCGAGCGCGACCACGGGATCGCCGTCCGAGTCATCGACCTCGATCTGTCGGCACCCGACGCCGCGCCGAAGCTGCTCGAGGCGCTCGCGGGCCTCGACATCGGGCTCTTCGTGGCCTCGGCCGGCTTCGGCACCTCAGGTCGCTTCGTCGACGCCGACCTCGCCACCGAGCTCGCGATGCTCGACGTCAACTGCCGCGCCGTCCTCTCGCTCACCCACGCCCTCGGGCGCCGCTTCGTCCAGCGCGGCTCCGGCGGCATCGTGCTGATGAGCTCGCTCCTCGCCTTCCAGGGCGTTCCGTTCGCCGCGCACTACGCCGCCACCAAGGCGTACGTCCAGTCGCTGGCCGAGGGCCTCGCCCATGAGCTCGCGCCCTTCGGCGTCGACGTCGTAGCGTCCGCCCCGGGACCGATCCGCTCCGGGTTCGCCGCCGTCGCCGACATGCGGATGGGGATGGCCCAGCAGCCGCGTGTGGTCGCCCGCGCCACTCTGGCCGCGCTCGGTCGCCGAACCACGGTGCGCCCCGGCTGGCTCTCGAAGCTGCTCGAGGCCTCCCTCAAGCTCCCGAGGGCGATGCGGGTCCGGATCATGCGGCGGGTGATGGGCGGGATGACGAAGCACAAGACCGGGCTCCCCGCCCGGCAGTGATGGCGCCGGGCGCGCGAGCTCGGCTCACTTCGCCTGCGCGGTGTACCAGGCGATGGTCTTGGCGAGGCCCTCTTCGAAGCCCACCGTGGGGTCGTAGCCGATCAGCTCCCGGGCCCGGGAGATGTCGGCCATGGAGTGCTTCACGTCGCCCGCCCGCTCCTCGGCGTAGTGGGGCGGCTTGCCCCGGCCCAGCGCCTCGCGGATCCCGTTGGCGAGCTGGGTGAGGGTCACGCGGCCGCCGCAGGCGATGTTCATCACCTGCCCCGCGCACTTGTCGGGGGCGGTGCACGCCTTGAGGTTAGCCTGCACCACGTTGTCGATGAAGGTGAAGTCGCGGCTGGTCTCGCCGTCGCCGTAGATGGTCGGGGCCTCGTCGTCCAGGCACGCGGTCACGAACTTCGGGATGACGGCGGAGTAGAAGCTGGTCGGGTCCTGGCGCGGCCCGAAGATGTTGAAGTAGCGCAGGGCCACCGTCTGCAAGCCGTATTGCTCGAAGAAGACGCGGCAGTACATCTCGCCCGCCAGCTTCTGGATCGCGTACGGCGACAGCGGCTGGGCCGGCATCGTCTCGACCTTGGGGAGGGTCTCGGTGTTGCCGTAGGCCGACGACGACGCGGCGAAGACGAAGCGCTTCACCCCCGCGTCGCGGGCCGACACCAGCAGGTTCACGATCCCGCCGATGTTGATGTTGTTGGTCTCGCGCGGCAGCTGGATCGACTTGGGGACCGAGGGCAGCGCGGCCTGGTGCAGGATGTAGTCGACCCCCTCGGCCGCCCGCTTGGTCAGCGCGAAGTCCTCGATGCTCCCCTCGAAGAGCTCGATCTGATCCATGAAGGGCGCGAGGTTCTCCCGCTTGCCGGTGCTGAAGTCGTCCAGCACCCGCACCGACGCTCCCTGGGCGATGAGCCGCTCCACGAGGTTGGATCCGATGAACCCGGCACCGCCGGTGACAAGATAACGCGCCATGACGAGGCGGGTTGTAGCCCGCCGGAGCCTCGAAGCCCAGCCCTGTCGCGCACAAGGCGATGCACCAGCGTCAAACCGATGTATGCTGCCGCGCGGTGGACTTTCCCAAGAAGCGCGCCCCCTGGTGGACGGCGTCCGGCACCACGTTGGCCGCCGACGGCACGCCCCTGGCCTTCGCCCGCGGCGGGCCCCCCGGCGCCCGCGCGATCGTGTGCTGCAACGGGGTCGGGGTCTCCACCTTCTTCTGGGACTACATCGCCGAGCGCTTCTCGAAGACCCACCGCGTGGTGGTCTGGGACTACCGCGGCCACGGCGCGTCCGGGGTCCCCGCCCACACCGACACCCTGACCATGTCCGACGTGGCCGACGACCTGGCCCGGGTGATGGACGCCAACCAGATCGAGGAGGCGGTGCTGATCGGCCACAGCATGGGCTGCCAGGTGATCCTGGAGTTCTACCGGCTCTTCCCGGATCGGGTGCTCGGGCTGGTCCCGATCCTCGGGTCCTTCGGGCGCCCCGCCAACACCTTCCTCGATCCCCGGGTGGGCCCCACCGCGTTCAAGGTCGCCTACGAGGTGGGGACCCGGATCCCCGACCTCATCAACCTCGGGATGCGCCTCACCCTGAGGAAGCCCTTCATGTGGCAGGCGGCCCGGCTCACCGGGCTGGTCCACCCCGATCTGGCCCGGAAGGAGGACATGGACCCCTACATGGAGCACCTGGCCCGGATGAACCCCCGGGTGTTCATGGACTTCGTCCGGGCCGCCCAGGCCCACGACGCCGGTCCCATTCTGGGGGACATCCGGTGCCCCGCCCTGGTGGTGGCGGGGGAGCGTGACCTGTTCACCCCCCGGCACCTCTCGGTCGAGATGGCCGGCCGGATGCAGAACGCCCAGCTCCTGGAGATCCCCCGGGGCTCCCACGCCGCCCTCATCGAGCAGCCGGAGCTGATCAACCTGCGGCTCGAGAAGTTCATCACCGAGTCGGTGGCCCCGTACGAGGCGGCCCGGGCGGCGGCGGTCGAGGCCCCCGCCCCGGCCGAAGCCCAGGCCGAGGCCCCCGAGGCCCCGCCACCGGTGGAAGCCCCCGCCGGTCCAGAGGCCGGCGCGCCGGCTTGAAGCACGGCGACTTGCGTCAAAACCCCAGCCTGATTATCACAGAGGTCCTTTCACCGTGCCGCGTTTCGGACCCAACCCATCGACCGTGGGGGTCGATCCCTCCATCCCGCCCGAGGAGCGCTACGAGATCATCGGGCGCATCGCGGCCGGCGGCATGGCCGAGATCTACCTGTCGCGCATGCTCACCGCGAACGGCGCGCGACGCGAGTGCGTGCTCAAGCGGTTGATGCCGGAGCTGCAGAGCGATCACGAGTTCGTGCAGATGTTCTACGACGAGGCCAACATCGCCTCGCAGCTCTCGCACCCGAACATCGTGCGCATCTTCGAGCTGGGTGAGCTCGACGGCTCGCTCTTCATCGCGATGGAGCTCCTGCGCGGGGTGAACCTGCGCGACCTGTTGGCGCGGCTGCACGCCCAGAACCAGCCCATCCCGATACCGATCGCGGTGCGCATCGCCTGCAGCGCGCTCGAGGCCCTCGACTACGCCCACCGCTTCGCCGACGCGAAGGGCCGCCCCCTGAACGTGGTGCACCGGGACGTGTCACCCCAGAACATCATCGTGACCTACGACGGCACGGTGAAGCTGGTGGACTTCGGCGTCGCGAAGGCGGAGGGCCGCCTGCACCAGACCCGCGCCGGCCTCATCAAGGGCAAGTTCGCTTACATGTCGCCCGAGCAGGTGAGCGGCAGCCAGGTCGACGGGCGCTCCGACCTGTTCGCGCTGGCCGAGGTCTTCTACGAGATCCTCCTGAAGCGGCACCCCTTCTACGCGAACTCCGACATGGAGGTGCTGCGCGCGATCCTCGACAAGGACCCGCCCCACCCCTCCTCGGTGGACGGCAGCTTCCCGCCCGAGCTGGGCGAGCTCCTGATGCGGGCCATGCGCAAGGCGCCTGGCGATCGCTTCGCGTCGGCCGGCCAGATGCAGGACGCGCTCGAGCGCTTCCTCCAGAACAACCGGACCCCCGCCACCGTGGCCATGCTCGGCCGCTTCATGACCGACCTGTTCGCGGATCGGGTGCAGATGGAGCAGCGAGCCCGGGACGCCAGCGACGACGACGCCCTGATCGACGCCCTCACCGCGGGCCGGGCCGAGGAGGCCGCGCACCACCACGAGCGGCGCCGCGGCGACAGCTCCTCGGTGCGGGCCCGGGTGGTGCGGGACGAGAGCGGCGGCGACTTCCCCACCGACATCCCGTCCGACTACGGCCCGCGCGATCGGGTGGTCGAGATCAGCCGCGAGCCGGCCCAGGTGCTCGACCCGGCGGAGCGCGGCGCCCCCGCCTTCATCGCCCACAGCGGCTACACGAACCCCGGGGTCCGGCCCCGGGATCGCTTCTCGTCCCAGGTGCGGGGCCTCTTCGACGAGCCCGACGGCCCGCCGCCGGACGACGGCGCAGGCCCTCTTGCCCCCGCCGACATGGACGAGGGCGAGCTGCCGACCATGCTGGGCACCCTCTCCGCCCGCGAGCTCCAGGAGCTGCGGACCACCGGCGATCTCGCCCGGAAGGCCTACAACCCCGGGGTGACGGTCGGTCCGCCCGGCCGCGGCCGCGACACCGGCACCGGGGTCTCGGTGGAGCCCGCGGATCCCGCCCTCGTCCACACCCCGCGGGTGACCCGGGGCCCGGTCGCGCCCTACCCCGCCACCCCTGCGCCGTACGCGACGCCGGTGCCGTCCCAGTCCGGCAGCGGCGTGACCCCGCGCTCCCGCACCGTGGTGGCCCAGGATGACCCGCCGAAGAGCGATCGCCTTGGCCTGGTCTTCTTCATCGCCGGCCTCGGCGCGCTGGTGGGCGCGATCATCTACGCGGTGTGGCTATACACCTCGAGCCAGGCCGCGGTGACCGAGCTCGAGCTCAGGAGCGCGCCCTCGGGCGCGTCGATCTACCTCGACGGGGCCGACACCGGCGCCCGCACCCCGCACAGCTTCCGCAACGTGGTGGCGGACCGCCCCCACGTCATCGAGTTCCGGATGGAGGGCCACGCGCCCTGCGTGCGCGAGCTGAGCCCCTCGCAGGAGGCCTTGCAGAAGGTCTCCTGCGACCTGACCCCGCTCTCGAAGGAGTGATCCCCATGCTGGTGGTGCCCGCCATCGACCTCAAGGATGGGCGGTGCGTCCGCCTGGTGGAGGGCCGCCTCGGCACCGAGCGCACGGTGGCCCACGACGCGGTGGCCCAGGCCCGGATCTTCGCCGCCGCCGGAGCCGAGCGCATCCACGTGGTGGACCTGGACGGCGCGTTCGAGGGGCGCCCGCGGAACGCGGCGCTCATCGCCGAGATCTGTCGCGCGGTCGACGTGCCGGTGCAGGTGGGCGGGGGCCTGCGCGGCCCCGAGGCGGTGTCCGCGGTGCTGAGCGCGGGCGCCGCCTTCGCCATCGTGGGCACCCTCGCGGTGGACGATCCCGAGGCCTTCGCCGACCTCGCCGCCCGCTTCCCCGGCCAGGTCATCGCGGGGGTCGACAAGAAGGGCGAGCACGCCGCCACCGACGGCTGGGTGAAGGCGTCACAGCGCACCGTGCTGGACGTGGCCCGGGCCACCGAGGCGGCGGGCGCGGCGGCGGTGATCACCACCGACATCTCCCGCGACGGCACCGGCCTCGGCGTCAACGTGGCCTACACCGCGGAGCTGGCCCGCGCCCTCGGCATCCCGGTCTTCGCCTCGGGCGGCGTGCGAGACCTGGCCGACCTGAAGGCCCTGGCCGCAACCCCGGTTGCGGGGGTCATCGTGGGGCGCGCGATCTACGACGGGACCCTCTCGCTCGAGGACGCGCTGGGGCCGCTCTGAAATGGTCTACCGGCGCATCATCCCCTGCCTCGACGTGAAGGACGGCCGGGTGGTCAAGGGCGTGCAGTTCGAGGGCCTGCGCGACGCGGGCGATCCGGCCGAGCAGGCGGCCCGCTACGACGCGGACGGGGCGGACGAGATCTGCTTCCTCGACATCACCGCCACCCACGAAGACCGCGACACCCTGGCCGAGCTGGTGGCCCGCACCGCGGACCGCATCCGGGTGCCCCTGACGGTGGGGGGCGGGGTCCGCAAGGTGGACGACGTGCGGCGCCTGCTCCAGCACGGGGCGGACAAGGTAGCCATCAACTCCGCCGCGGTGCGCGACCCGAGCCTGGTGGACGCGATCACCACCGCGGTGGGCCGCCAGTGCCTGGTGGTGGCGATCGACGCGCGGGACGGCGAGGTCTACGTGCGCGGCGGCCGCGAGCCCACCGGCAAGGACGCGGTGGCCTGGGCCATGGAGGTCGCGGATCGCGGCGCGGGGGAGATCCTCCTCACCTCGATGAACCGCGACGGCACCCAGGTCGGCTACGACCTCGAGATCACCCGGGCGGTTGCCGACGCGGTCACGGTCCCGGTCATCGCCTCGGGCGGGGTGGGGAACGTGCAACACCTCTATGACGGTCTGGTGACCGGCGGGGCCGACGCGGTGCTCGCGGCCTCGATCTTCCACTTCGGCGCCCACACCGTGCGCGAGGTCCGCCAGGCCCTCCTCGACCTGGGCGCGTTCGTGCGCCCGCTCTGACTGCGTCGGTGGTAGCCTCCCGAGCCGATGACGGCCAGGGAGTACAACTTCGACGGGCTGGTGGGCCCCAGCCACAACTACGGCGGCCTCTCCTTCGGGAACATCGCCTCCGAGGTGAACGAGGGGAGCAGCTCCAACCCGCGGCAGGCTGCCTTGCAGGGTCTGAGCAAGATGCGCACCCTCCACACGCTGGGGGTGCCGCAGGCGGTGTTCCCGCCCCACATGCGACCCGAGCTCTCGCTCGCGCGCCGGATGGGCTTCGACGGGGACGACGCGAAGGTGCTCGGCGACCTCGCCCGCGAGTTCCCGATGCTCCTCGCCGCCTGCTACTCGGCCTCCGCGATGTGGACGGCGAACGCGGCCACCGTCTCGCCCAGCGCCGACAGCGCGGACGGCCGGGTGCACTTCACGCCGGCCAACCTGCAGAACAAGCTACACCGCTCGATCGAGCACCCCACCACCCGGCGCATCCTGCAGGCCATCTTCCGCGACGAGGACCGCTTCGTGGTGCACGAGGCCCTGCCCTCCACCGCCGCCCTGGGCGACGAGGGCGCGGCGAACCACACCCGCCTCGCCCCCGAGTACGGGGCGCGCGGGGTGCAGCTGTTCGTGTACGGCGAGAGCATCACCCGCCCCAAGGACGGGCGCCCCAAGCTGTACCCGGCCCGCCAGACCATGGAGTCGTGCATGGTGCTGGCCCGCCTGCACAAGCTCCGCCCCGAGCAGGTGGTGCTCGCCCAGCAGGCGCCCGAGGTCATCGACCAGGGCGTCTTCCACAACGACGTGATCTCGGTCGGGAACCGCGACACCTTCTTCTTCCACGAGAAGGCCTTCGCCCAGGGCCGCGCGGTGGTCGAAGCGCTGGCGGAGCGGTACCACGCGATCACCGGCGAGGTGCTGAAGCGCATCGAGGTGCCCGAGGCGGCGGTGAAGGTGCCCGACGCGGTCTCCACCTACCTCTTCAACTCCCAGCTCGTGACCCTGCCCGACGGGCGCACCGCGTTGATCGCCCCCACCGAGTGCGAGCAGAACGACGCGGTGCGGAGCTACGTGGCGAGCCTGGTCGAGGGCGACGCCCCGATCGACGAGGTGCACTACTTCGACCTGCGCCAGAGCATGCAGGGCGGCGGCGGCCCCGCCTGTCTGCGCCTCCGGGTGGTGCTCACCGAGGCGGAGGCGCAGGCCATCACCCCCGGGGTCCGCTTCGACGACGCCCTCGACGCCAAGCTCACCGCGTGGGTCGAGAAGCGCTACCGCGACCGCCTGAGCCCGGCGGATCTGGCCGACCCCCAGCTCATGCTCGAGAGCCAGGTAGCCCTGGACGAGCTCACCACCCTGCTCGGGCTCGGGAGCATCTACGAGTTCCAGCTCTGAGCGCGGTCAGTTGCGGCAGCCGCCCTCGTCGCAGCCCCGGTATCCGAGCGATCGGCAGTCCAGCGTGTACGTCCGGCCCGACACCGACTGGAAGGTGACCTCTCCACGCCGCGAGCACTCCACCGGGCGATCGTAGGCGCCCGGCGTGTTGCCCACGGTGGAGCACCACGGCACCGGCACCTCGCCCGACACGTAGAACCGCGCGCAGGTCGCCGACTCCCCCAGCCAGCCCCTGCAATCCACTGAATAGACTCCGCACAGCTCGAGCGAGACCTGGTCGTCGGCGCACTCGGTGAAGGTCTCGCCGTTGCCGAAGCGGCAGCCGTCGCGCACGCAGGCCCCGGCCTCGCACCGGGCACCGAGGGCGCCGCAGTCCAGGTGCGGGACCATGTAGCCGCCGATGCAGCGCCCGAGGACGTCGCCCGCGCACCCGAACTCGAGGTCCTGGCAGGCCTCCACGCTGAGCGTGGTGCGCCGGAGGCACGCCGCGATCCCTTCACACGAGTTCGCCTCGGCCGCGCACTGCCACAGGCCGCACACCGGCGGGATGCCCACGATGGCGGCGGCGTAGGGGTCCATCCCCCCGAGGGTGAAGGCCTCCCAGAGGTCCATCACCACCGGCATCGAGGCGATGGGGTCGCAAGACACGTAGCGAGCCGCCGCGCGCAGCGCCTGGGTGTCGTCCAGATCGCACGACATGGCCCGGGCCAGCCGGTCGCCCAGGCTTGTCGGCGCGCCCGCGTCGACCACCACGCCCGCGTCCACCAGGATCCCATCCTCCCCAGCGTCGTGGACGATACGCGGGGTCGCGACGGCGCCGAGGAAGCTCCCCTCGGTGCGGCCGCAGCCCACCGCGAGGGCCGCCCCCAGCAGGGCCAGCGCGAGGGACCTGTACGCACCCGAGTCCAGCATGTGTCCCCGATACCATGGGACCGCGGATCCTGGCCTCCGGAAGTCGCTCAGAGTCTGATCACCGCGGCCAGGCGCTCCAGCCCTGCGTCCAACACCTCCACCGGTGCACCCGCGACGCTGAGGCGCAGGTGCCCGGGCACCGGCATCGTGGGGTACCAGGGCGCGCCCGCGCTCACCGCGACCCCCGCCCGGAGGGCCCGCCCGGCCAGGGCCACGTCGTCCATACCCGCCGGGAGGCGGAGCCAGAGGCTGTAGCCCCCCTCGGGGGCGACCAGGATCTCGACCCCATGCAAGCGCTCCTGCACCTTCCCGCACAGGTGACCCATGCGCTCGCCCAGGGCCCGCTGGAGGCGAGCCAGGTGCCGCGGGAAGGCGGAGCTGCTCACCAGCTCCAGCGCAGCGGCCTGGAGCGGGCGAGCCACGAAGAAGTCGTCGAGGACCCTGGATGCCCGGAGCTGCCTCATCACCGGCCCGCGGGCGCACAGCGCGGCCACCCGCATGCTCGGCGCCACCGACTTGGTCAGCGAGCGCACGTAGATGACGTGCCCCTCGCTCCGGCTGAACAGGGTGGGCGGGGTGCGGCCGGCGTAGGCCAGGTCCGCCGCGTAGTCGTCCTCGATGATGAAGGCGTAGTTGCGCCGGGCCAGGTCCAGCACCTCGGCCCGCCGCCGCTCCGACATGCTCACCCCGGCCGGGTTGCTGAAGGCGGGCTGGCAGTACAGGACCTTGGCCCCGGAGCGCGCGAAGGCCTCCTCCAACAGGTCGGTGCGGAGCCCCTCCCCGTCGCAGGGCACCGCCACCGGGGTCAGGCCGAGGGCCCGCGCGGCCGCGGTGGCCCCAAGGTACGTGGGTGACTCCATGAGGATCGCGTCCCCCGGCCGCGCGGTGGCCTGGAACGCCGTGCGCAAGGCGGCTTGCCCGCCCCCTACGAGCAGGACGTCCTGCAGATCCGCCCCGCCCGCCCGACGCGCGAACCACGCCCGCAGCTCGGGCAGGCCCGCCACCGGGGCGCGTGCCCAGGCGTCCGGTGCCCTGAGGGCCCGAGCCATCGCGGTGGCGAGGGCCCGGGTGGGCTGGAGCGACGCGTCGGCGTAGCCGCTCGAGAGCGGGAGCACCCCCGGCGCGGGCTCGGTCACCAGGGCCACGAGGTCCTCCGACGGCGGCCCCGCGCCGAGCGCCACGTGCTGCCACGCCAGATCCGGCGCCGCGGCCTCGCTCGGGCGCTCTGCCACGAAGGTCCCCGACCCCACCCGCGCCTCGATGAGCCCCTCCTCCTGCAGCAGCGCCAGCGCCCGCGACACCGTCACCGGGCTCGCGCCGTGGGCCGCGGTGAGCGCTCGCACCGAAGGCAGGCGCTCCCCCGGCCGCGCGGCCAGGGCCCGCTTGCGCAGGGCGGCGGCCACCCGACCCACCGCGGCGGTCATGGGGTCCCGGGCCGGCGGAGCCGTCCCACCCCTCTACGCCGGGCTCCGCCCCGCTGCGCGCTTCGCTTGCGGTGGATCATGTGTTACTCCTCATTGTGAAGCACAACGATAACACTACTCACGTCGACCCGAAAGCGCTACTGTGGACCCTGGCCGGGGTGGTGGGCTTCAGCGGCTCCCTCCCTGCAACCCGGGTTGCGGTGCAGCACCTGGACCCGGTGACGGTGGGCCTCGGTCGCGCGGTGGTTGCGGCGGTGGTGGCCGCGGCGCTGCTCCTGCTCGCTCGGGCCCCGCGCCCCGCCCTGCGCGAGCTCCCCGCCCTCGGGCTGGTGGCTGCCTGCGTCGTGGTCGGCTTCCCGCTGATCAGCGCCTTCGCCCTCAGGGAGCTGCCGGCCGGGCGCGGCGCGGTGGTGCTGGCGGTGGCCCCGCTCTCCACCGCGGCGTTCGCGGCGTGGCTGGGCCGCGAGCGGACCACCCTCGGCTTCTGGCTCCGCGCCGGCGTCGGGACGTCGGCGGTGCTCGGCTACGTGGCCACCACCGCGGGCGGCTTCGGGGCGGCAGATCTGAAGCTCCTCCTCGCGGCGGTGGTGGTGGGGCTCGGCTACGCGGAGGGGGCGCGCCTGTCCCGCGCGCGCCCCGGCTGGCAGGTCATCGGCTGGGCCCTGGTGCTCGCCGCGCCGGTGCTTGCGGTGGTCACGCCGTGGCCACCCGACCTCGGGGCGGTGCCCGCGGCGGGGCTGGCCGCCTTCGCCTACGTGTCCCTCATCAGCATGTTCCTCGGCTTCGTGGCCTGGTACAGCGGCCTCGCCCGCGGCGGGGCGGCGCGCATGGGGCAGCTCCAGCTCCTGCAACCCTTCTTGACGCTCCTGTGGTCGGGCCTGCTCCTCGGGGAGCCCTGGCAGCCCGCCGCGTGGTGGGCGGTGGCGGTGGTGGTCGGCTGCATCGCGGCCGGCTGGTGGGTCAGGCCGCGGCCACGCCCCGATAGCGCGCCGGCGTGGTCCCCAGGTGGCGCGCGAAGGCGCGCGTGAAGGCCGGAACGCTCTCGTAGCCGACCCGCAAGGCGACCTCCCCCACCGAGAGCCCCGCCTCCCTGAGCAGCCGCGCCGCCTGGTTCATACGCCAGCGCGTCACGTACTGCATGGGCGACTCGCCGAGCACCGCCGCGAAGTGGACCGCGAAGCGGGAGCGCGACAACCCGGCGCATCGGGCCAGGGCGTCCACCGACCAGGCTGCGCTGGGATCCTCGTGGATCGCCTCCAGCGCCCGGAGCAGGCGCGGATCCCTCAGGGCCAGCAGGAGCCCTGGAGCACGGAGCGCCCCATCGGCCGCGCAGGCCCGGACGAGGCCCACGCACAGGGTCTCCAGAGCCCGGTGGACGACGAAGGTCGAGCCGGGGCGCCCCCCGTGGAGCTCTCGTAACAGCGTCCGCCCCACGAGCTCCAGCTCCTCATCGAGCAACCTGGCCTGCACGACCCCGGGGAGGGCCGCGAGGAGCGGGTTGGGGCCGGCTTCACGCAGGACGAACGCACCACACACCATGTGGGTGTCACCTGGAGCCGCAGCTTCGTTGCGGGCCCGCGGCGAGTTCAGGAACTCTTGCAGGCCGCGAACCCTGGCCCCCTGCCCGAAGCCGAGGCGATGTCGCCCACCTCCGAAGCAGGCCGCCACGCCCTGCGGGCCGAGGCGGACCCGCTGACGCCCCACCCGGACCTCCACCTCACCGCGGAGCACGATGTGGAACGCCACCGCGCGCGCAGCGCCTTTCACCCCGAAGAGCCGAAGGAGTTGCGCCGAGCCCGGGACCTCTACCGCCCAAGGCGGCGAATAGACGTGGTCGAGCACCACACTCCCCGACACGCGCAGCGCATCCAAGGCGGAGCTCAGGACATCGTGATACTCCTTCACAGCAGGAGTTTGGAGCAAGCAATCGAGAGCTTCAAGCACTGCTCTTCCTGACGGAGGGGGCTAGTTTGGATCGCATGTCCAAGCCCCTGACCCCCGAGCTGACCTGGCTGGTGGCATCGGTGATCCTCACCGGCGTGCTCTGGCTCCCGTACATCGTCGACCGCATGCGCGAGCACGGCCTGTGGCGCGCGCTTCAGAACCCCAACAAGGACGCGCGACCCAAGGCGGCCTGGGCCGATCGGCTGATGTGGGCCCACGCCAACGCGGTGGAGAACCTGGTGATCTTCGCGCCGCTGGTGCTGACCGCCCACGCGGTGGGCGCCACCGGGCCCACCACCACCCTGGCCGCGCAGACCTACTTTGGCGCTCGACTCGCCCACGCAGTGATCTACGCCGCGGGCGTGCCCGTGCTCCGCACGCTGGCCTTCGTAGCCGGGGTCATCGCCCAGGTCACCTTCGCGGTGGTCATCCTGTCCGGTTGACCCCCGCCGCGGCCAGCCCCGCGGCCAGGTGATCGACGAACGCCCGGACCCGCCCCGAGACGAAGCGTCGACGCGGGTACACCGCGTACATCGACCAACTGAAAGCCGGCTTGCCCACCGGCACCTCCACGAGGCGACCGTCCGCGAGCGCCTCGCTCGCGACGTACTCGGGCACGATGGCCACCCCGTGCCCCGCTTCGGCCAGGTGGCAGACCACCACCGGGCTGTTCACGCGAAAGGGGCCCTCGACGTCGACCTGGCTCACCTTCCCACCCCGGCTGAAGCGCCACCGGGCCCCGCCCCGAAAGTTGGTGTCGACCAGGCACGCGTGGTCCTTCAGCGCTGCCGCGGTCCGCGGGGTGCCCGCCGCCTGCAGGTAGGCGGGGGCGGCCACCACCACGAGCGGGGCGGGGGCGAGGCGGCGCGCCACCAGGCTGGAGTCCCGCGGCGCGGTGACCCGGATCGCCACGTCGAAGCCCTCCTCCACCAGGTCCACCATCCGGTGGGTCAGGTGCAGGTCCATACGGATGCCCGGGTAGCGGGCTCGGAAGTCCGACAGGACGAGCGCGCGGTACTGGTCGACGAAGCTCGGGGGCGCGGTGACTCGCAAGACGCCCTGCGGGGCGCGGTGGCCCGCCTCGAGGTCGCCCTCGAGCGCCGCCACCTCCTGCAGGAGCGCGGCGCAGCGCGCGTAGTACGCCCGGCCCGCGTCGGTGAGGTGGAGCGCGCGGGTGGTCCGCCGCAGGAGCTCGACCCCGAGGTGGGCCTCGAGGCCCGCCACGTACTTGCTGACCGCGGCCTTCGAGCAGCCCCAGCCCCGCGCGGCGCCGGAGAAGCTCCCCGCGTCCACCACCCGCACGAACGCCTCCATGTTGGTGAGCCGGTCCATGGCCCATTGTTTCCATTTCGTGGACGCAGAGTCCATGAAGCCGCCGATTGTCCTCGGCGCCCCCGCTCCCCATCCTGGGCGCATGAACAACGCCGCTCGGACCCGCGGGGTCCACCACGTGGGGCTCACCGTCCCCGACATCCACCTCACCCGGGACTTCTTCGTGGAGCAGCTCGGCTTTCAGCAGGTGGCGGAGCGCCCCGCCTACCCCGCCGTCTTCGTCTCCGACGGCGCGGTCCTGCTGACCCTCTGGCAGGCCGAGGATCCCGCCGCCGCCGTCCCCTTCGACCGGCGCAAGAACGTGGGCCTGCACCACCTGGCCCTCGCCGTCCCCGACCACCGCGCCCTCGAGGCGCTGCATGACAGCCTGCAGCGCGCCCCCGGGGTCGAGGTGGAGTTCGCGCCCGAGCCCCTCGGCGACGGCGGCGCGCGCCACATGATGCTGCGGATCCCGGGTGGGGTCCGCCTCGAGCTCATCGCCCTGCCCGAGGCCGCCCCGTGAAGCACCGGGCCGAGGTGACCCCGGAGCTGGCCGCCTTCATCGCCGAGCAGGACGCGTTCTTCCTCGGGACCGCCTCCGCCGACGGCCAGCCCTACATCCAGCACCGCGGCGGCCCGCAAGGCTTCCTGCGGGTGGTGGGCGAGCGCACCCTGGCCTTCGCCGACTTCAGCGGGAACCGGCAGTACATCACGGTGGGCAACCTCGCCGAGAACCCCCGAGCGTTCATCTTCCTGCTCGATCACCGGCGACGCCGGCGCATCAAGCTGTGGGGGCGCGCGCGCGTGGTGGAGGGCGACGCGGCGCTCCTGGCCGCGGTGGCTACGCCCGGCTACTCGGCCGAGGTCGAGCGGATCATCACCTTCGAGGTGGAGCGCTGGGACATCAACTGCCCCCAGCACATCCCGGTGCGCTACACCGAAGCGGAGTGGTCGACGCGCGCTGGTTGAAGTCGGGTTGCGGGGGGATGGGCACCGAGGGGCGTGGAACGTTTCATGCCCCAATTCATGCCCCAATTTCCTGTCATGCTGCCGTAGTTTAGGTCCGGGTTTTCCGCCAGGACGCGGTCCGCCCCCGGCCCAAGCACTCCACCCGACCCTCCTTCTGAAGCCGAGCCAGCACCCGCCGGATGGTGTCCACGCTGACCCCCGGGCACGCCGCTTGGACATCCGCGACCTGAAAGCGGCCCTCCATCCGAGCCACCGCCGCCTCCACCCGCTCCGCCTTCGCACCTCGCGGCGCCGCCACGTCGCCCACCCGCTGTTCCAGCTCCCGGTACGCGGTCTTCAGCGTGGACAGGACGAAGTTCACGTACGGCCACGGGTCGTGCCGGCCTTCGTGCCAGCCCTGGGACGACTGCTCCAAGGTCTCGTAGTACCGCACCGTGTTCTCCTCGATGAGCCGCTCCAGGCTGATGTAGCGCCCGACCTCGAAGCCCAGCAAGTAGCATTGCAGCAGCATGAGCAGCCGGGACGCCCGGCCGTTGCCGTCCCGGAACGGGTGGATGCAGAGAAAGTCGAGGTTGAACGCGGCCAGCGCGATGAGCGGCGGCGTCCAGCGCTCCTCGATAGCCTTCTGCCAGTGCTCCGTCAGCGCCGCCATGAACTCTGGCGTCGCCGCAGCCGAGACCGTCCTGAAGCGGACCCGGGACCGCCCGTCCGGATACCGCTCGATGATGTCCGCGTCGCGCGCCTTGTACTGCCCCGCGTCCCAGACGTCACCACGGGCCAGCGCGTGGAGCCGCCGGACCGTGCCCTCGTCCACCGCCAAGGCCGGCGCGTCCTCATGGATGAGCTTCAGCGCCAGCCGATAGCCCCGGACCTCCTCCTCATTGCGGTCCCGCAACTTGTCCTGCCCCAGCACCACCGACCGGACCCGCGTGGGGTCGATCTCCACCCCCTCGATACGGTTGGAGGACACCGCGCTCTCCACGACCGCGTGCTCCCGCAGCACCCGGAGCCGCTCGGGCGACTGCCGGGTGAACAGCTCCTGCTTGCCCCGGGCCTCGCCCAGCTCGCCGATGAGCCACGCGGTGGCCCCGGGGACGTCCCGCCCCCCGCCCGCGAATGAGGCCAGCGTCTTCATGGGGTCATCGCGTCCGGGGCCGAATGTTCCGGGTGTTCCTCGGCGCAGCCGAGGCGCGTGGTGCTGATGCGGGGAGACTCCACCAGTGCGGAGGCTAGCACGAGCCGCGGCCGACGAACGGGGCGCCTGGGTGGCCTGCGTCTACCAGCTACGCGCCTGCTCGAGCCCCTGCAGCCGGTCCAAGGGCTCCGGGCGGTGGAAGCAGTAGCCCTGAAACCGCTCCACCCCCCAGTCGACCAGGATCCTGAGCTGCTCGGGCCGCTCGCGACCTCGGCCTCCACCGCCGCGCGCTCGGGCACCCCGCCGCCGTCAACGCGTCCAGCGCCGGCTCGATATCGCCCGCCGACGGCGTCCGGCCCCGCTCCCAGACCCTCAGCTTGCCCACCGCCCGGCTCAGGTCGCACCGCATGACCCCCTCGTGAAAGAGGGCCACCAGCTCCACGATCACGTCATCCCGCTCGCGGGCGCGCCGGGGTCTTCGCCATCGGCCGCCTTGTACCGGGCTCCGTCGCACGCGTGAGGAGGGCGCACGCTCGTGGTCTGCAAACCGTCAGTGCCCGGCGCGCCAAGCCTGCACCGCTCTCGCCACCGCGCCCGGCGCCTCCCACGGGAGCATGTGTCCGAAGCCCTCCAGCGCCACCTCAATCGCGCCGGGGATCCGGGCCGCCATGGCGCGCTGGTGCTTGGGCGGGGTCAGAGCGTCGTCACTCGCGTACACGACGAGGGTCGGGCAGCGGACCTCCTCGAGCCGGGCCAGCACGTCGAACGCGTCGCAGGCCCGCCAGTCGGCCAGGGCCGAGGTGGGGGGCACGCTCCTCGTGGCCTCGGCGTACGCCTCGACCACCGCGGCGGGGGTGCCCGGCCCGAAGGCGGCGTCGAGCCGGAAGGGGGCGTCGGGGGAGGACTCCGCCACCGCGGCCAGGATCGCGGGCGAGACCCGCAGGCGCCCGCCGGAGGCGACCAGCGCCACGCCGCCCCAGCGGTCGGGGTCGAGCAAGGCAGCCTGCAGCGCCACCGCGCCGCCGTAGGAGTGCCCCACCAGCACTGGGCGGCGCCACCCGCACACCTCGGCGAG
Organism: Deltaproteobacteria bacterium; assembly: GCA_020632995.1. GTDB lineage: Bacteria > Myxococcota > Kuafuiibacteriia > Kuafuiibacteriales > Kuafuiibacteriaceae > JACKEN01. The sequence goes on along the minus strand of JACKEN010000002.1, from coordinate 460,491 downwards.
CTCGCCGAGCCAGGCTGCGGTCGCCTCCGCCCGGTCCCGGGCCGGCCCCGCGCTCCCGCCGCGCCCGGGCAGATCTGGGGCCCAGACGTCCTGCCCCGACCACGCGCCGAGGGTACCGCGCCAGCTGTCGGCACAGCCGCTCGCGCCGTGGATAAGCACCACCGGACCCCCCTCGCCCGCGGCGTGGAGGACCCGCGCCGGCGCGCCCGCGACCTCGACCGTCAGCTCGGCCACCGCGCTCACGCCGCACCCCCGAACAGCTCCGGGTACGCCTCGATCAGCTGCCGCGCGGTCTCCGCGAGGTGCGCCCTCAAGAGCGCGGCGGCGCGGGGTGCGTCGCGCGCCACCGCGGCGTCGGCGAGGGCCTGGTGCTCGGCCGCCACGTCCCGGTGGGCCCGCCCCGCCGCGTAACCCTCGGCCGCCAGGTTCCGGTAGCGCTCGGTGAGCGCGTACAGCCGAGCCCGGAACTCGAGGAGGTAGGCAGACGGGCAGGCCGAGACCAGCGCCTCGTGGAACGCCTGGTGCTGCGCCGCGAACGCGGCCCGGTCTTCGAGGTGGCCGGTGACGCGGTCGAGCATGTGGCAAGCTGCCTTGACACGACCCTCCCACGCCAGGTCGCCGTGGGCGATCGCGTCCTCCAGGGCCAGCACCTCGATGCGCTGGCGGGTCGCGGTGACGTCGGCGAGGTCGACCCGGGACAGCGGCGCCACCCGGAAGCCCCGGTGGTCCTCGATCGTCACCAGGCCCTCCGCCGCCAGCCGCGACGCCGCCTCGCGCAGCGGCCCGCGGCTCACCGCGTAGCGGCGCGCGAGGGGCTCCAGCTTCAGCTTGTCGCCGGGGCGCATCACGCCGCCCACGATCTCGGCCCGGAGCCGGGCGGTGGCGAGGGAGGCCTCGGTGGGCTTGGCGAGCGGGTCGGTAAGGGGGCGCACCGCGTCATTCTCTACAGAGGGCGGCAATGTTTTCCAAGTGCATTTTTGTCGACAAAAACCCCGCGCCCTCTGCTAGAAGGTCCGGCATGCGGTTGGCATCCATCCTGGCAGAGGGGCGCCCCATCCTCGGCCTGAAGGCGGAGGGCGGCTACCTGGATCTCAGCGCGTCGGATCCATCGCTGGGCACCGACGTGGGCCGGCTGTTGGCCTCGGGCCCCCAGTGGCGGGCCCGGGCGGAGCGCGCCGCGGCGGCGGCCCCCCTCATCCCGCAAGACACCCTGCGCTTTCGGCCGGTGATCCCACACCCCGCCAAGCTCCTGTGCCTCGGCCTCAACGACGCCGCCCACGCCAAGGAGGCGGGGCTGGCGGTGCCCGCGGTGCCCGAGGTCTTCGCCCGCGTGGCGTCCTCCCTCATCGGCCACAGAGAGCCGATGCTGCGCCCCCAGGAGTCCACCATGCTCGACTACGAGGTGGAGCTGGCGGTGGTCATCGGCTCCCCCGGGCGTCGCATCCAACAGACCGAGGCCCTGAACCACGTCGCCGGCTACACGGTGTTCAACGACGGCTCCATCCGCGACTACCAGGTGCGCACCGCGCAGTGGACCCTGGGCAAGAACTTCCACGGCACCGGGGCGCTCGGCCCCGACCTCGTGACGCCGGACGAGCTCCCCCGCGGCGCGGCGGGCCTGCGCCTCACCACCCGGGTGGGCGACGACGTCCTGCAGGACGGCGACACCGCGCACATGATCTTCGACGTAGCCCGCACCATCGCCCTCCTCTCGGAGGCGGTGGTGCTCGAGCCCGGCGATGTGATCGCCATGGGCACCCCCGCGGGGATCGGGTTCGCCCGGTCTCCGCAACGCTTCTTGCGACCCGGCGAGGTCTGCACCGTGGCCATCCAGGGCATCGGTGAGCTCGCCAACCCCATCCAGGACGACCCCGGAGGAGCATACCGATGAACGTCTCACAGGCGACCCTCGACCGTCGCAGCCGGATCCGCGTCCGGCAGTTCCACCACCACGCGTTCCGCACCCGCGACATGGAGGCGACGCGCCACTTCTGGGAGGACATCCTGGAATGCCCGCTCGTGGGTACGTTCGTGGAGACCACCGACCCGGTGACCGAGGGCCCCTCCAACTACATCCACACCTTCTTCGAGATGGCCGACGGCTCCGCCCTCGCCTTCTTCCAATTCCAGGAGGGGCTCTACAAGGAGAGTGAGATCCACGGGAACGTGGACCCCTTCGATCACCACATCGCCCTCGAGGTGGAGTCGAAGGACGCGGTGATGGCCTACAAGGACCGCTTCGAGTCCGAGGGCTACCCGCACATGCTCATCGACCACGGGTACTGCTACTCGATCTACGTGCACGACCCGAACGGGATGCAGGTCGAGTTGACGACCAAGGTCCCCGAGACGATCGAGATCATGGAGCGGCACGCCAAGACCGCCCACGAGGACCTGAAGCGCTGGCTCGCCGGGGTCACCGAGGCCAACAACGAGCGCCGCCGCCTCCGGAGCGGCGAGTCCGTGAACTGAGTTGTCCGCCGTACACCTCACCTTCGACAACGGCCCGCACCCCGAGGTGACCCCCCGGGTCCTCGAGGTGCTGGGCCGACACGGCGTCAGCGCCACCTTCTTCGTCCTCGGTCAGCACCTGGCCGAGCCGTGGGGGATGTCGCTCGCCCACCAGATTCGGGACGCGGGCCATCGCCTCGGCAACCACTCCTTCACCCACCAGACCCCCCTGGGCGAGGATCCGCGCCCCGACGCGGTGGCCCTGGAGCTCGCCCGCACCCAGGCCCTCCTCGACCAGGTGTGGTCGGGGCCGCGCTGGTTCCGCCCCTTCGGCGGCGGCGGGGTGCTCGGCCCCCACCTCCTGTCGCCCGCCGCGGTCGAGTGGCTGAAGACCGAGCGGATGACCTGCGTGTTGTGGACCTCGGTGCCCGGCGACTGGCTGGACGCGGCAGGCTGGGTTGACAAGGCCCTGGCCGACGCCGAGGCCCAGCCGACCGACGTGGTGGTCCTGCACGACGTGCTCGAGGAGGCCAGCCTGCACCTCGATCGCTTCCTCGACGCCCTGGTGGCGCGCGGGCACACCTTCACCGCGGCGCTCCCTCCCGCGTGCCTCCCCATCGTCGACGGCGTGACCCAGCCCGGCCTGCGCTCATTCGTCGCAAGCTAGCCGCCTCGGAACGAGGCAGTCCCGTCGGACGGCCCCCTGTCCTCCCGCCGGATCAGGCGTATCACTGAGAGCAGAGGAGGAGCACATGGCCCGACTGGTCATCCTGGGGGCGGGCATCGCGGGTCACACCGCGGCGCTCCACGCCCGCCGAAAGCTGGGCCGCGATCACGAGGTGGTCGTGGTCTCGCCCAACAGCAAGTGGAACTGGATCCCCTCCAACATCTGGGTGGGTGTGGGCGTGATGACCCCCGAGCAGGTCACCTTCCCGCTGGCCCCGGTGTACGCCAAGACCGGCGTCACCTTCGTACAGGGCAAGGCGACCTGCATCCACCCGGAGGGCGACGCCGAGGGCGCCCAGCCCTATGTCGACGTGCTCCTCACCGGGCCGGACACCCAGGGGCAGAGCCAGAAGGTCCCCTACGACTGGCTGATCAACGCGACCGGTCCCAAGCTCAACTTCGACGCCACCCCAGGCCTCGGCCCGAACGGGAACAGCCTCTCGGTGTGCACCTACGACCACGCCGACCACGCCGCTCGAGGCCTCGACGAGGCGGTGGCGCGTATGCAGAAGGGTGAGCAGCAGACCCTCCTGATCGGCACCGGCCACGGCACCTGCACCTGCCAGGGCGCGGCGTTCGAGTACCTCTTCAACGTGGAGTTCGAGCTCCGCCGCCGGGGGGTGCGGGACAAGGCCAAGGTCATCTGGATCTCCAACGAGCACGAGCTGGGCGACTTCGGGATGGGCGGCATGTTCCTGAAGCGCGGCGGGTACATCACCCACAGCCGCGTGTTCACCGAGTCGCTCTACACCGAGCGCGGGGTGGAGTGGATCACCCGCGCCGGGGTGAAGGAGGTCGGCGCACGTGAGGTCTCGTACGAGACCCTGGACGGCGAGGAGCGCACTCAGAACTTCGACTTCGCGATGCTCCTGCCCCCGTTCCGCGGGGTGGGGCTCAGCGCCCTCGATCGACAGGGCGACGACATCACGACGGAGCTCTTCGCCCCCAACGGGTTCATGCGGGTAGACGCCGACTACAGCGGCAAGCCGTTCGAGGCGTGGTCCCCCTCGGACTGGCCCAGCACCTACCAGTCACCGAAGTACAAGAACATCTTCGCGGTGGGCATCGCGTTCGCGCCGCCCCACGCGATCTCGAAGCCGATGGTGAGCGCCAAGGGCACCCCGATCTCGCCCACCCCGCCGCGCACCGGCATGCCGTCGGGGGTGATGGCCCGTCAGGTCGCGCTGAACGTGGTGGACATGATGCAGGGGCGCGCTACCGAGCCCACCCGCCACGCCTCCATGGCGCGGATGGGCGCGGCGTGCATCGCCTCCGCCGGCGCCAGCCTCTTCGGGGGCACCGCGGTGTCGATGACCATGTTCCCGATCATCCCCGACTTCGAGAAGTACCCGGACACCGGCCGGGACATCGGCTACACGTCGGGGGAGATCGGGCTGGCCGGGCACTGGCTCAAGCACCTGCTCCACTACGGCTTCATCTACAAGGCGAAGGCGAACCCGCTCTGGGTGGTGGTACCGGAATGAACGACGACGACACCAGCGCCACCAACAGTGGCGACATCAGGACCCAATACGGGCAGAGCTACTATCCGCCCGTGCCCACCCGCTTCACCCAGGCCCTCAGGACCAACCTCCTGTGGCAGTTCCTCCGCTTCCTGGTCATCAACGCGAGGATGCTCCGGATGGTGCGAAAGCACTGAGAACCCGCTCATCCTCCCCCGGACTCAGCCGATTCCCCTCTCCGGAGGGAGAGGTGCGCCCGGAGTCTGCAGCCGCTGAAGCGACATTCCATCGCGAGCTCCTGGCGACCCAGCTCGAGGCCCTCTCCCGGGGGCTCCAGCGGGCCCAGGTCGGGCGCCTGGTAGCGGTCGGGGTCGCCGTCGCCGCCTTCGCCCAGGAGAACGACCCGGTCCGCACCACGGCCTGGGTGGCGGTGCTCCTGACCTCGATGGCCGCCACCGCCGTCGCGCTCCACCGCTGGAAGACGAACGGCAACCCGGTGGCCCGCCGCTGGCTCACCACCTTCGAGCTCCTCGCCATCCTCGGTGGCCTCTCGTGGGGCCTGGCCGCCTGGCTGCTCGCCGTCCCCGGCTCCCTCACCCATCACACCCAGCTCGTCCTGATGCTGGCCACCATCGCGGTGGTCCCCATCACCACCTACGCCGCCTCGCCCCGGGCCGCGGTGGGCGCCTCCAGCGCGGTATTGCTGCCCCTCGCGGTGCAGACCGCCAACAACTCCCTCGCCATGGCCGGCTGGAACAGCCTCCTCGTCATCCTGTACCTGGGGCTGGTCATCTCGGGGACGCGGGCGATGTACGCCACGATCCGCGGCTCCATCCACCTCGGCCTGGAGCACCGCATGCGCGCGCGGGACCTGGCCGAGAGCGAGGCGCGCTACCGCAACCTCTTCGAGCTGTCCCAGGACCCGATGTGGCTCATCGTCGGTGACCGGTTCGTCACCGCGAACCAGGCCGCCGCCACCTACCTCGGCTTCGACGACCCGCACACCCTCCTCGCCGCCCACCCCTCCGCCATCTCGCCCGAGTACCAGCCCGACGGGCAGCCCTCCGTGGACAAGGCCAACGCGTCGATGGCGGCGGCCTACCGCGACGGCTACCAGCGCTTCGAGTGGGTGCACCTGCGGCGAGACGGGCAGCCGCTCTGGGTGGAGGTCTCGCTCACCCGGGTCCCCCACGCGGGCGCCGAGGCCCTGTTCTGCGTGTGGCGCGACATCACGGATCGGAAGGCGGCGGAGCAGGCCCTGGTGTCGGCCCGCGAGGTGGCCCTGTCGGCCAACCGCGCCAAGAGCGAGTTCCTCGCCACCATGAGCCACGAGATCCGGACCCCGCTCAACGCGATCATCGGGCTGTCCGAGCTCCTCGCCGCGCAGGACCTCGCCCCGAGCGACGCGATGTACGCGCGGAACATCCGCGACTCCGGCAACACCCTCCTCACCCTGATCAACGACATCCTCGACTTCTCCAAGATCGAGGCGGGCGAGCTGCAGCTCAACCCTCGCCCCTTCTCGATGCGCGAGCTGCTCGACGGCGTAGCGACCATGCTCGGCCACGGCGCCCAGGCCCGCGGGCTCCAGCTGGTGGTGAGCGTGCCCGAGGACATGCAAGGCAGCTTCCACGGCGACGACACCCGGCTGCGGCAGATCCTCGTCAACCTGGCCGGCAACGCGATCAAGTTCACCCGCCAGGGCTCGGTGCGCCTGTGGTGCGAGCGGCGCCCCGGCGGCGACTCCGTCCGCGTGGGGGTGAAGGACAGCGGCATCGGGATCCCGCCCGAGGCCCAGGCGCGGATCTTCGAGCCCTTCCGGCAGGCGGATGGCTCCACCACCCGCCGCTACGGCGGCACCGGGCTGGGCCTGTCGATCGTGCGCCTCCTGGCCGAGGCGATGGGCGGCGGCGTCTCGGTGTCGAGCGCGGTGGGCGCGGGCTCGAACTTCTGGGTCGAGCTCCCCCTCCCCGAGGTGGAGCGCCCCGTCGTCGGCCCTCCGAGCGCCGACGTCGCCCCCAGCCCCGAGCCGAGCCAACTCCGGATCCTGGTGGCGGAGGACACCCCCACCAACCACCTCGTGATCCGCGGGATGCTGCGGCGGCTCGGGATGTCGTGCGACTGGGTGAGCAACGGCGAGGACGCGGTGCACCGCTTCGCCTCGACCCCCTACGACCTCATCCTCATGGACTGCCAGATGCCGGTGATGGACGGCCTCGAGGCGACGCGACAGATCCGCGCGTCGGGCCCCGCGGGCGCGGCGGTGGCCATCGTCGCCCTGACCGCCAACGCCACCCAGGCCGACCGCGACGCGTGCCTGGCGGTGGGGATGAACGACTTCCTCTCGAAGCCCTTCACCCTGACCCAGATCCGGGAGGTGGTGGCGCGGTGGACCCCAGCCGACGCACCCGCGCTCAAGAGCGCAGGCTGAACCGAAGGGGAACCGGGCGAAGCCCGGCGGAGAGGGACGTCTCCGCCGACCCAGGTTCACGGCCGGACACCATGCCGACCCCAGCTTTTCTGGATCCGATCGTGGACGTGACCGTGGGCGTGGCCGTGGACGGACACTTCTTCAGGGGACGCGCACGAACGCCGCCCGGTCCGCGACCCACCGAGCGGGGACCTCGGCGTGGCCCGCGTCGGCCTGGAAGAGCTCCGCCCCGAGACCCTCGACGATGCGACGAAAGGCGGGCGCGTTGGCGTCCACGATGTCGTCGCGGGCCCCAACGAAGACCCGGGCGTGGACGCCGGGCAGCCGCCCCACCCCGGCCAGCTCGGCCTGGAACTCGGAGCTGGGGGCCATGTCCAGCCCGGGCGTGATGCCCGCGATCGCGTCCCGCAGGAAGCCCGGAGCGCGCCGGGCCCCCTCGGCGCCCGCCACCCCGGCCAGGGGCGGCGCCAACAGATCGAGGTCCACCGGCCCGCCCAGCCCGCCGTCGGCGTGCAAGCGGCCCAGCGCCACCACCGCCACCCGAGCCCCCATGCTGTGGGCCTCGAGGTGGATCCGCAAGCCAGGTTGCCGAGCCCACTGAGCCCGCAGGGCTCGGGCGAGGTCGTCCGCCGCGTCCCCCAGCCGTCCGAACTGATCGTCGTAGGCGAAGGCGAGCACCCGGTGCCCCTCGCGTCGCCCCTCGTCCACCATCGGCTGCATCCCCTGGGGGGCGTCGTTGATGCCGTGCACGAGCACGCGGGTCGGGGCGCCGGGCTGCCCCGCGAGGAGCTCCACCAGCACCCCGTGCCCGCCGTGGGCCTCGAGGAGCGATCGCTCCGCCGCCTCGTCGATCACCGGGGCCGCCACCACCTCCCCGCCCGGCAGGGTGGCGAAGCTCGCGCCGCGGCGGGGGACGCCGGCGCAGCCGCCCAGCACCAGCTCCATGCCCAACAGGCCCGCGAGCACCGGGGCCGAGCGGGCGCCGCGGGTGAGGCGGTCCATCAAGGAGGGCGCCCGAGGGTGCGCGATCGGGGGCGCTGGGGCTTCAGGGAGCGGTGGGTGCGCGGTCGGCGCCTCAGGGGCGGGCGGGCGGTCCGTTGGGCCTGCGCCCGGGAGCGCCGGGGCGGGGAGCCTGACGCGGGTCATGCCTTGTCGGATCTACTCGATCCGCCTCGGTTTGGGGATCGGGGATCCATGCGGCGCCCCACCCCGACCGGGAGGAGGTCCTTGAGGGCGACGCCCTCTCTCGGGGCGTCCACCCGCGGCGCGCGGGGCGCCTCCGCGCCGCCGCGGAAGGCCGCGAAGCGCTTGGCCACCTGGGCCTCGCCGCTCCGCACCGCGGTCAGCCGGGCGCCCGCGGCGGGGGAGCTTCGCAAGATCTGTTGCACGGTCTGGCTCGCCTCGTCGTGGCCCGCGTCCGCGAGAGCCACTGCCAGGCGCGCTACGTCGTAGAGGGCCTGGGCGCCCCGGACCTCGTCCGGTATGCGCGCCGCCACCTCCACCACCGCGGCCACCTTGGCCTGGGCCGCGGGCGGGAAGCGCAAGCCGTCCTTCGTCTCTGTGAGGAGTCCTGCGAGCCTGGACAGCACCCGGGAGGGCGCCTTCTTCGCGGGGTCGGCCATCAGCGGTCGCCGCCGCCGCCGTCACCCCCGCCGTCACCGTCACCGCCATCCGCACCGTCGGCGCCACCTGCTGCGTCCGCGCCGTCCTTGCCCGCGTCCGCGTCCTTGCCCGACGCCGCGTCGGCATCCTTGCCGCCCAGGGCGTCACCCACCGCGTCCGCGACGCCGCCGATGGCGTCACCCACCGCGTCCGCGATGCCGCCCACCGCGTCGCCGACCGCGTCGGCGAAGCCGCCCACGGCCTCGCCCACCGCGTCACCGATGCCGCCGAGGGCCTCGCCTACGTCGTCGGCGAAACCGTCCACGGCGTCCTTGAGGCCTCCGAGCCCCAAGGCGTCTGCCACCTGGCCCACGGGGTCGATGCCCAGGGCGTCCATCGCGAAGCTGGCCAGCCCCATCGGGTTGCCCATGGCCAATCCTGCCAAGGCGGCGCCAAGTCCTTTGGCGTCGAACCCGAGGTCCATCTGGTCCGTCAGTCCACCGAGGAGGCCGTCTACCCGTCCTTGGGAGACGTCCATCGCCATGCCGAGCACATCCTGTGCTTGGGGCGAGAGCCCCAGCCCGTTCATGAGGCCAGCCGTCGCCCTGGCGCCGATATCCCCGGTGATCCCGTGCATCCTGCTCTCGATCCCACCAGGCCGCTGCCGGGAGCATCCTGCTCCGTTCGCCGTCCGAGCGTCGGCGCGCACCATCGAGGCCGTCCTGGCCTGTGCTGATCGTATGAGCAACCGGCGTACCAACTCTCGGGCGGCCTGAACGCTTGGATCCGTGGCGCCCATGCCCCAGGTGCACCCGAGGCCTGTGCGGTGGCTGCACCGATCGGTGTGCAATCTGCCCATGTTCACTGTGCGACTACAGCCGAGCACACCCTCGGCTATGATGGTGGCGTGACCTCCGCCCTGGTGAGCCCCGCGTGGCTCCTCGATCACCTGGCCGACCCCGACCTCCGGATCCTGGACGGGTCCTGGTACCTGCCCTCCGCCCAGCGCGATCCTCGGGCCGAGTTTGCCGCGGCGCACATCCCGGGCGCGCGCTACTTCGACATCGACGAGGTCGCGGACCGCAGCACCGCCCTGCCCCACATGCTCCCCACCCCCAACGCGTTCGCCGGGCACGCCGCCGCCCTGGGGGTCTCGAACCACCACCACGTGGTGGTCTATGACGGCGCGGGGGTGATCACCTCACCTCGGGTCTGGTGGACCTTCCGAGGCTTCGGGCACGTCCGGGTGTCGGTCCTGCAAGGTGGCTTGCCGGCGTGGCGGGCCGCAGGTCACCCCCTCACCGACGAGGTCCCCACCTCGGTCCCGATGCGCTATCAGCCGCGGCTGCGGCCCGAGCTCGTCCGGAGCCTGGCGCAGATGCGGGCCAGCGCCGCCCTCGGGACCCCCCAGGTGGTCGACGCGCGCTCGGCCGGGCGCTTCCGGGGGACCGCCCCCGAGCCGCGGCCCGGGGTCCGGAGCGGCCGGATGCCCAACAGCCTCAACCTCCCCTACGAGGACCTCCTCACCCCGCAAGGTGCCCTGCGTGAGCCGGACGAGCTCCGCGCCGCCTTCCTCGCGGCGGGGGTCGACCTCGCCGCCCCCGCCGTCACCACCTGCGGGTCCGGCGTCACCGCCGCCATCCTCGCCCTCGCCCTGTTCGAGCTCGGCGCCCCCGAGGCGTCGCTCTACGACGGCAGCTGGGCGGAGTGGGGCGGGCGCGACGACACCGAGATCCTCACCGGATAGACGGACTCACCGGCAGTACGAGGCGGGCCAGCTCCGCTGGCAGGTGGTCCCGGCCGGGCACGCCTGGCCCTGATCGCAACGTAACCTGCAGTAGCCGAGGCCGCCCCAGCCCAGCTCGGGGTCGTCCATGCACGCCTGGTCCGCCGGGCACATGAACCCAGCCACGTCCACCGGGGTCGAGACGCACGGGTCGAGGCACCGCCCCTCCATCCCCTGCCCCACGCAGACGCCCTCCCCGCACGGGTTCGGCCCCCCTGCCCCCGGCACCTCGCAGCGGCTGAACAAGGTGAGGGTCGAGGTGGTGACCGCGGCGCAGCCGAAGCCGTGCTCGAGGGGCCCGTAGCCCGGCCCGGCCAGGGGCTCGAGGCCGCCCACGCAGGTGTCCGGATCGACCGCGGGGAGGCAGACCGCGCCCCCGGTGGCCTGGAGCCCGCAGCCGAGGTCGGCCGGACGCCCGTCCGCGAAGACCCGGGCGTTGCAGGCCTGCTTGACGGCCCGGCGCGCGAGGACGTTCTGCTGGCGCGGGTTGCAGGCCAGCGTGCACAGGCCGCCCGCGCACACCCCGCCAAGCCCGCTGCACGGGCCGGGGTCGGCGCAGCCGAGGAGCGTGCACACCCCGCCCGGGGCCAGCCCCGCCTCGCACGCGGTGCCGGCGGGGCAGTGGGCGTCCTCGGTGCACTTGCCGAGCAGGGGCTGGCCGGCGAAGCCCAGAGCGTCACGGTCGAGGGCGCAGGAGGCCACCTCCGCCACCCGCACCAGGGCGTCGTGGGTGAGGCCGCCGACCCAGCCCACGCACGCCGCCCGGTCTGCGACCACCCCGCAGGCCACGAGCTGATCGCAGGCCGGCCCGGCGAGGGGTTGGGTGAGGGCGGGGGCGTAGCAGTCCCCGGGGAAGACGGGGAGGTTCGGGGCCACCGCGGGCACCACCTGGTCGCGCCAGTGGAACAGGTAGGGGCAGAGCGCCCGGCTCGCGCTCACCGCGTCGAGGCAGGCCTGGCTGGGGCTCAGGCCACCGCGCCCGAGCGCGTCCACGCCAGCGTCGAAGGCCTGCTTGCACGCCTCGCGCTCCGCGCCGCTGGGCGCCTTCTCGCCGGTGGGGAGGCAGAACGCGGCCTCGCAGATCTGCTCGGCCAGGCTCGCCTCGACCCCGCCGTCGACGCCCGCGTCCGGCGCGCCGCTCACCCCCGCGTCGGGGCGCGGGGTCACGATGCCGTTGGCGGCGGCGCAGTCCGCCACCCCGCGGCAGGCGCCCTCGCGCTGGATCCAGGAGATGCCGCAGCAGATCCCCTCGGCGCAGTCGCTGTCGCCGCCGCACACCGCCGCCTCGCCCGGGGTGACCTCGGGGGGCACCGGCGCCGCCTGGCAGCCGGACTCGGTCTGGCAGGTGAGGGTCTTCTCACAGCAGACCAGGCCCGCCTCGCAGGCCTCCGCCCCCGCCACCCGGCCGCACGGCGCCCCCTCGGGGAAGAAGGCGGCGTAGCTGCCGCCGCCGGCCACGCACTCCGCCTGAGCGAGGCAGGTAGGGCCGCTGAAGCCGCCGTACTCCACCGCAAGCCCACCTGCACAGCACACCAGCGGGAGCAAGCAGTCCTGCGCCCCGGTGCAGGACACCGTCGGCGACTCCAGGGCGCACCCCGCGGCGGGGAGCGCGGCGGCGAGCAGGAAGAGGAGCCGCCTCACAGCACCACCTCCAGCCCCGCGATGGGCCCCCAGATCAGGTAGTCGGGCAACAGCAGGGTCACCTCGTTGGGGTCCTGCTCGTCGAAGCCCGAGGACAGGCCGCCGAAGGCGCCACCGAGGGGCGAGATCATGTCCGCGCGAAAGCCCGCGTAGAGCTTGAGCGCGATCCAGCTGTCGAGATCGATGAAGAGGGTGCCGGTGATGGAGGCCTCCATCTCGAACAGCGCCCCCACCAAGCTCCCCCACTCGCCGTAGCCCACCACCGCGAAGCCGGTGAGGGGGATGACCGAGAGGTCGTACTCGAAGTCGAAGAGGCCGGGGTCGTCGTCGTTCACCCGCTCGAAGCGCACCCCGACGCCCGCCGCGTTCACGTGGGTGGTCTGCAGGCCGAAGGGCTCGACCCCCACGATCTCGAAGGCCTGGGGCTTCGAGAAGCGCGAGTAGCGCACGAAGAGCCAGTCCACGTACTCGCCGATGCGCGCCTGGAGCTGGCCCGAGAAGTACGACGAGGACCACGGCTCCACCCGGCCACCGAGGAAGACCGCGTTGTCCCGAAAGCCGAACTTCGTTCCGTCGAAGACCCCCTTGAAGCTGCCGTAGCGCAGGCCAAGGCCCACCTCGGTGCCCACCAGCTGGTCGAGGGCGCGGCTCTTGAGCTCGCCGAGCAGCTCCCGGAGCACGGTGCGCGCGATCGGGTTCTCGATCTCGTCCAGCGCGTCGTTGGCGGGCGCGATGAGCTCGTCGGTGAGGGCCGAGACCGCGAAGTCGTAGTCCCCGAGGGTGAGCTGGAAGCCCAGCTCGGTGATCAGGCCGGTGCCGCGGCCCACCGCGGAGTTCGGCGGCCCCACAACCTCCGAGGACTGCATGTAGGAGAAGAGCCCCCGGCTCAGGTTCGCGTACCAGATCCCCGCCCGCACCTTGGCCGCGGAGTCGGCCCCGGCCAGGCGGCCGACCAGGCGCGCGGGCGGCCGGTCGGCGCCCTCCCCGTCTTCCTGGGCCTGGGCCGGGGTGGCCGCAACGCACAGAAAAACACCAATAGATGTCAGAAACGGAAGTCTCAGCACCTGAAATGGTACTATCGGATGACCGTCCCGCAAGTAAAGGCGCAGGGGGTCACAGCGCCTGCCGGAGCCACGCCTGCAGCTGGTCGGCGCCCACGAGCCCGGCCTGCTGGACCACCGGCCGGCCGCCCTTGAGCACCGCGAAGAAGGGGATCCCTCGAACCTGGAAGCGCGCCGCCAGCCCGGGGTGGGCCTCGGTGTCCACCTTCAGCACCACCGCCTGGCCCGCCATCTCGAGCGCGGTCTTGGCCACGTGGGGCGCGGCCATCCGGCAGGGCGCGCACCACTCCGCCCAGAAGTCCACGAGCACGGGCGCCTTGGCCTTCGACACGATCGCGTCGAAGCCCGCGGGGCCCACCGAGAGGGGGTGGTCGAGGGGACCGAAGGCGGCCCCACAGGCGCCGCACTTGCCGCGAGACGTGAGGTGCCCCGGAGGGACGCGGTTGCGCTGGCCGCAGCTGGGGCAAGCGCAGGTGATCTCACTGCCGCTGATCGCGTAGCTCACCGCCCGCTGATGTGCACCGTTGCGCGCGGGTCAAAGGCGACCAGGCGGCCCCAGCTAGCCGAGGAGGCCGCCGAGCATCCCGCCCAGCCCGCCGCCCCCGGCCGGGGCGCCGCCGCCGCCGGTGAGCATCGACAAGACGGGTTGCACCTTCGCGAGGAGCCCCGGGTCGACCTTCGACTCGATGAACTTCGCCACCAGCGGCGCCGCCACCGCGGCGTGCGAGGGCTCGAGGCCGAACTTCTCGATCAGCTTCGCGACCCCGGCCACCAGGCCCGCGGTGCCGCCGCTCGCGCCCAGCATGCTCATGCCCATGCCGAGCAGGTCGCCCAGGCCACCGCCCCCCGCCGCCTCGGCCGGGGCCTCCTGGGCCCACGCGTTGGCCTCGGGCATCGCCTGCGCGAGCTGGCCCGCCGCCTCGGGGGAGACCTGCTCCTTCACCGCGCCTTGCACCAGGTTGAGGAGACCGCCGGCCAGGCCCTTGGCCTGACCCTCGGGGAGGTTGAGCTGCGAGGAGAGGGCTCCGATGAGATCCATGCCCACGGTTTGAGCAGCCCCGGGGGCTGGAAGCAAGGTCGGCCAGCTAGAGAGCGGCCACGACCTGCAGCTGCACCCGGTCCTCGAGGCGAGAGAGGTCCGTATCGTACTCCGCCCGTACCAGGAGGTGCTCCGGCCAGACCGCCGCGCCGGCGGTGACCCCCAGCCTGGGCTCCACCTCGGCGCCGCGCACGACCAGCTCGGCCCGGGCCGCGGCCTCGAACCACCCGAAGGTCCGCTGGGCGGTGACGTAGGCGCCGAACACCGGGCCCGCGTCCATCGTGAGCTGCACCAGGCCCTCGGCCCGCAGCTTCACTTGCGCCAGCTCGACCTCGACGTCGGCCTCGGCGAGGCCCGCGCGCAGGGTCAGCTCGGTGTCGAAGATCGCAGCGCCGGAGGTGGCCACCGCCGCCCAGTTGGTCAGCGCGTAGCGGCCCCTGGCCCCGAAGGCGGGCCCGGGCGTCCAGGCCCCTGCCGTGGCGGCCTCGGCCTCCGTGGCCAGGTCGGTGCCGACCTCTGTCGCTTCGGCCGCCGCAGGCGCGTAGGCGCGGGCCCCGAACACCGTGACCTCGAGGTCGTCCACCCCCAGCCGGACCCCGGCGCCCCAGTCGTTCCACTCGTCGTGGGTGGCCTCGAGGAGGAGCGGCGCGCTGATCATCGGCCGCTGCAGGTCCTGGTACTGGTCGGCGTCGAAGCCGATCGGCGCGTCGATCTTGCCCCCGAAGAGGGTCAGGGCGACGTCGGCGTCCCGCATCGCCTGGTGCGGCCCCACGATGCGCAGCTCCGCCGCCATGAAGCCGAGCGCCACGCCGTCCGCGCTCACCGACAGCACCCCCTCGGCCCCGAGCCAGCCGCGCTCGAACGCGAGGGCCGCCTCGAGCTGAGACAGGTCCACCGCCGCGCCGTCCCCCGAGAGCTCCGAGACCACCGAGACCATGGCCGACGGCTCGAGCACGGTCTCGCCCTCGGTCTCCGCCTCACCCTCGACCCCGCCCACCTCGGTGGAGGTCATCCCGGTGGGCATGGCCGACGCAGGTGACGCGGCCATCAGGAAGGAGCCGAGGAGCAGGGATGATCGGATGCCGGGGCGCGCGTGGTGCATTGGAGGACCTCCAAGGAGCGAGGTCGTCGAGTGCAGCCCGGCGCTTCAGGCTTTTGTTTCGAACTTTAGTGAGATCGTGTCTCGTTTAAACGATCCGGGGTCAGTAGTAGAGCTCGACCCGCCCCGGCGCCCCCGAGTTGCACGTGCACGGGGGCACCCCGATGCCGCCGCGGCAGCGTTCCCCGCCCCGCCCCGCCCCCGAGGACTCGGTGGCCCGCCCCTGCTGCCAGCGGGCGCCCCCCTCGTGCACCACCGCGGTGACCGCGGGATCGGTGTAGGAGGCGCCGCCACCCCCACCCGCGCCGCAGTAGGTCCAGATGAAGCCCGCGCCGCCCCCGCCGAAGTAGCCGGCGCCGCCGCCCCCGCCGCCGCCGTTGGCCTGCCCGCCGCCCGCGCGCCAGGCCTGGGCCCCGGGGGTGGTCTGGCAGGTGCCGTTCGAGCCGGTGGCGCGGCCGCCGATGTCCCGGTCGCCGGGCTGGCCGTCGCAGCGGGTCGGCCCGGTGCCCTGGGCGATGCCGCCCGCGCCGGGCCCGGTGGCGGTGGCGCCGGCCCCACCGGTGACCAGGGTGCAGTACGCGCCGATGGTGCCGAGGCCGTCCTGGCCGCTCTCGCCGCTCGGCCCACCCGCGCCGCCCGCGCCGCCGGCCATGCTGTTGCCGGAGTTCCCGTCGCTGCCGCCGCCCCCGCCGCCGCCCGCCACCACGAGGTCCTGGGTGCCGCGGCGGACGTAGGAGGCGCCGCCGCCGTTCCCGAGGGACATCGAGCCGCCCTGGGCCACCCAGATCCGCAGGAGCTCACCCCCCGAGACCTGCAAGCGGCCTTGCACGAAGGCCCCGCCGCCGCCGGTGGCGCCGTCCTGGTTGCCGCCCTGGCCCCCGCCGCCCCACGCGCGCACCAGGACCTCGCTCACCCCGCTCGGGACGATGAAGCTGTACTCCCCCGCGGTGTCCCACGAGGCGCTGGGCGCGCCGAGCCCGGCGTCGGTGACCCCCGCGTCGTAGCTGCACACCGTCACCACCCCGCCGTCCACGTCGGGGGGGATGCCGGCGTCCACCGCCGGCCCGGTGTCGGGCGCGCCGGTGTCGGGGGCGCCGGTGTCCGGGGCGCCGGTGTCGGGGGTGCCGGTGTCGGGCACACCGGTGTCGGCAGGCACGCCGGTGTCGGTGACCTCGGCGTCGGTGACCTCGGCGTCTTGTGAGAAGCCCGCGTCGGGAGCCTCGCCGCGGCAGCTCCCGGAGGCCTCCACGCACCCCTCGGCGCACCGCACCACCGTCGCGGTGTACTCGCACTCGCCCATCACGCAGGTGCCGGTCTCGGCCCAGGTCACGCGATCGTCGGCGCTGAGGCAGGCCGGGGCCGGGGGTGTCGCGCAGTCCCCGCAGGTCACCGCGGGGACGCCCTCGCCGGTGAGGGGCACGGCCTTGGTCGACGCGTTGGACGCGTTGCTCTCGACGACGAGGCGGCCGGCGAGGGCCCCGACCGCGGTGGGGGCGAAGCTGAGCACCAGCTCGAGCTCCTGGCCGGGCGCGATGACGTCCGCCCCCCCGCTCACCGTGAACGCCGCGGCGCCGTCGGTGGCGAGGCGGCTGATCTCGAGGGCCAGCTCGCCCGCGTTCACCACCGTGACCCGGCGCGTGGTCTGGAAGCCCACCGGCACCTGGCCGAACGCGACCGTGTCCACGTTCACCAGGATCACGGGGGGGCCGAGCTTCACGAAGCCCTCGCCCTCACACGCGGTGAGGGCGAAGGCGGCGGCGACGAACAGGGGGAGGCGGCGGCTCACGGCGCCCACCATAGCGCAAGCAGACGCGCGGTGCGCTCAGACGCGCTCGAGCACGAGGGCGA
This sequence comes from Deltaproteobacteria bacterium, assembly GCA_020632995.1. Classification (GTDB taxonomy): domain Bacteria; phylum Myxococcota; class Kuafuiibacteriia; order Kuafuiibacteriales; family Kuafuiibacteriaceae; genus JACKEN01. The sequence goes on along the minus strand of JACKEN010000002.1, from coordinate 443,344 downwards.
TGCCCTGGCCGCCGCCGATGCACATGCTCACGAGGCCGTAGCGCTCCTGCTTCCTGCGCAGCGCATAGGCGCAGGTCACGGTGAGGATCGCGCCGGTGGCCCCGAGCGGGTGACCGAGGGCGATGGCGCCGCCCATCGGGTTGACCGTCGCGGGGTCGATCCCGAGCTGGTCGCGCCAGTCCCGGATCACCGCGAGGGCCTGGGGCGCGAAGGCCTCGTTCAGCTCCACGTGCTCGATCTGCTCGCCCTTGATGCCGGCCATGGCGAGGGCCTTCTCGGCCGCGGGGACGGGGCCCCAGCCCATGATCCGCGGATCGCACCCGGCGGTGCCGATGCCCACCACCCGCACCAGGGGCGTCAACCCAGCCTGCTCCGCGTCCCGCTCCTTGCCCAGGATCATCGCGCCGGCGCCGTCCACCACCGCGGACGCGTTGCCCGCGGTGACGATGCCGCCCGCCTCGAACGCGGCGGGGAGCCGGCCCATCTTGGCGAGCGAGACGTCGTCCAGGATGTGGGTGTCGTGCTTGACGGTCATCGGCGCGGCTGCGCCGTCGGCGACCACGTCGACCGAGACCGTCTCGGCGTCGAACCAGCCCGCGTCCCGAGCCGCCTTCGCGTTCACCTGCGACCGGTAGCCGAACTCGTCGGCCTCGGCCCGGGTGATCTTGTAGCGGCGCCCGAGCTCCTCCGCGGTGTTCGCCATCGACATCTGGGCCGACGGGTCGTAGAGGCTCATCAGCAACATGTCTTGCAGATGGGTGCCGGCCTCGAGGGCCTTGGTGTCCACCGGGCCGTACTTCTGGACCGCCTCGCCGACCTTCTTGCCGCGGTAGTTGTAGAGGCAGAACGGGTACTGCATGGACTCCGCGCCGCCCACCACCAGGAAGGGCCGCGCCTCGTCGTAGCGGAGCCCGGCCAGGAGCATCTCGGTGCCCACCGCCACGCTCTCTGCCCCCGAGCCGCAGATCCGGGCCACGGTCAGGGCGGGCACCGAGTGATCGATGCCGCCGTGCCACGCCATGCCCCGGGCCGCGTAGATCGAGTCCCGGTGGCTGTGCTGGGCCATGCCCATGATCACGTGCCCGATCTTGCTCGGGTCGACCCCGCTGGACTCGACGGTGGCCTTGATCGCCATGCCGCCCAGCTGGTTGGTGCTGAAGCGGGAGAAGAGCCCCGGCTCCCGGTTGTTGATGAGGATATCGGCGCGCGGGGTCCGCTTCGCGCCATCCATGATGACTACAGGCTCGCGCATCATCGCTTCGCCCTCCTCACTCGTTCAGGAAGGCCGCGGGGACCCGGGGCCCGTTCTGCATGAAGTTCTTCATGCCGATGTCCATGTCGACCGTCTGCTTGCAGCGCCCGAAGCCCTCCGCCTCGAGCGCCAGGCCCTCCTCGAGGGGCATCCGCAGGCCGCGTTGCATCACGTCGGCCAGGATGGCGTCGATCGCGAGGGACCGGTGCTTGATGTCCACCGGGGGCAGGCGCTCGGGCACCGCCATCGGCGCCTCGCTCACCGGCCGCAAGGTGACCTTCTCGGCCAGGGCGTCGGCGATCAGCGCCTTGGCCGCGGCCAGCGGGTCCTTGGCGGGGGGCAGCGTCGCCCAGCCGAGGGCCGCCGCCTCCTTCGCCGCGAGCATCCGCCCGGTGCGGAGGATCTCGTTCGCCTTGTCGACGCCGATGATGCGCGGGAGGCGCTGGGTGCCGCCGTAGCCGGGGATGATCCCCAGGTTCACCTCGGGCTGGCTCATCACCAGCTGCTCGCCCACCACGCGGGCGTGGCAGGCCATCGAGAACTCCGCCCCGCCGCCCATCACCGGGCCGTCCAGCGCCGCCACCACCGGCTTCGGGAAGCGGGCGATGCGCATCATGATGGGGTGGGTGGCCATGCAGATGCCCTGACACGCGGCGGCGTCGGGCAGGCTGGCCAGCTCCATGATGTCGGCCCCGGCGAGGGCGCCGTCGTAGCTCGAGAAGATGACGCCCTTCACCGACGCGTCGGTCGCGAGCTCGGTGAAGGCGGCGTCGAGCTCGTCGATGGTGGCCTTGGAGAGGGCGTTCTTCACCTCGGGGCGGAACACCTTCACCACCGCCACGTCTCCGTCGCGCTCCACCTGGGTGAAGGCGCGGAAGGGCGCGAAGCTCTTCTTCTCAATGGACACCGGCACCTCGAACCCGGGGTTCTTGGCCGCGTAGGCGGTGCACAGCGCGTGCACCTTCTCGGGCCCGAGGTCCCTCGCGATCTCCAACAGGCCCTTCGAGAAGCCGAGGGCCATGCGGGTCAGCCAGTTCAGCTCGGTGGGGGCACAGATGTCCCTGTCCGCCACGAAGTAGGTGCGGGCCATCAGCACGGCGAGGATGCGGTCGAGCACCACGTCCTTCAGGGCCGCGTCGTAGCCCGGATCGCCGGGGTTCTTGCGGTCGTGCCAGTTGCCGTTGCCGATCGTCTCGAGGATCACCGGGGGCTTGAACCAGTCGGAGCCGGTCGGCGCGTCCATCATCAGGCGCTGGCACTTCACCGTGAGCAGGTTGCCCCGGGTGGCGTCCATGACGTTCAGCGGGCCGCCGCCGCCGATCGCGTCGTTCACGATGGCGTCCACCTGGGCCGCGTTGGCCACGCCCTCCTCGACGATGCGCGCCGCCTCGGAGACGTAGTTGCAGAAGATGTCATCGGCCGCGAAGCAGGCGACGTCGGCGGTGAACAAGGGCACCTTCCCGAGCATGCGCAAGGTGTCCATCATCCGCTGGGTGAGGGCCGCGTCGCCCGACGCCACCACCTCGATCGGGAGCGAGCGCCAGGCGGGGAAGAAGGGGTGGTTCACGAAGCAGCGCTCGGGGTGCTTCGCCTCGGCCGCGATCTGGGCGCGCGGGATGCCGGAGGTGGCGAAGCCGATGAGGCAGTCGGCCGCGACGACCCCCTCGAGGTCGGCCAGGATCCGCCGCTTGATGGGGAGGTCCTCGGAGGCGGCCTCGAGCACGTAGCTGCACCCCGCGAGGTCCGACATCTTCAGCGTGGGCACCAGCGCGGCCTCGACCGCCGCCGCGGCCTTGGGGCTGAGCTTGCCGCGAGAGACGCCCTTTTGGACGTACCCGCGGATACGCTGGACACCCTGATCCAGGGCCTCCTGCTTGATGTCCATGAGGAAGACCTTGGCGCCGGGCTGCCTCGCGAGGGCGGAGACGAAGCCGTAGGCCAGGTCGGGTCCGATTGAGCCGGAGCCGATCACGCCAACTTGCATGCGGATTCCCATACTTCTCCCAAGCCGGGAGCGCCAAGGCAAAAGGCCCGCGCGACGGCAAATTAGGAGCCCCTGGCGTCAACTCCGGTTGCGACCCGGTGGTCCGGATGCGCCCTCTGGAGCGCAATGGATCGCCCTCGCAACCAAGCCCGTACAAACCCTCTGTCTCACCTCCAAGGCCGGGTGCGTCATCTCACTGGCGCCGAGGCGCCTTCTGGGGCAGGGTGCGCCGCGATTGAGGGCTCACCGCAGGCGCGGTGAGCCGTGAACCGTCAAGGGCCCGGGCGGCGCGCCGTCCCCGCCCGACTCCGCGGGGCCTGGCCCCGGAGCGCGCTGCGCTACCTTGAGAGGACTACGAACATGCGACGCACCATCCTCTGTCTGACCCTGGCCGTCCCCTTCGCCCTGGTGGCTTGCCAGAGCGAGAAGAAGGCCGACAAGCCGGCGACCGCGGCCGCCGCGAAGCCGGCCGAGGCCCCGAAGCCCGCCGAGGCCCCCAAGCCCGCCGAGGCCGCGCCGGCCGCCGCCGGGGTGTCCGCCGAGGCGATGGCCGAGGCCAAGACGATCTTCGAGACCCGCTGCTCCACCTGCCACGGCCTGACCGGCGCGGGTGATGGCCCCGCCGCCGCGGCGCTGAACCCCAAGCCGCGCTCCTACTCGGACCCCGAGTGGCAGGCGAAGGTCACCGATGACCACATCGCCCAGGTCATCGTGAAGGGCGGCGACTCGGTGGGCCTGAGCCCCCTGATGACCGCCAACCCCGACCTCGAGTCCAAGCCCGAGGTGGTGAAGGGTCTCGTCTCGATCATCCGCAGCTACAAGAAGTAGAGCGTCGCCACCGGGTCCAAATGGCTGACCTGGTCCAACTGCTGTCCGATCCCGAGACCTGGATCGCCCTGGCCGCCCTCACCGGCCTCGAGATCGTGCTCGGGATCGACAACATCGTCTTCATCGCCATCCTCACCGCCCGACTCCCCCAGCGGGAGCAGGCCCTGGCCTATCGCCTGGGCCTGCTGGGCGCCATGCTCACCCGGATCGCGCTCCTGCTGGCCCTGTCCTGGCTGATGGGGCTCACCGAGCCGCTGTTCACGGTGCTGGGCCGGGGCCTGTCGGGGCGCGACCTCATCCTGCTCGGCGGCGGGCTCTTCCTCATCGCGAAGAGCGCCCACGAGATCTACGACAAGGTGGAGCACCCCGAGGAGGGCGAGGAGGGCGCGGCCGCGCGAGGTGGGCTTTTGCTGGTGGTCCTGCAGATCATGGTCATGGACATCATCTTCTCCCTCGACTCGGTGATCACCGCGGTGGGGATGGTGAGCCACGTCCCGGTGATGGTGGCCGCGATCGTGATGGCGATCGGGGTGATGCTCGTCTTCGCCAAGGCGATCGGCGACTTCGTGAACCGCCACGCCTCCCTGAAGGTGCTCGCCCTGTCGTTCCTGCTCCTCATCGGGGTGCTCCTCACCGCCGAGGGCCTCGGGCAGCACGTCAACAAGGGCTACATCTACTTCGCCATGGGCTTCGCGCTCCTGGTGGAGCTCTTGAACATGCGGCTGCGCAAGAAGCGCCCCGCCCCCGCCCGCTGATTCCCCGCTCCAGCGCGGTCCCCCCAGCTCGACCTGTCTGGCGCAGAGGCCTGCGCAGCGGGGCCCGTGCCTTGACGCGGGGTGTTTTACTGTATTACTCCAGTAAAACAGTGAGACCCCGCCTCCCCAAAGAGCTCCTCGGCGTCCTCGCCTCGATCGACGACGTCCCGACGCTGAGCAAGGTGCTCACGGACCTGCTGACCGAGGCCGAGGTGGACGCGATCCGCGAGCGGTGGGCCATCGTGAAGCTCCTCGACGCCGGCAAGAGCCAGCGCCAGGTCCGGGACCGGCTCGGGGTGTCGGTGACCACCGTGAACCGCGGCAACCGGCAGCTGAAGTACGGCGCGGGCGGCTTTCGCATCGCGCTCGACCGCGCGGCCGAGCTCGCGGGCGAGGAGGCGGAGGGATGATCCAGGTGCGCCCCACCCTGAGCGAGGTCCTCGCCCACGAGGCGGGCGCGCACACCCACGTCGCGCTCACCGCCGAGGTGATCGTCGACGGCTTCACCCCGGTCGCGCTCTTCGCCGCGCTGGCCGGTGATCGACCGGGCGCGTTCCTGCTCGAGAGCGTCGAGGGGGGCGAGCTCCTCGGGCGCTACTCCTTCATGGGCTTCGACGTGGAGCGCCGGGTCGTGCCCGAGCCGGGCGACACCTTTGGCGCCATCCACCGCCGCCTGGCCGAGCGCCGGGTGTGGTCGAGCGTGCCCCTCCCCCGCTTCGCGGGCGGGGTGGTGGGGTTCGTGGGCTTCGACGCGATCTCGGAGCTCGAGCCGGTGCCGCTGTCGGAGCGCCCCGGCGTGAGCATCCCGAGCGCCGGGCTCCTCCTCACCGACGAGGTCCTGGTCTACGACCACGCCGGCCACCGCCTGAGCGTCATCGTGCACGCCGCCCTCGACGGCGATCGCGCCGCGGCCTACGCCGCCGCCCGCGCGCGCATCGAGGCGATCATCGCGCGCATCGGATCGGCCTCGAGCGCGCTCTCTGCCTGGACGGAGGCGGAGATCGACGTCGACGCCCTCCCGGTGCGCGCCAACGTGAGCAAGGCGGACTTCGAGGGGGCGGTGGAGCGCGCCAAGCAGGCGATCGTGGCGGGCGAGGTCTTCCAGGTGGTGCTGAGCCAGCGCCTCACCGTCGACGTGTCGGTCGAGCCCTTCGAGCTGTACCGGACCCTCCGCACCACCAACCCCTCTCCGTACATGTTCTACCTCGCCTTCGACGACTTCGCGCTCGTCGGCGCCTCCCCCGAGGTGCTGGTGCGGCGCGAGGACGAGCGCCTGTTCCTGCGCCCGATCGCGGGCACCCGGCCGCGCGGGCGCACCCAGTTGGAGGACCTCCAGCTCGAGGCGGAGCTCCTCGCCGACGAGAAGGAGCGGGCCGAGCACAGGATGCTCCTCGACCTCGGGCGCAACGACCTCGGGCGCATCGCGCGCCCGGGGACGGTGCGGGTCGACGATCCGCTGCACGTGGAGCGCTACGCACACGTGATGCACATCGTGAGCGACGTCCACGCCGAGAGCCGCGAGCGGCTCGACGGCGCCTCGGTGCTCGCCGCGTGCTTCCCCGCCGGCACCGTGAGCGGCGCCCCGAAGCTCCGGGCGTGCGAGCTGATCGCGGAGCTCGAGCCCGACCGCCGCGGCCCCTACGCCGGCGCGGTCGGCTACTTCGACTACGCGGGCCACACCGACACCTGCATCGCGATCCGCACCATGCTCGTGCAGCCGGGGCAGGTTCACTTGCAGGCGGGCGCGGGCATCGTGCACGACTCGCAGCCGGAGCGTGAGTACGAGGAGTGCCTGCACAAGGCGCGCTCCGGGCTCGTGGCCATCGCGCGCACCCTGGCGCGCACCCTGGCGCGCGCGCAGGCCGAGCCCGAAGGAGGTGCGCGATGATCCTGCTCGTCGACAACTACGACTCCTTCACCCACAACCTCTTCCAGGCGCTGGCCGGGCTCGGGGCCGACGTCCTCGTGCGCAGGAACGACGCGATCACCGTCGACGAGGTCCGCGCCCTCGGGCCGAGCCACGTGATCCTGTCGCCGGGCCCCGGGCGCCCCGACCGGGCGCGCGACTTCGGGGTGTGCGGGGCGCTGATCGGGGACGCGCTCCAGACCGGGCGGCCGCTGCTCGGGGTGTGCCTCGGGCACCAGGGCCTCGCGCACGCCCTCGGCGGGCGGGTGATCAACGCGCCCGTCGTCATGCACGGCAAGGTGAGCAAGATCCGGCACGACGGCACCGGGGTGTTCGCGGGGCTCGCGGACGGCTTCGAGGCGATGCGCTACCACTCCCTCGCGGTGGCCGAGGACGGGCTCCCCGAGGCGCTGCGCGTCACCGCGCGCACCGACGACGGGGTGATCATGGGCCTGTGCCACCGCGAGCGCCCGCTGCACGGCGTGCAGTTCCACCCCGAGAGCATCGGCACGCCCGACGGCCCGCGGCTCCTCGCGAACTTCCTGGAGGTCTCGTGAGCGTGTACGCGAGCCAGATCCACCACCTCCTGGCCGGCGCGGCCCTCGACGCGCCGACCACCGAGGCCCTGATGGGCGAGGTCCTCGACGGGGCGCTCGAGGCGACCCAGGTCGCCGCGGTGCTCACCGCGCTGGCCGCCAAGGGGGTCACCGCGCCCGAGCTGGCGGGGTGCGCCGCCGCGATGCGCGCGCGCCTGCGGCCGGTGCGGGCGAGCGGCCCGGTGCTCGACACCTGCGGCACCGGGGGCTCGCGGCTGCCCACCATGAACACCTCGACCCTCGCCGCCTTCGTGGTCGCGTCCGACGGAGTGCGGGTGGCCAAGCACGGCAACCGCAAGAGCTCCGGCAAGTGCGGGAGCCTCGACGTGCTCGAGCACCTCGGGGTCCAGGTCGCCCTCGAGCCCGAGCAGGCCGAGCGCCTGCTCGAACAGGGCCCCTTCGTGTTCCTCGACGCGCGCCGCCACCACCCCGCCCTCGGCCCGCTCGGCCCGGTGCGGCGCGCCCTCGGCTTCCCCACCGTGTTCAACCTCCTCGGACCGATCTGCAACCCGGCTGGCGCCACCCGGCAGGTCCTCGGGGTGAGCGATCGCGAGCGCGCCCCGCTCATGGCGCAGGCGCTCCTCGAGCTCGGCACCGAGCGGGCCCTGGTGGTGTCGGGGGCAGACCGCCTCGACGAGATCTCCCTGTGCGGCCCGACGACCGTGCACGAGCTCGACGGCTCGGGTGAGATCCGGGCGCGCACGATCGACGCGCGCACCTTCGGCCTCGCACAGCACAGCTTCGAGGCGATCGCGGGGGGCGAGCTGGAGGAGAACACGCGCCGCTTCATGGAGGTCCTGTCCGGCCGTGACCGTGGGCCGCGGCACCTGCACACCGCGGTGAACGCCGGCGCGGCCCTGTTCGTCGCGGGGCGCGCCGACGATCTGCGGGCGGGCTTCGAGCGCGCCTCTGCGCTCCTCGAGCGCGGCGCCCCGGCCGAGACCTTCGCGCGCTACCGGGAGGCGAGCCACGCGGTATGAGCGTCCTCGAACAGATCGTGGCCCGCACCCGCGCGGACCTCGCCGAGCGCCGGCGCGTGGTGCCGGCGGCCGCCCTCGAGGCCACGCTGAGGCCCCGCGCGCCGGGGCGCTTCAGCGCGGCCTTGTCGCCCCGGCCGGCGGTGGCGCCTGCCAACCTCGATCGCCGCGCATCGGGCCCTCGCGCCCCGCTCGCACTCATCGCCGAGGTGAAGCCCCGCTCGCCGTCGCGCGGCGCGCTGTGCGCGCTCGAGCGGGTGCCGGAGGTGGTCGAGGTGTATAGCCGCCACGCCCAGGCGATCTCGGTGCTCTGCGACGCACCGCACTTCGGGGGCGGCTACCCGCTCCTCGCCTCGGTCCGCGCGCAGACGGACCTGCCGATCCTCGCCAAGGACTTCGTGGTCGACCGCTACCAGCTCCTCGAGGCCCGCGCGGCGGGGGCGGACGCGGTGCTCCTCATGGCAGCGGTAGTCTCCCCGGCCGAGCTCGGTCGGCTGCTCGAGGCGGCGAGCGCGCTCGGCCTCGACGCCCTGGTCGAGGCCCACGACGCAGACGAGCTTGCGATCTCCCTCGCCTCGGGCGCGCGGGTGATCGGGGTGAACAGCCGCGACCTGAAGACCCTCCACATCGACGCCGAGCGCGCCCGCGGGCTCCTCGCGACGGTGGGGCCCGACCGCATCCGCGTCGCGGAGAGCGGCGTCACTTCGGTCGAGGACGTCCGGCGCCTCAGCGGGTGCGCCGACGCCGCGCTGGTGGGCTCGGCCCTCGTGAGCGCGGACGACCTCGAAGCGAAGATCGAGGCCCTCGGATGGTGAAGGTGAAGATCTGCGGCGTCCGCGATCGTACTGGGGTCGACGCGTGCCTCGCCGCACGCCCCGACCTGGTGGGCCTGAACTTCGTGCCCGGCCGCGCGCGGGCGGTCGACCTCGCCACCGGCGCCCGCCTCGCCCGCGACCTCGAGGGGCTGCTCGTGGTCGGGGTGTTCCTCGACGCGCCCATCGACGAGATCCTCCGCACCGTCGACGCGGTGGGCCTCGTCGCGGTGCAGCTCCACGGCGCCGCTCCGCCCGCGCAATCCGCCTTGCTCCGCGCGCGGGGGCTCACCGTGCTGCGCGCCCTCCGGGTGACCGGCGCCTCGCTCGAGGCCGAGGTCGAGGCCCACCGGCCGGTCGCCGACTACCTGCTCTTCGACGCGCCCTCCCCCGGCAGCGGCGTCCGCGTGGCAGAGGGCGCGCTCGATCGGCTCGACCTGTCGCGCGCCTTCGTCGCCGGCGGCCTCACCCCAGACAACGTCGGCGCCGTGGTGCGCCGCCACCACCCGGCCGGCGTGGACGTGGCCTCGGGCGTCGAGATCGACGGCCGCATGAGCCCCGCCCGCGTCGCCGCCTTCTGCGCGGCCGCCCGCGCCCCGCAACAGGTGCACTCATGAGATCCGAAGGACGCTTCGGGAGCTTCGGCGGCTACTACGTCTCCGAGCTCCTCCTGCCCTGCCTCGAGGAGCTGGAGGCGGCGTGGCTCGACGCGCGCGACGACCCGGCCTTCACGGCCGAGGTCGCCCACGAGCTGGCCCACTTCGCGGGGCGGCCCACTCCCCTCGACCCCGCGCGCGCGCTGTCCGAGCGCGTGGGCTGCCGGGTGTACCTCAAGCGCGAGGACCTCCTGCACGGCGGCGCCCACAAGACCAACAACACCATCGGCCAGGCCCTCCTCGCGCGGCGCATGAACAAGCGCCACCTCATCGCGGAGACCGGCGCCGGCCAGCACGGGGTGGCGTGCGCGATGGCCGGCGCGCGCCTCGGGCTCGACGTCACGATCTTCATGGGGCGAAAGGACATGGAGCGCCAGCGCCCCAACGTGCAGCGGATGCGGCTGTTCGGGGCCGAGGTGGTGCCGGTGGATCAGGGCTCGGCCAGCCTCAAGGCCGCGATCAACGAGGCGATGCGCTACTGGACCGCGCACCTGTCGGACACCTTCTACGTCTTCGGCACCGCGGCCGGGCCCCACCCCTACCCGAGCCTGGTGCGCGACCTCCAGCGGGTGATCGGCGACGAGATCCGCGCGCAGCTCCTCGAGGCGGAGGGCAGGCTGCCCTCCGCGGTGCTCGCCTGCGTCGGCGGGGGGAGCAACGCGATCGGCGCCTTCACCGCGTTCCTCGACGACCCCGAGGTTCGCCTCATCGGGGCCGAGCCCGGGGGCGAGGGCATCGCGAGCGGCCGCCACGGCGCCACCCTCACCGCGGGCACCTCGGGGTGCTTGCACGGCGCGATCTCGCTCGTGCTCCAGGACGAGCACGGGCAGATCCGCGAGAGCCACAGCATCTCCGCCGGCCTCGACTACCCTGGCGTGGGGCCCGAGCACGCGCACCTCTCGGAGATCGGGCGCGCAACCTACCTTCCAGTCACCGACGCCCAGGCCCTCGACGCGCTCCGCTGGCTGGCGCGCCACGAGGGGATCCTCTGCGCCCTCGAGTCCGCGCACGCGGTCGCGCTCGCGATGGAGCTCCCCTTCGACCCGAGCGACGTGGTGGTGATCAACGTCTCCGGTCGCGGCGACAAGGACCTCGAGCACCTGGAGGCCGCGTCATGAGCGCGCGGCTCGAGGCGCTGATGCGCGACACCGACCACGGCCTCTTCATGCCCTTCCTGGTCGCGGGGGACCCGGACTTCGAGACCTCCCTCGCCCTCGCTGGCGCCCTCGTCGAGTCGGGGGCGGACATCCTCGAGCTCGGCTTCCCGTTCTCGGACCCGGTGGCGGACGGGCCGATCATCCAGGCCGCGGACGCCCGGGCCCTCGCCGCGGGGACGACGCCGGAGCGCGCGTTCGAGCTCCTCGCGGCGCTGCACGCGCGCCACGACCGCCCGATGGTGCTCCTGATGTACTTCAACCTGATCCTCCAGTACGGGGTCGAGCGCTTCTACGCCCGCGCCCGCGACGTGGGGGTCGACGCGGTGCTCGTCGCCGACCTGCCGATCGAGATGGCGGGAAAGGTGGTGGCGGCCGCGAACGCGGCGGGCGTCGCGCCCGTCTTCATCGCCAGCGCGGTGAGCACCGACGCGCGCCTCGCGCGGGTGGCCGAGGTCGGGCGCGGCTTCGTCTACACCGTGGCCCACCTCGGAGTGACCGGGGTGCGCGACGAGGTCGACGGCGGGCTCGACGCGGTGTTCGCGCGGGTCGCGCGCACCACCCGCCTGCCCGCCCTCGCCGGCTTCGGCATCTCGACCCCGCAGCACGTCCGCCGGGTGGTCGAGGCCGGCGCGGCGGGCGCGATCGTCGGCAGCGCCCTGGTGCGCACGATCGAAGAGCACCCCCACGACCGCGACGCCGCGCTCGCCGCGATGTACGCCGCGGCGGCCCCTCTCGCCGAGGCCGCCCACAACACCACGAGGAAGCCATGCTGATCGTCATGAAGAGCGACGCCACCCCCGCGCAGGTCGACGAGGTCTGCCGCCAGATCGAGCTGCTCGGGCTCCGGCCCGTCCCCATCCCGGGCGGCGGCCGCACCGCGATCGGGATCACCGGCAACGACCGCGCGGTGGATCCCGGGCCCTTCGTCGGCCTCGAGGGGGTCCGCGACGCGATCCCGGTGTCCGCGCCGTACAAGCTGGTGAGCCGCGAGTGGCGCCCGAACGACACCGTGGTCACGCTCCCCAACGGGACGCGCATCGGCGGAGGCGCGGTGTGCGTGATGGGGGGCCCGTGCTCGATCGAGTCCGACGCGCAGATCCACGCCGCGGCGGCGTTCGTGGCCGAGGCCGGCGCCACCGTGCTGCGCGGCGGCGCCTTCAAGCCGCGGACCTCGCCCTACGCCTTCCAAGGGCTCGGCGAGGAGGGCTTGCGGATGCTGCGCGAGGCGGGGCGGGCCCACGACCTCGCGACGGTGAGCGAGGCGATGGACATCGCCGGGGCCGAGCTGGTGGCCGAGTACGTGGACATCGTGCAGGTCGGCGCGCGGAACATGCACAGCTTCGGGCTGCTCCGCGCGCTCGGCAGCATCGGCAAGCCGATCCTGCTCAAGCGGGGGCCGGCGAGCACGATCGAGGAGTGGCTCCTCGCGGCCGAGTACATCCTCGACGCGGGCAACTCGGAGGTCATCCTCTGCGAGCGCGGGATCCGCGGCTTCGATCCGGCCACCCGCAACGTCCTCGACCTCGCGGCGATCCCGGTGGCGAAGAGCCTCACCCACCTGCCGGTGATCGCCGACCCCTCACACGGAACCGGCCGCCGCGACGCGATCCTACCCATGTCGCGCGCCGCGGTGGCGGCGGGGGCGGACGGCCTGATCATCGAGGCCCACCCACACCCCGACCAGGCCCGCTCGGACGGCAAGCAGTCGCTCTACCCCGCGCAGTTCCACCAGGCGGTGCTCGAGGTGCGCCAGGTGGCGCGGGCGCTCGGGCGCGACCTCGCGGGCGAGGCGGTCAACGCAGGCTGAGGTGCCGAAGCAACGCGGCGCGCTCCGCCTCGGGGAGCGCGGCCGGGCTCGGGTGGCCCGGCACCGCATCGGGGTCGGCCCACCAGCCGTCGAGATCGCGCGCCGCGCCCCCGCTGAAGAGCGGCGCCCGGTCGCCCAGTCCGGCCAGGGCCGGCACTCGGGCCCGGCCGGTGCCGCGCTCGGGGCTGGTGAGCACCGCCATGTCCGTGCCGGCCGAGAGCGGCGCAAGCTGCCCTGCCCCGCCCGGCCCATCGTGGCAGCCCCCGCAGCGCGCCGTGAACACCTCGGCGCCGTCTTCCGGCGTCGGCGGCAGGCCGTCGGCCAGGCCCCACATCCACCACGAGAGCCCGAGCGCCACCACCGGCGGGGGGCGGACCGACGCCCCGAGCGAGGTGAGGATCAAGGTCTCGGTGCGCATCGCGAGCACCAGGCGATCGTTCCGGAGGGACCCCGCGCGGTGCAGGAAGGCCTGCATCCGCACCGGCCGCAGGTCGGGGATGGCGGTGGGGTTCTCGACCCCGTCCGCGGTGACGTCGACCCGGCCCGGGCCCCACCCTGAGGGTACTCCGCAGGTGCCGGTGAGGGCGGCGGCGAGGTCGAGGGCGGGGTTGGCCCGCCCGAGCCCGGGCCCACCCCCGTGGCAGGCCGCGCACGTCAACCCGGGTTGCGGTCCATCCGGGAGCTCGACCCAGACCACGCCCTCCACCACCCCGTCGGGGCCCACCTCGAAGCCGCAGGCCGCGGGATCCGCGGCGAGGGCAGCGGCCAGGCGGGCCTCGAGCTGCAGGGGGTAGCGGGTGAAGGCGGCCTCGCCGAGGGCGGTGAGGGTCGCCTCGTCGAGCACGTCGGGCGCACCCACCGCGGGCTCGAAGGCGGCCGGCGCGCCCGCCCCCGCCACCGCGGGGGCCACCCGCGGCCACCACGCGTCGAGCGCGCCCCAGCGCTCGGGGCGGTAGCGCTCGAGGCGGAGGCGGGCGTAGCCGTTGTCGGGGTCGACGAGGGCGGACTCCAGCACCTGACGGCGGAGCGCCTCGTCCTCGAGCCACCGCAGGCCCGTCGCCAGGTCGTCCTCGTAGGTCCCTCCGCCTCCGCAACCGGCGAGGCCGAGGGCGAGGGCGCAGGTCAGCCTGCGCAGTGGCTGTCGGAGCAGCGCCACCGGCCCCCCACCGGATCGTAGCCGCAGTACCAGGGGTAGCCGCCGCAGTCGGCGTCGTCCACGCACTCGTCCTGCGCGGTGTGGCAGTAGTAGGCCACGGTCCCCGAGTAATCGCCGCAGTCCCCGTAGGAGGGCGAGCAGAAGCCGCCGGCCCCGCAGTCGGCGTCAACGTTGCAGTTGCCGGTCTGCAGGCAGATGTTGTGGTCGGAGCCGAAGCCGCCCTCGCACTCACACACGTGCTCGCAGTCCGAGTCCTGGAGGCAGGCGTCGTAGGTGCACGTGTAGAGGCCCCGGTTGACGTCGACGCAACGCCCGTTGCGGCCATCGGTGCAGTCATCGTGGCTGCCGCAGGTGCTCCCGATCGGGGTCCCCCCCGCCGGCACATCGGGCACGTTGCGGACGTCGTCGCAGGCCACCGCGGTGGTTCGGTGCTTCTCCGGGGTCTGCTGGGCGCCGGCGTCCACCCCGCCATCGCCAAGGCCGCCTCCGGGATCGGTGGAGCAGGCCATGGTGAGGAGCAGGCCCAACACCAGGAGCGGGGCAGCGCGGCGGGTCATCGCACGACTATACTCAGCGAGCGCCAAACCTGGCATGGTTCGTCGGGTGAGCGGGCGGGTGGCGTTGGTGACGGGGGCCACAGGGGCGGTGGGGCAGGCGCTCTGGCCCCTGTTGGCCGCGTCCGGGCGCTACCGGCAGGTCGTCGTCCTGGCCCGGCGCCCGCAGGAAGACCTGCCCGCCAACGTCGAGTGGCGAGCGGTCGACTTCGAGCGGCTGGCGGATGAGCCCCTGCCCGCGGTCGATGACGCCTTCTGTGCCCTCGGGACCACCATGAAGCGGGCCGGCTCCCGCGAAGCCTTCCGCAAGGTGGACTTCGAGTACGTGCTCGCCACCGGGCGCGCCGCCCGGGCCGCTGGCGCCACCCGCTTCGTCCTCAACAGCTCGGTGGGGGCCGATCCCGGCACCCGCAACTTCTACCTCAAGGTGAAGGGCGAGGCCGAGGCCGCCCTCGCCGAGCTGGGCTTCACCACCCTCGCGTTGGTGCGCCCCAGCCTCCTGCTCGCCGAGCGCGACGAGCGGCGCCCGGGCGAAGAGGTCGCGGCGGCCCTGGCCCCGCTCTTCAACCCGCTCCTCCGCGGGGGGCTGTCGCGCTACAAGGCGGTGGACGTCGAGACGGTCGCGCGCGCGATGCTCGGCGCCGCCCACGAGCTCCCCGCGGGGCGCCACGTCCTCGAGCACGCCGACATCCTGCGCCTCGCCGGCGCGGTGGGCGGGTAGGGTTCATGTCGGCGGCCCGGTGGCTGTTGTGCCTCGGCCTCGCGTTGGCCGCGGCGCCTGAAGCGCAGGCGGAGCCCGGCGTGGTGACCATCACCTGCGACCGCGCGTTGCAGGTGCTGAGCCCGCGGGCCCTCTCGAGCGACCGAGCGCGTAAAGCCGCCTTGCGCCAGGCGGCGGCCGGCCTGGGCGAGCGCTCGGTGGACCTGGCCGGGGTCCGCCTCGACGCGGCGGCGCTCCTCGCGATCGCCGACGAGAACGACGGCGAGCCCCTGGTGCGGGTGTCCAGGGAGCTCCTGCGGCGCCCGGTCGACCTCGACGATCTCATCCTCTTCCTCGACGACCTCCTCGCCCAGCAGGATCGCTTGCAGGGTGTCGCGGTGGTGCTCCCGCCCGGCCGGGCCCGCAGCGCGGGGATCATCCTCCACCCCTACGACGTGTTCCGCCCCGCCAAGGAGAAGCGCTACGGCGAGGCGCTCATCGAGCTGCCGGTGGCCGCCCCCACCTCGCAGGCGGGCCTGCAGCCGGCGAAGAACCGGGCCCCGGTGGGCCCAGCCTGGGCCGCGCGCTACCTCCAGCCGCAGACCGAGGACGCGCGCCTTCGGGCCCTCGCCGCGGTGAACCCGGACTTCGCGCGGCGCCTCCACAGCCTCGCCGCCCAGCTCCGGGATCAGGGCGCGTGGGTGGACGTGGAGTCCACCGTGCGCAGGCGGGAGCGCGGCTACCTGATCTTCGGCGCCCACTGGCTCAGCAAGGCGGACTCCGCCAAGGAGGTGCGCCGCCGGATCAAGGTGCTGAACCGCCTCAACCTGAAGTGGCGCCTGCGGGTCCCCATCCGCTGGAAGCACCCGGGGGGCTGGGAGGCCACCGTCCGGGAGGCCCGGCGCCTGGCCGAGACCTACGGGGTGGACTACGCCACCATCGGCGGGGCGAGGAAGTCCGATCACTACGACGGGGAGGCGGCCGACCTGTGGGCGGTGGACCTGCCGCGGCAGGTCACCTTGCGCGCGCCCGACGGCGCGAAGGCGAAGTTCGATCTGTCCGGCCCCGACGAGCCGCGGGACCTCTCCCTCACCCCCGACCTCATCTCTTGGATCGAAGATCACTTCTGGATGAAGAAGCTCCGCACCGACTACCCGCACTGGACCGATGATCCGCCCGACGCGCCGGGCCTCGAGGTCGCGGGACCGTGACCCGACGCCTCGCGGCCGCCGCCCTCCTCGCGCTGGCCGCGTGCCCCGGGTCGGGGCCCGAAGCGCCGAAGATCGACGCCCTCGACCCGCCGGCGGTGGAGGGCGGCGCGCCCTTCACCCTGCGCGTCACCGGGGAGCGCCTGGGCCCCGCCCCCAAGGTCCGGGTGGGCCGGGCGGTCCTCACCGGGGTCCTCAGCCCCGACGGCGCCACGGTCGAGGTCTCGGTGCCCGCCCTCCGGCGGGGCGCGGCCGACGTCCGGGTCGAGGCCGACGGGGTCGTCTCCGCCCCCGCCCGCCTGCGAGTCGGCAACTCACCTTGCGTCATCCGCGACCCCGGCCCGGTGACGGTGGTGGTGGGGCACCCGCTGCGCCTGCTCCTGTCCGCCACCGACTTCGACGGCGACCCGGTCACCCTCCACGTGGCGGGGCTCCCGAAGGGGGCCCGCTGGGACCCGATCACCCACCGGCTCCACTTCAACCCTCGGGCCGACCAGGGCGACCGGGCGTTCCTGGTCGAGGTGCGCGCCACCGACGGGATCCAGGCGGTGGCCCTCCCCCTGCTCCTCGACGTGGTGCGGAGCCCGCCGCCGATGACGGTGCGGGCGGTGCAGCCGAACCCGGCCCCCGGCGGCCTCACCTTCTGGCTCGAGCTGGAGGGCGAGGGCCTCACCTCGAGCGCCCAGGTGCGCCTGGGTGATCAGGCCCTGGTCACCGAGCTGAGCACCGGCCCCGAGGGGCAGGCTCGCCTGCGCGCTCGGGTGCCCGCCACCGGCCGGGGCGAGCACCCGCTCGAGGTGCTGAGCGCGGGCGTCGTGGTGCACGCCCAGACCCTCGCGGTGAAGAACGCCCCGCCCATGGTGCGCGTCCCCGATGACCTCGAGGTGGACGAGGAGACCGAGCTCGTGGCCCACCTCGAGGCCTGGGATCTCGAGCAAGATCCCTTGCGGCTCACGGTGACCGACCTGCCCCCCGGGGCCCGCTTCGACGAGGCCACCGGCCGCCTGACCTTCCGGCCCGACTTCATCCAGGGCGGTCGCACCTACACCTTGCAGGCGGAGGCGCGGGACCACGCCGACGTCCGGGTGGAGCCCTTCACCATCACCGTGCGCGACACGATCCAGCCGCCCCCGCCCGAGGTCACCCACGAGGCGCGGATGGCGGACCACCTGCAACTCACCCTGCGGCAGCGCACCGACGGGTTCCTCGACAGCCCCGAGCAGGCGGGGCGGGAGTTCGAGGCCCGGGTGGTGGTGCCGCTCGACGCCACCGTCGTCCACCCGAAGGCGGTACGCATCTTCCTGCACGGCTTCGGGGGCGAGCCGTACGTAGGCGGCAAGGGCGACCAGTTCCGCATCTACCCCCACGACCCCGACAACACCTACTGGTGGGGCCACAAGGACGGCGCGGGCCCGAACGCGCACGTCCCGCCCTACACGGTGCGGCGCACCCTGCACCTGCTCGCCTGGCTCCTCGACCGCTACCCTGGGGCAGACCCGGAGCGGGTCTACGTCACCGGCAGCTCGATGGGGGGCGCGGGGGCCGCGCTCATGGGCCTGTTGTGGGCCCGACACTTCGCCCTCGCCGAGGCGAGCCTCGCCCAGACGGTCGCCCGGAACCACCGCCCCTCCCGGGTGGCCCAGCTGAGCACCCTGTGGGGCTCGCCGCAGGAGAACCTGCGCGACGAGCTCGGCCTGCCGGTCTGGAACCGCCTCGACCTCGTGCGGGCCCTCGCCGACAGCCCCGAGGCCCGCGACCAGTTCATCTTCACCCGCCACGCGAAGGACGACCCGATCATCAACTTCGGCGCCGCGGTGCGCCCGAGCCCCCTCGCGAAGGAGGCGTGGCTCCCGGCGCTCGAGCGCCACCGGGTGGGCCACCTCGCGGTCTGGGACGAGGGCGCCCACGGCCCGCCCGACCCGGTGCTCGGCCCCGACTGGTGGGACGGCGGCTGGGACCGCATGGAGGACGCGGAGACCACCCTCGCCCGCAACCAGGCCTTCATCGCGTTCTCCAACTCCAGCGCGGACGAGGATCCCGGTGATGGGCGAGGCGATGGGCGCCCCTTCGACCCCGAGAAGGGCTACGCGGGCGAGGTGGGGATCCCGGGCGACACCGGCTGGGACGGCGCGGTGGCCGGGGTGCACAACCGCTACCTGCGCTGGGACAGCCGCTTCATCGTGGACACGTGGGCGCGCTTCGAGGTGCCGCTCCGCGTCCACATGGTGCCCGGCCCGCCGCCCCCGCGGCCGGGCTACCCGCCGAAGGGCGACGTGTACCTGGGCCCGCTGCCGATCCGCGCCGACGTGACCCCCCGCCGGGTGCAGGCGTTCCGCTGCCGGCCGGGCGAACGCATCGCGTGGACCTACGGAGACGCCTCCGGGGTCGTCGAGGCCGGCCCGGACGGCGAGGTGACCGTGCCGCAGCTTCCCTTGCATCGCGAGTGGAGCCCCCTTACCCTCACCCGCGCCCCCCCATGAACAGCCTCATGAATCGGTGGCCGGCGGCCCCTCGGATCCTGGAGTCCGCGGGCTGGTACGCCCTGGCCTTCATCCTCACCCAGATCCTCCACGAGGCGGCCCACGCCGCCATCGGCGTGGCCACCGGCCGCGGCCCCACCCTCCACACCAGCTACGTCGAGTACGCACAGGAGGCCTCGGTGGCCGCCCAGGTCGCCTGCGCCGCCGCCGGGCCCCTGTTGAGCCTCCTGCAAGGCATCCTGCTTACGCTCGTGGTGCGGCGGGGCCCTTCGAGCCCCCGGCTCCGCCTCGCCCTCACCTGGCTCGCCTTCCACGGCCTCGTGAACTTCGTGGGCTACCTCTTCACCACCTCCTTCGCCCCCGGCGGCGACCTCGGCAGGATCGCGGGCCTCCTCGAGCTGCCCCTGTGGGCTCGGCTCGGCCTGACCGGGCTGGGCTACCTGGGCCTGCGCTACCTCGCCCGCCCCCTCGCCCCGGCCTTCGTGGCCCTGGCCCCGGGCCCCCTCGACGAGGCCGGCGCGAAGGCGGTGGCGAAGCAGGAGGGCGTGCTGGCCGGCGCGATCGCCACCCCCGCCCTGATGCTCGCCGCGCTCCCCGTCCCCCACTGGCTGAGCCTGCTCTACGTGGCGTGTGCCTTCCTGCCCCTGTTCGATCTGCCGGGCGCGGCGGCCAAGGCCCACCATGAGGCCGGGCGAACCCCGCTCGGCCTCGCGCGACCCGCCCTCTCGGTGGCGGCCTGGGTCGTGACCACCGCCGCCCTCCGCCTCATCTTCGACCGAGGATGGCCGCTGGGCTGAAGCCGATGGAATCGTAGCGCAGGTTGGCCTGCATCTTCTCGGAGCGCCGCCCCGCCCCGTTCTCGGCCTGGAGCGCCACCCGGTACCGCCCCGGCGCCACCCCGCTGACGGTGAAGCCGACCGCCACCTCCCCCTCGAGCTGACCGGGCGCGAAGTCCACCACCGGCGCCTCACCCTCGAGGCTCGCGTCTCCGTCCTCCTCGTCCACCCATATGTGCAACCTGCCTTGCTCGAGGTCACCGGCCGGGTCGAAGAGGTGGGCGAGGGCCACCACCTCCCGCCCGACCGTCGCGGACTCGCTGCTCAGGCGCAGGTCGGACAGCACCGGCCCGTCGCCGCCGCACCCAGCCAGGGCGAGGACCACCACGAAGCCGCCGTACCTCATCGACGCGCCCTCCGCAGGCCGAGCCCCAACAGGAGCACGCCGAACATCATCCCGGAGCTCACGTTGAACGTGGCGCCCCCCAGCACCACCTCGTTGGAGACGTCGGGCAGCTCCGGAGCCAGGGTGAAGGCGGGGTCTTCGGTCATCTCCGTCGGGTCGATCATCGTGCGCAGCCGGGTGACGTACTGGTGGCGCGACAGGAGCCCCTCGAGCGCCGCATCGCCCCGGGCCGACAGGTCGGCGGTGGGCCCGGCCAGCTCGGTGACGAAGCCGCGGCCCGAGCTCTGGCCGTCCACCGCCTCCGCCAACCTCGGCAGATAGTCCGCCTCCGACCAGACGAGCGAGGCGTCGACCGTCACCATCCCGAAGTTCTCGGGCGCCACCCGGTGCGGGCCGAACACCCAGGTGACGATCTCCATGTTGGGCATCGCGGCGATCGAGGTGAGGCGGATCGGGATGGTGGCGCAGCCCGCGCTGTCCCGATAGGTGAGCTTGATCGGCTCGACCTGCGCCGCGCCCGCATCCGGAGCCAGCTTGAGCCCCAGGAGCTTCATCCCCTCGTCCAGGTACGCCTGCACGATCGCGTCGGAGCCCGGCTGCACCTGGTACCCGTTGATGGCCAGCCAGTTGTTGAGGTCCTCGGCCCGCGCCGCGCTGATCACCGCGTACTCGAAGGGGCCCACCGTGGCCTTGGCCCACACGTCCACCTCCGGCAGGGGCACCGCCCGCACCATCAAGCTGGGTGGCGGTGGCGAGGGGCCGAACAGGCCGCCGTCGCAGCCTGTCCCGATGTCCAGCGCCGCAGTCGGGACTGCCTGACCCACGAACACCGGCCGCGTCTGCGCCTCCAGCACGTCGAACATGCGCGCGCCCACCCCGACCTCGACCTCCGGCACCTCGGGCACCGGGACCACCCACGCGAAGTTGGGGTCCGTGCCGGAGTACTGGAGCTGGATGTAGGCGGTGATCACGTCGCCGTCGATCTCGAACACCACCCGCTCGGCGGTCTGGAGCACGGGGACCTGGCTGCAGAAGAACCCGCCGCACGCGGCGGCGGGGCGAGGGACGGCGGCGAGCGCCGCGGTCGCGATGAGTGAGGCAGAGAACCGTCGAAGCATGGTGGCCCTACAGCCTGGTCTTCACGTTTGGCGATCACCTCCACTCCGGCCCGCGGTAACCGTGTAGGCCCCATACGCACCTGTAACTACTCACGATTTCGAGAAACACGCCGGGCCCGCGCCCGATAACCACCGCCGATGGCAGAAATCGGCGTTGGAGCGCTGGGCTCCGGTCAAACCAACCAGACTCGTGACCGGGGCTTCTTGGGCCGGCTGCAAGATGGCTTCAACTCCTTCCTCGAGCAGAGCACGGACTGCGCGGCGGGGATCACCAGCGGCCTCACGTCGGTGGACGTGCCCGCGCCCTACCGGAACGACCGGACGCGCGCGGTCTGCATGGCCCTCGGCGCCACCGCGGGGCTCGCGGGTGATGCGTTCGTCGGCGCGACCGGCCTCGCCGAGATGGGCGGTGGCGCGACCCTGAGCGCCACCGGCGTGGGCGCGATCCCCGGTGTGCCCCTGACCGCCGCGGGCGTGGCCCAGGTCGGCGTGGCGGCGGCGGGGTCGGTGATCCACGCCAACAACCTGAGCAACGCGATCAGCCAGATGGCGACGGCGGAGAACGCGGGGGGCGGCGGGGCGCCGGAGGGTGGCCCGAACGGCGTCTTCGAGAACAACCCGAAGCACGGCTCGGTGGACCGCGGCCGCGCGAGCAAGGCGCCCGAGAACGGCCAGGCCGCGCTCGACAACTCGGTCCAGGTCAAGGACACCTCCACCCGCCGGATCGGCGTGGACAAGGCGACCGGCGAGTTCGTGGTCCTGGACGAGCACCTCCCGGGCAAGTTCCACGGCCACGTGCGCAGCTGGGGCGACCTGACCTCGCAGATGCAGAACGCCTTGCGCAACGCTGGCCTCGTCAACGGCCGCGGCAAGATCCTGTAGACGGGCCCCGCCCGGTCTGGTGAGGTCACCGTGATGAGTGACGCCTACGAGCAGCCGCGCTTCGTCTCCAAGGCCGAGACGGAGGCGCATGTCGCCTCCAAAGATCGAGATCGTATCGTGACCGCCCTCATCGGGGCCGCGCTCGAGTCAGACGACCGGGCGTGGGTGGAGGGCCTCTGCCTGAAGGTCGCCGGGCATGAGGACAAGTGGGTGCGCAAGGCCGTCGCCACCTCCGCGGCACACCTCGCGAGGATCCACGGCGCGCTCGGGCAGGCCCTCCACGGCGCGCTCACGAAGCTCGCCGACGACCCCGAGATCGGGGGCGACGTCGAGGATGCCCTCGACGACATCAACACCTTCGTCGAGGCGAGCTGAGGCCGTGGCCCGCCCCATCCACCCCCTCGTACAGACCGCGATGCACGCCCTGACGGAGACGCCCGACGGGGGCGTCGCGGTCCTCCCGGGTGGCCTCGACCGCGTCTCCGAGCACCTCTCGCGCTACTTCGAGCAAGACGACCTGCCAACCGCGGTCCGAGAGCTGTTGGCGTTCGCGCTGTACGTCGGGGAGGGCCTCGGCGAGCGAGCGCTCGGCCTCGCCCTCATGGAGCGCGCGAGCGAGGCCACCGCCGCCCTCGAGCGGCTGGCGCTGCGCGGTGACGTGCGGGCTGGCGACGCGCGCAAAGCCGCCGCCGCCCTGACCACCGGGCACGAGGAGCTGAAGCGGGCGCCGCGGATCGGCGAGCAGCGCCGAGAGGGGAGCGTCTCGTTGGCGTCGATCCTCTCGGGCCTGCCCGGCAAGCGGCGCGGCTGAGCAGGCGCTGCCGGCCGCTACAGGTGCGGCGCAAAGCCAAGCGCGAGCCGCGTCAGGTCGTCGTCCAGCGTGTCGATCTCCGTCTCGTGCGCGGCCCTCTTCAGCGCGCTCGGGATGTCGCCGCCGCTCATCATCGCCGTGAACCAACCGCCACGAGCGGGCTCCGCGTCCAGCGACCGCGGCGCCTGCCAGGCCGCGCACTCCGCCCGGGCCTCGTCGGTCAACGGGACATGCAGGACGACCTCGCATGGCGCGCCGAGCGCCTCGGCGGTCTTGGGATCGAGCGCGATCGCGTCATGGTCCCAGAGCCGGATGCGGCGGCTCACGAGGCGATCGTTCGCCAGGAGGACCACCGGGCGGTCACGACTCACCGTCACGATCGCCCCGAGGGGGGCCGGCCGGCCTTCATCGACCCCCCGCCACGCGCTCTGGATCGTCGTCTCGTGACCCTCGGCCTGGAGCTGGCCGAACACGAAGGGCTTGAAGAGCTCCTTGGCCATGCGCTCGGAGACGCGGCACGTTCCCTCGTCGAGGGTCGGGTCGACCACGAGGGTCGCAACACCGCTGAAGTCGACGTTCTTCGCGTAGAAGCCGCGCTCGCGTCTACCACCCACGACCCCGACCAGCGACATCAACGCGACGTGGTTCGGACCCTCGAGCCGCTCGCGCCGGGGAAGGTGTTCGTTCGAGAACAACCGCGCGATCTCGCGGAAGAGCAGGACCCGCTCGTTCTCGACGATCATGGTCGGGGCCTGCAGCTCCATCAGCCTCCCCAGTCGAATGCTGGTATTCACGACGCGGCGATAGAGCTCGTTGAGGTCGGAGGTCGCGAGGCGGCCGCCATCGAGCGGGACGATCGGCCTGAGGTCGGGCGGCAGCACCGGCAGCGCGTCGAGCAAGACCGCTTGCTCCCCGGTGCGCGCCAGCTCGCTCTCCAGCGTGGCCGAAGGCATGCGCAGCACCTCCTCGGCGTCGACGCCGAGCAGGGCGGCGACGTCGGCGAGGTACCAGGGGTGCGGTATGGGCACCGGGAGCTCGATGTGACCGAAGCGCTCACGGCGCACGCTCGAGGCGACGACCATCACGCCACACGCCTCGCAGACCGCTCCGGGATGCAGCATTTGCGTGTACTGCCCGCAGGCGCAGGCGTTGCTCGAGATCGGCCCGAAGATCCGCTCGCAAAACAGCCCGTTCGGCTGGCCGCGGAAGGTCCTGGGGTCGATGGTCTCGGGCGTCCGCACGACCCCGTTTGACCGCGCCCGAACCTCGTCGGCGCTCATCCGCCGCGCCGTCACTCGGCCGCCCGACCAGTCGAGGTCGAAACCCACCGCGCTGATCGCCGCACGGATGGTGTTGGTGGCCTCGACGCTGACGACGGGACCGTACCGTCCAGGAGCCTCACGCCGAAGGAGCGCCTGAAATACGCCGGCCCGAGCAGCCACGGCGTCGGCCTTCATCGTCAACATCTCGCCTACGACCCATGGTCCGCCAGCGGAGATCAGGGCGCGTGCCTGAAGCGCCGAGACGTGCTGGCCGCCGAGTGACTCGCGTCCCCCGGGCGGTTGCTGCGTGATCAGGGAGCAGGGCCCGGTGGAGCGAGCGGCGAGGACGTCCTTGGCCGACCGGTGCTTCTTCACGCGAAGCGACGGGCTGGCCTCATGGAAGAGCAGGTCCGTGTTCAGCGGCCGGATGTCACAGACGGTGACCACGCGGCCGTCCTCGAGCTCGAGCTCGTCGCCCACCGCGAGCCGACGCTCCCACCGCACGACGACGCGCGCGCGGGCACGCTCACGCTTCTCCGGCGCGATGAACTCCGAGATCACGACCTCGCCCTCATGCCACGGCGGCAGGCGAAGCGAGACATCGCGGGCGGCCGGAGCCTCGCCCGCCGCCGCGCCGAAGATCACCCGGCCGACGAGGAGATCACCCGCCGACACCTGGGTGCCGACCGCGACGAGCCCGTCCTCCCCGAGGAACTCCGGCACCACGACGTTCGGGATGTCGTTGGTGAAGACCTCCTCGCCCGACATGGTGGGACCCACACCCAACTCGAAGATGCGCTCGTGTCGGGTCGTCAGCCGGGGCGCGAACGCCTCGGCGACCACGACCCAACGCGGCCCGAGCGCGCCCTGGCCGACCGTCGCATCCACCCACTCTGTCTTTGGCTCCACGTCCTCCCCCATAGTCCGACGTGGCGCTCCTGCCTACTGCTCGGTCGACGACAGCCACTCCCACAACAGCAGGCTCACCCCCGTCGCCACCGCCACCCCGGCCGCGGCGCCGAGCGAGCCGGCGCGGAGGCGCGCGTCCTTCACCTCACCCTCGAGCTGGCGCTTCTCGGACGCGCTGTAGGTGACGAGGTAGGCGTCGTAGCGACTCGAGGCCACGCTCGCCTGCCAGGCCGCCAGCCCCGCCGCCACTCCGCCGACCCCCAGCGCGACGTAGCCCAGCACCGGCCGAGCGTAGCTCCGCTGGGGGGTCACCACCGTCAACTCACCTTGCGCGGCGGACTCCGCCCGCAGCCTCGCCCAGAAGCCGGCCATGAAGCGGGGGCCGTAGGGTGCGTCGAAGGCGCCGGGCGGGGCGTCCTTGACCTCACCCGGGAGCGCGACACCGCCCCGGTCCCACCCGCGCGCGGGCACCGGCTCGAGCGGGAGCCGGAGCTTCGTCACCCCCGAGGGCGCCGGGATCCGGAGGAGCTCGTCCCCGTCCGAGGTCAGCAGCGCGTAGGCCCGCTCGGGCTGGAGGCGCAGCGCCATCACGAAGCCCGCCTCCTTGTGGAGCTCCGCGTAGCGCAGGCCCCGGGCGTCCTCGAGCACGTAGTGCCCGGCCAGCTCGGCCGGGAGCTCCAGCGCGGGCAGATCCTGGTCCAGCTCCACCAGGGCCGCCGCCTGCTCGATGCGCGGCGCCCGCACGAAGACCTTGGGCCGCCCCTTCAGCGCGGGCACCTGGAGGTTGGCGGAGGCGAGGAAGGCCTCGACCTCACCGTAAGCTACCTTGCCGTCGTCGTCCGCGTCGGCCGCCCCGGTGAGGGCGCTCCTGAGCTCGTGGCTGAACACCCCGCCCTGGTAGCGCGACCACTCGTGGGTGGGCCCGGCCCCGGAGGTCGCGAGCACCGCCCCCACGTCGGGGAAGCGGTCCAGGGTCTGGCCCTCGAGGAAGCGCTCGAACGCCGCGTCCACCTCCTCGTCCGACTCGCCGCGAGCGTTCACCAAGAGGTAGGCGCTGCACGCGTCCACCATCAGGTGCTTGCGATCGAAGTGGCGATCCTCGAGCACCGCGGTGGTGAGCCGGCTGCGGCTCAGCGCGCCCCCCAACAGGCGCACCTCCCCCTCCCCGCCCCGGACTCGGCCGTGGCCGACGTACACGAAGTAGAGCTCGGTCCTGCGCCCCAGCGCCCGGGCCCCGTCGGCCAACGCCTTGAGCCGCTCCAGGGCCTGGTCGAGCCCCGCCGCGTCCGGCAGGCGGGCCTGCTTCGCGGCCTGGGGGAAGAGCTCCTGGCTCTCGGGGTCCAGCACCGTCAACAGCTCCAGGTGCTCCACCTGGGGGCCGAGGAGCTCGGCGTAGCGCGCGGCGTCGTCGTCCGCATAGCGCAAGGCGGCCTGCGAGTCGTCGAAGGCCTCGTTGACGCCCACCACCAGCGCGGCGCGGAACGCGGGCGGGGCGGGCGCCTGGGCGGCCACGAGGGCCGCCACGGTGAAGGCGAGGCTCACCGCGCGGGCTCCTCCGAGAGGACCACGTCGGTGCGCAGGACCCCACTCCACCGCGGGTCCGTCGCCAAAGCCTCTGGCGCGGGACGCCCCGCCACCGCGGCCGAGATCTCACCCGGGCTCGCCCCGCGGGCCGCGGCGAGCACGTAGACCGCCACCGGACCGGCCGGGAGCCCGAACAGCCCCACCACCCCCGGCACCGCGGCCAGGTTGCCCTCCGGCGCGGCCAGGCGCTCCACCCGCGGCGCCCCCGACGTGGGCACCAGGGCCACCCACACCGCGTCGAGCGGGGTGGCCGGCCCCTGGAACGAGAGCCGGAGCTTCAGCCGGTGCTCGGGGGTCAGGCGTGCACCCTCGACCAGCTCCGAGAAGCCGCCCTCGGGCGCCACCGCGTAGGCCGCGAAGGAGACCCCGCTCACCGCGCCCCCGCGCTCCTGCAGGACCTCTTGCATGCCCACCGGTGCCACCACCAGGGTGGCCAGCCCCGCCGCCATCGCGAAGGTGGCCCCGAGCACCCACGGGGTCCACGCCATCCTGCGGCGCGGGGGCGGGTCCAGGAGCCCCAGGGCCCGGGCCCCCCGCTCGACCTCGAACGGCGAGGGTTGCTCGAGCCCCGCCTCGGGGCCGTGGGCCACCACCCGCTCCGCCAGCTGCAGACGCCGATAGCGCTCGGCCAGCTCGGGCGAGCTGGCCAGGGCGCGCTCGAGGCGCGCCTCCTCCCGGGGGCTGAGGGGGCGCGTGAAGCGCGCTTCGAGGAGCTTGTCGTCTTTCGCCGTCACCGCGCTCATGTCATCCCCCAGCCGAGCAGCAGCGCCACCGCGGCCATCGCCCCCGCCGCACCGACCCCGGCGCGGCCGTAGTGCTCCAGGTAGCCGCTGGCCTGCATGTGGGCCAGAAAGCGCGCCCGGAGCTTGTCCTCGGTGGTGCGGATCTGGGACCGGGTCAGCCCCAAGGCCTGGGCCGCCTTCTCGGCCGACAGCCCGCCCTCGAAGCGCTGGCGAAAGACGCCTTGCTCCCGCTCGTCGAGGCCGGCCTTGAAGGACGCCACCAGCTTCGCCACCTCCTGGGCCTCGAGGAGCTGATCCTGGGAGCGCTCCGCCACCGGCGTCTCCTCGAGGGCCCGCTCCGCCTCGGTCGGGGTGTCGAGCACCACCGGCCGCCCCTGCCGATAACGGAACAGGATCGGCTGCTTGGCCTTGAGGTCGTTCAGCACCGCGTTGCGCGCGATGCGCAGCAGGTACGGGCGATAGGGGCGCAGGCCGTCGTAGGCGAGCCGCGCCTTCTCCTCGAACGCGCGGCGAAAGACCTCTTGCACCGCCGCCTCCACCTCGTAGCCCCCGCTGAAGCCCCGGAACGCCGAGCTGCGCCCCTGGGACTCGAAGGTGAAGCCGCGGGTGAGGAAGCGGGTCACGTCGGCCACGTAGTGCTGGTAGACCGCCAACAGCGCGGCCTTGTCGCCCCGACGGAAGCCGTCGAGGAGGGCCCGGTCTTCGGTCAGGAGCACACGCGCCTCCTCCGGCCCAGCCACGGCAAGGCGATCAGCAACAGCGCGAGCGGCGCCGCGCCCTCGGCCCCGAAGGCTGTACAGGCCGCGGAGTCGCTCTGCGCCACGATGGGCCCCCCGCCGTCGTACACTCCGGCGTCGAGCCCCGGCGGCAGGATCTCGACCGCGAAGACGGTCTCGGTGCTGGCCCCGCGGGCGTCGCGCGCCACCAGGTGCAGGGTGTAGGCGGTGTCCTCGAGCCCGAAGTCCGGCACCACGAAGGAGAAGTTGCGCTCCGCCCCCGGGGTCACCGTGATGTCGGCGCGCCCGAGCTGCTCGGACTCCAGCCACCCGCTCAGCGCGAACGGCGCCTCGCCCCCCACGACCTCGCCCGCGTTGGCGCCGAGGCCCACCGTGCTCGGCACCACCGCCCACGGCACCGTGCGGGGGCCCTCGGCGGGGACCCGACCGACGAAGAGGCTGGCGGTGGAGCGCACCCCCCGGGTGTCCTCCACCACCTCGGTCAGCCGGGTGAAGGCCCACGGGGTCTCGGCGAACGCGCCGCACCCCTGGTCGGGGACCATCGCGCCCTCCACCCGGGTCAGCGCCAACCCGAGCGGATGCCGGTGATCGCCGCACAGAGCCTGCAAGGCAGCCTGCACGCGCCCGCCCGGATCCGCGAAGAGGCGAGCCCGGGGCGCGACGTCGGAGGCGCAGAAGAGCTGGTGGTCCTCGCCGGTGCGGCCGGCCGCGTCGACCACCAACAGATCGAGGGCGTGGCAGCCTTCGTCCTGCGGGAGCAGGGCCTGGCTCTCGAGCACCTCGGCCCCGTCCACGAAGAGGCGCTGGAGCCGGACGGCGGCGGCGCCCGCCACCACCTCGCGGCCCACCCGCGGCCCCTCGGGCCCGCTCGCCACCCGGACCCGCGCGGTGGGGGCCAGGCCGGCCTCGTCCGCCGCGCAGGCGTGCCCCTCGGCCCGCGCGGTCGCCCCCGACAGGCCGGTGACCTCCACCGCCACGTGCCGACACCCGGCCAGGGGCAGGGCGAGCGGGCAGCGGGCGGCCTGGCAGGGCGGCCACGCGTCGAGGCCCTCCCACGCGTAGTCGAGGACCGGGTCGTCCCCGGTGATCTCGGCGCTCACGGTGGCGGTGCGCGGGGCCAGGGCGGCCGGATCCGGCAGGGCCAGGCTCACCGCCAGGTCCGCCTGGGCCGGCAGGGCCAACAGGAGCCCCTCCACCACCAGCGCCGCCATCATGACCCGCCTACAAGCGAGGGCGGAGGTTTGGCGACCGCGCATCAGAATCCCTCCTCGGCCCGCAGCGCCTGGAGCGCCCCGGCGGAGCTCCCGAGGAAGGCCCGCGGCGGCCCGGTCCGGGTGACGGGCGACAGGGCCAGCCCCTCGAGCCGCCCCAGGGTCTTCGCGCCGTCCGGCCGCACCACCACCACCCGGCCGTTGTACAGGCCCACCACCACCCCCTCGCCGTCCGGCCACGGGGCCGGCGCGCCCATGACCCGCTCGCCGAGGGGCACGTCGTGCACCCCGCCGACGTCGATGAACTTCACGCTGCGCCCGGCCGCCACCGCCCAGCCCGAGGCCACCCGCACCGGGGCGAAGCCCACCGGGGCCCCGAGCGCCACCGGCTCCAGCGCCTCACCCCCCGCGGGCCCCAAGGTGATGAGGACCCCCTCCCCCGTCGCGACCCGCACCCGGCCCGCGTCTCGCGCCGGTGTGGCGTAGACCGCGCCGCCGAGCTCGACCCGGAAGCGCAGGTTGTCTTGCGTATCGAGGGACACCACCTGCCCGAGCAGGTCCGCCGCCACCGTGCCCGAGTCGTCGGCCAGGGGCGCGGCGTGAAGCGGCGCGGACAGGGTGGCGAGGACGGACTCCTGGCCGTCGGCGGGGGCGAGGGCCAACAGGCGCGCCCCGTCCCCCACGTAGAAGCGGGCCCCGTCCGAGGCCACCGCGGTGGGGCGCGGTGACAGGGGGTGGCGCCAGCGCGCGGTGAGCCCGCCCGCGCCGAGCTCGAGGCCGTGCACCGCGCCCACGCGATCGGTGATCGCCACCATCGCGCCGGCCCGGACCGCGGGCCCGAAGAGCTCGCCCCCCAGCGTCAAGGGCGCTTGCACCGGGACCCCGGTCTCGGTGTCCACCACGTGCAGGTTGCCCTGCTCGTCGCCCACCACCAGCCAGCCCTCCGGCTCGAGCAAGAGCGGCGCCCCGGCCGGGCGCACGCCCAGCTCGACGCCCCACACCCGGCGGTGCACCTCCACCGCCACCTGGCCCACCGAGCAGGCCGCGATGAGGCCCTGGTAGCAGCCCTCGACCTCGATGATCACCGGCTCGGTGCGGGCCCCCGCGAAGGGCGCCGGGTCCACCTGGATGACCCAGGAGCCGTCGGCGGGAGGCGGCGCGGGCTGCGCCACCCCGTCGACGTGCACGCTCAGGACGAGCTCGGCAGGGGGCACCTCGGTGCGGTCCCGCACCTCGACGAAGATCGGACCGGCCCACACCGGGTGGGCGGCGCCGGTGCGCAGGTCGACTTGCAGCATCGGGCCATCCCCGAAGGGGGTCAGGATCTCCTGCACGCGATCCTGCACCACCTCCACCGGGTAGCCCTCGAGGCGCGCGACCGGGGTGGTCGCGGCGAGGAGGGTGAGGTCCAGGGTCCACTGCCCCGCCGGCACCGCGCTGAAGTCGTCCACCAGATCGTTGGCGGGCCGGGCGCGGGTCAGGGTGAACTCGCGCGCCCCCGCGTGCAGGGTGAGCTCGAGGGCGTCCACCTCGTCGGGGACCCCGGTCATCTGGATGCGCAGCGCGCCGTCCTTGCGGTCCAGGGGACCGCCACAGGCGGCGGCGAGCAGGGCGGTGAGCAGCCCTGCGGCGAAGGGGGCGCCTCGCAGCACGAGGCCGAAGATAACCCCAAGTCGAGCGGGAGGCCTACGCCGAGCGGCGGTCCTGACCGTCGCCGTCGTCGTTGGCGCCTTCGTCGTTCACGCAGACCACGACCACCGTGATGTTGTCGGGGCCGCCGCGCTGGTTGGCCAGGCGGACCAGGCGATCCGGCGCGCTCCGCAGGAAGGTGTCGAGGACGGCGTCCCGGATCTCGATCTCGGTCACCACGTTGGCGAGGCCGTCCGAGCAGAGCACGAAGACGTCGCCGGGCCGGGTGCGCATGGCGCGGACGTCGACGTTGACGTCGGGCTCGACCCCCACCGCCCGCGAGAGCACGTGCCGGTAGGGCAGGTGGCGGGCCTCCTCGGGGCCGAGGGAGCCGGCGCGCACCAGCTCCTGGGCGTAGGTGTGGTCGTCGGAGACCTGCTCGATGGTGCGGCC
The DNA here is from genome assembly GCA_020632995.1 of Deltaproteobacteria bacterium. Classification (GTDB taxonomy): domain Bacteria; phylum Myxococcota; class Kuafuiibacteriia; order Kuafuiibacteriales; family Kuafuiibacteriaceae; genus JACKEN01. The sequence goes on along the minus strand of JACKEN010000002.1, from coordinate 411,995 downwards.
GCGGATCCGATAGGCCCGGCTGTCACCGACGTGGGCGAGGAAGGCCTGGCCGGCCGCGAACGCGAGCCCGGTGAGGGTGGTGCCCATCCCCATCAGGTTGGGCTCGTGGTCCGCGCGGCGATAGATGGACGCGTTGGCGTGGGCGACCGCCCTGGCCACCCCGCGGTACAGGGGGTGCGCTTCGGCCTGTGTGTCCGCGGACACATCGCCGCAGCGCTCCACCTCGGCCTGCAGCGCGTCGCGCATGCAGCGCACCGCCATCTGGGAGGCCACCTCGCCCCCGCGCGCCCCGCCCATCCCGTCTGCGACGACGTACAGCCCGAGGCCCGCGTCGATCAGGTACGCGTCCTCGTTGTTCTCGCGGCGGAGCCCGCGGTCGGTGGCGGCGAAGGCGATGATGGGTCCGGTCATTTCGTCGTCCTCTATCCCTACCAACGGCGGAGGGGGGCTCACGCCTTCCTTGATGCGCGCGGCCACGGCCATGACCCGGTTCATCGACCCCCGAGCGAGGGGATCCAGCACCGGTACGGCGGTGCCCGAGCGGCCAGGATGGGGCGGGTGGGGCCTCACGACGGACTCCGCATGTCCGTGAAGTTCGGCGGTTTGCCGCAGGGGTTCAGCCCGGATAGAGCTATTTGGTGACCGAGCCGATGCGCCTTGCCGATCTGGTGGCGACCTCGCAGAGGGTGGGGGACACCCGACGCAAGAAGGAGAAGATCGCCGCCCTCGCCGCCACACTGAGCCGACTGCGCGGAGCTGAGACAGCGCTCGGGGCCCGCTACCTGGCCGGCACCCTCCCCCAGGGGAAGATCGGCCTGGGCTACGCCAAGGTCTTCGCCACCCTGGAGATCCCCCCTGCCGGCGCGGCCACCCTGACCCTCGTCGAGGTCGACGAGCTCTTCAGCCGCATCGCGACCGACTCCGGCCCCGGCTCGGGCCGGCGCAAGGAGGAGGCCTTCCTCCACCTGCTGGCCCGCGCCACCCGCGCCGAGCAGGACTTCCTGCGCCACCTGGTGGTGGGCGAGCTCCGGCACGGGGCGCTCGAGGGGCTGATGCTGGAGGCGATCGCCGAGGCCGCCTCGGCGCCGGCCGGGGCGGTGCGCCGGGCCCAGATGCTCGCGGCCGACCTCGGGCTCGTCGCGCAGGCTGCCTTGCAGGAGGGCGAGGCCGGCCTGGCCCGCTTCCAGCTCACGGTGTTCTCGCCCGTCCAGCCGATGCTCGCCCAGACCGCGGAGGGCGTCGACGACGCCCTCGCCCGCCTCCACCGCTGCGCCCTGGAGCTGAAGCTCGACGGGGCCCGGGTGCAGGTCCACAAGTCGGGCGACGAGGTCCGGGTCTTCACCCGCAACCTGAACGACGTGACCGCGGCGGTCCCCGAGCTCGTGGCCCTGGCGCGGGGGCTGCCCGCGCGGTCGCTCATCCTCGACGGCGAGACCATCGCCCTCGGGCCGGGCGGCGCCCCCCTCCCCTTCCAGGTCACCATGCGGCGCTTCGGCCGAAAGCTCGACGTGGCCGAGATGCAGGCCAGCCTGCCGCTCTCGTCCTTCTTCTTCGACTGCCTCTACCTCGACGACGAGAGCCTCATCGACCAGCCGACCGAGGCGCGCCACCAGGCCCTGGCCAGCGCCACCCCGGAGTCGGCGCGGGTGCCTCGCCTGATCACCGAGGACCCCCAGGCCGCGGCCCGCTTCCTCGCCAGCGCGTTCGAGCGCGGCCACGAGGGGGCGATGGCCAAGGCCCTCGACACCCCCTACGAGGCGGGGAGCCGCGGCGCGGGCTGGCTCAAGCTCAAGCAGGCCCACACCTTCGACCTGGTGATCCTCGCCGCGGAGTGGGGGAGCGGCCGGCGGAAGGGCTGGCTCTCCAACCTGCACCTCGGCGCAAGGGATCCTGCGTCGGGGCAGTTCTTGATGTTGGGGAAGACGTTCAAGGGCCTCACCGACGCGATGCTGAAGTGGCAGACCGAGGCGCTCCTCGCGCTGGAGACCCACCGTGAGGGCCACGTGGTCTTCGTGCGTCCGGAGCTGGTGGCGGAGATCGCGGTGAGCGACGTGCAGGCCAGCCCGCACTACCCGGGCGGCATGGCCCTGCGCTTCGCGCGGGTGAAGCAGCACCGCCCCGACAAGCCGGCGTCGGAGGCGGACACGGTGGACGCGGTGCGCGCGCTGCTCCCTGTGCTGCCGCTCTAGCGCGAGGAGCGCCGACGCCGCGCGAGCACGAGCACGAGCAGCGCACCGAGGCCCGCGCCCCCGTCGGCCCCCGAGGTCTCCCGGCAACCGCAGCCGGGGTCGGCCTGTAGCCCCGGGTCGGTGATGCTGCCGCCGTCGACGTCACCCCCGCTGCCCGCGTCGCTGACCACGCCGCTGTCGGGGATGCTCACCCCACCGTCACCTGCGTCGAGGGCGGCGCCGGTGTCGGCGACCTCGCCGCCGTCGATGCCCACGCCGCCGTCCACCACGTCGACGTGCCACTCGTAGGCGCCGAGGTCGACCCCGGCCCCCTGCGGTCGCGGCACGCCCTCGAGGTCCGTCGCCGGCGCCAGATCGGCGGAGCCCTGATCGACGGCCGGCGCGTCGTCCAGCAGGTGCACGTCATAGGCCGCCACGTCCACGAACAGCGCCGCGGCGTCCGTGATCAGCATGTTGTGATCCTCGGTGACGCCGCTTGTGGCCAGGTTCAGGTCGGTGACGAGGTTGTTCCGGACCAGGCAGCCCTCGGGGGGCGTGCCGTCCTTGTGATCGTCGATGCTGATCCAGGGAGGGCCGGGGCGCTCGGTGTTCGGATCGAGGACGGTGTTGTTCACCACGCGCACGTTCTTCGCGCCGAGGAAGGTGATGCCGTGCCAGTGGTCGGTGATGATCACGTTGTTCTCGACCACCCAGTCCGTGTACGTGCCGTCGAAGCAGCCGATCCCCTGCAGGGTGCCGCGGAACGGCTGGTTCGGATCCTCGTAGTTGATGATCACGTTGCCGCGCAGCACGATGCCCTTCACCTCACCGGTGCCCACGCCGCCCGCGCCGACCGACCACGACTGGAACCCGTCGTCGTGGTTCTCGTTCACGTCGTAGCAGTTCTTCACCGTGTTGTACTGGAACACGGTGTCGTCCCCGAGGCCCCGCAGGCCATCGCCGGAGAAGGAGTCGACGACGTTGCCCTCCACGAGCGAGGCCCGCGCGGTGACGCTGATGCCGAAGTTCACGTACTTCAGCCGGTTGTTGCGGATGGTGATGTTGTCGCCGCCGGCCGAGATGCCGTTGGCGCTCAGCGTGTCCCAGTCACTCATCGTCCAGGCCGACACGTCCTCCTTCGACATCAGCGTGCAGCCCTCGATCGTGACGTCCGAGACCGGGCCCTGGTACCCGTGGGACTCCACCGCGATCATCGTCTGGCGCTGATAGGTGGGCGCGTAGTCGGGGCTGACGGAGAGGTCCACGACCTTCCAGTTCTTGCCCGCGCGGATGAGGAGGCGGCTGAGCCTCGGGGTCTCGCCCGGCGCCGCCGCGATCGTGAGCTCGGCGGCGTTGTAGTAGCCGGTGATGTCGACGTCGCCGTGGTAGCCGCTCATCAGCCACAACGTGTCGCCGGCCTGCACCGGCGCCCCCGCGTTCTTCGGCACCAGGCTCGCCCCCGGCGCGTACGGCAGGCTCGCCCACCGCTGGCTCTCGATCAGGTTCGCGGCCACGACCTCCGCCAGCGTCCCCCACGGCCGGGCCCTGCTCCCGTCGTTCGCCATGCTCCCGTTCACCGGATCCAGGTAGAAGTCGGCTGCCCGGGCCCACGACGCGGGCGCCAGCACGAGCAGGGCCGAAACAGCGAAGAGGAGCCGCCTCATGGCGCAACCCTACACGGCCGGGGCGAGGTCGCGCCAGGCGCGCCCTACTCCGCCACGCGGACGAAGCGCCCCAGCCAGTAGGCGATCCGGAAGTCCACCGCGGGCATGAGCGCCCCGCTGTCCGCGCCCCCGTTGTAGCGATAGGGGTCGCTCCGCCAGTGATAGTTGCTGGGCGGGCGCACCGCCATCGGGATGAGCTGCCGCGCCACCTCGGCCTCGTTCCGGCCGGCGTCCCCGAGCAGGTCCACCTCGGTGCCGTCGAGGAGCGTGCACCGCTGGGCCGCGACCTCGGCCGCGTCGCAGTTGATCACCTCGCGGTCGAAGTAGGGGGCAGCGGGGTAGGCGTGGAGGGTCGCGAGGCCTCTCTGCAAGGCGTCCTGCGGCACCGGTTCTTCGCCCGCCGCCCACGCGGTGGCCCCCGACTTCCCCGCCGCGTAGATCACGTCGAAGAAGCTCTGCGCCATGTCGCGGGGCTGCCGATCCGGGTCGGCCCCGTCCTTGGTCCACAGCTCGGTCTCGAGTGCGAGGCGCAGGAACGGAGCCGCCTCGGGGCTGTCGATGTAGCGCTGGGCCAGCCACATCGCGGTGAAGGCCATGTTGAAGTTCGAGAAGTTGGACGCCACCCCGAAGTTCACCAGCATCTCGCCCGCCGCCACCTTGGGGAGCTGCCGCTGGACGACCAGGGTCTGGTGCACGTAGCGGTCGATGTCGGGGTCCTCGGCCACGTAGGCCATCGCCCCCACGATCCCGAGGGCCATGGTGGCGTTGAAGCCGTTCTCGGCCCCCTCGATGTAGAGGCGGTCCACCGAGTTCTCGTTGAGGTAGGCGTGGAAGGTGAGGCGCCCGTCCGCGTCGGGGATCTCGAGGTCGTAGCCGCTCTCCCCCACCTTCATCAGCGCCCGCGCGGTGGCGGCGGCGTTCTGTTGCAAGCGGCCCTTCAGCTCGGCCGGGATCTCGTCGTCGGCCGCGATCACCTCCCACGCCGCGGCGTAGGCCGCGGCCCACCCCACGAGCATGTCGCGCGACAGGGAGTCCTCCCAGCGCCACTCGGGGTGCTCGCCGCTCTCGTCCGCGCGCCACTCTCCGTTGTTCTTCTCCGCCGGGAGCGGGTCGCCGGCCTCGTCGAAGAGCGGGGTGGGCTCCGGGTAGCCGGGCGAAGGGAAGGCCAGGTTGACGAGGGAGCGCGCGTTGACCCCCGGCACCCCGGTGATGCGGGCCGCGAGATCCACGCCCTCGAGGCCGCGGACGAGCTGCGCCCGCGCCACCGCGACCTCCGCGCACGCCGCCCCCGAGTCCCGGAGCACCCCGTAGCGGTAGGCGTCGGCCGCGACGCCCACCCCGGCGTAGAGCCCGGCCGACTTCTGCCACACCCCGAGCGACTCGGGCGTGACCCCGACCGCCGCCTCGAAGTCCCAGCCGTCGTCCTCGGTCACGAAGCGCGTCACCTGAGCCCGGGCCGCGGGGTCGTTGTCGGTGACCTGGAAGTCCGCGTTGAGGCCGGTGGCTCGCGAGAAGAGCGCGACGAAGAGGCGATCGTGCTTACGAGCGGCGTCGGCCAGGGCCTCGTCGTATCCGGCCTGGCCGGGCCCAGGGATCAACGTGACGAGCCCATTCTCGAAGGAGCCGCAAGGGGGCGGCCCGGCCGGGGTGCCCTCACCGCAGGCGGCGACGAGTCCCAGGCAGAGGGCGAGGCTTGGGCGCATGGCCCCTGGCTACTGCCAAAGGCGCGCCCGGTCCATCGGTCAGGGCCCCACCGACACGGTGGAGATGTCGTCCGGGAGCTCTACGAAGCCGCAGGACGGCTGCACGCTGAAGCGCAGCTCGTAGCGGATGTTGTAGCGCCCGGTGGTCGAGGTGATGGGTGGGAAGGTGAAGCTCTGGCTCACCGTGGTGTCGCCGGGCTGGACGAGGAAGGTCCCCACCTCGGTGTTGTTCACGCGCACCCGGAAGCTGGCCGCGCTGCACATGAGGCTGTTGAGGACCTGCACGTTCACGTCCATCCGGCTCACCGAGTTGAGCATGAGATCCCGGATGCCCTCCACGAACTCGCCCGCGGTGGTGAAGGGCCCGACCAGCGGCTGCCGCGCGTCGCCGGTGGCGGGGAAGATCACCGGGGTCGTCGGCGTCGGCTGGGTGACCTGCAGCCGATACTCGCCCTGCGAGTTGTTGCTGAAGCCGTCGACCATCAGGAAGTAGGTGCCGGGGTCGAAGGTCCGCTCGATCCTCGAGAGGGTGAACTCACCGGAGTCGTCGTCACACGCGATGACGCCGACGTTGCCCGGCACGCACGCGGTGCGGATGTGCAGCGCGGTGTCGTAGCGGTTCCCGAAGTTGGGCACCAACGTCTCGAAGCGCAGCACGGTGGGCTGGTTCACGGTGAAGGTCCACACCTGGTCCGGGGAGTTCGCGCTGCCCGCGCACGAGGCCTGGAAGTCGTTGGCGTTGCCGCTGGTGTTGCCGATGACCTCGATGGAGCTCCCGACGGGCGGGATGGGGAGGACCGACGGGTTGGCGCAGGTGTCGTGGGGGTCGGTCTCGATCAGCAGATCGAAGGGCCCGCGGGAGGCGCCGAAGCCGTCCACCACCACGAAGCGCGCGCCCGGCGTGAACACCTGGTCGATGAGCGAGAAGAAGACCTGTCCGCTGTCGTCGTCGCACACCTGGGCGGTCGGCATCGCGCACTGCGCGTCGTTCACGTACAGCACGGTGTCGTAGATGGTGCCGGGCCCGATCGTCTCGATGCGCAATCGCCGGGTCTCGCCCGCCGTGGCGTCGAAGATGATGTCCGGCGCGCCGCCGCCGCCGCACTGGCCCGACAGGTCGTTCTGAGCGCACGTCGTGTCGCCCGACTGCACCTGGCTGCCAGGGGTGATCGCCACCGGGATGGGATCCGCGCAGGTGTCGCCCATCGGCGGGGGTTGCGGCAGGCTCACGCACGCGCCGCCGACACAGATCGAGTCGGTGCAAGGCAGGTTGTCCTCGCACGGGGTGCCGTCGGGGACCTGCGCGGTGCTGCACGTACCGGTGGTCGGATCGCAGACGCCCGCGTTGCACTGATCGCCGGTGCCGGAGCAGTCCAGCGGCGGGCCGCTGAGGCAGGTGCCGAGCCGGCAGCGGTCACCGAGGGTGCAGGGGTTGCCGTCCTCGCACAGCGTGCCGGAGGGGCGCGGGGCGCGCACGCAGGTGATGCCGTCGGGGGCGCAGACGCCCACGTTGCAGTCGTCGTCCAGGAACCCACAGCCGGCCGGGCACGCCACGCCGCTGTCGGGGATGCCGCCGTCCGGGAAGCCACCGTCCGGGAAGCCGGAGTCCGGGAAGCCGGTGTCCGGAACGCCGGTGTCGGGGAGACTGCCGTCCGGGAAGCCGGAGTCCGGAACGCCGGTGTCCGGAACGCCGGTGTCCGGGAGGCTGCCATCCGGGAACCCGGTGTCGGGGAGGCCCGTGTCCGGAATGCCGGTGTCCGGGAACCCGGTGTCGCGGATGCCGGTGTCAGGAATGCCGGTGTCCGGGAACCCGGTGTCCGGGAACCCGGTGTCTGGAATGCCGGTGTCCGGGAACCCGGTGTCCGGGAACCCGGTGTCGCGGATGCCGGTATCCGGGATGCCGACGTCGGGCACGCCGCCGTCCGGGCCCGCGTCGATGGGCGGGAAGCCGCCGTCGAAGCCGCTGTCGATCAGCCCCGAGTCGAAGTTGGGGTCGGCGTCGCCCAGCAGCCCCGAGTCCTCCGAGGCGCCGCCGTCGCCAAGGTTGACGCCGTCGCGGCCACAGCCGGCCAGCGGGACCGCCAGGCCCCAGCAGAGGATGAGCGCAGGGAGCGCGCGGGCGCCGGTGGGCAGGTTGCGGGTCGGGGCGTGGGGAGTGGTCATGAGCGAGCGGAGCCTCCAGGAGCCCTGTCTGGGGTAAGTGGCCCGAGCCGGCCGTTTCCTTCACCCCGGGGCGTAAATCTACGCTCCTCGGCGCCCGATGGGGAGTTCCAGCGTGAAAACAGCGGGTTATCACCCTGTGGGCACCGCCGGGACGCCCTACCGGACCTCGGCCAGGAACGGCACCACCTCGGCCATCAGCGGCTCGGGGCACTCGACCTCCATCAGGTGCCCGCAGCCCTCCAGCACCGCGAGCCGGCCGTGCGGGAGGCGCCCGGCCAGGGCGGAGTTCAGGCCCTCGGTGATCAGCAGATCACCAGTGCCGTGCACCACCAACGCAGGCGCGGTGATGCGCTCCAGGGCCGGCTGGTACTCGGCCACCGAGCGCAGGATGGTGATGGTGGCGCGACACCACGCCGACCACTCGCGGCTGCGCCGCAGGGCCACCAGGTCGTCCCGGATCCGGGCCGCGGTGGGCGACAGCGAGCGCTCGACCGCCACCACCCCCACGAACCAGCCCTCGTCGGACAGCGACTCGAGCCACCGCTCGTTGGCCATCGTGCGCGCCGCATGCCGCGCTGGCTCGGGGAGCAGACCCCCGCCCGGGGCGGCCAGGAGCATCAGCGCCGCCACCCGGTTCGGCGCGCGCTCCGCCACCGCAAGCGAGGTTGCGCCGCCGAGGGAGTTCCCGCCGATCACCGCGCGGTCCACCCCCACCGCGTCCATCGCCTCGAGCACCGCGGTGGCCATGCGGCTCATCGGGTAGCGGGTGTGGAGCTTGTCCGACTTGCCGTGCCCGGGGAGGTCCACCAGCACCACCCGCCGGTCCCTGGCCAGCTGCGGGGCGATGTCGGACCACACCGTCATCGACAGACCCCACGGGTGCAGGAGCACCAGCGGCGGCTTCTCGCTCGCCCGCGGCCCGAGCTCGGCGACGTAGACGTGCAGGCCTGCCTGCGGGCACCAGACCAGGCGACCCGCGGGGTAGTCGTAGGGCACGTCCTGGAACGAGGCGTAGCCCGCCTTGCCGTGGTGGCAGCCGAGGAGGCCGAGGAGCGCGAGGGCGAGGGCGGCCCGCCTCACGGGTCGCCGCCCCCGGGCTTCTTCTTGCGCAGGGTGGCGTCCGGGATGATCACCGGGGCGTCCTCGTCCACCGGCTCGTCGCCCTCGCCGGGACCAGCCGGCTCCGGGAGCACCTCCACCGGGGCGCCCACCGCCTCCTTCAGGCCGGCCAGCTCGCCGATCGCCTGCGTCAACATGGTCTGCAACAGCTCTGAGATCGCCCGCGCCGCGTGCCCGAAGTCGCCGGTGACGATCCGCTTGCGCTCGTCGAAGTCCATGGCCCAGATGCGCTCGCCGTCCCGGAAGCGCGTCAGGTACATGCTGACCCGGAGGTGGGCGAACCACACGTCCTCGCTGTCGTAGACCTCGATCGCGTGCAGCTTCCCCGACAGGGTGAAGTCGGGCCGGTTGTCGGCCAGCTCCCGGGTCACCGCGGAGAAGACCCGCGAGGTGTCCATGGCCTGGGCCACGAGGTCGGCCATCAGCTCGTCCGGCTTCACCGCCCAGACGTTGGTCTCGCTGTAGCGCAGCTGGTACGGGCTCTGCCGCACCACGATCTGGAACTTCTCGTACACCGCGTCGGTGTCGAGGGTGCGGACCCGCACCAGGCCCTTCAGCAGCGCCTCGTCCGCCACCGGCTCCCGGGTCTCGCCGTGGAGCACGTAGTAGCTCCGCGGGGTGGTGCGGGCGGACAGGCACCCGGCGGCCCCCACGAGGGCCAGGGCGATGAACAGGCGCCTCACTCGCGCACCTCCGTGCCGCGCAGGAGCACCGACGGGTCCTGCGCGATGATGCGGCTGAACTCGCGCAGGTCCTCGGAGGCCTGCCGCACGTACTTCAGGCTCAGGACGAGGTCCTCGCGGCTCGCGCGCACCGTGAGATCGAGGTTCTGGACCAGCTTGGTCACGTTGGTCAACGCGACCTGCAGATCGTCGAGGGTCTGCTGCAGCTCCGCGTCGTTGAGCCGGGCGTCGAGGGCGGCCAGCGCCGAGTCGGCGCTCTTGATGGTGTTGGCCACCGCCTGGCTGTCCACCGCCTTCAGGATGCGCTGGACCTCCTGCAGCGAGGAGCGGGCCGCCACCAGCGTCTCCCGGAGCTCGCCCCGCACGTCGCGCAGGGCCAGGGTGACCTCGCCCGAGGTCTCCCGGAGCGCGGCCCCCGAGCGCGTGACCTCCTCGAGCGCGGCCACCAGGGGGTCCTTGGCCTCCACCACCAGCACGTCCACGTCGGAGAGGAGCTTCTCGGTGGTGTCCACGAAGCGCTCCACCCGCTGCCGGTTCTCGGGGCCCGTCCACATCATCAGGTTGGCGGTGACCCGCTCGATGCGCTCGGAGATCAGCTCGGCCCGATCACCGATGCGCCCGACCAGGGAGGGGGTCTCGGGGATGGTGGCCCCCTCCTGCAACCTGGGTTGCTGCGGGTTGCCCGGGCTGAGGTTCACCGTCTTGAGGCCGGTGAGCCCGCTCATGTCGAGCACCGCCTTGGTGCCCTCGAAGAGCACGGTGCCCGACTCGAGCGAGAGGGTGGCGCGGATCGCGGTCGGGTCCTCGGGGTCCACGCCGAGGGCCTCCACCCGGCCCACCCGCAGCCCCTGGTAGCGGACGGCGGCGCTCGCCTCCAGCCCGGTGACGCTCTCGTGGAACGAGACGTAGTACACGTCGCGCCGCTCCCACAGCTTGAGGCCGGCCAGCACCAGGATGCTGCCGAACAGCACCGATGCGCCCACCATCAGGAACGCGCCCAGGCGCACCTTCTCGGCTCTCGTCAGGATCACGCCGGCCTCCCCTCCCCCATGGCCTGCCACACGGAGGTGTGTCCCGTCACCTCCGCCTCGTCATGCCGCTCGAAGAACGCCCGCACCATGGGGTGGTCGGTGCGCTTCACGTCGGGGAGCGGCCCGTCGGCCAGCACCTCCCCCTTGTAGAGCATCAGCACGCGGTCCGAGATCGTCTCGACGCTCGCCAGCTCGTGGGTCACCACCACCACGCTCATCCCGAACTGGTCCCGAAGGCCCAGCAGGGTCTCGTCGAGCGCGGCGGCGGTGATGGGATCGAGCCCGGCGGAGGGCTCGTCACAGAAGAGCACCGCCGGATCCAGGGCCATCGCGCGGGCCAGGGCGGCCCGCTTCTTCATGCCGCCCGACAGCTCGGGCGGGAACAGGTGGGTGGCGTGCTCGAGCCCGAGCATCGCGAGCTTCATCCGGGCCATCTCCCGGATGACGTCCTTCGGCAGCTCGGTGCGCTCCACCAGGGGCAGCTCCACGTTCTCGAGCAGGGTCATGGAGTTCAACAGCGCCCCGCCCTGGAAGAGCATCCCGATGTGCCCGAGCACCGCGTTCTTCTCGGGCTCGTCCGCCTGGGCGAGATCCACCCCGAGCAAGCGAACCTGCCCTCCGGCCGGCCGCATCAGCCCGATGATGTGCTTCAACAGGGTGCTCTTGCCCGAGCCGGAGCCGCCCAGGATCACCCGCACCTCGCCCGGGCGCACCTTGAGATCGACCCCGTGCAGGATCGTGCGCTCCCCGTACTTGGCCACCAGGCCGTCGACTTCGATGGTGTACGCCTCGCTCACGTCACTCTCCGAAGTAGAAGATCATGCTGGCCACCGCGTCGGCCACGATGACGCTGAAGATGCCCGCCACCACCGCGATGGTGGTGCTGCGCCCCACCGCGTCGGCGCCGCCCTTGGTACGGAGGCCGCACAGCGCGCCGACGGTGACGATGAGCTGGGCGAAGATCACGCTCTTGATGAGCCCGGTGAGGAGGTCCTTCACGTAGAGGGACTCCTGGAGCCGGTCGATGAAGGTGGTGGGCCCCACCTCGAGGTACAGGATCGCCACCAGGAACCCGCCCACGATGCCGAACAGATCGGCCAGCGCGGTCAAGAGCGGTTGTGTGATCGAGATGGCGAGGAACTTGGGGACGATGAGGAACCGGGTGGGGTGCAGCCCCATGGTCTTCAGGGCGTCGATCTCCTCGGTGATCACCATGGTGCCGATCTCGGCCGCCACGCTCGACCCGCTCCGGCCCGCCACCACGATGGCCGCCATGAGCGGGCCCAGCTCCCGGGTCATCGAGATGCCGATGAGGTCCACCACGAAGATGTTGGCGCCGAACTGCCGCAGCTGCACCGCGCTCTGCAGCGCCATGGTGCCGCCCACCAGGAACGCGATGAGCCCCACCACCCCCAGGGCCTTCGCGCCCATCTCGCTCATCTCGTAGCCCACCGCCCGCCAGCGGATGCCCTTTCGCTTGAGTATACCGCCGACGGTGAACCAGGCGGTGTCCGCGCAGAGCACGAGGTAGGTGAGGAGGATCTCCCAGACCTTGAAGCCCGAGCCTCCCAGGCGCTCCAGCGCCCCCGGGGCGTCGCCGGCCTCCGGCGGGAGCTCCTCGCCCAGGCTCGGGAACAGGGCCAGGGTGCGCTGCACCTTGTCGGGCGCGCCCTGGAGCCGGAGCGGTCGGCCCGCGGCGGCCCAGCGCCGGGACGCGAGCACCAGCATCGCCACCCCCGCGCTGTCGATCTCCACCACCGCGGACAGGTCGACGTCCACCGGCCCCTCGCCCGGCGGCGGCGCGGCGAGCCGCGGCCGGACCTCGGCGAGCCCTGCCGCCACCAGCTTCCCCTGGAGCGACAGCATCAGAATATCTCCAGTGAGAACCGGAGCAGGACGTCCTGCTCGAAGCGGTCCTTGTCGAGGAAGATCGCCCGGTCGCGCAGGTAGCGGACCACGTAGTTCACGCTGACGTAGCTGGTGAGCTTCAGGGCCACCGAGGCCTCGAGCTCGATGACGGTGTTGTTGATGTTGTCGAAGGGGAACAGCGAGTCCAGCTCGAGGTTCACCAGCACCCACCGGGTGAGGCGGGCCACCGCGAGCACCGTCAGCTCCACCCCGACCTGGTGGCTGGAGGGGATGCGCCGGAAGGTGGTGGTGGACGTGCCCACGTCCAGCGCCTCGTAGAGGTTGTTGGTGATGCGGTGGCGGGCCCCGACCCCCGCGCGGACGTTGGTCTCGGCGAACAGGGACTTGAAGACGCGGACGTTCATGCCCACGCCCTCCTTGATCGTGGTGAGGCCGAAGTTGGAGGACAGCTCGAAGCTCTCCTGGTTCCGCGAGGCGAGGATCACGTTGCCGTCCGCGTCCACCACCTCGACGTTGGTGGGCTCGTCGAAGGGCCTCGAAGCCGAGAGCACGTTGGTCTCGGCCCCCAGCCGCACGTAGGGCCCGATGCCGCGCTTGAGCTGGTAGACGTAGAGCGCGTCGAGGTCGACGCGGTCGTGGCTCTTCTGCCAGGGGAGGTTCGGCCCCTTGCTCTGCCCCTCCTCGACCTGCAGCCGGAGCAAGAGGGGTTGCTTCGCGATCTGGAGCGAGGCGCGCGCGTCGAGGAAGCCGCGGAACGCGAAGTAGAGGCCGTCGTTGAGCCCCGGCACCCCGGAGCGGGAGTTGAAGGTGACGTCGCCGCCGAAGACCAGGCTCCCGAAGGACCCCGCGCGCGCCCGGAACAGCTCGTCCTCCGGCACCTCGCCGCCCCCCGCGAACTCGCCCGAGTCCGCCTTCAGCACGAGCAGGAAGTGGGTGTGGTGCCCCTCGACCAGGCGCACCGTCGCGAAGTCGCGGCGGGCCCGGTAGGTGTCGCCGAGGCGCACCAGCTTGTAGAGCCCCGGCCGCATGACCCAGGTGGTCACCGGCTCGCCCGCCTGCTCGTCGGTGCCGAAGCCGATGCCCATGTACTCGCGGTCGTCCACCCGGATGAGCTCGTAGGACGCGCGCAGGGAGCTGTACGCCTCGTCCACCACGTGCACCGCGAGCCCCGCCCAGCTCACCGGGATGATGGTGGTGTGGCCCTCCTCCACCGAGGCCTGGTAGCGCAGGCGCTGATCCACCGTGCCGGAGCCCACCCGCACCTCGTAGGTGCCGGGGCTGAGGATGATCCGCGCCCCGGTCGTGCCCTCGGCCACCCGCTGCCCCCCCCGCAGCACCGTCACCGGCGGCTCGTCGAGGGGGTTGGTCAGGGCGGGGACGAAGAGGGCGCCCTTGCCGTAGGGCACGAGGGTGGTGTCGCGATCGAGCTGGCCCCCCACCGTTCCGGCCGGCCAGTCGGCGCCGTCGGCGAGGAGCGAGTCGGCGCGGATGCGCATGGGCGACACCGGCGGGGCGGCGGCGGGGACCGCCCGGACCGCCTCCTCCAGCGCCTCGTCCCCCGGCGTCGCCGCCGCAGGCCCGCTTGCTTCGGCCAGGGTGGCGGTGACGGTCCCGTCATCCGCCCACGCGGGCGCGACGATCGCCAGGTGGGCGCACATCGCCCCGAGCCACCCCGGACCTCCCCGCATCGCCCTGAGGCTTATCCCATGTGGAAAAGGGACGCCAGCACACGGGGTTGCCGCGGGCGCGACCTCGTGCTGAGCATGCCCCATGAAGACGGCGCGGCTGTTCTGGCTCACCCCGGCCCTGGCCCTGGCCCTGGCTGGCTGCAAGAAGGACTCCGGGGCGCCGGTGGGGCAGAACGACGACGTCCCCGTCACCTGCCAGTCCTGCCACCAGGCGGTCTACGAGGAGTGGCAACAGAGCATGCACGCCATGGCCCACCACTCCAAGGACGCGCTCTACGCGTCCTTCCGTGAGGTCAGGATCGGGAAGGAGGGCCTGCAGATCGCCACCGCCTGCGCCGGCTGCCACAGCCCCCGCGGGGTGGACGCGCCGGACGGCCCGGCGGCCATGACCGGGGTGGCCTGCGCCGCGTGCCACCAGCTCGACGCGGTGCGGGCCGACGCGAAGGGGGCCAAGGCCCTCGTCCGCGCCGCCCCCGGCACCTTCCGGGGCCCCCACGACACCCCGAAGGAGAGCGGCCCCCACCAGGGCGGCCCTGCCCTCCCCGCGATCGCCGACGGCAAGTCGCTCTGCCTCGCCTGCCACAGCGAGCTCAAGACCCCCAACGGCACCCCCCTGTGCTCGACCGGCATGGAGGCGGCGGCGGGCGAGGACGCCACGTGCGTCAGCTGCCACATGCCCGAGGTGGAGGGCCCCTCCGGGAACCTCACCCAGCGCACGACCCACCGGAGTCACCGCTTCGTGGGCCCCCGAGGCACCTGGGAGGCTCCGGAGGCGTTCGGCAAGTTCATGGACACCGCGGTGGACCTGAAGGTGAAGGTGCTCGACCCCGGCACGGTCGAGGTGACGGTGGCCAACACGAGCCAGCACGCCTTCCCCTCCGGCTTCCCCGGGCGCCTGGCCTGGATCTCGGTGGACGCGCTGGACGAGGCCGGCACCGTCACCGCCACCCTGGCCAAGGCCATGCTCGACAAGCAGTACGTGGACGCCGAGGGCAAGCCCGCCCTGCCCCCCTACTCGGCCAGCCTGAAGGCCGACAACCGCATCCAGGGCGGCCAGCAGAAGGTGCTGACGGTGGCCCTGAAGGGCGACCCGGCCAAGGTCCGCGCGCAGGTTGGCCTGCGGTTGATGCCGCCGCCCCTCGCCAAGATGATGAAGATGGAGGGCTCCGTCCTCGCCACCCCGCGGGTGGTGAAGGAGGTGGTGGTCGAGGTCGGCGCGAAGGAGTAGCGGGCCGGCGCTCTCGAGAAAAAGGGCGCCCCCCCGAACGATCTGGGGACCTGGGGCGTTCCTGCGGTGATGGGGCGCACGGACGAAGACCTGGTCCGGGCGACCCGGGCGGGGGACGTGACCGCCTTCGAGGTGCTCTACGAGCGCTACAACCGGCGTCTGTTCGGGTACTTGCTGCGGCTGGTGCACGATCGGGCGCTCGCCGAGGACCTCCTGCAAGAGGTCTTCATGACCGTGCTCTCGAGCCGCTACCAGCCTCAGCCGGGCCGGCTGGGGGGGTTCCTGTTCAAGTCGGCCCGCAACCGCGGCCTCACCGCCCTGCGCGACGCGGAGCGGCGCAGGGCGAAGCTCGAGGACCGGGCCGAGACCGAGGCGGACGGCTCCTTCGAGGCGAACGCGGCGGAGCGCAGCGCCCTCAACGTGGCCCTCGAAGAGCTCGAGGACCACGACCGCGACGCCCTCATCCTCAAGGCGATCGGCGGGCTCACCTACCGAGAGATCGCCGAGGTCCAGTCGGTTCCGGAGGGCACGGTGAAGTCTCGCCTGCACGGCGCCATTCGCGCCGTCCGACTCCGCTTTCAAGGAAGTGAATCATGACCCTGACCTGCGACCAGTGCCGCGAGCACCTCATCGACTACCACTATCGGGAGACCAACGGCACGACGTCGCGCGCCGTGGCGAGCCACCTCTCGAGCTGCACGTCGTGCGCGGTCGAGTATTGCCGCTTGGACGCCGACCTGGGCGGCATCGCGGCGCTGCTCGAAGACGAGCCTGGCCCACGGGTGCTCGCCAACCTCGAGCGGGAGGTCCGCCACGCGGCGCGGCCCAAGCGGCGCCTGTTCGACCTGCTCCAGCTCCGAGTGCCCATCTATCAACCGATGGCGGTCCTGCTCGCCACCGGCGCGATGTGGTTCTTCTTCACCCACCTCGCGCTCCCCGACGAGACCGACTCGACCCCCTCTCCCTCCAGCGCGGCGGAGATCCGCGACTACGACGCCCGAACCCTCATCTCCATCCAAGCGAACGTGCTCTGAGCACGGAGGAACCAAGTCATGAAGACCAAGCTCGCATCGCTCATCCTGCTCGCCTTCCTGCTGTTCACACCGGCCTACGCTCGCGCTGGCCATCCCGAGCCCAAGACCAAGGTCCCCAACGCCAAGAACACCTTCCTCGAGGTGAAGAAGCTCGTGCAGAGCACCTACGTGGACCGAGGGGTGACCGAGGACGAGCTGTGGACCGCCGCCCTCGAGGGCATGCTGGACCGCCTCGCGACCAACACGGAGAAGAAGAAGGTCAACGTGCTGCTGGATCCCGGCGAGCTCGAGGAGCTGGAGCGCGGGGTCAAGGGCTCGGTGAGCGGCATCGGCATCGTCATCGAGCACATGGAGAATGTGATCGTGGTCCGTGAGCCCGTCCCCGGCGGACCCGCGGAGGCGGCCGGTCTCGAGGCCGGAGATCGCATCCTCGCCATCGACGGCACGTCGGTGCGCGATCTGTCCTTCCGGGACGCCGTCTACAAGATCCGCGGTGCGACCGGCACCACGGTGGACCTCCTGGTCCAGCGAGACACCCGTGAGTGGACGGTGCCCGTCACCCGTGGCCAGGTACACATCGCCTCGGTGCTCTCCGACCTCGAGACCTTGCCCGGCAACGTGGCTTACATTCGGGTCTCGAACTTCGCCAAGGACACCGTCGCCAGCTTCGACGCCGCCCTGGCCAGCGCGAAGGCCAAGAAGTCGCGCGGGCTCATCTTCGACCTCCGCGGCACGCCGGGCGGCCTGCTCGACGCATCGCTCCAGGTGGCAGACCGCTTCCTCGCGGAGGGTCGGACGATCCTCACCATCCGCGGTCGGGACGGCAAGGACGACGTACGCCGCGCCACCGGCGGCACTCCCAAGGTCGAGATCCCCGTCGTCGTGTTGATCGACCGGGACACCGCCTCGGGCGCCGAGGTGGTCGCCGCGGCCCTCGGGGGCAACGGCAACGCCCTGCTGGTGGGCGAGTCCACCTTCGGCAAGGGCACCGTCGAGGAGGTCCGCAAGCTGAAGAACGGCTACGCGGTCAAGATCTCGGTGGGACGCTTCGTCGGCCCGGACGGCGAGAGCTGGGCGAACACGGGGCTCGTGCCGCACTTCCCCATCCCCCGGCAGGAGGGCGAGAAGCACAGCTACACCACCCGCCTCGCCCTCGACCCGACCGGCGACCCGCAGCTCCGCGCCGGCCTCAGCGTCCTCGACTTCAGCATGAAGCACTGAGCCCGACGGGCTACTCCCCGAGCCAGCTCGCCACGCGCCGGATCGCCTCGGTGCAGTTGTAGCACTGGGCGTCGAGGAACGTGTCGGGCAGGGGCTCCTCCAGGGGCACCTGGGTGGAGGCGAAGAGGGCCTTGGCCCCGTCGAAGTCCACGTAGGCGAGGCGCGCGGTGAGCTCCTCGGCCGGGCGCCCGAAGTCCTCGCCCGGGAGCATGGCCACCCCGACCTCGTCCAGCATCTGCAAGCAGAGCTGCGCTCCGCTGTGGATCCCCCGCGCCTCGAGGCGCGCCCGCAGCGGCTCGAAGTCAGGGAAGAGGTAGAAGCCGCCCTCGGGCTTCGCGACCTGCACCCCGGCCTCGCCCAGGGTCTTGGCGCACCAACGACCCAGGTGCTTGAGGATGCGGCGCGAGTGGACCAGGTAGCGCTCGATGTCGAGGCCACCCTGGAAGGCCCGCACCGCCGCGTACTGGATGGGCGCCGAGGTGGAGGTGAAGGTCTCGCTCGCCACCGCGGCCATGGCGTCGCGCAGCCAGCCGAGGGTGTGGGGGAACGCGAAGGTGCCGAGGCGCCAGCCCCCCGCCCCGCACCACTTCGACAGGCCCGCGCTCACGATGGTGCCCTCGGGGTAGAAGCGGGCCAGGCTCACGTGCTGCCCCTTGTGGTGGAGCTCGCCGTAGATCTCGTCCGAGAGCAGGATCACCCGGTACTTCCTCGCCACCGCGGCCAGCTCCTTCAGCTCGGCCGAGGAGTAGGTGCCCCCGGTGGGGTTGCTCGGGTAGTTGAGGATCACGATGCGGGGGCGCTCCGGATCCGGCGCGCACAGGGCCTCGAGCTGGGCCGGCATCAGCTTCCACTGGTCCTCCCGCCGGGTGGACATGAAGCGCACCTGGCGCCCGATGATCCGCGCCTGAGGCGCGTACGAGACCCACGCGGGGGCGGGGATCACGAGGTCGCCGTAGTAGACGAGCTGCAAGAGGAACATAAGCTCCTTCGAGCCGGGCCCGATCAGCACGTCGTCGGCCGAGAACGGGGTGCCCTGGGTGCGGCGGTGGTAGTCCGCCACCGCCTGGCGCAGCACCAGCAGGCCCTTCACCGGCAGATAGTCCTTCTGGAACGCGTTGACCTGCAGCTCCTTCGTCACCGCGTCCGGCACCGGGAAGGGCGACTGCCCCAGCCCCAGCTTGAAGACCTCACGCCCCTGGGCGATCAGCGCGTTGGAGTGCTCGTTGATCGCCACCGTGGCCGAGGGGCGCATCCCCCGCACGTTGAGGTTGAGGTTCACGGCGGGGCTGCGATCCGTCCGCAGGTTCCGTTGCTTCATCGCGGGGCCGAGGATAGCTCCCCGCCGCTGGAAGTGCACCCCCCGGCGTGAGTTCAGGCGGAGGCCGCGCCGGGCGGGGCCACGCCGCGCGCGCAGTCCACGCAGAACCGGGCGGGCTTGGCGTCGATGTCCTCGACGTAGGTCGACGAGCGCATCACGCAGTCCGCGAGGTCGCAGTGCACGAGCCCGTGGGTGTGCCCGAGCTCGTGCAAGGCTTCTTTCATCGCTCGCTCGAGCAGCCGCTCGGGCGGGGACACGATGCCATAGGGCTCGCTCCGCAGCCGGAACGTCGACACCACCGCGGCGCGGCCGCCGAGCTGCGCCTCGCCGAACACGAACGTCAACACGGGGATGAAGAGGTCGACCCCGGTCATGCCGAGGACCCGGGGCGCGTCGTGCGCGTCATCGAGCAAGAGGCGCAAGAAGCGCCTCGAGTCGTATTGGCCGCGGCGCTCGTCGAGCGCCGCCGCGGGATCGAAGCCCGGGTCTCGCACCTCGACGCGCTCACCGAACGTGCGCTCGAGGCACGCCACCACCGGCCCCACGAGCGCCTCGTGGGCTCCGAGCATGAATGGCACCAGGCGGATCACGGCGCCCCCTACCTATCGGCGGAGCTCGTACTTCTTGATCTTGTTGTAGAGGGTCGCGCGGTCCACCTCGAGCGCGCGCGCGCTCCGCGTGATGTTGCCGTCGTGCTCGTCGAGCACGCGCTGGATGTGCTGTCGCTCCACGTCCTCGAGTGAACCCTGGGCCGCCGGGTGCCCGCCCCCGTTGAGGGGGGGCAGATCGTGGAGCTCGACCCGCGGGCCCGCGGCCACGATCGCGGCCCGCTCGACCGCGTTCGCGAGCTCACGCACGTTGCCAGGCCAGGTGTGGGCGCACAGGCGCTCGAGCGCCTCCGGGCTGAAGCCGGTGAGGTTGCGCCCCACCGTGGGCGCCGCGCGACGAAGGAAGTGCTCCGCGAGCAGGGGGATGTCCGAGACCCGGTTGCGCAGGGGCGGCGCCTCGATGGTGAACACGTTGAGGCGATAGTAGAGGTCTTCGCGGAAGCGCTTGTCGGCCACGAGGGCCTCGAGATCCTCGTTCGTGGCGCACACCACCCGGAAGTCGACCTTGATGGTCTCGTGGCCGCCGAGGCGGTTGAGCTCGTGGGTCTCGAGCACCCGGAGCAAGTCGACCTGCGACTTCGGCGTAAGCGTCGCGACCTCGTCGAGGAAGATGGTGCCGCCGTCGGCGAGCTCGAGCTTGCCCTTGCGCCGATACAGGGCCCCCGTGAAGGCGCCCTTCTCGTGACCGAACAGCTCGCTCTCGAGCAGTGACTCCGGCAACGCGCCGCAGTTGACGCTGATGAGCGAGAAGTACCGCCTGGGGCTCTCGCGATGCACGGCGCGCGCGATGAGCTCCTTGCCGGTGCCGCTCTCGCCCCGGATGAGGACCGTCGCGTCGGTCGCCGCGACCTGCCGGATGAGCTCGAGCGTGTGCAGGATGGCGGGGCTCTCGCCGATGATCGCGTCGGCGACGCCGCGCTCGCGCTCCACTCTGCGCTCGGGCTCGGGGCTCGGCGGGGGCGCGGGGGTGACACCCTCGCTGTGCTGCTTGTCCTCCAGCGCGCGGGCCACGAGCCGGGTGAGCTCGTCCGGATCCACCGGCTTGGTGATGTAGTCGAAGGCCCCGTGCTTCAAGCAGCGGACGGCGGTCTCCACCGTAGCGTAGGCCGTGATCATGATGACCCGGATGGCTGGGTCGATGACGCGGACCCGCTCGAGCAGCTCCACCCCGTCGATCCCCGGCATCTTGATGTCGAGGAGGGCCACGTCGAAGCGGTGATCGTCGAGGGTCCGCAGGGCCTGCTCGGCGGACTCGGCCGCGACGACGTCGTGCCCATCCTCCTGGAACCATGCGGCCAGGGAGTCCCGCATGGAGAACTCGTCGTCCACGATCAATAGGCGAGCGGGGTTGCGTTTCATGGCTGCTCCTCTGGTTCTGCGTCGTCGGGCCGGTGGCGCGGCAGGCAGAGGCTGAAGGTCGCGCCCTGCCCCGGCTCGGACTCGACCTCGATCCTGCCCGCGTGTCGCTGCGCGATCCCGTGGGCGACGGCCAGGCCGATCCCGGTGCCCCCAGCCCCCTTGGTCGAGAAGAAGGGCTCGAAGATGTGCGGGCGGATGTCGGGCGGGATGCCCTCCCCGTTGTCTCGGATCCGCACGTCGACCGAGTCCTCGTGCGCCACGACCGAGACGTCGACCGCCCCATGGGTCGGCGCGACCGCCTCGGCCGCGTTGAGGATGAGGGCGAGCAAGGCTTGTTGCAGCTCACCCTCGTCACCCAGGAGCACGTCGTCGCCCTCCGACGGGTGATAGGTGAGGGTCGCGCCGCTGAGGTCGAAGGTGTGCTGCACGAGCATGGTGGTGCGCTGGACCACCCCGTCGAGGTGCACGGGCTCCCGGCGGTTCTGCCCGCGCCGCGCGAAGGACAACAGGTTCCTGACGATGTTGCCGCAGCGCACCGACTCGGACTGGATGGTGCCCAGATACCGCCCCACGTCCTCGGCGAGGGCCGAATCTCGCGCGAGCTTGCGCTCGACGAGCTTGGCGTAGGTCAGGATGCCCCCGAGCGGGTTGTTGAGCTCGTGCGCGACCACGGCGGCGAGCTTGCCGAGGGAGGCGAGCTTCTCCACCTCGAGCTGATGCCGCTGCACGCGGGCCATCTCCTCGGACTTCGTCGCGACCCGCTCCTCGAGCTCCGCCGACCACGCCGTGAGCTCGCGCCGATTCTTGTCGATCTCGCTCGTCATCTGGTTGAAGGCGGCCGCGAGCTGGCCGAGCTCGTCGTCCCGGGTCACGGGGATCCGGACATCGAGGTTGCCCTCGGCCACCTCCCGCGCACCCGCCTGCAAGGCGAGCACCGGCCGGCGCACGAAGCGACCCACGAAGAAGATCACCGCGCTCCCCACGAGCAGCATCAGCGTCGCGGTCACGAGCAAGCGGGTGTCGGCCGACCGTCGCTCGCGCCGGAGGAAGTCCTCGGTCGACATCCGGACCTCCAGGATCCCCAGCACCGCCTTCTCCGGAGGGTGCGCGTGACAGCTGGCGGTGCTGCACGCGGGGGTGTTCGGGATCGGGTGCCTCAACACGATACCTGGGCTCTCCTTGAGGTCGTCGAGCGCCCTTGCCGCCGTCACGGTCATCGCGAAGCCCGCGCGTCGCCGACCCGATGCGCTCCGAGCGGCCTCTTCCGGCCGCGACGAGAACGCGACCCGGCCCTCGGGGTCGTAGATCCGAGCGCTGGTCACACCAGTGCTCGACCCCACCCGCTGCAAGGTCAGCTGCACGAGGTCCTTTCGGTTGAGGAGCATCTCGTGGTGGGTCGCGTTCGCCACGAGGGTCGTGGTGCGCTCCGCGAAGGACTGCAGGATCGCGGCCCAGTCCTGCCTCCGCGACGTCGCCTCAGAGTAGGCGAGGACGGCATAACCGAGGGTCATGACCGCCAACAACGGCAGTAACAGCCGCGCCGCGAGGGACTTGAGCACCCCTTGTCTCCCAGCCCGAAGCCTACACCCGGGCTCGCGGCGCCGCCCGCAGTATCGGCGAACGACGCGCCACCGTGTCGCACCGACGCAGTCCCAACCTGCGTGGCTGTTGAAGTCGTCTACACCCGCTGTCGAGGATCTCGGCACTCGCACGTGTCGGAGGGACCAGCGGCGACGGCCTGAGCCCTGGTCCGAGGGATGCAATGCGGTGGCGCAGAAGGAGCAGCCACCATGCGCGTCATCGAGGCCATGCCCAAGTTCCCGTCTACGACCCCGGCCGGCCAGGGCGGGCCGCAACCAGGGAGTTCTCGGGCCACCCGAATCCTCCTGTCCACCCTCCGGGTGATCGGCGGGACCCTCCTCGTGCTGATCAGCGTCCCGCTCATCGCGCTCCTGGTGGTGGTCGCGCGCCCCCTCGGGGTCGTCCTCGCGCTCATCGCGGTCCCGCTGTTGCTGCTGTACGGCCGGCGCCCGCACGAGGACCCGGTGATCGAGGAGCATCACGGGATTCGCGTCCCGCCTCGGCACCTCCTCACCGCGGCCCACGCCTGGCTGACCCCCGCGGCCAAGCACGGGGTCCTGGTCGGGGCCGACGACCTCCTGCTGCGCGCGCTGGGCCCGGTCGAGCAGGTCATCCTGCCGAAGTCCGGCACCAAGCTCACGCCGGGTGACGTCCTGTTCAGCCTCCGCCGAGGCGACCGGCAGGTCGACGTGCGAGTGCCCTTCGCGGCCGAGGTCCTGGGCCGCAACGAGGTGCTGCTCACCAAGCCGGGGATGGTAGGCACCTCACCCTACCTGCACGGATGGGTGCTGCGGGTTTGGCCCAGCGCTCGACTCGAGGGGCCTGACATCCGGTCCGCCGAGGAGGCCTCGGGTTGGTTCCGCCAGCAGGTCGACCGCCTGCTCGCCCGGGTCGCCCCCGCGCCGGTGCCCGCCATGCCGGACGGCGGCGTCATCTCCCCGGACTTCCACGAGCTCATCGACGCGCCCACCTGGCAGGCGGTGCGCGACGAGTTCTTCAGCTGAGGCGCGCGGCGGCCCCGCGGACCGCGCGACGAACGGCGCAGGTGCGCCTGCACAAGGAGACCGACATGCGACGCTGGATGATCATACCCGTACTCACCGCCCTGCTCAGCGTGCCCACGCTGGCCGGCGCGATCGAAGACAAGCCGAAGGCCCCGCCCGCCGGTGCGTCGACGGCCACCCACCGGCTGTACGGCAGGAAGTGCGCCTCCTGCCACGGCCTCGACGGAAAGGGAGACACGAAGCGCGGGATCCGGACGAAGGCCAATGACTGGACCAAGCCCGGCTTCCTCACCCAGTTCACCGACGAGAAGCTCATCGAGCTGACCACGAAGGGCGTCAAGAAGATGCCGGGCTACGGAGAGAAGCTCTCGTCCGAAGAGATCGTCGCCCTCGTGCAGTACATGCGGCTGCTCGTCCCGGACCCCGCCCCCGCCAAGTGAGGGCGCTCGGCCCTGCGACCGAGAAAGGAGCTCGCCATGGTCGCCCTGCTGGTCATCGGATTCATCTTGTTGGCCCTGACCTTCGACGTCTGGGTGCAACACAGGGCCTACGCCCTCGACGCGCTGCGACGCCGGATCTCGGCCCCCGACCCGCTCACGCTGCCACCCGAGCTCCGCCCCGTCCCCGAGGGCCTCGCCCTCGACCCGCGTCATGTCTGGCTCGAGAGCATGGGCAAGCACGCGGTGCGGGTCGGCGTCGACGCCTTCTATCCGGCCACCCTCGGGCGCCCGGATGTCGTTCGGACGCTCGATCTGGGCGCGCCGGTCTGGCGCGGCGCGGTGATCGCCACGCTGGCGCGCGGCGACCGCGAGATGGGCGTCCACGCCCCCTTCGACGGACATGTGGTCGCCGTGAACCCGGCGCTCGCGCAGACCCCAGGGTTGGTGGCCGAGGCCCCCTACACGGAGGGCTGGCTCTACCGGATCGAGCCCCTCACGTCGGCGCGCCCCATGCTTGGCGCGCGGACCGGGCGCACCGCGCGCGAGTGGCTGGCCCGTGAAGGCCAACGCCTCAAGGAGCTGCTCGTGAAGGTCTCCCTGCCCAGTGACCCGGCCCTCGGCGCCACCGCGCTCGACGGCGGCGTCCCCGTACCGGGCGCATACCCGGAGCTGCCCGAGGAGGCCTGGAGACGCCTCACCGAGGAGCTGCTCGAGCCAGCGCCAGAACCGCCGCGCTCGTGGCGAGGAGGTGCGTGATGAGTGCCTCGATCCTCAATGACCTCACCCTCTGCGTCGGATGCGGCACCTGCGTGCAGGCCTGCCGCGAGGCCAACGGGCTGCCCAAGGCCCCGCCGGACGCGCCGCTGTCGGGGACGCACTTCTCGCGGCTCACCGTGGTGGACGGCCTCGGGGTCCGGCAGCAGTGCATGCACTGCGTGGACCCCGCGTGCGCCTCGGTGTGCCCGGTCGGCGCCCTGAAGAAGAGCCCGGCCGGCCCCGTCACCTATGACCCGGACGCCTGCATCGGGTGTCGCTATTGCATGGTGGCTTGCCCCTTCGACGTACCCCGCTACACCTGGTCGAGCCAGGCGCCGCGGGTCGCCAAGTGCACCATGTGCAGCGAGCGCATGGCCAAGGGCGCGACCCAGCCCGCCTGCACGGCGGCCTGCCCGACCGGCGCCACCGAGTTCGGGGAGCGCGACGCGCTCCTCGCGAAGGCGCACCTGCGCATCAAGGAGCACCCCGACCGCTACGTGGACCACGTCTACGGCGAGACGGAGGCCGGCGGCACCCAGATCCTGTACCTGTCACCGGTTTCGTTCGAGGCCCTCGGCTTCCGGACCAAGCTCCAGCACTCGGCCTATCCGGAGCTCACCTGGTACGCGCTGTCGAAGCTGCCCACCGTGGTCAGCGCCGCGGGCGTCGGCCTCGTCGGGCTGTGGTGGATCATCCACCGGCGAGACAAGCTCGCGCAGGAGGCCAGTCATGTCTAGCTCATCGAGATGGCTCACCCCATGGCGAGCCGCCACCGTCGTCATCCTCTCGGCCGGGCTCTGGGCCACCCTGACCCGCTTCGGCGGGAGCCTCTCGGCCGCCACCAACATGCAGGACGCTTCGCCTTGGGGCCTCTGGGTCGGCTTCGACGTGCTCGTCGGGGTGGGGCTCGCCGCGGGCGGCTTCGCCATCGCGGCCACCGTGCACGTCTTCGGCCTGAAGAAGTACGCGCCGATCGCCCGGCCCGCGGTGCTCACCGCGTTCCTGGGCTACGTGCTCGTCGTCGTCGGCCTGTTGTTCGACCTCGGCAAGCCGTGGAACGGCTGGCACCCGCTGGTGATGTGGAACCCGCACTCCGTGATGTTCGAGGTCACGTGGTGCGTGATGCTCTACAGCACCGTCCTCCTGCTCGAGCTGAGCCCGCTCCTGTTCGACAAGCTCGGGCTCGAGGCGCCCAAGCGCTGGATCCACCGCGGCTACATCGGCCTGGTCATCGCGGGCGTGCTCCTGTCGATGATGCACCAGTCATCGCTCGGCTCGCTCTTCCTCATCGTGCCGGACAAGTTGCACGGCCTCTGGTACACGCCGTGGCTGCCGGTCTTCTTCTTCGTCTCCGCCGTCGCGGCGGGCCTGGCGATGACCATCATCGAGTCCTACCTCAGCCACCGCGCCTTCGGGCGCGAGCTCGAAGGGTCGCTGCTCTCGGGCCTCGGGCGGGCGATGGCGGTGGTGCTCGGGCTGTTCCTGGTGGCGCGGACCGCCGACCTCGCGCTCAGGGGCAACCTCGGGCTCGCCTTCGCCCCCACCGAGGAGGCGGTGATGTTCTGGGGCGAGATGGGCCTCGGGGTGCTCCTCCCGATCGCGCTGCTGTCGCGTCGAGCGGTGCGGGGCAGCCGGGAGGGGCTGTTCTTCGCGGCCCTCCTCGCGATGCTCGGCTTCGTCCTCGGCCGCCTGAACGTGGGCATCACCGGCATGCGCGCCGCGTCCGGCGTGGACTACATGCCGAGCTGGATGGAGCTCGCGGTCAGCGCGAGCCTGGTGGTGCTCGGGTTCATGGCCTTCGGCTGGGCGGTGCGTAACCTCGGAGTCTTCGGGCCATCGCGCGAAGCGCACATCCGCCCGCCGGTCGCGCCCCCGATCCTGGGCCGCGCCTCCCTGCTCCAGCTTTGGGGCCTCGCGGCCGCCGGCCTGGTGCTCGTGCTCGCGGTGCGGGACCGCGAGGCGAGCGCGGCCGCGCCTCCGCCGCCGCCCGCGGTGACGCACCTGGAGTTCGAGGAGCCCGAGGCGCTGCGGCTGCCCGCGCCCTTCACCTTCCCGCACGAGGACGAGACGGTCGGGCCGGTGACCTTCGATCACCGCACCCACGCCGAGCTGAAGCCCGCGAACTGCGCGACCTGCCATGACGGCCGGTGGAGCCTGGTCGAGCGCGGCAAGCTCCTGGTGGACCTCGAGCTCGTGCACGACGGCGTGCTCGACGAGGGCAAGCTCTGCGGCAGCTGTCACGACGGCAAGACCGCCTTCGACCTCAAGGAGGACTGCGAGAGCTGCCACGCCGAGCTCGACGGCGAGGACTGAGCGGCTCGCGAGACGTCAGGAAGGGTACTTGATGCTGCAGCCCAGCGCCTTGGTGGACGCCTTGGGGATGGGCTGCCCCGCCACCAGCGCGGTCAGCGCGTCCTCGAGATACTTGTGCTCCACCGCCGCGGGGTCGTTCGCGTTGTCGTCGACCGCGCCGTAGTAGACCAGCTTGCCCGCGGCGTCGAAGAGGAACACCTCGGGGGTCTTCGTGGCGCCGAAGGCGCGGGCCACCTTGCCCCCCGCGTCCACCACGTAGGGGAACTTCATCCCGAGCTCGGCCGCGCGCTCCTTCATCTGCACCGCGCCGTCCTCGGGGTAGGCGGTGGGGTCGTTCGGGTTCACCGCGAGCACCCCCACCCCTTCGCCCGTGAAGCGGTTCCCCAGCGCCACGATGCGGTCCTGCCAGGCCTTGGCCCACGGGCAGTGGTTGCAGGTGAAGACCACCAGGGTGCCCTTGTCGCCCTTGCTGCCGGCGATGGTCACGCTCTTGCCGTCCACGTTGGGCATCGGCACGTCGCCCATGGCGACCGCGCTCCCGATCGGGAGGGGCTCGAGGCGGGCGCCGGGGGCGGCGGCCGCGGTGTGGGTGCAGCCACCCAGGGCGGCGGCGAGGAGCAGGATGGGTTGCGTCTTGGTCATGGTGATTCCTCCGGGGCGGCGCTCCACTCGGCCGCAGACAAGATCTCGTGGAGGGCGTCGCGATCGAGCTCGCCCTCGAAGTAGCCTACGCAGGCGCCGTCCGGCGCGTACAGGAAGGTGGCGGGCAGGGTCCCGTTCCACTCGGGGTGCAAGGCAGTGATGAACGCCTCGTCGGAGCCCTCTTTCACGTAGGTCGGCAGGGGGGCCTGCAGGCTCTCCAGGAGGGCCCGGGCCTCGGGCTGGGCGGCGGGGGCGTCGGTGCTCACGAGCACCAGGGCGAGGCCCTTCGGCGCGTACTCCCGCGCGGTGGCGAGCACGTCGGGGAGCTCCGCCACGCAGGGGGCGCACCAGGTGGCCCACACGTTGACCAGGGTCAGGGGGGCCTTCCGGGCGCGGATGAGGCGCATGAGCCCGGGGCCGTCGACCGGGGTCAGGGTCACCGGGCCGGCCGGCCTGGCCGGCGCGGGCGGGGTGGAGGCCACGCAGGCGCTCAGGGCGAGGCCCGAGGCGAGGACGAGGGCCCAGCGGGTCACCTGGGGATCTGTAGCGCGCGTGCCGCCAAGATCAAGCTGACCGATGGCGGGTCTGCCCCCGCTCGTGTGCATTTGTGCCCCGATGCGCGCGATCCCCCTCATCGCCGGCGCCGCCCTCGTGCTGAGCGCGTGCGGCGGCGAGCCCTCCGAGGGCGACCTCCTCGCCCTCACCTACAACATCGCGGGGCTGCCCGAGGGCATCTCCAAGTCCCACCCCGAGGCCAACACCACCCGGATCGGCCTCCGCATCAACGCCTACGACCTCGTCCTCGTGCAGGAGGACTTCAGCTACCACCACCTCCTGGATCCGGTGGCCGGGCACCCCTACCGCTCCACCCCCCTCATGGAGTTCGAGACCTTCGTGAACGACGGCCTCAACCGCTTCTCGAACTTCCCCCTGGGCGAGCTGTACCGCGAGCGCTGGCCCTCCTGCTTCGGCACCCTGGACAACTCCTCGGACTGCCTCTCCTCCAAGGGCTGGAGCTACGCGCAGGTCTGGTTGACGGACACGGTGGCGGTGGACGTCTACAACCACCACGCCGAGGCGGGGGGCGGCCCCGAGGACGACGCGGCCCGCCTCGAGGGCTACCAGCGCCTCGCCGCCGCGATCGAGGAGCGCTCGGCCGGGCGGGCGGTGATCGTGGGGGGCGACACCAACCTCGAGCTCGACGACCCCGACGAGGCCCCCACCCTGCAAGCCTTCCTGCAGGACGCCGGTCTCACCGACGCCTGTACGAGCCTGGCCTGCCCCGAGGACCACATCGACCGCTTCATGTTCCGCTCCGGCGGCGGCCTCACGCTGGAGGCCACCGACTGGGCGGTGGCAGAGGAGTTCGTCGACGACGCGGGCCAGCCGCTGTCGGACCACGAGGCGGTGCGGGTGCGCTTTCGCTGGCAGCGCGACTAGCGCGACGGGGGCTCGGCGGAGGGCCCCACCTGGTAGAGCTGGATGAGGGTCACGTTGTCCTGGTAGACCCCGTCGACCGGGCGGGTCCCCATCACGCTCCAGAGCTCACCCTCCTTCTCGGCGTGCTCGGGCTGCTCGAAGGACACCCCGGCGTCGGCGCCCTTCGGGTAGTTCGCGTAGTAGATGGTCTGGGGGATGACCCCCTCGCGCTGGTACATGCGGTAGCTGTCGTAGTTGGTGCGGTTGAAGAAGACGCGCCCGCGCGCCCCCATCCGCTCGCCCAGCTCCGGATAGAGCGGGTAGGCCATGTAGCCCCAGAAGCCCCGCTGCATGCCCAGCTCCGCCCCGCCCGCGATCCCGCCGGCCAGGGCGTTGTAGTAGCCGATCCCGTTGGGGTGGGTGTGGGCCGCCCCGAGGTAGCCGGGGAGCGCGGCGAGGGCCACCGCCACCGGCACCGCAAGGCGCCCTGCGGACTGGCCCAGGCGCTCGCGGACGAGCGCCACCCCCCAGAACAAGACGGTCGCGGCGAGGATGGAGAGGCTCGGCATCGCGTTGTACCAGTGCTTCACCCCGCCGAAGATCGGAGTGTCGGGCATCGCGATGAGGAAGACCGGCAGCGCGGTGGCGGCGAAGAGGGTCGCGTCGCCGAGGCTCCGACGAAAGAACGTGCGCACGGTGGCGACGATGAAGCCGATGGCCCCCAGCCCGAAGATCGGCCCGGGGACGGTCACCGCGCTCATCACGATCGGGAAGCCCCACGGGAACGGCGGCTTCACCAGGAGCTGGTGGAAGTAGCTGATCGGGTAGTGCTCGTGGTGGAGGTGAAAGCCGATGTACGTCCCGATGCGGAGGAAGGTGTCGTGCCACAGGTACGGCCACGTCACCACGAACACCACCGGACCGATCAGGGCGCAGGCGACGAGCACGAGCGGGATCCGCGGGAGCCGGACGTCGAGGCCGCCGCCGAGGTTGCGCAGCAGGCGCGGGCGCAGCGACTCGGGCGGCGCGATGAACCACAGGAACACGAAGACCGCGGGGAGGAAGAGCGCGTTCAGCTTGGTGGCCAGCCCCAGGCCCCACACCAGCCCCGCCTCCACCGCGAAGCGCACCACCTTCTCGGGCGGCGCCCGGTAGGCGCGCACGAAGAAGAAGATCGAGAGGGTCCACATCGCGGTGATCGGCACGTCGAAGCACGCGAGGTGGGCGTCGAAGAAGTAGCGCGGGATGGCGGTGAGCAGGATCGCCGCCACCACCCCGACCCGGGCCGAGACCAGGGCGCGGCCGAGCAGGTAGGTGGCCACGACGGACAGCGACGCGAAGAGGAACCCGGCCACCCGGAAGCCCTGGGCGGGCGAGGCCACCCCGAGCAGGCCGTGGAAGAGGTGATAGGTGAGGCCCTGAGTGAGCTTCACGAGCGGCGGGTGCTCGTGGTTGTAGTTGAAGTACTTGAGGATGGTGGCGTCGCTGAACGCGGAGGTGAAGTCGCGTGAGAACAAGACGCCCCACCAGCCCGCGTACTCCTCCGCCGCCTTGAAGTAGTAGCCCTCGTCGCGGGTGTAGCCCACCGAGGGCGCGCTGACCCAGAGCACCACGAAGTAGAGGAGCGCCACGGCCAGCACTATGAGTGTGGGCCGGCTCGGCAAACGGGAATCCTGGGGTCCCGGGCCGGCGGAGCCGTCCCACCCCTCTGCGCCGGGCTTCGCTCGGCTGCGCGCTCCGCTTGCGAATGTCATGGCGTCTCCCGGGTGCGGCGGAGCTCGGCCGTGAAGCAGAAGTGGTTCACCCCCGCGTCCACCGACGACACCGCGAAGGTCACGGTGCTGGTGGTCGCGGTGGCGGTGTCGAGCATGTACGGGCGCCAGGTGTCCTCGAGCTCGAAGCTGAAGCGCTGAGCCGGCTCCGGCTCCACCGCGACGTCGAGGTCGACGGCGGCCCGCGCGTTCACCGAGCCGTTCAGCGTGTGCCCGGCCCGGCCCACCAGGCGCCCGGTGAGGGGCACGCGGGGGAACTGGATCACCAGGCGCCCCTCGTTCGGCGGGTGGGCCCACAGGCAGAGCCGCAGGTGGTCGCCCATCCGGTGCCACTCCGGCGCCACGTAGAACCAGTCCCGATCATAGGGGCACGCCCAGCGCCCGAGGCGACCGCCCTGGCCGTTCACGTCCTGCCACTGGCTGCACGGGGTGCGCGTCGAGCCCTTCTCGTGCCAGACCCGGGCGTCCTTCAGGTGCGCCATGAAGTCGTAGGTCACCTCGTCACGCCCGCCGGTGTCGTAGCGGTCCACCGTGACCCCGGGGGCCGAGGTGTCGGTGGCGGCCAGGGTCATGCCCGCGGTGCCGAAGGACGCGCGGAGCGCCTCGGCCTGGCCGAAGAGGCCCAGCACCCAGACCCGCGGGTGAGCCTCGAAGTCCTCGGCCAGCGGGTCGAGCACCGCCAGCGGGTGGAGGTCGCCCAGGTGCTCCCGGGCTCGGGTGGCGTAGGCGGGCACAAGCAGGATGAGATCCCCGGGTTGGTAGCCGTCCCGGATCACCTGGGACGCCGCCTCGACCGCGGCGGGGCTTGGCCCCTCGTCCACCGTGAGCCAGAACCAGATCCCCTGCGCCCCGGTGAGCACCAACACCGCGAGGGCGAGCGCCGCAAGCAGGCCTGCCAGGGGCCCTCGCTCTGGGGGGGAATCCTGCACGCGGCGGGGACCGTAGCCGAGCCCACGCATACTCTGCAAGCGGAGCCTGAGCCCCAGCGGCCCCGGTCCAGCCCTGGAGCGGACCAGCATCCCGCGCACCTGGCTCCCGGTGCGTGGCGAGGCAGACGGACGCCGCCGGCTTCGAGTCAACCGCCGTCTGCGAGGTAGGGCCCCAGGAGCCGCACGAGCTCGGGGACGAGCATCGGGTGGTCGAGCAGGTCCGGCCGCGCCGTTGCAGCCTCGTGGATGACGGCGTGGACGACCACGCCCGTGATGAACCGTGCGAGGTCTGGGTCGGGCACCTTCACGTCTGACGCCATGCGCTCGGCCCAGCGACGCTGCGCAGGGCCATGCAGCTCGCCCACCCTCCTCGTCCGGGGGAGCTGCTCGGCGAACACGCGGTGCAAGGCCGGATTGACCCGGTGCTCACCGACCACCGCCTCAAGCATGACGCGGAGGTACTCGGGCAGCGCCAGATCCGCAGGCGGGTCCGGCCAGTGGCGATCCATCTCCTCGACATGCCGCCGCCGCAGCTCTGCGACGAGCGCCTCCTTGTTCGGGAAGTACTGGTAGAGCGAGGCGATGTTCACCCCCGCCTTCTCCGCCACCGCGTTGGTGGTGAACGCCGCCCAGCCGCGCTTCGTCAGAATGTAAGTCGCTGCCTGCAGGATCGCCTCGACCGTCGCGACGGATCGTTCCTGTCGCGGGCGCTTGCGAGGCGTGAGCTTCTTGGTGGCCATGCTCGGTGCCCTCTCGGAATGCAAGTTGTCGGAACAAAAGTATATGCTTACATTTATCACATGAAGGTCGCCATCGTCTTCAACCACCCGTACGAGGGGAGCTACTGCAGCGCCATGCTGCAGGCGGTCACGCGCGGCCTCGCACGGGCCGACCACCAGGTGGACCTGATCCACCTCGATCGGGACGGCTTCAACCCGGTGATGTCCGCCGCGGACCTCGTCGCCTTTCGCGCGAAGGCGCCGGTCGATCCCCAGGTCATGTCCTATCGGGAGCGGCTGAGCCGCGCAGACCACCTCGTCTTCATCTTCCCGATCTGGTGGGAGCTCATGCCAGCGCTCACCAAGGGGTTCATCGACAAGGTGATCTTCCCGGGCGTCGCGTACGACTACGCGAATCCGCAGAACACTCGGATGCGGCCCCTGTGGAACAAGCTGAGCGGCGTCACGGTGCTCACGACCATGAACACGCCGCGGTGGCTCTATTCGTTGCTCTTCGGCAACGCGATCAAGAAGGCGCTCATCCTCGGGACCTTCTGGAAGATGGGGTACCGCAGGTTGAGGTGGCTCAGCTTCAACCGCGTGAAGCAGGTGCCCCACGCGAAACGCGAGCTCTGGCTTCAACAGGTCGAGCAGCGATTCGCGGCGCTCGTGCCTCGAGTCAGAACGTGAAGCTGGCCCCCACCCCCACGCTCCAGTCGTCCACCGACTGGTAGCCCTCGCCCGCGTCCTGGCAGACCGTCCCCGCGTTCCCGCAGGAGCGCCACACCCGCCACCACCGGAGGTTCAGCGTGAACACCCAGTACAGCGGGACCTTGGCCTGGGCCACGATGGCGCTCTTGTCGTCGATCGCGAACAGGTCGCCGGGGCCGTCCACGTTGACCCGAAAGTAGTAGGCGGACAGCTGCACGAACTCCAGCGCCGGGACCTCCAGCGAGACCCGGAACTGCCCGTCCGCCCGCGGCCCCGCGTAGTCCAGGTACTCCGCGCCCACGAAGAACCACTGGGGGAGCCCCGCTCGCGCCTCGAAGTACCAGCCGGCCCGGGGCCCGCCCACCGCCACGTCGCACGACGGATCACCGCCGCACAGGTAGAGCAACTTGGGTTGCGCCACCGCGCTCGCCGGGTCGAGGTGCTGGTAGCGCTCGATCTCGTAGACCGGGTTGAAGTAGGGCCCCACGTAGTCGCTCGAGACGAAGCGGAACTCGGTGCGGGCGTCGGCCACGAAGTCGTCGAAGCCGAGCGGGAGCTTCAGGTTGTACAAGATCCCGAGGTGCCAGCCCCAGCCGTGGTGGACCTGGGTGATCTTGTTGATGTCCATGTACGGGGTGATGCGGAGGAGCTCGGTGTCGAGCACCTCGTAGGCAACGTCCACCAGGCCCAGCACCAACAGCGCCCGCTCCCGGCTCACCTCGGGCGTGCCCTGATCCGTGCGCACGATCTGGCCCTCGGCGTCCCGCGCGTAGCCGATGGGCGCCTTGCCGTCGAGGAAGAGCGAGTGCCCCACCACCAGGCGCGACAGCCACGGGTTGCGGGTCTCCTTCTCCGGGTTCACCGCGTCGAAGGGGCGCATGCTGAAGCGCATCCCCACCAGGTACGGGTCCAGGAGGTCCCCCAGCATCACCTCACCGTGGTAGGCGTCCACGTTCACCGCCACGTTGACGCCGGTGCGCCACTTGTTCGCGTCGATGCCGTTGAAGTAGCGGTGCATGATGGTGCCGTGGCCCACCGAGAGGGCCGACAGCTCGCCCACCCGCACGTAGTAGGGCCCGCGCTTGTCAGCCTGCCCGATGTAGACGTAGCGGAGGATGCGCAGGTAGTCCGAGGGCTGGTCCCAGTCCTCGCGCCGGAGCACCCCGCCGTAGTCGGCGTCGTTCTTGGGGTCGCGGTCCCAGATCCGCAGGCGCAAGGGGACTTGCACCCCGAACCCGTAGTTGTCGCGGTCGAAGTTGAAGCCGACCGAGAGGGTCAGGAAGTAGTCCTCGCCCAGCCCCCCGAAGCCCAGCTCCCCGGTGAGGGCGCCGTTGTTGGTGGGCGAGGCCGCCGCCTCGGCGTCAGCCAGGGCCTTGGCCTGATCCCCGTCCAGCTGGGCCGCCGCGGGCCCGCCCCACATCAGGGCGACCCCCAGGGCCGCTACCCCCAACCGCCTCATAACCCGTTGATACCCCGGACCGGACCTCCCGTCCCCCTGCCACCGGTGCCGTGAGCGCGCGCAAAATCACCCGGAGCTTTGCCTTCGGCCTTCCAGTCCGTACCATGAGGCCATGGTCCCCGGTCTCCGCAGCGCCCTCGCCGCCCTGACCCTGCTCGTCGCCGTCCCCGCGGTGGCCGCCCCGCCCGCCGACGAGGACGCGGAGTTCGCCAAGCGCATGGCCGCCCTGACCAAGGCCCAAGGCCCCGTGATCGCGGTGAAGATGAAGCCCACCGACGACCCGAGCAAGCTCCCCGAGAACGGCGCGGGCAACACCGGGCTGGTCATGGTGGCGAGCGGCCGGATGGGCATCTACACCCCGCCGCTCCTCTCCCCCGACGACATCTCGACCGTCGTGCAGCAGCACATGGTGGACGTGCGCGCCTGCTACAAGGCCCAGCTGGCCGAGGACCCGGAGTGGTCGGACCGCCTCATCCTGGATCTCGCGGTGAAGAAGACCGGCCGGGTGAGCGAGGTGTCGGTGGCCCCGAAGCGGGTCAAGCGCTCCGCCATCGGCCAGTGCCTCATGCGCGTGGTGCCGAACTGGACCTTCCCGCAGTTCACCGGCGAGACCGACGAGGGCGTGACCCAAGAGGTCGTGAACGCGAGCTTCCCGTTCTCGTTCAGCGTCAACTGATCCGCGGCGCGAGGTGCGGGAGCGGGGTGACGCCCCGGCGCTCCAAGACCGGCGCGGCGTCGTAGGGCAGCACCACCTCGTTGTCGCGCGGCCCGCCCTGCACGTACTCCAAGAACGTCCGGCTCGCCCCCAAGGTGGCGTAGCGGCGCGCCTTGCGCCCGTAGAGCACCGCGTCCCGGCCCTCCTCGACCAGCCCCTCGATGCGCGGCACCAGGGTCTCTACGTGGATCCCGTCGGCGGCGAAGCGCAACAGGCGCGCGTGGTGCGGGAAGGCCACCGGCGAGGCGGTGAGGATCTGATAGAAGCCGCCGTGGTGCCCGCGCGTGAGCACGCGCTGGATCCGCGAGGCGTGGTGGTGGCCGCACAGGTAGGCCCGCACCCGGGGCGAGCTCGCCAACAGCGCGGTCACGTGCTCGCGGTTCGCCACCAGGTACTCGTGGTCCCAGGTGCTGAGCGAGTACGGCTCCCAGGAGCGGTACAGGAGGTGGTGGCCGAGCACCACCACGTGGGGCTCGTCGCCCTCGTGGAGCGCGCGGGCGAGGAAGCTCATGGTCGCGCGCGAGACGTAGCCGCCCGGGCTCCCCTGCAGGGTGGTGTCGATGCCGATGATCCGGACGTCGTCCACCGACTCCACGAAGTTGTAAGCCCCCCTGCGGATCCCGCGGCCGTCCATGCGGCGAGCGAAGTCGTCGGCGGTGATGCGCCCGCGCGCGGGCGACGACGCCTCGTGGTTGCCGATGATGGTGACGAAGCGATCGAGCCGCTCCGCCGCCGCCGCGAAGGCCTCGAGGTCCTCGTGACCGTGGCCGCGGTTGTCGATGTTGTCGCCGCCGAACAGGGCGAGGTCGACGCCGCGGAGGCGGAGCTGGTCGACCAGATCTTCGATGATGCGCACCGAGTGGTGCTTGAGGACGGTGGTGGGGCGGCCGAGCGGGGCCACGTGCGCGTCCGTGATGTGTCCCAGGAGCACTCCACGCCCACCGCTGCTCATCCGAATTCTCAACCTCCTCACCTGCGCACCCGCGCAGAGACCGACCTACCCAAGCTATAGGATCCCACCCGCCCCTGGGTAGCCCCCGGACCCCGCCCCCCTTCGATTTTTCCCCCGCTCGGCGGTTGTTGTGCTGACATGGCCCCGCCGATGGCCCGCCTCGCCCAGGTGCCCACGTTGGTCGCCGCCGCCCTCGCCCTCGGCGCCTGCGCCACCCCGGCCGCCCCGCCCGAGGAGGCCCCCGCCCGCCCCTTCATCAAGCTGGCCCGGCGCGAGCTGGCGCTGGCGGTGCGCTTCACCCCGCCCGCCCCCACCCCCGCGGATCAACAGGCCTTCCGGCGCGCCATGGCCAAGCGCCTGAAGAACCTCTATCGCTCCGAAGTGGCGCACTACGCGCTCCCCGGGCCGGGCCTGCCGGTGGACCTCCTGGTCACCCTCACCGAGGCCGGGGTGGACGATCTCGTGGTGGTTGAGGTCTCCCCCGAGGCCGGCGGCTGGCGCGCCAGCGCGGACGTGCTCGTGCTCGAGGAGGACCTCGTCGTGCACCACGTCGTGATCCCCGCCACGCGGGGCCCGGCCGGGGGCGCCCCGGCGCCCGAGCGGGTGGCGGACCTGCTCTCGATGGCCCTCGGCAAGAAGTGGACCGACCCGGGGGCGGCGCCGCCCCTCCGCATCCTCACCATGGCCAACCGCCTCGCCGACCGCGGGGCCTGCCCCGCCGCCGACCGGCTCTACCGGCGGGTGATGCCCAAGCTGAAGGCGAACACGATCCAGGAGATCAAGGGGGTGGACGAGACCCGGATCCGCTACGAGCGCTGCCAGCGTGAGCTGACCCTCGCCGCCCTGCTCGAGGCGGATCGACGGGCGGTCTTCGCGGTGAACCTCGACGCGAGCCGGGTCTCGAAGGCGCTGCAGGACGGCCTGCAGAAGGCGCTGGCCTCGGGCGGGCTCGCCGCCGCCCTACAGAAGCTCACCGACAAGCCGGTGACGGTGCGCGTGACCCCCCAGGCGATGACCCTGGAGATGCGCTACCACCCCGACCGCTACGCCGCCGCCATCGAGGGCCTGCCGACCACGGAGCGCACCATGACGCCGCTCTACCTCGACCCCTTCCTGCCTGCGATGCAAGCTCTGTTGACGCTCAGGTCCGATGCGGCCGACGCGCTCCCGGCGGCGGAGCGGGACCCGGTGGAGGCCCTGCCGACGATGCTCCGGCTCACCAAGCTCCCGGACGACGCGGTGGAGGTGTACTTCGCGGACGGGGACGGCCGCATCCTCTTCACGGATCAGGTGCGGGTCCGCACCAGCGGCTTCAACGAGAGCGTGGTGAGGTCGGTGACCGACGACGTGACCCGCACCCACCGGCTCCTGTTGGGCCCGCCCGAGAACGTGGGCGGCGACGTGACCCCATACGGGCTGTTGTTCCGCTTCTTCGAGCTGAGGTCACAGGGATGAAGGAGAAGACCCTCCAGATCCGGGATCCCATCCACGGGACCCTGCAGCTGTCGCGGCGGGAGGTCGCGGTGGTGGACCACCCCGCCTTCCAGCGCCTGCGCCTGATCAAGCAGCTGGGGCTCGCCGACCTCGCCTACCCCGGGGCCACCCACACCCGCTACGCCCACGGCCTCGGCACCCAGCACGTGGCCACTCGGATGTTGCAGTCTCTCTTGCGCCACTTCGAGCTCGAGGCGAGCGAGGCGAAGCGCCTCGTCCAGACCCTGCGGCTGGCCGCCCTCTTCCACGACCTCGGCCACGCGCCGCTGTCGCACACCACCGAGCGCTTCATGCCGATGGTGTCCGAGCTGGACCTCGGGCCCTTCGCTCCGACCGAGGTCCGACGCGCCACCCACGAGGACTACACCCTCGCCATCGTGGCGCGCTCCAGCCTCGCCGACGTGATCCGCGCGCGCTTCGAGGCCGACGGCGTCACCCCCGAGGACGTCGCGGCGATCATCGCCGGCCACGCGGTGGGCGACGGGGCGCG
Organism: Deltaproteobacteria bacterium; assembly: GCA_020632995.1. GTDB lineage: Bacteria > Myxococcota > Kuafuiibacteriia > Kuafuiibacteriales > Kuafuiibacteriaceae > JACKEN01. The sequence goes on along the minus strand of JACKEN010000002.1, from coordinate 373,743 downwards.
CTTCGTCATCCAGGGCCGCGACTGGCTCCCCCTGCTCGTGCAATGCGTGAGCTCGGAGCTCGACGCGGACCGGATGGACTACCTGCTCCGCGACTCCTACTACGCGGGGGTCCCGTACGGCCGCTACGACCACGAGTGGCTGCTCGACAACCTGCTCCCGGTCGAGGAGGGCGGCCACATCTTCCTCGGGCTGGACGCCCGGGCCGGGTTCGGGTTCGAGGACTACCTCTTGTCCCGCCACCACATGTTCCTGGCGGTGTACCTGAACCACATCCCCATCGCCTACGAGGCGATGCTCGCGCGCTACCACCTCGACGCGCCAGAGGAGCTGGAGCTCCCCGCCGACGTCGACGCCTACCTGTCCTGCGACGACGTGTTCCTCCTGCACCGGCTACGGACCTCCAGGAGCCCCTGGGCCCAGCGCATGGCCCAGCGCCGCGCCTACAAGATGGTGCTGGAGGTCCGCCAGGACCCCACCGGAGGCACCGGGATCTCCGCCTCGGTGGACCTCCCGGGCCGGGGCACCCCCGACCCCGAGGAGGTGAAGGACAGCTTGCAGGCGCAGGGCATCCCGGCCCTCGTCTACACCGTGAAGGGGAGCGTCTCGAAGTACTTCAACCCGGGCGGGAGCCAGCCCCCCGCCGCGGCGGGGGCCCCCGACCTGTACGTAGTGGAGGCGGGCCAGAGCTTCCCGGTGGAAGAGTACGTGCCCTTGTATCGGCGCTACGCGGGGTCGGTGGAGCTGGCCCGGGTGTACGTCGACCCGGAGCGGGTGGACGAGGCCAAGGCCGCGCTCCGGGCCATGTCCTGACGGCTTTGCTCGACTTTGGGGGCCTGCCGTCCTAAGCCCGCCCCATGTCCCTGATCATCGGCGGCAGCGCCACCCCCGCGCCCACCCAAGGGCTCCCCGAGCCCGAGGTGGATCTCCCCCACCCCGGCACTGCCCCCGAGGCCCACCACATCATGAGCACCGAGCGGATCGTGGCCCTCCTCGGGCACGCGAACCCGCTCGTCCGCACCTTCGCCATCGAGCAGGCCAGCTTGCGGAGCGAGCCCGAGGTGCTCGACGCGCTCGCGGCCAGGGTGCGGGAGGGCGACGACCTCGTGGCGATCGAGGCGATCGGGGTGCTGGAGGCCAAGAAGTACCGCCCCGCCGCCGACGCGCTCCTCGAGCGCTTCGCGACCGCCCACGGCGAGTTGGCCGCGGTGTGCGCGACCGCGCTCGGGCAGCTCGCACCCGAGCGCCTGCTCGACGCGGTGAAGGCGCGGGGGCGGCTCGACGACGAGGCCTTCGCGGCGGTGGCCACCGCGCTCGGCATCGTGGGCAGCGACGACACCGTCGCGTTCCTCGACAAGGGCCTGAACCGGGCCGGGGCGGTGTCCCCCGACCGGCGGGGCGCCCTGTACGGCGCGGCGCTGTTGTCGGGGAGCGAGAAGCTGGCCGGCCGGGTGGTGGGCCTGGCGATCGCCGACTGCGCCAAGGAGGAGCCGGAGGGGGCGAGCTACCCCGCCCGCGCCGCCCTCGCGGTGCTGGCCGGCCTCCCGACCCAGTACTCGCGGCAGGACGCGGGGCTGGAGGTCTTCGACCACGCGCGCGAGCTCCTCGAGGAGGAGGTCGTGCCCGCCCTCCCGGAGGAGGCGCAGGAAGCCTTGCAGAGCGCGATGAAGGCCAAGAAGACCGGCGACGTCATCGCCGCCCTCGCGCCCGTGCTCGAGGCGCCGGCCGAGCCCGCCCCCGTCGACGTCGACGACGAGCTCGGCACGATGCCTCGGCGGCGCCGTGGCCTCCTCGCCGCCCTGTTGGCGCGAGCCGACGCCCTCGCCCAGCTCGAGCCGAAGCCGGGCGCGGTGTTCGTGGCCGCGGCGGCGCAGGCCGCGATGGTGATCCTCGCCCACGACCTCGGCGAGGCGAGCAGCGGCGCCATGGTGGCCCTCTCGAAGGGCCTGGAGGGCATGAAGAGCGCGGCCGAGCTGGCCGCGATGGACCACGAGGCCCTCACCGCGCTGTTCAAGGAGCGGAGCGATCGGGAGATCCGTCGGATCAGCAGCGCCCTGATGCGGGAGCACTTCCGCCGGGTGCAGACCCTGCGCAAGTTCCTCGGCGCCCTCTTCGCGGCCGGGCACGGCAAGGCGGTGATCACCGCGGCGGCGGAGGTGAACGAGCCCCAGATCCACAGCGCGGTGGCCCGCGCGGCGGAGGCCCACCTGGCCGAGGCCGAGGCGGTGGTGGTCGACATGCTCCAGGACCGCGAGACCGAGGACGCGGCGGTGCCGCTCCTGCTCCAGGTGGCGGAGTCGGTGCGCACCGAGCGGGTGGCCCTGGCCCTCGGGCGGCGCTTCTTCGCGCTCCGGCCCAAGGGCCGCGCCCGCCTCGCCCGCGCCGCCCTCCGCACCGGCGACGCCCGCCTGTTGCCTCTGCTCGAGAGCCGCGCCTTTCCGGACGAGGCGGAGGAGGTGGCGTGGGTGGTGCTCGCGCTCGTGCACGACCAGCCGGTGGAGGGAAAGCTCGAGGGCGCGCTGCAACGCACCTTGCGGGACCGCGAGGCGCGTGAGGACGAGCCCATGGTCCGGGTGCCCCTCACCTGCTCGAAGTGCCAGGAGACCAACACCTACTCGTTCCCCCGGGCCTTCGTGGACGTGGAGGCCAAGGACACCTACGGGGATCCGGCCTTCGCGGGGGACATGATCTGCAAGGCGTGCGGCGCCACCGACACCCTCGAGTCGAACGAGGACACCGCCCGCGTCATCACCGGCCACATGATGGACCTCCTCCAGGCCGCGCAGGCTGGCCTGCTGAGCGGGCCGCCCCCGGTGTCGCCGGCCCAGACCGAGATCAACGGCCAGAAGATGGGCCTGGCCGCCGCCCTGCGCATCCTGAACAAGGAGGTCGACGCCGACCCCGAGGCGGTGCGGCCCCGCCTGCAGCGGGCCCGGCTGCTGATCCTGCTCGATCGCAGCGGGGCCCAGGCCGACCTCGACGCGGCCCTCGCCCACGCCCCCGAGTCCCCCGAGGCCCGGGCCATGCTGGCCTCACTCCTCATGCGGGCGGGCAAGCACCAAGAGGCGATGGACCGCTGCGCCGAGGCGCTGCGGGTCATGACGGCCGAGCCCCCGCCCCGGCTCTACGACGCCCAGAGCGCGGCGCGGCTCCAGGCCAGCCTCGAGGACTACATGGCCGAGCTCGAGGCCCAGGGCGCCAGCGCCCCCGACGACGTCGACCTCGCCCCCGCCCGGGCCCGCCTGGCCGACTTCGAGGCGGAGCTGGCCGAGCGGCGCGCCGCCCAGCGCGCGATGATGGAGGAGGCCCAGCACGAGCACGACCATGATCATGACCACGCTCATGATCACGACCACGAGCACGAGGCCCCCGCGGTAGAGCGCCGGGTGGGGCGCAACGACCCCTGCCCTTGTGGGAGCGGCAAGAAGTACAAGAAGTGCCACGGCGCCGCGCGCTGAAGTCCGCGTCCCGACGCGTTCGGCTCCCGAAGCCTGTCACCTGCGGCCTGAAGCCTCTGGTCCCTTGCGCCCTCGTCCCTTCTACCCTGGTCCCCTGAAGCCTGCCTGCTGCCTGGGACCTGAGGCCTGTCTCTGAACCCTGACGCCCCGTCGCTCGCTGCACCGTCGGCTGCAGAACCCTGAACCCTGAGGCCTGCACCCTGTCTCTGAACCCTGACGCCCCGACGCTCGCGGCGGCGTCGGCTTCCGGCCTCAGAGACAGGGTGCAGGCGGCAGGGTTCAGGTATCAGGGCTCAGGTTTCAGGGCTCAGAGACAGGGTTCAGGCTCTCCTACAGCCACTTCTTCATCAGCCGCTCCAGCACGCCCTTCGCCCCCTTCGCCTCCTCGTCCGTCGGCTCGGGCTCGTCGGGCGGGGCCACCTCACCGTCACCGTCGCCCTCCCCCCACCACTCCGGCTTGACCCCCTCCAGCCAGGGCCGGAGCTTCTGACCGATCATCTCGGTGCTCAGGACCCCATCGGCGCCCCGGCGGATGATCGCCACCGGCGCGTAGGCCTCGGACATCGGCATCTCCTGGTGGCAATCCTCCTTGCAGAACGCGGCGAACAGGGGGATCGCGCCCCCGTTGTCGTCCCACGACAGCCACATGTGGTCGCGGCCCTCCGTCGCCTTCGCCGCCACCTCGGGCCCCTCCATGAAGTTCGACCACCCCTCGTACTCCTCGTAGTCGTCCGCCGCCTCCGCCGCCTCCAGGGCGCGCAGGTAGGCCGGGATACCCGGCTCGGACCGGGTCGAGAAGACCACCTCGCCGTGCACCGCGTCGTCCGCCTCGTCGCTCCAGTACTGGGCCACGAAGAGCACCGCGGACTGCAGCTCGGGCAGGCGCGCCATCCAGGTGCGGACGTACGGGTACACCTCGGACTCGATGTACGCGGCCCGGCGGCGCTCGGTCTCCTCCGGGGTGTAGATGTAGCCAGGCTTCGCTTCGCTCATGTTCCCTCTCGGAGCAGGTCGACCTGCGCCGCGCGCGTGTCGGCGTCGAGCCGGTGCAGGTAGCTCTCGATCACCACGGTGCCGCCGGCCGCGAGGCGGGCCCGGGCCCAGCCGAGCCCGAAGGTCTCGGACGCGAGGGGGCGGTGGCGATCCCGCCGCCCATCGTTGGCCGACACGTGCACCTCGTCCAGCCGCGGGTAGTCCTGCAGGCGGCGCCAGGTCGATGGCCCCATCACCCCCGCCTCCAGCTGCAGGAAGACATGCGAGACGTCCACCGCCAGGCGCAGGCCTGCCTGCATCGCCCACTCCAGCTCGACCCCCGTGCCCAGGCGGTACCCGGGGTACATGGTCTCGAGGCAGACCTCGGCGAGGTCGCCCATCTCGACCCGGGCCTCGAGGTGCGGGGCCGCCGCGTCGTCGAGCCGCGGCGGGTGTACCGACCTGCCCCGCCAGCGGCACCGGCCGTCGGGGCGCCAGACCGGCGCGCGCAGGGCCTCGAAGCAGAAGCCGTGGTGGGCGCTGTGCGGCACGCCGGCACCGACCAGCCAGGCCTCGAAGCCCGGCGTCGGGGCGTTGCCGGGGGTCAGCTGCAGACCATCCGGTCTGAGCGCCAGGAGCGCCTCCGCCGCGGCCTGCATCGGGCGCCCCTGCAGACAGCTTGTCGCGAGCTGCAGCACCGCGTCGGAGGCTACCAAGCGCCCCCAGGCATCGCAAAGCCGTGGGGCGGCCTGACACCGCTGTCACGCCGCGCGCGGGAGGCGGGCGCAGCGTCCTACATCCCGCGCTGGCCCGAGGCGTGCTAAGGCGTGCGGCGGAATGCAGACCTACTTGCTCATCGCTCACCTGGTCGCCACCACCACCGCCGCCGCGCCCGGCTCCACCCCGCTCGAGACCGACGCGGCCGAGACGCCCCCCGCCGCGCCGAGCCGCGCCGCCGCGCCGAGCCACGCGCCCGCGACGAACCGCGACGAGCCGGTGGTGCGCGCCCACGAGGGCGACTGGGGGATGACCTTCCGCTTCGGTGGCCTCGGCACCCTCTTCGCGACCGGGAACACGCGGGCCACCGACACCCAAGGCGGCAGCACCAACGTGCTGCTGACCCAGGTCGGCCTCAAGAAGGTCATCGACGAGACCTGGATGGTCCCGATCTACTTCGGGGCCGGCATGCGGCGCCGGGCCGTCGACTCGGTGGGTGGCGTGAACATCGACTCGGCCACCGACTGGGGCTTCGACGTCGGGGCGGCGATCGAGTACCACTTCCGCATCTGGCGCCGGATCTCGCCCTACGTGGGCTTCGGCTTCGGGCTCGGCTACTCCAACCCGGCGGGGGACGACAACGGCCGCTTCGGGGTGGGCATGGGCCCGATCCTCGGGGTGGAGTACTACGTGTTCGATCACGTGAGCCTGCAGGCCTCGTACATGATGAACCTGCAGATCGAGCGCAGCTTCGGGGACGAGACCAACACCCTGCTCGCCACCCAGGCGGGCGGGGCCCTGAACCTGACGTTCTACTTCTAGGGGGCATGATGCGAAGGCTGCTGCCCATGATTGCAATCCTGGTTGCGTCGGCCTGCGGCGACGCGAGGTTCTCCGGCCAGAGCACCGAGTTCGGCTACGGGCCCTACGTCCCGAGCGAGGGCCCGGACGAGGGCTACGGGTTCTCGGGCGACTGGTTCCCGTGCAAGGACACGACGTGCGGCACCCTCCTGAGCGGCGGGCTCCGGCTGAGCGCGGGCTCGGTGTGGTACGTGCTCACCGCATCTGGCCGCTACCTCGAGCCCGAGGAGGGCTACTGCTGGGACCCCGACGGTGTGCCGGTGGAGGTCCTGCAGGGGGCCAACGGCTGGCAGGTGTTGGTGCCGGATGCTCCGCCGGCGGAGCTCCGGCTCACCGACGACCCCAACCGCCTCTACCTGATCACGGGCTTCGAGACGTACCTCCTGCAGCGCATCTTCCCGTCGCGGCTCGGCTCTTCGTGCGGCATACGCTTCGAGAACGACCGCGGGACCCGCCTGCTCGACCCGTACGCCGGCCGCAACCCCTCTTGCCCTCTTTGCCCGGGCTAGAGCTTGCAGACCGCACGGGCCACGCATAGCATCCCAGCCGCGTGACCGAGCTGGAGCTACACCGCTGGCTGACCTGGACCGAGCTGGGCCTGGGGGTGGTGACCCTGGTGGCGCTGATCTTCATCGTCGCCCCCTACGGCCGCACCACCCGCGCCGGCTTCGGGCCGCTGATCCCCAGCCGCGTCGGCTGGATCCTGATGGAGGCGCCGGCCAGCCTGCTCTGGCTCTACGTCTACCTCCAGGGCCGCCACCGGGCCGAGCTCGTCCCCCTCGTGCTCCTCGGCCTCTGGCAGCTCCACTACGTGCACCGCGCCTTCGTCTTCCCGTTCCGGATGCGCCTCGCCGGCAAGAAGATGCCGGCCCTGGTGCCCGCGATGGCCGTCGCCTTCAACACCTTGAACGCCTACGTGAACGCGCGGTGGGTCTCCGAGCTCGGTCGCTACGACGCGAGCGACCTGACCCGCCCCACCTTCGTCATCGGGGCGCTCCTCTTCCTCGGCGGGCTGTCCATCAACCTGCACGCCGACGAAGTCCTCCGGAACCTCCGCCAGCCCGGCGACACCGGCTACCGGATCCCGCAACACGGCCTGCACCGCTGGGTGGCCGCCCCGAACTACTTCGGCGAGATCCTGGAGTGGACGGGCTGGGCCCTCGCCATGGGCGCCCTCCCCGGCTGGGCCTTCGCCTTCTACACCTTCGCGAACCTCGCCCCCCGGGCCGCCGCCCACCGGGCCTGGTACCGGGAGCGCTTCGGTGACTACCCGCCCCAGCGCCGCCGCCTGATCCCCCTCGTCTGGTGAGCCTTGCCGTGCTGTGACCGAGCCGGTTACAGCTATCCCATGCGCGACCCCAGACCTGTGGGCGACGCCCCGCCCCGGGCCATCGCCCGCCAGCTGGCCCTCGGCTTCGGGATGGTCAGCGTGGTGGCGGTGGCCATGTGCGCGGTGCTCCTCGCCATCATCCACGACGTCTCGCAGCTGGTCTCCGGCATGCGGCACGACGAGCACGCCATCCGCCAGGGGCTGGAGCTGGCCACCGCGGTGCGCGAGCAGTCCACCCTGATGGCCGCCGCGCTCGTCGACCCCGACCCCGATCACGTGCGCGCCTACGAGGCGCGGCGCGCCGACGTGCGGGCGCGGATCCAGCAGCTGTCGGCCGACGTCCCGGAGCCGGAGCGCTGGCGGGTCGCGGTGCTGGGCGAGAAGACCCAGGGCATGCACGACCACTTCAGCGCCGCCGCGCTGCCCGCCGCTCGGCAAGGTGACCTGCAGACGGTGCGCGCGGTGCACGGCGCCCTCGAGGGCCTCGAGCGGGAGGCGGCGGAGCAGGCCGACGCGCTGGCCCGGGCCATGGAGGGCAAGATGGCCCACGCCCACGTGCTCGCCACCGACTCCACCCGCCTCGGCATGCTCGCCGGGGGCCTGTGCGTGCTCGGAGTGCTCGGCCTCTCGGTCGGCTTCACGGTGCGCCTGCGCGCCGCGGTGCTGCGCCCCCTCGTGGCCCTCACCGAGGCGGCCCGGCGCTTCGGGCGGGGGGACTTCAGCGCGCGGGTGGGCGCGGTGGGGAGCGGCGAGCTGGGCGCCCTGGCCCAGGCCTTCGACCGCATGACCGAGGAGCTGGCCGCCCGCGAGGCGCGGCTGGTGGAGAGCGAGCGCATGGCCGCGATCGGCCAGCTGGCCGCGGGCGTGGCCCACGAGCTCAACAACCCGATCGGGATCATCCGCGGCTACCTGAAGACGATGAGCCCCGAGGAGGATCCGGAGACGTTGCGAGATGAGCTCGCGATCCTCGACGAGGAGGCGGCCCAGTGCCAGCGCATCGCGGAGGATCTGCTCTCCTACGCCCGGGCCAAGGAGCTGGACCTCGCGCGGGTGGACGCGGCCGCGTTCCTCGAGGAGACCGCGCGGCGCTTCCGGGAGAGCCCCGCCGCGGCGGGGCGGGCGGTGATGGTGGCGCTCGAGCCGGCCGAGCTGGAGGCGGACGCCCCCAGGGTCCGGCAGGTCGTCCTCAACCTGCTCACCAACGCCATCCAGGCCTCCCCGCCCGACACGCAGGTCAGCCTGCGCGGGGCGAAGGACGGCCTGCACTACTGCGTCGAGGTGGAGGATCGGGGCCCGGGGGTGCCGCTCGAAGATCGCCAGCGGGTCTTCGAGCCCTTCTACTCCAAGCGCCGGGGCGGCAGCGGGCTGGGCCTCTCGGTGGCCCTGGGCATCGTGCAGGCCCACCGCGGCACGATCGAGGTGCGCGCGGGGGCGAGCGGCGGCGCGGTGTTCCGGGTGTGCCTGCCCCTGTCGCAGACCCCGGCGGAGGTGCAGGCATGAGCGCGCGACCCCTCGTCCTCGTGGTGGACGACAAGCGCAACATGGTGCGCCTGATGGCCAAGGTGCTGAAGGACGACGCCGAGGTCCGCACCGCTCTGAATGGGACCGAGGCCATCCGGATCCTGGAGGCGGAGCCGGTGGACGTGGTGCTGTCGGACCTGAAGATGCCGGACATGGACGGCCTCGACGTGCTGAAGGCGTGCCGGCGCCTCCGCCCCCGCGCCGAGTTCGTGCTCATGACCGCGTACGCCACGGTGGGGACCGCGGTGGAGGCGCTCAAGCTCGGCGCCTACGACTACCTCACCAAGCCCTTCGAGCCCGAGGCGGCCCGCGCGGTGCTCCTCTCCGCCCTCGCCCGCGCGACCCTCGCCCGCCCGGGTGAGGACGCGGACCCGGAGGTGCTCCCGGGGGTCATCGCCCAGGCGCCCCAGATGCAGGCCGTGGCCGAGCTGGTGCGGCGGGTGGCCGACAGCGAGGCCACCACGCTGATCCTCGGCGAGACCGGCACCGGCAAGGAGCGCATCGCGCGGGCCGTGCACGCGCTCAGCCCGCGGGCCGAGGGCCGCTTCGTCGCCCTCAACTGCGCCGCGGTGCCGGCGGAGCTGTTGGAGAGCGAGCTGTTCGGGCACGCGCGCGGCGCCTTCACCGGCGCCACGAGCGACAAGAAGGGCCTGTTCGAGGAGGCCCACGGCGGGAGCCTCTTCCTCGACGAGATCGGCGACATGCGCCCCTCACTGCAGGCCAAGTTGACACGGGCGCTGGAGGAGCGGACGGTGCGCCGGGTGGGCGAGAACAAGGAGCGCCCGGTCGACGTGCGCCTCATCGCCGCCACCCACCGCGACGTGGAGGCGATGGTGGCGGCGGGGACCTTCCGCGAGGACCTCTGGTACCGCCTGAACGTGGCCCTGGTGCAGCTCCCCCCGCTGCGGGAGCGCAAGGAGGACGTCCCGCTGTTGGCCCACCACTTCCTGCGCCAGCAGGCCGAGCGCGCCCGGGGGCGCACCTTCACCGGCTTCACCCACGCCGCGCTCGAGGCGATGCTCGCCTATGATTGGCCCGGCAACGTGCGCCAGCTCCGCTCCGCGGTGGAGCGGGCGGCGGTGGTCTCCACCCACCCCGAGCTGGACGTCGGGGACCTGCCGCCCGAGGTCCTGCGGGTGGACTTGGCGCCGGAGGGCGCCGACCTCGCCGCCAGCACCTGGTCCGAGGCCCTGGAGCGCGGCCGGGCGGACGTCGGCCGACGCTACCTGGAGGCGGTGCTGCGCCGCTTCGAAGGCCAGGTTGCGGAGGCCGCGGCCCACGCGGGGGTGGAGCGGGAGAGCTTCTACCGGCTCCTGCGCCGCCACGGGGTGGACCCCGCGACCTACCGGCGGGAGTGACCGGCTCGGTCACACAGAGACCGGGCCGGCCACAATTCGTGGGCCCGGGTCGGGCCCCGGTCTCGCCCAACAGACCGTCACTACTATTGTTTGTGTCCGAACCCTGCCCCTGGCACGACCCGTGCTCCTTCGAACCGTGATGTTCGCCTCACGCCTCCCCACCCTCGCCCTCGGCGCCGCCCTGGCCCTCACCCTGCTCGGCAACCTGGCCTGCGAGCGCACCGCCGCGGCCTCCAAGCCGCAGCAACGGGTGGAGATCAAGGTGAGCAAGGACGGCTACACCCCGGCCGAGGTACGCGCCGAGGCCGGTCGCCCCCTGACCCTCGTGTTCACCCGAGTGGACGCGAACAACTGCGGTGAGAAGGTGGTGTTCCCCGAGCGCGACATCAAGAAGACGCTCCCGGTGGGCGAGGCGGTGGAGGTGAGCCTCACTCCCAAGGCGAACGAGCGCATCGTCTTCACCTGCGGGATGGGCATGTACAAGGGCGCGGTGGTGGCCGTGAGCTCCGGGAGCTGACCGGTGCCCCGCCCGACCTCGCTGGCGGCCGGCGCTGCAGCTCTCCTTGCGCTCACCGCGTGCGCGGGCGCGCGAGAGGAGCAGGTGCGCCAGGCCCTCGCCGCCGCCCCGCCGCCCCTCGCCCTCACCGAGACCGCAACCGGCGCCGCGGCCGACCTGCCCGCGCGCCTGGAGGCCGGGCTCCCCGGGCAGCTGGCGGTGGCGATGGAGCGCAACCCCGAGCTGCAAGCCGCCTTTCATCGCTGGCGCGCCTCGGTGCTCCGGATCTCCCGGGCCCGGCGGCTGCCCGAGCCGGTGCTCGGCTTCGGGCTCTTCGTGAGCGCGGTGGAGACCCGGGTCGGGCCGCAGCGGGCCCGGCTGGGGCTCTCCCAGACCTTCCCGTGGCCCACCCGCCTCACCGCGGGGGCGGACGCGGCCGCGGCCGAGGCCCGGGCCCAGGCCCGCCGCTTCGACGCCCTCGCCCTGGCGGTGGGCCGGCGGGTGACCGAGGGGTACTGGCGCCTGTGGGTGATCCGCCAGAACCGGGCGACCCACACCCAGCACCTGGAGGTGCTCCGCGCCCTCTCGGAGTCGGCCCGGGCCCGCGTCGCCACCGGGGCTACCGCCCTCGCGGATCAGCAGCAGGTGGATCTCGCGGTGGCGCGTCTGCAAGATCTATTGCGCGGCATGGACGAGGCAGAGCGCGCGACGGCCGCCCAGCTCCGCGCCACCCTCGGGGTCCCTCCCGGGACCCGGCTCCCCACCCCGGGCGAGCCCCCGCAGGCCAGCTTGCCGGCGGAGTCGGACGCGGCGATGGCGGCCGAGGCCCGGGCCCACCCCGCGGTGGAGGCCCTCACCCTCGGGGCGGAGGCGAAGGACGCGCTGGCGCGGGCCGAGTCAGCCGAGCGCCTCGGCGGCCTGACCCTGAGCGCGGACTGGATCATCACCGGCGCCAACGGCACCGGCCTGCCCGAAGACGGCAAGGACGCGGTGGTGGTGGGGGCGGGCCTGAAGGTGCCGCTGTGGCAGGGGAGCTACGGCGAGGCGGTGGAGGCGGCAGAGGCCGAAGCGACCGCCCAACGGGCCGACGCCCGAGCCGCGGCGGACCAGGCCGAGGCGGAGCTGGAGGGCGCCTTGAGCGCAGTGCGCGATGCCACGCGCCGGGTCCAGCTCCACCGCACGACCCTCGTGCCCCAGGCGGAGTCCGCCCTCGAGTCGGTGCTCGGCGCCTACGCCTCCGGCCGGGGCACGGTGGCCCAGGGCCTGCTGGCGCAACGTGACCTGCTCGACCTCCGGCTGGAGCTGGACCGAGCCCGGGCCGAGCACGCCATCCAGTGGGCACGGCTAGAGCAGGTGGTGGGTCACGCGGTCGAGCGCGTCCCCCTGGAGGAGCCATGAACGCGGAGCGACTGAAGCGATACCTGCCCCACCTGCTCTGGGCCGCCGCCGGACTGCTCGTCGGGGCGCTCCTGTTCGGCGGCAGCGCGACCGAGCCGCCCCACCCGGGGCACGCTGCAAGTCAACCTGCAGAGGGAGAGGTCTGGACGTGCTCGATGCACCCGCAGATCCGCCAGTCGCAGCCCGGCAAGTGCCCGATCTGCGGGATGGACCTCATCCCGGTGGGTCGCAACGTCGAGCACGACCCCAACCTCGCGCACCTGTCCCCGCGGGCCCGCGCCCTCGCGCGCCTGCGGACCTCGGCCGTGCAGCGCCGGGAGGACAGCGCGTCGGACCTGCGCCTCCTGGGCCGGGTGGAGCCCAACGAGGCCACCCTGCGGACCATCACCGCCTGGATCGGCGGTCGCATCGACCACCTCGAGGTCAACGTCACCGGAGAGCGGGTGCGGGCGGGCCAGGTGGTGGCCACCCTCTACAGCCCCGAGGTCTTCGCGGCCCACCAGGATCTGCTCTCGGCCAAGCGCCAGACCGAGCGCCTGGCGGACGGCACGGACTCCGCGCGGCAGGCCGCCAACGCCGCCCTCGAGGCGGCGCGGGAGCGCCTGCGTCTGTTGGGGGTGCCCGACGACGCCCTGGTCCAGCTCGAGGGCCAGGCGCGCCCCACCCAGGCGGTGCCGATCCGCACCCCCTTCTCGGGCACGGTGATGGAGCGGCTGGCCACCGAGGGCGCCTACGTCACCACCGGCGCGCCCCTGTATCGCGTGGCCGACCTGCGCTCGCTGTGGATCCAGCTGGACGCCTACGAGTCCGATCTCCCCCGATTGCAGGTCGGGTTGACGGTCCGGGTCGAGGTCGAGGCGTTCCCGGGAGAGTCGTTCCAGGGCAAGGTGACCTTCATCGATCCCACCCTCGACCAGTGGCGGCGCACCGCCCGGGTCCGGGTGGAGGTCGACAACCGCGACCGGCGCCTCCGCCCGGGCATGTTCGCCCAGGCGGTGGTCTCCGCCCGCGACCCGCAAGCGGGCGGCGAGGCCCCGCTCGCCATCCCCGCCACCGCGCCACTGTTCACCGGTCGCCGGGCCATCGTGTACGTCGAGGTGCCGGGGCAGGACGGCACCTACGAGCCCCGCACGGTGCGGCTGGGGCCGCTCGCCGGGAGCTGGTACCCGGTGGTGGCGGGGCTCGCCGAGGGGGAGCGGGTGGTGACCCGCGGCGCCTTCGCGGTGGACGCGGACCTCCAGATCCACGGCGGGCCCAGCATGATGACGGCCCCCGACGACACCGAGCCCGGCGCCTTCGACGACGCGATCTCGGTACCTCGGGCCCAGCTCAAGAGGCTCGGCCCGGTGGTGATGGCCTACCTCGCGGTCCAGCGCGGCCTCGCGGCCGACGACCTCGCCCAGGCCCAGGCCGGCGCGGCGCGCCTGAGCGAGGCGGTGGCCGCGACGCAGGATGCGTTGCAAGGAAAGGAGGCCAAGGCGGCGTGGGCCGACCTGGGCAAGGACCTCGATCAGCACGCCCGCCACGTGGCCCAGGCCAACTCCATCGAGCACGCCCGGGCCGGCTTCGAGCGCCTCAGCGGCGCGGTGGCGCGCTTGTTGGGTCGCCTAGGCAACCCGCTGGAGCAGCCCCTGGTGGAGGCCCACTGCCCGATGGCGTTCGGGAGCAGGGGCGCCTCCTGGCTGCAGGAGGGCGAGACGATCGACAACGCGTACTTCGGGGCGAGCATGAGGACCTGCGGCGAGGTCCAGCACCGCATCGAGCCCGGCGCCCACCTGCCAGTGACGGCGGCGCCATGAGCGGGAGCGCCAACCGCGGCTGGGCCGCCCTGATGGGGTGGCTCCTGGACAACGGCCTCGTGGTCGCGGTGCTGGCCGCGCTCCTGGTGGCAGCTGGCCTGCGCTTCGCCCCCTTCGACCTCCCGCAAGGTAGCCTGCCGCGGGATCCGGTGCCGGTGGACGCGATCCCGGACATCGGCGAGAACCAGCAGATCGTCTTCACCGAGTGGCCGGGGCGCTCCCCCCGGGACGTGGAGGACCAGATCACCTACCCCCTGAGCAGCGCCCTGCTGGGCATGCCCGGGGTGCGGACGGTGCGCTCCGCCTCCGCCTTCGGCTTCTCCACCATCTACGTGATCTTCCACGATGACGTGGAGTTCTACTGGTCCCGGGCCCGCGTGCTCGAGAAGCTCGCCGCGCTCCCGCCCGGCACCGTCCCCGACGGGGTGCGCCCCGCGCTGGGCCCCGACGCCACCGCCCTCGGCCAGGTCTTCTGGTACACGCTGGAGGGCCGCGATCCCGAAGGACGCACCGTGGGCGGCTTCGATCCCGACGAGCTGCGCGGCATCCAGGACTGGACGGTGCGCTACGCGCTGCAGGCGGTGGAGGGGGTCAGCGAGGTGGCCTCGGTGGGCGGCTTCGTGCGCGAGTATCAAGTGGACGTCGACCCCGAGGCGCTCAGAGCCAACGGCGTGACCCTGGCCCAGGTGGCCAACGCGGTGCGGAGCTCCAACCTCGACGTGGGCGCGCGGACCCTCGAGATCAACGGGGCGGAGTACGTGGTGCGGGGCCTCGGCTTCGTCCGCTCCCTCGGCGACCTGGAGGCCACGGTCGTGGTGGCCCGGGAGCACACCCCCATCCGCATCCGTGACGTGGCCCGGGTGACCCTGGGCCCGGCCCTGCGCCGCGGCGCCCTGGACGACGAGGGCGCGCCCGCGGTGGGCGGGGTGGTGGTGGCCCGCTTCGGCGAGAACCCCCTCGCGGTCATCCAGCGCGTGAAGGACCGCCTGCGGTCGCTGCAAGGTGGCTTGCCTCGGCGGACCCTGGAGGACGGCACGGTGAGCCAGGTGACGGTGGTCCCCTTCTACGATCGGACCACCCTCATCCACGAGACCCTCGACACCTTGAGCTCCGCCCTGGCCCTCGAGATCCTCATCACCGTCCTGGTGGTGCTGGTGATGCTCCGGAGCCTGCGGAGCGCCCTGTTGATCTCGGCCCTGCTCCCCCTCGGGGTGCTCCTGACGTTCGTGGTCATGAAGCTGGCCGGCGTCGACGCCAACATCATGGCCCTGGGCGGGATCGCCATCGCCATCGGCACCATGGTCGACATCGGCATCGTGTTCGTCGAGAACATGAGCCAGCACCTGGAGCGCCTCCCCGAGGGCGCCCCCAAGGGCCCGGCGGTGACCGCGGCGGCGGCCGAGGTGGCCCCCGCGGTGCTCACGTCGGTGGCCACCACCGTGGTGAGCTTCCTCCCCGTCCTGGGGCTCTCGCAGGCTGAGCTGCGCCTCTTCGCGCCCATGGCCCTGACCAAGACGTTCGCCATGTCGGGGGCCTTCGTGATCGCCGCGCTCCTCCTCCCGTCCGCCGCGACGCTGGTGCTCTCGCGCCCGCGCGCACCCCGGCGCTCCGCTCGCTGGGAGCTGGTCGCGGCCGTGTTGGGCGTGACCTGGCTCCTGGCCGCCCACTGGTCCCCGCTCGGCCCCGGGGCCGGGGCCCTCCTCAACCTCCTGTTCGTGGGTGTGCTGGTCGGCGCCGCCCTCGTCGCTTTTCGGGTGTTCGAGGTCGCGTACCCCGCGCTCCTGGCCACCTTCCTCGAGCGCAAGCTGGCCTTCCTCGCCGCCCCGGCCGCCCTCACCCTCTTCGGCACCACCGCGTGGCTCGGCTTCGACACCGTCTTCGCCTTCCTGCCCCAGCCGGTGCGCACCCTGGGCCCGGTCTCGGCGGTGGCCCACGCCCTCCCCGGGTTCGGCCGCGAGTACATGCCCCCCTTCGACGAGGGCGCCTTCCTCTACATGCCCACCACCATGCCCCACGCCTCCATCGGCGAGGTCCTCACCATGCTCCAGGATCTGGACCGCCAGGTGGCGGCCATCCCCGAGGTGGACCGGGTGGTCGGCAAGCTCGGCCGCGCGGACAGCGCCCTCGACCCCGCGCCGCTCGCGATGATCGAGACGGTCATCACCTACAAGCCGGAGTACGGCACCGACGCGGACGGCAACCGGGTCCGGCAGTGGCGATCACACATCCGCTCGCCCAAGGACATCTGGGCCGAGATCGTGAAGGCGGCCGAGCACCCCGGGCTGACGAGCGCGCCCGTGCTCATGCCGATCAACGCCCGCATCGTCATGCTCCAGAGCGGCATGCGAGCGCCCATGGGGATCAAGATCCACGGCCCCACCCTCGAGGCCATCGAGCGCTTCGGCCTCGCGCTGGAGCCCATCCTCGCCGCGGTGCCCCAGGTTCGTGCCGAGGCGGTGTTCGCGGACCGGGTCGTCGGCAAGCCCTACCTCGAGATCGAGATCGATCGCGAGGCGATCGGGCGCTACGGCCTCTCGATCACCGCGGTGCAGGACATCCTGCAGGTGGCGCTCGGCGGGGTGACGCTGACCCGCACGGTGGAGGGACGCGAGCGGTACCCGGTGCGGGTGCGCTACATGCGCGAGGACCGCGACTCGGTCGAGGCCCTCCAGCGGGTGCTGGTGCCCACCCCGACCGGCGAGCAGATCCCCCTGAGCCAGCTCGCGACGCTGCGGTACGTGCGAGGCCCGCAGGTGATCAAATCGGAGGACACCTTCCTCACCAGCTTCGTGCTCTTCGACAAGCGGGAGGGCTACGCCGAGGTCGAGACGGTGGAGGCGGCCCAGGCCGCGATCGCGGGCCACATCGCCGCCGGGGACCTCGTGGTACCGGACGGGGTGCGCTTCGAGTTCGCGGGGACTTACGAGAACCAGGTCCGGAGCGAGCGCAGGCTCATGATGCTCATCCCCCTGGCCCTGGCCCTGGTCTTCGTCCTGCTCTACCTCCAGTTCCACCGGGTGGCGGTCACCGCCATCATCTACTCGGGCGTGGTCGTGGCGGGGGCGGGCGGGTTCCTGCTCCTTTGGCTCTACGGCCAGCCCTGGTTCATGAACTTCTCGGTCCTGGGAACCTCGATGCAGGACCTCTTTCAGATCGGCCCCACCAACATCTCGGTGGCGGTGTGGATCGGGTTCATCGCCCTCATCGGGGTGGCCACCGACGACGGGGTGGTGATGAGCACCTACCTCACCCAGCGCTTCCGTGAGGCGCCCCCGAGCACGGTGGCCGAGGTCCGCGCCCGCACCCTCGAGGCGGGGAGCCGGCGAGTGCGCCCCTGCCTGATGACCACCGCCACCACCCTGCTTGCCCTCTTGCCGGTGATCACCGCCCAGGGCCGGGGCGCCGACGTGATGGTGCCCATGGCCCTGCCATCACTGGGCGGGATGGCGGTGGAGCTCATGACCCTCTTCGTGGTCCCGGTGCTCTACGCCGCGGTGGAGGAGCGCAGGATCCGGCGGAGCTAGAGCAACCCTGGCGCCGCGCCCTCAGTCGAGGCCCCAGGCCTCGGCGATCGCCTCTTGAGCCTCTATGAGCTCCGGCTCCTCGAGCCGCGCGACGAGCTCGGGCCACACCATGACGCCGTCCACCGCTCGTGCGGCCTCCTCCAGGGCGGTGTGCGCCGCGCGCAGATCCGTGCCCTCGGGGAGCGCGATGAGCCAACCGAAGCCGGGCCGGCTCTCCTCGGTCTCGGCATGCTCGATGTCCCACGTCCCCGTGGCCATGCGGATCGCCGCGCCCAACTCGAGGAGGCGCTCGACGAGCGCGTCGAGCACCTGCGCCTCGGGTTGCGCGCCCACGAGCTCCACGATCAGGCTCTCGGGGCGGCGCAGGACCTCGACCGCGGCGTGGATCATCGGGCGTTCCTCGGACCCCTCATCGTCCTCATCCAGCGCCGCGTCCGGGTCTTCTCGCGACGGGAAGGGATCGATGATGAGCGCCGCGTCGTACCAGTTCGGTTCGCCCGCCGCGGCGATCTCGTTGACCCGGGCCGTCGCGGGGCCGGTGCGCACCGCTTCGAGGACGAAGGGGCCGCCCTCGACGAGCGGTGGCGAGAGCCGCACCTCGATGCGCCCCCACACCTCGTCGATGGGGCCCTCCGTGGTCTCGAGCTCGACGCCGAGCTCCGCGCAGATGGCCCGCACGAGGGGCCAGTCTCCGAGGCGGGTGGCGAGCATCATGCGGCGCCAGTCGTAGGCGGGCCGGTCGTCTTCGTCCGCGCGGCGCTTCGCCTCGTCGAGCGCCACGAGCGCCGCCTCCAGGTCTCCCATCTCCTCGAGCAGCGCCACGAGGGCCTTCGGGGCGTTCTTCGCCGTCGCGTCGAGCGCGAGCACCGCCTCGAAGCAAGCCCGCGCCGTCGCGTGATCTCCATGGGCCCAGGCGTGTCGACCCCGCACCCAGTGTGCGGTCGCGGCCAGGGCCCCGCCCCTCGGCAGCAGCGCCTCCGCCCAGGCGTCGAGCCGCTCGGGCGCGTGGGTCAGCAACAGGTGCCCGAGGATCTGCTGCAGTCGATCCGGCGCCGAGGCCGCGCTCGCCATAGCCTCGACCCGCGAGATCGCCACCGCGACGGTCGGCGGGCTCCACGCGAGCCCCGCGAGGGCCGTGGCGAGGTCGACCGACGTCGGCCACCGCTCGGCCGCGGCGAGCACCTGATCCCAAGCCACCTCCGGGTCCTCGGAGATCGCTTGCATCGTCTCCTCCACCGACGCTCCGATGACGGGCGGCGCCGGGGCCGGCGCGTCGGCAACCCGGCTTGCAGCCGCCTCGACCCTGGCCGGCGCGTCGAGCGGGCGCTCGAGCAGGGCCGCGCGGCGGCGCAGGTCATCGAGCACGTGCGCGGCCACGTCGGCACGTCCCCGGGCGAGCGCGAGCCGAAGGCGCGCCTCGGTGGTCTCGAAGCACCGGCGGAGGGCGCCGTTGCCCTCGAGCTTCTGCGCGAGGGCCGCGATGGTGCGATCGAGGTGCCCGTCGTTCTCGGGGCCGCCCTCCACCGCGCGCTCGACGAGGTCCTCGACCAGCGCGAGCCACGACTCGTACAGGACCGGCGTAGGCAGGATCTCGGTCTCGAAGTCCGGCAGGAGCTTGACCGCCTCGTCCGGGCGGCCCAGGCGGGTGAGGGCGCGGGCGCGGTTGAGCCGGCGGCGGAGGACGAAGGCGCGGCCGGTCCAGCAGGGCACCCGCGGCCCGGTCAGCGCCAACGCCTCGTCGTTGCGCCCGAGCGCGAGGAGCGCGTCGATGCGGACGTCGGTCATCTCGGCCCAGTTGCCACCATTGCGCTGGGCCGTCGCGGTCTGCGCCTCGACGAACGCCACCGCATCCTCGGGCCGACCCGCCCGCACGAGGGCGTCGGCGTGCTCCACGGACAGGCAGTCGAAGCAGGGCCAGGTCGCGTCGATCCGATCGAGGGTCTCGCGGGTCACCGCGAGGCGCTCCTCGGCATAGCCCGCTCCGTCGGCGTAGCCGTAGGCCGCGGCGAGATCCTGGACCGCGCAGATGCTCTGGGGGCAGTCCCTGGTCTCCTCCTGGCTCGCGAAGTCCACCAGGTAGACCGCGTCATCGAGCCCACGCGCGACGTCCGCGCGACGCAAGATCCGGCTCTGGAGCGCCCAGTGCCGTACGTACACCTCGAGCCACGGGTGCCGCACCCGCTGCAGATCCGTCAGCAGCTCGGGTACCAGCGCATCGACCGCGTCGTGCTGGTCGTTGTGGATGAGGCTCGAGAGGCGGAACACACCGTCCACCAGCCGGTGCTCACCGAGCTCGAGGAGCGTGCCATTGACGGCGTCCAGCCACGCGAAGACGTCCATGGTTCAGACCTCCTCCGGCAAGAGGCGGTCGAGCCCCTCACTGATCGCGCTGAGCGCCGCCGACAGGCTCTCGGCGCCGCGGTCCCTCGAGAGCACCCCGACGAGGCCACGCAGGAGCACGCCGATCGCGTCCCGCGTCGGGCCTGTGGCCTTGGTCGCGCGGCCCACCACCGGGCAATCCAGGTTGACGAAGAGGCGCGCGGGCGCGGTCTTGGGCTTCGAGGCCATGTGCATGCGAGCGAGCATGAGGGCCGCGGCGCTGATGCGCCGGTCCGCCTCGTCGGACTCGATGCGGGCCTTGAGCTCCGCCTCGCGGTCCGGCACGAGCAGGAAGGGGAGCGCGGCCGGCGCGAAGCGTGTCGGGACCAGCTCCCACTCAGGGTCGCCGAGCAGCGCGGCCAGCCCCGCGCGCGTCACCTCGTCGACCGGGGTCGAGGGAAAGGCCGCTGCGTCCCCTTCCCTCGTCCCGAGGCGCACGACTCGGGCGCGGTTCTTCTCGACCCACCGCTCGACCAGCTGAGCCACTGCGTAGCGCGTCCCCTGCACCACGGGCACGCCGAGGGCCCGGTACAAGACGGACTCGGGCCCCTTGGTGTCCTCGGCGAGGGACACATGCACCTTCCGGTCGGGGGAGCGGCGCGCGATCGTCTCGAGGGCGAGCGGTCCCTCCGTGGTGGGGATCTCGAGGTAGGGCACGATGCAATCGAAGAGCCCCTCGTCGAACAGCGCAGCGCCGCGCAAGGCCTCTCCGTGGCGCCTCACGATCGCGCGCCACGTCTCGGGTTCCTCCCGTGAGATGACCTCGAGCCCCTCGATCAGGACCCGCTCGAGCCGAGCCGCGAGGATCTGCTTCGTGGGGCTCGCCTGCAGCTCCTCACGGCTCGCGGTGGGCTCGAGCTTGCGGCTCTCCACCACCGCGCCAACGAAGCCCGCCCATGGGGGCAGCAGGTCTCGAGCGTCGTGCGTCACCAGCATCCCGCGCACGAACACCGAGACGTGCCGATGGTCCGAGGTGAGGTAGCTCGCGCCGTCTTGGATCCACAGGAGCCCCTGGGTGCGATCCTCCTCGTGGTCGGGGACCGAGATGCACGTGAGCGGCTCGAAGAGCGGCTCGAAGCGCGCGGCGATCTCGAGCTCGAGCTTCTTGCGTCGCACGGGGGAGAGGTCCTCGATGCGCCAGGGCGGTTGCAGATCGTTGACGGGCGCCTCGGCGCCGAAGCCCAAGAAGACCGGGGTGGGCAGGAGCGAGAAGTAGTCGGCGGCGAGGCCGCCGTGGGCGACCGCGGCGGCCACCTCCCGCGCGGCGTCGTTCAGATGCAGGGTGACACGCGTCCCCGGGGCGCGGGCAGGCGCAGGGCGCAAGGCGTAGCGTTCCCCGCCGCGGCTCGAGAAATGCCAGCCCTCGTCCGGGTGCGCGGCCGAGGTCGTCTCGACGTCGACGCGCTCGCTCACGAAGTAGGCGGTCAGGAAGCCGACCCCGAACTGCCCGATGAGGCCCTCCGCGTCGGCGTCTGCCTTCTTGCGCAGCTCGCGCGTCGCGCCACGCCCCACGGTGGCCAGCCAACGCTGGATCTCCTCGTCCGTCAGGCCCATGCCGTTGTCCTCGATGACGAGCGTCCCGGCCTCCGGGTTGGCCTCGAGCGTGATGCGGGGCTCGAACACGTCCTCGGTCTCGAGGCGACGACGCACGCACGAGTCGTGGGCGTTCTGTACGAGCTCGCGCACGACCACCGCCGGCGTGCTGTAGAGGTGCTTACCGAGGACCTCGAGGAGCCCGCCGAGGTCGACCTCGGTCCGGTGAAGGGTGACGCCAGACATTGCGCCGACTGATGCCCGGCCGCCCGGGGTGGACGCAACCTGACCCATGGGACAGGGGCCGGGCCTGGATCCGGCAGAACCCGCGTAACATCTGAGGCCGCGCCCCGATAATTGTCATACAATGTGGGGGACCGTGGATCCGGCCGCCGCGCCGGCCCGTACCCCCACCGAGCCGCCCATGACGAAGACCGACCTGGCCGCCCGACCCCCGCCCCTGACCCGGCCCGCCGCGGCCGGAGCCCCGGTCCCGGATCCAACCGTGGCCGCGGAGGTCGAGCCCCGGGTCGACCCCGGCCTGACGCGTGACGCAGCCCGTCAAGCGACCCTGCAGTATGGGGGAGAGGCGGCCACCGCCGACCTGCTCGCCGCCGCCGCCACCCAGGGCGCGGCCCTGAAGAACGTGGCTCAGGCGCTCGGCGCGGCCTTGACCCAGCTCGAGGCCGGGGGGCGACCGGGCCAGGTCCTCGCCCGGCTGAAGGCGGCGCAGGGCGGCGTGGCCCTCCTCCCCGCAGGCGCTGACCTGTCGAGCCTGCGCGGGCTGACCGCCCGCCTGGCCGGGGCGCGGCACCCCGAGATCCGGGCCGCCGCCACCGCGCTCGGGGTGACCCTGGCCAAGGCCGACGCCCCCCGCGTCCTCGCCGAGCTCGGGAACTCCGACCTCGTCGAGGCGCTCATCGCGGGCACCCCCGACCCGGCCAAGGTGAAGGGGATGCTCACCACCTTCTACCCGGGCGCCACCGCCCTCGGCACGACGCAGGCCAACTTGCGGGCGGAGCTCGACCTCGACCTCGCCCAGGGCGGGATCGGCCGGGAGCTCCAAGAGATCCTGGAGCGCAACGGCATCCCCGCCCACCTGAGCGAGGCGGTGATGGGCATGATGGCCGAGGTGCGGGCCGGCTTCCGCGCGGGCACCACCGCCTCCGAGCTGTCCCCGGCCGACCGCGACATGCAGCGCACCAACTGGGTCCACACCCGGGTCGAGGTGCTGAAGGCGGCGCGGGCCTTCGACGTGGGCGTGCCGCGCCCCCGCTCGATCGAGGGCATGCAGGCGCGGGCTCGGATGATGACCGCCGCCCTGATGGGGTCGCTCTGCTCGGACGCGTTCAAGGACGCCACGCCCCACAGCCTGCTCTGGCACAACCGGGCCGGCGCGGAGCTGGTGCTCCCCCTCCTCGCGGGGCGGCACATGGACCTCGCCACCCCCGAAGCGCAAGAAATCCTGCAGACGGCCAAGAAGCTGGCCCACGAGCACCAGATCACCCCCGCCCTCTTCATGTCGGGGGCGATGGGCGGGCAGCTCGCGGCGGCCAAGGTGCCGGAGGCGGTGGCCAAGGAGATCACCGGCAAGCTCGCCGACCCTCTCGGCGCGCCACAGGAGGGCGGGGAGATCGTGTTCAGCCCCGAGGCCCGGGCAAGGATGGAGGCGATCGGGGTGCCGGGGTGGGCCACCATGGACCCCAAGAGCCCCCACTTCGTGGCCTCCCAGGTGGTGGCGCTGGCCGACGTGCTCCAGTACGCGGCCCCCGACGGGCTCATCAAGATCGCGGTGGACATCCGGGATCCCGAGCAGCCCATGCCGTTCATGCGGGACGCCAACATCAAGGCCGCGGTGGGCTCATCGGTGGGCTTCTCGCTCGTGAAGGGCCTCGAGGCCATCGTGGACCCGGCGATGAAGGCGATCGGCGAGGCCGAGGGCGACCTGATGAACGCCAGCCTGGTGGGCAAGCTCTACCCCGAGGTCGAGCGCCGCCTGGCCGCCGCGCTCGGCCTGCCCGAGGGCGCCGCCCTGCCCGTGGTGCCCTACTGGAACGCCGACGTCCCCACCGACGGCAAGCTCACCGACGCCGAGCGCGACAGCGTGAAGCTGGTGAAGGCCACCTTGCGAGACGTCCTCGCCGAGGCGGGCGGCGTGCCGATGGACCCCTTCGGGGCGAACAAGGAGTGATGGCCATGGTGACCCAAGCGAAGGACAGCGCCGCCTTGTTGGCCCGGGCCGAGGAGATCAAGTTCCTCGGGACCCAGTACGCGATGAACGGACTGACCCCGCCCCCCGAGCTGGAGGTGGAGTTTCAGCAGATTCAGGAGGCCCTGAGGAAGGGCCAGGAGGCGGCGCCCAAGGCACGCGCCCCCCGGCCTCACTGAGCGGCTCAGCAGTCGTGGTAGAGCGCGAACTCGAACGGATGCGGCATGCGCCGGATCCGCGCGATCTCGTGGGTGCGCTTCCAGTCGATCCAGGTCTCGATGAGATCCTTGGAGAACACGTCGCCCTTCAGGAGGAACTCGTGGTCCTCCTCGAGGCAGTTCATGGCCTCCTCCAGGCTGCCGGGGGCGCTCGGCACGTCGGCCAGCTCCTCCGGGGTCATCCCGTAGATGTCCTTGTCCAGCGGATCACCGGGATCGATCTTGTTCTGGATCCCGTCCAGGCCCGCCATCATCTGGGCCGCGAAGGCCAGGTAGGGGTTGGCGGACGGGTCGGGGAACCGGACCTCGATGCGCTTGGCCTTCGGGGATGGCGAGTACATCGGGATGCGGATGGCGGCCGAGCGGTTCCGTGAAGAGTAAGCCAGGTTGACGGGCGCCTCGAAGCCGGGGACCAACCGCTTGTAGCTGTTGGTGCCGGGGTTCGTGAACGCGGTCAGGGCCCGCGCGTGCTTCAGGATGCCGCCGATGTAGTGCATCGCCATCTTCGACATGCCCGCGTACTCGTCACCCGCGAAGAGCGGCTTGCCGTCCTTCCACAGGGACTGGTGGGTGTGCATGCCGGAGCCGTTGTCGTCCAGCATGGGCTTGGGCATGAAGGTGGCGACCTTGCCGTGGCGGGCCGACACGTTCTTCACCACGTGCTTGAACCACATCACCGAGTCCGCGCACTCCACCAGGGGCTGGAAGCGGAAGTCGATCTCGGCCTGACCGCCGGTGGCCACCTCGTGGTGCTCACGCTCCACCATGATGCCGAGGCCGTTGAGCTCCTTCACCATCTCGAGCCGGATGGCGTGCATCGAGTCGGTGGGGGACACGGGGAAGTAGCCGGCCTTGTGCAGGGGCCGGTACGCGAGGTTCGGGCTGTCGCCCTTCTTGCCGGTGTTCCAGGCGCCCTCCTGCGAGTCGAGCTCGTAGAAGGCCTGGTTGGCGCTGTGCGCGAAGCGGATCTCGTCGAAGATGAAGAACTCGGGCTCGGGGCCGATGAAGCAGGTGTCCGCGATGCCGGTGCTCTTCAGGTAGTTGATGGCCTTCCTGGCCACGAACCGCGGGTCACGGCTGTAGGGCTCCCGGGTGATGGGATCCACGATGTCCGCGATCAAGGACAGGGTGGGGGTGAAGGTGATGAAGGGGTCGATCTTCGCGGTGCGGACGTCCGGCATGACCAACATGTCGGACGCGTTGATGGCGGCCCAACCTCGGATCGACGACCCGTCGAACCCGAGGCCATCCTCGAACAGGCCCTCTTCGAGCTCGTGCACGGGGATGGTGAAGTGCTGCCAGATGCCAAACAGGTCGACGAACTTGATGTCGACCATCTGCACGCGATTCTCCTTCGCGAACTCCAGTACTTCCTTCGGCTTCATGATGCTTGCGCTCTCCTTCGCGTCCTCGACCCGGGTCGCGACTCGTTCCCGAGTCACCTATGCCGCGACGCGTCGGGACTAGCACGATTCGCAAACCGGCCCAACAGGCTCCACCCAAGATCTTGCGTGGCGATCTGGAATCCTACATCACCTTTGGAATGCGTCCGGGTGGAAGGGGGTACCCCGGGCCCTAGATGGCCGACCCGCCCCGCTCCCCGGTGCGAACCCGGATCACCTCCTCCACCGGGAAGACGAAGATCTTCCCGTCCCCGATCCGGCCGGTGCGAGCCGCCTGCTCGATGGCCTCCACCACCTGGTGCACGTCCTCGTCGGTGCACACCACCTCGACCTTCACCTTGGGCAGGAAGTCCACCACGTACTCTGCCCCGCGGTAGAGCTCGGAGTGCCCCTTCTGCCGACCGAAGCCCTTCACCTCGGTGATGGTCATCCCCTGGATGCCGGCGGCCCCCAGGGCCTCCCGGACCTCGTCCAGCTTGAAGGGCTTGATGATCGCCTCGACCTTCTTCATGCACCGCCAGCTAACTGCGACCCCGGCACCCGGTCAATCCCGGCCCCTTGCCTCGCCGTCACCGATGGTGTTCGAAAGCGCGGTGTCCGACCTGGTGGCCAAAGTCGAGCAGGTGCACAAGAGCTACGCCCTGGGCACCAGCCCGGTGCACGTGCTCCAGGGGCTCAGCCTGAGCATCGCCCGCTCGGAGCTGGTCGCGGTGATGGGACCCTCCGGGGTGGGCAAGAGCACCCTGCTCAACTGCATCGCCGGGCTGGACGTCCCCGATCGCGGCCGCATCGACGTGCTCGGGCGCGACCTCGCCACCATGGACGACGAGGCGCGCACCATGGAGCGCCGCCACCGCATCGGGATCATCTACCAGTTCTTCAACCTCGTCCCGAACCTCGACGTGGAGGAGAACGTGATGCTCCCCTACCTGATCGACGGCGTCACCCCCGACATGGACGCGGTCGGCCGGTGCCTCGAGCGGGTGGGGATGCAACACCGCAAGGACCACCTGCCGGCCCAGCTCTCCGGCGGCGAGATGCAGCTGGTGTCGATCGCCCGGGCCATCGTGCGCAAGCCCGAGCTGATCCTGGCCGACGAGCCCACCGGCAACGTGAACGTCGCCACCGGCAAGAAGATCATGCAGCTCCTCCGCGACGTGCTGCACGAGTCCCGAAGCGCGATGCTCCTGGTGACCCACAACCCCGAGGACGCGGCGAGGGCCGACCGCGTGCTGTTCTTGAAGGACGGGTTGATCGACGACGGCGACGCCCTGGCGGGTGAGGCGGTGACGGTGGGGAACATCCACGCTCGCCTCCAGGAGCTGGGCATCTGATGCTGAAGCGCCTGATCCCGCGCCTGGCCCTGCGCAACCTGCGTTCGGACTGGTTCGGCACCCTCGCCGCGGTGCTCGGCGTCGCCATCGGCACCGCCACCGTGTCGGTCGTGCTCACCCTCGACGTGAACACCCGGGCCCAGGAGTCGCGCCGCTGGGAGACCAACCCCACCATGGTCGAGGCGCCCTCGACCGTCGGCATCGACCCGATCAAGCGGGACGCCCAGCCCGCGGTGGTGCAGGACGCGAAGGAGGAGACGCACGAGGACTACCAGGTGATGCGCTCCGCCATCCGCCTGGGTTCGCTCTCCGCCTTCCTCGTCGGCGCGCTGATCGTCTTCTTCACCTTCCGGGTGGTGGTGGAGCAGCGGCGCCGCGAGATCGCCCTGTTGCGCAGCCTGGGGGCCACCCCGCGCCAGGTGGCGGGCATCTTCCTGCTGAGCGCGATGCTCGTCGGCATCATGGGCGCGGCGCTCGGGGTGTTCTTCACCCCGCCCCTCTCGGCGGCCGCCGCGATGGCCGGCATCACCACCACCGGGCGCTCGCACCTGTATTGGCTCTTCTTCCCCTGGAAGAAGATCTTCATCGTGGCGATCGTCGGCGCCTTCACCGCGGTGCTCGGGGTGGCCAGCCCGCTGCGCGAGGTGCTCCGCCTCGACGTGGCGAAGACGCTCCGCCCCCAGTTCATCGAGGGCAAGGAGGGCGCGGCCCGGCGCCGCCCGAGGGGCCTCACGATCATCGCGTTCCCGATGATGGTCCTGATGTACGTGCTCATCCGGCCCTTCTTCGTCGAGGTCCTGCCCTCGCTCGCCTTCTTCGTCGCCGAGTCGGGGCTGGTGATCGCGGGCTTCCTCAGCCTCCTCGTGCTCGTGCCCGAGGTAGTGGGCGCGGTGGGTGGGGTGGTGGCCCGGGTGGCGCGAGTAGGCCCGGCGGCGGAGCGCCTCCTCACCGTCCGCCGGATCGAGCGGGCGAGCCACGAGTTCTCGTGGGCGGTGAGCGGCATCATGCTGGTGTTCGCGCTCCTCCTCGGCCTGCACATCGTCACCCGCTCCCTGAAGTCGGAGGTGGTCGAGTGGGGCGCGGACATCATCCGGCCCAACACCTACGTGGTCGCGATGAAGGGCCTGCCCAGAGTGCCGGACAGCCTGATCGGCACCATCCCGCAAGACGTGTTGACGGTCCAGTTCTCGGGCCGCACCCCGTGGCCCAACACGTTGATGGCGGTGCAGGCGGACCAGCTCCGGGTGATGGCGAAGCTGACCAACCCGGCCGCGTACGACGCGGTGAAGGAGCTGGGCCCGGGGAAGATCGTGCTCAGCCACCTGATGGCGCGCCGCTACGGCGTGCAGCCCGGCGACGCGCTGAAGGTCACCGGCCTCACCCGCACCGCGACCCTCACCGTGGTCGGGATCTCGGACATCGGCTACATGCCGGTGGTCGGCACCTACCGCAACAGCAAGACCTTCGGGCTGGTGGACGCGGCGGACTACGACCTCCTCGAGGGCTACGCCAAGCCGATGGGCGGGGCCTACGCGATCCGGCTCACCGGCCCCGACTGGTTCGCCGGCCCCGGCAGCCGCTTCAACCAACGCGACCTCTACGTCGAGGTGGGCCGCTACTTCGAGCAGTACCGGGTGCGTGAGACCGACAGCGACTTCCGCATCTTCGACGTGATCCTCCTGCTCACCGGGATCCTGGCCGGGCTGGGCATCGCCAACAACCTCGTGCTCTCCGCCCACGTGCGTCGGCGCGAGATCGCGCTGTTGCGGGTGCTGGGGATGAAGACGAAGCAGGTCCGCAACCTCTTCTTGATGGAGGGCGTCTTCATCGGCGCGGTGGGCGGGGTGATGGCGGTGGTGCTCGGGATCCCGCTCGGGTTCCTCTCGCTCGGCGCCCTGACGGTGATCTCCGCCTTCGAGGTGCACTTCGCGCTGCCGCCCCACTACGTGGTGGCCACGATCCTCGGGGCGCTGGTGATCTCGCTCGCCTCGGCCCTGTACCCCGCGCTCCGGGCCTCGGGCCTGTCGAGCGCGGAGTCGGTGCACTACGAGTAGCGCTCAGCGGTTGCGGGCGGCGGAGTCCACCTTGGGCTTCCAGGGCGGCCTGATCTTGCGACGCGGCAGCACCCACTGGATCAAGGCGCCCCGCAAGGCGTCTGGCGTCACCGGCTTGGAGAGGTGGGCGTTCATCCCGGAGTCGAAGCAGCGCTGCCGCTCCTCCTGGAACGCGTGGGCGGTGAGGGCCACGATGGGCACCTGCCCGCGGTGGGAGCTGAGCTGGCGGATCATCCGGGTGGCGTCGAAGCCGTCCATCACCGGCATCTGGCAGTCCATGAGCACCATGTCGTAGGTGAAGCCGGCCACCATCTCGAAGGCTTCCTTGCCGTTCGCGGCCAGGTTCACGCGGCAGCCCATCTTCTCGAGCATGCGCGAGGCCACCAGGGCGTTGAGGCGGTTGTCCTCCACCACCAGCACCCGCAGCGGGTTGCCCTCCTCGACCAGCGGGGCGAGCTGGGTCTCCACCGGGTTGGGCTCCCCGAGGCTGCCGCGCCGGCGGATCCAGGCGGAGACCATCTCCCGCTTCAGGCGATCGGCGCGGCAGGGCTTGAGCGCGAAGCCGTCCGCCCCCGCCGCCAACAGGCGCGAGCGCAAGCCAGGCAGCACTGCCGACGACAAGGCCAGCACCACCGGCTCACCCACGTCGTCCTCGGTGCGCAGCGCCCGGACGAACATCTCGCCGTCCATCTCCGGCATCTGGAAGTCGACCACCATCGCGTCGAAGGGCTGCTTCTGTTCCGCCGCCGCGCGGAGGGCGGCGAGCGCCTCGGAGCCCGAGGTCACCGAGGTGGCCACCGCCTGCCAAGCGCTCACCTGCTCGCGCAGGATGCGGCAGTTCACCGCGCTGTCGTCCACGATCAGCACGCGCATCCCGGCGAGGCTGGGCTCGTCGTGCTCGTCGTGGGGCTCCGGATCGAGGCCGAGCTCCAGCTCCACGCGGAACGTGGTGCCGACCCCGACCTGGCTGTCCACGAACATCCGGCCGCCCATGAGACGCACCAGGTCGCGGGAGATGGTGAGGCCGAGGCCGGTGCCGCCGAAGCGCCGCGTGGTGCTCGCGTCGGCCTGCATGAACTTGTCGAAGACGAGGTCCAGCTTGTCCTGCGGTATGCCGGGGCCGGTGTCCTGCACCGAGAGGCCCAGGCGGGCCCGCGTCCCCTCGACCTGCCCCTCCACCTCGATGAGCACGTGCCCGCTCTCGGTGAACTTCACCGCGTTGCCGGCGAGGTTGATCAGCACCTGGCGCAGGCGCCCCGCGTCGCCGATCAGCCAGCGTGGGCAGTCGGGGGTGTGGCGCAGGACGAGATCGATCCCCTTGTCGACCGCGGTCCCGCGCAGCGTCTCCACCACGTCGTCCACGCAGTCCATCAGGTCGAAGGGGTTGTCCTCGAGCTCCAGCCGCCCGGACTCGATCTTGGAGACGTCCAGGATGTCGTTGAGGATGTCGAGCAGCGCCACCGCCGAGCGGTGGATGTTGTTGGCGTAGTCGCGCTGCTCGGCGCCGAGCGGGGTGTCGAGCAACAGGGTGGTCATGCCCAGCACCCCGTTCATCGGGGTGCGGATCTCGTGGCTCATGTTGGCGAGGAACTCGCTCTTGAGCCGCGAGGCCTCCATCGCCTGGTCACGCGCCTGGACCAGCTCCGAGGTCTGGGCCGACAGCCGCGCCTTCGAGTCCTCCAGCTCGCGCTCGATGGACTCCGCCCGGGTCAGCACGTGCTCGAGGTGCCCGAAGGCCTCGAAGAGGCCCGCGATCTCTTCTGGGACACCGGCCCGCAGCAGGCGGGAGGGGGTCAGCGCGCTCGGGGGGAGGGCGTGGCGGCTGGCGATGCGGTGGCTGGCCGCGCGGGCCCGCCGGGTCACCTCGAGGAGCGCGTCAGCTTGGATCAGCGCGAGCTTCCCGATGACCCGCCGGAGCACGAGGACCGAGGCCACCGCCACCACCGCGGTGCCCACGAGGGCCACCGGCCACTTCAGATCCAGCAGGACGACCGCGAGCAGGAGCCCCAGCCACACCACCTGCAACGCCACCGCCCAGGGCAGCAGGCGCCGGATCCAGCTCTCCCGGAGGCCGAGGAGCATCTGCACGGGGCGGACCATTCGGTGCTCTCCCCCTGCTCATCGGCGGTTCTCTTCTCAAGTGTAGACCCCCCCGAGGCGCCCACCCCACGTCAGGCGCCCCGGGGGGCAGAGAACGTATGCGGCCAGACTACTGGTACTGGAACCAGACGTCGTTCACCTTGCCCACCTGGCCGTTTCGGACGAAGCCCGCCCCCACCTGGCGGTGCTCGTTCCCGTTGCCGTCGGCGTTCTTGCCCGCCTCGGTGTAGCCCAGGTCGACCTCGGAGATGCCGAGCTCGGCCAGGCCCTTCTTCTGGCCGTCGACCAGCATCGAGAGCCCGGTCTGCTGCTCGAGGCGCTGGAGCTCCCACTGGTCCAGCTTGCCGTCCTGCACCGCCTCGAAGCCGAGGTGCTTGGTGGCGAGGGCCTTGAGGGCCTCGAAGCCGTTGGCGTGCCCGTCCGCCTTGCCGTCGCCGTCGACGTCGGAGTTGTTGCCGAGGAGCTCCTTGCCGTCCTCGCCCACCTTGCCGTTCTTGTTGCCGTCGAACGCGAGGACGCCGTCGCCCTTCCCCGCCCACGCGGTCTGGTCGAGCTTGCCGTCGCCGTTGATGTCGAACTTCTTGCCGTCCTTCACCCCGGTGGTCGAGACCTTGCCGTCGCCGTTCAGGTCGAAGGTGAGGGGCGAGGCGATCTTGTCCTTGCCCTTGGGCGCCTTGAACACGCCCTGCTGCTGGCCGTTGGCCCCGATGACGTTGAAGGTCCCCTTGCCGGCGGGCACCGCGGTGCAGCCCTTGTACTTGCCCGACGTGATCTCCATCGAGCCGTCCTTCAGCTTCTTGTAGCCCCCGTGCTTGGCCAGCCAGCCGCCCTTCTCCTCCCCCTTGATCACCTGGTTGCAGGTGTTGGCGGGGGGCGCGCAGACCGGCTGAGCGCTCGGCTGGGGCGGCGGAGCGCAGACCGGCTTGCACACCGGCTTGCAGACCGGAGCCTGCGCCGGGGGCTGGCAGGCCTGGGTCGGGTCGAGCTGGCCGCACATCGCCTGCTTGAACAGCGGCTTGAAGTGCGGCCCGAGGAGCCGGCGGAGCTGGTGCATCTGCTGGCGCTGGCCAGCGCTCATCCCGCCGCACAGCCCCGCGGCCCCGCCCGCACCAAAGCCGCCTGATGGGAGCCCCGCGCCGGCGGGCGCGGCGCCCTGGGGCAGGCCACCCTGCGGCAAGCCGCCCTGCGCCTGGCCCCCGCGCATGGAGCGCACCAGCTTGAGCAGCATCATGATGGACTGGGGGTCGATCGCCCCGCCCAGCTGCTGGGAGAGGTTCTGTGCGAGGTGGGCCATGGGGTGGTGGGGGGTGTTGTTCACGAACATGTCTGTTCTCCTTCTCCGTGTTCGCGGCGCGGTGGCCGTACGCAGCGGACAAGAGCAACCGGCGGGCCAACTCGATCGGGGGCGAGGCCGGCCTCGGACCGACCCGGGGTGCAGTGCACCTGGGGCACCGGCGCGACCAATGAACAGCGCCGGTGTGCATCTCACATGCGCATACCCCAACCCTGTGGGCTCAGTCGCACCGGGTGGGACATCACGGGCCGGCCCGGATGGGCCGCTGGTCGCTAAGGCCCACATTGCACGGGCGCGCGATGGCGCGGCACGGGCTCGTTCTGATATCCGGAGGACCCGTGGCCCTCGACCCCCTTCTCGCGCTCTCCGCCGTGGAGCTGGCGCGCCGGATCAGGGATGGCGAGACCTCCTCCCGGCAGGTGGTGGAGGCGCACATCCAGCGCCTGCTCGAGGTGAACCCGGATCTCAACGCGGTGGTGGTGGAGCGCCTCGACGCCGCGCGCGGCGAGGCGGACGCCGCAGATCGCGCGGTGGCCGAGGATCCGCGCTTCCTCCCGCCGCTCCACGGCGTGCCCTGCACGATCAAGGAGAGCTTCGCGTTCAAGGGCATGCCCAACAGCGCGGGGCTGGTGAGCCGCAAGGCGCACCGCGCGGCCGAGCACGCCCCCACCGTGGCCCGGCTGCTGGACGCGGGCGCCATCCCGCTCGGGGTCACCAACACCTCCGAGCTCTGCATGTGGATGGAGAGCAACAACCGCCTCTACGGCCGCACCAACAACCCCTACGACCACGATCGCATCGTGGGCGGCAGCTCCGGGGGCGAGGGCGCGATCATCGGCGCGGGGGCCTCACCCTTCGGGCTGGGCTCCGACGTGGGCGGCTCGATCCGCATGCCCGCCTTCTTCAACGGGGTGTTCGGGCACAAGGCCACCGGCGGGCTGGTCCCCACCACCGGCCAGTTCCCGACCGCCGGCCCCGACGCCGCAACCTTCCTTGCATCCGGCCCCCTGTGCCGCCGGGCCGAGGATCTCATGCCGCTCCTCGAGATCCTCGCCGGCCCCGACGGCCAGGACCGCGCGTGCCGGCCCATGCCGCTCGGGCACCCCGAGCGGGTGAAGATCGGGCGCCTCCCGGTGCTCGACATCCGGAGCAACGGCCGCACCCGCATCCACCCTGACCTCATGGGCGCCCAGGCCAGGGTGGTGGAGCACTTGAGCAAGCTGGGTTGCAGGATCAAGGGCGCCCGCCCCCGCGGCCTCGAGGCCTCCTTCGACATCTGGGCCGCGATGTTCGGGGCGGCGGAGGGCCGCGACAAGTTCCGCCACCTGTTGGACGATCGCAGCATCCCCGGGGTGATGGGCCAGCTCGCCCTGTGGCTCGTCGGCCGCTCCCCGCATACCCTGCCCGCCCTGATCCTCGCCCTGTTCGAGAACATCGGGTTCTGGATGCCGCGGCGCACCGCCCGCATGATCGAGCTCGGCCGCGCCCTGAGGGCGGAGCTGATGGCGGCGATCGGCGACGGGGTGATGATCTACCCCTCCTTCCCCGCCCCCGCGCCGCGGCACGGCATGCCCTTGTTCCCGCCCCTGCAGTGGGTCTACACCGCCATCTTGAACGTGCTGGAGCTGCCCGCCACCCAGGTCCCCCTGGGCCTGAGCGCCGACGGCCTGCCCCTCGGGGTGCAGGTGGTGGCTGGGCCCGGCCGCGACCACGTCTGCATCGCGGTCGCGATGGAGCTGGAGCGCGCGTTCGGGGGCTGGGTCCCACCGCCCCGGTGGGAGACCGCCTGATGGTGAGCGACGTCCTGGTGGTCGGCGCGGGCCTCAGCGGCCTGTGGGCGGCGGAGCGCCTGCGGGCGGCGGGCGCGACGGTCGAGGTCCTGGAGGCGCGGGATCGGGTGGGCGGCCGGGTCTGGACCCACGCGGTCGGCCACGATCGCTTCGACATGGGCGGCCAGTGGGTGGGGCCCGGCCAGGACCGGATGTACGCGCTCCTCGAGCGCCTCGGCCTCGAGACCTTCCGGACCTGGGACGAGGGCGCGGCGGTGCTCGACCTCGGCCGCCGGGTCACCCAGTACAGCGGCACCATCCCGCGGCTCTCGCCCCTGAAGCTCCTGAAGCTGCAGCTGGTGCTCTCGCGGCTGGAGCGCGCCACCCAGGGGGTGGACGCCGAGCAGCCCTGGCAGAGCCCCGAGGCCGCCGCCCTCGACGCCACCACCGTGCACAGCTGGGCCGAGCGGCAGCTCGGGGATCCGGAACTGCAAGGCATCCTGCAGTCGGCGGTGCGCACGGTCTTCGGTGCCGACATGGGGGAGCTCTCGATGCTCCACTTCCTCGCCTACCTGCGGGCCAACGGGGGCCTGATGCG
This sequence comes from Deltaproteobacteria bacterium, assembly GCA_020632995.1. Classification (GTDB taxonomy): domain Bacteria; phylum Myxococcota; class Kuafuiibacteriia; order Kuafuiibacteriales; family Kuafuiibacteriaceae; genus JACKEN01. The sequence goes on along the minus strand of JACKEN010000002.1, from coordinate 339,420 downwards.
GCTGGTGGAGACGAGCGGGGGCTACCAGCAGGATCGGGTGGTCGGCGGCACCCAGCAGATCGCGGAGCGCCTGGCGGAGGGGGTGGGCCTCGCCCACGTCCACCTCGGCGAGGCGGTGCGGTCGGTGGCCCGGGAGGGTGGCGAGGTGGTCCTCACCACCGCGCGCAGCACCTGGCGCGGGCGGCGGGTGATCTTCGCCCTGCCACCCCACCTCATGGGGCGCATGCACTTCGACTCTCCGCTGCCCACCCTGCGGGCCCAGCTCCACCAGCGCGCGCCGATGGGGGCGACGGTGAAGTGCCTCGCCCTCTACGAGCGCCCCTTCTGGCGGGACCAGGGCAAGAGCGGCGCCGCGGTGAGCACCCAGGGCCCGGTGGCGGTCAGCTTCGACAACACCTCCCACGGCGGCAAGCAGGCTTGCCTGCTCGCCTTCGTGGTGGGGCGGCCGGCCCGAGGCTTCAGCGAGCGGCCGGCCGAGCTGCGGCGCCGAAGCGTCCTCGACGCGTTCGAGCGCTGGTTCGGGCCCGAGGCGGGGCGCCCCACCGCGTACCACGAGGTCGACTGGGCCCAGGAGCCCTGGACCGGCGGCTGCCCGATCGCGAACCTCGTCCCCGGCACCCTCTCGACCTTCGGCCGCGCCCTCCGAGCCCCGGTGGACCACCTGCACTTCGCGGGCACCGAGACCGCCACCATGGGCACCGGCTACATGGAGGGCGCCCTGGAGGCCGGGGCCCGGGCCGCGGACGAGGTGTTGGCCGCGCTGCGCTAGCGTATCTGGGTATACCCTCTTGGGCCGCTGACCGCGAAAGGCTCCCCGAACCAGTAGGTCAATGTGCGTGCCAGTGATCCGATGACGGATCCCTGAAACTCTGGGCACTCTATCGAGACATGAACCGCTTCACCTTGGCCCTGGGCGTCGCCCTGACCTTCCTGGCCGGCTGCAACGACGACAATGATCTGGGGCGGGTGGAGGGCGTCCTGGATGCCCCCGACTTCATCGACTTCGGAGACGTCCAGATCGGCGTCACCGCCAAGAAGGTCGTGACGCTGAAGAACTCCGGCCGCGGGTCGGTGGTGATCACCGGCTTCAAGGGCGGGGCAGACATCTCGGGCTCCGCGTACCAGTACATCCTCCCGCAGGACCGGGTGACGGTGTCGGCCGGGACCTCCGAGGAGGTGCAGGTTGCCTTTCAGCCCTTCCAGGCCTCCGAGACCCAGTATGTGGTCCAGGTGAACATCGAGCTGGCCGACGGCACCAGCATCACCCTCGAGCTCCGGGGCCGGGGCGTGGACTCGGGCCTCGAGATCACCCCGAACCCGCTGGACTTCGGGTCGGTGCTCGTCGGCACCAGCCGCACCCTCGAGCTGACCCTCACCAACCGCCTCTCCGACGCGGTGGTGCTCCGGAGCACCGACCACCGGAACGGCAAGCCCGAGGCCCAGAGCAGCTCGGGCAACGGCACCTTCGACATCGACGTGGCGGTGGACGCCAACGGCTCGCTCATGGCCGGCGCGCTCCTCGCCCCGGGGGCGAGCATCACCGTGCCGGTGACCTACCGCCCCGATCCGAGCGACCTCGCCCCCCAGGACCGCGCCCGCTGGACCCTGAGCAACTGCGACTACCCGCTCTGCGAGGTGCAAGTCGACCTGCGCGGTCGGGGCACCACCGCGGCCCTCGAGTGCGCCCCCGCCGGCCTCGTGTTCGGCCCCGTGCCCCCGAACCAGACCCAGACCCTCACCGTGACCTGCACCAACGTCGCCACGGACGACATCGAGGTCCTCAGCTGGAGCCTCGAGCCCGGCACCGCGAGCGAGTTCCTGGTCCCCGGCGGGTCGCGGGGTCAGACCCTGGCCCCCGGCGGCACCCTCGACATCGACATCGACTTCACCCCGACCCAGACCACCTGGGACACCGCGGCCATGCCCACCGGCGAGCTCGCGGTGGCCAGCCGCCACATCCAGGGCGGTCCCCTCGACCCGGTGCTCGTGACCCTGACCGGCCGCGCAGGCGGGCCTGCGATCCAGGTGACGCCCAGCGTCCTGCACTTCGGTGACATCGGGGTCGGCACCAGCCACAGCAAGCTCCTGCTGGTCGAGAACCGCGGCCTCGAGGACCTCGTGGTGAGCATGGTCGACAACGACGTCGCTGGCACCGGCGCGTTCAGCACCGACGCCACCGCCTTCACCCTCGCCCCCGGCAGCTCCACCGTGGTCACCGCGGCCTTCTCGCCCGTGACCACCGGCCAGGTGAGCAGCCAGATCCGCTTCTTCAGCAACGACGCCCTGAACCCCCAGATCGATGTGGCGGTGGACGGCGGCGGCCTCGCCCTGCCCCCCTGCGCCTACCGCATCACCCCGACCCAGCTCCTGTTCGGCGCGGTGCCCTTCACCCAGACCGTCACCCAGGGCGTGCGCATCGAGAACACCGGCAACGACGCTTGCCTGATCAACGACCTCGACATCATCCCCACGACCTTCGGCTCCACCACCGCGTACACGCTGGTGAACGGCACCCAGACCGGGGTGACGCTGGCCTCCGGCGCCTACCTCGACGTCCCGATCCAGTACCGGCCGGTGGCCGCGGGCGGCGACCGCGCCCACCTCGGCTTCTACATCTCGGATCCGAACAACTCGAACCCCACCGTGCTCCTGTACGGGGTGGGCGAGCCCCTGGTGCAGGTGGAGTGCCCGCCGCCGATCACCACCCAGGCCGGCGTGCCCGTCTCCCTCAGCGCGATCGGCACCGCCCTCGGCGCCAACATCACCGGCTACGCGTGGGCGATCACCAACGCCCCGATCGGCGGCATCGGCACCCCGAACCAGTGGCTCCCGGCCCCGCCGAACGCGCCCACCGAGACCTTCCTGCCCTACATCGTGGGGGTCTACGACATCCAGGTGACGATGACCGACGACCAGGGCCGCATGGCCGGTTGCACCACCCAGGTCACCGCCGAGGGTGAGGGCCTGCAGGTCACCATGACCTGGGACGGCCCCGGCGACGTGGACCTCCACGTCCACAACGGCACCGCCGGCAGCCCGTGGTTCGACGGCACCGACGACTGCTTCTACAGCAACCGCACCCCGATCTGGGGCGCCGGGTTCCCCGCCTCCACCGGCCCCAACCCGGAGCTGGACTTCGACAACACCACCGCCAATGGCCCCGAGAACACCCGCATCCAGGTGCCCGAGGTGGGCCGGACCTACACCATCGCGGCCCACAACTTCGGCGCCGCGGCCGGCCGCATCGTCACCATCGACGTCTACTGCGGGGGGATCCTGCCGCAGCAGACCTTCATCTCGCTCCCGCTGACCGGGACCGACGCGGGGAACTGCAGCGCCAACACCTTCTGGAAGGTGGCGCAGGTGACCTTCACGAGCCAGAACACCTGCACCATCGTGCCCATCAACACCGTGGTGACGTCGGCCCAGGCCTGCATCGCGTTCTGATGCGCGGGCCGCGCGCGTCGGCCTCCAGCTCTTAACCTGGGTTGATGCGGGGCCAACCGCCTGCGCCCTATCGTACGTCGCATGTGGGTCTACCGCAGCGATGACGACAACGTGCGGATCCTCCGCGGCGCCTCGGGCGTCGCCGCCGTGCTGCTGGCCGCGCTCTGCTCGATCACCGCGCTCACGGGGGTGAGCCAGCAGCGCTTCGAGTGGGTCGACGCGCCCACACGCTACGCGGCGGCGCTCGTCCGCGACGGAGGTTGGCTGCGCGCGATCATCGCGGTCGACGACCTGTTCATCGCGGCCTACACCATCGCCACGATCTACCTCGCGGCGACGCTCGCCCAGCGCCGGTTCAGGGTAGAGCACGCGCTCGTGATCATGGGAGGCGTCGGCGCGGGGCTCCTCGACCTCTCGGAGAACCACCAGCTGCTCGGGCTCCTCCGCTTCGCGGAGCAGACGGTGGCGATCGAAGCCCAGACCATCCTCGCTCGGAGCGACGCCAGTCAGCTCAAGTGGCTGGTGGGCCACCTGACCTTCGTGCTGGTGGGCCTGTCGCTTCCGCGAGGGGGCGAGCTTCCCCGGCGGATGCTCGCGTGGTCGCTCGTGTGGTTCCAGCTCCCGATAGGCGCCCTGGTGTGGACCGTCTCGCAGCCTGAGTTGCGCGAAGGCCTGGTGTGGGCGCGCTACGCCTCGTTCCTCGTCGGGTTCGTCGTCATCTCCCTGCTCGCGCCCCGGATCGCCGGCGACGCAGGCGAGACAGGTGCACCGGCGTGATCCCGAGGTACGACGCGACGTTCTTCGCCGTCACGCGCGCCTCCATGCCCGGGCACTGGGCGAGGAAGGCCTCGTAGCGGCCCTCCGCGTCGAGCGCCAACAGCTCGTACTCCCGCTCGGCCTTCCTCGACAGCAGCGCAGCCGTGGTGCGGCGCCCAAAGTCAGCCCACGACGGGAACCGCTGCCCGAGCGCCTTCATCTCGTCGTACCGCGCGAGCAGGACGCGCGTCTCGTGCTCCGCGACGATGCTCGCTCGCGACGGCGCGTCCGAGAGGAGATCCGCGAGCGACCCCGCGACCTGTGCCTCTGCGATGAACGCCTTCGTTCGCTCCGTCCCGTCCGCAAGCAGGAAGTACTCGCGCAACACGCCTTGGACCACGAAGACCACATCCGAGGCGCGCTCCATGCCCCCCACGAGCAGGTGTTCACCGCGCGCGAGGGTCCGTGCTCGGAGCAGCGACTCCGCTGCTGCCAGCGCCTCCGGTGGGTGCGGGCCGAATTTCACGGAGACCCCTGCGGGGCCTCCTATAGCCCTCGCTGCGATTCGGCCCGGCCCGCCGGGCCGCTCTCGCTCATGGAACTGCTCGACTGCCGTACGGAAGGCCTCTTTGTCTGCAGGTGCGATCTTCACCGTAGCTCCGTCTCAGAGGCCAGAGGCCAGGATGTGCGGGGCGCTCCGGACCAGGAGGATGATGTCGAGCCGGCTCTTCGCCTGGAGCTTGGAGAGGATCGACGAGACATGGTTCTCGACCGTCCGGCGCGACCGGAACAGCTCCTCCGCGATCGCGGCGTTGCTGTAGCCCTTGACCAGGAGCTGCAAGACCTCCTGCTCCTTGCCGGTCAGCCCGTAGGGGTGCTTTCGGGCCTTCTTGTAGGGCCCGCGCTTGAGCGGCGGGAGCTCCACCCCCGCCCGCGTCCTCAGGTAGCGGCGCGCGGCGGTGGCGCCGATCCGCTCGAAGCGCGCGTCGACCTCGGCCGCGCGGCCGGCCCCGAGGGCCCAGGTCGCGAGGTAGTACGAGCCCTCGCGCTCGAAGGCGGTGTGCGCGGCATCGAGCGCCCCCTCGAGGAAGCGCGCGAAGGCCTCGGGCAGCTCGCCCTCGCCGCCCCCGAGGTCGCCGAGGCCCGCGATCCGGGCCCAGAACAGCGCCTCACCGCGCTTGCGCGGGCTCAGGAGTCCGGGCGTCAGGGCGCGGAGCCACTCGTGGGCCGCCCGCGCCCGCGCGGGCTCCCCCGCGAGCACCGCGTGCTCGATCTCGGTCAGGCGCATCATCGCCAGGTACTGCGGCTCGCCGATCTGCTCCGCCGCGGCCACCGCCTCACGCAGCGGCTCCTCGGCCCGCTTCGCGTCGAGCCGGACCTCGGCTCGCGCCCTGACGATCAGCGCGGGCATCCGCATCAGGAGGGTCTGGTTCTCTTGGAGCAGGACATCCTGCGCGATCGAGATCGCCTCCTCGTAGCGATCCTGCTCGAACCTGAGCTGCGCCTTCCTGCCGATCAGGTAGTACGTCCACGCGTCGAGGTCGTGCGCGATGTCGAAGGCGATCCCCTCCTCGACGAGCTGCTCGGCGCGGTCCAAGGCGCGGAGCTCGATCAGGCACTCGGAGAGGTTCGTGTATACGCGCGCGGCCTGCTCGTGGAGCCCCGCGGCGAGCGACAGGGCCAGGCTCTCGCGGAGCTCGGGCTCGCCCGCCCAGTCCCCGCGGAAGAGCCGGGCCGAGCCGACCGTGTTCAGGGCGTGCACGCGGATCTCGGGGTCGCCGACGACCTCGGCCATCGCCAGCGCCTGCTGCCCCCACTCGATCGCCTCGACCATCTGATCCTGGAGCATGAAGAACTGCGCGCGCAGCGCGTACGCCTTGGCCTTGGCGGAGGACGGCGCCTCCCCCTCGAGCACCGCGAGGGCCTCCTTGATGTAGCGCTGCGCCTCCTCGGGCTCGCCTCGGTACCAGTGCAGGCGCGAGACCCACCGCAGGTTCTCGCCCACCCGCTCCGGACGGCCGACCTGCCGCCACAACGCCGCCGCCTTCTGCCGCGCGTCGATCACCTCGGCGTCGATCGCGAGGGAGAGCCCCGCCTCGTAGGCCCAGGCCTCGTACAGCTCCGCCGCCTCCGCGGGTGGCAGCCGGTCCGCCAGGCGCACCGCGTAGGCCAGGTAGCGCGCCGCCTCCCGGTGGGCGCCGAAGCGCGCCGCCTGCTCGGCCGCCCGTGGCGCGTAGGCCAACAGGCGCGCCTCGTCCCGCGCCCCGCGCGCGTGGTGCACGATCATGTCGGGCGTCGCGCCCTCCACGTCCCCCGCGGTGAGCGCCTCGAGGAAGAGGGCGTGCGCCTCGATCTGCTGGGGCGCGACCATCCGGTCATAGACCGCGCGCCGCGCGAGCTCGTGCCTGAAGGTCAGCTTGCCGTCCGACTCGGTCAGCAGGCCGTGGCGGAGCGCGTGGCCGAGCGCGTCGGGCGTACACACGTCGGACGAGCGGGTGAGGGTCCTGGTCGGGACCGCGCCCGGCCAACACGACGTGAACTCCAAGAGGCGGACCACCTCCGCCGGGAGCTGCTTCAGGCGCGCGTTCAGCGCGTCGGCGATGGTCGTGGGGACCGAGTCGTTGGGGGTCTGCTGGCCGATCACCTCGGTCAGGAAGAAGGGGTTCCCGCCGGTGACCTCCAGGAGCCGCCGGGGCGACAGCTCCGAGGTGCCCGACAGCTGGCGGACCGCCTCGAGCGACAGGGGCGCCAGCGTGAGCTGGGTCTTGCGGCCTGCCGGGATCTGGCCGAGCGCGGCGCGCAGCGGGTGGGTCGCGTCGACCTCGTCGTCCCGATAGCTGCAGATCAGGAGCACCGGGAGCATCGCGATCCGCCGCCCGATGAACTTCAGCCAGTCCATCGTGCGCTCATCCGCCCAGTGCAGGTCCTCGATCACCAGCACCGCTGACTCCGCGACGGTGAGCCGCTGGAGCAGGACGTCGAAGAAGACCGCCTCGTCGGTGGCCGGCGCCACCGCGCTCAGGAGCCGCGCCGCGATGTCGCGCAGCGGACCGAGCGGCCGAGGGGTCTCGAGGGGGTCGCAGTAGCCGATGGCCCGGAGCTGCGTGGGCGGGAGCGCCTCGAGGAACTGACCGACCAGGGTCGACTTCCCGATCCCTGCCTCGCCGCAGACCAGGACGAGCTGACCGCCCGAGCGCGCCACCGACCGAAACGTCTCGTCGAGCGCTTGCAGCTCACGCTCTCGTTCCAGCATCAGCGGCCCACTCACGAGCGGAGTATGCCACGCCGCAAAACCTGAGTAGCGCCGACCGAAAAATTGAGTAGCGGGCCCCGACAAAATCGCGTGCGCGCCCAGATGCTCCGGCCACCCGCGCCCACGTACCTTTCGCTGACGCTCGCGATGAGGGGATACGACAATGACGACGGCGGATGAGCAGCTGATCGAGCGGGCCCTCGCCCGCGACGTGGAGGCGGAGCGTGAGCTGGTGCAGCGCCTCACCCCGGGCATCCAGCGAGCGATCAGCGCGACCCTCACCCGCCGGGGGCGGCGGCGGCGGGCCGACGTCCTCGACCTGACGCAAGAGGTCTTTCGGGTGCTCCTCGAGGAGGACGGGCGAGTGCTGCGTGACTGGGCGCCGGAGCGCGGGGCGAGCCTCGAGGGGTTCGTCGGGCTGGTGGCGGAGCGCTTCGTGATCGGCTGGGCCCGCTCCGGCCGGCGCAGCGGCCACCGCGAGGACCCGGCGGCGACGTCCGATCTGAGCGCGCTGAACCCGCCGGTCCCGAGCCCGGAGTCGGCCCTCGCCCGGCGCCAGCGGCTGGCGATGGTGCTCGTCGCGGTGCGACGGCGCTCCACCGACAAGGGCTTCGCGATGTTCGTGCGCCTGTTCGTAGAGGAGCGCTCGGTGTCCTGGTTCGCGGAGCATGAGGGGATGAACGAGGCGGCGGTCTACGCGTGGCGCTCACGACTCAAGCGCCTCGCGCGCAAGGTGGACGCCGAGATCGCCTCGAGGGAGGACCCGCGGGAGGGGGCGAGGAAGCAGCCCCCTCCCGCGGAAGGGAAATCTTACTTGCGACGACGGGACAGCGCGGCGCCGCCGACCAGGATGAGGACCAGGGCGAAGGGGGTCGCCGCCTCGGGCCCACCCACCGCGGTGCAGCCGCTGGCCGCGACCTGGCCGCCATAGACTCGACCGAAGCCCGAGGTCACCACGTCGACGCTGGGCACCGCGGTGCTCTCGGCCTGCAGGGCGACCTGCATGTTCTCGGCCGCCTCGGGCAGGGCCAGCTCGTAGACCTGGGCCGCGGAGGGGGCCGCGCCCACCTGGCTGTTCGCGGTCGGCGCGCTGGGGAACTGATAGCTGGGCTGGCCGACGCTGCCGGGGGCCTGCGCGAGCACGCCGCTCAGGTTGCCAGCGGCGGCGGCGGGGAGGCACTGACCGCGGTGGGCCACCCGGCTCGGGAACGGCGCGTAGGCCGCGCCCTCGACCTCGAAGTCGTCCAGCTCCCAGCCCACGCCCTTCAGCGCGCCCTCGGCCGCCATGCGGAACCGGAACTGCAAGGTCTCGCCCTCGAAGGTGGTGCCGAAGTCCAGGGCCACGCGCTGCTGGGCAGGGAGACCTGCGCTCTGCCCCATGAAGGCCCGCCTGCACTCGAGGGCGCTGGCGTGCTCGCTCATGCTGCCGTTGTAGGGGACCTCGATGTACTCATAGACGTCGCGCCAGCTGCGGCCGCCGTCGGTGCTCATCTCGACCACCGCCCCCGCGATGCCCTCGGCCCAGTCGCCCAGGTCGTAGCGCTGCGCGAAGCTGAAGACGAAGTCCTGGCCGTGGGCCGGCTGCATCGGCGGCGACACCAGCACGGAGTCCGTGCCCTGCTCGCCTCCCTCGACGAACCAGACCGGGTTGCTGTTCTCGTCCAGGCCCTGACGCCACGCGGAGGTCGCGCCATACTCGGGCCGCCACTCGGACGACCAGGCGGTGAGCGGACCCGAGGCGTCGTCGTAGGTGGCGCCCTGGGCGACGTCGTCGATGTCGGCCGGGAAGTAGGCGTCCACCGCCTCCCTCACCATCTCGACGCCGGTGGGCGGCAGGAACTCCACCCGCAGGCCGAGCTCCCCATCCGGCTTGGCCACGAGCTTGAGCTCGGTCTCGACCCACCCCGAGCCGAAGGCCGGCAACTTCGCCAGCATCAGCTCTCCGTCGGCCTCCACCGCGACCTCGGGGGTGAGGCCCTTGATGCTCACCCGCGCCCCGTAGACGTCGTGCGGGGTCAGGTTCTGCACCGTGACCACCGCGCGCCCCACCTCGTCGGAGTCCAGGTAGCCGTCCTGATCACAGGCCAACACGTCGTCGAGGACGACGACGTTGATGGAGACGTCGGGGCTGGCTTCCGCCCGACCTGCGCCGACGGCGAACAGGGATGCCCCCACCAGAGGCGCGAGCCAACGTACCAACGTGAAACGAGCGCGATAATTCATCCTTAATCCTCCGGGCGCTGTGGCACCCGTGGGAGGCGTTCGGCTCGCTCCGTTTTTCGTTTCACTCCTTTCTGGAAGATCTCCGCATTGAGACGGAGCCAGCGGAGACGCTCAATAATGGGGCGGCTTCTCGTTCGCGGGCGCGTCGACCGACCGGAGCAGATCTTCGATCTGTCGCTCCAGGCGCTTCACGCGCAGGCCCAGGCCGTGAATCTCGGTGTTCGCCGCCACCAGCTCGGCGTTCAGCTTCTCGACCAGATCGCTCTGCTCCATGTAGCGGAGCTCGAGCTCGGTCAGGCGGGTCTCACTATCGCTCATGTACCAGGATGGCGCCCAATGAGGCGCGGCGGGTCAAGTCGAGCTTCGCCGCGACTCCACCACCACCTTGGCGTCCACCGCGGTGACCCGCGTGCCGCGCTCGAACAGGCGCACGTCGCCGTTGGCCAGGTTCACCGCGTCCACCTCATCCCTGCGCTTGGTGTCGGGGATCGAGCCGAGGCGCATGAAGAGGTCGCCCTGGTGCTCGAAGCAGTCCCCGCGCAGCAGGCCCTCCACCGCCACCCCCTCGGGGTTGTCGCGGTGGTCCTCCACCTTCATGCCGTGACGGCGACGGGCCTGCGGGTTGTCGAGCGCCTCGAGCGCCTGCTGGACCCGGTCACCGAAGGCGTCCAGCCCGCGGGCGAGCTGGTTGCCCAGGCGCTCCGCCATCTCGGTCCAGTCCTCGGGCTTGTTGGTGTTCCGGTGCTTGCCGTCGCTCATGCTCGGGACGATACACACGCCCCGCGCGGTGGAAAGCGCCTACGCCAGGTCCGCCTCGGCCAGGAGCCGGGCCAGGAGCGCGTCGAGCTTCGCGTCCGCCCGCACCCGGGCCTGGGCCACCGGCTCGTCCGCGCCGAGGGCCTCCACCACCTCGAGGTACATCTTCAGCTTGGGCTCGGTGCCCGAGGGCCGGATCGAGGCCCGGCCGCCCCCCGGCAGGCCGTAGATGAGGACGTCGCCCGACCAACCCGGCACCGGCACCTCGCGGCCGTCGGCGTACACCCGCACCCCCGCCTCCAGGTCCCAAAGGTCGGTGGCCTCGGGCACCGCGCCCAGGCCGGCCGCCCGCAGCCGCGCCATCGCCGCCTTGATCTTCGGGATCCCGTCCCGCCCCGGCAGGGTCAGGCTCTTCGGCCGGCTCACGAAGAAGCCGTGGGCCCGCCACAGCTCGGCCAGGCGATCGTGGAGCGTCTGCCCCCGCGCCTTCAGCCCCGCCGCCAGCTCCGCCATCACCAGGGCCGCCCCGATGCCGTCCTTGTCCCGCACCACCGTCCCCACCGTGTAGCCGAGGGCCTCCTCGTACCCGAACGCGAAGCGCAGGCCGTCTTGCGCTTCGAGGGCCATGGCGCGGTTCGCGATCCACTTGAAGCCGGTGAGGGTCTCGGCGTAGCGGGCGCCGCGGTCCGCCGCCATCTTCGCCAGCATCTGCGAGGACACCAAGGTGGTGACGAAGAGCCGGTTGGCGTCGCCGGGCGCGTCGTGGCGCATCACGTGGTCGGCGAGGAGCACCCCGATCTCGTTGCCGGACAGCGCCGCCCAGGCCCCGTCCGCCCCGCGCACCGCCACCCCGAGCCGGTCCGCGTCGGGGTCGTTCACCAGCACCACGTCGGCCGACACCCGGCCCGCCAGGGCCAGCACGAGGTCGAGGGCCCCCGGCTCCTCGGGGTTCGGGAACGAGACGGTGGGGAAGGCGCCGTCCGGCTCCGCCTGCTCGGCCACCGAGTGGAGCTTGCCGATCCCCCGCGCGGCGAAGGCGCGCCGGAGCACCCGCTCCCCCACCCCGTGCAGGGCGGAGTACGCCACCACCAGCTCGCCCACCGGCGCGTCGGGGGTGAAAGCCAACTTGCCGATGGCGTCGAGATACGCGTCCTCCACCACCGCGTCCACCCACAGCCCGGCCGCCCGGGCCTCGGCCTCGGGGGCGCGCCGCACCGCCCGCGCGGCGGGCGCCACTGCAATCTGGCCTGCGATCCCCGCGTCGATGGGCGGGATGATCTGCGCCCCGTTCCCCCAGTAGACCTTGTACCCGTTGTAGGCGGGCGGGTTGTGGCTGGCCGTGACCACCACCCCCGCCGCCGCCCCGAGGTGCTTCACCGCGAACGCGGCCACCGGGGTGGGGGTGGTGCCCTCGAGCCAGTGCACCTTCACCCCGAGGGCCGCGATGACCTCGGCCGCGTCCCGCTGGAGCTCGGGGCTCATGCGGCGGCCGTCCCGCCCGATCACCACCCCGCGGGCCGCGGCGTCCGGCTGCACCTGCAAGAGGTGTTGCACCAGGCCCCAGGTCGCGCGGATCACCACCGCGCGGTTCATCCGGGTCTCGCCCGGCCCCACGAGGCCGCGCAGGCCCGCGGTGCCGAACTCGAGGGGCCCCTGGAACGCGTCGTCCAGCGCCGCCCGCGCCGCGGCGTCGCCGGCCTCGGCCTCGCTCGCACGAGCGCGCAGCCACGCCGCCGCCTCGTCATCCACGTCTCGATCCGCGAAGGTGCGGACCCGCTCCAACAGGTCGCTCACGACCCCGAAGGCATACCAGCGGCTCAGTACTGTGGGTAGGTCTTGCTGCGGACCGTGCCCGTCGTGGGGTCGTAGTTCAGGTCGCCGGGGAACGAGAGCCGCAGGTCCATGGACTCCACCGACGGCGGGTTGGCCCCGTTGTTGAGCATCTGGTGCTCCCGGATCGCGGCCCGCACCCCGGCCAGATCCACCCGCACCCGGGCCTCGTCCGGGCGGGCCACCCCCATCGGCGCGACCCCCATCGGCGCGGTGCGGGTCGCGCCGTTCATGCGCGCCCCCACCGGCGGGGGCGCGGGCGCGGGCGCCTCCTCGGGGGCGGGCGGCGGCGCGGGCGGGGGCGCCGCCTCCTTGCAGCCCACCACCCCGAGCCCCAAGCCCAACACCATCCAGACAGCACGCATCAGAACACCTCCGTCCGCAGCATGAGCACCGCCTCCTCCTCGGTGAGGAGCCGGGTGAGGAAGCGCCGCGGCGCCCCCCGTCGATCCAGCGCCACCAGCACCGCGGCGGGCGCGGCGACGCGCGGCGCGGCCCGGCGGCGATAGTACACGAGGGTGTCGTAGGCCCCCCGCGCGGCCTGGGGCAGGCGGTATTGCTCGGGCCCCAGCCCGTCCTCCACGTTCCACGGGGTGCGCCCGCGATCCGAGGTCGGCGCCGGGCCGCCCGGCACCACCCGCTCCCCGCTCGGGGTATAGGCCCACAGATCCACGTCCACCATGTCCTGCGACCAGTGGGCGGTGACCAGCAGGTCCGGCGCCTCGCCCAGCGCCGGATCCAGCGCCTCGAGCTGGGCGAGCCGGCGCGTCACCTTCGCGTGGGCGCCACCCACGAGGCCCGCCTCGTCGAGCCGGCGCAACAGGCGCACGAGGAGCGCGGCCGCGGTGGACCGCACCTCGGCCTGGTGGCGGGCGAAGCCGCGCGCCAGCACCAGCTCGTAGCGGAGCGCCGCCTCGTCGGGGCGCCCCGCCGCCTCGAGCGCGAGCGCCTCCTCGAGGTAGGCCTGGGGCTCGAAGGGCCGGAGCGCGCGCACCCGGGCCAGGACCTCGGCCGCCGCGCGGCCCTGCCCGAGGGCCAACAGCGCGTAGGCGACCGGCCGCAAGGTGGCCGGCTCCCGCGGATCCACCTCGACCGCGGTGGACAGCGCGCGGAGCGCCCCCGCGGTGTCCCCGGCGAGCGCCCGCACCCGCGCGATGCGCTCGTAGACCACCAGGTTCTCGGGCTGGAGCGGCCGGGTGGCCCGGTAGGCCCGCTCCGACGCGGCCCGGGACGCCCCGCCCGCGTGCGGCGCCCACACGAGGGGCACCGCGTCCGGCGGCGGCAGGCCGTCCGTCACCCGGCGCAGGCTCTGCAGGAAGGCCTGCACGTCGGGCGCGAGGGCGGACGTGTCCAGCCCCTCCGCGCCCCGGCGGTCGGTCTCTCGTGCGGCCTCGGCAGCACCCGCGAGCTGCGTCAACATACCTTGCACCTCGGGGGCCGGGGGCGGCGCCGCGACCACCACGAACGCGGCCCGGGGGTTCACCAGCCCGAAGTGGGCCCCGAGCCCGGCGAGGAGCGAGTCGAGGCGCGGGTCGTGCTGCGCCCACAGGTGCCGGGCGTAGGCGTCGGCCCAGCCCGGGGCGGCGAGGGCGTCCGCACCGCCCCCGCCGAGGGGCACGGTGTGCCGGGCGAGCTGCCCGCCCTCCTCCCAGGTCACCTCCAGCGCGGCGGCGCCGCCCGAGGGGAGCCGCCCCGCCACCGTGAGGACCTGCCCGGGGTAGAGCGCGGCCGGCGCCCCGTCCACCACCAGATCCGCCGACGGCGCGCCGGTCACGCTGACCGAGACCAGCCTGGCCCCCGCCCGCAGGTGGGCTTGCGCCGCCGCCGCGACGTCGCCGTGGCTCGGCACCGTCACCACCTGCCCGCCGGTGCGCTGGGCGAGGGCGCTCAGCAGCTCGGCCCGGGAGGGCTCCCCGTCGAAGCGGTACCCCACCACCCGGACCTCCCTGAGCGCAGGGCTGGTTGCGAAGATCCGGCTCGCGGTGTCCTCGCCCCAGGTGAGCTGCCCGTCCGAGAGCAGGAACACCGTGGTCGGGGCCCCGTCCACCGCCCAGCCCCGCTGCTGCTCGAGGGCTCGGGCCGCGGCGTCGAGGCTGGTCGCCCCCTCTCTGAACGCCTTGGCCAGCTCGGCCCGGGTCTCGGCCCGGTGCCCGGCGTCGTTGGGGCGGTAGCCCAGGCCGTGCAGCCACCGCGCCCGCACGTCGAAGAGCATCACCGCGTACTGGGCCAGGGTCGGGTCGCCGGCCAGGATCGCGTCGAGCAAGGCGGCCTGCCGGGCCGCCGCGGCGTCGGAGACCGAGAACGAGGTGTCGACCATGAACACCGCGCGGCCGGTCCCCCGGGCCCCCTCGCCCCGCACCGGGGGCGCCACCCGGGCGTAGAAGGCCTCGCCCACCAGCGGGTCCTTCCCGCGCAGGACGGCCTGCGCTTCTCTCACCTTCAGGGTCACCACCTGGTCCGGCCCGCCGTAGCCCACGTCCAGGCGCACCCAACCCCCATACTTCTTGACCCGCGCCCCGGGCGGGTGGGCGAGCACCGCGCCGTGCGCGGCGTCGACGAAGACGAGCTGCTCGCGGCTGACGCCCTCCCCCGCCCCCGGCAGCCCGAGGTCGAGCCGGGCCTGGGCGCCGTCGAAGGGGAGCGGGGCGTCGTAGCGCACCACCACCCGCTTGAGGCCATGCGCGGGGATCGGGTGGACCCGCTGGGTGAAGGCCCGGCCCCCGCCCCACGCAACCAGGCCTGCATCCTCGCCTCCCCGCACCGCCGCCTCCTCGGCCGCCCGGGCCTGGGCGTCCGCTCGGACCACCGCGTCGACCCGACCGCTCCAGGCGACCGAGCCCGCGCTTCGGGCGGGGGTGGCGGCGGCCCCGGTGGGGGGCACGAAGCCCTCGGGCAGCCTCGGCAGGAGCCGGGCCCGCGATACGGGGGCCTTGGCCCCGTCGAACACCGCGTAGCCGGACGGGGTGGCGTCCGGGGGGAGCTCCAGGCGCAGGTCGCCTTGCAGCACCTGGTCGGTGGTGTTCTCGAACACGTAGTCGAGCACGGTGTGCACCCGCGCCCCCTGGACGTAGCGCACCGCGCGCACCGCCCGCAGCGGCACCGCGCCCTCGGCCAGGGTGGCGTCCTTCGTGAAGAGCCGGGCCGGCGCCGCCTCGCCGGTGGGCCCGACCCGGCCGAAGAGCTCGAGCTTGCCCGCGTCGTCCGCCGCGCCCTTGCGGTCCGTGGAGTCCTCGGCCGCGTTGGCCTGCCGGAGCTTGGCGTCCTGGTCGGGCACCGCAGAGCCGAGGTCGAGCGCCTGGGTTGCGGGGCCGCCCGCGGCGCCGGGCTTCGCGCCGCTGCGCGTTTTGCCCTCGAGCTCCTGGTCACCCGAGCCAGCTCGGCTCGTGGACGCGGGGGGCTTCTCGACGGGGCGCTCCGGCTGGAAGAGTTCGCCAACGCGCGCGTCCTGGGCTTGCTCCTTCTGCTCGAGCGCCTTGGCCGGCGTCTTGGGCACGGGCGGGGGCTCGAAGCGGGGGAGCGGGGGCTCGGGCGGCGGTGGTGGGGCCTCGTCGCGCTTGACCTTGCTCTTCGTGGGCTTGGCGCGGCGGCTGGACTCGCGGTCGGACGTCGTGCGCGTCTCCACCACCTCCTCCACCGCGGAGGGCGCCTCGGGGGGCGGCGCGGTCGGCTGGGGGGCGGCGGTCGCCACCGGGGCCTCGTCCGCCTCGGCCGCCCCGGTGGTGATGGTGACCGCGGGGGCGTCGACGGCGAGGCCGGGCACCGTGTTCCGGGGGCGCCGGGCGTCCTGGGGATCGGCGAAGCTCTCCCGGAGCTGGTCCACCGGCACCGGGCCCGGGGCGGCCTCGGGCATCACCGCCTCGGCCACCGGTGGCCCGGGATCATCGGGCGGGGCGGACGACTCGGGGGCCCGGGGGTACTCCCCCCGGGACGCGCAGCCGGCCACGCCGGACAGCGTGAGGAAAAGTAGGATAGCGCGGGTCGCACCTCGCGGCATGGGCGACATGATGGTGGAAACGCGCCGCGAGAAGAATGGGTCTGTCGCGTCGAAGGGGGGTGAAGTAGGTTCGCCCGGCCATGAAGACTGAACGCTCCGCGGAGCTCCTCAAGCGCGCCCAGGCCGTGATCCCGGGCGGCGTCAACAGCCCGGTCCGCGCCTTCCGCGCGGTGGGCGGGGTCCCCCCCTTCATCACCAAGGCCCAGGGGGCCAACCTGTGGGACGCGGACGGGAACCGCTACCTCGACTACGTGGGCTCGTGGGGCCCGATGATCCTGGGCCACGCCGAGCCGAGCGTGGTGGAGGCGGCCAAGGTGGCGATCGAGCGCAGCTCGAGCTTCGGCGCCCCCACCGAGGCCGAGGTCAAGATGGCCGAGCTGGTGGTCCAGCGGGTGCCGAGCGTGGAGCGGGTGCGCCTGGTCTCCTCCGGGACCGAGGCCACCATGAGCGCGATCCGGGTGGCCCGCGGGGCGACCGGGCGCGACGACATCGTGAAGTTCGAGGGCTGCTACCACGGCCACGCCGACTACCTGCTCGTGAAGGCGGGCTCGGGGGTGGCGACCTTCGACCTGCCCGACAGCCCCGGGGTGCCGGCGGACTTCGCCAAGCACACCATCACCCTGCCCTACAACGACGCCGACGCCCTCACCGCCCTCTTCGAGGCGCGCGGGGACGAGATCGCGGCGGTGATCGTGGAGCCGATCACCGGGAACATGGGCGTCATCCCGCCCGCCTCCGAGTTCCTCGAGACCCTGCGCCGGGTCACCAAGGCGCACGGCGCGGTGCTGATCTTCGACGAGGTGATGACCGGGTTCCGGGTCCACCCGGCCGGGGCCCAGGGCCTCCTGGGGATCACCCCCGACCTGTCCGCCTTCGGCAAGATCATCGGCGGCGGGATGCCGATGGCCGCGTACGGCGGTCGCGCCGACCTCATGGACCAGGTCGCCCCGGCCGGCCCGATCTATCAGGCCGGCACCCTGAGCGGGAACCCGTGCGCGGTGGCGGCGGGCCTCAAGACCCTGCAGGCCCTCGGGGCGCCGGGGACCTACGACCAGCTCGAGAAGACCTGCAAGGGCCTCGAGGCGGGGCTGACCGACGCGCTCCAGAGCGCGGGGGTGAGCGGGCGGATCCAGCGGGTGGGCTCGATGCTCACCCTGTTCTTCAACGACGGGCGGCCGGTGCGGAACTTCGAGGAGGTCCGGGCCTGCGACCACGAGAAGTTCAAGAAGTTCTTCCACGGGATGCTGGAGCGCGGGATCTACCTGCCGGCCAGCGGCTACGAGGCCTGGTTCGTGTCGCTCGCCCACACCGCGGAGGACATCGAGCGCACCGTCGAGGCGGCCCGGGGCGCGCTGGGCGACCTGTGACGACCCGCGCTCGTCAGTCCGATGACTGATGGGACGATGTACGCCGCGGCGCATAAACGTTAGGAATGGACACGGGACTGCGACGTGGAGCGCGCACCGCGGCCTTCCTCTCCACCACCGCGCTGATCGCGCTGCTGTCGGGGTGCTCCGGCAGCGGCGCCGGCTCCTGCCAGAGCAACCGGGATTGCGTCTTGGGGGAGACCTGCATCTCCGGGTCCTGTCAGACGATCCAGCAGCAGGGCTGCCAGAACGATGAGCAGTGCGCGCTCGGCGAGTACTGCGATCAGAACAGCCACAGGTGCCTCACCATCACGATCGGCGATCCGGACGCGGGGGTGACCGCCGACGCGGGCACCAGCACCGTGACCGCCGACGGCGGGGTCGAGACCGACGGCGGCGTGCACACCGGCCCCTGCACGGTCGACACGGAGTGCGGGACCCCGCCGATCGACATATGCGTGGCGATGCAGTGCGTGAAGGGCTGCGAGCAGCCCGACGGCCTGCCGTGCACCGGCGGCCTGGTCTGCGACTCCGCCACCGGGCACTGCGTGGACCCGAACCAGAACTGTCAGCAGGACTCGGACTGCAACCCGCCCACCCAGATCTGCATCGCCAACAGCTGCGTCTTCGGGTGCGCCCTCGACACCACCCTCTGTCAGGCGGGCGAGATCTGCGACACCAACACCGGGCGCTGCGTGGTGGTGCAGACCAGCTGCACCCAGGACTCCGAGTGCAGCCCGCCCATGACGGTGTGCGAGTCGAACCAGTGCGTGCCCGGCTGCGGCCAGGCGGGCGGCATCCAGTGCTCGGGGGCCACCCCCTTCTGCGACGCCCCCACCGGGCGCTGCTCCAACGTCGACCCCAACGCCTGCCAGCTCGACGCCGACTGCACGGGCGCGGACGAGATCTGCGTCAACAACTCCTGCACCCTCCGCTGCGACGCGGCGGGGAGCCCGGGCTGCGTGGCCCCCCAGGTCTGCAACACCACCACCGGCCGCTGCCTGCAAGGTAACCTGCCCCTCGGCGACGCCTGCCTCGACGACGACCAGTGCGCCACCGGGCTCTGCCTCGGCCTCACCATCAACGCCACCTCGCTCAGCGTGTGCTCCACCCCCTGCGGGGCCACCAGCCAGTGCCCGCTGAACTTCACCTGCGGCGACCTGGGCGGGATGAGCTTCTGCCTGGGCGAGAACCTCACCACCCCGCCCGCCACCTGGGACACCCGCTCCGGCGGGCTCTGCAACACCACCACCAACACCTGCCAGAGCGGCTGGTGCAACACCGGGCAGAGCCAGTGCATCGAGACCTGCTCCCGCAACGGAGACTGCGCGAGCTTCGGCGGGAACTGCTGGGCCTACGAGCACACCGACGCCGCCGGCAACAACGTCTTCGACAGCCTCTGCTACGACCCCGGCAGCGGCTCCGCCACCGGCGCCGCCTGCGCCCAGAACGGCAACTGCCGCTCCGGTATCTGCAGCCGCTACACCAGCGTCTGCGCCCAGCAGTGCTGCTCCGACGCCGACTGCGGCGCCACGCAGAACTGCGGGGTCTACGACCTCGCCGCCGACACCGTGGTGAAGATCTGCCTGAACAAGAGCGCCACCTCCGGCAGCGCCGCCCTCGGCGCGACCTGCACCGCGGCCAACCAATGCGACTCGGAGATCTGCGCCCCCACCGACCCCGCGGTGATGAACAGCCCGATGAAGTGCTCCACCCTGTGCTGCCGCGACGCCGACTGCGGCGTGCTCCCGGGCGGCGGCCGCTGCCGCCCCCTCACCGGGCCGGTCACCGGCACCATCGTAGGGGTCTGTCTCCCGAACTGAAAAAGTGTTCGACCACGACCACGATCACGACCACGACCACGATCCGGATGCAGCCATCACCCAACGCCGCCGGGTGTCCGGTCGTGGTCGTGAGCGTGAGCGTGGACGTGGTCGAACCATTCCTCCGCCGCCTACAAGCTCAAGCCGTACAAGGGCCCGAACTTGCCCTTCAGGTACCTCACCAGCGGCGCCACCTGCAGCGGGGCGCCGACCGCGTCGGCCATGATGTCGCCCGCCCAGGCGGTGTAGCCGCGGCGGTGGATCTTCTCTCGCAGCCAGGCCAACAGCGGCGCGAAGCGCCCGGCCGCTACGTCGGCCCAGACGTTGGGATCGGCGGCCTCGAAGGTCGCCATGATCTGGGCCGCGTAGAGGTTGCCGAGGGTGTAGGTCGGGAAGTAGCCGATGGCGCCCCACGCCCAGTGGATGTCCTGCAGGCACCCCTCGGTGTCGCCCTCGGACTGGATGCCGAGGTCGCGCTGCATCCGCTCCCGCCAGACGCCGGGGAGGTCGTCCACCTGGAGGTCCCCCGTCAACAGGGCTTGCTCCAGCTCGAAGCGCAGGAGGATGTGCAGGTTGTACGTCACCTCGTCCGCCTCGGTGCGGATCAGCGAGGGCTCCACCACGTTCACCGCGCGGTAGAAGGTGTCGAGGTCGACGCCGTCCAGGGTGCCGGGGAAGTAGGTCTTCATCATCGGCAGGTAGCGCTGCCAGAACGCCCGGCTCCGCCCCACCTGGTTCTCCCACAGGCGCGACTGCCCCTCGTGGATGCCCATGCTGGGGGCCACGCCGAGCGGGGTGCGGTGGTGCTCGGGCGCGAAGCCCTGCTCGTAGAGCCCGTGCCCGCACTCGTGGATGGTGGAGAAGATGGCGCTGATCGGGTTCTCTTCGTCGATGCGGGTGGTGACCCGCACGTCCTTTTGGCCCACCGAGCCGGTGAAGGGGTGGGCGGAGCGGTCCTGGCGCCCGTGCTGCATGTCGAAGCCCAGGTCCTCCAGCAACCGCAAGGTGAACTGCCACTGCGCCTCGCTCGAGAAGCGCTGCTCGAGGAACGAGGTGTCGGGCCGCGGCGCGCCCGCGATCGCCTCGACGATCGGGACCAGGGCGCCGCGGAGCTCGGCGAAGACCGGGCGCAGGGTGGCCGCGGTGGTCCCGGGCTCGTATTCGTCGAGGAGCGCGTCGTACAGCTCGTCGGTGGGGCTCCCGAGCGCCTCGGCCCGCTGCCGGGTCAGCGAGACCACCCGCTCGAGGTGGGGCCCGAACGCCTTGAAGTCGTCGCTGTTCTTGGCCTTCCCCCAGGCCGCCATCGCGAGCGAGCGCGCCTCGGCCAGGGCCTTCACCAGGGCCTCGGGCACCCGGGTGGCCAGGCTGCGGGTGCGCCTGAAGCGCTCCACCATCACCCGGTCGGTGCCGGTCACGGACGGGTCGGCGAGGGCCGCCTCGATCAGGTCACCCAGCTCGGGGCGGGTGAGCCGCTGGTGCTTCAGCCCCTCGAGGGTGGCGGTCTGGAGCCCCCGCCCCGCGCGGGCCCCGGCCGGCGCGTAGGTCTCCTCGTCCCAGGAGAGCAGACCGAGCACCGCGTCCAGGTCTGCGATCTCTTGCATGTGGGGCAGCAGCGCCTCGTGCTTCGCCATCGGGGACGTCATATCACCATGGCGTCGCGGGGGGCAGCGCCGCCCCGCGCCGGCCCCGGATGAAGCGGGCCGCCCCGAGCGCGCACACCAACCCCAGCCCGAGCACCGCGCCCGCGCTCAGCGGGGTGTAGGTCGCCCCCGCCATCAGCGTCGCCCCCATGTTGTTCAGGGCGTGGGCCACCACCCCCGTCCACAGCGACCCGGTGTGGAGCACCATCAGCGCGAGGTACACCCCGACCAGCGCGGCGGCCGGGCTCTGCACCACGTCAGTGTGGAACAACCCGAAGAGCGCCGCGCTCGCCCCCACCGACAGTAGCACCCCCTCCGTGAAAGCCAGCTTGCGGAGGACGTAGCCCCGGAAGAACAGCTCCTCACCCAGCCCGGGCAACAGGCCTACGAACAAGGCCATCGCCAGCTGCTCGCCTCCGCCGAGGGCCCCGAGGAGCTCGTGCATCCGGCCCAGGACCCCCCGCTCGCGCAGGCCCAGGAGGAACACCAGGGCGTCCAGCGCCGACCCCAGGCCGAGGGTGCCGAGCCCCACCACCACCGCGTCGAGCGGGGCGACCCGGACCAGTCGAAGCCGCGCCACCGCCGCCCGCCCTCCCATGAGGAGCGCGGCCCCCGCGAGCCCGAGCGAGGACACCGTCACCCCGACCACCAGGCCGCGCAAGGTGACTTGCTCGGCGGGCCCATCGAGGGCGGTGATGGCCACCGCCGCGAGCACCATCACCGCGACGTAGACCGCGGCGGTCACCGCCACCACCCGCAGGAGCGCCACCCCCTTCGGGGCGCTCACGGCTCGAGCACCTTCACCTGCTGCACCCGCAGCCCGCGCTCCACCAGGCGGCTCTCGAGCTCCGCCACGTTGCCGGACAGGGCCCAGTAGGTGGTGCGATCCGGCGGAATGAGGGTGGCGGTGATGATGCCGTCGCCCAGCCCGATGCGGAGCTCGGTGCCGGCGAAGAACTCGTCGCGCAGGGTGACCCGCACCTCGGTGCCGCCGTCGGGGCCCTCGCCGATCAGGAGCCCCTCGGCCATGGTGAGCAGGAGCCCGTCGAGGTCGGCGGCCCGCGGGCGCTCGGCCGCGGGCGGCGCGCTCGGGAAGAAGGTGCCGGGGACGGGCGGGGGCGGCGGCTCGGTGGGCGGGGTGATGCCGTAGGGCACCGAGTCCGGATCCGCCAGGAGCGCCCGCATCTTGGGGTAGTGCCGCTGGCCGCCGGGGGCGGGCGCGGGCGCCGCAGGCTGCCTTGCACCGCGCCGGAGCTCGCCCACCGTCTTCGGCCCCGACGAGGGGGTCACCTTGCGCTCCAGGCGGTGGGGCTTGGCGAGCTCGGCCCGCACCTCGGGGGGCACCAGGGCGCGGCTGTCCGGCACCGGCTCGCTCCGCAGGGCCTCCGCGAAGCGGGCCGCCGCGGTCGGGGGGGCCCCGCGCGGGCCGTCCATGGGGGCGGCGAAGGGCCCATCGCCCTGGTAGGTCTCGACCTCCTCCGAGGGTTCGAGCGGGGCGGGGGTCGCGGCGGGGAGGCGCGGCTCGAGGTCCTCGGCCAGCCACGGCCAGGGCGCCTGGGGGGTGCTCCGCAGGGCCTCGGCCAGGCTGGGGGGCGGCGCCGGCAGGCCGGGCCCGAGCACGTCGGGCTCCACCACCTCGACCTCGGCCCCGGTGGTCTCGTCCTCGCCGATGACCTCGCCGCCCATGAAGCCGGGCAGGCGCGGCACCTCGTCGGCGTCGCGCACGATGCTCGCCAGGTCCGAGACGTCGGACGGGGTCTGCTCCATCCACGGATCGCTGGGGACCACCGCGGGCACCTCACGGGCCAGGGTGCGGACCTTCGCGGTGACGTCGTCCCTCGCGGGCGGGTCGTCGTGCTCGGCGTCGCTCACCACCGGGGATAGTGCCAAGGATCCCCCTCGGGAGTCGACCGCCCTACTCCGACGGCGGCGGCGGGGGCGGGCCCTTCTTCTTCTTGTGGCCCTGCAGGTGCTCGTCCGGGATGCGGATCTCCCCCGTCTTCTCCTCGCTCGCCGGCACCTCGAGGCCCGCGATCAGCTCATCATCGGTCTCCTCGATCGGCTCGGGCTCCAGGACCGGGGCCTCGCTCACCGCCTCGGGCTCCGGCGCGACCTCGACCGCCTCCGGGAGCGGCTTCGGGTCCCGCGCCCACAGCAGGATGGAGCCCTTGCTGAAGACCTCCTTGGAGGGGAACGCCTTGTAGAGCCCGTCGAGCACCTCGTCGACCGAGCGGTAGCGCTCCTCGACCTCGTCCCGGGTCATCCGGTCGAAGACGTCGTCGAAGGCGCTCGGGACGTCCTTCCTCGCCTGGGAGGGGAGCGGCGAGCGGCGGCCGGGCAGCTTGCCGGTGATCATCTCGTAGAAGAGCAGGCCCAGGGCGTAGACGTCGACCGCCGGGGTCAGCTCTGCCGCCTCGCCCCCCACCGGCTGCAGGCGCTCCGGCGCCATATAGCCCACCGCGTTGCCGCCCACGAGCACCGGGGTCTGGCTCCCCGGCTCGGCGCGATCGGTGATGCGCGCGAAGCCGAAGTCCGACAGCTTCACGTTGCCGAGGTGATCGAAGAGCACGTTCTCGGGCTTGAGGCCCACGTGCAGGACACCTTGCGAATGAGCGAAGTCCAGGGCGTAGGCGATCTGGGTGAGCACCCGCACCGCCTGGGGCAGGTCCAGGCGCCCGGACTCGTTCGCCGCCATGCGCTGGCGCAGGTTCCCACCGCGGGCCAGCTCCATCACGAAGTACGGGTACTCGCGCTCCGAGTTCTGATCGACGATCTGGATGATGCCGGGGTGCACGAGGCGGGCGTGGGTCTCGACCGCGCTCCGCAGGCGCCGCACGATCTCGTCGCGCCGCAGGTAGGACGCGAACTGGAAGACCGCCCGGACCTCCTTGATCGCCATGTCGCGGCCGAGGCTCACGTGCTGGCCGCGGTACACGGTGCCCACCGCGCCCTGGCCGATCATCTCGCCCCGGCGGTAGCGGCGATCCAGGACGTCATCGAGGGGGCGCTCCCCCGGCCCCGGCGCGACCACGGTGCGCGACCCGACCCGGGTGCCCGGGCCCGGCTCGATCACCGACTGCAGGGCCTCGGAGCGCGGGAGCGGCCGGCTCACCGGGAGGGGCGCGGGGCTCGGGGCGCCGGAGAGCTCCCGGGCGAAGTGCCGCGACAGGCGGGCGTTGAACTCGGCGTCGTCGAGGACCTCGGCCACCCGGGCGCCGCCCTCGGTGACCTCCACCGAGTTGGCGGAGGGATCCACCCGGACGTACCCGAACTTGTGCAGGAACCCCGAGTAGTCGGCGAAGGACAGGGAGATCGAGGTGTCGAGCACCCGCTCCGCCTCGGTGAGGCGGACCCGATCCCCGAACAGATCCTGCCGCTGGAGGGTCTTGAGGATGAACCGCGCCTCCTCCACCAGCACTTCGTGGGTCAGCGGTGAGCCGGGGCGTCGCATGGGCGGGGATGTTCGACAGCCCCCGGGACCCCGTCAACCGGAACATTGGCCCGCGGACGCCCGGCCCGGTGCGCGGGCCCCATTGCGCGGGCGAACCCGGTTTCCTATGGTGCGCCGGGCTCCATGGCGGACATCCAGTCGGAAGATCTGTACGCCCTGTTGGGCGTGCCACGGACGGCCACCCGGGAGGAGATCCAGTCCGCATACAAGAAGAAGGCCCGGGAGCTCCACCCGGACGTGAACAAGTCCCCGGACGCCGAGGACCGCTTCAAGCAGGTGGCGGCGGCCTACGCCATCCTGAAGGACCCGGATCAGCGCCGCCGCTACGACGCCTTCGGCTTCAACCGCCGCCCCAAGGCCGAGACCCACCGCCCCGCGAGCAGCGCGGGTGGGCGCCCCCGTCCGCAACCTGGCTTTCGCCCCGCGGACTTCGGCTTCGGCGACGTGCGCTTCGAAGACATCAACATCGACGCCGAGGACATCAAGAACCCCTTCGACTTCTTCCTGCGGCGCGAGGAGAAGCGGCGCCGCAAGAAGGAGCGTGAGGTCTCGCTCAAGATCTCCCTCGCCCACGCCTACAAGGGCACCACCTTGAACATGGTGCTGGACCTCCCGACCGAGCTGGGCCGCACCGAGACCAAGCGCATCCGCCTCAAGATCCCGAAGGGGGCCAAGGAAGGCGACCGGATGAAGCTCAAGGATCCCGAGTGCGTGGTGATCCTGGCGTTCGAGGACGACCCGCTGTGGTCGGTGGACGGGCGCGACGTGAGCACCACCCTCGACATCACGCCCTGGGAGGGCGCGCTCGGGAGCACCGTGACCTTCGAGACCCCGGGCGGGCC
This sequence comes from Deltaproteobacteria bacterium, assembly GCA_020632995.1. Taxonomy (GTDB): domain Bacteria; phylum Myxococcota; class Kuafuiibacteriia; order Kuafuiibacteriales; family Kuafuiibacteriaceae; genus JACKEN01. Next base: position 314,038 of record JACKEN010000002.1, on the reverse strand, counting down.
GGTGACCCTCAAGGTCCCCACCGGGGCGTCCAGCGGCCAGAAGCTGCGCCTGCGCGGCAAGGGCCTGCCCCAAAAGCCCGGCCGCGACGGGGAGCCGGGCGACCTCTACGTGACCCTGCGGGTGGTGCTGCCGAGGGCCCTCAGCGACGAGGAGCGCGGGCTCTTCGAGCAGCTCTCGAAGGTCAGCGCCTTCAGGCCTCGGAGCTGACCGCGTGGGCCACGGACGTGGCCCCGCCCCAGGCTTCGAGGGCCTCCGCGAAGCGCCGGGTGGCGTCCGACAGGAGCGCGGCTGAGGCGGCCGGCGCGTAGAGCACCGCCATGACGTCGGTCGCGTCGTCCCCCAGCTTGGTCGCCATCGAGTCCTTCACCGGGTTGGCGCAGGCCTCGTCGGCCGGGAGCCGTGCCACGAGCAGGAGATCTTGCACGTCGATGGTCTGCCCGGTCGCGTTGAAGACGTAGGCCTCGCCCGCCCGCCCGCGCCGGAGCACGAACTCCGACGTCCCCGCCCGCACGAGATCCACGAGCGAGATCGGCAGGCGCGACTCGAGCGAGACCAGGTTGTTGATGTCGACCAGGTTGTTGATGCGCGGGAAGCGCCCCTCGACCGCCGCCTTCACCAGGTACTCGCTCGCCGGCTTGCCCCGCCCGGTCGGCTTGTAGCGCCCGAAGCGCAACAGATCCCGCACCGCGCCGGTGACCTCGCCGCCCTCGGGCTGGGCCGCGGCCGCCGCCACCGCCCCGTCGAGCGCCTCGCCCAGCGGGCCCGCGGTCGTCGCGGTGGTGCAGCCCCTGGCCACCACGATCCCGTACGCCCCGGCGGGGCCCTCCACCTCGATCCGGACGGAGATCCCGCCCACCATCAGCGCGCTCACCCCCGCTGCCTCGCGCGGCGCGGGGCCCGGGTCAAGCCACCGTGAACTGGGTGAGGGTCGCGCCCTGCTGCGGCCATGGGTCGGGCCGCGCCGCGAACCCCGGCACCCCCACCACCAGCGCGGCGTCGGTCTCGCAAGGCTCCTTGCGCCGCACGACCTGCCAGCGGGACGGCGCGGCGGGACGGCCCTGGGAGCGCTCCACCTCCGCCTCCTCCGCCGCGAGGGCAGCAAAGGTCGAGACCGCCTCGGCCGAGGGCGCCCGGCGCCGCGGCGGCCGGGACTGCAGCTGCCCCAGCTCGGCCTGCCAGGCGCGGGCCCGGGCGAGGGTCTGGGCGTCCATCGGCTCCTGCCCGATCGTCCCGGAGCCGTTCCGGAGGAAATCCAGGCAGGACCAGCGATCCAGCCCCACCCAGGTGCCGAACGCCACCTCGACCTCGGCCCCGACCTCGACCATGAGCTTCAGGGCGGCGAGGGCGGCCAGGTCCGGCTGGGGGAGCGCGAGGAGATCCAAGGGCATGTCTCGGCATGAAGCAGGGCCCATGCCAGACCTGCTCACACGGGATCATTCCGGAATCCCGGGCCGCGTCCGTCCGGGTTTCGTCCGGCCGGACGTCACACCGGACGCGGGCCGTGGCAGACTCCCGCCATGAACCACGCCGAACGTGCTCGCCGCGCCGCCCAGCGCGGGCGCGCCGCCCTGAAGGCCTTGCAGACCCGCGACGCCGCCTGGCTCGGGCTCTACGCCCTGGAGCAGGACGAGACCTGCCCGCTGGCCTGGGCCCTGGTGGCCCACATCCTCACCGAGGCCACCCGGGATCCCGCGGCCACCTGGGTCACCCACCGGGCCCTGGCGGACGGGCTGGAGGAGCCGCACCGCACCGAGATCGCGCGCTACCACCTCGTGGACCTGTGGACCCGCGGGCTCATGGCCCACGCCTCGGGGAAGGCCCTCGTGACCGGCGCCCAGGTCTCGGATGAAGCCGCGTTCCGGCCCACCGCGCGCCTCGAGCCGTGGCTCGCCGAGCAGGCCGCGTCCTGGGGCGGTGACGCCGGGGTGCTGCGGGCGGTGCAGCGCATGGTGGCGGCCCTGGCCGACGCGTGGGACGTCCCCCAGGCCGAGGATCCCCTGCGCGCCGACGTGCCCTGGCCCAAGAAGCCTCTGTTCGAACAGTGGTGCGACAAGGACCCGCTCGCCGTCCCCGCCAACGACGAGGCGCCGGAGGCCGCGGTGAGCATCACCGCCGACATCCAGGTGATCTCCGACTACTGGATGCAGCAGGAGATCGACGACCTGATCGCGGGCGGGCGCGCGGAGGAGGCCCTGACCCTCGCCCAGCGGTGGGCCGAGCTCCGGCAGGCTGTCCTGCCGCCGAAGGTCGCCCTCGTGCAGGCCTACGCGGCGCGCGGCGACGACGCGGCGCGGGACGAGGTGGCCCTCGGCCTGGCCCACGTCGAGAACACCGACCTCGAGGAGCTGGAGGACGCGCGCATCGCCCTCGGCGCCCTGGAGCTGTGGGTGCCGCAGCTCGGGGTGCTCGATCGGATGCTCGCGCTGGCCCCCGATCACCCGATCATCCTCGCCAACCGCGGCATCGCCAAGCTGAAGCTGGACGACGTGGCCGGGGCCCGGGAGGATCTGCAGCTCGCCTTGCAGAACGACCCCGAGAACCCCGCCGCCCTCGCGAACCTGGGCCTGGTGGAGATGCGGGCCGAGGAGTACCCCACCGCGCGGCAGCTCCTCGAGCGGGCGCGGGCCGCCGCCCCCGAGGAGCCGGACATCCTGGTCTACCTGGCGGTGTGCAAGAACAACCAGGGGCTGGGCGAGGCGGCGAAGGACGACTTGCGCGCGGCCCTCGCCCTGGCCCCGGGGCACGCCCGGGCCAAGGCGCTCTTGGAAGAGCTGAGCTGAGGCGGCTCAGTCGCCGTGCCGCACGTCGTGCGGCACCACCAGCACCGGGCAGCGCGCCTCCGCCACCACCCGGGTGGCGGTGGAGCCGAGGATCATGCGGTGCCACGCGTTGTGGCCGCTCGTCCCGAGCACGATGAGGTTCGGCTGCAGGATCTCCTCCGTCTCGAGGATCACCTGCGACGCGGGCGCCTTGCTCATCGCCTGGATGTCGACCTTCAGGGTCGGCGGGTGCTGCACCTGATCGACCAGGGCCTGCACCGCCTTGGCGTGCTCACCCGCCAGCCGCGCGATCTCCTCCTCGGAGACGTAGCGCGGCAGGACGTCGGAGCCGTCGTAGGTCACGAGCGGGTGCTCGAACAGGGACAGGACGTGGAGCTCGGCCTCCTCATCGGCCAGGCCCGCCGCGTAGCCGAGGATGTCGCGCGACACCCCCGACAGGTCCACCGAGGCCAGGACGTTCTTGAAAGGCATCCTGCACGGCCGCTCCTCCCCCACCACCAGCACCGGGCAGTGCGCGGTGCGGATGAGCGAGGACGTCACGCTGCCGATGAGGGTACGCCGCACCGCCCCGTAGCCGTGGGACGCCGCCACCACGAGGTCGGCCCCCACCCGCTCCGCCTCGAGCGCCAGCTCACGCCCGGGCGGGCCCAGGATGGCCTTGCGAGTGATGGTGTACCCCGCATCCACGAAGTCCAGCCCGTCGAGCCGGGCCTGGGCCTCCTGGACGCTCCGCTCCAGCGCCTGCATCAGCTGCGCCTCGGGCACCGAGTACGGGAAGATGGTGGCCGCGGTCGCGGTGTTGATCACGTGCACCACGTGCAGCCGCTTCGCCCCCGTGGCCCGCACAAGGTCCAGCGCCGCGGCCAGGGCCACGTCCGCCAGCGGGGTGAAGTCGGTCCCGACAAGGATGGTCTCGAGCTTCTTCATCGCACCCTCCAGCCTGATCGCAGGCAATCGCCGCGCCATGTCAAAGAACGGGCGCGCATGTGTGCCTGACCTCACCACGGTAACATGAACGGCCAAAACGCCACCCTGCGGTGACCGGCGCCCGCAGATCCGCGTTCCCGTTCGGTGGCACAGGACTTGATTCCACCCAGAGCGGGCCACCACGCCCGGAGGCAGACATGAAGACCTTCGACCGCATCATCGTCCCCGTCGACTTCTCCCAGTGCTCGCGCACCGCCCTGAACTACGCCATCTCGCTCGCGGACCAGCTGGGCGCCAAGCTCCGCGTCCTCCACATCTGCGAGGTGCCGGCGTTGGTGTCGCCCGACCTGGTGGTGACGATCCCCGACCAGCCCACCCAGACGATCTCGGAGTGGGTGAAGAACGAGGCCGAGCTCGGCATGGACAAGTTCATGGCCGAGGTCGTCAAGCCGGAGGGCCTCGACGTCGAGGTGAAGCTCGTGACCGGCGACGCCCCCGAGATGATCGCCAAGGAGGCCGAGCTCTACAAAGCCGACCTGGTGGTGATGGGCACCCACGGCAGGAAGGGCATGGCCCACCTGATCATGGGCTCGGTGGCCGAGCGTACCCTGCGCATCTCGCCTTGCCCGGTGCTCACGATCCGGTCCACCGAGCAGGGCTGACGCCCGCGTTCTCGGGGCGGTTGGGGTCGCACAGACCCGTTGACAGGGCGAACGGGGGGCGCTAAGGCTCTCCGTCGCTACGCGGGAATAACTCAGTTGGTAGAGTGCAACCTTCCCAAGGTTGAAGTCGCGGGTTCGAGTCCCGTTTCCCGCTCTCCTCGCTTTCGCTCGTCGGCGTGAAACGGGCCTCAGGCGTAGGCTGCTTCGCGGGCGAGCGGGCTCGCCCTGCGAAACAGCCAGGGCATCGAGTCCCTCCTCGGCTTCGTTGGATGTTGGCTTTCGGGCTCCCGGCTTTGCCGGTCGCGTTCGGTTTGGCCGGGCTCCCGGCTTTGCCGGTTGCTTTCGGTTTGGCTGGGCCCCCGGCTTTGCCGGTTTCGTTCGGCTTTGGGCTCCCGGATCAGTCGGTCGCGTTGGCCTTGCTCGGAGCTGCTTTCCCTTCTTGAGCAGTCCTCGGGATCGCGAGGGCGTTTCTAACATGACTGGCTCTGGTCTCGTGCGTGCACTCGTCATCGAGGTCTTCGATCTGGCGCCTTCACTTGCGGCTGCCGCGGAGGTCTTTGCGGCCGCCGGGGTCCCCTTTGCGCTTGCAGGCCAGCTTGCGATTTGGGTCTGGGCACCCGGGAGTCGGCAGGGGTTTGCGAAGGTCGTCGAGTTCGCGGTGCGGGCTGTGGACATGCCTTCGATCGATGTGGCCTTGGTCGCTGCTGGTTACGAGGTGCTCCCTCTCTCGAGAGGTGGAGCCGCGATTCGAGTTGGCGCGACGCGCGTGAACTTCATCGATCGACGGGTGGAGTTTGTCGCGCTTTTCACCGCTGCGGTCGATGCCGCCCAGAGGGGCTCCGGTACTACCAATCCGGATGGGCGCGTCTTCCCGGTGGTGCCCCCTGATTTCCTCATCGCGATGAAGCTCGCCACTGGTGACCCGCGCGATGAACGCGACGTCGAGCGACTCCTCGACGCGGGGACGGACTACGATCTTGCCCGCGCCACCGTGCGCACCCACCTTGGCCCCGCCGTGGCGAACCGCCTGGACCATATTGGGGCGCGGGTCGGCCGGGCGGAGGCTGCGCGCTACCGTCCGGGGGTCCTCGCCGACAGCGGAGTAGCGATCAGTCGTCCTTGGTGAGTCCGTCGCAGGCTGACTTGCCAGTGGCGGCGGGCATGTCTTGCGCCTGCCACCCGACTGGACTCAGGACCCGTGAGCAAGTCCATGAGTCTGCGTGGGTACCGATTGCCAGGTCGGCCGCCTTGCGGCTGCCTGCGTTCTGCGCGAGGCTCGTAGTCTGTCTTGAGTAGGATGCTGAGCCCTGAATCACCTGACCTGGCGCCGGGCCAACGTCTTCCGAGGGTGACCGCCATGCGATTCGACGCCCCACTGCTCACCGAGATCCTCCGCTCCGTCCATCAACAGCCGCTCAAGCAGCGGATGACCCTCTTCGCGGCCCACGCCGGCCATGCCTGGTCCGGCGAGCTGATGGTCATCGGCCGCGCCGTGAACGGCTGGGCCGCGCCCTGGACCATCGACCAGATCGCCGACGACGCAGGCCGACTTGCGCGCGCGCAGACCACCCTGGGCATCGTGGAGGGCGACACCTGCCCGCTCGCCTGGGTCCTGGACTCCCGTGCCCACCCTGAGCGGCACGAGGGCTACTCCACCTCCCGGTCCGCCTTCTGGCGCGCCATCGAGGGCGTCTGCCGAGCCCTCAACATAGGCACCGCAGAGGACTGGCCGAGCCACCTCGTGTGGAGCAACCTCTACAAGGTCGCGCCGTATGCCGGCGGTAATCCAGCCGCGACCCTGCGCAAGGCCCAGCGCGAACCTTGCGCCCAGCTCATCCGCGCCGAGCTAGCGTACTACCGCCCCCGTCGGGTGCTCGCCCTCACTGGAGTCGGTTGGATGGGCGACCTCCAGCCCGAGCTGGGCATCGCCTTGGAGCGCCGGGGCCCCGGCCCACTGGAGGCCGTAGGTCGGTTGGGCGATGTACCCGTGGCGGTGCTCTGTCATCCGCAAGGCAAGCCGGAGCTCGACTGGGTCGAGGCAGCAATCACGACCTTCGAGGAGCCCAGATCATGAAGGTCCTGAACGTGACCATCATCCAGATCCTCAGGGCGAACCAACGCCTCCGCGCCGCCAACATCGCGACCCTGGCGAGCGCCGAACTGGGCCGTGCAGTCACGCGCAAGCAGGTCAACCAGGCTCTATACGGCGACCTGGCTGGGCAAGTCATGCAGGACGAGGCCTCTTCCACCTGGTCCCTGAGAGATACCGGTCCGAGGAGCCCTGAAGCGCGGCCCTCCGAGCCCGTCAGCGAGTTCATGCGAGCGCTGCCTACCATGCTGATTGAGTTGACCGAGGAGCAGCTCCAGCTCATCCGATTCGGCGCTTCGGGCAACCTCCTCATTCGAGGAGAAGCGGGGTCGGGGAAGACCACCGTGCTCGCAGCGAGGGCGGGCTGGATCCAGCGGAGCTTCAACACGGGCAGCTTGCTCTTCCTGACCTACAGCCGGCCGCTGTGCGCGTACGTCAAGGCGGTCCTGGTGAGGCTCGGCTTGAACTCTGGCGTCGAAGTGATGACCTACCACGACTGGGCCAGGGCGAGAGCCAAGGCCCTCGGCCTCTCGGTCCGACGCTGGGCCTATGGCAAGGATCTCGACAAGGCGTTTCCCGGCATCTTGCAGATGCTCCAGGCCCGGTGGGCCGGACACCGGCTTCTGAGTGCAGGGCCCGAGTTCTGGGCTGAGGAGTTCGCCTGGATCGCTGGGCGAGGCATCGACATCCGCGAGGACTACACCCGAGCCGAGCGGGTCGGACGCCAACGACACCGCGTCACTGTCGCGGACCGTGCCCTCGTTTGGGATGCGTTCGAGGCCTATCGGCGGAGGCTCGCGGGCGAGCGCCTCTGGGACGTCGATGATCCGGGTGGCCTCGTACGCGAAGCGCTCCGCAGGTTCGGCGGAACGTGGCCTGACAACCTGTGCTACGAGCACGTCTTTGTGGATGAGGTCCAGGACTTCGACAGGAGCTGGCTCGCCGCCCTGGCGCCATGTGCCAAGACCTCGCTGACCCTGGCAGGTGACCTTGCTCAGCGCATCTACCGTCGAGACTTCACGTGGAAGGAGGTCGGCATCCCCATCCCGCCCGCCCGGAGCCGCGCACTGGCCATGAGCCAACGGTCTAGCCGGGAGATCCTGGCTGTCGCCACCCAGGTGCTGGCAACGAGCGCGCTGACGCGGGACTCGGACTACGTCGCGCCCGGCCTCTCAGAACGAAGGGGCCCAGTCGTGCACCGAATCCGGCGCGCAACAGGTGCCGAGGTCACTCGTGCAATCGCCGAGCGCGTGGCGCAGCAGCGGGCGCTCCGACCCGCGGCCTCCATTGTCGTGGCCGTGCCCACAAGGGCCTCGGGATTCCAGATGCGTCGAGCCCTCAAGGCCGCGGGGCTCGAGAGCCGTGTCGCGAGGTTCGAAGAGGCCGCAGAGTCGATCGGCCCGCTGCCCATCGTGACCTTCCATCAAACAAAGGGTTTGGAGTGGGACCACGTCATCCTGGCCGGCCTCGATGACACCACCTTCCCGGGCAGCTTCTTGAACGCCGCCACCGGGGACGAAGATCACGTGGAAGACTTGGAGCGCCTGAGACGGCTGCTGTTCGTGGCGATGACCCGGGCGAGGCAGTCTCTTGCGATCGCAGGTTCCGAGCCAATGTGCCGGTTCCTGGTCGGGATCAGCCCCAGCCTCTTCGTGGACGTCTGACCGACAGCAAGCGCGACGCCGCCCCGGGGCAGGGACCGGTGGGACCTGACGAATCGCCGTTGGTTGGCGATGTCCGAGACCGACTCTGGATCAGAGACCATGAACGCGACGAAATACACCCTCTTCATGACGGTCCACGATGTCTTCCTCGTGCCCGGCCGAGGCCTCGTGCTGGCCGGGACCAACGAGCACATGTCGAGCCTCGGTGAGGATGACCTGCAGAGAGCCGCCGGCAAGCAGATCCAGCTTCGAAGGGCCGGTGACGATGCGACGGTCCACGAGCCCCTCGAAGTCGCAGTATCGACTTCGATTGGGGGCGGGAAGAACCTCTTCATCCTTCTGCCCGAAGGCACGCCTGAGCCGGCCATGGGGCAGAGGTGTGGATCTTGCGCGCGGCGAAGCCTTCGCGCTGACCTCGCCTCCTTCGTCCGGATGCGCCCGGACGCGTCCGGGCACCTCGACCGGACGAAACGCCAAATCCCCAGCAAATTCCAACACTAACCCCACCGGCATACCGGCTGCTCTACCCCGGGCATGACCAGCCCGTCCCACGCCGCCCTGCCCTCGATGCATGCGGGCGCTCGCGCGCCCTCGCCTCAGCCGCTGCGCGCGCCGCCTTCACGACAGCCGCACCGTCGACCTCCGCCGCGCCCGGAGACGCCGACGGTGGTGCCGCTCCGGGCGCCCTCGCAGCGGCAGCAGGAGCGCGTCATCCGGGTTGCGCGGCGGCGGCATGTGCTGCGGGCGCGGGACTATGCGCGGGACATCGCGGTGGACATGGACATCGAGGTGGAGGTGGACCCGGGGCGGCGGCAGGTGGCTTGGGCGGTGGCGCCTTCGGAGGCGGCGTTGCGGAGCGTGGTGTTGGCGGAGGCGGTGGCGTTCCTGCGGACGGGGCCGTCGTTCGAGGCGCTGGTGAGCGAGGTTCGGGTGGTGCAGGTCGAGTTGCGGGGGCGGCTTGATGGGCGGCTGCGGACGTATGGGTGGCGGGCGACGCAGGTGAACCTCGTGGTGCATGTCTGAGGGCTGACTTTCCGGTCTTGGCGGGGTCGGGTGTCGAAGGGGGGCATGGGTGCGTGCTGGCCGGACGAGGTGGTCCCCCTTCATGAGTCGCTGGAGCGGCTTCGGGTTCGCAGGGCGGCGCATACTCTGCGGGTGCGGGGGTCGGGTCGGGAGTATCGGGTGGCCATCGAGGTGGACGTGGAGGTCGACCCCGAGCGGCGGTGGTTTGCCCATGGGCAGCGGGCTTCGGCGGAGGCGCTGGGCTGTATGGTGCTGGCCGAGGTGGTGGATTTCTTGCGGACTCGGGCCTCGGCGGCGGCGCTGATGGCGCGGCTGGAGGATGAGGTGGTCCCGGCGGTTCGGGCTCGGCTCGACGGGCGGCTGCGGGCGTATGGGCGGCGGTCGGTCCGGGTCGGGCTGGCGGTGGAGGCGCAGGGGGCCCGGCGGAGCTGAGGCGAAAAGTGCGGGTGGCTTTCCGGTCTGGGGCGGGTCCGGTGTCGAAGGGCTGGGATGGTGTCGCGGCTCAGCTTGGCCTATGCCGAGGCGACCCCCGGGGAGACCTCGGCAGCCGTGGATAGCCGCGAGTGGGAGGCCCTGTACCGCCGTCATGCGCCCATGATCCACCGGCGGTGCCGCGCCTTGCTCGCCGACGAGCAGGAGAGCCTGGACGCGGTGCATGACGTGTTCCTCCAGATCCAGCGGAGGCTGCCTTCTTTTCGCGGGGACGCTGACATCGCGACCTGGATCTACCGGGTGGCCACCAACCTCTGCTTGAACCGGCTGCGGCGAGCGCGGACCCGGAGCCGGGTGCTCGCGCTCGTCGGGCGCGAGGTGCCGACCGCCCAGGCGTCGCCGCAGGCTGACCTGCAGCGGCGGCAGCTCCTGAGCGTGCTGCTCGGGCGGCTGTCGGCCGAGGACGTGCAGCTGCTCGTGCACCGGTACCACGACGAGATGGGGCAGGCCGAGATCGCCGCACTGCTCGGGGTCACCGAGCGCACCGTCCGCAACCGGCTGCAGCGCGCGCTGTCGAAGATCCAGGCCCACCTCGCGGACCTGGAGGCCCTGGAGGGCACGCCATGACCGAACCCAAGCCCTCTCGACTGGACCTCGACCTCCACGTGCTCGACGCGGCCTCGCCCGACCTCCAGGCGCGGGTGGCGGCGGACCCCGGGCTGTCGGCGCGGGTGGCGGAGCTGCGGGCGGAGGACGCCGCGTTCCTCACCCGCTACCCCAGCCTCGACGCGCTGGGGCGCGCAGCGCGGCCGTCCCGACCTCGGTGGTGGGCCGGCGCAAGCGTGCTTGCGGTCGCCGCGGCGGCGGTGCTCCTGTTCACCGTGGTGCCGAAGTCCCCGGGAGTCCGCGCGAAGGGTGACACCGCGGTCCGGCTCGCGGTGACCCGGGGGCCGGGGCCGGCGGTGCCGTTCCTCGGGGAGGCGCTGCGGAGCGGCGACACCTTGGTGGTGCGCTACACCACCGCACATCCCCACCTCCTCGTGGTGGCGGCGGAGGCCTCGGGGGCGGTGCGCCCCTGGCTGGCCGGGCCGGACGGGCGGAGCGTGCGGGTGGAGCCCGGGGTGGAGCGCACCCTGCCCATGGGGCTCGAGCTGGACGACGCGCCGGGGCCCGAGCGGGTCTTCGTGGTGGTGAGCGCCGAGCCGCTGGTGGCCGCCGACGTCGCGGCCGACATCCGGCGCCGGCTGGCCGGGCGGAATGAGGCGGCGCGCGCTGACCTGGACCCGGGGGACCTGTCATCATGGGGCGACGTGTCCTCGTGGCTCATCACCAAGGAGGTGCCGTGAGGCGCCTCGTCGTCGTGGCCCTGCTCCTGGCCGGCACCCCCGCGCTCGCGGGCGAGCTGCGGGTGGCGGTGGTGGTGGGCAACGACAGCGGCGGGGCCGGCCGAACGCCACTGCGCTTCGCGGAGCGGGACGCCGAGCGCATGCAGGCGGTGTTGACGGACCTCGGCGGCGTCGAGGAGGCCCACACCCTCCTCGGCCGGGACGCAGGCGAGCTTGCGGCCCTCCTCGACCGGCTCCAGGCTCACCTGGCGAGCCTGGACGAGCCCGCCACCGTGCTCTTCTACTACTCGGGCCACGCCGACGGCCGGGCCCTGTTGATGAACGACACCCGCTTCGAGTTCAGCGAGCTCAGGGCGCACCTGCGGCGCCTGCCTGCGCGGCTCCACGTGGCGATCCTCGACGCGTGCCAGACCGGCGCGGCGGCGCGGCCCAAGGGGGCCCAGGTGGTGCCCCTGGTGGGGGTGGAGGTGGTGGAGCCCTCGGATCTGTTCCAGGGCGGGGTGTTCGTGACCTCGAGCGCCCCGGGGGAGCTGTCGCACGAGTCGGACGACATCGAGGCCTCGTTCTTCACCCACTACCTGATCACCGGGCTGCGCGGGGCGGCCGACGTCTCGGGCGACGGGCGGGTGTCGCTCGACGAGGCCTACCGCTTCGCCTACCACGGCACGGTGGGGCGCACCCAGGCTGGCCTCTCGGGCACCCAGCACCCCACCTACGATCTGGACGTCCAGGGCCGCGGTCAACTCGTGTTGACGTGGCTCCGCGACGACCTCGCCTACCTGGTGCTGCCCGAGGGCGCGTCGGGCGAGTTCTTGATCCGCGGACAGGGCGCCGACGGAGTGGTGGCGGAGATCGCCAAGGCGCCGGCCCGGCCGGTGCGGGTGGCGCTCCCGGCCGGGGCCTACGTGGTGAGCAAGGTGCGCGCGGGCCGGTACTGGGCGGCCGAGGTAGAGGTCGAGGCCGGCCACAGCACCACCTTCGACGAGGCTTCGATGCAGAGCCGACCCCTCGCGGTGCTCGCGGCCAAGGGCGGGCGCGCGCCCGCGGGTCGCCTGGAGGCCGCCTACCGGGTCACCCAGGGCTACCTGACAGACGCTGGCCTGCAACACGGCCTGCGGGCGGCCTACAGCCGCCGGGTGGGGCCGGTGGAGCTCGGGGTAGTGGCGACCTGGGGTCACGCCGCCTACGCGCGCGAGGACGGCATCCAGGTCGACCTGGACCAGCTGGGGGCGGGGCTCCTCGCGCAGGTGCGACGCCCGGTGCTCCCCTGGCTGGCCCTGGTGGGCGGGGCGGAGCTGCAGCTCGCCTGGGTCTCGCAGCGGGGCCAGCTCGGGGGCTCGAGCCCCGAGGCGCTCCGGGATCTGGTGTTGCCGCTCACCCTGCGGGCGGGGGCGGAGGTACCTCTGCAAGACTGGTTGCACCTCGTCCTCGTCGGCCACCTCGACCTCGTCGGGCTGCGGCAGGCCGAGGGGGTGACGGTGCGACCCACCGGCGGGGGCGAGCTCGGGGTGGGGGTGTCGCTGTGACGATCGCGTTTCCGGTCCGGATGGGCTCGGGGTTCCAACGGGTCATGAAGCGGCTGGCGCCCCTGCTCACCGTCGTCCTCCTCGCGTGTGGGGGGCGGCTCGACACCTTCAGCCTCGGTCCGGACGGCGGGACGACGACGAGCGATCCCGACGCGGGGACGCCGGGCCCGTTGCTCCAGGTCGTGCCCGCCGACATCCTGTTCGTGGTGGACAACTCCGGCTCCATCGAAGCCCATCAACAGAACCTCGCCGCCAACTTCGCCAGCTTCGTGAACCAGGTGGCGGGGACGGGCGACTACCGCATCGCGGTGATCTCCACCGACCTCGACACCTCTGGTGGTGAACAGGGTGGGGTCTCGGTCATCACCCACTCCACCGTTGGCCCCTACTATGTCCTGGAGTCCGGCGACCACAGCGCGTGCATGCCCATCGGTCTGGAGCACGCCTGCTTCCGCAATCCGAACGCGTCGCGCCGAGTCATCGACTCCCGGGCTCTGGACCGGCCCTCCGTCATCGCCGCGTTCCAGGACGCGGTGCGGGTGGGCGCCTGCGGCTCGGGCCGGGAGCGCGGCTTGGAAGCTGCCCTCGCCGCCCTGGAGCAGGACGGCTGCACCGGCACCCCCTTCCTTCGACCCGGCGCGAACCTGATCCTCATCTTCGTGACCGATGAGGACGACGCGAGCACCGGCCCGGTGAACCAGTACGTGCAGCGCCTCCTGCAGCTGAAGCCGGCGGCCCAGCTCCGGGTTGCGGTGATCGGCGGCGTCTCGGGCGGTGCGCCCTCACGCTGCGGCCTCGGCACCGGTGGTGCGTGCGGCAGTCTGTGCGAGGGCCCCGCCCCCGACCCCGGCTCCGGCCAGATCTGCAACCGCAGCACGGACTGCCAGGCCGGAGAGGTCTGCTCCGACGGCTCCTGCACGTCGTTGGCGTCCTACTACTGGAACGCCGACCCCACCAACTGCGCCTGGTGCTCCTACTTCAACGCCCCCGACTGCTGCGCCGCCCTCCCCGCCACCCGCTACGTCACCTTCGCCCGGGCGGTGGAGCAAGAAGTGCACGACGCCGACCCCTTCTTCCCGGTCGCCAACTGCGTGGGCCTCGGGAGCAGGGTCTCCTGCCTGGCGGACTCGGTGTGCCAGACCAGCTTCGGTGACACCCTCGCCCGGATCGCCCGAGAGCTCATGCTGAGCCAGTAGCGGGCCATCGGAGAAGTGGCCCATGCGATCCGCGGAGCGACTTGAGTGCTCCCAACCCGAGAGCCTGCTAGATCCGGACTGTGACCCTGGCGCCGCTCCCCCACCACACCCGGGTGGTGGCCCACCTGAAGGCCCACGAGCCGGATCTGTGGGCGTGGTTCACGTCCGCGCCCTCGTGGTCGGAGCTCCTCGAGCGCACCCGGCTCCTGCTCCTGAAGCGCGCGGTGCGGCTCGACCGCGCGACCCACCACCACCTCTACGCCGCCGCGGACCACGCCCTCGCCGCGCTGCAACTCGACTTGCCCCTCACCCTCTACCAGGCCACCCACCCCGGCGCCGCCAACGCGGCCCTCTTCTACCTCCCGGGCGAGGCCCACGTGGTGCTCGAGGGGCCGGTCGAGGCGCTCCTCGACGCCGACGAGCTCCGCGCGTTGTTCGGGCACGAGCTCGCCCACCACGCCCTGTGGAGCATGGACGACGGCGCCTACTTCGTGGCCGACCGGCTCCTCGACGCCAGCGCGGCGGCGGACGCGGCGGAGGACGCCCACGACGTGGCGGCGCGGCGCTTCGCGCTCTACACCGAGATCTTCGCCGACCGCGGTTCGCTCCTCGCCACCGGGGACGTGGATCCGGTGATCCGCTGCCTCGTGAAGATGCAGACCGGGCTGAGCCAGGTGAGCGCGGCCGCGTACCTGCAGCAGGCAGAGGAGATCTTCGAGCTCGGGGAGGCGCGGACCGAGGGCGTCACCCACCCAGAGATGTTCATCCGGGCCCGGGCGGTCGACCGGTTCGCGCGCGCGCTGGACGCCGACCTCGAGCCGATGATCGAGGGCGCCCCCACCCTCACCAGCCTCGACCTCCTACAGCAAGTCGAGTTGACGGACCTCACCCGCCGGTTCCTCGAGTGGGCCCTCGCGCCAGCCTGGATGCAGAGCGCCCCGATGCTCGCCCACGCTCGCCTCTTCTTCGACGACCTCCAGCCTCAATCCGCAAGCGGAGCGCGCAGCCCGGGACCCCATGAACTCGACGCCCCCGTACCCGAGCTGGGGCGGTACCGGGAGTCCCTGGCCGACTACTGGTGCTACCTCCTCCTCGACCTCGCGGCGGCCGACCCCAGCCTCGAGGACCAGCCCCTGGCCCACGCGCTCGGCCTGGCCGAGCAGCTGGCGCTGTTGCCCCGGCTCGAGGAGCTGGCGAAGCGGGAGCTCAAGGTGAAGGCGCGCACCCTTGCCAAGCTCCGGCCCGAGGAGGCGTCCCGATGAGCGCCCCCTTCCTCGAGTGGCTGTCAACCCGCGTTGCGGACGGCCCGCTCGGCACCGACGAGCTCCTGCAGGTCTGCCTGCCCCTCTTCGAGCAGGTGGCGGAGGCGCACGAGCGCGGCCTGGTGGCGCCCCTGGACGGGGGCCTCGCGCTCGAGGTGGAGCACGAGCGCCCCTGGTTCCCGGAGACCGCGGCCCGGGCCCCCGAGCTCAACCCGGACGCGGTGGCGGACATCGAGCGCCCCGAGAGCCGCGCCTTCACCGTCACCGCGCACGTGCGCTGGGAGCTGGACGAGGCGGGCACGCGGGTGGACCTCCTCGACGTGCAGCGCCCCGGCGACGAGGTGAAGCGCCCCGTCTACCTCACCGGGCTCATGGCGTGGGAGCAGCCCCTCGGGCACCACGACCCGCGCACCGACGTCTTCCTCCTCGGCCTGATCCTGGGCAGCCTGGCCCTCGGCGTCGACCTCTCGGAGGAGGGCGATCTGCGCCGCTTCGTCGGCGCGCGCGGCAACCCCTTCGCGCTCGCGCCCAAGCTCCACCCGGTGGTGGCCAAGACGATCATGGCGATGACCGCGCTCGAGCGGCGCGCGCGGCCGGCCGACCTGGCGAGCGTCATCCAGGTGCTCCGGGACTGGCGCCGCGCCCCGCTCGATCACGAGCCCTCGGTCGTAGACCCGAGCGGGGAGCCCGGCGATCCGCGGCGGCGCGCCCTCACCCTGCTCCGAAACCGCCTCTTCGAGATCTCGCGCCGCAACCGCCTCCTGTACTTCAAGCCCACCCTGAGCATGCTCAACCTCACCACCGCATCGGTGCCGCTCAGCATGAGCGTGGAGCGGCTGTCGCCCGACGCGCTCTGCACCTGGCGCGGTGACGTGGCGGCGCGCCTGTCGGCGGGCAAGGCGCTGTCGCTGTCCAGCCTGTTGCGCATGGAGGACGCGCCCTACGTGCCGAGCGTGCTCGAGCGCCTCCGCGCGGAGGACCGGCGCAGCAAGGCGGAGTACGGCTTCAGCCAGCTCCGGCTGGTGCTGGTCTTCCTGCGCTGGCACGACGTCAAGCACGCGCCCGAGGAGCGCATCAGCTCTCCGCTCCTGCTCCTGCCGGTGGAGCTGCACAAGAAGAAGGGGGTGCGGGACGCCTGGGTGCTCGAGCCCCAGGGCGCGGTGGCCGAGGTGAACCCGGTGCTCCGCCACCACCTGCGGGGCCTGTACGGCCTCGAGCTCCCGGAGGAGATCGACCTCGGCGAGACCAGCCTCGAGGCCCTGCACCAGACCCTCGAGGAGGCGATCCAACAGAGCGAGCCGGGGGTCACGGTCACCCGGGTAGAGCAACCCCGCCTGCGCATCATCCAGCAGCGGGCCCGGGCTCGGGTCGAGACCTTCCGGCGGCGCCGCCGCCACCTCACCGGCCGCGGCGTGCGCCGGCAGGAGGGCCTCGACTACTCCTACGCGCAGGACAACTTTCAGCCCCTCGGCCTGCAGCTCTTCTTGCACCGGGTGAAGCGCACCCGGTCCGCCCTCTCGGCCGCCGCGCGGCCCATCCCCGCCCCGCGCGCCCCGCTCATGAACGAGGTGCGGGAGCGCCAGCTCTACAGCCTCGAGGAGGGCGGCACCAACAACCCCTACGTCTGGGACTTCGACCTCACCGCGCTCACCCTCGGGATGTTCAAGTACCGCAAGATGTCCCTCGTCCGGGACTTCACCCAGCTCATCGAGGGCGAGGCCACCCACCACCCGACCTTCGACGCGCTCTTCGAGGCCCGGCGCCTCGCAGAGGCCCCGCCCCCGCCCGCCCCGCTGGAGGACACCTACGCGATCGTGCCCGCCGACCCGACCCAGGCCGCGGCGATCACCCGCGCTCGCACCGGCGCCAGCTACATCATCCAGGGGCCCCCGGGGACCGGGAAGTCCCAGACCATCACCAACCTCATCGCGGACTACGTGGCGCGCGGCAAGCGCGTGCTCTTCGTGTGCGAGAAGCGCGCGGCGCTCGACGTGGTCTTCCACCGGCTCAAGCAGCACGGGCTCGAGGGCTCCACCGCCCTCATCCACGACTCGCAGGGCGACAAGAAGGCCTTCATCCAAGATCTGCGGGGCACCTACGAGGCCTACCTGGCGAAGGCCGACGCCCTGGCCGAGCGCGAGGAGGAGCGCCTGCGCCACGTCCGGGCGATCGAGCGGGTCACCGAGCAGCTCGCCCGCTTCGACGAGGGCATGCAGCGGGTCCCGCCCGAGCACGGCGTCAGCACCCGCGGCATCCTCGGCCGCCTGGTCGCGCTGCGCGAACAGACCCCGGCGCTGAGCCCCGAGGCGCTGGAGCAGCTGCCCCCCTACCGCGACTTCGCCGCCGGCCAGGCCGCCCTCGCCACGGTGGAGGAGGTCCTCGAGGACGTCGGAGAGGGCCGCTGCCTCGGTCGACACCCCTTGCGCCTCCTGGGGTCGGAGCCGGTGCTGGCGGACCGGCCGGTGGCGGAGCTCGGCGCCCGCATCACCGCCACCCGGGCCCGGCTCGGCGAGCTCCTGACCGCGGTGTCGGACGCTGAGCTGGGCGGGATCCTGAGCGAAGAGACGTCGCTCGCGGTCGCGCGCTCGGTGATGGCCTACGCGGTCGAGGTCGAGGAGCTCTCCGCCCTCGATCAGCTCACCCTCCTCGACCCCGACCACCACCGCTTCCGCGAGCTGGAGCAGCGCGCGGCGGAGCGGGAGCGGCTCCAGCAGGCGGTCCTGCGCACCCAGGTCGCCCTCGCCCACTGGAGGCAACCCATCCTGCGCGGCGACCTCGACGACGTCATCGCCCTCGCGGAGCGGGTGGAGGGCCGGGCCCTGCGCTTCTTCTCGCCCGCCTTCTGGCGGGTGCGGGGCCTGTTCAAGGCCCGCTACGACCTCGCCGCCCACGCCGTCCCGCCCCGCTGGACCCGCGTGCTCCAGGCCCTGAAGGAGCACTACGCGGCGGAGGACGAGCTCCTGCTCGCCGACGAGGCGTTCCTGGGCGAGTTCCGCCACGGTCCCGCCCCCGCCCTGTTGGCCCAGGTCCAAGACCTGCACGCCCGCCAGGCCGCCCTGGACGCCGCGCAACGCGCCTTTCGCGCGCACCTGTTGTCACGGGGCGGCGATCGGCGCCCGGTGCGGCGCCTGCTCGCGGTCAAGCCCGCCTTCGACGCCCTGGCGGCCGAGGTCGGGCCGCTCCTGTTGGCCCCCGACAGCATGGCCCTCGGGCACCTCGCCGAGACCCTGGACGCCCTGGCCGAGCGCGCCCACGTGCTCCGGGACCTGCGCCCCGCCCTCGCCGAGCTGATCTCCGCCGCGCCGCGCCTCCACCAGGCCGCGGCCGAGTTCCCGTGGTGCTCACCCGCGCTGGAGGCGGGCATCCTCACCGCCGCGCTGGAGGCGATCTACCGCCACGACCGGGGCCTGCTCCGCACCGACGGGCCCGCGGTGGAGCAGCACGTGGCGCGCCTCGGCGAGGCCACGGTGGCGCTCCGCGGCGCCAACGCCCAGGTGGTGGCGGCCCGGGTCCACGCCGACTTCGGGCGGGCGGTGGCCCGGGCCGAGCTCCCCGCAGGCGGGGTTGCAGATCGCGAGTGGAAGCGGCAGTACACCCGGGGCCGGCGAGAGCTGGAGCACGAGTTCTCGAAGGTGATGCGCTACAAGAGCATCCGGGACCTCGCGGCCGGGGACACCGGGGCTGTGCTCCGGGATCTGAAGCCCATCTGGCTGATGAGCCCCCTCTCGGTCTCGGACACCCTGCCGCTCGATCCGAGCACCTTCGACGTGGTGATCTTCGACGAGGCCAGCCAGATCACCCTGGAGGAGGCGGTGCCAGCCCTCTTCCGCGCCCCCCAGGCGATCGTGGTGGGGGACGAGAAGCAGCTGCCCCCCACCGACTTCTTCTCGTCCCGCCAGCGCGACGACGAGGACGAGGACGAAGATCCGGAGACCACCTTCGAGCTGGACGCGGACAGCTTCCTCAACCGGGCCGCCCGCTCCCTCCCTTCGACCATGCTGGGCTGGCACTACAGGAGCCGCTCCGAGGCCCTGATCAGCTTCTCGAACGCCGCGTTCTACGGCGGCCAGCTCCTCACCGTGCCCGACGTGGCGAACACGCAGGCCCGCTTGCCGATCGTGGCCACCCGGGCCGAAGACGCCACCGCGGCGACGGTGCTGGACCGGCCGGTGGGCTTTCACCTCATGACCCACGGCGCCTACGACAAGCGCAAGAACCCCGCCGAGGCGGAGTACGTGGCGCACCTCGTGCGGAGCCTGCTCGTCGACGAGAACAAGCTCAGCATCGGGGTGGTGGCGTTCTCCGAGGCCCAGCAGGGCGAGCTGGAGACCGCGCTCGAGACCCTGGCCAACGAGGATCCAGACTTTCGGGCGCGGCTCGAGGCGGAGTGGGAGCGCGAGGAGGATGGCCAGCTGGTGGGCCTGTTCGTGAAGAACCTCGAGAACGTGCAGGGCGACGAGCGCGACGTGGTGATCCTGAGCGTCTGCTACGGGCCCGGGCCCAAGGGCCCGATGCGCATGAACTTCGGGCCCATCAACAAGAGCGGGGGCGAGCGCCGCCTCAACGTGGTCTTCTCGCGGGCCAAGCGCCACATGGTGGTGGTCTCGACCATCCGCGGCGACGCGATCACCAACGATTACAACGACGGCGCGGCCTGCCTGAAACGCTACTTGCGCTACGCGGAGGCCATGTCGGTCGGCGACACCGCCGCCGCGCGGCGGACGCTCGACGAGGCGACCCGGCGGCCCCGCACCCCGACCCTCGCCCGGCCGGATCCGGTGCTGGAGGACGTGGCCACCGCGCTCGAGGCGGAGGGCCTGACGGTGGACCGCGACCTCGGCGACTCGGCCTTCCGCTGCGACCTCGCGGTGCGGGTGCCGGGCGAGCCCCGGTACCGGCTGGCCGTCCTCCTCGACCGCGACGGCGACCGCGCGGACCAGGACCCGGCGGAGCGCTACCTGCTGCGGCCGGAGGTGCTGGCCGCCTTCGGCTGGCGCGTCACCTGGGTCCTGGCCAAGGACTGGCACCACCACCGCGACGCGGAGCGTCAGCGCCTCCTGCGGCTGATCGGCGTGCCACCCGTCACACCCGAAGCGGAAAACGTGTGAACTGTGGGCCGACGTGGTTGACCGGCCCACTTCCGAGAAACCACGATGCCGACCGATGACCGGCAGGCGCGCCATCCTCGGTCGAGGCCCGAACGCGACACCGCCACGGGCGCCGGCGACCGAGGTCGGCGCGGCCAGGCCCGCCGCCGAGCAGCCGGCGCAAGCGGACTTGCCACCAGCCGAGCACGCCCCCGTCGGCGGCCGCCGCGCGCCGGGGGTCGAGCAGGCCAGCGGCCAGCGGGGCAACTTCGCCGCCATCCTCAGCGCCCAGAAGGCGGGCACCCCGGTGGGCGAGTCCCCCTCGAGCCTCGCCGCCCTGGCCCGGGGCGAGGCGTTCCCGCTCAAGCAGGCGGTAGCGCTCCGCGCGGTCGTCGGCCACGAGCTCACCCGCGCCGGGCTCGAGCAGCTCTACGGGTCGGCCCTCCCCGACGCCCACGTCTTCGTCGGCAACATCACCACCGATCGCTACACCGGCGCGGTGGAGTTCAGCGTCGACTGGATGGACAACGAGGGCGCGGTGGTGGCTCGGCTGAACCGGCGCCTCGCCCGCCACCAGGACGGGGACCTCGAGCTCTACAGCCACGGCTGCTGGGTGGAGCCGAGCCACCGCAGCCGCGCGGTGAGCGCGGCGGTGATGCAGCGCGAGGTCGAGCTGCTCTCCAACCTCTCGGCCCACCCCAAGACCCGCCTCTCGCTCTGGGCGGGCGGGATGAAGGACCCGAACAACCCCGACGACTTCCAGCCCCTCGGGGTCTACGTCTGGGCCACCATGGGCTTCGACTGCGCCCAGAACCACGTCCAGCGCTCCCGCCTGTCGCGCAGTGGTGGCAAGGCGCGTTGCGATGTCGAGGCGAAGAGCAAGGAGCTCCAGCAGAAGCCCGACTTCGCGCTGATGAAGCACATGTTCGGGGTCTGGGTCGACGCGGCGGCGGAGCGGGGCATGCTGCCCCGCGATCCCGCGGTGCTGAGGGACCTGAAGCAGGCCGCTCAGCTGTGCAAGAACATGTGGAGCCTCGCCACCCTCCAGGTGCCGGGGCTCGACGTCCAGGTCGACATCGGCGGCCGCAGGTCCGCCTGCCATGTCGGCAAGGCCTTCCTCCTCTCCCAGGAGGCCCCCCGCTGGGAGGGCGTCTTCCTCGTACACGACAGGCCCGAGGACTTCGCGGCCATCGCGGACGAGTACTGCCGCCCTCGGGTGGCCCAGGCCACCGCCACGTTCGAGCAGCTCCAGGGCGACCTCGCCAAGCTCCTCGACGGTGACGACCTGCTCGCCAAGCAGCACGCCCTCGCCAACATCGGGCGGACCGGCGACGCCCGCTGGGCCCCGGTGCTCGAGCAGGTGATGAACGACGAGCCGGAGCTGAAAGCTGACGCGCAGGCCGCCTTGCACCGCGTCACCGGCGCCCGCCTCACCGAGGCGATGGCGGAGCAGGCGCAGGACTCCGCGCTCGGCGCGAAGGCCCGCACCGCCGCCCTGACCCGCTACACCGCGCGGGACCCCGAAGGGGCGAATGCGCTGATGACCGCGCTCATGGCGGGCCCGCGCACCGCGAGCGACTTCGAAGTGGCGGAGGTCGCGATGAAGCGCCTCGTGAAGCGCGCACCCGAGGGCGTGCTCCCCGCGGTCGTCGGCCTGTACGATCACGCGCTCCGCGCCCAGGAGGTGAAGGATCCGGCGGGCAGCGGCTACCGCAGCTTCACGCGGGTCAAGGAGGACACGCGTACCGCGGTGGTCGAGCAGCTCGCCCAGCTCCAGCGCCCCGACGCCCAGGCCGCGCTCTTGAAGATCTCGCGCGAGGATCCCTCGTGGGAGGTAGCGGAGAAGGCGCTCGCGGCGTGGGCCCAGCAGGTCGGCCCCCATGCGCCCCAGCAGGCGCTGGCCGAGGTGCAGGCCTTCCTGACTCGCGCCCAGGCGGCGCACACCGCGGCGAAGCCGAACACCAACCACCCCGACCCGAAGGTCGCAGCGTCGGCCCGCGACCTCCAGTCGCGGCTCTCGTGGGCGCGCAAGCACGCCATCGCCACCCTGGCCGAGGTGCCGGCGCCCGGCGTCGCAGACGCGCTGGTGGCCACCATGGCGGCCGAGCCCTACTGGGACGGGGTCGGCAAGGCCCTCCTCGCCCTGGCCAAGGTGCTCGGGCCTCGGGACCCGGGGCAGGTGGTGGGCCACGCGGAGCGCCTCTTCGGCCAGGCGAACAACTACGCCCCGATGCGCACGGACTGCGTGGACGCCCTGCGTCAGCTGACGCTCGAGCACGCGGGTCCGGCCCTGGTGCGCCTCGCCCAGAACGAGCAGGAGCGGCAGGTGCTCCGTGCCCTGCAGGATGGCTTGCGCGACTGCGCCGCGCCAGGCGCCGCGGTCGCCCGGCAGCGGGTCGAGGATCGCCTCGCGGCGATCGAGGCGGAGCTCAAGGCCCGCTATCAGCAAACCGCGCCGAGGGCCGGAAAGTGAACGCCCCCAAGGAGGCCCCGCCCCCAGAGCCTACGCTCGCCCCCGACGCGCCGGAGCTGGAGGAGGAGGCGCGCCCCGCGGGCATGGTGGACGCGGTGCCCGACCTCCTCGAGGACGAGTCGGCCATGCTCACCCGGGCCCGCGCGCGGCTCCGACGCGACAACCCCGAGCTCCACCGGCTGACCCGCGCCATCGCCGCTCGGCTGAAGGGCTGACCATACCGCCGGCTACGGTTTCGATGGGATCCCCCGACCCCCTGGGCTAGGCTGTCCGACGTGTCGGAGGACGGCCACACCAGCTGGCTCGACCGCCTGGGCCCCCCTGGGCTCCATCAGGCCACCGACGACCACGCCCGTCGGAGCCGCGCGTTCCTCATCGGCGACCTGGTGGTCATCGGGGCCTTCGTGGCCTTCTTCGTCCGCGCCATCGCGATCGGCACCTACAACCTGGCGGTGGTCGACGCCGTCGGCGCCGCGACCGCCGCCGCGAACCTCTGGGCCTTTCGGCGGTGGCAGCGCCTCGAGGTCAGCGCCAACATCCTCGCGGGCATCATCTTCGTGCTCCTCGGCTCCATCGTGGGGATGACCGGCGGCGAGGGCATGCCGGCCACATACATCCTCGCGCTCCTGCCGCTCGTGAGCATCGTGATCGCCGGCCCCCGCTCAGGCCTTTGGTGGGGCGGCGCGGTGCTGCTCGGCATGGCCGGGCTGGGCGTGGCCTACGCGATGCAAGTCGAGTTTCCCGTCCCGTTCCCGGCCGACCGGATGCGCGCCATGACGCTGGTGGGCGGAGTCGCGGTGACGGTGATGGCCACTGGCTTCGGCCTCGCCTTCGAGTGGATCAAGGCCGACGCGCTGGAGCGCATCGAGGCGGCCAACGCGCGCCTGTTGGTGGCGGAGGAGACCGCGCGCTCCGCCTCGCTCGCGAAGAGCGAGTTCCTCGCCAACATGAGCCACGAGATCCGGACGCCGATGAACGGCATCCTCGGCATGCTCCAGCTGCTCCAGATGGACGAGCGCCTGCACGCCGAGGCCAAGGAGCTCACCGGCACCGCGCTCTCGAGCGCCGAGGCGCTGCTCTCGCTCCTCAACAACCTCATCGACCTCGCCAAGATCGAGGCCGGCAAGCTGGACTTCGAGACGGTGCCCTTCGACGTGACCCGGCTCGCCCGCGAGGTGGTGCGCCTGTTCACCCCCGAGGCTCGGCAGAAGGGCCTGCACCTGGGGCTCTCGGTGTCGGGGACGTTCCCCGGCGCGGTGGTCTCGGATCCGGTCCGGATCCGGCAGGTGCTCTCCAACCTGGTGGGCAACGCGCTGAAGTTCACCGAGGAGGGCCAGGTGGTGGTGGAGCTGTACCGCCTCCAGCCGGGCACCCTCGAGCTCGTGGTGCGGGACACCGGGGTCGGGATCCCGCCCGACAAGGTCGCCTCGATCTTCGAGGTCTTCACCCAGGCCGACTCCTCCACCACGCGCCGCTACGGCGGCAGCGGGCTCGGGCTGTCGGTGTGCCGCCGGTTGGTGGAGGGCATGCACGGCAGCATCGCGGTCGAGAGCGAGGTGGGCCGCGGGAGCATCTTCCGGGTGAAGCTCCCCTTCCAGCCCGCGCCCGCGTCGTGGGTGCCGCCGGAGCCCGAGCCCGCCACCCCTGCCGATGCGTTCGCGCACGTAGCTGCGCCCGTCCTCGTGGTCGAGGACAACGAGGTGAACGCGCTGGTCGCCCGGCGGATCCTCGAGTCCCTCGGGCTCGAGGTGGAGGTCTGCACCGACGGTGAGCATGCGGTGACCCGGGCGATCGAGGCGCAGTTCGCGGCCATCCTGATGGACTGCCACATGCCGGGCTTCGACGGCTTCGACGCCACCGAGGCGCTCCGGCGCCAGGGGGTGCGGGTGCCGATCATCGCCCTCACCGCGAGCGCGATGGCCCAGGACCGCGAGCGGTGCTTCGCGTCGGGCATGAACGCGTTCTTGAGCAAGCCGGTGGGCCGGGAGCTCCTGGCCGCCACCCTGCGGGACTGGCTCGCCCCGGCGCCGGTCTGGGTGACGCAGACTGGGACCACGCGGCGCGCCTCCCCGAAGATTCGTTAAGGTCCATCCCCGCCGGAACAGGGGCGTGCTACGCGTCGTTTCTCGAGGGGAGGCGCGAGGATGCGGAGCTGGCTCTGGCTGATCGGCGGCGCGGTGCTCGTGGGCGGCGGCGGGGTGGCCTGGTGGCTCCGTCAGGCCCCTGAAGAGGTCGGCCCCACCTATGACAGCGCCCGGGTCGACCGGGGTGACATCGCGTCGCGGATCACCGCCACCGGCACCCTCTCGGCCCTGGTCACGGTCCAGGTGGGGAGCCAGGTGTCGGGGCGCATCCAGGCGCTGCACGCCGACTTCAACGACAAGGTGGAGCAGGGCCAGGTCCTGGCCCGCCTCGACCCGCAGCTCTTCGAGGCGGCGCTCAGCCAGGCGCGGGCCAACCACGCGGTGGCCAAGGCCAACGTGGCGCAAGCTGTCGTGCAGGCGAAGGACGCGGAGCGGCAGGCCCAGCGCTCTCGGAGCCTGGCCGAGCGCAAGCTGATCGCCCCCGCCGACGCCGAGACGGCCGAGACCACGGCCGAGGTGGCGCGGGCCAAGGTCGAGGCCGCGCAGGCCAGCCTGCTCCAGACCGCGGCGTCGCTCGAGCAGGCGCAGATCAACCTGAGCTACGCCACCATCCACTCCCCGATCAGCGGCGTGGTGATCTCTCGCAACGTGGACGTCGGGCAGACGGTGGCCGCCTCGCTGCAAGCCCCGGTGCTCTTCGAGATCGCGGAGGACCTGCGCCGCATGCAGGTGGACACCAGCGTGGCCGAGGCCGACGTGGGCGCGCTGCGGCCCGGCATGAAGGCCACCTTCACGGTGGACGCGTACCCGCAGAAGGACTTCGTCGGGACGGTGCGCCAGATCAGGAACGCCGCCACCATGGTCCAGAACGTGGTGACCTACGACGCGGTGATCGACGTGGCCAACGACGGCCTCGAGCTCAAGCCGGGGATGACCGCCAACGTCACCTTCGAGGTGGCACGACGGCAAGACGCCCTGCGCATCCCGAACGCCGCCCTCCGCTTCCGCCCGGCCGGGGCCACCGCCGGCCCGCAGGAGGACGGGCGCCGGGCGGTGTACGTGCTCCGGGACGGCCGTCCGGCGCGAGTGCCGGTGGAGCTCGGGATCTCGGACGGGCGCTTCACCGAGGTCGTGCAGGGTGACCTGCACGAAGGGGACGAGGTGGTGCTGGAGGAGTCCTCCGGCGGGGCCCGGCCCACGACCGGCGGCAACCGGCGACGCCCGCCCGGGTTCCTGTAGGAGCGGCCATGGGCGCGCCGCTCATCGTGCTCGAGGACGTCTCGCGCATCTACCGGATGGGCGACGTGGAGGTCGCGGCGCTGGCCGGCGTCAGCCTCCGCGTCGACGAGGGCGAGCACCTGGCGATCATGGGGAGCTCCGGCTCCGGCAAGTCGACCCTGATGAACACCCTCGGGTGCCTGGACCGGCCCACCGCGGGCCGCTACCTCCTCGAGGGGCGTGAGGTCTCCAAGCTCGGCAAGAGCGAGCTGGCCGAGGTCCGAAACCGCACCATCGGCTTCGTGTTCCAGAGCTTCAACCTCCTACCCCGCACGAGCGCGCTCGAGAACGTGGAGCTCCCCATGCTCTACGCCGGGCTCGGCACGAAGGAGCGACGGCGACGCGCCCGGGCCGCCCTCGAGCGGGTTGGGCTCGCGGACCGGATGGACCACACCCCGAACCAGCTCTCGGGCGGGCAACAGCAGCGGGTGGCGATCGCCCGCGCGATCGCCAACGGGCCGCGGATCATCCTGGCCGACGAGCCCACCGGGAACCTCGACTCGCGCTCCACCAACGAGATCATGCGGCTGTTCCGGGACCTCGGGGACGGCGGCATCACGCTGATCCTGGTGACCCACGAGCCCGACGTGGCCGCCTACGGGTCGCGGATCATCTGGATGCGCGACGGGAAGGTGGCGCGGGACACCGCCCACGTCCCCGGCGCGCCGGTGGCCGCGGCCCCGCTGGAGGTGGCGCCGTGACGCCGCTGCAGACCATCCGCGTGGCGATCCGGGCGTTGTTCCGGAACAAGATGCGCGCCTTCCTCACCACCCTCGGCGTGATCATCGGGGTGGCCGCGGTCATCGCGATGGTGGCGATCGGCGAGGGGGCCAAGGCCCGAGTGCAAGCCACCTTCACATCCATGGGCTCGAACCTCCTGATCGTCCTGCCCGGCAGCAGCAGCGGGGGCGGGGTGCGGGGTGGCTTCGGCAGCCAGCCCACCCTCACCTGGGACGACCTCGACGCGATCCGCACCGAGGTGGGGTCGGTCAAGGAGGCCGCGGCGGCGATGAGCGCCCGGGCCCAGGTCTTCGGGGGCGACGAGAACTGGAACACCAACGTCACCGGCACCTCCTCCGACTACATGCGGATCCGGGACTGGCCGGTGGCGCGCGGCAGCGGCTTCTCGGACAGCGACGTCACCAACGCGACCAAGGTGGC
The DNA here is from genome assembly GCA_020632995.1 of Deltaproteobacteria bacterium. Lineage (GTDB taxonomy): Bacteria > Myxococcota > Kuafuiibacteriia > Kuafuiibacteriales > Kuafuiibacteriaceae > JACKEN01. The sequence goes on along the minus strand of JACKEN010000002.1, from coordinate 287,047 downwards.
GCTGTTGGGCGAGACGGTGGTCGAGAAGCTCTACGGCGCGGGCTACGACCCGGTGGGCGAGAGCATCCGGATCAAGAACGTCCCCTTCGAGGTGATCGGCGTCCTGAAGAGCAAGGGCCAGTCCCCGATGGGCCAGGACTACGACGACGCGGTGCTGGTGCCCGAGACCACGTTCCAGTCCCGCATCCAGGGCGGGATCCAGAAGTACATCATGGGCGTCATCTTCGTGGGGGCGCGCCCCGAGGCCGGCACCCAGAAGGCCGAGAAGGAGGTGCAGGCTCTGTTGCGCCAGCGCCACCGCATCGGGCCGGGCGAGGACGACGACTTCTCCATCCGCAACCTCACCGAGATGGCGAGCGCGTTCGAGGAGGGCACCCAGACCTTCACCACTCTGCTCGCCGCGATCGCCGCGGTGTCGCTCCTGGTGGGCGGCATCGGGATCATGAACATCATGCTGGTGAGCGTCACCGAGCGCACCCGCGAGATCGGGCTGCGGATGGCGGTGGGGGCGAAGCCCCGCGACATCCTCTCGCAGTTCCTCATCGAGTCCCTGATCCTCTCCCTCACCGGCGGGATCATCGGGGTGCTCATCGGCGTGCTCGGCGCCCAGTTCCTGACCTCGAAGTTCGGCTGGAGCGTGGCCTTCAGCCCCCAGATCATCGCCCTGGCCGTGGGCTTCAGCGCCCTGGTGGGGGTGGCCTTCGGCCTCTACCCGGCCCAGAAGGCGTCCCGCCTCGATCCGATCGAGGCCCTGAGGTACGAGTGATGAGCCTCTTGTCGACCCTGGCCTGCCTCACCCTCACCGCCACCACCACCGGGCCCCTCCTCACCCTCGAGCAGGCGCTGGCCACCGCCCACGAGCGGCAACCCAGCCTGCACCAGGCCCAGGCCGAGGTGGCCGCGGCGGACGCGCGGGCCCGGCAGGCCCTCGCCACCCTCCTCCCTCAGGTCAGCGCCAACGCGCAGTACTCGCGCACCACCGCCAACTTCGCGGGGCGGCCGGGCAGCGTCCCCTCCAACCTGGGCACCGCGGCGCAGTCCGCGTCCTTCGACACGTTCAGCTACTTCAACTTCGGGCTCGGGGTGAACCAGCTCATCTATGACTTCGGCAGCTGGGACAAGAAGGCGGCGGCGGAGCGGCTGGCCGACGCCTCCCGCTCCAGCCACGCCGCCACCGCAGTCCAGGTTGCGCTCGCGGTGCGCACCGCCTACTTCGAGGCCCGCGCGGCCCGCGCCCTAGTGCGGGTGGCGGAGGAGACGGTGGCCAACCAGTCCCGCCACCTCGAGCAGGCCAGGGCCTTCGTCGAGGTTGGCACCCGCCCCGAGATCGACCTCGCCCAGGCCCGCACCGACCTCGCGAACGCCCAGGTCCAGCGCATCAACGCCCTCAACGGCTACGCCACCGCCAAGGCGGTCCTGAACCAGGCGATGGGCATCAACGGAGTGGCGGACTTCGACGTCGCCGACGAGTCGATGGCCCCGGTCGAGGGCGAGGCCCTCGACGGCGACGCCCTCCTCGCGATCGCGCTCGAAGCGCGCCCGGAGCTGGCCGCGCTCAGCGCCCAGCTCGAGGCCCAGGCCCGGAGCACCGACGGCATCCGCGGCGCCTACTGGCCCCGCCTCTCCGCCTCCACCAGCTTCAGCGAGGCCGGCACCGCCCTGAACGCGATGGCCTGGAACTGGGACATCGGCCTCGCCCTCTCCTGGGCCCTCTTCGAGGGCGGCCGCACCCGCGCCCAGGTCGCGGAGGCCGACGCCAACCTCGCCGCCCAGCGCGCCCAGCTCGACGCCCTGAAGCTCGACGTCCGGGTCGAGGTCGAGCGCGCCCGCCTCGGCGTCCTCGCCGCCAAGGCCGCCCTCGAGGCCGCGGCCGACGCCACCGACGCCGCCCGCGCCCGCCTCCGCCTCGCCGAAGGCCGCTACGAGACCGGGGTCGGCAACATCATCGAGCTGAGCGATGCGCAGGTTGCGTTGACGACGGCGGAGGCCCAGGCCATCCAGGCGGAGTACAACCTGGCGACGGCGCGGGCGACCTTGATGAAGGCGCTCGGGCGGGCGTAGGGAGGACTCGGGCCAAGTATTGTAGCGCCCTTGCCGCTCGGGGCCTTCTGGGGCTAGGGATGGGCATGCCTGCTGCCCGGACCACATGGCTCGTGGCGTCGTTCGGCGCATATCTGGCGTGCCACGGTTGCGGCGAAATAGCCCCGCCCGACCCAAGCGTCGACACCGACGGTGGCGCGGGCGACGCGGCCTCCAACTTGGACTCGGGTCCCACTCCTGACTCCGGGCCCACGAGCCATCGCCTCGAAGTGGCGCTGCTCGGTTCCGGCACGGGGGTCGTGACCTCCGATCCAGCCGGAGTGAGCTGTCCGGGTTCGTGCTCGGCAGACTTTCCGGCCAACACCCGAGTGACGCTGACCGCGTCCACCGCTGGCTCATCCGTCTTCGCTGGATGGTCGCAGAGTGGGTGCGGGAGCAGCCTGAGCTGCGCGCTGACCGTCGCCGATGACCTTCAAATCACCGCGGAGTTCCAGCTGAAGAGCCACCTCGTTGAGGTCACGATGGAGGGGGACGGCGAGGGCCAGATCGTGAGCGCTCCGCCTGGAATCGATTGCGGCGAGGACTGCACGCAGAGCTGGACCCACGGCACCTCCGTGCTCCTCACCGCCACCGCGGGCGGCGGCTCCAGCTTCGGCTTGTGGACTCGGGGACCGTGCGTCGGCTCCGCCGAACCAACCTGTGAGTTCGAGGTGACGTCACCTGTAGAGGTTGCGGCGAGCTTCGACCGCAACCTCCTGACGGCCGCGGTGGTGCTGGCTGGGGACGGTGACGGCACCGTCGCCTCAGGAGATGGCGCGATCGCATGCGGCCCTGGCACCGCTGGAACCTGCAGCCATGGGTACGCCGTCGGGACCACCCTCTCCTTCCAGGCGTCGGCCCGCCCCGGCTCCCGCTTCGTGCAGTGGGGTGGCGCTTGCAGCGGCACCACCACATGTACGGTGGTCCTCAACAACAGCGCGTCGGTCACCGCGGTGTTCGAACGCATCACCCATGAGCTGACCATCAGCATCTCAGGGCCCGGCCGAGGTCGAGTCGCGGCGACCGGCGTGGCATCAGACTGCAGGTCGACCTGCATGCAAGTGCTCCCAGAGGGGACGATGGTGACGCTCACCGCGGCTCCGGATGAGCACTATCGCTTCACCGGCTGGTCCGGTGCTTGCGGGGGAAACGTCCCCACGTGCCAGGTGACGATGGACCAGGCGCGTACGGTGGACGCGCGCTTCGAGTTCACGCCGAAGCTGGTGGCCGGGTTCTGGCATGCCTGCGCGACGAACGAGTCGGGGAGCCTGCGTTGTTGGGGGCAGAACGACTTCGGGCAGCTCGGGTACGGGAACACCATGCACGTCGGCGGGCCGTCTCAACCCACACCGATCTCCATGGGCGACGTGCCCGTGGGAGGGCTCGTCAAGGACATCGCCATTGGCGGCTTTCACACCTGCGCGCTCCTCCAGGACGGCGGCGTCAGGTGCTGGGGGCAGGGGGACAGCGGGCAGCTCGGCTACGGGAGCGTGGCTTCCCGGGGCGGCGCACCCTCCACCGTGCCCGCGATGGGTGGCAACGTCTCCCTGAGCGGTGTGGCTCGCGGCGTGGCTGCCGGCTTCGCGCACACCTGCGCCCTCCTCGAGAGCGGCGACGTCCAGTGCTGGGGTACCAACGCCCGAGGGCAGCTCGGGTACGGCGACATCGCGTCGGTTGGACAAGACACCGCCACCCTGCCTTCGGTGGTCGGCGCGGTCCCGGTGGGCGGGCTGGCCCGACAGATCGTCACCGGCGGCCTCTTCACGTGCGCGGTCCTCACGACCAACGCGGTGCGATGCTGGGGTACGAACCAGAACGGCTACCTCGGCTACGGCATCGCGGACGACGCGGTGGTCGGGTATGGCCGCAACAACACACCGGCCGCCGCGGGAGACGTGCCCGTCGGTGGCCTCGTAGACCACCTCACCGCCACCGGTGGCCATACCTGCGCCGTCCTTCAGACGGGCGGTGTTCGTTGCTGGGGCCTGGGCCTCGATGGCCGCCTGGGCTACGGCTCGGGCAACGACGTCGGCCACTCCGGGCTTACGCCCGCCATGATGGGAGACGTGAACCTTGGCGCGGGCTTGGTTGCCATCGCGGCCGGCCAGACTCAGACCTGCGGCCTCTTCACCGGGGGCACCCTCAAGTGCTGGGGCGACGGCGTGCGCGGCGCGCTTGGCTACGGTCCCCCCAACGATGACATCGGCGACGCACCGGGCGAGATCAGCCCGACCCTGGCTGGCCTCGACGTTGGTGGCTCGGTCGCATCGGTGGCGCCGGGCGGCTTCTTCACCTGCGCACGGCTCGCGACGGGCATCATTCGGTGTTGGGGCGAGGGTGGCCTCGGCGGCCTGGGCAATGGCCTCCAGAGCTGGACCGACGTGGCGGCAGGCTCACCTGCCGTCCCTGTGTTCTGAGCGCCATTCCCCGCTACACCACCCGCTTCGGCCTCAAGTCCATCATCGCCTCCCCCTGCATCGCGCAGAGCAGATCCTCCGGCGTCACCCAGCCGCCCAGCAGCCGCCCCCGCACCCCGTACGACCCCCGCAGGCGCTCCCGCACCGCCGCCACGAACCTCGGGTCGTCGCCCTCGACGAGCAAGAGGCCTTGCAGGCCAGGATCCGCCACCAGGGTGATCGTCACCGCCGGGAGGTGGGGCAAGGGCACCGGGCAACGGGCGGTGACGCGGAAGCGGATCATCGCAGACCTCCGTCGAGGAGGCCGAGGATGAGGAGGAAGTGCTCGGGGTCGCGCTCGTAGAGCTGGGCCATGCGGGCGCCGGAGGCGAAGTGCTCGAGGCCCATCGCGAGGACCTCGGTCGCGCCGGTGTCGTAGACCTTGCCCACGTAGTCGGAGACGAAGTGGTCGGGGACGGCGCGCTCGGAGGGGCCGTAGCCCACGCCGGGGTGGACGTCGCGGAGGCGCAACAGCTTGCCCTCGAAGCCGGCCTTCCTGGCCCGGGCCTCGCGCCAGGTGATGAGGGCGCTGGCCACCGCGGGCTGGGCGAACTCCACCGCGTGGCCGAGCTCGTGGAAGATGGTGGAGGCCTCGGGGTGGTCGCCCACGTCGACCACCCCGCGGAGCGGGTCGTAGGAGGCGCGGGTGCGGGTGTGGGTCATCGCGACCCGGGTCGGGTCGGGGGTGAGGGGGCCGAGGAGGCGGCAGCAGGCGCGGACCCAGGTGCGCAGGCGCACCGGGTCGGCCACCCCTCGGGCGCACTCGTGCAGGCGGATGCGCTCCGCAACCTTGCTTGCGGCTCGCGCGTCCTCGCGCATCATCAAGCGCATGAGGAGCCGAGCCAGCTGCGGGGCCACGGCGCGGCGGGCCCGGGTCACCTCGTCTTCGAGATCGAGCCACACCTCGTGGCGCTCCGTGACCCGGTCCATGAGGCGGGCGTTCTTGCCCTCGCCCTGCTCCGCGCTCCGTGCGGGCCGGCGCGCGAGCTGGAGGATCTCCCGGTCGAGCTCGACCAGGCGCGCGGCCTTCGCGGGGTCGGGGCTGAGGGTCCGCGCCAGCGTCGCCCCGAGTCCTGGCGCGAGGCGCTCCATGCACCGGGCGCCCGCCTCGATCACCGGCCAGTGGGTCTGCCACGCCTCCGGCCGCTCCACCTCCCGCGACCAGCCCACGGTGTCGCGGAACCCGGGGACGTAGTCCTCCTCCGCTGGCGCCCTCCGCTTCGTCCGCGCTGTCGACGCCCGGGCCGCCAGCACCGAGCGGCTCGCCACCGCGGCGGAGGGCCTCGGGCCGATCCCGTGCGGGCCCGCCGGTCGCAAGTCTGATTGCACCATCGGCCGCGCCGGGATGGCCGGCACGGAGGCCCGCACGGGCTGGTGCCAGGGAGAGTCCACGCCGAAGCCGGTGACGCCGCGCATCCACCACGGATGAGCACGGGGCGGGCCACCCTCGACGCGGGCGGGAATCACTGGGGGATCCCGCCTGAACATGCAACCTGTCCGGCGCGGCTCCCGGACGCCGGACGGACGCCCCGGACAGATGCACTGATCACCTGTCCGGCAGATCGCCCTTGCCGCTCGGGGCCTGGTAGGCTTCGCTGGACTGGGCCCGATGCAGCGCGCGGACGAGATCCTCACCCTCCCCCCACCCTCCTTGAAGCGGCGGGCCCGCTGGGCGGTCGAGCGTGCGCTCTACCTCAGCGGGGCGGCGAGCGTGTACGCGCGGGCGGCGGGCGGCGGCGCGATCATCCTCATGTACCACTCGGTGGCCGACGCGCCCCACGCGCGCTTCGTGGATCCGGCCTGGCACATGACCCCCGCGCGCTTCGAGGCCCAGCTCCGCTGGCTCAAGGCCAACCGCACCCTCATCTCGATGGGCGCCCTGATCGACGCGCTGGGCCGCGGCGAGACCCCCGCCCCCGGCACCGTGGTGCTCACCTTCGACGACGGCTACCTCGACAACCTCACCGTCGCCGCGCCCCTGCTGGCCCGCTACGAGGCCCCCGCCACCATCTACCTCGCCACCGGCTACGTCGAGGCGGGCGAGAGCCAGTGGGTGGACCGCCTCTACAACCTCTTCCGCAGCCGGCAGCGACAGGCCCTCGCGGTGGCGAGCAAGCGCTACGATCTGAGCGTCGCGGCGGAGCGCCTGCGCGCGTTCCTCGAGCTGTCGGGCGTCTTCATCACCTCCACGCGGGCCGAGCGCGCCGACCTCCTCGCAAAGATCGAAGGCCAGCTTGCACCGGCCGAGCGCACCCCGCGGCTCACCCTGCGCTGGGCCGACGCGAAGGCGCTGGCCGAGCGCTTCGGGAACATCGACCTCGGCGTCCACACCGTCGACCACCTCGACATGTCCCGCTGCGGCCTCGAGACCGCGCGCCAGCAGCTGGTCGACGCCCGGGACCAGATCAAGGCCCACACCGGGCGTGACGCCCAGCACTTCTCGTTCCCCTACTCCCGCAACACCCCCGAGACCCGCGACCTCGTCCGCGCCCTCGGCTACCGCTCCGCCACCGGCCCCAGCGACCGCTTCCTGGTGCGCCCGGGCACGGATCCCTACGATCTGCCCCGCATCGACCCCCGCACCGACCCCACCCTGCTCCGGTTCTGGACCAGCGGCGCCTACCCAGGGCTCCCCCAGGCGCTCCTCCGTCGGGCCTGAGTAACGCCGCTCGGGCGATTTGTGCGCGGCGCAACCCCGGGTAGAGTGCGCCCGTGGACGACTTCCTCGCCTTTGTGGCGGTGGTGGTGGGGCTCGGCCTGCTGGTGCTCCCAGTGGTCAGCTTCATCGTCGCGCTCCGGGCCCGATCTCGCATCAAGGCCCTGGAGCTTGTGAACAGCCAGCAAGAGGACAAGCTGGACTACCTCTACCAGCGCGTTCGGGCGCTGGAGGCCGCGCCCAAGCCCACCGCGCTCGCCGCACCCGCGCGCGCCCCCGAGGCGGCCCGACCGCCCGCACCGGAGCCCACCGAGGACGCCCCCACCGCGCCCTCCGCCCCTGCCGCTCCACCCACCGAGGCGCCCGACGCAACCGCACCTGCACGAGAAGCCGCAACCCCGGTTGCGCCGCCTCCGCCGCGGCCCAGGGCCCCCTCCCCGCTGCCGCCCAAGCCGGCGGTGCCGCTCGAGGAGCGGGTCGCCACCCTCTTCACCCGGGTCGGCGCGGGCGCGCTCGTGCTCGGCGTCCTCTACTTCTTCAAGTACGCGGTGGACAACGAGTGGATCGGGCCGGCGGGCCGCGTCCTCGCCGGGGTCGTGGTGGGCGTGGCCATGCTGGTGGGGGCCGAGCTGTTGCGGGCCCGCACCAAGCCCGGCTGGATCCACGCCCTGTCCGGGGTCGGCCTCGCCGTGCTCTACGTGGCCGCCTACGCCAGCGCCGCCTGGTACGAGCTCGTGCCCACCGAGGTGGCCTTCGGCGCCACCACCGTCATCATGGCCCTCGGCGGCGCCCTCGCCTGGCGCTACCGCGGCGAGGCCATCCTCGTCCTCGTCCTCGTGGCCGGCTTCCTGACCCCGGTGCTCCTGTCCACCGGCGAGGACCGCCCCCTCGCCCTGTTCTCGTACCTCTTGCTCCTCACCTCCGGCGCGCTCTTCGTCTCGGCGCAACGCGGCTTTCGCGTCGCGATCGGGCTCGCGGTCGCCGGGGTGCTGGTGATGGCGTTCGGCTGGTACGACAAGTTCTTCGACGTGCACGACTGGCGCGGCGAGCACTGGGCCGGCGACAAGCCGCCCGAGGAGTTGATCGGCGCCTACTTCGGGCTCGGCACCAGGGTGGTGCCCCTGCTCTTCGTCGCGCTCTTCTCCACCCAGTGGTTCCTCACCGCGGAGGGGCTGCGCCGCCTCGACCGCCTCAAGGGCTGGGTGGTGCCCCTCGGCACGGTGGCCGCGGTGTTCCTGCACGGGGCGGTCTGCGCCCTGCTCTACGACCAGCCCCTCGCCCTCGGGATCGCGGTCCTCGCGGTGGGCCTCGCCAGCGTGCTCGGGATGCGCGCGCTCGACGCCACCCGCTGGCTGGTGATCCCGATGGCGGTGGCCTTCGTCGTGCTCGCCGGCCTCAGCCAGGAGCAGCGCGGCACGGATCAGCTGATCCTCCTCGGCCTCCTCGGCCTGTGGGCCGCGGTGTACGCGGTCGCCTTCATCAAGGACGCCCTCGCCCGGAACCCGGTGCCGAGCGCGGCGGACGCGCTCCGCACCCAGCTCGCGATCCTCGGCTTCGCCGCGCTCGCCTGCCTGATGTTGCTCCCCGAGGAGCGGGTCACCGAGACCGCGGTCGCGGTGGTGGCGGCGGCGGCCGGGGCGGCCTTCGTCGCGCACCGGGCCCGTCAACCCGTCTTGCTCCTGGTGGCCCAGCTCGTGACCCTCCTCGGGCTGCTCGCCGCGGCGGGCGTCGCCCTCGAGGATCGCGCCCTCGCCTGGCACCCGGGCCTCATCGCGATGGCCGCCACCTGGGGGGTGGTGTTCGCGGTGGCGGGGCTGAACCGCGCCGAGTCCGAGGACGGCAAGCCAGCCTTCGCCGCGATCCTGGTGGGCGCCCTCGCCCCGCTCGGGGCGCTCGCGGTGGGCCTGATCTCCACCGGGGCCGATGCCCCCACCCTCCGCGCGATCCTCACCGCCGCCGCCGGCGCGGCCAGCCTGGGCATGGCGGCCGCGGTGGCCGGACGCGGCCCGGCCTGGGCGGACTGGACCTCCACCCTCGCCGCCCTCGCCCTCGGCCTGTTCGCGGCCGCGGTGGCCTTCGGGCTCTCCGGGGCGCCGGTGACGGTGCTGTGGGCCATCCTCGCCGCCATCGCGGGCACCCTCGCCGCCCGCTCCCAGGCCTCGGTCTGGCTGGCCGCCTTCCAGCTCCTGGTGGCCGCCACCGTGCTGCGCCTGTTGGCGGTGGACGTCGCCGACGCGGCCGCCGCGCTCCGCGCCTTCGAGTGGAGCCGCGGCGCCGAAGGGGTGCTGGCCTTCCCCACCTTCTTCAACCCCCGCGCCTACGCCCTGCTCGGCACCGGGGCCGCGTTCCTCGTGGCGGGGGTCATGGCGAGCCGCCGCGCCGGCCCGCCGAAGGAGCCCCCGAGCCTCGGCGCCCAGGCCCTGCGCCCCACCGGCGCCCTGGTGATGGTGCTCGGCTACATCGCCCTCACCGCCCTCGCGATCACCGAGGTGCAGTCTGCCTTGTCGAGCCTGCCCGCCGCCCCGCCCATGGTCCTCGACGACGCGGAGTTCTCGGTGTTCTGGGAGACGGTGGTGGCAGCGCGGGTGGACCAGGCGGCCACCCTCGACGTGGCCGCCACCGTGGTCCTCGGCCTGGTGGGGCTCGCGCTCCTCGGCATCGGGTTCGGGGTGGGCGACCCCTTCCACCGCTATCTCGGGCTGGCCTTCCTCCTGCTCACGATCGGCAAGCTCGTGGTCTGGGACGTCTGGAAGGTGTCTCGGATCGCCCGGGTGGTGGTCCTCACCGTCATCGGGGCCCTGCTCCTCACGTCCGGTTTCCTGTACGCAAGGCTCAAGGTGCTGTTCACCAAAGGCATGAGCTCCACCACCGCCCTCTTCCTGGTGGCCCTCGCCGCGGGCGCCGCCCGGGCCGAGGACACCCCGGTCGGGCCCCCGGTGGAGGCCTACCGCTACCAACACATGGCCCCGCTCGAGGGCCTCGGGCCGCCCGGCGATCACCGCCTGGTGGTGCCGGCGCCGCTGTTCGACAAGAGCAAGACCCGGCCCCGGCTCGAGGACCTGCGGCTGGCCGACGCCGAGGGGCGCATGGTGCCCTTCCTCGTGCGCGACGTCCCGCCGGAGCGCCCCACCGGCTCGGTGCAAGGTCGCTTGCTCGACCCCGGGCTCCTCCCCGACGGGCGCTTCAGGGCCACCTTCGAGCTGCCCACCGGCACCGAGCACTGCGAGGTGGAGCTGGAGCTGAGCGGCCCCGCGCCCTACCTGCGCCGGGTCACGGTGGAGACCGGGAGCACCCCCCAGGAGTTCCAGACCGTGGCCCACGGGGCGGTGGTCTACGCGGTGAGCGCGGGCGGGGCCCAGTACGGGCGGCGGCTCGTCCGCTACCCGCTCAGCGCGCAACCCTACCTGCGCGTCAGCCTCGGTGACGACCCCGACGCCCAGACCACCCGCATCGAGGGCGCCCAGGTGTCGTGCCGACCCCCGCCCGCCCGCACCCCGTGGGACGAGCACCCGCTCACCATCGTCGAGACCACCCGGGACGACGCGGCCAAGAGCACGATCATCACCCTGGACGCGGGGCAGGACGGCCTGCCGATCGAGCGGATCCAGCTCCGGGTCGAGAGCCCGGCCGAGCTGGTCCGCCGGGCCGAGGTGGCCGCCTCCGCCTACAAGCAGGCGTGGCCGGTGGAGGGCTCGGGGGTCCTGTACCGCGTGGCCGGCGAGGCCCCGAGCGAGGACCTCACCCTCTCGCTCAGCCCGGCCGGCAAGCGCTACTTCCAGGTGACGGTGCGGGACGAGGACAACCCGCCCCTCAAGATCACCGGGGCGGTGGGCTCATGGCGCCGGAAGGAGCTGGTGTTCCGCACCGAGGCGGAGGGCCCGGTCACGGTGTACGTCGGGCAGGAGAACGACGACCTGCCGCGCTTCGACCTGCAAGACATCCTGCGTCGAAGGGTCGGCCGGGCGGAGCTGCAGGAGGCGCGGCTCGGGCCGCTCACCGCCAACCCGCGCTACGGCAAGCCGGGGCCGGAGCGCACCCTGCCCCTCACGGAGCAGTACCGCGGGGTCATCGGGATCGCGGTGGCGGTGCTGGTGTTGGGGCTCGGCCTGTGGGCGGTGCGCCTGCTCCGCCGAGCCCCGGAGGGGGACGCCTAGCCGATCTTGGCCTTGGCGCGGGCGATCTGCTTCTTGCCGCGCTTGGCCGCCATCCGCTGCTCGGGGGTGAGCTTCACCTGGCGGGGGCCGAGGTTCTGCTTGCTCAGGTCGAGGAGCTTGGCCTTCGAGTAGCCGCTGATCTTGGCCTTGTAGGTCTCGTCGGCGGTGTGGCCGGCGGTCTTGCGGGCGTCGAGGATGTGCTGGACCAGCTTGTCCTTGTCGCCGAACCGCTCGCGGACCTTCTGCTCCACCGCGTACAGGCGCAGGAGCTTCTGGTTGGTGAGGCCCATCAGGCGGGAGCGCACCGCGTCGTCGCTGTCGTCGCCGTGCATCTTGTCGACCATGGGCACCAGCTTGGCCACCAGGTCGGCGCGGCCACCGAACTTGTCCTTCACGGTCTGCATCGGGCTCTTCTTCATGACATCCTCTGTCGCGCGTCGGGTCTCTCCGGGGCTCCCTGCCCCGGCGCCCGGCATGGCGAGGGGCGGTCGGTAGCCGATCTGGTCCGACCCGGCAAGAGAAAGCGCTGGCGCAGGTTGAGCGCTGGGCCTGCGCTCCTATACCATTCGAAGTTCGATGGGTGTGCGCGGCTTCAGCGGAGCGATCGGCCTCTCGACGGTGCTGGCCCTGGCGGCCTCATGCACCGGGGGAACCCCCAGGAGCGACATCCCCGCGCCGGACCTGGACTCGGTGCTCGTCTTCTTCCCGGCCGGCGGCCTGGCCCATGGGCGTGGGCTGGCGGGCACCTTCCCATCCTCGGTGCAGTGGGTCTCGGTCCGCTCCCACCCGACGGAGGGCTTCTCGACCACCCCGGTCGAGGCCGATGGCTCATTCCAGTTCACCGTCATCGCCATCTCGGGCGACCTCCTGGAGATCGCCGGCTCCGAGGACTCGAAGGGCAAGTCCCGGGGTGAGCCTCTGTATGTGCAGGTGCCCGCGACGCCCCTGCCGGTAGACGACTACGTCTGCTGCCTCCCCACCGGCACCTGCCAGACCAAGGAGGACAACGACGCCCAGCACGCCTGTCCGGATCCCCTGACCGGCGCCACCCAGTGCTCCCTGGACCGGGACTGCGGGATCGACGAGCTGGAGTATCTCCCCATCGACCCCACGCGGATCGCGATCACACGCCCGAATGAGGACCGGCGCGTGAGCGTTAATGGGATCGTGACCCCGGATACCCTGGTCGAGGTGGTGAACCGGCGCCTCAACGGCGTCGGGTACAGCAGCCCGCAGAGCCGCAAGCTCCAGATCGCCTCGGATGTCGGTCAGTTCTCCGTGACCAACCTCGACGCCCAGGGCGACGACGAGCTCGTGATCCAGACTCGCGACCTCCTCGGCTTCAAGAGCCCGCCGGTGTCCTTCAAGGTGCCGGACGCGGAGCTGGCGGGCGTGGACGTCCTGGGCGCCTTCGCGTGGGAGCCCCTCACCAACGGGCAGCGCGGCCCGGTGGCCGTCCACATCTCACCCTACGGGATCGACGGCCGGGGGATCTGCCCCGACACCGACCAGCCGCCCGAGGTCTGCCACTCCGGCGGGCTCACCCACGAGATGGTGTCCTTCCTGCGGGCCGAGATGAAGGTGGGCCAGGACACCGCCCAGCTGAACCCCGGCCCCTCCCCGATCTCGACCGCGCGACCCCACAACCGCGGGGCGGAGGGCGACGTGCGGAGCCCGGCCCAGGACATCGTGCTGGTGCTCGACGTCTCCCAGCCCGCCAACGCCAAGGACGGCAACGACCTGGCGCCGCCCCGACGCTTCGACGCGGCGGCGCGCTTCATCCGGGGGCTCCGGAGCCGGGACCGGGTGGGGGTGGTGGCCTTCGACCAGACCGCGCGCCGGATCGGGGTGACGAAGCCGGACCTGGACCCGGGCCTGCGAGAGCTGGACCGGCGTGAGGAGCTGGCCCAGGGGGTCCTCGGCCTGGCCAACCAGAGCGGCCTGCTGAACGACCCCGACATCCTGGCGGGGATCGACGAGGCGGCCCGGATGCTCCGGCAGGCCAAGTCCACGAACGGCCGGATCGTCGTGGTGTCCAGCAACCCGCCGCTGGGGACCCGCGACGAGGCGCTGCAGGCCTGGGACGTGACCCTCGCCTACGTGCAGGGCGACACCGACCGCAACGACCCGGTGTACCCGGTGGACGTAGTGGGCCTCGAAATCGCCTCCGACGCGCCGAACCTCGATCTCATCGACGATCTCAACCGCTTCACGGACGGCCGCTACTACAGCACCACCGCGTTCGGCATCGAGCAGACGCTGACCGACGCCCGGAGCTACCTGTCGGGGAGCTTCATCCTGCTCTACGACATGGACATCCCCCTGGGTGTGGGGAAGTCCGGCACCATCGAGCTCGAGCTCGAGGTGGTGCTGGGTGAGGAGCGGGCGCGGACGAGCTACACCGGCCCCATCCGGATCCTGAACTCGAGCAACAACTGAGGACCACGAGGCTAGATGATGCACCTCCGATCCCTGTCCATCGCCCTGGCCTGCTGCGTGCTCGCGTGGGGCGGCTATGAGCTCTCCAACCTCCGTGCGCGACAGGGCGGGGGGGCCATCCCCGAGGTCCTGGCCGCGGCCGGGGGCGAAGGTGCGCAGCTGCTGGCGGACGCCAGCGGGGGGGTTGGTGGCCGCGGCTATCGGATCTCCTCCCTGAACGTGTTCTCGAACGTGGCGCTGCACGTGAAGGACAACTACGTCGACCCCGAGCGCATCGACCCCAAGGAGATGCTGGTGGCCGCCCTCAACGAGGTCGAGCGCCAGGTGGCCGAGGTCATGGTCGAGGACATCGGCGGCGGCCGGCTCCGGATCCGGGTGATGGACGAGGAGAAGGAGATCACCATCGACGACGTCGAGAGCCTCTGGGAGATCAACCTGAAGCTCCGCGACGTGTTCCGCTTCTTCGAGAAGAACCTCCCCGAGCAAGATGACCTGCGCTCCATCGAGTACGCGGCGGTCAACGGCGCCCTGTCCACCCTCGACCCCCACTCGGTGCTCCTGAAGCCAGAGGCCTTCCAGGAGATGAAGACCTCCACCAAGGGTGAGTTCGGCGGCCTCGGCATCGTGATCTCGGTGAAGGACGGCAAGCTCACCATCATCTCGCCCCTCGACGACACCCCGGCCTCCCGGGCCGGCCTGAAGGCGGGCGACATCATCAGCCGCATCGGCGAGGTGTCCACGGTGTCGATGGCGGTGGAGGAGGCGGTGCGCCTGCTCCGCGGCCCCGAGGGCTCCAAGGTCACGATCTGGGTCGATCGCAAGTCTTGGACCGAGGCGCGCAAGTTCGTGATCGTGCGCGAGCGGATCAAGCTCGAGTCGGTCGAGAGCGACCTGCTCTCCGACAACGTCGGCTACATCAAGATCAAGAACTTCCAGCAGAACACCGGCAAGGACCTCGAGGACCAGCTGGCGGCCCTGACCAAGAAGGCGGGCGGCAAGCTGAACGGCGTGGTGCTCGACCTCCGCAACAACCCCGGCGGCCTGCTCGAGCAGGCGATCCGGGTGAGCGACAAGTTCCTGACCTCGGGCGACATCGTCACGACCGTGGGCTACGGCAACAAGCTGCGCGAGCCCAAGCGGGCCCGGTGGCAGGGCACCGAGAGCACCCTCCCGGTGGCGGTGCTGGTGAACAAGGGCTCCGCCTCGGCCTCCGAGATCGTGGCCGGCGCGCTGAAGAACCTCGACCGCGCGGTGATCATCGGCGAGCGCAGCTTCGGCAAGGGCTCGGTGCAGGTGCTCTACGACTTCGCCGACAACTCCGCCTTGAAGCTCACCATCGCCCAGTACCTGACCCCGGGCGGCATCTCGATCCAGAACGAGGGCGTGACCCCCGACGTGGCCCTGTCGCCCGCGTGGCTCCAGGACAAGTCGGTGCGCCTGTTCTACCGGCCTCAGGGCCACCGCGAGAAGAACCTCGACAAGCACCTCGACCGCGCGGGTCAGGACTACGTGGCCGACAAGCCCGCCTTCGAGCTCACCTACCTCATGGAGCGCGACGAGGACGCGGCCGACGAGGAGGTCGACGAGGAGGTCGGCGGCGACGGGGATCCCGACAACGGGGCCAAGGTGAAGGAGGACTACGAGATGCGCCTGGCCCGTGAGCTCCTCCTGAGCGCCGGTGCGCCGTCCCGCAGCAAGATCCTGCAGCGCGGCCGCGGCTTCTTCGAGGCCAAGCGCTCGGAGGAAGAGAAGCGCATCTCGGCCCGCATCACCGAGCTCGGCGTGGACTGGCGCCCGCTCTCGGACGGCGCCGAGAAGGTGGGCCTGCGCGCCGAGGCGACCCTGACCCTCGAGGGCGCCCCCGACAACGTGGTCGAGGCCGGCCACGACGTGAAGCTGGTCGCCACGGTCAAGAACACCAGCGGCGTCCCGCTGTATCGCCTGCGCGGCGTGCTCGAGTCGGAGCACCCGGCCTTCAAGGGGCGGGAGTTCCTCTTCGGCTACCTCGAGCCCGGCGCGAGCCGGAGCTGGACCGTCACCACCCGCATCCCGCGTGACGCCGCGTCGCGCTCCGATCTGGTGACCCTCGCGCTGACCTCGGAGCGCGGGAACCTCGCCGACCGGCCGCAGGTGCCGGTCATGACGCGGTACGTGCCGCACCCGCAGTTCGCCTACAACTTCCTCTTCGACGACGCGGAGCGAGGCGACGGCGACGGCCGCCTCGAGGTGGGCGAGGGCGTCGAGTTCCTGGTCCTGGTGACCAACGCCGGCCCCGGCGACGCCGAGGACGTCTCCCTGCGCCTGAAGTCGGCGGCCGAGGAGGACCTCTTCCTCGAGCGCGGCCGGGCCACGGTCGGGGCGATCAAGGCGGGCGAGACCAAGGCGGGGAAGCTCCGCTTCCGGGTGCCGAAGGCCCAGAGCGGCCGGGCCACCCTCCCGCTCGAGCTCACCATCTACGACTCCGGCACCGGCGAGTGGCTGGAGGACGAGATCCACCTCACCCCCGACACCGGCACCGTGGACAAGCCGCGGGCCCTCAAGCGGGGCGGCGTGGTGCTGAAGAGCGACGCGGTGCTCCGCTCCGGCGCGGGCGACGAGACCACCGCGGTCGGCCAGGTGGCCAAGGGCACCCGGCTCGAGGCGGTCAACCAGCTCAACGGCTTCGTGGAGGTGAAGATCGGCGACGACCTGCCGGTCTGGGTGCAGGCCGACGCCACCGGCAGCGCGAGCAAGCCCAAGGCGCCCGGCAAGGTGGCCTTCACCCCGCTGCGGCGGCCGCCCACCATCACCCTGTCCCAGAACCCGGGCGGCGCGGTGGTGGACGGTGACACCGCGGTGCTGGCGGGCGAGGTCGACGGCCGCGCCCTGAAGGACATGTACGTGCTCCTGAACGACGACAAGGTCTTCTTCAAGAGCGGGCCCAAGGCCGATGTGGCCGCCGCCCCCGCGGCGCCGGCCGCGCCCGGCGCGGAGGCGAGCAAGCCCGCGTGGAGCGCCCCCGACGAGGCGGCGGTGAAGCTCCCCTTCACGGTGAACCTCCCGCTCGAGGAGGGCCTGAACAAGGTCCTGGTGGTGGCCCGGCTGGATGAGCACGTGGTGACCTACCGAAGCCTCTACGTCTCCCGGCGCACCCAGCCCCCGGCGGTGGCCGAGGCCACGACCAGGGACGCCAAGTAGGTCCCGGGCGGCACCCCAGGAACTGGTGTAGCATCCAGCCCGGCGTGGCCCCCCTCACTCGTCCCTGGTGCCTCAGCGCGCTGTTGTGCCTGGGCGCCGGCCTGCCCGCCGGCTGTCGCTCCGGGCCCCCTGGCCGCCCCGCCGCGGGCCTCGCTGGCGCGGACCTTGAGGCCCAGCAGGTCCAGGCCGACCTCGCGGCCGCGAACGAGGGGCCCGGCCCGCGCCTGAGCCTGGTGGCCACCGGCTCGGTGGCCGGCGTCCGGGTCGAGCAGTACCGCCTGGGCGAAGCGAGCGACGTCGTCCTCCTCCCCGACCCCGCCGCCCGCGCGGTCACGGTGCAGGTCTGGTTGCAGCGGGGCTGGGCCGACGATCCCCCCGGGGCCCGGGGCCGGGCCGAGGCCTGGGCCCACCACGGCTGGGCCGCGCCCGTCCCCGCCCCCGCCCGGCGCTGGGTGGGGGTGACGCGCGACCTCAGCGCGGCGGTCGCGGTGGGCGCCCCCCCGCAGCTGCCTGAGCTGGTCGACTGGGCCACCGCCCCGTGGCGGGCCGCGGGGCCGACGCCTGCCCCCCCGAAGGAGGCGGGCCCCGGCGCCCTCAGGCGCAGGCTGCGCCGAACCTGGGTGGAGGTGCTGTCCTCCGGTGGCAAGGTGGCTTGCGACCGGCCCGGCCCGAGCCTCTGGGTAGTGGCCGGGCCGGTCTCCAGGACCAGTACCCTCCGCGCCCTCCGCCGGGCGGCGCCGACCACCGCAGGCTGCCCTGCGGCCGCCCTGCTCGCGGTGGTGGGCCCGCGGGCCCCGGTCGAGGTGCGCGCGGAGGGTGAGGCGCGGGTCGCCCTCCTCGGCTGGTCGCTCCCCTCCGCCGACCCCGCCGGCCTCGCCCACCTGCGGGCCCTCGCCCTGCTCCTCGGCGGCCCCACCCGGCGCCTCGCCCCCGCCCTCGAGGCCGCGCACCTCCCGGGGCTGGAGCTCCTCACCGAGGTCGGGCCCCGCGGGCGCGCGCTCGAGGTCTTCGCCGCGCTCGGGCCCACCGCCACCGCCACCACCGCCGCGGCCCAGGTCCGGGCCCAGCTCACCGAGATCGGCCGGGGCGCCACCACCGGGCTGCAGCTCGAGCAGGTGCAAGCGAGCCTGCGGGCCGACGCCCTCCGGAGCTGGGCCAGCCTCGAGGGCCGAGGTCAGCTGGTGGCCGAGCTCCTCCTGGCCGACGGCGAGGGCACCGTGGCCGATCGGGTGGCGGCCTACCTGACCGCCGCCCAGGCCCCGGCCGAGGTCGATCTGCGGGCCCTCGCGCGCAAGCTGGCCCAGCGCCCGCCCGTGCTCGTGGTGGGTCAGGAGGACGCCCCGTGACCCCGCTCCTGGTCTGCCTCGCGGTGGCTGGCGCCCCGCCCGCGCTGCAGGTGCGGCCGCTGGAGGGCGGCGGCGAGCTGATCGCCCTCCCCGCCCCGGGCCCCGCCTGGAGCGAGGTGCGGGTGGCGCTGCCCACCCCACCCGACCCCGAGGGCCGAGCCGGCCTCGGCGCGGTGATCGCCGAGCTCCTCGACGCGCGCCTCACCGACGCCGCCGGGCTCGGCGCCACCCTGGAGGTCCAGCGCCACCCAGAGGGCCTGATCATCGCGTTCGGGGCCCCGCCCGAGGCAGTGCAGTCCAACCTGCAGGACGTGATGGCCGCCCTCGCGCCGGGTCCGCTGTCGACCCCCGAGGTCGACCGCGCGGTGGCCGCCGCCGTCGCCGCGCGGCAGGCCAGCCTGCGGGACGACCGCCGCCTGCTCCGCGGGACCCTACGCCAGGCCCTCACCGGCCAGGCCCCAGTCGAGGGCGACGTGAGCGGCCTGGCCGAGGTGACCCAGGCCGACGCGGCGGCCTTCCTCGCCGCGGTGCTCAAGGCGGGCCGCCGCGCGGTGGTCATCACCGGCCGGATCCCCGCCGGGGCCGCCGCGCTGGTGCAGGATAGCTTGCCACCCCCGATCCACGGCGGCACCCCCGCGCCGACCCCGAAGACGACGGCGGGCCCGGCCGAGGGCCCCCTGGAGCTGTGGCTGGTCGACCAGCCGGGGCGCCACGACGCGCGGGTGGCGCTCGGCCTGTGGGCCCCCGACGTTCGGGCGGAGGCCGGCCCCGCGGTGGTGGCCGCCCTCGCCGCGAGCGACGGCATCGAAGCGGAGTGGGGCGCGCCGGTGCTCACCCTCGCCCGCACCGCCACGGTGGGCGCGGAGCCGGAGGCCCTGGCCCGCCTCCTCGGGTGGGCCAAGGCGCCCCCCCTGGGCGAGGCGGCCTGGCGCCGGGGGGTCGCCACCGCCACCGCCTCGGTCGATCTCGCGCTCCGGGATCCGCGGCGCGCGGCCGACGCCCTGGCCTCGGACCGGCTGGACCCGGGCCGCACCCTGCGGCCGGTGCTGCGCGCCCGCGTCGTGGGGCTCACCGCGCCGCCCGAGGGGCTCGCCGACGCCCTCCTCGAGCGCGCCCGGGCGAGGGCGGTGATCCTCACCGACGTACGCCCCGGCCTCATCCAGCGCCTGACCGCCCTGCCCGGGGTGGGCCGGGTGCGGGTGGTGGCGTGGGATCAACGATGAGCGCCATGCAGCTGGACCACCTCATCATCACCCGCTTCTGCGTCCGGATGCAGGGCGCGTTGCAGACGGTGAGCGGCCCGACCTTCTTCGCCGACCGGGACCCCCTCGCCCCCGACAACCTCGCCCTGCGGTGGCGGCTCATGCACTTCACCAGCCTGCCCTCGGTCCGGGCCCAGACCGACCCCGAGGTGGGGTGGGTGGTGATGGTGGACCGGGACCTCCCGCCGCCCCTTCGGCGACGGATGGAGGCCTGGGTGGCGGGGACGCGCCGCGCCCACCTCCACGTCCACACCCCGGGGCAGGACCTCGTGGGCCTGGACTGGCTCGCCCCCTACCTGCGCCCCGGAGCCACCCACGTCCTCACCACCACCCTGGACGACGACGACGTGCTCCCCACCGACACCGCGGCCGGCTTCCGCCGGCACCTGGAGGCCCTGCACGCGCAAGGTAACCTGCCGCCCGCGATGATCCTCGCCTTCACCCGGGTGCTGCAGTGGGACCTGCTCCCCTCCCCCCTGGCCCCCCTTGGCTACCGCACCCCCTGGCACCGCGGCCGGTTCCCGGCCTCCTGCGGCTTCTCGCTCCTGAGCGCGGTGGGCGAGGACACCAGCGTGATGGCGCTCCGGCACCGCTTCGGCGACGTGTTCTTCGACCGGGACGCCGAGGTGAAGAACGAGAACGTGGCCTTCGCCCGACAGCGCTTCGCCCATGTGCTACAGGCCTGGCCGAAGGAGGCGTTGTTCTGGGACGCCGCCGACGCCCTGGGCCCGGTGCTGATGAGCAACCACTTCGTGAACGACCAACAGAGCCGCCTGTCGGAGACGAGGCACCGACGCACGCGGGTGCGGAGCCTCGGCGACCTGCCCTACCCCATCGACTGGGCCGCGTACGCGCGGCACGCCTGGCGCTTCTCGTCCTGGCACCCCGACTACCTCCAGCGCCGGGTGCGGGGGGCGGCCCGACGTGTGCAGTCAGCCTTGCGAGGAACGGCGCGATGATCCCAGTGCTGCTCGCCCTCGCCGCGGCCTGCCCGCCGATCGCGCCCGAGGCGAGGGTGGCGGTGGTGGTGCGCGCGCCCGACCCCGGGCTGAGCGCGGCGGTGCCCGCGGTGGAGCGCCGCCTGCGAGCGGTGGCGGCCGAGCGCCTCACCCTGGCCTCCGAGGAGGCCACCCTGCGGGCGCTTTCGGCCGAGGGCGGCGCGCGGGCCCGGGACCAGGCCCTGGTCACCGCGAAGGCCCAGCTCGCCCAGGCCGAGGCGCGCTTCAAGGAGCTGGACGACGAGGGCGCGCTCGCCCGCATCACCGAGGTCACCACCAAGCTGGTCCCGGTGCACCAGGCGGAGGGCGCCACCGCGCTCCTGGCCGAGGCGCACCTGTTGGCGGCGGCGGTGTACCTGGCCCGCGGTCAGCTGGACGCGGTGCAGGTTCGGTTGCAGCGGGCCCTCGACCTCGCGCCCGACCTGGTGGCGCCGCGGCACCGCTTCGACCCCCGCCTCGCGGCCGAGCTGGCCGCGGCCAAGGACGCCCGCGGCCTCAGGGCCACCGGGCGGCTCGAGGT
The DNA here is from genome assembly GCA_020632995.1 of Deltaproteobacteria bacterium. GTDB lineage: Bacteria > Myxococcota > Kuafuiibacteriia > Kuafuiibacteriales > Kuafuiibacteriaceae > JACKEN01. Next base: position 265,960 of record JACKEN010000002.1, on the reverse strand, counting down.
GGTGGTGCCGCCAGAGGGGCCGGGCGGCATGGTGTTCCTCGATGGGCACCCGGTGGGGCCGGCGCCGCTGGTGCTGGACGCGGTGCCAGCGGGGCGGCACCTGCTCCGGATCAGCGCCCAGGGCTACGCGAGCCAGCTCCGCTCCCTCGACGTCCCGGCCGCCGACACCCGCACGGTGGAGGCCCGGCTGGCCCCCGACCCCGAGCACCACGTCCTCGCCCGCCTCGGCACCGACGCCCCGGAGGCCACCGCCCTCCTGGTGCGGCGGGCCGGGGTGGAGCACGCCCTGGTGGCCGAGGTGGTGCTGGCCCCTCGGCTCGGCCCCGCCGCCACCGGCACCGTGGCGGTGCGCCTCGTGCTGTCCGACCGCGGCGCCGGCTACGCCCCCGACGCCAGCCCGGAGGCCCTGGCCGCCGCCCTCGACGCCGCCCTCGCCTGCGCCCCGCCCGCCTGGCCCGCCCTCCTCGCCCCCGCCCTCCCCGGCCCCATCCCGAGCCGGGCCTCGGCCGAGGTGGTGCCGGGCGGCTCGGCGTGGTGGCGGGCGCCTTGGGTATGGGCGGTGGCGGCGGGGGTGGTCCTCGGGGCGGCGGGCGCCCTGGTGGCGGCCAAGGCCTCGGCCGGCCCGCCCGACGCGGTGTCCCTGACCCTCATCCCGCGACCCTGATCTCGAGTATCGGCGGGCGCCGCTTCGCCCACCTCCGCCCACCGATCCGGTCTACGCAGGCGGGCCGGGGCCGTAGGTGAAAACGTCTTTTTCTGGCGCTTTGTCTTGACGCCGTGGCCCGCGGTGCTAGATCTCCGCACGAGTTTGGCAGCCACCCACCTCGGGTGGCTAAACCAGGCTGAAATCTCCAACGATTATCGTTCGTTAGGAACTAGGAGCAGAGAATCATGGCGAACTTTCGTCCCCTCCAGGATCGCCTTCTGGTGAAGCGCATCGCGGCCGAGGAGAAGTCCAAGGGCGGCATCATCATCCCCGACTCCGCCAAGGAGAAGCCCATCGAGGGTGAGGTCGTCGCCGTGGGCAACGGCAAGATCCTCGAGGACGGCAAGGTCCGGCCCCTCGAGGTCAAGGTCGGCGACAAGGTGCTGTTCGGCAAGTACAGCGGCACCGAGATCAAGGTCGACGGCGAGGAGCACATCATCCTGCGTGAGGATGAGTGCCTCGGCATCTTCGGCTGAACCCGCCCCTCTCTTCTGAGAACCGCCTAGGAGGCATAAGACAATGGCTGCCAAGGAAATCCACTTCGACATGCACGCGCGCAACGAGATCGCGCGCGGTGTGAACGCTCTCGCCAACGCCGTGAAGGTGACCCTGGGCCCCAAGGGCCGCAACGTGGTCATCGAGAAGTCGTTCGGCGCTCCCCTCGTGACCAAGGACGGCGTGTCCGTGGCCAAGGAGATCGAGCTCGAGAACAAGTTCGAGAACATGGGCGCGCAGATGGTGAAGGAGGTCGCTTCCAAGACCTCTGACAAGGCCGGCGACGGCACCACCACCGCGACCGTGCTCGCCCAGGCCATCTACACCGAGGGCCTGAAGCTGGTGGCCGCTGGCCACGACCCCATGGAGCTGAAGCGGGGCATCGACTGGGCCGTCGGCCAGGTCGTGGCCGAGCTCCACAAGGCCGCCCAGGACTGCAAGACCAAGAAGGACATCGCCTCCGTCGGCACCATCTCCGCCAACGGCGACACCACCATCGGCGACATCATCGCCGAGGCGATGGACAAGGTCGGCAAGGACGGCGTGATCACGGTCGAGGAGGCCAAGAGCCTCGAGACCAACCTCGAGTTCGTCGAGGGCATGCAGTTCGACCGCGGCTACCTCTCCCCCTACTTCGTGACCGACGCGGAGCGGATGGAGGTGGTGCTGGACGATCCCTTCATCCTGCTGAACGAGAAGAAGGTCAGCAACATGAAGGACCTGCTCCCCATCCTGGAGCAGGTGGCCAAGGCCGGCCGGCCCCTCGTGATCATCGCCGAGGACGTCGAGGGTGAGGCCCTCGCGACCCTGGTGGTGAACAAGCTGCGTGGCACCCTGCACGTGGCGGCCGTGAAGGCCCCCGGCTTCGGTGACCGCCGCAAGGCCATGCTGCAGGACATCGCCATCCTCACCGGTGGCGAGGTCGTGAGCGAGGACCTGGGCATCAAGCTCGAGAACCTGACCCTGAAGGATCTCGGCACCTGCAAGCGCATCACCATCGACAAGGACAACACCACCATCGTCGACGGCGCCGGCAAGGAGTCCGACATCCAGGCCCGGATCAAGCAGATCAAGGCCCAGGTCGAGGAGACCTCCTCCGACTACGACAAGGAGAAGCTCCAGGAGCGTCTCGCCAAGCTCGTGGGCGGCGTCGCGGTGATCAACGTCGGCGCGGCCACCGAGATCGAGATGAAGGAGAAGAAGGCCCGCGTCGAGGACGCGATGCACGCCACTCGCGCCGCGCGCGAGGAGGGCATCGTCCCCGGCGGTGGTGTGGCCCTGATCCGCGCTCGCAAGATCTTGGAGAACGCCGCTCTCGACAGCGAGAGCAAGAAGGCGGGCGCCAAGCTCCTGTGGCGGGCGGCCGAGGAGCCCCTCCGTCAGATCTCCCGCAACGCCGGCCAGGAGGGCTCGGTGGTGCTGGAGCGGGTGGCCAACGGCGAGGGTGGCTTCGGCTTCAACGCCGCCACCGAGACCTACGGCGACCTGGTCGAGGCCGGCGTGATCGACCCCACCAAGGTGGTGCGCACCGCGCTCGAGAACGCGGCGAGCGTCTCCGGTCTGCTGCTGACCACCGAGGCGCTGGTGGCTGAGAAGCCCAAGAAGGAAGAGCCGATGCCCGCCGGCGGCGGCGGCATGGGCGGCATGGGCGGCATGGGCGGCATGGACTTCTAGTCCATCCCGGCGCAAGCCAACCTGCGACACCCCGCTCCGACCTCGGTCGGCGCGGGGTGTTCGCGTTTCAGGGGGTCCCGACGATCAGGGCCCGGTCCAGGTCACGGTCAGGTTGTACGACGAGGTCGCGCTGCTGTAGCCGCGGACGCCGATGTACGCCTGGGTCTGGCCGGACGGCACGGTGAGATCACAGGTCTCGTTCGAGCCGGTCAGGTAGGGGCGGCAGTTGTACGTGGTGGTGGTGGGCTGGGCCCCGAAGCGCACGTACAGGTCTGCGTCGTTGGTGCCGGTCATCACCACCCGGAAGTTGGTGCCGGAGTCCACGGTGATGGGGCTGTAGTACACCCAACGGTTGCGACGCACCGTCCCGGAGGCGGTGGCGGTCTGCTCGTTGCCGCCGCCGGGGGGCGGGGGCGGGGGCGGGTTGCCGGGGGCGCCGTACAGCGCCGCGGCGCCCTCGGCGTCGCGGGTGGTGAAGGCCAGGGTGTTCGCGGAGCCGTTGCACTGCGGGTAGTGCATGATGGACGCGGAGTCGTACGGGGTCAGCGCGCGCCAGTTGTTGTCCTCGAAGCAGGTCCCGGCCTCGGGGCGGGTGTGCTCGTGCCGGAAGCCGAGGACGTGGCCGAGCTCGTGGCCCAGGATGCCCGACAGCGGCCAGCTGGTGCTGAAGGCCGAGGTGTCGATGAGGATGTTGCGCTGGGAGCGCGAGTAGCTGGGGAAGAAGGCGCGGGCGAGGTAGGACTGGCCGCTCACCGGACGCACGTCGAAGGTGACGTTGTTGTTCGTCGCGGTGCAGTTGCTGTCCTGGCTGCTGTCGTAGGTCAGGTCGACGTTGGCGAAGGTCTCCCAGCCGCCCTCGAGGGCGGTCTGCATGGCGGAGATCACCGCGCTCTTCTGCGAGGCGGTGAAGCTGTTGCTGATGCAGTAGGTAAGGCTCACCGCCTGGCTCGCGCTCCACTTGTCGTCAGAGCCGCCGACGGTGTTCACGATGAGAGAAGGCGGGCTCACCAGCTTCTGATAGAGCTCGTAGAGCTGCTTCTCGTTCGCGACCGGGGTGTCGCCGTCATAGATATAGACGCCACCCTCCCACGGCTCCTTGTAGACGTACTGCTGGACGAAGTCCTCGTAGGTCAGGTCAACGCTGTTGGCCTGCACGGTCTCCATCTGGTCGGGGGTATCGATGGTGGCATCGATGTCCAGGTTCGAACCGCAGCCGGCGACGACCATCGCGAGCGACGCGGCCACGATGCTGCGCGTCTTCTCGCGACCCAACTTCCAATCCTCTACGTTCATCAACACTGCAACCTCCCTTTCGTTCTGTGAGACGGGTTCCCTCGCGCACCGGCTCCCCGCCCACGGGGCGGAGCGGTGTTTCCCGCGATGGGGCGGGATTAGCGGGCAACAACGGAGGCGTTTGCAAGTCAGGCTTACTCCCAGGGAGAGATGTGCCGCCAAGCGCCGACACTTCGCCCTGTTGCCAGCCTGGGTTTGCCACCTGGAGGGCGGCCACGCTCAGCCGCCGACAGTTGGCTACGTTCGCCACCGGGTTCGAGGCGCGGTCAAAGCGGTATCCGGCAGCTTGTATTGCAGTTGGCCCGCGCGCGCTGATCACGGTTGCGCGCAACCTGCCTGGCGAAGCTCCTAAGGACTCAAAGGAGAACGCTGCGAGATTTGCCGCTCTCTGCCCAGGACGCCGCCTCCGAGGTCGTGGACGGAGGCGCCCGACGTTGCCCGTGGGTCGCCTCGACGCACCGCGCCGAAGCGCATCGTAGCCTACATCGCCGGTTGTCCCACCTGGCGGATGGGACGGTTCATCACTTCGGCGTGTTGTTCTTCACCGGGTCGGCCGGCCGCTTCGGGAGGAGCGGTCCCTTGATCCGCGCGCGTCGCGAGACGACCTCCTGGATCGCGCGCTCGAGCTGCGGATCACCGCCCGCCGCCACCTTCACCGGATCGTTCTCCACCTCGATGTCCGGCGCGACGCCGTAGCCCTCGATGATGTACGCCCCGTCCGGCCCGTTGGTGCTGTACTGGGGCACGAACACGTCGCCGCCGTCGATGACCGGCCCGTGGCCGTTGATCCCGATGACCCCGCCCCAGGTGCGCTTGCCGATCAGCGGGCCGATGCCCGCCGCGCGGAACGAGTCGGGGAAGATGTCGCCGTCGGAGGCGGAGGTCTCGTCGATCAGACACACCATCGGGCCCACCATCACGTTCTGCGGGTACGTCCAGGTCTCGTTCACGTCGCGGCCGAAGCTGGTGTGGATGAGCTTGCGCCGGAGCCGCTCGATGATGAGCTGTGACACGAACCCGCCCCCGTTGGCGCGCACGTCGATGATGAGGCCCTCCTTGCGCACCTGCGGGAAGAACCACTTCACGAACTCGCGCAGGCCGTTCTCGCCCATGTCCGGGATGTGGAGGTAACCCATCTTGCCGTCGGTGGCGGCGCTCACCCGCGCCATGTTGCGCGTGATCATCGCCAGGTACACGAGCGGCTGCTCGGACGCTATCGGCTTCACCATCACCCGGCGCGCCCCCTTCGGGTCGGGGGTGGCGTTCAGGAGGAGCTCCACCGGCTCGGCCAGGCTGCCCCGCAAGAGGTGGTACGGGTTGTCTTCGGCCAGGAGCGCCTCGCCGTTGATCTCGAGGACGTAGTCGCCCACCCGAGCGTCCACCCCGACCTCGGTCAGGGGCGCGCGGTAGAGCGGCTCCTCGTTCTGGCCCTGCATGATCTCGCGGATGCGATAGCGCCCGGCGCGCGCGTCGAGCTCGAAGCGCGCGCCCAACAGCGCCACGCCGGGGCGAGGCGGGAGCCCCAGATCACCCCCCGCCACGTAGGCGTGGGACACCTCGAGCTCCGCCACCATCTGGCCGAGCACGTCGTTGAGCTCCTCGCGGTGGGCGACCTGCGCGACCAGCGGGCGATAGCGCTCGCGGATGGCGGCCCAGTCGTGGCCGTGCATGTTCTCGACGTAGAAGTAGTCGCGGTAGCGCCGCCACACCTCGTCGAAGATCTCCATCCACTCCGCCTTCGGATCCACCCGCGCCACCAGGCCCTTGGTCGGCAGCGGCTTCGGCTTGTCGCTCGGCCCGCCCTTCTTCACCGACAGCACCTGGAGCCCGGCCTTGGTCCGGACGAGCACGCTCTGCCGGTCCCCCGACAGCGAGTAGCCCTGCACCCCGCTCGCCAGCGTCTGGAGCTTCTCGTCCTCCAGCGCGAACGTGACGAGCTTGGGCTCGATGTCGTCCCGCCCGAGGAAGGGCGGGCCGCGATCGAGGGCCACCACGTGGGTCGGCGTCACGTCGAGCCCCCCGTAGTTGGAGGTCGGCATGGGCACCCGGGTCACGCGGGACCCCAGGCCCTCGAACTCGATCTTCTCGAAGCCCTGCTTGCGGATCGCCTCGACCCCGGTGGCCTCCTTGTCATCGCCCTTGCCGTCGCCCTTCCCCTTCGCCTTCGGGTCCTTCGCGGGGCCCTTGCCCTCGTCCGCCTTGGCCACGACCTCGTCGTCCTTGGGCGCGAAGAGGTCCTTCACGTCGCGGCGGAGCGCCACGCCGAAGACCCCGGTCTCGAGGTTGCCGACGAAGTTGAAGTCGAAGCTCCCCAGCTGAGGTCGGAAGTCTCGATCGCTCAGGTAGAACAGGTAGTCGCCCTTGGTGTCCCAGGTGGGCGCGTAGGCGTTGAAGGTGGGGTCGGTGACCGCGTGGGTCTTGCCGTCCTCCACCGAGTACACGTGCACCGACTGGCCGCCGTTGGGCGAGCTCCGGGTGAAGGCGAGGTGACCGCCCCGCGGAGACCACGCGAACCCGTCGACGTAGCCGTAGGGGTCCTTCGACACCTCGGTCTTCTTGCGCCCCTCCACCTCGACCACGAAGAGTCGCCCTGCCTTGTCGGAGTAGGCCAGGCGCCGCGCGTCGGGCGACCAGCGGGGCCCGTACAAGCGCCCCTGGCTCTTGAAGGTGAGCTGGCGGAACGTCCCCGCCGCGCGCTCGTAGAGCCACAGCTCCTCCTCCCCGAGCACGTCGGAGATGAAGACCACCGACTTGCCGTCGGGCGACCACGTCGCGTCCCGCTCGTGCGCGTTCGAGGAGTGGGTGAGGTTGCGCGTGAGGCCGTGCTCGGTCGGCACGTCGAAGACGTCACCGCGCGCCACCACCAGGGCTCGCTTGCCGTTCGGCCCGAGCTCGAAGCCCTCGATCGCGCTCGACACGTCCACGTCCCGGGGGCGGCTCGCCAGCCCGTCATCGGGGATGGTGATCTCGAGTGTCCGGTCTTCGCCGGTGGCGGTCTGGAACAGGTGCAGGCGCCCCTCGAGCTCGTACACGATGGCGCCGTCGGGCCCCATGCTCGGCCACCGCAGGTCAGCCTGCGTGTGGTGGGTGAGCTGGGTCGTCGCCTTGCTCGTGAGGTCGTAGCGGTACAGGTTCATCCGCCCGTCGCGATCCGACGCGAAGTAGATCGCGTCCTTGCCCCACATGGGGTCGCGGTCGGCCCGCGGGCTGTCGGTGATCTGCTGCACCGCCGCCTTGTCGAGGTCGTAGATGTAGAGCTCCTGGGCCCAGCCACCCTGGTAGCGCTTCCAGGTGCGGAAGTCGCGGAACAGCGGCGAGTAGACCAGGCGCTTACCGTCGGGCGACAGCGCCCCCGCGCCCGCGACGGGGGGCGCAAGGGCGACCGGCATCCCGCCCTTCACCGGCACGGTGTACAGGCGCCCCTCGCCGAGGGTCCAGTGCTCGCGCAGCCCCCGAAAGAGGACTTGCGTCCCGTCGGGGGTGAAGTCGTAGACCTGGTGATCGAACCCCCAGCGCGCGGGGAGCGGGCCGCGGGCCGGGTAGAAGGTGAGCTGCCGGGGCGGGCCGCCCTCCGCCGGCATCACGTAGACCTGCTCGTCGCCGTCGTACTGCCCGGTGAAGGCGATGGACTTGCCGTCGGGCGAGAACTTCCCGAACAGCTCGATCCCGGGGTGGGCGGTGATCCGCCGGGCCACCCCGCCCGCGACGGAGGCGGTCCACAGGTCGCCGCCGTGGGTGAAGACAACCCGGTCCTTGTGGACGTCGGGGAAGCGGAGCAACCCCTGGGCCGCTGCCGAGGGCAGGACGGCGCAGGTGGCAGCCAGCGCGGTGAGCGAGGCGAGGACGTGGCGCGTCATGGCCGATCCCCTAGCGCCGACCCGACCTCGAGGCCAGGGGGCGGGGGCGCGGTGGGGGGGGCAGGGTCGAAGCGAAGGACCGTGTGCACGGGGCTTTGACCCCAGGGCCCCGCCTGGGGTTGCCTGGGGCCCATCATGGCCGACCCTCCCGCCGCCGCCTCGCCGACCTGGGGCTCGCCGCGCTGGTGCTGGCCTCGATCCTCCCGTTCTGGGTGAGCCCGCTGCTCGCCCTCACCGACTGGCCCCACCACCTGGCCTCGGCGCACCTGCTCGAGCGCTACGGGGACGGGGTGGAGCGCTTCTACGCCCTCACCGCGACCCCACGGCCCTACATGGGCCTGGCCCTCCTCCTGCGCGCGCTCGGCGCCGCGCTCTCGATCCCGGTGGCGGGCAAGGTGGTCTTGAGCCTGTACGCGGCCGCCCTCGCCCTCGCGACCCGCGCGCTGGTCCGGGCGGCGGGGCGGGACCCGCTCCTCGCGTGGTTCGGGCCGCTCTTCGTGCACGCGTGGAGCCTCGCCTACGGCTTCGTGCCCTACGTGCTGGCCCTGCCCCCCGCGTTGCTCGCGGTGGCCTGGTGGCGGCGCGCCCTGGATGAGCAAGGCCACCTGCGCCCCACCGCCGCGCTGCTCTGCCAGGTGGTGGCGGCGCTCTTCCACCCGGTGGGCTGGGCGGTGTCGGTGGTGGCCAGCGCGCCCCTCGTGGCTCGCCAGCCGGGCCGGGGACGCAAGCTGGCCTTCGCATCGGGTGCGCTCGGGGTAGCGCTCTGGATCGCCACCGCCAGCGTGTGGTCCGAGTCCGCCGGGCTGCGGCACATGGACGAGCAGATCGAGACCTCGTGGCGCTTCACCATCAAGCACCGCCTCGTGGACTTCGTGCTCGCGTACCTCCCCGGCAACCTGGACTACGCGGTGGCCGCGCTCGGGGTGGGCGCGCTCGTGCTCGCGGTGGTGCTCGGGCGCCGGCGCGGGCCGAGGGACCCGATGGAGCTCGCGTTCTGGGCCCTCGCGATCACCTACGTGCTCGCGCCCTTCAGCCTCTCCGCCTTCGGCCTGCGCATGACCCTGCTCGCCCCCCGGCTCCTGCAACCTGCCTGGCTGTTGGCCCTGCCCCTGGCCCGGGGCCGCATCGCGACCCCGCTCGCGGCGCTCGGCGCGATCGCCGCGCTCGGGCACGCGGGCCTGCTCGCGCACACCCACCACACCTTCGGCGCGCGGTGGCAGGGGCAGGTCGAGGCCGCGGTGCGCGCGGCGCCGCGGGGGGCCCGGGTGCGGCCAGAGGTGTCGCCGATCCAGGGGTCGGTGCTGAACCCCGCCACGGTGCGCCCGCCGGAGGCCGCGCTGCACGCGTACGTGCTGTTCGGCCGGGCGGACTACGATCCGCTCCTGTTCTCGACCCCGCAGTCGCCGGTGGCGATCCGGGCGACCGCCCCAGCCATCGACGACGCTGCGGCGTTCGACGTGCGGTGGGTGCAGACGAGCACCGGGATCGTCGTCGTGCCAGGCGGTCCTAGAACGGGAAGATGACGGAGAAGGCGCGGGTGGCGGTGGCGACGAGACCCGCGCTGTCCCGCACGAGGAGCCGCACCGTACCGCTGCTCGTGGAGGTGGAGGTGCCGATCAAGCGCCCGACCGGCAACACCGCGAAGCCGGCCGGGCGCACCCGGTGCCGGCAGCCGCGGCCAGCCCGGGAGGCACGAAAGCCGCCCGTGGCGGCTGAATGCGGCGATGGTCGCAGCGGCCCCTGGCGCCGGAAGCTGCGCCCACCACCGCCTGCCCGCGCGGTGATCACCAGTCGCCCACGATCCGCAAGGTGTTGACGCGTGCCGGTGGTGCGCTTCGCGTCGAGGCGTCCCTCGCCTCGACGCGGAACGAGGTGCGCGTGAGCGCCGCGCTGGAGGTGCCCACGAGCCCCGTCAGCGCCCCAGCCGGAAGGCCGAGGGAGGCGATCGCGCCCGCCCGCCACGCCGCAGTGTAGCGTGGCGGCGCCTGCCGTCTGCACGAGGGCGCCAGCGACCGCACGCGCTGACCGCGACGTGCCTCCCCCGGTCGGGCCCCGGCGCCTGAGGCCCCGCGCCCGGCCGACGACACGCCGCCGATCCTGCGCCGGATCCCCTACCGGCTGGCCGCCGACGCGCCGCGGTGAGGCTGCCTGCGGACGCGCCCCCGTGCTCGCGCGATTCGCCCGCGCAGCCAGTGCGGCGGTGGAGGCGCTGAGCGCCTGGCCCCGCGATCCCCAGGCGATCGCGGCGTTCACCGCACGCTCGAGCCAGGACCTCCACCGCCCCGAGCGGGCGGTGGTGGCCTTCGAGGCCGCGATCACCCGCGGTGTGCCCGCGATGCTCCTGGAGGACGCCTACGCGCGCCGGGTCGAGGCCCTGCACCTGCTGGCGCGCCACGGCGAGGCGGAGCGCGCCTCCCGCGACTACTTCGAGCGCTATCCCAAGGGCCGGCGCGCCGAGCTCGTGCGGCGCTGGTCGAGCGTGCCATGAGCGTGGCCCTCTCTGCCGCCCTCGGCCTCCTCCTCGTGGCGAACGCGGGCCCCGTCCAGTGGCTGGCCGGCGCGTGCGACGCGCCGGATGCGCAAGCCACGTTGACGGAGCTCCTGGCCCTGGAGATCCGCGCGATGCCGCCGGAGGCCGGGGTCTTCCTGACCTTTACCGCGTGTGACCTGATGGGCCCCACCGTCCTGGTGGCGCTGATCGATCACGGCCCACGGCAGCCGCCCGAGCGCCTCGTGCTCCCCCTCGGGAGCATCGACCGCTCGGCCCGCGCCCGCGCCGCCGCTCTCGCGATCGCCGAGTCCATCCGCGCGGCGGAGCGCGCACCGCCCGCGCCCCCCACCTCGGCGCCGACGGCGATGCCCGCGCTGACGGCGGTCGCGGCGCCCCGAGGCTGAGCCTGGGCGCGAGCGGCGCCCTCGGCTACCTCGCGCGCTGCGACGCCGCCGCAATCGGGGCAGCGGTGGACGCCGCGTGGGCCGCCTGGCCCTGGCTCCGGCTCGGGGCCGAGCTCGGCTGGCGCCGGGCCAAGACCTCGACCGCGCTCGGCGAGGTCCGCCTCGACGTCGCGGAGCTCGCCCTGTTCGCCGCCGCCACCGCGCGCCACCCGCGCTTCGCCCTTGTGGGCGGGCCCCGGGGTCACGCTGGGCCTGGCGTGGGCACAGGGGCAGAGCGCGCGCCCCGCGGTGCCAGCCGAACGCGAGCGAGCCACCACGGCGGGCGTCGGCCTGCGGGTCGGGGCGGAGGTGCCGTTGGGCGCCCAGCTCTCGGCCGCGCTCACCGGCGCCGCGGGCTGGACCCTGCGTGGGCTGGAGGCCCAGGTGGACGGCCAGCCGACGCTGGGGCACTCCGGCCTCGTGGTGACCCTCGGGGTGGGGCTGCGCTGGGCCTTCGCGCCCTGATGAGGACCCGCACGATCCGCGTGCGTGGGCCGGATCCGGCTGCTACGGTGGCAGCGTGGCCCGCCCCTCCCCCCGCCTCCCGGTCCTGACCCAGGACCCCGCGCCCTTCGGCGGCCTCCGCTTCGGGCCGGTGGACAAGAAGGCGCCGCCGCTCCCCATGACCCGGGCCGAGCTCGACGCGCGCGGCTGGGCCGAGGTGGACGTGGTCTTCGTGACCGGCGACGCCTACGTGGACCACCCCAGCTTCGCGATGGCCCTGTTGGGGCGCCTCCTGGAGCGGGCGGGGTTCCGGGTCGCGATCCTGAGTCAACCCGACTGGCGCTCCTCGGAGCCGTGGAAGACCTTCGGACGTCCGCGCCTGTTCTTCGGCATCAGCGCCGGGAACATGGACTCGATGATCAACCACTACACCGCCAACAAGAAGGTGCGGAACGACGACGCCTACAGCCCCGACGGGGCGATCGGGCGCCGCCCCGACCGCGCTACGCTGGCCTACTGCCAGCGGGCCCGGGAGGCCTACCCCGGGGTGCCGGTGGTGGCGGGCGGAGTGGAAGCCAGCCTGCGCCGCATCGCCCACTACGACTACTGGAGCGACAAGGTGCGGCGCTCCATCGTGATGGACGCGAAGCCGGACCTGTTGGGCTTCGGTATGGGCGAGCGGGTGATCCTCGAGATCGCCCGCCGGCTCGACTCGGGGGAGGACGTGAAGGCCCTGCGCGACCTGCCCGGGGTCGCCTACCGCCTCGGCGGCCAAGGAGCCGGCGCCCGAGGGCGACGACGTCATCACGTTGCCGAGCTACGAGGAGGTGGCGGAGGACCCGGTGGCCTTCTGCGCCATGACCCGAGCCGCCCATCACGAGACCAACCCCAGGAACGCGCGGCGGCTCGTCCAGCGGCATGGCCAGGAGACGGTGGTCGTCAACCCAGCCTTGCCTCCCCCTCACCGAGGCCGAGATGGACCTCGTCTACGGCCTGCCCTACACCCGGCTGCCCCACCCGAGCTACGGGGGGGCGAAGATCCCCGCCTTCGAGGTGGTGAGGGACTCCGTCCAGATCATGCGCGGGTGCTTCGGCGGGTGCTCGTTCTGCTCCATCACCGCGCACGAGGGGCGGGTCATCCAGAGCAGGAGCGAGGCCTCTGTGCTGGGCGAGCTCGAGCGGATGACCAGGGACCCCGGCTTCAAGGGCGTCGTGAGCGACATCGGCGGGCCCACCGCCAACATGTACAAGATGCGCTGCACCCGGCCCGAGGTCGAGGCCACCTGCCGCAGGCTGTCCTGCGTCCACCCGAAGATCTGCAAGCTGCTCGGCACCGACCACGGGCCGCTCAAGCACCTGATGCGCTCCGCCCGAGGGGTGAAGGGGGTGCGGAAGGTCTTCGTGGCCTCCGGGATCCGGATGGACCTCGCCCGGCACGACCCCGAGTACATGGACGAGCTGGTGCAGCACCACGTGGGGGGCCTGTTGAAGGTGGCGCCCGAGCACAGCCAGCCCGAGGTGCTGGGCCTGATGAAGAAGCCAGGGCCCGAGGACTTCGTGGAGTTCGACCGGGCGTTCCAGGCCGCCTCGGCCCGGGCCGGGAAGACCCAGCACCTGGTGCCCTACTACATCGCCAGCCACCCCGGCAGCGACCTGAACGCGATGATCGAGCTCGCGGTGTTCCTGAAGCGCCAGGGGTATCGGCCGGACCAGGTGCAGGACTTCATCCCCAGCCCCTTCGACCTCGCGGCGGCGATGTATCACACCGGCATGGATCCGCTGACCATGAAGCGGGTGCCGGTGGCGAAGAGCCTCCGCGATCGCAAGATGCAACGTGCCTTGCTCCAGTTCTTCAAGCCCGAGAACTACTTCGAGGTGCGGGAGATCCTCCAGAAGGCGGGCCGCCGGGATCTGATCGGCCGCGGCTGCGACTGCCTGATCCCGGCGGACGCGCCCAAGGAGGCGCTGGAGGCCCGCCGCCGAGAGGCCCAGCGCGCGGTCGAGCGCGGCGGCGCGGAGCCCCGCGCCGCCACCCCCGGGTATCGCCCGCGTCGCAAGGGCGCGCAGCGCCGCACACGCTAGGTCGAGCGCGCCCAACCAAGCGGGGCCGGCGCATTGCAACCGATCCTGGACCCGCGCAGAATGCGCGGCGATGGCGACCGAAGCTACCCATGAACCCACTCAAGCCGTGGCGGTGATCGGCGGCGCAGTGGCTGGCGCGCAGCTGGCCCGCATGCTGGCGGACGCGGGGCTGGAGGTGGTGGTGTTCGAGCAGAACGCGCGCCCCTTCGGCAAGATCGAGGACGGCCTGCCGCGCTGGCACGCGGGGCTGCGCAACAAGGAGTTCGAGCGCATCGTGGAGCGCTTGAGCCACCCGAACATCCACCTCGTGCCCCTCACCCGGATCGGGCGCGACGTGGCCTTCGACGATCTGTCGCGGGTCTGGGGCTTCACGGCGGTGGTGCTGGCGTGCGGCGCGTGGCGCGACCGCAGCCTGCCGGTGGCCGGCATCGACGCGTACGTCGACAAGGGCCTCGTCTACCAGAACCCCTTCATCATCGCCTTCAACCACGCCGAGGATCCCAACTACGCCGGCCCGACCTACCCCGCGGTGGACGACGCGATCGTGGTGGGCGGCGGCCTCGCCTCGATCGACGTCGTGAAGCTCCTGATGCTCGAGACCACGCGCCAGGCGCTGGCCAAGCGCGGGCACGAGATCGACGTGGAGTCCCTCGAGAAGGCGGGGATGGACAAGGCCTGTGAGGGCTTCGGCCTCACGTGGGAGGAGCTCGGCCTGAAGGGCTCGACCCTCTACTACCGGCGTGAGCCCGAGGACATGCCGCTGCAGGAGGCCCCCGAGGACGCCGACGCGGAGCGGGTGGAGAAGGTCAGGGCCAACCGCAAGAAGATGCTCGAGCGGACCATGGCCAAGTACAAGTTCCGCTTCGAGGCCCTGGCCGCCCCGGAGGCGCCGGTGGTGGAGGGCGATCATCTGGTCGGCCTGGTGTTCAGGCGCATGGGCAAGGACGCCAGCGGCAAGCTCGTCAAGACCGACGAGACCTTCGAGCGCCGCGGCAACCTCGTGGTGAGCTCCATCGGCTCCATCCCCGACCCGATCAAGGGCGTGCCGATGAAGGGTGAGCTCTTCGCGTTCACCGACTGGGAGCTCGGGCGCCTGCCCGATCACCCCACGGTGTTCTCGGTCGGCAACGTGGTCACCGGCAAGGGCAACATCGTGGCGTCACGCCGCCACGCCACCAACGTGGGGCGAGCAGCTCCTGGCCAGCTACCTCGGCCTCGCCGAGGACGGCCACACCGCGGAGGCGGAGCTGGCGGAGGGGGTCGAGAAGATCGCAGGCCACGTTGACAGCATCTCCGAGGCGGTGCGCAAGCTGGGCGCCCTGCCGGAGGGCCGGCTGGCCGAGATCCGTCAGCGCGCGAGGGCGCGCCAGGTCGAGGTGGGCTTCGAGAGCGACGTGGCCACCTGGATCAAGAGGGCCCGGTAGCGCCAGGCGCCGCCGCCCGCCGCAGGGTCATCCTGAGGCCGTGGCGCGGCCTCAGCGTGATGCCCGGATCCAGCACCACCGGGTGGCCGGGCACCAGCGCCAGCTCGAAGTGCCGCAGGAGCCCGGCCAGGATCAGCTTCGCCTCCAGCATCGCGAAGGCCTTGCCGATGCAGATGCGTGCGCCCCCGCCGAAGGGCACGTACGCGAAGCGGGGGCGCCGGGCCACGTGCTCGGGGAGGAAGCGATCCGGATCGAAGCCTTCGGGGTTCGACCACAGGCGCGGATCCCGGTGCAGGGTGTAGCTGCAGAGGAGCGCGATGTCCCCTGGCCGCGCCGGGTGGCCCGAGTGCTCGTCGGCTTCCTTGAGCTGGCGCTCGATGCCCCACACCGGCGGGTACAAGCGCATCGACTCCTGGATGACCCGCTCGAGATAACCGAGCCGCCCCAGCGCCTCGAAGGTCAGCGGGCCGTCGCCCACCTCTTGCAAGATCTCCTGCCGCGCGCGGCGCGCGATGTCGGGGTGCTGGACACAAGAGGAGCCAGGTCCAGGTGAGGGCGTTCGCGGTGGTCTCGTGCCCGGCCAGGGCCAGGGTCACCAGCTCGTCGCGGAGCTGGCGGTCGTCCATGTCGGCGGCGAGGAGCATCCCCAGGAGATCGTCGGGCGCGGCCGAGGCCGCGCGCCGCTCCGCCACCACCCGCGCGATGAGCCGGTCCACGGTGGCCATGTTGCGCGCGAAGCGCCGGTTGCGCGGGGTCGGGAGCCAGGTGGGCATGCGCACCAGGGTCTCGGCGTAGTCCGAGGCGTACTCCAAGAGGAAGCCGAGCGCCTCGCCCATCCCCTCCGCCTCGGCCCCGACCTCGGTCGAGAAGAGGGTCCGGCCGACGATCCGGAAGGTCAGCTCCATCATCTCCCGGTGCACGTCGAAGGTCGCGCCCTCGGGCAGGTGGTCCCAGCGGGCCGCGAGGTCCGAGACGCAGCCCTCCATGCCGTCCACGAACCCCACCAGGCACCGGTGATGAAAGGCGGGTTGCATCAGCTTGCGCTGGCGCCGCCACAGCTCGCCCTCGCTCGTCACCAGCCCCTGCCCCATGACGAGGCGCAGCGGCCCGGTAGGAGGGGCTCTTGCCGTAGGCCTGGGCGTTCTTCGAGCACCCGCTCCACGTCGCCGGGCTCGTTCAGGAGGAGGTACGTGTACGGGCCGAAGCGGTAGCGCACCACCGCGTGGCCGCCAGCCATGCCCCTCAGGAACAGCCCCAGGGGGTCCCGCCAGGCATCGAGGAGCTGGCCGAGGCCAGGCAGCCCCGGGGGCACGTGGATGGCGGGGGACGAGGGGACGACGAGGGGGGCGGTCATGGTGGCTCCTTCCGCCGGCCGGGTGCGGCCGGGCCCGGGGAGAACATGAGGGCATCCTCACATTATTCCGAGACATGAGGCAACCCTCATATTTGTCGGGACCCCTTCGTCGGGAGGCGCGGGTGGGGTAGGAGGAGGGAGGATGGTCGCGCCGCTCCTCCCCGGGCTCCGCAAGGTGCCGGCCCAGGCCCGGGGCTGGGCCCGGTGGACGCGATCCTGGACGCGGCCGCCCACCTGTTCACCGAGCAGGGCTACGAGTCGACGAGCATGGAGGCCATCGCGGCGCGGGCGGGCACCTCCATCGGCTCGGTGTACCAGTTCTTCGAGAAGAAGCAGGATCTCTTCCTCGCCCTCGCCCACCGCGCGTTGGAGGACGTCCGCGCGGTGGCGGAGGAGCTCACCGGGCCGGTGGCGGAGGGGCTGGAGTGGCGACAGCTGGTGGAGCTGTCGGTGGACGGCTTCGTCGCGTGGGGCAAGGGGAGCATCCGGCTCTCCGCCGTCAACGCGAACCTCCAGCTCTACGGGCTGTTCGAGGAGGCGGACATGGCCCTGAGCCGCACCCTCGTAGATCGCGCCGCGCAAGTCCTGTTGCAGCGCCTGGAGCACCTCGACGCAGAGCAGGCGCGCCGGATCGCCACCATGATCGTGAACACCATCAACACCGTGATGTTCTTCGGCAGCCGCTCCACCCCCGAGGAGGCGACGACGATGGTCGAGGAGGCCAAGCGGATGCTGGTGGCCTACGTGGGGAGCTACGTCGCGCCCTGACGGCCCACCAGGGCCTGCGCCACCTCTTTGGCCAACTCGCGCTTCGAGAAGGGCTTCTGGAGCAGCTGCGCGCCGGCCGGCAGGATGGTGGTGTGCGGGTCCTCGGCCGGATAGCCCGACATGAAGAGGAACGGCAGCTCCGGCCGCAGCGCGTGGATGGCCTGCTCGAGGTTCGGCCCGTGGAGGTCGGGCATGATGACATCGCTGACCACGAGATCCACCTTCTCGCCGGGCTGCTGGCAGAGCAGGAGGGCCTCGCCCGCCGACTCCGGGCTCCGCACGACGTACCCGAGCTCACGCAGCATCTGGGCGGTCATGCGCCGCAGGCTGGGCTCGTCCTCGACCACCAGGACCACCTTGCCAGGCAGCGCCTGCACGGCCGGCCCCGCGCTGGCCGGAGCCTCCTCGGCCGCGAGGACGCGCGGCAGGAACAGGTCGACCCTGGTGCCACCGCCCACCCGGCTGGTGAGCCCCACGCGGCCCCCGTTCTGCCTGACGACACCGTAGACGGTGGCCAGCCCCAGGCCCGTCCCGCGGCCGCTCCCCTTGGTGGTGAAGAACGGCTCGAAGGCGTTGGCCAGGACCTCTTCGTCCATCCCCACGCCCTCGTCGCGCACCGAGATGCAGACATAGTCGCCCGCCATGAGGTCGCGGCTGCTGGTGCCCTCGTCGTCCTGCAAGACATGGTTTCGCGTCTCGATCCAGAGCGCGCCCCCATCGGGCATGGCGTCGCGCGCGTTCACCGCCAGGTTCACGAGGATCTGGTCGAGCTGGGTGGGGTCCATTCGGATCCGCCAGACATCGGGCTCGAGGCCGAGGGTGAAGCGGATGTCCTCGCGGATCAGCGGGCGGATGGCCTTCTCTGCCTCACGGATCTGTCGGTTCGGGTCCAGCACCCGGGGCTCGATGGCCTGCCGTCGTGAGAAGGCCAGGAGCTGCCGAGTGGTGTCACGGGAGCGCTGCGCGGCCCGCTCGATCTCCTGGAGGGAGTCGATGACGTCGTCCCTGTCTTGCAGGTCCTCCTTCAGCATCTCGCAGTAGCCGATGATGACCCCGAGCATGTTGTTGAAGTCATGGGCCACGCCGCCGGCCAGCCGGCCGATGGCCTCCATCTTCTGGGCCTGCTGGAGGCGCGCCTCGAGCTGCGCCAGGGCCTCCTTCCCTCGCCGCTCATCAGAGAGATCGCGGACGATGCCGAAGCACACCTCCTCGCCCTCGAAGCTGATGTAGTGCGCCATCACCTCCACCGGGAACTCGGTGCCGTCCTTGCGCCGGTGGGTGGTCTCGAAGGTGAGGGTCTTGGCCTCGCGGAGGACCTCCCAGTAGTCGCCCCAGCGCCCCTCCGGATACTCCGGGTCCACGTCGTAGATGTACATCTCGCTGTACTCGGCCCGGGTGTAGCCCAGCATCCGGCACGCGGCCTCGTTGACGTGGAAGAGGCGACCGTCCGGGTAGGCCCAATAGGTCGCGTGGTGCCCCTTTTCGATCGCCGCGTCCAAGAGGTGCATCCGGCGCTCGGCCTGGCGCCACGCCGAGGCGTCCCGCACGAACGCCGCGTGGAAGTGACCCGCTTCACCGCGCCGATGCCGCACCATCACCTCGACCGGGAAGATGGAGCCGTCCTTGCGCTGGTGAGTGGTCTCGACCCGCAGCGTCTTCATCGAGCCCACCGGGAGCCGGTCGTACTCCTCCCAGTCCTGGTCGAGCGAGTTGCGGGCGTACTCGGGATCGATGTCGGCCAGGGTGAGGCCCTCGAGCTCCTCGCGCGCGTAGCCCAGCGACGTGCACGCCTGCTCGTTCACGTAGGTGAAGCGGCCCTTCCGATCGAGCCAGAACACCCCATCCGGCGCATGCTCCATGCCGACCTTGAACGCGTCCAGGGCATCCTCGCGCGCGCGCTGCAGCGAGATGTCGACCCAGACCTCCTCCACGCCCCCGTCATCGAGCACCGCAGCGGGCCGGCGGGCGAAGGTTCGGACGCCGCCCGCGGACTTCAGCTGGAGCTCGTCTCGGTGGAGGGGATCCAAGAAGAAGTGGTCCTCCAGGCGACCTCCGAGCAAGGCTTCCTGCGACGTGCCCACGAGCGCGGCCAGGTCGCGGCCGGCCTCGGCAATGCAGCCTGCGGCGTCCAGCCTCACCACGTAGACCCCCGCCAACGCCAACCCCGCCGGGTCCAACCCGCGCCCATCCCCCGCCATCGATGCCGAGGATACCCCGAACCTGCGCCAGGTGAAGTCAGCGCCCCCCACTGTGCTCGGGCGAGTGCCCCGCCCTGCTCCAGCTACCTACCACCTCCGACCACATACCAACGGGCCCGCTAGGGAGCGCTGAGCGCGGCGTACAGCTGGGGCAGCGACTCGTCGAGGCGATAGCCGGTGTTGCGGTGGCCGTCGTCGAACTCCTGGTAGACGTGCGGGATCCCGGCCGCCTCGAGCCTGCGATGGAATGTCAGCGCGCCCCAGTGCAGGGCGTGCTCGTCCCGTCGCCCGCAGTCCACGAACACCAGCCGCATCCCCTTCAGGGCCGCCTGGTGGCGAGGGTCCTCGATCATCCGGACCGGGTCGAAGGCGAGCCACCGCTCCAGCACGTCGCGTCGCAGGGTACCTTGCGCGAGATCGAAGGGGAGCCCGATCCCCATCGGGGCATCGGGGTCCGGGGAGTAGACCGAGGCCAGCGCGAGCATCGAGAGCGGCCCGAACCAGCGGCCGTCCTTCTTCTTGATCGTCTTGCCGTGCGCGGCGACCAGGGCCTCGACGCTGCCGTGATCCCGGACCGAGTTCATCAGCTGCGGGATGTCGGGGAAGAGCGACATCTCGAAGCCCATGTCGCCCGAGTGGCAGACCACCGCGTCGAAGAGCTCGGGGTGCCGCATCGCGTGCACGATCGCCCCGAACCCGCCGGACGACTTGCCGGCGATGGCGTGGCGCGAGATCGAGAAGCGCGCCTCCACCTCGGCCCTGAGCTCATGCAAGAGATATTGCTCGTAGTCCCCGACCGCGGGCGAGGACAGGTACTGGCAGCCGCCGAGCCGGGTGAAGGCGTCGGGGAGCGCGACGATCATCGGCCCGATGCGGCCCTCCGCCATCAGCCGCGCCACGCGCTCCTCCAGGCCCTCCTGCCAGGGGTCGTCGCCCAGCATGGCCCGCCCCACCCCGGCGTACCCGGCCAGCCACCACACGCAGGGGATGGGGTGGTCAGGGAGCGCATCCGGCACCACCAGGTGGAGCTTGCGGACGTGGGGATCGCCCAGGGGGTTGCCCTGGAGGGCCCGGGAGGTGTGCTCGATGACCTGCACCGCCATGGGGGCGGTGTAGCCGGAAATCGGGCGACGGGGAACCTCGGGGCAGGTTCGCGCCCAAAGCACGTAGTATGCCGTGCCGGAGACCGTCATGCCCAACTCGCCCAAGCTCCCGATCGCCCTCCTCACCCTGCTCGCACCGGGGATCGCCGCGGCCCAGACCTCGGTGCCCTCGGGCAACCTGGTGGGCTCGCAGACCTGGACCGCCGCCGGCTCGCCGTACGTGGTGCAAGGTGACCTGACGGTCCCTGCCGGCATCACCCTGACCCTCGAGGCGGGGACGGTGATCCACCTCGGCCCGGGCGACGACCAGGCCGCCAACCTCGACACCGCGCGCACGGAGCTGCGGGTCGCGGGCACGCTCACCGTGAACGGCACCACGGGGAGTCCGGTGGTGGTGCGATCGGGCGCCGCCTCGCCCAGCACCGGCGACTTCTACGGCGTGGTGGCGCTGGCCGGGGCCACGGTGTCGGGCGCCAACTTGAGGGTGGAGCGTGGGCAGCGGTGCCTCACCAACTACGCCACCGGGGCGAGCCTGAGCCAGGTCGCGCTCCACGACTGCTATCGGGCCATCACCACCACCGCCGGCAGCAGCATGACGGTGAGCGGCGGCGAGGCGCTCCGGAGCACGAACTACGGGCTGTCGATCGAGGGAGGCAGCCTCACCGCGTCGGGCCTGCGGGTGGCGAACGGGAGCAACCGTGGGATCTACGTGGCGAGCGGCGACCTCAGCATGGACCACAGCGTGCTGGCCCAGAACTCGAGCTATGGCATCTACGCCACCAACAGCGGCGCCGGCACGGTGGTGCTGGATCACGTCTCCATCTACGGGAACAGCAGCTACGGCTGCTACGTCGCCGGGAACAGCAGCCTGTCTTTCACTCTCCGCAACTCGCTCGTCAGCAACAACGGCACCTACGGGGTGTATCGCAGCAGCAGCGCGGTGGTCACCGTGGCCGCCAACCTCGTCTGGAACAACGGCACCAACTACAGCGGCGTCTCGGCCAGCACCGACTCGTTCTCCGAGAACCCGCTGGTGGTGGACGGCGCGGCGGGTGACCTCCGCCCCACCTCCAACTCTGGCCTGCGCTCGGCCGGCACCGACGGGCAGGACATCGGCGCCGTGCCCTACGACGGTGTGGCCACCAACGGCCTGCTCGGGCACCTGTTCACCAACACCGTCCTCACCGCCGCCGCGTCCCCCACACCGTCTCGGGCGACCTCACGGTGGAGCCTGGCGTGACCCTGACGATCGAGCCCGGGGCCGAGGTCCGCTTCGCCGCCGGCTCCGATCAGATGAGCGCAGGCGACGCGACGACCCTCTCCGAGCTCCGCGTGGAGGGACGCCTGCTCGCCAACGGTACCGCGGGCGCTCCGATCACCCTCGGCTCCACCGCGTCGGGGCGCGGGGATTGGTACGGCGTGCGGCTCCTGGGCAGCACCACGCAGTCGTCCATCGACTACGCCACCATCCAGTTCGCGCGCTACGGCGTCCACAGCAGCGCCCCCGCCGGCAACACCGTCCGGCGGAGCACGATGCGGGAGTCCAGCTCCTACGCGGTGTACGTGGACGGCGGCTCGACGTCCTTCGACCAGATGGTGATCCGCGACAACGGCAACCGCGGCGCATACTTCTCCGGGTCGGGCGGGATCACCAACAGCCGGATCTTCGACAACGCGAGCTACGGGATCTACACGACCAGCGGCGTCACCAGCACCACCCTCACCTTCACCAACAACACCATCGCCGACAACTCGTCCTACGGCGTGTACATCGCGGGGAACAGCAGCCTCTCCGTCACCCTGCGCGACAACATCATCGTCAACAACGGCACCTACGGCGTCTACCGGTCGAGCAGCGCGGTGGTGTCGGAGAGCTACAACCTCGTCTGGGGCAACGCCACCGCGTTCTCCGGCGTGAGCCCGGCCACCACCACGCTGTCCGAGAACCCGCTCTTCGTGAACCAGGCGGGCTCCGACTATCGCCTCGGCTCGCGCTCCCCCGCGCGCCTGCACAGCTCCACCGGGGCAGACATCGGCGCCCTCGCCTTCGACGGCACCGCGACCCCCAGCTCCTCGGCCACCTCTACGTCGACACCCTCCTCACCGTCGCCGGCTCGCCCCACGTGGTCCCCGGTGACCTGACGGTGGAGCCTGGCGTGACCCTGACGATCGAGCCCGGGGCCGTGCTCCGCTTCGCCGCCGCCGCGGACCAGATGGCGGCGGGCGACGACGTCACCGACACCGAGCTGCGGGTGCTCGGGACCCTGGTGGCCGACGGCACCCTCAGCCAGGGCATCCGCTTCACCAGCGACGCGGCCAGCCCCGCTCGCGGCAACTGGTACGGCATCTACCTCGCCCCGTCGTCGACCAACTCGATCCTCGACTTCGCCACGGTGGAGTATGCACGCTACGCGGTGCGGAGCTCGGCGCCCTCGGGCACGACCATCCAGCGCAGCACCCTGCGCGAGTCGAGCAGCTATGCGCTGTACGCCGACGGCGGCGGCGCGGCCTTCGACCAGCTCGTGATCCGCGACAACGGCAACCGCGGCGTCTACGTCGGCGGAGCCTCGGGCAGCCTCACCAACAGCGTCATCCACAGCAACGCGAGCTACGGCGTGTACCTGACGTCAGGTACGCTGAACAACAGCTTCTCGATGATCCGGAACACGATCGTCGACAACTCGTCGTACGGAGTCTACGTGGCCGGCAACAGCAGCCTCTCGGTGACGCTCCGCGACAACATCATCACCAACAACGGCACCTACGGGGTCTATCGCTCGAGCAGCGCGGTGGTCTCGGACAGCTACAACCTGGTGTGGGGGCAGAACACCGGGTACAGCGGCCTCGTCCCAGGCACCGGCGCCCTGTCCGAGAACCCGCTGTTCGTGAACCGCAGCGCGAGCGACTACCGCATCACGTCGCGCTCCCCCGCCCGCTTCCACGCCTCCGACGGCGGTGACGTGGGCGCGCTCATCTTCGACGGTGCGCCCACGGTGGGCGAGCAGGGCCACCTCTACACCGACACCACCTGGACCACGGCGGCGAGCCCGATCAGCGTGTTGGGCGACATCACGGTGGAGCCAGGCGTCACCCTGACCATCGAGCCCGGCGTGCAGGTCAACTTCGCGCCGGGGGCCGACTCGATGGGCGGCAATACGGCCCCCACCCTCACCGAGCTCATCGTGGCCGGGCGCCTGCAGGTGAACGGCACCGCGGCGTCGCGAGTGACGCTCAGCAGCGGCGCGATCACCCCCGCGCGCGGCGACTGGTACGGCGTGCACCTGCTGAGCACCGCCGCCAACACCTCGGTGCGCAACGCGTACATCCGCTACGCGCGCTACGGGGTGCAGTCGGCGGCCCCGAGCAGCGCCTCCGTCGCCCAGTCCGAGGTCGACCAGTCGTCCAGCTACGCGCTCTACGTCGACGGCGGGGCCGCGGTCTTCGACGGGGTCTACGTCCACCACAACGGCAACCGCGGGGTCTATGTCGGCGGCGCGTCCCCCAGCCTGCTCAACCTGGTGGTGGTCGCCAACGTCAGCTACGGCATCTACCTGACGAGCGGGAGCACGGCCACCACCGTGACCGTCAACCACGCCACGATCGACGGGAACAGCAGCTATGGCATGTACATCGCCGGCAACAGCTCGCTGAGCGTCAACGTGCGCAACTCGATCATCACCAACAACGGGACCTACGGCATCTACCGCTCCAGCAGCGCGATCGTCTCGCTCGGCACCAACAACGTCTGGAACAACGGCACCAACTTCAGCGGCATCACCGCGCCCCCACCACCTTGAGCGCCAACGCCCAGTTCGTGGACACCGCGCTCGGCAACTACCAGCTCCTCCCGAACTCTACCATGATCGACGCCGCCGACCCGGCCACCGCGCTGACCAGCGACCTGCAGGGCACCGGGCGCCCCATCGACGGCGACAACAACGGCAGCGCGATCGCGGACCTCGGCGCGCTCGAGTTCAACCCCTCGAGCAACCGCTGGCCGATCGCCGACGCGGGCCCGGATCGCGTGGCCACCAGCGGGCTCCCGATCACCTTCGACGCCTCGGGCTCGGTGGATCCGGACGGCACCATCGCCACCTACGCCTGGGACTTCGGCGACGGCACGACCGGCACCGGCCTCACCGTCACCCACACCTTCACCGGCGGCACGGACCGCACCGTGACCCTCACCGTCACCGACAACGCGGGGGCGGTCGACGTGGACACCACCTTCGTCGAGGTCAACCTGCCGCCGATCGCCGAAGCGGGCCCGCCGAAGTTCGGCGACCCGGGTGAGATCATCAGCTTCACCGCCGCCGGCTCCTCCGACTCCGACGGCACGATCGTGACCTACGCGTGGGACTTCGGCGACGGCACCTCCGCCTCTGGCCAGTCGGTGAGCCACCAGTACGGCGCGGGCGGGACCTACACCGTGACCCTCACGATCACCGACGACGACGGCGCGGTGGCCACCGACACCACCACCGTGAACATCTCGGGGAACGACGCGGTGCCCCCCAGCATCGCGCACACCCCGGTGACCAACGGGCAGTCCGCGGGTCAGGCGGTCACGGTGAGCGCCAACATCACCGACGCCTCGGGCGTAGCCAACGCCAACCTCTACTACCGCGCCATCGGCGGCACCGCCTTCACCACCGCCACCATGTCCAACACCGCGGGGGCCACCTGGTCCGGCACGGTGCCCGCGGCGGCGGTGACCGCGCCCGGGGTCGAGTACTATATCGGCGCGACCGACAACGCGACGCCGGCCAACAGCGGCACCGCCCCCAACGGCGCGCCCGGCGCCTACTTCACCTTCACCGTCACCGCCCCCGCCGCCCCGGTCATCACCCACACCCCGGTGGGCAACGGGCAGCCCCAGGGCCAGGCGGTCACCGTCACCGCGGACATCGCATCGCAGGCCGGGTTGACGTCGGCCACCCTGCACTACCGCGTGCAGGGCGGCGGGGCCTTCAGCACGGTGACCCTGACCAACACCACCGGCTCCACCTACCAGGCCCAGATCCCCGGCGCCGCGGTGGCGCCACCCACCATGGAGTACTACCTCGAGGCGACGGACGGCGCGGGCCAGACCACCACCCACCCCACCGGGGGTGGCGTCCACGGCTTCACCGTGACCCCGTCCGACACCTCGCCCCCCGCCATCACCCACGTGCCGGTCGCCAACGGGCAGCCCGCGGGCCAGGCGGTGGCGATCACCGCCGACGTGACCGACGCGAGCGGGGTTGGGCAGGTCAGCCTGCACTATCGGGTCACCGGGGGCGGCACCTTCGCCACCGTGGCGATGACCGCGGCGGGCAACACCTACTCGGCCAGCATCCCCGCCGGCACCGTCACCACCGCCGGCGTGCAGTACTACATCTCGGCCAGCGACTCCGCGGCGCCGCCGAACTCCGGCACCTCGCCCGCCGGGGCGCCGACCAGCGTCTACAGCTTCACCGTGCAGCGGGTGTTCAACGTGAGCCCGGGCGACCTGGTGATCAGCGAGATCATGGCCGACCCCTCGGGCACCGAGACCGGACCGCGAGTGGTTCGAGGTCTACAACACCACCGCCGGCGCCATCGACCTCGACGGCTTCACCTTCACCGACGACGGGGTCGACGCCTTCACCGTGAACAACGGGGGGCCGCTCATCGTGGCGAGCGGCGGCTACCTGGTGTTCGGCCGCAACGCGGATCCCGCCGCCAACGGCGGCGTGACGGTGGACTACGTGTACACCGGGATGGCCCTCGCCAACTCCACCGACGAGCTCGTCATCGCCGCTGGCGCGGTCCAGGTCGATCGGGTGGCCTACGACGGGGGCGCCACCTTCCCCCGCACCCCCGGCCACTCGGTGAGCCTGGACCCCCTCGCCCTCGACGCCACCGCCAACGACGCAGGCGGGAGCTGGTGCGCCGCCACCACCGCTTTGCCCGGCGGCGACTTCGGCACCCCGGGGGCCGAGAACGACAGCTGTCAGGACACCACCCCGCCGGTGGTGGTGCACAACCCGATCGCGAACGGTCAGCAAGCTGACCTGCCGGTCGCGGTGTCGGCGGTGGTGACCGACGACGGTGCGGTCGGCCTGGTCGAGCTGTACTACCGCGTCCGGGGCGGCGGCGCGTACACCGCGGTCGCCATGGCGGACATCGGCTCCGACGTCTTCCAGGCCGAGATCCCCGCCGCCGCGGTGACCACCGCGGGGGTCGAGTACTACCTGCGCGCCCGCGACGCCGCGGCCACCCCGAACGAGACCCTGGATCCGGCCACCGCGCCCGCCACCCCCCACGCCTTCGACGTGACGGTGGACGACACCTCGGGCCCGGCCATCACCCACAACCGGATCTCGAGCCCGCAGCCGGTCGGGATCGGGCTCGAGATCATCGCCAGCGTCGCCGACCCGTCCGGGGTCCAGCAGGCCAACCTGCACTACCGGGTGGTGGGCGACACCTGGCAGACGATGGCCCTCACCGACCTGGGGCTCGACATCTTCCAGGGGCAGATCCCCGCCGCCGCGGTCACCGCGGCCGGCTTCGAGTACTACCTGTCGGCCGAGGACGCCCTCGGGAACATGTCGGCGCTGCCGGTGGCGGGCGAGGCCGGGCCCTTCACCGTCACCACCCAGGAGGTGGACACCACCCCGCCGGTCATCGCGCACACCCCGGTGGCCGACGGCCAGCCCGCCGGCGCCGCGGTGGCGGTCGAGGCCACCGTCACCGACGCCTCGGGGGTCGCGGAGGTGCGCCTGTACTTCAGGGCCTCGGGCGAGGCGACGTTCCTGTCCGCGGTGATGGCGGCGCAGGGGCAGGACGCCTTCACGGGCGAGATCCCCGCCGCGTTGGTGACCGGGACCGGGGTCGACTACTACCTCGAGGCCACCGACGCATCGGACGACCAGAACATCGCGCGCGACCCCGCCACCGCGCCGGCCGACGTGCACAGCTTCACCCTCTCCACCAACGTCGACGACACCACCGGCCCCAGCATCCTCCACCTGCCCCCCGCCGACGGCCAGACCGCGGGCCAGGCGGTGAACCTGGTGGCGGAGGTGGCCGACCCGTCCGGGGTGGCCGAGGTGAAGGTCTACTTGCGCAAGCAGGGCGACGCGGAGTTCAAGACCCTCAGCATGAGCCCGGTCGCCGGGACCCAGCGCTACGAGCTCTCGGTGCCCGCCGCCACGGTGGCGACGCCCGGCCTGGAGTACTACATCGAGGCGATCGACGCCGCCCCCGCCGCCAACGTCGGCGTCCGGCCGGAGACCGCGCCGAGCGAGCTGTTCGCGTTTACCGTGAAGAGCGGCGGGAGCGACCCTGATCCCAACGACAACCCCCGGGGCGAGGGCGGCTGCGGCTGCTCGACCGCCCCGACCGCGCCCCGCGGGCCCGTTTGGCAGGTCAGCCTGCTCGTGCTGGCCCTCTTGGGCCTCCGCCGTCGCCGGCGCTGAGCCTCAGCCCGGGATCACCTCGAGCGCCCGCGCGCGCGTGGTGAGGACCTCCACCGTCCGATCGATCTGCGCCCGGGTGTGGGTCGCGTTGACGATGAAGCGGATCCTGCCCTCCTCCACCCCCACCGCGGGGAAGACCACCGGCACCGAGAAGATCCCGTCCAGGTAGAGCTGGGCGCACAGGGTGTAGAGCTTCTCGAGGTCCGGCACGTAGACCGGGATCACCGGGCTCTGGCTGCTCCCCAGGTCGAAGCCGCGCGCGAGGAGCTCGCTCCGCATGTAGCGGTTGTTCTCGTGCAGCGTGGCCGCGTGCTGGGGGTTGTGCTGGATCTCGTCCAGCGCGGCCAGGATCGTGGCCGCGTCGGGCGGGCTCAGGCACGCCTGGAAGATGTACGGGGTCGAGGTCGCCTGCAGCAGGGTGCAGTACTTCTCGTCCGCGGCGAGGAAGCCTCCGATGGAGGCGGTGGCCTTCGAGAAGGTGGACATGATGAAGTCCACGTCCTTCGTCACAGCCTGCTCGTGGCAGTAGCCGCGGCCGCCCTCGCCGTAGAAGCCGAAGGTGTGGGCCTCGTCCACGTACAGGAAGAAGCGGTGCTTGGCCTTGAGGGCCGCGATCTCCTTGAGGGGCGAGATCGCCGCTCATGGAGTACGCGCTCTCGACCACCACGAAGACGTTCTCGTGCAGCGGGGCGAGGCGCTCCAGCTTCGCCTCGAGGTCGGCCACGTCGTTGTGCCGGAAGGTGATCCACTTCTTCTGGGAGAGCTTCACCCCGTCCAGCATGCTCGAGTGGGCCTCGCGGTCGAGGATCACGAGGTCGTTGGGCCCGGGCAGGGCCGACAGCGCCCCGAGGTTCGCCGCGTAGCCGGTGGAGTAGACCAGGGCCTTCTCCTTGCCCACCATCTCGGCCACCCGGGTCTCGATCTGGTGGTGCAGGCCGCTGAGGCCGCCCGACGGCGCGGAGGTCCCCGAGCCGGTGCCGAAGCTCGCCACCGCCGCGCGGGTGCGCTCGATGACGTTCGGGTTGCGGTTCAGGCCGAGGTACAGGTTGAGCGACCAGACGATGACGTCCTTCGCGATCCCGGTGGTGCCCGAGACGATCGTGACCTCGGTGTCGCTGCCATGCTCGGTGTAGAGATCCGACGCGAACAGGTGCGCCTGGGCCTGCTCCTCCTTGAAGCGCTGCAGGTGCTCGGCCACCTCGCGGATGTCCGTGACGCCCTGGCGCATGAGGTCGTTCCTGAGCTTGCCCATGATCTGGGCCCCGAGCGCCTTGTAGGCGTCGGTCACCGCGCCGGTGAGCTGGGCGTCGATGTCGCGGGAGACGTCGACGAACTCCACCGCCACCGTGGCGTCGCCCCGGCGCTCGCGCTCCACCCACCGCACCACGCCGTGGACCCGCAGGGAGTCCGCGCCGCCCGGCAGGTCGATGCTGAGCTCGACCTCGTCGCCCTCCGACAGCGCGGGGCCCCGCTCGAGGCGGACGCCCCCCTGGGAGAGGTTCGCGACCTCGTACCGTAGATCCGACAGGTCGCTCGTGGCGACCTTCGCCTGGAGCCTCGTAGAGACCCGCGCGTGCATTCGACGCTTCATCGCATACCTCCCGCCGCGAGCACGAAGTCCACCAGCTTCTCGACCGTGTCGTGCTCGGCCAACAGGCCCGACGGCACGTCACGCCCCGCCAGCAAACCGATCTCATAGGCGATGTTCACGCCGGTGAGGGAGTCGATCCCGTAGCGGTGCAGGGACTCGTCAGGGCGCAACTTGTCCTTCGGGATCGCCGCGCAGTCGCTGACGACGGCGATGATTCGCGCCCTGAGCGCGCCGCGCGAGCTCCCGGTGGGCCGCAGGGTCGGGCTGCTCGTCTCGAGGCTCGCCACCCGGTCCAGGCGCCCCGATAGCATCGCCCGCTTGGTGGCGCGCCGCTGGATCTTGCCGCTCGTGGTCTTCGAGATCGAGCCCGCCTTGATCAGCTCGACCCGGCTCACCTTCAGCCCGTGGGCCTCGGAGATCGCGCGCGTGATGCTGGCCACCACCTCCTCGGGTGAGAACTGGCCGGACGCCATCGGCAGGCCCGGCGCGGCCTCCGCCACCCGGCGATCGGGGCTGGGGCCCCAGCCCTGGGTGTAGCGCCGCTCCACCTCCGCCACCACCGCCAGCTTCTCCTCGCCGTCGTCCTCGTAGGAGAACGCGGCAACGCAGCCTGCGCGGATGCTGGAGTGGGCGTCCTGCACCGTGAACTCGATGTCCTGCGGGTAGTGGTTGTTGCCGCGGACGATGATGAGGTCCTTGATGCGCCCGGTGATGAAGAGCTGCCCCTGGTGCATGAAGCCCATGTCCCCGGTGCGCAGGAACGGCGTGCCGTCCCCGCCCACCACCCGGGCCCGGAGCTGCTCCTCGGTGTCGGTCGGCTGGTTCCAGTAGCTGTCGGCCACGCTCGGCCCGCTCACCCAGATCTCGCCCACCTCTCCCGCGCCCGCGCGGTGCGGGTGTCGGGATCCACGATCGCGATCGACACCCCGCTCCCGGGGCGGCCGCAGCCCACCACCGTGCGGGTGCCGAGGCCCTCGGGCACCACCTCCACGAAGTCCTGCTCGAGGCGATCCGCGCGGACGCTGAGGATGGTCGCCTCCTCGTCACACGAGAGCGCGGTGACCTTGCAGGTGCCCTCCGACAGGCCATAGCCGGGCGAGAAGGTGCGGGAGCTGAACCCGACGCTGCCGAAGCGGCCCACGAAGCGCTCCATCGTCTCCGCCCGCACCGGCTCGGCCGCGTTGAGGGCCATCTTCCAGCTGCCGAGGTCGAGGGTCAGGCGCTCCTCCTCGGTGATCTTGCGGCTGCACAGCTCGTACATGAAGTTGGGCCCGCCGCTGTGGGTCGCGCGGAAGTTGCTCATCGTCTCGAGCCACGAGAAGGGCCGCTGGATGACGTCGATGGGCGACATCTGCACCGCCATGAAGCCGCCCCACATCGGGGTGATGATCCCGTAGAGCAGCCCCAGGTCGTGGAACGCGGGGAGCCAGTTCACCACCACCGAGTCGTGGGTGTGGTCCCAGCCCTCGTCGAAGTACTGCACGTTGTGCAGGATGTTCTGGTGGGTGAGGGCCGCCCCCTTCGGATCCGAGGTGGAGCCGGAGGTGTACTGGATGAGGGCGACGGTGTTGGGGGCCACCGCGGTCACCGGGGGGATGTGCCCGGTCATCGGCGCGATGGTGTCCACCGCGAGCCAGCGGATGCCGTCGAAGGCGGGGCTCTCCGCCAGCGCAGGGCGGATTGCGGACAGCACCGAGGCGGTGGTGAGGGCCCAGCTCGGCCAGGCGCTCTCGACGATGGACACGAGCCGGTCGAGGGAGCGCTTGGGCTTGAGCGGGTTGGGGGGCGGCGCGGGGACCGCCACCATGCCGGCCACCATGCAGCCGAAGAAGGCCTCGATGAACTCGAGCCCGGGCGGGAACTGCAGGAGGACCCGGTCGCCCTGACGGCCGCCCTCACGCAGCTGCGCCGCGTACGCGTAGGCCGCGCGCCGGAGCTGGTCGTAGGTCAGCTCCCGGGGCCCCGTGGTCTCGCCTACGTAGCGGTAGGCGACCCGATCGGGGAACTCGCGGGCGCGCGCCTCGAGCAGGGCGGCGACGGACTTGATGGCTTCGGGCTTCATGGTTTCAGACCTCGTTGGTCGTGGCACGGACCACGACGAAGGTGATGTCGTCCTCTTGCGGGCGACCGTTCACGATGCGGTTGAGCTCCTCGCCCAGGCGCGACGCGGCTTGGGGCGCGGGGTTGCGAGCGAGTCGGCTGAAGAGCTTGGCGGTGCGGCGCGCCCCCAGCTCACGCCCGTCCGCCTGCCTCAGCTCGAGCAGGCCGTCGGTGCACAGGAGCAGGGCGTCGCCGGGCGCGAAGGGGAGCACCGTCTTCGCCACCGCGAAGTCGCCCCGGCCCCCGAGCACGCTCCCCAGGGCGGCCACCGGCTCGGGCCCGCCGCTGCGCTCGATGAAGAGGGTCGGCGCGGCGGCGCTCCACCACGTGACCTGGCTGGCCGCCGGATCCACCCGGAGCAGGGCCATGGTCATCTGGAAGCCGCCCCCGAAGCTCGTGATGCGCTGGTGTAGCGCCTCGAGCACCGCCTCGGGGTCCGCGTCGGGCCGCACCGCGCGCATGGTGTGGAACGCGCCAGCCACCGCGCTGCTGATCATCGCCGCGCCCGCGCCGTGGCCGCTCACGTCGCCCACCGCCACCAGGACGCTCCCGTCGGGCTGGACCTCGTACCACCACCAGTCACCGCCGCACTGCGCGGCCGGCTGATAGAAGCCCGCGCCCTCGACCCCGGGGGCCGAGAACTGGGCCTCCTTCGGGAGCAAGAGGCTCTGCACCGCGCCCAGCAGCTCGAAGTCGCGCTGCAGGGCGGAGCGCTCCGCCTCGACCCGGGCCGCCCGCGCGGTCTCGAGCGCGATCGCGATGTGGTTCGAGAGCCCCAACAGGAGGGTCACGTCGTCCGCGGTGAACATCCCCTTCGCGAGGCGGCTGTCCACGTAGACCACGCCCATCAGGCGGTCCCTCAGGCGCAGGGGCGCGGCCATGATGCTGCGCAAGCCGTACGTCACGATGCTCTGGGAGCCGATCGCCTCCCCGTCGTCGGTGCCGGTGAGCACCACCGGCGCGCCGGAGTCCATGACCCTGCGCACCACGGTGTTGCTGATGCTGGTCTCGCTCGCGTCGACCCCGCTGAAGGCCTTCAGCACGAGCTCGCCCGAGCCGGGCTCCACCACGAAGAACAGCGCCCGCTCCGCCCCGAGCACCCGCGCCACCTCGCTCAGGGCCTTCTTGGCCTGCACGTCGGGGTCGAGGGTCGAGGCCGAGGCGAGGCTCACTTGCAGGAGCGCGTCCGCGTAGCGGCGGGTGTGGTCCATCGACCGCGCCACGGTCTGGACGGTGCTGTAGCCCACGGTGTGGGCGCTCCGCTGCCGCTCCTCCTGCAGCCCGAACTCCGCTCGGACCCGCCGCACGCGCTGCTGCCAGCGCTGGGAGAGCGCCACGTCGAGCGCCTGCCGGGCGTAGAACTCGGTGGCGACGCCGCCGAGGAGCCGCTCCAACCGGGCCTGCTCCAGCGCGATGTGGTAGGCCGCGCGGTTGCTCCCCGCCCGCTTCGCGAGGGCCGCGGCCTGCTCGAGGAGCCGGCGGGCGCGGCGGGTCTCGCCGTCCACCCGGGCCAGGGTCGCCTTGAACACCAGCACGTGGACCCGGAACACCGGGACCATCGCCCTGAGGCCCAGACCGCGGATCTCGCGCATCAGCAGCGCGCGGTAGCGCGCCCGCTCGCCCTCGCGCGCGGCGAGGAACTGGGACATCCGCGCGTAGCCGGCGAGCATCCGGGCCGCGTTGCTGTAGTAGTCCTCGCTCAGGAGCTTGCCGAAGCTCTCGATCGCCTCGTCCACCTCGTGGCCGGTGTCCTCGCGGTCCACCATCACCTCGAGGGTGGCGATGACCCGGGCGAGGCCCACGTAGATGGTGTCGGACATCGCGGCGTAGCGCGGCTCGAGTGTCTCCCAGAGCGCGGCCGCCTCCGACGTCTCGCCGCACACCATCATCTCCGCGTACAGGACGGAGCGGGTGTTGTAGCGGAACATCTGGTTGTTGGTCTGCTCGAGCGCGGCGTCATAGGCGCGCGCGTGGGCGATGGCCTCGGTGGAGAGCCCGCCGTGCAGGTACGAGTACGCCTGCTCGCAGATCATCATCGCGGTGTACCAGGAGCCCGGCACGTAGCGCTGCAGCTGGGGCAGCGCCTCCACCAGGAGCTGGTTGCCCTTGGCGAAGTCCCCCGCCCACTTGGTCCCGGTGGCCTCGTAGGCCTTGCACACCGCGTGGGCCGCGCGATCGCCGATCTGCTCGGCGATGGTGAGCCCCATCCGCAGGTAGCGTTGCATCGTCCCGCGGAGCTGGAACATACCCAGCACCGCCCCATACACCGAGTACGCGATCGCCGCCTCCGCGGTGGGCCCGAGGCGGTGGACGTTGGCGAAGTCCCGCACCACGAAGAGCACCATCAGGAGCGGCTTGCCCTGGAAGAGGGCGAGCATCGAGCCCGCGTAGTGGAGCTGCGAGAGCACCTGCCGACGCATGCGCTCGCCGCCGGTGGCCTTGCCGTAGCCGAGCCCGGTGATGCGCAGCACCAGGCCGAGGATCCAGAACCCCACGAGCGAGAGCGCCTGCCCGACCGTGGTCTTGGGGAACCGGCGCCCCAGCACGTCGAACGCGCTGTAGAGCGCGGCCAGCGCCTCGTCGTTCCGACCCTGGCTCGCGTAGGTGAGCGTCAACAGATGTTGCAGCCGGAACCGGTCCTCCCGGGTCTCGGCCCAACGCAAGCGCCTCCTCGATGGTGCTCGAAGGCCCGCTCGTGCCGCCCGGTCATCGCGCAGGCGCGGCCCAGGCCCTCGAGGAGCCGGCCGGCGACCTTGTCGTGGATGCCCGCGCGCTCCGCCATGTCCAGCGCGCGATCGAGGAGCTCGAAGGCCTCCTCGTTCGCGTGGTCGTCCAGCGCGCGCAGGCCAGCCTCAAGGTTCGAGGTGGCCACCCGGCCCGGGTCCCGATCGGTGTGGCCCTGGGCGTAGTGACGCGCGAGCGCGTACAGGTGCGTCGCGCTCCCGTCCGCGTGCGCCTCGAGCGCCTCGGCCACCCGCTGGTGCAGGTCGCGGCGCACGCCCTCGT
Source organism: Deltaproteobacteria bacterium (assembly GCA_020632995.1). GTDB lineage: Bacteria > Myxococcota > Kuafuiibacteriia > Kuafuiibacteriales > Kuafuiibacteriaceae > JACKEN01. The sequence goes on along the minus strand of JACKEN010000002.1, from coordinate 231,489 downwards.
CCAGCCGCTCGATCGCCGCCTCGCGCACCCGGTCGTGCACGAAGGCGTACGCGTCGGGGGACTCGCGCTCCACCAGCCCCGCGCGCACCAGCTCCTCGAGGGAGCGGGACAGCTGGGCGGGCGAGCAGGGGCAGATGTTGTCGAGCAGGCTGCGGCTGAAGCGCCCGCCCACGATGGCGGCGAGGCCCACCACCGTGGACGCGCCGGCCCCGAGGCCGTAGAGCCGGTTCACCACCAGCGCCACCACGTCCTTGGGGAGGTTGATCGCGTCCAGGGCGTCGAAGTCGCAGCGCCAGCGCCCGTCCGAGAAGCGGACCACCCCGCCCTCGAGCAAGGTCCGGACGTACTCGCCCACCGCGAAGGGGTTGCCGTTGGTGAGGCCGGCCAGGCGCTCCACCAGGCGCTGCTCCAGGGCCCGCCCACCGAGGCGCGCGGTGATCAGCTCGTTCACCGCCTTGAGGCGCAGGGGCTTGAGCTCGATCCGCTCCGACAGGGCGCCGCCGATCGTCTCCAGGTAGCGCTTGCGCGCACCCTCGTAGCGAGCGCCGTTGCGCGACGTCGTGAGCACCAGGAGGTGCTCGGCCGCCCCCGCGGCCAGCCGCCCGAGCACCCGCAGGCTGCCCTCATCCATCCACTGGATGTCGTCGACCACCAGCACCAGCGGCACCGAGGGGGAGGCCAGGTTGCGGAAGAAGCCGGCCAGCGCCTCGTAGTAGCGCTCCTGCTCCGCGTCGGGCTCCAGGACCCGCATCCGCTCGGTCTCGCCGAGCATGCGGGCGAGCCCGGGCGAGAGCCGCCGCACCAGGTCGGCCTGGTCGCCGGCCGCCGCGCGCAGCGTGTTCACCACCTCTTCGCGCTGGGCCCGAGGCAGGGCCTGGGCGCGGGCCACGTACTGCTCGGCCGCCTCCCGCAGGGGACCGAAGGGGACCGACTCCAGCTCCTGGCACTTGCCGAAGAGCACCAGCCCGCCCTGCCCGGCCACCGTGCCGAGGAGCTCGCGCACCAGGCGGGTCTTGCCGCTGCCCGACTCGCCCTCGATCTGCAAGAAGACCTGCGCACCGGAGAGGACCCGCCGCCAGGATCGCTTGAGGCTCTGGACCTCCTCCTGCCGCCCTACGAGCGGGAGATCCTCCTCCGCCCCGATCCGGGCGTCGTGCAGGCCCAGCGGCACCGGCTCGCCCGCCCTGAGGGCGGCCTCGATGCGGGGGAGCTCATCGAGGTCCGCGAGGAGGCCCCGGGCGCTCTGGTACCGGTCGTCCGGATCCTTGCTGAGGAGCTTCGCCACCACCGCCGACAGCCCCGGCCCCACGTCCGGCCGCAGCTCGGCGAGGGCGGGCGGGACCTTGGTCGCGAGGGCGTGCAGGAAGTCGCCGTCGCCGGGCTCGGTCAGCGGCGCGCGGCCGGCCAGGCACTCGAACATCGTCGCGCCCAACGCGTAGAGATCAGCCGGGGGCCCCACCTCGCGGGACGTCAACCCAACCTGCTCCGGCGCCGCGTAGTGGAGGGTCCCCACCGTGGCCCGGGACTCGGTGGTGCCGGTGACGAGCCCGAAGTCGATGAGCTTCGCCCCGCCGGACGGGCTGAGGACGATGTTGGCGGGCTTGATGTCCCGGTGAACGAGGCCGAAGCGGTGCACCTCGCGCAGCGCGTCGGCGATGCTGCGGGCGAGCTGCACCACCTCGTCCTGCCGGAGCGGACGACCGGCCAGGAGCCGGTCCAGGCTCTCGCCCTCGGCCAGCTCCATCACCAGGAACGGGCGGCCGGTGTCCTCGCCGACCTCCACCACGCGGATGAGCGAGGGGTGATCCAGGCGGGCGATGGCGGCGGCCTCGCGGCGGAACTGCAGGTGCGCCTCGCCGTTCTCGGAGCCGCCGTCCTCGCGCATGACCTTGATCGCGAACTCCTTGTCGGCGCGTCGGGCGCGATAGACGACGCTCATGCCGCCCTCGCCCAACATCGGCCCCAGGTCGTACTGGCCCAGCTTGTGGATCTGCTCGCCCTGCATCCCGTCACCAACGCGCCTCGCGCAACCTCTCCTTCACCTCACCCGCTCACCCAGAAACGCCAGGTAGGTCCCCGGCAGGTCGTCGAACTCCGCCTCGCCCCGCACTTCGGGCAGACCACCTGCTCCTCGATCGCTGGCGGCGCCTGCCCCTCGGTCAGCTCGAGCACGCGCGACGTCTGGTGGCCGCAGGTCTCGCAGTAGTAGGGCGCCACCACCGAGCGGACCGCGGCCGCGCCGCTGAAGTTGGAGATCATGTTGAGCTGCCGCACGAACGCGGGTGAGCAGCGCTCCAGGTCGCAGGGCACGCCCGACTCGGAGAGCTCGGTGATGAAGTGGATCCACTCCCGCACCCCGCAGGAGTTGATCTGGTCGACGCCGTCCAGCTTGATCGCCACGCGCTCGGCGCCCTGCAGCGCGCCGAGGAACGAGAAGTCCGCTGCCTCGGTGATGTCGCCGCTCAGCACGAGCCGACGCATCAACACGTCGTCTTGGATGGTCCAACGCATCGTCACGCGGGCACCCCTTCTACGAAGATGTCCAAGGTCCGCGGCCCCTCCATGAGGCGCCGGTACCCGCCGCGGACGTCGAGGAGGGCCAGGACCTCGGTCCGGCGCCCTGGCGCCACGTCGATCAACAGGTGGCTCACGCTCGAGAGCACCTCGAAGAGCCCCAGCCCCGCGCCGCCCGGCCCCTCCCGCACCGGCACGGTGCGCATCTGCAGGCTCTCTGCCAGGTGCTGTCGGGCCCGCTCGGGAGCGAGGGTGCCGAAGGGATCCTCCACCGCGAGGGCGAAGCACTCGCCGTCACAGCCGAAGCGCAGCTCCGCGGCCTCCGCGGCGTCGAGGCGCACCGGCCGCGTGCGCGGCCAGTCGGCGTGTCGAGGGTCGCCCGCGCGGTCGACCGGCGCGTTGTAGAGCGCGTTGGTCAACAGCTCGTCCGCCACTGCGGAGATCGCGCGCCGGACGCGGGCCGCCACACCGATGGCCCGGGTCACGGCCTCCAGACGCTCCAGCGCCTCGAGGCGCTGGCCGGAGTCCCGCACCCGGATCGTCTCCACCGGGGTGCCCACCGACAGGTACGCGCCGAGCCCGGCGAAGGCCGGCACGTTCATCGAGGTCAGCGCCGTGTCCCGGTTCGAGATCCCAGCTTGAGCATCGAGGCCGCTCATTCAGCTCCCGCCCAACCAGGGTTCGGCTGCCGGCCGAGGATTCGTAGGGGCGTCGCAGGTTTCTTCAGTACGGGCGCAGAAAATGACGCAGTCGGCGAGGCTAGCGCTCGAGGAGCGCCCTCAACGCCGGCAGGGTGATCGGCTTCGGGATGTAGTCGTCCATGCCTACCGAGAGGCAGAACTCGCGGTCACCCTGCATCGCGTTCGCGGTCATCGCGAAGATGCTGATGTGCCCGATCTTGGGCTCGAGCTTCCGGATCTCCACCGTGGCCTGATACCCGTCCATCTCCGGCATCTGCACGTCCATGAGCACGACGTCGTAGGTCTGGCGGGTCACCTCGTCCACCGCCTCCCTGCCGTTGTTCACCACCGTCGGCACCACCCCGAGCTTCGCGAGCATGTGCTTCGCCACCCGCTGGTTCACCGGGTTGTCCTCGGCCACCAGCACCCGCAGCGGAGACGGCGTGCCGGCCACCTGGGGCTTGGTCGTGGGCACCGGGGGCGGCGGCTGGGCGATGAGCCGCATCAGGTCCTGGGTCGTCACGTCGTTGGTGGGCTCGCCCATCGCGCGGGCCACCGACAGCTCCGAGCGTGTCGTGCCGGATGGGCTTGCGCGCGAAGCGCACGCGCTCGGTCAGGAGCACCTCGAGCCCCACCCGCTGGCGGAGGGGGGCCATCAACACCATCGGCGCGTCGTCGGCCAGGCCCATCCGGGTCCGGAGCTCTTCGAGGCCGGCGGCGGTGGGCTCGGACAGCACCCGCGGATCCACCAGCGTGACCTCGGGCGCCGTGTCGACCTCGAACGGCGCGCGCGCGCCGCGCACTTGGAAGCCGAGGGCCTCCAGCTGCTCGGTGACCGCGGTCCGCGCCGCGTCGTTGGTCTCGATCACCACCGCCCGGGGCTTGGACTGCCAGCGGGGCCGGTGGGGGGCCCGCGGCTCCTCGCAGCCCAGCTCGGCGGTGAAGGTGAAGACGGTCCCCACGCCGGGCGTGCTGTCCACACGGATCCGCCCATGCATCGCCTCGACCAGCTGCTTGGCGATCGCGATCCCGAGCCCGGTGCCGCCGAAGCGCCGGCTGGTGGAGTCATCGGCCTGCACGAACGGCTGAAAGAGGTTCTTCTGCGCCGCGAGCGCGATCCCGATGCCGGAGTCGTGGACCGAGACGCGGACCGCGACCATGTGCTCGGTGCGGTGCTCGGGCTCGGCCCGCACCACGATCTCGCCGTGCTCGGTGAACTTCACCGCGTTGCCGACGAGGTTGGCGAGGATCTGGCGCAGGCGCGCCATGTCGCCCGTCACCACCCGCGGCAGGTCCGGCGCGACCGAGCACACCACCTCGAGGCCGCGCTTCTCGGCCCCCGGCGCCACGAGGTCCACCACCGTCTCGAGCGTCGTCCACAGGTCGAAGGGCTCGGAGACCAGCCGGAGCTTGCCCGCCTCGGCCTTCGAGAAGTCGAGGATGTCGTCGATGACCGCCAGCAGCTGCTGGGCCGAGGAGTGGATGGTCTCGGTGAACTCGCGCTGCTCCTCGGTGAGCTTGGACTCCCGCATCAGGGCCACCATCCCGATCACCCCGTTCATCGGGGTCCGGATCTCGTGGCTCATGGTGGCGAGGAAGCGCGACTTCATCTGCGCCGCCTCCACCGCCTCGTTGCGGGCCCGGCGCAGCTCGGCCTCGGAGCGGTAGCGGGCCTTCACCATCTGCTCCAGCCGGGCCGCCATCTCGTTGAAGGCGCCAGCGAGCGCGCGGTGCTCGACCGTGCCCTCCACCACCACCCGGCGCTCCAGCTGGCCGCTGGCCAGGTCCTGGGCCGCCTCCCGGATCGCGGTCATGGGTCGGGTGGTGCGGATGCCCAGCCACGCCGCGAGGGCGATGGCCAACAGCGCCATACCAAGGGTTGCGTAGCCCTCGAGCGCCAGGAGCGAGCGCACCTCGTCGGGGAGCTCCTGGTTCAGCCGGTAGCCGACGACGACGCTGGGCAGGGCGACCAGGGCTGCGGTCACCACCACGAGCATGATCAGCCTTGCTCGGATGCTCCTCGGCACCAGCCGCGACACGCACGCCCTCCGTCCCCGTCCCAGTGGGGCGCAGACGGCTGCCACGGCATGGCAGACGCCCGCGTCCGGTCGTGAGGGGGCAGTTCGGCGGTTTCGGCCGGGGATTGAGGACCAAGGGCGGCGCGGCCGGTCAGTCGACGATGTCCGTGCCTGGGGCTTCCCCGCGCTTCTTGGGGTCGAGGAGCACCTGCCACTGGGCCAGGACCTCCGCGTTCCCCGGGCCCCCGTTCTCCATCAGCACCTTGAGGCGCTTGCGGAGCGCGCCGCGGGCCCGGGAGAGGCGCTGCCGGAACGCGGCGAAGGTCAGGTCCAGGAGCTCCGCCGCCTCGGGGCCAGGCACCCCGTCCACGTAGGTCACGAGGAGGGCGAGCTTGTCGTCGAGGCTCAGGCCATCGAGGGCGGCCAGGGTGAGCGCCTGCTGCTCCTTGCGGCCGAGGGAGTCCTCCTGGCTGGGGTGATCGCTCGGGAGGAGCTCGTGCGCGGCGACCTCCTCCCCCGCCTCACGCCGGGTGCGGCTGGAGGTCCGGGCCACCGCCCGCTGCCGGGCCCGGGCCACCTCGAGCCCCACGTTCCGGGCGATGCCGAGGAGCCAGACCCGCGGGCTGGAGTCCCCCCGGTAGCGCTCGAGGTTCTCCAGGGCCCGCTGCAAGACGGTCTGGGTGGCGTCCTCCAGCTCGTCGGGCCTGAGGATCCCCGCCAGGTACCGGCGCACGCTCAGCCCATGCCGGGCCAGATCCTGCCGCGTCAGCAGGTGCGCCGGCGCCTCATCTTGGCCCTTCCCTTCCCCCACCTCGGGCACTCATACCATTGCTTGACTCGTCTGCTCCAGATGGCTATCCGGGCGCCGCGATGTCCCTGGACCTCGACGTCACCTACATCATCGTATTGGCGCTGTTCCTGGTGCCGGTCGTGTTCCTGAACGGGATCGTCTTCAAGCCGTTCATGGCGCTGTTCGAGGAGCGGCACGAGCGCCTCGAGGGCGCGGTCGAGCGCGCCAAGGACATGCTCGACGAGGCCGAGGCCGAGCACCGGAGCTTCGACGAGAAGATCAAGGTGGCCACCGCCCGGGGTCTCGACGTCCGTGACCAGATCCGCAGCAAGGCCCAGGACGAGCTGAACGCCAAGATGAGCGCCGAGAAGGCCCGCCTGGCCGAGAAGCTCGAGGGCGCCCTGGTGGAGCTCGAGAAGAAGCGTCGTGAGGCCCTGGCCGACGTCACCGTCGAGGCCGAGAAGATCGCCGAGCTGACCGCGAGCAAGCTCCTCGGGAGGAGCGTCTGATCATGAACAGCCTCATTCCCCAGCTCATCCTCATGGCCGCGGCCGGCGCCGAGCACGGCGCGGCGGCCCACGGCGAGGAGCACATCTCCTGGTGGGTCATCGGGAGCATGTTCACCAACTTCATCCTCTTCTTCGGCTTCCTGTTCGTGAAGCTGCGCCGCCCGGTGGTCGATGCCCTGGCCGAGCGCCGCACGAACATGGCCAAGAAGCTCGAGGAGGCCCAGGCCAAGCAGCGCGAGGCCGAGGCCCAGCTGGCCGAGTACAAGGCGAAGCTGGCCAACCTCGAGGCCGAGGTGGCCCAGGTGGTGGCGTCCTACGAGGCCACCGCCAAGGCCGAGGTGGAGCGCATGCGCCAGGACAACGACAAGGCGATCGAGCGCCTGTCCCGCGAGAGCGACTTCACCATCCAGCAGGAGATGCGCAAGGCCGAGAAGCTGATCCGCGAGGCCGCGGTCCGCGCCACCCTCGAGGCGGCCGAGTCCCTCATCAAGGAGCGCATCACCGACGCCGACCGGCGCCGCCTGGTGGACCAGTACATCAGCAACCTGGAGCAGAGCACGCCCTCGGCGTGAAGGAGCCCGACCGATGGCCCTCGTCTCGCAAGCCGCCCGTCGCTACGCGGAAGCCGCCGCGGAGTCCGCCCTCGCCCACGGCGAGGCCCAGCTGGACACCCTGGTCCAGGAGCTCTCGGCCCTGGCCGGCGCCCTCGCCATCAACCACGACCTCGAGAGCGTGCTCATGAACCCCGCCTTCGGCACCGAGGAGCGCTCGAAGGTGGTGGAGTCGCTCATGGAGCACATGAAGCTGTCGCAGCTCACGCGGCAGTTCATGCGCCTGGTGTCCGACAAGGGCCGCATCACCGAGCTGACCGCCATCGCCGAGGCGGTGAAGCAGATCGCCGATGACCGCGCCGGCCGCACCGTGGCCTTCGTCGAGACCGCAACCGAGCTTGCCCCCGCCTCGCTCGAGCAGCTCAAGCGCGCGCTCGAGCGGCGCACCGGCAAGAAGCTCGAGATGCACGTGAAGATCGACCCCGCGGTGATCGGCGGGGTCCGCGCCCGGGTGGGCACCTTCCTCCTCGACGGCACCATCCAGACCGAGCTCGCCCGCCTCCGCGAGCGCCTGGCCGAGACGTAGGGTCCCAGGCCGGCCCCGCGCTTCGCTTGCCCTCGGCCCAACCTCTCCTCCTGCGGCTTGGCGTCTTTGCGCGAGCCAAATCCGGCCCTCAGGCGTCCTCGAGCACCACCGCGGTGCCGTAGGCGAGCAGCTCCGCCGCGCCGTTCATCACCATGCTGGTGGTGAAGCGCACCCCCACCACCGCGTTCGCGCCGAGCAGGCTGGCTTGCTCCATGAGCCGGTCGAGGGCCTGCTCGCGGCTCTCGCCCATCAGCTTGGTGTACTCGCGGATCTCGCCGCCCACCAGGTTGCGGAACACCGCGACCAGGTCGTGGCCCACGTGACGGGCGCGGATGGAGTTGCCGCGTACCAGCCCCTTCACCTCGCGCACCTTGCGGCCCGCCACCTCGTCGGTGGTGGTGAGCAGCACCTGGCTCTTGAAGCCGGTCACCGCCCCCGTCCTGCTCCGAATCAACTCCCGACTCATCGATCCACCTCTCGATACGGGTCGCGGCCCAAGGACCGCAACCTGACCTTCACCACGTAGCCCAGCAGCCCCGCCGCGCCCGCCGCGCCGGCCGCCACCGCGGCCCGCACCAACATCGGCACCGCGGGGTCACGCAGGGTCATCCACAGCGCGAAGCCCATCAGCGCGGTCACCGCGCCCACCACCAGCACCATGCCGGTCCCCAGCACCACCCGGGCGGGGCCCGAGGGCCGCGGCGGCTCGATGTCCGCGTCCGCTTGGATGCGCTGGGCCCAGCCATCCGTGATCGCCTTGATCGCCATGTCGTCCTCCAGGGCCTCACCCACCTCGGGGTGCTCGGCCAGGTATGCGTCCAGCCGGGCCTGCTCGTCGGGGGTCAACAGCCCGTCCACCGCCTTGACCAGGAGCGTCTCGAGCTCGGTGTTCATCGCGCACCTCCCGCCGGCGCCTCGGGCCGGCTGAACGCGGGGTCGTCGGCCAGGGCCTCCCGCAGCCGCTGTCGCGCCCGGTACAGGCGGCTCATCACCGTCCCCTCCGGGACGGCGAGGATCTCCGCCATGTCGGCGTAGCTTGCGTCCTGGAAGTGGCGCAGCTCGATCACCGCGCGCAGCTCCTCGGGCAGGGACCGGATGGCCCGAGCCAACGCCTGGGCCTTCTGATCCCCCATGAGGAGCGCCTCCGCGCCCGGGGCGTCGGAGACCTCGTCGCCGACCTCCACCTCCCGGGCCCGCGCCGTCTTCTTGGCCGAGAGCCGATCCAGGCAGCAGTTCTTCACGATCCGGTGGAACCACGGATAGAACGGGCGGCCCGAGTCGTAGCTCCTCGCCGCCCCGAGGGCCCGCTGGGCCGCCTCGTGGCACGCGTCCCGCGCCTCGTCGCGATCGCCGAGGATGCGGAACGCGGCCACGTAGGCCCGGGGCAAGGCCTCTTGCAGTCGCCCGTGCAGGTCGTCGCTCACCGCGGCCAGCATAGTGTCAGCCCGAGATGAGCCCGCCCAGGACCAACGCGAGGACCACGCCCATCAGCAGCCAGGCCACCGGGTGGGCGAGGTTGATGGTCCAGCCCCAGCCGAAGACCTTGGGCACGAACAAGGGGCCGCCCGGCTGGTAGATCCGCCGCACCGTCTTGAGCAGGGTGGGGAAGCGCCAGTCGTACGGGATCCCCAGGAAGCGGCCCTGGATATCATTAGTCCTGTTCATGTATAACCTCCGGGGCCCCGGCGGCGTCTCCCGCTCGCCCCGCCCTCGCCCGTCCCTACCTGGGGGGGCCCGGAATATTCTCGAAGGCCCATCTTTTTCCGCTGTGAGCCGCCTGCGCGGAGGTGTTGGCGGGCGTGTCGATCTCGGTTGCTCTCGCGGGAAGCGTCTGCTACCCCGCCGCCCAGCCATGCAGATTCGCGCCGACGAGATCTCTCAAATCATCCGTCAGCAGATCGACGACTACGAGAAGCGCGTAGAAGTCTCCGAGACCGGATCCGTGCTCACGGTCGGTGACGGTATCGCCCGTGTCTACGGCCTCGAGAACGCCCAGGCGGGCGAGCTCATCGAGTTCCCCGGCAACCTGATGGGGATGGTCCTCAACCTCGAGGAGGCCAACGTCGGTATCGCACTGATGGGCCCGAGCGAGCACATCCGTGAGGGTGATATCTGCCGCCGCTCCGGTCGTATCGCGGACGTTCCGGTGGGCGACGCCCTGCTGGGCCGCGTGGTGAACGCGCTGGGCGAGCCGGTCGACGGCAAGGGCCCGATCGTCGCCACCGAGCGCCGCCGGATCGAGCTGAAGGCCCCCGGCATCATCAAGCGCAAGTCGGTGCACGAGCCGATGCAGACCGGCATCAAGGCCATCGACACGATGATCCCGATCGGTCGTGGCCAGCGTGAGCTGATCATCGGTGACCGTCAGACCGGCAAGACGGCCATCGCGATCGACACGATCATCAACCAGAAGGGCGGCGACATGCACTGCTTCTACGTGGCCATCGGCCAGAAGCAGTCCACGGTCGCCCAGGTGACGGCGCGCCTCGAGCGCGCGGGGGCGATGGAGTACACCACCGTCATCACCGCGCCCGCCGCCGACCCGGCGCCCCTGCAGTACCTGGCCCCCTACTCCGGCGTGGCCATGGCCGAGTACTACCGGGACAACGGCAAGCACGCCCTCATCATCTACGATGACCTCTCGAAGCAGGCGGTGGCCTACCGCCAGCTGGCCCTGCTCCTCCGCCGTCCCCCGGGCCGCGAGGCGTACCCCGGCGACGTGTTCTACGTGCACAGCCGCCTGCTCGAGCGCGCCGCGAAGCTGTCCGACAACGAGGGCGGCGGGTCGCTGACCGCGCTCCCGATCATCGAGACCCAGGCCGGCGACGTGTCCGCGTACATCCCGACCAACGTCATCTCGATCACCGACGGCCAGATCTTCCTCGAGACCGACCTGTTCAACTCCGGGCAGCGGCCCGCGGTGAACGCCGGCATCTCGGTGTCCCGCGTGGGTGGTAACGCCCAGATCAAGGCGATGAAGGCGGTGGCCGGTCAGCTCCGCCTGAAGCTGGCCGCGTTCCGCGAGCTGGCGGCCTTCGCCCAGTTCGGCTCCGACCTCGACGCCACCACCAAGCGCGAGCTCGACCTCGGCTCCCGCCTGATGGAGCTGCTCAAGCAGCCCCAGTACGAGCCGATGGCGGTGGAGCGGCAGGTCGTGGTGGTCTGGGCCGCCACGTTCCCGGCGAAGCCCGAGAACGCGGAGTTCAAGGACCCCAAGAAGTACCCCGAAGGCATGTTCATCCTCGACGTGCCGGTGGAGCGCATCCAGGCCTTCGAGGACGAGCTCCTCAGCTACCTCGACGGCAACGCGGCCGACCTCCTCAAGACCCTTCGGGAGACCGGGAAGATCGACGCCGCCCTCGAGAAGAAGCTCTTCGACTCGGTGAGCGCCTTCAAGAAGGCGTTCATGGCCAAGTAGGCCGCGACTCCCTCCTGCCTCCGGCGGGGCTTGACGCCCGCCCGCCTCCCCCGACCCTGCCCACGATGAAGCTCATCCGCTCGCTGGCCGGGCTCGCCCTGGCCCTCGCGCTGGGCGCCTGCGCGTTCATCCTCCCCGCGAGCTGGCGCGACTTCCGGGTCGACCCGGACGACGTGCCCCCCGCGGTGACCCGCGCCGTCGACGCCCGCCAGCTCGACGTGGCGGACTGGGACCAGGCCGCGAACCAGATCACGACCGGCTGGAGCCTCTACAGCCTGGGCACCGAGCAGTCCCGGGAGCGCTACATCATCCGCTGGGAGCGCAACGAGGGCGATAACACCCTCACCGTCTACGTGCGCCACGAGGCGCAGGACCGGGTGGTGGGGGTGGAGCTGGAGTGGAGCGCCACCTACCACGAGGCCAAGAAGGAGCTGGCCTTGTTGGATGCGATCACCGCGGAGCTCAAGGCGTCCACGACCCCGCCCTAGAGCGGCGAGCGGGCTTCGGCCGACCCGAGCCCGTGGAGCCCAGGCGCGAAACCTGACGCCGAGGACATGAGCGTGGAACCTGACGCCGGTAGGCTGAGACCTGGTCCCTGACGCCTGGAACCGGACGCCGGCAGACTGAGGCCTGTCTCTGAAACCTGACGCGAGCCCCCATGCGGCGCCATCGGCTTCAGGCTTCAGAGACAGGGTTCAGGCTTCAGTGTCCGGGTTTCAGGGTCCAGGGTTTGGGGGCCAGGCTCCAGGGTCGAGGTTCCACGTTCGGGGCAGGGTCCAGGTTCTCGGTTCCAGGCTCCAGACTCAGGCCCCAGGCCGGGGCGGCCCATCACCGGCCTGCACCTCGCGCCACTCGAAGTACGGCGCCTTCGGGCCCCCCAGCCAGGCCCGGGCCCGCACCACGAAGCCGTCCACGTCCAGCCACAGGGCCTCCCGGCGCCGCCCGTCGGGGCCCGAGACCTCCACCAGGCGCAGGCCATCCTGCACGCGGTGCAGGCGCACCGACTGCAACTCGACCTGCGGCGCGAACGCGGGGGCCTCGAAGCGCACGGTGCGCAGCGGGATGTCCTGCCCCGGGGTCAGGCGGTCGCTCAACAGGGCCAGCCACCAGCTCCGGACCAGGGGCGAGAGCAGGTCGAAGCTGGTGCCCGGCGCGTAAGGCACCTTGCGGTCCACCGCCGGCCCGAGCCCGCCGACGTGGACGTGGACCCAGCCGTCCGCCACCGACGCGGTCAGGGTGCGGCGCTCGCCCAGCAGCTCCACGCTCGCGGACAGGCGGGTGGGCTCCGCCCGCTCGGGGTCCACCACCAGCCGGTAGGTGGAGCGGGCCGGCACCGGGCCCCCGCGCCGCGTGACCCCGGTCAGAGCCCAGGCCGCGCTGGCGGTCACCGTGACGGCCTCGGTGCCGAGCACCTCACCGGCCCGGGTCACCTGGTAGACGGCGCTCCGAGCCGGCGGGAGGGGGGGCCGGGGGCCGGGGGCGGGGGGACCTGCAGGTGCCCGTAGCAGCCCGCCAGGAGCAGCGGGGCGAGGAGGAGCCGGCGCACCGGCGCATCCTGGTCGACCTCGGCCCGCGCCGACAAGCGCGACCCTCTCGGACATACATCCGACAGATACCTACATTGATCGCCTCTATCCTACCCGTATGACCAAGGTACACGGGAGGCCGCCTGCACCCGCGCCCCAGCGCCCCGACCAGGGCTGGACCCGGGACACCGCGATCACCGCGACCACCATCGTGGCGGCGGCGGGGGGCACCCTCCTCGGCGCCGACCTGGGCGTCGCGGCGCTGATCGACCACGTGGCCACGGTGAGCCAGGGCCAGGGGCTCATGGCCCTGCTGACCTTCCCGGCCGAGCTGGTCCGCGGGGTCTTCACCCACGTGCTCCCGCTCGCGGTGGGCACCGGCACCGTGACCGGCGTGGTCGGCTACGCGATCGGCAAGGAGGCTTTCAAGGGCGCCCCGCTGAAGGATGACTCGACGCCCAAGGAGCGATCGCCTAGCCTCGACCCATGAAGCGCCGCTGGACCTGGTTCTCGACCCTGGCCGTGCTCGCGGTCCAGCTCGGGGCCTGCCAGGATCGGCGCGAGTCCCTGTCCGGCCAGGGCGAGGTCGTCAGCTCCGAGTCCCCCTCGATGACGGGGCTCAAGAAGGTGCTCCGCCAGCGGCTCGACCGCGAGGGCCTCACCGAGGAGGATCTCGCCGCCCACCCCGACACCCAGGGCGCCTGGGCCCAGTGGCGGGAGGCGGTGAAGAAGGACGACGAGGCCACCGGCCGGCCCGCCCACCAGGCCCTCATCGCGCACCTCCCCGCCCTCGCCGCGGATCCCGCGGTGCTCCAGCGCAAGCTGGAGCGCGTGCAGGCCAAATTGACGAAGAGCGGCGACGAGCTCCCCGAGGCCCGCCGGGAGGCGCTGGCCTCGCACGTGGCCGACCTCGCCAACAAGCTCGCCGCCCCCGAGCCCGACCGCGCCAGCGTCGGCATGGCCCTCAGCGTGGTGGAGCGGCAGCTCCGCAACCTGGATTGACGCCGGCCCCGAGCACCGCGGCCGCGACGAGCAGCCTCGTCGCCGCGGTGACCTGCCCGACATCGTAGTACGGATCCGCGGGGTCGAACGCGTCCGCCTCCCGGTGGTAGCGCGGGTGGTGGAAGTCGTCCTCGATGAGGAGCACGCCCCCCACGCCCTGGGCCCAGAACGCGCCGTGGTCGCTCCAGGTGAAGGCGGGCTCCACCCTCGGGTCGAGCAGCACCTCGGGCGCCACCGCGGCCCCCGCGAGCAAGATGTCTTGCATGAGCAGGTCCGAGGCCCACCGCCCGTCGGTGTAGAGCCTGAGCACGTACCCGTAGGGCCGGGCCCGCAGCAGCATGTCGACCGCGAGGGCCGCCTCCGTCGGCACCATCTCGGCCAGGGCCTCGCCCCCGTAGGCATTCATGAAGCCGTCTGGGGCCACCTGGGCCAGCTCCTCGGCGTCGCTCCACACCAGGTCCACCGGGCGGGCGAGGCAGGGGGCGAGCGGGGCGAGGCGCCGGGCCAGCTCCAGGAGGGCGGCGGCGCCGCTGCCGTCATCGTCCGCCCCCGGCGCGGGGTCCTCGTCCCAGCGCCAGCCCACCTCGGCCGCGTGGGCCGCGTCCTCGGCCGCCTTGGTGTCGAGGTGGGCCACGTAGACCCGCCCGGGGCCCTCGGGCCCAAGCCGGACGCGGAGATTCACGCCCCGGGTGGCCTCGGCGCCGGGCCGAGCGAACTTGTTGTGGGCGGCGAAGGGCATCCGCTCGGGGGTCAGGCCGAGCTCCGCCAGGGCAGCCCGGACCACCTCCCGGCCCGCCTCGGCCCCCGGGGTACCGGTGACCCGGCTCTGCCCGGGCACCGATTGCAGGGCCGTGATCGCGCGCACGAGGCGCGCGGGTTCCACCGCGGCGGCGGCCGCGAGGGCCGCATCGGTGGCAGGGACCTGCCCCAACAGGAGCAGGAGCGCGTAGCAAGGTGCCATGCGGTGGCGAGGATACCAGGAGCGTACCTATCCGTGCGCTTGCCATGGCCCTCGGAACGGGGGAGACAGGTGGGGACGGTGGCCTATCCCGGCCCGCCCGGGCCCACCGGACAGGAGATCGACATGCTCAAGCTCTCGAGTCACCTCTCGTACGCCCTCGCGCTGGTCACCGCCGCCGGGCTCGCCTCGGCCTGCGCGAGCGGCAACCTCTCCTACCGGGTCGAGTCCGACGCCCTGTCTGGCCTCTCCCCCGACCGGCAGGCCCACCTGGCCCAGCTCGAGGCCACGGTGGAGACCGCCCGCGGCGGCCAGACCAAGGCCGAGAAGGACCTCGCCCTCGCCACCTACGAGCTCGAGGCGGCCCGCACCAACCAGGAGCTGGTGAAGGACCGCATCGACAACATGAGCGACCTGAAGGACGCGGCCGAGAAGCTCGGCGACGAGACTCGGGTCGCGGACGCGCAGCACGTCATCGACGGCCTCGAGTCCCTCAAGGAGGCCCACGACGAGGAGATCGACTGGCTCGAGGCCGAGGTGAGCTACTACGAGGTCGGGGTCGAGCTCGCCCAGGCGCGGGTCGACGTGGCCGACGCGCAGCTCGAGGAGGCCCGCGCCGAGGCCATCCACCAGCAGGATCTGCCCAGCAAGGCCGAGATCGCGCTCGAGGAGTTCAAGATCCAGGTGTCCGAGAAGATGTCCGACGCCTCGAAGCTCGAGCACAAGTCGGCGGTGGCCTGGAAGGAGGTCCAGGACGAGAAGAAGGAGTTCCAGGAGACCCTGGCCAAGGTGCCGGACGACGAGAGCGCCGAGAAGAAGGCCCTGACCGCGGAGGCCAACAAGAACCGCGAGATGGCGGACGAGATGAACGCCCTCAGGAAGCAGATCGACCGGCTCCGCGACGACAACAAGCGCCTGCAGACCACGCTTGCCGGGCAGTCCGCGGGCGGCGGCGACAACCCCGACCTGAACCCGGGCGGCGGCGCGGTGAAGGCGAACGCCCCGGCCGACGGCACCGGCGAGAGCGACTGAGCCCACGATGCGACGCCTGAGCCTGCTGTTGCCCCTGGCGGGGGCGCTCTTCGCAACCTCGGTTGCAGAGGCCGTCCCCGTCCGCTCGCTGCGCGTGGAGTCGACCCCGAAGGGCGCCACGGTGTACCTCGACACCGAGGGCACGAAGCCCCTCGGGATCACGCCGATCACCCGCGTGCAGGTGCCGTACGGCTACCACGAGTTCATCTTCGTGCTCGAGGGCTACGAGACCACCAAGATCCCGGTGAACGTGAACGGCCGGGCGAGCAAGGTGAGCGCTCAGCTGGCCCAGAACGCCAAGGTGATGATCTCGGCCGGGTCCGCCAGCGCCAACGGCGCCGACGTGGTCATCGACGGCAAGGTGTACGGCCAGGTGCCGTGGCAAGGCTACGTGCCGCCGGGCCGCCACCGGGTCGAGATCTCGCGCCCGGGCTTCGCGCCCTTCGCGGACTGGGTGGAGCTGGCCGCCGGCCAGATCCTGACCCTCCCGGTGGTGCTGGCCGAGGCGACCAAGAAGGGGACCCTCTTCGTCACCGCCGACATCGCCCAGGCCCAGGTCTTCGTGGACGGCAAGGAGCGGGGCCGCACCCCGCTCCTGGTCGAGCTGCCCGAGGGCAAGGTGGTGGTCGAGGTCCACGCGGGCGGGGTCGCCCCCTGGCGCAGGACGGTGGTGGTCAAGGCGGGCGACAAGACGATCGTGGAAGCTGCCTTGCGCCCCGAGACCGGCCCCTCCGGCACCGCGCTCATCATCTCCAACATCAGCGGCACCCTGGTCTGGGTGGACGGCACCAAGACCGGCACCGCCCCGGTCACCCTGAAGGGCCTCGCGGTGGGCACCCACATCGTGGAGGGCAAGGCGGAGGGCTACCAGCCCGTCTCCACCACCGTGCGCGTGAACCAGAACGAGCAGACGGTGGTGAAGCTCGAGCTCCAGCCCGCCCAGGCCGAGTACGGGCGCGTCAGCGTCCGCGCCTCGGTGCCCGGCGCCGAGGTGTTCGTGGACGGCGGCTCTCGGGGCCCCGCCCCGGTCGAGATGGACCAGGTCCCGCTCGGCCCCCACGCGATCATCGTCCGCGCCGCCGGCCACGCCGACTTCGAGGCCAAGTGCGAGGTGAAGCGCAACCAGACCTGCTCGGTGATGGCCACCCAGGTCCCCCTCGCCCGGATCCGGGTGGTCTCCAACGCCGAGGGGGCCCGGGTCTCCATCGACGGCAAGGAGATGGGCCCCGCCCCCTACGACGGGAGCGTGAGCGCGGAGTCCCACGTGGTGCGCGTCGAGGCGCCCCACTACCTGCCGCGCGAGGAGCGCATGGTGTTCGAGGTGGCCCCCGAGGTCCGGGAGCTGCAATTCAACCTGCAGAGCTCGGGCGACAGCCCGGCCGAGCTGAGCGAGCAGAAGCGCGCGGCCTCCGAGGCCAAGCTCTCCCGCTACGAGGGGGCCAGCCACCTCTCCGGCGTCCCGCCGGCGCCCGGCAAGAACCGCCTGCACCTGTCCCTCGGCCTCCCCTACATGCTCGAGGGCGGCGGCACGGTGGGCATCGTCGAGAACGTCGCGGTGACGGTGGGCTTCCGCCTCATGCAGCGCGACAAGAACATCGGCACCGCGGACTTCATGCTCGGCGCCCACGCCGGCTGGCGCATCATCAAGCCGATCAGCCTCGGCGTGCAGCTGACCGGCTGGGCCGGCACCAACATGGAGCGCGTCGGCAACGCCGCCTCCTTCGGCGGCCTCCTGAAGGGCCTGGCCACCCTCCACTTCGGCGACCGCGCCCACTTCAGCCTCACCCTCACCGGCGAGCTGTTCCGCGACAGCTGGAGCACCGAAGACATCATCACCGAGCGCGACGGCACCACCGACCGCAAGCAGAGCGGCGCGCGCCTCCTCGGCGGCGGCCAGCTCATGTTCTGGGCCAACTCGAAGCTCGGGGTGTGGGCCAGCGTGGAGGGCGTCATCGGCACCAAGGAGCGCGACTACTTCCAGAAGGCCTTCTTCGGCGTGCTGGACTTCGACCCGCTGGTGTACGTCAACGCGGGGATCGAGGTCGCGTTCTAGCTTCGGGTGCTCCGAGCCGGCCTGCGTTGAGCGGAGGTTGGCGCGGTGCTCCGAGCCGGCCTGGGTTGGGCGGTGCTTCGAGCCGGTCTGGGTTGGGCGGAGGTTGAGCGCCGCTCCGCTTCCGGGGCCGGCGCCTTCGCGCCGAGGGGGACCGGCGGGTAGGGGGCGCGTTGGCGTTGGTCGACGGTGGATCCGCCTTCCTGGGGGCCCCGACTCGTTGCGCTTCGGGCGACCTCGGTGCCGCCCCAGAGTCCCCCTCGTACGCGAAGGCCCCGCCCCCTCGCGCTCCGCTCGCGTCTGCGCCCTGGCTCGGTGCGGCCTCAGGCACTGCTGGTGCTCGAGCGCCTGGCCGGAGGTGCCTGACAGGCCGGCTGGCTCGGAGGTTGCGCGCTGCTCCGAGCGGCCTGGGTTGGTGCTTCGAGCCGGCCTGGGTTGGGCGGAGGTTCAGCGCCGCTCCGCTTCCGGGGCCGGCGCCTTCGCGCCGAGGGGGACCGGCGGGTAGGGGACGCGTTGGCGTTGGTCGACGGTGGATCCGCCTTCCTGGGGGCCCCGACTCGTGGCGCTTCGGGCGACCTCCGGTGCCGCCCCAGAGTCCCCCCTCGTACGCGAAGGCCCCGCCCCTCGCGCTCCGCTCGCGTCTGCGCCCTGGCTCGGTGCGGCCTCAGGCGCCGCTGGTGCACTCGACCAGCTCCGTGCCGGCTGGCTTCGCATGGGGTCGGCTCTGCGGCGCGGCGGGAGCCGTCACAGCCGAGCGCCTGGAAGGGACGAACCGCGAGAGGCTCGCAGGCGCCCGTCGCAACCCCACTCTCGCCTGCGCCGCGCGACGGATTGCCGTAGTATCGACCCCGCGAGAAGCCACCTGCTACTCCACACACCAAGCGGGACCGCCAGCCGAGGATCCGGACGCCTGTCGAGGACGACTCCACTGCTCGCCGAGCGTGCCACTGGAGCTCGACCAGGCCGGCGGCGACCAACATGCGATCCAGGGCCCAGGCAGCCGGCTGGCGCGGAGCTTGACCACCACATCGCTCAACGCCGCCACCACGGTGCTGGTGGTCCATTCGCTCGACAGGTCGATCAGTCGATCAGCTCGTGGTCGCGCCTCACTGCTCGCATCCAGATCGATGCGCGCTGCACCAGGAAGGCCGCTCGATCCGGCAGTGCCACGAACGAACACGTCATCATCCGGCAGCTCCACGAGCATCGTCTCGTCGCCGACGATCGTCGCTACTCGAAGCCGCTCTGCGCTGTCCGAACCACGGAGACAGATCGCCTGCGAGGAGCGGCGCCCAGGGTGCAGGTCGGGCAGGAACGGGCAGACGATGCTGCGGCCTCGAAGCGCGCCGGACGTACAAACGTCGCTCGACGCGGAGCGGTGGCGCCATCTGGACCCGCTAGGACCCCGCGCCGACGCCTCGGCACCGCTCCGAGCAGCCCACGCGGAGGATGGACCAGGTCGAGGTGCTCACCGACCACGACGTCTCCGTCCTGCCGATGCTGACGTGCAGTGGAGGACGACGGGACACCGGTGTCCATCGGCGAGGCTCGCAGCTGGTTGACCGTCGCGGTCCGCGTGAACACTTCTTGGGTGATCATAGGCCCACCGGGCGGCCAGAGGATGGTCAGCTCATCTGCGGGTGACGTGAGCACCTCGCTCCCATCTCGCCGCGGAAGCCATCGTCGCACCGGCACTCCGAGTCGCAGCGCTTCTTGTGTCATCCGTAGCGGACGACGTCCAGCCAGACCGCGCCCGCCTCTCCGCAGCGAGAAAGGATCAACGCCGGTGGCTGCGTCCGCGACGGTGGACGTCCACGGCAGCGGCGACCAGCTTGCTCCCCCGTCGACGACCCCCTCCGTCTCCTCACTCGCCAGGCCCCCATCGTCGAGAGGCTCACCCTGTTGACACGACGCCACCAGCGCAACGGCCGAGAGCGTTAGGATCTGACGGCCGGCGAGCGGAACCGTGGCCGTCTATCTCCGCATCGGATCATCATGGTTCCACGACAGGCCCATCACGTTCGTGGTGGCCCCACCATCATCCGGCGGCGATTCTCGCATATGTCAACCCGCTACGGGCTGAAGTCGATGCGGCGGACCTCCTCGATCGTACCGTCGAGGCTGCCCTCCACCAGCTCGTAGCCGAGGAGCGCGAAGACGCGGCCGCGGTAGAAGATCGGGCGCGCGTTGCCGTACCAGTCGACGCAGGAGTACTGGCAGCCGTCGTCGGTGGCCGAGGCCGCGTCGGCGGTGAGCGTGCCGAGTGGCTCGAAGTGGTGGGCGCTCGAGACGCTGAGGTAGAGCACCTCCGCGGAGCCGTACCACAGGCTCGAGTAGGCGCCGCCGGTGAGGCGGATCGGCAGGCCGAGGACGCCGCCGCCGGCCGCGGCGGGCTGGAAGAAGAAGCCGTGGCTGCGGGTCTCGCCCTGGTTGGCGCCGGGCTCGAGGTAGGTGTCCGCGACGAAGGGGGGCTGAGTCGCAAGCTCGATTGCGGAGAGGCCGAGGCCGGTGGTGCCCTGGCCGACCACCACCGCGGCGTCGCCCATGACCTCGATGCGCTCGACCCCGTGGGTGAGGTCGAGGACGGTGGTCACAGCGTCGCTCGCCGCGTAGGGCGTCACGAAGACGCTGGACGCGCTGGCGCCGGACCACGCGCTCCCCTCGGCCCAGAGCAGGTGGTCGCCCACGAAGCGGTTCTGGAGCGGGAGCGACGGCGGGGCGTCCAGGGGTCGGAAGTACTCGCTCGCGACCTGGGCGCCGTCGTGGTCGAAGATCGAGAGCGGGGCCCGCATCAGGGCGAGCCGCGGCGCCGCGTAGGACTGTTCGGCCGACCACATCCAGTCGCCGGCCCAGGCGTCGGTGAGGACCACGTTGAGGTAGCCGTCCGCGCCCTCGTGGAAGGAGAACTGGTCGATGGGTTGGCCGAAGGCGCGCAGCGCGGTGGGGGTCGCGCCGTCGAGGGGGAGCCGGTAGACCACCGAGCGCCCCTCGCCCCGCTCCCTACGCGCCTCGGAGAGCTGCTCGGACGCCTCTGCGTTGTAGTAGTAGTCCCAGCCGCCGTCCGAGACCCAGAGGTAGACCGCGTCGCGGGACACGTAGAAGGTGCGGCCGAAGGGCCCGATCACCCCGGAGGCGTCGCAGTCGAAGCGCGCCCCGTCGAGGTCGCAGGTGAGCACGGTGTGGAGCGCAGGATTGATTGCGCCCTGGATCGGCCGGTAGATGGCCTGGGGGGCGATGAGCGGGGCGGGGTCGGACAGCTCGTCACCGTGGCGCCAGGTCTGCACGGTGGGGAGCTCCACCTCGTCGTTGCGGTAGGAGAACAGGCCGCTCGGCATGTAGAGCACGAGCTTTCCGTCCACGAGCCGGCTCGCGTAGTTGCGGGACGAGTAGTAGTCGTTCGAGCTGACGAAGTGGGTGCCGAGGTGGCTGAGCTGGCCGCTCGCGTCGATTCGGAACTCACCGATCTCGGTGGCGGAGATCTGGTACGAGTACCCGATCATCACGATGCGGTCCTCGTGCACGAGGATCTCGTCGTACCAGGTGCCCTGGGTGAAGCCGGGCGGCTGGGCGTCGATGACCGAGATGGCGGCCAGGGTGTCCTCGCCCGCGTCGCGCTGGCGCACCGAGAACAGGCGCCCGCGACGGAGGATCACGAAGTAGTCGCCCACCGCCTTGACGATGTCGCCCTCGTCGACGCCCTGGACCTGGTTGTTGGTGATCGACTCGTCGGCCGGGCCGGCGGAGGCGGCCAACCGGGCCTCGTCGGCCGCGCACCCGAACAGGAACCCGGAGCCCCCCAACACCTCGCCCCGGACCGACCGCACCTCGTCGGTGTACGCCTCGAAGTCGTCCTCGGACTCGAAGCGGGAGAGCGCGTCGTAGCGGACCCGCTCGAGGTCCTCCATGGTGAGGGGCCGCCCCCCGGGGCAGCCACCCGCCACGACGAGCAGACAGAACGCGGTGCGCAGGGCTACGGGTCGCATGTCGGGAGACGGGAGCAACTCCCGGGCCAATCGAAACCAGGGCGATGACGGCCCGCGCGCCGGACCGAGCCGGACACCGGTGTCCGACGCGGGCTAACGCAGGAACACGAGCGTGCCGCCCTGCGCGAGGGCGTCGTGCCCGATGAAGGGCCCGTCCACCGGCGCCCCCTCGAAGGTCACCCCCTGCACCGGCCCCTCGCCCTCGGCGCGCACCACGAGCACCCCGCCCGGCAACTGGACCTGCACTTCGTCGAAGAGCGGGCTCGAGAGCACGTAGCGGCCCTCGGCGATCTTCGGGAAGAAGCCGAGGGCGGAGAAGACGTACCAGGCCGACAGCGTCCCGCCGTCGTCGTTGCCGTCGAGGCCGTCGGGGCCGGGGCGGTACTTGGCCTGGCGCACCCAGGCCGCCCACTTCTCGGTGAGATCCGGCCGCCCCAGCTCCGCGAACATGAAGGGGGCGTGGATGTCCGGCTCGTTGCCGTGCCAGTAGAACAGGTCGGGGAACGGGGTGTCCTCGGCCGCCGCGCTCTCCTCGAAGAACTGGTTCAGCCAGGTCACCGCCGCGGTCTGGCCGCCCAGGGCGTCGGCCCAGCCGAGCGCGTCGTGGGGGACGAAGACCGTCCACTGGCGGGCGTTGCCCTCCACGAGGTCGTCGCTGAAGACGTCGTCCCGGAAGTCGGCGGGGAAGGCGCCGTCGGCCGCGCGCCCGCGCAACAGGCCCACGTCGGCGTCCGCCAGGTTGCGCCAGCTGCTGGCCCGCGCCTCGAGCGCCTCGGCGTCGGCGGTGTGCCCGAGGTGACGGGCGAGCTGCGCGAGGGCGAAGTCGCTGAACGCGGCCTCGAGGGTCTTGCTCGTGGCGCCGCCCTCGACGTCGAGGGGGCAGTAGCCGAGCGACAGGTACGAGGCGGCGCAGTCGCGGGCCCGGCCGTCGGGCACCGCGGCGGTGCGGAAGGCGGAGGCCTTCAGCACCTCCCACGCCGCTGCGACGTCGAAGCCCTCCACGCCCTTCAGCACCGAGTCCACCCACACCGACTCGCCGTGGTAGGCGATCATCGTGTTCGTCTCGCCGGTGCCAAGCGGCCACTTCGGGACCCGGCCGGAGGCCTCGGTCATCGCCCACAGGGAGCGGTTCATGTCGCGCTGGATGTCGGGGGTGAGCAGGGTGATGAGGGGGTGCTGGGTGCGGAACGTGTCCCACAGCGAGAAGTCGCTGTAGTAGCGCCAGCCGTCCGCGGTGCGGACCTCGCCGTCGACCCCGCGGTAGCGCCCGTCCACGTCCGAGAGCACGGTGGGCATCCCGTAGGCGTGGAAGAGCGCGGTGTAGAACATCTTGCGGTCCTCGGCCGAGCCGCCGGTGACCTGCACCTTGCCGAGCAGGCCCTCCCACGCGGCCTGGGCCGCGCTCACCGCCGCGTCGAGGTCGAAGCCCACCCACTCCGCGTCGAGGTTGGCCTCCGCCCCCGCCTCGTCGACGAAGGACAACCCGACCTGCACTCGGACCTCGGCGGTGCCGGCGGGGAAGCGGAGCACCGCCACCCCGTCTGGCCCGGTGATCTCGGTGACGTCGGCCACCCGCAGGCCATCCTGCATGCCGCCCACCGCCTCGAAGGGCGGGTCGGTGCGGAGCACGTAGTGGAGGGTGAAGCCGCCGTAGCGCCCGCTCATCGGGCCGCTGTGGTGGACGAAGCCGCGGGCCTCACCCCGGGCCACGTCGGCGGTGAGCCGCGCGTCCTGGGTGGCGCCGCCGTCGAGGTGGTGCCCGAGGTCGACCACGAGGTGTCGCGGCCCCTCGGCCGGGAACCGGATCCCGTACACCGCGGTGTGCAAGGTGGCGGACACGTCCACCCCGATGCCGCTCGGGAGGAGCTGCACGGTGTAGCGGCCGGGGGCCGCGCTCTCCCGGGCGTGGGTGAAGTCCGCGCGCCAGTCGGCGGGGTCGAGGTTGCCCTCGGGCAGCGCCCCCACCGGCATGAGGCCGAGGGCGCCGTAGTCGGGCACCCCGGTGCCCACGAGGTGGATCTGGGAGAACGCGATGAGCTCGTCGTCCTCCCACCAGTAGCCGGCGCAGTGGGAGAAGCTGGGGGCGCGCCCGCCGTTGGTGCCGGTGTCCGGCCCCGGCCGCGCCATGCCAAAGGGGAGCGCGGGCCCGGGCGGGATGCTCCCGACCCCGAAGCCCACCCCGCCGGTGCCGATGAAGGGGTCCACCTCGGGGAGCACGCTGCGCGCGACGGGCGGCGCCTCGTCCCCGCCCTTGCACCCCGCCGCCCCGACGAGGGCCAACGCAAGCAGACCTGCGCGCCTCATTGCAGGGTCACCTGCAGATCGTAGTCGAAGCGGACGTCGGGGTAGTCGGAGAGCACCGCGAAGTACCACGACTGCACGCTCAGGCCCGGGGGGATGAGGATGCGCATGATGCGATCGTCTCCATCCCGCAGGCACTCCATGGTCTGCCCGTCGAAGGTGTCACCGCACCCGATGATCCCGCCCCCGTGGCGCACCTCGAGGGCCAGGCGGTCCTCGGGGCAGTCGGTGCCAACGTGCAGGCGGACCTGCAGCCGCATCGTCAGCGTGTCACAGGGGATCACGGTCATGTTGAAGTAGTCCGCCGGCTCGGTGTGGCAGATGACGCCCACCTGGTGGCCGTCGAGGGTCGTCAGCTCGTCGCCGGAGAGGCAGCCCACCGAGCTCTCGGTGAACCTCGACGCGTCGACCCACTCGTTGTTGGTGCGGCCGACCTCGGCCGGGTCGTCGCAGGTGTCGAAGGGGTCGACGAAGCAGGCCGCGGAGCCGGCGTCGGTCGGGTCGCCCCCGTCGGGCACGGGGCCCGCGTCGGCGTCGGAGCGGCCCGAGTCGGGGCTCCCGATCCCGCTGTCCGCGCCCCCGGAGGTGCCGGAGTCGGAGACGGCGCCGCCCGTCGGGCCGGACCACGATCTGCTCGTGGCAACCGAGGAGGGCGAGGGGTAGGACGAGCAACCAGGCGCGCACGGCCGGCAGGCTACGTGGGGGTCACCCCGGAGGCAATCCGCGCTCAGGCCGCCTCGTCGGGGACGATGAGCTCCTGCAGGCCCTCCCGCCACGGGCGGGCCAGCCGGCGCTGGAGCTTCTGCTTGATCTCGCCCTCGAGCTGCCGCACCCGCTCTCGGGACACCCCGAACTCGGCGCCGATGTCCTCGAGGGTCATGCGCTCCTCGGGCTCGGCGAGGAGCCGGTGCTCGACGATGTAGCGCTCGCGCTCGTTCAGGGTCGCCACCGCGGCCTCCACCACCCGCTTCACCTTGTCGTGGGCCTCGGCCACCCGCAGGGCCTCGTCCTGGGCGACCGCGTTCGAGACCAGCATCTCGAGGCGCGAGGACTCGGAGTCCTCCCTCAGCGGGGCGTCGAGGGACAGGTCGCGCTCCTGCACCCGGCGGAGCATGGTGTCGAGGCGCTCGCGCGGCACCTCCATGGACTCGGCGAGCGAGTCGAGGGCCGCCTCGGTGTCGCCCATCATCGCCTTGATGCGCCCGGACTCCCGGCGGAGCTTGAAGAAGAGCCGGGACTCGAGGGCGCCGTAGCCGCCGGTGACCATGCTCCGGGTGCGGATCATGTGACGGACCATGTACGCGCGGATCCAGTGCTCCGCGTAGGTCGCGAAGCGGTTGCCCCGCGACGGGTCGAACTTCCCCAGGGCGTGCGCGAGGCCGAGGTTCCCCGCCGCGATCAGCTCCGACAGGGGCGCGCCGTAGCCCTTGTACTTGAGGGCCAGGTACACCACCGAGCGCAGGTGGCTCCGGGCCAGGCGGTCGGCGGCGCGGGAGTCGCGGTTGCGCTTCCAGGCCACCACGAGCTCGTGCTCGCGTTCCCGGGTCAGGCGCGGGGCCTTCATCGCCATCTCGACGAAGCGGGCGCTGGTGGGATCGGCGGTGGTCGTGCTCGGCATGGCTGGACTCCTCTCGGGGCGCGCCTTGAGAACCGACGACACCCGCTGCGCATTTCGTATGTACAACTTTTTTCTAAGGCAAAAGCTGTTCATGTTCAATGTTTGTCTAACTTTTGTCCGACGAATGCGCCAAGCCCGCGAGATCCGGGGCCTCCGGGCGGCTCAGGGTCCCCGGCGAGGGGTAGCCGGGGGTCTTCTGGGATCTACGGGTGGGACGCCGCGGCATTGCACGGCGTCGCGGGGGGAAGATCAGCGAGCGCGGGGGCGGGCCCGGGAAAGGAACTCGGACAGGTCTTCGCCGGCGAGGCCCACCCGGCCCCCGGCGGCCTCGATGGCCTCGCGATAGCGCTCGGCCGACGCCCCGCCCACGATCCACGGGGTGCGCCCACAGGCGGCGCCGTAGCGCGCGAAGAGCGCCTCCGGGTCCACGTCCTGGACCGAAACCGTGACGCTGAGCCCGACCGCGGCCGGGGCCATGTGGTGCAGGGCCGCCTCCAGAGCCGGCGGCGGGGTGCGCGCGCCGAGCAGGGTCGCGCTCCAGCCGCGCCGGGCCGCGTGCAGGGCCACGCCGTAGATCGGGACCTCGTGGGTCTCGCCATCCACGCACGCGAGGAGCAGGCGCGGGCTGTGGGGCCCGGGCTGCACCAGGCGCACCAGCTCCCGCGCCGCGGTGAAGATCGCCTGGGTGGCGAGGTGCTCCTCCCCCACCCCCGAGATCCCGGTCGCCCACTGGTGCCCCATCGCGACCAGCGCGGGGGCGAGCACCCCCTCGAAGACCTCCACCGCCGGCCCCATCAGCAAGGCAACCTGCAGCGCGGCCTCCAGGGCCGGCACGTCGAAGGCGGTGGCGGCGGCCACCAGGGCGTGGGTCGCCCGGGTGAAGGCCTCGCGGTCCGGCGCCCGCGCTTTCACGCGGGCGGTTGCGCCTCCTCCAGGGCCTCGCCCCGGGCCTGGCGGGCCCGCACCCACGCCGCCGCCTCGGACGCCGCCATGCCCTCGGCCAGGCGCCGCGCCATCGCGCGCACCGCGGCGACCTCACCCTCGCCGTAGAGGCGGTAGCGGTTGGCGCTGCGGTCCGGGGTGGGGACGCCGTAGCGGCGCTCCCACGCCCGCAGGGTCGCGGTCGGGACCCCCGTCATCTCTGCAACCGCGTTGATTCGGTACTTAGGGTCCCGGTCCGGCGGAGCCGGACCACCCATCTCCGCGGGGCTCCGCCCCGCTGCGCGCTCCGCTTGCCTAGGGTCCCGGTCCGGCGGAGCCGGACCACCCATCTCCGCGGGGCTCCGCCCCGCTGCGCGCTCCGCTTGCCCAGGGTCCCGGTCCGGCGGGGCCCCTTCGGTGGTGTCCTTGGGCATCAGCGCGCGCCCAGGGTGCGCTCGAGGCCACGCAGGCAGGACCACGCCTCACCGCGGTGCACGCGGACGTAGTTGATGCCGCCCTTCTTGCACGCGCGGGCCAGGAGCAGGTCGTGCTGCTTGGCTTGCAAACCGAGGGCGGCCAGCACCAGATCGTAGCGCCCACCCTCGATGTCGGCGCCCAGGGCCTGCAGGCGCGTGGG
The DNA here is from genome assembly GCA_020632995.1 of Deltaproteobacteria bacterium. Classification (GTDB taxonomy): domain Bacteria; phylum Myxococcota; class Kuafuiibacteriia; order Kuafuiibacteriales; family Kuafuiibacteriaceae; genus JACKEN01. The sequence continues at coordinate 204,395 of JACKEN010000002.1, read as the reverse complement.
CTCGCTCACCCGCCAGTCCAGCTCCGCCCCGGCCAGGGTGGTGTGCAGGACCTCGAGCAGGCGCGGGTCGCGGCGCGGGCCCACCCAGACCAGGCGCTTGCCGCGGGTTCGGTCGCGCACCCGGGCCACCAGGGGCGACGGGAGGGCCGCGCCGAGGTCACCGTGGTGCACGTCGGCCTCGTGGCGCTCGCCCATGACCTCGCTCCACGCGCGGTCGGGGGTGAAGGTCGGCTCCAGCTCGCGGACCCCGTTGGCGAGGGCCGGGTCGCGGCGCCCCGCCCACCAGCGCAGGCGGCCGGCCACCCGGGACCAGCGGTCCGCGTCGACCCCCGCGCCGCGCAGCCAGCGGAGGGTGCGGACCCAGCGCTGGAAGGTGCCGGGGTCGGGTCGCGCGCTGCCGGTGCGGGCGGCGGCGTGCTTGTCGACCGAGCCCCCCGCCGTCTCCACCTCGTGCAGGAGCGCTTGCAGCCGCTCCGTCGCGTCGCGGAGCGGGGGCCACAGGGCGGCCTCGTCGGACCACCCGTAGGCGTCGAAGCCCTTGCCGTCGTCGCGGAGCACCGCGGCCTGCAGCGCCGCCTCGGCCAGCTCCGACGCCCGGGCCCAGGTCGGCGCGTGGCCGCCCAGGAGGTGCCGGGGCAGGTCGGCGGGGGTCATCTGCAGCTGGAGCGCGGTGACCGAGCCGGGCCAGAACGCCTTCCCGAAGTCGGTGAGGATGCGGGAGATCGACGCCACCCCGTCCCGCACCCGGGGCTCCCCGGGGAAGGGCTCGGTGTGGGCCCGGGCCTCGCAGATCCAGGCCAGGATGGCGAGGCGCTGCCGCTCCGGGGTGCACAGCCCCAGCTCCTCGCGGCTGCCCTTGATGCGCTCCTTGAGGACGGTGAGCTCCTCGAGGGTGCGCTCGAGGTTCGGGGCCTCGGGCGGGGCCCGGGTCACGAGGGGCGGCACCGGGCGCTGGGGCCCGCGCGGGGTGGGCCGGGCGAGGTCGGCGACCGGCCGCGGCGGCGGAGGCGCGGCGACCTCCTCCATCATCGCCTTACGCAAGAAGGCCTGCGAGAGCGCGGAGGGGCAGGCCTGCGCGAGGGCCACCTCGAGGGCGGCCTCCCGGTCGGGGCCACGCCCCACCCAGGCCTCCTCGTCCCGGGTGACCAGGCACTCTACCCACTCGTGGCTCCGGAACCGGACCGCGTAGCCATGGGCATGCAGCAGGGCCAACGCGGCGTCCGGCATCATCTTCGGTTACCCCGCCCCTGCCGACTTACGCAAGATAAGAGACTTCGCGGTGAGCCTACGAACTCAGCCGAGGACGGTCAGGTCGATCTGGCGCCGGTGCTGGGCGTGACGGTGCTCCCACAGGTAGACCGCCTGCCAGGTGCCGAGGGCCAGGCCCCCGCCCCGCACCGGGAGGGTCAGGCTGGTCGCGGTGAGCACCGCGCGTACGTGGGCGGGCATGTCGTCCGGCCCCTCCATGGTGTGCACATATCGGGGGTCCCCGTCCGGCACGAGGTCGGACAGGAACCGCTCGAGGTCCCGGCGCACGTCCGGGTCGGCGTTCTCCTGCACCACGAGCGAGGCGCTCGTGTGCCGGATGAACACGTGGCAGAGGCCCTCCCCCACCCCGGCCTCACGCACCGCGGCGTCGAGCTCCGCCGTGATGTCGACGAAGCCCCGGCCGCGGGTGGGGACGCTCAGGCGGGCGGTGTGGATCGACATGTCAATGCGCCTTGCGATCCTCGGCCGCCTTCAGGAGGTAGGCCTCCATGAAGGTGTCGAGGTCACCGTCGAGCACCGCGTCGAAGTTGCTCACCTCGTGGCTGGTGCGGTGGTCCTTCACCATCCGGTAGGGGTGGTTCACGTACGAGCGGATCTGCGAGCCCCACTCGATCTTCAGCCGCTCGGCCGCGATCTTCGCCTTCTCCTCGTCCTGCTTGGCCTGCAGGTACTCGTACAGGCGCGAGGTGAGGATCTTACGGGCGGTCGCGCGGTTCTTGTGCTGCGAGCGCTCCGACTGACACTGCACCACGATCCCGGTCGGGAGGTGGGTCAGGCGGATCGCGGACTCGGTCTTGTTCACGTGCTGACCGCCCGCGCCCGAGGCGTGGTAGCGGTCCTCGCGGACCTCCTTCGTCCAGTCGATGTCGACCTCGAGGTCGTCGTCGAGCTCGGGGGACACCGCCACCGACGCGAACGCGGTCTGGCGCCGGGCGTTGGCGTCGAAGGGCGAGATCCGCACCAGACGGTGCACGCCGTCCTCGGCCCGCAGCCAGCCGAAGGCGTGGTCGCCGCGCACGAAGATGGTGGCGCCCTTGATGCCCGCCTCTTCACCCGGCTGCACGTCGGCCTCCTCGACCTCGAAGCCCGCGCGCTCGCACCAGCGCACGTACATCCGAAGGAGCATCTCGGCCCAGTCCTGGGCGTCGGTGCCGCCGGCCCCGGCGTGGATCTCGACCACCGCGTTCCGGCTGTCGAACTTGCCGGACATCATCCGGAGGAACTCCATCCGGGCGATCGCCGGCTCGGCGTGCCCCAAGAGCTCGTTGAGCTCCCCCTCCACCGAGTCGTCCTCGGCCTCGAGGCCGAGCTCGAGGAGGACGGCGGCGTCCTCGACCCGCTTGGCCTCGGCGTCGAACTCCTTGACCAGCCGCTCGAGCTGCGCCCGCTCGCGCTGGTTCTTCTGGGCCAGCTCCTGGTCGTCCCAGAAGCCGGGCTCGGTGCTCAGGGCCTCGAGCTTGGAGATCCGCGCGGACTTGCCCGGGATGTCAAAGATAACCTCGTAGGGTCTCGAGGCGTTGGGTGAGGTCCTTGATCTTCTCCTGGTGGTCAGCGAGCGCCATCCGCCCCGGGTAGCAGGCGCCTGCCCCTAAACCAAGAGAAATCCAGGGAACGCGGCCCCCGTTGACACGAAACGACCGCACGGACCAGGGTCGGTCAGCCCCCATGGTCGACTACCGCCATGCCGTCTACGCCGGGAGCTTCGACCCCGCCACCTTCGGGCACACCGCCATCATCGAGCGCGCCTCCCGCCTGTACGAGCGGGTCACGGTGGCGGTGGGCGTGAACCCGAAGAAGGAGGGGCTGTTCACCCCCGAGGAGCGCTGCCGCCTCCTGAAGGAGAGCCTGGCGAAGCTGCCCAACGTCGAGGTCGACAGCTTCCAGGGGCTGCTCATCGACTACTGCAAGCGGACCGAGGCCGGGGTCATCGTGCGCGGGCTGCGCCTGCTCACCGACTTCGAGTACGAGTTCCAGCTCGGCCTCGCCAACCGCGAGATCGCGGGCGAGATCGAGACCGTCTTCCTCCTCACCGAGCACAAGTACGTCTGGGTCTCGTCCTCGCTCGTGAAGGAGATCGCCTCCAACGGCGGCGACGTGACCCGCTACGTGCCCGCGCCGATGGTGAAGGCCCTCACCGCCAAGTTCGGGTAGCCCCCGTCACGCCCCTGTCACCGCGCCCCGTGGTACACTGCGGGTGAGGTGGACGATCCGAGCACCGTAGCCGCCCTCCGGCGGCTGCCCGCGGTCGGGATCCTCTTGGAGGATCCAGGGCTCGCTGTCGCCATCTCGGACCACGGCCGCCCCCTCGTCACCCGCGCCGTCCGCGCCGCCCTCGAGGCCGCGCGCGCCCGGATCCGCGCCGGCGAGCCCGCCGACGTCGGCCCGGCTGAGGTCCTGGCCGCGCTCCGCGCCCTCGACACCCCCTCCCTCCGGCGGGTCATCAACGCCACCGGGGTGGTGCTCCACACCAACCTGGGCCGAGCGCCCCTGGCCGAGGAGGCCTGGGCCGCGGCCGAGGCGGTGGCCCAGGGCTACTCGAGCCTCGAGCTGGACCTCGACGCGGGCACCCGGGGCGACCGGCACAGCCACACCGACGCGCTGCTGGCCGACCTCCTCGGCACCGACGGGGGCCTGGTCTTCAACAACTGCGCGGGCGCCACCTTCTTGATGCTCGCCGCCCTCTGCCGGGGGCGCGAGGTCATCGTGGCCCGGGGCGAGCTGGTCGAGATCGGCGGCGGGTTCCGGGTCCCCGACGTGCTGCGGGAGTCCGGGGCCGAGCTGGTCGAGGTCGGCACCACCAACAAGGTCTACGTCCGCGACTACGCGGCCGCGATCACCGAGCGCACCGGGGCGATCCTGCACGTGCACCGCTCGAACTTCGCGCTGGTGGGGTTCACCCACGAGCCTGAGCTGGCCGAGCTGGCCACCCTGGCCCGCGAGCGGGGCCTGCCGTTGCTCGCCGACCTCGGCTCGGGCCTGCTCGCCACCGACACCGAGCTGGGCCCCGCCGCGCCCCACATGGCCTCCGAGCCCCGCCCCAAGGAGGCCCTGGCCGCGGGGGCCGACCTCGTCGCCTTCAGCGGCGACAAGCTCCTCGGCGGGCCCCAGGCCGGGATCCTGGCCGGGCGGCGCGGGCTCCTGATCCAGGCGAAGGCCCACCCCCTGGCCCGGGCGCTCCGGGCCGACAAGATGACCCTGGCCGCCCTGGAGGCCACCCTGCGCCTCTATCGCGACGGCCACGCTCGGAAGATCCCCACCGTGCGCGACCTCGCGGTCTCCCCCGCCGCCCTGGAGCTGCGGGCCCGCGGGCTCGCCCAGGCCCTCCGGAGCGCGCTGCCCCCCGCGGTTGGGGTCGAGCTGGTGGACGGCGAGTCGGTGCCCGGCGGGGGCTCGCTCCCCCTGTGCCGGCTCCCCACCCGCCTGGTGCTGGTGGGCCCCGCCGGCCCCGAGGGCCGGGCCCTGGCCGAGGCGCTCCGCGCAGGCGAGCCTGCGGTGGTGAGCCGGGTGGTGCAGGACCGGGTGGCCCTCGACGTCCGGACCATCCCCGACGAGGCGCTGCCCGAGGTGGCCCGGCGGGTGGCCGAGGCGTGGCCGGCCGGGGCGCGGGAGGTCTGCCCGTGACCGTCCTGGACTCCAGCGTGCTGGTGCTGAACCGGTTCTACCAGCCGGTGAACATCACCACCGTGCGGCGGGCCTTCGCCCTGCTCTACCAGGGCACTGCGAAGGCGATCGACCGGCGCTTCCAGGCCTTCGACTTCGAGAGCTGGGCCGAGCTGTCGGCCCACGTGCACGACCGGGACGTGGTCCACACCGTCTCGAGCGTCATCCGGGTGCCCCGGGTGATCATGCTCCAGGTCTACGACCGCCTGCCCCGGCTGCACGTGCGCTTCTCGCGCCAGAACATCTACCTGCGCGACCAGAGCACCTGCCAGTACTGCGGCAAGCGCAAGGCCCGCACCGAGCTGAACCTCGACCACGTGGTGCCGCGCAGCCAGGGCGGCCGCACCACCTGGACCAACGTGGTCTGCAGCTGCATCGCGTGCAACCTCTACAAGGGCAGCCGCACCCCCGAGGAGGCCGGGATGCGCCTGTTGAAGCCCCCGGCCCGCCCCGAGTGGTCCCCCTTCGACCGCCACGGCGAGGTGACCCACGAGGCGTGGCGCCCGTTCCTGAACCTGGCCGACGCCTCCTACTGGAACACCGAGCTCGAAGAGGACTGAGCGCCACACCCCTTGCACTTTGGCGCCCCCTCGGTGGATGACGGGGCGTGGCCAAGAAGAAGAAGGACGCGCCCGAGCAGGCCAGCGACGACGCCGACGCCCCCGCCCCCGCCCCCAAGACCAGCGGCGAGGACTTCACCGGGGCCCGCCTGAAGGCGGCGCGCGAGAAGGCGGGCCTGACGGTGGCGGAGATCTCCGAGCGCACCAAGATCAGCAAGGCGGTGCTCAGCGCGCTGGAGGACGAGCGGTACGAGGACATGCCCAACGCCCGGGTCTACGTGCGCGGGTTCGTGCGCTGCGTGGCCCGCGAGCTGGGCCTCGACCTCGACGCGGTGACGAGGAGCTACCTGCCCCGCTGGGAGCGCTGGATCGCGGAGCAGCCCGAGCGCTATTGACGCCACCGCCGGATCGGTGGCTGATGGAGGGGACATGGCGATGATCGACACGCCCGAGGCCGCGATGCGGCTCGCCCGCGCCATCACCAGCGACATCTCGGCCTACAACGACCAGAAGATCGTCCGTGGGCTGATGAACGACTCCCTGTTCGAGGACCTCGCCCCGGAGCTGGAGGAGGGCCTGAACCTCTACCGCAGCCGGGTGGCGCCCGACCTGATGAACGCCACCAACTTCTTCAACATGGCGGTGGTGGACAAGATCATCATGGTCCGGGGGCACATCAAGACCCCGATCTGGTGAGCCCGGACGAGCTCGAAGACGACCTGCTCGAGCTGGTGGTCCCCCCCGAGGCCGACGGCCTCCGCCTGGACCGCGCCCTCGCCGAGCTGGTGCCCGACAGATCCCGCGCCCGCATCCAGAAGGACCTCGCCGCCGATGCGGTCCGCCTCAACGGCCAGCCCCCCGCCCGCGGCGCCAAGACCGCGGTGAAGGCCGGCGATCGCGTCGAGTACCGCCCCCTGCCCCCCGAGCCCCTCGACGTCGTCCCCGAGGACCTCCCCCTCACCATCGTGTTCGAGGACCAGCACCTCTCGTCATCGACAAGGCGGCCGGCATGGTGGTCCACCCCGCCCTCGGCCACCCCCGCGGCACGGTCGTGAACGCGGTCCTCCACCACCTCGGCCGCGGCCCCCTGCAAGACGACCTGCGCCCCGGCATCGTCCACCGCCTCGACAAGGACACCACCGGCCTCCTCGTGGTCGCCAAGCACCCCGAGGCCCACGAGCGTATGGCCGCTCTGTTCAAGGAGCGCGCGGTCGAGAAGATCTACCTCGCGGTCACGAAGGGGGTCCCGAAGCCGCAGAAGGGCACCATCGACACCCTCTTCGGCCGCCACCCCACCGACAGGAAGCGCTTCAGCAGCAAGGTGCGCGACGGCAAGCGCGCCGTCACCCACTACGAGGTGCAGGCCAGCTTTCAGGTCGCGGCGCACGTGCGGGTGCGCCTGGACACCGGGCGGACGCACCAGATCCGCGTCCACTTCTCCGACCTCGGCCACCCGCTGGTGGGGGACGAGATGTATGGGCGGAAGAAGGGCGAGGGGGTGCTGGCGGGGTTCGCGCGGCCGGCGCTGCACGCGCATCGGCTGAGCTTCGTGCACCCGTTCACGGGGGTGGAGTTGAGGTTGGAGGCGGTGGTGCCGGAGGACCTGCAGGCTCTGTTGCGGGCGCTGGCGGGGGCCTAGGACGCCGCACCCCTGACCGCCCTCTACCGGAGCACCACGCTGGCCACCGCGGCGGAGATCATGAGCACCGCGGTCAACAGCAGCAGGAACGCCCAGCGGCGGCCCCGCGGGAGGGGCTCGGCCGCAGGATAGACGGCGGAGAGCTCCGGCCGGGAGGGCATCGGGGTGGTGGTCCCGAGCATCACCGGCGGCGCGACCGGCGCGGCCATGGGCATGGGGACGGTGGGGCGCGACAGGTTCGAGGCGGAGCGATCGAGCAGCGCGGGGGGCGGGTACACGCCCGGATCCATGCGCACGGTGGGGCGGCTCAGCGTGTTCGCGGGGCGGGCCGGCGGGCCGTCCATCTGGACGGTGGGGCGCGACAGGTCGCTGGTCCGGCGGCCCTTGATCACCGGGATGGCGGGATCGAGGGCTGCCGCAGGTTGTCTTGCGCCGGGAAGCGGCGGTGGGCCCCCGGCGAGGTGGGGGGCGCGCACGCGGCTGCCGGTGCGGGTGGCCTGGCGCATGGGCCGGACCGGCGTCGGGGTGGCGCGGGCCACCTCCGGCACGGCGACGTGGCCGAGCAGGCCGGCCGCGACCGCGTCCGGGGGCGGCGTCACCCTGCCCGGCGAGCACGCGCGCCACCTCGCGGTCGGACATCGGCCGGGTGGCCGCGCCCTCGGCGAGGACGCTCCGCCCGCCCGGCGGCAGCGGCGGCGGGGCGCGGCGCGCTGCAGGCTGTCCTGCGGGCTTGGGCGGGGGCACGAAGTCGAGGAAGGCGGAGTCGGTGACCTCCTCGAGGGCGAGGACGGCCTGCGGGGCGCCGGTGCGATCCGTGCGGGTCGAGGGGGCCAGCCCGGGCTCCGGGATGAACACCGGGAGCTCGTCCGTGGGCGGGTCGTTCTCGAGCTGCTGGGCGTCTGGCCGCTTCCTCCCCACTTTGCCCCCGGGGCGAAGGATAACTGATCTCGCCCCGGGGATCCCGTAGTCGGACGTCGGTCGAGTGCGAGGTTCACCCACCCCATGGTCCTCGCGTTGTCCGTGGAGGGCGGCCCAGCGGCGGCGTACACTCCGCCCAGATGAGAAGACTGGCCATGCTGGCCCTGATCGCGGCCGTCGGCTGCCAGTGCGGTGAGGACCCGGCCGGCCTCACCGACGGGGGCACCGGCCCCGACACCGGCACCCCGGGCCCGGACGCGGTGATGGCGCTGGAGCTGACCCCGGCCGAGGCCCAGCTGGTCACCGACGGGGTCACCCCGGCCACCCAGGCCTTCGTGGTCACCGCAGTGAAGAGCGACGGCGCCCGGGAGGACGTGAGCGCGCAAGCTACGTTGACGCTCTCGGATCCGCGGGTCGGCAACCTGGCCGGCGCCGACTTCACCAGCGCCCTGGCCGGCGGCGAGGCCACCCTCACCGCGGCCTACGGGGGGCGCACCGCGGAGGCCCACATCGTGGTGACGCTCCAGGTAGAGGTCTTCCAGCCGGGGCCCCAGTCCCCCACCATCCCCGCCAACAGCGGAGACCTCATCGACAACGCCCCCGAGGTCCCAGGCCGGGCCCCCACCCTCGTCTATCCCAATGACGGGGTGATGTTCCCGCCCAACCTGGGGGGCGTGGAGGTGCACTTCATGCCCGGGCCCTCCGAGAACTGGCTGTTCGAGCTCCGCTTCGAGGCCGCCAACGCCCGGGTGCGGGTCTACACGCGGTGCCTGCCCTCCTTTGGCGGCTGCATCTACACCGTGCACCCCGATATCTGGCAGGTGCTGGCAGATTCCGCAAGAGGACTTGCACCCATCACCCTGACGATCTTCGGCGGAGACGACGTTGGCAGCGGTCGAGGCACCGGCGGCACCATCGAGCTGAACATCGCCGCGGCCGACGTGGTGGGCGGCCTCTACTACTGGACCACCTCCAACGGCACCGGGATCATGCGGGTGGACTTCGGTGACCCGGAGCAGCAACCCGAGCGCTTCTTCCCCTTCTCGGGCGACGGCTGCTACGGCTGCCACGCGGTGTCCCGCGACGGGCGCCGCATGAGCCTGAGCCAGAACGGCCAGTGGGACGGCCGGGTCACGGTGGTGGACGTCCGCGCCAAGGCCGCCCTCACCGCGGTGGACGACGCGCGGCGCGAGCAGTTCCAGTCCTGGCACCCCGACTCCGACCGCTTCGTGGGCGCCTTCGGCGACGGCAACCCGCCCGACACCAACCTCCGCATCCGGAACGGCGACACCGGCGACGTGCTCGAGACCATCCCGCTCGGCGTCGAGCCCACCCACCCCGACTGGTCGCCGGTGGGGGACCGCATCGCGTTCACCAAGGTGACCCACCACCAGACCTCCCAGCGCCCTGGCCGCGGCGGCATCGCCTACGTCTCGGCCCTCGCCGGCGGCGGCTGGAGCGCCGCGGTGGACCTCGTGCCGCCCGAGGACGGCAAGAACCGCTACTACCCCGCCTACGCCCCCGACGGCCGCGCGCTGGTGTACTGCGAGTCGATCTGCGCGAACGGCGACATCTACAACGGAGACTGCGACGGCGACGCGGACCCGGTGGCGAAGCTGTGGGCGGTCTCGGCCGACGGCGGCGCGCCCATCGCCCTCGCCCGCGCCAACGCCCCCGGGGTCAGGGACGAGGGCCGGCAGGACCTCACCAACACCTACCCGAAGTGGGCCCCCTTCGTGGACGCCAAGGCCCGCGACGGGAGCGGGCGCCTGATGTGGTTCACCTTCTCGTCCCGTCGGCAATACGGCTTGCGCGCCCCCACCGGCACCGGCCAGCTCCTGTGGATGGCGGCGGTCGACCCCGACGCCCTCGCCCGCGGCGAGGACGGCAGCTACCCCGCCTTCGCCCTCCCCTTCCAGGACCTCAGCACCTCGAACCACATCGCCCAGTGGACCACCCGCATCGTCCCCCCGCGCCCCGACCCGGGCGGCAGCGACGGCGGCACCTGCCGCGAAGAGGGCGAGACCTGCGAGCCGGGCGAGGGGGACTGCTGCGGCAACCTGGCCTGCACCGAGTCCAGCCCCGGGCGCTACATCTGCCGCCTGAACCTCTGAGGGGACTACATCTCGCAGGCGGTGGCGGTCCGGACGAACTCGGCGCCCGAGATCGCCCGGGTGCAGGCGGAGGCCAGCGCCCAATCCTGCCCGCGAGTGCACGCGCACACCTCGAGCCCGTCGTCCGAGCAGTCGTCTTCCGGGCGGCGCTGACAGAACCCCGGTGCGTCGGGTGAGCAGGCCTCGTCCATCGCGTCCAGGGCCTGGCAGAAGCGCAGGGGCTGGTAGTCGCAGCCGTAGGGCCACGGCCTGGTGGTGCAAGACGTCCTGCACGCGCCGGGGACGCCCGCAGCGCCGGCGCGCCACACGCAGGTGGTGTCTGCGACGCAGGCGGCTTCGTCCTTGCGCTCGCAGCCAGCCAGGGTCCGCTGGCACGTCATGGGGACGCCGTCGCCGCCGAAGAGGGAGCACTCGGGGTGGGCGGGGCACTCGACCGCGTCGAGCGCGGTGCAGTCGATGGGGGGCGTGACCACCTCGAAGGCGAGGTCGGCGCGCTCGAGGCGCCCGGCCTGCGGCGGACCGTTGTCGATGTCGGTGCAGACGCGGTCCGGAGCGCGCTCCTGGGCCCAGGCGTAGCCGGTGAAGGTGTAGGGGTCGAGCCCCCCGAAGAAGCGGTACTGCTGCACCCGGAGGGTCTGGCCGCACTGCCCGCAGGCCACGCGGTCCGACGGCTCGACGCTATAGGCAACGCTCCCGAAGTCCTGGCTCGAGTACTTCGAGCCCGCCCAGGTCGCGAACGCAAGCTCACCTGCGGTGCCGTCGTCCCGCAGGGCCCAGACGGTCACGGCGCCCCCGCGGCTCGACAGCCCGTAGACGCCCTGCTCCACCCTCGCGTAGACGCGGGCGCCGATGGGGATGCTGGGCGGCACCGTCTCGATGCTCCAGCTCCAGCCCAGGTCGAAGACGAGCTCGAAGGGGCTGAGCTGACGGACGGTGGCGGGCCCCTCGACGGGCCCCTCTGCCTCGGGGAGGGTGCCGGTGGGCCAGACCGACACCAGGATGGGCGGGAAGATCGGGAGCCCCGGGCAGCCCTGGTCGCTGCTGGACGCGCGGCTGCCATTGCCGCAGGCCGCGGCGGCCAGGGTGAGCAGGAGGGCGACTCGGCGCACGGTCGCTATACGCTGGGCGACGCTGGTCTGGCCGTCAATTCCTGGGTCCCCGGCCAGCACTTCTGGAGTCCCGGACGTCCGGCCGGACGAGCCCGGACGGCCTGCCGAATCTCCAATGATCCTCACCTGCTCGAGCTGGCCGGCGCCTTGCTTCGTCGCCTGTCGATCGCAGACGGACCGCGTCGCGAGCCAACGGGGCCGTGCGCAGCGCCGCGGAGGGGACGAAAGTGTACTCGAGCAAGCGAAACGACATAGTGGTGAGGATCTTGTGGGCAGGTGCGCTCTCGCTCGCGGCCTGCGGGGGTGGTGAGCGCGGCGGGGACCCCCTGCCGAAGGAGACCGAGCCCGACTCCGGGGTCACCATCCCAGTCGGGCTGGACGCGGGGTTGTCGAACGACGCCGGGGTGACGCAGGTGCCAGACTCGGGCGAGCCGCCGGGCCCCTGCCCCGCCGGCGCCGAAGGGTGCGCGTGCACCTCCAGCCTCGGCATCGACGACGAGGTCTTGCTCCAGGACACCTGTCAACCAGGCTTGCTCTGCGTACCCTGGGACGTGCAGTCGGGCCGTACCGAGCTCACCGGGCCGGTCCAGTCCTGCGTCCGGCCCTGCAACGCCAACACCGACTGCGCGGTTGGGCAGGTGTGCGGCGGCACAGGTTCGGCCCTGAGTCGGGCGCGGCCAAGATCTGCTTGGACCGCGTCGCGCAGTACGACGAGCCTTGTGGACTGGCCCGGAGCTTCGACTCGCGGCTCCCCGATGTCGAGCTCGATACCCCTGGAGAGATCGTCGGGTGCGACCCCTGGAGCGCTTGCCTGACCGGGTTCTTCACAGACCAGAACCCAGACGAGGGCGTCTGCCTGGCCCTCTGCCACACCGACTCTGACTGCGGCGGCCCCACCCCCTACTGCAACCCCGACGTCTTCGCCGACTACGACGGACAGCCGGTGGGAATCTGCTCCACCGGCAAGTACGGCCAGGGCGCACTCTGCGGGAAAGGGACGCCGACGAAGCTCGGACTGACCAGCCGCTGCGATACGGCGCCGGACGCGCACCCGAATCTGAGGTGCATCCACACGCCCGGAGTTCCCGAAGGCAAGGGAACCTGCATACCTCGGTGCAACACCACCACCGAGCTCTGCCGCCCCGCCGGGCCGAGCGGGCTGCCGCAGACGTGCGTCCCCTTTCCGGAGATCTACGGGCCCGAGAGCGACTTCGTCGGACTGTGCTCGGTCACCTGCGACAACCTCCCAGACAGCTGCGAGGGCCCTGGCACCCATGGGCTCGGCCAGTTCTGCGCCGGCCCGTTCTCCTATAGCGAAGTGGGGAACTCACTCACGTTCTGCGCCGACCGGTCGGCCTCTCCCTGGAACCTGGCCACCTACGACTCGAGCGGGCAGGTGATCCGACAGAGCCTCGACTGCAGCGAGGACGAGACCCGCTGCCCGGAGCCCAGCTTCTGCGTCGACGACGGGGCCGGCGGAGGGATGTGCGCCATCGGCTGCAGCACCACCCCGGAGGCGACGGAGCCCACCTGTGCGGAGATGATGGGCTCCGCCACCGCGGTGTGCGCGCCGATCTTCTCGGCCACCACCGGGGTGTGCGGCGGAGCCTGATCGCACCACCGACCCACAAGGTCACCGTGCGGGCGACCTACATCGCACATGCGGTGGCGGTCCGGACGAAGCCATAGCCCGACTCTGCCCGCACGCAGGCGGGGACCAACACCCACCCGTACCCGGGCTGACACGCGCACACCTCGGGCTGGTCTTCCGAGCAGTCGTTTCCCGGTCGGCGCTCACAGAACCCCGGCGCACCGACTGCGCAGGCCTCGTCCACCTCATCCAATGCCTGACAGAAGCGCTGGGTCTCGTAGGTGCAGCCAAAGCCCCATGTCCGGGTGGTGCAGGCCTGCCTGCATACCCCGGAGACACCCGCGGCGCCGTCGCGCCACACGCAACCGGGGTCGGTGACACAAGCGTCCTGGTCCTTCCGCTCGCAGCCGACCAGGGTGCGCTGGCAGGTGATGGGGACGCCGTCGCCGCCGAAGAGGGAGCACTCGGAGTGGGCGGGGCAGTCGCCCGGATCGAGCGCGCTGCAGTCGATGGGTGGGGTGACCACCTCGAACTCGAGGTCGGCGCGCTCCAGGCGCCCGATCTGGAAGGGACCTCGGTCGACGTCGAAGCAAGCCCCTCGAGGAGGGCTCTCCTCGACCCATGCGTAGCCTGTGAATCTGTAGGGACCGAAGGTGCCGCCGTCGGCCAGGCCAGACTCGATGCCAGTCCCCGAGAAGCGGTAGTCCACTACCCGGAGGGTCTGGCTGCACACCCTGCAGACGAGGCGATCGGACGGCTCGAGGACGTAGCCGACGTCCCCGAAGCCCTGGCGTGTGTACTTCCACCCCGTCCACGCAGCGAAAGCCAGGTTGCCGGGAGCGCCGCCCTCGCACAGGGCCCAGACCGCCAGGGCGCCGCCACCGTGGTCGCCGACCTCCACCTTCGCGTAGACACGCGCTCCGACGGGGATGCTCGGCGGCTCGACCTCGAGGCTCCAGCTCCACCCCGCGTCGAAGACGAGCTCGAAGGGCTCGAGCCGCCGGACGGTGGCGGGCCCCTCTGCCTGCCCCGCAGGGTCTGCTCGAAGCGGATCGACCTGCCACTGCCTCCAGGAGACGAGGCTGGGCGAGGACGCCGGCAGCTCGCTGCACACCTGCTGCTCCTCGCTGCAGGCCGCGAGGGCCAGCACAAGCAGGATGACGCCGCGACGCATGTTGCCGACACGCTGGATGACGCTGGAGGGCCAGTCAATCCTGTCCCTCGGGACAGGCGCCCGGTGGACGTCGATGCTCGCTCACAGCCTACCGTCGCGCTATCAAGGGCCATGGTCACCACCTCCTGCCACTGCGGCGCCGTCCGCTGCGAGCTCGCGGCGCCGCCAGAGACGCTCACGCAGTGCAACTGCTCCATCTGCCGCCGCATCGGCGGCCTGTGGGCGTACTACCGGCCCGAGCAGGTGAAGCTCGTGTCGGAGCCGGGCGCGACGCTCGCCTACGTCTGGGGCGATCGCTTCCTCGAGCTGCACACCTGTCGGACCTGTGGCTGCACCACGCACTGGGAGCCGGTCGAGAAGGAGGGCGCGACGAAGATGGGCATCAACGCGCGGATGATGGAGCCCGCGGTGATCGCCGGGCTACGTGTGCGTCACATCGACGGTGCGGACACCTGGGAGGAGCTCGGCTGGAGCGTCCACGGCTGACGTCACGGCACCCGCGCTACCGGACCACCAGGTCCTGCATCCAGCTCACGTCCGCCGGGCGGGTGGTCTGGATCTGCGCCCCCCACCGCTCGTCGGTGAGGCGGTCGAAGCCCTCGGTGACCTGCTCGAAGTACGAGGACACCAGGCCGACGTAGGCGTTCACGCCGGTGCAGGTCGGGAGTGTCACCACCATCACCCGCGGGCCGCCGGTGCCCACGTGCAGCACCTTGCCCACCGGGGTGCCGACCTCGTCGGTGGGCTGGGTGTGGACGTCGGCGATGGTGGGATCCCACTCCGCGCCGGCCGCGGGGTTGTAGTACATGCGGGCGAACCAGCCCTCGGCGCCGGCCGGCGAGCCGCAGCCCTGCTGCACCACCACCGCCTGGTTGATGAACGCCATCTGCTCGTCGGTGAAGGCGGCGCCGATGCGCTGCTGCTCGGCCATCGCGCCGAGGATCCCGGCGGTGGTCTCGAGCTCGTCGAAGTAGGCCACGATGTACTGCTGGATGGCCGGGTTGCGGCTCAGGTCGAGGTTCTGCACCACCTGGCGGCCGTGCTGGGCGAGCTCCACGATGGCGGCGAAGAAGGCGGGGTACGGCTCCACGTACGCGTCGGGGAACTCGCAGCTCGTGCCGCCGGTGTAGGACTGCTTCGCGTACAGGATGGTGTCGTGGCGGAGCTCCGCCCACGAGGCGAGCTGGGTGTTGATGAGGCGGCGGCCCCAGGCCTCGGTGGCCATGAGCTGGGGCAGGCCCGCCTGCTCGGGGTTGGCGAGCTCGTCGGTGGGCGACAGCGCCCGCAGCGCGGTGAGCCAGCGGTTGTAGAGGTTCGCGCCCCAGAACTCCTGGCCGTGCTCGTCCACCAGGTAGCGCATCGCGTGCAGGTCGGGCGCGTAGCGGTACTGCTGCAGCTCAGCCTGCAGGAGCGTGGCGGCCTGGTCGTTGCCGAGAGCGGCGAAGGCGACGTCCACCGGGTTCGGCATCATGCGCATCACCTCGCCGCGCTGCACGCGGTCGTAGACCAGGTTCGAGAACACGTGGCTGTCCACCACGTAGCGCTGGCCCAGCAGGAGGAAGGTGGAGGACAGCGGCATGGTGCGCTCGCCGAGGCCGTTGATCATGATGTGGCTGCTGATCCGCTGGGCGCCGTAGCCACCCTGCAAGACGGCCTGCGCGATCTTGTCGTCGTCCAACGTGCCGAGCTGGTCCGGGCTGGTGAGGCCGAGGTCCTTCAACAGGGCGTCGAGCTGGGGCAGGGTCATGTTGTCGGGCTCGCCCACGAAGGCCTCGATGGTGCCGTCGATCTTGGCCCAGCGGGTCACGGTCGCGTCGTCCATCAGGCTGCGCAGCGCGAAGGCGCCCTCGAGCTGGCGGCGGCGGAAGACCTGGGAGTGGTCGGGCTGGGCCTCCACGATGCGCAGGTCGATGCGCCCGAGCCACATCATGGCCTTGAAGTACTGGGTGAGCTCCTTCGACTCGGTGTAGTGCCCCCGCGGCTCGAACTGCGAGAAGTCCATGTCCCGCGGGACGCCGAACATGCTGACGTTGAGCCAGCCCTCGGCCTGGTCGGCCGCGCCCACGAACTGGTCGATGTCGCTCTGGGACGCGCCGCGCACCGGCGCCTCGCGGGTGTCGCGCAAGAGGGACTGCGCCACCGCGAGGTAGAGGTCCGCGTCCGCCTCGGCCTGGGCGCCCAGGCTGGCCGCCGCGCCGAAGGCCAGCTTGCCGCGCATGGCGGTGAGCATGGCGTCGAGCTCGGGGGCGAGGGACACGAGCTCCAGCGTCTTCAGGATCTCGTCGTAGGAGCTGTGCACGGCGTGGAGCACGGAGTCCGCGCTCACGTAGACCGGCAGATCCTGGTTGTAGATGGTCTCGTAGCCGTACAGGAAGCTCGGGAAGCGCTTCGCCTCGGAGATCACGAAGCCATTCGCGGCCAGGGCGCCCTCCTCGGCCGTGTTCAGGGCGAGGACGGAGTCCTGGATGAGCCCGAGGCGGGCGGCCGACTTGGGGTCGTAGTCCACCGCGGACACCTGGGCGGTGGCGTAGCGGGTGAGCAGGCCCTCGGGGGTCAGGTTCTGGGTGGCGGTGAGCTCACCCTCGATCCGGGTCAGCTCCGCCTGCTGGGCGGGGCTCAGGGGCACTTCCACGTCCGCGCCAGGGTCGCCCGCGGGGGGGCCATCGGCGCTGGAGCAGCCCATGAGGGCGACAGTGAGCAGGCCTGGGAGCGTCAGGATACGTCGCATGGTCCTGTAGAGATAAGCATCACGCGTACCAACCGGAGACACGCGGGGTTTGCCGCCCGAACGACGGTTTTCCAAGGCATCGGGATCAGGTTTCCGCGAACGCCGGCCCTTTCGAGCCGGGCCGGGCGCTGCTACCACCTAGCCCATGCTGCTGAGGAGCCCGCGCCTCTCCGCGGTGCCCGGGCTCGCCCACGGGTTCAGCACCCGCCTGGGCGGCGCCTCCACCGGCCCCTACGCGACCTGGCACATGGGGGTCTCGGTGAGCGGGCCCGAGCCGGACGGCCCCGCCGCCGACGCCGCGGTCCTCGCCAACCGGCGGCGCTTCGCGCGGGCCCTGGGGGCGGCGCCCGACGCCCTGATCATGGTGGACCAGGTCCACGGAGCCCGGGTGGTCCGGGCCGAGGACGCGGCGGGGGCCCAGGCCGACGGGCTGGTGGCCAGCGCTCCGGGCCCGGTGGTGGGAGTGCGCACCGCGGACTGCGCGCCGATCTTGGTGGCGGCCCGCGACGCGGCGGGTCGGGCCACCGCGGTGGCCGCGCTCCACGCCGGCTGGCGAGGGGCCTGTAGCGGCATCGTGAAGGCGGGGGTCGAGGCCCTGGCCGCGGCCGGGCACGACCCGGCGCGCATGGTGGCGGCGGTCGGCCCCACCATCGGCCTCGGCGCTTTCGAGGTGGGCGACGAGGTGGTGGACGCGGCGGCCGAGGCCCTCGGCGAGGCGCCGCTGACCGTGGTGAACGCCCGCGGACGGCGCCACCTCGACCTCGTCGATCTGGTGGTGCGGCTCCTCGTGCAAGCGGGCCTGCCGCGGGACGCCATCGACACCGTGGGCGGGTGCACCCTCGACAACGCCGCCATGTTCTTCTCGTACCGCCGCGACGGGGCGAAGAGCGGGCGGCAGGTCTCGGGCATCACCCTCCTGGAGGCCGCGCGGTGACCCTCCCCTCCGAGGACCTCCCGCTCACCTTCGACCCCAGCTTCGGCAAGCTGGGCCGCGAGATCGCCCGCTTCGCGAACCACACCCGGCGCATGCTCGAGTCGAGCCGGAAGCACCGGGGCCTCTTGATGGAGGCCTCGGCCTGGAGCCAGGGGGCGGCGCCCCTCGACGAGGCGCCCGAGAGCCCCACCGCGGCGATGAAGGCGGTCGACAAGTACGCGCGCGTGCACCGGGTGCGGCAGCCGATGCTGGTCGGCGCCTACTTCGCGCACCACCACCTGCGCACCCAGGCCGAGGCGTCGCGGGAGCTGCTGCGGAACGCCTTCGTGCGCGACGTGCAGCACCGCATCCGCACCTGCCACCGGATCTACGAGCAGCAGGAGGCCACCCGCCGGGAGTGGGTGGCGGCGCTCCTCGAGCTGGCGCTGGCCACCCACGCCCCCGAGCTCACGAAGCGTGACTACGTGGCCTTCAACGTGGGCGCCCTGGTGGACCACGAGGACGTCGACCTCGCGATCGTGGTCCGGAACGAGGACGCGCGGGAGGCGCTCACCCGCGGCTTCGCGGGGGTTTCGAAGACGTTCCTGCGCTACGCCTCGAAGGTGCAACTCTACTTGACCGAGGACCTCGCCACCCCGCGGGTGGGGGCGACGATCGAGGAGTACGAGGAGCTCCTGCGCCGGCCCGCCCGCAGCATCGTCTCGGTGATGCAGCTGTTGGGCTCGCAGTACCTGTGCGGGAGTCGCAACCTCTCCCGGTCGCTCCAGGACCGGGTGATCCAGGCCTACTACCAGGGCGAGGGGCAGCCGATGGTGCACGAGGCCTTCCTCCGCTCGGTGATGGTGGAGCTGCGGCATTACATCTTGCCGAACTCGAAACCTGGCCTGCTCTGCCCGAAGCGCGAGATCTACGTGCCGGCCAAGCTCGCCACCACCGCGGTGCGGCTGGTGCACGGCGTGCACGAGGCCCGCCCGCCCCACGCCCTCAGGATGCTGGCCGACAAGGACCCGGCGCTGGCCGACACCTACCTCGCGCTCTCCGACGCCTTCGCCCAGAACGAGGTGCTGCGCGCCCTCCTGTTCCTCTACGTCTCGCACGGCGACGAGTTCGACCTCGCCGACCCCGAGGTGGAGTCCGCCACCGCGCGGGTCGCGGTCCTGATGGGGGCGATGGAGAGCGCCCGCCGCACCGCCGCGGATCGCCTCAACCGGATGTACGGCGAGATCCGGGCCCGGGCGTTGCGGGCGGTGGCCACCCTGTCGGCCAAGATCGACCTGCACCTGTCCCGCGTCTCGACCTTCCGGCGCCTCGTCGAGCGCGAGAAGGAGCTGCCGGGCGAGCACGAGAACCTGGCGCTGCGCCTGTTGGCGGCGCTGGAGCGCTACCGCGACAGCGTGTTCTGGGACGAGGTCGTGGATCTGTTGGCCGGCAACCCGCGAAACGGCCAGCGCTTCTTCGAGGACCTCCTCGCCCTCACCGAGGCGGAGCGCCAGGACGTGGCGCGGCGCTACGTCACGCTGATGAGCGACAGCGCCTCGGCCCTCGTGACCTTCCTCGCCTTCATCGCCCAGCGCGAGCAGGAGGAGAGCTCGCGCCCCGGCGCCGCCGGCCCGATGGCCGCCGCGTTCTGGGACGCCCTCACCGCGCTGATGGCGGAGGACGCCGAGGCCAGGGAGCGCGTGGTGACCCGGCTCGACGGCGAGACCACCGCCGACGCGATGTTCGGCCTCGCCCTCGCCTTCCCGCCCTGGATGCTCGCCCGGCTCGCCGACCTCATCGAGCACTCGGAAGATACCTTGCGCATCGCGCGGGTGGTGCGCGCCCTCCGCTCGGTGGTGATCCTCGCCCACCACCGCAGCAACTACGTGGGCCGCGTCGCGCAGCGGGTGCTCGCCCGCACCCCCGAGTTCCTCGCGCGCCTCGGCGACTCCCGGCGCCTCAAGGAGCTGGGCACCGAGGTGCTCTCGGAGGCGGCCCAGGAGCACGTTCCCACCGAGCAGATCGAGCTGTTGGGCGACTCCTTCGACGTCTCCGCCCTGCGCGGCGCCCTGATCGCGGTGCTCGAGGGCGCCCCGGCCGACCTCGACACCGAGCTCACGTCGGCCGTCGACCAGTACGTGCGGGAGCTCTTCAAGGCGTGCTTCCGCGACGTCCGGGACCGCTCGGTGATGTTCGAGCACTACCGCCCCGGCTCCCAGGTGGCGGTCTTCGCCACCGGCGGCTACGGGCGCGGCGAGGCTTTCGGCGCCGACTTCGACTACCTCGCGGTGGTCGAGGAGGACGACCGCGGCCTCAAGAAGTTCTTCGGCAAGGTGCTCCAGCGGGTGAGCGCGGCGATGACCCGGCGCGGGCTACACCCCCACAACCGCTTCACCGGCCAGTTCAACGCCTACGTGGTGAGCGTCCCCGAGCTGGTGCACCACCTGCTGCGCCGGGGCGAGGAGACCTTCATCGACGAGGCGGAGATCCTGGAGGCCCGCTTCTTCCTCGGCGACCCCGCGGTCGCCCGCGCCTTCCACAGCCAGGTGCGCGCCCTGGTGACCGGGGTGAACGCAGACGAGTTCGTGCAAGCTCTGTTGACGGAGCTGCGCACCCGGCGCGAGCTCCCCCCGCGCGGGATGAACCTCAAGGAGGCGCCGGGCGGCTTGCGCGAGATCCACCTGCTTTGGCTCGCGCTCCGGGTGGTGGCCCAGCTCCCCGGCCCCCTCACCCAGGAGCTCCTGCCGGGGGTGGCCAACGTCCTCCCGGAGTGCAAGGGCGACCTCCGCTTCCTGATGGTGGCCAACGCCGAGCTCCGGCGCCTGCGGGACATCTACCGGCTCGTGGTCGCCTTCGACGACACCATGGATCCCGAGGTCCTGGTGGCCACCGCGCGGGACCTGCGCCCGCTCCGCGAGGCGGGGATCCACGACGGCTTCCAGCGCGAGCTGGAGCGCCTCCTCGCCGCCTCCGCCCTCCGCGTGGACCGGGTGGCCGACCACATTCAGCGCCGCATCGGTTGACTTGGGTCCCGGCCGCGGTTCGGATGCGCGGTCATGGAGCTACTCGACGACCCGCGCCTGGACTGGGACTTCCTGCGCGAGCACGACTTCGACGAGGCCTACTTCCGCCAGGCCCAGGCCCGCATCGCCCGAGGTGAGCTCACCGCCGACTCGAGCGTGGTCACCGGCCACATCGAGCCGGTGGCCGACGTGGTGGACGTGGACTACGCCGCGAGCGAAGTGGCCCCGCTGCGCGCGCGGGGCGAGGAGGCGCTCAGGGCGGGCCGAGTGGCCCACGTGGTCCTGAACGGCGGCATGGCCACCCGCTTCGGCGGGGTGGTGAAGGGGGTGGTCGAGGTCTACGGCGGCGAGACCTTCATCTCGCTCAAGGCGAAGGACGCCTTGCACGCCCGGGCCCGCTTCGGCGCCCCGGTGCCGCTGGTGCTGATGAACAGCTTCGCCACCCACGCCTCCACCCTGGAGCACGCGGCGGCGCGGGGCGACTTCGGCCTGGCCCAGGGCGACCTGCTGTTCTTCCAGCAGTCGGTCTCCATCCGTATGAACGAGGACGGCTCGCTCTTCATCGGCGACGACGGCGCGCCCAGCTACCACGCCCCCGGCCACGGCGACTTCTTCCGGGCCATCCGGCGCTCCGGCGTCCTCGGCCAGCTCCGGAGCCGCGGGGTCGAGCACCTGCTCTTCTCGAACGTCGACAACCTCGGCGCCACCATCGACCCGGTGATCGTGGGTCACCACCTCGCGGGCGGGCGCCCGATGACGGCGGAGATCACCCTGAAGCAGCGGACGGCCTCTGGGGCCTGGGACAAGGGCGGCGCCCCCGCGGTGGTCGACGGCCGCCGCCAGCTGGTCGAGGGCTTCCGCTTCCCGCCCGGCTTCCCGCAAGAGACCTTGCCGGACTTCTCGACCAACAACATGGTGTTCAGCGCCGCCGCGATCGACCGCGAGGTGCCGCTCGAGCGCCACGTGGTGAAGAAGAGCGTCGACGGCCGCACCGCGCTCCAGCTCGAGTCGATCACCTGCGAGGCGAGCGGGATCTACGACGCCGCGGGTGAGGCGACGTTCCCGATGACCCTGCTCCGGGTGCCCCGGGAGGGCGAGCACGGGCGCTTCTTCCCGGTGAAGGAGCCGGTGGACCTCGAGGCGAGCCGGGACAAGCTGAAGGCGCGCCTGGAGGCCGGCTGGCGGTAGAGCCGGCCCGGGACCCCTAGGGCGGTGAGGCCCACTCCCCGCCGAGGTGGGACGAGAGCGCGAAGCGGAAGCGCCCGTCCAGGCTGTCCGGCACGGTGAGGAGCTGCAGCTGGTCGGCGCGGTTCTGGCCGTCCTGCGGGTTCAGGTCGACCGCGTGGCCGGCCTGATCGAACTCGAAGGCGTCCCAGCTCACCCCGATGCCGCCGATCATGTCGATCACCCCCTGGATGACCCCGTTGCACTGATCCTCGACCGTGGTCTGGGCCAACAGGGCCAGGGCCTGGCTCATGCCGAGGGTGTTCCGGGCGAAGTTGTAGGCGCGCAGG
This sequence comes from Deltaproteobacteria bacterium, assembly GCA_020632995.1. Lineage (GTDB taxonomy): Bacteria > Myxococcota > Kuafuiibacteriia > Kuafuiibacteriales > Kuafuiibacteriaceae > JACKEN01. The sequence goes on along the minus strand of JACKEN010000002.1, from coordinate 182,183 downwards.
CCCAGCCCCGGGCAGTCGGCCGCGTTCTGCAAGGCCGCCTGCAGGGTCTGGAACTGCCCGTTGGTGATGAGGCGGGTGGCGGCGTTGAGGGCGATGAGCACCAGCTTCTGGAGCTCCATCTCGACCTCGCGGCTGTGGAGCACGAAGTCCGCCGTCGGCCGGCCCGCCTGCAGGGTGCCGTCGAAGGGCTTCACGTAGACCTGCATCTCGGGGGCGTTGGTGCCGGAGCCGATCGGGGTGGGGGTGCTCATGATCGGTACCGGCACCCGCGCGCACTCCGGGAACGGCACCGGGGTGGTGGTGGCGCGACCGTTGGGGCACTGGTCCACCAGGCGCACGTACATGATCGACCAGGTCTCGGAGGCGTGGAGCGCGGTGGTGGTGGCCCACTGGTCGAGCGGCAGGTCCTGGCCCACGTTCATCGACCCGAACGCGTCGACCTCCTCGAAGAGGGTGGCGGCGGTGTTGAGCATGTCGACGAGATCGCGCACCCAGGCCGGGATGTACTGCTGGACGACCCCCTGGATCAGGGCGTCGAGGGGCGGAAAGCCGGTGCTGATGTTGCCGGAGAGGAGCCGGTCCAGGAAGTCGAGCTCGTCGGCGATGTTGGAGATGCCGAAGAGGTAGTCCGAGATGTCGAACACGTACTGGGTCGGCCAGGTGCCGGCGACGTTCAGGAACTCGCTCGGCGGCAGCCCGGAGTCGAGCGGGCCGGAGTCGACGAACCCGGCGTCGGCCGAGCCCGCGTCCGCCTCGGGGAGCCCGCTGTCGATGCCCTCGCCCGCGTCCCAGACCTCACCCGAGTCGGTCTCGTTGACGCCCGCGTCGAGGCGGTAGCCGCCCTCACCGCAGGCCCCGCTGGGGTCGGTGCAGTCCTCCGGGTCGTAGCCGGAGACCGGGGTCAGGAGCTCCTCTTCGCAGCCCGCCAAGAACACGAGGCCGAGGCCGACCGCGAGCAAAGAACACCGACTAGAGCGCATCCGCATCAATCCTCCCCGAGGGCGGTCCACCCGTCCATGGTGGGCCATCCCGGTCCTGATCAGCCCTCGGTCAAACCGAGGACCATGGGCACACTGCGTTATCGCGTGCTGGAGCGCACATGTTGCTCGGCTCTCAGTGCTTACCCGCTCCGATCTTCGGCCGACCTCCGGGCAGACGGGCCAGCCGCGCCCGGGCGTAGTCGCGGGCGAGCAGGTCGGCATCGGGGTCTGCCCCGGTGGCCTCGTAGGCCGCCCGCGCCGCCTCGGTGTACCCCAGCGCCTCGAGGACCCGGCCGAACACGAAGCGATCCGCCGGCTCGAGCTCGGGCACGAGCCGCACCCGGGCCAGCCGCCGGACCGCGTTCATGGCCTCCCGGGGGCGCCCCAGCTCGGCATAGCCCAGCGCCTCGGCCTGGTTGTAGGCGCGCTGGAAGACCGGCCCCTCGGTGCGTTGCGCGATCCGGGCGAGGTCCTCGGGCTGCACCGCCCCCCTGAGGAGCGCGGCCCACAACAGGGCGAAGGCCGGCCCGACCTCCTTCGGCAGCCGGTCGGCGATCTCTCGCAAGGTGTCCTGCGCTTCGGACAGGCGCCCGGTGTGGGCGGCGGCCCGCACGAGGCTCATCTGGGCATGGGTGTTGGACGGCACCGCCCCCAGCACGGCCCGCGCGTCCCGCTCCAGCTCGACCCACGCCTTCGCGGTCTCCCGCACCGCCAGGCGGTCCTCGACCACCGACAGGTCCCGCTCCAGCTCCCGCTCCTCGGCCAGGAGGCGCAAGGCATCCTGCACCTGCCCCGCGCGGACCAGGCCGCGGAAGAGCATCCGGGCGTAGTCCGACGACATCTCGGGCCGATCGCGCTTGGCCTCCAGGTAGATCTTCCTCAGCACCTTCAGCGCGTCCTTGGGCACGCGCTGCCCCAGGCTCGACAGGAGCGCCGCCGCCTCGCGGATCTCGGCCGGCCCGCGCTCGCCCTCGCCCTCGCCCTCGGGCTTCCAGCGGCGACGGACCTGCGTGAGGGTCCACATGTCCCCCACCGCGTCAGCGCGCGCCCAGTCGAGCCAGGTGCGCGCCGCCTCGATCCGCCCATTCGACAGGTGGTAGAGGGCCTCCCGGCCGAGCTCCGCCGGGGTGAGCGAGCACGCACGCACCCGCAGCTGCTCCCCCTCTCGCACCAGGTACCAGATGAACTGGAGCTTGCCGTCGCGGACCATCTCGGCCCGGTAGCCCACCGCCTCGCTCCCCGAGGTGAAGAAGTGGGTGTCGAGCCACGAGATGTCTGCGCTCACCACCGACGGGTAGCCGGCGTCCTCGAGGCGCCCCCGAGCGTGCTGCACCCCCGCCACGAAGCCGGTGAGGAACTCGTCCATGAGCGGATCGCTGGCCCGAATGGACAGCCACCCCGGAAAGTCCACGCGCTCCGCGGCGTGCATCGCCGCGTAGGAAAAGACATCTCGGAGGAACCGCACCTCCTCGGGGAAGTCGTTCCACAGGAGCACGCCGGCGCTCAGCTTGTCGTAGACCGCCGCGGTGCGCTCGAACCGCCCCGGGTCCTTCGCGCCTCGGCCCGCCTGCGACAACAGCCCCTCCGCTTCGGTGTAGTAGCGGAGCATGGCCGCGGTGCCGCCCGCGATCTCGAGCACCTCCTCGCGACGCCCGCCTCCCCAGCTCCGGCCCTCCGCCTCGGACACCGCGTCCTCGACGCCCCGCTGGAGCGCCGCCACCAGCACCTGCATCGCCTCGCGATCCGCGGAGGGGGGCAGGTCTTCCAGCAGCGCCTCCACCCCCGCCGCGTCCCCCCCGGCGAGCATCGACACCATGAGGTCGCCCGCGACCTCGTCCCACCTCGGGGTGTCGCGCAGCCGGTCGTACTCCTTCGCCGCCAAGAGGCTCCGATCGCGGCTCAGGAACAGCTCCCCCCGCTCGTCGCGGCGCAAGATCAACGCCAGGTTGATGCGGGTCTGGTACGCGTCTGGCTTGACGTCCAGCGCGGCGCGATAATGCTGCTCGGCCACCACCGGCGCGAAGCCAACCCCGTACAGCGTGCCGAACAGGTCGTGGGCGAACACCCAGCCCGCCCGGTGCCGGATCTCGGCGCTCTCGGGCGCAAGCGCCACCGCCGCCTCGACCTCCTGCCGCGCCATCGAGCCAAGCCCCAGCTTCACCAGGGCGGCGGCCAGCTCGACCCGGTGAAAGGCGCTGTCCGGGTGCTGCGTGGCCTGGGCCTGGAACTCCGCCAGCCCCTCCAGGTCCTTGCCCCCCGCCATGAGGCGCGCGCCCTTGTGCTCGAAGACGAGCGCGCCCGCCGGTGACTTCATGGCCTTCTTCAGGCCCGCGACCAGCGCCCGCGCCTCGGCCGCGCTGCGGACCCGCGCCCCGGTGTCGAAGTGAAAGTCGACCTGCACGACCCCGTCCGCCCGTTCTTCGAACCTGGCGGTGAAGGTGCTCCCCGCGCCGAGCGCGACCGAGCGATCGCGCGGGACCGCGCGCAGCACGTACCCGGGCGGCGGGTGGACCTCGTAGATCAGCTCGGCCTGATAGGTCACCGGGAGCGCCAGGGGCTCGGTGCGCGCGTCCAGCTGCTCCGACATCGGCCCCTCGTCGTCGCTCACCTTCAGGATATGGGGCAGCCAATCGAAGAGCGGCCCCGCCCCCAGGGTCAGCTCGTGCTGGGTGGTCATCACCTGGCCGACGTCGGCCGCGTCGGCCGACAGGTCCAGCTCGAAGACCTCCGCGTCGGCGCCCCGCCCCTCTACGCCGATCTTGCTCAGCCGCTCGGCCCCGTAGGCGCCCTTCATGTAGGCCGCGAGCTTCTCCTCCATCTCGGCCTGCCCCACCCCGAGCAGGTTGCGCCGGATGCGCTCGGCGAGGACCCCGCGGGCCTCGGTGTGCTCCGCCACCCGGCCCGGCCCCCCGAGGGTCAGGTGCATCACCCGCCGCTCCAGGTAGCGATCCGTGCCCGGGGCGTTGTAGGGCACCTGCTCGAGCGCGGTGACGTCCGGCCGCACCACCAGCGACAACCTGCCTTGCACCGACGGCGGCATGCTCCCCACCGAGGCGCGCTCCGCGGTGGCGTCGACCCACAGCGGCGCGTCGCCCGGGATCCGGACCACCATGTGGTTGAAGGCGTCGACGCCGGGGAGCTCGGGCAGCACGTCGGGGTCGTCGCCGGAGCGCACCAGGGCCACGTGGGCCGGGATGCCACGGGCGCGCAGCATCGCGGCGAGGAGCACCGACTTGTCCTTGCAGTCACCGTAGCCCCGCTTCAGGGTCTCGGCCGGCGCGCGCGGGATGATCGCCCCCCGCCCGAACTCGAGCCCGGTGTAGCGCACCTGCGCGTGCAGCCACGCGACCAGCGCCCGCACCACCTCGTCCCGCGGCGCGCCCGCGGGGAGCTGGGGCCCCACCGTGCCGTCCGCCCCCGCGATCAGCGGCTCCACCTCGGCCGCGTAGCGCCGCGCCACCTCGGCCCACGAGGCCCCGGTGGCGAACGCGAGCTCCGGCCCGCGGGCCTGCTCCGCCGGCAGGAGCCAGGGCCGCTCCGTCACCGTGGGCGCGGGCACATAGCGGAAGGTGATGGTGCGCCGACCCTCGGCCTCGCGCTCCATCGGCGCCACCGCGACCCCGTGCTGGTGGTAGGCGAAGGGCGCGCCGACCGGCAGCTCCACCGTGACCTCGACCGGCACCGCCTGCTTCCAGAAGCCGAGGTTCACGGTCTCGACCGTGCCGGCGGAGAAGAACGGCGACACGTCGCGGATCGTGACCTGGTAGCTGACCTCCGCCCCCTTGCTCAGCGCGGGGAGCGGCGCGCGCAGGATGCGCCCGTCGTCGAGGAGCTCCGGATCCGAGCCCGCGGCGGACTCGCCGATCGTGCTCGGGTCGAGCGTCTCGACCCGGCCGTCGGAGGTGCGCACGGTGGCCTCGATCTCCGGCCGGGCCTGGTGGCCGGTGCGATAGAAGGCGAACACCTGGGCCCAGTCCTCGAGGTCCTCCATGCGGAGGATCCGGTAGCGCAGGTTGCGTTGCACGACCCGCCGCCCCTCGGCGTCGTAGGAGAAGCGGAGGCGCTCCTCGATGACCTCCACCGGCATGGTCCAGGTCGACCCCTCGCCCTCGGACGCGGCCGACGCGGGCGCCTGCGTGGGTACGGGGGCCGGGGCGGCCTGGGGCGCGTCACCGCGGGGCGCCGACGCGGTCTTGCATCCGGCCACCACCAGGAGCAGGGCGACGATGAGGGGCGAGGCGCGCATGCGCCGACTCTGCCTCATCATCGCGGGAGAAAGAACCGCTGCGCGACGCCTCCGCGCGACACTTACAGCGCCCCCCTGACCCCAGGGACAGGTCGCGCTACCCTGCCCAGCCACGATGCCCCGACGCACCGTCCTCCTCATGGGCTTCGAGCCCTTCGATCGCCAGCCCCTCAACGCCTCCTGGGAGGCGGTGCAGGCGGTGGATCCCGCGCACCTGCCCCGAGGGGCCCACCTCGTCCGCGGGCAGCTCCCCTGCGTCTTCGCCGAGGCCGACGGCGTGCTCCGCGCCGCGCTCCGGGCCCACGCCCCCGAGGTGGTGGTGCTGGTGGGCCAGGCTGACGGCCGCGCCGCGCTGAGCGTGGAGCGGGTGGCGATCAACGTCGACGACGCCCGCATCCCCGACAACGCGGGGGCCCAGCCGATCGACGAGCCGATCGCGCCCCGCGGGCCGGTGGCGTACTGGTCGACCCTGCCCATCAAGGCCACCATGGCTGCGCTTCGGCAGGCTGGCTTGCCGGCGGAGGTCTCGCAGACCGCGGGCACGTTCCTGTGCAACCACGTCTTCTACACCCTGATGCGGAGCCTCGCCCGCCGCCCCGGGGTGCGGGGCGGGTTCATCCACGTGCCGCTCTTGCCCGAGCAGCGCCCGGGCGCTCCGAGCCTCGATCTCGCGAGCCAGGCCCGAGGCCTGGAGGTGGTGATCGCGACCGCGCTTGCCCGCCGAAAGGATCTCGAGCTGGCCGGCGGCGCGATCTGCTGAGTGTGTCTCTGCAGTGGTCCGCACCGCGAATGCGGCACCACCCCAGGGGCTACAGGTCGGGCCCCTGGGTGATGACCACCGAGCCCTCCAGGATCTCCACCTTCGAGGGGCTCGGCATTCCGGCCTCGTAGACCTCCAGCTCCACCCGGTAGTCGGTGGTGCCCACCGGGCACCGGTCCGGGTCACGAGGATCCGGGATGCCCGCCGTCACCCGGGCCTGGAGGGCGGCGATCAGGCGGTGCGGCGCGTCCCGAGGCATTGAGATGACACGGGTACCGAGGGCGATGTCCTGCTCCACCTCGCCCTCCGGGGGCTGCAGGTCCAGTTGCACGATGCGGTAGCTCGGGGTGGAGGTGGCGGTGAGCTGGAAGGTGAGACGAGCCTCGCCAGTGAAGGCGTCGGGGGAGGAGACATAGGCGTCCATCTGCCCCAGGCGCAAGGTGGTGGGAGCGCCGGTGCCATCTTCCTGCTCGCATGACACTCGCCGTAGGCTCCCGTCGCTGTTGTGCTGCTCTCGGCGCTTGAAGCGCCGGGGTGGATCCTCGGTCTTGATGATCGCGATGCAACACAGATTGCCGTTGTTGTTGTTGTTGTTGTTGTTGTTGTTGTTGTTGTTCGCCGGCAAGCCGTAGAGGCCGTCACCCTGGTCCTCCAGGGGCTCCAGGCCCTGCCCGCGGTCCACCGACACCACCGGCGGGGGTGAGGTGGGGTCTCCGGGGCAGCCCAGGGTGTCCACCTGGACCTGGGTGCCGGCGGCGAAGGGCTGATCGAAGCGCACCACCACGAACTGGTTCGGGCCGACCAGGGGCGCCACGCCGCTCAGGGGGTCGCACTGGCCGGCGGCGGCCAGCAGGTCTGCGGGGGTCCAGGGGAGGTCGGGGTCCACCACCCCGCCCGCCACCGCCACGGGGGCCACCGGCAGGTCATCTTGCACCAGGGTCACCGTGTCTACCTTGAGACCCGTGCCCTCTACGCCCTGACCGGCGGCGGTGCGGACCTCCACCAGGCTCCCTGCGGGGCGGCAGGTGCCGGCGGTGCCGGTCTCATCGGGGTCGCAGAAGGTCTCGCAGGTCTCGCAGCCGGGGAGGGCGTCTACGCACGTCTTGTCCCAGGTGAAGGAGACCAGCACCCCGAACGCCCGGGCGGCCGCGTAGCCGAGCGTCTTGGGGTCGAAGCCGGGGCCAGCGCAGTACGAGCGCCCCGCGCCCCACACCGCGGCGGGCACCGCCTCGCCCCACGCGCAGCTCTCCCCTGGGCCCACCAGGTCTGGGCTGAACTTCGCGGTCACTGAGATGGTGCCGGCGCCGGGCGCCTTGCACCACCAGCGGGGGACATTCACCAGCTTGCGCCGGCCCCCGATCAAGGCGAGGTCCTTGGAGAGCGCCACCTCGGTGACGCCGCTGATGCCCGAGTTGGAAGGCGAGAGGTGCCCGCGCAGCATGAGCTCGGTGGCGTTCTTGACGTGGAACTCGAAGGACTCCTCTTCGTGCACCGGGGCCTCGTCCGGGTCGGCGTCCACCACCACCCGCAGCTCGCCCCCCGCCCAGCGTCGCGTCTTGGCCTTCAGCGAGAAGCCGCCCACCAGGGCGCTGTAGGTCCCGGTGCCGTCGCGGAGGTCGTACTCGAGCTGGGGGCCCGGCAGGGCTTCGAGACCCCGAGTGGTGGAGAAGGAGTAGCCCCCCAGCGCGACGTAGCCGTCTTGATCCCTCAGGCTGCTCACCGTGGCGGCGTCCAGGGGCGCGCGCCACACCGCGGGGGCGCTCAGCGTCAACCCATCCGGCAGGAGCTCATAGACCGGGCCTACCGGCTCCAGCGCCGCCAGCTCGGCCGGGATCTCGCTCGCGGCCACCGCGCGGATGGAGATCCGCGTGTCTCCGGAGAGGGCCCCAGCGGGGATCTCCAAGGTGGCGAGGCCGTCGTCGCTGGTCAGGGTGCCGCCGACCTTGGCCTCCACCAGCACCCCGTCGGCGGGGCCGGTGACCGCCCCCGAACAGGCGGTGAGGGAGAGGAGCGCCAGGCCCATGAGGGGCCACTGCCGGCTGGACATACTGGTCGAGAGTGGCACCGCAACCCGGGCTTACACCAGGCTCCGGCGTCGGTGGTGAGCGCAGGTCACGGCCCCCGTGAGGTGGCGTCAGCCCGTCACCGCCGGCACCGCTTCGGTCACCGAGAAGGTCCGAAGGTGCGTTCAGAACAGCTGCACGCCGAACATGAGGTGCAGGTCGATGCGCTCGCTCGCGAACGCGAAGCTCTGCGGGTAGAGCTCGAGGAGGAGCTGGGCCCGGAACCGCTCCAGGATCGCGAGCGAGTAGTAGTTCTGGAGGACGACCTGGCTGCAGTTCTGGTTCTCACCGAGGGCGCGAGCCTCCGTGCAGGTCTTCACGCCGAAGGCGTCCCGGGTCCCGAACTGATAGCCGACCCGGGCCCCGATCTGCGGGGCGAAGGTGGGGGTGGTGATGAAGAGGAGCTCCAGCTCCCCACCAAGAGCCAACGTCAGGCGGGTCCGTGGATCGCTCGAGCTGACGAGGGTGGTCAGGTCCTTGACGTCGAGGGCGAGGTTGAGGCGCGCCCAGGACTGATCCCACTCGAAGGGGAGAATCGAGGCCCCCACCTCGACCGCGGTGCCGAGCATCACGTAGGCCCAGTTCTTCGGCGGCTCGTAGGCGATGGTGTTGACGAGCTGCCGGCCCGCGGTGAGGAGCAGCGCGCGATCCGCCGTGCTCGGCTGGGCCTCCGACAACGCGGTGATCATCCCCAGCGCCTTGCGGCGGATCTTCACGCGCCCGAGGTGGGCGTGGCTCGCGTCGAGCCCGAGGTCCTCGAACTCGAACCGATACGCGTCGAGCAGCCGCATGAAGTGGTCGAACTTCGACTCCCCCTTGGCCCGGCGGCGCGTCTCGAGGTCAACCTCCACCACCCCGTCGACCCGAGGTGGCGGCAGCCCCGCGGCGGCGCGGGCGCAGTGGGGGTGCGGGGGGTCGAGCTCGCGGGGGTCGACGCCCTGGCAGGCATCGTAGAGGCGATCCAGGCTGCTCTGGACGAGGATACGGAAGTTCCGGAGGTCCTCCCCTTCACAGTGCCGACGCAGCGCCTCTCGGCCGGTCGAGAACCACCCGATGAGGCACGCGAGGGGCCGCCACTCCGCTTGCATCCGGTCGTCGCCGGGGTGGACCTCCTCGGTGAGGTCGAGCTGGGCCCAGGCGTCGTACATGCCGAGATAGAAGTCGAAGCGCCGGAACTCGGGGTCGAAGAAGCCGAGGAAGGCCCCGAGCTCCTCGCTCGCCTTCGGGAAGTAGCCCATCGACAGGCGCATCCGGTCGCCGAGATCCGGGCTCTCCTGGACCAGGGCGTAGAGCTCCTTTGACCGCGCGGTGGCCACGAGATCGCTCGTCATGTGTCCGACCAGCGCGAGGAGGCCGTCGCCGCGGTCCACGTCGCGCGCCGAGGTGCTGCGCTCCCGCGGGAAGGCGTAGCGGGTGGGGTCGAGGTAGTAGAGCTGGATCGGGTCCCGGCGCGCCCGGTCGGCGGCGGGCGCCTCGGTGAGGTCGCGCCACCGGGGGTCGCCGTCCGGCCCCCTGCGCAAGCCGAGTTGCGCGAGCGAGTTCGCGTAGCGCATCGGGCTGTTGTCGAAGACCCCGCCGTCGATGAAGAGGTCGTCGCGCTCCGGCTGGAGGCAGGAGAGGCGGTCCGGGCCGGGGCGCTGGCCCGGCTCGAGGGGCCGCAGCACGCAGTGGGGGATGCGGACCGGCGGGAACGCGAGCGGGAAGGCGGCGGAGGCGAACAGCAGGGTGCGGAGCTGCTCGAAGTTGTGACGGCTCGCGGCGAGGTCGCCCTCGTCGGGGAGGAGGTTGAGCAGCACCTGATCGAAGCGCGTGTAGGGATCGGCGTAGTTGGTGACGCGGGGCGGCCGCCCCGGCCCGCGCCCCTGGATGCGCACCGCGAACTTCTCCTCCACCCGGGGCACGGTGAAGTCTGCGTTGACGCGCACCGGGTAGCGCTCGAGCCGGGTCACGCTCACCCCGAACACCCGATCGCAGCCTTCCGGCAGCCCGCGGGTCCACACCGTCCACGCCTCGTCCATGGCGCGGGCCATGGGCCCGGTGTGGAACACCGAGATCGCCGTGACCTTGGACCCGTCGAACAGCTCGCGGTACCCGAGCGGCATCCACGTCTTCCACCCGAGGCCGCTCGAAGGCAGGGGGTTGGGCTCGGAGCACGAGGCGATGAGCGAGATCAGCGCGTTGGCGCTGCCCGCCGATGCCCCCGTGAAGAGCTCGACGCGGAGCTGATCGCGGCGCTGCTTCAGGGCCTCGTCGAGGTAGTACAGGAAGCCCGCCTCGTACACGCCGAGGGAGACGCCCCCGCTGACGGTGAGGGCGAGAGTGCGGGGCGCGGTCGAGGTGACGGTCGACGTGACGATGCCCTCGCCGGTGGCCCCGGCGAGGAGCGCGAGGGCGAGCGCGGGCAGCATCATCACGGCCGACTCAGCCCATCGCGGCCAGCACCGCGTCGGTCACCGCGGAGGTCGGCGCGCCGGGCTTGTCGCCCGAGAGATCCGCGGGGAGCACCTCCCCCTCCGCGATCACCTTCCGCACCGCGGCCTCCACCTTGCGGCCCGCCTCGGCCAGCGCCGCGTCGCCCTTCTTGTCGCCCAGCCACATGAGCCCCTCCGCGGTGGCGAGGATCATCGCCATCGGGTTGGCCTTGTTCTGGCCCGCGATGTCGGGGGCCGAGCCGTGGATCGGCTCGAACATCCCGTGCGCGTCACCCACGTTGCAGCCCACCGCCATGCCCATCCCGCCCTGCAGCACCGACGCGAGGTCGGTGATGATGTCGCCGAACATGTTGGTGGTGACGATGACGTCGTAGAACTCGGGGCGGATGATCAGCCACTGGGTGAAGGCGTCGATGATCGCGATGTCCTGCTCGACGTCGGGGTAGTCCTTCCCGATCTCGCGGAACACGTCGACGAAGAACTTGCACCCGTACAGGACGTTGTTCTTCACCACGCAAGTCACCCTGCGCTTTCCGTCCTTGGGCGCCCCGTTGCGCTTCATCGCCATCTCGTAGGCCAGCTTGATGATGCGCTCGGAGGCGTGCCGGGTGATGACCCGGGTGTCGGTGGCCACCTGGGCCACCCCGCCGGGGGCGAGGATCCCGCCCGAGCCGGAGTACAGGCCCTCGGTGTTCTCGCGCAGGAACACCATGTCGACGTCCTCGGGCCGCCACACCTGGCGCGCGTGCCCGCTGATCTTGTGCTGCACGCCGGGGTAGAGCTTCACCGGCCGCACGTTCGCGTACAGGTCGAGCTTCGTGCGGTTCCCGATCACCGCCGAGTAGCCGGCCATCTTGCCGTCCTTCATCGTCACCGGCCCGCGGCCGTCGGGGGACGGCCAGCCCACCGCGCCCAAGACGATGAGGTCCGCCGCCTTGCACACCGCGTCGGCGCCCTCGGGCCAGTCCCGGCCGTGCTCGAGGTAGTAGCGCCCCCCGCAGGGGACCTCGTTGATCCGGAGCTCGGTGTCGGTGTCCCAGGCCACCCGGTCGAGGACCCGCCGGGCCTCGGCCGCCACCTCCACCCCGACCCCGTCGCCGGGGAGAAGAACCACATCGTACGTCGCGCGCGCCATGATGCGCGCTTTCCGATGCGCGCCCCGGGGGCGTCAACCCGGGAGTAGCCTCACTGGAACTGGAAGGTCTCGGACGCCCGGAACGCGCCCGCCTCCACCGTCACCGTGGCCGGCCCGGGGGTGGCGCGCTGCACGGTGACGCACCCCGGCGGGAGCGCCACCGGGGGCAGGCCAGCCTCCTCGGGCTCGAAGACGTCCACGAGGCGGACCGGCTCCTGCGCGCTGAAGCGCAGCTCGGCCACCGAGAGGTCGCGGCCCTCGCCCTGGAGGTAGACGCAGACGGTGAGCGCCCCCGCGGGCTGCGGCTGTGGCGCGCGGCCGGTGCGCGGGTCGACCCAGACCGCGCGCTCTGCGCGCTCGACCACCGCGACGGTGGCAGGGAGCTGCTGCCCGCCGGCCTCCACCGTCACCGCCAGGTCGCCGCCCAGGCCGGGGGTCACCGCGAAGACGTCCCAGCCCGCGCCGGGCGCCGCGGTGGTCGAAGTACGCAGGCGAGCCCCTTGATCCACCAGCCGCTCGTCCGCGCCCCCGAAGAGGCGGATGGCCACCCAGCCCGGGACCCCGGCCAGGAGCGCGGTGGGGCCTGCACCCGACCCGACCCAGCCGTAGGCCGAGGCCTCTGCCCGCACCACCTCCGCCGCCTCCACCGGGAGCCGGTCCAGGAGCTCGTGAGTGGCCGTGCTCGTCTCCACCCGCAGCAGGGTGCTCGAGGCCGCGGCCGCGGCCCGAAGGCGGACGGTGGGCGGCGTCAGCGCCAGCGCCGCGAAGCCATCGGCGGCCACCACGGCGAAGGGGTGGGGGAAGGGGACCTGCGGGGCGCCGCGCCGCACCAGGTCAACGCGCACGTCCTGGAGCCCGCCCACCGCGAAGGTCCGCACCGGGTCCCGGCGGAGGGCGTGCGCGAGCGCCCGGTCCAGGTAGTCCGGGCTCCCCAGGACCGGCAGCTCTTCCGCCAGCGCCGCGCCCACGAAGGCCAGGCCGTAGGGCGCGGCCGCGCTGCACACCTCGTCCAGAGGGCACGCGCACGCGTCATCCTCGGGCGGGCAGTCGGTGGCCCGGTCACCGGGGCTCCCCTGGGGCGGGAAGGTGCAGGCGCCGAGCGACAGCGCCAGGAGCCACCACCGCGAGCGCAGCGCCATGCCGGCTATACCGACGAGGACCCGCGGCGGTTCAGGATCTTGGGGAGCGCTCACTCCCCGGGCGCGACGACCGGTGCGATGCCCAGGGCGGAGGCGTCCTCGAAGATCCCCTCCCGGAACGCGTCGGCGCCCCTGGCCTGATACACCGCCTCGATGATGCGCTTGGCGTTGTCGAGCTTGCGATCGAAGAGGTGCTGCTGCTCCTCCGAGCGCTCCTTCACCGCGGCCCGAGCGAACCACGGCGGCTCCCAGTGGTTGATCTCCACCACCTCGGTGGCGCCGTCGCCCTGGGGGGTCATCCGCAGGGTGCGCCGGGCCCCCCGCAGGGGCCACGACAGGAACTCGTCCTCGACCATGGCGTGGGGCACCAACCGGACGGTGCGAAAGCGCAGCTTGATCTCGTGGCGCCCCTGCCGGAGCCGCACCTCGTACTCCTGCCCGACCTCCTGGGTGAGGCCGGTGTTCGGGCACCACTCCTGACGGCGCGGGGTGCAGACGAAGCGGAGGTGGTCCAGGCACCGGTAGAAGCGGAACACCACCTCGGGGGGGGCGTTCACGACGGCGGCGGACTCCATCTTCACAGAAGCAACCCTGGCCGGCCTCGGGGGCCTGGCCTGGCTCCACATCTACCTCGGACCGGGCCCGCGGTCAGCCTCCCGCCTCCAACCGTTTCAGCTCGGCCTCGATCTCGTCCAGGGCGCGGTGGGAGCGGGCGCTGCTCAGCCGGGCGCTCAGCTGGGTGAGCTTGCGCTGGAACGCGATCTCGAACCGGGCCCGCCGGAGCTGCCGGAGCCGCTCCACCAGCTGCCGCCGGCGCTGGACCACGTCCCGGCCCACCCCCGGGGTGGCCCTTGGTCGCGGCGGGGCGGGGGTCGCCACCGGCTCCGGGTCGTCATCCGGGCCCGGGTCCACGTCCAGGGCCGGGGTGTCCTCCGGCGGCGGGTCGGGCGCCTCGACCACCACCGGGGGCGGGGCCACCGGCGGGGGATCCGGCTGGGCCACCGGAGGCGGGAGCCCCTCCACCTGCACGTCGGGCTGGGACGGGGTCAGGAGCCACGCGGTGAGCCCCGCCACCGCGATCACGCACCCGAGCACCACCGCGGCCAGGCGCAGGCGGGCCGGCCAGCCCTCCCGCCGCACCCGCTCGGGGTCCACGAGGCCGGCCAGGGCCGCCGCCGCCTCGCTCTCGGCCAGGGCCTCGAGCGCCGCCCGCACCCCCGTCTCGTGGTGCTGCGGGAGCTCGGGATCGGGCTCGGTGTAGGCAGCGTAGGGATCCTTGTCGAGGGCCTCCTGCACGAAGAAGCGGGTCTCGGCCCGGACCGGGCGCAGGGCCCGGCGCTCCAGGGCGTGGGCGTCCTCGAGGTGCCGGCGCTCCCGGGCGATGATCGTCGCGCAGCCCGCGGCCAGCCAGGCCGCCACGTCCTCCCGGCGGGCCCGCGTCCCGAGGGCGCGGCGCTCCTCCTCCAGGGTCCGCCTCAGGAGGGCGGCGGTGGGGGTCCGGAGCTCGGCGTCCGGCCACATGCCCTGCTTCAGGATCGCCTCGAGCCGGGGCGAGGCGTCCGGCCGGTGGGTGAGGAGCGGCTCGGGCTGGGCCGCCACCGCGAGCTGCACCCGCTCCGCCACCGAGTCGGCCCGGATGCGCTTCCTCCCGGCGAGGAGCTCCCAGATCGTCACCGCAGCCGCGTACACGTCGGCCCGGGCGTCCACCCGGCCGCCCATGGCCTGCTCGGGCGCCATGTAGTCGGGCGAGCCGGCGAGCACCTGGGACGCGGTCTGCCAGTCCGAGAGCACCGACTTGCCGAGCCCGAGGTCGATGATCTTCACCCGCCCGTCGAAGCCCACGAGCACGTTCCGCGCGCCGATGTCCCGGTGGATCAACCCCAGGTGAGCGCCGGTCTCGCGGTGGCAGGCGTTGTGGACGGCGTCCAGCCCAGCGAGCAGATCCACCGCCAGCGTCAGGGCGACCGGCAGGGGGAGCGGATCGACCAGGGACTGCTGCACCCGCTCCACCACCTGGCTCGCCGGGATGCCGAAGACGTACTCGGTGGCGAGGAACGGTTCACCATCCACCGTGCCCATCGCCACCACCGCCGCGACGTTGGGGTGGCGCACGTGCGCCGCGACCTCCGCCTCGTGCACGAAGCGCTTGAAGATGGTCTCGTCGCGCACCAGCTCCGGGTGCAGGCGCTTCAGCACGAGGAGCGCGTCCACCTCCCCGTGGCGCGCCAGGTACGCCGAGCCCATCCCGCCCGCGCCCAACTTGCGCAGGAGCACGAAGGGCCCGAAGCGCGTCGGGAATGTCTCCACCGCCGACAAGGCGCGCCCACCTTACGGGCTCGGGTGTTCCGAGGCGAGAACAGACATTGTTCGCCGGTCGGCGAGCGGATAGCCTCGTCTTCCATGGGCAGCTCGGACCAACGGCGCTCGCGCCGGCACCTCTTGGGGGCTACCGCGGAGGTGCACCTGGGGCCGGACACCGTCCTCGGCGTGGTGCAGGACGTGTCCCAGCACGGGATGGGTCTGGTTCTCCCCGCCGATCTCCAGGTGCAGCTGGGGGACCTCCTCATGGTGATGGTGGACGCGGTGTCCGCCTACGCGATCACCGGCACCGTGCGCCGCGCCGACAGCGACGGCCTGGTGGGCCTCGAGTTCGACGAGGTCCTCGAAGGCGACGTGCTCGCTCGGGTGAAGGCCCTGCCCCTCGCCGACGGCTTCCAGCTCCCGGTGTGGAAGGCGCCCCGGAGGGACGATTGAGCCGCGTCCTGCGGGTGGCCGCCACCGAGACGAAGAACGCGTTCGGCGACATGCCGGAGCGCATCGAGGACCTCCCCCGCCTCGCCGGGCGCATGGACGAGATCCGTGACGCCAACCTCGACCACCACGAGGCCCTGGCCCGCCAGGCGGCGGCGATCGGGGTGCGCGCGATGAGCTTCGGCGAGCTCTTCACCGCCCCCTACTTCGCCACGGTCGAGGATCCGATGTGGCTGGGCCTGGCCGAGGACGCGCTCACCGGCCCCACCGCAACCCGACTTGCGAAGCTCGCGGCCGAGCTCCGGATGGTGCTGGTTGCGCCGCTGTTCGAGCACGACGCGAGCAACGGCCGACGCTACAACACCGCGGTGGTCATCGACGCCGACGGCCGGGTGCTTGGCCGCTACCGGAAGACCCACATCCCCCACGGCGCGAACGAGAAGAACCAGTTCCGGGAGCGCTTCTACTACGGGGCGGCCGACGACTCGCTGACCCCGTACTTCCCGGTGTTCGAGACCAAGGTGGGCCGCGTCGGGGTGGCGATCTGCTACGACCGGCACTTCGAGGGGGTGATGCGCTCGCTCGTCGCGGGCGGGGCGGAGCTGATCTTCTCCCCCGCCATCACCTTCGGCGACAAGTCCGAGCACTTCTGGGAGCGGGAGTTCGAGGTGGACGCGATGCGCCACCGCGTCTTCATCGTGGGGAGCAACCGCCTCGGGGTGGAGCCGCCCTTCGGGGTGCACTACTTCGGGCGGAGCCACGTGGCCGGCCCCGACGGGCGGGTGTCTTCGCAACGTGACCTGCCGAACATGATCTGGGCCGACGTCGACCTCGACGTGATCAGCAGCACCGACGGCTCCGGCTGGAACCTGGTCCGCGATCGGCGCCCCGACATCTACACCGCGTGACGCGTTGACGCCGGTCCGCGGGCCCCCCACTCTGCCCCGGCATGCGCGCGCTGCCCCTGCTCGCTCACGCCCTCCTCGTCACGGCGCTGGCCGCCTCGGCCCACGCCCGGCCCGGCAACCCCGAGCGCTACCCGGTGGGGGCGCGGCAGGCCGGCATGGGCGGCGCCGGCATCGCCGACGGCGAGACGCCCTGGTTCAACCCGGCCGGCGTGGGGGCCGCGAAGCAGACCGGGCTGTCGGCCAGCCTCAGCGCCTACGGCCTCACCCGCGAGTCCGCTCGCCTGGTGGATGGTTCCCTGGGCGATGGGTATGTCGTGGGCGACGTGGCGACCACCACCTTGGACGTGTTCCCCGCGAGCGTGGAGTACGTGCAGCCGCTCGGCGCGTTGGGCCCGCTCCACCACGGCATCGGCCTGTCCGTCATCGTGCCCGACTACGCCCAGTTCCAGGGCGCCCTCGAGACCCGGGCCGAGGGGGTCGAGCTCGACATCCAGGCCCGGCAGACCGCCCGCAACCAGACCTTCTGGCTCGGCGCCGCGTGGGGCGCCTGCGCCGAGCGCCTCTGCCTCGGGGCCGGGCCCACCGGGGCGGTGCTGCTCCGGGACGCGGTGAACAACACCACCCTCTTCATCAGCCAGGAGGGCCAGCCGGTGCTCGACGTGGCGAGCTCGCGACACACCGAGCTCGTGGTGGGCTCCCTCGGTGGGCAAGTCGGCTTGCAGTGGTCACCCCTCGAGTCGCTCGGGTTCGGGCTCACCGTCCGATCCCCCATGTACACGGTGGGCTCCTCGGGCTCGCTCCTGGCCATCAACAGCCAGGTCATCGACGGCGCCTCCTTCATCGACCGGGTCGAGGTGAAGAACCCGAAGCAGGAGTTCCGCGTGCCCTGGCGCTTCGGCCTCGGCGTGACCTGGGCCCCGAGCGAGCGGTGGCGCGTCGCGGCCGACGTCCGCCTGCACCTTGCCCAGGGCGAGGTGGTCACCATTGCGGGCCCCAACGGGGAGCGGACCCTGCCCCCCGAGGTGCCGGGCCGCACCGTCGACGACCCCGCGCGGGCCATCGACGTCTCGGAGGCGTTCCGGCTCCGGACCACCGTCAACGGCAACCTGGGCGTGCAGTACAGGCTCTCCGACAAGCTCCGCGTCCAGGCCGGCGTGTTCACCGATCTGTCCAGCAGCCCCGACGCCGACGTGTTGGAGAACGCCGCGGACCAGGTGAACCGGATCTCCGGGACGCTGGGCGGCGGGTGGAAGGGCGAGACGGTGGAGACCTGGGTGAGCGTCGTCTACGCCGAGGGTTGGGGTCAGGTCGCCGGCTTCGGGGACGAGCTCGAGCCGGTCCTGGCCCCGCTCCGCTCGCGCTCGATCTACGTCATGGTCGGCTCGTGGGCCAACCTCTGAGGGCGAGCTGGGGGCGCAGGGCGCCCGCCACAACACCGGCCGCGGCGAGGGCGAAGGCCCCGAGGGAGAGCGCAGCCTGACCCAGCCGGAGGTGCTCGGGGGGGAGCGCGAGCGCCGTGGGGACGAGCGACACCAGCGCCGCGGTCAACCCAGCTTGCCATGGTCCAGCCCACGCGGGGCGCGGGCCGAGCCCCACCGCCACCAGGAGCGCGAGCGCCAGGCCGGCGCCCGCCGCGCCCGGGAGCAGGCCCCCCAGCGCGGCGCCGAGCACCACCCAGGGTGCGGCCCGCCTCGCCGGGGTTCGGGTGAAGGTGGCTCCGAGGAGCACCGCCATGGCGAGCCAGAGCGCCAGCCCTCCTGCGCCGCCCGCGCGCAGGGCGGCGAGGAGACCGGTCTTGGCCACCGTGGCCACGGTGAGCCGCGGCGGGAGCACGAAGCCGGGCTCCGCCGGGCGCAAGACGAACTGCAGAGCCTCGCCGTCGACGCGGGTCACCGCGACCAGGGCGTCGATCTGTCGCGGCGCGAGGCCGGTCAGGGTCACCCGGTGGCCGGTGAGCCCCTCCGCGCCGCACTCCAGCTCGAAGTCCAGGGCAACGTGATCCGGCGCTGAGTACACGGTGGGCCGGGACGCCACGCAGTGGGCGGGCCAGCGGGGCTCCACCGGCGCCTCCCGCGCAGCCTCGCCCGCCCCGGGGATCTTGAGGAAGACGCGAAAGTGGCCTGCTGCGCCCTCCTCCAGCTCGAGGCGCGCGGGGGCGAGCCCGTGGGCCAGGGCGGAGGCCGGCGCCAGGATGAGGAGCGCGACGAGCAGCGGCCTCACCGCGACACCTCCGCCGTGGCCACCGCCGCCGGCCCAGGGAGCACCACCTGGTAGCGGGCCATGAGGCGCTGGATCGCCTCGCGGTTCACCGCCCCGCGCCGCCCCTCCCGCCACAGGGCCTCCGCCTTCTTCGCCACCCGGGGGTCGGCCAGGTCCGGCGCGGGCGCCTCGTGCCGCTCGAGCACGTGGAGCAGGTGCCAGCCGTGGGGTCCGCGCAAGGGATCCTGCCATTCCCCCACCGGGCCGGCCTCCGCCGCCACCGCCACCTCGGCCCCGTAGCGCCGCGCGATGACGGAGACGGGGAGCGCGCCCTCGGGGTCGGGGGTGGGGAGCGCCACGCCCAGGCCCGCGGCGTCCTCGGGCGCCCCGGCCCGGGCGCTCCGCAACACCGCCTGCACTTCCTCCGTGCTCGCGTCCGCGGGCAGGACCACCTGCACGAAGCGCGCGGCGACCTCGCCCTGGAACGCCCGCGGGTTCTCGGTCACCACCCGGGCCAGCGCCTCGGGGGTGGGGTCGCCGAGCGGGGTGGCGTCCTCGACCAGGAAGCGCATCTTCTGCACCAAGCGTCGCCGGATGATGGTGTCCCCCCGCTCGAGGCCGAGGGCGAGGGCCTCACGGAAGAGCACCTCCTCCTCCGCATAGCCCTGCGCGAGGGCCACGCGCTCCGCCGCGTCGGGGGTGTGGCCGGTGCGCTCGCCCTGGAGCCAGGCGAGCCCGTCCACGAAGGCCTCGGTGACCTCCACCCGGCGCGCGTCCGGGGCCGGGGGGTCCCAGAGCGGCATCCCCACGAGGCGCGCCGCCACCGCGCCCAGGGCCAGCCAGGTGACCGGCGAGCGGAGCAGGATGTCCTGCAGACCCCGCCACCTCATGGCTGGTACCAGATCGGCGAGCTGGTGGCCCGCTCCTGCTGGGTGAGGGGCGCGCTGCCGTCGCAGCAGTAGGCGAAGGCCTCGGGCACCGCGGCGGGGTCCGCGCAGTCCACCTGCGCGTCGATGCACTCATACGTGCTCCAGCGACAGGACGGGTTCTCGAGCACTCGGGCGTAGTAGAAGGCGCGCTGCTCGGCCGAGAAGTCCGGGTCCTCCCAGACCGCGCAGAGGCGGCGCTGCCCCGGGCCCTGCGGGGTGCAGGTCGCGAGATCCACGCTGGCCCCGTTCGCCGCGTCTCCCGCCACCTCGTAGACCTGCTCGTGGGTGCGCCCGCGCCGGTCGACCCAACCCTTGATGATCTGGACCCGCTGGAGCCGGGTGCCGGGGTGGTCCGCGGTGCCCGGATCCCAGGCCGCCTGCACCACGAAGCGCGGCCGGCCGCTCCCGGGGTTGGCCGGGAGCACGCCCCCCATGGGCACGCCGCCCGCGTAGCCCTGCGCAACCAGGCTTGCGCTGCTGCAGAGGGTCTCGGGGTAGGCCCAGCCGCCGAAGAAGCGCAGGGTGATGCGGGTGCCGCTGGTGGCGTAGGTCTCGCGGCGCCGGAACGCGTCGAAGAGGGCGTCCCGGGTGTTCTCCTCTGCCCACACCACCGCGAGGCCGCCGGGGCCGAAGTCCAGCGCCCCGACCCGATCCTCGGGCGCGGCGTCCTGGTTGCCGCCGTGGCCGGGCCAGCGGGCCTCCTCGGTCATGCCCGGGGTGCCGTTGTGGGTGTCGGTGCTGCCGATGAACCCGAAGCGGAAGGGGTTGGCGCCGAGCTGGTCCTCGGTGGCGAGGCCGTTCTTCAGGGCCTCCCGCACGAAGCCGGCGTCGGCCACCGCGTTGGGGTCGCCGACCTTCTCGAAGCGACACTCCTCGTCGCGGTTGGTGAAGGTGAACTTGCACTCCGAGTCGCCCTTGTGCTGCATCAGCTCCACCAGGGGCTCCATCTCGGCCCGGAACGCGGCGTCCGCCGCGGTGAGGGGGGTGCCGTCCGAGGTCTCGGGCAGGAACATGTTCCCGTTCGAGAGGTTCGAGTTGTGGGGGATGGCGAGCACGTCGCAGCCCGGGGTCCCGCTGAGGCAGAGGGTGTCGAGTTGGGTCCACAGCCCCTCCTTGGTCGGGGCCTCGTAGTAGCTCACCGGCTGGGCGGGGACCTGATCGCCCCGGAACACCACGTTGCGGTGGAGGTTCGAGCCGCCGGTGGTGCCGGTCCACTCGTAGGCCACGAAGGAGGTGAAGTTGCACGGATCATCGGCGTCGGCCGCCGCGTCCTGCACGCGCTCCCAGACCGTGCGGGTGGCGGCCCCGCAGTCGGTGTCCTGGCAGATCGGCAGGCGCGTGGGCGAGGCTTGGGTCAGGTCCAGGCCGAAGAGCGCGAAGCCCGCGTTGCCGCTCCGGTAGGTGCGGCAGGTCAGCGAGTCGTAGACCGGAGAGCTCGGCGTGGTGCAGAGGTCCACCTCACCCAGGAACTCGGAGTGATCGGTCGCGGCGGCGAAGTCGAGGGGCCGCTCCAGGTGGGTGAAGCGGGTGGGCTGACCGCTCGCGTCGAGCGGCGCCAGCCCCACCTCGGCCCCGCGGGCGAAGGCGTAGGCCTCGGCCGGCGCGTTCCGGGTCTCGAAGATGTACGCGTCGAAGGAGTAGCTGGTGTGGACGTGGAGGTCGCCGAAGTACGGGTTCCGGAGCGCGCTCCGGTCGGCGCAGGTCGCCGCGGCCGCGGTGACGGGCTCCTGCTGAGAGGGGTCGGGGCCTGAGGCGGTGGGGCTGGCCTCGCAGGCGAACAACAGGAGCGTGGCCGGGAGGAGGCGCGGGGACGTTCTCATCCCCGGCCTCAACCCGAGGCCGGGGCGGAAGTTGCGCGGGGGGTGGTCTCGATCAGGTGTCGCTGGTGCAGCCAGCGCCGGCGCAGGTGGCGGTGCAGTTCGCGTTGCCGTTGCAGGCCTGGGTGCAGCTGCCGCCCTCGCAGGCGATGGTGCAGCTCGTGGCGCTGGGGTCGCAGTACTGGCTGCAGGTGCCGCCCGTGCAGGACAGGTCACAGGTGGACCCCGCGCCGCAGCTCTGCGAGCAGGTGCCATCGCTGCAGGTGAAGCTGCAGTCCTCGCCGTCGGCGCAGGCGCAGTCGTTGCCGCTGCAGGTGCCGGCGGAGCCGCAGCCCGCCAGGGCGAGGCCGGCGGTCAGCGCCATCGCGGCAAACAACTGGGAGATGGAGATGGTGATCTTCATGGCGCCTGCCTACAGCAGAACCTGTGCCATGGCCACTTACTCGACCCCACGAGCGCCGAGTGCGCAGTGGACGTGACGCGAGGCGAGACACGGGCGCATAGTCCCTGCATGGGACGCGGGCCGACGAGGGCGCGACGACGCTCGCCCAGGCCCGACGGGCCGCGGACCATTTGGCCGCTTTTCGCGCTCGTACTCATCGCCTGCGGCGACGCCAGTCTCGCGCCCGACGCGGAGGTCGACGCAGGGCAGGATGGCCTGCACGACGCTGAGATCGAGGCTCCGGACACCGGCACCGCGGACGCGACGGGCCCCGACGCGGAGGTCGACGCGGGTCCCGCGAACCAGGCCCCCGCCATCCTCGGCCTCACCGCCGAGCCCCTCGAGGGGCTCGTCCCGCTCACCGCCACCGTGACCTGGAGCGCCAGGGATCCCGAGGGTGATCCCCTGTCATGCGCGCTGCGCATCGACGACCTGCCCCAGCCCGCCTGGGGACCAGCGCCCTGCGCAGCCACCGCCACCGCCACCGTCACCCTGAGCGCGCCCGGCGCCCACCTGCTCCGCCTCAGGGTGGAGGACGGGCGCGGAGGCGCGGCGGAGGCCGAGGTGACGGTGCGAGCCGAGCGCCCCTTCACCCTCCCCGTCTACCTCGACGCAGACTTCGCCCTCGCCGGCGCGAGGGTGCCCGAGCCGCGCGACGTGACGTGCCGGGTTCCGGTGACGGCCAGCCCGGGCGACGACGTCGGCGCCGCCCTGCAGGCCGCGTCGACCGACGCGGCGGCCCGCGCCCCGCCCGGCGGGCACTGCGTGGTGACGCTCCCCGCCGGCACCTTCCGCCTCACCGCCCCGGTCTACCTGCGGGACGGCGTGGTCATCCAGGGGGCGGGGGCCGAGCAGACCGTGGTGCAGGCTGACCTGCCCACCGCGAGCCCGGTCTTCGCCGCGGTCGGCGGCGCCGCCGCCTTCGCCGAGCTGGGCGAGGTCACCCGAGGCGACAAGGGCGCGCGGCGGCTCACCGTGAGCGCCACCGCGGCCGCGGCCGCCGCCGCGCTGCTGGCGGAGGGCCCGGTGTATGGCGAGGTCTCGGTCGAGAACGACCCCGCCAAGTTCCCGCCCGAGTGGGCCCAGGACTACGCCGCCTTCGGCATCGGCCAGGTCTTCCGGGTCATCGCGGTGGAGGGCGACGCCCTGGTGCTGGATCGCCGGTTGAACGAGCCCTACCTGACCCGGGCGCGCCGCCTCGAGCTCCGGGGGGCGGCCCAGGTGGTGGAGCGCGCGGGCCTGGCAGACCTCCGGGTGGTCCGGCTCGATGCGCACCACGCGGGCACCGTGCTCTTCGATCGCACCGCCGACGCGTTCCTCCTGCGGGTCTGGCTCGAGAAGACCGGCTGGGCCCACGTCCACGTGGATCGCAGTCTGGCCTGCACCATCCGCCAGAGCTACCTCTTCGACGCCCACGACTTCGGGGACGGCGGCCAGGGCTACGGCGTGAACCTGCGGCAGCACACCACCGGCTGCCTGGTGGAGGACAACGCCCTGCGGCGCCTCCGGCACGCGGTGCTCCTCCAGCTCGGGGCCAACGGCAACGTGGTGGCGTACAACGCGGCGGAGGACGCACGGGACAACCTGGGCTGGCTCAAGGCGGACATCTCGCTCCACGGCCACTACACCCACATGAACCTCATCGAGGGGAACCAGGTAGAGAAGATCCACGTCAGCGACTGGTGGGGGCCAGCCCCGTACCACACCGTCTTCGCCAACCGCGTGAGTCGAGGCGGGATCACGGTGGACGACCGCTCGGAGGACTGCGCGGTGGTGGACAACGACGCGCAAGCCAACTTCCCCCTGGAGGAAGACCTGCGGGTGGACGGCTCGGTGCAGGCGATCCTCTGCGTCCACAACCACGGGCCCGACGGCGCGCCGCTGGCCTCCCGGCACCGGGACTGCGACGACGAGAACGACCCCGCGGTGGTGCACGAGCGGCCCCGGCCCGCATCGTTCTACCGGGCGAGCAGCCTGCGCCGGCCGGACGGCCAGCTCCCCGCCGCCCTCCGCCTCGCCTCGCCCCACCCGGTGCCCCTCCCCCCGTGACCGCGTCGCCCGCCGCGGCTATAAGCGCGGGGTGCCGAACCTCCGCTACACCCTCTGCGACGTCTTCACCGCCCGCCCCCTGACCGGGAACGCCCTCGCGGTGTTCAGCGGGGCCGCCGGCCTCGCGCAGGACACCCTGCAAGCCATCGCGCGGGAGATGAACCTCTCCGAGACGGTGTTCCTCCTCCCGCCCGCCCAGGGCGGCACGATGAAGCTCCGGATCTTCACCCCTCAGACCGAGCTCCCCTTCGCCGGGCACCCGGTGCTCGGGGCGGCCTGCGTCATCGGGCGCACCGTCCAGTTCAACCCGCTGCTCCTCGAGACCGGGGCGGGGACCATCTCGGTGGAGCTGGATCGGGAGGGGGCCGACGTCCGGGGCGGCCGCATGCTCCAGCCCCTGCCCAAGATCACCCCCTGGCCGGAGCCCGTGGCCCTCCTCGCGGCCCTCGGGGTCCCGCAGGCCAGCCTGCCGTTGGAGATCTACGACCTGGGCCCGCGCCACGTGATGGTGGCGGTGGACGACCCCGCCGTCGTCGCCGGCCTCACGCCCGATCTCGGCCGGCTGGCCGCCCTGCACGAGGGCGGGGTCGCGGTGTTCGCGCGGGCGGAGGGCGGCCTGGTGACCCGGGTCTTCGCCCCCGGGGTCGGGGTGGCCGAGGACCCCGCCACCGGCTCCGCCGCGGGGCCGATCGGCGCCCACGCCTGCCGCCACGGCTGGGCTCGATTCGGCGAGACGCTGACCATCGCGCAGGGCCGAGAGCTCCGACGCCCCTCCACCCTCACCGCCGAGGTGCACGGCAGCGCAGAGCGCCTCTCACGCGTGGAGGTCGGCGGCGAGGTGGTGGTGGTGGGCCGGGGCGAGCTGCGGGTGCCCTGATCACCAACTCGCGGCGAGGCCGACCCCGAAGTTGGAGCCGGCGTAGAGGTTCCGCAGGTTCGCGAACGTGTTCCTGAAGTCGAAGGTGACCCACAGCGGCGTGCGGGGGATGTTGGCGGAGGCCGAGAAGCCCCCCGCCACGTACTCGGTGCCCTCGCCGAACAGGAACACCCCGGACGGATCCAGGTCCTCGGTGGGGGTCGGCGCGAACTGCGCGTTCACGCTGCCCTGGAGCCACACGTACCCGAGCACCGAGACGCCGAGCTCGAACCCGGCCTGGAGCTGGCCGTGGTACTTCGTGCGCAGGTTGTAGCCCACGTCGGCGGACACGTACGCGGGGATCCAGTCGGGGGTGGGCAGGCTCCGTGAGAGCGCGAGCCGCAGCCAGAAGTTGGTCTCGCCATCCCCGGTGGGCAGGTTGCTCTTGATGCCCTCGAAGTCCGTGTCGACCAGGTACTCGGAGCGCCCGGTGGGGAGCTCCGCCGCCACGATGAGCGCGGCGTGGATGGTGTAGAGCTCGAGCCCGGACTTCGCGAAGAGCTGCAGGTCACCGACGCCCGCCGCGGTGCGGCTGGTCTCGAAGCTGTTGAGCCGGAGCACCGGCGCGTTCAAGCCCAGCGTGAGGTACGGGAGCACGCCGACCTCGCCGTAGAGCATGACGTTCTGCTGGTTGAAGTTCGACCCGAGGTCGAACAGGTCACCCTCGGTGTCGTAGAAGCGGTTCGAGGTGATCGTGCTGTAGGAGACCTTCGCGTAGCCCTCACCCGGCGCCTTCAGGAAGCCGCTGTAGGCGTGGGCGGCCCGAGGGCCGGCGACGGAGGCACAGGTGCAGAGCGCGGCGAGAGCCCAACGCATGGTGGCAACTCCTCTTGCGGGCGGGGCGAGGCCGGCGACAGGAGGGGCGCCGGCCCCGCCCCCAGGTAGCAGCTTGGGGGGACTCGATCAGTTCAGGCGCGCGGCGCCGAAGTTCACGCCGGCGGTGGGGCACCAGATGATCGCGTAGTCGAAGGCGTCGGTCTCGACCCCGGCCGGCACGGTCAGCGTCAGGCCACCGGTGGCGCCGTTCGGCACCACGCCGAAGGCGGGGGACACCGCGGCCGCGCTCGCCATCTTCTGCTCGTTGATGTTGCCGTCACCGCGGGCGAGGAAGAGCTGGGTGTCGCCGGGGCCCATCTCCTGCATGAAGTCCGCGCCGAGCACCACGGTGAGGGCGCCGGACGCGTCACGCTCGAACGCGATCCCGCCGGTGGCGTCGGGCGCGCCCCCCGCCCCGTCGGCCACGAAGGCGCCGGTGCGCAAGGGGAGCTTCGCCGCGCCGAAGTTGATGGCCGCGGAGGGGCACCACACGATCGCGTAGTCGAAGTCGTTCAGGTCGACGCCGGCCGGGATCTCGAAGCTGAGCGCGCCGGTGGCGCCGTTGGCGATGGTGCCGATGACCGCGGACACGCTGGAGGCGTCCGCGCTCCGCTGGGTCTCGATGCTGTCGTCGCTGCGAGCGAGGAAGAGCTGGGTGTCGCCGGGGCCCATGTCGACCTTGAAGTCGGCGCCCGTCTGCAGCGAGATCTTCCCCGCTGCGTCACGCACCACCTCGAAGGTCCCCGCCGCGTTGGGCACGCCGCCCGCGCCGTCGTTCACGAAGGCGCCCATCCGCACCACGGTGGGGGCGACCTCATCGCCCAGGCTGGCCGCGCCAAAGTTGATGCTCGCGGTGGGGCACCACACGATCAGGTAGTTGAAGTCGTCGGTGTTGACGTCGGCCGGCACCATGTACGCCATGAAGCCGGTGAAGCCGTTCGGCACCACCCCGATGACGGCGGAGACGCTGGCCGGGTCGGCGTCGCGCTGGGCCTGGATGTTGTCGGCGGTCTTCGCGAGGTAGAGCTGGGTGTCGCCGGGGCCGGACTCGACCATGAAGTCGGCGCCGAGGGCGACGTACAGACCGCCCGCGGGGCCGCGAGCGATGCTGATGCTCCCGGTCGCGTCCGGGGCGCCGCCGGCACCGTCGGCGACGAAGGTGCCAGCCCGCAGCGGCGTGAGATCGCTCGCCTGGATGTCGGGCACGATGTTGCCGTCGCCATCACCACCGCAAGCCGTGGCGAAGAGGGCGAGGGCGGACGCAGCGATGGCGGACGCACGGGTGAGCGAGCGGGAGTCGAGTCTCTTCATGTAATCCTCCGAGAGCGGGTTTGGTCTCGGTACGGAGGCCCCTCGAACCGCGTTACACGCAATTCAGATCGGTCATCTGACCGAGCTTCGTGCCGGTGCACCGACCTGGTGTATGTTGCCGCGGTGTTCGAGCCGACCGGCACGATGCTCCTCCTGGCTTGGCTCCCCGGCGTAGTCAGCCTGGCCCGGGAGCTCCTCCCCGCCGGAGACTCGCGGCTCGATCGAGCGGCCCTGATCGCGGTGCTCGCCCTCTCGTTGGCGCTGAGCACCGTGCACCTCACCGCGCTGCTCCTCGGTGACTTCCGGCTCGGCCTGGTGGTCGGCCTGTCCGCGTCGGGGGCGCTGGGCTACCTCGTCGCCTGGAAGCGGCGCGCCGGTCCGGGGGCGCCGCGCGGGCCAGGCGAGTGGCGGATCCTCGGGTTCGCGCTCTTCGCCCTCGTCCTCGTCCTCCCCGCCATCGTTCGCTTCAACTTCCACGACGAGACGCTCTACCTGGGGCACCTCTCGATGACCTCGGCGATCGAGAACGGCCCCTATCCGCCTCGACACCTGACCTTCCCCGACCTGCCGCTCCGCTACCACTACGGCTTCGACCTCCTGGCCGCGATGGTCGCGAGGCTGCTGGGGCTCCGAACCGACGTGGCCATCGACGTCAGCACCGCGTCCCTGGCGCTGCTCACGATCCTCGCCGCGGCGCCTGCAGTGCGCCGCATCGCCGCTGGGCCCGTGCCGCCCCACCTCCTCCTCCTCGCGCTCTTCGCGGGCGGACTCCCGTTCCTCGCGCCCGAGGACGGCCCGATGTGCTCATCCGCCGCGCTGTGTGAGGTCCAGAGCATGAAGTGGGTCGGCACCACCTTCCTGAACCCACCGCTGTCTTCGAACTTCTTCCAGCACCCCTTCACGCTCGGCCTGCCGCTGACCCTGGCGGTGCTCGCGATCGCCCTGACCTCCGAAGAGCAGCGCACGGACCGTTGGCGGGGTGGCGCGGGGCTGGGGCTGATCCTCGCGACGCTCTCCCTGAGCAACGCGGTGCTGTTCATCGGCCTCGTCCCCGCCCTCGCCGTGCTCTACGTCGCGCCGAGCCTGCGTGGTGATCACGGCGCGCGCACGCGGCTCCTCGCAACTCTGGTTGCGGCCGCGGCCGCGCCGGTGTACGGCGGCTTCTTCCTCCTGGGCGCCTCGGCCGGCGTCAACACCATCGTCACCGCGGAGGGTGGGATCGCCGGCGGCCTCGAGCCCACGATCATCTGGCACCTGGCCTCCTTCGGGCTCGCCCTGCCCCTCGGCCTGATGGGCATCCGGCGCCTGATCCAGGGCCGCGCCCTCATCGGCCTGCTGGTCCTCGGCTGCCTGCTCGTGCTGAACCTCTTCCGATACCAATACTCCTGGGACATCGTGAAGTTCGCCACCGCGGCGCACCTGTACCTCGCGCTGGCCAGCATCGAGACGCTGCGAGCGCTGGGCGCTCAGCCCGGACGCACCCCGCGCATTGCAGCTTGGGTTGCGTGGGCCATCACCTTGGGGTTCGGGGTCGCCTACGTGGTCCCGTTCTGGGGGAGCAGCCGGCTCCCCCACCATCCTGCGCTGGAGGGCTCGGGTCGCTACGCCGGGCTCACCGACGACGATACGGCGGCCCTGGACTGGCTCCGGGCCCACGCCGGCGTCGGTCAGCTCGTGTACCGCGCGCGTCCCCAGAGCCTCCGCTGGGCGCAGCTCGGCGGCCTCCCCCAGGTCTGGACGGACATCGGCACCGAGGGCTTCGTCTCCGCCGAGCGCATCACGCGCCGCGGAGAGCTCCTCCGCGGTCTGACCTGCGAGGGGCTGGTGCAGGAGGACGTGAGGTGGGTCGTCATCGGCCCCGAGGACGGCGCGACCCACCGTCAGCTCCTGCAGCAGCTGACGAGCAAAGGCGCGACGGTCCTTCGCCAGTCCTTCGGCGCCGTCGATATCTACGAGCGGGTCGGTGACCAATGCCCCGCGGCGGGCGCTCGCTAGCGCAGCACCAGGATCGCCACCCCCGCCACCGCCACCGCGGCACCCACCACCGCGGTGACGCTGAGGCGCTCCTTCAAGAAAATCCGCGACAGGGGCAGGACGAAGATCGGGCTGGTGGCGGTCAGTGTCGCGGCGATGGCGGCGAGGGTGAGCTTCAGCGCCACCATCGACAGCCACAGCCCGAGCCAGGTGCCGAGGGCGGTGGCGGTCAGGACCAGGAGGAGCGCCCGCCCGTCCCGCAACAGCACCTGCGTCTCGCGCAACCGACCCTGCACCGCGACCTGGATGAGGAGCCCGGCGGTGCCGAAGTAGAGGCGCACAAGGGTGAGGCCCACCGCGTCCAGCTGGGTCCCCGCCATCTTCGCGGTGACGCTGCCCACCGCCTGGCAGGCCACCGCGAGCAGGCCGAAGGCGAGCCCCACCCCGACGCCGGTGGTGGCCGGCGCCCCGTCGGGGGCCCGCTCGTTGAGCACCCACGCCACCCCGGCCAGGGTCACCACCCCGCCCACCGCGGCCATCGGCCCGGGGATCTCGTCGAGGATCGGCCACGCCAACAGGGCGGTGGCGAGGGGCACGATGGCCCACAGGAGCATGGCCTTCCTCGCCCCCAGGTGGTTCAGGGCCACGAAGAAGGCGGAGTCCCCCACCGTGAGGCCGAGGACCCCGCTGACCGCCAGCCATGAAAGCTCACTTGCACCCAGGTGGGTGGGGAAGAGCGGGTCGCCCAGGGCGAGCACGGTGAGGGCGGTCATCAGCATCCCGCCCGCGGTCTTCACCAGGTTCAGCACCACCGGCGCGGTGCGCTTGCCGGCCCGGGCGAACAGGAGGCTCCCCACCGCCCACAGGAACGCGGCGGTCAGCGCGGCCAGCTCGCCCATGCCGCTGGGTGCCCGGGCCGCGGCGGGGAGTCAACGGCCCCTCTTGTCGTCGTCGCTCGCGATGTGCCAACCTGATCTCGATGTTCACCCGCACCGAGAAGGCCCTGGGGATGCAGATGCGCAGCCCGCGCGGGGCCCCGGTGCGTCCTGCCGCCTGATCCCAGGCGGTGCACCCGGAGGCCGCGCGCGGGCCTCCACCCTCCCCCATCCGATTCGGCCTGGGCCGCCCGCGGCCCGAGGAGGAGCACCGTGAACGAGCGCATCTTCATCAGCACTGCCATCCCCTATGTCAACGCCGCCCCCCACCTGGGCTTCGCGGCCGAGCTGGTCCTCACCGACGCCCTGGCGCGCCACCACCGCGAGCGAGGTCGGGAGGTCTTCGCCGTCACCGGGACCGACGAGAACAGCCTCAAGAACGCGCGCGCGGCCGAGGCGGCGGGGGTCCCAGTGGCGCAGCTGGTGGCCCAGAACGCCGCCCTGTTCCAGGCCCTGGCCGAGCCCCTCGGCCTCGACTTCGACGACTTCATCCGCACCAGCGCCGACCCCCGCCACCGCCCAGGGGTGGAGGCCCTGTGGCGCGCCTGCCTGGCCCGCGGCGACCTGTACCGCCGGCGCTACCGGGGCCTGTACTGCGTGGGCTGCGAGGCCTTCTACACCCCGGCCGAGCTCGACCCCGAGGGTCTGTGCCCCGAGCACAGACGCCCGCCCGAGGTGGTGGAGGAGGAGAACTGGTTCTTCCGCCTCAGCCGCTTCGCAGACCAGCTTGCAGAGCTCATCACCTCGGACCGCCTGCGGATCCGCCCGGAGGCCCACAGGAACGCGGCGCTCGCGTTCCTGCAGTTCGGCCTGCAGGACATCAGCGTCTCGCGCTCGGTGGCGCGGGCGCGGGGCTGGGGCATCGGGGTACCCGACGACCCGACCCAGGTCATCTACGTGTGGTTCGACGCCCTCGCCAACTACATCAACGCCGCCGGCTACGCCCACGACGAGGCCCGCTTCGAGGCGCGCTGGCACGGGGCTCGGCGCGTCCACGTGCTCGGGAAGGGCGTCCTGCGCTTCCACGCGATCTACTGGCCGGCCATCCTGCTCTCGGCCGGGCTCCCGGTGCCGGACGAGCTCCTGGTCCACGCCTACGTCACGGTCGAGGGTGACAAGATCGGCAAGAGCCTCGGCAACACCGTCGATCCGGTGCACCTCGCCCACGCGTACGGCACCGACGTCCTCAGGTACTTCCTCCTGCGCCACGTCCGCACCACCCACGACAGCGACTTCACCGAGGCCGCGCTGGTCCGGGCCCGGGACGCCGAGCTGGCGGACCAGCTGGGCAACCTGGTGCGCCGCGTGGCGGGGCTCTGTCGGAGCACCGGGGGCCGGGTCCCCGAGCCGGGCCCGTCCCCCCTCGCCGAGCCCACGCAGGCCCTCCTCTGCACGGTGGACGCCGCGGTGCAGGCCTTCCTGCCCCACCAGGCCCTCGAGGCGATCTTCGCCCACCTCGCGGCGCTGAACCGCTACGTGGCGGAGGAGGCGCCGTGGCGGCTGGCCCGCGATCCGGAGGCGCAGGAGCGCCTGCATCGGATCGTGTACGGCCTGGCCGAGGCCACCCGGCTGACCGCCTGCTCACTCAAACCTTTCCTCCCGGTCAGCTCCGCGCGGATCCTCGCCCAGCTGGGGCTGGATCCGGGCGCCCCGCCGGTGTTCGGGGCGGGCCGGGCGGTGGGCCCCGCGGACCCGGGGGCGGTGTTGTTTCCCAAGGGTTGAGCGTTCGTGGTAGCGCCCCGGGCGTGTCGACGTTGCTGAGCGCTGCCGTCCAGCAGATCTCCCGCCCGCCGCGCCGCCCCTCGGCGCCGCCCCAGCTCTCGGGGGGCCTGCCCCTCGTGGGCCACATGGGCGAGTGGATCCGGAACCCCTTCGCCCTCTTGATGCGGGCCCGCCGTGAGGGCGGCGAGGTGGTGGAGTTCAACCTCCTGGGGACGCCCATGGTGCTCCTCACCGGACCCGAGGCGAACGAGGCGTTCTTCCGCGCGCCCGACGATCAGATCTGCCGGCGCGAGGCCTACAAGCTCATGACCCCGATCTTCGGCGAGGGCGTGGTGTTCGACGCCCCCGGCGACCGGCTCGGTCAGCAGCTGGGCATGGTCATGAAGTTCCTCCGCGACCACAAGATGCGCGGCTACCCGCCGGTGATCGAGGACGAGACCAAGAAGGCGCTCGCCACCTGGGGCAACAGCGGCGAGATCGACCTGCTCGAGGTGATGAAGAACGTCACCCTCTACGGCTCCAGCCGCTGCCTCATCGGCGACGAGTTCCGCGGCGGGATGGATGAGGAGTTCCGCATCCTCTACGAGGCGCTCGAGAAGGGCGTGAACCCGATCGCGTACTTCCAGCCCCACCTCCCCCTGCCCTCCTTCAAGCGCCGCGACTCGGCGCGGGTGCGGCTGGTGGAGCGGGTCGAGAAGATCCTCTCGCGCCGCGGCGACTCGGGCCCGAGCGACGGGCTGCAGGCCCTGCGCGAGGCCACCTACACCGACGGCCAGCACCTGTCGGCGCACGAGATCACCGGGATCCTCATCGCCATCATGATGGCCGGGCACCACACCAGCGCCGGCACCGGCACCTGGGTGATCGTGGAGCTCCTGCGGAACCCGCACCTGTTGCCCCGCCTGCGGGCCGAGATGGACGCGGTGTGGCCCGTCGGCACCGAGCTCACCTACGAGCGCCTCCGCCAGATGAAGTTCCTCGGCGACGTTCTGAAAGAGGTCTTGCGCCTCCACCCGCCGCTGATCTTCCTCCTCCGGAAGGTGCTGCGCGAGTTCCGCTACAACAGCTACGTGGTGCCCGCCGGCCAGATGCTCTGCGCCGCCCCGGTGGTCTCGCACCGCCTCGACAGCGTGTTCGAGAACCCCGAGACCTTCGACCCCGACCGCTTCGACCGCGGCGAGGCCGACAACCCCTTCGCCTGGATCCCCTTCGGCGGCGGCAAGAACAAGTGCACCGGCAACGCCTTCGGCCTCTTGCAGCTCAAGGCGATCGTGGCGGTGCTGATGCGGGACCGCGACTTCGAGCTGGTGAGCCCCCCCGCCTCGTACAAGGACAACTACAACGCGGCCACCGTGATGCCGAAGGGCCCGGTGCGCATCCGCCACAGGAAGCGCAACCAGCGCTCCGCGGTGGTGGTGCCCGCCGCTCCGGCGCCGGTGAAGACGCACGAGCGCTTCACCCTCGATCCGAAGAAGCCGGTGACCATCAAGCTGGACCTCGGCCTGTGCCAGGGCCACTCGGTGTGCGTGAGCGAGGCGCCGGACGTCTTCAAGATCAGCGCCCGCGGCGACGTCGAGGTCTTGATGGCCAAGCCCGGCGCCGAGCGCTACGAGGCGCTGGTGCGGGCGGCCGAGCACTGCCCGAACCAGGTCATCACCCTGGAGCAGTGAGCCGGGGCCGGGGGACTTTGGGGCACTACCAAGGTCGCTCGAGGGATTGGCGTTCGGGGCCCCAAGAAGGCGGAGCGGCCGTCGCTCAAAGCCAAGACGCAGTACCCGCCGGTCCCCCGCAGAGGGAAGGACTCGGCCCCGGGAGCAGAGCGGCTAGTCAGCGCCTCGCAGCGCTCCGGACGGGTGACTCACGCCGCGCGGCGGGACTCCAGCTCGCGCGCGAGCTGGATGTAGCTCTGCGACCCGCGGCTGGCCATGTCGTACAGGATGCAGGGCTGCCCGAAGCTCGGCGCCTCCGAGAGCCGGATGTTCCGCGGGATCATCGTCTCGAAGACCTTGTCTACGAAGTGCCCGCGCACCTCCTGCACCACCTGGTGGGAGAGGTTGTTGCGCGGGTCGTACATCGTGAACACGATGCCCTCGATCTCGAGGCGCGCGTTGAGCGCGTCCCGCACCATCTCGATCGTCTCGAGCAGCTTCGAGAGGCCCTCCAGCGCGTAGTACTCGCACTGCACCGGGATCAGCACCGCGTC
Source organism: Deltaproteobacteria bacterium (assembly GCA_020632995.1). GTDB lineage: Bacteria > Myxococcota > Kuafuiibacteriia > Kuafuiibacteriales > Kuafuiibacteriaceae > JACKEN01. The sequence continues at coordinate 148,456 of JACKEN010000002.1, read as the reverse complement.
CGCCGCGGTGAGGCCGTTCACCGTGAGCATGTCGAGGGAGGGCGGGCAGTCGATGACCAGGTAGTCGTACTGATCCCGCACCGGATCGAGGATGCCTTGCAGGCGGGTGTGTCCGCCCTCGATGTTGGCGAGCTCCAGCGCAGCGCCGGCGAGGTCGCGGCTGGCCGGCGCCACGAAGAGGGTCTCGATCGCGGTGGGGCGGATGACGTCCTGCAACGTGCCGTGGCCCACCAGGGGCTCGTAGACCCCGACCGGGCTCTCGGCCATGGGCACGCCGACGCCGGAGGACGCGTTCCCCTGGGGATCGATGTCCACCAAGAGCACACGCCGACCGTCGGCGGCCAGGGAGGCCCCGAGGTTGACGGCGGTGGTGGTCTTCCCGACCCCGCCCTTCTGGTTGGCAATGGCGATCGTACGGCCCATCGATCCGACCGGGTCCCCGAGTAGCACCCTGGGACATGACCTCGCAACGGTTGACACGTGAGTCAACCGCCCCTAAACCGCCTATGACCCGGGTGACACACCGCGCAACGGTGGGTCCCCGAGCGGGCGCCCCTCACTCTCAAAGGTGGACGCCCCACAAACGAGGAACGAGGAGACGTCCATGAAGATCCTGGTCACGGTGAAGCGGGTCACGGACTACGAGCGGAAGGTGAAGATCAAGCCGGACGGCTCGGGGTTCGAGACCGAGGGGATGAACTTCGTCCCCAACCCATTCGACGAGATCGCGGTGGAGGAGGCCCTGCGCCTCACCAAGGAGCACGGCGGCGACGTGGTCGTCGTGAGCATCGGCCCGAACGACGCCACCCAGCAGATCCGTCAGGCCCTGGCCATGGGCGCCCAGCGCGGCATCCTCGTGCAGGCGGGCGAGCTCGACTCCGACGCGGTGGCGCGGGTGCTCCAGAAGCTGGTGGAGAAGGAGAACCCCGACCTGGTGCTCATGGGCAAGCAGGCCACGGACGACGACGCCAACCAGGCGGGTCAGCTCCTCGCTGGCTACCTCGGCTGGCCGCAGGCCACCTTCGCGTCGAAGACCGAGGGCCTCGAGAGCGCCGAAGAGAAGGCGCAGAAGCCCGGCGTGAAGGTCGCGGACGGCTGGGCCAGCGTGGCCCGCGAGGCCGACGGCGGCATCGAGACGATCAAGGTGCAGCTGCCCGCGGTGATCACCACCGACCTGCGGCTCAACCACCCCCGCTTCGCCTCGCTCCCCGGCATCATGAAGGCGAAGAAGAAGCCCATCGAGGAGATCCCGGTGGCGAGCCTCGGGGTCGACATCACCCCCAAGGTGCGGGTCCTGAAGTACGAGGAGCCCCCCGCCCGCCTCGCCGGCGTGAAGGTGGCGGACGTGGACGAGCTCGTGAACAAGCTCAAGAACGAAGCGAAGGTGATCTGACATGTCGAACGTACTCGTCGTCGCAGAAGTCGTCGGGGGGGCCGTCACCAAGGCCACCCTCACCAGCGTCACCTTCGCCCGCGAGGCCGCCAAGCGGACCGGCGGGCAGGTGCACGGCCTGGTCATCGGTCAGGGCGTGGGCGCTGCCGCAACCGAGCTTGCGAAGTACGTGAGCACGGTCCACGTGGCGGATGACGCCGCGCTGAAGAACCCCATCGCCGAGGCCTACGCCCAGGTGGTGAAGGCCGCCGCCGAGGCCGCCGGGGCCACCGTCATCGCCATGGGCGCCACCGCCCACGGCAAGGACGTGATGCCCCGCGCCGCCGCCCTCATGGGCGCCGGCATGGCCTCCGATGTCACCGGCTTCGCCGGGGACGGCTGGGGGGTGAAGCGCCCGGTGCAGGCCGGCAACGTCATCGCCACCGTCGAGGTGACCACCGACAAGAAGGTCTTCACCACCCGCCCCACCGAGTTCGAGGCAGCGGCCGAGGCCGGCGCGGCAGGCGCGGTGAGCGCCCTGTCGGTGAGCGTGGGCGGCCTGAAGACCCAGTTCGTGTCCTTCGACGCGGTGAAGTCCGAGCGTCCCCAGCTGACCGAGGCCAGCGTGGTGGTGTCCGGCGGCCGCGGTCTCAAGGAGGCGGACAACTTCCACAAGATCATGGAGCCCCTCGCCGACAAGCTCGGCGCCGCGATCGGCGCCAGCCGCGCGGTGGTCGACGCGGGCTGGGTGCCCAACGACATGCAGGTGGGTCAGACCGGCAAGGTCGTGGCCCCCAACCTGTACATCGCGGTGGGCATCTCGGGCGCGATCCAGCACGTGGCAGGCATGAAGGGCTCGAAGACCATCGTCGCCATCAACAAGGACCCCGAGGCCCCCATCTTCCAGGTGGCGGACTACGGGCTGGTGGCGGACCTCTTCAAGGCCGTGCCCGAGCTCCTCGAGAAGCTATAACCGCCTCCCGGCCCCGGGCCGGGTCACTCCCCTCTCCCCGACGTCACTCAGCTCTGAGATACTAGGCTGGCATGTCCGGTCAGCTCGAGCCCTTCGAGGGCGCGGCCATCCGGCCGGGCCACCCCGACTTCCTCGACCTGCCGTGGCGGACCCCGCTGTCCGCGTGGGCCGGACGCACCCGGCGCCTCGAGACCATGCCCGCGGGCGAGGCGCGGCACCCGATCTGCTTCGTGAACTACGAGGGGCGGGTCTACGCCCTGAAGGCGTTGGCCGCCGGCGCGGCGGAGCGGGAGTATGACCTCTTGCGCCAGATGGTGGAGCGGCGCCTGCCGGTGGTGCAGCCGGTGGGCCACGTGGCCACTCGCACCGAGGAGGGCGAGGGGAGCGTCCTCATCACCCGCTTCCTCGACCACGCGCTCCCCTACCACAGCCTGTTCCTGCAATCTGGGTTGACACGCTACCGCGATCACCTCCTCGACGCGCTGGCCGGGCTCCTGGTGCAGCTCCACCTGGCCGGGGTGTACTGGGGCGACTGCTCGCTCTTCAACACCCTCTTCCTGCGGGACGCCGGGACGCTGAAGGCCTACCTGGTGGACGCAGAGACGTCCGAGGTGCACGAGACCCTCTCGGACGAGCGGCGCGCGGCGGAGCTCGAGGTGATGGAGGAGAACGTGGCCGGGGCGCTCCTTGACCTGGTCGCGCTCGGGACGCTCCCCCCGAGCTATCCTGCGGCGGAGACGGCGGAGGACATCCGGCGGCGCTACGTGGATCTGTGGCGGGAGATCTCCCGCGAGGAGGTCGTCTCCCCCAGCGACCGCTACCGCATCGAGGAGCGGGTCAGGGCCCTGAACGCGCTGGGCTTCTCGGTGGGCGAGATCGAGCTGTCCCCCGCCGGGGCGCTGTTGCGCTTCCGGGTGGTGGTGACGGACCGGAGCTTCCACCGGGACCTCCTGCACTCGCTCACCGGGCTCGAGGTGCAGGAGATGCAGGCCCGCACCATGATGAACGAGATCCACCAGGTGCGGGCCCTGCGCTCGGAGACCGAGAACCGGAGCCTCAGCCTGTCCGGCGCCGCGTATCACTGGCTGGAGCGCCTGTTCAAGCCCACCACCAGGCGCCTGCTCGAGGCCCTCGGGCCGGAGCTGGAGCCGGCGGAGCTCTACTGCCAGGTGCTCGAGCACAAGTGGTACCTGTCGGAGCACGCCCAGCGGGACGTGGGCCACGACGCGGCGGCGACCGACCTCATCCAGCGGGCGGCCGGCGAGCGCAAGACGAGTTGACAGAGCTCACCGCGCCCCCGCCGCCTCCGCCACCACCTCCCGGAGCCACGCGTGGCCGGGATCGTTCGTGAAGCGCTCGTGCCAGACCATGTCGATGCTCTGGGCGGGCATGCGGAGCGGCACCGGGATGGCAACCAGGTCGGGCCCCGCCAGCCCGGCCCGCGGGAGCGAGGCCAGGACCTCGGGACCGGTGAGGACGAGGTCCGACGAGGCTACCGCGGCGAGGGCGCTCGCGAACTGCGGGACCCGCAGCGCCACCCGCCGACGCAAGCCTTCTTGCGCGAGCAGCGCGTCCACCGGGCCCGGCCCCTCCCCGGTGGGCGAGACGAGCACGTGCTCGAGCGCGGCGTAGGCCCTGAGGGTGAGCCGCCGGGGACGCCCGGTGCGAGGCGAGGGCGCGAGCGCGGGGTGCCCGCGTCGGAGGACGCACAGGAAGCGATCCTTGAAGAGGGTCCGGCGGAGCAGCCCCACCTCGGCCATCGGCGGCTCCACCCCCGGGTGCCCCTCGACCCGCGGCCGCACCGCGAGGTCCACCTCGCCCGCGGCCAGACGGTCCGAGAGGCGGGGGACGCTGGGGGGCGAGATCACCAGGTCCACCCCCGGCGCCTCTTCGCGCAGGCGGGTCATCAGGTGCGGCACCACGAGCAGATCGAAGAGGTCGGGGCAGTTGAGGGTGAAGGTGCGGGTGGCGGTCGCCGGCGCGAAGGGCGCTGGCTCGGCCAGGGCCCGCCCCAAGGTCACGAGCGCGCTCCGCACCGGCTGCACCAGGTTCTCCGCCCGAGGTGTCAGCGCCATGCCGCCGCGGCCGCCCACCAGGAGCGGGTCACCCACCAGCTCCCGCAGGCGCCGCAGGGCGTGGCTGACCGCCGACTGGGTGACCGCCAGGCGCTGGGCGGCCCGGGTCACGCTCTGCTCTCGCGCCAGGGCGTCGAAGACCACGAGGAGGTTCAGGTCCACCCGCGCCAGCTGCTCGGGCAGCCCCGCCTCTGCTTGGATATGAACAGTGTTCATTCTTCTATGATAACCGTTCTCTGGCCTCATGCACCGTCCGTCACCACACTGACCCCACGAAGGACGCGATGGACGCGCCCGAGGAGGTCGATGAGATGAAGATCCTGGTGATGGGGGCCACTGGCGGCTCCGGACGTGCGGCGGTGGCGGAGCTCCTGGCGGCGGGCCACGAGGTGACGGCCCTGGTGCGGCGACCCGAGGCGCTGCAGGCGCAGGATGGCCTGCACCTGGTGGTGGGCGACGCGATGGATCCCGCGGCGGTGGACGACGCGGTGGCAGGGCAAGACGCGGTGCTCATCACCCTCGGCATCACCGAGAACCCGCTGCGGGTGCGCTTCCTGGGCCCGGCCCACACCCCCCTCACCATCCGCTCACAGGGCACCCAGAACGCCATCCAGGCCATGCGCCGCCACGGGGTGCGCCGCCTGGTGGTGCAGACCACGTACGGCGTGGGCGCCACGAAGGCCCGCCTGCGCTGGGTGGAGCGGGCGCTGTTCTGGGCCCTGTTGAAGCCGCAGATCCAGGACTCCGAGGTGCAGAACCAGGCGGTGGTGGACAGCGGCCTCGAGTGGGTCCTCGCCCAGCCGGTGCACCTGAGCGACGGCCCCGAGGCCCCGGCGCCCTTCACCTCCACCGAGGGCGAGGTCGGTCGCATGCAGGTGACCCGCGCCAGCGTGGGGCGCTTCCTGGCCGAGGCGGTGGGCAGCCCACGGTGGGTTGGGCAGACGGTGGCCTTGTCGGGGCCGGCGGCGGCGTGAGCTACTGTTCCGCCATTCCGTATAATCGTGTTCCAAAAGCACCCGCAACCAACACGATGACGTGACGGTATCGTGCTGGGAGATGCCAAGACACCACCTCAGCGCTGCCACGCCCCTCCTGCTGCTCCTCCTCGCCGCCTGCGGGGAGGGCGCCGTCACCCAGCTCCTGGACGCGGGCGCCTCGGACCCCATCGACGCCGGGACCGTGGACGCGGGCCCCGAGACGGACGCGGGCTTCGAGCCGGACGCGGGCTTCGAGCCGGACGCGGGCTTCGAGGACGCGGGGGTCGCGGGCCCGACCTTCGCGGTCGACGTCGCGCCCATCCTGCAGCTCCAGTGTCAGGGCTGCCACTTCGTCACCGACAACCCGCCCCAGATCCTCATCGACGGCCAGCAGACCCGGCTCACCTACGACCGGCTGGTGGCCCAGCCCGCCGCCAGGGCCCCGCTGGACTACATCGCGCCGGGCGCGCCCGAGGACAGCTACCTGCTGCACAAGGTGGAGGGCACACAGGCCACCGTCGGCGGCCAGGGGAACCACATGCCGCCCCCCGTGAGCCGGCGGCGGCTCTCGGCCGACGAGGTGGCCATCCTCCGGGCCTGGATCACCGCGGGGGCTCCGTTCGAGTAGCGCACCCCTCCGCAAGCCGGATTGCAGCTCAGCGCTCCAGGATGAGGAAGTCCTGCCAGGTCTCGGCCCCCGGACGGCCCGCCCACCGCCCCAGGCGGGGGGGCTCGGCCAGCCGGAGCCCCTGCTCCTCCACCCGGGCCAGGAGCCACTCCAGATCATAGCCGATGGCGAAGAGCGGGTCCTTGGCGTCTGCGTAGCGGCAGTGCGGGGACCGGGCGTGGTCCATCGGGTAGGCGGTGTCGCCCGCGGCGTGGGCCGCCGCCCACCGCGGCTCGAGGAGGAAGAACGAGGCCATCACGCGCCCGCCGACCCTGAGGATGCGGCGCGCCTCGCTGAGGTAGCGGAGGACGTGGTCCTCGTACATGTGCGTGAAGACGCTGGCCAGGAGGATGGCGTCCACGCTCCGCGAGGCCAGCGGGAACACCACCTCCTCCGCGCGGATCGTGCCCCGCGGGTTGTAGCGGGCGTTCTCCACGTCCAGGTGCCCGAAGCGCACCCGGGGTCGCGCGAACCGGGTCAGGTGCGAGCGGCACCACGTGACGTGGCGCGGGAGGATGTCGAAGCCGTAGTACTCGCCGCGAAAGCCGCCGCGCAGGAGGCCGTGCGCGAAGCGCCCGTAGCCAGAGCCCACGTCCACCACCACCGAGTGATCGGTGACGCCGGCCCAGCGCCGCATGTCGTGCACCAACTGGTCGCCCGTCTCCAGGAACCGGGCGTCGTCTTCGCCCATGAAGCGCAGGCCAACTGGCGGAAGCGGCGGGGCGCGCCCGAGGAGCTGGCCCGCGCCGATGTCGCGCACCGCGCCCGCCGCCGCGCGGGCGCGCTTCAGGACCTTCGACGGAGACACGCCCCTCATCCCGCCGCCTCCTGTGAGGGGACGAGCCGGGGCGCCACGCGCTCGCCGCTCCGAGCCCGCACCCGCGCCATCGCCACCTCGAGGATGCGCTGGGCCCGGTTGTCGAAGGTGTGCCTGGTCCGGACCTCCTCCGCGAGCGCCGCGCCGCGGGCGCGCGCGGCCTCCGGCTCTTGCAGGATTCCTTGCACGATGGACCGGAGCGCCTCCACCGTGTCGTAGGTCTGGATGGCGTCCCCGAACACCTCCTCGATGCCCAGGGCCGGGTCCGACACGATGTTGGCGCCGCAGGCCGCGGCGTCGAAGAGCCGGTTCGAGAGGAAGCCGATGTCCCGCATGGCCGGCCAGTGGTCGTTCAGGAGCACGCTCGCGTTGCTGTAGTGCTTGCGCACCTCGGCGTTGGGGACGTGGGCCGCGGCCACGTACTTCGGGTCCACCAGCCCCGCCCACTCCCCGCCCATGATGGTGAGCGGGAGCCCCGCCTCGAGCGCGTCCTTCACCACCGGCCGGAGCTGCTTTCGGGAGTTGCCGAGGAAGAGCACCTGGGCCTTGGGGACGTCCGGGCTGGGGTCCGGGTAGAAGAGCTTGGGATCGGTGCACTGCAACAGGGCCGAGACCGGGACCTCGAGCCGCGCGCCCAGGGTCCGCGCGTGGGGCACCGAGGCCACGAAGACGTGGTCGTAGGCCTCGTACTCCTCGTCGGTGACCTTGTCGGGGTGGCTGATGTTCCACATCAGGTTCACCTGGCTGGGGTTGGGCTGGTAGCGGCTGAGCCCCCGCAGCACCAGCACCACGTCGTCGTCCATCCCCTGGGGCGTGTCCCACTCGCACAGGATGTCGATGCGCACCGCGTGCCCGAGCCGCCAGAAGGACCGCCGCAGGGCCAGCGCGAAGTGATAGTCCCCCCAGGCCTCCTTCACCTCGTGGTTGGTGGCCGGCACCTTGATCGCGATGCGCAGGCGGTCCTGCCGGAAGGACTGCAGGATGACTTTCAGCTCCCGCGCACGCACCCGGTAGGTGTGGGCCTCCTCGACCCGGGCCTGCAACGCCGCGGCCCGGGCCTCGCGGGCGGCGTCGTCCGCGAGGAGCTCGGTGAGCACCGCGCTCAGGCTCGCCCGGTCGTGGTAGGTGGGGAGGAGCTCCCCGAACGTCTCCCGGGCCCCGAGCTCCCCGTTGGTGACCACGAGGACCCCCGCCCCGAGGGCGTCGAACACCCGGCTGTTCACCGAGCCCCACGGCCGCGCCTGCTCGATGCAGTCGTCGATGACGATCTTGGAGGACGCGTACACGTCCGGCATGCGCGCGTAGCTCAGGAAGCCGCGGGCCACCGGGGCCAGGGCCGGGCTCTCGCTCCAGCCGCGCCCCCAGACCGCCACCGTGCCGGGCACGTCGGCCGGGGCGAGGTTGGACTCGATGGCCCGGGGCACGTTCCAGCGCGAGCCGGTGAAGGCGACGTCGGCGGCCAGGGCCTCATCCCGTCGGCCCGCTCGGAAGCGCTCGGGGGCGGTGGCGATGCGCAGCACCTCGGCCCGCCGATCGGCGTGCTCGAGGAGGTAGGCCGCCCCGGCGTCACTGCTCGACAGCACCAGGTCGTAGAGCTCGAACCACGGGCGGCCGGGCCAGCGATCGAACCAGTTCCGCACCCAGGCCACCGCCAGGAGGCTCGGCCGCGCGTTCCGGGTGCGCCGCAGATCGTAGCGATCGAGGAGCGAGATCAGGACGTCGATACCGGACAGGTCGTACCAGTCCCCGGTGGCGGGCAGGAGCACCGCGCGCCACCCGAGCTCGGACTCCAACGCCTCCGCCAGCTCCAGGGCGGTGAAGTAGTCACCCGCAGTGGCGTCGGGGCCCGCCTCGGTGACCGCCAGGCCCACCACCAGCGGGCCGTCCTCGAGGAAGCGCCCGACCTGCAGGGCATCCTGCGCCTTGCTCCGCCGGAGGGCCCAGCCCTGGCGCGCGGTGATGAGCTCCCGGTTCGCCTTGCGGCGGGCCTTCAGCTCGGGGCCCGGGTCCTTGTTCTGGGTCGCGCTCTCGTCGTGCACCGCCTCGAGGTCGTGCACGATGACCGAGGCCAGGCCGAGCTGCTGGCTCGCCCGGAGGCAGAGGTCCACGTCCTCGTAGCCGTACACGAAGCCCTCGTGGAGCCCGCCCAGGGCCTCGAAGTCGGCGCGCCGCATCATGGCGCAGGCCGCGGTCACCGCCGGCATCTCCTCCGCCCCCTCCCCCGCCGAATGCAGGCCCTGTTGCGAAGAGAGGTTGTAGGGCCGCAGGAACGGGCCGCGCGCGTCGGGGTAGAACTTGATCCCGCCGTGCTGGAGGCCGTCGGGGTGCCGGTCGTGCCAGCGAGGGAAGCGGAGCGTGGGCGCCACCACCCCGATCCGGGGGTCGTCCAGCCAGCTGGACAGCGCCTGCAGCACCGGCCGGGTGAAGATGATGTCGTTGTTCAACAGGAGCAGGCGCTCCCCCCGCGCCGCGCGGGCGGCCCGGTTGGTGGAGGCGGAGAAGGTGTCGTTCTCGTCGAGCAGGATGGCCTGCACATCCAGGCGCTCCGCCCAGCGCCGCAAGACGGCCCGGCTCTCATCGGTGGAGCCATGGTCCACCACCACCAGCTCGAGGTCCGTCCCCGCCTCGTGCGCGGCCACGCTGGCGAAGAGCTTCTCGAGGTGCTCGGCCCCGTCGCGGTTCAGGATCAAGGCGGAGATCGAGGGCGTCCTGCCCCCCGCCGCGAGGGCGGCGACCGAGTGCAGCGCGCGCGCACGCGCCCGGTTCGTCACCGCGGCCTGCCCCACCACCGGCGCGCCGGTGAACCCGCGGGGGCTGGTCGGGGTGGTGCGCTCCGGCGCCCCCCGGCGCCGTCGATAGGCCCGCAGCACCCGCTTCAGGGGCTCGGTCAGCGGGTGCTGCTTCACCGGAGCCGGGAGCCGCTGCGTGATGCCCCGGTAGACGGAGCCCACCAACCGACGTGATCCGCGGAGCACCCGCCGCACCGCGGCGGCCGGGCTCCTCGGCGCGCGGCTGGGTCGAGCGCCCTCGCCGCTCGCCTCCGCCGCCGCGTGCCGGGCCGCGAACGCCGCCCGCTTCGTCTCCTCGCTCATCCCCCCGCCCGGCGCAGGAAGCCGCGCGGGTTGAGGGTGAGCATGAAGCGCTCGCAGCGCGGGTCCTGCGAGAACTCGGGGTGCTCCTGCAGGAAGGCCTGCATCGCCTCCATCGGGCCCTCGCCGAAGCTCGGGTAGGCCGGGTGGCCGTTGATGTTGGTGTCCTCGACGATCAGGTAGTCACCGGGCCCCACCAGGGCCGCGTAGGCCTCGAGCTCCGCCTCCACGTGGGCGCGCCGGTGGTCGGAGTCGAGGATCACGAAGACCCGCTGGGCCGACGCGGCCTCGGCCTTCACCCGCGCCACCACGTCCGGCGCGGTGCTCGAGCCGCTGATGAAGGTGATTAGCGGGTGCGCGGGCCGCCGGACGCTGTCGTCGATGTCCACCGTCACCACCCGCCCGTGGCCCAGGAGCTGGCAGATGCTGGCGAGGTAATAGGCCGAGCCACCGAAGCGCGTGCCGGTCTCGATGATCAGGTCCGGTCGGCGCTCCACCACCAGCTCCTGGTACGTCCACAGGTCCAGCGGACACTTCAGGGTGCGGTGGCCGAACCACCCGATGCTGATCGTGTCGACCCCCGCCTCCCACCGCGCGTAGTAGAGGCGATGGAAGGCGTCCACGACCTCGCGCTCCGCCGCGGTGAGGGGCGGAGGTTCGGGCTTGGGCCGGTACCCCCCCACCCGGAGGCGGGCCTGAGCCAGCTCCCGGCGCAGGGCGTCCCGCTCCCGCACCACCGCGCGGTGGCGCTCCACCAGATCCTTCACCCCAGGGAGTTGATAGGCGGCGGCCTTGAGGCTCTGCAGCATCGGCCCGTCCTATCACCGTTGCCGGCGCTCGGCGACGGTGCTCAGCTCCAGGCGCTCGCCGCGCTGGGCCAGCACCACCCGGCGGATCCCCATCTCCTTGAGGCTCTCGGCCATGGCGGCCCGGGCCCGGTCCTCGCCGTGCACCAGCACCACCGCCTCGAGGTGCCCCCGGGCCGCGGTGTGCTCCACGAACGAGAGCAGGTCCTCCCGGTCCGCGTGGGCGGACAGCCCGTTGATCTTGTGGATCTCGGCCCACACATCCCGCTCCAGCCCGAACACCTTCACCTTGCGGTGCCCCTCGATCAGCCGGCGCCCGAGGGTGTGGTCGGCCATGAAGCCCACGATGACCACGCTGTTCTTGGAGTTCCCCAGCCCCTTGGCGAGGTGGTGGAGGATCCGGCCGCCCTCGCACATCCCGGAGCCCGCGATGACGATGCAAGGCTCGTTGCTCTGCTGGATCGCGCGCGAGGCCGACACGTCGGCCACGTAGCGCAGGTTGGGGGGCGAGAAGGGGTCGTCGCGATCGAGCAGGCGGCGTTGCACCGCGTCGTCCAGGCCCTCGGGGTGCAGCTTGTAGATCTCGGTGATGGCGATGGCGAGGGGGCTGTCGATGTAGATCGGCACCTCGGGCACCGCCCCCTTCGCGGCCAGGCGCGACAGGGCGAAGAGCACCTCCTGGGCCCGCTCCAACGCGAAGGTGGGGATGAGGACCTTCCCGCCGCGCTTGATGGTCCGGTCGACGATCTCACCCAGCTGCTGGTCCATCACCGACACGTCGGGGTGGGTCCGGTCACCGTAGGTGCACTCGATCATCAGGTAGCGGACGCCGTCCACCACCTCCGGGTTGTCCAACAGCGGCAGCTCCTCCCGCCCCAGATCACCGGTGAACAGGAGCCGGGTGCGCCGCCCCTCCTCGTGCATGTCGAGCTGCACCAGCGCGGAGCCCAGGACGTGCCCGGAGTTGTGGAAGGTCGCGGTGACCCCGGGGGCCACCGGCATCGGTCGGTGCAGGGGCACCGAGATCATGTGCTGCAGGGCCGCTTGCACATCGTCCGTGGTGTAGAGCGGCTCGAGCCGGTGCTTGCTCCCCGCCCGGGCCGCCTTGCGGTTCAGGTAGGCGGTGTCCTGGGCCTGGATCATGGCCGAGTCCCGGAGCATCACGCTGCACAGATCCCGGGTGGGCGGGGTGGCGTAGATGTTCCCCTTGAAGCCTCGGCGCACGAGGGTGGGGATGTTGCCGCTGTGGTCGAGGTGCGCGTGACTCAGGAGCAGGGCGTCAGCCTCGAGCGCCCACGGCGGGACCTCGCGGTTCAGCCGGTTGGTCTCCTCGCGGCGCCCCTGGAAGAGGCCGCAGTCCAACAGGACATCCGCCCCGCCCACGTGCACCCGATGGAGTGAACCCGTGACGCCCCCTGCCGCGCCCCAGAACTCCAGGTACATGCAAGAGATCTAGCACACCCTGAGGAACCGGGCGCCGGGGGGAGGCGGAAGAGGCGTGTCGGTCGGAGACGCTCAGGCGGCGACGGGGGCCCCGTGGCGGGCCACGTAGGTCTCGGCCAGCCGGGCCACCTGCTTGTCGAGGATGTTGAACCACTCCATGCCCGGCAGGCCCTGGATGGTGGCCTCGGCGTCCCGGAGGGGGGCCCGCTTCTCGTGGGTGTCGAAGTGGAGGGCGGCGATGAAGCCCAGGTTGTCCCAGCCACCGACGCCCGAGCCGACCACGGTCCAGAACCGCTTGATCACGAAGCGGGTGAGGGCCTGGGCCCAGCTGTCGTCCTCGAGCCGCTTGTGGGCCTGCTTGAAGTAGAAGCTGTAGTGCTTGCGCTCCTGCTTCACGATCCGCCGGAGCAGCTCCGCCAGCACCGGGTTCTTGGTCGTCTCGATCAGCGCCCCGTAGGCGGCGGCCGCGGTGAGCTCGTTGATCGCGCCCCAGGTCATGTGGGCGGGGATGAAGCGCGGGGTCAGGTGGGCCGCGCTCTGGGACAGGATGCCCTCCACCGTCTCTCGAATCGACGAGGCCTGGGTGACCTTGCGGTAGCGGTCGGCGTCCTCGGGGCGCCCCGCCTCTGCGAGCAGGCGCGAGATCGCGCGCCCGTGCCAGAGCTCCTCGTACACCCACACCGAGAGGAACGCGGTGATCTCGGAGTCGCGCGCAGAGTGGCCCGCCAGCAGATCCCGCATGTACAGGATCGTGTGCGTCTCCGTGTCGCCGAGGTACTTCAGGATACGCTCCTCGGCGTCGGTGAGGCCCGCCTCGCGGCAGAGCTTCCAGTCGAGATCACTCAGGTCGACCGCGCCCGAGAGGTCGACAAACCGTTCGATGTTGAACTCAGCCATCCGTTCCCGTCCTGCCTGTGCATACGCCCCCGGTCCCTCCCCGGATCCCCGGGTCCGCGGCGCAGCGCGGCACCTTTTAGCGGATCTGGGGCCAGGTAGGAAGCGATTCAGGCCCCAGTATGGGGGACGGCGCGCGGCCTACTCCCCGACCTCGATCTTCTCCAGGATGTCCTCGTCCCGCTCGAGCACCGGCCGCGGCAGGGTATCCAAGAGGGCCCGGAGCACGTGGAAGGACGGCGCGACGAACGGGGTCACCTCCGGCCCCAGCTCGTCGGTGTACTCCGCGATGACGGTCTGGACGTTCTCGTCACGGGACGGCCAGGAGCCCCCGGCCTCGGCCCGCCAGACCTCGACCCCGTCGGCGCAGCGGAACAGGCGCCCCTCCACCAGGGCCTCCGCGCCCTCACCTTTGGCTTCCAGGCGCGGGGCGAGGTGCAGGACCCCGTCCAGGCCCTCCTCGCACACCCCCTCGGGGACCTCGGCCGCCGCGACCTCGACCTTCGCGATGAAGTCCCGGTGGTGGTTCACGTAGCGGCGGGCCATCAGGCTCCACATGTTGCCCACCGCCTCGCTCCCGGCCGGGAGGGGCGCGGTCACCACCGCGAGCCGGAGCAGGCGCGTCCTGTCCACCTGGTCAAAATCCGGGCGGATGGTGGCGTGCTTCACCGGGCCGCACGCCGCGGCGCCGGCCAGGGCGAGGATCGCGAGGGCGAGGCGCTCACGCATCTCGGACCTCCGCCCCGTCGGGGGCCGAGGGGGTGGCGGCCGCGGTGCGACGGTCATGGGCGATCTGCAACAGCGGCATCATCACGGTGAAGGACACCAACAACGTCCCGAGCATGCCCAGACACGCGACGACGCCCATGGAGTGCAGACCCTTGTGGGCCGCGAACATGAGCGCGGCCCAGCCCACCATCGACGTGACGGTCGAGCACGCCACCGCGACCCCCACCGAGCGCAAGGCCTCCTTCGGGCTCACGCCCTCCCGGAAGCGGTGCAGCAGGTACACGCCGTGGCTGATCCCGTAGCCGAGGATGATCGGGAACACCACCACGTTCATGAAGTTGAGCTGCACCTTCAACAGCGCCATCACCCCGAGCATCACCCCCATCCCCACCCCCAGCGGTAGCAGCGCGGCCAGGGTCTGCTGGAGGGAGCGCAGATCCACCATCAGGATCACGAGGAGGAAGAGCGCGGTGAGCAGGACGGTGTTCTTGCCGTCGGCGAGGACGATGCGGGCCAGGGTGGCGAACAGGATCGGCAGGCCGCTCGCGTGGAAGACGAGCCCGTCGGGGCCCTGGATGTTCTCCACGTCGTCCGCGAAGGCGAGCATCTGCTTGCCGTCCCACAGGTCGACCGCGGGGTAGAGGTAGCTCAGGTAGCCGTGGTTCTCGGGCTTGGCGCTGGGCAGGTTGGTCACCAGCTGGCGGAACACCGGCGGGAGGTTCTCGAAGGTGACCTCGGTCGCCTGCAGGTAGCCTTGCGCCTCGTCCCAGCGCGCCTCGTACTCGGGCGGCAGGGACTTCCGGTCGATGCCCGAGACCTCGTCGCGCCACTGGGCGAGGATGGCCAGGTTGGCCTCCTGCTGGGCCTTGGGGGGCACGAAGGTGAAGGGGGTCAGCACCCGCTCCACGGTGGGGAAGCGCCCCTTGTCGAGGGGGGTGAAGATGTCGTGGAGGATCCGGGCCTGCGCGAGGTCCTTGGTGAACACCGCCACCGGGTCCCCGAAGTCACCGAAGCGGGCCCGGATCTCGTCCTGCAGCTCCACCGACGGCTGCCCGTCCACCATGAGGGCGCGCGAGTTGTACTCGAAGCCCACCCCGGGGGCGAAGAGCACAAGCACCGCGGCCACCGCCGCCGCCGCGGCCAGCTTCAGGCCCGGCTTCGCAATCCGGCCTGCATCGACAGGGAAGTTGTCGTCGCGGTCGTCGCCCGCGTCCATGAGGCGGGCGGGGAGCCCCGGCCAGCGCCGATCGACCGCGATGAGGAAGGCCGGCACCCAGAGGTAGGTCACCGCGCCCACCAGCATCACCCCGACCCCGGCCAAGAGGCCAAAGTCCGAGAAGCCGCGGAAGTCCGAGAACAAGAGCGACGCGAAGGCCGCGCCCACCCCCACCGCGGACGCGAGCGAGGCCGGCCCCGAGTGGGCCACGGTGTGCACCACCGCCTGCTCCAGGTCCAGGCCCTGCCGCAGCTCGTAGCGCATGCGGTAGGCGAAGTGGATGCCGAAGTCGATGCCGAAGCCGAGCAGGATCCCGCCCAGGATCGTGGTGACCACGTTCAGCTCGCCGATCGAGACGCGCGCGAAGCCGAAGGTCATCGCCACGCCCAAGAGGAGCGCGGACACCACCATCACCACCATGAAGAGGTGCCGACGGAAGAACGCGCCGAGGGTGAGGAGCACGCCCAGGAACGCGATGCCCGACACCGGCACGAGCGAGGACTTCATGCTGTAGGAGTCCTCGTAGTTGCTCTGGTAGGTGCCGCTGAACCCGTACTCCACCGTCTTGGCGTCCGCGGCCGGGGTGGGCTCGTAGTCCTCGACCAGCGTCACCCCACCCTCCCGGTACTCGGTGAGCATCCGGCGGATGTCGTCGACCAGGGCCTCGGTCTTGCCCAGCTGGTTGCTGTCCCAGTGCGGCTTGATGCGCACGAGGAGGAGCTTTCCGTCCGCGCTGAGGAAGTACTCGCTCGCCAGCGACTTGCCGCCGATGCGCTCGTACTTCTCCTGGATGTCCGAGACGTCGAGCTTCACCGGCTCCGTCTTCTTGATCTCGAAGAAGAAGGGGCTGGCCCGCTTCTGGGCGTCCTTCAGCCACACCATGGTGCGGCGCTTCACCTCGGCGAGGTCCTCGGTCTCGAGGTACATCGCGGCGTGGGCCTTGAAGAACTCGATGGGGAGCTTGGCGGTGGCGGTGCGGATGCGGTCGGTGTCCTGGCCGAGGCGCGCCGCGACCTCGTCGCCGACCTTCTTCAACAGCTCGGGGTCGTTCCCGCGGAGCGCCAGGGTGAGCATGCCGGCGCCGCCCGACATGTCGATGATGCGCTCGGCGTCCTCTACCGCGCGGATGTCAGGGTCGAGCTGGTCGAGCTGGTTGGTGTTGATGGTGAGGCGGGTGCCGAGCCAGGTGCCCACCGCGGCCACGATCAGCACCGCGGCCAGCACCGCCCGAGGCGCGCGGAGGAGGACCGCGCACCAGATCTGGAGGAGCTTTTGGACCACGACGGGGCCGCTCAGCCCTGCCGGCGGGCTTCGATCTCGGCCACCCGGCCCCGAAGCTGCTCGAGCAGGCCGTCCCAGCCGCCGTCCGCCATCAGGGGGCGGATCTGCTCGTCACGGACGTGGGTGAGGAGGGACTCGTCGCCCTCGAAGGTGACGTCCACCAGGCGGTAGGCGCCCTTGGTCTCGGACAGCCGATAGCGCACCTTCACCTCCTGCTTCTTCATCGGGTGCAGCACCACCAGGGTGGACGTGATCTCGGTGTAGCCGTCCTTCTCCTCCGGGGCCCCGTAGAGGATGGTCTCGATCTTCTGCAGGTTGTCCTTCAGCTTGGGGAAGGCGATCTGCGAGAACACCACGTGGAAGAGCTTGATGAACTCCGCCTGCTGGGCCGGGGTGCCCTTCGACCAGTCGGCCCCGAGGAGCAAGGCGCCCTGCGCCTGGCCGTCCACGTACTTCAGGGCGAGCGCGGTCTTGTCGTAGCGCACCGCGTTGACGAAGGTCTGGATCGGCTTCTTGACCTTGCTCGCGGAGGCCGCGGCCTCGGCCGGGCCCCCGAGCGCCGGCAGGAGCAGCGCGAAGGCGAGCACAAGAGCTGAATTCCTCAAGATTTTCCGCATGGTGTCGACCGGACGACGGTTGCGTAGCAAAAGCGCGCGGCCTCCGGCAAGCGGATCCCCGGCCTGCTCGCCCCGCCGTCGCGCGGAGCGACGCCCGAGGCCGGCAGCCTATTCAAACCCCAGGGAACCCCCCTAGCCCACCCGGGCCCGGGCCTGGACGAAGGCGTAGAAGAACACCGCGTCGGGGTTCCTGCCCACCTCCTTGAGCTCCGCCTTCATCCCGTCGACCACCGCCTGGGAGACCTTCTCGGCCCCGAGCAGCACCGGGGCCCCGGACAGGAGCAGGTCGGTCCAGTAGGCGATGAACTCGGCCCGCTCGGCCGGGGCGCGGTTGTCGAGGTGGATGACCCGGACCTCGGTCTGGATGTCGCGATACCCCAGCCTCTGCAGGAGGTTGCCCAGCTTCGCGCCCACGAAGGGGTCCCCGCCGAGGGCCAGCTGGTGATCGTTGAAGGCGCTCCAGTAGGCCTGGGTGTTGGGGCTGTAGGGGTCGAGGAAGAACGTGGCGTTCTGGACCTCGGTCACCACGAGCGGGCTCCCTGGGCGCAGCACGCGGCGCACCTCCGAGAGCACCCGGGCGGGGTCCGCCACGTGCTCGAGGATCCAGCACAGGAACGCGGCGTCGAAGTGGTCCGTGGGGACCTCGAGCTCCGCCGCGTCGCCCTCGACCAGCTCGTAGCGCCCCATCGCCACCGGCTGCTGGGCCAAGAAGGCCCGCGCCCGCTCCAGGTTCGGGGGCGAGGCGTCGAGGCCGGTGACGTGCAGATCCGGGAAGTGGCGCAGCAGGATCTCGGTCTGCGCGCCCACGCCGCAGCCCACCTCGAGGAGGTTCCGAGCCCGCTGGAACGGGAGCCCCGCGTGGACCCGGTGCTCCATGAAGCGGGCCTGGTGATAGAGCCGATCCTGCTCGTGCGGCGTGAAGCCGTGCACGTAACCCTGGGCGCGTCGCGTCATCGGCCGGATGATGCGCCGTTCCTTGCGCGCGGTCACGCTCCGCCGTGCCGTTGAATGAAGCGCCCACGCCGGCCAACCTCTGAGCATGCGCGGCCGCTCACCGCTCCCGGTCATAGTCCTCCTCGGCGCCACCGCCTGCACCACCACCACCGCGGTGCGACCCTCGGCCCTGGCCCCGCTCCACGCGCCGGTGCCGGGCGACGCGGTGATGCTCACCTCCCCCTCCGGGGGCACGGTGCGGGTGGACGCCAACTCACGCATCCGCTTCCGCCTCGTGGACGGGCGCCAGACCGCCTGGATGCCGGTGCGCGACCTGAACACGGGCGACGACGGGCTCTTCGTGCGGCGGCGGGTCCCGCTCGCTGACCTGACCGCGGTGGACGGCCGAGGCCTCACCGACGCGGATCGGGACTTCCTCGAGCCGTGGGAGGGGGTGCAGCGCACCAGCGCGGCCGACGGCGTGTACCTGGTGGGCGCCGGCGGTCGGGCCGCCCTGCGTGCCCGAGGCGAGCAGGAGGCGCCCCTCTCCGGCCAGTGGCGGGCCCAGCTCCCCGACCAGAGCTGGACCGGCTGGATGGACGGCGAGACCCTCCTCGCCGCCGCGAGACGCGGGCTGGAGCTGGAGTCGGGGGTCCTGTGGCAGGACATCACCGATGCGGAGGTCCGCAACTTCTCCGGCGGGAAGACCCTCGGGCTGATCATCGGTGGCGCCGCGATCATCGCCGCGGTGGCCGCCCTGACCGACGGGAAGCCGGGCCGGGTGCTGGCCGAGACCGCGCGCGCGACCGCCCGCGTGACCTACATGGCCACGGTGCTGACCGTGCACAACCGCCCAGTGCACTGCTACCGCTACGCGGACCCGTGGATCGACCCGGACACGGTGGTCGACGGACCCGTGCAACCCTCCTTGCAGGAGCCGACCTCCGGCGGCACCCGGCTCTTCACCGGCGTCACCCGGCGGCGGGCGGACATCGAGGTCGTGCCCAGCCTCCAGTCGATGGCGACCCTCTCCGCGCCGGAGGGCCTCGAGCAGACCGCGGCCCTGAGCCTCCGCCTCGCCAAGGTGTGGGAGCTCGGGGGCGGGCTCCGGGCCGCCGCGCTCGCTGCCCCGGGGGCAGCGGAGCCCGAGCTGCGCTTCATCGGCTTCGGGCGGGCAGGCCTGCACCTCAACCTCGACGCCAACCACCGGATCGCGGTCCCCCTCTCCTTCGACATCGGGGCGGGGCAAGGCGTCTTGCTCCAGACCCGACTCAACTTCGGCCTCCGGATCCGGCTCACCGACGACTTCTCGCTCGGCGTCTCCGCGCCCAGCCCGACGTTGACGCGGATGCGGACCGGGCTCAACGGGGTCAAGAGCCGCTGGAGCTTCCCCGCCGGGCTCGAGCTTGCCTTCGCGCTGTGACCCGGGCCGGCGGAGCCGTCCCACCCCTCTCCGCCGGGCTGCGTCCGGCTGCGCGCTTCGCTTGCGGCCTGTGGGCCCGGGCCTTGACGCGGAGCCTCAGGCCGCCTTTGTTGGGGGCATGAGGCGACTCCTCCCCCTCCTCGTGCTCGTCACGGGGTGCGCTACGCCTGGCGCGGCGCCGCCCGCCGCCGCGCCCGTGGGCGTCCCCACCGTGGTGGAGCTGCCCTCTACCCTCGACGTGGCCCTGTTCTTCGGCGAGCGCGAGATGCTCCGCCGCGCGGTGGCCGACCACCTGCGGCGCAGCTCCAAGCTCAACCTGGCCCCGCTCCCTGATCTCGAGGAGCAGGTGATCCGCGCCACCGCGGCCAAGAGCAAGGAGACCTGCGCATACCCGACCAGCGAGGACACGGTGTTGGCCGCCCGACACCCCGACGCGCTGCACGTGAGCGTCCACGCGTCCTGCCACGACGGCGTGTGCACCCTGCGGGCGGTGGTGCGTCGGCCAAGCTCCAACAACGGCGCGGCGGAGACCCTGGAGCGCTGGACCGCTCCGGTGACCGACCCCGGCACCGCCCAGGGCTGGGTCAACGCTGTGGGCTCGCTGGCCCTCGCGCCCGAGCCGCCCGGAGGCGGGCTGGACCTGCTGAGTCGGGTCGACGAGGGTGGCCACCCGGTCGACGTTGTTGGGGTCGGGAGCGCTCAGCCCTTCACCCCCGCCCTGACGCAAGATGTCTTGACGCCGGTCCGCAAGGCCATGGACGCCTGCCACGTAACCGGCTGGACCTCGGCCGGCACCGACCACCTGGCAGTAGAGCTTGCCCCGGCCGGGACGGTCGCCCGCTGCGAGGGCGCCCCGCACAAGGAGGGCGAGGGGCCCCAACGCATGGCATGCCTGTGCAAGGCCCTCGCGGGCCTGAAGCTGCCGCCCGGCCCCAGGGGTCGACGCTTCGAGGTGCGGGTGCTCAACCGCCCCCAGGGCGGCCCCAAGCTCCCGACAGGGGCGTGGGCCAGCCTGGAGCGCGCCAACCGGGCCCCGGGCTTCGATCCCCGGCCGGCCCTGGGTGAGCACGCCCGGGCCCTGGCCGCCTGCGCGGCGGCGGCCGGCGGGCCGGTGGATCTCGAAGTGCAGGTCGACCTGCAGGTCGACGGCCGGGGCCAGGCGAGCGGCGCCACCGCCCGTGCCGACGGCGCCCCGGCCGGGCTGCTGGCCTGCGTGCAGGCCGAGCTGGCGCAAGCCGCCCTGCCCTGCCCGCCCGAGGGCGCGCCCCAGACGGTGAGCGCGACCTATCGCCTGCGGGCCAATGGGGCGGGCCGATGACGGTCCTGGCCCTGGTCGCGCTCCTCGTGAGCGCGCCCGCCCAGGCCGAGGAGGTCACCCTCGAGACCCCGTTCGCGGTGGGGTGGTTCAAGGAGACGGACGGCTACCGGATGCTCCTCGAGGCCATCCGGGCCGAGGACCCCAACGTCCCCGGCGTGACCCTGACCCCCGCCGACCTCGACGCCGCCCTCGCCCGGGTCGAGATCGGAGAGTCGGAGCTGAACTGGGTCGCGAAGTACGCCTCGCCCCTCTCCCAGAAGCGCCAGCGGGCCCGGGTGCGGAGCGTGCGCCACGTGCTCTTGTCGAAGGCCCGGCTGAAGCGCGGCGCGGAGTTCGCCGAGGCTCACGCCGCGCTCCTGGCCAAGGTGAGCGAGACCTATGACGTGGCGGTCGAGGACCTGCTGGGGATGCTCAACGCGGAGTCCAACTTCGGCACCGTGCAAGGCAGCTTCACCGTGGCCAACGTCTTCATCAGCCAGCTCGCCTACCTCGAGGCGGGGGAGCGGTCCGCCCGTGCCCGGGGCGACTACCGGCAGAGGGGCGCCCTGAGCGCGACCGAGAACGCCCCGCGCATCGAGCGGCGGCGGCGCTACGCGGTCGAGAACATGTCCGCCATCCTGCGCTACGCCAAGAAGTTCGAGCAGGACCCCTTCAGCTTCAAGGGCTCCTGGGCCGGCGCCATCGGCTACACCCAGTTCATGCCGGCCAGCTTGCGGTGGGCGAAGGACGGGGACGGGGACGGCCACGTCGACCTGTCCACCGTCCCCGACGCGGTGGCGAGCACCGCGTTCTACCTGGTCGAGCACGGCTATCGACGCGGCGACAAGAAGGCCCGGCGCGCCGCGTTCAAGGCCTACAACCCGAACTCCGAGTACGTCGCCGCGATCGACGACTACGCCACCCGCTTCAAGGCACGAAGAGGCGGTTCACGTACTCCTTGAGGAGCTCGCCCCGCACCGCGGCGGGGAGCGCGTCCAAGATCTGGTTGATCTCGGCCATCTTCCCCGGCAGCCCCACCCCGTCGATGCCCGCCATGCTCAAGATGGCGCCGAAGGTGTCGTCGTTCAGCACCACGTCGCCCGAGGTGAACATCGCGGCGAGGCCCGACGCGTCGGTCTTCGGCGCCCCCCGGGCCGCCTCCACCGAGGCGGCGAGGTCGACGAGGAGCTGCTCGGCCCACGGCACGTTGGAGGGGTTGATCGACAGGTGGATGTTCGCGGGCGAGTTGCCCTGGGAGAGCTGGGCCTGGATGTACCAGCCCCGAGCCTTCATCTCGTCCGCGAGCACGAAGGGGTCCACGCTTTCCGAGGTGAAGGCCACCAGCGACATGTCGGGGCGGCCGAGCAGGCGCAGATCCGGCATCGCCTGGATCCCCGCCACCACGGTGTCCGCCGCGCCCTTCAGGCCGCGCGCGATCGCCTCGTAGCCCTCGTCGCCCACGTGGTTGAGCACCGCCCACGCCGCGGCGAGCGGCCCGCCGGACTTGCTGCTCTGGATGGTGGTGTTCACCACCGTGTAGCCGCTCCACGCCGCGCAGGCGAAGATCTGGTGCTTCCGCAGCTTGCCGCTCCGGTGCAGGAGCACCGAGGCGCCCTTCGGGCAGTACGCGTACTTGTGCAGATCCATGCTGATGGAGGTGACGCCCTCCACCGAGAAGTCGAAGTCGGGGAACTTCGCGCCGAGGCGCTTGAAGTACGGGAGCAGGAACCCGCCGATGCACGCGTCGACGTGAAAGAGCAGGTTGTGTTGACGCGCCACCTCGGCCAGCTCCGGCACCGGATCCACGACCCCGTGGGCGTAGGAGGGGGCGGAGGCCACCAGGAGGATGGTGTCCGGGGTGATCGCGGCGCGCATGGCCTCGACGTCGGCCCGGAAGGTGTCGGGGTTCACCGGCACCAGCACCGCCTCGACGTCGAGGTAGGCCGCGGCCTTGTGGAAGGCGGCGTGCGCGGTGACGGGCAGGATCATCTGCGGCCGCTTCACCTCGGGACGGGTGGCCCGGGCGAAGTCGCGCGCGGTCTTGACGGCGAGGATGATGCTCTCGGTGCCCCCGCTCGTGAAGGCGCCGACCACGTCGTCGTCGCCGCCGAGGTGCGCGCGGGCCATCGCCACCACCTCGTTCTCGAAGCGGAGCAGGCTCGGGAACACCGTGGGATCGAGCGCGTTCTCGGACAGAAAGCGCGTGTAGGCCTCCTTGGCCACCGCCTCCACCTCGCGCCCGGCGTCGAACACGTAGCCGAAGGTCCGCCCCTCACGCCACGGCATGTCGTCCGCCCGGTACGACTCCAGCGCCTCGAGCACCGCGTCCTTCTTCATCCCCTGCTTCGGAATCTGCATCGCCGTCGCCTCCTCGCCCGCGGTCATCGCGCCCGCGCGCTCTGCATCGGCATGGCCTCCGCCATGCCCATCTCCAGATGATCCAGGGCCTCGGCGCCGATCCGCACCAGGTCCCCCTTCGCGCCCCCCGCGTACCAGGCCCGCATCGTGGCCCGCACCGCGCCCATGATCGCCCCCGCCCACACCTCGGCCCGCCGCCGCCCCGCCTCGCCGCGGGCGCCGTCCCGCAAGACGTCCGCGATCGCCGCCTCCCAGCCCAGGTCCTGCTCGTGGTCGTAGGCGGTCAGCGCGGGGGAGGCGTCCATCAACTTGCGCCGCCGGAGCATCACCTCGCGGTCCTCCGCGAAGGCCTGGGCCACCGCCAGGCACGCCCGCCGCACCCGCGCCGCGGGCGTGGGCCCCGGCTGGGCGAGGAGGGCCCGGAACGCGGCCAGGCGCTCCTCCCCGTCCGAGAACACCACCGCCTCCTTGCAAGGGAAGTAGCGAAAGAACGTGCGGCGCGAGACCTCGGCCGCGTCCGCGATCTGATCGACCGTGGTGGCCTCGAAGCCGTTCGCCTCGAACAGCGCCATGGCCGCCTCGACCAGCGCCTCCCGCTTCTTCAGCTTGTTCTTCGCGCGGAGCGAGGCCACGGGTGGGATCTCGGGCATTTTGGCACTTAGTGTCAATAGGCTCTCGGTGTCTTTATACACCTGGTGCCTGAAACCCCGGCCCGGAACAGTCGGCGGGCGGCGCGCGGATGACGTGGACGACCTCTTGGACCGCCTGCTAGCGTCCGCGTGGGGATGAACCGCCACGTCCGCGCCCTGGCCGCCCTGGCCCTGTTGCTGTGCGCAGGCTGCGCCCCGACGCGCTTCTACGAGCGCGAGCGCCTGGCCCACCGCTGCATGCAGATGGATGTGGACGGGCGCGTGGTCTACATCCGCAACAAGATGGAGGCGGCCCGGGAGGGCGCCTTCGGGGGCTTCGGCGGCGCCGCCGCGGGGTCCTGCGGGTGCCAGTGATGCGCCGCGTCGCCGCCCTCTTCGCCGCGCTCTGGCCGACCCTCGCCACCGCCGCCCCCAACGAGAGCCACGTAGGCCTCGACCTGTACTACTTCGGGCAGCGGGACCCGGGGGTGGACGGGGTGACGGTGGGCGGCGTCCAGCCCCGGGGCGGTAACCCGTACCGGGGCGAGGGCTTCAACTACGCGTCCGGCAGCCTCGACATGCGCTTCGCGGTGAACGACGACGTGGCGATCATCGGCACCGGCGCGGTGGGGTGGATCATGGACGACGGCGTCCACCCGGTCCCGGACACGGTGGAGAACGCGGAGGTCACCTCCGCCAGCCCGGACCTGGTGACCCTCGACGCGGTGGCGGGGGTGGACCTGCGGGTGGGCGACTGGAAGGTGGTCCCGAGCTTCTTCTACCACCACCAGAAGGCGTGGTTCACCGGCGGCCCCAACCTCGAGCTGTCCCGCACCCTCTTCGACGGGAACACCGTGCTGTTCACAAACAGCAGCCTGCGCGCCACACTGCTGCGGCAGCGAGGCTACGACGGCGTCAAGCGCGGCGACGGGTGGCAGGTGGCGCTGAACCTCCTGTTCGGCTGGACCCAGATCTGGTCGCCGTCGTGGCTCACCACCGTGAGCGCGCAGTACACCCGGCAGAGCGGGCGCCTGCACAACGTGTGGAACTACGTGGTGCTCTACGACGACCTCGGCGTCCCCGTCCGGCTGGTGGACGAGAACCTCCCCGGGGTGCGGCACCGGGGGCAGGTCAACCTGCGGGCCCGCTACTCACCGTGGCTCGCGTGGTCGTTCGGCCTCGACGGGAGCGCATACGCGGACAGCTGGGGCATCTACCACGGCAGCATCGAGCCCAACGTCGAGCTGCCCCTGTTCGCCGACATCCAGCTCAGGGCCTGGTACCGCGTCTCGGCTCAGCACGGCACCCGCTACGAGGCGCCGACCCCCACCGAGCTGGTCGGCTACTACACCCAGGACTCCGACCTCGGCACCTTCGTCACCCACAGCCCGGGGCTCCTCCTCGCGATCCCGCTCGTCACCGACGCCCGGCCGGGGTGGGAGGCGCGGATCTCGGCCTTCGGCCTGTACCGCACCGATCGCATCTTCGCGGCGGGCGGGCACGCGGGGGTGGTGACGCGATGGTGAGGCGCCTCTCCCTCGTCGTCGCGCTGGCGGCGAGCGCGTGCGCGACCCCGCCCGCGCCGCCGAGCGCGCCCCATACCTCAATGCAGGCCACCTTGCTCGGGGGTGCGCGCTCGAGCTGGAAGGCGCTCCTGCACCCGCGCGGGACGACGCTGGTGGTCTTCGCCACCCTGTGGTGTGAGGCCTGCAAGCGCGAGCAGCCCGAGGTCCGGCGCTGGGCGAGCGAGCACCCCGACGGCGGGGTGCTCTACGTGATCAGCGGGAGCGCGGCGGCGCAGGTCGAGGCCTTCGTGACCGAGCGGGCCCTCGCCGCGCCGAACCTGAAGGTGGTGGTGGACGAGGACGGCCACGTCGCCGAGGCGTTCGACGTCAGCGCCACCCCCAGCCTCTTCCTCTGCCCGGGCAGTTCGCCGGCCCGGGACCCGGGGAACCCGCAAGCGGAGCGCGCAGCCGGCCGCAGGCCGGCGGAGAGGGGTGGGACGGCTCCGCCGGCCCGGGACCCATGTACGGGCCCCGCACACGCCATGGCCGAGCTCCCGGCCACGCCCGCGGCACCTACCGCGACCGCCACCACCGCGTGGGTCCCGGTGGAGGACCGCGGCTTCGAGCTCGGCACCAGCTACCACGTCGTGCTGCTGAGCCGACCGCAGGATGTCCCACGGGCCCGGGCCGACCTCGCGCGGGTCCGGGCCGCGGTGCGGGGCCACGAGGCGCGCCTGTCGGAGTGGCGTACCGACTCCGAGGTGAGCGCGCTGAACCGGCGCGGGCACCCGGGCCCGGTGACGGTGTCCGACGACCTCCACCTGATCCTGGCCGGGGCGCGGCACGTGGCGGAGGCCACCGGCGGGGCCTTCGACCCCACCTGGCCGCCCCTCGGCGCGCTCTACGACGAAGCCGCAGCCGAAGATCGCTGGCCGGCACCCGAGGCCCTGGCCGCGGCGCGCGCGCAGGTCGGCTTTCAGCACCTCGCCCTCGCTCCCGGCACCGCGGCCTTCTTGCAGCCCGGGGTCCAGGTGGGCATCGCGGGGGTCGCCAAGGGCTTCATCATCGACCGCACCTTCGAGGCGCTGGTCGGCGGTGGGTACCAGCACATCATCGTGAACATCGGCGGTGACATCCGCACCGCGGGCCGGGATCGCCGGGGCGCGGTGCGGGGCTTCAAGCTGGCCGACCCCTACGCGCCGCGCGAGGTGGCGGCGGTGCTCCGGCTGGAGGACACCGCCCTCGCCACCTCCGGCAACTACCTCAGAGCGCGCACCGTGGCGGGCCGTCGGGTGGGCCACATCGTGGATCCGCGGAGCGGCGAGCCCCCGACCTTCGACGGCTCGGTCACCGCGATCACCCGCGACGCGGCGATGGCCGACGCCCTCGCCACCGCCCTGTTCGTCCTCGGCCCGCAGGAAGGCCTGCGCTTCACCTGCGCCCGCCCGGGCCTGGACGCGGTGTACGTCACGAGGGACGCGATCCTGAGCACCATCCCCGAGCGCACCGAGGCGCGGGGGCGGGCCGTCAAGCCTGCTTGCGACGCTCCCGCACCGCGATGAGGTCGCCGGCCTCCCAGACCGCCGGATCACCCCCCACCAGCTCCAGGGCGCGCCGGTAGGCGGCGCCGAGGGAGTTGGCCCAGTTGGGGTGCTCGACGAAGACCTGCTCGCGCCCGAGCGCGTCCACCACCCCGAGGCGCTCCAGCAGGTGCAGGGTGGCGACGGGGACGCCGGCCAGGAGCATGTGCCGCCCCTCGCTCCTGAGCTGATGGGCGTGCTCCAGGATCGCCCGAGCCACCGTCACGTCCATGCCCTGGGCGCGCTTCAGGCGGAGGATCACCGCCCGGACCTGCTGGTCCCGCACCACCCCGTCCAACAGGTCCCTGAGCGCCCCCTCCACCCCGAAGAAGAGCCGACCCTCGAGCTGGAGCACCCGCACCGCGCTGGTGTGCCGGTGGAGGTCCTCCTCGGTGTCGGCCAGCGGCCCCACCTCGTGCAGGCCGCCTTTCATGTCCACCTCGAGCTCCCGCACCCCGAGCAAGCGCACCTGCCGGAGCAGGAACACCAGGCTGAGCCCCACCCCGAGGTAGATGGCCTGGTCCAGCGGGAGGGCCCAGGTCCCGAGGAGGGTCACGAGGAAGGTCAGGCGATCGCTCGGCCCCGCCTTGAGGGTCTGGAGGATCTGCGCACGATCCACGAGGTCCCACGCCACCACGAGGAGCAGGCCGGCGAGGGAGGCGATCGGGGTCTCGTTCACGAGCGGCCCCAGCACCAGGAGGACCGCCAGCATCGCCGCCCCGCTCATCACCCCGGCCAGCCGGGTAGCGGCGCCCGCGCGGTGGTTGAGGGCGGAGCGGGAGAGGCTGCCGCTCACCGGGTAGCCGGAGAAGAAGGCGGCGGCGAGGTTGGCCAGGCCCTGCCCCGCGAACTCCGCCCCGCTGCGGAGGCGCTGGCCGGTGTGGGCCGCGATGGCGCGCGCCACCGCGTTGGCCTCGACGAGCGACAGGACGGTGGCGGCCACCGCCACCGGCAGGAGCGCTTGCATCAGGTCGAGGTCGGGCAGGGAGATCGGCGGCAGGCCCACCGGCACCGGGTGCACGTCGAGCACCCGGCTCACGCCGTGGGCGGGGAGATCGAGGGCCCACGACAGGAGGGTCG
The DNA here is from genome assembly GCA_020632995.1 of Deltaproteobacteria bacterium. Taxonomy (GTDB): domain Bacteria; phylum Myxococcota; class Kuafuiibacteriia; order Kuafuiibacteriales; family Kuafuiibacteriaceae; genus JACKEN01. The sequence goes on along the minus strand of JACKEN010000002.1, from coordinate 120,695 downwards.
CCACCGCCATCGCGATGATCGCCCCAGGGAGGCGGCGATCGACGCGGCGCAGGGCGACGATCAGCGCGGCGGTGCCGAGCCCCAGGGCCATCGAGGTGTGGTTCGCCTCGCCCAGGCCCTGGGCCCACGAGCCCAGGCGGGACAAGAGGTGCCCCCTCGCCACCACCGTCTCGGTGAGGTTGTCGAGCTGCCCCACCCCGATGAGCACCGCGGCGCCGGTGATGTAGCCCAGCACCACCGGGGCGGAGATGAAGTCCACCAGCGCGCCGAGTCCGAGGACCCCCGCCGCCACCTGCATGAGGCCCACCATCAGGGCCAGGGTCACCGCGGTCACCACCGGGTCCGCGTCGAGGCGCAGCGCGAGCGCGCCGCCCACCAGCAGGCTGAGCGCGTTGGTGGGGCCGGTGATCACGTGCCGCGAGCTGCGGAACAGAGCGCCCACGATGGTCGGGATGGCCGCCGCGTACAGCCCCATGGCGGGCGGGAGCCCCGCGATCATGGCGTACGCGATGCCCTGGGGGACCGCCATGAAGATGACGGTGAGCGCGGCCAGGGCGTCCTGTCGCAGGGCCCTCGGGGTGCACCGCGCGAGGTCGGTGAAGGGCAGGTACCCCGCCAGCTTGGGTGGGAGCCCAGGCATGCTCGGCGGAGCCTGAGCCAGCCCGCGGCCAGACTCAAGCCTGGCAGGTGGGTCAGGGCCGGGCCGAGGTCGAGGTGCGGATCTCGGGGATGGGCGGCTCGGGTTCCACCCGGCAGGCATCGAGCGCCTGGCGGTAGGCGTCCCGGCAGAGCTGGGTCCGATCTCCGCGCACCGGCTCCACCGGCTCGCCCTCCGGGATCCATTGAGGGTTCGTACAGCGCTTGTACTCCGCCTCGGCCCGCGCCCGGCACCCGGCCGGGGTGGGTCGCGAGCTCACGCAGGCCATGGTGCTCGCCGTCACCACGCCCATGGCCACCACCAGCCCCAGCGTCCACCGTCGTCCCATGCTCGCCCGGTCTACCACGCGCCGGGCGGCGCCCAAAGGCCTGAAACGGTGTGGCCGAAAGTCAACGTGGCTTGCCGCCAACCCGACGCAACAGGACCACACCCCGGGCCGCGCGGGTCCCGTGCACATCCGGATGTCGGGTCTGAAGTGGCGCTCGAGCGTTGGCACCCACCTTGCTCTTCTTCCGAGCAATGCGAATGCGCAGCCTGACCCCGACCTTGTTCCTCGTCACCGCGGCCTGCGGCGGCGCCCTCCGGCTCCCCGAGAGCAAGGTGCCGGTCTGCGTCGAGCCCTCGGTGGCGCGGACGGCCTGGCAGAACCCCTTGTCACACCTCGCGGTGGCCACCGGCGAGCCGGTGCACAGCGGTGAGGACGTTGTGATCCAGCCCGGCGCGGCCGTCACCCTCGCGGGCAAGTTCGCCTACGGCCCCACCTCCAAGGATCTGGAGTACGAGGCGGTGACCGCGTTCCTGGAGGACGACCCCGCCGGCTGCTCTTGGTCCCGCCTCGACACAGTACTCACCGACAGCGACGGCCGCGCCACCGTGCAGGTCCCCGGCGGCGCGCTGACCGCCCCCGGCATGTACCAGTTCCGCTTCGTGGTGCACGGCGACCAGAGTGAGGCCACCGCGCGGGTCTGGGTGGTGGAGCCCGGCACGAAGGCGGTGCTCTTCGACATCGACGGCACCCTGACCAGGGCGGATCTGGAGCTGGTGGGCGACGCGGTGGTCTTCACCGTCGGTAGCAGCTCCGAGCTCCTGTTCGAGCTGGCCGGCTCCCCGCTGTCCCGCACCCAGTGGATGTTCGGCCTCGAGCGCGTGGTGAACGAGCCCCAGGCGCACGAGGGCGCGTTCGAGCTGGCCCACCGCTGGGCCTCGCAAGGCTACTTGCCCATCTACGTCACCGGCCGCCCATACCTGTTCGACGCTATCACCCGCCGCTGGCTGGACGAGCACCTCCCCGCTGGCCCGCTCTTCCTGACCCACGGCGTGGAGGAGTCGATGCCCTCGGGCGTGGTGGCCTACAAGCGCGACACCATCACCCACCTGAGCGCGGTGGGTATCGAGTTCGAGGCGGCCTACGGCAACGCCGCCACCGACGTGTGCGCGTACGCCGAGGCGGGGCTGGACCCGAGCGCCACGTACATCATCGGTGAGCTCGGTGGGACCGCGTGCCCCGGGTACGGCCCCACCCAGGCGGTGGAGAGCTACCCCGAGCACATGGCGTCGATGCCGTACTAGAACGGCGTGCTCGCCAGGCTCGTCCACCCCATCCAGTCGGCCACCGCGCCGTAGAAGCGCCGGCGTCGCATCGTCCCGCTCCGCAGGATGGCCGCGAACTCCTCCGGCACCGTCCCCGCCGTCACCCACTCCGCGTCCGCCTTGACCCGATACTCGAAGAGGAAGTCGTGCGGGTTGACATCGCCGTAGGCCACGTCGATCCCGCGCGGGGTCTGAAAGAGGGTGCGCAGCGCCTCGTGCACCCGGGCGTTGGCGAGCGGGAAGATCGCCGGGTACACCGTGCCCTCGAAGGTGGCGGTGGACTGCCCGGGCTTGGACCAGAAGGTGCGGATCGCGAGGCTGGGCTCGCTCTCGTTGAAGAGCTCCCACGCGCTCTTGCCCACCTCGATCTGTCCGGCGCTCCGGAGGCGAAAGAGCGCCCAATGCCCGTCCACGAAGGCCTCCAGGTACCCGAAGCCCATCGATGACCTCGCCGAGCAGATCCACCGGGCCTTGGTCCCGAACGCCTCGAGCACCGCCACCGCCAGCGCGTGGACCTCGCACGCGCCGCGGCGGAGCTCATAGATCTTGCGCGCGCTGACGGTGTAGGCCTCGTCGTCGCGCACGTTGGCGTTGAGCCAACGCACCAGGGCGACCACGCGATCGGTCTCGGTCTCCGCCTCCGCGAGGAACGCGAACTCCCCCTTCAGGAAGGCGAGGTCGGCGTCGTTGGCATAGGCGGCCCCGAAGTCGTTGCTCTGGAGGCCGCGGTAGAGGGTGTTCTTCTGCGGTTCGTAGTCCTGCACGTAGGCGGCGGACCTCCTGAGCACCCAGACCCCGCCCGCCACCGCGGCGCCGATCGCCACGGCGCCGACCGCCAGGATCACGATGCGTCGAGACATGCTCACGACGACACCGCCTCGGTGCCCCGCACCCGCCGCCCCATGGCCCGACCCCGCATCCGGTCGAGGTAGCCACTCGGACGGCCAGGGTCAACCTTGGCGCCGGGCGCCGGCCATTCACGCCCACGGCAACGAGAGCCCGCGCGTCCCACCGTGCTATGTTGCGGCCCCGCATGGCTCGCGTCGACGTCCTGGCCTGGCCGAGCAGGCTGCTGACCCTCATCGTGGCGGTGGCGGTGGTCTTTGGCGACGTCCTGCCCCTGGAGCGCGGCCTCATGTTCCGGGACCACGCCCTGGTGTTCCGGCCTCGCTGGTGGGCGGTGGCCGACGCCCTCGCGCACGGTGAGTGGCCTGCCTTGACCCACGCCAACACCAGCGGTGTGCCTCTGGAGCTGTTGCTGAACGCCACCTGGACGCCGACGACGCTCCTGTTCACGGCCGGTCCCTTCGACGCCACCTACGACCTCTTCGTGGCGACGCAGTATCTCGTTCTGGCGTCGGGCATGCTCCTCTTGGCCAAGCGTCTGGGCGCCACCCGCGACCAGGCGCTGATCGCCGCCGCCACCGCGACCCTGGCCGGACCGATCGTCGCCTGCGAGAACCTCGTGGTGATGCTGCAGGGCCTGGCCTGGCTCCCGTGGGTCGCGCTTGGGCTCTACACGCTGGCGACCCGCCCGTCCCTCGCCGGGGTCGGCGGGACGGCCCTGGCGCTCGGCTTCCACCTCCAGGGGATCACGCCCGTGGTCATGGTGCTCGACGTGGCGCTCGGGGTGGGGCTCGCGGCGTACCTTCGACCGAGCCGCAAGAGCCTCGCGTTCGCCCTGATCGCGGGGGTGATGGGATTCGTCATCGCGGCGGTGGAGCTGCTCCCGGTGCTCATCGAGCTGCGGAGCACCGAGCGCGGTCAGGGGTTCGAATACGCCATGCAGAGCGGCTGGGCGCTCCACCCAGCCATGCTGATCGAGCTCTGGTCCCCGTCCTTCTGGGCCCCCCCCGAGCACCCGCTCCTCAACGTGCCCTGGGCCACCGGCCTCGCGAATGATCCACCGTACTTCACAACCCTGTACCTGGGCACCGCGCTCAGCGTCGCGCTTGCAGGAGGCCTTGCACGGCGAGCGCAGCGCTGGCTGTGGGTCGGGTTGGTGCTGACCGTCCTGGTGGCCATGGGCGAGCACACCCCCCTCCACCGCTGGCTGGTCTCGCTCCCCATCCTCTCCAGCGGCCGCTACGCGGTGAAGTACACGCTCCTCACCACTGCGTGCCTGGCACCGCTGGTGGCGCTCGCCCTCCCGGTGATCAGGGAGCAGCCTCGGCGCCTCATCATCGTCGGCATCGCGCACGTCGGCCTGCTCGTGAGCATCTACAGCGTGGTGGCCTCGGCGGAGTACTCAGACTTCCTGCTCGAGGCGATCCGACCGATCCCCATCGGCATCCGGTTCCAGGGCGGCTCGATGGCAGAGCTTGCCTCGGCCATGATCGACGCGCAGCAGGCCCGCCTGCTCGTGTCCCTCGCCTCCGCGCTGGCCCTCGCCGTGCTCGGGGTGGCCATCCCGCGCGCACGGTCCTGGGGCCCGGCCCTGGTCGCGACGGTGGTGGTCGTCGACCTTGCGCTCGCCGGGGCCAGCGCGGTGCGAGGCGCCGACCTCGAGGCACAGGCGCTCCCCGCCCCGGCACGGGCCGCGATGGCGGACGACTTCCAGCGCTTCTGGGTCGAGGTGCCGGGCGGCGTCAACCCACCCGTCGCTCATCGCGAAGGCGTCACGCCGTTCGACGACATGATGCGGAGCACCGGCCAGCGAGGCCAGCGCCCCCTGGGCGTCGCGCGACTGTGGAGCGATCAGAACCTCGACCGCCAGAGCCTCCCCGACCACCTCCAGGCCTTCAACTGGGTGGTGTCGTCCCGCCGGCCCGAGGCGTACACCATGATGGCGCGACTCGGCGTGGCCCGGATCGTCTCGCCGGTCCCCGACCTGCCCCTCGAGCACAGGCTCACGTGGCCCGTCGAGGGCGAGACGCCGCAGCACCTCTACTCGCTGCCGGGCGTGCGCGCCTACGTCTCGGCGTTCACCGCGTGGCGGGCCCGGCCCCTGGGCCAGCTCACGCCCCCAGAGTACCACGCGCACATGACGGAGCCCGCGTTGCAGGGCGTCGCCCTCGTGACGCACGGCCTCACCACGAGCGCGACCGTGGCGAGCTGCCCCGCCCCGCCGGTCACGTGGTCCCGACCGCTCACGGGCCGCGTGCTCGCCGACGTCAACTCGGCTTGCGAATCCCTGGTGGTCGTCCAGGAGGTGGCGCTCCCCGGCTGGGAGGTCTGGATCGACGACCAGCCCCGGCCGCTCCTCCGGGCGGAGGCCGGGTTCCTCGCGGTCCGCGTCCCTGCGGGCCGACACTCGCTCCGATTCGAATACTCGTCCCGCTCCGCGAGCTTTCGAGCGCTCTCGGTCGGGGCAGGGCTCATCGCGCTCATCCTCCTGGCCTGGGGTTTGCTCGAGGCTCGCTTGGCCGGTGCCGGGCGAGGTGGTATGCGCCCGATGTGACCATGGCGGAGACGTGGCCAAACCTGCTGGAGCGCCTGGGCGCCTGCCCCTCGTGCGGCCAAGGTCCCTTGATGTGGTCGGGCGCACCCAGCTGCAGTGCCTGCGGCTTCACCGGGCGGTGGTTGGACGGCATCCCCAGCCTCCTCGACGAGGGCGCCCTGACCGACGGCCACGCCGCCGAGATCCAGGCCCAGACGGCGGCGGTGGAGAGCTACTACGAGAACGAGAGCAGGCTGACCTGCCACTGGGACCGGATCTCGTCCACCGACGTCGCCCCGCTGCTGGGCTGGCCCTCAGGCGTCGCCCTCGACCTGGGCTGCGGCACCGGCACCGCGGGCTCCGGCCTGCGTCAGGCGGGCATGCAGGTGGTGGGCGCCGACCTCTCCCTGCCCTGCCTGAAGGTCGCGGCGCGCCGCCTGGACGCCGTGATCCAGGTGGACGCCGACCACCTGCCCTTCCGCAGCGCGGCGTTCGACGCCATCGTGTCTCGAGGCTGTCTCCATCACCTCCATGACGCCCCGCGCGCGCTGAACGAGGCGTCGCGGGTGCTGAAGCCCGGGGGCAAGGCGCTCTTCATGGACCCTCGAGAGTACGCCTGGCTCGAGCCCATCAAGCACACCCTGCGGAAGGAGGACGCGTCCTTCTCGGACGACCACCACGCCTACACCCCCGAGTCCTATCGAGCGTTGATCGAGGCCGAGTTCGAGATCGAGCGCGCCTTCTCCTGGCACCCCTTCGGCATCCTCTTGGCCCATGGGCTCGACCTCCTGCCGGTGCCGCGGCTCCTCCCGCGCCGGGCCCTCGCCCGGGCCCTGCTGGGCCTCGACCAGGCCTTGAACCGCACCCCGCTCCAGGGCGTGGGGCACCTATTGGTGGTCGTCGCGCGGAAGCGCTGAGGGTCCGACGGGCGCGAGGGTGCACACCACAGGGCCCGCGCCGGGGCGTAGCTCGAGGCCGAAGCGCTCGACCCCCACCTCCGCGCAGGTCAACGCCTCTGCGCTGCCCTCGGGGCCGGACCGGATCCGGATCCAGGCCTTCCCGCACAACACGCTGGGGAGGGTGACCGACGGGTGGTCGGCCAACGCCGCGCCGGCCGGGAGCTCGACCTCGCTCATCGGGTCGACGAAGCCTGGCAACCCAGCCTGCACCACGAGCCCTCGGGTGAGCACCTCCGGGCCGCGCAAGTCGACCTGCACAGGGCACCCCGCGAAGCTGAGGATGCGCACCCGCCCAGCCTCTGCCTCCAATCGGTATCCGCGCCACAGGTAGTGGGCCAGGACGTCGGGCTCGCCGCCCATGAGGATCACGTCGACATAGCCGCGGCCGACGAGGGTGAAGACCTCGAGCGCGGCCTCGCGCGGGGGCCGGCCCTCCTGCCCGGCCATGAGGAGATCGTACCTCGGATACCGCGGAGGGAGCCGCCCGAAGAGCCGGTCGACGTCGTCGGTGAAGTTGAGCAGGTCGAGGGTCGGTGAGTCCGCCCAGACGAAGGGATCGATCCCGCCCTGGCGGACGACATAGAGGTGGCCGAGCTGGACCCCGGGCTCTGCGTGCTCGAAGTCCGACGCGACGGCGTCGAGCATCATGGGGAGCCGTATCCCTGCTCGTTGGATGGGGAGCTCCAACCCGGCGAGGTCGGGGCCGAGCGCGTCGAAGATCCGCCGGTTGTAGGCCGCCGCGTAGGAGAGGGACGCGACCGCGACGCCGACCGTCGCCACCTCGATCCACCGCCGGACCCGGACGGGGGGGACCGGCGCCCCTGCCACGAGCAGGATGAGGGCCATCAGCGAGAAGCGAGGCGCGAAGAAGGCCCACCGGTTGAGATGAAACGGACCCAGCGCAGCCAGGACGAGCCCCAAGCCGCCACAGACGAGCAGGACGACCTGCACGCGTGACATCCGCCGGACCGAGCGGAGGCCCCATGCCAACCCGAGGACGGGGATCGAGAGGAGCCCATAGGCGCGCAGCGGCGGCCCGCCCGCGAAGGTCGAGGCCAGGTCGTGCAGCGGAGCTCGGACGTAGGGCATCAGCTCATTGCCCATGGCGACCCCCGCCAGGGTCGGCCGCGTGAGGTACACCCACAGCATGCTCGATGCCAGGAGCGCCGCCGGCAGGCCGGCCAGGGCCACCCGCAGGAGAGCCTGCATCCGCCGCCCGGTCTCTGCCCGCGCCACGACCACCAGCAGCACCACCGCCCCCGCCTCCACCGCCGGCAGGACGTGGGCGTAGGCCGTCGTCAGCAGCACCAACGCCAGCCCGAGGTAGCCGAGCCCCCGCTCGAGGTCCAAGCTCACCGCCAGCGCCACCGCGAGCAGACCGAGCGAGGACGCGATGTGGAACGGCAGGAAGCCCATGTAGAAGACCCAGCCCAGTGCCACCGCGAAGCCGAAGGCCCACACCGGCGAGTCGCGGTGCAGGCTCAGCGCGAGGACGGAGGCGGCGACCCCGAAGAGCACCACCGCGATCGCCAGGGTCAGCGCATAGGCGGTGAACGGGTCCATCCAGCCCACCAGCGGGCCGCACAACACCTGGAACCCCTGCCCCGTGATCGGCGCGCCGAGCTCGACGTAGCGGTGCAGCCACGAGGTGGGGTCCTGGAGCCGGTGCCCGAGCACGCAGTTGGCCAGGTGGTTGGGCCCGTCGTGGGTCGCAACGTAGGGTACGGACAGGACCGCCCCGGCGGCGAGGGCCACCAGCGCGGCGAACGCCACGGCGCGGAGCCAGGGCTGGAGCTCAGACCATCTCACGCCGGGTGAGGATGACGCTCGCGAGGGCGACGAGACCCACCGCGTAGAGCATGCCGTAGGCCAGGCTGTAGCCCACCTCGGCGGGGGCCACGCTCGCCTGGTAGACCGCCGCGTCGCGGAAGTCGAGGCGCGCGAAGCTGGGCAGGACATAGTAGGCGGCCTTCGCCACCAGCTTGAGGGGCAGGTCCGCGTTCGCGGTCAGGCCGACCAGGTCATCGGTGGTGGCGGCGGCCATCCAGAAGCCGAGCCCGATGCCGGTGGACAGGGTCGGCGTGCTGAACGCGCTCAGGACGAGGCCGAAGCCCCCCAGGATGGCGGCCTCGGGCAGGATGGCGAGCAGCGCCACCAGGTCGGAGCTCGTGAGGGTCCCTCCGGCCAGGCGCAGGGTGATCAGGAAGACCACCGCGAAGCCCACGAGGGCGAGGGCCACCGCGAGCAGGAGCCCGAGGTAGCGGCCGGCCACGTACTGCCACCGGTCGACCGGTCGGGTCAGGACCACGAACAGGGTCTTCTTGTCGATCTCCTCGTAGATGAGGCTGACCGCGGTGAGGAGCGCGAGCAGGTCCACCGCCAACGTGCAGCCGGAGAGCCCAAGGCTCCGCACCACGCGGTCGGGATAGCCGAAGGTGATCTGCCCCACCACCATCGAGAGCAAGATCATCCCTACGCCGAACACTCCGATGTTCAGGTACAGGCGCTGTCGGATCGTCTGCCGGAGCGTGTTGGTGGCGATCAGCAGGGTGGCGTTCATTCCTTGTACTCCCCCGTCGCCAGCGAGCGCATGAAGATGCCCTCGAGGGTGTCACGGTGGGGTTCGAACCGCTCGAGGACACCACCGGCGGCGACGAGGTGGCTCGCGAAGTCCCACGCAGCGGCCCGCTCAGTGAACAACGCCTCGATCTTGCCCTCGCGCACCTCGGCCTCGGCCTGCTCGGCGGCCGCCCGAGCCAGCGCCTCCGGCCCGAGCCCCGACACCACGACCTGGTAGCCACGGGCCGTCTGACCCAGGATCTCGTCGAGCCGACCCGTCCGCACCGAGGCGCCCTTGTTGATGATCCCTACCCGATCGCAGGTCATCTCGACGTCGGAGAGGATGTGGGTGGAGTACAGGACGGTCTTGCCTTCGGCCTTGAGGCTCATGATCAGCTCGCGGATGTCCCGACGTCCGATGGGGTCCAGCCCCGTCATCGGCTCGTCGAGGATCAGGAGCGAAGGAGAGCCTGCGAGGGCGGTCGCGAGCCCGGTCCGCTGGAGCATCCCCTTCGAGTAGCCGCGGAGCCGGCGGTTCATGGCCTGGGAGAGCCCGACCCGCTCGAGGAGCGCGCGCGCCTCCTTCTCGGCGTCGATCCGGTTCACCCCGGAGAGCCGAGCGAACCACGTCACGAGCTCATGACCGGTCAGGTAGTCGTAGAACGTCGGGTGTTCGGGCATGTAGCCCACCCGCGCGCGCCACGCGGGATCGGAGATCGCGTGCCCCAACAAGCTCAGCTCGCCCTGATCCGGGCGGATGAGGCCCAGGAGGGCCTTGATCGTGGTCGTCTTCCCCGCTCCGTTGGGCCCGAGGAAGCCGAAGATCTCGCCCGGCTGCACCTCGAGGCTGATGTCCCGCGCCGCATATGAAGGCTTGCGTCGTAGGCCGACGTAGAAGGTCTTCGAGAAGGCTCGAACCCTGACCATGGGCTCCTGCGATGTCATCATTGGACTACGTGATCCTCGATGGAGGGCTCGTCCCCGACCCGACCGACGTTGCGGAGGGCCTCGTCTTCACGGATCGGTATGTACTTCGTTCGGGCCCGGCAGTCATCGTCGAGCTCGATCGGCGCGCCGTAGGCGTCCTGGGCCGGCAACTCCACGTAGCCCTCCACCCGCAAGGTCTCGGCGTCGGGGGGGCGCCGGCCATGGGCGTCCCGGTAGCGCTGACATGCCTCATCGTACGCCGCGAGGGTGGGTTCGGACTGGAACGCCTTGAGCCGGAGCTCGGCGTCGTTCCGAGCAGGACCGGACAGGTTGGGGATCATCTCCTCCAGGAGCGCCACCGCGCCGAAGCTATCGCCCGATTGGTATTTCGCTCGAGACGCCAGGGCGACGATGAAGCGGGGGTGGCCCGGGCGCTCCGCGGCCGCCAGCCAATAGTCGGCCGCCGTACCGGGGTCCGCATCGAGGAAGTACGCGTTGTAGCCGAGGAGGAACGGGAACTCCCACTGGTTGGGCAGGTGCTCTTGCCCTCTCAGGAGGAGCCGATCGGAGCGGGCCGCGTCCTTCGAGTACACCGTCAGGTTGATCGCGGTCGCGTAGTAGACCGTGAAGTACTTCGGGTCGAGATCGGTCGCGATCTCGGCTCGATTCAACAGCAGGCGGGCGGGCGGCGGCGCGCCAGCCTCGGCGCTGCCGATCCGCTGCACCAGGTCGAGCCAGAACAGGTCGGCCGCCGCGAGGTTGTGTTGGAAGGACGCCACCATGAGCGCGGGGCGACCGGGGGACGCGATCTCGGCGTCCACCGCCTCGTCGGACCACTCGCGGTGGCTGCTCTCCATCAGGCCCAGGCGCACCCCGGTGGCCCCCGCGAGGGCCACCACCGCAGCTCCGAGCAGACCCGGTGTTCGCATCGCGGGGCCCTCAGTAGAGCCCGAGGGAGACACGCACCGGATCGTAGGGGAAGGAACAGGCCGCTCCCGTGGCCGGGCTGGGGAGGCCGACGCCATTGTTGTCCTGATCGGTGCAATACAGGATCTCGACCACGTTCCCGTCACCATCCAGGTCGCCGCGGGCCGAGCAGACGAACTCATGGGTGCCGATCCCGACCGGGATCTGGGCACCGCACACGTATTGGAAGTAGACGAGGGCCTGAGCCGGGACCATACCGAGGTCTTCCATGCTCTTCGGGGTCCCATCACAGGGGAGGGTGTAGCCCGTGGGCAGAGAGTTGAAGGCGGCGGGGGTCGAGCCAGGGATGATCACGGGCATCACCTCAGTGGGCACGAAGCAGTCATGGGTGGCGAAGAAGGCATATTGCTGGTTCTTGCCCATCCCGAGCATCGTGTAGGCCTCGGCTTGCCTCGCCCTGAACAGGCTGCGAAGGTACCGAGGTACGGCAACCGACGCCAACACCCCGAGAATGGCGACGACGATCATGAGCTCGATGAGGGTGAAGCCTCGGTGGCCGCGGCGGTGCATCAGGCGCCCTCCCATGAGCATGTGAACACGAAGGCCCGCCAGGAGCAACCACCCCTGGCGGGCCCTCAATCAGAATTGATAGCTGGGAGCCTTCTAGATCAGAAGGTACCCGGGGCGCAGTCGATCACCTCGGAGGGCGTCAGGCTGGCCGCACAGTTGTTCGTGTTCGCACAGGGAACCACACCGCCGGGAACCGCCAGGTCGTTGGAGGACTGCAGGCAGAACTCACCGATGGTGCCGTCGCCGTCCAGGTCGGCGACCGCGCTCGCCGAGAACTCCGCCGGAGTTCCGCCGATACCCGGCACCGCCGGCACATGGGGCGAAGCGTACATGTAATAGACCAGGCCGGCCGGCTCGAAGCCGATGCACGCGAACTCGATGCAGCCCGGGGTGTTGGTGCGATCGCAGCCCGGGGAGGGGGGGCAGGGCGTCGCAAGCCAGTCGGTCTTGGTGGTGCCGGGAACACCGGCAGGCTGGTTGTTGGTGATGTTGGCGTAGTTGTCCTCGGAGGAGCGGAAGGACTCCTGACCGGTCTTGATGCCGCCGAGGTTGGTGCGAGCCTCGGAGGTCTTGGAGCGCAGCTGGTAGCGGATGAAGTTCGGGATGGCGATCGCGGCGAGGATACCGATGATGGCGACCACGATCATCAGCTCAATGAGGGTAAAGCCCTTGTTCTTGCGGGTGAGGAGTTTCTTCATTGCGTGTGCTTCCTTCGGCCTGTCCCGGCCGGTCTTGAGGACGACCACCACTTTTGCAGCCTGCGTGCCATTCCCAGCAGCCCCGGTGCGAACTCGTTCACCCGTCTGGGTGACGATCTTCGTCAGTCCTCGGTGACAACGTCTGTTAGCCCGGTCACGTCCTGTCGGCGAGTTTTCGGCGTCGGTGCTCCAGAAGCGCTAGGATGGCGGGGCCTTGACCGAGGAGCAGTTCACCCAGGCCCTGGGCTTTCCCCTCTGGCCAGTGGCGCTGGTGCTGGGCCTCCTGGTGGGGTCCTTCTTGAACGTGGTCATCGCCCGCGTCCCGTTGGGTGAGAGCATCGTTCACCCGCGCTCACGTTGCCCGAAGTGCGGCTACATGATCCCCAGCTGGTTCAACGTGCCGGTCCTCTCCTGGCTGGCGCTCCGAGGGCGCTGCTACAGCTGCAAGGCGCCGATCTCGGTGCGCTATCCGGTGGTGGAGCTCCTCACCGGCGTCCTCTTCCTGGCCTGCTTCACCCGCTTCGGGATCTCGTGGGCCACCCTCGCCGGCTGGATCCTTTGCGGGAGCCTGATGGCGATCATCTTCATCGACATCGACCACTTCCAGATCCCGGACGAGATCTCGGTCCCCGGCGTGCTGCTCGGCTGCCTCCTGCGCCCCCTGGCCTTCGAAGTGCCCTGGTACTCCGGGGTGGTGGCGGCCGCCCTCGCCGCGGGCGCCCTGTTGGCCCTGCGCTGGGGCTTCGCCACCCTCCGCGGGATCGAGGGGATGGGGCTCGGCGACGTGAAGCTCCTGGCCATGATCGGGGCCTTCCTCGGCCCGGGGGCCCTGCTCCCGGTGGTGCTCTTCGCCTCCATCAGCGGCATCGTGGTCGGGGTCGTCCAGCGCCTCGCGACGCGCCGGCCCGCCGAGGCGCAGCAAGACGAGGGCCCTGAGGAGAGCGAGCCCGCGCCGGCCCGCATCCGGCTCGTCTTCGCCCTCACCGCCGGTGGGCGCACCCGGTGCCTCGGCGCGGGCAATCTGTCTTGCAGACGCACCTACGTCCGCTCCGCCTTCGTCTTCGGGGCGCGGGGTCGAGGGCGCGGGGTGCGGGTCCTTCTCGGCCTCGTGCACGACCAGCCTGGCTGGGGCGCCTTCGACGGGCTGGGCCTCGGGCTCGGGCGCCCCGGCCGAAAGCTCTGGGTGGGGATCATGGCGGGCCTGCGCGAGGTCCTCGAGGAGGAGGAGGACTGGACGCCCCCGCAAGGCGCCTTGCCCTTCGGGCCCTTCCTCGCCATGGGCGCGATGTTCACCCTCCTGTTCAGCCACGCGATCCAGCGGTGGGTGGTGTTCCTGCACATCTGAGGCGTGATGAAGAAGGTCAGCATCCGCCAGCCCATGGTCGCCTACGCCCTCGTCTTGATGGTGGGGGTGGCCTTCATCGTGCTGACCATGGCCAGCTTCTCCCTCGTGCGGGCGTCGCGGCGCGCGTACCGGCGCGCCACCACCCAGGAGCTCCGCGCCCTCTCCAAGGAGCTCTCCTTGAGCGACGTGCATCAGCTGGTGGCGAGCTTCCCCGCCAACGACGAGCTCGCCCTGGGCGTGGTGACCTCGAGCATGGCGGCGTTCGGGCTGAGCACCGACGACGCCAAGCAGGCCATGTTGCACGCGGAGGACAAGAGCGGGTTCGTCGCGGTCCCGATCACCGAGCCGGGCGTCGAGGCCTACCTGGTGGCGCAGGTCAGCACCACCGTGCCGGTCTCCATCGCGTTCGTGGAGATCACGCGCATGGTCCCGCTGGTGCTCCTCACCGCCCTCGGCTGTGCCGCGCTCCTCGCCTTCCTGATGGGCCGGCTGCTCCTGCCACCCCTGGACGCCCTGGCCGAGGTGGCGGCCGATCCCCGACCGCCGGGCTCCACCGAGGCGCTGGCCACCGACGACGCCCCCACCGAGATCCACGCGGTGGCGCGCCGCTTCCGCGAGACGGTGCGCATGCTCAACCAGGAGCGGGACCTCGTGCAGGCCCAGAAGGACGAGCTCGGCCGCATGCAGGAGAGCCTGGTGCGGGCCTCGAAGCTCGCGAGCGTCGGGCGGCTCGCGGCCGGCATCGCGCACGAGGTCGGCAACCCGCTCGCCGCGGTGAAGGGGTACCTCTCGCTCCTCAAGATCGGGCTCGACGAGCCGGACCGCACCGACGTGATCGATCGCTCGGCACGCGAGCTCGAGCGGATCCACGGCACGATCAAGAAGCTCCTGACCTACGCGCGCCAGGGCGAGGCGGGCTCCGAGCCGGCCCGCCCGCTCAGCACCCGCGCGGTGACGCGGGAGGCGCTGGCCCTGGTGAAGGGCCACCCCGCCCTGTTCGCGGTCGAGGTCGAGGATCTCCTCGGCGAGGACGCCGGGCCCGACGCGGTGGGGCACGCCGGCCGCCTCAACCAGGTGCTCGTGAACCTCCTCCTCAACGCCGCCCAGGCGATGGAGGGCCGCGCCGGTTCGAAGGTCACCTTGCGACGCGAGGTGCACGAGGGTCGGGTGGCGATCATCGTCGAGGACAACGGCCCCGGCATCCCCGAGGCGATCCAGGACAGCGTCTTCGACCCCTTCTTCACCACCAAGGAGCCCGGCGAGGGCACCGGCCTGGGCCTCGCGGTCTCCCGCGCCCTCATGGAGGCGATGGCCGGGGACCTGATCCTCGTCGAGGGGGGTGAAGGGGTAGGCGCGACCTTCATCGCCCATGTTCCCACCACGCCGTCAGCTGAATCTGACTAGCTGGTCAGGCGCGCCTCGCGAGGTCGGTCAGAAGGTCGCGAAACTGCTGCCTGCGTTGCAGGTTGTCCGCCGTCACCGACCACGTGACCGGCGGTAGGCGGTTGACGCCCACCGTCGCGTCGATGAAACGAGGCACGCTGCCCGTCGTTGGGAGAGATCGTGTCCGACGCTCAGATCCGAAACCGCAAGGATGCCCACATCGACGTGTGCCTGGAGGAGGACGTGGGGTCCTCCGGGTTGGCCACCGGTCTGTCCGGCTACACCCTGGAGTACGACGCGCTCCCGGAGCTGGACCTCGCGCAGGTTGACCTGCAGACCGAGCTGTTCGGCCGCGACCTGAAGGCGCCCCTCTTCGTCGGGGCGATGACGGGCGGCAGCGAGCGCGCGGGGGCGATCAACCACATCCTCGCCCGCGCCGCGGCCCGGGTCGGGGTGGGGATGGCCCTCGGCTCCCAGCGCGCGATGCTGGTGGACCCGGCGCTGACCTCGACCTTCGCGGTGCGCGACGTCGCCCCCGACCTACCGGTGGTGGTGGGGAACATCGGCGCGGTGCAGCTGAACTACGGCGTGACCACCAAGGACATCGCCCACCTCGCCACCGCGGTGGGCGCGGACGCGATCAACTTCCACCTGAACCCGCTGCAGGAGGCCATCCAGCCCGAGGGCGACACCAACTTCGCCGGGCTGATGGAGAAGATGGCCGAGGTGATCCCCAACCTCCCGGTGCCCGCGCTGGTGAAGGAGGTGGGCTCGGGCTTGTCAGCCCGCACCGCCAAGAAGCTGGCCCAGCTCCCGATCGCGGGGCTCGAGACCGCCGGCGTCGGCGGCACCTCGTGGGCCAAGGTGGAGTCGTTCCGCGCCCCGACGGCGAGCATCCAGGCCGAGGTCGGGGTGCGCCTCGCCGGCTTCGGGGTGCCCACCGCCGCCTCGATCCGCGCGTGCCGCGCGGCGCTGCCGGACGACCGCGTCGTGGTGGCGTCCGGGGGCATCCGCACCGGCATGGACGTCGCGGTCGCCTTGGCCCTCGGGGCCGACGTGGTAGCGCTCGCGCAGCCTCTCCTGGCCGCCGCGATGAAGTCCGAGGACGCCGTGGTCCACACCCTGGAGTCCATCATCTACGAGCTGAAGGTCATCTGCTTCTGCACAGGGGCGAAGTCGGTGGCCGAGCTGCGTGGGGTCCGTGTGATCGGACCCGGCCAGTCCTTCCTCTCCCCTGAAGCGATCTGAACCATGAGCCACAGCCAGATCTCCGGATTCTACCGCCTCGACGTCCCCTCGCGCCGCGCCCACATCGCGGAGCTCATGGGCCTGTCGCAGGATGACCTGCGGATCCTGTCCGGCGAGGACGGGCTCTCCGAAGCCCACGCCGACCGCATGGTGGAGAACGCCCTCGGAGTGATGGGCCTTCCCTTGGGCCTGTGCGTGAACATGCACATCAACGGGGAGGACTTCCTCGTGCCCATGGCGGTGGAGGAGCCCAGCGTGGTGGCGGCCTGCAGCTTCGCGGCCAAGCTCATCCGCGAGGGCGGCGGCATCACCGCCACCGTCTCCGAGCCGGTGATGATCGGTCAGATCCAGGTGATGGACGTGCCCGACGTGGCGGCGGCCGAGGCCGCGCTCCTCGGCGCGAAGGACAGCCTGCTCGCGCTGGCCAACTCCGGCCACCCCCACCTGATGAAGGCGGGCGGCGGCGCGGTGGACCTGGAGCTGAACCGGCTGCCCAAGGTCGACCCCGCGGATCCGCTGGGCGACATGCTGGTGGCCCACCTCGTGGTGGACGTGCGGGACGCCATGGGCGCCAACGCCATCAACAGCATGTGCGAGCGCCTGGCCCCCCGGGTAGCGGAGCTCACCGGCGGCCGCGTGGGCCTCCGGATCCTCTCGAACCTCACCGACCGCCGCACGGTGACCGTGGTCGGCAAGGTGCCTTTCAGCGCGCTGGAGGGCCGCGGCAAGGGGACGGGCGAGGACCTCGCCCGCGCGATCGAGGAGGCCTCGGTCTTCGCGGAGCGCTGCCCCTACCGCGCCACAACCCACAACAAGGGCATCATGAACGGCATCGACTCGGTGCTCCTCGCGTTCGGCCAGGACTGGCGCGCGGTGGAGGCCGGCGCCCACGCCTACGCGGCGCGGGACGGCCGCTACACCGCCCTCGCCCAGTGGCGGGTCGAGGACGGCCACCTCGTCGGCCGGATGACGGTGCCGATGGCGGTGGGCACGGTGGGCGGGGTGTTCAAGGTGCACCCCACCGTCCAGGTCGCGTGCAAGGTGGCCGGCGTCCACACCACGCCGCAGCTGGCGGCGGTGGTGGCGGCGGCGGGCCTGGCTCAGAACCTCGCCGCCATCCGCGCCCTGGCCGCGGAGGGGATCCAGAGCGGCCACATGCGCCTGCACGCCCGGAACGTGGCGGCGGAGGCGGGGGCCGAGGGCGACGAGGTGCACAAGGTCGCCGAGCACATCGCGGACCTCGGCAAGGTGAACATCGACGCGGCCCGGCTCGCGCTGGAGCAGCTCCGCACCCACAACGCGGTGATCGAGTCGCCGGTGGACGAGCTCGACGTGAAGGCCCGCTTCGAGCACCTCGGCGCCGCCTTCCTGCCCCAGATCGTGGACCTCACCGCCCAGGTGATGCGCGCGAGCCCGGGCGGGGACGGCACCCTGCCCGACATGTGCCTGTACCACTACCAGACCGGCGGAAAGCGCCTGCGGGCCCTCTTGCCGCTGTTGACCGCGGAGGCGATGGGCGAGGCGGCGGACAAGATGGTCCCCTTCGGCGCCGCGTGCGAGATGCTCCACAACGCCACCCTGGTGCATGACGACCTGCAGGACGGGGACGAGGTGCGCCGCGGGATGCCCACGGTGTGGAAGCGCTACGGCATGCCCCAGGCGGTGAACCTGGGCGACGCGATGTTCTACTACACGCTCCTGCTCGAGCAGCAGATGGACGTGCCGGTGGCGCGGCGCGAGCGGGCGGCCAAGCGCATCTTGCAGGAGACCTTGCGGGTGATCGACGGCCAGGAGCGGGAGTTCGGGCTCAAGGAGACCAAGGACCTCACCCTGGAGGCCTACTTCAAGATGGTGGAGGGCAAGACCTCCGGCCTCTTCGCCCTCCCCATGGCGGGGGCGGCCGAGGTGCTGGGCGCCTCCCACGACGTGGTGGAGGGGCTGGCCGAGGCGGCGCGCCACATGGGGGTGCTCTTCCAGATCCAGGACGACGTGCTCGATCTGTACGGTGAGAAGGGTCGCGACATGCGCGGCAGCGACATCGCCGAGGGCAAGCGCTCTGCCCTCGTGGTGCATGCCCTCGAGCACGCCACGCCCGAGGACCGGGCGTGGTTGGTGGAGCTCCTGGATCGCCCCCGGGCCGAGACCACCGAGGCCGACGTGTACCAGGTCATCGCGCTCTTCGAGCGCACAGGGTCCCTCGACTTCACGCTCGACGAGATGCGACGCCGCCGCGCGGCTGCGCTCGAGGTGCCCGCGCTGCTGTCGCAACCCCGCCTGCTCGAGTTGGTGGCCGGCTTCTCGGATCTGTTCCTCGCCCCCATCCAGTTCCTGATGGAGGACCCGCGCGGTGTCGTGGCCGGCCTGTTGGCCCAGGGCGCGCCGACCGAGGCGGGCGTCCGGCCCGAGGACCACGCGTTCTGCTTCGAGATGCTCCCCAAGGTGTCGCGCACCTTCGCGCTCTCCATCGGCGCGCTGCCGGAGAGCCTGCGCGACGCGGTCGGGGTGGCCTACCTGTTGTGCCGGGTGGTCGACACCATCGAGGACGACGCCCGCCTGGATCCTTCGGACCGGGTGAGGCTCTTCGACGCCTTCGACCATATCATGGCCGATGACACCGCGTCGCCGCACGAGCTCGAGGCGCTCTCGGAGCGCACCGGGGTGGGCATCAACGACGACGAGCGGCGGCTGATGACCCAGTCAAGCGCGGTGGTCCGGGTGTTCCGCGGCCTCTCGAGGGCCCAGCGGGACGCGGTGCGGCCCCACGTGCTCGAGATGAGCGAGGGCATGCGCGAGTACACCGCGCGGGCCGACGCGGCGGGCGGCAAGCTCCGGCTCCGCGACCTCGATGACCTCGAGCGCTACTGCTTCTACGTCGCGGGCACGGTGGGGAACCTGCTGACCGCGCTCTTCGAGCAGGTGGTGCCGGTGCTCTCCGAAGAGACGCGGAGCGCGATCCGCGAGCGGTCGGTGAGCTTCGGCCTCGGCCTGCAGATGGTGAACATCGTCAAGGACGTGGCCACCGACATCCAGCGCGGCGACATCTTCCTGCCCGAGGCGCTGGCCGCGAAGTACGGGATCAAGCTGCAGGATCTGTTGGCGCCGCAGAAGCGGAACGAGGCGCTGGCGGTGGTGCGTGAGGTGACCGAGCGGGCCCGCGTGCACCTCGATCGCGCGGTGGAGTACACGGTGCTCTGGCCGGCCGAGCAGGGCGGCCCGGTGCGCCTGTTCTGCGCGGTGCCCCTGGCCCTGGCGCTGGCCTCGCTCTCCGAGGTGGACCACGGCCAGAACACCCTGAAGCCGGGCTTCGTGCCGAAGATCTCCCGCGAGATGGTGGCCCAGCTCTTCATGGACATCCAGGCCGCCCTCGGCGACGACGCGGCGCTCCTGGAGATCTTCAAGAAGGCGGCCAAGGCCCCCGAGCCCGAGGCGGCCGAGGTGGAGGTGCACGTGCCCGCGCGGCCCCCCATCCCGACGCCCAAGGCGCCGCGGGTGACGAGCAGCGTGGCCGCCCCCGCGCCGGCGCCGGTGAAGGAGCGCAAGCTGGACGGCAAGGTGCTGGTCACCGGCGCCGCCGGTCACCTCGGCGCGAACCTGGTGCGGCGCCTCTTGCGCGACGGCCAGCAGGTCCGGGTCATGCTGCGGCAGGGCTCGAACAACGCGGCGGTCGATGGCCTGGAGGTGGAGCGGGTCTACGGCGACCTGAGGGACGCGGACTCCCTGGCCCGGGCGGTGGACGGCTGCGAGTCGGTCTACCACTGCGCGGCCACCATCTCGACCCTCAAGGGCGACGAGCGCCTGAAGAAGGAGCTCTACGAGGCCAACGTGCTCGGCGCCCGGCACCTGTTGGCCGCGGCGAAGGCGGCGGGGGTGGTGCGGACGGTGGTCACCGGCTCCTTCTCCGCCACCGGCGAGGAGACGGACCGCAAGCTGCCTTACGCCCACACCAAGGAGCTGATGGAGCAAGAGGCCTTGCGCGCGGTGGCCGAGGGCCAGGACGTGGTCATCGCCACCTCCTGCGCCCTCCTGGGCCCGCACGACTACAAGCCCTCGCCCATGGGTCAGACCATGCTCGACTACACCCACGGCAAGCTGCACGCGTACATCCCGGGTGGGGTGGCCTTCGTGTCGGCGGCCGACGTGTGCGAGGGGCACGTGTTGGCCATGCGCCGGGGCGAGGCGGGGCAGCGCTACGTGCTGAGCACCGAGTTCGCCACCGTGGACCAGCTCATGGACCTCTTCGAGGAGGTCTCGGGCCGACGCCGGCCGCGGCTCAAGCTGCCCCCGGGGGTGATGGCGCCGCTGGCCGAGGTGTCCAGCTTCGTCATGAGCAACCTCTTCCCATCGAAGCCCCAGCGCTTCACCCCCGACGCGGTGCGCCTGCTCCGGCAGCAGCTCCGCGCCGACGACACCAAGGCCAGGGTTGAGCTGGGCTACGCGCCGACCGACATCCGGAGCGCGGTGCACGAGGCCTACGCCGACTTCGCGCGGCGCGGGCTCGTCCCCGGCGGCCCCACCATGGTCAGCGTGCCCGACAACATCACTCCGTCCGCCGCCAAGAAGGGCGGCAAGGGCGACACCGCGGCGGCCTGATCCGCACCGACCTCGAGAGACCAACCATGCAGAAGAACGTGAGCGAGCGAATCGAAGCCGACGTGGCCATCGTGGGCGCGGGCCCCGCGGGCACCGCGGCGGCGGCCCGGCTGGGCCAGCTGGGGGTGAAGAACGTGGTCCTGGTGGACCGCGCCGACTTCCCCCGCGACAAGACCTGCGGCAGCGGCCTGTCCCCCAAGGCGATCCAGGCCTTGAAGGAGCTGGGGATCTGGGACGACGTGGCGGCCCTCGCCTACCCGATCAACGGCATCCGCATCGTGACCCCGGGTGGGAAGGAGAGCTTTCAGTCCGCCGGCACCGAGGCCCAGGCCATGGTGTGCCACCGGCGGGTGCTCGACCACGCGCTCCTGAAGCGCGCCCAGGAGCGGGGCACCCGCTTCATCCCGCACTTCAACGCCACCCAGACCATCGAGGAGAACGGCCGCACCGCCGGCTTCATCGATCGCGAGGGGCGCGAGGTCCGGGCCAAGTTCACCTTCGTGGCCGGCGGCTCCCACTGCCGCGTGGGCGTGCAGCCCCGGCCCACCCGCAAGGTCATCCAGGCGATCATGGGCTGGTGGGACGGGGTGCCCTTCACCCCGCACCACGTCGAGATGATCTTCGACGACATGGTGGTGCCGTACTACGGCTGGCTCTTCCCCGAGGGCGGAGAGCGGGTGAACATCGGCATCACCTACGAGGACGACAACCACGAGAAGAACGCGCGTGAGCTCTTCCAGCGCTTCTTGGACAAGCACTACGCGGTGCGGCTGCGCGGGGCGACGCAGGTGGGGGGCTGGAAGGGCCACCCCGTCATGTACAGCTACGACATCAGCGACCTCACCGCGCCCGGTAAGTTCATCATCGGCGAGTCCGGCCTGATGACCCACCCCGCCACCGCGGAGGGCATCTATCAGGGCATGCGCTCGGGCATGATGGCAGCGGAGGCTGCGGCCGACATCCTGGCGTTCCGGAAGTCGGAGGCCGAGGCGATGGGTGAGTACGAGGCGCGCTGCAAGCGGACCTTCCAGGCCTCGTTCCTCGCCGGGCGCGCGTTCCGGCGCGCGCTGAAGACCCCGATGCTGGATTGGATGGTGGGGTTGGGCAACCACAAGCTGGTGAAGTCCACCACCGCGCGGCTCATGGCCGCGATCTGAGGAGCTGAACATGGAGGCCTCGGCGAACACGTACGACGTCGCGGTGATCGGCGGCGGCCCCACCGGCTGCGTGGCCGCCCTGGCCTTCGCGAAGAAGGGCAAGCGGGTCCTGGTCTGTGAGGCCAACCCGCGCTCCAAGGAGCGCCTGGCCGGGGAGTGGCTGCACCCGCCGGCCCTCGAGATCATGGAGGAGCTGGGGATCTCGGTCGCCCCCGAGCAGGGCTACCTGTCGGGCCGCGGCTTCGCGGTGTTCCCGGACGACGGCTCGAAGCCGGTGGTGCTGCCCTACCAGGCCCCGCGCATGGGCCTCGCGATCGAGCACCACCGCCTGGTGGACCTGTTGCGGGCCGCGGTGCGGCGCAACCCGTTCATCGAGTACTTCGACGAGACCAAGGCCACCCGCATCCTCGGTCAGACCCTGACCCTCGAGCCGCGCGGCGGCGCCCCGCGCACCGTCACCGCCGACCTCATCGTGGGCGCGGCGGGGCGCGCCTCGGTGGCCCACCAGGCGCTCGGCCTCGAGAAGAACACCACCAGCTACTCCCGCATGGCGGGCCTGCTCCTGTTCGACGTCGACATGCCCTTCGAGGGCTACGGCCACGTCTTCCTCGGCGGGCCCGGGCCCGCCCTCGCCTACCGCATCGCGCACGATCGCATCCGGGTGTGCCTGGACGTGCCGCTCACCACCACGGTGAACCGCGACCGCGCCGCGACCCTTTGGGACGGCTTCGCGCCGGTGTTCCCCAAGGCCCTGCGGCAGTCCTTCCGGCGCGCCCTGGAGTCAGGCGAGATCCAGTGGGCAGCCAACCAGATCCGACCGCGAGGCGAGTACGGCCGCGAGGGCCTGGTGCTGGTGGGCGACGCCGCCGGTCACTCCCACCCCCTCACCGCGGCGGGGATGACCATCGGGTTCGCCGACGCGGTCGAGCTGGCCGACGCCAAGAGCTTCAAGCAGTTCCGGCGTCAACGCCTCTTGCGGAGCCGGGTGCCCGAGATGCTGGCCATCGCGCTGTACGAGGTGTTCGCCGACTCCTCGGACGAGACCATCTCGATGCGCGAGGCCATCTACGAGATGTGGCGCAACAACCCGGCCGAGCGGACCCGCACCATGGGCTTCCTCGCCGGGCTGGACACCAGCCCCGCCGCCTTCGGGCGCTCCTTCGTCTCGGCCCTCGGCATCGGCACCCGCAACCTGGTGCGGCACGGGCTCAACACCCGGGACCCCGAGCACTTCAAAGAGGTGAGCCGCGAGCTGGGCGCGCGCCTGCTCTGGCTCATGAAGGGCACCTTGCACATCACCCCGGCCGAGCCCACCAGGGCCGCGCCGCCGGCCGAGGAGCGCTACGGCGCCGCCCTGAAGGCCGCGGTGTCGCGGGCCGAGGTGGTGGAGCACCCTTCGTTCCTGCAGCACGTGGCTCGACGTTCTCCCGAGGCGCTGGACCCCGCGGTGGCCCTGGCCCGCGGCGCCCAAGCCCTGGTGGCCCACCAGGCCGAGGACGGCTCGTGGGAGGGCGAGGTGGTGTGGTGCGCCATGCTCCCCGCCCAGTACGTGATGGCCTGCCACGTGATGGGCCTGCCCCTCGACGAGACCCGGCGGCGCCGGATCCTCACCCAGTTCGAGAAGACCCAGCTCCCCGACGGCACCTGGGGCCTGTCGGAGCGCTCGGATCCGTACCTCTTCGTCACCACCCTGGTGTACGTGGCGGCGCGGCTGCTCGGGGTGTCGGCGCAAGACCCCTTGCTCACCCGGGCTGCCGCCTTCATCGAGGCCGAGGGCGGCGTGGAGCGCATCCCCACCTGGGGCAAGTTCTGGCTCGCGATGCTCAACCTCTACGGTTGGGAGGGCGTGAACCCGGTGCTGCCCGAGGTGTGGCGCCTGCCGAAGTGGTCGCCGCTCCACCCCTCGCGCTACTACTGCCACACCCGGCAGATCTACCTGGGCATGGCGTCGGTCTATGCGCGGCGGGTCCAGGCTCCGAGCACCGCAGTCATCCAGGCCCTGCGGGCCGAGCTCTACCCGCGGGGCTACGAGCAGGTGGACTTCGCGAAGCTGAAGGACCAATTGCGCGAGGAGGAGATCTTCACGCCTCCTTCGGGCGCGCTGAAGCTGATGTACAAGAGCCTCTCGCTCCTGGAGAAGCTCCCGCGCTCCAAGACCGGCCGGGCCGAGCTCCTCGAGGAGCTGCGGAACCACATCCGCTACGAGCTGCGGGCCACCCACTACACCAGCATCTCCCCCGTCTCGGGCCTGCTGAACATCATCACCCTGTGGCTGGCGGACCCGGAAGACGAGGATCTGAAGCAGGCCCTCCAACACTTCGAGGGCTGGATCTGGGAGGACGACGTGGACGGCCTCCGCATCGCGGGGGCCCGGAGCGCGAGCTGGGACTCCGCCTTCGCCCTGCAGGCCCTCGCCGCCGCCGCCCCCCACGTGGGCCAGCAGGCCAGCCTGCAGAAGGGCGACGAGTTCCTCGTCTCGCAGCAGATCGAGAAGGGGATCGGGGCGGAGGCCCACTACTACCGGTTGGATCCCGCGGGCGGATATTGCTTCGCCGGGGTCTGGCACGGCTGGCCGGTGAGCGACTGCACGGCCGAGGCGATCCTGGCCCGGATGGAGAACCCCGCGGTGCAGGCCGACACCGCCGCCCTGGCGCGGGGGGTGAAGTTCATCCTGCAGTGCCAGAACTCCGACGGTGGCTTCGGGAGCTACGAGGCAAGGCGGGTTGACGTCCCTCTGGAGTGGATGAACCCGGCCGAGATGTTCGGCGACAGCATGACCGAGCACTCCTACGTGGAGTGCACCGCGTCCTGCGTGGCCGCCCTCGCCCGCTTCCGCCAGCACTGCCCCGACGTGATGGCCCACGAGGTGGACGCCGCCGTGCGAGGTGGGGTGGCGCGGATCCGCGCGCTCCAGCGCACCGACGGCTCGTGGGAGGGCAACTGGGGCGTCAACTACATCTACGGCACCATGTTCGGCCTGCGCGGGCTGATCGCGGGCGGGGTGCCCCCGCAGGATCCCGCGGTGCGCCGCGGGTGCCAGTGGCTGCTGTCGAAGCAGCGCGCCGACGGCGGCTGGGGTGAGAAGAAGAGCCTCACCTACCGCGGCTACCTGCCGGCGGACGAGGCCCAGGCCACCCAGACCGCGTGGGCCCTCTCGGGCCTGCTCGAGGCCCAGGAGCCTGACTTCGCGGCGCTGGAGCGCGGCGCGCGGAGCCTGGCCGCGCAGCAGCTCGACAACGGCGAGTGGCCGAAGCAGGAGCCGGTGGGGATCTTCTTCCACACCGCCTTGCTGGACTACGTGCTCTACAAGCAGTACTTCCCCGTGTGGACCCTGGGGCTCTACGAGAGCCGCCGCCAGGCCCGCGGCGTCCTCCTCGAGGCGAGCCGCGCCGCGGCGGCGAGCTGAGGGCGCTCGGGGCCTCGAGGCCCCCATGCTGCTCCGCAAGCTCGCCTGCATCGCCTTCTTGACCCTGCTCCCGGGCACCGCGCTGGCCAGCGCCTGGACCCGAGCCAAGGGCACCGGCTACGCGAAGATCTGGGACCGCAGCCTCATCGGCAAGCAGGCCTACATCCAAGGGCGGGAGACCGCGGCCCTGCCCAGCACCTATCAGGACCACCAGCTCGGACTGTACGGCGAGTGGGGCGTCACCGACGACCTCACCCTGGTGCTGAACGCGACGCCGTTCGGGGTGGCGCGCTACGCGGGCAACACCGACCCCTACATCGGCGGGCTGGTGCTGGCCGGGCGCTACCAGCTCGTGCGTGGCCCGATGATGGTCGCGGGGGAGCTCCACGCGGGGGGCCGCCCGAGCAAGAGCGAGGACACCGGGACGGCGGTGGTGGACGGGCGCGAGCTGATCATCAACCCGGTGGTGGGGACGCTGCTCGGCGGCGCCGCGGTGCACGTGGGCACCGGCTTCACCTGGGGCTGGCTCACCGGCCACGCCGGGGCCCGCTTCCACTCCGCCGAGGCGCTCCACCCTGCCCTCTACGCGGGACTGCAGCTGGGCTGGCACGCCTTGAAGAGCCTGGACCTCGCGCTCCACGTGAACCTCTGGCACGCCTTGGGCGCGATCGAGCCCATCCAGGTGCTGGGCTCGGGGCAGACGCGCTACCTCGGCTTCGGCCTCGGCCTGACATGGTGGATGACGCAGCGGGTCGGCCTGCACGCGGGGCTCGACGGCGTGGCCTACGCCTACGCCAACGCGGCGACGCCGTCACTCCTGCTCGGCGTCGAGCTCCGCTGAGCCCATCACCCAGATCTTGCTCCCCCCGTGGCTGGTCATCAGCGCCGCCTTCATCTTCGCCCCGGTGGCGTGGGCGAGGCGGCGGTCGCGGACCACCAGGGTGAGCGACCAGCCGGGGCCCAGGGCCTCGAGGCGCTGCCCGATGCTCTGGTGGAGGTTGCGCAGGGTGTCCTGCCTACCCACCCGGCCGCCGTGGGGCGGATTGCTCACCCACACCCCGTCGGCGTGCCCGGCGCTCAGGAAGGGCGCGGCGCTCAGGGGGGCGTGGTCGACCTGCAGGTCATCCTGCACGCCGGCCCGGGCCGCGTTCTCACGGGTGGCGGTCACCGCGCCGGGGTCACGGTCGCTGAGATGGATGGGCGCCCCGGCACCCGGGCGCATCGCCGCCTCCGCCGCCGCCCGCACCTCGGCCACCACCCGCGGGTCGAGCTGGGGCCAGGCCTCGCAGGCAAACCTGCGATCCCAGCCTGGGGGGATGCCTCGGGCCCAGCGGGCGGCCTCGATGCCGAGGGTGCCCGCGCCGCAGAAGGGGTCCGCGAACACCTGGCCGGGTCGCCACCCACTCAGGAGCACGGCGGCCCGGGCGAGATCCTCGCGGAGGGGGGCCTTGCCCGAGGCCAGCCGGTAGCCGCGGCGGTGGAGCGGCGCGCCCGAGGCGTCCAGGGACACCGTGCACACGTCCTCGCTCATCCGCACCACCAGCTCCTGGGGTCCCGGGCCGGCGGAGCCGTCCCACCCCTCTGCGCCGGGCTGCGCCCGGCTGCGCGCTCTGCTTGCGAATTCCATGAGCGAGAGCGGCCCGGCGTGCCGGGCCGATTCGCAGCGAGGGCTATAGGAGGCCCCGAAGGGGGCTCCGTTAAATTCCGGCGCGTCGGCCCCCTCCGCCGGCTCCGGCGCCTCCGCCTGCAAGGCGTCCTGCACCGCCTCGCGGACCCGCTGGGTCAGCGCGCCGGTGTGGAAGAGCTTGCTGTGGTGGCTGGTGGCCCGCACCGCCAGCGCGGCGCCCGGCCGCAGCCAGCGCCCCCACTCAACCTTGTCGAGGCCCCGCCGCAGCGCCGCGAAGTGGCGGGCCTCGACCTGGGCCAGCCGCACCCGGACCGCGGTGGCCAGCCCCAGGTGGAGGTTCAGGGCGTAGATGTCTCGCAGGTCGCCGTGCAGCTCGACTCCGCCCGGGGTCACCACCCCCGTTCGTCCCAGCAGGCCCTCGATCTCCGCCGAGAGGTGCGGCTCCAGGCCGGGGGCGCAGGCCACGAAGAGCGCCTCGGCGCCAGGCGGGGGCGGAGACACCTTGGGGGCATGAGGCAGCTCCAGCTGCATCATCACCCAGCCGTCCTCGGCCTCCTCGCGCACCAGCCTCAGACCCCTGCCCACGTAGGCCGCGCGGACGTCGTCCGCCTCCGCCGCCAGCATCCCCGACAGGAGCAGTCGCCCGCCCGGCCCCACCCGCTGCGCGAGCACATCCGCCAGGGCCAACAGGGGCGCGGCCCGCAGGTTGGCCAGCACCCACTCGAAGCGCCCCTTCACCGCCTCCACCCCGTGCTCGGGCACCGACAGGCGCTCCGCGAGCCCGTTGGCCACCGCAGTCTGCAAGGCAGCCTGCCGGGCGGCGGGGTCGATATCCACGCCCACCGCGTCGGTCGCGCCGCGCATGAGCGCAGCCAGGGCCAGGACGCCCGAGCCCACCCCCACGTCGAGCACGCGGCCCCGGACCCGCTGGCTGGTCAGGGCGCGCAAGCACAGGGCGGTGGTGGGGTGCTGGCCGGTGCCGAAGGCCAGCGACGGGTCGATGCTCAACACGTGAGCGACGCCCGAGGGCGCCTCTGCCCAAGGAGGGATCACCGCCACGTCACCGAAGACCAGGGGCTGGAAGTTGGCTTGCCAGATCGGCGCCCACTCCGCCTCGGTGAGAGCCCGAGCCGCGATCTCGCGGACACCCGGTAGCTCCGCGCAGGCCGCCCGAACTTCGTCCGCCAACGCCTCGGGTGTCGCGTCCTTCCGGAAGGAGGCCACGACGGCAGGACCGCTACCCTCATCCTCTCGGAACTCCAGACCGTGGGCCCCCAGCTCCGGCAAGAGGGCGGAGAGGACGTCCTCGGTGGGGTCCTCGGGGCCGAGGTCGGCGCCCAGGCGCAGCTCCACGGTGATCCACTGCTCGGCCATGTGCGCGCGGCATGGGAGCACGGACGCCAGCCCTTGTCTTGCGCGGATGGCGCAGCGCCCGCTTCGGCGAACGTCCCACGACAAGGCGCTCCTCGGAGCGCAGGCGCGCGTCCGCGCCTGGCCTGCTACTCTGCGCCCGTATGGCGGACTGGGTGGCCTTGATCGGAGAGCGGCGCGCGGGGCGGGACGAGGTGCTCGAGCGCCTGCTCGCAGCCCTTCGGGCCCAGGGCGTGGACCTCGGCGGCTGCGTGCAGCCCTCACTCAAGGCCAAGGGAGAGGTGGTGGGCTACGACCTCGTGGATCTGGCCTCGGGCCGCACCCTGCCCCTGGCCCGCCCCTCATTCGAGCCCCAGCTCTGCGGCTACGCCTTCGAGCAAGGCAGCTTCGCGTGGATGCGGGCCGAGCTCGCCCAGAGGCGCCCCGCCCTCACCATCCTCCCCTGCGCGAAGCTCGAGGGCTCGGGCGAAGGCCACTGGGACGCGCTGCAAGACGCCCTGCAGCGCCCCGACGGCCTGCTCCTGCTCGCGATGCGCCCCCACTCGGTGGGTCGCATCGCCCTACGCCTCCCGGACCCGGTGGACAGCCTCGAGGTCCCCTGCACCCCCGAGGAGGAGGCCGAGTTCACCCAGCGCCTGCAAGAGCACCTGCGAAACAGCGTCAGCCGCGGGTGACGAACGAGAACACCCGGTCGCGCCTCCTCCGGCGGGGCGCCTCGGGCGCGATATCGGGCTCGAGGCGCCGCAGGAACCCGAGGAGCTTGTTCCCCACGCAGCGCGGGTGCTCGAGGTACGGCGCGTGCCCGTAGTGGGGCGGCCGCTCGACCTCCGCGTGAGCCGGCAGGTTCCGGCGGAAGAACTGGTAGGCCTCGTCGGGGAGCACCCGCTCCGCCTGGCCCCACAGCAGGAGCACCGGCATCCCGAGGCCCTGGAGCTGCTCGGGCTTCAGCAGCGCGTCGGTTCGCATGTCCTGGAGGAGGGCAGACACGCTCGGGTGTGCCATGCTCCGCCGCACCCCCCAGGCGAGGAAGGGGCGCTTCCAGGTCCGGTGGGCCATGAAGCGGTCAACGAAGCCGAGGGCCTCGCGGTGGCTCTCCAGGCGAAAGCCCCGCAGGAAACGATCGAGCGCCTCCGGGTCCATGGCCGCTCCGCCGGGCGAGCTGAGGACCAGCCCCCGCACCCGCTCGGGCCGCGCCGCCGCGTAGCGCACCGCCGCGAAGCCCCCCATGGAGCTGCCGAAGAGCACCGCCGGGCGCTCCAGCAGGGCGTCCAGGGTCTCGAGCAAGGCCTCCTGCATCGCGAGCACCGGCGGGACGTGGCGCGGGAGCTCGCTGAAGCCGTGCCCGGGCAGGTCGGGGGCCCACACCCGCTGCACGTGGGGAGCGGTGCTGGTGAGGAGGCGCCCGAAGTAGTGGGCGGCGGCGCTCAGGCCGTGCAAGAACACCACCGGAGGCAGGCTGCCTTGCCCGGCGGCCTCCAGGACGTGCACCTTCCCCACCGACGTGGCGACATAGCGGCTGCGGAAACCCCGCGCCCACAAGCGCTGCCGAGCCAGGTGGTTCGCGACCTGAAGCATCCCGGCCCCATCATGGCGGGGGGCCGGGGTGGCCGGTCAAGGGGTGAGGTCGCGGCGGGCCTCGGCGAGCAAGGCGACCACTTCGTCGTGGAGGTGGCCGTTCGAGGCCACCAGGCGGCCGCTCCGCGGATCGGCGGGCTGGCCCTCGTAGCCGGAGATCCGCCCCCCCGCCGCCTCCACCAGACACGCGCCCGCGGCGAGGTCCCACGGGTTGAGGCGCTGCTCCCAGTAGAAGTCGTAGGTGCCGTCCGCCACCATGGCCAGATCCATCGCGGCCGAGCCGCAGCGGCGGATGCCGTGGGTGCGCTTCAAGGCGGCCCGGGTCTCCCGCACGTTGTCGTCGTCGGTGGCCTGGTCGTAGCCGAAGCCGGTGGCGGCGAGCGCGTCGAGCAGGTCGGCCTGCGCCGAGACGTGGCAGGCCTCCTGGTTGCGCAGGACACCTTGCCCCTGCGCGCCGCTCCAGGTCACCCCGATCGCGGGCGCCGCCACCACCCCGAGGAGGGGCTGGGGCCCGCGACACAGCCCGATGGAGACGCAGAAGAACGGGTGGCCGTGGGCGAAGTTGGTGGTCCCATCCAGGGGGTCCACGAACCAGACGAGCTCACCCGAGCCGGTGGCCTCGCCCTCCTCGCCCACGATCGCGTGATGCGGGAACGCGGCGCCCAGGCGCTGCCGAATGAGGGCCTCGCTCTTGAGGTCGTAGTCGGTGACCAGGTCGATGCGGCCCTTCTTGCGGACCTCGGTGCCGGATCGGAAGCCGCCCAGGATCAGGGCCGCGGCCTCCTCGGCGATGGCGCGGGCCACCACCAGAGCCTCGCTCAGCTCGTCTTGTCTCATCGGGGGGCTTGTACTGGGCCCGCCCCGGCCCCGCCAAGCTCAACCGCGTGCAGGTCAGGCCACCCGAGGGAGATCCAGGCGGTTCCAGCGCAGCATCCCCCCCGCCATCGAGGCCACCCGCTTGAAGCCGAGGCGCTCCAGCGCCATCGCCCCGTTCCCGGAGCGCCCGCCGGAGCGGCACACCAGCACCAGGGGCTTGTCGTGGCTCCAGGCCAGCGCCTCCTGCTCCAGGCCGGCCAGGGGGACCAGCTGCGCCCCCTTCACGTGGGCGAGGGGCCCCACGAACTCCTCCGGCTCCCGCACGTCCACCACGTGGACGGTGTCGGAGTGGGCGTTGAGCCACTCGGCGCTCACCTCTGGGATGCCGCTGGCGGTGCGGGACATGAGGGTCCACGCGCTCTCGTCCATCCCCGGCACCAACACGTAGCCGCTCTTCTGGTTCCCCGGCACCGCCTCGTCGATGAGCTTCGGGTAGGGGAGCCCGAGGTTCTCCATGATCTCCACGAACTCATCGAGGCTGCGGGTCAGCATCAGGCGCGGGTTGTGCGCCTTCTCTTCGCCCACCGTGCTCGTGGTGCGGCCCTTGTAGTCGTGCCCCGGATAGATCACCGCGTCGTCGTCGAGGGTGAAGATCTTCTCGTGGACCGAGCGGAACAGGGTCTTGGCGTCTCCCTGCTGGAAGTCGGTGCGCCCGCAGCCGCGGATGAGGAGGGTGTCCCCGGTGAAGGCCATCTTGCGATCCTCGGTCACGAAGGTGACCGAGCAGTTCGTGTGGCCGGGGGTCTCGCGCACCATGAGGCGCACCGACCCCGCCTCGAGCACGTCGCCGTCGGCCAGCCGGAGGTCGGCGGCCGGGGCGTGGGCGTGGCGGCTCACCGCCAGCGCACCGCCCAGCCGGGTCTTCAACACCCCCGCGCCGGTGACGTGGTCGGCGTGGACGTGGGTCTCCGCGATGACCTTCAGGTTCAGCCCCAGCTCGGCGAGGAGCTGCTGGTCGCGGTCGGCCTGGCCGTGCACGGGGTCGATGATGATGGCGTCACGGGTGGCCTCGTCGGCGAGGATGTATGTGTAGGTCGAGGACTGTGCGTCGAAAAGCTGTCTGAAGATCACGTGGTGCTCCGGAGCATGAGACTCAGGAGCACCACGATTGGATTCAAAAAACTCGAGCCCTCACGAAACCAGGCCGCGGAGCGCGTTCCTGGTCTGGTTCTCGAGGTTCGTCACCACCGAGGCGACGATCCCGACGTCGACCTCCACCCGCCGGGTGCGATCCCCCTGCTTGGTGGCCACGAAGGCCAGCCGCGACAGAGCGGACCGGATCGCCTCGAACTGATGGGCGGCGCGCGCCACGTCCACCTTGCTGGCGGAGCCATCGGCCGATCCGTTCGACATCTGGTTGGCGAAGTTCTGGAGCCCCTGCTCGACGACACCGATGTCGACCTTCATGCGCGCGCAGTAGTCGAGGCAGTAGCGATCGAGGTGCAACTGCAACCGATCCTGCGCGGAGCGAGCGGCCTCCAGCTGATGCTGCACCTTGGCCACGCTCAGGGCGACCTCCTGGGCCTCAGCGGCCGGAGCGAAGATCCCGAAGGTCGTGACCAGGGCGGCGGTGGCGGCGAGGAGGTTCGTCTTCATGCCTATGGGACGCGCGCCCGGTGGCCCTATTCAAGCCGCCGTCGGCGCCGCCCATCAGGGGACCGGCAGGCCGACCGGGCAGGCGACCCCGGTGCCACCCAACCCACAGTAACCATTGGGGTTCTTGTGGAGGTACTGCTGGTGGTAGTCCTCCGCGTAGTAGAACTCGGGGGCCTCCACGATCTCGGTGGTGATCACCCCATAGCCCGCCTCCCCCAGCCGCGCCGCGTAGGCCGCCCGCGCCGCCTCGGCCGCCGCGCGCTGCGCCGCGTCGTAGACGTAGATCCCAGAGCGATACTGGGTGCCGATGTCGTTGCCCTGCCGCATGCCCTGGGTCGGGTCATGGCTCTCGAAGAACACCTTCACCAACGCGGCGTAGGACACCTGCGCGGGGTCGAAGACCACCCGCACCACCTCGTTGTGGCCGGTGCGCCCGGTGCAGACCTCTTCGTAGGTCGGGTTCGGGGTGAGGCCGGCCGCGTAGCCGACCTGGGTGCTGATGACCCCGGGCGTCTGCCAGAACTTCCGCTCCGCCCCCCAGAAGCAGCCGAGGCCGAACAGCGCGAGCTGTGCGCCGTCAGGCCACGGTTCCTGCATGGGCGTGCCGCTCACCGCGTGGCGCGCGGTGACCGGCATCGGCTGCGCGCGCCCGGGGAGCGCCTCGGCAGGGGTGGGCATGTCGAGCTTCTTCTTGGAGAAGAACATGGCGGCGTGCATTCTGAACCGGCGAGGTCCCCCTCGTCATCCCCGTGGAGCTCATGTTCACCACGAACCCCGGCCTCGAGCCGGTGGTGGCCGAGGAGCTGGTCGCGACCCTGGGCCCGGTGACCATCACCCCGGCCGCGCCCGGCTACCTCCTGGCCCGGGCGGAGGCCCCGGAGCCCGTGGTGACCGCGGCCTGGCCTCGGCTCCGATCGGTCCAACACGTGCTGAGCCCGCTGGCCCGGCGCACCCTGCCCGACCCGCCCAGCCTGGCCGACGTGCGCGCCGCGGTGGCCGAGCTGGAGCTCCCCGCCCTCCGGGCCGCGCGCTCGTTCCGGGTCGAGGCGGTGCGAGTGGGCCAGCACCCCTTCACCCGGGTCGAGGTGGCCCAGAAGGCGGGCGGGGCGCTCGTGGCCCGCCACGGTACCCGGGTGGACCTCAGCGCGCCCGAGGTCACCGTCCGGGTCGACCTGGCGGGGCGGGAGCTCCTGGTCAGCCTCCCCCTGACCCACGCGCCCCTCCACACCGCGGAGCGCCCCTTCCGCCAGCGGGTGGGGCTCAAGCGCAACGTAGCCTTCGCCGCGGTGCACCTCGCCGGCCTCACCGCCCCCGCCCACATCGCGGATCCGTTCTGCGGCTCGGGCACCATCCTGCTCGAGGCCGGGTACGCGCACCCCAACGCCCAGCTATGGGGGAGCGACTGGGTGGCCCGGGCGGCGCAGGGTACCCTGCAGAACCTGGAGCACGATGGGTTCGGGGCCCGCGCCCACGTCCAGCCCCTCGACGTCCGCGCGATCCGGGATGTCTACCCGGTGGGCCGGGTCGACGCGGTGATCTGCAACCCGCCCTTCGGCGTCCAGGTCGGGCGCAAGATCAAGTTCTTCGGCTTCTACCGCGGGGTGCTGGAGCTCATGAAGGAAGTCTTGCGCCCAGGGGGACGCCTGGTGCTCCTCACCGACCGCAAGCAGGCCTTCGACGACGCCCTGCGCCACGTCGGGGGCTTCCGACGCCTCCGCGCGCTCCGGGTCGAGACGGGCGAGCTCGCCCCGTGGTTGGTGGCGGTCGAGCGCCTCAGCCCAGGGTGAGGCTGGCTCGGAGGGTCGCGAAGGCGCGGCCCACCGGCCGCTGGCGCGGGGCACCGTCCGGCGTCGCAACCACCCGGATCAGCTCGTCCAGGCCGAAGAGCTCGGGGAGCGAGGTGTGCTCGGGCGGCTCACCCTCCCCCGGCACGCCGAGGGCCCACGGCAGCTGGACCCCGCGGGGCAGCACCTGCGGCCCCTCCCCCCGGGCGCAGGCCACGACCTCCGGATCGAGCGCCACCCCGAGGGCGTGGTTCACCAGGATCGCGAGCTGCAGCAGGTCCGCCACCCCGGTCACGCGCCCGGCCAGGGTGGCACCCCGGGCCGGGACCTCCACCTCCAGGCGCCGCTCCTGAGGGGCCGCGAGCAGGCGCGCCAGCCACGCCGCCCCGGCGTGCGCCCGCGCGGCGGCGAGGGCGTCGGGCAAGCTATCTTGCATCCCGGCCCGCGCCTCGGGCCACGCCCCGATCACCGCCACCGCGGCGCGCCAGGTCTCGTCGAGGTTGATCCACGAGGTCGGATCCGAGCGCCCCTCGGCCAGGTCGTGCAACCAGACCTGCACTCGGCCGAGGAGCGGCGCTGCGGGCTCGGGCGAGGCGCCTCGCTCCACCATCCCCCCGACCAGCACCGCGGTGATGTAGAGCGGCGCCCCCTCACCCTCGACCAACAGGGGCGCGATGGCCGGCAGGACGACCTGCGCCGCCTCGGGGTGGGCCGCCACCTCGGCGTCCAGCTCCTGGGCCAGCACCCCGAGGTCGGCGGCGGGTACTTCCGGGTCCGCCGCCGCCTCCACGAAGTCCGCGGCCAGACCAGCGGCGACCACGCTCACCGCTTGCGGTCCTTCAGCAGCGCCTCGATCTCGGCCACCGAGTACGCGCGGGTGGGCGCTGCGCCGATCTCGGGGAGCGGGGTCACCGCCTCCGCGTCGTCGTCGTCTTCGTCCCCGGCCATCGCCCGGGGGTCCATCACCGTCGCCGCCTCGGGGATGGCGAAGCGCCGCGGGGGGCCCCGGCCGGGGCCGAAGTCCAGGGCCTGCATGGCCACGGTGGCGCCGCCCTCCTCGGCCCGGTAGGCGTCCGCCTCCTCCTCCGCCTCACGCGCGATCGCCTCGAGCACCGCCGGGTCCACCTCGTCGCTGTCGCCGAGGTCTTCGGCCGCGAGCCCGCCGTCGGTCGGGCTGCTGCTCGCCAACAGCTCGTAGGGCGACAGGTCGTCGCGATCCGTGGCCGACGGGGGCACCGCGGGCATCGCGAAGGTCTCGTCGGCGCTCGGCGGGAGCTCCAGCTCGTCGTCATCGTCCTCGAAGTCGTCCTCGTCCTCGAGCGCCTCCAGGGCGGAGGTGGGGAGCCGCTCCGGCTCCTCTTCATGGTGCGGCGCCCAGGCCTCGGGCTGCGGGGTGGGCATACGCTGCAATACAGCCTGCGCCGCCGCGCCATCCACCGCCTGGTGATAGCCGGTCTGGGGGATCTCGAGCTCCAGCGGGCCCTCGTCGTCCAGGCCTGGCCCGGTGGGCGCGCGAGGCGCCGGCTGCGCCGCCGGCTGCTCCAGCTCGGCCGGGAGCGGCGGCACCAGGTCGGGGGTCTGGGCGGCCAGATCGGCGGTGCTGAAGCGGCTCCGCACGTCATGCATGCGGGCCTCGACCGCCTCTGCCGCGTCGTGTTGGCCGAAGTGACGGTGGAGTGCGGCCGCCCGCGCCATCGCCTCGAGGGCCGCCCTGGTCTTCCCCGCAGCCTCGTGGAGCTGGGCCATCCCAATCCACACCGCGGTGTCCTCCGGCGCGACCCGGGCCCACATGTGGAGCACCGCCAGCTCCTTTTGCGCCTTGCCATCCTGTCGGTAGCGCATCGCCGCCTTGCGGTAGACGATCGCCGCCTGCTCGGGGTGCCCGCGGCGGATGCTCTCCTCCGCGAGGCGCAGCATGTCGCTCTCCCGAGCCTCCTCGACCGCGCTCACCCGGGCCACCAGGGTCTCGGGCGCGGGGATCCCCATGCGCCGGCCGCGCCGATCCCCGAACAGCCGCCTCCAGAGGCGCCCGAACCAACCCATGTCGCGCAGTCTGAGGGCGCTGGCGCGCGGGAACAAGGGGATTCGGGGCACGCGGGTGCTAGTCTGGCTGCAGCATGAAGCGGCGTGTGCTGCTCCTGGTGGGCGTCGTCGGCCTCGCGGGCTGCGTGGACGGGGTCGCGATCCCGCGGCCCCCCGCCCCCACCGAGGCCGGGACGGTGGTCGTCGCGTTCGAGTCGCTCGACGCGCTGTGGGTGATCGATCCCCACGCGGACGAAGAGCTCACCCCCATCGCGGTACCGCCGGAGCTCGAGGCGAACGCCTACGCCTTCGCCCTGCCTCCCAGCGCCCTGCAGGTGGTCCCGGGGCTGGTGCAGCGCCCCGCGGCGCCGTTGCGATTGCTCCCCGCCACGATGTGGAGCGCGTCGGCGGGGGTGGTGGATCGAGTGCTGACCTGGAGCGCGGATCCGGTGCCCCGGCCCGCCCCACGCCTCCCGCTCCCCGCCTTCGAGTGGTCCCGTTGTCTGGGGGGCGGCGGCTGCGCCCCCCCGCGCCCCTGGGACTACCCATACTGCAACTCACCTTGCCCCGAACCCCCGGCGCCCAGCCCGCCCGCGGCCCCGACTGAGCCGGAAGGAGGGGCGTGGGAGATGCGGGACGGCGAGCCGATCGTCACCGCGAAGCCCGACGTGCCTTGCGAGCCGCACGCCATGCAGTCCTTCGGTGAACCACATTGCGCCTCGGTGTCCGACTGCGCCGAGGACTGGCCGGCGGCCCCGCCCGGGGTGCTCCCGGTGGTGCACGTGGACGCGGGCGCCGCGCCGGGCGGTGACGGCTCGGCCGAGCGACCCTACCGCGACCCGGCGGACGCGCTCGCCATGGCGCGGCCAGCGGGGGCTGTGCTCCTGCGCGCGGGGACCTACGCCCTGCCCGCCCACCTGACGCTCGAGGCACAGACCGTGGTGGGGGCGTGCTCCGAGCGGTCGATCCTCCAGACCTCCGGCGACGCGCTGATCATCGATGCATCGCAGGCTAGCTTGCGAGACTTGACCCTGCCCCCGACCCACCTGCAGAGCGGTGCCCTCACCGTCGCGCGGGTCGAGGGCACCGCCCTCGACCGGGCCCTCGAGGTCGACGCCGGGGCCCGGCTGACCGCGGAGCGCCTCCTGATCCGGGGCGGGGCGGAGGGGATCGTCGTCCACGCGGGGGCCGAGGTGACGCTCGAGGACGTCGCGCTCGAGGACCTCACCGGCGACGGGCTCCGCCTCCTCGGGGGCGCCACCGCCGGGGCGCGGATCGTGATCCGGCGGCTGCCCGCCAGCGCCGCGCTCCGGGTCAGCGGCGCGCAGGCCACCCTGCAGTCTCTCGACGTGGCCGACACCGCCGCCCCGGTGGTGTTGTCGGACGGCGCCGAGGTGAGGCTGGACGACGTGGTCCTCACCCGCACCACCCGTGACACCGGGGTCGGGTTCCTCGCCACCGACAGCGAGCTCACCCTCAGCCGGGCCCTCTTGTACAACCTGCGCGGCCAGAGCTTCGACCTGCGGGAGGGCACGACCGCATCGATCCAGGATCTGGTGGTGCTGGACAACGTGCCGGTCCACCACCGCGAGACCATCGAGCTCGGCCGCGCGTGTCGGCTCGACCTGAAGCGGGCGTTCATCCGAGAGGACCACGAGGGGGTGGTGCGGACCTCGGACGAGGACACCCGGGCCGTCGCCCTGACCGACGTGCGGATCCAGGCGCGGCACGTCGCGCCCGAGGTCAGCACCGTCGTGCTGATCGAGAGCGGCAGCCTCCTGATGCGCCGCGTCCGGCTCGAGGGCGGGGCCAGCGACTCGGTAGACGTGCGCGAGACCCCGCAGCCGGTCGTGCTCGAGGACCTCGACCTCGAGGGCGGCAAGATCGGCGTCACCGTCGATCCGGGCGTCGACGTGACCGGGAGCCGGGTGCGGGCCCGCGGTCAGCTGCAAGACGGCCTGCTCTTCACCGGCTTCGGGGAGGTCGCGGACACCCTGCAGCTCCTGGACGCAGAGGTCAGCGGGAGCCAGGGGAACGGCATCAACATCAACCGCCCCGCGGCGATGACCCTGGAGCGGTTTCGGGTGAGCGGGTGCGCGAGCACCGGCATCCTGGTGGGGCCCCGGTCTTCCATCGCGCTGAGGCGCGGCGAGATCGGCGGTAACAAGGTGGGCGTGGCCCTGGACCCGGCCGGCTACACCACCGACGAGGACCTCGTGGAGGAGGTCCGCTTCGTCGACAACGAGACCAACCTCACTCGCTGAGGGCGCGCTCGATCTCGCCGGTGATGTCGTGCACCGCGGCGAGCGGGCTCCCGATGGCGGAGGGGGGTCGGGTGATCGGCCGCCCGATCACGAGGTAGTCGGCGCCATCCCGGATGGCCTCGTAGGGGGTCGCCACCGCCTTCTGATCGTGGGTTCGAGCCCACTCCGGGCGGATCCCCGGCACCACCTTGAGCATGCGGTGGCCGTCCGCCGCGGTCATGGGGTGGTCCCGCAGGATGGCCAGCTCGAGGGGTGAGCACACCACGCCAGCCATGTTGCACTCCGCCGCCCAGTCCACGAAGCGCCGCACCGCGGTCTTGCGGTCCGCGCCGTAGACCTCCTCGCACTCGGCGTCGCTGATCGAGGTGAGCACGGTGATGGCCAGGGGCCGGGCGCGCCCCCGGCTGACCTCGACCGCCCGGCGCATGGCCTCCTTGCCGGCCGAGGCGTGCACCGAGAAGTACTGGATGCCCGGGAGCGCCATGCTGTTGGCGCACGCCGCCTCGACCGTGAGCGGGATGTCGTGGAACTTGGCGTCGTAGAAGAACTTGGCGCGGGAGTGCTTGTTCAGGATCTCCGCGAAGACCTGGGGGCCGCTGTTGGCGAGCATCTGCAGGCCGATCTTGAACAGGCCGACCGCGTCCCCGATCTCGAGGGCCAGGAGCAGGGCCTGCTCGATCCGATCCACGTCCAGGGCGAGGATGATGCGATCCGACGCCTTCGTGCCGGGCCCGGGGGGCGCGGACCAGCCGCTCGAGGTCTTCTCCATGGCGCCCGCACGCTACAGCGGACGGGGGCCGCCTGACCAGCCGAGTTGCGCTCGGCCCGGTCGTGATATGGTCCCCGGCGGTGCGCGCGTCCACACGGATCCTGGTGGTGGAGGACGAGGAGAGCCTCCGTCACATGCTCAGCCTGGCCCTGTCCAAGGACGGCTTCCACGTCTGGACCGCCTCCTCGGGGCAGGAGGGCCTGCAGGTCCTCGGCACCTCGGAGCCCTTCGACGTGTGCGTCACCGACGTCCGGATGCCCGGCATGGACGGCCTGGCCTTCATCGAGGAGGGCTGCCGGCTCGGGCCCAAGGCCCCCACCTTCATCGCCATGAGCGCCTACGGTGACGAGGCCCTGGCGGTGGAAGCCCTGCGCCGGGGCGCCTTCGACTACATCTCCAAGCCCTTCGAGCCGGCCGAGCTGAGCCTGAAGCTCAAGCTGGTGGTAGAGCGCAAGAACCTGGGGCGGGAGGGCGAGGAGCGCCCCACCCGGAGCAGGCCCAGCCCCCGCGTCGCGCCGGAGCGCGCTGGCCGGCCCCCGCCCGGGCTCGAGGAGGTGGTGAGCGCGGCCCCGGCGATGCAATCCATCTTTCGGCTCGTGCGGAAGGTGGCGGACTTCCCGACCACCGTCCTGATCACCGGCGAGACCGGCACCGGCAAGGAGCGGATCGCGGGGGCCATCCACTCCGAGGGCCGACGGCGCGGGTCGCCGTTCGTCGCGATCAACTGCGGCGCGATCCCCGAGAACCTCCTGGAGAGCGAGCTGTTCGGCTACGTGAAGGGCGCCTTCACCGACGCCAAGGAGGATCGCCCCGGCCTCTTCGAGTCGGCCCACGGCGGCACCCTGTTCCTCGACGAGGTGGCCGAGCTCGGCCTCAACCTGCAGGTCAAGTTGCTCCGCGCCCTGGTCGAGAAGGAGATCCGCCGGGTGGGCGACACTCGGACGATCCCGGTCGACGTGCGGGTCATCGCCGCCACCGCCAAGCCGATGGACGCCCTGGTGGCCCAGGGGGCGTTCAGGGAGGACCTCTACTACCGGCTCAATGTGGTCCGGGTCGAACTTCCCCCGCTGAGGGATCGGCGCGAGGACATCCCGGTCCTCGCCCGGCACTTCGTCGCGCAGCTGGGCGACCGCCTCGGGCTGGCCCGGGCCAGCATCAACGACGAGGCCCTGGAGCGCCTGTACGGCTACGACTGGCCGGGGAACGTGCGAGAGTTGGAGAACGCCCTCGAGCGCGCGCTCGTCCTGTCCGAGGGCGACGGCCGGATCACCGAGGCCGACCTGGACCACCGCTTCGATCCCGACGCGGGCGCGCCGCGCGTGGGCAAGGGCCTCGACCCGCTCGTCGAAGCGGACGAGCTCTCGCTCAAGGTGGTGATCCCCAAGGTGGAGCGGATCCTGATCCGGCGGGCGCTCGAGAGGACGGGTGGAAACCGAACCAAGGCCTCGATATTACTTGGGATCAGCCATCGGGCGCTCCTCTACAAGCTCAAGGAGCACGACATCAAGTGATCCTCGAGCCCACTTCTGCACACCTCTCAAACGCCTCTCATTCACCTATCAAAGACCTATAATTAGGCATCACTTGCATGGCCGCTTTCTTGACCGCACCTCCGGGCTCCCCCATCATCCCCCGTGACCCAGACCACTCGGTGCTGGGCGGTCGCGAGGTGCGGATGAGTCGGCGCAAGCGGAGCACAAACAACGTGAGGGCTCTACGAGAGGAGCTGCTGTTGTCCAAGGCCGAGCTGGCGCGGCGGGCGGAGGTCTCGCCGCTCACAATCGACCGGGTGGAGGGCGGCGCCGACTGTCGCCTGGATACGAAACGAAAGATCATCCTCGCCCTCGGCAAGCGGTTGGCCGAGCGGGAGGAGGTCTTCCCAGACCTCGCTCGCGACGAGGCAGAACTTCAGGACGCTGAGGCCCCCCAGGCGCACGCCGGGACCAGCGCGCACGAGGACGAGTGAGGTCGTTCGTATGGCAAGGAACAAGCTAGCCGTAGGTTTGGACATCGGCTCGGGGTCCATCAAGCTCTGCCAGCTCAAGCCGGCGAAGCGCGGGGCCTACCAGCTCCAGGCGTTCGGGATGGTGCAGCTGCCCCCGGAGGCCATCGTGGATGGCGCGCTGATGAACTCCACCGCGGTGGTGGACGGCATCCAGGAGCTCTTCGCGTCCCAGAAGATCCGCCACAAGGAGGTGGCGACCTCGGTGTCCGGGCACTCGGTGATCATCAAGAAGATCAACCTGCCCCAGATGACCACCGAGGAGCTCGAGGAGAGCATCCAGTGGGAGGCGGAGCAGTACATCCCCTTCGACATCAACGACGTGAACATCGACGTCCAGATCCTCAACACCGAGTCCACCCAGGCCGGTCAGATGGACGTGCTCCTCGTCGCGGCGAAGAAGGACATGGTGAACGACTACACCGAGGTCATCGCCTCCGCCGGGCTCACCCCGGTGGTGGTGGACATCGACGCGTTCGCCGTCCAGAACCAGTTCGAGATCAACTACGAGGTGCCGCGGTCCGAGACCGTGGTGCTCGTGAACATCGGGGCCTCGGTCACCAACATCAACGTGCTGGCCAACGGGATCTCGACCTTCACCCGTGACATCTCGATCGGCGGCGGTCAGTTCACCGACGCGGTCCAGAAGGCGCTCAACGTCAGCTACGACGAGGCCGAGGCCCTGAAGCTGGGCGGCGGCGGCCCGGACAGCGACGCGGTGGTGCCCCAAGAGGTGGAGCGGGTGCTCCAGATCGAGTCCGAGTCCATCGCCAACGAGATCCAACGCTCCTTGGACTTCTACGCGGCGACATCGGCGGACGCCCACATCGCTCGCATCTTCATCGCCGGCGGCAGCGCCAAGATCCCGGCCCTGGTGAAGACCATCGAGGCCCGAACCGGCGTGCCGGTGGAGGTCATGAACCCGTTCCGGAACATCGACATCAGCGCGGGGCGCTTCGACCCCGAGTACCTGGCGTCCGTGGCCCCCATGGCCGCGGTCTCGGTGGGGCTGGCGCTGCGATACCCGGCGGACAAGTGACGCGGAGGCAAGAGGGACAGCCATGATTCGCATCAATCTCCTGCCCATTCGCCAGAACCAGAAGGTTCAAACGATCCGCCAGCAGCTGGTGATCGGCGGCATGCTGCTCCTGGCCACGGTGGTCGCCTGCGTGATCTGGTCGGCCGCCATCTCCAGCCAGGTGGACGAGCGCAACCAGCAGATCACCCAGAAGCGGAACGAGCTGAAGCAGCTCGACAAGATCATCGGTGAGGTCAACGAGTTCACCTCCAAGAAGAAGGAGCTCGAGGACAAGCTGAAGATCATCGAGCAGCTGCGGAAGGGCAAGACCGGCCCGGTCAAGGCGATGGACGACCTGGCCACCGAGATCCCGAACCGCGTCTGGCTGACCGACCTCAACGAGACGAGCGGCTCCGTGACCATCGACGGCCTCGCCATCGATCACGAGGACGTGTCCGCCTTCATGAAGTCGCTGCAGAAGTCGAAGTACTTCAGCGGCATCGTGCTGAAGCACTCCAAGGCCTCGAAGACCACCTCGGATGGGGTCACGCTCTACGAGTTCCAGATCACCTGCAAGGTGAACTACTCGGCCTAGGCGCGAGGGAGAACGTCATGGACGAGTTGATTGCCAGAATCTCGAAGGTCCCATTCGCGCAGCGAGTGCTCGTGCTCGCGGTGGTGATCGTGGCCATCGGCCTGCTGAACTACGTGTTCTTCGTGAGCCCCGCCGAGGACGAGCTGACCCGACTGGACGGCCAGGTGAAGACCCTGGACGCGCAGCTCGTGCAGAAGCGCGCGATCGCCCAGAACCTGGCGCGGTACCGGGTGGAGGTGGAGCGGCTGAAGCAGCGGCTGAACGAGGCCCTCACCCTGCTCCCCAACGAGGCCGAGATCCCCGAGCTGCTGCAGAAGATCGCGGCGCTGGTGGAGCAGTCGGACTGCCAGATGGACGACTTCGCGCCGCAGGGCGAGGTGGTGAGCGGGTTCTACGCCCGCATCCCGGTGAAGATGTCCATCGTGGGCAACTACCACTCCATCGCGGTCTTCTTCGACAAGGTGTCGAAGCTCGCGCGTATCGTGAACGTCACGGACATCAAGCTGTCCAAGCCGAAGCTCCAGAACAAGAAGGTGGTGTTGGAGGCGCAGTTCCTCGCCACCACCTTCAAGTTCGTGGAGCGCACCGTGGACGCGCCGTCGGCCACCGGGTTCGGAGCCAAGTGAGGAGCCAGGACATGGAACGGACCACCATCACCAGGTTCGCACTGCTCGGGCTGTTGGCCGTCGGGTTGTGGGCATGCGAGGACGCGCCCCCACCCCCCAAGCCCGCCACGCCTGGGAACGCGGCCACCGGACTCAAGGTGCTCACCGGGGGCGGGGACCCCACCACGGGCGCCCCTGCG
Source organism: Deltaproteobacteria bacterium (assembly GCA_020632995.1). Lineage (GTDB taxonomy): Bacteria > Myxococcota > Kuafuiibacteriia > Kuafuiibacteriales > Kuafuiibacteriaceae > JACKEN01. Next base: position 76,995 of record JACKEN010000002.1, on the reverse strand, counting down.
ACCCCCACGGGCGCGGCCCCCGCGGGCGGCGCTGCGGCTCCCGCTGCCCCCACCGAGGGGGGCGAGGAGGACGTGAACGAGATCGCCTACGCGTACTCTCCCATCGGCAAGCGGGATCCCTTCCGCTCGCTCTTCGACCAGCTCCAGCGGGATGACGCCACCCAGCAGCTCACCGAGCTCCAGAAGTTCGAGCTCGATCAGCTCCGCCTCGTGGCGATCGTCAGTCGTATCGCGACGCCCTACGCGATGGTCGAAGACCCCTCGGGCAAGGGCCACACCCTGACCCGAGGCACTCTCATCGGGAAGAACTGGGGTCGAGTGGCCCAGATCGACCCCGAGTGCGTGGTCATCAAGGAAGAGTACCGCGACTACACGGGCCGGAAGGTCACGAACAAGACCTCCATGTGCCTCCCCAAGCCATCGGATCTGAAACTTGATTAATCCAACGCCCGTGCGAGGATTCCCGTTCGAGAGGACTGCCCAGATGAAGAACCGTAGGACAGCTTGCGAAGCGAAGTCGGCGCTGGTGCTGCTGGCGAGCGCCCTTGCGCTGCCGGCGACCGCCATGGCCGGGACCAAGGGCTCGGTCGTCGTCCAGAAGGTCGAGACGCGCGGCACCAAAGACGCGCGAGAGGTGATCATCCACACCTCCGCCGAGCCCACGTTCTCGGTGTTCCGGCTCTCGGAGCCCTTCCGGGTGCTGGTGGACGTGAACGACGCTCGGATGGGCGACGCCACCAACCTGATGAAGATCCAGGACGGGATGATCCGCTACGTCGCCACGAACCAGTTCGTGGACGAGCAGTCCTCGATCCTCCGGGTGGAGATCGCCCTCGAGGCCCCCACCCAGTACTCGGTGAGGGCGGACGGTGCGTCCATCGTGGTTAGCCTCGGTGACACCACCGCCGCGCCGGCGCCCAGGCCCGAGGCCCAGGCCACCCCCGCCCCTGTGGCGGAGGAGGCACCCGCGGCCCCTGCGCCGGCCGCCGTCCACCTCGGCAAGCTCTCCCGCCGCATGCGCGGTCGGCAGCCGGTCCTCTCGCTGCCGGTGCTGAGCGGCGAGGCCGACGGGGTGAAGGTCGAGATGATGCAGCTCGAGGACCCGGCCCGGGTGGTGGTGGATCTGCTGGGCGCCACCGCCGAGCCCAAGTGGCAGCGGGTCAACGTCGACAAGCTGGGCATCACGCGCGCGCGCGTCGCCACCAAGGACGGCGCGGTGCGCATCGTGCTGGACGCGAAGTCCAGCGCAAGCCTCCCCAAGGTCGAGGTGAGCGCGGTCGCCGGGCGGCTCGAGCTGAGCCTCGCCCCGGCCCCCAAGCCCGAGGTGCCCGCGGTCGCGGCGGCCCCCGCCCCTGCCCCCGCGGCCGAGCCGGCGGTCGAGCCGGAGTTCGACCCCGCCCCCGAGCTCGCCGAGGCTCCCGCGCCCGCTCCTGTTCCCGCCCCCGCTCCGGTCGCGGCCAGGCCGGCGGCCGAGGAGCGCAGGACGCTGGTGGCCGACGCGGTGGTGGACGCCACCCCGCAGCCTGCGCCCGCCGCGCCCGTCCGCAACGTGAAGGACGTCCGCTTCGAGCAGAAGGACGGGTTCGTGCGCCTGACCATCTTCCTCGACGACGCGGCCCCGGTGGCCACCAAGGAGAGCCCGAAGGGCGCCGAGGTCCCCACCCTGCGGGTGCCCCGCACCGCGCTGCCCGAGAACCTCGAGCGGACCCTCGACGTCTCCGACGTGGCCGGCGGCGTGCTGTCCGCGGTCTCCACCTACGCCGACGGCGGTGACCTGGTCATCGCGGCCAACATCGCCCCCGGCACCGAGCACCGGCACTGGGCCAAGAAGGACCGCCTCATGTGGGACTTCCGGAACCGGACGGCCGAGATGCCCACCACGAAGGTCGCGCAGTACCCCGAGGAGGTGACCTCCAGCTACTCCGCGGCGTCCGCCGCGCTGCAGGCCACCTCGAAGCTGGCGCCCTCGAAGGAGCGCTACAAGGGCCGCCGCGTCTCCCTCGATATCAAGGACGCAGACGTGCAGAACGTCCTGCGCCTCTTGGCCGACGTCTCGAAGCTGAACATCGTCGCCTCCGACGACGTGGGCGGCAAGATCACGATCAAGCTGCGCAACGTCCCCTGGGATCAGGCCCTCGACATCGTCCTGCGCGCCAAGCAGCTCGACAAGGTCCGCAACGGCAACATCATCCGCGTGGCGCCGGTGGACGTCCTGGCCAAGGAGGAGAAGCTCCGCATCGACCGCGCGGCCCAGAAGATCGAGCTCGAGCCCCTGACCGTGCGCCTGATCCCGGTGAGCTACTCGCTCGCCGCCGAGATCGAGCCCCAGGTCAAGAGCCTGCTGTCGACCCGCGGCAAGGTGAACATCGACGCCCGCACCAACGTGCTGGTGGTGGAGGACATCGCCGAGGTGCTCCTCAAGGCGGAGCGCCTCGTGCGCACCCTCGATACCCAGACGCCGCAGGTCCTCATCGAGTCGCGCATCGTGGAGGCCCGCTCCAACTTCTCCCGCGAGCTCGGCATCCAGTGGGGTGGCAGCGCGGGCGCGAGCGCGGCCACCAACAACGCCACCGGCCTGACCTTCCCCAACACCATCCAGGTCACCGGCGGCTCGGTCGACCAGGCGACGAACGAGTTCGGCGTCGCGAGCCCGGCCAACTACGCGGTGAACCTGCCCGCGGCGGTGGGCTCCGGCACCGGCGGCGCGCTGGGCTTCACCTTCGGATCCCTCGGCGGCGCCGCGCTGATCAATGTGCGCCTGTCGGCGGCGGAGGCCAGCGGCAAGGTGAAGATCATCTCCGCGCCGCGCGTGGTCACCCTGGACAACCGGGAGGCGAAGATCGTCAGCGGTGAGAAGATCCCGATCACCGTCATCACCGCGAACGGCCCCACCACCCGCTTCATCGACGCGAACCTGGAGCTGACCGTGGTGCCCCACGTGACCCAGGACGGCGCGGTGCTGTTGAAGGTCGCGGCCAAGAAGAACGAGCTGTCGGACCGCCGAGACAACCTCGGCGTGCCCGGCATCATCACCAAGGAAGCCGACACGGTGATGATCGTGCGTGACGGCGACACCGCGGTGCTCGGCGGCATCTATCGCCGCACCGCGATCGAGACCAAGAACTACGTGCCGTGGCTGGGCCAGATCCCGGTGCTGGGTTGGCTGTTCAAGAAGACCCAGAACAGCGACGCCCGAGACGAGCTGTTGATCTTCATCTCGCCCCGCATCGTGAACCGGAACGCTGCCCTCGTGCAGACCTCCTCGTAGGGCCGACGCACCGAGCACGCACCATGAGCGGTCCCGCCCACAACCCTGTCTCGCCCCCGGCGCTGGTGCTGGCGGGCCCCCCCGGCGTGGGCAAGACCACGGTGGGGCGGGCCCTGGCCGCGGCCCGTGGGACCGAGGTGGTGGATCTGGACGCGGTGGTGGCCCAGCGGCGCGGCCAGACCCCGGCGGAGCTGATCCGCCGGGAGGGCGAGGCCGCGCTCCGCGAGGCCGAGCTCGAGGCGCTCCGCGGCGCGGGCGGCGCCGACGTCATCGCCCTGGGCGGCGGGACGCTCACCACCCCTGCGGGCCGGGACGCGGCCCGAGCAGCGGGGCTGGTGGTCGGGCTCACCGCGGCCCCCGGCACCCTCCGGACCCGCGTCGAGGCGTCGGCCGAGGACCGACCGCTCCTTGCCCAGGGCATGGACGCCCTCCTCGCTCAGCGCCGGCGGGTCTACGCCGCGGTCGACAAGCGGGTGGACGCCGAGGGCCGGGTGGACGAGGTGGCGGACCGCGTGCGGGCCGAGACCGGCGGGGTGTACCGACTCGAAGCGCGGGTGGGCGACACCACGAGCCGGATCCTGGTGGGCCGAGGCCTGACCGCGGCGGTGGCAGGCGCGGTGGCGCACCTCGAGCCCGAGCGACCGGCCTTGCTGGTGCTCGACCAGGGCGTCCCGGAAGGGATCCGAAGCGCCCTCACCTTGGCCGTGGCCGATGTGGTCGGCGTCGTCCCGGTGACCGTCCCCGGCGGGGAGCAGGTCAAGACCTGGGCGAGCGCGGGGCAGCTGTTGGAGACCGCCCTGGCCGCCGGCTGCGGACGCCAGAGCGTGGTGCTGGCGGTGGGCGGCGGTGCCACCTGTGACCTCGGGGGGCTGGTGGCCCACCTGCTGGGTCGGGGCGCACCCCTGGTGTTGGTCCCCACCACCCTGCTCGCCCAGGTGGACGCCTCCGTGGGCGGCAAGTGCGCGCTGAACATGCCCGCCGGGCGCAACCTGGTGGGCGCCTTCCATCCCGCCACCGACGTGGTGGCGGACCTCGACGCCCTCGCCTCGCTCGACGAGGCGGAGCACCGCTCCGGGCTGGCGGAGCTCCTGAAGATGGGGATCATCGGGGACGCCGAGCTGTTCGCGCGGGTGGCCGGCGGGGCGCCGGTGGGGCCGGCCGAGATCGCGCGCGCGGTGCAACTGAAGGCCGAGGTGGTGGCGGAGGACCCGTTCGAGCGGGGCCGGCGACGTGTGCTCAACCTCGGGCACACCCTCGGGCACGCCCTCGAGACCGCGAGCGGTCACGCGTTGCGTCACGGCGAGGCGGTGGCCATCGGCATCGCCGCGGTGGCCCGGCTCTCACTCGCGCGAGGTTGGGCCGAACCGGCCGACGTCGAACATATCCTGCGCGGGCTGACCGCGGTGGGGCTCCCCACCACGGCCGAGCCCGGGCTGCTGACCAAGGCGCTCGACCACGTCGGCGCCGACAAGAAGAGCGCTGCTGGTCAGGTGGCGCTCGTCGCAATCCAGAGTCTGGCCAGCGTGGTCGTCCAGACGCTATCCTTGGACGAGGTACGTGCGGGCCTGCTCCGCTACGGAGGAGATCGATGAGCAAGAAGAGCTACATGGTGGGGGGCTTCGCTCTCCTTCTGATCGGGTGCAACGGGGGGGAGTCGAACTTCATCCCCCTTTGGGCGACCGTACCTGGGTACTCGCTGGACGAGGCGACCGGGCTCGTGACCTGCGATGGCGAGCTCAGCGAAGAGCAGATGCTCGGGATCAGCGTGGACGTCTCCATCCAGTCGTCGCTGACCCTGTACGTCCTCGCCGAGAACAGGGCGATGGACCAGGAGGTCATCCTGGGGAACGGCGGCCAGTACACCCCGTCGAACCAGATCACCCCGCTCCGCTTCGACTTCCACTGGGAGTGCGACTCAACAGGCTTCACCGCCGACCTGGGTCCCCTGTATGTCCCGGCGTTCTCCGCTACCCAGCCGTTCTGCCTCGACAAGCGGGGGGACGCCGAGGACCAGGACTTCAAGGGCGCCGACACCATCTCCGCGTCGGGCCCCGCGATCATCCCAAGCGAGCGAGGTCACATCGAGGTGCAGGTGGTCCCCAGCCAGCTCATCGAGGGCATCTACGACACCTTCGAGTTCGCGAAGCAGGCTGACCTCTGCTGCGATCAAGCGGGCGGTTGCCAGGAGGTCGGCTCGGCGTCGGTGGATGCCAGCACCGAGTGCGGCAAGCTGCAGGCCCTCTTCGACACCGTGGCGGGCGAGAACGCCTTCAGCGCCAACACCATCGCGGACGTGCAGCGGTGGCGCCCCTTCCTCGCCTACACCAGCGTGTTCACGAACAGCACCGGCAAGCGTCCGAGCCAATACGCGATGCGGCTCCGTGGGCGCTTCGAGGGGATGACCCCCTCGGGCGACCTGATCACCTCGAGCGAGTACGCCACCGACATCGGCTTCTGCGAGGGTTGCGTCTTCAACGCGGCGAGCCTCTGCCTCAACTACTGAGGCCGCACCGAGAGCGATGAGGGAGCGAAGCCGGTGATCGAAGAGATCCAGATCCCCCTGCAGAAGATCTGTGGCTCGGTGGACGGGGCGCTCGCCGCCACCGTGATGGGGTTCGACGGCCTCCCGGTCGACGCCTACACCCACCACGAGCCGGGGGGCGAGCTGGACATCTCGTCGCTCATCATCGAGTTCTCCAGCCTGCTCGGTCAGGTCAAGGCCTCGGCCCAGATGTTCGCGGCCGGGGGGCTGGAGGAGTTCTCGGTCCGATCCGAGCGGCTCACCACCATCATCCGGCCCCTGGGTGAGGAGCACTTCATCGCCCTCGCCCTCCTCCCGGCCGGGAACACCGGCAAGGGGCGCTACCTCCTCCGCATCCACGCCCCCGAGCTGATCCGGTTCCTGTCTTGAGCCTCCCACGAGTGACGGTCCTGCACGGGCCGAACCTCAACCTCCTGGGCACCCGGGAGCCCCACCTCTACGGCAGCACCACCCTGGCCGAGCTGGACGAGGCCCTCGTCCGCGAGGCCGCCGTCCTGGGGATGGCCCCGACCTGCCGGCACTCCAACCACGAGGGCGTCCTGGTCGACTGGATCCAGGCCGCCCGCACCGAGGCCGAGGTCCTGATCCTCAACGCTGGCGGCTACACGCACACCTCGGTGGCCCTGCGGGACGCGGTGGCGGCCATCGCCCCCGCCGTCCCCACCATCGAGGTCCACCTCACCATCCCGGAGGCCCGGGAGCCGTTCCGACACGGCTCGCTCCTCGCCGGCGTGGTCCGGGGCCGGATCGAGGGGTTCGGGGTGGACTCATATCTTCTTGCGCTCCGGGCCGCATCGGCGCTAATCCGCGCCCGTGGCGTCGACAATCGAGACCAGTGACCTGAAGAAGGGCGTGAAGATCATCCACAACGAGCAGCCGTTCGTGGTGGTGGACTTCCAGCACGTGAAGCCCGGCAAGGGCAACGCGTTCACGCGGACCAAGATCAAGAACCTCCAGACCGGCGCGGTGCTCGAGGTGACCTACAAGTCGGGCGAGAAGATCGTGGCGGCGGACGTCGAGGACAAGACCATGACGTTCCTCTACGCCGACGACCAGTTCCACTTCATGGACGCCAAGACCTACGACCAGGTGGCCATCAGCGCGGAGCTCATCGCGGACGCGAAGAACTACCTGCTCCCCGACATGACCGCGGCGGTGGTGTTCTGGAAGGGTCGCCCGATCAGCGTCGACATCCCGAACCACGTGGAGCTCAAGGTCAGCCACTGCGAGCCCGGCGTGCGCGGTGACACCGCCACCAACGTGACCAAGCCGGCCACCCTGGAGACCGGCCTGGAGGTGAACGTCCCCCTGTTCATCAACGTGGGCGACACCCTGAAGGTGGACACCACCACCGGCCAGTACATCGAGCGCACCGCGCGAGGCTGAGCCGCCGTGGCCACCACCAAGAAGCGCAAGGCCACCGCACGCAAGGCCACCGCCGAGGCGGTGGACGCCAACGTGGCCCGCCTCGAGAAGATCGTGGCCATCATGGAAGGCTCCTCGCTCTTCGCGCTCGAGTACGAGGACGCGGACATCGAGGTCCGGCTGACCCGCGGCGCCCCCGCGGCGGTGGTGGTGCCTCAGGCGCCCGTCGCTGCCGCGCCGGTGGCGCCCGCTCCGGTGGCCGCGCCCGCGCCTACAGCCCCGGTGGCCGAGGCCGGCACGGCGCTGGTGCGCTCGCCCATCGTGGGCACCTTCTACCGAGCCCCCTCCCCCACCGCCCGCGCCTTCGTGGACGTGGGGAGCACGGTGCAGAAGGGCCAGACCCTCTGCATCGTCGAGGCGATGAAGCTGATGAACGAGATCGAGTCGGACGTCAGCGGTCGGATCGTGGAGATCCTGGCCGAGAACGGCAAGCCGGTGCAGTACGACCAGCCGCTGTTCAAGGTCGCGGTCGAACCGTGAGGAAGATCCTGGTGGCCAACCGGGGCGAGATCGCGCTCCGGGTCATCCGCGCCGCCCGTGAGCTCGACATCGCCACGGTGGCGGTCTACTCCACCGCCGACGCCGACTCCCTGCACGTCAAGTTCGCGGACGAGGCGGTCTGCATCGGGCCGCCGGTGCCTGCGCAATCCTACTTGCATATCCCGGCCCTGATCGCGGCGGCCGAGATCACCGCCGCCGACGCCATCCACCCCGGCTACGGGTTCCTGGCCGAGAACGCGGAGTTCGCGCAGACCTGCATCCGCTCCGGGTTCACCTTCATCGGCCCCACCCCCGAGGCGATCCGGCTGATGGGCGACAAGATCGAGGGCCGCCGGGCCATGGCGCGACACGGGCTCCTCTCGCTCCCCGGCTCCGAGGGCCCGCTCGAGACGGCCGAGGAGGCCACCCGGGTGGCCGACGAGATCGGCTTTCCGGTCATCATCAAGGCGGCGGCCGGCGGCGGCGGGCGCGGGATGAAGATCGTGCGGGAGGCCGCGCACTTCGCCCGGGCCCTCGACGCGGCCCGGAGCGAGGCCAAGGCCGCCTTCAAGAACGACGCGGTGTACGTGGAGCGCTTCGTGGAGCGCCCCCGCCACATCGAGATCCAGGTGGCGGCGGACCACCACGGGAACGTGGTGCACCTCGGCGAGCGCGAGTGCTCGGTGCAGCGCCGCTACCAGAAGATCATCGAGGAGGCGCCCTCCCCCGCCCTCACCCCCGAGCGCCGGGCCGAGATCGGTGGGCGGGTGGTGACGGCGCTGAAGGCGCTCGGCTACCAGAGCCTCGGCACGGTCGAGCTCCTCATGGACGAGGCGGGCGGGCTCCATTTCATGGAGATGAACACCCGGGTCCAGGTGGAGCACCCGGTGACCGAGATGCTGGTGCGCCGAGACCTGGTGCGCCTGCAGATCATGATCGCGCGGGGCGAGCCCCTGCCCTTCACGCAAGACGACGTGCACTTCGAGGGCCACGCCATCGAGTGCCGCATCAACGCCGAGGACCCGGTGCGCTTCGCCCCCAGCCCCGGCACCATCTCCGCCTTCCACGTCCCCGGCGGGCCGGGCCTGCGGGTCGACACCCACGTCACCGCGGGCGCGGTGATCCCGCCCAACTACGACTCCCTCATCGCCAAGGTCGTGGTGCACGACATCGACCGCGAGCACGCCATCCGGCGCATGCAATCTGCCTTGCGTGAGCTGGTGGTGGAGGGGGTCCAGACCAACCAGAGCTTCCACCGCCGGGTGCTGGCGCACGAGGAGTTCCGGGCCGGGCGCTACGACACCACGCTGGTCCCCCGCATCCAGAGCGAGGCCTGAGCCGGATGATCACCGTCGTCCACGTCATCACCATGCTGGAGCTGGGCGGCGCCCAGGAGAACACCCTGCACACGGTGGCGAACCTGGACCGCAGCCGGTTCCGGGTGGCGTTGGTCTACGGCCCGGGGGGCCTGTTGGACGCGCGGCTCCCCGAGCTGGCCGACCGCACCACCCTGGTCGCCCTCCCCCACCTGGTCCGCGAGATCGACCCGCGCACCGACGCGGCCTGCTTCTCGGATCTGCGCGCCACCTTCTGGCGCCTCCAGGCCGAGCACTGGCAGCGGGAGCACGACAAGCACGCCTTCATCGTGCACACCCACAGCTCCAAGGCCGGCATCCTGGGGCGCACCGCGGCCAAGGCGGCCGAGGTGTCGAAGATCGTGCACACCATCCACGGCTTCGGGTTCCATGAGGGGCAGCACCCGCTGAAGCAGGCGCTCTTCGTGAACGCGGAGCGCGCCGCGGGCCGCATCACCGACGCGTTCATCGGCGTCTCCCGGGCCAACCTCACCGAGGCCGCGGCCAAGGGCATCATCCGGCCCGGGCAGCGCACCGAGCTCATCCGCTCCGGCATGGACCTGGGCGCGGTGCGGCGGGCCGAGCGCCTGCGCACTGCCACCCGGGAGGCGCTGGGCTTCGACCCCGAGGACGAGGTGATCCTCGCGATCACCAACATGAAGCCGCAGAAAGACCCGGTCACCATGATCCGGGCCATGCGGATGCTCGCCGAGCGGCGCCCCCGCGCGGTCCTCCTGATGGCGGGCGACGGGGAGCTGCGGCCCGACGTCGAGCGCGAGATCGCGCGAGGCCAGCTCGAGGGCCGCGTGCGCCTGTTGGGCTGGCGCCATGACATCCCGGAGCTCCTGGCCGCCTCGGACCTCGTCGCGCTGTCGTCCATCTTCGAGGGGCTGCCGCGGGCCGCGGTGCTCGCGGTGGCGGCGCGGCGCCCCTTCGTGGGCACCGCGGTCGATGGCACCCCCGAGATCATCAAGGACGGCAAGAACGGCTACCTCGTGCCGCCTCGGAACCCTGCGGCGCTGGCCCAGGCGATGGCCAAGGCGCTGGTGACGCGGCCGATCGACCCCGCCGACGAGGTGGCGATCCGCGCCTGGGACGCCGACCTCATGGTGCGCCAGCAGGAGGCGCTCTATCTGAGCCTGGTGGGGGCTCGATCCTCAGAGATCTGATGGCGGCGCCCGAGATCCCACGAGGCGCAAGTTGGTAGGCCGGTTGCATATGTGGGTCCCGTGACACGTCGCCTGCTCCCTCTCACGCCGCTCCTCCTCCTGGCCCCGCTCGCCGGCTGCCTCGGTCAGGAGACCGCGACCTCCGAGCTCTCCACCATCTGCACACAGGCGCTGGACCCTGGCCCGTGCGAGGCCGCCTTTCCCCGCTGGGGCTTCGACCCCGCCACCGGCGCCTGCACCCAGTTCACGTGGGGCGGCTGCGGCGGCAACGCCAACAACTTCGAGACCGAGGAGGCCTGCGTGGCCTCCTGCGGCGGTGAGCCCGCCGGCCGGGCCTGCGGCGGGTGGAGCGCGACCTCCTGCGACGCGGACCAGTTCTGCGACTTCACGCGGGACTACTGCGACTGGGCGGACGCGTCCGGCGTGTGCCGTGACCGCCCCGTGGCCTGCGACCAGAGCTACGCCCCGGTGTGCGGCTGCGACGGCCTGACCTACGCCAACCTCTGCGAGGCCCAGGCCAACGGCGCCGACGCCGCCTTCTCTGGCCCCTGCGATACGCCATCACCCACCGATATCGTCTGCGGCGGGGAGCTCGGCCAGGCCTGCCCAAGCGACGCGTTCTGCGACTTCCCCACCGACGGCTGTGACTACGCCGATGGGGCCGGCGTCTGTCGGCCGCGCCCGGCGGAGTGCGATCAGGACTACGACCCGGTCTGCGGCTGCGATGGCGTCACCTACGGCAACCTCTGCCAGGCCCAGGCCAACGGCGTGGACGCCGCGGCCTCGGGCGCCTGCGGGAGCCCCCAGCCCCAACCCGCGGAGTGCACGGACACCCAGCGCAGCGCGATCCTCCTCGGCGGCGCCCGGCTGTTCGGCGAGTGCCTCGAGGGCTGCCGCCGGATCCTGGACATCGTCCCCTCGGTGGATCGCAACAAGACCTGCGACGAGGTGGTGCTGGAGATCTGCGACAACACCCGCGACAACCGCGATTGCACCTACAACACCGGCGCCCTGAGCCCCGCCACCCACGCCGCCATCCGCGCCGCCGCGGTGGCCCTGCAAGGCGTCGCGCTGGACTCGGTCTACGGCTGCCCTGACTGCGCCGACGGGGGCGAAGCGCAGGTCTCCTTGCAACGCCCGGGGCTCGCCCCGCCCACCACGCACCACTACGAGTTCGGCGAGCCGCCGGCCGCGCTGCAGGAGGCCGACGCGCTGGTGCAGGGCCTGATCGACGACCTGAGCGCCTGCACGAGCTCGAGCCGGATCCAGGTCAACCCGGGCTGCACGCCCCGCTAACGCATCGTCCAGGCCCCGTCGCCGTCCCCGTCTAGGAAGATGGGGTTGGTGAACGCGAAGGAGGGCCGCCCACGGGCCCAGATCCCGTGGTTCCGGTCGCCGTCGACCGACACCACCACCCAGCCATCCTGACCCGCCGCCACCGACGCGGTGACGGTGCCCGAGAAGCGCACCGTGCCCTCGACCGGCGCCTCCAGCGGCAGCGTCTTCACCACCTCGCCGTTCACGATCACCTGCAGGCGGTCGACGTCCATCCAGGTGGGCGCGGCCGCGTAGACGTCGAGGGTCACGAGGTCCCCGCTCACCCGCGCCACGTCGCCGATGTCGGCCTCGCCCAGGGCTGCGGTGAGGAAGGGCCCGCACGTCACCACCACCCGGCCCTCCATGAACGCGGCCCGGAACGCGTCGTCGCTCACCGCCTGGGGATCATCGGTGCCCAGGTGCACGTAGGAGAGCGGCAGGCCCATCGCCCCGCCCTCGGCCCGGTGGTTGTCGGTGGAGCCCACCCCGGTGACGCGGCGCCCCTGGTTGAGGAAGCTGAACCAGTCCTTCACCTCCTCCGCCTGCACCCCGCTGCCCGAGCAGCCGTTCATGACCTCGATCCCGTCGAAGTCGGGCGACCAATCCTGGTGGCTGGCCACCCCGGTCTCGCGATCGTAGCCCATGGCGCTGAAGTAGCCGCCGATCGCGGTGGCGCGAGGGTGGTTGACCTGCAAGAAGGGTTGACCGGGGTTCGCGTGCACCGCGGCGAAGGTCTCCGCCGGGGGCTTGCCATACCAGTCGATGCGCCCGTTCCCCGGCTTGGTGAAGTCCGGCACCAGCGGGAAGGCGTTGAAGTGGCCATAGATGTAGGTGGTGACCTCGCTCCCGACGATCCCGTGCATCCACGACCCCACGCCCAGCGCCTCGATCGCCGGGTTGAAGTCCCCGATCGCCTCGTGCTCGGTCGACACCGGCAGCTCCAGGTTCTCCACCACCATGGCCCGGACCTTGTCCTCGTAGGTGTCGGGGCTGTCGGGCGACAGCTGCGCGTGGATGTGGGTGTCCGAGCTGAGCCAGCCGGTGGTCTGGACCGAGCGGCGCAGCTCAGCTTGCAGCGCCACCGTCTCGCCCTCCGCGACCGTGATCGCCTCGCGGGCGATCTCGTACTCCACCCCGCGCGACACGAAGACCTCGTAGTCGCCCGCGGGCAGCTCGACCTCCCCCACCCCCGTCTCCGCGAACACGGTGCGGGTGAGGCCGTAGTGGATGCCGAGCTCGCCGAAGCGGGCCGGGATGTTCGGGGTGCCCTGGCCCACCGGCCGGATCGAGAGCTTCACCGGGAGGTCCCGGCCACCATCGTCCTTCACGTGGTAGCGGAGCACGCCGGGGCGGCTCAGGCTCAGGGCCACCTCACCGGTGGCGCCCGCCTCGACCTCCACCGCGGGGCTCACGGTGAGCCCCGGGGTCACCGCGATCAGGCGATAGCGACCCTCGGGCTCCCGCACCGAGAAGCGCCCGAGGTCGTCGGCTCGGGTGCGGGAGCGGTAGTCGCGCTCCGCCACCCGGGGCTCCGCCTCGAGGACGTGGACCCGGGCGTAGGGCACCGGGGCGCCCAGGGAGTCCTTCACCACACCGGTGATCTCCGCCCCGCGCTCGGCCCCGGTCGCCTGCCGCCAGTCGTCTTGCGTTCGAGCCAGATCCCCGTCGCCCACCACCAGGTAGTGGACGTACTGCAAGCGCTCCTTCGCTCGGAGCTTCAGCGGCGCGCCCATCCCCGCGAAGACCACGCCGGAGTCGGTGATGATCACGTTCAGCCGGTCGTCGGGGTCGCCGTAGATGTAACTCACGTCCTCGCCGAGGGCCCCGTAGTAGGCCCCGGTGCCGTCGGAGTCCGGCGGGTCGAAGCCGTAACCCTCCACGAAGGGGCGGGCAGAGTCGAAGATGAAGCCGGCCGCGGGCAGCCCGATCTCCACCGGCTGCCGGCCCGGGTTGAACAGCTCGTACTCGCAGCGCACCCAGCGGGCGCCCGGCTCGAGCACGTAGTCCACCTGCCACTCGAGGTCGTAGGGCTCCTGGCCGAAGAGCTCCGAGAAGAAGGCGGAGAAGAGCGGCATGTCGGCGGGGCGCCCGGTCGCGCGGATGCGCGCCTCGACCCCGTCACGCCCGTCGCTCACCACCTCAACCTGCTGGCCGTCCAGGATGAACAGGTCGGTGGCCACGATGACCTCGCCGAAGCGGCTGCGGCCGGCCTCGCCCGCCGGGCGCACCACGTCCGCGTCGATGACGTTGCCGCCGTAGGGGTTGTAGCCGCGGGCCAGCCCGGGCTGCCCGATCAGCACCTGGATCTGGTCGTTGTAGATCTTGTAGTCCCCGACCCGGCCCTTGGCCGCCGGCCCGCCGATCAACTCGCTCGGTTCGCTCACCAGCCCCGCCCGGACCTGTCCCGGCAGGAGCGGCTCGTCGAGGGGGAGCGGGGTCGGCGCCGGCTGCGCCTCCTCCGCCTTGCTGCAAGCGCAACCCCGGACCACCCCCGCCGCGAGGAACGCGCCGGCGAGCCAGCGGAGACCTTGAGAGCTGATGAGCGCCCGCATGTCGGCCGACGCTAGCAGAGGTCGGCTGTAGGTCGAAATCCCCTCAGGATCGGGCCCCGGCCAGGTCGAGGTAGCCCAGATCGCCCAGCCAAGCCCGGATGATGTGGGCGATCCGGGCCTCGGCCGTGAGGAGCCCGGGGTGCACCGCGGCGAAGGCGTGGAAGACCACCTGCCGGGCCACCCCGGCGCTCCACGGCCCCTCCACCGGCGCAAGCGGGCCTGCGCCCTTCGGGCCCACCCCGAGCACCCGCTCGGGGCGCGGCGGGTCCGCGGTCACGAAGCCCAGCACCACCAGCTGCGGGGTCTCCTCGCCCAGCTCCATGCAGTGGGTGTCGCGGTAGCGCTGGAGCACGTGCTCCACCTCGGGGTCCTGGCTGATCCGCGCCCACAGGAGCGCCTCCGCGCTCCTCAGCACCTCGAAGGTGACGCCGAAGGACTGCTGCAGGTCCACCACCGGCGCGGCCTCGGTGTAGCGGTGCCCGTGGGGCGCCACCACCCCGTGGGCCGCGAAGAGCGCGTCGAGCCCGCCCTGGCGGCCGGCGCGGGCCACCGCCCGCTGCGCCGCGGCCGAGGCCGCCACCAGATCCTCGGTGCCGAGCGCCATCCCCACCCGCTCCACCAGGGGCGCCCGCTCCGCGCGCCACACCAGCTCCTGGGCGAGACCCGGGGCGTCGAGGGCGCACTCCCACACGATGGTCCACGGCCGGGCCTGGATGACGTCCTGGGTCATCCGCAAGGCAGCATGCATCACCCGCGGGTTCTGGCGCCGATCCTCGAGGGCCGACGTCTCGAGCAGGAAGTGGAAGAGCCCCTGATCGGTGAGGGTACGGAGCTGGTGGCTCACCTCGGCCGGCACCCGGCCGTCCTCCACGCTCCCGCACTCCTCGAGGGCCTGCCGGATCGTCCGGGTGATCAGCTCGTCGTACACCCGCTTCTGCGGGTGCTCGTAGAAGTACACGTAGAAGAGGAAGCGCAGGGCCAGGAGCCCCTGCGCGGTGCGCGCGTGCTCGGTGGGGAAGGCCAGGCGGTTCTCGCCCTGGAGCGGCACCACCCGCACCCCGTCCACCAGCTCCCCCACCCCCGGCGCGGCGGGGAACTGCAGGATGGACTGCAGGACCCCGATGTCCTCGGTGGGGACGCTCAGGTGGTGGGCGTCGCGCCAGATGTAGTCGAGGCGATCCGCGTCGAGCTCCCCGTCCACCACGTCCTGCAAGAAGCGCCACTCGGACGGCACCGAGGAGCGCCCCCCCAGCTGCACCAGGGCGTGCAGGCGGGACATGACCTGGATCGAGTCCACCGGCCCGTAGAGGTCGGGGATCCGACGCACCACGAAGTCCACCATCCGGCGCACCGGGTGGCTCCGGCGCCGCTCCGCCGCCCGGACCTGGCTCTCGAGCTCCGCCTTGTCGAGCTGGCGGAGCGCCGCCTCCGCTCCGTCGCTGCCCGGCGCCCGGGTGAGGAGCCAGGCCAGCGGGTCGAGGGAGTGCCCGAGCGGCCCGTGGTAGCGGTCGTGCAGGAACGCGTAGAGCTGGGTCGCCACCAGCCAGGCCCGCACGTCGGGCGAGCCGAGCGAGAGCAGCTCCGGGTTGTTGGCGCACAGCGCGGCGAGGATGCACGTCGCCACGTCGAGGGTGCCGAGGCAGTGGGCCAGCCGGGTGTGCCCCGCCCCGAGCGAGCGGGTGAGGTTGGTGGTCGACAGCTGCCGCACGTAGTTCAGGCGGTAGCTGTCCGGCCAGCGCGCGGTGCTCCGGATCGCGTCCGCCACCGAGCCGAGGAAGTCCGGCACCCGCTCCAGCCGCCGCAGCACCCAGGCCGGGCTGGGGTACGCGACGCCGGGGGCGAGCATCGTCTCCGTCAACAGGGCCTGCTCATCCTCGTCGAGCGGCTCGCGCCACGGCAGGTTGAGCCGGCGGAGCACCGCCAGCACCGCCTCCGGCGGGTCGAGGCTCACCCGGTGGGCGTACTCCTCCACCACCTCGCGGGCCTCCACGTTGTGGGCCACGATCAGCGGATCCGAGCCCCCGAGCTGCACGCGGGGCCGCGACGAGATCGGGCCCCGGGTCGGCCGGCTCGGATCGCCGGAGTCCGAGGGGCGAATCGGATGCAAGGCGTCCTGCGGATCCTGGGCCGCGATGCGCGGGGCCACGAGGTCCGTGAACACCCGCGTGAAGGCGGCGGCGGTCTCGCACGCGTACTCCGTCCACTCGTGCTCCCGAGCCAGGCCCACCACGTCCGAGAGCCCGCGGATCGAGACGAAGGGGTAGCTGTGGCCCCGGCGGCGGGCGCCCCGGTGCACCCCGGAGGCCTCCATCTCCACCGCGTAGATGTCGCGGGCGTGGGTCTGCCAGCGCTGCAACACCGACGGGTCCTTGATGAGGTCGTCGCTCGAGGCGAGGGGCCCCGCGGTGTAGAGCGGCTTGCGATCCGGCACCCCCGACCCGAAGTGTCGGGTGATCGAGGAGCGGACCTTCTCGCGCCACCGCTCGTCCCCGGTGAGGCGCGCCTCGAGGTCGTCCAGGCTGAAGCGAGGCCGGGGGCGCCCCACCGAGGCCTCGTCGTTCCAGCCCCCGAAGTCGCGGGCGTGGGCCCTGAGGTTCGCCACCACCGGCGCCACGTCCTCGTGGATGGAGTCCGCGGTGATCGCGTAGTGCTGCTCCTGGCCCGGGACGTGCGCGCCCACGTTGAGGTCGTAGATCCGGGTGCTCACCACCACGTCACCCAGGGTGTACTCGGCGGCGGGGATCGCGCCCGCGATGCCCACGAGGAGGATCCACTTCGGGTCCAGGTCCTCGATGATGTAGCCGGTGACGCTCTGGGCCTCGTTGGTCGCCTGCTTCAGGCAGCGGACCGTGGCCACCCGGTACGGCAAGCCAGCCTTCGTCTGGACGTGGGAGATGTTGTACTCCCACAGGCCGGAGAGCTGCGCGTCGGGAGGAAATCTCCGCAGTACCGCGTCGAACTCCTCCTCCTTGATGGTGATGATCGCGAAATCGATAGGGCCTGGTAGCTCCAGGGTCACGGGACGGTACTGTACCTGCTCAGGCGGCCACGGCCAGACGATCTCTCGCTATGGTGATCAGGTCGTCGAGGGGGGTCCCCAGGCGGAGGCTGGCCGCCACCGGCGCGCCGAGGAAGGTGACGCGGGCGTGCGGGTTGGGGCTCCGGGCGATCATGCCCCGGGCCTGGAGGCGGGCGAGGTCGCGGTCCAGCTCGTCGTGTATCGCCGCCGCGTCCGGGGTCTGCACCGGCCCGTACAGGGCCAGGCCGCGTCTGGCCTGGAACTCCCGGAAGATCTCCCCCAGGAGCGGCTCGCTCACGTTGTCGCAGACATCCCGGACCGCCCAGAGGAGGCCCAGCAGGACCTGCTCCGAGCTCGACGCATAGACACCCATAGGCACGAGCTCCAGCCCTCGTTTGTGAGGCACCCCACCCGGCAAGTCAATCCAGGGCCCCCACATCGCATGGATACCCTCACGGGACCGAGGGACAGAGGAGTGGTATGACAGCGGAGTGGGGCCCCGCATGGTCTGCGTCTACCGCGCCACGAGCGGCGTCCAGGCGCACCTGGCCCGGCTGATCCTGGCCCGCTTCGGTCTCTTCGCCGAGGTCCGCAACGAGCACTCGGTCGCGGTGATGGCGCCCCTCAACGAGATCATGGCCGAGGTCTGGGTGCGTCAGGACGACGTCGAGGCGGCCCACGGGGTCCTGGCCGAGCTCGACCGCCCGCCGGAGGGGCGAGGCGGGCTGTCGCTCGCCGTCCCCACTACCGAGGGCAGCCTGAGCCTCGTCACCGACGAGCCCGGGGCCCTCTCCCCGCTCGAGCAGGACGGCCCGGACCGCCCCTGCCCCGCCTGCGGCGCGCCGAACCCACCGGGGTTCGAGGTGTGCTGGCAGTGCGAGGCCCACCTCGACGAGGTCTGAGCCTCAGCGCTGGATCAGCTGGCGGGCCACGATGCCGGCGAAGCGGGGCCCGCGTACGAGGTAGCGCCGCCACATCCGCCTCGGCTCCCGCGCGAGGCGAAAGAACCACTCGAGGCCGGCCTCCCGCATCCACTCGGGGGCGCGGGGCACCTTGCCGGCGATGAAGTCGAAGGAGGCGCCCACCCCGAGGTACACCGGCCCCGGGGCCTGGGGCGCGGTGCGTTGGATCCAGAGCTCCTGCTTCGGGCACCCGAGGGCCGCGAAGACCAGGTGGGGCGCGGCGGCCCGGATCCGCTCGATGACCTCCGGCGCGCAGGCGCCCTCCGCGCTCACGTCGGGGGCGTCGGTGCCCGCCACCTCGAAGCCGGGGTAGGCGGCGGCGAGGATCTGCAAGGCTTCCTGCGCCACCCCGGGGGCGCCGCCCACCACGTAGACCCGCCACCCGCGTTCGGCCGCGATCTCGAAGAGGGGGTGCACCAGGTCGGAGCCCGCCACCCGCTCCGGCACCGGCTGGCGCAGGAGCTTGCTGGCCCAGACCACCGGCATCCCGTCCGCCACGCTGATGGAGGCGCCCTGGTAGGCCTCGGCGAGCCGGGGATCCAGCTCGGCCTGGACCACGTGATCGACGTTGGGGGTGAAGACGGTGCCGCCCTGCCCGGACTCCACCAGGCGCCGCACCTCAGCCAGGGTCTGTCCCTGGTCGAACGGATCTACGCCGATCTTGCCGATCTCGATGCGCACCGCTGGGACTTAACACGGCCCCTCGGGCCCTGTCGCCTCGGATGTCGAGGAGCGCATCAGGATGGCAAGGACCACCACCTCAGTGCTGCGGGGCCTCGGGCGCGGGGGCCGCGTTCGAGCCGTTGGCGGCCTCGAACTCCTTGCGGCGCCGCTCCATCTCCTGGAGCCGTCGAACCGCGGTGTCCGGCCGCGCACCGCCCCCGTGCTGGGTCCGGAGCCGGGTCAGCCGCTCCGCGTCGCCCGCCTCGGCCCAGTCGGGGTCGCCGGTGAGGCGCACAAGCACCTGCCCTTCGCCGGGCGGGACCTTCTCGAGCTGCTCGAAGGCCTCCTGCTCCTGCCCCTTGATCTTGAGGATCGTCGCGTGCTCCGCCACCGCGTCCCAGTCCTTCGGGTTGGCCGCGAGCACCTTCTGGAACTGGGCGTCCGCCTGGTCGTAGAGCTCCAGCCCCCGGTAGGCCAGCCCCAGGTTCAGCATCACCGAGGTGGAGTCGGGGTGCTCCGCCTGGAGCGCCTCGAGCATCCGCGCCGCGTCGGCGAAGCGCCCCGCGTGCCCCGCGTCGATGGCGCGGGCCATCTCTTCGCGCACCATCGCCTCACGGTGGGCCTCGGCCTCCGCCTGAGCGGAGATCGTGCCGTTGTAGCCCAGGTAGATGATCCCGCCCACGGTCGCCGCCAGCCACAGCCCGCTCAACAGGTAGTTGTCCTTCACGTCGCGCTACCCCCTGGCCCCGCCGTCGCGGCGCCGCTCGAACTTGGAGAGTTTGTACCGGAACTGGCGGAACGACAAACCCAGGAGCTCGGCGGCCCGGGTCTTCACTCCGCCCGCCTTCTCGAGGGCGCGCGCGATGAGGCCGTACTCGAAGTCCTCGACCAGCCGCTCGAGATCCACCCCCTCCTCGGGGAAGGCGCTGTCGTCCTGCACCGAGATCACCCGCCGCGGCGCGCTCTCCGCGTGGGCGACCTCCTTCGGCAGGTTGGTGGTGCGGAGGGTGTCACCCACCGCGAGGGCCACCCCGCGCTCGATGATGTTCTGGAGCTGGCGCACGTTGCCGGGGTACTCGAAGGCGAGCAGGCGCTCCATAGCCTCGGGCTCCACCTGGAGGACCTCGCGCCCGTACTCCTCGCTGAACTGGCGCAGGAACGCCGACACGAGCAGCGGGATGTCCTCACGCCGCTGGCGCAGGGACGGCAGGTCGATCTGCACCACGTTGAGCCGGAAGTAGAGGTCCTCGCGGAAGCGCCCGGCCCGGACCTCCGCCTCGAGCTCCCGGTTGGTGGCCGCCACCAGGCGGACCTCGACCGGCACCTCCTCGACCGCCCCCAGCCGCTTGATCCGCCGCTCCTGGAGCGCGCGAAGCAACTTGGGTTGCAGCTGCACCGGGAGCTCGCCGATCTCGTCGAGGAAGAGGGTGCCGCCCCGCGCCGCCTCGAACAAGCCCTCCTTGTCGCGGTCCGCGCCGGTGAAGGCGCCCTTCATATGCCCGAACAGCTCGGACTCGATCAGGTTCTCGGGCACCGCGCCGCAGTTGATGGGCACGAAGGGGCCCTTGGTCTCGCCAGCGTAGTGCAGCGCCTTCGCCACCCGCTCCTTGCCGGTGCCGCTCTCGCCGGTGATGAGCACTGTGGTCTTCAGCGGGCCCACGCGCTGCACGAGGTCCAGCACCTCGCGCATGGCCTCGCTGCGCCCGACGATCCCGCCCACGCTGAAGCGCCCGACGAGCGCCTGCCGGAGCTGGGCGTTGTCGGCCTGCAGGCGCCGGGTGTTGATCGCCTGCGCCACCAGCACCTGGACGTCGGTGGCCAGGTGGGGCCCCTTCTCGAGGTAGAACGACGCGCCCTTCGAGATGGCCAGCTGGGCCTTCTCGCGGGTGCCGTACGCGGTCATCACGATGACCTCCGGCGGATCCTCCACCGCCCGCGCCGCCGCGACCACGTCCATCCCGTCGCCGCCCGGCTCCAGGCGGAGATCGGTGAGCACCACGTCGAAGAAGCTCCGGCTCAGGTGGTCCTTGGCCTCGGCCACGCTCTTCGCGGTGGTGGGCACGTGGCCCTTGGAGGTGATCAGGACCTCGAGGGCGTCGCGGAGCCCCTGCTCGTCGTCCACCACCAAGACCCGTCCCATGCCTCCTCCTTCCCGCGAATCGACCCTGGGAACAAGTCAGGTGGCCCCGGTCATGATCTCGAAGTCGTCCGTGGTGGGGCTGAGGCCCGGGTTGGTGCCTTGCGGGACATCCACCGACAGGCCGGCCAGGTCGCGGCGGAAGCGCACCGTCACCGTGGTGCCCTCGCCGGGGCTGCTCTCGATCCCCATCTGCGCCCCGTGGGCCTCGAGGATCGAGTACGTGATCGCCAGCCCGAGGCCCGAGCCCCCCTCCTTCGTGGTGTAGAACGGGTCGAACACGCGCTTGAGGCGGTCCGGCGCGATGCCAGGGCCGGTGTCCTTCACCCGCAGGATCGGCTGCATGTCCTCCATCGCGGTCTCGATCTTGAGCGTTCCACCCTGGGGCGCCATGGCCTCGCCCGCGTTCTTCACCAGGTTCCAGATCACCTGGCGCACGAGATCGGCGTCCACCGAGGCGCGCACCCCGAGGGGGAGAAGCTTGTCGATCTTCGAGCGCTGCATCAGCTCATCGTTCTCGAACATCACGAGCACGCCCTGCACCAGCTCTCCGACGTCCACGTCCTTGAGCTCCAGCTTGCGTGGGCGGCTGAACGCGAGGAAGTCGGTGATCAGGCGGTTGAGGCGCTCCGCCTCGCGCACCACGTTCCCCATCAACCGCTGCATCGGCTCGGGGATCTGCAAGGCAGACTGCAGGACGTCGATGGACGCGCACATCGACGCGAGCGGGTTACGCACCTCGTGGGCCAGCCCCGCCGCGAACTTTCCCACCGTGGCCAGGCGCTCCGCCCGCTCCACCGCCTCCTTGAGGCGGACGATGTCCGTCACGTCCTGGAACACCACGATGACGCTCGGCACGTCGCGCTCGCCCCCCGAGAGCGGCGCGAACGAGAAGCCGACCCGGATGCTGAGGCCGTCCGAGCGCTGGTGCTCGGCCTCGAAGCGCTCGCGCCGGTCGGTCGGGCGCTCCAGCTCGCGAGACCACGGGCCGTGCATGGCGGGCACCACCTCGAGGAGGGGCCGGCCCACCGACCGCTCGTCGTCCACCCGCAAGATGGACTTCGCCGCCTCGTTGACGTAGCGGACCACGCCGTCCCCGTCGACGGTGAGGAGCCCGGCCGGGAGGGAGCGCAGGATGGCGGCGTGCAGCTCCTGGAGCTGCTCGAGGTCGCTCTCCTTCTCCGCCAGCTGGCGCCGCGTGACCCGGGCCCGCTCGGCGAGGTTGGAGGCGAGCACCGCCACCGACGCGATGCCCAGCGCCTGCACGAAGTAGGACAACAGGGCCTGGCTGGCCTCGACGCGGGGGAGCACCGCCACCGACCGGTTCACCTGCAGGAGCACGATCACGCCGTACAGGAGCATCACCGCCAGCGCCGCCACGAACCCACCGCGTCGGTAGAGGGTCAGGCTCGCGCCGAGCACCGCGAACACATAGGTGAAGGTGAAGATGGACTCGGTGCCGCCGGTCATGAGCACCAGCACCGAGACCACGACCGCGTCCAGGACCGCCTGGGCGTGGACGAGGGGGCGCAGCAGGCGCCGCACCCTCAACAGGCCCCCGTACACCACCGAGGCCGCATAGACCGTGGCGATCAGCACGTACTGCCACGTCTCGACGTCCGCCACGCGGTCGGGCGGGTTGAGCCAGTTGAAGACGATGAGGAGGGCCAGGACCGCGGTGACCATCGCCACCCGGACCACCGCGACCAGGGTCACGCGGGCCGCCAGGTCGTTGGCCTCGAGGCGGGCCGAGTCGACGTACGCGGGCGGGGCGCCGGTGAAGGAGCCGGTGTCGTGGATGGTCGGGGCGGGGGGGCGCGGCGTCGCGCTGCTCACTTGATGTTGTCGGCGAGCTCGAAGATCGGCAGGTACATGGCGATGATCAGGCCGCCCAGGAGGACGCCGAGGATCACCATCATCAACGGCTCGAGCAGGGCGGACAGGGCGGCCACCGCCGCGTCCACCTCTTCTTCGTAGAAGTCGGCGATCTTCTGGAGCATCGTGTCCATGGCGCCGGTGGACTCACCGACCGCGATCATCTGCACCACCATGGCCGGGAACACCGCGGTCTCCGCCAGCGGGTCCGCCATCGTTCGGCCCTCGGAGATCCGCTCACGGGTGTACATGATGGCGTTCTCCACCACCTTGTTGCCGGCCGAGCGAGCGGTGATCTGCAGCGCGTCGAGGATCGGCACGCCGGAGGAGATCATGGTGCCGAGGGTCCGGGTGAACTTGGCCACCGCGACCTTGCGGAACAACGGGCCGAGCACCGGCAACTTGAGCTGGATGCTGTCGTAGATGAGGCGCCCCTTCGGGGTCCTCCCAATGGCGCGGTAGACGACGAAGGCCACCACCAGGCCGAGCGCGACCGGGAGGATCTGCGCCCTGAGGCCGTTGGAGAGATCGATGACGAACTGGGTGGGGGCCGGCAGCGCGCCGCCGAAGTCGCGGAACATCTTCTCGAACACCGGGATGACGAAGATGAGGAGGACCGCCGTGACCACGCCGGCGACCAACAACACCGCGCTCGGATAGACCATCGCACCCTTCACCTGGCGGATGAGCTTGAGGTTCTTCTCCATGTAGGTCGCGAGTCGGTTGAGGATGGTGTCGAGGATACCGCCCACCTCACCGGCCGCCACCAGGTTCACGTAGAGGTCGTCGAAGACCTTGGAGTGTTTGGCCAGAGCATCGGCCAGGGTGGAGCCCGACTCCACGTCGTTCTTCACCGTGGTGATCACCTTCTGGAAGTGCACGTTCGCCTGCTGGGATCCGAGGATCTCGAGGCACTGCACCAGCGGCAGACCTGCGTCGATCATCGTGGCGAACTGGCGGGTGAAGACCACGACCTCCTTCGCTGTGACGCCCGACCCGATCTTGAGGTGGATCTCGACCGGCTTCTTCTTCACCTTCGAGGCAGAGATCTGCTGCTGCTTGAGGCGCTCGATGACGATGTCGGCGTTCGGCGCCTCCATCGTCCCGGCACGGGCCTCTCCCTGGCGGGTCTTGCCTTCCCAAATGAATACTGGCATCGGGGCGGACTCCTCGCCGGCCCCGGGGGCCGGACATCGAAGGCCCAGTCTAGCCGCTCACCCCCGCGTCCGCAAACTTCGGTCCCGCCCGGCCCGGGCTCCGGTGCCCACCCTCTCGAAGCGGGGCATGCGAGACGGCCGTCCTACCCCCGGGCCGACCCTGTATTCGCACCCTAATCATACGTATACCTCTGATTTCAAAGCGGATCCCTATCACGACGGCGCGGCATTTCTTGCGCCTTGGGTCTAGCGACGCCTGACCGACCTCCACTAGAGTGCCATCCGCCGGTCACAGACCCCGGCACCACGAGGAGCCCCGATGCACCGCACCCACGCGCCCTGGTTGTTCACGCTGAGCCTGGTGATGGCCGCCTGTGGTGGTGAAACCACCAACAACAACAACACCAACACCAATACTCCGATCACGATCGAGACGACATCGTTGCCCGGGGGTCAGCAAGGCGTCGCGTACAGCGCAGAAATCCGCGCCAAAGGTGGGTCGGGTGAGGGCTACAAGTGGTCCGTCTCCGGCTCGCTCCCGCCCGGCCTCTTCATGTCCTCGGGCGGCACCACCGACGGATCGGGCAATCCGATGACCACCATCTTGGGTACGCCCACCGGCAACGGCACGTACAGCTTCGACGTGCGGCTTGCCGACGACACCGGGCAGATCGGGAGCGCGAGCCTGCAGATCGTGGTGGATGCGGCGCCCCCCGCGCTCGGCATCACCACCACGAGCATGCCGGACGGCGGGACCAACCAGGCCTACTCGGCCAGCATCACGGCCGCGAACGGCACCCCGCCGTACCGCTGGCTCCTGGTCTCGGGCGCCCTGCCGCCGGGCCTGACCCTCGGCGCCGAAGGCGACCCCAGCACCACGCTGGCGGGCACCCCCCTGCAGGCCGGCGCGTTCGAGTTCACCGTGCGGGTCAGGGACGCGGACAACGCGCAGGCCGACCAGAAGCTGAAGGTGACGATCGCCGACACCACCCAGCCCCTCCAGTTCACCACCACCGACCTCCCGGACGGTCAGGTTGGCTTGCTCTACACCGCAGAGCTGACCGCGGTGAACGGCACCCCGCCCTACAGCTGGCTCCTCGTCGGCGACGCGCCCCCCGGGCTCGACATCGACGAGAGCGTGAGCCCTGCCCTGCTGACGGGCGTGCCCACCACGTTCGGCAGCTACACGTTCCAGATCGAGGTCGAGGACGCGCAGCACGTCAAGGTGCGCCGGACCTTCTTCGTCGAGATCTCCCGCGCGCCGCCGGTGGTGCGCCTGATCACGGTGGAGCTCCCCGACGGTGAGGTGGCGTCGGCCTACTCGGCCGAGCTGCAGGGCATCAACGGCAGCGGCCCCTACACCTGGTCGGTGCAAGGCAACCTGCCCCCCGGCCTGGCCCTCACCCAGAACCAGGCCGATCCGCTCCTCGCCACCCTCTCCGGGACCCCCACCACCGAGGGGACCTACGCGTTCGGGGTGCAGATCGCGGACGCCCGTGGCGACACCAGCACGGTGGACTTCACGGTGGTGATCCTCCCCCAGATCTTCCCGATCGAGATCGTCAGCACCTCCTCGGGCGCGGTGACGCTGGCGCCGGCGGTCCAGGGGTTGGCGTACAGCGCCACCATCACCGCGCGCGACGGCTTCGGGCGCTACCACTGGGTGGTCTCGCAAGGCGCCCTGCCGGCGGGGCTCACCCTCCAGATCGCGGGCAAGCCGTCCACGGTGGTGAGCGGCGCGCCGACGGTCTCGGGGAACTTCACGTTCTCGGTGACGGTCTACGATGACAACAACGAGACCGACACCCAGGACTTCACGCTGCTCGTCGTCGGCGGCGGGACCTGATCACCCGCCTCCCGGGGACCGGCGCACCGGCCCCCTCCCCGCCTGCTACCGAGCCTCCATGACCAGGAGCTCGGCCACGCCCCTCGACACCACCTCCAGCCAGGGAACCGCCTCCAGCACCGGGTTGCTGTGCCCGCGGGAGATGATCCGGAGCGGCCCCGCCTCGGCGAGGGGCTGCAGACGGACGAACAGCTCCTCGAGCAGGGTGCCGCGGAACGTGTCGTAGAAGTAGAGCACCGTCACTCCGGTGTAGTCCGCGTACCGCGCGTCGCCCTGGACGTAGCGGAGCCGCGGGATCCCGAGCTCGGCCGCGCGGGCCTCCGCCCACGCGTGGTAGGCCGGATCGTACTCCACGCCGCGCGCCTCGGCGCCGGTGATCAGCGCCACGAGCATGGTCACGAGGCCCAGGCCCGAGCCCACGTCGCAGAAGACGTCGTCCGGCCCGACCCAGCGGCAGATCTCGAGCACCGCGTCGAGCGGGCTGGCCACGTAGTGGACCATCCCCGCCGGCTTGTCGGTGACCCGCTCGGGGACCCGATCCACCCGGAGGAGCCGCCGCACGAGGGGGTCCCGCTCGTGGGTCGGGCACGCATCCAGGACCGCACGGAACGCGTCGGCCGGGAAGCCCTGGGCCCGGAGCGACTCCCGGATCGGTCCGATCTCGCGCTCGTCCTGTTCGTGCAAGGCGTCCTGCAGCGCCACCGCGCGGGCCACCAGCGCATCGTCGCCCGCGGTGCGCCCGGCGCGCTCCGCCGCCCTCGCCACCGTGACCGCCCACTCCCGCCGCCACAGCGGCGCCCCGCCCGCCACCGCCTGCTCGACCTCCGCGAGCGAGAGCTCCGCGTCGGCGAGGCCCCCGGTGGGGACGTGGTCCGTGATCGGCCGGCCGGGGGTCAGGCGTCGGCCCTGTTCACGCCCGGCGGCCATCGCCGCTGCGAGCTTCGAGCGAGGTCGATCAGCCATCGCGCTGCCCCTCCGGCGCGCCGCGCCTCATCGCCTTGCCGATCCCCACCATCACCGCCAGCGTCATGATCCCCACCGAGACCAACCAGCCGCCCGCCGCCCCGGTGGCCAGGGCAGCCAGCCCGACCACGATGGTCGCCCCGCCGATGCCCATCGTCACGCGCCGGATCAGCGCCACCAGCTTCGGCCGCCCGCCGGTGGCGTTCAGGAGCCCGATCAGGGCGGACAGCAGGCCCACCAGGCTGCCGACCAGGCCCGCCGCGAGCCCGAAGGTGGCGGGGTTCCAGCCGAGCCGCGGACCGAGGTCCGCCACCAGGGCGTCGTCGAACCCCTCGTAGAGGGCGACGTCGGTCAGGTCCACCGTTCCCCGGCCGGACAAGAAGACTTGCAGGGTGAGCTTCTCGGGGGGCCCCTTCCCCAGCGCGTCGAACGGCAGGACGAAGGGGCGCCAGTCGGAGTGGCCGACCATGCGCCCCAGGGGGCCCGAGGGAGCGACGGTCTTGGTGAAGTACTCGCGCCCGTCCGCGAGGAAGCTCAGCAGGAGCAGGTTGCCCTCGCCCTCCACGTTGAGGTGCCGCACCCGCCCCTCCACCCGCCAGCGCTCGCCGGTGATCGGGGGCTTCTCGACCGTCCAGACCGGGATGTTGTAGGGGCCCTCGCTCCCGCCCTCCACCCGCAGCGCGCCCCCCGGCGTCCCGGGGAGCACCTCTCCGTTCTGGAGGCCACCCGCCGCCGCGAGCTCGTCCCAGCGCACGGTCAACACCGGCGCCTCGGCCTGGGCCAGGGTCGGCCAGAGCGCCACCAGGGGGAGCCAGAGGAGGTGCGGACGGGCCACGAGCCGTGGCCTAGCACGTGCGCGCTCACACCCGAAACACCTTGACCGGGCCGACCCGTCGATTCGATAGAACCCGCGGCCAGGGCGTACGGCTGCGCCCAGGCGTATCCCATGACCGACTCAATCCTACACATTGGCATGATCGGTTGCGGCTACTGGGGCCCCAACCTCCTCCGGAACTTCGCCCAACAGGACGGGGTCCGCGTGAAGACGGTGGCGGACCGCGTCGCCGAGCGGCGCGCGTTCGTGACCAAGGGCTACCCGACGGTGGCCACGGTCGAGGACCACCAGGAGATCCTGAAGGATCCCGAGATCACCGCGGTGATCGTGGCCACCCCCGCTGCCACCCACTACGCCCTGACCAAAGAGGTCCTCGAGGCAGGCAAGGACGCCTTCGTCGAGAAGCCCCTCGCGATGAAGACCGAGGAGGCGGTGGAGCTGACCCGGCTCGCGGCCGAGCGCGGCCGAATCTTGATGGTGGGCCACACCTTCCTCTTCAACGAGGCGGTGCGCGACTTGAAGCGCCGCATCGACGCGGGCGAGCTCGGCAAGCTGTATTACCTCTACAGCCAGCGCCTGAACCTCGGCATCGTGCGGGGCGACATCAACGCGGCGTGGAACCTGGCCCCCCACGACGTCTCGATCGGCAACTACCTGTTGGGTGAGACGCCGGCCCGGGTCAGCGCCAGCTCGGTGCAGGCGCTCCAGCCCGAGGCCCCGCGGCTCGACGACGTGGTGTTCTTGACCCTCACCTACCCCAGCGGGGTGGTGATGCACTGCCACGTGTCGTGGCTCGACCCGCGCAAGTCGCGCACCATGACCGTGGTGGGCGACAAGAAGATGATCATCTACGATGACGTCGCGCAGGACAAGTTGCAGATCTTCGACAAGGGCATCACCCGCGGTGAGCGCGTGCCCGAGGAGCAGGCCACCGACTTCGCCCGCTTCAAGATGATCACCCGGGCTGGCGACCTCCTGGTGCCGAACCTGCGGGTGCCGGAGCCGCTCCAGGTCGAAGCCAAGCACTTCATCGCGTGCGTGAAGGAGCGCAAGACGCCCCTCACCGACGGCCACAACGGCGTGGCGGTGACCGCGGTCCTCGAGGCCGCGGACCTGTCCCTGGCGCGGGGCGGCGCGCCGGTCGACATCCAGATCCCCGCCGCCGGCTGAGCACAGAGGTTCATCGTCATGAGCAGCACCAACGAGACCATCCGCTTCGTGGACCTGGTGGCGCAGTACCACCGCTACAAGGACGAGCTGTCGGCCGCGATCAGCGACACCCTCGAGGCCACCGCGTTCATCGGCGGCCCCGCCCTGGGGCGCTTCGAGAAGGGCTTCGCCGCGCTGTGCGGCACCCAGCACTGCGTCGGGGTGGGCAACGGCACCGACGCCATCTTCCTCGCCCTCAAGGCGCTGGGCGTCGGCCCCGGCGACGAGGTCATCACCGCCTGCAACACCTTCATCGCCACCAGCGAGGCGGTGACCATGGCCGGGGCCACGCCGGTCTTCGTCGACGTCGACGACGACACCGCCCTGATGGACGTCTCCAAGCTCGAGGCCGCCATCACCCCCGCCACCAAGGCGATCATCCCCGTCCACCTGTACGGGCAGCTGGTGCCCATGGCCGAGGTGATGGCGGTGGCGAAGAAGCATGACCTCTTCGTGATCGAGGACTCCGCCCAGGCCCACGCCGCGATCGAGGGCGGGGTGCGCGCCGGCGCCACCGGCCACGCGGGCTGCTTCTCGTTCTACCCGGGCAAGAACCTGGGCGCCTACGGCGACGCGGGCGGGGTGGTGACCAACGACCTGGAGCTGGCCGAGAAGGTGCGGATGCTCGCCAACCACGGCCGCGCCGACAAGTTCGGCCACGTGATGGAGGGCGTGAACTCCCGCCTCGACGGCCTGCAGGCCGCGATCCTCGAGGTGAAGCTCCGCCACCTCGAGACCTGGACGGCCGAGCGCCAGGCGGCGGCCAAGCGCTACGACGCGCTGCTGGCCGACATCCCGCAGGTCCGCTTGCCGAAGGTGCGCGCCGAGGGCGCCCACGTCTTCCACCTGTACGTGATCCGCTGCCCGGACCGGGACGGCCTCCGCGCGTTCCTGGGCGAGCGCAACATCCAGACCGGCATCCACTACCCGGTGCCGCTCCACCTGTTGAAGGCCTACGAGCACCAGGGCAACGGCCCCGGCACGTTCCCGGTGGCCGAGAAGATGGCGGAGGAGATCGTGTCGTTGCCGATCTCGCCCGAGATCACCGAGGCCCAGCAGGTCCGGGTGGCCGAGGCCATCCGCGAGTTCATGAGCCGGAGTGAGAAGTGAAAGCGGCCCTGGTCGGCGCGGGCTACTGGGGCCCGAACCTGGCGCGGAACCTGGTGGCCCAGCGCGGGCTCGACGGGGTGGTGGTCTGCGACCTCGACCCGGTCAAGCTCGAGAAGATGAAGGAGCGCTTCCCGAGCGTCGAGACCACCCGCGACTTCGACGCGGTGCTCGGCGACCCCGAGATCGGGGCGGTGCTCCTCGCCACCCCCATCAGCACCCACGGCCCCCTCGGTCTGCGGGTGCTGGAGGCGAACAAGCACCTGTTCGTGGAGAAGCCCCTGGCCTCCTCCACCGCCGAGGCCCGGCAGCTCATGCAGGCGGCCGACGCGGCGGGCCGGGTGCTGATGGTGGGCCACACCTTCGAGTTCTCGCCCCCCGTGCTGCGGGCGAAGGAGATGATCGACGCGGGTGAGCTCGGCGACATCTTCTTCATCAGCGTGATGCGCGTGAACCTGGGCCTGCACCAGCGCGACGTCTCGGTGATCTGGGACCTCGTGCCCCACGACTTCTCGATCCTGTTCCACTGGCTCAAGGAGTCGCCCTGCTACGTGAACGCGTTCGGCCGCGACTGCGTGCAGAAGGGCATCCCGGACGTCGCCTTCATCAACCTGCGCTTCCCGAGCGGGGTCATCGCCAACATCGAGGTGGCGTGGCTGGCCCCCTCCAAGCTGCGGCGCACCGCGGTGGTGGGGCAGAAGAAGATGCTGGTCTACGATGACACCGAGAACGTCGAGAAGCTGAAGCTCTACGACCAGGGCGTGGACTTCCACGACCCCGAGACCTTCGGCGAGTACCAGCTCTCCTACCGCACCGGCGACATCGTGAGCCCGCGCCTGTCCAACCAGGAGCCCCTCCGCATGGAGGTCGAGCACTTCTTCCACTGCATCCAGACCGGCGAGCGCCCCAAGACCGACGGCGCCTCCGGGCTGCGGGTGGTGGAGGCCCTGGAGGCGGCCGAGACGTCGCTCCGCACCGGCCACCCCGTGCACCTCGAGGGGCGGCGCCTCGACGCCTGAGCCCGTGCGGAGTCGAAAGCGCCTCTGGCTCCTGGCCGTCCCCCCTGCCCTCTTCGCGATCGTGTGGGCGGTGGCGGCCGTCCTGTTCGCCCACCGCCCATGGGCCATCCCCCCCGAGCTGAGGGCGCCGCCCGAGCTGGTGCCCGGCGCGCAACCCGGCTTGCGGGTGACGTACACCGGGGTCACCGGCTACGAGATCTCCGACGGCGACACCGTGCTCCTGGTGGACCCGGTGCTCACCCGGCCCACCGTCAACGACCTGGTGTCAGGACCGCTTGCAGTCGATGACGCCGCGGTGGCGGACGCCTTCCCCCGAGCGGACTACATCCTGGTGAACCACGCCCACTTCGATCACGGGATCGACGCCCCGGCCATCGCGAAGGCCACCGGGGCCACCGTGCTCGGGAGCCCGGCCGCGGTGAACCTCGCCCTCTCCCGCGGCGTCCCGGCCGAGCAGACGAGGGTGGTGAAGGACGGCGACGACCTCACCCTGGGCACCTTCCGGGTGCGGGTGGCCGAGGGCGCGCACGCCCCGCTCCTCGGTATGACCTTGATGCAGGGCCCCATCCCCCCCGACGCCGGGCCGCTGTGGTTCTTCCAGTACCGGCAGGACGGCGCCTTCGCCTTCCACCTCGAGAGCCCCGCCGGCACCCTCCTGTTCCACCCCCAGAGCGGGTACATCGGGGAGCGCCTGCCGCCCGCCGACGCGATCATCTTCGGCCTCGCCGGCTACGACCTCACCGAAGAGACCCTGGCCGCGATCCAGGCCCACACCCGGCCCCGGGTCCTGTTCCCGACCCACTACGACAACTTCCTGCAGCCCCGGAGCGCGGGCATGGCCCTGTTGCCGGTGCTCGACTTCGAGGGCGCACGGGCCATCCTCGACGCCCACCGGGGCGAGCTGGCCTGGTGGCTCCTCGACTACGGGCAGGCCGTGACGGTGCCCCGGACCAGCACCGCAGCCGCGCATCGGTTGAACGGCACCTGGGCACCTAACGGATGCGCCCCGGGCGCATCCTATGACCCTCGCTGCGATTCGGCCCGGCAAGCCGGTCCGCTCTCGCTCATGGAATAATCCTCGCGGGTCTGGCATTGTCCCTGGGTCGTGCTGAGCACCCTCGGCATCCTGGCCCTGGCCGCCCTCGGCGGCGGGGCCTCGCCCGCGCCCCATGTGGACGGCGTGGTGTGCACGATGCCGGCTCCGGCGGAGCCCGAGGGCCCCGCGATGTCGGTCTGGGTGGCGGCCACCCCGCCCCCCGACTGGTGCACCGAGCGTGACAGCATGACCGACCCGCGGTGCAGCCCGGTCGGCCAGGGGCGCCCAACCGGCGCGCCGGCCTCCGGCTACCAGCACCGCCTGGACCCGGCCTCGGTGGGCCAGGTGCCCGAGGTGGCCCCGCTCGTGCGGGCCGCAGCGCCCCCCACCGCGCCCCTCCGCGGGCCGGGCCACGGCGTCACCCGCCGCCTGCTCCGACCGCCCCGCGCCCCCGCCGGGGCGTGAGGCACCCGCACGTCAGCCAAGCACGTCCGCAGCGCCCCTGAGAATGCGCGCTGCGCCGTCCTCCGCCCCGGAACCAGCCTGATCTCGCGCCGTCGTACCCGCGTGCCGCCCGCACGCGGTCTGCGGCGGCGGAGATGGGTCCGCCCGTCCCGGGGCGCTTGGCATCGACCGCCCACGGCTTGAGGCCCCTGCCCCTGGGGGACTCAGGCCGCGCCAGGCGACTCCGGGGCGGGTGGGCCTACTTCACGTCCTCAGGCTTTCGAGCGTCGGGATCCCAGAACCGGGTGTCACCCCCCACCAGCTGGAGCGGAAAGTCCGAGATGGCGCTCATCATGTGTGGCGCCTCCACCACTACGGTGAGCATGACCTCGTCCGGCATCTCCTCGCCCATCTTCAGGATGTACTCGAGGTAGTCGTGCACCGGGGCCTGGAACTTCTCCTCGAACACCACCGCCCGGGTGCCCGCCGCCTCGACCTCGATCCGCACGAAGCGGGGGCCGGTCCCCTCGACGTCGAGGTAGAAGGTGATGTCCTGGGGCCGGTACAGGCGCACCTTGCGCCCCACCGGGAGGCGGGTCGGGCCAGACGGACGCTGGGCGAAGACCTTCAGCACCCCGACGTCGCCGGAGCCCTCAGGCCGGGGGACACCCGACATCTGGGTGACCACCAGGGCCCCGACGCCCACCAGACCGGCGGCCAGCAGCGTGGCCCACGCCCATCCCCCCCTGCTCATGTATAAGATTTGCCACACCCCGGGACACGGCTGCCAGAGTTTCTGTTGGGGCCCGATCCGGGCCTACCGCCAAGTGTCTGTAACCAGGGCATAAAAAGAGAGCGCCGGGGCGGCCCATAGCTTGCTCAAGGCTATGGAGGCCCCGGCGCTCGAGTTACGGCTCTCGCTCCAGTTGCTCTCGCTCTCGCTCGATCTCTAGTTAGAACGGAAGCCGGGGCCTTTTCAATCCGCGACGTGGTGCTTTCGCGCCATCGTCGCGGTTTTTTGTTTTGACACACCCCGCCCGCTGGCCTTGCCCTGCTGTGCCACCTCTCCGGTGACATGCGCCCATGTGTGGATTCGTAGCCGTCTTTCGGCCCGGCGGACGCCCGGTGGACCCGGCGCTCCTCGGCCAGGCCACGGATCGCATCGCGCACCGGGGTCCGGACGGTCGGGGCACCTTCTTCGCCCCCGGAGTGGGCCTCGGGCACCGGCGGCTGTCGATCATCGACCTCGAGGGGGGCCACCAGCCCATCCTGGGCGCCGACCCCCGGGTGGCGGTGGCCTTCAACGGCGAGGTCTACAACTACAAGACGGTGCGGGCCACGCTGCCCGGCCCCTGGCGCACCCACTCGGACACCGAGGTCTTCCTCCGGAGCTACGAGGTCCACGGCCTCGCGGGCCTCGCGCCCCTGGTCGGGATGTGGGGGGCGGCGATCTGGGACGGGCGGAGCGAGGCCCTGGTGGTGGTGCGGGACCGGCTGGGGGTGAAGCCGGTCTACTACGCGGCCCTGGGCGACGGCGCCTACGCCTTCGCGTCCGAGCTGCGGGCCCTGCTCGCGTTCCCCGAGGTGGCCACCGACCTCGATCCGGCGGCGCTCGACCAGCTGTTGACCTACCGCTACGTGCCCGGGCCCCGGACCCTGCTCGCCGGGGTGAAGAAGCTCCCGCCCGGCCACGCGGCCCGGGTGGACGCCAGCGGCCTCACCCTCACCCGCTACTGGCACCCGCGGCCCGAGCCCCGGCCGTACACCGACCGCGAGGCCGAGGACGCCTTCCTCGCCGCGTTCGACGAGGCGGTGGCGGCCCGGATGGTGAGCGACGTGCCGGTGGGCCTGTTCCTGTCCGGGGGGGTCGACTCCGCCGCCATCCTGCAGGCCACCCGACGCCAGGGGGTGCACTGCTTCACGATCGGCTTCGAGGGGGAGCAGCGGGACGACGAGGTGGCCTACGCCGCGGCCACCGCGGCGCGCTTCGGGGGCGTGCACCACACCACGGTCATCGGGCCCAAGGACTACGCGGACACCTTCGACACCTACGTGCGCCAGCTCGAGGAGCCGGTGCTCAACGACTCCGCCATGGCCACGTGGTTCCTGTCGCAGCTCGCGCGGGAGCACGTGAAGGTGGTGCTGTCGGGCCAGGGGGCGGACGAGCCCCTCGCCGGCTACGACCGCTTCAAGGGCGAGGCCCTCGCCCCGTGGTTCGCGCGGGCCCGGCTCGGACACCTCGCCCCGTACGTCGAGGGGTCGCGGGTGCCCGAGAAGCTCAAGCGGGGCTTCCGCGCCCTGGGTGAGCCCGATGCGGTGCAACGCGCCTTGCGGATCTACGCGGTGCTCCAGGAGGAGGTGAAGGCCACCTTGCTCCGGCCCGAGGTCCGGCGCCCAGAGGCGGTGGCGGAGCCCCTCCTTCAGCACCACGTGGACGCGGCCCACCTGTCGCCGCTCGGGCGCATGCTCTACACCGACACCCGGGTCTGGCTGGTGGACGACCTCCTGCTCGTCGCGGACAAGCTCTCGATGGCCCACGGGCTGGAGCTCCGGGTGCCCTTCTTGGACCACCGGCTGATCGAGCTGTTGGAGTCGATGCCCGACGCGCAGAAGCTGCGGCTCGGCCGGCGCGGCTTCGTCACCAAGGCGGTGCACCGCCGCGCCATGGCCCGGCGCCTGCCGCAAGAGATCCTGCAGCGGAAGAAGCGGGGCTTCAACAACCCGATGGACGCCTGGCTGAGGGCCCAGCTCCGCCCGATGGTCGAGGCGCGGGTGCTCGACCCGGCCTCACCCCTCACCGCGTGGATGGACCCGGCGGGGCTCCGGCGGCTGTTCGACGAGCACGTCCACGGGGGCCAGGATCGCCGCCGCGCCCTGTTCCTGCTCCTGACCCTGGACGCCTGGCTGAGGCTCGTGGCGGACCGCGCGCTCTGAGATGGCGGGCTCGGGTCCGAAGCCCGCGACGCGCCGCCTGGTCCCTGGCGCCTGACACCAACCGCCTGTCGCCTGAGCGCTGAAGCCTGAGCCCTGTCTCTGATGCCTGACACCCGCGCTCGAAGCAGAACAGGAGCCAACGCGGCGCCGCCGGCCTCAGGTATCAGAGACAGGGCGCACGGCCGCCGGCTTCAGGGGTCAGGCTTCTGAGTTCAGGCTCGAGCTCCAGTCGACTGACGCTCGGGTGTGGCCCGCGTCACGCGCCCGGCCGAGCCCTGGTTTCCAGGCACAGAGATTGGCGGAGGGCCCGCCCGGTGGCATGCTCCCGGCGATGCGCAGTGCTTTGACGATCGGGCTCGCGGCGCTGGTGGTGGCCGCCGCCGCGCCGG
The DNA here is from genome assembly GCA_020632995.1 of Deltaproteobacteria bacterium. GTDB lineage: Bacteria > Myxococcota > Kuafuiibacteriia > Kuafuiibacteriales > Kuafuiibacteriaceae > JACKEN01. The sequence goes on along the minus strand of JACKEN010000002.1, from coordinate 41,292 downwards.
CCCAGGCGGAGGACTGGCCCGCGTCCGTGCAGGGTCTGAAGGTGGTCGTGCCGCCAGCCCGGGGCAAGGCGGCCTGGGGCTCGACCCGGATCAGCAAGGCGGTCCAGAAGCACATGAAGGACGCCCTGGGTGAGCTTGTGTCGCCCACCGCCTTCGCCAAGGCCCAGAAGAAGCTGAAGCTGAAGGGGAAGGCCCGCTACAGCGACGCCAACCTGGCCAAGGCCGGTCAGGCCGCGGGCGCGCAGTGGGTCCTGGACCTCGAGATCACCAAGCAGAAGTGGCTCTACACGGCCACCGCCCGGCTCATCAACACCGAGACCGGGCAGGAGCAGATGAACTTCCGCTCCCAGTACTACAAGCCCACCAAGGAGTCCGCGGACCGCGGCTTCCGCATCGCCAAGCGCACGGTCGAGAAGCTCGACACCCTGACCCGCGAGGGCCCGCTCCCGGTGATCGGCCCGATCGCGAGCGGCCAGCGCCCGAGCAACGACCCGAGGCCCCTGCCCCCGCCCGGCGACATCGGGCCCGAGGACGTGGGCGAGCCGCCGCCGCCCGAGGATCCGCTCGCCCAGCGCCTCGACGGCGCCCTGCCCCCCGACGACGGCCCGCCGCCCCCGGTGGAGCCGCCGCCCCCGCCCCCGCCCTCGGAGCCGGTGGCGTCGGTGGGCACCGAGGCCCCCTGGGCCGACTCGGACGACACCGAGATCCTGCGCTTCGGCATCACCGCCGGCGCGGGGGTCCTGCACACCTACGACGTGCCGGCCGCCAACGGGCTCTCGTACACCTTGAAGCCCATGACCCTGGTGCAAGCCGACCTCGAGGTCATCGTGCCCAAGGTCCCGGTGACCGCCATCCTGCGCGGCGCCTTCCGACCGCTGCGCTACGACGTGGCCCCCGGGAATGGGGCCGACGTCGCGCAGCCCTCCGGCCTCTTCGTCGACGCCAACCTCATGGTCGGCTACCACCTCCCCCTCGCCGGGCACGGCCGGCGGGCGTACCGCCTGATCCCGCTGATGGGCGCCCGGCTCGGCCTCAACCAGCAGGGGCGCGATGCGGGCGACCTCCTGCTCAACAGCACCCTCATCGCGGTGCAAGGTGGCCTGCTCGCCCGGCTCCCCTTCAATGACGTGCTCGAGGTGAACCTCGGGGCCGAGGGCGGCTACATCGTCAGCTACAGCGAGTCCCCCGCCACCACCGGCAGCAAGGGCACCGGGTTCACGGTGGCCGGCGACCTCGGCGCCCGCATCTGGGTGTCCGACATGATCGCGGTGGCGATCGACAACCGCTTCACCTACGAGCAGGTGGGCTTCGGCGGCACCCCCACCCGACGGCTCACCGCCACCGACCAGGGCAACGTCGAGGACGCCTCGCTCAGCACCAAGGATCTGCGGAGCTCGATCGGCATCGCGTTCCGCTTCTAGCGCTCTACGCCGGATGGGCGTGTTACCCCGCGCCGCAAGCGAACCTGCGGATGAGGGCTGAGTCCGCTCAGCACTCGTGGGCGGGCTTGGGGGTGAACTTGTGGTTCTTGGTCCGGGCCGTCTTCTCGAAGGGGTTGCCGCAGCCCCCGCTCGTGGTCGACATCGGCACGCCGCCCTGCGCCTGACCCCACGGCATCCCCACCAGGAGGTAGGCGATGTAGAAGCCGATCTCGTGGAAGGCGGTCACCTGGCGGCTGTGGTAGGCCTCGTGCTGCGCCAGGTCGTCCTTCACCCGGCCGTCCTTCTCGAAGCAGCCGCCGTAGGCGTAGACCACCGCCCCCAGGGTGAGGGCGCCCTGGCTGCTGCCGCTGCTGACCTTGAGGAAGAAGCAGCCGCGGCGGAACGAGGCCCGCCCGGCGATGGCCCACCCGATCGTGAGCAGGCCGCCCACGGTGGTGAACACGGGCGACTGCACCCACTTGAAGGGGAAGGAGAACAGGGACGCGATCCAGTGATCCGCCGCGTCCAGGATCCGGGTGATCGGCATCCCCACCAGCGTCGCCGACGCGAACACGATCAGGGCCACCGCCCGGGCCTCGGGCGCGTCCACGCCCTCGCCGATCCCGACCGCGATCCCCACCACCGCGAAGACGCCGATCTCCGCCGCGATGAGGCCGCACAGCCACTCGTCCCAGACCTTCGCCCCGTTCACCGCCGAGCCCATCAGCGCGGCGAGCAGGCCGAACACAGGGGCCAACGCGTACGTGTACTCCGTCAGGAACTCGAGCATGGGGCCTCCTCCCTTACGCCTCGCTCACCACCGCCATCGAACGATCGTGCACCCGGGACAGCACGAGCAGCCCCACCGCCGCCCCCACCAGGGCGAGGAACATGTCCCACTGGGCGTCCCAGATGTCGCCCTGGGAGCCGAGGAAGGCCTGACCCACGTCGGAGGCGACGACGAGGGTGGTCCACCACTCCAACAGCTCCCAGAACGCGCCGATGGCCAGCACCACGCTGAGCACCAGGAACACCAGCCAGCCCCCGCGCCACAGGCCGGTGCGGCGCAGGAGCACCTCCCGGATGGTGAAGGCGGGGAAGAAGCCGAGGGCGAAGTGGCCCACCCGGTCGTAGTGGTTGCGCTCGAAGTCGAAGGCCTCCTTGGCCCAGTTGCCGAGCGGGGTCTCGGCGTAGGTGTAGATGCCGCCGTAGATCAGGATGAGCACGTGGACGAACACGAAGACGTAGACCAGGCGGGACATCGGGAAGCGCCGGGCGGTGCCCACGAGCACCGCGATGCCCGCGATGCCGGGCCCCACCTCGAGGAACCAGCTGGTGCGGCCGGCGGGCGGGTCCCACAGGGTGGCGACGCTGATCACCGCGAACAGCGCGAGCAGGATCTGCGGCAGGCGCCAGTAGCCGGGCGGGAGTGGGCGGTCGGCAGGGAGGCTTGCCGCGGGCTTCATGGGGGGAGGATCCCCCAAAGCCGGCGCGCGCGCTACTGCGGTGCGGCCGGAGCCAGGACCGGCTCGAGCCCCTGGGGCCACGCCCCGCTCCCGGCGCGCGCCGTCCACCCCCCGGGGGCGGTGGTCTCGGCCCCGAAGAGGGCCAGGGTGCCGCCGCGCTCGGGGTGGGCGGCGGCGAAGGCGGCCGCGGTGTCGGCCCCCGCCCCCGCCCCCGCGACGACGTCGACCTCGGTCACCGGCAGGTTGAGCTCCACGTCGCGCACCAGCTCGGTCAACAGGGCTTGCGGATCATCACCGAAGGCGCCGGTGAGCGCGTCGTCGGGCACCACGAGCACGCGCCCGAGCTTCTCGGCCAGGCGCTGCAGCTCGCGGTGGGGGTAGTTGGGCCAGGTGGGCCAGTCCTCGGCCGGGTCCGGCAACAGGAGCGCGGCCGGCGACTTCGCCCCGCCCCGGGGGACGAAGGCCACGTACCCAACCCAGCGGCCCGCGGCGCGGGACTCGAAGCGGTGGCCCTCCGCCACCGCCAGGGTCGCGTCCTCGTGCACCAGCCGATAGCGCCGCTCCACCGCCTGGAGCACCTGCTCGACCACGAACGCGGCGCCGAGCTTCTGGTAGTGGACGCCGTCGCTCGTCCGCATCAGCCCGCGCTTGCCCCTGTACTCGATGGTCTTGCGGTAGGCGCCCTTCTTGGTGCTGGACATCGCGTAGGTGGGCACGAAGAGCCCGCCCTCCGACTCCACCGCCCGCGCCTGCAGGACGTTGAGGTGGCGCATCTTGGCCGCGAAGTCGGCGCTCCGCATGTTGGGCATGCCGATGAACACGGTGGCGGCGCCGTGGCGGCGAGAGATGTCGACGATCTCCTTCACCTTGGCCATGTACGCCGCCTCCCACTCCGGGGTGTCGCCGTAGGCCACCTTCACCCCGTCTACCAGGATCCCCTGGGCGTCGTTGCCGCCGTAGTTGGCGATGACCAGGTCGGGCTTGAAGGGCTTCGCCAGGCCCTCGACCTTCTTGGGCCAGTCCATGAAGTCCGGCCGCGACAGGCCGGTGGCCAGCTGACCGAAGCGCTTCACCTTCACCCCGGCGTAGGTCGGGATCCGGTGCTCCAGCTCGGTGCCGATCGCGAACTGGATGGACGAGGCGCCCACCACGAGCACCCGCCGGATGTTCGGCGGGCCCTGGTGGGGCAGCGCCTCGGGGTCGACCGGGCCCGCCCCCGCGTCGGGGGTCGCGACCTCGATCGGCTCGTCCGGCGCCTCGTCCTCGGCCACGAGCACGGTGTAAGGCGCGTTGACGTCCTCCCGGACCGCCCCCAGCTTCGCCTTCAAGGCGCCGACGCCGACCGCGTCCTCCGCGCTCACCAGCTCGGCGAGGGCGCTCTGCAACCAGCCTTGCTCCTGGAGGGCCTCGTTCTTGTCGGCCTCGTCCCGCACGTCGGCCGCCCCGTAGAACGACAGGACCAGCACCACGAGCCACACCATGGCCACGAGGACCAGGGGGCGGGGCGGGTGCCGGTCGTGATGCTCGTCGTGCACGGGGACCTCAGAAGCTGAAGTAGATGGTCGCGGCCATCCCGAAGGGCTTGAGGGTGAACAGGACGAGCATCGCGCCCACCCAGGCGAACGGCCGGGTGGGGGTGGGGAGCGCGTCGTGGGCCCGCACCAGGAGGTTGAAGACCGGGCGCCCGTAGAAGTTCATCGCGAAGGTCAGCACGGTCAAGGCGAGCACCCCGAGGTCGAGGCCCGCCCCGAGGAAGGACCCCTCGAACAGGCGGCCCCACACCGCGAAGGCGGTGGTGAGGTCGTTCGTCTTGAAGAAGATGCGGGCGAAGGCGCAGAAGCTCAGGGTGCTGAACCAGCCCGCCGCGTGCCACCAGAACGGCCACGGCCCCTCGGACTTGAGGCCCCACAGGCGCCGGTAGTCCAGGGAGGCCTTGTAGAGGCTGAGGCCGAGGCCGTGGAGCGCGCCCCAGATGATGTAGCCCCAGCTGGACCCGTGCCACACGCCGCAGGCCACGAAGGTCACCATGAGGTTGAAGTAGGTCCGCGCGCGGCCCTTCCGGGAGCCGCCCAACGGGAAGTAGATGTACTCGCGCAGCCAGGTGGAGAACGTGATGTGCCAGCGCCGCCAGAACTCGCCGATGTTGGTGGCGGCGTAGGGGTAGTTGAAGTTCTCGGGGATCTGGAACCCGAAGAGCAGGCCCACGCCGCGCGCGAGGTCGGTGTAGCCCGAGAAGTCGAGGTAGACCTGCGCGGTGTACGCGAACACCGCGAGCACGAGCTCCAGCGACGAGAAGTTCTGGGGGACGATGAACGCGTCGGTGGTGAGGTGCGAGGCCAGGTAGGTGGCCATCACCATCTTCTTGAACAGGCCGGTGATGATCAGCGCCACCGCCCGGGACAGCTCGGGGACGCGCTCCGGCGCCGGCTTGTGGAGCTGGGGCAGGAGCTGGTGCGAGCGGCAGATCGGGCCGGCCGCCAGCTGCGGGAAGAACGCGATGAAGAGCAGGAAGTCCAGGAGGGTCTCGGGCTGGACGGCCTTCCCGCGGTGGGTGTCCACGATGTAGGCCATCCCCTGGAACGTGTAGAAGGAGATCCCGAAGGGGGCGATGACCTCGATCAGCGGCAGGTGGGCCTCGAGCCCCAGCAGGCCAAGGAGGTTCCCCAGGTTGTCGATGAAGAACCCGTAGTACTTGAAGAAGCCCAGCACCCCGAGGTTGGCGAGCAGGCCCGCGACCAGCACCGGCTTTGCCCCCGGAGTCCCCTTCAGGCGCACCAGGGCCTTACCGACCCCGTAGTTCAGGAGCGAGGAGCCGACGATGGTGGCGAGGAAGAGCGGCTGCCACTTCCACGCGAAGTAGTAGGAGACCACCAGGAGGAAGGCCTTCTGGAGGGTGCGCTGCTGCCGGACCAGCCAGGAGATGGTCAGCGTGATGAGCGCGAAGTACGCGAATTGGATCGTCGGGAACTCCACGACGCGGGGCGGACGCTAGCAGCCCCGCCGTAGGGGCACCATAGGAAAAACGACCCGCCCCCAGGCATAATCGGAGGCGGCCGTGCTCCTCGAGGTCCAGAGCGCCCTGATCGGGGTCTTCGTCACCGTGGCGGTGATGACCAGCATGCTCCTGCGCCGGCGACGCCGACGCACCGACGCGCTGTTCGTGGTGCTCTGCGTGATCCTCCTGATCTGGTTCTCCAGCGTCTTCCTCACCGGCTACTTCGGCACCGACCCGTGGCTCCGCATCGAGCTCGCGGTGGGGTCCCTCATCCCCGCTGGCGTCATCCGCCTCTTCTCGGAGCTGGTGCCCTGGCACACCCAGCGGGGCCGAAAGCTCATGAACTCGGCCTATACGCTCTCGGGCCTGAGCGCGGTGGCGGCGATCTCGCCCCTCGGGGATCTCCAGGCCACCCGGGCGGTCATCGGGATCTACGTCGCGGCCACCATCCTGGTCGCGTCGCGGCTCATGACCGAGTCCGAGGACGTCGGCAAGGGCACCGTCGAGTACGTGCGGCGCCGCTACCTCGCGATCGGCGCCGCCCTCGTCTCGGTGCTCGCGATCGTGGGCGAGGCGGTCGGTGGGAGCATCTCCGCCGCAGGCCACCTTGCGGTGATGCTCTACGTCTTCTTCCTGTCGCAGGTCATCCTGCGCGAGCGCCTCCTCGACCTCAACGAGTTCGTGGGGCGGATGCTCATCCTCAGCATCCTCGCCGCGCTGTTCGGGGCGATCTCCGCCCTGCTGGTGACCCTCGGGAGCAACACCTCCACCCGCCTGTTCGGCGCGATCATCGGCGTGGTGATCCTGTTGACCCTCTACGAGCCCCTCAAGCAGCGCCTCGAGACCAAGGCGATCGAGCTGTTCTTCCGGGAGCGCCACCGCTTCATCATGGCGCTCGAGGACGTGCGCCGGGCCATGCAGCACGGCGTCCTCGACCCGGCCAAGATGAGCCGGATCGTGGCCGACGCCCTGTACGACTCGCGCCGGGCCACCCACGTGGCGGTGTACCTCTTGGAGCCGCTCGGGAACGGCTTCGCCCTGCACGCCTTCCGGGGCCCCGAGCCCGCGCCGCGGGTGAACGCCACCGACCTGCCGGAGCTGTGGAAGGCCATCCAGCAGAGCCGCGCGCCGCTCCTCACCGAGCAGATCTCGCGCCAGCAGGAGGACGACGAGGAGGCGCCGCACCACGAGCTCCTCGACGCCCTCCGCTCGGTGAGCGCGGACCTCCTGCTCCCCTTCGTGTCGGGCGAGGCGGTGCTGGGCTTCTTGGCCCTGCGCGACGACCGCTCGCTCGAGGCGTTCTCCACCGCGGAGATCGCGAGCCTCATGAAGATCGCGGAGACCGCGGCCACCGTGATCTGGAACTCCCGCCTGGCCGAGCGCCTGCGCGAGCGGGAGCGCCTCGCCGCGATCGGCGCGATGGCCGCCGGTCTCGCGCACGAGATCCGGAACCCGCTCGGGGCGATCAAGGGCGCGGCCGAGTACCTGGACCCCACCTCGATGAACGAGGAGGACGGCCAGTTCCTCGAGGTGATCATCGAGGAGACCAACCGCCTAAACTCGGTGGTGTCCCAGTTCCTCGACTACGCCCGCCCCTTCCGCGCCCGCTTCGCCCCCGCGAACCTCAACGAGGTGGTGCAGAAGACCGCCCGCCTGGTGGAGGCCCAGCACAAGGACTCCGAGGTGCGCCTCGAGCTCGACCTCGGCGAGCTCGTCCCCGAGATCACCGCCGACGCCGAGCAGATCAAGCAGGTGATCCTGAACCTCATCCTGAACGGCCTCGACGCCTCGACCGACGGCGTCGGCCCCGTCACCCTCACCACCCGCCACCGCCCCGAGCGCGGCTGCGTGGAGCTCCGGGTGCGCGACCAGGGCTCAGGCATCCCGCCCGAGGACCTGGACCAGATCTTCATCCCGTTCTTCACCACCAAGCAGCACGGCACCGGCCTGGGCCTCGCGGTCTGCTACCGCATCATCACCGCCCACGGCGGGACCATCGTGCCGGTCTCGCGCGTGGGCGAAGGCACCGAGTTCATCGTGCAGCTCCCGCTCGCCCGCCCCGAGGTGGGCTCGGTGACGGGCAGCTTCGTGAAGAGCCAGGTGCTCCCGGCCGGGAAGAAGGGCGACAGCGACTCGGACCCGCCGCGGCCCCGCGGCCCATCGCTCCTGGAGTCGGTGTAGCGCGGCGGGAAACTTTGACGAATTCGGGCGGTCTCGGCCACCCATGGGGGGATGGTGTACCCCGGACCGCGCGCGAAGGGGGCCGCCCTCCTCACCCTCCTCGCCCCCGCCGCCTGCCTGGCCCCGGTAGAGTCGCTCACCGCGCCCGAGCTCGCCCTCTCGGCCCCCGAGACCCTGGATCTGGGCTGGCTGGCCCCGGGGCAGCCGGCCCTTGCCCGGCTGCCCATCGAGAACGTGGGCACCGGGGCGGTCCAGGTGGACGGCCTCTCCCTGCCGGAGGGGCCGGGGACCGACGTTCGGATCGACGTCACCCTGGCCTCCACCATCCTCTGGCCCGGCGAGGTGGTCGAGGCGGTGGTCCAGGTCGTGGCCGGCCCGGGCGCCCCGGCGGAGCTCTCCACCCCGCTGCGGGTCCGGGTCGCCGGCCTCCCGGACGACGACCCGCGCCTCCCGACCACCGTGCTCCTGGGCCGGGTCGCCCCCTCGGGGCTGGTGGCGGAGCCGAACCCCCTCACCATCGGGCCGGTCCTCTACCGCGACACCGCCACCGGCACCGTGGCGATCCGCAACCTCTACACGGACCGGCCGGTCGAGGTCTTCGCGCTGAACCACCAGGCCGGGCGCGCCCGGTACGACGAGGTGGTGACCCGGGGCAGCTTCGGGCCGCTGCCGTCCGTCGACGGCGTCGGACGGCTCACGACCCTGAGCCCCGGTGAGTCGATCGTGGTGCCCATCAGCTACACCGCGCCGGACGGGCCGGGTGAGGCGAAGGAGCAGGCCACGTGGCGGGTGGGGAGCTGCCCCGACGGGCGCGAGTGCGGCCTGAAGCTGGTGGTCCAGGGCCTGCCGGACGACGAGGCGCCGCGGGTGGTGCTCCAGCCGTCCGGCGTCCACTTCGGACCCACCCCGGTGGGCGAGGCGGTGGAGCGGCAGCTCTACATCCGGAGCGAGGGGGTGCGCCCGCTCGAGATCTCCGACCTCACCCTCGCCGGTGGGCCGGAGTTCGAGGCCCAGCTCCCGACCCCCACCGCCATCCCCGCCCACGCCGCGGTGCAAGCTACCTTTCGATACCTCCCAGCCGACGAGAGCCTCGACAACGCGACTTTCACCTTCCGCACCAACGACCCGCTGAACCCCGAGGTCACCGTCCGCCTCTCCGGCTCCGGGGTGGTGCTGCCGCCGTGCCAGGTCCTCGTCACCCCGCCCGAGCTGGACTTCGGGGCGGTGGAGCTCCTCGACAGCGTGCGCATGGAGGCGCACGTCCAGAGCACCGGCCGCGAGCGCTGCATCCTCTTCGATCCCCAGATCACCCTCGACCTCGGCACCGACGAGGGCACCTTCATCCTCGACGACAGCGCCCCGCGGAGCGCGACGCTCGAGCCCGGGGAGTTCGTCACCTACGCGGTGACCTTCTCGCCCAGCCGCCCCGGGCACCACTCGGGCACCCTCGTGGTCCGCACGAGCGACGGCGAGCAGATCGACATCCGGCTCCGCGGCGACACCCCCGAGGGTGTCAACCTGCTCTGCACGCCCAGGCGGCGGGTGGAGGTTGGGAGCCCGGTGCCGCTGGTGGCCACCCTCTCGAGCGCGGCCGAGGCGCGGAGCTACCGCTGGCAGCTCCTCGCCGGCCCGATGACCGACGGCGTCGTCGCCGCGTCGTTCTCGCCCGACGCCAACACCGGGCCCCAGGTGGAGCTGACCCCACAGCGCCTCGGCACGTACCTCGTCTCGGCCGAGGTCGAGACCACCGAGGGGGAGCGTTTTCGGTGCGAGATCCAGGTCGACGCCGAGGGGAGCGGCTTGAAAGCCACGTTGACATGGGACGGCGCGGGGGACCTCGACCTCCACCTCCACCGCGGCGCCGCCGCGCCCTGGTTCTCACCCGACGACTGCTACTTCGACAACCTGCGCCCGAGCTGGGCCCCCGGCCCGCCGGGCCAGGGCGCCAACCCGGTGCTGGATCGCGACGACACCAGCGGCGACGGCCCCGAGCTGATCACCCTCGCGGCGCCGGAGCTCGGGGTGCCCTACACCCTCGCGGTGAGCCACTTCGAGCGGGCGGCGGGCCGCACCGCTCAGGTCCACGTGGTCTGCGGGCGCACCACCGCCGCCTTCGACATGCGCTCGCGGCCCTTCCGCGGGACCGACACCGGAAACTGCACCGGCAACGACTTCTGGACCCTGGCCACCGTGGTCTTCATCGCGCCCGACGAGTGCGAGGTGCAGAGCATCGACGCCTACCGCACCACCCGGGCGGCCTGCGCGGCGTTCTGAGGGAACCCAACGGTTCCCTCGCGGGCAACCCAGCTGTTCCCCCGTCCTCCGACGGCGCAGCCCGGCCGCCTGGCACGCCGCGTGCTCTCCCGGGGCGCCATGAAGCGCATCCTTGCCCTCCTCCCCTTCGCCCTGCTGGGCGTCGCCTGCGGCGAACCCTCACCCGTGGTGGTCGGCCACGTCGAGGGCGCCTCTTTGACCCAGGCCCTGGTGGCCGCGCACGACGACGACGCCTTGGACACCCGCTATGACCTGGGCGGCCCCAGCATCGTGATCACCGTGAACGGCGAGGACCGCCGGGTGCGCCTGGACGCCGACGGGGTCTTCGTCATGCAGGACCTCCCCACCGGGGACATCACCTTCACCCTGGAGAGCGATCGGTTCCGCGGCAGCATCACGATCAAGGACGTGCAGCCGGCCGAGACCGTCGACCTGTCGCTGTCCCTCGACGGCACCGGCATCCTGATGCAGGTCACCCGGCGCGAGGTGCGCGAGCCCATGCGGCTCCCCGACGCGGCCGGGCCGATCCGGATCGACGGCAACAACGTGATCTATCACCTCGACGCGCGCACCTACGAAGGCGACATCGAGATCCGCGGGAACAACGTGACCCTGGTGGGCCCCCGCTCGGAGGACTGCAACCAAGAGGCGATGGCGGTGGTCACCGGTGACCTCCTGGTGACCGGCAACAACGTCCGCATCATCGACGTGCTCGTCCTCGGCCAGGTCGACATCCGCGGCCAGGGCGTGCGCCGGCATCAGCTCTGCTCGCGCTGAGTGAGGCCATGGCGGCGTAGGAGGCGGCCGAGCGACTTCACGTGCAGCTCGGCCTCCTCCGCCGCCGCGGCGCGGTCGCCCGAGTGCTTGGCGAGCAGGCGCACCAGGTAGTGCCGCTCGAAGCGGCGCTTCGCCGCCTCGATCCCCTCCGCCCCCGGCTCCGCGAGCCCCGGCTCGAGGTCGCCCCGCGCCGCCGACTCGAGGTCCCCCAGGACCAGCGCGCGCTCGATGACGTTCCTCAGCTCGCGCACGTTGCCCGAGAAGCTGCGGGCCGACAGGCGCGCGAGCGAGGCGGGGGTGAGCTCGAGCGCATCCTTGGCGAAGTCGGTGCCGGCGAGCGCGCGGGACAGGAAGTGCCGCGCGAGGGGGGCGATGTCCTCGGGGCGCTCGCGCAGGGGCGGGACCCGCAGCGCGAACACCGCGAGGCGGTGATAGAGGTCCTCGCGGAAGGTCCCCGCGTTGACCATCTGGCGGAGGTCCCGGTGGGTGGCGGCCACCACCCGCACGTCGATCTCGCGCTCCTTGTCTCCGCCGAGCGGCCGCACCTTGCGCGACTCGAGGGCGCGCAGCAACTTGGGTTGCAAGCCGGGCTCGAGCTCCCCGATCTCGTCGAGGAACAGGGTGCCGCCGTGGGCGCGCTCGAAGGCCCCGGCGCGCTCCACGTCGGCGCCGGTGAAGGCGCCGCGCACGTGCCCGAAGAGCTCACTCTCCGCCAGCGACGCCGCCACCGCGCCGCAGTCGAAGACCACGAAGGGCCCCGCCTTGCGCCGCCCCTCGTCGTGCAGCGCCCGCGCCACCAGCTCCTTGCCCGAGCCGGTCTCGCCCTGCACGAGCACCGGGGTGTCCACCGCCGCCAGCCGCACCAGCAGCTCGAGGAGCCGCCGCATCGCTGGGCTCTCGCCGATGAGGCCCCCGAAGCTCGCGGGCGCGTCGTCCTGCACGTAGCGGGGGACCGGCTCCACCTCGACCCGCAGGCGCGTGTCACCTGCCCGGAGCTCGGCCCCGTCCTCCAGCACCGCGTCGAAGACCCGCACCCCGTTCACGAACGTCCCGTTGGTGGAGCCCACGTCCACCACCCGCAGCCCGAGCGCGCCCCGCGTGATCTCGAAGTGGAAGCGCGACACCGTCGGGTCCGGGAGGACCACCTGGTTGCTCGGCGCGGCCCCGACGCTGGCCGCGCGCTCGAACGGCCCGTGCCGCGTCGCGCCCACCACCAGCACGAACGAGCGCTCCGCGCGGAGCCCCGGGCGGCGGGCGGCGGGGTGCAGCAGGGTCTGCGACACGTCGCTCATGGGCGCCCACCTTCAGCGCGTCGCGCGTCCAAACGCAAGAGGTCAGGTCTCGGTGTCAAGGCCCCTGGGCGGCCGTATGAGCCCGAAAAATCAGCACGTCACGGTGGATCAGGCATGAGAACAAATCGGGTTTACAGGGCAGCCGTGCGGGCCGATGATAACAAGTGAAAGGCAGGCTGCATGACGCGGCCTGCGGAGGGATACATAGCTCCGAACAGCGAGAGTAACGAAACCTCAGATTTCGACGCACAACGCCCCGCAGAGCGAGACACCAAAGTCCGGGCTCCCGATCGTCAGCCATCGTGCTGCCGCGTGCCCTGGAACCCCTGGTCAGGAGATGACCCGTCTCGCCTCCGGGGCGTTCGTGTATCTGGCGGGTCCGCACCTCCTCGCGGACCCGCCCGAACCCAAAAACCATGGGTCAGCGGGCCGCCCCCGGCCAGGGGGCGCCGAAACACACGTAGCGCCCGTCGGGATCCCGCACCGCGACGAAGGGCATGGGCCCGATCTGGTTCCGAGCCACGACGGGGACCCCGTGGGCCGCCAACCGCGCCTCCGCGCGCGCGACGTCGTCGGTGAAGCTCACGATGGTGGCGGCCGAGTCGCCGGGCAGCCAGAAGCCCTGGCGGGGGTGCACCGCGAAGTGCAGCTCGCCCACCTGCCCGGCGTGGTGCCGCTCGGCCCCCCGGTGTCGCTCCGGGGTGATGTCGAGGCCGACGACCTCGCGATAGAAGTGGGCGACGCGCTCCGGGTCATCCGACGTCAGCACCACGGACTTGAGGTTGAGGTGTGATTCCATGCGGTGAGGGTGCGGTCCCGGGCTCGGCCCGACAATGTCCGCCCGCGCCAGGATCGCTTGCCGTTCATGCCATACTGCCGCGGTGGGCCGGGAGCAGGAGGGCTGGAGCGCGCCGACCCGCGTGGTCCCGAAGATCCTGAGCCTGTATCGGGCGCGCGGGATCGATGTGCAGGCCATCCTGCATGAGCTCGGGTTGCCGGCGGAGGCGGAGACCAACGCAGAGACCGCGCTCGCGCCCGTCGCGTTCGATCGGCTCCTGGCCGCAGGCGCGGTGGCGCTCTCGGACCCGCTCCTCGCGGTACACCTGCCGGAGCGCCTGAGCTGGGACGACTACCACGTGGCGGAGCTCGCGGCGCGGGCCTCGGACTCGCTGCGCGAGGCGTTCGAGCGCATCGTCCGCTTCGGCTCGCTCTTCTACGCGCACCTCAGCTTCCGCGCCGAGGCCGAGGGCGACACCTTCGTGCTCGCCCAGCGCCTCCGGGTCGGGCCGCCCGGGCTCCGCTACGGCAACGAGTACGGGGTCGCGACGACCCTCTTCCACGCGCGCTGCCTGGGCGGCGCGGATATCGTGCCCCGCGCGGTGTTCTTCGCCCACCCTGCGCCGCCCGAGGTGGAGGCGCTGCAGACCTTCTTCGGCGGGGCCGAGCTCCGCTTCGACCGAGCCGAGAGCGGGCTCGTGCTCGACGCGCGCGACGTGGCGCGCCCGTGCGCGGCCCGCGACCCCCGCCTGCTCCGGACCGCGGAGGCGCTGGCCGAGCGCGCGCTCTCGGCGCGCCCCCCGGAGCGCGACTTCGCGGAGCAGGTCGCGTCGACGATCCAAGAGGCCCTGCCAGGCGGCGCCCCGGACGCGGCCGAGGTCGCCCGCAGCATGCACATGAGCCTGCGGACCCTGCAGCGGCGCCTGGACGAGCGGGGCACCACCTTCTCACGAGTGCTGGAGGACACCCGGCGCACCGTCGCGCTCCAGCTCCTCGAGCACGAGGCGCTCTCGCTCCAGGCCATCGCGCCCCAGGTCGGGTTCGCGGACGCCGCCGCCTTCAGCCGCGCGTTCCGGCGCTGGACCGGGCGCACCCCCGGAGCCTACCGACGCGCGCGCGATCGCTGACCCGCGTCAACCGCCCTTGCCGTGGGTGTTGAGCGCCTCCACCAGCTGATCCGCGGTGAAGACCTCGGGCATGAGGTGGAAGGTGCCGTCCGGCTTGTAGATGACCACGGTGGGGATGGCGTTGCGGCCCACCTCGGCCAGCCACTTCTCGATCGTCTCGTTCTCGTTGGTCCAGTCCGCCCGCATCGGGAGGACGCCGGTGGTGCTGATCGCGGTGCGGACCCCGTCCGTCTCGATCGCCACCTTCTCGAGGGTCTTGCAGGAGGCGCACCAGTCGGCGGTGTAGTCGACCAGGACCGGCTGTTTGCGGTCGCGCGCCGCCTTCACCTCGGGGGGCGCGAAGTCGAGCCAGTTGATGTGGCCGTCCTTCACCGCCTCGTGCGCGCCCGCGTCCACCGCGGCGATCTGCGCCACGGCCTTGGGCCGCTCGAAGTCCACCGCGCCGGCCCAGAACAGGCCCATCACCGCGAAGGCGGCCACCCGCACCCCCCACCGCCGACCGGTGGTGTGGGTGATGTTGCCGAACTCCTGCATGACCCACAGACCGATGGACATCACGAGCAGGAAGGCGAGGAGCATGTTGGCGCTGGAGGGCGTGACCTGGGCCTGGAACGCGCCGAAGAGCCACACCGCGGTGGCGACCAGGGTGAAGCCCATGATCTTCTTGAAGACGTTCATCCACGGGCCGGGCTTCGGTAGCACCTTGATCAGCGCGGGCACGAAGCTGAACGCGGTGAAGGGCGCGGCGAGGCCGAGGCCGATGAACACGAAGAGCAGGAGGGTCTGCCAGGCGGCGGCGCCGGTGCCCATCGCGAAGGCGGCGGCGCTCCCCAGGAACGGCGCGGTGCACGGGGTCGACATCACCGCGGCGAGGGCGCCGTTGGTCATCGAGCCCATGAGGCCCTTGCTGTCGTGCCCGCCCCGGACCCCGAGGGTGATCTCGAAGACCCCGAGGGCGTTGAGCCCGAACGCGAAGATCGCGATCACCAGCGCGGCCACGAAGGGCGGGTGCTGGAACTGCATGCCCCAGCCGAGGGTCTTCCCAGACTCGCGCAGGAGCACCACGATGACCCCGAAGAGGGTGAACGTCGCGGTGGTCCCGGCCGCGTAGGCCAGGCCGTGCATCCGGGCCCCGCCCGGGTCGGCGCGGAGGCTGTCCACTACGTGGAACGCCTTCAGCGTGAGCACGGGCAGCACGCACGGCATCACGTTCAAGATGATGCCGCCCACGAACGCGAACAGGATGTACTCGACGAAACCCATCTAGGTGCCTCTACGGGGGGACGCGGCGGAAGGTGACAGGCGCCCCGGTCCCTCAATGTAGCAAACCAGACCCGGCGGTTATGTCGGAAAAGGAGCCAGGAGACACAAGGGTTTACACCAGGCAGGCAGCAGGGGCGCCTAGGAGTCACGCGAGCGGGAGCGGGCCTCGGTGGGGGGCTCGTCGTGCACCACCCCCCAGCCCCAGGCGGGGCGGAGCGCGAGGGTCGCCTCGTCCTGGTGGACCCCGTACATCCCGCCCACGAGGCACAGGTCCGCCACCTCCCCGGTGGTGAGGTCCTTGAAGGCCACCGGGGCGCTGCTCTGCGACATGGGGAAGCACGAGAGGTCCAAGCGCACCTGGTCGGTGCGCGGCCATTCGCCATGGACGCCCTCCTCCCAGCAGTCGAGGAACGGGTTCCTCTTCACCCCCACGTACTCCACGTACGGAAAGAGCGTCAGGATCCAGCCGGTGACGCCCCGGATCCCCGACGTCGACCTCCGGCGATAGATCGAGCTCCAGAACTCCCGATCGACCCGCCCCTCCGCGGTCGCGACGATGCGCTCGAGCACCGGCACCAGCGCGTCCGTCCACCACTCCAGATCGTACTCCGACAAGTGCCGCGCCCGCGTGAGCAGCGCGCGCCAGTCGTCGGGGGTCCCGTCGAGGATGATCTCGGGGATGCCGCACAGGGTCCCCAGCTGGTAGGTGAAGTAGCTCTGGAAGGTGTCCATGAGCGCCGTGACGTAGGCGACCCGCTCCACCGGACCGGTGGTCGAGAAGTCCGCGCAGACGAGGTCGCGCAGCTTGCCCACCTGCCCCCCCAGCGCGGCCGAGAACCCCTCGAAGGCTTCGGGCCACGGGCTCGGGCGCCCCAGGTGGATCTCGGTGCCCCACACCTCGAGCCGCTCCTTGCCCTCGAAGCTCACCAGACGCGACCGCAGCGCCTCGGCGTTCTCACGCACGTGCGCAGCGAAGCCCTGCGCGATGCAGAACCAGACGTCGTCGGGCCGGATGTGGAGCGGCAGGTGGTTCGCGAAGGCAAGGCGAGTTGCATAGACGAAGCTGTGCGCGAGGTCCCCGCTGACGTAGCGCCCGTCGGCGACGTGCCACGCCTCGGTCCGACGGCGCAGGAAGCTGGGCATGTGGGTAGCGGGGTCGGTGGCGGCCAGCAGGCCGCCGCGCTGCACGTCGGCGAGCGGGAAGGTGATGGCCATGCGGGAATACTAGCAGAGTGGGTCGGCGCCGACGCCTGGCCCTGGGATCAGGTGGGTCTCCCGGGGCGCGCCGACCTACCCGTAGCGCAGCACCAGGTAGCCGAGCGCGAAGATGGCCTGGAGCGCCACCCCCACCAGGCTCCCGACCCGCAGGGCGGGCCCCGGTCGATGCTCTTCCGGCACCTCCGCCGCGTGGATCGCGCGGTGGTTCAGGGCCGCCAGCACCGGCGCGGTGAGGAACGAGAGGGTGGTGGCCACGTCGACCAGCGCCTTGAGTGAGGTGAGGAGCACGAGGAGCACCCCCACCGAGCCCAGCGCGAGCACGAGCATCGCCACGAAGTAGGCCCGGCGGCCGTCCGGGGACTCCAGCTCGTCGGTGCCGGGCACCTCGGGGCCGCGCCAGCGGGCCCGGAGCACCACCAGGGCGCGGGGGAAGCCGTCCAGCACGGTGAGGGTGGTCGAGAGCATCACCGCGAAGGCGGCCACCCCCACCAGGGGCCCGGCCCACGCGCCGAGGGTCTGCTCGTACATCTGGACGATCTGCCCCGCGAAGCCGGCGGGGCTGTCCGAGAGCTGGATCGGCTGCCCGAAGAGGACGCCCGCCCCCATCACCACGAAGCAGAGCGCGAGGGCGGCGGTGCCGATGTACCCGATGTGGAAGTCCACCATCGACTCCCGCACCGTTGGGGTGTGGCCGGTGGCGGCGCGGCGGGCGAGGGTCCACAGGCTCTGCCACACCGCCACGTCGATGGCGGAGGGCATCCAGCCGACCAGCGCCGCGAGGAAGAAGACCGCGCCGGGGTGCCCGGTGACCAGCTCGAGGTCGAAGGCGGTGCTCGGGTCGACCCGGGGCAGGACGATGATCGCGGCGGCGAGGGTGCTCACGGTGAGGACCGCCACCAGCGCCTTGGCCACCCCATCGAGGAGCTTGTAGCGGCCGAGGGCCAGCAGGGCCCCGCACCCGGCCAAGAGGGCCGCGCTCACCGCCACCGGCGCCTTGGGGAGCCCCAGGGCCTGGATGGCGAGGCCGGCGGTGACCACGGTGACCGCCGCCTGCACCGTGAACATCGTGCCCACGGTGGCGAGGCCATAGATGACGAGCGCCCCCCGGCCCTGGCGCCGGTAGCCCTCGAGGAGCGAGGTGCCGGTGGCCGCCGCGTAGTGGGGCCCGAAGCGAAACGCCGGGTACTTCACCAGGTTGGCGAGCACCACGAGGCCCAACAGGGCCAGGCCGTAGTCCGCGCCGGCCCGGGTGGACTGCACGAGGTGCGACACCCCCACCGCCGCGGCCGAGAACAACAGCCCCGGCCCCAACGCCGCCAACACCCCCCGTCTCGCCATCATTGCCTCGTCGCGCCCCACCTTGCGAGCCGCGTCGGGTAGCCTTAGCAGTAATGCCGCGGGCCTTGAAGACCGCGCCAGGGGGATGCCGATGGAATCAGGGATGAGCACGGCGGCGGACGCCCAGGAGCGGGTGGCCCAGCTCTCGCGGCTGCACCGGGTGGGCCTGGCCTTGAGCTCGGAGCGGAACCGGGAGCGCCTGATGGAGCGGATCCTCCTCGAGGCGAAGGAGCTGTGCAGGGCCGACGGCGGCACCCTGTACCTGCGGACGGATCAAGACCAGCTGGCGTTCCAGATCATGCGCACCGACTCCCTCGGCATCGCGCTCGGCGGCACCACCGGCAAGCCGGTGCACCTGCCGCCGGTGAAGCTCTTCGACCCCGAGACCGGGGCCGAGAACCACAAGAACGTGGCGTCCCACTGCGCGCTCACCACGCGCTCCTCCAACATCGCCGACGCCTACGACGCGGCGGGCTTCGACTTCTCGGGCACCAAGCTCTTCGACGAGAAGAACGGCTACCGGACCCGCTCGGTGCTCACCATCCCGATGCTCAACCAGGAGGCGCGGGTCATCGGGGTGCTGCAGCTGTTGAACGCCAAGGACGCCGCGGACCACGTGGTGCCCTTCGCGCCCGAGCTGCAGGACATCGTGGAGGCGCTGGCCGCCCAGGCCGCGGTCGCCCTCGACAACCAGATGCTGGTGGCGGCCCAGCGGAACCTGATGGAGGCGTTCATCAAGCTGATCGCGGCCGCCATCGACGCCAAGAGCCCCTACACCGGCGGGCACTGCCGGCGCGTGCCGCTGTTGACCGAGATGCTGGCCCGGGCGGCGTGCGACGCGGTGGAGGGCCCGCTCACCGGCTTCAACCTCAACGAGGAGGAGTGGTACGAGCTGCACATCGCGGCGTGGCTCCACGACTGCGGCAAGGTCACCACCCCGGTCCACGTGATGGACAAGGCCACCAAGCTCGAGACGATCCACGACCGCATCGAGGCGGTGAAGGCGCGCTTCGCGGCGATGATGCGCGATCGCGAGGTGGCGATGCTCCGGGCGGTGGCGGGGGGCGAAGACGCTGATGCGGCGCGCGCCGCCTACGAGGCGGACGTGGCCGCGATGCAGGATGACCTGCAGTTCCTGGAGGTCGCGAACATCGGCGGCGAGTTCATGTCCGACGACAAGAAGGCCCGGGTGCGCGCGGTCGCGGCCCGGACCTGGGTCGACCACCGGGGCGAGGTGGCGCCGGTGCTCACCGCGGACGAGGTCGACAACCTCCTCATCTCCCGCGGGACCCTCACCGAGGCGGAGCGCCTCGAGATCAACGGGCACATGGTGCAGACGATCCTGATGCTCGAGGCCCTGCCCTTCCCCAAGAACCTGGCCCGGGTGCCGGAGTACGCGGGCGGCCACCACGAGAAGATGGACGGCACCGGCTACCCGAAGGGCCTGTACGCGGGTGACATGAGCCTCCCGGCCCGGATGATGGCCATCGCCGACGTGTTCGAGGCCCTCACTGCCCAGGACCGGCCCTACAAGAAGGGCAAGCCGCTGTCGGAGTCGATGCGCATCATGGGCGAGATGAAGCGCTTCAACCACCTCGACCCCGATCTGTTCGACCTCTTCGTCACGAGCGGGACCTACCGCGCCTACGCCAAGAAGTTCCTCCCCGCCGCGCAGCTGGACGCGGTGGACGAGGCGGCCCTGCTCGCCATCGAGCCGAAGCCGGTCGACCTGCCGCCGCCCGAGGTCCGGGCGGAGCGCAAGCGGGGCTTCCTGGAGGCCTACCAGGCCCTGGCCAGGAGCGGGGTGGATCTGAGCTGAAGCGGCTCAGCGGAGCTTCGCGCGGGGCATGCTCCGGATCTTGAAGCCGCCATCCAGCGCCGCGTCGTTCCCGTAGACGGGCGCGCGCAAGGTAGACGACCGATCGCAGACCCGGCTGAAGTCGGCGAGCATGCGCTGGTGGCGCCTCGTCGCCGCCTCGAGGTGCTTGGGCAGCGCGTCCTTCGCCGACTTCGCGACCGCCGCCACGTCGGCCGCTGCCGCCCTGTGGCCGCGCTTGTCGAGCCGCACGACCAGCATGAACAAGGCGCAGGTGGCGTCGATGAGCGAGCTCTCGGCCGAGAGGCGCTCGGCCAGCGCCGCCTGGTTGGCGGGCAGGAGCCGAAGGCCGGCGGGGCCGGTGGTGAGCAGGTCGACGGCGGCGTCGACGATCGGGTGCTCCAACATCCTCATGTGCTCCTCCTCTGGGTCGAGGTCGTCGGAGACCGGAGCACCCGCCCCGGTCTCCGACATCTCCAACGCGGGGACTATGCGTCGGTGCCGCCGCGCAGGCCGCCCATCAGCTGCATCAGCTGGTTGACGGTGTTGGGATCGATGCCCTGGTCCTTCATCCAGCCCGCCATCGCGTCCCGGTCGGCGGTCGCGTCGCCGGTGTTGAAGCCATTGCTGAGGCTGCTGGTGCTGCTGCTGTCGCTGCTGCCGGACGCGCCCTGCCGCACGCTGTCCGCGGTCGCGAGGAGCTCGTCCTTCAGCTGCTTCTTCTGCTCGGTCGAGAGGGAGCTGTCGCCATCGATGTGCTGGGCCAGCTTGTCGGGGGTGGTGCTGCCGGGGTTGAGGCCGTTGGCCTGCGCGTAGTTCTTGAGTCCGCCGCCGCCAGGGCCGCCGTGCGCGCCGCCGATCGAGGGATGTGCCATCTGGAGTTCCTCCTGGAAGTTGTGGGGTGAATCATTCACCCGAGGGCCATCCTGCCGGCGGGTTGTTGGGGCTCTGTCTTCGGGTTGTGACCGATTGTTACCGTCGGCCGCGCACGACCTCTGGGCGGCCGCAGGGGGCGGCAGCGTAGTATGCTGGCCTCCATGACGGCGCCCGAGCGGCCCCAAGACGAAGGCGAAGCGCCCCTGCGGCTCCTCCTGGTGGAGGACGACGTGAAGCTCGGGCGCCTCACCGCCACCTACCTCGAGAGCCACAAGCTGGCCGTGACCTGGGTCCAGGACGGCGAGGCGGGGTTGGACGAGGCCCTGCGCCACACCTACGACGTGATGCTCCTCGATCTGATGCTCCCCAAGATGGACGGGATCGAGGTCTGTCGGCGGGTCCGGGCCCAGAGCGACCTCCCCATCGTGATGCTGACCGCGCGGGACGAGGAGGCGGACCGGGTGATGGGCCTGGAGCTGGGCGCGGACGACTACGTGACCAAGCCCTACTCCTCCCGCGAGCTCCTGGCCCGGGTGCGCGCCCTGGTGCGACGCCGCCGCGGCCAGGCCGGGCCGCGGGCCCGCGCGCTCGAGGTGGGGCAGCTCCGCCTCGATCCGGGGTCGATGCAGGCCACGTTGCGCGGCGAGCCCCTGCACCTGACCACCCACGAGTTCAAGCTGCTCTACGCCCTGGCGGAGCGCGCGGGCCGGGTGCTGTCGCGCGAGATGCTGCTGGATCTGACCAAGGGGAGCGCGGACGAGGCCTTCGATCGCGCGGTCGACGCGGCGGTGAGCCGGCTGCGGCGCAAGCTGGGTGACGATCCGCGGCGGCCCTCGCTCCTGGTGACGGTGCGGGGCGCCGGCTACGTCCTCGCGCCGGGAGACCTGCCGTGATCGGGCTACGCCTCACCCAGCGCGTCCACCTCTTCCACATCTCCGCCTTCCTCGTCGCCGCGCTCGGGCTCACCCTCCTCGCCCCCAGCCGCAACAAGAGCCGGGAGCCGGTGGCGTTGACCAACGTGGCCCGCATGGTGGCGGAGCGCCTGGCCAGCTACGACGCGCGCTGGAGCGAAGCCCTGAGCGAAGCGCGGATCTGGCGCGAACACCTCGGCCTCCTGGTGACGGTCTACGACGAGGCGGGGCGGAGCCTCCTCGACACCGGGGCGCTTCGGCCCCTGCCGGCCGAGGCGCTGGCCCGCCTCGGGCGCGAGCCCATCCTGTTGCTCGAGACGGGGCGCGCCGCGATCCGGATCCCGGACCGGGGCTACGCGGTGCTCCGGCTGGAGTGGGCGCCACCCGCACCCCCGGGGGGGTCAGCGCTCTGGGCCGCCCTGGTCCTGCTCTTCGCGGTGATGCTGGCGTCGGTGGCCTTCAGCCGCACCGTGGTCCGCCCGATCGAGCACCTGGCTCGCGCCACCCAGGCCTTCGGCGCGGGCGACCTGACCGCCCGCGCGGGCCTCACCCGCAAGGACGAGCTCGGCACCCTCGCCGACAGCTTCGACGACATGGCGGAGCGGATCACCGACCTCGTCCGCAGCCAGAAGGAGCTCCTCGCGAACATCTCCCACGAGCTCCGCACCCCCCTGGCCCGCATCCAGGTCGCGATGGACATCGCCCAGGAGGGCGGCGCCCTCCCGCAAGCGGCGTTGACGGACCTGGACGAGGACCTCCGCGAGCTCCGCGGCCTGGTCGAGGACGTGCTCACCACCGCCCGGCTCGAGCTCGCCGCCGGTCAGGCCGGAGATCCCGGGCCACACCTCCGGTTGGAGCGCGTGGAGCTGCAGGGCCTCCTGAACCGCTCCCGCGAGCGCTTCCAGCAGTCCGCCCCCGACCGCGCCCTGAGCGTCGAGCTCGACCCCGACCTCCCCTCGCACGTCGAGGCGGATCCCACCCTCCTGCGTCGCGCGATCGACAACCTGCTGGACAACGCGCGCAAGTACTCCGAGGCCGAGGTCAGGGTCAGCGCCCACCGGGTGCAAGACAACCTGCACCTGGAGATCGCGGACCGAGGGATGGGCATGACCGCGGACGAGGTCGCCGGCCTCTTCGCGCCCTTCTACCGGGGGCGCCGCCCCCGGGCGGCGAGCGGGGTGGGCCTGGGCCTGGTCCTGACGCGCCGCATCGTGGAGGCCCACGGCGGGACCATCGAGGTGTTCAGCGAGGCGGGCGTAGGCACCCGCTTCGTCCTGAGCATCCCCCTCACGCGGTCACATTCCGTCACAGTCGAGGCATCACCCACGCACGCGATACTGTGAGCATGGTCACGGAGGTCGCCATGCGCACCGTGCACCACCTGAGCTCGTTCATCGCCCTCGCCCTGGGGGTCAGCTGCGGAGGGATCCAGGAGGACCCCTCGCTCACCACCGGCCTCGAGGCCGAGGAGGTCCCACCCCCGGCAGGCCGCTGCCACCCGATGCAGGATGGACAGCTGGTCTGCGTCCCGCCGCACCAGCTCCCGCCCCCGCCCCCGGTGCCGCCGGCCGAGGTGATCCAGGCCTGCGCAGCGCTCGGCCAGTCCGACCCCTGCGCCGCCACCCTGGGCCCGGTGCGCTTCGAGGGGCGGTGCGCCCCCGCCCCGGACGGGCGCCTCGGCTGCGTGCCCCACGGAGCCCCGGGCCCCGGCGCCGCCCCGCGCCCCCCGCCCCCCGCGGCGCTGGAGGCCTGCGCGGACCACACCCCCCTCAGCCCCTGCACCCCTCCCGCGCCCTGAAACGAGGCGCCGGATGCGTCGATGCCCAACGGCATTGGAGTGAGCGCGAGATCTTCCGACCTCCCCTGTCCGGGGCTGCCAGCCCCAAACCCACCTGGAGGTAGACGCGCGATGATCCCCGAGAAGGCCCGCCCCGAGTGGCGCTCCCTGCTCCTGAGCGACACCCAACAGCAATTCCGCTTCCTTGCCCTGAAGCTCCTGATGAACCGACTCCGGTCGCGGCTCCGCACCGACCAGAGCCCTTCGACCGTCGACGCCTGCGTCGGCGAGCTCCACGCGTTCGCGATCAAGAACGAGCGCTTCGTACAGGCCGACCTGGCCTCCATCTTCCGGTGAGGGGGACGACCATGAACAACGCAAAGCTGATGAGCACTGACGAGGTCGCTGGCCTGCTCGCCGCCGGCCACACCCTCCTCGTGGCGGGCGACCGCCGCGCCCTCGCGCGCCTCCCCCGGGGCAGCTGGATCGGGGGCACCATCCCCTACTTCATGACCGAGGCGGGCGGGGTGGTGGACCGCGACAACGTCTTCGCCAACGTCCTGCCCCCCGACATGAGCCTGGACTCGGTGCGCCTGTATGACGCCGGCGGCCTGCGCGGCGTCTACCAGGACGGCCCCGAGGGCGGCGCGAGCTTCATCATCATCCCCGCCTCGTCGGCCCCCCACCTCGCCTTCGCCCAGGAGGCCCAGGAGTACCCGGGCTTCCTCGACAAGCCCCTGGTGGGCTGGATCTCCGGGGTGCACCTCGAGGACCTCGGCGCCGCGAGCCCCGCGGTGGTGGACGGCACCACCGGCGAGGTGAGCGAGGACAAGGCGGTGGTCATGCACTGCCGCCTCGCCGCCGACAGGACCGCCAGGCTGGACATCGTGAACCTCTTCACCCAGGGCGGCGGCGACACCCTCACCTTCGAGCAGGCCGGCTTCTCGGTCGGCGAGGTGCTGGTGAACGGCGTGCCGCGCTCGTTCGCAAGCTACCTTACAGAGAAGGGCATCGACACCAAGCTCCCGCTGGTGGCCGACTACTACGGCGCGATGATCAACGTGTCGTTCCAGGCGGTCGACGCCGACGCCGACGAGGTGAAGCTCTACGCGCCGGTCTTCCCCGGGGTCGAGTACCGCATCGCCGCCCCCGTCGCGGACTACGTGAGCGCGTTCGCGGCGGTGGTGCCGGACGAGGCCGAGGGCGCCAGCTTCGCGTGCAACTGCATCCTCAACTACGTCTACGGGGGGCTGGAGGGCCAGCGCACCAAGGGCGCGGTGGGGCCGGTGACCTTCGGTGAGATCGCCTACCAGCTGCTGAACCAGACCTTCGTCTACCTGCAGCTGGCCTGAGGGCCGGCGGGGCCGGCCCTCAGAGGGCGACTAAGTTAGACGCGCGGCACGCAGCGACAGGCGCTGGGATCGCAGGTCTCGTTCGGGTTGCACCCGCCACAGTCATTCGGGCACACGCAGGCGCACGAGTTGTTCGGATCGCACACCTCGCGGTTCTGGCAGTTCGCGTCACAGTTGGGCGCGCACTCGCAGGCGCAGGTGGTGCCGTTGCACATCGTCCCGTCCGGGCAACCGCCACAGTCGGTGGGGCAGGCGCAGGCGCAGTCCTGGGCCGGGTCGCACGCCGCGGCGCCAGGGCAAGCGTCGTTGCAGTCGGCCGGGCAGGTGCAGTCGCACAGCGAGGTGTTGCAGACCGTGTTGCCGCCGCAGGCGCCGCCACAGTCGCTCGGGCACTGGCAGTTGCAGGCGCCGGTGTTGCACTCCAGGTTGCCCTGGCACTGCCCGCCGCAGTCCGGCCCACACTCACAGGCGCAGGTCGTGGGGTTGCACGCGGTGCCGTTGCCGCAGGTGCCGCCGCAGTCCGGTGCGCACTCGCAGGCGCAGGTCTGCGCGTTGAACACCTCGTTGGGCCCGCAGTTGGCGGCGGCGTTGGGGTTGCAGATGCAGGCGCAGTTCGCGTCGCACATCTCGTTGGGACCGCACGCCGCGCACGCGGCCTGGGTGCAGGTGCACACGCCCAGCTGCGGGTCGCACTGCTGGTTCACCGCGCAGGGGCCGCACGGATCCTCGGGCGGACGCCAGGTGCGGTAGCTGATGATGACGACGTCGTTCTGGTTCGGCCGGAACGTGAACCCGCGGAAGAAGATGGAGTTGGACACCGGGTCGTAGTCGAAGCCGTCGTCCTTGTCGCGGGGCACGATGTCGATGCTGCCGTTGCCGCCCTGGCCCAGCCGGGCCACGCCCACCCGCAGGGTGCTGGAGATGGGCGCGCTGGTGAGCTGGTACTGCGAGGCCGCGCCGGCCACCGCGTCCACGATGGCCTGCAGCGCGGTGCCCGGGTTGTTGTTGCACGGGGTGTAGAACGCGCCGCCGGTGGCGTTCACGACCTCCACGTAGCCCACGCCGGGCTCGTTGAGGTTCTGCCCGCCCGGGCACGCGTAGCCGGTGCACGCGGTGGGGGTGGCGTTCGGCACGATCACCTGCGCGAAGGCCACGCCGTTGTTGGTGGTGATCTGGTTGATGTACGGCTGGACGATCGTGTTGATGCAGTTCTGCTGGGTCGCGTTCGGCACCATGTTGCAGGCGTTCGCGTCCGAGAACCCATCACCGATGCCGCTGTTGCACGAAGGCGTGTAGCCGTACGGGTTGCTCTGCAGGCCGGTCCAGGTGACCTCCTGCGCGTACTCGTCCGAGATGTAGACCACCGCGAGGGTGGCGCCGTCACGGAGCCGCCGCGCGTTCTCGACCCCCGCCGCGGTCCGGGGCAGCGCCCGCGCCACCGCGTTGTAGGCCGCCCGCAGGCCGAACTCGTAGCCATCGTTGTTGCTCGTATCGAGCAGGTAGGTGGCGAACAGGCCCGGGTCCCGCACGAAGCCGGTGCCGCGCAGGTTGCCCGCGTTGTTGGTGCCGAGGCGGTAGTCGTTCTCGATGTGCGGCACCACGCCCATGCGGAAGTCCACCGCGTTCTGGCTCAGCGCGTTCACGATCAAGCTCGCCGCGGTGGTGATGCGGCCGCGGTCGTCGTCGGTGGAGCCCGAGATGTCCGCCATCCAGATGAAGTCCGCCACCGACTGGCCCGACGCCACGAAGGGGTCACAGTCCTTGCTGCGACGCGCGCCCAGGAGCGCCAGCGAGGTGCCGTTGGTCAGGTCGCTGAGGGCCACGCTGGCGTTGTTGGTGGCGTCGTCATAGGTGGCCCGCGGCAGCACGCCGCCCACGATCACCAGCTCCTGCGGGTTGGAGCGCACCAGGATCTGGTAGGCGAAGGTGTACTGGTTGGTGTTGCCGCCGGTGTTGGTGGGCAGGCCGGTGAAGGCCGAGGCCGGCAGGTTGGTCACCAGGCGCACCATCCGGTTCCGCAGGTTGGCCGCGTTGTTCGCGCCGTTGGTGATGTTCACGTCGTAGACGTTGGACACCGCGGTCTGGAAGCCGTCGTGGCTGTTGATGTTGCGGCCCGACAGGCGCAGCGCGTAGTTCACGCTCTCCGCCGCCGCGCCCGCGGTGATCCGCGACTCCAGCGACGAGTTCTGCGCCGCCGACTGGGCCGCCGCACCGCCGAGGAGCGGCATGCGGGCCACGAAGCCCGACATCCCCGAGGTCGCGTCGTCGAAGGCCGCGACCTCGACGTTGGAGCCCGCGCTGTTGACGGTGACCGCGGTGTAGGTCGTGCTCTGCTCGTTCGCGAGGGTCCAGCTGCCGCCCTGGTCGAAGTCCACCACCTTGAGGTTCTGGTCCGCGCAGACCGCGGTGATGCCGGGGCCCGTCCCCACCGGCGGATCGTTCGGGTCGAGCGGGTCGGAGCCCGAGAGCACCTCGTCGCCGTCGGGGATCATGTCGCCGTCGGTGTCGGCCTGGTTGGGATCCGTCTCCCCCGGGTCGACCGCGCCGTTCTGGTTGGCGTCCTCCTCGCCGTCGAGGAGGCCGTCACCGTCGCTGTCCGCGTTGGTGGGGTCGGTGGTGGTGCTCGGATCCGCGTCGGCGGCGAAGCCGGGGCAGGTCGTGCCGGGGAGCGGGCTGGTGATGCCCAGCTCCACGCCGTCGGGGATCCCGTCGCCGTCGGTGTCGGGCACCAGCGGCGACGTCATGGTGACGTTCAGCTCGTCGAAGTCCGAGATGCCGTCGCAGTCGGTGTCCGGCGTGCGCGGGTCGATCTCGTACGGCTCGGTGATGCCGTTCTGGTTGCTGTCCTCGACGCCGTCGTCGATGCCGTCGCCGTCGGTGTCCACCGAAAGGCCGTTGGTCTCACCCGGATCGAAGGTGCCGTTGTGGTTCGCGTCCTCGAGGCCATCGCTGATGCCGTCGCCGTCGGTGTCGCGCCGCGCCGGGTTCAGCTCGCCCGCGTCGCGCTGACCGTTCAGGTTCGCGTCCTCCACGTTGTCCGGGATGCCGTCGCCGTCGCTGTCGACCGCCCGCGGGTTGGACTCGTCGGTGTCCACCGCGCCGTTGTGGTTGGCGTCCTCGAGGCCGTCGGCGATGCCGTCGCCGTCGCTGTCCGGGTTCACCGGGCTGGTGCGGGTGCTCGGGTCGGCGTCGGCGATCGCGGGGCAGCCGGAGTTGGGGACCGCCTCGGTGACCCCCATCTCCACGCCGTCGGGGATGCCGTCGCCGTCGCTGTCGGGGTTGTTGGGGTTCGTCTGCTGCCCGTTCGGGTAGACGGTGGAGAACTCGTACGCGTCGCTGAGCCCGTCGCAGTCGGAGTCGATCTCGTCGTTGTTCGGGTTGTTGATGTTGGGCCCGGTGTCCGCGGGGCCGGCGTCGGGATCGACCGTGGCGTCCGTCACGCCCGTATCGGCCCCGGGGCCGCCGTCGGGCTGCACGCCGGTGTCACCGGTCGCGCCGCCGTCGGTGCCGGAGTCGTCGCCACCGACGCCGGTGTCGGTGTCGACCACGCCGGTGTCGCCACCCGCACCTGGAGGATCTTCGCCGCAGCCCACCATCGCGGTCATGGCGAGTGCCGTGGCAAACGACAGCAAGAGATATGAGCGTCCCATGCGGGGTTTCTTCATTGTCGCGAGAGTCCTCCCAGGCCCGGGGACACGTCCCCATGCTCTGAGTACCACGGGGCACGAGGCCCGGGCCAACTCCGGCACGATGGACAGATGACCGACGCGGGTTCCTCGGGGACGACCGATCTACCGGGGATCACTCGCGGGCGCGAGGCGCGAACCTTCCAGCGCCGCGACCAGGGACACCGCCTCGCTGTGCCCCCGGAAGCCGCGCAGCGCCACCGCCCGCCGGGCGTAGGTCAGGGCGTCGTCGGCCCGGCCCTCGTCCCGCTCCAGCCGGGCGCGGGCCAGGTAGATCCAGCCGACCGCCGGCTTGCCCGCCAGGCGCGTCTCGCCCTGGCTCAGGACCCGCCGGGCCGCCGCCACCTCGCCCCGGGACTTCTCGGACCACGCCGCCTGCACCAGGGTCTGGGCCAGCTGCTCGTCCGCCTCGGGACCGCTCACGGGGGCGGAGGCGCCGGCCGCGCCGCGGCTGGCGGTGCCCCCCACCGGGCTGGGCTCGGCCGCGGGCGCCCGAGGCGCGCCGGGCGTGGGCGAGGTCGCTGGTGCCGGCGCCTCGGCGAGATCGTCGAGCTGGGCCTGCGTCGGCGTCGGCTCCGCCGGGAGCGCCTCGGTGATGCGCTCGAGCGCGGCCTTGTCGGCCCGGGCGGTCTTCTTGGCCTCTGCCTTCACCCCCGGCCGACGCGGGGGCGCGGGCCGCGGCGCAGGGCTGGCCACCTCTCGGCTCCGCCGCGCCGGCGCCTCGGACCGCGCCGCGAGGCGCGCACCGCCCTCGTCCGCCGGGGCATCTGCGTCTTCCAGGGGCGGGGGCGGGGGCTCGAGCTCGGCCCCCGCCTTCGCCAGCTCCTCGGCCGGCGCGGCCTGGGCCGCCGCTGGGGGCGCCCCCATCTCGAACGGCATCGGCGCCTCGGCCACCGGCGCCGACGCGCGCTGCAGGGTGGCCTGCCCCGCCACCACGAACATCACGGCCAGGGCGCCGGCCCCGACCAGGCCCCCGACCGGGCCCCACATGATGCGGCGCAAGCGCGCCCACAGGCTCTTGGACTGGGTCGCCTCGGCCACCTGCCGGGCCTCGGCCATGACCTTGGAGGACAGCCACGCGGGGGGCTCCTCGGGCTCCAGCGCCCGCATCGCCCCGAGCGTCTCGGCGAGCGAGGACACCTCTCCCTGGAGCGCGGCGTCCGCCTCGAGCCCATGCTCGAAGGCCTCCGCCTCCTCCCCGGAGAGCTCGTCGAACAGGTAGTCGACGAGCAGTTCGTCCTCGTGCCGCGTCACTTCGTCCTTCCTCTCCTCAGGTCGTCTCCGGGACCACCCCGTGCTGTGCCAGGTGGGCCCTCAAGTGTTCCAACGCGTAGCGCATCCGGCTCTTCACCGTGTTCTCCGGCACCCCCACCACATCCGCGATCTCCTTGAAGGGCATCCCCGCGTACTCCCGCATCACGAACACCTCGCGCTGCTCCTCCGGGAGCCTCGCGATCGCCGCCGCCAGGAGCCCGCGCAGCCGCAGGCTCTCCGCGCCCCGGTCGGGGGTGACCGAGGTCTCATCCGCCACCCGGTCACCCAGGGTGGCGCCACCCTCCTCGCCCTCTTTCAACGACTGATCCAGCGAAGCGGTCTTTCGGTAGCTCGCCTTTCTCAGGGCGTCGATGCAGTGGTTCCGCGCGATGGTGAACAGCCAGGTGGTGAACTTCGCCTGGCGCTCCCAGCCCTTGGCGTTGCGCACCACCTTCAGGAAGACCTCCTGGGTGGCGTCGTGGGCCCCCTCGCGATCCCCCACCATCCGGAAGCAGAAGTTGAACACCGCCTTCTCGTGCCGCTTCAGCAGCACCTCGAAGGCCTTGGCGTCCCCCTTCTTGAACGCGGCCATCTGCCGCGCGTCGTCCTCGTCCCGCTTGGCCCGGGCCTCGTCGGACAGCCGCTCCGGGCCCGGGCGGGCGCCGGCCCGGGGCTTGCCAGAGGTCGCCGCGCCGGTATCGGGCGGCGATGATGGGCTCGTGGACCGGATGGCGGACCGGAGCCTACCCCCAATCGGGGCGGAGTTCACTCGTCACGCTCCGGCAAAGCCGCAGCGCGCCCCGCGGGTGCAGGCGGCACCGCGTCCACCAGCGCCCGGGTGATCGGGTGCTGGGGGTCGTCCAACACGCGCGCGGGGGGGCCGCCCTCCACCACCCGCCCCTGGTGAAGTACCGCAACCTCGGTTGCGAAGAACCGCGCCACCCGCAGATCGTGGGTGACGAGGAGGAGGCCGATCCGCAACCGGTCCTGCAGCTCGAGGAGGAGCTCGAGCACGTGGGCGGCGGCGGAGGCGTCGAGCGCCGCGGTCGGCTCGTCCAGCACCAGCACCCGCGGTGACAGGGCGAGGGCCCGGGCGAGCACCGCGCGTTGCTTCTGCCCGCCCGAGGCCTGGTGCGGGTACGCGTCGAGGAGCGCGGGCGACAGCCCGACCAGGGCGGCGAGGCGCGCCCCCGCCCCGTCGTCCGGCCACCCCTGCACCACCAGCGGCTCGCGGATGGCCGCCCTCAGCGTATAGCGCGGGTCGATGGCGAGATCCGGATCCTGCAAGACGAGCTGCACGAAGCGCCGCCAGGGTCGCAACTCGGCTTGCGAAGCGTGGGTGACGTCCACGCCCTCGTAGAGCACCCGCCCCTGATCGGGCGCCTCGTGGCGCGCCGCTACCCGGGCGAGGGTCGACTTTCCGCTCCCGGACTCGCCCACGAGCACCAGGCGCGCCCCGGCATGGAGGCTCAGGCTGACCTCCTCGAGAGCCCGCACGTGGCGCCCGCCGGCGCGGTAGGTGCGGCCGATTCGCTCCAGGCTGAGGAGGGGCGGGGACACGTCAGTCGTCGGAGGCGAGGGCCCGCTCCAGCTCTTCGCGGGTCACCAGGCCCTTGTCGATCATGAGGCGCCCCAGGGCGAGGAGCACCTGGGCCCGGCCGGAGGAGGAGAGGCTGCTCCCCGACAGGAGCTGCTCCACCAGGGCGGCGGGGGTCTCGCTCCCGGGCTCGGGCGGGCCGGGCCGGGCCGAGGGCGGGGTCCGGCGCTCGGGCTCGGCCGGCGATCGGGGCAAGCGCGGCGGGCCCCGGCCGGTCTCGGCGCCGGGCCGCTCGCGCACCGGGCGCGGCGCCGGGGCGGCCTCGGGAACCACCACGAACGCGCCGTCGAGGGCGCTCAGGACCTCGGCCCGATCGAGGCCGGAGCGGGTCGGGGTGGGCTCCTCGATCGGCGGCCCCGAGGGGTCCAGGGCCGCGATCTCCACCCGCTCGGGGCGCGGGGTCTTGCGCTCGGCCGGCGGGCTCGGCGGGGTCACGATGAGCAGCTGCTCCGGGCTGGCGGAGGGCACCGGGGTCGGGGTCACCAACAGCGCCGGCACCACCGCCTCGGTGGCCTGCGCCTCGATGTTGGCGGCGGGCGCCGGGGCGTCGCTCAGGTCATCGGCGGTCGCGCCGCGGGCACTCGAGGGCTCCTCTCGGGGCGCAGGCGCGTCGCTCGCGAGCTCGTCCTTGGGCGCCGCCATGCGCGGGTTGGTGGGCTCCTCGGTCTCAGAGGCGTGGCGCGGCGCCACGCTGCCGGGGCGGCGCGAGGACTCGTCGAAGAGCCGGGTGGGGGGCTCGGCGACGCCGCGGGGGATCACGTCGGCGCCGGTGTCCTCGATCTCACCCGGATCCTCGTCCATGAACGAGACCAGGCTCGACGGCTCGATCACCGGCATCGCCTGGGCGTCGGAGTCCGCCTCGGGGGCGAGGGAGAGGGCCTCGTCCTCCTGCGGCAGGTCAGCTTGCGCGCCGTCCACCACGTCGAGGAGCTCCATGGGCTCCTCGTCCAGCGGCTCGAGCACCACCTCCTCGATCGCCTCGATGTCGTCCTCGTCCTCCTGCGGGGCCGGGGTGCCGGTCACCGGGGTCTCGGGGGGCTCCGGGACCGCCCCCTCCCCGAGCGGCGGCCCGAAGCGGGCCTTCACCGCGGCCTGGGACATGGGGATGTCGGAGCCGAGCACCAGCGCCTGGTCGGCCGTCGACTCGCCGCGCACCGGCGGCGGCTCGAACGGCTCGGCCTCGAAGTCGATGGCGGGGATGATCGCGGTCTTCTCGAGCCCCACCGGGATCTCGCCCGGGCGCGGGCCCTCGAAGGGGTTCATCGCGTCGTCGAAGTCCATCGGGACCTCGAGGGTGGAGGCGAGCACCTGGGGCGGGGTGGTGCGCGACACCTGGACCGGCTGGTGCCAGAGCGAGGGGTCAGCGCTCACGTCCAGCTGCGAGGTGGCGATGTCCTCCGGCCCGCCCGGCGGCTCCGGGGTGCTGGGGCGAGGGGCGGGATCCATCATCCACGCCCCGTCCAGGTTCGTGACCTCGTCGCCCCGGTTGAAGGCGCCGGACTCGCCGGGCTTGCGCTCCACCGGGACCGCGGCGGGCGCGTCCAGGCCGCTCCAGGCCGGGACGTCCCAGTCCTGCACCGCGAGGTCCCAGTCCTGCCCCTTGAGGGCGCTCTGGGCCTGCCTGAGGGAGTGGTTCTCCTCGACCCGGGTGGCCACCGCGTCGGGGTGGTCCAGGTCGGAGGGCTCCACCGGCGTGGTGCGGCGGAGCACCGGCGCGGCGCCGAGCGTCCCCGAGGGCGACGGCACCGGGGACCGCGGCTCGGGGACCTGGAGATCGCCCCCCAGGGTCTCGGGGGTCCGGGCCGGGGCGTCCGGGGGCGGGAACGGCGGCGGCATGCCCGGGCGCGGCAGCGGGGTGCCGCGGATCAGCTCGGTGGCCCCGCCCAGGTGGGCCTGGAGGTCGGCCAGGGCCTGGGGCCGAGCGGTGTCGATGAGGGTGGCGGGGTTGGAGAGGTCCAGCCGGCCGTCCATCGGGAACGGGGCCGGGCGCACCGGCACCGCCCGCGGGACGTCCGGGCTGAGCACCGGGGGCCGGCCGGGCGGCACCGGAGTGCCGCGCGCGGGCGAGCCCCTGACCGGCGCGAGCTCGGACGAGCGCGGCGGCCGCGTCTCCATCGGCGGCCCGTCGGCGCGGATCGGCGGGCGGGCGCTGGGATCGACCGGCCGCGGGGTGCGCCCGGGCTCCTGCGCGACCAGCGCTGGCGGTGGACGGACCGCGGAGCCGACCCGAGCGCGGGGCGGGGTCCGGCCCGGCGGCGGAGTGGCGCCGGCCGGCGGGGTGGAGGCCTGGACCGGCCGAGGCAGCGGTGTCCGCGCGGGCGCCTGGGCCTGGGCCAGGTAGTGGCGGTCGATGCACTGATCGAGCTCGGTGGCGCTGGCCATCAGCACCCGCACCTGGCGCCCGGTCAGGCGCTGCACCTCACCCAGGGCCTCGGTGTTCAGCGGATCCACCATCACCAGGTAGAGGACCTCGGCCTGCTGGGTGCGCTTCACCGCGATGGGGAGCAGCCCGTAGCGCTTGGCCACCGCGTAGGGGATCAGGCCGAGCACCCGCTCGTGCACCTTGTGCGAGGAGAGCGCGACCGACTCGAGCCCGAGCCGCGCCGCCACCGCCTTGGTGAGGCGCTCCTCGTCCAGGACGCGGCGCTCGGCGAGGATGGTGGCGAGGCGCTTGTGGGTGGTGCGCTGCTCCTGCAAGGCAGCTTGCAGCGTCTCCTGGTCCACCAGGCGCATGTCGAGCAGCAGGTCGCCGAGGCGGCTTCGTTCTGCCATCGCGCTCACTCGGGCTCCCTCACCGCTTGGTCACCCGCGCCATGTACTCGTCGCGGGAGATGACGCCCTTCTCGATCAGCAGATCCACCATCACCCGGAGCGCGCGCTGCTGCTGGCGCTGAGCGCCCTCGAGGCGCGTCGCCATCTCGAGGGCCGAGCCGGGCGTCTCTGGCTCGAGTGAGCGTCGGCCCGCAGGGCCGTGAGCGAGCGAGGTGCCCAGGGGACCCGTACTCGGGTGCCCCTCCGGGTGCTCGAGTGGGGGCACCGGCCCGGGGGCAGGCGCGGGCCGCATCCGGGGCCCCGCCACCGGAGTGGCGATCACGAGGTTGGTGCCGTCCCACGGCGGGGGCGCGGGGCTCGGCGGGGTGGCGCGCGGCGGGGTCTGCACCCCACGGCCGGCCTGGCTCCCCCTGTCCACCTCGAGCCCGGACGCCGCCATCGCGCGGGCGTAGACCTCGTCCGGCTCGATCGCCGGCCCGACGTCCTCGTCCAGCTCGATCGCCTCGAACTCCATCCCGTGGGAGGTGTGGCGCAGGTAGCGCCCGATCGCGGCGTGGATCTCGCCGTCGCCCGCGAGGGCGGTCTCGATCCGGAGCCCGGTCTGGAAGCGGAGCTCGTCCAGGGCGGTCACGTTGGTGGGATCGGAGGTGGCCACGATCAAGATGCGGCGGCTCTCGTCGTAGGCCACCGGGCACAGGCCGTTCTGCTCCGCGAAGTCGGCCGAGATCTGGGCCAGGACGTGCTGCGGCACCAGGATCTGGGACAGATCCGCCCGGGGTACGCCGAGCTGCTTGGAGAGGGCCTTCACCAAGAGCTCCTCGGACACGTAGTTCATGTCGACGAGGATCTTGCCGAGGCGGCCGCCCCACCGGTGTTGCTCCGCCAGCGCCGCCTTGAGCTTCATCTCATCGATGACGCCGGCGCGAACGAGGAGCTCTCCTAACCTGATCCGGGTCGCCATCCCTGAAGCGAGGGAACCTTACCCCGCTTTCCGGGCCGGGCACCACTTCTCGCCCTGCCGGTCCCCGTGGGCCCCTCAGCCCGGCCCATCGAGAGGCTCCGGGGTCACCCCGGCCGGCGCGTCGATGCGAAAGAGCGCGTCATCCATGGCGACGTTGATCTCCGGGCTCTGGAGCCGGATCGCCACCTGGGCGCCGTCGGGGAGCAGCCGGATGTCCAGCTCCTTCGGGAGCTCTCCGCCGTCCGGCAGGGCCTCGAAGTCGTCGAACTTCACCCGCACGCGGACCGCATCGCCCTCCCCCAGCAGCTCCATCGCCTCCACCCGGCGCGCCACAGGGTTTACCTTGAGCACCACCCGCTCCCCATACTCGTTGATCACGGTGAGGCGCCAGCTGTCGTCCTCACCCCGCTCCAGGCTCTGGGCCTTCACCCGCTCCGGCCCCGGGACGCCGCCGAGGAGGGTGTCGACCACCGCCTCCGGCCCCATCACCAGCGGCAGGAGCCGCGCGATGTTCTCGGGGCTGGCCGCCCCGACCCGCAGGCGGTCTTGCGACAGGAGCCAGAGGCGGTCCCCGTCGCTCGCCATCACGTCCACCGGCTGCTCGAGCGGCGACAGGGTCTCGACCCGGAACGCCCCGGGCCGACGCGCGAGGAGCACCGCCTTCAGGCGCACCCGGCCCTTGTCCCCGAAGTAGGTGACCCGGCCCATGGTGCGCAGGCTGGCCCGCTCGCCCGCCTTCGCCCGCAGCTCGGTGAGCACGGTCTCCGGCTCCGGCAGCGGGGTGGTGTCGGGCTGCCGCACCGGCCCGGGGCGACACCCCGCGGCCAGCACCAGCGCGAGGAGCGCGCCCGCTGGAGCGGACCTCATCGCCCCTCCAGCCCGGCCAGCTGGACCCTGACCCGCGCCCGATCCTCGGTCGCGCCGTGGATCCCGGACCGGACCGCCCGATCCAGGCCCTTCAGGGCCGCCCGGTACGCGGTCCGGGCCTCGGCGGGCATGCCCGCGGTGCGTTGGAGGTCACCCAGCTGTTCCATGATCTTCGGGTCTCGAGGGGACAGACGCGCGGCGCGCTCGCAAAATGTCCGAGCGTGCTCCACGTCACCGGCAGCGAGGAGGGCTCGCCCCAGGCCCGACAGCACCGCCGGGTCGCGCGGCGCCTGGGCCAGCGCCGCCCGCATCCACCGGACCGCCTGGCCGGGACGGGCCCCCGTGTCGAGCGCGTGGGCCCCGAGGGCGAGGTCGGCGTCGGCCCGCTCCCGCGGGGTGGAGGCCTCCTTCTCCGCGTCCTCGAGCGCGGCCTCCGCGCGGGCGTCGTCCCCCAGGGCGCGGTGGGCCCGGGCCGAGGCCACGAGGGCCGCCACCTTCCCGGCCGGGCCTTCCGTGCGCAACAGAGCCTGCATCCGCGCCAGCGCCGCGGCGGGGCCCTCGAGCCGGGTGAGGAGCTCCGCCTCTGCCTCCACGAGCGCTCTGCCGCCGATCCCCCGGGCCCGGGCGTCGGCCACCAGGCGCAGGCCGTCCTGCAGCTCCCCCGCGCGGGCGTGCAGGGTCGCCATGAGGCCGAGGAGCGGCGCCGAGTCAGGGAGGCGCGTCAAGGCAGCCTGCACGGCTTGCCGCGCCCGACGCGGCCGGCCCGCCCCCAGGTGGATCTCGGCCAGGGTCACGCGGGCCCGCAGGTACACCGGGCCCGCGTCGGGGCCGATCGGCTCGAGGGCGGCGAGGGCCGCGTCCTCCTTGCCGGAGGCCTCGAGGGCGAGCCCCCACACGAGCCTCGCCTTCGCGTCGAGGGCGGAGGGCTTCGGCAGACCGCCGAGGAGGGCGGCTCCCTCGGCCGGCCGACCGCTCCGGGCCAGCATCATGCCCAGCCGGCGCTGATCCTCGGGGCTGCGGGTCTGGTGCCGGAGGCGCTCGAGCAGCTCGTCCGCCTCACCGTCGAGGAGCAGCTCGACCCGCGCCGCGTGCACCAGCGCGGCCTGATCACCCGGGCGCCGCTCCAGGTAGTCGGCCCACTGCGCCGCCGCCGCGGCGAGATCCCCCTGGCGCTCCAGCACGTCCGTCAGCTCCACCCGCAAGGCGCGTTGGCCCGGGGCGCGCTCCACCGCGCGGCGGAGCGCCTGGGCCGACACGTCGAGGTGGCCCGCGTCGCGCTCCACCCGCGCGAGCAGCGCGAGGGCCTCGACCTCCTGGGGGGCGCGCTCGGCCGCACGCCGGAGCACCGGGGTGGCCTCCGGCCCGCGGCCCGCGGCCACGAGGAGCCGGGCGAGGGCCAGGGCCGCGTCCACCCCGCTCACCTCGCGCCGCTCGGCCCGGCGCAGCACCCGCTCCGCCGCCTCGGGCCGATCCCGCGCCTGCTCCACCTGCGCGGCGAGGAGCGCGCCGGGGATCGATCCGGGATCGAGGCGCCGGGCCTGCTCGGCCATCTTCGCGGCCCTGGCCACCCGGCCCTGGGCCAGGCTCACGCGCCCCAGCTCGAGGGTCAGATGTAGAGATTCGTGATCGTAGACCAGCGCCAGCTGCAGGGCCTCCGCCGCCTGTGGCAGGTCACCCTGCGCCTCGGCCACCGCGGCCCTCAGCGCGTGGTAGTAGGCCTGCGCGCTGATGTAGCGGCGAGGCAGCGGCGCGCGCGCCGCGCTCGACACGCGCGCCGTTCGCGGTCCTGGTACGGGCTGGCCCGGGGCCCGCTCACCGCCTGCGGGTTGGCCCCGAGCGGGCACAGCGAGGAGCCCGAACAGCGCGGCCGCCAGTATTGCAGACCATCGATGGAGCCCGGAGCGACCCACGCGCCTCGTGACCGTACCATCCCAGGCTCGGCCCGGGGAGACGGACAGCGCCACGGCGAAGACCCGTCGGTTGTCGCTTTGACACTGGTTTCGGGGGGTCCTATGCTCCCCGCGCCCTCCCCGGCCCCGAGCGGAACCACTCGAAATGTTTAGTCAACGCAGCCTGCCGCTCCTCGCGCTGAGCCTCCTGTGCCCGGCCCTCGCAATGGCGCAAGCCACGCCGGACATCCCGGCGCCGCCGCCGCCGCCCCCCGTGGCCGCGCCGACGACGACGTCAGCGCCCGCGCCCGACCCGACACCGGCCCCCACCGCGGCGCCGACGCCCACCGCGGCGCCGACGCCCGCGCCCGCCGAGGCGACCGCCGCGCCGACCGCGGCGCCGGCGACGTCCAGCGCCCCTGCCCCCGCCCCTGCGCCCTCCGGTCGCCGGGTGGCGGGTCGCCTCGCGGTGAACCCGGAAGGCAACACCGGCCTCTTGCGGATCGGCGCGGCCGAGAGCGTGGGCCCGAAGCTGATCCGGATCTCCTTCGGCCTCGACTTCTTCAAGACCGGCAGCCTCTTCGCCCCCGACGACGGTCAGTCGCGGGTGGGCGGCACGCTGGCGATCTCGGGATCCCCGGTGGACTACGTGGAGCTGTGGTTGAACACGCGGGCGGTCTCCGCGAGCAACAACCTCACCAACCCCCAGCTCCTGCAGTCCCTGGGTGACCTCACCCTGGGCATCAAGGGCTTCTATCCGGTGGCCAAGCTCGCCTCGGTGGGCGCCGACCTCCAGGTGCGGTTCCTGTCCGGGGTGGGCAACACCAGCTTCGACTTCGGGGCCACCGAGGTGCGGTTCCGCGGCCTGCTCACGACCGACCTCTACCGCGCCACCGAGCAGATCCCGCTGCGCGGCCACCTCAACGTGGGCTTCGTCCTCGACAACTCGGACAAGCTGCTCCCCGAGGGCAGCCAGCTCAGCGAGGCGGAGCGCTTCGCCCTGGGGATCAACGAGTTCAACCGCTTCACCCTCGGCTTCGGCATCGAGGTCCCGGTGAAGTACGTGACCCCGTATCTCGAGTATAACGTCGAGTTCCCCCTGGGCTACCTGGCCACCCCCGGCGTGGTGCTCTCGAGCAACGCGCTGCGCACCTCGCAGACGGTGGTCGACGCCACCGACATCGCGCGCCCCGCGGTGCAGCGCGTGATCCCGCAGGTCCTCACCCCCGGCATCCGGGTCACCGCGATCCCGAAGCTCACCCTCGACCTCGCGATCGAGATCGGCATCACCCCCGACACCGCGGTGGGCGTGCCCGCGGTGCCGCCCTACAACGTGGTGCTCTTCGCCTCCTATCCGCTCGATCCCTTCGGCGAGGGCGGCGGCCCCGCCGGCCCGCCAGTGGTGGTCCCGGTGGTGGTGCCCGAGGCCCCGGCGCCCACCCAGGGCACGGTGGCGGGCCTGGTGAAGGATCAGGTCTCCGGCAAGGCCGTCGCCGGCGCGGTGATCGCGTTCGATCGCAGCGCACCGGTGGCCAGCAGCCCCGAGGGCCGCTTCACCTCCTTCGAGATGGATCCCGGCCCGGTGAAGGTCACGGTGACCAAGGAGGGCTACGAGCCCGCCACCACCGACCTGAGCGTGGCGGTGGCTCAGGCGGCGGAGATCGAGGTGGCCCTGGCCCCCAGCATCAAGGAGGGCACGGTGGCCGGCCGCGTGGTCGACGAGAAGGACCAGCCGGTGGCGGGCGCGAAGGTGGAGCTCGAGGGCCCCGAGGCCAAGCAGGCCACCACGGACGCCAGCGGTCACTTCGAGCTGAAGGCGACCGAGGGCCAGTACAGCCTGGTGGTCGACAAGGAGGGCTTCCTCAAGAAGTCGCGTGAGCTCGCCCTCAAGGGCGGCGCCACCTTCAGCACCGACATCCTGATCCGCCCGCGGCCGCAGCAGACCCTGGTCGAGGTGAAGGGCGACCGGATCCTCGTGAAGGAGAAGGTGCACTTCGTCAGCGGTGAGGCGCGGCTCGAGCCCGACGCCGCCGCCCTGCTGGACCAGGTGGTGGACCTGATGGTGAACAGCAAGCAGATCAAGAAGGTCCGCATCGAGGGCCACACCGACAACGTCGGCGGCGACGACACCAACCAGCGCCTGTCGCAGGACCGCGCGCAGGCTGTGTTGCGCTACCTGGTCGACCAGGGCATCGACGAGAAGCGCCTCGAGGCGGTGGGCTACGGCTCCAGCCGTCCCATCGCGCCCAACCTGACCCGCCGCGGCCGTGAGCAGAACCGGCGCGTCGAGTTCCACATCGTGGGGCAGTGAAGGCCATGGAGCACGGAGGACCGGCGCCCGGCGCCGACGAGCTGAGCCTGTGGAACGACCGCCCGAGCGGGCGGGTGCTCCTGGTTGAACCGGACGAGGACATCGCCCGGATGCTGGAGGTCCGCCTGGCGCGGGACGGGCACGAGGTGGTGCTCGCCCGCACCGGGCAAGAGGCCCTGCGCATGACCCTCACCGAGGACCTCGACGTGGCCCTGGTGGACCGCAAGCTCCAGGACATCGACGCCCTGGAGCTGATGCGCCAGCTCCAGCAGCAGTTCGCCCCCTTCGAGACCATCCTGATGACGGTGGACCCGACGGTGGAGCTCTTCGTCGAGGCGCTCGAGGCCGGGGCCTTCGACATGGTGGTGAAGCCGTTCTCGAACCTGAAGCTGGTGACGGCGAAGGTCGACAAGGCGGTGGGCAAGGTGCAGGCGGAGCGCGACAGGAACGAGCTGGCCCGCATGCTCCACCAGCAGACCCAGGGTGGGCAGCCGCTGCCTACCCAAGAGGAGGAGCCCCTCCCGACCAACATCGACCTGGACGGCATGTCCGGGGTCGACCCGCTCACCGGGCTGCCCAACCGGCGCGCGTCGGAGGAGCGCTTCCGCACCGAGACCGCCCGGGCGCTGCGCTACGACCGCCCCCTGTGCGTGGCCCTGGCCAGTATCGACGGGCTCGACGCGGTGGTGGAGCGCTTCGGCCACGACGTGGCGGACGGGGTGATCCGCGGGATCGTGCAGCTCTTCTCGGGCCTGGTGCGGGACGTGGACTTCATCGCCCGGCGCCAGGGCGGGGAGTTCTTCTTCCTGTTCCCCGAGACGAGCAAGGAGTCCGGCTTCGTGGTGGTGGATCGCATCCGCACCAAGCTGATCCAGACCTCCTTCTCGGACTTCCTCGACGAGGACGATCGCGACTCGGCCTTCCAGCTCACCGCGAGCTTCGGCCTGGCCGGGCTCCCCACCGACACCATGAACGCCGACCTGCTCCACGGGGCGGCCGAGGCGGCCCTCGCGCGCGCCAAGGCCACCGGTGGTGACCAGGTGGTGGCCTACGACCCCTCGATGAGCCGCCGATCCTAGGGGCCCGGGCCGGCG
>JACKEN010000019.1 GCA_020632995.1 Deltaproteobacteria bacterium | reverse complement strand
GAGCTGGCGCGGAGCTCCAAGGACCGGGTCACCTTCTCGATGGGGATGGCGCTGTTCGAGGTGCTGGCCAACGTCGCCGGCTCCGCCGGGGCGGCGCCGCTGGTGGGCCTGGGCGCGGCCACCGTGGCCGGGGTGGCGTTCGCGAACGGCTTCCAGGTGCTGGCGGTGCTCAGCGCGGCCCTCGCCCTGGTCTCGGTGCTCCCCGCCCTCACCCTGCGGGAGCCGCACCACCCGCCCCCCGAGGCCGGCTTCGGGTTCATGGCCGCGGTGCTGACATCGCTCCGGAACCGGCAGTTCCTCCACTACGGCGGGCTGATGGTGGCGTGCCGGCTGGCATCGATGTCCGCGATCATCGCGGTGCCCTACGTGGGGACCCAGCTCATGGGGCTGGACGAGGGGCAGGCCTCCTTGCTCCTCGCGGTGATCATCGTGGTCGCCACCCTGGCCTTCCCGGTGGTGGGGAGCCTCGCGAACCGCGCGGGCAAGGCCCGGGTGTTCCGGCTGGGGGCGCTGGGCTTCGTCCTCGTCCTCCCGCTCCTCGGGACGATCGGCCTCCTGCCCGGGGTCCCGGTGCTGGTGCAGGGTGGCCTGCTCTTCGTGCTCGCCGGGTTCCCGGTCGCCACCCTCTTCGTGCTCCCCCGGGCCCTCCTCGCCGACATCATCGACCATGACGAGGCCCTCACCGGGGCCCGGCGCGAGGCCACCTACACCGGGATGTCGGGGGTGATGGAGAAGGTGGGCGAGGCCCTCGCCACCGGGCTGGTGGGGGTGCTCTTCCAGGTCTTCGGCAACTCCGCCGCCGCGCCGATGGGCCTGCGCCTGTTCGGGCTCGTGGCGGCCCTCTTCGTGGGCGGGGGCCTGTGGGCCTTCGCCGGTTACCGGGAGCCGGCGTGAGCTGGACCCGGCGCCGGTGCCTGCGGGCCGGGCTGGGGCTCGGCCTGGGGGCGGTGGCCGGGTGCATCCTCCCGGACCGGCCGGGGCCCGACGTGCGCCACCCGGTGTTCCCGCTCGGGCCGATGCCGCCGGCGCGCGGCTCGCAAGGCATCCTGCGGGTAGGGGCGGCCGCGGTGGACATCACCC
This sequence comes from Deltaproteobacteria bacterium, assembly GCA_020632995.1. Classification (GTDB taxonomy): domain Bacteria; phylum Myxococcota; class Kuafuiibacteriia; order Kuafuiibacteriales; family Kuafuiibacteriaceae; genus JACKEN01. The sequence goes on along the minus strand of JACKEN010000019.1, from coordinate 94,824 downwards.
CGCCCGAGGGGAGCCCGGTCTGGCTCGCCGGCTACGGCTTCGAGCGCCCCATGATGCGGGTCCACGACCGGATCTCGGCTCGGGCCCTGTACCTGGACGACGGGGTCCGCCGGGTGGCCCTGGTGGTGGCGGACGTGGTGGGCCTGTCCCTCGCCGCAGCGGCGCGGGTGCGGCAGCTGGTGGGTCCCGAGGTGGCGGTGGTGGTGGCCTCCACCCACAACCACCAGGGCCCCGACACCCTGGGCTACTGGGGCCCCGCCATCCTGCACGCGGTGCCGGCCGAGACCGGGATCCGGCCCGGCTATCAGCGGGGCCTGGAGCGCCGCCTGGCCCAGGCGGTGGCGCGCGCGGCGTGGTCGGCCCGCCCCGCGCGCCTCGCCGCGGTGGAGGCCCGGGTCCCGCCCGGGCGGGTGAAGAACCTCAGGGACCCCGACGACGTGCCCGAGACGATGCTGGTGCTCCAGGCCCGGAGCCTCTCCGGCGCGCCGATCGCCACCCTCGTCAACGCAGCCTGCCACCCCGAGACCCTGGGCGACCGCGCCCGGCTCCTGAGCGCCGACTTCCCGGGGCCGCTCCGGGACGCGCTCGAGGCGGGCGGGGGCGGGGTGGGCGTCTTCGTGAACGGGGCGCTCGGCGGGATGCTCACCGCGGCGGTGCCCGACGAGGCCGACGTGCAGGAGCGGTTGACGTTCGCTCGGGCCATGGGCGAGGCGCTGGCCGGCGCGGCCCTGGGCGCGGTGTCCGGCGCGCCGACCCTGCCCGGGCCTACCCCGGTCGCCCTCGTCACCGCGCCGGTGGAGCTGGCGGGCGGGAGCGACCTGTACGCGTTCCTCGAGCGGACCGGCCTGGTCGAGGCCCCCGCGCGCGGCCCGGGTGGGGGGCTCATGACCGAGGTGGGGCGCCTCTCGGTGGGGCCGGTGGCGTTCGGGGTGATGCCGGGCGAGCCCACCCCGAGGGTCGGGCGTCAGGTGCAGGCCGTGTTGCGAGAGGCGGGCTTCGCGTTCACCGGGGTGGTGGGGCTGGGGGACGACGAGCTCGGGTACCTGTTGGACCCCGCTCAGTTCGACGACCCCGCCTTCGGGTACGAGGTCTCGGTCTCGCCCGGGCGGGGGGCGGCGCCGGCGTTGACCGCCGCGCTGTCCGAGATCCACTCGAAGCGCTGATCCGGCGCGGGCGGGTGGGCGCGGGCGTGGACCCCGCCGGCCAGGCGCAGGCCGAGGTTCATCAGGTAGTCGGCGCCCCAGGGGCCGAGGAACGAGACCACGTGGGTCTCGTAGTGCAGCATCTCCTCGCCCGCCTCGTCCGGGAGGTCGTAGACGCGGCGCGGCACCACGTAGCCCAGGTAGGTGCCGTTGAAGGGGAGGACGGCCAGCCGCACCCCGCTCGTGGCGGCCCGCCGCCGGGCCTCGCGGGTGAGCTCGCCGCTGAGCTCGGCCGGCATCCCGAGGAGCACCAGGTCGTCGAGGGCGAGGGCCGAGAAGTCGAGGTGGGGCATGTCGACCAGCATCGCGATGGGGCCGCTCCAGACCTCGAGCTCACGCTCGACCCGGTAGTGGAGGTCGGGGCGCGAGATCCGGCGACGGGCGAAGGCCAGCTTGCCCTCGGCCTTCGCGCTCCGCAGGGCGGAGTGCAGGGCCTCTTGCACCCGGGCCTCGAGCGGCCGGACCAGCCACTTGGCGTCCGGGCGCTCGTACCGGGGGTTGGCGCTGCCCACGCCGCCCGCCGCGAAGCCCATCACCTCCACCGCCGAGCCCTCGAAGGCGCGGGCCACCGCGCCGGGGTAGTCGGCGGAGATGCGCATGTTCTCGGCCGGCAGGGTCACCGCGTGGCAGCCCCACAGCCACAGCGCGGCCTTCTTGCCGTCGGCGAGGCGCTCGAACGAGACGAGGAGGAGCTGGTCGTCGACCGGCCCGCGCTTCTCGACCCGGTTCATGATGAGGGCGGGGACCCGGGCGGTGGCGGAGCCCACCTTGGCCGGCGCGAGCGCGGCGAGGGCCTGGCCCGCGGCGTCGACGTGGGCGCTGACCACCGCCTCGTACGCGGCCTCGTCGTACGGGCCGAGCACCGCCTCCCACAGCAGGCCCTGCATGTAGCCGCCGGGGCCGGAGTGGGTGTGGCTCGCGGTGAAGAACAGGGCGTCGGCGGGGAGCGCGTCGGCCAGCCGGGCCCGCACCTCGTCCACCACGTTGGGGCCGAGCAGCAGCAGATCGGCGGTGAGGATCACCGCGGGGGCGCCGTCGGTGGCGACGGCGAAGGCGCGCACGTAGACCGGATCCCGGGTGCCCTCGCTCGGGGCGCCCTCGCGATCGCCGTAGCCGGCGAGGGGGACGCCCTCGGGGGCGACGATCTGCACGCGCGCCCAGCCCGCCTGGAGCGCGCCGGGGTGGGCTTGGGTCGCGGCCGCGGCGGCGCTCACTGCGGCGTGGTGGCGCGCGTACTCGGCCTGGCCGAAGGGGGGCCGCCGGTCCAGGGGGTGGCAGCCGGACCCGGCCAGGGCAGCCAGGGCGAGGAGGGCGGCGCGGCGCATGGCCTGTCGGAGTAGGCCAACCGGGGCGCAGGCCGCAAGCCCCCCGGCGTGCGTGGTTGACGGGTGGGAGGTCGCCCTCGATCATCCTCGGGTGCTGGCGTTGTTGGGAGGTCCGAAGGTGCGCACCGCGCCGTGGCCCGTGTGGCCCGAGCGGGGCGCGGAGGAAGAGGCGGCGGTGCTCCGGGTGATCCGGTCGGGGCGCTGGGGTGGCTACCCGCCGCCCGGGCCCGAGACCCGCGCGTTCCAGGCCGCCTTCGGGGCCATGATCGGGGCGCGGCACGTGGTGGCGGCGGCGAACGGCACCGTCACCCTCGAGGTGGCCCTCCGCGCGTTGGGGGTCGAGGCGGGCGACGAGGTCATCGTGCCCGCGCTGACCTGGGTGGCGACCGCGGCGGCCCCTGCATACATCAACGCGGTCCCGGTCCTGGTCGACGTCGAGCCGGACACCCTGTGCCTCGACCCGGCCGCGGTGGAGGCCGCGATCACCCCGCGCACGCGAGCGGTGGTGCCGGTGCACCTCGGGAGCGCGATGGCCGACATGGACGCGCTCATGGACCTCGCCGAGCAGCACGGCCTCCGAGTGCTCGAGGACTGCGCGCACGCCCACGGCGCTCGCTGGCAGGGCAGGGGGGCAGGGGCGATCGGTGACGCGGGCAGCTTCTCGTTCCAGTCCTCGAAGCTGCTCACCGCGGGGGAGGGCGGGGCGATCACCACCGACGACGACGAGCTCGCCTGGCGCTGCCAGTCCCTCGTGAACTGCGGGCGCAAGGAGGCCCCGTACGACGGCTTCGAGGGGCCCAGCTTCGGCTGGAACCACCGGCTGAGCGAGCTGCAGGCAGGCTTGCTCTCGGCCCAGCTCGCGCGGCTCCCCGACCAGGCCGCGCGGCGGGAGCGCAACCTGGCCCACCTCACAGCGCTCCTCGAGGAGCACCCAGAGCTCGGGCTGGTGCCCCAGCGGCGCGACCCGCGCATCACGCGGCCCGCCGCCTACGAGGTGGTGCTCTTGTATACGGCGGAGGCCTTCAAGGGCCTGCCCCGGGATCGGTTCGTCCAGGCCCTGGAGGCGGAGGGGGTGCCGGCGGACGGCGACTTCTACGTGCCGATCCAGGACCGGGTGCAAGAGATCTTCCCGCTCACCGCGCGCCAGTACCCCGAGATCCGGGCCCGCTACGGCGAGGCCCTCACCCCCGAGTCGGTGCACACCCCGGTCGCGCGCAAGGTGGCCTACGAGCGGACGGTGTGGCTGCACCACGGGCTCTTCCTCGGCACCACCGCCGACGTGGAGGACATCGTGGCCGCGATGCTCAAGATCCGAGAGGGCGTCGATGCCCTCCTCTGACCCGGTGCGGGTGGGGCTGATCGGCTCCGGCTGGATCACCGAGCAGCACCTCGCCGCGTTCGAGGCCGCGCCGGAGACGGTGGCGGTGGCCCTGGCCGACTACCCGCGCGACCGGGGCGGGCGCCCGGGGCGGGGCGAGGCGGTCGCGGCGCAGGCCGGGTTGACGCGCTACTACCCGGACTACCGGCGCCTGTTGGAGCAGGACGACGTGGAGCTGGTGACGGTGGCCCTGCCCAACGCGCTCCACGCCGAGGTGACCCTGGCCGCGCTCGAGGCGGGCAAGCACGTGGTGGTCGAGAAGCCCCTGTGCCTGCGCCTCGAGGATGCGGACCGCATCGTGGCCCTCGCGGAACAGAAGGGCCTGACGGTGGGCTACGCGGAGGAGCTGTGCTTCTGCCCGAAGTTCGTGCGGGCCAAGGAGCTCGTGGACGCGGGGGGGCTGGGGCGGGTGTTCTTCCTCGAGCAGACCGAGATCCACGAGGGGCCGTACTCGGACTGGTTCTTCGACCCCACTCTGGCCGGGGGCGGGGCGCTCATGGACATGGGCTGCCACGCGATCGAGTACGCGCGGTGGATGTTCGGCAAGGCGAGGGTCGAGGCGGTGACCGCGCGCATCGACACCTTCGTGCATGGGCACCGGGGGCCGCTCGACGACTTCTGCCTCGTCCACCTGGACTTCGAGGGCGGGATGAAAGCGCTCTTGCAGGCGGGGTGGACCCAGAAGGGCGGGATGACCTCCTCCGCCCGGATCCTGGGGCCGGAGGGGGTCCTGAAGGTGGACCTGCTCCAGACCACCGGGCTCGAGATCTACTCCACCGGTGGCGTCCCCACCGCCGACGTGTACCCGGGCTGGCAGCGGCCGGGCTACGCGTGGCTGTGGGAGAACGGCTACCCGCAGGAGATGAGCGCCTTCGCGCGGGCGGTCCGGGCGGGCACCCAACCGTCGGAGTCGGCGGCGGACGGGCGCGCGGTGCTCGAGATCATGTGGGCGGCCTACGCGTCGGCGGCCGAGGGGCGGACGGTGCGCCTGCCCTACACCCCGCCCGAGGGGCTCACGAGCCCGGTGCAGGTCTGGTTGCAGAGGGAGGCGCGGTGAGCAAGCTCTTCTTGGGGGTGGACGGCGGAGGCACCAAGACGGTGGCCGCGGTGGCGGACGAGAGCGGCCGCGTGGTGGCCCACGCCCGCACCGGGGGCAGCAACTACCAGGCGATCGGCGCCTCGGCCGCGGGCCGCGAGCTGAGGGCGGCGGTCGACTCCGCCCTGAAGGCGGCGGGCGCGACGATGGACGACGTGGCGGCGGCGGCCTTCGGCATGGCGGGGGCGGACCGCGCCTCCGAGATGGCGATCGTGGAGGCGATGGTCGACGCCCACGTGGCGGTGAAGCCGCGCTTCGTGGAGAACGACGCCCTCCTCGTGTTGCGCGCGGGCACGAAGGACGCGGTGGGGGTGGGCCTCGTCGCGGGCACCGGCACCAACTGCATCGGCCGCGATCGCTACGGCCGACGCCACCAGATCGGCGGCATGGGCAACATCTCGGGCGACGTCGGCTACGCCGAGGACCTCGCGATGCGCGCGCTGGGCGGGGCCTGGATGGCCTTCGACGGGCGCACCGGGCCCTCGATGCTCACCGGCGCGCTCTGCGAGGCGTTGGGGGTGGAGTCGGTGGAGCACCTGCCCGCGCTCATGGTGCGGGGCGAGCTGCCGGAGGCGGTGGTCAAGGCGAGCGTGCAGGTCCTCTTTCGCTGCGCGCGGGCGGGCGACGGCCTGGCGCGCCGCATCGTGGAGGACACCGGGAGCCGCTTGGGCGCGGCCGCGGTGGCGGCGATGCGGGCCCTGGTGCTGCGGGGGCCGAACGCGATCCTGGTGCTCGGCGGGGCGATGTTCCAGGCCGAGGGGCACGACCTGTTGGTGGAGTCCTGCACCAAGCGCGTGCGCACCGCGGTGAGCGAGGCGCACGTCATCGTGCTCGATACCCACCCGGTGGTGGGGGCGGTGCTCTTCGCGCGCGACCTCGTGGATCACGCGCCGCGGGACTTCGCGGTGGCGGCGCGGGAGAGCGGACGGGGGATCTGAGGCGCCTCAGAGCAGGCTGAGGAGCTCCAGCTCCACCACCTTGCCCTTCAGGCGGACCTCGGCGACGTCGCCCACCCGCTTGCCCATCAGCGCGCCGCCGAGCGGGGCCTGGGGGGTCAACACCCGCACCGGCCCCTCGGGGCTGGTGAGCTCGAGGCCGCCCCCCTCGGGGGCCACGAAGTAGCGGCGGGTCTGCTCGCCGTCGTCCACTTCGACCAGGGCGGCGAGACCCACCGCGTCATCGTCGCCGTAGGCCTTCAGCTGGATGAACTCCAGGTTGGCGATCCGGGCGGCCAGGTCCTGGGCCCGGCCGGCCTGGGCCCCGGCCAGGTACGAGGCCTCCAGGCCCCGGGTGTCGTACTGGTTCTCGGGCTTGGCGTCCTCGTGGGTGGCGGCGGAGCGGGCGTCCGCGGCGGAGGCGGTGATGGCGGCGAGCTCGGCCTCCAGCGCCGCGCGGATCTGGGCCAGGAGTGCGACCTTGTCCATGCCGATCCGATCTTTAGCGCAGGGTGTCGCGCCAGGCCACGGCCGAGCGTGGTAGTTGGGGCGATGTGTCCGAGGTTGCCATGGGGGTGAACAAGGCGGGGAGGATCGGGGCGGCGGCGGTCGCGCTGCTCTGCTTGGCGGCGGGGAGCGCCCGGGCGGACTTCAACGCGACCACCGGGCGGGTGGAGCTGGGGCGCTACCCGGTCAGCCTCAGCTTCGACACGCTCGACGGGCCCCAGGCCCTGGGGCGGTCGCTCTACCTGGAGCGGGACCTCTCGCCGGTGACCCCGTCCGCCGCGACCATCCTGCGGGATCCGACCCAGGCGATCGAGGGGCAAGGCGCCTTGCGTCTGGGGCAGGACGCGTGGGGTCTGGTCATCGGCCTGGATCGGGTCGCGTTCCAGCTGGAGGGCAGCTCGGTGCGCATGACCCTGTGGGTGCGCCCGATGGGGACCACGGTCATGGCCGACCTGATCTTCGAGCGCCAGGAGGTGGGCGAGGGGGACCCCGAGACGCTCTTCTATCCGGCGGGCGAGGTCCGCTTCCTGCCCACCGGCCGGGCCACCGACGATGGGTGGCGTGAGCTCTCCACCGGGGTGGTGGACTTCAGCCAGATGGGCCCGCTGGAGGCCCGCGCGATCCGGATCATGGACGTGCGCTTGCCGGAGCTCCTGTTCTTCGGGACGCCGGGCAACAACGACGGCGAGGCGTGGCTGGATGGCCTGTCGATCGAGCTCCTGGGCGCTCAGCGGGTGCCACCCAATGCGTGCACGCTGGTCGACGAGGCCCAACAGTGCGGTCCCCAAGGTGCGTGCCTGATGGGCCGCTGCGTCGACGCGAAGCTGGTGGTCGAGGGCCGCCCCGAGGACGCCGAGGTGCGCCGGATCTACCTCGACCGCCTGGGCTTCAGGGCCGGGCTCCTGGCCGGCGGGCGCTACACCCAGGCCCAGGCGGAGGCGTTCCGGCAGCGGATGTCCGACGTGGCCAATGCGCCGAGCCAGGTGCAGGCCGAGGCGATCTACCGCCGCGCGTTCGACGATCTGGGCGACGGGCACGTGAGCGCGCCCCTGATCCGCATCGGGGCCCCGACGCCGGTGTCGGCCTGCCTCTACATGGCGGAGGCCGACCTGATGCCGCAAGGCGGCTTGCTCCCGATGGTGCTCGAGCTGGAGCCGAGCTTGGCGACCGAGGGCCTCGAGATCGGCGACGTGCTGGTCGCGGTGGACGGCCTCGCGCCCGAGGTGTGGCTGGCCCGCGCCGACCGGCTGCTCAGCTATACCGGTGACCCCCGGGGCCGCACCTTCATCCTCACCCCTGAGCTGTGGCGAGCGGCGATGCGGACCGGGGCCCGGCTGACCTTCCAGCGCTGCCGGGGGCCGGGCCGGTGTGACTCGAACAACCTCCAGACGGTGCAGGTCGACCTGGCCCGGGTGGGGGCCGCGTTCTGGGCCGGGCAGCCGGTCGATGGGGGGAGCGGCGACCTGTTCTGCGACTACCGCTTCCAGCGCCCGGTCGAGGGGCCGAACGTGCGCGAGACGGACTTCGTCGGCTTCTCGGACTCCGCTGGGATCCGGAGCATCCTCCTCAACGGCGTCGACGGCTTCGGCGCCTGGCAGGTCGGAGCGCAGGCCTCCCTGCGGAACCTCCCCCCGAAGGTGCTCCTGGATCAGCGGACCGGCTTCGGCGGGACCTTCGATGGCGTGTCGACGATGCTCTCGCCCTTCATCTCGGTCGTGCAGGACCCGTGGGTGAACATCGCGCCCCAGTTCGTCCCCGAGGCCTCACTGGGCGAGATGGGGCAGCTCCTCGCGTGCCAGGAGAACGGGGGGTTCTACTGCGCCAACTTCTTCGCCCTGCCGCTGGTGGGCTCCAGCGGCCCGGTGGGCGCGAGGGCCGAGGCGAAGGTCGCGGTGCTCGACGGCTTCGACGTGTCCGGCAACGACTTCCTCCCCAAGGCCCTCAAGATGCGCACCCAGGGCCAGACCCGCATCTTCGGCGCGGTGCCGACCTTCGGCGCGTTCGGGCCGATCTACGTCTTCCCGCGCATCATGGACGAGTTCTACGGGGGCACCGGGCAGCTCCACGACACGACGTTCCTGGTCTCGCCCGACGCTCAGACCCTCGACTTCAACACCGGCTACGGGGTGGAGCCGGACGAGGTGGTGCTCCAGCGGCAGAGCGACGCCGTCAGGGGCGTCGACACCTTGATCGCCGCGGCCCGCGCGTGGCTGGAGGCGACGCCGTGACCCGCTGGATGCTCCTCGCCGTCCTCATGCTCTCGGTGGCCTGCCAGGCGCCCACCGAGCCGCTCCTCAGCCTCGACGGTCGCGACGGGGGTGGCGTGGTCGTGCCCAACCCCGACGCGGGGGCGGACGCGGGCTTCGACGCCGGGGTGGACGCGGGGCCGGACGCAGGCCCGGCCGACAGCGGCCCGCAGAACCCGGTGCGCGGCCTGGTGCGCTGGTCGCCCCTCGGGACCTCACCGGTGGAGAACCTGGTGATGAACCCCAGCCTCGACACCCTCGCCGGCGTCGCGCCCGAGGCGGGCAGAGCGCTCCAGCGGTACATCTTCGCGCAGACCCCGACCGGTCAACCCGTCTTGCAGATCCAGGGGCGCGACACGGTGATCATCCCGGTACAGGCCCGCCTGGGCGGGGTAACGGCCGAGGTCCGAATTGGGCGGCGGGGCGGCGCGCCGCGGGCGGTGGTCAGCCTGGCCGGCCTGGATCGGGACGGCGCCCTGGGCCCCATCGAGGTCGCCCTGGCGCCGACGGGGACGACCCAGGCCTTCGGAGACATCGTCTGGCAGCGCATGGCAGTGCTTTCGGACGCGTCCTTCATGGGCACCTACCACCTGATGGTGGAGAACCAGGACGCGACGCCGCTGTTCGTCAGCGGGCCGGTGGTGACGCCTCTGCTGCGGGGCGTCGTGGCCTCGGACCTCCCTCGGGCTGGCCTTCGGCCGCTCGCGCCTGCGCGGGCGAGGGTGCTGGCCGAGCTCCAGGCCCGGGCGGCGGCCCGAGCTCGGGAGCAGCTCCGGAGTCCCCCAGATCTCCGAGGGGCCCTGAAGGTCCGCGCGGGGTCGTCGACGCCGAAAAACTGAGGGCCGAGGCCCTCGGCGCCTGGGGGTATGGGTTGGTGTCGTTCTTGTATCCACCTCGCTCGTGTACCGGCCCGGCCCGATCCTGACCCTCACCTTTGCCCTCGCCCTCGCCGCTTGCGGCGCAGACAAGGTGGGCGCGCTCGGGACGGGCGCCGACGCGGGCGCCACCGACTCGGGCCGGACGGCCGACAGCGGCGTCGTGACCGACAGCGGGGTCGCTGCGTGCGCGACCCTGAGCGAGGACACCTGCGAGGCGTCCGGCTGCATGGCGAAGACCTGCGACGGCTGCTACGGCGAGACCTTCTTCGGCGGCTGCTGGGGGAACGGCGACGAGGAGCCCCCGTGCCCCGCGGTGGACTGCGCGCCCGAGTGTCGCGGGCTGGGTGAGGCGGACTGTCTGAGCTTGGGGAACTTCTGCCGGGCCGAGTACTGCCCGGCGTGCCGCCAGCCCGACACCTTCATGGCCTGCATGCGCGCCGACGACCCGCCGATCGGCTGCCCGCCGATCGCGTGCCTGCCCTGCGACTCCTTCGGCGAGCAGGAGTGCGCGGCGGAGCCGGGCTGTCACCGGGTGTTCGTGGACGCGGGCGACTGCGCGTGCCCGACCCCGGGCTGCTGCATGCAGTTCCAGCGCTGCGCGGACGGGGATCAGGCCGACTGCCGGGGTGACAACCTGGCTTGCGAAGTACCCGAGCCCGCCTGCGGAGGGGACTACGTGGTCTCGTACGAGGGCTTCTGCTACGAGGGCTGCGTCCTCGCCTCCGACTGTATTCCGTAGTCCCTGGCCGCATCGGCCGAGCCCCTTGCAAGAACGTCCCATCCGAGGGACTAGTTGCACCCGAATGGGGTACTTCCGAGTCTTTGGCCTGGTGGTCCTGGGTTCGCTCGGGGCCTGCCGTGGAGGGGCCTCGCCCGCCGCGCCGGCCACGCCCCCCGAGGCGGGGCGGGCGCCCGAGCCGGCCCCGGCCCGCGCGCTGCCCGCCGCGCCGGTGCCAGCGCCCCCTGCGCTGCCGCTGGTGCGCACCCCCGGGCCCCGGACGGTGCGCCCGCTCGGTATGGGGCTCGGCAACCTCGCGGAGTGGTCACCCGAGCTCCCGTTCCTGAATCTGGTGAAGCAGGCCCGCCCGTGGACCATCCATCGGCAGGGCGCGAAGTGGGGTGAGGGCGGCCCGGCCGAGCTCGACGAGCACGGCTGGGTGGTCCATCTCGAGCCCGACCAGAGCGCGGAGCTCCTGCTCGCGATCGAGCAGAAAGAGATGCCCTTTCGGCGCTTCTTCGTGCGGTGGAAGGGCAAGGGCAGCGTGCGCTACCACGGCAACGCCCGGCGCATCGGCGACGGGGTGAACGGCTGGTTCGACCACGTGGAGCTCGCGGACCCGGGCGACGACAAGCACTTCTTCTCGATCATCCTCACCGAGACCAACCCGCAAGATCACCTGCGCGACATGGAGGTGGTGCCGGAGGAGTTCGTCGCCGCCTATACCCAGGGTGAGCGCTTCAACCCGCTGTGGCTCGACAAGCTGGTGCCGTTCTCGACCCTGCGCTTCATGGACTGGATGAAGACCAACCAGGGCCAGCAGGCGACCTGGGACCGGCGTCCGCGGGTGGAGGATCTCACGTGGTCCTACAAGGGGGTGCCCGTCGAGGTGATGGTCGCGCTCGCCAACCGGCTCGACGCCGACCCCTGGTTCAACATCCCGCACCGCGCCGACGACGAGTACGTGCGCCGCTTCGCCGAGGTCGTGCGCGAGCAGCTGAAGCCCCACCTGGTGGCGCGCTTCGAGTACTCGAACGAGGTCTGGAACTGGGGCTTCCCGCAGGCGCAGTACGCCAATGGGGCAGGGCGGTACCTGTGGCGCGACAGGAGCGCGCTGAAGAAGGCCCTGGCCGAGCTGGAGCGCGGCGCGCCCAAGCCCAACCTCGACAAGCTGGATCGCTACAAGGTCCCCTATGACCTCCAAGCGGTGAAGCAGGACGCCTTGCAGGCGAAGCTCGGCAAGGCGCTCGCGAGCGCGACCAAGCGGCACGGCGAGGAGCCGGTGCTGCGGCACCTGTTGACGCGGATGTGGGAGGCGGCGCCCGGGAACGCCTACGGCCAGTACACGGGGATGCGGGCGGCCCAGATGTGTGACGTGGTGAAGGGCGAGGTCTTCAAGGGCCAGACCCAGCGCGTGCGCTGCGTGGTCGCGACCCACACCGCGGGGCGGGGCCGCGAGGCGTGGCTCCTCGACTGCCCGCTGTGGTCCGGGGCGCCCTGCGCCAAGCACGGGATCGACACCTACGCGATCACCGCGTACCTGGGCGCCGACTTCGGCAACGCGCCCAACGCCGAGCAGATGCGGGCGTGGGCCAAGGAGGGCGCGGAGGGGGTGAAGAAGGCCCTGGCGGAGCTGGACACCGCCACCCGCCTCCAGGCGAAGCCGGTGGATCTCGTACAGATCCGCTCGGACACCGAGTACCACGCGAAGGTGGCGAAGAAGCGCGGCCTGCAGCTGGTGGCGTACGAGGGCGGGCAGCACGTGGTCACCCACGACGACGCGCTCCGCAAGGACAAGGACGTGCAAGGCCTCTTGCTCGCGATGAACCGGGACCCTGGCATGGGGGTGCTCTACGAGCGCCTCCTCGACACCTGGAAGTCCCAGGGGGGCACCCTCTTCGTGCACTACGTCGACGTCACCGCGTACGGGCGCTACGGCAGCTGGGGCGCGCTGGAGTCATTGATGGGCGACAGCCCCAAGTATCGAGCCCTGGTGGGTTGGAGCGCGGCGCACCCGCGCTGGTGGACGGCGGACGCGCCGGGAGGAGCTGGAGAATGAGCGTGCGGAAGGCGGCGCCGGGCCTGGTGGTCCTGCTCCTGATGCTGTTGGTGATCGACGGCCTGTCCTTCGGGGTGGGCAAGTTCCTGCAGTCCAGGAAGCGCATCTATCGGGTGCCGAGGCCCCACGAGGGCGGTCGGAGCTACGAGGAGTACATGAAGCTCCGCGACCCGGTGCTCGGGTGGCCCTACGAGGCGCAGTTCGGGACCAAGGACTACGACGAGACCGGCGCCAAGCCCTCCCCCGCGTTCCCGGATCCGAAGGTGCACCCCAACTGCATCACCGCGTTCGGCGACTCCTTCACCGAGGGCGGCGAGGTGGACTTCGAGGACAAGTGGCCGAACCAGCTCTCGCGCCTGCTCGGGTGCCGCGTGGCCAACTTCGGGCAGGGCGGCTATGGCACCGACCAGGGCTACCTGCGCTACCTGAAGCTCGGCACCACCGGGCCTCAGAAGGTGGTGATGCTCGGGCACATGACCGAGAACGTGGTGCGCATCCTGACCCAGGACCGCGACCTCGTGGTGGGTTCGCTCGACTGGGCGCTGAAGCCGCGCTTCATCCTCGGCGCCGGCGGCGAGATCGAGCTGGTGCCCCTCCCCAGCTACACCAAGGCCGAGATGGACCGGCTCATGGGCAGCGCCGACCCGCAGCTCGCCCCCGAGCACGAGCCCTTCTACCCCGGCGGCCCGGCCGGGGCGCGGCGCTTCGAGTTCCCGTACACCCTCTCGCTCCTGCGCTCGCTCGGCGACTACCGCATCAAGGCGCTCCTCGAGCGCGAGGATCCGTACCTGCAGTTCTACGACGAGGGGCACCCCCTCCACGGCACCGAGATCACCTTCGGGATCATGAAGAGCTTCGTGGCGAAGGCGAAGTCGCTGAACCAGTACCCGCTCCTCATCATCTTCCCGATCCACTTCGACATCGCGCGCTACGAGCGCACCGGCGCCTGGCCGCACCAGGGCCTGCTGCGCCGCCTCGACGAGGCGGGCTACGACTACATCGACTTCGGGCCGCACCTCATCGAGATGGCCAAGGGGCGCGACCCCAAGAGCCTCTACAAGCCGAACGGGCACTACAACGAGGAGGTGAACCGGGAGATCGCGAAGGTGGTGGCGGCGCGCCTCGAAGAGCTCGGGCACCCCGAGCGCCTGGGCACGAGCACCGCGACGACGGCGGGAGCCGAGGCCCCCTAGCTCAAGCTCGGAAGCGCCCCACGATCGCGCGGATGCCCTCCGACTGCGAGCGGACCGAGCGGGCGATCCCGTCCACGCCCTCGATGACCTCCACCGCGCGGTGGGTCTCGCTCGCCAGCTCCTCCAGGTCGTTGGCGGCGCGAGTGGTGAACTCCTCCGCCGCGTGGGACGCGTCCGCGGCCACCTCCACCCCTCGAGCGAGCTGAGCGCTGCTCCCGGCGAGGCGCGACACCCCCTGCGTGATCTCGGAGACCCCGTGGCTGATCGCCTGCACCGCCTGGGCGCCGGTGCCCAGGTTCATGGCCAGCTCCTGCAGGGTGACGGTCTGCTCCTCCGCCGCGGCGGCGATGGTGTCGTTGAGCCGGTTCACCTCGAGCGAGAGCTCCCGGATGTCATCCATCATGGTGCCGCTGTCGTCCGCGAGGGTCCGCATCTCGATCACCTGACGGCCGATCTCCTCGGTGGCCTTGGAGGTCTGGAGCGCCAGCGCCTTGACCTCGCTCGCCACCACCGCGAAGCCACGACCCGCCTCACCGGCGCTCGCCGCCTCGATGGTGGCGTTCAGCGCCAGCAGGTTGGTCTGGTTGGCCACCGCGTTGATCAGCTCCACCACCTTGCCGACGTTGGCCGCGGCCCGCCGGAGCTCCTGCATGTGCTCGCTCGCGGCGGCCACCCGGTCCTGGCTGGAGCGGCTGGCGTGGGCGGACTCCGCCGAGCTCCGGGCCACCTCCTTGAAGGAGGCGCTCAGCTCCTCCATCGCCACCGCCACCGAGTCGATGCGCGCGGTGACCTCGTGGGCGCTCCGCTCCACCTCCTGGGTGTTGCTCGAGAGCTGGTGGGTGGTGGACGCGACGTGGTGGACCTCGCTCGACGTCGTCGCGGCCCCCGACGCGAGGGTCGCGATCCGCCCGCGCACGTCGCCCATCGCGCCGGTGGTCGTCTCGGTGTGGGCTTGGATCCGATGCGCGGAGTCGGCCATCCGCTGGGACGAGTCGGTGAGCGACTCGGCGGAGGAGGCCAGCTCGCCCGAGGAGGTGCTGAGCTGATGCACGATCTGCTGCAGGCTCCCGAGGAAGGTGTTGAAGGCCGCGGCGAGCTCGGCGAGCTCGTCCGTGCCTGCGTCGTCCAGCCGCTGGGTCAGGTCGCCCTCGCCGGTGGCGATGTTCCGCATGGCGTCGCGGGCGCCGCGGAGCGGGACGACGATGCTCCGGGCGATGCGGATCGAGAGCGGGAGCACGAGGAGCACGAGGGTCAGGCCGAACAGGGCCGCGACCCAGGTCAGGGACCGCGCGGTCATCGCGGCCAGCTCCGCGCGGACCGACGTCCGCAGGCCCTCGAGGTTGTCGAGGTAGACGCCGGTCCCGATCCACATGTCGGTGCCCGGGACCATCTCCGCGTAGCCCACCTTCGGCGTCGGGCCCGCCCCAGGCTTCGGGAACACGTAGTTGACGAACCCGCCGCCCTTCTTCGCGTTCGCCGCGAGCTCGGCCACGAAGCGGACGCCGTTCTCGTCCTTCACGTCCGCGAGGTCCTTGCCGGTGAGCTCGGGCTTCGGGGGCACCGTCACCACGGTGGTGCCGCGGTAGATGAAGAAGTACCCGGAGCGGTCGGCCTCGAACCGCACGGACTCGATGAGGCTGCGCGCGGTCTGCTCGGCCGCCTCAGGAGACGGCGCCGCCGCCACCGCGCGCCCCAGCGCCTCCGCCAGGCCGTGGGTGGCGACCTGCAGCTTGGCCCGGACCTCCGCCTCCACCGCCTCGCTCGCCTGGCTCTGGGCCCGCTCCGAGACGTGGCTGATGGTCCACATGAAGGCCGCGCTCGTGCACAGGACGAACCCGAGGATGATCGAGACCAGCACCGCGACGCGCTTCGAGATCGAGATACTCCGCAACATGGCTTTCAACCTCCGGCGCCTACAAGAAGACCATGGCCTGGACGATGAACTCGTCCGCGCGCGCGCTCAGCCGCGAGCCCTCGCCGTCCCAGGCGACGCTGCGAAGTCGAAGCTCGACGACCGCACACGACCTTCGTGAGGCGGCGCAGGGCTCCGTGCCGCTGACCTCCAACTTCGGCTGGGTGCGCGCGCGCTCGCGCACAGGGCTGCGCGACCGGTCGGTTTTGGGGCGGTGGGCGAAATAGGCGGTTGTGGCGACCGGAATGGCCGACTAGCGCTCGGCGTAGACCCGGGCCGAGCTCAGGCTGATCCGGAGCAGGTCACCCTGCCGGACCCCCCGCTCCGGCAGCACGTCGGCCCGCAGCTCGCCGTGCTCGGTCTCGAGGCTCACCTCGGTGCGCTCACCCAGGAAGGTGGCCCGCTTCACCTCGCACTGCAGGCCAGGTTGCGCCTCCCCCACCAGGTGCACCGCCTCCGGCCGCACCCCGACCACGCCCGCGGTGACCCCGGGGGCGAAGGTGGCGGGGACCTCGAGGTCGCCGAGGCGCACCCGGTCCTCGGCCACCCGCTCCGCTCCCGACAGGAGCGACAGCCGCCCCACGAAGCGGGCCACCCGCAGGTCGGCGGGGGCGGCGTAGAGCTCGGCCGGCGGCGCGAGCTGGGCGATGACGCCCTCGAGCACCACCGCCACCCGGTCGCTCACCGCGAAGGCCTCCGGCTGATCGTGGGTCACGTAGAGGGAGGTGATGCCGACCGCCTTCGCCAGCTGGCGGATCTCGTGCCGCATCTCCTCCCGGAGCTTGGCGTCGAGGTTCGAGAGGGGCTCGTCGAACAGGAGGAGCTCGGGGTGGGCCACCAGGGCCCGCGCGAGGGCCACCCGCTGCTGCTGCCCGCCCGAGAGGGTGTCGGGGTAGCGGGCCCCGATGCCCGGGAGCTTCACCAGGGCCAGCGCCTCGTCCGCCTTCGTCGCCGCCGCGCGATCCCGCTTCAGGGTCAGCGGATACGCCACGTTGTCCCGCACCGTTCGGTGGGGCCACACCGCGTAGGACTGGAACACCATCCCCACCTGGCGCCGCTCGGGCGGCAGGTTGGTGCCGGCGCTGAAGACCTCGTGGCCTGCAATCTGGATTGCGCCGGAGTCCGGGGACTCCAGCCCCGCCACCATCCGGAGGGCGGTGGTCTTGCCGCAGCCCGAGGGGCCCAACAGGGCCACGATCTCGCCCCGGGCCAGGGTGAGGTCCAGGCCGCGGACCACGTGGTTGTCGCCGAAGCGCTTGTGCAGCGCCTCGATGGAGAGTCCGACGTCGCTCATCCCGGGGGCATCCTCCCCTCGGCCCGGCGTTGCAGGCGCCGCGCGAGGCTGTCACCGGCCACCGCCACCGCCACCACCATGGTGGCCACCACCGCGGCCGCCGGCGGATCCGCGTAGCTCTGGAGCTCGAACAGCAAGGTGCCCGCGGTCTCGGTGCCCGCGCCGAACAAGAGCACGCTCATCGTGAGCTCCGACAGGCAGGGAAGGGCCACGATCAGGAACGCGGCGCCCACCGCGGGCGAGACCAGGGGCAGCACCACGTCCACCGCGCTCTTCAGGGGGCCCGCGCCGCTGGTGCGGGCCGCCTCCTCGAGCGAGGGGTGGATCTGATCCAGCGCCGCCCGCGCCCCCCGCACCCCGAACGCCATGTACTTCACCGCGTAGGCCACCAGGAGCAGGCCCAGGGTGCCGGGGAGGTAGAGGGCGAAGGTCACGGTGTCGAGCACGATGAGGCGGTACTCGTAGGCGAAGGCGAGGAGCAGGCCGATCGCGAGCACCGTGCCCGGCACCGCGTAGGGCGAGGCGGCCATCGCGGCGAGCACCGCCCCCGGGCGCCCGAACTGCTTGGACAGGCGCGCCACCACCAGGCCGAGCACCGCCACCAGGGCGCCCGCGCCGAGGGCGAGGAGCACCGAGTGGGCGAAGGCCCGCGCGGTCTCCTCTCGAGCCAGCACCTCACGCCAGTGGGCGAGGGTGGGATCGAAGGGATCCGCGAAGGAGCGGGCGACCGAGGTCCACACGATGGTGCCGAGCGGGAGCAAGATGAAGAGCGCCGCCCCCACGAGCAGGCCAGCCTGCGCGAAGGGGCGGACCCGCCCGAGGCGGAGCAGCGCGGGGCGGGCCGCCTTGCCGCCGACCTGGACGGTGGAGCGGCGGCGGGCAATCCAGCTTGCGAAGGACTGGGCGGCCAGGGAGGTCGACAGGAGCACCAGGGCGAGGGCGGAGGCCCGGGAGAGCATGTCCGCGCCGCCGAGGGAGATGTACTGGAAGATGCGGGTGGTGAGGACGTAGACCGGCGGCTCCGCCACCGACCCCAACAGGTACGGGACGCCGAACGCGGCGGTGGCGAACACGAAGACCAGCCCGGCCGAGGCGGCGAGGGCGGGGAGCATCAGGGGGAGGGTCACCGTCTTCAGCACCCCCCACGGACCGGCGCCGCTCACCCGCGCGGCCTCCTCGAGGGAGGGATCCGCCCGGCGCAGGTTGGCCTGCGCGGTGAGCATGACGAAGGGGTAGGCGGAGGTCGCGAGCACCAGCACCGTGCCGTCGAGGCCGTACAGGTCGATCCACGCGCCCGCCCCCAGCCGGTTCAAGAGGCCGTTGCGCCCGTTGCCGAGCAGGGCCCACGCCATCGCCAGAAGGTATGGAGGCACCGCCAGGGGCACCGCGAACAACGCCGAGAAGCGGGTGCGGACGCGCTCGGTGGCGAACACGTCGGTGCGCTCGAGGAGCCAGGCCAGGGCGGCGCCGGCCGGCACCGCCACCGCGGTCACCAGGGCGGACATCGCGAGGGTGTTGAGGAACGCCACCCGGGTGCCGGGCTCCGACAGCTCGTGGAAGAGCCACTGAAAGCGCCCGCGCCCCGCCTCCTTCAGCACCAGGGCGAGGGGGGCGAAGGCGAAGGCGATCAGGGCCCCCGCGGTGAGGCCCCCGATCAGGAGCCACGACCAGGGGACGCGCGCGAGTCGACCCCTCACGGCGCCCCCATCGCCTCCGCGAAGCGCTGCCGGATGGCTTGCGCTTCTTCCACCGTTGCGTCGACGAACTCCGGGGTGAAGCGGTAGCGGGTGTCGAGGACGTGGGTGAGGTCGGGCGCGTCGTCGGGGGGCGGGAGATCCTCGAACACCCCGTGCATGTGGGCGGCCACGATGGCCCGCTGCACCGGCTCGGAGAGGATCAGGTCGTAGACCGCCTTCGCCGCCTCGGGGTTGGGGCCCGCCTTCAGGATGGCGAGGGGCCCGGGCACCGGCACCGCGCCCTCATCGGGGATGCGGTAGGCCACCGGGGAGCCCTTGGCCCGGGCCGCGAGCACGTTCTCGAGGAGCACGAAGCCGACCTGGTGCTCCCCCGACTCGAGCCGGGTGAAGGCGCTGGAGTTGCCGCCCGACGCCACCAGCTTCGCCGCCTTCATGCGCGCGAGGAGCCCCGGGCCCTCGTGGTGCAGCAGCTGGGCGAGGGTGCTGAACGCGGTGCCCGAGGCCAGGGGGTCGGGGCAGGTCACCTTGCCGGCCCACCTGTCGTCGAAGAGGGCGGCGAAGGTGCGGGGTGCCTCGTCCTCGGAGACGAGGCGTGAGTTGTAGGCGATGACCATGGTGGAGAGCCGGGAGGTCAGGTACGCCCCGGTGGGGTGGATCAGGTCACGCCGCAGCCGGAGCGCAGGCAGGCTTGCATAGGGCAACAGGTGCCCCTCTCGACGGAGGCGCTCGTACCACAGGGGGTCCGAGGTGAGGACGAGGTCGGCCTGGGGGGCGCCGGCCGCGAGCTCCGCGTCCAGCCGGGTGGCCAGCTTCTCGCTCCCGCCCTGGAGCCACTTCACCTCGACCCCGGGGAGGGCCTCGGCCAGGGTGGGCTTCACCGCGTCGATGACCTCCCGGTACATGGAGGTGTAGACCATGACCGTCCCGGAGGGCCCGTGGGCGGCGGCGGCGGTCTGGCGGGCCTCCGGGGGCCCGACCTC
The DNA here is from genome assembly GCA_020632995.1 of Deltaproteobacteria bacterium. Taxonomy (GTDB): domain Bacteria; phylum Myxococcota; class Kuafuiibacteriia; order Kuafuiibacteriales; family Kuafuiibacteriaceae; genus JACKEN01. Next base: position 75,404 of record JACKEN010000019.1, on the reverse strand, counting down.
GACCCGGCATCCGGCGGCGACGAGGGCGACGGCGAGGAGGGGGGCGCACCTCATGGCGAACCCCGGATGACGGGTTTGGGGGATTCTGACAAGGGGTTTGACGGTTTGAAGAGGGGCGCGGGAACATGCGCCCGCCTCCAAGGCCCGAGCCCATGAGCCGAGTATCCCTGATCATCCTGACCAGCGCCGCGCTCGCCGCGCCCTCGGCGTGCAAGAACGGCGACCGCGCCGCGCCCCAGGCCGCCGCCACGCCGCGGCCGGTGGGCTGGCAGCCCGAGCGGGTGGCGGAGCTGTTCTTCACCACCGAGGTCGACGGCTACGTCGAGCCGTGCGGCTGCACCACCGAGCCCCTCGGGGGTATCCAGCGCATGGCGCAGGTGGTGGAGAAGAGCGAGGTGCCCCACGGCCTGGTGGACGCGGGCAACCTCTTCTTCCCGGTGGTGGGGCTCACCGACGTGACGCGGCCCCAGCACGTGCTGAAGTCCCACGTGCTCGCCCGGGCGTTCCGGCAGATGGGCGCGCTGGCGATCAACGTGGCGGAGGCGGATCTGGCGGAGGGCGCCTTGCACCTGCGCATGCTTCAGCAGGAGGGCGCGGTGCCCCTGGTGTCGGCCAACGTGCGGCCGATGACCGGCGGCCCCGAGATCGCGCGCTCCTTCGTGCGGACGCTGGGCGGGATCAAGATCGGCATCACCGGGGTGGCCACGCCGGAGCAGGTGGCGGCGGCGAGCAAGGAGGTCACGGTGATCGAGTACGTGCCCTCCCTGAGCTCCGAGGTGAAGGTGCTCCGCGAGGCGGGGGCCGAGGTCGTGGTGGTGCTCGCCCACGTGGGCGAGGCGGGCGCGTCGGAGCTCGCGCGCCTCGTGCCCGGGGTGGACATCATCGTGCGCGCCCCCGGCACCCCGATCGAGCGCGAGCCCGCCGCGCCGCGCATGCAGGACGGCGTGCTGATCGTGGAGGCGGGGAGCCAGGGCCAGCGGCTCGGGCGCATCCGCTTCGCCTTCGGGGCCGAGGCACCACCCCGGCCGCTGGTGATGGACGACGCCGGCGCGCAGGCCCGGCAGCGCCGCACGATGGCGGCCAAGAGGGCTGATGCGCTGAAGGTGCAGATCGCGGCGATGGAGCAGGATCCGGCCAAGGCCGACGCGGTGAAGGCGCTGCGGGCGCAGATCGCGCGGCTCACCGCGTCTACCCCCGAGGTGGCGGAGGCCCCGCTCGCCAAGCCCCACGTGCGGGTGGATCTCATCCCCCTCACGGTCGACGTCCCGGGCTCGGAGCCGATGAAGGAGCTGCTGGTGGGCTACTACCAGGAGCTGCAGAAGATGAACCTCAGCCGCGGCGACGTCGCGAAGTGTGCCACGAAGGACAAGGACACCCCGCGCTTCGTCGGCACCGCGAAGTGTGTGGAGTGCCACGAGGAGGCCTACGCGTTCTGGAAGGAGACCAAGCATGCCAAGGCCTGGGCCACCCTCCAGAAGGACGGCAAGCACTACGACCTCACGTGCGTCGGGTGCCACATGGTGGGCTACGAGCGGCCCGGCGGGGTCTGCCGCCTCCAGGACGTGGGCGGCTTCGAGGACGTGGGCTGCGAGAACTGCCACGGCCCGGGCTCGATCCACGTGGAGGACGAGGACAGCACCAGCATCCAGCTCACCACGACGGCCGAGACGTGCAAGTCGTATTGCCACGTGCCGGAGCACAGCGACGGCTTCGAGTACGAGACGTACCTCAAGAAGATCACCGGACCGGGGCACGAGCTCAGTGGCGGCTAGGCCCATCGCGGTCATCGCCCTCGTCGCGCTGAGCGGCTGCGCTGGCGTGCGCTGGGGGCACCCCGCGCCGCCCGTAGTGGTGGCGTCGCCCGAGCCCCCCGATCAGGTCTTCTTCACCCCGCCCGAGGTGGCCGCGGCGGACGACCTCGAGGGGCAGTGGCCCCAGGTCGAGGTCGGCACCTCGACCACCGGCGAGGGCGACGGCCTCGCCCTGGTGGACGAGCCGGACGAACCCCTGGTGGCAGGGGAGCACGTGGTGCCGCCGATCCTGGCCGTCACCGGCACCGTCACCTTCGACCTGCCGATGCCCGACGACCCTCGGGTGGATCGCTGGGTGGACTTCCTCACCGGGCGGGGCCGCGCGTCCTTCGAGCGGTGGCTCGGGCGCTCCACCCGCTACGTGCCGGTGTTCTGGCCGATCCTCGAGCAGTATGGGGTGCCGAAGGATCTGGTCTTCCTGTCGATGATCGAGAGCGGCTTCTCGCCGCGCGCCTACTCGTGGGCCCACGCCGCGGGGCCGTGGCAGTTCATGCCCTTCACCGCGCGGCGCTACGGGCTCGAGGTGGGCTTCTGGGTGGACGAGCGGCGGGACTTCGAGAAGGCCACGCACGCCGCGGCGCGCTACCTCTCGGATCTCTACGGCATCTTCGGGGACTGGCACCTCGCCATGGCCGCCTACAACGCGGGCCCCGGGCGGGTGAAGTCGGCGATCCGAAAGACCGGGGTGGCCGACTTCTGGCGCATCGCCGAGGGCTGGCGCCTGCGCCGCGAGACCAAGAACTACGTGCCGAAGCTCCTCGCCGCCGCGCGCATCTCGAAGCAGCCCGAGCGCCACGGCTTCGAGGCCGTGGCCTACCTGCCGCCGCTCACCTGGGAGGTGCTCACGGTGACGGTGGCGGTGGACCTCGACAGCCTCGCCGAGGCCTGCGGCCTCGACGACGTGGAGCGCCTCGACCGCCTCAACCCGGAGCTGCGCTGCCGCGTCACGCCGCCCGGGCGCACGTACGGGGTGCGGGTGCCGGAGGGCACCGCGACCGCTTGCACGGAGGGCCTCGCGCGCATCAACCCTGCGCGTCGCATGACCTATCGCTACGCGGAGGTCGGCACCAGGGACACCCTCGAGACCATCGCCGCGCGTTACCGCACCTCGGCGGCGGAGATCGCGCGCTTCAACGGCGTGCCGGTGGACGGCCCGCTCGAGGCGGGCGAGCTGGTGGTGCCGGTGCCCTACCTGATCGCGCACGAGGTGCCGATCGAGGCCCCCGACCCGCACCGCTTCCGCGGCGGGGTGCACAGCCCGGACGGGCAGCAGGTGTTGGTCCACCGCGTGCGCCCCGGCGACTCCCTGTGGCGCATCGCCCAGCGGTACCGGGTGAGCCTCAAGAAGCTCCGCCTCTGGAACGGGCTTTGGCGCTCCAACCGGCTGCAGGTGGGGCAGGCGATCAAGATCTACGCGGGGCGCGGCCGCGCCGCGTCCAGCGCGTCCAGCGGGTCGCCGTCCGCGTCGCGCCGCCCGCCGCGCCGCGGGGTCTCGCACACCGTGCGGCCCGGTGAGTCGCTGTGGTCCATCGCCGAGCGCTACGGGGTGACGGTGGAGGGGCTGCGGCGCGCGAACCGTCTCGCGGCGGGCGCGGTGCTCCAGGTGGGGCAGCGCCTGCGCATCGAGTAGCCGGATCGATCCCCCCGCGCGCCGTGGGGCCGCCGTCGGGGCGGCGCGCGCCGCCCCTGCGCGGTGGCCGCTTCGAGCGACAAGATCGCGACATCATTGGTTTTGCTCTTCGCAAGCTGGCTTTCGAATCTTGTGCGTGCGCGGGCGCGTCGGGCCGGCGCGGATCGTGAGCGCGGAGGCCTGGCGCCGGGCCCTGGGCGATCCCGGGCGCCGCGCCGGGCCCTCGGCGGGCGTCGGGCGAGCGGGTGGTGGGGTGCCCCAGAGCCCACAGCGGCGCGGTTTTGCCGCCTCGCTGGCTCGCGCCGATGCATTTTTTTCCTGGCGCGGACGGCGGGGTCCGGAGCCGGCAAGCTGGCTTGCCGAGGGTGCCTCAGAGGCCGGAACATCAAGGATTTCCGAGACCTTGACCCGCGCAGAGCCCGTCCTGACGCGGTTTCCGACGGAGCCCCACCGGTTGGGGTGCGGTCTTTGGGGGCCCCCGAGATGTTGGGGTCTCGCTTGACAGTGCCGGGGGCCGGGCTTAAGCCTTTCCCCGTTGCGCGACAGCGCCCTCCAAACGCGCGCGCACGAGGAGGAGACAGACATGACCAAGGCTGAGTTGCTGGACGCCATCGCGAAGCAGAGCCCCGACCTGACCAAGAAGCAGGTCTCTGAGGTGGTGGAGGCCGTGTTCGAGACCGTGGGCGGCGCCATCAAGAAGAACGGCAAGTTCTCGTACGCGGGCTTCGGCTCCTTCGAGGTGCGCAAGCGCAAGGCGCGCACCGGCCGCAACCCCCAGACCGGCGAGACGATCAAGATCAAGGCCTCGAAGACCGTGGGCTTCAAGCCCGCGAAGGCCCTGAAGGACCGTCTGTAGTCGGTTCACCGCTCCGTTAGGATGGCTCGTCGAGCGGGCTCCAGCGCATGCTGGAGCCCGCTCTTCTTTTTTGGGCTCGGCCCTAGACGTCAGGACGGGTTGACGATCTGACCGGCGAACACCACCGCGCCGGTGGCCCGGTCGCGGATGAACACGAGGAAGGGGCGGTCCACCACCACCGTGGCCTGCTCGGCCGGCGCGCTGGTCCGGCCCACCACCACCGCGGTCGCGGCGGCCGCCTCGGTGCCGGCCTCGTCCACCGCCACGAAGGCCTCGTGCACGATCTCTTGGATGAAGAGGCTCCGGGTACCGTCCATGCCCGAGAAGTCGGCGTCGCCGAACGCGTCGACCATGCCGAGGGCCTTGAAGGCCGGCACGAGCTCGGCCTTCGAGCGGAGCTCGAACCTGGGCAGGGTCAGGTTCACCGACGCGCCCTGGAGCCCGGCGAAGATCGCCTGCAGCCCCGCGCCGTCGAGGTCGACCGCGAAGTCGTCGAAGCCGCCCTGGTCGGGCAGGACCACCACCATGTCGAGCTCGTCGCCGTCGTACGGGATGCCCACCGCCTGGTAGCCCGCGCCCGCGCCGTACAGCATCTCCTCGGTCCCCCGCATCATCTGCGCGCTGATGTCGCCGGCGGGGGCGTGGAAGGTGCCGGCCTGGGTGGCGCTCGGCTCGAACGGGTTGGCCCACGACGCGTTGAAGTACACCGCGTTGGTCAAGACGAGCACGGTCTGCGGGGTGATGACGCCCTCGGCCAGCAGCTCAGGGATGCGGCCCTCGGTGGCGTCCTCGACCCAGCCGTTGATGGCCTGACGCGCGGACTCGGCCTCGGTGGTGAAGTCGAAGAGCGACAGCCCGGCGCCGTAGTTCAGGGCGAGGGTGTCGAGGTAGTCCGGCAGGAACGCGTAGCCCTCCTGGCCGAAGAGCGCGTTGGCGATGCGGAGCCGGAAGGGCTGGCCGTCCTTGCCGCTCGCCCCCTGCCCGCGGCTGCCGAGGGCGAGGTCGAGCTGGTCGAAGGCGGGGTGCAGGCGAGCTTGCGGGAGCCGGAAGTCGAGGGCGTCCGCCATCTGCAGCTCGGTCTCGGTGCGGGCGCCGGCGTAGGTCATGGCGAGCGCGATCGAGATGCTGTGGGGCGAGAAGAAGAGGTTCTCGTCCGCCGCCCGGAGCTGGTGGAACATGTCGACCGCGAAGGCGGTGTTGCCGGCCACCAGATCCGCCGCGTCGGCAGGTGGGACGCTGGGGTTCTGCTCGCGCTCCAGGCTGGAGCGCACCATGCGGCCGGGCGGATCCGGGATGGCGTCGTCGCCGCAGGCGGCCAGGGGGAGGGCGGCGGCGCAGGCGAGGGAGAGGAGGGCGCGGGTCTTCATGCCCTCACATCGAAGCACTTCGCGGGCCAGCGCGCAGGCCTGAGGGAACGGGGGGTGGGGACCCGAGGACCCTCAGATTTGTGAAACGGGTGAGGCGGTCAGGGCAGGAGCAGGCTCACCGAGGACTCGCCTTCGTTGGCGGTCAGGATGAAGCCCAGCTCGTGGCTGGCCGAGATGCCCTCGGTGCCCAGGGTGCTCTCCTCGTCCCGGGTGGCGGTGTCGTTCTTGCCGACCTTCTCCACCACCACCTTCACCGGGGCGGTGGGATCGGTGACGTCCCAGATCCCCACCGCGCCCGATGCCTTCAGGCTCGCCGCCACGTAGCTCCTGCCGCCGCGGTGGTACGCGGTGACCGAGTCCGGCCGGAACAGCGGGCCCCAGGAGCCGTCCCGAGGGAAGTCGGCCGGGACGTCGGCGTCGGTGACGAAGATGGTGTGGAGCACCGTGCCCTCGTCGTCCAGGATGGTCAGGGTGTCGTTGGCCTCACCGGCCACGATGAAGATCTCCCGGCCGGTGCCGTCCTCGACGCCCGCCACCCCGTCCGGCCACGCGTCCTGGTCGATGAGGTTCTTGGGCAGGGCCACCACCTTGCCGATCGCCTCGGTGGGGTCCGCGGCCACGAGCGCCGCGAGGCGGTCGAGGAAGAGCACCTCGTGGGAGTCCTGCAGCGTGACCACCACCATGTCGGAGTCCTCGCTGAACACCACCTGCTCGGGCTCTCGATCCAGGTTCTCGGCCATCATCACCCGCTTCACCTCGATCGCGGCGGCGGGACCGTCGGAGACGTCCACGAAGGAGACGGAGGGGCCCTCGAGGCCCTCCACGCCCTCGCACTTGCCCCACACCACGTCGCGCTCGTTCGCGCTCACCACCCACTTGCCGTCGGGGGACACGTCCGCCCCGTCGGGCATCGGGCCCACCGGCACCTCGGTCAGCACGGTGCCGAAGCCCGCGTCGTCCATCGTGTTGATGAACACCAGGCTCCCCGCGCAGTCAGTGGTGGCGCCGTCGGCGTCCTTCTCGATCTTGGTGCGGGTGAGCACCGCCCAGGTGCCGTCGTCGGAGATCGCGACGTGGGTCAGCTCGCTCTCGGTGGTGTCCTCGGGGAAGAGGGTCTTGCTCCGCAGCTCGTCCAGGCCCCCCGTCGTCACCTCGAGCAAGGTGACCTTCCGCGCCTTCGACGCGACCACGATCGCCCGGCTGGAGTGCGGGATCACCTTCACCACCTCCGCGTTGTCGTTGGTGCCGAAGAGCAGGGTCTGGGCGTGGTGGGGCCGATAAGGGGTGTCGGTGTTGTTGTTGTTCGGGGTGGTGGTGTCGCTCCCGCAGCCACCGATCGCCGCGAGCACCAGGGCGCCAAGCAGAATCTGCTTCATCATATGTCTCCTCGCGCTCAGGCCTCCGGGGCTCAGAAGCGCACCTCCAGCTGCACGAGCAGCTCGTTGTTGCGAATGGGCTCGTCCGGGAGGCCCAGCGCGGGCACCCCGTTCTTCTCCCAGAGCACCGCGTACTCGACCCGCACGCGGACGATGCTCCGGTACACCACCAGCACCAGGCCGGCGGTGAAGACGTCGTGGTCCCAGGTCACCGCCTGGCTCGGGGCGGGGCTGCGCAGGGCCTGGCCGCCGGTGCCGACGACGGTGGAGTCCAGGATCCGGTACACCTCGTAGCGGAGCACCGGCTCCACGGTGTGGAACATCGAGGTGTCCTCGAACACGTGCACCTCGTAGGAGGCCTGGGCGTACGCGCCCCAGCGCCTGAGCAGGCTCTCTTGCGAGGCGATCGCCTCGACCACCGCGTGCAGGCCGTGGCCGTCGTAGCCCACCCGCCCCCCGAACCAGTGGAAGGTCCGGTCGAGCGCGTCGGCGTCGGCGCCGGGGAGCTCGGCGTAGTTGCCGAAGTTGTTCCTCAGGTCGTCGGTGCCGCCCTCGGAGGCCAGCTTGCCGATGTACCCGAAGGCGGTGGCGTAGGCGCCGTAGGCCTCGGCGTGCAGCTTGGCCCCCCACACCGGCGCGTTCCCCGAGAACGGGCGGGCCGCGCCGTAGCCCACGATGTTGAGGGTGCCCTTGTGGGAGCTCGCGTCCTGCACCGAGGCGAAGGCGAGGGGGCGCATGAACGCGGCGGAGAGGCCGAGCTCGAGCGCCACCGGGCCGGGCTGGGACTCGTCGAGGAGCCAGCGCCCCTCGTAGACCACGTGGACCTCGGGCTCGCGCCAGTAGGCGGTGGCGATGAGCGGGTAGCGCTCGGTGCGCCGGTCGATCTTCACGAAGGGGGTGTGGAAGCCGACCTCGAGGTGGTGCTCGAGCACCTGGGGCAGGCGCGCGCGCCCGTCGAACCACACCGCGGTGACCCCCGCCCCGCGCTGGGTGAACTCGAGGATCGAGTAGACGGCCAGCCCGTTCTGGAAGGTGAGCCGCGGGGCCAGCCAGAAGGTGTCGATCTCGACGAAGGGGCTGCGGGTGCCCAGGGTGCGGGTGTCGGTGACGCTGTCGTAGCCGGGGCCGCCCCGACCCTGGAGATCGTGGAGCTCCAGCTCCACCTCGCCCTTCAGGGTCAGGTGCATGTCCTGGGCGGCGAGCTCGAAGTGCTTGGGGGAGTACCCGTCGGCGAACTCGTCGAAGGCGGCGCGGGCGGACGGCGCGACGACGCCGCCCAGGACCACGATCAGGATGGAATGGATCCGCCCTCGATACACCGCGCCTCCAGACCCGGACGGTCTGGTCGAGGCGCGCACCCACGGCGGGGGAGTCTCGAGCCACCCGTCCCTCCGCCGGCATTACCCGGTTCAGGTTCAGCGGGTTTGATCTCAGGCAGCCTGGTGGCCACCACCCCGCGGGTCAGCGCCAAGACCGTAGGCCCGGCCGTCTACCGGCACAAGTGAAAAGCAATGCCGGCGCTCACCCTTGCATCTTCGGCCGGGAGCGTCTCAATTGGGCGGGATGGCGCGCGTGAAGTGGCTGGTGTGGCTCGTGGCGATGACCCCGGCCGTGGCCTGGGCGGAGGCGCCGGTGGTGGCGGTCTTCGCGCTCGAGGCGAAGGGCACCACGCTGGGCTCGGCCGACCTGGATGGGCTGATGGACTACGTGGAGGCCTCGCTGGCGGAGTCGAAGCGCTACCAGGTGATCCCCCGGACGGAGCTGAAGGCGGCGCTGAACCGGCAGAAGGCGGAGTCCTACAAGGCCTGCTACGACGAGTCCTGCCAGATCGAGATCGGCAAGGAGCTCGCGGCGGAGAAGAGCCTGGCCGGCGCGGTGACCCGCTTCGGCAACAGCTGCCTGGTCACCCTGAAGCTGTACGACCTCGCCAAGGCCACCCAGGAGGCGGCGGGCACCGCCAAGGGCGGTTGTGACGCGGAGGGGGTGCTCGCCTCGCTCGATGCGGCCCTCGGCAAGCTGACCGGCAAGGTGCCCGCGGCAAGCACGGTTGCGCCAAAGGCGCCGCCCCGGCCCAGGATCGATCGGGTGGTGGTGCCCGAGGGGCGCTTTCGCTTCGGCTGTGATCCCGCGAAGGACCGCGCGTGCCGGTCCGAGGATCCGCTGGTCCGCGACGCGACCCTCGCCGAGTTCCGGATCGACCGCCGCGAGGTGACGGTGGCCGACTACGGAGGCTGCGTCGAGGCGGGGGCGTGCTCGGCCGCGGGTCTGGAGCTGCCCCACTGGGAGGGGCTCGACCGCGCGGAGTGGGCGTGGGCCTGCAACTGGGGCAAGGCGGGGCGCGAGCAGCACCCCGTCAACTGCGTGGACTGGGGCCAGGCCGACGCCTACTGCCGCTGGGCGCAAGGCCGCCTGCCGACCGAGGCGGAGTGGGAGAAGGCGGCGCGGGGCACCGACGGCCGCACCTATCCCTGGGGCGCAGAGGCCTACCGGACGAAGAAGCTGGCCAACATCGCGGACGAGGCGGCCAAGCGCGCCCAGCCCCGCTGGTTCGTGGCCGAGGGCTACGACGACGGCTTCTACGGCACCGCCCCGGTGGGGAGCTTCCCGGCCGGCGCCTCGCCCTTCGGGGCCGAGGACATGATCGGGAACGTGGTGGAGTGGAGCGCCTCGTGGTTCACGCAAGGTGGCCTGCGCTCGACCCGGGGCGGCGGCTGGAGCACCCTGCCCGACGCGGCGCGGGTGGCCTTCCGCAGCCACGGGAACCCCACCGAGCGGCACGAGAGCACCGGCTTTCGCTGCGTGGACGGGGCGGGCGGGGACGTGAGCCTGGCCGCGATGCCCGCGCCCGCGCTCACCCCGGCCGCGAAGCCCCGAACGCGGCTGCGCGACCTGCTCGCGCCGAAGCCCCCCTCGGGCCCGCTGACGAGCAAGAGCTTCCTGCAGGTCATGAAGCAGCACCAGGGCGCGGCGCGGGAGTGCCGCCAGCAGCACGCGCCGGGGTGGTCGGGGATGGTGAGCCTGGAGATCACGGTGGGCTCCGAAGGCCAGGTGACCCGGGCCGCGGCCCACGCGAAGGGGCAGGCGCAGCCCGGGCTGGAGCGCTGCCTGGTGGATGAGCTCGAGCGCATGCGGTTCTCGAAGCCCGAGGACGGGGAGATGCGCTTCAAGTACCCCCTGGTGTTCCGCCCCGGCGACTGAGAGCCGGCGCGGATCCTCGCCAGGCGACCAAGAATGGCGAGGACCCGCGCCGGATGGCGACTGTGCAATCAGGCTTGCGAAGAGCGGGGCAGGGGTGAGGGGCGCCGCGGGGCCACCTCGTCGGGGAGCGCGGCCAACAGCGCCTCGAGATCGTAGCCCAGGCGCCCGTAGGCGTGGGCCATCTGGGCCAGGTAGGCCGGGCTGGGGGCGCGCCGGGGCTCGCTCCGCTTGCGGATGTAGACCCACGCCGCGAGCGCCTCGCCCCCGGGGTGGTGCACGGTGAGGCGCTCCCGCCGGTAGTTGCCCTCGTGGCGGTCGAGGTCGGCCAGCTCGTCCCCACCGAGGCGGTACAGGAACCCGGGCACGAGGCGGCCGGGGGCGGGGAGGACGGTGGCGCAGCCGCCCCCGCTCCAGGTTCGCGACACCCCGGCGAAGACCAGGCGGTGCTCGGGGAGGAGGGCGGGGCCATGGGGCTGTGCGGTGGGGCAGCGCCACCGCATCTGGCCTTCATCCAGGTTGGAGCCGTAGGCGAAGTACAACAGCGACATCCCACCTCCCCCAACCCGCGGCGAGGGCTCAGCACTCCGTTCAGGGGTGCGGCTTGAATACTGAACATCGAAGCAGTATCATGTCAAGCGTGGTTCAGACGGCGCGAAGCGACGTGCAGGCCCTGCGCGCGTATCTACGTGCGAAGGCGCCCTTCCTGGGGACCCGCGAAGGCCTCGCCACCGGGTCCGAGGGGCTGGACCAGATACTGAACGGCGGCTTCCCGAAGGGTGCCCTCACGGTGGTCACCGGTCAATTCGGCTCGGGCCGCCTGACCCTGGCCGCCCAGGCCCTGGCCCAGCAGACCCGCCAGAGCCGCCCGGTGGCCTGGGTGGACGCGGCGGGGCTGGTCTATCCGCCCGCGCTCGAGGCCCAGGGGGTGGATCTGGGGCGCCTGTTGATGGTGCAGGGGGCGGGCGAGAAGGGGGCCTACGCGGCGGAGCAGATCATCGACACCGGCGCCTTCCCCATGGTGGTGGTGAGCGGCCTGGACGCCCACCTCGACGCGGCCCGGGCCCGGCGCCTGCAGACCGCCTCCGAGGGGGCCCAGGTCAGCACCTTGCTGGTGCTCGAGCCCCCCGCGGCCCAGCGGGTCCAGGGCGCGGCCCTGAAGCTGCACCTGACCCGGCGGGCCCACCACATCCAGGTGGAGGTCGAGAAGGACCGCTCCGGGCACGCCTACGGCCGGCGCTTCCACCTCGAGGCGGTGTGACGCAAGGGGGCTTGCCCGCCCTCACCTCGGCCGCTTGTCGTTGACCTGGCGGGCCTCAGGTGCCAAACCCTGCCCCGACGGGATGGCGGGTCGAGTCACCAAGGGCGATCTGTTGCGCCAGCGCATCGTCGAGGCGAGCCTCAAGCTCTTCGCCGACCAGGGCTTCCGCGCCACCACCGTCCAGCAGATCGCCGACGAGGTCGGCATCAGCAAGCAGCGCCTGCTCTACCACTTCTCCAGCAAGGAGGAGCTCCACCGCGCGGTGCTCGAGACGGTGGCGGACCAGTGGAAGGAGCTCTTGCCGGTGCTCCTGGGCGCAGCGGTGCGGGGGGGTGAGATGGCCTCGCGCCTCGCCCCGCTCCTCGACTTCCTGCGCAACCAGCCCCACGCCGCGCGCTACGTCATGCGCGACATCATCTCGCCCGAGCGCGAGGCGGTGAACACCATGGGGCAGCTGGTGTGGCCGTGGGTCGAGCAGCTGGCCGAAGAGATCCGCCGCGGCCAGCAGGACGGGCGCTTCGATCCCGAGGTGGAGCCGCTCCCCTACGTGGTGCTCACCAGCCTCATGACCCTGATCCACGTGGTGGTGTTCCCGGAGGGCGACCCCGACGCCTTCCACCTGCGCACCCTGATGGAGAAGGAGCTCGGCCGCCTCATGGGCGCCGCGCTCCGCCCCCCGTGCCCCGAGCGCGGGGGCGGTGAGCCGGGCGCGTAGCGCTCAGCGTGAAAAGAGCGCGAGCGCTGTCAGACTCGAAGGCTGCCCCGCATACCTCTGTGGACGTGCCCTCTGCCATGCCCGAGCGCCGCCTGGACCTCGACTCCGCCGCCGCCGATGAGATCCACCGCTGCGTGACGGCGGCGCTGGCGGGCGACGACGCGGAGCTGCAGCGCCTGCTCGCGGCGATCCAGCCGGTGGTGCACGTCCGCGTGCTCCGGGCCGTCCTGCGTCGCCGCGGGGAGGCCCGGGGGCGCGACCTGCGCGTCGATCTCGAGGACCTCGTGCAGGAGGCCTTCGCGGCGCTCTTCGCCCACCGCGGCAAGGCGCTCACCAGCTGGGATCCGACCCGCGGGCTGTCCTTCTCGAACTTCGTGGGCTTCCTCGCGGAGCGCGAGGTCGCGATGCGGATGCGCACCGGTCGGCGCAACCCGTGGACCGAGGATCCGACCCTGGACACCACCCTCGTGTTCCTCGGGGGCGAGGCCGAGAGCGTGGAGACCCGCCTGGAGTCCCGCGACGTGCTCCGGGCCCTGTCGGAGCGGCTGCGGGAGCGCCTGAGCCCCCAGGGGCGCCAGTACTTCCAGCTCCTGTTGGTGGAGGAGCAGCCGGTGCAGGAGGTCTCGGCCCGCACCGGGACCTCGGTGGACGCGCTCTACGCGTGGCGCAGCCGGCTGCGTCGCTTGCTCCGGGAGCTGCGGACCGAGATCATGGGTGAAGAGGCCCTCGATGGATGATGATCCGCTGGAGGACGCGATCGTGCGCGCGCTGAGGACCGACGAGCAGGGCCTGGATCCCCGGGTCGAGCGCCTCGTGCAAGGCACATTGCCACCGGCTGAGCGCGCCGCGCTCGAGGCGGACGCCGCGTCGGATCCCGAGCTGGCCGAGATACTGCGGCTGGCCGCACCTCTGTCTGCCTCGACCACCGCGCAGATCCTGGGCGAGGTGCGTCGTGAGGTCCGCCCGATGCCCCGGCCTCGGCCGCGTCTGTGGGCGGCAGCGGCGGGGCTGGCCGCGGCGGCGGGGGCGCTCCTGTTGGCCCGGGTCACCGCCCCGCCCATCGCGCCGCTCCCTCACTACCAGGTCGAGGCGCGGGTCGAGGACGCGGCCTGGCGCAGCGCGGACGCGGCCCGCGCGACTACGCTGCGCGCGGACTCGGAGCTCGCGATCGTGCTCCGGCCCGAGCTCCCAGTGGCGGGCGGGGTCGCCGCGATCCTGTGGGTCGTCACCCCCGACGGCGCTCGGCGTGTACATCTTGCGCCGGAGCGCTCGGCCGACGGCGCGTTCCGGTGGGTCGGTACCGGCCGGGCGATCACCGGGCTCGAGCGCGGCACGGTGGAGTTGGTGGTGGTGGTGGCTCGCGCGGCGCTGATGAACCTGGAGCCCGACCGCGCGCGGCGTGAGGGGGCGGGGGAGGGTTGGCAGGCGGCCGTGCTCCGTGTTGAGGTCCGCCCCGCCGGTGAAGGGGCGCCGCCAGATCCTGGCCCTCCTGGGGGCCAGCCTGACCCTGCTGGGCTGCCGTGAAGCCCCCCGTCCCGCCGCTCCAGAGCCCCACGAGGCGCTGATCCGCAAGGTGGAGTTCGCCGGCTGCGCCGAGGTCCGGCGCGGCCCGACGTGTGAGCTCGAGGGCGCGACCGACCTCGTCCTGTGGGTCGACGCCGAGCCCGACGCCGACCTCGAGGTGCAGGTCACCTCGACCGCCACCGCGCCGCCGACGCGCACGACCGCGTGGGCGCCGGTGCAGGGCGGGCGCGTCGCCCACGTGGTGGTGCCGGCCCGGGCGCAGCGGGTCGAGGTGCTCGCCCGCCGCCGGGGCGTGGATCGCTGGGCCCTCCAGCTCGCCCCGCGCCCCTGGGACGCCCGCGTGAAGGCCGCCTCCGACGCGTACACCGACGGCCGGCTCGACGAGGCCGCTCGTCTCCTCGACGCCCTGCCGGAGCAGACGCTGGACGCCCGGGGGCGCTCGGACGTGGCCCGCGTCCGAGCCCGGCTCGCCGGCGCCCGGGGAGACGGGCCCGAGGCTCTAAGGCAGCGGGCCCGCGCGGCCGAGGAGGGCGCCGAGGCCGGCCTGGTCTCCAAGCACGTGAACGAGCTGCTCTCGATGGCCTATGTGGCGATCGTCATGACCCGGGACCTGGGCCTGGCCTGGTCGACCCTGCAGGGGCTCGATGCAGGTGAGCTCGAGCTCGTCGCCTCGGGCGCGGTGCACCGGGATCACAACCTCGGGATCCTGTCGGCCGAGACCGGCGACCAGCGAGGTGCAATTCAGCACTTCGAGCGCGCGGCTCGGGGCGCGGACCGCCTGGGACTCAGCGCGACCGCGTGGGCGGTGGGCCAAGAAGAGGTCGCTGTCTTCGCGAACCTCGGGATGACAGAGGCGGCGCAAGCAGTCCTGGACGCCTGGCGAGTGCGACCCGATCGCCCTCGGGACGCCTGCTCGCAGGCGCTAATGTTGGATCAAGCAAGCTGGGTTGCGTATATGCAGCGTGCGCTCCGGATCTCTTCCGGAGTCGATCCTGAACCACCAGCTCGAGAGGCGCTGGAGCTGTGGACGGTCGCCTGTCCGCGGCCGGAACGAGCGATGAATACGCTGGTGAACCTGGCCCTGTTCAACCTCCAGGTCGGGGACACCGACGGGGCTCGGGCCTACCTGGGACAGGCCAGGGGCGCTGGACGCCTGCCGGTACCCCTGCAGCTGTGGGCAACGGACCTCGAGGGCCAGCTCGCGGTGCGCGAGGGGCGGCCTCGAACCGCCCTGAAGGTCTACCGGAGCCTCGAAGCGCTGGCTGTCGCGGCCGCGTCTCCGGACGGCCGGCTTCGCGCCGCGGTCGGTCGGGCCGAGGCACTCCGGGCGCAGCGCGACCTTCGCGGCGCGCTCGCGGCCTTCGCCGAGGCGGAGCGGCTGCTGGACACCCAGCTCCTCACGATCTCCGTTGGCCCAGGGCGTGGGCGCTTCGCCGCGCTCCGGGAGGCGGATCTCGAAGGCCAGCTCGAGCTCCTGTTGACGCTACCCGCGCCGGGCGAGGTCGTGGCTGCGCTGGCTCGAAGCCGCGCTCGGGTCCTCGTCGGTCTCGAGCAGCAGTCCAGGGTCGCCGCGCTCGGGGGCGAGGCGCGGAGGCGGTGGGAAGTGGCCACCGCCCGCTACCTCGCGCTGCGCGACGAGCTGGAGGCGCTGATGGGTGAGGGGTGGGGGGTGGCGGCGTCTCGGGCATCGGCGCACGACCGCCAGCGGCGGCACGTAGAGACCGCGCTGATGGATGCTCTGGACGAGCTCGCGCGGGTCGCGGCGGTGGCACCAGCGAGCGAGGCGTCGGCGCCGGCCGGGCTCACCATCGGGTTTCGGCCCTTGGGGCCGGGGGTCCTCGGGTTCGCCACCGGTTCGGGGCCGGACCGGGTGGCCAGGATCCCCCTCGCGGGGCCGCTCGAGGACCAGGCGGCCCTGGCGACCGCGCTGTTCGGGCCCTTCGAGGCTGAGCTCGAGGCGGCCCCGAGCGTGCGCTTCGTGACCGAGGGCTGGCTCTCTGCCCTGGATCTGCACGCGCTCCCGTGGCGCGGCGCGCCGTTGGTGGAGGGCAGGGCGGTGCGCTACGGGGTCGGGAGCGGGGCGCTCGGTCAGGCCACCACCGCCACCGCGGGCGTCGTCATCGCCGCGGATCCGAGCGGCGATCTCCCTGCGGCCCGGGACGAGGGACGGACCCTGCAAGCGTTCCTGCAAGAGCAGGGGCACGCCCCGATCCTGCTCGAGGGCCGGGCCGCGAGTCGTCGCTCGCTCCTGGCCGCCTTGAAGACGGGGGGGACCTTCCACTACGCCGGCCACGGTCACTACCGCGGCACCGACGGCTGGCAGAGCGTCCTGCCTCTCGCCGGAGCGGGCGCGTTGTCGGTGGGCGACATCCTGACCCTCCCCTCGGTGCCCGCTCGGGTGATCCTGTCGGGCTGCGAGACCGCCCAGACCAGCGCGCTGGCCTCCCAGGACCTGGGATTGGCGCGGGCGTTCGTGGTGCGTGGGGCGCGGGAGGTCTTGGCCACGGCGCGACCGGTGCGCGACGAGGTGGCCCGGGCCATCACCATGGCAGTACACCAGCCGGGGGCCCACGACCTGGCCGAGGCCCTCCGGAGGGCTCAGCTCGACCTCATGGCAAGGGACCCGAGCGCCGACTGGGCCGCGTTTCGGGTCGTGTCCCCCTGATGGGAACGGCACGCCGGGCCGGGACGCCAGGATTTGCCAACATCGGCCGTCAGAACTGGTGCCGTGGCGTCATATCTCATGGGTGCAGCGCCAGAGCGCGTCCGCGCGAAGAGGTGGATGATTGCCCTTGAGGCGCGGCTTCGACCGCGCCAATCGGCGGGCTATCTTCGGCGCCGTGTCAGAAAAGCTCCGCGGTCCGCATAGCACCTCTTCAATGTCTCGGTTGACCTTCTCTGCGCTCCTCCTCTTGCTCCCCGCGTGCGTCGGCTCGCCCCCGACGGAGGCCCCGCCCCAGACGGAGACCTCCAGCCAGGCCCTCATCTCCACCTCGTGCGGCGGTGGTATCTGCGTCGTGGATCCCATCCCGAAGGCGGACGCGTGCCCGCCCGGCCGTCAGGTGGGGATCCTGCTGCCGCCGGACTCGGCGACCGGGTGCCCGGTAGCCCCCAATCCCAACTGGAACGGCGGCCCGCTCTTTCCACCGTCCGTGTTCCCGCCCCAGAACTCGCCGGAGCTGCACGACTACTGCCTGTACACGTGGAGCGGGCCCGGGGCCCCCGACATGACGGGGCTCCCATCGATGAGCGGGCTCGCCCCCGCCGATTGGCTGGACCCGGACTGTCATGTCGTGGTGCCGCTCTCGCCTCACCCATACGAGGTCCGGGCCGCGCCGCAGCTGGCCGCCGCGTTCGGGGCGCAGGTGGAGGCGCTCCAGACGTTCCCGGGCGAGGTCAGCGGTGAGCCCACCAAGGTGGTGGTGGTGGACAGCTCCCCGGACACCGGCTTCCCCGACCCCGCGCACGGGCTGGTAGAGCACGGCTTCGCCATGGGGCAGATCATCCGCCAGTTGGGTTGCGCTTCCGGCCTCTGTCTGACCCAGGTCGCAAGCCAACTTGCCCTCGGGCTCCGGCAGTCGGCCATCGGGCCGGTGGAGGACTCTGCGGGCGGGACCTTCGGCTACCAGAGCGACCTGGCCATCGCGATCTTGGAGGGGTACGAGGCCGCGGCCGCTGCCTCCGCGAACCAGAACATCATCATCAACCTCAGCGTGGGCTGGGATCCCGAGACCGGTGGCGGCGCCTTCAGCGGGAGTACGTGGACCGGTATCACGGACGACAACCCCGCTCACGCGGTCTACTCCGCCATCAACCAGGTGGTGTGCTCGGGCGGACTGGTGATCGCGGCCGCTGGCAACGACTCCGGGGGCGAGGCGGAGGGGCCGATGTTCCCGGGCGGCTGGGAGGAGAAGCCGGCGCCGCTCGCGGGGCGTTGCTCGGCCGACTATGGCGTCAGCGCCATGCGCACCGCAGTCACCCCGTACCAGCCGCTGCTCCACGCGGTGGGGGGCGTGGACGGTCGGGACAAGCCGTACGCCCTCTCGCGACCGGGGGGCGTACCCCGCTTGGTCGCGCCCGCTCACCACGCGGTGGTGGGCTACCCGTCCGGGCCGAGCACGGCCTACACCCGCACCTACTCCGGGACCTCGGTCAGCGCCGCGGTGGCCTCGGCCATCGCCGGGATCGTGTGGGCCTACCAGCCCACGGCCGCGCCGGCCGACGTCATGCAGACCCTGTACGACGGCGGCGCGGGCCTGACCCGGGGCGCAGACTTTTGGCTCACCGGACGCCCCAACACAGCCCAGCGTCGGCTGTCGGTCTGCGGCAGCGTGAGGGCGGCGTGCGGCCCCAGCCCGTACTGCGGCGGCACGCCCCAATGTCAGGCGCTCCCGGGCGGGCGGGATGCACGGCCGGGGCGGATCGACACCTCCGGCATCACCGCCACCGTGGTCGACGCCTCGACCGCGGTGCACCCTCACGTGCGTCCGCCTTGCGTGGGGATAATCTACTCAGTGGACTCGGGTGGCCCCGACGGCGGGGTCTACTGCCCGCTGCGCCAGTTCTACGCAAACGAGAGCGTGCCGTGGGTGTTCCCGCAGCCGGCGGACCACACCTGCCCGACCTGCGCCCTCAGCGTCTACAACCTCTACCTCGCCATCTCCACCGATGCGCCGCTCACGATGAGCGAGCCCCGTCTCACGGTCACGTACGAGTCAGGCCCCACCAAGACCTTCGAGCTCGACCTGGGCACCGACCTCAAGCGCGGGGCCACCATCAAGGTCACCGGGCTCGGCTTCAGCAGCAGCGACCTGGCGGACATGAGCAAGGCCACCTTGGATGTGGTGGTGGACTCGAAAGAGGTGGACAGCAGCACGCTCCTCATCGAGCCCTGAGGCGGCGCAGGCGAAGGGCGGGCGCAGCCGCGGGGGGGGTCAGCAGCCGTTGTGGCAGGAGCCCCAGCGACAGATGTACTGGACGCTACAGACCCCGTCGCAGCAGACGGTCTGGGTGCTGCAACCACAGTGCTTGTGGGTGCACGACCCGCCGCAGCCGAACTGGATCGCCCCGTTGCTGTAGCAGTTGCTGTTCGTGCACGACGCCTGCGTGCTCGGGTCGTCGAGTCCGCTCGCGCCGCTCACGGGGTCGGTCGCGCCCCAAGCGCACTCCGGGTCGTTCACCGGTGTGATGGGCTCGCCGGTCCTCGTCAGCGCCGCGGTATCCTCCGCGGTCTCCACCTCGTTGGCGCCGGTGTAGTCTGTCTCTGCGCCGCACGCCATCAGAGTAGCGAGGAGCGCGGCGGCCATGGTCATGACGATCGGTTTGTGATGCATAGTGGTGTCCTCCGACTCCCAATGCGTGAAGCGGGCGCAAACACCATCAGCGAAGATGAGGGGAACGCGAACGCCGGAGCGGCGGCGTGGCGGCGCGCCAACGCGCTGTTCCTCGAGCTGGCTTCGAGGCCTCATGCGGATCAGGCTGCGTACCTCGCTGCCCTGCGAGAGCCCTCCGATGTCATGGAGGCGCTCAGAGATCTCCTCGCGTTGACCACCGGGCCCCTCAGCGATCTGGAGCAGGTCTTGTTGCGCCCAGACGTGGGGGCACCGGGTGAGGGGCACCGCCTGGGGCCCTACGTCTTGGAGACCGTGGTGGGGCGAGGTGGGGCCGGCGAGGTCTGGCGCGCGTTTCGCGACGACGGTGTGTACCGGGGACGGGTGGCCATCAAGGTGCTCCGCTCGGGCCTGGACTCCGCGGAGGCGTTGGCGCGCATCCGTCGCGAGCGCCAGATCCTCGCCGACCTCCGCCACCCGAACATCGCTGCGCTCCTGGACGGCGGCACCACAGAGCGTGGGCTCCCCTTCATCGCGATGGAGTACATCGAGGGGCAGCGGCTCGATCGGTACTGCAAGGAAGGTTGCCTATCCATCCCGGAGCGGCTCCGACTCTTCCTCGAACTCTGTGCTGCGGTGGCGTTTGCGCACGGGAGCGCGGTGATCCATCGAGACATCAAGCCCGCCAACATCCTCGTCGATGTTGCTGGACGCTTGAAACTCCTGGACTTCGGTATCGCCAAGCTCCTCGCCCCAAGCGACGACTCCACCCTGACCCATCACGGTCGGCAGCCCCTGACCCCGCAGTATGCGAGCCCGGAGCAGCTCGCAGGGGCCCCGGCGGGGCCGGCATCGGATGTCTATTCGCTCGGCCTGGTCCTCTACGAGCTCATCTGTGGCCGTCGGCCCTACGAGGTCGACCCGACGGCGGGCGAGGCCGCGGTGCGGGCGGTGGTCTGCGATGTGATACCTCCCCTGCCCAGTCGCGTCTCCGTTCTGCCCGTGGCGGAGCGGCGGCTGCGGCGCGACCTCGATCAGGTGGTCCTCAGGGCGCTGAGGAAGCCTCCTGAGGCCCGGTATGCAACTGCGGAGGCCCTCGCGGACGACGTCCGAAGGGCGATGGAGGGCCGGCCGGTTCGAGCACGTGGGTCGGGCTTGGGGTATCGAGTCGCGCACCAGGTGATCCGCCATCGGCGCGCGTTGGCCGTCGTAGGTGCCGCGGGGATCGTGGCGGGAGCCCTCGCGATGCAGGTGGAGCTGCAGTCCAGGTCCCTGGTGAGGGAGCGAGCCCACTCGGCACGGGTGAAGTCGCTCACCCTCTCGCTCTTACGGACCCTCCGGAACGAGCTCCGTGGCGAGGAGCGGGCCGCCGCCCTCGTGTTCTTGGATGGCGCGTCGGAGGATCTGGCGGCGCTGTCACCGGACCTCGAGGAGCGGCTCCTGATGGCCGAGATGCTGGTGAGCGCTTACGCAGAGATCGGAGCGGTGACCAAGGCAGCGGCGCTCTCGGAGCGGGTCGCGCTGCTTCGGGCGCAGAGCCACGGCGTGGACGAGCTCGAGGTCCTGCGCGGTCGTGAGCGGCTGGCACACCTGCGGGCGTCGGCGGGGCGGGGCGAGGAGGCGCTCTTGGAGCTCGAGGCGCTCCTCGTCGAGAAGACGAGGACGTTCGGCCCCGAGAGTCAGGAGCGGGCCGAGACCCTGAACGGACTCGGCGCGGTGCTCTGGGACCTCGGTCGACATGATGCTGCGGTGGAGCGCTATCGTGAGTCGCTCGCCGTCCTCCGCAAGCTCCACGGCGTCGCCCACAACGACGTGGCGGCGGTGGAGGGCAACCTGGGCCTGGTGTTGGCCACGGTCGGGGCGCTGGATGAGGCCCAGGGGCTCCTCTCGCACGCGGTCGAGGTATCGCAGGCCAGCCTGCCGGAGGGGCACGGGCAGCTCCAGGCCCATCGGATGATCCTGGGCGATGTGCTCAGGGAGCGAGGTGAGCTCGATCAGGCGCTCGAGCTGCAGTCGCGTGCGCTGGCCGTGTTCCTGGAGCAGGGCCTGGATCCGCGCCGGGACCTGGCCACGGCAGACCTCCTGGTGCGGATGGCGCGGACCTACTCCGCGATGGGGGACCTCGACGCGGCCGAGCAGCGCGCCATGCAGGCCCTCGAGATCGACGCCGATGTTCGGGGGAGCCCGAAGGTCGAGGCGGAGGGCCAGACCGAGCTGGGGCGAGCCTACCTCACCGCGGGGCGTCTGGCGGACGCGAAGGCGGTCTTGCGCTCTGCGCTCTATACCTACGACGCGTCACCTACGGCGAGCGGGATGCGACGCGCGGAGTGCGAGAGCCTCCTCGGTGAGGCGCTCGTCGCGAGCGGCGACCTCGGGGTCGGGCAACGTCTCCTGCGCTCGGCGGCTGCGGAGGCGCTCGAGCAGCTCGGTCCGGACGCACCCATCACGCGGGCAGCGCGTGAGCGCCTCGTCAGCTCCGAGGCACGCGAGCGCGAGGTTCCCGAGGCGTGTTTGCCGCTGGCCTCGAGTGGCTGGGCTCGTTGATCGAGGCCAGCGCCTCTCGCAGGCGACGGCGCGCGAGGGCCCATCGCCGCTCCACCGTCGCGGTCGAGAGCTCGAGGGCCAGGGCGACCTCGGGCACGCTCAGGCCGACCAGGTAGCGAAGCGTCACCAGCTGCGCGAGGTCGGGGTCGCGCTCCGCGAGGGCGTCCACCGCGCGCTGGACGCTCAGCGCGAGGTCGAGGTCCACGCTATCGGCCTCGAGGTGGTCATCCTCCCGAAGCTCGGCGCGCTGGCCCCGCCCGCGCTTCGCCGCGCTCCGTGCGCGCCCGTGTTCGATGAGGATGCGACGCATCAAGCGCGCGGTCAGCGCGAAGAAGTGCTGACGATCCTGGATGGGCGGTGGCGGCTGCCGCATCAACCTCAGGTAGACCTCGTGGACCACGGCGGTGGGAGCCAGCGTGTGGTCGGGCCGCTCGCGCGCCAGCTGGCGACGCGCCAGGGCGCGGAGCTCGTGGAACACGAGAGGGATGAGGTCCTCCAGCGCCCCCGGTTGGCCTTGTCGCCACGCGTCCAGGGCCGCCGTGATGTCCCCGCGCGTTGGTGCGCCGTCCATCGCGCCACCCTACACGAGTCGGGCTCCCATCACCTTTCGATGGTCCCTGAGAGCTGGAAGATCGGCAGGTAGAGCGCGGTGATATTCGCGGCGAGCGCGGCCGCCCCCCAGAAGAACGCCGCCACCACCGCGGCGCGGCGCCGGGTCAGGCGACCCCGCGCGCCCATACCCAAGAGCACCACCGCCACCAACCCGTGCGCGGGCGCGAACCACGGGGTGAGCGCCAGCTGAGTGAGGCCCGGCACCGCGCCGCCGAGCTCTGCCAGCATGCTCCGCCAGGGCGGGATCACGATCACGGGGAAGAGGAACAGGCCCAGCGCGAGCAGGCCGGCGAGGACCGCGGCGATCCAGTCCAGGGCGGTGAAGGTGTCGCGCTCGGCCACGGTGGCCGCAGCCTACAGATCGCGGCGCGGGAGCTCCAGCGGGTTCAATGCGACCTGCACTTCGCCCTCGGCCTCTTCGTCGGACTGCAGGTCGTCTTGCGCCTCGCCGCGCTTCGCGACCCGGGCCTCGAGGGTGTCGGCGCTCTTGCGCAAGGCATGTTGACCGGCCATCTGGCCGAGCATGCCGCCGCCGAACGCGCCCATCACCGCGCCGACCCCGGGGATGAAGCGCCCGACGGTGGCGCCGGCCACCGCGCCCACCACGCTCCCGGTGAGGGTGCCCACGTGGACGCCCGCCCGCTTCTTGAACTCCTCCATGCTGATGTCGCCGGAGGCGAGGCGGTAGGTCTCCTGGCCCACCTTCACGCCGAGGGCCAGGGCCGCCGCGGTGGCCATGGGGCTCTTCAGGCGCTCGATGACCCAGGGGGGGATGGGGGGGAGCTTCGGCATCACAGGCTCCGACGCGGCGGGGGCTCCATCCCGGGCTCGTCGGGCTCGGCCTCACCGGCCTCGGCCTCGGTGGCCTCGGCCGCGGGCGCGTCGCTCTTCTTCATGAGCTGCTCGGCCTTCCTCACCGCGCCCTGGCCGAGCTTGTCGCCGAGCAGCTCGCCCAGGGCGCCGCCGGCGAAGCCGCCGAGCAGGCCCCCGAGCACCGGGACCGGGCTGAGGAACACGCCGAGGGTCAGGCCCGCGTAGCTGCCCGCCGCGCCGAGGCCCACGCTGCCGACGTGGCCGCCGGTGCGCTTTCGGAACTCGGGGGAGTCGATCTTGCCCTGCTTCAGGTTCGCGGCGTCGCGGCCGACCTTGAGGCCGAGGGTGGCGACGCCAAGCACCGCCATCGGGTGCTTGGACAGTCGCTTCAGGATGCGCTCGGGCAGCTTCGGGCTCAGGAGCTTCATCGGCACCTCCGGGGCGTCGGACGCCCCATCAACATCCCCAGGTTACCGCAACTCGCGGTCGCGGCGCGCGGGGGGTCAGCTGGTGTAGGGTAGGGCCATGTAGGCACCCTCGTTGAGCTCCTCCGCCTTCTTGTAGGCGGTGTAGGACGAAGCGAGGTGGCAGACCCAGCCCAGGACGCCCCCGGTGCCAATCCAGAGGCCGGGCGTGACGACCAGCCAGAACAGGCCCCGGAGGAAATACCCGTTGTAGATCTGCCCCACGCCCGGGAGCAGGAAGGAGAGGACAGCGGCCAAGCCAGGGTTCTTCATGTGCCAGCATGATGCGCACTGTCGGCGGGGCGTAAATCGCCACCGGGTCAACAACACCGGGACCTTGCGCGCGCATGCCCCCGGGACCCCCATTTGGGCCAAGGGCTTGATATTGCCGCGTGAATGACCCCGTGCTACCCCGCCGCTCGGGAGAAGCGAGCCCCCGAGAGGCGCGGCGACGCACCCTGGAAGGAACCTCGAGATGTCGAACAAGCGCGTCTATTTCTTTGGTGATGGCAAGGCCGATGGCACCGGGTCCATGAAGGGCCTCCTCGGCGGCAAGGGCGCCGGTCTGGCCGAGATGACCAACCTGGGACTGCCGGTACCCCCAGGGTTCACCATCACCACCGAGGTCTGCACTGCCTACTACGAGCAGGGCGGGCAGCTACCGAGCGGGCTCGAGGACGAGATCCGCACCGCGGTGGGGCAGATGGAGGCGCTGTTGGGTGCGAAGTTCGGCGACCCGTCCAACCCGCTCCTGGTGTCGGTGCGCTCGGGCGCCAAGTTCTCGATGCCCGGCATGATGGACACCGTCCTCAACCTCGGCCTCACCGACGTGGTGGTGAAGGGCCTGGCCGAGAAGAGCGGCGACGCGCGCTTCGCCTACGACAGCTACCGCCGCCTCGTGGCGATGTTCGGCGACGTGGTGCTGGGCATGAAGCCCGAGTCGAAGCACGCGGTGGATCCCTTCGAGGTCGCGATCGCGAACAAGAAGCGCAGCCGCGAGGTCGAGCTCGACAACCAGCTGGACGCGCAGGCGCTGTCCGAGCTGGCCGACGAGTACAAGGGCCTCATCAAGCAGCTCACCCCGCACGAGTTCCCGCAGGATCCGTGGGCCCAGCTCTTCGAGGCGGTGCGGGCGGTGTTCCGCTCCTGGCAGAACCCCCGCGCGCAGGCCTACCGGCACCTCAACGGCATCCCCGGCGACATCGGCACCGCGGTCAACGTGCAGGCCATGGTGTTCGGTAACCTGGGTGACGGCTGTGCAACCGGCGTTGCGTTCACCCGCGACCCGAACGACGGCGTGAAGCGCTTCTTCGGCGAGTACCTCAACAACGCCCAGGGCGAGGACGTGGTGGCCGGCATCCGGACCCCGCAGCCGATCAACGACAGCGGCGGCGAGTCGGGCCCGACCCTGCAGACCGAGATGCCCGAGGTCTACAAGGAGCTCGACGCCATCCGGCTGAAGCTCGAGACCCACTTCAAGGACATGCAGGACCTGGAGTTCACCATCCAGCAGGGCAAGCTGTACCTGTTGCAGACCCGCAACGGGAAGCGCACCGCCCGGGCCGCGGTGAAGATGGCGGTCGACATGGTCCACGAGGGCCTCATCGACAAGCCCGAGGCGGTGATGCGCGTGTCGCCCGCCCAGGTCGACCAGCTCCTGCACCCGATGCTCGACCCGGCGGCGAACCGCCAGGTGGTGGCCAAGGGCCTGCCCGCGTCCCCCGGCGCGGCCACCGGCCGCGTGGTGTTCAACTCCGAGGAGGCCGAGGAGCGGGGCAAGAAGGGCGAGCGGGTCATCCTGGTCCGCATCGAGACCTCCCCCGAGGACGTCTCCGGCATGCACTACGCGCAAGGCATCTTGACGTCCCGCGGCGGCATGACCTCCCACGCGGCGGTGGTGGCCCGCGGCATGGGCCGCCCCTGCGTGGTGGGCTGCGGCGAGCTGAACATCGACTACGAGGCCGAGACCTTCGTGGCCCGCGGCAACCGGATCAAGCACGACGACATGGTGACCATCGACGGCGCCACCGGTGAGGTGATGCTGGGCGAGGTGGCCACGGTGCAGGCCGGTGGCTCCCAGGAGTTCGACGAGCTCATGGGCTGGGTGGACGAGATCCGCACCCTCAAGGTCCGCACCAACGCCGACACCCCGGCCGACGCCCAGCAGGCCCGGCGCTTCGGGGCCGAGGGCATCGGGCTGTGCCGCACGGAGCACATGTTCTTCCTCCCGGACCGCATCAACGTCATGCGCGAGATGATCCTGTCCGACGGCGAGGCCGGCCGGCGGGCCGCCCTGGCCCGGCTCGAGCCCATGCAGCGCTCCGACTTCGAGGGGCTCTTCGAGGCCATGCGCGGGCTCCCGGTGACCATCCGCCTGCTCGATCCGCCGCTGCACGAGTTCCTCCCCCGCGACGAGGAGGAGGTCGAGATGGTGTCGAAGGCCATCGGCCGTGACCCGGAGACCATCCGGGCCCGGTCCCAGGCCCTGCATGAGTTCAACCCCATGCTGGGCCTGCGCGGCTGCCGCCTGGGCATCGTGCACCCCGAGATCTACGAGATGCAGGTCCGGGCCATCCTGACCGCGGCGGTGAACGTGGAGCGGGCCGGCATCCACGTGCTGCCCGAGATCATGATCCCGCTGGTGTCCGAGGCGAAGGAGCTGAAGGTCATGGTGGACATGGTCCACCGCGTGGCCCAGCGGGTGTTCGAGGAGCAGGGCCGCAAGGTCGAGTACATGGTCGGGACCATGATCGAGATCCCCCGGGCCGCCCTGACCGCGGACAAGATCGCGGAGCACGCCCAGTTCTTCTCGTTCGGGACCAACGACCTCACCCAGATGGCGTTCGGCCTCTCCCGGGACGACGCGGGCCGGTTCCTGCCTCAGTACGTGGACGACGGCCTCCTGGAGGCGGAGCCCTTCCAGGTCCTCGACACCACCGGGGTGGGCCTGCTGGTCGAGATGGCGGCCCAGAAGGGCCGCTCCGTGAAGCCCAAGCTCAAGCTCGGGATCTGCGGAGAGCACGGCGGAGAGCCGAAATCTGTGGCCTTCTGCCACAAGATCGGGCTGGACTACGTGTCGTGCTCCCCGTTCCGTGTCCCCGTGGCGCGCCTCGCCGCGGCCCAGGCCAAGCTGCAGGGCTGATCTCGACCCGTCTTCGGGCCGGGGCCCTCGTCTTGGGCCTCGGCCTGCTCGCGGGCTGCGCCGATGAAATCCCGGGCGTGACCCCGCCCGATGGTCAGCTCTACTTCCCGCACGCGCTCCTGGTGGAGCCCGGCGCGAACCGCCTGCTGGCGGTGAGCACCAACTTCGATCAGCGCTACAACGCGGGGCGCATCCACGCCTTCGACGTGCCGGCCCTGATCGGACTCATCCCCGCCGACCGGAGCCAGGTGCACTTCGTCGAGGACTTCGGGGCCGCCCACCTGGGCAGCTTGCGGATCGATCAGTTCGCGGGCGACATCGTACTCACCGAGGCGATCACCGGCTTCACCGGGACCGGGGCGGTGCGCCGCGTCCTGGTCCCGAGCCGCGGCCGCAACTACCTCACGATGCTCGACTACAAGCCCGGTGACGCGATGCCGCTCAGCTGCGGCACCGCGCCCGAGCCCCCGGCCCGCTTCGACTGTCCCGAGATCCGCAGCGTCAGCACCGGCAACCAGGACCCGTTCTCGGTCACCGCCTTCACCACCACGGCGCAGGTGCCGCTGGCGGTGGTGGCCCACCTCCGCTCGCAGGTCGACTCGTCGAGCGTGTACCGCCAGTCGATCACGACCGTGAACCTGAAGGGGTTCGCGGAGCGGGTGGAGTCGGGGGAGCCCGACGCCCTGCCCAACCCCGTCAACGTCCAGGACTACCTGCTGGGGGGCGCGACCGGGGTGCAGTTCCTGCCTGCCGGGTACCTGGGGCTGACGCCCGGGGACGCCGAGGGCACCGTGGTGCTGCTCGGGGCCCGCCGCACCACCAACCTCACCATGAGCGCGTTCCGGATGCGGGAGAGCGACGGCGCGTACAGCCTCGACGACACCGCGGACAACTTCGTGAACCTCGGCACGACCGCCGCCGCCCTCGCCACCCGGGGGATGGTCTTCGACGCGGATCGCGCGCGCTTCTACGTGTCGCTCCGGTTCCAGGAGACCGCGGACTCCTACAACTCCGGCATCGCGGTGATCGATCCCACCGGCGACGAGCTCCGGCTGGTCAGCGTCATCGAGGTCGGCGAGGAGCTGGGCAAGCCGAGCCTGCGCATCGACCCGGCCGGGAACCACCTCCTGTACGTCCCGGACATCCGCCGCGACACGGTCTGGATCGTCGACGTCTCCACCGACGAGCCGACCCTCGTGCACAAGGTCAACGGGGTGGGGACGAGGAGCTTCGACGGCCAGCTTGTGCAGGTCCCCTTGCTCGCCTCGCCCACCCAGGTGGCCTTCGCGAGTGACGGGCAGGGCAACGCCTACGCCTTCGTCACCAACTTCTCCAACAGCACCCTGGCGGTGCTGGACATCACCGACCCCGACCCCCGCCACCACGAGGTGGTGGCCCGCCTCGGCCGCGACATCAACCCCGAGGGCGAGAAGGAGGGCCCGTGATGAGGTCCCGTACGCTGTACTTGGGGCTGCTCCTCACCTGGGGCTGCCAGAGCAACACTCCTGACGCCACAGGGGTGATGGAGCGCCCGGTCGGCCTCGCCGTGGTGCCCCGGAGCGCCAGCCGGGAGGACCTCTTCATCGCGGACAGCGAGGCCCAGGGGGTGCGGCTGCAGCAGTTCTCCCTCGACTCCGAGGGGGCGCTCCGCTCCGCGTTCGCCCTGGGGCCGGCGGTGTACTTCCCGCTCGTGATCCCGGCGCGCGGGCTCCCGACGGAGCTCGCCTACGTCGAGGGGCAGGACCGCCTCTTCGTGCTGTCCCCGAGCTGGAAGGACGCGACGGGTGAGGTGGGTGGGCTGCACGTGCAGGCGGTGGTGGGGGCGACGTCCATCGAGTCTCACGCCACCGAGCCCTCGAACGAGCTCCTCGGGACGGTGCCGCTCTCGGCCCTCGGGATCGACGGCGTCCCGGTCGACGTCGAGGTCCTGACCCCGGGGAGCGCGGTCGACGAGGTCGCGGTGCTCTTCGACGTGCTCGGGGGCGAGGGCGTGCTGGCCCTGCTCGAGGTCACCCACGATCCGGTGTCCGCGACCCTGGTCGACCAGGTGGTGGTCGGCCCTGCGCCTCGGCAGATGGCCCAGACCAGCCCGGGTGTGCTGATGGTGGCCCTGGCCGACGAGGCGGCCTCCCCTGGCAACCTCGCGGTGGTGAGCACGGCCTCGGGGGCTCTCGACGTGCGCCAGGTGGACGTGGGTGGCCCCATCTCCCGGGTCGTCCCGGTGAAGGACGGCCGCGCTCTCGCCCTGCGCCTGGATCGCGCCTCGGTGATGGTGGTGGAGGCCGACGGCACGGTGTCCACCCGCGACTACCCCTCGCCCTACACGCCGCTCGAGGAGCGCGGGCAGGTGCCTGGCCGGATCGACATGCCGCTGATGGTGGTGGCGGGCGCCCAGGGCGCCGTGACGACGTTCCCCGGCCTGACGATCACGACGGGCGAGACGCTGCCGGTGGTGCAGCTGGTCCTGCTCGATGGCACCGCCCGGTTCCTGGTGGGTGATGACCTCGTGCCCCAGCGCGAAGCCGAGGCCTATCTGTCCGCGATGCTGCGGAACTCGGGCGAGGCGGACCCGTCCTATATCCGGGAGTGCGCGGCCGAGTCCGTCCTTTGGTGCGTGGGCGCCGAGGGGACCGACCCCGCCTGTCCGGGCCTGATCCAGGTCGAGCGCCCGTCTGCCGCGGTCTACCGAGCGGTCTACCGGGGCGACCTCGTGCGCAGCCGCAGCGCGGAGGTCACGGTGCTGGATGACACCGGCAAGGTGGCGCTGGCGGTGCCCGAGGTGACCGACATGTTGGAGCGGTTGGTCGTGCCCGGAGACGAGGCGCTGATCCAGCTCTTCCTCCCCGCCTGCGCCGACCGACCCGACGCGAGCGTCGAGCTTTACGCCCACGCCACCGTCGAGGAGGTGTTCCGGGAGCGCCTCGTGCTCCAGCTGGTGGACTTCGCGGAGGGTACGGCGGCCCTCGACGACGTGGCCTGCCACGTGGACGCGGTGCTGGCCGCGACCCTCGTCGAGGTCTACCCGGCGGGGGCGGAGGCGGTCCTCCAGCAGGTGTCGAACGAGACGATCACGGGCATCCAGGCCAGGGTCCCGGTCGTCGACGGCCCCAGCGGCCAGCAGGCGGCCCGGATCGACACCCGCGCGGACGGTCTGCCCACCGACCTCGGCCTGACCCTGGCCAGCGCCTCCGGGTTCTCTTGCCTGGAGGGCACCGAGGGCCGGCGGTGCGCCTCCAACACGGACTGTGGGTCGGGCCGGGGCTGCGCGAGCACCAGCGATATCACGGGGATCTCCTGCCCCGGGGTCTGCGCCTCGACCTGCACGTCGGACACCACCTGCCTGCCGGGTGAGATCGTGCGTCAGTGCTCGGGGGTGGAGCTCGCGGTGACCCCCACGACGCTCGTCCGGGCGAACCTCGGGGACAACGAGCTTCGGGGTGTCGCCGCCACCGTCACGGAGGTGGTGAACTCGGTCCCGTACGACACGGTCTGGCTCCCGATCGCGGGGGGCTGGGTCACGAGCTTCCCCGGATCGAGGGATCTGCTCCTCCTGCGCTCCAGATCGACCGGTTTCATCGTCAACGTGTTCCGCTAGCGGGTCGGCAACTTGTGGCCGGCGGGCGGTCTGCTACACTCCGCCCGACCAGACGCCATGCTCCAGATCACGATCAACGAGAAGGGCGGTCAGCCGCGACAGGAGACGTTCGACAAGAACGAGATCACCATCGGGCGAGTGCAGGGCAACGACATCGTCTTGCCCAAGGGGAACATCTCCAAACGGCACTCCCGGATCGTGATCAAGGACGGCAAGTTCATCATCGTCGACCTCA
Source organism: Deltaproteobacteria bacterium (assembly GCA_020632995.1). Taxonomy (GTDB): domain Bacteria; phylum Myxococcota; class Kuafuiibacteriia; order Kuafuiibacteriales; family Kuafuiibacteriaceae; genus JACKEN01. The sequence goes on along the minus strand of JACKEN010000019.1, from coordinate 44,934 downwards.
AGTCGACGAACGGGACCTACGTCAACGGCAAGAAGATCAACGCCCCCCAGGTGGTGAAGACCACCGACAAGATCTACATCGGCGACTTCACCTTGCAGCTCAACCCGGGCGGCGGTGGCTCGCAGTCGGCGGAGCGGCAGGCCAGCCTGCGCGCGCCGGTGGCGCCGGCCCGCGAGGAGGAGATCGACCTGTTCGGCGGTGACGCGCCCCTCGAGGACGCGGGAGGCCGCTCTGGCGGGTCTCCCGGCCTGATCGACGACAACTTCGACCAGGAGTTCGAGGCCCCCGAGCCGCAGGCCAAGTTGCCGAAGCCCTCCCGCCGCACCGCGCTGCCCAAGCCGGTCGAGCCGGAGCCCGAACCCGAGCCCGAGCTGGAGCACGAGCTCGACCTCGACGCGGACTTCGACGCGCCCGATCTGGGCGAGTCCGGGCTGGAGCTGGACGTCGGCCTCGAGCCCGAGCCGGAGCCCGAGGACGACTTCGAGCCGGAGCCCGAGCCGCCTCGGCCCGCGGCGCTCCCCAAGCCGACCAAGCGCGCGCCCCAGAACAGCGCGGCCAAGATGCGACCGATCCCTCGAGCCGAGGAGGAGGACGACCACCTGGACGTCGGCGACGCCTTGGGCGGGGCGACCATGACCCCGACCCCGGCCCCCGAGCTCGCGACCCCGGCCCCCATGCCGCACCTGTCGCTGGCGCCCTCGGCCATGACCGTGGCGCCCGCGGCGGTCCCCGCGGTGGCGGTGGCCGCGGCCGCTGCTCCGGCCCCGGCCATGGAGCGCGAGGAGGCCGTCCAGCACCTGCACCAGCAGGTGGTGGCGCGCCTGGGCCTGCGCGGGGTGCCCGCGCCGGAGCTCGCGGGGATGCGGGCGGACGCCCTCGCGGTGGCCGAAGAGGCGGCCGCGGCCCTCGAGAAGCGGGGCGCCCTGGGCGCGGGCGACGACGCCCAGGATCTCGCCCAGATCGCTGCGGCCCGGGCGGTGGGCGTCGACCTGGTGGCGGACCTGCTGGCCGACGACGCGGTGGTGGAGGTGGAGATCACCTCCGACCGGCAGGTGTTGGTGGATCGTGACGGTCGCCTCGAGAGCGCCCAGCGCTCGATCGAGTCCGAGGCCCAGGTGACGGAGCTGATCAAGACCCTGGCCGCCCTGGGCGGGGTGCAGGCGGGCGCCGACGCGCCGCTGGTGGACGTGCGGCTTGTGGACGGCACCCGGGTGCTGGCCAGCCTGCCGCCCCTGGCGTTCCGTGGGCCGTCGCTCGCGATCCGGAAGACGACGCGGGACTTCTTCACCCTCGAGAAGCTGCTCGAGTACAACACCGTGTCCCAGTCGATGATGACCTTCATCGACTACTGCGTGCGGTTCCGGAAGAACATGCTCCTCGCGGTGGGCCCCGGCGTGAGCCCGACCGCGACCCTGAACGCGCTCCTCGCCCAGATGCCCACCGACGATCGGGTGGTGAGCGTCGAGAACGGGGTGGAGCTGCACCTGGGCGGTCCCCGGAACCTCACCGCCCTCGAGCCCCGCGGCTCGGTGACGGTGGCGGACCTCGTGCGCCACGCGGCGGCGATGCAGGCCGACCGCGCGGTGGTCGGCGGCCTCTGTGGCGAGGGCGGGGCCGAGGTGCTCCGGACCCTGGCCGGGCCCCTCGAGGGCTCGGTGCTCGCCCTGGCCGCGCCCAGCCCCGCGGTGGCGGTGGAGCGGGTCGCGGCGGCGGTGGCGGGCGAGCTCGAGGGCGGCATCGCCGAGGCTCGTCGCCTCGTGGCGATGGCGTTCCCGGTGGTGCTCCAGGAGCAGCGCTTCCTGGACAACTCGCGCCGGATCACGTCGGTGGCCGAGGTGGTGGCCGAGGGCGAGGAGGTCCGCGCCGAGGACGTCTTCACCTTCACGGCGGAGGGGGTGGACGAGAACCTCATCGTCACCGGGACCTTCCAGGCCACCGGGCGCACCCCGCGCTTCCTCGAGGAGCTGGTTGATCGGGGCGAGGCCGAGGTGGATATGTCCATCTTCAAGGCCTGATGTCCGACCGCGTCTTCCTCATCATCCGCGCGCCCAACGGCGACGTCCGCGAGGTCCCGCTGGGGACCTCGACCATCGTCATCGGTCGGGACGAGAGCGCGGACATCCGGGTCGACGACAAGAAGGTCTCCCGGCGCCACGCCGCCTTCGTGGTGGAGGACGGGGTGCCCTGGGTCCTCGACCTGGGCAGCGCGAACGGGGTCCGCCTCAACGGCGAGAAGATCGACAAGCGGGCGCGGCTCGGGCCCCAGGACAAGGTCCGGGTGGGCGGCTTCTACGTCGCCCTCAAGCCGACCGAGCCCGCCGTCTCCGGCTCGGTGGCGGACCGGGATCGCCCCGCCGAGCCGGCGTCCCTCGCCGGCGACGTGGCCAGGACCCGCCCCGCCAAGGTGGTGGAGCGCCCCGCCCCGGCGGTGGAGGAGGATCTCCCGCGCCTCATCGGCCGGGACGAGCCGGCCCGGGGGCGCGTCTTCGTGCTCCACCGGGGCGAGAACATCGTGGGGCGGCTCGAGGAGTGCGACGTCCCGATCCTCGACGGCTCGGTCTCCCGCCAGCACGCCCGGCTGGTGTTCGCCCGGGACCGGGTGACCGTCACCGATCTCGGCTCCTCCAACGGCATCAGCGTGAACGACGTCCGGGTGGACATGGCGGAGCTGGCCCACGGGGACGTCCTCAAGATCGGCAACGTCAGCTTCGACGTGCGGCTCCCGCAGCTCCTGGCCGGTCGGGCGGTGGGGCCGGTTGAGACTCGCGCGCGGCCCAAGGCGGTCGCGACCGCGGGTGGGCGCCGCTGGCTGAGCCTGGGGCTGGCCGGCTTGATCTCCGCCGCGGCGGTGGCGGGCGGCGCCCTCTACTACCTGCGGTCCCGCGGCAGCCTCCCGGGCGCGGCGGGGAAGCTCCTGGCCCTGGCGGACCCGCCGGCCGACGCGGGCGCGGCCGCGCCCGAGGACCCCGCGGTGGCGCCGGCGGTCAGAACCGCGGATCCCACCGCGCCGCCGCCCGCTGCCCCGCCGCCCGCCCCGCCGCCCGCCGGCCGCGCGCGCCGCCGTACCGCCCCGCCCGCAGCGCCGCCCGCCGCGGCGCCGTCGCCCGCGACCCCAACCCTGGCCTCGGTGCGGACCGCGACCTCGCCGTACACGCGGCGGGACGCGCTCGGGCTGCCGATGAACCTCCCGCCGGTCCCGCCGGACTTCGACTTCGACGCCTTCGTGGCCGAGAAGCTCGGCGCGGCCCGGGTGTGCAAGGAGGCGGGGGACTACTCCTGCCTGAAGGAGCGCCTGGCGGAGCTCCTGGCCCGGGACCCGATCAACGCCGACGCCCGGGTCCTCGGGGCGGAGGCGGAGCGCTACGCCCAGGCCAAGGCGGCCCTCGCCCAGGCGGATCGCCACATGGCGAAGGGGGAGTTCGCCCGCGCCTACCGGGTGTTGGCGGAGATCCCGGACGACGCCCCCCAGGTGGCCGAGGCCCGAGCGCGGGCCCAGGAGATCAAGGCCCAGGCGGTGGAGGACGAGCTGGCGCGCGCCCGGCAGGACGCCACCCGGCGGGCCCGGTGGCCGAGGGCCCACCAGCGCTACCTGAAGGTGCTGGAGCTGGAGCCGGGGTCCGAGGAGGCGGTGGCCGGGGTCCGGGAGCTCGAGCGCAAGATGCGCAGGAAGAACGTGGAGTTCGTGCCCTACGAGCCCCCCGCGGCGGGGGCGGGGGAGGGCTCGGGGGTCACCGACCTGAAGTCCCTGAACGCGGCGATCCTCGCCCACTACGGCGGGGATCGGGACCTCGCGAAGGTCGCCCAGGCCTACGCGCGGGGGGCGGTGGCCAAGGCCAAGCGCACCGCGGCCAAGCTCGCGGCGAGCGGCCCGGCCAAGACCCGGCGCCGGGCGGCGCAGCAGGAGGAGCTGATCGGGGACGTGGAGCGGCGCTACGCCCGGACCCGCACCGAGATCAGCAACGACCCGGACCGCGCGTGGTCGATGCTCATGCAGCTGCAGAAGCGCGAGAAGGAGCTGCTCCCCGACTCCGTGACCTCGTTCCTGTGTCGCGAGCTCGAGGTGAGCCTGTCGGAGGCCTTCGCGGAGCGGGGGGCCTCGATGTTCGATCGGGGGCGCTTCGAGGAGGCGTTCCAGGGCTGGGTGTCCGGCTACAAGCTGGATTCCACCAACCCCAAGGTGCGGGCGGGGCTCGAGCGGCTGGAGCGCAAGGCTGAAACTCTCAGTCAGGAAGCGGAGTTGGCCGGCCAGCGAGGCGATCCGGGGGCGTGCGACAAGTGGAAGCAGGTCACGCGGATCACCCGCGCGGAGACCGAGGTCCACACCAAGGCACGCGAGCGCGCCCTCGCGTTGTGCAGATGACGTGTTCTGCGGGTTCTGCTAACACCACCCGGTCCGAAGGGGCCGCTCGCGCACCCAGTTGGTGTCGGCACCCCATGAAAGGAGGCCCGTTATTCCCAGGAGAAAGTACTTCGGCAAGGTATCGCGTGAGCCGCAGCCGAGGCGGAACGAAGAGATCAGGATCTCGCCGCTCCGCGTCATCGACCACAACAACAAGCAGGTAGGCGTCATCAGCCGCGACGAGGCCATGGCCATCGCGCGCGAGGCGGGGCTCGATCTCGTGGAGATCAAGTCCGACGTGCGACCGCCCATCTGCAAGGTGATGGACTACGGCAAGTACAAGTACGAGCAGTCCAAGAAGAAGTCCCAGAAGGTCACCAACAAGGCCAACGAGGTCAAGGAGGTGCGCCTGGGGCGGTCGGTGAAGATCGACAAGCACGACGTCGGGATCCGCATCAACCAGGCCCTCCGGTTCCTGCTGGAGGGCTACAAGGTGATGGTGGTGCAGCGCTTCCGAGGCCGCGAGATGGCCTACCCGGAGATCGGGCTCGAGACGCTGCGCAAGGTCGGTGAGGCGCTGGAGGAGGTGGCCAAGGTCACCAAGGACCCGATCCTCGCGGGCCGCCAGATGACCATGATGCTGGAGCCCAACAAGGACAAGGTCGCGGCCTACCTCAAGAAGCACAAGCCGCCCGAGGCCGTAGAGATCCCCGAAGAGGAGGAGGACGACGACGATGATGATGATGATGACATCGACGACGTCACCTCCGCCGAGGTCAACGCCTGAGGCGAGGCCCAGCTCCCGCAACCCTGGTTGCCTGCTTGCCCCGTGGTGCCCGGGGGAGCGGGAGCGTTCGTTGAGTTCCGTACACGATAGGTTTTGTCATCTCGGCGCGATGTAGGGTACCGTCCGGTGGGCGGTTCCCCGCCCGAGGCACGCCCTGTGAAGAGCCCGAACCTGAGCTGCCGCGACTGTGGCCACACGAACCCGGAGGCGAGCCCCGGTGATCGGTGCCCAGAGTGCAGCACGGTGCTCGTGCCCAAGAAGGTCCTGGCCAAGTACCCCAACGATCAGGTGCTGGGCCGGGTGGTGGGCGGCAAGTACGCGGTGGTGAGCGTGCTCGGGGTGGGCGGCTTCGGCGCCGTCTACCGCGCGGTGCAGGAGCCGGTGGGGCGCCACGTGGCCCTCAAGGTCGTGCACAGCCAGCACGTGCAGGACGCCGAGATGCGCGCACGCTTCTTCCGCGAGGCGCGGGTGGTGGCGCGGCTCTCGGACCCCGCGGTGGTCACCCTCTTCGACTACGGTGAGGAGCCCACCGTCGGCCTCTACATGGTCTTCGAGCTGGTGACGGGCCGGAACCTGGGCCAGCTCCTCGAGGAGGGGCCCCAAGATCCGGTCTGGACCGCCTACATCCTGCTCCAGGTCCTGCGCGCGCTCGGCGAGGCCCACCACATGGGCATGGTCCACCGCGACATCAAGCCCGCCAACATGATGGTGGTCGACAACAACCGCGGCCAGCAGTCGGTGCGCTTGTTGGACTTCGGCATCGCCAAGGTGCAGGCGGCCGAGGGCGGCGAGGCCTCGCTCGCGACCCGCGAGGGTCTGGTCCTCGGCACCCCGCGCTACATGTCCCCCGAGCAGGCCAAGGCGAGCGTCGACGTGGACGCGCGCTCCGATCTCTACTCGCTCGGGGTGGTCGCCTACGCCCTGGTGGCGGGCAGGAACCCCTTCGAGCGCGGCTCGGTGGTCGAGACCATCATGGCCCACGTGGCGACGCCGCCGCCGCCGCTGTCGCCCGAGCTCCGCGTACCCCCCGCGTTCGAGGCGGTGCTGATGCGGGCGCTCGAGAAGGACCCGGCGGACCGCTTCCAGGACGCGGATGAGATGGCCGCGGCGATCGTGGCTGCGTTCCCGCACGTGGCGTTCCCCGCCCTGAGCTACGAGTTCCGGGCCGCGCCCGGGCGGCTGCCCAGCATCCTGGGGGCGGCGGCGGACCTCGCCTCGACCCCGACCCCGAGCGCGGGGATGGGGCTCGCGGCGGCCCTCGCCGAGCCGATAGGCCACCAGACGGTGTCGCCCCTGCCGCCGCCCGAGGTCTCGCCCACCCCGACCGCCTCCTTCTCGCCCACGATGCAGGTGGTGCCGCCTCGGCGGTCCCCGCTGCTCGTGGCCGGGGTCGCGCTCCTGATGCTCGGGGGGCTCGGGGTGGCGGGGGCCGCGTGGTGGTCGAGCCAAAGGAGCGCCGACCCGGCGCCGACCCGGCCGGTCTCTGCGGTGGAGGCGCCGCCGAAGGTGGCCGCGCCATCGATGCAGGCGCCGGCAATGCAGGTTGCGCCAGCAGCGCTCGGCGAGGCCCCCGCGGCGGTGGCTCCGGCGCCCGCCGTCGTGGCGCCAGCCCCCGAGGTGGCGGAGCCGGCCGCGGTGGTGACGAAGCCACCGCCCGCGCCGCGGCCTGCGGCCCGCCCCCCGAAGACGACCGCGCCCCGGCCGGCCGAGAAGGTCCCGCCGCCCGCCGTCCCCGCCAAGGTGGCGCCGGCAGAGAAGACCCTGTCGGTGCCGGAGTTCTGAGCACCCGAGACCCGAAACGGATACACCGATGAAGACGACGAGGCTCCTCTTCGCCCTCGCCGCGGTCCACCTGGCCGCCTCCACCGCGCTCGCCCAGGCCCCGGCCGACGAGGCCGCGCTGCAGGCGAAGCGCCTGCAGGAGGCGCAGGGCTTCGTGAACCAGGCGAGTCAACTCTACTTGCAGGCGGACTACGAGGGCGCGCTCGCCGCCCTCCGCAAGGCCGAGCCCCTGGCCGAGGCGGCCCGCGACCCCGGCCTGCCCGGGATCCGCTTCAACATCGCCCGCTGCCTCGAGCAGCTCGAGCGCTGGCCCGAGGCTCTCAGCGCCTACCAGGCCTACAACAAGCTGCCCGACGAGCCCCACCGCAAGGAGCGGGCCTGGGAGGCGGTGCAGGCCCTGAAGCGCAAGGTGTACGGCATCCTCTCGGTGACCTGCTTCCCCCAAGGGGCCCAGGTCCGGGTGGAGGGCCCGGCCATGCAGACCCTCTCCGGCGTCTGCCCCTACCGCAACGAGGAGGCGGCCCCCGGTGACTACACCGTCATCGTCACCCACCCCGGCTACCTCGACGCCCGCCAGGGCGCGACGGTGGCGGCGGGGCTGGGCGCCAACGTCGAGGTGACCCTGGAGCGCGATCCCGCCGCCGCCCCGCCGGTGGCCAGCGCGGCGGTCGAGGCGCCGGTCCGGCCCCTCAGCATCCTGCCGTGGGTCGCGGTGGGGGTTGGGGCGGCCACGGCGGGGGTGGGGGTGTACTTCACCACCGCGGCCCTGTCCGACCGCGACGACGCCGAGTCCCTGCCGCCCGGCGAGGATCGCGACGACGCGGTGAGCGGGTTCGAGAGCAACCGGACCCTCTCGTACATCATGTACGGCGTGGGCGGGGCCCTCGCCGCGGCCGGGGTGACCATGGTGGTCCTGCAGAGCGTGGGCGACTCCGATGAGGCCTCGGTCCAGGTCACGCCCACCCCGAACGGCCTGTTGGTTCGGTTCTAGGAGCGCGCCGTGAAGTTTGTCTGCAAGCTGGCTTTCCTATCACTCGCGGCCGCGGTGCTCCCGGGCTGCCTGAGCGACCCCGAGCTCCCGAGCTGCGCGGAGTTCGCGTTCCGCACCGACGACTGCGGTGAGCCCTGCGAGGTGTACTGCGAGTTCATGGTGAGCGAGTGCGACAGCGTCTACAGCTCCATGGACCGGTGCATCAACGACTGCGCGAACGAGCCGGTGACCAACTTCGTCGAGGGTGAGCTCGGCGCCGAGTCCGGCAACTCGCTCGCCTGCCGCCTGACGTGGGGCCTGGAGGGGGAGTGCGAGGAGGCCTCGCTCCGGAACAGCAACAAGTGCGCGGACGCCTCGTGCGACGACTACTGCGCCCTCATGGACGCGCACTGCGCAGGCGCCTACCCCGGTCTCGAGAACTGCAAGCAGGTCTGCGCGAGCCTCCCGCGCGGCGCCTCGGCGGACGGCAACAACACGGTGGAGTGCCGCTACCGCTACGCCACGCTGGCGGACGGCGACGCCACCGCCTGCAACCCGGCCAGCGTCAACGGCGGCGGGGTGTGCGGCGACCCGTGCGACCCCTACTGCGACCTGCTGGCCCAGAACTGCACCGGGGACAACGAGGTCTACCCCGACCGGCAGACCTGCATGAGCATCTGCGGCCTGATGAACGCCGACGGGGACTTCGACGACTGGTCATTCGACAAGGAGATCGACACCGTCCAGTGCCGGACCTACCACGCAGGCCCCCCCGCCACCCTGGAGCCGGCCATCCACTGCATGCACACGCGGGTCTACAACATCGTCCACTGCGGCGTGATCCCCCGCAGCACCCAGCCGGCCGACTGGCCCTGCGTCACGTTCTGCGACCTGATGGAGCGGAACTGCCCCGGCGTCTACCCGAGCAACATGGACTGCGCGGCGGACTGCGCGACGTTCCCCGAGGTCCAGAGCCCCGACCCCGACATGGGGCCGCTCATCTACCCCATCTCGTCGACGATGTGCCCCAGCTAGCGGTCTCCCGGCCTGGGCGCCGGGATGAGGTGGCCCGCGGCCACGCCGTCGATCGCGCCCGTCCTCCCGTCGATCTCGAAGTGCAGGAAGTGGCCGTGGCCATCGCGCGGGGTCGCGGACACCGCCCAGCGTGGGCCGTCGTGGTGCTCGTCGGCCTCACGGAGCGCGAGCTGCACCTGCATGAACTCCGTCAGGTCCACGAGACCACACGTGACGTTCCCGTAGACCCCGAAGTCGCCGTTCTCACGGCATGCGTTGTCGAGGAACGCCACGGTGTCGCGGTCCAGGAGCCGACCGCGTGATGCCGGGACGCCGCCCCACGTCGCCCCGGCGACCGCCATCGCATCACCCTCCGTCGACAGCCACAGGCAGAACGGGTCGTCGAACGCCCGGTCGCCGACCACGTACAGGCAGGCGAACCCGCCGCGGCGTCGGGTCACGAGCGAGCGCGCCCGCGGCGGCTCCACCGCCCCGCTCGCGTCGAGCGAGACCGACGTGTCGAGCGCGGCGCGGCAGAGGGCCTCGGTGCCCTCGCTCAGTTCGAGGCGGATGAGCTCGCCGTTGTCGGGGCCCGATATCAGCGCGAACCGCTCCTGCTCCAGGGCGGCCTCGACCGCGGAGAGCTCCTCAGCGGTGAGTGTGGGGCCGTCGGGTACGCTGACGAGGCCGCCGGTGAGGCTGCTCGGGCTGAGCTTCAGCTCCGCAACGAAGCCTGCAGGCGCCCGCAGCGCCAGCTTCAGGGTGTAGCCGCGGTGCTTGCTCGAGACGCGGTTCCTGAGGTCGGGGGTCACCTCGACGATGAAGTCCCGCTCCAGCCCGTCGAGCCCGCCATCCCACGCGGAGCCGTACTCACGCAGGCGGGCGTCGATGAAGTCGCGGTCGGCGGCGCTGATGGTCACCGAGGGAGGGTCAGTCCATCGCGGTGGAGAGGTCACCGCGGCCGGAGCGGATGTCGGCGATCTTGCTCTTCATCCGCTCCACCAGGGCGTCGAAGCCCTTGTCGGAGATGATCTTCCGGAACTGTGAGCGGTAGGTCCGGACGGTGCTCACGTCGTCGATCGAGACGTCGTAGACCTTCCAGGCGCCGTCCCGGTACAGCAGGTCGAACTGCAAGATGGCCTTCGTCTTCTCGGCCGCGACCTGGGCCACCACCTTGCCGGAGTTCTTGCCGACCTCCTCCTCGAGCCAGGTGATCTTCACCTCCTTGGGCTTCTTCACGTTGCCCTTGGAGGCGAGGCGCATCTTCGACTCGTAGGAGGTCTCGATCATCTCGCGGAGGATCTTCGAGAACTCCTTCTGCTGGTCGGCGGTGAGCTTGGCCCACTGGGTGCCCATCGAGCGCTGGGTGAGCTCGTCCCAGTCCAGCATCTCGTTGATGAGGCCCCGGATGTCGCCCTCGAGCTTCTTCGCCTCGGAGCTGTCGGCCTTCACCTTCTTCAGGGACAGGTTCTTGGCCCGCTCCACCTTGTCCTCCAGCCAGGGGCGGGGGGACCCGGGGGCGGCCTCGGCCTTGGCCTGGGCCTCGGAGGCGAGGGCAATCCCGCTCAACAGGGCGGGGACGACGAGGCTGATCGAGGCGACTCGGAGCGCGCGGGTGAGGAAGGTCGGCCGAAGGCTGGGGGCGGTCTGCATGGGCATCCTCGTTCTCTTCCTGTGAGACGGTCTTCGCAAGGCTTGGATTCGGGTGTGTGGGGGCTCACGCCGAACTACGGATGTCCCCTCGTCCGGCAACAGTCCGAACGGACGTTCGGATCGCTTTATTCCTCGTTCGTGTTGTTTTGGGCGTCTGGCCCCACGAGCCGGCCGGTCGCGCGGGTCATCTCGACCAGCTTCGACAGGACGTTGAAGCGGGTGGTCTGGAGCTCGGCCTCGGACGCGGCCCAGGCCAGAAAGGCGTCGATGAGCTCGTCCGCCTCGCCGGTGCCGATGTCGTAGGCCAGGGTCGAGGCGGTCAGCCACCCCCGGGCGGTGCGGTTGGCCCGCTCCAGCTTCTGGACCCGCTCGAAGCCGGCCACGATCTCGGTGTGGAGCTTCCTCACCTCGAGGTCCACCAGCTGCCCCACCAGCGCCGCCTGCGCCTCCTTCACCCGGGTCTGGGCCTTGGCCTGCTCGAGCTGGGCGAGCTTGGTGAAGACGTCCAGCTCGACCCGGATCCCCAGGCCCACCGCGACCGAGAAGAGGTTGAAGGGATCGCGGATGAACGGGTTGGTCTGGTTGGTGGCGTTGCTGGTGTAGACCGCCGAGATGGCTCCGCCGAGGAAGATGTCGGGGAAGAAGGCGGACTTGCGGTAGTCCTCGAAGGACCGCGCGGCGTCCACGACCTCGCTGAGGGCCTTGATCTCGGGCCGGGACGAGCGGGCCCAGGCCACCACCTCTTCCAGCCGCGGGGTCTCGCTGGGCAGCTCGTCCAGCTCCTGCCGGATCACCTCGAGCGAGCGCTCCTGGGGCCAGCCGAGGAGGAGGCGCATGGCCTGCTTCGCGACCTCGTGCACCGCCGCCGCCTCCACCCGCCGGACCTCGAGGGTGGCCAGCGCGTACTTCAGCCGGAGGCGGTCGTTCTCGGTGACCTGTGGGCTGTCCGCGTCGAGGAGCTCCTCGATCTTCTCGAGCACCTTGCTGAGGGTGCCGATGCCCTCGTCCAGCGACTTCACGAACGTGCGGGTGAGCTGGATCGTCCAGAACGCCTTGTTCACGTTCACCACCACATCAGCGGAGGTGATGGTCTGATTGTGCTCGGCCGCCTTCACCAGGTGGCCGGCCGCCTTCTTCAGGTTGGAGATCTTCTCGAAGGTGTAGAGCGGCTGCACCGCCTCGCCCTGGAGCCTCAGCTGGATGCCGAGCTGGCCGAAGTTGAGGTCGCCCTCGTACGACGCCGGGGTGAGGGTGCTGGGGTCGTTCTGGACCTCTGTCTTGGCCTCGGGGGTCGGGCCGCCGAAGAGCCCGGTGAGGCGCCCGGATGGGAAGGCCTGCGCGCGGGCCAGGCTCAGCAGGCCCTCCGCCTCTCCGATGGAGGCGGCGGCGACGTGCACCTGGGCGTTGTTGAGGAGCGCGATCTCGACCAGGTCCTGCAGGGTGAGGCTTGTCGTGGGCGTTTTGGCCTCTGCCAGCGCGCGCGCGGTGCTCGAGGTGATCCCGAGCGTGATGGTGAGCTCGCGCGGGCCCGTGTCCTGCGCGCGGGCCTCGCTCGACGCCAGCGCGAGCACGAGGTACAGACCGATGACCGAGAGCTTGCGCATCGCGGGGCCTGGTTTCGGCGGGTAACAGACCGGTGAGTCGCAGGCAATGCAGCTGATCGTTAAGAAGCTTGCGTACGCGGCGGTCGGCCTTACATCCGGGGGAGTTGTCGCGCTCGCCGTGGCCGCCCTCACACCCCTCCCGGCGGCGGTGGCGGCGGGTGCCGCGGCGGGGGGCGCGGTGCTCCAGCCGTGGCCGACGACCCCGGTTCGGAGCGCCCTCGCCCTGGCGGCGGTGGCGTTGGCCGCGTTGGCTCTCGACGCCGCGGTCCTGCACCTCCTGGTACCCGCGTATCCGGCGTGGGCCGAGGCGCGGGCCGGCTGGGCCTACCCGGCCCTGCCGGTGACCCTGGCCCTGACGTGGGCGGTTTGGGACCGGCTCACGACCGCGCCTTGACCCGGTCCTTGCGCTCCTTCGCGAGGTCCTTCCGGACCTTCTTCGGGATGTGGTTGAAGAGGGTGCCGAGCACCCGGGCCTCGCCCAGCTGACCCACCGCCCGGCCGAGCCAGCTCCGGCGGGTCTGCTGCTCGGTGATGACGAGGAACGCCGCGTCCACCAGGGGCAGGATCATGTTGGCGTCGGCGAAGGGGGCGACCGAGGGGGCGTCGATGAGCGCGATGTCGACCGTGTCGACCAGCTCGGCGATCAGGGCCTTGAAGCGGGGCGAGGCCAGGATCTCGGCCGGGGCAGGGTGGCGTCCCCCCGCGGGGAGGATCACCAGGTTGCGGTCCGAGAGCTTGAAGCCCACCTCGTTGAGCCGGGCCCGGCCCTCCAGCACCGAGATCAGGCCGGTGCGCTCGTCGAGGCCGAGGATCTCCGCGAAGCGCGGGTAGCGGAAGTTCGCCTCGACCAGGGCCACACGGCGCTGGGTGTCCTCCGCCAGCGCGAAGGCCAGGTTGCAGGCCGCGGTGGTCTTGCCCGCGAGGGGCTCGGCGCTCGACACCATGTACGCGCGGTAGCCCAGGTTCTTGCGGAACTCGTCGATCCGCGCGCCGAGCAAGCGAACTTGCGTCGCGTACTTGCCGTCGGGGTGGCTCAGGATCTCGAGCGCGGCGTCGCCACGGCCGGCGAGCGAGGCCAGCTCCAGGAGGTTCGCCACCCCCTCGCGCTGGACGAGGGGCCCGGCGCTCCGACCGGGGGGCGGGTGGGACGCGGCGGGATCCGGGCCCCGGGCGACGTGGGGCCGATCGCCCCACGCGTTGGTCTTGCGGGGGCTGCGGTCCTGGCCACCGCCCCAGCCTCGACGCCGCTCCTCTTCGCTCCGCACCGGCACCAGGGCGCGATCCGCGGCGTCACCCCAGGCGTTCCGCCCCGCGGCCTCCGGCGGTCGGCTGGACTCCCCGCCGCTGCGGGCGTCGCCCCACGCGCCGCGCCGGGGCCGCTCCGGCATCGGGGTCGGGCGGGTGATCACGTCGGCCGCGGGCGCCGCGAAGTCGGGCCGCTCGCTCATCACCGACTTCACCGCCCCGGGCACCGCCATCATCTGGGACTCGGGCTCGGCCAGGACCTCGGGCAGCCCGCCCTGGTCGGGGAGGGCGACGGTGGGGCGCCGGGCCCGCTCCCAGGCGGAGCCGCCGGAGGTGGGGGTCGGGGTGTTCCACTTCAGCCCCACCGTGCGCTCGTCGGCCATGCTCGGCGGCAGGTCGCCTTGCACCGGGGCGTTGGCGAGGGGATCGAAGGCCGGGGACTGGGCGCTGCTCTCCCTGAGCACCGACGGGGCCACCGGGATCCCGGTGCTCTCGGGGTTGCGCCGGCTGGCCAGCATCGCCTGGGCGGCCTCCCGGAGCTCATCGGGGGGCCGCTCCCCCGCGATGGTCGGCATCTGGGCCATCTCGACCAGGTCCATCTCCTCGGGGGTGCGGGGCGTGACGCTCACCACCGGTGGGCGATCCAGCTGCGGCTTGGGGATGCTCAGGCTCGTCGCCATCTCGGTGGCGTCTTCGACCTGGGGTCCCGGGCCGGCGGAGCCGCCTGCGCCCGCCCGCAGCTGGACCTCCCGGTCCACCGTGCGCTGGTCGAGGTGGCCGGGGAACAGGATGATCTCGCTCCCCGCGGCCTGGATCAAGGCCCCGCGCTTGCCGCTGTCGGGGTGGGTCCAGCGCTGGTCGGCCCGCACCGAGTCCTTGTCGGTCAGGGTGTGGATCCGCCACCGGCTGCCGTCGATCAGCACCAGGAAGTGGCGCGGCGCCACCCCGGGATCGTCCAACACCAGGTCGTTGTCGGCCGCGGAGCCCACGGAGATCCGCTTGCGGGCGCTCCGGAGGGCCGTGCCCGCGCTGCCACCTCGGACCACGGCGAGGGAGAAGGTGGGTTGCTCGCTCATGACGGCCGGGCGGGGCGGTCCCCTGCCCAGCGGAGACTAGCAGAAGGACGGGCGTCGTGGCCAAGCCCCGTCCATGGACACAACCCCTGAATCGAGTTACGGGGAGGCGTGCGCTTCGGGAAGGCTTGCGCGGCGTTGAGCGTGGGGTTGTGGGCGGCGGCGGCCGCGGGGTGCGGGTCGGTCTGCCCCCAGATCCCCCAGAGTGAGAAGGAGACGTTCCTCTCGGTGCGACCGGAGGAGGGTGGCTACACCATCAACGCCGGTGACCAGCTCCAGATCGAGGTCTGGCAGAACAACCAGCTCACGCGGCAGGTGCGGGTGCGCCCCGACGGCAAGATCACCCTGCCCCTGGTCAACGACGTGGTGGCGGCGGGCGACACCGTGCCCCAGTTCCAGAAGCGCCTCACCGAGCGGCTGAAGACCTACCTGAAGGATCCGGTGGTGAGCATCACCGTCACCAACTTCAGTCAGAAGCAGATCTTCATCCAGGGTCAGGTGCGGACCTCGTCGGCCTTCAACTACACCGGCGACATGTACCTCCTGCAGGCCATCACCCTCGCCGGTGGCACCACCCCGTTCTCCGAGGGCTGCGCGGTGGTGGTGCGGCGCAAGGGCGACCAGTTCGTCCGCTACGACATCGAGCTGGAGCCGGTCCTGATGGGCCGCGACCTCAAGGAGAACATCCAGCTCCAGCCCGGCGACGTGGTCACCATCCACTGATCGCGTGACGTCCTGTCCATGAGCCTCCCCCGGCAGCTCGCCCTGGCCGCGCTGGGCGGGGTCCTCTACTTCACCGGCTTCGTCGGCTTCGGCGTCTGGCCGAACACGTTCCTGCTCTTCGTCCCTGTCCTCTTCGCGCTCGAGGGCACGACCCCGCGCCGCGCCCTCCTGATCGGGGTGGTCTTCGGCCTGGTGACCAACTCCGGCGGCTACTACTGGGTCATCCACCTGCTCACCCAGTTCGCGGACCTGGCCCTGCCCCTGGCGCTGCTCGGCTACCTCCTGCTCTGCCTCTACCAGGGCTCGCTCCTCGCGGTGGTGGTGTGGCTGGTGCGGAAGGCCGACGCGGACCTGGGCATCGCCCCGGTGTGGTCGCTGCCGGTGGCCTTCATCTTCGCCGAGCACTTCTACCCGCTGCTGTTCCCCAGCTACGTCGGGAACAGCCTCTACACCGTCTCGGTGCTCACCCAGATCGTCGACGTCACCGGCATGACCGGGCTCACCGCCCTCATCTGCCTGGTGAACGGCGCGATCTACGAGGTCCTCTCGGCCCGCCTCCGAAAGCGCAAGCTGTCCTTCCCTCGGGTGGTGGTGCCGGCGGCCGCGCTGGCCCTCACCCTGATCTACGGGGTGGTGCAGGTGGGGCGCTGGGACGCGCGGATCGCGGCCGCGCCCACGATCAAGGCGGCCCTGGTCCAGACCAACCTGGGGGCCAAGGACAAGGCCGGCAAGCGCGATCTCTTCATCCGACGGCACCAGGACATGACCCGGGAGCTGTTGGCCAAGCGCCCCGACCTCGACCTCGTGGTGTGGCCGGAGTCCGCCTACAACCGCTACATCCAGCGTGACACGCGCTCGGTGCGCCGCGCGGTCACCGACGGCATCGACGTGCCGGTGATCTTCGGCGCCCTCACCTACGAGCGCGGCCCCGACGGGGAGCCCGACGTCTACAACACCGCGGTGCTGACCTCGTCCACCGGCCAGGTGCTCCAGCTCTTCGACAAGGTCGAGCTGCTGATGTTCGGCGAGACCATCCCGCTCGTGGAGACCTTCCCGCAGATCGAGAAGCTCTTCCCGCGGAGCGGCACCTTCACCCGCGGGAAGACCTTCGAGAGCTTCCGCGTCCCCTGGCAGGGCCACGCGCCGGTGAAGGTGCTGCCGATGATCTGCTACGAGGACATCATCCCGACCTTCGTGCGGCGCGTGTGGCGCGAGGGTGGCCCCGCCGCCGCCCTCGTGAACGTCACGAACGACTCCTGGTATGGCGACACCCACGAGCCGCTGATCCACCTCGTCCTCGCGAGCTTCCGGAGCATCGAGACCCGCCGCGCCCTGATGCGCTCCACCAACACCGGCATCAGCGCCTTCGTGGACCCGGTGGGCCGCATCACCCAGCGCACCGGCCAGTGGACGCAGGAGACCCTGGTGGCCGACGTCCCGGTGATCGAAGACGGTGAGAGCACCGTCTACATGAAGGTCGGGGAGGTGCTCCCCTGGCTCTCCTTCACGGCGGTGGCGGCCGGGTTCGTGGTGGCGGGGCGGCGTCGCAAGCGCCGCTGATGGGGATGCCCTTCATGTTTGCACCGCTCGTCGTCAAAGTTGGCGACTGAGCCCCTTAACACCGGCCGGCCGGGGTCGTGATTCCTGACAACGTGGTGGGATCTCAGTACGCCAGCGCTGGCCCGGTCTTTGCTTTCCCTGAGCGCAGTATGGAAATGCCGCTGGTCATCGACCTCCCCCGCGACCTGCCGAACGCCCCCCTGTCGGCCCCCTCCGCGCAACCCCAGCCCGAGGCCGATCGGCTCGAGGTCCTGCTGGCGTCGCCCTCGCCCGCGCTGCGGCGTCGGGTGGCGGGGCTGCTCCAGGCGGGCGGGCACATGGTGCGGCAGGCGCGCTCCGAGGCCGAGGCGATGGCGGCGCTGGTTTCGGACGACGGCCCCACCGTGGCGCTGATCGACCAGGCCCTCAGCGGCTCCGCGGGCGAGCTCCTGGGCCGCGCGCGCACGATGCGCCCCGATCGCTACATCTACGCGGTGCTCCTGGTCGATGGCCGCGGCCGCGCCGCCACCGTGGCGGCCCGTGAGGCGGGGGCCGACGACTGCCTGGCCAAGCCGGTGGAGCCCCGGGAGCTGGACGCCTACCTCGCCTCCGCCCAGCGCATCATCCAGCTCGCCACCCAGCTCCGCTCGGCCCGGGACCGCTTCCGCGCCCAGGCTACCCAGGACCCCCTCACCGGGCTGTCCAACCGGGTGGCGGTGCAGGAGATCCTGGAGCGTGAGCTCGCGCGGGCCGACCGCGAGGGGAGCCCGGTCGCGGTGATCATGGTGGACCTCGATCACTTCAAGCGCATCAACGACACCTTCGGCCACCAGGCCGGCGACGAGGTGCTGCGCGAGGCCGGGAACCGCATGAAGGGCGCGGTGCGGGTCTACGACACGGTCGGGCGCTACGGCGGTGAGGAGTTCATCGTTGTGCTCCCCGGCGCCGACGCCCAGGTCGCGGCCCGCGTGGCCCAGCGCCTGCGCACCCAGCTGTCGGCCGGCGGCGTGAGCACGGCCGAGGGCCAGATCCCGGTGACCGCGAGCCTCGGCGTCGCGGCGTGCGAGGCCGGCGCGGGCGTGGCCCCCGCGGAGCTGATCCGCCGCGCCGACGCCGCCCTCTACCAGGCGAAGGCCGAGGGCCGTGACCGCGTGGTCACCGCGACGAGCCGCCCCCGCGTGGTGGCCCCGGTGGAGGCCGAGGCGCTGGCCTCCGTCTGAGTCTTCCCGCTTCCCCGCCGCGCTGGTAGGACCCAGGCGTGGCGTCGTGCCCCAGCTGTGCCCGGGCGGTAGAGCAGGACGCCTGGTTCTGCCCGTACTGCGCCGCGCCCCTCGCCGAGCCCGGCCCCGATCTGCCCGCTGCGCCGCCCGAGGACGCCACCGACACCGTCTCCGAGCCCACCGCGTCGAACCTCACCATCGACGAAGACTGGGACGCCCTGCTCCTGGGCGAGCTGCCCGAGGAGGGCGACGACCTCCTCGGGGTGGACACCATCCGGGGCGAGGGGAGCGACGGCTCGGGTAGCGACGGCCGCTATCTGCTCTATGCCGACGCGCACCAGGCCCGGGCCCTCGAGCCGGACGCGGTGCCGCGCCGAGGGGCGGGCGGGGTGGCGCAGGGCCTGGAGCCGCTCGAGCACGCGGTCCTCGCCCAGGTGGACGGCGCCCGCACCATCGAGGCGCTGGCCCGGGCGGTGGGGGTGCGGGTGCCCGAGGTGGTGTGGGCCCTGTTGACCCTCAAGGAGGCGGGTCTGGTCGCGCTGGGCGAGGCGGAGCCCGATCCGGTCCCCGCGCCGCGCGGGGCGGCGCGGGTGCGGGTGGCCACCCCCCGGCGGCCCGCGACCCCCGTCGCGCGTGCGCCCACCGCCCGCCAGCAGGCGGCGGCCGGGCGCCTCTTCGCCGCGGCCGAGCGCGACCGGGACGCGGGCAACTTCCACTCCGCGGGGCGCAACCTCGCCCTGGCCGAGGCGTTCACCGCGGCCCCGGTGCCCGAGGCCTTCCGGCGGCTGGCGGCGGAGCTGGCCGAGGCGGCGGGGGCGCCGACCCGGCCCCTGCCGCGGGACCAGGAGGCGCGCCGGCTCTTCCACCACGCCGAGGCCCGGGAGGCGGCGGGGGACGTCGACGGGGCGATCGCGGCGCTGGAGGCCGCCCTCGCCGCGGCCCCCGAGCCCATGCTCTACAATCGCCTCGGGGTGATCCGGGCGATGCGGCGGGCGGACTTCGAGGGGGCGCTGACCTGCCTGGAGGCCGCGGTGGCGGCTGCCCCCGAGCACCGCGCCTACGTCCACAACCTCCAGAAGGTCCGCCACGCCCTGGCCCGGCGCGCCGGCGCGAGACCCGAGGCGCCCGCGCCGTTCTGGCGCCGGCTCCTGTCACCGCGGAGCTGAGACCGTATGGCGGGCCCGCTGCGCGTCCTCGAGCGCTACGAGGTGCTCCGACCCCTGGCCTCGGGAGGCATGGGCGACGTCTTCCTGGCCCGGCAGGTCGGCAAGGCAGGTTTCGATCGACGGGTGGTGCTGAAGACGATCCGACCCGAGCTGGGGGACCGCCTCCGCTCGGCGGCCGCGTTCCTGGCCGAGGCAAGGCACGTTGCAAAGCTCAACCACCCCAACGTCGTCTCGGTCCTCGAGGTCGGGGAGGACCGCGGGATCCTGGTGCTCGCGATGGAGCTCGTGGAGGGGGTGGACCTGCGCTGGCTCCGGCACCGTGTGCACGCGGCGGGGCAGCGCATCCCGTTCCGGGTGGCGGCCTGCATGGTGCGCGACGCTGCCCTTGGCCTCGCGCACGCCCACGACGCCAACCCCGCGGTGGTGCACCTCGACGTGAGCGGCGCCAACCTGATGGTGCGTGGGGACGGCCTCACCAAGGTGCTGGACTTCGGGTTGGCGGCGCAGCTCACGGAGCTCGGCCGGGACCCGAGCCAGCCCCTGATCGGCAAGGTCCGCTACGTGGCGCCGGAGCAGCTCCTCCGCGGCGCGGTGGACGGCCGGACGGACCAGTACGCGCTGGGCCGGGTCCTGTGGTCGCTCCTCACCGGTCGGGAGCCGTTCGAGGGCGTGGCCAAGGCGCAGATCCCCGAGCGGATCCTGGCCGGAGCGGAGGGCCACGTAGGCGTGGTGGTGCCGGACCTCCCGCCCGAGCTGGCCGCTCTGTGTGATCGCATGGTGGCGCTGGCCCCCGAGCAGCGCTTCGAGAGCTGCCACCGCGTGGCCGCCGCCCTCGAGCCGCACGCGGGGCCCGGTGGTCACGAGGTGGTGGCGCGCTTCGTCCGCGCGGTGGCGGGGGCCCGGCTGGCCGAGCTGCGGGCCGACGTCGCGCCCCAGCCGGTGGTGATCCCGGGGATGCGCCAGGCCGCCGCGGCGACCTGCCCCCGGTGCGGGTACGGCAACCCGGTCCGCAACCTGTATTGCGGGGCATGCGGGGCGCGGCTGGGCGAGATCGAGGCCCCGCCGGCCGCCGCGCCGACCGCCACCGCGCCGCCGCTGGACCTCGGGGCGGCGGCGGCGGCGCTCCACGCCGCGCTCGTCACCGCCCACCCGGTGCACGGGGTGGTGGCCGCTCGCTGGTCGCCCGCCGAGGTGGCGCCGCCCGAGCTCTCGCTCCGGGTGGTGCGCGAGGGGCCGGGCCGTGGGGTGTGGCTGGCCCCCGCCGACCCGGGGGAGGCCCCCGGCGCCGCGGCCCTGCGGGGGGGCGCGGCGTTGCAGGCTGACCTGCCGAGCGAGGCCAGCGTCGCGGTCGCGGTCGGCCCCTGCGCGGTGCCGCCGGGTGGCGCGCCGCCCACCGGGGCGCCCGTCGAGGCCGCCCTCGCCCTGGCCGAGGCCGCCTTCGACGGGCGAGGGTGGGGGCTCCACCTGCCGGAGTCGATGCAAGACTTCTTGCCGGAGGCCGCACGCATCGCCCCCGCGGTGTTCTCGGGGTTCGGTCGGGCCCTCACCTGGACGGCGCCGGCGGAGGCCTCGCGCGCGGACGAGGGCCCGCTGTTGGGGCGCACCGAGATCAAGCTGGCGATCGACGCGCGCCTCGCCGCGGCCCGGCGGGGGTCGGGCGGGGTCCTCGTGCTGTGGGGCGCGGCCGGCGCGGGCAAGACGCGGCTGTTGCGGGCGGCGGAGGTCGAGGCGCGCCGCCGCGGCTTCGCGGTGTACGCGTTGGGCGAGGGAGGCGCGGGGCTGGAGGTCGCGCTCGCCCTCCAGATCCTGGGCCTCGGTGCCGCAGAGCACGGCGCGGTGCGGGCCGCGGTGCTCCGGCTCGGGCTCGGCGGCGCCCTGGCCGACGATCTGGCCCCGGCCCTCCCGGCCTCGGTGTCGGCCGCAGCCCGCCGCGCGGCGGCGCTCGCGGTGCTCTGGGCGTCGGCGCGGCGCCAGCCGGCGTTGATCCTGGTCGACGACCTGTCGTGGCGCGCGCCCGAGGTGGCGTCGCTCCTCGCCGCCCTCCAGCGGGGCGCGGCCCACCTGCCGGTGGCGGCGGTGGTGACCGCCGACTCGCCGCCGCCCGACGCGGTCGACGATCGGCGAGGGCGTTCGGGGCGCGCCTCGGAGGACGAGCGCGTCGAAGACGAAGGCGGGGAGCCTGGCCTCGCTGGCGGTGGTCTCGATGGTCGCGGCCTGGGGGCGGCGGGGGTCGAGGCCCTGGCTCTCGGTCCGCTCCCGGACGACGCGGTGCTCGCGGTGGCGGAAGGTGTACTGGGCGGGCCGCTCGCCGCGCCCGCCGCGCAAGCCTGCTTGACCGCGGCCCAGGGGATGCCGGGCTGGGCCCGCCTCTGGGCCGCCCACCTGCGGGGGGCCGGCCTCCTGGTGCGGGCGCCGGACGCGCCGCGCCCCTGGGGCCTCGTGGTGCCCGCGACGGAGCTCGCGCTGGCGGACCCCGCGGGGCTGGTGGAGCAGCGGCTGGAGCGGCTGGATCCCGCCGCCCGGGCCGCCCTGCGGGCGGGGGCGGTGGTGGGCCCGAGCTTCGATCTCGCCCACGTGGCCGCGGCCCTCGAGCTCGAGGTGGATCCCGCTGCGCTCGAGGCGTCGGGCCTGGTGCGCGCGGCCCCTGGGGCGGGGCAGCGCTTCGCCTTCGCCCCCTCCTCGGTGCAGGCGGTCCTGCGCGCCGCGATCCCACCCGACGCGGCGGCGAGCCTCGCGGCTCGTCTCTACATGGCCGCGGGCCCGGACGAGGACCCGGTGGCCCGCGCCCACTATGCGGTGGCCTTCGGCGCGCCCGCCCTCGCTGTCTCCGCCCTCCTGCGCGCCACGCCCCACCTGGGCTCGGCGGCGGGGGCGCAGCTGGTGCGGGCCGGGCTCCCGCTGATGGCGAGGTGGCTCGAGGTGCGCGAGGCCGAGGGGGACCTGGACGCGAAGGTGGCGGCCGAGCTCCACGCCTTCGTGGTCGCCGCCACCGACGCCCTGGCCGCGGAGACCCCGGCGGAGGCGGAGGCGGTGCTCGGGCTCGTGGTCGCCACGGTGCCCGAGCCCCTCGACCCCGCGGGCCGGAGGGCGGCCCTGGTGGCCCGGGCCGAGGTGCGCCTCGCGCGGAGCCAGGTGCAGGATGCCTTGCGGGATCTCGACGCCGCCGACGCCCTCGCGCCGGGGGCGACGTGGCGTGGCCGGCTCGCTCGGGCCCGGGCCCTCGAGCAGGCGGGGGACGCGGCGGGGGCGGCGGGGGTGGTGGCGGCCGCGCTCGCGGAGGGCGCGCCTCGCGGCACAGAGGTGGCGACCGCGGCGCTCCTCCTCGGGCGGCTGGAGCTCCGGCGAGGGGCGGTGGCGCAGGCTCGGGCGTTGTTCGAGC
This sequence comes from Deltaproteobacteria bacterium, assembly GCA_020632995.1. GTDB lineage: Bacteria > Myxococcota > Kuafuiibacteriia > Kuafuiibacteriales > Kuafuiibacteriaceae > JACKEN01. Next base: position 22,440 of record JACKEN010000019.1, on the reverse strand, counting down.
AAGCGCTGTCCGCGTCGGCGCCGGACAGCGCGTCGGCCCGCCGGGCGCGGCTCAACCTCGCCGTGGTGTCGGCGCGCGAGGGGGCGCTCGAGGCCGCCGCGCGGCAGCTCGAGGGGCTGGAGGCCGAGGCGGTGGCAGGAGGCGAGCTCCTGGAGGCGTCGCGGGCCGCCTACAACCTCGGGCGGGTGCGGGCGGCCCAGGGGGCCTCGGCCCGGGCGGCGGAGGCGCTGGAGCGTGCGGCCGAGCGCGCGGCCGACGTGGGCTGGGCGGAGGGCCTGGCCGCGGCGCGGTGGGCGCAGGCGGGCGGACTCAAGCCAGGAGGAAGTGGGTGACGTTCACCGCTGCCACCCGCGGATCGAGGCTCTGACGGATGGTGACCTGCGGGTGGTGCGCGAGCTCCACCAGCGCGTCGTCGCCCAGGCGCCGCACCGTCGGCCGGGTGGGCGCGCCGGGATCCGAGGCCACCACCACCGCCTCCGCCCCGTTGCTCAGGAGCACCAGGCTCCCGGGCGGGTAGAGCCCCACCACCTGTACGAAGAGCCGGGCTGCGCGCCGATCGAAGTCGGTGCCGGCGCGATCGAGGATCCGCCGCACCGCCTGATCAGGTGGGAGCCCACGGGTGCCCGGCGGCACCTGCACCAGATCCTGGTAGGCCGCCGCCACCGCGAGCAGGCGGGCGGGCACCCCCGGCGCGAGCGGCCCCTCACCGCTCGCGCTGGTGTGCCCGAGCTCGAGCGCGATGGCCGCGCGGTCGATCGCCGCCGCGCCGCTCCCCAGCTCGGCGAGGGCCAGCCCGCTCTGCAGCGCCCTGCGCGGTAGCGGTTGGGTTGCGCCCGGATCACCGAGGCGGTGGAGGAGCGCGGCCAGCGTCAACTCCACCTGCATCGCGCGCGTCGCGGCGAGGCGCCGGCCCATGAGGAGGGCGAGGGCCGCCGCCCCCACCGCGCGGGTCGCGGGGGTGGGCTCGGCGTGGACGTGGGTGGCGAGGCCGACCAGGAGGTTCTCCAGCCCGTGGGCGCCCTCCACCAGCTCCTGCGTCCCCCGACGCAGGAGCACCACCCGGACCCGCAGCCCCTGCTCATGCGCGGCGAAGGCCTCCTGGGTGAGCACGAGGAGCTGGGCGTAGGTCCGGGCGAGGGCGGTGTGGCGGTCGGTGTGCACCGGGCCCTGGCGCTCGCGCACCCGCACCGTGATGCGGGGGTGGCGCAGGGCCGCGAAGGCGCCAGCGCTCTGCCCCAGGGCGTGGGCCTGGAACGCCTCCAGGAACGTGTGGACGTGGCCCGGGGTCAGGGGGAGCTGCAGGACCATCTCGTCGATGCCGAGGCGCGAGAACAGCGCCACGAGCTGCTCCGCCGCCTCGAAGGTGGCCTGGCGCAGCTCCAGGAACTCGCGGTCGAGGTACAGGCTCCGCTCGAAGACCTCCAGCTGCAGGTTGGACTGCGTGGCCGAGAGGGCGTCGAGGGCGCCGACCAGCGTCCCCACCGCCTGGTGGACCGCCTCGTTGCCGAGGGCGTGCATGGTGGAGATCCGCAGGGCGCGGACCAGCTGGACCAGGGCCTCCTCACGGGCAGGGTCGCTCACGCCTTGCCTCCCTTCGGACGTGAACGCGCGGCCGCCTCGACGCGGCGCAAGGCCTCTTGACACGCCTCGCGGACCTCCCGGTCTGCCCAGCGGCGGCGGGCCCGCTCCGTGAGGGCCGCCAGCACCGCGTCGTCCGCGAGCGGGACGAGGGCGAGGGCGGCGGCGGCGCGGACCCCCTGGGGGCCTTCCCCGACCAGGGCTCCGAGGAGGGCGCGCCGGGCCTCGGGACCGCCGAAGGCGGCGAGCCCGGTGATCGCGCCGCGTGCGGCGGCCTCGTCCTCGAGATTGTCCGCGAGCTCCTGGGCCAGGAGCTCGGCCGCGATGGGCTCCTGCGCTCGCACCAGTGACTGCAGGATGACCTGCCGAGTCGCGGGATCGGCGCCCCGCGCCGCGTCCAGGAGCAGGGTGCGGTGGTCTCCGACCTCGTCGGTGCGCACCGCCCGGGCGGCGAGGCCCCGCACCTCGGGGTCTGCGTGGGCGAGCCCGGCTCGCAGCACGAGGTCGCGGGCGATGGGCTCGACTCCGGCATCGAGCTGCTCGGCCAGCGTGAGGAGCGCGGGCCAGGTGTCCGGCCCGTGCTCGAGGGCCCAGCCTGCCACTTCGAGGGGGTCGGGGCGCTTGCGCGCGACTGCCTCCACGAGCCGCGCCCGTGCCTGAGCGCCAGCGGAGCTCAGGGCACGCACCAGGTGCGCCGCGCGGTCCCGGGGGACGAGGGCGAGCAGGGTGACCGCGCTGGCGACCTCCGCCGTACCCAGGCGCTCGATGATCGCGGGGAGCACCTCGGGCGACGTGAGGGCGCCGAGGACGGAGTCGGCGTCGGCGGCATCCTCCTCGTCGCGGAGCTCGAGGACGCGGGTGAGGGCGCCCACCACATCGTCGAGCCGCCCTGCGGCAAGGCGCCCTGCGATCACCCGCCGGCCGAGGGTGAGCGCGGCCTCGCGCTCGCCCGGGCCCGCGGCCGAGAGCGCGCGCCACAGCAGGAGGATCAGCCTCCGCGCCGCCCCCCGGCGGTGCGCGGCCAGCCCCGAGGCCAGCGCGGCGCGGTCCACGTCCGAGAGCGGCTCCAGCTCGGGGCGTCCGCGCGCTGCGGCGGCGGCCAGGGCCTCGGGGTCGAGGGCCTCCAGGCCGCCGAGCGCGGGCATGACCTCCAGCGCCCCCGCGTCCAGCCGCACCGGCTGCTGGGCGGTCTGCTCGCGTGAGGTGAGGGCGCGGACGTAGGCGGCGAGCTGGTTCTGGCGGGCGCGCGCGTCCTCGGTCTCCACCCCGGCCTCCGCGAGCACGGGGCGGGTCTGGACCTCGAGGCACCCGAGGTCCGCCTCCCAGAGCACGGTCGCGACCGAGTGCTCCTCGCCCAGGCGGTGGGTGGAGGCCTCGAACCAGGTGCGGGTCAGGGTGGCCAGGGCCTCCTGCTGCAACCCGTCCTGCATCACGATGCGCTCGACTCCCTCCGCGTACAGGACGCGGGCCAGCTGGGCGTCACCGTCGGGGATCAGGGGATGGCCGTCCACCTGGACCCCGTCCGGGCTGATCTCGAGCGCAACCTCACCTGCGTCCTGGAGGCGGGCGGAGATCCGGGCGAAGGCGTCGCGCTCTGCCCCCAGGGCGTGCTCGTGGGTGAAGCCGTAGAGTCGGTAGATCGCGAAGGTGCGTCGCAGGGCGGCGGTGAGGGCCTCGCGCGCGCCGGGATCCCGCGGGGGCGTGACCTCGGCGTCGCTCATGGTTGGGGGGCGCCGGTGCGCCTGAGCAGGGCGTACAGGGCGGGCCGGGAGAGCCCGGCCTCCTTGGCCGCGGCGCTGACGTTGCCGTGGTGGCGGGCGAGGAGGGCGGTGGCGTAGCGCCGCTCGAACGCGTTCACCACCTTGTTCTTCGCGTCCGCGAACGACAGCGGCCCCGGCGCGGCGTCCTCGAACAGGTCCTGGGCGTGGATCCGGGGCCGCGCGGTCACCGCCACCGCGCGCTCCAGCACGTTGCGGAGCTCCCGAGCGTTCCCCGGCCAGTCGTATTGGCTCAGCACCGCGTAGGCGTCGGGGGCGAGGGCCCGGGCCCCGCCCGAGAGGTCGGCGACGAAGCGCTCGGCCAGGCGCGGGATGTCTTCGGGGCGCGCCCGGAGCGGGGGCACGTCCACCCGGATCACCGCGAGCCGGTAGTAGAGGTCGGCCCGGAAGGTGCCGGCGGCCATCATCTCGGACAGGTCGCGGTGGGTGGCGGCGACGAAGCGCACGTCCACCCGACGGTCGGTGACCTCGCCCAGCCGGCGCACGGTGCGGGCCTCGAGCGCCCGAAGCAACTTTGGTTGCAGGTCGACCGGGAGCTCACCGATCTCGTCCAGGAACACGGTGCCCCCGTCCGCCGCCTCGAACGCGCCCAGCTGGTCGTCGACCGCGGAGGTGAAGGCGCCCCTGCGGTGCCCGAAGAGCTGGCTCTCGAGGAGAGCGGGGGCGACCGCGCCGCAGTCCACCACTACGTAGGGGCCGGCGGCCCGGGTCGAGGCTTCGTGGAGGGCGCGGGCCAGCACCTCCTTGCCGGTGCCGGTCTCGCCCAGCAGGAGCACGGTGCCGTCCTGCGGCGCCACCCGGGTGAGGAGCTCCAGGCTCCTGTGGAGGGGGGCGTGCTCGGTCACGAAGGCGTCGAAGGCCGGGTGCCGCGGGCCCTTCGCGGTCGCCGCGGGGTCGGCCCGGGTGACCCTGAGGGTGGTGCGGGGCCCGAGGCGCACCAGCCCCGTGGGAGGCAGCCGCGCCTCCCGCACCCGCACCCCGTCCGCGAAGACCCCGTTCTTGCTGTCGAGGTCCACCGCGAGGATGCCGTCGGCGAGCGCGCGCAGCTCCACGTGCTGCCGGGACACCGCGGGATCCGTGAGGTGCAGGTCAGCCTGCGGCGACGCCCCCACCCGCCCGAGGCCGTGGGGCAGGTAGGCTTGCGCGCCGACGTCCGGCCCGTCCACCACCTCCACCGCGAGGGGGACGGCGGCCACCGGCGCCGGCTCCGATCCGATGGTGACGGTGGCGGTGGCGCGCTCGCCGTCGGGCGCGTCGGGCGTTGGGGCGGAGATCGCGGCGGCGTCGGCCAGCTGGTGCCCGCAGGCCACGCAGAACCACGCGTCGGCTGAGACGGGGCCGTCGCAGTGGGGGCAGCGCACGCGGGGAGGATATGGGGGCCGTAAAGGCCAGGCAACACGCGCCCGAGCGGGCTGTAGCGTGGGCTTTACATGCCCGCGAGCCCGCCGTGACGCGGGGCCGACGGGGCACGGCGCCGCGCTCGGGGATGCCCGCGTAAAGTCGACGCTACATGGATCGCGCGCAGGGGCGTGGCGGCGCGCTTGGCCCCCGGCTTGCGAAGGGACGGGCCGGCATGCTCCGCAAGAACTGCTCGATCCCAATCTCCCTCGCCGCGGTGGCCGCCCTCGGGGCGTGCAGCACCTCGGACGGCCCCACCGAGACGTCGGAAGACGCGGTGGGCCCTGGCATCGACCTCGTGGTCGAGTCGATCACCGGCCCCGCGAGCGCGATGCCGTACGCGCCGCTCGCGCTCACGGTGAAGGTCTGCAACCGCGGTGATCTGGACGCGTGGGGCGCGGACCTGGAGGTCTATCTCAGCGCCGACAACACCATCACCCCGAGCTTCCCGTTCACCGGGAACACCATGCCCGACCCGCTGGTGGGCCCGGCCTGGGTCCCCCAGATCCCGGCCGGCGGCTGCGTGGACGTGCCGGTCGAGGGGCCGGCCGCGGCGCCCAACGATGGCGCCTACTACCTCGGCGCGGTGGTGGATCCCTGGCAGTCGGTCCCGGAGGCCGATGAGGGCAACAACATCACCGTCGGGCCCCGCATCGGGGTCGGCTACGGACCGAACCTCGTGGTGGAGGCGATCTCGGGCCCGCCGAGCGCCCACCCGTTCGCGCCGATCGCGGTGGACGTCACGGTGTGCAACCGCGGCACCGCGCCCGCGTGGGGCTTCGACCTGACGGTGTACCTGTCCGAGGACGCCACCCTCGAGGGCCAGCAGGCCGGCCCCTACAGCGACCCCATGGTGGGGCCGGGCTGGGGGGACCTCCTCGACGCGGATCGCTGCGAGGTGGTGCGGGTGGAGGGCCCGGCCGCCGCGTTCGCCGAGGTGCCGCACTTCCTCGGGGCGATCGTGGACGAGTGGTCCGGCGTCCCGGAGCTCATCGAGGACGACAACGCCTTCATCGGCCCCAGGATCGGGATCGGCTTCGGGCCCAACCTTGTCGTTCGCGGGATCGAGGCGCCGCCCAGCGCCACCCCCGGCGCGACGATCGAGGTGGCGGTGGAGCTGTGCAACACCGGCACCGAGCCCGCCTTCGGGGCCGACGTCTCGGTCTACCTGAGCACCGACACCACCCTCGAGGGGCAGTACGCCCCGCCGACCCCGGGGACCACGCCGGACTTCCTGGTTGGGCAAGACTACTTGCAGGACATCGAGCCGGGGGCCTGCCTCGTCCGCGCCATCACCGGGCCCGCCGCGGTCTGGACCCCGGGGGCCTACTACGTGGGCGCCATCGCGGACGAGTACGGCGCCACCCTCGAGCTGATGGAGGACGACAACACCTTCGTCGGGGCGCGGGTCGGGGTGGGCTACGACCCCGACCTGGTGATCACCGCGATCGAGGCGCCGGCGAGCGCGCGCCCGTACGACCTCATCGAGCTGGGGGTCACGGTGTGCAACCAGGGCACCAGCCCGGCCGGCTACGTCGAGGTCACCACCTACGCCTCGGCCGACGGCGTCGTGCAAGGTGGCTTCCCCGGGCAGCCCGGGGCGGACCCGCTCATGGGCTTCGGCAACCTGTCCGGCCTCGAGGCGGGTGAGTGCCGCCGAATGAGCATCTCGGGGCCGGCCGCGGTGCCGACGGAAGGCGTCTACTACCTCGGCGCGATCGTGGACGCGATGGACGCCACCCCCGAGCTCATCGAGGACAACAACGCCTTCGTGGGCCCCCGCCTCGGGGTGGGCAACGGGCCCGACCTCGTGGTGGCCGAGGTGGCCACGCCGGCCAGCGCGATGCCCGGCACGCCGATCGACGTCGCGGTCACCGTCTGCAACCAGGGCACCGATCCCGGCTACGCCGAGGCCACCCTGTTCCTCACCGAGACAGCGGGGGCGCGCCCCGGCCCGATGTCCCCCTACGTCGGGTTCGTGCCCGGCGGCCCGCTCGAGCCCGGCCAGTGCCGCACTGAGATCGCCCAGGCGATCGCCGCGGTGCCCCAGGACGGCGTGTACTTTGTCACCGCGGTGGCGGACGAGCTGAACGCGCAACCGGAGCTGCGAGAGGACAACAACCTCGGGGCCTCCGCCCCCATCGGGATCGGCTTCGGCCCCGACCTGGTGATCGACGGCGTCGTCGGCCCGCCGAGCGCGCGGCCCGGCGACCTGATGTCCGCCCAGGTGGTGGTCTGCAACCAGGGCACCGCCGCCGCCTGGGGCACCGAAGTCACCCTCTACCTGAGCGCGGACGAGACCCTGCAAGGTGCCTTCACCGCCCCGCCGCCCGGCGGCGATCCGATGGTGGCGCAGGCTTGGTTGCAGCAGCTCGAGGCCGGCCGGTGCACCACGCTCGAGCTGACCGGGCCGGCGTGGACGATGGCGCCCGGCCCGCACTTCCTCGGGGCCATCGTGGACGAGGGCGACAGCACCGCGGAGCTCCGCGAGGACAACAACAGCCGGCTCGGCGACCTGGTGGGGGTGGGCTTCGAGCCCGATCTGGTCGTCGCTGCGATGGACGCGCCCGCCGCGGTGCGCCCCGGCGAGGCCTTCACGGTCGACGTCAGGGTCTGCAACCAGGGCACCGTGGCCGCGCCGAGCGTCGACGTGGAGCTGACGCTGGACGCCACGGTGCCTGGTGCGTTCCCGGTGGGCAACGGCTGGGGCGGCTCGCTCTCGGAGGGCGCCTGCCTCACCGTCAGCGTGCCGGCGAGCGCGCCAGTGCCCCAGGACGGGGTCTACGCGCTCGTGGCGCGCGTAGACCCGTGGGACGGGATCCCGGAGCTGCGCGAGGACAACAACGCGGCGAGCGTGCAGCTCCCGGTCGGGTTCGGGCCCAACCTGGTGGTGGAGGCCCTCTCGGCTCCAGCCAACGCGCTGCCCGGCGGGCCCATCGAGGTGGAGGCCACGGTGTGCAACCGCGGCACCGACTCCGCCCCCGGCGCCGACCTCGAGATCTACCTGTCGGCCGATCGCACCCTGGACGGGATCCCGGGGCCCTACGGCGACGCCCTGGTGGGGCAAGCCTACTTGCCGCTCATCCCCGAGGGGGAGTGCGTGGCGCAGGTGGTCCAGGGCGGGGCGTGGGTGCCGGAGCCCGGCACCTACCTCGTGGCGGCCTGGGTCGACCCTCACGAGGGCCTGATGGAGCTGGTGGAGGATGACAACCAGACCTTCGGCGCCCGGGTGGGGATCGGCTTCGGCCCCGACCTCGTGATCAGCGAGGTGAGCGCGCCCGCGAGCGTGATGCCCGGCGCGCCGATGACGGTGGACGTCACGGTGTGCAACCAGGGCACCGCGTTCGCCCCCGGGGCCGACGTGGCGCTCTACCTGTCCGAGGACACCACCCTCGACGGGATGGGCGGCCCCGTACCGCCCGTCGACGCCTTCGCGGGGCAGGCCTGGGTCCCCGGCCTCCCCGAGGGGCAGTGCCAGCCTGTGACGGTGCAGGGCTGGGCCGGCGTGCCCCACGACGGCGTCTACCACCTGGCCGCGGTGGTGGACGAGATGAACACGCAAGAGGAGTTGCAGGAGGACAACAACGTGACCTTCGCCGGCGTGGTGGGGGTCGGCTTCGCGCCGGACCTCGTCGTGCAGGGGATCCTGGATCCCGGCCCGCTCCAGATGGGCCCGCTCCTGACCGTCCAGGTCGAGGTCTGCAACCAGGGCACGGTGGGGCCGGTCGACTTCGACCTCACCGTCTACTTCTCGGCCGACGCCGAGCTCCAGGGCATGGCGCCGCCTGGGCCCCCGGCGGACCTGTTCTTCGGGCAGGTGTGGGTCTCGGGCCTCGACGCCGGCCAGTGCCGCGTCGAGTCGGTCCAGGGGCCGCTGTGGCTCCCCGAGGCGGGTGCGTACTACGTGGGCGCGGTGGTGGATGAGTACGAGGGCCTCATGGAGCTCAACGAGGCCAACAACGTCGCGGTGGCCGGGCCGGTGACGGTGGCCTTCTGATCCGCGCGGCGCCCCGGGCTCAGGCCTGGGGCGCCACCTCGCCCGCGTAGACGTTGAAGGCCCCGCCCCGCAGGAATCCCACCAGCCCCATGCGGGAGGCGCGGGCCAGCTCCACCGCGAGGCTGGAGGGGGCGGACACCGCCAGCACGGTCTGGATCCGCGCGTTCAGCGCCTTCTGGATGATCTCGAAGCTGGTGCGCCCCGACACCATCAGCACCATCCCGGGCTCCGGCGCGCGCTCCTCGAGCAACAGGTGCCCCACGCACTTGTCGACCGCGTTGTGGCGGCCCACGTCCTCGCGGGCCACGAGCAACTCACCTTGCGCAGTGAACACCGCGGCGGCGTGGAGCCCGCCCGTGGCCTGAAAGACCGCCTGCATCTGTCGCAACCGCGGGGGGAGGGCGAGGATCACGTCGTGCTCCAGCACCGGCGGCGCCTCGAAGGGCGGGGCGTCACAGTGGAGCGCCTCGATCGAGCGCTTGCCGCACACCCCGCAGCTCGTCGAGGTCACCGTGGCGCGCTCGGCCCGGCGGCGGGCCAGGGCGGCCTCCGCGGTGTCGGCCCGAGGGCCGCTCAGCACCACGTCCACCACGTTCTGGAGGTCGGGGTCGGTGCCCTGGCGGCAGTAGCGCATCGTCCCGATGTCGCGGGCGGCGCGGACGATCCCCTCCGCGGCCAGGAAGCCCGCGGTGAGGTCCATGTCGTCGCCCGGGGTCCGCATCACCACCGCGAGGGGCTCGCCCGCGAGCCGGATCTCGAGGGGCTCCTCGGTCGCCACCTGGTCCGCCCGGTGGCTGAAGGCGCCGTCGGCGTAGGCCTGGACGCCGATCTCCCGCGTGGGGGCCGTGGGGTCCAGAATCGCCATTGCCAAGTGAAGGTAGCGCCCGGTTAGCCTTCGGGCACGAGGAATCGGTGAAGCAGCCCCTCATCCCAGCCCTGTTCGTGTGTGCGCTGACCGCCTGCGCCGCGCCGACCCGCATCCCCTACGACCACGCCTCGGTGCCCACCCGCGCCGCGCCGGCCCACCCCCTGCGGGTGGCGATCCTCCCACTCGAGGACGCCCGGCAGGCGCGTGAGGCCCCCGACGACGACGGCCTGTACCTCTACAACGGGGTCTCCTATCGCGGCACCGACCTCGCCGGGCTCGAGGGCGATCCGATGGCCCGGGTCACCGAGGTGCTGGCCCGGCACCTCGCCCAGGCCCGGGTGTTCGCGCAGGTGATCCTCGTCCTGAGCCGCGAGCAGGCCCCTGAGGCCGACCTCTTCCTCACCGGGAAGGTGCGGCGCCTGCGGGGCTACGTGGAGGCCGAGTCGCCCCCCGAACAGAGCGCGCGGCCCCCGACCGAGCGGCGGGTCCTGTCGGAGGTGGTGCTCGAGGACGTCGAGCTGTCGCCGCAGGATCCCGCCGCCCCGCCGCGCATCCGCCTCGACGCGGGCTGGTCGGTGCTCGACACCCGGGCGGTGGACGCCGAGGGCGAGCCCCCCGACCCGTGGGCGGTGGCGTCGGAGGCCCTGCGGGTCGCCCTCGACAGCCTCACCGAGGAGCTCGCGGCGGCCGACCTCTCGGGCCGCTACGAGGTGAAGGAGCGGGTGTCCCTCACCCTGTCGCCCGTGAGCACGGCGTCGACCAGCGCGCCGACCAGTCCACCGTTTGGCCGGCTCACCGAGGCGCCCCCCGCCGGCTGGCGCCTGGTCCGCACCAGCACCGGGGCCCGCCCCGAGGGCTGGCGGGGCGAGGCGCGGTGCGCGCAGGCCGTCCTGCAAGCGCAACAGAGCCTGCGCTTCTCGCGCAGCCTCGGGCCCTACCGCCCCGAGGTGGCGGTCTGGGCCTGCCCCGAGGATCTGCCCCTGTCCTTCGACGCCCGCGCCGACTTCCCGGCGCGCCTGCTGGGCCGGGCCCGGGGGCGCTGGTACCTCTCGCGGGCGGTGGGGAAGACCAACTGGCCCGACGCGGAGGCCGAGATCGCGGCCTACTTGGGCCTCGAGCCCCCGCCTCGCCGCCACATGTTCCAGCTGGGCGCGGGCGCGCCCTGAGCGCAGATCGAAGCGGGCCGCCAGCCGTTCCAGAGACCACCCGCCATGCTCTGCCTCGCCCCGATCGTCGCCCTCGCCAGCCTCGGTGCCCCATCCGTGGGGATGGAGCCGCTCCCCTGGCGGGTGGCGGAGGAGGCGGTGCTCGACCGCGGCGCGGCCGGGATGGGCGACGCGAAGGTGGTCTTCGCGGGTGACGGCGCGCCGCGGGTGGCCCTCAGCACCTTCGGCAACGCGCAGCCGGCGATGCGCCTCGCGGTGCGGGGCCCGGACGGGAGCTGGCGCGTCGTCCCCATCCCGGCCGGGGTGGTCGGCTCGGGCAGCCCCGACATCTCGCTCGCGTGGCCCGAGGGGCCGGGCGGGCCCTGGCGCCGGGCCGTTCTGGAGGGCGCCGGCTTCACCCCGGCCGAGGCGATCGACCTGCCGAACGGGGTGCGAGCGTGGGTCGCCGACCCGACCGAACCGGTGCGGGTGCTGAGCGAGGGCCCGGGGGCCGCGACCCTGCTCCTCACCCGGACCCCGCGCGGGGCCTGGAAGCGCACCCGGGTGGCGTCGGGCTCGCCTCCGGTGGTCCGGACCTCGGCGCGCGGGGCCTGGGTCTTCACCCTCGAGGGCACGACGGTCCTCGGGCGCGCCCTGACCGGGTCGGGGCGGCTGCGGGTGCGGGACGCCATCGCCTTCGAGGCCGCGCTGGATCCCCGCGGCCGCCCCGCCGTCGCCACCCTGGGGGCCCGCACCAACGCGATCACCCTGGTGGACGGGGCCCGGCGCGGCGCCCTGCGGCTGCCCCCCGACGTGCACGCCGCCCCCGAGGCCTGCCTGAAGGCCCCCTGCGAGGTCGTAGCCCACACCGCCGAGCTCGACGCGGTGGTGGCCACCGCGCGCGGGGCGGCGGCGCTCTATACCCAGGCCACCACCACCGGGGCCCAGACCTGCCGGCCCTTCGATGGGCCCTGGCACCCCTGCGACCCGGCCGGCCCCCGAAACACCTGCCCCTCGCGTCCGAAGTACAGCTGCAGCGCCAAGGAGGAGGTCGCCCGCGACCCGCGAGTGGCCTGGCTCGCGCGGGGCGCCCTCCGCCACGCCTCGCTCGCGCCGCTGCTTGGGTGGTCGCAAGCCGACCTGCGCTCGAGCGACGCGTGGCAGGTGATGGGCGCGGTCCTGGGGGCCGCGGCCGATCCGCAGGGCAACCTGCACCTCGTGGTGCGTGAGCCGGCGTCCCGAGGGGCAGCGGTCCGCTGGCTGCGCCTGGTTCCCGCCGACACGCCAGTAGGGGAGCGGACGGTGGCCGATGTAGCGCCGTGGTCCAGCGCCTTCGACGTTGTGCCCACGAGCGAAGACGCCCTCGCGTTCGCCGGGGTGGCGCGCCAGCACTGGGTCGGCGCGGTGCGCTTCGGGCCCGAGGGGGCCGAGGCCTCCGGCGGGCAGTGGAGCGCGGCCCTGGACGGCCTGGATCCCGAGCAGGCGGCCCAGGCCACGGTGGAGCTCACGTTCCCCGCTGCGCCCGACCCGTCGAGCCCGGTCTGCGGCGCGCCCGCGATCCAGCTCTTCCACCAGGGGCGGGGCGCCGCGGTGTACCTCGAGGCGGCCGGGATGACGCTGGTGGACCGCTACGCGGAGGCCTCCCAGCGCCTCTCGGTACCGCTGGCGGGGCGCCACCGGCTGGAGCTGCGGGTGGGCCGCGCCGCGGCCGAGGCCCGGGTCGACGGCGCGTCGGTCGGGCGCGTCACCTTCTCGGGCCCGGCTCGTTCGGTCGCCAACGAGCGCCTGTGGGTGGGGCACACCTCGCTCTGCATGACGCCGAGCCCGCCCCTCGTGTGGCACCGGCTGGCGGTGACGTCTACTGCAGCTGCTCCAGGTGCCGCTTCAGCTCGTAGCGCGCCCCCGGCTCCGCGTTGAGCTCGACCTGCTTCTTGTAGCGGCCCTTCACCACCTTGACCTCGTGGGCCCCCGGCTCGAGGGGGATGGCCTCGAGCGGCACCCGCCCGGGCAGGAGCTTGCCGTCGAGCCGCACCCGGGCCCCCTTGGGGTACGCGATGGTCAACACGGCCGGCGCAGGAGCGGGCACCGGCACCTCGAGCGGGGGCGGGGTGTCCTCGGGCGGCGGCTCCTCCGGGGTCACCGCCGCGCTCGGGGTCTCCTCTACCGGCGGCGGGACCTCGACCGGCGGGACCTCGACCGGCGGGACCGCGACCGGCGGGATCTCGACCCGGTCCGCGGCCGGCGCGTCGGCGAGGGCGGGCAGGGGCGTCAACGTGTGTTGCCTCGGCAGGAAGGCTTGCGCGCCGAGGGTGCCCGCCACCCCGAGGGCGAGGCCGAGGGCGAGGAAGGCCAGCTTGCCGCCGACGCGCGGGCGCAGCTCAGGCAGGGGCTCGGCGTCGGCGGGATCCTCGACCTTCGGCCTGGGGGCCGCGGGGGGCTCAACCGCGGGCATCGGCCGGGTCGCGGCGGGGTCCATCGGCGCGGCGCGTTGCGTGCCCGCGGGCCCCGCGATGGGGTGGACCGCCTGGTGCTGCTGGGCCTGCAGGAACGCGAGCATCGAGAGGGCCTCGTCCATGCGGGGCGGGGCGGAGTCGGGGTGCGCGCGTCGGGAGCGGCGGCGCACCACCTCGGTGTCGTCCCGGGACGGGTCCGCCAGGTCCACCAGCTCGGCCTGCACCACCGTGCGGGCCCGGGCGGGCGCGTCGGGTGGCTCGGTCTCGAGCCCCGCCACCGTGGCCCGGAACGCGGGGGCGCCGCGGCGCTCGACCAGCTCGGTGTGGGGGCCGGGGACGCCGGGGATGGGGGCGGCGGCGAGGTGCTCGGTCGCGTCGTCGTCCACCGTCGCGTGAGGCGCGGCGGCGAGCCGGGCCGCGCCGGGCTCCGGGCCGAGGACCTCGCGCACCGGGTCGTCCTCACCCGCGAACAGGGCCGAGAGCCAGGTGCCCAGGTCGAGCCCGCCCGAGCGCGGGGTGAGCACCCGCGCCTGGGCCTCGAAGCCATCCGCGAGCGCGCGGGCGCTCTGGACCCGGTCCGCCGGGTTGGTGGCGAGGGCGCGGTTCAGAAGCTGCACGAGGGCGGGCGCCTCGAAGGGGAGCTGATCCGAGAGGTTCTCGCGCTGGCCGTTCACGATCGCGTAGAGCGTCTTCGGCACGCTCGCGCAGTCGAAGGTCGGCACCCCGGTGAGGAGCTCGCAGGTGACGCACGCCGCGCTGAAGATGTCGGAGCGCGGGGAGGCGGGCTCGCCCAGGATCTGCTCCGGTGCAAGGTACCTTGCCTTGCCCTTGACGATGCCCACCGTGGTGGAGACCACCGACATCTGGGACTTCGCGATGCCGAAGTCGGTGAGCTTCACGTCGCCGGAGTACGAGACCAGCACGTTCCCGGGCGAGACGTCACGGTGCACGAGGTTCAGGGGGGCGCCGTCGTCCTGGTGGAGGTTGTGGGCGTAGTCGAGCCCCCGCAGGATGCTCGCCATGATCGTGAGGGCGAGGCTCGCGGGCACGGTGCGATCGAGCACCTCGCACCGCGACAAGATCTGCTGGGCGCTGCGCCCGCGCACGAGCTCCATCGCCAGGCACTGGGCGCGGTCGATGACCGGGGTGTCGTAGACGCGGACGATGTGCGGGTGGTGGAGGCGCGCCATGACGTCCGCCTCGGACTGGAACATGGCCACGTACTTCGGATCATCGATCAGGTCGGCGAGGAGGCGCTTGATCACCACGTGGCGATCCGGCTGACCGGGCTGGCTGACCGCCGCGAGGAACAACTCGCCCATCCCGCCCCGCTGGATGGGGGCGAGGAGTCGGTAGCGCCGCCCACCCTGGCCGACCCCCACCGCGCCGGTCGAGAGGCCGCGCCGCGGGAGCAGCGGCCCGTCCATGGCCACGCTGGGGGCCACCCCCACCGGGGGACGCGACAGTGGGTCGCCCGACATCGCGCGCAGCCTAGCCCGCCCCGCCGCCGGCTCCAATGGGTCACGAACGAGGATTTAGCTCGCCTTCCCTGCCTCGCTCTGTTTCTCTCGGGAGCACGGCGCGGTAGATCCAGCGCTGCGCGGGGGGCGGTGAGTCATGAGCGAGAAGAGCGTGAGTCAGGAGCTGATCTACGACTGGAACGAGGTGCGCCGCAGCGGGCCGTTGCTGCCGAAGAAGCCGGAGTTCGACGACGAGACGCTCCGCGACGGCATCCAGTCGCCCTCGGTGAAAGACCCGACGATCGAGCAGAAGGTCCGCATCCTCCACTTGATGAACGACCTGGGGATCACCACCGCCAACATCGGCCTCCCCGGCGCCGGTCCGCGGGCGAAGGAGGACGTGACGCGGCTCGCGCACGAGATCGTCGACCACAAGCTCAGCATCAAGGCGAACTGCGCGTGCCGCACCGTGCGCGCCGACATCGAGCCGGTGGTGGACGTCAGCCAGGCGACCGGACTCCCCCTCGAGGTCTACACCTTCATCGGCTCTTCGGGGATTCGCCAGTTCGCCGAGAACTGGACCCTCGACTACATCCTCAAGACCTCCGAGAAGGCGATCGCGTACGCGGTGGGCGAGGGCATGGACGTCTCCTACGTCACCGAGGACACCACCCGCGCGCGCCCCGAAGATCTCGACAAGCTCTTCCGCCACGCGATCGACCTCGGGGTGAAGCGCCTCGTGCTCTGCGACACCGTCGGCCACGCGACCCCCGACGGCACCCGCAACCTGGTGCGCTGGACCCAGGAGCTGGTGGCGAGCACCGGCAAGGACGTGAAGCTCGACTGGCACGGCCACAACGACCGCGGCCTGGGCCTCACCAACGCCATCGCCGCCCTCGAGGCGGGGGTCGACCGCGTGCACGGCTCCGCGATGGGGGTGGGCGAGCGGGTGGGGAACGCCCCCATGGACCAGATCCTGCTGAACCTGAAGCTCCTCGGGGCGATCGATCAGGACCTCACCAAGCTGGTGGAGTACTGCGAGGCGGTGTCCGAGGCCTGCGCGTGGCCCATCCCGTGGAACTATCCGCTCGCCGGGCGCGACGCGTTCCGCACCGCCACCGGGGTGCACGCCGCCGCGATCGTGAAGGCCTTCAACATGAACGACATCGAGCTGGCGGATCGGGTCTACTCCGGGGTCCCCGCGGGGTTGTTCGGCAAGCACCAGGAGATCGAGGTCGGCCACATGAGCGGCAAGTCCAACGTCAAGGCGTGGCTCGCGGCCCACGGGCACGAGTACGACGACGACGTGGCCACCGCGATCCTCGCCGCGGCCAAGGACACCGATCACACCCTGAGCACGGCCGAGATCGAGGCGATCATCGCGCGCCAGAAGGCCGGCTGAGGATCATCAGGTTCCGCGGCGTCTCCGCCTCCGCGCAGAACGTCCCCACCACTACCCGGCGCCCCGCCTCCTGCTGGGCGAGGGCCGCGTCGAGCACCAGCCACAGCTCCAGGGGCCGCCGAAACAGGCTCCGCACCGACTCCAGCGCCGCCACCTGATGTGCGCGGCGCTCCGCCGCTCGCAAGGCATCCTGCGGATCGAATACCGATGGGAGGGGGCGGCCCAGGTACTCGGCCGCCTCGCGGCAGAACTGGGGGAAGGGGAGCGCCCACAGCGCCTTCGGCAAGGGGCCCTGCGGGAAGTAGCGGTCGTCCCCGCTCGCCTCGCGCAGGAGGAGGTCCAGGCCCAGGCGGTAGCGCTGCTCGTGGCGCCGGGCGGACGAGAGGGCGGGGCGGACCACCCGCTCCTCCGCCACCGCGAGGCGCAGGTCACCTTGCAGGAGCTCGAGGCCCGCCGCCGCCCCCGCGGCGGACTGGGGCGCGTAGCGCCGGGCGCCGCCCAGGTGGTGGTAGCAGCAGGGGGCCACCGCCGCCGCCGCGCCGGTGGCCGCGGCGTCCGCGAGCAGGGTGCGCCACAGGATCCCGCACGCGTGCAGGCCCACCGCGGCCGCGTGCGCGTCGAGGTGCGCCCGCCCCTCGGCCAGCACGTCCACCGGGTGGAAGCAGAGCGGCGCGCCCGCCTCTTTGGCCAGGCCGTCGCCCGACGTGCACAGCGCGGGGTTCCGCTCGAGGAGATCCACCCGGAGGCCGCTGCTCTGGGCGAGGGTTCGTCCCAGATGCCCCTTGCCCGCGCACCAGTCCACCGCCCGGGCCACCGGCGGCTCGAGGGCGGGGGCGGCGGCGCCGAGGAACGCGCGGATCTGCCCCCACTTCCGGGCCGGGATGTGGCGCGGGGCCCGCGGCGGGAGGGGCGGGGCCCGGGCGGGGAGGGCGGGGACGGCCACGAGGGGGGCCCGAGCGCGCCCCCAGGCCGCGAACGCGGGCGGCGCGGCGTCGAGGAACGGCGTCGGATCCCGATCGAGCGCCAACAGCTGCGCCGGGCTCAGGCCCTCCAGCCACGCCGCGACCTCGGGGTGGGCCTCGGCCCAGGGCAGCCGGGGGTGCGCGAAGGGGCGGGGGCGCCAAAGCCCCTCGTGGGCCCGCAGGAACGCGGACAGGTCGGCGAAGCGCTGGCCCAGGGCGTCGCCGCTGAGGCCGGTGGCGGAGGAGGGCTGCACCCGGGTCGGGTATATCGGGCCGCCACCCCGGGTTGTCCAGCCCCGGGGCCCCGCCATCTATCGGTTTGCACGCCGGGCGCGGTGGTGCACGATCACGGCGTGCGGCGTGCGGTCATCGCCCTGGCGTGCGTGTGCGCCCTCAGCGCGCCCGCCCACGCCTTCGACTGCAAGTACGACAAGGACAACCCGAGCGTCTCCCTGTACTGGCCCACCCGCACCCTGACCTATGGGGTGGTGGCCTCCTCGGGCCTCGATCCGGCGATGGTGCAGGCCGCCATGCACTCGTGGGTGGGCTGGGACTGCACCGATCTCGAGCTGGAGTACGTGGGCCTGGTGGCAGAGAGCGACCCGGTGAGCCACGTGACCGTGGTGCGCACGGGCTGGGTGGCCGACGGCCGTCCGGCGAGCGCGGTAGCGGTCACCAACACCTTCTACACGCCCTTCACCGGGGTGATCGGCGGGGCGAACATCGAGGTGAACGAGGACCTCTTCGAGTTCACCGCGGACGCCGAGCAGACCTGCGACGGCACGCAATACGACCTGCCCTCGGTCATCACCCACGAGGCCGGGCACTTCGTGGGGCTGGGCCATACGAAGCTCTTCAACAACGCGCCCACCGATCCCACGATGGCGCCCCAGGTGGGGGCCTGCGAGACCTACATGCGCTCGCTCGCCGACGACGACCTGGCGGGGCTCTGCAACCTCTACCCCGCTGGCGAGCCGGCCGGCCGCTGCGGCGGGCTGCCGGACGACGCGCGCGTGCTCGGCAACCAGCCTTTCAGCTGCGTGGTGGGTCCGAGCCCGGGCGAGGCGGGGCTGTGGCTGGCGCTGGCGGGGGCCCTGGTGGGGCTGGGGCCCCGACGGCGCCGGGCTGGGCTGGCAAAGACTTGCCCTCGGGTCCGGTCCGGGGGATAACCGCCAGCCAAGTGGGCGTGCGGCCTTCGCGGAGGGGGCCCACACGCACGGGAAGTCGGAGCGGCCTTGTTCGATCATCCCCTCGCGCTGGAGCTGGCGTACATCGCCGTTGAGGAGGCCATCCGGCTCGGTGCTTCGTACGCCGATGCGCGCTACGAGCTGCGCCACGAGGAGCAGATCCTCACCTCCAATGGCCGCCTCGAGCACGTGAGCACGGGCCTGGAGCGGGGCCTGGGCCTCCGGGTCCTGGTCCGGGGCTCCTGGGGCTTCGTGGGCATCTCGGAGCCCAACCGCCACGACGTGGCGGTGGCCGCCCGGCGCGCGGTCGAGACCGCTCGGGCCGCCGCGATCCTGCAGGATCAGCCGGTGGAGCTGGCCCGCCAGACCCCCCAGCGCTCGCTGTTCCGCACCCAGATCCGGCGGGATCCGCTGGCGGTGCCGGTGGAAGACAAGGTCGCGCTCCTGCTCGGCCTGGACGACAAGCTCCGGTCCGTGGCGGGCGTGAGCCTGGCCCGCTCGCACTTCAGCGCGCTCCGTCAGCGGCGCATCTTCGTGTCCTCCGAGGGGAGCGAGCTCGACCAGGAGCTGGTCACCACCGGGGTCGGCTGCCAGGCCGGCGCGGTGGACGCCGACGGCGCGCTCCAGATCCGGTCCTTCCCCGGCGGCCCCCAGGGGCTGGTGCTCGGGCGCGGCTGGGAGGTCGTGAGCGAGCTCGGCCTGGACGACGCCGCGGTGGAGCTGGCCGAGGAGGCGGTGGCGCTGTCGAAGGCCGCGGCCTGCCCGAACGACGCCCTCCCCACCATCCTCACCGGCAACCTGCTCGCCCACCACGTCCTGGGCACCACCGCGCACCTGTTCGAGCTCGACCGCATGGTCGGCCTCACCAAGGGCGACACCGGCGGCTCCTTCCTCCACGCGGACCAGCTCGGGCGCCTGGAGCTGGGCGGCGAGCACCTGCACCTGTACGCCGACGCCCGCGAGCCGGGCGGGGCCGGCACCTTCGGCTTCGACGACGAGGGCGTCGAGGCGCAGCGGGTCGACCTGGTGGCCGAGGGCCGCTTCATCGGGGTCCTCTCCGGGCGCGAGACCGCCCACCGGGTGGGCCTGCAGCAGTCGCAAGGCGCCATGCGCGCGGCCTCGTGGGCAGCGCCGCCGATGGTGCGCCCCACCAACGTCTCGCTCGCCCCCGGCCAGGGCGGCAGCCTCGACGACCTCATCGCCGACACGAAGCAAGGCATCTTGCTCGACGGCCCGCGCACCTTCAGCGTCGACCCCTTCGGTCGCACCTTCACCGCCACCGCCGAGGTGGCGTGGGAGATCAAGGACGGCAAGAAGGGGCGCATGCTCAGGAACCCGATCTACCAGGGCGCCACCCTGGACCTCTGGCGGAGCTGCGACGCTCTCACCGACGAGACGGACTGGTCGATGTACGGCGGCTACGGCCTGGCCAAGGGCCGGCCGGGCCAGCGGGTGCCGGTGGGGGTGGGCGCCTCCTCCGCGCGCTTCACGCGGGTCGAGGTCGGCACCCACCATCGCCGCCCGCCCCGGGTCGATCCGGACGCGCCGCTGCCGCTGTTGGACGACGCGCGCGGCGGCTCGGCGCCGTCGGGGCGCAAGGTGAAGAGCCGCACCGCGGCGAAGAAGAAGAGCACCAAGCGGCGGGTCAAGAAGAAGGACACCAAGTGACCCCATGAGAGCGAAGGAAGAAGCGTTCCGCATCCTCGAGGCGGCCCTCAGCATCGCGTCCGCCGGGGTCGACGAGGCCGAGGTGTGCCTCGGCGGCGGGTCCCTCGGTATCACCTCCTTCTCGCAGAACCAGGTGCACCCGGCCGAGGAGCAGAACGTCGAGATCCTCTCGGTGCGGATGGGCGTCGACGGCAAGCTCGCCCGGATGCGCACCACCGACCTGTCCACCACCGGCATCAAGGACCTCGCCCAGCGCCTGCGCGCCCAGGTCGAGCACATGCCGGAGCCCGCGACCCGGGCCTCCCTCCCCGCGCCCCAGAGCTACGAGGAGATGGACGCCTACGATCCCGAGACCGAGGCGATGCGGGATCTCGACCGCGAGGCGCTCGCCGCCAAGGCGATCATGGCCGCGACCAAGAACGACCTCGTCGCGTCAGGCTACGTGGCGGTGCGCCGCGGCGCGGTGAGCAACGACGGGGCGGCCGGGGTGTACGCGGTGGCCAACACCCGGGGCCTGCTCGCCTACCACCCCGAGACCCGCGTCACCTTCAGCGTGGCGATGCAGGCCCGCGACGGCACCCGGGGCTGGGCCGAGGACGAGTCCTTCACCGTCTCCGCCCTCGAGCCCGACGAGATCGTGCGCTCCGCCACCAAGCGGGCGATGTTGGGCGGCCGGCCGGCGCGAGTGGCGCCCGGCACCTTCACCGCGATCCTCGAGCCGGCGGTGGTGGCCGAGCTGTTGCGCCACGTGGGCGCGACCTGCGGCGCCGCGGCGCTCGAGGACGGCACCTCGTTCCTGTCCGGGCGCCTGGGCGAGAAGGTCGCGGCGGCGTCCATCAACCTGCGCGAGGACTTCGCCCACGCCCTGCACCGCGGCACCCCGTTCGACGCCGAGGGGGTGGCGCGTGAGGCGGTGCCCCTGATCGACAAGGGCGTGGCCAAGGGCGCGGTGGCCGGCTGGCGGAGCGCACAGCGCCTCGGCATCCAGCCCACCGGGCACACCGTGCTCGATCCCGAGCTCGGGGAGACCGAGGTCGCGAGCTACCTGGTGCTCGAGGGCGGCGGCGCCACCTTCGGTGACCTCGTGGGGAGCACCCCCAACGGTATCCTGATCTCCCGCCTCACCCCCACCCAGCTGATCGACCCGCGCAGCCTCACCGTCTCGGGGGCGACCCGGGACGGCCTCTTCCTCATCGAGGGCGGAGAGCCGGTGACCCAGCTCGAGGACATGTGCTTCACGGTGAGCGTGCTCGACCTCCTCATGGGCGTGGAGGCCCTCACCGGCGCGACCTGGGCCCACGGGGCGGTGGTCCCCGCGGTCAAGGTGGCGTTCCCGCTGAGCCTCGGCGTGTCGTGACCCCCGCCGCGGTCTTCGCGGTGGCCGCCCTCGCCCTGTGGGCGCTCCTGTTCACCAAAGGCCTCATCGGCATCGCCCGCACCCCCGTCCCCAAGCCGCGCCCTCAACACCCCGGCTGGGTCGACGCCTACCTCCCCGCCCGGGACGAGGCCGAGGTCATCGAGGCGTCGGTGCAAGCAGCCTTGCGGCAACCGCACGTGGAGCGGCTGGTGGTGGTCGACGACGGCTCCACCGACGGCACCACCGAGATCCTGGCCCGGCTCGCCGGGACCCGGACGGAGCTCCGGGTGGTCCGGGGGCACGGCCCGGGGCCGGGGGAGTGCGGCAAGCCCGCGGCCCTGGTCGCCGCGCAAGCTGCCTTTCCACCCGAGCAGGAGTGGCTGCTGTTCGTGGACGCCGACGTCGTGCTGACGCTGGGGGCGATCGGGGCGCTGCTCTACGAGGCGGAGCACGCCGAGGCGGACCTCGTCACCCTGATCCCCACCGTCACCCTGGGCACGTGGCTCGAGCGGGTGGTGATGCCCGCGGTGGGCGCGCTTGTCCTCGCCCACCATCCCCCGGCCCGCGTGAACGACCCGCGCGACCCCAAGGCGTTCGCCAACGGCCAGGTGATCCTGGTGCGGCGGAGCCTCTACACCGAGGTCGGCGGGCACGCCGCGGTGGTGGCGGAGGTGCTGGAGGACGTGGCGCTCGCCCGCCGGATCAAGGCGGCGGGCGGGCGGCTGTGGGTGGTGGACGGCCGCCACCTCGCCCAGACCCGGATGTACGCCCACGCAGCGGAGCTCTTCGAGGGCTGGACCAAGAACCTCTTCCTCCTCATGGACCGCCGCCTCGGCACCGCCCTCGGCTGGGCGCTCGCCTCGGTGCTGCTCGGGAGCCTGGGCCTGGTGGCGCTGGTGGTGGAGCGCGGCGCCTACGGGCTCGCCGCCTACCTCGGGATCCTCGCCATGCAGGCTACCTTGCGCTGGCGCGGCGGGGCCCAGCCCGCCTACGCCATCTTCGCGCCGCTCGGGGCGGTGATCGCGGCGGGCCTGGTGCTCCGATCCGCCGCCCGGCACCGATCGGGAGTCGGCGTGTCGTGGAAGGGGCGCACGTACTGAGGCGGAGGTGAAGCGGCGCTTCGCTTCCGGGGCCGAGGTCTTCCCTCTTCGGGGGACCGGCGGTAGGGGACGCGTTGGCGTTGAGCG
>JACKEN010000018.1 GCA_020632995.1 Deltaproteobacteria bacterium | reverse complement strand
TCCTCTTGAGTGGGGGCGGCCCGCCGTTAGATAGGGAGGGCGTGGCGCGGCTGGAGCTGGACGCCCTGGTGGTGACCCCAGGGGACAAGCGAGTAGGCCCCCTCTCGGTCTCGGTGGAGCCCGGGGGTGCCCTCGCCCTGGTGGGGCCCTCGGGGAGCGGGAAGACGACCGTGCTCCGCGCCCTCGCGGCGCTCGACGCCCCCGCCTCGGGGGTGGTGCGAGTAGACGGGCAGACCCCGACCGAGCGCGGGGTGCCCGAGCACCGCCGCAAGGCGACCTACATCCACCAGCAGGCCAGCCTGGGCGAGGGCACGGTGCGCGACGCCCTCGCCCGCCCCTTCTCGTTCCGGGTGGCCGGCGGTGCGGCGTTCCCCGAGCCGCGCGCGGTGGCCCTCCTCGAGCGGCTGCGCCTCGGGCAGGACGTCTTGCAGAAGACGGCGCGCACCCTCTCGGTGGGCGAGCAACAGCGGGTGTCCCTGGTGCGGGCGCTGCTCCTGGAGCCGGTGGTGCTCCTCGCCGATGAGCCGACCTCGGCCCTCGACCCCGAGAGCGTCGCGGCGGTGGAGGCCATCTTCCGTGAGCTCCGAGCAGAGGGCGCGGCCCTTGTGCTGGTGAGCCACGACCCCGAGCAGCGGGCCCGCCTGACCGACCAGACCCTGGAGCTGACATGAGCGTGCTCGAGCTCGGCCCCTGGGACCTCGTGGTCGCCGCGTGCCTCGTCCTCCTCGCGGGCGGGGTGAGCGTGGTGATGCGCCTCGGCCTCGAGCGCAAGCTGGCCGTCGCCTCGCTCCGCACGGTGGTGCAGCTCCTCCTCATCGGTCAGGTGCTCCGCCACGTCTTCGCCTTCGACCACCCCCTCCTCGTGCTCGCGGTGCTCGCGGTGATGATCGTGGCCGCGAGCCGCGCCGCGGTGAACCGCCCCTCCCGCACCTTCGCGGGCGCCAACCTGTTCGCGCTGCTCACCCTCGCCGTCACCGGCCTCGCGATCACCGGCGCGGTGACCCAGCTCGTGATCGGCGTCCACCCCTGGTACCACGCCCAGTACGTCATCCCGCTCCTCGGCATGCTCCTCGGCAACTCGCTGACCGGCCTCTCCCTCGCCATGGACCACTTCCTCGAGCGCCTGGACGCCCGCCGCGACGAGGTCGAGACCGACCTCGCCCTCGGCGCCACCCGCTGGGAGGCGGCCAAGGAGCCCATGGCCGAGGCGGTGCGCCGAGGCATGATCCCGATGATCAACGCGATGATGGTGGTGGGCGTGGTCTCGCTGCCCGGCATGATGACGGGCCAGATCCTGGCCGGCCAGGACCCGATGGGCGCGGTGAAGTATCAGATCGTGGTGATGTTCATGCTCGCCGCGTCGACCGCCCTCGCGTCCATGGCGATGACGTGGCTCATGTTCCGGCGGCTCTTCGACGTGCAACACCGGTTGCGCAGGGAGCTCATCCGGCGAACCTAGGAAGCGTCGGTTGGATGCGTGCGGCCGGGCCGGAGGTCGCTCGCGCTCCACGCGCCCCGGAGGCCTTCCCGCTCGTCCATGTCGGAACCCGCAAGGCGGCACGGTGGCGCGAACGTGCGCGACTGGATATCAGGGCGTCAAAGCTGAACGCAAAGCGGGTAGAGCACCTCCTGGGGAGGCGCACAGCGTCGCCCCACCCCATGACGGATGTCCCCGCCCGGCGCAGGCTGGCACGTGGAGCATGATGCGACTCGTCTGGCTCCTCGTGCTCCTGGCCGCGTGCGGCGATGGTCGCTCCTCCAGTCGGCCTTCCGGCACCTGCGGGTAATGGCGTGCCGCAGACGGAGGTTAGAGCCACCACCTCTGCGCCCGCCAAGCGCGAGCTTCGCTGCTACGTGCCCAACAAGGTGCGTGAACACCGCGGTCAACGACGCCGGTATAGCGCTGCAGGCGAAACCAATCTTGGCGCCGGATTGCTCTCTCGGTTCTCGTCTACAATGTCGCCTTGCCGTAGGGTTCTCGACGTGGAGCCTCAAGAACGGCCCCGATCTTGAGACAGCACACCGGTAGGACTCCGATGAGCGAATGGGAAGACCACTCAGATCCGCGACGCATACTTCGAATCGGCCGGCTTAGTGCCGAGTTCGACAGCCATGGTGTCGCCGCTGTTGCGTCCGCGCTGGTTGCGCAGATGGTCGACACCATCAAGCACCGAGAGCAGCCGTATTTCGACCGAATCTTCGTGCAGATCAACGCTGACACAGGCCTGGTCCTGGTTGGCTTTGGCACAGACCTTGGCTTCGAGAACGGCCACATCGACGCAGTCGGACTATACTACAGTGGCTTGGCCGACGAATGGCCCTCGGCAGAGCCTGAGGCAGAGATCCCGTTCTCTGAGCGAATCAAGCGCATCGAGGGGGTGATGATCAATGGATGTCTCGAAGCTCTCCGCGCGCGCCGGGGTGAGCTGATGGGATTTGCCTCGTCGTTGCTAGTCCTGAGTTGATCCGGACGAGCCAACGCGAACCTCATTTGAAGTGGTCGTTAGGTCACGTCAAAGGTGCCCCATGAGCGCGCCGCAGGTGCCGGGAGGCTTCGACGAAGGCGAAGGCGCGAGCGGAGCGGAGGGGCCGAGGCTTCCCAAGCCGCTTCCGACGGAGGCCGACTTGGTGACACAAGGCCGCTGAAGCCGCGCCGCGGGGCCTCCAGAACGGAACCGCCGTTCAGACCAAGCAACCTCTAACGCAGGGTGCGCGGCGAGAGGCACTTGTGGAACGCGGGATGCCACCGCACCTCCGCCAGGAAGGGCACTGCAACGTGAGTTCGATCCGCACCGACGCTAGAGCTCCGGTCCTGGACCAGATCTCGCTGACGCGGCGCCAATGCGAGCCGAGCTCCACCAGAGCTTTCAGGGCACGTCCAAAGCCGCTCGAAGCCAAAGCCGGCGGGCCCCCAAGAGGCGGACCACCCGTTCAACGCCAAGCGCCCCTAACGCCGGTCCCCGGAGAGGGAAGGCCTCAGCCCGGAAGCGGAGCGCCGCCTCACCTCCGCCCAGCCACGCCCCACCGGGCACCGCAATCAAACCTGCAACCACGCCTCAGCGCCCATCATGAGCGCCGCGCAGTGCCAGGAGGCCTCGACGAAGGCGCAGGCGCGAGCGGAGCGGGAGGGGCCGAGGCCTTCCCACGGAGGGGGACTTTGGGGCACTACCAAGGCCGCTCGAAGCCAAAGCCGACGGGGCCCCCAAGAAGGCGGACCACCCCCGTTCAACGCCAAGGCGCCCCCTAACGCCGGTCCCCCGGAGAGGGAAGGCCTCGGGCCCGGAAGCGGAGCGCCGCCTCACCTCCGCCCAGCCACACCCCACCGAGGCACCGCAACCGAACCTGCAACCACCCCCTCAGCGCTTCGCCCGAGTGAGCCGCCGCCGCCGCGCCGCCGACTCCGGATCCTCCCCCGGCAACGAAACTTGCACCGACTCGGGCTCCGCCGACGCATCGGCAGGCCGACCCACCCGAGGCCCACGCACCACCCGACTCCGTCCAGGCCACCGGGGCCAGGCCAGCTCGGGCGCCCGGTGCCCGGTGCGGGTCAAGAGAGCGTCCACCAGGAACGCCACCAACCCCACGCCCAGGCACAGCCACGCCCACGAGACCATGCGCTCGGGCCGGGGGGCCCGCCACACGTCGCCGAGCTGCACCCGCTCGACCCCGCCGGTGGCGGCACTCAAGGCGCGAAGGGCAGCGAGGGCCTCGGGGGGCCGCTGCCACTCGAGGCCGGCGCCGGCGGAGAGCGGACCAAGGCTGAGGGCGGCCTCGCCGACCTGCACCGCGCCGCGCAGGTAGCCCTCCCGCGGCAGCTCCACCCGGGTCATCCAGCGCCCGGGGCCGACGCGCTCCCAGGTGGGCTCCTCGACCGCGGCGCCCGCACCCCTGGTCACCGCGACCCGGGGCGGGTGGCGGCCGAGCGGGCCCTCCCAGCGGGCGTCGTGGAGCAACTCGACTTGCAGTGAGCTCCCTACCCGGCGGGTCACCAGGCCCACCCCGGCCGGCGCATCGTCGCGGGCGACCCAGCGGGCCATACTTTGGACGAAGTCGCCGTAGGCCGGCCAGGCGCGGGCCTCGGTGGAGTGCTCGCCCGCGAGGGGGAAGCACACCGCGGCCACCCGACCCCGGCCGCGGCGCCAGAACGCCACCAGGGGCGCCGCGGTCTCGTCCTGGGTGCGGGCGGCGACCGCCGCCTCGGGGCGGGCGTAGGAGAGGTTGTAGCCGTCCACCACCTTCAGCCACTCGAGCGGGCGGGGCGCGATCTCGACCCAGCCCGCGCCCTCGGCCACGCTCGCGGGGTCGGTGAGGAAGGCGGAGCGCGCGACCGTCACCGTCTCTTGAGCGAAGAGCGCGGGGACCTCGCTCGCCTGCTCGGTGAAGAAGATGCGGCCGCCGCCGCGGTCCGCGATGTCCTGCAGGAGCTGCGCGTCCACGTCCGAGGGGCGGCCGAGGCCGATCACGCTGACCGTGGCCCCGGCCGCGCGCATCGTCCGAAGGAGCGCCTTGTAGTCCCCCGGCTCCTCGGAGTCGGCGGCGTCGCTGAACAGGATCACGTGGCGCTGGCCCACCTCGGCCGCCTTCAGCTCGTCCCAGGCCCCCTTCAGGCCCTCGTAGACGTAGATGCCGCCGCCCTGGCTGTCGATGCGCCGCACCGTCGCGATGATGTCGGCGCGGGCCGAGGACACCGCCACCCGCGGCACGATGACGTGGGGTTCACTGTCGACCGCGAGCACCGCGACCTGATCTTGCGGGCCGAGCAGCTCCACCGCCCGAGCCGCGCCGTCGGCGGCGAGGGACATCTTGGTGTGCACGCCGCCCGGGCCCTCGGCCATCGCCCCCATGCTCCCCGAGCGGTCGAGCACCACCGCCAGGGCCACCGCCAGCTTCCGGTGCTCCTGCCGCAGCTCCATCGACACCGGCAGGAGCGGATCGATCGGCGACTCGAAGTAGCCGCCGGAGCCGAAGGAGAACTTGCCTCCGACCATCCACAGGCCACCCCCCTGCTCCTCGACGTAGAACGGCAGGGCCGCGAGGAGCTCGCGCGAGACCCGGTGGGCGGGGACGTCCTCCAGGATCACCGCCGAGGCGCCCGAGAGCCGCCCCACTCCGGCCTCCTCGGGGCGCAGGACCTCCACCGTGAAGCCGCCCTTTCGCAAGGCCGCCTGCAGCGGACCCTCGGGGTAGCTGGTGACGAGGACCAGGCGTGGCCCGCCCTCGACCTCCACCCAGCGCTCCTGGGCGTCGTTCCCCGGGACCCCGTCCTGCTTCGGGCGCAGGCGGAGCACGTAGCGGTGGGCGCCCAGGGTCCCGGGACGGTCCTGCAAGCGGACCTGCCCCACGCCCTCCACCAGGGTCACCGTGCCCTCGTGGATGACCTGCCCGTCCCGCTCGAGCACGTAGGGCACCGGGCCGGCGTGGGTGCCCACCACCTCCGCCTCCACGAGGAGCGCCTCACCCTCCGCCACCCGGTCGGGGGCCACCACCCGCCGCACGCTGACGTCGGGCACGTCGGGCGGGAGCACCCACCGCAGGTCCACCGCCACCTCGGCCTCGGTCAGCGCGGCCGCCGCCCCCGCCACGTCGTCGGTGGCGTAGCCGTCACTCAGCACCAGCACCCGGCTCGCCCGGCGCGGATCCGCGCTCGCGGCCACCGCGCGCAGGGCCAGGCCGAGGCGCGAGGCGTCGGCGCCGCCCTCGAAGCGCTCCTGCAAGGGATCCTGCTGCACCTGGGGCGCACCGCCGAAGGACATCCAGCGCACCCGGTCCCCGCGCCCCCGGGTGCCGTCCAGCAGGCGCGCCCACTCCGGGAGGCCCTCCGCCACCGCGGCCGACGCGGAGTCCGAGCGATCGAGGAGCACCCACAGGTCGAGGCCCGCGCTCCGGCTCTCGACCTCGGGGCCGGCCAGGGCCAACACCACGAGGCCCACCGCCGCCGCCCGCAGCACCCGCGCGAGCCCGAGGCGCGGGTACAGGCGCGCCGCCACCACCAGCGCGAGCCCCAGCAGGAGCCACTCCGGCGCCGCCAACCGCACCTCAGGCCTCCCCTCGGCTGAGCCAGAAAGTGCCCAGCATCAGGCCCAGGGCGGCGAGCATCCACGCCCCCCGGAGCGGGTCGTCGGCCTGGCCGACCTCACGCACCGCGGCCACCACCTGCGGCGCGGGCCGCGCGGGGCCCGCGCCCACCAGCGCCGCCTCCCGCACGTCCGCGAAGCGGGCCGCCCCCACCATGAGCCGCGCCTCGCCCTGCCAGACCTCGAAGGCGCCGGGCCGCGCCGGAGCGGCCAGCAGCTGCAACCTGTCCTGCGAGTAGCGGGCGACGCCGCCCTCGCCGCGGACCTCCACGTCCCCCGCCCCCTCCACCGCGGCCACCGTCAGGGGCTCGCGGAGCTCGGCGTTGTAGGCCTCCTCCCTCGGCACCCGGGCCCGCACCTGGTCGAGGTAGCGGACCAGCATCAGGAGCACCGCGACCGAGCGAGCGGCGTTGCTCCCACGAGGGTCGATGCGCACCAGCAGGTCCTGCCCGGGCCCCGCCACCACCAGGGGCACGTCGCCCTTCCACACCAGGGTCCGCGCCCCCGGCGGGAGCTTCTCGAGGCGCGGTGGGCGGCGGAACACCAGCCCCGACCAGGGCAGGTCCTCCGTCAACGCGTCCTGCTCCACCGTCACCCCCACCGCGGGCTGCCGGGCCTCGAGCCGGGGGTCGAGGGCGAAGCGCAACCACGGTTGCCCCAGTGCCTCGGCGCCCACCCCATCCTTCCCCGCGTCCACCATCAGGTCGGCCGCCTCGCCCTCGCCCACCACGACCACGTGGGGTGCGCGCGCGAGCAGGCGCGTGAGCCACGAGAGCCCCGCCGCGTCCCGGCTCACCGCCACCCGCAGGGTCTTGGGCCGCGGCCGCACCATGTCGAGGGTGTCGTCCAGGGTGAACGCGTCCGCGTCCAGGACGAGGCGCGCCCGCTCCGCCCCGGGCGGGAAGGCGCCGCGGAGCACCCGGACCTCACCCGGGGCCACTTTCACCTCCCCCGCGTCGATCTGGGCGCCACCTGCCTCCAGGCGCCAGCGCCGCAGGGCGTCTTGCGCCCCGTGGTTCTGGAGGGTGGCGGCCCAGCCCTCACCCTCGAAGGCGAGGCCGGTGAAGCCCACGTTCTCGGTCGGCCGCCCCACCGACAGCACCAGCGCCCCGGGGCGCGGGTCGGGATGATCGGTGAGGTAGACCACCACCCCGTCCTGCCCCGCCCGCTGGCGCGCGACCTCGAGGGCGGGGCCGGCGTCGTGCGCTCCCAGGTCCGGGCGCGCAGCGCTGATGCCCGCGGCCGCGCGCGGGCCCTCGCCCCGCCCAAGCGCCTCCCGCGAGGGGTGCGAGGACAAGAGCGTGACATCCAGCGTCACCCCCTGGGCGAGCGACTCCAGCAGCGCGGTCAACTCCGCCTGCGCCGCCTCCTGGAACGCGGACATCGAGGCCGACTCGTCCACCACCACGACCACCGGGAGCCGGCGCGCCCCCTGGGCCCACCGCGGCTGGGCGAGCACCCAGGCGAGGGCGAGCACCACCAACAGCTGCAGGAGCAGCAGGAGCGAGCGCCGCGGCCACTCCACCCGGCGGCCCCGCATGTCCTCGGGGGCCACCGCCTGCAGGAGGAAGAGGGTGGTGGCCAGCGCCTGCGGCGGGTGCTGGCGCAACAGATGGATCAGGATCACCGCCGGCACGCCCAGCAGGGCGAACAACCCCAGCGGCTCGGCGAACGTCACCGGCACGGCTCGAACACCCCCGCCGGCAAGGCCTCGGTCCGGAGCGCGGCCAGGAGGTCGCCCTCCGCCGCCACCCGCGCCACCGGGATCCCGAGGCGCCGCCCGGCGTCCCGCAGCGCCGCGAAGTGCTGCTGATAGGCCTCGTGGTAGCGCTCGAGGAGACGGGGCGACACCCGCTGGATCCGCTGGGCGCCGGACTCCGGGTCCACCAACGTCAAGTTGCCTTGCCACTCGGGCGCGGACTCCTCCACCGCGTGCGGCACGAGCACCGCGGCCCGCCCGGCCGCCCGGCCGAGGGGGGCGAGGTGCCCGCTCGGGGCGCCGACGAAGAGGAGATCGCTCACCCAGATCCGCAGGGACCCCGGCCGCCACGGCACCCGCCCCAGCTCCGGCGGCGCGTCGTCGCCCGGGGTCGCGGGGAGCCAGCGCCCCGCGTCCACCGCGTCGAGGGGCGGAGTCTCCAGGGCGGGCCCCACCAACACGTGCACGCGGACGGAGGCCGCGACGCGGCGCGCGCCCTCGAGGGCGAGATAGAACAGGCCCAACGCGCAGGCTGCCTTGCCCGGCCACGCCGCCATCGAGGCCGAGGCGTCGAAGGCGAGGTCCACCGCCGGGGTCACCTCGGCCCGGAACACCTTGGCCACCCACTGCCCGGAGCGCGCATAGGCGTTCCAGTCCACGTGCCGCGGGTCGTCACCGGGGACGAAGGACCGGTGGTCCTCGTACTCCACCGAGTCGCCGGCGCCACGCCCGAGCGAGGCGCCGGTGCGGCCCCGGGCCTGGTGGACCACCAGGCGGACCCGCTCCGCCCGTGCCCGAGCCTCGCGCTGGGCGCGCACCAGGGCCTCCGGCGCGGGCCACGCCCCGCGAGCGCGGGCGGCAGACATCAGCCCTCCGCCCGGGCGCGGGCCGCGGTGCGGCTCACCACCGTGACCTCCGCCGCGCCCCGGCCCCACAGGAGCAGCGCGCCGAACGCCAGCCAGGCGAGCATCCCCACCAGCACCGTGGTCTCGTGACCGCTCAGCTCCTGGCCCACGCTCAGGACCACCCCGGCGAGCGGGGCCACGATGGCCGCGGCGGTCTCGTCATCGCCCCCAAGCCCCTCCGCAACCCGACCTGCGACCATGGCCACCGGCAGGGTCACGGCGTGAAAGCCGACTGACCACCCTATCACCGAGCGTCGCCCCGAGGCGTCGAGCCGCGACAGCCCCAATGGGACCACGACCGCCGCCACCGCGGCCAGGTAGGCCATGGCGGCGTCCGAGGCGCTCACCCCGTCCAGGACCACCGCGCGCACCGCCACCAGCGCGGCGAGCACCGCGAGGAACGCCAGCCCACCCGGCCAGCCGGGATAGAGCAGGGCCTTCAGGCCGGGCGCCGGCCAGCGCGCGTAGGGCAGGTAGGCGCTGGGCGAGGCCGAGATCGGCTCGCTGCACGCGTCCAGCCCCACCAGGCCCACCACCACCCCGAGCGCCACCACGTAGACCTCCCGCAGGTCGGATTGCATCGGGACGAGGCCGAGGAGGAAGAGCAGCGCGGCCAGGCCCCGCTTCACCGCGGCGTGGTTCTCGGCCGGGGGCGCGATTCGGGTGGCGGCGGCGCGCAGGATGAGCACGACGCACGCCACCACGCCGGCGAGGAAGACCAGCACCTCGAGCCCCGCGAGCCCGCTGCCGCCAGCGCCCGGGAGCCCTCCGCGAGCGATGGTGCTCACCGTGCCCACCGCGGCGATGAAGACCATCCCCTGCACCGCGAGCACCCCCAGGCGGGCGAGCGCGCTCTGGTAGGTGGAGGCGTAGACGATGAGCGCGGTGAGCGCCGCCGCCACCAGCACGAGGAGCGGGAGGAGCACCAGCTCCACCAGCAGGTTCACGCCCCCCAGGTAGTAGCGGAGCACGAGGTACGGGAGCAGCCCGGTGGCCACGAGCAGGATCTGCCCCACCACCGAGGCCCACTTCCCACTGACGATGCGCCACGGGGTCAGGCGAGTGAGGAGGACGAGATCGAAGGTCTTGTCCTTGAGCTCCGTCGCCAGGCTGTTGAGCGCCATCGCCGGCATCACCACCGCCAACATCACCACCGTGAAGCCCCAGAACATCACCGTGCTGGACTCGCGCATCTCCTGCCCGGTGTCCTGGCTCAGCACAACGAGGAACACGCAGAGCATGATGGCCTGCACGATGAGGAAGGCCGCGGTGAACATGCGGCTCTTCAGGCCCTGGCGCATCTCTTTCACCAGCACCGGGCTCAGCCAGTCGGACAGCTCACGCCTCGTCATGACGGCCTCCCTTCACCTTGTCGAGGAGCGCGATGAAGGCGTCCTCCAGCCGCACCTCCTCGGGCGCGAAGCGGATGATGTGAAAGCCCTCCTGCATGAGCCGCGCGAGCACCTCGGCCACCGCGGCGTCCCCCTCCCCCTCGACCTTGACGCGGACACCGCGCCGGGTCACGTCGGCGAGCGACACCCCTGGGGCCAGCTCGGCCCAGCTGGCCAGGGCCTCGGCCGGCTCGAGGGCCTCCACCCGCACCAGCCGCTGGAGCGCGCTCGGTTGAGTCAGGCCGTCGGCGGGGCCGTCGTAGACGATGCGCCCCGCGTCGATGAACAGGAGCGAGTCGCACATCTCGGCCAGCTCCGACAGGATGTGAGAGCTGATGAAGATGGTCTTGCCGTCGTCCGCCAGCAGGCGCACCAGGCGCTTGAACTCCGCGCGGGCCTTCGGATCCAGCCCCGCCGCCGGCTCGTCCAGCACCATCACCTCGGGGTCGTTCACGAGCGCGCGCCCCAGGCAGAGCCGCTGGGACATGCCCTTCGAGAGCGCCTTCATCTCGCGGTCCGCGAGCTTCGCGAGGTCGGTGAACTCCATCACTTCGTCCACCCGCGCGCGGCGGTCCGCCCCCGAGTAGCCGAAGGCGCGGGCCATGAAGTCCAGGTACTCCTTCACTGTGACGTCGGGATAGGCGCCGAAGCCGTCCGGCATCCAGCCCACCCGGTGCCGCAGCTCGCCGGGGTGGTTCACCGCGTCGAAGCCGCACACCCGGATCCGCCCCGCGGTGGGGAGGTCGAGCGTCACGAGCATGCGCATCGTGGTGGTCTTCCCTGCCCCGTTCGCGCCCACGAAGCCGACCACCCGGCCCCGCTCCACGCTGAAGCTGATGCCCCGCACCGCCTGCACGTCGTCGAAGGTGCGCACCAGGCGCTCCACCTGGATCACGGCGTCGCTCATGACCCCTCCCCCGGTGGCACCACCTCCACCACCACCAGCCCCGGCTCGTCGTCGAAGGCCACCGCGGGGTGGGTCGGCCACGGCGCCGGCCCCTTGAGGACCTTGCCCACCAACCACCCCTTGGCGGGCAACCTCGTTCGCAGGGCGTCCTGCATCGGCCCGGGGTAGCGCTCCACCGCGGTCGCGAACCATGGCTCGACCTGTTCCAGCGGCGCGAGGCGCGCGGTGGCGCCAGGGGCGAGGCCCTCGCCCCCCCAAAGGCGCCCGAGGTGGTCGGTGTAGAAGAACGCCTCGAGCGGGTAGCCGAGCGAGGACACGAGCACCGGGGGCGCGTCCTCGGTCGCGGGTTCCACCCGCTCCACCCGCTCCCGGGCCGGCGCCAATTCCTGCAACCACTGCCCCTGGGTCGTGCGGGTGCGGAACCAGTCCCCGCTCGCCCGGTCACCCCTGCGCTCGAGATCCTGGCGCTCCTCCTCGTCCTGGACCAGGCCGGCGAGGTGCACCGAGGCGGGCAGCGGGAAGGCGCCGCTCACGATGAGGCCGGTGTTGCTCAGCTGGGCCTGCCCGCGCATCGCGGCGTTCAGCCGCGGCATGAGCAAGACGACCTGCGCTCGGCGCCCCGCCCCGCCCACCCCGTCCTGGAGGAGGATCAGCATCACCAGAGCCAGGCTCGCCGCAACCCCGAGCACCGGCGTGGTCACCAACAGCCGCACCCGCCGAGCCTTGGGGGCGAGCAGGAAGAAGTTCACGGGCCCCATGAGCAGCCAGAACACCACCAGGAACGCCACGATCAGGGGCCGGCGCACCTGCACCCGCTCCATCCAGCGCTCCAGCGCCACGTGTCGCTGGAGGGCGGCGCCCCGCCGGGGGTGCTCGCTCACCAGCACCCGGGCCCGCAGGCTCGACAGGAGGTCGGTGATGTCCTGCCCGCCCTCGTCCGCGCCCAGGACCTCGAGGTGCCCGAGGCCAAAGCGACGGAGCTCGAAGTCGGCCTTGGTGAAGGGGAACCCGGGCAAGGGAGCCTGCACTTCCCCGTCCTCCAGCTGGCCCACCACCACCAGGGCGCCGCCCTGGGCCACCCACTGGACCAACGCCACCCGCGCCTCGGGGGACAGGTACCGCAGGTCGTACTGCCGCATCCAGAGCGCGTCCAGACCAAGGAAGCCGCGCCACTCGCCCGGCATCAGGCTCGGATCGACCCGGATGACGTGGACCTCCTTCGGCACCGCGCCGGCCAGGCACTTGTCGGGCTCCGGGAGGTCATACGCGAAGCCCACGGTGGGGCGGTCCGCGTCCATCGCGCCCGGGATCCGGCCCGAGCTGCTGAAGGAGCGCCGCCCCTCGGGCCCGATGACCACCACGTTGCAGTTGGCCCACCCCCCGTACCCCTGGCGAGCCTGGGGCGGGAGCGGGGCGAGGAGGTCCTGTGTCAACGAGGCCTGCGCGGGCACGGTGATCGCGTGCTCGTCCTCGCGGCGGCTGCCGCGGATGCCGGTGATGGTACAGGAGAGCTCCACCCGGTGCTCCGCTGGCCGGGTGCCGCGGTTGGTGATCGAGACCCGCACCGGCAGGTAGCCGGTGGGCGGGAGCCCCTCGAAGGCGGTCTCGACCTTGATATCACTCCCGGTCGGCCCCACCGCCATCGAGGGGGTACCAAGGGGGAAGGCCGAGGCCGGCCCCGCCACGAGCAGCAGGGCGACGCTGACGCCCCAGCGCATGGTCAGGCCACCTCCACCGTCGGGGGCAGGCCGCGCTCCTCCGGCGCCACCTCGGCCACCAGCGCCGCCACCACGTCGGCGGGGGCGCGGCCGTCGAGGCGGGCGGTGTAGTCGAGCACCAGGCGGTGGACGAGGACGGGGGCGGCGAGGGCCCGCACGTCCTCGAAGCCGACCTGCAATCGACCCTGCACCAGGGCCCTGGCCTTCCCCGCCGCGGCGAGGGCCAGGGCGGCGCGGGGGCTGGCCCCGTAGCGCACCGCCTTCGCGGTCTCGGAGCGCCCCGGGTGGGTGGCGTCCACCAGGCGGGCGATGTAGCGCACCACCGCCTGCGGCAGGTGGATGCGCCTGCAGAGGGCTTGCAGGGCCACCACCCGCGCGCGGTCGAGCACCACCGGCACCTCGGGATCCCGCCCCAGCTCCCGGTGCAGGACGATCTGGGCCAGCGCGTCCACGTCGCTCCGCAGCACCTCGAGCTTGAAGAGGAAGCGATCGAGCTGGGCCTCGGGCAGGGGGTAGGTGCCCTCGAGCTCGATCGGGTTCTGGGTAGCGAGGACGAAGAAGGGGTCCGGCAGCGGGTGCGACTCACCGAGCACCGTCACGTGCCGCTCCTGCATCGCCTCGAGCAGGGCGGATTGCGTCTTGGGCGAGGCGCGGTTGATCTCGTCCGCGAGCACGAGGTGCGCGAAGAGCGGCCCGGGCTGGAACACGAAGCGGCGCCCCGACGGGGTCTCCTCCAGCATCGGGTTGCCGGTGACGTCGCCCGGCAAGAGGTCCGGGGTGAACTGGATGCGCTTGGTCGACAGCCCCAGGGCCCGGGCGAGCCCCTTCACCAGCTGGGTCTTGCCCAGGCCGGGGAGGCCCTCGAGGAGCACGTGCCCGCCCGCGAGCACCGCCACGATGGTGCGCTCCACCAGGTCTCCCTGGCCGAAGAGCACCTGGTTCAAGGCGGCGCTCAGCGCGGTCAGCTCCGCCTTGGCGGCCATGATCTCGTTCTCGGTGGGTACCATGGATCTACTCGAAATACTCCTGCAGGACGGCCTGCTCATCGGGGCGCAGGCGCGCCTTCCACACCACCGCTCCGCCGCGACCGAGGTGCGGCGTCGCGCCGCCCTGCATCGCCCCGCGGTACGCGGCCTCGTCCACCTCGGGCGCGGTGGCGTCGCGGCGCACCACGTCGCCGAGGCGATCGCGGGACGGGTCGTCGTGGCCCTCGACCCGCTCGCTCCGGTCGGTGCCCCGGGCCGCCTCCTCCGCCATCAGCTCGATCGGCGCGGTGCCCGGGCCCCGCTCGGGGGTCCCCTGGCCCGGTCCGGGCTGCGGCTCGCCCTCCCCCGGCTCCGCCCGGCGGGCCCGCCGCCCCGACCGCTCCGCCTTGGCCAGCTCCTTCTGCAAGGCGTCCTTCGCCTCTTGCGCGAGGCCGGGGAGGTCCTTCGGATCCAGGCGCGCCAGGCGCTCGGCCAGCTCGGAGTCGAGGTGCTTCGCGTCGGCCTGGGCCCGGGCCGCCGCGGCCTCCAGCTCCCGGGCCTGGGCCGCGCCGTCCTCCCCCGCCGCCTTCGCCGCCGCCTCCTGGGCGAGGGCCCGCTCCAGCGGCCCCACCGCCGCCTCGGCCCGCGCCACCGTGCTGCGGAGCTGGGCCCACAGCGCGTCGGCCGCCTCCTGGCCCTCGTGCCCGAACCACGCCTCGGGGGGCTGCTGCTCCAGCTCGGCCAGCTGCTTCTTCCAGCGCTCGAGCTCGGCCTCCGGCACCAGCGGCTCCTCCTCGAGGATCTGCAAGGCATCTTCCACTTTGCTCCAGGTCAGGGGCCGCGCCTCGGGGCTCGCGGCCACTGGCGCGGCCGAGCCCACCGGCACCAGGAACGCCGCGACCAGGAGGGCCGGCGCGGCGAGGAACCCCGGCACCACCCGGGCCAGCCGCCACGAAAGCCGCGGCCCGCCCGACACAGGACGCGGCCAGGGCCCCGCCCCCTCCGCCGCCGCCACCAGGGCCCCGTCGAGGCCGCAGGTCGCGTCGAGCCGGGCCAGCGCGTCGGCCCTCCGGTACCGCCGCGGCCACGCGGCGAGGGCGGTCCACCCCGCCGGGAGCACGAGCGCCGCCCACACCACCAGCGCCGGCGCCCAGCCGTGGAGCCCGAGGCGCCGCAGCAGGATCACCAGCGCCGCGCCCACCAGGGCCGCGCCGCCCAGCCGCGGCGCGCCGAGGGCGAGCGCCCACCCGAGGTTCACCCGGAGGGCCAGCGCGTCGGCCCGTCGCGTCCAATGTGTGCGCACCCCGGCGTCCTCGTCCCCGGCCGCACCGGGGAGCCCACTGTACCCACACTCGGGCGGGCCCGGAAGCAACCCGGGGCGGCGGGGCCGGTGTTCCCTTGCCGCGCTCAGCCCAGCGCGCTCATCAGCAGCTCCGACGCCGCGGGGAGCACCGGGCGCGGGATCTCGTGCTGCCCGCGGAACGGCACCCACCGCACCTCGAGCCCCGCGCTCCGCAAGCTGTCCTTCAGGCGCTCCGCGAGCGAGAACGGCAGGAGCGGGTCGTGGGTGCCGTGGCTCTGCACCACCTTCAGCCCGGCCCGCTTCGGCATGAGGGGCAGCCACACCTTCTCGGCCAGGAGCGTCCCCGAGAAGACTATCAGCCCCGCGAGGGGGCGATCCGAGCGGAGCGCCACGTCGCAGCTCAGCATGGCGCCCTGCGAGAAGCCGCCGAGCACGATCTTGTCGGCCGGCGCGCCGAGCTCGGACACCACCGCGTCCAACAGGCCGTTCACCTTGCGGTTGGCCTCGGCCAGACCGTCGGGCTCGTCCTGGGTGAGGTCGCGCAGCTCGCCCGTCCTCATCGCCCGCTCGAGGCGCTCCATGTCGATGTGCCACCAGGCCCGGGCGTCGAACATGTAGCCGGCCTCGGCCAGGCTCAGGGGGGCGCCGGGGAAGACGAAGCGGGTGCCGGCGGGGGCCTCCACCGCCTGCTCCAGGCCCACGAGGTCGGTGCTGGGGGCGCCGAAGCCATGTAGGAGCACCACCGCGGGGCCGTCACCCCCGCCCCTTCCGTCCGTGCCTCCGGTGATCACCGCATCCAGCTCGCCCAGTCGCGTGGTCCGCATCACGGATCTGCTGGCGGATCCGGCGTCGGCGGGCAAGCGCTTTGACCCCCCGGCCAACGTGGCTAAGCTCGGTTCGATGCGAACCCTGCCCGTGCCCGCCCACTCCTCGCGTGCTCGCCGGCACGCCCCGATGTTCCTGACCCTGATGCGCCACCCGGTGCGCACCCTGGGGGCGACCCTGCGGTTCTTCTTCTCGCTGAAGACCCCGATCCTGCCGCGCCTCGCCGCGCTGCTCGCGCTGGCCTACGTGGTGTGGCCGGTGGATCTGATCCCCGACGTGGCGCCTATCCTCGGTTGGCTGGACGACGCGGGCTTCGCGACCCTGGCCTTCGGGTGGGTGATGAAGAAGGTGGGTGAGGCGGAGGCGGCGCGATTGCCCGCCCCCGCCCCGGAGCGCTCGCAGGCGGAGCGCGCAGCCGGGCAGAGCCCGGCGTAGAGGACGGCTCCGCCGGCCCGGACCCAGGACTAGGAGACGGCGGCCTTGACCTCGTCGTAGTTGGGCTCGATGCCGGGGTTGTCGGCCACCCAGGTGTAAGTCAGCTTGCCGGCGCCGTCGATGACGAACACCGAGCGCTTGGCCGCGGTGTAGCCGGGCATGCCCGCGAAGTCGTGGTGCGCCACCCCGTAGGCGGTCACCATCTTGCGGTCGTAGTCGCTGAGCACGTCGAAGTTCAGGCTGTTCCGCTCCGCGAAGGCCGCGTTGCTGAAGGGCGCGTCCACGCTGACGCCGAGCACGACGGCGTCCATGTCGTTGAAGTTGGCCATGGAGTCACGGAAGGTGCAGAGCTCCTTCTCGCAGACCCCGGTGAAAGCGGCGGGGAAGAAGGCCAGGACCACCTTCTTGCCGCTGAAGCCGCCGAGGGAGATCTTCTCCCGCTTCTGGTTGAGCGCCTCGAATGCGGGCGCGTTGTCGCCGACCTTGACCATATCTCGATCCTCCTCGAGCCGGCCGCGCGACGGCCGGCGCCGCCCCCTGATAGCCATCCTCCGGGCCCCTCGCAAGTCGATCCGCTTGATTGTTGCGCACGGATCCGGTGAGTGCGGGGGGTGAGCCTTCTGTCCGCGCACGGCCTCGTCAAACATGTGGGGGAGCGCGTCATCCTCGGAGGGGTCTCCATCACCCTGGAGGACCGGGACCGGGTGGGGCTCATCGGCAGGAACGGCACCGGCAAGAGCACCCTCATCCGGATCCTGACCGGCCAGGAGGAACCGGAGGACGGCCAGATCCAGACCCGGCGGGGCCTCACCATGGCCTCGGTGGACCAGGTGCCGCGCCTGTGGCCGGGGGCGACGGTGGACGACGCGGTGCGACGGGGGCTCACCCATCGCCGGGAGGTCGAGGCGGCCCTGGTCGCCCTCGAGGCCGAGATGCACGCCACCTCCGGCGAGGGCCTCGACGCGCTGGTGCTGCGGCAGGCCGAGCTCAGCCACGAGCTCGAGCGCCTCGGCGGTTACATCCAGGACCACGCGGCCGACGCGGTGCTCGACGCGCTCAAGGCCCCGCCCCGGCACCGGGTGCTCGACACCTGCTCCCTCGGCGAACAGCGCCGGGTGTTCCTCGCGGTGGGCCTGCTCGCCCGGCCCGATCTGCTCGTGCTGGACGAGCCGACCAACCACCTCGACGTCGAGACGATCGAGTGGCTGCAGGGCAACCTGCAGAGCTACCCGGGCGCGCTCCTGTTGGTGACCCACGATCGCTACTTCCTCGACGAGGTGGCCGATCACATCGGCGAGCTGGATCGCGGCACCCTGCGGGTCTACGACGGCAACTACACCGACTACCTGGTGAAGAAGGCGGAGCGGGAGGCGATCGAGGCCAAGACCGAGCACAACCGCCTGCGCGCGATCGAGCAGGAGCTCACCTGGGTGCGGGCCTCCGCCCCCGCCCGCACCACCAAGCAGAAGGCTCGGCTCAAGCGCTTCGACGAGCTGGTGAAGGACCGCCCGGTGCTGGGGATGGGCCAGGCGACGTTCCGCCTCCCCCACCCGCCTCGCATCGGCAAGACCATCCTCGAGCTGAAGGGGGTCACGAAGGGCTTCGGTGAGCGCACCCTCATCGAGCGGCTGGATCTGCTCCTCAAGAAGGGCGACCGCATCGGCATCGTGGGCCCCAACGGGGCGGGCAAGACGACGCTGCTCAAGATGATCACCGGCGAGCTCAGCCCGGACGCGGGGGAGATCGTGAAGGGTCAGAACACCGAGATCGTCTACGCGGACCAGGCCCGCTCCGACCTCGACGACGCCAACACCGTGCTGGAGGAGGTCGCGGGGGACAGCGACAAGGTCTGGGTGGGGGACCAGCCGGTGCAGGTGCAGTCCTTCCTCGATCAGCTCCTGTTCGACAGCGCGCTCCAGCGCACCAAGGTGGCGGCGCTCTCCGGCGGTGAGCGGAGCCGGGTCTCCCTCGCCAAGGCGCTGCGGGTAGCAGCCAACGTGCTCATCCTCGACGAGCCGACCAACGACCTCGACCTCGCCACCCTGCGGGTGCTCGAGGAGGCGCTCCTCGAGTACCCCGGCTGCGCCCTGATCGTGAGCCACGACCGGTACTTCCTCGACCGGGTCACCACCGCGGTGCTCGCCTTCGAGGGCGAGGGCCGGGTGGTGCTCTACGAGGGGAGCCACCAGCTCTACCGCGATCGCCTCGCCGCCCAGAAGACCGAGCGAGTGGCGCAAGCCGACCTGCCGAAGGCCGAGGCGCCGGCCAAGGCAGCAGCGAAGCCTGAGGCCGCGAAGAAGCGCACCCGCCGCACCTTCCCCGAGCAGAAGGAGTTCGAGAGCATGGAGGCGGCAATCCTCCTTGCGGAGGAGAAGGTGAGCATGCTGGAGGCGAAGACCAGCGACCCCGAGCAGCTCCGGAAGCTGGGGGCGGGGCTCAAGGGCGCGCTGGCCGAGCTGGACTCAGCCCGCGCCACGGTCGAGAAGCTCTACACCCGGTGGGCGGAGCTGTCCGAGCTCGACGCCTACGGGCGCTGAAGCTGGCTACGCCGACGAGGCGCGCTCCTGCTCGCAGGGGAGAGCACCCAGGGCCTGCCGCGTGATGCCTGGATGTCCCG
The DNA here is from genome assembly GCA_020632995.1 of Deltaproteobacteria bacterium. GTDB lineage: Bacteria > Myxococcota > Kuafuiibacteriia > Kuafuiibacteriales > Kuafuiibacteriaceae > JACKEN01. The sequence continues at coordinate 84,837 of JACKEN010000018.1, read as the reverse complement.
CGGCCTGAGCCCGTCCCTGGAGCCTGTTGCCTGGGTATCCTGTAGCCAGAGCCCTGTCTCTGAAGCCGGACGCCCACGCTGCGAGCCCAACGCTGGGGCCTCAGGCATCAGAGACAGGCTCCAGGCTCAAGCTACAGGGCTCAGGCTGGAGCGCGGGGCTCAGCGCGCCTTGTAGGCGAGCCAGTTGAGGCAAGGCAGGTTGCTGGCGAGCTCGCCGTTGGCCCCCGCGGTGACGGTGGCGAACAGGGCCCAGTGGCCCTCCTCCACCCGGTCGTTGACGTCGGCGCTCAGCAAGCACTCCAGCCCGCCGAGCACGTACAGGTCGACCGTGGTCCCCTGGGCGATGCCGGTGCCGCTGATGCGGAACGGGAACCCGGTGTCGCCGGCGACGTTGAGCGAGGGCGAGAAGCCGTAGACCGCGTCGAAGTCGTCGCCCGCGCCGAGGAAGCACGGCGCGGGGTTCGGGGCGGCGGGGAGCTTGACCATGCCGAGGCGCAGGTAGTCGTCGCCCTCGCCGAGGTCGAAGAAGGTCCCGTCGGGGGTCACGTCGACCTCCACCCCGTCGCTGAAGGTGATGGTCCGCGCCTCACTCCCGGTGCCGCGCGGCGGCAGGTTGGCGGGTGCGGTGGTGGCGTAGATGGTCACCGGATCCAGGAGGGCGCGGGCGTCCAGGGTGCTCGGGTCGGGCCGGCAGTAGGTGTCGGCGAACAGACCCCCGAGGGCGTAGTTGTGCATCACCAGCTCCTCGACGCAGCGGAGGTTGTCGGGCACGAGGAACTCCCACTGGCCATCGGGGCAGCTGGCCACCGGGCGCAGGCAGGACAGCGCCGCGCCGGCCTGACCGCGCACGCAGACCTGCGCCCGGCCGTCCTCGAAGGGCGCGGCGTCGCCGTGCCGGAGCTCGCCGCGGACGCTGGCGACCCAGGCCTCGGTGCAGCCGGGGTCGGGGGTGGTGTCGACCGGATCCGTGAGCAGGCAGGTGGCGGGGCCCGCGTCGGGCTCCTCGCCCGAGTCCGGGAACCCGGCGTCGGTCTCCTCGACCCCGGTGTCGGGGGTGACGCCGGTGTCGGTAGCGACGCCGGAGTCCGGGAAAGTGCCCGCGTCGGGGGTGTCCGAGCCGGAGCACGCCACGAGGGCAGTTGCCGACAGGGCGAAGATGAGCGAAGTCAGGGGTCGTTGAGCTCGGCGCATGGTGGTCCTGGGGCGAAACGCTAGCACACGCCGCGCGAGCCTGTCGTCATGAGCTTCCCCACTCTCCGGACCGGGCTGGCCCTGATCGCCGCCCTCGCCCTGACCGGGCCGGCCCTGGCCCAGGATGCGCCCGAGGGCCCCGAGACCCCGCTCCTGAAGCGCCTCGCCGCGCACCCGCGGGGCGACGCGCCCATCACGGTGGACGGCCGCCTGGACGAGCCGGTGTGGGCCGAGGCCCAGGTCGGCACCGGCTTCGTCGAGCGGGTCCCCTTCCCCGGGCGCATCCCGGCCGAGGTCGGGGCCCGGACCGAGATCCGGACCCTCTACGACGACCGGGCCCTCTACGTCGGGGTCACGAGCTTCCTGGTGGACGGCGAGGTCCCCCGGGCCCTCGAGCTCACCCGGGACTCCTTCAACGTCTTCTCCGACGACGCCATCTCCCTGAAGATCGACGTGCGCCTCGACCAGCGCACCACCGTCGGCTTCGTCACCACCCCCGCCGGCACCCAGGTGGACTACGTGGCGGTCGAGAACGGCGGCGACTTCCGCCGGGAGTTCGACGCGATCTGGGAGGTCGCCACCGCCACCGCGGCCGACCGCTGGGTGGCGGAGTTCCGGATCCCGTGGATCGCGCTCAGCCTCCCCGCCGGCAAGGGGGTGCGCAAGCTGGGTTTCCAGGTCACCCGCGATCACAACGCCCGGCTCTCCACCTACGACTGGGCCCCCATGCCCCCGCAGTTCGGCGCGGTGAGCGCGCTCTACTACGGGCACCTCGAGGGCCTCGAGGGGGTAGCGGGCGGCACCCCGCTGACCCTCATCCCCTACGTCCTCACCGGCTACGACGGCCCGGCGGACGACCTGCAGCTCAAGGCGGGCGGCGATCTCAGGGTGCGCTTCGGCGACGACACCTGGAGCGAGCTCACCCTCTTCACCGACTTCGCCCAGGTGGACCTGGACGACCCGGTGGTGAACCTGAACCGCTTCGCCCTCTTCTTCCCCGAGCGCCGGCCCTTCTTCCTGTCCGGGCTGGAGGTGTTCGAGTTCGGCGCCTCGGGCCTGTCGCAGATCTTCTTCACCCGCCGCATCGGCCTCGACCCGCGCGGGCGCCAGGTGCCCCTGTTGGGCGGGCTCAAGGTCTACGGCAGTCAAGGCAACCTGCGCTTCGGGCTCCTGCAGGCGCTGAACGACGGCACCGACGAGGCCGCCTCCGACACCTTCACGGTGGCGAGGGCGCGCTACAACTTCGGCGAGCTGGGTCACCTGGGGGCGATGGCGACCCTCAACAGCAACGTCCCCTTCCTCACCGACGACGCGGTGGAGGACGGCGGAGGCTGGGCCCCGAACTACAGCCTGGGCGCCGACGGCGCCCTGCGCCTGTTGGATCGCAAGCTCCAGATCAGCGGCTTCTACTCCGGCTCGATCAACACCGAGGGCGACGAGACGATGGGCCACTCGGGTCGCGCCGAGGTGAAGTACCTCGGGCTCGAGGTGAGCCCCGCCGCCTCGGTGGCCTTCATCTCGGAGGAGTTCGACCCCAAGATCGGCTTCGTGGCCCGGCGGGACCTCCTGCAGAGCCGCGTCAACCTGTATTACATCCTCCGCACCCAGGCCCTGGGCCTCCGGAGCGTCGAGGTCTCGAGCTACGGGCAGATGGAGCACGCCTTCAGCGACCGCCGCTACCTGGGCCAGCGCGCCAACGCGTACCTCGGCGCCACCTGGGACAGCGGGGTGGCGGCCTACGTGAACACCGCGGTGGTGGAGGACGTGGTGCAGGAGGACTTCTACCTCAGCGCGGCGGAGCGCACCGTCACCGCGGGGGCCTACCGGGGCGCGGAGCTCTCGGCCGGGGTCGACAGCCCGGGCGGCCGCAACCCGGTGGGGAGCTTCGGCTACCTGTACTCGAGCGCGCTGTTCGGGGGGCGGCTCCACCAGTTCGCCGCGTCCGGCAAGGTGTCCTTCGGCGCCAAGATGCGGCTGGAGCTGGGGACGCAGGTCAACCTGCTCGACTACGAGGACCAGCCACTGAAGACCGCGGTGACCTTCAACGGCAAGCTGGTGCTCACCCCCGACACCAAGATCGCGCTGGACGTCATCGGCCAGGCCAACAGCACCGCGGACCAGGCCACGGTGCTGGTGCGCCTTCGGTGGCGCTACGTGCCGGGGAGCGACCTGTTCTTCGTGTACCGCGAGTTCCTGAGCTTCGGAGACGAGAAGAGCTCGGACCGCACCCTCGCCTTCAAGATGACGTATCGCTTCGATCTGCTCCTGTAGCGTCGTCCTCGGCCCACGGCCACAGCTCCCCCAGGTCCAGCTCGATGGCCTCGAAGGGCTCGGCCCGCACCTGGCTCTTGCCCCCGTGCACCGCCACCTGGAGCCACCCCTCGTCCGCGCGCCGGTAGACCTCCAGGGTCTGGGCGAGCGGGTCGAGGAGCCACGCGAACTGCACCCCGGCCGCGTGGTAGCGGGGCAGCTTCAGCACGCGGTCCTTCTGGGCGGTGGCGGGGGAGAGCACCTCCAGCACCCACCGAGGCGGGGTGGTGAAGTAGGCCTTCTGAAGCTCGCCTGCGACCGCGCTGGCCTGGAGCCACCCGGCCATGTCCGGGACCATGACCTCGTCGCCGAGGTGGAGCTCCGGCTCGTCCAGCAGGATCCAGCCGCCCGGGCCGCCCACCCCTCGCCAGAACGCGCCGGTGAGGACGCTGCCGAGCAGGGAGCTGGCCACCGTGTGCGGACCCGCCGGGCGGGGCTGGACGTGGAGCTCACCCGCCATGAGCTCGGCCACCATGTGCTCGGGGGTAGCGAGGACGTCGGCGTAGGTCGCGACGCGGCGGGCGGGGACCACCATGGGTCCCCAGGGTACCACAATGCTCTAGCGCCCGAAGATGGCGGTGTAGAGCCGATCCACCTCGCCCCGGGTCTTCTCGAAGATCTCCTGGTCCTTCTGGCGGGCGATGATCTTGTCCCGCTTCCAGCGATCTTCCTTGCGGTACTTCTTCGCGTACTTGTCGCGGATGTCGTAGGTCACCCGCCACAGCGTCTCGTAGTCACCGCGGATGTCCCGCCGCTGCACGAGGGCCGGGTCGTCCTCCACCGCCTGCTCCACCGCCTTGCGCTTGGCCAGGAAGCGCACGAACTCGGTCTCACCCAGCGGGTGCTCCGCCGCGTTGATGGGGCCAGAGGGCGCGGTGCGGCGCGCGGGCGGCGGGGTCTCCACCCGAGCCGCGGGCGGCGGCGGGGGCGGCGTCTCCACCCGGGCCGCGGGCGGCGGCGGGGGCGGGGTCTCGACCCGGGCCGCGGGCGGCGGCGCCTTCACCGGCTCCATGTCGTCGTCCGCGTCGTCGGCGTCGTCCGACGCCGGATCCGGGGTAGCGGGGGGCGGGGTCTCGCCCATGCCCGCGGTCTTGTTGCGCAGGGCCTCGAGCGCCTTCTGGGTGCGCTCGTCGGCGCCCTCGCCCGCGGCCTGAGCCGCCGCCATGGCCTCGGCCGCCGCCTTCTGGGCCTCGGCCAGCCGCGCCGCGGCCTCGGGGTCGTTCTTGGCCGCCTCGATGAGGGCCTTCTGCTCGTCGCTCAGCTCCCCGCTGGTGTCGACCAGGCCGGAGGTGCTGCCACCGCCGCTGCCGAGGTTCGAGATCTGGCTGATGAGGCCGGTGACGAAGCCGAACGCGGTGCCGAGCACCGCGAGCACGCCGAGGGCGAGGATGATGTACTGCACCACCTTGTGCACCCGGAAGTGCTTGAACCAGAGGAAGTACATCAGGGTGCCGACCAGGCTCACCACCAGGCTGAGGAGCGGGCCGAGCAGGCTGATGAAGGGGATGGGCAGCGCCGACACCACCATCGCGATGCCGTTCGGGATCGCGGTGAGGATGGTGAAGGTGTAGGTCATGAGGAAGAAGTTCGAGCGCGACTTTGCGTTCGACTCGCCCTTCAGGATCCGGACGATGAACTCCAGGATCGGGTGCCCGAAGAAGCCGAAGACGCCGCCCACCACACCAGCGATCGCGGCAGCCGGCAGGGCCGCTATGAGGGCGCCCACCATGCCGCCGAACTGACCGTTCACCGCCAGGGCGATCGCGCTGAAGATGCCGCTCACCAACGCGCTGAACACGCCCGCCGGGATGCCGTACGCCGCCACCTCCAGCTTGCTCAGCGTCGGCCGCGGCTGCTCCTCCACCCCCTTGCGAATGACCCCGATGGGGTTCACCGCCATCAGCGGCACCTGGACCAGGTAGAACCCAATGGCCTTCGGCACCGCCACCATGAAGTACTTGATACCGACGTTCCCCGCGTCGTCCTCACCGCCCATGTCGTCGTGACCTCCGTGGTCGTGGGCCTCCACATAGGCCTGCGACTCCATCCCCGGCAGGGGCGGCATGTCGCCGCCCGTGTCCTCGTGTCTCCCGCCGTAGCGCATGCCCGGGGGCGGGAAGTCGTCCACCGCACCCGCGCCGCCGTCGAGGTACACCACCTCGAAGCGACGCTGGGCGAGTGAGAACGCCATCCCAGAGCTCACCATCACCGGCCCGCTGATCCGCTGGTCGTCCACGTAGGTCCCGTTGGAGGAGTTCAGGTCCTCCAGGAACCACTGCCCATCATCCAGGAAGATGCGCGCGTGGCGCTTCGAGATGGACTCATCGCGGAGCGAGATGTCGGTCTTGGCCCGCTCCCGGCCCAGCACGGCCCCCTCGGGCCCGATGTCGTAGACCGTCTGGTCTTCCAGATCGCGGATCTCAAGCCTCATGCTGCGTGGCGCTCCTCGCCCCGGCCCCCAGGGGCCCCGAGCCGCGACACCCTACCCCACCTCCCGACACGCCGCCAGAACAAGGGGAGTCCTGGGGTCCCGGTCAGCGAACGCGTGCGACGGAGATCACTCGTCGGACGGCGGCACCGGGCGGGTGGGGGCGCTGCCGTCCTCGTCGGCCCCCGTCTCACGGTGGGGCCGCCGGGACATCGCGCCCGCGCGCGGCCGCTCCGACGCCAGCTCGGGGGTGGGCGGGCCCGACGGGCTGCCCAGGGCCGTCATGAAGCCCGGCCCCACCGTCTTGAAGTGGATGTCCGTCTGCGGGAACGCGATCTCGATGCCGAACTTCCGGAACGCCTTGTCGACCGCGAAGTGGATGTCGCTCGCGATGCGGAACCGGTGCTGCTGTTCCTCGATCCAGAGCAGGAGCATGAAGTCCAAGGACGAGCTGCCGAAGGCCCGGAACTGCACCTCGGGTGCCGGCTTCTTCAGCACCTTGCCGTGGCGCCCCGCCACCTCGAGCAGGACCTTCCGCACGAGGTCGGTGTCCGAGCCGTAGGCCACCCCCACCGGCACCCCCACCCGCACCTTCGGGTCGCCGTGGGACCAGTTCACCACCGGCCGCGCCACGAACTCGCTGTTGGGGATGATCATCGAGATGTTGTCGCGGGTGACCACGGTGGTGGAGCGGGCGCGGATGCTCTCGACCCGGCCCTCCACCGAGCCGTCCTTCACCTCGATGAAGTCGCCGATCTTGATCGGGCGCTCGGCCAGGATGATCAGGCCGCTGATGAAGTTCTCGGTGATGTTGCGCAGGCCGAAGCCGATACCGATACCGAGCACGCCAGCGAGGATCGCGAGCGACGAGAAGCCCACGCCCACGAAGCGCAGGCCCACCACCATCCCCACCACCAGCACCAGGTAGTGGGCCAGGGTGTTGAAGGCGTTGGTGAGGCCGATGTCCCAGCCGGTGCGCGGGTAGACGCGATCGGTGAGGAAGCGCCGCAGCCACCGGGAGATCACCACGGCGGCCCAGACGGTCACCACGAACTCCACCAGCGACAGCGCGCTGACCGGGCGGTCCTCCACGTAGAACAGCGGCAGGTCCACCGCCTTGATCGCCTCGATCACCGTGACCTGCAGCCCGAGGATCGGCCACACGATCACCGCCGCGGTGCCGAGGAGCACCCCCAGCGGCCACAGGATCAGCATCAGCGCCTCGGCCTGGGCCGAGCGCTCCTCGGAGAGCCCGAGCCGCCCCGAGGGCGCGAGGAACAGGCGCAGGGCGGAGGGCCCGCGGGTCAACAACAGCAGCCCCGCCACCACCGCCGCGACCAGGAACAGGGCGGTGAGCGGCCACGGTCGGCGAGGGGCGCGGGCCCCCTGCAGGGCCTCCACGAGCTCGTAGGTGGCCTCGGTGCGCTTCAGGAGCCGGCGCTCCTCCGCCAGGCCGGCGAGGGCGTGCTCGTAGGCCTCCACCCGCCCGTCCATCACCCGCTGCCACGGCGCGTCCTGCGCCGCCGACCGCTGCGCCGCGCGGGCCTCGGCCATCGTCGCCTCGAGGCCGCTGAAGTTCCCGTCCACCCGGCTGAGCCGCGCCTTCGTCCGGGCCGGATCCCACGGCAGGGACTCCGCCCCCGGGGCCTCCAGCAGGCGGGACAGGGCCGAGACCAGGGCCTCCGCCGCCAGCACCCGGGCCTCGCCCGCCGCGAGGTCGCGGTCCCGCGCCTCGGTGGTCGCCTTGCTCCACAGGCCCAGCTCGCGCTCGAAGCGCGCCTTGCCCGCGTCGTCGAGGCCGCGGGGCACCCGGGGCGGCCGCACCGCCGCCTCCTTGTCCGCCTTGGCCCGCGCGGCGAGCGCCGCCTCCTTCTCGGCCGCGAGCGCGGCCTCCGCCGCCCGGAGCTCGGCCTGGGTGATCTGCAGGGTGTCTTGCGCCGCCTCCGCCACCCGGGACGCCCGTCGGGCCCGCGCCTGGGCCTCGTACGCCCGCGCGCGCCCGAGCAGGGCCCGGGCCGACTGCAAGCGGCCCTCCAACGCGTCGCGCCGCACCTCCTCCAACCCCACCGGGGGCGGGGTCACGAGGTCGGCAAGCTGCGTTGCGTTCTGCTCCTCCTGCCGAGCCGCGGCGGCGAGGCGCGCCGCCTCCTGCTCCAGATCGAGGAGGCGCTCGAGCCCGAGGGGCCGGGCCGGCGGGGGCGCGGCCTGGAGGATCTCCTCCGCCCTGTCGACGAGGGAGCGGGCGGAGCGCAGGGCGCGCACGCGCTCCTGGGCGATCTGGGCCAGGTTCCGGACCTCGTCCTGGGTGCCGTCCGGGGCCTCGTCCAGCTCCGCGTCGAGGGCCCGGGCCTCCTCGACCGCCTCATCGAGCTGGCGGGCGAGGCGGGGCTCGAAGGTGGCCAGCTCGTCGAGGAGCTGGTCCTGCCCCGCCATCCGCACGTCCGGCCCCTGGCCCAGCTCCAGGAAGGGGAACTGGGCCCGGGCCGGCGAGCCGAGGCACACCACGAGGGCGATCAGGGCGAGGCGACGCACCACCGCGGCTCCATCATGGCCGGGTGCGGGGGGAAGTAAAGTTCTTCGCGGGGTCAGATACGGGGCGCGGCGTCCAGGATCTCCTTGGAGGCCTGGTCCGCGTACTTCTGGAAGTTGTCGTGGAAGAGCTTGGCCAGCTTCTTCGCGGTCTCGTCGTACTTGGTCTTGTCGGCCCAGGTGTTCTTGGGGGTCAGCACCTCGGTGGGCACGTCGGTGCAGGCCTTCGGGATGGCGAGCCCGAAGATCGGGTCGTTCTCGTACTCGGCCTTCTCGAGCTCACCGCTGTGGATGGCGTCGATGATCGCGCGGGTGAACTTGATGCTCATCCGCTTGCCCACCCCGTAGGGGCCGCCCGACCAGCCGGTGTTCACGAGCCACACGTTGACCTGCTGCGCCTTCATCTTCTCGGCCAGCAGCTCCGCGTACTTGGTGGGGTGCCACACCAGGAAGGGCGACCCGAAGCAGGCGCTGAAGGTGGCCTGGGGCTCGGTGACCCCCATCTCGGTGCCGGCCACCTTGGCGGTGTAGCCGCTGATGAAGTGGTACATCGCCTGGCCGGGGGTCAGCTTGCTCACCGGGGGCAGCACGCTGAACGCGTCGGCGGTGAGGAAGACGACGTTCCGCGGGGTCTTGGCCACGCACGGGATCTTCGCGTTGGGGATGAACTCGATCGGGTACGAGCAGCGGGTGTTCTCGGTGATGGTGTCCTTCGTGTAGTCCACCTCACGGGTCCGCTCGTCGTACACCACGTTCTCGAGGATCGCGCCGTAGCGGATGGCGTTGAAGATCTCGGGCTCCGCCTCGGCCGACAGGTTGATGCACTTGGCGTAGCAGCCGCCCTCGATGTTGAAGACGCCCTCGTCGCTCCAGCAGTGCTCGTCGTCGCCGATGAGCGCGCGCTTGGGATCGGCGGACAGCGTGGTCTTCCCGGTGCCGGAGAGACCGAAGAAGACGGAGACGTCGTTGGGATCCTCACCCTCGTTGGCCGAGCAGTGCATCGAGAGGATGCCCTTCTTCGGCATGAGGTAGTTCATGATGGTGAAGACGCCCTTCTTCATCTCACCCGCGTACTCGGTGCCCAGGATCACCAGCTCCTTGTTCTCGAAGGAGAGGTCCACCGAGGTCTTGGAGGTCATCCCGGCGGTGTGGCGGTTGGCGGGGAAGCGGCCGGCGTTCAGGATCACGAAGTCGGGCTCGCCGTAGCTGTCGAGCTCGTCCTGGGTGGGCCGGATCAGCATGTTGTTCATGAACAGCGCGTGATAGGCGCGCTCGCAGATCACCCGCACCTTGATCCGGTTGGTCGGATCCCAACCCGCGAAGCCGTCCACGCAGAAGAGCTGCTCGCGGGTGTTGAGGTAGTCGATCGCGCGCTCGCGGTTGATCGAGAACACCTTGGGATCCAGCTTGATGTTCACCGCACCCCACCAGATGTCCTTCTCGCTCTCGCCGCCCGCGACCACGCGCTTGTCGGCGGGGCTGCGGCCGGTCTTGGCGCCGGACAGGGCGATCAGGGCGCCGGTGGAGGAGATGGCGGTCCCCTTCTCACGCCGCAGGCCCTCTTCGTAGAGCTTCGCGGGGGGCGGGTTGCGGAGGATGTTCTTGACTGTGATGCCGTGCTGCTCGAGGGAGAACGTCATGTCGGTCCCTTACACCTGGAACCGACCCAAGGCCACGGATTGTGGCCCGCGCGAGCCTGATTGATCCAACCCCGAGAGCCGTCACCCAGAGCAGAGTCACGCACCTTGACGTGAAGTCAGAGTGTAGCCTCGAGCTGAACGCGCACCTGGTGCACGTGCGCCTCGCCCGCCACCCACCGCTGGAAGTAGTCCGCGCCCAACCGGAGCGCGGTGCTGGTGGGGTGGGCGTCCTCCGCACCCAGGAAGTACTGGAACCCGACCCCCGCCTCGCGCCGCTTGCTGAGGGCGCTGTCGTCCGCGCCGGGCACGAGCACCCCGACGTGGCCCGCGGCGGCCACCGGGAGCGCCGCGAACAGGTAGCCGACCTCGCCGTAGACCCCGAAGCCGTCCCGGTCCACCGCGTCACCCAGCACCCGCCGCCCCACCGCCTCCACCTGGGCCGAGAGCCCCTGCCACAGGAACAGGGCGTCGGCCGCCCAATACATATGATCCTCGGTGACGCCGTCCTCGAACTCACCCGAGCGGTTGCCGTGCTGGAAGTGGGCCCCTGCAGGTACCCGACCGCGCCCCCGAGGCCCAGGGCGGGCGCCGACCGCCGCTCGAAGTCGGTGAACACGCGGTGGTTCATCTTCCCGAAGGGGCGGACCTCCACCCGGCCGAGGTACAGGAACTCGGGGTCGGCCAGCCCCAACGGTGAGTGCCCCTCGCCCGCGTACACCCCGCCGCGTACCCGAAGCAGCCACAGTCGGTCGGGGCGTCGGAGAACACCGTCACGCCTACGTCCCGATCCAGGGTGAACTCACCGTCCACCAGGCTGCGATCCACCATGCGGCTCTCCTGGGACGAGGCGAGGCGCTCCAGGTTGAAAGGCACCTTGCCCTGCCCCGCGCGCACCCAAAGGGCCTGCGCCGCCCTCAGCTCGATGTAGCCGTCCAGCACCGGCACCCTGCGCTGAGCCCCGGCGTCGGTGAGGCCCACGTCGGCGGGCGAGAAGGCCAGCTGCATGCGATAGCGGATGCTCGGCGAGGCGATGTACCCGCCCACGTCCAGGCGCGCGCGGCGGATCGCCACCCCGTGCTGGCTCTTTGCCCCTTCGTCGCCGCTCTCGCCGGTGTACCGGACCTGCAGGCGGGTCTTGATGTTCAGCTTGAAGCGATGCCCCGGATCCTCGAGGGCCACGCCCTTGCCCAGCTTGTACGAGAAGAGCAGCGCGGGCGCCGCGGTGGTCGTGGTGCGGGTCTGTTCTGCCCAGGCCTCGCCCCCGGCCAGGGTTCCCAGTGACACGACGATGGCGCCCAGGTGACGAATGGGTGACGGGTCCCACGGGTCCGGCCTGGGGTCAACCCGTGCCCGCAAGGTGACCTGCGGGCTGTCTCAGAGTCCGTCGGTCGGGTCCCGGAAGACCTTCACCCGGCCCTGGAGTCGCGACGAGATGTGCACCTTGTTCTGGTCGTCCACGATCACCGCGCCCACCCCGTCCATACCTTCGACCACCTCCAGCCCCCGCTTCACCCCCAGGATGAAGACGCCGGTGGAGAGGGCATCGGCGGTGACCGCGTCCTTGGCCATCACGGTGACGCTGCGGACCCCGCGGGCCGGCCGGCCCAGGTCGGGGTCGAGGATGTGGTGGTAGCGCACCCCGTCGTGGACGAAGGAGCGCTCGTAGTCCCCGGAGGTGCTGAAGGTGCCGTCTTCGACCTCGGCCGCCGCGAAGAAGGCATCACGCTCCCCCCGCGGATCCCGGATCCCCACCCGCCACGGCCGATCGCCCCGGCGCCCCGAGACGTAGAGATCGCCGCCCGCCTGCACCATGAAGTCCTTCAGCCCCGCCTGCTTCAGCAGGGCCACCGCCGCGTCCACCGCGAAGCCCTTGCCGATGCCGCCCAGGTGGAGCTTCACCCCCGGCTTGGCGAGCTTGACGGTCGAGGCGGCCTCGTCGACCTCCACCATCTCCCACCCCACCAGGGGGAGGCGCGCCGCGATCTCGGCCTCGGTGGGGATCTTGTCGTCCTGGTCGTGATCGAAGCGCCACAGCCCGGCGAGCGCCCCGAAGGTGACGTCGAACTTGCCGTCGGTGGCCTTGGCGAGCCGCAAGGCGACCTGCACCGCCCGCAGGGTCTCGGGCCCCACCTTCACCGCCGCCTTGCCGGCCTGGGCGTTCACCTTGGAGACGTCGCTGTCGTTCCGCCACACCGTGAGGAGCGCCTCGAGGCGGTCGAACTCGTCGAAGGCCGCCTTGCACGCCGACTCGAAGGTGCCCGGCGCGTCGGTGTAGGCGGTGATGGTGATCTGGGTGCCCATCGCGTGATGGGACCGGTGGAGGAGCTCCTTGGGCTTGGCGGCGGTCGCCTCGGCGGGCTTGTCGGCCGCGGCGGGCTTCGTACACGCCGCGAGGCCCACGACCAGGCCCAGGAGCAGGGGCGCGGGCCGCATGATCACTGGGCGGCCAGGGCGGCCTGGACCTTCGCCTCGATCTCGGCCTTGTCGTCGGGCACGAAGCCCGCGTGGATGAAGGCGACCTTGCCGTCCCGGCCCACCAGGACCGCGGTGGGCATGGTCTGCAGGTCGAGGCGCGAGGGCAGGCTGCCCTTCGGATCCCGGAGCACGGTGAAGCTCACCGGGGCGTGGGCCAGGTAGTCGGTCACCGCCTGATCCTCCTCGTCCACGCTGATCGCGAGGATGTCGAAGCCCTGGCCCGCGTACTTCTTCTGGAGCTCGTCGTAGAACGGGAAGGACTCCTTGCAGGGCGCACACCAGGTGGCCCACATGTCCACCAGCACCACCTTGCCCTTGTACGCGGCGAGCGAGACCTGCTCGCCCGTGGGCTTGGGCAAGGTGAAGTCGATGGTCTCCACCGTGGCGGTGGGGCCCTTCGCGGTGGTCGTAGCGCAGGCCGCCAGCAGCAGCCCGGTGAAGAAGATCGTGGTCTTTCGCATGTCTTTTCAGTTGCAGCCGCACCCGCCGCCCGCCTGCCCGGAGAAGCAGGGGGTGAAGCCCTCCCGGACATCCCAGACGTGCCCCAGGCTCGCCTCGGACGCCATGCGCGCGGGATCGTCGGGCCGCATGCAGGGGTGGGCCAGGGTCCCGCGCTGCCAGGGCTTGACCTCGACGCAGGCGCTGACCCCGAGGGCCAGGGTGAACAGGAGCAGGACGCGCACCGCGCGGGGATGATGGCGAGCGGGGTGGCGAGGCGCAAGGGGCCATCCTCCATGGACAGGGTTGCCTCGAACCGCCGGGCCCGGCACGGTCTGTTCGGCGGGGTCGCGCGGCGGGCGGCCTCGGCCGAGATAGACCTCGGGATTACCAGATGTTGGTCCATGCAGCCCTCCTCCTGGCCACCCTCGGCCAGACCTCCGGCACCGCGCGCACCCTGGACATCCAGTTCATGGTGGCCGGCGATCCCCAGATCGCGGTGTGGCTCGAGAGCGCCGACGGCGGCTTCGTCGACACCATCATGGTGACCCGGCTCGTCGGCACCTTCGGGCTGGGCAACCGCCCGGGTCGCGCCGACTTCGGCGGCGGGTACCTGTGGCCCTACGGGCGCCGCGAGCAGACCCTGCCGGTCTGGGCGCACCGCCGAGGCAAGCTCTACGACCGCATCGTGTTCCAGGACTGCAAGGAGGACTGGCTGGGCTGGCACGAGCTGGTGAGCTCGAGCGAGCCCTTCTACTGTCGCCCCACCAGCTCGCTCGAGGTCGACACCGTCACCTGCCCGACCACCAACTTCAGCACCGACAAGGGCATCCCGATGCGCCTGCTGAGCCCCGAGATGTCGGGCGACTGCGCCGAGGTGTTCCAGCGCTACGACACGACCTCGGTCTACCCGCCCCGGAACGACGTGCGCTCGCGGGATCCGTCCCGGGACTGGGCGGGGGTGCTCGAGCTGAACGGCATGAACGACGTGGACGCGGTGAGCCGCGCCACCCCGAGCGCCAACCGCCCCTTCCGCGTGAGCTACGGGCTCCCCGCCACCTTCGCCAACGGGGAGTACGTCCTGTGGGTCGAGGTGAACCAGCAGTGGGACGAGAACGAGCACCACAGCTACGCGTACTTCATCGACCCGCGCCTCACCGACTACGGCACCGCCAACATCGGGCAGCCCTCGGTGGTCTGGCAAGTTCCCTTGACGGTGAGCGGCACCGCGGCGGTGGCGCGCGCGCTCGAGTACGCCGGCTACGGTTCGCCCACGGGTGAGGACGGCGACCTGCGCGCCCCGGACGGCACGATCACCACCGACGTCCCGGGGAGCGGTGAGGGGCGCCTCCTCGTGCAGGACGACGGAGCCGAGCGCTACCGGGTGCGGGTGAGCTACGCCCCCGACACCTCCTGCGAGGCCCCCGCCCCGATCACCGACCTCACCCTGCTGGGCAGCGACTGGGGCTACGTGGACGTGTCGTTCGTGGCGAGCGACCCGAGCACCGTGGCCGGCTACGAGCTGAAGTACGCCGAGGGACACGGCAGCATCCGCACCGAGGCGGACTTCGTGAACGCGAAACCCGGCCCGCCGATCGCGGCGGTCGACGCCGGGGCGGCGCAGACGGTGCGGATCCAGCTCCCGTGGCCCGAGACCGGCTACACCGTGGCCATGCGGACCACCAACTACTGCGGCGGCGCCTCGACCCCGACCACCCTCGACGTGGTGACCGAGGTCCGGGAGTTCGCCACCGTCGACGCCTGCTTCATCGCCACCGCGGCGTATGGGTCCAAGGATCAGGTCGACGTGGCCACCCTGCGCCGCTTCCGCGACGAGGTGCTGATGCCCTCCGCGGTGGGCCGCGCCTTCGTGGGCGCCTACTACGCCCTCAGCCCGCCGCTCGCCGACGCGATCCGCGAGCGCCCCCTGGCGAGGGCGGTGACCCGCGCCGCCCTCAAGCCGCTGGTGTGGATGGCGGAAGGCCTGGAGTGAGGTCCTTCGCCGCCCTCATGGCGGGGCTGCTGGTGCTGGCCAGCGCAGCCCCGCTCCGGGCCGACTCGTACATCACCAGCACAGGCTTGTACTACAAGGAGCGCTCGACCCGGGTGGTGGCGCCCGCGGTCAACGCCCACGTGGAGCTCCCGAGCGGCTGGAGCGTGGACGGCGGCGTCCTGGTGGACCAGGTCACGAGCGCCAGCGCAGCGTTCACCCCGGACGACAAGGCCTTCACCGAGTACCGGATCCAGGGGACGCTCGGTGTGGACTACACCCTCCGCTCCGGCGTGGTCGGCGTGCTCGCCCTGGATAGCCTCCGGGTGGGGGCCAACGCGCGAGTGAGCAACGAGAGCGACTACCGGTCCATCCTCGGCGGCGGTCGACTCAACGCGCTGTTCAACGACAAGCTGAGCAGCGCCGGGGCCAGCTTCCAGTATCAGGCCGACGCCCTCCGCCAGCCCGGCCCGAGCGGCATCCGGCGCAACCTGAAGGCGGTGTTCGTGAGCCTCACCGGGAGCCAGGTCATCACCCCGAGGTTCCTGGTCGGCGGGGTCTTCAATGCGCAGATCCTCCGGGGCTACCTCGAGAACGTCTACCGGCTGGAGCAGCACCCCACCGAACGCAACGACTACTCGCTGGGCTATTTCCTGCGCTACCGGTACGGGCCATGGGGCCTGGGCGGCATCTTCGAGCAGTGCGCTCACTACTCCACCTGGGGCCACAAGGCCCTCACCACCAACCTGGAGATCTGGCAGACCATCACCCCGTGGCTCGAAGTCGTGCCCCGCATCCGGGTGCACGTTCAGGGCTCGGTGGACTTCGTCAACCGGCTGGACGTTCCCGACCCCAACGACCCCACCGGGGACCCAATCACCCTCTTCACCACCGACCCCACCCTCTTCGAGGCACAGACGGTGACGGGCGGAGTGCGCTTCATCTTCGCCCCACCCTTCCTGGACGGGCTCCAGATCAACCCCGCGTACTACGTCATGTACCAGTCCACCCGCTACGGGATCGCCCACATCGCGCAGGTGGTGCTGTACTACCCGTTCTCCATCGAGTAGGCGGTGTTCCGATGACCTGGAGAGTCCTGGCCCTCACGGTGGGCCTCAGCGTCCTGGGCGGCACCGCCTGGGCGGGCGACCACGCCGACACCCCCTACCTGGCGGTGGACGGCAGCGTGGACCTCACCGACCTGTACGCGTGGACGACCACCTCCACCGCGACCGGTGAGCACACCCTCAACCTGGCCATGACCATCCGGAGCCACCCGCCCCGGACGCGGTCTACACATTCCACCTCGAGGCCCGAGAGGCGATGGGCGTGGCAGGGCTGGACTCCGACGTGACCTGCGTCTTCGCCAACAACCTCAGCGTGCGCTGCTGGGCCGGCACCGCGGACTACGTGGAGGGCAACGCCCATCAGCAAGGTGGCTTGCTCGGCCTGGAGGGCAAGATGCGGGTGTGGACCGGCTACGTGGTGGAGCCCGACTTCGCCAACCTGGTCGGGGTCCGCGCCCTCGTGGGCGGCCTGCGCTCGGTGAGCGCGGCGAACAAGGATCTGGCCGGCTGCCCCCGGCTGTCCGCTCAGGAGCGCGCCGACCTCATCGACGCGCTCACCTTCGACGCCGAGGACGACCTGGCCGGCGGCGAGGTCTACGCGTTGGTGGTGGCCCTCGAGCCCACCATCCTCACCCAGGGACGCCCCGTGGTGGGCGTCTGGGCCAGCGTGAGGGGGAAGTGATGAGGCGCGCAGGCTGGCTTGCTCTCATCCTCCTCTTCGTCGGCTGCTCCAACGGCACCGACACCGCGGACTCCGGGGTGGCCACCGACGCCAGCATCCCCGACAGCGGCCCCGCGACCATCCCCGCCCGGCAGGACGACACCTGGCGCGCCCTGCCCACCCTGGACCGGGTGGGCCGGCCCTTCGTGGCCGAGCTCCTGGTGAGCACCGCGACCGCCGCCCCCGCCCCGCGCGAGGCCTACAACGACCTGGAGCCGCAGGCACACTTCCCGGGCGGGCAGCTCCACCTGGTGCAGGTGGGCTCCGGCGCCCCCACCGCCGCCGCGCTGATGATCGACGCGATCGCCCTCTTCGACGGGCTCGACGGCCAGTGCGGGGTCGGCACCCTCACCAGCTCCACCTCCTCGGTGGCCGCGGTGCGCTACCGTGACCTCGGGGGGATGCTCGCCGACGATCGCATCTGGCTCAGCACCACCTCCACCTGCACCGCGTTCCCGGGCATCGAGGGCACCGCGTATGACCTGGGCCCGGTCGAGCCGGGCTGCGGCGGCCGTCGCCCGGGGGACGACAGCATGGACGCCATGCTCCAGCTCCTCGCGGACCTCCCCCTCACCGACGGCGCCACCACCAGCACCACCGCATACCCCGAGCGGTTCCCGTACCTCGCGGAGCCGTGAGGCGGCGGGGGGCGCGGCTGATCGGGCTGCTGGCCCTGGCCGCAGCCCTCGGCCCGGCCGAGGCCTGGGCGCTCCGCCCCACCCCGGTGGCTCTCCCGCCGACCAGCACGTCAACCCAACCTGCATCGCTCTGGCAGCCGGAGTGGCCTCGCTTCATGCCCGAGGAGTATGGCGTCACCGCGGGGCTCTTCCTCGGCCTCACCGCGGTCACGGTGCTGATCCCCACCCCGCCCGCGGGCTGGAAGACCCGCGGGGGCATCGACGGCACCCTGCGTGACGTCCTGCGCCTGGAGGACCGCGACGCCCGCCAGGCGGTGAGCCTCACCTCCGACATCCTCCAGGACCTCACCCTCACCCTCCCGGTGCTGGTCGACATCGGGGTCGGCGCGCTGCTCCTGCACAAGGACCCCGACCTCGCGGTGGAGATGGTCCTGATCGACGCCGAGGCGGTGGCCCTGGCCACCAGCATGGTCGTGCTCACCAAGCGCAGCGTGGGTCGGGTGCGCCCCGAGATCGAGCCGTGCGCGGACGGCGGCTATGCGTGCCGCACGAAGGTCAGCCGGCGCTCCTTCCTGTCGGCCACGCGACCGCCGCCTTCACCGCGGCGGGGCTGTCGTGCGTGCACCACCAGCACCTGAAGCTCTTCGGTGGGGTCGGCGACGACCTGATGTGCGCCGGGATGCTATCGCTCGCCACCACCTCCGCGCTGTTCCGGGTGGTGAGCGACAAGCACTGGACCACCGACGTCGTCATGGGCGGGATCACCGGCCTGATCTCCGGCTACGCCCTGCCCTACCTGTTGCACTACCAGGGCCCCTGGCGCTTCCCGGGGGCCCGGGACGGCCGCCTCGACGGCAGCCTCACCCTCTACGGCCTCACCGGCGTCACCCGGCTGGACGACCGGGCCGGGATCACCGGTGGGGTGAGCCTGGAGGGCCGCGCCCTGTTCGGGGGCGAGGCGGTGCAGGTGGAGGGGAACGTGCAAGGCCGCTTGCTCTATGACAGCGAGGGCCTGGCCCTCCGCGACATCAGCCCGGGGGCCCGGCTCTGGATCGGGCCGGTGGGGCTGGGCGGGACGCTGGTGTATCGGAGCCACCAGCGCGACGAGGCGGCGCGGGTCTCGGTGACGTGGGGCCCCACGGTGTCGCTCGGCACCTTCGACGAGGACCACCCGGTCACAGTGAGCGTGAGCTGGCTCCCCGGCGGTGACGGGGACGTCGATCAGTGGGCGGCCCGGCTCTCGGGCGGCCTCGCGCGGCACGTGGCGCTGAGCCTGGAGGTCTCGCCCCTCCTCGCCCCGAGCGAGGGCGGCGCGGCCCGGGGCAGCGCGGTGACGCTGGGGGTCGGGGGCCGCCTGCCGTGGTGAGCGCGGCGCTCCTGGCCCTGGCCCTGGCCGCGGGGCGGGCCCAGCGGAGGAGGAGCAGTCCATCCTGCTCGACGGCAGCTACCGATTGCAAGGAATCCTGCCGCTCTTGCCGACCGCGGGCTCGGTCCACAGCCTGCTCGAGAACGTGGCCCAGCCGGTGGTGTTCCAGATCGAGGAGGGCGCCGGCTTCTCCGACATCGACCCCGCCAAGCTCTCGATCTACGGCGACTCCTGGGTGTGGAACCGCTGGTACCTGGACGGCTTCGACATCACCGACCCCACCACCTCGGGCGCCCCCGCGTTCCAGGTGCCCTTCAGCGCCCTGTCGGCGCTGGAGGTCACCTACCGCGAGACGCCGGAGAACCTGCGGGAGCAGGGCGTGCGCCTCCACCTGGGCGGGATGGCCCCTCGGGTCACGGTGCGGGTGGTGGCCCCCGAGGCGGGCGGGCGCTGGCCCCTCGCCGTGCCCCTCATGGACCTCTTGTCAGGCGAGCACGCGGTGGAGCGGGCCCAGCCCCCGCCCACCGAGCGGCGGCGCCTCGAGGAGGCGGTCGAGGTCTCGCTGCAGGACAGCCTGCAGCTCGGTAGCAGGCGCGTGCGGTACGCGCTCCAGGCGGAGCGGGGGGCGCGGCACCTCCTCGACTCCGCGGCCGGCGCCACCCCGGTGCGGGAGGCCTTCTCGCGGGTGGGCGCTGTGGCCACCCTCGAGCCGCTCGGCGGCGGGTGGGCCGCCACGTTCGCCCTGGAGCACCTCCGCCGGGACCACGCCCTGGCCGAGCTCTACGTGGGCCCGACCCAGGCGGCGGAGGAGGCCTCCACCACCGCGTTCGCGGGCATGCGTCACGGGGCTCTGCAGGTGGGCCTGCTCGCCCGGGTGAACAAGGTGTCGGCGCGGGACCGGGGCTTCACCATCGACCTGTTGGATCCCGACGGGGAGGCGTTCCGGCCCCTCTACCCGAGCGGCACCCAGGCCGCCCTCGCGCTGGACGTGGCACACCGGGTGGGCCCGGCCTACCTGAGCAGCACGCAACACCTGTTGCACTTCGCACCCAGCGTCTCGAGCTGGCGCCAGCCGGTGGTGGTGGGGACCGAGGCCTATGGGGCGTGGGCGCTGGAGGCACGCGCCACCACCGAGGCCTACGGCGACGTCCGCCTGGGGTGGTCAGAGGCCCTCGAGCTCGGGGCGGTTCGGCTGGTGGCGGACCTCTACGCCTTCGGCACCTACGGGCTCAACCGCAGCCTCACCAACAGCCTGGCCATGGTGGACGCGGGGGCCAAGGTCCGGGTGGAGGGGCGCGATGTGCAGGCGCTCTTTCGGCCCTTCCTGGCCCTTTCGCGGACCCCGGTCGCGGTGAGCCCGGAGCTGGTGCGGAGCCTGGACCCGGACCACCTCGACGCCCGGTTCCTGCTCGGTACGCAAGGCGCCTTGCTCGAGACCGAGGGCGGGGCCTACGCGCGGGTAGAGGGCCTGTTGTCGCCCACCGACGTGTACAGCGCGGCGGCGGGCGCCCGGTGGCGCCTGTGGGAGGGGGCGCGCTTCGAGCTGTTGGGCCTCGCCAAGGCCTGGCGCGACGTGCTCCGGCTGGAGCTGGACGGGCCGGCCGAGGCCTTCGGCTACACCGACGCGAGCGGGGTGTTCTTCCACCACCCCGGGGCCACCCGCTTTCGGTTGGTGAACGCCCCCGGCACCGCCTTCGGCTACGGCCTGCACATGCAGCTGGTCTGGCACCGCCCCGAGCAGCACCTGTTCAGCGTGGCGTTCTCCGCCTTCGGCGCGGTGGGCGAGACCCCCTTCGGCAACGGCCCCACCGCCAACGACCTCGGGGTGGTGCGCTACGACGGCGCCAGCCCCAACGCCGACATCAACGCCCTCGCGAACCTCGACGGTGATCGAGGCTTCATGGTGAAGGGGGTGGCCGGCTACCGGCTGTTCGACGGCCTGTGGGCGGTGGCCACGGTGCGCTTCCGGGACGGCCAGCCCTTCACCTTCTTCGACGTGCACCGGGACGGCGCGCAGGTCGCGTTGACACAGCGGACCAAGCGGGGGTCCCCGCTGAAGCTCACCCGACCGCTCGCCGGCCCCCGGGAGGACTTCCAGCTCGGGGTGGACCTCGAGCTGAGCTACCGCTTCCGCGCCGCGGGCGCGGGCTGGGTGGCTTCGGTGCTGGCGACGAACCTGCTCGACATGGAGAACGAGCTGCAGGAGGTGAGCGGGCCGGCGGGGATCCAGGGGCGGGCGGCGCTGGAGACGCAGGTGCCTCGGGCGGTGTGGTTCACGGTGGCGGTGGGCAGGTAGGCCTGCGCTTCGCCTGGTCGGGCGCGGTGGGGCGGAGGTGGGGCGGAGGTGGGGCGGAGGTGGGGCGGAGGGGGGGCGGAGGTGGGGCGCCGCTCCGCTTCCGGGGTCCGAGGCCTTCCCCTCTCCGGGGGACCGGCGTTAGGGGGCGCCTTGGCTGCGGGCGGGGGTGGTTCCGCCTTGTTGGGACCCTGGCCGCCGGCGCTTCGAGCGACCGTGATGCCATCCCAACGGTCCCCCTCCGGGGGAAGACCTCGGACCCCGACGCTCCGCTCGCATCTTCGCTCCGGGCCTCCTGGGGGCCCAAGGGTCGGCGCTGGTGATCGGCCCTCTCACGCGCCGCGAGCGTCTGCGCTCCTCGCCGCGCGGCGGTCTGCCTCGACGCAGGTCGGATTGCGTTGCGTCGTCCCACAGGTCGTCTCGCGGTGCTCGAGACGACGCCCGGAGGAGCTGTCGCCAGGCCGCACCTCGGGCGAAGAAGCTGTTTGACGGTGCGGAAAGTTCCCCGGGCGATTCGCCCCATTTGGGTAATGGCGCTTTGCCCACGCCAGGCGCTATCGAGCTGCGGTATGGGATTTTGGGTCCCACCATGTCTGTCTGTGCTCAAAGTTCGGCACCTCGAGGGTGTGCTAGAGTACCTGGGCGACGGCCTGCTGGTGCAGCCCCTATGAGATCCGCAGTCGCGCTTGCGTTGGTAGCCACCGCATTGGCTGCCGGGTGTGAGGAGGAGACCTCGGGGCTGCTCGATGGCGGGTTCGAGATCACCTACTGCACCGGCTTCGCCCTGTCGTTGGACGAGCAGGGCCAGGTGTCACGCATCGACGTGCGCTGCGCGCGCGGCGCGGTCTGTGGCACCGGCCTCACCTACCAGAGCTGCGTGGCGAACGAGGACGGCACCGCAACCGACGGCCAGGACACGCCTCCCGACACGGTGATGAGGGCGATGGCGGCCAACCCCACCTACCCGTACTGCACGCCGGACAGCGTCGGCTGCCCGCACTGCTTCCTCGAGCCGGGCTGCGAGGAACCCAAAGGCCTGTGCTGCAGCACCTGCGATCGGGAGGGGTTCCTCGCCTCCGGCCTCTGCATGCGGACCCCGGGTTGCCAGCTCACCTACTGCGGTTGCGACGGCCTCACCTACGAGGGCCTCCCCACCCAGCCCTACCAACACCCCGGCCCCTGCGAGTAGCCGAGCTCATCCGCCCGCGGTCACCACCTCACCCGGCTCGTCGTCGGTGGGCGGGGCCAGGCGGTGGTACTCGCCCCGCAGGTAGGCCTGCAGCCACTGGTCGTAGCCTGGGCGGCCGGGGGCGCCATCGACCCCACCCGGCAGGCTGGCCTGCGCGTGGTCGTCGGCGAGGTCGGTGACGAAGCGGTAGGCGGGGGCCACCGCCACCTCGGCCTCGCCGAGGCGGACGATGTTGCCCTGGGACACGGTGGCCACCGAGCCGGGGAGTGGGAAGGGGCCGCGGTCGTAGGCCAGGACGTCGCCCAGGCCGCCCAAGGCGAGGTGCGGGAGGGTGAGGCGCTGGACCTCGCCCCAGGGGGCGGGGTGTATCGCGGCGACGTCGGCGAGGCGGGCGGCGAGGCGGGCCCGCCTCGCCTGAGGCCAATGCGCAGCCGCGGCCACCGCGCGGTCCAGGGCCTCGCACCACCAGACCGGCACCTCGCTGTGCTGGAGGAGCGCCTCGAACCAGCCGCCCCCCAGGTCCTCGGCGAGGGCGGAGCGGGCGGCCCTCAGGGCGATCTCGAAGGCGTGGGCCCCGCGACGATCCACCGCGTACCGCCCGTCCCAGCCGGCCAGCGCGTCCGCGAGGGGCCCGGCGGGCAAGGCCGCTTGCAGCACCGGTCGGAGCAGGTCGGCCTGCCCCGACCACAGGTCCCGCTGGATGGCCTGCATCGACGCCACGTCGTGCCGCGGGTGGGCGTCCAGCAGGTTGCGGATGCGCTGGCGGCGGTACTCGGGCTGGGCCAGGGTCGAGAGGGTGGCGCCGTCTCTACCTGGGCGGGCCTCGTTCGCCGACACCACCACGTCCGCCTCGAAGCCGGGGAGGCCCTCGGCTCCGGTGATCCCCAGCCAGCCCGGGCCCTCGGGGGCGCCGGGGTAGAGGCCGGACCAGCCCGGGGTGCGCCGCGGCACCCGGCCCACCTGGCGGTAGCGCACCGCTCCGCCGCGGTCGGCGAGGACGAAGTGCAGGCTCAACATGTGGGCACCGTCCAGGATCCGGTCGGCCTCCTCGGCCGAGCGGGCGTAGGGGAGCCGCAAGTAAGCCTGCATCGCCTCCGCCGCCCCCTCGCCCCCCGACCAGGCCACGCTGAGGGCTGGGCCGTCGTGGGCCCCGCCCTCGAGCACCCCGCGGGGGGTCTCGGCGAAGCGTAGGCGCACCGGGGGCAGGCCCCGGCGGGGCACCTCGACCGCGCGCAGGGTGATCGGCTCGGGGCCGTCGGCGCCGTGGGCCGCGCCGCCGGAGAGGGTCTCGACGAACAGGTCCACGTTGTCGGCGACCGAGAACGTGCCGCTCCACGCCACGTTCCGGTTCCGACCCACCGCGAGGCCCGGGAGCCCGGGGATGGTCGCCCCGAACCAGTAGTCGTCGCCCACCCGCGCCCGCACCTCGAAGAAGAGGGCCGGGAGCTGGTTCACCTGCAGGTGCGGATCCCCGGCCAAGAGCGGCGCCCCCGAGGCGGAGCGCCCCGGGCCCACCGCCCAGGCGTTGCTGCCGCCGACCGCGGCGAGCGGCCGTGCCGCGAACCCCGGCCCCGGGCGGCGGTGGCCGAGGCCCGCGAGCACCTCGGGCCGCCACCCCTCGAGGTGGGGGTCGAACATCGCCTCGAGGAGGGCGGGATCCGCGCCTCGGGTCACCGCCTCTACCAGCACCCGCTCCATCCGCTCCTGCCCCTCGGCCAGGCCAAGGTACGACGAGAGTATGAAGCCGGAGGCCATCGCCGCCGCGTCGGGCACCTCGAGGCCGGCGAGGAGCATCGCCTCGAGCCGGGCGGGCCGGGCACGCAGGCGGCCTTGCCGGAGCCCGGCCAGGTAGGCGTCCACCCGCGCGCGGGTGAACGGCGACAGCGCCGCCGCCGCCGCCCGCCCCCGGGCGGGCAGGCTCAACCGGTGGGCCACCGCGTCGAGGTGGGCCATCGCGGGGAGCGGGAGCAGGCGCTCCTGCAGGCGGCCGGTGCCGGCGGTGGGGAGCAAGAGGGCCTGCAGCGGCCGGTGCTGCCCGTGGAGCACCCCGAGGCCGAAGAGCGCCGCGACGTCGTCCTCCGCCACCAGACCGGGGATCCCCGTGGCGTCCATCGTCAAGCGGACTTGCATCACCAGACCTCGAGCGCCGTGCTACCGCGCCCCGAGCACGCCCGCAAGGTCAGCCGTAGCGGGCCTCGTGCGCCTCGAGCGTCGCCTCGACGCGCGCGTAGGCGCTCCGCAGCTCGGCTTGTATCGCGGCCGCGCCCCGAACCTTCGCGAGGCGAGCGTGGGCGGTGCACAGGTGCTCGATCTCGGCCGCGCGCTCGATCAGCCCCTCTGCCCACGCGCGAAACTCCGCGACCGCGCCCGCGCGGCGCTGGAGGACCTGGCCGAGCGAGGGGTGAAAGCCCACCCGGCCCGCGAAGGGGATCGGCAGCCAGCTCAAGGTGTCGTCGACGTGCAGCGTGCGTGACGCCTTGTGGATGGCGAGCACCGACGCGAAGTGCAGGTTCTCGTTCGAGGGGACGAAGTCGACGCCAGGGGGGACGGTGAAGTCGAAGTCGTCGGCGAAGAGCGCGGCGAAGGCCTCTGTCTCGGTGCGCTCGGGCTGCCAGGCGAGTGCGGGGAACCTCGAGGCGTGCCGGCCAGTGCCGTACAGCTTGGCGTTCGGGAACGCCCGCGCCGCGGCCTCGACGTGCACGGTGTGGAAGGGGTGGAGGTTGATGATCGCCTCGAGCTGCCCGCCGCCCCCGGTCAGGCGCCGCACGTCCGCCTCCACCGCCCCGGTGAGGGTGTAGCTGTCGAGGAGCACGAAGCCACCGCGCGCGAGGCGCACCAGCGAGGCCTGGGTCCCGATGTCGAGCAGCCCGAACACGCGGAACGACCCGCGGATGTTCCAGAAGCCGTCCGAGATCCGCACCACCTTGTCCATGCCGCACTCCTACCAGAAGGAGGGGCCGGGGTGCGGATGCGACTCGGGCTCCTTCCCCTGCGCCCCGATGCCGGGCAACATGCTGACGTCTTGCCCCTCAGGAATGTCAGGTTCGCAGCCATGGCCCTCGCGCTCTCGGTGGTCGCCTGTTCGGTCCTGGAGTCGAGCCCCCCACCGGACGCGGGGCTGGTGGTGCGCGAGGACCTCGCCCTGCGCTGGAGCCAGGGCCTGCCCGTGCTCCCCGAGGTGCCACCCGCCCCGGCCGAGTACGGGGTGGCGGTGGGCCAGTGGCGCACCGCCACCACCGCGTTCTCGATCGGCGCCTACGACGACGCGGCGCGCGACTTCCTCGCGGTGGCCGACACCCTGATGCGCCCCGACGCCGGCCCGCTCGACGACACCCTGCGGGCCGGCCGCTGCATCGCCTACGAGAACGCGGCCTCGGCCCTGGAGGGGGCGCGGGACCCATCGACCGGGGTGGCCGCCCTCGGCGCCGCACGCACGCGCGACCCGGGATGCCGCGCCTCGATCACGCGGGTCCTGGACCGCCTCTCCGTCCGCACCAGCACCGCCGCGCTCGCAAGCCCGCCTGCGAAGGCGGCGGCCGAGTAGGCACCAGCTACACCCCGCCGCGCACCATGATCCGCGATGGCAGGTCCGGCCGTGGATCCTTCGGGGGCTCACCTGGCAGCGCCCCGCCCTCGGCCGCCG
Source organism: Deltaproteobacteria bacterium (assembly GCA_020632995.1). Lineage (GTDB taxonomy): Bacteria > Myxococcota > Kuafuiibacteriia > Kuafuiibacteriales > Kuafuiibacteriaceae > JACKEN01. The sequence continues at coordinate 58,919 of JACKEN010000018.1, read as the reverse complement.
CGTAGTCCGGATCCCACGGCATGAGGATGGCGAAGGCATCGCCGACCACGGTGAGCTTCGGCATGATCGCCCCGATCGGCCGGCGGGCCGCCTCGGCCCGCACCTGGTCCAGGCTGGTGTAGCCGGCGAGCTCCTGCAAGCTGCGTTGCGTCGGGGGCGGGAGGAAGATGTGCCCCTCCTGGTGGGCCAGCAGCGCCTCGTTCGCCAGGTACCAGCGCAGGTCCACCGCCTCCTGGTCGTCGGCGGTGGCCACCTGGCCAGCCGGGAAGTGGGCCACGAAGAAGCGGGTGTCGTAGCGGCGACGCTCTCGGGTGGGGGTGACCCAGTGGGCCCAGTAGACCAGGCCGTCCAGGTCCACGGTCAGGTCCTCCGCCTCGAGGAGCTCCGCGAAGCCGAGCCGCCCCGCCGCCATCTCGAGCCGGGCGTGGGCGAGGGCCTCCTCCTGGGCTGGCTCGGTGATCGCGAAGGGCGCGCCGCCCGCCTTGCGGGCCAGGAGCACCCCCGCCTCTTCGAAGGTCTCCCTGCACGCGGCGACGTGCAGGCCCGCCGCCTCCTCGGGGGTCAAGCTGGTGCCCGGGGTGGGGGTGAAGCGCGCGAAGCAGCGCTCCTTCGCGCCGACCGGGAGCCGGGCGAGGGCGCGGGGCTCGCAGTCCTCGGGGTCGAGCTTGCCCCCCGGGAACACGTAGGCGCCCCCCATGAACTGGCTCTCCCGGTGGCGCTTCTGGAGCGCGATCTCGAGGCCCCGCGGGCCGGGCCGAGTGAGGATCACGGTGGCTGCGTGGCGCGGCTCGCTCACCCTACCGGTCTAGCACAGCCGCAACCACGCATCATGGGGGCCGCGGTCACTTCTCCAGCGCCGCGTCCAGCACCGTCTCGAGGTCGGCCGCGAGCACGAAGCGGAGGCTGCTCCGCACCGACTCCGGCACGTCCTCGAGGTCGGGGCCGTTGCCCTTCGGGACGATGACGGTGGTGAGGCCCCGGGCGTGGGCGGCCAGCACCTTGGACTTGATGCCACCGACCGGCAGCACGCGACCGCGGAGGGTGATCTCGCCCGTCATCGCCACGTCGCCTTTCACCTTGCGCCCGGTGAAGAGCGAGGCGAGCGCGGTGGCCATGGTGACCCCGGCCGAGGGGCCGTCCTTCGGCGTGGCGCCGGCCGGGACGTGCAGGTGCACGTCGGTGTCCTTCAGGTCCCCCGCCCCCTCGCCGATGGCGCCGCCGAGGCCGCGCACGTACGTCAAGGCAGCTTGCGCCGACTCCTTCATCACGTCGCCCAGCTGGCCGGTGAGGACGAGGCGCCCGTTGCCCGGGGTGCGGGACGCCTCGACGAAGAGCACGTCGCCCCCCATCGGGGTCCAGGCGAGGCCGGTGGCCACGCCGGGCCGATCCGTGGCCTCGTGGACCTCCTCCCTCACCTTCCGGCGCCCCAGGTATTGCTCGAGCTCACCTGCATCGACCTTCAGGGGCTCGGCCAGGTCGCCCTTGGCCTTCTTCACCGCCGCGGCGCGGTACACCTTGCCGAGGGCACGCTGGAGCTGGCGCACCCCGGCCTCCCGGGTCCAGCCCTCCACCGCGGCGCGCAGCGCGGCGTCGGTGAGGACCACGTCGCTCTCCGCCACCCCCGCGTTCTGGGCGAGCTTCTTCAGCACGTGGCCGCGGGCGATGCGGACCTTGTCGTCCGGGGTGTAGCCCTCGATCTCGAGGATCTCGAGCCGGTCCCTGAGCGGCCCGGGCACGGTCGACAGATCGTTGGCGGTCGCGATGAAGAGCACCTTCGACAGGTCGAAGGGCACCTCGAGGTAGTGGTCCACGAAGGCGTGGTTCTGCTCCGGATCCAGGATCTCGAGGAGCGCCGCCCCCGGATCGCCCTGGTAGCCGCGGCCGAGCTTGTCCACCTCGTCGAGGAGCACCACCGGGTCGGCGGCCCCGGCCCGCCGGATGCCCTCGGCCAGGCGCCCGGGCCGCGCGCCCACGTAGGTGCGCCGGTGCCCGCGGAGCTCGGCCTCGTCCCGCATCCCGCCGAGGGCCACCCGCACGAGCTTCCTTCCGGTGGCGTCGGCGATCGCGGTGGCGATCGACGTCTTGCCGACCCCGGGCGGGCCGAGGAGCAGGAGCACGTCGGCCCGGCCGCTGCCAGCCAGCTTGCGCACCGCGAGGTGCTCGAGCACCTGCCGCTTCACGTCGTCGAGGCCGAAGTGGCTCTCGTCCAGGGTCCGCTCCAACAGCTCCAGGTCGAGGTCGGTGGCGGTGGTCTTGCCCCAGGGCAGATCCGCGATCCACTGGAGCCAGTCGATGGCCACGTTGCGCTCCGGCCCGCCCTGCATGCGGCCGAGGCGCCCCACCTCGCGGTTCACGGTGCTCCGGACCTCCTCGGGGAGCGGCAGCTCGGCCAGGCGTTGCTTCAGCACCTCCACGTCGGAGGACTCGTCGCCCTCCCCCAGCTCCTCCTGGATCGCCTTGAGCTGCTTCCGCAGGATCACCTCGCGCTGGTTGCCCTCGAGCTCGGTGCGCACCTTGCTCTCGATGCGCTTCTGCGCCTCGAGCGCCTCGTGCACCCGAGTGAGCTGCGCCATGACCCGCTCCGCCCGCTCCAGCGGATCGATGGTCAGGAGCACCTCGTGCTTCCACTCGATCGCGCTCTCCACCAGGGCACCGGCGAGGTCCGCGAGCACCGACGGTGACTCCACCCGCTGGCTCAGGGCCCGGATGGGGGCGTCGGCGTCGAGGGTCTCGATCACCTGGCTCACCGAGGCGAACAGGGCGCGGCGCACCCCCTCCGCCTCCGCGGTGTCCGGCCACACCTCTTCCACGTGCTCGTAGCGCGCGACGAAGTGCGGCTCGGTCGACAGCACCTCCCGCAGCCACACCCGGCTCACCCCCTGGATGGCCACCGCCCGCATGTTGCCTTGCCGCCCCAGGGTCTGGACCACCCGGGCCATCAGGGCGACAGGGAGCAGGTCGCTCGGCGCCGGGTCCGCCACCGGCTCGCGCTGCAAGGCCACCAGCACCCAGCCCTCGTGGGCCGCGTCGAGGGCGGAGAGCGAGCTGGGTCGGCCGATGGTGAAGGGAGACACCATGCCGGGGAGCAAGAAGCCTTGCCGGATGCAGAGCACCGGCAGCGCCTCGGGGAGGTCCGCCGGGGGGCGGAGGTTGATCTGGAGGTCGGGACCGCGCTTCACCCCTCACGGACAAGCACCGGCCACCGCACCGTCAAGCGGACCGCGGTCCGCTGGCCGAGCGCGCAAGCATCGGTCATCAGGGCGCTTTTGGCCGCAACGAGACCTGCATCGATGAGGAATATCTCACGCCAATCAGGTGTTGCGTCGCCGTCAGGGCCGGCCGGCCCCGCGCACCAACCCCAGGCGGCCCTCCACCTCGAGGCGCAGCGCCAGCTCGTGCAAGGTGACCTTCACCGTGGCCAGCGCGATTCCAAGCCGGGCGGCGATCGCCTGATCGGTCTCCCCCGCCCGGGCCCCCGCGAGCACCGCCGTCTCCCGGCCCGACAGCCCGTCCGGCCGGTCGTCGGGGGCCGCCTGCGCGCCCGCCCACGCCTGCGCCCACCGGGCCTCCGCCACTGGTCGGAGCGCGGGGTCGGGGCAGGCGTCGAGGCAGGCCAGCGCCCGGTCGGCCGGCCCGAGCGCGTCATCGCCCGCGGCGAGGGCCACCCCCGCGGCGAGGGTCGCCACCCCCGCCTCCCACCCGGACCCCTCGTAGCCCCGCAAGGCCTCCTGCGCGTCCTGCAGGCTGACCTGCGCGTCCTCCAGCGCACCCCGAGCGAGCGAGGCCTCCCCCGCCGCCACCGCGGGGCTCACCTCGCCCGCGAGCGCCACCGTCGGCTCCGCCGCCTCCCCCACCCCACCCAGGGCCTCCCGGAGCTCGGGGTGGAGCGCGTACCACTCCCCATGACCGTCCCGCGGTAGGAGGGCCCCGCGCTCCGCGAGCCGTCGCAACCTCTCTTGCATCTCGGGCTGCTCCGGCCCCCCCGCGAGGCCCGCCGCGCACAGCCGGGTCGCCCCCGCCGCCGCGGTCAGCACCGCGGCCAGCTCGGGCCCGAACCCGCGCCGCCACGCGTCGGCCCAGCCCCGCACGTCCCGCACCCCGTCCGCCCAGCCCCCAGCCAGCGCCACCCGCGCCCACAGGATCCGACCCTCGGACGCCGCCACCACCGCGTCGGCCTCGTCCGGGGGCGCGCCCAGGCGCACCGCCTCCTCCGCGCCGAGGGCGAGCGCATCGGGGCCCACCGTGGTGGCCTCCCCGCGCCCGAGGCCTTCCTGCAACCAGGCCTGCGCCTCAGGGGCCGAGACCAGAAGGTGCAGGCCGGGCGGGGCGCGCCGCACCAGCCAGGCCAGGGCGGGCGCGAGCGGGCTCCCCGCGAGGTGATGCACGTCGTCCAGGACCAGCACCGCCCGGGCGCCGGTGGTCAGCAGCGGCGCCACCAGGGCCTCGGCCAGCACCACCTCCGGCACGTAGGGGCCGGGGACCCGCGCCAGCGCCTCGGCGGAGGCCCCGACCTCGGGCACCGCGCGCCCCGCCGCCGCCAACAGGTGCCCCAGGCCGCGCCCGGGCGCCCGATCGGCGAGGTCCACGCTCAGCCACCCGGCCGGCCACCGGGTCTGCTGCAGCCACGCGGCCAACAGAGAGGTCTTCCCCGAGCCCGGCGGCGCCACAACCTGGGTGAGCTTCCGCCACAGCCCCGCCTCCAGGCCCTCGACCGCGGCCGCCCGCGGGAGGGCCCCGGCGGGACGCGGCGGCGCGACCAGCCGCCCCAGGCTCAGCCCGGCCCGAGGCTGCCCCGTAGCCCGGGGCGGGAACGGCACGACGCGCCCGGGCATCGGCCGAGGGTACCCAGGAACCGCACCCGGCGTCCCTCACATTTGCCCGAAACCCGTCGACCGTCCCTGACATGCAGGCCGCGCGCACACCCCGACGCAGACCGATCGGCGAGATGCTGGTCACCCAGGGGCGCGTCACCGGGGACCAGCTGGCCGAGGCCCTGAGGGCCCAGCAGCAGCACGGCCGCCGCGTGGGCTCCACCCTGGTCCTCCTCGGGTACCTGGCCGAGGACGAGCTGGCGCGCTTCCTCAGCGATCAGCTGGGGGTCCCCGCGGTCGAGCGCATCCCCACGGTGCCCGAGGCGGTGCGCCGCCGGGTGCCGGTCGACCTCGCCCTCCTCCACACCGTCTTCCCCCTCGCCCTGAAGAAGGGCGAGCTCACCCTCGCCATGGCCGACCCCTCCGACGAGGTGGCGGTGCGCGAGGTGGCGGCGGCGGCCCGCTGCGCCGTGCACCCGGTGGTGTCACCGGAGCTCGTGATCCTCAACGCGCTCCGCCGCCAGTACGACGCCCTCCCCCGCGGCGACACGATGGACCTGGTGGACGGCGGCACCGCCGACCTGCTCTCCACCACCCGCGTCCCCGACCTCGACTTCCTCCCCTGATCCCCGCCCCACACCAACCTCCGGCGTCGACCAGGCCAATCTGGTCTTTGGGGCTCTGCGGCTTGAGCGACCCAATCCTCACTCCGAACCGTTCGGCGTCCTCGAGCATCGAACCACCTCCGCCCGCCGGTCGTAGCCAAGACCTGCGTGCCCGCCGCCTCCGGCGGGCACCCAAGCGAGCGAAGCGGGAGGGGCCGAGGCCTTCCCACGGAGGGGGACTTTGGGGCACTACCACGGCCGCTCGAAGCCAAAGCCCGCGGGGCCCCCAAGAAGGCGGATCACCGCCGATCAACGCGAAAGGGCCCCCTAACGCCGGTCCCCCGGAGAGGGAAGGCCTCGGGCCCGGAAGCGGAGCGTCGCACCACCTCCGCCGGCCTCTCGGGCCTGGAGGCGCAGCATCGAGTCACCTCCGCCAGCCGCTCGGGCCCGGAAGCGAAGCGTCGAACCACCTCCACCCGCCGCTCGAAGTTAGGGACCTGTGCCCAAGCTCCGGCGGAACGCGAGCGAAGCGGGAGGGGCCGAGGCCTTCCCACGGAGGGGGACTTTGGGGCACTACCACGGCCGCTCGAAGCCAAAGCCCGCGGGGCCCCCAAGAAGGCGGATCACCGCCGATCAACGCGAAAGGGCCCCCTAACGCCGGTCCCCCGGAGAGGGAAGGGGCCCGGAAGCGAAGCGTCGAACCACCTCCGCCGGCCTCGCGGGCCTGGAGGCGCAGCATCGAGTCACCTCCGCCAGCCGCTCGGGCCCGGAAGCGAGGCGTCGCACCACCTCCGCCCGCAGCTCGAAGCCAAGACCTGCGTGCCCCTGGCGGGCACCCACGCGAGCGAAGCGGAGGGGCCGAGGCCTCCCCACGGAGGGGACTTTGGGGCACTACCACGGCCGCTCCCCAAGAAGGCGGATCACCGCCGATCAAAGCCAAAGCGCCCCTAACGCCGGTCCCCCGGAGAGGGAAGGCCTCGGGCCCGGAAGCGAAGCGTCGAAACACCTCCGCCGGCCGCTCGGGCCTGGAGGCGCAGCATCGAGTCTCCGCCAGCCGCTCGGGCCCGGAAGCGAAGCGCGTCGAACCACCTCCACCCGCCGCTTCGAGTGCCAAGAAGCGCCTCCGGCGGACACCCACGCGAGCGAAGCGGGAGGGGCCGAGGCCTTCCCACGGAGGGGGACTTTGGGGCACTACCACGGCCGCTCGAAGCCAAAGCCCGCGGGGCCCCCAAGAAGGCGGATCACCGCCGATCAAAGCCAAAGCGCCCCCTATCGCCGGTCCCCCGGAGAGGGAAGGCCTCGGGCCCGGAAGCGAAGCGTCGAGTCACCTCCGCCCCGCCCAGGGCAAGCTAAGGCAGCGCCAGCACGTCCTTGCGCATCAGCCAGCCCTTGGCCTCCGCCTGCCCCGCCTGCACCCACGCAAGCCGGAAGGTCACCCCCTCCAGCCACACCGGCTCGATGCCCAGGCTCCGCAGCCACAGCGTCTTCTCGGTCGACGTGTTCGCACCGAGCCCAAGCCGCACCAGGCCCTCCAGGGTGCCCGCCCGCTCCACCAGGAGCCAGATCGTCCGCGCCTTGGCGAGGTCCTGCCCCGGGGCGAGGTCGAGGCCGAAGCCCCGCGCCTCGTGGTAGCGGGTGGTGAACTCGAGCTCGCCCGCCGGCGCGCCCTCGTCGCGCAAGATACCTTGCTTCTCGAGCCGCGCCTTCAGGAAGCGCGCGAGCTGGGTGGGCATGGTCGCCTCGCCCATCGGGATGAGCTCCGCCTCCATCCGCACCGCCTCGTCGAGCCGCCCCTCGCGGTACAGGAGGGTGGCGAGGGTGTCCTTCGTCGCGGCCTCCTCCTCGTCCCCCTCGGCCTCGGACACCGCGCGGCGGGCCAGGGTCTCGCCCAGCTCGAGCTGGCGGGGGGTGGCGTCCGGGCGCAGGGCCAGGCTCCACGCCACCTGGTTCCCCACCTCCGACGGGACGGTGCGGTGGGCCACGAAGTCCTCCAGCACCGCGAGCTCCGAGGCCCCGTCGTCATGCAGGCTTGCTTGCACAGCCCAGCCGAGCGAGCCGACCGAGAACAGCCCGAGGAGGGCCAAGAGCCCCCAGGCCACCGCGCCGGGCGCGCGGCGCAGGGGGAGCTCCGGGTCCTTGTCGACCAGGGGCGCGGCGACCAGGACCCCGGCGAGGAAGCCCCCGAGGTGCGCGGCGAAGTCCGCCCCCGGCAGGGCCATGGCCATGAACAGGAGCATGAGCCCGAGGGTGAGCCACATCCGGAACGGGGGCGAGAAGCCCAAGGGGAGGCGACCCCGGTAGCGGTAGGCCACGAAGCCGTAGAGGCCGAGGAGGCCGAAGACGATGGTGGAGGCCCCGAGCGAGAGGGTCGCGTTGCCCGACAGCGCAGACGAGAGCGGGCCGAGCACCGCGGCGAGGAGCGCGGTGAGGACGAAGGGCCAGGTGCCGAGGAGGCGCTCCACCATGCTGCCCAGCACCGCGATCAGGACCCCGTTCACCACGAGGTGGAAGACGTCGGTGTGCAGGAGGTTGGAGGTCACCAGGCGGTAGACCTCCCCCTTCATCACCAGGGTGGGCACGTTGGCCCCGAGCCCCGCCACCGAGAAGGGGACGCCGTCCATCGCGCCGCCGAGGAACTCCGCCACGAAGCCGAGCAGGATCAGGCCGAGGAGCACCTTCGTGCCCCACATCCGGTTGGCGTAGGCCTTGTCGCTCACCGCCTGCTGGGCGTCGAAGCGGCCGAGCCGGGCGTCGCCGTCGGGGGCGTTGGCCGCGACCCGATCGCGGATGAGGTCGATGACCTGACGGGCCGCCTCGGGCGAGCCGAAGGCCTTCACCGGGTACAAGAAGGTGCCGAGCTCGGTGCCGATCCACACGAAGGGCACCGCCCCGCCCCGCACGAAGAGGGACTGGATGTCGCGGTAGCGGAAGGTCAGGTACTCCTGGGCCCGGGTGGTGATCGGCAGGCGCAAGCGATCTTGCCCCAGCTCGAGCACCGGGTCGCCGGGGGCCTGGGAGAGGAACACCAGGAACGCGAGGGGCGCGACCAGGGTGCCGAACACCAGGAGCACCACCGCCGACCAGTCCCCCTGCGCGACGTGGATGGGCAGGAGCTGGGTCAGCACCAGCGCGGCCATCGACAGCACCGCGGCGAGCGGCAGCGGGCGCACCCGGCGCGCGGGGCGCAGGTGCACGAACACCGTCTGGGGCGCCTCGGCCGCCTCCGGGGCGGGAGTGGTCTCGGGGATGTCCTCGTCCGGGCTCACGGTTCCTGACCGGGCGCGGGCCGCGCCCCACCTGCCCCCTCGGCCTTGGCGGCGAGCTCGGCCTCGGCCTTGGGCCGCAGCACCTCCTCGAACCAGGCCTGGGTCAGGTTCACGTCCGGGAACATGAGATCCTCCGGGCCGAAGTCAAAGCGAGAAAGGAGCTCGGGCCCGTCCAGTGGACCGATTCCCGCCTCGTTCAGGTGGGAAAGCCCGCGCTCCGAGAGCTGGGCCTGGAGCATCCAGCCCCGCAGGTACGCCTGATCCTTGGGCATCGCGTAGGCGTCGGGGTTCGCGGTGTCGATGTGCCCGCGGAACACCCGATAGGTGGCGTTCCAGGCGTTCGACAGGGCCAGCTTCTCACTCGATCCGGCGGCCATCCGCAGCTTCGCCATCGCGTCGAAGACCTCGAGGAAGCTCTTGCCCTCCTCCGCCATCCGGATCGCGAAGGTGAAGTACGGCATCGTGGGCTGGGAGTCGTCGCCGAACATCTCGCGCATCAGCTCGATCTCGTTGTGCTTGGCGAGCCCCTCGTACCAGGTCTCTTCGTCCACCTTCAGCGCCCCGCCCGCGAACCCGAACATGAAGTGCCCGTTCATCGACTGCCGGGCGTGCATGTCGATCTCGTGCCGCAGGAGCTCGAGGTACTTCTTCGGCGAGCGCGCCTTGTCGGGGATGCCGATCACCGGGCCGTCCGACGACTTGTCGCGCACGTCGATGGCCGAGTAGCTGTCGTCGAGCTCCACCCGATACTTCAGCGCGGCGGGGAAGGCGTGGCCGCTCTTGGCCTCGTACGCCGCGTAGTAGCGGCCGAGCATCCAGTCCACCGCGTCCTTGAACTCGGCCGCGCTCATCGACTCGCCCTTCGACAGGTGGGCGCTCAGCGCGGGCGGCAGGTTCCCTTGCACCGGCGCCGCCTCGCCCTCCTTCGCCTTCTTCCCTTCGCTCGCGTGGGCCTGGGTCTCGACCAGGTAGCCGAACACCACCTTGGCCGCGTCGTAGAGGGCGTCGTCCACCCCCGCGCCGTACTTGGTGGTGAGGGCGGCCTTCACCTTGCCCTCCTCGCGCCCCTCCAGCCCCTCGAGGAGGAGGACCGTCGAGAGATCGTCGTCGAGCTTGCGCAGGACGGCTTGCTTCATCAGGCCCGCGAGGTCGTCGCCCTCCGCCACCGGGTGGGCCGCGATCTTCGCCCGCAGCTCGGTCAGCTCCGCCTTGATCGCCTCGGGGCTGGTGCCGTCCCGGGCCAGGCTGGCCCGGAGCTTCGCCACCCCCTGGGTGTACTCGAAGCGGGGGTTCTCGCGGATCCCCGCCTTGTAGTCGTCGAGGAAGCGCTCCTTGAGCGCCGCGACGTCGTCGGCGGTGTACAGCTCCACCGGGTTGAAGCGCGCGGTCAGGGCCGGCAGGCGCTCGAGCGCCTCGACGAACGGCATCGGCAAGTCGGCCTTCATCGCCTCGAAGGGGCGGTACGGGATCCGGGGCCCCGGCGCGGCCTGGGCGGCCATGATCCGCTTCACCTCGGTCTGGAGCGGCAGCTTCGCGAGCAGGGCGTGGATCGAGTCCGCCCCCACCCGCGGCAGCCGGCCGATCAGGTCCTCGACCCCCCGATCCTCGCCGCGCACCCGGAACGCGAAGACCGAGTTGCGGCCCGCGCCCTGGGTGTCGAGGCCGACCCGCGAGGCGCGCGGCCCCTCCGCGTCGGCGTGCGGCGCGGGCTCGCCGCGCCCGAAGACGTCGTGCCCCGGCGCGGGGGCGACGGAACCCGCCGCGCCCGGCTCGGGCGCGCGGAGGTGGGGCATCTGCGGTGGGGTTCCCTTGTCTTTGACCTTCATGGGCAGTGGGGCCCCGCATTGCGCCGGGTCACAGTGGCGTAGCGGACCTGTCCGCGCCGCGTAAAGCGGTTAACCTGCCCACGTGCGATCCTCCTGGTCCCGGGCCCGCGGGGTGCTCCTCGTGGCCGCGGCCCTCGCCGCCTGCCCTGCGGCGGCCCGGGCCCAGACGTGGTCCGCCGCCTCGGACCAGCGCTTCTTCGGGCAGTCGGTGCCGAGGTCGGTGTTCCTGTCCCAGCTCCGCTACCCGGGGGTGGCGGACGACACCGTCACCGACCGCTGGGCCGCCCAGCTCCGCCTGCGGGGCGGGGTGCGAGGCCGCCCGACCGACGGCCTGACCCTGGTGGCCGAGCTGGACACCGGCCTGTTGGAGCTGGCCAACGACGGCACCCGGCTGGACGGCCGCCCGGTCGGGGACCAAGTGCAACGCACCCTGCTCCTCGGCCCGGTCTACGCCGAGCTCCAGCTGGGCGAGACCGGGGTGGTGCTGGCGCGCCTGGGGAAGATGCGCACCCGCGTGGGCGAGGGCGCCCTGTTCTCGGCCTACGCCCTCGGCCTCCTCATCGACGTGGACCTCGGCCTCGCCTGGCCGAGCCACCCCTGGCAGCTCCGCGCGCAAGCCCTCTTTCCGAGCGGAGAGCTGGTGAAGGGCACCTTCACCAGCCCCCTGTTCACCACCGAGCTGGCCTACCGCTTCTCGCGGCGGACGCAGGTTCGCTTGCACGGCGCCGCCTACCTGGACCGCGGCGGCCTCGGCCCGGTGGTGGCCGACGCGGGCACCCGGGGCCGCGCGGCGCGCATCGAGGCCGCCTTCGCCGCCCGCAACCTCCCGCCGGAGGGCGTGGTCTGCGACCCCTCCGACGACGTGGGCCGCCGGGAGCTCGGCGAGCTGGTGGCGTGCGTCCGGGACGCGCTGGTGATCGGCACCAACGACGGCACCTTCGCGTACGACGCCGAGACCCGCGGCACCCTGGGCTGGACGGGGATCTCGGCCGAGGCCGGCGGGGCCCGGTGGCAGGCCACCGCGCTGTTCCTGTACGGCTTCGGCGCGGTGCAAGCCCAGCTGCACGCCAACGGGACCCTCCGCCAGGCGGCCGAGGCGCGACAGGCCGAGGTGCAGGCGGACGCCGGACCCCTCACCCGCATCATCGCCGAACGCGCCGCCGCCGCCCTCACCGACGTGCTCGATCCGTCGGGGCGGGTACAGCTGGGCGCCTGGCTGGCCCAGGCCACCGGGCGCGTCTGGCTCACCGACGACCTCCGCCTGGACGCCTTCGTCCTCGCCCTGTCGGGCGACGAGGGCCTGGGCAACCTCTCCCAGGGCACGCAGCGCTACGGCGCGTTCGTGAGCCTGGCCCCGTTCCTCCCCCACACCAGCCTGTTCTTCAACGGCGGCGCGGCGAGCATGGTGTCCTCACCCGTGGTCACCGCCCTCGCCCCGGACGCGGCGGGCCTGGTGAGCGGCGGGCTCGGGGCAGAGCTGTTCTTCGGGGAGGCGCTGCGAGTGCGGGGGGTCGTCGCGGCCATGGGGTCCCTCGTCGGCAACGCGGCGGGCGCAAACTTCGAGGGGGTGGAGGTCGACCTCAGCGCCGACTACGTGGCCACCGAGTGGCTCCTCGTCCTGGTCGACGGCGCGCTCCTGGTGCCCGGGCCGTACTTCGGCGACGTCCCGCTCGGCTACCAGCTCATCGCGGGGGCGGCGGTGTCCCTATGACGCCGCGTCAGTCGGGCAGGTCGCCGGAGCTCAGGTCACCGGACAGGTCGAGTGAGAGGATGTCCAGGCTGTCCTCCCGGGCGAGGTCGACCGGAGGGAAGGCGGACTGAGGCGGGCGGGGCGGCGGGGCGAAGCGCGGCGCCTTCGGGATCGCCTGGGGCAGGGGGGCGGGCGGCGCGCTCCGGGGGATCGGCGCCATCCGGGCCACCGAGGCCACCTGGGTCGGCACCGTCTGCGCGGGGGGCGCGCGGGGCGGGACGGCCGCGGGCTGGGGCACCACGCGGGGCCCGTAGGAGGACTCGAGGTCCTGTGAGGCCAGGTCCAGGCTCAGCTCGGCCTGCTCCGGCACCGCCTCGGGCTCCGGCCCCACGCACACCCGGGCCTGCTCGATGGCGGAGCGCCACAGGCCCACCTGCTCCTCACGGGGCGCGGTGGTGCGGACCGGCAGGATGATGCGGGCGTTGCTCGGTTGCCGGACCAGCGCGCGGCCGTTGAGCCCGCACACGCAGGCCCGATCGCCACGGGCCGAGAAGAGGAGCCGGACGTCGTCCTGCCCCACCCGCACCGTGCCCTCGATCCGCCAGGGCTCCATCAGGAGGTGGGCATCCTTGGCCAGCGCGGCCGCGTAGGTGAGGGCCTGGGTGGCCTCCGCCACGACCTCCTGCCAGCTGCGCTCGAGGGCGTGTTCGAGCTGCTCGTGGGACTGCAGGTCCAGGAACGGGACCGGCCGACACCGCGAAAGGGGCGACGGGGCCAGCACCTGGAGGCGGTGGCCGTCCAAGACCCGGAAGCGGTTGTGGACCTCGAGGCGGACCCCAGGCAGGGGGGCGTAGCGCAGGGGCTGGATCCGGATCTGCCCCATCACCCCGCCGTCGCCACCCTTGTAGACCTGGACCCCGAGCCAGCGGAGCTTCGCCACCGCCACGTCCGCGGGGTCGGAGGTCACGCGCGCCTCCACGATCTCCCCACCCTTGAGGTAGTAGGTCATGGAGTTGGAGGGGACGCTCACGTCTGCTCCGTTCGGCGGACCGCGACCGGTTCTTCAGCGGAACCGGCACACCCCCGGTCGACCCCCGCCAAGCGCGCCCGGGTCTGGTACGATGGGGCCCGTGCGCGGTCCGAGGTGCAGCTGGGCGGCGTGCCTCGCCCTGGCCGCGGGGGCGGCGGGCTGCCCGGGCGCCGACGTGAAGTCCGTGGCCGGGGCGCTGGAGCTGCAGCCCGGGGTGGTCGACCTGGGCGTCCTGCCGCTCGGGCAGGCCACCACCCGCACCGTGGCGCTCACAAACGTGGGCAACGCGGGGCTGCGCTGGCGCGCGGCCACCAGCGACGACGCCCTGAGCCTCTCGACCACCGCGGCGACCCTGGGCAGCGGCGAGACCCGCCCCCTCGCCCTCACCGTGCAGCCCATGGTGGCCGGGCCCCTCGTGGCCACCGTCACCATCGACACCGACAGCGCCGCCACCCCCCAGCGGATCCTGGTGGTCACCGCCTCGGTGGCGCCCGAGGCCCTCCAGGTCACGCCGGATCCGGTGGCCTTCGGCTCGGTGCGGGTGGGGCACACCCGGACCACCGTCCTGCGGATCACCAGCCACAACCCGGAGCCGGTCGCCTTCACCGCCACCCTCGAGGGGAGCACCCCCGGCTTCTCGGCCCTGCTGCCCACCCGCGCCCTCACCCTCGCCTCGGGGGCCTCGGCCGAGCTCCCGGTGACCTTCGCCCCCGACGCGCCGGGAGCAGCCCGAGCGCGCCTGCTGGTCGAGGGGGCGTGCCTCGGCTGCCAGCGCATCGTGCAGCTGTCGGGCGAGGGGGTGCCCGCCTCCCTGGTGTGCACTCCGGGCGCGCTCGCGTTCGGCGCCGTCAACGTCGGCTCCGCGGTGAGCCGCAGGCTCTCCTGCAGCAACATCTCGAGCGAGGCGATCGTGCTCCAGTCCGCGGTGGTGGATCCCGAGGTCGGGCCCTTCTTTGCCGACCCGCCGGTGCTCCCGCTCACCCTGGCCGCGGGGGCGGAGCTCGGGCTCTCGGTGACCTTCCAACCCCAGGACGCGGTCCAGCGGTCGGCCCAGCTCACCTGGGAGGTGCTCGAGGGCGACGTGGGCCTCACCCAGACCAGCGTGGCCCTCAGCGGCCAGGGCGGCGGGCCCGACGTGCGCGTCTCGACGACCCTGCTCTACTTCGGCGGCGCGGTGGTGGGCGGCGCCCCCCAGCTCCGGAGCTTGACGGTGCTGAACGCGGGGACCGCGCCCCTCACCCTGACCGGCGCCCAGCTCGCGCTCCAGGACGCCGGCTTCGCCCTCGGCTCGACCCTGCCCGCGCGGCTCGAGCCCGGCGCGCAGGCTGAATTGCACCTGCTCTTCACCCCCGCCGCCCTCGGCGACACGCAGGCCCTCCTGCACATCCTGAGCGACGACGCGGACCAGCCGCGGCTGGACGTGGTGCTGGAGGGGGTGGGCCTCCCCGCCGGGCACTGCACCGCGCGGCTCAGCCCCGAGGCGGCGAGCTTCGGGCTGGTCCGGGTGGGGAGCCAGCTGTCGGCCGACGTCACCCTCCAGGCGGGCACCGACGCCGCCTGCGCGTGGTTCGACCCGCGCCTGGCAGGAGACCCGAGCTTCAGCTTCGAGGCCGCGCCGCCCCGCAGCGGGGTGCTCGGCCCCGGCCAGACGCGCAGCTTCCGGATCCGCTACGCCCCCACCGCGCCGTCCTCGGAGGACGGCCACCAGGCGGTGTTCCGGGTGGACGTCCCCCACGACGCCCTGGGGGCCCTGGAGGCCCCGCTCCAGGGTGTCGCGGCGGAGAGCGACCTGGTGGTGTTCCCGAGCGCGGTGGCCTTCGACACGCGGCCGGTGGGGTCGAGCCAGGAGCGCACCGTCCACGTCCACAACACCGGGGAGCAGCCCCACACCCTCGCCGACGTCTCGGTGCTGGGCGCGGCGGCCGGCCTGCAGGTGCTCGCGCCCCCCCTCCCCTTCAACCTGCGGCCGGGCGAGGCGACCCAGGTGCGGCTGCGCTGGACCCCCACCGAGCCGGGCACCCTACAGGCGCAGGTCACCTTGCGCTCCAACCTGCTGCCCGCCGCGGTGCGGGTGCCGGTGACCGGCCAGGCGGTGACCACGGACTGCGCCCGCGTCACGGGGGAGATCTGCCTCCCCGCCGGCCTCGGCCCCGCGATGGGGGCGGAGGTGACGGTGGTGGGCGCGGACGGCCAGCGCACCACCAGCCGGGTCGACGAGGGCGGGCGCTTCCTCAGCGCCTGCCTCGCCCCCGGCCTCGCCCGGGTGAGCGTTCGCCGCGGGCACTACACCGCCGAGACCGCGCTCACGGTGAGCGCGGGGCGCACCTCCGCCCTCCCCGTCGCAACCTGCCTTGCGCCCCCGGAGCCGTCCCGGGTGGCGGTGGTGCTCGGGGCCTTCGATCACGTCGAGGACGTGCTCGCCTCGGTCGGGATCAACCACGTCTCGGTCCCCGGGGTCACCAACACCGCGCAGGTGCTCCTCGATCCGGACCTCGCCGACCGCGTCGACCTGCTCTTCATCAACTGCGGCGCTCACGACGCCCGAGATCCGGAGGTGGCCGAGAACCTGCGGCGCTTCGTGTTCGCGGGCGGGAGCGTCTACGTGTCCGACCTGGCCTACGACCTGGTGGAGGCGGCCTTCCCCGAGGCTCTCGCCCTCGCGGGGGACGACGCCACCCAGGACGCGGCAGAGGTGGGGCGGGTCCTCGAGTTCTCGGCCCAGCTCCTCGCCCCCGAGCTCCTCCTGGGGCTGTCGCAAGGCCGCTTGCCGGTGGCCCTCGACGGCGACTACGCGGTGGTGGAGGCGGCCGGCCCGGGGGCCGAGGTCCTCGCGGTGGGCCCCACCACGGGCCTCGGGCAGGGCCTGGCCCCGGTGGTGATCCGCTACCGCCCTGGTGCCACGACCGGCGCCGTGCTCTACACCACCCTGCACGACTCGGCCGCGGTGGCCGACCCGCTGGTGCGCCGGATGCTGGCGCTCCTCGCGCTCAGCCTGTGAGGCAACGATGCTGACTTCCGTGGAGCTGATGGACGTCCCCCCGCAACCCATCTTGACGGTGCGGGTGACCGCGACCCTCGAGGGCCTGGGCGCCGCCCTCGGCGAGGCCCTCGCCCGGGTCACGAACCTCGCCCTGGCCGCGGGGGCCGGCGCGGGGGCGCCGGTGGTGCGCCGGCTGCGCCGCACCCCCGAGCAGATCGAGGTGTTGGCCGGGACGTGCGTCCCCGACCCCTCGCGCTTCGCCGCGGGCGCAGAGGGCGAGCCCCGGGTCGAGCGCCTCCCCGGCGGGCGGGTGGCCCGGGCGCTGTACACCGGCGCCTACCGCGACCTCGACAAGGCCCACCGCGAGCTGGCGCGCTGGGCCCGCGAGCAGGGCCTGGAGCCGGCGGGGCCGCCGTGGGAGATCCACACCACCGGCCCCACCGACGTCTCGGACGCGGCGAGCGCCAAGGCGCAGCTCTACCTGCCGGTGCGGCCGGCGAAGGCGGGCTGAGGCCACTGCGTCAGAAGGGCACCGCCTCACCACGCCAGTCGAGGAACGCGCCGGTGTCGACTGCGGTGGCGCGCTCGACGACCTGGCGGAGGCCCTCCACCACCGGCACGAGGGGGTCGGGCGCGCGGGGCCCGCCCATGTCCGTGGCGGTCCACCCCGGGGAGAGCAGCAGGACCACCACGCCCCGGCCAGCCGGGTCGAAGGCGAGGGAGCGGTGCAGCATGTTGAGCGCGGCCTTGGAGGCGCCGTACCAGAACGGGGTCCCGTGGTTGTCGCCCACCGAGCCGTAGCCGGAGGACACCACCGCGAGCTTGGGGTCCCGCCCGCGCGTCAGCATGGGCCAGAAGGCCTGGGCGACCATCAACGCGCCGACCGCGTTGACCCGGAGCACCTCCAGCCCCTCCTCCATCGTGAGCTCACCGAAGGGCTGCTCCTGCACCTCGGTGCCCGGCGAACCCGGATAGATCCCGGCGTTGGACCACAGCAGATCGAGGGCGCCGCAGCTGGCCTCAACCTCGTCAGCGGCGCGGGCGATGGAGGCAGGGTCGCCGACGTCGAGCGCGACGACGTTGAGCCGCGCCCCGCTGCTCTCGGCGAGCGCCGACAGCGCCGTCGCCTTGTCGCGACTGCGGCAGCTCGCCACCACCCGGTCGCCCGACGCCAGGTGCTGTTTCACCAGCTCCAACCCGATCCCACGAGACGCTCCCGTGATCAGCACCCTTCGGTCGCTCATGCCAGGCGAGCATGCCGCAACCCGCAGTCGACGACCATCCCGACGACCACCGCAAGTCGACCTGCGGTTCGCCCTATCCGTGTGAGCTCAATGGGGCGCGGAGCACCCCCGCCTCGAGCCGCAGCACCTCCGCCCCCGCCGCCTCCACCAGGCCCAGGTCGTGGGTCACGAAGAGCACCATCCGCCCCTCTGCGACCAGATCCCGGATCAGGCGCCCCAGCATCTCGACCGCGGGCGGATCCAGGCCGTTGGTCGGCTCGTCGAGGAGGAGGAGCCCCGGGTCGCCCACCAACCCGGCCAGGATGAGCCCGCGGCGGCGCTGACCGAGGGAGAGGCTGGCGATCCGCTGATGCAGGAAGTCTTGCACGCCCAGGCGCTCGAGCAGCTCGGGCGCAGGCTCACCTGCCCCCCGCAGGGTGGCCGCCACCCGGACCACCTCCGCCACCGTGAGGTACGGCAACAGCTCGGTGGACTCCGGCACGTAGCCGACCGCCCGCCGCACCTCGGGCGGGCCGTCGAGGAGCGGCGCGTCGTCCAGCCACGCCTGCCCGGCGTCCGCCGGCACCAGGCCGGCGAGCACCTGCAGGAGGGTGGACTTGCCCGCCCCGTTCGGCCCCAACAGGGCCCAGGCCGCGGGCCCCAGCAGGTCGAGCGAGACCGCGTCGAGCACCTCGCGGGCGCCGAAGCGCTTCGAGACCCCCTCCACCCGCAGCCGCGCGACCCTCACCCGCGCCCCCGACGGCGGCCGAGGAGCACCGCCGGGCAGAGCGCGGTGGCGCCGGCCAGGGCCCAGCCCACCGCCGCCTCCCCCGCGAGCGAGGGCGCTAGGATCGAGGCGAGCACCCCCGGCCCGATGATCCAGAACGCGCGGCTCTTGCCCGCCGGCGCGCGCGCCTCGACCGAGCGCAGCCCCAGGTAGACGAACGCGGCGAGGCCGGCGCCCCAACCCGCCCAGAGCCCGAGCAGGCGGGCGATCGGCGCGACGCCGGGCAGGCACAGGGGGCCGACCACCGCGGCGTGGAGCACCCCGAGGCCGAGGCCGGCCGCGAGCATGGCAAGCAGGCTTGCGCCCACCCGGACCCGGGGGGCGACCCCGGAGGACGCGGTGAGCCAGGCGAGGTCCGCCTCGGCCGCGAGGGTGTCCCGAGCGAGGCCGGCCAGGGCCAGGACGAGGCACGCGCCCCCCACCGAGAGCGAGACCACCACCGCGCGTTCGGGCCCGAGGTGGTTGTTCACCGCCCCGAGGACGCTCATGCCCGCGCCGAGGGCCGCCCACAGCCCCGAGCGCACCAGCCGGGCCCGGCGCGCGCGCAGCCACGCCAGGCCGATGAGCTGGGCGAGCGCGAGGGTCGCCCCGCCCCTGAGCCGGGCCGAGCGGAGCGGCGCGGAGGCCGAGTGTGCGTGGCGCCAGGCCGCGCGCACCACCACCGGCGCGACCAGCGCCCCCGCGCCCAGGGCGAACGGGGCGGGTGCGAGCCAGGCCAGCCCCGCCGCGAGGGCGGCCAGCCGGTGGCCGAGCCCCGGGGCCCGGGACACCGCGGCGGCGTGCAGCGCGGTGGCGACGAGGCCTGCCGCTGCCCCGACCAGCGGCCCCTCGCCGCGGCCCCACAGGAGGATCCACGGCCCCTCGGCCGCGAACAGGAGGGCGCCCTGGCTCAGCCAGAGCCACCACCCCGGCACCGGCTGGCTCCTCAGCCACGCCGCGTCGCGCGCGCCGATCAGCGCGCGGACCCCGGGCAGGAGGGCCAGGAGCCAGGCCAGCCAGAGCGCCGCCCCCACCCAGGGGGCGCCGCGCATCGCCTGACACGCGTCGCGGGCGGTCATCCCGGAGGGGCCGAAGAGGACCGCGCCCCCGATGAACACCCCCACGTAGACCGGGCCCAGGGCGGGCCCCGCCGCCCGCACCCCGCTCCTCGCCAGGGTGGCGAACAGGAGCCCGAAGCGCCCAGTCATCACCGAGATGGTGGCGCGCCGGGCCCGGTTGGGCAAGCGGTGACCTCGCCCGCCCGAAGTCCCGTTGGCTCACCGGGGCCAAGGCCTCCGCAAGCTGACCTGCGACGTCCGGGGCCAGGGGGGTCGCATGGGGGCGTCGCCACCCGCGAGCGGGTCTGCTAGATCTCCGTCGATGGACATCGACGAGATCCGAGAGATCTTCGATCACTACGACCACGACGGAAACGGGACGATCGACCCGGACGAGTTCGGCGCGCTCCTCGACGCGCTCGACGAGGGCCGCTTCACCGAGGACGAAGCGAAGGTCGGGTTGCAGGCGATCGATCTCGACAAGAACGGGAAGATCGAGTTCGACGAGTTCCTGCGCTGGTGGAAGGACCTCGACGAATAGCGCTCAGCGAGGGGGCGGCCCGTAGGGCCCGGGGAGGCACACCGTGACCGCGCTCGGCCCGGTGCCGCGGTGGGTGACCGGGGCGCCGAGGGCCTCCGCGAGCCGGCCCGGGATGTCCGGACCGAGCGGGGCCAGGATCGGCGCGACCCGGCCCAGCGCCTCCCCCAGCCGGGCCTGGTGCGCGAGGCTCGGATCCGCGGCGAGCGGGAGCGCGTCCAGCGGGCCGAGACCGAGGACGTCGGCGTCGCGGGGGTCGATCCGATACCCCACGCACACCTGCGGGGCGGCCAGGGCGCCCACCCGGTCAAGGTGGGTCAGGGCGAGGTGGTCCACTCCGCCTGCCGCCGCCAACGCGTAGCGGGTCAGCACCAGATCCAACCACCCGGCGCGAAAGCTGCCTTGCCACGGCCCGGTGGGGTTGTGGGGCTCGGGGAGGCCGAGGCCGCCCGCCACCTCGGTGGGGAGGGGCCCGGGGCCGTGCCGCACCTGGTAGGCCCGCAGCACCCCGACCCGGACCACCTCCGCCCCCAGCCCCCGCAAGAGGGCCTGCGCATTCGCGAAGGTGGTGCAGGTCCAGGTGGTGTAGGGGTGAAAGCCGAGGCGCTCGTCGAGCAGGACACCTTGCGCGCCCTCGAACACCACCGGTCCCCGGGCCAGGGCTTCCGAAAGACGCGCCTCGTCCTCAACCAGCTGCAGCGCGAGGGGCCGAAGCTGCTCGATCCACCGCCGCGCCACCTGGGGCTCATCGAGGATGCGCCACTCCGGCCCCGCCGCATCCGAGGTCGCGGCCTCGCGCAGGGGGGCGAGGGCCGCCCGTTTTCGCTCCTGGATCGCGAGGAGCCGCGCCTCGAGGCCGTCGCCGACCAGATCCTCGGCCCGCAGGCTCTCTTGCCCCTCCTCCTCGTCCTGCCGGGTCTCGCCCACCCCGACCCCGCAAGAGCCGTGGCGCCCCGCGCCGCGGGCCAGCTCCCTGAGGCGCCCCGCCGCCTGGTGGAACGGCGTCGTGACCACCGCCCGCGGGTCCACCGTGAGGCGCTCGAGCACCCCGGGGACGCCCTTGTCGGCGAGCACCGCCGCCTCCACCGCGAGGGCGCCGGGGTGGAGCACCACGAAGCGCGACAGGTGGGTGGCCACCCCGGGCACGAAGCTCCCCGCGCCCACCTGGGCGAAGGCGTGGTGTCGACCATCCTCGGTCACCACGTTGTGGCCGCACTGGGCGCCCCCCGAGTAGCGCACCACGAGGTGCGCGCCCTCGATGCGCGTCAGGTGGTGGGTGAGCTGGCCCTTGCCGGCGTCGCCGAAGCCGAGGTCGGCGATGATGACGGCGCGGGCGCTCAACGCCCGGTGAGCTTCTGCCAGAGGCTCTTGCCTTCCGAGGCGGGCAGCCCGGCGCCGTCGAGGCTCACCGCGCCGTCCACGTCCTTGCCGAGCGCGGTGGCGTAGGGGGTGATCGCGCGGACCACCGCGCCGACCCGCTCCCGGCTCGCCCCCGCCTCCTTCAGCACCGTGGCGAGCTGGCCGACGTCCGCCACCACGCCCTCGGTGAGGGCCACGAGGGCGGCGGCCACGTAGCAGGTGTCGCCGGAGTCCTCCATGCAGATCACGTGATCGCCGAGGAGCTCCCGCCAGCGGGCCTCGCTCGCCTCACGCCGGGCCAGGTCGGGGATGAGGAAGAACGGGTGGTAGCTCTCGTGGAGGGCCGCCACCACCGCCTCGGTCGGGATGTCCTCGTCCAGCTTCTCGCCGATGATCGCCTCGACCTGGTGGCGCGACACGGACGGGTAGGGGTGCTCGTCCCCGGTCATGAACATGTACCCCTTCTTCTTGCGCTTCTCGAAGCAGTCCATGTCGGTGTGCTCGGCCAGGAAGTACATGCCCAGCTCGTAGGACTCGTGCCCCCAGGACCCGCCGCCACCCTCGAGGAAGCTCCAGGTCAGCCACTGGTCCATCAGCTCGGCGGTGGACTCGAACTGGCCGACCTGCAGCGGCGCGCGGTCCGAGGTGGCGTCTCCCACCGCCATGAACAAGAGCTGCGGGTCCTGGACCCGGCAGTCGGTGAGGAGCTTCATGAAGTTCGGCAGCTCCTTGGTGGCCAGGCGCTTCGGGATGTCGCCCATCGAGCCGGTGACGTCGAGGGCGAAGACGATGCCGACGGAGTTGGGATGGTCGTCGCTGTCGCAAGACTCCCTGCTCTGGACGCCCTTCGGGTTCATCAGCGCGTGGCAGGCGCGCTGCTGAAAGACCTCTTGCGTAGGCAGGCTGGCCCGGTCGTGGAGCAGGGCCTCGTGGGCGCTGTGGCTGTAGCTACCGTATCCCATCTCTATCTCGACTCCTCTTCTGCCTGGGGCAGGTTCAGGGGCACGAAGGCCGGCGGCCCATAGGCCTCGCGGGCCGCGGCGCCCATCGCGCCGGCCAGGGCGCGGGGGGCGAGCTCGCCCTCCCCCGCCGCCGCGCGCTCGAGCAGGCGGGCCATGGCGTCCGGCACGTGCGAGGGGGCCCGCTCGAGGTCCTCGGCTCCGAGGAGCCAGAGGACAGCCCGCGCGCTCATCACGACGTCCGCCTCGGGGCGCGCGCGGCCGGAGCGGGGGTAGAAGGGCTCCGCCCCTTGCAAGTGAGCCTGCAGGGGCGCCCGGAGCGCGCTCGCCACCGTCCAGCCCACCAGGGCCACGCCGTGATCCCGGGGGTGCACGAGCACGTGCTGGGGCAGCACCGCGTCGTGGCGCCAGCCCGCGTCGTGCACGAAGGCGAGCAGCTCGAGCAGGCGGCGCCAGATCCACACCCCGTGGCGCGGGTCCACCCCGCCGGGGAGGGCGCCCCTCAGCGCGGCGAGGTCGGCGGTGAAGCCGGGGCGGTGTCCCTGGACCGCAACCCACCTCTCGGTCCCCGCCGCCCGACCCACCGCCACCGGGCGCGGGAGGACGCGGGAGAAGTGGGGCGCGCCGGGCGCCTTGCTCGCCCGGAGGGCCCGGAGCACCTGGTCCTCGTGCTGGAGGCGCTCGGCGTCGTCCTCCACCCGCAGGATCTTGAGGAGCACGCGCTCGGGGATCGGGCTCACGCGCTCGGCCGCGAGCACGTCGGAGCTCTCGCCCCGCCCCACCCGGCCCAGGATCCGGTACGCGTGGCCGCCCACCCGCACCGGCCGCTCCGCCACCTCCGCGGCCTGGAAGCGCGCGAGGGCCGCGCGGTAGTCGGCGGCCCGCACCAGCTTCACGTCGAGGGCCACGGTGGCCCCGCAGAACCCGCAGGTCACCGGGCGGCGGCGGGCCGAGGGGGGCAGCGCGCCCCCGCAGCTGGGGCATTGGAGGGCCCGGAACACCGGGGCATGCTACGCCGGCTCGGCCCCGGGGTCACCGGCCGCTACTCTGCCGGCGCCTGGTTGCCCTGGGGGTCGACGCCCTGGGGCGCCTTGCCCGCGACGTTGGTGCCGTACAGGCTCAGGACGTAGGCGGTGAGCTGGGTCAGCTTCTCCTCGCCGAGCGCGTTCCAGGGCGGCATGCCCTTGGCGCCCACGCCCTGGCTGATCACCTTGTAGACCGCCACCGGCCCGAAGCCGTGCAAGGCGTAGGCGTCGGTGAGGTTCGGGCCCACCAGCCCCGCGCCGGCCGGCCCGTGGCAGGCCACGCAGGTGGTGGCGAAGGCGGCCTTGCCCGCCTCGAGCTGCTGGGGGTCCTTGCCCGCGGCCAGGATCGCCTCGGGCGTCACGTTCCCCATCGCGAGGCGGTCGAGGGTCGCCTGCTGCTCCGGGGTCACCGCCACCGGGGCGAAGTCGCCGACCTCCAGCTCGTGGGTCACCGAGGCCATCGCCGCCTCGATCGGCATCCGCTGGTACCCGAGGGCCTTGGCCCGCGTGCTCTCCCCTGCGTTGCCGCCGAGCGCGAGGTCATCGGCGGGGCCCGCGGCGTGGAGGACCGCTGCCTGCTTCTCTTGATAGGGGTCGAGGAGGGTGCGGTCCACCGGCGGGTCCACCACCTCCGAGAGCGCGAGCGCCTCCAGCGCGATCTGCGCGGACGCGGCGAGCGACACCCCGCACACCGCGAGGAACACGAAGAAGCCGAGTCGACCCTTGGCCATGCCCCTTTCAGTATGCGGCGCGCGCCGCCACGCAAGGAGTTTCTCGGGGTGCGCTCATTGGCCGCACCGGGATGACACGACTCGAGGTTCAGACCACCGCGTCGTTGTAGCTGTCGGTGCGGTGGAACATCTCGACGCGGCGCTTGTCGACGTCATAGGCGCCATCCCACAGCGGGATCACCGCGTCGTTCCAGGTCTGATCCGAGAGGTAGCGCGCGTTGTCGGCCAGGCTGAGCTCCAGCCAGATGTGCAGGCCCCGGTAGTCGCCGTCGCCCTCGTTCGCCGCCCCCTCGGCCAGACGGGAGTCGATGCCCGCCTCCTGCATCACGAGGTGCTCGACGATGCACTGGTGCCGGCAGACCCCCTTGCCGATCTCGACCAGCTTCCCGAGCGGAGCCTGCTGCCAGTAGCCCAGCCCGTCGATGAGCTTGTGGTAGGCGGCGGACTTGTCGTCCACGTGCGCGCCCTCGGAGGGGTACGACATCACACCGCGCAGGTGCTTCATCAGGTCGGCCACGCAGGCCTTCTGGCGCTTCGCCAGCTGGGCCGGCGACAGCTCGAGCAGGCTCCCGTCCCGCGGCAGGTGCTGCTGGATGATCGGCCGCACCTCGTCGAGCATCGCCTTCAGCGGCGGGTCGTTCGCCACGTCGATCGAGACGTCGATGAACTTGCTCCCCGAGAGCTTGAAGTGGTGAGGGTTGTTGGTGCTCACCAGCTCCTGCAAGCTGACCTGCTTCTCGGCCGCATCCCCGTTCGGCTTCTTGTAGCTGACGGTGTAGTTGCCCTTGCCGTCGAACGACGTGATCCGGGCCTCGAGCAGGCGGTGCTGGTCGCTGAAGGGCTGCCCCTCCTCCCACTTCTTCACCGCCTCGGGGTCGAGGTACTTGAGGTCCACGCTGTCCCCCACGCTGTAGGGGGTGGCGATCGGCCAGGCGGTGGTGGTGCGGCTCCCCGCGTCCGGGACCTTCACGTCGAACGCGCCGTCGGGGCGGATGTTCGCGGTGAAGAGCACCGGCTCCGGCCGGCCCCGGTACTCCACCAGCGCGCCCTCGGAGTCGGTGACGAAGCGCCGGCCGCCCCTGGCCTCGAACACGAACTGCTCGTGCCCGCCCGGCATGCCGGTGGCGAGCACCGTCACCTCACCGAACTGCTTCTGGAGCTGGGCCACCGGGCCCTTCCCCTCCGCGGTGCGCTGGGCGAGGACGTCCAACAGCTCGACCGACTCCTTGGCCCGGATGCCCCAGCGGTCCGCCATCCAGGGGTAGGCCAGCTTGCCGACGTCGAACGACGCGGCGACCCCCTTGGCCACCACCCCGTAGAACTCGGCCAGGCCCACCTGCTTGCCGTTCAAGGTCGACAGCGGCACCGCCTGCCCGGCCACCTTGAAGCGCGCCATCCGGCCCAGCTTGTTGAAGTCGAACACCTGGCGGTCGGGCCAGTTGGCCTTGTACTCGTCCACCAGGGCCTTCAGCTGCTCGAGCCCCGCGCCCTCCACCCGGCCGCCGTGGGCGGCCGCGATGACCTCCACCGCCTCCACCAGGTTGGGCACGCTCATCTCCGAGCGCAGGTGCTTGGCCAGCACGTCCTTCACGTACGCGCTCGCCGCGGGGCTGAGGGCGGCCGCGCCGAGCCGGTCGTTCCCCAGCTCCTGCAGGCGCGGGACCAGGGACTCCTTGATCGCCCCCACCTCGGCCTTCACCGCCGACGCCAGGGCGCCGCCGTCGATCATCCCGTCCTTGGTGCCGCCCTGCTGCTCGAGGAAGCGCAAGGCGACCTGCTCGAAGAGCGCGAACGCGGCGGGCGACAACGCGACCTGCGGCTTGTCGGCCCGGTCCCAGCGCCCCCGGAGGCGCGGGTTCATGAGATCCGCGGCCTCGCTCAGGGCCTCGGTGAAGCTCCGCACCGCGGCGTCGTCCTTCACCCCGCCGAGGAGGGTCTTCATCAGCTTCGCCTGCTCCGCGGTGAGGGGCACGCCGTCGAACGAGGGCGCCGCCGCCTCGAGGGCCGGGGTCATCGCCGCCACCACCCGCGCGTTGGTCAGCTTGGCCACGTCCTTGGGCGCGTCCTCCTTGAAGGTGCCGTAGACGTAGGCGGTCTGCGGGTAGGTGTCGACGTAGGTCTCCAGGCCGCGCTGCATGTGGCCAAGCGCCTCCGCGTCCCAGCCACGGCCGGCGTTGAGGCCGGCCCACACGTCCATGCCCCCGTAGATGTTGTCGACCGCGGACTTGTCCTTGGCGAAGGTCACCGCAGAGAGCGCGAACCCGATCGCCGCCCCCTCGATCCGGTTCCAGCCGCCGGTCCTCGCCTGGCCGCTCACCAGGTCGTCGTAGGCCTTCAGGACGTCGTCCTTGCCCGCAGGCGCCTCGAGCCCCTGTGCCTTAGCGGCCTGGGCCTCGCTCTTCGGCGCCTCCTCCAGGGCCCGCAGGATGAGGGCCTGGGCCAGCGGGTTCGGCGCGTCCGCGTACAGCGCGATCAGCCGGTCGATCTGGGCACCGGTGAGGCTCCCGGCCGCCTCGGACACCGCGCCCAGCGCGGCCACCGAGCCCACGATCCGGCGGAACTTGCCCTGCGCCTCGTTGTTCACCGGGAACGCGGCGTCCACCTGCCCCAACAGGTTGTCCACCAGCTTGCCCTTCGCCTCGGGCGCCAGGAGCTCCAGCTGGCCGGGCCGCAAGAGACCTTGCAGCGCCTCGATCACCTGGTCCGAGGGCAACCCGGCGAGGTCCACCGCCAGCGCCTGGCCGCCGAGGGCCAGCCCGCCCTCCGCGTTCACCGCCACGTCGTTGCCGCCGAAGCTCTTCTTGGCCAGGGGCTCACCCACCGGCCCGGCCGGGATGGGATCCCCGCCCACGTCCCCCGGCTCCACCGGGTCGGGCCGCACCGGCCCCTGCGCCTTGGCGAGGGCCGCGATCCAGTTCAGGGCCCCGCCCCCCGCCGGCTGCGCCTTGTTGCGGTCCAGGGGCAGCGGCGCCACCCCGTCCAGCTGCGACAGGAGCCAGTTCAGGTTGGCGGCGCGGTTGAACTGCTGCACCTCCAGCCCGTCGGGCGCGTTGTAGGCGTCCTGGATGGCCTGGACGACGTGGGCCACGTCCTCGGCGGTCCGGACCTGGCGGAGGATGCGCTCCCCCTCCCCCCGGCTCAGGATGTGGTTGGCCAGGGCGCGCTGGACGGTGTTCTGGAGGTTGGGATCAATGGGCATGGCGGCTTCCGCCCGGGGCGCACCCCGGGGCTGAAGCCGTTATCGGACAATGTAGGACAATGGTGCGAGTTTCCGCACCGAGAAGATACCCTAGGCGTCGGCCAGGGCCTTCTTCACCACGTCGAGGGCCTCGGCCACCTTGATCCGCTCCTGCCGCCGGTCGTCCCGGTAGCGGATGGTCACGGTGTCGTCGGCCGCGGTGTCGCCGTCCACCGTCAGGCAGTAGGGCGTCCCGATCTCGTCGTGCCGGGCGTAGCGCCTCCCGATCGCGTGCTGCTCGTCGTACTTCGCGGTGACCCCGGCCCTGAAGAACTCGTCAGCGATGCGCCGGGCCACCTCGGGCATGCCCTCCTTCTTCACCAGGGGCAGGATGCCCACCTTGATCGGGGCGAGGCGCGGGTGGAGGCGGAGCACGGTGCGCTCGCCCTTGCCCTCCGCGTCTGCCGCCTCCTCGGCGTAGGCGTCGCAGAGCACCGCGAGCACCCCCCGGGTCGCGCCGGCCGCCGGCTCCACCACGTGGGGCATGTAACGCCAGCCCTTCTTGCCGGTGGCCGGGTCGTCGGCCTCGGGGTCGAAGTACTCGAGCTTCTTCTTGGACGCGGTGGCGTGCGCGTTGAGGTCGTAGTTGGTGCGGCTCGCCACGCCCTCCAGCTCGTCCCAGCCCCACGGGAAGTCGTACTCCACGTCGTAGGTGCCGTCCGAGTAGTGGGCCAGCTCGTCCTTCTCGTGCGCCCTCAGGCGCAGGCGCTCCGCCGACAGGCCCATCTTCTTCCACCACTCGAGGCGCTGGTTCCGCCAGTACTCCAGCCACTTCGGGCCCTCGCCCGGCGGCACGAAGTACTCCATCTCCATCTGCTCGAACTCACACGAGCGGAAGATGAAGTGCTCCACCGTCACCTCGTTCCGGAAGCTCTTCCCCATCTGCGCGATGCCGAAGGGCACCTTCATCGACATGCTCTGCTGCACGTTGAGGAAGTTCACGAACATCGCCTGGGCGGTCTCGGGGCGCAGGTACACGGCCGAGCTCTGCACCGCCTCGTCGAGGATCTTGCGCAGGTTGGCCTTCAGCGCGTCCGCGCCCTGCTCGGCCAGCGTCCGCTGGATCATCTCGGCCGCCGCGCCCATCGGGTCGACCGGCCCGAGGCTGGAGCGGAACATGAGGTTGAACTGGCGCTCCTCGCTCATGAAGGGCGAGCCGCACAGCGGGCACACGTAGCCGCGATCGCCGGCCTTGGCCCCCATGACGCTCTTACCCTCCCGGGTGAAGGCCACGTCGGGGGCGAGCTTCGCCAGCTTCTCGTGGGCGTCCTTGGCCTTGCCCTTGTCGGCGAACTCCATCGGGGCGTCGGCGCCGGCCTCGACCTTGGGCGCCTTGTCGGCCCGGAAGCGCTCGCCACACACCTTGCAGTCCACCAGGGGGTCGGAGAACGAGGCGAGGTGCCCCGAGGCCTTCCACACGCTGGGGTGCATGATGATGGACGCGTCGATGCCCACCACGTCCTCGCGGCTGTGGACCATGGCCGTCCACCACTCGCTCATGAGGTTCCGCTTCAGCTCGACCCCCATGGGGCCGTAGTCGTAGGCGCTCTTGAGGCCCCCGTAGATCTCCGAAGACTGGTAGACGAACCCGCGCCGCTTCGAGAGCGACACGAGCTTCTGCATCAACTCGGGCTCGCGCTTGTCCTGCACTTCCGACATGCGCGCCCGTCTACCACAGGGGCAGGACGGCGGGCATCAAAACGGCTCGAGGTCCACCGGGGAGCGCCGGGTGTACTCGGGGACGAGATCCTCGGTCCACGGGACGACGGACTGGGGGACGGGGTAGAAGCGGCGGATCCCGTAGGAGAGCACCAGCTCGGGCGCCACCATCGGGCTCACCTCGACGCCGCACGCCTTCTGGGCGTTCAGGAGCGCGGCCTCGTCCGACGGGTCGGCCATGGCCAACCAGAGGCGGCCCGCGACCACCCGCACCGGGAGCACCTGGAGCGCTCGGGCGACCTCACCCGGCATGAGCTCGACCGCGGTCAGCTCCACCTCGGCGAGGCCGCTCAACGCGGGCACCCCGAGCTGGCGGCTGAGGAAGTCGGCGAGCGTGCTCTCCTTCAGGGCGCCCGCCATGAGGAGCTGGGTCCCCAGGCGCCCGCCCTTCTTGGCCTGCCGGGCCAGGGCGGTGGCGAGGGCAGCCTCGTCGATGAGGCCCGCCTCGAGGAGGAGCTGGCCGAGGCGCGGCCGCGGGACGGCGGTGCGGTCCGGATCTGCCACGCTATCCAGATTCGGTCACCTGCGCGTGTTCTTGAGCGGTTTCCTCTAACCGAAGACCGCGGCGGTCTGCCGGCTCACCGCGGCGAGTCGGCCGTCTGGGGCCCACAGATCGGCCCGGAACTGACAGTAACCGTCCGCCACCCCCTCGGTCCGGGCCCGGTAGTACCACCAGCCGTCCATCGGCTGCCCCGCCACGTCCTCCACCAGCTCCATCGACCAGGTGAGGGAGGACGCGGGGGCGGGCGCGGTGAGCTGCGACAGCACCGGAGCGGGCCAGAAGTCCATCATCGCCACCACCCAGGCCTCGGAGCCGGGCGGCGAAGGGGGATTGTAGCGGCACCAGCCCCCCATGTCGGGCCCGGGGGTGCCAGTGTACGGCGGCCCGCCCAGGTTCCACCGGATCCCGGTGTGCTGGACGAAGTCCGGCGTCACCCCGGGGAGGTGCGGGAGCTCGAACAGCCCCTCCGGCCCGAGCCCCTCGGGCCGCGGCTCGGGGCCGACGAGGAGCGCGGAGGGGCGGGCCTCGCCGTAGGCCAGCATCACCGCGCAGGTCAGCTTGCCATCCTGCCGGACGTCACCCCGCACCTGGGTCACCGCCCGGCCGCTCCTGAGCAGCTCGAGGGTCAGCGTGACCGGACCGGGGGTGGTGGGGGCCACGAAGGTGGTCAGCGCGGATCGGAGCCGGCGCTCCGGCGGCACCTGCTGCCGGGCGGCCTCGACCACCAGGGCGGCGACGAGGCCGCCGAAGGTGGAGCGCCCCTGGCCCCACCCCTCAGGGAGCTGGATCTCCAAGGGGGAATCCCCGGTGTGGACCTGCCGGAGGATCTCCGCGAACGCTGCGCCGCCCATGCGGCTCGGGCGTACACCAAACTCCGCAGTTGGTCAGCCTGTGGCGCACATGCGGACCGTGTTAGCCTGAAACCGGTGTCATCCAGTTACTCCCTATACTACTGGCCCACCCTGCCGGGGCGTGGGGAGTTCGTCCGGCTGATCCTCGAGGACGTCGGGGCGCCCTACGTGGACGTGGCCCGCCAACCAGAGGGTGGGGTGCAGGCTGTACTGCCCTTCTTGCAGGGCCGCGGCCCCGGGCACCCCGCCTATGCCCCACCGATCCTGCGCTGGGACGAGCACTCCCTCGCCCAGACCCCCGCCATCTGTTCCTACCTCGCCGAGCGCCACGGCCTCGCCCCGGCCGACCCGGTGGCCCGCGCCCAGGCCCTGCAGCTGATGCTGACGGTGATGGACGTCGTGAACGAGGCCCACGACACCCACCACCCCCTCGGGAAGAACCTCTACTACGAGGACCAGTGGGAGGCGGCGAAGGAGAACGCCCGCAACTTCGTGCAAGACCGCTTGCCGAAGCTGATGGGCTACTTCGAGCGGGTGATCGACCGCTCGGGTGGCCCATACCTGATGGGGCCGGAGGTGACCTACCCGGACCTCGCGCTCTTCCAGCTCGACGCGGGGCTCGCCTACGCCTTCCCCCGGGGCTACGCGCGGGCGACCGCCGCAACCCCGAAGGTGCGGGCGCTGGCCGAGCAGGTCGCAGCGCGACCGCGTATCGCCGCGTACCTCGCCTCGCCCCGCAGGATGGCCTTCAACGAGGACGGGATCTTCCGCCGTTACCCGGAGCTGGATCCCGCATGAACCCCCGTCCCGGCCCGAGCCTGCGGTGGTGTTGCGAGTGCCTCGCGCTCGCAGGCCTGCTTGCCGCCTGCACCGGCACCGTCACCGAGAAGCCCGCGCCCGACGACTTCGTCGACGCGCCCCAGACCTACCTGGCCCCCGAGCAGTGCGCGCCCTGCCACGCGCGGCAGTACGACGAGACCCTGCAGAGCGTGATGTCCGGCTACCGCGCGGTGAGCCCGGCGATGAACGCGCTCGAGCTGGCCGGGAACTTCCTCGCCCAACCCGCCCTCGAGGCGGAGGCGATCCGGAACAACCTCCGGCCGGTCTATGGGACCCCCTCCGAGGCGGGTGGCCCCAGCGGCGAGAACTCGGTGAGCGCGGACGTGCTCGACGACGCCAACGAGGCCCGCTCCGCGTTCTGCATCGGGTGCCACGCCCCCCACGCGGTGCTCGGGGGCGAGGACCCGGCCCGCCGCGAGATCCCGGAGTGGACCGCGCGCTTCGGCGAGCCGGATCCGAGCTGCGCCGACACGTCTACGGTGGTGTGCTTCCGCCCCATCGAGGGGGCGCGGCCGCTGCGCGATCACCACCTGGTCGACGCCGAGGGCAAGCAGGTGTTCCCCGAGACGCCGGGCGGCCCGCCACCGCAAGGCGCCTTGCCCTCCCCCGGCGCCCACGGGGTGAGCTGCGACGTGTGCCACTGCGCCCGGGGCCCCGACCTCGCGCGGAGCCTGCAGGGCGACGGGCGAGCCAACGGCGCGTTCCGGCTCGAGCCGGGCTACTTCAAGGTGGGGCCCTTCGCCGACGCCCTCCCCGCCGGCCCGGGGGCGGGCGAGTACCAGACCGCGCACCTGTCGAGCGCGGCCCCGGACGACATCGCGTACATCACCAGCTCCGACTTCTGCATCGCGTGCCACGACGTGCGGGTCCCCAACCCCAACGTGGTGGTGCCGGAGGGCACGCCCTCGTTCTTCCGCCTCGAGAACCTGGGCACGGAGTGGTCGCGGCAAGGCTACGCGGTGGCGGAGGGCAACCCGCTCGGCCAGGTGGTCCGCTGCCAGGACTGCCACATGTCGCTCTATCCGCACGGGGGCGAGGTCTCGTACAGCGTCACCGACCCCACGAGCGGGGCCGAGTATGCGATCACCTCGCCGCGGCCCGGGGTCTTCGCCAGCGATCGCGCGGTGTCGGGCGAGGACCCCACCGGTCGCGGGCTGACGCCGCCCGAGCGCAAGGTGGTGACCCACTACTTCACCGGGGTGGACGTGCCGTTCTTGTCGACCGAAGAGCTCCGCGCGCGGCTCGGCCCCGCTCGCCCCGACGTGGACGCGCCGGGAGTTGACGCCCACGGGGTGCCGAACAGCCTGCGGGCCCGGCGCGACGCGCTCCTCGGCGCGGCGGTGCGCCTGTTCCTCGATCGCACCGACGAGCGCGCGCGGCTCGGGGAGCGGCTCGACGTGCGGGTCACCGCGGTGGCCCTCACCGGGCACAACTTCCCGGCCGGCTTCTCGCAGGAGCGCACCACCTGGCTGGAGCTCGAGGTGAGCGCCACCGACGAGGTGAGCGGTCAACCCTTCTTGCTCTACCACTCCGGCTACCGGGTCGACAAGGCGCACCCCGAGACGGGCGAAGTCGCCCCAGACGGCCGCCTGGACGACGAGGACCTGCCGCACCTGGAGGCGGTGGTGAACCCCTTCACGCACCACAACGACGTGTTCGAGCTCGGCCCCGACGCCGGGCCCCTGTCGCGGATCTTCGAAGGGCGGCCGGTGGGCCTGGTGCTCTTCCGGAACGAGCTCCTCCGGCTCTACGGCCCCGAGACGGTGGGCGGGGTGCCCACCGGCATCCCGGCCGGCAACCGGCGCCACCCGCGCACCGGGGCGCTGCTCGACTACGTGCTGGAGGAGGAGACCTTCAGCGCCGGCGCGGCCAACGCGGTGGACAACTGGCGGGCCCTGTTGCCGCTGGTGCCCCGCACCTACCGCTACCAGGTGGAGCTGCCCTCCGCGGCCGAGCTCGAGGCCCTCGGGGTGCGCCTGGTGGGCCCGCTCCAGGTGAAGGCGCGCTTGCACTTTCAGCAGTTCCCGCCGCTCTTCCTGCGCTTTCTGGCCCGGGTGGGGGGTGCGGTGCCCTACGGGCTGCCCGAGGCCGGGCGCCGGCCCGCGGGCTTCGATCTCGCCGGCTTCGGTCGACAGGGCTTCGAGGGCTTCCGGGGCCCCGCGAACCTGGACTACCAGCTCATGGACGAGGCCCGCATCGACCGCTTCTCGCAGGTGGTCACCGACATCGCCACCGCGGAGCGCGCGGTCACGCTGGAGGCCCCATGAGGTTTGGCAAGCTGACCTGCATCGTCGCCCTCCCCGCCCTCGCCGGGGCGGGCTGGCTCCTCGTCGACGGGCCGGCGGTGGCGCAGTACACCGCGGCCGAGCCCCCTGCCCCCCTCTACGCGGGGGTGGACTCGATCGGCGCGCGCCCCGAGCCCCAGCCGGAGCGGCCCGCCCTGTACTTCGAGGCCAAGGCGCCGTGGCCGGCCCTCGGGATCGAGGCCCCCCGCACCGCGTGGGAGTACGCCCAGCGCGGGATGTACCGGCAGGACGACCTCGAGGACGAGGCGGGGGCGATCGCGGACTACGAGGCGGCGCTGGCCCTGGACGATCACCTCCTCATCGTGCACGCCCGGCTCGCCTACCTCGCGCTGGAGCGGGGCCTCGCGGCGGCGAAGGCGGGCCAGGCGCCGGAGGCCGAGACCGCGCTGCGGGAGGCGGTGAGCCGCTACGAAGAGGTGTGCCACGAGCAGCCCGAGCGTCAGGGGGTGCGGCTGCGCCAGGCGCAAGCCTACCTGCAGCTGTGGCGCCTGACCGGCGACGCCGCGGAGGCGGCCCGGGCCGAGGCGACGCTGCAAGACGAGTTGTCGATCGCCCCCACCCAGCAGGAGGCGTTCTGGGCCCTGGCCCAGCTCTACGATCAGCAGGGCCGAGGCGCGGAGGCACTGGACATGGTGCGGCGCTACCTCGCCGAGGCCGCGGTGCAAGGGGACCCCTACCCCTGGCGGATCCGCGCCGCGGAGCAGCTTCGAACACGCCTCGGGGGTTGACCCTGTTGCGCACCGCGCTGCGCCCGCTATTGAAGAGCGATGGCGAAGCTGATCGAGCACCTCTCCTCCCACCAGCTGGCAGGGAACGCGCTGTGGCGCTGGCTCGCGATGGTGGTGACGGTGTTGATCCTGGCCGCGGTGGCGGCGCTGATCGGTCGCCTGGCCCGGCGCCGCGTGCCCGAGCCCACCACTCCGACCCGCTACCTCGCCCCGGTGATGGCCACCGCCGCCCTGGCCCGCACCCGGGGCTGGCTGTGGCTCCTGATCGGCATCGGCCCCGCCCAGCGCTGGGTCCACCCCGAGGCCACCACCGCCGAGGTGATCCGCTTCGTGTGGACGGTGGCGCTCGGGATCCAGGTCGGGGTGTGGGCGGTCGGCGCGCTCGAGGCCGGCTTGAGCCGGGAGCGAGCGCGGCGTGAGGCCGAGGGGCGCCTGGCCGAGATCTCGTCCTTCGCCCTGATCCGGACGGTGGGCCAGGCGGTGGTGTGGGCCCTGATCCTCGTGGTGATCCTGGCCAACCTCGGGGTCGAGATCTCCACCCTGGTGGCCAGCCTCGGGGTGGGTGGCATCGCGGTGGCCCTCGCCGCCCAGAACCTCCTCGGCGACCTCTTCGCCTCCCTCTCCATCATCCTGGATCGCCCCTTCGAGGTCGGGGACTTCGTGGTGGTGGGGAGCCTCCGGGGCACGGTTAAGCGCATCGGCCTGAAGACCACCCGGGTGCAGAGCCTGGACGGCGAGCAGATCGTGTTCGGCAACGCCGACCTCCTGACCTCCCGGGTCCAGAACTTCAAGCACATGCAGGAGCGCCGGGTGACCCTGCGCTTCGGGGTGCTCTACTCCAGCACCTCCGAGCAGGTCGCGAAGATGCCCGGGCGGGTGAAGCAGATCATCGAAGCGCAGGAGGGCCTGCGCTTCGACCGCGCCCACTTCGCCGGCTTCGGGGCGTCCTCCCTCGACTTCGAGGTGATCTACTGGGTCCTGTCGTCGGACTACGTCCGCTTCATGGATCTGCAGCAGGCGGTGAACCTCGCTGTCATGACCGCGGTGCGGGAGGAGGGGATGGACTTCGCCTTCCCCTCCCAGAGCGTGTACCTGGAGTCGGTGCCGAAGGGGCTGCTCCGCGCGACCTGACGACGGCGCCGGAAACCCGACTTTACGGCACACCGGCATCTCGTCCAAGCTCCGCCCGCCTTGGACATGTCGCTGGACGGCTGGATCGCGGTGGCGGTGGTCGTGGGCGTGTTCGCCCTGATCGCCCGAGGGCGCCACCCTACGTACCTGGTCCTCCTGGGCGGGCTGGTGGTGCTGTTGGTCGCCGGCGTGGTCCCACCCGCTCGGGCCCTGGCCGGGTTCGGGAACCCTGGCCTTTGGACGGTGGCGCTGCTGTTCGTGGTGGCCGCGGGCCTGAGCCACACCGGAGCGTTGACGGCGGTCCTGCAGCGCCTGCTCGGTCGACCCACCACCGCGACGCAGGCTCAGTTGCGGTTGGCCGTCCCCGTGGTCACCGGCAGCGCGTTCATGAACAACACCCCGTTGGTGGCGATGCTGATGCCGGCGGTGCTGTCTTGGTGCAAGTCCAGCCACATCCCCGCCTCCAAGGTGCTCCTCCCCCTGAGCTACACCGCGATCCTCGGTGGCATGTGCACGCTCATCGGGACCAGCACCAACATCATGGTGAACGGCCTGTGGGTGGAGCAGGGGCACCCCGGTCTCGGGCTCTTCGAGATCTCGAAGCTCGGGGTGCCGTGCGCGCTCGCCGGCCTCGTGTTCCTGCTGACGCTGGGCCTGCGCCTGTTGCCCGATCGCGGCGGCGCCACCACCCCGCCGGACGATCCCAAGAGCTACACGGCGGAGATGGTCGTCGCCAGCACCGGACCGGTGGTCGGCCGCTCCATCGAGGAGGCTGGGCTCCGTCGGCTGCACGGCCTCTTCCTCATGGAGGTCCACCGTCAGGACACCATCCTCCCCGCGGTCGATCCTACCCAGCACCTGCTCGCGGGCGACCAGCTCGTCTTCGTGGGGGTGGCGGACTCGGTGGTGGAGCTGCAGCGGATGCCTGGCCTGGTCCCGGCCACCCGCCAGGTCTTCAAGCTGGACGCGCACCGCGCCGAGCGGTGCTTCGCGGAGGCGGTGGTGTCGCCGAGCTGCCCCGGCGTGGGGCTGAGCATCCGCGAGGGACGCTTCCGCACCCGCTACAACGCCGTCGTCATCGCGGTCTCCCGCGAGGGGCGACGGCTCCCCGGCCGCATCGGTGACATCCAGCTCCGAGCGGGAGACGCGCTCCTCCTCGAGGCGCCGCCGAACTTCGTGGAGCAGCAGCGCAACACGCGCGACTTCTACCTGGTGAGCCGCCTCGACTCCGCCGGACCGCCCACCACCGCCCAGGCCCCGGTCGCGCTCGCCATCCTCGTCGCCATGGTCGCGACCGCCGCGCTGGGAGTGCTCACCATGCTGCAGGCGGCGGCCCTGGCCGCGGCCGGGGTCCTGTTGACCCGGTGCTGCTCCGAGGAGACCGCCCGCCGCAGCGTGGACTGGCCGCTCCTGCTGGCGATCGGCGCGTCGATGGGGCTGGGCGCCGCGCTCGAGGTCAGCGGCGCCGCCGCGAACGCCGCCGCGCTGCTCCTCCTCCCGGCGGGGGACGACCCATGGCTGGCGCTGGGGCTGGTCTACCTGGGGACCGCCCTCATCACCGAGCTCGTCACCAACAACGCCGCCGCCATCATCGTCTTCCCGGTCGCGCTCTCGACCGCCGACAAGCTCGGCGTGGATCCCATGCCCTTCGTCGCGACGCTGATGATCGCCGCGTCCGCGAGCTTCGCCACCCCGCTGGGGTATCAGACGAACCTCATGGTCTACGGCCCGGGGGGCTACCGCGTCCGGGACTTCATCCGGATCGGGGTGCCGATGAGCGCGGTGGTGGGTCTGGTGACGGTGGCGTTGGCGCCCGTGATCTGGCCGTTCTGAGCGTCAACCCCCGTTGCAGCCGCCGCCGCTGCACGAGGTGAGGCACTGGCCGGAGGTCTCGCAGGTGAAGTTGCACCCGCCGCCGGAGCAGCTGAAGGTGCAGTCCGCCCCCTCGCGGCAGGTCAGCTGACAGCCGCCACCCGAGCAGCCCACGTCGCAGCTCGACCCCTCGAGGCACTCCACCTCGCAGCCCCCCGCCGCGCAGGAGTTCGTGCAGGTGGCCAGCTCGCCGCAGATCTGCTGGCAGCCGAAGGCCGAGCAGGTGAAGTTGCATTCACCCCCGGTCTCGCAGGTGCCCGACCCGGTGATCTCCTCGGTCGCCCCGCCGCCCCCGCGGAGGAGCACCACCGCGCACTGCCCGGCCGGGATGTCCGGCCCCTGACACGAGACGTCCATCGAGTCCCCGGTGACCTGGCCGGTGCAGCGGTTGGTGCCGTTCGACATGTCGAGCCGGTTGTCGTCGACCGCGCCCTCCACGCTGAAGGCGCCGTTGCTGCAGGCCAGCTCCACCGTGCAGTCGCTCTGGGTGAACACGCAGCGGTCCTGCGGCAGGATGCAGGTGTTGGCGCCGGAGGGCCGCCAGGTGCCGGAGACGTCGTCACAGGAGGGGTTGGTGCCCGCGTCCGGGCCGCTGTTGTTGTTGTTCGAGCTGTTGTTGTTGTTGTTGTTCGAGCTGTTGTTGTTGTTCGAGCTGTTGTTGTTGTTCGCGGGGTTGTTGTTCTCGACCACCGTGCCGCCGCAGGCGGCGGCCAGGATCAAGAGCGATGAGGTGAGGGTGAGCTGAGTGCGCATGCCGCTGCCCAAGAGCAGCTGTCGTGCCAGCTCAGGGCCCGCCAAGCCGGCTGCGCACGCCCCTCGCGTGGGGCGGAGCGCACCGCACGCGCGGCCGAAGACCGCGGCGTGGCGCGGCCCCGGCGCCGCTGCGCAGTCGACATGACACCGCGCCCCCGATCGGCGTGGCGCCGCCCGCACAGTACGAGAAGCCCCGTGACGTCGGGGCGACAGAGGGTATCTGGCGCGCGTCAGGGGCAGGAGGGCTGCGCGACGCAGCTGCGGCTCACCTCGGCCCCCTTCAGGCGGAGGAAGGTGTCGCCCGCCTGGTCGTTCGGCACCTCCACCTCGGCCATTGTGAAGCTCGAGAAGTCGGCGTCGCCCGCGAACACGAACGGCATCAGCGCCTGGTCGGTGTTGGTGTCCTGCACCACCGGCTGGCCCACCGGCAGGTTGGCGGCGCCGCAGAGGAACTCGCTCGCGTTGCAGGTCACCGTGCCCATGGAGTGGTAGCCCGTGAGGGGCGTG
Source organism: Deltaproteobacteria bacterium (assembly GCA_020632995.1). GTDB lineage: Bacteria > Myxococcota > Kuafuiibacteriia > Kuafuiibacteriales > Kuafuiibacteriaceae > JACKEN01. Next base: position 20,605 of record JACKEN010000018.1, on the reverse strand, counting down.
CTCCACGCCACCACGCTCGAGGTCCGGGTGCCGACCGCCACCCCGCACGCCTCGGGCCCGGCGGTGATGTCCACGTCGGTGGCCACGTTGCCCGCGGTCCCGAGCGCCACCGCGAACTCCATCGCGAGGGTGTACTGGAGCATCCGGACCTCGCCCGCGGTGGGGCCGGAGGCATCGTCGCCCGGGAACAAGAGCACCAGGGTGCCGGGACCCACCACGTTCACCGCGTCGCCCGCGCCGAAAGGCGTGTTGCGGATCTCGAACTCCGAGCCGGTGAGCGCGTACTCGACCTGCCACGCCTCGCAGGGCTGCGGGCCCGCGTCGACCCCGGAGTCCGCGGGGGCGACGCCGGAGTCCGTCCCGACCCCGGTGTCCGCGCCGATCCCGGCGTCGGTCGCCTCGGAGCCGGAGCACCCGGCGACGAGCAGGAGGGGAGCGCACAGGCGCGCGGCGCGGCGGATCATCGCCCGAGAGCTTAGCCGAACAGCTTCAGGAGCGCGAAGATGGCCACCCCGGTCACCGAGACGTAGAGCCACAGCGGGAAGGTCACGCGCGCGACCTTCCGGTGGGTCGCGAAGCGCCCGGTGAGCGAGAACCAGAACGTGGTGAGGATCAGGGGCAGGGCCACCGCGGAGAGCGCGATGTGGCTGATGAGGATGAAGAAGTAGATCGGCCGCACGAGGCCCGCGCCCATGAACTTCGTGTCGCCGTGGGCCGCGTGGTAGACCAGGTAGGACACGAGGAAGAGGGCCGAGAAGCCGAACGCGGCGAGCATGAAGCGCTTGTGTCGCTCCCGCGCCCCGCCCTTGATCGCCACGAGGCCGAGCACGAGGCAGACCGCGGAGGCGCCGTTCAGGGTGGCGTTCACCGCGGGCAGGAACGCCACCGCGGCGGGATCGAAGAGCTGGGCCTGGTTGAAGTAGATGAGCCAGATCAAGAACGCCAGGGCCGCCGCGCTCACCGCGCCGATGACCGCCAGGGGCCCCTTGCTCACGTCCGCGGTGCTCATGCCCCCTGCTTAGCCCAACGGCACGGTGCGTCAACCCGGCAGCGCCCGCGAGTTACCCCTCCCCGAGATCCCCCAGGGCCGAGGTCATCCGGGCGAGCTCGGGGAAGAACTTGCGCACGTTCTGCTTGTTCCGCCGCCCCGAGGCGTAGGCCTCCTGGATCGTCCGGGCCCGCAGCTCGGCGCTGAAGTACTCGGGGTGCGGGTGCTGCTGGATGTGGGCGAGGAAGTCGCACAGGGGCTGGCAGGCGCGCCCGAGCTGGGCCAGGGCGTACCCCGCGAAGTAGTCGGCCCGGGTCTCCTCGAGGCGGCAGAGGTCCTCCAGCTCATCCCGGGACTGGGGGGCCTGGGCGTGGTACTCGGCCCAGCGCCGCGGCCGGTGCCCGATCTCGTGGGCGAGGACCCCGACCTGCACGTCCAGCGCCTCGGCGAAGGTCAACAGGAACGTCTTGCCCACGTAGATCTGGCCGTCCTTGTCGATCGCCGCGATGGTGCCCTCGGCGAGGCGGAGCGCGTAGTCGTCGGGCTCGTCCCCGGCCAGCCGCGCCAGGCGCTTCCGGTATGGGTGGAGCCGGGCCATCAGGTGCGCGCACTCGACGTCGTCGGGGTCGAGGAGCCTCGGCTTGGGGCGGCCGAAGAGGCTGTCCTGCACCTGCTCGCCGACCGAGCCGGCGCCCTCCTTGCCCCCGACCCACGAGGGTCCGAAGGGGTTCCGGGTGACGCCGCCGCCTGGGACCCGCGTGGCCACGGCCCGAGTCTACACCAGCGCGCCTCTACCGCGGCGCGTCACGTGGCGGGCGGGTGTCGCGCTGGGGGCGAATGAGGAGTTGAGGGGGGCGCACCGTGGTGTAGCATCCCGCCGCCCTCACGCCCAAAAGGGGCCGGCGGGCCGGAATCCAGCATGAGCAACCCAGCCTTCGAACGTGTCGCCATCGTCAACCGCGGTGAGCCGGCCATGCGCCTGATCCACGCGGTCCGCGAGTTCAACCGCGAGCGCGGCACCAACCTGAAGACCATCGCCCTGTATACCGAGCCGGATCGCCGCGCGATGTTCGTTCGGGAGGCGGACGAGGAATACTCCCTCGGCTCCGTCCGCTTCTGTGACCCCAAGGACGGGCTCCTCAAGAACCGGTACCTGGACTACGCCGCGCTCCGCACCGCGCTCATCGAGACCCGCGCCCAGGCCGCGTGGGTGGGCTGGGGCTTCGTGGCCGAGCACGCCGCCTTCGCCGAGCTCTGCCAGGAGCTGGGGGTGGTGTTCATCGGGCCTCCCCCCGAGGTGATCAGGCGCCTGGGTGACAAGATCACGTCGAAGGTCCTGGCCGAGGAGGCCAAGGTCCCGGTGGCGCCGTGGTCTGGGGGCGCGGTGGAGACGCTGGAGGCGGCCCGCGCCGCGGCCGAGAAGCTCGGCTATCCGCTGATGCTCAAGGCCACCGCGGGCGGCGGCGGGCGCGGCATCCGCAAGTTGACCTCCGAAGCGGATCTGGCCGTCGCGTTCGACTCTGCGCGGGACGAGGCCCTCAAGGCCTTCGGCGACGGCACGGTGTTCCTCGAGCGCATGGTGCCGGCGGCGCGCCACGTCGAGGTGCAGATCATCGCCGACGCCCACGGCAACACCTGGCCGCTCGGGGTCCGCGACTGCTCGGTGCAGCGCAAGAACCAGAAGGTGATCGAGGAGTCGGCCTCCACCGCCCTCACCCCCGAGCAGGACGCCGAGCTGCGCGCGGCGGCCGCGCGCCTGGCCCAGGTGGTGGGCTACGTGAACGCGGGCACCGTCGAGTTCCTCTACGACATCGCGGGCAAGCGCTTCAGCTTCATGGAGGTGAACGCGCGCCTGCAGGTGGAGCACCCGGTGACCGAGCTCGCCACCGGCGCCGACCTCGTGAAGCTCCAGCTGCACGTGGCGATGGGCGGCAGGCTCGAGGGCCAGATGCCCGCCCCCCGCGGCCACGCGGTCGAGGTGCGGCTGTGCGCGGAGGACGCCGAGAACGGCTTCATGCCCGCCCCCGGCCGCATCGAGCAGCTCCGCATCCCGGTGGGACCCGGCGTCCGCGTCGACACCGGCTTCGAGGAGGGGGACGTGGTGCCCCCCGACTTCGACTCCATGATGGCCAAGATCATGGCGTGGGGCAGCACCCGGGCCGAGGCGCTGGCCCGCCTGCGCCGGGTGCTCGAGCGCTCCGGCGTGGTGATCGCGGGCGGCACCACCAACAAGGGCTTCCTCCTCGAGCTGCTCCGTCGCAAGGAGGTCGAGACCGGCTCCTACGACATCGGCTGGCTCGACCGCGAGGTCGCGGCGGGGACCCACGTCTCCCGGCGCTACGCCGACGTGGCCCTCCTGGTGGCGGCGATCGAGAGCTACCACCTGCAGTTCGAGGCCGAGAAGAGCATGTTCTTCTCCGCCGCCATCCGCGGGCGCCCCAAGGTGGCCGACACCATGGGCCACACGGTGGAGCTGTCGCTCCAGGGCGAGACCTACCGGCTCGACGTGGACCGGGTGGCCGAGGACCGCTTCGTGGTCCGGGTGGACGGCTGCGAGCTCGAGGTCACCGACGAGCGGCTCTCGGGCCAGGAGCGCAGGCTGACCTGCGCCGGCCGCCGCTACAAGGTGCTCAACGTGCGCCAGGGGAGCGCCTTCCTCGTCGAGGTCGAGGGCGTCCCCCACCGCATCACCGCCGACAGCGGCAACACCGTGCGCGCCCCCGCCCCCGCGGTGGTGGTGTCGGTCGAGGTCACCGAGGGCCAGCGGGTCGAGGCCGGCGATCGCCTCGCGGTGCTCGAGGCGATGAAGACCGAGACCACCCTCAAGGCGCCCTTCGCGGGCACCGTGAAGAGCATCCTCGTCACCTCCAACATCCAGGTCGACGCGGGCGCCCCGCTCCTGCAGATCGAGCCGCCCCAGGACGAGGTGAAGGGCGACACCCAGCGGGTGGCCTTCGGCAGCCTCTGCGCCGCCTCTCGCCACCGGACGGTGCAGGACCGCTTGCGCGGCAACCTCGACGACCTGCGGCGCCTGATCATGGGGTACGACGTGTACCCGAAGGACCCCCAGCGCATCAGCAAGGAGCACGAGGAGCTCTCCGAGGACCTCCCCTGGAGCGAGGACCTCACGCGGATGGAGGACGAGATCCTCGATCTCTTCGTCGACCTCGCGGCCCCCTTCCGGCGCCGCACCGACGAGGACGGCGAGGACCGCCTCGGACCCGAGCAGAGCTTCTTCGCCCTGGTCCGTGACCTCGGGGCGGAGGGCGCGGGGCTGCCCGAGTCCTTCATGACCAAGATCCGGCGGGCCCTGGCGCACTACGGGGTCACCGACCTCACCCGCACCCGCCGCCTCGAGGACGCCCTGTTCCGGATGTCGAAGGCCCAGCGCCGGGCGGAGCGGCACCTCCGGCCGATCGCCGACATCCTCAACAGCCGCCTGCAGGGCATCGAGGGGGTGGCCTCCGACGAGGATCCGGCCTTCAAGGAGCGCATCGAGCGCCTCCTCGCGGGCACCGAGCACCAGTTCCCGGTGATCCACGAGATCGTGCGGGAGGTGCGCTACCGCCACTTCATCCAGCCCGAGCTCGAGGAGGCCCGCCGCAAGGTCCACGCCGAGGCGGAGCGGCACCTCGCTCAGCTGGCCGAGCTCGAGGACGACGCGGCCCGGGCCCGCATCGTGCAGGCGATGGTCGCCTCGCCGGTGGCCCTGCGCGGGTTCCTCTCCCGCCGCTTCGAGAAGGCCTCCCCCGCGGTGCGCCTCGCCATGGTGGAGGTCATCGCCCGCTCCTACTACCGCAGCCGCCCCCTCGCCGACGTGGTGGTCGAGGAGCGCGACGGGGTGGTGGTGCTGCGCGGCCACTACACCCACGAGGGCAAGACGGTCCAGCTGATCGCCACCAAGGCGACGCAGGCCACCTTGCAGGACGCCCTCCGGGTGGCGGGCGGCCTGTGCGAGGCGGTGCCCTCCGACGAGGACGTGGTGCTCGACTTCTACCTGTGGCGTCAGGGCGTGCGCGAGCACCCCGACGAGACCCAGGCCGAGACCCTGGCCCTGATCGGCAAGGTGGACTTCCCCCGGCCCATCCGCCGCCTGGTGGTGTCGGTGTCCAGCCTCGCGGTCGCGGTCGGCAAGGGCGACGTGGAGCACTACACCTTCCGGCAGCGGAAGGACGGCACCTTCATCGAGCAGCGCCTCTACCGGGGCCTGCACCCGATGGTGGGCAAGCAGCTCGACATCTGGCGCCTCTCGGAGTTCGACTGCGAGCGCCTGCCCTCGGCCGAGGACGTCTACCTCTTCCACGCCACCGCGCGAAAGAACCCGAAGGACGAGCGCCTCTTCGCCCTCGCCGAGGTCCGCGACCTCGCCCCCGAGCGCGACGAGGGCGGCAACATCGTGCGCCTGCCCCACGTGGAGCGGGTGCTGATGGAGGCCCTGGCCTCGATCCGGTGGTTCCAGGCCCGGCGCCCCGCGCGCCAGCGCCTGCACTGGAACCGGGTGATGCTCTTCCTGCGCCCGCCGCTCGGCATCCGCCCCGACGAGCTGAACGGCGTGGTGCGCCGCATGCTCCCCGAGGTGGAGGGCCTGGGCCTCGAGAAGGTGCAGGTGATGGCGCTGGTGAAGGACCGGCGCAGCGGCGCGGTGCGCGAGCGGATGCTCGAGGTGCTCTACCCCGGCCGCGACACCACCGGCATCCGGCTGCGCTTCCCGCCCCGCACCCCGCTGGAGCCGCTCTCCGAGTACGCCCAGAAGGTGGTGAAGCTGCGGCAGCGCGGCCTGGTCTATCCGTACGAGCTTGTGAAGATGCTGGTGCCCGCGGGCTCCAGCCTCGAGGACGCGAAGCTCGGCGGCCGCTTCGACGAGTACGATCTCGACGCCGACGGCCGTCGCCTGGTGCCGGTCGCGCGGGCGCCGGGTGAGAACGAGGCGAACCTGGTGGTGGGGGTGATCAAGAACTTCACCACCAAGTACCCCGAGGGCATGACCCGGGTGATCATCCTCGGTGACCCCTCCAAGGACATGGGCGCCCTCGCCGAGCCCGAGTGCCGCCGCGTGGTGGCGGCGCTCGACCTGGCCGAGGAGCACCAGGTGCCGGTGGAGTGGTTCGCGGTGAGCGGCGGGGCCAAGATCTCCATGCAGAGCGGCACGGAGAACATGGACTGGGTGGCCTACGCGCTCCGGCGCATCGTGGAGTTCACCCAGAAGGGCGGCATCATCCACGTCATCGTTGACGGCGTGACGGTGGGCGCGCAGCCCTACTGGAACGCCGAGGCCACGATGCTGATGCACACCAAGGGCATCCTCGTCATGACCCCGAACGGCTCGATGGTGCTCACCGGAAAGAAGGCCCTCGACTTCTCGGGCGGCGTCAGCGCCGACGACAACGAGGGCATCGGCGGCTTCGAGCGGATCATGGGCCCCAACGGGCAGGCCCAGTACTTCGCGCGCGACATCGGCGACGCCCTCAGGATCCTCTTGCGCTACTACGACCACAGCTACGTGGCCCCGGGGGAGCGCTTCCCGCGCAAGTCCGCTTCCGAAGATCCGGTGGCGCGCGACATCAGCACCTACGAGCACGGGCTCATCGACGTGGCGGACTTCGCCACCGTGGGTGACGTCTTCTCGATGGAGAAGAACCCCGCGCGCAAGAAGCCTTTCGATGTCCGCAAGGTGATGCGGGCGGTGACCGACCAGGATCAGGAGCCCCTCGAGCGCTGGTTCACCCAGCGCGACGCCGAGAGCGCGGTGGTGTGGGATGCCCACCTGGGCGGCTACCCGGTGTGCCTGATGGGCATCGAGTCGCGCCCCCTGCCCCGCTGGAGCTTCGCCGCCGCCGACGGCCCCGACCCGTGGACCGCCGGCACCCTGTTCCCGCTCTCCTCGAAGAAGGTCGCGCGGGCCCTGAACTCGGCGAGCGGCAACCGCCCGGCGGTGATCCTCGCCAACCTCTCCGGGTTCGACGGCTCGCCCGAGTCCATGCGCAACCTGCAGCTGGAGTACGGGGCGGAGATCGGCCGGGCGGTGGTGAACTTCGACGGCCCGATCGTGTTCTGCGTGATCTCGCGCTACCACGGCGGCGCCTTCGTGGTGTTCTCGGCCAAGCTGAACGACAACATGGAGGTCGCGGCCCTCGCCGGCACCCGCGCCTCCGTGATCGGCGGCGCCCCCGCCGCCGCGGTGGTGTTCAGCCGCGAGGTGGAGCGCCGCACCCAGCGGGATCCCCGCGTGCGCGAGCTCACCGAGAAGCTGGAGCGCTGCACCCCCGACGAGCGCCTGGTCCTGTGGACCCGGCTCGAGGAGGTCCGGGTCCAGGTCCACTCCGAGAAGCTGGGCGAAGTGGCCGAAGAGTTCGACCGCATCCACAGCGTGGAGCGGGCCTTGAACGTCGGATCCATCCACCGCATCCTGGACGCGGCCGACCTCCGTCCCTACCTTGTAGACGCGGTGGAGCGCGGCATGCAGCGGACGGAGGCGAACCGGCGGTAGATGGACGCCCGCGGGCGACACATGCTTGTGGAGTACCACGGGGCCGACCCTGCGGTGCTCCAGGACGCGGAGCGCATCCGCGGCCTCCTCGTCGAGGCGGCGGAGGCCGCCGGCGCCACCGTGGTGCAGGTTGTCCTGCACCGCTTCTCTCCCCAGGGGGTGAGCGGCGTGGTGCTGGTGGAGGAGAGCCACCTCTCCATCCACACCTGGCCCGAGACCGGCTACGCCGCGGTCGACTTCTACACCTGCGGCGACGGCGACCCCGAGGCGGCCCACCAGGTCCTGATCGCCGCGTTCCGGCCCAGCCGCTGGGAGCAGATGATGGTGGAGCGCGGCCTCGAGGGCCCCGAGGGGATGGCCATGCGGCACCACCGCCGCTCCGGCTGAGAGCACCGCCGGCCACTTTCTGGACGATCTGCGTGATCCTGCTACCTTGGCTTACCCATGGTGGCGCTGCGAACCGCTCTGGTGTCCCTGCTGACCCTCTGCGTCTCCTCCTCGGCCCTGGCCCTGGACCTGGAGAACCGGCCGAGCCCGCGCAACGAGGCCCGGCCGCGCCGCAACCGCACCGACTTCATCGTCCTGCACACCACCGAGGGCGCCGCGAAGGGCGCGCTCGGGAAGCTGCGCAAGAACGGTGAGGCGCACTACCTGGTGACCCGCAACGGCACCGTCTTCCGCATCGTCGACAAGGACCGCGTGGCCTACCACGCGGGCCGCAGCATGTGGGGCGGGCACCAGGACCTCGACCAGGTCTCGGTCGGCATCGAGGTGGTGGGCTACCACGACCGCGCGCTCCCGAAGGCCCAGTTGACCGCGCTGGCCGAGCTGGTGCGCCAGCTCCGGGCCCTCTACGACGTGCCGGCGGAGCGGGTGCTGACCCACGCCCAGGTGGCGTACGGCCAGCCCAACCGCTACCACCGCTACAAGCACCGCGGCCGCAAGCGCTGCGCCATGAACCTGGCCTCGGCCGAGGTGCGGGCCGCCCTCGGGCTCGACGCCGCGCCCGCGCGGGACCCCGACGTGGACGCCGGGCGCCTGCGGGTGGCGGACCGGACCCTCTTCGCGCGCCTCTTCCCGAAGGTGCGCCTCACCGGGTCGGGGCGCTCCAAGGCCTCCCCCATGGAGGTCGCGCTGGCGAAGCTGACCGCGGCGCCGGCCGACGCGCCCGCACCGGAGCCGGAGAAGGCGAAGCCCGAGGCGGTGGTGGCGAAGGCGGAGGCGGCGGTGCCGAAGGCGCCCGCGAAGGCGAAGATCGAGGTCGTGGCGAAGGCGGCGCCCGTGAAGGCCGAGGCGCCGCGGCTCGCGGTGGCGCCCGCGCCGACCAAGAAGCCCGCCCGCGCCCCGCGCGCTCGCGGCCTGTGCGCGGTGAACACCCAGCGCGGGCACGCCCAGGCGGTGGCGGGGGCGGGCTACGCGGCGGAGTCCACCATCTACATGCTCCCGGACGGCCGGGTGCGCACCGGCGCCCAGCTGGCCCGGCGGCAAGCGGGCTTGCTGAGCGACCTCCCCTCGGGGACCCGGGTGCTCACCGACAAGCGCTTCGGCGGCTACGTGAAGCCCGGCCGCGCGCCGTCGGAGATCTGCGGCGCCACCAAGTGGCGCTCCCCCGACACCGTGTACCGCCTCCCCGGCGGGGAGCTGGTGGCGGGCCCGAAGGTCGACCCGGCCCGCCTGCCCCGCGCCACGATGGTCTTCTGCGCGCCATAGTGCCCGCCAGCGCGCCCCCGTTTGCCCCTGCCCCGCCTTGTATTACGCTGAGGCACCAACCCTGGAGGTGCCATGCGTTCGCTCTACTCCGCGCCCCTCATCTGCGCGCTCCTCACCACCCTGGCCTGCTCGAGCTCCGAGACCACCGACACCGGCGTGAACACCACCCCGGACGCGGGCTTCCCGGACACCGGCGTCGCCGTGGACGCCGGCTTCGCCGACGCGGGCTTCCCGGACACCGGGATCATCGAGGGCGACGGGAACGACAGCTTCGACCAGGCGATGGACATCGGCCTCGACGTCCGCGCCGGGCACCGGGACGTCCTGGCGACGGCGGGGGACCGGGACTACTACTCCTTCGAGGGCACCGCGGGGACGTTCGTCCGCGTGTACACCACGTCCTATCTCACCAACACCGGCGACCGGATCGACACCGTCATCCGGCTCTTCGACGCCGAGCGCAACCAGGTGGCGGAGAACGACGACAGCCTGCCGCGCGTCAACGTGAACTCCGAGATCATCTACCGGCTGCCGGCCGACGGCCGCTACTACATCGAGGTCCTTGAGTGGTCGGACTGGGCCGGCGAGACCCCGAAGGGCGACCCCATGTTCACGTACACCGTCTTCGCCCTGACGGTGGACGGCGCGAGCGCCGGCACCACGGTGGAGACCGAGGCGGGCAACGACGCGGCGAGCGCGATCGCGGCGGAGTTCAGCGGCACCGCGGGCCTGATCTGCGGGTCCTTCGCCGACGCCAACGACGTGGACGTGTTCCGCATCCAGGTCGGCCCGGACGGCGTGGGCGGCCACCTGCAGTTCGAGATCATGCCGGGCGGCACCGACGGCTACGGCAGCACCAACACGGTGGGGCAAGCCTGGTTGACGGACGCCACCGGCGTGAACCTCATCGCGCGGGTCACCCTCGACGCCGAGGGCGGCACCTTCGGCCCCGCCACCGACCCGGGCGAGTTCCTGCTCTTCGTGAAGCACCCCGCCGGCGCGGCGGGGGCGAACGACTTCTACGTGATCAAATTCTTCGTGGCGGGTGAGAACGACCCCGAGGTCGAGCCCAACGACACCTTCGAGACCGCCGAGCCCCGCGCCCTCGTGACCCGCGCCGAGCAGATGGACCGGGCCAACTTCGTGCTCGCCCACCTGCCCGACGGCGACGAGGACAACTTCCGCATCACCCCCACCCTCAGCGAGACGGTGACCGTGGTGTGCGGCTCGCGGGCGATGGGCTCCGGGATCGAGGGCCTCACCGTGACCCTCCTCGACGGCGCGGGGGTCGAGGTGGTCAGCGCGACCGAGACCGACACCGCCCTCGCCACCATCGAGGACGAGGTCGCCACCTCCACCGTGATGGTGGTGCGGCTGTCCAAGACCGGCCAGTCCGCCGAGCTCAGCGCGGACTTCGTCCGCTGCGGGCTCTTCGCCAACCCCCAATAGGCTCGGTCATCGGGTTGATTCCGACGCGCCGGTCGGAGATGATAGGACCCCCTTCAGGAGGTCCAGACCGAAGTGTTTCGCTGGCTCGTACGCTCCGCCATGGAGGCCATGCTCCCCGCCGAGGCGGGGCTCCCCGGGGTGGCCGACTGCGCCCCCGATCTCTTCATCACCCGAATCAGCAAGGAAGCTTGCGGACGCCTGTGGTGGGGTATGGTGGCGGCGGGCTTCGCGTTCCAGCTCCTGCCGGTGGTGGTGGTGGGCATCCCCCTGCCCGCCTTCCTGCTGTCGGCCAGGGCGCGCGACCGCTACGCCTTCAAGCTCTCCACCCATCGCTCGTACCTGATCCGGCAGGTGGCCTTCATCGCCAAGTTCGCGGCCGGGCTCTGCTGGGGCGGCCACGACAGCGTGCGTGAGGCCCTGGCCCTGCCGCCCTACGCCACCGACCCCGGCACCTGGAGGGCCTCATGAGCCACCTCGCCTATCAACCCCCCGGCCCCGCGGTGGAGCTCGAGGCGGACTACGTGGTGGTGGGCTCCGGCGCCGGCGGCGCGATGGCCGCGGTGACCCTGGCCCGCGGCGGCGCGAAGGTCGTGGTGGTCGAGGCCGGCCCGTGGCGCGACCCCGAGGACTACCCGTCCACCGCCTACGCCGGCCTGCGTGATCTCTTCGACGACTGGGGCACCCTCATCACCTCGGGCCGCGCCTTCTGGCCGGTGGTGCAGGGCCGCGCGGTCGGCGGCACCACGGTGATCAACAGCGCGATCTGCGTCCGCACCCCGGGCGACATCTTCGAGAGCTGGAAGAAGGACCACGGCATCGACGGCCTGGCCGACTCGGTGTGGCGCTACCAGGATCAGATCGAGCGCGAGCTCTCGGTCGAGGAGGTCCCGGAGCGCGCCCGCGGCCACTCGAACCGCCTCGCGATCATCGGGGCCGAGAAGGTGGGCTACGAGAGCCACGTGATGCGGCGCTACGTGAAGCACTGCCAGGGCGAGGGGCAGTGCCTGCAGGGCTGCCGCGGCCGCCGCAAGCAGAGCACCAACATCACCTACATCCCCGAGGTGCAGCGCCTGGGCGGCCAGATCCTGTCCTGCGCGCCGGTGGAGCGGGTGCGCATCGAGGGCCGCACCGCGGTGGGGGTCGAGGGGCGCTTCGTGCACCCCGCCACCAAGAAGAAGGGCGCGCGCTACTTCGTCCGCGCCACCAAGGCGGTGCTGGTAGCGGCCTCCGCCGTACACACCCCGCTCATCCTGATGCGCTCCGGCGTGAAGAGCCCCGCCCTCGGCGAGCACTTCCGCTCGCACCCCGGCACCGGCGTCTTCGGGCTCTTCGACGACCCGGTCGACATGAACATCGGCGCTACCCAGGGCTGGGCCTCCACCGCGTTCCGCGAGAACCCGGGCCTCAAGCTCGAGACCCTGGCCATCCCGCCCGAGATGGTGGCAAGCCGCCTTGCGGGCGGCGGGGCCGAGCTCACCCGGCGCCTGTCCCGCTACCGGCACATGGCGATGTGGGTCCACGCGGTGCGGGCCGAGTCCGTGGGCTCGGTGCGCCCAGGCCTCTTCGGTAAGCCCGTAGTGCGTTACAGCTTCAACCGCCGCGACATGGAGCGCCTCAGGAAGGGCCTGCACATCGTGGCCCAGACCCACATCGCGGCGGGCGCCAAGGCGGTGGTGCCGGGCATCTTCGGCCTCCCCTACGAGCTGAAGGCCGACGAGATCGACAAGATCCTCGAGGCCTCGCTCGAGCCCCGCAACTACGTCGCGGTCCTCTCGCACCTGTTCGGGGGCGCGGTGATGGGCGCCGACCCCGCGCGCTCGGTGGTGGACGGCACCGGCAAGGTCCACGGCTACGAGCGGCTCTACGTGGCCGACGCCGCCGCCCTGCCCACCACCCTGGGCGTGAACCCCCAGCACACCATCATGGGGGTCGCCGCCACCTTCGCCGAGGGGCTCCTCTCGGCCCAGGGCCAAAAGCCCAAGCCCCGCGCCTCCACCCCCGCCGCAGCGTAGGCGACTGCACCAGTCGAATGGGCCCTTCCGATCGTGGTCGATCCGCGGTCTGGGTCAATGCACCGGCACGTAGGCGTAGCCCGCGTTCTGCCAGTCGATGAGCGCGATGACCGCGCTCGCGGCCACCCCGACCCCGGGCTGGAGCTGCTCGGGCTTCAGCCCCAGCCGGCCCATCCCCACGCTGCAGACCTCGAAGCGCACCCCCTCCGCCCGGAGCGCGTCGATCCGCTTGTGCAGGTCGGCCTGCGCTTCCCGCAGGCCAGCTTCGCTCGCATACGGCGTCCCCTCGAGGTCCTTCAGGAAGAAGCGGTAGGCCTCGCCGTGCACCACCACCACCGCGTCGAGGGCCTTGCCCTTGTTGGCGTAGTGGGCCTTCAGCTTGGGCAGCGCCTCGAGGAGCCGCGCCTTCAGCTTCGGCAGGTCCCCGGTGGTGAGGTCCACCACCACCTTGGCCGGGGCGGCGGGGGTGGCGGCGATGCCGACCATGGGGGTGGCGAGCGCGGCCAGGGCCACGCCGAAGATCACGGACTTCATCATCGGGGCACTCCTTCGCGCACCGGCGAGGCCCGGTGGCGTCGCCCCAGCAACAGCACCCCCGGCAGACGCATTCCTGGGGCTCCGGGGTTCAGCCCTTCAAGCGCAGAAACGCCGCTTCCGCCCGCGTCACCGCCGCGCCGAGCTCCCGGTCCCGCACCGTGAAGTGCCCCATCTTCCGGCCCTTCTTGGCGGCGCCCTTGTCGTACAGGTGCAGGGCCACCGAGGGGTCCGCAAGCAACCCTGCGAAGTCGGGCTCCCCGTCGGCCCACAGCTCGCCCAGGAGGTTCACCATCACCACCGGGGTGAGCAGGCTCGGGTCCCCGAGGGGCAGGCCCACCACCGCCCGCATGTGCTGCTCGAACTGGCTCACCGCGCAGCCCTCGAGGGTGTAGTGCCCGGAGTTGTGGGGCCGCGGGGCCATCTCGTTCACCAGCAGGCCCGCATCGGTGACGAAGAGCTCCACCGCGAGCAGGCCCACGACATCGAGGGCCTCGGCCAGGCGCACCGCGAGGGCCTCGCCCTCCTCCCGCACCGCCTCCGGCACCCGGGCCGGCACGATGGACATGTGGAGGATGTGGTCCACGTGGACGTTCTCGGCCATCGGGAAGCAAGCCGTCTTGCCGTCGACGCCCCGAGCGCACACCACCGAGACCTCGCCCTGGTGGTGGATCCAGCGCTCCACCACCGCCCCGTGGGGCCGGCCGAGGGCAGCCCAGATGGCGTCCGGGTCGAGGGCCTCGAGGTCCGGCACCTTGACCTGCCCCTTGCCGTCGTAGCCGAAGGCCGCGGTCTTCACCACCGCCGGGGTCCCCACCCGGGCCAGCGCCTCGGGCAGGGCCGTGGCGTCGCCCACCACCTCGAAGGGCGCGCACGGGAAGCCGTGCTCGGCCAAGAAGGCTTTCTCGCGCGAGCGGTGCTGGCACACCGAGAGCGCGTGGGGGTTGGGGCGCAAGGGGACCTGCGCCGCCACCAGCTCCGCCGCCGCCCTCGGCACGTTCTCGAACTCCAGGGTCGCCACGTCGACCGCGGCCGCGAAGCGGGCCAGGGCCTCGGTGTCCTCGTAGCCGTGCGCGAAGGCCTCATCTGCAACCCGACTTGCGGTGGCCCCCGGCGCCGGCTCGTACACGCAGAAGCGCAGCCCCAGCCTTCGGCCGGCCAGGATGTCCATCCGCCCCAGCTGGCCGCCGCCCAGGATCCCGACCGTGGTGCCCTCCAGCGTCTTCATGGCAGCTCGGTCTGGAGCACGGTCTCGGTCTGCTCCTTCCGGAAGGCGTCGAGGCGCTCGGCGAGGGCCGGATCCATCAGCGCGAGGATGGCCGCCGCGGACAGCGCCGCGTTCACCGCCCCCGCGCGGCCGATGGCCAGGGTCGGCACCGGCACCCCGGCCGGCATCTGGACGATGGAGAGCAGGGAGTCCACGCCCTTCAGGGTCTTGGACTCCACCGGCACCCCGAGCACCGGGAGCGGGGTCATCGCCGCCGTCATCCCCGGCAGGTGGGCCGCGCCGCCCGCCCCCGCGATGATCACCTTGAGCCCGCGCCCGCGCGCGGTCTCGGCGTACTCGTACAGGCGCTGCGGGGTCCGGTGGGCGCTCACGATGTGCCGCTCGTAGGGCACCTCGAGGCGCGCCAGGGTCTCCGCCGCGTGGCGCATGGTCTCCCAGTCGGAGATGCTCCCCATGATGATCCCCACCGCGGGGGTCCCTTGCTCGCTCACGGTGCCCGAACGTACTGCCCCGCCCCGCCGCTCGCCACCCCAAAGCTGTAGCGCCCTTGACGCCCGCCCCCCCGCCCACCAACGTCCCTGAGTGGCACGCCTCTCTCTCGTCATCGGCCCCGTGGGCGCCGGCAAGTCGACTTTCGTCACCCACCTCCGGCAGCGCCGCGGCGCGGTGGACATGAACCTCGACGCCTGGATGGCGACCCTCTACGGGGCGGACGAGCGCCCGGCCGAGGGCCGGGTGGCCTGGTACCTGGAGCGCCGCGACCGCTGCCTCCGCCAGATCTGGGACACCGCCGTGCGCGCGTTGAACGCCGGCACCGAGGTCGTGCTCGAGGTCGGCCTCATCCGCCGCGACGAGCGCGCCCGCTTCTACCAACAGGTCGACGCCACAGCGCACCCCCTCACCGTCTTCCTGCTCGACGCCCCGAGGGAGGAGCGCCGCGCCCGGGTCGCCCGCAGGAACGCGGCCCGGGGCGAGACGTTCGCGATGGAGGTCCCGATGGAGGTCTTCGAGCTCGCGAGCGACCTCTGGGAGCCCCCCGAGCAGGACGAGCGCCAGGCCCGCGAGATCGTGGAGGTTATGGACGTGGCGACCCCCGACGGCGCACTCACCTGGCTCTATCCGGGGGTTTGACCCCCATCACACCGGGTCAACCCTTGACTCAGGTCTGACCTGACCGGTAACAGGTAAGACCTGAGCCAATAGATGGTCCTACCTGCTGACAGCCTCCCGAATACAGATCCCCGCGCACCCCGGCGCTCAGACCAGGTGGAGGACGCGATCATCCGCCGCATCCTGGACGGCACCTACCCGACCGGCCGGCCGCTCCCCCTGGAGCGCGAGCTGGCCGCCGCCCTCGAGGTGGGCCGCCCCACCCTGCGCGAGGCGCTGCAGCGCCTGGAGCGCGACGGATGGATCGCGTCGCAGAAGGGGGTGGGGAACCTGGTGCTCGACTACCGGCGCACCGGCACCCTCAACACCCTCGGGCCGATCCTGCGGACCGGCTCGAAGTACGCGCAGGAGCTGGTGGTGCACATGCTCGAGGTCCGCGCGCTCCTGATGCCCGACGCCGCGCGCGGCGCGGTCCGCACCAACCCCGCCCGGGTGGTGGCGGCCCTGGCCGAGAGCGCCGCCCTCCCCGACGAGGCGGAGACCTTCGCGCGCTTCGACTGGTACGTGAACCGTCAACTCACCTTGCTCTCGCCGAACCCCCTCTTCCACCTGATCGTGAAGAGCATGGACCCGCCCTATGAGGACCTCTCGGTGGGCTACTTCGGGGCGCCCGAGAACCGCGCGGCCTCTCGCCGCTTCTATGAGGGCCTGCAGCGGGCGGCGATGGCCCACGACGCGGAGGCGGCGGCCGCCGTCACCGCCGAGGCCATGCAGTACAGCATCGGGTGGTTCGCGGCGCTGTTGGCCGCGCTGGAGGTGTCATGACACGCGGGGGGCTGGAGCGAGACTGGGACATGGTGGTGATCGGGGGCGGGATCACCGGCGCCGGGGTGTTCCGGCGGGCCGCCGCCCTCGGCTACCGGGTGCTCCTGGTGGAGCAGCAGGACTTCGCGTGGGGCACCTCGAGCCGCTCGGGGAAGCTCGTGCATGGTGGCTTGCGCTACGTGGCCCAGGGGCAGCTCAGGACCTCCTTTCACTCGGTGCGAGAGCGCGAGCGCCTGTTGGCCGAGCTCCCGGGGCTGGTGCGGCTCATCGACTTCGCCCTCCCCCAGCCCTGGGGCGGCCTCCCGGTCCGGCTCGGCATCAAGCTGATGTTCCTGCTCTGGGACGCGATGGCCGGCCGGCGGAACCACCGCTACCTCTCGAAGGACGCCTTGCGCGCGTTGATCCCCGGGCTCGACACCCGAGGGCGCCCCGGCTTCGTGTACGGGGACGGCAGCACCGACGACGCCCGCCTCGTGCTCCGGATCATCCAGCAGGCCACCGACCTGGGCGGAGTGGCGCGGAACTACACCCGGGTGCGGGGCTTCGAGCGCGACGCGGCCGGGCGCATCCACGCGGTGCAGCTCGAGGACGCCGAGACCGGGGAGGCGTTCGTCGTGAACGCGAAGGTGGTGGTGAACGCCACCGGCGCCTGGGTCGATGAGCTGCGCCGCCCGCTCGGGCACCCGCCGATCATCCGGCGGCTGCGCGGGAGCCACCTCTTCTTGGCGCAAGACCGCTTGCCCCTCCCCTCCGCGGTGATCTTCCCCAGCGTCCGCGACGGCCGCACCCTGTACGCGGTGCCGTGGGAGGGCGTGACCCTGGTGGGCTGCACCGACCTCGACCACCACGGCGACCTGGTGAAGGAGCCGTACATGACCACGTGGGAGGGCGAGTACATCCTCGACGCCGCGAAGAAGGCCTTCCCCGGCCTGGACCTCGGGCCCGCGGACGTGATCGCCACCCAGGCCGGGGTGCGGCCGGTGGTCGGGCACGGCCTCGCCAACCCCTCGAAGGAGCCGCGGGACTCGAAGGTCCTCACCGACGCCAACCTGATCAGCGTCTCTGGCGGCAAGCTGACCACCTTCGACTTCATGGCCCGCCGCGCCCTCCGCCGGGCCGCGGCCTGGCTCCCCGCGCCACCTCGCGCCGCGGCCACCCCGCCGACCGCTCCGCAGGCTGACCTGCCGGAGCGGATCCTCGGCCGCTTCGGTCGCCACGCCCCCGACCTGCTGGCCGAGGCAGCCGACGCCCTGGAGCCGATCGGGGGCACCGCGTTCACCTTCGCCGAGGCCCGCTGGTCGGCCGCGCACGAGCAGGTGGTGCACCTCGACGACCTGATGCTCCGGCGCACCCGCCTCGGCCTCCTGCTCCCTCGAGGCGGCGAGGCGGCGCTGGGTCGGATCCAGCAGGAGGTCGCGCCGCTGCTGGGCTGGTCCGAGCAGCGCTGGTCGGAGGAGCTCAGCCGCTACCGCGCGCTCTGGGCCCGCGCCTACGCGCCAGAGCGGCTCACCTCTGCCCCCGAGGCCCCCGCCCCGTCGGCCGACCCGGCTGCACCGCTCGCCGCCGCCGGCTAGAACCGCCCCGCCAACCCCAGGGTGAAGGTCCCGTCGGAGGTGGCCCCGGGGGCGAGGAGCAAGTCGACTTGCGCGGGCTCCTCCTCGCGATCGTCGGGGGCCCAGGCCAGGGCCGAGGCATCGAGCACGGGGACCATCAACGCCACGATGCCTGACAGCACCGCGCCGCCCACCACGACGCTCCCCAGCGTGCACCAGCCCCCCACGTCGTCCCGGCAGGTGAGGATGGGGCTCAGGACCAGGCCACCCAGCGCGCCCACCCCCATCGCGGTGATCGGCGCCACCACCCGGAGCCCGAGGCTGCCCCCCGCCTGCGCGTAGCGACCGTGGGCGAGGTGCGCCGCGGGTGGCCCGAGCGCGTACAGCGCCATGCCCCCCACCAGGAGCTCGGACTTGTCCTGCGTGAACCCCGCGATGACGCCCGCGATGGCCAGCACGTCCATGGGGATCAGCTGCCAGCCATACCAGCGCTCCGGTGGCGGCGGGCGGGGCGCGGAGGCGCTCAGGGTGAAGCGGCGAGGCGGCACCGGGGGCACCGCCGCCAGCCGCGCCTCACCCGGTGCGCGCGCGTCCGGCGCGGTCTGGAAGTCGAAGACCGCCTCGTCCTGCCACACCGCGGCGAGGGTCGCGGTGCGGACCTCGTCCCCGAGCCGGACCACGTAGGACACCTGCGCGTCCTCGAGCGGCTCCGTCGCCACAACCTTCGGCTCCTGGGTGCGGGCGTAGGTCAGCGCCGCGATGATGTCGGCGGCGGTCCACATGCCGGCGTAGAACGCGGTGTAGCCCAGGGGGAGCCGCACCTCGTCGTTCTCGTCGTTGGCCACCGCCGCCACCGCCGCGGCCGTCGTGAGCGCCAGGTCCACCGCGATCCCGACGTAGAGCGGCGTCCTCGAGCGCGGGACCTCCAGCGTCTCCCGGACCCGGTAGGTGACGGGATCCCGCCGGGGATCCAGGAGCGGGTGCGTCCCGAGCTCGTCCCGGCGCTGCACCACCGCACCCTCGGGCACCCCAGACAGGCGCACCTCACGGGTCCGGGTGGCCTCGCGCTGCTGCTTCTCGGTGAAGCCGCCCGCGGCCTGGAACATCACGCCGCATCCCGTGCTCGCGACGAGCGCCACGAGGGCCACGCCCCTCGATCCCCACCTGACCACCATCGCCACCCTGCATATCGCCCTGCAGCCCGACCTGGCGCGCTCAAAAACGGCCGACCACCGCGAACCCGGCCGGCGTCGCGATCGGCGCCACCTGCAGCGGGACCGACGTGGTGCGCGGCGGAGCGGGCTCCGCGAGCCACAGCGCGTCCACCACGGTCACCGTGATCAGCGCCCCGAGCCCCGCGACCACCCCCACCCCGACCGCGTGCTGGCCGGGGCAGCCGCCTTCGCGCTCGGCCGGCTCGCAAGTCGCCCTGCCATACAGGTGCCCCACCCCGTACCCGAGGCCGCCGGCCAGCGTCGGCGCGAGCAGGCGCATGAGGACGCTCTTCCACGATCGCGCAGGCTGCCCGTGCAGGCGGTGGATGATCGGCGCGCCCCCCAGGTAGAGCGCCGCCCCACCCACGACGAGGCCGTCCGAGTCCGCCGCGAACCCCGCCCCCACCAGCGCCGCCGCCACCAGATCGACCGTGACCGTCTCCCGACCGTAGCCGCCGGGCCCTGGCGTGGCCCCTCCGGGATCCGCAACTCCGCTTGCAGCTCTCGGGGCCGCGCCCTGGGTGACCCCGCTCGCGGCGGCGCAGGCGCCGAGGGTGATGAGGAGCCCGACCGCCTCGAGCGCGCGCGCCCCGCCGCGGGCCGCGGCCAGGCACCGAAGTGACCTCCGGGCCGCATTTCCATCCATGCGGTCACTATGGCGAGGCGACACCGCCTCGGCCAGCGCGTGACCGCCGCCACCCCGTCGTCAGCCCAGCGAGTCTTCGCCGAGGTCCTGGGAGTCGGGGACGGGGGCGGGCTCGCCGAAGCGCCCGGCGAAGAAGCCGTACCACCGCAGGTACCGCGCTACTGAATAGACGAGGATGCCGACCAGGATCAGGAGCCAGCGGGTGCGGCCCCCCTCCGCCACGTCGAGGACGAAGGCCGCCGCGAGCACCGCCCAGCCCGCCGCGCGCAGGAGGAACGCGGCGCGGGTCGGCGCGAAGCGTGAGAGGGCGCCGGCGATGACGAGCAGCAACCCCGCGGCCGCGCCGAGGTACCTGAACCAGCCCTCGGGCCCGACCGGCACCAGGAACAGGAGGCCGACGAGGACGGTGGACGTCCAGCCGGCGCGCAGGACCTGGGCCTGGTACTGCTTCAGCCGCTCCGGCCCGAGCCAGGTGCGGATGTGGTCGAGCGCCGCGCGCGGCAGGTTCACCACGCGGTGCTCGGGCGCGCGCAGCATCAGGGCGACGCGGCTGCTCGAGAGCACGCCGACCCGGGTGCTGCCGACGAAGCCCGCGCGGTCCATGGCCAGGCACTCCTCGGTCTCCTCCACCTGGAAGAAGAGGCGCTCCGCGGTGAGCGAGACGCGCCACGTCTCGCGGCCCCGGCCGCTGCCCTCGTAGGCGGCCATCACGTCCTCGGGCCGCGGCGGCGCGCTCTTCAGGATCCCGCCATCCGCCTGCGGGCTCGCGAACGCGTCACGGGAGGCCATGGCGCGCGGAGCATATGCCGCATGGCCGTAGAGCCGAAGTGAATTCAACGGAGGCCCCTT
>JACKEN010000017.1 GCA_020632995.1 Deltaproteobacteria bacterium | reverse complement strand
GACGGGCAGCGGGTGATCCGGCAGGTCCCGATCAGCGAGTACCAGGCGGTGTTCGAGGACTTCGTGGCCGAGGGCTACCGCCCCACCTGGGTCGACGTCAGCAGCCTGCCGTTCCTCGGCGTCAACTTCCCTTACGTGAACGCGATCTTCACCCGCGGCAGCCCGTACCCCTGGCGGGCCGACCACGGGATGGACCAGGCCGCGTACGAGGCCCGGGTGGCCGACATGCGGGCCCGCGGCTTTCGCCTCACCCACGTGGACGCGTACCTGGACGGGACCCAGCTCCGCTACGCCACCCTGTTCGAGCAGAAGAGCGGCAGCGCGTGGCTCGAGTATCACGCTGTCTCGGTGTCGGTGCACAACAGCCTGTACTCGGCCTTCGCGAGGTCGGGCTACCGGCCGGTGAACCTGGTCTTCACCCGCACCTCGAGCGGCCTCGTGGTCACCGCGCTGTGGGACCAGACCGCGGTGGGCGGCTTCGCGGCGTGGTCGGGGCTCAGCCCGAGCGAGTACCAGGCCGAGTTCCAGCGCCAGGCGGCGGCGGGGCGGCACATCGCGTACCTCGACGGCTACCAGGACAACGGCCCGCGGATCTCCGCGATCTGGAACGCCACCTCGGTGAGCAACCTGAGCGCCCGCCACGGCGCGTTCCTCGGGCCCTACCAGGAGCAGCACATCGCGCAGACCGCGGCGGGGCGCCTGCTCCGGGTGACCACCGCATACCCCGACGGGCTCCTGTTGCGCTTCGCCGGCATGTGGTCGGCGCCGACCATCGGCTTCACCCGCCTCTAGAAAGGAGAGTTGACATGAAACTCGCAAGCACGATTGCGCTCGCCGTGGGCCTGGCGGCGGTGGCCTCGCCCGCCCTCGCCATCCCCATCATCCCCTCGGTGCAGTACACCCGTGGGCCCCTGACGCTGCCGACCCGGATCTTCGCCGGCCCGGCCCTCGGCGACGGCGATCAGGACCAGGACTTCCTCATCGACGCGTACGAGGACCAGCTGGCCGAGCACTTCAAGCCCTACTTCGTGTTCGACTCGGCGGAGAGCGCCACCCGGATCTACGAGCCCATCACGCTCTTCCAGGTCAGGCCCAACGGCTGCGTGGGCGTGGGGTGCGCCGAGCTGAAGATCATCATCAAGTACGTGTTCCTGTGGGCCCTCGACGGAGGCTACGGGCCGTCCTCGGGCGGCTTCTGCGACGACACCCACGTCGGCGACAACCAGGGCATCACGGTGAACCTCACCTCCACCGACGGCGGGCGCACCTGGTTCCTGCCCGAGGGGCGACGCGCGGTCGCGATCGGCGACGAGGGGCACTGGCTCACCTTCGTGCCCGGCAGGTTCACGCCGGTCTCGTCGCTGCCCGAGGGCTTCCCGATGCTCTGGACGGACTCCGGAGGCATCTACTTCCCGTACGTCTTCTTCTCGGCCAGCAAGCACCACCAATACTCCGGCCCTTGGAACGACGGGGAGGACTCGATCTACAGCGACTGGTGGTGCAACGACGACGTGAACGGGAACGGCCGCAACTTCTGGGCCTGCCTCAACCGCGACTGCACCTCGGAGGGCCTGCCCTTCAACAACGTGGGGGAGCCCGAGGCCCACCCGGAGAGCCGCTTCGTCGGCTCGCTCTCCCAGTGGTACCCGGGCGAGCACGCCTGGTCCACCGCCCGGTTCCGGGGGGGCTACGGCGGCTCCTCCGACGCCACCAGCTCGCTCAACGGCATGTGGAGCCGAGCGACCTTCACCCTCAGCGACGACTTCTGGGACCTCTACACCGCCGAGATCAGCAACGCCTGGTGAGCTCGGCCCAACCTTGCAGGAGAACTTGACATGAAGACCATCATCAACCGAACCATCGCCTCCCTCGCCCTCGTCCTCTCGCTCGGCTTCGCCTCCGCGGCCGAGGCCGCCTGGATCAAGGGCCGGGTCACCTTCGTGGGGACCTACCCCGAGCTCACGACGAACGGGAACCAGCCCCGCTTCCAGTTCCGGCTCGAGGACTCCACCTGCTACACCAACAGCACCCCGACCACGCGGTGGATCATCATCAACGGCGGACGGACCGAGGCCCCCTACGGGCACAACGCGGTGACCGCGCGCAACGCGTACAACACCCTGATGACCGCCTTCCTCACCGGTCACAGCGTCCAGATCGACGGCTCGGTGAACTGCACCACCACCAGCGCGCAGAGCCTGGACCTGTGGCGCAGCTACATCGGCGTCTACTAGCGTACCGCTACGCTGGCGCCGCGCCCGAGCGCGGCGCCCCCGCCACCAGCCACGCCAGGAACCCCGAGGGCGAGTAGAAGCGCGCCGCGAGCGACCCGAAGGTCACCGCGGACCCGCTGAAGAGCTCCGCCCGGACGTGGGCCGACAGGCGCACCCCATCCACGAAGGTCCCGTTCTTGGCCCCGAGATCGGTGACCACGCAACGCTCCTTGCTCGCGCCCCACGACAGCTCCGCGTGGAAGCGGGACACGCTCTCGTCGAGGAGCACCACGTCGGCGTCGGGGGAGCGCCCCATCGACACGCGGTTGGAGGCCACGCCACGCCTCGGCCTCGCCTGCAGGCAGAGCGCGTCGAGGCTCGCGCCCAGGTTCGTGCGGGAGATGTCCACGTCGAAGGTCATGGTGCGGACCTCCTGGATCACCGTCTCCGGCCGCCGTATGCGCGACATCACATCCGGTGAGGGCTCCTGAATCACCAGCACCGGGTACGGGTAGCGCTCCAGGAACTCGGCCTCGCTGAGGCTTGCCGCGTCGCCGAGGTAGGCGTCCAGCGGGGCGAGGTCCGGTCGCAGCATCCAGGTCGCATCATCCTGAGGGCCGGGCCCGACCGCAACCTGGGCCGGCCAAGGACCCGAGACCTGTCCCAACTGGGACAGTCAGCGCTCGGGGGGAGGCAGGGAGATACCGAAGCGGGCGGCGTCCTCCGGGGTGTCCACGTCCTGCAGGGCGGCCCGCTCCTCGTCGGAGAGGGCGTCCTCCGACACCTCCTGCACCCGCACCGCGCTGAAGATCTCGCGCAGGCTGCGCGGCCCGGGGGCATCGAGCGCGGTGACCGCGTCCCGACGGAACAGGGCGTAGGTGCCTTGCAAGCGGCCTTCCGCCCGGACCACCACCGCGTCCACCCCCTGCCGCTGGGCCCACAGGCGCCGGAGCAGGGCTGGACAGGGGGCGACGTGATCCCCTGCCACCACCAACAACCACGGGGCCTGGGCGAGCCGCGCCGCCGCGTACACCGCCTGGCCGGGGCCCTCGCCCGGGTCCTCGACCACGAGGGCCAGCTCGGCCAGCCGCCCGGTGAGGCGGGCGGGCGCGACGAGGAAGGTCTCCTTCGCCTCGGGCCCGAGCACGCGCAGGATGCGCTCGGCGAGCGTCTCGCCGTCCAGCTGGGCAAGGGGCTTCACGCGCCCGCCGAGCCGCTCCCCTCGCCCGCCGGCCAGCACCGCCAGGGTGAAGGTGTCCTCGGCTGGCGTCTCGCCTACGGACACGACCACATCCCGAGCCCGGCGGCCTTCGCCTCGGCCTCGAGGGCGTTGTAGAGCGTGGTGTCGCGGTGCTGGAAGCGCGCCCCGCGGAACACGCGGGCGTTCCCGGTGGAGAGCAGCTCCTGGTTCAGGGTCTTCTCCCCGATGATCACGTAGGCGAGGAGCCGGCCGTAGTCGTCGCGGCAGCCGGTGACGGCGCCCGGCGGCGCGCAGTGGAGCGGATCGTAGTCGAGGGTGACGATGCGCCCGCCCACCAGGCCGCGAGTGAACTCGTGGGCCTCGTCGCCCCAGCAGTCGGCGGGATCCGGGGCGTGGGCGATCTCCGGGGAGTCGATCCCGATGAGCCGGATCTTGGTGCCGTCCATGGCCTGCCCGTCCGGGGTGCGGACGGTGGCGTTGGCGCCGACGATGATGGTGTCGCCATCGAGCACCGTGCGGACCTGGATGGCGCCGGAGGGCATGCCGTTGTAGCCGGCGTCGCTCTCGGTGCCCGCGTCAGGGTTGGTGGTGCCCCCGTCGATCGGCTTGCGCTCGAAGCCGCCGCAGCCGGCGGCGCCCAGCAGGAGGGTGACGAACAGGAGGTGGCGCGCGCCCGACATCGACGCCCATCAGCCTACGGCGCGGCCTCAGAGGGTGGCAACGGACCTTTGCCGGAGCCCAGATCCGCCCGCATCGCCACCGCGTCCTGCCCGTCCGCGTAGTAGCGCCGGCGCCGGCCCACCTCGGAGAACCCCAAGGCCGCGTAGAACGCGAGCGCCGCGTGGTTGTTCGCCGCCACCTCGAGGAACATCGCCTCCGCCCCTTCCGCCACCGCCTGGCGTCGCGCCGCCTCGAAGAGCGCGCGCCCCGCGCCGCTCCGCCGCGCCTCGGGCCGCACCGCGATCAGCAGGAGCTCCGCCTCGTCCGCCACCACCTGCACCAGCGCAAAGCCCCGCGGCCCCACCGCGTCGGGCAGGACCCACAGGCCCCACGCCGGCTCGGTGGCCGCCTTCGCGAGCGCCTCGGTGCTCCAGCCCTCGACGTGGGCGAGCGCGGCCAGCGCGGCCAGCGCCGCCGCCTCGTCCGCGCGCGCGCGGCGCGCGATCACCGCGCCGGCTCCTGCGGCCCGAGGTAGCCGCGCACCGTCTCCGGGCAGCTGAAACCCAGCTTGTCGTCCTCGGCCGCGGCCTTCTCCGGCGCGTCGAAGGGCGGCTCGAGCCGGATGCGGGCCCGCGACTCCAGCTGCTCCACCACGTCGGCGAGGGCCCGTGCCTCCTTCTGCTCGGTGAGGCGCAGGCGGACCTGCGCCGCGACCTGCTCGTAGGACTGGCCGGGGAAGCGCGCACGGTTCGCCTCGAAGCAGGCCCGCACCTCGGCCGGGGCCACCACCACGTTGAGGCGCACCCGCACGTCGAGGAAGCGGTTCACCTCTACCTCCTGCCGCACCCGCTCCACCAGGGCGCGGGGCACCTGGAGGCGCGGGTCGAGCTCGGGGTCGGGGTCGGTGAGCCCGATGGTGTGGAGGAACGCGGCCAGCTCGGCCTCGTTGCCGAAGCGGGACTCGAAGCGCCGGACCATGCGGGCCACGTCCTCGTCCGGCGCCGCGCGGAGCTGGAGGCGGCGCAGCTCGGCCAGGAGCAGGGTCCGGCGCACCATGCTCCGCAGGACCGAGGTGAGCAGGGGCGTGGTCAGCTCGGCTTGCAGGGCCAGCAGCGGGTTCCGGGCATCGAGGAGCAGGAGCCGGGTCTCGGCCCGCAGCTCGGAGAGGGTGATGACCGCGTCGTCCACCCGGGCCACCACCCGGTCCACGATCGGCCCGGGGTCCTGGGGCGCCGCCTCGCTCGCCGGGGGCGGCCCGGCGGGGGTCTGGGCGAGGGCCCACACGATCAACGCCAGGGCACGCACGTGCTCATCCATGCCGGCTGGGGGCGGCGGTGACAAGACGGGCTTGGTAGGTGTGCGCGCAATGACCTACGCTGGGGCTCGGTGCGACTCTCGCTCAGCACGAAGGTCTTCCTCGGGTTCCTCGCCCTGTTGGTGACCTTCGCCCTCCTGGCGTTCTTCAGCGTCCTGCAGATCCGGGCGATGGCGGCCGACCTGAGGACGATCAAGGACGGCCACATCGCCCTCGCCCGGCTCACCGCCCGCCTCGAGACCCACCAGAAGAACCGCTCCCGCTACCTCGACCGCGGCATGGAGGAGCACGACCTCAGGAACAAGGAGCTCGTGCTGAGCTCGGCCCTGCACTACTTCTCCGAGGTCACGCAGAGCACCTTGCAGGAGCTCAAGGACGCGGCCGAGCAGCAGATGAAGCGCCCCACCTCGCGCGGGGTGGCGAGCAAGGCGAGCTTCTACCGCGGCGTCCTCGACCGGGTGAGCCGCATGAGCATCCTCCACCGGCGCCTGGACGAGCTCACGGCCGAGATCCTGGACCGCGTCACCCACGGTAAGCCCCTCGACGACGCCCTGGTCGAGCTCGAGGCGGTCGAGAAGTCGGTGAACGCGCAGACGTTCGCCCTCAACAACCTGATCAACGACGAGATGGACGCCGCCGTGCACCGGGCCGAGGAGGACGAGCGGGCCGCGGTGTGGAGCGTGGTGGTGATGACCTTCGTGGCCCTCCTCATCGGGCTGGTCCTCAGCATCATGTCCGGCCGCGCCCTCGCCCCGATCAACCACCTCGTGCGCTACGCCCGCGCGATCTCTCGGGGGGACTACGAACAGGCGGTGCCCGCCCCCAAGAGCGACGAGCTGGTGTCCCTGGCCGAGGAGCTGCGCCTGATGGCCCGCTCCCGGAAGGACCGCGAGGAGGAGCTCGACAAGCAGGCGGCCGAGCTCGAGCGCGCCTACCGCCGGGTGGAGGAGCTCAAGCGCTACCACGAGAGCATCGTGCGCTCCCTCCGCACCGGGGTGGTGGTGACCGACCGCGACCTGCGGGTCACCAGCACCAACCGCGCGGCCGAGCTCCACTGGGGCCTCGGCCCCGACGCGGTGCGGGGCCAGCCCCTGAGCGCCCTCCCCCTCGCCCCCGCCCTGTCCGAGCGGCTGGGCGCGCTGGAAGACCTCATGGCCCAGGGCGCCACCTTCAACGCGGCGGCGGTGCCGGTGGGCGAGCTGTTGGCCGACGTCACGGTGGCCCCGCTCGAGAGCGAGAGGGGCGAC
This sequence comes from Deltaproteobacteria bacterium, assembly GCA_020632995.1. Lineage (GTDB taxonomy): Bacteria > Myxococcota > Kuafuiibacteriia > Kuafuiibacteriales > Kuafuiibacteriaceae > JACKEN01. Next base: position 122,831 of record JACKEN010000017.1, on the reverse strand, counting down.
GTGCTCGGGCTGGTGGTGGCGCTCGAGGACGTCACCGAGGCGGTGCGCACCAAGGAGGCCCTCATCCGCTCGGAGCGCCTGGCCGCGATCGGCCGCATGAGCGCCCACGTGACCCACGAGATCCGAAACCCCCTATCGAGCATCGGCCTCAACGCCGAGATGCTCGAGGACCTCGCGGCCGATGCCGCCAACGAGGGCGAGGCGGAGGCCGCGCGCACCCTGTGCCGGGCGATCGTGCGCGAGGTGGACCGCCTGAGCGCGATCACCGACGAGTACCTGCGCTTCGCCCGCCTCCCGCGGCCCGAGCCCCGGCGCCAGGACGTGGGCGAGCTGTTGTCCTCGATCGAGGCCTTCGTGCGGCGCGACTGCGCGGCGGCGGGGGTCACGGTGAGCGTCAACCTGCCTGGCGAGCCGCTGATCGTGGAGATGGACCCGGATCAGATCCGGCAGGCGGTGCTGAACCTGGTTCGCAATGGCAAGGAGTCGATGCCAGAGGGCGGCGCGCTCACCCTCGGCGCGCGCCTCGAGGGCGAGGACGCCCCGGACGCCCCCCCGCAACTCGTGATCTTCGTGCGGGACGCCGGGGTCGGCATCCCCGAGGCCCACCTCGACCGGATCTTCGACCCCTTCTACTCGACCAAGCTCACCGGCACCGGACTAGGGTTAGCGCTAACCCAGCAGATCATCACCGAGCACGGGGGAACCCTCGAAGTGAGCTCCGAGGTGGGGGCCGGGACCGAGTTCCGGGTGGTCCTCCCGGCCCGGCAACCCGCGAAGATCACGGTCCTTTCCGATGACGTCGAGCCCGCCCCCAGGGCCGCCTCCTGACGCCAACGAAAATCCTGAAATCCCAAGTGAAAATCAATACTTTGGGGCTTCGCCGGTTGACCCCCGACCGCCGCCTTGGTGCGATCGGGGCGTGCTGAAGGTGACCACGGAGACCCTCCCCAACGGGCTACAGGTCCTCTACCTGCGGCTGCCCCACGTGCACGCGGCGTCGCTATCGTTCATGACGCGCGCGGGCCCTCGGTATGAGAGCGAGGAGACCAACGGGCTCTCGCACGTGATGGAGCACCTGTTGTTCCGCGGCACCGAGGCGCACCCCGACAGCCTCAGCTTCCACACCGCGGTCGAAGAGCTCGGCGGCGAGATCAACGGGCTCACCCAGCGCGACGCGGTCACCGTCCACATGACCGTGCCCCCCCGCAACCTCTCGAAGGCGGTGCGCCTGTTGGCAGAGGTGTGCACCGAGCCGCTCATGACCGGGCTCGCGGTCGAGCGGAACGTCATCCTCGAGGAGATCATGGACACCCAGGACGCGGACGGCCGCGAGCTGGACATCGACACCCTCTCCCGCCAGGCCCTGTGGGACGGGCACCCGATGGCGATGAGCGTCACCGGCCCGGTCGAGAACGTGAAGCGCTTCAAGGAGTCCCAGGCCCGCGCCCACTTCAAGAAGACCTTCACCGCCGCCAACAGCGTGCTCGTCATCGCCGGCCCCCTCGATCGCGAGGCCCTCTCGAGCGTGGTGCGCCGGGCCTTCCGGGCCCTGCCCCGGGGCCAGCGCCAGCCCGAGCTCGCGCCGCCCACCCCGCCCCGCTGGGCCCCGCTCCACATCCGCCCCACCGAGGAGGCCCAGGTCTCGGTGGTGCTCTCCTTCCCCGCCCCGCACGAGAACCACCCCGAGTTCGGGACGCTCCTCTTGGTGAAGCGCCTGCTGGACGACGGCTTCGGGGCGCGCCTCCGGCAGGCGATCTGCGAGCAGCGGGGCCTCGCCTACTCGCTCGCGGTGTCGGTCGACGCGTACCGCGACTGCGGCGCGCTCGACCTCGAGCTGTCGTGCGCCCCCCAGAAGCTGGTGCCCGCGGTGACCGAGATGTGGTCGGTGCTGGCCGAGCTCTGCGCGACCCCGGTGCCCGCGGCGGAGCTCCGCCGGGCGAAGAACCGCCACGTCGCCGACCTCGAGTTCGCCCTCGACGACCCCTCGGAGCTGTGCGGCTGGTACGGCGCGAGCGCGCTCGTCGGCGCGCCGGTGAGCTACGAGGAGCGCCACGCGGACCTGATGGCCACCGGCCCGGAGCGCGTGATGCGCCTGTGCCGCGCGATGTTCGGGCGCGAGCACGCCCTGCTCACGCTGGTGGGCCCGGTGGAGCCGCCCCAGGCCGCGCGCCTCGCCCGGATCATGGGGCGGTCGCCGGGGTCTACGGTGTGGCTGGATCCGGCGGACGGGGCCGAGGAGGACGAGGCGCCGCTGTCCGCAGTGGGGTGAGGGGCGCACGCGACGCCTGAACGGATGCACCACCGCTCATCGCACGCGTCCGAAATCCGGACGCGCGTGCGGCCACCGGACGGACGCGCGGTTGGCCGCGACCAGCGCAGCGCATGGCACGCCTCCGGATGTCGAACCACATCCACCTGGTGGTGGCTGATGCTCAGGGCCAGCTCGCCGCGTTCATGTGCTATGCCGCCACCGAGATCGTCGACCACGACGCTCTCCTGGACTGCATCGCCTACACCATCACCAACCCAGAGGCGGCCGGCCTCGTCACAGAGGATGCCCACTGGCCCGGCATCCTCATGGACCCGCGTGGACGGACCGAGGAGCGCTTCGAGCGGGCCGCCAGCTCGACTACGCGCGGGCCCGTGAGGCGGCGCGCCGCCGTGGAGACGACGACGTGGACGTCGCTGACTTCACCGATGTCACCTGGGTCCGCGTCACCCAACTGCCGGCGCCCGAGGAGGACGCGGCCGCCCTTGCGATGCGGGTTCGCCGTCGGCGGCAGGAGCTGGCGGAGAAGCGCGGCGGCAGACGCGTCCTCGGCGCGGCCAACGTCCTCAGACAGGATCCCTTCGACGCCCCCCAGCACCCCAAGCGGAGCCCCATGCCGATGTGTCACGCAAGCACCCCTGATCTCTGGTTCGCCTTCAGGGACGGCTGGCGCCGGTTCCTGGTGGCATACCGAGAGGCCTCTGCGGCGTTTCGGCAAGGTGACTTTCGCGTGCTCTTGCCGGACTTCAGCTTCAGGCCTTGGACCCCGCCGCTCTGAGTACCGGTTCGCTTCTCGGGTAGCGCTGGGTAGGGTGTCCGCTCGGGCGACCCCGGGGCCGTTCTTCCGGCTGCGAGGCGGCATCGCGCCCATCTACCTCGCGACCGCCACGAGTATTGGAGCCGGTTCCACGACATCATGCGGCGTCCCCACCGCCCTCGGGGACTACAACTACGACTACCGGGGCCTCGGTATGCAGTGGTTTTCCTGACAAAGACAGAACGGGCCGCACGCTCCCGCAGGATAGCTTGCCATGATGGGTGGCACCCTTCTTCGGCGGAAGGCGGTTCGGGTGGCGGCATGATCAGGATCTGAGCCACACCCTTCCGTTGTGCTTCCTCGCGACTCGTCAGGGTTACCCATTTTGGCGATGCACAGTCCTAAATGTAAGAGAAACCCGACGTACTCGAAATACTCTAGCGTTGTCCACTATGTCAGATTTTCTCGCTGCGATCTCGTGCGTCCATTCGAATCGGGCAGGTCCGGCGAGAACCAGCAGACTCCTTGATGGGAGCCTTAGACTCCGGACCTCGCCGAGTCGCCCGAAGGTCATCGTAGTATCGGAACCAAGACTCAACGACGCCAATATAGGCCCGAAGCAAGGCGCGTCAACGTGGCTGGAGATCCCCTGCCCAGGCAGATACTCGTTGACGATGACCTGGTCTGGAACTCGCGCGCTGTCCCAGACCCCGGCCACTTGCCCTGCCAGGGCCTCCATCCACGCCGGAAGAGGTCCGAGGTAGGCCGAGTCGTCTACGTGGCGAGTTCGATAGCCGTAACGCCATCCGTAGTGCTGAACCCGTCGCTTGATCTCCCCTTGCCAAGAACTGGAATCCACGCAACTCAACAGTCTAACTTCCTCACTCTCCGAAACAAACCCCCCAACAAGGCAAAGTCCTTCAATCTCAGTCATGCCCCCCTCAATCAGTATCGGCACTCCGCATCCCATGGATGTCCGCAAGTTCGTCACCAGACAATAGACGGCCTCCGGCACCAGCAAACCTTTCAAGCCAGACATCGAACCCATGGCAGAAAAAGTGCCATGGCATTACAACCCTATCAAACAGTTTTACCCTTCTATAGACACCTCGGTACTCCCCATTCGCGCCGAACGATAACGCGAAGAATAAGTGAATCTCCTCAACAAGGTCCCCACACTGACAGAAGCCGATATAGCCTTCATCCTCGCACTCGAGGAAGCCCTCATCCTCTATCGGAGCAATCCATACATAGAAGCCGCTATCATCCCCGGCTTGAAACTCGCGAACAACCTCGACAAAGCCCCTATAGGTTGGGTCGTTTGCCAGCCATGGTCGACTATCGAAATAATCGTCAAGACCTCCGGCGCAACTGGAGTCTCGGCCCGGAGCACTCGTCACTAGTACGGACCCCGGAAAGCTCCGTAGCCTCGCCAAGATGTTCTCCATACTCTTCATCGTCCAAACACATGAGTCGTGGCACGAGAGACGTCTGCGAAACGACCGGCGCGCGTGGTTACGTGCTATAACCTGGGTAGGTCGCCGAACTCCAACTCTGCATACGAATCCTCCTCAGCCCAGCCGCCGCCGCCCCCTCAAGATAGCCGAACCAGTTGTAGGCCCCCGATTTCAAAGTCACGCTCACAGTCCCTGAGGGAGAGAGGTGGGAAGCTGCGCTAGCAAAGAAACCCCGCAACAATGCCCTATTTGACGCAAGGTCGCGCCCAGTGTGTGGGAAGTGGAACCGAATATCCCCAAACGTCTGGCCGCGAAAGGCGGAAGCCAGGTCCGTCGCGTCTACGCCCGTTCGCACTGTAGCTCCTTGCTGCCGCAACCATGCGGCGTTCGACGCCGCGTCCCCCAACAGTTCCCGCTCGTACACACTTGCTACAAGTTGACGAGGGTTGACCTCGCCCGCCTCAACCAGGGAACGCGCGTGGCTGAGGTTGCCTTCTCCCACGAGGAGAACTTGTTCGCCACAATTATGCGCCCGGAGCCCCACATCGCCCACCAGGAACTCGTGGTCCCCCTCGACCTCCAGGTCGTAGACCACCGCCCCGTCGCGAATCCGCTCCAGCGCCGCAATCGTCACCGCACGCCGAGCGCTCTCCGTCCGCGCCCCAACCTGCAGCCCACGCACCTGCCGCCAAGCAGCCGCGCCACCACCCTCCGTACTCGGAGGCTCCGCCTCTACCGCCCCACCCCCACCATCATCCACCGCATCCCAGCCCACACGCCGACCACCAGAGCCACCCGCAACACCCTCGAGCTGCTCACCCACGTACAGGTCACGCACCGCCACCCAGTCTTCGCGATCCAAAGACCACATCGGGTGGCTCCCCGTCACCGCGAACGTCTCACCCGTCTCCTCCACGCGAAGCGAGTACATCTCCACGTCTGTGTGCTTCAGCGTCATCAGCACCACGCGGCCGGGACCATCCACCACCTTCGGCGCCGGACGAATCGCCACCACCGTGCCCAAGCCCTGCACACCCGGCACCGCCTTCGCCGGGAACTGCACCTGCGTCCCCGCAGAAGACACACCGTACTCCGCGAACCAGCGCTGCGGCCGAAGCAGCTCGACCTCCACCACGTCCCCGGGACGCTTCGGGTCCGCGAACTCCAGCCGTACAACCTGCCACGTCTCGTCCACCGACGTACCGCTCAGCAACTCCGCCTGCGCCGCCGACGACGCGTCCTGCGTCGCCGCCGTCGCGACACGCATCCCCACCGTCACGTCCGCCAGTAGCACCGCCGCCGTCGCCGTCAGCACCGTCGTCATGCCCGTGAAGCACGCCGTGCTGCACCTCGCACCCTGCGGGTGCGGCGTCCCACCATCGCCCTGCGCGCGACCTCGCGGCGCTTCACCATGCCCACCACCCCGGCTGGGCACCTTGTTCCGCCCAGGCCCCGCCAACCGCTTCGGGTTCAGCGTACGCGCAAGGTCCATCCCCTTCTTCGCTGCCCAAGACAGCTTCTGCGTCACCGGCTTACCCACCCGGGCCAGCACCGAACCCACACCCGACACTGCCTTGCTCCCGAACTTCGCACCTGCCTTGGCCACACTCACCAAGAGCCGAGCCGGCGCCCTCATGATGCGACCCGCCCCACGGAACATCGCGCCTCCCACACGGCCGATCACACGGCTCACGCCGCTCATCGCCAGCGTCGCCCCCAGCGCCATCGCCGCCGTCCCCCACGTCAGCTTGTCGTCCCGGGCCAAGAGCAACAGGTCCACGCCGAAGAACGCCGCGTTCACTGCCATGATCCCCAACGGACCCGCTACGATGCCCGCCGCCGTATACGCGGCCACCGTGAACGCAACCATGCCCGCGATCTTCAACCCCTCCACGATCGCAGCCCTCGGGTTAGCCTTCAAGGCCTCCCAACCGTCGATCAACGCCTGCTTCGCGCCCTCCTTGAACGCATCGATGTACGCTGGGATGTCATTCCAAGCGTGGTGCGTGTCCCGCTCGAACTCCCCAGCCGCGTACTCCACCTCCGCACCGAACACCGCCATCTCCGCATCCAGCTGCGCAATGTTCGCCTCGAAGGATGCGTACCCGGTGTCATACGGTGAGCCCCGGAAGTCCACCGGCAGCGGCTGGTGGCTCAACCCCACCGCCAGGCTCCCCGCAGAACCATCCGCGTGCTGACCGTAGAACACCGTCGACATCCCGCTCGGGTCGCTGTGGCTCACCGGGTTACCGTGCGCGTACTGGTACCGATGCTGGCTCCGTGGGTCGCTCATCGACCCCGACGCCCGGTCCTGCGTCAAGAAGCGCCCCGTCGACGGGTCGTAGTACCGGCCACGCATGTACACCAGACCCGTCGACGAATCGCTCACCTGGCTCGTGAACACGTGCCGCTGGCTCCCCAACGTCGCGCTGTTCCCCGCCGTCGGCTGCACCCGGCCCCACGTGTCCGTCCGCCACGTCCCCGCAAGGCCGCTTGACGCGTCCGTCACCGCCATCACCGTGCCCAGCGCGTCCGTGTGATAGAAGCCTCGCTCGCTCCCCACGTCCAGGCTGTGCATCCCCATCGCCCACCGGTACAGCCGCGTCGGGCCGCCCCCGCTCATGTCCGTCTCTTCGTGCACCCGGCCCGCCACGTAGAACCGCTGCCGGTCGCCCCCGGGGCCCCACTCCCGAATCCGCAGGCCACCCGCGTCGTAGTCGTACTGGCCCAACAGCGTCCCGGGGCTCACCCCCTGCTCCACCTGAACCAACTGGTCCAACGCGTTGTACGAGTACCGCACCTCCGAGCTCGGGCTCCCCGTCACCATGCGGCTCAGCGTGTTCCCGTTGTTGTCGTACGTGTAACCCGTCTGCTGACCGCTCACCGCGTCCGTGAACTGAAGCAGCCGGTCCGCGTCGTCGTAGCTGTACGCGAAGTCCTCCGACAGGCTCCCGTTCGAGAACACCTGCTCGCCCATCCGGTTGTACCCACCGCCGTAGTTGTACGTCCGATGCGTCGTCCCCGTCCCCGCGACCTCAGACTCGTCCACCACCCGACCCAGCGCGTCGTAGTCGTACGTCGTCGTCGAGGACCCCGTCCCCTGCGTCCAGCGCATCACCTCACGCGCCGTCCCGTTCGCGTGATACCTGTACCGCGCCTCCGCGATGCGACCCGAGCCGTTCGCGTGGCGCACCCGATACACCCGGTTGTGAACCTCACCGCTCCCCGGGTCCTGGTCGTGGTAGATGTAGTCCACCCGGCTCCCGTTCGAGTGCTGCATGTTCAGGACGCGCCCGTCCGGCAGGTACTGCGCCGTCGACACGTCCCCCTGCACCTGCACCGTCGTCAGACGGCCCCGCGCGTCGTACCCGTACTGCGTCGTCCGCGCAGAGCCCGTGTCCGCGCACCCGGCGGAGGCCGAAGAGATGCAGGCCAGGTTGTCGTCCGCGTCATACGCGTAGTCGACCGCCAGGCTCTCGGTCACCGGCGCCCCCGCCGACATCCGGCGGTGCGTCTCCGTCGTCGCGTCCAGGCGGCCCCGCGCGTCGTACACGTAGTCCGTCGTGTCCGCCAGCATCGTGCCCCCCGGCCACTCGTGCACCACCGAAGTCTGCGTCGGCTGGTCCAGGCCGTTGTAGGCCCAAGACAACGACCGAGGCGCCGAGGTCCCCGCCGCCTGGTCCGGACGACGCGCCATCTGCATCGTCGTCCAAGAGCTGAGGGATGAGCGCTCTTGCCCTTCGTGCCGCGGCTTGCGAGGCTCCGCGCCCCACGAGGCCATGGCGATCCTCTCCTCCGTCCTCGACACCGCCCGGCTCCTGGGTGGAATCGCCCGCGATCTCCTCCTCCCCCGAGCCGAGCTTCTCGCCGAGAACCTCGCCCTCCGACAGCAGCTCGCCATCCTCAAGCAGAGTAGCCCGAGGCCAAGCCTCCGCGCATCGGATCGATACTTCTGGAACGCACTCTCGCGCTTGTGGCCCGGATGGCGGCGCGTCCTCGTCGTCGTGCAGCCTCAGACCGTCATCCGCTGGCACCGCATGGGCTTCCGCGCATACTGGCGAAGGCGTTCAAAGGCAGGCAGACCTGCCACGCGTACGGGCCTGCGGGCCCACAACCGACGCATGGCCAGCGAGAACCCAACCTGGGGCGCACCCCGCATCCATGCGGAGCTCCAGAAGCTCGGGTTCAAGGTCGCAGAGCGCACCGTCAGGCGCTATCTCGCCAAGCTCAAGCGACCAAACCCCTCCGAGAGGCAACGCCAGAGCTGGCGAAACTTCCTCGCCAACCACCGCGACGGCATCGTCGCCATGGACTTCGTCGCCGTCCCCACCGCCACCTTCAGAACGCTCTACCTCTGGTTCGCTATTGAGCATGGCCGACGCTCCATCCTCCACTTCGGCGTCACCGATCGCCCACACGCCGAGTGGGTCGACCAACACCTCCGAGAGACCTTCCCCTTCGAGACCAGGCACGAGTACCTCATCAGCGACAACGACCCCGTCTTCCAGCGAGGCGTTCCCGCCACGATTCGTGCGCTTGGACTCGAGCACAAGAAGATCACCCCCCGCAGCCCATGGCAGAACGGCGTCGCCGAACGCATGGCGGGCACCTTCCGTAGAGAACTTCTCGACCACGTCATCGTCCTCAACGAGCAACACCTCTACCGCCTCGTGGCCGAGTACGTCGCCTACTACAACAACGACCGCTGCCACCTCTCCCTCGACAAGGATGCCCCCGTCCCTCGCCCCACGGAGCGCGGCCCACCCGACGCCGACATCGTCGCGCTCCCCAGAGTCGGCGGACTTCACCATCGATATACTCGCAAGGCGGCTTGACACGCCCGGCGGCTGCGACCGAACCGCGCAAGGGAGCGCAGACGCGCCAGTCTGTCCGTCGACGTCGTTCGCAGCCTCACGGGCCGCAGAATTGCAATCCCGCTTGCCCGCCGCGCGTGCCGGGCGCCCAACGTGTCCACCGCGCTGGCCTGTGCTTCCTCGCGGCTCGTCAGGGTTACCCATTTTGGCGAGACACAACTCCGCCAACGAAGTCGCTTTGACAAAGCTTATAGAGAGACTTTGCGATCATCTCACCTGGCTCGGGTCAGCAGACCGGGCAGCGGCACAGCCACTCGTCGGCGATTGAAGCCACACGGATGCCAGCGCTGGTGAGGAAGTTCAAGACAAGCTCTACCGTCATCGCGGCCGGGACTCCGGGCCACAAGCCTACCTCGACCGCCCAGGTAACTCCACCAGACCCGCGCCCGCAGCCGCAACCTGCGCCCTCAGTGCGCCGCGTGGGCCTCGCCGTCATCCGCCTCGGGCTGCTTCGCCACCTCGGCGCCCGGCGGGAGCGGGGGCTCCACCGGCGCCGAGCCCGCGACCGCGTTCTCGGGCATCAGCTTCGAGGTCACGGTGTCGATGCGGAAGCGCTTCACGATCAGCTCGCCCGCCGCGACCTTCTTGGCGATGAGGGGGCGCTGCATGAACTCCTCGAAGGTCTTCTCGCGCTCGAGGAGCGCCTTCGACAGGGCCGGGAAGTGGCCGGCGTGGTCCGAGTGGGCCAGCCCCTCCATCGCGCAGTCGGTGTGGGTGGTGAAGACCACGACCTTGACGGTGTGCTCGGCCACTCCGAGCTCGATCGCCTCCATGATCTCCTCGTTGAGGATCGAGCCAGGCATCCGGACCACGTCGTAGTAGTCGCGCGTGTCGCCGAGCACGAGCTTGGCGTCGAGGCGCGGGTCCACGCACATCACGATGAGCGCCTCGGGCTTCTGCCGCGGGTCGTTCAGGATCTTCTTGGCGGTGCTGGACTCGGAGTTGTGCATCTCGATGCGCTCGAGCACCTGCTGGGGGGTCCCCACCTCGCCGCTCCGCTCGAAGCCGTCCACCGCCTCCTGCATGGAGTGGCCGGCGGACACGAAGCCGCCGCCCAGCTGGAACAGCACCGGGCGCCACGCGAACACGAGGACGCCCGCCACCACCACCAGACCGCCGAGGATCACCTTGGACTTGCTCATGCGCGGGAAATTGCGCCCACTCCGTCCAAGCTGCAACGTTCGGCTGCAACCGCCCCGGGTTCCGACCGCGCGGTGCCTCAGGACGACGCTATGGGCGCTTCGAGCCCGACGCGCGCTCATGCCTTCCGTGAGCGCAGGTTGACCTTCACCGGGTCTACTTCTTCTTCTTCCGCAGCGCCGAGGGCGCCGCGTACTTCGACGGGAGCGCGGCCGCCACCTTCAGCCCCCGCCCCACCCACGTCTTCAGGTCACGCGCGGTCGCGATGCCGGGCGCGTCCACTACGACCATGCTCGTCATGACCCGCCCCCGCCCCATCTCCATCGGCCGCGCGTGGTCCATCGCCACCAGCTCGGCGTAAGCCTCCTTGCCGGAGCGCACCATCAGCTCGTCCCGGGTGACGCCGCAGATCATGTTGCCGTTCACCATGAAGCAGATGCCCCCGAACATCTTCTGTTCGGACACCCCCTCCACCCCGGCCAGGACCACGCGCACCCGCTCCGCCAACGCCTCGTCGTACGGCATCCTTCACCTCACCGCTGCCACCGGCCGCCCGGGAGCAGGAACTTCAACGTCGCGGGGAGGTCGGGCACGATGCGGTCCGGATCTGCCTTCATCTGCAGCTCCTTCTTCCGGTGCCCGTTCTCCACCAGGTACACCTCCCAGCCGAAGTGCCGGGCCACCTTCACGTCGGTCTCGGTGTCGCCGATGTACACCGCCTCGGTGGGCGGCAGCCGGTAGCGCTCCTTGATCAGCTGCACCTTGTGCTTCCAGCGCTGGTCGGGGTCGGCCCGCCTGAGGCGCGCCGGTGCGCCCGAGAGCACGGTGACGAAGTACTTGGTGAGCGAGAGCGAGGCGAGCTGGCTCTCGAGCGCCTCGCCGTCCCGGCGCTGGGTGACGAGCACGATCGGGGTCTTCGTGTAGTACTTCCCGAGCGCGGTCTCGGTGCCGGTGCGGAGCGCGTCGAGCCCCAGCATCTCCGGGGTCTCGAGGCGCTCCTCGAAGCGCTCGATGAAGGTCTTGTACTTGGGCGGGAAGAGCCGGGACCGCTTCAGGATCTCGTTCACCGGCTTGTTCTCGATCCGGAGCCCCCAGTACTCCTTCAGCGGGATGGGCACCCCGCGGATGTCCGGCATCCCGAGCACCTCGACGTAGGTCGCGTAGTGGCGCTTCGTGACGTCGAGGAGGGTCCCGTCGAGATCGATGAAGAGCACGCGCTACCCCTTCAACGCCCGAAAGCCGATGTCGCGCCGGTAGTGCGCGCCCGGCCACGCGATGCGCTCGACTCCGGAGTACGCCGCCTTCGCCGCCGCCGCGAGATCGTCGCCCAGCCCGGTCACCGCGAGCACCCGGCCCCCCGAGGTGCGGACCACGTCCCCGTCGAGGGTCGTGCCGGCGTGGAACACGTGCACGTCCGGCAGCGCCGCCGCGTCGTCCAGCCCGGTGATCGCGTCGCCCAGCCGGGGTGATGCAGGATAGCCTTCAGACGCCATCACCACGGTGAGCGCGCTCCGGGGCGAGTAGGCCACCGGTCGATCCGGGAGCGCCCCGCGCGCGCAGGCCATGAAGAGCTCGTAGGCGTCCTCCGCGAGCCGCGGCAGTATGACCTGCGTCTCGGGGTCGCCGAAGCGCACGTTGTACTCGAGCACCCGCGGCCCGTCCGCGGTGAGCATCAGGCCGGCGTAGAGCACCCCGGAGAACGGCGCGCCCCGCCGCCGGAGCACCTCCACCACCGGCATCAGGCAGCTGTCGTGCACCTCGGCCATCAGCTGTGGGGTGCCGCGGGGCGCGGGCGAGTAGGCGCCCATCCCGCCGGTGTTGGGGCCGGTGTCGCCCTCCCCCACCCGCTTGTGGTCCTGGCTGGGGGCGAGCACCGCGATGCGGTGGCCGTCGCAGAGCGCGATCACGCTGAGCTCCTCGCCCACCAGGCGCTCCTCCACCACCAGCACCCGGCCCGCCTCGCCGTGCGCGCCGCCGAGGATGTCTCGGATCGCCGCCTCGGCCTCGGCCATGTCTTCCGCGACCACCACGCCCTTGCCGGCGGCGAGGCCGTCGGCCTTCACCACCGCCCCCGCCTCGAGGGTGCGGGCGAACGCGACCGCCGCGTCGGCCTCCGTGAAGCGACCCCAGCGCGCGGTGGGCACCCCCGCCTCGTCCATCACCGCCTTGGCGAAGGCCTTGGAGCCCTCGAGCTCCGCCGCCGCCGCGTCGGGGCCGAGCACCGGGATCCCGCGGGCGCGGAGGCGATCCGCGAGGCCCCGCACCAGGGGGGCCTCGGGCCCGACCACCACGAGGTCGGCGCCCTCGGCCTCGGCCAGGGCCACCACCGCGTCGACGTCGGTGACGGACACCTTGCGGTTGTTCGGGGTCCCCGCGTTGCCGGGGGCAGAGATCACCCGCGGGGCCGACGCGGACCGCTGAAGCACGTGGGCCAGCGCGTGCTCTCGCCCGCCGCTGCCCACCACCAGGACTGTGGGTGCCATGTCAGATCCCCGCTTTGTACAGCAGGCGCCGCACCCGCAGGTTGTGCGGGTCGACGCGGAAGGCGGTGAGGAGCTCCTCGATCGCGCGCTCGCGGTCGCCACCCTCGATGCCCAGCCCCGCCATCTCGATCTTGGCCGCCAGGAGCCCCGGGTTGCTGCGGAGCGCCGCCTCGAACTCGGCGTGGGCGCGGTCGACGTCGCGCCCCTGGGCGAGGGCGCGCCCGAGGAGCAGGTGGCCGAGGGCCGACCCACGCTCCACCGCCAGGAGCTTCTGGGCCGAGGCCTCGGCCCGGCGCTCGTCGTTGCGATCGAGGGCGAGCTGGGCGTCGTAGATGAGCGCCGCCACGTTGGCCGAGTCGAGCCGGAGCGCCCGCGCGATGGCGGTGTTCGCCCGCGCCCGATCGCCGAGGTGGTAATACAGCATCCCCATGGCCGAGCTGGCCACCGAGGCGTTGCGCTCCTCCGCCGCGGACTTCCTGAACTGGGCGAGCGCCTCCCGCACCGGGATGGCGGACAGGGCGAGCGGGCCGACCCGGTTGCGCGCGTCGGCCTCGAGCGGATCGATCTCCGCCGCGCGCCGCATCAGGGCGTAGGCCTGGGGCGAGCCGCCCACGCTGAGGTACAGCGCGGCCAGGATCCCCTTCAGCCGCGGGTCGCGGGGGTCGTTCTGGATCGCCTCGTCCAGGCTCTTGATCGCGCGCTCGTTCTGCCGGAGCGCGGCGGCGGCCCTGGCCGAGAGCACGAGGGCCGAGGGCTCCCCCGCCCGGGCGTCGAGGGTCCGCCGAGCGTAGACCTCGGCCGTGGTGGCGGAGCCGGTGAGCAGGCTGGCCTGCCCCCGCACCAGGAGCGCGGCGGCGTCCGAGGGGACGAAGCCGAGGGCCTGGTCGGCAAGCTGGATTGCGCGGGGCGCCCGGCTCCGCATCAGCTCGGCCGAGGCCCACCCGGCGTACACCTTGGCCGCCCGCACGCCGTGCATGGCGCGCTCCCGCGCCGCGCGATCGAAGAGGCTGGCCGCGCCCGCGAAGTCACCCCGCTCGTAGGCCAGCTCGGCCTGGGCCAGGTACGCGCCCTGGGGGTCGCCCGGCAGGCTCGCCGCCCGCCTGAGGTGCTCCTCGGCCAGGTCGTACTCGGCGAGGCTCTTTGCGATGTCGCCGTACTCGAGGTGGAGGGCCGAGTTGTCGGGCTCCGCCTTCAGGCGCTGGTCCAGCACCTTGAAGGCGGCGGTGAAGCGCCCCGCCTCGGCGTAGGCGCGCGCGAGGAGCCGGTCGGCCCGCCGCAGCTCGGGCAGCAGCTGCTTCGCGCGCTCCGCCTCCGAGATCGCGAGCTGCACGTTGCCTTGCAGGTAGCAGCCGGCGAGGAGGAGCTTGGCGCGGCCGTCGGTGGCCGCGCGCTGGAGCGCCCCGTCCGCCCCCGCGCGGCACCCGTTCAGGTCGCCCTTGGCGAGGGCCAGGGCGGCCTGGGCCCGGAACGGCCCGGGCGCGTTGGGGTCGACCTCCCTCGCGTAGTTCGCGGCCGCCTCTGCCACCCGGAGCTCGTCCAGGGTGGCCGACTCGTAGCGCCACAGGGCGAGGTTCTCGACGTAGCCGGCGATCGCCTCCGGCTCGTTCTCGTTCAGGAGCAGGGCCCGCTCGTAGGCGCGCTCGGCCGCCTGGTAGCCGGCCTGGGTGTCCTCGAGGTGCCGGGCCCGGGCGGTCGCCAGGTGCTCGCTCGGCGAGCCGGTGAGGTCGGGGTGGCGCAGGCGCCAGGTGGCGAGGTAGCGCTTCAGGGGGTTCGGGGTGACCGGCCCCTTGGTGCCGCCGCCCTGGGTCATCCCGGTGTAGAGCCGGATGAGCACCGCGCGCTGCTGGTACGCGAGGAAGCCCACGCCGCCCAGCAGCACCACGAGGAGCGCGGGGGTGAGCAGGCGCCCCACCGACGGCCTCGGCCGCCCGACGCCGACCGCGGTGGGACGCGGCGGGCTGCGGGTCTCGGCGGTAGCGAGGCTCGCCAGGTAGGCCAGCTCCTTGTAGCGGGAGATCGCCCCGAACTGGATGCCGTCGTTGGAGAACTCGTCCGCGACCGAGAAGACCCCGTTCCGGATCTGGTTGCGGAGGTCCTCCAGGTTCATGGGCCCCTCGGTGAGGCCCGACGCGGTGCGGACGTGCCAGTGGGCGGTGGTGTCGGCCCCGAGGCCCCCGACGTCGTCCGAGCGCCGGTCGCGCTGGTGCTCGTCGCAGAGCCCGATGACCTTGTCGAACTCATCGGTGAGGGGCGTGCCGCAGACCTGACAGCGGGCGTCGCCGCCCGGCCCCGCCCCCGCCGCGGGCACCGCGAGGTCGGACGCGAGACGGCCGCCCCCGCCCGGCCGCCGGCCGAGGTCGTCGCTGCTGAGGTCGGCGCTGATGAGGTCGTTGCTGCTCAGGCCGCCCACCGCGGGGCCGGTGCCGAAGGGCGAGCCACCCCCGAAGGGGTTGCTGCTCGGGCTCGACCCGCCGAACGGCGTGCCACCGCCGAAGCCGGCGGGCGGGTTGCTGTAGCCCCCGCTGGTCGGCGCGCTGCCGCCGAACCCGGTGCTGGGCCCGCCTCCGAAGGCGGGCGGTGACGAGGGCGCCCCGAAGGGCGAGGACATGGGGCCGGATCCACCGAAGGGGCTCGCGCTGCCCCCGCCGTAGCTCGGCACCGAGGGCGGCGCGGGCGGCGCGTACGCCGGCGCACCACCGCCGTCGCCCCTCCGCACCAGCTTCACGTGCCCGCAGTACGGGCACTGCGCGCCGATGGGCTGATCCGAGAGCTGCGCGTCGTCGATGGTGTACGTCGCGTCACAGTTCTCGCACTGGATTCTCATGCTCCCTCGTCGTCCCCACTAATGGCGGAAGTGTCGCACGCCAGTGAACATCATCGCCACCTGGTGCTCGTTGGCGGCTTGGATGACCTCCTCGTCCCGGATGCTCCCGCCCGGCTGGACGATGGCCAGGGCCCCCGCCTCGGCCAGCACGTCCACCCCGTCGCGGAACGGGAAGAAGGCGTCGGACGCCACCACGGACCCCGCCAGGGCCTCGCCCGCCTTGAGGCGGCAGATCTTCACCGAGTCCACCCGGCTCATCTGGCCCGCGCCCACCGCCACCACCCGGTCCTCCCGGGCGAACACGATGGCGTTGGAGCGGACGTGCTTGGCCACCGTCCACGCGTAGGCCAGCCCCCGGCGCTCCTCGTCGGTGGCGGCGCGGGTGGTGACGGTCTGGGCCTTGCCGATCTCGTCCGGGAAGCGCGGGGTGGAGTCGGCGGACTGGAGCAGCGCCCCGCCCCGCACCTGGCGCAGCTCGTACCGGGTGGCGGTGGGGATCTGCCACGCGGCCAGGTCGGGCAGGCTCAGCACCCGGAGGTTCTTCTTCTTGGCCATCACCTCGAGGGCGTCCTCGTCGTAGCCGGGGGCGATGATCGCCTCGACGAAGGTCTCGGTGAACACCTCGGCCGCCGCCTTGTCGAGGGGCCGGTTCACCGCGACCACCGCGCCGAAGGCGGAGAGGCTGTCGACCTCACGCGCCCGGGCGATCGCCTCCGCAACCGAGCTTGCGCTCGCCGCCCCGCACGGGTTGTTGTGCTTGATGTACACGCAGGACACGTCGTCCCGGATGGCCCCGAGGTCGATCGCGAGCCCGAGCGCGGCGTCGAGATCGAGCAGGTTGTTGTACGACAGCGCCTTGCCCTGGACCTTCTCGGCCGCGGCCAGGAAGCTCGGCGCGCCGTGGGCGTCGCGGTAGAACGCGGCGGACTGGTGGGGGTTCTCGCCGTAGCGGAGCGCCTCCACCCGCCGGTACACGCGCGAGACCTGCGCGGGTGGGGTGTCGGGCGGGTCGCCGACCTGCCCGGCCAGCCAGGTGCTGATCGCGGCGTCGTAGCGCGTGGTGTGCTCGAAGACCTTGAGCGCCAGGTTGCGCCGGAACGCCTCGCCGGGCTCCTCGCCCTTCTCGACCACCTCGAGCACGCGGGGGTAGTCGTCCGGGTCCACCACCACCATCACCGACGCGTGGTTCTTCGCGGCCGAGCGCAGCATGGTGGGGCCGCCGATGTCGATCTGCTCGACCACGTCCTCGAACGAGGCGTCGGGTCGGCTCACCGCGCCCGCGAAGTCGTAGAGGTTCACGACTACGAGGTCGATGGGCGGGATCCCGTGCGCCGCCATCTGGTCGCGGTGGCTCTCGAGATCGCGGCGGCCAAGGATGGCGCCGTGCACCTTCGGGTGCAGCGTCTTCACGCGGCCGTCGAGCATCTCGGGGAAGCCCGTGAAGTCCTCGAGGGGCACCACCGGCACCCCCGCGTCGCGGATCGCCTTGGCGGTGCCGCCGGTGGACAGGATCTCCACGCCCCGCGCGGCCAGGCCACGTGCGAGATCCACCACGCCGGTCTTGTCGGTGACGCTCAGGAGCGCCCGTTCAACTTTCAAGGATGCGCGGTCGGACACCGGGCCGATCTACCAGATCCCGCGGGAAGGCTGAAACTCCTGGCCGGCAAAGCCGACCGGGTGGCTCTCAGTCGTCCAGCACGGGGAGGAGGGCCTGCCCTGCCGGGGTGGGACCTCCGACCACAAGCTCGTGCCCGTCGAGGAAGGTCTCGAGGGTCGCGTCCCCCTGCCGGAGCTTGTCGAGGCCGCTCACCTCGACCTGCCGGATCCGCTCGCGGGTGAGGTTCATGATGTCCCCCACCTCCTCCAGCGTGATCCCCCCGCGCTCGGCCACGTCCAGCGCGCAGGTCTGCTCGAGCTGCCAGACCTCCTTGTCGGGGAAGTTGATCTTGATCGACCCGGTCATCGGGTTGACGTCCAGGTAGAGGTGGTACCGGCACGAGACGTAGAGGCAAGGCCGCTTGTCTTCGCGGCACTGGGCCCGGGTCATCGGCCGCTCGTAGTCGAGGATCTCGGGGAGCAGGCCCTGGGAGACCAGGCGCCGCCGCTCGCGCAGCATCTGCTTGCGCGCGATGGTCTTGGAGCGCCTCCGGCTGTCCGCGGCGGCGCTCCTGGCCGCCATCGGCACCTCGCTGTCGCTCGCCCCCGGGATCTCGGTGGGGAGATCCTCGTCGCCCTCGTCGTCGGTGGCCTCGGGCTCCTCGGCCAGCTCCGCCGGCTCCGGCAGCTCGCTCAAGGCCTCGCTCGCCGGGAGGCTGCTGTCCCAGTGCCAGGTGTCGGCGTCGCCGATCTCGGACGCCCAGCCCACCTTGCCGGGGACCTTGGAGGGGTCCTGCCCTGAGGGACGCTTGCCCTTGTCGCCAGCCATCAGACCACCCCTCGGCGACCGCGCGTGGCCACGGCCCGTCCGTTCGTCGCGCCCGCGGCCTTGGCCCCGGAGCGCTCGGCCTGCTCGACCTCGCCCATCCAGCGGTCCACCGCCTTGAGCCAATCCTTGGCGCCCTTCCTGAGGGCCCCCAGCTCCGCCTTGAGCGCGGCCCGGGCCCGTCGATCCAGCTCGCGGCCCCCGAAGTCGACCTCGGCCGCGTCGAGGGCCTCGTCGAGGGCCACCCGCACCGACGAGAGCTTCGCTCGGGTGGCCTGCGCGGCCCGGGCCAGGCTCTCGAGGGTGTCGCCCTGCTCCATCGCCCGCCGGATCTCGTCGACCCGGCGGATGACCTCGACCGGGTAGATGCCCCGGGACCCGCGGTGCTTCCCCTTCTGGCCCACCCGACGGCTGCGGGGGAGCAAGCCAAGCTGCACGTACTTGCGGAGGGTGGCCTCGGAGAGGGGCTCGCCGTGCTCACCGAGGACCTGGATGATCTCCTTGGAGGAGAGGCCTTCGGAGTACGCCCTCTCGATGTCTTGAAGCTGTCGAGACGAGAGGGCCACGGCAGCCTGGACGCTAGGGTCAACCCAGGATCGTGTCAAGACCCCCTGCGAAACGAAGCGCTACCGAATGGAATGCTTCCAAACGATTCCACTCAAGGGAGCCCACCGCGCTCACTCCAGGGTGATGCCGAGGCGGGGCTGCTCGGCCGGGAGCGGGATGGTGACCCCCTCCACGCAGGCCCGGGCCACCACGTCGCCGTCACCGCCCAACGCGGAGGTCGCCTGGACGAGCACGATGCGGTCGGTGCCCGGCTCGCCCGAGATGCCGGTCTGATAGACCATCCCGGTCGCCGCCCCGCCGCCGCCGAACTGCTTGTGGGTGGAGTTGGTGAAGTTGAGGCCGCTGTTCCCCACCACCGTGCACGCGCTGGAGAGGAGCTTCTCGCAGGTGACCCGCGTCCCGTCGGCCGAGATCGGGTTCAGGGTGGCGATGGTGAAGCTGGGCGCCCCCACCGCCTTGTCGGTCACCGCCAGCTGCACGAGCACGAGCTCGAGGCCGCTCACGTCGCGGCAGGCCCCGGCCTCGCAGAGCTGGCTGTCGGCGCGCCCCGGGCAGTGCTCGCAGGTCGGGTCGACGGCGTAGTTCTGGGCGCCCGCCCCGCACTGATCGAGCCCTGCGCACTCCGCCGCCGCCGCCTCGGCCGCGACGCCACACGAGGACGCGGACAGGCCGCCGTCGGGATCATCGCCGCCGCCCGAGCAGGCCGCGGCGAGGGGGATCAGGGCGAAGACGAGGCCGAGGAACAGACGCATGGCGCGAGACCAAACCCGTTCCCGGGCCGGCCGTCCATCGGTCAGGGGCGCAGACCCGGCCGAGTGCGCGCGGGCACTAGCCGTTGACCAGGTCGATCTTGACCCGGCCCTTCTTGCCTTCCTTGACGGTGATCGTGCGGATCTGGGGCGGCATGCCCTTGATCTCCACCCGGACCTTCAGCGCGGTGTCGGCGGGGACGTCGTCCAGCGTCACCGGGGTGGTCTGATCGATCTGCCGGCCGTTGACGCTGACGTTGGCGCCCGGCGGCACCGAGCTGATCTCGAGGCGCGCCGCCTTCTCGAGCTTGAAGGTGAGGGTCGGGGGCGCCTCGGCCACCGCGCCCTCGACGTGGCGCTCCTCGGTGGCGAAACCTGCCTTGCGCACGATGATGCGGTGCTGGAACTTGGGGATCAGGTCCACCGTCACCGGCGCCGCGCCTCGGTTCTCCTGATCGACGAAGACGTCGGCCCCCGGCGGGTCGGTGACCACCCGCACCTGCGCGGTGAGGCGCGCGTCGGTGGTGCCTCGGGGCGCGTTCAGCTGCCCCGCCATGGCCTTGATCTGATCGCGATAGACGTAGCCCACCGCCCCGATCCCGCCCAGCAGCACCAACAAGGCGCCGATCACCACGGGGGCCTTGGAGCGCGGCCCCGAGGGCGCGCCCTTGGGCACCGGCAGCGGGGTGGCGCGCCCGGTGGGGGCCCGCCGCGGAGTGTGCGAGGCCAGCTCCGGGGTCTCGAGCTCGGGCACGCTCCGCCCCCCCGAGAGGTCCACCATCCGCGGGCCCGGCCGCTCGGTCTTGGGCGGCGGGCTGGGGCGCGGGGGCGCCTCGGTGGTCTCCCAGGACTTCGGCACCGCCCGCATCGAGGGCCGAGGCCGCTTCGAGGACATCGTGACCCCGAAGACCTCCTCGTACTTCTGCGCCCCGTCCATGTTCTCGACCGCCGGCCCCGAGGATCGCGGCCCCGCGCCGCGGCCGGCGGGCTCCACCACGCTGCCGGTGTGACCCTCTGGGTTCTCGACCCGCCCCTCCACCAGATCCTTGATGTACTGGGCCAGCGCAGCCTGGCCTGCATAGTGGGTCATCGCGGCCTGGAAGCGCTCCAGGGCCAGGTGCATGTCCTGGGTGGTGCCGTAGCGATCCTCGACGTCGATGGCCAGGGCCACGTCGATGATCTGCTGGAACTGGCGCGGCACCTCGTGTCGGAACGAGTCCACCGGCGGGATCGGCCGCGCGGGCGAGTAGTCCGGCGCGCGATCGAGGCTCGGGTCGTGGAGGCGCTCGTTCGTGCAGAGCTCCCAGAGGCAGATGCCGAGCGAGAAGGTGTCGCTCCGAGCGTCGACCTGCTCGCCCCGCGCCTGCTCCGGGCTCATGTAACCAAACTTGCCGACCGCCCCCTTGGCCTGCACCCGGGTCAGGCCGGCCCGCGCCTTCGCGATCCCGAAGTCGACGATCTTCACGCTGCCGTCGATCGAGACGATCAGGTTGTGAGGCGACACGTCCCGGTGCACCAGGCCGAGCGAGACGCCGTTGGCGTCGGTGAGGCTGTGGGCGTAGTGCAGGCCCTGGCAGACCTGGCTCGCGATGTTGGCGATGTGCTGCAGGGGCATGAACTGCCCGATGGACTTCAGCTTCCGCCGGATGTCGTCCACCGTGTAGCCGGGGACGTACTCCATCGCGATGTAGTAGACGTCGTCGACGAGACCGAAGTCGTAGACCTGGGCGATGTTCGGGTGGTTGAGGAGCGCGGCGAGGCGCGCCTCGTCCAAGAAGAGCTGGACGAAGGCGCGATCCTTCGCCAGCTGCGGCAGCACGCACTTGAGCACCACCGGCTTGACGAACCCTTCGGGCCCGATCTTTTCGCCCAGATAGACCTCGCCCATGCCGCCCACGGCGAGCCGCTTGCGCAGCCGGTAGGAGCCGAGCTGGTCCACGGGCGGGATGCTAGCAGAACCCACCTCCCCGCCGCGAGCCTCTGACCTCACCAAGTCCTCGTTCTTGCAAGCGGACCAGACAGCCCCGCGCGATCGTGGGACGCGATGAGGGGGACTCCTCGCGCGCGCGGCGCGATGGGTGGAGAATGATCAGCCGTCGTCGAGGGAAGCCCCAGGATCGTAGGCGAGCCTGCCGTCCTCGTAGACCACCACCACCCGCCCGTAGGCGGGGGGCCAGTACAACAGGATGCCGTTGAGGCGCGCGTTCCCGAGCGCCCGATCCAGCCAGTCCTCGGCGTAGGCCATGTCCGGCGCGCGGCGCGCCACCGCGATCCCGTAGTCGATGCCAGCCACGTTGCGCCGGCGCACGACCTCCTGGGCCTCGACCGAAGTGGTGATCTGGCTGGTGAGCACCCGCAGATCCAGGACGCGCAGGCCGTCGGGCCGCAGCACGTCGCTGTCCATGTCGTTGGCGGCCCGGGCCCGGGTGTTCACCAGCTCCTTGATCCCGCTGTTGAGGCGCTTCACGAGCATGTCGAGATCCGCGCGGCGGGAGGCGAGCGCGTCGTCGCCCCGCATCGCGCGGATCCGCACCACGAACGCGGTCATCATGTGGCGCAGGCGCTCCGTCATCTCGTAGAGCCGGTGCGGCCCCTGGATCACCGCGCACGCCACCAGCAGGTTGCCGAGGAAGTCGGCCTCCTTCTCGGCCGGCCCCAGGGCCTCGAGGATGTACGCCGGCCGCCACTCCACGTCTTCGCGGAGCGGCAGGAGGTCTTGCTCGGTGATCTCGCGGGGGGGGAGCTCGTCAGCGGCCGTCGCCCGCGCCGGAGGCGGGGTGGGCGCCATCGTGCGCATGAAGTGCCACAGCGGGCTGACCTTCTTCTGGTCGTCCTCGGACATGCAGGCGGAGGTGAGCCCCCGGGGCGGACCATACCGCCCCGGGCGCCCGGCGTCAGCCTACTGCGCCACCTCGCAGGGGTGACCCGCGGTGTCGGTGCACTGCTGCACGACGAACGAGGTGATGGTCTGGGGCAGCCGGTCGAGGGTCTTCCCCGAGCCGAAGCTCCACATGTCGGCGTAGGTCCCGTCCATGCCCATCGAGAGCACGAAGCCGTCGTTCACCGCGCCGAGCACCGCGCGGCCCTCGGCCACGTCGGGCAGGGCCACGTTGGCCGCGGTCGCCGGCGCGTACACCAGCCAGGTGTTGCCGCCCGCCTGGAGCTCGGTCCGGGTCAGGGTGGCGCCCGAGATGGTGGCCGCGTCGAAGGCCACGGTCGCCGCGCCCTTCGAGATGGTGGCCTCGGGGAACTTCGGGAACGCGCCGCCCATGTTCACGGTCTCGCCCACGGTGTCGACCCGCTTGATCAGCGCCGACAGCTGGAAGTTGCCGTTGGTGTCCGCCGCGATGTTGTCCGGATCCAGGGCCACCGCCAGCAGGAAGAGCTGGCTGCCCTCGATGCCGGAGTGCGGGGGCGCCATGGACAGCGGCATCTCGCCGTCGTTCAGGGTCTCGGAGTTCTCACCGAAGGGCTTCTCGACGCCGGCGATCACGCAGTCCGGGGTCTCGGTGTCGGCCAGGGTGTCGATGCCCGCGGTCAGGCCCAGGGGCACAAGACCACGACCCTCGAGGGCCGCGCCGGACAGGAGCACCGCGCCCTGGGCGCAGCGGCCGAGGCCGGGCAGGTCGGGGAGGCGGGGCACCGAGACCTTGGACAGCACGTTGAGGGACGCGCTGGCCGCGATGTCGTTGCGGCTGTACTTCGAGAAGTCGCCACGGCACTTGTCGTCATAGCCCTCGAGGCCCGGGTCGGTGCAGTCGCCGGCCTGGCCGTCCTTGTTCACCTTGGCGAACTCCTCGGTGAACACCGAGGCCAGGATGCCGTGGTTCAGGCCGCGCAAGAGCGGCAGCACCGCGGTGAGGATGTCACCGATCGGCAGATCGGAGCCGCCGCCACCGATGGCGCCGGAGAGCTCGTTCGCGATGGACGTCACCTGCGCCAGCTTGAGCTGACCCGCGAGGGCCCAGCCCGCGCTCGGGCCGGCCGGGGTCTGGGTCAGGAAGCAGCCCAGCTCGCCGGTGCCGGGGGTCACGCCCTGGCAGCGGAGCTGATCGCTGGTGAAGGTCTTGTTCGACAGGCCGAGCACCAGGCCGCCGGGCAGGTCGATGGTGTCCTCGAGGCCCAGCTCCGGCGCGTCGATCTCGGTGGGGACGAAGTCGCCCACCAGGGTCTCGAGGCCGAAGTCGAGCAGGTTGTTCGGGATCGCGGGGCCGGCGAGGCCGAGCTTGATGTCGGCCTTCTTGGTGGCCGAGATGTCGATGACGCCGCGGAAGCCGCCCGCCTTGGTGGCGTCGGTCTTGCGGGGCAGCGGGATGTAGATGTCGTTCGTCCCGGGCTGCACCACGGTGAAGTACTGCCAGCCGGCCTTGATCACCGTGACCGAGTCGACCGCGCCCACCCCAGTGAAGGTCGCCACGCCGTCGGCGGTGGTGTTGGCGTTGTTGGCGCCACCCGCCATCAGGATGACCTGGGCGTCGGCCACCGCCGCGCCGCTGTCGTCGGCCACCACCACCACCCGCACGTCACCCTGGGCGACGTTGGGGAAGTTGGTGATCGAGACCGGGCGAGCGCAGGTCAGGTCGGCGCGACCCTCGGGCTTCGCGCTCACGCTGGCGCTGCCCTGCTCGGTGCCGCCGACCGCGTCGGTGCCGCTGATGCTGACCGCGCCGGTGTTGTCGGAGGTCCACTCGAAGGGGATCCCGGGCAGCACCGCGCCGTTGGTGTTCTTGGCCACCGCGGCCAGGGAGACCTTGCCCCCCTCGCGGACGGAGGTGCTGCGGGTCACGACCTCGCAGCTCGCCACCTGGTCGGTGGTGATGGCGGGGTTGCAGCTGCCGCTCTGGCAGGTCTGGCCAGCCGGGCACTGGGTGTCGCTCTGGCAGACCGGGGGACGGCAGAGCTTCTCAGGGCTGCAGGTCTCGCCCTGGTCGCAGTCGGCGTCCGCGGTGCAGATCACCCGGATGCAGACGTTGGCCGTCTCGTTGGGATCGTAGAAGTCCGCCTCGTCGGTGGTGTTGCAGATGCTGCCCGGCTGGCAGTTGATGCTGAACCAGCAGCACTCACCGTCCTGGGCGACGCTGGCGCCCTCAGGCTTGGTCGCGCACTCGCCGCTGTTGTTGTTGCCGACGTCGCCGCTGCCGCACGCGATCCCCGCGCCGGCCACGAAGCCCAGGAACCCCGCGAGGGCGAAGTGCCGGGCCAGGTTGGTCATGGAATAGGTCATGGATTGAGAGCTCCCGGAGTTTGGTAGAACGTTGGTCGTCCTGTTCAGCGGCCCATTTGTGGTGGTCACCCTCCGGTGATCCCCCTCATTCGGACCAGTCGAGCCTTCGAGCGGCGGCCTTGTTAAACCAGGCCCGGAAGTACGGTCAAGGGACCTACATCCGATGCCACGGCACTACCCTCCGTCCCCGTCGGGCCCCCGCTCACCTTCGTCTGCCTTCCCCATGTACCCCAGGGAACCCGGGCTTGGGCGTCGGGCGATGGGTGGAGTGCGCGCCATCACATCGTCGCCGGATGGACCCGCCCGGCAACGAATTTCGGAGGCATTTCGCTTCCCTGGGCCAGGGCGCGGGCCTAACCTGAGGAGGTCGTGGCCCGGGCGAAGCAGAAGCCGGTGGCGGTGATGGAGGTGGTGACCCGCCTCCTCGGCCGCCTCCAGGAGGAGCAGGTCCGGCGCCCGGGCCGGGCGTCCCTGCAGGTCTTCGCCGCCTTCGACGCCATCGGGGCCCCGGTGACCACCCACGCCGAGCCGGTGCACTTCCGGGGCGGAGTGCTGACCCTGAAGGTCGACGGCAGCCCCTGGCTCACCGAGCTCACCTTCCTCGAGGCCCACATCCTCGAGCGCCTGAACGCGGCCCTCCCGAAGCCGATGGTGAAGGGCCTGCGGCTCCGGCTGGGTGCGCCGCGCCCGCGGCCGCCCCGCCTGCCCCCCAAGCGCCCCCTGACCTCGGCCGAGCAGGCCGCGGTCTACGCGTGGACGGCCGAGATCAAGGACGAGGCGGTCCGCGACGCGGTGGCGCGCGCCGCCGCCACCTCGCTCGCCCGGGGCCCCACCGAGGGCACCCCGCCGAGCGGCCCACCCGGGCCCCTGATGGCCGTTTCGCCGCCGGTGGAGGAACCGGAGGAGCCGGAGCTCCGCTACGGCTACGGGCGCCGTGAGGTGGATCGCTGGCACCTGGCCCGAGAGGCGGCGAAGGTCCCGGAGGAGTAGTGACCACGCGGATTCTCGGCCAGAAGCCTCTGACACCAGCGTCCGGAGCCCAGAAGCCTGTCTCTGAAGCCCGTGGCCTGCCTCTGGAGCCTGAGATCTGACGCCTGGGGCCTGAGATCTTGACGCCTGGGGCCTGAGATCTGACGACTGTCTCTGAAACCTGAAGCCCCCACCGCGCCACGGCGGGCGTCAGGCTTCAGAGACAGGAATCAGCCGCCAGGCTTCAGGCTTCAGGCTTCAGAGACAGGTATCAGGCACCAGGTATCAGGCATCAGCGACAGCGGGCCCCAGGCCACGGCGTCAGATCTCATTCGGGACCCTCCCGCAAGCGAAGCACGCAGCGGGCCCCGGCCCGCGGAGATGGGTGGGACGGCTCCGCCGGCCCGGGCCCCTCCCGCAAGCGAAGCGCGCAGCGGGCCCCGGCCCGCGGAGATGGGTGGGACGGCTCCGCCGGCCCGGGACCCTATGACTGACTCTTGAGGAAGTCCTCGAGGCCCTTGGCGACCGAGAGGAGGTTCGGGGTCAGCAGGCCCACGATGAACTTCTCGACGTGCGGCGCGACCTTCCCGGCCAGGAACTTCGGCACCCCGGGGATCCCGGTCAGGCTCACGTCCAGCTCACCGCGGATCTTGAGGATCGTGTCCTCACCGTCCACCTCGTAGGTGTTGTGCCCGAAGCACTTCACGTTCTCGGTGAACATGCGGGTCTCGATCCGCCAGTCGCAGGTCCACGCGTTCTGGTCCCACGTGGCGTAGTCGAGCCACGCGAGCATCTCGGGCTTGATGATCCCCTGCGCCATCTTCGGGATCTCACCCTTGGCCTCCCAGAGGTTCAGCAGCTTGGTGACCCCGGGCTTGCCGTCCGCGTCGTCGCTCCGGGTCTGCACGGAGATGCCCTTCACGTTGGGGAGGAACGGCACCAGCTCGGGCAGCCGGTCGCGGTACGTCGAGTAGACCAGCTCCCGGGGGAAGGTGATTCGCGCGTCGGCTTCCAGCTTCATGGGGCTGCTAAGTGCCCCCAACACCCCGGCCGAGCAAGAGGAAAAGGCCCGCCTCGAAACGCCTCCGGAGGGCCTCGGCGCCGCGGCTCGCATATCGCTTGCTCCCCCGACCCGCTTCGATTATGGGGGCGCGCGATGAGCACGAACGGTACCTCAGCCGAGCACGGGAAGATCGCACAGGTGATCGGTCCGGTGGTGGACGTGGAGTTCCCGCCGGGCAAGCTCCCGAAGATCTACGCCGCCCTCCGCACCACCAACGCCGCCATCAACGATGCGACGGACAACCTGGTGCTCGAGGTCGCGCAGCACCTCGGCGAGAACATGGTTCGCACCATCGCCATGGACTCCACCGAGGGTCTGCAGCGCGGCATGGCGGTGAAGGACAGCGGCAACCCCATCATGGCCCCGGTGGGTCGTGAGGTGCTGGGTCGCATCCTGAACGTGACCGGCGATCCCGTCGACGAGGGTCCCGCCCTCAACGCGAGCAAGTTCGAGCCCATCCACAAGGAGCCGCCGCCCTTCGTGGAGCAGTCCACCGAGATCGAGGCGTTCGAGACCGGCATCAAGGTCATCGACCTGCTCGCCCCCTACATGCGCGGTGGCAAGATCGGCCTCTTCGGCGGCGCCGGCGTGGGCAAGACCGTGCTGTTGCAGGAGCTCATCCGCAACGTGGCCGTCCAGAAGGGCGGCTTCTCGGTGTTCGCCGGCGTGGGCGAGCGCACCCGTGAGGGCCGCGACCTCTACGACGAGATGATCGAGTCGAAGGTGATCTCGGTGGAGCGCGACGACCACGGCCACCCGATCCTCGACGCCGAGGGCCGCCCGAAGGTCATCATGGGCGAGTCCCAGGTGGCCCTGATCTTCGGCCAGATGAACGAGCCCCCGGGCGCCCGCGCCCGCGTGGCGCTGACCGGCCTCACCGTGGCCGAGCACTTCCGCGACGAGGGTCGCGAGGTGCTGATGTTCATCGACAACATCTTCCGCTTCACCCAGGCCGGCTCCGAGGTGTCCGCGCTCCTCGGTCGTATCCCCTCCGCGGTGGGTTACCAGCCCACGCTGGCCACCGAGATGGGTGCGCTCCAGGAGCGGATCACCACCACCAGCAAGGGCGCCATCACCTCGGTGCAGGCCATCTACGTGCCCGCCGACGACCTGACGGACCCCGCGCCGGCCACCACCTTCGCGCACCTCGACGCCACCACGGTGTTGTCTCGTGGCATCTCCGAGCTGGGCATCTACCCCGCGGTGGACCCGCTCGACTCCACGAGCCGCATCCTCTCGCCCGACATCGTGGGCAAGGAGCACTACGACGTGGCTCGCGAGGTCCAGCGCATCCTGGCCCGCTACAAGGAGCTGCAGGACATCATCGCGATCCTCGGTCTGGACGAGCTGTCGCCCGATGACCGCGCCACCGTGGACCGCGCCCGCCGCATCCAGAAGTTCCTGTCGCAGCCCTTCTTCGTGGCCGAGCAGTTCACCGGCTCCGCGGGCAAGTACGTGGAGCTGAAGGACACCGTCCGCTCCTTCAAGGAGCTGGTCGAGGGCAAGCACGACAAGATCCCCGAGAACTTCTTCATGTACGCCGGGTCCATCGACGAGGTGATCGAGCGCGCCAAGAAGGCGGGGGCCATCTGAGATGGCCATCTCGGTCGCCATCGTGACCCCCACCCAGGAGGCGCTCTCCCTGGAGTGCGACGAGGTGGTGGTCCCGGGGGTCAACGGCGAGATCGGGCTCCTGCCCGGGCACGTCCCGCTGATCACCGCCCTGCACCCGGGCGTGCTCACCGTCGTGAAGGACAGCAAGAAGTCCTACTTCGCGGTCTCGGCCGGGTTCGCGGAGATCGAGGAGGACAAGGTCCGCATCCTCACCGCCACCTGCGAGGCGGCCGGCGCCATCGACGTGGAGCGGGCCAAGAAGAAGATGGCGGACGCCGAGGCCAAGATCGTGGAGCTGTCCCCCGACACCACCGGCTTCGCCGACCAGCAGCGCCGGGTGCGCGTCAACCGCGCCCGCCTCAACGCCGCCGAGCGCCAGCGCTCCAACTGAGCCAAGGGCCCTGCCGATGACCTTCGCCCTGGTCGTCGCCCTCCTCGTGGCCGCCATGGCGGTGAGCGCCGTGGTCCTCGTGCAGGCCTTCTGGGCGCACGCCGAGAACACCCGCCTCGAGCAGCAACGCGCGGTCACCGAGCTCGCCACCGAGGTGGGCGGCGTGGTGACCCCCCGCATGGTCGCCCAGCACCTCGGCATCTCCCCGCTCCAGGCGGATCGCCTCCTGAAGGGCATGGTGGACGAGGTCCACCTCACCTTCTGCGTCGACGACCGCGCGGGTGAGCTCCGCTTCGAGTTCCCGCGCCTCACCCAGGATCCCGCGAGCGGGAACATGGGCGCGTACATCCGGGTGCGCGGCCGCTGATCGCGACCGCCGCGACGCGCTCGCCCTCCCGCTACCGTCGCACAGCTGCAGGACCTCCTGCGGGACGCCGTGCTTGTCCGACGGAGTACGTCTGAATCCCCAAGGCCTGCAGCCCCTCCTGCGACATGCCTCATGTCGCGCGGGCCCTGGCCTCAGGCGTCGAACCAACCGCAATGCATCTTGCATCGATCTCTGGCGCCAACGGGAGGACCGGAACGGCCGGGTGCCGCGGACCCAGGGTGAGACGTGACCGCGCGCAGATCCTGGCGTCCGCGCCCTACTCCAGGCCAGAGTCAGGCCGATGCCCGCCGCCGCCGCGCTCCTGGCCCTCGCCCTGATGGCCCCCGCCACCCCGGGCCGGGTCTTCGACTTCGACGCCCGCCTCGCCCTCGGCACCGGCACCCGCCTGGATCGCACCCCGAACACCGACCTCTTCTTCGAGCTCGGCCTCCTGTTCCGGATCCGCCTGGACGGCGGCAACAGCCCCGGCCTCGCCCCCACCCTCCTCCCCGAGCTCTCCTACGCCCTCCTGTGGACCCCCGGCACCACCCGCCGCGACGACGCGGTGGTCCTCGGCTGCGGCTACGGCTGGACCTACGGCCCGCTCCTGATGGGCTTCGTCCCCGGGGTGGTGGTGGGCTCCTTCCGCGACCGCGAGACCGACGATCCCGCCCTGGGCGGCGGCCTCCGCCTCGCCGCCATCGTCGAGCTGAAGCACTTCGTGGGGGTCCAGGCCGCCTACCAGACCGCGTTCCGGCAGGACCAGTTCGTCCACGAGGTCTACGCCTCGGTCTCGCTCAACTTCATGGGCCTCGCGGTGCTCTGGCTTGCCGGGCACTGAGGCGGCGCTACCGCAGGAACACCCCGTCCTGCCCGATCTTCCCCGGCCCGTTCAGCACCCAGATCCCCGCGGAGTGGGCCTGCACGCTGAAGCTGATGGACCCGCCCGACACGTTGATCGTCCCGCCGGTGACGCAGTCCCGGTAGGTGCCGTTGGGGATGCCGCCCACGTTGAAGCTGACGTCGCCGCCCGCCGCGAGGCCGACCACCGCCACGCTCTGGCCGCCGTTCAGGTTGCGGACGAAGCTGATGCCGCCGCCGAACTCGTTCACGTGGCTCATCGGCGCCTTCTGCAGCGCTGGGATGGCGCGTCGGATCATGTTCAGGCGCTGGATGTGCCGGTACAGCGGGTGGGCCTGGGTGGTGGCGAGGTTCTGCGGGAGCAGGTGGTCGCCGAAGTAGGCGCGCCCGGTCTGGTCCAGGGTGTCGTTGGGGCCCTCGATGTCCTGGGGGGCCCCGCCCATGAACTGGATCTCCTCGCCGTAGTAGAGGGTCGGGATGCCGCGGATGGTCCACAGCAGGTTGTAGGCGATGGCGGCCTGCCACGCCTGGCCCCCGAAGCGGTACTTGAAGTCGTTGTCGGGGCCGACGTCGTGGTTCTGGAAGAACGTCACGAGCTTGGTGGCGTCGCCGTAGATCCAGTCCCAGCCCAGCATCCCGCCGATCTGCGAGAAGTCACCGCGGGTCACGTTGTCGCGGAAGGTGGAGAAGAGGCTGAAGTCGAGCACCGAGAAGCCCGAGTCGCCGCCCGAGTTGGGGTCGCCGGGGTTGGTGCCGGTGCGCGTGTACCACCACGGGCGGATCACCGCGGAGGCGTTGTCGTTGGCCAGCTCGCTCCCGAGGCCGGTGCCCTTCACCAACACCTCGCCGAACACGAACAGGCCCGGCTTGTGGGCCTTCCAGTCGTTCACGTAGCTCAAGAGGTCGCCCCGCTCGATGTGCTTCGCGGTGTCGAGGCGGATCGCGTCCACCCCCATGTCCAGATACCGGTGCACCGCCTGGTTGAGGTACGCGCGCACGTTGGCGCGCTCGGTGGCGAGGTCGATCGCGTCGCCCGCGATGTGCTTGGTCACCAGCGGCAGCGGGCTCTCCCAGTCGCCGCCCGCGATGAAGCCGTCCTGGTGGTACCAGCTCGGGTCGAGCCCGTTCACGTCAACCCCGAAGAAGCGGCTCGCGTCGTAGCCGGGCGAAGGCACGGTCTGCCCGGTCTTCGGGTCGACCAGCGGGGTGGTGCCCGCGGCGTCCGAGCCGTGCCGGGCCCGGAACCACGCGGGCGCCAGGGGGTTGTCGTTGTCGTCGCGGAACGGGCTCGCGTAGTCGCCAAGGTTCCCCTGGTACGGCCCGTTGTTGATGAGCCCCTGCAGGCTCCCTTGCGGGACGAAGTACTTGATCGGGAGGTGATCGATCCACACCTGCCCGCGGATGCCGTAGTTGCTGGAGTGGTTGATCACCACGTCCTGGATGATCTTCATCCCCCGCGCGTGGGCCGCGTTGATGAGATCCTGATAGGTCGCGCCGGGGGACTCCAGGCGCGGGTCCACCTTCGTCCAGTCGTAGGCGTGGTAGCCGTGGTAGTCGAGGCCGCTCCGGTTCTCGACCGGCGGGGTGATCCACAGCGCGGTGAAGCCGAGGCCCCGGATGTAGTCCAGCTGCTGGATGAGCCCCGCGAAGTCGCCCCGCCAGTGGGGGTCGCCGGCCCGGTAGCGATCCCGGTTGTAGTAGTCGTTGGTGGGGTCCCCGTTGAAGAAGCGGGTGGTGATGACGAAGTAGATACTCTCCTCGCGGAAGTCCGCCCCGCTCGGCCCAGGGAGCGGGCAGCCCACCGCGTCCACCACGCTGCCGGCCGGCGTGCCGGGGCACTGGTCCAGATCGTCCGACACCCCGTCCCCGTCGCTGTCCACCGGGGGCGGCGGCGGCGTGCCGCCGAGGGGCTCGCACGTGTCAACCCAGGTTGACGTGCCTATCAGGTAGCAGCCATCCCGGTCGCGCGACAGGTTCCCGGTCTGCGGCGCGCCCTGGTTGTTCAGCACCAGGTTCAGCGTGCTCACCCCGGGGAAGGTCGCGCAGTACCAGGCGCCCCCCCACGGGGTCATCGCCACGCCCGGCCATGTCGTGTTGGCGAGGCTCCCGGCCGGAGTCGCGTTCCACGCGTGCAGGTAGACCGAGGCCCACCCCGCCGGCTTCTCGGCGCAGATGGTCCGCGCGGCAGTGGGGAGCGGGCAGCCGACCGCGTCCACCGCGGCCCCCGCCGGGGTACCCGGGCACTGGTCCACGTCGTCGGTGACTCCGTCGCCATCGCTGTCGGCGGGCGGCGCCCCGAGGGGCGCGCATGTGTCAAGCCAGGTTGCGGTCTCGATCACGTAGCAGCCGTCGCGATCGCGGAACAGGTCCGCGCTCTGGGGCGCCCCGTTGTTGTCGAAGACCAGGTTCAGCGCGCTGACCCCGGGGTAGCTGAGGCAGTACCAGGCCCCGCCCGCCGCGGTCATCGCCGCCCCCGGCCACGCGGTGTCGGCCTGGCTCCCCGCCGGCAGCGCGCCCCAGGTGTGGGCGTAGACGCTCAGCCACCCCGCCGGCTTCTCGGCGCAGATGGTCAGCCCCGCCCCAACCGGGCACCCGACCGCGTCCACCGCCGCCCCCGCCGGGGTGCCGGGGCACTGATCCACGTCGTCGGTGACGCCGTCTCCATCCGAGTCCACCGGCGCCTCGAGGGGCGGGCAGGTGTCAACCCAGCTTGCGGAGCTGATCAGGTAGCAGCCGTCCCGGTCACGGAACAGGTCCCCCGTCTGGGGCGCCCCGTGGTCGCTCAACACCAGGTTCAGCGCGCTGACCCCGGGGAAGCTCAGGCAGTGCCAGGCGCCGTCGGCCTGCGGCATCTCGGCCCCCGGCCACGCGGTGTCGGCGAGGCTCCCTGACGGCTGCGCGCTCCAGCTGTGGAGCGTCACCCCACCCCAGCCCGCCGGCTTCTCGGCGCAGATCGTCAGCCCCGCGACCCGCCCGGTCGCGGCCTCGCGTTCCGGGGTGGCGGGATCCTCCTGGGCCGGTGCCCCGCACCCTGCCCCCAGCACAGCCAGCCCCCACAACCAGAACCGCGTCCGCATAGACACCTCCGGGAGGGAGCGTAACTCTGTGTTGAGTCACACCGAATCCGCGCAGGCGATCATCGGTCAGAGGGATGAGGCTACACCGCCGGCCACGAGCCCCGATGTGGGCACGACGCCCGCCCTCCCTCGGTCTCGGCCGGTGGAGCCGGCCCATCAGGCGAAGCGGGGCGCGAGGGGGCAGCCACATCTTCGAGCCCAGCGTGCTCAGTGAGGCCTGCCCATGGGCGCAGGCGCAAGCGGAGCGCGAGGGGGTCACATCTTCGAGCCCAGCGTGCTCGGTGAGGCCTGCCCATGCATGGGCGCAGGCGCTAGCGGAGCGCGATGGGGGGCAGCCGCAGCTTCGAGCCCAGCGTGCCGGTGAGGCCTGCCTGTGGCGCAGGCGCAAGCGGACCGCGAGGGGCACATCCTCGAGCGCGGCGTGGCCGCTTTGGCCGGCCTATGGGCGCAGGCGCAAGCGGAGCGCGAGGGGGCGAGGCCTTCGCACGGAGGGGGACTTTGGGGCGGCACAGAAGCCGCTCGAAGCTCTGATGACCAGGGCCCCCAAGAAGGCGGAGCCAACGTCGAGCGAAGTCCAGGAGCGACCTACCCGCCGGTCCCCCGGAGTGCGAAGGCCTCGGCCCCGGAAGCGGAGCGCCGCCCACCTCCGCCCTCTGACCGGACCACCTCCGCCCTCTGACCGGACCACCTCCGCCCTCCGACCCGCACCACCACCACCGAGCATGGCCCAACGCTCACTCGAGCTCGTCGTCGCCGTCCTCGTCGCCGTCCTCGTCGTCGTAGGCGTCGTCCTCGTCGTCGAAGGCATCCTCGTCGGCGTCGGTGCCGTCCTCGTCGAGCCCGGCCGCCCGCGCCGCGCGATCCGCCACCACCACCTCGTTCAGGGCGCGGACCACCGCGTCGAGCCCCTGCCCGGTGACCGAGCTGATGACGAAGAACGGGGCCCCGTCGCGCTCCGCCAGGGCCCGCACCGCGGCCTCGTGCTCGGCGGTGTCGGGGAGGTCGGCCTTGGCGAGCAGGATCATGCGGGGCTTCCTGGCCAGGTCCGCGTCGTAGTGCTCGAGCTCCCGCACCAGGACCTCGTAGTCCGCCTCGGGGGTGCGGCCCTCCTCGTAGGAGACCGAGAGCACGAACGCGAGCACGCTGACGCGCTCGACGTGCTTCAGGAAGCGGTGGCCGAGCCCCGCGCCTTCGGAGGCGCCCTCGATGAGGCCGGGGATGTCGGCCACCACGAAGCCCTCCTCGTAGCCGAGGCGGACCATGCCGAGGTTCGGGCTGAGGGTGGTGAAGGGGTAGTCGGCCACCTTGGGCTTGGCCGCGCTGATGCGCGAGATGAAGGTGGACTTGCCCGCGTTCGGGAAGCCGACCAGCCCCACGTCGGCGAGGAGCTTGAGGGTGAGGATCAGCTCCCGCTCCACCGCCTCCTCGCCCCGCTCGAACTGGCGCGGCGCCTGGTTGGTGGAGGTGGCGAAGTGCATGTTGCCCTTGCCGCCCTTGCCGCCCGGCACCGCGACCACCACCGCCTCGTTCTCGGTGAGATCCGCCAGGACCTCGCCCGTCTCGTTGTCGGAGATGACCGTGCCCACCGGCACGCGGATCGTGCAGTCCTTGCCCTTGCGCCCGTACTTTTGGCGGCTCATCCCGTTCTGGCCGTGCTCGGCGCGGTAGTGGCGGGTGTACCGGAAGTCGAGGAGGGTGGAGAGGTTGCGCTCGGCCACGAACATCACCGAGCCGCCGTCGCCGCCGTCGCCGCCGTCCGGGCCACCGCGCGGGCGGTTGGCCTCCCGCAGCAGCGAGCCGCAGCCATCGCCCCCTCGGCCGGAGCGGACCCAGATCTTGACCTCGTCGACGAACTTCACGGCGTGCCTCTCGCGCTGAAAACGCACGAAGCCCCGGACCCGACATTGGGCCCAGGGCGACGTCTCAGGGGCGGAATGACGACCCCGAGCGGGGTCGGGGGCTAGGACTCCGACGAAGCTTCGACCG
The DNA here is from genome assembly GCA_020632995.1 of Deltaproteobacteria bacterium. Classification (GTDB taxonomy): domain Bacteria; phylum Myxococcota; class Kuafuiibacteriia; order Kuafuiibacteriales; family Kuafuiibacteriaceae; genus JACKEN01. The sequence continues at coordinate 87,737 of JACKEN010000017.1, read as the reverse complement.
GGTTGACGGACGCCTTGCGACGACCGGCCCCGGCGGCCTCGAAGGCCACCACGCCGTCCACCAGCGCGAACAGGGTGTGGTCACGGCCCACGCCCACGTTCCGCCCCGGCTTGATGCGGGTGCCACGCTGCCGGAGGATGATGCCCCCCGCGTGGATCTCTTGCCCGTCGGACACCTTCACCCCGAGGTACTTCGGGTTGGAGTCGCGACCGTTCCGAGTCGAACCTTGGCCTTTTTTGTGTGCCATGCTTCAGCCCACCACGATCTTGCTCACGCGCAGGTGCGTGAACGGCTGCCGGTGGCCGTTCAGCCTCCGGTAGTTCTTACGGCGCCTCTTCTTGAAGATGAGCACCTTCTTGCCGCGCGCCTGCCGGACGATCTCCGCCTCGACCTTCGCGCCATCCACCTTGGGGGTGCCGATCTGGAGAGCGTCCTCCCCCGCGACCATCAAGACCTGGTCGAGGGTCACGGACGCGCCGACCTCACCGTCGAGCTTCTCGACGCGGATGAGGTCACCCTCCTGCACCCGGTGCTGCTTCCCACCAGTCACCACGATAGCGTACATTGCTTCGGATCCTCTGGACGTCCTGCCCCTGGCCCCGGTGCGGACTCCGCCCGGAGGACGGTCCGTCTAGGGCCTGTGAGCGGACGAGTCAAGCCCTGGATCGCGGATCATTCGGCCCGCCCAGACTGCTCGAGACGCATGTAGGCCAAGGTCGCACCATAACCCCCCGAGATCCTTCGATCTTGGACGCAACACCAGGGCAACCTGGGCGATAATGGGGTGTCATGCCAGCATTCGTCGGAGCCGCCCTCACCGCCGGTCGCGTCCTCCTGGGCCGCATCGGTCTCAACCCGAAGACCCTCACCACCGCCGGGAAGTGGCTCAAGGACGCCCTGTGGGGCAACACCTTCAGCAAGGTGACCACGTCCTTCAGCGCCGCCAAGATGGTGGTGGGCAAGCCCAGCAAGGCCCAGAGCTCCCAGGCGGCCCAGCAGCTCCAGCGCGCCGAGGCGTAGCCTCGCAGCCGCGGGCGCACCGGCCCCGGAGCCCAAGTATCCGCCCCGGGCCGCTGGTCCCCCCCGCGCGCGCCAGGTATCCTGACCTCGTCCATGCGTGAGCCCCGCGACGGCGAGCTGCATCCGATCGGCGAGGTCCTCGCCGCCGTCCTCCAGGACGGTCCGGACGACGTCCCCATCATCGACGCAGAGGGCCTGGAGTTCGTCCAGAAGGCCCTCGACGACTACCTCACCCAGGGCCGCGCGCTCCTCGCCGCGGTGGACTGCGTCCTCACCGCGGCCCACCTGCTCGAGGTCGAGAAGCACGCGGAGGACGCCGCCCGGGACCTCGTGGCCCTCGTGGATCGCAAGGAGGTCATCGACGCCCTCATCGCCATCAACAAGGCGCGCGATGCGGAGCGGGCCTCCGCGGTGGCCCGGCAGGCGGATCGCTTCCAGCAGTTCACCGCGTCCGAGAGCAAGCGCCGCGCCCCGGGCACCGAGCCCGCGGACGAGGAGGCCCCCGACGGCGCAGTGAAGCTCGGGAACTTCCACTTCCCGAAGCGCCTCTAGGAGTCCTACATTGGCGCCTATTTCACTTCACTCACCCACTCAACCCCCGAAGATCGTTCACGTTACCCGCGAAAGTACGCAACGGTAGGTCGGGACCCACGATAAGGGACTCGTAAGCACTGGGGAGGGCACCTCCCCCATCACCTCGAGGAGACACCATGGACATCAAGAACACCATCACCGGCGCCGTGGGCACTGCGAACACCTTCCTCACCGGCGGGGCGACCAACCTGGCCGGCAAGGCCACCGCCGCCGCCGCTCGTGGTGGCCTCCTCGGCAAGGCCCTCGGCCTGGCCGCCAAGGGCCTCACCGCCTTCGCGGGCCTCACCCCCCTCGGCAAGGCCGCCACCATCGCGGTCGGCGCCATCGCCGCCTCGAAGCTGACCTCCAGCCACCCCGCCAATAGCCGCGTTTAGTGCTGGCTTGACCGCGGTCGCGGCCTCTTCGACAGTACGGTGGTGAACCCGGAAGTCACTCAAGAGGTCGTGGACCGCGTCCACCCCCTGGCCGGAGCCCTCGTCATCGCCCTCGACGAGCGCGGCTACGGCCCCGACCTCACCCTCAGCGAAGAAGACGTCTCGGAGGTCCGTGAAGGCCTCAACGAGCTCTACGGCCAGCAGGAGCTGCGCGATGCGGTCCGCGGCCTCCTGAACCTCGGCGCCTTCCTCCAGGAGCAGGGCGCAGAGCAGGCGTCGACGGCCCTCTACGACGTGCTCGCCGAGCAGCCCCTCCTCGACGCCCTCGACGCCCTCAACGCCGAGCGGCAGGAGCAGGCGGCGGAGGACGTCGCCAAGAGCAGCGACGCGCTCCGCAAGTTCGCTGGCGCAGACACCCAGAAGAAGGCGCCGCAGGTCGGCGAGAAGAAGCCGGACGGGGCGCTGAGCCTCGATCAGCTCAAGTTCCCCAAGCGGCTGTAGCCACGAGCGGGGCTTCCACCACGGCGCGCTGACCGCTTGGCCGAGCCAGCGATCCGTGGTTTGAGGCCCCATGCGCTTGTCTGTCGCTCCCGCCGCCGCGCTGCTGCTCCTCGCGTCGGCCTGCAACGAGTCCACCAACACCGCCGCGCCCGCGGCCCCCGGCCCCCAGGCGACGTCGCCGCACGCCGCGTCGCAGCCGAGCGGCCCGGCCTCTGGCCCCGCTGGCGCCAGCCCCCACGCCGCGTTCCCCGACACCCCGCCCGGCGCGCCCTTCAGCGGCCTGGTGAAGCTGGGCGACGGCCTGAGCGAGGCGGACGTGAAGCCCACCGACGTCCTGTTCATCATGGCCCGAGAGAGCCAGGGCGGCGGCCTCGCCGGGCGTCTCATGGCGGTGAAGCGCCTGGGCCAGGTGCAGTATCCCTTGCGCTACGAGATCGGCAGCCAGGACGTGATGGTGCCCGGCCTGCCCTTCGCTGGCCCCTTCATCGTGACCGCGCGCCTGGATCGCGACGGCGACCCGATGACGCGAGGCGAAGACGACCTGTACGGCACCTTCCCGGCCGAGGTGAAGGCCGGCCAGGAGGGCGTGCACCTCGTGCTCAAGAAGGGCGCGCCCAAGGTCATCGCTGCGCCCGAGGGCGTCACCGCGCCGCCGACCGCGCCCGGTGCGGCGGCCCCCGGTCAGCCCTCCCGGTAACCGCTTCACGGGCCGGGCTACGAAGTCGTAACCGCCCATCCCGGCGCCCTCACGGGGCGCCCAAGGCACGCTTCGTGCTGTCTTGGCCCCGGAATGCAGGCCATCCAGCACCTCAAGCGAGAGCACCGCGTCATCAGCCGCATGTTGGCGCGCGCTCGGCACGCCCTCCACCCCCTCGACGTGCCGGTCTTGGGCGAGTGCGTGGACTTCTTCGTCGAGATGGTGGACCGGGTCCACGCGCGCCAGGAAGAGCACGTGCTCTTCGTGGAGCTGGGGGAGTGGGCCCAGGACCTCGCCCACGGGCCCATCCAGGCCCTGCAGAAGGACCACAACCTCGCCCGCGCGTACCTGCGCGCGGCGAAGGACGCGCTGGTCCGGGGCCCGGAGCACCACCAGCGCCTGTCGGACGCGGTGCGCCGCTACACCGACCTCATGGAGGCGCACCTCAAGAAGGAGGACGAGCTCCTCTTCGAGCTGGCCCAGATCGCCCTGCCCCCCTCGAAGGACGCGGACCTGATCGAGGCGATGCTGGTCAGCCGCCGCGAGACCATCGCGGACGAGGAGTACCAACGCTGGCTCGAGGTGGCCGAAGGCGGCGGCCGCGCCCAGACCCTGGTCGTCCGCAACCCGAGCCCCCCGCGGGTCGACGTGATGGACGCGCGGACCCTGGGTGAAGACCAGGCGCATCAGGATCAGGACGAGACCGGCTACTCGATGCGCGCGGGCGGGGTCCTCTTCGAAGAGGACGAGCACCGGGCGATCTGGCTGCACGACTTCGGCCGGGGCCTCTCGGTGCAGGCCAACCAGTTCCTCATCGTGGACTCGGGTGAGGGCATGGTGCTCGACCCCGGCGGGCCGAAGGTCTACCCGGACGTCCTCGCGGAGACGCAACTCCACCTGCGCGGCGGCAACCTCCGGTACATCTTCCTGTCGCACCAGGACCCGGACATCGGGACCTCGCTCAACGCGTGGCTCATGGACACCGAGGCGGACGCCCTCACCTCGAGGCTGTGGACCCGCTTCTTCCCCCACTTCGGCATCGACAAGCTCATCGCGGACCGCCTCAAGCCCATCCCCGACGAGGGCGCGTGGGTGCCGCTGGGGCGCCGGGAGCTCCTGATCCTCCCCGCCCACTACCTGCACTCGTGCGGCAACCTCCAGGTCTTCGACCCCACCTCGCGCATCCTGTTCAGCGGCGACCTCGGCGCCGCGATCGGGATCGACAAGTCGGTGGTGCGCGACTTCGACGAGCACCGGCCCTACCTCGAGACGTTCCACCGCCGCTACATGGGCTCCACCAAGGCGCTGAAGGCCTGGGTGCGCATGGTCCGCGGCCTCGACGTGCAGATGATCGCGCCCCAGCACGGCGCCATGTTCAAGGGCCCCGAGATGGTGGGCCGCTTCCTGGATTGGTGCGAGAACCTGGAGTGCGGGATCGACGCCTTCGAGCACCTCTTCAAGTTGCCCGAGCACCCCTGAGCTTCACTTGGGGGCCGCGCCCCCGCTGTTGTCGAGGCCCGGCACCTTCGCGCCCTCGCCCTCCGGGGGCGCGCCCGCGCCGTAGACCGGGTAGCCGAAGCGATCGGCCCCGAAGCGCGACAGAATGACCTGCCCCTTCTCGCCCATCACGTAGTCGTAGAACCCGGGGTGCCGAGGCCGCTTGGTCTTGCCGGGGTGGACCTCGATCACCGCCAGCCGGAGCACCAGCGCGGGATCGCCTTCTCGATAGATGCGGTGGGGGGTGACGCCGTCCAGCGCGGCGAGCAGGAGCGCGGAGCGCTTCACCAGCGCGAAGGCGTTGGCCTTCACCGACTCCTTCATGAGCGCCGCGCCCTCCAGCTTGGTCTCGAAGAACGATCCGGGCTCCATGCGGTCCCGGGAGAGCTTGAAGAGCAGGTCGTGCCGCGCGCGCTCCACCGAGCCGGGACGCGCCCGCAGGTACCTGTAGTTGGAGCGCGCGATGGCCTGGAGGATGCCGACGCCGTTCTCCTCTTGGATGTGATCGCCCAGCATGTTCTCGAAGGGGCCGATGAACACCAGCTCCTCGTGGGCATAGATGGCGCTCCGGATCGGGGCCCCCTCGGACTCCAGCGCCTCGCGGGTGGCCTCGGACATCACGAGCGCGCTGTCCACCTCTCCCGCCATCACCGCCTTCTCGAGCTTGGCGGTGTCCATGTACTGCAGCTCCAGCCGCTCCTTCGTCTCGGCCTCGTAGGCGGCCTGGAGGAACTCCGCCAGCCCCAGGTCCTGAAGCGTCTGGTCCACCCCGACCTTCACCCGGGCGCTGTCTGGGCAGCCGGTGCTCACCGCGGCCACGAGGGTGATGCAGGCCAGGTTGACGTAAGTCGACAGCTTCACGGTCGGTCCTCCACCAGCTCCACAAAACGCCGAAGGGGAGGCCCGTCGCCGGGCCTCCCCTTCGGGAGCTGTTTGGTTCAGGTTGAACGCCCCCGAGGCGCTAGGCCTCGGGGTAGTCCATCACACCAGCGGTTCTACCGCAGGCCCTTGTACACGACGTTCTCGTTCGCAACGATCACGTCGTTCACCATCTTGCCGAGCAAGCGGTCGTTCAAGGGGCCTGCCATGTGCGCCATGTTCGGGTAGGCGCGCGCGTACTGCGGGTCGAACCGCAGGCCGTAGACGCCCTCCTTGATGGGGTGGTTGTTGTAGCAGAGCGGGAACCCATTGTTGTTCCCGTCGTACAACACACACCAGTCGCTCTGCTGGTTCACGTTGAAGGCGGTCGGGTCGATGTTCGCGTCGAACCGGAAGCCGGCCGCCGCGTCGACGATGACCGCCTGGTTTGAGTTGTTCCGGGTGATGCCGGTGTTGGCCAGCACCGCCAGGTAGGCAGAGATGTTGCCGAAGCCGTTCGCGTTGGCCATGTAGCGCGCCAGCACCGCGTCGGTGTTGTTCTGGTTCACGTTCATGTGGCAGTTCTCGCAGTCCATCATCGGGTGCGAACGCTGCACGCTGTGCGGCATCATCTGCTGCTCGCCCTGACCGGCGTTGTTGTCCATCTGCGCGAACTGCTCGAACAGCGGACCGTCCGAGTTGAGGGGCAGACCCACCACCTCGGTGTTGTACTGACGCAGACCGTAGCCGGCGCGGTCACGGTACACGTTGTACTGGATGTTCGCGTCGGCGTTCACGATGACCTGGGTACCGAAGTACTGGTTGTTGTTCACGTCGGTGTGCGCAACCGCCATCTTGGTCTCAGGCAGGAACTGGCTGATCTTGCCCTCCGAGTTGATGCCGTACTGCATCTCCAGCGGAGCGATGTACGTGAAGTCCGCCTCGGTGATGGCACCCCAGGTCAGCTCACCCGTGCTGCGAGCGTAGTCGCGCAGGGTGATGGCCCCGTTGGTGTCCGCCAGCCGCAGGTGGCAGCCGAAGCAGTTGTTCGACCAGGTCGAGTGGCAGGCGTAGCACTCCAGACCACCCTCGTGCTGGTCGTTCGCGCTGCGGGCCGCCTTGCCCAGGTGCGAGAAGCCCTGGGTCACGACGTTGGCGTTGTTCAGCTGATCCTTGAAGCAGTTGTTCACGTCACCGTTCGGGCAGGGACCCGCACCGTCGGTGAGATCCGGGCCGTTGAAGCGACCGTGGAAGATCGACGCGTTCTCCGAGTACACGGGCTGGCCAGAGCGGGTCGAGTTCGGGGGCCGAACCACGCCGCCACCGGTGCCGGTGCCGCCGTTGCTGACGGTGTCGTAGGTCTGCGCCACGTAGTGCCACCGACCCGAGAACTTGCCCTTGATCCAACGGCCAGCGCCGAGGGTCTGACACTCCGCGGGAGTGGTGTAGTCCGGGATGACCTCGCCGGGCTCCGGGCAGACCAGGAGGTTCTTGACCGGGTTCCGGTTGTCCGCCGCGAACGACAGGGCCCGGTACTCCAGGTTGCCGTGGCAGTTCACGCACTCCACCTCGGTGGCCTGGTCCATGTGGGACCACAGGGCGCCGGACATGTCGTCCACCTGAGCGGTGTCGGTCCAGTCCTCGACCTTCTTGACCTTGGCGAACTTCAGCTCGTTGTGCATCTCACCCGTGGTGTGGCAGTCCATGCACTCCAGGCCAGCCTGGAAGTGGATGTCGGCCGGGATGTCATCGAGGCCGTTGTTGTCCCAGTCGATGAACTTCAGGACCTGGTTCTGGGCCTGGCCGTGGTAGCGCGCGAACGGGTTGGCGTCGTTGTCCACCTCGTCGGTGAACTGGACCTGGTTCGCGTTCAGGAACCCGCCGTTGAGCGCGGTGAACGCGGTCCGGTTCGGGTCGATCTGGTAACCACGGTACTGCCAGTCGGTCCGGTTCGAGCCGACGTGGCAGGTGCCACAGCGCTGCGAGGCCATCTGACGGGTCAGCTGGTGACGCACGGGGTGCGCGCGCTCCGGGCCGAGCCAGGCGCCGTTCAGGTTCTGCAGGTCGTTGGCGTTGAAGTTCGCGATCTGGGCGTAGGCCGCCGGGTAGGTCGGCTCGTCCTTCTTGATCATCTGGTCGAGCGAGCGCGAGCGACCGTCGAGGGCGTACGGCATGTGGCAGGACGCGCAACCGGAGCTGCGGAAGTCCGCGTACCGGTTGTTGGCGCCGGCGTTGCCGAGGTGGCAGTCGCCGCACTGCTTGTCCCAGACCTCCGCGAGGATGTCGACCTGGGTGTACGCGCCGTTGTACTCACGGTTCTCGATGGTGAAGCCGCTGATGCGCTGCACCGAGCCGGTGTACTCCGAGTTGTAGGTGACCGCGTTGAGGGTGCCCCAACCCATGGCCATACCTTCGGTGTTGTCCCACTTGTAGATCGCATCACCGTCGCGCACCACGCTACGCCGGACGCCCGACCGCATGTTGGCGATGCCGGTGAGGCCCATCTCGACCGCCATCGCGCCGCGACGGACGTTCTCGACCTTGGTGTCGTGGCAGGAGCTGTTCTTGCCGCAGCTCTGGTCCGCGACGCGGAGGTCGGAGGGGTTGCGGAAGCGCAGCCACTCCAGCCCGCCGTCGAAGTTCTCGACGCCGAACAGGGTGTTGTAGTTCCAGTAGTAGCGCAGGTTCGGGCGGCCGAACTGCGGGCTGTTCTGCTGCCAGGAGGCGGGCAGGCCCACGTGGGCGGTCTCGCGGGTGTTCCCCGCGGCGTTGCCGCCGTGGCAGCCGGTGCAGGTCAGATCGTTGCCACCGTACCAGGGGTGCGGATCCTCGATGCCGTTGTGGCAGTTGGTCACGCAGGACTCGGCGGGGGGCGCCGGATCCTCGAGGCACTTGCCCTCAGCGCGGAGGTCGGTGCCGTCCTGCGCGGTGCCCGAGCCGTAGTTCGGATCGTCGCAGCGGGGCGGGAGGCACAGCGGCGACTGCGGCAGCTCGTAGCAGCTGACGTTCTCGTTCGGGACGCAGACGTTGCCCTCCTGGATGTAACCAGGGTTGCACTGGACGATCGCCACACAGTAGCCGCTCTGCAGCTCGTAGGCGGGCGCCTGGCACTGGGTCGGCGCACAGACGCACGCGGCGCCCTGGGCCTTGGCCTCGACCGCCACCGCGCCGGGCGGCATCTGGCACGTCACGCCTTTGCAGGGATCCAGCTGCACGCAAGCAGCCTGCGCCGGATCGAACATGTACCCAGGCTGGCATCCCTCGGGGGGCGCCTCGATCACCTTACAGGTACCGTCGTCCGCGAGGTACGTTCCCGTACCACACGGAATGATGGGGGCGTCTGCCCCCTTGCAGCTCCACAGCGTCGCGGTGGAGAGAACAGTCACCAGGGCGCTGACCCCGAAGCTGCTCCGTTCGTTGAAGTTTCTCCTCATGTTCCGACCCCTTAGCCTAGTTGGGCGTTCAACCTGTCGCGAGGCGCTCAACCCCGCGCCCTGATATAGATCAGCTTTCGTGCCAACTGTATCTTTCGACCGCCGACGCCCCCAACCCATTGAAATTGCTCGATACGCGTACGAGACACGCTGGGAATGGGCCCCGGAAGTGGGTTGTTGGGCCCCCACCTCCGGGTCCGGACTACCTATCTCACGCCCCCAATGGGGGCTCAACCCACCGGGCGACGGAGCCGGCCCGCCCCTCTCCGCCGGGCTGCGCGCCTCGCTTGCCTCTGCTTGACAGGGTGGGGACGGCGGCGCTCAATGCCGCGCTCGCCATGGAGCCCACGGACGCCGCCACTCGCCAGCTCTCGCTGCTGGAGCCGCTGGAGCTGCGCCACCTCCCCCAGGAGGGGCTGTCCTTCGACGAGGCCCTCCCGGAGCGCTGGCTCCAGAAGGTCCTGGGCACCTCGATGGATACGGGGGAGGCCCTGGAGTACCCGGCCCCCGGCCGGGCGCGCCTCACCGTGACCCCCCTCGGCCCGGTGGAGAATCATCCCCCCATCCTGGTACGGGGTGACTTCCAGGCGGTGGCCCGGACCCCCTGCGTGCGCTGCCTGGCCGAGGTGGACCTCACCCTGGCCGAGTCGGTGGAGACCACCCTCTTCCCGCCCGCCAGCCCGGAGCCGGAGCAGCCGCAGGGCCCCAAGGGCGCGAAACACCGGCCCGAGGACCAGAAGCTCGAAGACTGGGACGAGGAGCTCCCGGATCTCGAGGCCCTGGCCGAGGGCACCTACACCCATGATCGCATCGACCTGCCCGGGGTGCTCGAGGAGGCCCTCCTCCTGGCCCTGGACATGAACCCGACCTGCGCCGACGAGGCTGGGTGCGATGGTCGCACCCAGGCCCTCCTGGACGAGGCCAACCGGCCCCTCCGGGAGGCGGAGGCGCAGCCCGATCCCCGTTGGGCGGCGCTCCATCAGCTGATGGGGTCGGAGCCCAAAGAAGATTGATACGACCCACCCGCCCGTCAGCATTCATGTTGACAACGGCGCGGACCTGGATCGAAAGGAGTCCCCGCGATGGCAGTCCCGAGGAAAAGAAAGTCCGCGTCCCGCCGCGGCAACCAGCGTTCACACGACGCGCTCAAGCGCCCCGTCCTGGCCCGTTGCCCGTCCTGCGAGGCGCCCAAGCTCCCGCACCGGATGTGCAGCGCCTGTGGCTGGTACGGCGACCGCACCGTGGTTGCGGTCGAAGCCGACTGAGCCGTTGATCCCGAGGCGGCCCCACGCTGCCTCGCCCGTCCCCGCCCGACGCAGCCCTCCCTGCCGGCGCCGACCAGCGCCGCGGGTGGGCTGCGCTCGTCGTCTCCGTTCATCCACTGACGCACCTCCGCCCGCTCGCCGCGGCAGGCGGAGGCGCGCGCCCGTCGGCCTCGTCTACTCGAGACACACGAAGGCGGGAGCGCCCATGGGCGCTCGTGTGGTCTGTTCGTCGTCTTGGGGAACCCCGATGGGGTCTCAGGTCACCAGCGGACCAGCGCGCCGCCCCAGGTCATGCCGGCCCCGATCGCCATCATCGCCACCAGGTCGCCGGACTTGATGCGGCCGGTGCGCACGCCCTCGTCGAGGGTGATCGGCACCGAGGCGCTGGAGGTGTTGCCGAAGCGATCGATGTTGAGGATCGCCTTCTCCTTCGGGATCGCGAGGCGCTCCAGGACGGTGTCGACGATGCGGATGTTCGCCTGGTGCGGGACCACGTGGTCGACGTCGGCGGTGGTGAGGTTGTTGTGGGCGAGCGCCTCGTTCACCACGTCGGTGAGCGAGCGCACCGCGACCTTGTAGACCTCGCGCCCGTTCATCTTCACGAACTGCATGCGCTGATCGACCACCTCGTGCGTCACCGGGAAGATCGAGCCGCCGCCCGGGATCTTCAGGATGTCGGTGAGGTTGCCATCCGTGTGCAGGTGCGTGGACAGGATGCCCTTCTCCTCGTCGGGCTCGGGCCCCACGATCATCGCGCCGGCCGCGTCGCCGAAGAGCACGCAGGTGTTGCGGTCCTCCCAGTCGAGGATGCGGGACAAGAGCTCGACCCCGATCACCAGCGCGCACTTCGCGGCGCCGGTGCGCACGAACTTGTCGGCGATGGCGAGCCCATAGATGGAGCCGGCGCAAGCCGCGCTGACATCGAAGGCGGGCGCCTTCGCGCCGAGCTTCGCCTGCACGAAGGACGCGCACGAGGGCATGGGCATGTCGCCCGAGATCGTGCCCACGATGATGAGGTCGAGATCGGCGGCGGTCTTGCCGGCCATCTCGAGCGCCCGCTTGGCGGCCTCCACTGCCATGTCCGAGGTCTGCTCGTCCTCGCGCGCGATGTGGCGCTCGCGGATCCCGGTGCGGGTGCGAATCCACTCGTCGTTGGTCTCGATCAGCTTGGACAGGTCGTCGTTGGTGAGGATCTTCTCGGGAGCGTAGCTCCCCGTGCCGATGATACGGGCGCGGGCCATGATGCGGCTGCGTACCGCAGAACCGGGCCGTCGCCCAGCGAAAACCCCCCGGATTGCTTGACCGATCGGTGAAGCGCAGGGTTGGACTTCCTTCCCCGATCGCGTGCGAGTCTGCTAGGACGGCGCGCGTGCTGACGCTCTTGTTTCCCGGACAGGGGAGCCAACACCCCGGCATGGGGAAGGCCCTCGCAGATACATACCCGGCGGCTCGCCATGTGTTCGAGCAGGCCGATGACGCCTTGGGGTTCTCGCTGTCCAAGCTCTGCTTCGAGGGGAGCGAGGAGGACCTCAAGCGCACCGAGATCACTCAGCCCGCCATCCTCACCACCAGCACCGCCGCGCTTGCCGCCCTGAAGGCCGAGCATCCCGGTCTGGACTTCGCCTTCGCGGCCGGCCACTCCCTGGGTGAGTGGTCCGCCCTGGTGGCGGTGGGCGCGCTCGAGTTCACCGACGCTGTGCGTCTCGTGAACACCCGGGGTCGCCTCATGCAGGAGGCGGTGCCAGCCGGTCAGGGCGCCATGGCCGCGGTGATGGGGCTGGAGGCGGACCACATCGAGGCGATCTGCAACGAGGCCGCGGCCGCCTCCGGCGAGGTGGTCGCCCCCGCCAACTTCAACTCCCCCGAGCAGACGGTGATCTCCGGGACCACCGCGGGGGTGGCGGCGGCGCAGGAGCGGTTGACGGCGGCCGGCGCCAAGCGCATCGCCCACCTCCCGGTGAGCGCCCCCTTCCACTGCCCCCTCATGGCGCCCGCGGCCCGGGGCCTGGCCGACGCGCTGGCCGACGTCACCGTGTACAAGTTGAGGGCGCAGGTGGTCACCAACGTGGAGGCGGCCCCGAACCTGGATCCGAGCCGGGTGAAGGAGCTCCTGGTGGAGCAGGTCACCCACCCCGTCCGGTGGGTGGAGGTGGTGCAGCGGCTCGTCGCCGAGGGCTGCACCGAGGCGTGGGAGGTCGGCCCCGGCAAGGTGCTGATGGCGCTGGTGCGCCGCATCGACCGGAACCTCAAGGTGACCCCGGTGGGCGCGCCCGAGGACGTGCACAAGGTCCTGCAGCACGCGCGGCAGGCTTGACCCTCCCCCCCGCCGCTGCTTCAAAGCGCGGCATGGATCTCGGACTTCAGGGCAAGATCGCGCTGGTCACCGGCGGCTCCCGCGGCATCGGCCGCGCGGTGGCGGTGGCCCTGGCCAAAGAGGGCGCGGACGTCACCTTCTCGTACACCTCCAACGAGGCGGCGGCCCAGGCCGCGGTGGCGGAGATCGAGGCCGCGGGCGGTAAGGGCGCCGCGGTTCGCTTCGACGTCGGCGACGCCGAGGCGGGCAAGGCCGCGATCGACGCGCTGGTCAAAGAGAAAGGCGCCTTGCACATCCTGGTGAACAACGCCGGGGTGTCCATCGACGGGCTCCTGATGCGCTACAAGGACGAGGACCTCGCCCGCATCCTGAAGACCAACGTGGAGGGCCCCTTCTACCTCGCCCGCGCCGCGTCCCGGCACATGATGAAGGCCAAGTGGGGCCGCATCATCATGATGGGCTCGGTGGTCGGCGCCACAGGCAACGTGGGGCAGACCGCCTACGCCTCCACCAAGGCCGCGCTCGAGGGGATGGCGAAGTCCCTCGCCCGAGAGCTCGCCTCCCGCAACATCACCGCCAACGTGGTCTCCCCCGGCTTCATCGGCACCGACATGACCGACGTCCTCCCCGACGCGGTGAAGGACGCGATGCTGACCGGCATCCCGCTCGCCCGCATGGGGCGGCCCGAAGAGGTGGCGGCCGCGGTCTCCTTCCTCTGCTCCGAGGCGGCCAGCTACATCACCGGGCACGTGCTCCACGTGAACGGTGGGATGTACATGTAGCGCCATGATCGAGTGGGTGGTCCTGGGAGCCGCCGCCCTCGGCGCGGGCGGATACGCGGTGCGCCTGCTGACCCGGGGCCGCGCCCACAACCGGTGGTCCACGCTCCTGGTCGAGGTGGCCCAGGCGATCGAGGGCCGCGCCTCGCCCGCGTCCCGCTTCGACAACCCGGAGCTGCGGGCCGAGGTCGACGGCCTCACCCTGACCCTGCGCCTGTACGACGTGCACAAGGGCGCGGGCGGCCGGGCCGAGGTGCAGGTCCGCCTGCCGGACCCCGACGACACGTCCCGCCTCTACCTGGGCTGGGACGTGGCCGAGACCCCGCCCGACCTCGCCCATGTGCCCGAGGTCCCCTACCCCACCACCCTCCGGGTGCAAGGCGTCTTGACCGCACGGGCCGATGACCCGGTGCTCGCCACCCGCGTGCTGGAGTCGAGCCTGCTCGAGCTGACCGACGTCCGCCGGGAGGCCAACGCCAAGCAGGTCGAGGTGGTGGTGCGCGGCGGCTACCTCACCCTCGTGCTGCATGGCCTCGAGCCCACCACGCAGCTCCTCGTCCGGGCCCTGAAGACCACCGCGGCCCTGGCCCACCGGGTGGGGTCGGCCGCGAAGGGCACCGCCCTGCCCGCCCCCGCCGACCCCGTCCCGACGCAGGGGTCCGGGGACTCCGAACCCGTCCCGGCGCCGGAGCCGCTGCCCGAGGCCGGTCCGGTCACCTGCGGGCTGTGCGGGGGCACGCCGTCGGGGAGCGGCGCCTGGGTGCGCTGCCGGCGGTGCAGGACCCCGTACCACGCGGAGTGCTTCCAGCAGGCCACCGCATGCCTCGAGGAGGGCTGCGGGTCGGTGCGCGCCGACCCCTTCGAGCCGTGATCGAGGCGCGCCACCTCACCAAGACCTACCGCGTGGCGCGCAAGCAAGCGGGCCTGCGCGCCACGGTGGCCGGGCTCTTCCACCGCGAGCAGGAGGAGGTCCGGGCGGTGGACGACGTGAGCTTCTCCATCGCGAAGGGGGAGCGCGTGGGGTTCCTCGGCCCGAACGGGGCGGGGAAGACCACCACGCTGAAGATGCTCTCCGGCCTCCTCACCCCGACCTCGGGTGAGGCCGAGGTCCTCGGCATGAACCCTCGCGGGCGACCGCAGGCGCTCTTGCGACGCATCAGCCTGGTGATGGGGCAGAAGCAGCAGCTCCTGTGGGACCTGCCGCCCATCGACACCCTCGAGCTCAACCGGGCGGTCTATGGCGTCTCGAAGCCCGCCTTCGACGAGACGGTGGCCACCCTGGACCGGCTCCTCGGCCTCGGGGCCCTGCTCGACAAGCCCACCCGCCAGCTCTCGCTCGGGGAGCGGATGAAGTGCGAGCTCGCCGCCGCCCTCATCCACCAGCCCGAGGTGCTCTTCCTCGACGAGCCCACCATCGGGCTCGACGTCACCATGCAGGCGGTGATGCGGCGCTTCATCCGGGAGTACAACGAGACCACCGGCGCCACCATCATCCTGACCAGCCACTACATGGACGACGTGGCCGCGCTGTGCCCGCGCATCATCGTCATCCAGCAAGGCAAGCTGCGGCACGACGGCGATCTCGCGGCCCTGGTGAAGGCCACCCGGCCCCAAAAGGTAGTGCGGGTGCAGCTCACCACCCCAGTAGGAGCCGAGGTGGTGGCAGGGCTCCGGGTCGCGGGGGCGCCGTTGGCGGTGCGCGAGCACACCGAGGGCGCGGTCACGGTGGACGTGCCGCCGGAGGCGGTGACGGAGGCGGTGCGGGCCCTCCTCGACGCGCTCCCCGCGGCGGACCTGCGGGTGGAGGATCCCCCGCTCGAGGACGTGATGCGGGACGTGTTCGACGGCCCGGGGGCGGCCTAGTCGAAGGCGCCCTTCAGCTGCTGGGCGGCGCCGGGGTGGATGCCCTCGGCCAGCCGGTTGGCCCGCTCGATGAGGTAGCTCAGGAGCGCCCGGTCACCGACCGAGGCGAGCACCCCGAACTCGTGGAGGGAGCGATCGGTGGTCCACCTCAGGCTGGACTGGAGCGACTGGAAGGAGTCGGCCACGGCGGCGATGGTGAGGGGCCCGCCCTCGTTCACGTCGCGCACCGAGCGCCGCATGAACTGCATGGTCTGGTGGTCCTGGCGGCCGGCCGCGCCCGCGTCCAGCTCGGCCATGATCTGCTCCCGGTCGACCGGCGCCTTGAACTGTCGGGGATCCACCAGCTGCTTCTGGTAGGGGTCCATGAAGAGGCGCGCGATCAAGCCCATGCCGCCCTTATCGGCCGGCTCGGTCGCCTGGTTGCCTACTTTATCCTACCCGCGACACCCCGCGCGCACCGGGGTCAGCCTCCAAAAGAGTGACTCCAAACGACAATTTAACGTGGGGGGTATGGAACCTTCGGCGCATCCAGCCGGTTAATAGAAGAGGAAGCCGATGCCCAACCCTGCGCGCGCCATCGTTCCCCGAGAAGAGCGGAGCTCCAAGAAGCTGCCGGCGGCCCTCGAGCCGATGATGATGGCGCACCTGGTCCTGACCCGGGACCGGGCCCAGCACGCGCGGTGGAAGACCCAGCTGGAGTCCATACGGCAGGCCAACGCGGTGGCCGCCGCCCCCGACCCCGAGACCAAGGCGATCCTGGCCGATCGCTACGCGTGGCGGCAGATGCGGGCCACCGGGCAGCTGGGCACCCTCTTCGGGCTGTCGCTCTCCATGTTCTGGATGGCGCTGCTCATCCCCCTGTACGCCCTCGGGCACGGCTTCGGCTGGCTGGCCGCCTCGACCTTCCTCCTCCCCGTCCCCCTCGCCTGGAAGTTCGGGCGCAAGCTCTGGGAGCAGGCCTCCCTCGCCGGGATGCGCGACATGGGGAACAACCCGAGCCTGCAGCGCCGGCTGAAGGTTGGCCTGCGGAGCATGTTCCGGGCCTTCAACGCGGGGTTCGGCTTCGGCTTCTCGCTCGTGTTCCTGCAGACCCTGATCACCTGGTTCATGACGCCAGCCCCCACCTTCGCGGCGGAGCTGCTCGCCGACGCCTCCGACGCCTCGGTGGCGGGGGTGATCATCGGGAGCATGAGCGCGATGCTCGCGCCGCTGGTGGCGCGGGGCGTCCCGGGCAGCGACGACGACGAGCGGGCCCTGGGCCCCGGCAGCGCCCTCGCCCGGCTCGACGACGACTAATCCTCCAGGGGGCGCCGCCCTCGCACCACATACTGGTTCGGCAGGGTCTCCTCGAGCACCTCGGCCTCGAAGCCGGCGGCGAGGAGGGTGTCCCGCACCGACTCCGCGCTCAGCCGGAACTCGGCCGGCGGCCCGTGGGGGCTGTCGAGGGTGAAGTCCACGACGAACAGCGCGCCCCCAGGGCGGAGGCCAGCCCGGATCTTCTGGGCGTACTCGCCTCGGCGGTCGATGTGGTGCCAGGTGTCGACGATGAGGACCCGGTCGACCGAGGCGGGGCTGAAGCCGGGATCGTCGGTGGCGACCTGCTTGGCCTCGACGTTGGCGAGGCCCTCCTTCGCGGCGCGAGCGTTCATGTACTCAACCAGCTTGGGCTCGATGTCGAGCCCGAGCACCTTGCCCTCGGGCCCCACCGCCCGGCTCAGGTGGGGCAGGAAGTAGCCGGTGCCGGCGCCGATGTCGGCGGCGGTCTGGCCGGGGCTCAGGGCCATGAGCGCCACCACCTCCTCGGGCTTCTGCCAGGCGTCCCGCGCGGGGTCGTCGAAGCGCTTGGCCCAGGCCTCGGGGTCGTCGAAGGCGTGCTCCATGTGCCGGCCGTGGTCACCGTGGCCGTGGTCCCCGTGGGCGTGGGGGCCGTCGGCGGGACCCGAGGCGGGGCCCTGGGCCGGCCCGGAGGCGCTGGCGCAGGCCCACAGGAGCGGGAGGGGGAGGAGGAGCGCGCGACGCATGGGCCCCTGTACCCCAGGCGGCCCCGGGGGACCACGTTGATGTGCCCCGGGGCGGCCCGCCCGTGCTAAGGGGGCACGGTGCGAAGCGGCACCGCCTGGATCTGCCTGATCGCTGGTCTCCTCACCCTCCCCGCCTGTGGGGGCTGTGAGGAGCAGGCTGGAATGGACAAGGAGCGCGTCCGGGTCTGGGGGCGGGAGAAGGTCACCGAGGAGCTGAAGGCCAAGGCCGAGCAGCCCCTCGACGCCCACGCCCTGGACGAGCGCCCGGACGTGAAGCAGCGGGTCCTCACCATGAGCTTCGCGGAGGTGGTGGCCCGGCTGGGCTTCGTCACCTACCAGGGCAAGGCGTCCTTCGATCTGGCCCGCAACAAGGGCGAGCTCGAGGTGTTCGAGGACAGCCTCATCCAGCACGGCCTGCACGGGACCTTCCGCGTCCTCCAGAAGGACCGCGAGGGGGCGGTGCTGCGCGAGACGGTGTTCAACAACGGCGTCTACTACGTGCGGAACGGCCCCGGGAAGCTGCGGGTGCAAGGCATCCGGCAGGACGAGACCACCGTGAGCCGAGAGCAGGCCTTCGAGGCCCTCAAGGCCTTCACGAGCTACTACGGGCCGCGCCTCGGTCTGGCCGAGGTCGGCGGCGGCACGGTCGAGGGCAGGAGCGCGGTGAAGTACGACCTGGTCCTGCTCGAGGGCTCGGAGCTGGTGGCGGCGCCGGGGATGAAGGGCGAGAAGAAGCCGGTCAGCCTGAAGGGCACCCTCTACGTGGACGAGGCCACCGGGGTGCCGCTGAAGGCGAACATGGACGGGCGCCTCGACATCCCGCCCGCCGCGACCAAGACCTCCACCGCGACCCAAGCCAACGAGGGCGCCGCGCCCGGCTGGGGTCGCCTGACCCTGCACCTCGACTTCGTGCTGAAGACGGTCGAGGGCGAGGAGATCAAGCCCGGGGAGTTCGTCGGCACCATCTCGCGGCGCCCGGTCGACCTGAACCCCGTCGGCTTCCTCGACGGCGGCACCCGCACCAGCACCATCATCGGCGGCAAGAAGGGGGCCCGCTAGCCGTATGACCGCGCCCATCTCGAACCGCGAGGCGCTGCGGCGCCTCCACAAGGCCGGGCGGGTGGTGGTGAAGATCGGCTCGGGGGTCCTCACCGACGAGCACGGCCGCCTCGAGCCGAAGACGCTGCGGCGGCTCGCCAACGACATCGCGCCTCTCGTCGGCCTCAGGCGCTGGCCCTTCGTGGTGTCCTCCGGGGCCATCGCGGTGGGGATGGGGATCCTCGGCCTGAAGTCGCGCCCCCGCACCATGGCGGGCCTGCAGGCCACCGCGGCGCTCGGTCAGAGCAAGCTCGTAGAGGCCTGGTCCCAGGCCTTCCGAAAGCACGAAGTGCCGGTGGCGCAGGTCCTGTTGACGCACGCCGACCTGTCCAACCGCAAGCGCTTCCTCAACGCGCGCCGCGCGCTGGGGGAGATCGAGCGGCGCCACGCCATCGCGGTGATCAACGAGAACGACACCGTCTCCTTCGAGGAGATCGCGTTCGGCGACAACGACGAGCTCGCGGCCCACGTGAGCAACCTGGTGGACGCCCAGCTCCTCATCATGCTGAGCGTGGCCCCCGGGGTGATGGACGCCGCGGGGGAGCGCATCAGCGAGGCCCTCGCCCACGACGAGCGCCTCGACGCGCTGGTGCAGCCCAGCCAGTCGCGCTTCGGGCGCGGCGGGATGACCTCGAAGCTCCGCGCCGCCCGCATCGCGGCGTCTCGCGGGGCGTACGTGGCGATCCTGCCCGGCAAGGAGCCCGGCATGATCCAACGTCTGCTCCACGGCGAGGACGTGGGCACCCTGCTCGTGCCCGACGACGCCCGCGGCCGGCTCCGCTCGCGCGCCCACTGGATCGCCCACACCCTCCGCCCGGTGGGGACCCTCCTGGTGGACGACGGCGCGGCCGCCGCCCTGAAGGGCCACAACAAGAGCCTGCTCGCCCCCGGCGTGGTGCGGGTGGAGGGCAGCTTCGCGGAGGGCGACGCGGTGGAGATCGCGACCCTCGAGGACGAGCTGCCGAAGGTCTTCGCGCGCGGCCTCACCCGCTACTCGGCGTCCCAGCTCACCGAGCTGGTGGGCCGCCCCGCGAAGGAGATCTCGGAGGCGCTGGGCATCACCACCGACGCGGTGGTGCACAAGGACGACCTGGTGCTGATGGACGATCGCGGAGGTTCGAGATGAGCACCGACGTCCACGCGCTCCTCGGTCGCGCCCGCGGCGCGGCCCGGCGGCTGGCCCGCCTGTCGGCCGAGGCCCGCGCCGCCGCCCTCGAAGCGGTCGCCCTCGCGATCGAGGCTCGGGCGGCCGAGATCCTCGCCGCCAACGCCGAAGACGTGGCCGCGGCCGAGGGCCTCTCGGGGGCGCTGGTGGACCGGCTCCGCCTCGATGCAGGTCGGGTTGCGGCGATGGTCCGCGCGGTGCGCGAGGTGAAGGGGCAGCCCGACCCCCTGGCCGCTCGGCGGGAGGTCGGAGTGGGCCGCTCGGGCATCCGGGTGACCCGGCGCCGCGTCCCCCTCGGGGTGGTGGCCATCGTCTACGAGGCGCGCCCCAACGTGACCGCGGAGTGCGCGGCCCTCACCCTGAAGTCCGGCAACGCGGTGGTGCTCCGGGGCGGCAAGGAGGCCCGGCGGAGCAACGCCGCGATCGGGGCCGCGGTGCAGGCGGGCTTGCGTTCGGCCGGAGTCCCGGAGGACGCGGTGGTCCTCATGGCGGACTCCACCCGGGAGGACGTGGCCGCGCTCCTCGGCGCGGTGGGCATGGTCGACCTCGTGATCCCGCGCGGCGGGCACGGCCTGATGCGCATGGTGGACGAGCTGGCCAAGGTGCCGGTGATCCGCCACGGCCAGGGCATCTGCCACGTGTACGTCGACGCGGCCGCCGACCCCAAGATGGCGGCGGAGATCGCCTTCAACGCCAAGGTCCAGCGCCCCGGGGTGTGCAACGCGATGGAGACCCTCCTCGTGCACCGGAGCCGACTGCAAGACGTCCTGCCGGTCCTGGGGCCGCGCCTCGTCGAGGCGGGGGTGGAGCTGCGGGCCGACGAGGCCGCCCGCACCACCCTGGCCGCGGCCGGGGTCGAGGCGGCCGCGGCCACCCTCGAGGACTGGGACACCGAGTTCCTCGACCTCGTCCTCGCCGTCCGCACCGTGGACGACCTGGACGCCGCGCTCGATCACATCGACGCGCACGGCACCCACCACACCGCGAGCATCGTGACCGCGGACGAGGGTACGGCAGAGCGCTTCCTCGGCGCGGTGGACGCGTCCTGCGTGCTGTGGAACGCGTCCACCCGCTTCAACGACGGCGGTGAGCTGGGGTTGGGGGCCGAGATGGGGATCTCCACCTCCAAGATGCACGCCTACGGTCCGATGGGCGCGCTCGAGCTCACGGCAGAGAAGCTGGTGGTCTATGGTCAGGGCCAGACCCGCGCGTAGCCTGGCCCGCTGGGCGCTCCCGGGCCTCATGTTCGGCCTCCTGCTCGGTCCGAGCGGGTGCTTCTTCAACCCGCCCGCCGTCACGCTGGGCCCGGACGCCGGCCCAACCGAGGACGCCGGGGCCGTCGACGCGGGGCACGACGCGGGCGACGACGCGGCGGTGGCGGACGCCGGGCCCACGGACACCGGCGGGCCGGACGCGGGCGTCCCCGACGCGGACGAGCCGGACACCGGCGAGGTGGACGCGGACCTGCCGGACGCGGAGGAGCCCGATGCCGGCGAGGCGGACGCGGGTGCGCCGGACACGGGGACCCCGACGTTCCCGTTCGTGGTCTCCAACGTGATCCCCGAGCCGCTGACCGCCACCGGGACCGCCACCATCACCGGCAGCTGCGTGGTGGACACCGACGCCCTCACCCGCTCCCAGGAGTGTCCTCCGCAAGGTACGTTGACGGAGAGCGGGCCCGCGGTGTGGACGGTGGAGGGCCTGGTGATCGAGGGCAGCGGCCGGCTCGAAGCCCACGGGGGTCGGCCCCTGGTCGTGGTGGCCTACCGCGACGTGCGCATCGACGGGGTCGTCGACGTCGGCGCCCTGGGTGAGGCGTCGGGTCCCGGGGGGGGCGCGTGCGCCACCGGCAACGGCGGCGCGGGCGACGACTCGGCCGGGGGCGGCGGCGGCGGGTTCGGGCAGGCGGGCGAGCACGGCGGCGACCGCATGAACGCGTTCGGGACGCCGGGCGAAGGCGGCCCTCAGAACGGCACCGAGAGCCTCATCCCGCTCCGGGGTGGGTGCTCGGGCGGGCGTGGGCGTGAGGAGCTTGTCGCGTCCACCCCGGGCGGTGGCGGCGGCGGCGCGCTCCAGATCTCGGCCGCGGCGACGCTCCACCTGGCCGGCGCGCTCGTCGCGGTGGGGGGCGGCGGGCGCTCCACGATCTGGACCGGCGGCGGCGGCGGCGGGAGCGGGGGCGCGGTGCTCCTCGAGGCGGGCCAGGTGAGCCTGGCCCCCGGCAGCCTGATCATGCTGGGCGGCGGAGGCGGCGGCGCCGGGCGGTCCGACGTGGATCCGGGCGACGACGGCTCCCGCACCGCGGACGAGGTGGCCGCGGGTGGCGTCGGCAACGGCGGGGACGGCGGCCGCGGGGGCATTCGGGTCATCCGGCCCAGCCCGGGCGAGCTCGGCGACCTCGCCCATGGCGGCGGCGGGGGCGGCGGCGGGGCCGGGCGGCTCCGCATCAACGCGCTCGCCTGCGCGCCGCTGGCACTGCCGTTCCCGGTGATCACCGGGGTGGCGACCTCCACTCCTGGCGCATGCCTCCCGCGCTAGCTCCTGCGCAAGATGGCCTGCACCGCGGCCCGGAGCTCGGAGAACTCGAAGGGCTTGTCGACGATGATGTTCCGGATCCGCTCCAGGAACTCTCGCTCCGCCGCGTGCACCGCCCCCGCGGTGACGAAGACGATGCGCTCGGCGAGCTCGGGGCGGCGCTGCGACAGCTCCTCGTAGATCTCCCGACCGCCCTGCCCCGGCATCACCAGGTCGCAGATCAGCACGTCGAACTCGAGCGCCTCCAGGAGCTCCAGCGCGTCGCGGGCGGAGGTGAGGATGTAGACCTCGTGCCCGGCCAGCGCGCGCCGCATGAGCGCCCCCATCACCGGCTCGTCGTCCACCACGAGGATGCGACCGGAGCGGACCTCCGGCTCGGCCTCCTGGAGCCTGGGCTCCGGCTGCGGGCTCCGCTCCGAGGGCGCCGCGTCGGGGGGGAGCCGCACCCGGAACACCGCCCCGCCCCGCGCACGCGGGCTGCCCTCGACCTCACCCCCCATCGACGCCACCACCGAGCGCACCACCGGCAGGCCCAATCCTGCGCCCTCGCCCCGAGGGCGGGTGGTGAAGAACGGCTCCCACATCCGGGCCTGCACCGCGTCGGTCAGGCCGCGGCCGGAGTCGCGGATCTCGACCTCGGCCCAGCCCTCGAGATCCGTCCCCAGGCCGACCTCGAGCGCGTTGTCGTCGATCGCCCCCGCGTCGATGGCCTGGGCCGCGTTCACGAGCAGGTGGAAGAACGCCAGCGCCAGCTTGGACTCCACCCCGCGCACCGGCGGCGTGGGCCCGTAGTCGCGCACCAGCCGCGCGAGGCCGCGGATCTCGGGCCACGCCATGTTGATGGCGGTGTCCATCACCTTGCGCAGCTCCAGGGCCTTGCGGGCGCCCACGTCGGGGCGCGCGAAGACCTTCAGGTCCGCCAGGAGGTCCCGCACCCGCTCCGCCCCCACCCGGGCGTCGGCCAGCGCCTTCAGCAGATCCGTGATCTCGCCCGGACGATCGGTGGCGGCCTGCATCCGCTCCAGCGCCTCGGTGAGGACCGAGAGGTTCCCCATCACGTAGGTGAGGGGGCTGCTGATCTCGTGCGCCACCCCGGCGGCGAGGTTCCCGAGGGAGGTGAGGCGGTCGGCCGAGAGCAAGCGCTCCTGCAGCTTGCGCTGCGGGGTCCGGTCCCGGCCCAGCACGAGGCTGGCCGGACCGTCGACCAGCGACACCGAGCGCACCGGGGCCAGCTCGAGCACCACCACCCCGCCGTCCGCGCGGAGGGTGCGGAGCTCGCGCGGCGGCAGGGGCTGCCCGGTCTCGGCCATGCGCCGCACGCGTACGACGGTCTCCTCGCGATCGTCGGGGTGGATGAAGTCCAGCATCTCGCGCCCCACGAAGTCGGCGGGCGACGGGTACCCCAGGATGTCGGCGCAGGCCTGGTTGACGTAGATGATCCTGCCGAGGCGATGGAGGAGCACCACGTCGGGGAGGCGCTCGAGCACCTCACGGACGTCGAAGTGGAGCCCCTCACTCGCGGAGGCCGGCCCCGCGCGGTCGCTCACGTCGCGCAGCACCGCGACCGCCTCCCGGGGGTCCAGCGGCACGAAGCGGATCTCGAGGCGGCGAGGCGGCCCGCCCTCCAGGCCCGGCGCGGTGACCTCAACCGTCCGGGCCACCCCGCTGTCGAACGCGGCGTCCATCGCCTCCCGCAGCTGGGCCGCCTGGCCCGGGGCCAGGTCCTCGACGCGCTGGCCCAGGAGTCGGGCGTGGTCTGCCGCGCGGTGCACCCCGCCCCCCTCGGCGGACAGGACGCGCCCCTCGCGATCGAGGATCAGGAGCCGGTCGGGGTGCGCGGCGAGCAGGGTGCGGCTTCTCGAGAGCCGACGCGCGAGGTCCAGCTCCGCCTCCTTGAGCCGGGTGATGTCGTAGGCGGTGAACAGCGCACGACCCGGGTCGCCCTCCACCGGGCGCACCCGGCAGCTGACCCAGCTCTCGTCGCCCACCACCCAGTGCTCGAACGCGGCCTCGCGTCCCTCGCGCAAGGCGACCTGCAGACTTCGGACGACCGCCGCGGCCAGGTCCGGGGCGAGGCTCGCCTGGAGGTGCTGACCCACCGCGGCGGGCGCGACCACCGACCCGAGGCGCCCCTCCGACGCCAGGATCTGGCCATCGGCGTCCAGGAGGAGCGCGCACAGCGGCAGGTCCGCTACGCGGATGGCGCTGGTGTGCTCACCTGGGGCCAGGTCGGTCGACATGCGGGCTCGTGGGCGGAGGAGGCCGCCTGATGCACGTTGCCGTCCGGCCGGAGGCGGTGTCAACTCGGTCCAGGCCCGTGCTAGGCAAGAGCATGGAGTCGAGCGGGTGAGCGCGGTCCGTGTGCAACAAGAGGGGCCGGTGTACACCGTGATCCTCGATCGTCCAGAGCGGCGCAACGCGGTCGATCGGGAGACGGCGGAGGCCCTGGCCGACGCCTTCGAGGCGTTCGATGCCGAGCCAACGGCCAAGGTGGGCGTCCTCGTCGGTGAGCACGGCAGCTTCTGCGCGGGCGCCGATCTGAAGGCGGTGGCGGAGGGCCGCCCCAACCGCCTCGAGCCCGAGGGGCGCGGCCCGATGGGGCCCTCACGCATGCTCCTGTCCAAGCCGGTCATCGCGGCGATCGAGGGCCACGCGGTAGCGGGCGGGCTGGAGCTCGCGCTGTGGTGCGACCTCCGCGTGGCGGCCGAGGACGCGATCCTCGGGGTGTTCTGCCGGCGCTTCGGCGTCCCCCTCATCGACGGGGGGACGGTGCGCCTGCCCCGGCTGGTGGGGCTGTCGCGGGCCCTCGACCTCATCCTCACCGGCCGCGGGGTGGACGCGCAGGAGGCCCTGCAGATGGGCCTGGTGAACCGGGTGGTCCCGAGCGGCACCAGCCGCGCCGAGGCCGAGCGCCTGGCCTCGTCGCTGGCAGAGTTCCCGCAGGCCTGCCTGCGCGCCGACCGCGCCTCCGCCTACGAGGCGTTCGATCAGCCCATGCCGGAGGCCTTGCGGGCCGAGTTCGAGCGCGGGGTCCGGGTGCTCGCCGACGAGTCGGTGCCAGGGGCCCAGCGCTTCAGCGCTGGCGCGGGGCGGCACGGGCGCTTCGGGTAGACGTTCAAGTTCGAGGCGGGTACTTCTGCAGCTTCCGTTGCAGAGATCGACGGTGGAGACCCAGCCTGCGCGCCGCCTCCGAGACGTTCCCGCCGGAGTCCTGCAGCACCCGGTTGATGTGCTCCCACTCCGCCCGCGCGAGCGAGGGCACGTCGTGGGCGCTCACCGGGCCAACCAGCGGGGGCGCGCCCGCCCGCACGAAGGCGTCGAGGATGTCGTCGGCGTCGGCCGGCTTGGGGAGGTAGTTCACCGCCCCCAGGCGCACCGCGTCCACCGCGGTGGCGATGCTCCCGTAGCCGGTCAGCACCACCACCCGGATCCCGGCCTCGAGCGCCACGAGATCGCGCACCAGCTCGAGCCCGGAGCGCCCCGGCATGCGCAGGTCCACCACCGCCAGCTCGGGCGGATCCGCGGTGGCGGTCTCCATCGCCGCCTCGTACGCGCCCGCGGTGCGGACGTCGTAGCCCCGCTCCCGGAACGCCCGCGCCAGGCGCTCCCGGAGCACCTCGTCGTCGTCCACCAGGAGCAAGGTCTCTTGCTCGGTGTGGAGCTGCTCTGAGTTCATGCCGCCACCCCTCCCCTGGGCAGCCGGACCGTCGCGGTGGTGCCGACGCCCGGCGTCGAGCGGAAGTCTAGCCGCCCGCGCAGCTGCTCGGCCACCGAGCGGGCGAGAAACACCCCGAGGCCCATGCCGATGCCCGGCGGCTTGGTGGTGAAGAAGGGCTCGCCCACCCGGGCCAGGGTCTCGTCGTCCATCCCCGGCCCGTCGTCGTGGACCTCGAAGCACACGCACTCCTCTTCCACCTTCACCCGCAGGGTCACCGGTGTGTCGGCGGGGCCGGCGTGGGCCGCGTTCTCCACCAGGCCGCGCAGGCTGCGCGCCAGGGCCTCCAGCGGCACCTGGCCGGCCAGGGTGGGCGACGGCGGGGGCGCCTGCTCGAGCGCCACCCGCGCCCGCACGTCGGGCTTCAGGCCGCTCAGCGCGCGCTCCACCACCGCCGCCGCGTCCACCGTGCTGAGCCGCTCACCCGCGGCCTCCCCCGCCTCGGCCGCCATGTGATCCAGAATGGCTCGGCAACGCTGCACCTGCTCGCGCACCAGCCGGGCGTCCTCCGCCGCCGCGGTGCGCGCGGGATCGTCGCTGAGGCTGCGCTCGAGCTCCTTCGCGACGACCGCGATGGTGGACAGCGGGGTCGCGAGCTCGTGCGCCGCTCCGGCGGAGAGGGTCGCGAGGGCGGCCAGACGCTGGGTCTTGGTGAACTCGTCTCGGGCCCGCGTCAGCTCGAGGTCACGCCGCGCCAGCGCGATGCTCACCCGCTGGATGAAGTAGACGATGAACACCGCCGCCACCCCGAACGCCACCCACATCCCGCGGAGGTGGAGCATGTGGTCCTGCGGCCCCGCGTGGGCCGCGTGGGCCGCGTGGGGCACCTGGGCCACCCCCTCCAAGGAGCGCGAGACGAAGAAGAGCAGGCCGAAGCCGAGCATCCCGGTCACCGCCAGGGCCCACGTGGCCCGGGGCCGCAGCACCACCGCGCCCCACGCGATGTAGACGAGGTAGAGGGTGCTGAAGGGGTTGGAGGGCCCGCCGGTGAGGGCGAGGAGCACGGTGAGGGCCGCCACGTCGAGGAGCATCAGGCCGAACAGGACGCCGTCCCCCACCGGCCCGCGCCGGAGGCGCACGATCAGGAGCACGTTCGACACCAGCACCAACAGGGCGACCGCGAACAGCTCGGTGAGCGGGAGCTCCACCGGCAAGAAGACCTGCGAGGCGAGGATCGCGAGGACGACCCCGCCCACGGTCCAGGTTCGGAGGCGCGAGAACCACTCACCGTGGATCGCGGCGGGGGACTGCAGCACGACGAGATGATGGGCAGGCTCGGCGCGAATTTGCTACCGTCCGGGCGATGCGGGTGGTCCTTCCCATGGTCCTGACTGCCGCGGTGGTCGTCGTGGCTTCGGCGCCGGACGCGCGCGCGCACGGCTCGAACCCCGCGGTGGCGTGGATGAAGGGCCCCGAGGGCGTGGGCACGGTGGTCGACACGGACTTCACCTTCGGCTGGGCGGACGCGGACATCCCCATCCCCACCGGCACCGCCACCGTGGACTTCTACTACACCGCAAGGCGCCCACCTGCGTTCGAGAACGGGGACACCCACCCGCTCCTCGAGGGCGAGGTCATCGTGCAGGGCATCCTCGAGAAGGACCACACCAACACGTTCACCTGGGACA
The DNA here is from genome assembly GCA_020632995.1 of Deltaproteobacteria bacterium. Lineage (GTDB taxonomy): Bacteria > Myxococcota > Kuafuiibacteriia > Kuafuiibacteriales > Kuafuiibacteriaceae > JACKEN01. Next base: position 60,379 of record JACKEN010000017.1, on the reverse strand, counting down.
CCACCGCCGTCCCCGCCGGCTCGTACTTTCTCTGGTCTCGGGTGGTGGAGCCACCCGAGCAGTTCATGTCGCCGCAGATCATCAGCTTCTCCCCCGGGATCCTCACCGTGGCCCACCCCGGCGACCCGGTATATCCCGCGTTGTTGATCACCACCCCCGACACTCCGTTCCGCTACGCGGACGAAGAGTTCCTGCTGAAGTGGAGCGCCTTCGATCCCGACGGCTCCGGCCGGGTCACGATCGAGGTGGGCACCTCCTCGATGGGGCTCGACTACCAGACCCTGGTGGAGGACGTCCCGGCGGTGGACGGCGAGTACCTCTGGGACACCTCGGGCCTCGCCGAGGGCGACTGGTTCATCCGCGGCAGCCTGGTGGATGGGCGCGGCCTCGGCTTCACCACCTACGCCCAGTACCTGCTCCTCATCGCGCACGACATCGGCGCCCCCGACGCAGGGGTCGAGGCCGATGGTGGGCCTCGCGACGCAGGCCAGCCTGCGGTGGACGCGGGGGTCAAGGTGAAGGCCCCCAAGGAGGGCTGTCGGTGCGCCGAGCCCTCGGCGGGGGCGCCGCTCGCAGGCCTGCTTGCGGGCATCCTCGTCGCGACCGGCAGGAAGCGGCGCCGCTGACCCTCAGGGGTCGAGCACGCGGTGGTAGCGGAGCATCCAGTAGGCCAACAGGTACGGGGTCGGGGCCAGGACCCCGCGCCCGCTGCTGCCGGACTCGATCTGATAGGGGCTCCCGTTCCACTTCATGGTGCGGATCTCGTCGTACGGGAACACGCGTGAGAACTGGGGGTGTCCCAGCCGGTCGTTGGGCCACCGGCCCGCGTCCTCACGGTGGGCGTTGTCGTAGCGCCAGGTGCGCCAGTCGATCGGCATGTCCCGCAAGGTCTGGAGCGCGCCCTCGGTGTCGACCTCACCCGGGTGCGACGCGGCGATCACCGCCACCTGCCACGGGTTGTGCTCCTCGCGCTCGTACTCGTAGAAGTCGAGGAGCGACTGCACGTACCGGGCGCGGCGCTCCGGGTTCGGCTCGTAGCGCAGGAGCGTGATGTAGCCGAGCATCGCCAGCTCGTGGTCGCTGTGGTTGGCGAACGCCGGCTTGGTCACCGTGAACACGTCCTCACTGATGGCGATCATGTCCCCGTAGCGCGCCTCGGTGAACAGGCGCTCGTAGGCCTCGTAGTACTTGGGGTCGCCGGTGACGTGCCAGGTGGCCAACAGGTGCCCGAGGATCTCGGTCGAGTTGAGCCACCCGCCCCCGTGCCGGGACGAGATGCAGTCCGCCGCGCGCTCGATCCCGTGCACCTCCACGCACGCGTCCAGCCCATCCGCCGCGATGCCGAGGTCCTCCCAGTGCCCGTGCAGGGTCGGCTCGCCGTCGAGGTCGTACAGCACGTAGTCCCCGGCCATGACGTAGTCGGTGGTGAGGCGCAGGTAGTCCGCGATCTCCGCCCGCTCCGCGTCGTCCTTCGCGCACAGGTCGTAGAAGATCGGGATCCCGAAGTAGTGCCCGGCGTACTCGTCGGCCGAGGTGTCGTCCTTCCAGTAGTAGGTCCGGCCCCCGTACTCCTGCCGGTGCCAGTTGTCCTGCGTGGCCTTGCTGTCGAAGACCTCGCCCTCGTCGTCCCGCACGAGGGACCGGGTGATGAAGCCCTTCTTCTTCCCCGCCGCCTCGAAGGTGGCACCGGGGACGTCCACCTGGAGGAACATGACGTCCAGCGCCTTGCGCGCGCTGTCGTAGAAGCGCTCCTCCTTCGTCACCGCGTAGGCGTAGCACCAGGCCCCGATCTGCATCTCGGTCCACAGCCCGTCGTTGTCGTGGTCCCCGGTGATCACCGGGCTCAGGCTCCACTCGTCGCCGACCTGGATGCTGTCGTCCACGAAGCCGTCCATGCGCCAGTGGCGGGCCTGCAGGAACCCCTCGTTCGTCTCGGCTCGGGCGGAGAGGGTGGTGTCCTCGGTGGACAGGCGCGCCACCCCGTGGTGGGTGCCGATCCAGCGGTCCCCGCGCACGTCCACCGCCACCGCGGTGACCTCCTCGTCCGGGATCCAGCGCTGGGTGTGGTAGTGCTCGACCCGGCCGGTGAAGAAGGCGTTGGCGCCGATGCCGTGGCCGGTGACCCGCACCCCCAGGCGCTCGTCCAGGGCGCGCACATCGCCGTTGGGCAGGCCGCTCTCGAGGCCCGGCCGCACGATCGTGGCCGCGCCGCCGACCTGCGCCTCGGCCAGGCCCTCGCGGGTCGCGGCCACGAAGGCGCCCCCGTTTCCGCTCGCCATCACCGCGCGGACGTCGTCGTCAGGCAGGCTGTCCGGCGCGGTCCAGGTGCCGGTGATCTGCTGTTGGGCCACCTGGTAGCCCACCACCCCGGTCGAGGTCGCGACGAACGCAATCTGGCTTGCCGCCACCGCGATGTCGCGCACCGCGCGCCCCTCGGCCACGGTCGCGCTCACCACCCCCATGTCATCCAAGACGAAGAGCCCGCGGACGGTGCCGGCCAGGAACCGCGACCCCGCCCGCCCCGCCGCGGTGACGGTGGCGGTGCGCACCGGGATGAGGACGACCTGTTGGTCGTCGGCGTCGAGGAGCCTGAGCTGGTGCGGGTGGGCCACGAGCAGGCCACCTTGCACGACCTCGAGATCGACCACCGGCTCCGCCGCCCCCGGCACCGCCACGAAGGCCGCCCGCCCGTCGGCGAGGCGATAGAGCCCCGACGGCGTGCCGGCGTAGACGGTGTCGCCTGAGGCCACCAGGGCCACGACGTCGAGGTCGCCGAGGACGTCCTCGGTGCGGAACAGGGTAACGGTGTCCGCGGGGTAGGTGGTGTCGCCCACCTGCACGTCGCGATCGAAGAGCTCGAAGACCTGGGTGTGATCGAAGCCCTCGGGGGTGGTCGGGGCCTCGGCGCTGGAGCAGCCCAGCGCGAGGCCCAGGAGCACGACGGCGGCGCGGCGACGCATCGGACGGTCGTCGCCCATCGGCCCGCCCCGGGCAAGGGGCCGAAGGACCTACGGCGCCCCCACCGTCACCTCCACCGTGCCGTCGTCGCGCTGCGCGACCTCCACCCCGACGTCCAGCAGCTGCTGGATCACCGCGATGTTGGTGCGCGCGTGCAGGCTCAAGGGCCCGGTGCGGAAGCGTCCGCCCGAGCCCATGGCGAGCGGGACGAGGAGCTGATCCGCGAGGTGCTCGCCCACCGGCGCGTCCGCGCTCAGGTAGGCCCGCACCTGGTCCGCCAGCCCCCGCCCCACCTGCTCGGCCCGGATCCCCCGCGACCCGAAGGCGGTGAGGACCTCGGTGACGTGGGCGAAGCGGAGCTCCGCCACCACCGCGTTCCCCGGCCCCAGCGAGGCGGGCATCGGCACCACCTCCAGCCCGTGGGTGGGCCAGGTGACCCGCGCCGAGAACGCGGCCAGCTCCCGCTGCCCCACCGAGTACGGCAGGTGCGCGACGAGCGCCTGGCAGCGCTGCCCGGCGAGCGGCCCCCGCTCCATCACCTCGAGCGGCCCGAGCGGGCCCCCCGGCGGCGCCACCCGGAGCACCACCCGGCCGCCCCCCGCGGGGTAGAAGCCGGGCCGCACGAGGGTGGCGGAGACCCCCGCCCCCATCCGATGGATGAGGGGCAAGAAGGCCTGCGCGAGGAACTCGAAGGGCGGCGCGTGGTCGTTGTGGGTCCCGCCCTCGACCGAGATCTCGGACGGCCCGTCGGCCGCGAGCAGGATCGGCAAGATGGTCTGCAACACGAGGTGCGCGCTCCCGGCCGAGCCGACCTGGAACGCATAGTCCCCTGCCTGGATCGCCCCCGGGGTGAAGACCACGGTGGTGGAGCCGAGCGCGTCGCCCTCGACCTCGGCCCCACACACCCGGGCCGCCGCCTGGAGCGCGGTGAGGTGCTGGCGGAGCAGGCCCGGCTTGGCCCGCCCCGCCCGCACGTTCTGGATGGTCACCGGCTGGCCGGTGATGGCGCTCAGGCTCAGCGAGGTGCGGAGGATCTGGCCCCCGCCCTCCCCGAAGGCGCCGTCGATGAGCTTCATGGCGTGTCCTCCATGCCCCACATCCACCTGAGGATGCGCGCGATGTTCACCGCGTCGTCGATCCCCCGGTGGTGGGTCCCGAGCAGTGGCAAGCCTGCCTGCGCCAGCGCCCGGGCCATCCCGCACGGTGGCTTCCCCACGTGCTGGGCGTAGACCTTCTTCAGGTTCACGTGCCGCCCGAAGGGGTACGTGACCGCGTGGCGCCGGCAGTCCCGCCGGAGCTGGTTCTTGTCGTACTCACCCCAGGACGCCAGGATGTACGGCGGGAGCTGGTCGGCCCAGTTCGCGAAGGCCTCCAGGGCCTCCGGGTAGGCCGGCGCCGCGTCCACGTCCGCCTGGCGGATGTGGGTGAGCTGGGTGCAGAACTCGGAGAGCACCGGGTGCTCCTTCGGCTGCACGAAGGTCTGGAAGCGGTCCGCAAGCGAACCTGCCGGCGTGACCCGGACCGCCCCGATCTCGATGATCTCGGAGGCGTTGATGTCCCCGTCCTTCCAGCAGGTGGCCTCGAGGTCCACCACCACGACGGTGGTGCCGCGCAGCTCCGCCGCGGCCGGCACCCCGTCGAACGTATGCATCTGCGATATCATCTCCATCACCCCTTCACGCACACCACCTGTCGGAGGGTATGCATGATCTCCACCAGATCCGCCTGGGCCGCCATCACCGCGTCGATGTCCTTGTAGGCAGCGGGCGTCTCGTCCAGCACCCCGGCGTCCTTCCGGCACTCGATCCCGGCGGTGGCCTTGGCGTGGTCCTCGACCGTGAAGCGCCGCTTGGCCTCGGTCCGCGACATCACCCGCCCCGCCCCGTGGGAGCAGGAGCAGAAGCTCTCGGGCTGACCCTTCCCGCGCACGATGAAGGACCGCGCGCCCATCGAGCCGGGGATGATGCCGAGGTCACCCTCGCGCGCCCGCACCGCGCCCTTCCGGGTCACCCACACGTCCTGACCGTAGTGGTGCTCCTTCTCCACGTAGTTGTGGTGACAGTTCACCGCCACGTCGTCGGTGGTGAAGGCGGGCAGCGCCTTGTCGTGCCGCATCGCCGTCAACACCGCCTGCATCATCAGGTCCCGGTTGGTGCGCGCGAAGTCCTGGGCCCACCCCACCGCCCGGACGTAGTGCCCGAAGTGCTCGGTCCCCTCCGAGAGGTAGGCCAGGTCCTGGTCGGGCAGCCGGATGTGGTAGATGCGCATGTCCTTCTTCGCGAGCTCGATGAAGTGCCGCCCGACACGGTTCCCCACCCCGCGCGACCCCGAGTGCAGCATCACCCACACCCGGTCCGCCTCATCGAGGCAGACCTCGATGAAGTGGTTCCCGGTCCCGAGGGTCCCGAGGTGCTTCTCGGTCACCCCGCGGCCCAGCTTGGGGTGGTCCTCGACGATCGCGGCCCAGCGGGTCTTCAGGCCCACCCACGCCTTGGCGTGGGGCTCGGGCAGGTCGCTCCAGGCCCCGCGATCGCGCGGCCCGCCGTCGTCGGTGCGCCCGTGGGGCACCGCGCGCTCGATCGCCGAGCGCACCGAGGCCAGGTTGTCGGGCAGGTCGCTCGCGGTGAGCGAGGTGCGCACCGCCATCATCCCGCAGCCGATGTCCACCCCCACCGCGGCGGGGATGATGGCGCGGTCGGTCGGGATCACCGAGCCGATGGTGGCGCCGAGTCCCGCGTGAACGTCAGGCATGACCGCCAGCCACTTGTGGATGAAGGGCAGCCGCGCCGCGTTCTCGAGCTGGCGCTTCGCCATCGCCTCGAGCGGGACGCCGCGGGTCCAGGTCTTGATGGGGCGGCCGCCGTGCACGTCGATGACCTCGTAGGTGCTGCTCATGGTGGGCTGTCAAAGCAAGGCGGATGCCAACTCCGGGGCCCGCGCCACCGCGGGCTGGGCGTGGTGCCGGCTATCTGCATGGATAAACCTATACCCCAGGCTCGGGCGGTGCTAGAGAGCCCGGATGGCGCGGCGTGAGAGCAGCAAGCCCCTGGTGGTCTTCTCGATCCTCGGCACCACCCTCGACCGGGCCAACCGGGCCCAGCGCTGGGAGCGCTGGCGCCCGACGGTGGACCTGTGTCGGCACGACGACCTGGTGGTGAAGCGGCTGGAGCTCATCTACCCGCCCCCGGCCCGGGAGCTGGCGGAGCTGGTGGCCCAGGACGTGGGTTCGGTCTCACCCGAGACCGAGGTGTGCCTGCGGCCGCTCGACTTCTCGGACCCCTGGGACTTCGAGGAGGTGTACGGGGGCCTGTTGGACTTCACGCGGGGCTATCGGTTCCGGCCGGAGAAGGAGCGGTACCTGGTGCACATGACCACCGGCACCCACGTGGCCCAGATCTGCTGGTTCCTCCTCGCGGAGTCGCGCCACGTGCCCGGCGCCCTCATCCAGACCTCGCCCCCGAAGAAGCGCGGGGTGGGTCAGGTCGGCAAGTACTCCATCATCGACCTGGATCTTTCGCGCTACGACCGCATCGCGCAGCGCTTCGGGGTCCAGACCCGTGACAACCTGTCCTTCCTCAAGTCGGGCATCGACACCAAGAACGCCGCCTTCAACCGGCTGATCGAGCACATGGAGCGGGTGGTGAAGCACTCGAAGGCCCCCTTGCTGATCACCGGGCCCACCGGGGCGGGGAAGAGCCTGCTCGCCAAGAAGATCTATGCCCTGAGGAAGCAGCAGCGGCAGGTGGAGGGGCAGCTGGTCGAGGTGAACTGCGCGACCCTTCGGGGCGACGGCGCGATGAGCACCCTCTTCGGGCACAAGAAGGGCGCCTTCACCGGGGCGGTGGGCGACCGGCCCGGCCTGTTGATGGCGGCCCACCAGGGGGTGCTCTTCCTCGACGAGATCGGGGAGCTCGGCCTCGACGAGCAGGCCATGTTGCTCCGCGCGCTCGAGGACAAGCGCTTCTTGCCGGTGGGCTCCGACCGGGAGGTCGAGAGCGACTTCACCCTCATCGCGGGCACCAACCGGGATCTGTGGCTGCGGGTGGAGGAGGGGCGCTTCCGCGAAGATCTGCTCGCCCGCATCAACCTGTGGACCTTCGAGCTCCCCGGCCTCGCCGCCCGCCCCGAGGACGTGGCGCCGAACCTCGAGTACGAGCTCGACCGCTTCGAGGAGGCGGAGGGGCGCAAGGCGTCCTTCAACCGCGAGGCGAGGGAGCGCTTCCTCACCTTCGCCACCGGCCCCGAGGGGCGCTGGCCGGGGAACTTCCGCGACTTCAACGCGGCGGTGACCCGGATGTGCACCCTGGCCCCGGGGGGCCGGGTGGACGTCCCCACGGTGGAGGAGGAGGTCTCGCGCCTGCGGGCCCAGTGGCGGAGCCCGAGCGCCCGGGTGGCCCCGGGGCCGGTGCAACCCAGCCTGCCGGAGCACATCCTGGAGGGGTTGGATCTGTTCGACCGGGTGCAGCTCGAGGCGGTGGCGGGGGTGTGTCGGGAGGCGAAGAGCCTGAGCGACGCGGGGCGGGTTTTGTTCGCGGAGTCGAGGAAGAAGAAGGCGAACCCCAACGACGCGGACCGGTTGCGGAAGTATCTGGCGCGCTTCGGGCTGACGTTCGCGGATGTGTCGAGCTAGGGTGGTGATGGTTCGTCCACGGCCACGGCCACGATCACGTCCACGGCCGGATGGTGCGGCGGCACTGCCCCCAGGTCGGTGGGTTGGCTACCGATGGGGTCTTTGTCAGGCTGCGGTGGGCTCTCTTTGCTTGGCCATGTCGCCGTACACCGCTCGCAGGAGGTGGGCTCGGATGGTCGCGACGTCGGCGAGGTCCGCGACGCTCTCTCCGTCGGAGTGCTCCTCGAGCATGCGCGAGAAGTCGAGGACCCTCTGGGCGAGGCTCCGGGTGGGGAAGGTGTCGGGGGACTCGAGCCGCAGGCGGGCGAGCATGATGCGCAGGTCGATGGACGCGCTCGCGTGGCACTCGATCGGGTCCTGCTTGAAGCAGCGGCGCTCCAGGGCGGTGAGGCGGGTCTCGATGTTGGTGAGCCACCGGGGCCAGCCCTGGCGGCTCGGGTTGCCCTCCACCACCGCGTCCTTCAAGAGGCGCCGGAACTTGGGGTCGTTGTCTTCGCCGAAGCTCCCTTGAGCCAACAGCTCCATGGTGAAGGTGCCGTTGAGGTCGACGGTGAAGCCCTCGGGCATCTCGGGGAGGGGGAAGCGGGCGTTCTGCGCGTCCACCAGGCGATGCAGGCGGCGCATCATCTCGGCGCTCTCCTCGTGGAAGTGCACGCCAACGATGTCGTTGGCCACCCGGATCACCACCCCGGCCACGGTGATCGGCGGGTTGAGCCCGTCGAAGCACACCGTCACGTACTGCCCCATCGCCGCCTCGGGCAGGTACCTGAGGCCCATGCCGGTGTACGAGAGGTCCACCGTCTCGACGAGCTTGGAGCCACTCTCGGTCTGCACCTCGACGAACTCGGTGAAGGGCACCCGCACGTGGTCGGGGAAGGTGCGCCCGGTCAGGGTCCCGACCGCCTCGAGGATCCGGGGCCGCGCGCTGGCTTGCACCAGCGCGGCCGCGCCCGCGGCCTGGTAGCCCTGGCGGTTCGCCCAGCCGTCCTTCTCGAGGAGCACCACCACCGGCACCGGCCGCTTGAGGTCGCGCGCGTAGGCCAGGACCTCGGCCGCGAGCGGCTCGCGCACCAGGACCAGCTCGGGGTGGGCGGCCTTCAGCGCCGCCTCCGCCTCGTCCGCGGTGAGGGCCCACGCCAGGTCCAGATCGCGGCGCGACAGGAGGTCTCGACCCGCGTCGCCGGCGTCGCACACCACGAGGACAGGGGACCGGGGAGACTGCTCGCTCGACATCTCGACTCCCATGTTCGGCGGACCCTGAGGGACCTTGACGGCAACGTTGCGATCGCCGCCCGTTCCCCCCACACTGCCCCCCATGTACGTCGGGCGCCTCGCCCCCAGCCCCACCGGCCGCATCCACCTCGGCATCGCACGCACGAGCCTGGCGGCCTGGTTGGATGCAAGGGCGGCGGGCGGTGTGCTCCTGCTGCGCATCGAGGACATCGACACCGACCGCTGCGTCAAAGGCGCGGCGGACGACATCATGCGCGACCTGGAGTGGCTCGGATTGAGCTGGGACTACGGCCCCGACACCGGCGGCCCCCACGCCCCCTACACCCAGAGCGAGCGCACCGACCGCTACCTCGCCGCGCTCGATGTTCTCGGCCAGCAGGGGCGCACGTTCCTGTGCACCTGCTCGAGGAAGGAGATCGCCCTCACCGCCTCCGCCCCCCACGGGCCCTCGGACGAGGGCCCCCGCTACCCCGGCACCTGCCGCGACGCCTTCCGCCCTCGCCCCGGCCGCAACCCAGCGGTGCGGCTGCGGACCGAGCTGGGCGACGTCATCACGCATCATGACCGCGCGCTGGGGGCGCTGGACCAGGACGTCCACGCGGCGGTGGGGGACTTCATCCTGCGCCGCACCGACGGGCTGTGGGCCTACCAGCTCGCGGTCACCGTCGATGATCTGGCGCAGGGCGTCACGACGATCATCCGGGGGGCGGATCTTGCCGGATCTACGCCGCGTCAACTCCTGTTGCGTCGGTTGTTGGACGCGGATGCAGGCCCGGTTGACACGCTTCACGTGCCGCTGATGCTGGGTGAGGACGGGCAGCGGCTCGCGAAGCGGAGCGGGAGCACCACGGTGGCCGCGCACCGGGAGGCGGGGCGGCGGCCGGAGGCCGTCCTCGGGGAGTTGGCGACAGGGCTGGGGTTGGTGCCGGAGGGGGTTGAGGTCGGGGCGGAGGCGCTGGTGGAGGCGTGGCGAAAGCTCCATGCGCGCGCGTGAGCGCGGGCACCGAGGCCTCGATCCCAGCCTCGTCTCTGGCCGCCGACGCGGCGCTCATCTACCGTCGGGCGGGTCGCGCTGAGTTCGCTCGGAGGAACGGTCTTGAACGCAGACGCCAGTCCGCTCTACGCACCGCTGTTCGGCCACTCGCCCAAGGCCCACGCCCGGGTCGCCGCCGTGTTTGGGCTGGTCATGCTCGTCGGCGGCACGTTCGCGAACTGGGCCAGCACCAGGCTCCTGGTCCGCGATGACCTCGCGACGACGGCGAGCAACCTCGTCGCCAACGAGTCCCTGCTCCGCTACGGCATCCTGGGCAGCCTGGCCATGATGGTGGCTTGGGTGTTCTACGCGCTGTTCCTATACCGGCTGCTGCGCCCGGTCGACGGCCGCCCCGCGCTGACCATGCTCGCGCTCGTCGTGACCTCGGTCCCGATCTACATGCTGAACCAGACGAACCTGTTCGCCGCGCTGCCGCTCGCGAAGGCTGGGCAGCTCGAGCAACTGGGGGTGTCCCTCGAGATCTTCCGCTTCGGCAACAGCGTCGCCACCATCTTCTTTGCCCTGTGGTTGTTGCCGCTCGGGGTGCTGGTGCTCCGGTCTACGTTCCTGCCGAAGGTCCTGGGGGTGCTGCTCCTGCTCGGCACACCGGGTTACCTCATCCACTTCGCTCAGGCGCTGCTGTTCCCGAGCGCCGCACCTTCGCTGTGGGGCAACCCGTTCCTCGTGGTCACCCACCTGTCAGAGCTGGCGCTCTTGTTGTGGCTCTTGGTGAGGGGGGTGCATCCAGGGCGGTGGGCGGAACGCGCGCGCACCGGCACCGCATCGAGCGCTGCGGCGGCAGCCTGAGATCCCGCAGGCCTGAGCCAACAGCTCCGAAGGCGCCAACTGCCCGTGCCGGTGGGCCTGGCACCTTCAAGACCGTGCTGTTGCCTATGTTCTCGGATCTGTAGCCCACAGCTTCTCTCGAAGCTTCGGCGCCATGCCGGGAACGGCGCTGCGCGCCAGATTGAGTTCCAGCCGAGCTCGATCGCCGACCTCCTCCTCGAGGAAGGCGTCGAGGCGCCCGAATAGTTCGTCGATGGCTGCATTCGCCTCCTCGGCGTGTACATACGACAGGGCGGCCTCGATCAAGTTGATGGTCTCCGAGAGAGCCGAAATCGCTCCGTCCTTTGGGTCATGCGTCGCGGCCACAACTGCACCGACCAGCACATTGAGAAAGCAAGATTGGTAGTATTCTGGGTACGCAGCGTCGTCTGCGTGAGGCAGCAATTGGAGCATGGCCTTCACAACCGTGAGTCGATCGGAACCATCACTTCTGCGGACAGGTTTGCCCTCCCAGAGCTCGTCGACGAGCCCCGATACGAGCGAGATGAGTTCCTTGGGCTCCTCATCAGCATAGGACGCGATCGCATGAAACATGGGATACGTCAGCTTGACGCAGTACGCGCTGAAGCGGCGCTGCTGGTCCCCGGTCAATCCTGCAATAGCCGTCGTCGTAGCCCTCATAGGTTCTCGTCCTTCCGAATAGCCGCCCAGGTGAACATATCGGATCCGCAACGACAGGCGGAAGCCTCACGGCTCGAGTTCCCTGCTCGGGACCTCGGCTGACCGGTGCCGCCCGGTTGCGGAGTTCGAGAACCACATCTGGAGTGGAGATTCAGGGCACCGCGAGACGCCCCCATTGACACCCATCCCGCCCTCCAGCACCACAACCCCATGAGCCCCATCGTCCCCTGCCTCTGGTTCGACGACCAGGCAGAAGCCGCCGCCACCTTCTACACCCAGTTCCTCCCCGACGCCCGCATCACCAGCACCACCCGCTACCCCGAAGACGTCGACAACCCCGCCGGCCGCCCACGCGGGAGCGTCATCACGGCCGAGTTCGAGGCCGCGGGCGTGCACTTCGTCGCCTTGAACGGCGGGCCGATGTACAAGATCAGCCCCGCGATCTCGTTCTTCCTCCTCGTCGACACTCCGGAGGAGGCGGACCGCTACTATGCCGCGCTCGAACCGGGCGGGCAGGCCTTCATGCCGATCGACGCATACCCGTGGAGCCCGCGCTACGCGTGGGTGCAGGACCGCTTCGGGGTGTCGTGGCAGATCATCACCGGGCGAAGGGGCGAGGACGGTCCGGTGCTGGTGCCCGCGCTCATGTACGCCAACGACGTGGCGGGTCGCGCGGACGAGGCGATGGCGCTCTACACCCGCGTGTTCCCCGGCTCGAAGATCGAGAGCGTGGAGCGCTATGAGGAGGGCGAGGGGCCGGTGGAGTACGTGAAGCACGCCCGCTTCGTCCTGAGCGGTCAGGGCATGATCGCCTCCGACAGCCACATGCCGCACGGCTTCAAGTTCACCGAGGGGCTCTCCTTCCAGGTGCCGTGCAAGGATCAGGCGGAGATCGATCGCTACTGGGCCGAGCTCTCCGACGGCGGCGAGCCCGGCCGGTGCGGGTGGCTGAAGGACCGCTTCGGGGTGTCCTGGCAGGTGCTCCCGGCTGACATCGGCCGGTGGCTGAACCACCCCGACCTCGCGGCCCGGAGCCGCGCGTTCGAGATCATGATGGGCATGAACAAGCTCGACGTGGCCGCCTTGGACGCCGCCATCACCCAAGCCGGCTGAAGCCGCCCGAGCCTCCGAAACCCACCTTGCACCGGCATCCCCGGGCGGTGACGTCGCGCCGGCCGAGTGCAAGCCCTCCGTCGGGCATGGGCATTGCTGGTCCCGAGCCCATGGACACCAACGTCATCCCGACCTACGACCTGTCCGACCGCCCCACCGGCTGCTGCCCCCGCTTCGACCCGAAGCCCTGGCAGGACCAGGAGCTCCACCTCGACAAGCACCGCTTCGTGCGGGCCCAGACCAGGAGCGTGCTCCACGTCCCGGTGAACATGGGGAAGGTCTTCACCAAGACCATGCAGACCATTCATGACGCCCACGCCGAGGGCGATCACTTCATGGTCCTCAGCCACGACGACTCCCCGTGGCACGCGGAGCACCTGTTCTGGGTGGAGCAGGACGTGCCCGGGGCCGAGATGGTCGAGCTGAGCGGCACCTTCCTCACCCACGTGTTCGAGGGGCCCTACAAGGACGCGAACCTGTGGGCCCAGCGGATGAGCACCCTCGTGCAGGCCAAGGGGCGCCAGCTGGAGAAGCTCTACTTCTTCTATACGACGTGCCCCAAGTGCGCGAAGGTCTACGGCAAGAACTACGTGGTGGGGATCGCCCAGGTGTCTTAGTCGTCGCCGCCGACACGGCGGAACCGCCCCAGCGCAGCGGCCGCGCGGCTCGACGCGCGAAGCCGTTCGAGTGGAGACAAGCTCATCGACCAGGCCAGGAGCGTCCGGTCGACGTCGCTCGCAGCCGCGCGCAGCTCGGGATCCACGCGGTCGAGCACCGCCGCGAGCGCCCTCGATGCCTCATCGAAGCGGCCCTGTTCCTGAGACGGCATAGGCCTACGCTATCCTCAGGCGATGCCCCGGTCCACCTCGCCCGGTGGGCCCCCTGCCCAACCCCTCGACGTTCCTGGTTGCAATCCGCCTCCCCGCACGTAGGAGTTCCGGTGCACCGCGGGACGCCCCCCCGCCCGGAGCCCCATGCGTCGAGTCGTCCTCACCCTCCCCCTCCTCCTGGCCGCCTGTCCGGCCCCCGACAAACCCGCTGGCGCCGCCCCGGCCGCCGCCCCGCCGCCCGCGGCCAAGGTGCGGGTCGCCCCGGCCGAGGCTCGCGCGCTCGAGGACGCGTGGCGCTTCCTCGGTGAGGTGCGGGCCTCGGCCCGGGCCAGCCTCGCCGCGGGCGCGGCGGGGGCGGTGAACAAGGTTCGGGTCCGCGTAGGGGATCACGTGACCCGCGGGCAGCTCCTGGTGGAGGTGGATCCCGACCTCGCGGCGGCCCGGGTCGCCACCGCCCAGGCCCAGATCGACGCCCACACCGAGGACCTCGCCCAGGCCCGGCGCGAGGTGGACCGCCTCTCGGGCCTGCGGGCCAACGTGGTGCCCGAGGTGGAGCGCGAGCGGGCGCAGTCCAAGGTGCGGAGCCTCGAGGCCCAGCAGGCCGCGCTGCAAGCTGCCTTGCAGGAGGCGGAGGCCAACCTGGCCCTCCACCGGGTGCGCGCGCCCTTCGACGGGGTGGTGGCGGAGCGGCGGGTCGACCCCGGCGACTGGGTGCAGGCGGGGACGCCGGCCCTCGAGCTGGTGGCGACCGAGGATCTGGAGATCATCGTGGACGCGAACCGCGCGCTCCTCGGGCACGTGCAGCCCGGCGACCCCGCGCGCCTGCTCGGCCGCGGTGAGGCCGAGGCGCGGGTGGACGGCGTGGTGCCGGCGCTCGACCCGGTGAGCCGCACCCTGCGGGTCCGGGTCACGCCCACCGCCCCCGCGGCGTGGCTCCTCCCCGGCGACTCGGTCGAGGTGGAGTTCAAGGTGGCCCTCACCGACGAGGGCCTGGTGGTGCCCAACGACGCGCTGATCGTGGACCCCACCGAGACCCGGGTGGTGAAGGTGGTCGACGGCAAGGCCGCGCCGCTGAAGGTCGAGGTGCTGGCCAAGGCGAAGGGCACCGCGCTGGTGCGGGCCGACGAGCTCCATGAGGGCGACCAGGTGGTGACCCGGGGCAACGAGCGCCTGCGCGCCGGGCAGCCGGTGGAGGTCTCCGAGTGAGCGTGCAAGGCGGCGGCATGGTGGGCCTGGGCATCCGGCGCCCGGTCACCGTGCTCGTGATGGTCATCCTCACCACGATGTTCGGGATCCTCTCGCTCGAGGACCTCCCGATCCAGCTCACCCCCGACGTGGCGGTGCCCACCCTCAACGTGGCCACGGTGTGGCCGGGGGCGTCGCCGCGCGAGGTGGAGTCCGAGATCCTGGAGCCCCAGGAGGAGGCGCTGAAGAGCCTCACCGGCCTCGTGCGGATGGAGTCCGAGGCGCGCCTCGAGCGCGGCACGGTGACCCTCGAGCTCGAGGTCGGCACCTCGATCGAGGAGTCGCTGGTGCGGGTCACCAACCTGCTCTCGCAGGTGCCCGAGTACCCCGACGGCGCGCGCCAGCCGGTGATCTCCGCCGCCGACAGCGCGGGCCCGCCCCTCGCGGTGATCACCGTGACCCGGCAGGGCGGCCAGGACCCCGGCGCGTACCGCACGTGGATCGAGCAGCGGGTGCAGCCCCGCCTCGAGCGCATCAAGGGCGTGGCCCAGGTGCTCCTGATCGGCGGGCGCGATCGCGAGGTCGAGGTGATCTTCGATCAGGCCGCGCTCGCCGCGCGCGGGCTCACCATCACCCAGGTCGCGGCGCGGATCCGGGCCGAGCTCCAGGACCGCTCGGCTGGCGACATCACGGTGGGCAAGCGCCGGTATCTGGTGCGCACCCCGCTGTCCCCCGACCAGCCCGAGGGCCTAGAGGAGGTCGTGCTCGCCACCACCGCCGACGGCACCGCGGTGAAGCTGGGCGACGTGGCCAAGGTCGACTTCGGGCTCAGAAAGCGCGACGCCTGGGTGTTCTCGGACGACACCCCGTCCATGGTGCTCCTCCTCTTCCGGGAGGCGGGCTCCAACGTCCTCGAGGTCACCAAGCAGATCCGGGCCGAGGTCGACCTGGTGCAAGAGGAGTTGCTGAACCCGCTCGGGCTCAGCATCCAGGTGGTCTCGGACCAGGTGGGCTACATCGAGGCGGCGCTGGACCTCGTGCGCCAGAACCTGGTGGTCGGCGGCCTCCTCGCGGTGCTCGTGCTCGTCCTCTTCCTCGGGAGCTTTCGCGCCTCCGCGGTGGTCAGCGTGGCCATCCCGGTGTGCACCCTGGGCACCGCACTCGGCATGAACCTCTTGGGCCGCACCGTGAACGTGGTGTCGCTCGCCGGCATGGCGTTCGCGGTGGGCATGGTGGTCGACAACGCCATCGTGGTGCTCGAGAACATCGACACCTGGAAGAAGCGCGAGCCCGACACCGCGAAGGCCGCCCTGCTAGCCACGAGCGAGGTGTGGGGCGCCATCCTCGCCTCCACCCTCACCACCGCGGTGGTGTTCGTGCCGATCATCGCGTGGCAGGACGAGGTGGGTGAGATCCTGCGGGACATCGCGGTGGCGATCAGCGTGGCGGTGATCCTGTCCCTCATCGTCTCGGTGCTCGTCATCCCCTCCTTCGCCACCGTGGTGCTCAAGAAGGAGCAGGGCGCGGTGCTGAGCCTCGGCCCGGTGACGAAGTGGGCCGACGCCGGCCGGGCGATGATCGCGGACGTGGTGCGCTGGGTCTGCCGGAGCAAGCTCCGCTCGGCCGTGGTGGTCATCATCGCCCTGGTCGGCTCGATCGGCGCCTCGTGGGCCCTGTTGCCCCCCATGGAGTACCTCCCCACCGGCAACCGGGCCTTCGTGTTCGGCATCCTGGTGCCGCCCCCCGGCTACTCGGTAGACGAGATGGGGGAGATCGGCCGTGGGATCCAGGAGCAGGTCGCCTTGCACCTCGGCAAGGAGGTCGACGGGGTCCCCGCGGTGGAGCGCTCGTTCTACGTGGGCCGCCCCGAGAACGCCTTCATGGGCGCGGGGGTCACCGACCCTACCAAGACCCGCGAGTTCCTCGGCTGGTACCGGAACCTCGTGAGCAAGGTGCCCGGCGTGTTCCCCGTCGCCACCCAGGCCTCGCTCTTCGGCCGCCGGCTGGGCGGCGGGCGGGCGATCGAGGTGGAGCTGTCGGGCTCGGACCTCGAGGGCCTCATCAAGGCGGCCGGCCCGACCCTGGGCGCGATCAAGGGCGCGATCCCCAACGCGCAGGTGCGCCCCATCCCCTCGCTCGATCTGGGGGCGCTCGAGTACAACGTGAAGCCGCGGCGCGAGCAGGTGGCGCGGGTCGGCCTCACCGACAGCGACCTCGCGCTCGCGGTCGACGCCCTGGTGGACGGCGCCTACGTGGGCGAGTACGGCCGGCCGGGCGAGCCCAAGGTGGACGTGGTGCTCTCGGGCGCGGCCAACGACGGCGGTGACGTCGAGCGCGGGGTCTCCGACAAGGCGGAGCTGGCCTCCGCTGCGATCGGCACCCCCACCGGCGGGGTGGTGACCCTGTCGAGCCTCGCCGACATCGAGGAGGCCCTCGGGCCCACCATCGTGCGCCGCATCGAGCGCACCCGCGCCATCACCCTGCAGGTCTCGCCCCCCGAAGATGTGGCCCTGGAGTCGGCGATGAACATCATCCGCAACCAGGTGCTGGTGGACCTCCGGGGCAAGGGCGTCATCCCCCCCGAGGTCCGGGTGACCCTGGCCGGCAACGCGGGCGACCTCGAGCAGGCCCAGGCGCGGATGGGGCAGGTCCTCTTGCTCGCCACCCTGATCAGCTTCCTCCTCATGGCCGCCCTCTTCGAGGACTTCCTCGCCCCGGTGGCGGTGATGATCACCGTGCCCCTCGCCGCCGCGGGCGGGCTCGGCACCCTCGCCCTCGTCGACAAGTACCTCGGGCCGCAGCCCCTCGACATGCTCACCGCGGTGGGCTTCATCATCCTCATCGGGGTGGTAGTGAACAACGCCATCCTCGTGGTCGACGGCGCGGTGGCGCGCCTGCGCGACGGCGTGGAGCTGGCCGAGGCGGTGGCCTACGCGGTGGAGTCCCGGGTGCGCCCGATCTTCATGAGCGCGCTGACCTCGCTCGCCGGCCTGTCGCCCCTGGTGTTCTTCCCCGGCTCCGGCTCCGAGCTCTACCGCGGGGTCGGCGCGGTGGTGCTGGGCGGGCTGGGGCTGTCCACCGTGCTCACGCTGGTGGTGGTCCCCGCCATCTTCGCCCTGGTGTGGCGCCTGAAGGCGGTGCGCGCATGATCCCTTGCATCTCGCTGGCCCTGGTGGCCGCCCTCCCCGTCCGGGCCGAGGCCCTCGACCTCGAGACCGCGGTCTCGCTCGCGCTCGAGGTCCACGAGTCCCCCGCAATCGCGCTTGCGGAGGCAGAGCAGGCCAAGGCCCAGGTGCGGGCGGCGTGGAGCCGCATGCTCCCCACCGTGGCCCTCAGCGGCACCTACCGGCGCCGCGCGTTCGAGGTGAAACCGAGCCTGGGCGACGGCAGCACCGCCACCATCCAGGCCAAGAACGCGCTGTCGGCCGAGGCGTCGCTCGAGACCACCCTCTTCGACGCCTCCGCCATCCCCGAGCTGCAGGCCGCGCGCCTCAGGTCCCGCGCCCAGACCCTGAGCGCCGAAGAGACCGCGCGCAGCCTGGCCTTCGAGACCGCGGAGGCCTTCTACGCCGCCCTCGCCGCCGACCGAACCCTCGCCGCGGCCGAGCGCCGCCTCGCGCTGGCCGAGGCCACGGCCGAGAACGCCCAGGCCCGCTTCGCGGCCGGTCTGGTGGGGAGCGGCGAGAAGAACCGCACCCAGCTCGACCAGGCCGAGGCGGCCCAGGTCCAGGCCGAGGCCACCCGGGCCGCGCGCCTGGCCCGGCTCGCCCTCGGGTTCCTCGTCGGCGCCACCCCGGCCGGGGAGCTGGTCGCCCCCAAGGCCCCCGCCTCCGCCGCCAATGGGGCCGAGCGCCCCGACGTGGCGGCGGCGCGCCTGTTGATGCAGGCGGCGGAGCGGGCCACCTGGACCCCCTGGCTCTCGATGGTGCCCTCCCTCGCCCTCGACGCGTCCCTGCGCGCCACCAACGAGACCGGCTTTCAGAACCGGGTGTTCAACTGGGACATCGCCCTCACCCTCACCTGGGTCCTCTACGACGGCGGAGCCCGCTATGCGCAGGTCGACCTGCGGAACGCCCAGGCCGAGGCGGCCCGCCTCGCCGCCCAGGCCCTCTCGCGCCAGGCGGAGCTCGAGGTGGAGCGGGCGGCGGCGGAGCTGCAGGCCAGCCTGCTGATCGCGGAGCAGGCCCAGACCCGGGCCCGGGTGGCGGAGGAGAACCGCGAGGAGGTCGAGGCCCGCTTCCGGCAGGGCCTCGCCTCTGCCCTCGAGGAGACCGACGCCGCCACCGCCGCCTTCGCGGCCTCGGTGGGCCTCGAGCAGGCCCGCTTCGAGGCGGCCCAGGCCGCGCTCTCGGTGGCCCGGGCGGCGGGCGGCTGGCCCACCCCGCGGCGCGAGTCACCCAAGCCCTGACGGCGTGCTCGGCTACCCGCCCGCGCGCGGGTCCGCGACCTCCACACGGTAGCTGTACAGGCGACGCTGCGCGGCCGTGCCGAGCGGCAGCACCAGCGGCAGCATTCGATCCCGGAGCCACGCACCGAAGGCGGTCCTGGCGACCTTGGTCGATCCGATGCGCCGAGACTGACGCACCACCTCCTCGACGCGCGCCCGGCGACGCTGCGCGAGGCGCTCGAACGCGCGCTCGGGGTCACCCGTCGCCTCGAGGCAGCGCGCGAGCATCATCGCGTCCTCCATCGCGAGCGACGCCCCCTGCCCCGAGGTCGGCGACACGGCGTGCGCGGCGTCGCCGATCACCGCGATGCGGCCCATCGACCACCGCGGGATCGAGGCGATGTCGTGCAGCGGCCACGGTCCGAGGAGCTCGGGCGTGCGCGAGATGACCTCGTTGATCCACGGCGGGTCGTCCGCGTGCGCTTCGAGGAGCCGCTCACGCTCGCTCAGCGAGTCCTCCCGCTTCGGGCCGTTGTGGAACCACAGGAGCTCGCCGTCCGCCGCGCGAAAGGCGCCGAAGAACGCGCGCCGGCCGAAGACCATCAGGTTGCACCCGACCTCGACCGGCGCCTCGGCGAGCCGCGCGAAGCCACCGTAGTCGAGCTGCTCGAGGGACGCGGGCGCGGGCGACTCTGGGAGCACCAGCGCGCGCGTCTGCGAGCGGATCCCGTCGCAGCCGACGAGGAAGTCCGAGGTCACCGCCTCGCCACTCTCGAAGGTCGCCCGGACCTCGCGATCGTACGGCTCGACGTCGACGAGCGCGGCGCCATGCCGCACCTCGACGCCCGCCTCGAGCGCCGCATCGACGAGCACGCGCTGAAGTCGCGTGCGCCGGACCACGAGGAGCGGGCTCCCGTAGCGCTGGGCGTCGTCGCGATCGTCGACTCGCGCGATCGTCCGCCCGCTCGCGTTCACGAACTCGAAGCCGTGGCAGGCATCCCCCGCCGCCATGACCCGCGCCTTCACCCCGGCCGCCTCGAGCACGTTCATGCCGTTGGGGGCCACGGCGAGGAACGCGCCGGCGAGCGCCAACCGCTCCGGCGTCCGCGCCTCGTAGATCGTCACATCGACCCCGAGACGTCGCAGAAAGAGCCCCAACACGGGCCCCGCGACCCCTGCTCCAATGATCGTCGCTCGCACTTCGTCCTCCGAACCCCGAACCTGATGGCGAATCCGACTCACGACAAGTGAAGGTTCGTGAGGTTACTATTCAGCCTCGTGAATCTCACCTCGCTGGACCTCAACCTGCTGGTCGTCCTCCACACGATGCTCGAAGACCCGTCGGTCGCACGCACCGCCGCTCGGCTCCACGTGACGCCGCCGGCGATCAGCAACGCGCTCGCCCGACTCCGGGCGCAGTTCGACGATCCGCTCTTCGTCCGTAAGGGGCGCGGCCTCGTCCCCACGCCGCGCGCCCTCGAGCTCGCGCCGGCGCTCGCCCGGGCGATCGAAGAGATCGAGACCGTGGTGCGCGGCGAGGCGGTCGATCCCACGACGACGCGGCGGCGCCTCACGCTCGCCCTCGACGACCTCAACCAGGTCGTCGCGCTCCCCGCGCTCGTCACCGCGGTGTCCCGACATCTCCCGCGGGCTCGGCTCGACGTGATCAGCATCGACACGCTCATGGCCCGCGGTGGGCTCGAGGCGGGCGCGGCGGACGTCACGATCGCGCCTTCGGCCGGGCTCGGTGACCTCTGCTCGCGTCCGCTCTACGTCGAAGAGGGCGTCCTCGCGGTGCGAAGGGGTCACCCGATCCTGAAGCGGAAGCGGGTCTCTCCCGAGGCCCTGTCGAAGCTCCGGCACGTCGACCTCCACCTCGTGCTCGGTGAAGCCGGCGTCGGGCACGAGCTGGCCGAGGCCGAGCTCGCGCGGTCCAGCGTGCAGCGCGACGTCGCCGTGACGGTGCCGAGCTTCGTCGCGGCGGCGATGATCGCGGCGAAGACCGACCTCGCCGCCGCGATGCCACGCCGGCTGCTCGAAGCCCTCCGCCAGACCGCGCCCCTCGTGGTCATCGAGCACGCCGTCCCGCCCATGATGATGCCCATGAGCCTCGTCTGGCACCGGCGCACGGACACGGATCCGATCTGTACCGCGCTCCGTGCGGCGATCGTCGAGGCGTACGACGCCTGATCAACCCGCGCGCTGAGCGCCCAGCGCAAGCCTACTTGCGGGCGGCGGAGTACTCGGCCACGTAGGCGTCGAAGAGCTGGCGGATCCGGGCGTAGACCGGCCCCGGGACGCCCGCCCCCACCTTGGAGTCGTCCACCTTCACGACCGGCACGATCTCCCGGATCGACGACGTGATGAACACCTCGTCCGCCGCCTCGAGGGCCTGGGCGGTGAGGGGCAGCTCCAACACCCGCAGGCCAGCCTGCCGGCAGACCTTGAACACCACCGAGCGGGTGATGCCCTCGAGGATGCCCACGTCGAGCGGCGGGGTGAGGATGGTCTCGCCCATCACGCAGAACACGTTGCTGCTCGCGCCCTCGGTGACGTAGTCGCGGTGGTCGAGCATCACCGCCTCGTAGGCGCCGCGCGTCTTCGCCTCGGCCAGGGCCATCACCGAGTTCAGGTAGTTGCCGGTCTTGGCGGCGGGGTCGATCGCGTCCCTGAGGTTCCGGCGCACCGAGACGAGGGCGATCGCGACCCCGTCCCGGTAGGCCTCGGGCCCGGGCGGGTTCAGGGGCATCGCGATGACCATGCGGACCGGGTCCTCGGCGAGGCGGGGGTCGAGCCCGAGGGTGCCCGAGCCCCGGGTGCTCACGATGCGGACGTAGGAGTCCGGGTTGCCCGAGGCGGCGTGGGTCTGGGCCACCTCGGCCGCGAAGGTGGCCAGGGGCACCGGGAGGCGCATCCCGATCCGGTGGGCCGAGCTCTCGAGGCGGGCGAGGTGGGCGTCCAGCTCGAAGGGGACACCCTCATAGGTGCGGATGACCTCGTAGACCGAGTCGCCATAGAGGAAACCCCTATCAAAGACCGAGATCCGGGCGTCCTCCGGGGCGGTCAAGACACCATTCAGACTCACGATCGTCCCCATGGCCGTGATATGTGGGGGACGATGGCCAAGAAGGGCAAGGAGATTGATCTCGGCGGAATCCGCCTCCAGGTCGACCCCTTCATCATCCTCCAGCGGGTGTTGATGCGTCAGAAGCTGATGCTGACCATCATCGCGGTGATCGGCGGCGCCATCACCATCTTCGCCTACAAGTCCGCGCCCAAGATCTACCAGTCGTACTCGACGGTCGCGATCCGGACCGAGAGCCGCGAGGAGGACTACTGGCGCAAGCTCGCGAACCGCGCCATGCGCGACCTGAACTCGAACTCGGAGCTCATGTTGATCATCAACGAGCTCGACCTGTTCGGGAGCACCCGGGCCACCAACCCCTACGAGATCGCCCTGCGCAGCCTGCGCCGGGAGCTGAAGATCGACCACGCCACCGGCCAGGTCGGGGTGCGCTTCGAGTCGAAGAGCGCCAAGCAGGCCCAGCAGGTGGTGGCCTTCGTCACCGAGCGGGTGCTGGGGACCTTCGCGAACCTGATCGACTCCCCCTACCGGCGGGAGATCGAGGCCCTGAACCGCGGCATCGCGGAGCTGGAGCCCAAGGTGCAGGTGGCCCGGACCAAGCTGTACGAGTTCAAGGCCAAGCACCCGTCGGTGGCGGTGCTGACCCCCGACTTCATCGCCCCCACCTCCCCCCTCGGCGGGGTGGAGTCCGAGATCGAGCGGGCCGAGCGGAACCTGAAGCGCTGCTACGCGGGGGAGCGCGAGACCGCCCCCGCCCCGGCCGCCAAGCCCAAGACCGACGGGCCGGCCTGCCGCCGCCTGGCCGAGCTGCAGGCGCGCAAGCAGACCCTGCTCGCCAGCTACACCCCCAGCCACCCCGAGGTGGTGCGGGCGAGCGACCAGGTCGCCAAGCAGGAGATCGCGTGCGAGCGCGAGCAGGTCGAGCTCGGCGGCACGGTGAGCGGCGGCATCAAGCCCGGCCAGACCCAGGCCCAGTGCATCGACGCGGCCAAGGCGCGGCTGGAGGCCTTGCACCGCGAGAAGGTGAACATCGAGAAGCAGGCGATCAAGAAGCCCGCCTTGCAGCAGGAGTGGGCGGAGCTGTCGCTCGAGGTGAACCAGCTGGACAGCCAGATGCGCGCCCTCCAGGACCGCCGGGCCCGGAGCATCGAGAACCGCCTGGTCGCGGCCAACGACTTCCAGGAGAACTTCCAGCTGGTGGATCCCCCCCGGGTGCCCCAGCTCCCGGCCAAGCCCGAGCGGAACCAGTTCATGATCATGGGCATCGCGATCACCGCGATCATCGGGTTGATCCTGGCCGCCCTGCGGGAGGCGTTCCGCCAGTCCTTCCTCGACCCCACCGAGTTCGAGGAGCAGACCGGCCTGCAGGTCCTGGCGGTGCTGCCGGACCTGTCGGACTCCTGACCGATGCCGGTTGTCTAGCCGGCGCACATCGGTCCACCCTCGAGGTCGAGGTATCCAAGATGCGCCGAGCCGTCCTGACCACCGCCTTCGCCCTCTGCCTGTCCGCCCCGGTGTGGGCGACCCCGCTCGCCCAGCCCCACGCGGTGCCGGTGAAGAAGGGCGCAGCAAAGATCGACACCGGGATCCAGTGGCAGGTCGCCCCTGAGAAGGTCGAGATCTTCGTGGACGGCAAGAAGATCGGGCTCGCGGGCGAGCTGAAGGTCACCGCGGTGAAGCCGGGCAAGCACGCCATCCGCCTCGTGAACGGCCTCGACGAGACCGAGTTCGAGGTGAGCGTGAAGAAGGGCCAGCTGGTCCCGCTCCAGTTCGAGTTCACCGACGAGTAGCCGCACCGGCCCCCGGCGACGAGAACGTTGCGCGCGCCCCCGCGGGGTGCAACGATCGCGCGCCATGTCGAAGCGCACCGCGCCTCTTCTCCCCCTTCGGGACATCATCGTCTTCCCGCACCAGGTGGTGCCGCTCTTCGTGGGGCGTGAGAAGTCCATCGCCGCCCTCGAAGAGGCGATGGGCGCGAGCAAGGAGATCCTCCTCGCCGCCCAGAAGAAGGCGAAGACCAACGAGCCGAGCCCCGAGGACATCTACGAGGTGGGGACGCTGGCCTCCATCATCCAGCTCCTGCGGCTGCCCGACGGCACCGTGAAGGTGCTCGTGGAGGGGCGGCGCCGGGTGCAGATCCTCGAGTTCCTGCCCAACGACCGCTTCTTCACGGTGGAGTACGAGGACTTCTCGGGGCCACAGGAGTCCAGCATCGAGCTCGAGGCGCTCATCCGCTCGGTGCACTCCACGTTCGAGGCCTACGTGAAGCTCAACAAGCGGATCCCCCCGGAGACGCTGAGCGTGGTGTCCGCGATCGAGGACCCCTCGAAGCTGGCCGACACCATCGTGGTCTATCTGACGCTGAAGCTGCCCGACAAGCAGTCGCTGCTGGAGAGCGCCTCGCCCACCCAGCGGCTGGAGCGCCTCCACGAGCTGATGCAGGCCGAGATCGAGATCTTGCAGGTCGAGAAGAAGATCCGGACCCGCGTCAAGAAGCAGATGGAGAAGACCCAGAAGGAGTACTACCTCAACGAGCAGATGCAGGCGATCCAGAAGGAGCTCGGCGAGCGGGACGAGTTCAAGAACGAGCTCCTGGAGCTGGAAGAGCGCATCAACACCAAGAAGCTCTCGAAGGAGGCGGACCAGCGGGCGCGCACCGAGCTGCGAAAGCTCAAGATGATGTCCCCGATGAGCGCCGAGGCCACCGTGGTCCGGAACTACATCGACTGGGTGCTGCAGCTGCCCTGGAACGAGTTCACCAACGACAACCTCGACGTCGACAACGCGGAGGCGGTGCTCGACGAGGACCACTTCGGCCTGAAGAAGGTGAAGGAGCGCATCATCGAGCACCTCGCGGTGCAGGCGCTGGTGGAGCGCCCGCGCGGCCCCATCCTCTGCCTCGTGGGCCCGCCCGGGGTCGGCAAGACCTCGCTCGCCCGCTCGGTCGCGCGGGCCATGGGCCGCAAGTTCATCCGCGTCTCGCTCGGCGGGGTGCGCGACGAGGCCGAGATCCGCGGCCACCGGCGGACGTACATCGGGGCGATGCCGGGCAAGATCATCCAGTCGCTGAAGCGGGCCGGCTCACAGAACCCGGTGTTCCTGCTCGACGAGGTCGACAAGATGTCGACCGACTTCCGCGGCGACCCCTCGAGCGCGCTCCTCGAGGTGCTCGACCCGGAGCAGAACGGCACCTTCAACGACCACTACCTGGACCTCGACTACGACCTGTCGCGGGTGCTGTTCATCGCCACCGCCAACACCACCAACGGCATCCCCGCCCCGCTGCAGGACCGCATGGAGATCATCCGGCTCGAGGGCTACACGGAGCCCGAGAAGATGGCGATCGCCAAGCGGTACCTGGTGCCGAAGCAGCTCGAGGCGAACGGGCTCAACGCGAAGAACGTGCGCTTCACCGACGACGCGCTGGAGCTGATCATCCAGCGCTACACCCGCGAGGCCGGGGTCCGGAACCTCGAGCGTGAGGTGTCCTCGTGCTGCCGCAAGTCCGCCCGCGAGGTGGTGCGGCACGGCAAGAACAAGAAGATCCTGGTGAACGAGCCGAAGGTCGCGAAGTTCCTCGGCACCTGGAAGTACCGCTACGGCATGGCGGAGGAGCGCGACGAGGTGGGGCTCACCACCGGCCTCGCGTGGACCTCGGCCGGCGGCGACGTGCTGATGATCGAGGTGAGCATCATGCCCGGCAAGGGCAAGCTCACCATCACCGGCAAGCTGGGCGACGTGATGCAGGAGTCGGCGCACGCGGCGATGAGCTACGTGCGCACCCGGGCCGACCTGTTGGGGCTGGACCGCAACTTCTACCAGAAGGTCGACATCCACATCCACGTGCCGGAGGGGGCGATGCCCAAGGACGGCCCCTCGGCCGGCATCACCATGGCCACCTCCCTCGTCTCCGCCCTCGCCCGCCTCCCCGTGCGCCGGGACGTGGCGATGACGGGTGAGATCACGCTGCGGGGGCGGGTGCTCCCGATCGGCGGGCTGAAGGAGAAGGCGCTCGCCGCCCACCGCGCGCAGATCAAGACGGTGCTGGTGCCCAAGGACAACGAGAAGGACATCCCGGAGATCCCGAAGTCGGTGCGGCAGGACCTCACCATCATCCCGGTGGAGCACATGGACGACGTGCTGAAGCACGCCCTCGTGCTCGAGGATCCCGACGCGTTCTACACCCGCCTCAAGGGCGGCGCGGCGGTGGCCCACCAGGAGATCCAGGCCGAGCAGGGCGCCGCCCACTGAGCCCAGCGCGATGGAGGACCCGCGCGAGATCGTCACCGCCCAGTCCTTCCGGGTGGCCCCCGAGCTGCTCGGCACCCCGCTCGCCTCCCCGCGTCGACGCCTGGCAGCCCTGGTGCTGGACGCGACGTTCGCAAGCATCCTTGCCGAGGTCTTCGGCGGCCTGGCCCTGGTGGCGGCGGGCCTGTGGTGCCTGTGGGAGGCTCGACAGGGGCGCGGCCGCACCGTGCTGGGGTCGCGGCCGGTCCTGCTGGGCGCGGCCGCCCTCTTCATGCTGGTGGGCGTCGTGCCGCTGGACGACGAGAGCGACAAGGGCCCAGTGCGGGTGGTGGTGTCGGAGCCCACCGAGGGGCCCTTCGGCTCCGAGGGCCCACCCAAGGTCACGGTCAAGCCACGCAAGGAGGATTGCGAGGACGGGTGGAGCGCGTCGAGCCTGCTACGCTCCGCGCTGTCGACCATCGGCCTGAGCTTCGGGTTCGCGGGCTTCTACTTCACCGCCTTCACCGCGTGGTGGGGCGGGCACACCCCGGCCAAGCGCCTGCTCAAGATGCGGGTGGTGCGGCTGGACGGCCGCCCGCTCGACCTGTGGGACAGCTTCGGGCGCCTGTCCGGCTACACCGCGGGGCTCGCCACCGGCCTGTTGGGCTTCGCGCAGGTGTTCTGGGATCCGAACCGCCAGGCGATCCAGGACAAGATCGCGGGCACCGTGGTGATCAGGACCAACCTCCCGAAGCACCCCGTCCCCCAGGAGCCGGAGCCGGCCAGCGGGCCCCAGCCTCCGCAGGCCTGATTGCGCTTCAGCCGTCCGCGGGCTTCGGCGGCGGGAGCCGGGTGATCTGCACGCTCACCACCTTCCAGTCCCCGTCTCGCCGGACGTAGACGTCGATGTAGCGGTAGTGGCTCTCGAAGCGCTCGCCCTTGTAGCTGCCGGTCATGTCGGTCTTGCCGCTGAGGAGGGCCACGTCGCCGTAGAGCCGGATCTCGAACTCATCCACCCCGTACGGGTCGATGGTGAGCTCGGGCTCCACCAGGCCCGCGACGAAGCTGGCCTTCGTCTCCAGGTTCCCGCCGCCGTCGATTTGGCGGAAGTCCTCGGCCATGTTGCCCGCGATCGCCGCCTCGTCCTTGTCGATGATCGCCTTGTCCCACGCGTCGGACTTGGCCTTCAGGACGGCGCGGTCCTCGTCGGCCGAGGGTCGGGCCGGGGCGTGCGCGCAGGCGCCCAGGAGCCCGAGCGCGAGGGTGAGGATGGGGAGGGTTCGGGAGCGCATCGTCGCGGAGTACCACCGAGGCTTCGGCGCCGCCACCGGGGCTGAACTCAGTTCGGCTTGTCGGGGTCGGGGGGCGGCAGCGCGCTCGGGTACTGGATGATGTCCACCTGGTAGATCATGTTCGGATCATTCCAGCAGCCCCAGCTATGGACTGCACCGCCGCTGGTGGGGTTGCCAAAGATGCACTGGTTGTCCTCCGTGTTCTGGAGGCGGAAGCCGCCGCTCGCCGGCACGAGGAGGAACTTCATCCCCGGGTCGTTCCAGCAGCCCCAGCTGTGCACCGTGGCCCCGCTCGAGGCCAGCGTGTAGACGCACTGGTTGGCCTGCACACCCCGCAGGCGGTAGGTGCCCGACCCCGCCGAGACCAGCTCGAAGGTCTGGCTCGCGGAGTCCGCGCAAGCCTGATTGCGCACCAGGTCTCCGTTGGTGGCGCCGGTGTAGAGGCAGTTGCCGGTGTTGCGGTGCCGCAGCCGGACCTTGGCGCCTGCGACGATGGTGCCCTGGGTGGGTGGGTTCACCGAGCTGCTCAGCTGGTTGCCGTTGCCCACCAGGAGGTCGGTGTAGACCACCGGGAGGTTGGCGGCGTAGTGGCTGAACACCAGGAGCGGAGAGAAGGTCATCCCGCTCATGTGCGAGTCGCTGAGGTTGATGCGGAGGTACAGGTCGTCGTTGGGGGGCGAGCCGTAGGACATGTCCACGTGCAGCCAGGCGGTGCCGGTCGGCGTGACCGAGCAGCTGGTGGGGGCCACCAGGGCCTGGGCACCGACCAGGCTGGTGGAGGACCACCCGGTGATGCGGAAGCACTCCGCCGCGTCGGCGGAGCCGGCGAGGAGGAGCGTCGCGCCGGCGAGGACCGACGCGAGGGTGAGCGGTGAGCGACGTGTGATCGTCATGCTCGACGAAGTACGCCGAGCGACCTCGAGAAGGCGCTTACCCGATACGGTAAGTCACTGAACTCACTTTGGATATTGACGCGACTTATCGCGCGGCGGCCCGCGAGATATCACGAACTCAGAAGGGGATGCAGATCTGGACCCCGAGGCAGGTGAAGCACAGGCCGTTGCAGCCGGGGCAGATGAACTGTGGCGGCGCCTGGCTCACCACGCACTCACCCGAGCCCGAGCAGACCCCCGCCACGTCCTGGTCGATCAGCCCCAGGCAGACCTCGTAGGTCGCGACGCAGGCCACCCCCGCGGTGGGGAGGCAGGTGCCGGCGGAGCAGGTGCCGGTGGGGCACTCGGCTGAGTTGGTGGTGCAGGCCGAGCCGCTGATCGGGGTGTGCACGCAGCCGCCCACCGGGTCGCAGGAATCCGCGGTGCAGGCGTTGCCGTCGTTGCAGGGGTTCAGGGCGCCGCTGCGGCAGGCCCCGGCGGCGCAGTTGTCGCCCACCGTGCAGACGTCGTTGTCGTCGCAGGTGATGGTGCTGGCGGTGTACTCGCAGGCGCCGCCCGAGCAGGTGCCGGCCATGTCGTAGACCTCGAGCATGTTGGAGCCGGTGCAGACCGCGGCGGGGGGCGTGGTGCAGGCCTGCGGAGTGCCCGTGCACGCGCCGTTGTTGCAGGTGTCGTTGCTCGTGCAGGGATCGGCGTCGTTGCAGGAGCCGGGCACGGTGCCGTACTGGCAGACCCCGTTGGTGCAGGTGCCCATCTGCTCGAAGCACTGGCCGGAGGGCGGCGTGTTGCAGACCACCCCGATGCACGGATCGCCCAGGCAGGCCCCGTCCTGACAGCCGAAGGGGCACTGCTGGTCCTGCTGCATGTACTCACAGGCGCCGTTCTGCATGTTGCACGTGCCCTGGGCGTTCCAGAAGCGGCGGGTGGAGGCGTCGAGGCAGAGGGCGTCGGGCGGGGTGTCGCAGACGGTCTGGTCACCCACGCACATGCCCTCCTGGCACCGGTCGCCGGTGGTGCAGGGCTTGTTGTCATCGCAGGTGCCCGCGTTGTTGACCATGTACTCGCAGGCGCCCTCCCGACAGGTGCCCTGCGCGAAGTAGCAGCCGCTCGGGGGCGTGTTGCAGACGACCCCCGCGCACGGGTCGCCGCGGCAGGTGCCGGTGGCGTCGTCACAGCCCCGCTCGCAGGTCTCGTCGTTGTGGTCGTGGTTGCAGCGCCCCGCCTCGCAGAGCCCGAGGGGCTCGTAGCGCCGGCTGGTGTCCTGGGTGATGCAGACCGGAGGGGGCGCCGCGATGCAGTTCACCCGCGCGCACGGGTCGGGCTCCTTGCCGATGCCGTGGATCCTGATCTCCAGTTCCTTCTCGTTGGCGCTGTCGTTGGCGATCCGGAAGGTCGTCTCGTACGGCTGGGGATCGAACGGGCTGAAGCGGATCGTCAGGAGCGCCTCGTCCTCCGGCTGCACGACGTCCACGTCCAGGCGCACGACGAAGACCCCGCTGAGCGGGTCGCCGACCGGCTCCTGCAGCTTGAGCGGGGTCTCGCCCTTGTTGAGCAGGAAGACGGTGCGCTCCTCGGTGGTCCCCACGTCCCGGGTCCCGAAGTCGATGTCCACGGTGGATGCGGTCAGGAACGGCGGGCTGTATTGAAGCGTAGCGCCCTCATCGCACCCCGCCACCAACGCCACCGCCACGAACCCCACGCTGAGCCTGGATCCCATCCGGCGGAGGCTAGACCAGGTCCAGGGTGCCGCCCATCGTACAACCGGCTCCTCGGGCCGAGCCTGGGCGGTGTGCGTATCCCACCCCGGCCGGGGCTGGCCGACACCCGCCCGGCGCGCAGACCGGCGCGATGATCGAGCGGACCACCCGGTTCGGCCCTGCAAGGGGCCGGTAAGTCCCCGGCGCCGCGACTCGACCGATGATGGGTCATGGTTTCAGCAGTCAGGACGACGCAACCCACCCTTCGCTCCAGGATCGAGCAACAGCGCATCCGTGAGCAGACGCAGGCAACAGACGCCGCGCCGAGGCCGACGAGCGAAGACGCCGGCAGCAACGCCACGGTCCGCCTCAAGCCCTCCCTCGAGAGCTCGCGGATCGGCCGCGAGCGCATGCGCAAGGACCCCGGCGCCATCTTCCGGCGCGACGCGATCGAGTCCTGCCTGCCGAAGAAGCCCGAGCCCACCGCGGAGGCCAAGGGCACCTCTCGCGCGCCGGGCGAGCCGTTCCAGGCCCTCACCACGGACGAGCTGAACAAGGTAGTGGCCTACGCCGACGCCACCGGCGACATGTCGCGCCTCGACGAGGTCGACAACTTCCGCCAGACCCTCACCCCCGAGCTGCAGGCCGAGTACGATCAGCAGCTCGAGGCGCTGCGCAACGACCCGCGCATCGAGTTCCAGTACGAGGATGGCCTCCCCCAGAGCGCCGCGATGGAAGACCTGGCGCTCCGAGGCACCCTCGCCGCCACCTTCGGCAACCCCGACCTCCTCGATCGCACCCTCGACGACTCCGCGAACGCGGACGGCAAGGTGCCCTTCATCTTCCACGACGGCCCGGTGCCGATCGACGCCTACTACCCCGGCGCCGAGGCGGGCAGCACCGCTGCGGGCCTCGCCTTGCCCGACGGGGGCATCGCGATCGACGACGGCTTCATGCGCGGGGCCACCGCCCGCGGCGACAACCCGTTCGTGCACGAGTTCTCCCACCTGACCCAGCGGGTGCCTCAGCCGGGCCAGGAGGCCGAGAGCGGGCAGCGCTTCCCCGGCGACTTCCCGTACACCGACGGGGTCGAAGAGGCCTTCAACGAGCCCGGCTTCCAGGACTACCTCGTGGACCGCTTCTTCGGCGGCAACCGCCCCACCGACGACGCGGGCAACCCGGTGGACCTCGTGCACCAGGGCGCGGAGACGTGGCCGACCCTGCAGAACCTCTTCCACCAGTACCCGGAGGAGCTGCAGCAGAACAGCCCCGAGATCTATCGCTCCATGTCCGAGTACTTCGGCTACGACCCGCTCACCCAGACCTCGTCCGCCCCGGTGCAGCTGAACGGCACCGGGAGCGTGGCGCAGGCCACCGAGGCGCTGCGCACCAACTTCGGCGACCTCCCGACCGAGGACGGCAAGATCAGCACCGACACCCTCGAGCGGCTCCTCGCCGACAACGACCCGTCGATCCCTCAGGACGTCCGGGCCGCCGCTGCGTTCCTCTTGAGCAGCCCGGTGTCCCGCAACGCGCTGGACGTCGGCGCGGGCAAGGGCAAGGTGGATGGCATCATCTCGCTCGAGGATCTCGAGGGCATGGACGAGGCGCTGGCCGGCGGCGGCAACCTCTACGATCTGCTCGGTGACACCGCGGCGGGCCGCGGCGGTCGCGACGATCACGTGAGCGAGGACGACCTGCGCGCCCTGCTCGAGGATCCCGGCGTCCCCCCCGAGGTCCGCCTCCAGGCCCAGGTGGCCCTCGCCCTCCGCGCGCTCCAGCAGTAGCTGCTACTTGTCCCAGACCTTCTTGAGGAACTGGTCGCGCCCGGAGCCCGCGCGGTAGCCGTGGTAGTGGTCCGGGCTCTTCTTGTAGAAGTCCTGGTGGTAGTCCTCGGCCAGCCAGAACGGCCCCGCGTCCACGATCGGCACGATGATCGGGGCGGAGAAGCGCCCGCTCGCCTGTAAAGCTGCCTTGCTCTTCTCCGCCGCCGCCCGCTGGGCCTCGTCGTGCACGAAGATCGCGGGGCGGTACTGCGAGCCCCGGTCCACGAACTGCCCCCCCGCGTCGGTGGGGTCCATGCTGCGCCAGAAGGTATCGAGGAGCTTGTCGTAGCTCACCACCTTCGGGTCGTAGATCACGCGCACCGACTCGGTGTGGCCGGTGCCGCCGTGCGAGACCTGTTTGTAGGTCGGGTTGCGCTCGGGGCCGCCGGTGTAGCCCGAGTACACCGCCTGCACCCCGTCCACCTTCTCGAAGGGCGGCTCCATGCACCAGAAGCACCCTCCCGCGAAGGTGGCGACCGCGAGCCCGGCGGGCGGCGGCGGCGCCTCGGTGGAGTCACTGAGCGGCATCACCGAACCGGGCGCCGGAGCCGGCCCCTTGGGCGCGCCCTCGCCCCCCTCGGCGGTGGACTTGCAGCCCACCACGCTCGCCATCATCAACCCAAGGACCAGGAACCTTCGCATCACGCCTCCTGGAGCGCCGTCGCGGCGCCCCCTCCCCAAACGGAGGCCCCCACCGAGATGTTTCAGGCCGCGTGGATCTCGCGGCCCCCGGATAGGGGCTCGCCCTCGGGCACCACCTCTACCAGACAACGGCCGAGGGCCCGGGAGATATCGGCCCGGCCCTCGCCCGCGTCGGGCAGGCTCAGCCGCTCCGGCTCCCGCAGGTCGGGACGGTCTGGGATCTCGCCGTCGCCCGGGGTGCCGTAGAAGCGGGTGGTCTTGAGGTTGCTCCACGAGGCGAGGAAGTCCTCCGCCCGCCAGATCCGGTCCTCGGTCTGACGCCAGGAGTGCTTCGCGATCAGGTAGCGCTGCCCCTCGTGCTCGAAGTGGCCCTGGATCACCGCGTAGTGCGCCCGCGCGCCGGCGTCGGGGGTGCCCGCCTCGCCGTCCATGTCGACGTTGAAGGCCACGATGGCGGGGTGGCCGGCGTCGAGCACGGTGTAGAGGTCGGCCAGGGTGGCCTCGGTGCGGAGGCTGGCCCGGTAGCCCATCCGCGCCGCCGCCTCCGCCACGAACTCCGCCTGGTAGAGCTCACCCTTCGCGGTGAGGCCGGCGTCCCGGGCCACGTCGAGCATCATGCGGGGGTCGGTGGGCGCGTAGTTCAGGTGCTTGAAGTCCCCGTCCGGCGGGTCACGATCCTCGGGCTGCACGAGCGCGGTGGGGTTCTTCGGATCCCGCGCGTGCCAGCCATCCATGACCATGCCGAGGGCGTAGAGCCCGCAGGTGCCGCCGATCTGCTTCCTGTGGGGCACCGGGGCCTTCAACCCGGCCTCCACCACCGCCTTCGGCACGTCGAGCCGCGGCCGGGTCGCGGCGGGGTCGTTCACCGCGAAGCCGTCCGCCTCGTGGAACACCGCGCCGCCGCCCTCGCCGGGGCTCCGCTCCCCCACGATCGGCGCCTCGGGCGCGAGGGCCGCCATTCGCGCCGCCATGGGCCCGGTCGCGGGGCTCCGGCGGGCATCCACCAGGGCCTGGCTCTCCTGGATCAGGCGCCGAAAGTGCGCGTGCTCGGCCTCGGTGCGCGGGCGCCCGTGACGAGGCGGGACCACGATCCGCGGCGCCTCGGCGGGCTCGGCCGGGCCGCGCGCTGCCAGGGGCGTCGGGTAGTTGCGCACAAGGTACGACACCGCGCTGAGGTTATCGCGGTCGGCGCGCGGGAGTTTCGCCCATGTGGGCAAGAGCCTTACACGATTGAGGGGAACTCGCTCGACTCGCGGGTCACCGGCTGGGCCATCGGCATCGTGGGCGGCTCGGGCGGGTACTCGGGCTGGTTGAGCTGGCCGGACGGGGGCTCGGCCCGCTCCACCGCGCTGATGTCGACCCGCTCGACCCGGTCGGGCTGCTCGAGCGCGTTCAGGATCGCGTCCTCGAGGTCGGACTCGGCCGCCACCCGCGCCCTGGCCACCGCCCGATCGAAGCTGGCGAGGGAGTCCTTTCGGCAGGCGGCGCTCACCAGGAGGGCGAGCTCGGTGCGGCAACGGCCGAGGTCATACTCGAGGAGCACGCTGTCGAGGGCGTCGGCGAACGCCCGCGCGGAGAGGAAGCGATCCTCGGGGCGCAGCGCGGTGGCCCGAGCGAAGACCTTGTGCAGCGTCTTCGGGAGGCCCGGGCGCGCGTCGTCGAGCGACGGCACGTGGGCGTTGGCCACCCGGATCATGAGCTGCGGCACCCCGACCTCGTCGTAGATGCGCCGCCCGGCCAACAGCTCCCACAGGAACACCGCGGTGGCGTAGACGTCGGCGCCCGGCCCCACCGGATCGCCGCGGATCTGCTCGGGCGCCATGTAACGGAACTTGCCCTTCACGTTGCCGACCTCGGTCTTGGCGAGGCGGTTCTGGGCCCGCGCGATGCCGAAGTCGACCAGCTTCACCGCGCCCGCTGTGGTCACCATCACGTTGCCGGGGGACACGTCGCGGTGCACGACGTTCAGGTACTCACCCTCCGGGTCCTTGATGTTGTGGGCGTAGTCGAGGCCCTCGAGCACCTCGCGCACGATGTGGATGCACAGCTCCATGCTGAGCTGGCTGTCGTTCTTCCGCATGTGGCGCCGCAGGCGGCCGATGTCGAGGCCGTCGACGTACTCGAGGATCAAGCCCAGCTGGGCGTTGTCCTCGACCACCTCGACCACCCGGTTGATGTTGGGGTGGTCGAGTATCGCGGTGATCTTGGCCTCGTCCCGCAGCATGTTGCGGAACTCGGGATCGTCGTCGCAGTCTGAGCGGATGCACTTGAGGGTGAAGAAGACCCCGGGCGCCGCAGGATGTCGGACCTTGTAGAGCTCGGCCATCCCGCCCGCGGCGAGCTTCTCGACCACCCGGTAGGGCCCGAAGCGATCCAGATCGCCCCTCCGCCCTCCTGCCGCCGCTGGCGACATGTGATCCAAGATGTCGCTCACCTTGCCCACCGTGTGCGCCATCCTAGGATGGAGCATCCGACGCTCCTTTAGTACCCCCCCTGTCGGCGAAGTGGCCGTCGGTCAAGGATCCGATCAGTCCACATCCGGATAAACCCGTCTTGCAGCCCGAGTGTCGACGGCGTGGCCCCCGCGCCCCCGACCGTGGTAGCAAGGGCGACCCGGGCGGGTAGCTCAGTTGGTAGAGCGTCGTCTTTACACGGCGAATGTCGCAGGTTCGAGACCTGTCCCGCCCATACTGTGGGTCCCGGTCCGGCAAAGCCGGACCACCCATCTCCGCCGGGCCAAGCCCGGCTGCGCGCTTCGCTTGCTGCTTTGGGTCCCGGTCCGCGCTCAGTAGCGCAGCGGCGCCATGTCACCGGGTCTGGCTGAGCGCGAAGGCGACCATGTCCGCCGCCCGCGCGGCGAACTTCGAGCGCATGTCCGCGCCGCCGTGGCCGGAGTTGGTCTCGATGCGGAGCAGGATCGGCTCCGCGCTCGAGGTGGCGTTCTCGACCTGGGCCACGAACTTGCGGGCGTGCAGCGGATCGACGCGGTCGTCGGTGTCGGCGCTCAGCATCAGCAGGGCCGGGTACGCGGTGCCCGGCTTCACCCGGTGGTAGGGCGAGTAGGCGTAGAGCCACTCGAACTGCTGCGGGTCGTCCGCGCTGCCGTACTCGGGGATCCAGGCCTTGCCCACCCCGAACAGGTGGTAGCGCACCATGTCCAACAGCGGCACCCCGCAGATCACCGCGCTGTACAGCTCGGGGGCCTGGGTCATCGCCGCGCCGACCAACAGGCCCCCGTTCGAGCGGCCGTAGATCACGGTGCGCTCGGGCTTGGTGTAGCCCTGGGACTGCAGCCAGCGGGCGGCGCCGATGAAGTCGTCGAAGACGTTCTGCTTCTTCCCGAGCATGCCGGCCTGGTGCCAGGCCTCGCCGTACTCACCGCCGCCGCGCAGGTTCGGCATCGCGTACACCCCGCCCCGCTCCAGCCACGGGATGATCAGCGGGTTGAAGCTCGGGGTGAGCGGGATGTTGAAGCCGCCGTAGCCGAACATCAGCACCGGGAGGTCGCCGCGCTTCTGCAAGCCACCTTCCCCTCCGAGCGCCTTGTCGTAGACCAGGAACATCGAGATCTCGGTGCCGTCCTTGGACGGGTAGCGCACCTGCTCCACCTGGAAGCGGCTCGACTCCATCGGCACCTTCACCTGGGCGAACACGGTGGTCTCGCCGCTCGAGATCGAGGTCTTGTAGATCTCCTCGGGGTAGTTGAAGGACGAGAAGCGGAAGTACGCCACGTCGTCCTTCGGGTCTCCGAAGAAGCCGGAGGTGGTGCCCAACGTCGGCAAGGGGACCTGCCGCACGAGCTTGCCGTCGAGGCCGCGGACCTCGAGCCGGTTGGTGGCGTTGTCGAGGTACGCGAGCCCCAGCTTGCCGCCCACCACCTGCATGCTCTCCAGCACCGCGCTCGGGTGCTCGGGCACGATCAGCTTCCAGTCCTTTCGGGCCATCCGCTTCGGATCCACCCGGAAGATGCGCCAGCGCGGCGCCTCGTGGTTGCTCGCCACGTAGAGCGCCCCGCCGTGGGGCACCACCATGTAGTTGCTCTTCGTGCCCACCGCGAGCGGCTTCCACTCCGGCTTCTTCGCGCCCGGCTCCATCACGTAGACGTCCTGCTCCGACCAGCCCCTGGCCTGGGTGAGCACCAAGAAGCGGCCGTCCTTCGAGAGCGCGGCGCCCTGCCAGGTGCTCGCGTCGCCGATCTCGCCCCGCACGGTGCGGTCGGTCTTGGGGTCGGTGCCCAGCTGGTGAAAGCGCACCTCGGCGTGGGCCATGCGGTCGGGCGGCGCGATCGCGGGGTCGGAGGGGATCCAGGTGTAGTAGAAGCCGTCGCCCTTCGGGGTCCAGGACGGCGACGTGTAGCGCAGGTGCTCGATGCTGTCCCCGGCGAGCACCGCCTTGGTGTCGACCTCCATCACCCGCAGGGTCGACTCGTCGGCGTTGTTGGCCTGCTCCATGTAAGCCACCTTGCGCCCGTCCTCGGTCGGCACCACGTCGTGGATCGACAGGGAGCCGTCCTCGGTCATGGTGTTGGGATCCAGGAGCACCTGGGGCTCACCCGACTCCCCCTGTTGCCAGTAGTAGATGGCCTTCTCCTTGTCGGCCGGCTTCACCGAGTAGAACAGCCGGCCCCCCGCCTTCTCGGGGGCGGAGCGCGTCTCGACGTACAGGAGCTCACGAAAGCGGGCCTGCAGCGCCTCGTGCTCGGGCAGCTCGGCCAGGGCGGTCCGGGCGTTGGCGTCGCGGGCGGCCATCCACGCCTTCACGTCCGGCGCGCTCACGTCCTCGAGCCAGCGAAAGGGGTCCTGCACCTCCACCCCGTGCAGCGTCTCGCTCACCGGGTGCGCCGCCGTCTTCGGGAGGGTGGCGGCCTTGGCCTCGACCACCGGCGTCGGAGGCTCCGCCGCGGGCTCGGCGGTGGGCTCGGGAGGGGGGGCGGAAGAGGCGCATCCGGAGAACAGGAGCGCCGCCAGGGCGGTACGTCGCATCACCCGGGGCGGGTATCACGCCGCACCCGGGATGTGAACCGACCCAGGACCCGGCACCCCAGCACCCACATCGCCGCCCCCAGGAGGGCCCCGACCGCGTCGGCCACGGCGTCCCCCACCGACGCGTCTCGGCCGGGCACGAAGCTCTGGTGCAGCTCGTCGCTGAGACCGTAGAGCACGGCCAGCAGGGCCGCGCTCGAGAATACGTGCCCCGGCGTCCACCGGGTGTCGAACCAGAGCGGGCGCGCGAACACCCCGCCCATCACCGCGTAGGCCAACAGGTGCGCCACCTTGTCGCCCCCCGGCGCCTCGGGGAGCCGGGACTGATGGGAGAGCCAGAAGATCAGCCCCGCCCAGGCCAGCGCCGGCCCGTACAACCATACCCGCCGCATCTCGCGGGTGTCGCCAAACCGCGCGCGGACGTCAAGTGTGCGTGTCAACCCGACTTGCCTTGGCAACCCGGCCTCCGCCGACGGCTTCCCGCCGCCGCGCCGCATGGAGTAGGCTCCCCCGCGTGAACGGTGGCGCCCTGAAGTTCCTGTCCCTGGCCGCCCTCACCCTGGCCGCGTGCGGCAAGGACGTGAGCCTCCCGCTGGAGATGGGGCCCGACGACGTGGCGGTGCTCGTGAGCACGGTCGACGGCCGCGCCACCACCCACGTCCGGAGCTACGCCGCGGGCGAGGGGGTGCAGGTCCCCTCGGATCCCGATCGCCCCATCTACGCGTGGGTCCTGCGGGCCGCCGATCACATCACCCCCGACGGTGCGTCGGTGAGCGGCGAGCTGTTGGCGGGCACGGTGGCCCGGCTGACCCCCAACGTCTCGGACCCGGGTGGCGCGACCGGGGCGTGCGGCCGGTGCCTCATCCCCACCGCCGCCGCGCCCATCGTGGTGAGCAGCGGCGACGCGTGCCCCCTGCCCCGCTTCGTGCGCGGCTCGGTGTGGCGCAAGGGGGACTCCGGCTTCGCGTGCCGGGGCGCCTCGGACGGCACCCTCTGCCCGGCCGGGGACGCGGCGGACGACGCGGAGATCGAGGAGGTGCGCCGCCGCCTCCGCCTGGACCGCCCCGGCGCCTGCGCGTGCACCGAGCCCGAGGCCCCCGCCTCGCTCGCGGGCATGAGCATGGAGGCGATCGCCCCCGCGCCCAACCCGGTCCCGCTCTACGTGTTCGCGAAGAACGCGGCGGGCCAGGTGGCGGGCTTCAGCCGCGCCGGGGTGGGGCTCTTCGACCCGGGCTCCGGCGAGGCCCACCTCACCCCCGACCGCGACTGGCCGGTGTCGATGATGTCCGCCGTCGCGCTCCGCAACGGCGACTTCCTCGCCACGGGCGAGCTGTTCAACTCCGGCGCGATCGATCTGCAAGGCTACTTTCGTTTCCACCCGGGCCCGAACGGCCTCGAGGGCCCGATCGAGGTGGAGCCGAGCGCCCCCGTCCTCGCCGAGCGCATGCGGTACCTCGGCCAGCCCGGGAACGAGTTCCCGCTCTACCTGATCGGGGGCGTCCGCGACGCGCTGGGCATCTCGCCCGCGGTCTACGCGTGCACCGAGGACCGCCTCGCCTGCCAGCAGGTCCACTTCTCTGACTGCCCGATGCGCCCGAACTTCTCGCGCTTCAGCGACGCGCTCGTGCTCGAGAACGGCTTCGGCCTCGCGGTGGGCCGAAACGCCCTGTACTACAAGGCGCCCACCCCCGGCGGGCCCAGCCCGCGCGACACCTGGCGCTGCGATCAGCCCGAGGGCCCCTTCGACGATGACGGCGGCACCCCCGTGCACATCAGCCGCTACGTCGCCGCCGCCGCCTCTGGCGATCGGCTCTACGTCTGCGCGGTGGCCGAGGTCCCGGCCTGCCAGCCGGAGTTCGCGGTGGTCCTCACCGCCACCGCCGGGGCCACGGATCCCCAGTGGCGGTTGGCCTACCGGGGCCCGAACAACAGCTGGTGCGCGGACTTCATCCCCCGCCCCGACGGGATGACGCTCGTGCGCTCGGGCTATCGGCTGGTCCACATGGACCTCCGCGGCGCGGTGACGGGGGAGGAGGACGCGACGACCCGCTACGGCGGCATCGATGGCTTCGAGCGCGCGGAGAGCCTGGGCGACGGGTGGGTGCTGGGCCGGGCGTCCGAGAACCGGATGTTCGTGGCCACCGCGAGCGCCGCCTTCACCCCGATCTATGGGCCGGCCGAGCGGACCCGGCGGGTCTTCGTGGCCGCGGTGCCGCGACCGGGCGGCGGCTTCTGGGCCTTCGGCGAGAACCCCGGGCCGGTGTTGGTGCGCATCCAGGAGGCGGACGGGCGCTACCTGGGCGCCGAGGTGGTGGACGCGGCGGACCCCACCGGCACCCTCTCGGGGGCCCGGATCACCGGCGCGGCGCTCGACCCCGCAGACCCCCAGACGGTGCTGGTGGTCGGGCGCAAGGACGGCCCCCTCATCGCCCGCCTGAAGATGAGCGAAGCCGGGGTCGAGGAGGCCACCCGCCTGACGGTGCCGGCCGAGGCGGGGGAGCTCCGCGACGTCGCGGCGATGGGGCCCGGCACCTTCGCGGTGAGCGACCGCACCACCCGGCTCTTCGCGGTGCGCGGCGACGCGGTGACCGAGGTGAGCATGTCCTGGGACCGACCGGACACCCCCGACGACGTGGAGCGCCGGCCCCCCAACCCGGTGGACGGGTGCAGCGGCAACGAGCGCAACCTCGACCTGTGGCGCGGCCTCGGCGGCGGCAGCGCGGTGGCCCACGCGGTGGGCACCAACGGCCTGCTCTTCCGGGTCGAGGCCGACACCGGCGGCGCCTTCCGAGCCGAGCGCTTCGCGGTCCCCGAGACCACCCAGATGACCGCCGCGAGCGGGATGTGCCCGCAGAACACCCTGGTCGCGGGGCGCGGGGAGGTGGTGACCCCGGCCGGGATCACCGAGATCGCGATGCGCTTCTTCCTCGCCGACGAGCTCGTGGAGCCGCTGCCGGGGGAGGTCCCGGACCCCACCCTGGATCCGCGCCGGCTCGACTTCGAGCCGGTGAACGAGCTCGAGGTGCAGATGCTCAACGTCTACGACCTCAAGACCGGGCTCCCGAGGGCGCTCCTGCCCGACGTGCCCCCGCCGGGCGGGCGGGGCCGGACCTTCGGCGTGGTGCTCGAGAACGGCCTCGTCCACCGGATGGGGAGCGGCCAGGGCCTCACCTTCCTGCGGGTGCCGTTCTCTCCCGAGGTGGTGGCGCAAGACGGGTCGGGCTACGTGCTGTTCGGGAGCGGGAGTGGCCGTATGGCCCTCGGGGTGCCCGGGTCGCGCCGCGAATGAGGGGTCTCGATTGACATCCTCCAAGGCGTGTCGTTAGTCCGCGCCATGCATCCGATCCTGGCCCTCCGGGCGTTCTTCGCGGCCCTCTTCGGCCGGCCCCTGCCCAAGGAGGTGATCCCCGCGGGGCTCCTGCCCGCGCCGGCCCCCGAGGCCCCGGCCCTGGACACCGCGCCCACCAAGCTCCCCGAGCCCGCCCCGGTCCCCGAGCCCGTGCCGGAGCCCGTGAAGGCCCCGGAGCCCGCGCCGAACCTCGATGGGGCGGCGGCCCAGACCTTGGGGGTGCTGCAGGCGGGCGGGCGTCTGTTGGACTTCCTGGCCGAGGAGATCGAGTCCTACGACGACGCGGACATCGGCGCCGCGGTGCGCGAGGTGCACCGCGGGTGCAAGAAGGCCCTGGCCGACCACTTCGACCTCGCCCCGGTGCGGACTGAGGACGAGGAGGCCATGGTCACCGTGGCGGCCGGCTTCAACCCGGCCGAGGTGCGCCTGGTCGGCAACGTGGTGGGGCAGCCGCCCTTCAGCGGGACCCTGAAGCACAAGGGCTGGAAGGCCACCACGGTGCGCCTGCCCAAGGTGCCCGCGGGTGAGGACGGCCTCGTCATCGCCCCCGCCGAGGTGGAGGTCTAGCCCGTGCGCCGCGACGACCTCGTGGTCGGCATCGACCTCGGGACCACCAACACCGCCCTCGGCTTCGTGCGGATGCCGAGCGAGGAGGGCGCCCACCCCCACGCCGAGGTGCTCCCCCTGCCCCAGGCGGTGCGCCCGGGGGACGTGCAGCCGCGAAACGCCCTCCCCTCGTTCTTGTACCTGGCCCAGCCGGGCGAGCTGCCCGAGGGGGCGCTGGACCTGCCGTGGGCCCAGGGGCGCGCCTTCGTGGTGGGCGAGGCAGCGCGGGAGCGCGGGGCCGAGGTGCCGCTGCACCTGGTGTCGAGCGCCAAGAGCTGGCTCTCCCACGGCAAGGTCGACCGGCGCGCCGCCATCCTGCCCCACGGGGCCCCGGCGGAGGTGGCCAAGGTCTCCCCGGTGACCGCGGCGGCCCGCTACCTCGAGCACGTCAAGGACGCCTGGGACGCGGCCAACCCCGACGCTCCGCTCGGGGCGCAGCAGGTCTTCTTGACCGTGCCGGCCAGCTTCGACGCGGTGGCCCGCGACCTGACGCTCGAGGCGGCGACGCAAGCCGGGTTGACCGACGTGGTCCTGCTCGAGGAGCCCCAGGCCGCGTTCTACGCGTGGCTCGCCAAGATGGGCGACGGCTGGCGCGACGTCCTCCACCCGGGCGACCGGGTGCTGGTCTGCGACGTGGGCGGCGGCACCTCGGACTTCTCGCTCATCGAGGTGAAGGACGACGGGCAAGGCAACTTGACGCTGGAGCGGGTCGCGGTGGGCGAGCACATCCTGCTCGGCGGCGACAACATGGACCTGGCCCTCGCCTACGTGCTCCAGCAGAAGCTGGCCGCGGCGGGCAAGAAGATCGACGCAGGGCAGCAGCGCGCGCTCGTGAGCCAGGCGCGGCGGGCCAAGGAGCAGCTCCTCGTCGACGCCACCAAGGAGGCGGCCCCGGTGACCCTCTTGGGGCGCGGGAGCAAGCTGATCGGCGGCCAGATCAAGACCGAGCTCACCCGGGCGGAGCTGGAGCGCACCCTGGTGGACGGCTTCTTCCCCCAGTGCGGGCGCGACGACCGCCCCCAGGAGGCGCGGCGCACCGGCTTCATGGAGCTCGGCCTGCCCTTCGTGTCGGACGCCGCGATCACCCGGCACCTGGCCAAGTTCCTGGGCGAGCACGCGGGCGGGCACCTCCCCACCCACGTGCTCTTCAACGGCGGGGTGTTCAACAGCCCGCTCTTGCAAGCGCGCCTGCTCGAGGTCGTGACGTCGTGGGGCCAGGCCCCGAAGGTGCTCGAGGGCACCGACAACGACCTCGCGGTGGCCCGGGGCGCGGCGTACTACGGCGCGGTCCGAAAGGGCGGTGGCATCCGCATCCGGGGCGGCGTGGCGCGCTCGTACTACGTGGGCATCGAGAGCGCGGCGCCGGCCATCCCCGGCGTGCCCCCGCCGATGCGGGCCCTGTGCATCGTCCCCATCGGCATGGAGGAGGGCTCCGACGCCCAGGTGCCGGGCGGGACGCTGGGCCTGGTGGTCGGTGAGCCGGCGGAGTTCCGGTTCCTCACCAGCACCACGCGGACCGACGACGTCATCGGCGAGGTCCTGGACGAGTTCACCTGGCCGGAGCACCTCGTCGAGACCGCGCCGATCACCGCCACCCTGGAGGCGGAGGGCCTCGCGCCCGGCACGCTGGTGCCGGTGCGGCTCGAGGTGAAGCTCACCGAGATCGGCACCCTCGAGGTGTGGTCGGTGGAGGCCGAGGGCAACCGCCGGTGGCGGCTCGAGTACAACGTGCGCGAGGAGGAGCGGGGCTGAGGTGAGCGAGTCGGCGAAGTACGTGGTGGGCATCGACCTGGGGACCTCCAACTCCGCGCTGGCGTACGCGGAGCTGGACGAGGTCCGCCGCCTGGGCCGGCCCCAGATCAAGGAGCTGGCGGTGCCCCAGCTGGTGGCGCCGGG
The DNA here is from genome assembly GCA_020632995.1 of Deltaproteobacteria bacterium. Classification (GTDB taxonomy): domain Bacteria; phylum Myxococcota; class Kuafuiibacteriia; order Kuafuiibacteriales; family Kuafuiibacteriaceae; genus JACKEN01. Next base: position 17,048 of record JACKEN010000017.1, on the reverse strand, counting down.
GGACGTGCAGGAGCGGCCCCTGTTGCCCTCCGCCCTCTACACGCCGGCCGGGTTCGAGCTCACCCCGGAGCAAGCCCGCTTGCCGTGGCACCCCGAGGCGCTCGACAAGACGCCGGACATCGTGGGCGAGGCGGCCAAGCGCCTGGGGGCCAAGACCCCGGTGCGCCTGGTGGAGAGCAGCAAGAGCTGGCTCTGCCACGGCGGGGTGAACCGGAGCGCCCCCATCCTGCCCTGGCACGCCCCCGACGGGATCCCGAAGCGGAGCCCGGTCGAGGTCGCGACGCAGGTCCTCTTGCACCTGAAGGCGGCCTGGGACCACCAGATGGCGGCCGAGGACCCCACCCGCGGGCTGGAGCACCAGCACGTGGTGGTGACGGTGCCCGCCTCGTTCGACGAGATCTCCCGCCGCCTCACCCTGGAGGCGGCCAAGAAGGCCGGCCTGCCGGACCTGCACCTCATCGAGGAGCCCCTGGCCGCGTTCTACGCGTTCATCGCCCGCACCGGGGGGACGCCCCAGACCACCGGCCTGAAGGGCGGGGAGCGGGTGCTGATCGCCGACGTGGGCGGCGGCACCACCGACTTCACCCTGGTCGAAGTGAAGGCCCCCGAGGACGGCGACCCGGCCAGCCCCTTGAGCTTCGAGCGCACCGCGGTCGGCGACCACCTGCTGTTGGGCGGCGACAACATGGACCTCGCGCTCGCCCACGCCACCGAGGGCGCGCTCACCAAGGGGTCAAAGAAGCTCGACGCGGAGGGCTGGGCCCAGCTCAAGCTGGAGTGCCGGCTGGCCAAGGAGGCCCTCTTCAGCCACCCCGACAAGGACGAGCTGCCGGTGGTGGTCACCGGACGCGGGAGCAAGCTCATCGGCGGCACGATGCGGGCCTCGCTCTCCCGCGCGACGTTGGAGCAGGTGCTCCTCGAGGGCTACTACCCCGCCCTCCCTGCCGGTGTCGCGGCGAAGCCCAAGCGGGCCACCGCGCAAGCGGGCTTCACAGAGTTCGGCTTGCCCTACGCCCAGGACCCCGGCATCACCCGGCACCTGGCCGCCTTCTTGATGCGCCACGCCCGGGAGGGCGAGAGCTTCGCCCACATCGACGCCCTCCTCTTCAACGGCGGCGCCCTGAAGCCGGTGCTGGTGCGCGACCGGGTGTGCAAGGTGGTGGGCGACTGGATGCGCGCCACCGTAGCGGAGACCCTCGCTGAGGCGCCCTCGCAAGCGAAGCGCGCAGCGGGCGAAGCCCGCGAAGACGGGTGGGACGGCTCCGCCGGCCCGGGACCCGAGGATCCAAGACCCCTCATCTACGACGAGGGCGACACCGCGCTGGAGCTGGCGGTGGCCCGGGGCGCGGCGTACTTCGGGCTGGTCCGGGCCGGCCTCGGGGTGCGGGTGGGCGGCGGCTCGCCCCGCGAGTACTTCCTGGCGGTGGGGCACACCGAGGACGACGCGCCGGCCGAGGGCCAGGTGCGGGCGGTCTGCGTCGCCCCCCGGGGGATGCAGGACGGCCAGGTCATCGAGGTGCCGGATCGCGAGTTCAACCTGGTGACCAACCGCCCGGTGGAGTTCCCGATCTTCTTCACCTCGAGCCCGCGGAAGGACCCGGTCGGCAGCGTGGTGGACGTGCCGGAGGACGAGCTGGTGGCCCTGCCGCCCCTCCAGACGGTGGTGAAGTTCGGCAAGCAGAAGGCGGGGACCAAGGTGCCGGTGCGCATCCAGGTGCGCCGCACCGAGCTGGGCACCCTGGAGCTGTCCTGCCTGTCCCGCATGAGCGGCGCCCGCTTCAAGCTGGAGTTCGACCTGCGGGCGAGCCACGGCGAGGAGCCGGAGGCAGGCCAGCCTGCAGAGCCCGCCGCCCACGATCAGCCCTTCGGCGGCGCCGGCACCCGGGCCCCGCCCGAGCAGGGTGAGGTCGAGCCGGAGCGGCTCGAGGCGGCGAAGGCCCGCATCGACGCGACCTTCGCGGTGGAGCCCCCGCGCCCGGATCCGGACGCCCTGATGAAGGGGCTGGAGGAGGACCTCGCCCTCGGGCGGGACGCCTTCCCGCTCCCGGTGCTGCGGACCCTGGCCGAGCACCTGGTGGAGCTGATGGAGCGCCGAGCGCTGTCGGCCGCGCTCGAGACCCGGTGGCTGAACGTGGTGGGCTTCTGCCTGCGCCCTGGCTTCGGGGTCCCGATGGACGACTGGCGGGTGCGGCAGCTGTGGAAGATCCACGCGCAAGGCGTCTTGCACCCGGCCCACGACCCGGCGGAGCTGAACTGGTGGATCCTCTGGCGCCGGGTGGCGGGCGGGCTGGCCCGCGGGCACCAGGAGGAGCTGGCGAGCCGGGCCTTCCCCATGGTGATCCCCGCCCTCGCCAAGCGGGCCAAGAAGAAGCCACCGAAGCCCCAGAGCCAGGAGGCGGCCGAGGTGTGGCGCGCCGCCGCGTCGCTCGAGCAGATCGGGGCGAAGAGCCGGGCCCAGCTGGGCGACGGTCTGATGCAGCTGCTCGAAGAGAAGAAGGCGCCGCGCGGCGCCCTGTGGTGCCTGGGCCGGATCGGGGCCCGAAAGCTCCTGTACGGCCCCCGCGAGGCCACGGTGCGCCCGCAGGTGGCCGAGGCGTGGGCGCGCCGCCTGATGGCGCTCAAGAAGCCCCCCAAGGACGAGCACCCCGCCAGCTGCCTGGTGGCGATGTGCCGCCTCACCGGCGACCGACAGTTCGACCTGCCCGAGGGGATCCGCAAGGAGGTCGCGGCCTTCCTGACCGAGCGGGGGGTCCCCGAGGAGCAGCTCCGTCCCCTGTTCGAGATCGTGCAGGTCGACACCAAGACCGAAGCCCAGGCCTTCGGCGAGGGCCTCCCGGTCGGCCTGACCCTGAGCTGAGGCGCGCAACACGCTTGCCCCGCCCCCCCGCGGTGATTAGCAGAGGCGAATGTCACACGCGCACGGGACCCGGGCGGTGCTGCTGGCCCTGGCCGGCAACGGCTTCCTCACCCTGATCAAGTTCCTCGCCTACTTCGTCAGCGGCTCGGGGGCCATGCTGGCGGAGGCGGTGCACAGCACGGCCGACCTGGGGAACCAGGCCCTGCTCCTGGTGGGCATGAAGAAGTCCGAGCGCGGCCCGAGCGAGGAGTTCCACTTCGGCTACGGCAAGGACCGGTTCCTGTTCGCGCTGATCTCCGCGGCCGGGATCTTCTTCGTGGGCTGCGGCGTCACCGTCACCCACGGCGTCCACACCCTGCTCTCCGGCGCCCGCCACGAGGCGGTGGGCTGGCTCGTGCCGGCGGTGCTGGTGATCTCGTTCCTGGTGGACGGCGCGGTGCTCCTGTCGGCGATCAAGGCGTTGAACGCCCAGCGCCGCGGCCGGAGCTGGATCACCTTCCTCCGCACCACCGAGGACACCACCACCCTCGCCGTGCTCTTCGAGGACGGCGCGGCCAGCTTCGGCGTCATCCTGGCCGCCCTCGGCATCACCGCCTCGGAGCTGTTGGGCTGGCACTGGGCGGACCCGGTGGCCGCGATCCTCATCGGGATCCTGCTCGGCGCCATCGCCCTGTTCCTCGGGATGCAGAACCGCCGGTACCTGTTGGACCGCGCGGTGAGCGCCGACGTCCAGGCCCGGATCCTGGCCGCGATCCGCACCTCCGGCAGCTCGGTGCGGAACGTCTTCGAGGTGAAGACCCGGGTCATCGGGGCCGAGATGTTCACCTTCAACGCGGACATCGAGTTCGACGGCACGGTGATCTCGGAGCGGGTGCTCGCCCGCACCGACGTGAAGGCGGCCTTCGACAGCCTGAAGACGCCCGAGGACCTCGACCGGCTGCTCGACGCCCACGCCAAGGTGGTGGTCGACGAGCTCGGCAACGAGGTCGATCGCATCGAGGAGGCGGTCCGCACGCAGGTGCCCGGCGCCAGGTTTATCCGCATCGAAGTGGACTAGCGGGAGCGGTACGAGAAAAACGACATGGGCCCCAAAACTCCAGCGTTGACAGCGCGCATGGGCCTCTGTAGAAGCCTCTTCACCCTGACGGCGGGGTCGTAGTTCAGTTGGTTAGAATGCCGGCCTGTCACGCCGGAGGTCGCGAGTTCGAGTCTCGTCGGCCCCGCCACTTTTCCCCTCTTCTTCGGGAAGCGAGAAGCCTCGATGGTCCGCCATCGAGGCTTTTTTCGTTTCTGGCGACACATTGTCCCGCGCGCCCCCGGCGCCCCGACAACCCGTCAACCTTCATCGCCCCAACCCACTGAAGCGCCGCCGTCCATGGCGTGGCACGCGGGTTGCTCTTCTCGCCCGCATGCCATCCTGCACCCCCATTGGGGTGGGGCTCCTGGCGCTGCTGCTGCCTGCCCTGGCGGGCGCGCAGAGCGTCAGTGATCTCCACTTCGAAGACGACGGCGCCACCCTCACCGACACCGACCTCGCCGAGATGATGAACGTGGCCGGCTGCAAGTGTTCGCGCAGCGTCCAGATCAGCTTCGGCTTCACCCGCGCCGGCACCGAGGGCGGCCTCTACGTTGTGTCCGGCCGCGGCTGCCTCGACAGCGACGCCACCATCAAGTCCACCTGCACCACCCTCGCCCGGCTGCGCCTCGAGAGCGCGGACCCCACGGTGGACGTGAGCACCAACGTCGCCACGGTGCTCGGAGGCTGCGACGAGGACGAGGGCGACGACACCCTCTACGTGCTCGCCGACGTGGACGATCAGGACACCTGGACCGAGCTCGCGAGCGTGGCCTTCCCGCGGGACACCAAGCCGCCCACCAAGCCGACCGGGGGCAAGGTGGTGGCGGGCGAGGAGCTGGCCGAGGTCGCGTACACCATCGACACGGACGCCGACACCACCGGCGTCCGCTACCAGGTCCTCTGCAGCGTGAACGAGGCCCCCGTGTTCAGCTCACCCGCGGAGGAGATCTTCACCTCGGCCGAGGACCTCTGCGGTGCCGCGGGGGACGTCAAGGCGGCCTACGTCTGCGGCAAGGCCCAAAGCGGCGCCGACAGCGTCACCGTCTCCGGCCTCACCAACGGGGTGAGCTACGCGTTCTGGGTGGTGAGCGTCGACGCGGCGGGCAACCCCAGTGACCCAGTGTCACTCGGCACCGCCGTGCCGGCCGAAGAAGAAGACCTCTTCGAGCGCTACAAGGCGGCGGGCGGGAGCGCGGACGGCGGCAACTGCTTCATCGCCACCGCCGCCTACGGTGACTACGGACACCCCCAGGTGCGCGTCCTGCGCGCGTTCCGTGACCAGGTGCTGGCGCCCACCGCGGCCGGCCGCTGGTTCGTCGACACCTACTACGCCCTGAGCCCCGGGGCGGCCCGGATCATCGCCGACTCCCCGGTGCTCCGGGCCGCCACCCGGGTCGCCCTCTACCCGGTGGTGTGGCTGGCCGGCCACGCCATCGAGGAGCCCACCCCATGAGCCTCCCCGTCCTCTTCGTCGCCCTCCTCGCAAGCCAGGTTTCGAACGGCCCCGCGTCCGAGCCCCTCGGCCTACGCCTGGGCTTCAGCTTCGGCCCCTTCGCCCCCGACGTGGACCGCGAGTTCAAGGGCACCGCCACCCCGTACGCGGATCTGTTCGAGGACAGCACCGGCTGGCTCCTCCGCCCCAAGGTGGCCTGGGTGCGCCCGCTCGGCTTCGGCGAGCTCACCCTGAGCGGCTCGGTGGGCTGGTTCAAGGACAGCGCCTACGCCTTCGTGCAAGACACCATGCAGCGCTCCGGCGGCACCACCACCATCCGCCTCATCCCCCTCACCGCGCAGGTTGGCCTGCGCGTGTACTTCCTGGAGTCCTGGCTGGGCTTCCCGATCCACCCCTACCTCGAGGTCGGGCCCAGCTACACGTTCTGGCGCATCGGCAAGGGGGACGGCTCGGTCGCGGTGGTGGGTGAGGCCCGGGCCAACGGCGCCTCGCTCGGCATCACCGGCGCGCTGGGCCTCGCCCTCGCCCTGGACCGCATCGATCCGCAGAGCGCGCGCATCCTCCGCGAGTCCTACGGGGTGCACGGGGCCGACATCTTCTTCGAGTGGGACTACGGCCGCACCCTCCCGGTCTTCGAGAACAGCCTCGAGGTGGGCGGGAGCAACTGGCAAGCCGGCTTGCAGATCTCGTTCTGAGCGCGCCCGGGCCGCCCCCATTGCTTCCCGCGCCCCACCCTGTCACCGTCTGGGCATGTTCGGGGCTCCCGAGGAGCGGGTGGACCTCGCCCTCACCGTGGCGGACGGCGCGGTGGTGTCGGCCCGGCTCACCTCGCAGCGGGCCCTCGCGATCACCGGCGCGCTGGCCGGCCGGCCGGTGGAGGACGTGCTCAAGCGGGTCCCGCTCTTGTTCCCGCTGTGCGCACAGGCCCAGCAGGCCGCGGCGCTCGCCGCGGTCGAGGCCGGCGCGGGGCTGAGCATCGCACCCGATCACCACCGCGCGCGCGTCGCGCTCGCCCTGGCCGAGGCCCTCGAGGGTCACGCCCGCGCGCTGTGGGTGGAGGGGGCCGCCCTGTGGGGCGGCGCCCCCGACGTGGCCGCGTGGGCCCAGCTCCGACGCGCCCTCGCGAGCCTCACCCCGGCCCTGTACCCCGACGGGGACGCGGGGCGGGTCGGCGGCGGCCGGCTTGCCCCGGACGAGGCCCGCATCCAGCTCGTGCTGGAGGAGGTACGGGCGGCCCTGGCCCTCGAGGCGCTCCCCGAGCAGGTGGTGGAGCTCGCCGCCCTGACCCGGTGGTCCGAGCAGCGCGCGAGCGCGGGGGCGAAGATGGTGGCCACTGTGCTGGAGCGGGGCTGGGCCGACCTGGCCCCGAGCCCCCGGCTCTGCCCCGAGCTGTCGGCGCAGGACATCTTGCGAGGCCTGAGCTCCGCGCAGCACTACTCCGACCGCCCCACCCTGCCCGAGGGCCCGGCGGAGGCCGGCCCGCTCGCACGGGCGAGCGCCCACCCCCTGGTGGCGGACGTCATCGTGCACCACGGCCCCGGCTTCCTCGCGCGCCTGGTCGCCCGCCTGGTGGAGCTGACCCGGTGGCCCGACGCGCTGGCCGAGGCGCTCCGCGCGGTGGCGCCCGCCCCCGCCCACACCGCGCCCCTGCCGGGCGAGGGCGAGGGCGTGGGGCTCGCCGACACCGGCCGCGGCCGCCTGGCCCATCGAGTCGCGTGGGCGGACGGCAAGGTGACTCGGTGGGACCGGGTGGCGCCCACCGAGTGGACCCACCACCCGGACGGGGTGGCGACCCGGGCCCCGGTGGGCTGGCCTGCGGCCGAGGCCGAGGCCCGGGCCCGCTGGCACATGGCCCTCTTGGATCCCTGCGTGCCCTTCGGGGTCACGGTGGAGGGCGCCTGACATGCACGAGCTGTCGCTCGCCCAGAGCATCGTGGAGATCGCCACGTCCCACGCCCGCGCCGAGGGGAGCGGCCGGGTGACCAAGGTGTTCCTGAAGATCGGGGCCCTCGCCCACGTGGATCCGGGCGCGCTGACCTTCGCCTTCGACGCGGTCTCGGCGGGAACCCTGGCCGAGGGGGCTGAGGTGATCATCGAACGAGGCGCGGCAAAAGCGTTCTGCGTGCCGTGTGGCCTCACAATTGAAGTAGCGACCCACGCCGACGTCTGCCCCCACTGCGGTGTGCATCAGTGGATGCTCACCGAGGGCGACGAGATGCGCGTCACCGAGCTGGAGGTTGAGTAGGACATGTGCGGGATCTGCGGGTGCGGTCAGGAGTCGACGCCGGGTACGGCGACCCACGGCCACGAGCATCATCACCACCACCACCACGGCCATGATCACGACCACGATCATGGGCACGACCACGATCATGAGCATGGGCACGACCACGATCATGACCATGACCATGACCACGATCATGACCACGGCCACGATCATGACGCGGCGGAGACCCGGCGGCGGGTGCAGGTCGAGCAAGACCTGCTGGCCAAGAACGACCGCATCGCGGCGGTGAACCGGGCCCGGCTCGACGCCACCCACACCCTGGCGGTGAACCTCATGTCGAGCCCCGGGTCGGGCAAGACCACCCTGTTGTGCCGCACCCTGGAGCTCTTGAAGGGCCAGACCCCGCTCGCGGTGGTCGAGGGCGATCAGCAGACCAGCTTCGACGCCGACCGTATCCGGGCCACCGGCGTGCCGGCCCACCAGGTGAACACCGGCGCGGTGTGCCACCTGGACGCGAGCATGCTCCTCGGCTCCTTCGAGCTCCAGGCGCCACCCGAGGGCGGCATCCTGTTCATCGAGAACGTGGGGAACCTGGTGTGCCCCGCCGGCTTCGACCTCGGTGAGCACAAGAAGGTGGTCGTGGTCTCGGTGACCGAGGGCGAGGACAAGCCGCTGAAGTATCCCTACATGTTCGCCAAGGCCGACCTTGTGCTGGTGAACAAGGTGGATCTCCTGCCCCACCTCGACTTCGACCTCGAGCGCCTCATGGGCTACCTGGCCCAGATCAGACCGGAGGCCACGGTGCTGAAGGTGTCGGCCCGCTCGGGCGAGGGCATGGAAAGCTGGCTTGCATGGCTGGGAGAAGCCCGCAGCGCGATCGCCTGAACCGTCCGGTCAACGAAACGGCCGGGTCGACCAGCGACACCGTCCCGTGACCCCAGAATGATACAGAATACCCCATGACTGCGCTATCCGGCCGAGATCGCTGAAGTTCTCGCACCCGCTTCGGCGCCGATTCGGTTGGTTCGCTTCCTGCTTAGCCGTCCTGGGCATGCACCCACGGGGCGGGGCGCTCCCCCGCGTTGCGGTATTCGGGCTCGGGAACACACTCCTGGGCGATGACGCGGTCGGGCCCCGCGTCGTGGACTCGTTGGAGGCGGAGGGCGCCTTCCCCGAGCACGTGACGGTGCAGGACCTGGGCACGCCCGGGTTGGACCTCACCCCGTACCTCCTGGACATCGACGCGGTCCTGTTCGTCGACGCGGTCCGCATGGGCGCCGCGCCCGGCACCGTGCGCGTGCTCGCCCGGGAGGAACTCCTCGAGATCCCGCTCAGCCCGCGGGTCTCACCCCATGACCCCGGCGTGCAACAAGCCTTGCAGGTGGTGGAGCTCCAGCGCGGTCAGCCGCTGGACGCCGCCGTGCTTGGCGTGGAGCCCGTCGACATGACCCTGGGCGCTCCGCTGAGCCCCGCGGTCGCCGCCGCCATCCCCACCCTCAAGCGCACCGCGCTCGAGTGGGTGCAGGCCAGATTGTCGCAATCGGACTTGCCTTCACCAGAGGAGCCTCATGAGACGTCGCGATGACACCCTCGATGCCCACCTGACCCGCTGCGGCGTGAGCCGCCGGGACTTCCTCGGGTTCTGCTCCCGGCTCATGGTGGCCGCCCCCTTCGGGCTCGCCATCACCAACCGGATGACCCCGGAGGCGGTGGCGGCGGAGCTCGGTCAGGCCCGCCGTCCCTCGGTGATCTGGCTGCACTTCCAGGACTGCACGGGCTGCTCCGAGACCCTCCTCAGGACGTCCCAGCCCGACCTCGCCGACCTGATCTTCCACGTCATCTCGCTCGACTACCACGAGACCCTGATGGCGGCCTCCGGCTACGCGGCCGAGAAGGCGCTGCACGAGGCGATGGACGCCAACGACGGCAACTTCATCCTCGTGGTCGAGGGCTCCATCCCCGAGAAGGACGAGGGCATCTACATGACCCTGGCCGGCAAGCCCGCCATCAAGGTGCTGGAGGAGGTCGGTAACCGCGCCGCCGCCATCATCGCGATCGGGTCGTGCGCGTCCTGGGGCGGCGTCCCCTCCACCCCCCCGAACCCCACCGGCGCGGCGGGCGTCGACCGCTACATCCGCAACAAGCCCATCGTGAACATCCCGGGCTGCCCGCCCAACCCCTACGTCCTCCTCGGGGTGGTGCTGGAGTACGCCCGCTACGGCACCCTCCCGGAGCTGGACGCGCTGAGGCGCCCGCGCTTCGCCTTCGACCGGGTCATCCACGATCACTGCCCGCGCCGCCCGCACTTCGACGCGGGGCGCTTCGCCAAGGCGTTCGGCGACGACGGCCACCGGCAGGGCTGGTGCCTGTACGAGCTCGGCTGCAAGGGGCCCGACACCCACGCCGCGTGCTCCACCCGCCACTTCAACGAGGTGGAGGACGTGTGGCCGATCGGCATCGGGTCGCCCTGCGTGGGCTGCACCGAGCAGCACATCGCGTTCAAGATCCCGATCTTCAGCACCATCCCCATCCACGGGGCCAAGCCGCCGGACACCTACCCGCCGGTGGAGGCGCCCGCAGGTTCGGTTGCACCGCTCGCCACCGGCCTCGTGGGCCTCGGGGTGGGCGCGGTGGGCGGCGCGGCCTTCGTGGCCTCGCGGCGCTTCTCCGCCGAGCCGGGGGACGAGTCCGTGCCCGGGCGCCCCAACCCCGAGCCGAAGAAGGAGGGTGAAGCATGAGCCTGAACCGCCGCGACGCCCTGCGCGTCCTCAGCCAAGGGGCGGCGGGCACCGCCACGCTCGCCGCGTGCGGCACCGCCCAGGCCTCGGCCAAGAACCGCCCCATCGCGCCCGACCGCGACGCGGTGGGCATGCTCTACGACGCCACGATCTGCACCGGGTGCAAGGCGTGCGTCTCGGCCTGCACCTCCGCCAACGGTCTGGTGCCGGACACCGTGCTGTCCAACGGCCTGTGGCAGATGCCGCAGGACCTCAACGCTCAGACCAAGAACATCATCAAGCTGGCCCGGGGTGAGGACACCGCCGAGACCTCGTACGTGAAGCGGCAGTGCATGCACTGCCTCGAGCCGGCCTGCGTGTCCGGCTGCCCCTTCGGCGCGCTGATGAAGCGCGGCACCGACGGCGTGGTCACCTGGGACGCGGACCGCTGCATCGGCTGCCGATACTGCGAGGTCGCGTGCCCGTTCGAGGTGCCGAAGTTCGAGTGGGCCAACTTCAACCCCCGCATCGTGAAGTGCGAGCTGTGCTCTCACCGTCTCGCCGACGGTGGGCAGCCGGCGTGCACCGAGGTGTGCCCGACCCACGCGGTGATCTTCGGCACCCGGAGCGACCTGCTGGCCGAGGCCAAGGCGCGCATCGAGCGCTCCCCCGGCCGGTACTTCGAGGACCGGGTCTACGGCGAGAAGGACGGCGGCGGCACCCAGGTGCTGTACCTGTCCGGCCTCCCCTTCGCGAACCTGGGCCTGCCCACCCTCGGCGAGGAGTCGGTGGCGGCGTACGGCAGCAAGGTCCACAGCGTGGTCTACAAGTGGCTCGCGCTCCCCCTCACCCTCTACGTGTTCCTCACCGCCATCATCAAGCGGCGCTTCGACAGCCACGAGGACCACGCTCAAAACAAGGCCAAGCAGACCGGCCTCCCGAGTCAGCTATGAGAGATCCACGCACCGACGATAGGGCGATGCTCCCCTGGCAGCGGGGCGTGCACGTCTACGACGTCCCCTTCTTCAGCCTGCCGTTCCTGATCTTCTTGGCCCTGACCCTGATCGGGCTCGGCCTCTCGGTGCTCCGGGCCTTCGGTGGCCTCGGCTTCACCGGCATGTCCGACGCCTACGCGTGGGGCATCTGGAAGACCTTCAACGTCATGACCCTCACCGCCCTGGGCTCGGGCGGCTTCGCGATCGGGATCGCAGCGTGGATCTTCAAGTGGGAGCGCCTCCACCTCGTGATGCGCACCGCGCTCTTGACCAGCTTCGTGTTCTACTTCGCAGGCCTGCTTGCGCTGACGGTCGACGTGGGCCGCCCCTGGAACATGTGGCACCTCCTGTTCCCCAGCCACTGGAACCCGGAGTCCTCCCTCCTGGAGGTGGCGGTGTGCATGCCGCTGTATGCGATGATCTTCCTGGCCTACGAGAACCTGCCCCCGCTGTGGGAGCGGCTGTACGTGCACGCCTCGGATGGCATCCGGCGCGCGATGCGGAGCGTCTTCCCGGTCTTGAAGTGGCTCTACCCCTTCTTCGTGGCCGGCGCCTACGTGCTCCCCGCCATGCACCAGTCGTCGCTCGGGGCGCTGCTGCTCCTGTCCGGCGACAAGCTCCACCCGCTCTGGCAGTCCCAGATGCTGCCGCTGTTGTACGTGATCCAGGCCGGCGTGGCCGGCACCGCGTGCGTCATGGTGACCCTGATGGCCGGCTGCCTCGTGTGGCGCCGCCGGCTCGACCTCACCACCCTGGGCGACCTCGGCAAGCTCATGGGCTACATCAGCCTGCTGTTCCTCGCCCTCAGGTGGGGCGACATCATCGCCCGCGGCCAGCTCGGGGCGGCCTTCACCTCGGACGGCTTCTCGGTGCTCTTCCACGTCGAGAACCTGAGCGTGCTCGTCCCCACCCTCTTCATGCTGCAGCCGAAGCAGCGCCGGCGGCCTCGCGTGCTCTTCCTGAGCGCGGTCACCGCCATGCTCGGGGCGATGATGTACCGCTTCATCCCCACCACCATCGCCTTCGTGCCGGGGGAGCTGAAGTTCTACTTCCCCTCCGCGCTCGAGGTCCTGATGTCCGCGGGCTACGTCTCGCTGACCATCGTCCTGTACACCGCGGCCGTGAAGCTGTTCGCCATCGTCCCCGCCTCCCTGGAGGAGTGGTACGAGGCGGTGGCCTGGGCGCGCGAGAACTTCCGAACGATTCGAGTAGACTCCCATGGCAAAGCGACTCGTGATTGATCCCATCACCCGCATCGAGGGGCACCTCCGCATCGACGTGGAGGTGGACAAGGGCGCGGTGCAGAAGGCCTGGGCCTCGTGCACGATGTGGCGCGGGCTCGAGAAGGTCGTGCTCGGCCGCGACCCGCGTGAGGCCTGGCTCATCGTCCAGCGCTTCTGCGGGGTCTGCACCACCGTCCACGCGATGGCGTCGGTCCGCGCGGTCGAGGACTCCCTCGGGCTGATGATCCCGCTGAACGCGCAGCTGATCCGGAACCTGATCCTGATCAGCCACGCCCTGCACGATCACATCGTGCACTTCTACCACCTGTCCGCGCTCGACTGGGTCGACGTGACCCAGGTGCCGAAGGCCGACCCGAAGAAGGCGGCGGCGCTGGCGCAGAGCCTCTCGGACTGGCCCGGCAACTCCGTGAAGGAGATGGCCAACGTCCAGCAGAAGATCAACGGCCTGCTCGCGAGCGGTCAGCTCGGCCTGTTCGCCCACGGCTACTGGGGCCACCCGGAGATGCGGCTGTCGCCCGAGGCCAACCTGATGGCGGTCGCCCACTACCTCCAGGCGCTCGAGTACCAGCGCAAGGCCAACCAGGTGGTGGGGATGCTGGGCGGCAAGACGCCGCACATCCAGAACCTCACGGTGGGCGGGGTGTCGAACGCGATCAACCCCGACTCGATGGGCGCGATGAACGTGGACCGGCTCTTCCGGATGAAGGGGCTCCTCGACGAGGTGCAGGCCTTCGTGCAGCAGGTCTACTTCCCCGACGTGTGCGCGATCGCGGCGCTCTACCCCGAGTGGCTCGAGCGCGGCCAGGGCGCGACCAACTTCCTCGCGGTGCCCGACCTGCCCACCGACCCGCGCAACACGACCTTCGATCTCCCGGGTGGCGTGATCACCGGGATGGACATCGCGGGCGTGCGGCCCATCGATGACTGGCGCGACGCCACCCTGCGCGGCGCGGTCACCGAGGACGTGACCCACTCCTGGTACTCGGCCGAGGGGCCCCAGCACCCCTGGAAGGGCACCACCGAGCCCCTCCCCGGGCCCTTCGAGCCGGAGGGCAAGTACTCCTGGGTCAAGTCACCGCGCTACCAGGGCCAGGTCACCGAGGTGGGCCCGCTCGCGTCGGTGCTCGTCGGCTACGCCCGCGGGCACGAGCTCACCAGGAAGTGGGCGGACGACATGCTCGGCCGGATCAAGGCGATCGGGGGCAAGGCCTTCGGGCCGGCCGCCCTGCGCTCCGCCCTCGGCCGCCACGGCGCCCGGGCCATCCGCGCCGCGGTGCTGAGCGACCTCGCGGCCAAGCACTGGCAGGCGCTCGCGGACAACGTGGCCAGCGGCGACGGGCGGGTGCATAATCCTCCGGTGTTCCCGAAGGGCGACGTCGAGGGCGTGGGCTTCCACGAGGCGCCCCGCGGCACCCTCTCACACTGGGTGGTGGTGCGCGACGGCAAGGTGCAGAACTACCAGGCGGTGGTGCCCACCACCTGGAACGCCAGCCCGCGCGATCAGACCGGCGCGGCCGGGCCCTACGAGCTGTCGGTGCAGGGCCTGCCGATCGCGGACCCCGAGGCCCCGCTCGAGGTGCTCCGCGCGGTGCACGCGTTCGACCCGTGCATGGCCTGCGCGTGCCACACCCTCACCCCCGACGGCGAGACGCTGTCCACCGTGAAGGTGCTCTGAGGTCCACCATGTGCATGGGCGTCCCGATGGAGGTTGTCGAGGTGGAGGGCCTCTTGGCCCGGTGCCAGGCCCTCGGCACGGTTCGAGACGTCAACCTGATGCTGCTCGGCGACGAGCCGGTGCAGCCGGGTGATCACGTGCTCGTGCACCTCGGGATGGCGGTCCGCACCCTGACCAAGGAGGAGGTCGAAGATCTCTGGGAGGTCATGGGTCAGCTCGAGGCGCCGGACGAGGCCCCGGGCTGACGAACTCTCGGCGCAAGTCTCCTTGCGGAGGCCAGCGCGCTCAGCGAGCGAGGATCAACGCCAACGCGTCCGCCGCCTCGGCCGGGGGCGGCGCCCCCACCGTGGCCACGTAGAGCCGGTGACCGTCGACCTCGACGCGGCGGGAGCTCAGCCCGGCCGGGCGCTCCACCCGGGTCGGGAGCTGGCTGGGCGCGTAGGCGGCCAGGGTCTCCAGGGTGTCCCGCTCGTGGCTGGTGCCGGCCACGAGGAGGCCGTCCGCGCTGGCCACCACCGCGTGGGCGGCGCCAATCTGGGCGGCGAGGTCGTCGAGGTAGCGGGTCGCGGCGTCGGTGTAGGTCATGTGTGAGATCATGCCACGTCGGATCACGTCGGCAATTTTTTGCCCACATTTTCTGACCCGCCCCTATCCGCGCCCCTCCAGCACCGCCCGCACCGCGTCCGGGATGGGCGCCGCGCGCATCGCGGGCCGATCGCCCGGGACGGCCTCGGCCCAGACCCGGACCTCCTCGCCCTCCACCACCGGGCTGTCACCCAAGTGCAAGCGGTGTTGCACCGTGAAGCTCTTCGTCCCGACCTGCGTCACCACGCACTCCGCGCGCAGGCGATCGCCGTAGGTGACCGGGCCGAGGAAGCGCGCGGACGCCTGCACGAGCGGGGTGCCGAGGGCCCCGAAGCGGGCCCTCAGGGTGTGGTGGTCGAGGCCCGCCGCGGTGAGCATGGCGTGAGTGCTGGCGTCGAACCACGCGTAGTAGCGC
This sequence comes from Deltaproteobacteria bacterium, assembly GCA_020632995.1. Classification (GTDB taxonomy): domain Bacteria; phylum Myxococcota; class Kuafuiibacteriia; order Kuafuiibacteriales; family Kuafuiibacteriaceae; genus JACKEN01. Next base: position 1,802 of record JACKEN010000017.1, on the reverse strand, counting down.
GGGTAGAAGACGACGCCCGCGGCGTCGCAGTCGCCCCAGAAGACGTCGAGGGTGCGGGTGTGGCCGAGGCCGGTGCGGTCGGAGCTCACAAGCGGCGCCTATCGCACTCGTCCGTTGGAATACAACCTCGGGTGACACCTACCCTGGTTCACCCACACGAGGTTTCACCACGTATTCTGAATGACGTCAAAGTGATAACCAAGTGAAAGGCTTCACGCTCAGCCTGGAGGAAATTTCACCACATGAAGACAAGGTCGCTCATCAGCGTCGCCGCCATGACCTGGGTGGGTCTGGCATCCAGCGGCGCCACTGCCCAAACCGTAATCCTAAGCGAGAGCTTCGACGCGTTCCCGACCTGCAGCACGTCTTGCGGGGCAGCCTGCACCCTGGCTGGGGGATGGACGAACGTCACCACCGACAACGCGGACTGGGCAACCGACGCGGCGGGCACCCCGTCCTCGTCCACCGGTCCATCGGTTGACCACACCCTGGGCAACACCACCGGGCGATACCTCTACGTGGAGTCCTCATCGCCGTGCTACGGCTACACGGCCGAGCTCCTGTCGCCCGTCATCGACGTCTCGACCGCAACCTACCCTGCGGCCCGCTTCTGGTACCACATGTACGGCCAGAGCCAGGGTACGATGCACGTGGACCTGATCCGCGACCCCGCCAACACCGCGGTCAGGACCAACGACGTCATCCCCTCTTTCACGGACAACCGGGACCTCTGGCAGCAGACCGGCTGCATCCCGCTAGACCCCGCGGCCGGGCAGTTCCAGATCGCCATCCGCGGCATCACCGGCAACAACTTCTACAGCGACATGGCGATCGACGACTTCGAGGTGGTGGACCTCCCCGCGGTGGACGTCGCGGTGACCAACCCCTCCATCGTGGGCGCGTGCGCTGGGCAGGCCACCATCCAGGCGGACCTCGCGAACCTCGGCGGCGCGGCGGTGTCGGGCTTCACCGTCCAGTACACCGTGAACGGCGGCGCCCCGGTGACCGAGACCTTCAGCGGCAGCCTGGCCGGCTGCGGCGGCACCACGTTCACCTTCGCCACCCCCACCGTCCTGCCCGCCGGCACCGCCACCGTCAGCGTCAGCGTGGTGGCCACCGGTGACGTCAACACCGCCAACGACGCCGCGTCCGTGGTCCAGGTCGTCAAGCCCAGGGTCGTCAGCTTCCCGTACCTCGAGGACTTCGAGGCGGGCGAGGGCGGGTGGACCACCTACGGCGGCAACAACCCCTGGCAGCTCGGCACCCCGGCGGACGACGTGATCAACGCGGCGTACGACGGCACCAACGCGTGGATGACCAACCTCACCGGCGACTACCCGGTCAGCGCGCAGGGCTACATCGACGGCCCGTGCTTCGACACCTCGACCCTCGTGAACCCGCGCTTCGAGGCCGCCATCTGGTGGGAGGCCGAGTTCAGCTACGACGGCGCGCAGGTGCAGATGTCCACCGACGGGGTCAACTGGACCCAAGTCGGCGCGGTGGGCGACGCGGGCTGGTACAACGACAGCACCGTCCTGGGCCTGGCCTTCACCGGCTCCCAGGAGGGCTTCACCGGCCGCAACAACACCAGCAACGGCAGCGGCGGCTGGGTCGTCATCGGCCACGACCTCGGCCAGACCGCGATCACCAGCACCCTGCGGGTCCGCATCGCGTTCGGCTCCGACACCTCGGTGCAGGACGACGGCGTGGCGATCGACGCGGTCCGGATCGTCGACAACCCGCCCCGGCTGGAGGTCACCGATCAGTCCATCGCCAACGCGGGCGCCTTCCCCGCCAGCAGC
>JACKEN010000016.1 GCA_020632995.1 Deltaproteobacteria bacterium | reverse complement strand
CGGCTTCGACATGACCTACCGCATCGTGCGGCCCGACGGGACCCTGCGGTGGGCGCGAGGGCGGGGCTTCCCGTGGTTCGACGACACCGGTGCCCGGCTCGGGAGCATCGGTGTCATCCAGGACGTCACCGCGCAGCGCGCGCTCGAGCAGGAGGCGCAGGAGGCCACCGCTCGCCTGCATGGGCTGATGGCGGCGCTCGGCAAGGTGGTCTTCGAAGCGGACTTCAGCACCGGCGCCATGGTGTGGCACGGCCCGGTGGAGTCACTCCTCGGGGTCTCCGTGGATGACCTCGGGTCGACCCTGGACGCGTTCCGCGCCCGCATCCACACCGACGACCTCGGCAACGTCCTCACGCGCGCCCAGGCCGAGCTTCACCGGGGCTCGCGCGCGACCAGCTTCCGACTCCGGACGGCGACGGGCACGTACGTGCGGGTGGTGGCCCACACCTCCTTCACCGAGGACGCGGCGGGCCGGCCTCGGGCGGTCGGGGCCCTGGAGTCCCTCGGGGCGCCCCAGGACGACTCGGTCCACGCCGGCTACCTTGCGCTGAGGGCCACCTGGGCCCCGCTGGGGGTCATGCTCTGGGGCTTCGACGTGGGTGAGGACCAGTGGTGCTTCGACCCGTCCATCCTGGACGCGGTGGGCGGTCCGGATCCACAGGGCCACCTCATCGCTGTGGTGGAGGACGCGCTGGGGGCACGCCAGGGCGCGAGCTCGCCCGTCTTGATCACCGTGCCACCCCACACCCCCGATGGGGCGGAGGTGCTCCTCGCCGCCTTCTTCAAGGGCGAGCCGGGGGCCCTCGAGAGCCAGATCGCCGGGCTCGCGGTGGTGCGGCCCAGCACATCTCGCGACGATGGCGCATAGCGTCATCGCCGTGGTTGTTCGAGGGTGATGCGCGGCAGGGTCGGGTAATGCGAGATCGAGGCTCAGGGCTATCGGGTCCTGGAAGAACTCCGACTAGGGCATTGCATGAGCCGTGCGAATGCGTTCGGACGCCTCGGCGATCGGCGTGCGGTGCTCGCCGGGGGCTTGTTCACGGGCCTCGTGGTGTTGGTCGGCGTCGCGCTGCTCACCTACGACCACGTGGTCGAGGGGCTCCACCGGACCGAGGTCGGTGAGCAGGCGCGCAGCGCCGTAGACGGCCTGGCTGACGGTATTCAGCGGTCCATCGAGCGCGCCGGCTCGAACATCGTCGTCCTCACCCGGTCCGCTTCCGTGATCGAGGTGGCGTGCGGTGCCTCACATCGCCCCCGCGCTGCGCAGGCGCGCTTGCTGGCCGAGCTCGAGGAGCATCCTCGCCTCAGTCAGGCCCGAGTGCTCGATCCATCGGGCCAGGAGCGCGTTCGCGTGGAGCGGCGCGAGGACGGCGTCAGGACCATCGATCCGGCGCATCTGCAGGACAAGGCTTCCCGCTACTACTTCAAGCACGCGAGGGCGCTCGGCAGTGGAGAGATCTACATCTCAGCCCTCGACCTGAACATCGAGGACGGCGTGATCCAGGAGCCGTGGCAGCCTACCTTGCGGCTCGCGTCGCCGATCATGAGAGCGGACGGTCTGCTGTGCGGCGTCATCGTCCTCAACATCGACGCGACGCCATGGCTCGAGGCGTTTGGTCCGGATGACAGCGGGGATGGCGGGAGCGCCCTCCTCAACGAGTCGGGGTATTGGCTGGCGGGCGCGCCGAGGGACAAGCTGTGGGGCTTCATGTTTGGCCGGTCGACCACGCTCGTGAGTGAGCGCCCCGAGCTGTGGCGCAGAATCGAGGCCGGTGCGCGAGGGCTCCTCGAGACCGAGGCCGAGATCGCGGCCTTCAAGACCCTCGAACCATCGGACTCGATGCACTCGGTGGCGGGGACCTATCGCCCGATCCACGGTGGCGGCAGTTGGAAGATCCTCGTCCGCCGCGACATTGGGCAGTCACGGTGGACGTCGGAGCGGCTCGCGTGGTGCGGAGTGCTCGCGCTCATGCTCGGGATCGTCAGCTGGGCCTGGGGGGGCGCGATCAGCGCGAAGAGATTGGCGGTCCTGATCACCAACGACACACGGGACAAGCTGCGCAGCGCGGAGCGGATGGCGTCCCTCGGGCGGATGGTGGCGGGCATCGCGCATGAATTGAACACGCCCATCGGCAACGCGCTCGTCGTGGCCAGCACCCTGACCGAGAAGGTCGAGATGTTCGAACAGAGGGTGGAGCAAGGTGCGCTCCGCCGGTCCGACCTGGTGCGCTTCACGGGTGAGCTCAACGACGGCACCGCGATCATGACGCGTGGTCTCGAGCGTGCTGCGGCGCTGATCTCGCGCTTCAAGCAGGTATCCGCCGATCAGACGAGCGACTGCCGCCGCGCCTTCGAGCTCGACGAGTGTGTCACGCAGGTCGTGGAGACCATCCGGCCCAGGGTCGAACGCTCAGGGGTCTCGTTGTCTCTGGATCTGAGCGCCCGCGTGCGGATGGATGGGTACCCGGGTCCGCTCGGCCAGGTGTTGCTCAACCTGGTGGACAATGCGCTGCGCCACGGGTTCCGGGAGGGTCGACGCGGGCACATCGAGGTCGCGACCCGCGTGGCCCGCGCAGGCTTCGCCTCGGTGTTCGTCCGCGACGACGGTGCGGGCATCCCTGGGGCAGCGGTGACGCACGTCTTCGAGCCGTTCTTTTCTACACGCCTCGGCGACGGTGGCACGGGCCTCGGCCTGAGCATCGTCCACAGCCTCGTTACCGAGAGGCTGGGGGGCAACATCGAGGTCACGAGCGAGCCGGGTCGAACCGAGTTTCGCCTGCTCCTGCCGATCGCAGCACCCCAGCCAATGGGAAAGGAATCACCAGATGAGCCGAACCGATAGAGCCTCAGTCAGCGGGCCCGACGAACTCCTCGACATCATCGAGGACGAGGTGGGCGTCTGCTCGAGTGACGGAGCGCCCGCTGTCCCGCCGTGGCGGGTCCTCGTGGTCGACGATGACGATGACGTCCATGACGCAACACGCTTTGCGCTTCGTGGCATGGAGTTCCTCGGGCGCCCGGTCGAGGCGACGCACGCGACCTGCGTGGACGAGGCGTTGGCGGCGCTGGTGCAAGGTCCGGAGTATGCGGTCGCGTTCATCGACGTGGTGATGGAGACGGACGATGCGGGCCTGGTGCTGGTGTCGAAGATACGCGAGGCGGGGCACTCCGCGCTCCGTATCGTGCTGCGGACCGGTCAGCCCGGCTACGCGCCGGAACTCGACGTCATCGCGACGTACGACATCAACGACTATCGCCTCAAGTCGGAGCTCGACCGGCGGCGGCTCCTGAGCACGCTGACCACGAGCCTACGCTCCTACCATCAGGTGCGGCGACTGGAGGACACCCTCCGTGGGCTCGAGGTCATCGTCGATACGTCCGACTCGCTCGTCCAGACGCCTGGGCTGGGCAGGTTCGCGGAGGGGGTGCTGGCCCAGATCGCCGAGCTGATCTCGGTGCCGCTCTCAGGGGTCGTGGCGATCGCCGCGCACAGGGACGACCCATGGAGCGCCGCTCGGCTCGAGGAGTTCGTGGTCACCCACGAGGTGGGTCGCTTCAAGGACACGCTGGGGATGAACGTCCGCGAGCTAACGATTCCGTCTGTGAATCGTCTGGAGCTGCGTCGGGGCCACGTCGGTGTCTATGGCGGCGTGATCGGCTTGGTGTTCTCCGCGCGGCCCGACCACGACGTGGTCGTGTATCTCGAGCCGATGGAGATGCCCTCCATGGAGAAGCTGGCCCTCTTGGAGGTGTACGCCCAGAGGATCGCGATGGGTTTCGAGAACGTGGCGCTCCTCAACCGGCTCGACATGCTGGCATACCTCGACCCCGCCCTCCGCATCCCCAACGAGAACGCGTTCCTGGACGGCCTGCGGCATCTGCTCGAGGAGCGTGTGGACGTCGGTGTCGGCATCCTGGTGGTCGAGGACCTCGACACGATCGCGAGCGCTTTCGGCCCCATGCGTGCGCAGCAGCTGCTGTCCGAGCAACACATCCGGCTGCAGGAACGGGTGCCGGAGCTCATGCTCGCGGCGCGTGTCGCCGACCACCAGCTCGCATTCGCCTACGTTGGGCAGGCTCCTTCGAGCGAGACGCTCGAGTCGCTGCTGAGGACCGAGTCGACGATCGAGAGCACGCGCCTCCCGGTCACCAGCACCATCGCGATGGTCCGCGCGGACCCCGAGGTTCGGTCCGCGAACGAGCTTCTGCGCTATGCGCGCGCGACGATCTTGCACTCGAAGTCGAGAGCGCGAGGGAAGATCTCCTGGTTCGAGCGGGGGATCATCGATGGACTCGAGCGCCGGGGCCGCCTGCAGGTGGCTCTGTACAACGCCCTGCTGACGCGGGTCGACCTCGCCGTCCACGTCCAGCCGAAGGTAGACATCGTCGCCAAGAAGGTCGTCGGGGGTGAGGCGCTCGCCCGCTGGACTCTGAACGGGCAGCCGGTCTCTCCCGCCGACTTCATCCCCGTGGCGGAGGCGTGCGGTCTGACCCATTCGATCCAAGAACACGTGGTGGAGGTCGTCGGGCGCTGGGCTCGGCTACGGCGGGCGGACGGTCATCCTCCGATGCCGATCGCGGTGAACCTCGCGATGCGGGACATCCAGGGGCAGGACTTTGCGGACCGACTCCTACGGTTGGTTCATGACAATGACCTCGGCCCAGACGAGATCAGCTTCGAGGTGACGGAGAGCGGGGTGATGCACGACCCGAGCCGCACCCGCACCGAGCTGGGCGCCCTCGTGGGTGCCGGGTTCAAGCTGGCGATCGACGACTTCGGCACGGGCTACTCATCCCTGGCCCAGCTGGACCGGCTCCCCTTCGATACGCTCAAGATCGATCGGGCGTTCATCCAGCCGCTGGAAGCGAGCAACGCGCAACGGAGCATCGCCGCCGCAGCGATCGCCATCGCCCGGGGCCTTGGCCTCAAGGTCGTCGCGGAGGGCATCGAGACCGAAGCACAGCACAACGCGCTGCTCTTCCTGGGGTGCCACGAGTGCCAGGGCTATCTCTACGGTCGGCCGGTGCCGATCGAGGAGTTTCAGGATGTGTGCAACGACTGGAGGCTCAACCTGGCCTCCTGACGTGGACGACGCGCATCGAGCGGTGGGTTCGCGTCACCGAGGCCAGTAATCCGTCGCCACCTTCAACGTGCTCCGGCTCCGGGGCAGGGCCAGCCGGCAGGCCAGCCGGGCGCGCGGCTCGCCGGGGGCGAAGCGATCGAGGAGCACCTGCTCATCCGGCGCGGCGGGGGCGACCGCGCTCCCGTCGGCCTCGGACACCTCCACCCAACACTGCCCGCAGATGGTACTCCCGCGGCACGAGGTGCGGATCGGGATGCCGTTCCTGGCCAGCGTCTCGTAGAGGGTCTCGGCCGGCGTGGCGAAGACCTCGCGGAAGGTCTCGCCGGTGCGGCGGTCCACCAGGATCCAGCGTGGCAGGTCCACCCGAGGAGGGTGACGGCGGCGGATCCGTGAGGCAAGCGGAACCGCGGCGGGCGTTGACCCCGACGCGCCTCGATGGGACATCCCCAGCATGACCCGCACCTGGACGCTCCCCATGACCGGCAGCTGCCGCTGCGATCGCGTCCGCTTCGAGGTGTCGGTGGACCCCATCCTCACCTCCGCCTGCCACTGCACGGGCTGCCAGAAGATGAGCTCGAGCGCCTACTCGCTCACCGTCATGGTGCCGACCGACGGCTTCGCGGTGGTCCAGGGTGACGTCGTGCAGGGCGGGTTGCATGGCGAAGACGCCCGCCACATGTTCTGCGACCACTGCAAGACCTGGATGTTCACCCGCATCGACGCGTTCGGTCTGGTCAACGTCCGCGCGACCCTGCTCGACGACCCGTCCTGGTTCGAGCCGTTCATCGAGACCTACACCTGCGAGAAGCTCGCCTGGGCGACCACGCCGGCCCAGATCAGCTTCGAGAAGTTCCCTCCGCCCGAGAGCTACGGTGCGCTGATGGACGCCTTCCGCACCGCCCACCAGGGCGGACACGAATGAAGCTCTACTACACCCCGCGATCGCACTTCTCACGCAAGGTCAGGATCCTCCTCGACGCGTGGTCCGTCCCTGCGTTGCTGCTCGACGTCGGCAACGTGGCGGAGCGGTCCTCGGAGGTCTTCGGCTCGAACCCCTTGATGCGGGTCCCCACGTGGGTCGACGGGGCCACGTGGATCATCGACTCGGACCACATCGCGCGCTACCTCACCCCGCGCTACGATCCCGAGGACGCCTTCGGGGTCCTCACGGACGACGTCTCGCTGCTCAACCTCCGCGCGGTCATGAACGGGGTCATGGCCTCCGAGGTGGAGCTCATCCTCGCGCGGCGGACCGGCATCGACACCGACGCGTATCCGCGCTTCGACAAGATCCGGTCCGCCATCACGCAGGGCCTCGACTGGCTCGAGGCCAACGCCGTGCTCTTCCCCGAGCGCCCCTCGTACGCAGGCTTTCACCTCACCTGCCTCTGGGATCACCTCGTGCTCTACGACCTCGTCGCGCTCGATCACCCGCGGCTCCGGGCGATCGCGGCGCGGATGTCGTGCCTGCCCTTCGTGGCGATGAGCGCGCCGACTTGATCCTGCGCGTTCGCGCCCGACTACCGCAGGCGCTGGGGCGACTGCCCCGGGCCCAGGTTGATGTTCGGCAGGTGCCTGCGTAGCCCGAAGGGGCCGCGCGCGTCACCGAAGCTCGCCCCGCTCACCGCGCGCGCATCTTCGTCCTCCGCGTCATCGGCCGGTGCACCTTGCCGCGCGCGCAACGCGAGCTCCGCCTCTCGATGCGCGAGCTGGGCCTCGGCCTCGCTCAGGCGCCGCTCCAAGACCGCCCGAGCGCCCTCGCTTCGCTCGAGCTCGGCGCGCGCCGCCACCGCGTCCGCCTCCAGGCGCCTCGCCTGGGCCGTGAGCGCCTCCGCCCGGTCGCCGGCGCGCCCGAGCTCGGCGGTGGTCGCGACCCACGCCTGCTCCACGCGGTCTCGGTCGTCGCGGTACCCGGCGGCCCGCCGCTCGAGCCGACCGCGCTCATGACGGACCTCGAGCAGGCGCGCGTTCAGCGCCGCGATCGTCGCGGTGGACGTGGACTCGAGGCTCCGGAAGTCGTCGAGGAGCTGCGCGTAGGTCCGCTCCAGCGCCCCGTTCGCCGCGGCGCGGTCCCTCGCCTCCTGCGCGGTGCGCTCGAGCCGGCTCTGATAGGCATGGCTGGTCTCGCTCACCACCACCCAGGCGACCACGAGCACCCCGAGCATCGCGGCCACCGTCAGGGGCGCGGCGCGGCGCCTGACCCAGTGCAACACACGTTGCGGAAGGCTGGGGTGCACGAGGCGGCCGGCCTGGAAGCGCTTCAGCACCTGGGTGAGCGCGCCCGCGTCGGGGTAGCGGGCGCTCGGGTCGACGTGCATCGCGCGCCGGACGATCTTGATCAGGTCCCGCGGGCAGCCGGACGGGAACGCCGACCGCTCGGGCGAGGGGCCGCCCGGGTGGCGGCCGGTCACGAGGAAGAAGAGGGTGGCGCCCAGCGCGTAGACGTCGAAGTGCTTCTCGGCCGGGGCTCCTCGTTGCTGCTCCGGGGGGCTGTAGCCCTCGGTGTAGAGGCCCTGGACGGTGGCCAGGAGCTCGCCCCGGCGCCCGCCCGCGCCGTCTTCGATCGGGAGCCCCTCTGGAGCGTCGCCCTCGAGCTTGGCCAGCCCCCAGTCGATCAGGCGCGCCTCGCCCTCGGCCCCGAGGAGCACGTGGTCCGGCTTGATGTCGCGGTGGATGACCCCGCGGCGATGCGCGTAGGCCACGCCCTCGGCGACCGAGATCATCGACGGCAGGAGGGTGACACGCGCCTCGAGGGTCTCGAGGCGACCGACCGCCTTCGTCAGGGTCTCGATCCCCGCGATGGGCATCGCGAAGAAGGGCTCGCCCTCCGCCCCCAGCTGCCCGCCCTCGAACACCGGCGGGATGGCGGGGTGGTTGAGCTGCGCCAGCACCGAGCGCTCGTGCTCGAGCCGCGCGGCCAGCTTCAGGTACCGGACCCCATCACTCGCGCGCGGCGGCATCTTCAGGATCACCTCGCGCTGTAGCCGGCGGTCTCGCGCCAGGTAGACCTCCCCCATGCCGCCCCGCTCGTGCAGCCGGATGTCTTCGTACAGGCTCTCCGCGATCGTCGCCTCGGGGCGCGGCGGGTCGAGCTCGAGCCCGACCACCGCGGCGAGGTCCCGGCACCTGGCACAGCGGCGCAAGTGGGCTTCCACTTCCGGGCCGGCCTCGCCGTCGGCGAAGGCGAGCACGGTGCGGACATCGACGTGGTTCATCGCTCGTCCTCCTGTCGGCCGAAGTGATACTTGAGCTTCGCCTTGGCGCTGCGGATGACCCGCTGGGCGGTGGCGGCGTCCACCTCTCGGACCGCCGCGATCTCGGCCGGGCTGTGCCCGCTGAGGTAGAGCTCGAAGAGATCTCGCTGCTGCTCGGTGAGGAGCTGGAGCTCGTGCTCCCGCACCAGGATGTGCCGGGCGACCCGCGCCCCGGTGTCCGGGCCCCGCTGGCCGGGCACTCGCTCCAACGTCACCAACCCCACGGACCTGGCCTCGGCCGTCACCTCGCGCCGCTCGCCGTCGGGGCCGAGGATCTGGGTCCTGAGGAAGCGAAATGCGGTCTGCCGGGTGATCTTCGCGATGTACCCGCGCAGCGGCGCGCCCGCCTCGTCATGCAGGCCCTGGAAGAGCGCGAGGCGCCGGTAGCCGTTCCGCCGGAGGTCGCCGCACACCAGGAGCGCCACGTCGAGGGCCTGCTCGTCCACCGCGGTCGCGGCGTGCATGGTGCCCCGGGCGCGACGGAGCGCGGCCGCCGCGAACATGACCACGGCGGGGTGCAGTACGGTCACCAGCGCGTGCCAGTGCACGAGGTCGTGGGTCGCGAGGAGGGCGGCGACGTGGGCCCGCAGCCGAGCGTCGACCTCGGCCGACCAGTCCGGGCCCGTCACCGCGCGCCGCGGCTTCATGACGCGCCTGGTCGAGTCCTCATGCAAGACGCGCTGCTCGACGCTCACCACGATGCCCCCTCTGCCTCGTCCACTTCGTCTACCCCGAGGTCACGCGGGCTGGCCACCCGCAGCCTCTTGGTGGTGCGCCAGCGCCGGACCGTCAGAAGCGCATCATCCTGGGGTCCCGGGCCGGCGGAGCCGTCCCACCCTCGACGCCGGGGCTGCGCGCTCCACTTGCGTTCTGACGACGCGGGCCCGTCTGGCCACCAGACGGAGCATGAAGTCGCGCATCACCCCCGCCCTGGCCGTCATCCTGTGCGCGTGCAGCGCCGCCGATCCGGAGCCCCTCCTGCCCCCGATCGAGGTCGTCGAGCACGATCTGCACCCCTCGGTCTTCATCACCGCCTTCGACCTACATGTGGACCCAGCGCTGGTGGACTCGGTCCGCTTCGCCGTCCGCCCCCGCCCGGGCGCGCAGGCGAGGCCGCTCGGCGCCACCTACGCGATCGACGCCCTCTCGGTGGACGGGGGGACGATCGTGGTGCCGATCTTCGGGCTCTACGCCGACTACGCGAACCTCGTCGAGCTCACCGTCACGTTCACCTCCGGAGGCTCCACCACCGTCCCCGCCACCGTGCAGGCCGGCGCCTGGGTCGACGCCATGGGGCCCTACGACGAGCTCCAGGTGACCAGGGCGGTGGACCCGGCCCGGCGCCCCGACTTCAGCTACATCCACCTGGAGAACGAGACCGAGCAGGGCCCGCTCATCGTCGACATCGACGGCTACGTGCGCTGGGCCGGGCTCGACGACGCGCGGCGGTGGCCGAACTTCTTCGACGGCGAGCGCTTCGTGATCGGCGACGAGGACGCCATCTCGTTCCTCGCGCTCGACGGCACCAAGGTGCGCGTGCCCCTGGTGGTCGAGGGCTTCGACGCGGTCCTCCCACATCGGGCCATCACCTTCGGACCGCAAGGCTACTTGCTGAGCGTCGACGTCAGGCGGACCGGCGAGCCCTACTTCGAGGACGCGCCCGTGCTGATCGAGGTCGATGAGCACGGCGCGGTATTGAACACCTGGGACCTCGGACAGATCATCGCCGACCACATCTCGGCGGCGGGGGGCGACCCCTCCGGCCTCGTCCGCCCTGACGAGGAGTGGTTCGTCCTCAACTCCACCCTCTACTCCCCCGAGGACGACAGCCTCATCGTGTCCTCGCGCGAGCACTTCGTCATGAAGGTCGGCTACACCACGAAGCAGATCCAGTGGATCCTCGGCGACGAGACCAAGCACTGGTACGTGAACTTCCCGTCGCTGCGCGCGCTCTCCCTCGGCTCGAGCGACCCGAAGCCGATCGGGCAGCACGCGCTGTCGTTCGTGGACGGCGACCTCCTGCTCTTCAACAACGGCGAGCCGAGCATCCGCCAACCCGACGACGCCCCGGTGGGCCAGCGCCTGCCGAGCAGCCTCGCCATGATCTACGCGGTGGACGAGGTGACGATGACTGCGCAAGTCAGCTGGCAGTACGACGCCGGCTACCACGCGGACTTCTGCTCCAGCGTCTACCGCGCGGGCGGTGACTACCTGCTGACCTACGCGTCCCTCGGCGACGACCTGTGGCGGAAGCGGGCGGTCATCCAGGGGATCGACGAGGGCGGGGCGCTCCTGTTCGAGCTGGTGGTGCCCGAGAGCGAGGGCCTTTGCCGACCGTGGAACAGCAAGCCGGTGGCGCTGGAAGACCTACAATTCGACGGCTGAGCACGCCGGCCTTCCCTTTCGGGGCGAGCCCGCTACAAATGCGGTGATGCAGAGCGTCATCCCCGCCGCCAAGGACCCGGGCACGCCTCCTCATGTGGTCATCGTGGGCGGTGGTTTCGGGGGGTTGGAGGCGGCCAAGCACCTCGACGCGCTCCCGGTCCGGGTGACCCTGGTCGACGCCCGCAACCACCACCTCTTCCAGCCCCTCCTCTACCAGGTCGCCACCGCCGGGCTGTCCCCGTCCGACATCGCCATCCCCATCCGCTCGGTGCTGAGGAAGCGGCGTCGGGTGCGCACCCTCCTCGATCGGGTCAGCCGGATCGACCTCGAGGGGCGTGAGGTCCACCTCGAGAACGGCCCCGCGCTCCGGTACGACTACCTGATCCTCGCGGCGGGGGCGCGCACCAACTACTTCGGGAACGACCGGTGGGCCGAGCACGCGCTGGGGCTCAAGTCGGTGGAGGACGCCCTCGCCATCCGTCGGCGCGTGCTCCTCAGCTACGAGGAGGCCGAGCGCGGCCTCGAGCCCGACGAGCTGCGCCGCAAGTTGACCTTCGTCGTGATCGGGGGCGGCCCGACCGGGGTGGAGGTCGCGGGCGCGATCGCGGAGCTCGCGCGCCGGGTGCTCGCCGCCGACTACCACAACATCGACCCAAACGCGTCGCGGGTGGTCCTGGTGGAGGCGGCTCCGCAGATCCTCGGAGGCTTCGACCCCGCGCTCTCCGAAGCGGCCCGCCGCGACCTCGAGAAGCTCGGGGTCGAGGTGCGCACCGGGGCGCCGGTCCGGGACATCACGGCAGAAGGCGTCCACCTCGACGGCGAGCTGCTCCGGGCGGGCGTCGTGGTCTGGGGCGCGGGCGTCTCCGCGAGCCCCCTCGCGGACACCCTGGGCGTGCCCCAGGATCGCGCGGGGCGGGTGATCGTCAACCGGGATTGCAGCATCCCCGGCCACCCGGAGGCCTGGGCGATCGGCGACATCGCGCGCTTCGATCGGGAGGACGGTCAGCCGCTGCCTGGCGTGTCGCCGGTCGCCATGCAGCAGGCGCGCGCGGTGGCGCGGAACGTGGGGCGCCGCATGGCGGGGCAGCAGACCGAGCCCTTCGAGTATTACGACAAGGGGATGATGGCCACGATCGGTCGCACCCACGCGGTGGCCCAGTCCCACGGGGTCAAGATGACGGGCATGCTGGCGTGGCTGGCGTGGCTCTTCATCCACCTGTGGTACCTGGTCGGCTTCAAGAACCGCGTCTTCGTGCTCCTCAACTGGATCTGGAGCTACGTGATGTTCCGCCGAGGTGCGCGTCTGATCACCGGCGAGCAGCCGGCCGGTCGCGGCGCCTGACCTCGACGCGGTCACACGGCAATGGCGCGAGCCCTTCGCGTGTTGACCCACCAGACGCGGTGCGGGGCCTCGCCCTGTCGCCGAGCGCGACCCGAGGCCCGCTTCCGTCGTGGAGGTCGGCCATGCCGAGGTCAGCTTGGTTCATCGCAACGCTCCCGTTCGTCGTCACCGCCTGCGTGACGACGTCGTACTCCACACGGACCTGGGTGGAGCCCCGAGAGGGGCGGGTGGAGCAGGTGCAGGAGACGACGGTGGAGCGGGTGGGTGACCCCGGCGCGGGCGCGGCGGCGGGGGCGGTGATCGGAGGCCTGCTGGGCGGGATCATCACCGGTCGCGGCCTCGGCGCGCTGGCGGGCGCGGCGGGCGGCGCGGTGGTGGGCGCCGGCACGAGCCAGGGTCGCGCCGAGGGTCGCTTCTATGACGTCTCGGTGCGCTTCGACGACGGCGAGCGGGTCGTCTTCCGCTACCGCGGCTTCCCGCCCTTCGGGGTGGGTCAGCGCGTCCTCTGGTCGGATCAGGGCCTGATCGCCACCGGGCCCACCACCACCTCGACCGTCGCGGCACGCGCGAGCGGAGACGCGGCGAACGTCGCTCCGGTCGGTACGCCGCCCACCGCGGCCCCTCCGCCGCCGCCGGCCGCCCCGCCGCCGCCCCAGACCCCCACCGCGCAAGCGGCGGCGCCAGCGACGGCGGTGAACGGCGCGTGGAGCTACACCCAGCAGTACGGCTGGATCTGGATGCCCTACGGCAGCGTCTACACGTACACGCCCGACTATCGCTACGGCTACCCGTACATGTACGTCTACTACCCCGCGCATGGGTGGCTCTGGCTCGAGGCGCCCTGGCTGTGGGGCTGGGGCCCGCGACCCTACTTCACGGTGGCCCCGAGCTATTGGTGGTACCGACACCAGGGCTGGGGCGCGCGCTGGGCCGGGCCGAGGCCGGCGCGCTACCAGTGGCCGCACCCCCCGATCCACCACGCCCCGCCTCCCCGGACGGGCCACTCAGGGCGACGCCGGTGACCAGGTGACCAGGCGCGGCCCTCACCGCCGCGGGCAGCGGCCCCAGTCCTCGAGGAGCACCGAGACGTCCTCGGCGTCCACGTCTCCGTCCCCGTCCAGGTCTCCCGCCGCGGCCTGAGTCCGCGTCGCCCGAAGGAGCCGCACGAGGTCGAGGATCCCCACCCGGCGGTCTCCGTCGAGGTCCGCGGGGCAGGGCAGCGGCGCCCCCGCGATCAGGTAGGCGCGCCCGTGGTCCAGGCCCTCGAAGGCGAGCCCCACCGCGGTGACCAGGAAGTCGTCGTGGCCGTCCCGGTCGACGTCCCCCATCGAGAGCGCGTCGACGCCGAAGTTATCGCCCTGCAGGGTCGCGGTGAAGGTGCGCAGGAGCGCGCCGCTCCGGCCCGAGAAGAGGTACGCCTTCCCCGCCGCGGGCGCCCCGTCGCCGTTGGTGTAGGCCGCCACCAGCACGTCGGCGTGGTGGTCACCGTTCACGTCCGGGATGCCCCGGCCCGGGCCGAGGCCGTCCCCGGGATGGACGCCGGTGAACAGGTGCAGGCGCTGGCCGGTGCGGCCCGAGAACACGTAGGCCTGCCCGGTGCCGTCGGCGCCGCGCGCGTTCGCGGCGTAGTCGCCGATGAAGACGTCCGGCCACCCGTCGCGATCGACGTCCCCCGCGCCCGACGCGAAGAAGCGGCCGAAGGTCGGCGATCGCGCGGGGTCCTCCGGGGCGAGCTCGTGCAGCGTCGCGCCGTCGCGCCCGCTCAGGATGTAGGCGCGCTTCGCGCCGTACGCGCCGACCACCACGTCCGGCACGCAATCTCCGTTGACATCGCCGACCGCGCCCACCGCGGAGCCGAACAAGGCCCGCGCGCTCGCGCCGTCCCGCGTCCACAGCGGCAGGCCGCTGGCGCCGGAGAAGACGAACACCTGCCCGGTGGCCACCGTGGTGGTGTCGGTGCGCTGCGCGCCCACGATCACGTCGTCGTGCCCGTCACCGTCCACGTCCCCCGCGCCGCCGACGCTGTGGGCGAAGCCGGTGATGCCGCCCAGGCTCCAGAGCAGGTGGTGGGTGGCGCCCGAGAACACCTCCACCCGGCCTCCGCCCACGATGTAGTCGGGGACCCCGTCCGCGTCGACGTCCCCCGCCGCCCCCACCGAGTAGCCGTAGAGGGTGCCGGGGACCCCGACGATGTCCGCGAGCACCGCTCGGGTGGCGCCGGAGTACACCGTCACCCGCCCCGCGCCGTTGTCGTAGCCGATGGCGGGGATGATCAGGTCATCGACGCCGTCCCCGTCGACGTCGGGGAGGTTGGCCGCCACCCACCCGTAGTAGTCCTCCACCTGGTCGCCCTCGAGCAGGCTCAGGACCACCGCGCCGGGCTCCGCCAGCTGGCCGGAGAGGGTGAAGAGCAGGAGGGACGCTTGGACTGGACTCATGAAGACCTCCGATGAGCTCGGAGTCTCGCGCTCGAGCGGCGCCGGCCGCTGTCAGGATCGTGCGGTTTCGTCCAGAATCTCCGGGATGACCGACGGCACCCAGCGCCGCCTCGTCGAGGGGCGCGGCTTCGTGGTGGGCGCGTTCGTGTGCCCGCCGAGCAGCCCGCGCTGGCGGAGCGAGAACGAGATCCAGCTGGGCCCCCTCTTCGTGTTTCCCGGAGTGCCGGTCGAGATCCAGCAGGCCGGCCAGACCTCGGTGGCGGCGGATCCGAACCAGGTCATCTTCTACAACCACGCCCAGCGCTACACCCGGCGCCTGCTGGACGCGCGTGGGGACCGCTGCACCTTCGTCGGGCTCGACCCCGCCGACGTGCGGGCCGCCCTGGTACACGCCGGGCTCTCGGTGGGCGAGCGCCCCGAGGCGCCCTTCACGTTCGTCCGTGCGCCCGCCTCGGCGCAGGTCTACTTGCGACACCTGGCCATCGAGCGTTACGCCCTCGGCGAGACGGCCCGGGACGACCTCTTGATCCACGAGGCCCTCCTCACCATCCTCTCCGAGGTGGTGCGCGGGGTCCCGCGCGAGCGGGTGCGGGCGCGTGCGGAGCGCCACAGGCGGGGGCTGGAGGCGGTCCACGCGGCGCAGGTGCTCCTCGGGACCCGCTTCGGGGAGCCGTGGTCCCTCGCCACCCTCGGGGCGGAGGTGGCGCTGTCGCCCTTTCACCTCGCCCGGCTGTTCCGGGAGGCGCTGGGGACGACGGTGCACGCCTACCTCGAGCAGCTCCGGCTCCGCGCCGGCCTCCTGCGGCTCGCGGACGGCGAGCGGCTGGTGGACGTGGCGCTCGACGTCGGCTTCTCCAGCCACAGCCACTTCACCGCCGCGTTCCGTCGGCGCATGGGGCGCACGCCGCGGGAGGTGCGGGGGTGGCTCGAGGCGCCAGAGGCCCTGGCCCGGGTGGCCCTGAACCCAGTCTCTGAAGCCTGAACCCAGTCTCTGAAGCCTGAACCCAGTCTCTGAAGCCTGAACCCAGTCTCTGAAGCCTGAACCCAGTCTCTGAAGCCTGAACCCAGTCTCTGAAGCCTGAACCCAGTCTCTGAAGCCGACGGCACCGGGCTCAGGTCGCTGGGGTCGTGGAGGCCCTCACGCGTCGCTGAGCCGGCCCGCGCCATCCTCGGGCGCGGTCGACAACGCCCCCCGCGCCGGCACCCCGTGCACGGCCTGGAGGTGCCGCGCCACCTGGAGCGCCGCCCCCCGCCGAGATGGCGCCCAGGTGCTGCGGGCCACCGCCAACAGGGGCGCCACCGCCTCGAGGGTGCCGCACGCGGCGAGCGCCTGCAGGGCGGGGATGCTCACCTCGGCGTGCCGGTGCCGCGCGAGGGCGAGCAAGGCGGCTTGCTGCTGGTGCTCGGCCAGGGCGGGGACCAGGGCCACCAGCGCCTCGGACTCGCAGCGCTCGAGCCGATTGAGCAAGGCATCTTGCAGATCGGCGTCCACTCGGGCCAGCACCTGGGGCGCGAGGGGGCCCCGACCGCGGGCCAGGCCCAGGCGCAGCAGTCGGCGGCTCTGGCGCCTGGGCAGGGCATCGAAGATCAGCCCCAGCGCATGGGCCTGCTCGGCCGGGTCACCCTCGGCGAGCGACTCCGCGAGCAGGCGTCGGGCCAACCCGGGGTCGGCCTCGGGGGCGAGGAGGGCCTCGGCCGCCGCGCGCCGGAGCGGGGGGTGGGCGGCGTCCAGCGCCTCCCGGGCGAGGGCGCAGTGAGCGGGGGTCATCGGGTAGGTGGCGAGGAGGCTCCTGAGCGCCACCGCCCGCACTCCGGGCTCCGGGTCGTTCCTGGCCGCGGCCTCGAGGGCCTCGGGGCCGGTGGGCGCCCGGGCGAGCCGGGCCAGGAGGTCGGCCACCGCCTGGATCCGGGCCGCGGAGTCCTCCGGCGCCTTCAGGAGCCGGGGCGCCTCGAAGGCGGCGTGGGCCCCGCGGATCCGCACCCCGCCCCCGACCCAGGTCAGGATCCGGCCCCGCAGCGCGGGGGTGAGGGCGGCGGCCACGGCCTCGGGCGGCCCGTGGATGGTGACCCGCGCGTCCAGCTCGCTGTCACCCGTGGTGCCACCGGGGGCGGGATCCAGGCGCCACTCCGGGGACGCCTCCGGCGCGACCCGGTGCACGTGGACGAGGAAGGTGTGGTCGGCGGGGCGGAGGGTCACCCGGGTTGGCCCCAACCAGAGGTGCCCGCGGGGCGGTTCCTGGCCGCCGAAGGTCTGGACCTCGAGCCCGGGGAGGGCCCGCGCCAGCCCGCGCCAGGACCGCTCCTCGCCCAGGTGGGGCGCGACCAGCTTGACCAGCACGCGGGTGGCCACGGCCAGGGCGGTGAGCCCCAAGGCGGACGTCCCCACCGCCGCGAGCAGGGGCCCCGGCGCGAAGCCGTGCGCCACCCCCACCATGGCGATCTGCACGGCCAGCAGGCCGAGCAGGAGCTCGAGACCCCGGGTCACAGGAAGATCATAGGCCGAGCGCAGGGGTCGCGCGATGTGGGTTGGCCAAGTCCGGTCTCGGTGCTACACACCCTCGGTCCATGAATCCCGCCCAGAACGCATTCGAAGGTCCCTCCCTCGAGGACTCGCTCGAGGCCGCCAGCGCCGCCCTCGGGGTCCCGATGGACGAGCTGGACTACCGCCTGGATCGCGACCACTTCCTGAACGGCGCCAGCACCGTCCGGATCTTCGCCGCCCCCCGGGATCCCGCCAACGCGAGCATCCGCGAGACCCTGGAGAAGTTCCTGGCCGAGGAGTTCACCAACCGCGAGCTCGAGGCCTCCGCCCGGGTCACCGTGACCAACGGCGAGGTGAAGGTGGCCATCGAGGCCCAGTCCGGGGTGGTCCCCGACGACGACGCCTCCCTCGAGGCGCTGGCCGAGGTGCTGCGCGAGGTCGGGGGCGAGGGCATGGCGGACCGCACCCTGAAGGTGCTCGTCCAGCTCCCCGCCGGCAGCTACGCCCCGAGCGAGCGCCGGGATCGGGATCGCGGCGGCCGGGACCGCGGCGGCCGGGATCGGGATCGCGGCGGCCGGGATCGCGGCGGCCGGGATCGGGATCGCCGCGGCGGTGGCCGGGATCGGGACCGTGGCGGTCGGGACCGGGACCGCGGCGGCCGGGATCGCGATCGGGATCGCGACCGCGGTGATCGCCCCAAGCCCGAGAAGGACCCCAAGCGCGAGGCGGCCCTCGTGGCCCAGGCCAAGGAGGCCATCGAGCAGGTCCTCGAGGACGGCGAGGCGGTGACCATCGAGGGCCTCAACAGCTACGAGCGGCGCATCATCCACCGCACCGTGGCCGAGGTCGACGGCCTCACCACCCGCTCCCTCGGGCGCGGCTCGCTCAAGGCGGTCCGCATCTTCGAGGGCGAGGACGAGGACGAGGACGACGAGGGGTGAGCCCCGGTCGGGCGCTCAGGCGCCCGACATCTCGGTGAGGGCCTCCGAGGCGGTGGTCCTGAAGTTCACGTCGTAGAGCACGCTCATGTCGGTCAGCTCCGGGTTGACCTCCACCATCCGTGCGCCCGAGCGCTTCGCGACCATGGGGAGCGCGGCGGCGGGGTAGACCACCCCCGACGTCCCGATCGAGATCATCAGGTCACACTCCTGCAAGGCGTGTTGCGCGTCCTGGATGTTCTCGAAGTTCAGGGTGTCGCCGAACCACACGATGTCCGGCCGCCAGTAGCTGTGGCACGCGGTGCAGTGCAGCTCCTCGAGGGGGTTCTCGCGGCCCCGGTGGCGGTTCCCGCAGTGGTCGCAGCGCAGGCGCCACAGCGAGCCGTGCAGCTCGATGACGTTGGTGCTCCCCGCCAGCTGGTGGAGCCCGTCGATGTTCTGGGTCACCACCGTCACGTGGTGGGTGGCCTCGAGCTCCGCGATGATCTCGTGCCCCCGGTTGGGCGCGCAGGCCCCGACGATACCCCGCCGGTAGTTGTGGAACTCCCACACGTGCTCCGGGTCGTGGTTGAAGGCGTCCTGGCACGCGTACGCGCGGTAGTCGTACTCGCGCCAGATGCCCCCCGCGCCTCGGTAGGTGGGGACACCGCTCTCGGCGGACATGCCCGCCCCGGTGAAGAACACGATCCGCTCGAAGTCCTTGAAGCGCATGGGGTCGCCCGATCTATCCCTCGGCCCCGGCTTGGTGGTCAAATCGACCGGCCAACATGCTCGTCATCTTCGACGTGGACGGGACCCTGACCCGGACCTCGGACCTCAACCGCCGCGCGCTCGCCCAGGCCTTCGAGCTCGCCCTCGGGGTCCCGCTGCCGTCCCAGGACTGGTCCGAGTACCCCCGCGTCTCCGCCTCGGGGCTGGTCGAGGATGGCGCGCGCCGCGCGCTGGGGCGGCCCTGCACCGACGAGGAGCGGGCCGCGGTGCGGGACCGCTTCGTGGAGCTGGTGGCCACCGCGCTCTTCTCGCTCAAGGACCCGCTCGAGGTGCCGGGGGCGGTGCGGGCGTTCGAGCGGCTCCGCCGGGGCGGGCACGCGGTGGCCCTGGCCGCGGGCGACTGGCGGGAGAGCGCGGAGATCAAGCTCGAGCGGGCCGGCTTCGAGCTCGCGGGGATCCCCATGGCCTCGGCCGATGACGCGCTCGGACGCGGCGAGATCATCGCGCTCGCCCTGGCCCGGGCGGGGGGCAGGGAGGCCCACCCGCAAGTGGTCTACGTCGGCGATGGGGTGTGGGACGTCCTCGCCGCGCGCGACCTGGGCCTCGCGGTGGTGGGGGTCGATCGGGACGGGCAGGCTGGGTTGCGTGACGCGGGGGTGCAGGACATCCTGCCCTCGTTCGAGGACTACCTCCAACTCGAGAGCCACCTCATGCGCGCGCTGCAGCGCGTGGCTGCGCCTCGTCGGTTGTCATGAGCGTTGCGCTCCCGGAGCTCAGCCCTCGAGCTTCACCAGCTTCAGGTTGAACATCGGTGTGCCCATCGCCCCGAACAGCCGGACCCACAGCAAGAGGAACCCCTCGGTGCCGCGGGCGGTGTCGAGGCCGCCGAGGTCGATGATCTCGTCCTTTGCCCACCCGAACGACTCGAGCAGCGCCCGGACCGTCACCTTGGCGTCCGCGTGGTCGCTGCTGATGAAGGTGTGGTGGCTGTCCGGCAGGTCACGCGGGCGGACCATCAGCGGGTTGGCCAGGGTGTTGAGGGCCTTCACCACCTTCGCACCAGGGAAGGCGCGCTGGATCTGCTCGCCGAGCGAGTCGGTGTTCGCCACGCTCAGGGAGGGCGGGAAGCCCTTCGAGAAGTCGAGGGGGTTGGACACGTCGACCAACACCTTGCCGTCGAGGGCGGCGGCGCCGGCCGCCTCGAGGACGGCCAGGGTGTGCTCGCCCTTCGTGCAGTTGAACACGACCTCCGCGCTCTTCGCGCTGTCCGCGAACGTGCCGTGCGAGGCGCGCTCGCCTGTCTCGCTCGCCCACTTCGTGGCCGCCGCGTTGTCTGCGGTGCGTGAGCCGAGGGTCACGTGGTGCCCGAGCTCCACCAGCCGCGACGCGATGCGTCGTCCAACATCTCCGGTTCCGAGGACTGCGATCTTCATGCCCCCACCATGCCTGCTCGCCGCCAGGTAAACAATGAGGCTCCGAGTCATGGTAACGTTGACTGGAGGTCAACGTGAGCCCGCCCCTGGATCTCTTCTCTGGTGTCGTCCCCTTCGTCGTCGCGGCCGAGTGCGGCTCGATCCGCGGCGCGGCCGAGCAGCTGGGGGTCACGCCCTCGGCGGTGACCCGGGCGGTGCAGCGGCTCGAGCAGCGCCTCGGGGTGCGCTTGATGGTCCGCTCGCCCCGGAGCGTGCGCACCACCGACGAGGGCAAGACAGTCCTCGAGTGCTACCGCGACGCGGTGACCCGCGCGCTCGCGGCGCAGGACTTCGCGCTGAGCGCCCAGCGCCGACCGCAAGGCATCCTGCGCGCGAGCGCGTCGCGGATCCTGGGTCGGGAGCTCATCGCGCCCGCGCTCCCGCAGCTGTTCGACCGCTACCCCGGCCTCGAGCTCCGGATCTCGTTCACCGATCGCGTCGTCGGCCTCGTGCAGGAGAACGTCGACGTGGCGGTGCGGATCGGCGACCTCGACGACTCCGACGGCCGGCGCTGGGTGCTGGCCGGTACGCGCTGGGTCACGGTGGCCTCGCCCGCCTACCTCGCGCGCGCCAAGGCCCCGAAGACGCCACGCGCCCTGGACGAGCACGCGTGCCTGCGCTTCCTCGCGCCCGACGGGCGCCCGCGCGACTGGACGTACCGGCGCGGCGACGAGACCACCGTCGTCGCGGTGCGAGGGAGCCTGGTGACCGACGACGGCGCCGCCCTCGTGGCGGCGGCCGAGGCCGGGGCGGGGCTCGTGCAGGCGATGGACTTCATGGTGACCCGCGCGCTCCAGGACGGACGGCTGGTCGAGGTCCTCGAGGGCGACTCGTGCCCGGGGCCCACGATCTCCGCCGTGGCCGCGCCCGGGCGCCACCGCTCACCCCGCGTGCGCGCCTTCGTGACCTTCCTGCAGGAGACCTTCGAGCGGGCCGGCCTCTCGAGGTCGTGATCAAGTGCGCGCGCGGGCGCGCGGCTCGTCGAGGAGGAGCCGGATGCGCTCCCCCAGATCGTTCGGCGTGAAGGGCTTGTTGAGCATGTCCAGGCCCTCGGGGAGGCCGTGGTCGGTGGCCGGGTAGCCGGACATGAACAGGATGCGGGTGCTGGGGTGGAGCACCCGGAAGCGGTCCGCCAGCTCCATGCCGCCCATGTTGGGCATCACCACGTCGGTGAGGAGGAGGTCGATCGGCTGCCCGTGGCCCTCCGCCACCGTGAGGGCGTCCTCGCCGTCCCGGGCCAGGAGCACGGTGTAGCCGTACTTGCGCAGGATCCGCTCGGCGAGGGCACGGATGGGGCGCTCGTCCTCGGCCACCAGGATGGTCTCGCGGCCCCCGAGCACGCTGGACTCCGCGCGGTGTTCGATGCTCGACACCGAGCCCGCGGCCCGGGGCAGGAGCACCTCGAACGTGGTGCCCACGCCCTCCTCGGAGCGGGCCCAGATGAAGCCGTCCGCCTGCTTGATCAGACCGTAGCAGGTCGCGAGGCCGAGGCCGGTGCCCTTGTCCTTGGGCTTGGTGGTGAAGAAGGGCTCGAAGATCCGCTCGAGGACCTCGGGCGACATGCCGGTGCCGGTGTCCGAGACCGAGATCCGGGCGTACGGCCCGATGGGCACCTCCACCTGGGCCCGCTGCGGGTAGTCGGCCTCCACCTGGAGCGAGTCGGTGTGGATCCGCAGGCTTCCGCCCTGGGGCATGGCGTCCTTGGCGTTGACGGCCAGGTTGACGATGACCTGCTCGAGGGCGCCGGGGTCGATGCGCACCGGGGGCAGGCCGTGCTCGAGCTCCAGCCCCACCGCGATCCGCTCCCCCGCCGCGCGGCGGATGATGTGCTGGAGGTCCGAGATGACCTCGTTCACCTGCAGCACCACCGGCTTGATCACCTGCCGGCGCGAGAACGCGAGGAGCTGCCGGGTCAGGCGCCCCGCGCGCTGGGAGGTCTCCATCACCTGCTGCAGGTCCTTGTGCGCGGGGTGGCCGGGGTTCAGGGACTCCGTGGCCAGCGCGCTGCAGGTCTGGATGATGGTGAGCATGTTGTTGAAGTCGTGGGCGATCCCGCCCGCGAGCTGGCCCACCGACTCCATGCGCTGGGCGGTCTCCATCTGGGTGGCGAGCCGGCGCTGCTCGGTGACGTCCTGCAGGGTGCCGAGGGCGTGGATCAGGTGCCCCTCGGGGCCGAAGAGAGGGTTCGCGGACATGCGGATCACCCGCCGGTTGCCCGGGCTCAGCTCCACCTCGAGGTCGTCGGCGGTGCTCGCCACCCCCCGCAGGGCCTTCAGGAGCGGGAGGGTCTCGACCCGATACGCGCCGTTGGTGCCCCGGACGAACAGCCGCCCGGGGCGGAGCGCGTCGAGGATGTGGCGCCCCTCCATGGCGCGCTCGCCCAGGAGCGCCTGGGCCTCCTGGTTCAGGTAGCGGATGCGCCCGTCGGCCGCGAGCACGCACACCCCCTCGGGCAGGGCGCTCACCACGTCGGCCAGGAGCTGCTCGTGGGAGGCGAGGCCGGCCTGCTGGTCGCGGAGCCGGCGCTCCAACACCGTCCGCTCCACCACCCGGGCCACCAGGCGGTGGAAGGACGCAGACCCCCACCGCTCCACCGGCACATGCTCCACCGCGCCTTGGGCCACCGCGTGCTCGCCCGCCTCGTCGTCCCCGGAGTGCATGTAGACCACCGGGATCCCGAGACCGCTGAGCCGGGCCACCAGGGTGAGGGGATCGGCGCCGTCGAGGCGGTCCGTCACCACCGCGACCGCGGGCCGGTGGGTCTCGGCCAGGCGGAGGCTGGCCTCGACGTCCCGCAGCCGGAGCCAATGACAGCGGGGGTGCGGCGGGTACGCGGGTGCCCGCTCCCCCTCGACGGGCGCGCAGTCGACCCACAGCGCGGTGGGCATGGGTAGGAGCTGGCTCTCCACGGTGAACCCGCGTCTCTCGACGGGCGTGAGTTATCGGCCGCCTCGCCCAAAACTTGAGGGGGTGCGACAGTTACGGGGTAAGTCGTACTGGGCTCAGGGTAGGTACCCAGGCCTCTTCGGCCCCCACCTGGACCCGGGTGAAGGCTCCGGCCAGCTCGGCCGGCTGAGCCGGGGTCACCGTGCGCCCCTCGACCCGGGCCGGCTCCGCCTCGATCAGCAGGCTCACCCAGGGCAGGGGCCGGGGCTCGAGGTCGACTCGGCCCGCCCCGCACTGGACCAGCCAGGCGCCCGGCGCCTCCCCGGCCCTGGAGCGCACCACCGCGGCCCCCTCCACCACCAGGCGCGCGCCGCTCCAGCCCGCCCCGAGCCCCTCGAAGCGGGCCTGCTCGTCCGGGCCGAGGTCGAGGGCGCAGCGCTCCACCCCGGCGGTGCGCGGGGCGAGGCGCACCATCACCTCGCCGCGGGCGGGGAGCTGGACGCGCTGGGGGAGGTAGCCAGGCGCGGTCACGAGCACCGCCGCCCCCGCCGCGGGCCCCACCCAGAAGCGCTGGGGGGCCCGGCCGAGGATCCGCCCGTCCGCCTCCGCCACCAGGGTGGCGTGGACCGGGTCGGTGAGGACGTCCACCCGGTCCTCGAGCCGCACCTGGTGGGTGGGGGCCCGGTTCGCGAGGCTCCGGGCCCCGGCCACCAGGCCCACGAAGAGCAGGAGCGCCACCGCGCCCCCGAGGACGTAGGCCGGGGTCCGGCTCCGGGCGGGGACCTCGGTGGTGGTGGTGATGTTCGGGCGCGCGGGCGGCGCGGGGCGGGCTGGGCTGGGGGCCCGGACGGCCGGGGTGGGGGCGCGGACGACCGGGGTCGGCGCGGGGGCGAGGGCCTCGACCGAGGGCAGCATCAGGGTCGGGCCGGCCTCGCCATCGGCCAGGGTGGCCTCGGGGCCCTGGGTCGCGAGGAGCACGGTGTCCTGCCCGCCCTCGTCCACCGAGTGGAAGGCGCGCCGGGCGGGGGCCTGGGCGGTGGCAGACAGCAGACCATCGAAGTCCGACGCGATCAGCTCCGGCCAGCGATCCGGCGGCGCCCGATGGCAGACGTGGGCGAGCTGGACCAGCCCGAGGTAGTAGAACGAGCCGCCCTCCGGCAGGGCCAGCTGCACGACGCCGGTGCCGAAGAGGAAGTCGAGCTCCCGGCGCGTGAGGTCCGCCGCGACCAGCCGGATGAAGCGCCGCAGCTCGTCCAGCTCGAAGAAGAAGGCCCAGGGCGGCACCTGGTCGAGCATCGGGGTGTCGTTCACCGCGGGGCTGACCCGGCCCGCGGCGAGCACCGCCACCGGCATGTCCTGGAGGGTCACCAGGCTGTCGGTGTCGGGGGAGGGCGCGGGGGTGGTCTGGCCGAGGGCGCTCAGCATCAGCCGGCCGAGGTCGGCGGCGGGGAGCTCCTCCCACGAGATGGTGGGGGTCTCCTCGAGCGGCACCATCGGCAGGCCGCGGGCGAGGTCGGCGTGGATCGCGTCCAGCTCCACCACCACCTCGGTGGCTCGGGGCGGGCGCTTGGCGGGATCGATGTCCATCAGCCGGGCGATCAGCCGCGACATCCCCTGGGGCACGGTGCTGAAGGGCTGGGCGAGGGCGGCGAGCAGGTGCCCCAGGCGCCACAGGTCGCCCGAGCGCTCCAGCTTGCCGGTGCGCTGCTCCTCGGGGGCGCGCCGCGGCGGGCGGGACTCGGGGGCCAGCCACGGCCCGGGGACCGAGATCGGCACCGCGAGGGGGACCGCCCCGTCGTGGTGGATCACCACGGTGTGCTCGGTGAGGAGCGGCTCGAGCGCCCCGACGACGTGCCGCCGGGCCAGGTGCTGGGCGAGGCTCCGGGCGAGCACCACCAGGTGCTCCGAGCCCTCCACGAACATCGGGGCGCTCCCCAGGCGCTCGGCCTCGGGGCGCCAGGGCAGGGCCCAGAACAGCACCCGCACCCCGTCGGACCGCGACGCGCCGCCGTGGGCCATCACCTCGAAGCCGTCCGAGAAGAGCGCCGCCGTCTCCTGGGCCAGGGTCCGCTCGAGGTAGCGCCGGCCCAGCACGTCCTCGTCGTTCACGGTCGCCCTGAGGGCGGCCATCTGCAGGAGGGTCGCCTCCTGGTTGGGGCCCCGGGCCTCGGCCAGGAACACCCCGGGGGCCTGCACGAGGGGCCGGAGCACGTCGTACGGACCGACCCGGATGAGGGTCGGCCGGCGCGCGTCGGCGAGCCGAGAGGCCAGCAGCAGGCTGGAGGAGCGCTGGACCACCGCGGTCGGCACCCGCCACTGATGGGCGCCTGCCCTCGGTGGGGTCTGGCGGGGCGACGGCATCTCAGGTGGGTATGACGCCGGCGGGCCCGATTTCCCCCCTTGAGGCCCCCTTCTAATCCCCCCGGACCCTTGCGTAGACTCCCCCTCGTCGGTGGGCGCCCACACCATCCTCATCGCGGACGACGACGACGACCGCGCGGCTCGACTGAGCGCAGCGCTCTCTGCGTCGGACCGCCTCATCACCCGCTGTGCCACCCGGGCCGAGGCCGAGGCTCACCTCGCGAGCCACCCGACCGCCCTGCTGGTGGTCTCCGCCGCCCTCGAGTCCGACGGCCCGTCGCTCCTCGCGCGCAACGCGGGAGTGCTCCTGGCAGGCGAGGGCGTCAACGGCTCGGTGACCCGCTGGCCCACCCTGCGACCCGGCTTCTCAGATGAGGACGTACGCACCGCGATCGCCCGCGGCCTGGACGAGGTGGGCTTCACCGGCCACCTCTCTGGTATCTCACTCGTAGACCTCCTCCAGGTCTTCCACATCAACCGGCGCTCGGCGGTGCTCGACCTCGGGGGCGATCCGCCGACCCGCATCTGGTTCGAGGACGGCGACATCGTGCACGCCGAGCGGGGCGAGCGCACCGGGGAGGAGGTGCTCCACCACATGTTGGAGGCCCGCTCCGGTGACCTGCGGACCCTCCCCTACGATCCCGAGCACCCCCGCACCATCGACCGGCCGTTCCAGAACGTGGTGCTGGACGCGGCCCGGGTCCGGGACGAGCGCCTGTTCGACACCGGGGAGTGGCTGGCGGCGCAGGTCTCGAAGGAGCGCCTGGAGCTCACCGACTCGGACTTCATGCCGCACGACCCGCTGCCCGAGCCGGAGCCGGCGGAGGAGGCCCCCGAGCTCGCCGTGGGGCCCCCGGACGACAGCTCGATCCCGTCGCCGTGGATCGCCGACCTCGAGGTCCCCCTCACCCCCGATGACCGGCGGCTCGACGCCCTCTGTGGGGCGGTGGTGGCCGAGGTGCCCGGCTGCGTGGCGGCCGCGCTGGTGGACCTCGAAGACGGGGTCATGGTGGGGATGCAGAGCAGCGCGCAGTTCCCGCCCGACTTCGAGGCGTTCCTCGCCCGCTACACCCGCGAGCTCTTCCGAGGCCCGCAGGTCACCACGATCGAGACTCGCATCCGCCAGGGGCGCGGCATCCCCGTGGAGTCGCCGAGCTACCTCGAGGAGGTGGTCCTGACCGCGCGCCACAACCACCACCTGATCCGGGTGATCGCGGGCGGCCTGTTCGCGGTGGTGGTGGTGGTGCCGCGTCGGATCGATGTGCAATTCACCTTGCGAGTGCTGCGCGGGCTCCAGAAGGGCCTGGAGCAGAACCTCTGACTCAGCCCGGTTGGCTGAGCGCTGCGGCGAGGCGGGCCGCCGCCCCGGCGCGTGCGTCGGGCGGCACCACGTAGCAGATCCGGAGCTGCACCCGCCCGGTGCGGGGGACGATCACCACCCGGTGGCCGTCCGGCCCCTCGAGGTCGCGGAGGATCGGGAGGAGTGAGCGATCTCGCCACCCCGACGCGGCGAGGCGATCGGCAAGCTGGGTTGCGTCATCGCCCGCCGGGAGCTCCAGCCGCCACAGGAGGTCCCGGGTGCAGCTGGCGTCGCGGGTGAGCACGGGCTACAGGACGCCGTTGCCCGGCTCGCGGCGGCTCACCACCACCTCGCACATGGGGTCGCCGCGCGAGACGCACTGGGTCTCCTCCGCCTGCCACGGCAGGCCGTTGCGGAAGAGCTGGTTGTAGAACTCCTGGTTGAGGGTGGGGCGCTCGGCCCACGGCACCCGCTCGATGAGCTGCATGATGGCCAGGGCCGCCCCCTGCAGGACGAAGCACATGGGCTCGGTCGCCCGGCCCTCTCGGCTCACGTAGTACGCCGACTCGTAGCCGCCCGGGGTCTGCAGGACGAGGCGTTGGCCTGGCTCGAACTCGCCCGCGCACCAGTGCCCGAAGCCCAGGGCCCGGGCGATCGCGAGGGAGCCGGCGAGGATCTCGTCGGGCTCGCCGCGGATGGGGCCCACCATCGCCTCCCACTCCGGAGACAGGAGGACCCCGCCGAAGGTGCTGAACACGCAGACGTGCCCCGCCTCGCGCAACAGGGCCTTCATCACCGGCGCGGACTGCGGCGCGGTGCGGTTGACGTGCCGGAGGGCATCGTAGCCGGAGCGGTTGTAGTAGGTGCTCGGGGTCTGGGTGGCGAAGAGGCCGAAGGCCTGGATCAGCCCGCGGTCGTCGCCGAGCATGCCCCGGCTGAACTCCCGCAGACCGGCCTCGATCGGGGCGACCTGGTCCTCGAGGAGGCCCTGGACGGGGTCGGTCATGGCGCGCTCAACCTGGAGCCGGCCCATCGGCCCGGCCACCGAGGTGGCATCGCCCACGCTCAGCTCGAAGGTGCACTCCCGGTCCCGGCGGGCCACGCAGCTGTGCTCCACCGCCTGCACCGACTCCCGGGGGAGCCCGAACGCAACCTCGGTTGCGGCGGCCGCGAACCCGGCGGCCAGCGCGTCGGCCGGGGTGTTGCGGCGGATCCAGCCGCCGTACTTCTCGAGCCAGGTGTGGCTGTAGTGGAGCGGTCGGCCGAGGGCCGCGCCGCCCGCCGCGCTCACGTCCAGTGTCAACGCGCCTTGCCCGAAGGCGGCGAAGACGGTGCGGGCCAGCTCCAGGCGCTCCTCGGGGGTCGAGGCGCCGGCGCTGGTGACGAGGCCGGCCAGGATGTCGTGGAAGACCTCCCGCGCCGCCGCGGTGCGGATGCGGCAGCTCAGCTCGTGGCCCAGCGCGTCGTCGATGGTCTGGTCCCAGAACAGGTTGAAGTGGTGGCAGTGGAAGACGGTCGGGATGTTGGCCACGAAGTTCATCCCGTGACCCAACAGGTGGCTGCGATGCTCGACGATGATGTCCTTGTCCATGCGTTCCCCCAGCCTCAGAAGCCCAGCTGCTCCTGCCCGAGGATGTCACGGACGGCCACCGCCAGCGCCTCGACCTGGTCCTCGCTGAGGGCCTCGGGGTTGGCCAGCTGCTCGACCCCGATCCCGGTGCGGAGGCTGAGGCGCAGGGTCGAAGCGTGCGGATCCGGCGCGTAGCGGTTGAAGAACTCCAAGAGGCGCACCGCGCGGGGCCGCGGGGCGCTCGAGGTCTTGGGGGCCTCGCCCGCCCGTGCGGGCGTCGAGGTGGGCACCACGGAGGGCCGGGCGGGTGCGATGATCGTCTCGGCCGCGCCCTCGACGTGCGGCGCGAGATCCCGGGTCTGCCGCTCGGGGGTGGCGCTCAGGTCCTGGGACTCCCGCGGCGCGGGGATGATGTTCGCCAGGTGGCCGGAGAGCTGCCGGGCCTGCATCCGCACCAGGCCCATGGGCGCGCTGCGGTCGAACACGAAGCCGGCGGCGGCGTCGGGCCCGAGGGGCCGGATCATGAGCACCGCGTCCTCGGTCTCGATCGTGACCGCGAGCGCCTTCCCGCGCGCGGCCGAGGCCCGCGCGGTGTCCACCGCCTGTCCGAAGAGGCTGCCCATGTGGGCGGCCACCGCCTCGCTGTCGCGGCCTTCGCTCCGGGTCCACTGCTTCACCGGCAGGCAGTCCGGCAGCGACACCAGCACCACCTGCTGTAACGCAGGCGCGCCGAGCGCGATTCGACCGATGTCCTCTTTGCTCATTGCAAGTCTTCCTTCAGTCTTCCAGCGCCGCGCGGATCGCCGCCCGGAGGCCGTGCAGGATCTCCTGCGACATGTGCTTGGGATCCTCGAGGCCCATGGACACACGGCCCACCGAGGTGTCGCACCACAGGGTGTGCAGCGTGCGCCCGCCGTCGAGCTCGAGGGCCGCCGCGCCCACCTGGGACGTGCCCAGGAAGCCGCGCAGGGGCCGCAGGGCCCGGGCGAGGGCCACCGCGGTGACCACCTGGGTCTCGGTGGTGCCGGCGGAGTGCAGGGCCATGCCCTCGGCGTCGGCCAGGTACCAGCGGGTGGGCGACAGCTCGGACTCCACCCACACCGCGAGGTTCCGGATGCGCTCGGCGAGGGTCCCGGCCCGGGTTGGCAAGCTCAGCTCGATGCGGTGCGGGGCCTCCGTGGGCGGGGGTACCGGCAGCCGGGGGGGCGGCGCGGTGACCGGCAGCGCGCTCGGCGGCGCCAGCCCCTGGGGTCCCGGGCCGGCGGAGCCGTCCCACCCCTCTGCGCCGGGCTGCGCCCGGCTGCGCGCTCCGCTTGCGCCTTGGGGTCCAGGCCCGGTGCTGC
This sequence comes from Deltaproteobacteria bacterium, assembly GCA_020632995.1. GTDB lineage: Bacteria > Myxococcota > Kuafuiibacteriia > Kuafuiibacteriales > Kuafuiibacteriaceae > JACKEN01. The sequence goes on along the minus strand of JACKEN010000016.1, from coordinate 103,856 downwards.
GCGCTTCGGGGACGGACGTGCGCGCCCGCGGGGTGCCCGAGGCGCGCTCCAGGGCCGACCGGAGGGTGCTGGGATCAATCCACGAGAGCGATCGGCTCATCTTGCCCCTCCCGGGAGGCGGTCAGGCCCGCCCGCGCCTCCAGCTCGGCCGCCAGCTGGTCGAAGATCAGGGCAGCGGGCGGCGCCCGGCGGCGCAGCAGGCCCACCGGCACCCCGGCCGCGCTCGCCTCGAGGAACGCGCCGTCGCGCGGCACCGTGGTGTCGAGGATCAGCTCCTTGGGGAGGCTGCGCCACAGGTCTTCGGCCACCGCCATGGAGCTGGCGTCCCCGTTCTGGAGCATGGTGACGAGGAAGCCGAGCAGGCCCACGTGGGCTCCGCGCTCCCGCATCGCGCCGATGACCTCGAGGATCCGCACCGCCGACCGAGCGGCGATCGGCTCGGCCTGCACCGGGCAGATCACGTGGCGGCTCACCCGCATCGCGCCGAGGGTGGAGCCGCTGAAGCCGCTCGGGGTGTCGAAGACCACCAGGTCGAAGCGATCCTGGAGCTCGGCCAGGAAGCGCCCGAGCACCGCCCCGTCGGCGAGCAGGTTCTGAAAGCCCATGGCGTCCTCGACCTGCACGCGGCCCACCGGGAGGATCGAGAGCTCCCGCAGCTTGGTCTGGACCATCACGTCGCGCAGGGCCCGGGTGCGGCCCACGTACTCGGCCAGCCCGGGGGCCTCGGCCATGCGGCGGGTCAGCGACAGGCCGACCGCCCCGGCGGGATCGGTGTCCACCACCAGGGTGCGCCACCCTCTCCGCGCCAGCGCGAAGGACGCGTTCAGGGCCACCGTGGTCTTGCCCACGCCGCCCTTTTGACTCGCTACGGTGAAGACAAGCATCTCAGGACCCGAGGTCCGCATTGAACATGGAGCCGGTGGGCCCCGCAAGAACCTGGCCCTTTTACGGACCCACTATCCCAGCAGGTGCTCGGCCAGCTCCGCGAAGCCCTCGCCGCCCCGGGCCTCGGTGACCCAGGCGGGCGGGGCCCGGAGCCGATCCTCGAAGTCCCGGACGTTGGCCACCCCCACCCCGTGCTCGAAGAACGCGAACGCGGGCTCGTCGTTGGGCGAGTCGCCCACATAGACCGCGCGGGTCCGGTCGGCCGGATCGTCCAGATCGAGCCCGAGCACCTCGGCCGCGAACGTCTTCATCATGCCGAGCTTGTCGTAGGTGCCGAACCAGCCGTTCACGTGGATGCTCGACACCTTGGCGGTGGCCCCCGCCGCCTCGAAGATGGCCACGATCCGGTCCACCGCGGCCCGATCCAGGGGCGGGACGTCCTCGCAGAAGTCGATGGCGAGGTCGTGGATCCGGTAGGCCTGGTCCGAGGCGACCGCCGCCCCCGGCACCTCGGCCAGCACCCGATCCCGGATCGCCCGCAACCGATCCTGCAGCCCGGCCCTGGTGGTCTCGTCGAGCACGAAGCGCCGGGTCAGAGTTCGACCTGCTGCGTCATAACGGAAGTAGAAGGCCCCGTTCTCGCCCACCACCCCGGCCACCGGCCACATCCGCGCGATGTGGTCGCACCACCCCGCGGGCCGCCCGGTCACCGGCACCACCGCGATCCCGGCGTCGTGCAGGGCCCACAAGGCGGAGAAGGACGGGGCGGTGATCAGGCCCTCGGTGGTGAGGGTGTCGTCGATGTCCGCGAACACCACCCGGGTCTCGGTCCTGGGGCGCTGGCTCAAGGGGCGCACCGGGTGGGTGTGTCGGAGGGCGCCCCGGGGGTCAAGCGACCACGGCGCCTGGGGGACCCGAGTCCGCCCACCTGGCCGTCTGGGGCCTGGGGCACCTGAAGCCTGGGGCCCGAAGGCTGGACCCTGATGCCTGTCTCTGATGCCTGTCTCTTGATGCCTGTCTCTGATGCCTGACACCGACCGCGTTGCACTGGCTCCAGGCGACAGGCCTCAGAGCCAGGTCTCAGGCTCGAGGCCGCGGGCGACAGGCTCCGATCCGCCAACACGCCCGGGGCCTCCGCGCCCCTGGGAACCTGCCTCCACCGGTGGTTGTCTGGGCGCCGTGGTTCGCCACGTCTTTCTCTTCTTCGCGCTCGCCTGCGTCATCACCTGGGGCCTCGACGCGCCCGGGGTCCTGGCCCTGGTGCGGGGCGACCCGATGCCCCCGTTCGCCATGGCCCTCGGGGGCCTCGGCGCGTTCGGGCCCGCGCTCGCCGCGGTGATCGTGGCGGCGTGGTTCCGAGGCCCGCGCTCGCAGGACCCCGAGCTCGTCCCGAGGTCGGCGGGCCCGCTCCGCGCCTTCCTGGTCCGAGCCTGGGGCCTGGGGTCGCCCATCCAGTGGCGCTGGGCGCTGGCCGGGCTCGTCACGGTGGGGGCGCTCCACCAGGTGGCGAACCTCCTGGAGCTGGCCCTCGGAGGCCACCCGGCCCGGTGGTTCTACCCGCCCACGCTGCCCCCGCACGTGCTCGCCCTGGTCTTCTTCTCGGTGGGCGAGGAGCTCGGCTGGCGCGGCTTCGCCTACCCACGGCTGGCCCGGCGCTGGGGCCCGGTGCAGGCCAGCCTGCTCATCGGAGTCGTGTGGGGCGTGTGGCACCTGGGCATGTCCTTCGACCTCCAGACCGGCGCCCTGTTGGCCGACAAGCTGGGCATCGCGGTGGTGGAGCTGGCCCTGTACAGCGTGATCATCGCCTGGTTCCTGGAGCGGAGCGGGGGCGGGGTGTGGCTCGCGATCGCCATCCACGCGGGCGCCCACCTGGACAACGTGAACCGGGCGCCGGACGAGGAGGTCCGGTTGCGGATCTTGCGCGTGGTGGTGGTGGCGGTGGCGGCGGGCCTGGCGGCGTGGGGGCTGCGGCGACGCGGCGAGGTCAGGCGCGCAACCTGACCTGCGCCCCACGCCTCCGGTCGCTTGGCTGCGGGGCTATAGGCCACCCGAAATCCGGACCTCGTCCGAAATCCGGACGCGGGTGAGTCGCTGACGTACGCGGAGCTGGCTGGCACGGACCTGGCGATGGCCGGGCCGCGTGCGGGCGGTGTACGAACCCCGAGCGCCTCGAGACGGCGTGCTGCACGCGCTGGTGCGCGCCGGATGGCCCAAGCTCCTCGAATCGGTGGGCGAGGATGGGGCACGATCCCCGGGTTCGTGCAGCACGCCGTGGAGCGCTATCTGGACTGCGGGGTTCCGGAGGCCGGCCCACCTCCACGTGCTGGTCCTCGACGGCGCCTACATCGAGACAGAGGACGATGGCCTCGAGTTCATCGACGACCCGGGCCTTCCCGCCGACCTCAACGCCATCGAAGCCGAGGTCCTCCGGCGCTTTGAGCGCTGGCTCCGCCGCCACGGGTATCTCGACGACGAGCCCGTGGCCGCCGAGCGCGACGACGCCTGGTGGCTTGCCGCGGCTTGCGCCCCCTCGGGCGTCGACGCCGACGGTCGCGTCTGCTCCGCCTGCGCGGGAGCGCTCAAGCCGGTGGGCGCTATCCTGCACCCACATGCGGCCACCTGGATCGGGACCCGACGCATCTATCCGGTGGGCGCGCTGGCCCCACCGAATGCGCAGCTGCCGCTCACGCTGCCGACGCGAGCTGACCCCCAACCGCTCCGTCCCCCTCCCCTGGCCGAGCGCCGGGGCTGCAGACCCTCGCCTTCGCTGGCTCAGACCACGACCTCCGCCCGCCTGCGCCGTCGATCATCCGAGCCCGCGGGGGGCGAATCGGGCCCAAGAGCAGCCTTCCAAGGGCTGAAGGCACCCGGATTACCCGCAGAAGCCCTCGATTGGGGCGAAGGACATCTGGAGACCGGCCTTGGATTTCCTATCGGCCCTTCCCCAGCAAGGAGGCGATCCTCGCGGCCTTGGTCGCCCGCGCGCGCGCCGATCGCTTGAGGGTCCTCACCGCGCAGGTGGCGGCGCTGGCGGACCGACCGCTGCGGGACGCGCTGCGCGCGTCGGCGGCCGGCGCGGTCGCGCAGCAGCTCGAGGGCGGTCCGCTGACCTCGCTCCTCGACGAGGAGGAGCGCCGGCTGCCGTTGGCCGACGAGGCGCGCGAAGACGTCCAAGCCCTCGCCGGCGTGATCGAGCGGCTGCTGGATGACCACAGGTCGGAGCTGCCGGCCGATCTGCCGGCGGATGCCGCGCGCGATCTGGTGGTGATGGTGCGCGGGCTGGTGGATCCCGATGGCCCGCCGCCCACCGACGCCGAAGATCTGGAGGCGCGTGTGCTGCGCGCCTTGGTCGGCTACCTGCGGCCTCGGGTCTGACCGCGAGCGCGCGCGCCGCGGAATCGGGCGGAGGTCGCCCCGTTCCCGGCTGGATGTGCCCTGATGCGAGCGGGCGGCGCGGCGGAGCGCGCGGACCCGGTCACAACCGGCCACCCTCATGTCTCCGAAGGAACAGGAGACCATCTTGAAAAAGTCCAATGCGTCCAACTCCCTTTCTCGTCTCGTCCTGTGGGCGGGGATCCTGATGCCGACCGCGTTCACCGCCTGCGCGGCGCCCACGTACGGGACCACCGCGCGCTCATCGCTGGTCCGCGCCGGGGAGGGCCAAACCATCGGCATCGTGCGGGTGCGTACGCCGTGGTACGCGCCGGACTTCCTGGTCCGATCGCGGTTTCGCGCGGCGGTGCCGGAGTACGAGGCAATCGCGGGGCTGGACACCAAGTATTTCATCCTCACCGAGGATGGCCGGTTCGGAGGTGTGTACACGTGGCGGTCGAGGAGCGCGGCCAAGGCCTACTATTCATCCGCCTGGCGAGATCGGATCCGCGAGCAACGCGGCAGTGATCCCGACCTCGTGCTGCTCGACGTCATCTCCGTCGTGGAGGGGACGACGTGGCTCGACGGTGAACCGGTGGGTGAGCGCTCCGCGTCCTATCCGGCGACCGCGACGCTCACGCTGTGGCCGCGCGACAACGACGCCGCGGCCCTCGGCGCCGCGGTGGCGGATCGACCGGGACTGGTGCGGGCGTACGTGGTGGGGAGCTCCACTGCCGTCGGACTGGTCGCGCTGTGGGCGACGGCCGCCCATGCCGCGGACGCCATTGCACACGCGCCGCTCGGTGCCCCGACCCTCCACGATGCCTTCGCGGCGTCGGTGATCATGGACGCCGAGCTGCGCGCGCGCAAGATGACCGGCGCCTCAGCGGGCATCGAGGACAGGCGCGAGGTGGCTCCGCACGCGCGACCACAGCTCCTCGGGCGGCGCCAGCGCGGCCGGCCCGGCCAAGATGGCGCCCAAGGCTCGCACTTCGCCCAGCCGCTCGGCGGCCGTCACCACCTCGCGGTCGGCGATGATCGGCAGCGCGGGCCGCGGACTCATGCGCAGCCGTTGCTTGGCGCGCGCTTGCCGGTCACACGAGCATGGGTTGGCGGACGACGTCAGCCCGCACAAGTCCTCCATCACCGGCCGCAACTTGGCCCGCGCCCGCGACAAGCGCTTGCGGTAGGTGGCGTCGGGGACGTCGGTCAGCTGTGCGCCCAGTTGGTCGTCGGCGCCCAGGATCTCGCTGAGCACGATGGCGGCCCGCTCCTCCAGGCTGAGGGACTGGAGCATCGCGCGCGTGCAGCCGAGACACGTCTCCCGCCGCGCGACCGCGGTCTCGCCCTCCGGCACCGCGTCGCGCTCGGTCAGGAGCATGCCGGCGCGGATCTTGAACTCCAGAGCGAGCCGGCTCGCGCGCCGCTCCCGCTGCCGACGCGAACGCAGGATGTGGCGCAGCGCGATCGCATAGGCCCATGTCATGAGCCGGCTCTCCGCGCGGAAGGTGGAGAGGTGTGTGATCACCAGAATCAGGGACTCCTGGGTGGCGTCGCGCGCGTCCTCCGGGTCGCGCAGCAGGCGGGCGGCGAGGCGGTACAGCGGACCCTGCAGGGACCTGCACAGATCCTCGGCCGCCCGAGCCTCTCCGTTCAGCGCGCGCGCGGCCAGCGTCGCCAGGGCATCCTCGGCGTGGGCGGGGGGATGGGCCATCGAAGAATGAGAGTACGAAAGGCCGGCATCTGTGACGAGGCCTCGACCCAATTCGCGCGCAGGGTCACCCCGCGTCGACGATGACGACTCGCTTACGCCGATGAAGGCGCCGGGCGCTCGCGCCATTCAACGGCACACCTTGGGACGCGGTGCGACCCACCGCGCTACGCGAAGGAGGCCCATCATGACCCGGCTCACGTCCACCATCCTCTGCATCGGCCTGTCCACGGCGGCCTGTCAGGGCGAGTCACTGAACCCGTCCGCGGGCGAGGGGCCGCCGGACTGGGTCACCGCCGAACTCTCCAATGCCCAGGATTGGTTCATCCCCTTTGCCGGCGGCAACAAGGTCACGCCGGCCCGGCTCGGCTACGCCATCAACGGCAATGTCCTGGAGGGACCCGAGATCGACGCCGACGCCGAGCTGATCGTCCAGACCGGGGCGCGTGCGCTGCGCACCGCCTTGTTTTGGCGGAAGCTCGAAGTAGGGAGTCGCGGAGATTACGCACGCCTCGACGCCCTGCTCGATCGCTACTTGGAGATCGGCGAGCGCTACGGCTTCTCGTACGTCCTCCAGATGAACCCGGGGAGCTCGAACCCGTTGTACGTCGCGGCCGAGGACAACGACCCCAAGGTCGCGTGCGGGGCGGATGGCAGCACCAGCGATCGGCTGGAAGGACTGTCCCCGCACACCACCGCCGAGTTCGCCGGCTACGCCGACTTCGTGGCCCACGCGGCCGTGCACCTAGCGGAGCGGCAGATCGTGGACCGCGTCGGTCGCTCGGTGAACATCGCGTTCGAGATCGGCAACGAGCCCAACGGCGGCTTCTACAACGTGTGCCGCACCCGCGAGAAAGATCACCTCGCCAACGCCGAACAATACAAGTTGCTGGCCCGCGCCGCCGCCCGCGCCGTACGCGCCGCCGCACACGACGATCCCGACGTGCAGCGTCGAGCGCGCAGCGCACCGCTCTACCTGACGGGCTTGGCCGCGGGAGCGTGGCAATGGCGCGTCGGGCGGCCGCACAAGGCCGCCGAGTTTCTGGAGCGCATCCTCAGCTTCGACTTTCCTGGACCCGCCGGGCTCCAGAACCTGGAAGATGTCTACGACGGACTCACTTTTCACCCCTACGACACCTTTACCGACGGGCCCGACAATCCCACCGGCCTCGAGGTGGGGGTGGTCGACATCGTCACAGCCGTGGCGGCCATCGTCGATCATCCCGACCACGTCGCGCGGACCGACTCGCGCAAGCGGCTGGCGCTCGGCGTCACCGAGTACGGCTATCAGGTGCACGACGTGTGCGACCGAGCGCCCGAAGATGGCGGCAACACAGTGGCCTGCGTGCTCCGCGACTTCGACCGCGCGAAGTATCTGCAGCGCGGCCTCACTCATATGCTGGCGCTGCGGCGGGTGGCGTTCGTGACCCTGTTCACCTGGCGGCGACCCGACGAGTTGGGCCAGGGGTTCGGCATGGTGGTCAACAGCACCCTCGAACCCACCGACGCGTGGCGCGCCGTGCAGCACTACGCCCGTCAACTCACCGGCACCAACATCGGCGCCCGCATCGATCTCGGCGACCCGTTCGTCTTCGTGTTCCCCTTCCGTCGCGACGCGCCCGAAGCGATGAGCGGCTTCGTCGCCTGGCACGCTCGCGATGCCCGCGTCGACGTGGCCATCCCCACCAGCGGCGAAGGCGGTGAGTACTGCATCTCCAAGCTGGCGCGGCGGCGTGGTGACGTGCAGCGCGTCTCCACGTCGCCCGCCGGGACTTTGGACGTCAGCTTGAACAGTCTGCCGAGCTTCATCATCACCACCAACGATGGCGCGTGCGACGCGCCGTGACAACGCCCCCACGGGGCCCTGACCGTCACCCGCGCGGGTGAAGGAGACATATTCGTGAGATACATCGATAACGCACTCATACCCTCTTTGGCCCGGCGATGGACGCCGGTGTTGCTCGCCGCCGTTATCGGGGCGTGCGGCGGCAGCGAAGAGGCCAGCGAGCCCTCGTCGGACGCCCTATCCAGCGCCGAACCGGGCCAAGAGTTGGAGGCGGCTAGCACGGTGATCGACGACGCTCTGTTCACCGCCGACGACATCGGCGGGGCCAGCGTGGGCGCCCAAGTCGTCGCGTCGGGCCAATGCTCGGGCGGCGTGCCCGGTTGGCGCCGGCCCGCTCACTGGTCCTTCGCCGTCACCAAGGTGGATCGGGGGTTGGTCAAGGTGAAGCTGACCGTCACCCAGCCGCGGAACCAGCCGCACTATGCCGACTGGCGCGTCCAAATGGACCAGCGCGCATTCAGCGGTGCGACGCGCACCATTTATCGCAACTTCATCCGGCCCACCGGCAATCCGCTGAGCTTCACCAAGGGGCCGCGCCGGGTCTCGCTGGCCCGAGGGCCCAACACCTTCTCGTTCAGCGCACTCACCAGCCGCGAGAGTTGCAGCGGATCTGTGGTGTTCTGACGAGGCCCATCGCACCCAGACTTGGGCCAGACTTGGGTGCCGCCCACGCGACTTGGGTGCGCGACTTGGGGCGACTTGGGTGGGGGCGACTTGGGGCGACTTGGGTGCCACCCACTATCGCAAGCTTGCTTGCGCATTTCACCCAAGCCCCAGAGGCGTCCCCTATGTGATTTGAACCCCACGCGCCCCCGCGCTGCCCCACGCCGTCGCCATCGCGTTCGCGGCCCCAGGCACCCTCTATACCAACCCGAGCGCCCACTGAAGCACGCACCCCACCATCCCGAGCTCCCTGCTCGGTCCCTTCGTCGACATCGTGAGCCGCCACCCCTCAAAGAGGTGGCGTCCAAGGCCGGAAGCTGAAGTCCGGGAACACCGTCCCGAAGTCCCCCTCCCGGAACGCCGCAGACGCCGCGCGATACGCCCACACGAACCGCCGCCATCCCTCGCGAACCGCCCGCTATCCCTCGCGAAACGCCAACCACAAGTCCCCCGTGCTCGCGTGACACAGCGGCATCGGACTCCGCTTCGGGTGCGCCGGCGCCGAGAACACGTCCTCCTGCACCACCCGCCGCGCCCCCAGCACTGGACGCCCGTTACGCGCCGCCCGCAGCTTCGTCCGGCGCGCCAAGACGCGCGCAGCCAGGTCAGCCAGCTCTTCGGCCTCGAGCGCGCCGCCCACCCGAACCCAGGTCACATCCGTGAAGTCCGCCTCAGCCACCGTCTCCCCGTCCCCGCGCGCCGCCGCGGACGCCACCGCCCGCGCGTACTCCTCCGACCGCACCCGCTCGAACCGCTCCTCGCGCTGACCCCGCGGGTCCAACAGCAACCCCGGCGACTCCGCGTCCGTCCGCACCAACCCCGCCGCCTCCGGGTTCGTCACCACGTAGGTGATGCAGTCCAGCAGCGCGTCGTCATCCACGATCTCCGTCGCCGCGTACCGGCGCTCGAACACCTGACCCCGTGTCCCATCCAGCCCGTTCAGCACCTTCGCCAGAGGCCCAAGGAACCGGCACATGAACCCCGATAGCTCCGAGGACCGGTCCACCACCACCAGGTGCAGGTGGTTCGACATCTGTACCGCCGCGCACAGCTCGATCCCGGGATGCGCTTCCAGCGCCCGCCCCAGGTAGAAGCCAAACGCCGCCCGCCGGGTCTCGTCCGGCCGCAACCGAAACTGCGCTCGGGCACACCGCACCGTCACGAACCACCGCGCACCCGGGCGCTCACGTCGAGGTCTCCGCAGACCGGACCGCGGCGTGGAGCTCCCCACTCACGTCCGGCGCCGGTTCGTCACCTACCTCGGGTGCGGCGACCTGAGCCGCGGTTTCCTCCGGACGCGATGCGCAGACTGCGCCCTCGAGCGCCTCGTGCCGTTCAGCTGCAAGGCGAGGGCAGTGTGCCCGGCCTGCAGCGCGAAGCGCAGCGCGGCCCAGACCGCCCACCTCGTCGACGCCGTGCTGCCCGATGTGCCGATCCGGCGCCGCCCTCAACCTCCACGTCCACTCGCACGTACTCGCGCTCGACGGGACGTACGTGGACCGTGGCGACCACCCGGTCTTCGAGCCCGCCTCGCCGCCCACGTCTGAGGAGGTCCTCGCGGTCTCGAGCCGGGTCGCAGAGCGCGTGGCCGCGTACTTCATCCGAGAGGGTGTCATCGACGCCGAGGGGCTGATCCAGGAAGAAGGCGACCCGAGGGAGGAGGGGCCGTGGCCCAAGTCCGGCTGGCTCCTCCCCGATGGCCATGTCGTGGAGTCGACGCCGCCGGTCGGTCGGTCGACGACGTCCGCCGCCGCGCACCGCGGGTTCTCGATCCACGCGGGCGTCGCGATCGCCGGCCACGACGCCGACGGCCGCGCGCGCCTGGTCCGCCACGTGAGTCGCCCGCCGTTCGCGGAGCAGCAGGTACAGCTATGCAGAGACGGTCGCGTCGCTTTCCGGCTCGGCCACCCGAAGCCCACCGGCGAGACCCACCTGTTTCTCGACCCGTTGACCTTTCTGCGCCGTGTGACCTCTCAGATCCCGCCCCTCGGCATGAACCTGGTCCGATACCACGGGATCTTGGCTCCGGCCGCGACGCGCCGCCCTGAGGCGGTCCGCCCCGCCCCGTGTCCGACTCCGGTAGCCATTGCTTCTCCGAAGCAGACGGTGTGGTTCGAGCAGACGGAGGGAAGTACCACGAGATCTTATGTTTCCTATGCCCTCCGACCGAGGCAGCGGATCGAGCCCGCGGGAAGCACGCCGCGCGCCGCCCCCTCCAGCCGAGCCGGCCGTCGGCGCGGCCTCGGCGGGATCCCAGCGCGTCGGGTCGTCCGGGTATTCGAGGGCTGTCGAGGGCAACGTGCCCGCCGACTGCGGCGCTCAGGGCCCCGGCCACGCGTGCGGACGGGTCCGTAGCAGCTTCAGCTGCTGGCCCTCGCGGGCGAGCCCGTCGCCGGGTCGGAGCACCAACGGATGCGGTCCGCCGGGACGACAGTACTCGACGAACCGCTCCGGAAACGGGTTCACGTCCGGATTCTCCGAGTCCGGCGCGTGGAGATTCGGCCCGAGCCCGAGTCGCCAGTGCCACGGCGCGCCTCCGGCGGCGTACGGCACGACGAAGCTCGTGTCCGTGGCTTCGGCGATGGCGGCGGCCTCCTGTGACGTGGTCATCAGCTGCTGCGGCTCTTCCCAAGCCTCTGGGGGCACGAAGTAGAAGTAGCGGGCGAGATCCGAGCTGAGCAGATCGACGGGCTTCAGAGTGACACCCCGATGGCCAACGAAGAGCAGATCCGGGGGGCCGAGCGAGCGGATGCTCGGCGCGACGTCCGTCAGCATGTCACCTCGCTCGTCGCGTCCCGTGTCGGCAAGGAACGCCATCGACAGTTTGGGCGTGCGCACGAAGTAAGTGTTCCCGCAGTTCCGCACCTCGGGGTGCAGGCGCACGCCGACCGTTGGCTGCTCGCCATAGAAGGGCAGCGCGACGACTTCTATGTCCTCGATCCAACGAGACTCACCCCACCGCAGTATCTCTACGTTCTCGAAGCCGAACTCTCTCGCGCGATGTGCCATGTCGGGCGACAGGAGCGACTCACGAGGGACGTGCGGGACGATCACGAGCGTTCGCCGGTCGAACTGCAGCAGCGACCCAGGATGGAAGTGGTCCACATGCGAATGGGTAATGAGAATCGCCTGTACCGGGCCGAGCTTCGCCCGCGGCAGAGGCGCGTAGTCGTGGTCCTCGGGACCACGGGGGAGCAGGAGCGGATCGGTGACGATCGTCGCGCGGGCGGAACGGACGACGGCAGTGTTGTGCCCGACGAAGCGCAGGTCTGCCTCCTCCTCGTACGGCAAAGTCGCCTCCTGCTCTCGGAGGAGTCCGCGCGCGTACATCGCGCGTACCACCGGGTGCTGTGAGCTTCGCTCGACCCCCACCGTGGCGAGCGCGGCCACGACGTCGTGGATCTCGCGCCACCGGCTCGGCGCGACCTCGAGCAACAAGGACGGCGCTTCCGGCGTGGGGCCGATCGTTAGCACCGCAGGTCGCGTCCGCGCCGGATCCGGATACAGCACCTCGGGCCGAACCAACCACCCGCGGCGTCCGAGGGACTCCGTGGCGGCTCGAAAGGCCGCTCGTCTTCGAACCACGCCCCGCAGCGCCGACGGCGCCTCCGGTCGCTCCCCGAGCATCGCTTGGTAGAGCGGACGAAATACTTCGCGCGCGACCTCGTCAGCGCGCCGGGTCAGCGCGCTCCCGAAGCGACTCTCGTCGTCATAGAGTACGGATACCGCGAGGTCCTCCCGGAGGACGAGCATTCGTATGGCTCTACTCTGGGCGACCGTGGTAGAGCAACGCCTGATGGATACCGACGTCGTGGTTCACCGGCCGCTACGACGCGCGGTCCGCTTCGTCCTGCTCACATACTTCGGCACGCTCGTCCTCATGTTCACCGTCGCGAATCGGCTTCCGGCGGAGGTTCGCGAGCTACCCGTCAGGCTCTTGGTCCTGTCGGTGGGCGCCCTCGCGTACTTTCGGGGCGCGCGGCCGCTCTGGCCTGTCTTCTCTCGCCCTTGGGCGGGTCCGGTCATGCTCCTCGCGGTGATGACCCCGCTCGTCGCGAACGCGTTCGGCGTGTTGTTCGGAGGGGCGATGGCGATGATGGGCGCGACGCAGACCCCGCCCGAGTCGGTCACGTCGACCATCGGCGGGTTTGCTTCGGCGCTCCTGCTCAACGCCATCGTCGGACCAATCGGAGAAGAGTTGCTGTTCCGCGGTGCCGTGCTGCGCGCGCTGCGCCCGTGGGGCGACGGCGTCGCCGTCGTGGGGTCCTCGTTCCTCTTCGGGATGGCGCACATCCACTTCCTGGCGTTCCCGTGGGCTTTCGTGCTGGGCGTCATCTGCGCGCTGCTCACGCTGCGCGCCAAGAGCATCGGCCCAGCCATCGCTTTCCATGTGATGGGCAATGTGCTGGGAACGATCCTCACCATCCCTGCGCTTCATTCAGTCACTGCGGTCATCGAGAAGCACGCCACGGTCCGTACGGAGACCAGCGGCATCGCCTTGCTCGTATCCGCGCTCGTCGTCGCGACGGGCATCGCCATCTATGGCGTCGCGTTGCGCAAGAGGACCGCCGAGCTCGACGGACGGACCGCGGACCGCTCGCTCACGAGCGCCCTGCTCTCTGTTTCGTCGCTCACGCTCGTCGGGCTGTACCTGCTCGTGAACGTCGCGCTCACCGCGGCAATGTTCTCGAAGGGTGCCTCCGGCTGAGGTCGCGAAGCACGCGTTTGGTCCGCTTGCCGAGGAAGCGGGCCGTGGTCGCGTCGGTCGCGAGCCTCTCGACGAGGTCGACGCCCGTGATCGGCGTCGAACGCTGAGTGAGGTCCCCCCGTCTCGCCAACGCGAGGCGAGCGGCGCTCCCGGTCAGGTTCGGCGCCACGCGGCTCAGGTCCCGGACGTCGTTGAGCGTTTGAACGTCAGCCCCGAATCCTCCGAGCGCTATGTACTTGCGGACCTCGAGCTTGGCGAGGCTTCGAACGACCATGCGCTCCTCGGGGGTCGCAGGCGCGCGGACCGTGATCGTCACCGGTCGCGAAGGGACGTCGTGGATGAAGCTCCGATACCCGACCTTCGCGACGATGCGCAGCTCGTACGTGCCTGGTCTCAGCAGGGGCTTCTTCGCCCGCGTCGCGACGATGGGCAGCTCCACGCGCAGCTCCTCGCCAGCCTTGAGTGAGCGCGTCCGCGCGTGTGAGCAGTGCTTGGTCAGCGCCTGAACTCGACGCCACGACTCGCCCGGCCTCCGGATCTCGACGAGCAGGTGGCCGGCCTTCCAGTCGAGAGCGAAGGCCGCCCGCAGCAGACGCAGGTCTGCGTCGAGCTTGGCCTCAGCCAGCCTCAACTTCACCTCCCCGAAGAGCGGCTCGTTGGTGAGCACGGTCGTCGACTCGAGAACGAGCTCGAGCTCGAGCTGCCGAAGGAGCCGGCTGCGGTGCCCGACTCGCGCGGCCTGGATGTTCTCGATCTGGCGACGCGCGGACGGATCCTGTCTCGACAGCGACTTCGGAATGCGCGGCACTCGGCGGAACGGATCGTCGCCGAATGCGGTGCCCTGCTCGTGGCCGGGCTCGGTGACCTCGCGGCTGTGATGGCGGATGTGTTCCAGCTCCTTGTCGTCGAACCGCATGCTCAGGTCCGTGTAGTAGGCGTCCGGCCCGTAGTCGTACTCTTCGGGATAGTTCATCACTGACGGTGAATCCGCGCGACCCTTCACCCACGAGTGTACGAGATTGAGGGCGTGTCCAATCTCATGAGCCGTCGTCAGAAGGTACTCCCTCGCGCGCACCGCATCGCTCGAGTCGCTGTGTGCCTGCTCGACGTAGTCCTTGAGCGCATCGAAGAAGACCGCGCATCCCTCCCGCGGAGGATCCCCGGGGGAAGGCTCCTCGTCGTACATCCACCCGAGCGTATCCGAGCCTTCGGCCTCGTCGAGCCGCGAGGTCACGAGCACGTGGACATGCCACGGACCGCGGTTCTCCATCCTGTACTTTCGCAGGGCTTCGTAGAGGTCCGCCTCCGACCACCCGTCCGCCTTGTCCTCGATGCTGCGCTGACTCCTTCGAACCCGAGCGTTGATGCCTGCTTCCTTGAAGATCCCGTCCAGGGTCCAATCCTCGCCATTGTGACGGACCTTCACGGGGAAGGTCGCGGCGGCCACCTTGTCGATCTCGATCGTCATGTCCCGGAAGTACCGGTCCTTGCGCTTCAAGGAGACCGTCTCGTCGATGCCGAGGCTCGCGCACTCGAGCTTCATCGTCGCGGCCGTCTTCGACGAGAAGTCGAGCTCGATCTTCCCGGAGCGCCCGGACTTGAAGCTGCGAGCGCCGAACTTCACGCGCGCCTCCACGATCGTCTTGCCTCCCGCTTCGCTCAGCGACGCGCCCGTCTGCGCGCTGGTCGGCGAGGACATGAACGCCACGTAGGCGCCGGAGACCAGGATGTCACCGCTGACGATCCCATCGGGTCGACCCGGACGGGGCGGGTCGAAGAGCTCGAGCCGCACCTCTACGCGTTCCCTGTCGCCCGTCGTGGCACGATAGCGTCCGTTGAGTGGCGTCACGATCGAAGGTCCTCCAGCACGCCGGCGACGGCGCGTCGCAAGTGCGCGTCGTCGGCTATCGCCTGGCAGACATCGCAGATATGTCCGAATCGCTCGGGCAGCTCGAGGCTCGGATCTCGGCGCGAGGCGAGCTGTAGCAAGTGGTGGGGTCCGAGCTTGGCGATGATGTTGAACAGCAGGTTGCCCTCGACCTCGTCGAGCAGCTCCGCGAGCGGCCGCTCCGCGAGGCGCCCCACGAAGAGGAGCCTCGAGGGCCCGTGGTCGGTGGCTCCCCCGACGCCGCAGCACCCGTACACCGAGCCGTCCGGAGTGACGGTCGCGCTCCGCAGGACGTAAAGGCAGGGCTCGCCGATGACGGCAAGCGCGTCGCGGTGCGCGTCCGTGACTCGTAGCCGGTCCGCTGCGAAGCCGACGAAGGTCGGTGGGAACTCGCAGACGTGCACGTCTGCGATCTCCTCCTGGCTCAACCCGAGCACCTCGTGTGCGGTCGCGGCGCGGACGGGCACGCCACGCTTCACGACGATGTTCAGGTGCGTCTCCATACCGAGGGCCAGGGCCGCGCGAATGGCGTTCGCGACGCGCACGGACTCCACGAAGTCGAGGTGGAAGGTGTCGATGCTGGTGGTGAGCACCGACAAGCCGCGCTCGCGCAAGGGCTCGAGGACGCCCTTCGCCCGCTCGACGGTGGTGGCCCAGTACGCGTTGGTCACGACCCCGGACCGCACGCCTCGGGAGTCGGCGTGCTCGATGAGCGTCCGCAGAAGGTCTCGCTCCAAGAACGGCTCGCCTCCCGTGAAGGTGACGAGCGCCAGCGGGTCGGCGTAGGCCGTCGCAGCGTCGATCGTGGCGCGGGCGAGGTCCGGATCGATCGTCTCCTCGCGCTCCGGAGAGCAGCGAAATACGCAGTGGTCACACTCGAAGTTGCAGCGGAACGTCAGCAGGATGGTCAGCGCGTCGAACATGTCAGCCGACCTGGCTTGTGAGCCCTTCGAGGAGGCGCAGCAAGTGCGGCTTCATGTCCGGCTTCTGCATGCGCGCGCAGACCTCGCAGGCGTTGCAGAAGTCATCGTCTTGCAGCGAGAGCGGAGTCATCTCCCGGACCATCTGGTAGACCCGGTACGGTCCGAGCTTCGCAAGCATGTTGAAGAACAGGTTCCCGCGTCCGCGGGCGAGGAGGTCGTCTAGCGACGCCTCGTTCGCGTTGCCTACGACGGAGAACATCGCTGGACCCTGGGGCGAGGAATCGGCCACGCCGCAGCACATGTGCACGTTCCCGTTCGCCGCCACGATCGGGTGCCGGTTGATGTGATCACAGGGCAGCGCCACGCGCTCGTCGATGACCGGAAGCGGGCCCTGCGGGATGTCGCCCTTCACACGTCGCATCCGGCTCGGTCGGTTGATCCAGACGTAGAGCCCTTCGGCGCCCTTGGCGTCGATGACGTGCGCGGGGAGCGCGAGCGTCGCGGGGAGGTCGCGGATCTGCGCCTCGAAGCCCGGTGTCCACAACAGGTTGACGTGCACCTCCACGCCGAAGTCGAGCGCGGCGCGAATCGCGGTCTGGATGTGGGTGAGATCGACGAACTCGAGGTGATACTCGTCGACGCTGGTGATGTAGATGGAGAGCCCGCGCGCCGTCATCTGATCGAAGCGGCTACGCGCGACCTCCGGACTGGCAGCCCACCCCGAGTTCGACACCAGGCCGGCGAGGAGGCCCTTGTCCCAGGCGTAGGCCATGTGATCCACGAGGGCGTCGAACGCGAGGGTCGGCTCGCCCCCGGTGTACGCGACCATGTCGATCTCCGGATCCGCGGCGGCCTGGTCGATCAGGGAGCGTATGAGCTCCGCCGGCATCTCGTCCGTCCGCTTCGGACCGCTGAAGACCGAGCAGTGCGCGCAGTTCGCGTTGCACCCGAACGTCGTGATGAGGGAGAGTGTCTTCGAGGGAATCACAGTTGGTCTCGCTCGTCGCTCGCGCGCGCCTCTTCCGAGAGCTCGCGCAGCAGCTGCCCGATCCGCTTCTTCAGCGTGGGGTTGCGCGATATCTCCTGGCACGCCTCGCAGTTGAAGACGTAGTCGCCCCGCGTGAGGGTCCCCGGCCAACGCTCCTTGACCATCTCGATGAGGCTGTTGGGGCCTACGCTGGCGATCATGTTGAAGAGCAGATTGCCGCGTAGGTCGGCGATCAGCTCGTCCAGTGGACGTTCGCGCATGCTGCCGATCTTGAGGAGCTCCGATGGCCCGGTGTCGGTCCCGCCTCCGAAGCCGCAGCACCCGTACACGTCACCCGTGGTGGAAACGACCGGATTGCGGAGCGCGAAGTAGCAGGGGCGCCCGATCAGCCAACGCTCGTCATAGCGCAGGAAGTCCTTGTCGGGGACGTAGTCCTCTGCGTGGCCGACGGGCACAGGGCTGAGCTCCTTGACCTCGATGAAGCCTCGCTCACCGATCCACTCGGGATCGAGCTCGAGCATCTCGCAGACGTCCGACTTGCAGACCGCACCCTCGCGCGTGACGACCACGTTGACGTGGCACCGCATGCCCAGCTCGACAGCGGCGTGCAGACCGTTTCGGATTCGGGCGACGTCGAGGAACTCCAGGTGGAACCAGTCGAAGCTCGTGGTGAAATCGACGAGGCCGTCCTCGGCGAGGGCTGACAATACCGCCGTCGCCTTGTCGGGCGACGTCGCCCAGAAGCAGTTGGTCACCACCGCCGAGGGCAGCCCGTGGGACTGGGCATACTGCACGAGCTCGCGGAGCATCGGCTGAAAGAGGAACGGCTCGCCACCGGTGAACGCGACGAGCCCTGCGCCGGCCTCCTTGGCCGTACGTATCGCGTCCTTTGCCATGTCGAGGTCGATCACCTCGGTGCGACGCGGACTCGAACGGTACCCGCAGTGCTTGCAGGCGATGTTGCACTTGAAGGTCGTCAGGAGGGTGATCGACTCGAGCGGGGGCCGAGGTTCGACGCTGCGGGGGCTGGACGTCACCGGCATGTCTCAGCCTCACCCATCGCTGGTGGCCGGGGTTCGTTGTCGCTTCGCGCTCGCGCGCAGCGTGCCGAGGGTGACGACGCCCGGATCCGCGGAGACCTGCGCCGCAGGTGCTCGGTCGACGTCGCGCAGCCGAGGTGGACCGAGCGGGGGCACTCGCTCACCGGCCAGGATCCTCTTCACCGCGACACTCCGGCGGCCAGCGCGGACCGCGAGGCCCGCGCCGCGCCGGTATGCCTCGCGGATCTGCTCCTTGCTGAGAAACCCGTTCTCGATCATGACGTCGGAGTTGATGTCGAGATCGCCGACGCCGTGCTCCGTCGTCACCTTGATCCCGAAGCTCTCGGGGTCGGTGCCGATATCGGTGCCCGGCAGCGGAGTCAGGATGTGCACGCCGACGGACACGCCCTCCAGTCGTTCGATCAGGCGCCAAGTATCCTGCACGGCGTCCCAGTCTTCGTCGGGCAAACCGAAGATGAACGAGAACCTCGGGCGGATGTCCGCGAGCAGGCACATCTCGTAGATCTCGAGCACGCGGTTCGCGTCGTATCGTCGACCGAGCCTCCGGAGCACCTTGTCGCTGCCGGACTCGATCCCGAAGAACATGTCGGTGCAACCAGCCGCGCGCATTCCGTCCAAGAGCTCGGGCGTGATCGTCTCGACTCGGCCGGTGCAAGACCAGGTCAGCCCGAGGTTGGCGCCGCCGATCTTCGCGCAGAGCTCCAGCACCTGCTTGGGCGGCACCGTGAACGTGTCGTCAGCGAACGCGACCGTGTCACGCGGGTAGTGCTCGCTGATGTGCGCGAGCTCCGCGAGCACGCTCTCGTCGCTTCGGCGCCGGTTCATGCGGCCGCCCCAGAACGCAGCCACGGAGCAGTATGGGCAGTAGTAGGCGCAGCCGCGGGAACGGAGGACCGACAGCATGTAGTCCTCGATGCCGGGCAACAGGTGTCGCGCCGGCAGCGGGTGAGCGTTCAGATCCTCGATGTTGCTGCGCTTCTCCGTTCGCACGACCTTGGCGCCGTCGCTGTAGATGATGCCCTGGATCGCTCGCCAATCACGTCCGCGCTCTATGTGCTCGACGAGATCGACGAACGTCGGCTCACCCTCCGCCCAGACGATGCAATCGACCTCTTCCCGAACCACGAGGTCGTCCGCGACGAACATCGCGGTGTGACCGCCGAGCACGGTGACCGCCCTCGGGAACCGGGCCTTGACGGCGCGGCAGATCTCGAGCGTCGGGTCGTGCGCGCCGGTCATCACCAGCCCGAGGCCCACGACATCCGGCTCGTACTCCTCGAGCAGCATGATCGTGTCCTCCACGGTCAGCCGCTGGTTGAAGGCGTCGATGATGCACACGTCGTGGGCGTGCTCGACGACCGCCGCGAGGTACTCGAGCCCCAAGGGCTCGTCGAGGCCCTGGACGTAGCGGCTCTTGATGGGGGGAGCGACGAGCGCGATCTTCACGTGGCGAGCCTCCTGCGCGCGAGGTCTACGAGCGAGAACTCGAACGAACTCTTGACGTCCTCGCAGTATCCCGCGTGGTAGTCCTCGCCCTCGGTAGAGATCATGCAGCCGCCGCCGCAGAGCGGCATGAGGCTACACGTCTGGCAGCCCTCGCGCTGGAGGAATGCAGGCGTCCGCCAGGCGGCCAGGGCCGACTCGTCGATCTCGAGGTCCGGATGGAAGCGACCTATCGAGCGGTCCTCTCGGCCGTTGGCTTCGTTGCACGCGTAGAGCATCCCACGCGCGTCGAATACGAACATGTTCAGGTTCGCGTCGCACGAGTGGAACGTGGCGCGCGGCAGCACGCCCTGTTGCTCGAGGTGCTGGACATCGCCGAAGCCGTTCCAGCCCCGCACGTTGAAGATCTCCAGCTGAGGATGCTGATGAACGAGATCGACGTACCGAGCGAGCATGGGCGCGCGGTTGTCGTACATGTCTCGCTTGTCGAAGTGCTCGTCGCGCGTGGGGGCCACGTATGCGTAGAACTTGGGGTTCGTGAACCACCGGCGGTCGATGAGGATGTTCGCCAGGTCCGGCAGGGTCTCGAGGTTCGCGGCGTCCAGGTTGACCCGGAGGTTCACGAGGGTCTGGCCGTAGAACAGCAGCCCCTCGATTCCCCTTGCGATCTTCTCGAAGTCCGCGCCTCGCCGCCGCAGCCGGAGCATCTCCGGAGGCCCGTCGACGGTGATCTGAACCTCCGCGGGAGGGTACTCTGCGAAGAGCTCGAGGTAGTCGGCCAGCCCCATCCCATTCGTCGTGATGCGCAGCGCCCAGCCGTGCTCCGCCGCGAATTGGACCGCTCGCTCGACCAGAGGACGGACCGCCGGGAGCAGAGGCTCGCCGCCGAACAACTGCAGCTCGGTGTAGGCCGTCCTATCCTTCTCCATCTCCTCCAGCTTCAGCATCGCCGAGAAAGCCGAGGCCGTCATCGCTTCGTCGAAAGAGTCCTTGTAGTACTCCTTCACGAAGGGCTGCTGCCAACAGTATGTGCAAGATAAATTGCATCGGTACGTGGGGATGAGCAGCAGCTTCAGCGGCTGTCGACGCCGGACACTGTCTCGGGTGCCTTCGCCGAGCTTGTGGATGACACGCAGCTCGTCGTGCTCCGACCGCCACAGGTACCCACGGCCCGCGAGGTACCTTCGAGTGTCGACGTGCAGCTTGCCGACTTGGTCCTTCTTTAGGGCCTCCGCGATCGACGCGTCTATCACGTCGGCGGCGCCCGAGATGGTGTTCATCACCACCGCGCGCTCGCCGTCGACGTCGTAGACCGCGTTGTAGCGGCTGGCGCGAAGGGACTGTGATGGGTCGAGGACGACGGCGTCCGCAAGCTCGTCGGACGTCGAGCCTCCGTCGAGTGCGAGCGCACGACCGTCGTGAAAGAAAGTAGCGAACATTGGACGCCCCTTCTGAGCGAGATGCTGCGGAGAGGGCAGGGGATCAGCGAACCTTGAGGTTGGCTGGAATCGTGACCTTCATGTCCGCCCCACGCATCGTGGTGCGGATTCTCTCGAGCCGGGAGGCACGACTGCCGGCGGCGCCGAGGGTCGGGTCGACGACGCTCACTGAGGAGCCGACCGACGAGACCGGTCCGATGACCGAGGAGCCCACCGAAGCATCAACGCAGCAGCCGCCGCCGTTGATCGCGACACTTCCGGGATCGAAGATCGCGCCCGCGTCCTTGCCCTTCTTGCCGACGATGTGCTCGAGGATCGCGTTGATCTCCTTCGCGCCGAGCACGATGTTGAGATCACTGGTCATCCGGTCGACGTTACCTACGCGCCGGGCCGAACGCTTCGACCCCGAGCCGAGCTTGACCGTCTTCGCCTTCTTGCGGGTGACGCCCTTCTTCTTGGTGGCCTTCTTCTTGGTGACCTTCTTCTTGGTGACCTTCTTTTTGGCCACCTTCTTCTTAGCAACCTTCTTTGTGGCCTTCGGAGCAGCCGGCTTCTTCTTCCGCGTCGCCATACCCAAACCTCCTGTGATAGCCCTAGGGCCGGTTACTTCGGGCGGATTATCACTTCGAGACGCGGAGATCAACTCATTGGAATACGACTTGGCGTTCCTTCGCGAGCCTTCCGCAGCGACCCTCGGTGCCGATGTCTGTGATGGTGCGCTCGAGCGACTCCTCGAATATTTCGAGGTTGCGCCGATCTGTTCGCTCCGCGACGAAGCGCTCGTGGCCCGCGCGCGCCGCGCGCCGCGTCCGCTCGTCCTGCACACATCGGTGCCCAGGGCGTGGCAAGCGCTGCACGTGCGGGACCTCGCGCACAACCCTCCGACCACCATCGTCACCGCGACGGCCCACTCGGTCGGCTACCTCGACCAGCGTATCCCGCTGCTGAAGGCGTTGCTCCTGTTCCGTGAGCCGCCGGATCTCGTCCTCTGCCCTTCGATGTGCGCCGAAGTGGCACTCCGTCGAGACGTCGCGGCCATCTCGTCCGTGCTCGGACCTCGGGCCTGCGACTTGAATGAACGCCTCCACACGATGGTCGTGCCACACGGCGTCGACGAAGAGCGGTTTCGGCCACGGTCCGCGCCGGACGTCCGTCGAGTTCTCGACGTCGCTGCGGACGAGGTGCTGGTCCTGTGTTTCACGCGGCTCAGCCCGTGGAACAAGATGGAGCTGATGCCCCTGTTGGTCGCCGCGCGGGCCGCGCTGGCGGACGGCGCCCGCTTCACGCTCTGCGTCGCGGGCGAAGAGCAGGCTCCGGGGTACCGCGCGCGGCTGCGTCGTTTCGCGGGTGAGCTGGGCGTGGCCTCTGCGACTCGGTTCCCCACGGAGCGGATCCCCGCGGAGGACCTCCACGCGGCGGCGGACGTGTTCGTGTCGCCCACCGACAACGTGCAGGAGACCTTCGGCTTGACGCTCCTCGAGGCGATGGCCTGCGGCGCCGCGGTGATTGCGTCGGCCTGGGATGGCTACCGAGAGATCATCGACGACGGGCGTACCGGCCTGCTCGTCCCGACCGCGGGCCCCTACCCGAGCCGCGAGGTCGAGGAGGCGGAGCTGTTCGTGGGGGCTGCAGCGACGCTGGGGCACGCAGCCCAGACGACCATCGTCGACGTCGGGGCCCTCGCAGAGCGCTTGAAGCGGGTCGCCAGCGACGCCACGTTGCGCAGGAAGCTGGGTGAGGCGGCACGCGCCGAGGTCCTCGCGCGCTTCTCGGCCAGGGGTTGGGTCGCCCGGTACGACGAGATGTGGCGGGATCTTCTCGAGCGCCGTCGAAGGGTGCTCGACGATCCTCCAGCGGGTCACTTCTACGTGCGCGACTACGCGGCGGTGTTCGAGGGCTTCGCCAGCGGAGTCGTGCCCTCGGAGGGTGTAGCCTCGGCGTTCGGGAGGGAGGCCGCGTTGGGGGGCGCGGCCTTCGAGGCGACGCTCCGGGACACCGCGATGGCGGCGGGAATCGACCTCGATACCATCCTCGCCGCCATCCGCCTTGGATCGCTCGAACGACTCGAGGCGCCGGAGCGCGCGTTCGCGCACAAGTACGGCCTGGCGGCGGCGGCCCGCGACCCCGATTGAGCTCGGAGGCTTCGGTGCGCGCCCCGGGGGCGGGCGCCCCCGATCGGGGCCCGCACACCCCAGCGGGGGCCGTATTCCGACGGTTCCGGAGGCGGGCCTACTTCCTGCTACACTACCCCTGGACGTGCGGCGGCCCACCGGCTGCGCAAGCTCTGGTGGACGCCGAGATGGGCGCGGAGCACGTCGATCCCACGGTTCGTGGCGACGGCCCGTGCCTGTCCGACGCCCCCTACTGCGAGCTGCCGCGGGCGCGCGTCTCCCTCAAGGCCTGGACCCAGCGGGTGCCCGAGGCGCTGGTCTCGGCGCTGCTCGACCCCGGGCCAATGCTCGTGGTGGGGGACGCGCCCGGAGATCCCGACTGCTTCTGCTCGGCGGTGGCGGTCGCGCGCGCGGCGGGCGCTCGGGGCCCGCGCAGGCGCACGTGGACGCGCCGCCCCCGAAGCAGATCGGGGCGCTCTTGCGGGCGGACGAGCTCGCGGACCGAGGCGCGGTGGCGGACAGCGCACCGTGCTCTTCGTGGACAACGACGGCACCCGCGTCGGGCCCGCCGCCCAGGACGCGATGCGGCGCGCGGCGCGGGTGGTGGTGATCGACCACCACGACGTCGATCCCACCAACGATAGCCTCGGGCTACACAGCAGGCCCCGGCGGGCCCTGAGGTAGGTCAGTATCCCATAATGCAGGCTATGTAGTCTCGAGTTCCAGCAGACTGTTGATCGGTGTCTCGAGATCTTATGTTTCCTATGCCCCTCCGGGTCTCGGGCGGCGTCGACGTCGAGGCGCTGGAGCGGGACGTTGTCGCCCCCTTCAAGGCCTACCTGGCCTCGCACTATCCCGAGGTGATGGCGAAGCTGAGGGTCGAGATCGTGACCAAGGAGCGCGGGGCGGAGCTGGTCTTCGAGTCCCGCCGCCCGGGCGCGCGCCGCAAGACGGTTGTCGACCCGTGCTACTGGCCAGCCGCGACTTGCTACCCCTGCAGCAGCTGGCCAAGTCCTTCCAGGATCCGAGGGGGCCCTCGAGCTGACGGTCGAAGGCAGCGCCCTCGCCCTGGCCCGGATCGAGGAGGTCGTCACTGAGCTCGAGGCTCGGGGGCAGCAAGCGCATCACCGTCCAGCGCTACAAGGGGTCTGGGGAGATGAACGCTGAGCACTGAGGGGCATTGTCGCCGCCCTCCGCAGAGAGCTGGGGCTGTGGCGCCTGGGGATGTCCTTCGACCCCGCCACCGGGGCCCTGATGACGGCGAAGCTGGCGATCGCGGTGGTCGAGCTGGCCCCTGTTCAGCGTGATAATGGCTGGTTCCTGGCGCAGGGCGGCGGCGGCCTGGCTGGCCATCGTGCTGCATGCGGGGGCGCACCTGGACAACGTGAACCGCCCCCCGACGAGGAGGTCCGGTTGCAGATCTTGCGCGTGGTGGTGGTGGCGGTGGCCGCGGGCCTGGCGGCGTGGGCCCTGTCCCGGAGTGGCGAGTTCAGGCGCGCAACCTGACCTGCGCTTCGCGCCTCCAGCCGCTTGGCTACGTGCCACCAAAGGGGTCGCTCCAGCACGACGCCCTCCGCAGGGCCGAACAACGCCTTCGCGCGTTCCAACAGGGCGGGGCCGTCCATGCCGCGAACCGCACGCACGAGGATGCGCCGGGCCTCCTCCTCCATCGAGCGCCCGGCCCGGGCGGCTCGGATCCGCAGGGCCTCCTTCACCTCGTCGTCCAGCTTTCGGATCGTGAGGCTCGCCACGAGGTCATGGTCGACGGGCCTGGCCTGTGACGTCTATGCAATCAGTTGCTCGGCCCTGCGGGCCCGGGCACGACCGCCGCAGGCGTCGGGAGCAAGGTGAAGCGGAGGTGGTCGGTGTAGCCCGGCCTGACCGCCGACGGCACCGAGAGCAGCCCCTGGTCGGCCCGCTCGAAGTAGAAGAAGATCCCGGAGCGCCGGCCCATCACCACGAGCCCGTGGATGAAGTCTGTCTTGTCGTAGCGAGAAGCGTAGATCTCCACCGCCTCTGTCGCTGGGCCCGGCAGGCGCCCCACGCACGCGGACAGCACCGACTCCAGCCGCTCGTGCCGCACCGGCGCCGAGCCTCGGTGGATCCAGCGGCTCTCGCCCACCTCGTCGAAGAAGAAGTGCACGATGTTGGAGAGGTCGCGCTCGTCCTGGAGGCGATGGGCGAGGGCGCCCAGGGCGGCCTGGGGCTTGGAGTTCTTCATGCGCCAGGCCCTTTGCAATCAGGGGGCCACGGAGCGCGGGGCCGATCCGCCAAGGCGGGGCAGTACCCTGGGACGAGCTCCGGGGCGCGGCGTCCGTCCGACGCCCGTCCGGCGTCCGGACCGGCCACCGAGGTCAGCCGCGGAGCGCGTCACGCATCTTGCGCATCGCCGCGCTCGTGGTGGGCTCATCGACGAGGCGCATCACGAGCTCGAGGTCGATGCCTGCGAAGACCTCGCTGCCGGGGATCTCGACGTAGGCCTCGCCCTCGAGCCGGTGGACGGTGACCTTGCCGTCCTTCACGATCCAGACCTCACGCACCCCGAGGCACCGGTAGATCTCGAGCTTGTCGAGGCCGCCGCTCGTCCACACGACTTCGATCGCGAGGTCGGGCCGATCCTTGTTTGGATCCCCCACGATGTAGCACTCGTCGGGCTCGAGCCCCCGCGCCTTCGGCGCGTCCTTCAGGAGCCACGAGCCCACCGCGGTGAAGTCCAGCCCATTCTCGAAAGCGTACAGCTCGACGAGCGCACCGATGAGGCTCTTCATGGTCACGTGGGCACGCGACGGGCTCATGATCTCGAGGTTGCCCTCCAGATAGGCGAAGCGTGGGGAGGACGCGTCACCCCGGAAGGCGACCATGGCCTCGAACTGGTCCCAGCGGACGTTGCGCATGATGACGCGCTCGTCCGCGGTGCCCACGATCTCGCCGGAGGGGATGGTGCCCACCGCGACCACCGGGCCAGCATAGCAGAGTCGACGCGCTCGGGTCAGCGGCCGCGGCGGGGCGCGCAGCCCGCCTGTGCCGGCTATCGCTGGACGAGCCGCTCACCCAGCACGGTCCGCACCCCCGCCGGCGTCGTGGCCACCACGCTCAGCACGTGGGCGCACGCGTCGAGCCCCGCCAGCGACACCGTCCCTGAGAATCCCACCGCGGGGCAGCCTGTGTACGCCGGGTAGATCTGGCACACGTCGGGGCGCGGGCGGTCCACCGGGAGCGTCGCCACCGGCTGACCGTCCAGCTCCACCGTCACGGTGGCCTGCCCGGTGGGCGACAGGGCCCACCCGCCCACGGTGACGCTGGCGCCCTGGGCCTGGGTGCCCGGCGCCGGCGCGTCGACCCAGCCGAAGGCCGGCCGCTGGGCCAGGGCCGCGGTGAGCGAGGCCGAGATCGTGGCGGCGCCGCCCAGCGCGAGGTAGGCGCGACCGCGCACGGTGGCGCCCGCGCCGAGCCCGAAGGCCAGCCGGGCGCGCACGTTGTGGAAGTACGGCGCGCCGCTGCCGCTCCCCGCCCAGCCCTGGAAGAGGGTCACGCCCTGGTCCATGGCGAGGCCGACGCCGTAGTCGCGGCTGGTGTTCTGGAACGTGACCCAGGGCGCCGGGCTGGTGAAGTTCTTCATGGTGAAGCCGTCGTTGGCCGGCTGATCGATTGCGATGGCGGTGCCCGAGGCGTCGAGGAGGAGCGGCAGATCCGGGCCGCCGCTCCCGTGGGACACGTACATGGTGGGGAACTCCTGCCCGGTCACGCCGTGGTCGAAGGCCTCGGCGCTCTGGACCTCGAGGCTGAGCTCCACCACCAGCGGGGTCACGAAGCGCAGGTCCATCAGGTAGCTCACCTGTGCGGGCCGGGCGGCCCCTCCGCAACCGGAGTTGCGGCAGTCCGTCGCGTCCCAGTCCGGGTTCCATTGGACGGGCGTCACCATGACCCGCAGCGCGTCCCCCGCGGTGGCCCAGGTGGTGGCCGCGCCGCGGTTGCACTCGTCGCCGCCCTGCACCGGGTTCCAGCCCAGGTAGGTGATGGAGTTGCCGCACGACGTCGACGAGGAGAGACAGCTGGCGTTCCAGGCGCACGGCTGACGGTTCCGCTCGGGATCGTAGAGGGCGATCTGCACCTCCCGGCCGGTGTCGTTGGCGTCGATGGTGTTCGAGGCGGGGTTGGCCGACAGGCCCCAGAAGACGATGGTGCCGCCCCAGTCCAGGCGGACGCCGACGCGGGTGTAGTCGAGCTGGGGGGCGGGGCTCTTGAGGAGCACGTCCTGGTGGCCGCCGTTGGTCTGGGTGATCACGCCGCCGAAGCCCGCCGCCGGCAGGCGGACGCTCCACGGGTCCACGTCCGGCGCCGGGACGCGCACCGGGCACCCCCCACCGTCGGGCTCGGTGCCGGCGTCCGGGGGGCCTGCGTCTGGGATGCCTGAATCCGGTGAGGTGCCCGAGTCCGGGGTGCCGGAGTCCGGGGCGCCGGTGTCCGGCATGCCTGTGTCCGGCGTGCCCGCGTCCGGAGTGCCGGTATCCGGGGTGCCAGCGTCCGAAGCGCCAGCGTCCACCGTGAGCCCGGCGTCGACGCCGCCATCGGTTCCCCCGTCCTCGTCGGGCGGGCTGGCGGAAGGCGCACCACACGCCAGCGTGACCAGGCACCCCACTGTCACCAAGAAGCAACGATACGACCGCATGGCCTCAAGCTCGCAATCTGACCTGCTCTTCGTGCAGGTCTTCCTGCGGCGACTCGCCGCGCTCCGCCTGCCGCAAGAGGCGCAGGATGTGGGGCCCCAAGAGGTCCACGTCGGTGTTCACGTACTGCTCGCCCCCGAAGCGCTGCACGGCGTCGGTCTGCGCCTGGAGCATCCGCCGGTCCTGCTCCAGAACCTTCTTCCCGATCGGGAGCAAGACGGCTTTCAAGAGCGGCGCGGGGATCACGGTGCGGAAGGTGGCCACCGCGAACAGGCGCGTCTCGAAGTCCGAGATCGGGGTGAGGGCGGAGGTGATGACGAGGTGGTTCTTGGCACCGAGGCCGTACTCCACCTGCGCGATCGACGGCAGGATGAAGCGGTCGAAGTGGGTCACGGTGCCGCCACCCGGCGCCAGGATGCTGCCCATGACCCCGGTGGGGCGCGGCTCGCCCAGGTACTCGGCCTCGGCCCGGTCCGCGGTGCGGCGGACCACCGCGGTGATCTCGTTCTTCTTCACCCCACGGAACAGGCCCCGGTGCAGGTACGCGGTGTGCGGCACGTCGAGGATGTTCTCGAGAGTGGCGTGGAGCGAGCCCGGGAAGTCCATCCCGTGCCGCACCGTGCTGTAGCGGGCGTCGTCGAGGTGCGGGAACGCGTAGGGCTCGCGCTCGGGCTCGACGTCGGGGCGCATGTAGACCCAGACGAAGCCGTGCTGCTCCCGGGTGGCGAAGCGCGGCACCCGGCGCGCCTTCCCCTCGGCCGCGCCGCACAGGGCGGGCACGTCGCGGCAGGCGCCGTCGTGGTCGAAGGCCCACCCGTGGTAGCCGCAGACAAGGCGCTCGCCCTCCACGAAGCCGAGCGAGAGCGGGACGTTCCGGTGGGCGCACCGGTCCAACAGGGCCACCGGCGCGCCCTCGGACCGGAACAGCACGAGCGGGGTGTCGAAGATCGTGCGGGCCAGGGGGCGCGCGCCCAGCTCGTGGGCGGCGCAGGCGATGTACCAGTGGTCCAGCACCCGGGCCAATGAGAACCGACGCTTGGTCGGGATGGGCACCACGGGAGCCGCCTCCATGACGCGCCGAGGTTAGCGCCTGGGGGGCGGCCGCGCCATGGCTCGGCGGCGCCCCCTCGTGCTAGGCCTGGGCCGGCCATGGACCGGTTCTTGTGGGTGTGCCTCGGCGGCGCGGTGGGCTCGGGCGGGCGGTACCTGTTGGCCCTTGGCGCGGCCCGCTGGCTCGGGGCCCAGTGGCCCTACGGCACCTGGTTCGCCAACCTGGGGGGCTCGTTCCTGCTCGGCTTCCTGCTCCAGGCGATGATCGAGAGCGCGGGCGGCTCGCCCGCCCTGCGCCTGGCCCTCACCACCGGGGCCATGGGCGGCTTCACCACGTACTCGACCTTCAACTACGAGGTGATCTCGATGCTCGAGACCGGGCGCTGGGGGGCGGGGCTGGGCTACCTGGCCGCCACCGTCCTCGGGTGCCTTGCCACCGGGTTCCTCGGCATGTCGCTGGGCCGCGTGTTCGCCAGCTGACCGGGATCGGAGCACACCGGGTTGGGGTACCGATCCGCTGAGTGCCCAACATTTGGTGGTGGCGATCCCTTGATCGTTCGGCCGAGATCGGGATCAATCGTTCAGGGCTGGTTTCGCCGAGCGCGTCCGCGCCGCGGTTCACCAGACCCCCAAAATGGAACCGGCCCCCGAAGCGGCAACTCCGGGGGCCGTACGAGAAGGCGCCGAACAGGGCGGCGCATCCACGTCGTTGTCGCACCTTCGACGGTACCAGGTGCTTCCCCGCCCTGCAACGGGCCCAGGGCCACGAACTGTGTGGCTCAGGAGGTACACGTATGTCTGGAGTCAGGGCGCTGGCCCGATCCCGCTCCGCCGGGAGCGTCGTCCGGCGGGTCGAGGCCCATATTCGGGAGGAGGGCGGCCCGCCGTGGGCCTGGTACGTGGGCGTGGCGGCGCGCCCGGGCCCGCGCTTGTTCGCGGTGCACGGGGTGGTGGAGGACCAGGACTGGTGGATCTGGGAGGACGCCGAGTCGGCCCTGATGGCCCGGGCGGTGGGCCGCTACTTCCACGAGCTGGGGTGCCAGGGCGAGCTCACCTGGGACGAGGCCGCCACCTGCGTCTACGCGTTCCGCACCGCGGTGCACACGTCGCCCGGCAGGCTGGCTTGCGTCACTCGGGGATGAGGAAGTCCCGCACCACCGCCATGTGCTGCATGTTGGTGGCCCCGCTGTCGCCCTGAAGGGCAGGGGCGATGGCGGACAGCGGGGTGAAGATCCGGGTGTCGAGCACGAGGCCGGACGCGAAGCTGTGGCCGCCCACCTGCACTGGTGCGGCGTGGGCGGCCAGGTCCGGATCCGGCATCACCCAGTCGTAGGGCTTGGTGCGGCCGGCGTTGGTGTTGTCGTTCCCGTCGGCGTCCACCGGCACCGTCGTCACGTCGACCAGCTGCGAGAAGGTGCCGAGGGCGCCCTCGTTGCGGCCGTCGGTGTTGAGATCGCCGCCGATGACCAGGTAGTCGTTCGCCGGCACGTTGGCCTGGATGTACCCCACCAGCTGGGTGGCCTCGGTGTTCCGGGTGCTCGCGTTGCGGGTCAGCAGGTGCACGCTCACCGCCCAGAGGTCCACCGGACCGGGCACGTCGATGCGGGCCCAGGTGAAGCCGCGGTTGCCGACCTCGGCGTCGGCCCAGGTGCCCGAGTCGATGATCGGCCAGCGCGAGATGACCCCGTTGGGGATGCTGCCGGTGGCGCCTCGCACCCAGCTGCAGGTGGTGCCGCAGACCGTGTCTACGAGGCCGCGCACGTCGGGGTCGGTGTTGTTGTTGATGTTGAACTCCTGGATCAACACGACGTCGGGCTGGATGCCCTCGAGGATCCGGACGCCGTGGCCAGGGTCGTAGTTCTGGTAGTTGCCGCTCGTGAGGTTGGCGGCCACCACGCGCATGGGGGTGGTGAAGCCGGCGTCGGGGAGGACGCCGCTGTCGGGCGGGACGCCGCTGTCCGGCGGGAGGCCGCTGTCGGGCGGGAGGCCGCTGTCCGGCGGGAGGCCGCTGTCGGGAGCACCCGCGTCGAGCTCGACGCCGCTGTCCGGCGCGCCCGCGTCGAGCTCCACGCCGCCGTCGGTCTCGACGCCGCTGTCGGCCACGCCCGCGTCGCCGCCGTCGGTCTCGCCTGCGTCGGCCTCGACGCCGCTGTCGGCCTCGACGCCGCCGTCGGTCTCGACGCCGCCGTCGGTCTCGACGCCGCTGTCCGTCGCGACCCTGCCGGTGTCCGCGAGCGCGGCGTCCACCCGCGCCCCGCCGTCCCGCTCCCGGGTCGTGCCGCAGGCGGCCACGAACGCGACGGCCAGCAGGGCCAGGGACCACCGAGCTACGCCGCGCATCCGTACAGGAAAGCACGTCTGTCGAGGATGTCAACCGAGCCTGCCCGGATGGGCAAGCCCCGATGGCTCAGGACATGGCGCTCGCCACCGTCTCGAGGAGGACCTTGGTGGTGAAGGGCTTCTGGAGTACGCCGATGCGCCGGCCCGCGAAGCGGAGCGTGATCTCCTCCTGACTGAAGCCGCTCATCACCACGACCGGCACGTCTGGATCGATGCGCTGCAGCAGGCGGTAGACCTCACGCCCGTTGAGGTGCGGCATGGAGAGGTCGAGGAGCACCAAGGCGATCTGTTGGTGCAGGGTGCGGAACATCTCGATCCCATCCCGCGGGTCGCCGGCCAGCTCGGCGCGGTAGCCGCCGCGGGCGAGCGCCCGGGCGGCGAAGCGGCGGACCGCGTCCTCATCGTCGATCACCAGCACGAGGGGTTGCGCCGAGCTGACGTCGGGCTCTGCGGCCTCCGCTGGGCCGTCATGCCCCACTTCACGGACCGGCAGGAACACCTTGAAGGTCGTGCCCTGGCCCAGCTCCGAGTAGACCGAGATGCAGCCGCCGTGGGCCTTCACGATGCCCAGCACCGCGGCGAGCCCCATCCCGTGGCCCTCCTTGCGGGTGGTGTAGAAGGGCTCGAAGATCTTCCGCAAGCTGTCTGGCGGAATGCCGGGGCCATCATCGGACACGTCAATGCCGACGCACGTGCCGGTGAGGCGATCGCCCAGCCAGATGCCCTGTTCGAACAGCTCCGGAACGATGGTGATGGTCGATGTCCGCAGCACGATCGACCCCTCGCCCTTCATGGCGTCGGCGGCGTTGGAGACCAGATTGGTGAGGATCTGGCGGATCTGGCCTCGATCCACCGGGACCGGGGGCAGGTCCTCCGCCAATCGGGTCCGCAGCATCACCGAGCGCGGCACCAGGGTCTTGATGAGAGGCAAGAAGCCGCGGATGAGCGCGTTGAGGTCCGTGGGCTCGACCACGAACTGGCCGCCGCCGCTGAAGGCGAGCATCTGCTTGGCCAGTTCAGCCGCCTGAGTGGCGGCCTGTTCGATGTCTTGCGCCCACTCGCAAAGCTCGGACTCCGGATCGAGGGCGCCGGCAAGGAGGCTGGCATTCCCCAGCACGCTCACCAACATGTTGTTGAAGTCGTGAGCTACCCCACCGGCCATGAGCTTCAGGCTCCGGAGCCGATCCGCCTCGGCGGCCTCGATCTCGAGCTGGGCCCGGTCCCGCTCTGCCCGCTGGCGCTCCCGCAGGTCGATGATCGAGCAGAGCACGAAGCGCTCGCCTTCGACCTGGAGCGGGTTGAGGCCGATCTCCACCGGGACGGTGCTTCCGTCCGCGCGGGTGAGCGCGAGATCGCGCCCTGAGCCCATGGGGCGCCGCTCGGGTGCCTCGAGGTAGTCCGCTCGCCACCGGGAGTGGGCTGCGCGCGCGGCGGCGGGCACCAGCTGGTCGACCGAGGACCCGATCAGCTGCGCTTGGGGCAGCTCCGCCAGGGTGCAGGTGGCTTCGTTGGCCATCCGGATGACCCCGTCGCGGGCCACCAGCATCATGGGCATGGGTGCGGCGTCGATGGTGAGTCGGATACCCTCCCAGGTGCTGTCGACACCCGTGGACCCACTCCCTGGATCGACCATGCGTCACCGTAGGGGGTCCGCCCGAGTCTTGGCGACGATTACAAGATACGAAAGTCGTGTATGTGTCAGCGTGGTTCAGGACCCTCGACCCGGTGGGGACAATTCCCCGGGGAACTCCAAGACGACCCGGGTGCCCCCGCCTGCCCGGGGCTCCAGGGCGAGCGTCGCGTGATGGGCCTCGGCCAGCGCGGTCACCACGGCGAGGCCGAGCCCGGTGCCCGGTTGGCCGGTGGCCTCCGCCGCCCCACCGCGGAAGAACCGCTCCTGGACCCGGCCGCGCTCCGACTCCGAGATCCCGAGGCCGGTGTCCCAGACCTCGACCCGGGCCCCCGCGTCCAGCGTGTCCACCCGGAGGCCGACCTCGCCCCCGGCCGGCGTGTACCGGATGGCGTTGTCGAGCAGGGCCGCGATGATCTCGCGCAAGCGATCCGGGTCGGCGTGGATCACCGCGCCGGGGCTCGCCGCGAGCTCGAGCGTCAACCCAGCTTGCGCCGCGGTCGGGCCGAAGAGCCGGCCGGCCTCGTCGAGGAGCTGGGCCGCCGGCACCGCGGTCGGTGAGAGGTGCTCCGCTGCCGCGTCGGCGCGGCTGGCCGCGAGCAGCCCCTCCACCACCGCCGCGGACTCCCTGGCCGACGCCGCGATCTCCTCCAGGGCGCGCCGATAGGCCGCGGCGTCGCGCTCGCGGTGCAGGGCCACCTCGGCCTGGGTCAGCACGGTGGCCAGCGGCGTCTTGAGGGCGTGGCTTGCGCGGGCGACGAAGGTGCGTTGGCGGCTGAACGCCTCGTCCAGGCGCGCGAGGAGCCCGTTGAAGGACGCGGTGAGCTGGGTGAGGCTCGGGTCGCGGCTCGGGCTCGAGATGCGGTGGTGCAGGGCCTGCACCTCGAGGCCCGCGACCTCGTCGGCCAGCCGCCGGATCGGCGCCACCAACAGCGCGGCCAGGATCGCCGAGCCCAGCGCGCCCAGCACCACCCCCACCCCGAGGGTGACGAGGATGCCCCGGAGGAACCGGGTCGACAGCGCGGTGAAGGTTCGGGTCGGGCGCGCCACCGTCAGGACGAACGTCTTGTGGTGGCGCCGCTGGATCGTCCCGGTGAGGGCCCGCACCGCGCGCCCGTCCGGGAGGGTCGCGGTGCGGTAGCCGGGCGTCTCGTCGAGGCTGGCGTAGGCCGTGAAGCCCCGGGCAAGCTGCACTGCGCCCGCGCCGTCGGTGATCCGGAACGGGCCCCCGTCGTCGTCCTCGTCGTCCAGCTCGAGCCGACCGTGCTCGTCCTCCAGCTGGGCGGTGAGCGCGTCGAAGCGGGCGTGGAGCGCGGCGTCCACCACCTCCTCGGACCACCCCGCGAAGGAGCTCCCGAGGCGCAGCCAGATCCCGCCGAGGAGCAGGACCGTCAACACGACTTGCATCAAGATGAGGCGGGTCCTGAGGCTCAAGGGGTGTCCTCGTCGGGCTCCAGGCGGTAGCCCTCGCCGCGGCGGGTCTGGATGAGCCGCGCGCCGTCCACGCCCGCCGCGGTGAGCTTGCGCCGCAGGCGCGCGACGAAGACGTCGATGACGTTGCTGTCCTTGTCCTCGTCGTCGGCGTACAGCGCCTCGGTGATCGCGGCCCGCGACAGAGTCTCGCCGGGCCGGAGCGCCAGGAGCTCCAAGAGGCCGTACTCGCGGGCGGTGAGCTCGAGGGGCGTGCCCAGGAGAGTGGCGCGTCGGGCCGCCAGGTCCAGCGTCAACGCGCCCACCTGCACCGCGTTCTTGGCGTGGCCGTGCTCGCGCCGGCCCAAGGCTCGGACGCGGGCTACCAGCTCCGCGAACGCGAAGGGCTTGACCAGGTAGTCGTCGGCGCCGGCGTCCAGGCCCTCGACTCGATCCCGCACCTCGCCGAGCGCGGTGAGGAGGAGGACCTTGGTGGTCTTCCCCTGGGCTCGGAGCCGCGTGAGGACCTCGAGCCCGTCCAGCTTCGGGAGCATCCGGTCGAGGACGATGACGTCGTACTCCAGCTCGGTAGCGAGGTGCAGGGCGTCCTCACCGTTGGCGGCGAGGTCCACCGCGAACCCCTCCTCGGTCAGGCCCTGGACCACGGTGCGGGCCAGGGCCGCGACGTCCTCGACCACCAGGACCTTCATCGGGGCGGGATCCTAGCGCTGTCCTCGTCGAAGACCCACTCCTCCGCGGTGCGGTGGCAGGCCGCGCAGTTGGCCCGGCTGAGCACCTCGGGGCGGGTGAACACCTCGTCCCGGAGCTCGTGGTGCTTGCGCAGTATGTACGGCAGTTCGCTGATCCGGAGCGGGGTGTCGGCGCCGGCGCTCCGGAGCGCCTTGGCCGAGCGGGGGTGGCTGCCCGTCTCCGCCGCGCGCGCCTCGAGCCACTGCGTGAGCTCCAGGCGCGTGGCGTCGTCGAGCTCCGCGTTCTGCCCGAAGTGGTCGTCCAGGCCCCCCATGAGCCGGGTCCACGAGCGCGCGGGCAGGAGCCCCGGGGGGTAGGCCAGGTGGCACGAGCCGCACTCCTCCCGATAGCGCGCCAGCTCCTCGGCCGGGATCGCCGTCGTGGGCGCCGCCTTGGTGCGGCGGTGGCCGTGGTGTTCTCGGTGCCCGTGGTCGGCCAGGGCGACCGTGGCCAGGGCGGTGGTGATCAGCAGGATCGAGATGCCAGTCATCTTGCGTCGCATGTTCGTCACCTCACAGGGTCAGCAGCCAGGCCAGCACGTCACCGCGCTCGGTCGCCGTGCAGTCACGCCGCAGGAGCTGCTTGCAGTTGCGCTTGAACCACTTGTCGGCCTTGGCCGCGTCGGTGAAGCGCTCGGGTTGGGCCGATGGGGCGAGGGGCTCGATGTTCCGCCCCGCGGGGGAGCGGCCCGCGCGCGTCGGATCCGCGCCGTGGCAGCCCGCGCACGAGCTGGGGTCGGCCCCGGATGTCTCCTTCAGGAACAGCGCCTTGCCCCGGGCCGGGTCGAACCCCGCGAACCCCGACCCTTCGGCCTCGGCCTGCCGCTGGTAGGACTGCAAGAGGGCCTGCGGTGTCTCGGCCGCGTCGGCCCGGCCGGGCAGAAGGAGCCCGAGCCCGATGAAGGTCGCGAGGCCCAGGCCCGCGGCGACCACGACCGCGGGCGCCCTGGCTCGGGCCGGCGGGGTGGCGTCGGGGGCGCGCTTTCGCCCGGTGATCATGGACAGCACCAGGTTCTGGCGCTCCAGCCGCGAGGACAGCAGCACGCCGGCCACGTGCAACACCACCAGCACCGGCAGCGCGCCCGCGAGCCCCTCGTGCAGCTCCTCGACCCCGTGGGCGAGGCTCCGGCCCATGTAGGGGCTGAGCGGCCCGCTCCACTCCGGGCCGAGGTACATGAGCAGCCCGCTGCCGGTGAGGGCGAGGAGGAGCGCGAGGAGGGAGACCACCATCACCCCGCCGAGCGGGTTGTGGCTCAGGTGCAGGCCGGGTTGCCCCCGGACGTAGTCGCGGGCGTAGGCCAGGACCTCGCGGGGCGAGCGCACGAAGGTGCGAAAGCGCGCCGGGGCCGGCCCCACCAGGCCCCAGACCACCCGGAAGATCACCCAGGCCAGGACCGCGAGGCCGAGGCGGGCGTGCAGGCCCACCGTCGCGTCCTCCTCGGCGGTCAGGTACGCGCCCAGGATCAGCCCGGCCAGGCTCCAGTGAAAGAGGCGAACCCCGATGTCCCAAACCCGCACGCGGGTCTCTGTGCTGCTCATGGGACCAAGGCTAGTCCGCCGCCCATGAACGCCGCATGAACGGCTTCGGTCGGCGTGCTCGGTGCGCTATCCGCCCAGCAGGCGCGACCACCACGAGCGACGGGGCGCGGCCGGGGGCGGCGAAGGAGCCTCTGCGACCTCCGGTGTGGGCTCGTCGGCCGCGGTGGGGATCGCGAAGGCGTCGGCGCCCAGCCCGAAGGACTCGACCAGGGTTACGCAGCCCTGGCAGGGCGGCACCCCGGCGCCGGCCTCGATGAAGCGATGCCCGCCGCTCGTGAGGCGGATCGCCCCGGGGCGCAGGCCGGCCTGCATGGCCTCGAACCTCGCGTCGCCCTGCAGGCCATCTTGCTCCAGCCGCTCGAGGTAGTTCGACAGGAGGCTCGCGGTGGCGCAGGCGGCGGCGTTCCAGTGGATCCACGGCGCCACGTCCCGGATCGCGGCGTCCAGCCAGGCGCGGTACCAGGCGCTGAAGGAGGGCGCGGCGCGGTGGTACCGCTCGTCGGAGCCGGTGGCCGACGCCCAGACCTCGCCCCGGGCCGGACCCCGGAGCACCAGCTGCCAGGTCACCCCGCAGCCCGCGTCAGCCAACAGCAGCACCCCCTCCGGGTCGCCCTCGAGCTCGGCCCCATCGGTCAGGCTCGGCACGCCCTCCACCGCGGCCCGGGTCCGGGCCTCGGTGGGGGCCAGCAGGCCGTAGCCCGGCCCCGCGCCGCCCGCCGCCACTTCGGTCAGGAACGCTCGATAGTCACCGGGCAGGCGGCCGGTGTCGGCCTCCACCTCGGCCAGCGCCTCGGGGGTGAGCGGGGGCAGGAGCGCGCCGCCGTGGGCCGCCCAGCCGGGCCACCGCGCCGCCGCCCGGGGCCCGCGCTCGAGGGGCGCGGCGAGGCCGGCCAGGGTGCGGGCCAGCAGGTCTCGCGCCAAGGGCGGCGTGGGGGCCTCGGGGTGGAGGGGCGTCACCACCGTCAGCTCCCGCAGGAGCACCGCGCCCGGGCCCTGGTAGCCGGGGGTGTCGGCCAGCGCTCGGCCCCCGTGGGGCCAGTCGCAGCCGTTGACCTTCACCTCCACGATGCGGCGCTCGGCCTGCTCGAACACGAACACGCTGAGGATGGTCGGGCGGTGCGGGTCCAGGACCGGCAGCGCCTCGGACTGCAGGAGGCGATCGGAGAGCCAGGGTCGCCCGCCCAGGGTCGCCCGGACCCGGCTCATCAGCGGGCCCACGCCGCCTGGGGGCGCGTCTTCGCCCACGAAGCGGTCCAGGCCGTCGGTGTAGACCGCCATCGCGTGCCCCTGCACCGTGGCGTGGGTCACCGGGAGGTCGGGCACCTGCTCACCCGCCAGCCCCGCCCGCAGCAGGGGGCCGAATGTGCAGGCCCAGTTGCAGCCGCCGGTGATGACCGCGTTGTGGTCGTTGTCCCCGTAGCCGCTGATGGAGATGAAGGTGGGGGCCGGCCCCGCCGCGCCACCCCATAGCCGCATGTAGAGCGAGACCGTGCGGCCCCCGCCGAACTCCTGGCTGCCATTGACCTCGCAGCGCATCTTGAGATCGCCGAAGCCCAGCTCGACCACCCCGTCTTCGATCCGCGCGTTGGGGAAGTGTCGGGCGATGGTCTCGGAGAAGACCAGGTCCAGCGGGCTCAGGTCAGCCATCGGCGGCAGCCCAGGCGGTAGCCACGCCGGCCTCGAAGTCCACCTTGATGTGCAGGACGTTGGGCTTGCAACAGACCTGGCAGTCCTCCACGTAGGTCTGGTCCTCGGCACCCCCGGAGTCCACGGGGATCTCGTTGGACTCCCCGCAGTGCGGACACGTGTAGGTGGCCCAGATCTCACCCATGGCTAGGCCGTCCTCCAGCGGACGCCCTGCGGGACGTCCTCGATGACGATGCCTTGGGCCTTCATGTGGTTCCGGAGGCCGTCCGCCGCCGCGAAGTCCTTGTTCTTGCGCGCCGCGTGCCGCGCGCCGACCATCAGGACCACGTGGGCGTCGTCCAGCTCGCCCGTCAGGGCGGTGATGACGTCGAGGGCCGGGGTGGCGCCCGCGGTCAACGCGTCCTGCACCGGGCCGGCAGGGTAGCTTGCCGCCTTGGCCTTCAGGGCCTCCGGGTCGCACCACGCGGCCAGGTCGTCCTTGCTCACGAGGCCCTTCCTCCGCCGCACCAGGACGTCGAGCACCTGGTCGAAGCTCTCGAGGGTGCCCTGCACCGAGGCCGCGTCGGCCCTGGTGAGCTTCGCGGTGTTCACCTGGGTCACCCACTCGAAGACCGCGGCCATCGCCTTGTCCATGTTGAGGTCGTCGTGGAGGGCGTCGAGGAACGCGGCGAGCCCGGCCGTGGTGGCCTCGGCCACCGCCGTGGAGACGCCGTCACCTTCGGCCTCGGGGGCCTCCGCCGCCTCCAGGGCGCGCTCGTACAGGGTCTGCAGGCGCAAGCGGCCCTTCTTCGCCCGGCCCAAGAGGTCCAGGTTGAAGTTCATCGGCTGGCTGTAGCGGCCCCACAACAGGGCGAGGCGGAGGTCGACGCCGGCCACCTTGCCGTCCTCGAAGCCCGCCGCCACCAGCTTCTCGCCCAGCTCGGGGCGCCCCGCCGCCACCGGGTCGAGGAGGTCCTTCACGGTGAAGAAGGTGCCGTCCCGCTTGCTCATCTTGCGGCCGTCTACGAGCAGGTGCCGGCCGTGCACCCAGAAGCGGGCGAAGGAGCGCCGCGCCTCGTCGGTCGGGCCAGGCACGGTGACGTCGAGGGCGCCGCAGCTCTGGGCGATCTCGCACTCGTGGTGGGGGAAGATGTTGTCCTCGCCGCCGGTGTGGATGTCGATCGCCTCGGCCAGGCACGACAGCGACATGGCCGAGCACTCGATGTGCCAGCCCGGGAAGCCCTTCTGTATCCGGGCGTCGACCCCGTTCGGCAACAGGGCTTGCAAACGCGCCCAGTCCTCGGCCGGCCACCCCTCGCCGCCGTGGGGGTCCCACTGCATGAGGTGGCTGGTGTCGACCTTCCACAGGGCGAAGTCGCGGGGGTCGCGCTTCTCCTCGCGCACCTCGACCCGCGCCCCGGACTCCAGGTCGTCGATGACCTTGTTCGACAGCCGCCCGTACTCCGGGAAGCTCTCGATCGAGTAGTAGACCTGGCCCTTGGAGTCGACGTACGCGTGGTCCTTCTCGATCAGCTGCTGGATCATGGCCAGCATCTCGGGGATGTAGCGCGTCGCCCGGGGGTGGAGCTCCGGCAACTCGGCTTGCCCCGGCTGGTAGTTCCGAAGCCGCAGCGAGACCGCGTCCTCGACGAAGGCGTCGAGGAAGTGCTGGGCCACCCGGTAGGGGTCCCAGCCCATCTGCTGGGCCGCCTTCAGGAGCTTGTCCTCGCCCGCGGCGTCGGCCATGTCGTCCTGGGTGAGGTGCCCCACGTCGGTGATGTTCATGACGTGGCGGACCTCGAAGCCGTCCCGCTCCAGCACCCGGCGCAGCACGTCGGCGAAGAGGAAGCTCCGGAAGTTCCCGATGTGGGCGAACGAGTAGACGGTGGGCCCGCAGCTGTACATCAGGACCCGCTTCCCCGCCGGATCGAGCGGGGCGAAGGGCTCCACGGCCCGGGAGTACGTGTTGGTCAGTCGAAGGCCCGACATGGGGCGCGGATGCTACCCCGCGAGGTCCGGCCTGCCCAGCCTTTCCGTGGGTTTGGGCCTCACGCGACCACCCCCGCGGCCCTCAGCCGGGCCCGCGCCGCGGCGTCGAGGCCCAGGAGGCGCTCCAGGACCTCGTCGGTGTGCGCCCCGAGGGCCGGCCCCGCCCACTCGGTGCGCCCCGGCGTGGCGCCGAGCCGCGGCCCGATGGCGGGCACCGGCACCGGGCCGACCTCGGACGGCGCCTCGGTGAGGACGCCCCGGGCGACGAAGTGCGGCTCCCGCAGGATGGACTGCGCGTCCCGGACCTCGCCCACTGGCACCCGGGCCGCGGTCAGGGTGGCCTTGACCGCCTCGAGGTCGCAGTCTGCAACCCATCCTGCGATGAGCTCGTCGAGGAGCTCGGCGTGGGCGACCCGGTCGGGGTTGGTGCGAAAGCGCGGATCCTCGGCCAGCTCGGGGCGCCCGAGGGCGTGGGCGAGGCGGCCGAAGAGGTGGTCGCCGTTGCCCGAGACCACGATCCAGCGCCCGTCCCGGGTGCGGTAGACGTTGGTCGGGGCCACCCCGGTGATGGTGGTGCCCGAGGGGCCGCGGCTGGTGCCGGTGGCGGCGGCCTCGGCGAGGGTGGCGTCGAGGACGGTGAAGATGGCCTCGGTGAGGGCCACGTCCACCACCTGGCCCTGGCCGGTGGCGTCCCGGTGCCGCAGGGCCAGGAGCACCCCGATCACCGCGTTCAATGCGGCCACCGAGTCCCCCAGGCTGAGGTTGGCCCGCACCGGCGGGCCGCCCGGGAACCCCATGAGGTGCCGCAGCCCGGCCTCGGCTTCCGCCACGCTGGCGAAGCCGGGCTCATGGGCGCGGGGCCCGGTCTGCCCCCAGCCGCTCACCCGGGCGATGACCAGGGCGGGGTGCTCACGCAACAGGTCTTGCGGTGCCATCCCCCAGCCCTCGAGGGTGCCAGGCCGGAAGTTCTCGAGGAGGACGTCCGACTTCCCAGCAAGCTGGATTGCGAGCGCCCGCCCCTCGGGCCTGCGGAGGTCGACGACCACCGAGCGCTTGTTGCGGCCGGTGCTCCGCCACCACAGGCTGGTCTCCCCCGGTGCTGCGCGCCAGGTGCGGAGGGCGTCGCCCTCCGGGGGCTCGAGCTTGATCACCTCGGCGCCGTGCTCGGCCAGGATCGCGCCGGCGAAGGGGCCGGCCACCAGCTGGCCGAGCTCCAGCACGCGGACGCCGTCCAGGGCCCTCATGGCGTACCCGCGGCCCGCTTCACCTCGTCGACGCACCAATCGACCACCGCCTTGAATCGGGTCATGGCATCGGCGTCGACGAGGGCGGTCAACGGGAAGGTAGGACGGCCGTTGATGCCGTCGGCGGGCAGGTTTACGCCGGAGATCTCGTTCAGCCGGCGGAGGAGATCGTGTCGCATCGGCTCCTGATCGAAGGGCGGCTTGCTCCTGAGCCACTGAAAGTAGATCTCTACTGTGCCGTACGTCCAAAGCGCGAAGACGTTGAGGTTGCCCAGGCCGGCTATCTTGAGGCTGGGCACCCGCGAGCCGGCAGTCTGGCCGCGACCCGGCCAGACGTAGGTGGCCCACGAGTTCGTCCACTGCAGTAGCTCCTGCGCGGCTTTCAGGGCCGCCGGACCGGCACTCTCGGCAAGCGCAGCAAAGAACGCCTCGTCGGTCCAGGGCGAGCCGCGGGGACCGCTCCGCCGCTGTTGCGCCGCCGCAGTC
This sequence comes from Deltaproteobacteria bacterium, assembly GCA_020632995.1. Taxonomy (GTDB): domain Bacteria; phylum Myxococcota; class Kuafuiibacteriia; order Kuafuiibacteriales; family Kuafuiibacteriaceae; genus JACKEN01. The sequence goes on along the minus strand of JACKEN010000016.1, from coordinate 62,088 downwards.
TGGCCCAACACTTTGGGCACCAGCGAGCGCAGCTGCTCGCCCTCGAACTGTCGGACCTCCACCGCCAGAACCTCCGCCGGATGCATCTGGGTGTTGAGAAACTCCACGATTCGACGAAGCTCCTGAGGGATGCGGTCGGCGACGAAGATGAGCCGGATCTTCCCCGCCTGGAGGTTGGTCTCCACCCGCTGCCAGAACTCCTCGATTTGCCCTGGGTCAGCCTGCTGGACGAGCGCGAGGATACGCTGCTCGGCCTCCGGAGTCTGGGCCTCGAAGGTGGCGCGGATGCGCTCGGATGGCCAGTGGACCACCGCGTTCGCGGCGTAGTCCAACATCTGGCCCACCACCTCCCGGCGGATTCGGGTGTCGCTGCTGCGTTTGACCTCGACCAGGGTTGGGATCCCGTCCTGGTCCAGGAAGAGGTGGTCCACCGACCAGCGGTCACTGCGGTCTGGTGCGTCAGGGATGCCCATTTCCCTGCTCACGAGGAGCCAGCGGCGTGGCTCGCGCTCGTCTATCTGGTCCCCGGGAAGTAGGTCGGGATGATCACTCAGCAGAGTCTGGAGGAGCCCTTCGGAGTCATAGCTGGTCTCCTCCATCGCCCTCAGGGAGCCATCAGGTTGCACGAGGTAGATCCGCTCGCCCACGGACGAATGTTCGCGCGGGTGTCAGAACGGGTCCAGCGTCACCTGCGCGGCGTCGCCGAGCGGATACAGGGTGGTGAGCTCCTGGGCGCGGGCGAAGACCACCGCGCTGCCGACCTGGGGCCGGATGTGGGCCTGGGACCACGTCTGCAGGCGCGCGGCGTCGACCGCCTGGAGCTGCCGGTACACCGCCGCGAAGTCGGGTGGGGCGCCGTCCCAGGTCGGGTACCCGAGGAGCTGGAGGGTCGCGCCCCGGCTGGTGGCGAGCCCGCGCCGGAGCTGGCCGCGCCAGGTGCCGAGGGCCTGGGTCAGCTCGGCGGGGGTGACCGGGGTGTCCCTGAGGGATGACAAGACGCCTTGCGCGGTGCTGATGAAGAGCGGGACGTCCTCCTCGGACACATTGCCGCTCATGGTGAGCAGCCCGAAGTCGCTCACGTCGCGGTAGCGGGCGAAGAGCGCGTAGCTGTGCCCGCTGTCGAGCCGCAGGGCGCTGCCGAGGCGGCCGCTGAGCGCGCCGCCCAGGACCAGGCTGGCCATGCTCGCCTCCGGGGCGCCGACGCCCGGGGCCTCGATCGGGAAGCTGAGCTCGATCCACGGCGAGGTGTTCTTCGGGACGACCCGGATGCGCAGCTGGTCCTTCGGTTGGGGACGGGGCCAGGGGGCGGGGGCCTTCGCGCCTCCAGCCGGCGCGGGGAGCTCGGCCAGGATGCGCTTGGCCAGGGCCTCGGCGCCGGGGCCGACCACCACGAAGCGCCGTGGGCCCGCCATGGCCCGCTCGCGCCAGAAGTCGGCGAGGTCGGAGCGGGCAAGGCGGTTGGCCTGCTGGGCGAGATCGCGGGCTTTCTGGGCCAGCGGGTGGCGCTCCCCGAAGAGGTGGGCGTGGGTGAGCCGGTCCTTGATCGTCTGATCCCCGGCGGAGATCTTGCGCAGTTGGCCTTGCAGAGTGTTCTGGGCGTGCCGGATCGCCTCGTCGTCGGGCGGCGAGCTCATCACCGCCGCGAACTGGGGAGCGAAGTTGAGGGCGTCTTCGCTCGGGACCTCGGCGATGAGGCCCAAGCCGCCCAGGTCCACCTTGCCCTGGACCTTCGCGAGGGCCGCGGGGCCCTTCAGGCGCGCGCTCTGGGCGTGGGCGGCGAGGAGCGCGGCCCCGTTGGGCTGCGGGTACGCGAGGCTGGCCCAGGGGCTGGCGAAGCCGAAGGCGGTGACGCGGGCCTGGGGGCGCTCCACCGCCCACACCACCAGCCCGTCGGCCCGAGACGAGGTCAGCACCGTCAGCTCGGGGAGCGAGGCGTCCGCCGCGGCGGGCGCGGACGCCCGGAACGGCGCGTCCGGGGTGGCGGTGAGCGGCTGCACCGGCGGGGGCAGGGGGGCGCGGCACGCGACCAGGGTGAGCAGGATAGGCAGGGCGCGTTGCATCTCAGAGCCTCCGGCAGGTGACCTTGGCGATCTTGGGCGCGTCGGGGATGGTCCGAGGGGGGCGACCCTCGAGCTCGAACCACAGGTCGGGGCGGCTCCCCCGCAGCGCGCCGGCGCGGGCGATGATCGCCTCGTAGGTCAGCTGCTGGACGCCTCGCTCCAGGGCCTCGGGCGAGGGGAGGCTGGAGATGGCGCTGCTCGCCCAGGCCGCCGCGCGGTCGGGCGCCGACTCCAGGGCCTCCGAGACCTTGAACGCGGCGGCCTTCCTCACCTTGGCGAACTGGCCGGCCACGGTGCGTCGGCCCAGCTCGCCGAGGCTCCGGTGCAAGGGGCCCTGCACCTGGGCCAGCTTCAGGCCCGGCGCCTTGACCTCGAGGTTGACCAGGGTCTCGAGGTCGAAGCGCTGCACCGAGGCGTGGATGCTGGTGCCCGGGAGGTGGATCAGCTCACCGGCCTCCTGGGCGATCAGCTCCGCGAGGAGCTCGAGCTCGCCCGGCGGGCCGGGATCGCGGGTGCGCCAGATCATGAGGCTGGTGCCGCGGCCCTGTCTCGAGGCCTGGACGGAGTAGCAGGGCACGTCGGGCACCGCGGCGTCCCGCGCGGGCGGGTCGGCGGCGGGGCGCGGGATGGGCCCGAAGTAGCGCTCGATCTCCGCCAGCACCGCGGCGGGATCGACATCGCCCACCACCGCCACCGCGGCGCGGTCGGGCCGGTAGTGGCGCTGCGCGAAGCCCTGCAGGCCCGCGAGGTCGACCGCCCGCACCGCCGCCGCCTCGTCCGCGCTGACGTGGTAGGGGTGGTCGTCGGGGAACAGGCGCGAGATCAAGAACCCCGGGTCGCCGCCCGCCCCGCGGCGGAGCGAAAGCTCGCTTGCGACGATCTGCTGCTCGAGGCGCAGGTCGGCTTGCCGTAGGCTCTCCACCAGGAAGGCCATCCGGTCGCTCTCGACCCACAGGGCGTTGGCCAGGCCCTCGGGGGGCACCGACTGTCGGTAGACGGTGGCGTCCAGGGTGGTGGAGGCCCCGGAGCTCCCGCCCAGCGCCGCGATCGCGCGGTACCCGCCGAGGTCCGGGAGGTGCTGGGTGTTGCGGAACGCCATGTGCTCGAGGAGGTGGGGGAGGCCCTCGTAGCCCGGGGGTGCGTCCCGCTGACCCACCCGGTAGGCCACCGCCACCCCGACCTCGAGGTCGCCCGGCCGGACCTCGATGCGGACCTTCAGGCCGTTGGCCAGCTCCTGGGTGACCACCTGGGCGGGGTCTGCTCCGGCGGCGCTCGGCGCGAGCAGGAGCGTGGCGGCGAGCCAACAGGCGCTCGGTCTCATCGCGCGGAGGATGCCCAGGCTCGAGCCGAGCGTCCACTCCGTGGGCTGGCGCACGCGCATCGGTGCGCTATACAGACGACATGGACTATTTGCACACCATGATCCGGGTCCGGGACCTCGACGCCGCCCTGACCTTCTTCTGCCAGCACCTGGGGCTGCAGGAGCTCCGGCGCACCGAGGTCCCCCAGGGGCGCTTCACCCTGGTGTTCCTCGCCACCGGGCCCGGCGCGCCCGAGGTGGAGCTCACCTACAACTGGGATCAGACCGAGCCCTATTCGGTCGGCCGCAACTTCGGGCACCTCGCCTACCGGGTGGACGACATCTACGCCACCTGCCAGCGCCTCATGGACGCGGGCGTGGTGATCAACCGCCCGCCCCGCGACGGGCACATGGCGTTCGTGCGCTCGCCGGACCTCGTCTCGGTGGAGCTGTTGCAGAGGGGCGATCCCTTGCCCAAGCGGGAGCCGTGGGCCTCGATGCCCAACGTCGGCGAGTGGTGAGCGCAGGACAGATTGTCGATCCGCGCCGACGGCTGGCTGTCACGCTGTCCGCCTGGGGCGGGCGTCGGAGGCGGTAGCGCTTGGCACGGCCTGTGCGATCGCCACCCGCATGCGCCATGTCTTCGTTCGACGTTTCAGTCTGATCCTCATGTCCATGGCCTCCCTCTGGGGGCTCTGGTGTACCTATCGCTACCTTCAGCGGCGCGCGGCGCCGTTCGAGCGCGCGCGCTGCGTGGAGGTGCGCCGGCCCACGTTGACCACGTGGAATTTAACGGAGCCCCCTTCGGGGCCTCCTATAGCCCTCGCTGCGAATCGGCCCGGCCCGCCGGGCCGCTCTCGCTCATGGAATTCGCAGGTGAACTTGCCACCGCGACAGCCGCGTGAGCGTGCTGCACGACCGACCTCGGAGCCCCACGCGCAGGGAACTCGCCGGGTATCACCATGCGTCGTGCCCAGGGCGGAGACCGTGTTCGTGGTCGACCGCCGCTGCCTGGAGCACGCGCTCGACTCCATCGACGTGGAGCGAGAAGCGCGGGTGGTGCCCAGCCGCGCCCACCAGCGCCAGGTCGGCTTCAAGCTCTTCGCCATCCGGCCGGGGAGCATCATCGCCGCCCTCGGCTTCCGGAACGGAGACGTCGTGCGCGCGGCCAACGGCTTGCCGCTCACCAGCATCGATCGTGCGTTCGAGGCGCACGATCGGCTTCGTAGGCAAAGGGTGATCCAGGTCGACGTCGAGCGCCGGGGGACCCCGGTGCGGCTGAGCTACTTCATGCCGTAGCGCTACTCGGTCACCAGGCGCCGCATCCACTCCGCCGCCTCGCGCTCGTCGAGCTCCGCCTCGACCACCACGTCGGGCGGGAGCGCCATGAGTTGCGGCCCGAAGAAGCCGGTGTCCCATGAGCGAGAGCCCATGAGCGTGGGCCAGACCACGATGACCTGCACGTCGTCCACGCGCGGGATCGAGGCCACCGAGGCCTCGCCCCAGATGGAGGCGCCGATCTCCGCCTTGGGGGCGGGCGTGCTGTAGTGCCACCACGCCTCGTCGTAGCCCTCGCCGTGCTCCTCGCCGCGAGCGAGGGCGGCGAAGTGCAGGTTGGGTTGCTTGCCGCCGGGGAGGCGCGTGCCCACCGCGCACTGGATCAGGCTGAAGAGGTGGAAGCAGTTGGCCACGTTCGAGTAGCGCAGACGCAGCGCCCGGCCGCTCTCGGCGTGGAGCAGGATGAGCGCGCCGCTCTGCCGCAGCGCGGCCTCGTGCACCCAGCCGAGCCCGTAGCTATGGAAGCTGGCGGCGTCGAGGCGATCCATGAACGCGGCGTCGCGGCGGAGCTCGGCGCGACGCTCCGGGAGGCGGGCCAGGTGGGCGACGAGGCCCTGGCAGAGGGGCGGGAGGGCGCGACGAGGGCGCGCTGCTCGGGCGTGAGCTCGTCGTCGGTGCCAGAGGTGGGCAGCGCGTCCAGCCAGGCCTTCAGCACGCGGAGGATGCCGCCCACCGATCGCTCGGCGTCCGCCCCGCCCTCCACCGCGGCGCCCAACACGATCGACACCCAGCCCGCGCCCTCGGGCGGGAGGTCACCCATCGCGTCGGCGGCCTCGGTCGCGAGCGCGGGCGTCTCGCCGACCGCGCCGAGGAAGTGGGCGGTGGCCTCGCGCAGGTTCGCGTCGGGGGGGCCGCCGGAATAGGCGGATGCGCGTGAGAACAGCTCGGTCATGGGTGCGTTCATGGTGTGTAACCTTGCGTCTGCATCCCACCTGGGCTCACCAGGTGCTTGGGCTGCAAGGGCCGCGTAAGCGCACTTGTCACGGGGTGTCCCTAGCATCAACCCCATGGCCCTCGACATTCGCCGGCGAACCGACAACCCCGCACCCGCTCCGGTCAAGAAGGCGGACCCGCAGCCCGCCAAGCCCGAGGGCGGCACCACCACCGACCGGCCCCAGGCGGCGCCGGCGGATCCCGCGGCCCCGGAGCGCGCGCAGCCCACCTTGCGGACGTCCCTCGACGCTCGCACCCGGTTCGAGCGCGAGGGGGGCGCCACCCAGCGCTCGTTCGAGCTCCAGCAGCAGCTCGACCGCAACAACGGCGTGGGCGACATCCGGGCGCTCGGCGGCTCCAAGCGGCCCAGCCAGGCCCGACCGTTCCGGGTCGACGGCGCGCCCGCCGGCGTGGGCACGTTCGCCGGGGGCGGTGGGGCGCGGCCGCCGATGACGGGCGAGGAGGCCATCGCGGTCCTCGATCGCGACTTCGACACGTTCGACACCGCCGCCAAGGGCGGGTCCACCGACGGCAAGGTGAGCCAGGATGATCTCCAGGCGGTGGCGGACAACGAGGGCGACCGCTTCACGGAGGAGCAGCAGCAGGCCGCGCAGCTCCTGATCGACAGCCCGACCTACCGCAACTTCGTGGACGTCGGCGCGGGGCGGGGCAACGTGGACGGCACCATCAGCCGTGAGGACGTCGACGGCGCGGTGGACACCATCGCGACCGGCACCTACCAGGACGAGCTCCTCGACACCGCGGCTGGCAAGGGCGGGCGCGATGGCAAGGTGGGCAACGACGACGTGGTGGCCGCCCTCTCGGACCCCGCGGTGCCCCAGGAGACGAAGGACGCCATCAACCTGCTCCTCCAGAGCAGCGAGGGCTCCGAGGACCTGAGCGGCGCGCTGGGTGAGCTCACCGAGAGCGAGATCGCCGACGCGAGCGCCCTCACGCGCACCCCCGAGTACGCGGCGCTCTCCGGCGAGGACCGCCAGCTGGTGGCCGACGCGTTCCGGGACAGCGGCGGGGACGCGGCGGTGACCGCGGAGCTGCAGAGCACCATCCAGGGCGCCGACTTCCAGTCGGGCACCGCGGAGGAGCGGACCGCGGCGCTGAGCCGGATCGCGCTCCTCAACTCCACCGAGTTCGCGGCGCTGCCCACCAGCGACCAGGATCTGATCCGCGACACCCTCACCAACGCTGATGCAACCGATCTTGCGGTGGCGGGTGACCTCCGGAGCCTGATCCAGAACCCGAACTTCGATGGCCTGTCGGCCGAGGCGAAGACGTCGATCCTCAGCCAGGCCAAGAACTATCCAGACAGCCGGGCGATCGAGAACCTGGATCGGATGGTGGACAAGGACTGGTTCCGTGGCCAGGGGATCGAGGACCAGCAGCGGTCCGCGAAGCTGGTCGCGCACATGTCCACCCACGACAGCGGCGACCGCGACATCCTCGACAACACCCTGGACCGCCTGCTCTCGCCCGACTCCGACTACAAGCTGAAGTGGGAGCCGATCGACGCCAGCCCCGGCAACGTGACCCTGGGCAACGCGAGCGGCGACACCCTGCGCTTGAACGAGGACCTGGTGGCGGCGGACAACAACCCGGTGGTCGCGGGTGGACTCGAGGCCAGCGTCATCGAGAACACCGCGGCCCACGAGATCAGCCACCTCGTGAACGGGGACAAGACCAACCAGACCTTCGAGTACCTGAACGAGGAGTATCGGGCCTGGTACGTGGGCTACGAGGCCGAGAACGGCCACCCGCCCTCCAACCAGGAGGCGATGGATCGCTGGGAGTACTTCCTGAACCCGAACGGCGGCTACGCCGACTACGCGCACGGTACCGACAGCTGGCTGCCCTTCGGCATCGGCGACAAGGACGGCGCGCTCGACAAGCCCGAGGAGGCCCAGAAGATCTACGATCTGCTCTCGGAGCTGTCCGGGTTGACGGTCGACGAGACCAACTACCTGAACGTGATGGCCGACCCGACGACCTGGGCGACGAACCCGAACGATCCGGCGCCGGACACCGTCTTCCCGGCCACCGATGACCTCGACAACTGAGCGGCTTGCCCTGGTGGCGGTCGCGGGAGCGATGATGATGTTCGCAAGGGGGCGCGCGATGGGAGAACACCAGAACCCCGGCCAGGCGGTCCAGGCGGCCGCGGCCCGAGATCACGGCTGGAAGCTCACCGACGTCCGCGTCGGGGAGGTGAAGGAGCTGAAGCGGGGCGGCTGCGCCTTCTTCCGGGCCTCGGACCCGACCCGGGTGGGCCAGGCGCCCGCCGACTACGCGGTGCTCCCGGGCGGTCAGCTCGCCAAGGGCGCGACCGAGGTCCTCCGCCAGTGCGGCCAGGGCGCGCCGGGTGAGTGGTGGGCCCAGGTGATCGCGCGCTTCGGCGGCGTGCCGGGGATCCTGGTCGACAAGCACGCGCCCTCGGCGATCCGGAAGATCCGCGCCGCGGGTGAGGAGTGGAAGGCGCCCGAGCTCGTCGCGAGCGGAGGGACCACCGCGCTCACCTTCTACACGGTCGAGTACGAGCTGGGGCGGGTCTACCGTGTGCAGGCCAGCCTGCCGGCGCGCGGCGCGCTGTCGGTGAAGCAGGAGCAGATCGCACCCTCCGAGATGTCTCACTGATCCCCACCTTCGAGGCGTCCTACGCGGTCGCCGTGGCGCGGGCCTGAGGGCCTGGCGCATCAGGCTGTGGCGCCGAGGTCTCGCTGCACGAGCATCGCGCGGCGGCCGGCAGGTCGGCACGGAACGTGCTGAACCTCACGCGTGGCCCAAGGCATCCCTGACCTCGAGACCCTGATCGTGGACGCCCTCATGCCGGGCGACGCGGAGCGCTACGTGCTCCCGGAGCTCGCGCGGCGGCGCCTCGCGCCCCGCTTCGAGGAGACACCCATGTCGGCCCCGGCCCTGGAGGCCCTCCTGCGGCTCATCGTGGCGCTGGAGCAGACCCTGGAGTCGCCCTCGGCGGCCGAGGCGGTCAGGGCCCTGGTGCGCCGGAGCCCCGACGCGGGGCCGCTGCTCCGTGACCGGGTCCAGGGTCGGGGGATCGATCGGCTCCGGGCCCACCACCAGCGCGAAGGCCGGCAAGTCGCCTTGCGCGCGCCGACCCACGGCGCGCGGGGGGCGGGTGAGGCCGTCCCGTTGCGCTCTCTCTTCGATCCGCTCGCACAGGAGGCGGCCCGGGCCAAGGCGCTCGGGGCAGCCAGGAGGTAGAACAGATGACGAGCCCAGTGGCGGTCTCCGACCGCAGTGAAGTCCTTCGTACCGAACGACAGCAGGAGCGCTTGCGCGTCCAGGACGACAAGCGCACCGACATCGCCCAGGCGACCCAGGGCGTCCAGCCCCAGCAGCTCAACATGGAGGCCAGCCGCCTGGCGAGCAGCGGGGACGACTACGCGTCCGCCGCGGTGACCGGGACGGGCGCCGGCGCCCACCGCTACTCCGCCATCGACCCGACCCGCGGCCAGGGGATCCGGGGCGTGCCGCTGTCGGACAAGGTGAAGGGCCAGATGCAGCCCGACCCCCACGTCTCGATCACCGAGCCGAAGCCGGGCGAGGTGAAGGTCTCGACCCCCGACACCCACAAGTTCCCGCGGGTGGTAGACGGGATGGTCGAGCGGGGCTCCGCCAAGAGCTTCCCGGTGGTGAACGGCGACGGGAGCGTCGTCTCCGGGATGGAGCAGCCGGGCGCCCTCAACGGAAAGCAAGGCAAGTTTCAGTACACGGTGAACAACGGTGAGGTGAACCACCGCCAGTTCATCCCGGAGGGGGCGCGGGACCCGATCGACGCGAGCCGTCGCATCCCTGGCACCAACATCGCCCGCTACGCCGGCCGCACCATGCTCGCGGCGGGCGCGCTGATGGACGGCTACGAGATCGCGACGGCGGACAACAAGCCCCGCAAGATCGCCGAGAAGGCGGGCGCGTGGGGGACGTCGCTCGGCGCGGCGTCCGTGGTGGGGCCAGGCGGCGGCGCCGCTCCTCGCCGCGGGCCCGGTGGGCTGGGCGGGCTACGGCGTCGCGGTGGTGGGCGCGGGGATCGGCGGCTACATCGCCGGGAGCCGCGCGGGGACGTGGGCCTACGACACGGTGTCGGGCTGGTTCAAGTAGCGTCTGCGCCGAGGCGCTCGAGGCATCGGCGTCGGTAGGCACGACCGACCGGGAGCCGCGTGCCGTCGCGGAGGACGACCGCGTAGGCCCCGTGGGCCGCCGCCTGCAGCTCACGGACCTCGCGCACGCGCACGATGTGCGAGCGGTGGATCCGGAGGAAGTGCTCCGGGTCCAGCTGCGCCTCGAGCGTGTTCATGGTCATGCGGTGGAGGTACACGCCGGCCGCGGTGAAGATGTCGACGTACTTCTCGGCCGCGGCGAAGCGAATGACCTCCTGGGTGCTCACCGGCACCAGGCGATCTCTCTCGCGCACCAAGAAGCGCTCCACGAACCGGTTTGGCCTCGGGTCGCGGCGAGAATGCAGCTCGAGCGCCCGCCGGACGGACTCGGCGAAGCGCTCCCGTTCGAAGGGCTTGAGGAGGTAGTCCAGCGCGCGCTGCTCGAACGCCGCGACCGCGTGGGTGTCGTACGCGGTGGTGAACACGATGTGGGGGCGCGCGTCGAGCGGGAGGGTCTCGAGGAGCTCGAGGCCGGTCAGGTTCGGCATCTGCACGTCGAGGAAGACGAGCTCGGGCGCGAGGGCCGCGATCTGGTCCAGGGCCTCCGCGCCGTCACCGGCCTCACCCACGACCTCGACCTCAGGGTGCGCCTCGAGCAGCCGACGGATCTTCCGTCGCGCCGGGGGTTCGTCGTCGACGATGAGGACGGTCAGGCGGCTCACGGGGTCTCCGACGGCAGGTTCAGTTGCACCCGGAGGCCCCCGAGCGCGCTCGGCACGAACTCGAGGGTCCGCCCGGGATAGAGGGTCTGCAAGCGGGACTGCGTGTTCCTCAGGCCGACCCCGCGCGCCATCGAGATGCCCTCGGCCCCGAGCCCTGGTCCGTTGTCCTCCACCGCCACCACCAGGTCGCCGTCGGCCGCCACGTGGGCCGAGACGCGGACGCGGGCCGGCCGGTCCGCGCGCGGCGGGTTGTGCTTGATCGCGTTCTCGACCAGGGGCTGCAGCACCAGCGTGGGCACGAGGCAGGGTCGCGCCGCGGCGTCCACGTCGAAGTCGACCTCGAGGCGGTCGGTGAAGCGCGCGCTCATGATGTCGAGGTAGAGCTCGGTGATCGCCAGCTCCTCCCTCTGAGCGGGATCTTCGGGTCCTCCGCGCGCTCGAGGCTCATGCGGAGGAGCGCGCTGAGGTTCGAGATCATGCGGTCGGCGGTGTCGAGGTCCTCGTACATCACGCTCGAGATGGTGTTGAGGGTGTTGAAGAGGAAGTGCGGCTGGATCTGGCGCTCGAGCGCCGCGAGGCGGGCGTCCGCGAGCTCCGCCTTGAGGTGCTCGGTCTGCAGTCGGAGTTGCGCCGCGCGCTCGTACTCTTCCCGCGTCGAGCGGTAGTAGGTGACGAACGCGACGATGCCGTAGGTCAGGCAGTAGCCGAGGAACTGCTTGTGGTACTCGAGGCCGAAGCGGACCAACGGGTCGCCGACCTCGTAGTGCCCGAGCCCGAACGCGGGGTAGAGGGGGGTCCGCACGAGGGTCATCAAGGTGGTGTGCGCCACCGCGAAGACGAGTGAGCCGCCGAGGTGGATCGGCACCGTGCGCGCCCAGTTGGTCTTGCGGATCGGGAACCTCGCCATGAGGGCGACGGTGGCGGGCAGCAGGATCAGGATGGTGTTGTAGCCGGTGAACTCGTCGAAGAGGGTGCGCCAGAGGTGGACGTCGCCTCGGTCGAGGAGCTCCTTGTTCACCGACGCGCTGGTGCTGAACAGGGCGCCGAAGTTGACGAGGCCGGCGATCATCAGCCAGCGGCGGAGGCGCGGGGAGATCACGGTGACGGTACCCTCTTCGGCGCCCAGGTGAGGCCGAAGACCGCACGCAGGGGCCCCCAGCGCTTGATCAGGCCCTCGTAGAGGAGCCAGCAGCCGCCGAAGGTCGCCACGAGCTCGATCGCGAACTCGAGCGCGACGGGGCCGGACCACCGCGCGAGGAAGTAGCCGACGACGACGATGATGGTCTGGTGCAGGACGTAGAAAGGATACACCGCGTTGTTCGCGTATTGGAGCCCCCGCCAGGGACGGCGGAGGTGATGTCGGCCGAACCCGAGCACCGCGAGCACCCACAGCCACATGTTCAGGCTCCGCAGGACGCGGTAGGCGGCGATCGCGGGGGCGCTGGCGTGCGCCAGGTCCAGCTGCCAGGTGGCGAAGAGGGCGGCGAAGGTCAGGACGCCGAGGAGGAGCGAGCGCCGGCGGAGGTGCTCGAGGGTGGCCCAGACGTGGTCGCTCCCGGCCAGGGCGTAGCCGAACCCGAACACGAGGAGCATGCTCGTGAACTGGCTCCAGTCGCCGAGCAGGTTGTTGGCGTTCTCGGGCCAGTGGGGCCGCAGGACGACCTCGCTCAGCGCGATCGGCGCGAACAGGAGGTAGAGCGTGTGCCCTCGGGCGAGGCGTGCGTTGAGGGCGGCCAGGCGGGCTCGGGCTTCGGGTCGCTTCAGTATATGGATGATGGGGAGCAGGACCATCGAGTAGACGAGGATGTAGGGGAGATACCAGAGGTGGTGCCAGCTGAAGTTACCTCGAGGGTAGGGCTCGAAGGCGAAGATGCTCCGGTAGAACTCCGCGTATCCGAACGTCGCGCCGTGCGCGATCCGCTCGACGTAGACCTGAGGCGGCACGACGACGAGCATCCCGAACACGAGCGGGATCAGGAGTCGCCGGTGCCGCTCGATCACGAAGCGCCCGACGGAGTGCTTGGCCGCCATGAACCAGGTCGCGGCGCCGGAGATGAAGAACAGGAGCGGCATGCGCCACTGGTGCAGGAAGTCCATCGGCGGCTCGAGCCACGGCAAGAGGTGGTCGTTCTTGACGTGCCAGTCCGTGGGGTCGAACAGCCTCGCGACGTGGTAGAGCATGAGGAGCGCGAACGCGAGGACCCGGAGCCCGTCGAGCTCGTGTCGCCGCGTGCCTGGGCTGGTACCTGCCATGTCGCGCCAGTCAACGCGGACGGGGTGAGGTTGCGAATCGAAGTGTCGTGAACGACGCCCCCGTGGCGCGAACGACGCCCCGGTGGCACGAGTCACGTCGGCCGTGTGGCGCGGGCCGGTCGCGCTCGGGTACGCTTCCTCGCCGAGTGGGGGTCCTCTACATCGTCAGCCCGACCAGCGCGCCGGGTCGCACCTCGAGGCTCTGGATCCACCTCGAGCGTGGGGCGTCGGCGCCTCCCGAGGGCCTGCCCGAGGCCCGGATCACCGGTCGCGAGGTGACCGCAGAGTGGCCTTTGGAGGCCGAGGTCGACACTCGAAAGGTCCTCGCGGCGCTCCACCGCACCCACCCCATCCGCTTCGCCTACCTCCAGCCGGCCGCGCCCGCGGAGCGCCGCCGCAGGCCCCCCAGGGCCAAGGCCCAGGCCGCGTTGGCGGACCTCGTGGACTGCCCGCCCGACGCGCCGCACGCGGCGCTCCTCGCGGACCTCGTAGCGGAGCTCGGAGCGCTGTGCCCGCCCGGGCTCGAGGCGGTGCGCCGACGAGGCTGGCGCCTGCTCGATGCCTGGCCCGACGCAGGGCGGATTGCAGAGAGGCTCGAGGCCAGGCGGTGCTCGGATCCCGCTGCGAACCGGGAGCTGCTCGAGCACGCGATCGAGGCGGACGACCCCGCGCCGGTGCTCGAGATCTGGCAGACCATCGGCGTCGCGGACGACCCGATGCGGATGCTGAGGTTGGCTGCGCTCGGGGGCGCCGAGGACGCCCTCGACGCCGCCTTGGGCCGGCTCAGCGGCTGGGGCCTCGGCCGCATCGCGTATGACCTCATGGGGTCCAAGCGCTTCGAGGCCGCGTGGCGCCTCTTCGATCACCTCGGTGACAGCACTGACCGCGGCGCGCACAACAACGCGCTGTGGTCGATCCAGGCTGACAACTCCGGGCTCCGCGTGCAGCCCGCGCGCGCCCGTCGGTATCTGCAGGCCGCATTGCCCCATGGCCCGAGGAACCCCTCGATCTTCTACAACGCGGCGTGCGTCCTCATCGAGCTCGAAGACCTGGGGGCCTGCCTGCGGTGCATCCGCGACGCGGTCTGGTACAGCGACCATGCCCTCGACGAAGCGATCCGGGCCGAGCCCCTCTTTCGTGCCCTCGTGGGCACCGAGGGCTTCGAGCGGGCGTTCGACGTCGGGTCGATCGGAGAGGCCCGCGCCGCCGCCCGTGCTGCGCGTGACGCCGAGCGCAACGCAGCCTTCGCGAAGGCCGCCGCTGGCCTGCCGGAGAGCCCTGAAGGTCGAGCGTTGGTCGGGTTGGTGCGCGACCTCGAGCGGCCGGGGGAGGGGATCTCGGACCGCGTGCAGGCGGTCCTGCGAAAGCCCCCGCGCACAGTGGAGGAGATCGGCTTCTATCCGGGATCCGACGACACGCCCTTCGAGCGCTGCTACCGCTTCGCGGTGGCCCAGCTCAGGGAGGCGGGCTACACGTTCGCCCGCGAGGACAAGTACGTGCAGGGCATCCTGCAAGACTTCGTTGCCCGCGGCGTGCCCGCAGAGGCCACGCGCGGGATCAAGCGACGGGTGCCCGACCGCGCGCGCTTCGTCGACGCCACGCGACAGATCGAGGCCGCGTTCGAGGCCCGCGGTGAGCGGCTCGCCTGCCTGTGGACGGCCGGTGGCGACCACCTCTACTTCATCGTCGTGTCGCCCGAGGTCGCCGAGCGTTGGCGCGACGTGCCGCTGGGCACGACGTCCTCAGGCGCGCCGCTCGGGCTGCGCTCGCCTTGCTGGCATGCGCTGTACGACCACCTCGGCTACGCGCTGGGCTGGCCCAACGAGCCGCCGCCGCTCCCCGAGCCCGCGTGGCGCGGTGGCGCTAGCCTCGAGTCGGGGTGAGGGTGTGGGCGTCGCGGGCCAGGAGCCAGCGGCCGTCGGGCTGCCTGCGGTACACCGTCATCCGGTGGCCTGCGAGCTGCGTCTCGCCTTCACCGGTGCGTAGAGCAACCGTGAGCGAGTCCCGGCACACGGTATAGGCGAGGTCTCCGACCACCGTGACCTCCTCCAGGTCGCTCGTGCAGTGGATCCGGGCGTGTCGATGTGCGTTCGAGAAGGTGGCCGAGAACCCATCGCGAGGAACACCGCGTCGAAGTCGGCGGCTGGGGTGCGTCGAGAACATCTGAGGCCTGATCCAGGCAGCGTGGCCGAAGCGGATCGGCGACGATCGTCATCGAGCACTTGCAGCTGGTGGTCGAGGCCATCGCGCCAGGAGCACTGGTTGAGCTCCAGCAGAGGCCTGGATCGAGGGCGCGCCAGCCGGACCTCGCGAGATGGCGATCTTCGTCAGCGTGCAGGTTCAACCCCTGCGCCACCGATGCCGCTTTCTGCCGAGGGCCAACTCTTTCCGGACCTCCGGAAGTCCGGCTCCCCCGAGATCGAGGCAAGATAGGTTGCCAACATCGGGAGCTCGTCATCCGCCGGATCGCCGAGGAACGGCGCCACGTAGATCGCGTTCCCGTGGTTCCGCGCCAGCTTCTCACGCGAGTCATCGACCATCAAGACGCGCCGCCGGTCCCACCCACGCCGGACGACCTTCTTGACGTCCTTCAGCCAGTGCAGCTCGTCATATTCGATATCCCGCCGCGGCGTGCAGCGCTCCACCCCCCAGATGAACTCGAACGCCACTCCTTCCGCGATGCGCTCGATGATGCCGAGCACATACGAGCGGTCGGCGGAGGACCAGATCGCCAGCTCGAAGCGCGTCGCGGCCTCGCGGAGGAACGCCCGCACCCCGGGCCGCTCGTAGATCGCGTGCGGCCCGACCCAGAAGTCCGGCCGTCGCTCGGCGAGCACGGTGTCGGGGCTGTGGATGAGGGTCTCATCCACATCGAGGACCAGGAGGGGTCGCTCTGCCACCGGGCTCACGGCGGACGAGCCTACCCAAACACCGAGTCCAGCGCCTCCTCCAGCGTCTTCGCCCACCACCCGCATCCCCGCCGGGACCTCGAGCTTCCTGCGCGACGCGGCCGGGATCACCGCCCAGTCGAAGCCCAGCTTCTTCGCCTCCCGCAGCCGCACCTCGGGCTGCATGACCCCGCGCAGCTCGCCCGCGAGGCCCACCTCGCCGAACACCAGGCAGCCCCTGGGAGGGGGCCGTGTTCTTGAGGGACGAGGCGAGGGCCACCGCCACCGCGAGGTCGGCGGCGGGCTCCTCGAGCTCCATGCCGCCGGCCACGTTGACGAAGATGTCGCAGCCCAACAGCTGCAGGCCGGCGCGGCGCTCCAGCACGGCGACCAGGAGGGCGGCGCGGTTGGCGTCGAAGCCGAGGCAGGTGCGGCGGGGGGTGCCGAAGTTGGTGGGGGAGACCAGGGCCTGGACCTCGACGAGGACGGGGCGGGTGCCCTCGAGGGCGGGCAGGACCACCGAGCCGGGGGCGCCTCGGGGCGCTCGGCGAGGAAGAGCTCGGAGGGGTTCTTGACCTCCTCGAGGCCGGTGGCGCGCATCTCGAACACGCCGATCTCGTTGGTGGAGCCGAAGCGGTTCTTGTGGGCGCGCAGGATGCGGTACGGGTGGCCGCTCGAGGACTCGAAGTAGAGCACGGTGTCGACCATGTGCTCCAGCACGCGGGGGCCGGCGAGGGCGCCCTCCTTGGTCACGTGGCCTACCAGGAACACCGGCACGCCGCGGGCCTTGGCGAGGTAGAGGAAGCGGGCCGCGACCTCGCGGATCTGGGAGACGCTGCCGGGGGCGCTCTCGAGGCCGGGATCGTAGACCGACTGGATCGAGTCGATGACCACCGCGGCGGGCACGGTCTTCTCGATCGCCTCGACGATGCGGTCGGCGCGGGTCTCGGCGAACATGAGCACCCGCTTGCCGTCGGCGCCGAGGCGGTCGGCGCGCAACTTGACTTGCTCGGGCGACTCCTCGCCGCTCACGTACATCACGCTGCGCTCCGTCGCGCCCCGCACCACCCGGTCGAGGGCCTGCAAGAGCAGGGTGGACTTGCCGATGCCGGGGTCGCCGCCGACCAGGATCAGGGCGCCGGGGACGAGGCCCCCGCCGAGCACCCGGTCCAGCTCGGAGATGCCGGTGGGGAGGCGGGCGGTGCCCTCGGCCGCGACCTCGGCCAGGGGGACCGGCTGGGCGGCCTGGGCGCTGTCGGGGAGGCGGAAGGTGCGCTCCTCGTTCCGGCCCTTGGCCGCGGGGGCCTCGGTCTCCTCCTGGAAGCTGTTCCACGCCCCGCACCCGGGGCAGCGGCCCAGCCACTTGGCGGACGCGTGCCCGCACTCGGTGCAGCGGTGGATGCTCCGGGTCTTCGCCACGCCCGGACGCTAGCAGCCCGGCGCCGCCCCTGACCCGCGCTAAGTGTTTGAAATTCATTCGTACTCGGCGCCAACAGGCAACTCCCCCGCCCCAGCGCCGATGCTTGATGTGCGATGGCAAACTACCTCAGACCTTCCGACTCCAACGCTCCGCCACCGAGGGGCCCGCCACGAGGACCAGGACCGGCGCCTGGGCGAGGCGATCATGCAGGTGGCGGCCCGGGGCGTGATCGACGCCGACGCCATGGACCAGCAGATCGCCCCGCTGTTCCGCGATCAGGGCCGCATCGCCCGCTCCGAGGAGGGCCTGGTCGACATCCTGAACTCCGCCAAGGACAGCCGCCGGGCGGCCAAGATCAACGGGATCCGCGTCCGCCTGGACCGGGGCGCCAAGGCGCGCCTCGCCCACCACCAGGCCGAGCTCGCGGCGCGCCTGCCCCCGGCCGGGCCGATCTCGGAGGCCGCGTTCCAGCAGGCCGCGGTCGGCTCCGCCCAGGCCTGGTACCAGCGGGCCACCGACGCCGCCTACCAGGACCTGAAGGACAACGATCCCGAGGCCTTCGACCCCGCCGCGCAGGCCCGCGACGTGGCCTCGGCCGCCCGGATCGGGTTCGGGGGCGAGGGCCTCTACCAGCTCGCGCCGGCCCGGGCCGAGGACGAGGCCTTCTACCGGGAGCGGGGCTTCTTCACCCAGGGCGGCGACCCGGTGCCGCGGGACCAGGTGCGGCTGATGACGCTGGCCCACGAGCCCGAGTACGCGGGGCAGCAGCTCACGAGCCTGCTCGCCTTCGACGCCGCGACGGGGCTCTGCTCGCGCACCTGTGGACGCAAGACTGAAGACCCGGGCCCACCCGGATCCTCTGGGAGCTCGAGCCACAACCTGCTGCGCGCATCGCTTACGAACGTGCTACCCGCGCACCGCCCGCACCAGCGCCCTCGCCCGCGCCGGATCCACCGGGCGGCGCCAGTCCCCCGCCTCCTTGATGTAGCTCCCCACGATCAGCGCCGACGCCACCTGCGCCAGCTCCGGCGCGTCCTCCGGGCTCACCCCCGAGCCGACCGCCACCGGCAATCCACCTTGCAATGCCTCTCGAACATCCTCGATCGACGTGGGCGCCCCGGTGGCGGAGCCGGTGACGATCAGCGCGTCGGCGCCGCAGAACGCGGTGCCCTTCGCGGTCTCGCCGAGCGAGACGTCGGCGGTGACCGCGTGGGCGGAGTGCTTCTTCCTGGCTGCTCCAGCCCGCGCTCCGCTCCGCGGAGCTCAGCCTGGAGCCCCAGAGGCGTAGTCCTCAGGCCTTCGGCCTGCAGGACCGGGCATCTTGATGTCCGCCCACACCTTCACGTCGGCCCCGAGCGCCGCTCGCGCCCGTAAGAGCGGCCCGGCCGAGGCGTCGAGCCAGCCCTCATCGGCGACGTGGGCGTACGCGAAGGCCTCGGCCCGGATGAACGCGGCGCCCGCCGCCACCGCCACCCCGAGGGCCTCGCGGTTGGCCCCGGCCAGCACCTGCACCCCCACCGGGCGGCCCAGGCGCACCACCCGCTCGGTGGCGAGGGTCATGGCCGCCACCGTCTCGGGGGGCACCGCGCCCTTGAGGTAGGGGAGGTCGCCCATGTTCTCGACGATGAGCGCGTCGAAGCCCGCGGTGAGGAGGCGCTCGGCGTCGAGCATCGCGGCGTCGAGGATGCGGCGCAGGTCGCCTTGCCAGCGGGGAGAGCCGGGCAGGGGCCCCAGGTGGACCATGCCGACCAGGGTGCACCCGCTCACATCAGGCAGGATGGATTGCATGTTCACTCCTCGCGCAGCTCGGGCACCGGTGATCCGCCGCGCGCCAGCCCAGGTCGGCGAGCCGGGCGGTCGCGGCTGAAGTCAACGCGTCTTGCGTCGCGCCGACCGGGGCGGCGAACTCCAGGTCGGCCCCGAGGCCGCAGCCGTCGCAGACCACGCGCCAGGTGTGGATCTGGAGGTCCTCGAACGCCTCGCCCGTGAGCTCCGCCGCCCAGCCGTTCATCGGGATCACGCGGGGGCGCAACCCTACGACGGTGAGCACGAGCTCCAGGTCTTGGGAGCCCTTGAGGGTGAAGCGGAGCCGGTCGCCCACCTGGACGTCGGGGCCCACCCCGTCCACCGCGTAGCGTCCGGGCGCGACCGCCTCGAAGCGGCGGATCTGGCGCTCCGAGCCCAGGGACTGGCGCCGGAAGTCGTGGGTGCGAGGGTCGCGCACGGGCCGGGAGCATGGCGAGGTGGGGTGGGGTGATCAAGGTGGGGGTAGCGCCGACCCCCCCGCCTCCGGATAATCGAGGCATGAAGTGCGCAGCCTGTGGCTTCGAGCACCCTGGCACCTTCGGTCAGCCCTGCCCCGCGTGCGGCACGGTGGCGCAGGATCCCTTTCAAGCGGCGGCCCCCGGCACGCCGAACCCGTGGGCCTCGCCCACCGCCGAGCCGGCCCCGGAGCTGCACGCGGAGTACACCGGGATCCCGTGGGAGGACGAGCGGAGCGCCGCGGCGATGTGGGAGACGGTGAAGCAGGTGCTCCTCGACGCGAGCGGCACCTTCGCGCGCGCAGACCCCACGGTGCCCCTGACCAACGCCCTGTTGTTCGCGCTGATCCTCGGCTCGGCCGGCGCCATCATCAACCAGCTCTGGCAGATGGCGGCGATGGGCGCGGTGCTGCAGTTCGCCCCCGGCACCGACGGCATGGAGGGCCTCACCGGCCTGGGCTTCAGCGGCATCGGCGGGCTGATCACCGCGCCGATCAGCGTGGTGGTCGCCCTGTTCATCCAGGCCGCGATCGCCCACGTCATCCTCATGGTGCTCGGGGGCGCCGAGGCTGGGTTCGAGGCCACGTTCCGCGTGCTGGCCTACACGTCCGGGTCGGTGGCGCCGATCTACCTCGTCCCGGGCCTCGGCATGCTGGTCGGGGCGATCTGGTCCATCGTGGCCGGGATCATCGGGCTCGCCGCGATCCACAACACCACCGGCCTCAAGGCGGCGGCGGCGCTCCTGTTGATCCCCATGCTCTGCCTCGCCTGCGTGGGGATCGTCGCGGCCATCGCGATCCCGACGTTGATGCACTACTGATGGCGCGCCCCCTGGTCCATGAGCTGATCTGGGCGCCGCTCGCCGCGCTTGGCCTGGCGGTGGCCCGGTGGGCGCCGGACGACGCGTTCGAGCACTTCCTGTGCCCCTTCAAGGTCGTGACCACGCTCCCCTGCCTCACCTGCGGCGGCACCCGCGCGATGCGCGCGCTGACCCGCCTCGACCTCGTCACCGCCTTCGAGATGAACCCGCTCGTGGCGCTGGCCGGGGTCGCGGGGGCGCTCTACCTGCTGCACGCGCTGCGGGTGGCCTGGACCCGGCGCCCGTGGCGCCTCGACCCCAGGGGCCGGCTGTTCCGGTGGCTCCGGCCGCTCCTCATCGCGGTGGTGGCGCTGAACTGGGCCTACCTCGTCGCGGTGGGGCGTTGAGGCCCGGTTGACCGCCTCCCCTGGTGCGGCTAGGTGGATCTCCGTGGACCAAGTCACCATCCTCGACCGGCTGGACCAGCAAGCGCGGGACCGCGGTGATCAGCCCGCGGTCTGCGACCCGCGGGGCGACAGCTACGACGCGTGGGACATCCTCACCTGGAGCCAGTACCGCGACAAGGTGGCGGAGGTGGCGCGGGCCTTCATCAGCCTCGGCCATCAGCCGGGCGACGCGGTCTGCATCATCGGGCCCAACCGGGTGGCGTGGGTGCTCGCGGACCTCGGCGCGATGGCGGCGGGGGGCATGCCGGCGGGCATCTACCCGACCTCGACCGCCGAGCAGGCCGAGTACATCATCCAGGACAGCGGCGCCTCGATCGCGGTGCTGGTGGACGCGGTGCAGGCCGAGAAGGTGCTCTCGGTGCGCGCGAACCTGCCCAAGCTGAAGGCGGTCATCCTCTTCCCGGGGGCCGAGCCGCCGACCGGGAGCCCGGACGGGCTGGTGTACCGGTGGGAGGAGGCCCTCGCGAAGGCCGAGGCGACGCCGCGGGAGCGCCTCGACGAGATCCGGAGCGAGCTGAAGTCGGAGGGGGCCGCCACCCTGATCTACACCTCGGGCACCACCGGGCCGCCGAAGGGCGTGGTGCTCACCCACCACAACCTCATGTGGACCGCCACCACCGGCATGAGCCTGGCCGACACCCGGCCCGGCGATCGCTGCGTGAGCTACCTGCCGATGGCCCACATCGCCGAGCAGATGATGACCATCCACGGCCCGATCACGATCGGGGCCACCGCGCACTTCGTGCCGGTGTTGGAGCACCTGCCGACCGCGCTGGCCCAGGTGCGCCCGCACTTCCTGTTCGGGGTGCCGCGGGTGTTCGAGAAGATCCAGGCCAAGGTCCAGGCCGCGGCGGCCGAGGCGCCGCCGGCGCGGAAGAAGATCCTCGCCGCAGCCCAGAAGGTCGGCCTGCCGGTGATGCGGGCCCGCTACGAGGGCAAGCGCCCGCCGATGACGGACGCCTTGCTCTGGCCGGTCTTCGACAAGCTCGTCTACTCGAAGTTCAAGGCGCGCCTCGGGCTCGACGCGGCCCGCTTCGTGTTCAGCGGGGCGGCGCCGATGTCGCCCGCGACCCGGGACTGGTTCCTCTCGATGGGGATCGCGGTGTCCGAGGTGTACGGGCAGTCCGAGGACAGCGGGCCGACCAGCTTCAACATCGCGGGGAGCGCCCGCCTCGGCACGGTGGGCAAGCCGCTGCCGGGCATCGAGGTGAAGATCGAGGGCGACGGCGAGATCCTGGTCAAGGGGCCCAACGTGTTCAAGGGCTACCTCAACAAGGAGAAGGCGACGCAAGAGACCTTGCGGGACGGCTGGCTCTACACCGGCGACGTGGGTGAGCTGGACGCGGACGGCTACCTGCGCCTCACCGACCGCAAGAAGGACCTCATCATCACCGCGGGCGGCAAGAACATCGCGCCCCAGAACATCGAGAAGCTGCTCCGGGAGATCGAGCTGGTCAGCCAGGCGGTGGTGATCGGGGACCAGCGCAAGTACCTCACCGCGCTCATCACCCTGGTGCCCGAGAAGCTCGACGCGTTCTGCAAGCAGAATGGCATCGAGGCGGGCGACCCGAAGGCCCGGACCCAGGATCCGAAGGTCCGGCAGGCGATCCAGACCGCCCTGGACCGCGACGTGAACCCCCACCTGGCCCGGTACGAGACCATCAAGCGCTTCGAGATCCTGGAGCGGGAGCTGTCCGAGGAGGCGGGTGAGCTGACCCCGACCATGAAGATCAAGCGCAAGCCGGTGACCGAGCACTTCGCCGGGCTGATCGAGGGCATGTACGCCTGACCGTTGACCCCGGCGTGGCCGTCGGCCATACCCAAGCCGTGGATCGCGAAGAGCTCAAGCGGGTGGTGCGCGAGATCCTGGAGGAGGAGGCCGGCCTCGGCTTCACCCCCATCGCGCAGCGTTTCGACGGTGGAAAGCTGGTCATCCAGCCGCGGGACCCGTCGCTGCAGGCCAAGGAGATCCCCCTCGACGCCTTCTTCCACAAGGTGGTGATGGTGCGGGACCGGATCCGGGTGCTCGAGCAGAAGATCAACGCGCACAAGGGGCTCAGCGACGCCGAGAAGGTCGACCTGCAGCAGTACATCACGCGCGTGTACGGCTCCCTCACCACCTTCAACGTGCTCTTCGACGAAGACGCCGATCGCTTCGTCGGCGCGAAGGACGGTGGGGAGTGAGGGCTCGCGCGGTCGCGGCGCTCGCGCTCGGCCTCGCCGGCTGCAGCGCGTTCGGCGCCAGCCAGGCCGACGCGCTCAAGGAGCTCCAGGACTCGGTCGAGGCCTACAACGACGCCTACCGCTGGAAGAACTACGAGCGGGCCGCCCTCTTCCTGCCGCCCGACGTGCGCGGCGCGTTCCTGGCCGCCTACGAGGAGGACGACAAGTCGCTCCACGTCGAGGACTACCAGATCATGCAGGCCAACCTGCTGACCGCCGACTCCGCCAAGGTCACCATCCGGGTCCGCTACATGGAGCTGCCCTCGGTGACGCTCGAGAACCGCACCTCGGTGCAGCACTGGCAACGGGTGGCGGGGCGTTGGATCCTCGAGACCGAGGACAACCCCATCCGCGCCCTGGACCTCTCCAAGGCGGCCGACCCTTCGGCGTTCGGCGGGGGCGGCCCCGAGCCGGCCCCCGACGTCGCGGTCGAGGTCACCGATCCGAGCGGTGAGGTGATCCGCAAGGACGGTGACGTGACGCCGCCCGAGGGCGCCGAGCCCCAGTAGGCGTCAGCGGTCGAGGCGGTAGGCCAGGCGGAGCATGATCTGGCGCCCGGGGCCGGGCAGGGGGCCGTGGCCACCGAAGTAGGGCTGGATGAAGGTCTCGGTCTGGTCGAGGAGGTTGTGGGCGAACAGCCCGGCCTCCAGGCCCGGCATGCCCAGGTCCTGGGCCGAGATGCCAAGCCCCAGCAGCACCTGGTCGTCGATGCGCACCGGGGCCTCCTCGTTTGCGACCGTGAAGCCGTAGCGCTGGCTCTGGAACACGAGGGTGGGGGTCACGAAGATCCGTGGGAAGACCTCGACCTGCAGGCGGGTGGTGAGCTTGTGCTGGGGCGCGCCGAGGCGGGCCTTGTGGTCCGGCACCGCGTAGTCCTCCACCACCTCACCCACGGTGGTGTAGTAGCTGTAGGAGGCCTGGCCGCGGACCCGCGCGAAGCGCAGGTCGACCTGCAGCTCTGCGCCCGCGGTCTGGGCCGCGGTGCCGTTGACGTAGGTCTCGCTGTCGGTGGCCTCGTCGTAGAGGTAGATGATGGGATCGTCGATGCGGGTGTAGAACGCGTTGGCGGTGACCTGCAGCCCGTCGAGGACCTGGTAGCCCACCTCTGCCTCGAACACCGTGGTCCGTTCGCGTGACACTTCGTTGTTCGGGTCCACCAGCTTCTCGAGGCTTTTGTTCTGGAGCGACGGGGTCCGGAAGGCCTGCGAGGCCAAGAGCTTGGCGTGCAGCCCGAAGTCGAAGACCTTGGTCAGGGCCACCCGGGGCACCGCGAACACGCCGAACACGCTGTGGATCTCGAGGCGGCCACCCGCGGTGACGTTCACGTAGTCGTTGGGCCACAGGAACTGGGTGAAGAGCGCGGTGGTGAAGAAGTCGATCTTGTCGACGTAGTTGCCCTCCGCGTCGGTGTAGGAGTTGGTCTCTTCGGCGTCAGCGTCGTTCCCGATCCGATCGCCCCGGTCGTAGAACGCCTCGGCGCCCACGATGAGGTTCGCCTTGTCGAACATGTCCCAGCTCACCGTGACGTTGGCCAGGGTCCGCATCACCGCGTGCTGCAGGTAGAGGCCAAAGTCGAGGAGCTCTGCCCGCTGCTCGTCGTTGTCCCATGTCGTGTAGTAGGGCTCCTGGCGCTTGAAGGAGAGCTTGGGGCTCAGCGTGAGGCCGGGGGCCAGCTCGAAGCTGCTCGAGAGGTCGGCGTAGAAGCCGCCGAAGCGGTAGCCGTGGGCGTACTCGGTGGGCTCGTCGAACGCGTCCTTCGAGCTGTAGGTGAACCCGTCGAACATCAAGCGGAGCTTGGTCTTCTTGTAGCCAGCGGCCGCGTTCAACAGGAGCGGCCGCTGGGACGAGTTCTTGTCCATGTCGTAGGGGTCACCAAGGATGGGGGTGTAGTCCGCCTCGCTCCGGGTGCTCCGCCCGATGAAGCCGCTCGCGCTCCACGAGAAGTCCCCGTGGGTCATGCCGGCCTCCAACGTGAGGTCGCCGAAGCCGAACTTGTCACCGCCGCCGTAGAACTCGCTCGGCATGCCATAGCGGGCCGAGATCCGGCCGCCCTCGAGCTCCGCCGCGCCTCGCGTCACCACCCGGATGACCCCGAGCTCGGCGTTGCCGCCGTAGATCGCGGAGCCCGGGCCGCGGATGATCTCGATGCGCTCCAGGTTCTCCACCGGGTAGTGGTGGCCCAGGTTGAGCGTCTGATAGTCGAGCTCGTTGATCTCGAAGCCGTCGATCAAGAGGAGCACCTTGCCCTCGTGCGCCCAGTTGCCGCGGATGCCTACGCCCACTGCGCCCTGCACGTCGACGCCGAGGTAGAAGCCAGGCACCATGCGGAGCACGTCCACGAGGTCGCGTGCGCCCCAGGAGAGCATGTCGTCACGGGTCACCACGCTCACGATGCCGGGCGACTCGCGCAGCGACATCGCCTTCAGGGAGGCGACGGAGACCTCCATGTTGAGGAGGCTGTCCAGGTCCAGGGCCTCGAAGCCCTCGTCCTGGGCTCGCGCCTGCGGCCCCACGGCGAGGCCGGTCATGATGAGGCCCAGCCCCGCGAGGGGGCGGAGGTTGTGCAATTTGCGTTGCATCTTGATCCTCACTCCAGCAACCGGTCCACGGTGGCGATGCGATCTTCGTGGAGGCGAAGGCTCTTGCGGGCGGCGCTGACGTCCAGCACCTTCTCCACCGAAAGCGGATACTCGAGGGTGCCCGCCACCGCCTGGCCATCCGCCGCGGTGATCACCAGGTTCGCGGCCTGGACGCCCAGCGCGCGGTGGTCAGGCAGCACGCCGAAGGTCCCGAACGGGACGCGGCGTGACAGGAGCGAGCCGACGTTCACGAGCACCGGGGTCTGCTTGTCGCGCAGGGCGGGGAGCCAGCCGCGCTCGAGCATCAGGCGGGAGAGGAGGGCGTTGTCGTTCAGCACCCAGATCGCGTCGACCTTGTTCTCTTCCACCAGCTTGTCCACCGCGTTGCGGAGATCACGGGAGCTCTTCCCGCCCACCTCGACGCCCACCACCTGGAAGCCTTCGGCCGCTGCGAGCTTCTTCTGCTCCTCCACGAAGCCCTGGAAGGTCGGCCGGTGCACCACCCCCACCTTCACCAGCGGTTGGGCGAGGAGGTCACGGAGGTTCACGAGCGAGGTCACGAGCGGGACCTCGTAGATCACCCCGCTGAGGTCCTCGATGCCGCCCGCGCTCTGCTTGAGGAACGAGGTCAGGAGCGCGACGACCGGGAGTGGGCGCGCCCCGGAGGGCCGCAGCGCCTGGTAGCGCCGGTAGAGGCGCAGGGTGGGGTTGTTCATGAGGACCACCACCGCGGGGTTCGTCTCGGTGATCGCCTTGGCCACTGCCTGCGGCTCCGCGCCCTCACCGACGATGCGGGTGGTCACCGCGAAGTCCGCGCCGAGCTCGTCCCTCAGGCCATCGAGGGCCATCAAGGCGCTCGGGGAGTCCGGCATGAGCACCAGCACCTTCGTACCCCTGGCCTCACTGGCGGGCGTCGACGAGCCGTCCAGCTTCGTCAAGCCACCTTGCGATGCGCACCCCGCCCCGAGGAGGAGCACGCGAGCGCCCACCCGAGGCGTCTGTGTGTGTTGCTCACCGTGCCGCCCATGCCTGTACCCCCAGCTCGCTCGCGCCCTGTCCGGTCATCGACCGCAGGGCCGAGCCCACCGTCTCACCACGTCCGCCGTCCACGTAGGCCACCACCAGTCCGACCCCTCCACCTCCAGAGTAGGTCTGCTCGTTCAGGGTCTGTCGGGTGCGCTGCTTGAGCGCGGGGAAGTCTTCTGCCCGCACCAGGAAGGCCTGGGCCAGCCCGAGCTGCAGGCTCGAGAGGAGGTCCTCGGGCTTGGTGACCCGGCGGAGCCTGGGCGGGTTGGCGGTGCCCAGGATGGAGCGGACCCGCTCTGGCATCGCCTTGCGGTCCAGCTCACCCACCACCGCCACGGTCAGGGCCGGCAAGGCATCCTTCGAGGGGATGGGGTTGAAGGACGCCAGCACGTAGCGCCCGCCGCCGCCCTGCGCGGAGAGGCGAGTGGTCAACCCAGCCTGCGAAGCCGCGCTCGGCGGGGCCAGGATCGCGTCCGCTGGGGTGCCAGGCTTGAGGTCGGCGGCCCGCGCCACCACGTCGACCTGGATCCCGGGGAGCGAGCTCCGCAGGGCAGATTGCACACTGGAGGCGCTCTTGCCGGGCACGTAGGCCACGAGGCGCGGGCGGCTGCCGGCGGGGGTGGGTGTCCACCGGTCGGTAGTCGGGGTGGTGACGGTCTCGCGCCGCGGCTCGGGGGTGGTGCCGGGCTCTTCGCGGTCCAGGAGGGCGACCAGATCCAGGCTCCCGTCGTCCTTGAGGGTCGAGGGATCCGCGGTGACCGCGCGGGCCACCGGCTCGGTCTCCGGCGTGTCGATCTTCGGGCTCTCGGCCACCACCGCAACCCCGCCTGCGGAGACGTTGACCGAGTGCTGGGCGAGCACCTGGGCGCCCTTGCGGAGCTCCACCTGGTGGCGGCCCGGCGGCACCTCGACCCGGCGGGGGGTGATGTCCCTCGGTTGGCCATCCACGTAGACGCCCAGGCCCGCCGGCTCGGCGGTCACCAGGATCAGGCCCGCCTCGGGCGCCGGGGTCTCGGTGCGGGCGCGGCGGGTCGGCTCGGACCGGCTCGCGCGACGCGAGGGCGCCGACCGCACCACGGGACGCTCCTCGCGGACGGGCGCCACCGCGGCCACCGGGGCCGATGGCGGGGGCTCGGCCTTAGCGGCGGCCTTCTCCGCCGCCTCGGAACCCAGCTTCCGGGTCACCTCGAGGAGGGCGTCGATATCGGTGAGGTTCGGGTTGAGGGTCTTCGCGGCCTCGAAGGCCACCCGGGCCTGGACGTAGTCGGCCGAGCGCAGGGCCTCGACCCCGCGCCGTCGCTGCCCTCGGCCAGGCTCTGGACGTCGTTGACCTGGCTCGGCGGCGCCACCGCTGCGGCGGGCTGCGTGGGCGGCGGCTCGGGCTCCTTACCGCTCGGGCGCTGGTACAGGATGTACGCGACGACGTTGCCCGCCAGGAGGAGCATGGAGGCGACGATGCTGATGGTGAGCCAAGGAGTACGGCGGGATGGACCCTGGGGCGGATAGTTGCTGGATGTCACGGGGACCTCGAGGGTTCCTCACGCCCTGCCGTTCAGGACCGACCACCAGAAGGCCGCGATCCCGAGGAGCGTGAGGATGAGGATGGCGGCCGGGGCCATGCGGGCGACGAAGGACGGCGACTGCGCCATCAACATCTCCGCGGGGACCTCGCTGGACCCCTGAGAGGCCACGTGGTCGGTCGGCGTGTTGCGATTGAGTCGCGCGATCGGCTCCGCGTAGCGGATGGTGGAGTCCGGGTGGTTGGGCTCCTCCAGCAGATCTTCCTCCAGCGCGGCGAACTCCTCGTTGCGAAGGTCGGGGAGGTCCTCGATGTCGGTGGAGTCCGGCAGCGGCGGCGGCGTATTCAGGGCCGGCAGCGAGGTCACCGAGCGGTGGGGATCGTCGAAGTTCCCCTCCTTCTGGGTCAGGAGGACTTGGGTGACCTCGCGGCCCAGGCTCACCGGCGCCGCGGTGCTGGCGAAGGACTCCAGCTCGGCCAGCATCTCACCCGCGCCCTGATACCGGTCGTCGGGTCGCTTTGCCAGGCACTTCAGGACCACCCGATCCAGCTCGTGAGGCACGTCCTCGAGCGCGGACGGCGGGAGCACGCGGGCCGCGTGCACCGCGGCGACGGTGGCGGCGAGGGTCTTGCGGTGGAAGAGGCGCCGGCAGGTGAGCGCCTCGAACATGACCACACCGAGCGCGAAGATATCCGCTCGGTGATCCACCGGATCCCCGCGGAGCTGCTCGGGCGACATGTAAGCGTACTTGCCCTTCACCACCCCCACCCGGGTGGAGCTCGGTGCTTCCAGCACCTTCACGATGCCGAAGTCGGTGAGCTTGACGGTGCCGTTGGTGGACACCAGGACGTTGCTCGGGGAGACGTCGCGGTGCACGAGGCTGGCCGGCTTGCCCTCGAGGATCACCCCGCTGCGGAGGTACTCCAGCGCCTCGGCGACCCGGCTGGCGATGTGCACCACCTGCTCGATGTTGAGCAGGCGGCCCTCCCGCGAGACTCGAGTGAGCAGGTGCGCGAGGCTCACGCCCTCCACCCACTCCATCGCCATGTAGTACTCGTCCTCGTAGTGCCCGAGGTCGAAAACCTGAACGATGCTGGGGTGATGCAGACGGGCTGCGATGCTCGCCTCGCGCAGGAGGAGGTCCGAGACCGAGCCGTCCGCGCTGAAGTCGGGACGTATGAGCTTCAGCGCGCAGAGCTTCTCGAACTGACCCGGGCCGCGGCTACGCGCGAGGTAGATCCGCGCCATGCCTCCGATGCCCAGGGGCCGGAGGATCTCGTACTTCCCAACGACTGTGCCGGGGGGCAGTGGTGGGTGCGCGCTCATCGTCCGCCCGCCATGTGTAGCCGGGGTCACGCTCTGATCGCAAGATTCCGGCGCGCTTCAATTTCATGACGATGACACGTGGCGACAAGGTAGGTTGCGGGGACCCGGGGTACATACTGATGGGATCGCCCGGGGTGGGGGATCTTTCGGTGTAGGAGCGCGCAGCGCTACGTGTCGTCACCCACTTCGAGGGCTCCCGGGGCCTCCTGCACCTCCTCCGCCGCGGGCACGCTCGCGGTCTGGAACGCGTTCTTCGCCTCGATCTGGGCCATCGTCGTCTCCACCCGCCGCAGGTTTACCTTGGCCCGCGAGTAGTACGGGTTCATCAGCAGGGCCTCCTCGAACGCCTCCCGCGCCTCCTCGTAGTTCCCCGCCAGCTCGTGGGCGAGGCCGAGGTTGTTGAATACGAAGTGCTCGGCCTGGTCCTCGAACAGCTCCACCGCGGTCTCCAGGGACTCCACCGCGTCGTCGCCCCGCTTCATGTAGATGTAAAGCAGGCCTGCGTTGTTGTGGTACATCGCGTTGGTCGGGTCCAGCTCCAGCGCGTGGAGCAGGGCAGCCTCCGCGAGCTGCCACTCCGACTTCGCCATCGCGATGCGACCCGAGAGGTTCCACGCCGCCGGGTTCTCCCGGTCGAGGCGCACCGCCTCCTCGGCCGCGGCCTCCGCCTCGGCCAGCGCCTTGCCCTCGAGGAAGACCCGCCCCAGCTCGGTCTGGAGGTCGCTCCGCTCCGGCTGCAGCTTCACCGCGGCCTGCAAGGCAGCCTTCGCGAGGTCGCCCTCGTGGGTCTGCCGCGCGAGGTTGCCGATCAGGAAGAGCTCATCCACCGTCGCCTCTCGGGCGAAGATGTGCTTCCGCATCGACGTCAAGGCGTCCTTCACATCGCCGGTGTCGAGCTGCCGCTGGGCGAGGTCCGCGAAGTCGGTGGTCTCGTCCTGGTGCGCGATCGCAAGCTCGATTGCCGGAGCCTCGGGCGCCACGGGCTCGGGCGCCGCCTCGGGCGCAGCGGCCTCGGGCGCGGCGGGGGCCTCGAACTTGTTGGCCCACTCCGGGCCGCGGCGCCGGCGCGCTCTCCACCGCGATGGGCTCCGCCTCAGGCTCGGGTTCCGGCACCGCGAGCACGATCGCGGTGGCGGCGATCAGGCCACCACCGAGGATCAGCCCGGTGACGATGTGACGCACGCGGCGGACGGCGGCGGGGGTCTGAATGAAAGTGGGGTTGCGGCTCTGCTTCGACATGATCTTCCTCCTGCGCCGCGCTCTGCGGCGGACGCTCCGAGGTAAAGCAGCCGCCGTGCCAGGGGATGGGTTGGGCTGGGAACCCGCCTGTTTACGGTGGGTTGGGCGGTTGCGGGGTCGCGGGGTGCAGGATTCACGGGTGGCGCGGGTGGTCGCTACCACGCGCGCTCACCCATTCGGGCGACGGATCTGTGCGGCGGGTTGGGGCATGGTGGGGCAGTGTCCCGGTCGTGGTGGTCGGGTGGCTCGTCGTCGGGTCGAAGGAGGTGGCTGTGGTGTTGAGACATTGGCGTTGGGTTGGGTTGGCGGTGTTGGGGTGGGGGTGGTCGGGGGGTGCGCGAGCACGGCTGCGATCGCGTCGCCGAACGTGCAGGGTCCTCCGGCTCCCAAGGCGGAGACCAGCAAGGCCACGGGGCCGTTGGTGCCCAAGAAGCCTGACACCGGGACCCGGACGGCCAAGAACCCGTGTGGTGAGTGTTCGGTGATCGCCGTCGCCATGGATAAGAGCCTGACCCTTCGCTTCAATCTGGCGGTTTCGAGCAAGGGTCTTCAGGTCATCGGTCAGCACGGTGCTGGTAGTCTATTCGTGCTCAAGGTTGATGTTGATGATGACTACTACCCCATCAATGAAGCGAAGACCGTGAAGGTGACGCTGCCCAAGGGCTGGGAGCCAAAGGACCTTAGCAACATCTTCGTTGGATGGACGGAGACGGATTGCTCGAACAAAGCGAACTGTGCCACGCCGCACGCACCTCGGGACATCAACGACCGCGCGTATGGGCACCCAATCTGCAGCAAGGCCAGTGGGACCAGCATCGCCCCGTGCGGCGGTGCGTCTATGGCACTACCACCCGCACCGCCGACCAGCCTGGCATTCGCGCCGTCGCCGCACTGAGCTGCCCGGCGCGGGCCCGCCGGATCACGTCATCCGCAGACCACGACTCACCATCGAGCAACGCTTGGCTGAGGCTCGCCATGGCGCCGTCACGAACCGGACGGCTGGTGGCGACCACGACCTCGCTGCCGGCCACCAGAAACGCCTGCGCCAAGCCCAGGTTGCCCCCCTCCTTCGTGCCGGTCTTGCCCGTCTCACAGCCCGAGAGGACTACCACCCTCGGCGCGGCAGACAGCGATAGGACGTCCGTGGTGGTGAGCTTGCCATCGTTCGCCAGGAGTACTCCGGCTGCCTGACCGTCCAGACCCGCGTAGACCGCGTGGCCCGCGTAGTAGAGCAGGTCGGGTTGCGCGGAGAGTTCGTCATAGACCCGCCCGTAGGTGGCTTCGGGGCCTACGAGCGCCTCAACCTGGAGGCCAGCCTGCACCCACGACGTGGCGACGTCCGCCGCCTCCCGACGGGCACCGGGGAGGTCGATGCGGGGATCGCTTATCACGAGGGCGTCGCGGACCTGCATGACCGGAGGCGTGGGTCGGGGC
Source organism: Deltaproteobacteria bacterium (assembly GCA_020632995.1). Lineage (GTDB taxonomy): Bacteria > Myxococcota > Kuafuiibacteriia > Kuafuiibacteriales > Kuafuiibacteriaceae > JACKEN01. The sequence goes on along the minus strand of JACKEN010000016.1, from coordinate 30,170 downwards.
GGCAGGTCCAGCCCGTAGACCACGGAGTGGCTGTCCAACAGGCGCACATCGTCGAGGGGAAGTACGTGGAAGTCCACCGCGGCGAGCTCCCCGTAGGCGAGGACGCGGATGCGGCTGGCCCCTCGGATTCGGTCGGCGAGCGGTGCAAGGAGTCGGGTCGCCAGCTCGGTCACGGGGGCGCTCACGTCCAGCTCCGGGATGCGGGCGTACGTGACGCCGGTGGAGTCCACCGCAAAGCCAACCCAGCCGGTGGGGAGGGGATGATAGGCCAGGATCAACTCCCCCTCGACCGGAGCCGCAAGGATGCTTGCGTTTGGATCCGCGCCGACGGTGAGGGCCGCCATCGCCTCGTCGGCGTGGGCCGCCAACGCAGCGCGGGCGGCGGCGCGTCGCCGCCGTTGAGTTCGCAGGGCGTCTCGAGCAAGGCTCCAATCTTCCCCCGTCTCCTCCAGCTCGCGCCGGGCGGCGCGATACCGAGCGATGGCCTCGTACCACCGCGTTCGCGCAGCAGGAGGCAGGCGCGCCACCCGGTTGCTCCAGGTCAGGACCGAGAGGCCGCGGCGACGGCTCCGGCGAGCGGCTCGGGAAGCATCCTCCACCCGGCCCAGCTGGAGGAGCAGGTCTACGAGGAGCGCCGCGCTGGCGCGGTGACTCGATGCGTAGATGCCGCGCCCTTCACCTAGGGGCACTACGAGGAGGCGCTGGTCCAGCAGCTCCTCGGCCTCCTCCAGGGCAGCCGCGGCTTCGGCGACCCGACCCGATGCGCCCAGGGCGCGGGCTCGAAGCACTGCGGCGCGCCACTGGTGGTTCACCGCGCCCACCGCCGCTGCGTGCAAGTTGAGCTGCTTCAGAGGCTCCAGTGCGGCCTCGGGCTCGCCCTCGGCCAGGCGAAGCTCGGCGACCAGCTCGAGCCTCGCGAAGTGCTCCAGTCGGTCCGAGGCTGGAGCCAGCGCCTCGGCCTCCTCGATGTGAGTTCGGGCCGCGACGACGTCGCCTGCGCCGAACTCGGCCCACGCCAGGCCGTGGAGGGCCCGCGCGTGACCCGACGCAATTCGACAGTCAGAGGCGAATAGGGCGGTGGCAGCACGCAGTGACATGCGCGGGTCAGTGGCTGAATGGTTGGGCAAGTTGTCCTGCAGAATCAGCTGAAACGCACCCAGGTTGTTGAGCGCCTCCGCCGCCGGCACGGCGGCCCCTCCGGCACCGCCCGCGCCAACGCCTCCAACCCCCGCGCCGCGTCCTCGAACCGCCCCACCTCCAACAACAAGCTCACCCGCCGGTCGAGCGCGTGGTTGGCCTGCATCTCGAGCCCCATCCGCACCGAGTGGGTGATCGTGTCGTCCAGGAGCGCGAGCGCGTTGCGGATGTCGCCGTAGCCCAACGCCACCAGCGCGCCGTAGTAGCTCTTCAGCGCCTCTGCCTTCGGGTAGCTCTCCGCCAACCCATTCAACGGCTCCAGGATCGTCGTCGCCTCTGCGAACTCATCCATCGCCTCCAGGGTGTACGCGGCCGCGCACCGGTCGCTCGCCTCCACCGAGATCATCCCCGCCGCGTGTGCGGCCGCGATGCTCTCCCGAAAGCCAGCCACCGCCTTGGGGTGCTCACCCCGCGCGAGGTGGACCCGCGCCGCCAGACCCAAGGCCTTCGCGCGAACAGCGCCGGTGGCGGTCCGCAGGATGGCCTGCAGCTTATCCATCGCCGGATCGAGCTGACCGGCCTCCTTGAGGGCGCGCGCCTCATCCAGCGCGAGCGTGGCCTCGCTCGGCGCGAGGCTGAGGCGCCATCCCCTGCGCGCCCCAGCGAGCTCGGCCTCCACCACCAATTCGCGGTTGTTCCGAGTGACGAGCACCCGGGCCTGCGTCCCGTCGTCGAGAGGCTCCGGGTCGAGCCTCTGGAGCACCCCGTCCACCCGGACGCGCACCTGCTCGGGGCGCGCGGCCGGCACCCACAACGTCAGCGTGGACGTCGAGACCAGGCACACCGGTCCCGCGCGGACCTCGTCGCAGCCCGCGAACTCCACCACCATCGGCAGCGGCGCCATCGCGGGCTGTGGCTTGGACTCTCGCGTGAAGAATACGGCCGCGAAGGCGGCGGGGAGGGCGAGGGTGGCCAGGCCGAGGCCGCGGCGAACTCTGCGCTTCATCGGGGCGGCGCCGCCCCAGAGGTAGCGCGAAGCCCGGGCCGCTCGCAACCCGACTTGTCAGGACGGATTTGGGTGCGCGGAATATTCCGCGGTCGTAGGGACCCACAGCTGCGCCAACTCAGCCCGGCAGGCGACGTCCAGGCGCCGATACACCTCCCGAAGGTGGGTGCGCACCGTCTCCACCGAGGTCTCCATCGTCTTGGCGATCTCCGCGCAGGTCGCGCCGGCGGCGGCGTAGTCTGCGACCGCGCGCTGGGCCGGGGTGAGGAAGCTGGCCGGGCTCCGGGTGATGGGGTGGGCGCCGTGGACCTGCACCAGCCAGCGGCGGGTCGCGCCGATGAGGGGCTCGAGGGTCAGGCTGCTGCCCGCCACCGCCTGGCCGGCCTCGGCCGGGGCGCGCACCGCGGCGCCGAGCGCGTGGCGGGTGCCCGGGGCGGTGAGCCACACCGTGAGGCTCTCGGAGTGGGCGACCACAGCGCCATTCTCGTCGAGGACGAGGTGGCCGCCCGGCGCGCCCGCGTCGCGGCGGTGGGCGGCCTGCAGGCCCTCACGGGTCGCGGCGCGGCTCTGGGCCAGGCGCCGGAGGCGGGCCACCGAGGGCCCGAGGACGAGCACCCAACCCAGGAGTCGATGCGAGCCTTCGTCGAAGACCAGCCACTGCAGCTCTCGCACCGGCGCCTCGAGGTTGGGGGCGAGGGCGAGCGGCGAACGAACATCCACCGGCGTGTAGGCGCGGGTGAGGGGGAGGCTCGGGTTCTGGAAGTCCTCTTGCGGGCCGGTGAAGGTGCGGAGCCTGGTGTGGAGGCGGGCGGCCAGGCCCGGGTCCTCCGCGCGGACCGCGAGGTGCGCCATGACTACGCCGCGTGGGCCTATCGCGGGCATACCGATCGCCACGGCGCGCGCCGCGCTGGCGCTCAGGACCTCCTCGCACAAGGCGGCGAGGTGGCTCGTCACGGGGTTCAAGGCGGTGATGGCAGGGCAAGCGCTGGGCATGAGTTTGTCCTCCGGGTGTGCATGAAGTTGGCGGGTACCCATGTGTCTGCGCGCACGGAAGATGACTTTTTTGCGCGGGTTGATCTCTGGAGGTTCCGCGATAGTCTGCGCGAGGCTCGATGGCGGAGGCGGACCCCGAACAAGGTGGCGAGGATCGCCGCATCTATGACGCCTGCGCCCGGAGCTCTTCCGGCGGCTCCGGCGCGGCTTCGGGTACGTGGTGCGCGGCGGCGAGCGCCGCTTCCTCCGGATCACCAGCCGCTTCGAGCAGGAGGAGGTGGTGCAGGAGACCTTCTGCCGCTTCCTGACCCAGCGCCAGCGCGGCACCTTCGACCCGAGCCAGGACCCCGAGCCCTACGTCATGCGCATCGGCTACTACACGGCCCTCCGCTACGCGGGGCGGCTGAGCCGCGAGATCCCGGTCGAGGAGGTCCGTTTCGAGGCGGACGGCGAGGCGCCCGGCCCCGAGGACGCGAGCGAGGTGCTCCTGCGTGAAGAAACTGTCGCGCAGGTCCGGTCGGTGCTGACAACACTCTCTGAGAAGGAGCGGCAGGTGTACGAGCTGTCCTATGAGTCGGGCCTGAGCCAGGCCAAGGTCGGCGAGGCCCTCGCGCTCTCCCGCGACCAGGTGTACCGCACCCTGGTGTCGATCCGCGCCCGGGTGGTGACGCACCTGCGCGGGCTGGGGTGGCTCGATGAGGCATGACGAGGCCCGCGCGCTGGCCGAGCGGCGCTTCACGCAGGAGGACCTCACCCCTGGAGGAGCAGGCGCGCTTGCGTGAGCACCTGCGCGCCTGTTCACCGTGCCGCGCGGCCTACGACGCCCTGGCAGAGGCGGGGGTCGCGCTGGGCTCCGAGGTGGCGGACCGCGCAGCGGCGGCGCAGCTGTGGCCCGAGGTGCAGGCGGCCCTGCCTCGCGCCCGTCGCCGGTGGCTGCCCGTCATCGTGCCCCTCGTGGCGGTGGCGGCGGGCGCGCTCCTCCTCTTGCGCCCCGAACCGCGGCTCGCCGCGACCTACACGCTCGAGGTCACCCCCGGTCGCTCGGAGCTCCGCGGCGAGTCGGCACCGACCCCCGGCCCGTCGGTCGTGGGCGCCGACACCCCGTTCGCGTTCGTCCTACGCCCCGAGCGGGAGCACGGGGCGGCGGTGGAGGCCGCCGCCTTCGTGCGCGCGGAAGGACGCCTGCAGCCGCTCCCCCTGGCGTGGACCCGAGCCGCCTCGGGGGCCCTTCGCGCAGAGGCGCGAGGCGCGGCGGTGCTCCCTCGCCTCGGGCTGTGGGAGGTCGTCGGTGGTGGTGGCGGCCGAGGTGCGCTGCCCAGCGCAGATCGATTGCAGAAGACCTGCGCGACCTGCATCGGGGCGACCCCCCACGAACAGCGCAGGCGTGGACGGCCTGGGTCCACGAGGTGGAGCGGCGCTGAGATGCGCTAACGGAGCCCGAGCGCCTTGAGCTTCTTGTGGAAGTTCGAGCGCTCCACCCCGAGCGCCCGCGCGGTGTCGGCCACCACGTTGTCGTGGGCCTCCAGCGCCTCGAGCACGATCGCGCGCTCGGCCTCCAGCACCAGATCGCTGAGCTTGGCGTCTGCGCGGTAGGCCCCCGCCTTGGCGCCGCCGCCCCCACCGCCGCGGTGCGGCACGAGGTGGCGAATGTCGCCCTCGTCGAGCACCTCGGCGTTGGGCGGGGCGAGGATCACGATGCGCTCCATCAGGTTCCGGAGCTCGCGCACGTTCCCCGGGTAGTCGTGGGCGGCGAGCAGGGCGAGGGCGCGCGGGCCGAGCTTGGGGGCGCGGCAGTGGTTCCGGCGGGCCGCCTCGACGAGGAAGCTCTCGGCCAACAGCGGGATGTCCTCCTTGCGGTCCCGGAGGGCGGGGGAGACCAGCGGCACCACGTTGAGGCGGTAGTAGAGGTCCTCACGGAAGCGCCCCTCGCGGATCTCCTCCTCGAGGTCCTTGTTCGTCGCGGCGAGCACCCGCACGTCGACCTTGATGGTGTCGTTGCCGCCCACCCGCTCCAGCTCGCCGGTCTGGAGCACCCGCAGCAACTTGGCTTGCATGTTGGCGGGCATGTCGCCCACCTCGTCGAGGAACAGGGTGCCCTGGTGGGCTCGCTCGAACTTCCCGATCTTGCGGCCCACCGCGCCGGTGAAGGCGCCCTTCTCGTGGCCGAACAGCTCGGACTCGATGAGCTCGGCCGGCACCGCGGCGCAGTTCAGCGACACGAAGGGCTTGGCCGATCGCAGCGAGGCGGCGTGGATCGCGTGGGCGATCAGCTCCTTGCCGGTGCCGTTCTCACCCGTGATGAGCACGCGGCCCTCGCTCTTCGCCACCCGATCGATCTGCTCCTTGAGCTCGCCGATCGCCTTCGAGCGCCCGAGGATCTCGCTCTCACCGAGGGCCTCCCGGGCCTCCTCGCGCAGGGCCTCGTTCTCGGTCTTGAGGCGGCTGAGCTCGAGGGTGTTGGCGATGGTGAGGAGCAGGCGGTCCTGCCCGATCGGCTTCTCGAGGTAGTCCACCGCGCCCAGCTGGATGGCCCGCACCGCGTCGTCGATGCTGCCGTGCCCGCTCATCACGATGATGGGCAACAGGTCCCCCGCCTTCTTGAGGGCCTCCATCAGCTCCAGGCCGTCCCCGTCCGGGAGCTTCACGTCGAACAGCGCGAGGTCGGGGCCGGACTTCTCGAGCGCGACCCGGGCCTCGGCGAGGTTCTTGGCGGTGATGACGGTGTAGTCCTCGAGCTCCAGGGCCCGGGACAGGCTCACCAGGATGTTCGGCTCGTCGTCGAGGATCAGGATCTTGCCGCGGCTGGTCATTCACTTGCCTCGCGGGCCGGGGCGCCGCGGGCCAGGTCGTCGCGGCTGGCCCTCGCGGGGCGCGGGGGCGCGCGGGCGGGGCGCGGCGGCGCGGGGGGCCGCACCCGCTGGCGCCGCTGCGACCTTGGAGGCGGTGGTGGCGGCGGGGATCTTGGGGCCGGTGCTCGCGGCGGGGATCTTGGGGCCGGTGCTCGCGGCGGGGATCTTGGAGCCGGTGGTCTGCTCCGCCCGCTGCTTCAGCTCCTCCTGGTCGATGTTCGCCAGCTGCTCTCGCAGCACCATGAGGGTCGCCTTTGCGCGCTCGGTCGCCGGCTCCTTCATCTTCGGGTCGAGCTCCATCGCCTTCAACAGGTCCTCGACCCCGGACTGCAACTGGCCCTGCATCACCTTGATCTCACCTCGGTTCGCGTAGGCGGTGGGCGAGAAGGGGTTGAGCTCGAGGGCGCGATCGTACATGCGCAGCGCGTCGTCGTTGCGCTGCTGCTGCTGCGCGATCGAGGCGAGGGCCATGTTGAAGTACGCGTCATAGGGATCGAGCGCGAGCAGCCCTTCGAAAACGATCCGGCCCTCGTCCAGCTTCCCCTGGCCCAGGTACCCGTGGCCGATCTCCGCCATCTGGTACTGCTCCTGCTTGGTCACCCCCTCGAGATCGCCCAGGGTGATGCGCCCCTGCAGGAAGGCCTCCAGCAGGTGGGGCGGGTAGACGCGCCCCTCGGGCGCCTCGACCTCCTCGTCACGGTTCGCGAGCCGGAACGCGTCGTCCACCGAGCGCGGGCGCACCCGCTGCGCCTCGATCGCCTCCGCCGTCTCGCCTGCGACCTTGAACCCCCGCCGGGTGGTCTTCTTCGAATCCGCCATGATCAGGCGGGATCAGGCCACAACCTCGAGTTTCTCGCCACTTCGAGGTGCACTTGTGGCGCCGTCCGCCCCTGGGGCACCATCCCTGCGGGTGCGACGCAAGGTCCTCACCTTCCTGCTGTACGTGGTGGCTGCGATCCTGATCACGTGGGCTATCTGGCTGGGGGTGCCGCCGGGTTCGCCTCCACCCGGATCACGCCCGAGATCCGTAGCCCCCGCGCATCATCCCGCAGATGCACCTGCATCACCGGGTGCTCCCGCGGCCCCGCTTCACCCTGAGCCGCAGGATCCGGTAGGCCTCGCCCTCCGGCACCGGCACGCAGAACGCGCCGTCCAGGCCCACCGAGGCGTCCGCGGTGACCTCGTCCGCCTCGTCCAGCACCTGGACCAGCCCCGCGCTCACCAGCCCGAACCGGACCGACTGGTCCACGCCACAGAGGGTCCGCCCTGATGTTTCGCCAGCGGAGCGCGCAGCCGGGCGCAGCCCGGCGGAGAGGGGTGGGACGGCTCCGCCGGCCCGGGACCCCAGGACTTGCAGCTGATCCAGGGGCGAGACCGCCTCCAGGAACGCGCGGCCCACCGCGTCGCGCCGGGCCTCGAGCACGTCGACCAGGTACCGGGCGGCGTCGGGGTGGCTCAGCTGGCCGGTCGCCACCGCCGCCTCGAGGTGGGCGCGCTCGAGGTGCATCACCAGCCGCGCGCCCCAGTACAGGTCGGCCAGGTCCGCCTCGCGGAAGGGCCAGAACGGGTAGGCCTCCTTCCAGGCCCAGGGGTCGAAGGGCTCGGCCGAGAACGTGCCGACCGACAGCCACCGCGTGGGCTCGAGGTGCTCCCACGGCCGCACCCACAGGCCCAACGTCACGAGCCCCACCGGCTGGGCCCACCAGTCCCAGAAGTGCTCGTACCCGTCCTCGCGCCGGTTCTTCTCGGCCCCGTGCGCGGCGAAGGCCTCGCCGAAGTCCACGAGGTGGTGCTTCACGAAGCGGCGGCCGTCCTCCTCGACGAACATGTCGAGGGTGTTGTCCTCCTTCATGTCGGTGTGGTTCAGCCACGCCGCGAACACCCGCAGGCCGCGGAGCTCGCGCCGGTGCTCGTGGGGCACGGTGTCGTTGGGGTCGTCGTCGCGCACTCCCTCGGGCACCGCGCCGCCGAGGGGCTTGCCGTCGAGGAAGGTCGAGGCGAGGGCCCGGTAGCGCCCGTCGGGCCGGCGCGGCGCGGTCGCGAGAGCACGTCGTCGAGGTCGGCGTCGGTGAGGGGCACCTTCTCGCCGAGGTCGTTCTTGCGCTTGGCCCCCTCGCCCACCGAGACGTCGCCGCGCGCGAAGACGAAGACGTGATCGGCGGGGACGTTGTAGCCCAGCGCCCAGAACAGCCGGCTGACGATCGCGTCGGTGGCGGTCTGGATCTCGGGGCTGTCCTTCGGGTCGAACTTGATGAGGTAGCGCACCCCGCGCGCGTCCTTCACGAAGAAGCCCGGGTTCCCGCCCGCCGACTTGCCCGCGAAGATCACCAGCGGCGGCACCGGCGGCCCGTTCACGTCGGGCCCCTTCGCCACCGCCTCGGGGCTCACCGGGCGGTGGCCGACCCGCGGCGTGAACCAGCTGGACGCCGGCACCTCGTCGAGCGCGTTGGTGTTCCACGCCGGCTCATGGTCGTGCAGCTCCAGCGCCCGCGTGGCGGCCCGGAGCAGGAACACGTCGGCCATGTACGGGTAGCGGTAGTAGTCGTTCTCCTCGGGCGGCTCGATCGAGACCTTGTCGTCCACCGCCCACACCACGGGGGCGTCGCGAAAGCGGGGTTGCGTCGAGGCGCAGCCGGCCAGCAGCAGCGCGAGGGTCGGGATGAGGCGCCTCATAGCTGCTTGGTCCTGTCGGCGAACGCCTGCAGGGGCTCGGTGGACACCAGCACCTGGAGCCCGTCGCCGTAGCTGACGTCGACGTTGAGCAGGGTCGACGTCTCGGAGCCGAGGCGGAGCCCGCCCCCGAAGCCCACCTTCCAGTTGCTGTCGTCGCCGAACTTCAGGAGGTCGAGGTAGTCGTCGTTCACCTGGCCGGCGTCCACGAAGAGGCTGGCGGTGACGAACTGGTGCACCCGCCACCGGTACTCCAGCGTGCCGAGGGCGGCCTTCTCGTCTCGGAACGTGTTCAGCCGGTAGCCGCGCAGCCGGTAGGGCCCGCCCAGCCGGGGCAGATCCGCGAAGGGGATGCGGGTGCGGTCGCCCTCCACCCCCTCGACGAAGCCGCGCAGCACCAGCACGCGGTCCTCACCCCACAGCTCGAAGTACACCGCGGCCTCGGCCCCCCAGTGGAAGTAGCGCCAGTCACCTTGCGGAGGCACCCCGCCCGCGAACGCCTCGAAGTAGAAGCCGTCGGTGGGGCGCCCGGGCGGTCGCGGAAGTCCAGCTCGAGGTCGAGCGTCACCTCGACCGTGTCCGCGCCACCGACGAAGCCGGGGATCCGGGCCACGTCGTACACCTCTTCGATCGAAAGCTGGCCTGCGCGGAGGCGCTGGCCGGGCTCGAACCGCCGGTGGTTGTAGACGAGCGAGGTGCCGGCCCTGATCACCTGGCCGGGGCGCCCGTACGCGGTGCCCAGCCGCGCGCGGCCGAGCACCTGCTGCTCCGGCGAAGCGGGTCTCGACCGCGGCCGCCCTCGGATCGAGGTTGGTGCCCGCCTCGGCCTCGTCCGGCGCGCCGAGCCCATAGAAGTACAGGTTCGGCTTCGCCTCGTACGAGACCCCGCCCTCGAACCACAGGCGCCCGCCGCCCACGTGATCCGCGCTGAAGGAGAGGTGGTAGGCCTGGGTGTAGAGGCCGCCGTAGACCGCGCTGAGGGCCACCGACTCCTGGTGCCCGAACAGGTCGTGGTGGAAGACGCGGGCGCCGCCGCTGAAGCCGGCCCCCGGGAAGCCGGTGAAGGTGGGCAGGATCCCAGCGGTGCGCGCGTCGTTGTAGAGCAGGTCCTCCACCTGCTCCACCACGTGGTACTTCTCGACCAGCCGCAGGGACTGGCGCAGCGGCCACGCGACGAGGCTGATCACCGCGCGCGGCGCGAGGAGGAGCACCCGCGGGAGGAACAGCACCGCGTCCTCGGGCTCGAAGCGCTCGCGCCGCTCCAGGCCGCGGGCCTCGAGCGGATCGGTGACGGTGACGGTGGCGGTGGAGGCGGTGAGGGTCTGCACGGCGCCGGGGTCCGACACCGCCAGCGCCGCCCAGAGCAGGGTCTGGAGGCTCACTCCTCCGTGGTACCCCCGCGCGAGGTCTCGGGCAAGCTCAGCCCCAGCGCACGAGGGCGACGCCCCAGACGTAGCCAATCCCGGCGGCCAGCATGGCCATGACCTGGCCGTCCCGCAAGCGGCCTTGCTTCAGACCCTCGTGCACCGAGATCATCTGGTCCACCTGGCCGATGTGCCCGTAGTCGCGCAGGTACACCGACTGCTCGTCGGTGAGCCCCAGCTCGTCGAGGAGCGCGTGGTACATCGAGGGCTTGAAGTGGAGGATGTTCAGGTAGCCCAGGTCGGCCCGGGTGAGGCCGCTGCGCGTCAGGGCGCGGTCGAGGCAGGCCATCCACTTGGTGAAGCCGATGGCGTTCAGGGTGTCCTTCATGTGCTCGGGCTCGAACACGGTGAGGGACTTGTTCCCGTCGGCGCGCAGCTTGGCGAGGACCTCCTCGGGGAGGCGCTCGATGGGGTGCTCGGTGCCGCCGTAGCGCACGCCCACGTCGCGGGCCATGGAGCCGTCGGTGGCGATCTGCACGTCGAGGATCAGGTTCTTCTCGTGGCCCTTCTTCACCAGGAAGGCCCCGGCGCCCGCGCCCAGGTTGTACATGAACGAGGTGGTGGGGTCCTGGAAGTCGATGAGGTCGCCGTTCCGATACCCGCCGACGATCAGCACGGTGTGGATGTCGGGGTCGGCCACGAGCATGTCCCGCGCCATCTTCAGGGTGGCCACGGTGCTGTTGCAGCGCTGCTGCACGTCGATGGCCCACGCCTTGTAGGCCCCGATCTGCTCCTGGATGTAGATGCCCGAGGTGGTGAGCGGGTACTCCTTGTACTCCTCGCCGATGCAGAGGATGACGTCGATCTCCATGGGGTCGACGCCGGTGCGGGCCAGGCAGTCCTTCGCCGCCTTCACCCCCATCTGCTGGGTGCCGTCCCCGGGGCCCGCCATCGGCTTGCGATCGAAGCCCAGCTTGTTTCGCACCGCATCAGCCGTCCACCGCCCCCCGCTCTGGGCCGCGAGGTCATCAGCGGTCAGGTAAGTGTCTGGAATGTAAAGGCCGTAGCCCACGATTCCCCACCTGCGGGGCGGGCGGGAGGGCGGCGACGGGAGCGGCGTTGGGGGACATCTCTTGTGCAATGCAACAGCGATCGCATCCGCGTCAAGCTGGGACGGCCCAGGGAGCCGGATGTGGCCTCATGCGGCGCAGCATGGCGCGGAGCGTCACGGCCGCGTGGCGAGCGCGGTGAGCAGCCACTCGCGCTGGGTCTCGGTGTCCGGCACCGGCCGACCCCGGGCCGCCTCGACCCGGGCGAAGGCGTCGGCGCCGTCGGCTCCGGCCTGCGCCAGGATGGCCACCGCGAGCAGGGAGGCCCGGCCGATGCCTTGGCGGCAGTGCACCAGCACGCTTCGCCCCGCCTGCAGCTCGGCCTGCAGCCGGTCGGCGACCTCGAGGAAGGCCCGCGCCGAGGTCGGCACGTCCCTGTCTTCGACCGGGACCGAGGTGAAGCTGATGCCGTGGCGGCCGCACTCCTCGGCCTCGGCCTCGATGTCGAGCTCGCGCAGCTCGGGCGGGGTGAGGAGCGAGGCCACGTGGTCGACGCCGGCCCGGCGCCAGGCCGCGACCTCGTCTTCGAGCCAGTCGCCGCCGCGCGGGCGGGGTGAGGTGGCCAGGCGACCCGGGAAGAGATCGCCTGCATCCACCCAATAGATGTCGCTGTGCATGCCTGGGATCTAGCAGGTCGGGAGCGCGCGGCCCAGCGCCCGAGGTTCGGGCCGCCGCGCTGATCGAGGCCCTCGGGCCTCAGTGCGAACAGGAGCCCTTCTCGCTGCAGGACGCCTTGCCGTCATCCTTGCCGCCGCTGCAGCTGTGCTTGCCCTCGCCCTTCTTGGCGCTGCAGGACGCCTTGCCGTCCTTGTCCTTGCTCTTGTCGCCGTCCTTCTTCTTGTCGTCCTTCTTCTTGTCGCAGCCGTTCTTGCCGTTGCAGGAGGCCTTCTCGTGCACTGGGGTCAGCCCCGGCTCCGCCGCCTGGGCATCGGGGGCCGCCGCCCCCGCCAACAGACCCGCCACCGCCGCGCCAACCAAGAGAGTAGAGAGCTTCGCCATGAGTTCGTTCCGCCTTTCGTCGTTTGGGATCTGATGCCGGTACGCGTCCGCCGCGTCTTCGGATCATCGCCTGACAGCCGCGGTACGAGGCGCCGCGGCGGGTGTTTCAGGGCAGGCGCGAGATGTCGGCGAAGATCGCCTCGGCGAGGGCCGCCATCTTGGGGTCCCGGGCCTGGAGCCGCTCCTGGCAAGGGCCGGGGGAGGGGATGGGGTTCGCGGCGGCCATCAAGGACTCCGCCACGTACTCCTCCACGCAGGTGCCGGCATAGTCGGTGACCGGGCGGGCCGCGCCGCCGGCTCGGGCCTCGTCGAAGCGCCGGGTCAGGGCCTCGCCGAAGCTCCGGAGCTGGTCGGGGCCGAGGCCCTGGCGCATCAGCGCGATGCGGGTGTTGGGCCCCGCGCCCTCGAACCCCCGGCGCTCCAGCGCGGCGTGGGCCAGGTGGCCGAGCTCGTGGGTCACGGTGTCGTAGCCGCCGCGGGCCGCGGCCTCGACGTCCTCGAGGCCGATGACCACGTCCCGGCGCCCCACCCAGCCCCGGGTGCCGTACCAGTGCCGGCCGAACGCGTCGTGCTTGGCGGTGCGGGCGGTGTCGGGGTCGCGGCTGGTACAGCTCTCCCCGGCGGCACCAGGTGGATGCTCCGAGCGGGGCGGACCGCGAGCATGTCGGGCAGGAGCGCGCCGTACGACAGCGCGCTGTGGGCGACCTTGGCCTGCTGCGTCTCGTTGAGCCCGCCCCAGTCCGGGAACAGCCCGCTGGGGAGTCGTGCCGGCCGCGGCCAGCTCCGCCTCCAGCTTGGCGATGAGGGCCGCGCGCTGCTCGGGGGTGGCGAGGGCCGCGATCAGGGGCCGATCGTCCACCCGGCGCTGCTCGGACACCGCGAAGAGGTGAAAGGCCAGCGCCTCGTCGGGCTCCTTCTGCAGGATGGCCTGCGCCTCGAGCTGCACCGCGTCCCAGTCGCCCCGCTGGAAGGCCGCGGTGGCGCGCTCCAGGCCCGCCTCCACCTCGGCCCGGTGGGGGGCCTCGAAGTCCGGGCACATGAGCTCTCGCAGCAGCTGCGACGCCTTGGAGGCGACCCGGGTGTCCCGGGCCGGGCCCACCCCGAGCGCGAAGGCCTCCCGGCCGTAGCGCAAGGTGTCCTGCGGGCGCCCGGCCGCGAAGCTGGCGTAGGCCGCGGTGAAGGCCAGGCGTGCGGCTACGCCAGGGCTCTTCTCGGCATCCACCAGCGCCCGGGCCTCCGCCAACAGGCCCAGGGCGCCGGCCGGGTCGCCCTCCTGCCGCCGGGCCTCGGCCGCCAGCACCATGAGCTCGGGGTCCTCGGGCGCCGCGGCCAACAGCGGGCGCAGGATGGCCTGCGCGCCCATCGCGTCGCCTCGCCCGAGGCGGATCATGACCCGGGCCCGCTGGGCGTCCGGGCTCTCGGCCAGGGCGGGGGCGAGCGCCAACGCCTGGTTGAGGGCGGCCTCGCCCGCGTCCGGGCGCAGGTTGCGTTGCACCAACAGGAGCGCCGCCGCCACCCCCGCCTTGCCGCGCACCTCGGCCGGGCGCCGCGGGTCGGCCAGGGTGGCCTGCAGGGTCGACAGCTCGGTCTCTCGCTCGCGCGCCGCGGCGAGCCGCGCGGCGAGGGGGTTGTTGGCGCGGCGGGTCGCGGCAGAGGCGTCGCCCCGGGTGGCGAGGCGCACCGAGTCGGGGGCGCCGAGGGTGGGCTTGGGTGCCGAGCCTTTCGGCGCCGGCTCGGTCGGCGCGCCGACGCGGTTCGGCCCGCCCGGGTCGCGGACCTTCACTCCACGCCTCCGAGGAACGGGGCGGGGGCGGCCCCGAAGGCCTCGCCGAACGCGATCGGCCGGGCCTCGAAGCCCGCCTGGACGAGGGCGTCGAGGGCGGCGTCGAAGTCGGTCGCGGCGCTCAAGATCTGCGAGACGGAGCCCTCGTGGTGGGGCGAGCGGCTCACGAAGCGCGCGCAGGACAGGCGGGGCGCCGGCAGGCTCGAGCGGACGGCGGTGACGAAGGGCCCCGGCCCCTCACCGAGGAAGCCGCACAGCTCGGCGCCGCGCCAGAGCTGGAACGCGCGAGGTGGGGCCACTGCCTACATATAGCAGGGAAATTCGGGGCGACAAACCGGCGCGGGCAGCCGAAGATGGGCCCGATGGGGATCGTCGGCGGCTTGGGAGTGCGCCTGCAGCGCCTGATCTTCGGGGAAACCAGTGGATCGAACCCCGTCGAGCGCAGCGGACCGCCTGCGCCGGACGTCGACCCGGCCGCCCTGGGCTCGAGCCCGGTGGCGCGCCAGGCGCGGGCCGCGGCGGCGGAGCGCACCGTCCACTCCGGTGGGGGCAAGGCGCTCGGCCTGCGCTCGCCCCAGATGCTCGCGGTGCGCCACGGGGTGCCGCGCGAGCTGCTCCGGGCCCAGAAGGAGGGGCACCTCACCCGCATCCCGGAGGGCGTTCGGCTCGCGCCCAAGTTCAACGAGCGCGCCCGGCAGGCGGCCGAGTACAAGGCCTCCGTCCGCGAGCAGGGCGAGATGTGGAAGGTCGGCTACGGGGACTACGAGCTCGACGTGCTCGCCGCCCCGCCCGAGCGTCGCCGAGATCCCTTTCAGCTCCTGGGGATGGAGCGACGGCTCGCCCGTCAGCTCGAAGGCATGCTCGAGCGCGGCCGGCAGGGGCCCGACGGCGCGCCGCGGCCGGTGGTGGCGGTGGACTTCGGCGGCATGTACGGCCTCACCTTCCTGCGGCTCGCCGCGCACTTCGCCGACCGCATCGATCGGGGCGAGCTGGTGCTGGCGGTGAGCAACCTGGGTTTCAGGCTGGACGACGCCCTCGCGTCGGTGGGCAAGGGCCTCAACGAGCTCTCCAAGTCCGAGGCGGAGGTCATCGAGGCCCAGCGCCACCGGGTCCAGTACCTCCACGCGGACGCCGAGGAGCTCCTCGATGCGCAGGTCACCTTGCCCAACGGCGAGCCGCTCACCCTCGGCGGGAACGTGGACGTCCTGCACGAGGACATGGCCATCTGCCACGGCCACCGGAACGACGTGGACCTCGCGTTCCTGGGTGACGCGCTGAGCGACAAGGGGGTCTGCTTCCTGGGCTCGACCTCCACCCACTTCGGGCGCGGGGACGAGGCGCTGCGGAAGGAGGCCCACCAGCGCGGCATGGAGAACCTCGCGGCGCGCGCGACCCGGGTCCCGGTGGGCCGAGAGAAGTATGCCGTCTTCGCCCGGGACACGCGCGAGGCGGACGTCGCCCCGCTCTAGTCCCCTGCGTCAGTGATTCCTTGCTGAAGTCGCGAGTCCATTCTCGTGTCTGGTGCTCGCGTGAGGAGGGCGCAAACTCGTTGTCTGCAACCGACGAAAGCCGAAGGCGGCGCGGGCAGCAGGCGCGAGAAGGGGCCGCGAATTCGGTGAGGAATCACTGACGCAGGGGACTAGGGCGCCCGGTCTGGCACCGCGCCCAGGCCGATCGCCCGCCGCATCACGGTGAGCGAGAACGGCGCGCTCGTGCCACGCTCGATGCGGAGCACCACCGGCGTGCCCACCGGCCCGCGCAGGTTCACGACCCAGTTCACCAGCGGGTCCTTGCCGAAGGGGATGCCGTTGATCGCGGTGATCACGTCGCCCTCCAGCGCGCCGGCGTCTCGGGCCGGTGAGTCCTCGACGAAGCGGATGATCCGGATGCCGTTCGGGTCGGGGCTGAACATCAGGCCGATGCCGCCCTCCTTCTCTTCCGGGCCGCCGCGGGGGTCGAGGATGATGTCGCCGACGTCGGTCGGGCCGTCGGGCTCGAGGTCGAAGGGCGCGGTGCCCTTCACGTAGTAGTCCTCGTCGGTGACGAAGACCGTCAGCTGCTCCCCCGCGGGGACGGACACGCTGAAGCGCCCGTCCTGCCCCGACACCAGGCGGGCCAGCGGGCCGGCCTGGCCGTCGATCCGCACCTCGGCCCCCACCACCGGCGGGCCCTCCTTGCTGAGGACCCGGCCGGTGACGGTGCCGTTGCCGAACACCGAGATCACCGCGTCCCTTCGGGTCTCGCCCGGCTGCAAGCTGACCTGCAGACGGCCGCGGCCCTCGGCGCTGTCCACCGCGAGCGCCACCGCGCCGGGGGCGAGGTCCAACAGCTCGAAGCGCCCCGCGGGGTCCTCCACCCGCTGGCTCCGGCCCTCCACCGCGCGCGCTCGGCCCTCCGACGCCACGCTCAGGTTGTAGCTGGTCACCGGGGCGCCGTCCTTGGCCCGAACCACGCGCCCAGAGAGGTTGGCGGCGGCCTCCAGGCTCAGGCGCCCGGGGTCGCCGCCCGCCCGGAGCAAGGCAGGTTGACTGCGCCCTCGGCTGGGGTGCTCGGCCCGCACCATGCAGACCGAGCCGTCCTCGGGGGTGAAGCGGAACGCGCCGGTGGCGTCGCTCCGCGCGACCACGTCCGCGCCCCACAGCTCGGGGGGGCGCCCGTCATCGGCGCAGGCGGCGAGGATGGCGGCGCCCTCCACCGGGGCGCCCGCGGCCTCGACCGCGCCGGTCACGTCGCCCGACGTGCGCGAGATCGTGAAGCGGACTTGCGCAACCCCGCCTGCGGGGACGTCCACCGTCTGCGTCTCGCTGTTGCGGGTGCCGACCTCGTAGGTGCGCGCCTCGAGGCGTTCGAAGCGCACCGTGCCGTCTTCGGTCGTGATGCCGAAGCCGGGGGGCCCGCTCAGCCAGACCCGGACCCCGCTCACCGGCGCCCCCGTCTTGTCTTCGGCGTGGACCTCGAGGGCGCCGCTGCCCTCCGGGGCGGCGATGCTCACGACCACCGGGGGGCCGCACAGGGTCACCGCGGCGGATGCGGTGGCCACCTGGGCCCCGAGGGTGCGGACGTGGACCTGGGCCGGGCCCGGCGGGCCGGTGAGGATCAGCGGTGCGCCGGTGCGACCCGCCACCTGTGGGGCGCCGTCCGCGTCCACCTCGATCACGACCGGGAGCGAGGGCTCCGCCGGCTCCACCACGAGCTCGGTCTGGCAGGCAGGGGCGAGCATCAGATCGACGCGGTTGGTGCCCGGCCCGAGGTCCACCTCGGCGTCGGCCGGGGTGCGCCCCGAAGCCTGGGCGGAGACCTGGAAGTGCCCGGGGGCGAGGCCGCCCAGCGCGTAGTGCCCGTCCTCGTCGGTGAGCGCGCGTCGGCTGAGGTCGAGGCGCTGCGCCCGCATGCGGCGCCGGCCCCGCGCCGGCCGCGCCCAGGCCTCTACCGTAGCCCCGGCGACGCCGACCCCGTCCGCGGTGACCCGGCCCTCGAGGGTCACCTCGGTCTCGCGCAGCCGCAGCTCGACCTCCGCGTAGGGCAAGGCAACCTGCGCTACCGCGCGGGCCTCGGCGAAGCGCCCCTGGTCCTGGGCCTCGAGCACCACAGGGCCAGGCGGGAGCCCGGGGAGGAGGAAGCGCCCGTCCTGGTCGCTCACCACCGACGCGGCCCGGCGGTCCTGCCCGGTGCGGGCGGGGCGGCCCTCCACCGTGACGCCGGGGACCGGCCCCTGCTCGTCCCGCACCACCCCCGCCACCGCGGCCCGCGCCGCGACGAAGAGCTGCACGCGCTTCTGCGTCCCGGACTCCACCGTCACCAGCACCGAGGCGCTCTCGTCGCCGTCCTTCGCGCAGCTCACCTGGAACCAGCCCGCCGGCGCGTCCGCGGTGAAGACGCCGTCCTCGTCGGCCAGGGCCACGAAGGCCACCCGCTCCCGCGCGCCCCGGCCCCAGGTGCCCCGGATCCGCCCGTCCGCCACCGGGGCGCCGGTCTCGAGGTACACGCAGCGCCCGGTGAGGGTGGGCTCGGGGCCGGCGCGCTCCGGCAGGGTGACCTGCAGCTCGAGCACCCCGGTGCCATCGCACAGGCCCGAGGCGGTGCCGGAGCGCCCGTCCTCCGCCACCACCAGCGCCTCCACCTGCCCCTGCTCCGGGAGCTCGGCGGTGAAGGCGCGGCCCGCCTCGACCACCTGCCCGGGGATGTCGACCTGGCCGGTCTGGGAGTGCAGGCTGACCTGCGCCGCGCGGCCGCCGGTGACGGTGCCGGAGACCTTGCACGGGGCGCCGGACACCATCGGCACGAAGCGGGCCCTCGGCCTCGCGCTCGCCGTCTGGTCGGGCGCGGGCGCCACCGGAGTCGGGCCCGGGGAAGGTGGGGTGTGCCCCAGGCTCAGCCACGACAGGACGCCCAGGGTGAGGGCCACGGCGGCGAGGATCAGCCAGGTGCGGGGCTTCACCGGCCCATCTAAGCACAGCGGAGGCCGGGCGTCGCGCCCGCGATTGGCCTTGCAGGCGTGCTTCATCACCCTGCAGGCTCCCCTCGTGACCCACCCCCGCCTGCAGCTCCTGGACGCCGAGATCGAGGCCCGGACCGAGGCCGTGCGGGAGCACGCGCCAGCGTGGCCCTGCAAGTCAGGCTGCGCGGACTGTTGCCGCAGCCTCGGGGCCCCCATGCTCCTCAGCGCGGCGGAGTGGTCGCGCCTGGCGGAGGGGATCGACGCGCTCCCGGAGGCGGAGGCGATCCGGTCGGGAATGGCGGGGATGGAGGCGGCGGCGCTCGCCGGCGACCCGGTGGTGTGCCCGGTGTTGGACGAGCGCGGTCGCTGCCGCGCCTACCTGCACCGGCCGCTCCCCTGCCGCATCCACGGCTACTACGCGGCGGGCGAGGGCGGGTACTGGTGCGAGACCATCGAGGCCCGGGTCGCGTCCGGCGGGGCGGAGGGGGTCGTGTTCGGGCGGCACGAGCTCATCAACCGGGCCGCCCGCCGCGAGCTGGGCTCGCCGCTGAGCTGGTCGGAGTGGCAGGCTGGCCTGCTCCAGGCCATGCGCGGGGTGGTCGAACCGTAGCGACCTGGGGGTCGTGGTCGCAGGTCAGTGGCGTCAGGCGCGCAGCGCCCGGGCGGCCTGGACCATGCCGCGGGCGGCCTCGATCAGGGCGGCGTCCAGGTCTCGCGCCTCCTGCTCGTCATCGGTGTCGCCCAGGCCGGAGTCCTTGAAGGAGCGCTGGCGCTCCAGGATCAGCCCGCGGATGTGCTCCGCGTTGTCGACCCCCCGAAAGCGGGCGCGGTGGAGGTCGCGCTGGCCGGTCTCCCCGTGGCTGCTCCTGCCGCCGCCGCCCGCGCTCGTCACCTCTACGTCCGCGATGCCCAGCAGCCTCTGCAAGGGACCTTGCTGAACCTCGAGGTTCTGGATGTTGGCGAAGCTCATGGTCTGCTCGTGAGTGAACACGATGCCCTCCCGGATCCTGAGGGCGCGGTCGCTCACCATGTACCAACGCATCCGGTAGTCGAGGGAGAGGGCGGCGAGGCTGAAGCCGAGCTGGCCGATGTACGCCACCACGCCCATCGACTCCGCGATCCACAGGACCCACTGCCAGTCCCCGAGCGGGATGGTGGCGGCGAACCCGAAGCCGACGAGGAGGCCGACCAACCCCCCGAACTGCCCCAGGGCCCACCGGGCCTGGAGGTAGCGGTAGAAGGGCAGGGCCGGCCGGAAGCGCGCGAGGCTCTCAGGGCTGCCCTCGGGGGGCTGGGGTGGCGGCGGGATCTTGAGGACGCTGACGACGACGCGCTCGAGGGCCTTCACGACCGCACCTCGGCCTTCGCGTCGAGGCGCCCGCGCAGCGCGCTCAGCTCCTCCGTCACCGCGTGCAGGGCGGTGAGCAACTCCTGTTGCACCGAGCTCCCCTCGCTCGCCGCCTTGTCGGTGGTGCCGCGCATCTTGCTGTAGAGGTGATCGCGCAGGGCCTCGAACTCGAGGAGCCCCTCGATCGTCATCTCTGCCCCGGCGTTGCCGCTCGCGGTCTGGATCTCGATGCGAGCGAGGCCGAGCCACCGCTCGAGGACGTTGCTCGACAGGTGGATGTCCTGGATGCGCCGGTAGGTCAGGTTGATCTGCCGTCGGAAGAGGATGCCCCACGACATCGAGATCCCCTCGTCATCGAAGCGGTAGCGCAGGGTCTCGTAGCGGAACCACCGCACCAGCAGCACGATGGGCAGGGCGGGGCCGGCGAGCAGGGAAGAGACGATGTAGTAGGTCCACAGCTTGCGGTGGGGGCGCTCGATGGTGGTGATGTCCACCTCCCTACCCATGCGCACGCCGGCCATGTGGTCAACGTCGCCTCATCCGTCGTTCGG
Organism: Deltaproteobacteria bacterium; assembly: GCA_020632995.1. Lineage (GTDB taxonomy): Bacteria > Myxococcota > Kuafuiibacteriia > Kuafuiibacteriales > Kuafuiibacteriaceae > JACKEN01. The sequence goes on along the minus strand of JACKEN010000016.1, from coordinate 9,923 downwards.
AGCCCCCGAAGCGGCTTTCCACGCACCAGAACGCCCAACTCGCCGATGATGAGCTGGTGGCACCTGTGCCTACATCATCCGACCTCGCCACGACCATGCTAGGGGTGGCCCGCGGCGAGACCAGCCTTGGCGGAATCATTGGGTTTTCGCCCGCGGTCGTCGAGCAGCTGGTCGAGCAGGCCCTCGGCCTGGCGGAGGCGGGCCGGTCCGAAGAGGCCGAGGGGCTCCTCGCTCGGCTGGCCCTGGTGGAGGCCGACAGCCCCCTCTTGCCGCTGCTCCTCGGCACCGTGCGGGCGGCGGCAGGCCGCCACGAGGCGGCGGTGGCGGCGTACGACGAGGCCCTCGAGCGCCACGTCCGCGCGGGCGGGCACGCCCGGTTCGAGGTGGAGGTGCGGCTCCTCAAGGGCCGCGCGCTCCTCGCCCTCGCGCGGGACGACGAGGCGGAGGTGGAGCTGCTCCTCGCCGCGGTGGGCCCCGACCTCGCGGTGGCGCGGGGTGCGCAAGCTCTGTTGACGTGCATGAGGGCCCGCGCTTGAAGCTGGGCGACCTCGACGCGGCGCGCCGCGCCAGGCTGGACGCCCTCACCCGGCCGGCGGAGGGCGTGCGTGTGGTCGACCCCGCGCGGGTCGCGGCGGCGGCAGATCTGCTGGCGGCCGCGGTCGCGGCTGGTCCTTCGCCGCGGGCCACCGAGTCGCCCCTCGGTGCTGCGCGGCGGCTCTGGGACGCTCGGGGTGCCGACGGCATCCCCGCGCTGGCCCGACAGGTTGCGGCAGAGGGGGTGGCGGAGCATCGAGAGGCGCTCCTCTGCGCGTCCAAGGACGAGCTCACCGCGGTGGTGGACCAGCTGGCGCTCCTCTGCCTCGACGCGGACGACGGCGCCGCGCCCCTCGATCGCCTCCTCGATCTGAAGGCTGTCTTGTCGGCGGGGCAGGACGTCGCGAAGGCGTATCGGAAGCGCCTGAAGACCACGCCGGCCGCCCAGAGGAAGGGGGCGGGGCTCGATCCACGGTGGGGCGAGATCCTCGACACCCTGCACGAGCGCCTCGAGGACGTGGTGCGGGCCGAGCGCCTGGCCACCTTCGCCGAACACCTCGGCAAGGCCTCCACCCGCATCAGCCGGTGGGCCCGCCTCGGGCATCTCGACGCGGCGGCGCGCGTGAGCGGCGGCGCGGTCGCCGGGGCGATGGAGGCGGGCCGCAAGGTCGCTGGCGCGGTGCGCTCGGTGGTCGGCAGCAAGGGCGAGGGCGTGAAGCTCCCCGCCTGGGTCAAGACCGCGGCGGCGAAGTTCAGGGCCCTGCTCGATCGGGTGCTGCCGGAGTCCATGCGCAAGTTCATGGACAGCCTCAGCAAGGGCGCCCACGCCATGATCACCGCGCTCGCCAACGTGGAGGCGGACGCGGGTGATCCGGAGGCCCTGGTCTCACGCTTCGTCAAGGCGCTGGACATCGCCCGGCCGCTCGTGGACCCGTCAGCGGACGCGGTGGCGCTCGGCGTGCTCACCGAGGCCGCGGTCGGCGTGGCCGGGGCGCGCGGGCAGGAGCTCCTCTACAACCGCGGCACCGGGCAGCTCACCCTCAACACCCTCGACACGGTGGGGGCGCGCATCGGCATCGGCGTCACCGCCCGCGCCTTCTGCCGCAACCTGTATGGCGACGGCGAGGCGATCGCGAAGAGCCAGGGCCGCTCCGGGCTCGAGGTCGGGGCGCTGTTTGGGCACGCCGGCTTCTTCACCAGCCACGTCCCCGATGTACCGGCGGACGCGGCGCCTCGCGGTTGGACCGCCACCGTCGCCCTCGGCTACACCCTGAGCATCATCGGCCTGGCGAACCAGTCGGTGTACGCGGTGCGTGAGCGCCCCATGGCCACGGTGGACCTCACGCCGGAGCAGCGCGCCGCCATCGAGGCGATCCTGGCCCGGATCCCCGAGAACATGGCCACCTACACCGACGCGCTGGGGGAGGCGGTGAAGGGCGCCTGAGCGCGCCCTGTGTCCGCGCTCAACCGTTTCCCAAGCGCGCCGTCGACGTGCTCTGGTTCAGAAATGACCAGACGGTCGAAAAACAGACCCGGAAGTCATGTTGCGAAAAGCGCCCTGCTCGCCCTCGCGGCGGGGATGAGCGCCGGCTGCGGCACCGTCCTGCAGGCCGGCTACGGGTTCACCGAGTCGGTGGAGCGCCCCGCCGCGCTGACCGAGGACGTGCACCTCGACGCCCTGCCGGACGGCGCGGTGGTGGAGCGCCACGACGAGCACGGGGTGAAGGTGTTGGAAGACCCCCGCCGCGACCTCATCGAGTACTCGGGGACCGAGACGAGCTACGTCCCGAGGAGCCACGTGCCGCTCTATCTCGGGCTGGCCCTCGAGGTCATCGCGGGCGCGGCGGTGACGTACGTGGCGGTCCATGAAGAGGGGGCCGGCCGCACCGCGCCGACCCTGGGCGCGGTCGCGCTGGGCGCCGCGGCCCTCACCGACCTCGTCATCGCCGCGACCTACGCACGGGAGGTCACGGATGAGCGAGTGCGCTTCGTCAAGGACCGGTCTACCCCCGAGCGGTACGTGCTCAAGGTCGACGGTGAGGCGCGTCAAGAAGTCTTGCGGACGCCCGGTCAGGAGCGCGTTCGGTTCGAGGTCGCCAAGCAGCAGCCGACCATCATCCAGGACCTGTCGGCCGACGTGAAGCCGCCGCGCCAGTGGTATGGGCTGCAAGTCATCCTGACCGAGGCGGTGGCCGCGGTGATCGCCGTGGCGGGGTTCGGGTCCGAGACGGACGCAATGGGCTACGCCGGGTTGGCGATGGGCCTCGTCGGGCCCACGGTGGTGCACCTGCTGCATGGTCGATACCGCAACGCCGGCCTCTCGGTCGGGCTCCGGCTCGGGGGGCCAGTCGCGGCGGGGTTGGCGGGCGGCGCCTTCGGCGCGCTCTTGACGTCGTCGGAGCCGCGCTCGGGCGCCCTCCTGGTCGGGACGGTGACCGGCGGGCTCGCGGCGGTGGCCATGGTCATCGTCGACGCCGCGGTCCTGGCCTGGGAGCCAGAGGAGGGCGCGGGAGGTGAAGGGGGGCTCCTGGTGCCCACCGCGGGCGTCACCACCGAGGGTGCGCCGGTGTTCGGGCTGGCGGGGCGCTTCTAGCTACCGCCGCAAGGTGAGCTGCACCCGCACTTGCTCGGGTTGGCCGCTGCGGGTGCAGGGCCAGGCGAGCCCTCGGAGGACGCGGCCTACGCAGGCTTGCACGTCGGCCACCGGCTCCCCGAGGTGGTTCTTCGCGGGGGTCGCCTGCACCTCGGACGTTGTGCCGACCTCGCTGATGGTCCAGGCCAGGTCGAGGGTGACCTCGCCGGGGGACTGCAGGCAGGACTGCAGAGTCGAGCGGCTCTCGTAGAGGGTCGAGTCCAGGCCGACCGAAGGATCGTGGGCATGGACCCAGTGAACGGCGACCGGCGCTATTCCCACCAAGACGCCGACCCGGAAGGCGGGTCCCACTCGCTTCAGGGTCGAGACCGAGGCTATCAGGCTTGCAGGACTGCCGTCCGTCGGGTCGCCCACCAGCCGCGGCAGACAGGTGGAGCTCCGGCCGACGGCGCGCCGGTACGTCACCTCGACCGCACAGCTCCGGGACGTCTCGCCGTCTGTCGGCCTCCCCCAGCAGAACCTCCGCACCACGGCCAGGAGCAGGCCGGGGTGGCTCCGCTCCAGGATGTCGGCGAGCGACGGCGCCTGGCCGCACACCGGGCCGTCTGCGCTCAGTCGCCGCTGAGCTCGCAGCTGCTCCGCCGCCGCCACTTCGTTGGCCGGCAGCACATATCCGGCGCGGGCGGCCGGGAGCTCCGCGGTCACGGCCGCGATGAGGCGGGCCCGATCCTCTGCGCCGAGCGGGAGGTCGCCAACGATCACCGCGAGCGGTGACGACTCGGGCTCCGGCGTCTCGCACTCCGGCAGCAGCGAGGGCACGTGATCCTGTTCGCGTGCGCCGGGGGTGGCGCAGCCCGCCAGGGCCGCGAGGGTGATGGCGAGGATGATGCGCCGCATGTGTCTCTCCTCTACGACCGCCTCATGCAGAGGCGCACCTGCACGGGCTCGGGTTCGCCGCTCGGGGTGCACGGCCAGGCGAGGCCCTCGAGGGCCCGGGTCACACAGGCCTGCACCCTGGCGCCGGCCTCCCCGGACAGGTTCTCCACCGGGATCACCTCCACGTCGGAGGTAAGGCCCACCGGGCTGATGGTCCACCTGAGGTCGAGCGCCACCGTGGTGGATGGAGGCAGGCAGGCTTGCAGCCTTCGATCGTTCCAGCGGAGGGTGGCGGCGACCCTGAGCCGAGGATCGTAGCGCTGGTGTCCGTTGGTGACCAGCGATGGTGGGACGATCGCGATGTTGATCTTGACAGGGCTCCGATGCCTGTCCAGGGACTCGACTGAGGCAATCAGGCTTGCGGGGCTCCCGTCCGTGGGGACGGCCCAGAGGTGGGGCAGCTGGTTCGAGCGTCGACTGCCCACGTGCCGGTACACGACGCCGACCTGGCATTGCTCCGCGCGGTTGGCCTCGAACGCCGGGATGGTGCAGTAGATCACCACACGAGCCAGGATCAGGTTGGGGTAGGCCTCGGTCAGGAGCGCGGTCAGGGGCGGCGGCTGGCCGCAGACCGGGCCGTCTGCGCGCCACCTCCGCTCGGCGTAGAGGCGCTCCGCTGCCTCGGCCTCCGCGGCCGGGAGCATCTGCGCGTCGGGGATGGTGGGGAGCTGCGCGGTCACCGCGGCGATCAGCTGCGCCTTGTCGTCGGCGCTCAGTCTCAGGTCGTCGCCGACCACCGCCACCGTCAGGGGCGCCCACGGGTTCGGGGCAGGCTCCTCGGGGCTCTCGTAGTTGGTCGGCCCAGAGCACTGGGCGAACACAGGCGGTGGCGCGGGTCGTGGCGTGCGCTTGGGCACGGACGTCCAGATCGGCCGAGGCGCGGCCGCTCTCTGCGTGGCGCCGAGCTTGCCGTGCGTCGTGGCGCAGCCCGCCATGGTGAAGAACGCGAGTGCGAGCATGACGCGCTGCATCCCGCGCTCGGTAGCACCGCCGCGCAGGCCTGGCCAGGGGGACCGGCGCCAAACATGATGCGCTGCGTCGTGGAGTCGAGCGCTCATCACGAGACCGGGCCTTGGTGAAGCCGACCAGTTCTGCACAGAATCGTCGCGTGAACATGACGCGCGTTCTCATCTCGCTCTCGGTGCTCTTGGTCGCCGGCTTCGGCTGCGGCGGCGAGTCGACGGTGGACAGCGGCACCCCGGACTCGGGCACCGTCGACTCCGGCCCCGCGGACACCGGGGTCACGCCAGACTCCGGGGAGCTGCCGGACTCGGGCGAGGTCGACGCCGGGACACCGGACGGCGGCGAGACCCCGGAGGACTTCCCGCGCATCTCGTGTGCAAGCGTGCCTGCGCCGTGCCTCCAGTTCACGGCGGGGCAGCGCGACGACCTCCTCGACGCGGTGCAGGACCTGGCGGACGGCACCACCATCATCCTCGGCGCAGGGACCTTCGGGTTCGACAACGCGCTCACCCTGCGTCGCGCCGCAGGCGTGACCCTCACCGGCCAGGGGATGAACGAGACGACGCTCGACTTCTCGGCCCAGACCACCCAGTCCAACGGGGTCGACGTGGTGGGGGATCGCTTCACGATCAGCGAGCTCACCATCACCGACGCGACGAAGGACGGCTTGCGGATCGAGGACAGCCACCAGGTGATCATCCGGCGCATCCGGGTGACCTGGGCCGCCGGGCCCTCGAGCGAGAACGGCGCCTACGGCATCTACCCGGTGCGCTGTTCCCAGGTCCTGGTAGAGGACTCCGAGGCGAGCAACGCGGCCGACGCCGGCCTCTACGTGGGCCAGTCGCGCTACGTCATCGTGCGGCGGAACACCGCGAAGCAGAACGTGGCGGGCATCGAGATCGAGAACACCCAGTTCGCCGATGTGTACGAGAACCTCAGCGAGGACAACACCGCGGGGCTGGTGGTGTTCGACCTGCCCGGCAACCCGGTGCTCGGGCACGACGTGCGCCTGCACCACAACGAGGTGCGGGCCAACAACCGGCCCAACTTCGCGCCCACCAGCGGGGTGAACGCGGTGACCACGGTGAGCCAGATCCCCGCCGGCACCGGCACCTTCGCGCTCGCGTCTCGACGCGTAGAGATCGATCACAACACCTACGAGGACAACCAGACCGTGGACATCGCGCTCCTGTCGGGCCTCGTGATCGAGCAGGACGTGGCGAACTGGACGGTGCCGCTCGCCGACATCGTGGGGAACATCGCGGGCGCCGACCCCGAGGTCTTCGCAAACGGGGTTGCGAACTTCCGGAGCCAGGAGATCTGGGTGCACGACAACAGCTTCAGCGGTGGCGGGACCAACCCGGATCGCGCGAGCCCCCTGACCCGGCCCCTCGGCACCCTGCTCGGCGTGCTCTATGACCCCGACGGCGGGCCGTCCCAGCCGGTCGACAACGTCCTGTACGACGGCATCGAAGAGGTGGTGGATCCGGCGGTGCCCGGCAACAACACGAACCAGCACCACATCTGCGTCGAGAACAACGGCGCCGCCACCTACGCGACGCTCAACCTGGGGGTGGTGCAGACCAAGCTCGAGGAGGCGGTGTTCGGCAACGGCGAGTTCCCGACCCTCGCCGACCTGTTCCGCCCCGCCGCGCCGTACGCGCCCTTCGACTGCTCCGGCTTCACCGCCGGGCCGATCGGGCCGGTGGTCCTGCCCTTCATCCACGAGGGGGAGGGCGCCTTCCCGGTGAACACCTGCATCGGGGTGGCAGGGACCTGTATCGAGCTGGAGGCGGGGCAAGAGAACATGCTCCTCGACACCATCAACACCCTCGAGGACGACACCACGATCATCCTGGGTGCCGGCACCTTCTCCTTCGACAACGCGATCACCGTGCGGCGGGCGAGCGGGGTCTCGATCCTCGGCCAGGGCATCGACCTCACGGTGCTCGACTTCTCGACCCAGACCGCGCAGGCGAACGGAGTGGACGTGGTGGGCGACGCCTTCCTCATCCAGGATCTCACCATCGCGGACGCGAAGAAGGACGGCTTGCGCATCGAGGACAGCGATGGGGTCGTGATCCGGCGGGTGAAGGCCACCTGGACCGCCGGGCCCTCCACCGAGAACGGCTCCTACGGGCTCTACCCGGTGCGCTGCCACAACGTCCTCCTGGAGGACTCCGAGGCCTACAACGCCTCCGACGCCGGGCTCTACGTGGGGCAGGTGGTGAACGCCATCGTGCGGCGGAACACCGCCCAGGGGAACGTGGCGGGGATCGAGATCGAGAACACCCAGTTCGCCGACGTGTACCTGAACTGGGCCGAGGACAACACGGTGGGCCTCGCGGTCTTCGACCTGCCGGGCAACCCGATCGTGGGGCGCGACGTGCGGATCCACCACAACGTGGTCATGCGGAACAACCGCAACAACTTCGCCCCCGTCGGCACCACGGTGAGCCAGGTGCCGGTGGGCACCGGGACCTTCGCCCTGGCCTCACGCCGGGTCGAGATCCACGACAACGTGTACCTGTCGAACAAGACCACCGGGGTCGCGATCCTGAACGGCCTCGTCATCCAGAGCTCCACCGCGGCGTGGACCCTCGATCGGGGCGCGCTGGTGGGGAGCATCGACGGGCTCGATCTCCCGGGGGATGCAACCACGGTTGCGAACTACGTCACCAACGAGATCTGGGTGCACGACAACAAGCTGGCCGACATCGGCGTGAACCCGGACGGCTCCTTCGATCGCCAGCTCGGGCTCCTGCTCCGCATCACCTACCTCAGCGCCGGGCCGGGCCCGGTGGACGGCGCGCTCTACGACGGCATCGGTGAGGTGGTCGACCCCGCGGTCCCCAGCAACAACACCAACCGCAACCACATGTGCATCGGCGAGAACCCCGGCCTCACCTTCGCGGTGCTGGACATCGAGCGCCTGGCCAACCTGATCGACGGCGGCACCTTCCCCACTACCGCGGACATCTACCAGCCCGCGCCGCCCTTCGCGCCCTTCGACTGCGCCGGCTTCACCGGCGGGCCCATTCCTGACGTGGTCCTCCCGTGATGCGCGCCCGATGGCTGATGATGGCCGCCGCCCTGGGGGTGGCGGCCTGCTCGGGGGAGGGTGGCGACCCGGACGCAGGCGCGCCTGCCCAGGACACCGGCGTGCTCGCCGACTCGGGCGTGGACTCCGGGGTCGATGCAGGTTCCCCTGCAGACGCGGGCTCCCCGGACTCCGGGGACGTCGACGACGCCGGGCCCTCGGACACCGGCGTGGACGCGGGCCTGCCTCCGCTCGGCCCGGTGACGATCGACCTGACCTCCAACCGGCCCCCGGACCTGCTGTCCACCATGAACCTGTTCCGGATCGTGGACGGGCGCTTCGAGTACAACGACCGGGTGGTGCCCTACGACCTGAGCACCCCGCTCTTCTCGGACTACGCGTCGAAGGCGCGGGCGCTCTACGTGCCGGAGGGTGCATCCATTCAGTATACCGAGAGCGGCGCGCTGGACCTGCCGGTCGGCAGCGTGCTCATCAAGACCTTCCTGTTCGGCGAGGATCTCCGGTTACCGCAGGAGGAATTGCATCCGGTGGAGACCCGGCTCCTCGTCCGCTACGCCGACGAGTGGCGCGCCTTCCCCTACGTGTGGAACAAGGGCGGCACCGACGCGGTGTACTTCGTGCGGGGCGAGGTCCGCACCCTCGCGTTCATCGACCCGCGGGGCGTCTCTCGCACCGCGCAGTACTTGATCCCGCAGAAGAACCAGTGCCTGGAGTGCCACGAGAGGAAGGACGCCGACGACCGCCGCTTCACCACCCCGATCGGGCCCCAAGCTCGCCAGCTCAACTGGGACGTCGACTTCGGGGCCGGCCCCGAGAACCAGCTCCAGCACCTGGCGGACGCCGGCATGCTCAGCGGCCTGCCGCCGCTCGGGCAGGTCCCCACCGCGTTCCCGTGGGCCTCCCTCGCCACCACCGGGACCACCGCGCTGGCGTACGAAGCGGTGACGGAGGCGGCCCGCGACTACCTCGACATGAACTGCGCCCACTGCCATCGACCCGACGCCACCCAGGGCATGACCTCGCGCCTGTGGCTCAACTACGACAACACCGACACCTTTCACCTGGGTTACTGCAAGGAGCCTGGCTCCGCGGGGTCGGCCTCGGCCGGGCGTCAGTACGACATCGTGCCGGGGGACGCTGAGGCGTCGATCCTGGTCTACCGCACCGAGACCGAGGTGGTGGGGGACATGATGCCGCTGTTGGGGCGGAGCGTGGCCGACGACGTCGCGGTGGGGATCGTGCGGGGGTGGGTGGACGGGCTGCCGCCCGAGTCCTGCGGGAACTGAAGGTCAGTCGTAGCAGCTCCCGGTGCAGCTGTGGCCGGCCGGGCACAGGTCCGATCCGAAGCAGCTGCTGATGTCGGTCATCTGTAGCTGCTGCTGCAGGTCGACGCAGAAGATCGCGCGGTCGTTCGTCGCGGTGTTGTCGTCCAACCAGAAGGTGTACTGCTTCCATCCCGAGTCCGAGCTGTTGATGTCGTTGTCCCAGCCTCCGAACGCGACGTTCGAGATCGCGGTGGCGCGCGCGTCGATCGTCGCCGTGCCGCCCACGCGGATCTCCATGTGCCCGACGGGCACGGGGGTATCGATCGTGCTGCCCCCGGCGGCCCTGCGGCGCATCAGGAGGTCTCCGTTGCCCGAGCAGTTCGCGACGCCGAAGCGATAGCGGTGCCCGCTCTGGACGAAGGTCGGGTTGCCGTTGGTTTCGTTGACGCGCGCCACCGACGAGACCCGCCGTCCGCGCACCGCGTGACAGGTCTGAAGGGCGGGAGAGCACGAGAAGGCGTCCACCGAGCCGAGGGAGTAGTCACAGTCCTGGCCGGTCAGGTTGCAGTAG
>JACKEN010000015.1 GCA_020632995.1 Deltaproteobacteria bacterium | reverse complement strand
TCACGCCCGACGCGTGCCGGACCGACTGCCAGCCCGCGCGCTGCGGGGACGGCGTGGTGGACACGGGGGAGACCTGCGACGACGGGAGCGGGGCCGGTGAGCCCGCGCGATGCCAGTGCGCGGTGGACGCGGGGGTGGTGGTGGACGCGGGCGCCGAGGTGGACGCGGGCGCCCCCGTCGACGCGGGGGGCCAGGCGCAGGTAGAGGGCGGCGGGTGCGGGTGCCGCGACGGCGCGCCAGGGGCGGGGACGCCGGCGCTGGGCGTGCTGCTGGTGCCGATGGTGATGGTGGGGCGACGTCGGCGGGAGCGGGCCGCCTCAGTTCGCTGAGCACTCGAGCGCGAACCGAAGCGCGAGCGCCAGGTCCTCACCGGTGAGGTCATGGCCACCTCCGGTCTCCACATGCCGTGGCGCCCAGCCGCCTTCGCGCATCCGATGCAACAGAGCCTGCATCTGCTCACGATTCGGGTCGTGTGCGCCCCAGATCAGCAGGGCCGGCGCGCTCGGACGCAGGCCGAATGACATCGGTGGCGTCCCGCCGGCATGCGCGATCACGTAACCGCAGGCGACCATCGATGTCTCGGAGGCCATGGCCGCGGCGAGGAACCCACCGTTCGAGTAGCCGAAGACCACGGGACGGGCGGTGTCCGCGCCGGTCTGACGTGCGACCTCGACCAGCGCCTCACCGAGCTCGACGAGGATCTCGCCGACCACCGGGAGCTGGCCGCGCCTCGTCGGCCAGCACCGCCAGTCCCGGTACGCTCGATCCCAGTCGCAGAGCCCGGCGCGGCCACGATGTATGTACACCGTGACCCCCGACGCGGCGGCGACATCCGCCAGCCGCGCCTCCAGCGCATACTCCGCCTCAGGCGCCGCATCGCGGTACATGCCGTGCAAGAAGACCAGCACGGACATCGGGCCCCCAGCGGCAGGCTCGGGTACGCTCGCGCACCCGAGCCCGCGCACGTCCCGAAAGCCCGCCGCGCACCGCGCAGGCCTCGACTCCGGTGATGAGGCCACATGCGCCGCACAGCCGGTCAGAAGGATCGGGAGCGCGACGACCATGGTGAGGGCGGCGTGCTCCACGTCCGAAGCGTAGCGCGACCTCGGCGTGGTCAGAAGTGAACTTGCGCCTCGGCGCTCACCGCTCCCTGACTCGCTCGCCGGGTCAACCCGACCCGCCGGTTATCGGGAGCACCTGCGCGGTGAGCCCGCCAGAACCTCTTTGCCCAGCAGGGAGGACGGGAGCGCGACGCGGCTACGAAGAGCGGTCGGTGAGGGGCAGGAGGAGGGACGGGCCCGGTGGCAGGCTAGGTTGCGTGCTCCTGGCTCACCAGCGCGAGCCGGGGCCGCGCCCCCGCGGTGGCCTTGGCCAGCTCGCTGTCCCGCAGCTGGGCGCGGTGGCGCACCGCGGTGATGCCGGGGATGTTGAGGAGGGTGGGGCGCACCAGCTGCTCCATGCTCAACAGCGAGTAGGGGCAGTTCGCGCAGCTCCCCACGAAGCGCACCGACAGCTCGCCGGTCCCCTCGTCGAGGCCGAGGAGCTCGAGCTTGCCGCCGTCGTTCCTGAGCACCGGGGCGATGACCTCCTCCACCACCCGGCGCACCCGCTCGGGGAGGGGCAGGTCCTCTAGGCCCTCCAGCTGCGAGGGGGCCTCGGTCACCGCGGCGCCGTCGGATGCGGCCACCGCCGCGTTGAGCCGGGTCTCCTGCTCGGGGTCCAGCACCCCGAGGGTCACGAGGGCCGAGATGAGGCCGGGGGAGACCTGCTGTCGCACCAGGTGGTGCACGAACTCGCTCCGCTTGGCGGGGGCATAGTTGAGCTTGGCCCGGTACTCGGCCCAGTCCAGCGGGGCGGGCCCGAAGAGCTCGAAGTTCTCGTCGCCGCGCCGCACGTACTGACAGATCAGCTCGCCCAGCCGATCGAAGAAGCGCCGGTGGTCCCGGCCGTCGCAACCCCGCTTGCGGTTGATCACCAGCCCGCGGAGCTTGGTGAGCTCGGGGTCGTGGGGGAGGACGCCGGTCTTCACGTCGACCCGCACCGCCCGGCCGCTCGCCTTGTCCACCACGATGAGGGCGCTGTTGCCGATCGCCCGGCTGTGCACCAGGCCCCCCGCCCCCAGCTCGGCGGGGGAGATGCCCAAGAAGTGAGCGGGGACGTCCCCCGCGCACGGGATGGCCACCCCCGACACGAAGGCCAGCTGCTCGCGCTCGACCACCGCGCCGGGGCCGAAGAGGCGCTCCATGGCCCGCTTGATCGCCACGAAGAGCTGGATGGCGACGATCTCCTCCTTGAACTCCAGGATCGCGGCCCGGTGGGCGCTCAACAGGTCGACCTCTACCGGGGCGCCGGCCTCGTCCACCACCGTCACCGCGCCCACCACCCCGGACAGGATGGTGTGCATCGCGGACTGGTAGTCGAAGCGCCGCAAGAAGGGCAGGAGCACGGTGAGCAGGTCGTCCTGCACCTCGTCCGTGAGGCGCCCGAGCATCACCTGGGCCGCCGCCCGGTACTCGGGGTCGGTGCTCATCCGCTGGACGAACACGGTGAGGGCCCCCGCGGCCTCCACCACCGCCGCGTCCTCTGAAGTGGCCGGCGCGCCGAGGCGCGCGTGGGGCAGCCAGCTCGGGGCGTCACCCGCCTGCTGCTCCGCCACCCAGTCCGCGTCCTCGGGGTAGGTGGCCCGAAAGTCCGCTACGAGCACCGCGAGGGCCCGGGCCAGCGCCTCCGCGCTCGGCCCCGCCCACAGGGTGGTCTCGAGCGGGGCGAGGGCGGCGAGGTGCACCGGGGTCCGCTTGATGAAGCTCTGGTGGGTGAAGCGGTCCGCGTCCACGTAGTCGGTGAGGCGGTTGATCTCCCCCGGCACGAAGTCGATGAACACCGAGCCCTCGGGCACCCGATCGTTCAGCGCCACGGTGGCGAAGACGGTGCCGTGGCCGGCCGAGACCCGCACCGGCTGACCCTCTGCGAACCCCTGACGCAAGGCCTCTTGCGGGTGCAGGTCGAGCAGGTAGTCCTCGGGGGAGGCCCCGGTGAGGGGCAGGGTCTTGATGCCGGAGTTGTAGCGCCCCCGCATGTAGCGGGCGCGGATCCCGGGCCGGCCCCGGCCGCTGACGAGGCCGAGGGTGCCGGGGGGCATCGGGGCCTCGAGCTTGGCGAGGAAGTCCTCCGGCGGCCGCACCAGCTTGGCCAGGGCCCTCTTGTTGGCGGTCACGTTGGGGAACACCGCGCCCGCCTCGGCCGCGGCCCGGTAGCGCCCGTCGCCCTGCCACTGGGTCCCGTGGCCGGCGTTCCGGCGCAGGGTGTCGTGGGAGAGCGGGGCCCCGTCCGCGTCCTCGAGGCGGCAGTAGACGCCGAGCTCGCGGGAGACCGCGACCATGTGCCAGAAGATCCGCGCGGTGTCGACGTGGCCCTCCCCGTCCGCGTAGCGCCCGAAGACCCGCTCGATCACGTCGGGGTCGAGGTCGTTCAGCGCCGCGGTGTCGGGGTCGCGCAGGCGCTTCGCGATGGCGAGGGCGAGGCGCACCAGGATCTGCTCGTCCGACCACGCCGCGGGGGGCGGGGTCGTCAACCCCTGTTGCAGCTGGAGGCTCCGGTCGCCCCGCTGGATGACCCCGGTGCGCTCGGTGTAGGTCATCGCGGGCAGGAGCACGTCGGCCCACTCCAGCGCCCCTGGGGCGAGGAAGGGGTCGATGACCACGTTGAAGGCCCGCCCCAGGCGCCGCATCCAGTGCCCGAGGCGCGGCATGTTCCGCGTCATCTGGGTCCCGATGAAGAGGAAGCAATACAGCTTGTCGTCCTCGGACATCCGGGCCACCGGGGTGCCGAGGGTGGTGGGGATGTTGTGCTCGGGCAGGCCGAGCGCCGCCGCGACCCGGGCCCGCTGCTCGGGGTCGTTGGGGTTCAGGTTGAAGATCATGCGGCGGCCGTTGAAGCCGAGCATGAGCTCGCTCGGGGCGTTGGACTGCCCCGCGATGCGGATCGAGCCCGCCCCCGGCCGCCCCACGTTCCCGGTGAGGAGCAGGAGGTTCAGGTTGGTCGAGAAGCCGTAGGCCCCGGTGCTCTGGTTGATCCCCATGCTGGACACGACCGCCACCCGCGGCCGGTGCCCGTCAGGCCCGGGCTCGGCAAGCAGGCTTGCGTAGTCGTAGATGGTCTGCAACAGCTCGGCCCGGTCCTGGCCGGGGAGGGCGATCGCCTCGGCCACCGCCTCCGGCGCGAAGCGGGGCTCGGCGCACAGGGCGCGGAACACCTCGACGCTCCCCGGGTCCACCGCGCGATCGAGGAAGGCCTGGTCCTGCCAGCCGCGCTCCAGGATCACCCGGCTCACCGCGAGGTTGAAGGCCACGTCGCCGCCCTGCCGGAATCGGACGTGGAGGGTGCGGGGGTCGGTGGCCGAGAGCTCCGTGACGGTGTCGGTCCGGATCGGGTCGATGACGACCTTCTTTGCCCGGGTGTTCCGGGCCAGCTTCTCATACGCCTGGGGGAAGGTGATGAACGCGTTGGTGCCGTGCAGCACCGCGACGTCGCAGTGGGCCAGCTCCTCGAACTCCCGCCAGGTGAAGGAGGCCTCGTTGCCGAAGTTCAGCTCGTGGGCCGCGCCCGCGCTGGCCAGGCAGTGCTCGGAGTTCGCCCCGATGGTGGGGAGGCGGAAGACGAGCTTGTAGAGGCTGGCCAGCCAGATCGACTCCACCGTCTTCTGGCCGTTGCCGTAGATGGCGGCCGCCTCGGGGCCGACCCACTCCCGGGCGTGGAGGAAGAGCCAGGCCGCGCGGTCGAGGGCCTCGTCCCAGCTGACCTCCTTCATGCGCCCGTCGTGGCCCCGGATCATGGGGGCGCGGACGCGATCGTCGGGCAGGCCCTTGCGCAGGAGCCGTTGACGCCGGGCCTCGTCCCCGCCCGTCTCGAGGCTGGTGCGCCCCTTCACACAGAGCCCGAGCGAGCTCAGGGGGTGGACCCGGTCGACCCCCCGGGCGTCGGGCTCCACCGTGTAGGGGCAACCCACGCCGCAGTAGCTGCACACGCTGGAGCGCTGAAGGAGCGCTTGGTGGCGGGCGCGGGTGGCGGGGTCCCCGAGCACCCCCGGGTGGTCGACGGCCTGGCGAACCAGCTCCGCGGGCGTCAGCGCCTCGATGCAGGGTTGGTTACGTTGGCTTACCACTAGATGACACGGTCTCACGCCGAATTAGGCGCTATCAAGGCATGTTGAAGCATTATCGCCAGGCGGCCCGCCCCAAGCCGGGCGGAGGTCGATCGCCGACCTGAGCCGATCTCGGCCGAGCACGCGAGATGGTTGGTGGGTCTATGTAGGCCATGGTGCGCAAGACCGCGACACGACTCCGTTTTTTTGCACCCTGACCGTCGATCTTACGCACCGCTTACGCGCGCCTGCCGATGATGTGCCTCGAGGAAAGGACTTCCCAACCATGACTACGATCAACGGCTTCGGTCAGACCCGCACCATCTACGACACCAAGGGCAAGACCTCGCAGCAGGTCGGTGGGCTCGGCAACACCGTCAACTTCAAGGGTGACAACGGCGCCAACACCTTCCGCGTCGGCGGTCAGAGCAACAACGTCTCCATCGAGAACATCGGCCGGGATGAGAAGATCATCCTCGAAGGCAACCGCGCGGACTGGGTTGCCGTGGGCGACAGCGACAAGCGGGACGGCGAGGTCAACTACTATAACAAGCGGACGGGCAACTACGTCACGCTGAAGACCGACGCCGGCCGCAACGACGCGTTCGTCAACTCGAAGATCCAGTTCTCGGGTAGCTACGAGAACGGCATCGCCCCCGGCGGCTGCATGCCCCCCTCCAGCCCCTGCCAGAACAACGACTGGAGTCAGCTCGGCAACCTGCTGGGCAACGGGAACTGCTTCGATCCCTTCGGCTTCGGCGGCGGGAACCTGTTCAACACCCTGGCCCAGGGTCTGTACTGGAACAGCATGATCCCCCAGCAGCAGAACTCCTGGAACTTCAACCTCAACTACAACCTGAACCTCAACCTCTGGTGAGGTCCCGCGGTCCCGGGCCGGCGTTCCGGCTCGGGGCCCCCGCCACCCCCGTCAGCGCGCCGTGATCCGGGCGTGCTGGCCCTCCCGCAGCACCACCGTTCGCTTCAAGCGAACCTCGCCGGTGTCCGGGGTGGTGAGCTCGATCTCGTAGCTCCCCGCGCTCATCTTCTTGTTCACGATGGGCGTGGCTCCGACCTCGCGGCCGTTGATCCGCACCAGCGCGTAGGGCTGCGCCCCCACCGTGATGAAGCCGAACGCGTCCGGGTTCGCCTCGGGCTCCGCCTTCGCCACCGGGGCGGGGCGGGGCCGCTTCGGCGCGGCGCGCGGTCGGGTGGGGGCGGGCTTCGGGGGCCTGGCCTGCTCCACCACCTGCTCGGGCGGCGCGGCCTCCGGCGGGGGCTCGGCGATGGGCTCGGGGTCCGGCGTCGCCGGGCGCTCGAGGTCGACCACCCCGGGGCCGGGCAGGGCCGGGATGGGCTCCGGCTCGGTGGGGCCCGAGAGGAGGCGGGAGGCCACGAACAGCCCGACCATGGTCAGGAACACCGCGACGGCGACCCACGCCGGGTTCGGGCCGCGGCGGAGCGGCTCCACGAGGACCGGGGCGTCCTGGGTGTGGGAGGGCGGGATCAGGGTGGTGGGCCCGGCCAGCGCCGCCTCCGGGAGGGGGGTCGGGGTCCTGAGGTGCTCGTCGCCGCCCCGGCTCGTGCCGCGGCCGGCGCCGGAGCGGGTGGGCGGGAAGGTCTCGTAGGTGCCGCTCTCGGTGTACTCGCCCGACAAGACGGATTGCAGCCACGCCCGGTGCGACTCGCGCTCGTCCCCGAGGTCGGTCTCGACGAAGTCCACCAGGGGGGCCGCGACCTCCTGGTTGAGGATGTCGTCGAGGGCGACCGCCATGACCTTGGCGTCGATGAAGCGGTCCTCGATGTCCTTCTCGAGGCCGCGCATCACCACCCCGTCGAGGCCGTCGGGGAGCGCACCCACGATCGAGCTCGGGGGCGGGACGTCGCCGCGCTCCACCGCGAGCGCGGTCGCCACCACGTTGCTCTTCGAGAAGAGCTTCCGCCCGGTGAGCATCTCGTGCAGCACCACCGAGAGGCTGTAGACGTCGCTGCGGCGGTCCACCCGCTCGCCCCGGAGCTGCTCCGGCGCCATGTAGGAAGGCTTGCCCTTCAGATCGCCGAGCTGGGTGTCGGGGGACTCGCGCTCGTTCATGAACGCGATGCCGAAGTCGACGATCTTCACGTGGCCGTCGAAGGTCAGGATGATGTTCCCCGGGCTCACGTCCCGGTGCACGACGCCCAGCGGCGTGCCGGAGATGTCGGTGAGCTCGTGGGCGGCGTGGAGGCCGCGCGCCACCTCGGCCGCGATGCGGGACGCCACGGTGGGGGGGAGCGGGGCGCCGCGCTTGATGAGGAGCTTGTTGAGGGCGATCCCGGCCACGTACTCCATGGCCAGGTAGAGGGTCCCCTCCTCCTCGCCGAAGTCGTAGACCTGGGTGATGGCGGGGTGGTCGAGGCGGGCCACCAGCCGGGCCTCGTCGAGGAACATCGCCCGGATGTCGGTGCGCCGGGCGAGGTCACCCCGGATGGTCTTGATCGCGAGGAGCTTCTCGAAGCCGTGGGCGGACTTCTTACGGGCGAGGAGCACGTCGCCCATGCCCCCGGAGCTGAGCTTCGTCAGGATCTCGAAGCCGCTGATGTTCCTGAGCCGCTCGGCCATTGACACACGAACGTCACGATCCCGCGATCGCACGCTCGCCCCCTCTCAGTCGTCCGGGCCTAGGTTACCACGCCCCCCCAGGCGAGAGATGTAGCGCGCTTAACCTAGCGATTCCCCGACGGCAACCGGTTTCGTCGGTCATCGACCGGCCGCGTCATCGGGCGCGGGCGGCCACCCGGGCGAGCAGGGCGGGCTCCACGTTGCCGCCCGAGAGGAGGACCCCGACCCGGCCGCCCCGGTCCGCCTCGGCCAGGGCCGCGGCGAGGCTCACCGCGCCCGAGGGCTCGAGCACCAGGCGGAGCTCACCCAGGGCCCAAGCCATCGCGTCCAGCATGGCGTCCTCGGAGACGAGGGCCACCCGACGCACCGTCCGCTGGGTGATCGGCCAGGTGCCCGCGCCCGGGGTGCGGACCCGGAGCCCGTCGGCCAGGGTGTCGGGGGCAGGGATCTTCACCCGCTCGCCCGCGGCCAGGCTCAACGCGGTGTCGTTGGCGGTGGCGGGCTCGACGCCCACCACCTCGGTGGCGGGGGAGAGGGCCTCGAACACCGTGCCGCAGCCGGCGAGGAGGCCGCCGCCGCTGACCGGGCAGTAGAAGCGGTCGAGGGGGTGGGGCGCGTCCTCGATGACCTCGAGCGCCGCGGTGCCCTGGCCGGCCATGATCAGCGGGTGGTCGTAGGGCGGCACCGGCACCAGGCCGCGCTCGGCCGCGAGCGCCTCGGCCTTCGCGATGCGCTCGTCGGAGTCGGGGCCGACCGTGACCACCTCCGCCCCGTCCGCCTCGGTCCGGGCGCGCTTGAGGGTGGGGGCGTCGCTCGGCATCACCACCACCGCCTTCAGCCCCAGCACCCGGGCCGCGCGCGCCACCGCCTGGGCGTGGTTGCCCGAGGAGTGGGCGATCACCCCGGGGCAGTCGGCGGGCAGGGTGGTCATCAGGCTGAACGCGCCGCGGAGCTTGAAGGCCCCGATCGGCTGCAGGGACTCCGGCTTGAAGTACAGCTCCAGCCCCGAGGGCAAGGTGCGTTGCAGCAGCGGGGTCCGCACCACGTGGGGGCGGACGCGCTGGTGGGCCTCGCGGACGTCGTCGATGGTGATGCTCATCGTCTCATGCCCTCGCCAGCTCAGTGAGGCTCCGGGGGACGTGGAGGCGGCGCTCGGCGTCCCGGAGCTCCTCGGCGATGGTCTGCTCCGGCACGCGGTTCCTGCGCAGCCCGCGCGCCACCATCGGCACGGTGTCGGGGGTGATGCGGCCCTCCATCGCGAGCACGAGGCTGGTCTGGAGGTAGGAACGGCAGGCCATGACCCGGGGGTCGGTGAAGCGCTCGGGGTCGGTCTTGTTGGCGAGCAGGATGAACACCCGCGACACCGGGTCGGGCCCCTCGGGGAGGCTCGCCACCAGCTCGTGGATGATCGCGCGATCCTCGTCGTGCACGTGCGCCGCCTGGAGCCGGTCCTCGAGGCGCGGGCCCCGGAGCCCCGCCACCACCTGGCCGAAGAGGAGGAACGCCTCGGCGTCGTTCTCGACGTCGTCACCGAACATCAGCCACTGGGCGCGGGCGGGGACGCGGCGCCGGTAGCCGAGCAGGGCGGTGAGCTTGTAGCCGACCTGCCGCTTGATGTCCTTGGGCCGGCGGGCCATCAACAGGCCCATCTGATCCTTGAAGGTGATGCCGTCGTACTGGACCCCGTCGAGGGTCATCTTGGTCTGGATCACCTTGCGGAGCTGGGGCGGGCTCCCGCTCACGAAGTACAGGGGCGTCAACGCAGATTGCGGCCCGGGCCCGCGGCGCAGGGCCCTCAGGAGCGGCACCGCCCCCGGCACCGCCTGCTTGTCGACCGCGAGCTCGAGCGGGATCGAGATCAGGCCCCGGAACGACGAGAAGCGGGTGTCCAGGTAGGTCTTGTCGATGTCCCACAGCAGGATGGGGCCGTCGTAGTCGTCGGGCAGGTGCCGGTCGTTGCTCTGCTGGATGAACCGACCGAGGTCCGTCACGTCAGCGCCCCCGCGGGTCGTCGAGATCGAGGCTGTGGTGGAGCACCGCCTCGAGGGCCTCCCGGGGGCTGGCCTCGCCCTGGAGCACCTGGGCCACCGCCCGCACCAGGCCGAGCTCGATGCCCCGGGCGTCGGCGAGGGCCATGGCCTCCATCGCGGTGACCACGCCCTCCACGTGGCCCTGGGCCTGCTGCAAGGCCTCTTGCAGGCTGGCGCCCTTCGCCACCGCCGCCCCGACGTCGAGGTGGCGATCCATGCTCGTGACGTGCCGCGGGATCAGCTCGCCCAGGCCAGCGAGCCCACCGAAGGTGGCCTCGGTAGCCCCGAGGGCCATGCCGATCTTGCGGGCGTCCACCAGGCCGTGGGTGAGGAGCACCCCGCGGGCGGTGTCGCCCAGCTCGAGCGCGTCGCACATCCCGGCGGCGAGGGACGCTACGTTCGAGACCGCACCCGCCACCTGGACCCCTACGATGTCCTTCGAGGCGTGCAGCGCGACCGGCGCGCCCGAGACCAGGCGGCGTACCATCTCGAGGACCCGCGGGAAGCGGGTGGCGAGCACCGCGTTGATGCTCCGGCCGGTGGCGAGCTCCCGCGCGTGGATCGGACCGCCGAGGATCCCGATCTGGCGCACGCAGGTCTTCTTGCGGATCATCTCGTGGGGGAGGGTGAAGTTCGGCCCGACCCCGCGCGCCGCGGTGAGCACCACGTGATCGCCGAGGGCGTGCTCGCCGTAGCGCTCCGCCGCCTCGGTCAGCTGGTCCGCGGGCACCGCGAGGAGCACCACGTGGGCGCCCTCGAGGGCGGCCTCGAGCTCGTGGTGCACATTGAGCTCGGGCACCTCGGCCCGGATCGCGTCGCGGGCGGCCTGGCCCCGGGCCCACAGGTGCACCTCGGTGGGGCCCCGGGCGAGGATGCGGCCGATGGCCCGGGCGAGCGGGCCCGCCCCCACCAGGGTCATTCGGAGGGTCTCGGTGGCGTCGTTCATGGGCTCAGCCTCGCAGGTCGGCCAGGGCGCGGTGGTTGGGGCTCAGGCAGGGCCGTGAGCTCAGGCCGTACCCCTCCAGGCGGTTCTGGTAGTACAGGACCAGGTTCCGGTCCCGGGGCACCACGCGGTCCCCGCGCCGCTGGGCGGCGGGGCGGGTGTGGTAGAGCGCGTAGTGGGCCAGGGCGTCGCTGACGACGTCCTCGGCCGAGGCGCGCAGCGACGTGCCGAGGCGGATGCGGCCCCGCTGCTCGAGGGCCCGCAGCTCGCCCAGGAGGCGGTCGGTCTCGCGGTACACGCTCCTCAGCTCGAGGTCGTCCTCGGTGCCGCCGGTGCGCAGGATGCGGAGCACGCTCATCCGCGGGTTCCGCTCGCGCAGCAGGTTCATGATCGCGTGGGCCACCACGTGGGTGCTGGTGACGACGTTGTCCCGCAGGAACGCCTCCCCGACGCGCTCCCCGACCTCGCGGGTGTACTCCGCGTCGCGGGCCGCGTCGTGCACCGGCTTGCCCTTGTCGAGCACGTAGCGGGAGGTGTCGACCACGCGCCCGCACGGATCGAGGCTGTTGCCCTCGTCGTCCACCGGGTTGCCGAAGACGTCGTAGCCCCGGCTCACCGTGACGTGGATCTTCGAGTCCATGCTCACCAGCTGGCTCATGAAGTCGAAGACCCGCTTCGGCCGGGTGAACTCGTCGTCGTCGATGATGTAACGCGCCTTGCCGACCTCCTTGAGGAAGTCGTCGATGAGGGTCTCGGCCTCGAGCACCAGCTCGAACGAGAGGGTGGCGGGGACGATGAAGACCTTGGGCTGGGCCGCCCCGCGCTGGAGGTTGTTGATGTAGGCGGCGAGGCCGGTGCCCATGAGGCCGAGCTTGAGGTGCTGCTCGATCGCGCCGGAGCGGGAGCGGGTGCCGCCGGGGAAGAAGATGTTGTCGTAGCCGAACTCGAGGGTGAGGGTGGCGTACTCCTTGAGCACGTCCTTGTAGAGCGGGTCGGTCTTCTTCCGGTCGACCGTGTACGCGCCCAGGTTGTGCATGAAGAAGCTGATGAGCGGGTTGGTGAACAGGTTCAGGCCCGCGCCGTAGATGAAGGGCGGCAGGCCCATCCGGAACAGCGCGTAGCCCACGATGATCGAGTCCAGGTTGGACACGTGGGTGGGCACGAGGATGACGGTGCCCTTCTCGTGCAGGCGATGCAGCTGCTCGACCTCGCCCTGGATCACCACGCTCTCGTCGAGGTTGGGCATCTGGGGCAGGCGCTTCACCAGCCGCAGGGGCGAGGCCGCGTTCAAGAGCAGGCCCAGGCCGGGGGGGAGGGCGCGGGTCACCACCTGGTAGACCCGCTCGTCGAAGTTCCCCGCGATCTCCTCCGCGTAGTGGCGGATCACCTTGCGGGCGAGGAGCTTCTGGTCGCGCTCGGACGCGCGGCGCAGGTCCTGTTGCACCTGGTCCCAGAACTTCACGTCGGCCTCGCGGGTCGGGCTGCCCCGGTCCTCCTTCAGGCGCTTGCGTTCGAAGTAGTGGCTGTCTTCGAGGATCTCGGACAGCTTGGGCCCCCCGGCCTCGGTGGCCCGGACCTTGGCCAGGCTGACCCGGCTCTCGAGCTCGGTGAGGATGCGCTCTTGGTCTTCTGGACGCATGGCTGCCTGCCCGCTGCCTTTTAGGGCAAGCTCGGGGCGCAGTAAAGGCGACCCCGGGGGAGTATGCTGGGGCGGTGGAGCGGGAGCGAGCCTGGCTTTACAACGGCGACGGTTGGCGCCTGGACGTGAAGCGCTACTGGGACCGCGCGCGCCTCGATCCGTCCAAGCGGCCGGTGCTGTTCATCCCCGGCTACGGGATGAACACCTTCATCCTGGCCCATCACCCGCGCGGGACCTCGCTCGTGCAGTACCTGGTGGAGGCGGGCTACGAGGTCTTCACCGCGAACCTGCGGGCCCAGGGCGACAGCCAGCCCACCGGCGTCCCCAGCCGGGTGGGGTTCCGCGAGGTCTGCCTGGTGGACCTGCCGAAGGTGGTGGGGCACGTCCGGAGCGTCTCGGTGGCCCGGGATCCCGCGCCCACCGCGGTGGGCTGCAGCCTGGGGGGCACCTACCTGTTCGGCTACCTGGCCCACCACCCCACCACCCACGGGCTGGGCGGGCTGATCGGCATGGGGGCGCCGCTCCGCTGGACCACGATGCACCCGCTGATGCGGGTGGCGTTCCGCTCGCCGCGCCTGGCGTCGGCGGTGCGCGTCTCGGGCGTGCGGGGCATGGCCCGGGTGGCGCTGCCGGTCGCGCGCCGGATCCCGGGGCTGCTCTCGCTCTACATGAACACCGACCACATCGACCTCTCGGATCCGGCCACCCTGACCCAGACCGTGGACGATCCGCACCCGTACCTGAACCTGCAGATCGCCCGCTGGGCCCACAACCGCGATCTCATGGTGGCCGGGCTCGACGTGACCCGGGGGCTCGGGCAGGTCGACCTGCCGTTCCTCGGGATCTACGCGAACGGGGACGGCATCGTGCCCCCCGAGGTGGCCAGGAGCGCCAAGGACGCCCTCGGCTCGCAGGACAGCACGCTCCTCGAGGTCGGGGACGAGCGGGTGTGGTTCGCCCACGCCGACATGTTCATCAACGACCACGCCGAGCCGTGGGTGTTCGAGCCCATGGTGCGCTGGTTGGACGCTAGGGGATGAAGCGGAGGGTGGCGCCGTCGGGCCAGTCGCGGAGCGTGCAAGTCGGACTGCAGCCCAGGGCGTCCGCGCCTCGCAACCCGTCCTGCGACTCCCACCCCACCGAGGCCGAGGCGGGGTAGGCGTCGAGGTCGCCGAGGAGCGGGCCGTAGGTCACCTCGATCTCCATGGTGCCCTCCAACAGCCGCGCCTCCACCGGCACCGGGAGCCCGCCCGCGGTGAGGCGGTCCAGGCGCACCACCAGGGCGCGCTCGGGCGCGGTGCCCTCGACACGGACCCGCGCCTTCGGCGGATCCCACGGGCCGGGCGAGGCGAGCGGCTCCAGGTCGTCCCACCACCACGCGATGAAGCCGTTGGGGGTGGTGCTGGTGGGGATGGCCAGGTTCTCACCCGGGCTGACCACGCCGGGCTCGAAGGCGAGCAGGCCGGGTTGCCCGATGTAGAGCCGGGGCGCAGGGCGCCCGAGGTACGTGAAGGGGAACGGGATGTTCACCACCGAGGAGGTGGTGATGTACCCGCCGTACCAGCCGCCCATCGGCCCGCGATCCTCGAAGGACAGGTCGAAGCGGGGGAGGGTGCAGTCGTTCCGGCACTCGTCGGTGTTCACCCGGTTGCCGTCGTCGCAGGCCTCGACCTCGGCCCAGACGAAGCCGTCGCCGCATATCGCCCACCAGCAGGCCGCGCAGCCGTCGGCCTCGTCGAGGTTGCCGTCGTCGCACTGCTCCCCGTCGTCGAGCACCTCGTCCCCGCAGCCCGGCCGGGTGCAGTCGGTGCGGCAGGCGTCGGGCCGCAGATCGGAGTTCTGGGCCCCCTCGTCGCACTGCTCGGGGGGCTCGAGGATCCCGTTGCCGCAGACCTCGACCCGGCAAGCCCAGCTGCAGCCGTCGCCCCCCGCCTCGTTCCCGTCGTCGCAGGTCTCGACCCCCTGCCGCACGTAGCCGTCACCGCAGTAGGCGAGCTCGCAGTTGGAGAGGCAGTCGTCGGTGTCGACGTCGTTGCCGTCATCACAGTGCTCGCCGCGGTCCAGGACTCCGTCGCCGCAGGTCACCAGCACGCACTGCTCCTCGTACTCCACGTCGACCTGTCGGGTGGCGGCGGGGACGAAGTGCGGTGCGAAAGTGAGCTTGCGTGCTTGGACGTCCAGCACCCAGACCTGCTCCTGGAGGCGCCGGGGCGGGAGCTCCTCCCCCTCCACCAGGACCCGCACCGACTCCCGGACCGGGACCGCGCGCAGCTCCAGGGTCGGGGCGCCCTGGAAGTGGTCGACGTTCAGGCTGTCCTCGGCGCCGTCGCCGAGCAGGGTCACGAGCTTCGGGGTGGCGCCCGCGACCTCGACCAGGAGGCGGCCCCGCTGGTGCCCCTGCCACACCGGACGGAACGAGACCGAGACGGTGGCGGTGGCCCCCGCCGGGAGCGTCATGGACCCGCCGCTCGGGCTGGTTCGGAACACGCCGGGCCAGACGTCCCAGCTCAGGCTGAGGGGCTGCTGGGTGGGGTTGCTCAGGTAGACCTCCCGCGCGCTCGCGTCGAGGCAGCGGGTGCCGCGCCGACCGAAGTCCACCGTGGTGGGGGACACCACGAGCGTGCTCCCCGGCGTGACCCCGCTCCCCTCGAGCTCCGCCTCCCACTTCGAGCCGTCGAGCGGATACACGGTCAGGGTGGCGCGGTGCAGGCCGAGCGCGGCGGGCGCGAACCAGACCCGGAGCTCGAGGCGGCCCACCGGGGGCACGATCAACGTGCCCTCGGCCCCGCCGTCGAGGGTGAAGGCGGGGTCGCTCCCCACCGCGAAGACCGGCAGGATCGAGCAGGCCTTGTTGCCGGCGTTCGACAGGAGCACCGGCGCGACCAGCGCCTCGCCGCTGGCCACCGCCCCGAAGTTCAGGCGCGGCGTCACGAGGTCGAGGCGGCACCCGTCGAGCTCGACGCCGGGTGTGTCGGCCGCGCGCTTGAGCTGGGGCCTCGCCCGGGGCGAGGCCTCGACATCCGCGGTCGCGGCCTCACACCGCCCGTCCACCAGCGCCCGTCCGTCGGCGCAAGCCCCGTTGTCGAGGCCCGACTCCAGGACGCACCCCGGCGCCCACGCCACCGCGCAGAGGCACAGGGGCGCCCACCGCCCCGGCCGTCGGCGGGTGACGCGACGGATCAACGGGGGGACCTCCTCGCGCACGCCTGCAGGGCACCTTGCACGGCGTCCTCGGTGATGTCTGCCCCCGCCTCCCTGGCCTGCTCGAAGGCGGCCCGCGCCTCGTCACACCGGCCTCGCAGGACCTCGGCCTCGGCGAGGACCCGCAGCACCTCGGCCCGGCGCCCGGCCAGGCCCGGCGCGCCGAGGAGGGCCTTGGCCTGGGCCACCGCGGCGTCCGCGCGGCCGGCCCGGTGCAGCGCCTCGAGGTGACCGAGGGCGGCCTCGCGCTCGAGGCGGCCGCCGGGGAAGGTGGCGCGGTGTCGGGCGAAGGCCTCCGCCGCCTCGCCGTAGCGGCCAGCGCTCAGCGCGGCCTGCGCCTGCTGGTAGCTGGTGAGCTCCGCCGCGAGGCCGGAGGGCTCGGGGGGCGCGGCAGGTGCGGCGGGGAGCGGGCGTGCGCGACGGGCGGGGTGCGGGGCCGCCGCCTGCGCGACCACGGGTGGCGTCGACCCTGCCTGCGTGACCTCCGTCGGCATGACCTCCGTCGGCGCGGCTGCCGTCGACACGGCCTCCGTCGCAGCGCCGTCGGATGCGGCCACCGCGACGGGGGTCGGCGCCGCGGGCGCGGGCGCCTCCACCCGGGCCGAGGCCGGAGCCGGGGGCGCGTCGCCCCACAGGCTGTAGGCGCCGACGGCGGCGAGGATCACCGCGCCGGTGACGAGCCCGGGCCCGCTCCAGCCTGCGGAGCGCTCCGGCCGTACGCCGGCCGCCACCGCCGCCGTCAACCCAGCCTTCACACGGGCCAGGTCGTGGGGGAGCGCGAAGCGGGCCTCGGCGTCGAGCGCGCGCCTGAGGTCGGCAGGCGCTTCGGGATCATGGCGGAGCCGCAGCGGTTCTCTCATGGCTTCGCCCTCGCGCCCTCTCCCGAGGCCAGCCAGGCCCGCTTGAAGCGCGCCCGGGCCAGCCGCAGCCGGCTCCACACCGTGTTCTCGGGGATCTCCAGGATGGCCGCGATCTCCCCACCTCGCAACTCCTCCAGCTCGTACAACACGAACACCTCCCGTTGATCGAACGGCAGCTTGGCCACACACGCACGCACCCGGGCGCTCGCCTGGGCCGTCTCGAGCTGCGACGCGGGGTCCTCGGGCCCCGGGCCCTCCGGGGCCTCGGACAGGGCCTCCGAGAGGCGCATCCTTCGGGCGAAGGCGCGCCGCTCGTGCCGGGTGACGTTCATCGCCACCCGGTACAGCCAGCCCCGGATCTCGCTGTGGTCGGCCAGGCTCGCCCGCTTCTCGTGGGCGATGAGGAAGACGCGCTGCACCACGTCCTCCGCCTGGTCGGGGCTGCCCACCATGCGGCCCACGATCCGGAGCAAGAACGCGGCGTGCTCGTCGAACAGACGACCGACGTCATCGCCAGCACCCGGGGGCACCGCGCCTACCCTCTCCGTCTCGGACACGACCACCGAGTCTCTACGATCCCGCATGCCCGCCGGGGGCCCGCTTTCGTCAGAAAAACGCCAGGATCTGCTCCACCCCGAGGAAGAGGCCCAAAGTGAGCGGCGCGGTGCGCCGGGCCACCCCCTCGTCGGCTCGGGTGAAGCGGTGCCCGAGGAGCGGGACCTGGGCCGAGAGGCCCCCGTAGAGCGGCCCGACCAGGGTCGCGCGGAGCCGCAGCTCGGCCTCGAGCAGGGGATCCACGGTGTTGCTCGCCCGCTCGAACCCCCGGGCCCACGCCGCGAGCAGGCCCCCGGCCAGCCCGACGGTGGCTCGGAAGCGCCCGAGCTCGAGGCTGCCGGTGACCCCCGCGGCGGGGGCGAGCAGGGTGATGGCCCCGTCGGAGCCGAAGCCGAGGCGGGGGCTGACGCTGACCGCCACGAAGACCCCGACCCCGGGCCGCGGCCCGTCGCCGCCGTGGTGGTGGGCCACGAGGTGCCCGCGCAGGCGCAGGGCGAGGTCCGGGGTGGGGAGCCCGGCCCCGCCCCCCGCCTCGAGCCCCACTCGGGTCTCCCACCGGGGCCGCCCGGCCAGCCCGAGGGGCCGGGGGGGCGTGCTCGCCCAGGCCGGCGGTGGGGGGATCGGCGCCGCTCGGGGGGCCCAGGTCCAGGCGGGCAGGGCCCGGACGTAGCGCTCGGTGAGGACCGCCACGAGCTCCGGCACGAGCGGGCACTCGCCGGGGCGCAGGCCGAGGGGGCGGGTCTGGGGCGGGTGGTTGGGGGCCTGGAGGGTGAGCAGGAGGTCCTCGCCCTCGGGGACCAGGATCACCCGCACCGCGGCGTCGGTGCGGGCCAGCACCGCGGCGCTCACCGCGACGCTGGAGGTGCAGGGGTTCGGCGCGACCTCCACGGTGGCGCCGGTGAGCACGAGGGCGGCGAGCCAGGGCCCCAACGGCCCGGAGTATGCCCCGGTTTGACGCCCCGGGGCGGTGTTTAGCTTCGCCTCGTATGGGTGTTCGCTCGCACTACGACGTCCTCGGGGTCTCCAAGGACGCCTCCCAGGAGGAGATCAAGCGGGCCTACCGTCGCCTGGCGCGTCAGCACCACCCCGATCGCAACCCCGGCGACGCGAAGGCCGAGGAGTCCTTCAAGGAGGTCGGCCGCGCGTTCGAGATCGTCGGAGACCCCACCAAGCGCAAGCTCTACGACGAGCTGGGGGATGACGCCGAGCGCATCGGCTGGGATCCCCAGAAGGCCGAGACCTACCGGCAGTGGGCCAGGTCCGGGAGCCGCGGGCCCTCGGGCGGCAAGGGCGGGCTCGGGGTGGACCTCGAGGACCTCTTCGGAGGGATGGACCCGTTCGGGATGGGCGGCCAGCGCCATGGCCCGTCCGGCCCCCGTCGGGGTGGGGACATCGAGACCCGCGTCCTGATCAGCTTCGAGGACGCGGTGCGCGGCGGCCCGCAGAAGCTCCGCCTCACCAAGCCGGTGAGCTGCGCGACCTGCCAGGGCAAGGGCACCCGGGCCGGCGCCGCCCCCGCGGTGTGCGGCCAGTGCGGGGGCTCCGGGCGCATGAAGATGGCGCAAGGCCACTTGCAGCTCGGGATCCCGTGCCGGGCCTGCGGCGGCTCCGGTCGGGTGGCGGGGCCGCCCTGCCCCGACTGCCAGGGCCAGGGCTCTCGACCGCAGGAGGTGCGGCTCGAGGTCCAGATCCCGCCCGGGGTCGAGGCGGGCCAGAAGATCCGGCTCGCCGGGCAGGGGGCCCCGGGGCCGGGCGGCGGGCCGCCCGGTGACCTCCTGATCCGGGTCGAGGTGGGCGCGCACCCCTACCTCACGCGCGCCGGCGCGGACCTCACCATCGAGGTGCCGGTCACGGTGCCGGAGGCGCTCCTGGGGGCCGAGGTCGAGGTGCCCACCCTGGACGGCCGGGTGAAGCTGCGGGTGCCCCCGGGGAGCCAGAGCGGGGCGCGCCTGCGCTTGAAGGGCAAGGGCGTCCCCGCCTACGGGAGCCGCGCGGCGGGGGACCTGTACGCGGTGCTGCAGGTGATCTTGCCCAGCCCCGAGGAGCCCGAGCGCACCAAGGAAGCGGCCGAGGCCATGGCCCGGTTGTATTCGGGGTCCGTCCGACGCTGGTAGCATGGGGGCATGCTGCAGCGCCTCCTTCAGCGGCGGCGGGCCCGGTCCCGCCTCGAGGCCGGTGAGGTCGGGATCTGGTACCACCCCGACTACGTCCTCAGCCTGCTGGAGGCCACCGCCCGCGTGGCCAACGTGGAGCCGCGGCGGGGCGAGCTGATCCTCGGGCGCCTGATGCAGGCGGGCTTGCTCAAGTCCGAGGACGTGCGGACCCCGCCCCTCGCCACGATGTCGGAGTTGACCGGCTTTCACCCGCTCTCGTACCTGGACCGCTCGCTGTCCCCCGAGTACCTCGGGCGGGTCTTCGGGCTCGAGGCGCACTTCCTCAAGGAGACCGACCCGATCATCACCAACGCTCGGCGCCAGGTGGGGGCCACGGTCGAGGCGGCGCGGCTCGCGGCGGCGCACCGCGGGTTCATCGGCATGAACCTCGGCGGCGGCTTCCACCACGCGGAGCCCGAGCAGGGCTCCGGGTTCTGCGTCTACAACGACATCGGGGTGGCGATCTGTGCCCTCCGGCAGATGGGCTATGACCGCCCGATCGCGGTGGTGGATCTCGACTACCACCAGGGCAACGGCAACTCGGTGGCGTTCGTGGACGACCCGTCGGTGCTCGTGTACTCGATCCACGGCTCGGTGTGGTCCCACCTCGAGGGCAGCGAGCACGAGATCCACCTGACGGGGACGGTGACCGACCGGCTCTACCTCGCGGCCCTGCGGACCACGCTGCAGTCTGCCTTGCAGCGGCACCGACCGGGGCTGATCTTCTACATCGCGGGCACCGACGTGCTCGCGAACGATCGCCTGGGCTCGTTCTGGCTGAGCCTCGAGGGGTGCCTGGTGCGGGACCGCTTCGTGGTGGACACCGCGGCGGGCCTGGGCGCCTCGCTCGTGGTGACGCTGGGCGGCGGTTACAGCAAGCTCGCCTGGATCTCGTCCTTCTACCTCGCCCGGTACCTGCTGGCCGGGGTGGCCCACGTGGAGCGGGTGCCCCGGGTGGACGTGCGCACCGACTTCACCCGCATCGCGCGGCAGCTGGACACCGGTGACCTCACGGGCGAGGAGGACTCCTTCGACATCACCGAGGAGGACGTCTACGGCGACCTCACCGGGGGCGGGAAGAGCCGGCGCCTGTTGGACTTCTACTCCGCCCAGGGGGTGGAGCTCGCCTTCGAGCGCTACGGCATCATGGCCGCGGTGACCCAGCGGGGCTTCGACAAGCTCCGCATGGACACCGACTTCAAGGACCCCTCCCACCAGGTGGTGCGGATGTTCGGGCGGCGCCCCCCGGCCGAGGAGGAGCACCTGCTCCTCGAGCTGGTGGTGCGGCGGCTCTGGCTCCCGTCGGTGGTGCCGGAGCTCGAGCGGATGGAGGTGCTCTTCGTGGAGTGGATGCTCCTGCAGGACCCCACCCGCGGCTTCACCCTCGACAAGCCGCCGTTGCCGGGCCAGCGCCACCCGGGCCTGGGGATCTCGCTCCACATGCAGGAGCTCCTGGTGCAAGCCTGCCGGCGCCTGCACCTGCACGGGCTCTTCGAGCGCCCCGCCCGCTTCCACAACGGGCTCGGCGGCTCGTCCGACGCCCACTTCCTCGACCCGATCTACGAGGGGCGCTTCCGGGCGCTGCTCACCGTGCTCGCCGGCATCGCGCCGGCGGAGGCCTCCACCGCGGTGGACAAGGGCGTGCTGAAGCTGGCCGATGGCACCCCGGTCATGTGGAAGCCGGAGCTGCACGGGGTGCCGGTGAGCGAGGCGCTCGTGGCCTATTTCGAGTCGGATGCCTACCGCCAGGCCGCGCGGGCTGCCCTGGCCAGCTACCTGGAGCGCGGCCTGCACGTCGACGACTCGATGGATCTGACCGGGAGGGTGTAGCCTGGCGCGCGATGCGCGGCGTGGAGTGGAGTCCGGGCGCGGAGACCTCGCGGCTGGTGTGGCCGGACGGGCGGCCGGTGGATGGGCTCCTGCAACACCACTGGCGGCTCGGGGAGGATGAGGCGGGCCGCCCGCTCTACGCGGGGCTCTTCGATCACGGGGCGGGCTGGCGGAGGCGCTGGACCGCGCGGACCCACGGGGCGGCCTGCGCGTGGGCCCTGCTGCGCAAGGCGGAGGGCGGGGCCGAGGCGGGGTTCGAGATCCTGCAACCCGACCTGCTCTCGGCCAACCCGCGGGGCCCCGACGACGCGGCGCCCGGCGGTGGCTCGGTGGTGCGCACCCGGCTCGCCAACGGCGCGGGGGCGGAGGGCACCGCGTACGCGCTGTTCTACACCGGGCGCCGTCTGGAGGTGCCGCGGGTGGTGCTGGATGACGCGCCCGAGCACGCCGAGGCGGTGCAGCTCGCGGTGCTGCGGCGGGAGCGCCTGGCCCCCGGGGTCCAGGACGCGGTGTGGCGGGTGCGCCGGACCGAGTTCCGGCTCGCGCCAGACCCGGCGTGGCACGTCACCGAGGCGGGCGAGGGGCGGCCGATGTTCCGGGACCCGTTCGTGTTCCAGGACCGGGCCGGCGGCACCTTCATGGTGGTGGCCAGCCGCGCCCGGAGCGGGCCGCCCGGCCGCGACGCCGCCCTCACCGTGTACGCGATCGAGGGGGCCCTCGACGACGCGGCGGCCTACCGGCGGGTGGGCGCCTACGCCCCCGGGCGCTACGCGGTGTTGGAGGCGCCCCACGTCGCGTGGGTGGGCGAGGCGCCGTGGCTCACCTTCAACGCGGCGACCGAGCGCGACGGGCCCCGAAGCGTCGCCGCGGTGCCGCTGCCCCTCGACGCGCAGGGTAGCCTGCGCCCCGAGGGCTGGGCCGGGGAGCTCGAGCTCCTGCCCGCGACGGAGGGGCTGCGCGGCGCGTTCGTGGACGAGGGCCTCATCCGCGGCCACGTGCCGGGGGGCGGGCCGCGGGTCGTTGGCGCTCTTCCGTGGGCGGCGGAGGAGCGCTTGCAGCTCGAGCACAGCACCCACCTCGCCGCGCCGCTCGGTCGCGCGGCGGAGCTCACCGACGCCACCCACCAGTGGGAGCTGAGGAAGGCCGCCCTGTTCACGCGGGAGCTCACCGACGTGCAGCGGGCCGCCCTGCGGGGCGGCGCGGCGCTGGCGGGGGTGCTCACCTCGGCGCAACGCCGCTTGCTCGACGACTTCTACGCCGGCAGGCTCTGAAGCACACCGCGGGCCCGGTTCCCCACCCGCTCGGTGATCGTGACCCGCACGTCCTGGTTCGGGGCGAGGGCCGCGCCGGTGACCTCGACCGGGATGTAGTTGTCGGTCAGGACCTCCACCACGCCGGGGAGCCCGCCCTCGCGCTCGAGGCTGACCCCGGCCCGCACCCGGCCCACCTGCCCGTCCACGTAGCGGGTCCACAGGCGGGCGCTGACCTCGTGGAGCGCGGTGCTCCGCTGTTTGATGATGCGCGGGTCCACCTTGGCGTCGAGCCGGGTGGAGGGGACCCCGTCGCGGTCCGAGTACGAGAACACGTGCACGTAGTCGAGGCCCGAGGCCTCCTCCACGAAGGCGGCGGACGCCTCGAACGCGGCGTCGTCCTCGCCCGGGAAGCCCACGATGACGTCGGTGCCCACGCAGGCGTCGGGGACATGGGAGCGCAGCTCCGCCACGAGCTCCGCGAACTCTTTGGCCCGGTAGGGGCGCACCATCCGCTTCAGCACCCGATCCGAGCCGCTCTGGAGGGGGAGGTGGAAGTGCGGGGCGAGGCGCGGGTCGGCGGCGGCGACGCGGGCGAGCTCCATCGGGAAGGCCATGGGCTCGATCGCGCTCAGGCGCAGGCGCACCAGGCCCTGGACGTCGAGGACCCGCTTCACCAGCTCCCCGAGGTCCATGGGGGGTACGAGGGCCCGGCCGTAGGTGCCGAGGTGCACGCCGGCGAGCACGATCTCGACGTAGCCCTGGTCGACCAGGGTCCGCACCGCGTGCAGGACATCTTGCGGCGTGGCGCTCCGGGCGCGCCCGCGCACCGCGGGGATGATGCAGTAGGTACAGACCGCGTCGCAGCCGTCCTGGATCTTCACGAAGGGCCGGGTGCGATCCAGCACCGTGGTCACCGGCTCCACCCCGGGGAGGAGCTCCGGATCGACGCCGTCCATCGGGGTGTGGATCACCACCGGGGCCCGGGCCTCCGGGGCCGCGGTGGGGGTCATGAGGTCGCTCGCCACCACCGGTAGGCGCGACTTGTGGGCGTTCCCGATCACCGCCCCCACCCCGGGCAGGGCGGCGGCGCCCTCGGGGTCCCGCTGGGCGTAGCAGCCGGTGATGATCACCTTCGCGCTCGGGTTCTCACGCTGGATGCGCTTGACGGCCTTGCGCACGTCGGCGTCGGAGCGGTGGGTGACGGTGCAGGTGTTGAGCACCACCACGTCGGCGTCGGCGTGGGAGGTGGTGCGCTCCATCGCGTCCACCGTGTCCAGGGCGGCGGCCACCTGGGCCGAGTCCGCCTGGTTCACGCGGCAGCCGAAGGTGTGTACGAAGTAGCGTCGTGGCGCACCCACGGTTGGACACCAAAGCCGAGATGCCCCCGTCGGGGGAAGGAAAATCGAGGGGGCCGGGCCCAGACCGCGTCGAGGGGTCCCCGAGCTCGGGGGAGGCGCCGGCGCAGGATGAGGCCCCGCCCGCCCTGGTGTGCCGGGCCTGCGGGACGGCGATCAGCCGCGAGGACGCGGTGTTCAGCGCAGCGGAGGGCGGGGCGGTGGGCGTCTACGCCAACCCCGGGGGCTGGCTCCGGCGGGTGGTGACGGTGCGCTGGGCCGAGAACCTGCGCCTGGTGGGCGAGCCTACCGAGGAGTTCACCTGGTTCCCCGGCTTCGCGTGGCGCGTCGCGGAGTGCGGGGGCTGCGGCCAGCACCTCGGCTGGCGCTACGACGCCGCGGGGGCGGGCGCGGCGTTCTACGGGCTCCTGGTGGCGGCGGTGGCCCGGGGCTGAAGGCGCATCGGCAGGCCGCCCTTCATCCGGAGGGTCACCAGGGGCCACGGCTCTGGCAGGGCGTCTTGCATCAGCTGGAACGAGAAGCGCTGGCCGAGGGCGGCCAGGATCAGCGTCCCCTCCTGGGTCGCGAAGTGGTGCCCGGCGCACATGTGGGGGCCGCGGGCGAAGGGCACGTACGCGTAGCGGTCGATGGTGGGGCCCCGCACCTCGTCGAAGCGGGTGGGGTCGAAGCGCTCCGGCTCCGGCCAGAAGCCCGGGTGGCGGTGGAGCATGAAGGGGCAGACGAAGGCGGCGGAGTCGCCGCGGACGCGGTACCCGCCGAGGACCTCGTCCTCCTTGACGCGGCGGGCGATGGTCCACACCGGCGGGTAGAGCCGCATGCTCTCTTGCAGGACGCCGCGGGTGTAGACCAGGTCGGGGAGGTCGTCCACGCTGGGCGGGCGCCCCTCGAGGGTGGCCAGCTCGGCGTGAAAGCGCGCCTCCTGCGCGGGGTGCAGGGCCAACAGGGCCCACGCCCAGGACAGCGAGGTGGCGGTGGTCTCGTGGCCGGCCACCAGCATCGTCACCACCTCGTCGCGCAGGCGCTTGTCGTCGAGGGCGGCGCCGGTCTCGGGGTCGCGGGCCAACAGCAGCATGTCCAGCAGATCGCCGCGGCTGCCAGGCGCCTTGCGGCGCGCCTCGATGATCCGGAACACCACCGCGTCGAGGGCGCCGAGGGCCTGCCTGAGCCGGCGGTTCCGCTGGGGGTCGAAGCTCACCGGCACCGCGAAGAGGGTGCTGGTGAGGATGCCCAGGTCGCGGATCACCAGGGTCAGGGCCTGGGAGATCTCCTCCACGTCCTCGGAGACGTCGGCCGAGAAGAGGGCGCGCACCGCGATGAGGAGGGTGAGGCGCATCATCTCCTCGTCGAGGTCCACGTTGGCCGCGCCCGCCGCGCTCCAGCGATCGGCCGCCGCCCGGGCCTCATCGACCATCAGCGCCCCGAAGCCGCGCACCTTGTCGGGTTGAAAGGCGGGTTGCACGATGCGCCGCTGCTCGCGCCACACCGCGCCGTCGCTGCTCAGGGTCCCGTCGCCCAGCGCGATCTTGAGCAGCTTGGTCCGCTCGTAGTTGTGGCTGTGGAAGAAGTGCCGGACGAAGCTCGGGTGGTTGTAGAGGTAGGACTGCCCGTAGGGGCTCGGGACCCGCACCAGCTCGCCGTACCGCTCACCCAGCGCCATCAGGAGGGCCAGGGGGTTCTCCGCTTGCTCCGGGGTGGGCGCGGCCTCCGACGGGGCGGGCCCGGGGGGATCGGGGAGGGGCGCGGGCGCGGCGCTCATGCTCGGCAACCTACCACCAACCGCGTATGCGGCGGAGCGGCGAACCGATGTGAGGCACGCCTTGCGTGCGCGAGTGGGGCAGGCCACGATGCGCGCCACATGAAGGGGCCGGGGCGTATGCCACCAGTGCTGCTGCTGGCCTTCAACCGCCCGCGGCTCACCGCCGAGAACCTGGAGCGGATCCTGGCCGCGCGGCCGGAGCGCCTCTACGTGGCCATGGACGGGCCCCGCCCCGACGTCCCCGGCGACGCGGCGGCCTGCGCCGAGGTGCGGGCGGCGGTGGCCGGGGTTGCGGATCGGGTCTCGCTCGTCACCGACGCCGCGCCTCGCAACCTCGGCCTCAGGGCCCGGGTGGTCTCCGCCCTCGACTGGGTGCTGGCGGAGGAGGAGTCGGTGGTGGTGCTGGAGGACGACTGTCACCCCGCCCCGGACTTCTTCCCCTTCATGCAGGCCATGTTGCACCGCTTCGCGGCCGACGAGCGGGTG
Source organism: Deltaproteobacteria bacterium (assembly GCA_020632995.1). GTDB lineage: Bacteria > Myxococcota > Kuafuiibacteriia > Kuafuiibacteriales > Kuafuiibacteriaceae > JACKEN01. The sequence continues at coordinate 150,416 of JACKEN010000015.1, read as the reverse complement.
GGCTCGGTGTGCGGGAGCACCGCGGTGGGCCTCACGCGACGGGGCCCGCGCTTCGACTACGACTACCACTTCTCGCAGGTGGGCCTGCCGTGGGGGTGGGGCACCTGGCGCCGGGCGTGGCGGGACTACGATCGCGAGCTGATGTGCTGGCCCGAGCTGCGGCGGAGCGGGGTGCTCGAGCAGATGATGGGCCCGGTGGCGGCGCGCCAGTGGCGACGGATGCTGGACCACGCCGACAGCTACTCCAGCTGGTGGGTGCGCTGGCTGATGTCCCTGTGGGCCTCCGGGCGGCTGTCGGTGGTGCCGCGGGTCAACCTGGTGGCCAACCGCGGGGTGGGCGAGGCCGCGACCCACACCCGGGCGGGCTCGGTGTACGCGCGCTTCGCGGAGCTCCCCGTGGGGGCGCTCCCCGAGGTGCTGCGGCACCCGCCCTACTTCGCGCGCGACCCGGAGCTCGACCGCATCACCTTGGAGGCGCTCCTGCCCTGGTCCGACGCGCGGCGGCAGCTCCGCAAGCTGGTGGTGGAGGGCCCGCTGGCCCTCAAGTATCGGCTGCGCTGAAGGTGTCCTCGAGGCAACGGGCGAGCCGGGAGGCCAGCCACAGCACCTCGGGGGCGTCGAACATCCGCTGGTGCACCCCGGGGATCTCGAAGACCCGCAGGTTGCCTTGCGCCATGTGGGCGAGGTAGCGGGCCGCGCCCTCCCGGTGCAGCTCCTGGCTGAGGATCACGTCCACGTCGCCCTCGAAGGAGAGCTCGGGGTACCGCGCCATGTTCGCCCGCAGCGCGCGCAGGCGCTCCCGGTGCACGGTGGTGGTGGGGGGCTCGGCGCCCACCCGGGCCTGGCGGGCGAGCATCAGGCGGTCCCACGCCAGCTCCGAGCGCCGCTTGACGTGGTGCCGGGCCCGCACGTCGAACCAGTGCAGGCCGTAGCCGGGGCCCATGTCCACCAGGTTGCGCTTGAGCTGGGAGCGGGCGTGCTTCTCGAGATCGGGGATCCACACCACGTCGATGTAGATCAGGCGCGCGACCTTCGCGCCCCGGGCCTGGAGCTCCTTCGCCACCGCGAGGGCCAGCTTGGCGTCCTGACAGTAGCCGGCGACCGCGTAGGGCCCCTCGGGCTGCAGGGTCGTGATCTCGTCCACGAAGGTCCGGGCGACCACGTCGAGCTCGAGTGAGTGCTCGGCCGGCAGCCCCAGCACGAGCAGCGCGTACATCGGCTGGTCCGCGGGGAGGTGCCGGGCCAGCATCCGGGCCTGGTCCGAGGCCCCGATGTAGAACACCGGGACCCGGGCGCCGCTCGCCTTCACCGGGTCGAGCGCCGTCCACTCCAGGTGGGCGCCGCCCCTCCTGATCACCTCCGCCTGCTCGGCCACCGTCTGCGCCTGGAAGAAGGTCGCCACCGGCAGGCGCTGGCCCAGGTGCTTCTCCACCTTGGCCGCGAGGCGGGCGGCGAGCATGGAGTGCCCGCCCACGTCGAAGAAGTTGTCGTAGAGGCCGACGTCGCGCCGGCCCAACAGGGCGCGCCACAGCTCGAGCAGCTGGGCCTCCACCCGGTCGTTCGGCGCGACGGCGGGCGTCTCGACGCTCGGGGGCGGGGCGCTCACCTTGGGGAGCTGCTTCTTGTCCACCTTGCCGCTCGGGCTCCGCGGGATGTGGGGGACCACGTGGATGGCGGCGGGGACCATGTACCCGGGGAGCACCTGGCGCAGGCCGGACCGCAGGTCCTCTTGCACGAGGGGCCCGACCCCGACCACGAACGCCACCAGCTCCAGCCCGTCGGGCCGGGCCTCGGTGGTGACCACCGCGTCCCGCACCCCGGGTTGGCGGCGGAGGGCGGTCTCGATCTCCGCCGGCTCCACCCGGAACCCGCGGATCTTCACCTGCTGATCCGCGCGGCCCAGGAAGTCGAGGGTGCCGTCGGTGCGGGCCCGCACCACGTCGCCGGTGGCGTACATCCGCGCCCCGCTCCCGGTGGGGTCGGGCACGAAGCGCTCCGCGTCGAGCTCGGGTCGGTGCAGGTAGCCTTGCGCCACCTGGGGCCCGGCCACGTACAGCTCGCCTCGGCCACCCGGGGGCACCGGCCGCCGTCGACCGTCGAGCACCAGGAGCTTGGTGTCGGCGAAGACCCCGCCGATCGGCACCACGTCCGGGCCGTCCTCGAGCTCGGCCCGCTCCACCCGGCGCCCGGTGACCCACACCGTGGTCTCGGTGGGGCCGTACACGTTGTGGAGCTCGGCCACCCGGTCCCGCGCCTCGAGGGCGAGGTCGCGGGGGAGGGCCTCGCCGCCCACCAGCACCTTCAGGGCGGGCGCGCCGGACCAGCCCGAGCCGAGGAGCAGGCGAAGCCCGCTCGGGGTCGTCTGGAACACCGTCACCCCCGCCGCGTCGAGGGCCTCGCCCAGGCGCTGGCCGTCCACCGCGACCTCGCGCGGCACCACGTGCACCCGCGCGCCCAGCGTCAGCGGGGTCAGCAGCTCCAGCACCGAGATGTCGAAGCCCACCGTGGTGGTCGCCAGCACCACGTCGTCCCCTGTCAACCCAGCCTGCGCGGCGGCGGCGCGGTTGAAGCTCGCCAGGGCCCGGTGGCCGATCTCGACGCCCTTGGGGCGGCCGGAGGAGCCCGAGGTGTAGATGACGTAGGCGGGGGCATCCAGGCCCGGGGCGCCGAGGGCACCGCCCGGGACGGCGTCGAGGGCCTCCCGCAGGAGCACCCGGGTCCCCTCCGGGGCCTCGCCCGGCACCTCGTGGTCCACGATGAGGGCAGCGGCCCGCGCGTCGTCGAGCGCGGCCTGGCGCCGCGTGGCGGGGGCCTCGGGATCGAGCGGGATGTACGCGGCGCCGGACCGCAGCACCGCGAGGAGGGTGCACGGCAGGTGGGCGTCCCGGGGCACCCGCACCCCCACCCGGTGCCCTGGGCCCACCCCGTGGGCGCGGAGCGCCGCGGCCATCCGGGCCGAGGCGTCCCACAGGGCGCGATAGGTGAGGGCGGCCCCGTCGACCGCGGTGACCGCGGTGGCGTCGGGTTGCAGGTCGACTTGCGCCTTGACCGCGGCGAGGAGCGAGGTGGGCTCGGCCTCGGAGCGCGCGCCCACCCAGCGCTGGGCCTCGGTCGCCGCGTCCTCCGGGGTGAGCCAGGCCAGGTCCTCCACCGGGACGTCGGGGTGCTCGAGGGCGCTGGCGAGGAGGGTCTGGTAGGCGGTCAACAGGCCTTGCGCGGTAGAGTCGGCCAGGCGATCGGTGGCGTGCTCGAGGGCGAGCTGCAGCTCGCCCCGCTCCACGAAGATCGAGAGGGTGAGGTCGAACTTCGCGGCCGGCGGCGCGTCGTCCTCGTAGCGCACCTCGAGGCGGGGGAACGTGTACGGCACCGGCGCGTTCTGGAGGATGAACATGGTCGAGAACAGCGGGTTCTGACCCGGCCGCCGCTCGGGGTGGAGCGCCCCGACCACCTGATCGAAGGGCACCTGGTGGTGCCGGAGCGCGTCGAGCGCGGCCACCTTCACCCGGGCCGCCAGCTCCAGGAAGGTGGGGGCGCCGTCGAGCCGGATCCGCAGGGCGACGGTGTTGAGGAACAGCCCCATCATGGCGCGGTGCTTCTTCCGCATCCGGGTGGTCATGGGGGTGCCCACCACCACCTCGTCCGCGCCGGTGTAGCGACCGAGGAGCACCGCGTAGGCGGTGAGGAGCACCATGAACGGAGTGAGCTCGGCGCTCGCCGCGAGCTGCTCGAGGGCGGGGCCGAGGTCGCCCCGCCGGGCCCGCAGGGTGGCGCCGGGCCGCGGGTCCAGCCGGCGGCGGTGATCGCGGGGGAGGTCCAGCTCGGCCGGGGCACCGGCCAGGGTCCGGGTCCAGTAGGCCAGCTCCGCGTCGTGCAGGTTGCTCGCCGCGTCGCGATGGGTGCGCTCGGCGTGCTCGACGAAGCTCTGGGGCGCGCGACCGAGCGCCGGGCCCTCGCCCAGCTCGTGGGCGTAGGCCGCGGCCAGCTCCTCGAGGAGGATGTTCAGGGACCAGCCGTCGAAGACCGCGTGGTGGAGCACGAAGCCCAGCGTGTGCCGCTCGGCCGCGACGCGATAGAGGTGGGCACGCACCGCGGGGCGCTCGCTGAGCTCGAAGGGCAAGGCGACCTGCGCCTGGTGGAGGGCCGCGGCCTCCTCGGTCGAGCAGGTCACCGTCACCAGGGGGGTCGCGTCGGCCGGCTGCGTGACCAGCTGGGGCCCGTCCTCGCCCGGCAGGAACGTCGAGCGCAAGGCATCATGCCGTTCCACCAGCGCCCGCCACGCGCGCTCGAGCGCCGCCGCGTCCAGCGGGCCGTCGAGGTCCAGGTGGAACGCGACGTTGTAGGCGGTGCTGTTGGGCTCCAGCTGCTGGAGCAGCCACAGCGGGGCCTGGGCGGGGGAGGCTGGGGTCACTCCGCCAGACCCAGGACGTCGGCGACGTAGCCGGTGAGCGCCTCGATGTTGGGGTGGTCCCAGAACAGGGTGGCGGGCAGGTCGCGATCCAGCCACTCCGCGAGGTCGCCGGTGAGGGCGAAGGCCTTGATGGAGTCCAGCCCGAAGGTGGTGAAGGTCCGGGTCGGATCCACCGCATCGGGGCTGATCCCCAGCGCTTCGGCCAACCCGAGCCGGAGGAACTTCTCGACCTGCGCGCGGCTCTTGACGATGGCGCGGAGCTCGGCCGAGCTCGCCCGGGAGCTGCGGCGGTGCGCCTCGGGGGGCGTCCCATCAGGGGTCGTCATGACGTCATACCGTCCAGGCGTGCAAGGTCACCACGGAGCAGCGCCTCCCTGCAAGCGCTGCGTCTGACTTTGCCGCTCGTGGTGCGGGGCAAGGTGCCTTGCCGGATCAACACCACCTCAGAAAGCGACAGCCCAAGCCCCTCCAGCACTGCGGAGATCACCGCATCCCGCGCCGCGGCGGCGTCTTCTGTATTCCTCCGGTGCAGCTCGGCCACCACCACCGCCCGCTCGCCCGCGGGGTCATCCACCGCGAAGGCGGCCGCTCCGCCCGAGGTCAGGCCCGGATGCGCCTGGGTGGTCAGGGCCTCCACGTCCTGCGGGTAATAGTTCTGCCCGCCCAGGATCATGAGGTCCTTGAGGCGGCCGGTGACGAACACCCGCCCGCGGTCGAGGTAGCCGAGGTCCCCGGTCCGCAAGAACACCCGCGCGTCGTCGGGGTCGGACAGCCGCGCACCGAAGGTGTGGGCGCTGGCGTCGGGGGCGCGGTGGTAACCCGAGGCGACAGCGGGGCCGTGCACCCACAGCTCACCCTCTTCGCCGTCGGGCCGAGGTCGTCTCGTCTCGGGATCCACCACCACCACCGTGGCGCCGGCCGGCGGGCGCCCGCAGCAGACGCGACCCGCGGGGTCGACCTCGACCGCCTCGGCCGCGCACACCAGGAGGGTCGCCTCGGCCAGCCCGTAGCACGGGGTCATGGCTCGGGGTGGGAGGCCGTGGGGCTCGAAGGCCGCCGCGAAGCGGGCCAGGGTGGCGGCGCGCACCGGCTCGGCCCCGTTGAAGGCCACCTTCCACGACGACAGGTCGAGGCCCGCCCGCTTCGCCTCCGGGATCCGCTCCACGCACAGCTCGTACGCGAAGTTGGGCGCCCCGCTCGTGGTGGCCCGGTAGCGGTCGATGGCCTCGAGCCAGCGGAGCGGCCGCATCAGGAAGGTCTCGGGCGCCATCAGGGTGCACTCCCCGCCCTGGTAGAGGGGGTGGAGCACGTTCCCGATCAGGCCCATGTCGTGATGGAGCGGCAGCCAGCCCACCACCCGGAACTTGGAGGTCAGCCCGTCGCTCGTCGGATCGCCGGTCGCGAACGCCTCGGCGAGCATGGCCTGGTTGGCGAGGAGCTGGCCGTGGGTCACCGCGACCCCCTTCGGATCAGAGGTGGAGCCCGACGTGTACTGGAGGAACGCCACCGCGCCCGGCCCGGGGGTGCGCGGCGCGGCCTCGGGCGCGTCGGGCAGCGCGTCCACCGTCCACACGTCGGCCCCCGGCGGCAGGACAGCCTGCACCTGCTCGACGAGCCGCGCCTCGGTGAGGGCCACCCGCGCGCCGGAGTCCTCGGCCACCTTCCGCATCCGGTGGTCGGGCCGGTGGGGACGGGGCGGGGGCACAGGAACTGCAATCAGGCCTGCATACAGGCAGCCGAAGAAGGCGGCGATGAAGTCGAGCCCGGACGGGAGCACCACGAGCACCGGCGCCCCCGGCGCCGCGCCGCCCGCGGTCAGGACGCTGGCGATCGCCCGCGCCCGCGCGGCGAGCGCCTCGAAGCTCAGGGTGTCGACGACCTCCCCGCGTGAGGAGAGGAACCGATAGGCGAGCCGCGCGCCGTGGGCTGTGGCGCGGGCCTCGAGCAGCCGCACCCAGTCGGGGGCGCGGCGGGGATCGGTGGCGTCGGGGGCAGGCAAGGGCTGGCCCACGCTCCGCGTTTGCGGGCCTGGGCGCAAGTCCGGGACGCCGGGGGCTCACTCGGTGCCGGCGGTCTCCACCGTCTTCGGATCGAGCTTGGCCTCTTCGAGCACCGACTTCACCACGTAGATCGGGGCGTCGGTGCGGAGGGCGAGCGCCATCAGGTCCGAGGGCCGTGCGTCGATCCGCCGCACCTCACCCCGCTCGGTCCGCACGACCGCGGTGCCGATGAAGGTGTTGTCCACGAGGTCGGTGACCTCGACCTCCACCAGCGTCCCGCCGAGGGCGGTGATCACCCCGCCCAGCAGATCGTGGGTCAGGGGGCGCGGGAACGTCTCGCCGCTGAGGGCCAGGCGGATCGCCCGGGCCTCCGCGTCGCCGATCCACACCGGCATCATCCGGCTCCCCGCCCGCTCCCGCAGCACCGCCACCGGGCCGGAGTCGCTCGGGACGACCGTCATGACCTCCATCGGGACCCGGTCCCCCACGGGGACCACCTCGGCCGGCGGCGTCGGCTTGGGGAGCACCAGCTTGGCCGCCGCCGGGACGGCGAAGGCCAGGAAGGGAAGGGCGAGGAGCAGGGTGCTGCGTCGCATGGGACCTCCTTGGGGCTGCTCTCTCCAGGGTGGCCCCGCCCGGCCGGGGATGCAAGCCGCGTCGGTGACCCTCCGCTGGACGCGGGGGCCTGCTATGCTCCCCCGAGCATGCGGCTCGAGGCCCACTGGCTCGTCACCCTGGTCTTCGTGGCCATCTGCCTCGTGGCCCAGCGGGCGGGCCGCCGGGGTCCCGAGGGGATCGCCAAGGCCGCGGCGTCGCTGGGGTTCCTCGCCACCGCGGTCCACGCGGGGACCGGCCACAGCCCGCACGGGCTGGCGGTGATGGTCGGGCTCGGACTGTCGTGGTTCGGCGACGTGTTCCTCCTGTCGAAGGAGAAGCGCTGGTTCCTGGCCGGCCTCGTGGCCTTCCTCCTCGGGCACGTGGCCTACGCGGTCGCGTTCGTGCTCCGCGGAGTGAGCGTCCCCGCGGCCGCGGGGGCCCTCGTGGTGCTCCTCGTCCCCGCCGCGCTGGTCTGGCGCGTCCTCGCCCCTCGGGCCGGGTCGATGAAGGGGCCGGTGGCCGCCTACATCACGGTGATCTCCACCATGCTGGCCGCGTCGGTGGGCACGGTGGCGGCGGTGGGCGGCGCGGGGATCCTGGCCGGGGCGGTGCTGTTCTACATCTCCGACCTCTTCGTGGCGCGCGAGCGCTTCGTCACCCACGCCTACCTCAACCGCCTGATCGGCCTGCCGATCTACTACCTCGGCCAGCTCTTCCTGGCCTCCTACGGGGGGACCTGATGGCGGGGCCGATCATCCGCGCCCCGCAAGGTGGCTTTCAGACCCCCCGCACCGAGGTCACCGACCTCGGCACCGCGGGGTTCGGCCTCGGCTTCGAGGTCCTCCACCTCCCCGCCGGCGCGCAAGAAGCCCTGCGACCCGAGCACGAGACCGCGTGGCTCTTGATGCAGGGCAGCCTGCGGATTCGGGGTGAGGGGCTGGAGGCGGCCTGCGCGCGCTCCGACCTCTTCGACGCCCTGCCGTGGACCCTGCACGCCCCGGCCGGGAGCGCGTTCGAGCTGGTGGCCGACAGCGCGGTGGAGCTCCTCGAGTTCAAGGTGGCGAACTCCGGCACCTTCACCCCGCGCCTGCTCGGGCCCGAGTCGGTCCGCAACGAGCGGCGGGGCGAGGGGGCGCTCCACGACGGCGCGTTCAGGTTCGTGCGCACGATCATCGACGACGTGGCGGGGCCGCCGGAGGCCAAGCTGGTGCTGGGCGAGGTGGTGAACCTGCCCGGGCGGTGGTCCAGCTACCCGCCCCACCACCACCCGCAGCCCGAGCTCTACCACTACCGCTTCACCGCGCCGCAGGGCTACGGCCACGCCGAGATGGGCGAGGCGGTGCACCGGGTGCGGCACGGCGACACCCTCCTCATCCAGCCCGGGCACGACCACGCCCAGTGCGCCGCCCCCGGCTACGGCATGTGGTACGCGTGGGCGATCCGGCACCTCGAGGGGCGGCGCTACTCCGTGCCCGAGTTCGCGCCCGAGCACGCGTGGATCCTGGCCGAGGGCGCGAAGGAGTGGTGGCCCCATGAGTGAGGGCGAGCGCCCCCTCGACCTCGTGGCGGTGGGTCGGGCCGCCGTCGACCTGTACGGCGACCAGCTGGGCTCGCCCCTCGAGGACGTCGCCTCCTTCAACAAGTCGCTCGGCGGCTGCGCGGCCAACATCGCGGTGGGCGCGGCCCGGCTGGGCCTGAGGGTGGCCATGCTCACCCGGGTGGGCGACGAGCACATGGGGCGCTTCGTGCAGGAGACCTTGCGCGAAGAGGGCGTCGACGTCGCCCACGTGAAGACCGACCCGGATCGCCTCACCGCGCTGGTGCTCCTCTCGGTGCGGGGGGCCGACACCTTCCCGCTCATCTTCTACCGGGAGCGCTGCGCGGACATGAACCTCGGCCCCGAGGACGTGGACCCCGCCCTCATCTCGAGCGCCCAGGCGGTGCTCCTGACCGGGACCCACCTCTCGCAGCCCCGAGTGCGGGCCGCGTCCCTCGCCGTCCTCGCCGCGGCGAAGGCGGCGGGCACCAAGGTGGTGCTCGACGTGGACTACCGCCCCGTCCTGTGGGGCCTCACCGGGCACGACCGGGGCGAGGACCGCTACGTAGCCTCGGCCCGGGTGAGCGAGGTGTTGCAGGAGGTCCTGCCGGAGTGCGACCTCGTGGTGGGCACCGAGGAGGAGCTCAGGATCGCGGGTGGGCAGGACGACCTGCACGCGGCCCTCGTCGCGGTGCGGGCGAAGACCGACGCCACGCTGGTGGTGAAGCGGGGGCCACAGGGCGCGGTGGTGCTCCCCGGGCCGGTGCCCGTCCGCCTCGAGGACGGCCTGGTCGCGCCCGGGCGCCCGGTGGAGGTGCTCAACGTGCTCGGGGCGGGGGACGCCTTCATGGCCGGGTTCCTCTCCGGCTGGCTCCGCGATCAGCCGCTCGCCGAGGCGGCGCGCCGGGCCAACGGGGCGGGGGCGCTGGTGGTGTCCCGCCACATGTGCGCGCCGGCCATGCCCACCGCGGCGGAGCTCGACGCCTACCTCGACGACGCGCCGCCGGAGCGGGTGGCGCGCCTGCACCGCCTGGCCGGGCGGCCCCCGCCGCCCGAGGAGCTCTGCGTGCTCGCCTTCGATCACCGCACCCAGCTCGAGGGCCTCGCCCACCGGGTGGGGGCGGATCTCGCGCGGGTCGAGGACCTCAAGCGCCTGATCGCTCGCGGCGCGGCCCGGGCGGCGGTGGAGTGCAACCTGGCCTGCCCCGGGGTCATCGTGGACGGGGTCTACGGGCGCCCGGTGCTCGAGGCCCTGAGCGGGCCCGAGCACAGCTGGTGGGTGGCCCGGCCGGTGGAGCTGCCGGGGGACCCGGGCCTGGGCTTCGAGGGCGATCCGAACGTGGAGCTGGCCCTGTACCGCTGGCCGAAGCGGCACGTGGTGAAGTGCCTGGTGAGCCCGGTCCTCTCGGACCACGCGCTCACCCACTGGCAGAACGCGCGCCTGGTGCGCCTGTTCCGGGCCTGCGTTGCGCTGGAGCGCGAGCTCTTGCTCGAGGTGCTCCCGCGCCGGCGGCCGGACGAGTCGGTGGACCCGGAGCTCCTCCCCGAGGTGCTGGAGCGCCTCTACGACCTCGGGATCCAGCCGGAGTGGTGGAAGCTCCCGCCCCCCGCCCACGACGACGTGTGGTTCGAGCTCGACCGGGTGGTGGCCCGGCGGGATCCGGAGTGCAACGGGGTGCTGGTGCTGGGGCTGGACGCCCCGTCCTATCACCTCGCGGGGAGCCTGCAGCGCGCGGGCGCGCACCCCCTCTGCCGCGGCTTCGCGGTGGGGCGCACCATCTTCTTCGAGCCGGCGGAGCGGTGGCTGGTGGGCGCGGCCTCGGACGAGGACCTCGTGTCCGCGGTGGCGGACGGCTTCGCCGCCATGGTCACCGCGTTCCGGGCCGGCAAGGAGGGGCGATGACCACGATGACGGTGGCCCAGGCCCTCGTGCGGTACCTGGCCGCGCAGCTGGGCGAGGACGGGCGGCCCCTCTTCGCGGGAGTGTGGGCGATCTTCGGGCACGGGAACGTGGCCGGGCTGGGGCACGCGCTGTTCGAGGTGCAGGACAGCTTGCCGACCCTGCGGGCTCACAACGAGCAGGCGATGGGCCACGCCGCGGTGGCCTTCGCCAAGGCCAACCGGCGCAGGCGCATGATGGCCTGCACCACCTCCATCGGCCCGGGCGCCACCAACCTCGTGACGGCGGCGGCCACCGCCCACGTGAACCGGCTCCCGGTCCTCCTGTTGCCGGGGGACGTCTTCGCCAACCGGGTGCCGGATCCGGTGCTCCAGCAGCTCGAGGTGCCGACCGACCCCGGCGCCACCGTGAACGACTGCCTGCGACCGGTGTCCCGCTACTTCGACCGGATCCAGCGGCCCGAGCAGCTCCTCGCGAGCTTGCCCCAGGCCCTCCGGGTGCTCACCGATCCCGCGGAGTGTGGTCCGGTGACCCTGGCCCTGCCCCAGGACGTGCAGACCGAGGCGCTCGAGGTGCCGGACGCCTTCCTCGAGCCCACCGTGCGCCGGGTCCGCCGCGCGCACCCCGACCCGCGCGAGCTGCAGGACGCCTTGCGCGTCCTCAGGGGCGCGCGCCGCCCGCTCCTGGTGGCGGGGGGCGGGGTGCTCTATTCGGAGGCGGAGGGGGCGCTGGCCGAGCTCGCCCACGCCCTCGGGGCCCCGGTGGCCTTCACCCAGGCGGGCAACGGCGCCCTCGCCGCGGCCGACCCCGCGTGGGTGGGTGGGCTCGGGGTCACCGGGAGCGCGGCGGCCAACGCCCTGGCCGCCGACGCCGACGTGATCCTGGCGGTGGGCACCCGCTTGTCGGACTTCACCACCGCGTCCCGCACCCTGTTCCCGCAGGCGCGCTTGCTCATGGTGAACGTGGCCGGCTTCGACGCGGTGAAGCACGGGGCGCAGCCGGTGGTGGGCGACGCGCAGGTCATCCTGCTGCAGCTCGGCGCTGGCCTCGCCGGGGCCCGAGCGGAGCCGGGGTGGACGGCCCGGGCGGCCGAGCTCCGGGGGCGTTGGCTCGAGACGGTGGCCGAGGTCACGGCGCCAGGCCCGGGGCTCCCCACCGACGCCCAGGTCCTGGGGGCGGTGGCGCGGGTGGCGGGGCCCGACAGCGTGGTGGTGGGCGCGGCGGGGGGCCTGCCGGGCGAGCTCCACAAGCTCTGGCGCCCGGCCGGGCCGGGGTCCTATCACCTGGAGTACGGCTACTCCTGCATGGGCTACGAGATCGCGGGGGGGCTGGGCGTCAAGCTGGCTTGCCCCGAGCGCGAGGTCTTCGTGCTGGTGGGCGACGGCTCGTACCTGATGCTCAACTCGGAGCTCGCCACCAGCGTGGCGCTCGGCGCCAAGCTGGTGTTGGTGGTGCTCGACAACCGCGGCTTCGGCTGCATCCACCGACTCCAGGCGAGCACCGGGGGCGAGGAATTCAACAACCTGCGCCCGGGTGGCCCCGAGATCGATCTGGTGGCCCACGCCCGGGCCCTGGGGGCCCACGCGGAGGCGGCACCCGATGTCGGCGCGCTCCCCGGCGCTCTCGCCCGGGCCCGGGCGGCGGAGCGCACCGCGGTGGTGGTGATCCAGACGGATCCGGCCCGCGGGACGGCGGAGGGCGGGGCGTGGTGGGACGTGGCGGTGCCCGAGGTGTCGCCGCGCCCGGAAGTGATGCAGGCTCGGTTGCAGTATGAGCGCGCGCGCGGAGGGGGAGGGTAGGCCGTGGTACGCATCGGCGTGAATCCCATCATCTGGTCGAACGACGATCTGAGGACGTTGGGGGGCGACATCCCCCTCGAGCAGTGCCTGGAGGAGGCCCAGGAAGTGGGTTTCCAGGGCATCGAGCTCGGGCACAAGTTCCCGCAGGACCCTCGGGCCCTGCGGTCGGTGCTCCTCGACCACGACCTGGAGCTGGTCTCCGGGTGGTGGGGCACGCGCCTGCTCGAGCGCACGGTGGAGGAGGAGCTGGACGCCATGGAGGCGCACCTCAACCTCCTCGCCGGCATGGGCTGCGACGTGCTGGTGCTGGCCGAGGTCACCGGCACCGTCCACCCCGACAAGAACACGTGGTGGGAGCGGCGACCGGTGCTCCACCCGGGCACCCTGAAGCGGCTGGGGGAGGATCTGTCGCGCCTGGCCGAGCACACCCTGCGCCGCGGGGTCCGGGTGGCCTATCACCACCACGTGGGCACGGTGATCCAGGGCGCGTCCGAGATCCACGCCCTGATGGGCGCGACCTCCGACGCGGTGGGCCTGCTCCTCGACACCGGGCACGCGGTGGTGGCCGGGGTGAGCCCGGAGGAGCTCCTCGATCGGCACGGCCGACGGATCTGCCACGTGCACCTGAAGGACGTGCGGCCGGGCCCGCTCGAGGTAGCGGGGATGAAGCGGGCCTCCTTCCTCGACGCGGTGGTGGACGGCATGTTCACCGTGCCGGGGGACGGGATGGTGGACTTCGTCCCGGTGTTCAAGGGCCTGGCCGAGCACCGCTACCGCGGCTGGCTGGTGGTGGAGGCCGAGCAGGACCCGGTGCGGGCGCCGCCGCTGGAGTACGCGGCGCGGGGCTACGGGTTCGTGCGGGCCGGGGTGCGGGCGGCGGGGCTCTGATGACGCTCGAGTGGATCATCTTCGACGTCGACGACGTGGTCCTCGACATGGACCAGCTGTCCCAGGTCGCGGAGCGCGCGGTGCAGGACGCCTTGACGGAGCCCCTCGGCGCGGACGCGGCGGCCCGGGTCTACCAGGGCCTCCACGCGGCCTACGACACCCTCCGGGCCGAGCTCCGGGCCACCGCCGGGGGCGCCTCGGAGGCCCACCGCCGCCTGATCGCGCGCTTCGAGGGCTGGCAGCAGGCCAGCCTGCAGGCGGGGCACGAGCTGAAGCAGTGGTCGCGCCAGAGCCTGCTCTCGGTCGCGCTGGAGGACGCAGGCCTGCCTGCGCGTCCGGAGTGGGTCGAGCTCGGGGCGCGGGCCTACTGGGCGGCGGTGGCGGAGGGCACCCGGATCCTCCCCGACGCCCAGCGGGCGGTGGCCGCGGCTCGAGCGGCGGGCCTCGGGGTGCACTTCGCCACCAACAGCGACGGAGGCCTGACCTTCGACCCCGCGTCGGGCACCTACGGCTACGACGCGGCGGAGGCCACCCGCCAGAAGGTCGCGCGCCTCGACGCGCTGCTCGCGCTCGGCTTCACCCGCGCCGACGTCACGGTGGGGGACCCGATCGGCAAGCCGCACCGCGCGTTCTACGAGGCGGTCCTCACCGACGTGGCGGCGAAGGCCGGCGCGCCGGTGGATCCTGGGCGAGTGGCGGCGGTCGGCGACAGCCTCACCAACGACGTGCTGCCGCTCATGCGGATGGGCGCGGAGCGCGGGGCGTGGATCCTGCGCAAGAGCGAGGGACCCACTCCGGCCGAGGTACCCGAGGCGCCCCGGGTGTGGCGCATCCGGAGCCTGGACGAGCTGGGCCGGCTGGGCTTCTTCGGGTGAGGGCGGTGCGGCGCGCGTGGTGGATCCTGGCCCTGGCGGTGGCGCTCGCGGGCTGCCGCCCCGGCGCGCGCCGACCCCGGCGGCTCACCCTCTACTGCAGCGCCCAGCACGAGTGGTGCGAGCTGGTGGCGCGTCGCTTCGAAGAGAGCTCGGGGATCCGGGTGTCGATGATCCGGAAGAGCACCGGCGAGGTCTACGCCCAGCTGTGGGCCGAGCGCGGCAACCCGAAGGGCGACGTGTGGTGGGGCGGCACCGGCGACACCCACTTCCAGGCCGCCCACGCCAACCTGACCCGCCCCTACCGCTCGCCCCGGGTGCCCGAGCTCTTCTCGTGGGCCCAGGACCCGATGGGTGACGGCGAGAACCGCACCACCGGGATCTACATGGGGGCGCTGGGCATCGCGTACAACCGCGAGTGGCTGGCCAAGAAGGGCATCGAGCCGCCCACCGGTTGGCAGGACATCTTGCGGCCCGACTTCAAGGGCGAGATCCAGATGGCCAACCCGAACTCCTCGGGCACCGCGTACACCGCCCTCGCCACGTTCGTGCAGCTCTACGGAGAGGCCGAGGCGTTCAAGCTCCTGTTGAAGCTGGACGCCAACATCAACCAGTACACCCAGAGCGGGGCGGCGCCGGTCAGGAACGCGGCCCGCGGGGAGGCGGGGGTCGCGGTGGTGTTCCTGCACGACGCCGCGACCCAGGTGGCGGCGGGCTTCCCGATCGAGCTGGTGGCCCCGGTGGAGGGCACCGGCTACGAGGTCGGCTGCGTGAGCATGGTGCGGGGCGCGCGGCACCCGGACGAGGCCAGGGCCTTCATCGACTGGTCCCTCAGCCCCGAGGCCCAGGGGCTGGCGGCGGAGGCCCACGCCTACCAGGTGCCCTCCCACCCGCAGGCCACGGTGCCGCCCGAGGCACCGCGGATGGAGCAGATGAAGCTCATCGACTTCGACTTCGGACGCTTCAGCGAGAAGGCGGTGCGCGGCCACCTCCTGAAGCGCTGGGACGACGAGGTGAAGGGGCGCGGCCGGTGAGGGGGCCGGGGGAGGGGCGGGGCACCCGCTGGTGGGCCGGGCTCGCCGCGGCAGGCTACCTTGCGCTGCCCTGGTACGTGATCGAGGACGGCTTCTTCTCCCCGAGCTGGTTCCCATACTACCCCCTCGACCCCGAACTCGCCCCCGCGCCGCTGCAGGCCGCGGCCTACGGGAAGGTCTGGCTCCTCCTCCTCGTCCCGTTCCTCCTGTTGCCGTGGCTGGCGGTGCGGCGGCCCCGGAGCGACCCCTGGCACGGGCGCCTCCTCATCCTCGCGGGGGCGGGCGGCCTGGCCGTCAGCCTCGTGCAGGGCGCGCTCATCGGGCCCCTGGGGATCACGCTGGAGGCCCTCGCGCCGCACCTCGATCCCGAGACCGTGCGGCAGTACGGCATGGGCGCGGGGGCGCTGGTGACGCAGGCAGGCCTGCTCTTCGTCCTCACCGAGGGCCTCGCCGCCCGCGGCTTCGTGCGGGGCGACGGCTTCGTGGTGGGCGCGCTGGGCCTCGTGATGGCCTCGGTCGCGGTCTTCGTCTTCTACCCGGTGGGGGTGGTGCTCCTTCGGGCGGTGGAGCAGGACGACGGGGGCATGTCCCTCGCGGTGCTGGTCGACAACCTCACCTCCCCGCGCCTGTGGGGCCTCTTCGGGGAGCTCGGGGTGGCGTGGCGGACGCTGATGCTGGCGGTGTTGGCGGGGGCCGGCTCCACCGCGCTGGGGCTCTGCTTCGCGCTCGTGGTGACCCGCACTCCGCTCGCGCGCGGGGCCGAGCGCCTCCTGCGGGGCCTGACGGTGCTCCCGATCATCACGCCCCCCTTCGTCATCGGGCTCGCGATCATCCTGGTGTTCGGGCGGGCCGGGCTCGTGACCACCTCTGCGGCGGAGCTCTTCGGCCTGACCCCGAGCCGCTACATCTTCGGGGTGCCCGGGATCCTGTTGGCGCAGCTGTTGTCCTTCACGCCGGTGGCCTTCCTCGTGCTCATCGGGGTGGTGGAGGGGGTGAGCCCCTCGATGGAGGAGGCGGCCCAGACCCTGCGCGCGGATCGCTGGCGCACCTTCACCACCGTGACCCTGCCCCTGATCCGGCCGGGGCTGGCCAACGCGTTCCTGCTCGGCTTCATCGAGAGCCTGGCCGACTTCGGCAACCCCCTCGTGCTCGGCGGCGGCCAGGAGGTGCTGGCGACCGAGATCTACTACGCGGTGGCGGGTGCGCAGAGCGACGTGCCCCGCGCCGCCGCGCTGGCCCTGGTGCTGTTGTCCTTCACGGTGGTGGCGTTCGTGGCTCAGCGCCGGTGGGTGGGGAAGAAGGGCTACACCACCATGACCGGCAAGGCCGACTCGGGGGCCCCGTGCCCGCTCCCGACGTCCCTCGCGTGGCTGGTGCGGGGGGTGGCGTTTCCATGGGCCCTGTTCACCGCGGCGATCTACCTGATGGTCTTCGCGGGGGGCTTCGTGAAGCTCTGGGGCCAGGACAACTCCTTCACCCTGGAGCACTTCGCGGATCTGTTCGGGGTGTCCAGCGCAGGCGGGCTTGCGCTCTCGGGCGGGGCCTGGGCCTCGCTCCTCACCACGGTGGCGGTGGCCGCGGTCTCCGCCCCCCTCACCGCGCTCCTCGGGCTCCTCACCGCGTACCTGCTGGCCCGCCAGCGCTTCTTCGGCCGCGACGCGTTCGAGCTCGGCACGATGCTGAGCTTCGCGGTGCCGGGCACGGTCGTGGGCCTGAGCTACGTCCTCGCCTTCAACGTGCCGCCGATCGAGCTCACCGGCACCGGGGTGATCCTCGTGGTGTGCTTCGTGTTCCGGAACATGCCGGTGGGGATCCGGGCCGGCCTCGCCACCCTGAGCCAGATCGACGGGAGCCTGGACGAGGCCTCGCTCACCCTCGGGGCCTCGAGCGCGACCACGGTGCGCCGGGTCATCCTGCCCCTGTTGCGGCCGGCGGTGGTGGCGGCGCTGGTCTACGGCTTCGTGCGCGCGATGACCGCGGTGAGCGCGGTGATCTTCCTGATCAGCGCCGACTACAACCTCGCCACCACCTACATCCTGGGGCGGGTGGAGAACGGCGACTACGGCCCCGCGATCGCCTACTCGGCGGTGCTCATCGCCCTGATGATGGTGGTGATCGTCGGCATCCAGCTCGGGGTGGGGCAGCGGGAGGTCGGGCGGCGCAGGCTGTCTTGACGGAGGTCCGGATGAAGCGAGACGAAGGCAGGCCTGAGGTCGAGCTGCTGCAGGTGAGCAAGCGCTACGGCGCGGTCACCGCGGTGGATCGGGTGGATCTGAGCATCGCCCGGGGGGAGCTGGTGACCCTCCTCGGCCCCTCCGGCTGCGGGAAGACCACCACCTTGCGCATGATCGCGGGCCTGGAGCTGGCCACCGAGGGCCAGATCCGGATCGACGGCAAGGACGTCACCAACCTCCCCGCCACCCACCGGGACGTGTCGATGGTCTTCCAGTCGTACGCCCTGTTCCCGCACATGACGGTGGGCGAGAACGTGGCCTACGGGCTCCTGAACTCCGGCGTCGCCCGGCAGGACGCCCTGCAGCGGGCGGAGGCCGGGCTCGCCCAGGTGGGGCTCGAGGGCTACGGGGCGCGGCTGCCGAGCGCGCTGTCGGGCGGCCAGCAGCAGCGGGTGGCGGTCGCCCGGGCCCTGGTGCTCCAGCCCAAGGTGCTCTTGTTCGACGAGCCGCTCTCCAACCTCGACGCGCGCCTGCGCCGGAAGATGCGGGAGGACATCCGGGCGCTGCAGCAGTCCCTGGGCTTCACCGCGGTGTACGTCACCCACGACCAGGAGGAGGCGCTGTCAGTCTCCGATCGCATCGTGCTCATGGACAAGGCGCGCATCGCCCAGCAGGGCTCGCCCCGCGACCTCTACCAGCGCCCCGACACCGAGTTCGTGGCCCGCTTCATCGGTGACGCCAACATCATCGAGGCCGAGGTGGTGGAGGTCGAAGGCGACGAGGCCCGGGTACGCCTCGGGCCGCTCCGCCTCACCCTCCCGCGCCGCGGCGTCGGCCCGGGATCGGCGAAGCTCGCGGTGCGCCCCCACGGCCTGGAGTTCACGCAAGAGGGCTTGCCGGCCCGCATCACCAGCGCGACCTACCTCGGCGATCACATGGAGTACGGCCTCACCTCCGAGGTCGGGGAGCTCTTCATGGTGGCGAGCGACGTGGAGTCACCGCGCACGGTGGGTGACGCAGTGAGTCTAGGCGTCGTCTCCCACGCGACGACCCTGGTGGCCCCCTGAGCGCCGTACGGGTTCGAAATTGCTCCTTGAATTCGCGGAGTCGGTCCCTACTCCACGTCCGCGATCGTGGAGTGAGGGCTGACAAACCGGTTAGTATGGTGGGCCCCGTCACGTTAGTACACTGACGAATACGTGGGTTTGTTTCTTGCTGTGCGTTCGCCCCATGACAAGTCCGCCCCGCTACCGGATGGTGCCGCTGCTCCGCAGCCCATTTATTCGCGGGGCTCGAACATTCGAAATCAAGGGAGTCGAAATCGAATGAGGATCATCAAAGCGGCGCTCGCCGCGAGCTTGCTCGTGTCGGGTGCCAGTGCAGCCCAGGCTGCACCTCAGCCGGTCAAGGTAGGACAGCGTTTGACGCATCCCATGGTGAAGGCCAAGGGCGTGACCCGGGATGCGTTGCTGAAGCGTCAAGGACGCCAGGTGGTGTCGGTGCGGCTCAAGGGCCTCTCCGGGGCGGAGCTCGCGCCGCTCGGTAAGAAGGGTGTGGCCAAGGTGAAGGCGGAGCAGGAGAGCTTCCTGTCCCGCTGCATGCGCATGAAGGGCGTCCGCTACGTCGGCCGCACTCAGCACGTGCTCAACGCCGTGTTCCTCGAGGTGGACGTGGACATGGTGAAGGACCTCCTGGAGGACACCGCGGTCGAGCGCGTGACCCCGGTGGGCGACTACAAGCTCGACCTGCTCGAGACCGTGCCGTACATCGGCGGCACCGCGGTGCATAACCTCGGCATCGACGGCACCGGCGTTCGCGTCGCGGTGATCGACAGCGGCATCGACTACTACCACGCGTCCCTCGGCGGCAGCGGCGACCCCGCGGACCACGCGGCCGACGACCCGAGCGTGGTCGAGCCCGGCAGCTTCCCGACCGCCAAGGTCGTGGGTGGCTTCGACTTCGTGGGCTCCGGCTGGCCGAACACGGCCCTCGCCCCCGACCCCGACCCGCTGGACGACGGCGCGGGCGGCGGTCACGGCACCCACGTGGCCGACATCATCGGCGGCGTGAACGGCGTGGCCCCCGGCGTGGAGCTCTACGCCTTCAAGGCCTGCTCTTCGGTGTCCTCCTCCTGCAGCGGCGTGGCCCTCATCCAGGCCATGGATCGCGCGGTCGACGTGGACGGCGACGGTGACACCAGCGACGCGGTGGACATCATCAACATGTCCCTCGGCTCCAACTACGGCCAGCCGTTCGACGACGACCTGGCCCAGGCGGTCGAGAACGCCACCGCCCTCGGTGTGCTGACCGTGGCCTCCGCCGGCAACGGCGGCGATCACCCGTACATCCACGGGACCCCGGCCGCCGCTGGCAGCGCCATCGCCGTCGCCCAGACCGCGGTGCCCTCCGCGGCGCTCGACGTGATGGAGGTCCTGCAGCCCGCCGCGGCCGCCGGCAACTACATCGCGGTGCACCAGGCCTGGAGCCCCCGGCCTGCCGCGACGATCTCCGGCGCCGTGACCTACGGCGACGGCGCGGGCGGCAACCTGAACGGCTGCGCGGCCTTCGCCCCCGGCTCGCTCGCCGGCCAGATCGTGTTCGTGGACCGCGGCGCGTGCGCGTTCAGCATCAAGATCAGCAACATCGCCGACGGCGGCGGCATCCTCGGCATCATCGGCTTGGTGACCCCCGAGGAGCCCTTCTCCGGCGCGTTCGGCGGTGGCACCCCCACCGTCCCCGGCTACATGATCTCGCAGGCCGACGGGAACATCATCCGCGCCGGCGGCGCGGTGGTGTCGTTCGACCCCAACAACCAGATCTCCCTCGCCGGGTCGATCATCAGCACCTCCTCGCGTGGTCCCCGCAACGGTGACAGCCGCATGAAGCCCGACATCGGCGCCCCCGGCGCCTCGGTCTCGGCCGAGCACGGCACCGGCACCGGCAACACCACCTTCGGTGGCACCTCGGGCGCCGCCCCCATGGTGACCGGCTCCGCCGCCCTGGTGCTGGAGAGCCGCCCCTACCTCGAGCCGATCGAGGTCAAGGCGTTCCTCATGAACTACGCCGACACCCAGGTCGCTCAGGACTTCACCGGCCGTCCGGCTCCGGTCACCCGCACCGGCGCGGGCGAGGTCCGGGTCGACGCCTCCATCAACGGCCTGATGATCGCGTTCGAGCGTGAGAGCTGGTCGCCGTCCATCTCCGGCATGTACGTCCCGGCCTCCAAGGCGAACACCGTGATCAAGCGGAGCCTGCGCGTCCGAAACTACACCGGCCGTCGGCGCACCGTGAACGTGACCTGGTCGTACCGCGACCCGAGCAACCCGAACAACGCGGCCCTCGTGGTCCAGGCGCCCTCCAGCGTCACCGTCGGCCCCCACACCGACAAGATCATCAACGTGAAGCTGCGCATCGATCCGAACCTCCTCGCGGACAGCCGCATGACCTCCGGCGACGCCGGCAACGACCCCTCGTGGCTCGATGCCGCCGAGCTGCAGGGCTTCCTGCACTTCGACGACGGCCACGAGCCCTTCGACGTGCCCTTCCACGTGCTGCCCCGCAAGTCGGCGGACGTCACCGGGAACGTGTTCCTGGGCTTCCGCAGCGACGGCACCGCTCGGGTGAACCTGCGGAACCGTGGCGTCGGCACCGCGCAGAACGAGACCTTCGGCATCGCCGCGGTGAGCGATGACCTGCCCGCGGGCGCCCCCGGCGCCCAGGCCCCGACCCCCGACCTCAAGGCGGTGGGCGTGGCGACCTACCCGGTGCCGGCCGGCTTCTGCTCGGGCCAGGACTCGTTCCTGTGGCGCTTCGCGTTCAACAGCTACGAGCCCCAGACCCACCTCTTGCCGGTGATCTTCTGGGCTGACCTCGACGTGGATGGCGACGGCGCGTTCGACTACGAGGTCATCAACGGCGACTTCAACGTCCTCACCGGCGCCGCCGGCCTCGACGGCCGCAGCGTCAGCATCGTGTTCGACCTGAACAACGGCGGCGCGGGCGCGTTCTTCTTCGCCGAGCACGCCACCAACACCGCCAACACGGTGGTGACGGTGTGCGGTGAGCAGGTTGGGTTGACGGGCACGGATCTGGGCACCACCGCGGTGACCGCCCAGTTCGGGACCTTCGACTACTACTTCGGTGGCCCGGCCGACTCCACTGGTCTGGTCACCATCACCCCCGGGGGCGAGCGCTACATCGCGCCCACCCTGGGCAACATCGCGGGCCTCCAGACCGCGCACATGGACGTCATCGACACCGGCTCGACCGGGTTCCCGGACCTCGGCGTGATGGTGGTGACGAACTCGGATCAGGGGCCGACCGCCCGCGGCGGCGCCACCCCCGAGACCGAGGCCCTGTACTTCAAGGCCCCCAGCGCGATCAACGCCTTCCCCTTCTAGCCCGTGCGTGACCTCCGAGGGGCCCTTCGGGGCCCCTCGGCCTCACTCCGCCCTGGCGTTCAGCCGTCCCGCGATGCTGGTGACCACGGCCCTCGGTGACAAGCGCACCGAGAACGCCCCGATCCGATTCATGAGCCCGTGGATGGCCAGCGTCTTGCCGCGCATCATCGCGTGGTAGGCGTGCTCTGCAACCTCTCTTGCGCTCGCCACCTTCGCGCCGCCCTGGAAGAGCCGGGACACGTCGTTGCCCGCGGTCTGGGCGAAGTCGGTGGCGGTCGCGCCTGGGCAGTGGGCGGTGACGGTGACCCCGGTGCCCTCGAGCTCGTGGGCGATGGCCTCCGAGAACGAGATCACGAAGGCCTTGGTGGCGTAGTAGGTGGCCATCAGGGGCCCGGCCTGAAAGCCCGCGGTGGAGGCAACGTTCAGCACCCGACCCCGGCCCCGGGCCACCATGCCGGGGAGGAAGAGGCGGCTGAGGTGGAGGAGGGCGGCGATGTTCACCTGCACCATGGCCAGCTCCCGCTCGGGGTCCAGCTCGACGAAGGGCCCGTGGGTGCCGAAGCCGGCGTTGTTCACCAGGAACTCCACCTCTGCCCCGAGCGTCTCCACCGCGGCGAAGATGGCGGTGGGCGCGGCGGGGTCGGCGAGGTCGGCCGGCACCACGTGCGCGGTCCGGCCGTGGGCGCCTCGCAGCTCGGCCGCGAGGGCCTCCAGCTTGTCCTTCGAGCGGGCCACCAGCACCACGTCGTGCCCATCCCGGGCGAAGAGGTGGGCAAGTTCCCTACCGATGCCTGCAGACGCGCCGGTAATCAGTGCAAACGCCATGGGGCCCTGTACATCAAAGTTCCGGAATCGGCACCTCGGTCACAGATCCAGCACCTCGCATCACCTATAGTGAACCCATGGCCACCCAGGTCACCGGCGCGGGGAGCGTCCCCGCCGCCAACACGCCGCAGGGCGCGCTCTACCGGGACGTCCTCGCCCGCACCGGCGATCCCGACGTGGCGGCGCAGGCGGTGGCCAACGCCCAGGCCGGGATGCGGGAGGTCTACAACGAGGCCATGGTCCGCACCGGCGGCGACGCCAACGCGGCCCGCGCGGCCCAGAACCAGTACGGGCCCGACGTGTACCGGCTGGCGAGCTTGATCCCCACCATCCAGGGCGGCGGCTCCGGAGCCGGGCCGGCCCTCCAGCAGGCCCTGGGCATCATGAAGAAGGTCGCGGGCACCGACCCCAAGTCCCTCTACCCCTGGATCAACCAGAACGTGGCGGACGACGCCGCCCTGCAGGCGGCGGGCCTCGATCCGGCCGAGGTCCGCGCCCCGCCGGACACCCCGTGGGCCCACGCCGACCTCGACGCGCTGGTGTCGCTCGCGCGGGACATGATGACCCGCTACCGGAGCGCCGACGGCGTCGCCCTGAGCACCGACCAGGTGGAGGGCTACCTGGATCAGGCCCGGGCCGCGGCCCAGCGCTACGGAGTGGGCGCGGCTCGAGTGGCGGGCAGCGCGCAGGCCGCCGCCGCCGACTCCGCGGTGAGCCTGGCCAGCCTCGGCATCCCGCTGCGCGTCTGAGCCGGCCCGGCGCCCGTCAACCCTCCCTGCGCTCGCGGTGTACGTGCGGCGCATGCCCTTGCGTACCAACTGGGACACTACTCGGCGTGGTGCTGAAGTGGTACATGCTGCGCCGGGCGGCCCTGGGGCCGCCGCGAGGAGAACATCATGGCGCACGCATTTCGTTTCTTCCGTGCCGGCGGGGTCGATCAGGTCAACCTGAGCACCGCCAAGGACCTGCTCGCCCTCGGCGAGCTGGATCAGAAGCTCTGGGTGGCCCTGGCGTGCCCGGTCGAGGGGCTCGAGCTCGACGCCCGCACCCTGGCCCTGGTGGACGAGGACAAGGACGGTCGGGTCCGCGCCAACGAGCTGATCGCCGCCGCGAAGTGGGTGGGCTCGGTGCTGAAGGATCCCGAGGAGCTGGTGCGGCGCGGCGACAGCCTGAACCTCGCTGCGATCGACACCGGGAACGACGAGGGCAAGCTCCTGCACCAGACCGCCAAGACCATGCTCAGCCACCTGGGCAAGGGCGACGCCACCGCCATGGCCGTGGCGGACCTCGACGCCGCGCTCACCGCGTTCGCGGCGCACCACTTCAACGGGGATGGCATCGTGACCCCCGAGGCGGCCGAGGATCCGGACACCAAGAAGGCGGCCGAGGACGTGCTGTCGTGCGTCGAGGCGCCGCCCCAGGACCGCTCGGGCAAGCCAGGCTTCAACGCCGACAACCTCAAGGCGGTGTTCGAGGCGATGACCGCCTACGCAGGCTGGCTTGACGCAGGCGCGGGTGAGGACGTCAAGACCCTGGGCGACGGCACCGCCGCCGCTCACGCCGCCTTCGTGGCGGTGCGCGACAAGGTCGAGGACTACTTCGGCCGGTGTCGGATCGCGGCCTACGATGCCCGCGCCCTGGCCGCGGTGCAGCGCGACGAGAAGGACTTCGTCGAGGTCGCCGCCCAGCAGCTGGCCGCGAGCGGCGCGCAGATCGAGCACTTCCCCCTCGCCCACGTGAAGGGCGAGGCGGGCGTGGAGCCCACCGTGCCGCTGGGCTCGGGCGTGAACCCGGCCTGGGCCGCGCGCATGGCCGCGCTCAAGACGCAGGCTGTCCTGCCGATCCTCGGTGACCGGGACACCCTGGACCCCGAGGGCTGGGAGGCGATCAAGGCCAAGCTGGCCCCCTTCGACAAGTGGATGGGGGCCAAGGCCGGGGCCTCGGTCGAGAAGCTCGGTGCGGACCGGGTGCGGGCGCTGCTCACCTCCAACGCCAAGGCAGACCTCGAGGGGCTGCTGACCAAGGAGAAGGAGACCGAGCCCCTGTGGGCGGCGATCGACAAGGTGAAGCGCCTGGTGCTCTACAACCGGGACCTCTTCACCCTGGCCAACAACTTCGTGGCGTTCAGG
Source organism: Deltaproteobacteria bacterium (assembly GCA_020632995.1). Taxonomy (GTDB): domain Bacteria; phylum Myxococcota; class Kuafuiibacteriia; order Kuafuiibacteriales; family Kuafuiibacteriaceae; genus JACKEN01. The sequence goes on along the minus strand of JACKEN010000015.1, from coordinate 125,853 downwards.
GACTTCTACTCCCGCACCGGCAAGGCGACCTTCCAGGCGGGCACCCTCTACCTGGACCAGCGGGCCCTCGACCTGTGCATCCGGGTGGCGAACCCGGCCAAGCACGGCACCATGGCGCCCCACGCGAAGACCTACCTGGTCTACTGCGACTGCAAGAACGCCAAGGGGAAGACGATGTCGATCGCGGCCGCGGTCACCGACGGCGACGTGGACAACATCATGGTCGGCCGCAACGGCGTGTTCTACGACCGTGACGGCGGGGACTGGGACGCCACCATCACCAAGATCGTGGACGCCCCGATCAGCATCAAGCAGGCGTTCTGGAGCCCGTACAAGAAGTTCCTCCGGATGATCGAGGACTTCATCAACAAGCGGGCCGCCGCGGCCGAGGCGGAGTCGGACGCCAAGATGAAGGCGGCGGCGGGGAAGGTGGAGGCCGCCGCGGACGGCAAGCCCGAGGCGCCGGCCGCCCCCAAGAAGCTGGACATCGGCGTGGTCGCCGCCCTCGGCGTCGGCGTCGGCGGCATCGTGGCCGCGTTCGGCGCGATGCTGGAGGCCTTCTTCGGCCTCGGGATCTGGATGCCGCTCGGGGTGCTCGCGCTCTTGCTGGTGATCTCGGGCCCGTCGATGGCCATCGCGTGGCTCAAGCTGCGGAACCGGAACCTCGGCCCGCTCCTCGACGCGAACGGCTGGGCGGTGAACGCGCTGGCCAAGGTGAACGTGCCGCTCGGCCGCTCCCTCACCGCGCTCGCCGAGCTCCCCAAGGGCGCCAGCCGCGACCTCGCGGATCCCTTCGCGGAGAAGCGGCGTCCGTGGGGCTTCTATGCCGTGGTGCTGGTGATCATCGCCCTCGCGGTGGGTTGGTACATCGGGTCCCTCGACAAGTACCTGCCCGCGCCGGCCAAGAGCGTCGAGGTGCTGGGCGAGATGGCCCCCGCCCACGTGAAGATCCCCGAGGCCCCCGCCGCCCCGGCCGAAGAGGCCCCGAAGCCGTAGCGCCCGAAGGCCTGCGACTGACGCCTGCGGCCTGACGCCTGCGGCCTGACGCCTGCGGCCTGTGACCTGTCTCTGAAGCCTGACGTCGGCGCCAACGCGCCGCCGGGTTCAGGTCTCAGAGACAGGCATCGGGGCTCAGGGACCAGGCCTCAGAGATCCAGGCCACAGAGACAGGGCTCAGGGTACGAGGCACAGGCCGCTCAGTTCGGTCGCATCACCCACAGCAGGTCCGCGTCGCCCTCGGTCAACGCGGCCTGCACCTCCTCTGCCTCGTCCTCCCCGTCCTCGATCACCAGCGGATGGATGGTCAGGTACGGCTCGGCGCCCCGTCGGGCCGCCCGGTCCGGGATGCCGTCCCGGTAGCGGACGTGCCCGCTCCCCGCGAGCACCACCACCCGGTGGGGCGCGCCCTCGCTCGTGAGCTCGGCCGCGACCTCGTGGGCCATCGTCTCGTCCCAGATGACCTGGGCGGTGTAGAAGCCCTCGAAGGCCAGCTTGCCGTGGCCGTGGGAGTGCTCGGAGAAGATCTCCTCGAGGCGGGCCCGGTGGGAGGCGACGTCGAGGTCGAGCTCGGGGAGGGTCTCCCGGTCGACCTGCTCCAGGCTGTCGAGGCCCTCCCGCGCGACCTGGCGGGTGATCTCGTCCCGCGAGTTGAGGGCCAGCACCGGCAGGCTGTGTTGCCGCGCGTACTCCAAGATGGGTCGGTACAGGGCGAAGTCGAAGCCCCACCGCTTCTCCCACTCGGTCTTGTCCAGCATCTTGCCCTCGTCGATGCGCCCCGCCACGTAGTCGCTCACCCACTTCTGGAACGGGCGCTTGTACATCTCCATCCCCACCGCGAGGGACGGGTCCTGCCGGTACACGCGATCGATGATCCCGACCTGCACCGCGTGGTCCCACGCCCGGTCGTGCTTCTCGCCCACGTAGATCACCCGCGCGTCCATCAGCCGGGCCAGGAGCGCCGCCTCGTCCAGCTCCGCCCCGGTCTTGCCGTCCAGGATCCGGGCCGGGAGGCGCCAGGCCTCGGCCAGGGGGCCGGGGGGAATGCTCAGGTCGGGCCCCACCGGCGCATGAGCGCACGCTGAGCCGAGGAGCGCCAGCACCAGCGGGAGGGCTGGGCGGAGGCGGTGCCGCTGTGGCACAAGGTGAAGGCCATGTTGCCGGCCAAGGTGCTCGAGCTGCTTCGTCGTGACCCGCATGAGGTTCGTGTCGCCCTGGTAGGGGCCAGCGAGGCCCGCCACAAGTACGGCAACATCATTCTTCGGGACCTCGTGCGAAAAGGCTACCCGGTGATCCCGGTGAACCCGAGCCTGGACGAGGTGGAGGGCCTGCCCTGCTACGCCGACCTCGCCGCGGTGCCCGGACCCATCCACATCGTGGACTTCGTGGTGCCGCCCCACGTGGCGCGGGCGGTGACCGAGGCGCTGACCCCCGGCCTGGCCGAGGTGCTGTGGTACCAACCGGGCGCCTACGACCGGCCCACGGTCACGGCGGCCCAGGGGCTCGGGGCCGAGGTGGTCGCCGGGCCCTGCATCATGGTGGAGACGTGAAGCGGGCCGAGAAGGCGGCGCGGATCCAGGCGATCCTGGACGCGCTGTACCCGCAGCCCGACATCCCGCTGACCCACGAGGACCCCTTCACCCTCACCGTCGCGGTGGTGCTCTCGGCCCAGACCACCGACAAGAAGGTGAACCAGGTGACCCCGCGCCTGTTCGCGGTGGCCGACACCCCCGCCAAGCTGGGCGCGATGTCGGTGGAGGCGGTGCGCGAGATCATCCGTGAGGTCGGCCTCGCGCCCCAGAAGGCCAAGGCGCTGGTGGGGCTGGGGCAGGCGCTGGTGGCGGAGCACGGGGGCCGGGTCCCCGACGACTTCGACCAGCTGGTGCAGCTCCCCGGGGTGGGGCGCAAGACCGCGAACGTGGTGATGGCCCAGGCCTTCGGCCAGCCGGCCTTCCCGGTCGACACCCACATCCACCGGCTGGCCGCCCGCTGGGGCCTGTCGAAGGGCAGGACGCCCGACCACACCGAGGCCGACCTGAAGCGCGCCTTCCCCCGCGACAGCTGGTCGAAGCTCCACCTGCAGATCATCTACTTCGGCCGGGAGCACTGCCCGGCCCTCTACCACGACCTCTCCACCTGCCCGATCTGCGGCTGGGCCGCGTCGAAGGCCCGCGTGGCCGACGAGGCCCGGCGCAACGCCGGCCTCCGCAAGCGCTGATACTGACTGGCCGCCCCGTTTGCGCTACGGGGAGGCATGGAGCAGGTCGTCATCCCCCGCATCGGTCCGCCCTCGGTGATGGAGGTCCGCAGCGCGCCGGATCCCGAGCCGGGGCCGGGGCAGGTCCGCATCCAGGTGGAGGCGGCGGGGATCAACTTCGCCGATCTCATGGCGCGCATCGGCGTGTACCCGGACGCGCCGCCGCTCCCCGCGGTGGTGGGCTACGAGGTCGGGGGCACCATCGACGCGGTCGGGGAGGGCGTGGACCCCGCCCGGGTGGGGCAGCCGGTGCTCGCCGCCACCGCCTTCGGCGGCTACTCGAGCCACGTGGTGGTGAAGAGCAAGCAAGCCCTCCTGCGACCCGAGGGGCTCGGGGCCCAGGAGGGCGCCTCGCTCGTGGTCACCGGGCTCACCGCGTGGATGATGTGCGAGGCCATGGGCCGGGTGCGCGAGGGTGACCGCGTGCTGATCCACTCCGCCGGCGGCGGGGTGGGCCTCGCCGCCCTCGACCTCGTGAAGTGGCGGGGCGGGGTGGCGGTGGGCACCGCCTCCGCCGGCAAGCACGCCTTCCTGAAGGCGCGCGGCTACGACGAGCTGGTCGACTACACCCAGGTGGACTTCCACGAGGCCCTGAAGGACGGCCCGCCCTTCGACCTCGTGCTGGATCCGGTGGGCGGGGAGTCGTGGCGGAAGAGCTTCGAGCTGCTGGGCTCGGCCGGGCGCCTGGTCTGCTTCGGCTTCTCGGCCAACGCGGCGGGGAACAAGCGCTCGCTCCTCGCCACCCTGAAGAACCTCGGCCAGACCCCGTGGCTCCTGTTCAACCCGGTGCGGGTCATCAACGCCAACAAGGGCGTGATGGGCGTGAACATGGGGCGGCTGTGGGGCGAGGAGGACAAGATGGTGGCCTGGCTCGAGGCGCTCCTCGAGCTGTGGGCGCAAGGCGTCCTGCGGCCCCACGTCGACACCGCGTTCCCCTTCAGCCGGGCGGCCGAGGCCCACCAGTACATCCACGACCGCAAGAACGTGGGGAAGGTCCTCCTGGTCCCCGACGCCCTCCAAGCTGGGTAGGTATTTTCTCACATGAAGTTGACTGTTTCGGCCTTGGACGGGATGGCCGGGGCGGGATTGGACTCCGGTGTCGGAACGCGTTAGGCCCCCGAGCACAGGAGGGCGCACGTCTTGCTCGTAGGTGTCCCGAAAGAGTCGTTTGCCGGTGAGAACCGGGTCGCGTTGATCCCTGCGGTCATCCCGCAACTGACGAAGCAGACCAAGCTCGAGGTGCTGGTGGAGACGGGGGCGGGCCTTGCGGCCGGGCTCACCGACCAGATGTACCTCGACAAGGGCGCGAAGATCGTGTCGCGCCAGGAGGTCTTCGAGAAGGCCGACATCATCACCCAGGTTCGCACCTTGGGCGCGAACCTCGAGGGCGGAAAGGCCGACCTTCCCCTCCTCAAGCCGAACCAGATCGTCATCGGCTTCGCAGACCCGCTCTCGAAGAGCGACGCCGCCCAGGCCTACGCCGACAAGGGCGCGATCCTGGTCGCGATGGAGCTCATCCCCCGCATCACCCGGGCCCAAAGTATGGACGCCCTGTCGTCCATGGCCACCATCGCCGGCTACAAGGCGGTGCTCTCGGCCGCGATGAAGCTGCCGAAGATGTTCCCGATGATGATGACCGCCGCGGGCACCCTGGCCCCGGCCAAGGTCTTCGTCATCGGCGTGGGCGTGGCGGGCCTGCAGGCCTGCGCCACCGCCAAGCGCCTCGGCGCGGTGGTGTCCGCCTACGACGTGCGCCCCGCGGTGAAGGACCAGGTCCAGTCGGTGGGCGCCAAGTTCGTCGAGCTCGAGGTGGACGCCGGGCAGGCCGAGGACAAGGGCGGCTACGCCAAGGCCCTGGGCGAGGAGTTCTACCGGAAGCAGCGGGAGCTGATGGCCAAGGTGGTGGCAGAGAGCGACATCGTGATCACCACCGCCGCCATCCCGGGCAAGAAGTCCCCGGTGCTGGTCACCGCGGACATGGTGAAGGGGATGGTCCCCGGCTCGGTGATCGTGGATCTCGCGGCGGAGCGCGGCGGCAACTGCGAGCTGACCAAGGCCGACGAGGAGGTGGACGTCGGTGGCGTGACCATCTACGGCCCCACCAACATCGCCACCACCGTCCCGCAGCACGCGAGCCAGATGTACTCGAAGAACGTGGCGACGCTGCTGGGCCACCTCGTGAACAAGGAGGGCGCCCTGAAGCTGGACATGGCCGATGAGATCACGTCCGGCGTGGTGGTGACCTACGAGGGCAAGGTCGTGCACGCGAGGGTCCGCGAGATCCTGGGCATGGCGCCGGCCGAGGCGGCCGGGGACAAGGAGGCCTGATCCATGGACGCGCTCAACATGCTCGTCGGCTCCATCACCATCTTCGTGCTGGCGCTCTTCCTCGGGAACGAGCTCATCACGAAGGTGCCGCCTACCTTGCACACCCCGCTGATGTCCGGCTCCAACGCCATCAGCGGCATCACGATCGTCGGCGCCATCATCTCGGCCGGCGCCGAGCACGGTGAGCTGGCCAAGTACCTCGGCTTCGCCGCGGTGATCTTCGCCACCCTCAACGTGGTGGGTGGGTTCATGGTGACCCACCGCATGCTCGGCATGTTCAAGCGGAAGGGCTAGGCGTCATGCATCTGCACCCGACCATCATCAACATCGCGTACCTCATCGCGTCGGTCTTGTTCATCGTTGGCCTCAAGGGGCTCTCGCACCCGAAGACCGCGGTGCGGGGCAACTTCCTGGGCGGCTTGGGCATGCTCATCGCCATGGTGGTGACGCTCCTCGACCGGAACGTCGTGGACTTCAAGTGGATCATCCTCGGCCTCGCCATCGGCACCCTCATCGGCGTCATCATGGCGGTGAAGATCGAGATGACCGCCATGCCGCAGCTGGTGGCCCTCTTCAACGGCTTCGGCGGCATCGCCTCGGTGCTGGTGGCCGGCGCCGCCCTCTACGAGACGCAGGAACAGCTGCCGCCGGGCGCGGTGGGCGAGGCGGTGGCCAAGGTCACCGCTGCCCTCGGGACGACGGCCCCCGGGCCCAGCATGCAGCTCCTGGTGGCGACGGTGGCCTCGGGCATCATCGGCGCGGTGACCTTCACCGGGTCGTTGATCGCCTTCGCCAAGCTCCAAGAGATCAAGGCCATCGACAAGATCAAGAAGTTCCCCGGGCAGTCGGTCTTCAACGTCCTGCTGTTCGCGGGCTCGGCCGTCGTGGGCGCCTACGTCTGCGTCGATCCCAGCCAGGTCCAGATGTACTGGGTGATCGCGGCGCTCGGCGGCATCCTGGGCATCTTCCTCACCACCCCGATCGGCGGCGCCGACATGCCGGTGGTCATCGCGCTGTTGAACTCGTACTCGGGCATCGCGGCCTCCGCGACCGGGTTCGTGCTCGACAACAACGTGCTGATCATCGCCGGCTCCCTGGTGGGCGCGTCGGGCATCATCCTCACCTCCATCATGTGCAAGGCCATGAACCGGAGCCTGTGGGCGGTGCTCTTCGGCACCATGGACACCTCGAGCGGCCCGAGCGCCGACGACGTCTACGCGGGCAAGATCAAGGCGACGTCGGCGGAGGAGCTGGCGATGATGCTCGAGATGGCCCAGCGGGTGGTGATCGTCCCCGGCTACGGCCTCGCGGTGGCGCAGGCCCAGCACGCGGTGCGTGACCTGACCAACCTCCTCACCGACCGCGGCATCACGGTGGAGTTCGGTATCCACCCGGTGGCCGGCCGTATGCCGGGGCACATGAACGTGCTCCTGGCCGAGGCCGACATCTCGTACGAGGCGCTCAAGGAGATGGACGAGATCAACCCCACCTTCGAGCAGGTGGACGTGGTCATCGTCATCGGCGCCAACGACGTGGTGAACCCGGTGGCCCGCACCGACCCGAAGAGCCCGATCGCCGGGATGCCGATCCTGGACGTCGACAAGGCCCGGACGGTCATCATCGTGAAGCGCTCCCTGAGCCCGGGCTTCGCGGGTATCCCCAACCCGCTCTTCGCGGCCGACAACGCCCTGATGTTCTTCGGCGACGCCAAGAAGGCCCTCATCGACCTCAACGCGGCCATCAAGGCCGGCTGAGACGGGGCAGCCAGCCTGCTCTCATCAGGTGCCTGAAGTCTGCGGCCTGGAGCCTCGTGCCTGTTGCCCGAGACCTGTCTCTGAAGCCTGCGCTCTACGGGGTGCTCCTCCTCTCGCCGGCGGCTGTGCAGTCGGCTTCAGGCATCAGAGACAGGCTTCAGGGCTCGGGCTCCAGGTGCTGCTCAGGCTGCAGGTCACGGCCTTCGGGTAACGCCTTCTCTGGCCGTCCGTTCAGTGGCGTGAGCGCACGCACTGCCCGTCCGCAGGTTGTCACGCCCCTCAGCCTCTGGCCGTCTAGGGGGTGATGAGGCGGAAGTACGCCATGCCCCTCGGCGTCTTCGTCACCCTGGTGGTCTCGGCCGGCGTCGCTCGAGCCGAGCCCCCCTACCTCCGGGTGGTGGACGAGCGGGTCGACATTCCGGTGGACCGCGCGGTGGGCGACCTGCTGGTGCTGGGCGGGAGCCTGGAGCTGGACGGGGTCGTGCGCGGGCACGTGTTCGCGGTGGACTCCGAGGTCCACATCGGCCCCGACGCCCTGGTGTTGGGCTCGGTGAACCTGGTGCGGGGCGGCCTCAAGGTGGATCCGCAGGCCCACTTGCCAGCGGAGGTCGCGATGGAGGGCGTGCACGTGCACGGGCAGGGGATGGGCCCGGGGGAGCGGCGCAAGCTGGCCTCCGGGACGGTGCTGGTGCAGGCCCCCACCGTGCCCGGCGACGGGGCGGTGGCCCTGATGCGCTCGGTGCTCGCGTTCGACCGCTTCGCGCCCCCCGACACCCTCGACGTCCGCGACCTCCGGGGCTGGCACCCGGGCCTCGGGCTCACCGTGAAGCGCTTCGTGGAGCGGCCGCCCCAGGTGGTGGTGGGCGGCGTGACCCGCCTCTCCTTCGTCTCCGACAAGGTGCAAGGTGCCTTTCAGCGCGGCTACCGCGGCGACACCGGCTCCGTGCTCCTCACCGGGGTGCGCCTGGTGGACGACGACACCGCCACCGCCCTGTGGGGCCAGGTGGAGTCGGTCGAGGACCGCGCCGGGGTCGAGCTCTCGGTGAAGAGCGACCTGGGGCAGGGCGCCCACTGGTTCTTCCGCAAGAAGGGGCGCTACGTGATGCTGTGGCAGCGCGGCCCCTGGTTCTTCGGGGTGGAGGCCCGGCTCGCCCAGCCCGACGCCACCCCCGAGCAACAGAAGCAGTTCTTGGACCAGGTCCTGGCCTCCCTGCGCCAGGGCCTCTCCCCGGTGGCGGCCTCCGCCTCCGTCTCCCGAGGTAAGTGATGCAGCTTCGTGCCATGCACGCCCTGACCCTGGCCGCCCTCCTGGCCGCCCCCGTGGCCGCGCGGGCCGAGCCGCCGGTGGAGGTCGAGGTGATGGAGGACGGCGCCGACGACTTCTTCGCCCCCGCCGCCCCCGCCCCTGCGCCCACCATGGCCGCTCCGGTGAGCGACGAGGACGCGGTCCGCGCCCACGCCGACGACATGTTCGACGAGCTGGAGCGGGAGGAGGTGCGCCACGGCAAGGTGCCCCCTGCGCCGGCCGCCCCCGCGGCCCCGGCTGCTCCGGCCGCGCCCGCGGCTCCCGCGGCGCCCGCCGCGCCGATGGGCGTGGCGCCGGTGCCCGCAAGCCCGCCTGCGCCGCAGGTGGTGACCCAGCCCAAGAAGAGCTGGTGGAACCGGCCCTCCCACGTGGCGCAAGGTGACCTGCTGGTCTGGCTGAGCGCGGGGAGCTACGACGCGGGCGGCTTCGTCGGCCTGGGCGGCGAGGCGATGGCCTCGGACACCTTCGGGGTGCGTCTGGTCGGCCACCTGGGGACCTTCGGCAACGCGCCCATGGGCAGCGGCGCGGCGGGGAACTGGAACTTCTTCGACGCCAACAACTGGGCGATCGACCGCGACATCAGCCCCAAGACCGCCACCGGCGGCGCGGTGCACATGGAGGAGCTCTCCCTCACCGCGCACCTGCTCCCGAAGACGATGTTCGACCTCTACGCCACCCTGGGCGGCGCCCACTTCGGCTACGACGTGAACTTCCGGGACGGGGACGAGCGGGGTGGGGCGGGGTACTTCCGGCTCGGTGGCGGCTTCAACATCCACATCAAGCGCTTCTTCGGCGGCATCGACGCGGGCTGGTACCCGGTGGAGCTGTTCCGCTACAGCCTCATCCGCGGCACCGGCCGCGACGACGAGGCCGACCTCGAGCCGGTGAACAACCGCTGGGACGGCCGGCGGGTGATGGCGAGCGCCCACCTCGGGTTCAGGTTCTGAGCATGGCCGCCGCGGTCGCCGCCCCCGGGTTCCAGGGCTGGGCGTCGCGCCTGTTGGGGCGCCGCGCCGCGCGCTGGGAGGCCATGAGCGACGGCGCGCTCCTCGGTCAGGCCAAGCGGGGCGACGAGCGGGCCTGCCGCGAGCTCCTCGCCCGGCATGGGCCGCGGCTGTGGGCGGCGGTCGAGGCGACCCACCGCGACCCCGGGCTGGCCGAGGACGTGGTGCAAGAGACCTTGCTCCGCGCCATCGACCGCGCGGACCAGCTGATGGACGAGCACCGCGCGTTCCCCTGGCTGGTGCGCATCGCCCTCCGGGTGGCGATCGACCACAAGCGCAAGGTCCGGCGCGAGGCCCTCCTCGAGGAGGGCTGGGACGCGGCCGGGCCCCCGGAGGACGCCCCGGATCAGCACCTGGCGAGCGCCGAGGACGCGCGTCGGGTGTCCGCCGCGGTGGCGCAACTGGACGACTACCCGCGGGAGCTGGTGTCGCTGCGCTACTTCGCCCACCTGTCGGCGGCGGAGCTCGGTGAGGTGTTCGGCAAGACCGACGTGGCGATCCGCAAGGATCTCCAGCGGGCCCGGGCTCAGCTCCGGGTGGCCCTGGCCCCGTGGATGGAGGACGCACTTTGAGCGCGCCGCGAGACCCGGCCTGGACCGAGGCCATGGCGCGGCAGGTCGCCCGCCGGGTGCGCTGGTCGATGCGCCTGAGCTGGGCGGCGGCGGCGCTGACGGTGGTGGGCACCGCCCTGTTGGTGTTCACCCCGGAGTCTGCGGATGGTCCCGGCCTCACCGACGTGGTGGTGCGGGACGCCCCGCCGCCCGCGCGGGGCGCGGTCGGGGCTCGCCCCGTGGTCGAAGTGGGCACGCCGGTGCGGATGCGCCTGGCCCAGGCCCCCGGGGGCGAGGACGAGCCGGTGGACATCCGGTTCTAACCTCGGCGTACCATGCCCGCGTGAGCCGCCCGAGCCCTCGCTTCCTCTCCCTGGTGACCCGCTCCGCCCTGCCGGAGCTCGTGGCGCCCACCTACGCCAAGCTGAAGAACCTCGATCCCAACGAGGCCTACCAGCGCCTGGAGCAGGCGCTGAGGGACCTGAGCCTGCTCGATCAGATCCAGCAAGCCACCTGGCGGGCGGCGGAGGCCGAGAAGGCGGGCATGGACGAGGCCGCGCTGGTGGAGCACATCGCCAAGCGCCTGGCCAAGAACAAGAAGTTCAAGGCCGCCCCCATGAAGTCGGTGGACGAGGGGGAGTGGGTGGCGCTCTCGGTGGCCCTGGACGCGGGGGCGGGGGTGGCGAGCGGCGAGGCCCGGGACCTCTTGGACAGCCCGGGCGGGCAAGCGCTCTTGCGGAAGGGGATGGCGCGCCTCGGGGCGCACCTGGCGAAGGAGCTCTTGCGCTAGAGGTCTACTGAGTAGACGAAGCTGGCCTTCGGGGCGCGGAGCCAGCGCTCTTGGATGGCGTTCAACAGGGCCTGGCTCGCCTCGGCGTCCACGAACTCCGCCTTGAGCTGCTCGGCCCCCTTCACGTCGCCGCGCGCCTTGACGCCGGCCACCGTGGTCATGAGCTTCTTGGCCGCGGCGGGGAAGGCCGGCAGGTCCACCGCGAGGCAGCCCACGTCCTCACCGTTGGCCGCCTTCTCGTCGGCTCGCCAGGTCACCACGCCCTCCTTCTTCAGGTAGCCGAGCTGGATGGCGGCGAGCTGGCTGTAGGGCTTGGGCTTGTTGCCGGCCGCGTACATGCCGCGGGAGATGTGGCCGAACGCCCAGACGAGATCGCGGATGTGGGCCTGGTCGCGCAGGCTCTTCTCGATGATGCCCTTGTCGGCCAGCCAGTCGGTGAAGAAGAGGGCCGCGGTCTGGGCCTTGAGCTCCTCCATGGTGCTCGCCATCGGGCCGCCGAAGATCTGGGAAGCCGTCTTGCCCTTCACCTTGTACTCGTGGGCCGGGCCCAGGTTGTGGGCGGCCTCGTGCAGCACCGTGCTCATCACCTGGGGCCCTGGGTCGGACACGAAGGTGGCCATGGTGTCGGCGCAGAGGATGGACTTTGCCTGCTTGGTGAGCTCCGCCTTGCTGTCGGCGTCGGTGTAGAGGTTGGTCATGGCCACGGTGCGGCCGCGGCCCTCGTTGGCCACCGGACCCCAGTTCGGCAGGCTCTGGCCGATGGTGGCGCCGTGGGGGGAGCGCGCGTCGCCCGCGTTCAGGATGATGTCGATGAAGTCGGGGAGGTGGAAGGCGACGTCCCGCGCCTGATACGGCTTGCCCGCGAGCTCGGCGAGGGTCTGCTCCAGCTCGGCCTTCACCGGGTCGAGCTTCTTCTGCCAGGTGAGGGAGTCCTGGTTGATGAGGGCGAAGCCGGTGTGGAAGCCGGCCTTGCGCGAGCAGGGCTCGAAGTAGACCTCGTCCGGCCCGATGCGCAGGTACCACTTCGAGTTGTTGACGTTCATCTTGGACCACGCCTCGTCCGCGGGGAGCCAGTCGTTCGTCAAGAACGCTTGCGCTGCCGCCTCGAGGTAGGCCTTGAAGGGCGCCTCGTCCTCGCTCTTGATCGCGTCCGCGGCGGCGGTGAGCTCCTTGCTCACCCCCTCCATCAGGTCCTTGTAGGCCAAGTTGTACGGCACCGCCTTGAGATCGGCGCCCGAGCCTTCGACCGCGTAGAACTGGTGCATGAGCTGGTCGGCGTCCTTCCTCTTGGCCAGCGCCTCGCAGAAGCCGTCCTCCTGGATGTCGGCCGGGTACAGGCCGCTCAGCCGCGGGGGGAAGTCGGGGGAGGCGTTGCACTCGGGGTCGGCCTCGGTCTTGGGGGCCACGCACCACGGGCCCTGGTTCCGGTAGAAGACGGAGTGGCTGGCCGGGTCGTCAGCCGGGATCTTGGCGTCGAGGCCGGCCGCCCCGGTCTGGCGGGCGAAGATCTGCTCGATGAGCAAGGAGGCCTGCAGGACGTGCTCGACGATGGCGCGGTCCTGGGCCGAGCCACCCACGAACGAGTTCTCGACCAGGGTGGGGGTGCCCTGGTTGAGCTCCTCCACCACCTTCATCCGGCGGGCGCGCTCCTTGGGCTCGGCCGGGAGGGTGGGGCCCTGGGCCTTCACCTTCATCATCTCCTGGTAGGTGGACAGGAACTTGGGGGTGAAGGCGCCGTCCTTGACCCACGCCGCCCGGCTCCCGTCGCCGAACCCGTGCAGGATCGCCACCTCGTCCGGGTCCACCGCCTTGTTCCCGTTCGCGTCGGCGCGCCAGAACACCGGGGCGTAGACGAGGACGGCCAGGCGGTTGAAGTCCTGGCGCTCGAGCTTGTCGAGGCTGGGGACGGCCTGGATGGCCGCCTTCGGGGGCTCGCTCGGGACGGCGGGGGGCGCCTCGGTCTTGGTGCAGGCGGTGGCCACCACCGCCGCCAGGAGCGGCGCGGTGAGGAGGGCGTTCTTGTCGGCTCGCATCGCGGCGGAGGCTATTGCATGTGGCCGGGGATCGCCACCGGGGCGCGCCGGGTCGGGTCGTGTTATGAGCGGCGCCATGGGCCCACCTCGTCCACATCGACCCCACCCGGGGGCGGTGGCGACATGTGCGGGCTGGGCATCGAGGTGATGCGGGTGGACCATCTGCACCAGGCCCTGCCGAGCCAGGGCCGCCTGGAGGTACCGCGATGATCGAAGTGGCGGTGTTCGGGGCGGGGCGCATCGGGCGTATCCACGCCGAGAACGTGTCGAGCAATCCGCAGGCGCGCTTGCGCTACGTGGTGGACGAGGACCCCGAGGTGGCCAAGAACGTGGCCGAGGCGCTCGGGGCGGAGGCGGTGGACGAGGAGGTCGCCCTCGGCGACTCCTCGGTGGGGGCGGTGGTGGTCGCGTCCTCGACCCCCAGCCACGTGCCCCTGATCATGGGGGCGGCGCGGGCGGGGAAGGCGATCTTCTGCGAGAAGCCGATCGACCTCGATCTGGGCCGGGTAGACGAGGCCCTGGACGTGGTGGAGCGCACCCAGGTGCCCTTCATGGTGGGCTTCAACCGGCGCTTCGACCCATCCTTCGCCAAGGTGAAGGCGGACCTCGCGGCGGGGGCGGTCGGGCGAGTGGAGCTGGTGAGCATCACCAGCCGCGACCCGAGGCCCCCGGACGCAGACTACCTTGCGCGCTCGGGCGGCCTGTTCCGCGACATGATGATCCACGACCTCGACATGGCCCGCTGGCTCCTCGGTGAGGAGCCGGTGGCGGTCAGCGCCACCGCGTCGGCCCTGGTGAGCCCAGAAGCCTCGCAGCTGGGCGACGTGGACACCGCGGTGGTGGTGCTCAAGGCGGCGTCGGGGGCGATCGCCCACATCTCGAACAGCCGGCGCGCGGTGTACGGCTACGATCAGCGGATCGAGGTGCTCGGGGCCCACGGGATGGTCGAGGCGGGGAACTGGCGCCAGACCACGGTGCGGCGCTGGAGCGAGGACGGGGTGGCCGAGGACCGGCCGCCCTACTTCTTCCTGGAGCGCTACCGGGAGGCCTACGTGCGGGAGCTGTCGCACTTCTTCGCCGCGCTGTCGGACGACGAGACGCCGCTGTTGGTGGGGCCGCACGACGGGCGCCAGGCCCTCGCCCTGGCCGAGGCGGCCCTGCTGGCCCTGGCCACCGGGCGGACGGTGGACGTGCGGGAGTTCGAGCGAAGGCGCTGATCCTCCTGGGGCGCAGGCCAACTTGCGATGACCTGCGCCCCGTTTGGAACCTTCAGATGCCGTTCACGATGCGCATGCGAGCCCCTGCCCGGGGCTCAGTTCTTGTCTTCGAGATCCGAGTGCCAGTAGGTCAGGTCGAACAGGTACTGCCGCCATGACTCCGGCACCTCGCGGGGGCCGGGGAGGGTCACCGCGAAGGTGGGCGGCAGCGCCCGGGGCTGGATCGCCCGGGTCAACAGCCGCATCCCCGCCTGCTCCGGCGTCCGGCAACCCTTCTGCTGGTTGCAGTCGAGGCACGACAGCACGATGTTCTCCCAGACCGTGAGGCCACCCTGGGCGCGGGGCTTCACGTGGTCCCAGGTCGCCTGGGACCGGCTGAGCCGCGCGCCGCAGTACTGGCAACGCCCCTTGTCACGGGCGAAGACGTTCTCGCGGGACAGCTTGAAGCCCTTGAGGTGCGTCCGGACCCGGCGGACGAACCGCACCACCGCCGGCATCTTGATGACCAGGCTGGTGGAGTGGATCTCGCGATCCTCGTACTCCTCGAGGATCTCCACCTTGTCCATGATCCACAGGGCGACCGCCCGCTCCCACCGGACCCGGTCCAGCGGGAGGTAAGCGTGTGAGAGGACCAGCGTCTCCATTCTGTTGCCTCCAAGAAAGCGAGGTGGCGACGTCCGAGGACGGCGCGAGACCCCAGAGCTTCGTCGTGGGGCCATCACCTCGAAACTCACCTCCGCGGGGAGTCGAACCCCGCGGAGGCCATACTCACCGGCGCGAGATGCCGTGGTGCTGCTTGCGCCCCAGGATGTAGCCCTCGATGTAGGCTACGGAGACGCCCGCAGCTGGGTAGCCGAGCCGGCCATCCTGCTTCCCGCGCATGAACTCTCGATAGTCCGCGAAGCGTCGCCACTCGCTGTGGACCCGCTCACGGGTGCGCGCCTCGGCGCGTGCCTCGGTGCGTGCTTCACTCCGCATGGGCACCTCCTTTCCGGGGTTCTTGACCCCAAACTCTCACCCCGACGTGGGGCAGGGCGCCTTCACCGGCGCCCGCGGACGGTCCCCCACGCAGGGCGTGGGGGCGCGAACCCCCAATCTCCTATGGGGCGAACGCGAAGAGCGGCCCCCTCCTCGGTACGACGCACCGGGCGGGGATGATCAAGGGAGTCCGAGTGACGCAGATCACCGCGCTGGGTCGGACTCCAGGCCCGACTCCGTCGCCGTGGACACGAGGTCCGGGGGCTAGCGGGTGGGGCTGAGATCGCGCGAGCGCACGACCCCGTACATCTCGAGTCCGAATCGGCAGGAGCCTTCGTCGATGCTCCAGCCATTGGGCTGCGCGGCCAGCTTCAGGTGATCGTGTGGTTGCGTCCGCATCATTGGGCTCCTCTCGTCGGATTTCCGCGCGACCTGGGTCGCGGGGATGGCGCCAACCTAGCCGCAGGCAGCCTCGGGGTCAACCACCTCCGAACAAAAAGCCTAATCTTTTCTATGGGTTACGTTCTGAGAAGAGAAGTAGGAACACGCGCGCGTGCGCGTGCGCTCGGGGCGCAGGGAAGTCAAGGTGATGCTCGGCACGCCTCGTGTCGAGGCAGCGGCCGTCAGGTGAACTTCAAGATCGATGCAAGGTCGGTTGCGATCTCGGGCGCGGCGGCGAGGACCGGGTTGCCGTTGAGCAGGCCGTCTTGCGCGAGGAACTCGAACGCAACCCCGCCTGCCTCCTCGACCAGAAGGAGCCCCGCGAGCACGTCCCAGCTGCTGAGGTGGAGCTGCCAGAACGCGTCGAGCCGGCCCGCGGCGACGCTGGCCAGGCCCATGGAGGCGGAGCCGAGCCGCCGGAACTCCGCCCCGGCGTCGAAGAGGCGCTCGATCGCGCCCATGAACGCGGCGCGGTCCTGGCGGAGATTGAAGCCGAGGCCGATCAGCGCGCGCTCGAGCGACGGGCAGGGCCGCACACGCAGCGGCGCGCCGTTCAGGTCGGCCCCGCCCCCGCGCGTCGCGGCGTAGGTGCGGTGGGCGGCGGGCTCCTCGATGATCCCGACCTGGGTCTGGCCCTCGGCCACGAAGGCGACGCTGACCCCGAACAGGGCAGAGCCGCGCAGGAAGTTGGTGGTGCCGTCGATCGGGTCGCAGACCCAGATGGCGGACGGATCTCCGCGCAGGCCGCCCTCTTCGCCGAGGAACCCCTCGCCGGGGAACGCCTCGGCCAGGCGCCCGAACAGGAGGGCCTCGACCTCGCGATCCGCGGCGCTGACGAAGTCCTGCAGGCCCTTGGCCTCGACCTCGAGCCGGTGGAGGTGCTCGAAGTGGTGGCGGGCGAGGCGCGCCGCCTCGAGGGTGATCTTCTTGGCCTCCTTCAGGCGGGCGGCCAGGTCGCGGCGCTCCACGCGGCACTCGTATGAGGTCGGGCGGCCCTGGTCAACGTGGTGCTTGGGTGGGATAGGGGAGGGGATGACGGCGGGCCAGATGGCGGAGAGGCAGGCGCCCAAGGAGGTGGCGGCGCGGCTTGGGGTGAGCGAGGCGGCGGTGGAGCTGACCCGGCGGTGTGAGGTGGTGGATCTCCACCTCGACACCTTCATCCCGATGCGCCTGTTCGGCTACGACCCGATGCGGCGGCACGGGCAAGGTATCTTGCGGGGTCGGCACTTCGGGCACATGGACCTGCCGCGGATGCAGGACGCCGGCCTCTCCGGCGGGATGTGGTCGATCACCACGAACCCCCTGCGCACCGCGGCCGGGCGGTGGCGCGCCTTCACCGAGAACGTGGCCCGCCTCGTCGAGGTCGTCGACGCCTCCGAGGGCGCGCTGGCCCTGGTCCGGAGCCACGCCGAGTACCGCGCGGCCCGGGCCCGGGGCGCCCACGCGATCATGCTCTCGGTGCAGGGCGGCAACGCCTTCGACGGCGCGCCGAACGGGCCCGCCGACGTGCCGGACCGGCTCCTCACCCGGGTGACCCTGGTGCACCTCACCAACTCACGCGTCGGCGCCGCCTCCACCCCCGTGAGCTACCTGCGCCGCCGTCGAGGCCTGAGCGAGGCGGGCCGGCGCCTGGTGACCCAGCTGAACGAGGAGCGGATCTTCGTCGACCTCGCCCACGTCCACCCCGACGGGTTCTGGGACGCGGTGGAGGCGCACGACAAGAGCCAGCCCCTCATCGACACCCACACCGGGGTCTCGGGGGTCACGCCCCACTGGCGCAACCTCGACGACCGGCAGCTGAAGGCGATCGCCGACACCGGCGGGGTGGTGGGGATCATCTACTCGGTCCACTTCCTCAAGGGGGCCCACGGCCACCGCGACGGGCAGATGATCCTCGAGCACATGCAGCACGTCATCGACGTGGTGGGCGAGGACTTCGTCGCGATCGGGAGCGACTACGACGGGGCGATCATCCCGCCCCCGGACCTGCGGAGCGGCGACTCCTACCCGAGGATGGTGCAATACATGTTGCAGCGAGGCTGGAGCGAGGCGCGCATCCAGAAGGTTCTGGGCGAGAACTTCCTGCGCGCCTTCGCCCTGCTCCGCCCATAGCGGAGCGTTCGCGCCTTCCGATGGGACCCTCAATGGTCGCGACCCTGGAGCCTCGAGCCTGAGACCTGGAGTCTGAGACCTGTCTCTGAAGCCTGACGCCGCTCCAGAGTCCACCGCCGCGCCGACGGTCTCAGGCCTCAGAGACAGGCTTCAGGGCGCCAGCGTCAGGCCTCAGAGACAGGCTTCAGGGCGCCAGCGTCAGGCAGCAGAGAGAGGCCTGGGTGCCAAGGAGTCCGCGCACCATCCAACGAGCTCTCCAGGACGCAGTCAGCCCGCCTCGTCCGCGCCCACGTCGATGTTGGGGCCCTGGGGCCGGGGGTCGCCGTCGTAGTCCGTGCTCGGGGCGTCGCCCCGGTCGATGCTCTCGGGGTCGCCGCGGTCGAGGCAGGGCGAGCCGGGCTCGAGGTGGTGGTCGTCGGTGAAGTCCGGGTCCTCCGAGAAGGAGCCGGCGGGGAGGGTGGCGTCGGCGGCCAGGGGCCCCACGTCGCTGTACGCGTACGCGCAGGCCGCGGCCGCCGCCGCGCTCACCTCGCCGTTGCTCCAGGCGATGGTGTTGAGCACCTCACCCGGGGCCTCACAGCGCAGGCCACCTTGCGCGGGGTCGGCGGCCTGGTTCTCGGCCACGGTCAGGTTCACGAGGAGGGCGTTGGTGGGGGCCTGCTGGATCCACACCCCGCCGAAGGCGGCGCCGGGGTCGCCGTTCTCGGTGATGAAGGTGTTCTTGACCACGTAGCCGTGCCGGGTGTCGAGCGCGAGGCCGCCGCCCGCGTTCTGGGTGAGGCGGCTGTCGTCGAGGGCGAACAGCGCGTTGTCGAGCACCGTCACCCCCACCGTGCTCGAGGGCCCCACCGTCATGTGGGCGAGCGAGACGTCGGTGTCCTCGCCCTGCACCACGACGCCGCCGCCGAAGCGCGAGATGCCCCGCACCGCGAGGCCCTCGACCTTGACCGTGCCCGCGCTGACCACGAGGGCGGGGCTGTCGGGTGAGATCAGGCGCGCCCCGGCCTCGGCGTGCACCACGACGTCGCGCTCGATCCGGATCGCCTCCTCGTAGTCGCCCGCGCGGAGCACGAGCACGTCGGCCCACGGGGCCTCCAGCGCTCGGCTCATGAGGCAGAACGGGGTGGCGTCGGTGCCGTTGCCGGGGCAGCTGGCCACGGGGTCGACCACCGCGGTGACCCCGGCCGCGGTGCACAGGCTCGGGGCGCGGGCGCACACGAAGCCGCTCTCGATGTCGCAAGACGCACTGCAACCGTCACCCTCCTGCCGGCCGCCGTCGTCGCAGGCCTCGTCCGCCTCGATCAGGCCGTTGCCGCAGCGCACGTCGGTGGTGAGGGTCGCGGTGGCCACCACGAAGTAGCCCAGCTTGAGGGTCACCTGCGCGTCGGCGGTGGCCTGGATGCCGCCGTCGGCGTCCTTGCCGTCCACGTGGATCTTCACGGTGCGACCCGTCGCGGCCGCATCCAAGAACATGATCAGCTGCTCGCGGTGCCAGGTGGTGCCGGCGTTCGCGGGGTCGACCTCGACCACCCCGTGGGGCATGGCGGAGGTCTCGTCCTCGTACACCCCGTCCACGTGGAGCTCGGTGATGGGTAGGGTCACCGGGAACGCCATGTTCAAGGTGACGCCGGTGTAGTCGGCCTCGGTCCCTCCGCTCTCGCAGGCCGCGGCCACCAGGCCCAGGGTGAGGGCCGCGAGGGCCGGGGTGCGTGAGCGCATGGCCGGAGCATAGCGAATCCGACTGGCCAATGGCGGCTCACGTTTCTACATTCTGCCGGTGGAAGATCCGCGTCTGCCTCCCGGGTTCAGCCGGGAGACCACCATCCGCCGGGACGCCCAGGGGCGGTGGTTCCACGAGGGCGCGCCGGTCGAGAACCCGGCGGTGGCCCGGGCCTTCGACGCCTGGGTGGCTCGGGCCGAGGACGGCCGCTACATCCTCGAGAACGACATCAACTGGGCCTACGTAGAGATCGAGGGGGCGCCGGTCTTCGTGGTCGGCGTCGATATCGATGTGGCCGGGGTCACACTCCACCTCTCGGACGGGCGGCAGGAGCCCCTCGCCCCCGCGACCCTGCGGCAGGACGAGGACGGCAGGCTGTACTGCGACGTGCGCGGCGGCCAGCTGTGGGCGGCGTTCTCGCGGAAGGCTACCTTGCAGCTCGAGCCCCTGGTGCAGGAGGACGAGGCAGGCATCTACCTCGAGCTCGGCGTGGCGCGGGTGCGGCCGCCGGTGCAGGACGACGTCAGCTCTCGCCCAGCTCCTTCGCCCGCCGGGTCGCCGCCTCCACCGCGTTGATGATGGTGGTGCGCAGGCCGCCCTCCTCGAGGGTGTGCAGCCCCGCGATGGCGGTGCCGCCGGGCGAGGTGACCTGGTCCTTCAGGCGGCCGGGGTGCTCGTTGGTGACCTGGAGCAGGCGCGCCGAGCCCCGGATGGTCTGGACCGCGAGGGCCTGGGCGATCTCGCGCGACAGGCCCACCTTCACCCCGGCGTCGGCGAAGGCCTCGATGATCAGCATGATGTAGGCGGGGCCGCTGCCGGACAGGCCGGTGACCGCGTCCATGTGGATCTCGTCCACCACCACCACCACCTCGCTGATCTCCTGCAAGATGGCCTGCGCCATCTCCACGTCGAGCTCGGTGGCGTGGGCCCCGCCGCACACCGCGGTGGCGCCCTCCTTGATGGTCGCGGGGGTGTTGGGCATCGCCCGCACCACCCGGGGCACCCCCCCGAGCTCGGCCTCGATGCGGGCGCAGGTGATGCCCGCGGCCACGCTGAGCACCACCGCGTCGCCGAGGGCGCCGCGGATCTCGCCCAGGACCTTGGTGAAGATCTGGGGCTTCACCGCGATGAGGACGATGTCCGCCCCCTGGACGCAGGCCGCGTTGCTCTCGGCCGCCCGCACCCCGTACTCCTGTGCGAGGGCCTCGGTGCGCTCCTTGCGCTTGTTGTGGATGACGATGCGCTCGGGCGGCACCGCGCCGCTGTCGATGATGCCGCGCATCAGGGCCAGGCCCATGTTGCCGACCCCGATGATGGCTACGGTCTTGTCGCGGAGGACCATGATCCCCTGGCGCTATCACCCCGGCGTGGGCCTGTCACGCTTGGCGGGGGCCGCCCCCCGTGCCAGACAGGTCGGGTGAGCTTCACCCTGGCCTCCGCCTCTCCGCGCCGCCGGCAGCTGTTGGCCCACGTGGGCCTCGAGCCCCCGGTGGTGCCGTCCCACGTGGACGAGACCCCGCGCCCGGGCGAGCCGCCGGTGGCCTACGCGCTCCGGGTGGCCGAGGACAAGGCGCGGGCCTGCCCGGCCGCGGGCCCGGTGCTCGCCGCGGACACCGTGGTCGACCTTGACGACACCATCTGCGGCAAGGCGGCCGACGAGGCCGAGGCCCGGGCGATGCTGGCCCGGCTGTCCGGCCAGACCCACCTGGTCCACACCGCGGTGGTGCTGCGCGACGTGGCTGGGGACACCCGGAGCCTGGTGGTGAGCACCCGGGTGCGCTTTCGGTCGCTGACCGAGGCGGAGATCGCCCGCTACGTGGCGGGGGGCGAGCCGATGGACAAGGCGGGGGCCTACGGCATCCAGGGCGAGGGCGGGGCCCTGGTGGCGTGGGTGGAGGGGAGCTACACCAACGTGGTCGGGCTCCCGCTGGAGGAGACCCTCGAGCTGTTGGCGCAAGGAGGCCTGCGATGAGCACCCTGGCGGAGCGGCTGGCCGCGGTGCAGGCCCAGGTGGCCGAGGCGTGCCGGGCGGCGGGGCGCGACCCGGCCGAGGTGTGCCTGGTGGCGGTGAGCAAGCGCCAGCCCGACGCGCTCCTCCTCGAGGCGTACGCGGCGGGGCAGCGGGACTTCGGCGAGAACTACGTGCAGGAGATGTTGCGGAAGCAGCCGCTCCTGCCGCCCGACGCGCGGTGGCACCTCATCGGCCACGTGCAGTCCAACAAGGCGAAGGCCGCCGCCACCGCCCACCTGCTCCACACCCTGGACTCCGAGAAGCTGGCCCGCGCTCTCGCCCGGGCGGCCGAGGCCGAGGGGCGCCGCCTGGACGTGCTGGTCGAGGTGAACCTGGCCCACGAGGACCAGAAGGCGGGGGTGGATCCCGAGGGGGTGGAGGCCCTGATCGAGGTCGCCCAGGCGACCGGGTGGCTCGAGGTGCAGGGGCTCATGTGCATCCCGCCCGAGGGGGAGGGGCCCCGCTACTTCCCCGAGCTGCGACGGCTGCGTGACGATCTGGTGGAACGCCTGAAGCGGCCACTGCCGATCCTCTCGATGGGGATGAGCGGCGACTTCGAGGCCGCGATCGCGGCCGGGGCCACCGTGGTGCGGGTGGGCACCGCCATCTTCGGGGCGCGGGGCTGACCCCGCTCACCCAAAGATTTGCCGGACCCCGATCCCCCCGGTAGGATCCAGGGCGTGAAGCTCACGCCCCTGGACATCCAGCAGCAGCAGTTCCGGACGGCGTTCTGGGGCTTCGACAAGCGCGAGGTCGACGCCTTCCTCGACGTGCTGGCCAACGACTTCGAGCAGCTCGTGCGCGAGAACAACGCCCTCAGGGAGGAGATCAAGCGCAAGGACGCCGAGCTCCTCGATCACCGCGAGCGCGAGCGGACCCTGAAGGAGACGATGATCACCGCCACCCGCATCACCGAGGACATCAAGCAGAACGCGCGCAAGGAGTCCGAGATCGTGGTGGCCCAGGCCGAGGCCCAGGCCGAGCAGATCATCCAGAACGCGCACACCCGCCTGGTGCGCATCATGGAGGACATCGACGAGCTCAAGCGCCAGAAGGCCCAGTTCGAGGCGGGCCTCCGCTCGATCATCGCGTCGCACACCAAGCTGATGGACGCGATGACCGAGCGCGAGCCGATGGGGGCCGAGATGCACAGCCTGGTGAAGCGCCGGCAGGGGCCGGTGCAATCGGACTTGCCGGTGGAGCGGGTGGAGGACACCGACGACGATCTCCTCCTCGCGCCGCGCGGGGGCGATCGCTGAGCGCTCAGCCGCGCTTCGTGCGCATGGTGACGAACTCTTCGGCCGCGGTGGGGTGGATGCCCACCGTGCTGTCGAGCTGGCGCTTGGTGGCGCCACACTTCAGGGCCACCGCCATCCCCTGCAAGATCTCCGGCGCGTCGGGCCCCATCATGTGGCAGCCGAGGACCCGATCGGTCTTCGGGTGCACGATCAGCTTCATGTAGGTGCGCTCCACCCGGCCCCCGAGGGTGTTCTTGAGGGGGTTGAAGCGGCTCTCGTACACGTCGACCGGGCCGTGCTGGGCGGTGGCGGCGGCCTCGGTGAGGCCCACCGTGCCGATCGGCGGGTGTGAGAACACCGCGCTCGGGATGTTCGTGTAGTCCACCAGCTGCTCGTTGCCGTTGAAGACGGTGTTGGCGAAGGCGATCGCCTCGGCCAGGGCCACCGGGGTCAGGGTCACGCGGTTGATGACGTCGCCGAGCGCGTAGATGCTGGGCTGCGAGGTGCGGAAGTCCTCGTCCACCACCACCGCCCCCGCCTCGTCGAGCTTCACCCCGACCTCATCGAGGCCGAGGCCGCGGGTGTTGGGGACCCGGCCCACCGCGCAGAGGTTGAGGTCCGCTGCGACCTCGGTGCCGTCGGAGAGGGTGCTGATCACCGCCTCGCCCTCTTTGCGGAGGGCGTCGACCGTGGTGTCGAGCCGCAGGTCGATGCCGCGCGCCACCATCGCCGCGCCCAGGGCCTGGCGGATGTCCTCGTCGAAGCCCCGCAGGACCGCGTGGCCCCGGTGCACCAGGGTCACGTGGGTCCCGAGCCCGGCGAGGATGCCCGCGAACTCCACCGCGATGTAGCCGCCGCCCGAGATGACCACGCGCTCGGGGAGCGCGGGCAGGTGGAACATCTGGTCCGAGGTGACCCCCAGCTCGCCGCCGGGGATGGCGGGGACGCGGGGGCGGCTGCCGGTGACCACGAGGATGTTGGCCGCGGTGAGCCGCCGGCCGTCGACCTCGACCGTGTGCGGGTCGACCAGGCGCGCGGTGCCGCGGATGAGGGTGCAGCCCGCGTTCTCGAGGATGCGCTGGTAGACCCCGTTCAGCCGGGTCAGCTCGGCGTCCTTGGCCTGGATGAGCCTCGACCACTCGAAGCTCGGGGTGGGCACCGTCCACCCGTAGCCCGCCGCGTCCTCGAAGTCGTCGTGGAAGTGGGCGGCGTAGGCGAGGAGCTTCTTCGGGATGCAACCGAGGTTGACGCAGGTGCCCCCGAGGGCGGAGCGCTCCACCACCGCGACCTTGGCCCCGAAGGAGGCGGCGAGGCGCGAGGCGCGCACGCCGCCCGAGCCTGCGCCGATGGTGATGAGATCGTAGTCGTAGCCGGACATCTTCAAAGAGGGGGTGCCCAGCCGCTCTGCGGCCGGGCCCGCTTGAGGAGTCCAAGCTCCAACAACACGTAGCTGATGACCAGCGCATAGTGATCATCGGCCAGCGGCGCGGCCTGGGCCAGGGCCTCCCCGAGGGTGTACCCGTGCCCGAGGGGCTCGATCCGCTCCAGATCCGTGCTGCGGAGGTCGAGGGCGCCCAGGACCTCGTCGAAGTCCGAGCTGCGGACGAGCGGGGTGTCCATGTAGCGGTCCACCGACGCGCGGAGCTGGGCCCTGGACATGGTGCGCGCGACCATCCGGGGGAGCAGGCGCAACAGGGGGTGGGCCTGCCCGGGGATGGGCTCGGACTCCGGGTCGAAGCCGAAGTGCGCCGCGCTCCACGTGAAGATCTCGCGGAGCTGGCGGCGGGCCATCAGGGCTCGGTACTGGACGAGGCACGCGGCTGCGTCGCTCGCCAACAGCTCCTGCACCGGGCGCTGGAGCTGCACCGCGGCGTAGAGGGAGTCCTGCAAGTGGAGTTGCGTGAAGAAGGGGCTCGAGAGGAGGCCCTCCCACATCGCGAAGGTGGTGGCGTTGTGCGACGTGGCGGTGAGGGCGCCGTCCCGGATGTGGAGCTCGCGCCGATCGATGTGGTCGTGCTCGTCCTTGCGCAGCATCACCAGGCGCCCGGTGGCGCCGGTGCGGCCCAGCTCGCCCAGCACCGAGGTGAGGCTGTGGCCTCGCAGGGTGCCCTGGAAGGTGCAGGTGCGCATGCCCGCGTCGTCGGGGATGAGCGCCTCCGAGAGCAGGCGCACCACCCGGGGCATCGCCAGCCACCGCACCTGATCGGCGGAGACCAGGGCGCGCGTGAGATCGACCGCGGGGCGCCCGGCCATGTAGCGCAGGAAGACCGGCGGGGGCATCGGCCCCACCTCGCGGCCGTTCGGGTAGCGGACCCAGAACGGGTGCGGCGCCTCGGGCTCGGGGAGCGGGGTCTTCTCGGCCCAGGGGCCGAGCTCTCGGGCCGCGGAGAGGAGCCGGCGCACCGAGCCCGGGGTGATGCCCGGGCGCTTCGGCGCCTCCTCCGGCCCGGACCTCTGGGGTCCCGCGCCGGAGCCTTCTTGGCCGGGCTTCGCCCAGCTGCGCGGGCCGCTCGAGAACTTCTCGTCGAGGAACTGGCGGAACAGGTCGTCCAGCGCGTCGAGGTCGCTCGGCTGGGCGGGACGCTCGTCGGCGTCGGCGCTACGGGCCTGGTCGGGGTGGAGGACCGTGTAGAGGAACCCGTCCTTGATGGAGCCGGTGCTCCGCAGCACCCCGGCCGCGGGGCGCCGGGGCGGGGGCGCGGGCGGCGGCGGCGGCGGCGCGATGAGCTCCGGATCCGCGAGGTCGCCCCAGTCGCCGGTGGTGGGCGCCGGCGCGATCTCGCTGATCTCCCGGGCGTTGCTGGAGGACAGGAGGTGGGCCGCGGTGTCGGCGGCGGGGATGGCCTTCGCCACCACCCCGGACTCCTCGAGGGGATCGTGGCCGCCGTCCAGCTCGAGGGGCTCGTCGTGGAAGTCGGGGATGCGCTCGTCGGGGCCGAGCAGGAACGGCGCCACCGCGGCGCGGACGTCGGCCGCGTCGACCCGGCCCTTCAGCACCCCGAGCAGATCGAGCAACTCACCTTGCATCGCCTTGGCCGAGGAGCGGCGCCCGGGGTCGACGGAGAGGGCGGCGAGCACCACCGCGTCGACCTCGGCCGGGACCTCCGGGTTGAAGCGCGAGGGGGGCGGGCGCCGCCCGCCGCAGACCCGGGCCATGGTCTCGTTGCTGGTCTCGGCGTGGAAGAGGTGGCGTCGGGTGAGCATCTCCCACAGCACGATGCCGAGGGAGAAGACGTCGCTCTTGCCGTCGAGGCGCGCGCCGGAGAGCTGCTCCGGCGACATGTAAGGTACCTTGCCCTTGATCCGTCCCGGGAAGGGCTCGCTGGTGCGGCCCGAGTCCTGGGCCACCCCGAAGTCCCCCAGCTTCACGTCGCCCCGGCGCGCGAGGAAGATGTTCTCGGGGGTGACGTCGTTGTGCACGATGTTCCGGCTGTCGCCGGAGCCGTCGGTGAAGTCGTGCGCGAAGCTGAGCGCGTCGAGGATCTCGGCCGCCACGTACAGGGCGAGCCACACCGGGATTTGGAGGCCCCGGTGACGGGCGGCGGCGATGAGGCCCTTGAGGTCCGTGCCGTCGACGAACTCCATCGCGATGAAGAGCTCGCCGTTGTCGAGGGTGCCGAGCTCGAAGACCTGCACCACGTTCTTGTGCTGCACCTGGGCCGCGAGCTTCGCCTCGTCGATGAACATCTGGACGAAGCCCGGGCTGGAGCTGAAGCGGGGCTGGAGCCGCTTGATGACGAGGGTCTTCTCGAAGCCCGCGATGCCCGGCAGGCGCGCCCGGAACACGTCGGCCATGCCCCCGCGCCCGATGCGCTCCAGGAGCTGGTATTTGCCGTAGGGGCGCGGGTAGTGAATTGTGTCCAGGCTGGAAAACACGGCGCGCGACGTCCCGCCCACGCTCCCACGCGCCTCGGGTCGACGCAAGGCGCCGGCCCGGGCTCCCGGCCCGAGGGTGCGCCGTTGCCGCTGGCCGAGTCATCGCGGTACACCCACCCCGCCGTGTCTGGTCCCGCGACCCGCATCCAGCCCCTGACCTCGGCCGATGCACCCCGGATGGCGGCCCTGTGGCCCGATCCCGCGGCGCGCTGGCGGGTGGAGCGGGCCCTGCCGTGGCAGCTCGGCTCGCGCGGCTGGGCGGTGGGGGCGGGGGAGGGTGAGGCGCTGTCGGCCTACGCCGCCGCGGTGCCGGCCAGCCTGCACGTGCTCGGGGCGGCGCGCCCTGCAGCCCAGCTTGCGGGCGGCGGGCTGGCCCACCACACCGGCGATCTCGAGGCCGACGCGAGGATGTACCAGGGCCTCCTCGAGCTCCTGCGGGCGGGCTCGGTCGCGTGGGCCTACGCCGCGGTCCCGGACGAGGACGTCCCGCTCTTCCAGAGCCTGGGCTTCAGCCGGCTCTTCGAGGTCTACGCCCGCAACCTCTACGTCGGGCTCGAGAAGGTCTCGAGCCGGCTGTCCCGCACCGCGCTCGAGCCGTTCCGGCGCTTCGCCAAGGAGGCCCGGCGCCTGAGGCCCAAGCTGATGGAGTCCCCCATGGACGAGGGGCAGGTGACGTTGCTGGCCTCGCTGTGGGCCGAGGACCCGCCCGACCACGCCTTCGCCCTCGCCAAGGACGCCGACTACCTGCGCTGGCGCTACCTCGAGGACCCCCGGGCCGAGTACCGGGTGCTGACCTACCGCAGCAAGGCGGGGCAGGGGATCTCGGCCTTCGCCCTCGCGCGTCGGGGTGAGAGCGCGAGCGGGCGCTCGGTGCTCCACGTGGACGAGCTGTGGACCCGCCGTGGCTTCCGCCGGGACCAGGCCAAGCTCCTGGGTGAGGTGGCGATGTTGGCCCTGAGCGAGGAGGTGAACGCGGTGCGCTGCTTCGCCGCCGCCGGCTCCGGCCACGAGCAGGCGCTGATCGGCCTCGGGTGCATCCGCAAGAAGGTGGAGCGCCACCTGATGGTGAAGGCGCTGGCGCCGGCGGAGGCGCTCCCGGATCCGTTCCCCACCCGGGACGTGCACCTGGTGTCGGGCGACGTCGAGCTGAGTCCCTAGGGGCCCGGGCCGGCGGAGCCGTCCCACCCATCTCCGCGGGCCAGGGCCCGCTGCGCGCTTCGCTTGCCCTGCAGCCCTGGCTACCGCTCGAGCTCGTCCACCGTCTTCGGCCAGTCGTCCTTCAACAGGCGCGACAGCGACCGGTCCTTCAAGAGGCGCCCCTCGTTCTGGCAGGTGGGGCAGTAGTTGGTCTCGTTCTCCGCGTAGGCGATGCGCTGCACCTTGGTGCCGCACACCGGGCACGGCTGCCGGTACTTGCCGTGCACCGCCATGTCCTCACGGAACGCGGTGACCTTCTTGGGGAACCCGTCCCCTGCCTCCGCCCGCAGCACCTCGGTCCACCGAGCCAGGCACGCCTGGGTGGCCGCGAACAGGCGCGCCACCTCGTCCGCCTCGAGGCGCTGGGTCAGCTTCAGGGGGGAGAGGCGGGCCTCGAAGAGGATCTCGTCCGAGTACGCGTTGCCGATGCCGCTGAAGATGCGCGGGTCGGTGAGGGCGCGCTTCAGGGTGTGGTTCTTCGCGGTGAGGGCGGCGGTGAAGGCCTGCAGGTCAGCCTGCATGACCTCCAGGCCGCCGCGCTCGTGGGCGACGAGGCCGGCCTCGCCCTTCACCGCGTAGAGGCTCGCCCGCTTCTTGGTGCTCGCCTCGGTGAGGAGCAGGGTGTGGGCGTCGAAGTCGAAGGCGGCCAGCCCGACCTTGCCAGGGATCTTGGCCCCCGGCTTGGGCTCCAGCTTCAGGCGACCCGCCACCATCAGGTGCAGCACGAGGAAGTGATCGCCCTCGAGGACGAAGATGATGCGCTTGCCCAGGCGCCGAAAGCCCTCGACCCGGCGATCCTTCACCGCGGCGAGGGGCGGTTCGACCGAGCGCAGGAGGAAGGGGCTGGCCAGGCGCACGTCCCGCAGGACCGAGCCCTGCAAGTGCGCTTGCAGCCGCTCGACATAGACGGTGACGTCGGGGAGCTCGGGCACGGACGAGATGCTCCCCTGCCCGTGGGGGCCCCGCAACGGGCGCCCAACCGGACGCCCGCTGCGGGTCGAGACGCGACCCCGCGGCCCGTGCGAGGTCTGCAGAGGTAGTTATCGAACCCACCTTTCCCGATGTTGCGCAAAATCGTCCGGCCTGCGCGCATGGGGGGCGATGGCCGAGGACGACGCCGGCGTGGTGCTGCTCCCCCAGCCCTTCACCCCCCTCGCCGACGCCGAGGGGCAGCCCCGGAGCCGCCTGGTGCCGTACCGGCCGGTGCTGGGGGCGTGCAACCTGTGCCCGGCGCGCTGCTGTCGGCTCCACGTGAAGCTCTCGGTCCTCGACGCGGTGCACTTCGCGGTGACCCTGGGGGTGCCCCTGTTCGCGGGGCTGCGGCCGGTGGCGAGCGAAGACCCCGAGCACGCGTTCCGGCTGGATCGGGATCCCCGGGTGGTGCCGGAGGACGCGCCGTGGCCCGGCACGGCGGAGCTGGAGCTGCTGCGGCGCCCCGACGGGGGCTGCCACGCCCTCGTGCAGGTGGGGGAGCACGAGCGGTGTGGGGTGTACGGGGCCCGGCCCTCGTTCTGCCGCACCTACCCGGTGGCGTGGCGGGCCACCAAGATGGAGGGCGGCCCCAAGGTGATCATGTGCCCGGTCCCCTACGGGGTGGATCCGGACGAGGAGGCGCGCATCACCGCCGACGTGGCCCGCTCGATCCGCCTTTGGGGCGCCCACGACGCTCTCGTCGCGGAGTGGAACGCAGGGCCGGGGCCCTTCACGGTGGAGGCCTTCGCCGCCTTCGCGGTGCCCCGGGCGGCGGAGGTGCTGGGGGTCTCGGCGGCCCAGGTGCTGGCCCAGGGGAACCGCGAGCAGCGCCTGTACGACGCGATGCTCGAGGCCAAGGTGGTGAAGCCGCCCCGCTTCCAGCTCGTCCAGGCGCCGGCCCGCCCCTTCGCGGACCTGCCGATCACCCCGCTACGACCCGACGAGTAGCCTCGGCCTTTGCAATACCGATTGCAACGTTGACAGACCTTCGGGGACAGGCGCCCCGCCCCGGGTGTTCATGGGGCGTATGGACGGACAACGGTGGGCGCGGGCCCCACGGGCCAGGCGCGGGCGAAGCGGGCTGGGCGTGGCTGCGCCCGCTCGGCAAGGAGCTGCTGCTGATCGGGGCGCCGCTCTCGTTGGTGGCGGTGCTCGGCCGACGTCGGGTCAGCCGCGCTGCACGTAGCCCCGCGTGACGAGGTCCAGGAGGGCCGACGCGGTCTCGTAGTCGGTGCCGGGCGAGCGGTCGAAGACGTGCTGGGTGAGGCCCTCGTTCAGGACGAGCTGGAAGACGTCGAGCTCCACCGGCTTCAGGTTGGACAGCGGCTGCTCGAGCGGTCGCGGGATCGCGAGGGTCTCGTGCGGCTGGGGCAGGCGCGGTGCGATCCGCCGGAACTCGTCCAGCTGGCGCAGGGCCTCCATCAGCAGGGACTCGGTGGTGTCCTCGAGCTCGAGCATGAACTCCGCGTCGTCCTCGGGCGGCCCGAACTCGAAGCTCCCCTCGTCCCAGCCCACCATGCGGCAGAGCGACTTCATCGGGCCGAGGTCGTGGTCGTCGTCGATCGACGCGTAGAAGATGTTGCCGTTGCGCAGGTAGATCTTCCCGTACCCGAGCACCGCGCTCTTGATGTGCAGGACCCCGGTCCGCTTCGAGGTCGAGAAGAGCTGCAGGAGGTCCGGGATCGGCACCTCCTCCAGCGTCCCGCTCATGGACGACTGCTTGTTCTCGCTCCGGACGGCCTGGAGCTGCTCCCGCGCCTCGCTCTGGGAGACCTGCTCCGGCCCGCTCGCCACCACCTTCAGGATGGAGGTCCCGATGAGGATGCGGTCTCCCTCCTTGAGGCGGGTCTTGCGAACCTTCTCACCGTTCACGAAGGTCCCGTTGGTGGACCCCATGTCGGTGATGATGATCTGCCCCGCCACGGTGGAGATCTTGGCGTGCTTTCTGGAGACCATGTCCTCGACGAGGACCATGTCCAGCTCAGAGGAGCGTCCGATGACGATCTCGCGGTCCGGCGACAGAGGGAACAGTCCGCCCTGGTACTTGCCGGAGATGAACCTCAGGGCGTAGCTCCCAGGCATGCTGCGCGGAACCTAATTCGAACGCGGTCTGTATTCAAGCGTAGGGGATGTAGTCCCCACTTCCGGGTATAGACCTGCCAGGATACGCCAGCGCCCCGCGCTGGGGGCGAGGGTGAAGCGGGCGATGCGCGGTGGCAGGGTCTGACCCGCCACCGTGAGGACGTAGTGCTCGTCCAGGTGGGCGGTGGGGCCCCGCAGCTCCAGGCGGTAGTTGGTGACCCGCAGGCGCACCGGCGCCCCCACGAGGTCCCGGGCCAGGCGGGCCATCGTCTCTTGCAGATCCGCGTCCCCGT
The DNA here is from genome assembly GCA_020632995.1 of Deltaproteobacteria bacterium. Taxonomy (GTDB): domain Bacteria; phylum Myxococcota; class Kuafuiibacteriia; order Kuafuiibacteriales; family Kuafuiibacteriaceae; genus JACKEN01. The sequence goes on along the minus strand of JACKEN010000015.1, from coordinate 94,697 downwards.
CGCGGTAGCGCGGGTGCAGGAGCGGGCGCAGCGCCTCCGCGTCGTTGGCCTCGAGCGCGGCCTGGCGGCGCCGCATCAGGTCGCGGATGTCCCTCAGATGGGGCAAGAGGCCCGCCCGGACCTTGAACCCGTCGTCGCGGAGCAGCTCCAGCTGGGCCGGGCCCACCACCCGCCACGTGGTGTCCCCCACCAGCTCCGCGTCCAGGGTGCCGGTGGCGGTGACCTCGCGCGCCGAGGCGCCCTCGACGGTGGAGAGGTCCTGGTAGTCGAGCCGGATCCGCGAGAACGCCTCGGGCAGGGCGCGCAGATCCGCCGCGAGCGCGGCGCGATCCCCCCGCGGGTCCGCGTAGTCGGGGTGGACGAGGGCGAGGGCGGCCTCACTGTCGCGCGCCTCGAGGGCGCGGGCCAGCTCCGCCACCACCCCCTCGGGCGGGGCGGTGCAGGCGGCCAGGGTCAGGGCACCGAGGGCGATCGCGATCCTCATGGCCCGATCAACACCTCGACCCGGCGGTTCTGCGCCCGACCGGCCTCGGTGTCGTTGGGGGCGATCGGGCGATCCGGGCCGTGCCCCCGGGCCGAGAGGCGGGCCTTCGGGACCCCGCGCTTCACCAGGTACGTCACCACCGCCTGGGCCCGCTGCAGGGAGAGCCGCACGTTGGCGGCCCGGCGGCCCCGGTCGTCGGTGTGGCCCTCGATCGCCACCCGGGTCGCGGGGGGCAGGCCGAGGAGCGCGGCGGCCGCGTCGTCGAGGAGCGGGAAGCTCCTCGGGTCGATCCGGGCGGAGCCGGTCTGGAAGAACACCGGCTCCTTCAGGTCGAGGCGATCCGCCTGCACCGCGACCCGGGCGGGCGGCGGCGGGGGCTCGGGGGTCGGGGCCACCACGCCGGGGCAGCCGCGGCCTATGGCGTCGCCCGGATCCGTGGGGCAGTCGTCCTCGAGGTCGGGGACGCCGTCCCGATCGTAGTCGGGGGCGGCCACCGTCGCGGTCGCGGTACAGACCCAGAGGGTGGCGAGCAGGGTCAGCACGCACGCAGGCTAGCGTGATTCTCATTCCAGGCCCAAGGGCGAGGCCCGGGGTTCCGTCGGCGGTGAGGAGCGTGCGAGCATGGCGCGCCATGGCCTTCATGGAGTGGGAGTTCAACGAAGGTGGGGAGAACGAGGGCTCCTTCGTCGCCACCGGCAAGGTGATCGAGCAGCTGCGCCGCCTCCTCGCCAAGGGCGACGTGGACCAGGCGGTGGGCCTGTACGAGTCGTGCGTGCAGGAGACGGTGGGGGCCCAGCTGTGGGCCGAGTTCACCGGGGCCTCCACCCCGATGAAGAAGTCGATCGCCAACCTCTTCTACCGCTCCCGCGACTACGGGCGCGCCGCGGTGGCGTGCGAGGAGCTGGGGGAGTGGTCGGCCGCGGCCAAGGCCCACGCGGCCAGCTACCAGTACGCCAAGGCGGGCGAGTGCCTGGTCAAGAAGGGCGACAAGCTGGGCGCGGCGCGGATGCTCGAGAAGGCGGGCGAGCACCGCCGCGCGGCCGAGATCTACTTCAAGGAGAAGCGGGTCCGCGAGGCCGCGGGGGCGCTCGAGAAGGCGGGGGACCCGGTGGGCGCGGGGCAGCTCTTCATCCAGGCGAGCGAAGATCAGCGCGCGGCCCAGGTCCTGGCCCAGGTGGCGCCGGGGGAGCCGCGCTTCATCCACGCGGTGGGGCTGCTCTCCGAGGTCCTGGTGCGGATGGGGCGCCGCGACCTGGCCGCCCAGCGACTCGCCGCGGCCCTCCCGTCGGGCCAGCAGTTGCAGGACAAGTTGCAGGCAGAGCTCGCCTACCGCCTCGGCCGCCTGATGTGGGAGGGCGGCAAGGCCGAGCAGGCCCGCACCGCCTTCAACCTCGTGGCCGGCTACGACGCCGGCTACAAGGACGTGCAGGAGTGCTTGCGCGCCCTGAACGCGGGGACCGCGAAGGTCGGGCAGGTCACCGACCCCTTCGCGCCGGTCGACCCCACCGTGCTCCCGAGCGCGGGGCCGCGGGTGCACGCGGCGACCACCGACCCCTTCGCGGTGATCCGGGCGGGCAGCCCGCTCGAGGCGCGCACCGACCGCTCGGCGCCGGCCGGTCAGCCGCCGGTGGCGGATCTCGACCCGCCGACGCTGCACATGGCGGGGCCGCCGCGGCCCGCCACCACCGTGCCGATCGGCTACGTGCAGCGGATGCAGGGCTACGAGGTGCTCAAGCAGCTCCCGATCTTCGCGGAGCTGACCCTGGACGAGATGAAGGCGTTCTATCAGGTCTGCCAGCAGGTCAGCTTCCCGGCCGGGGCGATCATCATCGAGCAGGGGCACCCCGGGACCGGCCTGTACATCTCGCGCGAAGGGCACATGCAGGTCTCGAAGGTGCTGAACGGGGGCCAGGAGACGGTGCTCGCGCGCCTGCCGCCGGGGAAGTTCGTGGGTGAGATGTCCCTGGTGGACGACGTGCCCACCTCGGCCCGGGTGAAGGCGCTCGACGAGGTGAAGACGCTCTTCATCGACCGGCAGCGCTTCGAGACCTTCATGTTCGAGCACGACCTCATCGCGCTGCGCGTCTACAAGAGCTTCGTGAAGACCCTGGGCGAGCGCCTGCGCCAGCAGAACGCGGCCCGGTGACGTTGACCCGGGGGCCCGCGTTCGGTTCTCCTCTTGGCGTGGATCGCCGGTCCTTCCTGGGCTCGCTGGGGTCCGCCATCCTCGGGGCGCGGCTCCTCGACGGCGGGGCGGCCCGGGCCCAGGCCGCGCCCGCGGCGCGCCGGCTGATCATCGTCTTCAGCCCCGACGGCACCGAGCACGACGTGTGGCGGCCCACCATGAACGGGTCGCGGATGGAGTTCGGTGAGGGGAGCATCCTCGAGCCCCTGGCCCGGCGCTGGCAGGACCTCACGGTGGTCGACGGCGTGGCCTACACCGAGGGGGTGGAGCACTACTCCGGCATGGTCCGGATGCTCACCAACATCGGCTTTCGCGAGAACGTGCCGTCGGTGACCAACGGCATGTCGCTCGACCAGTACGTGGCCTCGCGCCTGCCGTCGGGGCCGCGCTTCCCGTCGCTCGAGCTGGGGGTCCAGTGCAGCATCTGGGGCCTGATCCCCGAGGCGCGGATGAGCTTCTCGGGCACCGGCCAGACCGTGCCGAGCAACGAGGATCCGCGCGACGTGTTCCGCCGCCTCTTCCAGGGGCCGGGGGAGGACGCCCTGCGCCGCCTCGCCCGCCAGCAGAGCGTGCTCGATGTGGTGCGGGAGGACGCCCGGAGCCTGTCTGCGCGCCTGTCGGGCGAGGAGCGCCAGAAGCTGGAGCTCCACCTCGAGTCCCTGCGCCAGATGGAGCGCGCGCTCGAGCCCGGGCCCGAGTGCCCCGACGTGCCCGCCCTGAGCCAGCTCGACCCCTGGCAGAACGACAACTTCCCCGCCCTCGGGCGCGCCCAGACCGACCTCATGGTGGCGGCCCTGGCCTGCGACCTGACGCGGGTGGCCTCGCTGCAGTGGAGCATGGCGGCCTCGCCCACCGTCTTCACCTGGCTCAACCACGCGGAGAGCCACCACTCCCTGTCGCACGTGGTGGGGGCGACCTCGCAGGGCGGCTTGCAGTTCATCCAGGGCGAGCGGTGGTTCTCGGAGCAGTTCCTCTACCTGCTCGACCGGCTGGCCGCGATCCCGGAGCCGACCGAACCGCAAGGCAGCCTGCTCGATCACTCCATCGTCCTGTGGATGACCGAGGTCGGCGACCGGATCACCCACCACTGCGAGGACATGCCGATCGTCATCGCGGGCGGCGGCTCGGGGCGGCTACGCCCGGGGCGCTACCTGCACTACACCGGGGAGTCGCACGGCAAGCTCCTCACCTCGCTCTGCCACGCGATGGGGCTCGACAACCCGAGCTTCGGGAACGCCACCCACGGGGAGGGTGAGCTCCCAGGCCTGTTGGCCTGATAGCAGGGCTACTCCAGGGCTTCGAGCTCCGCCGCCAGCTCGGCCTGGGCCGCCGCGTCGCGCACCGGCTCGGGCACCTTCTCTTCCCGCAGGGCCTGGCGCCGCTTGAGCCGGCGGCCCAACAGCAGGATCGCCAGGAAGCTCAGGACCCCCACCACGTACGGGAAGATCCAGGCCGCCATGGCCAGGCCCCGCTCGGTGCCCGAGGCGAGGACCTGGGGCCCGTACACCTCGTTGTACGTCTTCACGATCGTCTCCTCGTCGTAGCCTCGCACCACCGCGTTCAGGATCACCACCCGGCTGATCCGCGACCAGTAGCAGCTGCCGTCGGAGACGTTGCTGCGGGGGCAGTTCGGGCACAGGGAGAGGATCCTGAGGCCGATCTGCCGTGACGTCGCGCGCTGGTCGGGGGTGGAGGCCAGGGTCTCGGAGGCGCTGACCCCGAAGCGGGGGGCCACCTCGGTGGGGGAGGGCTCCTCGGCGGCGCGGGCCGCGGGGCTGGCCGCCAGGACGAGGGCCATCAAGAGGAAGGAGCGTTTCATGCCCTTCATCATCGTCCCATTCGGCCAGGGTGGCGGCGCCATGGGGCGCGGCAAATGGTCGCAGGGCGCGGGCTCAGCCCTGGTAGGGGTAGCGGTACTGGGTGGGCGGCACGAAGGTCTCCTTGATCGCGCGGGCCGAGGTCCAGCGCAGGAGGTTCGCCATCGAGCCCGCCTTGTCGTTGGTGCCCGAGGCACGGCCGCCGCCGAAGGGCTGCTGCCCCACCACCGCCCCGGTGGGCTTGTCGTTGATGTAGAAGTTCCCCGCGGTGCCCTGGAGCCGGTGGGCGATGCGCTCCACCGCGTAGCGGTCCTGGGCGAACACCGCCCCGGTGAGCGCGTAGGGCGCGGTGGTGTCGCACAGGGTGAGGGCGTCCTCCTCCCGGGCGTCGTCGTAGACGTAGAGCGTCACCACCGGGCCGAAGATCTCCTCGGCCATGAGCCGGTGCTTGGGGTCGGTGGTCTCGACCAGGGTCGGGCGCACGAACCAGCCCACCTCGCGGTCGAAGGTGCCGCCGGCCAGGACCTCGCAGTCGCCGCTCGCGTGGGCCAGCTTCACGTAGCCGGTGATCTTCTCGAACGCGCGCTCGTCGATGACCGCGCCCATGAAGTTCTCGAAGTTCCGGACGTCGCCCATCTTGATCGACTCGATCTGGGCCACCACGTCGTCCTTCAGCTTCGGCCACAGCGAGCGGGGCACGTAGATGCGCGAGGCGGCGCTGCACTTCTGGCCCTGGTACTCGTAGCCGCCCCGCACGATCGCGCACGCCAGCGCGCTCACGTCGGCGGAGGGGTGGGCGAAGATGAAGTCCTTGCCCCCGGTCTCACCCACGATGCGCGGGTACTGCCGGTAGCCGTGGATGTTGGTGCCGATCTCACGCCACAGGTGCTGGAAGGTGCCGGTGCTCCCGGTGAAGTGCAGGCCGGCCAGCATGGGGCTGGCGAGCGCCGCGGCGCCGATCTCCTGGGGCGGGCCCTGCACCAGGTTCACCACCCCCGGGGGCAGGCCAGCCTGCAGGAGGAGCTCCATCAGGTAGTGGGCGGAGAGCATCTGGGTGGGGGCGGGCTTCCACACCACGGTGTTCCCCATCAGGGCGGGCGCGGTCGGCAGGTTCCCCGCGATGGCGGTGAAGTTGAAGGGGCTCACCGCGAACACGAAGCCATCCAGGGGGCGGTACTGGACCCGGTTCCACTGCCCGTCGGGCGAGATGGGCTGGTCCTCCATGATCTGGCGGGCGAAGGCGACGTTGAAGCGCCAGAAGTCCGCCAGCTCGCACGCCGCCTCGATCTCGGCCTGGTGCACGGTCTTGGACTGCCCGAGCATGGTGGCCGCGTTCATCGTGGCGCGCCACGGCCCGGTGAGCATGTCCGCCGCCTTCAACAGGATCGCGGCCCGGGCGTCGAAGTCCATCGCCGCCCACGCCGGCCGGGCCGCCTCGGCCGCCGCGATCGCCTTTTCGACCTCGGCCGCGCCGCCCTGGTGGGCGGTGGCGAGGACGTGCCGGTGGGCGTGGGGCATGGTCACGTCGGCGGTCTGCCCGGTGAATACGCGCTCGTGCCCGATGTAGAGCGGGACGTCCGCGACCTTGCCCGCCAGGTCGTCCAGGACCCGGACCACTTCAGCCCGCTCCGGGCTCCCGGCGGTGTAGCCCTTGGCGAGCTCGTTGCGAGGTTCGGGGATGCGCGAGATTCCGCTCATGGCGGCAGGTTTTGGCTGCCGCCGCAACATGGGTCAAGGGGGGCGTGTCCTACCCTCATGCCTTGTTGACCCGCCCCCCGGATTCTGCGAGACGACGCCCGGGGCTCATACGCCCCAGGAGCGAGAAGAAGCCATGACGCGTATCGCCATCAACGGTTTTGGCCGCATCGGCCGCTGCGTCCTCCGGGCGCTGCAGAACACGAAGGACCACGGCTTCGATGTCGTGGCCATCAACGACCTCACGGATGCCCACACCCTCGGGCACCTCTTCAAGTACGACTCGATCCACGGGCGCTTCTCGGGCCAGGTCGAGGTCGGCGAGAGCAGCCTCACGGTCAACGGGGACAAGATCCAGATCGTGGCGCAGCCCGACCCCGCCAAGCTGCCGTGGGGCGACCTCGGCGCGGACATCGTCCTCGAGTGCTCGGGCCGCTTCACCGACGGTGACAAGGCGCGCGCCCACATCACCGCGGGCGCCAAGCGGGTCGTCATCTCCGCCCCCGCCAAGGGGAACGTGGACGGCACCTTCTGCTTCGGCGTGAACCACGAGAGCTACGATCCCTCGAAGCACTTCGTGGTGAGCAACGCGTCTTGCACGACGAACTGCCTGGCGCCGGTGGCCAAGGTGCTGAACGACTCGTTCGGCATCGAGCACGGCCTGATGACCACCATCCACGCGATCACCAACGATCAGCGCATCCTCGACCTGCCCCACTCCGACCTGCGTCGGGCCCGTGCGGCGGGCGAGAGCATGATCCCCACCACCACCGGCGCGGCCAAGGCGGTGGGCCTGGTGCTCCCCGAGCTGAAGGGCAAGCTGAACGGCTTCGCGATGCGCGTGCCCACCAAGAACGTGTCGGTGGTCGACCTCACCGTGGTGATGAAGAAGAACGTCACCAAGGAGGCCATCAACGAGGCGCTGAGCGCCGCCGCCAACGGCCCGCTGAAGGGCGTGCTCGCGGCGACCAACGAGCCCCTGGTGTCCATCGACTTCAACGGTGACCCGGCCAGCTCCACCGTGGATCTGGGCCTCACCGAGGTGATGTCGGACACCATGGCCAAGGTCGTGGCCTGGTACGACAACGAGTGGGGCTACTCGAACCGCGTCATCGACCTGGCCCGGTACATGGCGTCGAAGTCGGCCTAGTCCGCCCGAGACCCCGACAATCTGAAGAGGCCGGGTGGGCAGACCGCCCGGCCTCTTCGCGTTTTGGCGTGAGGAGCTACTGACATGATTCGGAGCATCGACAAGCTCGACCTCGAGGGCCGGGTCACCTTCATCCGGGTGGACTTCAACGTGCCCCTGAAGGACGGCGTGGTGGGCGACGACACCCGCATCCAGGCCGCCCTCCCCACCATCCGCTACGCGATCGAGAAGGGCGCCCGGGTGGTGCTCGCCTCGCACCTCGGCCGCCCCAAGGGCGAGCGCCACGCCGACATGTCCCTCGAGCCGGTGGGCCAGCACCTGGCCGGCCTGCTCGGGCAGGACGTGGTCTTCGCCGACGACTGCGTGGGCGACGGCGTGAAGAAGAACATGAAGGACCTCCGCGAGGGCGACGTGCTCCTCTTGGAGAACCTGCGCTTTCACAAGGGCGAAGAGAAGAACACCGAGGACTTCGCGAGGGCGCTCGCGGACGGTGTCGACGTCTACGTGAACGACGCCTTCGGCACCGCGCACCGGGCCCACGCGTCCACCACCGGCATGATCCGCTTCGTGCGCGACAAGGGCGCTGGCTTCCTCATGAACAAGGAGCTGGAGCACCTCGGCAAGGCGCTCAACGACCCGGCGCGACCCTTCGTGGCGATCGTGGGCGGGGCCAAGGTGAGCGACAAGCTCGCGGTGCTCACCAGCCTTGTGGAGCGCTGCAACGCGATCCTGGTGGGCGGGGCGATGGCCTACACCTTCCTCGAGGCCCGCGGGGTGCCGGTGGGCTCGAGCCGGGTGGAGCGCGATCAGGTCGGCGCGGCCGAGCAGATCATCAAGGGCGCGGCGGCTCGCAAGGTGCAACTCCTCTTGCCGACCGACCACGTGGTGGCGGCTACCTTCGACGAGCACGCCGAGCCGGTGGAGTGCAAGACGATCCAGGACGGGATGATGGGCCTCGACATCGGGCCCGAGACCCGGGCCGCCTACGCCAAGGTCATCTCCGAGGCGGGCACCATCTTCTGGAACGGGCCGATGGGCGTGTTCGAGTGGGAGAGCTTCGCGAAGGGCACCTTCGCGGTGGCCCAGGCGGTCGCCGACGCCAAGGGGCTGTCGGTGGTGGGCGGCGGTGACTCGGTGGCTGCGCTCAACAAGACCGGCCTCGCGAGCAAGATCACCCACGTCTCCACCGGGGGCGGGGCGTCCATGGAGTTCATGGAAGGCAAGACGCTGCCCGGCGTGGCGGCCCTGGAGGAGTGATGAGTCGAGTTCCCTTCATCTGCGGCAACTGGAAGATGCACATGACGGTCCCCGAGGCCCTGGCCCTGGTGGACGACGTCATCGCCCGGGTGGCGAGCATGGACGGGGTCGAGGTCGGCGTGGCGCCGCCCTATACCGCGCTCCACGCGGTGTCGAAGCGGGTGGCCGGGACCAAGGTCCGGCTGGCCGCCCAGAACGTGCACTTCGAGCCCAAGGGCGCCTACACCGGTGAGATCTCGGTGCCGATGCTGGCCGACGTGGGCTGCCAGTACGCGATCGTGGGCCACAGCGAGCGCCGGCAGTACTTCGGCGAGACCGACGCGGCCTGCGCCCAAAAGCTGGCCGCGCTCCACGCGGGCGGGCTGCGCTCGATCTACTGCATCGGCGAGACGCTCGAGGAGCGGGACGCGGGCAAGGCGCTCGAGGTGGTGGGGCGGCAGCTCCTGGCCGGCCTCGAGGCGCTCGAGCCCGACGCGGTGGCGGAGCAGGTCATCGCGTACGAGCCGGTCTGGGCGATCGGGACGGGCCGCACCGCGACCCCGGATCAGGCCCAGGAGGTCCACGAGTTCCTCCGCGCCCAGCTCACCCAGCGCTACGGGGCCGAGGTGGCGGGCCGGATGCGGATCCAGTACGGCGGCTCGATGAAGCCCCAGAACGCCAAGGAGCTGCTGTCCCAGGGGGACATCGACGGTGGCCTCATCGGCGGGGCGGCCCTGAAGGCCGAGGACTTCGCCGCGATCTGCGGAGCGGCGAGGTAGAGGGAATACCGCGCCCACGGCCAGAGAGCGTGGCGCGGGGCGCTGCACCTCCGGCCGTGGTCGTGGACGAACCATTTTCTCGCTTTACATTCTCCCCAGCCTCGTAGGACAACCCGGCCCCCATGGAGACGGTCCTCTACATCGTGCACATCATCGTGTGCATTGGCCTGCTGCCCATCATCCTGCTTCAGAGCGGCAAGGGTGGCGGGGTGTCGGCGGTGTTCGGCGGTGGGAGCTCCGGGACGGTGTTCGGTAGCCGCGGCGCGTCCACCTTCCTCACCCGGATGACCACGGCGTCCGCGATCATCTTCATGTGCACGAGCCTCGGGCTGTCCTATATCTCGTCCAAGTCCCGATCCGTGGTGCCGAAGTCCGTCACCAACGCGGCCCAGACCACGGGTGCGCCGGGGGCGGGCGAGCCGGGCGAGCAGTCCTCCGCGCCGGGCACCGACTCCGCCACCACGGCGGAGTAAAAAAGAATTGACGAGACTTCTGCGGGCCAGTAACAGACTCGGCCCGACCACGCGGTGGTGGTGAAATTGGTAGACACGCCATCTTGAGGGGGTGGTGCCGAAAGGCGTGGGAGTTCGAGTCTCCCTCACCGCACAACGACGAGGGCGCAGCGCCGAGAGGCACTGCGCCCTTCGTTTTTTGGGGGCTGCCTAGGCCTTCTCGTGGGCCATCCAGTGCCGGGGCGCCCTGAAGTACTGGGTGGGCGAGTAGCTCAACAGGTTCGAGACCCGGCTGGTGTAGAGGCACGCGTAGTCCTCCACCTGCTCCCCGAAGCGCGACAGGTCCGAGCCCTCCTTGAAGGTGCTGCCCCAGTACGGGTTGTAGGCCCGATCCACCTGCTGGCTGAGGAAGTCCCGACGCTGCACGACCGCGCGCAGGTTGCGGCGCTTGCGATCCAGGAGCTGGCGGAGGGCCCGCCGGGCCTCGTGGACCCGCTCCGCGCCCGGGTGGGCCTCGAGCGAGGTCTCCACCGCCTGCAGCTTCAGCTTCAGGGCCACGATGTCGTGGTCGAGGAGGCCCCGGTGCTCCTCGAGGGCCTCCAGATCCGCCTGGGTGCGCCGCATGTCCTGGGCCAGGTGCAGCTCGCCCTCGAGCTCCTCGAGGATCAGGAGCGTCCGCCACAGCGAGTCCCGCTTGGAGCGGATGATGTCGCCGTAGATGTGGTCGCCCACGTAGAGGACCTGGTCGCCCGACGGCGGGGAGAGGCGCTCGAGCTCCTTGATGCTCCCGCCCCGATAGACCCCGCGGTGCTCGAGCCGGGTGACCTCGGTCGCCACCACCTTGCCGGTGTGGGGATCGACGCGGTCGAAGGTGTGGTGCTCCCGGAAGAAGCGGGGCTTCTGGGCCCCGACCAGGATCAGGTCGAAGTAGTTCCGCCAGCTGGGGTACTCGGCCAGGCGCCCGTCCAGCATGTAGGACATCACCGCGTCGGTGTAGTCCCACTCGGAGTTGGTGAGGACGAACAGGCGCTTCCCCGCGCTCCGGAGCTTGTGGAGGGTCTGGGGCAGCTCCGGATCCGCCTCGATGTAGCGGGGCATGTCGGCCTTGATGATCGCCTTGAGGGAGCCGTCCCGGTGGCACAGGTCGATCGACGACCGGATGTCGTCGAAGAGCTTCCAGTAGGCCATCTTCTTCACCTTCAGGACCTTCTCGTACAGCTCGATGATCTCGGCGAAGAGGGCGGCCTCGGGGAGGGCGAAGAGGGTGTCCACCCAGTGGTAGCGGGTGGCGGCGAGCCGGACCTTCGCGCTGCGGTACAGGGCGCGCCGCTCCTCCTTCGAGAGCTTGTCGCGCCCGTGGTAGACGCGGCCCACGTGGCCGTGGCTGTCCATCTTGAAGATGTTGCCGAAGCGCTTGTCGACCACCAGCCCGCGCACCACGAACGACTTGTCGTAGGGCAGGTTCAGGATGTCCTCGGGGTAGCCGAGGACCTTCACCATGCGCTCCGCGGTGAGCTGGAAGGAGAGGGCCTCCAGGTTCCGCTTCACGTAGGGCGCGAGGGTGTAGTCCATGTCGAAGCCGATCTGGCGGATCTGCTCGAGGCGGAGGTTCCGGTTCACGAAGATGCGCCGGGTGGGGTCGAGGGCGGTGGCCTCGATGTCCAGCTCCACCCGAGCCTCGAGGTCGGCGGTGGCCAGCGCGTCGTGGCTGGGGGCCCCGGCGGTGTGGGGGGGCAGCTCGGAGGGGCCGTCGTGCATGGACCGACCATTGTATGCTGGGATGGCGGCGTCGGCCATGAATGGGCATGATGTCGCCATGAGACAGTGGTGGTGGGCCCTGGTCCCGGTCGTGTTCGCCGTGGGGTGTGCGCCCGAGTGTGAGAACGACGGCGACTGCGCCACGGGCTTCGAGTGCACGAAGAACGCGTGCGTTCAGCCCAGCGGCGGCGGGGACGGCCGCAACAAGCCCGCGCCCGACGCTGGCTACACCGTCATTCCGGTCAACCCGGACTCAGGGACCAGGGACGTGGGCGTCGTCGACGCGGGGGACGCCGGGTTCGCCGACGGCGGCGTGGGCCTGGACGCGGGCGACGCCGGCGCGGGCGTCGACGGTGGGCCCACCCCCAGCCCGACCGTCTACGGGTTCGTCTGGGCGGGGGAGCTGAGCACCGACCAGGGCAGCGTGTACCACGCCTACGGCCTGCTCGTGGACGAGTCGAGCGCCCAGTACAGCGTGAGTGAGGCCAGCTACCCCGACGCGGCCGGCAACCCGTGCGTGCTCCGGGTCAAGCGCCTCGTCAGCGGCGCCCCCACCGGGCTGGTGGCCCGCGACATGGTCGTGGTCCCGGGGCCCCAGCTCAACGCCTCGTTCGCCCTCCTCCCGGTCGGGGACGGCCGCTTCGAGCCGCTGGCCGACCCGGTGGAGCGCATCTACACCGAGGCCGGGGTGGCGCGGGTGAGCATCTACAGCGACGGCTCCGCGGACTCGGTGGACACCGTGAGCCTGGCGGTGGAGGCGCCGCCCGCGGTGCTCGAGATCTCGCCGCCCCTCGGCAGCACGTTCTACCTCGCTGCCAGCACCACCCTCTACTGGGTCCCGAGCGGCAGCCTGAACGCTCGGGTCACGACCGAGGTGGCGGACGTCGATCGCGAGGTGGTGCTGACCTGCACGTCCCCCGACACCGGGCAGTATCAGCTCCCGGCCGGTGCGGTGTCCGCGTTCCTGGCCGAGGCCCCCACCCGGCCCCTGGTCCTCGAGGTCCGCCACGACCAGGAGGTGACGGTGACCGGGTCCAGGGCCGGCCAGTCCTTCCCGGTGACCTTCCGGGCGTCCTGGGGCATCCAGTACCCCGCCCAGTGAGGGGGCGCCCCCTTTGCTCGCCCAGGCTTGTCGCCGGGTCCGTCCGTGGTTAGAAGACCCGCGATGCGATTGGAGTTCTTCAGCCCCCAGGATCTCTCCTTCGAGCAGGTGAAGGTGCTCACCCACGCGCTCTTCGCGGTGGCCAGGGTGGACGGGGTCCACGACAACGAGATGGCCCTCATCCGCGAGTTCTACGAGTCGTGCGCGAGGAAGGGCGATCCCCGCCTCGAGGACATCGCGGGCGGCGCCTTCAGCGTGGACGACGCCAAGCCCCTGTTCGACACCCCAGAGGCCAAGCAGCTCTTCATCAAGAGCCTCATCCTGCTCGCCTTCGCGGACGGGCAGTACGCGGTGGTCGAGGACGACCTCATCCGCGAGTACGGCGCCGCCCTCGGCCTGTCCAAGGAGGAGCTCGACAACCTGCACGAGGCGACGAAAGAGTACTTGCTCTCCTCGCTCGCCCACATCCAGAACCTGGACGCCCTCAAAGAGGTCCGTAAGCGCCTCGATCCCCACTGAGGTCTCGCCCCGCCTCGAAAAACCTGCTACCGCCTCCCATCGTGTTCGACGGCCTGTTTGGGATGTTCTCCCAGGACATCGCCATCGACCTGGGGACCGCCAACACCCTGGTGCACGTGCGCAACCGGGGCCTTGTGCTGGACGAGCCCTCGGTGGTGGCCATCTCGAAGTCGTCGAACCGCAAGGTCGTGGCGGTGGGCCACGAGGCCAAGGAGATGCTCGGCAAGACCCCGGGCACGATCGAGGCCATCCGCCCGATGCGCGAGGGCGTCATCGCCGACTTCGCGGTCACCGAGGCGATGCTCAAGTACTTCATCAGGAAGGCCCACAAGCGGAACCACCTGATCAGATCCCGCCTCGTCATCTCCATCCCCGCCGGCATCACCGACGTCGAGACCAAGGCGGTGCGCGAGGCCGCGATGGGGGCCGGCGTGCGCGAGGTGCTCCTCATCGAGCAGCCGATGGCGGCGGCGGTCGGCGCCGGGCTCCCGGTGCTCGACGCGCGGGGCTCGATGATCATCGACATCGGCGGCGGCACCACCGACATCGCGGTGATCTCCCTCGGCGGCCTGGTGACCTACCGGACCCTCAAGGTGGCGGGCGACAAGATGGACGAGGCGATCATCCAGTACGTCCGCCGCCGCTCCAACATCCTCATCGGCGAGCGCACCGCGGAGCAGGTGAAGATGAAGATCGGCAACGCGCACCCGAGCGTGTCCACCGGCTCGATGGAGCTGAAGGGCCGCGACCTGATCTCCGGGGTGCCGCGCTCGATCACCATCACCGGCGACGACGTGCGGGAGGCCCTCGCCGACACCGTGCAGGTCATGGTCGAGGCCTGCCGCTCGGTGCTCGAGCGGACCCCGCCGGAGCTCTCGGCCGACCTCGCCGAGCGCGGCCTGGTGCTGGTGGGCGGCGGCGCGAACCTCACCGGGCTCGACCTCGTCCTGCGCGAGGAGACCGGCATCCCCGCCATCGTGGCCGAGGACGCCCTCCTCGCGGTGGTGAACGGGGTGGGCATCGTGCTCGAGGACCTCGAGAAGTACCGGGGCCTCCTGTTCTGAGGGCCTGATGGCGGCCAAGAAGAAGCCCAGCGCCGCCGACCCCCGGGAGGCCCTGCGCCACGGCCCGCCGGGGCCGGTCTACGCCCTCGACGGCGACGAGCGCCTGATGGTCGACGAGGCGGTGGCGGCCCTGAAGGCGGCCGCGGTGCCGGTCCACGCCGCCGACTTCAACTTCGACGCCTTCAACGCGCGCGAGGCCAAGCTGGCGCGCATCATGGAAGCGGCCCAGACCCTGCCTGCCTTCGCCCAGCGGCGGATGGTGCTGGTCACCGAGGCCGAGCACATCGACCCGGAGGGGGCCCAGGAGCTCCTCAGCTACCTCGAGAGCCCGTCCCCCACCACCGTGCTGGTCCTGGTGGCGGGGGGGAACTTCGACGCCCGCACCAAGCTCTACAAGGCCCTCGAGAAGGCGGGCGCGGCGGTGCGCTACGCGCGCCCGACCCTGCGCGAGATGCCCGACGCGGTGCGGGCCCGGGCCGACGCGATGGGGTTGAAGGTGGAGTCCGGGGCGGTGCGCGCGCTGGTGGACGCCCTCGGCACCGACGTCTCGGGCGCGGCCCAGGCCCTCGAGGTGCTCTCGCTCTACGTGGGCCCGGGCAGCGGGCGGCCGATCACCGCGGCGGACGTGGCCAGCCTCATCACGGTGACCCGGGAGGAGAACATCTTCCAGCTGGTCGACGCGATCGGGGCCAAGGACAAGGCGGCGGCCCTCGCCGGCCTGCACGCGATGCTCTCCAACGAGCAGGCGCACCCGCTCCAGCTCCTGGCCCTGGTGGCCCGGCACTACCGGAACCTGATGAAGACCCGGGCGGCCCAGGCGGCGGGGGTGCCCCGGGACGCCCTCGGGAAGCTGGTGGGGGTGCCCCCCTTCGCGGTCGACAAGCTCATCCGGCAGGCGAAGGGCTACTCCGGGCGCGGCCTCTCGGACGCCCTCGGCGCGATCACCGCGGCGGATCGGGCGCTCAAGGGCGGGCGCCTGGAGTCCACCCGGGCCATGGAGCGGCTGGTACTGCAGCTCATGTCCTGACCGTGCTAGCGTCTTCGCATGAGAGCGCGTGTCGGCCTCCTGGCCGCTTTGGCGGGGGCGCTGGCCGCCCAGGGGTGCTCGGGGGACCCGGAGTGCGCGTCCCGGGCGGTCACCTCGGACACCGAGTGCAACCTCAGCCAGGACTGCGCGGACAAGGGCTACCAGGGGCTCACCTGCCTGGACGGCCGCTGCCAGAAGCCCTGCCGCACCGACGGCGAGTGTGTGCCGCCGAGCCTGGGTGACGACGAGTCGCCGGAGTGCGTGGCCCTGTCCGCGAACCCGCCCGCCGCGATCTGCGAGGGCCAGGTCTGCGTGCTGGGCTGCCCCGACGTGGCCTGCGGGGCCGGGGAGTCCTGCGTGGAGGGCCGCTGCGTCTTCTTCTCGGAGGGCTTCGAGGCGGCCGAGGGCTCGAGCTTCGTGAACCTCGAGCTCCTGGGCTGGAACGACCTGCCCACCGAGCTCAAGAACCCGCGGACCAAGGTGGCCTACAAGGGCCTGCGGGGCTGCACCCTGGGCGACGAGAACTGCGCCGGGGTGGCGGCCGAGGGGGAGCGCTTCCTCGCCCTCGAGCGCCAGCCCACCCAGCCCAAGGGCACCGCGAAGAGCGGCTTCACCTGCCGGGCCTGCGCCTGCTGCCTGGCCTGCATCTTCCAGCCCGCGGACGCCGGGGCGGTGGACCTCGCCGAGTGCCCGTGCATCCTCGCGAGCGGGGATGACACCGCGACCCGGGACTACTGCCCCGGTGATCGCCCGAACCCCACGTCGTGCCCGAGCGCCCCCGCCCGCTGTGACGCGGTCTGCCAGCAGTGCGCGGCCTGCCCGGCGGCGGACCCGGCCCGGCTCGGGCCCGGCCTGACCTCATGCGAGCAGAGCGCGGCGGAGCGGACCTGCTCGAACTGCCCCACCTGTGAGACCGAGCGGGAGGCGTGCCGGGTGAGCCAGTGCGGGGTCTGCGCCACCGACCCGACCGGGGCGGAGTGCGTCAGCTGCCAGCAACAGAACTGTCAGTTCGCGAGCTGCGACGCGTGCGAGGCGTGCAGCGCGGCGCAGGCTGCCTTGCTCAGCGACCCCGGCTCGGCCACCACCTTGGCCCTCGTGGCCCAGTGCGAGGCCCAGGGGTCGGACGGGTGCTTCGAGACCGCGGTGGCGTTCGATCGGTCGGAGCTCACCGACCTCGAGCAGGCCGCGGTGTCGCCCGAGATCAACCTCTCCGGCGTCACCGGGAAGGTCGTCCTCCAGCTCGACCACGTCCCCTTCAACGTGGGGGAGTCCTACCGGCCGGGGATCCAGGGCCAGGATCCGAGCACCTGGCCCCTCGCGCCCCAGGGGGTGCGGGTGGAGCTGTGCGGCGGCGCCTGCGAGATGCCCAGCTCGTGGACCCTCGGGACCTTGAGCAGCGGTGGGGAGGCCATCCTGCCCGCGGCCAACCGCAGGCGGAACGGGCTCCTGCTCGGGAGCCAGGCCGCCCTCGACTGGCAGGCCGGCCGGGCGGAGGTGCAGATCCCCGAGGGCCTCCGCACCTCGCAACTGCGATTGCGCTTCGTGCCCGAGATCGACGCAGGAACCCGCCTGGGGATCGACCGGGTCGTGGTGAGGAGGGTCCCATGAGGCGCGCGCTGCTCGTGACGATGGTGGTCGGCCTGGCCGCCGGCTGCGGAGACGGGAGCCACGAGGTGGCGGTGTCCCTGACCCACTCGGCCGCCGCGGGGCTCGACCCGCTGGCCCCGGAGGTCGGGGTGGTGAAGGTGCGCTTCGAGGTGAACGGCCCCGGGCTCCACGACGACGTGTTCATGGACGCGCCGGCGGGGACCGACGCCGTCACCTTCAAGGGCTTCCCCACCACCGAGGACGTCAACGTGCGGGCCATGGGGCTGGACGCGGTGGGGAACGTGGTCGCCTTCGGGCGCGCGGACCGGGTCCAGGTGACCGAAGACGTCTCGCTGCAGTTTCCCCTGCGCCGCAACCTGGCTTACATCACCCACCAGGCGAACGCGGGCCAGGCCCACCCCGAGCGGGTGATCTACCTGGTCGACCTCTCGACCCGGGCGCTGGTGTCGAAGCTCCAGCTGCCCGGCACCGCGCCTCAGGCCCGCGGCATCTCGGCCCGGGGCGGGGACGCCATCCTCGTGACCTATGAGGACGGGGCCGAGGGGCGGGTCGCGGTGATCTCGGCCGACGACAACAGCATCGAGACCTTCGCGCTCCCGCGGCCCCAGGAGCTGACCCTCGGGGTGGCCGGCCAGCCCATCGGGGTGACGGTCGGGGGCAGCCGGATCACCTTCGTGGACCTCGACGCCCGGACGGTGGTCGAGGAGTTCGCGCGCCCGGTGGGCGGGCGGGTGCTGGACGGCGTGATCTCCGCCGACGGCAGCCGCGCCCTGGTGGTGGTGAGCGCGTCTCCGGGCCTGGTCTCGATCGATCTCGTCAACCGCACCGTGGACGCCCTGAACGTGGTGCCCGAGCCGTCCGGGGTCGCCCTCGGGCGGGACGGGCGCGTGGCCTACGTGACGAGCAGCAGCGACGGAGAGGTCGCCGCGGTCGACCTCGACACCGGCCGGGCCCAGCCCCTGGGCAACTTCGCGCGCCCGGTGGGGCAGGCCGCCTACGCGGACGAGCTCGACGCGGTGTTGGCCCTCGAGGCCGACACCGGCGAGGGCCCGGGCCGGACCCTTGGCTTCATCGCCCCCGCGGCGGAGGCGCTCCGGGTGGGCGAGGGGGTCCAGACCCTGGCCCACGCCTCCGCCATCGCCTCGGACGGGGTGGGCCGCCGCGCCCTGGTGGTGGCGGTGGGCACCAGCACCGAGACCGCCGGGCTCACGCTGGTGGAGACCACCGCCACGACGCTCCCCAACGGGGCGAGCGCCCTGTACCCGGTCGACCCCGACGACCGCTTCCGCTCGGGGACGATCGAGGTTAGCCGCCGCTACCAACCGGCCGACGTGGCCATCGTGTACGGCCGGTGACCAACGGCGCGAGCTTGCGCCTGTGCAGCCTGGCCTGCACCCTGCTGCTGTTCGCGGCAGGGTGCGCCACCACCCCGGCCGCGCCGCCCGCCTCGCGCTACTTCGTCGACGATCCGGTGGACCTCCTCCCGGACCTCGGCGCGGCCCTCTACGTCAACGTGCCGCGCCTGAGGGCGGAGGAGGCGCTGTGGGCGCACCTCCTCGAGCGCTTCACGGCGGAGGAGGACGTGGAGGCGGATCGCCAGCGCCTGCGGCGCTTCGCCGAGCAGGCCGAGACCCTGGTGGTGGGCCTGGGGCCGGAGCTGGGCGACGACCCCAGCGTCCTGCTGGTGATCCGCACCCGAGACGTGCCCATCGTGAGCGAGGCCGGTCTGGTGCTGGACGCCCCCACCGAGCTCGGGTCCGACGGCTTCCGGCGCGGGCAGATCGGGGACGACGACCTGGTGGTGGTCGACGCGTACACCGCGGTGATCTTCGAGGCGGGGCTCAGGACCGCGATGGCGGCGGTGCTGAGCAAGCAGCCCGGTCGCCGCTTCAAGGACGAGGCCGCCTACCAGGGGCTGGCGAGCGAGGTCGCGTTCGGGAGCGCGCCGGTGGCCCTGTTGGGGGTGCTGCCGCCCCGGGTCCTGGAGCAGGTGAACGACCGGGTGCCCCCAGCGATGCGGCCCCTCGCCCGCGCCATGAGCACGGTGCAGTACTACGGGGGCCTCCTGGACGTGGGTGATGCCATCAACCTGAGGCTCTCCCTGCGCGGCCGGAGCACCAACGACATGGCGCTCCTGACCGGGGCGCTCATCCTGCTCAAGAACGCGCTGGTCTCGAGCAACGATGAGCCCGAGCTGGCGCGGATGGCGGCGAAGCTGCAAGTCGAATTGCGGGAGCAGATCCTGACCTTGAGCTACGCGATGAGCCGGGCCGAGCTCCTGGAGGGGGTGAAGGGCCTGCGCTTCGACGCGGACGAGGTCGAGGAGGAGGCGTCGCCTCCCCGAGGCGAGGAGATCTGACCATGCGAGTTCTGGGTGCGTTGCTGCTGCTCTTCGCCCTCGCGGCCTGCGAGGACGAGGCCTACCGGCTCGGGCCGGGCGAGGGCCTCGACGCGAGCACGCCCGCCGACACCGGCGTGGACGCCGGGGAGGTGGACGCGGGCGTCATGAGCGACGCGGGGTCCGCGGGGCAGTGCGCGGCGCCGGGCCGCTTCAGCATAGGGGCCTCGGGCTTCGCAGAGGACCCCTTCGAGGGCCTGGTGGGTGAGGTGGACGACACGGCCGAGCTCACCTTCGTGAACACCCAGGGCTCGGGGCAGGTTGTCTTGCGCGGGGAGCTGCCGGTGCACCTGCTGGGCGACGGCATCTACTTCGCGCGGCTCGAGACGTTCCGGCCGTTCTGGGAGGAGGCCCGGATCTCGCTCTGGCACGTCGGGGCGAGCGGGGCGCCGATAGACCTGGTGTTCGTGGGGTTCAGCGGGCCGAGCTTCGCGTCGGGCGAGGTGGAGGGGGTGCGCTACGGCCCGGGCGCCCCGGAGTGCTCGATCCCGGACACGTCCTGCGGCAACGCCCAGGGCCTGGGCCTCGAGGTCTTCGCTCGGGGTGAGGCGCTCACGGCCGGATACGGCCAGGGCGCGGTGGGCACCGGCTTCGAGATCTTCAACGGGGCCAGCAGCCGCTACGTGCTCGAGCCCACCTGTGAGGACGCACCCCCGGCCTGGGGCGAGGGCTGGATCGCCCTCGATGGCACCCGCAGCCTGGCCTGCGAAGACATGGCCCGCGACGACTGCGTGGCGAGCCCGCGCTGCGTCCTGTGGGGCTCCGAGGAGCTCGACCCGGGCTACGCCTGCCGCTCGGCCCTGACCGAGTGCGAGCGTCGCACCGATGTGCAGGCTTGCCTGCAGGGCCCGGCGTGCAGCTGGGACCCGGGGGCGTGCTATTGCCCCGAGGGCGCGCTGTGCGCGTGCGCGGGGGGCCCCGCCCCCAAGTGCCGGGACACCTGCTCTGCCTTCGGGGGTGTGACCTGCCCCGGGGGGCGCTTCTGCGACCTCCAGGACCTCGAGGCCCCCGCGATCTGCACCCCGGCGCCGGCCAGCCTCGGGGTGTGCGACTGGACGCCAGGAACCTGCGAGGGGAGCCCGGGCGGGGAGGTCTGCGCCTGTGGGGTCAACGGGGCCGAGGACTTCATGAACGACTGCCAGCGGCGTCAGGCCGGGGCGAGCGGGGTCGTCCAGGGGCGCTGCCCCTGACGCGGGCTACTCGCCGCCGCACCAGGGGTCGATGTCGCCGGTGGTGATGTCCACCGCCCCGGTGCTGGTGGTGGTGTCGATGGAGCCCTCCCAGACCGCAACCGGTCCTGCGTCGTCGTCGGTGACGTCGCGGATGATGCGCAGGTCGACCTGCCCGGCGGGGACCCCATCCACCGCGGCGGCGTAGTCGAACACGCAGCTGCACCCGCACCGGGCGTCCCCGAACTCGGGCGCGTCGGTCTCGGTGATGACGTAGGTCGTGCCGTCCAGGGTCACGTCGAGCTCGTGCTTGCCGCAGCAGTTGAGGAGGATACGGTTGTTGGAGAACTCGAGGGTCTGGGTGGCCGGGAAGTAGGCCCACAGCAGGCGCTCCGCCTCGCAGTAGGTGGCGGGGTCGCCCTTCAGGTCGGCGACGAGAGCCTGGCCGGACTGGGCGAAGCCGCCGCAGGCGCTCACCGCCGACTCCCGGGAGAGGTCGTTGCTGCACGCGGCGAGGGCGCCCAGGGCGAGCAGGGAGGTGATGAGGGTCGAGGACCGCATGCCCCGATTGGCTAGCATGCGGTGGGCCAACCGTCATCGCGGCGGTATGCCGCACACGGGCGTAAGGGTCGGACACCCGCGCCCCACCCCCCTCAGCCGTGCTGATAGAGGTGCACGTCCCGCTGGGGGAAGGGGATGCCGATGCCGTGGGCGTCGAGGGTCTTCTTCGCCGCCTCGGTGACGCCGAAGTAGACGTCCCAGTAGTGCTCGGGCTTGCAGTGGGGTCGGACCGCGAGGTTCACCGAGCTGTCGCCCAGCTCCTGCACCCCCACGAAGGGGGCGGGGTCCTTCAGGATCTTCTCGTTCGCGGCCATGGCCTCGAGGAGCACCGCCTTGGCCTGATCGATGTCCGCCTCGTAGGCGATGCCGACCACCAGATCCACCCGGACCCAGCCCTCGGTGGAGTAGTTGATGATCGTGCCGTTCGAGAGGGCGCCGTTCGGCACGATCACCCGGCGGTTGTTCGGGGTGAGGGCGCCATGCCCACCGCGAGGCCGGCCGCGCCCATCACCGCGACGAAGGAGGTGGTCTCGATGCCGATGGTGGAGGCCACGCTGATGAAGAGGAGCACCCTCAGGGTCCAGCCGGTGAGGCTGGTGAGGAAGGTGGCCAGGCTCTTGTCGACGTGGCGGACGCCCAGCATCCGGCCGAGCACGTGGGTGACGATCCGCACCAGCCACAGCCCGATGATCAGGGTGATGAGGGCGAGGAAGGCCTTCGGCGCGTAGCCCACCGCGTCCTTGATGAGGGGGTCGAGGGAGCTCTCGAGGGCCTCCATGGCCCCTTGCTAGCAGGGCGGGCCGGCCGGCCCAAGCGGCACCTGACGGGTGCGCCGCAATCCGCTTGCGCACCCGGGGCGGCTCGGGGACCCTCGCGCCATGTCCAGGGTGGGGCGTCAGGACGGGCCGCCGGCGTCGTCCGCCTGGGCGGAGCCCGACGGAGCGCGCTCGGGCCGGGCGGCGGGGGGCTCAGCGCAGGCTGGCCTGCCGAGCGTTCAGGACGGCTACGCCCCGCCCCCGAAGGACGCGAAGGTGACCGGAGTGCGACGCAGCGAACCCCCCAAGACCCTGCGCGAGGGCGCCGACCAGGTGGCGGAGGTGCTCCGGGCGGCCGGCCACCAGGCCTACCTGGCTGGCGGCTGCGTGCGCGACGCCCTGCTCGGGGTCGAGCCGAAGGACTACGACATCACCACCGACGCCACCCCCGAGCAGGTGGCCCGGCTGTTCCGGCGCACCATCCTGGTGGGGGCGGCGTTCGGGGTGGTGAAGGTGGTGCTCGGCAAGGACCGCGACTACGAGGTCGCCACCTTCCGGACCGACGGCACCTACACCGACGGCCGCCGCCCCGACGCGGTGGCCTACGCCAAGACGGCCGAAGAGGACGTGCTTCGGCGCGACTTCACCCTCAACGCGCTCCTGATGGACCCGCGGGACGACAGCATCCTCGACTTCGTGGGGGGCAGGCAGGACCTCGAGGCGGGCCTGATCCGCGCGGTCGGGGTGCCCGAGGCGCGCTTTCAGGAGGACCGCCTCCGCATGCTCCGCGCGGTGCGCTTCGCGGCCCGCTTCGGCTTTGCGATCGAGGCCGAGACGCGGGCCGCCATCCAACACCAGGCGGCGGCCCTCACCGACGTCAGCGTCGAGCGGATCAGCGCGGAGCTCGAGGGCATCTTCAAGTCCGAGCGCCCCGGGCTGGGCTTCGAGCTCCTGGCCGAGACCGGGCTCCTCGTGCCCGCGCTCCCCCACCTCGCCGGTCAGGCCCCCGAGGCCCGGGCGCGGATGCAGGCTGCCTTGACGCGCCTCCCCGAGGCGGCGCAGGCCCTCGGCCCCGACGACCGGGTGATCGTGGCCTGGGCCCTCACCCTGGAGGGCCGCGGTCCCGACGAGGTCGACGCCGCGCTGCGGTCGATGAAGCTCTCCCGTGAGCAGCTGCGCGGGGTGAAGGCGCTCCTCCTCGCGCAGGGTGAGTTGACGTCGATGGAAGACCCGAAGGGCGCGGCGGCGGTGGGCCTGTTGGCGCGCCCCGACGCGCCGCTCGCCCTGGCGTTCCAGGCCGCCCTCCTGGGGGCGGACCACCCCGCGGTGGCCCGGGCCCGGGCGGTGCAAGCCGACCTGCTCGAGCACCCCCTGCCGCCTCGCCCGCTCGTGACCGGGGCGGATCTGCAGGGCCTGGGCCTCAGGCCCGGGCCGCACTTCAAGGGCCTCATGGACGCGGTGGACGTCGAGGTCCTGGAGCGGCGCATCCACGACAAGGCGGAGGCGCTGGCCTTCGTGCAGGCTCGGCTGGGCGCGACGGGGGAGTGAGCCGGGCCGCCGGGGTCGGTGAGGCGCCGGAGAGGGTCGCGCAAAGCCGCAAAGGTGACTGGGGCGAGACGTCCGTGATCAGGGCGTCAATGCCGACGCCGCCTCCGCCGGAGCGCGAGCGCAAGCAGGATTGCGGTCGACCACGCGGCGCCGGCGCTCGGCGCCGACGCCTCGCTGGTCCGACACGAGCACCCCTCGTCCTCGGCCGCGGGCAGGCCGGAGTCCGCCGTGACCCCCGCGTCCGCCGGCGCGACCCCACTGTCCGGCGTCACCCCGCTGTCCGGGGTCACGCCGCCGTCCGGCGGGTCGTCGCAGGCGTCGCCCACCCCGTCCCCGTCGGTGTCGACCTGGTCGGGGTTGGCCACCAGCGGGCAGTTGTCGCCCGCCACCTCCGCGTGGGTGGCGGGCAGCGCGTCGGCGCAGAACGTCTCGGCCGGCGGCACCCCGCGGCCGTCGCCGTCCTCGTCGACGTAGCCGGTGAGGGGGGTGGCGACGGCGGGGTTCCGGTCGTCGCAGTCCGACACCGCGGGGGTGCCATCGCCGTCCACGTCGTCGTCGCAGGCGTCGCCGATCCCGTCGCGGTCCAGGTCGGCCTGGTCGGGGTTGGCCACCAGCGGGCAGTTGTCCAATCCGTCCGGCACGGTGTCCCCGTCGCCGTCCACGAAGAGCACGCCCTGCACGGTGAACGCGAAGACCCCCTCGTCGGCGTCGTCGCTCACGATGCTCACCGACGCGGTGGACACCGTGGCGAGGCCGGGGGTGAAGGTGAGGCGGACGTGGGTCTCGGCCCCCGCCGCCACCGCGGGTGGGAACGGCCCGAGGGCGAAGTCGCCGGCCTCGGGGCCGGTCAAGCTGACCTGCGCCAGGTTCAAGGGGCCGGTGCCGGTGTTGGCGATGGTGATTGTTGCGGTGGTGCTGGTGCCGGGGAGGACCGGGCCCAGGATGATCGGGGCAGGCTGGCCTGCGCTCAGGGCCACGCCGTCCACCGAGACCTCGATCTCGGGGGGCACGTTCACCGCGAGGTTCTCGACCGCGACCGAGAACCCGTTCCAGTACTCGTTGGTGAGGCTGTCCCAGGTGACGCTGCTGAAGGTGCCGATGAACTGGATGACCCCGTGGGGCTCGCCGGTGCCGATCAGGTCGTAGGTGACGCTGCCGTCGGGGTTGGTGGTGATGCGCTTGGTGAGGGTGCCGTCGCCCCAGTAGCCCCGGGCGAAGCTCAGGATGTCGAAGTCCCGATCGAAGCGGTAGCCGTTCCCGTTGAGGCTCACCACCGCGAAGAGCGGGTTGGTCACCGGCTCCGAGAACGTCATCGACTTCTGGGTCGCCAGGTTCAGCGCGATGATGTCGCAGCGCCGCGCCGGGTCCTGATCCAGGTTCGGCGGGTTGTCCACCGTCGGGCTGATGTACGGGTTGGTGGCGCCGGGAGCGGTCCAGAAGTCGGTGCCGCAGCTGGTCTGCACGAAGCCGCGCTCACCGGTGTACGTGACCGCCACCGTGGCGCCGTCCACCAGCGCGATGCCGTAGACCGAGAGGCTGTCGGCGGACTGCCAGTCGACCCAGGCCACCGGGTCCGCGCTGGCCGCGCCGGCCCACAGGGAAGCTACGAGGAACGCCGCGACACGCCGCATGTCCGAGGTATGAGAGCCTCCGGGGCCGCGGTCAACGGGGGCGGGGCGCTACTTCTTGGGGAGCGAGGCCACGAAAGCGGCCAGATCCGCCACCTGGTCGTCCGAGAGCCGGGTCTGGCCGTAGGCCGGCATCCAGGCCCCCGCCTTGCGCGAGCCCCGGATGAGCCCGTTGCCCTCGCGCACCGCCTGCGCGACCTCGGCCACCCCCAGCCCTGCCACCGCGGGCCCCAGGCCGACGCCCCCGTGGGGGTGGCAGGCGTGGCAGGCCTGGTAGAAGAGCGCTCGGCCTCGGCTCGCGTCGCCGCCCTGGTACTGGGGGCGGTCGTAGTCGAGGTCGGCCTCGAGCGCCGGCTGGAGCACGAGGGCGGGGCTGCGCTTCTTCCCGCGCCCGAGGGTGCTCAGGTAGCGGGCGAGGTTGATGCGGTCCGCGCCCTCGAGGGGCTCGCCCCCCTGGAAGATCTGCACGCACACGTCGGTCGCGTCGGCGAGGCTGCGGTGCAGGCGCCGCTCCCGATCGCCGCGCCAGAAGGGGCGGCGCGCCACCCCGAAGAGGGAGTGGCCGGCCCGGAGGAGCCCGTCACCGTCCTTCGCCTCGTCCTTCACGGTGGCGTGGCACGCCGCGCACGCGACGCCGTTCTTGCCGAGCCCGGGGTCGTTGAAGAGGCGGCGCCCCGCGTCGACGCCGGGCGGGGCGGCAGAGAGGGTGATGGCAAGCAGGATTGCAGGATGCACTCAGTACCTCAGGAGGCGGCGGATGTGCTTCTGCTCCCACCGCTTGGCTCGGATGTAGTCGGCGAAGCGGCGCTCGTCCTCGAGGAAGGCGGGGGAGTGCACCTGGCGGCGGCCGTCGCCCAGCTCCTCGGCGCCGTGGAGCTCGTGCAGCATCTCGTGGAACACCACCGAGGCCACGAAGTACTCGGGCACGAAGGCGCGGTCGAGGGCGGGGTGGATGCGGATGAGGTTCTCCTCCTCCGAGTACGAGCCCAGGCGCATGGTCAGGCGCTTGCCGCGGGCCGCCTTGGTCCAGGTGATGCGGGCGGTGATGCGCCCCCCGAAGTACTCCGCGTTCAGGGTGTCGAAGAGGCGCTGCAGATCGTGGTGCCGCCCCTCGGGCTGGGGTACGAGGCGCTCCACCCGGTTCTGGTCCACCAGGTCTCGGTGCCGGTCGAGGAACGCGTCCAGGCGGCGGGTCGCGGCCTCGGTCGGCTCCGGGTGGCTGAGGAACTCGGCGATCGCGTCGAGCACCGGCTCGGTGGCGTGGGCGAACAGCGCGTGCAGGCGCGCATAGAGCACCCCGCGGCGGCGCCGGAACGAGACCATGGTGGTGCGGTTCTGGGTGAGCTGCACCATCACCTTCGGCCCGAGGCGGGCCCTGAGCGCCTGCTCGAGCCGCTCCTGGCCGCGAATGGTCGGGGTGAGGGCGGACTCCGGGAGCGGGCTCGGCGCGGTGGGGTCGTCGTCGGGCGCGGCGACGGGGCCCTCGGGGCGCGGCGGGCGCCCGGGGGGCGACCCGAGGTCGCCGCGGAGGTCGAGGTCGAGCTGCGACATGCGAGCGCCTACTCATGGGTACCGCACCGGAGGATCCCTGCCAAGTCGTCTGAGCCGGTGGGTTGACCGGGGGCCCCTCGCAACGCAAGCTGCCTGGCCGCCGGACGCCTTGCACTCCGGCCCTCCACCCATGTCGGACGCCGCACCCCGCCAGGGCCTCTGGGCCCTCCTCCGCGAGGCCTTGACCGGCAGCGAGGAGAACGTCGCCACCGGGCCGCTGTCCCGCGCGGTGCCGCTGTTGGCCATCCCCATGGCGCTCGAGATGGCCACCGAGGCCCTCTTCGTGGTGGTGGACGTCTACTTCGTGGCGAAGCTGGGCGCCCACGCGGTCGCCGCGGTGGGCCTCACCGAGTCGCTCCTTTCGCTGGTGTACGCGGTGGCCTTCGGCCTCGCCATGCCGACCACCGCGCTCGTGGCGCGGCGGGTGGGGGAGGGCGATCACCCCGGGGCCTCGGTGTCGGCCAGCCAGGCGGTGGGCATGGCCCTGGTGCTCGGCGTCCTCATCGCGGGCACCGCGCTGTTCGCCCCCAGCCTGCTCGCCCTCATGGGGGCCGATGCCCAGGTGCAGGCCGAGGGCGCCGGCTTCACCGCGCTCTCGCTCCTCACCGCGCCGGCGGTGATGCTCCTGTTCACCTCCGCCGCGGTGTTCCGCGGCGCCGGCGACCCCCGCCGGGCAATGCGCGCCCTGTGGCTGGCCAACGGGCTCAACATCGTCCTCGACCCGTGCCTGATCTTCGGGTGGGGCCCCTTCCCCGAGCTGGGGCTCAGCGGGGCTGCGGTGGCCACCGCGGTGGGCCGGGGCGTCGGCGTCGTCTACCTGCTGGCCCACATGTGGCGGGGCCCGGTGGTCCGGCTGGCGGAGGCCCTCCGGGTGGACCTCGACGTGCTCGGCCGCCTCGTCCGGCTCGCGGTGGGCGGGACCCTCCAGCACCTGGTCGAGACCGGGAGCTGGGTGGCCATGGTGCGCATCGCGGCCGAGCTGGGGAGCGTGGCGGTGGCGGCGTACACCGTCGCCACGCGGCTGATCATGTTCACGCTCCTGCCGGCCTGGGGCTTCTCGAACGCCACCGCGACCCTGGTGGGCCAGAGCCTGGGCGAGAAGGACCCGGCGCGGGCGGAGCGGGCGGTGTGGATCTCGGGCCTGTACTGCACCCCGTTCCTGGGCCTGATCTCCCTCGCCTTCCTCCTCACCCCCGAGCAGGTGGCCGGCCTGTTCACCCAGGAGCCCGAGGTGCGCGACACCGCGGCCCGGGGCCTCTTCGTGGTGGGCCTCGGCTACCTGTTCTACGGGTGGCAGATGGTGACCCAGCAGGCCTTCAACGGGGCGGGGGACACCACCACCCCCGCCCGTGTCAACGTAGCTTGCTTCTGGGGGGTGCAGGTGCCGCTCGGGTGGTACCTGGCCCTGCACACCGACATGGGGATCTCGGGGATCTTCGCCGCCGCGGCCACCGCGTACACCGTGGCCGCTTTCGTCGGAGTGGTGCTGGTGCGCCGCGGGCGGTGGAAGACCGTCGACGTCTGAGCGCCAAAGGGGTCATGCTGGGGGGATGGACACCCAGGTCAAGCGCATCCTCCTCGATCTGGCCAAGGAGGCGGTGGTGGCCGCCGCCCGCGGCGCCCGGCCTCCCGCGGTGCCCGAGGCCCTCGCCACCCTCCCCGAGCTGGCCGCGCCGAGGGGGGCCTTCGTCACCCTCCGCACCGCGCAAGGTGACCTGCGCGGCTGCATCGGCACCACCTCCGCCACCCGACCCCTGGCCGACGTGGTGGTCGAGATGGGCGCGGCGGCCGCGTCCCGCGACCCGCGCTTCCCCCCGGTGACGGCGGAGGAGCTTGGCGACCTCGGCCTCGAGGTCTCGGTGCTGTTCCCGCTCGAGCCGGTGGAGGCCCTCGACCAGGTCGAGATCGGGGTGCACGGACTGGTGGCGGAGGGCTTCGGCCGCCGCGGGCTCCTGTTGCCGCAGGTGGCGTCGGAGCGGGGCTGGGACGTCGAGACCTTCGCGCGCCAGACGTGTGTGAAGGCGGGCCTGCCGCCGACCGCCTATCGCGATCAGGGGGTGCGGCTGTTCAAGTTCCGCTCCGAGGTGTTCGAGGATCAGGCGTTGCCGCCCTCGTGAGGGGTGGGGGCCCGGACCCCGCCCCGCATCGTGAGCCCGTCCACCGGCTTCATCCGCGCCGCCTTGATGGCGGGGAAGAGGGTGGCCACGGTGGCGAGGATCATCGCCCCCACGCACACCCCCACCAGCTCGAGCGGGTTCACCACGATCGGCAGGTGCTCGAGGTAGTAGACCTTCGGATCGAGCTTGAGCCCGTACTGGCCGAGCATCGCGCAGATCGCCAGGCCCACCGCCACCCCGACCAGGCAGCCCACGATCCCCACGATCTGCCCGTCGAGCACGAAGATGGTGAGGATCGAGCGGTCGCTCGCGCCCAGGGCCTTCAGGATCGCCACCTCGCGGCGCTTCTCGAGCACGAGCAGGATCAACGTGGCCATCACCATGAACGCCGCCACCAGCACGATGATGAAGAGCACGATGCTGATGAGGGCCTTCTGGCTCCGCACCGCCCCGAAGATGCCGCGGTTGGTCACCGACCAGTCCTTCACCTCGAAGGCGAGCGGGTCGTCCGGCTCGAGCTTCGCCACCGCGGCGCGCAGGGTGGTGTACGAGAGGAGCGGGTCGGTGGTCCACACCTCGAGCCCGGTCACCGTGTCGTAGAGCTTGAAGAACTTCTGGGCCGACTTCAGGTCGATGAAGACCATCCGCGAGTCGAACTCGAACATCCCGGAGTGGAAGATCCCCACCACCCGGTACTCCGAGGTGCGGGCCTGGCCGTCCCGCCCGCCGTAGGGGGAGATGATGCTGATGACCTGCCCCGGCCCGGTGTGCAAGACCTCTTTCAGGTCGTTCCCGATCAGCACCCCGGGCAGCTTCGCAAGCGCGCTTGCGTCGGGGGTCCCGGTGGGGGTGCCGGTGGTCAGGCTCTCGAGCACCGCGGCCGCGGTCGTCGGGTCCTTGCTCACGTACTTCGCGAGGGGGGACCCCACGGTGACCTCGGGGTCGATGCCCTTGATCACCACCCCCTGCACCCCGAGGGCGCTCTGAGCGATCACCTCGGAGTAGACGAAGGGGGCCACGTGCTCGACCCCGGGTGAGGCCCTGAGGGCCTTGGCCACCGCCTCGTGGTCTCGGAACACGTCGTGCCGCCGGAGCACGAGGGCGTGGGCGTTGATGCCGAGGAGCTTGTCGAGGAACTCGGCCTCGAAGCCGTTCCACACCGAGGTCACCACGGTGAGGGCGGCGACGCCCAACATGAACGCGACCACGGTGAGGAAGCTGGTCAGCGAGATGCCGGCCTTCCTGCGCGAGCGCATGTAGCGGAACGCCACCTGGACTTCGAACGGCGACTCCACGACACCGCGCGAGTACCAGCGGCGCGGCCGACTTCGCAAGCGAGGTGTCGGTCCGGGTTGACTCAGGGCCGCCGCTCTAGACCACTAGGGCCCATGGGATCCCTCTTGCTGGCGGTCCTGGCCGTGGGCGTGCTCATCATCGTGCACGAGGCCGGGCACTTCCTGGCCGCGCGCTGGAGCGGCATGCGGGTGTCCCGCTTCTCCATCGGCTTCGGGCCGCCCCTCGCGAAGTTCGAGCGGGGGGAGACCGTCTACCAGATCGGCGTCCTGCCCCTCGGCGGCTTCGTGCAGATCGACGGGATGAGCCCGAACGACGGCACCGATCCCACCCACCCCGCGAGCTACCTGAACCGCCCCTTCCACCAGCGCTTCGCCGCCATCCTGGCCGGGCCGGCGGCCAACTACCTGCTCGCCTTCCTCCTCCTGGTGGTCGCGAGCCTGGCGTTCCGGTCCGAGACGCTGCCCCCGGTGGAGGTGCTCCAGGTCCAGGACGGGAGCCCGGCCGCCGAGGCGGGGCTGAAGGAGGGGGATCTGATCCTCGGCGTGGGCGGGGTCCCCTTCGAGGCGGTGGGTGACCTCCTGAAGGCCACCGGGTCGTCCGAGGGCCGCCCCCTCGCGCTCGACGTGGAGCGCGGCGGGGTGAAGCAGGTGATCGAGGTGACCCCACGCCGGGACGGGGACGGGCCCTACCGGGTCGGGGTGGCCTTCGGGGGCTCGGTGGTCCGGGCGCTGCCTGGCCTTCCCTTCACCGACGCCCTGGCCCTGGCCGGGCGGGACCTCTACGCGTGGTCGGCCGAGTTCATCCGCACCCTGAGCGCGCTGGTGGACATCAAGAACCTCCAGGGGCCCCTCGGGATCGTCTCGGGGCTGGCCGACAACATCCAGCGGGCGGGGGCGGGGGCGCTCCCCTTCATCGCCCGGATCTCGGTGATCCTGGGGATCGCCAACCTCCTGCCCATCCCGGGCCTGGACGGCTCCCGGCTCCTCTTCCTCCTCGTCGGGGTGGTGCGCAGGAAGCCCGTTCCGCCCAGGCTGGAGGCCGGAATCCACGCGGTGGGGGTGATCCTGCTCCTCCTCCTGCTCGTGGTCATCTCCATCAATGACGTTCTGCGCGAAGTCCCTTGACAACTGGGGACCCAAACGCGAGTAACCGCTCCCCGACCCCCTCGTGGGGTCCCATTCGGAGGAATCTGGTTCGATGCTTACCCTCAGGCTCTCGCGCGCCGGAACCAAGAAGCGGCCCGTCTACCATCTCGTCGCCGCTGACAAGCGGGCTCGGCGCGACGGTCGCTTCGTCGAGAATCTCGGCTACTTCATCCCCAACCGGGACGTCCTGGTCCTCAAGCAGGACCGCGTGGACTACTGGCTGAGCGTCGGCGCCCAGACCACGGAGACCGCGCTGCAGGTCATCAAGAAGGCCCGCAGCAAGGGCAACGTGGAGCCCCTGGCGAAGCCGAAGTACGATCCGCCGCCGGCCAAGCCCGTGGAGCTCAAGAAGCCCGAGCCCAAGGTCGAGGCCGCCGCGCCCACCGAGGCCCCCGCAGAGGCCGCGCCCGAGGGCGAGGCCAACGGCGAGGCCTGAGCCTCTCCCTGGTTGGTGGGGGCTTACGCCCCATCCGAAGCCGTGCGATAAGGTCGCCCGGCCAACGCGACCAAGCGGGTGGCGCCGTGCCCCGAACGAGGGCGGCGTCCCCGTCTGGCTTTGCCGTGCCTGGAGAGCCCGTCTATGAAGGACCTGATCGAGTACATCGCCAAGGCGCTGGTGGACGCGCCGGATGACGTCGAAGTCACCGAGTTCGGCGACGACGAGGCGTCCATCATCAAGCTGAAGGTCTCCAAGGAGGACCTCGGCAAGGTCATCGGCAAGAAGGGGCGCACCGCGAAGGCCATGCGCACGATCCTGTCCGCCGCGGCCATGAAGGTGCAGAAGCGCTCCACCCTCGAGATCATCGAGTAGAGCCCGTGGCCGAGTATCCCCACCGGCTGGGGCGCGTCATCCGGGCCCACGGGCTCCAGGGCGACCTGCTCGTCCAGCTCTTCCGCACCCGCCGCATCACCCCCACGCAGCTCAGGTTCCGTCGTGAGGTTCCGCCGGTCTCGGTGGAGCTGGTGACGGAGCACGACGACCGACACGTCCTGGACGTGGTCGGGGTGCGCTGGACCGATCCCTCCACCTTCGTGGTCAAGCTGGCCGGGGTGGACTCCCGTGAGGCGGCGGATCGCCTCGAGAGCGCCTTCTTCGACGTGAACCCCCTGGCCGCGCCGAACACGATCGCCGACGAGGTGGATCGGGTCTTCGGCGCGCTCGTCGAGGACGCCGCCTCCGGCCAGGCGCTGGGCCGGGTCGAGGACATCCAGGACAACGGCGCCCAGGCGGTGCTCGTGGTGGGGGAGGGCGCGGACGAGATCCTGATCCCCTTCGTCGACGTCTTCATCGCCGAGGTGGTGCCGGGGCCCGAGCCTCGGGTCCGCGTGAACCTGATCCCCGGCCTGGTCGAGGCCAACCGCGCCTCCGCGCCCGCCAACGACGGCGGCTAGGCGGCCCGCGCCATGCGGATCGACGTCGTCACCCTCTTCCCGGAGTTCTTCGAGGGCCCGCTCGCCACCGGCCTCGTCGGCAAGGCGCTGGCCCGCGGCGAGGCCGAGGTGGGCTTCGTGAACCCCCGCGACTTCACCCACGACGTGCACCGGAGCGTGGACGACACCCCCTACGGCGGCGGCGCGGGCATGGTGATGAAGCCCGAGCCGATGGCCCAGGCGATCGAGGCGGCCCGCGCCCGCGGTGGCGGTCCGGTGCTCCTCATGTCGCCCCAGGGCCGGCACCTGACCCAGGCGGATCTCGGGCGCTGGGCACGGCACCCCCACCTGGTGATGGTGGCGGGGCGCTACGAGGGCTTCGACGAGCGGATCCGCGGGCTGGTGGACGAGGAGGTCTCCCTCGGCGACTTCGTGCTCACCGGTGGTGAGTACGCGGCCCTCACCCTGATCGACGGGCTGGTGCGCCTCCTCCCAGGCACCCTGGGCAACCAGGCCTCCAGCGAGGGCGACAGCTTCTCCGACGGCCTCCTCGAGCACCCCCAGTACACCCGGCCGCCCGTGTTCCGCGGGCAGGATGTGCCGGCTGTCTTGCAGAGCGGCGACCACGCGCGGATCCACGCCTGGCGCCGCGCGCAGGCTGTCCTGCGCACCCGGGCCCGGCGCCCCGACCTGCTGGCCCGGATCCCGCTCGCGCCGGCGGATCGGGAGGCGCTGTGGTCCGAGCCCTCGCCCGCCGCGCCCCTCGCCCTCGCGGTGGCGATGCCCGCCGATCCCGAGGCCCTGGCGGACCTCGCGGGCCTCGCCGCGAGCTATGCCCTGACCCGCGCCTTCGTGGTGCCCGCGCCGGGGGTGGCCGAGGCCGACCTGAGCGCGGCGCTGGCCGAGGCGCCCGAGCGGGCCTGGCCGGTGCCCCTGTGGCCCAGGAAGCGACGCAACTACGAGCCCGCCCCGATCCGGGTCGCGGCGGCGGAGCGCCTCACCGTGGCCTCCAGCTTCGAGGCGCTGGCCGCCGATCCCGGGTGGGCGCTGGTAGGTATCGGGCGCCGCCCCGCCGCCCTCGACGCCGAGGTGCTGCCGCCCGAGGCCCTCCGCGCGCCCCGGCCCGACGGCCGGGTGTGGACCCTCGCGGTGGGCCCTGGGCTGGTGGATCCCAAGGGGAACCCCAGCGCCTTCCTGGCCGGGATCCTGCCCAGCGTCCGGGCGGGCACGCGGGAGGCCGGGCTCACCCCCATGCTCCTGGCCGCCGTCCTCGTGGACCGCGTCCGTGGCGAGGCGTGAGGCGCGCCCACCCCCGAGAAATCTCTTGACCAAACCTGGTGCTCCGACGAAAACGCGTCCTCCCGAGCGCTGGGGCCGGACACGGCGGGGCGCTCACATAGGAGCCGGAAATGACCAACCTCATCGACCAGATCGAAGCCCAGTACGTTCGTGACGACCTGCCCGCGCTGCGGGCCGGCGACACCGTCCGCGTGCACACGAAGATCAAGGAGGGCGACAAGGAGCGCATCCAGGTCTTCGAGGGCGTGGTCATCCGCCTGAAGCGCGGTGGCGCGCGCGCCGCGGTGACCGTCCGCAAGGTCTCCCACGGCGTCGGCGTGGAGCGTATCTTCCCCCTCGCTGCCCCCAGCGTCGAGAAGATCGAGGTCAAGTCGCACGGTCAGGTGCGTCAGGGCCGCCTCTACTACCTGCGCAACCTGTCCGGTAAGGCCGCCCGCATCAAGGAGCGCACCGAGCGCTGATCGGGCCTCGGTCCGCCGCTCGACCGCGGACCGATCCTCCTCCATCCTCGCTCGCGTCGCAGCCCGCTGCGGCGCGTCCTCGCGCGACTGCGCAGCGTAGGCTCACGTCTGCACTTCGACTCCGGCTTCACCCGGAGCAGGCCTCCCCGCGCGCGCGCTCGACGACCTCCCCGCATCCCCCGAAGGGGTGACAGGCATTGCAGCCGGGCCCTGGCCCGAACCATGATGCGAGCGCACCGATGATCCTGGTCGAGCTGGCATTGCAGGGCGTGAAGGGATTTCCGGAGGTGGTCCGGATGCCCTTCAAGACGGGTGTCAACCTGGCCTTCATCCCGGAGCCGCAGGGGCGGCGGGTGGTGCTCGACCTGATCTACCACTGCCTCTACCCCGACCCCTCGAGGGGCTCGGCGACGAGCGCCCACGCGGATCCAGGAGCCGACGCGGCGCGGGCGGCGCTCACCTTCTACGGGCGCGACCAGGTGACGTACCGGGTGATCCGGGAGCTGGTCACCGGCGCGGTGAAGCTCTACCGCTTCGACGCCGACGCCAAGAAGTACCGCCTCTTCACCGCCTCGGCGGCGGAGGCGGCGCAGTACGTGCGGGTCCAGCAGCAGCTCCCGGACGAGGTGAGCTTCGAGCGCCTGTTCCTCTACGCGCCCGAGGCGATGCCATCCCGGGGCGAAAAGGCCCGCACCCGCAGCGGCGCCGGGCTGCTCAGCGGCGGCGACGTCGCGCCGTCCGGTCCCGGCCTGCCCCCGGCGCGCTTCCTGTCCGGGGTCATGGCCCGCTCCAGCAGCGTGGTGCGGCCGGGCCCGGAGCTGGCGCCGATGGCCAACCCGAGCAACGCGCTGGTGCGGTCCGAGCTCGCGCTCGAGGGCGCCGCCGCGCCGGGTGAGCAGGCGTCCTCGCTCGAGGACAAGCAAGCGCTCTTGCAGCGGCTGCGCGCGGACCTCGACATGGTCACGCGGGCCAACCGCGCCCAGCAGGAGATCGACCAGCTCAACGCCCGCAAGTTCGAGATCTCGGAGCGGGCGGAGGGGGTGGCCAAGCTGGTGGCGGAGCGCACCCGGCTCAAGGCCGAGCTCGAGCAGGCCCGGGATCTGGAGGGCCTGCCGCCCCACATGGAGGAGCGCCTGCGCACGTTCGAGGAGCGGGCGGAGCGCTTCCGGGTGGAGGAGGCCAAGACCCAGGACGAGCTCATGAAGGTCGAGCAGGAGGCGCAGCAGGATCAGGTGCTGCCCCTGTCGCAGGACCGCTACTTCCTCGGCGCGGTCGGGGTGGGGGTGTTCTCGGTGGTGGTGGCCGCCACCGTCGGTCGCCCCCTGATGGGCCTGGTGAACATCCCGGCCGCGATGGTGGCGGTGGGGGCGGCCTTTCGCTACGTCTCCGACCTGGAGCGCCAGGCCCTGCGCGGGGTGCGGCGCCGGGCGGTGGAGGAGCGGCTCGACCGGCTCTTCAAGCAGCACGAGCTCGACACCGGCGTCACCCGGCGGCTCATGGAGAAGCTGGAAGTGGACTCGCCCACGGCCCTCCTGGAGCGGGTGGCGGCGCACAACCAGCGCCTGGAGCGCGTCGAGAGCCTCAGCAGCCGCATCGCCAGCCTGCGGGGTGATGACACCGTCCAGCGGGACGAGCGGGAGCTGATGGAGATCTCCGCGCGGCTGGAGGTGCTGGAGGCCGAGGTCATGGGGGCGTCCGGGGCCCTGCATGGCGCGGAGACCCTGCGGCGCCGGGTTGAGGCGCTGGAGCGCGAGCTCGGGCCCGACGTCCCGCCGCGGCTCAAGAGCCCGCCGCTGGGCATCGCGGCGCGCCCGCCCCGGCCTCGGCGTGAGTCGAGCGTGTCGGTGGACCTCACCAACGACCTGGTGGCCCAGTCCACGTTCTCGAGCCACCTGGGCGCCGCCTCGCCCCTGGCGGAGGACCAGAGCGGCCTCCCGAGTTCGGACCTCCCCTTCCGCGCCGACGACTCCGGCCCGAACCCCAGCGCGCCCCCGAGCGGGCTCGTGGTGCACCCGCGCGCCGCGTCGCGGGCGGCGTCCGAGGTGGGCCGCGCGCCTCGCCCAGGCTTCGCCGGGCCGGCCTCGGGCGCCGAGATCCCCGCCATGGTGCGCCCGGCCGTCCCCGCGCCGTCCGCCCCCGGGCTCCCGAACCCCGGGTCGGGGCCGGTGGTGCCGGCGGGCCCCGAGCCGGACCGCTCCATGTTCGACTTCGGCGGCTCGTACATCGGCTCCGCCGACGACGAGGAGGATCCCAAGAAGAAGCCGGGCGGTCGCGGCGGTTCGGGCGGGGTGAGCCTGTCGGGCGAGGGCCTGTGGGCGATCGGAGGGGGCGGCCCCTCCGGCGGCCGGGGCGGCGTGCCGGGCTACGGCGGGGACGGGGAGTTCCTGGCCCCGGACCGCTCGCGCGACCTGGTGGGCGCGGTGGTGGACTACCTGGCGGTCGAGGTCGACGCCCTGGGCGAGCGCCTCTCCGGCCGCCTGGAGCAGTACCTCGAGGTGTTCACCGAGGGGCGCATCAAGGGCGCGACCCTGGGCCCCCGGGGCGAGGTGATCCTACAGCCGAAGGGGAGCGACCCGGTGCCGTACCCCGAGCTCCCCCTCGAGGAGCTCGACGCGGTGGACCTCGCCCTGCGCTTCGCGCTCGCAGAGTCCATCCTGCGTCGCTTTCGGGTGCCGATCCTCATCGACGATCCCATCTGCGACCTCGGCCAGCGCCGGCGGCGCTACTTCGGGCAGATGCTCAGCTACTTCGCCCAGGGGACCCAGCTGGTGGTGGCGACCGGGCAGGACGACCTGCCCGGTCAGCGCGTGGGTTGAGGGCGTAGTCCCTGGTCCTCGGGACCAGGGACCCGGGTTCAGGCGGCCTCGGTGAAGTCGGCGTCGATGACGTCGTCGCCGCCCTTGGGGTTGGCCTCGGGCTGCGGGGCCTGGCCTGCGCCCTGGTAGAGGTGCTCGGCCATCTTGCCCGACGCGGCCATGAGCCGGGACTCGGCGCTCGACCACGCGGCCTCGTCTTCACCCTTGAGGGCCTGCTGCGCGCCGTCCAGGGCCTCGGAGACCTCGCGGCCCAGCTCCATCGGCAAGCTGTCCTTCTTCTCGTCGAAGGTCCGCTTCACCTGGTACACCAGCTGGTCGAGGCGGTTTCGCGTCTCGACCTTCTTCTGCCGCGCCTCGTCCTCGGCCGCGTGGGCCTCGGCGTCCTTCACCATCTGCTGGATGTCCGCCTCGGACAGGCCCGAGGAGGAGGCGATCCGCACCGACTGCTCGCGCCCGGTGGCCTTGTCCTTGGCCGAGACGTGCACGATGCCGTTGGCGTCGATGTCGAAGGTCACCTCGATCTGAGGCACCCCGCGCGGGGCGGCGGGGATGCCGTCCAGCACGAAGCGGCCCAGCGTCTTGTTCCCGGAGGCTACCTTGCGCTCGCCCTGGAGCACGTGGACCTCCACCTGGGGCTGCGCGTCCGCCGCGGTGGAGAACACCTCGGACTTCCGGGTCGGGATGGTGGTGTTCCGCTGGATGAGGGGCGTGAAGACGCCGCCCAGGGTCTCGATGCCCAGGGAGAGCGGGGTCACGTCGAGGAGCACCACATCCTTGGCCTCGCCGCTGAGGACGCCGCCCTGGATGGCCGCGCCCACGCTCACCACCTCGTCCGGGTTCACCGAGCGGTTGGGCTTCTTGCCGAAGAACTTCTCGACCTCCTGCTGGATGATCGGGACGCGGGTCGAGCCGCCCACCAGGATGATCTCGTCGATCTCCTTCGGGTCCTTCTTCGCGTCCTTCAGGCACTGCCTCAGCGCCGCGAAGGAGCGCTCCACCAGCGGCGCGATCAGGGCCTCGAAGCGGGCGCGGGTCAACGTGACCTGCAGGTGCTTCGGGCCGGTGGCGTCGGCGGTGAGGAAGGGCAGGTTGACGTCGGTCTCGAACGCCGAGGACAGCTCGATCTTGGCCTTCTCCGCCGCCTCCTTCAGGCGCTGGAGCACCATCTTGTCCTTCGAGACGTCCACCCCGGAGCTCTTCCGGAACTCCTCCAGCAGGTGCTGGATGAGGGCGTTGTCGAAGTCGTCGCCGCCGAGGTGGGTGTCACCGTGGGTGGCCACCACCTCGACCACGCCGTCGCCCACCTCGAGCACCGAGATGTCGAAGGTGCCGCCGCCGAAGTCGTAGACCGCGATGATCTCGGACCCCTTCTTGTCGAGGCCGTAGGCGAGGGCGGCCGCGGTGGGCTCGTTGATGATGCGCAGGACCTCGAGGCCCGCGATGCGGCCGGCGTCCTTGGTGGCCTGCCGCTGGGCGTCGTCGAAGTACGCGGGGACGGTGATCACCGCCTGGGTGACCTCGTGACCCAGCTGGGCCTCGGCCGCCCGCTTCAGCTTGGCCAGGACCTTGGCGGAGATCTCGGGCGGGGCCCAGGTCTTGCCCCCGACGTCGACGTGGGCGTCGCCGTTGGCGGCCTTGACCACCTCGTAGGGCATGCGCTCCGCCTCCGCCTTCACCGCGTCGTACTTCATGCCCATGAAGCGCTTCACCGAGAACACGGTGTTCTTGGGGTTGGTGACCGCCTGGCGCCGGGCCACCTGGCCGACCAGGACCTCACCCTTCTCGGTCCACGCCACCACGCTGGGCGTGGTCCGCGCGCCTTCCTCGTTGACGATGACCTTGGTCTCGCCCCCGTCCATGCATGACACCACGCTGTTGGTGGTGCCGAGATCGATGCCGATAACGTGCTTGCTCATATTGTTTGACGCTCCAAGAAACAGGTTCGCCGACTTCGCAATGAGGATTGCGAGCGCCAGCGTCACGGACTTGGTGTGCACTCGATTCGAGGCGTCAAGCGGCGGGGGGCGGCGAGGGTGTCCGGGAAGATCGCCGGAGCCGGGGCGGTTCTACCGAGTTGGTCGAGCCCCCAGGAGGAAGCGCAGCGCGCAGCCCGGCGAAGAGGGGTGGGACGGCTCCGCCGGCCCGGGACCCCAAGTCTCAGGCGCCCTGGGCCTTCAGGCGGCCTTTCAAGAGGTGGTCCACCGGCGCCATCCGCTCGGTGAGGCCCCGGACCACGTCGCTCACGTCCTCGCGGCTGCGCTGGCCGAGCAACGTGATGTCCAGGATGAGGTTGTTGGTGGCCATCTCCACCAGGGTCGGCTCCTCGGTGACCACCGAGCGGTTGTCCTCGGTCTTGTCGGCGCCCCCCACGAGGAGGCGCCGGTGGTCGGCGATCAGGATGATCTTGTGGCTCCAGTGGGCCTCGAGCTCGCCCTCGTCGATGCCGTAGCAGCAGATCCGGCCGAGGTCGGCGGGCAGGGCGTTGAAGGAGAACAGGCTCACCCGCACCCCGCGCTCGCGCGCCTCGATGAGGGGCTTCTCGAGGGCGCTCGCCTCTCGCCGCCACAGCGAGGCGTAGACCGATTCCTCCGCCTCGCGGATCAAGGTCTGGGCCTGCTCGAGCATCGCGGGGTAGCCGCGGATGGACCACATGGCGGCCTCCTCCGCGGGCCGGGCGAAGTTCTCGAGCTCGCCCCGGAGGGCCTCCAGGTTCTGCTTGAAGCGGCTCTCCAGGAGCTGGAAGAGGCGCTCGGGGGACAGGGGGATGAACTTGGCGGGCTTCTTCTGGACCGAGTTGATCAGGCCCATGCTCTCGAGGCGGTGGAGCACGTTGTAGATGGCGCTCCGGGGAACCCCGGACTTCGTCGCCAGCTCATAGCCGGTGGCGGGGTGGATCTTCAGCAGGGCGATGTATACGCGGGCGTCCGACGCGTTGAAGCCGAGCTGCTTCATCGCCTCGACGATGCGGCCTTCGAGTTGCGAGCTCATCATGGAGGTTCTCTTTGCCTTCGGGCCCTCTGCCCTTCGCCTTTCATAACATGGCCAGGCGAGGGAACGGGCGAATTCAGACTGAACGGTGACTCAGCCATGAGTCACCACCTGCGGGCAAGCCCGTGTCTCGCTAAGGCACACGGGGCAGGGAATCTCGCCTGAGCGGCCCGTGGGGCGCCCCCCGTATGGAGCGAGGGTGCGTCCTCCACCAAGATCCGCTCTGGACGGGGACAGCGTGGAGCAGGCGAAGCAGGTGCGCGGTCTCGCCGGGGGGGCGAAAGACGCGGCGCGGGCGCGTGTCGGTGGGGTGCGCCGCCGTGTCCCCGGCGCGACGCGGCTCGAGAACGCGGTGCTGGCCCTGCCGGCGGTGGCGGCCCTGATCTTCTTCGGGATGTGGCGCCTCCTCGACCGGCGCGAGGAGGCCGCGGCCCGCCGTCAGATCGAGCACACCGCAAGCCAGGCTGCGCTTCGCCTCCAGGACTACATCGGCGCTCGCCTCCTCGTGGTGGAGTCGCTGGCCCGCGAGGCGAGCGCCGGGCTCCTCGCCGACGAGGAGTCCTTCGTCATGCACGCCGCCACCCTGCAGGCGCAGCTGGGCGGGCTGTTGGCGATCAACCGCATCGACGCCGGGGGGCGCATCGAGTGGGTGAGCCCGCGGGAGCCGAACCTGCGGGCCATAGGCAAGAACGTCTTCGAGCACCCGGACGCCGCTCCAGCCGCGCAGCGGGCGAAGGCGGAGGAGCAGCCCGCGGTGACCCAGCCCCTCGTGCTCTTCCAGGGGGTCAAGGGCTTCGCCTCCTACTTCCCGGTACACGGCGCGTACGGCGCCTACGATGGCTTCGTGAACGGCGTGTTCGACGCCGCCGCCCTCGTGCAGGCTGCCCTGCACGACCGGCTCCTCGAGGACTACTCGGTGGACGTGCGGGACGCGGGCATGAACGTGTTCACTACCCCGGGCTACGACGACGCGGCGCCGGCGATCGCGACGCACGCGGTCCGGGTGATGGACCGCAGCTGGCAGATCGCGGTGCGGCCCTCTGCCGCGACCTGGGAGCGGCTGCGCCCGCGGCGGCAGGACCTTTGGCTCGCGCTCCTGGAGGGCGGCTGCCTGGTGGCCGGGGTGCTGGTCTGGAGCTGGCGCCGCGCCCGTGTGGTGCGCCGACGGCTGGAGTCGGAGCTTCGGCGCGCGAACAAGATGGAGGCCCTCGGCCGCTTCGCAGGGGGTGTGGCCCACGACATGAACAACCTGCTCACCGCGGTGACCGGCAACGCGGAGCTCGCCCTGACCGAGCCCGGCCTGCCGCCCGACGCGCGGGAGGCCCTGGACGAGGTGCTGAGCGTGGCCCGCCGGGGGGCGGAGATGACCCGGAGCCTGTTGGCCTTCTCGCGGTCCGAGGCGGTGGTGCCGCAGCTCTTCGACCCCGCCCGGCAGATCCAGGCCCTGCTCCCCATGCTGCGGCACCTCATCCGGCGGGACCACGAGGTCCAGACCGAGCTCCCGGAGGGCCTCGGCGCGGTCCGGATGGACCCGACCCAGCTCGACCAGATCCTCCTGAACCTGGTGGTGAACGCGGTGGACGCCACGCCCGAGGGTGGGCGCATCACCATCCGGGTGCGTCGTGCCCCTCGCGTCGACCGGGCGGACGGGCTGGTGGTCGAGGTCGAGGACGACGGCGTGGGCATCCCCGCCGCGAACCTCGAGGCCATCTTCGAGCCGTTCTTCTCCACCAAGGAGCACAAGGGCACCGGCCTCGGACTGGC
Organism: Deltaproteobacteria bacterium; assembly: GCA_020632995.1. Taxonomy (GTDB): domain Bacteria; phylum Myxococcota; class Kuafuiibacteriia; order Kuafuiibacteriales; family Kuafuiibacteriaceae; genus JACKEN01. Next base: position 52,954 of record JACKEN010000015.1, on the reverse strand, counting down.
CCAGGTCTGGGACTGCGCGCAGCGGGCGGGGGGGCGGGTGTCGGTACGCTCCCAGGAGGGCAAGGGGGCTTGCTTCCTGGTGTGGCTGCCGCTCGTGGTGGTGCCTCAGTCCGGCGAGAGGAAGAACGCGTAGCGCTCGGGCCGGATCACCCCGCGGGCCTTCATCTGGCGCAGGACCTGGGCGGCCAGGGGCTTGCCCGCCTTCGGCCCCATGATCTGGGCGATGCGGAGCCGGTAGGCCGCGGCGTGCAGCGCCATCCCCGCGGCGTCGGCGCGGCGGGCCGCGAGCTCGAAGAGCTCCTTCGCCTCGCTCTGGAGGCCGAGCGCGCGGTTGGCCTGGGCCTGGATCCCGGTGCCCCACGCCGCCGCGTACGGCGTGCCCGCCTCGAGGAGGCGCTCGCCGTCGGTGCGGGCCGCGGCGAGGAGCGGGCGGTGCGGGCTGGACGAGACGGCGGCGGCCAGGGCGACCCGCGCCCGGAGGAACACCGCCTCCCAGCGGATGATCTGCACCCGGAAGACGCCGGCCTTGGCGAGCGCGCGCCAGCCCTCGGTCAGGATCTGCCACGCGCCCGCGCCATCGCGGGCGTAGAGGGCGAGCTGCACCCGGGAGGACATCGACCAGTACCGGGACAGGTGATAGGCCGCCTCGGCCGCGGCAAGCTCGCCTGCCTCCAGCATCGCCCGCGCGTGCTCGGCCCGGTCGGCGGCGAGCCAGACCACCTGGGCGTTGGGGCTGGTGCGCAGGATGGTGGCCGCGTAGAGGCTGTCGCGCTCCAGGGCGTCCTCCACCAGCCCATCGAGCTGCTGGTCCTGCTCCGTGACCTCGCCCCTCAGGGCCCGGGCCCACAGCGCGAAGGTCCGGGAGGTGGACAGCTCCCAGTCCACACCCACGCACTGGGTCTCCAGGATCTTCCGCGAGGTGCTGAAGGCCTGCTCGGCCTGCTCCCACGCGCCCTCGTGCCACGCGGCGAGCCCCGCCCCCAGGGCCGCGAAGCCGCGGACGTAGGGGGCGTCGATCCCCTTGGCGAGCTGGCGCAGGGTCTGGAGCACCCGAGCCGCCCGGGCGGGGCGGCGCTTGCCCGCGCTGGCCAGGTAGGCCAGCTCCATCGCAAGCCCTCTTGCGATGCGGTTGGGGTCGCCCAGGTCGAGGGCCATGTGGAGGTAGCGGGTGATGAAGATCGACGCGGTGACGGTGTCGACCATGGTGAGGCCCACCGCCGCGGTCCAGCAGGCGTCGGTCTGGGCCATCCGCGCCGCGTCCTGGGCGGTGAGGGTGGCCTCCTTGAAGTCCAGGCCCCGGGCGAGGAGGCGGGAGCGGTGCACCTTCAGCTCGGCGAGGCCCCGCTCGACGTTGGCGGGCAGGCCCATCCCCCACGCGTGCAGGACGGTCTGCAGGATCTCCATGCCCCTGTGCACCTGCCCGAAGCGCAGGAGCTGCTCGGCCGCCCGGCGCCGCATCTCGAGCGCCCGTGCCCGGTCGTCCGCCACGTCGGCCGCGGCCAGGTAGGCGTCGGCCGCCCCCGGGTGGCCGGCGCGCTCCAGGGCCTCGGCGTACTCCTTGCGCAAGGGGTATTGCGGGTGGTCGGCGGTGGAGAGGTCCACCGCGCGCTTGGCCAGGGTGGCCGCGTTCTCGAGCGCGAGGGTATCGGCGGCCCGGCGGGCCAGGGTCTGCGCCACGTCGAGGGCGCCGTCCTGGTCACCCGCCGCCTCGAGGTGTCGCAGCACCTGGGGGGAGCCGCTGTCCGCCCCGAGGGCCTCGGCCAGGGCCCGGTGCCGGTCGCGCAGGGTGGCTTGCGACATGCGCTCCAGCACCGCCTCCCGGATCCGGCCGTGGTAGGTCTCGAGCTCGTCGCCGGAGTTGCTCTGGCGGGACCGGGCCAGGTGCTGGTTCACCAGGATGTTGGCCTGGGTGTGGTCGTACAGGGGCAGGCCAGCGGCGCGGTTCGCCACCGCTCGGAGCAGCGGGTAGCCGGCCACCGCCAGCACCTCGAGGAGCTGGCGCGCCTGGGTCGACAGGCGCGCGACCCGACGGGCGAGGACCTCGTCGAGGTCCGGGGCGCCCTTGGCCCTGGGCTCGCCGCCGCGGGCGAAGGAGGCCAGCTCGAAGATGAAGAGCGGGTTGCCGCCGGCCTCGCGGGCGATGGCGTCGGCCTGGGCCCGCAGCTCCGGCGGGCCCATCGCGGGCACGGTGGTGCGGAGGGTGGCGGCGTCCGCCACGTTGACCCGGCTCGCCTCGGGATCCTTCTCGAGCACCGAGCGGGCGAGGGCCTGGGCCGCCGCGTGATCGAGCGGGCCAACGATGATCTCCCGCAGCTCCACCCCGTCCACCGGCGTCCGGAGGGTGCGCAGCAGCTCGCTCGTGTCCCGGTCTTCGGCCCGGTAGGCCACCACCAGCATGAGCCCGGGCGGGGTGGGCGGGTGCAGGATGGCCTTCAGCAAGAGGGCGCTGTCCGCGTCGCCCCACTGCAGGTCGTCGATGAACAGCACCACCGGGGCCTCCCGGGCCAGCGCGGTGAGGAGGGCCCGCAGGGCGCCGAAGGCCCGCCGCCGCAGCTCGATCGCGTCCGGCACGTCCTGGCCTCGGGCGCTCCGGGTGTGGATGGTCTCCACCCGGTTCAGCACCGGGAACACCCGGGCCAGGGCGGCGACGTCGTCCGGCAAAACACCTTGCAGGTCCTCAGGCTTTCGGCGCCGCAGGTGCCGGGCCAGCGCGTCCACCACGCTGTCGAAGGCCTTGTAGGGGACGATCTCGTGCTCGTAGCAGCGCCCCGAGAACACGTGGCGCGGCTCGGGGAGGCGCTCCACGAAGCGCCGCACCAGCGCGGTCTTGCCGATGCCCGCGGTGCCGTGCACGTGGACCACGGTGGCCCCGCCCGCCTCGGCCCGGGCGAAGGCGCGCCGCAGCGCCTCGAGGTGCCCCTCGCGGCCGACGAAGCGGGGGAGGAGCTCGGGCGCGGCCCAGGCCAGGGCGGGGGTGGCGCGCGAGGGCACGAAGCCGCCCAGCCGGCGCAGGACCTCGCGGCCCACCGGGCGGTCGCGGGGCTGGGGGGCGAGCAGGGCGGTGGCGAGGTCCGAGAGGTCGCGCGGGAGCCCGGGCACGACCTCGTCGGCTCGGGGCGGCGCGCGCTCCTGCTTCTCGAGCACCACCTTGAACATCGAGCCGGAGAAGGGGAGGTGGCCGGTGAGGGCCTGGTAGAGGATGACGCCCACCGAGTACCAGTCGCTCGCGGTGGTGAACTCGCCGGTGGCCTGCTCGGGCGCCATGTAGGCCACCGTGCCCACGACCATGCCCAGCTGGCTGCGGACGAGGGACTCCTCGTCGAGGTCGGCCGCGAGCCCGAAGTCGAGGAGGACCACCCGGCCCTCGCGGGTCACGAGGACGTTGGAGGGCTTCACATCCCGGTGGAGCTTGCCCGCGTCGTGGAGCGCAACCAGGCCTTCGGCGAGCTGGCGCAGGGCGTCGCGCAGGCGCTCCTCCACCAGGGGCGGCATCGCCCGCGGGTCGACCTCCGCGATGGTCTCGTCCTCGTCCCGGATCGTCTCCTTCTCGGCCGGCACAGCGAGGGTGGGGGCCTCGGTGCGGGGGAGCGGCCCGCCGGGCCGGACGTAGTGCAACAGGTCCTGCCCCTCCACCAGCTCCATGGTGAAGAACAGGTCGCTCCCCTCCGACACCAGCTCATGCAGGGTCACCAGGTTCGGGTGGCTGACGTCGGCCAGGGTCCGGAACTCGCGCTTGAAGCGGTAGAGCGCGGCGGGGTTGGCGCGGAGCAGGGTCTTGAGCGCGATGCGCTCCTGCCGGTGCTTGTCGAAGACCTCGTACACCACGCCCATCCCGCCCTCGCCGACGCGGCGCAGGAGGCGGTAGCGCTCGGTGCCGGCGAACTCCCAGCCCGATGGGTCCTGGACCGGCTCCACGGCGTCAGGGCTGGAGCTCGCGGTAGCGCTGCTTCATCAGGAAGCCCGCGCACTCCGCGATGGCCACCCGCGGGTAGCCGAAGCGGCGCTCCATGTTCTCGATCGTGGCCTGGGCCCGCTGCTTGAGATCCTCGTCCGCGATGGGCGGTGGCTCGTCGGCCAGCAGGAGCAGGGTGGTCTCGAGGTTCTTGGCGATGACCCGTTTCTGCTGCACGTAGTAGTCCGCCTCCATCTTCTCGATGTAGCTCTTGAAGAGCTGGCGGTAGCGCGGGGTCTCGTTCGGGTGGTCGAGGCCCCAGGCGCCGATGCGCGCGATGATCGCGCGCCGGAAGTCCAGGCGCTCCTCGCCCTTGGCCAGGATGTGGGACTCGACCTCCTTCATCATCTCCTGGTCCGGATCCACGTAGCCGCCGGTGATCTTGTCGAGCAGCTTCTCCTTCTTGAGGGAGTGGGAGACGTGGCTCACGTAGCGCGCGAAGAGCTCCTCGTAGCGCGCCTCCTCCACCAGGCCCATCGAGGTGCGGATCTCGTCGTCCAGCACGTCCAGCCACTGGTCGCGCACGATGGTGATGAACTTCTTGTTCTCGTGGAACCCGCTCTTGGGCTCCTGCGCGAGGTACGGGTAGAGGGAGGGGTCGCGCACGACCTCCTCGAGCTCCGCGAGGACGGGCAGGGGGGACAGACACCTGAAGCCCTCGCGCCCCGCCGCGTTCAGCAGCGCGGTGCGGATCTCGCGGGCCGAGGCCCCCAGGAAGCCCTCGTAGTAAGGTACGTTGCGGTACTCGTTCCAGATGGTCGGGATCTGGCGCACCAGCTCCCGCGCCTCCCGCGCCCCCACCCACGAGGGCGCCTCGCCGGTGTCGTACAGGCGCAGCTTCTCCATCGGGGTGAGCTGCTGCAGGATGGCGGCCACCGGCTCCTCGAAGTGGGCGGGGTCGGGGCACTTCAGCCGGGTGAGCACCGCCCAGTAGGCCGCCACCTCGATGGTGTGGGGGGCCATGGGGCGCGGCACCGAGGCGGGTCGGATCTGCGACGCGTAGATCTGGACCTCCTCCTTGTAGCGGAGCAGGTACGGCACCCGCACCAGCTCGGTGCGGCCCTTGAAGGAGCTCCAGTCGGGGTGCTCCTTGAACGCGGCGAGGTGCTTCTCGTTGCTCGAGGCGATCAGCACCTCGTCGAGGTAGACGGTGAACTGGGGCAAGGAGACCTGCCCCTCCTCGCTCGTGGTGAGGAGGTACTTGAAGGCCTCCACCGGCCGCTTCAACAGATCGCTGAACTCGAGCATCCCGCGGTTGGCCGCGATCAGCGGGCCGCCGATCTCGAACAGCGGCACGGTCTGCAGCGAGCGCGGGAGGTTGGCGATCGAGCGGTCGGCGGTGAGCTGCCGGGCGTCCGCGTCCACGTGCATCTGCGGCTCGACGGTGGCGACGCTGTTGCCGTACTTCATCGAGATGTAGAAGCGCTCGACCTGCACGTGGCGCAGCACCTGGGTGTGGTCGCCCTCGTAGGCCATCAGGAGCGCGTCGTAGATGGCGCGATCGCGCGGCGACAGGTCGCCCTCGAGGATGTAGCGGGACAGGACGAAGTCCGCCGGCAGCTTGCCCTCCGCCACCAGCTGCTCGAGCACCTGCTTGCGCTCCGCCTTGGGGATGAGGAAGAGCGGGTGATCGCGCAGCTCGCACGGCAGGCGGGCGTCAACCTGGTCTGCGTCGAGGTGGGCGTAGCTGTCGGTGCCGGTGCGGCCGCCCTGGGCGGCCCCGAAGCCGAGGCGCCCCTTCTCGACCCGCTCCGACGGGAAGATCCACGCGTACGAGTACAGCGCGCCCGCGGGGGTGTTGGAGTAGGCCTCCATGCCCCCCTGGATGCAGCCGATGATCGAGCTCTTGGCCGAGCCGTTGGGGCCGTGGAGCAGGATCAGCCGGCTGACCTTGCCGTCGCGGGCGAAGTTGCTGAGGAGCCGGTAGATCTCGTTCTGCACCTGCTCCTGCCCCGCAACTCGACCGTCCCCGTTGGCGGCCCAGGGGGCGTCGAAGAGCTTGAAGCGCCGCACCTTGCCGCGCGGCAGGTCCAGCTCCTCGGTGCCGAAGTGCTCGAAGACGTCGCGGATGTACTGGCTCGAGCTCCTGAGGTGCTGGGCCGGGTTCTGCCACAGCTGCTCGAACCACGCCGCGTAGCTCATCAGCGAGCGGTTCTCCTCGAAAGCCTGCTTTACACGCCCCGAGAGGGCGCCGAGCACGGTGCCGGGTTCCGCTCTTTCTGCCACGCTCCGGGTGTAGCCCGCCCAGAGTTCCGGGGCAATGGCTTGGCCCGGACCCGGCTGGCCCGGGACCCGCAGGCTCAGGGTTGTTTGAACGAGGCGACGGCGATGACGAGGCCGTACAGGCCCAGGCAGGCGAGGGCGACCCACAGCGCGCCGCGCTCGAGGCGCGTCGCGTTGATCAAGCGGCGCGCCACGTTGCGCTCGGACTCGGACGCGTCCTCGGCCGCGATGCGCTCGGCGAAGCGGCGGCGCGCCTCGGGGTAGTCGCCCTCAGTGAACGCGTCGAGGGCCGGGATCAAGGGGTCCTTGTCTCGGGCTGGTGCGGCCTGACCGCCACCGGACTTTGCCTTGCTCTTCCCCTTCGCCATCGACGGGCCAACGCATAGCAGCCCGCTCCTCGTCCCGGAAGCACCTTCGTTCGTCGTGATCACTGAACGCCGATCTAGGTGGGACGTGTGCGCAGCGAAGAAATCGGCCTTGCAGTCCGTGGGGAACGTTGACTGCCCCCAGGTGCTCCTCTAGCTTGCCGGTGGGGGAAAGTGGATCAAAGTGGCGGTTTCGGGCCGTCATGTGGATCGGCTTCCCACGAGTTGCCCCATGTTCCGCGGCCGGTACGAGCACAGCCTGGACGCCAAGGGTCGCCTGGCCCTCCCGGCGGCGTTCAAGAAGCTGTTGGCGGCCCGCGGCGAGGAGCAGCTGGTGGTCACCGCGCACATCTCTTCGCCGTGCCTGGTCGCGTACCCGGAGGCGGAGTGGCGCGAGTTCGAGGCGCGGCTGGCGAAGCTGCCGCAGTTCGAGCCGAGCGTGATGTTGATGCGGCGGCTCTACGTGGGCTCGGCGATGGACTGCCCGCTCGACAAGCAGGGGCGGGTCCTGGTGCCGCCGGTGCTGCGGGAGCCGGCGGGGATCACCAAGGAGGCGTTCTGGGTCGGGGCGATGAACACGATGGAGATCTGGGCCCCCGACGCCTGGAGCAAGCAGGTCGTGGACGCGCGGGCCGAGGTCGGACCCGAGGTGCTGGCGAAGCTCGGTGAGCTGGGGCTGTGAGGGAGGAGGGCTGGATGGACACCATACATGCATCGGTCCTCCTCGACGAGGTTGTGCAAGGCCTCCTGCTCAAGGACGGCGGCCGCTACCTGGACTGCACCTGCGGCCTGGGCGGGCACAGCGAGGCGATCCTGGAGGGGTGCGGCCCCACCGGGCGCCTCCTCGCCATCGATCGCGATCCCGACGCGATCCAGCTCGCGCGCGGGCGCCTGGCCCACTTCGGGGATCGGGCCGAGATCGTGGAGGGCAACTTCTCCGACGTCCGCACCTACGCCGAGGCCACCGACATGGTGCCCCTCGATGGCGTGGTTGCCGACCTCGGGGTGTCCTCGCTCCAGCTCGACGACGCCAAGCGGGGCTTCAGCTTCATGCGCGAGGGGCCCCTCGACATGCGCATGGGCCCCAAGGTGGGCGCGACCGCGGCCGAGATGCTCGAGGAGCTCGACGTCAAGGACCTCATCCGGATCCTGCGCGACTTCGGCGAGGTGAACCGGCCCCGCCAGGTGGCGGAGGCGGTCATGTCGGCGCGCGACGAGGGCCGCCTCAACACCACGGCCGAGCTGGCCGAGGTCATCGAGCGCGCGATCGGCGGGCGCAAGACCACCCCGATCCACCCCGCGACGCGGGCCTTCCAGGCCATCCGCATCGCGGTGAACCGGGAGCTGGAGGAGCTCGAGAAGCTCCTCGAGGTTCTGTCCGAGCTGGTGGCCCCGGGGGGTCGGGTGGCGATCATCAGCTTCCACTCCCTCGAGGATCGGCTCGTCAAGCAGGCCTTCGGCGACCCCGCGCCCGAGCCCCAGCCCTTCAAGCTCCCGGTGGAGCCGGAGCGGGTGCTGGGCCCGTGGGAGGCGGTGACCAAGAAGCCGATCGTCCCGTCCGCAAAGGAAGTTGCGAGCAACCCCCGCAGCCGGAGCGCGAAGCTCCGCGTGGCGATCCGCCGCGGGCCGGAGGGCGCGTGATGTTCCGGCGGCTCCTCGACATGGCCCAGGGCAAGGCGCCGATGGGGCCGGTGGGCACCGCGATCCTGGTGGCCGGCCCGGTGGTGGCGGCGGCGCTCTTCTACGTCTGGACCCACGTGACCACGGTGCGCCTCGGCTACGCCCTGTCGAAGGCGGGGGAGTCTCACCGGCAGCTCCTCGAAGAGAACCGCGCCCTCCGGATCGAGGCCGCGGCCCTGAAGTCGCCCGACCGGCTCGAGAAGCTGGGGCAGGAGCGCTACGGCCTCGGCGCGCCGCGCACCGAGCAGGTGGTGCGGGTGGCGGGGAGGTCGAAGTGAGCCCCCGCCGCACCCACAACCCGAAGGATCTGCCGCAGCGCCTGGGCTCCGAGGCCCTGGTGAAGCAGGCCCGAGCCACCAAGCCCCGCCGCCGCTCCGCCCGGGACGGCAAGCCGGGTTTCCTGGCGCGCATCACGCGGCCCGATGCCCCGAAGGCGCCGAAGATCGCGAAGGCGCCGAAGGTCGCGAAGCCGAAGGTCGCGAAGGCGCCCAGGATCGCCAAGACCGAGAAGGTCGCCCGCGCCCGGGCCCCGAAGGGGCCGGGGCTCCTCGCCCGCTGGCTGGAGCGCCGCCGCGAGGCGAAGATCAAGGCGCGGGTGCGTGGCCCTCGCTCACGTGCGCAGGCTGGGTTGTCGACCACCGGCACCAACACCCGGACGCGCACCCGGCAGGTGCGGCAGAGCCCGGGCTGGCTGGCGAAGCTCTTCGCCCCGCGGCCCGGCCCGACCCGCTCCGAGGCGGACGAGCTACGCGGGGTGCGCCGCCGGGCCACCATGGTGCTGGCGGTGTTCGCGGCGGCGGTCTCTGTGATCCTCGGCCGCGCGTTCCAGCTCCAGCTGCTCGAGGGCGAGCAGTACAGCGACGCGGCCGAGCGCCAGGCCACGGTGAGCGCCCACATCAAGGCGAAGCGCGGGGTGATCAAGGACCGGCACGGGGCCGAGCTCGCGATCACGGTCGACGTCGACTCGGTGATCGCGAACCCGCGCCTGATCGAGGACCCGGCGGAGGCTGCAAGAAAGCTTGCGCCGATCCTCGGCCTGTCGCCCAAGAAGCTGGAGCGGAGGCTCTCCGGCAAGCGCGCCTTCACGTTCCTGCGCCGCCGGGTCTCCAGCGACGTGGCGGCGCAGGTGCTCGCCCTCGGGATCAAGGGGATCGGCACCGAGAAGGAGCCGAAGCGCTTCTACTCGAACGTGGATCTGGCCGCCCACGTCCTGGGCTTCACCAACTTCGAGGGTGAGGGGCGGGCGGGGGTGGAGCGCCGCTTCGACGAGGACCTGCAGGGCTCCTCCACCGAGGTGCTGGGCCTGAGGGACGCGCTCGGGAACCGGGTGTTCAGCGAGGGGTTCGTGCCGGACTCGGTGCTCGAGGGCTCGGATCTCACCCTGACCCTCGACCGCCAGATCCAGTACGCGGCGCAGTCCGCCCTCGAGGAGGCGGTGACCGGCTACAAGGCGAAGAGCGGGGTCGCGGTGGTGCTCGAGCCGAGCACCGGGGACATCCTCGCCCTCGCCAGCTACCCGACCTACAACCCGAACAACCTCTCGGGCACCACCGCGGACAACCACCTGAACCGGGTGGTGAGCGCGGTGTTCGAGCCGGGCTCCACCATGAAGATGGTGACGGTCTCGGCCGCCCTGGAGGAGGGCCTGATCCGGCCCGAGAGCAAGATAGACTGCGAGGACGGCCAGTGGCGCTTCGGCGGCCGCACCATCCGGGACGCGAACCACCACTACGGTGAGCTGACGGTCACCGAGGTGCTCCAGAAGTCCTCCAACATCTGCTCGGCCAAGATCGGGGTGATGCTCCAGCGGGATCGCCTCTACCAGTGGCTCCGCCGCTTCGGCTTCGGCGAGACGACGGGGGTGGAGCTGCCGGGCGAGCTGCGCGGGCTGATCCGCGACCCCGACACCTGGCGTGACATCGCGCTCGCCAACATCGCGTTCGGGCAGGGCGTGGCGGTGACCCCGCTCCAGGTGGCCCAGGCCGCGGCGACCATCGCCAACGGCGGGGTGCGCATGCGCCCCCGGCTGGTGCGCCGCCTGGAGGACAAGCAGGGGCAGGTCACCGAGCCCGAGCGGCCCGAGGGCGTGCGGATCATGTCGGAACGGACCGCAGGCCAGGTTGCGAAGATGATGACCGAGGTCACCAAGCCCGGCGGCACCGCGCTCAAGGCGGCGGTGCCGGGCTTCGAGGTGGCGGGCAAGACCGGGACCGCCCAGAAGATCGACCCCGTGACCCGGGCCTACAGCCACGAGCTGTACACCGCGAGCTTCGTGGGGTTCGTGCCCGCGGATCGGCCGGAGGTCACGATCCTCGTCCTGGTGGACGAGCCCAAGGGGAGCATCTACGGGGGCGACGTGGCGGGTCCGGCCTTCAAGAAGATCGCCCTGGCCGCCCTGAGCGCCCGGTCCGTCTTCCCCGACCAGCCGGAGGCCCGGGACGCCTTCCTCGCCGCCTATCGACCCGAGCCGCTGCCGAAGGAGCACCCCGAGGCGGCCCTCGCGCACGGGGGTGACCGGGAGAAGTGGAGTGAGTCCGAGGCCTTGGGCGAGGAGCAGGAGTTCGGGGCGGCCTTCGCGGCCTCGCTCTCGGAGGAGGCCCAGGCCCTCCTGGGGCTGGAGCCGCTGGCGGAGGCGGCCCCGGCGGAGGCGGCGGCGGGGGTCGGTCGGATGCCGAACTTCGCGGGTCTCAAGCTCCATGAAGTGCTAAACCGTTCCGCTGAAGTGCGCTGCGACCCCGTCGTGAAGGGCACGGGTCGAGTGGTTCATCAGGCACCTGCCGCCGGGGCGCGTATCGCGCCGGGCGACGCGTGTACGGTGACCCTCGAGCCCAGGGGATAGGGCGCGAACCGAGGAGCGGATATGAGGTTGGACGAGGTCATTCGAGGAATCGCCATCACGGACCGGCGGGGTATTTTCGACGCCGAGATCAGCGGTCTGTCGGCGGACTCCCGGCGGGTGGGGCCGGGGCAGCTGTTCGTGGCGGTGCGTGGGGTCTCCCAGGACGGGCACGACCACATCCCCGAGGCGCTGCGGCGCGGCGCCCTGGGCGTCATGGGCGAGGCGTGGCCCGAGTCCGCGGACGAGATCGCGCGGGCCAACGTGGTCCTGGTGCCGAACGCGCGCCGGGCCCTCGCGCTGGCCGCGGCCAACTTCTACGGGCAGCCCTCGCGCAAGCTCCTGGTCGCTGGTGTCACCGGCACCAACGGCAAGACCACCGTCACCTACGTGCTGGAGAGCATCATCCGCGCCGCCAGCAAGAAGGTCGGGGTCATCGGCACGGTGGACTGCCGCTACGGGAACAAGACCCTGCCCCTGGCCCACACCACCCCCGACGCGGTCACCCTTCAGGCCACGCTGGGCGAGATGGTGGACGCGGGCGTGAGCCACGTCGCGATGGAGGTCTCCTCGCACGCGCTCGATCAGGAGCGGGTGGCCGGCCTGCACTTCAAGGTCGCGGGCTTCACCAACTTCTCCCAGGACCACCTGGACTACCACGGCGACCTCGACACCTACTTCGAGGCCAAGGCGCGCCTGTTCTCCGAGTTCCTCCGGAAGAGCCGGGCCCGCGGCCGGATGGCGGTGGTCAACGTCGACGACCCCAAGGGGGCGGAGATCGTGGAGCGGTGGGGCGGCAAGACGCTGAAGGTCTCGCTCGACCCCAAGTCCGACGCAGATCTGGTGGCGCTCGAGGCCCACTACGGGCTCGACGGCATCAAGGCCACGGTGCGGACGAGCAAGGGGGTCTGGGAGATCACCTCGCCCCTCATCGGGCCGCACAACCTCAACAACATCCTGGTGGCGATGGGCATGGCCCTCGCCATGGGCTTCTCGAAGCAACGCATCCTGCGGGGCCTCGAGCAGCTCGAGCGGGTGCCCGGTCGCCTCGACCGCGTGCCCGACCCGCAGGGCAGGGCGGTCTTCGTGGACTACGCCCACACCCCCGACGCGCTCTCGAAGGCGATCTCGGCCCTGCGGCCCCAGGTGAAGGGGCGGCTGATCGTGGTGTTCGGCTGCGGCGGTGATCGCGACCAGCACAAGCGCGACCCGATGGGCCGCGCGGTGGCGGCGGGCGCCGACGCCGCGGTGGTGACCAACGACAACCCGCGCAACGAGGACCCCAAGGCCATCGCCCAGGCGGTGGAGAAGGGCCTGCTGGCCGGGGGCTTCACCAAGGGCCAGGCCATCGCGGCCAAGACCTTCGTGGTGGAGCTGGATCGCCGCCACGCAATCCGGCTTGCGATCGAGGCCGCGGGGCCCGATGACGTGGTGCTGATCGCGGGCAAGGGCCACGAGAACTACCAGATCGTCGGCAAGGAGAAGCACCGCTTCGAGGACCGCGACGAGGCCCGGCGCATCCTCGCCGGTGAGCCGCCGCCCCCGCCCATGGTGTTCGAGGACGCCACGGGGGAGGTCACCGCGGACCAGGTCGAGGACGCCCTCGAGATCCTGGCCGAGGCGCCGGAGTCGGCGCTGCCGGTGACCCAGTCGGTCGACCCGTCCAGCATCGTGGACGAGGTCGACATGGAGCCGGACATCGTGGCCGAGGAGGCCGACGAGGACGATCTGGTGATGATCGTGGAGGAGAGCGAAAGCTCGGAAGGGGGAGGGACCGGCGATCCGCCGGCTCCTCAGAAGACATGATCGCCCGCCCCAGCGCCTTCCTCCCCCGCGAGGTGGCCGACGCGGTGGGCGGAGCCCTCCTCCAGGAGGGCTCCCGACCCCTCCTCGGCGTGGCCACCGACACCAAGGACGCCCTCACCGATCACCTCTTCGTGGCCCTGGTGGGGGCCCGCTTCGACGCCCACGACTTTCTGCAAGATGCCCTGCACGCGGGGGCCAGCGGCCTCCTCGTGAGCGACGCGGGCTACAGCCGGGTCGGGGTGGGTGATGTCGACACGACCCTGGTGGTGGTGCCGGACACCTTGCGGGCCCTGGGTGACCTCGCCCGCTACCACAAGCAAAAGCTCGGGGTGCCCGCGCTGGCCCTCACCGGCTCGAACGGCAAGACCACCACGAAGGAGATGGTGGCGGCCATCCAGGCCCAGGCGCGACCCTGCCTGAAGACCCAGGGGAACCTCAACAACCTGATCGGCGTGCCCCTGACCCTCCTCGGCCTCGAGGCCCACCACGAGGTGGCCGTGGTCGAGATGGGTATGAACCGGCCGGGCGAGATCGCGCGCTACACCGAGCTCGCCGAGCCGGTGGCGGGCCTGGTGCTCAACGTCGGCCCGGCCCACATCGGGGAGCTGGGGTCCATGGAGGCGGTAGCCAACGCGAAGGGGGAGCTCTTCAAGGGCCTGCCCGCTCGCGCGGTGGCGGTGGTGAACCTGGACGACCCGCGGGTGGTGGGGCAGGCGAGCGCCGCCGGCGCCCTCCAGAGGACCTTCGGGCGGGACCCCTCCGCTGACGTGCACCTGACCTCGGCCGCGCCGCGGGCCCAGGGCGGGCAAGATCTGGTGCTGCACGTCGACGGCCGGCGGATGCAAGCCTTCCTGCCGCTCGACGGCGCCCACAACGCCCTCAACGCGGCGGGGGCGGTGGCCCTGGCCACCGCGCGCCCGGACCTCGTGCCGGTGGAGCTCGACGCGGTGGCGGCGGGCCTCTCGAAGGTGGTCATCCCCGGCGGTCGCCTCGCGGCCCGCGGGGTGGGCGACCTGTGGGTGATCGACGACGGCTACAACGCCAACCGTGCCTCGATGGAGGCCGCGCTCGCCACCGCGGCGGGCATCGCCCGGGCCCGGGGTGGCCGGCTGGTGGCCCTGCTCGGCGAGATGCGGGAGCTCGGTGAGTTCTCGGAGGCCGAGCACGCCCGGGTGGGTGAGGCGGCGGCTGCGGCGGGCGCGGTGGCGGTGGCCGCCTTCGGCCCCGGCGCGGGGCCCATCGCCCGGGCTGCCCAGGGCGCGGGGGCGCCCGCCCACCACGAGGCGGAGGACGACGCCGCCCTGTTCGCGTGGGCGAGGGAAAGGTGGCGCCCCGGCGACGTGGTTCTCGTGAAGGGGTCGAGGGGCATCCGCATGGAGCGCTTCATCCGGCTCATCGAGGGAGAGGTCGACTGACGTGCTGTACTGGCTGCTCTACGGCAAGCTCGGCGTGAACGTGTTCCGCTACCCGTCGGCGCGGATCCTGCTCGCCGCGGTGTTCTCGCTCCTGTTGTCCATCTGGCTCGGGCCGATGTTCATCCGGTGGCTCCGGCGCATGGCGATCGGCCAGGAGGTCCGGGACGACGGGCCGCAGTCCCACGAGAAGAAGCAGGGCACCCCCACCATGGGCGGCACCCTGATCGTGTTCTGCGCCACCCTGCCCACGCTCCTGTGGATGGACCTCGAGAACCGCTACGTGTGGTTCGTCCTCATCGTCTTCCTCGGCTACGGCCTGGTGGGCTTCGTCGACGACTATCGAAAGGTGGCGCTGAAGAACACCAAGGGCCTGCCGGGGCGCTACAAGCTGATCGGCCAGCTCCTGTTCGGCCTGGTGGCGATGGGCTACCTCCTGTGGGCCACGCCCTACACCACGGAGCTGTCCTTCCCGTTCGTGAAGCCGACCCTGTTCGCCCCGGACATCGGCTGGCTCTACATCCCGTTCGCGCTCCTCGTGCTCATGGGCACGAGCAACGCGCTGAACCTCACCGACGGTCTCGACGGGCTCGCGATCGTCCCCACCGTGATCTCGGCCGGGGTGTTCCTGGTCCTCGCCTACGCGTCGGGCGCGACCCTGTCGGGCTTCAACCTGGCCGAGTACCTCCGCATCCCGCCCACCCCGGGTGCAGAGGAGCTTGCGGTGCTCTGCGCCGCCCTCGCGGGCTCGGGCCTCGGGTTCCTCTGGTACAACGCCCACCCGGCCGAGGTCTTCATGGGCGACGTGGGGTCGCTCGCCCTGGGCGGCGCGCTGGGCGCGCTGGCCATCGTCACCAAGAACGAGCTGGTCAGCGCCATCATCCACGGGGTGTTCGTGGCCGAGGCGGTGTCCGTCATCCTGCAGGTGGGCTCCTACAAGCTCCGCAAGAAGCGGATCTTCAAGATGGCCCCCCTCCACCACCACTTCGAGCTCTCGGGTTGGCCGGAGCCCAAGGTCATCGTGCGCTTCTGGATCATCTCGGTGCTCATGGCCCTGGCCGGGCTCGCCACCCTGAAGCTGCGCTGAGGAGGCTCACGTCCATGGACAGCGTCGACATGATCGTCCCCTACGAGCCGTTCGAGCCCTCGCCCGAGGCGTACGCGCGGTGCTCGGTCCTGCGGGACCGCCTCGAGAAGGGCGGCGCCCTCCGGGCCGCGGTGGTCGGGGCGGGGGTGAGCGGCCTCGCCGCGGCGCGCCTGCTCCTGGCCAAGGGGGCCACCGTGGTGGTGGCGGACGATCGCCCACGCGAGGCCCTCGGGCCCGACGCGCAGGCCGCCCTGCAGGGGGTCGAGCTCGTCCCCCTCACCGCGGCGGCCCTGGCCGGGGTCGAGCTGGTGGTCCTGAGCCCCGGGGTGCCCCGCTCGCGCCCCGAGCTGGCCGACTCCATCAAGGCGGGGCGCCTGGTGGGCGAGGTCGAGCTCGCCTCCTGGTTCGTCCACCTGCCGATGGTCGGGGTTACCGGCACGAACGGGAAGTCCACGACGACCGCCCTGGTGGCCCACCTGCTCCGGCAGGCGCACGGGGACGCGGTGTTCGCGGGGGGCAACCTCGGAGAGCCCCTGTCCACCCTCGCCCTCGACCCGGCAAGGTACGTTGCCGCGGCGGTGGAGCTGTCGAGCTACCAGCTGGAGTCGGTGGTCGAGGCCCAGTTCATGGTGAGCTGCTGGCTGAACCTCACCCCGGACCACACCGATCGGTACCAGAGCCTCGAGGAGTACGCGGCGGCGAAGCGCCGTCTCCTGATGCGGCGGAGCGTGCACGGGGTGGCGGTGCTGAACGCCAAGGACCGCTACTGCGCCGACGCCGGCCTGAGCCTGGGGGGCGACGTCCGCTGGTTCGCGCCCTCGCCGACGTCGGATCTTGCCTCCACCATGGGGACCCTCCTCGAGTCCGACGACGTGGCCCGTCGCACCACCGACGACGGGGTGGAGCGCTATCGACTGGACAACCCGGCCCTGTTGGGGCTTCACAACAAGGCCAACGCCCTGGCCGCGATCGAGTGTGCCCGTCACCTCGGGGTCTCGCCCGAGGCGGTGCAGGCTGGCTTGTCGACCTTCCGCGGGCTCCCCCACCGGCTGGAGCTCCTGGGGGAGGTCGGCGGGGTCCGGTACTACAACGACTCCAAGGCCACCAACGTGGACTCGGCGGTGACCGCGCTGGCGGCGCTCCCCGGCCCGGTGCTCCTCATCGCGGGGGGCAAGGACAAGGGCGCGCCGTGGGCCCCGCTCGTGGAGGCGGCCCGGGGCAAGGTGGCGCTGGTGCTGAGCATCGGCCAGGCCGCGCCCCTGGTGGAGGCGGCCTTCGGGCCGGCCGGCTTCGAGGTGGTGTCGGCGGGGACCCTGGACGAGGCGGTGGCGGTGGCTCGAGCTCGGGCCCAGCCGGGAGCGCAGGTCTTGTTGTCACCGGCCTGCGCCTCCTTCGATCAGTTCAGGGACTACAACCACCGCGGCGAGGTCTTCCGGGCGTTGGTGGAGGGGCTGGGGGCATGAGCACGAAGAACGACACCATCGCGCCCACCATGATGCCGGCGCCGAACGGGCTCACCGGGGCCGAGATGGCCCGGGCCGTCGACCCGTGGATCGCGGGCGCCGCGGTGTTCCTGTTGGGGCTGGGCACGGTGCTCGTCTACAGCGCCTCCGCCGTCCGCGCCGGGAACGGGGCGGGGGACGCCGAGGCGTACCTGGCCCGGCACCTGTCCTCCATCCTCATGGGGATGCTTCTCCTCGCCATCACCCTGCGCATCCCGCTCGAGGTGTGGAGCAAGCTGGCCTACCCGCTCCTCGGCCTGTCGGTGGTGCTCCTCGCCGCGGTCTTCGTGCCCGGCCTGGGGCGCCGGGTGAACGGCGCGATGCGCTGGATCTCGCTCGGGCCGGCCTCGTTCCAGCCGGGCGAGCTCGCGAAGCTCGCGGTGGTGGTCTACCTCGCGCACTCGCTCGCCAAGAAGCGCGAGAAGGCGAGCTCCTTCTCGATCGGCTTTCTGCCCCACGTGGTGGTGACCAGCTTCGTGGTGGGCCTGGTGATCATCCAGCCCGACATCGGCACGAGCGCGGTGATCTACGCCACCTTGGGCCTCATGCTCTTCGTGGCCGGCACCCGCATCTCGTACCTGGTGCTCGCGGTGGTGGCCGCCTTGCCGGTGGGGGTGCACTACGTGCTCTCGCACCCCCACGCGTGGGCCCGCTTGCGCGTGTTCCTCGAGCCCGAGGCCTACCGGCGCAACATAGGTTACCAAGTATGGGAGTCGCTGGTGTCCTTCGGCTCCGGCGGGCCCCTCGGCCTGGGCCTGGGGGAGGGGAGCCAGAAGCTCTACTTCCTGCCGGAGTCCCACACCGACTTCATCTTCGCGGTGCTCGGCCAGGAGCTGGGCTTCGTGGGGGTGCTCATGGTGGTGACGGCGTTCGCGGTGCTGGTGGGGCGCGGCCTGTGGCTGGCCTCGCGGCTGCCCTGCCGCTTCCCGATGTTCCTGATCTTCGGGCTCACCGCGTGGCTGGGGGTGCAGGCCTTCACCAACATGGCGGTGGTGACGGCGCTCTTGCCGACCAAGGGCCTGACCCTGCCGCTGGTGTCCTTCGGGCGCTCCTCGCTCGTGGTGACCATGGTGGCGGTGGGGATCCTGCTCAGGGCCTCGGCCGAGGTCCGAGGGCAGGCCACCCTGCGGCGCCCCTCCTCGGTGGGGCGCAAGGCCCGCAGGTGGGCGGGGGAGGCGACGGCGTGAAGTTCCTGATCGCAGGCGGCGGTACGGGTGGGCACCTGTACCCCGGCGTGGCGCTGGCCGAGGAGATCACCACCCGGGGCCAGGGCAACCAGGTGCTCTTCGTGGGCACCCGGCGGGGCCTCGAGGCCCGGGTGGTGCCCGAGCTGGGCTACGACATCGAGTTCGTGGAGGTCCGGGGCCTGAAGGGCTCGGGGCCGCTGCGCCTGATGGCCGGGCTCTTCCGCCTGCCGCTGTCCCTGTTGCAGTCCATGCGCATCGTCGCCCGCTACAAGCCCGACGTGGCGCTCGGGGTGGGCGGCTACGCGTCGGGGCCGGTGCTCCTCGCCGCGTGGCTGATGCGGGTCCCCACCGCGGTGCTCGAGCAGAACACCGTGCCCGGGGTGACGAACCGGATCCTGTCTCGCTTCGTCCGGGCGGTCTACGTGATGTTCGAGGGTAGCTCGCCGTACTTCCCGCGGCGCAAGGTGCACGCCCTCGGCAACCCCATCCGGCGGCAGCTCCTCGACAACTTCCTGCGCTCCCGCATCGAGCCCAACGGGCGCTTCAACATCCTGGTCCTGGGCGGCTCCCAGGGGGCCCACGCCCTCAACCTGCGCATGGTCGAGGCGGCGAGCCACCTGGCCGAGGTGGAGGACGAGGTGGTGATCGTCCACCAGACCGGGGCCAAGGACGAGGAGCTGGTGCGCCGCGGCTACGCCGAGATCGGGGTGAAGGCCGAGGTCCACGCGTTCATCGAGGACATGAGCGACGCGTACCGTCGGGCGGACCTGGTGGTGTGCCGGGCCGGGGCGACCACCCTGGCCGAGGTGATGGTGGCGAAGAAGGCCTCCATCCTCATCCCGTACCCCTACGCGGCGGACAACCACCAGGAGCTCAACGCGCGGAGCATGGTCGACGCGGGGGCGGCGCTGATGCTGGTGGAGCGCAACCTGGACGGCAGGCGGCTGGCCGACGCGATGATCTCGCTCGCCAAGGACAAGGACCGACTGGCCCGGATGGAGCAGGCGGCGAGCCGCGCCGGGCGGCCCGAGGCGGCGCGCGAGATCGTGGACGCCTGCTTCGAGCTGGTGGAGAGGCGCTGATGAGCGATCTGCGGTCGACGGGCACCCACGTGGGGATGGTGCGGCGCACCCGGCTGATCCACTTCGTGGGCATCGGGGGCATCGGGATGAGCGGCATCGCCGAGGTGCTGGTGAACCTGGGCTACCAGGTGCGGGGCTCGGACGCGAAGGGCTCCGAGACCACCGAGCGCCTCGTCAGCCTGGGTTGCGACGTGCGCCTGGGGCACGCGGGGGCCAACGTCGAGGGGGTCGACGTCGTGGTGGTGTCCTCCGCCATCAAGGCCGACAACCCCGAGCTGCAGGAGGCCCGGCGCCAGAAGATCCCGGTGATCCGCCGGGCCGAGATGCTGGCCGAGCTGATGCGGATGAAGTTCGGGGTGGCGATCGGGGGCACCCACGGCAAGACCACCGTCACCTCGATGGTGGCGGCGGTGCTCGGCCACGCCGGCCTCGACCCGACCGTGGTGGTGGGGGGCAAGGTCAACAAGCTCGGCACCACCGCCAAGCTGGGGCAGGGCCCCTACCTGGTGGCGGAGGCCGACGAGTCGGACGGCTCCTTCCTCCACCTGAGCCCCACCATCGCGGTGGTGACCAACATCGATCCGGAGCACCTGGACCACTACGCGGGCGGGATGGACCAGATCCGCCAGACCTTCGTGGACTTCGTGAACCGCATCCCCTTCTACGGGCTGGCGGTGCTCTGCGTGGACCACCCCGAGGTGCAGGCCCTCCTGCCCCGGGTGGAGCGCCGGGTGGTGACCTACGGGATGAACCCCCAGGCCGAGCTCCAGGCCCGGCACGTGACCTTCGACGGGCCGCGCACCTCCTTCGAGCTGGTGCGGCGGGGGCAGCCCGCCGGCCGCTTCGAGCTCCAGATGCTCGGCGCGCACAACGTGCAGAACGCCCTCGCGGTGCTCGCGGTGGCGGAGGAGCTCGGGGTGTCGGACGACGCCATCCGGGTCGGGCTGGCGGAGTTCGACGGGGTGGAGCGCCGCTTCACGGTGCGCGGCGAGGTGGGCGGGGTGATGGTGGTGGACGACTACGGCCATCACCCGGCCGAGATCCGCGCCACCCTGCGCGGCGCGCGGCAGGCCTACCCGGATCGACGGGTGGTGGTGGCGTTCCAGCCGCACCGCTACACGCGGACCCACGCGCTCCTCGACGACTTCGCCACCGCCTTCAACGACGCCGAGGTGTTGGTGGTGGCGCCGGTGTACGCGGCGGGTGAGGCCCCGATCTCGGGGGTGGACCACCACGCGGTGGTCTCGGCGATCGCCGCGCGCGGTCATCGAGACGTGAGCGCGGTGGCCTCGGTGGAGGCCGTGGTGGAGCACCTGGCCCAGATGGTACAGCCCCAGGACCTCGTCATCGCCTTCGGGGCGGGAGACATCGGTCGGGTGGGGAGAGCGTTGACGGCTGCCTTGCGAGATCGAGCGACGGGCCCAGAAAACTGATCTGCAGATCGCCTCGCTGATCTGCTCGGGATCGTGAACGGGATCGATCTGCCCGGTTCATGATTCTTTCGAGATGATCTGATCTCAAGTTGGGTGTAGTCGAAGATCTCACGCGCCCATGCAGATTTTTTTCTGCAAATCAACTTTCGGTACTGGCGAGCGGATCGAACATCGGATAGGGTCCCTCTGGTCGAGACGTCCGGGTCGGGGCTCTCACGTCACAATCTGGTGGTAGCTGCTGAAGATCACCTCGTAGTTCGCGAGGTGTGACAGTGTGCGTATCGGGTTGAGATCCTGAGACCGACAGCGCGTCGGGTGGGACGATGAGAGACCTCGTTCGTCAAGCTCACTTGCTGTCGATCTTTTCCGAAAGTGCCCCCGTGACTTGGGCTCATAACGAGCTCGAAGACGCCGATCTCCTGGGCCCACATGGCGGCAGGGATCGGATGACGCTATCTTGCAGTGGAGTGGGCCGCGTGCCCCATCCGAGCCCCGAGGGGCGAAAACTGCAGGGGCGAACGAGGAGGCGCTGAGGCATGGGCACGAAAGAGAGCATCGTCCGCACGAGCTCCCTCGTGGATCGCGCCTCGGTGCGCGGGGTCAAGAAGGGCCGCGGCAACCGCAAGAAGGGGAGCCGCCGTCAATCGACCTTGCAGGGCCTCCGCGTGGTGGGCGGGCTCGTGCTCGGCGCGGCGCTCCTCGGTGGGTTGGGCTACGGCGCCCACCAGGCGCGCCGCTGGGCGCACAAGAGCCCGCGCTTCGCGCTCGACACCATCGAGGTGGTCGGCGCGGGGCGGGCGAGCGAGGAGTCCCTGTTGCGGCTGTCGGGGCTGCGGCGCGGGCTGAACATCTTCGACGTGGACGTGGACCGCGTGGCCGAGGCGGTGGAGGCCCACCCGTGGGTGGCGGCCGCCCAGGTCGAGCGGCGCTTCCCTCGCGGGGTGCGGGTGACGGTGCGTGAGCACCAGCCCGCGCTGATGGTGGCCCTCGACCACCTCTACTACGCCGACGCCTCGGGCGAGGTGGTGAAGCGCTACGCCCCGGGCGAGCGGGAGGTGCTGCCGGTGGTGACCGGGTTGGAGCGGGCTCAGGTCGAGGCCGACGATCCGGCGGCGCGCGCCCTCCTCGAGGAGGCGGTCGCGCTCCTCGACGCGGTGTCCGCGGTCCGGGGCGGCGGGGCCGAGCAGGTGGCCGAGGTCCACGTGGATCCGGTCATGGGGCTGTCCTTCGTGCTCCGGGACGACGAGGCCCGGGTCGAGGTCGGGCACGCGCCCTTCGAAGAGAAGCTCCGGCGGCTGGCGGTCGTGCAGTCCAGCCTGCGGGAGCGCGGCGTGCTCGCCTCCCGCATCACGCTGAGCGGGGAGCGGCGCCCGGAGCGGGTGGTGGCGCGGCTGGCGCGTCGACAGGAGGTGTCCTCGGGAGCTGCGCGGGCCGCGGCGGCGCCGAGGGTGACGGACGAGAGCTCGAGGCCCGAGGGCCTGGCGCGGCGCGCGGTTGAAGGGGACTAGCCATGGCAAGGAAGGACAACATCGTCGTCGGGCTCGACATAGGCACGACCAAGATCGTGGCCATCGTGGGCGAGGTGACGCACGAGGGCATCGACATCATCGGCATCGGCCAGGCCCCCTCGAAGGGGCTCCGCAAGGGCGTGGTGATCAACATCGCGTCCACCGTGGAGTCCATCCAGCGCGCGGTGGAGGAGGCCGAGCTGATGGCGGGGTGCGAGATCACCAGCGTCTACACCGGCATCTCCGGCGGGCACATCCGCGGCTTCAACAGCCACGGCATCGTGGCGGTGAAGGAGGGTGAGATCCACCCCGCCGACGTGGCGCGGGTGATCGACGCGGCCAAGGCGGTGGCGATCCCGATGGACCGGGAGGTCATCCACATCCTGCCGCAGGAGTTCATCATCGATGACCAGGACGGCATCAAGGAGCCGGAGGGGATGCACGGGGTGCGGCTGGAGGCCAAGGTCCACATCGTGACCGCGGCCGCCACCTCGGCCCAGAACATCATCAAGTGCGCGAACCGCACCGGGCTCGACGTGCAGTCCATCGTGCTGCAGCAGCTGGCCTCGGCCGAGGCGGTGCTCACCGAGGACGAGAAGGACCTCGGGGTCTGCCTGGTCGACATCGGCGGGGGCACCGCGGACATCGCCATCTTCTCGGAGGGGGCGATCGTGCACACCTCGGTGCTGCCGCTGGGCGGGAACCACCTGACCACCGACATCGCCCTGGGGATCCGGACGCCCCAGGAGGAGGCCGAGCAGATCAAGCAGCGCTACGGCTGCGCCCTGGTGGAGCAGGTGCCGCCGGAGGACATGATCGAGGTGCCGTCGGTGGGTGGTCGCCGGCCGCGGACCCTCTCTCGGCAGATCCTGTGCGAGATCATCGAGGCGCGAGTGGAGGAGATCTTCCAGCTGGTGCGGGAAGAGATTCGAAACACCGCGTACGAGGATCTGCTCGCGAGCGGCGTCGTGGTGACCGGCGGGTCCGCTCAGCTTTCTGGAATCGAGGAGATCGCAGAAGACGTCCTGGGGCTCCCAATTCGGTTCGGTCAGCCGAAGGGCATCGGGGGGCTGGTGGACGTGGTGAGGAGCCCTGCTTACGCCACAGCGGTGGGGCTGGTGCAGTACGGAGCCAAGGAGCTCTCGCTGGGGAAGGGGCGCCGCGTGGAGTCCAGTCTGTACCAGCGGACCACCAAGAAGATTTCAAACTGGCTGGGAGACTTTTTCTAGGCCGGGGCGCGTTGCGAAGGGGTTAGCCAAATGTTCGAGTTTCACGACACGATAAAGAACGAGGCGGAGATCAAGGTCATCGGCGTGGGCGGCGGCGGCGGAAACGCGCTGCGCACCATGATCGGCTCGGGCCTGAGGGGCGTGGAGTTCCTGGCCGCGAACACGGACCTGCAGGCCCTGCGCAGCAGCCCGGCCTCCACCAAGATCCAGCTCGGCGCGAACCTCACCCGGGGCCTCGGCGCGGGCGCCAACCCCGAGGTGGGCCGCAGCGCGGCGGCCGAGGACCGGGACCGCATCGCGGAGTTCCTGCAGGGCGCGGACATGGTCTTCGTCACCGCGGGGATGGGCGGCGGCACCGGCACCGGGGCCGCGCCGGTCATCGCCGAGGTGGCCAAGGAGATGGGCGCGCTCACCGTGGGCGTGGTGACCAAGCCCTTCGCGTTCGAGGGGCGGCGCCGGCAGCGTCAGGCGGAGGAGGGGATCAGCGAGCTCCACAAGGTCGTGGACACGCTGATCACCATCCCCAACAACAAGCTGCTCGCCATCGCGGGGGAGACCACGTCCATGATGGACGCCTTCCGCCGGGTGGACGAGGTGCTCCTGAACGCGGTCCGGGGCATCTCGGACCTCATCAACGTGGCCGGCCTCATCAACGTGGACTTCGCCGACGTGAAGACCATCATGTCCAACCAGGGCCTGGCCCTGATGGGCACCGGGGTGGGCGTGGGCCCGCAGCGCGCGGTCGAGGCGGCCAGCCTCGCCGTCAACAGCCCGCTGTTGGACGACATCGCGATCCGCGGGGCGATGGGCATCCTCATCAACATCACGGGCGGGCCGGAGCTGACCCTGCACGAGGTGAACGCGGCGTCCTCGGCCATCGCCGAGGAGGCCCACGAGGACGCGAACATCATCTTCGGGTCCGTGGTGGACGAGAACGCGGGTGACGAGGTGCGGATCACCGTCATCGCCACCGGCTTCGAGCAGCAGGTCAAGAAGGCCCGGCCCTTCACGCCGCCTCAGCAGCGGCGCGAGTCCCGGACGTCGGAGCTTCCCGCCCGAGCCGCCGATGATCGCGACATCCCGACCCACATCCGGCAGCGCTGGGAGAACCAGCCCCGGCTGACCCGGGACCTGTCGCCCATGGTGGACGAGCACCCGTCGCTGGACATCCCCACGTTCCTCCGGCGCCAGGCCGACTGATCACCCCGCACGAGGCGGGCCCCCGGCACCCTCCCCGACCCGGAGCGCCGGGGGTCCCGCATCTCCGGCTCCCAGCGGGGACCCGACCCCCCGCTGGGAGCCACCTCTCCCCGTTCACAGCTCGTCCGAGAAGTCCGCGCCGTCGACGTCCGCCTCCGAGAAGGGCAGGTGGAGCCGCGGGCGCCGTGGGTGGCGCTCGGCGTAGATGCCATCCCTGTCCTCGAAGCGGGTGGGGTAGTAGTTGCGCTCGCTGATCAGGTGCAGGCCGCGTTGCGCGATGTCCTCGATCGCGAGCAGGCGGGCCTGCACTTCGGCTGTTCGGCAGCCAGCCAGCGCTCGGTCGAGGGCAGCGGGGTCGAAGGCAGGGGGCGCATAGGGCGCGTCCGGGCTCGCGCTCGGGGCTGGGGTAGGGTGCCCACCGACCCAGAGGCTCTCCTCCCCCGCGACTGGGAACGGGTCCACCGGCACCCCGTCCAGCCAGACGTTGAAGTGCACGTGCGGGATGCCCCAGGGGAAGGTGGCGGCGCCGTCGAGGCCGCTGTAGCCCGAGATGGCCACCGGCTGGCCGAGCCTCACCCGGTCTCCCTCCCGCACCAGGACCCGGGCGAGGTGGGCGGAGCAGGTGGTGAGCCCGTCGCCGTGGTCCAGCATCAGCTTGAGGCCGCCCCGGTTGAACTCGGCGAAGATGCGCGCAACGTAGCCTGCGGCGGGGGCGACCACGGTGGTGCCGCGCGGGATGGAGAGGTCGGTGCCGTTGTGGCTGTCGTAGGTCAGCTTGCGCCCGCGGAAGTCCTCGGTCTGGGTGCGGCGCACCGACCACCCGTCCTCGATCGGGGTCTGCGTGTGGTTGAAGAGGTTGGTGAGGATGACCCGGCGCGGGTACTTGAAGCGGCCGCGCCACAAGGGCAGGGCGAGGCGCGGGGCCAGCAGGGAGAGGCTGCTCAGGTCGAAGCGGGACTTGGGGAGGTCCTCCGCCCCCGCCAGCGCCACCTTGGCCTGGCGCAGGCGCTCCGGCAGCGGGTGGAGCCCCAGGGACTCGGTGAGGGAGGGGAGCTCGCGGCGCACCCAGCACCTCTAGCCCGCGCCCCGCGCCACCGCCACCCGCGCCGCGTGGAACCCCTGGTCGGCGGCGGGCCCGCACGGCGTCCGGGCCCTGTGCCCCTGCGCCGCAAGCTCCGTTTCCCCAGGTGACCGGCTCCGGGAGGGCTGATAATGGCTAGTTGGGGATGCTGAAGGTCGACACCACCCTGAGCCACATCCCGGCCCGGCGCGAGCACGTGGTGGGGCTGTTCGAGTCCATCAACCAGCCGCTGGTGAACATCCCGGGCCACGGGACGGCGCCGACGTACGCCTTCATCCTCGGGACCCGCAATGATCAGGGGCACTTCACGGTCTTCGTGTACCTCTGGCAGAAGGAGAGCGGGGCGGTGGTCATCTACGTGTCCGAGCCCCGGGCCCTCGACCGCGACGGCTACCGGGCCGAGGAGGACGAGGCCCTGCGCTTCGTGGAGTCCATGGGGTTCCTGGTGGACAACGTCCACTTCGCGACCCTGCCGCCCCACGAGCAGGACTCGGTGATGGCGCGGATCCCGCTGTTCCGGCCGCCGATGCGGGTGCCGGACCCCTTCCTGCCGGGCCCCGGCGGGCAGGGCGCCCCCACCGGCCTCGCCAGCCTGGACACCAACGCGCTCTTCGGCGGCCTCAGCGACGCGGACTCCGAGCTGTTCCGACGCGCCGGCGTCTCTGGTCGCCCCGAGCCGATGATGGGGCGGGCGCCTGACCCCGGGCCCCCGCCCGCCCCGACCTCCGGCACAAGCGCCGAGGCCGAGGCGCCGCCCCTGGACGAGGACGCCCGACGCCGCCTCGGCCGCCTGCTCGCGATGTTCGGGGTCCTGGCCACGGTCGGCCTCGGCGCGAGCGCCTGCACCACCACGTCGAGCGGCGGCGGCCAGGAGGGCGACTCGCGGACGGTGGAGAGCCACGTGGACCTCGGCAACCAGCAGCTGGCCCGTGGTCTCTGGGTGGACGCCATCCGGACCTTCGACCTGGTCATCGAGGAGGACGAGGGGCACCGCGACGCGCTCCGAGGCCTGGGGCTGGCCTACCTGAACCTCGGCCGCCTCGATGAGGCGGAGGGCTACTACCGGCGGGCGGTCGCCGCCGACGCCAAGTGGTCCATGCCCAAGAACGAGCTGGCGGTGGTGCTGATCGAGCGCGGGCAGTGCGCGGAGGCCGAGAAGCTCCTCGAGCAGGTGCTCAAGGACATCTTCTACGTGACGCCCGAGTACGCCGAGCACAACCTGGCCCGGGCGCTGGCCTGCCAGGGGCGCCTGGCCGAGGCCGAGAAGCGCCTCGATAACCTGCTGCTCAAGCGCCCATACTTCTGTCTCGGCTATCTGACCCTCGCCCAGGTGTCTCAGGACGCGAAGCACCCGGAGACTACGATTCAGGCGTGCGAGGACTTCTCCAAGAACTGCGAGCAGAACGAGCAGATCCGCGAGCAGGTGTCGCCGGAGCACAGCGCGCAGTGCCACCTGCGCGCGGGGCTCGCCTACGCGGCCCTCGGCGACGTGGAGTCCGCGCGCGCCGCCTTCCTGCGCTGCAACTCCTCTGGCCCCAACGGGAGGGAGTGCAAGAGATCACTGGAGCTGTTGCCCCCCTGAAGGCATCGTGAGACGGTGGGCTCGTTCCGGCCTCTGGGGGGCCTCGGGTCGGAGCAGCGAAGGACAACCTACTCGGGGGAGAGAGAAGCGCGCGGCATGAGCGAGGAGCGTCAGGCGCTGGCCAACACCTTGAAGCAGGCGATATCCGCGCGTGGCACCACGCTCGATGCGGTGGCGCAGTCCACCAAGGTCCCCCGATCGACATTGCTCGCGCTGATGGATGAGCCGGTCTCCGCGGTGCTCCCCGAGCGCGTGTACATGCGAGGCCACCTCTGCGTCGTGGCCCGCGAGCTCGGCCTCGACAGCGCGAAGATCGGCGAGCTCTTCGATCTCGCCTACCCGGTGAAAGAGAAGGTTGGGTTGACGCCGGTGGCGCCCCGCTTCAGCACCGGCAGCCTCGCCTTGATGGTGGGCCTGGGCGGCATGGCCCTCCTGGCCGTGGTCCTCGCCTTCACCCGCGGCGTGGTCTGAAAGCTGACTTGCAGTCCGGCGCGCGCGAGATCCTGGCGCTGGTGGCCGGCGGAGTCGACTACGGAGAGGCGGACCGCGTCGTCCACCTGCTGACCTCGGACGGCGCCCTCAGCGCGTTCGCGCACGGCGCGAAGAAGAGCAAGCGCCGCTTCTCGGGCTGCCTCGAGCCCTTCACCACCATCCGCGCTCAGCTCACCGAGTCGCGCCGCGCGCGGGGGGCGATGCCCACCCTGGCCCAGGCGCAGGCCGAGCGGGTGCGCCTCGAGCTGCGCGGCTCGCTCGAGGCGATCGCGCTCGGCTCGTACGCGCTCGAGCTCAGCCGCGCGGTCTCGCCCGAGGGGCAAGACGCGACGGCGCAGTTCACCTTGACGGAGGCGCTCCTCGATCACCTCGAGGCGGCGCCCGCCACGGTGGCGCTGCGCCGCGCCTTCGAGCTCAAGACGTTGGTGGAGCTCGGCTACGCACCCGACCTCGGGGCGTGCGCGGTGTGTGGCCGCGATCTGGAGCGGGCGTGGCTGGACCTGGTCCAAGGCGGGGTCCTGTGCCCGCTCCACCGGGGGCAGGCCCGGGAGGTCGGACCGAAGACCCTCGCCTGGGCCCGGGCGGTCCTCGAGGCGGAGGGGATCCTCCCGGACGGGTACGACGAAGAATGGGCGGAGACCGCGGCCCAGCGTCTCGCGATCCCAGTCGGCGCCATGTGGGCTGAGGTGCTTGACCGACCGCTCAAGTCGGTGGCGCTGTTGGACTCAGTCCTGGGGAACCCGGGTACGACATCTGCCTGAGCTCGGCTAGATGCCGGATATCATTCGGACAGGAATTTTCACGCCCCTCACCGTGGCGCCACATGACCGAGGTGAGTACCATCACCAGCGCACGGCCATGATTCGCACGCACGCATACAACCTGCTCACATCAACACTGCTCATGTTCGGGGCCCTCGCCTGCGGTGGCGAGACCACGACCCCGCCTCCCGCCAAGACCGCCATCTCGTTCGAGACCACGACGCTGCCCGAGGGAACACAGGGCGAGGCCTATAGCGCGGAGATCTTCGCGAAGGGTGGATCGGGCGAAGAGTATCGCTGGTCCGTGGTCGGGTCCCTGCCCGCCGGCCTCTTCATGTCCTCGCGCGGACAGATCCTCGACGACGGCGCTCGCGTCATGACCACGATCCTCGGCACGCCCGGGGTGAACGGCGACCACACGTTCTCGGTCCGGCTCACCGACAGTGATGGCGACAGCAAGGACCAGGCGTTCACGATCAAGCTGGCGCCTCCGCCGCCGGCGCTGAGCATCAGCACCGCGACGCTGCCGAACGGCGGGACCGAGACCGCCTACGAGGCGCAGCTCGAGGCGGCCAACGGCGAGCAGCCCTATCGCTGGACCCTGGTGGGCGGCGGCCTGCCGCCCGGGATCGCGCTGGCGGAGTCGGGCCAACTCTCCGGTACGCCGAGCGCGGCGGGGGCCTTCGACTTCAAGGTGCGCGTGACCGACGCCGCGAACCAGATCGCGTCTGCGGACCTCACGATCACCGTGCAGGATGAGTCGCTGCCCCTGGGCCTCGACACCACCGACCTCCCCGACGGGGTGGTGGGCCTCGCCTACCAGGCGGACGTGGTGGCCTCGAACGGCAAGCTGCCCTACTCGTGGGCGTTGTTCGGCGACGTGCCGCCCGGCCTCACCTTGAGCACCGAGGGCAACCCGGCCTCCCTCTCCGGTACCCCCACCACCAACGGCAGCTACACCTTCCAGATCGAGGTGACGGACGCGGGCGGGGCGCGGGTGCGCCGCACGTTCTTCGTCGAGATCAGCCGCGCGCCGCCGCCGGTCCGCATCACGACCCTCGGGCTGCTCCCGGGGGGCGAGGTGGGCTCGGCGTACAGCGTGGAGATCGTCGGGGTGAACGGCTCTGGTCAGGGCTACACCTGGCAGATCACCGAAGGCGCCCTGCCGGCGGGCCTGACCCTGGCCCCCGCCGGCACCCCCGCCACGACGATCTCGGGCACCCCGACCGAGTCGGGGGACTTCGCGTTCACCATCCAGATCATGGACGACGCCAACCGCAGCTTCGAGGCGGACTTCACCATGACCATCATCCCGCAGATCTTCCCGGTTCAGATCACCACCACCGCCACCACCCCCGGCGGTCGGCTGCAGTTCCCGCTCGTGCGGGTGGGTGAGTCGTTCGAGGAGCAGATCACCGCGACCCAGGGCTTCGGGCGCTATCACTGGGTGATCTCGCAGGGCACCTTGCCGGCCGGGCTCGAGCTCGAGGTGTCGGGGACCCCGTCCACCCGGATCGCGGGCTTCGCGGGCGAGCGCGGCACCTTCGACTTCTCGGTGACGGTGTACGACGACAACAACGTCACCGACACCAAGGACTTCCGCATCTTCGTGGCCGGGCCCGAGTTCCCGGTCGCCATGGTGACCACCAGCGTGAGCGACGCGCTGGCCTGCAACGCCTACAAGGTGGACGTGGTGGCCGAGCGGGGCTCCAACGTGGACTACCAGTGGGCGATCACCGCGGGCTCGCTGCCGCCGGGGCTCAGCTTGAGCCCGGTCGGCACCCCCACCACGTCGATCACCGGGACCGTGCTCGAGGGCGCCACCGGGACCTACAACTTCACCGTGACCGTCACCGACTCGGCGGGCGACTCCGACTCCCAGGCCTTCTCGATGACCGTCGGCGACGACGGCAGCGGCGATCGCTACATGGTGATGGTGGGCGACATGTTCATCGACAACAAGTACGACATCGCGGTCACGAACGTGTGCCAGGCGGTGCCGACCCAAGCCACCATCGTGTCCCCCGCGCCGGACTTCGGCGACGCCGACACCGGCACCACCGACTTCATGCTCTCGCCCGACGGCACCAAGGTGGCCTTCATCGGTGACTTCCGGGTGGTGGGCTTCGACGAGGTCTGGATCACCGACCTCACCGCCGCGACCCCGACCCCGGTCATCGTGAGCCCGCTGGCCGCGAGCGACACCGTCTTCGACGCCTTCGATCTGAAGTGGGCGCCGGACAGCGATCACCTGGCGTTCCTCGGCGACTTCACCGTCGACGGCATCAACGAGGTCTACGTGGTCGACACCAGCGGCGCCATCGTGGCCAACAGCGCCATCGCGGTGGCGCCGGCGCTGCCCTCGTACGCCGACGTGGACTCCCAGGACTACAGCTTCTCGCCCGACGGTCGCTACCTGGCGTACGCGGTCGACACCAACGCGGCCGGCGTCTACGACCTGTGGGTCTACGACGTGGACTCCGGGGTCGCGGGTAGCGCGCGTCAGGTGAACGGGCCGCTCCCGAGCACCTCGGCCGACGTGAACTACCCAGTGGCGTGGAGCCCCGACAGCACCAAGATCCTCTACAACTGCGACTGCGCGATCGGTGGAGTGGACGAGATCTGGCTCGCCGACATCACCGGGCCGACCATCACCCCGCAGGTGGTGAGCCACCCGTACACCGTCGGCAACGCGCGGTGGACCAGCTCGGAGATCGCGCCCATGTACTTCGGCTTCAGCACCGACGGTACCCGCGCCTACTACTACGGCGACGGCGGCGACACCGCGCTCGGCGACGCGCTCTACACCGTGGATCTCACCAACGCGACCGCGCGCGGGGTGCCGGTGTTCGCGCCGCCGCCGAGCAACGCCCAGGACACGATCTACGTGCGCCCGTTGACCGGGGCCCGGGTGGCGCTGATGGGGGATCTCGAGGCGAGCAGCGTGAACGAGCTGTACGTCTTCGACCTGGCCGGCCCCGTGCCCCAGGACGTGACGCAGGCCAAGGTGAGCGGGGTGATGCAGCCCAACGGCGACATCCTCTCGTACACCGACTTCGAGGTGTCGCCCGACCGGCGGTACGTGGCCTTCACCGCAGATCGCGACATCGAGGGCCTGGACGCGGCGTACCTGGTGGACGTCAGCGGGCCGACCCCGCTCCCTGCGGTGATCATCTCCCCGCCCGACAACACCGACGTGAACCTGGACGTGTTCAACATGTACTGGGCCGGGGCGTCCAACTGGATCGCCCTGTACGGCGACCTTCGGATGGACGCGGTGAACGAGGTCTGGGGCGTCGACGTGAGCGCAGGCCCGCCCTACACCCCGGTCATGCTGAACCCGCCCCTCGGCTCCACCGAGGACATCAACTCGCCCATCGTTTGGCGGGCTGACGGCGGCGGCATCATCTACGAGGCCGACGAGGGCGCGGCGAGCGTGGACGAGGCGTGGTGGGTGGATGTCCGGAACCCCGGGGTCTCGGTGCGCCTGACCAACGTGCCCACCAACGGCGACGTCCTCTACATCAAGCGGCAGGGCGAGTAGCCAGAGCTAGCGGGCTCGCAGGCTCGTGCGGGCCCGCTCCAGCGCCTCCCCGATCTCCCGACTCTCCGTCCGCACCTCGACGCTGTGGCGCTGCACCAGGAGGGTGTAGGCCCGGAGCAGCTCCTCCACCCCCACCGCGGCGCGCGCCAGCTCTTCGAGGGCGACGTCGCCCCGCGGCTCGTCGAGGCGGCAGCGCGCGACCACCGTCAGGCGCTCGGTCTCCAGGGTGTTGGCCACCGTCTCGAAGTCCTCGGGGGCGGGGGCGGGCTCGGCCAGGGCCAGCGCCTCGCCCCCCGCCTTCCTGACCCGCGCCTCCAGGCGCTCCAGGTCTTCGGCGCAGGCGGCGATGGCGCGGGAGTCGACCACCTCGAGGCGCTGCATGCTCTCGGTCGAGGGGAGGCGGTCGAGGGTGCGGACGATGCCCCGCAGGATCAGGGCGCACAGCCCGGTGATGGAGATCGCGAGGAGGATGGCCAGAAAGCGCCGGTAGGGCCGGAGCTGGCGGCGCTCCTCGTCGCGGCCCGGCTGATCCCCGGTGCTCACGCCCACGACGTACCCCGGCCGGCCCCCGAAGGCCAGAGCGCCGACCGGTTTGGAGCGTGCCGAGACCGCGCCGGGATCGGCCCTTCTGGTCGTCGCGTGAGGAGGGCGCATGGTCTCCCCATGAAACCGACGAAAGGCGAAGCCGGCGCGGCGAGCAGAAGGGCCGAGATGCCCGGCCCCGCAGGCCGGAGGCCTCTGGGCTACGCCTCTGGGGTTCGCAGCGGCGAAGCCGAGGCGAGCACCAGGATGCCCGCCCCGCAGGCCGGAGGCCTCTGGGCTACGCCTCTGGGGTTCGCAGCGGCGAAGCTGCGGCGAGCACCAGGATGCCCGCCCCGCAGGCCGGAGGCCTCTGGGCTACGCCTCTGGGGTTCGCAGCGGCGAAGCTGCGGCGAGCACCAGGAACAAGCGAAATCGGTGCGATCCAAACCGATCGGCGCTCTATAGGGTTACTCGGCGGCGACGGGGACGACGAGGGTGAACCAGCCCGCGGCGTCGGTCTCGGTCCGCCCGAGCGACACCACCTGGCCCTCCTGGCTGAAGAACATCTCGACCTGGGTCACCGCCAGCGGGGCGGCGTCCCAGCCCCCGGTGACCTGGGCGCGGACCTGGCGGCCGAGGTGCAGGGTGAAGGGGGCGAGGTCCAGCGCCTGGCCCTCTGCCACCTCGAGGACCCGGGCCGAGACGGGCAGGAGCTCCTCCGCCCCGGAGGGGTTCTGGGGCCGCACCACGAGGAGGTATCGACCCGGGTCGAGGTCCACCGAGAAGGTGCCGTCGCTGCCGCTCAGGGCGTCGGCGAAGCGGG
This sequence comes from Deltaproteobacteria bacterium, assembly GCA_020632995.1. Taxonomy (GTDB): domain Bacteria; phylum Myxococcota; class Kuafuiibacteriia; order Kuafuiibacteriales; family Kuafuiibacteriaceae; genus JACKEN01. Next base: position 19,647 of record JACKEN010000015.1, on the reverse strand, counting down.
CGTCCGCGGTGAGGGGGCGCAGGTCGATGAAGGCGCCTTGCACCGGGCGGCCCAGGCGCGACACCACCGAGCCACGGACCCGGGTCCGCTGGGGCAGGGTGATCTGCTCGTCGGTCAGGAAGCCCTGCCCGGCGGAGGTCAGGTCGAGCACCTGGACCTGGCTGGTGTAAGGCGTGTTGACGGGGGGGGTGACCCGCACCACGTACTTGGCCTTGAGCAAGGGAACCTGCGAGGTGACCTCGCCGCCCACGTCGACCACGAGCACCCCGTCGTTGTCGGTGGTCCCGGTGAGCTCGAAGACCGGGGGCTCTCGCACCCCGGCCACGGTGGCGGTCAGGCTCACGAAGGCGTTGGCCACCGGGGCCCCGAGCCGCCCCTCGGAGGTGGTGCCGAGCACCTGGATCCTGGCCTCGCCGCGGATCGAGGCGTCGGTGGGCTCGAGGGAGATCTGCTTGTTGAAGTCGGCGCTCGCCGCCACCACCTGCTGGTAGCCCCACGCGGGCTGGAGCGCGGCGGGCGGGGTGGCCTTGAGCACGAAGATGGTGTCCTCGCTCGCGGGCAGGAGCAGCTCGTACCGGCCGTACTCATCGGAGACCGAGGTGGTGGAGAGCAGGCCGGTCTTCTGGGCGAAGGCGCGCACCGTGACCCCCGCGATCTTCTCGGAGCTCTGCACGCTGGACGTCACCTCACCGTAGAGCCGGCGGTAGGTGGCGGGGAGCTTGAACTCCTTCACGCTCGAGCCCCCCTCGCCGCGCACGGTGAAGCGGCGCACCTCGGTGGCCGGCAGCTCGGTGTTGGTCGGGTGCAGGCGGACCAGGTACTCGCCCTCGAGCAGCCGGAGCACCGGCCGCTGGGTGGAGTTGGCGGCGATGGTGGTGCTGACGTCGGCCTCCCGGCCCGGGATGCGCTCGGCCCCGTACAGGGTGACGCGGGCCGAGACCGGCTCGTTGTCGGCCCCGAGCACCACCGTCTCGTACTCGTTGGGGATCGGCAGGCTCAGGGGGGCGCCCGAGAAGAGGGTGGCGAGGTCCTGATCGAGGAACTGGGTGCGGGTGTAGCCGGAGACCTCGGGGGGATCCAGCTCCATCGAGAAGGTGCGGGGGGCCTCGACCCCCGGGGGCACGCACACCCGCGCCACGCACAGGGCGCCGCCGAAGCAGTCGGCGTCCGAGTCGCAGGGCGCGAGCTGGCCGGGGGTGACGTTGGCCATGTCGGCGCTGGCGCAGCCGAGCATGACCAGGCCGCCCACGATCCCCACCGGCACCAAGAGGTGGGTCAGCCTTCGCAACCAGTCCTGCATGGCTAATACTCGCACCGTGGAAAATCCTGCCCGATCAGGACACCCCACCGGACCTCCACCACCGAGTACGGCGACTCGCCGCCGTCGGTCTCGGGGGACACGATGAGGCTCAGATCCTGGGCTTGATTACCGGACAGGTCCGGCATCGGGTCCTGCCATTCCGGCGCGTCGGTGATGAAGAGGGACAGGATCCCCAGCGCGGTTGGTGCCGAGTCTGGCCGGGACGGGTCGGTCAGGTCCCACTCCTCAGGGAAGAAGCGCTGGGGATCGACGAGGGCGGTCGAGGGGCGCCGCTCACCGAGGGGCGCGCCGATGCGTTCCTGGCGCAGCTGCCGGGTGGAGTGGAGGTCGTTGTTCGCGACCCAACGGAACAGGAGGGTCTCGTCGTCCTCGTCCCAGATCGCCCCCACCTTCACTTCGAAGGTCCTGCAGTCGGTGCGGCTGATCTCGAGGCGGCCCTCCCGGGGATCCAGGCTCCTGAGGTCCACCTGGGGCGGAGAAGCGCCCACGGGGCTCACCACCACCACGTCATCTGCGGGCAGCAGGCAGGCGTTGTTCGAGCACGTCAGCACGAGGAGCCCCAGGAGGCGCGACCACGTCGGCCTCATGCCCTCCCTTCGAAGCATCTCGCGTGCCGATCGCATGACCACCCTGGATCTCCAGCCTGCACCGATAGGTTAGCCCAGGGGCACCCCGACCCCGGAGAAAAATCCGGGGCGGCGCTGTCAGTCCAGCTCCAGCCCCGCCACGCCGTCCTCGGGGGGGATGGGGCTCCCCGTCTTCTCGAGGTGGCGGAAGATGGTGCGGGGATCCACCCCCAGGTCCCGGGCCGTCTTGGTCCGGTTGCCCCCGTTCAGCTCCAGGACCTTGTTGATGTAGCGGGTCTGGAAGCGCTCCTTGGCGTCGGCGAGGGAGAGGATCTCCTCGACGTCCGACTCCTGGATGTCCAGGTCGTCCGCGGTGATCAGGGGGCGCTCGGCCAGCACCACCGCCTTCTTGATCCGGTTCTCGAGCTCCCGCACGTTGCCCGGCCACCGGTACTTCCGCATCGCCACCAAGCAGCTCTTGGTGAAGCCCTTCATGTTGCGGGCCATGCTCTCCGACTCCCGCACGAGGAAGTACTTGGCGAGGATGTCGAGGTCGTCGGCCCGCTCCCGGAGCGGGGGCAGGCCCACGTTCACCACGTTGAGCCGGTAGTAGAGGTCCTCGCGGAAGCGGCCCTCCTTGATCTCGCGCTCGAGCACCCGGTTGGTGGCGGCCACCACCCGGATGTCGACCTTCTCGGAGTTGGTGCCGCCGACCCGGATGACCATGTGCTCCTGCAGGGCGCGCAGCAACTTGACCTGCAGCGCCATGGGCATCTCGCCGATCTCGTCGAGGAAGAGGGTCCCCCCGTTGGCGGCCTGGAAGCGCCCGATCTTGTCGACCACCGCCCCGGTGAAGGCGCCCCGCACGTGCCCGAACAGCTCGGACTCGAGGAGGTTCTCGGGGATCGCGCCGCAGTTGATGACGATGAAGGGGCCCTTGGCGCGGCGCGAGTTCTCGTGGATCTCGCGGGCGATCAGCTCCTTGCCGGTGCCGGTCTCGCCGGTGATCAGCACCGAGACGTCGGCGGTGGCGACCTTCCGGACCCGCTTGAAGACCTCCTTCATGGAGTCGCAGGCCCCCACGATGCTCCCGAACTTCAGGCCCTCGAGCTTCTCCTCCAGGGCGTCCTTCTCCTTTGCCAGCTCGTCGATGCGGCGGGCCTGGGACAAGAGCAGGCTGGCTTGCGCGGCGAAGACGTTCATCACGTCGAGGGCGGCGTCGTCGAACAGGTTCGTGACCCGGTTGTTCCCGACGTAGAGCAGGCCCTTGAGCTCTTCCCGCTCCATCAGGGGGCAGCACATGACGCTGTGGAGCTTCAGGCTCACCACCGACTCGCTCGCGCTCCACTCCTCGTCCGCGAGGGCGTCGGCCACGATCAGCGGCTTCTTCGTCTCGACCACCCGGCGCACGATGGAGTCCGAGAGCTGCTCGAGGCTCCGCTGGATGTTGCCCTTCTCGAGGTTCCGGGCCGCCCGGACCACCGGGCTGTCGTCCTCGAGGAGCACGAGGAAGCCCTTGTCGGCCCCGGTGAGCTCCACGATCGAGTCCAGGATGGTCTCGACCAGGGTCTCGGTGGAGGCCCCGGTCAGGAGCTTCATCGAGAACTCGTGCACCCGCTTGTAGGCCGAGACCACCTCGACCGTGACCGCCTGGGGCTGCCCGGCCGGGGCGGGGCGCATCACCGGGGGCGGCTTCGGGACGTCGGCGTCGTTGGCGTAGAAGACCAGCTCCAGGTTGCCGAAGCGGACCACGTCGCCGGTGCTCAGCTTCGCGCGTTTCTCGCGCCGGCCGTTCACCGTCATGTCCCGGAGCATCCCCACCACCACGAACTCCGCGCCCTCGCGCAGGATCTGGGCGTGGGTGGGCTCGAGCCCGGCGTCGTCCACGTGGATGTCGTTGTCCCCCGAGGACCCGATGGTGGTCACGGGGCGGATCAGCCGCACCGGCTTGGGCGGGCGATCCGGGGCCTTCAGCAGCACCGATGGCATCGCGCCTTCATACCCCGGGGCGGGGGTTCCTGGCCAAGCCTCGTCAGAAGGACCAGCTCAGCCTGAGCTGGGCCGCGGGCCCCGGCGCTGGGGGCGGGGCCAGGGCCGCCTCGCGCTGGGCGCTCAAGGTCTGGTAGCCGAGGGCGGAGCTGGTCGCCCAGGTCCCCGCGAAGCCCACGATCCCCGCGTACTGGAGGCCGGTCCAGGTGCGGAAGGCCTGGGTGACGATGACGGCCCCGTTCTCGTCCTTGTTGTCCTTGTTCTCGATGTACTCCAGCCGGGCCAGCCGGTAGCCGATCACGTTCAGGGCGAGGAAGGCCACCTGCAGCCCCGCCCACAGCGCGCCCCGACCGGGTTGGTCGGCGAGGAACTGCGGGGTCCCGAAGGGGAGCAGGGCGAGGGCGGGGTGGACGGTCGCCACCTCCCGGATCTCGGGCGGCCCGGTCACCGGCGGGGTTCGATCGGGCCCCACCGCGTCGAGGCGCGGCTTCATCTTGGCCCGGACCTCCTCGAACGTCTGGATCACCACCGGCGGCACCACGAAGGGGTCCAACTCATGCTTGGGGTCGAGCTCCAGGAGCTGCCCGAACTCCTCGGTGGCCCCCTTCTTGTCGCCCAGCACGTGCAGGCTCACCCCCATCAGCTCCCGGGCCTCCACCTCGAGGGTCCGGTCCACGATCCGGGGCGGGTGGAGCCACGGGTCCAGGATCTGGGTCACCCGCTTGAAGTCCCGGTACTCGAACGCGGCCTTGGCCAGGCGCACCGCGGCGGCGGGGTCCTCGGGCGCGGCGGGCTGCTGGGCCATGGCCAGCGCCGCGACGCACAGGAGCAGGGGCCCGGCCGACACGGCGGCGAGGATGCCCCGGCCAGGGCCGTTCGTCCAACCGTCAGTCAGCCCCCGCGCTCGGGCTGGGGAGTGGCGGTGGCCTCGGACTCCGCGGGGATCCACCCCGGCTCGGTGCCGCCGCGGCTCGGCATGCGGAACAGGAGCTCGCCCCCCACCAGGTCGGCGCGGGCGCCGCCGGCGCCCACCTCGAACAGGTTCCCCTCGTCGTCGACCTCGACCGTGCGCGGCCGGTGGCGGCCGTCGGGCCGGAACACCTCGACCATGTGTCGTCCGGGGGCGAGCTTGAAGGCGCCGTCGAACACCCCGGAGCGCTCCAGCTTGCCGTTGATGCGGATGTTGCCCCAGCCGTTGCCGATGCGGACCCGCAAGGTGGCCTGCTTCGGCGCGGGCTCGGCCGCCGCGGGCTCGACCGGGGTGGGGAGGGTCTCTCGGGGCGTCGGGGTGGCGACCACCGGGGTGAGGGTGGCGCCCCGGGGGGTGGGGGCGCTCCGGGTCACCGCTCGGAAGCGGGGCTCGGTGGCGGGCCCCGGCCGGGCGGCGCGAACCGCCCCGGGAGCGGGCGTCTCGACGGCGGGCGTCTCGACGGCGGGCGCCTTGGAGGCTTCGGGCCCGGCGCCGGGGGTGGGGTCGGCGCCCGGGCCGAGGGCCGCCATCGCCGGGGCCGCCGCCATCGCCGGGGGCTTCGTCGCGACCGGGGCGGGCGCCTCGTGGGCCTCGGGCCAATACGCCACGCTGGCTCCGGCAACTCCGGCCACACCGGCGGCCACCGCGAGCGCCACCGCCGCCCGGCGGGCCCGGCGGTTGAAGCGCTCCCGGCGCCCGATGAGGGAGACCCGGCGGGCGACCTCGGGGTGCTCGGGGTCGATCGCGAGCACTCGGTTGAAGCGGTCCATGGCCCGGGCCACGTTCCCCGCCTCGAGGGCCTGGTTCCCCTTGGCCACGAGGGCCTCGACGATCTTCGGGCGGACCTGTTCCGCGAAGCCGCGCGGGTCGGCGAGGTAGCGCTTCACGAGGGAGTCGGCCGGCACCAGCCCGACCTCCTCGAGCTCCTTCTGCAGGTCGGCTTGCAGCTCGGAGACGTCCTGGTAGCGGGCCTCGGGATCCGCGGCGAGGGCGTGGTCGATCACGCGCGCGAGCCCGTTGCCGATCTTCGGGTTGAGCATCTGGCAGGGCTCGTAGGTGCCCTCCAGGATGCGGCGGAACAGGGCGGACGGGTTCGGGGCCTGGAACGGGAGCTCGCCGGTGGCCAGCCAGTAGAGCATCGTGCCCACGCTGAAGATGTCGGAGCGGTGATCGGAGGGCTTGCCGTCGATGACCTCGGGCGCCATGTGGGCGGGAGAGCCGAGGAGGGTCCCGGTCGCGGTGAGCTTGGTGGCGCCCTCCATGATCTGGGCGATGCCGAAGTCCATCAGCTTGAGCAGCCCGGACGGCGTGATCATCACGTTCTCGGGCTTCACGTCGCGGTGCACGATGCCCTGCTCGTGCGCGTGCCGGAGCGCGCGCACCAGCTCCGCGATGACGAGCACCGCGAGCTCGGGGTGGGGCGGCACGCCGTGCTCGTCGACGAGCGCGCGCAGGGTGTGGCCCTCGATGAGCTCGCAGACGATGTACGCGTCCTCCGCGTCGGGGCCAGAGTAGTCGTGTATCTCTACGATGCCGGGGTGCCGCAGGCGCGCCACCGCCACCGCCTCGCGGTGGAAGCGCTTCCTCGCGTCGGGTTGGCGGGCGAGGAAGTCATGCAGCACCTTCACCGCCACGTCGCGGCCCAGCTGCTTGTCGCGGGCCCGGAAGACCACGCTCATGCCGCCCTGGCCGAGCTCCCCCAGGATCTCGTAGCGCTCCGGCGCGCTGGACCCGCCCTCGGCGGCGCCCAGGCGTGGGCGTTCTTGGCGGCTGGACCAGCTCAAAGGGGCGTCGACATCGTACCCGGTCGTGCAAGGCTTGCCAGCCTCCATCCGGGTGATCTGGGTCATCTGGCCGTCCCATTCCCCGGCCCGGCCGGTTGACGCGGCGCGGCCAGGCCTCCGGCGGGCTGCGGCCCGGGGTGTGATCCCCGTCATGGTCGACCGGTCGACACCCCATAGCCCCCGCCTATGGCCGCCATCGAGAGGTCATAGAGCCACCGTCGCCCTCCAGAGCACCCATGGACAGCTGCAGCGGGAGAGGCCCGCTGCGCCTTCCAAGGAGCTATCAAGATGAACGCCATCGACCTTCTCAACTCACCCACCTCTCGCAAGCTGGGTTGCCATACCCTCGCCCGTCGGGCGGCCCGCCTCGTCGCGTTCGCCGCCGCGCTGGCGGCCGGCACCGGCTGCGCCGAGCAGGGCGACCCCGGCGCGAGCCAGACCGCCCTGTCGGCCATCATCGGGCCCGCCGGTGGGCACCTGCAGGGCGACCGCGACGGCCCCTACGCCGGCCTCGAGCTCTTGATCCCCGCGGGGGCGCTCGACGCGGACACCGAGATCACGATCACCCGGCTCGCGGACGGCGCGCACGCCCTCCCCGAGGCGGCGACCGGGTGCGGCCCGATGTTCGCCATCGAGCCGGCCGGCCTCGCCCTGAAGGAGCCGGCGCAGGTGAAGTTGCCCTACGACGACGCGGTGGTGACCGACGCGGAGCTCAGCGGCGACGAGGTGAAGGTGTGGGTCGAGACCGCGGCGGGCTGGGGGCGTGAGCTCCAGTTCGAGAGCAGCGACGACACCGTCTCGATCGAGCTCGGTGAGCTCGCGGTGGTGGCGGCGGGGATCAACCGCCCGAACCCGGACGAGATCGTGGAGTTCACCTTCACCCCCGTCGCGCAGTTCAAGGACTGCCTGGCCCAGTACCCGGGTGACGCGCGCCGTCCGCCCGTGGTCCAGGCCCGGATCATCCCCCTCGAGGGCCGTGACCGGATGATCATCACCGGGCGCAACATCAAGCCGGGCCTGGGCTTCGACCTGTTCAGCATCGAGCACAGCCTGCTCGGCGCCGACGGCCAGCGCGACCCGAACTTCGCCGGCTTCGGCCTCGCCTGGTACCAGGCGGACCTCGAGGCGAACAGCTGGGGCCGGGTCCGGCAGGTGATCAAGACGATCCTCCTCGACGAGTCCTTCGGCCTCGACGCCGAGGCGGGCCTCCCGCCCACCCGCACCTTCCACATGGGCTTCTGGTTCAACAACCCCGAGGACGCGGCCGCGTGCGGCTTCAACCCGGCGAACCCCACGCCCTTCAACGGCGAGCAGCAGGCCGGGCCGCTGGCCATGACCAGCCTGCCCGACGCGTGGAGCGGCCTCGGCCCGCTGTGCACCGACCCCGAGACCTGCCAGGACTGATGCTACGCGGGCCGGCGGCGGGCGAGGGCGAGGCCCAGGATCACCGCCGCCGCGCCCAAGAGGGCCCACGGGGTGGGCCGGCCCAGGCTCTGCAAGACCTCTTGCGGAGCCTGGGTCTCGAGCGTCAGGAGGGTGGCGTTGGTCATCAGGTGCACCAACACCCCCGGCCACACCGAGCCGGTGCGCTTCCTAAGCGCGCCCAGGCAGAGCCCGAGGGCCGCGGTGGGCAAGAACCGGTACACGCTCCCGTGCATCAGCCCGAAGAGGGCGGCCTGACCCAAGAGGGCCCCGCGGCCCGCCCCCAGGAGCCGGAAGATCACCCCCCGGAACGCGAGCTCCTCTGCGACGGCCGGCATCACCGCGGCCGCGAGGACGAGCATCGGCAAGCTGACCTGCCCGAGCCCCATCGCCTCGGCGAAGGCCTCCGCCGCCTGGCTCTGGCCCGGCACCATCCAGTCGGTGAGCCAGCCGCCGGGGAGCGAGATGCCCAGCCACGCCCCGGCCCCCACCAGCGCCGCGGCGGCCCAGCCCGATGCGGCGGGGGCGCCGAGGGCCAGCAGGGCCCGCGGCGGGAGGACCCCCTTCATCCACCGGGCGAGGAGGACGGCGGGGATCAGGTAGCCCACCGCCTGGGTGACGCCGATCGTCACCAGGGGGCCGGTGCCCAGGAGGCCGGCGAAGAAGGTCACCGCGAAGGCGAGGGCGGCGAAGGCGAGGGCGGTGCCCATCCCCACCGTCGGGGGCTCTACGAGCAGGCGCGCGAAGTCGGCCCGGCGGCCCTCGGTGGCGAACAGGGCCCGCTCGTCCGAGAACACCCGCACCACCCCTGCCCCGAGCACCGCGGTGAGGCCCCCGGACGACAGGAGCACCAGCAGGACGCGGTCCCAGGCGGGCGCCCCCGTCAACAGGGCCTTCATCCACAGGGCGGCGTTGGCGATCGGGACGAGCGCGAAGGCGCTGTCGAGCTCGGCCCCGGGGAGGAGCACCACCCCGGCCGGGAGCATGGCGACCAGGAGCACCGGGGTGAGGAGGAGGTTGGCGTCCCGGAACGAGCGGGCGAAGGCCGAGAAGAGCAGGAGCAGCGCCCCGAGCGGGAACGCGGCGGCGAGCACCGCGCCGAAGAGGCCGAGGACGGTGAGGGGGGACAGGGCGAAGTCGAGGGTCGAGGTGGCCTCCGCGTCACCCAGGACCCGCAGGAAGGTCAGGCCCACCGCGGCCACGTTCAGGAGGCCGGCCAGGGTGCCCACGGTGACCACCGCGAGGAGCTTGCCCGCCACGAGGTCGGCCAGGGGCACCGGGGTGGTGAGGAGGGTGGCGATGGTGCGGCGCTCCTTCTCGCCCGCGGTGAGATCGATCGCCGGGTAGAGGGAGGAGAGCGCCACGAACAGGAGCACCAGGCTCGGGAGGGCCATGGCGAGGGCGTGGTTGCCCCGCTCCTCCGTCGTGGCGACGGAGCGCGGGTGGATGCGCAGCGGCTGCAGGAAGGCCTGCGAGAGCCCGCGCGCGTCGAGGCGCCGGGCGCGCGCGTCGTGGGAGAAGCGCTGCAGGGCGGCTTGCACCCGGTCCAGGGGCGCGGCGCCGAGGGCCTGGGTCGTGTCGACGTAGAGCTGCACCTCGCCCGTGCCCTCGCCGGCCAGGGCCTCGGCCCCGGTGGCGGTGAGGACCACCACGGCGTGCAAGCCCTCCTTCAGCGCCTGCCGCGCCTCCTCGGCGTCCATCGCGTGGGTGCTGAGGGTGGTGAGGTGCAGGTGGGGGGTCTCGGCGAGGTGCCGGGCCAGCGCGGGGGGGAGGGCGGGGGCGGCGCCGACCTCGAGGACCTCCTCCTCCGCCGCGCGCTCGGTCGCCACCATGGTCTCGGTGGTGAGGAGCAGGGTGGCGGGGTACACCACCATCGGCACCAGGATCATGGTGGCCAGGGTGCGGCGGTCCCGGAGGGTGTCCAGGAGCTCCTTCGTGTAGACCACCAGGGCGGGGCGGCTCACGCGGGCTCCTCGGCGCGGTGCAGGCGCAGGATCAGCTCGGCCAGGGAGGCGGCGTGGTGGGCGGCGAGCAGGGCGTCCTTCGGCCCCTCCGCCGCCACCCGCCCCCGCACCAGGAGCACGATGCGGTCGGCCAGGAGCTCGGCCTCGCTCATCACGTGGGTCGACAGGAGCACCGCCCGCCCCTCGGCCTTGGCGTGCCGGATGGCCTGGTACACGAACTCCCCGGAGACCACGTCGAGGGCGGTGGTGGGCTCGTCCAGGATCAGGACGGGGGGATCCGTCAGAAACGTCCTGGCGAGGTTGGCCCGCTGGGTCTGGCCGCTCGAGAGGGTGCCGGTGCGCTGATCCAGGAAGGGGGCGAGCTCGAGGAGCCCGGTGACCCGCTCGATGTGGCCCGCCACCTCGGCCCGGCCGAGGCCGTGCAGGCGCCCGAAGTAGGTCAGGACCTCGCGCACCGTGAGGCGGCCGTAGAGCGCGGTGTCTCCGCTGAGGAAGCCGAGGGCGCGCTTCGCTCCGGCCGGATCCGTCGCGACGTCGTGCCCCGCGATGGTCGCGGTGCCCTCGGTGGGCACCAGGACGCCGGCCAGCATACGCAAGAGGGTCGTCTTGCCCGCGCCGTTCGGGCCGAGGAGCGCCACCACCTCCCCCGGGCTGACCGAGAGGTCCACCGCCCGCACCGCCAGCACGTCGTCGTAGCGGCGGCTGAGGCCCCGGGCGAGGATGGCGGGGCCGTCCTCTGCCCGGGCCGGCGTCTTGCCGTTGACACCCATTCCGGTGGGAACCTACCGTCCCTCGGCCCCTCAGCCCAGTCGGGAACGGGGAAGGAGCGTACAGCCGTGGCGAACAGCATGATCCAGACCTTTCAAGAGACCGTGGCGCAGCACGGGGATCGCCCGGCGGCCCGGTTCCGCGACGCGAGCGACAAGTGGGTGACCTACACCTGGAAGCAGATGGACGAGCTGCGTGCCGCGCTCGGCACCGGGCTCCTCCTGCAGGGCGTGCAGGCCAACGAGCGCGTCAACATCCTCGCCAACACCTCCGAGAAGTGGATGATCGCCGACCTCGCGGTGCAGAGCTGCGGCGCCGAGCCGGTGCCGATCTACCAGTCCAACCTGGCCCACGAGGTCGAGTACATCATCAACGACTGCGGCGCGGTGGTGGTGGTCGCCGAGAACAAGGAGCAGCTCGACAAGCTCCTCTCGGTGAAGAGCAACATCCCGAACGTCAGGAAGGTCGTGGTGATGGACGACACCACCGACGGCACGGACTGGACGGTGGGGTGGTCCGAGCTGCTCGAGACCGGCCGCGCCAACCGCGACGCCCGGGCCGAAGAGCTGGCCGCCCGCACCTCGTCGCTCACCCCCGACGACGTCCTCACCATCATCTACACCTCGGGCACCACCGGGAACCCCAAGGGCGTGGTGCTGCCGCACTCCGCGATGCTCTACGAGGTGGAGGCCATCCGGAAGATCGACCTCATCCGCGCGGACGACGTGGAGTTCCTCTTCCTCCCGATGGCCCACGTCTTCGCCAAGGTGCTGCAGTGCGTGTGGTTCGGCCTCGGTCACGAGATGGCGATCCACGCCGACATCCAGCGCATCACCGAGAACCTGGGCGAGGTGAAGCCCACCATCATGGCCTCGGTGCCCCGCATCTTCGAGAAGGTCTACGCGAAGGTGGTGGGCGGCGGCATGGAGGCCCCCGGCCTCAAGGGCAAGCTCTTCAAGTGGGCGGTGGGGCTGAACGATCAGTACGCGCAGCTCATGATCGACGGAAAGCCCATCCCCTTCGGCCTCGACGTGCAGCTCGGGCTGGCCAAGAAGCTGGTGTTCTCGAAGGTGAACGAGCGCCTCAACGGGATCTTCGGCGGGCGCATGCGGTACTTCGTGTCCGGCGGCGCGCCGCTGTCGAAGAAGATCGCCTACTTCTTCGACAACTGCGGCGTGATCATCCTCGAGGGCTACGGCCTCACCGAGACCTCGGCCGCCACCTGCGTCAACCGGCCCGCCAAGTACAAGATCGGCACCGTGGGCCCGGCCCTGCCCGGCACCGACCTGAAGATCGCGGAGGACGGCGAGATCCTCATCCGCGGCGGCGGGGTGATGCGGGAGTACTGGAAGCGCGAGGACGCCACCGGCGACGTGCTGGCGAGCGACGGCTGGTTCGCGACCGGCGACATCGGCACCATCGACGCCGACGGCTACCTGAAGATCACCGACCGCAAGAAGGACATCATCGTCACCGCGGGCGGCAAGAACGTGGCCCCGCAGAACATCGAGAACCTGGTGAAGGCGGCCAGCCCGCTCATCAGCCAGGTGGTCATCCACGGCGACAAGCGCAAGTACCTCACCGCCCTCGTCACCCTCGACAGCGAGAACGCGATCAAGCTGGGCTCCGAGGCCGGGGTCGGCAGTGACTACACCAAGGTCACCCAGTCCGACGCGGCCCGGCAGCGGATCCAGGCGGTGTTCGACCAGGTGAACGGGAACCTGGCCAAGTACGAGACGATCAAGAAGTTCACCATCCTCGAGAAGGACTTCGAGATCGGCGACGAGCTCACCCCGAGCCTGAAGGTGAAGCGCAAGGTGGCGAACGAGAAGTACAAGGCCAAGCTCGACGCGATGTACAGCGAGGCCGTGGCCGACTGAGCCGAGCGAACCCATGAAGCGCCTCCTGACGACCGCAACCTGCCTTGCGATGTTGGCGGGCGGGGGCACCCCCGCCCTCGCCAAGAAGTACCGGGGCTCCGAGGACGAGCTCTCCGCCCGCAAGGCGGGGCGCGAGGTGCTCAAGGAGCTGGACATCGACCTCGACGCCGACGGCACCCGGGAGACCGCGGTGGTCGAGCGGATCGGGGGCGGGCGGCTGGTGGCCCGGGTGCTGCGCTTCGAGGGCGATCCGGAGGAGGGGCGCTTCACCGAGGTGGTGGCGGGGACCCCGAAGAAGGCCAAGCGGGTCGCCCGCTTCGAGGCGCGCCCGATGGTGGGCGGGCCGTCGCCGGAGCTGGTGGTGGTGCTCGAGGATCCCTCGCCGGACGAGGTGGCGGTCTCGGTGCGGGTCATCGGGGCCACCGACGCCGGCCTCCAGGAGCTGTTCGCCGACACCTTCCTCGTGCCCCCCAAGGCCGAGGCCGAGGGGCCCGAGATCACGTTCGGTGACGCCTCCCCCCACGTGGTCTTCGCCGACGTGCGGGGCGGGGACGGCCAGGAGGAGGTGGTCTGGTACAGCGGGCCCCAGACCCTGGTCCTGCCGGGCAAGGACGGCCCGGTGCGCTTCGTGATCGGCGCGTACCGCAGCGTCTTCGCCTTCGTGCCCGAGAAGGGCCGCTTCGAGCGGGTGGCCCAGGGTGAGGTCGAGGACTTCGCGGCCGCGAAGGCGGTGTCCGAGGTGAAGGCCTCGGCCCAGGTCCCCAAGATCTGGGGCACCTCCCAGCCCTTCTGGGGCGCCGACGGGGACCTCGAGACCTCGTGGAACGTCCCGGCGAAGGAGGCCAAGGGGCAGACCCTCACCGTGCGCCTGAAGGGCTCGCCCGAGGTCCGGATGGTCCGGGTGGTGCCCGGCTGCGGCGGCTCCGAGGTGGACTGGCGGCGGCACCAGCGGATCTCCAAGTTCCGGGTGGTGCTGGGCTCGGGCCAGCGCTTCGAGGTGGATCGCACCGCGCTCGACGAGCTCCCGGCGGGGGTCGAGGCGATGGGGGAGTTTCCCCTTGAGGAGGGCTTCGGGGCCCAGGTGCTCATCGCCCTCAAGCGCCCGGCCTCCACGCCGTGGATTCGCTTCGAGATCCTGGGGTTGGAGAAGCCCGAGCTCCGCAAGGGTGAGCGGGTGGAGGAGGCCTGCCTCAGCGAGGTATCGTTCCACTAGGTCGGGGCCTTCCTGCTTGCCTCCCAGGCCTTTTCGACCTTGAATCCGGAGCCGTCATGCGCATCGTTCCCGTGCTCTTCCCCTGCGACCTGGGGCGCAGTGATCGGGGGTCCTACGTCCAGGGTGGTGAGCGCGGGGCCCCGGACGTCCTGCTGGACGCCCTGGAGGGGGAGGGGGTCCGGCTGGCCCGCCCCATCGCGGTCCCGGTGGACGTCCCCACCGACGCCGATCCCGCCGACGCGCCGCTGAAGTTCGACGCCGCCCTCACCCGGGCCACCGTGGCCCTGGCCGAGGTGGTCGAGAAGGTGAACGCCGAGGCGGACTTCCCGCTGATCCTGGGTGGCGACCACACCGCCCTCATGGGCCACGTGCTCGGCCACTCCCGGCGCCACGCGGCCGGCATCGGCCTCGCGGTGCTCGCCGACGCCTACCTCGACCTCGAGCTCCCCGCGCCGCCGGTGTTCGAAGACGCGGCGCGCCTGCGCAAGGATCCCGAGGTCACCGCGACCGGCGACGCCCAGCGCATGGCCCTGTCCGGCGCGCTCGGCAGCATCCCGACCACCTTCGCCCTCGGCGAGGCCCTCGCGAAGGTCGCGGTGCAGAAGAAGCAGGCCTCCGTGGTGGGGGTGCGGGCGAGCCGCTCGGCCCAGGTGCGGGCGCAGGAGCGCAAGGCGGGCATCGAGGTCTGGGACATGGAGCGCCTCGAGCTCGACGGCGAGTCCGACTACCGCTCGCTCCTCACCCGGCACCTGTCCGCCGGGCCCATCGTGCTCTCGCTCGACGTCACCGGCCTCGACCCCGACATGATGACCGCGGTGCGGGACGCGCCCCCCGATGGCCTGGACTGGAGCTTCCTCAAGCGGACGCTCGAGCAGTGCCTGCCCCACGAGCCGCGCCTGTTGGGCATGGACATCTGCGGCCTCGATCACAACCAGGACGACGCCCACCAGGGCGGCCTGTCCCGCTTCGTCGACACCATCGCCCCGTTCCTGCGTCGCCTGGTGCGCTAGCCCGGACTGCCACGCTTGACTGCCGAGGCGGAGTGCACTGCACTCCCGCTCCCATGAGTGTCGACGTCCCCCAGGTGAACCTCGACGCCGGCCCCACCCCGGAGGTGTTGGCCCAGCTGGAGGCCGCGTTCACGGCCGAGCTGGCCGACGCTCGCGGCCGGGCCGACGTGGCCGAGCTCCAGGCCCTGAAGTCGCGCTACTTCGGGCCCAAGGGCGTGGTGAGCCTGCTCTTGCGCGCGGTGGGCAAGCTCCCGCCCGAGGCGCGCCGGGACGCGGGCTCGAGCGCGAACCAGGTGAAGAAGGCGCTGGAGGGGCAGCTGGCCGAGGTGCTCGACGCCCTCGAGGCGAAGGCCAAGGACGCGGAGCTGCGGCGCTCGCGCCTCGACATGACCCTGCCCGGCCGGGCGCCGGCGCCGCGAGGCGCGCTCCACCCGGTGAACCGCATCATCCGCGAGATGACGGACATCTTTCACCGCATGGGGTTCGAGGTGGCCGCCGGACCCGAGGTGGAGCTGGACTGGTACAACTTCGAGGCCCTGAACTTCCCGCCGGACCACCCCGCGCGGGACATGCAGGACACCTTCTTCGTGACGCGCCCGGGGGCGCCGAGCGAGGCGAGCATCCGCGACCTCGTGCTGCGGACGCACACCTCGCCGGTGCAGATCCGCGCGATGGAGAAGCAGGGCGCGCCCATCCGCATCATCTCGCCCGGCCGGGTGTTCCGGCACGACAGCGACGCCACCCACTCTCCGATGTTCCACCAGATCGAGGGGCTGTGGGTCGACGAGGGCGTCTCGCTCGCGCACCTGAAGGGCGTGTTGTCGAGCTTCATCAACGCGATGTTCGGCGAGCGCCCGATGCGCCTGCGGCCGTCCTTCTTCCCCTTCGTCGAGCCGGGGGTGGAGGTCGACATGCAGTGCATGCTCTGCGACGGCGCGGGCTGCCGGCTGTGCAAGGGCACCGGCTGGATGGAGATCCTCGGCGCGGGGATGGTGCACCCGAAGGTGCTCGCCAACTGCGGCATCGACCCCGAGCGCTACACCGGCTTCGCGTTCGGCCTCGGGGTCGATCGCATCGCCATGCTGCGCTGGAAGCTCGACGAGCTGGGCCACCTGTTCCGGAGCGACGTGCGCTTCTTGAGCCAGATCTGAGGCAGGGGACGAGGGAAGACCGATGAAGGCATCGCTGAAGTGGATCCGGGAGATCTTGCCCGGGCTGGACGCCTCCGCCGAGGAGATCGAGAAGCGCCTCACCGCCGCGGGCATCGAGGTGGAGGGCACCGAGCGCGAGGGCGCGGGCCTGGCCGGGGTCATCACGGCCGAGGTGCGCACCTGCGACAAGCACCCCGACGCCGACAAGCTCTCGGTGTGCACGGTGTTCGACGGCGCCAAGGAGCACAACGTCATCTGCGGGGCGCCCAACGCGCGGGCCGGGCTCAAGGTGGCCTTCGCCCCGGTGGGCACCACCCTCCCGGGCGGCTTCACCCTGGTGAAGAAGAAGATCCGCGGGGTGGCCTCCGAGGGGATGCTCTGCTCCGAGGCGGAGCTCGAGCTGTCGGAGAACCACGACGGGATCATCGAGCTCGATCCGGGGATGCAAGTCGGCTTGCCCCTGGCCGAGGTCCTCGGCAAGGACGACGTGGTCTTCGAGCTCGGCGTCACCCCGAACCGCCCCGACGTGCTCTCCCACTTCGGGCTGGCCCGCGAGCTGGCCGCCATCTTCGGGCGCCCTGCCCCGAAGGCGGCGCCCGCGGTGACCGCCACCGGCCCGGAGGCCTCGGCCTCGGCCCAGGTGCGCATCGACGCCGCCTCGCGCTGCGCGAAGTACGTGGGCCGGGTCATCACCGGGGTGAAGGTGGGGCCCTCGCCCCAGGATGTGCAGGCCCGCCTGCGCGCGGTGGGGCAGCGCCCGATCAGCAACGTGGTGGACGCCACCAACCTCGCCCTGATGGAGCTGGGGCACCCGCTCCACGCCTTCGACCTCCACCGCCTGGAGGGCGCCCGGATCATCGTGCGCCCCGCCGGGGCGGGCGAGAAGATCGAGCTCTTGGACGGGTCCACCAAGACCCTCACCGAGGACGATCTGGTCATCGCCGACGCCGCGAAGCCGGTGGCCCTGGCCGGGGTGATGGGCGGGGCCAACTCCGAGGTGCACGAGGGGACGGTGGACGTGCTCCTCGAGGCCGCGGTGTTCGATCCGAGCTCGGTGCGGCGCACCGGGCGCCGGCACGGCCTGCACACCGAGGCCTCCCACCGCTTCGAGCGCGGGGTGGACGCGGCGATGGTCGAGGCGGCGATCGATCGCTGCGCGGCGCTGATCCTCGAGATGGCGGGCGGCACCCTGCACGCGGGGCGCGTCACCGCCACCGGCGAGGCCAAGCCCAAGGCGTCGGCCAAGGTGCGCCCGGCCCGGGCGGCGATGCTGATCGGGCGTCCGGTCTCGGCCGACGAGGTGAAAGGCACGTTGACGCGCCTCGGCCTCACCTTCACCGGGGAGGACGGTGACGCGCTGGTGTTCGAGGTGCCCTCGTGGCGGGTCGACCTGGCCCTCGAGGAGGACCTCATCGAGGAGGTGGGGCGCCTGCACGGCTACGACGACCTCCCGGCGGTGATGCCGCCGGCGGGGAAGGCGGTGTGGCAGCACGCGCCCGCGGTGGACGTGGAAGGTGTCCTGCGCGACCGGCTGGTGGGGCAGGGCTTCTTCGAGGCGGTGTCCCTCGCGTTCGCGGCGCCCGCGCACCTCGAGGCGATGGGGCTGGATCCGGCGCGGGCGGTGGTGGTGACCAACCCCCTGGGCGAGGAGTCGCAGCTCATGCGGCCCTCGATGCTCCCGCCGCTCTTGAAGGCGGCGCGCCTCAACCAGGACAACCTGCCCAGCATCACCGACGTGCGCCTGTTCGAGCTCGGCCGCACCTTCGCGTGGACGGACCTGCAGGCCAAGTTGCCGGAGCAGGTGCGGCGGGTGGGGGTGATGATGCGCGGCCGCCGGCACCCGGCGGCCTGGAACGCCGAGGCGGGGGCGCTCGACGCCTACGACCTCAAGGCGGTGGTGGAGTCGATGCTCGAGGACTTCGGGGCCGAGGTCCGCTACGACGCGGCCGAGGTCTCGTGGCTCCACCCGCGCTCCGCCACCTGTGTCGTGCTGCGGGGCAAGACCCTCGGGTTCATGGGCGAGGCCCACCCGAGCCTGATGGAGGCCTTCGGGCTGGAGGGCCCGCCGGTGTTCCTGGCCGAGCTGGACGTGGACCAGCTGGCCGCGCTCCCGCGGGGGCCGCGCCGCTACGTGCCGCTGCCCAAGCTGCCGCCGGCCCAGCGGGATCTCTCGTTCTTCATCTCGCGCGAGGTGAGCGGCGCGCGGGTGATCACCACCATCCGCAAGGCGGACGGCGGCCAGTTCCTCGAGAGCGCCGAGATCTTCGACGTCTACGAGGGCAAGGGGGTGCCCGACGACCAGCGCAGCATCGCGGTCTCGATGACCTTCCGGGCCGCCGACCGGACCCTCACCGACCAGGACGTCGAGGGGTCGCTCGGCAAGGTCATGAAGGCCCTCGAGAAGCTGGGCGCGACCATCCGGAAGGCCTGAGGGCCGCCTTTCCCTAGGCGATTCAGGGGCTTGGAGCTTGCTCTGGCTTGACCCTGGGTCCGGGCCCGGGGCATGCTCCGGGGGCTTTCGCGCGGATGGAACCGAAGCACCAAGGCGGCGACGAGTCCCAGGACCTGGAGGGCCTGCCCACCACGGTGCGGGCCCCGGGGGCGGACGAGCACGACGACGACTGGGAGTCGCAGCTCCCGGTGCCGCCGCCGGTGGAGCACGCCTCGAGCTTCGACGAGGACAGCCCGACCCTCGGCCCGGCCGAGCTCGAGGTCGCGGGGGATGAGGGCTCCGAGCCCCCCGAGGCGGCCTCCGCGATGCCCGAGGGGCAGGACTTCTTCAAGATCGGCGAGGTGGCCAGGATCGTCGGCGTGAAGCCGTACGTGATCCGCTACTGGGAGAGCGAGTTCGCGGGGGTGCGGCCCGAGAAGACGAGCACCCGCCAGCGCCGCTACCGGCGCCAGGACGTCGCGCTGCTCCTGCAGATCCGCCGGCTCCGGCACGACGAGAAGCTCTCGATCGCCCGGATCCGGGTGCTCCTGAAGCGGGGGCACCAGACCGGGGTGCGCGACGACGCCGAGGTGCTCTCGGCGGTGGCGGACACCGCCCTGCCCACCTCGGCCGGGGTGCCGCGCGGGGCGAGCGCGGTAGCGGGCACGGGCGCCGCGAGCGGGGTGGGCGCCCCGCCGGCCGAAATCAGACAGACGCTGGATGAGATGCGTCGAGCGGTCCTGGACTTGCTCGAGGCGGTAGAGGACTAAGGGGGACGAATGGCAGACGGCACTCCAACCAACTTCAGCTCCGAGGTCGTGGGGAAGACCCTCACGAAGGCGGACTTCGTCGAGTCGGTCTACAGCAAGATCGGCGGGCTCTCCCGCCGCGACTCGGCCGAGATCGTGGACCTGCTCTTCGAGGCGGTGAAGGAGACCCTGAGCCGCGGCGAGCCGGTGAAGATCTCGGGGTTCGGCAACTTCGTGGTGCGTGAGAAGAAGGCGCGTGTGGGCCGCAACCCGCAGACCGGCCGCGACATCGAGATCTCCGCCCGGCGGGTGCTCACCTTCAAGCCCTCCCAGGTGCTCAAGGACCAGCTGAACACCTAGCTCCGCCGGCCCGGGACCCTAAGGCAAGCGAAGCGCGCAGCGGGCGTCAGCCCGCGGAGAAGGGTGGGA
>JACKEN010000014.1 GCA_020632995.1 Deltaproteobacteria bacterium | reverse complement strand
CGGTGGTCGGTGCGGGTGGCGGGCACCGACGGGGCGCCGATCCCGGGGGCGGGCGGCCTGACCCTCCAACCGCAGGTTGGCTTGCGTGCGCTCGCCTCCGCCGACCTGATCCTGCTGCCCGGCATGGGTCGGCCGAGGCCTGCGCTGTTCGCTGTCGGCGAGGCCCTCGCTCCCCACCTGACCCGCGCGCAGACCCGGGGGGCGCTGTTGGCCTCGGCCTGCACCGGCGCGTTCGTGCTCGCCGAGGCGGGCCTGCTCGATGGCCGCGCCGCCACCACCCACTGGCGCTACGCCGAGGAGCTCCAGCGGCGCCATCCGCAAGTCGACCTGCATCCGGAGCGGATGGTGGTCGAGGACCACGGGGTGTGCACGAGCGGCGGCGCCAACGCCTGCTTCGACCTCGCCCTGTATCTGGTCGCGCGCATCGCGGGGCCGGCCCTGGCTCGAGCCACCGCGGACGCGCTGGTGATGGACACCCGGGAGGATCAGCGCCCGTACATGCACGCTCGCCGGGCCACCGGGGTGGAGGACGTGCGCCTGCAGCGGGCCCTGGCCTTCATGCACGCCCAATACGCGCGCGCCTTCACCCTGGACGAGGCAGCGCGGGCAGCGGGGACGAGCGTCCGCACCTTCAAGCGCCTGTTCCGGGACGCCCTCGACACCACGCCCAAGGCCTACGTCCAGGGGCTGCGGGTCGAGGCGGCCAAGCACCTGTTGGCCCGCGGCGGGCGCTCGGTGGAGGAGGTCGCGACGGCGGTGGGGTACACGGATCCGGCCTCGTTCCGCCTGGTCTTTCGGCGCCACGTCGGCTGCGCGCCCCGGGACTTCCGGCGCCGGGGCCGGTGATCGGTTGCCACCAGGCCCCCCGGTGCGATACCCGCCGGGGCGTCGTGAGCGAGTCGCGCCTCCAAGACGTCTTCATCGGCATCGCCGGCCTCATCGGCGCGGGCAAGACCACGCTGGCCAAGGCCCTCGGTGCGCACCTCGACCTGCCGGTGTACTTCGAGCCGATCACCGACAACGAGTACCTCGAGGACTTCTACCGCGACACGGCGCGGTATGCGTTCAGCACCCAGATCTACCTGCTGAACCGGCGCTTCCAACAACACCAGGAGATCATCTGGCGCGGCGGCGGCGCGGTGCAGGACCGCACCATCTACGAGGACGCCGTGTTCGCGCGCACGCTGGTCGACCAGGGGCTCATGGAGGAGCGCGACTACCGCACCTACCTGCAGCTCTTCAAGCACATGAGCAACTTCATGTGCCGCCCCAACATGATCGTCTACCTCGACCTCACCCCCGAGGTCTCGATGAGCCGGATCGCCCAGCGCGGCCGCGCGATGGAGTCTGGCGTCTCGCTCGAGTACCTCACCGCCCTGCACCGGCGCTACGACGAGTTCATCCACGACATCTCGCGCACCATCCCGGTGATCCGCGTCCCCTGGGACGACTTCAAGGACGCCGAGGAGACCGCCGTCCGCATCGAGCACGAGTACTTCGAGGGCCACTTCCTGCGCGAGGTGGCCTGGCGCCCGACGAAGTCCTGACGTCGGTCTGTCGCGCAGCGGCAACACCCGACGCACCCCAAAGACGCCCGCCCGCGCGGGGTTCTCACGCAGGATCGATTGCAGATCCGCGGAACTCCAGCGGATCCGATCGCCGCAGCTCGCCTGGCACGCTGGTTGCGATACCACCGGGCATGCGTACCTCGCTCGCTCTGGCCGCGACGGCCATCACCCTCTCTACCTCGGCGTGCTACCTCGAGATCCACGACGAGTTCCCCGACGGGCTCAGGGGCGACCTCACCCTGCGCTACGACTTCGAGGGAAAGCGCTGCGATGACGCGGGGGTGAGCCGCATCCGCGTCCAGCTCACCGGCCAGCGCTTCGGTGAGCGCTACGACGACGACTACTCCTGCAGCGGCTACGCCTGGGGCGTGACCTTCGAGAACCTCCGGGAGGACACCTACACCGTGCTGATCGAGGGACGGGATGGCATGGGGTCGGTGTTGTACCAGTCGAACAACCAGGAGGTGGAGGTCTACGGAGGCACCCACCAGGAGTACACCCTCCGCGCCTACAGCGCGGGCGGCGCGCTCACCCTGTACTGGACCTTCGACGGCACCGGGTCGTGCGGCGCGGTGGATGAGGTCCGGGTCACACTCACCGACCCGGACGGCTTCATCTACGACGACGCCCGCTACCCCTGCAGCTACGGCGGGGTGGTCTACGACGACCTCGTCGAGGGCCTGTGGCGCCTGGGCCTGGACGGCCTGGCCGACGACGGGCGCCTGCTCTACGCCGCCGACCCCCAGAACGTGGTGGTCATCGGGGCCGCCGACAACATCTACACCATCGATCTCGGCGCGGTGCGCTGAGTCAGGAGGTGCGCCATGAAGAAGCGGTCCATCACCCTGATCCTCTCGGCCTTCGCCATGTGCAGTACAGCCTGCACTACCCTGACGGTGTCGGCGCGCCCCGCCTACGGACAGGGCGCCACCCGGCTCCAGCTCTCCGCGGCGCTGGATCCCTACGGTGACTGGGTGGTGGTGCACACCTACGGCCGGGTGTGGCGTCCGCGCAGCATGGCGGTCGGTTGGCAGCCCTACACCCTGGGCACCTGGTCCATGGTCGACGGCGACTGGCTCTGGCAGTCCGAGCTCCCCTGGGGCTGGGCCGCCTTCCACTACGGCCGCTGGTACCTGGACGCGTCGTACGGCTGGGTCTGGGTCCCCGATGACGTCTGGGGCCCCGCCTGGGTGGTGTGGCGCTCGGACACGAGCTACGTGGGCTGGGCCCCGCTCCCGCCGCAGGCCACCTGGCACGCCGGGGTCTTCGTCGGCGCGGTGAGCCCGAACGCGTGGTGCTTCATGGATCGCCGCTACTTCGGGCACCAGCCGGTACACCGGGTGATGGTGCGGCCGGCGGAGCGCCGCCGGCTGATCGGCGCCACCCACGTGCACGCCGCGCCCCCGCCGCGCGGCGGGCACCACAGCAAGCCGCGCCGGCCCGAGGGGCACGCGGACGCCCGACCGGCCCCACGCAGGGCCACCCCGGCCCCCGCGCCCGCCCCGACCTGGCGGCCCGCGCCTAAGCCTCGCGCCGCCCCCGCGCCGACCGCGCGACCGGCACCGAAGCCCCACGCGGCCCCCGCGCCGGCCAAGAAGGCGAGCAAGGCCAACAAGGAGCAGAAGTCCAAGCGGGACGATCGAGGGAAAGCGAAGGGGCGCTCCGCCCGCTGAAAGCTGGCCTGCCACCCTTTCAACCTGGCGCCGCGCTGGCTACCATCCGGCGCCGTGCTGACCTTGGCCCTCACCCTCCTGGCGGTGAGCGCGCCGGGCCTCGAAGACTCCGTCGTCAAGGTCCAGGTGTACTCCTCCCGCTTCGACTACGCCTCTCCATGGCGCATGTCCCCCGTGCACGGCGCCTCCGGCACCGGCTTCCTCCTGGACGGAAAGCGCATCGTCACCAACGCCCACGTGGTGCGTGACGCGCGGCAGATCCTGGTGAAGCGCCACCACGTGGCGAACCCCTTCGTGGCCCGCGTCGAGGTGGTGGCCAACGACTGCGACCTCGCCATCCTGCGGGTCGAAGATCCCGCGTTCCACGAGGGGCTGATCCCCCTCAAGATCGGGGACGGCCTCCCCGAGCGCAAGTCGTCCGTCACCACCTACGGCTACCCGGCGGGCGGCCAGGAGCTGTCGTCCACCACCGGCATCGTGTCTCGGGTCGAGTGGCTCACCTACGTGCAGACCGGCTCCGACGCCCACATCGCGGTGCAGACCGACGCCGCGATCAACCCCGGCAACAGCGGCGGCCCGGTGATCCAGAAGGGCAAGGTGGTCGGCGTGGCCTTTCAGGGCGCGCCGCACCTCCAGAACGTGGGCTACTTCATCCCCGCCCCGCTCGTGCGTCACTTCCTGAAGAACCTCGAGGACGGCCACTACGACGGCTTCCCGGACTCCGGCTTCAAGACCACCGACCTCATCTCCCCCGCCTACAAGGCCGAGCGCGGCCTGAAGCCCGACGAGCACGGGGTGGTGGTGGAGGAGGTCGCCCCCGACGGCACCGGCGACGGCGTCCTGAAGCCGGGCGACGTGCTCCTCGCGGTCGACGGGGTCGACATCGCCGACGACGGGTCGGTGGCCCTGGCCGGGGTGGTGCGCGGGCCCTTCTCGCACCTGGTCGACATGAAGCAGGTGGGCGAGAAGGTCCGCTTCAAGGTGTGGCGGGACGGCAAGCGCCAGGACCTCGAGGCCACCGCGCGCCGCATCGCGCGCTACGACCGCTTCCGCTACCAGTGGAGCACCCCGCCCCGCTACCTCGTGTACTCGGGCCTCGTGTTCATGCCCCTCGACGTGGAGTACCTGCGCACCTGGGGCAAGGGCTGGCCGGGCAAGGTTCCGCGCGCGATGACGTGGAACCACTTCTTCAAGGAGTCGGCCGCCCCCGAGCGGGCGAACGAAGAGACGGTGGTGCTGGCGCGGATCCTCCAGCACCCGATCACCGCCGAGCTCAGCGTGGGCCCGTCGGTGCTCGAGACGGTCGACGGGCACCCGGTGCGGAGCCTGGCGGAGCTGGACGACCTGCTCACGCAGGCTCGCTTGCGCGGCAAGGGCCAGCTGAACCTGGGCTTCGCCGACGGCTACGAGGAGACCCTGAACCTCGAAGAGACCGAGGCCGCCCACCCCCGGATCCTGCAGACCTACGGAGTGCGTCGTGAGAAGAACCTCTAGCCTTTTGTTGGCCCTGGCCCTGGCCCTGGGGGCGAGCGCCTGCGCCACCGGCGGTGGCCCGCGCAGCGCCGCCGCCGCGCCCCGCCCCGCCCCGGTGTCCCCGCGCCAGGCGGTGGTCTCGGTCATCGTGAACGGCCAGGACCCGGACTTCGGCTCCCCCTGGGTGAAGGGCGAGGCCTGGCAGCGCCGCATCAACGGCCTGGTGGTCGAGGGCAAGCGCATCCTGGTTCACGCAAGGCGGCTTGCCAACCGCACCCTGGTGCTGGTCGAGAAGAGCGGCGAGTCGAAGCGCTACGAGGCCGAGGTGGAGCTGGTGGACTACGAGGTCCCGCTCGGCCTGCTCACCGTCAAGGACCCCGAGTTCTGGGAGGGCCTCGAGCCCCTCCGGATCGCGGACGAGGTCCCGGTCGAGGGCGACGTGACGATCTGCCGCTGGCTGGACTCCGGTCAGTTCGAGGAGGCCCGCGCGGTAGTGAAGCAGCTCCGGGTGAGCACCCACTTCCCCGGCACTACGCAGCTGCTGACCCTCGAGCTGTCGTCTCCGATCAACGCCTCCGGCTGGGGCGAGGTGGTGGTGTCGGAGGGCGAGGTGGTGGGCATCACCACGTCCTCGGCCGAGGACACCCTCCCCACCCTCGCCGCCCCGGTGCTGCGCCAGTTCCTGGAGCAAGCCGAGGCCGGCACCTACCGCGGCTTCGCCGGCCACGGCTTCGCCTGGCAGCGCCTGACCAACAGCGCCCTCCGCCAGCGCCTGGGCCTCGGCCCGGACGAGGGCGGGGTCCGGATCCGCGAGGTGCTCGGCTACGGCACCGCGGCGGGGGTGCTGAAGGTGGGGGACGTGCTCCTCGAGATCAACGGGCACAAGATCGACGAGCGCGGGAAGTTCAAGCACCCCGAGTACGGGCGCCTGTACTTCGACGTCCTGTTCACTGACGGCGTGAACCCCGGCGACGTCGTCGACGTGAAGGTGCTGCGCGACGGAGCGCGCCAGGATCTGCAGGTCACCTTGCAGGCGAACCGCCCCGACGACGGCGTGGTGCCCCGCTACGTGATCGATCAGAGCCCGGAGTACCACGAGGTCGGCGGGCTGGTCTTCATGCCGCTGACCTTCGACTACATGCGGCAGTGGCAGGGCTGGTGGGAGAACGGCCCGCTCTACCTGCTGGTGGCGATCGACGCCCGGAACGCGAATCCGACGCGCCCCGGTGAGCGCATGGTGGTGATGAGCAAGGTCCTGCCCGACGCGGTCAACCTGGGTTACGCCGACCTCGGCGCGCTGCTGGTCTCGAAGGTGAACGGCCGCCCCATCCTGGGCCTCGACGACCTGCGCGCCGCGCTGAAGGCGCCGCAGGATGGCTTTCACATCATCGAGTTCGACCCGGGCCAGAGCGCGTCGCGGCTGGTGCTCGACGCCAAGGCGGCGGAGGCGGCGGCGGCGGGCATCCACCAGCGCTACGGCCTCCCCGACCCGCAGTGAGCTCCGGTATGTCGCGCGGCAAGGCGTTCCTGTGGGTATCGGCCGCGTACGTGTTGGCGGGTGTCGCGGCGTTGGGGACGGTGGCGTTCCTGCCTGTCGGTCCCGACCCCATGGTGCGGGTGGCGGCGGCAGATCTCGCGGCCACCGTGGTGGTGTTCCTGTTCTCGGTCGCGTTCGGGAACACCAGCTTCTACGACCCCTACTGGAGCGTCGCGCCCCTCGTGATCGCCCCCTACCTGTGGCTCGGGTTCGGAGACGGCGCGGTGCCGGCGCGTCAGGTGTTGGTGACCGCGCTGGTCTTCGCGTGGGGCCTGCGCCTCACCTACAACTGGGCGCGGGGCTGGTCGGGCCTCGACCACGAAGACTGGCGTTACGTCGATCTGCGTAACAAGACTGGCAAGGCGTTCGTGGTGGTGAACTTCCTCGGGCTGCAGCTCTTCCCCACCGTGCTCGTGTTCCTGGGGTGCCTGTCGCTCGTGCCCGCGCTCGTCACCGGCGACCGACCGCTGTCTGCGCTCGACGCTGTGGCGGCAGTGGTCACAGGGGGGGCGGTGCTGATCGAGGGGCTCGCAGACAACCAGCTCCGGGCCTTCGTGCGCAGCAAGCCCCCCGCCGGCACGGTGATGGAGCGCGGCCTGTGGTCGTGGTCGCGGCACCCGAACTACTTCGGGGAGATCAGCTTCTGGTGCGGCCTCGCCCTCTTCGGCCTCGCCGCGGGCGGGCCGACCCCGGTCCTGCTCGTGGGCCCCGGGGTGATGATCGCGCTCTTCGTCGGGGTCAGCGTCCCGATGATGGAGAAGCGCATGCTCGCGCGTCGTCCGGGTTATCCCGAGTACAAGCGGCGCGTCTCGGCGCTGATCCCCCTGCCCCCGCGCCGGTCCTGACCGCCCAGTCCGCCCGGTGGGGGGATTGATCTCCGCCAGGTAAGTGCATGTAGGATACTTCATGCGCCGCGTCCTGTGCCTCGCCCTGGCCCTCGCCACCGCCTGTGCCGAGGAGGCGCCGCTGACCCCCGGCCCGGGCGTCGACGCCGGCGCCCTCCCCGACACCGGCGCCACGGTCGACACTGGGCTCGCCGCCGAGGACGCCGGCCTCTCCGACGCGGGCTTCCCGGCCGACTCCGGGCTCCCGGCCGACTCCGGGGTCCCGCCCGCGCCGAAGGTGGTGCTCTTCCTGGGCGCCGATGTGCCCCCCGCCCTGTCGGGCCGAGTGCAAGCCTTGTTGACGTCGGTGGCCACCCGCCCGGTGGAGCTCGCCACCGACCTCGCCCCGTCCTACGCCCCCGGCTCGCTCCTCATCGCGCTGGGTGAGCACCCGGTGACCCGGCGCCTGATCCCCGAGGCGGAGCTCGCCGCCCTGGGCTCCGAGGCCTTCGTGGTGCGGAGCGGGGACGTGGACGGCGCCCCGGTCATCGCGGCCGACGGCAACCCCCTCGACCCCGACCCCTTCGGCCACGCCAACCTGGGCCTGGGCTACGGCACCTACGCGCTGCTGGAGTCCCTGGGCTACGCGTTCCTCCACCCCCTGGCCCCGACCCTCCCCGCCGGGCTCCCGGACGAGGCCCCCGCGGTCGACAGGGCCGAGGCCCCGCGCTGGCGCATCCGCGGCCTGCAGCTCCACACCATGCACCCGCTGGAGCTCACCGATCTTCTGAATGGATGGGGCCCGGGCGGCCCCACCGACGCCACCGGTTGGCAAGCCATGTTGCCGGAGTGGGACGCCTTCCTGGAGTGGATGCTCGCCCAGCGCCAGAACCGCGTGCACTGGGTGCTCCTGTGGGCGGCCACCTGGGCCGAGTTCGCGGACGGGGCGGAGCGCATCGCCCGCCTCGCCACCCTGGTGGACCGCGCCCACGCCCTGGGCATCGCGGTGGGGGTCGACGTGCCCATCGCGCTCCACCAACAGCACGCCTATCAGCTGCTGCGGAACGACGGCGAGCTCGCGGACGAGGTGGCGGAGATCGAGGCCCGGGTGGACCACCTGATGGGCGCGGGCTTCGACTACCTGGCCACCGAGAACGGCTCGAGCGAGTTCACCCACCCGCCGGACACCGAGCTGGTGGCCTGGATGGACGCCCTGGCCGAGCACCTCCGCACCGCGCACGGCAAGCCGGCTTACATCAAGATCCACATCTCGCAGGGCCAGTACGGCGAGACCTACACCGACCCGGACACCGGCGAGGCGCTGAACATCAACCTCATCCCCCACTACGCGCTGCCGAGCATGGGCGTCATGCCCCACACCGTGCAGCACTACGCCCTGGACGACCCCGCCCCCACCTACGGCAACACCGACTTCGACTGGATCCGCGAGTTCCTGCAGGAGGAGGTCGGCGCGCGCGAGGTGGTCTGGCACCCCGAGAGCGCCTACTGGGTGAGCTTCGACATCGACGTCCCCCTCTACCTGCCGATCTACGGCGAGCGGCGCTTCCATGACCTGCGCCTGCTCTCGGGCGACGAGGCGGCGGGCCGCATGGGCCGCGGGCCCCACGCGGGCGGCCAGATGGACGGCCAGATCGTGTTCTCGAGCGGCTGGGAGTGGGGCTACTGGCTCAACGACGTGATGGCGGCCCGCGCCGCCTGGAACCCGCGGGACGACATCGCGGACGAGGGCGCGGCGTTGCGTGACCTGCTGACCGAGATCTTCGCCCCCTTCGGCCCCGCCGCCCCCGCCCTGGTGGACCACGTGGTGGACGCGGCCGAGACGCAACGCGACCTGCTCATCCTGGGCGAGGTGAACGGGGTCGCGCCGAGCGACGTCACGCGCCGGAACGCGCAAGCCTACCTGCAGGGCTCGGAGACCTGGGACGACGTCTCGGACCTCGCGGGCAGCCTCCCCCTCCCCATCGGCCCCGCCACCACCCAGCCCGACAAGCTCGGCCTGGTCGAGATGCGGAACCCGCTCCACAGCCCGCCCGGCTACTCGCGCGAGGTGGAGCCGCTCCTCGCCGCCACCGCCCGCGAGCACGACCGCCTCGCCACCGCGCTCGAGGCCCTCGCCCCCGCCATCCCGGCCGAGGTCCGCCCCCTGTACGAAGACCTCGCGGACTCCGCCCGCATCACCGCGCTCAGGGCCGAGCAGGTGCACGGCCTGTACGACTACGTCGACGGCTACTTCGACCTCGACCAGAACCCGCGCCGGGTCCGCCTCGCCGCCGCGCGCGCCGCGCTGGACGCCGCGCTCCCCATCGTGGCCCGGCGCGAGGCCGCCTACCGGGTGGACGCCGACCGCATCGCGGGCTGGCGCAACGGCCCCACCGCCTACGAGTACGGCTACCTGTGGACGGTGCGCAGCCTCTTCTTCTGGTGGCGCGACGAGGGCAAGGCGGTGGATGCGCCGGTGAGCCCCTGCTACCTCAACATCATCAACCCCGCCGACGTCGGCTTCGGCGAGGGCCTGGTGGTGGACGCGGCGCGGGTGCTCCGCAACGTGAGCGAGGACATCCCGGGCCTCGGCAGCCTCACCGAGTGCCTGGCCGAGACCCGCGCCGAGCCGATCATGCCGCCGGACGGGTTGCGCACGCGACCCTGAGCGCGGGCGCTGTGGCGCTCAGTTGAGTCCGAAGGCCACGCTGGCCAGCCCCAGCATGAGGTGCGCCGCGGTCGGGCCAGCCAGGGAGCGGCGGCGCGCGTAGAGGATCCCGAAGACGAGGCTCACCCCGAAGGTGGCGAGCGCGAACGTCAGGGACACATGCAAGTGGAAGACGCCGAACATGGCGCTCGCCACGAGCAATCCGGCTTGCGGGTTTCGGTCGCCGAGGTAGCGCTCGAGCGAGCCCTGGATGACCCCGCGGGCCACGACCTCCTGGAGGAGGCAGTGCGGCCCATACAGCGCGAAGAACAGGGCGGACTCGAGGCCGCTGTACCCGGCCACCGAGCCCCAGGTGATCATCGCCTCGCCCGGGGCCACCGTGAGGGCGCGCCCCAACGCGAGCACGCCGACGAGGGCCGCGCCCACCGCCACCCCCTCCACCAGGCTGGCCCCGGCGCCCCGAAAGGTCAGCCCGAAGGCCGCCGCCGGGGCGTGCTGGATGCGGATGAACCCCGCCATGAGGGCCACGATCACGAGGAGCAGACCCCACGAGTAGGCCATGTGCAGGAGCGGAGGCAGGCCGGGCACCACCAGGTGCTGCACCGCCTGGCCGATCCCGAAGAGCCCCACCGTCACCATCAGGAACCAGCCCAGCTCCATGCGCAATCTGGCCTGCCATCGCTCCTCGCGCAGGGCCTCCGCGAAGGAGCGGTCCGTGGCCCGGAGGCGGGCCACGACCTCCCGGGCCAGGTGCGCGTGCAGGCGGATCTTCAACCCGGCGAGGGCTGGATCCGCCTCCAGGCGCTGCCGGGGCAGCCGCGCCACCCGGGCCGCACCGGTGGCCCGAACGGTGGCGGAGGCCGGTTGGCCGTCCAGGAAGGAGAGCTCGCCGAACACCGCCCCCTCGCCCAGGCGGGCCAGGATCCGGGGCCGCCCCCGCGCGTCTTGCTTCTCCACCACCACCTCGCCGCGCCGCACCAGGTACAGGGCCTCGGCGCGCTCGCCCTCCTCCAGGAGCACCGCCCCCGCTGTCGGCCACACCTCCTCCGACAGGCGGGTGAGCCTGAGCAGATCCGGGATCCGCAACTCTTCCTGCATGGCCATGACCTCCGGTCGCGGGGCTATGCCACCTTGCGCAGCGCGCGCCGCTGGGTGGGCATGTCCACCAGGTGGTCGGCGGACCGCGGCGTGATCTGCTGCGGCTTCAAGCCCAGCTCCAGCATCATCTGGCGGTCCCACGCCTCGATGGGGTCGTGGCCGGCGAGGAAGGTCCGCTCGCGGTTGGCCAGCGGGGCCCGGATGCTCGTGGTCTCCAGCCCCCCGCCGAGGATGATGGGCTTGTAGCGCGGGGCGTCGCTCAGCCAGAGCTGGGACCAGACGTTCCTCGCGGTGCGGACCGGCGCCCCCACGACGTTCACGAGGCGCTTGTAGTGCTCGATCGCCGCCTCCGGTTCGATGTTCTTCGGTCGGTGGCAGAGGGTGTAGCCATCGAGGTCGCGGCTGGTGACGCCGGGGAGGAGCCGCCCCTCCTCGACCACGGTGCGGAAGTACGGCGTCTCCGGGTAGGGACAGACCAGGGCCATGAAGGTCACCGCGTGGGGCCCGAGGTCGTCCAGGTAGTCCGGGAGCCGCCGCAGGTAGTCCTCGGTGTCGCCGTCCGAGCCCACCAGGAGGCCGAAGCTGGGCATGATGCCTTGCTGGAACGCGAAGCGCAGGGTCTGGGCGGTGTCCTTGAGGGTGTTCTGCCGCTTCTTCATGGAGCGGATGGCCTCGGGGCTCAGCGACTCGAGGCCGGTGTAGATGTAGCGGCAACCCGCGCGCGCCATCAGCTGCACCAGCTCCCGATCCGCCAGGATGTTGTAGGTGAGGGCGCAGCCCCAGTAGACGTCGAGCGGGATCAGCGCCTCGCACAGCGCACGCAGGTACGCGGGCGATCCACCCAGGTTGTTGTCCGCAAAGGTGAAGGTCCGGTCGAAGGCCCCGAGCCAGCCCTGGTTGAACTTCATGTGCATCTGGATGTCGCGCACCACGTCCTCCACCGGTCGGCAGCGATAGCGCTCCCACCCGGTGAGCACACAGAAGTTGCAGGAGAACGGGCACCCGCGGGACGCCTCGATGACCGGGACGGTGTACCGGTTCTTCGCGTAGTCCATCAGGTCCCAGCGGTAGGGTCGGATCTGACAGGTCTCCACCGGCGGCAGGTCGTAGACGCGCTGGAGCGCCCCGGCCTCGAGGTCACGGATGAGCTGGGGGACGTTGGCCTCGGGCTCCCCCACCACCACCGCGTCGAAGTACTGGGCCACGTCTTCCCGGAAGTGCCCGGCGTGCCGCCCACCCGCCACCGTGACCATCCCTCGCCGGCGGAACAGGGTGGAGAGCACCTTGGTGTGCTCGTAGTACGCGTGCAGGTAGGAGAAGAAGACCAGGTCCCACTCGCGATCCAGGGGGATGTCGTCCTCCTTCTCGTTGTAGACCTCGATCTCCGCGTCCGGTGGGCAGAGTGAGGCCAGAAGGTAGGGCACGGCGGACTGCATGACCGACCGCTCCTTCCGGGGGATACGAGTTGGGTGGGTATAGGTGCTGATGATGGCGATGCGCATACTGTGAGAATGCAGGCTGAATTGCGGAGCCGCGCCGGTTGGAGGTCCCGGGCGTAGTAACCCATGACAGGGTCACGGTTCTATCACCGCAAGATGCGTTGCATGGCCCGTGGCGGCCCTCACGTGGCGGCGCTCACCGCTTCGCTGCGAGATATTTCGCAAGCGAAGGACCGGCTGTGCGCTCTAGAGCGGAGCGGCGCCGGAGATCGACTGCAATCCGCGTTGCAGCAACGGCGTGAGGGTGTCGTTGGCGATGTCCCACACCCAGAGCCCCGCGCAGCCGTCGAGCGAGCCCACCAGGCGGCCCGGGTCGAGGGTCCACCATTCACCGCGCGCGCCGCGCGGGAGGCGGGTGACCCGGCCGCGCGCGGGCTCGAACGCGAACTGGGCCGCGTCGGTCTCGACCATCACCAGCGCGTCGTCGCGCCACCGCAGCGCGCCGTCCACCGCCAGGTCGGACAGCCGCACGTGCTGAGGGCCCTCCGACGTGGACCACCACAGGGTCGCGTGGTCGGGCCCGCGGACGTACGCGACCCAGCGCCCGGCGCGCGCCTCGAGGTCCTGGAGCTCCTCACCCGGGCGCTCGAGGACCACCTCGCGCTCCGCCCCGGCGCCGTGCGCGACTACCCGGTGGCCCTCCACCACCAACACCCGGCCTCGCTCGTCCAGGGTTGGCCGGTCAGAGCGGACGGCCGCAGCGGCGGCGGAAGACAGCTCGAAGCCCTCCACCGGCCCGCTGCTCGCGACGGAGAAGACCCGGTCAGGCTCGAGGCCGATCAGCGCCCGCCCGCCGACGTGGTGGACCCACACCCCCGCGGCGTCCTCCGGGAGGGTCCAACGCAAGCTTTGTTGACCATCGGGCCCGAAGCGGTACACGCCCCCGTCGCGCGTCGCCCACAGATCTTCGCTCCTGGTGTCGATCCGCTGATAGCCACTCAGCTCGCGCAACACGACCTGCGCTCCGTCCACGGAGGCGGCCGTCAGCGGCTCGCCCTCGAGCGTCACCGCGCCGCGCGCCGGCCACGGCGTGCACCGGCCACCCGGCGTCTGCCCAGAATGGAGCTGCGGAGGTGAGGCCTCCAGGTCCAGGAATGTCGTGTCGCGTCCACACCCCCAGACCCGGTCTCCGGACACCTCCAGGCCGGGTGGGCCTTCCCAGAGCGTGCCGAGCTCGAGGTCCACCACCACGCTCTTGTCCCGTGGGTTGAACAGCAGGCGCCGCGGCGAGGAGCGGATCACCCTCCGAGGTAACTGCAGCCCGTCATTGTTCTCGAAGAGCGATCGGGGCGTGCGCCCGAGCCCGGCCACCCAGTCCTCGGTGTGAAAGTAGTTGGAGACGACGAACGCACCGCCCTCCCAGACATCGAACAGGTAGCCGGGCTGGGTGTCGGTGCGGCCGGTGTCCAGCTCCACCCGCTCGATGAGCCCCATGTCGGTCACCAGGAACGCGAAGGCGTCCCCCGCCATGCCCTCCAACCAGGGACCGTGGCCAGGCCAGCGGTGGAGGACGTCACCGGTGGCCACCTCCACCACCACGAGTTCCCGGCCGAGCTCGTCCCATCCCACCATGCGCAGGCCGTCGGAGGTAGAGTAACGCAAGGAGGACCGGTCCCAGCCGGGGACCACCCGCTCCTCCCCCGTCTCCATGTCCAGCCGACCACGCCCTCCGGCGGCGAACCGAGTCTGGTGCGCGAACCGAGACGACGTCCCAAAGGGATAGTCGCCCTCCAGCACGCGCTGCACGCCTCGGGCGAAGTCCACCCACACCTGAGGACCGGAGCTCCTGGGGCTGTAGAGCACCTTCGCGCCGAAGACCTTGATCGGCGCGTACTGAAAGTCGAGTTGCGGCGCTGCGAGCACACCGTCCGGTCCGAGCAGGCCGACGACATCCCCGCGACGCACGAGGCAGGCCTCGGTCATCACCTGGACCGAGTCCCCGTAGGCCGCGACCATCCCCAGGTCCGCGGGCGCGGCGTCCTCCTCGACCCGCCACACGTGCCAGCCGTCCGAGGCGAGGATGATGGCGCCCACCCGACCCTCCCCCCACGAGAAGAGCTGCTTGGGTGCGTCGAGCGCGTCTTCGACCGGGTAGCGCCGCGCCTCGGCGCCCGGCGCCGTCCCCTGGACCACCAGGCCGCCGTCCCACCACACCTCCCAGCGCCCGCCCGCGGCCAGGGTGCGGCGGGCAGAGGTCACCGCCCGGGCCCTCAGCCCGTGCACCGTGCCGTCCGGGTCTCGGCGCACGAGCACCGCGGTGGTCTCGTCCGAGACCTCGAAGAAGAGCGAACCCCCCGGCTCCGCCGCAAGCGGCGTTGCGATGAGCGCGCGCCGCAGCCCGAGGGCCACGAGGTCGGTCGGCAGAGCCGACGCGGTGGCCTGGTCCAGAGGCCAGAGCTGCGGGTTGTCCAGCTCGAGGTAGGCCCTCGCTATGACCGGCGGTGACTGGGCGGGGTTCGGGTCCACGCCCGCGCTCTCCCGGGGGACGTGGGGCTCAGGCGGTGCTTCGGAGGGCAGGAGGGGTTGCAGCTCGCCGCGGCAGGACAGGAGCGCCATCAGCAGCAGACCGGCGCTGGGTAGGCGCACCGTGGGGAAAGGGTGGCGCACCGCGGTCACTCCACGCGGCTGGGGAGCACCTCGACCACGAAGGACCACCCAAACCCAGGCACTAGCATCGGGGTGAGGGTGTTGCTGCGCATGTCCCACACCCACAGGCCGTCGCGGCCTGACACGGGGCCTACCAGTCGGCCCTCCTCCAACCAACTCCACGCGCCGTTGGCGTCCCGCGGCACTCGGGTGACGCGACGCTCGGCGAGGTCGACCAGGAGCTGCCCGGTCGGGTTCGATACCAAGATCAGGCCCTCGCCTAGAGGTCTGAACCAGCCCTGCATGGGTACAGAGGAGGCCTGGACGTGCCGCGGCCCCTCCGGGCTCGACCACCACAGCTGGTTCCCACCTGCGCCGCGGGTGAGCGCCAGCCATCGCCCCTCCGATACCCAGAACCGGTCTACCTCGCCATCTGCCGGCGCGAGGAGGACCTCGGGCTCCTCGGACGCCCCATAGGCCACCAGGCGCCCCTCCTCCTCCCGCACCAGGCGCCCCTGGGGGTCGAGCATCGAATAGGACAGCCCAACCCCAATCGCCGCGGCGGAGAACTCGAAGCTCTCGGCCGCCCCACCGACCGCGACCGAGTAGTAGCGGTCCACGCCGCCCACCTCTGCGCGGACGACGACCCGCTCCTCGGTCATGACCGCCAGGCTCACCCGCGACCCCTCAGGAAGTCGGACGCGCAAGCTGGCCTGCCCATCGAGTCCGAAGCGGTGCAGGTCCCGCCCGTGCATGGCCCACAGGTCTCGCTGGTCTCGTGCAGAAGAGTAGCTGTGCACGGGTGTGTATCGACCCAGCACCCGGGTCGTAGCCTGCGCGCCGTCGGCGTACACCTCGACCAGCTCGTCGCCCACCTGCACGATGATTGAGCTCCGAGCCGGCCATGAGTGGGAGCGCGACGCGCCGTTCACCACCACCGACCGGAGCTCCGGGGGTGAGACGTCGAGATCCAGGAAGCTCAGCGTCTCTGCCTCTTCGTCGAAGCGCCAGACCCGGTCGCCCGAGACCCACAGTTCGTCGTTCAGCGTCGTCTCGAGCCGCCAGATCGGCCTCCGCTGGGCGTCGATCAAGGTGTGCTCGACCAGCTCATACCCCGAGACAAGGCGAGAGTGCAGAAATCGAGGAGGCGTCACGGTGATGCGCTCGAGCCACTCGGTGCTTGGATCCACCTGGAAGGGGCCCAGGGGCGGCGAGACCCCCAGCGCGGCCAACCAAATCTCACTCGAATGCGAAGACGGACCCAGGATGACGGTGTCGCCCCAGAGGCCGAGGCCGAAAGTTCCCGGCACCTCCTCCGCCGCCCCGGTGTCCAACGCCACCCGGCGGACGACGTACGCCCCCTGGGGCAGAACGTCCTGCAGGAGCACCTGCCCCTCGTCCAACATGAGGGCCCAGAATCCCGAAACACCCTCCCACCGATGGAGGACCGTGCCGGACGCCACGTCGTACACCTCCAGGTCGCGCCTCGAGACCACCAGCCGGCGACCGTCGGTGGCCACGCCGTACGGTCCACCCTCGGTGACCGCATCCGGGACCCACCGCACCTCCCCGGTGCGCATGTCGAACGCGCCCAAGGCCCCATCGGCCCGCTTCAGGACGACGTGACCACCTCGCGAGACGACCTGCTGGGCCAGCGCGTCGTCTGTGAAGCCGTCGACTTCGCGCGTCATGCCGGTCTCGAAGTCCACCCACGTCGCGCCGGTGCCGTTATCCGCGAACAGCGCAGTCGAGCCGTACACCCAGGTGCCGTAGTAGCCACCCGACGGAATCGTCGTGCGCTCACCGTCCGGCGCGACGTCAGTCAACGCTTCGCCATGCCTGAAGAACAAGCGCCCACCGGAGGACCACACCCCGGCGTCCTCCAGGCTCCCTACGACGCCGAGATCGGCGGGCGCCCCCGAGGCAGAGACCCGGTAGGCGTGCCACCCGTCCTCTCCCGCCACGACCGCGGCCAGATCATGGTCCCCCCAGACGTAGAGACTCGGGATGCTGTGGATCGCCTCCGGCACCGCGTAGCGGCGTGGCTCGTCCGTCGACTCGAAGTCTTGAACCCACAGCCCACGGTCCCACCACGCCTCGAAGCGACCATGCGCCGCGAGGGTGCGGATAGGCGCTGTGAGTCCACGCGTGCGGAGCGCTTGCACGCTGCCGTCCGGGTCACGGCGCAACAGGACCGCCAGCCGCTCATCCGCCACCTCATAGAAGAGCGGCTCGCCCGATCGTGCTGAGAGCACCCGCGTCGAGAGCACCGCGCTGAGGCCGTACGCGGCGGGATTCTCGGGGAGCAAGCTCCACGGCTGGCCGTCAGCCGACCAAGCACGCAGGTCAACTTGCGGACTACCATCGACCCAGATCTCCACCGTTGGAGACGGCGCCGGGTTCGGATCCGGCCCCACGGTGTCCCGCGGTGTCTCCGTCTCGACCGCGAGCGGCGGCGCCGCGTCCTCGCGGCAAGCGAGCAGGGTGAGGAGGGCCAGGGTGCAGGCGCGCGCGGGCCAGAGCATGTTGGGATACTCCCACGCCCCCTCGCGCCAACCTACCTGTCCCAAGGGACAGCTCCGCTGGTGGCCACCTCGAATGCAGCGGCCAGTTCGACGCATGGAGCCGCCTCGAGCTCACTCCAAGCTGCTGGGGAGCACCTCGAGCAGCACGGTCGACCCCAGGCCAGGCACGAGCAGGGGGGTGAGGGTGTCATTGCGCATGTCCCACACCCACAGGCCGTCGCGGGCCCACAGAGGTCCCACCAGCCGGCCTCATCCAGCCTGACCCACCCGGCGAGCGCTCCCCGGCACGCGGTGACCCCTGCGCTCGGCAGTCGAGCACCACCTGACCTGTCTGGCTCGCCACCCATACCAGGCCCTCGCCCAGGGGGCCTCAGCCAGGTCTGCATATGCTGGTGACTGGACGGCTCAGCCCCATCCGCCTGGCCACCACAGCTGGTCTCCGCGCCGCGGGTGAGCGCCATCCATCGCCCCTCCACCTTCCAGACTCGTCGACCGCGCCGTCTGGCGGCGCGAGGAGGACCTGCCGCTCTCGGACGCCCCTGCAGGCCACGAGACGTCCGTCCTCCTCCAGCAGGAGCCGCCCCTGCGGGTCGAGGATCGCGTCGTTGCACACTCCTGCCGCAACTGCAGCGGGGGAACTGAAGTGCTCAGCCGGTCCCCGGACCGCCACCGTACAGTGGGCGAGCCCGTCGGAAATCCGCTCGGACGACGGCCCGCTCATCGGTCACCAACCGCAGGTCGACCCGCGCCCACTCCGGGAGGCTGATGCGCAAGCTGGCCTGCCCGTCCAGCTCGATGTGGTACAGGTCCCCGCCCTGCCTGGCCCAGAGGCCTCCAGCGGCAGCGAGCACGAACCTGTATTGTCCGAGCGCCCGGGTCGCGGTCTGCGCGCCGTCGGCGTACACCTCGACCAGCTCGTCACCCACCTCCACGACGACCGAGCTCCGAGCCGGCCACAAGTACGACCATGACGCCCCGCTCAGCACGACGGACCGGAGCACCGCGGGCGAGGCGTCGAGATCGAGGAAGCTGACCGTCTCCGTCGCCGCATCGAAGCGCCAGACCCGATCGCCCGAGATCCACGGCCGATCGCGATAGGTCGCGTCGATCCTCCAGAGCGGCCCCTGGTCGACGTCCAACACCGTGTACTCGGCCGCGGAGCGCGACGCGTCGAGGCGGGAGTGCAGAAAACGCAGCGGCGCCGTCGGGAACCGCGTGAACTCGGTATTCCCAGACTCCAGGTCCATGGGCACGCGACGGGGCGAGCCCCCGAGCCGCGCCAACCACACGTCCTGGGGGTACGAGGGCGGGCCGAGGATACCGGTGTCCCCCCACATCCCGCGAAGCGTCGCCGGCACCTGCTCCGACGCTCCGGTGTCCAAGGCTACCCGACGAACCGTTTCGTCCCTGACCTGCAGGAGCACGTGCCCCCCACCCGACATGGCGGCGACCCTGGAACCCCCTGCGCCT
Organism: Deltaproteobacteria bacterium; assembly: GCA_020632995.1. Taxonomy (GTDB): domain Bacteria; phylum Myxococcota; class Kuafuiibacteriia; order Kuafuiibacteriales; family Kuafuiibacteriaceae; genus JACKEN01. Next base: position 163,052 of record JACKEN010000014.1, on the reverse strand, counting down.
TCCCACCGATGGAGGAGCGCACCGGACGCCACGTCGAACACCCCCAGGTCGGCACCCGAGATCACCAACCGGCGGCCGTCCGTGGCCACGCAGTCGACCTCGTCCGTGGCCGAATCCGGGACCCACCGCACCAATCCCGGTGCGCATGTCGAGCACCCCGAAGACCCCATCGGCTCTGTTCACGACGAGGTGCCCGTCCGGTGAGATGCGCTGTGCAGTCCACGGGTCGTCGATGACGCCTTCGATGTCCCGGCTCATGCCGGTCTCGAAGTTCAACCACGTCGCGCCGGCTCCGTCGCGCACGAAGAAGACCGCTCGAGCCGTAGATCCAGCTCTCGTGGAGGACCCACGCCCATCGTCGCGCGCCCCTGTCGAGCGATGTCGATTAGCTGATCGTCCTGCCGGACGAACAAGCCCGCCCCGGTCCAGACCCAGTCGTCCATGGCCCCACGACGCCGAGGTGGGTGGGTGCCCCGACGCGGAGACCAGGCATGCCAGCCGTCCTCTGCCGTCACGACCGCGACCAGATCATGATCGCCCCAGGCATAGACGTCTGGATGGAGTCGATCGCCTCCGGCACCGGGTAGCGACGCGCCCCAACAGGAGTCGAGGTCGCGAACCCACAGCCCGCGGTCCCACCACGCCTCGAATCGACTGTCTGCTGCGACGGCGCGCGGAGGCGCGCGGAGGTCCTGGTCCGAGCGCCCGCACGTTGCCGCCGGATTGCGCCGGAGGAGGACCGCCTGCCGATCATCCGCCACCTCATAGAGCAGCGGGGCGCCTGTCTGCGCCGAGAGCACCCGCGTCGATAGCACTCCGCTCAGACCGTAGACGGCGCTGTCGGCGGGGATCGCGCTCCAGGGCTCCGCGTCGGCAGGCCAGCCCTGCAGGATGTCTTGCATGACCCCGACCCTGGCCATCACGACGGGGGACGGCGCGGGGTTCGGATCCACTCCCAACGTGTCCCGGGGCTCCGCCATCCCGGCGTCCCGAGACGGTCCAGCGTCCCGTGGCCCGTCGACCGGCAGCGGTGGCGCCGCGCTCTCGCGGCAAGCGAGCAGGGCGAGGAAGCCCAGGGTGCAGGCGCGCGCGGGCCAGAGCATGCCGGGATACTTCCACGGCCCCCGGACCCGACCTAGCTGTCCCGAGGGACAGCCCCACCTGCGACTACCTCGGCGGGTCAGCGGACCACCCGCCCGGCAGCGTTTGCGCGGCCGCACCAGGGGCTTCGAGCACGATGACGGGCGAGATCCACTGGAGGCCCCGCTGCAGCATGGGGGTCATGGCGTCGTTGGCGGTGTTCCACACCCACACGCCGGCCCAACCCGGGCGCGTCCCGACCAACCGCCCCGCGTCGAGCACCTGCCAGTCACCGCCCTCCCCGAGCCCACCCCGAGGCAGCCTGTGGACCCGCTCCTGGATCGGATCGAACGCGTACTCCGCCGCGGCCGCGCGCACGAGCACCAGCGCCTCGTCCTTCCAGCGGATGAAGCCAGGCATCGCGACCGTCGACAGCCTCACGCTCCGTGGGCCCTCGGCCCCGGACCACCACAGGTGCGCGCCCTGAGGCCCCGAGACGTAGGCGATCCAGCGCCCTCCCATCCCCACGAGGTCACGCACCGTGTCGCCGGGGAGATCCAGGATCACCTCCGGCTCCTCGGACGCTCCGTACGCGAGGATGCGCCCCTCCCGTGCCACCAGCACGCGGCCCTGGGCGTCGAGCACGAGGCGCTCCAGCAGGCCATCGACCCCGGGTAGGGCGGCCGTCCCCGCCGCCGAGAGCTCGAACCCGTCCACGGCGCCTGAGAGCGCCACCGAGAAGACGCGCTGCGCGTCATCGTACTCGGCGTAGATCAGGGCTCGGTGCGCCGCCGCACGGACCACGACGCGGCCGAACCCCTCTGGCAGCCGCCAGCGCAAGCTGGGTTGACCATCTTGGCCGAACCGGAAGACAGCCGCACCCTGCCGCGCCCACAGATCGGACTGGCCATCCCAGGTCTCCAGCAGCTGATAGTCACCAAGCGCGCGGAAGGCCACGGCGCTGCCCTCGACCGTCGCCTCCTCGAGCGCGTCACCCCGCTGGAAGGCGACGGAGCTGCGAGCCGGCCAGGCCCTGCAGCCCGATGTCCCGGCTGCGGGCGCGGTCCGGACCAACCCCGCAGAGGCGGTGAGATCCAAGAAGCCCACCACATCACCCTGCGACCCGGGGCACACCCATGCGCGCGCTCCAGACACGAACAGACCCGCCCGCCCCTCCCACCGCGAACCGTCCTCGGGATCCACGAGCACCTCGCCGTCGCCCCCGAAGAGGAGACGCGGCGGGCTTGAGCGCACCACGTCGGGCAACGTCGCCCACCTTCGAGTGTCGGTGAAGAGACGTCGGGTCGAGCGTCCGAAGCCCATGGTCCACGTCTCCGTCGGCCAGGTCTGCACGAGGAGCGCGAGCCCTCCCCAGACCCCCGCGACGTCGCCGTCCTGGAGCGCCACCCGCCCCGTCTCCAGGTCGAGCCGCGCCGTGACCCCATCCACCGCCAACAGCAGCAGGAAGCGGTCCGTGAGCAACGACCACGGGGTGCGCCCGGAGGCCGGCCACCGGGTGAGGGTGGCGCCGGTCGCCACGTCCACCACCCGCACCTCCTGGGCCCCGGTGTCGAGGCCCACCAGTCGGCGCCCATCGGAGGTGACCTTGGGCCAGGAGAGCCCAGCGGCGGCGCGCACCTCTTGCGTTGCCCCGGTCTCCATGTCCAGGACGCCCAAGCTGCCGTTGGGGTAGTTCAGCACCTCGTATCGAGCCGCACGTCGATAGGCCAGTACGGTGTCGGCGCTGAGTCGGGCGGCGAGCGTCCTCGACGTATTACGGACGAAGTCGACCCAGCGGTGCTCGGTGTTGGACATGACGAGCGCCTTGCTCCCGAAGAACAGATACGTTGCGCGGCCTTCGGGGATGGACACTCGGCTGACCGACCCATCGAATGCAACTCGACCTGCACCGCCCGGGTACCAGACGGTGCAGACGCCGTCGGCCGCGCGCACCTCCCCCTCGAAGGACACCACCGCGCCGAGGTCCGTGGGTGCGACGTCCTCCGCGATGCGCCACACGTGCCAGCCGTCCGACGCCGGGACCGCCGCGCCGATCAGGTCGTCGCCCCAGGCGAACACCTCGCGCGGCGCGTTGAGGGCGTCCGGCACCGGATACCTCCGAGGCTCGGCCCCCATCGCGGTCGACTGCACCATCAAGCCGCCGTCCCACCAGACCTCCCAACGACCGTTGGCGGCCAGCGTACGGGTGGGGGAGGTCACGCTCCGAGTCCGGAGCCGGTGCAGGGTGCCGGCCTCGTCTCGACGCACCAGGACCGCGTTGGCCTCGTCCGCCACTTCGTAGAACAGGGGCTCCCCGCTCTCCCAACGCACGAGCTGGATGGAGAGCGCGGCCTGGAGCCCGAACGCGTCCAGATCTGGAGGCGCCAGGGACGCGCTCGTCATGTCACCCGCTGGCCAGACGTGCAGGTCGGCCTGCCCCGAGGTCACCACGCCGATCACGGGGGGCGACGGCGCCGGGTTGGGATCCACACCTGGGCTCTCCCGGGGTACGTCGGGCCCCGGGATCACCAGCGTGGAGAGCGGCTCACCGCCGTCCTGGCACGAGGACAACACCAACAGCGCAGCGGCCAACCGGCGCAACGACCTCATGGCGACACTCTCTCACTTCGAGAGCTCCTCACCCAGCTGTCCCCAGGGTCAGGTCGGCATGACCGCACCCGGGGAGGTTGCCGCTCGCTGCGGGGAGATCACCGCACCACGGCGAGCAGATGGACGAAGTCGAGGTTCGGTGGAGACACCAGCGTCACCGTGTCGTCCTCGGCGTCCCACGCCCAGAGGCCGCGCGCGCCGGGCCAGTCGCCCAGCAACCGGCGCCCGTCGAGCGCGCGAATGGCTCGGCCAGGGAGCCCTCGGGGGAGACGGGTGATGCGCGCCTCTGCCGGCTCCACCAGGAACGCCGCCGGCCCGGCCCTGACGAGGAACTGGCCACCCTCGAGCCACTGCACCTCTCCTGCCATGGCCACGGGCGAGACCTGGGCGTACTGCGTGCCCTCGGGCCCGGCCCACCACACCTGGCTGGCGCTGGCGCCCGTGACATAAGCCACCCAGCGCCCCCCATGCGCCTGGACCGCGGTCACCGCGAGGCCCTCCTCCGGTTCGAAGAGCACCTCTCGAGAACCCTCCGCGCCGTTGGCCACCAGGCGCCCGCCCTCCAGCCTGAGGATCCGGCCCTGGTCGTCCACGATCGCCGGTGCCAACCCCGGAATGGGCGCCTGCGACAGGGTCCGGACCCGGAACCCCTCCACCGGACCGGTCTGGGCGATGGAGAACTCCGCGAACCCCTGCGGGCCCTGGATCGTGACCACGGCCCGCGAGTCCAGCGGCTGAACCTGGACGCCGCTGGACCAGGGCAGGCGCCAACGCAAGTCGGGTTGCCCATCGGCGCCCATGCGATAGAGGTCGTTGCCCCGGGTCGCCCAGAGGTCGGGGCCCGCGGTGGGGATCGCGGTGAACTCTCCCAACGCCCGCGTCGCCGTGCGCCCACCGTCCGCGTACACCTCATGGAGCGCGGGACCGGCCTGGACCACCACCGAGCTCCTCGACCGCCACGAGGTACAGCTGCCCAGGGACTCCGAGCTCCTCCACACAGCCGGGCTGGCCTCGAGGTCGACGAAGCTCGCGGGGCTGCATGACCAGACCAGGTCGCCCGACGACATGACGGCGGTGGCCCCGCGCCAGAGCTGGCCGAGCGCAGGATCCAACACGCCCCCCTCCTGCCCGAGCCGGTAGAGCACCCGCGGGTGCGTCCTGCCGAACACCTCCAGCCTTGGCAGTTGCCGCCCGATCTCGAGGAGCGACCTGGGCGCGCGCCCGAGCCCCACCGAGCGCAGCTCTCCCTCCCACGGCGCGGCCGTCACGAGCCCCATGCCCTCCCAGCTGCTCAGCCAGGTCCCCGGCACGGGCTCCACCACGGAGGTCGCGAGGTCGAGCCGCGCGACGGCCTCACCTTCGAACGTCAGGCGTGTCAGGATGACTTGCGTTTCACCCAGGACCGCGAGCGGAGACCAGCCCGTGATGGACGCGACGCGATGGAGCTCCGCCCCGGTGACCGTGTCCACCGCCACGCCTTCGGTCACGGAGGCAGCTCCGAAGATCACCCGCCCGCTGTCGGACACCCGCACCTCGCCGAGGGACCGACCGACGCTCCCGGGCACCGGGCGCTCCTCCCCGGACTCCATGTCCAACACGAACAGGTTCCGCTCCCCGTCGCGCGCGGCGACGTAGCGCCCCGACAGTGACCCCGACAGCGACCTGAGCCCGAACCCCTGGCTCTGGAGCGGATGCTGGGCGCCGGTCTCGTGGTCCACCCAGATCCACGGCGCGTCCTCGACGGACGGCATGTAGACGACGCGCGTCCCCCACCCCTGGGTTGGAAAGTAGCCTTGCGGGAGCGTGGTGCTGCGGACGTCACCATCCGGCGTGATCAGCCGCGCCTGCCCCTCGGGCTCGAGCACGATGCACTCGCGTGACTCGGTGTAGACGCGGTCCAGGTACCCTGCGACTCGGCCGAGGTCCTCGGGCGGGCCATCTCGCCGCAAGCGCCACAGGTACAAGCCGTCGCGCCCCATCAACAGCGCGCCGACGTCCTCGCGCCACGCGAAGAGCTCGACGCGCTCCACCGTGGCCGGCACCGGGTAGCGCCGCAGCTCGGCGCCCTCGTCGAAGGCCTGCACCCACACCGCGCCGTCCCACCACGCCTCCCACTCCCCGGCCGCGTTCGGCCTGCGGCCGAGCCCGCCCAGCGTCCGAACTCGGAGCGCCCGGGTCGTGCCGTCGCGGTCGCGCCGAAAGAGCACCGCGCGCCGGGCATCCGCCACCTCGTACAGGAGAGGGCCTCCCGGATCGGCCTGCAGCACCCCGAAGCCCACCGGGCCCTCGAGCCCGTGCACCGCGGGATCCGCCGGCTCCAGGGCCATCGGGGTGGGCAGCTCGGCCGAGTAGACCACCAGGCCCGGCGGTGCAGGAAAGGCCTGCAGGATCGCGGGCGCGGAGGGCGCCGGGTTCGGGTGGGCACCCGCCCCGTCCCGAGGTGTCTCCACCGACGGCAGCTCCGTAGGGGCCAGCGTCGTCTGCGCGCCCTCGCGGCAGCCCGCCGCTGCCAGCCCCAGCGCGACGATCGATCGAACAAGGCGCTTCACGACGGCACCTTCCCACGATGAGACCGGCCGAACCAACTGGCCCCAGGGTCAGGTCCCCGCCAAGAGCGCCTCCGCCGTCACCGCCCCCGGCCGCCACCCTTCGCGCAAGGCGGCCTCCGAGGCTGCCACCAGGCGCGCGTTCACCGTGACGTCCACCCCGTGGAGCCGCCCCAGGCGGACGATCTCGCCGTTCAGGTGCTCGGTCTCGGCCGAACCGGCGCCGCGGGCGAAGCTCTGCCAGGTCGAGCCCCCCTGGCGGGGCGCGCCCTCCACCGGGGCGTCCTTCACCGCCGCGGCCCGGGCGAGGAGCGCCTGGGCGGGCACGAAGGGGATCCCGGCCGCGGTGAGCGCGGCCTCGCCCTCCTCGCGGAGCCGGGTGCGGAGGGCGCGGGTGACGCCCTCCGGGCCGCACAGGGCCTGGGCCGGGCCCACCAGGTTGGTGAGGAGCTTCGTGTACTTGTAGGCCCGGATCTCGGGCTCCGCCCGGGCCACGAAACCTGCCTTGCACAGGTCGGCCGCCACCGCATCGGCCAGCGCATCGCATGGGCCCGCCCACGGCCCGAGCAGGATGAGGCCCGGCGGCGCGGCGTGCACCTCGACCCGACCGGGGACGAGCAGGGTCGCGGGGCTCCACACCATCGCCCCGAGGACGTGGTCGACCCGGGCCAGGGCGCAATCCTCGTTGCGCACCCCGTTCTGCAGGCACACCACCGGCACCGCGCGGGTGAGCGGCAGCGCGTCGAGCGCCGCCTCGGTGTGCTGCGACTTCACCGCGAGGAGCACCACGTCGTCCGCCCCGAGGTGGAGCGACGCCGGATCCAGCACCACCGGCGCCCGGACCCGACGGACGCGATCGGGCTCGGCCAGCTCCAGGCCATGGGCGGCCATCGCCGCGCCGTGCGCGCCTCGGGCCACGAGCACCACGTCGCAGCCCGCCTCATGGAGCCGCGCGCCCACCGCGCCGCCGATCGCGCCGGCCCCCATGACCACGTAACGTGTCACATCCGCCGTTGTAGCCCGGATGTCGCGTGCCTCACCACCTTGCGCCGCCGACTCCGGGGCCCGCCCCGACGAAAGCCAACCCCCAAACGGGCAAACAAGAACGTGCGCCCGGATCCGGGGCTGCTATGCTCCCACCGCCGATGCGCTGGCTTTGCCTATTGGCGGTGCTGATGGCCACGGGGTGCTCCCTGGCCCTCGACACGGACCGGTTCCGCGGACACGGGGCGGACGAGGACGCGGGCCTGGCCGACGGCGGCTTCGCGGACGGCGGCACGGTGCCGGACGCCGGACCGACGCCCCTCGCGGTCACCCGGGTGCTCACCGACGATCTGCCGGAGGGCCTGGGCTCGGGCGTGGGCGACGACGTCGAGATCCGGCCCACCGTGGTGGTCGTCGAGGGCACCGGGCTCACCGTCGACCGCGTCACCTCCGACGACCTGGTGGTCGAGGGCTACCAGGCCTCCACGAACGGGGACTACCTGGCGGTGGCGGTCGCGGTCCCGGTGGACGAGGCGCTGGGCGCGGGTGATCGCAAGGAAGCGCAACTCACCCTGCACCGGGGCGGCGAGAGCGTCACCGCGACGGTGACGGTGACCGGGCTCGACGAGCTCCGGGTGATCGACGGCGACACGATCCCCGGCGAGGGCCCCACGCTCTACAGCCGCATCACGGTGGGCCCGGGCACGGTGCGGCCGCAGGCGCTGCTGGGCGGCCGGCTGTTCGCCACCGCCGACATCACCATCGTCGGCACCCTCGACGCCAACGGCCAGACCGACGGCACCCCGGGGGCGGGCGGGTGTGCGGGCGGCGGCTCGGGTCAGGACGCGATCTGCGGTGACGACAGCGGCGGCGCGACCGGCCAGCCCGGCGACCCGGCCACCGGGGCGGGCGGGGGCGGGGGCCAGGGCCCCGGCAACGCGGGCGAAGATCCCAACGGCGGCGATGGGGGCGCGGGCGGCGCGGCCAAGACCGGCCACGTCATGACGGTAGGCCTGCGCGCGCTGCGCGGGAGCGGCGGCGGCGGCGGCGCGGCCGGCGGGATGGGCGGCGGCGGCGGCGGGGCGGTGGCCCGCGTGAGCCGCGGGACGATCAGCTTCGACGAGATCTCCGCCAGGGGCGGCCCGGGCGGCCGGCGGGCGGCCGACGAGTGTACCCGCGGCGGGGCCGGCGGCGGCTCCGGGGGCGTGGTGCTGTTGCGGGCGTGGTCCGTCTCGCGGGGCGCGGTCGACGTCAGCGGCGGCACCGGCACCCAGACCGAGGCGTGCATGAACAACGGGGGCGCCGGCGCGAGCGGCTTCATCTTCACGCAGGTTCCCTTGCAGACGTTGACGTCGACCTCGGTCGCGCCCCTCGTCGGCCCCACCTGGCTCCCCGACACCCCGTTCTGGCTCCCGGCCGAGGGCGCGACCATCACCATCACCGGGGTGGCCGGGCGGCTGTATTACATGAGCGTCGACGGCGGTGACCCGCTCCAGCTCCAGGCCGACGCGGAGGGGCAGGCGAAGAGCGCGCCGCTGAGCCTGAGCCCCGGCCACCGCGAGATCTGCCTGCTCGCCTCGCGGGAGCCCGCGGCCGACATCGAAGGGAGGAACTGCCTTGCGTTCGCCGTCCTGCCTTGAGCTCTGCCTCGCCCTCTCGATCGGGCTGGTCCCCGCCGCGGCGGCGGCCGAGGACGCCGCGCCCCGGGTGGCGGTGGTGATCGACACCGCGGTCAACCTCGACCACGGCGCCCAGGTGCAGCTGGCCGAGCAGGTAGCCGACGCCCTGCGCCGGGCCCTCGTCGTCGACGTGGCCGGCGGCCGGGAGGTGGACCGGCGCCTCGCCCCGATGCAGCTCCCCGAGGGGTGCTTCCGCGAGCCCGCGTGTCAGCGCAAGGTGGCTGGCATCCTCGAGGTCGACGAGCTCCTCGCCCTGGTGGCGGTGCGGCTGGGCACCCGGCTCCAGGTCGAGCCCACCTGGATCCACGTGCCCACCGGGCGCGCGGTGAACCGCGACGCGGTGGTGGTGGACACGGTGCGCGAGAGCGTGCCCGACGCGATCCAGCGCGCCGCGCCCCAGCTCCTGCCCGAGGCGCGGCTCCGCCCCGCGCCCCCGCCCGCCCCGCCGCCCCCCCAGGTGGTGGTGATGGAGCGGGTCCGGACGTCCACCCCGGCCTTCTCCCGCCCCCCGCCCCTGTCGGCCTGGATCGCAGGCGGGGTTGCGGTGGCCGCCCTCGCCGCGGGCACCGGCCTGGGCATCTCGGCCCGCGCAGACTACAACGAGCTCGAGGACGAGGGCTGCGCCACCGTGGCCTGCCCCGCCGACCGCATCGACCGGGTGGACAGCAAGGCCCTCGCCGCGGATCTCCTGTTCGCCACCGCGGGGGCGGCCGCGATCACCGGCGCCCTGTTGTGGTACCTCGACACGCCCGAGCCGCCGATCACCGCGGCGGTGGTGCCGGGCCCCGGCGCAGCGACGATCCAGATCGGGGGTCGCTTCTGAGCACCCCCACCACCGCGCCGGAGCCGCGCCTGGTCTGCTCCGCCTGCCACGGAGTGTACCGCTCTTCGGAGTGGTCCCACTGCCCGCGCGACGGCGCGCCGCTCGAGCCCTTCGGCGTCGACCCCATGGTCGGCCAGGTGCTGGAGGAGCGCTACCTGATCACCGGCCTGGTGGGCGAGGGCGCGATGGGCCGGGTGTACGCGGCCCAACACACCCGGCTGGGGGGCCGGCGCTTCGCGGTGAAGATGCTCTTCGGGGATCTTTCGGCGCAAGACAACATGCGAACCCGCTTCGCCCGCGAGGCCGAGACGGCGAGCCGCATGGAGCACCCCAACGTGGTGTCGGTGGTGGACTTCGGCGAGACCGCGGGGGGCCTGCTCTTCCTGGTGATGGAGTACCTCGAGGGCCACGGGCTCGAGAGCCTGGTGCGCATGCAGGGTGCCCTGCCCCAGGACCGCGTGATCCGCCTGGGCCGGGACATCGCGAGGGGCCTCGCCCACGCCCACGCGCGGGGCCTCGTGCACCGCGACCTCAAGCCCGAGAACGTGGTGGTGGTGCGGGACCGCGACGTCGAGGTCCCCAAGATCGTGGACTTCGGGGTGGCCATCGTGACCACCGAGACCGACGGCCGGGTGACCCGCGCCGGCATGGTGGTGGGGACGCCGGCCTTCATGTCGCCCGAGCAGGCCACCGCGTGTGACGTCGACGCGCGCTCCGACCTCTACAGCCTCGGGATGCTCATGTACTTCCTCGCCGCAGGCCGCCCTGCATTCCTCGGCAGCGCGGGCGAGATCCTGCAGCAGGTCGTGCAGTCCGTCCCGCCCTCGATCTACAGCGTGAGCCCCAACGCGGACGTCGGCCCCGGGCTGGAGGCGGTGATCATGCGCCTGCTCCAGAAGCACCCGGTGGACCGCTTCCAGAGCGCCGAGGAGGTCATCGAGACCCTCGACCGCCTGGCGCTGGACGGCGGCCCCACCCGCCGCATCCCGATGAACCCGGCGGAGCGCCCCACCCTGGTGGAGCCCGCGACCACCGACGCGATGCGCGCGGTCGGGGCGAAGCGCCGACGCAGCCCCCTGTGGGGCGCGGCGGCGGTGGCCCTGTCCATCCTCGCCCTCACCCTCGGGGGCCTGTTGTGGTCCCGCCGCCCGACCTCGGAGCCCGGCTTCCAGGCCGAGGCCCTGGTGGAGGAGCCCGCGCTGGTAGCGCCCCGCCCGGTGGCGCCCAAGTCACCGACGCCTGAAGCGGCGGCGCCCGCTGTCGCCCCGACGCCCGCCCCCAAGCCCACGCCAAGCCCGGCCCGGGAGGCGCCAAGGCCGCGTCCCCGGCCCACCCCCGCGCCCGCGCCGACCGTAGCGCCCGCCCCCGCGGTCTCCGCGCCACCCCCACCCCCCACGACCCCGGCGGTGCCCACCGCGGCCGAGCTTCGGAGCCTCTACACCCGCCTCGGCAGCCGGCTGGAGGGCCTGAACAAGAGCCCCGCGACCACCGCCCTGCGCGACCGCTACTTCAACACGCCCTACTCCGCCGCGCTGGGGAACGAAGAGCTGCGCGCCCGGGTCTTCGAAGATCTGAAGGCGCTGGAGCGGGATGTGGTCGCCGCCCAACAAGCCGAGTTCTGACGTCGCTCAGAACGCCTCGCCCACCTGGAAGTAGAACTCGAACTGCCCGCCGTACGCGAAGTCCACCCGGATGTTCACGCCCTCGTCGTTGAGCCTGAACCGGATCCCGCCGCCCACCGATCCCCGGAGCTTCGTCGGATCGATGTCCTTCAGGTTGGGCACCACCTGCCCCACCCCGGCGAAGGCGACGAGGCCGAAGCGCCACCAGATCGGAGCGCGGTACTCGGCCTGCAGCGCGTAGGAGTGCTGGTCGCGGAGCGACCCCTTGTACCAGCCGCGCAGGGTCCGCACCCCGCCGAGATCGGGGTAGAAGAAGAACGGCACCGTGCCGTCGGAGAGCCGCAAGAGCCCTTGCAGCGCGAGGGCGTGGTCCCGCCAGGGGTTGAAGTAGGTCCGAAGGTCGGCGCTGAAGCGGGTGAAGCTGTAGTCCGAGCCGAACGCGGTGTTGAAGACGGTGAGGTCGAGGCTCACCAGACTCCCCGCCTTGGGCCAAAAGTTGGAGTCCCGGGTGTCCCAACCCAGCGTGGGCCCGAAGCCCACCGCGGTGAGGTCCCCGAGGCCGACCGCGCCGGTGCCCACGAGGAGGCCGTCGGCCGGATAGCTCTTGAACTCACCGGTCAGGATGTGGGCGTTCACCCCGGCCCGCAGGGGGCCGTGGAGGCGAAAGGTGACCTGCGGGATCGCCTCGAAGACCTGCTCGGTGTAGTCGTCCAGGACGTCGAGGTCGGGGTCGTTGCCCACCCCGTAGAACTTGAAAGGGTACTTGCGCCACTCCATCCACCCGGTGATCCCGACGAAGTCCCCGAACATCCAGACGTTGGGCTCCAGGTAGAAGGAGATCTGCTTCTCCATGGTGTAGAAGCCGCGGAACTGCAGGTTGCTCCGCCGCGCGCCCTGGTTCTCGGGCCCGTCGAAGCTGTAGATGATCATCCCGCCCAGGCCGAGCCTGGTCTCGGGGGTGTAGAAGACGATGGGGATGGCCACCCAGTCGTCGAGCCAGCTCCGCGGCTCGGCCGCGGTGGCGGTGGCGGTGCTCGCGACCGTGGCCGTGGTCGTCGCGGCGATGGTGGCGGTGCGGGTGCCCTCCGCCGCCTCCGCCGCCCCAACGTCGAAGCCGAAGAGCGCGCCCAGGGCGGCGGCGCCCGCCGCCCACCGCACCATCAGTCCTCCTCGCGCCAGCCGGGCGCCCAGTCCATGGGGTGGTCGGTCCGGGTCTCGAGGAAGCGGGCGAGGCGGTGGAAGTCGCTGCCCCGCTGGATGAAGCGGATCTCGGTCTTGAGGGTCTCGGGGTTCACGAGCTCCTCGAAGGGCACGTAGCGCAGCTCGAGCTGCCCCTCGGTGCTCACCATGTGGGCGTCGAGGCCCTCCTCGACCAGCGCCCGGTACGCGCCGATGCCGAGCTGGCTGCCGAGCATCACGTCGAAGGCGTGCGGCGGCGCGCAGCGCGACTCGTAGCCGAGCTGCACCCCCGCGGTCTTCTTCTTGCGGCCGGTGCGGGCCTCGTAGCGCTTCGCCACCACCTCGGCCACCAGCTTGCCGAGGTCGATGCGGCCGAGGCCGATGTGCCCGTGCTCGTCCCGGGGCAGGGTGTCGATCACCCGGTGCGGCAGCAGCTCCGCCAGCCCCTCGGCCAGCACCACGGTCCCGTAGAACTTGTTGTACTTCTCCTCCCGCAGGAGGATCAGGTTCACGATCCGATCCGCGAGCTTGTTGATGTCCAGCGCCTTGCGGACGTCGCCGCCGTCCTCGGGCTCGTCGACGGTGAGGGTGTCATCGACGTCCTCCACCGCGATCACCAGGTTGGCCTCGCCCGCGATCGCCACCCCGTACGACAGCCAACCGGCCTTGCGCCCCATGCTCTCGATGATGAAGTAGCCCGAGGTGGCCTTGGCGTCCTCCCGGAGGTTCTGGATCTCCTTCGCCATCACGTCGACCGCGGTGAAGAAGCCGAACGTGAAGTCGATGCCGCGGTAGTCGTTGTCGATGGTCTTGGGGACGTGCACGACCTTCACCCGGCGCGCGTTCTCGGGGAGCCGCCGCTGGTACTCTACCAGGAAGTTCGCGGTCTTGAGGGTGTCGTCGCCCCCGATCGAGATCAGCGCGTCGATCTCGAGGTCGACCAGGGCGCTGTACACGTTCTTGAGCTGCACGACCTTCTCGGGATCGTCGAGGTCGGACGCCCGCTGCAGCTTCTTGCCCGGGTTCGCGCGCGCGGTGCCGATCAGGATGCCCCGGGTGTTCCGGATGCCCGAGAGGTCCTGCTCCTGGAACACGCGGTAGTGCTTGTCGGGCAGGAGCCGGTGGGTCACCGGGTGGTAGTTCTGCAGGTTCGAGTAGCCGTGGAAGAACCCGATCACCTGCCGGTGGTCCCCGAGGAACGAGGTCGCCGCGGCGGAGATGACCGCGTTGGCGGCAGGGGCCGGGCCGCCCGCGAAGACCATGCCCACCCGCTCGATGTTGTCCCCCTTGCGGGGACGTCGCGTGTTCATGGGGCCAAGCTGACCACCACTTCACCCCGGTCCGCAACCGGCGTAACTCTACGTAGAGCGACCAATGCGTCTAACGCAAAGTGTCAATGATCTGCGCGTTGTGCGAGAAGGCGGGGCGAGGGATCATGCGGACGCGGCGCGCGACCCCTGGTCAGCGCCACCCCGGGGGAACACGTGACGGAGGGCCAGGCAGGGACGGCGACGCGGACCGTGGAGGCCCAGGATCGGGTCCGGGCCGCGCGCGAGCTGGAGACCATGGGGGCGTGGGAGGACGCGGAGCGCACCTACGCCCGCGCCCTCGAGCTCGACCCGCTCTCTGCCGACGCCCATGGGTTCCTGGCCGCGCTCCAGGTCCGCCGGCGCGGGGTCGTCGCGGCGCAAGACAGCCTGCGGCGCTGGGCGAGCCTGAGCGAAGATCCGGTGCAGGCCCACTTCACCCTGGCCACGATCCTGTCCGAGGAGGACGCCCTCGCCGAGGCGGCGGACCACCTGCAGCTCACCATCGACCTCGACCCCCAGCACGTGGCGGCCCACGAGCTCTTGGGCATCACCCTGGCCAAGCGCGGTGACCTCGCGGGGAGCGCGGCGGCGTGGCGGGCGGCGCGCAACCTCGATCCGCACGGCGCCCAGACCGCCACCGGCCTGGGCCTCGCCCTGTCACGGCTCGGCCAGCACGCCGAGGCGGTGACCCTGTTGGAGGAGGGGGTGAAGGGCGCGACCGAGATGTGCGGCCTCGGGCGCTCGCTCCGGGAGCTCGGCGAGAGCGCCCGCGCGCTCGAGGTCCTCGAGGACGCCCTCAAGATGGACCCCGACCTCGAGGAGATCCACCTCGAGCTCGGCCTCACCCACATGGTCATGGGGCAGATCGACCGCGCGCTGGAGGCGTTCGAAGAGGCCACCCGCCTCGCCCCCGGCTGGGCCATGGCGCAGCACGCCCTGGGCCGGGCCCTGGTACGGGCAGAGCGCCGCCCGCTCGCCCTCGCCGCGCTCCTGAAGGCGGCCGCCCTCGCGCCCCAAGACCTGCGGATCCAGGCGGACGTGAAGGCACTGCAAGATGACCTGCGCGGCGTCCAGCCGACCACCGACGACTCCTCCGAGATGTCGGGGCTGCTGGACGTGGTGACCCTGCCGAACCTGCTGGAGTTCTTCACCAACAACGCGGCCAGCGGCGAGCTCTGCATCACCGGGCCCGAGGGCGAGGCCACCCTCTACCTGAGCCAGGGGCGCCTGTCCGCCGCCACCCTGAGCACCGGGCCCCGGCTCGGCGACGTGTTGGTAGAGACCGGCGATGTCCCGCGGCAGGCGCTGGAGGCCACCCTCACCCGGAGCCCGAATCAGACCGTGGCCCACGCGGTGGTGGAGCACGGCCTGATGTCGGAGGAGGCGCTGGCGGAGCGCCTGGACGGCAAGATCATCGACACCCTCGTCGCCGCCGCCCAGTGGCGCGGGGGTACGTTCTCCTTCCGAAGGGGCGTCACCTTCACCCACAAGGCGCACCAGTCCCACAGTCTGGATACGCGCTTTGCCCTCCTGGAGGTCATGCGGCGCCTGGACGAGGCCGCCGAGCGGCGCTGATCTGGCCTTGGAGGTTGGCCCGGGGTAACAAGGATACACCTTGGCGCTCGAGGGGCCGGACCGCCGGATCGGCGACTATGAAGTGCTCGGGCACTGGTCCACCGGGCGGGTGAGCCACGTCTACCTGGCCCGCAAGCTCGGCGACCACGGCGCCGGCGCCCTCTTCGCGATGAAGGTCCCGCGCCCGGAGTACGCGATGTACACCGCGGACCAGCCCGGCTACGTGCCCGGGTCCACCCTCGGCCGCAGCCCGCACCCCCACACGCTCGCCACGCGGGAGGTGCTGGACCAGAACGGCCGGCTCTACATGGTCACGGACTTCGCCCACGGCGAGACCCTCGACGTGGTCCTCGCGGCCCAGGACCACGGCCCGTGGCCGGTGACCGCCGCCCTGCTGGTGGGGTTGCACGTGTCCTGGGCGCTGGAGTTCATCCACCTGCGGCCGAGCGGGCCGGTGCCCTACGGGCGGGTCTCCCCCGCCAACATCACGGTGGGCTACGACGGCGTCGCGCGCCTGCTGGACTCCGGGCTGGTGGGCCACGACCACCGCCACGGTCAGGCCCGCTACCTGTCGCCGGAGCAAGCGGCGGGGATGACCGACCTCGACGCGCGCGTCGACGTGCACGGGGTCGGCCTGGTGCTGTGGGAGCTCCTCACCGGTCAACCTGTCCTGCAAGGCGGCAACGACACCGAGATCCGCGCGGCGGTGCTGAGCGGCGCGGCGCTGCGACCCTCGAGCCGCGGCGCGAGCTGCGACCCGTCGGTGGACGAGCTGGTGATGAAGGCCCTCTCGGTCGAGCGGGGCCAGCGCTTCGAGAACGCCACCGCCCTCGCGCGCGCCCTGGAGCAGGAGATCTTGCGCCTGGACCCGGACGCCGGGTCGCCGCTCCTGGCCGAGCTGATGCAAGCGACCTTCCCGGCCCAGGTCGACCGCCTGGATCGGCTGCTCGAGCTGTGGGCCACCCCGCCCCGCCCCGAGCTCCTGGAGCGCCCCGATGGCCCCCTCAGCGCCATCCGGAGCGCCATCGCCGAGCGGCACCGCCCGGCCGAGCAGAACCTGGCCGAGCTCGACGCCACGCTGCAGGCCCTCGCCCACAGCCTCCCGCCCCTGAGCCCCGACCTCATGGAGCCGGAGCCGTCGGTGGATCTCACCGCCCCCTCCCACTCCGTCACCCACCACCCGGCGCCAGCACCGCAGCGCCCCCCGCCGCGGCGCGGCCTCCTGCTCTGGGTGCTGGCCGCGGGCGCGCTCGCGCTGGGCGGCGGGGTGTACATGGCCCGCGGCGGCTCGACCATTCCGCAAGGCCGCCTGCGCATCGTGACCGAGCCGCACGGAGCAGACGTCCAGATCGACGGCGAGGCGATGGGCACCACCCCGGTCACGGTGCCCGGCCTGCGCGGTGACGTGGAGCACAAGGTGGTGATCCGCCTCGAGGGCTACGCCACGGTGGAGCGCAAGGTGCGCTTCGGCGGGGGAGAGACGCGCAGCCTCACGTTGGACCTCGTGCCCGCAGGTTCGGAAGAGCCGCCCTCCGCGGATGAAGGAGATGAGGTCGACTTCAAAGACAACCCGTATTGAGGGTTGTGGGCGCCAGCACGTGCCTGATCTGCGCGGCTCGTTCGTATACTCTTCAGACATGGCCCTGCCCCGCGGGATACCGGCCCTCTTCGCCGGCCTCGGACTCCTCTTCGCCGCCGCCGTCGCGCACGCCGCGCCCAAGACGGTGGTGATCAATCAAGTGAAGCTGAGCACGCAGCAGCAGCAGGCGCTCTCTCAGCAGCTCGGCGCCCAGCTGATCCCCGGGCGCTTCTGGTACGATCACCTCTCCGGCGCCTGGGGGCTCGAGGGCGGCCCGGCGCAAGGTCTCTTGCCACCGGGGCTCCCCGTCCCCGGCAAGCTCTGGTTCGGCGCCTCGGGCGGCCAGAGCGCGGTGGTGGTGAACGGCCGGGCCCTCCACCCGGTGGACATCCTCCGCCTGCAGCAGGCCGGCGTGCCGGTGCGACCCGGCCGCTACTGGGTGCGCGCGGACGGCGTGGGCGGCCTCGAGGGCGGCCCGCCCAGCTTCAACCTGCGCGCGATGATGGCCCCGAAGCGGCCCACCGGCGGTGCCAACCGGCCAGGCCCCTTCAGCACCTACGACCTCACCGGTATCGCCGTCTACTGACCCTGGTCAGTCGTCCTTCTTCTTCTCGGCGTCCAGCTTGCGGTAGATCGTGCGGGCCGCGATCCCCAACAGCTGCGCGGCCAACGTCTTGTCGCCGTCGGTCTCCTTCAGCGTCTCGTGGATCAGCACCCGCTCGACGTCCTCGAGCTTGGTGCCGAGGGGGATGACCACGGTGCGGCCCTCGCGGCGGATCTCGCCCCGCTCGCGGCTCGCGTTCCGGATGGGCTCGGGCAGGTCCAGGGTGTCGAGCACCTCACCCTTGGCGAGCACCACCGCGCGCTCCATCACGTTCTCGAGCTCGCGCACGTTCCCCGGCCAGCGGTAGGCCAGGCAGGCCTTTCGGGCCTCCTCGGTGATGCCGGTGATCGGCTTGGCGTTCTTCTTCGCGTAGCGCCGCACGAAGTGGTCCGCGATGAGCGGGATGTCCTCGGGGCGATCGCGCAAGGGCGGCAGGCGCACCGCGATGACGTTGAGGCGATAGTAGAGGTCCTCGCGGAAGGTGCCGTTCTGCACCGCCGCCTCGAGATCGCGGTTGGTGGCGGAGACGAGGCGGAAGTCCACGTGGATGGTCTCGTGCCCGCCGAGGCGCTCGAGCTCGTTCTCCTGCAGCACCCGGAGCAACTTGGCCTGCACCTGGGGGGAGAGCTCCCCCACCTCGTCGAGGAACAGGGTCCCCTTGTGGGCCCGCTCGATGCGACCGAGCTTGCGCTCCGACGCCCCGGTGAAGGCGCCCTTCTCGTAGCCGAAGAGCTCCGCCTCGAGGATGCTCTCGGGCAGCGCGGCGCAGTTCACCACCACGAAGGGCGCCTCGAGGCGCCCGGAGTACTCGTGGAGCGCGCGGGCCATGAGCTCCTTGCCGGTGCCGGACTCGCCCTGCAGGAGCACGGTGGCGGTCGAGGGCGCGGCCTGGCGCACGATCTCCATCGTCTCCATCATCGCGGGGGAGCGCCCCACGATGGGCTTCCCCCGCACGGTGTCGGGCGAGACCTCGGCCAGCTCCCGCCGGAGCATGATGTTCTCGGCCTTCAGGGACTGGCGCTCCAGGGCCCGCTCCACCACCCGCAGGATGAGGGCGCTCTTGAAGGGCTTCTGGATGAAGTCGTAGGCCCCCTCGCGCATCGCCTCGACCGCGTTCTCGACCGTGGCGTAGGCGGTCATCACGATGACGTCGAGGTCGGGCCGCACCGCCCGGGCCGCGCGCAAGAGATCTTGCCCGCTCATCCCCGGCATCATCAGGTCGCACAGGATCAGGTCCACGTGCTCCTTGCGCACCACCTCGAGGGCCAGCTCGCCCGAGGCGGCGGTGTGCACCGCGGCGCCCTCGCGCTCGAACAGCCGACGCAGCGAGAGCAGGTGCTCCGCCTCGTCGTCCACCACCAGGAGGGACGAGCCCTCGAATCGCTTGCGCTCCGCCACGGCTGCCCCGGATCCAGGCGTATCCCGACCCTCGGTGGGTGCCAACCCGCCGTCTGGGGCGCTTCTTCCCGGACTAACCCTGATCCGAGAGGATCCCGCGGCCCGCCAACAGCTGGATGATCGCCTCGACCCCGTCCTCGACCGAGGTGGCCCCTCCGTCGATGCGCAGGTCAGGCTGCGCCGGGGCCTCGTAGGGGGCGTCCAGCCCGGTCATGCCGGTGAGCTCGCCCCGGCGCGCCTTGCCGTACAAGCCCTTGGGATCCCTGGACTCGCAGACCGCGAGGGGGGTGTCGACGAAGACCTCGAGGAACGGGAGCCCCGCCGCCTCGTGGCGGCCCCGGATGTGCTGGCGCGCCGCGGCGTAGGGGCTGATGAAGGCGGAGACCGCCACCGCCCCGGAGTCGGCGAAGAGCTGGGCCACCTCGCCCGCCCGGCGCACGTTCTCGTTGCGGTCCGCCTCACCGAAGCCGAGGTCCGCGTTGAGCCCGTGCCTGAGGTTGTCGCCGTCGAGGCGGTAGCAGGCCACCTTGCGGGCCACCAGCTGGTGCTCGAGCGCCACCGCCAGGGTCGACTTCCCGGAGCCCGACAGGCCGGTGAGCCACACCGTGGCCCCCCGGTGGCCCAGGGCGGCCCAGCGCTCGTCCCGGGTCACCTTGCCCTCGTGCCAGCGGATGTTGGTCGACGCCACCCGCCCCTGTTCCCCGCCCGCGCCCTCGGAGTCAACGCGGGTGACGGTTGGCGCGGGCCGAAGAGGGCGGTATGGGGGCTGGATGACCACCCTGGGGTTGGAGCGAGACATCGTGGACGAGGGCATCCTGGGCCGGACCGTGGGCCGGTTCCGGGAGGCGGGCATCACCCTGCCCACCTTCGCCCAGCTGGCCGCGCCGGAGCAGATCCCGGCCGCGACCACCGAGGCGCTGGCCAAGGTCGACCCCGACGCCGCCCACCCGCTGAACCTGTTCCGCGTGCACTGGTACAACGGCGCCGACCGCAAGAGCGTCGCCGCCGTGCCCCAGCACGTGGTGCTCCCCTCGTCGCTCACCGGGGTCGCCGCGCCCATCATCGTGGCCTTCGGCGACGCCTTCCCGATGATCAACGCCCACAAGGTCCTGGCCGCCTACGCGTGCCTGGCCCCGCGGGTCATCACCGGGCAGTTCGACCCCACCCAGCACCGGGCCATCTGGCCCTCCACGGGCAACTACTGCCGGGGCGGGGTGGCGATCTCGCGCATCATGGGCTGCCACGGGGTGGCGGTGCTCCCCGAGGGCATGAGCAAGGAACGCTTCGAGTGGCTCTCCCGCTGGGTGGTGGAGCCCAATGACATCATCCGGACCCCGGGCACCGAGAGCAACGTGAAGGAGATCTACGACGAGTGCGCCCGGCTCGACCAGGTGCCCGAGAACGTGATCTTCAACCAGTTCTGCGAGTTCGGGAACCACCTCGCCCACTACCTCGTCACCGGCAAGGCCCTGCAACGCGTCTTTCACCACGTGCAAGGGAGCCTGCCCGGGCTCTCCCTCGCCGGCTACGTCAGCGCCACCGGCAGCGCGGGCACGCTGGCCGCGGGCGACTACCTCAAGGACGAGGAGGGCGCGCGGATCTGCGCGGTGGAGGCCACCGAGTGCCCGACCCTGCTCTACAACGGCTTCGGCGAGCACAACATCCAGGGCATCGGCGACAAGCACGTCCCGTACATCCACAACGTGATGAACACCGACATGGTGGTGGGCATCTCCGACGCCCACACCGACGCCCTGGGCCTGCTCTTCAACACGGAGGTCGGCCAGCGCTACCTGTCCGACAAGAAGGGGATGCAGGCTGACCTGCTGAAGAGCCTCACCCGCTTCGGCTTCTCGGGCCTCGCCAACACCCTGGCCGCGATCAAGATGGCCAAGCACTACGACCTCGGCCCGGACCAGGCGGTGATCACCGTGGCCACCGACGGCTGGAGCCTCTACACGTCCGAGGCCGACAAGATCATGAAGCAGCGCTTCGGCGGCGCCTTCGACGCCCTCGACGCGGCCGAGACCTGGGGCCGCTGCCTCGGGGCGGTGACCACCGACCACACCCGGGAGCTGGGTCAGGAGGAGAAGAACCGCATGTTCAACCTGGGCTACTACACCTGGGTCGAGCAGCAGGGGGTGTCGATCCAGGAGTTCCAGGCCCGCCGGAAGCAGGCGTTCTGGCGCGACCTGAGGGGCCTGCTGCCGGAGTGGGACCGGATGATCGAGGACTTCAACCAGCGCACCCGGTAGGTGGGGGCGGACTCAGCACTTGTCCAGGCAGGCCAGCACGCTCTGCTCGTCGGTGCTGGTGATGACGTCACCCCCACGATAGTACTCGGACACTGCCTCACAGGACGCGGACTCGAAGCAGTCCTCGAAACACTGCTCGAGCGCCGGGTCCGCCGGGCACTCCAGGACCGTGCACGGTCCCTGACCGCAGGCGTCGACCTTGTCACAGACCCGCTGGCAAGGCTTCGCGCCGCAACCGACCATTACGGCGAGCAGGAGGGTTGCGGCCAACGGGCGTGTCAAAGACCTCATCATCTCGAGGACAGCAGCGGACGCGGACGCGACGCAAGACAGAATCCGACCCACGGTGGAGATTGGTGGGGAATTTCAAGCGCTTGGGCTTACAGGTGCTGCTCAGCCGCAACACAATGTGAACCCGCCTCGATAACTGCCAGGCGCGATGACTTCCCCACTCCACGGACCCGGCCCCCGAGGGCGCCTCCACGCCGGAGGTCCCCGACCGACCCTCCCGTCCCCCACGGTCTCCCCTCTGGCGGAGCCCGACGCCCTGGCGTGGGATCCCCGAGGGCTGCAGCCGAGCACGGTCACAACCTCCTTCGGCGCCGCCAACGCCGCGGCGCACGCGATGAACCCCCGGGGCGCCGGCGTCGGCTTCGTGGACCACGCGCGGCTCCACTCGCAGGTGATCGAGTCACCGCCGGCCTCGCCCGAGCGGTGGCACACCAGACCGACCGAGCAAGAGGTGACGAGCGCCTTGCGCAAGCTGATGTCGGACGCCGATGCGGGCCTCTTGGTGGAGGGACATATCGCTGCGCTCCAGGGGCTGGGCATCATGGTGCCCTTCTTCACCGACATGCGGATCCTCGCCGCTCGGAGCTTCGCGAAGAGGAACGACCGCATCGTGGAGGAGCAGAGGCAGGCCCAGGAGGAGCGCATCGGCCAGCTGGTGGCGCAGCTCGAGAGCGACGCGCTGGCGCAGCTCCACGAGGCGCTGCGTCGGATCCTCACCCAGGATCCACGCGACGCCTGAAGTCCGCTTGCCTGCCCCGAGCCACTCCGGCTACCTCCGAAGGACCTCGTGCGGATCACGCGTCGCCCACGCCCGCTCATCGATTCGCCGAGCGCGCCCGCGCCGGACGCCCCCGCGTCCACCCTCGCCAGCCCTGCGCCCCCCAACCGGGGCAGCGTGGTGCGCCCGGGTCTGCTCGCCCCCTCCCTCCCAGTGGGCGCCGGCCCTGCCTGGCACGTCCGCGCGGCTGACCTCCCACGCCTCCCGGATGGGCGGGTGGACGCCCGGGCCCACTGCGCGCGGGTGCTCGAGCACATCCAGCGGGTGCGGCGCGCCCACCCGAGCCACCCCTGCGCGGTGGTCTTCGACCTCGACAACACCCTCTTCGACACCCGGGCCCGCACCCTCTACGCCCTTCGGCGCTTCGACGCCGAGCACGGCACCGCCCACTTCGCCGGCCTCTCGGTCGACGACGTGGGCTGGAGCGGCAAGGAGACCTGCGGCCGGCTCGGCCTCGATCCGGAGCTCACCGCGCGGGTCCACGAGCTGTGGGATCGCGTCTTCTGGAGCGGTGACGCCTTCGCCCAGGACCTGGTGATGCTGCCCCTGTTCGAGCTCGCCTGGGCGGCCAAGGAGGCCGGGGCCGAGGTCCGCTACCTCACCGGTCGCATCGACGACCTCGCCGCCGCGAGCCTCGAGCAGCTCGTGCAAGCTGGCCTGCCGGACGCCCGCCCCGAGTGCCTGTTCTGCAAGCCCTCCCTCGAGACCCGCACCGGGCCCTTCAAGGCCGAGAAGCTGGCCGAGTGGATGGACGCCGGGCACTTCGTGGGCTGGTTCGCCACCGACAACCGCGCCGAGGTAGAGGACGTGCTGGCCCTCGGGGCCGCCAACCGCTACGCGTTCCCGGTGGTGCACGTGGAGCACGCCCTCCAGCGCCCCGGCGTCGTCGCCAACGACGTACCCGCGTTCCCGGAGGCGGACCTCGGCCGGCGGGCGACCCCGACCGAGACCCGCGCGCTTCACGCCCTGACCCGGCGCCAGTAGAGGCCGAGGGGCTCCGAGTCGTTCACCGTCCGCGAGATGTCGTCGTACACCAGGCGCTGCAGGGTCCCGTCGGGCCGACGGAGCGCCCGCAGCCGCCGCACCGGCCGCATCTGCCAACGAAAGTCCACCGGGAGCGGCCCGTAGCCTCCGTGCCGGTTGGCCAGCCCCAGCCACTGGACCCCGAACGCGGGGGCCACCGTCTCCGCCAGCACCCTGGCCAGGCTCGCCCGGACCGGGGCGCGGTTGCGGGTGAGGTAGAGCCCGTTCAGGAGCAGGCTCGACGCGCCGTCCTCCAGCTGCCCCAAGCTCCCGAACACGAACCCCCGAGGCTCATGCGGCGGCACTGCGGACTCGACCCGCAGCCCCACGCTCATCGGATCCCGCCAGAGCAGCGCCAGGTTCCGGGCCGCCTCCACGCTCCCATAGTGCCTGGAGGCGGAGTTGAAGCAGCAGAGCACCGAGTCCGCCAGCCGGAGGAAGCCGAAGGCGTCGTCCACCTTGTGCAGGAGCCGGAGCCGGAGCTCGGTGCCCGGGATCGCGAGCGGGTGCTCCAGCGCGGGCCTGAGCGGCGCGCCCGAGAGCAGGCGCTCGGTCAGATCGGCGGGGGCGGGGAGCCGGAGGGTGGACACCCAGCGCTCCACGTACCGTGCGTCCGGCGCCCCGAAGTCGCTGCGACGGACCTGCTGCAACATGGCCTGCCAACGGTCGATCGGCCAGGGCACCGGGCCCGCGGGTTCGCTCACCGCCAGGGCCAGGCGCAGGTCTGCCGCGGCGCCCAGCACCCGATCGAGCCAGGCGTCGGGCGACAGGCCCTGCAGCGCCGCGGACGCCGCGGCCAGCATGTCCAGCACCGCCGCCGGCCCGTGGCGGAGCTCCTCGGCCGACAGGGCGCTGGCGGCGCGCATCAACCCCGGGGCCGGCGCGCTCCCGCTCCGTCGCCAGAACTCCGCCCACAGCGCCTGCCACCACGCCTCTGCGTCGACCCCCTCCGACGCGTGCAGGGCAGCCTGCATCCAGTCCGCGGCCTCGCTGGACCCGTGAGGCAGGGCACCTTGCACCTCCAGGTGCCGCAACATGGACCCGTCGGCCAGCACCGCCTCGAAGCGCGCCGGCGCCTCGAGCAAGAGGCGCACCAGGGCCCGCGGGGACACCTCGGCGAGGGCCTCCACGCCGCTCGGCGCGGGTGAGCTCACCGCAAAGCGCGGAGCCAAGTGCTCGACCAGCACCCGCTCCGCGTTCCCACCGCCGAGGGTGGCCAGGGTCGCGAGGCGCACCTCCGCCACCGCGTCATTGCAGGCGTTCACGAGGACCCGCCGCCGACCGCGCCGCGAGGCGGAGCGGGCCACGCCGTCGTCGTAGAACGCCCGGATCGGGTCGCAGGGATCCCGCGGCAGGGCGCGCCCGAAGGCCTCGTCGCCGAGGAGCCCACGCACGAACGCCTGGGCCTCGGGCGAGCGCGCCGCCTGGCGCGCCTCGTGCGCCCAGTCGATGGCCTCGATCCGGGCCAGCTCCGCCGCCTGCTGGAGGCGGCGGCGGATCGCGACGCCCCCCAGCCCCGCCGAGGCCAGCGGATCCGTGGCGGCCGAGCGCCCCACCGTGGCCACCACCCGGCGCATGACGTCCGAGTCGTAGAGCCAGGGCCGCCGGCTCCACGGCCAGCGCAGCCCGCGACCCCAGCGCAGGGTCAGCGCTGCCATCGCCACCGCCAGGTGGGCGTCCGGGCGCGCGCCCTCCAGCCAGTGCGCCACGCTCCGCCGGGGCGCCCGCCCTGCCGCCGAGAGGTGCTCGGCCGCCTCGCGCCACTCGTGACGCTCCATCAGGAGGACGGCCTGGGCCTTCAGCCCGGCGCCGGTGCCGAGGTCGAGGTGGCGCGCCCACGCCTGCACATCGCGAGGTGGTAGGCGCTGCTCCACCGCGGTCTCGAGCAGCGCCGCCGCGGCGAGCGAGGCGAGGCGAGGCGAGGTGATGGTCTCCCAGGCCTGCCAGGCCCCTCGAAGGTCACCCGTGAGGAGCGCGTGCTCGGCCCGGAGCTGGGCGAGGTGCCCCCGGAGGGTGGCGCTCAGCGCGCGCGCTGCGATCGGCAGGCCAGCCTGCACCTGCGCCCGCAGGACGTGCCGCCACGCGACCAGGCGCGCCGGGCCGGTCAGGCGACCGGCGACCGCCCGCGCCTCCTCCCACGCCCCACGCTGGCAGAGCGCGTGCACCAGGGCCGGACTGGGCGCCCAGGCCCGGGCCGGGACCTCGGCGTCGAGCCGCCCGATGAAGCGCCCGCCCCACGGGTCGGGCCACACCCCGGTCCGGGCGAGGCGGCGCAGGTGCACGTCGCGCGGATCCCGCGCCACCGCCGCCGGGCCACCCGCCTGGAGCACGACCGCTAGCTCGAGCGCCGCGTCGGTGCCCAGGGCGTCCGTGCGTGAGGGCCGGAACGCGGCCAGCAGGGGCGCGGGTACCTCGAGGTATCGCGCGGGCAGCGCCTCCTCGTCGAGATCCAGCCGCGCGAACGGGTCCACCGCGAGCTCGGGTGGCAACAGCGCGTCCGCGCACCGCAAGAAGCGTTGCAGCGCCAGGTGGCGCGCGATCCTGAGCTCGAGGTCCATCCCGGCGTCCGCGGCGGGGCGCACCACGTCGCGCGTCTCCACCAAGGAGAGGAGCGGCCCCACCAGCGGGTGCCGGGCCAGGGGATGTTGGAACACGCGGGTCATGACGGTCCTCGGTGGCCGTCGACGGACGGGCGCCGCCCCGCGCGGGGCCGCGCAGGTCGGCGTCGTTCGCGCGAACGGCGACGCCCAGCGGCGCAGGCCGTCTCTCAGGCTGCGCCGCGATCTCTTTGGTTCTTCGGTTGCGGCGTGCGAGGCGCTCGGCCTGCCGCCATCAGGGCCCGACGAGGATTCGGGCGCGTTCGAGCTAGTCCCCTGCGTCAGTGATTCCTTGCTGAAGTCGCGAGTCCATTCTCGTGTCTGGTGCTCGCGTGAGGAGGGCGCATACTCGTTGTCTGCAACCGACGAAAGCCGAAGGCGGCGCGGGCAGCAGGCGCGAGAAGGGGCCGCGAATTTGGTGAGGAATCACTGACGCAGGGGACTAGGACAGCTTGAAGAAGAACATGGCGGGGTGAACCTGCACGAGGCGACGCGTCGTCGTCAAGCGCGGGGCGCGTGGTATATGCAAGCTGTCATGACTGTGCGTTGCGGCACGCTCTGGGGCTGGGGTGTCGGACACACCGGCCTGATGGGCGCTGGCCCCGGCGAGGACGTGCTGACGCCCCGGCCAATCCCAGGGCTGCCGGCGGTCCACAGCACCGCCTGCGGAGCGAGCAGCGCCTTCGCGATCGACGCGGACGGGAGGATCTGGAGCTGGGGCTGGGACGCCTTTCACCACATGTTGGGCCGCGGTGCGCGAGAGGGGCCGGTGCCCTGGCTGGCCACGCCCCTGCGGCGCATGGGACACCAACCGGCGCCGGGACGGCTCCCGGGTGATGGCGGGGTCGGGCTGCCCGCGATCGTGCCGGGCGTCGAAGATGCAATCCAAGTTGCATGCGGCGACGAGGACGTCTACGCGCTCGACGGCGCAGGTCGCGTCTACGCTTGGGGGGCGGCGACCGCGCTGGGCGGCGGGCGGAAGGCCGCCGACCGGCCTCGGCGGATCGACGGGCTCTCGGCCATCCAGGCGCTGGCGTGCGACGCCTCGAGCCAACATGCGCTGGCCCTGGACGACGACGGTCGGGTGTGGTCTTGGGGCGCGGGCCACGACGGCGAGCTCGGCCAGGGGACGCGGAGCAAGGTCGCCCGCCCTGAGCAAGTCGACCTGCCGATGCGCGCCGTCGCCGTCGCGGCGAGCTTCGCGTCCTCGTGGGCGGTCCTCGAGGACGGCGGCCTCTGGTTCTGGGGCAACGGCCAGATCATCGAGCTGGTCGAGCGACGGAGCTACCTGATCTCCACGCCGCGGCAGCTCCCGGGCGGGCGCTTCGTCCGCCTCGCCGCGGCCGGACACGCCTGCGCCGCGTGGACGGGGGACGGGCGCTGTCACCTCTTCGGCCTCGGCTGGCGGGAGCTCCTCGGGCAGGAGCCGGCCGGCACCGAGGGCGAGCGCGCCCCGCGGTTGGACGGCACTCAGGGCTTGGCGGTCGGCGACCGACATGGCCTCGGCTGGGCCGGTGACGGCCAGCTCACCGCCTTCGGAGTCCCGGCCGGGGGCGCCCTGGGCGACGGCACGGACCATGAGGACACCGTGGAACCCCTGATCCTGCCACTGCCCGGGCCCGTGCTGACGGCCGCGGCCGGCTGCGGGGCCTCCTTCGCGGTGGTCGGCGCCTGACGCTGACACCGAGGCGTCACAGTGGAAGCCCGCAACTCGGGTGAGGTGATGTCGATATAGGTCGTACTCACTCCTACAGGAGCAACAGCCATGGCCAAGATCGCCCTCCCCACCACGCCCACCCCCGACGAGGCCTCCAAGGCCTGGACCCGCGGCTTCGCCGCCGCGGTCCGTGACGCGGCGGGCGACAGCGCTCGCCTCACCCCCAAGAAGGCGGCGGGCATGGAGGGCATCTACGCCGACAACGCCCGCAACTACTTCGAGCGCACCGGGCGCTCCTGGGCCACGGCCGACACGGTGATCGACAGCGGCGCCCGCTACGTGCGGCGCGAGACCGAGAAGGCGGCGGGCGCCGACCAGAAGCTCTCGCTCGTCGACATCCGCAAGCTGCCCGCGGACCTGCAGGACGACATGCTGACCCTGCGGGGCAAGGCGCCCAGCAAGCCGGCCAACGACCCCAAGGTGGTGGCGCCGAGCCCCGCCCTGACCGCGGCGGTGGCGGCGAGCGAGATCCCGTCGATCAACGACTACGGCAAGTACATGGGGGTGGACGTCTACCCGAAGACCATGTCGCGGGCCGAGATCCTCCGGAAGGTCGTGGGCTACGACGACCTCACCGACGCCGAGATCGGCGAGTGGTTCTCATCGGTCAAGGGCTCCGCCGCGGTGGCGGACCTCGCGGGCTCCTTCAAGGAGATCGGGGCCGAGGAGAAGGAGAACTGGGACGACGACAGAGGCGTCCAGCACGAGCGGATCTTCTCCGACGTGGCCGAGGGCCTGGGCGCGCAGTTCATCCCCGTCTCGAAGTTCAAGAGCGTGGAGCTGGCCGAGCACTTCATCCAGGAGGACGGCGACTGCGAGTACCGGCTCCTGATCGGCAAGCAGAAGGACGACAGCTGGCTGGTGTTCAGCTACAGCAACTTCCCGTTCTAGCCCGTCCTGCTCACTCCTCGGGCGGGTGGTAGCCGATGGGCGAGACCCGCTCGAGGTCGAACTGATCCCGCGCCATCGCCACGTAGTTGTGGCCGATCTCCACCTGGGCCCCCGCCCACACCCGCTCCCCGTTCGCGTCGAGGCGCGCGTTCATCGTGGCCTTCTTGCCCGAGGCGCAGACCGTCTTGATCTCCACCAGCTCCTCGGCCCAGGCGAGCAGGTACTTCGAGCCCTCGAAGGGCTCGCCCTGGAAGTCGGTGCGCAGGCCGTAGGTGAGCACCGGGATCTTGAGGCGGTCGACCACGAAGGTCAGCTGGAGCACCTGGGCCGGGGTGAGGAACTGCGCCTCGTCGACGAGCACGCAACTCAGCTTGCCCTTCTCGTGCTCCCGCTGGGTGTGGACGAACAGGTCGTAGTCCCGGTCGAAGGCGTAGGCCTCGGCGCCGAGGCCGATCCGCGAGGTGATGCGACCGACGCCGTGGCGGTCGTCGAGCTTCGGGGCGAAGAGCAGGGTGCGCATCCCGCGCTCCCGGTAGTTGTAGTCGGACTGGAGCAGGGTGGTGCTCTTCCCCGCGTTCATCGCCGAGTAGTAGAAGTACAGCTTGGCCACGGGGGGCCTCTTACCCGATGCGGGCTCAGGCGGGAACCAAAGCCATGCCCGCGCCCACCGCCATCAACACCACGAGTGGGGTGTAGACGAGGTCGTCGGCGCGGCCGAAGGCGGTGGTGCGCAGGCGCTTCGAGAACCCGACCATCCGGCCGTCGCCCACCGCGCGGACCACGAGCACGAGTAGGGCGCCGGCGGTGCCCAGGCGGACCCAGGTCGGGGCGCCGCCCTGGGCCGTCGCCAACACCAGGGCCGCGAAGGCGCCCAGCAGGCCCGCCACCGCCAGGGTGAGGAGGCGGCCGGGCCGGAACCGCGGGGCGCCGTCCGGGGTCTGGGGGATCGCCCGAGCCAGGCCCCACCGGCCGCCCGCCGCCCAGTAGACATGCAGGGCCGCCGCGCCCACCGCGACCACCACCGCCGCGACGACCGCGCCGCTTCGGACGAGCTCGGGGAGCCGGCCCTCGGCCTCGAGGGCGGCCAGACCGCCGAGGAGGAACACCGGCCACGCGAGGTGGGAGCGCATGGCCAGGAGCACCACCAGGCTCGAGGCGAGGGAGACCGCGGCCACCGCGAGGCCGACCGGGGCGCCGACGATCACCGCCCCGAGGCCCAGCCACGCGATCGAGGTGAGGTGCCAGGCGAAGCGCAGGACGCGTTGCGCCCCGCTCCGAGGGATGCCCACCTGCCACCCGGGGCTCCGGAACAGCGGCACGAGGATCAGGCGCTCGCCCAGGTAGGAGTGGGCGCAGGCCAGGAACACCAGCGAGGCAAGGGAGATCCATCCGCTCAAGGGTCACCTCCTTCGACCATACGGTCGCGTATGTTTGAGTTAAACCATACGAGCGCGTATGGTCAAGGGGTGGCCCGCCTGAGCCCGAGCGACTGGATCCACGCCGCGGTGCGTCGCCTCGGTCAGGACGGGGTGGACCAGGTCCGGGTGGAGCTCCTGGCCAAGGACCTGAAGGTCTCGAAGGGCAGCTTCTACTGGCACTTCGCGGATCGCGCGGCCCTGTTGACCGCGCTCCTCGAGGCCTGGGAACAGGAGGCCACCCAGGCGATCATCGACGAGGTCGAGGGGCACCCCGGCCCGCCCGCGGACCGGCTCTGGGCCCTCGCCCAGCGGGTGTTCCAGACCCCGCGCACGGTGGACCTCCTCGAGACCGCCCTCAGGGCCTGGGCGGCCCGGGACGAGGCCGCCCGCGCCGCCGTCCAGCGGGTGGACAAGCGCCGGGTGCGCTACGTGAGCGGCCTGTTGGCGGAGGTGGGGATGGGCAAGACCGAGGCGCGGCGCCGGGCCGAGTTGATGTACCGGGCCCTGATCGGGGAGTTCGCGCTGAGGAGCTACGGCAGCCCCGCGATCTCCGCCGCGAGCCTGCGGGCCCTCCACGCGACCCTGATCAGCCCTCCTTGAAGGGGTCGACGCCCACCACGTAGGCGAGGGCGGCCCGGGCCACCTCGACGTCGAGCCGGGCGCTGATCACGGTGAGCCGGGCCTGGGTGAGGCGGAGCTCGGCGTCCCGCAGCTCCAACGAGGTGCCGCGGCCAGCGGTGAACAGGCCCCGGGCGAGCCGCACCGCCTCCTGGGCCACCTTCACCTGAGACAGGGCGAGGGCGTGGATGCGGCGCTGCCGCTCGAGCTCCTCGCGGCGGTCCTCCACCTCGGCCCGGGTCTGGCGCTCCAGGTTCTCGAAGGCGGCGGCCTGCTTCTTCAGGTTGATGCGAGCGCGCTGGACCCGGGCCTCCGTCGCTCGTCCCTCGAATAGATTCCACTGAATGGTGAGGTCGAGGGTCGCGAGGTAGTTCTCGAACGGGTTGCCGATCACGCGGAAGGGCTTTCGGCTCGAGCGCCGATAGTTGGCGTCCAGGGTCACGGTGGGCCAGTAGCCGGCGGCGGCGATGCCGACCTCTTCGCCGAGGGCGTTGAGCTGGGCCTTGAGGTCCTTCAGCTCGGGGCGGTGGTCCATGGCCAGGCCGAGGAGGTCATCGAGCGGCGGCACCACCGCGCTCGGGGTGGCGGTCGCGGTGACGGTGGCGGGCACCGCGAGGTCGGCGGGGAGCTGGGGGTCGCGCCCGAGCAGGAGGTTGAAGGTGCGCCGGGCCTGGGCCTCGTCCCGCAGGAAGGCGTTCAGCTGGATCTCGTCCTGGATCAGGTTCCGCTCCGCGGTGGCGACGTCGACGCGAGAGCCGCGGCCCGCGTCGACGATCCCCTGCGCCCGCGCCACCTGAGCCCGATCCACCGCCAGCTGGGCCTCGAAGGTGGTGATCGCGCGCCGCGCCTTCTCGAGGGCATAGAAGCCCTGGACCACCTGGGATCGCACCCGGTTGCGCACCGCGTCCAGGGCCGCGCTCCGGGCCTCGCGCAGGTCGTCCACCCGGTCCAGGGCCTTCCACCAGCGCCCGCCGTCGTAGATGAGCTGTCGGCCGGTGAGGCCGAGCGAGAACTGCGGGTTGCTGTATGGGTTGGCCTGGGCATCGACGAAGGGGCCGAAGGTGAACTGCGGGATCTTGGTGGGGAGCTGGGCCGGGACCGGGTTGCGGGACTCGATGTAGCGCTTGCCGGAGAAGAACTCACCGCCCGACATGCTGAGATCGAAGCGAGGCAGCACCGCGGAGAGCGCCTCCATGTACTCGACCTCGACGAGCAGGCGGTCTTGCTTCGCCTGGATCATCTCGTTGGCGTGGGCCAGCGCCATCTCGACCGCCGCCTCCAGCTCGATGGGCCCGGCGGGGAGCTCGGGCGAGGACTGGCCAGCCACCAGCAGGGCGAGGCAGACGGCGTGCATGGGCAGGGAGGCTTGCCCAGCGCCAGGCTCAAGGCAACTCGCTTGCGACGCCCATCACGAGGTCGAGGCCGTCCAAGACCGACCGATTGTCACCGTTGTGTCATGGCGACCGGACTGCGCGGTGCGGAAGCCAGAATTGACCTTGCGCCGCTCGAACCGGGGACGCTTAATCTTCGGTCATGGCCCGGCAGGATCTCTGGCGGACGCTCCCGTTGCTCCTGCTTGTGGGCGGGTGTGAGAGCGTAGCTTCTTCTTCGAACGCGCCCGCGAACAAGGGTCCGGTGGAGCGCCCACCGGTGCCGGTGGCGACCCAGGTCGCCGCGCGCGGGAGCATCTCGAGCTACTACGTCACCACCGCCACGCTCGAGGCGGAGCGCTCCGCTCCGGTGCTCGCGCGGGTGGAGGGCGTGGTGCGCGCCATCCTCCACGAGGAGGGCGACGCGGTGAAGGAGGGCGAGATCCTCGCCCGCCTCGAGAGCGAGGACTACCAGTACCGCCTCGACCAGGCCGCCGCGCGCACCTCGCGGCTCCGCAGCCAGCACGACCGTTTGAAGGTCATGTTGCAGAAGGAGCTGGCCACGGCCGAGGAGTTCGAGACGGTGAAGCACGACCTCGAGGCGGCCGAGGCGGAAGAGAACCTGGCCCGGCTGACCCTGTCGCGCGCGGTGGTGCGGGCGCCCTTCGCGGGCCGCGTGGTGCAGCGGGCGGTGGACGTGGGTCAGCCCGCGCCGGCCGGCACCACGCTCTTCCTGGTCGCCGACATGGATCCGCTCCTCGCGCGGGTCTACGTGCCCTCGAAGGAGTTCAAGCGCCTCGCCCAGGACCAGGTGGTCGAGCTGACCCTGGACGGGAGCGGGGCAGAGCTGCAGGGCAAGATCCGGCTGGTGAGCCCGGTGATCGATCCGGCCAGCGGCACGATCAAGGTGACGGTCGAGATCCCCAGCTACCCGCCGAGCACCCGGCCCGGTGACTTCGCCGAGGTCCGCATCGTGACCGAGCGCCACGACGACGCGGTGCTGGTGCCCCGGATCGCGGTGGTCGAGGACGCGCAGGAGCAGGTGGTGTTCCTCGCCGACGCCGACAAGGCGGTGCGGCGCCTGGTGAAGGTGGGCTTCGTGCGCGGGGCCGACGCCGAGATCCTCGAGGGGCTGAAGCCGGGCGAGGTGCTGGTGGTGAAGGGCCAGCACGGGCTCAAGGATGGGCAGGCGATCAAGGTGTTGGAGCGCGGCGGCGAGCCGGGCGCCAAGCAGGACCTCTAGATGCACGGGCTGATCACCATCGCCGTCCACCGGCGGGTCAGCGTCCTGATGTTCGCGCTGGCGGTGGTGGCCTTCGGCGTCGTCGGCTACCAGCGCCTCGCGGTCGACCTCTTCCCCGACATCGCGCACCCCTCCCTCACCATCCAGACCAACCTCCCGGACGCGGCGCCGCAGGAGGTGGAGACCATGGTCACCCGCCCGGTCGAGGAGGCCGCGGGCGTCCTGCGGGGCCTGGAGCGCATCCACTCGGTGTCCCGCTCCGGGGTCTCCGAGGTCACGATGGAGTTCGCGTGGGGCTCGGACATGGCGGGCCTCGCGATGGACGTGCGCGAGAAGCTCGATCGCGTGGTCCTCCCCGAGGAGGCCGAGGACCCGATCGTCCTTCGCTTCGACCCCTCGCTCGATCCGATCGTGCGCCTCGCGGTGGTGGGCCCGCCGCCCCTGACCGCGGTGCGTGACATCGCGGAGCGCAAGCTGAAGCCCGCGTTCGAGACGGTGCCCGGGGTGGCGTCGGCCCAGGTGCGGGGCGGCTACGAGGAGGAGATCCGGGTCGAGATCGATCAGGAGCGCCTGGCCGCGTTGAAGCTCCCCCTCGAGCAGGTGCGGGCCGCGGTGGCCGCGGCCAACGTCAACCTGCCCGGCGGTTCCTTGAAGGGGAGCGAGCAGGAGTTCCTCATCCGCACCGTGAACGAGTTCGACACGGTCGAGGAGCTGGCCGACCTCATCGTGGAAGAGAACGACGGCCGCGCGGTGCGCCTGAAGGACGTCGCGATCATCCACCGGGGGTCCAAGGAGCGCGACGAGATCACCCGGGTGAACGGCCAGGAGAGCGTCGAGATCGCGCTCTTCAAGGAGGGCGACGCCAACACCGTGAGCGCGGCGCGGGCCCTCGACGAGCGGCTCGAGGAGTGGCGCAAGAAGCTGCCCGAGGGCTACACGATCACCGTCCTGTTCGATCAGTCGCGCTTCATCGAGCAGTCGATCGACGAGGTGCGCGACGCGACCCTCATCGGCGGCGTGCTCGCGGTGCTCGTGCTCCTGTTCTTCCTGCGCGACCTGAAGAGCACCCTGATCATCGCCACCGCCATCCCGCTGTCGGTGCTCGCGACCTTCATGGTGATGTACCAGGCGGGGATCAGCCTCAACATCATGTCCCTGGGCGGCCTGACCCTGGGCATCGGCATGGTGGTCGACAACTCCATCGTGGTGCTGGAGTCCATCCACCGAAAGCGGCAAGAGGGCCTGCACATCATGAAGGCCGCCATCCAGGGGGCCTCGGAGGTCGGGGCGGCGGTCACCGCGTCGACCCTCACCTCGGTGGCGGTTTTCCTCCCGATCGTGTTCGTGGAGGGCGTGGCGGGGCAGCTCTTCCGCGACCAGGCCTTCACGGTCGCGATCAGCCTCATGGCCTCGCTCGCGGTGGCGGTGACGCTGATCCCGACCCTCAGCGCCCAGGGCCGCAGCAAGAACACCAAGGCCGCGCCGAGCCCGGAGGCGGAGTCCGGGGTGCCGCTCGGCTGGGCGTCGCGCATGTACGACGGCCTGGTGCGGGGCGCGGTGCGGGCCCGCTTCCTCACCGTGGGGGTGGCGGTCCTCATGTTCGCGGGGGCCATCCTCGCGTCCGAGGGCCTGCAGACCGAGCTGATCCCGCCCCTCACCTCCGGCGAGTTCTTCTTCGAGCTGAAGATGCCCGAGGGCACCTCCCTCACCGCCACCGACCGGGTGGTGGAGTGGATGGAGAAGACCATCGCAAGTGAGCCTGCGGTGGGCCAGAACCACGCCACGGTGGGCCGCCGCCAGGGCGCGGGCGGGCTCTCGGTGGGCACGAAGGCCGAGAACCTGGCCCAGGTCGACGTGAACCTGAAGGATCGCAGCGACCCGCTGCTGGAGGCCCGGGTGGCCAACGAGCTCCGGGCCGCCTTCGCGGGCATCCCGGACGCCCAGGTGCGGCTGGGGCGCCCGAGCTACTTCACCCTCGAGACCCCGATCGAGGTGGCGCTCTTCTCGGACGACCTCGACCGCCTCCGCGACGCCTCGCTGAAGCTGGCCGAGGACCTCGGCGGGCGACCCGGCTTCGTCGACGTGCGCTCCTCGCTCGAGGCGGGCAACCCGGAGGTGCAGGTCATCTTCGATCGCCGGCGCCTCGCCGCCCTCGGGCTCGACATCGGCGCGCTCTCCCAGACCCTCAGCCAGCGGGTGCAGGGCGTTGTGCCGACCCGCTTCAAGGAGGCCGACCGGCAGATCGACATCCGCATCCTCAACCAGGAGTCGACCCGGGCCACCCTCGAGGACGTGCGCCGCCTCGTGGTGCCCGGCCCCGACGGCACCAACCTCCGCCTGCTCTCGGTGGCCGACGTGGTCCCCGCCCGGGGGCCGGCCGAGATCCACCGGCTGCAGCAGCAGCGGGCCGCGCTGATCACCGCCAACCTCGAGGGCCGGAGCCTCGGGAGCGCGATCCACGAGGTGGAGCGGGTCCTGGCCGACACCGCGCTGCCCACCGGGATGGCGGCGGAGATCGGCGGGCAGAACCGGGAGATGGAGGTCTCGTTCCAGAGCCTGCAGTTCGCGGTGCTCCTGGCCATCTTCCTCGTCTACCTGGTGATGGCCTCGACCTTCGAGTCGCTGATCCACCCCTTCATCGTGCTCCTCACCATCCCGCTCGCGCTCATCGGCGTTGTTGCAGGCCTGCTTGCGACGGACACCACGGTGACGGTGATCGTGCTCATCGGCGCGGTGATGCTGGTGGGCATCGTGGTCAACAACGCGATCGTCCTCATCGACACCATCAACCGCTTCCGGCGCGACGGGATCGAGAAGGTCGAGGCGGTGGTGCGGGCGGGCCACGTGCGCCTCCGCCCGATCCTCATGACCACCCTCACCACCACGCTCGCCCTCGTGCCGATGGCGATGGGCTTCGGTGAGGGCGGCGAGCTCAGGGCCCCCCTCGCGATCACGGTGGGCTCGGGCCTCGTGCTCAGCACCCTCCTCACCCTGGTGGTGATCCCCGCCGTCTACGTCATCGTCCCCTCCAAGGTCGAGGCGCTGGAGGAGGACGCCTGATGTCGCTGCCGGATCTGGCGGTGAAGCGCAGGGTCACGACCCTGATGCTGATCGTGAGCCTCACCGTCCTCGGAACGGTGTCGCTGTTCCGGCTCCCCCTCGCCTTCATGCCCGAGATCGTGCGGCCGGAGCTCTTCGTGCGGGTGCCCTACCCCGAGGCCTCCCCGGATCAGATCGAGCGCATGGTGGTGCGCCCGGTCGAGGAGGCCCTGGGCACGGTGCGGGGCCTCACCAGCATGTGGTCCTTCGTGGACCAGACCGGCTGCGTGGTGGGCCTGCAGCTCAGCTGGAGCACGGACATGCACCTGGCCCGGGTCGAGGCGTGGGAGCGCCTCGACCGCATCAGGGCCGACCTCCCCGACGACATCGGCGACATCACCGTCGCGCCCAACTGGGACTCGCGGCAGGCCGACTCGCCGATCCTCGAGGGGCGCCTCTCGTCGCCCTACAACCTCTCCGAGAGCTACGACCTCTTGGAGCGCAAGATCGTGCGCCCGCTCCAGCGCATCCCTGGTGTGGCGCAGGTGCGCCTCGACGGCGTGCAGCCCAAGCAGGTGCGCATCAACCTGCGCCCCGAGGCGCTCGAGCACCACGGGGTCGACGTGCGCGACGTGGCCCGGGTGCTGCAGAACGGGAACTTCGATCGCTCGGTGGGCCGGGTGGCCGACGATCAGCGGCGCTTCTCGATCCGGGTGGTGGCCACCCTCGCCAGCATCGATCAGATCAAGGCCCTGCCCCTGCGCGGCGACGGCCTGCGCCTGTCCGACGTGGCCGACGTCGAGTACGAGGAGCCGCCGCTCGAGTACGGGCGCCACCTCGACGGCGACTTCGCGATCGGCATCACCGTCTCGCAGGAGTCCAACGCCAACACCATCGAGGTCAACGAGGCGCTGGAGCGGCGCATCGCCGAGATGGCCGACGACCCCGAGCTGCAGGGGGTGAACTTCCTGGTGTGGTTCAGCCAGGGCAAGGAGATCAAGAAGACCCTGGGCGACCTCGCGTGGACCGGCATCTTCGGGGCCCTGTTGGCGTCGCTCATCCTCTACGGCTTCCTCCGCCGCCTGAGCAGCACCCTGGTCTCGGTGCTCTGCATCCCGTTCTCGCTCCTCGTGACCTGCGGCCTGGTGTGGCTGCAGGGCAAGAGCCTCAACACCCTCACCCTCCTCGGCCTCATCGTGGGCGTGGGCATGCTGGTCGACAACGCGGTGGTGGTGATGGAGAACATCTTCCGCCACGCCGAGGCGGGCGAGGACCGCCGCACCGCCTCGCTCCACGGCGCAAGAGAGGTTGCGGTGGCGGTCACCGCGGCCACCATCACCTCGGTGATCGTGTTCCTCCCCCTGGTGTTCAGCCGCCCGAGCGAGCTGAACCTCATCCTGAAGGAGCTCGCGATCACGGTGTGCATCACCCTGCTCGCCTCGCTCTTCATCAGCCAGACCCTGATCCCGCTCGCCACCTCCTGGTTCATCCACCGCGCCCCCAGCCCCCGCGGGCGCCTGATGCTCTGGCTCGAGGACCGCTACGTGCGCCTGCTGGACATCAACCTCAAGCGTTGGTGGCTCACCCCGCTCGTCGCCACCGCCATCTTCGCCTCCGCCGCCTGGCCCTACTCGAAGGTCGACCAGAACTTCGACGCGGGCGAGGCCGAGATGTTCGCGCAGGTCGGCTTCTTCTTCAGCGAGTCGCTGAGCCTGGCCAAGAAGGAGGAGATCGTCCGCCAGGTCGAGAACCACTTCGAGCCGATGCGGGACGAGCTGAAGGCGCGCTCGATCTACGCGTTCTGGGCCAACGAGTTCGCCCTCGTGCGCATCTACCTCAAGGAGGGCGAGGCGAACGAGGAGAGCCTCGCCTTCGTGCGGAAGAAGCTGCGCGAGAACCTGCCCGAGATCGCCGGCGTGAAGCTCGAGGTGAGCGAGCAGGGCCACGACTGGCGCCCCGACGCGGGCAAGAAGGTGGCCTTTCAGCTGGTCGGCGACGACTCCGAGACCCTGGCCGACCTCGCGGAGGAGGCCAAGGCGCGGGTGGACCAGATCGACGGGCTCGTCGACAGCTTCACCTCGGCCCAGCAGGGCGGGCAGGAGCTCCACGTGAGCCTCGACCGGGATTTGCTGGCCCGCTACGACATCCCCGCAACCCAGCCTGCGCAGGTGGTGGGCCTGACCTACCGCGGGTTGCGCCTGCCCCGCTACCGCACCGACTCGGGCGAGCGCGAGATGTGGATGCTCCTCGACGACCAGGAGAACGAGACCCTGGAGCAGCTGCGGGACCTCAAGCTCAAGACCGGCGACGGCGAGACCGTGCCCCTCGCCGCGCTCGCGGACTTCCACCAGCGCCGAGGCCCCCAGCGGATCCAGCGCGACCAGCGCCTGACCAGCGTCTGGGTAGGCGCCCGCTACGAGGACGGGACCAAGGAGGACTACATGGCGGCGGTGAAGGCCAGCATGGACTCCATGAAGTTCCCCTACGGCTACACCTGGACGTTCGGGCGCTGGCAGCAGGAGCGCAAGGAGAAGTCCCAGGAGTTCCTCGAGAACCTCCTGCTCGCCCTCTTGCTCATCTTCGGGGTCATGGCCGGCCTCTTCGAGTCGATCCTGCAGGCCATCGCGCTGATGGTGGCGCTCCCCTTCGCGCTCTCGGGCGCGTTCTGGAGCCTCTACATCTCGGACACCGACTTCGATCAGCCGGCCGCGGTGGGCCTGCTCCTCCTCATCGGGATCGTGGTCAACAACGGCATCGTGATGGT
This sequence comes from Deltaproteobacteria bacterium, assembly GCA_020632995.1. GTDB lineage: Bacteria > Myxococcota > Kuafuiibacteriia > Kuafuiibacteriales > Kuafuiibacteriaceae > JACKEN01. The sequence continues at coordinate 124,059 of JACKEN010000014.1, read as the reverse complement.
GGAGCACATCAACACCTACCGCCGCCAGGGCGTGCCCCGCCGAGAGGCGATGCTCCGGGGCGGGCGGGAGCGCCTGCGCCCCATCCTCATGACCGCCATGACCACCCTGCTCGGCCTGCTCCCGATGGTGATCCAGAAGCCGTCGCTCGGCGGGATCTACTACTACTCCATCGCCCTCGTGATCATGGGCGGGCTGGCCGTCTCCACCTTCCTCACCTCGATCATGCTCCCCACCACCATCTGCGTCATCGAGGACGTCTACGGCTGGTTCCTGAAGCGCCTGCACCTGGCGTGAGGGCGCGGCCCATGCCACAACCCGGGGCATGGTCTCATCAACGAAGCGCGTGAGGCTCGGGCGAACCGGCGTCGAGGTCTCCTCCATCAGCGTGGGCACCTGGGCCCACGGCGGTCCCAACGTCGCGGGCGGCACCAGCGTGGGGTGGGGCGGGCACGACGACGGGGATGCGCAAGACGCCTTGCTCTACGCGTTCGAGCACGGGCTCGACCACTGGGACACCGCCGACGTGTACGGCAACGGCCACGCCGAGACGCTCATCGGCGAGCTCTGGGACCGGGTGCCCCGCGAGAAGGTGTTCCTCGCGTCCAAGGTCGGCTGGGATCCCGGCCCGCACGGGCACTACTATCACCCGACCTACATGCGCCGGCAGGTGGAGCGCTCGCTCCGCAACCTGAAGACCGACGTCATCGACCTGCACTACCTGCACCACTGCGACTTCGGGCCGGACGACCGCCACTTCGAGCCCGCGCTCGAGCAGCTCCGAGCGTTCCAGGCCGAGGGCAAGATCCGCTTCATCGGCCTCTCGGACTGGAGCCCGGCCCGGATGATGCGCTTCATCGATCGCGTCGACCCGGACGTGGTGCAGCCCTATCGAAACGTCCAGGACGACACCTGGGAGAGCTCGGGGCTCGCGGCCTGGGTGCGCGAGCACGACATCGGCGCCGCCTTCTTCTCGCCCCTGAAGCACGGCCTCCTCCTCGGCAAGTACGAGCGCCCGACCCGCTTCGAGGAGGGGGACTTCCGCCGGAACGTGCCCGGTTTCGAGGACCCCGCGGTGATCGAGCAGATGAAGCAGGCCCGGGACGCCCTGATCGGCCATTTCGCCGGCCACCCCCAGCCGGTCCTGCACGGGGTGGTGGGCGCCTTGCTCACCGGGTGCCCCACCGCGTGCGTGCTCCTCGGCATGCGGAACCGTCGGCAAGCCGAAGCGGCGTGCCAGGTCGGTGAGGCGCTCTCGTCGGCCGACGCAGAGTGGGTCAAGTCGAGGTACCAGCCCGAGAGTTGACGCCCACCAACGGGCTCACCTTGCCGAGCGCCAGGGCCCAAAAGATACTGATCGTCGTGGCTGGTGAGGCGGACGAGCTCCGGCGGTTGCGCGCCCGCGAGGCCATCCTGGACTTCCTCTCCGGGTGGTCCTCTCGCCTGCACCAGGTCACCGACCGCGCCGCCCTGGCCCAGCTGACGCGAGAGGCCGTTCGCCAGACCACGCCCTACCGGCAGTGCTGGATCTACGTGATGCCGCTGAATCCGACGGGCACCGAGATGGAGCTCATCCTGGTGGCGACCGACCAGGCCGACGTGGTGGTGCGCGAGATCTCCATGCTGCCCACCGATGGCGACGCCTACATGCAAGAGGTCTTGACGTCGGCGGAGCCCGCCATCGTGATCGACGCCCAGACCGATCCTCGGGTGAACCGCGAGATCGTCGACCTGCTGGGCAACCGGACCATCATCAACGTCCCTCTTCGCCTGTTGGACCGCCGCGTGGGGGCGCTCGGCGCCGGCACCTTTGGTGACGAGGGCGTGATACCGCCCTCGGCCCAGGACATCTGGGCCCTGAAGCTCATCTCACAGCAGCTGGTGGTCGCGCTGAGTCGGCAGCAGATCGAGACGGAGCGCGCCCAGGCCCGGCAGGAGCGTGAGCGACTGCAAGCCCAGTTTCTCCAGGCCCAGAAGCTCGAGAGCGTGGGCCTGTTGGCCGGCGGAGTGGCCCACGACTTCAACAACCTCATGGTGGGGGTGCTGGGCAACGCGAGCCTGGCCCGCGACGAGCTGGGGGCCGACGGCCCGGCCGAGCCCCTGCTCCTCGCGATCGAGGTCGCGGCCCAGCGCGCCTCTGAGCTGGCCAACCAGATGCTGAGCTACGCCGGGCGAAACGAGTACACGCTCGCGCCAGTGGACCTCGGCCGCCTGCTCCACGAGATGCTGGCGCTGTTGACCGCGGTCATCCCGCGGAGCGTCAAGGTCGAGGTCGCGCTCCCGGAGCGCGCGGCGGTGGTGCAGGCCGACGCCACCCAGCTCCGCCAGGTGATCATGAACCTGGTGACGAACGCGGCTCAGGCCATCGGCGACCGGCCAGGCCGGATCGGGCTGGTGGTCGAGCCCGGCAAGCTCGAGCACGCTGCCGCCTGGCGGCTCCGGGTGCAGGACAGCGGCTGCGGCATGTCGCCCGAGGTCCAGGCCCACATCTTCGATCCCTTCTTCACCACCAAGGCGGGCGGGCACGGCCTGGGCATGGCCGCGGTGCTGGGCATCGTGCGCGCGCACGGAGGCGAGATCCACGTGGACTCGGCGCCGGAGCGGGGCACCACCTTCGAGATCCTGCTCCCCGCCAGCACGCGGTCGGCGACGTCGAGCCTGGCCGGGCCACCGGTCCAGCCCCAGACCATCGGGGCGGGCGGCCAGATCCTGGTGGTGGACGACGAGGAGCTGATCCGCACCCTCGCCAAGCGCCTCCTCGGCCGCCTGGGCTTCGACGTGGCGGTGGCCGAGGACGGCGAGGCGGCGATGTCCCTGCTCGCCCATCCGGAGCCGTGGTCGTGCGTGCTCATGGATCTCGCGATGCCCAAGCTGGGCGGCCGCGCCCTCTACCGCGCGGTGCGGGCCCACGACCCGGAGGTCCCGATCCTGCTCAGCAGCGGCCGGCCCCCGGAGTGGCCCTGGCAGCAGGAGCAGGACCCCAACCTCGCCTTCATCGCCAAGCCCTATCGCAGCCAGGCCCTGGTAGACGCGCTCAGCGTCCTGATGGCCGGCCGTGCCGCCACCACGAACTGAAAGCTCAGTTGCAGCTCGTCCCGGACTCGACGAACCACCGCACCCCGTTCAGGAAGGTCTTGCCACCGTCCGCGGTGAGGGTGCGGCGGTCGACGCTGCCGTCGGCCCAGGTGAAGGTCAGGGTGTCGCCCTCCAAGCTCCACGTGCCCTGGTCGCTGCTCCGGCCGGAGGCCGAGAACCCGCCCGAGAGGTAGCCGTCGGAGCCCGAGTACAGGAAGCGGCCGTCCGGGCAGAGCTGAAAGTGCAACTTGGTGGACAAGCCGTTCTTCGTCTTCATGTAGGTCAGCGTGTTGCCCGCCAGGCGCGCCGCCCACGGGCTCGCGCTGGCCCCGGGCCTCGGCTTCGGGAGGACCTGGAGGCCGTCGAACACCGCGTCGAGGCGGCGCCGCGCCGCCTTCGCGTCTGGGGCGAGGGAGATGAAGGCCACCGCTACGCCCCCCTCGAAGAGCCGCGCCCTGGCCCACCCCGCGAAGCCGCGGTCGCCCCGCACCGAGTAGCGGTTGCTCACCTCGGCGCCCTTCTGCTTCGCCCGTCCGGACGGCTGCAAGCTGGTGGACGCATCGATCGGGATGGGGCGCGAGAGCTCCTCCACCAGCGCGTCGGCGGTGACGCCCTCGTCGGCCAGCCCCACCACCAGGCCCTGCTCCGAGTCCGAGCCCATGAGGAAGACCGAGCCGTTCGGGGACAGGCCGCCCTGGAAGGCGTCGGGGATCACGAAGGACAGGCCGAGGCTGGGGAACGCCACCCGGGTGCCGGCCGGGTACACCTCGCCCGGGACCACCGGCGTGGCCCCGAGGGCGCTACCAGCCAGGAGGGTGAGCGGCACCACCAGGGCGACAGCTTGCATGGGATCCACCATGAGCTGAGTGTGAACCCGGCTCCAGCCGTGACAGGCCGATCGTCGGACCTACGCCCGACCCCCCAAGCGGGTTAGGCTCCTCCCCGGATGCGCGCCTGCCCGAGCTGCCGGTCGACGGTCCTCGCGCCGCTGGAGTTCTGCCCCCTGGACGGCTCGCCCCTGTACGAGACCGACCTGGACCCGCTGATCGGGCACGTCCTGGGTCGGTACCAGGTGGACGCCCTGTTGGGGCGCGGCGCGATGGGGTCGGTATACCGCGCACGTCCGCTCTCCTTGGATCGCGACTTCGCGGTGAAGGTCCTCCACGCCGAGATGGCAGCGGATCGGAAGCTGGTGGAGCGCTTCACCCGGGAGGCCGACGCGCTGTCCCGCATCCGGCACACGAACATCGTCTCGGTCGTGGACTTCGTCACCACCTCCGAGGGGCTCTGCGCCCTCGTGATGGAGTACCTCCCCGGCCGAGACCTGGCCGAGGTCATCGCCACCGAGGCCCCGCTGCCGGCCGAGCGCCTGATCGCCATCGCCCGCGGGGTCGCGCTCGGCCTGGAGGAGGCCCACGCCAAGCGCCTGATCCACCGGGACGTGAAGCCCTCCAACGTCCGGATCGTGCGGGAGGGCGCGGCCGAGATCCCCAAGCTGGTGGACTTCGGGATCGTGCGCCTCGACGACCAGGGCCCCGAGGCCCAGCAGCTCACCGGCCAGAACCACCTGATGGGTACCCCCCGCTACATGGCGCCCGAGGTGGTGCTGGGCGGCGAGGTCACCCCCGCCGTCGACCTCTACGCCCTGGGGGTCATGATGTACGAGATGGCGACCGGCGCCCCGCCCTTCACCGGGCAGAGCGCGGCGGACGTCCTGGTGAAGCAGGCCACCGAGGCCGCGCCGCGCCCGCCGCCCCTGGGCGGGGTGGAGCGCCTGATCGAGGCGCTCCTGGCCAAGACCCCCGAGCGGCGCCCCCAGAGCGCGGCCGACGTGGTGCGCTGGCTGGACGACCCGCCCCCGCCGCCTGCTCCGCCCCCGGCGCCCCGACCCTGGTGGGTCTGGGCCGCGGCGGGGAGCCTGGCGGTGGCCGCCGCGGTGGCCCTCATCGCGACCCGGCCGAGGGCCCCCAGCGTGGTGGAGGTGGAGCCCCTCCAGGTAGCGGAGGTCGCTCCGGCGCCCGGCCCGGAGCTGACCGGGGTGGTGACACCCCCGCCGAGCCCACCGCCGACGCCACCTCCACCCCGCGCCACGCCGTCCCGGGGCACCGGGAGCTCGGCCCAGCAGGAGCGCCTCGAGCGGGAGCTCACGAGCACCTTGTCCCGGCGCGGCCTCACCCACGCCGACATCTCGGGCCTGCCCGAGACCAAGCGCCCGTACCGGGCCTGGCGGCGCGCCAAGGGGCGCAAGCAGACCGCGCGGGCGGTGGACGCGCTGCAGGACCTCACGCCGGCGGTGGAGAAGGTGGCCCTCACCCCCGCGATCCTCGAGGCGCGCCTCGATCGGCTGATGAAGTCGATGCGCGGCGCTCGCCGGGAGGTGCCCCCGGTGCTCCTCGAGGAGGTGGAGCGGGGCTACTTCGAGCTGCGGGTGCAGGCCAAGGAGGCGCGCACCGAGGCCCGCTTCATCTCGGTGGCCCGCCGGATCGGTATGCTAGAGGCGAAGCTCCGCAAGTACGTGTATGGCGACTAGCGCGGCTGCCCACCTTTTCACCGCCCCCGCTCACAAAGTACCTTCCCCCCGTTGGCCTTCAGGAGGGACAAGCCGGCCGAGCAGCCCAAGGCGGCGAAGGGGAAGGACGATGCCTGGGGCGAGCTCTGGGATCAGCTCGAGGGTCCCGACGAGGACGACCCGGGGTCCGAGGCCTTCACCGAGTTCGCCGCGTCGCCCGGCGCATACGCGAAGCGGAGCTCGCTGCGGCGTAAGCCCGAGCCCGTGCCTCCGCCCGAGCCTGCGCCGTCGCCGGAGTCGCTGCGACGAGGGGACAGCGCGGATGACGTGCGGAGCCTCCTCGACAAGGTGATCGAGGAGGTCCTGCCGACGCACGCCGGCGCGCCGCAACCCGCCCTGCCGGCCTTCCCCGGGGAGGAGGTGCCGACCCTCCGGCCGGACGACCGGCCACAGCCGGCCCCTGCCCCGGTGCCTCCGCCCGCGGCGGTGATGCCGCCGCCCACCGCCGCGCCGCCTCCGCCCGACGCGATGGTGCCGCCCCCCACCCCCGCGCCGCCGCCACCGACGCCCGCCCCCGCGCCCCGCCCGCAGGTGGGGCGGGAGACCGCCACCCAGCTGGTGGATCCCGAAGCGCTGGCGATGGAGCACGCGGTGGGCGCGCTGAAGCCGCGCCCGGCCTCCTTCGACCGCCTGCCCGACGCCCTGAGCGACGAGGTGAAGCAGGCGGCGCGGGTGCTGCGCGGGCGCCCAGCCAAGGACCTCACCCACCTCACGGACGACCTCTCCCTCGAGGCGGCGGGCACCGGCGCAGACTTCGCGCTCGACGAGCCCGAGGCGGCGGCGGCGCAGCCCTCCGCGCCGGTCCCGGCGCCGCCGCCCCCGGTACCCGCCCCGCCGCTCGAGGACGAGCCCCTGGAGCTGGCCTTCGATCCCCGCCGCGCCCCTCGCGCCGCGTCCGTGCTGGCCGCTCCGGAGCCTGCACCCGCGCCCCCGGCGGAGGCCTCACAGCCCCGCGGGCGGCTCCTGATCGGGATCGCGGTGGCCCTCCTCGTCTTGCTGGCCGCGCTTGTCGTTAAAACCCTGGTGTGATCCTGTCCCACGGTGGGCCGAGGCTCCAAGAACTCCGCGGACCCGCCGAACGGCCCCGTGGGGATCAGCCTGATGTCCGCGGAGATCCAGCGCCGGTCGGTGGCGGAGTTCGAGGAGGACTTCAAGGCGCTCTGGTTCGAGCGCCTCAACCACGTCCTCCCCATCCCCGCCCTGGCCGGGGGCGCCTTCGTGGTCAGCTCGGCAGCGTACCCGGTCCTCACCGGGGTGTGGGTGGTGCTCCACGTCGCCCTCAACATCATCCCGTCCATCAAGCGCCTGCAGAGCCACCCGCTGGTCTCGAGCTACCACGTACGAGCCGTGACCAACGCCGTGCCCCTGTTCGGCACCGCGTACTTCGCGGGCGCTGACGCCCACGCCTGGCTCCAGGGGATCCCGGTGGCGTTCGGCGGCACCTTCCTGTTGAGCCGCCGGGTCGGCCTCTACATCCGCACCACCTCCTTCCTCGCGTTGGCGGCGGGCGCCCTGTTGGGCGGCGCCTCGCTGCGGGAGGCGGGCGTCGGGCTGCTCCTGCTCACGATCCTCTCCTACCTGGTCACGGAGTTCTTCGAGCCCCTGAAGGACGGCTATGTGCAAGCCGAATTGCAGCGCCAGGAGATCGCCGAGAAGAACGTCCAGCTGACCCACGCCCTCGACGCGAGGAAGGCGTTCCTCGCCAACATGTCGCACGAGATCCGGACCCCGCTGAACGGCGTGCTGGGTATGGCGGAGCTCCTCGAGCAGACCCCCCTCGACCCCGAGCAGCTCGACATGGTGAAGGTGGTGCGCCAGGCGGGCCAGGGCCTGCTCGTCACCATCAACGACATCCTCGACCTCGCGAAGCTGGAGGCCGGCCGCGTCGTGCTCGCCGAGGCCAGCTTCGCGCCCTCGCACCTGGCCGAGCAGGTCCTCGAGCTGCTGCGGGTCAGCGTGGACCCACGCCGGGTGAAGCTCTCGGTGGACGCCGAGGGCATGCCCGCGCGCCTCACCAGCGACCCCATGCGCCTGCGCCAGGTGCTGGTGAACCTCGTGGGCAACGCGGTGAAATTCACCGAGGACGGCGAGATCGTGGTCCGCCTCCGCCACGCCGACGGGGCGCTCAGCGTCGAGGTGAGGGACACCGGCATCGGGATCCAGCCCGAGCGGGCCGAGGCCCTGTTCCTGCCCTTCGAGCAGGCCGACGCCTCCACCTCCCGCCGCTACGGCGGCACCGGCCTGGGCCTGTCGATCAGCCGGCGCCTCGTGACCCTCCTCGGGGGCGAGCTGTGGGTGAAGAGCGCGCCGGGCGAAGGCAGCACCTTCGGCTTCACCATCCCCGCCGAGGTGGCCCCCGACGCCCCGAGCCCCGAGACCACCGACACCGACCTGAGCACCGACGCCCGCATCCTGGTGGTGGACGACAACGCCCTCAACCTCCGCGTGGCGCAAGCCATGTTGACGCGCCTCGGCTGCCGCGTGACCTCCGCCGAGTCCGGGCAGGCCGCGCTCGACGCGGTGGCGGCGGCCAACTTCGACCTCATCCTGATGGACTGCCAGATGCCGATCATGGACGGCTTCGAGGCCACCGCCCGCCTCCGGGCGCAGGGCCTCTCGGTGCCGATCCTCGCCCTCACCGCCGCGGTCACCGCGGAGGAGCAGGCCCGCTGCTATGCGGCGGGGATGAACGCGGTGGTGGCGAAGCCGGTGTCGATCCCGCAGCTGAGGGACGCCTTCGCGCAGTGGCTGCCGGCCTGAGCGAGCCACGGCTGCAATGGTGCGGGCCGCGATACTGCGACCCGAAACCTGCCGCCTGCGGCCTGGAGCCTGAGCCCTGTCTCTGAGGCCTGAGGCTACGCTTCGGGCTCCTGATCTCGGATCGAACGTCGGCGCCATCGGCTTCAGGCTTCAGAGACAGGGTTCAGGCTTCAGAGACAGGACTCAGGCCGCGGGCTTCAGGGCTCACGTGCCGCGCAGAGCACCAGGCCGTACTGGGCCCCGAAACCTGTCGCCTGCGGCCTCTGGCCTGAGCCCAGTCTCTGAGGCCGGAGGCCACGCTTCGGGCTCCTGATCTCGAATCGAATACCGGCGCCATCGGCTTCACGCTTCAGAGACAGGGTTCAGGCTTCAGAGACAGGAGTCAGGCTTCAGAGACAGGACTCAGGTCCAGCGCAGAGCGGCCAGGCCGAGGTCGTCTGCAGGCCGCGACTCCTGCGACCCGAAACCCCTCGCCTGCGGCCTCGAGCCTGACCCCTGTCTCTGAGGCCGGATGCCACGCTTGGTGCTCCTGGTCTCGAATCACATGCCGGCGCCATCGGCTTCACGCTTCAGAGACAGGGCTCAGGCCGCGGGCTTCAGGGCTCAGGTGCTGCGTAGGAGCGCCAGGGCGACGTCGTCCTGCAGCCCGCCGTTGGGGAGGCGAGCCGCGCGGACGAGGCCGTCAGCGGCGGTCTCGAGCGAATGGTCGCGCGCTGCGGCGAGGAGCTCCGCGTGCCGCGCGTACTTGAAGAGGCCGTCGGTCGCGACGAGGAGACGCGCGGCGGAGAGCTCAGCCTCGAAGGCGACGGGTCGGGCCTGCCCTGAGCCGAGGAGCGGCTTGCGGCGCTGGTGCTCGGTCAAGCACTCCACTCGCCCGTCGTCGTGCACGAGCCACGCCTCGGAGTCACCCACGCTCGCGCCGCGGAGCTCCCCGGCGCTGATGAATGCGACGACCGCCGTGCTCTCGCCGCACCTCGGGTCCGCGCTCAGCACGAGGTCGAGGCGCGCCAGGACCGCCGGCCAGTCGGTCTGGGCGTTCGACTTGCCGTCGACGATGCGCGCGCAGATCGCCTCCGCCGCTCGGCGACCACCGGCCACGCCACCAGCGCCGTCGGCCACGACGATGAGTGCCGCGTCACCGACGATCCTGACGGCGAGCCGGTCTTCGTCTCGGCCGGCAGAGAGGACGCGGGTCTCGACGCTGCTCATGGTTTGGAGTGCACCGTGACCGCGCGATCACCGCGACGTTCTGAGTGACCTGATGGTCGCCACATACTGGAGGTCATCCTTTGTCCTGAGCTTCGTGTCTGGGCCTGCGGAGGTGAAACGAAAGGCCGCCGTCCCGTTGATGGAAGTGAAGCTGATGGGAGTTCAGGAATAGAGCTCGCGTCGAGAACCCCGTGCTCCCTTGGAGATGGGAGAATGAGGTGCAGACGAGGAATCCGACGACGACAGCCACGCCGTGTGTCGCAAGGAGGACGAGAATCGAGCGCATCGACAGCCTATGGAGGGTCCTGCGCAAACTGCAGGCCAGCGACGACCGTTGAAGACTTTCCGGACGGTGTCCTCGAAGAGGTCAGGTTGGCAAAGCAGAGTGGCGCCAACCTGATGACGAGCTGACTTTCTGGCACACCTTCGGCTCAGAGTTGCCCGGCGTTCAGAGCCCCACGGCTCTGGGGCGCCACCGTCCACACGAAGCTCCCCGGCGCGGTCCCCACCCGCTGCAGGGTCTCGGACACCGGGCTCGACGGGGTCTCGGCCACGCCCATGTCGACCGAGGTGATGCCCGCCGCCGCGCCGTCCGTGGCCACCAGCACGCCCTCGTAGCTCAGGAGCTCGGTCACATCGCCCTGCGGGTCCACCAGGGCGAGGCCGTCGGGGGCGCCGTTCTGGAGGCCGGGCATGTAGAAGAAGAGCGCGCCGTAGCCCGCGCCCTCGTTCGGGATCACGCCGGTGAGGGGCTGGGTCTGGTACACCGCGCCGCCGTTGCCGTTGTAGGCGAGGATCGTCCAGCCGGCGAGGTCGACCCCGGCCGGGCCGGCCACCTCCACCCCCTCGTCCACGTCCGCGCCCGCGTTGTCGTAGTGGACCTCGTTCATCCAGGGCTGGATGCTGCACATCGGGGTCTCGACGAACTCACACGCGCCGATCGCCTCGTCGCAGCTGTCGATGGTGCAAGCCACGTTGTCATCGCAGACCACCGGGGTGCCCACCGCGCAGACGCCCGACACGCAGACCTCGGCCCCGTCGCAGAACACGCCGTTGGCGCACTCGAGGTCGGTGGAGCAGGTGCGGACGAAGGTCTGGCCCACGTTGAGCTCGCCGGGGGTGGCGGTGAGCGGGCCGGCCCAGGTGAAGGCGCTGGCCGCGTCGCCGGTGCCCTGGCGCTGGAGGGACGAGCCGACCGGGGTCGCGCCGTCCTCGGCCACCCCGATGTCGACCGAGGTCATCCCCGCCGCCGGGCCGGACGCCGCGGTGATCACGCCCTCGTAGCTGAGGAACTCCAGCACCGCGCCGTTCGGATCCACCAGGGCCACGCCGTCCGGCGCGCCGTTCTGGATGCCCGACACCGCGAAGAAGGCCACGCCGAGGCCCCAGCCCTGGTCCGGGAGCACGCCGCTCAGGGCCTGGGTGGCGTAGGGGGCGCTGTCGTTGCCGTTGTAGAACACCAGCTGGTAGCCGCCGAGGTCGGTGCCGGCGGTGCCCGCCACCTCCACGCCCTCCGCCACGTCGGCGCTCGCGTTGTCGTAGTGGAGCTCGTTGATCCACAGGGCCGGGCCGCCGCTGCAGGTGTCGACGTAGGTGCAGGCCCCCGCCGCCTCGTCGCAGCTGTCCTGGGTGCAGCTCAGGCCGTCGTCGCACACCACCGGGGCGCCGCCGACACAGACGCCCTGGCTGCAGAGCTCCTGGCCGTTGCAGAAGATCCCGTCATCGCAATCCGCGTTGACGACGCAGCCGCCGGTGGGGAGCACGAGGTCCGCGAACACCAGGAGGTGGTCGGAGGCGTCGGTGCTCGCGCTCGCGGTGAGGGGCGCGCCGTACTTGGGGAGCCCGGCCAGGCCCTCGTCGGCCGAGTCGTAGACCTCGGCCTGGGCCCCGGAGACCAGCATCGGGCTCGCCAGGAGGTAGTCGAGGCGCCGGCCGGAGGCCAGGCGAGTAGCGTCGGAGCCATCGGTCTGCGTCGCGGGCAGGGTCGTCAACAGAGGTTGCGGTGCCGCGTTGAGGTACTGGAAGGGGTCGTTCGAGATGCCCTGCGACGTCATGAGGGCCTGCAGGTCGGCGCCGAGCGAGAAGCTCAGGGGGAGGCCCGAGGGGAGGCTGGTGAACAACAGGGGCGAGTTCGGCACCGAGTCCGCCTCCTCGTTCATGTCGCCCATGACGATGAAGGCGTCCGTGGCCGGGTCCAGGGCCGCCACCGCCTGGGCGATCCGGATGGACTCCACCGCCCGCCGGAGCTCGTCCGCGTTGGTGGTGCCCGACTTCCAGTGCTCGATCGCGAGCGTGAGGTCGATCGGGCTGCCGGGCACGTCCACCGTGGCGACCAGGATCGGCCGGGACAGGTCGTTGGCGGTGGGGTCGCCCGAGAGGGAGGCCGAGGTCTCGAAGGACGCGGAGAGGATGGGCAGGCGGCTGAGCACCGCGTTGCGGAGGCCGCCCGCGCTCTCGTCTACCACTGTCCAATAGGGGTAGCCCGCGTCCGCGGCGAGGGACGCGAGGTTCTGGATGTCGGCGGTGCTCCCGACCTCGTTGATCCCGATCACATCGGGCTGGAGCCGGAGCAGGATGTCGAGGGTAGCGCCGTACTGGATTTCATTGGGCGCGCCGACCGTCTGCACGTTCCAGGTGGCCACCCGGAGCGGCACCTGCGCCCATCCCATCGCCGGGACGGCGACGACCAACAGGGTACCGAGGACACTCCCAACGATTTTCATACGCCGAAGTACGCCGGGGTCGGCCGAGGCTTCCCGCGCTTGCGGCGTGCGGCGCAGATCGAGGCGCCCTCAGAGGCTCGACGGAGCGCCGCCCGTGCATATCCTCACGGCGCCCGACGCGGGCAGAGACAAGCACCATGACCGTCGACGTCGACTTCTGGAATGGCATCGCCGAAAAGTACGCCGCGCAGCCGGTAGAGCGGCCGGACGCCTTCGATCGCAAGATCGAGATCACCCGCGCCCTCATGAAGCCGGGCTGCGAGGTGCTGGACGTAGGTTGCGGCACCGGCTCCCTCGCCCTCCGGCTCGCGCCCTCCGCGGGGCGGGTCCACGGGCTCGACTGCTCCAAGGAGATGGCCCGCATCGCGAACAAGAAGGCCGCCGATCAGGGGGTCGAGAACGTGGAGTTCCACGTCGGCCCCTTCGACGAGAGCTTCAGCGTCTTCGCCGACGGCAGCCTCGATGGGATCTGCGCCTACAGCATCCTCCACCTCGTCGAGGATCGCAGCGCCGCCCTCCGGCAGATCTTCCGCCTGCTCAAGCCCGGCGGCTTCTTCGTCTCGTCCACCGTGTGCCTCGGCGACTCCTGGGTGCCCTACCGCCCGCTCCTCACCGTGATGCGCTGGCTCGGCAAGGCGCCCCCGGTGTCGGTCTTCCCCCGCAATGCCCTCGAGGCCGACATCCGCGCCACCGGCTTCGTGGACGTGTCCGCCCCCGATGTCGGCGCCCAGCCGACGGTGGCGTTCTACGTCGGTAGGAAGCCGAACTGAGAACGGAGCCCGACTCGAGGCGACTTCACTTGTCCCCAAACCTCATGGTGACGACCTCGACCGTGGCGCGATGGATGACGGCGACGTCTCCCGTGTAGCAGCAGGACAGCCTGACCCAGTCGTAGTCCGCGTTGTCGTACGGCGCGAACGCATCAAGGGACTCATCTCCTGGTTTGATCGACGCTATCTCGAGCTCGTTGGGATCGATCCTGTAGGTCCCGTACTCCGAGCGCAGGTGTTCACAGATCGGCTTCAGGTAGCCCGTGGTGTCGTCGGGTCGATCGCGGCAGACGATCGGGTCCGATCCACAGCCCGTGAGCCCGAGCCCGAGGCCGGCGGAGACCATCAACGCAAGGAAGTGGAGTCGCATGATTGGGGGACACAGCATCGACCGTGCCACGCCGTAGACCTGCCGCCAGCATCCCCCCGCGAGGCGCGGTGTGACGTCGGCGTCGCTCAGAGCGCCTCGCCGTCGACGTCGTCCGCCGGCGCCTTCTTGGCCCCCGCGGCGCCCGGGGCCTCGGTCTTCTTGGGCGCCTTGCGCCCCACCCGCTTCTTCTTCTTCCCCTTGGTCGCCGCCGCCGGCTTCTTCGCGCCGGGCCGCGCGGTGGGATCGAGGAGCTCCAGCTCGTCCGGGTCGAGGGTGGCGCGCACCTCGTCGCTGAAGATCGGCTCGGGCTCCGGCTCCACCGTCGTGTCGCCCGACAGGTGGCGGTAGGCGCTCCGAGCGACCTTGGCCATCACCGCCTCCGCCGCCTTGCGGCTGCCGCCCTTCACCGCGATGGCGAACACCACCGGGCGGTCGGGCGCCAGGTAGAACACCCCGAAGTCGCAGGTGCGCTGGTACTGGGTGCCGGTCTTGTGGGCGAGCGTCACGTCCGCGCCCAGGCCGGCCTTCACCCGCCGGGCGCCGGTCTGGGTGCCCTGCATGATCTCGAGCATCGCCTTGCTGGCCCGCGGGCTCACCGCCTTGCCCTGGACGATGCGCTCCAGCAGCTGCGCCATCAGCTCGAGCGGGGCGGAGTTGTAGCCCTGCTCGTAGTACTGCCTGAAGGCGCGATCGAGGTCCGCCAACGTGTAACGCCCGGGCTCGTCGCCCAGCATCTCGGCCAGCTTGTCGAGCCGCGCCTCGAGCGGGTTGGTGACCCGCAGCGCGAAGATGTCGCCGGGGGAGAGCGCCGTCGTGCGGGGGTCGAGGTTGCGGTACACAAGCCGCCGCACGTCGAGGAGGGTGGTGATCGGCCCGAAGCCGGCGAGGCCCTCGGCCTTCAGGGCCTCGTTCACCTTCGCCACCCCGATGTGGTTGATGATCATGTCGGTGGCGACGTTGTCGCTCTGCTGGATCATCGCCTCGAGCAGGATGTTCACCGTCACCGGCGTCCCCACCCGCAGGTAGTTCAACAGCGGCGCGCCGTCCCGCACGTCCTCGGGCTTCAGCACCAGCTCGTCGTCGAGCGAGACCCGCCCCGCCTCGATCTCGCGGAACAGGGCCACCATCACCGGGATCTTCACCCCCGAGGCGAGGTACATCGGGGTGGCCGCGTTGTAGGTGTAGCGGGTGCCGCTGCTCAGGTCCTTCAGGACCACCGCGAACTCGCCGCGAAAGCCGCGTTGCACCTTCGACAAGTCTTCTTGCACGCGCCCCGGCCACACCGGGAAGAAGGGCTCGGGGGCCGGCGGCGGCGCCGCGCTGGCCGCGGCCGGGGCCACCACGAGGAGCAGGCCGAGGAGCACGCGCCTCATCGGGCCCCCTTCGCGGCGGTGGCCTTGGCCTGCTGGCGCTCGGCCACCGCGAGGTCGTAGGCGGCGCGGGCGAGGCTGGCGATGGTGCCCTCCGCCGCCGGCACCTCGCCGCCGTCGGTGCACACCGTCACCACGAGCGGGGTGTCGTCGGGGAGGAAGATCATCCCGAGGTCGCACACCTTGTGGAACTGGCTGCCGGTCTTGTGGGCGACCTTGGTGTTGTGCGGGAGCTTCCCCATCAGCCGGTGGGTGCTCGTGCGCGCCTCGCTCATCAGGGCCACCATGTCGTCGCTCGCCTTCTCGCTCACCAGCTGCCCCTGGGCCATCTGCTCGAACAGGAACCCGACGGCCCGCATGGGGGCCCGATTCACCCCCGTGTCGTAGAACCGGTCGTAGGCCGCGAACAGATCCGGCCGCTGGTAGTATCCGGAGGGCTTCCCCAACATCTGCTCCAGCTTGCGGATCTGCGGGTCCCAGATCCGGGTCCAGCGGATGGCCCGCACGTCCTCGGGGCTCAGGTCGTCCGCGGTGACGTCCAGCTCCCGGTAGATACCCCGGCGCACATCCAGGAGGAAAGTGAGGGGGGTAAATCCGTAGATCCCCTCTTCCTCCAACCCCCGGTTCACGTTCCGGAGCCCCACCCGCCCCGCCAGCATGTCGGAGGCGGAGTTGTCGCTCGAGCGCATCATCCAGTCGAGGAGCTCGCCCACCGGCACCGAGGCCCCGAGCTTCAGGCGGTTCACCCGGGGGGCGCCGTCGCGGATCGCGGCCGCGGTATAGGGGACCTTCTCGTCGAAGCTGAGGGTCCCGCGCTCGCGCTGGCGGAACACTTCGACCATGAACGCAATCTTCACCCCCGAGGCCAAATAGTAGGGTACGTCATCGTTGTAACCCCAGTGGTAGCCGCGGTAGGGGTCGGACACGTAGGCGGCGAACCGACCCTCGAACCTCTCATCGAGGCGCGCCGCCGTGGCGGACAGGGACTCAGCCCAGGGAGCCGGTTCGAGCTTGGACGAGGGGACCAGAGTGACGTTGGGGAACGGGCGGGCCAGCGACCGGGCGGGGACCGCGCCCAGGACCACGGCCACGAGGACGACGCGCCAGACGGACACCGCCTGGGACCCTAACATAGGTCCCACCCACCGCCGGAAGGGCCCCGCGCTGGCCCTGATCCTCCTGGTCGGCCTCGCCGGCTGCACCACCAGCACCAAGGTCCAGCGCCAGGAGCGCCAGGCCCGCTTCGAGGAGACCCGGGCCGCCCAGGAGCGGAGCGGGCGCCGTAAGACCAAGCGGCGCGACGCCCGACCCCTCATCCAGACCCCGGAGCTGGTGCGCCTCGACGCCCTCGCCCGCCGCCTCAACGCCGACCCCCGCCCCCTCGAGCGCCCCTGCGCCAACGCGATCTGCACCCGGCGGGTGCTCGATCGGGTCTTCAAGCGCCTGGATCGGCTGGACGCCCGCCGCCAGGGGCACATCCGGATCCTCCAGCTCGGCGACTCCCACATCGCGGCCGACTACATCACCCGCACGATCCGCGACGAGCTCCAGGCCCGCTTCGGCAACGGCGGCCGCGGGCTGGTGGCGATCGGCCAGAAGTCCCGCTACGGCGGCCGCGCCCTCTCCCGTACCGGCTGGGAGCGCCACCGCATCGTGGACGAGGGCCAGGCGGGCAAGCCCTTCGGGGTCACCGGGATGGCGATCGAGGCCGCGCGGGGCGGGGCGGAGGCCACCTTCAGCCTCGTGCCCGAGGACGACGTGGTGAGCATCTACTACCACGCACACCCCGGAGGCGGGGCGTTCCGGGTCTTCGCGGAGGACGAGGAGCTCCTCTACGTCGACACCGACGCCGACAGCGCCGAGAGCCGGGTGGCCACCGTGCCGATCCCCATGCACCGGATGGGCGACGTCGTACCGCCGGAGCTCCTCAGGATCCGCACCGACAGCGGCCACGTGCGCCTGATGGGGATCAGCTTCGAGTCCGACGAGCCCGGCATCATCCTCGACGCGATCGGCCCGGTAGGCGCCGACGCGAACGTCTATCTCACCTTCGACCAGGCGAGCATGCGAGCGCACATGCGCGAGCTGAAGCCGGACCTCGTGGTGCTGATGGTCGGCGGCAACGACGGCTTGGCAGTCCGCAAGGCGGTGCGCTCCCTCGACGAGGTGCGCCAGCAGCACGTCGACCTCATCACCGCGGTGAAGCAGCACGCCCCCGACGCGGCGTGCCTGGTGTGGGCCCCGATGGACGCGGGCGAGCGCCTCGACGACGGCCTCGTGATCTCGAAGCGCTACATCGAGGAGATCCGCGACCTCCAGCGGGAGACCGCGCTCGAGATGGGCTGCGCGTTCTGGGACACCTACGAGTCCATGGGCGGCTCGGGCTCCTTCGGGCGCTGGCTCGAGGAGGGGATCATGAACTCCGACATGGTCCACCCGCGCGCCAAGGGCGGCGACCTCATGGGCCACCTCTTCGCCCGCGCGTTCATGAGCGCGTACCTCGGGCGGTGACGGCGGCCGAGCGCCGCGTTGGCGCACCGGGCCTTGCTCGGCCGGCCACGGCGAAGGACAATCCGAGCGTGAGCGAGCCGGCCGCCGAGACCCCGGTCGAGGCCTACCTCGCACTCGAAGCGGCCTCCACGCCAGGACACGCGCGCCACGAGTTCTGGGACGGACGGATCCGAGCGATGGGCGGCGCGAGCATGCGCCACAACCAGCTGGTGCTCGGCATCGGATCCGAGCTTCGTACGAAGCTCTCGAACGGCCCGTGCCGCGCACTCGTCAGCGACATGCGAGTCCGACTGAGCGCGCACCGCTACGTCTATCCCGACGTCGTGGTGGCTTGCCCGCCCGAAGTCGACGCTCAGCAACGACCCGAGACCCTCACGAATCCCCGGGTCGTCTTCGAGGTGCTCTCCCCGAGCACCGCGGCGGTGGACCGCGGGGACAAGCTCGAGGCCTACCGCGCGATCGAATCACTGACGGACTACGTGATCGTCGATCCGGACCGCGAGACCTTCGACCACTACGCCCGCAACGCCGATGGGAGCTGGCTGTTGCGCACCCTGAGTCGGCAAGACTCATTGCAGTTCGCGGGCTTGGACGTGGCGCTGATGCTCGACCGAGTCTTCGACTGAGAGCGCCTACCTCAGGCAGCTCAGCCCTGGGGGATGAAGACGCGGTAGTTGGTCGCGCCGCGCAGCGAGGTGATCTGCGATTGGATGTGGTCGCTCGCCTCGCGGCCGTCGCCCAGGGCGACCGAGATGTGGCCGTGCGGGCTGGCCGCGGTCTTGCCCCACACCACCACCGCGCCGGCGGGCAGGTTCTTGAGCTCGTTCGGCGACACCGAGACCTCGCGGAACTTGGAGTTGTTGGCGAGCTGGTCCGCCGCCATGTAGGCCGACGCGCCGCCCACGTTCACGCCCACCTGGGCGAGCGCCCTCGACACCCCCCGCAGGCACCAGCCGGTGCTGCCCATCGAGCGAGCGGTGGCCTCGGCGGCCTGGGCCACGCGGCTCCCGAAGGGCCCGGTGCTCGCGGGCGCGCTGCCCGTCGGGGCCGGGCCGGTGGGCGCGGCGGCGTTCGCGTTGGCGCCGCTGTGGACGCCGCCGCCGCCGAAGCTGTTCTGCCCGCCCTTCCAGGAGCCGGCGGGGGCGAAGGGCATGTTGCCCTGCTGCGCGACCTGCCCTGGGTTGTTCCGGTTCTGGCCGTAGAGGGCCAGGGCCACCATCAGGGCCATCAGGTCCTCGGGCGGGACGTCCGAGAAGTCGCCGTCGGCCATCGCCTCGGCCAGCTTCGAGCCCGGCCGGGCCTCGAGGGGTAGCCCTGCCTTGTTGAGCTCCTGGAAGAGCTCCTTGATCGCCTGGGCGAGCTCCTCCTTGTTCGGACCCTGCACGCTCTGGGGCCCCTGGACCCCCCACGCGGCGTTGGACTGGTTCTGGAAGCCGGCGGTCGGGAGCTGGCCGGCGTCACCGCCCGCCACGTTGAAGCCGAGCAGCTGGCCGAGCATCGCCCCGGGGTCGAGGTTCATCTCACCCGGCAGCAGCCCCATCATCCCCGGCGGCAGGCCGCCGCCCCCGAGCGCGAACACGTCGAGGGGCTGGGAGCCGCCGCCCCGGGCGACCGGGCTCGCCCCGCCGACCAGGCTGAAGGGATCCAGGAAGAGGGGGCTGAGGCTGGGACCTACGCGAACCACGGACCGAGTATCGCTGGTCCGGGCGTTGCGGGCGCTTACAGGCGGGGTGAAATGCGGGGGGCGGGCGGTCAGATGTCGAGGTTCGCCACCTCGAGCGCGTTGAGCTCGATGAACTCGCGCCGCGGCTCGACCTGGTCGCCCATCAGGGTCTCGAAGATGTCGTTCTCGGCGTCGCTCTTGTTCACCTGGACCTCCAGGAGAACCCGGATCGACGGATCCATGGTGGTCTCCCAGAGCTGCTCGGCGTTCATCTCACCCAGCCCCTTGTAGCGCTGGACGCTGATCCCCTTGCTGCCCCGGGCCTCGAGCTCGGTGACCACGTCCTCGATCCGAGCGAGGGTGAGGGCGCTGCCGCCCTCGACCGTCAGCTCGAAGGGCCCCTCGAGCTCCCGGAAGGACCTCGCCAGCTGCTGCAGGCGCAGGAAGTCGCGGCTGGCCAGGAACACCGGGTCGACCACGGTCTTGCGGCGCGCGCCCTGGCGGCGGGACTCGAAGACCAGCTCCGCCCCGTGCTCCCGGGTCACGATCTCGGCCCCCAGCTTCGTGATCACCTCGGGGTAGTGCGAGGCCAGGTAGGCCTTGAGGGGCGCGATGACGTCCCGCTCCAGCGCCTCGACGTCGACCCCGCCCGAGACCTGGGTGCCGACCGAGCTCTTCGGCCGGAGCATCTCCAGCGACAGCGAGGTGGAGCGCACGAGGGCGTCCACCAGGCGCAGGTCCCGGCGCCGGTCCACCACCCGCAGGGTCTCGCGGTAGCGGAGCACGTTCTTGGCCACGTTCTTGAGGTGCTCGCCCTCCACCACCCCGCCCGCGGTCGGGGTCAGCAGGACACCTTGCACACCGAGGGACAGCACGTAGTCCGCCTTGGCGTCGTCGTCCTTGAGGTAGGTCTCCTTCTTGTTGCGGGTGGCGCGGTAGAGCGGCGGCTGCGCGATGAACAGGTGCCCCTGCTCCACCAGCTGCGGCATCTGCCGATAGAAGAAGGTCAACAGCAGGGTCCGGATGTGGCTGCCGTCCACGTCGGCGTCGGTCATGATGATGACCCGGCCGTAGCGCAGGCGGTTGATGTCGAAGTTCTCGGTGCCGATGCCGGTGCCCAGCGCGGTCACCAGGGCCACGATCTCCTGCGAGGAGAGCATCTTGTCGACCCGGGCCTTCTCTACGTTCAGGATCTTGCCCTTCAGGGGGAGGATCGCCTGGAACTTGCGGTCCCGCCCCTGCTTGGCGGAGCCGCCGGCGGACTCACCCTCGACGATGTAGATCTCGCACTTGGTCGGGTCCTTCTCCTGGCAGTCCGCGAGCTTGCCGGGGAGCGAAGAGGACTCCAGCGCGTTCTTCCGCTGCACCATCTCGCGCGCCTTGCGGGCCGCGATGCGGGCCCGGGCCGCGTCACAGCACTTGCCCACCACCGTCTTGGAGATGCCGGGGTTCTCGAGCAGGTACGCGGTCAGCTTCTGGTTGAGGAGCGACTCCACCGCGCTCTTGGCCTCGGTGTTGAGGAGCTTGTGCTTCGGCTGGCTGTCGAACTTGGGGTCCGACATCTTCACCGACACCACCGCGGTGAGCCCCTCGCGCACGTCGTCGCCGGTCGGGGGCTCCTTCATGCCCTTCAGGAGGTTCTCCTTCTGGGCGTAGCTGTTGATGCTCCGGGTGAGCGCGGAGCGCAGGCCGATGGCGTGGGTGCCGCCCTCGTCGTTGTAGACGTTGTTGGCGAAGCAGTAGATCAGCTCGTTGTAGGCGGAGGTCCACTGCAGGGCGACCTCGACGTCGACTTCGACCGGCTCGTTGTCGGAGCCGGAGACCTCCATCAAGGACGAGAAGTACATGATGTCCCGGTGGAGCGGCTCGCGGTGCCGGTTGAGGTGCTCGACGTAGGAGACGATGCCGCCCTCGTAGATGAAGGTGTCCTTGCGCTCGTCGCGCTCGTCGACCATGTCGACCCGCAGCCCCTTGTTGAGGAACGCGAGCTGCGACATGCGGGTCGCCAGCCGGTCGTAGTTGAAGGTGACCGTGCTGAAGATCTCCTTGTCGGGCTTGAAGGTGACGATGGTGCCGGTCTGGCTGGTCTCGCCCGACACCGTCAGCGGCGCGTCGGGGGTGCCGGACGCGGTGACCGGCTTGCCGCGCTCGAAGCGCATGGTGTGTATGCGGCCCTTGCGGTGGATCTCGAGCTGGAGCCACTCGGAGAGCGCGTTCACGCAGGACACGCCCACCCCGTGCAGACCGGCCGACACCTTGTAGGAGTCGCTGGAGAACTTGCCGCCCGCGTGCAGGACGGTCATCACGACCTCGGCCGCGCTCTTGTTCTGGTCCGGCTTCCACTCCACCGGGATGCCGCGGCCGTCGTCGGAGACGGTGAGGCTGCCGTCGACGTGGATGGTGATCGCCACGTGGGTGGCGTGCCCGGCCAGGGCCTCGTCGACCGAGTTGTCGACCACCTCGTAGACCAGGTGGTGCAGGCCCGTGACGTCGGTCTCGCCGATGTACATGCCGGGACGCAGGCGCACCGCCTCGAGCCCCTCGAGCACCTCGATGGACGCGCCGGTGTACTCCTTGCGCTCCGAAGTGTCGGTCTTCCGCTCGAGGCTGCGGACCTTGAAGTCCTCGCCCTCAGGGCCTGCCGGTGTCGTGGTCTCCTCGTTGGACAAGACGGGGCACGCTAGCACGCCGAGTCGATCCCGCCAACGCGAAAAGCATGTCTGATGCCGACCACTTAGGCCCAGTCTGAGCCGCTCTCCAGGGCCCCCTTGGAGGGGGATCGGGGCGCCCCCTTCTGCCCGGCCTCCGAAGGGTCCAACATCGCCCCGCCATGACCTCCGACTTCACCCACGCGCACCTCCCGGTGGTGGACAAACCCGTCCTCCGCATGGGCCTGGCCGGCAACTTCGGCGCCGACTCCGACGACGTCCGTTGGGCGGCGGAGCGGGGCATGAACTACTGGGTCTACGGCGTGTCCTTCAAGAACGTGACCGAAGGGATCCGGGACGTGATCCACAAGGACCGCGAGGCCCACGTGGTGGCCATGCTCGGCATGGCGATGGCCGGCTGGCAGGTCCGCCGCAGCGTGGAAGGTGCCTTGCGCAAGCTCCGCACCGACTACCTCGACGTCTTCAAGCTGGGCTGGCTCGGGGTCACCTCGCGGGAGAGCGCGGGCATCTACGAGGCCCTCCTCAAGCTGAAGGCGGAGGGGAAGCTCAGGGCGATCGGCACCAGCATCCACGATCGGCCGCGGGCCGGGCGCCTCGCCGAGGACTCGCCGATCGACCTGCTCATGATCCGCTACAACGCCAAGCACCCCGGGGCGGAGCGGGACATCTTCCCCCACCTCGCGGCCCGCAACCCCGCGGTGGTGGCCTACACCGCGCTGGCGTGGGGTCAGCTGGTGCGCCCGGTGAAGGGCATCGAGGTGCCGCCCTGGCCCGGCGCCGAGGCCGGCCCGCCGCCCCTCACCCCGGCCCTGTGCTACCGCTTCGTCCTCAGCAACAGCGCGGTCCACGTGGTCCTCAGCGGGCCCAAGGACCGGGCCCAGCTCGAGGAGAACATGCGCGCGCTCGAGCAAGGTCCCTTGCCGGAGGAGGAGCTCGCGTGGGTCCGCACGTACGGCGCGGAGCTCCACAAGAAGCGCAAGCTGGATTACGTACGCTAGCGCATCAGGAGCGCCACCAGCAGGGTGGCCAGCGCCCCCACCACCACCGCGCTCCCCACCGCCAGGGTGAGCTGCCGGCGCATCCGGCGCCGGCGGGCCTGCAACAGGAGTTGCGAGCTGGGCTCGGTGGCCGCGAGCGGGGGCATGGTGGAGTCCGAGCGCGGCCGCGGCGCGGCGGCGCGGGCCGAGGGGCCGGAGCCGACCTCGGCCGCGGGCGAGGGCCCGGAGCGCGGCGGGAGCAGCAGGGTGGGGTCGGGCCGGTCCGCCGGGGTGTCGGGCCGAGTGATGGGCGCCAGCTCGGTCTCGTCGCCCGGGTCCTCCTCCGGGGTGGGTGCCTCCGGAGTCGGCGCCTCGTCCGAAGGCGCCGCCACGCTGTGGCCAGGGATGGGCACCGGGTCCGTGCCGCCCGCGGCCCGCTCGATGCGCCAGCAGGCGTCGGCCACCGCCGCCGCGTCCGGGAGGCGGTCCCGGGGGTCCTTGGCCAGCAGCTGCATGATCAGGCCCTCGAGGAGGGGATCGAGGTCCTCGAGCCCGGGCAGGCGCCCCAGGGGCATGGGATCGCGCTCGATCGTCAGGGCCACCACCTGCTCCACCGAGCTGCCGTCCACCGGGAGCCGCCCGGACAGGCACAGGTAGCCGATGACCCCCAGCGCGTAGAGGTCGGTGCGGCCGTCCACCGTCTGTCCCAGGCACTGCTCGGGGGCCATGAAGCCGGGCGTCCCGAAGATCATCATCGGGGCGGTGATGCTGTTGGCGTCCACCAGCTTCGCGATGCCGAAGTCGAGGACCTTCACCACCTCCTGGGACCCCACCTGCTCCAGGAAGATGTTCCCGGGCTTGAGGTCGCGGTGGATGACGCCCTCCTCGTGGGCCTCGATGAGGGCCTCCGCCACCTGGGCCATGATCCGCACGGTCGCCAGGGCCGAGATCGGGCCATCGGCGAGGCGCTGGGCGAGCGAGGTGCCGTGCAGGCACTCCGTCACCAGGTACAGGCGGCCGTCCGGCGTGCGCCCGGAGTCGAGGAGCTTCAGGGTGTTCGGATGCCGGAGGCGGGCGATGATGCGGGCCTCGGTCTCGAAGCGCTGGGCGGTCGAGGCGCGGGTGGAGGTCAGGATCTTCACCGCCACGTCGCGCTCGTGCACCAGGAGCTGCTGGGCGCGATAGACGATGGCGATGCCGCCACGGCCCAGCACGTCGACGATGCGGTAGCGCCCGTCCAGCACCTCGCCCAACATGGGTCGCGCCTACTCGAAGACCGGGGGCTCGATGTCCACCCGGGTGGTGGGATCCGGGTCGGTGGGCGCCGACGGATCCGACGGTGAGGTGGGCCCGGCAGAGAGGGTGACGCCGGTGCGGTGCTCGGGCTGCTCGGCCGGGAGCACCATCGTCTTGCGCCGGGCCTTGGCGGTGACCGCGGTGAGATAGGGTGAGATCCACGCCGCGAGGGCGGCGGGCCGCACCTGGTCCGCGGCGTAGTTGCGGCCCATGGCGCGGTTCAGGCTCCGCTCCACCTCGTACATGCTGCGGAGCCGATCTTCGGGGTGGGCCGCGAGCATGGTGTGGAGCACCGCGGCCGCCTCGTCGGGGACGTCCGGGTTCTCGCCTCGGATCGGCGGCACGTCGGCGTTGACCACCATGCGGAGGGTCTCGGTGTCGGACTCGGCCCGGAAGAGGCGCCGCATCGCCAGCATCTCCCACAGCACCACCCCGGCCGAGAAGATGTCGGTGCGCGCGTCGGTCGCGAAGCCCTGGGCCTGCTCAGGCGCCATGTAAGCCAGCTTGCCCTTCACCACCCCGGTCCGGGTGCGGGCGAGGCGGTCCTCCGCCCGGGCGATGCCGAAGTCCAGCACCTGGGCGTGCCCCGCGCGGGTGACCATCACGTTGTGGGGCGAGACGTCCCGGTGGACGATGTTCATCGGCTGCCCCTGCGGCGTGCGGCACTGGTGGGCGTAGGCCAGACCGCGGGCCATGTCCCGCGCGATCATGAGCGCGAACGGCACCGGGAAGCCCACGCCCTCGCGCGAGAGCGCGCTCAGGAGCCGACGCACGTCGATCCCGTCCACCCGCTCGAGGACCTGGAGCAGGTGCCCCTCCACCTCGTCACCCGAGTAGACGCGCACGATGTTGGGGTGCTCGAGGCGGCACGCGATGCTCACCTCGTCCATGAACATGTCGCGAAAGTGGGTGTCGGGGGCGTGGGCGCCCATCATCACCTTGAGCGCCACCCGGCGGGTCTCGCCGTTGTGGAGCACCTGCTGCGCGGCCCAGATCTCCGCCATCCCGCCGACCGCGAGCTTCTGCTCCAGGGTGAAGGGACCGAGGGTAGAGTGCGGGACCAGGGGGGCGCGTGCCACGTGGGCCAGAGCCTACTCAACCCCGCCGCGCCGGGGAACCCGGAAGCGAGAGGGCGGACGCAGCGCGGCCATCCCGCCCCGGAGCGGGGCCCCAACCTGAGAAGGCCGGCGGAGGGGGTGACCCACCGCGCTCGGCAGCGGCTCAGCCTCGAGCTCGGCGGCGACGATGACGCGGTTCCGCCCCGCCTGCTTCGCCGCGTACAGGGCCTGGTCCGCCCGCTGGAGGACCGAGTCCAGGGATTCCCGCGGGCGCCGCGCGGCCACCCCACCGCTCAGGGTGATCTTGCGGCCACCCAACAGCGGGCCGAAGTCCAGGGCCTCGGTGGCCTGCCGGATGCGCTCGGCCAGCTCCTCCTCGTCGTCCGTGTGCGGATGGTGGAGGTGGAACACCGCGATCTCCTCGCCGCCCATCCGGACGGCGAGGTCTTCCTCCCGGATGGTCTCCTGCAGGGCCAGCGCGAGCCGGGCGAGGACGATGTCACCCGCGGCGTGCCCGAAGGTGTCGTTGATGTCCTTGAAGCGGTCGATGTCCAGCATCGACACCACCAGGGTCCCCCCCCGCCCGCGATCCTGGAGCGCCGCCATGCGCGCCGCCGCCCCGTGGAAGTAGTGGCGGTTGTAGAGGCCGGTGAGGGCGTCGCGGGTGGCCAGCTCGTAGAGCTCCTGGCGCCGCTGCTGCACCTCTCGGAGGAGCATCTCCCGGTCCAGGGCCACCTCGAGGGGGGTGCTGAGCTCCTCGAGGATGTGGACGGCGAGGGCGTCCGCCTCGATCGGGGCCGACAGCTCGAGCACCGCAAGATGCCTTGCGCACTCGCCCTCCATCGAGAACAGCGGCAGCGCCACGAGGGGCGCCCCCTCCGGATCGGTGATGAAGGACGTCGCGGGCGACCACCTGTCGCGACAGATGCCCATCCAGGGCGCCAGGTGGTTGGGAAGGGCGGCGGGCACCCCCCGGAAGCGGGTAGCGGAGTCGAGGAGCATCAGCCCGTCCGCCCATGATCCGTAGAGCTGGATGTCCCTCACCGGCAAGACATCCTGCACGATCTCGGTGAGCCCCTGGACCAGCTCGGGGAGCTGGTGGGTCACCGTCAGCAGGCGCACCGCCTGCCGAAGGGCCCGGTTGACCGCGGACATGCGCCGCACGTCGTGGTCGTGCTTGGAGGACAGGTAGAGACCGCACTCCACCTTGTCGAGGAACGCCATGGCCGGGCGCACCAGGGCCTCGGGGATGACGCCGCCGTGCTGGGGTGCGATCCGCTGGATCGGCAGGGGCTCCAGCTCGGCCAGCCCGTGCTGGAGGATCTCCTGGCTGGGCATGTAGTGCTCATGGAACAGGCGCATGCCCTCGAAGTACCGCTCGTCCTGCACGTGGAGCCTGGGCTCCGGGGTGAAGGCGCCGAAGAGGTCGGACGAGAAGAGGGTGCCGGAGGCGGGATCGAAGGTGACGAAGGCGCCGGGGAAGTGGAGGTAGGGCGTCAGGACGAACTGCAGCGTGCGGTCCTCGAGGGGCAGGGCCCAGCCGTGCTCCTCGACCCGCCAGAACGGGAGGTCGAGGCCGTAGTGCTTGAGGAGCGCCTCCGCCCGCCAGTGCGTCACCACCGCCGCGTCGGGGCGGGTCACCAGCTGGTCGAGGAGGGGCAAGCACCCGGTGATGTCCGGGTCGGGGTGGTGCACCACGAACCACCGGATCGAGGCGAGGGGCACCACCTCCTCCACCTTGGCCAACACATGCCGGAACGACGGCGCGGCGCCGGCGTCGATCAGGACGGACTCGTCCCCCTGCTCCACCAGGTAGGCGTGGCACTGGAACTCGTCACCCTCCAGGAGCTCGCCCACCCACCAGACCCGGGGCGATCTGCACCGCGTGGGCGACGTCGGGCTCGGGCGCGGAGTCGGGCGGACCGATGACGTGCGGCGTCGGCGCAGTGGGCCACATCACTGATTGAAATCGGCTCTTCTGGGCTGGATCCAAGCGGTCTGATCTTTCAGATGGGCGAAATTTTGTTCGGGCTCGCCCAGAGTCCAACTGCCCAATCCCAGTCACGGATCCGACTAATCCGACCTCGTGGCTCGATCACGCCCGCGGCCCTGGCTGACCACCACGGTGTGCACGAACGACAGCACCACCAGCTGCACCGCCACCCCCATCCCGGTGGTGCCGATCAGGGCCAGGCGCGGCTCCATGATCCCTTGCCAGCCGTTCAGGCCGCTCCGCACCACCACCGCGAGGTCGCCGAGGAGGCCCGCCGCGAAGACGAGCCCGGCGATGGGGAGGACGTGGTCGAGGGTGAAGCGGGCGGCCAGGCTCGAGGAGCGGGCTCCGGTACCCCGGCCGGCGCTCCCGCCGAGGGCGGCGCACACCGCGGCCGAGCCGGTCATCTCCACCCCGATGAACAACAGGAGCGCGCCGAGGATCATGAGGTGGATGTCCATCACCAGCGGGCCGAGGTGCACCGGGCCGGCCAGCTGGGGCAGGAACAGCAGCGCGCCGAGGATCAGGGCGGCGAGGCCCGGCCGTAGGAGCACCCGGTCGGGGGCGTGCAGCACGATGGTCTTGAGGTGCCGCCAACCGTCGCGCCAGCGCCGCAAGTGCGGTTGACGCCCCTCGGGCCCCTGCCGCTGGCGCACCGGGACCTCCACGATGGGGAGCTCGGCGAGGGCGGCGAGGGCGATGAGCTCGGAGGCCAGCTCGAAGCCCGGTGCGCGCACGTCGAGGTCGAGGAACGCCGCGCGCGGGATGGCGCGAAAGCCGGTGTTGCAGTCGGTGATGCGGGTCCGGAAGTAGTGGTTGAGGAGGGCGGTGAGGAGCGGGGTCCCGAAGCTCCGATGGAGCCAGCCCCGGGCCCCCGCGTCGTAGCCGCCGAGGGCGCGGCTCCCGAGCACGAGGGCCGGGCCTCGGGCCAGGGGTTCGAGGAGGGCGGGGATGGCCGCGGGGTCGTGCTCACCGTCCGCGTCCAGGAACACCACCCAGCGCCCCTGGGCCGCCTCCACCCCGGTGGACCACGCCACCCCCACCCCAGTCCGGCGGCCCCCGGTGGGCACGACCCGGGCCCCCGCGGCGGTGGCGGCATCGGCGGACCCGTCCTCGGAGCCGTCGTCCACCACGATGACCTCGAAGGCCAGCCCGCTCGAGGCGAGCGCGGCGCGCGCTTCGGCGACCACGCGGCCCACCGTGGCGGCCTCATCCAGGCATGGGATCACCACGGAGACGTCCATGGGCGGGCGGGATGCTACCGTGCCCACGAACCGGGCACCAACCCCAGAGGGGCCAGGGCTCTTGGGCGCTAGTGGGCGCTTAGTGGGCGCTAGCGGGCGTGGACGGAGGTCAGGAGGGTACCGTTCTGGGTGGCGACCACGCGCTGCACCTGGGCGCGGACCTCCTTGGTGGAGTCGGCGGCGTTGACGTTGCCCCTCACGGTGAGCTCGTAGGTGAGCGTCTGGGCCTTGGTGAGGCCGGTGTCCTGCGGGTTGGAGACCCGGAGGAGGTCGGCGAACGCCTCGTAGCCGGCCTCGAGGTTGGTGCCCACGTCACGCACGTACGCGCTGTTGACCGGGGTCATGGCGGAGGTCGCGAAGCGGTTCATCGGATCCCGCTGGTAGCCCGCCCCCGTGTTGCCCGCGTACTGGTAGCTGAGCAGGGGCAGGTTGGCAGGGTCTGGGAGGCTCGGGAGCTGGATCGGCAGGGTGTCGTCCGAGACGACCTCGATCATGGCGCCCACCGCGAGCGCCTCTGCCTCGGTGCTCCGCCGCTGCTGGCCCACGACGCGCAAGTCGACCTGCACCATGTCGAGGAGCGCCACCGCGGTCACCGCGATGAGCGCCACCAGGAGCACGACCACGAGGAGGGCGAAGCCGCGGGCCTGAGGTTGGTGTCTTCTACGTGGAGTCATGCCTGGGTCGCTCCTAGAACATCGCGTTCTTGATCTCGACGCTGGTCCGGAAGACCTCGCGATCACCAAAGTCGACCTGGGTCCCACAGCCAGCGAGGTTGGGGACGCAGGCGCCGGTCTGCAGGAGCAGGCGGGTCGGGTCGCGCATGCGCTCCACCGAGCGCGCCGCGCGCACCACCAGCTCGAGGTCCACGCGGGTCCTGGAAGCGGGTGTTGACGTTGGACTGCCCCACGTTCACCCAGGCGGGCGCGCCCGCGAACACCGCAGGGTCGGTGATGTACTGATACATCTGCGCCTGGAGGGTCTCCGCGTTGTCCACCACCGAGCCCCCCGCCGCGTTCCCGCGGCCAGGGCAGGGCCCGATCGTCGTGTCGTACCGCCGCAAGGTGCCGTTGGTGCCATCGGAGGCGATGAACCACGCGATCTGCTTGAACCCGCCCTGGAGCTCGCCGCCCTGGTACTCGAGGCCAGCGACGTTGGCCGAGCTCTGGAAGTCGGCGGTCGCCGCGAAGGCGAAGTCCGCACACCCGCCCGCGCACACCCCGAAACTGCACGCCGCGAGGGTGTTCGGGCTGAGCACCTGCACGGTGCGGGCGGCCAACCCGTCCGCCGTCCGCATCACCGCCAGCTCGTTGGCCTTGAAGCTGATGGTCGAGGGATTGGGCTGCCCGTTCACGAGCAAGCCCGGGGCGAGGCAGAACTGGCCTGCACCCGCGGAGTTGTACTGAGCGATGGTGGTATAGGCCCCATCCGCGAAGCGGATCCCGATGTCGGAGCTCCGCAGGGTGTAGGGCGCCTGCGCGAGTCCGGTCGCGTCCACCGTCATGAGGTTGAGGTCCGTGCCCGCGCCCAAGGGGAGCGGCAGGGGCGGGTTGAACCCGAGCGGGAGCCCGTCGACGTTGAAGTTGCAGAGGTCGATGGTGAAGGGCCCGAGGTCGACGCCCGCGAAGTCACCGTTCTCGAAGTGCCCCACCCCGGCCCCGGCCATGGCCAGGTCGTCCGCGAGCAGGTCGAGGGCCGCGCGCCCGGCCGAGGACGCCTCGAGCCGAGCCTGCGAGACCCCCATCAGCCGGGTCTCGTGGGCCGCGAACGCCACCGCCGCCGCGGTCAGGAAGATCGCGATGAACACGCCGACCAGCAGCTCGAGCAGCGTCAAGCCGCGCTGGGTACGCCGAGAGGTCTTGGTTCTTGCGCGCATCATAGCCCCGAGGTCACCAGGCGGGTCGTGCTCAGCTCTTGCACGATGCCCCGCTCGTCTTCCCAGCACACCCAGACCGTCACGACCGCGGTGTCAGGATAGTTGCTGGGCGGCACCCCGTTGTCCGGGTGCTGGGACACCGCGATGTCCACCCGATACTTCAACGTCGGGTTGACCGCGCCATCCGGGTTGTAGCCCGGGTCGACGCTGGGGATCGCCGCGCTCTCCACGTAGTAGGTGCAGCCGTTGGCCTTCTGACCCGCCCAGACCGTGCTCGGCGCGATGCTGCCCCGGCACCCCTGGGGCGCCAGGCCCAGCACCGCCCCCGCCGGGCCCGCCCCCGGCAGACACGGGGGCAGGTCGGCGAAGTCCACCGACGACGCCGTCTCCGCCAGCTGCCGCGCCACCTCAGACGCCCGGCCCATCGCCGTGGCCTTCACCGTGCCCTGGATCGACGTCTTGTGGAGCTGCACCAGCCCCATCAGCGCCAACCCCAGGATCGCAGCCGAGATCATGGCCTCGATAAGCGAGAACCCAGCCTGCTCGGAACGCCTGCGCATGCTCATGGCCGGGGTGGGGGTCTGCACATCCCGCACCAGGCCGTTACGACGCGGCCTCAAGGTTTCTGGAAGTGCTTGAGTGCACCAAGACGGTCGTCGTCCGGGCCTGGAGCCAGCGTTCGGCGCAGGCTATGGGCATTAAAGCAGCAGATCCCTGTGCAAGCGCCATGAAGCCCCACCGATGGCGGCGCTCACTGAGAAGCGAACCCTGGAGGCCGCCTGTCTGGAAACGTCCAGTTGACCGCACGCAACCGATGTTGCCACCCCGGCCAGGTGGAACTCGCCGCGACTACAGGCGGAACGGAACTTCTCTACGCAGGACTCAGGGCGGGGTGGCCTGAATCCGGATCGTGGCACTCGACACGTCGTTACACGAGTCGTGAATATCCACTCGATACGCAGCTGACCCACCCACTACGGGGGTCTCCCACCTGAGTATGTTGGTCACTTCGCCGCCAATCAGTCCGGCGTGGCGTGTGTGACGGCGATGAACCACCATCGGGAGACTAGGATGTTGCGACTACGCGAAGCCCGGGACCAAGAGGCCGAGGCGATTTGATGACGCGCCGAGGTTGCATCTGTGATCAACTTCGGGCAGGCTGCAATCGAGTAGACTCTGCGACTCGTCAGCCGCACGAGTCGGATCTGGATATTTGACCGCGTCCTCGCCACCCCACCGGCGGCTCTGCGTCACCTGGATGACCGGATTGGATCCACGGGGACCAGACACACGTCCATGTTTCGATCATCAGGAACGGGTCCGGCACGGTGAAAGTGGCCGTGCAGGCCGTGTCGCCGGCTACATTGACTGTCGTTGAGGGGCCGATCGCAGGCGCGCAGGCCCCGCTCCACTCGACCTGGGCAGTGGCGGCGTCCACCCCCCCGACCGCTGGTGCGGCCACGGCGCACTCGCCGGCAGGGACGGTGAATGTACAGCTACCGCCCTCGACGCATATCCCAATGCGACCGGGCATCGTAATGGTGCGGCGGAGGTCCGTAGGGCCTTCGCGATACACTGTCAGAGTGTAGGCGGGCTCGAAGTAGACCTCGCAGACAGCGCCATCGCTGACACTCATCGTCGCTATCGAGATGTCCTCGTCATCAGCCTGGCAGGCACCGCTCCAACGGGCTACAACGTTGCCCTCTGCTGGCATTGTCACAAGGCGTGCGGTTACGGTGTCGAGCGTCACCGGGTTGGACGTGACCTCCTCGCCGTTCGCATAAACGACCCCCGCTCCATGGACGTAAATGTATGTATCCACGGGGTCCCTGTGTTCGACATCCCTCTTCTCGAAGACCACCTTGCAGGTTCTGTCCTGGTCGACGATCACTGTTGTGGTCTTGTTGAGGGACTGACAGTCGCCTTCCCAGCGTAGGAACCTATCAATCTCCTGCGCCGTAACCTGGACTCCGGGGTGGTCCGACTCTATGGGCGCCGACCACGGCGGGGTTACGGGGTCAAGAGGAACTCCATTGCGCACCACCAGGACTTTGCCGACGCCCTCTGACTCGATGGTCAGCTGGTGAGAATCGGAAGGACGGACTGCCACCGTGATCGTGGCGCCAGCGCCAAAGGGGAGCTTGATCGGATCCGTATAGGTATAGCTGAAGGTCGCTGGTCCGTTCGATGGGCTTGTGATTGGGGCGTCGTCTGATGCCTTGAAGACCAGCCCAGGGCGGCAATCAGCCGGTTGGAGCTCGCATGCTTCGAAGCTGTAGGAGAGCCAATCCGGAATGCCAACGAAGGCGAAGCGAGCGAGCTCGTCGGCTTTCGGATCCCAGCCCGTTCGATTGTCGTAGAGGCATGGTAGGACGTCCAGTGATGCGGTGTCGCCCGGGACCACAGACAGCGCGATGTCACGGCACTGCACCTCGACTTGATCGCACTTGAAGCCGCTGGCGCCCATGGCTAGCAACGAGATCGAGGTCGTGACCAGCCATCGAACTTCGCTCTTCATCGTCCACCTCCTCTGCACACGATGCGCCAGCTGCCATCTCGGCTGCTCACCCGCCAAGCGGTGTCACATGGAACATCGCGCGATCACGATACGCCGGTCTCAGTCAGGAGCACCAGGGTCTCGGTACCTGAACCAGCGGCTCCGTCCCTGCCAGCTCTCGCCCAGCCGTCTCCAGTCCATGAGAATGGCTGCGCCCCCGCTACTCCAGTCGGTATGCAAGACATACCCAACGGTATCGATACCAATAACGGACGGGTCGTATTCAGAGCCCAAAGGGAACGGGCCGACAGAGGGCTTCGGCGACGAGTCGCTGAAGAAGACCTGCTTCACGGTCATCACGGCCGTGGACCCTCCGTCCTGGTCCCACCCGAGAAGCCCCTCCTCGATGAGGTCCTCGTATTCGAGTCGCGGGATTTCCAGTGTTGGCCCCTCATCCGACAATTCCCAGAGTCCACCGAGACTGCCGTCGTAGCCGCTCAGCCATACTCCTGACTCCGTCCCGCCCATGACCTGAACCGCCGACGCCGCGAGCGGGAACGGTGTGCACTCGATGTCGCTACATCGCACAGGGATGCTAGCGGCCAAGTAGAAGGCTCTATCGTCACGCAGCACCACGTACGGCCGATTCGTCGCAGACGAGGATGTTGAGGCAGGAACAATCGTGCCTGCATTCGCAAAGAACCTGTCGTGCCCGTACCCCACCATGTCGAAGCGCCTCAGAATCGCTGCGAGTTCGCCGTTGCGCACGTCTAGGGCTGCGGCGTCGTAGTCCTCATCGCCACCTTCGCCCACCAACCGAACACGGCGGGTGACCACAGGGGTATCCGGCATCATCTCCACCGTAGCCAGCTCTCCAGTACCGTCCAAGACGTAGAGCGTGCCCGTGGCCTGATCGACTGCCAGGGCAAGGACATCACCAAGAGCATCGTTGAGTGTGTCCAAGTCGAGCGGCGAGCTCTCCGGCGCCATCCAAACCTCGCTTACCCCGCTGGGGGCCGCCACGAGCACGTACCGGTTCTGCCAAAGCACCGGAGGGGGAGGCGCGACTTTGTGCTCCCAGGTGAGCTTTTTGGTTTCCTTGCGTAGGTTCCAGCCCGATCCAGGATCGTACTGCCACGCCCGGTCGGCGCTCCAGAAGTCGCTCAGATGCGCTGCTGGATTGGACTTGCACTCCATACCCAACGAGCCCGACTCGGTCCATGAAGTGGTCGACGTGGGGCTGCCACAGTCAGCCTGCAAGAGGTAGCGCGGATTCGAGGCAGGGGGCCGGTACGGAAAGGTCCAGCTCGTGCTCTCGCCATCGTTGTGCCGCGTCCCGTAGGCTCGCCACTCGCTGCAGTCGTGCTCCATCACCATGCAGAGGGTACCGCCTGCAGGCACGGGGTCTCTCGCGAGTTCCTCCGGCAACGGCACCACCACGACCTCGGCACAACCGCCGCTCACCACCAGGAGCGACGCGAGCACCGCGCGGTTCAGCATGTGGGGATGGTAGCGCGAACCAAGCGGTCGCGCCACGAACGGGCAGGCGGGCTACTTCTTGGCGTCGGACACGTCGATCACGAACGGGATCGTGTTGGCGTCCCTGCCCAGCTTGAGGCGAACTCGATCACCCACGCGCCGCTCGAGGCGGAGCCGCGACATGCTCGCGTCCACGCGGTAGTTCCGGCGCAGGACCTTCGGCACCGACGAGACCGGCACCTGCTTCAGCTTCGCGATCAGGGCGACGTACTCGGCCGAGAGCGGCTCATCCAACGCAACGAGGCCGTCGTTGAAGCCCGCGAGGATGCCCTCGACCTCGTTCACCTTGCCGCTCGGGACGACGTCGGTCGTCCGGCGTTGAATCGGGGCAGGTAGCGGCCTCTGGGCAGGGGTGGAAGCGATCGGCTCGAGCCGGGGGCGCGTCTTCGCGTCCTGCGGCCCAGCCAGCTCGGTCTTCTCCTCGAGCGCCGCCTTCTTGTCCGGCTTTCGAAGCTCGGTGGTGCCGGGCTTGCTGGGGCCTGCGGTGGCGGAGGACGCCACCAGCAGCACCGCCACCGTGGATGCGAGGATGTTGATCGCCTTCATCGAAATGCCTCCCCTCACAGCGCGTCCACCGTGGTCCGCCACAAGAAGAAGCGGACCGGCCGGACCTTGCCCCTGTTGGGCAGCGCTGCGGTCTCCTGGTATGCGGTGTTCGCGTTGGTCACGAAGGCCTCGCCCTTCTGCGGGGTGAACAGCAGCAGATCGCCGCCGATGTCGTTGACGCTGCCCCCCACGAGGCGATCCGCAACCTCCGCGGTTCCGTTTCCATTGGCGTCTGCCACCG
Source organism: Deltaproteobacteria bacterium (assembly GCA_020632995.1). Lineage (GTDB taxonomy): Bacteria > Myxococcota > Kuafuiibacteriia > Kuafuiibacteriales > Kuafuiibacteriaceae > JACKEN01. Next base: position 89,108 of record JACKEN010000014.1, on the reverse strand, counting down.
GGCGGCCGGTGCAGTTGTTCGTAGCGTAGATGTACTCGAGACCCACGGCCGGGTTGCACTCGGTCGCTGCAGCCACGGGCTTGTAGGTCTTGAAGTACGCGACGCCGTCCAGCACCACCGGGTCGCGCAGCACCTTCTCATCGGCCTTGAGCTCGATGATCCAACCATTCACCGCCGGGCCGGACCGCGGATCAGCGACCTGCACCGCGCTGGTGATGTTCTCGAGGTCCTCGGGGCCCGCGTCCTGCGGCAGGGCGTAGTGGTCCCAGACCACGCCCATCAGATCGGTGGGCTTGGTGGACGCCTGCATGCCGGGGAAGGTCGCCGGGGCGGTCGTCGTGAACTCGTCGACCTCGGCCGGGCGCTGGACGTTGCCAGTGCCGAAGTAGACGCCGACCGCCCGGCCGCCGTTGCAGGTGGAGAGCACCAGCTCGAGGCGGGTGAAGATCCTGCGCAGGTCCTTGGACGCCGCGACGATGGGGGCGCCACCCGCCTGGGCCTGGTTGGTCCGGAGCAGGCGGCGAGTGCTCCAGGCGCCGCTCGAGTCACGCGAGGCGCGGAAGATCTGACCGCACTCGTCACCCCAGTAGATGGCGGTCAGGAGGCCACCCTCCACCAACGCCGAGGGCTCGGCGGAGATGGGGCAGGTCATGTACGCGAGGTCGGCCATCGGTGTCGCGTCGGCGTTGAAGCTGTTGGTGTCGAGGCAGAGCTCGTTCGGTCCGGTCAGGCCCTCGCAGTCGGAGGTGATCCGCAGCAGCAAGCCGCTCTGCTGACGCGTGTCCCCGGCCGCGGGCCGCGACGGGAAGTTGTTGGCCGAGTTCCCGGTGGGGCCGTTCCAGCGGTTGAGGTCCTGCACGAAGATCGACGGGCGCCAGGTGGTGCTCGGCAGGGCCGAGCCGTGGCGACGGACGAACTCGATCCGCTGCACGGAGAAGCCGGTCGACGGCGCGTCGTCCACCCCGTCCGTCACGAGGCGCAGGTAGAAGGAGCTGTCGTTCACCCACGGCATCGACACCGGGCTGGTCCCGCCGTTCTGCTGGCCAGTGAGCCGACCCACCTCGTTCTGGTGGGAGTCGAGCACCGAGATGTAGTCGCCGGGCTGCAGGTTGAAGTGCGCGAACACCACCCGGTAGGCGACCGCGGAGCCGCCCGACCAGCTGTACGGGCCAAGCAGGACGTCGTAGCCGTTGGTGAACGTGTTCAGCGGCGGTGGCGCGAGCGGAGCCCAGCCCGGCCAGTCGTAGCAGTAGTAGGTCGGGCCGGTGACCCCGAACAAGCCCAGCGGGCAGGTGAGGGGATCGAGGTTCGTGCACGGCACACAGCCGGAGTTGGAGATCGGCGGCGACGGCGGGTTGCACAGCAGCGGATCCAACCCGAACGCCGAGCACCCCAGGTTCTGCGAGGTGGTCTTGGTGTCGCCGGGCGGCGGCAGGCCGGGCACCAGGGTGCCCAGGTTGGCGGTGGGGATGTCGAGGTCACGATCGTGACCGCTCGGCAGGATCGCGACGTCATAGAGGTTGCCGTCGGAGTGCCGGTAGCGCCCGATCCAGGGGGCGGCCCAGGTCTCGCGCAGGTTCCGATACGGCGAGTCCTCGTCCACCATCAGCTCTTGCGGAGGGTTCTGTCCGGTGGTGGGGATGCCGTTGAAGGTCGAGACGTCCCACAGGACGTAGGAGCGACCGCCTCGGCCCAGGCCCGCGATCAGCTTGGCCGTCTCGCCGGTGTCGATGATGCCGTTGGCGTTGGTGTCGACGTGATAGAGCCGCACCCCGCCGTCGAAGTAGAAGCGGCGCATCTCGCTCAGGTTGGGCTGGTCGGCCAGATCCTTGAGCTGGTGGATGCCGATATCGTTCGCCGACCAGAGGTGCCCGGGGATGATCGCGGCGGTCTCCACACCGGTCGCGCCGTTGTAGAAGTGGAGCATGCCGTCGTTGGCCACGGTGGCCACCCAGCACCGGTCGCCGGCCGGGTTCTCGCAGTTCTTGGTGTACTTCAGGATGACGGTGTCGCCGTGGACGGTGTCGCCCAGGGGCCACGCGTCGAAGGCTACGGGTGAGTAGTCGTTGTTCGCGCAGTCGTTCACCGCGGGCGTGAAGCCGTGGAGCTTGTTGAGGAGCGAGTAGTGCGCGCAGGTCGTCGACGCGAGGCTGTCGGCCATCGGATAGGTGTCATCCACCGCGATGTAGCCGCTGGTACCCGGCCGCCAGGTCAGGATCTTGCGCCGACGCAGCGGGTTGGAGGGCGGCGGGGACCCGGCAGAGCCGACGCCGAAGAGGTTGGTCCAGATCTTCTCCCCAGTGCCGCCCTGGGTCGCGGAGAGGCTGAGGGTGCCGGTCCACTTGTCCTGGGGCTGGGTGTTCGTCAGCAGGTTGCCGAGGCCATCGTCGACGAACAGACAGGTGGTGTCGGTCGGGACGGGCGGGATCACGCAGTACTTCTTGGTCGTGCCGAACCAGGGGCCCCGCTGGTAGGGCTGGAAGGCGCTCGTGTAGATGTAGTTGCCCGAGAAGAGGCCGTCGTTCTGCACCGTACCGGGGCTGAAGCTCACGTTGGAGCGCGCCACGATGCTGAGGATGATCTGGGTGAAGGCGTTGTTCAGCTGCTGGTAGCTGCTCGCCTTGTAGGGCAGGCCGTCGCCGTTGTAGGCCATGTTGCTCAGCACGGTCGACGCGGTGCCACCCATGTTGCCGAACTCGATGGTGTAGGTCCTGATCGGCTGCGTGCCGGTGACGCTGGGGAGGGCGTCGACGTACTGGGTGGGGTTGGAGTCCTGCCACACGATCTGGCGGGCGGCCACGTCCGCGTAGGGCGTGCCCATTCCGCTACCCACGTCGTTGAAGTTGACCAACGCGTTGCCCACGCCGGCGGACATCGTCGCCGAGCCGCCGTTGCCTTCACCGTCCGTCATGAGCACGATGTAGTTCTGACGACAGCTCAAGCTGTTGCTGTTGTTGAAGTAGTTGCGCATGTGGTCCGCGGCGGCGGCATACGCCTGCGCCATCGGGGTCGGCCCACCGAAGGTCATCCCCAACACCGCGGACTCGAGCGAGGCCTGCGAGGAGCCAAAGTTCGCGAGGAGCGTGTTCGAGCTCCCGCTGAAGCTACGAATCGCGAAGTTCACCGTGCTCGCCCACTGGTCCAGCACGCCGTCGGTCGCGTTCTGGCACCCGGTCAAGCTGGCTTGCAACATCTCGAAGCTGGCGAGCGGATAGGCCGGGTTACTTGCGGTGCGACCGCTCCAGGGTACGTAGGGCGGGCAACCCGGCATGCCACCGCAGGACGCGATCAAGAGGTCGTTCGCGGCCCAGTTGTTCGCGTAGTAGTAGTTGCAGGAGGTCCCCTGAACCGACTCGCTCCACTCCATGGAGCCCGACCCGTCCAGGACGAGCTCGATCTGCGGCCGGGTGGTCGGACCCCTGAGGATATCCGCCTCGTCCGGATACGTGCTCTGCCCCAAGACCAACCCGCCCACGGTGAACAAAAGTGCGGTGTTCAGCATCCCAACCTCTCCGTCTGGCTGCCCGGGCCCACGCAGGCCGGAGCGACACCCTCTACTACCCGGGCCCCGGTATGCAGAACCGAGGCCAGCGCTGATCACAAGCCTTCGCCTGGTTTGCCCCGCAATCCTCGGAGGGGACTGCGCACGATCCGGCGTGGCCCACTCAAACCTACAAGAAAATGGAGACCTTGCCGCCGTAGGTCACCCGGAACCGTTCGCTGCTCGCTCGAGCTCGAGTTCCGGATGAAGATGTCGATGTCGGGTGGTGCGACGAGGGTCCCCGAGCGCCGGAAACGGACCTCGGGGGGCCCGGGCAGGAAGTGGAAGGTGTCGTTGTAGGCGGTGATGTCCACGACCCGGATCAGCACTTCGTTGCCGTTGGCGGTGGCGTCGCTGTCCGCGAAGATGGCGTACTGGGTCGGGCTGATGAAGCGGATACCCGCCATCTCGACCCGGGCGTTGGCCGGCCAGGTCGGCATGTTCTGACGCCCGCTGCCCGCGAGGACCCGGGCCTCCTTGAAGTCCCCCACCAGGCGGTTCGCCGCGGACCGGAGCTGCGCCTTCTGCCGGAGGGTGCCGAACGCCGGGATGGCGATCCCGGCCAGGATCCCCACGATCGAGATGACCACCACGATCTCCAGCAGGGAGAACCCGCGAGCAGTTCGAGCGCGTTTACGGTTGTGCATGGTCTTCGGCTCCCAGGGGCGGATCCCCGATCCCAGCATGCCGTCCCCGGCGGCCGAGATCCAGTCCCCGCCCATTCTTGCGACGGGGACGAGACACTGGCCCGCTCAGACCTGCGTCTTCACCGCCGCAGGATCGGGATCGGCCCGACCCGCAGGTCCGCGAAGTCGTCGGTGTAGCCGGCGTTGTGGAGGAGGGTCTGGATCACGTGCTCGGGCTTGATGATCTCGCCGCCCGGGCTCGGCAGCCCCGTCGTCAAGTCGACCTGCATCGGCTCCATGCCGAGGTCGCTGGATTGGCCGATGGCCTGCCCGCCCCGGATCCCCGCCCCCGCCACGAAGCAGGCGTTGGTCAGGCTGTGGTCCCGGCCCTCGCGGGCGTTCAGGAGCGCGGTGCGCGAGAACTCCGAGAAGCCCACGATCACCGTGTGGTCGAGCCAGCTGTCGCCGGTGTCCCGGTACGGTGAGGCGGCGAGGTCCTCGATCAGGCGCGCCACCGCGTCGAAGCCGCGCTGCTGGCGCGGGCCCTGGTCGGTCGCCCACTCCTGAAAGTGGGTGTCGAGGCCGCTCGCGACCTGGATCGACACCGCGCGGCTCACCCCGCCCTTGATCGCCTGGGCCGCCATCGCCGCCTGGGCCTCGGGCGAGCTCAGGCCCGCCGCCCCGGCCGGGATGGCGTAGTGCCCGCGGATCGCCTCCATCGCCGGATCCTGGCGGAAGAAGTCGAACAGACCATCGAGGCCGCCGAAGGCCATGTCCTTCGCCTTGAGCCGGGCCGCCTCCGCGCTCTGCCAGGTGCGCGAGGCCTTGGCGGTGTCGCAGCGGGCGACCGTCTTCAGGAGGTTGTCCAGCTGCTGGGCCTGCCGCGGGTCCAGGAGGGATCGGTGGGCCGCAGGGCGCGGATCAGGTCCGGCACCCCGTTCGCCTTCAGCCCGGTGGCGAAGTTGGGCTCGTCGACGTTGTAGGACTCGACCTGGATCGCCAGGTTGGGGATCGGCTGCTCCTGCCCCATCCGCGCCGCAAGGTGGGTTGCGGCCGAGGAGCCGCGGGCGAGCAGGCCGCTCGGGGGCTTTCCGGTGATGAAGCGCCGGCGCCCCGCCTCGTGGGTCAGGGTCTCCATCGACATGCCGCGGACGATGGCGACCTTGTCGGCGTGGTCTGCAAGCCCGCCTGCGTAGGGGCCGAAGAGCACCCCGCCGCGCTCCACCGGCACCATGTCGGGCTCCGCCAGCTGGTCGTAGGCCGGCTGGATCCTCGTGGTGCGCATGTTCTCGGAGTTGAAGCGGGCCGGATCCCGGGGATCCAGGCCGAGGAGGATGTCCCAGCCCCCGTTGAAGTACGCGAACACGTAGTAGAGGTCGGGGCCCTCCTGGCCCGCCGCCCGGGCCAGGCGCTCGAACGCGGTGGTGGCCCCGAACGCGGCCAGGCCGCCACCCGCCACGAGGCCCCTCAGCAGGGCGCGGCGCGAGAATGCTTGGGTCTTCATCGGTGCGCTCCTCATGGCTCAGTAGGTGTAGAAGTCCGGGTGGGTCAAAAGGCCCACGCAGAGGGTGCGCCAGACCGTGGGCTGGTCGTCGGTGACGTGCTCGGCCGACTGCATCAGCCACCGCCAGGGCTCCAGCTCGGGGGCGTCGGGCCCCACCGAGCGCCCGTGGAAGCGGAGCAAGAGGTATCGAAGGTTCGCCACCACCATGTCCGGGGCCTCGGCCAGGGTGGTCTGGGGCTCGGCGTGGACGAAGAAGGTCCGGGCCTCGGTGGCGCGGGTCGGGTCCTCCGCCATCAGCTTCGCGCAGGCCGAGCGGGCCGCGTCGTCCAGGAACTTCTGGAACATGGCGGAGGGCTCGAGGTCCTCTTCGGTGATCTGCAGGAAGTCCGGCTTGCCGAGGGTCGAGGAGAGCTCCTGGAACAGGTTCACCTCGGTGTTCCCGCGCTGCTCGGTCCAGCCGATGCCGCCGGTCACGCTCCTCAGCGCCGCGTCCAGCTGGTCGAGGTCCATGCGCCGGCGCTGGCGGTACGGATCCTCGGGCAGCGCAGGCGGCGGGGTCAGGGCCACCGGGGTGGCCGCGCCCGCGTGCACGTCCACCGGCGGGGCGGTGGGCTGGGGCGCGGGCCCGGTCGGCGCAGGGGTCACCGACTCGGCAAGGCAGCCTGCCAAACCGAGCACCGCGAGCAGGGGGGCGCGGGTCTTCCAGGCGCTCATCAGCGGACCCTCCGATACACGTCGCTCGTCACGATGGCCTTCACGAGCTTGGTAGCTGAAGCCGGAGGCCACGAAGGCGTGGGCCAGGTCGCCCAGCGCGGCCTCCTCGTCGGCCACCAGGGTGCGGCCGAAGAGCCCCTGCATGGCGCGGCGGGCGCTGCACTTCGGGAAGCGGTCGTCCACCACCGTGCCCGCGACCAGGAGCTTCGGCCCCATCTCGACGTTCCGGGTGTGCTCGGGCCGCAGGAACCCGAAGGCGTTCAGCGAGCCCACGTACGGCTCCTCGAGGCTGGAGTAGGGGGTGGTGATGTAGAACAGCCTGCACTCGCGGCTACAGAGCCGGCCCGAGGAGCCGCACTCGCGGCAGTCCTCGCGGGTGGCAGGGTAGGTTGCGGGGTCGAGGTAGCCGGCCCCGCGCTCGGTCCAGCGGCCCCAGTGGGCGGCCGCGGGCTCGAGGCAGGGCGTGGCAGTACTTGCACCCATCCCGCTGCTGCAGGTCGGGGTGCGGGAGCACGTTCGGGTCGACTGGCGGCAGGCCGCCCGGCGGCGGGCTGAAGGGCTGGCAGAGGAACGCGTCGTAGAAGCGGCTGGCCCGGGCCCGGTTGGTCTGGAAGCGCAGCAGGTACGCGAGCGAGGTCAGGATGCCGGCGTGGCCGGGGTCGAGCGAGACCCGCTGCCACTCGTCCGCCTGGGTCCAGGTGAGGTCGGGGAGCCGGTCGACCTTGATCTGCTCGGGCGTCACCCGCACCCCGGCCGGGACGCCGGTCTGGTACTTCAGGAAGTGCACGAGGGGCCCGTTCACGTAGGCCTCGCGCCCCTCGAAGAGGTCGGTGTAGGGGCGATCCTCGCGGATCACCGCGGCGATGCGCCGCTCCACGTCGCCGGCGAGGGCCTGGTTGATCGCCACGGTGGAGCCGTAGCGGCAGGTGCGGAGCTCGGGCCCGCAGCCGCACTCGGGGTCGGTGAACGCGTTGAGGCTGGCGCAGTCGGTGCCGCCGGGGGACACCGCGCGGGCCTGGGCGTCGAAGGCGCAGACCTTGATCTCGGTGTCCGGCGCCCAGTAGGGCCGCACCATCACGTAGCCCTCGAGCCGGACGCCCTGCGCGTCGGTGGTGTACTGGATGCTGCCGTCGGGCGCGAAGGTGGCCGGCTCGTCCAGGCAGGGCACGTCGGAGCCGCGGTAGGTCACCGCCGGCCGCCGCCGCCAGTACAGGCCGGTGCCGGTGCGCGCGAGCGAAGTCTGGAAGTTGTGGAGGGTGACGTTGTCGACGTTGTTCCACAGGAACGCACGGTGGATGCGGACCGCCCGGGTGACGAAGGCCTCCGAGGCGAGCAGCGCGTCGATCCACGCCTCCGGGACGTCGTCCTCACCGTCGAGCCGGGCGTAGTCGGCCGGGGTGGGCACGGTGCCGGTGAGGTCGAGCATCAGGCTCCGCAGGTAGCCGTACTTGTCCATCCTGGGGTCGTCGGCCCGGCACAGCTCTGCCTCGTTGGGCAGCTGGGCGTGGGCGACGCTGGCCCCCAGGAGGGACGCGGCCACCAACGTGTAGAGAACGCTCCGGTTCATGTGCCCTCCGGGAACCCGGCCGCGGCCCAGCCCTCGACCCGCGCCACCTCCTCGGGGGTGAGCGACGGGTTGGGGGCAGCGGCATGCGGCCGGTCCTGACGTTGTCGAGAATCGAGTCGATCTGCTCGGCCCAGATCGTGGCGCTGTCGAGGCGCCGCGCGCTCCCCTGGGCCCCGTGGCACAGGGCGCAGCGGGCGGTGAACAGCGGCTGGACGTCGTCGATCCAGGTCGGCGGCGGCCCCGCGTAGCGCGAGAAGCGCAGGCTCGCCTGCACCTGCTCCGCCCCGTAGTCGGCGGTGACGGTGAGGGTGTGGGTGCCGTCCGCGAGGTCGGCCGGGTCGAGCAGGATACGCAGGCCGGCCTGCACCGCGATCGGCTGCTCGTCCACCGAGGCGGTGACGCTCACCACCGCCGCCGGCTCGAGCGGGTAGATGAGCACCTCGGTCGGCGCCGAGAGGAGCGCGCCGTCATCGAGGCCCACGAGGTCGACGCGGCGGCGGGTGGCGATGCGCAGGGTGCCTTGCGCGGACGAGATCAAGGCCCGCCCGGGTCGAGGGCCGCGAGCAGCGCGCCGCTCACGCCGAGCACCGGGCGGAACTCCGCCTGGTCATAGACCCAGAGGCCGTCCATGGTCTCGAACCAAACCTCCTCGGCCTGTTGGGCCGCCGCCACCCGGAGCACCCCGGTGGCGAAGTCGTGGGGGCGCCACGCCCCGTCCTTGCTCCGGCTCCAGACACCGCCGCTGCCGTTCACGATCCATAGGGCGCCCTTCCCGTCCGCGGCAAGGGACACCACGTCGGATACCTGAGGCTGCGGGTGGCCCTGGAGCTCGTCTCCATTCGGGACGAGGCCGTACACGCTGCCCTGGCAGGCGAGCCACAGGGCCTCCACCCCGGCCACCGGGGCGCCCGAGGTCATGACGCAGCCCGCCGCGGAGAGGGGGATCGGGGTCGACGTGGCGCAGGGCGCCGTCGGCCCACACCGCGAGGCCGTCGGCCCCCGCGAACCACAGCCCGGCGCGGCCCCCGGGGCGGGCCAGCAAGAGCTGCCGGGTCGAGAAGCCAGGGAGCGCATCGCCGAGGGGCGAGGGCAACAGGGCCCCCGCCTCCAACACCGCCACGCCATCGCGGCCGGCCACCACCGTGGTCCCGGCCCACTCCGCCGCCCCCGCCAGCACCCCGACCGCGCCGGCCAGGGCCGAGGTCGTGCCGGTCCGGGTGAGGTGCAGGTCGCCTTGCGCCTGAAGGACCGCGCGCCCTCCGGGCAGGGGCGCGGCGACCTCGGCCGGGCTGGACAGCGCCACCTCGGACAGGACGCTGAGCCCCGGACCGACCGGATCGGGATCCGGGACCCCGGCGTCCACCCCGGGGGTCGGGGTCGAGGCCTCGCCGCACGCGGCCAGCGCCACCAGGGGCAGGGCCCGCCAGGCCGACCTGCGCGTCCGCGGGCTATCCGCGTAGTCTGCTCCGCTTTCCATCCGAGGCCGGAGTGCAACCGGTCCCACTCTTATAGCACCATGGCCTTCGGCCCGCCCATGACCGCCCGTCGTACCCTCGCGCTCCTCGCCCTCCTGCTCACGGCCTGCTCCGGTGGGACCTCGACCCCGCTCGAGGACGCCGGGACACCCGACTCCGGGGCCCCGCCGGCCGACGCGGGGGTCGAGCCCGACGCCGGGGTCGAGCCCGACGCGGGGGTCGGGCCGGTGGCCTGCGACCCCGCCCTCTCGGTCGAGCGGTCCCTGGCCGCGGTGCAGCCCCTCGACCTGTTCACGGTGGTGGCCCACGGCGGCACCGGCGCCTACCGCTTCACCCTCACCCAGAACGCCTCCGGCGCGATCATCAACGCGCTGAGCGGCGCCTACCTCTCGGGCGACGTGAGCGGGGTCGAGGACGTGGTCACGGTGACCGACGACGGGTGCGAGGGCTCGGCGCAGGTCACCTTGCGGGTGGTGGAGCCCCTGGTGCTGCAGCCCACCACGGTGCAGGCGGCGCCGGGGACGGCGTGGCAGTTCGAGGTCCTCGGCGGCTCCGGCCAGGTGACCTTCGCGATGGAGCTCGCCGGCTCCGGGGGCGCGGTCACCGCGGGCGGCGCCTACAGCGCGGGCGCGAGCGAGGGCCTCGACCGGGTGGTGGTCACCGACACCGAGAGCGGCCAGGTGGCGGAGGCAGAGATCACGGTGCGCCTCGACGCGCGCCTCGGGGTGGTGCCGCCGGTGGTCCTGGTGCCGGTGGGGCAGACGTTCGACCTCGGCCTGGCCGGGGGCAGCGGCCACGTGGAGATCGTGGAGGCCCCGACCGCCTTCAACCTGCTGAACGGGCACACCGTAGAGGGGCTCCGGCCGGGGCGGCAGCAGGTGACGGCCCGGGACCGCTTCACCGGTGAGCTCGCGCCCCTGGTGGTGGTGGTCAACGAGCCCCAGGACTTCGAGGCCATCCGCGCCGGCGACGGGTTGTTCGACTCGAAGATGTTGAGCCCGGGCGACCTCGACGGGGACGGCCGCCCCGACGTGATCCTGGGTCAGCCGGAGGTCGACCGGGGGGCGGTCAACAGCGGGGCGGTCTTCGTCTACGCCGGTGGTGCAACCGGTCTTGCGCCGACTCCGGCCCAGGTCCTGCCCGGCCTGGATCGCCGCGAGGAGCAGGGCCGCGCCATCGCGGTGGCCGACTTCGACCACGACGGGCGCCTCGACCTCGCGGTGGGGGCGCCCCGGGCCGACTCGGCGGGGGTCGACGTCGGGGTGGTGCGCATCTACCGGGGCGCCGCCGCCGGCTTCTTCGAGCCGCAACCCTGGTTGACGCTGGCCGGGCGCTTCGCGGGCGACAACTTCGGCTGGGCCCTCGCCGCGTGCGACTTCAACGACGACGGGAACTTGGATCTGGCGGTCGGCTCCTTCAACAGCGAGGACCGGGACCGGACGCCGCAGGCCGGCAACCAGGGCGGGGTGTCGATCTTCTTCGGGCACGACAGCGGGCTCCCCACCGAGCCCGGCCGCACCTTGTGGGGCGACCTGCCGGACGGCGCGGGGGGCTGGGCGGGGCAGGTCAACCTGCACCTCGGCGCCGCCCTGGCCGCGGGCGACCTCGACGGCGACGGGGTCTGCGACCTCGCGGCGGGGACCTACGAGTTCGACCAGGACACCAACACCAACGACGGCCTGGTCTACGTCTACCGCTCGACCCGGGCCGACGGGACCAGCCCCGGGGGCCCCGAGGCGCGCCCGGCCCTGGCCTGGGCCAACCTGGATCCCGCGGATCGCGGCGGGAGCTTCGCCCGGAACCTCGCCATGGCCGACCTGGACGGGGACGACCGGGCGGAGCTCATCGTCTCCCACCATTCCTTCGACGCCGGCAACAGCGACGCCCACGGCGCGCTGCGGGTGTACCGGGGCCGGGCCCTGGGCGGCGCGGTCGAGGCCCTGAGCCCCGCGGTCCCGTCGGACTGGGCCTACGAGCACGACGGCGCCTTCGACCAGGTGGGCTTCTACCCGGTGGTGGCCGACGCGACCGGGGACGGGCGCCTGGACCTGCTGGTGGGCAACCTGGCCGACGAGGCCACCGGGGCGCCCACGGACTCGGGCACCATCTTCGTCTTCGAAGGCCGGGACGGAGACCTGCCCGACCCCACGCCCAGCCAGGTCCTGGCCGGGGACGTGGCGGGGGACCGCTTCGGCACCGCGTTCGCGGTGCTCCCGGACCTGGACGGGGACCAACGCCCGGAGTGGGCGGTGCTCGCTGCCTACGCCGATCTGTATGGGCCCGAGGTGGGGTGCCATTCTATGTGCCGGGAGATGCGGCCGCGCCGCGGGTCGCGCTCGAGATGGGCGGCGATCCCTCGGGCGCTCAGTTCGGCTGGGACGCGGCGGTGGTCGGCGACGTCACCGGCGACGGCCTCGAGGACCTGTTGGTGGGCGCCCCCGAGCTCGGGGTGGACGGCACCGGCCGCCTCACCGGCGCCGCCTACCTCTACCCGGGCACCGCGAGCGGCTTCGCAACCGAGCCTGCGTTGGCCATCACCGAGGCCAGCCGCCAGAGCTCCTTCGATCGCTTCGGGATGGGGGTCGCGCCGGCGGGGGACTTCGACGGCGACGGCACCCCCGACTTCGCGGTGGTCTCGCGCTTCGAGGACCAGCCGGCCACCTTCGGGACCGGGTACGTGCCCGACGCGAGCTGTACCGGGACCCGCAACGACGTCGGGGCGGTCCTGGTGTTCAGCGGAGCGACGAGCGGGGCGCCCTCGCAGACCCCGATCTTCATGTACTTCGGGCCCCAGGTCGGCGCGGGGCTGCGGAACATCGACGGGGGCTTCGACGCCAACGGGGACGGCCGCGGGGACCTGATCGTCGGGAACCTCGAGCTCGATCCCTCGGGCCGCGCCAACGCGGGCGGGATCGTGTTGATCCGGGGCCGGGCCCGGGACGCCCAGGGCCGCATCCAGGTGGCCTGCGCGCCCGACTTCCAGCTGGACGGGCGGACCGCCAACGACCAGCTGGGCCTCACCGTCACCGCGGTGGGCGACCTCGACGGCGACGGCTGCGACGAGGTGGCGACCGGCGCCCCCTTCGAGGACCCGAACCTCACCAACGAGGGCACGGTCCGCGTGATCTTCGGCTGGGGCGGCGCAGGCTGCCCCGCCAGCCCGCAGATGGTGGTCCTCGCCGCGGGGCGGGCCAACGCCCAGGGCGGCCGAGGCCTCGGCGGCGGGGGTGACGTGGACGGCGACGGGGTCCCCGATCTCGCGGTGGGCCTGCCGGGCTTCGCGGTGGACGGCAACACGGTGGGCGCCGCGGGCGTGATCTACGGGGCCTACGTGGCCGGCCTGCCCCGAGAGCCGGCCCAGAGCGCCACCGCGCCGCAACGCGTCCTGCCGATGTTCGACGGGACCCGCCCCGCCGCGGTGGTGCCGGGCACCACCCCGGGCGAGGAGCTGGGCCGCAGCGCCACCCTGGTCGACCTGGGCGCCCACCGGCGCCCTCGTGGTCGCCGGGAGCCCGTCCGGCAACCTCTCCGGCACCACCCTGGCCGGGGGGGCGCGAGGCTTCGCGTGGACGGCGGGCGCGGGGCTGGCGGCCGCGCCCACGGTGGGCTTCGGCGGCGAGCCAGCGCGCCCCGGGGGCCGGGTCGGGGAGTGGGTCCGCGGCGGCCACCTGGGCGGCCGGGCGATGCTCCTCATCGGGGGCTACGACGGCAGCGCGGTGGCGAGCGACGCGGGCTCCTTGTACAGCTTCGACGTCTCCTTCCCTTGAGTTCCGGGTAGCTTAGGCGGTACGACCGTCCACCATGACCAGCGGCGGCGACCACATCGCACAGGCCCTCCAGGAGCGAGGCGTCAAGTTCCTCTACACCCTCTGCGGCGGGCACATCTCGCCCATCCTGGCGAGCGCGAAGGCCCGGGGCATCCGGATCATCGACGTGCGCGACGAGAAGAACGCGGTGTTCGCGGCCGACGCCACCGCGCGCCTGACCGGGGTGCCCGGGGTGGCCGCGGTGACCGCGGGGCCCGGGGTGACCAACACCCTCACCGCGCTCAAGAACGCCCAGCTGGCCCAGTCGCCGCTGGTGCTCCTCGGGGGCGCCGCCGCCACGATGCTGAAGGGGCGCGGGGCGCTGCAGGACATCGACCAGATGAAGGTCATCGAGCCCCACGTGAAGTGGGCGGCCAGCGTGCGCTACGTGCACGACCTCGGGCCGACCATCAAGAAGGCGTTCGAGGTGGCGGAGCGCGGGGTGCCGGGGCCGGTGTTCGTGGAGTGCCCGATCGACCTGCTCTACGACGAGGCGGTGGTGCGGGAGTGGTACGTGGCCAGCTCCGGCAAGAAGGAACGGCAAGAAGCAGAGCCTCCCGGAGGCTGCCTTGCAGTGGTACCTCGGCCGGCACGTCGACCGCATGTTCGAGGCCGAGGGCGGTGCGCAACCCAGCTTGCCGACCGAGCTCCCCGAGCCGCCCCTGGGCCCGCTGGTGGCCCAGGCCCGGCGCATGGTCGAGAAGGCGGAGCGCCCGGTGCTCTTGGTGGGTAGCCAGGCGGTGTGGCGGGCCAACGAGGTGGCCTCGGTGGCCCAGGCGGTGGAGCAGCTGGGGATGCCGGTCTACCTGGCGAGCATGGCGCGCGGCCTGTTGGGTCCGAGCCACCGGCTGCAGCTGCGTCACAAGCGCCGGAACGCATTGAAGGGCGCGGATCTCGTGATCCTGGCCGGGGTGCCGGCGGACTTCCGCCTGGAGTACGGGCGGGCCATCGCCAAGAAGGCCAAGGTCATCTCGGTGAACCTGGCCCTGGGGCAGCTGTTCAAGAACAAGCTCCCCTCGCTGCCGGTGCCGGCGGATCCGGGCCGCTTCCTGATGCAGCTGGCCCAGGCCGCCCCCGCCCAAGGGGACCGTTGGGCAGGCTGGCTTGCCGAGCTCAAGGCCAACGACGCCAAGCGCGACGCCGAGATCGCCGAGATGGCGAAGGTCGAGGCCCCGCCGGTGAACCCGCTCCAGGTCTGCCTCGGGATCGAGCGGGCGATGAGCGACGACGCGGTCATCGTGGCCGACGGCGGCGACTTCGTGGCCACCGCGGCCTACGTCACCCAGGCCCGGGGCCCGCTCAAGTGGCTGGATCCCGGGGTGTTCGGCACCCTCGGGGTGGCGGCGGCTTCGCGGCGGCGGCGGCCCTGTGCCGGCCGGGGAGCGAGATCTGGCTCCTGTACGGCGACGGCGCGGCCGGCTTCAGCCTGATCGAGATGGACACCTTCGCCCGCCACGGCCTCCCGGTCATCGCGGTGATCGGGAACGACGCCGGCTGGACCCAGATCGCGCGCGACCAGATCGAGATCCTGAAGGACGACGTGGGCACCGTGCTCGCCCGGACCGCCTACCATGAGGTGGCCAAGGGGTACGGGGCCGAGGGGCTCCTGTTGGACGACCCGACCAAGGTGGACGAGGTGTTCGCCCAGGCGAAGGCCATCGCCGCCTCCGGCCGCCCGGTGCTCGTGAACGCCCACATCGGGGCCACCGAGTTCCGCAAGGGCTCCATCTCCATGTGATCCAACCGTCCGCACGCCGCTCGTTCGGCGTCTCGGATTGGGTTAAGCCGGGGGCATGACGGCCCGGCTTGAGGTGCACAAGTTCGGCGGGACCAGCGTCGCGGACGCGGACCGCATGCGCGGGGTGGCCAACATCATCGCCGCCGCCCGGGCCCGGACCCGGGTGGTGGTGGTGACCTCCGCCACCGCAAAGACCACCGACGCGCTGCTGGCCTTGGCCGCAACCGCGGCGGCGGGGGACTTCAACTCCGCCCATGCCACGACCCAGGACCTGGCCGCGCGCCATCTCGAGGTGGCCGAGGCGCTGGAGGCACCTTTGGCCGTGAAGAGGGCCCTCCACGCCCTCCTGGATGACCTCCAGGGCCTCGTCCTGGCGTTGGCGGCCACCCGGGAGCTCTCCCCGCGGGTGCGAGACCGACTGGTGGTCACCGGCGAGAAGCTGGCCGCGATCCTGCTCGCCCACGCCTTGGCGGCGGTCGGCGTGCCCGCGGAGGCGGCGTTCGCCGACGGGTTCTTGGACACCAACGCCTGCTTCGGTGAGGCCCAGCCGCTCGGCGGCGTGTACGAGCGCACGACGCAGGCCGCCTTGCAGCCCATGCTGGAGGCGGGGCGGGTCCCGGTGGTCACCGGGTTCTGCGGCCGCGCCCCCGACGGGAGCACCACCACCCTGGGCCGGGGCGGCTCGGATCTCTCCGCAACCCTGCTTGCCGCGGCGATGGCGGCGGACGAGGTCACGATCTGGACCGACGTCGACGGGGTGTTCAGCGCGGATCCGCGGGTGGTGAGCGGGGCGCGGGTGATCCGGCACCTGAACTATCGCGAGGCGGCGGAGATGTCGTTCTACGGGGCCAAGGTGCTGCACCAGCGGACCATGATCCCGGCCCAGACCCGGCGGATCCCGGTGGTGACCCGCAACAGCCTGCGCCCCGAGGCCGAGGGCACGGTGGTGGACGCCCGCTTCACCCCCGGCTCGCACCCGGTGAAGGCGGTGAGCGCAGTGCGGGCGCAAGCCCTCTTGTCGGTGGAGGGCAAGGGCATGGCCGGCGTGCCCGGGGTCTCGGCCCGCGTCTTCACCGCCCTCGCGGCCCGCCAGATCAGCGTCACCATGATCTCCCAGGCGAGCTCCGAGTCCTCCATCTGCCTCGCCCTCCCGGCCGACCAGGCCGAGGACGCCGCCCTGGCCCTGCGCGAGGCCTTCCGGCCCGAGCTCTCCCGGGGCGAGGTCGAAGAGGTAGGCCTTCGGCCCGGGGTCGGCCTGGTGGCGGTGGTGGGCCTCGGCATGGCCCACACCCGCGGCGTCGCGGCCCGGGCCATGGGGGCCTGCGCCGACGCCGGGGTGAACATCCTCGCCATCGCCCAGGGCTCGTCCGAGCTCAACATCACCCTCGCCCTCGACGAGGCCGACCTCGAGCGCGGGGTCCGGGCCCTGCACGAGGGCTTCGGGACTGCACAGGATCGACCCAGGGGTGGACGATCCCGACGGCCTGAACCTGGTGCTCCTCGGGGTCGGCGCGATCGGGCAGGATCTGTTGCGGTTGCTCGTGGAACGCAAGGAGCACGTCCGGGCCCGCTTCGGCCTCACCCCGCGGGTGGTGGCCCTCGTCGATCGGAGCGGCTACCTGCTGGATCCCGCCGGCCTCAGCGGCGAGGCGCTGGGCGAGGCGCTCGAGAACCAAGCGCACCCGGCGGCCGCTCTCGGAGCTGCGGGGTGGGGTCCAGGGCTCGGCTCGAGCCGCGTTGCAGGCGGCGCTCGAGTACCGGCTCACCCGCCCGATCCTGGTCGACGTGAGCGACGCCGACGGGGCCGACGTGCTCTTCGAAGAGGCCCTGGCCCGCGGCTGCGACGTGGTCACCGCCAACAAGAAGCCTCTCGCCGGCCCCCGGGCCGCGTTCGAGGCCCTCCGCGCCGCGGCGGGGCGGGCGGGGCGGGTGCTGAAGGCGGAGGCCACGGTGGGGGCGGGGCTGCCGGTGGTGGACACCCTCGAGATCCTGCTCGGCACCGGAGACACGGTGCGCGCGGTGCAAGGCTGCTTGTCGGGCACCCTCGGCTTCGTGATGAGCGCCCTCGAGGCGGGGCGGCCCTTGTCGGAGGCGGTGGCCGAGGCCAAAGCGAAGGGCTACACCGAGCCGGATCCGGTGGCGGACCTGAGCGGCGCCGACGTAGCGCGCAAGGCGGTGATCCTGGCCCGCTGGTCAGGCCTCGCCGGGCCCGACGACGAGCCGGCGGTTCAGCTGGAGGGCCTGGTGGACGCGTCGTGGGCCGGGCTGCCCTGGCCCGAGCTCGAGGGCCGACTGAAGACCCTCGACGCAGAGTTCGAGGCGCGGCGTGGCGCGGCGGAGGCGGCGGGCGAGGTGTGGCGCTACGTGGCCCACGTGGACCCGGGCGAGATCCGGGTGGGTCCGGCTCGGGTGGCGAAGGACTCGCCGGCAGGGCGCCTTGCCGGCACCGAGAACCTGGTGGTCTTCCACTCGGATCGCTACAACACCATCCCGCTCGTGGTGACCGGCCCCGGCGCGGGGGTCGAGGTCACCGCGATGGGGGTGCTGGGCGACATCCTGCGGGTGGCGGCGGAGCGGAGGCGGTGATGAGCGGCGTTGGCGTGAAGGTCTTCGCCCCGGCCACGGTGGCGAACCTGGCGGTGGGCTTCGACGTGCTGGGCCTCGCGGTGGCCGGGCGGGGTGACGTGGTGCGAGCGGTGCGGAGCGGCGCTCCGGGGGTGCGGCTGGTGGAGGTCACCGGCGACGGTGGCCGGCTGCCGCGGGAGCCAGATCGCAACACCGCCTGCGTCGCGGCCCGCGAGACGATGCGGGCGGCCGGCCTCGAGATCGGCGTCGACCTCTACCTCGAGAAGGGCCTGCCCCTGGGTTCGGGCCTGGGGAGCTCGGCCGCGAGCGCGGCGGCGGCGGCGCTGGCCACCAACGCGCTGCTTGGGAGCCCCCTGCGCCGGGGCGAGCTGGTGGGACCCTGCGTGGAGGCAGAGGCGGTGGTGTCGGGCCGGCACGCGGACAACGTGGCGCCGGCCCTGCTGGGCGGGCTCATCCTCGTGCGGGCGCTCGAGCCCATGGACCTGGTGCGCCTGCCGATGCCGCCCGAGCTGACGGTGGCGGTGGTGACCCCGGCCCTGGAGCTGAACACCAAGGCGGCCCGGGCCGCCCTCCCCGCCCAGGTCCCGCTGGCCGAGATGGTGCGGGGCAGCGCCAACATCGCCGCGTTCACCGCGGCCTGCTACAGCCAGGACCTCACGCTGATGGCCCGCTGCTTCGAACCGGACCCGATCACCGAGGCCCGGGCCGCCCTGATCCCCGGCTGCCGGGAGGCCCTGGCCGCGGCGGAGCGCGCGGGGGCCCTGGGGAGCGGCATCTCCGGCTCCGGGCCCTCCCTGTTCGCGCTGTGCCGCTCGAAGGAGAGCGCAGGCAGGGTTGCGGCGGCGATGCAGGCCGCCTTTCAAGAGCTCGGGCACGAGGCGGAGACCCTGGTCTCCCCCGCGGAGTGCCCGGGGGCGAGGATCCTATGAGCACCGTGTCCTGGACCCTGGACTGCGCCGAGTGCGCGGCGTCCTACGATGGCCTGGAGGAGCGCCACCGCTGCGAGTGCGGCGCCCCCCTCGATGTTCGTCACGGCGGCGCGCCGAGCTTGAGCCCCGCCACCGCCGACACGCGCCTGCTGTCGCGGCGCCCCGAAGACCGCTCGGGGGTGTGGCGCTTCAGGGAGTGGGTGCTGCCGCTGGACCCGGCGGAGCTGGTGACCCGCAAGGAGGGCCACACCAACCTCTACGACGCCCCGCAGGTGGCGGCGTGGGCCGGGGTCGAGCGCCTGCTGCTGAAGCACGAGGGCGAGAACCCCACCGCCTCCTTCAAGGATCGCGGGATGACGGTGGCGGTCAGCATGGCCAAGAAGCTGGGAAAGCGCAGCGTAGCTTGCGCCTCCACCGGCAACACCTCCGCCTCCATGGCGAGCTATGCGGCGGCGGCCGGCTTGAAGGCCTACGTGTTCATTCCCGAGGGCAAGGTGGCCTTCGGGAAGCTCTCCCAGGCCATGGCCTACGGCGCCACCACCCTCCAGATCGCGGGGGACTTCGACCGGGCCATGACCCTCGTGGAGCAGCTGGCGGCGGACGAGGGCGTCTACCTGGTGAACTCTGTGAACCCGTTCCGCATCGAGGGCCAGAAGGCGATCGGCTTCGAGCTCCTGCAGGACCTGGAGTGGGCGGTGCCGGACTGGATCGTGCTCCCGGGCGGCAACCTGGGGAACAACTGGGCCATCGCCAAGGGCCTGGCCGAGCTCTACGACTGGGGCTTCATCCCCCGCCTGCCCCGCATC
Source organism: Deltaproteobacteria bacterium (assembly GCA_020632995.1). GTDB lineage: Bacteria > Myxococcota > Kuafuiibacteriia > Kuafuiibacteriales > Kuafuiibacteriaceae > JACKEN01. The sequence goes on along the minus strand of JACKEN010000014.1, from coordinate 69,816 downwards.
GCGGTGATCCAGGCCGCGGGCGCGAACCCGCTCTACACCGCCTTCACCCAGCGCCGGGCGCTGGTGCCGGTGGTGGCGGAGACCCTGGCCACCGCCATCCGCATCGGCAACCCGGTGTCGTGGCAACGCAGCTTGCGTGGCCTGGCCCGGGTGGACGGGGTGGTGGAGCAGGTCTCCGACCAGGAGATCATGGACGCCAAGGCCGAGGTCGACGCGGCCGGCATCGGGGCCGAGCCCGCCTCGTGCGCCACCGTGGCCGGCCTCAAGAAGCTGGTGGCGGCGGGGGTCATCGCCCCCGATGCCCACATCTGTGGCGTCCTCACCGGCCACGTGCTCAAGGACCCGGGGACGGTGGTGGACTACCACCTCGGCAAGCTGGCCGGCATCGAGACCACGCGGGCCCACCCGCCGGTGCAGGTGGAGGGCACGGTGGAGGCCGTCAAGCGGGCCCTGGGTGGGTAGAGCTCAGAACTTCACCCGTACCCCGGCGCGCAGGGCCGCCACCGGGTAGACCGTCCCGCGCCACACCAGGCCCCCGCGCAGGGTGCCCAGCACCGCGGCCCGCAGCACCACCCCCACCAGGATCAGGTCGCCGAACGGGGTCGACAGGAGCATGGGCAGGATCGGGAAGCCCACCAGCAAGCCGAGGAGGAAGCTGCCCGCCACGCTCGACAGGAGCGCAAGCAGTCCTGCCACCCACAGGCCGGGGGCGCCAGCCCAGGTGAACGCCACGAACGGCGCGAGCGACAGCCAGGTGGCCGCCGCGGCCAGCACCACCGCTCGGAGCAGCGAGAACCGCGCGATCTGGGCGAAGCCGTTCTTCTCCAGGCCCCGCACCATGCTGCGGAAGGTCGGGTACCACGCCACCTGGACCTGCCCGGTGCCGATGAGCAGGCGGGCCCGGGCGCCGCTCTGCTTCATCAGGTGGCCGAGCGCCACGTCGTCCGCCACCTCCATCTTCAGCCACGAGAAGCCCTCGGTCGCCTCGAAGGCCGACCTGCGCACGAGGTTGAACGCGCCGCTCCCGAGGGCGTCCTTGGTGTCGGGCGACTCCATCCGCCAGGGCCGCTGCGACAGCGCGATGGTGCGGAAGGCGGCGGCGATGCAGGTGTTGACGACGAAGCTCTCGCTCCACGCGTCGGGGATGATCGCGAGATGATCTGCGGCCTCGTGCTCCACGAAGGCCACCGCGCGGCGGAGGGCGCCGGGTGCGAAGCGGACGTCGGCGTCGGTGAAGAGCAGGAGCTGGCCGTCCGCCTTCTGCAGTCCATATTGCATCGCGTGGACCTTGCCGAGCCAACCCTCCGGCAGGTGCTCGACGTGCAGGACCTCGACCCGCGCGTCCCGAGCCGCGATGCGCTCCATGATCGCCCCGGTGTCGTCGCTGGAGCGGTCGTCCACCAGGATCACCTGGAGCTCCGGATAGTCCTGGGCGAGCACGCTCTGGAGCGCCAGCTCGAGGGTGTCGGCCTCGTTGCAGGCCGGGATCACAACCGAGAGGCGAGGCCACGACTTGGGCGCCGGCGCCTGGACCCGGTCGAGGCGGCGGATGCGCCGGAGCATCACGATGTTCATGGCGAGGGCCACCGCCCACACCGCGCACCCCACCAGGATCAAGAGCACCCACACCATGACCGCGTACCGCGAGAGTATGCGCAGCCGGCGCCTGAGCGCCAGGTGGATGGGAGTGCAGAGCATCGACGACGCCATGCACCCCGGCGTCTATGGCGTCGGCGCTAGCCTATGTAGACCCGCGGTACCCGCGTGTTGATCATCGTGAGCACCTCGTAGGGGATGGTGCCCAACCAACCGGCGATCCTCCTCCACCGTGATCTGCAGGCCATGCTGCGCACCGAGGAGCACCACCGGATCCGCGTTGTGGGCGGAGTCCTGGCCGATGTCCACCATGGTCGCGTCCATGGTGATGCGCCCCACCACCGGGTAGCGCGTGCCGTGGATCAGCACCTCGGCCTTGCCCGAGAGCATCCGCGAGTAGCCGTCGCCGTAGCCCACCGGCAGGGTCACCACCCGGGTGTCATGCGCTCGGGCGCCCAGGTGGAGTCGTAGCTGACCGGGTGCCCAGCCCGCACCACCTTGAAGTACACCACCCGGGTCTGCAGGCTCAGCACCGGAGTCAGGCGCAGGCTCCGTTGCACGCCTGGGGCCGGGTACACGCCGTAGAGCATGATCCCCGGCCGCACCATGTCGAAGAAGCTGTCGGGGTGCTGCAGGATCGCGCCGGAGTTGGCCATGTGCCGCACCGGCATCGGCAGGCCGTGTTGCGGAAAGTACGCGCAGGCCTCCTCGAAGCGCTCGAGCTGCAGCCGCGTGTAGCTCGGATCCTCGGCGTCGGCCTGGGCGAAGTGCGAGAACACGCCCACGAGGTCGCAGTGCTCGGCTCGCACCGCCGCCTCGAACAAGCTGGCCGCGCTGTCCCAGTGGGTGCCGATGCGCTCCATCCCGGTGTCGACCTTGAGGTGGACCTTGGCCCGCTTCCCCGAGGGTCGCCGCCACCTCCTCGATCTGCCGCAGCTTGAAGGCGCTGGAGGCGGTGATCATGAGGTCGTGCTCGAGGAAGTGCCGGATCTGGTTCCCGATGATCCCGCCCAGCACCAGGATGGGCGCGGTGACCCCGGCCCGGCGGAGGGCGATGCCCTCCTCGAGGAACGCCACCCCCAGCTCGTCGACCCCGTCCTGCAAGAGCGCCTGCGCCACCCGCACCAGGCCGTGCCCGTAGGCGTTGGCCTTCACGATCCCCATGATCCGCCGCGCCCCCACCCGCGCACGGATGGCGGCGACGTTGGCCCTCAGGGCCACGAGATCCACGTAGGCGGTGGTGGGGCGGAGGACGAGGTCCTCGTCCTCGAAGATGGCGCTCATCATGGCGCGAGGAAGAACCGCGTCAGCTCCAGTCCAGCATCCGCTGGATGGGGGCCAGCGCCTTGACCCGCAGCACCTCGTCCATCTCGAGGCGCGGGCTCTTGAGCTTCATCGACAGGTAGAGCTTCTCGAGGGTGTTGAGCTTCATGTGCGGGCACTCGTTGCACGCACACGCGGAGTCCGGCGGTGCGGGGATGAACGTCTTCCCCTGGCCCTCGGTGGCCTTCTCCATCTGGTGGATGATCCCCGGCTCGGTGGCGATGATGAACTCCTTGGCCTCCGAGGCCACCACGAAGTTCAGGATGGCCCGGGTGGAGCCGATGTGGTCGGCCAGGTCGAGCACCGTCTTCTCGCACTCGGGGTGCGCCACCACCAGCGCAGCCGGGTGCCGGGCCTTCAGCTGGATGAGCTTCTTCTCGCTGAACAGCTCGTGCACCTGGCAGGTGCCGGGCCACAGCACCATCTCGCGCCCGGTCTCCTTGATGAGGTAGCGGCCGAGGTGCTGGTCGGGGGCGAACAGGATCGGCCGGTCGGCCGGGATCTGCTCGACGATCTTCTTGGCGTTCGACGAGGTCACGATCACGTCGGACAGCGCCTTCACCTCGGCCGAGCAGTTCACGTAGCTCACCACGAAGTGGTCGGGGTACTTCGCCTTGAAGCGGGCGAAGGCGTCGCCAGGGCAGCCGTCGGCGAGGGAGCAACCCGCCTTCAGATCCGGCACCAGCACGAGCTTGTCGGGGTTCAGGATCTTGGCGGTCTCCGCCATGAAGTGGACCCCGCAGAACACGATGGTGTCGGCTTCGGTCTTCGCCGCCTCCTGGGCCAGCTGCAGCGAGTCGCCGATGAAGTCGGCCACGTCCTGCAGATCCGCGTCCTGGTAGTAGTGGGCCAGGATCACCGCGTTGAGCTCCTGCTTCAGGCGCTCGATCTCGTCGAACAGGTCATGGGTGGGGTGGATGGACGCTGCCTGCACCATGGTCTCTACCTCCGCGCGCACTCTGACGAAGCCACCCTTCGGTGGCCAGATCAACTCTTCTTGGCCTTGGGCGTCGCCTTGGAACGCTTCGCCCGCGGCTTCACCGCCGGCGCCTTCACCGCTGGCGCCTTCGCCGCCTTCCCCGCCTTCACGCCCAGGATCCGGGCCAGGAACGCCCCGGTGTGGCTCTTGGGCTCCGCCGCCACGACCTCCGGGGTCCCCTCCACCACCACCTCGCCGCCCCCGGTTCCCCCCTCGGGGCCGAGGTCGATGATCCAGTCCGCGGTCTTGATCACGTCCAGGTTGTGCTCGATGACCACCACCGAGTTGCCCTGATCCACCAGCCGGTGGAGCACCTCCAAGAGCTTCTTGATGTCGTGAAAGTGCAGGCCCGTCGTCGGCTCGTCGAGGATGTAGAGCGTCTTGCCGGTGGAGCGCCGGGCGAGCTCCTTCGCCAGCTTCACCCGCTGCGCCTCGCCGCCCGACAGCGTGGTGGCCTGCTGCCCGAGGTGGATGTACCCGAGCCCCACGTCGTGCAGCGTCTGGAGCTTCCGCTGAATGGAAGGGATGTTGCCGAGCACGTCGAGCGCCTCGGTCACCGTCATGTCCAGCACGTCCGCGATCGAGAACCCCTTGTAGTGCACCTCGAGCGTCTCGCGGTTGTAGCGCCGACCCCCGCACTCCTCGCACTGGACGAAGATGTCGGGGAGGAAATGCATCTCGATGCGGATGATCCCGTCGCCCTCGCAGCTCTCGCAGCGCCCGCCCTTCACGTTGAAGCTGAAGCGCCCCGCCTTGTAGCCCCGCACCTTGGCCTCGGGCAGGTTCGAGAACAGATCGCGGATGTCGCCGAAGAGCCCGGTGTACGTGGCCGGGTTCGAGCGCGGGGTGCGGCCGATGGGGGACTGGTCGATGTCGATGACCTTGTCGACCAGCGCGATGCCGTCGATGCCCGCGTGGGGCGCCGGCTTGTCCTTCGCGAGGTGGAGCGAGCGGGCCAGCGCCTTGTGCAAGGTCTCGTTCACCAGCGTGCTCTTGCCGCTGCCCGAGACCCCGGTGACGCACGAGAACACGCCGAGCGGGAACTTCACGTCGAGCCCGTGCAGGTTGTTGCCGGAGGCGCCGCGCACCACCAGGCCCTCCTTGCGCGGGGTCCGCCGCTCGCTCGGCACCTCGATGGAGTCGGTGCCGCTGAGGTAGCGCCCGGTGAGCGACTCTTTGTGCGCCTCCACCTCTTTTGGCGTGCCCTGGGCCACCACCTCGCCGCCGTGCCGGCCCGCGCCGGGGCCCATGTCCACCACCCAGTCCGCGGCGCGGATGGTGTCCTCGTCGTGCTCCACCACCAGGACGGTGTTGCCGAGGTCGCGCAACCGCAAGAGGGTCTGCAAGAGCCGCTCGTTGTCCCGCTGGTGCAAGCCGATGGACGGCTCGTCCAGGATGTACAGCACCCCTACCAGGCTGCGCCCGATCTGCGTCGCCAGCCGGATGCGCTGCGACTCGCCGCCCGAGAGCGACCCCGCGCGCCGATCCAGCGTCAGGTAGCCGAGGCCCACCCGCGACAGGAACCCGAGGCGCTCCCGCACCTCGCGCATCAGTCGGTCCGCCACCTGGGCGTCCCGCGACTCGAGGCTCAGCTCGCCGAAGAAGCGCTCGGCCTCGGTGATCGACAGCCGCGTGATCTCGTGGATGCCGCGCTCCGCCACCTTCACCACTCGCGCCTCCGGCCGCAGGCGCGCGCCGTCGCAGTCCGGGCAGGTGCGCATGGTGGTGTAGTCGCCCAGGCCCTCGCGCACGTTCTCGCTCTGGGTCTCGGTGAGGCGCCGCTCCAGCCAGTGGATCACCCCTCGAAGGGCTTCGAGTAGGTGTAGTGGTGCCCCTCGCCGCGGTAGGTGATCTTCACCGCCTCGTCGCCCGAGCCCTCGAGGATCACCTGCTTGAAGGACTTCGGGAGCTTCTTCCACGGCGTCTTCATGGACTGGCCGTAGTGCTTGCAGAGCGCCTCGAGCACCGGCGTGTACCAGACGCTGTTCGGCCAGGGCGCCACCGCGCCATCGGCGAGCGACAGGTCCTCGTTCGGCACCACCCGCTCGGGGTCGAAGAACGACAGCTCGCCCAGCCCGCTGCAGGTGGTGCACGCGCCGTGGGGGCTGTTGAAGGAGAACGAGCGCGGCTCGATGTCGGGGAGCGAGATACCGCACTCGAGGCAGGCCAGCCGCTGAGAGAGCAACTCCTCTTGCGCATCGGCCAGGTACTGCACCCGCAACAGGCCCTCGCCCAGGCGCAGCGCCAGCTCCACGCTGTCGGTGATGCGCTGGCGCGCCCCGTCCTTGTTCACCAGGCGGTCCACCACCACGTCGAGGTCGTGCTTCTTCTTCTTGTCCATCGTGATGGACTCGGAGAGATCGCGGCACCTCACCGTCGAGGCGGACGCGGGTGAAGCCGTCCTTCCTGAGCTGGTCGAGCTCCTTTCGGTACTCGCCCTTGCGCCCCCGCACGAGCGGCGCCATCAACACCACCTTGGTGCCGTCGGGGGTGCCCAGGATCTTGTCGACGATCTGCTGCACCGTCTGGCGGGCCACCGGCTTCCCGCAGCTCGGGCAAGCCGGCTTGCCGATGCGCGCGTAGAGCAGGCGCAGGTAGTCGTAGAGCTCGGTCACCGTGCCCACGGTGGAGCGCGGGTTGTTCGAGGTGGTCTTCTGCTCGATCGAGATCGCGGGCGAGAGCCCCTCGATGCTCTCCACGTCCGGCTTGTTCTGCTGGTCCAGGAACTGCCGCGCGTAGGCCGACAGGGACTCCACGTAGCGCCGCTGACCCTCCGCGTAGATGGTGTCGAACGCGAGCGAGCTCTTCCCCGACCCCGACACCCCGGTGATCACCACCAGCTTGTCCCGGGGCAGGCGGATATCGATGCCCTTGAGGTTGTGCTCGCGGGCCCCCCGGATCTCGATGTGGTCGGCGGACATGCGCGTCTCATAGTGCCCGAGACCCCCGGTGGCCACCGGGAACATCAGGGCTCCGAGGCCTCTGCCCTGAGCTGCCGGATCTCCGCCTCGGCGTAGAGCCGCCCGTCCGGCGCGTCGAGGCCCGGGCAGTAGGCCTTGGTGCGCTCCCACCGCGCGGCGTCGTCCAGGAGCTCCGGCCAGAACGGGAAGGTCCGGCACTGGGCCGGCTTCACGGGCTGCACCGAGCAGAGCCGGTCTTCGGTGAGCAGGGGGCAACCCTGGCCGTCCGCCGCCTCGAGCGCCCAGAGCTTGGACCCGGGCATCCACGACAGGTCGTAGGCCCGGGTGAAGCGGGCCTCGGAGATCCCCAGGTACTCGGCGATGGCGCTGACCTCGTGCGGGTGGAAGTACACGTAGCCCGGCTGCATGCAGCAGTTCCCGCAGCGGGTGCACCCGAAGCGACGGCCATCCACGATGGGGAGAGGGTGCGGCACCACGTGACGCTAGCACGCCCGTCGTCTACCTTCCTCGCCGTGGCGCGACGCCTGTCCTCCAAGCCTGAGAACGTGAAGCGGCGGAAGGCCCGCCGGCACGAGAACCTCCTCGAGTTCGAGCAGGAGCACTGGGCCGCCGGCCGGGTGGTGGCGGGGCTCGACGAGGCGGGCGCCGGTCCGCTCGCCGGGCCGGTCACCGCCGCCTGCGTGATCCTCGACCCCGAGCGCCTGAAGGACCTGGTCGGGGTCGACGACAGCAAGGCCCTCTCCGCCGCCCAGCGGGAGGCCCACGCGGAGGCCATCCGGGCCTCGGTGCGGGCGTGGGCGGTGGCCGAGGCCTCGGTCGAGGAGATCGACCGCATCAACATCCGGCAAGCCGGCCTGCTCGCGATGAAGCGTGCGCTGGACGGGGTGCTGGCCCAGGTCGACGCGCTGCATCACCTCCTGGTCGACGCCCGAATCGTGCCTGGCACCGAGCTCCCCCAGACCGACCTCATCAAGGGCGACGCCCGCTCCCTGTCCATCGCCGCCGCCTCGATCCTCGCGAAGGTCGAACGCGACGCGTACATGGTCCGGATGGCGGCGGAGTACCCCGAGTACGGGTTCGACAAGCACAAGGGCTACGGCACCGCCGACCACCTCGCCGCCATCCACGCCCACGGCGTCACCCCGCTCCACCGGCGGACCTTCGAGCCGATCAAGACCCTGCTCAGCCAGCTCCGCCTCTTCGACTAGATCCGGCTGGGCTGTTACGATGCGCGACCCGGGGCGTGCGCGCCTCGAGCTGGAGTCCCCTGGTGAGCCCCGCCCCGAGCGAAGGACGCATCGGCAAGTACCGCCTGGTGAAGCGCCTCGCGGTGGGGGGCATGGCCGACATCTTCCTCGCCCAGCAGTGGGGGCCGCGCGGCTACGAGCGGACGGTGGTGGTGAAGACCATCCGGGCCGACCTGGTGGAGGAGGAGGACCTCATCCACATGCTCATCGAGGAGGCGCGCATCGCCTCCAACCTCCACCACGACGCCATCGTCGAGGTCGTAGAGGTGGGTGAAGAGGCCGGCACCCACTACCTGGTGATGGAGTTCATCTTCGGCCGCGACCTCGGCCAGATCCGGGACCGCTGCCACGAGCTGGGCTGGCGCATCCCGTACGAGCACACCACCGCCATCATCGCCGAAGTGCTGGACGCCTTGCACTACGCCCACCACGACGCCACCTTCAAGGGCAAGCCGCTGCACGTGATCCACCGCGACGTCTCGCCCCAGAACGTGCTGGTGGGCTTCGACGGCTCCGTGACACTGCTGGACTTCGGCCTCGCCAAGGCCGCGGCGCAGATCTCCCGCACCCGCGCCGGCGTCCTCAAGGGCAAGTACGCGTACATGTCGCCGGAGCAGGTGAACTTCAAGGGCGTCGACCACCGCGCCGACCTGTTCTCCACTGGCGTGGTGCTCTGGGAGATGCTCACCCAGCGCCGCCTGTTCTTCCGGGCCAACGAGTACGAGACGGTGCAGTCCGTGATGGCCTGCCAGGTGCCCTTCCCCCGGGTCATCCGGCCCGACCTCCCGTGGAACGGATCGTGGGTGGCCTACCGGGCCCTCCGCAAGTCGGCCCGCTGGCGCTATCGGGACGCGGCGGCCATGCGTCAATCCCTCTTGCGCGACGACGACCGGGACCGCGACGCGGCCAAGGACGCGCTGGCCGAGTGGATGCAGCGCCTGTTCGACAAGGAGCTGGCCCAGCGCAACATGGCCCTGAGCCGGGCCCGGAACGACCCGCCCCGACACCGGCAGATCATGGACGCCGGGTTCGAGCTCCTCGAGGAGGTCACCGATCCCGACCTCCGCTTCCGCCCGCCCCCCCCGCCCCCGGCCCCCGCCCCCGACGCGAGCGCGATGGCCGGGTTCGCCGGCCTCGTCGGCTCGGTCCTCGGCACCTGGCGCTGGTTCGCGCTCGTCCTCGCCTCGCTCGTCTTCCTGAGCGTGGCGGCCGGCGTCTACATCGGCTCGGCTGGCGTGAAGCCGGACCACGGCTACCTGCACGTCATCTCCGACGTGCCCGGGGCCATCGTGAAGATCGGGGACACCGACGTGGGCACCGCGCCGGTGGGCAAGGTCCCGGTGATGCCGGGCCTGCACCGCATCCGCGGCGTGTACCGCGGGCAGCAGCGGGTGCTCGAGGTCCGGGTGTCGGCGGGCGAGAACCGGGTGGTGAAGCTCCGCTTCGAGGACCCGCCCCCGACCCCGCGCTGAGCGGGCGGTTTGTGTTGGACTGTGACGGTCGGGGGGACTAGCACAGGGGCCCCATGGCGAACCCGACGCAGATCCTCCGCCACCTGGACGCGGAGCTCTTCAACGAGGTCATCAACGCTTCCCCGAAGAAGCTCCGCGAGGAGGTCTTCCGGCGCGCGGGCATCAAGAACAAGGGCGGCGCCTTCGCGCTGAAGGCCTCCGGCAAGACCGAGGTGCGCACCAAGAAGCTGCGCGCCCTGCTCCTCGAGGGGGTCGAGCTGCAGTCGGAGTTCTCCGAGGAGATGATCCGCAACTACCTCTACACGCGGCGCCCCCTCCTCGCCGAGGCCCTCGACTTCCTCGGGGTCGAGCACGACAACGGGCTCACCGACAACGAGCTGGACTTCCTCGCCGACCTCCCGGCCGAGCGGCGCACCCACCTCCGTGATCTGCTGGTGCGGAACCACGCCCCCAGCGACGTGGATCTCTACCTGGCCTTCATGGACCTGACCCCGCAGTAGGTCCGGCCATGGCGGCCCTCCCGCTCCTGGCCAACAAGGTCCTGGCCCTCCTCGACGCCCGGGCCCCCGCCGCCCGCACCGCGGCCGATCTGGGCGATCCCAGCCCCCTCAACGAGCTGTTCGAGCGCGCAGTCCGAGACGCCGGCGCCCGCGCCCTCCTCGACCCCTCCGCCCAGCGCGACCTCGCGGGCGAGGACCTCCCCCTCAGCGACGCCCTCCAGACCTGGGCCGCGGCCCGGCTGCCGACCGAGGCCCGGTGGCGAGCCGAGGCGGCGTCCTGGCTCGGCCCGCTGGGGCGACTGCAAGTTGACTTGTCATCACTGGAGGCCTGGGGTCAGCACGCCGATCCGGACCGCCGAACTGCAGCCTGGCTTGCATACGAGGCCGCCTGGGGCCCCCGCGCCGAGGCCCTGGGTGCGTGGCTCCATCGGCCCGAGGCGCCCAAGGCCGCGGTTGGCGTGGAGCCAGCCACTGCAGGCGGGCTGATCCTCCCGAGCGCCGAGCTCGTCGCCACCTTCGCCGCGCCCGGGCAGTTCGACCCCGCCCTCTGGCCGCCCCGACCCTGCCGACCACCCCCGTCCCCGTGGCCGTTGTTGGCGCCGGGCCCCTCTTCGCCCTCGCCCGCGAGCTCGCCGCCGCGCTCGGCCACCGCCTCACCGACTTCGGGGTGGCGGCACGCCATCGCGGGCGCCGAGGCCGACTTCACCGACCTCGACCCGCCCGCGCCGGGGTCGCTCCCGCTCCGGGGCCTGGTCCCCCTCCGCCGCCCCGGCGCCTCGGCCAACGCCCCCGGTCCCACCGCCCGCGCCTGGGCCCTCCGGGCCGCTGGGGATTTCGACGCCTACGCCCTCCCCCGCCTCCTCGCCCGCGTCGGCACCTGGTACGTGCACGCCCGCCTGGTCACCGCCCCGTCCGATCCGCTGCGCGCGGTGCGTGCCGCCGCCCTCGCGGTGGCCGGCCTGGCGCTCGAGGCCGCCTGGGCGGTGAACGCCGACGGCGATGGCCGCGCCCTCGACGCCACCCTCACCCAGGCCGGGCTCCCCGGCGCGCCCCGCGCCTGGAGGCGCCTGGTGGTTCGGAACACCTGGGCCGAGGCCCGCCCCGGCGAGAGCCGGGCGCTTTATATGTATGGGGCGCGGTTGCTGCGCGGGTTGGTGACCGGAGCGAGCGCGGCGTTCGCCCTGCGGGACGCCCACGACGAGGACTGGTCCGAGCGAGACCTGCGGCTTGGGGAGCTGACGGAGGCAGAGGGGTTGGACCTGGCGGTGCTGACCGCGTGGCTGCAGGAGGCCGCGCGGCTCTAGTCGAGCCGTGGCGGCGACCTTCTCGATTTGCGGCTTTGGGCCCCAGGCCGCGCCCGCATCATCTGGGTGGCCGGGTAGCTTCGGACGGCCCCGAGCAAGGTCTCCCGCGGTACGCATGGGGTTCGCGCAAGGCGGCGCGCGGGAGGCGGCGCCGTAGCTTCGATGAGCGTGGGCCGGATTGGGCTGGAGCTGTCACTCCCGTCGACGAGGACGTCGCTCTCGAGCTCCAGCTCAGAGGTAGAAGTCGATCTTGGAGGTCGCGTTCGGGTCGACCAGCTCGGGTCCCCAAGGCATCTGCAGCTCGAGCATCCCGTCCTCGAGGAAGGTCGGACGCATGAAGGGGTCATAGGCGGCCCGCTCCGGCTGCCATCCATCTGGGGGCAGGACGCGGATCAACCGAGTCGTTGCCTGGCCCGTTTCGGTTTCGACGAGCACCAGCTGCCCGAAGTGGATCCAGGGCAGGTTCTCTTCGTCGAGAAGGACCACGCCGTCGTCCCACAGCTCCCACCACTCATTACATGTCGTGGGCAGCGCGAACGCGAGGCGCTTGGCGTCGACAGAGAACCCGAGGCTCCCAGCCTCGCCACCGAGATAGCCAGACGCGTAGCGGAGGATCAGTTCGTCGCGGACAGCGACAAGGAAGATGGCCTCCTCGCTCTGGCCCGAGTAGACCCAGAGCACCACCCAGGCTTCGTCCGAGCTGGCCACGAGCTCGGCTCCAGCGAAGGTCCACGGGAGGGGTGGAAGGGTGAGGCCATCCGCCTCCTCTGCGTCTGGACGGAGCCGGTAGATCCCAATCCTGTCCTCGTCCTCATACAGCTCGATCAGGGTACCGTCCGCCAGCTCGAGCGGCGCCATCTCCTCGTCGTTGTCCTGGTCCAATCGGTCCCCTGAGTAGGGCTACTTGCCCCGCTTCTTCTTCGTGGTCCCGGTCCGGGCCTCGAACGCGGCGATCCGGTCCAGGGCGTCGTTCGGCGGGCGGCCGGGCCCGCCCGGGACCCACTTGCCGACCTTCGGCTTCGGCGCCTTGGCCCGCTTCGCCAGTACCTCGACCTGCTTCGAGAGGGTGCGCACCTCCTGGCGGAGGGTCTGGAGCTCTCGGACATACGCGGCCTGACTCTCCTGAATCAGCCGACCCAGCTCCTCCTCCAGCTGGCGCTGGAAGCTCCTCACCCAGGAGCTGCGCGTACTCGCCCAGTCGGTTCTTGCGCGGCCGCCCCATCGTCGTCTCCACTTCGCCGGCCTTCGAGCCGCCCGTGCGGCCCTTCGGAGCAGTCCCCGGCGAGATTGGGGTAGCACCCGGCCGTCAGCCGGTCAAAAATCCGGCCGGATGGGCAGCACGGCACAGGACGGGCTTCGATCTTCTGATCCGGATCAGCGCAGCGGCGCGTTCGAAGCGCTGATCCTGGGCACCCTCGGCATCGGCGACGATGAGCTGCCGGACGTGGCCGGGGCCTACGCCCAGCTCTCCGAGGCCATCCTCCAGCGGGAGGCCGGCGTGGCGAGCGGGGGCCTGTTGGTCTCGGGCGCGTCGTCCCGGCACAAGAAGCACCTGGCCGCCGCTTGGGGCCTCGCGTTCGGGTGGCGGACCTTCGAGCGAGCCCGCGCTCTCCTCCTCGAGCTTCGGCCTGAGCCGGGCTCCTCGTCGAGATTGGCTCTGGGTGGGGCCCTTTCGGGCTCCAGGCCGCGCTCCACGGTTACTCGGTCCGCCTCGTCGATGCCGAGCCGGCCAACTTCGCCCTCTCCGAGGAGCTCTTCCGGTCCGCCGGGCTCCCGCAGCCCGAGCGACGGGCCGAGCCGGCGCACCCTCGTCACGCCGACGGCGCCACCTGCATCGCGCTCCCATACTCTATGGGGAGCTCGAGGAGCCGGAGGCCGATCCGGATCTGGCCTGGCGCCGGCTCTCAGCCTGGCTGACCCGGATCGGGCCGCTGGGCCAGCTCCACATCCTGGAGGCCGGGACCCAGCTAGCGGCTCGAGGACTCCAGCGCCTCCGAGACCATGCTCCAGGGCCAGGGCGCCCAGATCATGGGCCCCTGCGTCGGCGCAGCACGTTGCCCGCGCCTCGAGGACGCCCGAGATTGGTGCCACTTCACCTTCCGAACGCGACCCGGCCCTCGAACCCGCCGTATGTTCGACCTCGCCCGGCGCCGCTGGCAGGAGACGCACAGCTCCTGGCTCGCGCTCGGTGGAGGACAGAGGCGAGAAGGCCTGCACCGACTCCTGGAGCTCCGGCCCCGCGGCAAGGCCAAGGTCGAGGCCGTCTTCTGTGGTGCCGAGGGCCTTCGGGTGGTCAATGCCTTGGAGCGGAGCAAGGCCTGCTTCGAGGTGCTCGACCGGGCCGAGGTTGGTGGGCTCTTTCAGCTGGACCTTGGCCGGATGGAGCCGAAGGGCGACGGGCTGCGGCTTGTGGATGCCTCAGGCGTGACGCCCTTCGAGGTCGGCTGACGGCATCGGTTCAGGACGTTTCACGTGGAACGTCCTCCGTGGCACACGCAAAGGACGGTTGGCGTAGACTCCGATCGACCGGCTGGGCCTTCCGTGGCTCGAGACCTCCCGTTCGAACCCTCTCCCGGCTTTGCCAACGCCTCCGAACCCGCAGCTTTGCCCACGGCCGGGCCAGCTGCCGACGACAACGTAACGTGTGGCTGCGCCTGTTCGCCTGCCTTGCCGGGGTGCGCCACCCGGAGCAGGTCCGGTCCGTGCGGGAGTCGACCCGTCTTGGTGCCTGAACACCCACGGACTCGCCGTCTTGGCCAGAATGGTACCCCGCCAGGAGCTTCGCCGAGCAGGCATGCCGGCGCTCGACCAGGTGCCCGCCAAACGGCTGTCGCCGCCTGCTCCGCCCCTCGAGCGCCTTGGCCATCCACTCGTCTCGGCCCCTGGCTGAGGTGCCTGCCCAAGGACCTTCCGAGTTGCCGGACCAGCGCCCAGGTTGAATGAGGCCACCTCGGGTCCGACGGTGCTCGTCAGGTCGCGGGCCCAGGCGAACGATCGCCCGCCCTCGCTCCCAGCCCCAACGACAGCCAGCCCCCGGAGACTGCCGCCGGACCACCCGGCGCTCACCTACCCAGTTCGCCTGCCCGAGGCGCAGTCCGTTCACAGCCGGGCGCCACGGCCCTACCCCGTTCGTCACCGCGAAGCCCTTGCCCCTGTCCCCAGCGATCCTCGCGTCACGTTCCAACCTGGCGCCCTGGTTCCCCGTCCTCCTTCCCCTTCCTCCTTCCCCGTCCTCCTTCCTCCTTCTTCCCCGTCCTCCTTCCCCGTCCTCCTTCCCCGCCTCGCTTCCGGCCTTCTTCCCGGTCTTCTTTCCGGGTCTTCTTCTCGGTCTTCTTCTCGGTCTTCTTCCGGCCTTCTTCCCGGCCTCGTTCCCCAGCCTCGTTCCCCAGCCTCGTTCCCCGGCCTCGTTCCAGCCTCGTTCCCCAGCCTCGTTCCCCCGGCCTCGTTCCAGCCTCGTTCTACCAGTTCTACCGTCGTTCCCGCTCAGGGGACCGAGTCAGGGAAGGAGTCTGGTCAGTTCCCAGGCCTAACTTCACCCCCAGCTCGGATCCGCCTCGGTCGGCCTCGTCCCAAATCCTGCTCCGTCCGGCCTCCAGCTCAGGCCGATCTCAGTCCCCTCGTTCTGCGTTCCAGCCTCAGGCTAACTTCAGGGGAAGGAGGTACGGTTCCGGCCCCATCCCCCCGCTCCGGTGCCGGCCTCGGTCCCACCCCAGTCCCTGTCCGTCCAGTCCAAAGCCCAGTCCCGTCTCGGTCCTCGATCTCCAGCCGATCCTCGGTCCCACCTCGTCCCTACCTCGTCCCTGGCTCGCTCAGGCCTCGAGTCGGGGAGGTCTCAGTCCCTGCTCGATCCAGCCCAGCCATCACACCCCGCTGGGTGGCAGCCCAGGCCAACCCTCAATCCCACGCCTCCGGACCCGAGCCCTCAGGGCCCCACAGGCCCAGCTCAGGTCCCGGCCTCCAACTCGGCATTCCCGGGCTGGAGCCCAACGCCAGCTGGACCAACCCCAGTGGAAGCCCGCCTGGGCCCGAGCTCGGGCCCCAGCCTCAGGCAACCAACCTCAGGCCCAAGCCTCAGGCCCAACCTCAGGCCCAGCTTCTCCAAGCCCCAGTGAGTGGAAGCCAGCCCCTGGACCAGGTTCGGGCCCGACCTCAAGGCCAACCTCAAGCCCAACCTCAGGCCCCAGCCTCTGGCGCCCAACCTCAGCCCAACCTCGCCCCAACCTCAAGCCCAGCCTCAGCCCAGGCCTCACTTCCCGAGCTCGGCCCCCGGGGGCCTTCCCGGCTCCAGGCCCGACCTCCTTCCCGCCTTGGGCCTGGCCTCCCCTGCCCCGGGATGGTTGGCCCAGGACCGGGCTCCAGGCCCAGACCGGAGCCCCGGCTCGGAGCAGGGGACGAGGTAGGGACGAGGTGGGGACCGAGGATGGGCTGGAGATCGAGACCGAGACCGGACTGAGCCGAGCCGGGACGGCCACCAGCTCAACATCACTTCCCGGCTTGGACCCGGGCCTCGGGCCCCCGCCTCGGCCCCGGCTCGGGCCCGGCCACCAGCTCAACATCACTCCCGGCTTGGACCCGGCCCTCGGGCCCCCGCCTCGGTCCAACTTCTCCCCCGGCTCGCGACCTCGGTCCCACGTCGAGCCATCGTCCTTCCCGACTGCTTCCCCCCCTTGTTCCCCAACCTCGGTCCCGGCCTCGGCCCCGGCTTCCCCGGCGAACAGCCTGGTTCACCGCGTCGCACCCAGCCCGCTCCGGCCTCTTTCCCCGCCTCCGGTCCTCCCTGGCGCCTAGCCTGGTTCGACTCGGTCCAGGCCCGGTTCCGGCTTCGGTCTTCGGCGTCCTTACCGTGGTCCCCGCCTCATCTTGTGCTGGTTCACGCCTCCGGTCCTCCGCGGCCGACAGGTACCGGGCCCGCTCCGGCCCCTGGCCCGGTCCGGGCAGCGGTTTCGGCCTCGGGTCCGCTTCGTCCCTGCTGCTTCACACCTCCGGTCCTCGGCAGCTCCCAGCCTGGTTCACAGCCTCGGTCCTCGCCGATGCCGACAGATCCACCGCCTCAGTCCCCGCCAACACCCGGCCTCGTCCGTTCCTGGCCTCAGTCCCCGCCGACACCCGGCCTGGTTCAAGGCTCAGCCGCCGGCCTCAGTCCCCGCCGACATCCGGCCTGGTTCAGGGGTCCGCGATTGCTCACCAACGGCCCCGGCCCGGTTCAGGGGTCCGCGGTTGGCGTCGCCATTGTCGACGCCCGGCCTGGTCCAAGGCTCCTTGCCTGCGGTCGTTCGATGCCGGCACCCGGCCTGTCTCGGGGTTCCTGGCCGTGTTCATCGGGGCAAGAGATCGCGCCAGGAATCAGGCCCCGCGGGCGCGATTGCGCCGTTACCCGCGCGGTGCGTCCCGGACAAGCTCGTCCAGGTCACCCAGCGCGCCGGTCGGGCAGCGCCTGGCGGGCCGAAGCGCGGATGTCGAGATTCGCGCCGGCCGAGCGCCCAAGCCTCGGCCCTCGCCGGGCCGGGTGCCGTGCCGGTGGCCGGGGTCGGTCCTCGCGAAGGCTCGATCTGGTTCCTGGCTTGGACCCCAGTCCGTTGCCGACTGACAGACGGCCTCGCTCGGCCGGGCGCTGCCTGCACCAACATGGCCGTGGCGCTGAAGCCACCCGGCGTGTCCTTCCGTGGACGTGTTGGACTCCGCCTGACTGGCCCGAACCACGGCGGGGCAGGTCTAGATGTGCCACGTGGAACACCGTCCGTGAGCGACACCGGACCTCGGTGCCGCATGTCAATCGACCCTCCTCCGGCGCCGGCGACAGCTCGAGCCACCGCCAACCACCAGGTGCACCGCTATGTGGAGGTCCCGGCCACGAGCGTTGTCCCGCAGACCATCAACTGCCTGCTCGTTGCTCGCGCCCAGGCAACAGGCCTTCAACCACCCGACCGGCGCGTTGCAGGTGGCCGTCGAGAGCCGAGCGCCCACCCCGGATCGAGCCGGCCTCACCCAGCTCGCCAGGGCCGCTCCGCGCCAGGGGGCACGCGCGAGGAGGCACCGACGTCACTCATCGAAGGCGCCGCGAGGCCCGGAATGGGACTGCAGCCCGACACCGACCTGTGAGTTGTTCGAGGGGCCCCGGCCGAAACCAAAACCAGACCAATTACATACGCATAGATCGCGGGCCGCCCGTTACCTACACCGGACAATTCACAGGTGATTCACAGCCCCGAACGGGCCTGACGGAGGCCATCCGGCCTCCAGAGGATCCGGATCATCAGATCGCCAAGCCGCCTCGAGCGCGCCAGACTCCGGTGAACCACAGCCAACCAGCCGCCAAACTGCAGCGAACGCGGGCCCCGATCGCCAGCCCCCACCTAACCGGATCGCAGCGTCTTCCTGTGGCTCACCCAAGGCGTGTCCACCGCCGCGAACCGCAGGAGCGCATCTCGGTCCACCGGCGCCGCATAGTCGATGCCCACCCGCGGCCCGTGCAGCCATCGCTCCGCCGGCTCGCCCGACAGCAACTCCAGACCTCCGCGCTCGAACAGCGCGTGGTGGCTCCAGCTCGGGTCCAACGCGAGCGCAGCACCTACCTTGCCCGGACCAGTGAGGAGGACGGGCCGATCTTCCCACCTCGCCGCACCTGCACCTCCTCCAACCCGCGCCACCGGCCGGGCGGACCGGATCAGCACCGCGGCCGCCTCGCCCTCGGGTCCGGTGACCACGTTGAGCATGTCGTGAAGGCCGTAGCAGAGGTAGACGTAGGCCCGCCCGCCTGGTCCCCACATCGCCGCGTTCCGAGCGGTGCGCCCGAAGCGGCCATGACACGCTGAGTCATCGGGGAGGTACGCCTCGACCTCGGTGATCTCGAGGATCACCGAGTCGCGCCGGAGCCAGCGACCGATCAAGTCACGCGCCACCGTGGCCGCGTCGCGCAGGTAGAAGGACTCGGGGAGGCGGCGCCGCGCGCCCAAGGGTCACTCCGGGACCAGGTGGCCCACCATCGCCTCGAGCTCACCGATCTCTCGGAGCAGGAGGTCGACGTCGACCCCTCCGCCGTTGGCGGGGACGCCCAGGATCTCGGTCCACGCCGCGGGTCGCTCGGCCTGGGATCGCCACTCCAGCTCGAGGCGGCGCTCGAAGCGCTCGAGGCCGTCGTTCATGCGCTCGACCGCGGAGCGCATCTCGGCCAGCTCGCCGCGGAGCTCCGAGATCTCCCGATCCCGGACGATGAGCGCGTCGCGCACCGCGGTCAGGAACATCTCCCGCTCCTCGCGGACCACGTTGAGCACCACCCCTCGCAGCTCCTCGACGCCGGCGCGCTCGAGGGACTCGCGGTACATGGGCGCGCTCGAGATCGCCTCGACCTCACTCGATCGGTACGGGAGCAAGCTGTCTTTCACCGACCCCGGCACGAGGGTCCGGGTGGGGTGGCCCTCGCCCGCCCCGTGCAGCTCGGCCCGGGCGCGCTCCACGTCGGCGGCGGGGATCCGCATCTGCAGCCCCTCGGGCCCGGGCGCCAGGTAGCGCCCGGGGAAGGCGCCCTCCTGGATACGGCGCTGCAGCGTGCGCTTGCTGATCCCCAGCAGCTCCGCCACCTCCCGCAGGGTGTAGCTGTCCTCCATCCGGTCCCTCACCCTCTCGCCGGTGGCCGGCCGGCGTCCAGCGCGGCCTCGACCTTGGGCCGCGCGTCCTGGAGGTAGACGTCTACCTCCTCGGCGGTCAGGCCCAGGTCCGTCAGGGTCGCGCTGTAGATCTCGTTCATGGCCGAGCCTTGGCTTCGCTCCAAGGTGACCTTCAGGCAGGCCGCGCCGAACAACCGCTCGTCCCGGGTCTTCGGCGCCATCAAGTCCGTTTGTCGCTCAGGCCGAGGCGTCCTGCAACTCCGCGCCGTCGTCCTCGACCTCGTCGTCGAGATCCTCGGCGCCCTCGACCTCCGGGCCCACCGGCGCGCCGTCCTCACGACGGCGGCGACGACGGCGGCGACGGCGCTTCTTGCCGGTGCCCGCCTTCAGGCTGTCGGGCACGATGTGCAGGCGCCGGTACAGGCCCTCGCCCTCGGAGACCGTGCTCACCCCAGAGATGGTGGTGATGGTCTGGTGCAGGGCGCGGCGGTCGGCCGGCAGCATCGGGTGCACCGTGATCACCTTGCCGAGGGCCTGGGCCTTCTCGGCCAGCGACCGGGCCAGCGCCACCAGCGACGGATCCAGATCCGGGTCCAGGGCAGGGGCGGGCCGCGCCTCGCTCGAGCGCTCCTCGGACCGGCGCTCCTTGCGGGGCACCGAGGGCACCTCGACGATGATGTGCTTCCGGTCCTCGGGGAACCGGTTCACGATCTTGTTGAGCAGGAACTGGAACGACGGGATGGCGGGGGGACGGCTGCGACCCAGCACCTCGGCCACGTCGGTGGAGCCGTCGGCCTCGTCGATGAGCACCACGATCTGCTCGTGGTCATCGCGGACGGTGATCGAGGCGTGCCCGAGGCCCATGCGCTCGGCCAGGCCCTTGGCCACCTCGAGCGCCTTCGCCGCCTTCTCGGGGGCCGGGCCGACCATGCCGCCCTTGCCCTCGTCCATGCTGTCGTCGTCGTTGGCGTCCACCGCCGGCGCAGCGGCAACGGCAGCAGCAGCAGCCGGGACGCGCACCCGGATCTGGACCGGACGCGCGCCGATCCCGAAGACCCCGCCGGAGCCCTCGTCCACCACCGTGTAGTCCAGATCTTCTTCCGCCAGCTTCAGCGCGGCGCAGGCCTTCGCGACGGCCTCTTGCTCGCTCCGCCCCTCGAATTCCATCGTGTTCGACACTCGCCCCTCACTTCGCCAGAGCGAGCCGATGCGGCCCCACGCGGCCCCCTGCTGGGGAGTTGGGCGTGAGTACGAAGGACTGCTCTGTATGGGATGGCCGGTGAGGCTCTACGCTTTCGCCTCTTGCGCGGCCGGGGACCCACCCATGGGCCCAATCGACTTGTTGATAAGATGCTGCTGGACGATGGTCAACAGGGTGTTCGTCAAGATGTAGAAGCACAGGCCCGCCGGCAGCGCCGCCATCATGATCCCGAACATCGCCGGCATGGTGTACTGCATCATCTTCTGCTGGACCGGGTCCATGGTGGTGGGGGTCATCTTCTGCTGGATGAACATCACCACCACGAGGGTCACGGGGAGGATCCAATAGGGGTCGCGGGTAGTCAGATCGGCGACCCACAAGAAGCCCTGCTGGTACAGGTCCACCGACACCCATAGCGACCGGTACAGCGCGAACCAGATGGGCATCTGGATCAGCATCGGCAAGCAGCCCCCACCAAGACTCACATTGTGGTCTTTGTAGAGCCGCATCATCTCCTCGTTCTGCCGCTGCTTGTCGTCGGGGTACTTGGACTTGAGCTCCTCGAGCTGGGGCCGCAGCGCCGCCATCGCCCGCATGGACTTTCCGGAGCGCTGGTTCAGCGGGAAGAGCACCAGCTTCACGAGCAGGGTGAGGCCGAGGATGGCCACGCCCCAGGAGCCGGTGAACCCGTGGAACAGGCTCAGGATCCACAGCAGGCCGGTGCACAGGGGGGCCAGGTTCATGCCGAGGATCTTGTAGTCGACCGCCCCCTCGAGGTTGGCGTCGACCAGGGTGAGGACCGACTCCTTCTTCACCCCGAGGTACGCGGTGTACTTGTAGCGCTTCTCTTCCTGCGGCTTCAGCGTCTCGGTCCCCATCACGAGGAGCGCCCGGGCCACGTCGCCGTTCGCCGACAGCTGGCACTCGGGGGTGGCGCGGTCCCGCGAGATGATGGCGGACAGAAAGTACTGCCGATCCATCGCCACCCACTGCACGCCGTCCTTGAAGGACGAGGACTCCTTCTTCAGCGCGGTGTAGTCCTTCCGCTCCACCTCGCCGTCGGCGTAGCAGAGGCCTTGCAAGTGATCCGGCGGGGGCTGGAAGTTGGCGAGGAAGCCGCTGCCCCGCGCCATCGCCTCGGTCGCCTTCAGCGCGGCCTGGATCTGCATGCGGTGGCGCTGGGTCTGGCTCGAGCCGTTCCGCACCGTCACCGCCATCTCCATCTCGAAGGAGTCGGGGCGCATCTGGTACTCACGCTCGATCACCACCCCCTCCGGGCTGGTGTAGCGCAAGTGCAAGCTGTCTTCCGTCTTGCCGACCACCTCGAACGGGATGCGCTTGGGCACCGTGAAGGTCGTCTCGTCGAGGAACTGGATGCCCGCCATCTGCGCGGTCACCGCGGCGCCGTCGCGCACGTCGAACGAGGTGGGATCCGCGAGGGAGATCGGATCGTCGGTCGCCTCGTTGTCCTTGTTCCGCTCCTTGTAGCCGGGCAGGACGTAGGTCTGGATGCCGCCACCGATGTTGGTGATGCTCAGCTCGTAGGGGACCTTCATGTCCGCGTACTCGACGCGGCCCGCGAACGGGAAGGTCTCGCCCTTCACCGCCACGGTGGGGACCACCGGCGGCGCGGCCACCGTCGCGGTCGCCACCTCGGGCGAACCTGCCACCCCCGCGTCCACCGCGGCGGTCGCGGTGGCCACCGCCCCCGGGGTCACCGGGTTGGGGCGCTTCTTGGGGAACAGGACGTTCCACCCCATCATGACCAGGAAGCACAAGGCAGCGGTCAGCAGCAGTCTGTTCTTGCTCGAATCCTCTTGCATCAGTCGGGACCTCGCCGGGACTCGTCGGAGTCCGGCCTACCAGGCGGGGGATCGAAGCCACCCGGGTGCCATGGGTGGCAACGCAAAACACGCTTAATCGCCAGCACGCTTCCCCGGAGCGCGCCGTTGTACTGCATCGCTTCGATCGCGTACGCGCTGCACGTCGGGCTGTAGCGACAACGCGAGCCCGCGAGGTGGAGCAGGGGAGAGAGCACCCACTGGTAGATCCGCACCAAGAAGATCAGCAGGATCGCCAGCGGGGAGGGCTTCATCGTCGCCGGCCCCCGGGGCCGCGGCGTGGGCGGCTCTTGTGGGTCATGACCCGGCGGGCGGCGGTGTGCAGGGCAGGGAGGAGCTCCTGGCCGATGTCATCGAGGCCGAGCGCGGCGTAGCGCGCGGCCTCCGGTCGCACCACCACCACCAGGTCCACCGGCGGCAGGTCCGCCGCGGTCCTTCGGAACAGCTCCTTCATCATGCGGCGGATGCGGTTGCGGATGACGGCCTTGCCGACCTTCCGACTCACGGCACAGCCAAAGCGCGCGCGGCTCCCCGTCAAGGTCTTGTGCGCGACCACCGTGAAGCCGGGGGTGCGGACGCGGAGCCCATCGCGGTGGATGCGGTCGAACTCCCAGCGGCGACGGATCCGCGCCTCCCGTGGGAAGGCGCCGGTCTCGTGGAGCTCTGGGGCAGGTTGGGGCGAGGGCGCGTCGTGACGAGGGCGAGCGCCCGGTTCGTGCGGTGTGCGCACCGCTTCGAACGCTACTTCTTGTAGGCGGAGACGGAGAGGCGCTTGCGCCCGCGCTTACGACGCGCCGCCAGCACCTTCTGGCCATTGGCGGTGCTCATGCGCTTGCGGAAGCCATGCTTCCGCTTGCGACGCAGGTTGGACGGCTGAAAGGTACGCTTCATGGCAAGAGCTCCTGAGAGGTGCTGTCTCGCCATGGTCGGCCGCCCCCTGTCAAGGATTCGGTGCTGATCTCAACCGTCCCGCCGTCGACCGACCGCCCTCGGATCACCCCCGGCGCCACATGTTCAGGATCGGCAGCCCTCCAATACGCGCTCTGGAGGCGATCCACAGCCTGGGGATCGTGTTGCACAGCGCTTCGATCGTCGGCTAGCGTGCCTCTTCCCTTCAGGGGGATCCGACCAGGCCGGTGGGCACCACCCGGCGCTCGTTCCGACGAGCCCGGGCCATGGCCCGTGTACGACCGCGCGCCGGATCAAGGGGGACGGGGAGCACGTGCATCAATCCATGGTCGGGCATTGGGAGAGTCTCGAGGAGGCGCTGCGCCAGCGCCTCAACCCGCAGAAGTACGGCACCTGGGTCCGCCAGATGACTTGCCTCTGCGATGACGGCAAGCGGCTGGTGATCGGGCTGCCGAACAGCTTCAGCCTGGACTGGGTGTCGAACCACTACCAGCACGTCCTGCAGGAGGAGCTGGCCCGCATCGCGCCCGAGGTGGCGCTCGAGCTCGAGCTGTCACCCGGCGCGATCGACGAGCTGCCCATCCCGGAGCCGGCCGACCTCGTGTCCGAGCGCCCCGGGCCCTCGACCGCGGGGCCCCGCGTGGTGACCGAGCGCCCCCAGCGCTACGAGCCCCGGGCGAGCCACCGGCCGGCCCCGCCACCGCCGCCGCCCACCGCGCACGTGCCCTCGATGAACGACCGCTACACGTTCGAGACGTTCGTCACCGGGCCCTCGAACCAGCTCGCCGCCGCGGCCGCGCAGTCGGTGGCCGACAACCCCGGCAGCTCCTACAACCCGCTGTTCGTGTTCGGCCGGGTAGGGCTGGGCAAGACGCACCTGATCCAGGCGATCGGCAACCGGGTGCGGAGCCGCGTCCCCGACGCGCGCGTGCTCTACCAGACCACCGAGCAGTTCGTGAACGATGTCATCCAGGGCATCCGCTTCGAGCGCATGGACGACGTGCGCGACCGCTACCGCGCCTGCGACGTGTTGATCATCGACGACATCCAGTTCATCGCCGGCAAGGAGGCTTGCCAGGCGGAGTTCTTCCACACCTTCAACGCCCTGCACGGGGCGAAGAAGCAGGTGGTGGTCACGAGCGACAAGCTCCCGCACGAGATCAAGGATCTCGAGGACCGCATCAAGAGCCGCTTCCAGTGGGGCCTGATCGTCGACCTGCAGCCGCCCGAGCTCGAGACCCGCGTGGCCATCGTGAACAAGAAGGCCGACACCGACGGCATCGAGCTGCCGACGACGTCGCGATGTTCATCGCCCAGTCGGTGCGCTCCAACGTCCGCGAGCTGGAGGGGTGCCTGATCCGGGTCAGCGCCTTCGCCTCCCTCACCCACCAGCCGATCAGCGTCGAGCTCGCCCGCTCGGTCCTGAAGGACGTGCTCCCCCAGAAGAGCCAGCTCACCTGCGACGCCATCGTGAAGCTGGTCTGCCGGCACTTCGACGTGAAGGTGCAGGACCTCAAGTCGACCAAGCGGGGGAGGGCGATCGCCTTCCCCCGCCAGATCGCCATGTACCTGTGCCGCAAGCACACCAGCGCCTCCTACCCCGAGATCGGGAACGCCCTGGGCGGCAAGGACCACACCACCGCCCTGAACGCCTTCAACCGCATCGGGGAGCGCCTGGACGAGCCCGAGGTCCGCCGGCACGTCGAGGAGCTCGAGCGCGCCCTCCTCGAATAGAGGCCCGGGCTTTGCCCCTCAGCCTGCGTCAGCCGCCCTCCGCCCGTCCCGGGCCCCTCAGGGCCCCGGCCGAGGTGCGCCTTATCCCTACGCTCCTGGCGTGGCGCAGGGCGAGACGGGCCTTGACTCCGGGCCCGAGCGAGAACACACAGCATGTTGTGGTTTGCTGGGGATTGGGAGCCACAGGTTGTGGACAAATCTGTGGATGTGCGTGGACCGCCGCGAGGCCCGTTTCACCCACAGCTTCGGCCGATTCCACACACAGCCCTTTCCACACCCAAAAGGCTAGCCATCCAGGGTGCTTGGACCTCAGATCACACAACCCACAGGGCCTATTACGACGATGGATCTGATCTATAAGAAACAAAGATCTCTGCGTCGAAGGGGAGAGCCATGGAGCTGACCATCCGCGTTCCAGAGCTGGTGAGAGCCCTCCAGCGTGTACAGGGCATCGTCGAGAAGAAGACGACGATGCCGATCTTGGCCAACGCCCTGATCAAGTCCAAGGGCAAGGACAAGATCACGGTGTCCGCCACCGATCTCGAGATCGGGCTGACCGGGGACTACGACGCCACGGTGGTGAAGTCAGGCGCCATGACCCTCGGCGCCAAGGCGCTCTATGACATCGTGCGCTCCCTCCCCGAGGACGTCGTCACCCTGAAGCAGGGCGCGAACCAGTGGGTCGAGATCTCCTGCGGCAAGGTGAAGTACCGCGTGGTGGGCATGTCGGCCGACAGCTTCCCGACCCTGCCCAGCTTCGAGCAGGTGCCGTTCTTCGCGCTCGAGCCCCGCATCTTCAAGGAGATGATCGAGAAGACGCTGTACGCGGTCTCCACCGACGAGACGCGCTACAACCTCACCGGCGTGTACTGCGAGCAGGTGCAGGGCTCGCCGGGCCTGCGGATGGTGGCCACCGACGGGCACCGCCTCAGCGTCATCGAGCGGCCCACCCAGGAGCCCCCCGCGATGAAGGAGGGGGTGATCATCCCGAGGAAGGGCCTGGTCGAGCTCCGAAAGCTCCTCGAGGAGGGCAAGGAGGGCGGCCGCCTGGGCTTCATCGAGAACAGCGCGGTGTTCGAGAAGGACGGCATCACCTTGACCATGCGTCTGGTCGACGGCCGCTTCCCCGACTACCAGCAGGTCATCCCGACCACCTCCACCCGGCGGGTGCGGGTGAACAAGGACCGCCTCTCCGCCGCGCTGAAGCGCACCTCGCTCCTGTCGCCCGACAAGGCCCAGGGCGTGCGCCTGGACATCGCCTCGGGCACGATGGCGCTCACCGCCAACAACCCCGACCTGGGCGAGGCCCGCGAGGAGCTCGAGGTCGAGTACGACAACGAGGCGCTCAAGATCGGCTTCAACTTCCGCTACCTGATGGACGTGCTGGCGGTGCTGGGTGAGGAGCAGGTGGAGCTCGAGCTCACCGACGAGCTCTCCCCCGGGGTGATCCGCGGCGTGGGTGGCGAGGGCTATCGCGCGGTGATCATGCCGATGCGCATCTGAGGTTCGACCGAAGGACGCCTTGCGACTCCTCCACGCCGAGCTCACCGACTTCCGCAACATCGCTTGCGCTTCGCTCGACCCCTCGCCGCGCTTCACCGCGCTGGTGGGGAACAACGGTCAGGGCAAGACCAACGCGCTCGAGGCCCTGTACCTGGTCGCCGCCCTCCGCCCGCTCCGGAGCGTGTCGCGGCGGGCGCTGCTCCGCACCGGCACCGAGCTCGCGAAGATCGAGCTGAAGGTGGAGCGCCGGAGCACCGGCCTCGTGCACGACCTGGGGGTCGAGCTCACCCCCACCCGCCGCACCCTGTTCAAGGACGGCAAGAAGGTGGACGCGGGCACCTTCATCGGGTGCGCGGTCGCGGTGTCCTTCACCCCCGACGATCTGCAGCTGGCGAAAGGGAGCCCGGACCTGCGCAGGAAGTTCCTCGACCGCGCGCTCTTGAACGTGCGCCCCAGCTACCTGACCCGGGCGCTCCGCTACACGAAGGCCCTCAAGGACCGGAACCGGGTGCTCGGAGAGCCGAACTCGGACCCGGTCCTCGACGCCTACGACGAGATCATCGCGCACGAGGGCGCCGCGATCATGGCGGCCCGGGTCCGCTACGTGAGCGAGCTCCTGCCCCGGGTGCGGGACTACTTCGAGCGCATCGCCACGCCGGCCCCCCGCCTCGACCTCGCCTACGGGGCGCGCCTGCGGGACATGGCGGGGGCGGAGGAGCCCGACCTCGAGGCCGCGTTCCTGGCCAAGCTGCGGGCGCGCCGGCCGGTGGACCGGGCCCGGCGCACCACCTCGGTGGGGCCCCACCTGGACGACCTCGAGCTGGCCCTCGATGGGCTCCCGGTGAAGGAGCGCGCCTCCCAGGGGCAGCACCGGGCCCTGGTGCTGGCGCTGAAGCTGGCCGAGATCACCCACCTCGCCGCGGCGCTGGGCGAGGCGCCGCTCCTGCTGTTGGACGACATGTCGTCGGAGCTGGACGCCCACCGCTCGGCCCAGCTCTTCGAGGCGGTGGGGGCGCTCGACGGGCAGGTGATCCTCACCAGCACCGAGGTCCCCACCGCCCTCGCCGCGGCAGATCTCGCGCTCTACCGGGTCAAGGCGGGGAACCTGGAGCGTGGCCCTGCGGCGCCGGCTCCGGTATGAGCACCTCGTGTCGCTCCCCAACCGCCGCCAACAGCCCCGCGCTCCGCTGGAGCTCAAGGTCCGCGTGGACGGCCCCAAGGGCCGGCAGGTGCTGACGGCCCGGGATCTGTCCGAGGGCGGGACCTTCGTCGAGACGCTGAAGGCCTACGACGTGGGCCAGATGCTGGAGTGCCGCCTCGAGCTCCCGCAGCGGGAGGGCCCCCTGTCCGGGTGGAGGTGACGGCGGAGGTCCGCCACCACGCCAACGGCTACCGCACCGAAGATGGGGGAGGGCCCTACCGAGGGATGGGCCTGCAGTTCACCCGCCTCGACATGGAGGCGCGGGACACCCTGAAGCGCTTCCTCACCGAGCGCAGCGGTTGACGGCCTCCGAGGCCGGTGGGTAGCCTTCGCGCCCTCCATGGCCAAGGGCGGAAACATGGGCGCTTTCGGTAGCGGCGGTCCCTTCACCGGCTTCCTGCCGGCGGACTTCGCCGCCTACGAGAAGAAGAAGTGGGGCTCCAACGCCTACACTCTGGCGCGCCGTGGCGCGAAGGACCGTCTGCTGGCCCTGGCGCGCGCGATCCAGGAGGAGCTGAGCGAGGAGCTCGGTGAGCTCGAGCTCGGCGCCTCGGATGAGGCGCCCTCGGTCGCCAACGGCCGCCAGGTGAGCGCGCAGTGGGCCTTCTTCACCCGCGCAGCGCGCGCTCCGCA
Source organism: Deltaproteobacteria bacterium (assembly GCA_020632995.1). GTDB lineage: Bacteria > Myxococcota > Kuafuiibacteriia > Kuafuiibacteriales > Kuafuiibacteriaceae > JACKEN01. The sequence goes on along the minus strand of JACKEN010000014.1, from coordinate 41,848 downwards.
CCGCGCTGAAGCCGTTCTTGAACCGCACCGACCTCACCGCCGGCGCCGCGCTCTTCGACATCTCGGTGCAGCACCAGCACGCGTGCCTGACCCTGAAGCTCGACAACGATGGGCTCGCGGTGAACGTCGAGATCGCCGGTCGCGCCTCGGTGGATCGCGACAACGTCAAGGCGAAGCTGGCGATGGAGGAGGGCGCCAAGGGCCTGCTCCAGCTCGCGCACGCCCTGCCGGGGGGCACCGCGCTCGGCCTCGAGGGCGCGCTGGTCTCCGGCCTCGACCTCGATGCAAGCCACATTGCAGGCTTCATCGAAGGCCTCGACAGCGACAAGACCTTCCTCGTCGAGGCGCTGATCCCGAAGGACGAGGAGGTCCTGAGGGACGAGGCCTTCATCGGCGCCGCGGCGGAGTACGTCGAGGAGATGCTACCTGCCTTGCACTTCTTCATGTGGACCGAGGAGAACAACTACGCTCGCCTCGGCGTCACCCTCGCCAAGGAGAAGAAGAAGGCGAAGGAGAAGGAGCAAGCTGCCTTGCCGGAGATCCAGCCGGGGGCGCGGGTGATCATCCTGTCTGGGCTCTTCGCCGGTCGGCCGGGCTACCTGGCCGAGATCGAGAAGGGCAAGGCCAAGGTCATGGTGGGGCCGGTGAGCGTCACCGTCGACGCCAAGGACATCAAGACCGCCTGAGTCCTGACGCGCTCGCCCGCGCGTCTATGCTCAGGGGGTCTTGAAGCGCGTCATCGTCCTCATCGCTCCCCTCTTGTTGGCCGCGATCCTGGTCGCGTGCACCAGGGCCGATCCCTACGAGACCGGAAAGGCGCTGGGGGCCAGGCACGCCGAGGCGGCCAAGGCCCACACCCTGACGGTGGATCAGATGGTGAAGGACATGGACGACGCCCGGGCGCCCTTCTCGAGCAAGGGCGACAAGGAGCGCTTCTCCGACGGCTACAAGGAGGGCGTCCGCCCCGCGCGCCAGGAGATCGTCGCCCTCATGATGGAGGAGGCGGGCTCGAAGCTGGGCGAGGCCCTGGGCGACGCCATGGAGGGCCTCGGTGAGGGCCTGGGCCGCGCGGTGAGCGGCTTCATGAAGGGCGTGAAGAGCTCGGACGGGGAGGGCGCGGGTCGGACGACGAGGGCGCCGAGGCCAAGGGGCCCACCGTCGACAAGGAGGCCCTGAAGAACATGGGCCGCGGGCTGGGCAAGGTGGTGAAGGGCCTGGCCGAGGGCGCCGAGGCGGTGGCGGACGGGGTGCAGGAGGAGCTGGCGAAGCCGAGCCAGCCGGCCGCGGAGCCTGCCGAGCCCGCCGAAGCCGAGGCCAAGTAGACGCTTGGAGCTTCCGCCCCGGGCCTCTACCATCCCCCCGTGCTCACCATCATCCTGGCCGCGGTGGCGCTGATCGCCCTGCTGAGCATCTCGATCCTCAACCAGCGCAAGGGCGGGCCCCGGACCATGAAGGACCGGTTCCTCGCGTCCTTCACCCCCGCGGTGTTGGGGGCGGGGCTCGGGTTTCGCGTACGCCCGCTACAGCCTCGACCCGGCGGCGCTGAAGGCCTCGAACATACCCGCCATGTACGCGAGCATGGGGGCGGTGATCGGGATCCTGGTGGTGCGGGTCGGGAGCCTCTTCGTGATGATGTTCAAGGACTTCTTCGGCAAGGACGACAGCTCCGACAGCTGATTACACTTGGTGCCGAGGCCGGTTTTTTGACCACATGACCTGACAGCGGCACCATCACCGCGATGTCAGATCGTGCCCCCGGCCTGGAGCCGGATCGACGAACCCAGGACCACGAGGAGGAGGCGACGCTGCCGGAGCGCCGCAGCGGACGGGACCGCCGCCGGGACCGCCGGGTCCGTCTCTCGCTCGAGATCGCGGTCCCGGTGCGGGTGTCGGGGCCGGGCTTCGATGGTCGGGGCATGGCTCGGAACATCTCGGAGGGCGGCATGTTGGTGGAGCTGCCGGAGGCACCCCCAATCGGGATGCGGGTGTCGGTGAGCTTCGAGGGGATCCGGGGGTCGGCCGACGCACCCGGCCCGGTGGAGCTCCGGGGCGAGGTCCGCCATCACCTGGCGTGGCAGTACACGGCCAGGGGCATGGCGTTCCAGCTCAGGGGCGTCGGGATCCGGTTCCTGGACGAGGCCGACACGGAAGTGTCAGAGGAGCCGCTGACGAGCTGGGTCTGGCGCACGGGCCACACCCTGCACTGACCGAGAGGGGAGGCTCAGGCGCGGAGACGGACGCCAGCGAGGTTGTGGACCGCGATCCGGTCGCGGTGCATGGTGCGCGGGTTGACCCGGACCGCGTCCATGTTGGAGCGGACCTGGCGGTCCATGCCCTCGTCCACCGAGGTGCTCTTGGCCAGGACCTCACGCGGCACGCCCGCGTTGATCGGCAGGTCGGCGGGGTCGAAGCTGATCGCCATGCCGTTCAGGGTCGAGTACTTGGCCTGGGTGGGGCCGCCGGGACGGAAGTCGCCCCAGTTCTGGCGGCGGCTGACCTCGGCCTTGCTCATGGGCGCGTAGGCCGCGGCCACCGCGTTCGGCCCGATGAAGCTCATGGGCGACAGCGGGCTGAAGGTGGGCCGCATGTTGCCGGCCAGCGTACGGAGCTGCTGAGTGCCGGCGCCCTGGAGGAACTGGACGAGCTTCTGGTCGCCGCTGCCCTGTTGGCCGCTCTGACCGCCCTTGTCCTGGCCGTCCTGGTAGATATTCGGGAGGTAGTTGGCTCCCTGGATGGCCGCGCCGGTGCCTTCTTCGCTACGAGGGGTATCTTGAGCGCTCTCGCTGACCCTCTTCGGAGTGAACACTTGCACGCGCTGAGTCGCCATGACGATCAGTGTATCGCGGGTCTCGGGCTGTCGTTGCCAAAAAAATGAAGTGTTTCCGCAACTTACGTGGATCACACACTCCTACATAGGGTTTACTTAGAAACTATATAGGGTTGCACCCGATTGCTCCTACGCTCGGAGCGTGACGCGTCGCACCAGATCAGCCCCGGGGTGCCCCCCTCGCGGTTGTTGACAGACCCGCGTCGGGCCATCAATCTCCTCACCCGTTCGGCGCCCCCTGTGGGTGTCGACACTAGAGCAGGAGAGCAATGCCCAAGGACGACCAGATCGAGTGTGAAGGCATCATCAAAGAGGTCCTTCCCAACGGAATGTTCCGAGTCGAGATTGCGCCCGGTCAGAACATCTTGGCCTACGTCTCCGGCAAGATGCGGAAGTTCTTCATCCGCATCGTGCTGGGCGACAAGGTGACGGTGGCCCTGTCCCCCTACGACCTGACCAAGGGCCGCATCGTGTACCGGGCTCGTTGATCTCGAAGCCCACGCAGTCCCCCGCGTGGTGAATCCGACCTCCGCTCTCCGCCGCACCCTGACCCTGGCCTCGATCCTCGTGGCCCGGGCAGTGGTGGCGGCGCCCCCTGAGCCGGAGGCTGCCCCGCTGTTCCAGGTCGCGCTGGAGGCCGAGGCGAAGAAGGACTGGGCCGCGGCCCGGGACGCGTACACACGCCTGCTCACCGCCGAGCCCGACCACGGCCGGGCCCTCGTGAACCTGGGGCTCCTCGAGGTGCGCCAGGGGCGCGCCGCGGCTGGCAAGGTACATTGCAACAAGGCCCTGGACCTCGACCCCGAGGCGTCCAAGGTCCACTACTGCTTGGGGCTGGCCCTGCTGGCAGAGAAGGACCGGGATGGCGCGGCGAAGGCGTTCGAGCGGGCCATCGCGCTCCTGCCCGGGGACCCCGCGCCGAAGCTCGAGCTGGCCCACCTGAAGCGCGAAGATCAGCGCTTCGAGGAGGCGGTGCAGCTGTACCGCGAGGCGGTCCGGGCCCGGCCCGACGATCCGGCGCTGCACGTGCACCTGGGCTACTGCTACAAGCGCCTGAAGCAGCTCGACGCGGCCCGGGTGGAGTATGAGAAGGCGGTCCAGAAGGACCCCTCGAGCTTTCACGGCCACCTCGACCTGGGCTGGGTGCTCGCCAAGCAGGGCGACCTCGAGGGGGCCGAGCGCCACTACCGGGAGGCGGCGCGCCTGCGACCCAAGCACCCCGACCCCCACTACAACCTCGGCAACGTCTTCAGCCGCACCGGCCGGCCCGACGCCGCGGCCGACGCCTACACCCAGGCCGCGACCCTCGCCCCGAGCGATCCGGAGCTCCACCTGGCGGCGGCCCAGGCGCTGTGGCGAGTCGGCCGGGTCGAGGAGGCCAAGGCCCAGGTGGCGGCGACCCGGGCCCTGAAGCTCGACCCGAAGCACGCGAAGGCGCTGGCGAGGGTGGAGGCCCTGGTGGCCAAGCCCCCGCCCCCGCCGCGAGCCCGTGCTAGAATAAGGGCATGCACGTCCCGCGCGGGCCTGAGCACACGCTCGAGGAGTACCTGGCCCACGAGGCGAGGACGCAAGGAGAAGCATGAGCTGATCGACGGCCAGATCGTGGCGATGTCGGGGTCGAGCCCCGAGCACAGCCTCCTGGCCCAGGCCACCGCAAACGTGCTCTCGCGGCAGCTCGCGGGTCGCCCCTGCGCGGTGTTCAACAGCGACCTACGGGTCGCGGTCCTGGCCACCGGTGAGCGCCTCCGGCCCGACGTCTCGGTGGTCTGCGGGCCGTGGAAGAGCGTCGACGACACCCCACCGTCGCTCGCCAACCCCATGCTCGTGGTGGAGGTGACCAGCAACAGCACGGAGCGCTACGACCGGGGCTTGAAACGAGAAAAGTACGCCACGATCCCGTCCTTGGCCGGGGTGCTGATCGTCTCCCACCGGGAGCGGCGGTTGACCTGGCACCCGCGGGGCCAGCTCGAGGGGGAGGTCGCCACCGCCGGGGGCCGGCTGCGCCTGGAGGCGCTCGACGTCGAGCTGGCGGTGGACGAGATCTACGCGCTGGTGGCCGAGGTGGCGCCGGAGGAGATCGCCGCGCGCTTTCGATAGTCGACTGCCTCAGGGACTAGCCCTGGCGAAGGGCCTCGGCGAGGGCGGAGAGCTCGGCCAGGCTCAGGGTCTCGGCGCGGCGGCCGAGGTCGAGGGCGCCCTCCGCCGCAGCCACCACCTCGGGGCTGAAGCCGGCCCGCAGCGCGTTGCGGAGGGTCTTTCGCCGCTGGCCGAACGCGGTGCGCACGGTGCGCTCGTAGTGGGCGGGGTCAGGGACTGGCACGCGGGGCGCGGGGAGCCAGTCGAAGCGGACCACGGTGGAGTGGACCTTGGGCGGGGGGAGGAAGCACTGGGGCGGCACGCCCCGGATCCGCCGGATGTCGGCCCAGGTCTGGATCAGGACGGTGGGCGAGCCGTAGGCCTTGCTGCCGGGCTTCGCCATCCAGCGCTCCGCCACCTCGGTCTGGACCATCAGGGTCACCGGGCCCAGCCGTTCCCGCTGCGCCACCAGCTGGACGAGGAGGGGGGAGGAGATGTTGTAGGGGATGTTGCCGGCCACGGTGGGGCGGGTCCCCTCGGGCCAGAGGGCGGCGAGGTCGGTCTTCAGGGCGTCGGCGTGCACCAGCGTGAAGGGGCGGCCGGCCAGGGTCTCCTCGAGGAGGGGGACGAGGCCGGGGTCCTTCTCGACCGCGGTGACCTCGGCCCCGAGGTCGAGGAGGGCGGAGGTCAGGGTGCCCAGGCCGGGGCCGATCTCGATCACCTGCTTCGGGGCGTCGCGCAGCGCGGCGGCGGCGATGTCGCGCACCACCCCGGCGTCGACCAGGAAGTTCTGGCCGAAGCGCTTCTGCGCCCACAGGCCGTGGCGCTCCAGGAGGGCGCGGGTGTCGTCGCGGAGGCTCACGGGGCGGGGTGGGCTTCGAAGAGCGGCCAGTGGGCGCGGGCCACCAGGTCGAGGCCGCTGGACTCGCCTCGCATGAGGCGCGGGTAGCCGGCGCGGGCGATCATCGCCGCGTTGTCGGTGCAGTTGACGCGAGAAGGCAAGAAGACTTGCACGCCCTCCCGTCGCCCACGCTCGAGCGCTCGGGCCCGGAGCTGGCTGTTGGCGGCCACCCCGCCCGCGAGGACCAGGCGCGGGATGCCGGTCTGGCGGACGGCGGCGAAGGCCTTCTTCAGGAGGTTCTCGACCACCGTGGTCTGGAACCCGGCACAGAAGTCCGCGAGGTCCTGCCCCTCGAGGGCGCCGCTCGCGATGATCCGGGCCGCGGCGGTCTTCAGGCCGGAGAACGAGAAGTCCAGGTTCTGCTTGCCCGCCATGAGCACCGGGAACTCGTAGCGGTCGGCGCGGCCATCTTTGGCCAGGGCGTCGATGCGGGCCCCGCCCGGGTAGCCGAGGCCGAGGAGCTTCGCGGTCTTGTCGAAGGCCTCGCCCGCCGCGTCGTCGCGGGTGGCGCCCAGGTGGTGGTAGGGCCCGCCCAGCTCGTCGACCTGGATCAGGCTGGTGTGCCCGCCCGACACCAACAGGGCGACGAAGGGCACCTCGGGGGCGGGGTCCTCGAGGAACGCCGCGGCGAGGTGGCCCTCGAGGTGGTGGACCCCGATGAGCGGCTTCCCCGTCGCCACGACGAGCCCCTTGGCGAACTCCACCCCGCACAGGAGCGATCCGATGAGCCCGGGGCCCGCGGTCACCGCCACCCCGTCGATCTCGTCGAGGGTGACGCCGGCCTCGGCCAGGGTCCGCTCGAGCACCGGCACGAGGCGCTTCACGTGATCGCGAGCGAGGCGACCTCGGGCACGATGCCCCCGAACTGGGCGTGCAAGTCGACTTGCGAGTGGACCACGCTGGCCAGCACCGTCCGCCCGTCACGGGCGAGGACCGCGCAGGCCAGCTCGTCGCACGACGACTCGATCGCGAGGACCTGTGGTCCCGGGCCGGCGGAGCCGTCCCACCCCTCTTCGCCCGCCTTCGGCGTGCTGCGCGCTTCGCTTGCCTGGGGACCCGGGCCGGCGGAGCCGTCCCACCCCTCTTCGCCCGCCTTCGGCGTGCTGCGCGCTTCGCTTGCCTGTGGTCCCGGGCCGGCGGAGCGGCCTTCGGCGTTGCGCGAGGACATCAGGGGAGGTTCTCGAGGATGCGCTTCACTTCCTCGGCCCGATCGCCGGTGGGCTCGTACTTCAAGAAGCGCTTGTAGGAGGCCTTGGCCTGGTCGGTCTTGCCCTCTTCCTGGGCCAGGAGGCCGAGCACCAGGTGGGCGCGCGGGGTGGCGGGGTCGGCCTTGACCGCACGCCAGGCCAGGCCCTTGGCGTACTTCAGCTTGCCCTCCTCCATCGCGATCTCGGCCAGGCCGGCGAGGGCGGGGCCGCTGTTCGGATCCGCCTCGAGGGCCTGGTTGTAGGCGGTGCGGGCGTCTCGGTAGCGCTCCCGAGCCAGGGCTGCGGCGCCCTCGGCCACCAGGGCCTTGGCCTTCTCGGGGTCGGCGGCCGGCGCGGCCTCCTTCGGCGCGGGGGCCGCGGCCGGGGTGGGCGCGCGGGGTCGGCGCGACCGCGGGGGCCTGCAACCGGCGTCGGGGCAGCCGGGTGGGCGCGGGGTCGGGGCAGCGCGGGCGCTGCTGCCGGACGGCGGCGGTGCGGCGGCGACCGGCTGACCTCGGCTGGCGCTGGCGCGGGGGCCTCCGGGTTCGCCGCGGCCGGGAGCGCGCCCTCGGGGGCGGGGGTCGGGGCGGCGGTGGGCTGCTCGGAGATCTCGACCCCCTCGGGCGGGGTGTCCGGCCACTTGGCCTGGCGCTTGGTGGTCTGGGCCTGGGGCTGGTCCACGATCTCCTCGTGCTTGCGGCCGCCGGCGGCCAGGACCACCACCACCAGGACCACCGCGCCCACCAACATGAAGCCGGGGAGTCGGCGCTTCCAGGCCGGCTCATCGCTCTCGAAGGTCAGGTCGTCGTCCTGGCCCTTGTTGAAGAAGGCGTCGTTGAAGTTCGACAGCTCCCGCCCGACGGGGGGCGCGGACGGCGCCACCGCCACCGGGGCAGGCTTGGCCGGTGCGGGCTTGGCCGGCGCCGGGACCTCGAGGTGGGTGGGGTCGTGGGCGGGCGGGGCCTCCGCGGACACGAAGCCGGCGGGCTTGGCCGGCGCGGCGAGGGTGACCTCGGAGGGGGCCGGGACCCGGGTCGGCGCGATGTCCGAGCTCGCCTGCACCACCGCGGGGCGCGGGGTGGGGGTCGGGGCCTCGGACTCGTCCTCGGTCACCGGCTCGGGGGTGCGGGCCACCGGCCACGGGGGCGGGGCGGCGGGCGCCACGATGTAGCTCCCCCCGCGCTGACCCACCGAGTGCCGGGCGGGCTCGGGGGCGGCGGCGGCCACCCGCACCGCCTCCTCGATCGCCTCGGTCTGGCTGAAGGGCACGTCGGTGAGGGTCGGCGTCTCGACCGGCGGCTCGGCCAGGGCCACCGAGGCGCTGCTCGCCCGGGAGCTGGGCCGCGAGGACACCGCCCCGGTCCGGGGCAGGGGGGCGCGGATCTCACCGGTCGCCGCGCGGGCGGGAGCGCTCAGGGTGGACGCCACCCGCTGGATCCGCAGCTTCGGGGTCCCGGTGGGCTGGGTCAGCGGGATCGGCTCGGCCGGGGCGGCCGGGGTCGAGGTCAGCGGCACCGCTCGGTTCGCGGGCACGGTGTGGCGCGACAGGACGAGCGAGGGCTGGTCCGGGATCGGCTCCGGGATCGCGGTGGCGCTCGGCACCGGGGTGAGGGCCTCCGCCTCGTCCTCCGCCGGCGCCACGGGGGCGGCGGCCAGGATCTGGCTGGGGGTCTCACGGGACGGGATCACCGCGCGGCCCAGCGCGCTCGGCAGCTCGCCCGGCAGGGCGCGGGCGGGGCTGGCGGGGCCGGAGAGCCACTCCTCGACCTGGCTCTCGGCCGCAGGGATCGAGCTCGAGGGGGCGGGGGCGGGCGCGTTCTGCAGCACCCCGTTGTCGTTGAGGCGGGCGACCACCTCGAGGGCCTCGGTGTCACCCACCGGGGCGTCGGCCACGACCTCGAAGAGGGTGCGCTTGCCGTCGAAGAGGTGGAGCACCGGCTTCACATCGGCGGGCACCCCCGAGAACGCCTTGTTGAGGGTGTCGAAGTCGACCGCGAGGCGCGCGTTGAGGGGCGGCAGGCGCTTGGCGAAGCGCGACCACTCGTCGACGCGACGCATGCCCTCGAGCAAGATGGATTGCGTCGTGGAGCGGACCACGTTGTCGCGCGAGACCTGCTTGAACTCGATCTCGAAGACGCCGTCGTCCCACAGGAGCATGCGGTACACCGCCTCGACGCCACGCAGCTTGCCGAGCCTCGAGTCGATGACCTGGCCGTCGCGGAAGAAGATGGTGCCGCGCTCGTGGCCCTCGGCCACGTAGCCGCCGCTCTTCAGCGGGTCGGACGAGACGTGGACGATGCCGCTCTTCTTGCCCGCCTCCATGATCTGCAGCAGGTCCACCACGCCCATGTTGGCGAGGGTGCCGCTCAGGTTGCCGGGCCGCTCGCGGCGCGCGATCGAGTCGGTCTGGCGCTTCTCGAGGATGGACTGGATCTGGACGATGATGTCCTTCACCAGCACCGGCTTGGCGAGGAACACGTCGGCGCCGACGTTGATCGCCTCGACCTTCGTCTGGGCGTCGGCTGCCTCGGAGAGGAAGAGCACCCCGGTGTGGCTGGTGGCCGGCGCGGCCCTCAGCTGCTGACACAGCATGAAGCCGGTGTGATCCGGGAGCTGCGTCTCGGTCACCACGAGGTCGGGCACGAGCTGCTCGGCCAGGCGCAACGCGCCCTCCACCGAGCTGGACGTGGCCACCTCGAACCCGGCCTTCTTGAGGCTGACCTCAAGCACGCGAACGCTCCTCGCGTCGCTGTCCACCAACAAGAGCTTGCTCGGCGCCATGTTCGTCAGAAACCTCTCACCTTTCGCCTCTATCCCGTAAGGCCGCACACAGGTCCAAAATCGGATCGGTGTCCCGCGTCGACGGGGGTTTGCCCAGGCATTCCACCCGTCGCCTGCTCACGGACACCGCGGGGCGCTCGGGCTCCGCGCGAAGGCGGGCGCATCGTTTCATGCGTCAAAAACCCCGGTCAAGTTGCCTACATCCGCCAGTTGGTGTCCCCACCACGGTTGACCGCCCGCCCTGGCCTCCGTATGAGCGGAGTGGACCACTGATGAGCCCCGCAATTGGGACACACGTCACCGAGGTGCTGCCCGCCAGCGGCTCGGTCACCCGCCTGAACCCGACATCGGCCCGCCTCTACGTCCCGGCGGGCCCCGACAAGGGCAAGTCAACCTCGGTGGGCTCGCGGCCGGTGGTGGTGGGCGCGGATCCCCAGCTGCGAGCTGGTGCTCGTGGACCGCACGGTGTCGCGGAAGCACGCCGAGGTCCGGCGGGAGCGGGACTTCGTGATCGTGAAGGACCTCGGGTCCACCAACGGCACGTTCTATCACGACGCGCGGGTGGTCGAGGTCTCGGTGCCGCTCGGCGGCGAGATCAGCTTCGGCAAGACCCGGGTCAAGATCGTGCCCGAGGAGGTCTCGGTCGAGGCCCGCCCCCACATCTCGGACCGCCTCGGCCCGCTGATCGGGCGCGACCTGAGGATGCGGGAGATCTTCACCCTCATCGAGGACATCGCGGACTCCGACGTCACCGGTGGTCATCGAGGGCGAGACCGGCACCGGCAAGGAGCTGGTGGCCAAGGCCATCCACGACCATTCGCGCCGGAAGAACAGCCACCTGGTGGTGTTCGACTGCACCAACCAGCCCAAGGACCTGATCGAGAGCGCCCTGTTCGGGCACGTGAAGGGGGCCTTCACCGGCGCCACCGCGCCCCGGGCCGGGGCGTTCGAGCGGGCGGACGGCGGCACCATCTTCCTGGACGAGCTCGGTGAGTTCGGCCTCGACCTGCAACCCAAGTTGCTCCGGGTGCTCGAGTCGCGCGAGATCCAGAAGGTGGGCGGCGACGGCTACGAGCCGGTGGACGTGCGGGTCATCGCCGCCACCAACCGGAACCTGCGGGCCGAGGTGCGGGCCGGCAACTTCCGCGAGGATCTCTACTATCGCCTCGGCGGTGGTGAAGATCCACCTGCCCGCGCTGCGCGAGCGCCCGGCCGACATCCCGCTGTTGGTGGAGCACTTCATCAACCTGTCGGGCAGCGCCTTCACCGTCGACCCCGACAGCCTCGGCCGCCTGCGCGCCTATCACTGGCCGGGCAACGTGCGTGAGCTGAAGAACGTGGTGGACCGGGCGGCGGCCCTCTCTCGGGGCCGCACCAACGTGGACCTGGCGACGTTCATCCAGGGCGAGGAGCCCCTCGCCGACGCGGGCACCGGCCTCGGCGTGGGCCCGGCCGGTGGCCTCGGCTTCACGATGGGGGCGGGCGAGCCCGACCTCGACCTCTCCTTCAAGGAGGCCAAGGGCAAGGTGATCTCGGACTTCGAGAGCCGCTACATCGAGGCGCTGTTGCGTAAGCACAACAACAACATCTCGGTCGGCGGCCCGCGAGGCGGGGATCGACCGCAAGCACTTCAAGGACCTGATGCGCAAGCACGGGATCACCGCCAAGGACGAGGAAGACTAGTGGCCGGCACCGGCGGGCGCCGCCCTCCACGCGGCGGCCGCAGTGACGAGGACACCCTGCGCAACTCGCAAGCGGAGCGCGCAGACGGGCGAAGCCCGACGGAGCGGGGTGGGACGGCTCCGCCGGCCCGGGACCCCAGGACCGATGACGCGGACAGCACCCTGCCCACCCAGCGCCCCCTGGCCGCGGCCCCCGCCCGGCTCATCGACGACGATCGGCCCACCCAGATCTTCCAGCCCGCCGCGAAACGCAGCTTGCACACCAGCCGGGAGCAGCTGATCACCGGGTCGACCATCCTCGAGATGATCCGGAACCCGTCCCACGCGCTGAGCCGGGCCCTCGAGCAGCTGGTGGCGCGCGCGCAATCGGACCTGCCGACGGCGGAGGTGGATCCGAAGGCCACCTTGCTCCTCTGCCACGACTTCGAGTTCGAGCAGCGGGTGGGCTACCGCCTGCGCCTGAAGCTCTTCGCGCCAGACAACCAATGCGTCGAGGTCAACGCGGAGGTGGACGCGGATGGTCGCGCCATCCGGCGCGGCTCGATGATGTCGAAGCTGATCACGATCTAGCAGGCGTTGGAGACCTACCCCCATTTGGGTAATGTCCAGTGATGCCCGACCTTGGCTATCTTGGCGCCGTGAGACGTGTTGCCCTGGCGCTCCTCGCCGTCCTCGCGCCGGCCTGCGCCGCGGTCACGACGGCGCAGTACCGGGACGCCTCCGTGGGACCATTGGGTTGCCCCGAGGACGAGGTGACCATCAGCGAGCACAGGAACGTCATCTGGGTCGGGCAAGGTATGACGTGGCGGGCGAGCTGCCGGGGCAAGACCTTCATCTGCTCGATGGCGGGCGCCGTCGCCACGTGCTCCGAGGAGATGGGATCGGCTCCGGCGACCGCGACTCCTGGGGGCGGCTGCGAGTACGACACCCAGTGCAAGGGGGAGCGTGTCTGCGTCAACCGAACCTGCGTCGATCCGACTGCAGCTCAGCCTGCGGCTCAGCCCAGGGTCGAAGACTGGGACGTCGATGAACCGGAGTAGAGCACCTAGCGGCGCGGGCCCAGGGCGCCGAGCACGCGCTCGATGACCGCCAGGGCCTGGTCCTTCGACCACGGGCCGCCGTCGGGGCCCATCAGCTTGGCGCCGAGGGGCTCGGCCACCTGCTCGGCCAGGTTCACGAGGGCGGGGAGCACCGCCTCGGGGTTCGGGGGCTCGCTGACCACGTAGGCGAGGGTGACGTCCGGGAACTTCTTGTCGCCCTCGAGGTCGTCGGGGTGGAAGTAGGCGCCCGAGCTCTTGGGCTCGGCGCTGATCTCGAACGGCGCGCCGGGGAAGCCGAGCTCGTCGGCGTCGATCCAGAACAGGTCGCCGTCCCCGAGGTGCATGCCCGCGCCCTCCAGGGCCTCCCACCACGCGCGCACCGAGGCGGGCTCGGGCGGCACCACGTCGATCGCCACCACCGCCCCCCGCAGCTCGGCCCGGGACCAGACCCGGGGCATGCGGTACAGGGCGGCGGAGACGGACTCCTCGACCCGGACCTGGGCGCCGATGGTGGCGGCCCGAGCGGTGAGCTCGGCCTGGACCGCCTCGAGGTGGGCGCGGTGGGTCTCGGCCGGGGCGTCGTGCAGGGCGACCAGGTCGACCGTCCAGACCAGGGTGCGCACCGGGGTCTCGGGATCGGGCCCCAGGGACCACCACGCCTTGTCCTCCTCGTGCCAGAACATCGGCTCGGGCGGGGCCTCGTGGCTCTCCGCCACCCCGTAGGCGACCGGGTAGAGGTCGGCGGCGGTGAAGGCCTGGTCGGCCGGGAGGTCGAGGTGGAGGCACCAGGCCTCGGCGTCGGGCACCGGCGGGATCGGGGTGGCCATGGCGCGCATCCTGGCAGAGCCCAGGCCCCGGTGCCACGCCCTGGGACATGCCGGAGCCGGTTCCGGGGGCCCACCCGCACCATTCCGTTTGCCGGCCAACGGCGATCGTGTAGGAGAGGGCGCCATGGGTCGGACCTTCGAGAACCGGAAACATGCCATGGCCAAGCGCGGCGCCCGGGACGCCAAGGCCTTCACCCGGGCCGGGCGCCTGATCGCCATGGCGGTCAAGGCGGGCGGGCCCAGCCCCGAGGGCAACCCCACCCTCCGGCGCGCGATCCAGAACGCCAAGTCGGTGAGCATGCCGAAGGACAAGATCCAGGCCGCGATCGACAAGGCCTCGGGCCAGGGCGACAACGACAGCTACGAGCCCGCGCTCTACGAGGGCTTCGGGCCCCACGGCGTCGCGATCATCGTGGACGCCGCGACCGACAACCCCACCCGCACCATCGCCAACATCCGCGCCGCGTTCGGCAAGGGCGGCGGCAAGCTGGGGGCCTCCGGCAGCGTCTCCTTCATGTTCGACCTGTTCGGCTTCTTCCGCCTCACGCCGGACGGCATCGAGCGCGACGAGCTCGAGCTCGAGCTGATCGATCATGGCCTCGAGGAGCTGGTCGACGGCGAGGACGACGACGGCAAGCCGCAACTCATCCTGCGCTGCTCCCGCGACAGCTTCGGCGCCCTGCAGGGCGCGCTCGAGGAGCGGAGCATCGAGCCGGTGTCCTCGGGCTTCGAGTGGGTCCCGAAGACCACCACCGAGGTGACCGAGGCCCAGGCCGACGAGATCTCGGCCCTCTTCGACCGCCTTGAGGCCGACGACGACGTGCAGGAGGTCTTCTCGAACCTCGTGATCGCAGAGTGATGTCGGGCGGGGCCCCGCCGGTGTCCCGAAGAGCGCTCCTGTTGCTCCTCGCCCTCGGGTTGGGATGGCTGGCGGTGATCGCCGCGCACCTCGACCTGTTCGAACAGGGGCTCTCGAGCCGGGTGCTCTGGGCCGTCGACTCGAAGGTCTACTTGCAGACCGCGAACTGGATCCTCGGTCAGGCGCCGATCGAGGAGGCGGGGGTCGGACCTGCGGTCTACCCCGTGCTCTTCCCCGCGCTGTTCGGCCTCACGTGGAGGGTGCACCCAGTCCTGGTCGTGGTGGTGCAGGCGGCGCTCTGGCTCTCGGCCGCGGGGCTGTTGGTCGGCATCGGGCAGCACCTCGGCGGTCGCGCCTGGGTCGGCTACGGCGTCGGTCTGCTCTTCTTGTCCCTGGTCGCCCCGGCGGCGCTGGTCTTTCACGGCTTGTCCGACGTCTGGAGCATGTTCGCGGCGGTGATGAGCCTCTACCTGCTCGTACGCCACGCGGAGACGAGGTCCCCTCGAACCATGGCGGCGGCGGTGCTCTGGCTCTCGATCGCCACCCTGATCAAGTCGGTCTTCGTGTACCCGACCCTCGGGGTCGCGGTGGCGGGTGCGTGGCTGCACAGGTCGCGGCCGTCGCGCGCGCTATGGTGCTTCGCGGCGGTGGGTCCGGTGATCGCCCAATCCGTGCTCATGTTCGAGCTCCACGGCATCGCCAGACCCGCTGCCGCGGATACGTATACCCTCGGCGTGTACTTCCTGAACCGCCTCGAGCATCCCCACGACAAAGCGACGTTGAGGGCCGTGCACGACGTGCGCCATCGGGAGTTCATTGCGTCATCATTGTCGGGCACTTTGCCGGAGCTGTCCCAGGCGCTGCGGTCGAGACTGTCGGAGGCGCTGCGGACGCGACCGAAGGCGGTTCTGTCGACGCTTCTCCTGAATCTCGATGAGAACTCACGCGCCGGCAGCAGCTTCGTGCAGGGCGGATTGCGCTTGCTCAGCGTTCGCCAGAACACCTTCGCGACTCGCGCGATCGTGGTGCTGGTGGTGGCTGCGGTCCTGCTCGAGGTTCGACGGCGACGTAGAGCAAACGGGTGGCCCCCTGGTCCCGAGCTGCTGCTGCTCGTCTACCTCACCGTGGCGCCGGTCTACTTCCTGGTCACTACCAGTCTGGCCTTCTGGCAGGGCGATCGCTACGCCCTGCTCTACTTCCCACCGATCCTGGGGTTGCTCGCGCTCGTCGTCGGTGGAATGAGCGCCCGACGTCCCTCCACTGCGCTATAGGGGTGAAGCGTATGGACACCGAGAGCCCGCGCCTATTGGTCCACGTCGTCGCGTACAACGCGCAGGAGACCCTCGCGCGGGTGCTCGACCGCGTGCCGTGGGACGACCTGGGCCCCCACGTCGAGGTGCTCGTCATCGACGACTCCTCGAAGGACGACACGTTCGAGGTGGGGCTGCGCTACCGCGAGACGAACAGCCACCGGCCCATCACGATGCTCCGGAACCCGGTCAACCAGGGCTACGGGGGCAACCAGAAGCTGGGCTACAACTACGCGATCGCCCGCGGCTACGAGGTCGTCGCGCTCCTGCATGGCGACGGGCAGTACCCGCCCGAGGTCATCCCGCAGCTCATCGCGCCCATCGTGAAGGGCGACGCGGCCGCCGTCTTCGGCTCGCGCATGATGAAGCGGGGCGAGGCGCTGCGCGGGGGCATGCCCCTGTACAAGTTCGTCGGCAACAAGATCCTCACCACCTTCCAGAACCGGGTGCTCGGCACCGGGCTGTCCGAGTTCCACTCCGGCTTTCGCGCCTACTCGGTGCCTGCGCTCGCGCGCATCCCGTTCGAGCGGAACACCAACGACTTCCACTTCGACACCGAGATCATCATCCAGCTGCTGCGGGCGGGGATGCGCATCGAGGAGATCCCGATCCCGACCTACTACGGGGACGAGATCTGCCACGTGAACGGCATGAAGTACGCGGGCGACGTGGTGCGGACGACCCTGCGCAGCCGCGCCCAGGACTACGGCCTGCTCTACGACCGACGCTTCGACATCGAGCGCGACCTGTCCGCGCTCTACGTGAGCAAGACGGACTTCATCTCCTCGCACCGGCTCGCGATCGACGCGGTCCCCGAGGGCGCGAAGGTGCTCGATCTCGGCTGCGGGCCGGGCCTCGTCGGCGGGGCCCTCGTCGCGGAGAAGGGCTGCGACGTCACCGGGCTCGACGCGCCCGGCCCCGGCACCCCGGCCGCGCAGGCCAGGTTGACGCGCTTCCTCGCCCACGATCTCGACGGCGATGAGCTCCCGGCGGAGCTCGACGATGACTACGATGTCATCCTGCTCCTCGACATCATCGAGCACATGCGGTCGCCCGAGCGCTTCTTGGACATGCTGCGCGAGCGCTTCGGCACGCACCGGCCGAGGGTGATCATGACCACCGGCAACGTGGCCTTCCTCCCGATGCGCGCGAGCCTCGCCCTCGGCCACTTCAACTACGGGCCGCGCGGGATCCTCGACCTCACCCACACCCGCCTGCTCACCTTCGAGACCGCGCGCGCGCTCTTCGACCAGGCCGGGTACGCGGTGGACACGATGCGCGGCATCCCGGCCCCGTACCCGCTCGCGCTGGGGGACAACGTCGCCTCCCGCGCGCTGCTCGGCTTGAACGACGTGGCCAACCGGGTCGCGAAGGGCGCCTTCGCCTACCAGATCTACCTCGAGGCGCGCATGGCGCCGACCGTCTCCGCGGTGCTCGCGGAGGCGGCCCGCTGAACGTCAGCGCAGGTCGTCGACCACCTGGTGCAGCGCGTCGAGGCAGGCGCGCCCGAGCTTCCGGCACCGCTCGGGGGACCACCCGGTGGTGGGGTGCGGGTTGTTGGCGGTGTCCTTGAAGGGCTGCTCCAGGGTCATGGCCAGGCACCCGAAGCGCTCGCCCACCTGCGCGGTGGCCATGGTGAGGTTGGCGCCGTTCGGCGGCGCCACCGGGTAGCCGTGCTCGATCTGGAAGTCCGGGCTCGCGGTCACCAGGGCCGCCTTGTAGCGGGTGAGGAGCGCCATCTGGTGTTCGGTGATCGAGGGGATGCCCTCGCAACCGGCGATGAAGTTATAGGGGAGCTCCTCATCGCCGTGGACGTCGAGGAAGAAGTCCACCCCGCGCACGTCCATGCGCTGACGCACCAGGAACACCTCGGGACTCTTCTCCATGCTGGGCTCGGCCCACTCCCGGTTCAGGTTCATACCGACCGCGTTGGTGCGCAGGTGCCCCCGGCGGCTCCCGTCGGGGTTCATGTTGGGGACCACGTGGAAGGTCAGCTTGCCGAGGAGCGCGCGGGCCACCGGGTCGTCCTCGTCGAGCAGGCGCTCGAGGAAGCCCTCCATCCACCACTCCGCCATGGTCTCACCCGGGTGCTGGCGGGCGATGATCCAGGCCTGGCGCGGGGGCGGGGGATGGGAGGCCGCGATGTGGAGCAGGTCGAGGGCCTGACCGTCCAGGGTCTCGCCCAGCACCTCGACCCGCACGAGGGGTGAGGCCTGGCAGCGGGCGATGAGGTCCTGGTGCCGCTCCATGGAGTAGGGGGCGAAGAAGGCCACCCACACCGTGTCCTGCTCGGGCTTGAGGTGGATGATGAGCTGGCCGTCGACGTAGGCGGCGTCGGTGCGGAACCAGCGCACGCGGTCGTACGAGGCGACCGGTTTGTAGTCACGCCATCCGTCGGCGTAGGCGGCGCCCTCCGCGTTGACCACCTCCAGCCGGCAGTCGATGCCGCGCGCGCCGCTCACCCGGAAGTAGAACCACTGATAGAAGTCGGACTGGTTGTCCTTGCGGATGGCCAGGCGGGCCCGGCCGTGGTCGCCGATGCCCAGCACCTCGATGTTTCCTCCGTCGAAGGCGGCGCTGATCTGCATGGCCGGGGTTTTCGGTCCATCCGGGCGTCGCGTCAACGCGTAGCGCCACCTGCCTTTCATCGCCGATCGGATCCGGCGCTCGCCCCCCGTCAACCGGCCGAGATCGCACCGCCGCCGGTTGCGCCCGACGTCGCTGTGCTTCTTACTGGATGTCATGGCCACCGGCACGGTGTTGGTGATCGAGGGCAATCCCGGTGCCCTCATGGTCGCCCGCAACGTGCTCGTCAAGGAGGGCCACCAGGTCGCGACCGCCGCCGATCCCGGCGAGGGCCTCAGGAAGGCCCGGGGCGATCTACCCGACGTGGTGATCCTCGACGTGATCTTCCTCGGGGACGAGGTGCTCTGCGCCATCTCCGCGATCTCGCCAGTCAGCTTGCCGATCCTGATCTCCGCCCCGCGCGGGCTCGGGTCCGAAGTGCAATCCCACTTGCCGGACATCGACGGCGTGAGCATCGCCGGGGTGGTCGAGAAGCCCTTCCAGGCCGACGCCCTGAAGGCGGCGGTGGCGGACTGCATCTTCGATCACCTTCGGACGCGCGAGGTCAGGGTGGACGTCGCCCGCCTCGCCTCGCTCCCCGTCGCCGACACGAAGGAGCTCTTCCAGCTCCCGACCGTGCTGGATCCCAACACGGTGGCGATCTCGCCCGCGCCTCGCGAGGGGCGGGAGGCCGAGACGATCCAGGAGACCATCGACGCCGAGGCGGCGTGTGAGCTCATCGACGTCAGCCTCCTCGGGATGACGCGGCCCCCGAAGGTGGCAGCGCCGACCCCGAAGGTGACGGCGCCGACCCCGAGGCCCGCGCGCCGAGCGCCCACGCCCGAGCCCCGTGCGCCGACCCCCGCGCCGCGTGCCCCGACCCCCGCGCCGCGTGTGCCGACCCCCGCGCCCACCGGCGCGGTGCCGGGCGGCTTCGGGGTGAGCGCCCGGGCGCGGCGCCTGGCCACGCGGATCCGCCGGGTCACCCCGATCCCAGGGCTGGATCCGGAGTCGCTCGCCGCGGCGTGCGAGCAGGCGCTCCGGGACGAGGTGCTCTTCGGCGCGCTGAGCTCGCCGCTGTCCGAGGGCGAGCCGCTCGTGGCGGGCCGGGTGGGCCAGGTCGCGGTGCCCCAGGTGCTCCAGCTGGCCGAGACGTTCTCGCGCCCGGTCTGCTGCCGCTTCGAGCGCGACAGCGAGGTTGTGGAGCTGGTGGTGCACGGCCGCGAGCTCTGCTTCGGGCGGCAGGAGAACCTGCCGGAGGTGTTCCGGCTCGGGCGCTTCCTGGTGGAGCTGGGGGTGCTCGCCGGCCGGAACCTGAGCCGGGCGGTGGAGGACGCGCGCAATCGAGGTTGCCGACTCGGTGACCTGCTGCGCGAGGACGGCGTGGTCTCCAAGGACGATCTCTCGAAGGCCCTGTCGCGGCAGGCGACGGAGCTGGTGTTCGAGCTGCTGGCGTGGACCCAGGGCTCCTTCGCCATCACGGTGTGTGATCCCATCCCGACCGAGATCCAGGAGGCGGGCGTGAGCCTGCCCCTCACCGGCGTGCTGCTGGATGGCCTGCGCCGGCAAGACGAGTGGGGCCCCACCGTGGACTCCTCGCTCCCCTCGTGAAGGACGACGACAAGGCGCTCCTGTTCGGGCTGGCCACGGTGCTCCTGTGGTCCACCGTGGCGAGCGCCTTCAAGCTCTCGCTGCGCTACCTGGCCCCGGCCGAGCTCCTGTTGTGGGCGGCGGTGACCTCGAGCGTGGTGCTCGGCGCGATCCTCGCCGTGCAAGGCCGGTTGCGGTCGGCGCTCCGGCCGAGCCGGGGGGAGCTCTTGACGTCGGTGGGCTTCGGCCTGCTGAACCCGGCGCTCTACTACGTGATCCTCTTCGAGGCCTACGCGCGGCTCCCGGCCCAGGAGGCCCAGGCGCTGAACTACACCTGGGCCCTGACCCTCACCTTCCTCTCGGTGCCGTTCCTGAAGCGGCCGGTCACCGGCCGGGATGGGATCGCGGCGGCGGTGTGTTACCTCGGCGCGGTCGTGATCGCCACGCGGGGGCGGGTGCTCTCCCTCGACCTGTCGGATCCGGCAGGGGTGGGGTTGGCGCTCCTGTCCACGCTGGTGTGGTCCACCTACTGGATCCTGAATACGAAGGACCGGCGGGATCCGGTGACCGGGCAGTTCCTGAGCTTCCTCGCCGCGGTGCCGGTGGTCGCGGCCTGGGTGGCCTTTCGCCATGGCCTGCGCCTGCCGCCCACCGAGGGCCTGTTGGGCGCGGCCTATGTGGGCACCTTCGAGATGGGGGTGGCCTTCGTCTTGTGGCTGAAGGCGATGAAGCTCACGTCGAGCACCGCGCGGATCAGCAACCTCATCTTCATCTCACCCCTGCTCTCGCTCGGGATGATCTACTTCGTGCTGGGGGAACCCATCCTGCCCTCGACCCTGGTGGGTCTCGTTCTCATCCTCGGCGGGCTGGCCACCCAGCAGCTGGGGCGGCGGCGCTGATCGGTAAAGCGGGCTTGCCAGGGTAACCTGCCTCGCGCGACCTCCGTACCAGCGGGGAACTCGGAGCCAGAAGGCTCTGGACGTGCCCGACATGACGACCGAAACTCCCGTGCTGGTGACCAGCGAAGCACTCCCCTCTGCGCCTCCGCCTGCCCTCGAGCGGCTGAAGGCCTTCGGCCGCGGTCTCGTGGCCAAGAAGCAGCCCGAGCCCAGCTACCCGGTGCTCCCGTCGGTGAGCGAGAGCGGCGAGAGCAGCGTGCGGGGCATCTACCTCGTGGGTGAGGTGGCCGGCGTGCCCCTCATCAAGCTGGGGCTCAACGCGGGCCACCAGATCATCGAGCAGCTCGCGCCCGAGCTGCGCGCCGAGCGCGAGAAGGCGCCCGACCCCGAGGTGCTCGACGTGTTCATCGTGGGCGCGGGCGCGTCGGGCCTCGGCGCGGCGGCGCACGCCCAGACCCTGGGTCTCACCGCGGTGACGGTCGATGCAAACCACCTTGCAGAGACCGTCTACACCATGACGAAGGGCAAGGTGCTCTTCGCCGAGCCCGAGTCGGTGCCGAACGAGAGCACCATGTGGTTCGAGGAGTGCACCAAGGAGCAGCTCCTCGCGAAGTGGCGCGAGCAGGTGGGGGCCAAGGGCCTCGACATCCGCGAGTTCGAGAAGGTCGAGGACGTGCGCAGAAAGGGCGAGGTCCTCCACATCCAGACCAACAAGGGCAGCTACAAGGCGCGCCGGGTGGTGCTGGCGGTGGGCAAGTCCGGGAACCCGCGCAAGGCTGGGGTGCCGGGCGAGGTGGAGCACGCGGCCAAGATCAGCCACCGCCTCCTCGATCCCGACGTGCACCAGGGCGAGGACATCCTGATCTACGGCGGCGGTGACGTCGCGCTGGAGGCGGCGCTGCGCCTGGCCGACCACAACCGGGTCACCCTCGTCACGATCGACAAGGAGTTCATCTACCCGAAGAAGCGCAACGTCGACGCGCTCATGGCCAAGGCGGCGGAGGGCAAGGTCACCGTCCACATGGCCTCGTTCCTGAAGGCGGTGGCGGCGAGCGACGTGTCCTTCGCGGTGGGTGGGCCGAGCGGCGACGTCCGCACCATCCCCAACCAGCACCTGTTCGAGATGATCGGGGCGGAGCTCCCCACGCCGTTCTTCAAGAAGCTGGGCGTGGCGCTCGAGAACACCTGGGACGTGAAGCGCTACGTCTGGCTCACCGTGGTGTTCCTGCTCGTGTACTCGCTCTACGGGCTGAAGAGCTACGGCAAGGGGCTGTCGTCGTGGCCCTTCGATCTGTTGATCGCGCCCGAGACCTACTACTCGACGCTCGGCGCGATCTTCAAGGTGGCCTTCGCGCCGCTCAGGTGGATCTTCAGCGACGTCGCCTATCAAGACCTCGTGCGCGACGCCGGCTACCAGCAGGGCTACCTGTACAGCCTGCTCTACACCGTCTGCATGCTGGTGTTCGGGGGCGAGGCGCTCCTTCGGTGGCGGAAGGTGTCGAAGGACAAGCGCTACCAGACCTACCGCTACATCTCGCTCATCAGCTTCCAGCTGGGCTTCTTCATCATCGTGAACGTGTTCGCGGTGCAGGCGCTGAGCGTGCGCTACGCGTGGCGGGCGTGGGGGCTCTACCAGCCGTTCCCGCTCTTCTTCAACACGTTCTTCTGGTGGTACGACGGCGATCCCCAGCTGATCATGTGGGGCTTCATCGGGGCCGGCGTCTTCGGCTCGCTGGTGGCGATCCCGCTCGCCGCCCGCAACCACGGCAAGCGCTTCTGCACCTGGATCTGCGGGTGCGGTGGGCTGGCCGAGACCCTGGGCGATCGCTGGCGGCACCTCGCCCCGAAGGGCAAGCGGAGCCGAGCCTGGGAGTTCCAGGGGGTCCTGATCCTCTTCGCCAGCGTCCTCGTGGGCCTGGTGGTCGTCGGCATGTACGAGACCGACGGCAACAACCCCTGGTGGCGGGTCTACAGCTACGTGGTGGACTTCTGGCTCGTCGCGGTGATCCCGGTGGCCCTGTACCCCTTCTTCGGGGGCAAGGTCTGGTGCCGCTACTGGTGCCCGCTCGCCGCGTACAACGGCCTGCTCGCGAAGTGGTACGGCAAGCTCAAGATCGTCTCGGACGACAAGTGCATCTCGTGCACCCAGTGCAGCCGCTACTGCCAGGTGGGGGTGGACGTGATGGCCTTCGCCAAGAACCAGCAGCCGTTCGACAACTCCAACTCCGCCTGCATCCAGTGCGGGATCTGCATCGACGTCTGCCCGATGGGGGTCCTGTCGTTCTCCACCGAGGACGCGCCCGCCGCCGCCCCCAAGGGGCACCCCGCCCTCAAGGTCCTCTCCTGAATCGCCCCCGTTGACGCGGGCCTGCGCGGTCTGATCCCCTGCTGCCGATGACGGTGGAGGCCCTCACCGCGGATCTCGAGCAGGCGCTGGTGCGCGCGCTCCACCAGGAGTGGCGCGACACCAACTGGTTCCTGTTCGGCAACCTCCTGCGCCCTCCGGTGCTCTCCTTGAGCGACGCGCCCGGGGTGCTGGGGATCTGGGTGCGCGAGACCCGGGAGATCCGCATCCAGCGCAAGATGGCCTGCGAAGAGCCGTGGGGGGTGGTGGAGGAGGTCCTCAAGCACGAGATGGCCCACCAGTTCGTGGACGAGGTGCTCGGCAAGCTCGACGAGACCGCGCACGGGCCGGCGTTCCGCAAGGTGTGTGAGGAGCGGGCGATCGATCCCGGCGCGGCGGGGCTGCCGCGGGCGGCGGCCGAGGCCCAGTCCCGGGTGTTCGAGCGGGTGAGCAAGCTCCTCGCCCTCGCCGGGAGCGCCAACCAGCACGAGGCCGAGACCGCGATGGCCAAGGCCCAGGAGCTGATGCGCGCCCACAACGTGGAGGCGGTGCAGGCCCGCACCCAGCGCCGCTACCACTTCGAGCGCCTCGGCACCCCGACCCGGCGCGTACACGAGCCGGCGCGCTGGCTGGCGCGGATCATCGCCGACCACTTCTTCGTGGAGGTGATCTGGGTGCAGGTCTACCTGCCGCACCAGGGGGTGCGGGCCCAGGTGCTCGAAGCGTGTGGCGCCCCCGAGAACCTCGCCATCGCTGCCTACGTCCACGCCTTCCTGGAGCAGACCGCGGAGCGCCTGTGGCGGGAGCACAAGGGGAACGGGAAGGTGCGCGGGCAAGACCGCTTGCGCTTCATCACCGGGGTGATGCGCGGCTTCAAGGAGAAGCTCGAGAGCCAGCGGGTGGAGGGTCAGGGCAAGGGCCTCGTCTGGGTGAAGGACGGCGACCTCGAGCGCCACATGGGCCGGCGCTACCCGCGCACCCAGACCGTGCGACGGGCCGGCACCACCAAGAATGCGGCCTTCCACGCCGGCCGCGCGGCGGGCCAAGGGATCGTGCTCAACAAGCCGATGACCTCGGGGTCGGGGAGCCGTGGCCGCCTCCTCGGGCCGGGGTGAGTTCGAGGGCGCGCAGGTACTACGACGCGCCGAGTCGAATAAGCCGGAAGTGAACCATATGGTTCATAGGAGCGCATTTATGCGCTGTGCTGGCGCGTATTCCTTGCGGCGAGCCAGCTGAAGATCGGATAGTCGCGCGACGTATGCTGGACGATCGCGTGAGCGCCCGCGTCGTCGTCGGAGCCCAGGGCTCCAACGATGGCCAGAGCAGCCAGACGCCCGATCCCCGGCCGGCCTCGGGTGACCGACCGGCCCTGCTTCGGAGCTCTTCGACCCTCGGCCTCGACTCCAGCCCGGAGCAGGGCCTGAGCCTGGGTGAGCGGGTGCGGGTGCTCCTCGCCCGCCGTGAGCACGCCGAGGCGCTGGTGCTGTTGTACCGCGCGCACGAGGAGCGGCCGCACGAGCCGCGGATCTCGAACGCGATCCAGGTGCTCAAGGAGCGGATGAGCATCGAGTACCTGGAGGAGATCGGGCGGCTGGACCAGGTGCCGACGTCGACCCTGGGGCCCGGCCCGCGCTCGCTCGACGAGCTGTCGGTGGAGGAGCGCATCGTGCTCCAGCTGGCCGACGGGATCGTGACGTACGAAGACCTGCTGGCGATCTCGAGCCTCGGTCGCCTGCGGACGCTGCAGGCGGTGGTGGGGCTCCTCCGTCGCGGCGTCCTGGTGAGCGCGCCCCAGCGCGCCGCCGTCTCCGCGGCGGGCCCGGTGGAGCTCCTGGCCGGACCCGAAGCGGTGGTCTTCGACGCGGAGGCGCTCTTTCGCCGCGGGATGCAGGCGTACCTCGCGCGCGACTACGACGTGGCCTGTCAGTGGCTCGAGCGGTGCCTCGAGCTGGATCCTACCCACGCGCGTGCCCGCCACAACCGGGACAAGCTGAAGGCGCGAAGCAAGACGCATTGACGCGACCGCGAGCGCGAGGAGAACAACGATGCCAAGAACCGAGCTTTCGTCGGTCATCGCCGGCGTGCCGTCGCTGAACGCCATGTTCATCACGGTGATGCCGGACTGCCTGCTCTACGACTCATGGGTGCGGAGCGGCCTGGACTGGGATCCCGAGCAGGTCGCCTCCTTCTTCGGAGACCTCATCCGGGCCAACCGCGAGGGCCTCAAGGCGCTGCGCTCCTGGTCGAGCGAGATGCAGGTGACCATCGAGTCCGCGGACCTCTTGCTTGTGCTCGCGGAGATCCGCGAGGACTTCGTGGTCGCCTTCGCCTTCGAGCGCTCAGCGCCCCTCGGCATGGTGCGCCTGCACGTCCGCCGGGTGATGCAGCAGCTGCAAGAATTCTTGCCGAAGATCGAGATCAAGGAGCGCCCGCGCGCCATCCGGATCATCGAGTTCCTCCAGCGGTACGCGCCAGATCCGCACGCGGTGCTGTTCCGGGTCTCGCTGCGGATGGGCCTCGACGTCGATGAGCTGAAGGATCCCACCGCCCTCACCCCGGATGAGGTCGAGCTCCTCGAGACCTCGGTGAAGGAGCTCCTCAACCTCGAGAGGCTGGCCGTCTAGACCATGAGCGCACCGCAGATCTCCCCCGAGTACCTGCCGGGGCTCGACCTCATGAGCCTGGCTGGCGTCCCGGTCATCTACCACTGTCACCACTTCAACCTCTTCCTGGACCAGACCATCGACGACGCCCTGGGCCCGGTGGAGGGGCCGAAGGTCCGCTTCGAGGCGGCGCGGGAGGCGTTCCACGAGCTCCTGAGCGCCACCGTCGCCCTCCTCGACGTCGACACCCCCGCGAGCCGGGTGCAGGTGGCGCGCGAGCTCCTGGCTCGGATGGGGCACGGGCGCCTCGACCTGGACGCGGGCGCGCGCGGCGGCGCGGCCAGCGCGGCGTACCTGCACTACGGCTTCACCTGGCGCGAGAAGTATGGCGGCCTCGTGGGCCGAAGCGCCCCCGCCGACGCGGTGGGGGCCGGCTTCGCCGCCGCGGCCACCGAGGTGGCCTTCCGCCTGCCGCGGGAGTCGGTCGAGGTGCGCGAGACCAGCTGCGTGGCGGCGAAGGCGCCGCAGTGTACGTTCGAGCTCAGCGTCGGTGCGCAGGCGAACCTGCGGAGGCCCTGCCTGATCTCGGACTACGAGCTGACCTCCAAGGCGCTCTTCGACGGCCTGTGGGAGGATCGCATCCACGAGATCACCCAGGGGCTGCGTGGGTTCCTGGCCGGGGTCGGTGGGGACGAGCGGGGCCTGGTCGAGGCGTTCGGCGTCTTCGTGACCATGCACCTGGCTGGCTACTACAACCGCGTCACCTACGACGCGATCTCGGGTCTGCAGGCTCGAGCCCCGCGCGCGATCAAGATGATCGAGGTCCTCCTGCGGGAGTCCGGTCACGTCTGCGTCTTCAACACCTTCGGAGGCATCCTGCGCTCGCCGGAGTGGGAGGCGATGGTCGGCTCGCCCCGGACGCCCGAGGACGTCGTCCTGGGCTGCGTCGCCATCGCTCGGGCCCTCGGGTTCGGGCACTGGACGGTCGAGCGCTTCGAGGCCGGCCGGCAGGTCGTGATGCGCACGCCGTCCAGCTACGAGGCCTGCTACTACCTCAGCCGGCACGGGCGCTCGGAGCGGCCCAACGACTACTTCTTCCAGGGCGCGGTGATGGCCATCGCGCAGCTCGCCCACCGGGTGGACTGGAGCGCCCCCCAGGCGCTGACCCAGGACTTCTACGAGTCACTGTTCCGCGGCGAGGTGCCGTGGACGCAGGAGCCTCAGACCCACTGCCTGGCCTGCGGCCACGACTACAGCGAGGTCTCGGTGGTGCATCGGTAGCAGGTCATCGTGGGCACCCGCGCCTCGGCTACACCAGATCTGGTGCACTCGAGACGCTCGTGCCCACTGCGGGCCTCGATGATCGTGCCCATGAGGTGGCATCGGGCGTGCATCAGTCACGTCCATGACCACGATCCAACGGACCGTCGCTCGAACCGAGACCTACACGACCCAGGAGACCAAGACGGGCACTCGCTCCGACGGCATGGGGGGCACCGAGACCTACTCCTATACCGAGGCGGTGGAGCGGCAGCGCACGGTCATGGAGACGGTGAGCGAGGAGGTCCCGGACCCCATCCCGCCGGCCGAGCGTCTGCTCGAGGAGGTGGCGCTCCAGGCCCTCGAGGACGACGCGCAGACCGTCTACGGGGGCCCCGCGGGGCCGACCGGCTTCATCGGCGGCAACTACACGGACCTCGGCATCGTCAACGACGTCTACGACCCCGAGCACGCGGCGCAGGTCCTCGACGACCTGCTCGAGGAGGGCGTCACCGAGGTTCGGGTGTGGGCCACCGGCGTGCCCGGCTACAACATGGAAGAAGATCCCCAGCGCGCGGCGGATCGCATCGCGAGCCTCGCCCAGCTCGCCGAGGCGCGGGGCATGACGCTCGTCGTCGACCTCTTCGACGGCCAGGGGCGCTCCCTGGCCGAGCTCACCGGGCCGATGGACGAGTACATCGACGCCAAGATCGAGACCATCGTCGGGCAGAACGCGGGCTTCGAGAACGTACGTTGGTCCCTCGGCAACGAGCTGAAGGGCCATGAAGATCCGACCGCGTTCGCGGACTGGTTCACCAGCAAGGTCGCCGCGATGCGGACCGCGGCGGGTGAGCAGACCATCCACGTGACCACGCAGTTCGTGCCCGGCTCGGCCGAGCACCGCTGGTGGGCAGACACCGAGGACGCGGCGCGCCGGATCGTCGAGAGCGTCGACTCCGTGGGCGTGCACCTGTACCCCGAAGGCACGGTCGCGGAGTCGATGGACTGGCTCGAGTACCGCTCCGCGATGGAGTGGAAGCGGCTCGCGGACGCGCAGGACAAGCCCTTCATCATCGGGGAGTTCAACGTCTCCTCGGTGAGCGGCGCGCGGAGCCCGGAGGCGATCGACGCCTGGCTGGACCACCTCTACGAGCAGGGTGTCGACAACGTGAGCCTCTGGCAGTTCATGAAGAACGAAGGCGGGCAGCTCGACGAGGAGGCCTTCGACACGTTGCGAGGCAACGACTACCTCGACACCCTCCGGCCGTGGCTGGACGCGCCGGCCGAGACCGCGGCCACGCACTGATCACCGGGCCCGCGCTGGCCTGCTCTAGGTGAGCGTCACCTTCTGCAGCCCGAGGGGCTGGTCCGGATCCAGCCCCTTGCGCTCGGCCAGCGTCAGCGCGGTCGCCTGCAGCACCGCGGCGAGGAGCGGCGTCCGGGCCCAGCGGACCTCCGGATAGTCCAGCTCCAGGCCCAGGTGTTGGGTGGCGCCGATCTGCCGGCCGCACAGGGTGAGGTGCGGGACGCTCCGGCCCACCAGGCGTGTCAACACAGCTTGCCGGCTCTCGCCACCGCCGGACTCCTCCTCGAGCACCAGCACCCGATCCGCGGCGGTCAGCGCGCCCACCGGGCCGTGCAGGATCTCGGCCGAGGAGTAGGCGCCGGCGAGCACGCAGGCCGCCTCCTGGAGCTTGAGCGCGCCGTCGAGGGCGGCCGCGAGGGCCGGGCCGCGGGCCACGATCTGGCAGGAGCGTCCGCCTTGGATGAAGTCCGCCAGCCGCTCCGGCACCTTCGCCGCCAGCGCGCGCTCGAGGCCGCGCGCCACCTGCAGGGCGGGGATCTCGATGTCGAGGCCGCACAGGGCGGCCCCGGCGAAGAGCTGGGCGGTGAAGGTCTTGGTGGCCGGCACCGCGCGCTCGTCGCCCACCCGCAGGTGGAAGAGCGCGTCGCTCACCTGGCCGAGGTTGGAGTCGTCGCCTTCCGCGTTGGTGATCCCGAGGATCGCGGCGCCGCGGGCTCGCAGCCAGCCCGCGGTGTGGGCGACGTCGGTGCTCTGCCCGGACACCGAGTACGCGAAGACCATGGTGTCCTCCCACGAGGCGAGCGGGGTCTGCTGGGTGGTGACCCAGGGGCGCAGCTCGATGGGGTGGCGGCCGGTCTGCAGGCTCCACAGGTAGGTGGCGAAGGTGCAGGCGTTGCCGGAGCTGCCGCGGCCCACCAGGGCGAGGTTGGGGCGGTCGCCAAGCGCCTTGCGCCCATTCGCGGCCTGGGTCGCCCAGGACGGCGC
Source organism: Deltaproteobacteria bacterium (assembly GCA_020632995.1). Classification (GTDB taxonomy): domain Bacteria; phylum Myxococcota; class Kuafuiibacteriia; order Kuafuiibacteriales; family Kuafuiibacteriaceae; genus JACKEN01. Next base: position 12,807 of record JACKEN010000014.1, on the reverse strand, counting down.
GAGGGAGCGGAGCAGCTCGGGTTGCGAAGTGACCTCGTCGCGCATGTGGCTCATAGCCGACCTCCTGGGGGCCCACCCCTGTCCCAGCGCGCGCGCCAGAACAGCTCGGCGGGCCGATCTTCCACCGTCCGCTGCCGGAGGGCGGCGTCGAGCTCGCCCTCCGCGAAGAGCAGGGGAACCTGCGAAGTGTAGAGCGAGACGACGCGCGCCTTCGCGTCGACGTCCACCTCGGCGTAGAAGCGCTCCACCGGGGCCAGCCCCAGGCGCTCGAGCGCGGCGAGGGGGCCGTCGTTGCCCGCCCGCATCCCGTTCACCACGTAGGGGACGTCCTCGTAGAAGAGCACCTGCACCCGGGGCGAGGCCATCCGCAAGGCGACCTGCGCGCAGGCGACGTGGTCGACGTGGCGACCGATCGCCATGGGCGAGAAGATCACCACCTTGCCCATCCCGGTGCAGAGCCGGCGCAGGACGAGGTACAGCTCCTCGAGGTGGGTGGCGTCCTCCAGCGCGAGCTGCCCCTGTCGGTGGCCCGCGGTGCGGTAGATGAGGTCGCCGGTGGTGGGGCTGCGGCGGTAGATGCAGTCCGCGAAGCCGAGGTGCACGTAGTCGCAGTCCAGGGCGTCCAGCGCGGCCACGTCCTCGACCCGGCGATCGTCGGGGGAGGCGTAGCCCTTGCGCTGGCGGCTCCGCGCGCTCTTCGGCACCGGGTTCCCGCAGGCGATGGTCACCGCGAGTCGCGAGACCCGGCCCTTCAAGAGCGCGAGCGCGCCTGCGCAAGAGAGCGCGGCGTCGTCCAGGTGGGGCGACAGGAAGATGGCCCGCTCGAACTGATCCCAGTCCACGGCCTCGAGGAGCGGTCGCGTGTTCATCGGTACAACGGTACCTCCTCACCGTACTCTGCGCGGCCGGCCTGCAGGAGCGCGCGGGCGCGCTCGCCCGACCCCACCAGCGGGTTCAGGGCGAGGGCCTCCTCCGCGCTCGCCCACGTCACCGCGAGGGCGGCGCGCGCGGTGGCGCGCTGGTAGGCCTCGAGGCGGGCCATGAGTGGCCTGGTGGCCTCGGGGGCGGGGGGACACGGCGCCCGCTCCACCCCGCGCTGCGACAGGCGCACCCGCGCCTCCACCACCGTGTCGGGCGCGAAGGCGCCGGTGAGGCCGCGGTTCGGGACGTTCAGCACCACCGGGCGCGGGGTCTCGGCCCCGAGGCAGCGCAGGACGTTCACCGCCATGTCCCCGAAGCCCGCGGTGCCGCGGTGGTGCCTCAGGTCTGGGGTGCTCTTGGCCGCCTCCTCTGCGAAGTGGGTGAAGTAGCCGTCCAGCTTCGCGAGGATGGCGTCGGTTCGAAAGCCAACCTGCCGCGAGAGCTCCACGAAGCGGTCCGGCCACAGGTAGTAGGGCAGGTAGCTGTTGGGCCACCACCCCGGGTGCTCGGCCGCCATCCGGGCCGAGAGCGCGAAGCGGACCTGATGCTCCTGATCGTACTCGGCCGGCGCCTTCGCCTTGGGATCCACGCGGGGCAGCGGGCGGCCGTCGAAGGTGACGTCGGTGTACCAGGTGGCGTGGTTGAGGCCCACGCAGCGGAAGTCGAGCGGGGCGTGGGGCAGCCCGCTGGCCTCGGCCACCGCCGCGAGGTCCTCGTCCGATTGGTCGCAGAGCCCGAGGACCTGCACGTCCCCCGCCTCGACCAGGGCCTGGGTCACGATGTTGGTGGGGTTCGTGTAGTTCAGCAGGATAGCTTGCGGGCAGTGGGTGGCCATGGTGCGCGCGAGGCCGAGCGCCACCGGCACCGAGCGCAGGGCGAAGAAGAAGCCCCCCGGCCCGACCGTCTCCTGGCCCGGCATCCCGAGGCTCACCGGCAACGCCTCGTCCACCCGCCGGCACGCGAAGCCGCCGGGGCGGGTGGTGTGGAGCACCGCGTCCACCCCGCGCACCGCGTCGGGGAGCTCGGCCGAGGCCCGCACCCGGAGTCGCGCGCCCTGGCTCTCAGCCATGCGCTGGCAGAGCCGGCTGACTACCTCGAGGTGGCCGGTGTGGGTGTCGAACAGGCGCACCTCCTCGAGGCCGAGCTCGTCTCGGTGGTGAAGGAGCGCTGCGAAGAGCCCCGGCGCGTACGCGCTGCCTCCGCCGACGACAGTGAACTTGCGAATCGTCATGACAACCTCAGATCTCCATAGCGCGCCGGGTCCGCGAACCCGCCCCGCACCGCCAGCTGCCGGGCCGCCGCCCGGTGCCCGAGCCGCAGCGCCGCCTCCGGACCGAGGCCGCGGGCCAGCCCGGCGAGGAGCCCGGCCGAGAACGCGTCCCCGGCCCCGGTGGTGTCCTCCACCCTGCCGCTCGGCTCCGCCCCCACCGACCACGCGTGCCCGCCCAGCCAGGCCTCGGCGCCGCTCCGGCCTCGCGTGATCACCACGCTCCGCGCCACCCGGGTCAGGTGCTCGAGCGGATCGCGCTCCGGCCCGACCGCGAACCGGGCCTCGTCCTCGTTCAAGATCAGGAGGTCCCACCGCTCCATATCGGCCTGGCCGAGCCGGGTGAGGGCGTCCGGGGTCCAGCCCCCGCTCACGCTCACCTTCGCGCCCCCCGCCCGCGCCTCGGCCAGCGCGGGGCCCAGAGCCTCGGCCTCGGCCAGGCCGGGGACGTGGATCCAGCCGACGGTGGGGAGGTGCAGGTCACATTGCAGCGCCTCGTAGCGCGCGCAGGACACGAAGGCGCGGTCGGCCCCCGGGCGGGTGTAGACCAGGGTGATCGCGCCGTCGTCCGGGCCGGCGACGGGCTGAGCGCGGACCCCGGCCCGCTCCAGCGCCGCGCGCACCGCGGCGTCGGTGAGGCCCTCCCCCGCCGGGAAGACGAGATCCACCGCGAGGCCCAGCGCCGCCGCCACCGAGGCGGTGTTGGCCGCGCCCCCGATGCCGACGTCGATGCGGTCGACGAACAGCTCCCGACCCGGTGGCGGGCGCTCCGCCGGGGGGAGGAAGACCTCGAAGTACACCAGCCCCACCACCGTCAGCTCAGGCTCACGCCTCATCGGCCCCTCCTCGCCCGCCCGCGTAGAGCGCCGCCGCGCCCGCCAGGCCCACCGCGACCACTTCTGCCCCCAGGCCGGTGAACGCGGCGCCCTGGGCGGCCGCCATCAGCGCGACCACCCCGCCCGCCACGAGGATGAAGCGCAGGCCGACCTGCATCGCGCGTCGGGCCGCGCCGGTCTGGCCGGGCCACACGCCCACCGGGGCCACCTGGGCCAGGAAGGCGTCGAGGGTGGCGCGCTCGGTCTCGGGGCCGAAGACGGTGCCGGCGGCCAGGCCAAGCACGCTGGCCGCCGCGGTGAGCACGAGCCGGAGCTCGTAGCCGAGGTCGGTGAGGGCCAGGGCGGCGGCGCAGCCCAGGCCCACCACCAGCGCCCCGAGCTCGCTCGCGGCGCTCACCCGCCACCACAGCCAGCGCAGAAGGGTCGGGATCCCGATCGCGGCCCCGAGGAGGCCGAGCCAGGTCCAGGCGTCGGCGATGGAGTCGATCTGCGCGCTCACCAGCACCGCGAGCCCGGTGAAGGCCACCACCGACCACCGCGCCACCCGCACCTGCTCGGCGTCGGACGCGTCGGGGTAGCGGCGTAGGTAGAGGTCGTTCACCACGTACGACGCGCCCCAGTTCAGGTGGGTGTCCACGGTCGACATGAAGGCGGCGAGCAGGCTGGTCAGCACGAGGCCGAGGCCCCCGGCCGGGAGCAGGGCGCCCATGAGGACGGGGTAGGCCAGCTCCCGATCGTCGGCCACCGCCGCCCCCGCGCCGCCGAGGGCGCTGGCCTCGTGACCCACCGGGAGCAGCACCAGGGCCGCCACCGCCACCACCAGCCACGGCAGGGTGCGCAAGACGTATTGCACCACCATGAACACCACCGCGGCCCGGCGGGCGTCGCGGGGGCCCCGGGTGGCGTTGAGGCGCTGCATGAAGTACCCGCCGCCGTCGGCGGGCAGGTTGGCGTAGGCCTGCACCACCAGGTAGAGGCCGAACATCGCCGCGCCGAGGCCCAAGGTGGAGGGCCAGCCGCCCGACAGGTCTGGGAAGAAGTCCAGCACGTGGTGGTCGGGGCCGTAGTGCTCGGCGAGGCCCGAGAGGATCCCGGTCCGACCCCCGGCCGCGCCCCACGCCGACCACGCAAGCCAACCTGCGCCAAACAGGGCGGCCCCGAGCTGGATGAGGTCGGTGAGCACCACCCCGCGGAGCCCGCCCGCGGTGGAGTAGATCGCGACGAGCGCGAGCAGGCTCAAGATGGTGAGGGCCTCGCCCGGTGACCCGAGGAACCCGGCGGGGAGCACCGCGCCCACCGCGCCGACGAGGCCCGGCGTCCACGCCTGCCAGTCGAAGAAGGGGCTGACGATCTTGACCATGGCCCGGAGCACCCAGCCCAGGGTCAGCGCGTTGATCACCACGCCGTAGAGGCCGGCCCGGAACACCCGCAGGCCCTCGGCCAGCCGCCCCGAGTAGCGCAGCGAGAGGAGCTCGGCGTCGGTGAGCACCCCGCTCCTGCTCCAGCGCCCCGCGAAGTACACCGCGACCGCGGCGTGGACGCCGATCCACGACCACCACAGCCAGTTCCCCGACGCGCCGCGCTCGGCCACGATCCCGGTGATGGCGAGCGGGGTGTCGGCCGCGAAGGTGGTGGCGGCGATCGAGAGCCCGGCCCACCACCACGGCAGGCCCCGCCCGGCGAGGAAGTAGCTCACCCGATCGGTGCCGGCCTGGCCCTGCACCTTGAGGCCCACCGCGAGGGCGAGGGCCAGGTAGACCCCGATGATCACGAGGTCCCACCGGTGGAGCGGGAAGGTGGCCACGCAGGGTCAGGCCTCCTCGGACTCCACCCGCTCGAGGAACTCCGCGCCCCAGGTGCGCACGTCGTTGCGGCGGACGATGTCGGCCAGGCGGCGCAGGCGCTGGGTGCGCTCCGGGGTGGCCATGCCCAGGGCGTAGCGCAGGCTGTCCAGCATGCTCTTCTTGTCGAAGGGGTTGGCCAGCACCGCGCCCTGGAGCTCCACCGCGGCCCCCGCGAACTCCGAGAGCAACAGCGCCCCGGTGCCGCCGACCGCGGCCTGGGCGGCCACGTACTCCTTCGCCACGAGGTTCAGGCCGTCCCGAAGCGGGGTGATCCACGCGATGTCCGCCGCCGCGTAGTAGGCCACCACCTCCTCGAAGGGGAGGCTCCGCAAGAAGTATTGCATCGGGGTCCAGTCGATGCGCCCGAAGCGGCCGTTCACCCGACCGATGGCCTGGTTCACCTTCTCACCGACGCTCCGGTAGATCTCCATGCCGTCGGCGGGCGGGGTCACGATGTTGAGCATGACCACGTTGCCGTGGAGCTCGGGGTGGGCCTCGAGGAGGGCCTCGAAGGCCTCGATCTTCTGCAAGGGGCCCTTCACGTAGTCCAGGCGCTCCACCGACAGCAGGCACTTGCGGCTCCCCAGCTCGCCCCGGATGGCCTCGATGCGCTCCCGGGTCTCGGGTTGGGTCACGATCCGCTCGATCTTCTCGACGTCGACCCCCACCGGGTGGACGCCCAGCCGGACGGTGCGCTCCTCGGTCTGCAAGGCCACCGGCACGTGCTCCACCCCGAGGGCGCAGCCGTAGGTCGCGAAGCGCGGCGCGCAGGGGAGCTTGCCGGTGACGCGGGCCGGGAAGTTGGAGCGGGCCACGTCCACGAAGTTCTCGGCGTAGCGTGGGATGTGAAAGCCGACGTAGTCGCACTGCAGGAGGCTCCCCACGATCTCGGCCCGCCAGGGGATGATGTTGAAGATGTCCGAGGCCGGGAACGCGGTGTGGTGGAAGAACGCGATCTTCACGTCGGGGCGCAGCCGACGCAGGAAGGCCGGCACCATCCAGAGGTTGTAGTCGTGGATCCACACCGTGGCGCCGGGGCGGGCCTGGCGCGCGGTGGCCTCCGCGAAGGCGCGGTTGATCTCGAGGTAGTGGGCCCAGTGCTCGTGGTTGAACACCGCCTGGCCGGGGAACGAGAAGATCACCGGCCAGAAAGCCTCCTTCGAGAAGCGCTTGTAGAAGAGGTTGACGTCGTCCTTGGTGAGCGGCACCCGGGCCGCGGTGAGGTTCGGGTAGCCCTCCGGATCCACGTCCACCACCGGCTCGAAGCCCTCGGGGTCGCGGCTGGCCTGCAGCGACCACGCGATCCACGAGCCCGCCCGGCCGTCCGAGAAGAGCTGTAGGAGCGAGGGGATGATCCCGTTCGGGCTCTTGGGGCGGCGTCGCAGCAGCTTGCCGCCCCGGCGCACCTCCTCGAAGGGGAGCCGGTGGTAGACCATCACGAGCTGGGCCCCCTCCGCCGCAGTGGGCCGCGGGTCCGGGGACGCGAGGTCGGCCGGGACGAGCCCGTGGTGCAAGAGACCCTGCAGGATCCCGCCGGCCCCGGGCGCGTCCGCCACCAGGGTGTTCTCGAGGTCGCGCACCGCGTCCACCAGCCCACGCTCGGCGCCGCCCACCGCGACGCCGTGGATGCCGGTGCGGAACAGGCTGAGGTCGTTCAGGGTGTCACCCGCTACGAGCACCCGCCGCTCGCTGATGCCGAGGTGGCGCAGGAGGGCCTGCAGCGTGCTGCCCTTGGAGACCCCGGCCGGGAGCACGTCGAGGTAGCGGTCGGCGGAGAAGAGGAGCTCGCAACCGAGGGCCTTCACCACCCGCTGGAGGTCGGGGCTCACCTGGCCGGCCTCGGCGTAGAAGGAGCAGCGCCGCTCCTGGGGGACCTCCTGGCGGGCGAGGCCGGAGAACGCGGAGAGGGCCTCGAGCACGGTCTGCTCGCCCGGCCAGGGGGCCTCGAGCTCGGCCTGCAGGGGCTGCAGCGGGCACTGGCCCGCCACGTCCCAGACGGTGGCGCCGACGTCGGCGATGACATAGCGGGGTCGGGGAACCGAGGGGTCGGCGAGGAGCGGCCGCACGGTCTCCAGGCCTCGCCCTGTGACGAAGATCAACAGGGCGTCCTGGGTGGCCAGGACCTCGGCCAGCCGCGCCCGCTGGGCCTCGTCACCCGCCAGGAAGGTGCCGTCGAGGTCGGTGGCCAGCACCCAGCGGGGCGGCGCGCTGGCGGGCGCTGCCACGGTTATCTCGCCGAGACCATCGTGGCCTATGGGTGATGCGGTCATGGGCGCGGCTCCGTTCGTGAGACGTTCGTGAAGAAAAAATTTCAACACGAAACATTAGCACAGGGCGCTTCTTGCCATGACGCACTGAGTAGATCAAGGAGGGTTTACTCGCTCAGGCCTGGGGTTCTTCCGAGGCCAGGACTCGAGCGGCGCGCCGCATGTGGGCGGCGACGTCGAGGCGGTTCGGGCAGGCCGCGTTGGCGCGGCTGAAGTCCACGTCCGCGAGGGCGCGGGCCTCGGCCGGGAGCTGCGCGAAGAGCTCCCGGGCCCCGGCCGGGTCGCCGTACACATCGTGGTACATCAGGTATCGGAGGGTGGCCCCGATCTGGACGGGCGCGTCCACCGCCGGCCCGCAGAGGTGATCACACCCGTCGCACGCGTAGGGGCGGGTCGCCTCTGCGTACTTCTGCAAGGCGTCTTGCTCGGCCTGGGTGAGCTTGGTCGCGTCGATGGCCGCGGCCACGTTCTGCTCGAGCTTCTCGAACGTGTCCATGTGCGAGACGGCGGCGGTGATCCGCGGATCGGCCCAGACCGCCTTCAGCACCGCCTGGTGCTTGCTCCACTTCCCGGTCTTCTCGAACTTCTTCCAGGCGTCCTCGAACGAGGTCTCGGAGCCCTGGGTCTTCATCGCGATGAGGCCCACCTTCGCGGCGTGGGCGGCGTCGATCGCCTCGTTCAGCGCCTTGTTCCCATACTGACGGAAGTTGTAGCGGAACATCACCGCGTCGACCCACGGCGTCTCGGCCGCGGCGTGCAAGAGCTCCGGCACGTTCCCGTCGTGGCAGGAGAAGCCGAAGAACCGGATCTTCTTCTCCTTCTTGAGGCGCGCCACCGTCTCCTCGAGGGCCTTCGTCAACTCCTCCTTCTTCTTGAGGGCGTGGAGGAAGTACATGTCCACGTAGTCGGTCTGGAGCTTGCGCAGGCTGGTGTTCAGCGTCTGTTCGAACCCCTCTGGGTCGTGCAGGTCGCTCTTCGTGGTGATCCAGATCTTGTCGCGCGTCTTCGCCCGGGCCTGGAACGCGCCCACCGCGGTCTCGCAGGTGCCGCCGCCGTAGCAGTCGGCGGCGTCGAAGTAGTCGACGCCGAGCTGCAGGGCCTTGGCCAGCTTGGGGTCGAAGCGCTGGTCGAGCCGCATCGCCCCCCCGAACAGCAGGATGGGGATGGACTGCCCGGTCTTCCCCAGCACCCGCCGGGGCACCTTGGGGAGCTTCTTGGCCTCCTCCGCCAGGGCCACGCCGGGCCCCAGGGTGGCCCCGGCGATCGCCACGCCTCCGGAGGCGGCGAGGAGGGTGCGGCGGGTGAGGCGGGGGTCCGGAGACTTGGAGGCCATGCCTTGAAGTCTCACGCCGGCGCGGATCCGGGCAACCACCGCCGGCTTGGACGGGTTTGGGCCGAAAACGTGACGATCGTCCCACCGGCGACGTTACCGAACCGTACCTCTCGCGGGCGCATGGGTGTGGATCGCCACGGCATGTTCTTTGCGTCGCGGGCCACACCGAGACGTGCGCGACCTGCGCCGTGCCGGCGAGGAGGAGGCTGTCGATGACGACGACCGAGGCGGGTTCCCAACGCAGGATCCAGGACGACCACCGGAGCATCCGGGAGCTCCTGGCTGCCCTCGGGGGCTCGGAGCGGGTGGGTGAGCTGACCGGGCTCCTGGAAGAGCTCCGAGGTATGCTCGACACCCACTTCGCGTTCGAAGAGTCGGAGACCGGGATGCGGATGGTCGTGGCGGACCAGAGCCCGGAGCGGATGCCCGAGCTCGAGGCGCTGTTCCACGAGCACGGCGAGATCCGCGGTGACGTGGCCCGGCTCCTGGAGACGTCGCAGGCCTGCTTGCGTCTTCGCGACGCGCTGGTCGGCCGGATCAAGAGGCACGAAGCCCAAGAGGCGGAGCTCCTCAGCTCGGCCCTTTATGACGATATCGGCGGGAGCGGCTGACGACCGACCGAGGGAAAGAGCAAGTGAACATGCAACGCGAAGCGCAGGCTACTTCGGGCGCACCGGTGCGCCAAAAGCTGTCCGAAGCCACCGTCGAGATCGTCAGTGACTCTGGGGAGGGTGCCCAGAAGGCCGGGCAGACCTTCGGGGCGGTGTCCGCCAAGATGGGGAACGGCGTGTGGACGGTGGAGATCATCCCCGCCGAGATCAAGCCGCCCGCCCGATCGCGGGCCGGTGCCAGCGGCATCCGGGTGCGGTTCGGCACCAAGGCCATCACGAACATGGGCGACCACGCCGACCTCGTGGTGGCGCTGAACGAGCAGGTGCTCTACGGGCGGCTCGATCAGAAGGCCTACAAGAAGGGCACGGTGGTCCTCCTCGAGAGCAAGTGGGCCACCGACGGCCTGGAGACCATCCGGACCCAGTTCGCCGAGGCGCTCGAGCGCTTCGAGGGCGAGGGGCTGCGGGTCATCCAGCTCCCGATCGAGGCGGCGTGCGGCGAGCACACCGACAACCCGCGGGTGGGCAAGAACATGTTCGTGCTGGGCATGCTCTGCCACATCTTCGACCGCGACATCGACAAGGCCCTCAACGAGGTCAAGCTGGTGTTCGGGAAGAAGGGCGAGAAGGTCGTCGCCAAGAACCAGCAGCTCCTCAGGGCGGGCCTGGAGTACGCGGCGAAGAACCTCGACCTGGCCTTCCACGTGCCGAGCACGGCCTCCGACGAGCCGAAGCTGGTGATGAACGGCAACCAGGCCCTCGGCCTGGGGGTCATGGCGGCGGGCATGGAGGTGGTGTCGATGTACCCCATCACCCCGGCCACCTCCGCCTCGCACCACGTGGCGGGCTCGTTCCACAAGATGGGCGGCCTCGTGCACCAGGCCGAGGACGAGATCGCGGCGGTGGGCTTCGCCATCGGCGCGTCCTACGCCGGCAAGACCGCTTGCACCATCACCTCCGGCCCGGGGCTCGCCCTGAAGACGGAGTTCCTGGGGCTCGCGGTGATGGCCGAGGTCCCGCTGGTGGTGGTCGTCGTGCAGCGCGGTGGGCCGTCCACTGGCCTCCCCACCAAGGTGGAGCAGGGTGACCTGCTGGCGGTGCTCTACGGTGAGCCGGGCGACGCGCCCAAGGTGGTGATGGCCGCGGCCACGATCGAGGAGTGCTTCCACATGGTGATCACCGCGCGGCGGCTGGCCGAGGCCTTCCGCACCCCGGTGATCGTGCTGACCGACGCCAACCTGGCCACCGGCGTGCAGCCCATCAAGCGTCCGGAGCTGGATCCGGAGTGGCTGGCCCCGCCGATCGACCAGTCGCCGTGGCCGAAGGGCCTTGCGCCCTACGCGTGGGACGAGACCACCGGGCTGTCGCCGCGTCCGGTCCCGGGGCAGAAGGGCGGTGAGTACGTGCTCACCGGCCTCGCTCACACCCAGGGGAGCAAGGTGGCCTACGATCCGGAGTCCAACGAGCGCGGCCTCAAGATGCGGAGCCGCAAGCTGGCCTCCCTGCAGCAGACCTTGCAGACGCCCGAGGTCCACGGGGATCCGGAGGGCGATCTGCTGGTGGTGGGCTGGGGCTCGACCCTCGGCGCGATCGAGGAGGCGGTGGACCGCATGCGCGAGCAGGGCCACAAGGTCTCCTCGCTGCACCTGAGGATGGTCTCGCCCCTCCCGCTCGGGCTGAACGAGATCTTCTCGCGCTTCAACAAGGTGATGACGGTCGAGATCAACTACTCGGACCCGAAGGACGAGGGCCCCTACGCTTCTGGTGCGCCGAGGCGTCGTTCTCAGCTGGCTTGGCTCCTACGAGCCGAGACGCTGGTGGACATCGAGTCCTGGTCGAGGGTGCAGGGCCAGCCCCTGCAGCCGCTGCAGGTCGAGCAGGCCCTCTTGGAGGTCCTGGAGGCCACGAAGGCGAGCGCGGGCGGCAAGTCCCCCGTGACGGCGTGAGGAGACGGCGAGCATGTTTGGATTGAAGACAGACTGGTCCCTTGAGATGCCCCCCGCCTACTTCACCCTCGAGAGCTACGAGGGGGGCGCGGCGCGGTGGTGCCCCGGCTGCGGTGACTTCGCGGTCCTCACCGCGGTCCAGAAGATCTGCCGCGACGAGCAGCTGCCGCCCGAGAAGGTGGTGGCGGTGTCGGGCATCGGCTGCTCCAGCCGCTTCCCGCACTACATGAAGACCTACGGGTTCCACGGCCTGCACGGCCGCGCGCTGCCCGTGGCCTGCGGCGTGAAGTCGCGGCGCCCCGACCTGAAGATCTGGGTGGCCACCGGCGACGGTGACTGCTGCTCGATCGGCGCGGGGCACTGGGTGCACGCCATCCGCTACAACATGGACATGACGGTGATGCTGTTCGACAACGCGGTCTACGGCCTCACCAAGAACCAGACGTCGCCGACCACGCCGCCCGGTCGCAAGACCAACACCCACCCGCGTGGGGCGTGGCTGCCGGCCCTGAACCCGCTCACCGCGACGCTGGGCTTCAGCAACGTGTCCTTCGTGGCGCAGACGGTGGACTGGAACCCGGTGCACCTGCACGCGACCCTGGCCGCCGCCTACCGGCACCCGGGCACCAGCTTCGTGCGCATCCTGCAGCGGTGCCCGACGTACTCCGACGACATGTTCGCCGAGGTGCAGAAGGACTCGAACCGCCTGCTCCTGCTCGAGCACGAGCGCGGGGTGCCGGCGGCCTCGGGGCTGCAGCGCATGTACGCCAAGCGCATGGAGCACGACCCGCTGGACATGGCGCAGGCGCGCGCCCTGGCCGAGCAGCAGGACACGCTGCCGATCGGGGTGCTCTTCGCCGACCCGTCTCGGCCCCGGTACGACGAGTACACCGCCCAGGGGTTGGAGATGACGGCCGAGGATCGCCTCAACGCCCTGGAGAGCGAGCTGGACCGCTTCGCGGTGTGAAGGAGAGCGCGGTGAGAGCGTCCCAATCCATGTCCGCCACCCGCGGGGGGCAGGGCCCTGCCCAGAGCCCGGATCGTCCGGTGCTTCCGCCTCCCTGCTCCGCGCCCCAGTCCGAGGTGGTGGCCGCGGTGCGACGCTTCCACCTGCTGGAGCAGGCCCAGGCGCTCCCGCCCCTGGGCCCCGACGCGCTGCCTGCGCTCCTGGCCCAGTTCGCGGACGAGGGCCAGGTCCGCACCGACTACCCGCTGGTGGTGCGGCCGGGGGGCGAGGGGCCCTTCGTCCAGTCCCTGGGCGACGCGCTGGGCGCGGCGGCCGAGGTCATGGCGGACGCCAAGATCTTGAAGGACAACCTGCGGCGGCTCGAGAAGCGGATCAAGGACGGCCTCGTGTCCGAGGGCTGGCCGGTCCTCATGCAACCGCTGTTGCAGTCCGCCGGCGCGGCGATGTCCGAGGCGCTCGGGCTGGCGCCGAGCGGGGTGGAGCAGCTGACGAAGGATCTGGAGGGTCTGTATACCCTCTTCCCGAAGGACGCCTTGCTCGTGGGCCTCGGGCCCTACACCTCGACCTACCTGTTCGTGCTCGCCGCCCACCACGAGGCGGCGCCGCGCAAGAAGGCCCTGAGCGCGCGCCTCGAGAAGGTGGTGGCCCGGGTCGAGCAGGTGCTGGCGGTGGAGCGCAAGAAGGACCCGAGCGCCCACGCGGCGGGGGCCCTGCAGTCGGGGATGGGCGGGCTGGGCTCCAGCCTGGTGAGCCCCGCCGCGCTCTCGAGCGTGCTCGGCAAGCCCCGCGGCGCCACCGCGATGGCGCCCGAGCGC
>JACKEN010000013.1 GCA_020632995.1 Deltaproteobacteria bacterium | reverse complement strand
ACGAGGAGCTTGGCTCGGTAGCCAGCCGAGAAGGCCTGGTCCACAGGTAGGTCCTTGAGCACAAGTCCAGGATCCTGCACAGGCGTTCCAAGTGCCTCCTTGGCGATGATCCCTTGTAGGTCAACGAACGTCCTGGTGCTTCCGTTCAGAGTCTCGAACACGACCCAAGCCTTCTGCCAGGGCAGTGTGCGTTCCACGAGGATCGTTGCCTGGAGTGCGTTCTGGATCCTCATGAGGCAGGGCAGGCACGGGTCATGTCCCGGCTGCGGGTGCACCCACGGCGTCTCATCCAAGCTCGTGACGTAGCCATTCGGGCAGGTGATGAACCCCTGCGGCCCCGTCACGTCCAGACCACTGCAGTTCTGCGTCGTCAGCCCGCTGACCACCTTCACCGTCATCCCCGCCTCCAGCGCGGTGAACGTCGCCGCGCTCGGGCCAGCCGCGCTCATGACCGGGCAGTCCCACACCGTGCCGCCGCAGCCTCCGCCGCCGCACGCGGCGATCGCTTGCTCGCACGCCCGCACGGTGGAGACCGCGGTGAAGGCGCCGAAGGTCTTGTCCGGGGTCTCGGGGGACGAGGTCACGGGGTCGCGGAGCTCGTTGGGGAGCTGGACGTTGGTCAACGTGGCTTGCAGGGTCCAGCGCGCGGCGGCGGCGGCGCTCACCACCGCGGTGCCCAGGGAGGTGCCGCTGATGGGGGCGGTGTACTGGCCGGGGCCGGGGGCGCCCGCTACGCTGCTCGCCACGCCGTCGTCGGCGTAGCCCACCAGGGTCGGCAAGGAGCCTTGCCGGGTCAGGGCCAGGCGCCGGGCGTCGGCGCCCACGCCGCCCACCGCGTGGACCAGGCTGCCGTCGTACTTGGTGTCGTCGCCGGTGAAGGGCTTGCAGTCCACCGTGGTCTTGTCGTTCTCCCAGCCCGCCGGGTAGACGAAGCCGGTGTCGAAGTTGCCGTTGGGGCCGCCCATGTTGTTGCCGGCGGCGGCGAAGGTCACCGCGCCGCGGCAGGCCGCGAAGCGCAGGGCGTCGGCCACCGCGGCGGCGGGGAGCGGGAGCTTGTCGATGTCGGGGCCGCCGAGCTGGGGCACCGGGACCCAGCCCACGCTCAGGTTGATCACGAGCTGACCCACCTCGTCGGTCTTGGCGTCGTTCACTGCGTCCACGATGCGCTCGGCCAGCTCGGAGACCGCGCCCTGGGGGCCCTGGGCGGTGTTCACGCTGAGCGCCTTGTAGGGCCGCACCACCCCCAGACACTTGTCGCTGTTGGGATCCCCGTCGGGGCAGATCAGCTCCTCCATGAGGCGGGCGAGGAGCGTCCCGTGGTCCGCGGTCGACGGCGTAGGCACCGACCAGCCGACGGCGGCAGTGGTGTCAGCGCTGTCCACCAACGCGATGCGCGTGGGCTTGGCCTGCGCAGGCCAGGTCCCGGTCTTGAGGGCGCCGGCCCGCTCGATGTACGTCTCGCGGTTCTCGGGGCGCGGCAGGGTCATCAGGGGCCCGGCGGTGAGGACCACGTTGTAGTCCCGCTCGACCTCGTAGCCCGCCGACCTCGCCGCCTCCTCGTAGGTCGTCAAGGCCAGCCGATCGAGGCTGGGGCCGGCCGCCGGCCGGACCACGCAGTAGCGGCTCAGGCCAGACGCCTGCTGAGGGAACAGGCTCACGGGCTGGGCTCGCAGGTTGGTGCCCTGCACCTTCAGCCGCTCGGGATCACAGGCGCCGGCCGGGCTCCGCAGCACCAGGCGAGCTACGTCGGACGGAGGCGTCCACTGGGGCTCGGGCGGCGGCGGCGGCCCGGGCTGGGTGCAGCTGCGGCAGCCGGCGGTGGCCGCGGTCAGGCCGCCCAGGAGGACGAGGGTGCGGAAAATGCGGCGGGAGGCAAACACGCCCGACACTTCGCACCCAAACCCGGATCTGGGTCAATGTAAGGCAGGTTTTTCAAGCCCGCATACGCGCGTAGACCGCCATGGTGTCTGCGTACCGCGTGTGGCCCACCGCGCGCCCCGCCGCGTACAGCCCGACCTTCGCGAGCCCCCGCACCGGGCGCGGCGCCGGCAGCGCGTCGTCCACCGAGCCCGCCATCACCCATTTGGGGGTCTCGTACCGCACGTCCACCAACTCGAAGCCCGCGTGCTCGAGGAGGCGGCGCAGGGTGTCCGGCGTGAAGTGGGACAGGTGCCGGGGCAGGCCCAGGCCGCGCCAGCGCCCGCGGAACAGGTGCGCGCCCATGCTGTCGATGTTGCTCACCCCCACCGCCACGATCCCGCCCGGCTCGAGCACCGCGCGGACCCGATCGAGGAGCGCGCGCGGGGCGTAGATGAGCTGGAGCAGGCCCCACATCGTGACCGCGTCGAAGGGCCCCTCTGGCAAGGCGTCTTGCTCCACGTCGAGCACCCGGGTGTCGAGGCCGAGGACCTCGCGCGCGTGCCAGACCACGTCCTCGCTCACGTCCACCCCGACCCCGTCCCAGCCTCGGTCGCGGAGGGCGTCGAGGAAGAAGCCGTCGCCACAGCCGAGGTCCAGCACCCGCCCCGGGCGCGGGGACGCGGCGACGAGACCCTCGACCCGGGCCATGAAGGGGGCGCGGGCGGCGGCGCGCGCCGCTTCGTCGAGCTTCGCGCCGGCCCTGGCCTGCTGGGCGCGCGTGTAGAACGGGTAGGCGCCCTCGAAGGCCTGCGCCTTCTGCTCGGCCACGAAGCGCGGGGTGGTGTAGCGGTGGCCGCAGATCTCGCAGCGCACCACCAGGAAGCGGTCCGGGGCCCCGGCGACCTTCGCCCCGTCCTGCACCCAGGTGTCCCGGCCCGACAGCACCGGGCGGGCGCGGGTGTTGAGGCACACCGGGCAGCGCGGGCGCTCCAGCACCCCCGAGGAGCCCACCTGGGGCCCCGCCGGCACCGGCGGCTCCTTGGGCGCCCGGGCCCGGGCCACCGCCTCGATCGCGCGATCCACGAAGCGCTTCACGAGAGCACCCGCAGGGCCTCGCCCTTGCCCTTGCGGACCTCGGCCGCCTTGGCCGCGTGGGTCTGCCGGTGGCGGGCGGAGTGCTCGGGCCGCCGCAGGCCCTCCCAGCCCTTGAAGCGATCGCTCTGGTAGACCGCCTTGCGATCGTCGCGCTGGAGCGCGTGCATGCCCCGCAGGATCCCGCGGAGCAACTTGGCTTTCACCATCCGGCGCACCGAGAACTCGAGGCCCAGGTCGTACTCGGCGTGCATCAGCGACTCCACGAGGCGATAGAAGCCGCGGGAGTACGGCGCGTCCCAGATCACGGAGTCCGGCCCCACGTCGGCCCAGCGCTGCTCCTTGTCCATCATGTCGCGCACGAGCGAGAAGAACTCGGTGCCCGGCATGGGGAGGGCGACGCTGGTGGAGTAGTCCACCGGCTGGATGTCCCGGAGGAGCTCGATCGTGCGCTCGATGTCCGGCCACTCCTCGCCCGGGTAGCCCATCAGCACGTAGCCGCCCATCGAGATCCCGAGCTCGTGCATGTCCTTGGCAACCCGCCTTGCATCGTTCACCGTGATGCCCTTCTTCATCCGGTCGAGCACCCGCTGCGACCCGGACTCGAAGCCGAAGTTGATGCGCTCGCACCCCGCCGCCTTCATGCGGGCCAACAGCTCCCGGTCGACGAGGTCGACCCGGGCCAGGCACTCCCAGCGGATCTTGACCCCCTTCGCGATGATCGCGTCGGTGAAGGCCTCCACCCACTCGCGCCGCACCACGAAGGTGTCGTCGAAGAGCCAGAGGTGATCGACCCCGTAGGTGGTGACGAGGTGCGCGACCTCCTCCGCCGCGCGCTCCGCGTTGTACTGCCGGTAGCGCCGCCCGAAGATCGGCCGCGCGCACCACGCGCACGAGAACGGGCAGCCCCGGGAGGTCATGAACTGGATGGACGCGTAGCCGTGGACCTCCTTCCACGCCTTCATGTAGCGCGGCAGGTCCACGAGGTCGTAGGCGGGCATGGGGAGGTGGTCCATGCTCTTCGAGGGCGTGCGGTCCGGCGCTCGATCGGGCCGGGCCTCCGCGTTCACCGTGCTCACCCCGGGGATCTGCAACAAGACCTGCGGATCCGGCGACACCGGGAGCGAGATCTCGCCCGGCCTCAGCCGGAACGCCTCCATGAGCTCCAGGATGGCCGCCTCGCCCTCGCCCCGCACCACCACGTCGGCCCCCGCCTCGAGGTACTCGGTGTCGTAGATGGAGGGATCGGGCCCCCCCGCCCACACCAACAGGCCCGCCTCCTTGAAGCGGTCGATCATCGCGAGGGCGTCGTCGCGGAACGAGTTCATCGCGAACACCCCCACCACCCGGGGGCGCTCACCGTGGGCCAGCCGCTCCCGCACCCGGTCGGGGCGGTCGAGGAACGTGGCGTCGTAGACCTCGACCGTGAACCCGGCCTCCCGCAGCACCGCGGCCAGGTACATCAGGCCGAGCGGCGGATAGGGGCGATACGAGGCCTTCCGGGGCTCGTGGCGCGAGAGCACGTACGGGTTGACCAGCAGGACGTCCACCATGCCGTGTGGTCCGTACCCCGGACGACCCCCGCCCGTCGAGGGTGTCCGGCCGCTTGGCAGGCCAGGACCGGGGAGGCTACGCTCTTCGGGATGTCAGAAGGCGCCTATGAGATCGTCCTTCCGGACGTCGACCACATCATCACCGAGGACGACGCCCCCATGGACAACCTGCCGTCCGAGAAGCAGCAGCGGCTCCTCACCGAGCCCCTCTACAGCTCATGGCGGGGACCTCGGCCTTTCCTCGCCGCGGCCAACGTCGGCATCTTCCCCAGCGTCCACACCCCGCCCATCGTGCCCGACATGTTCCTGAGCATGGGGGTGGAGGCGCCCCAGGACTGGTGGGCCAAGCGCCACCGCACCTACTTCGCCTGGGAGTTCGGGAAGGCCCCCGAGGTCGTGATGGAGATCGTCTCCAACCGCGAGGGCGACGAGCTCACCCGCAAGCTGGACGCCTACGGCCGCATGGGCGTGGCCTATTACGTGGTCTACGACCCGCAACGGCTCCTGCAGACCGAGCCGGTGGCGCTGTACGTGCGCCAGGGCGCCGCCTGGAACCGGGCGGAGGACCTGCGCCTCGAGGGGGTGGGGTTGAGCCTCACCCTGTGGCGCGGCACGTTCGAGGATCGCGAAGACGAGTGGCTGCGCTGGTGCGACGCCGCGGGCGAGCTGATCCCCACCGGGGCGGAGCGGGCCGAGGCCGAGCGGCAGCGGGCCGAGGCCGAGCGGCAGCGGGCCGACGAGGCCGAGCGGCAGGTGGCGGCGCTCCGCGCCCGCTTGCGCGCCCTGGGGGTTGAGGAGTAGTCCGTCCCCCGTGACCAACGCGCCCAAGACCCGGTACGTGCCCCGGGCCATCCGGCTGGAGCGCCCGGAGCTGCTGGTGCTCACCGGCCCCGCCAAGGGCGAGGCGCTCCTGCTCCCCAGCGGCGCCGTCACCGAGCGCGCAAGCGGCTGCACGCTCCAATTGCGTGGTGTTGGCGGAGCACGCGATTGGAGATCCTGCCCGATCGCAGCGGCGTCGCGGTGCTGGACCTCTCGGGCGGGCACACCCGCATGAACGGGGCGCCGATCCACGAGGCGGTGCTCGAACCGGGCGGGGCGCTGGATCTGGACGGGGTGGAGCTGCGCCTGAAGGACGTGGCCGACACCCTCGACGTGCTCCCGTCGACCGCGGATCACTTCGGGCCCGCTCGGGGGCGAACCCTGGCCATGCGCGAGGTGTTCGGGGTGCTCGAGGTGCTCGCGCCCTCGAACGCGACGCTCTTGTTCATGGGCGAGACCGGCACCGGCAAGGACGTCCTCGCCCGGGCGGTCCACGCCGCCTCGCCCCGCGCCGAGGGGCCGCTGGTCACGGTGGACTGCGGCGCCATCGCCCCGACCCTGCTCGAGGCGGAGCTGTTCGGCTACGAGCGCGGCGCCTTCACCGGGGCCGACGAGCGGCGCGACGGCGCGTTCGAGCGGGCCGAGGGCGGCACCCTCTTCCTCGACGAGGTGGGTGAGCTCCCGCTCGATGTGCAACCGAAGTTGCTGCGAGCCCTGGACGAGCGCGAGATCCAGCGGGTGGGCGGAGCCGGCCCCAAGAAGGTCGACGTGCGGGTGGTGGCCGCCACCAAGCGCGACCTCGAGGAGGAGGTGCGCCGGGGCCGCTTCCGCGAGGACCTCTTCTTCCGCCTCGCGGTGGTGCCGATCACCCTGCCCCCGCTGCGCGAGCGCAGGGACGACATCCCGCTGTTGGTCGAGGCCTTCGTCGGCGCCTTCGCCGACCGCACCGGCCAGCGGGCCCACATCGCCGAGGAGGAAGTGCAACGCCTGTTGACGCACGACTGGCCCGGCAACGTGCGCGAGCTGAGGAACACGGTGGAGCGCGCGCTGTGGCTGGCCCAGACCGGCGACGGCGAGGCGCGGTTCCTGTTGCCCTCGGCCGAGGGGCTCTTCGGCCCCGAGCTCGACGCGCCGCCCGCCGCGCCGTCCTTCGACCCGGACGCCACCTTCTCGGCCCTCAAGGCCCAGTGGGAGGACGAGTTCGAGCGGAAGTACCTGGCCTGGCTGCTCGCTCGGGCCGACGGGAGCCTCTCCGCCGCTGCGCGGATGGCCCACATGGACCGAAAACACCTACGAAACCTGGCCAAGAAGCACGGCCTGTGGACCGGCTGAGGCGTTCCCCGGCCCCCTTTTTGACACATCGCGGCAACAGACCTTGAAACCGGCGCCGACCCGCCGTACGGGGCGGGCGCGAGGCCTCTCTGTGATCGATCTGCTGGCCGAGAACCCCCTCTTGCTCCTGTTCGTGGTGGCCGCCATCGGCTACCCGCTGGGCCACGTGAAGGTGGGCGGCTTCAGCCTCGGCATCGCCGCGGTGCTCTTCGTGGGCCTGGGCGCCGGCGCCCTGGACGCCCGGCTGGAGCTGCCCAAGCTCTTCTACCTCTTCGGCCTGGTGATCTTCGTGTACACCATCGGCCTCGCTGGCGGCCGCGCGTTCTTCGACGCGTTCCGCCGGAGCGGCCTCAGGGACAACGGCCTCACCCTGGCCCTGATCCTGGGCGCCTTCGGCCTCACCCTGGGCCTCGCCCACCTCTTCGGCTACACCGGGCCGCTCGCGGCCGGGCTGTTCTGCGGCAGCCTCACCAACACCCCCGCCCTCGCCGCGGTGGTGGAGGCCCTCACCGCCTCCGCCGCCGACCCCGCGCAACGCGCCTTGCCAGTGGTGGGCTACTCGGTCGCCTACCCGATGGGCGTCATCGGCGGCATCGTCGCCATCGCGCTCGTGCGCCGCATGTTCCGGGTCGACCTCGCCAAGGAGGCCGAGCAGCTCAGAGACCTCGGCGCGAGCGGCGAGCGCCTCGTCCACCGCACCGTCCGGGTGACCCGCCCCGACATCATCACCCTCTCCCTCGACGCGTGGCGCGACACCGAGCACTGGAAGGTGATGTTCGGCCGCTACCAGCGCGGCGACGAGGTGGGCCTTTTGCGGGAGGGCTCGGTGGCCCAGGTGGGCGACCTGATCGGCCTCATCGGAAGCGAGGAGGACCTCGAGCCGGTGGTGGCGTTCCTCGGTGAGTCGGCCGACGTAGCGCTGGACCTCGACCGCCACCAGCTGGACTTCAGGCGCATCTTCGTGAGCAACGGCGACCTCGCCGGCAAGACCCTGGCCGAGCTCCGCCTCCCCCAGACCAAGGGCGCCCTCATCACCCGCATCCGCCGCGGCGACATCGACCTGCTCCCCACCGCCGGCACCCGCCTGGAGCTGGGCGACCGGGTCCGGGTGATCTGCCGGCGCGAGCGCATGGACGGGGTGACCCAGTACTTCGGTGACAGCTACCGGCGCCTGTCCGAGATCGACGTGATGAGCTTCGGCCTCGGCATCGCCCTCGGCATGCTCCTCGGCCTCATCCCCATCCCCCTCCCCGACGGCGGCACCCTCGAGCTGGGCCTGGCCGGCGGCCCCCTGGTCGCGGCGCTCGTCCTGGGGGCCATCGGCCGCACCGGCCCGATCATCTGGTTGATGCCCTACAGCGCGAACCTGACCCTGCGACAGCTGGGCCTGGTGCTGTTCCTCGCTGGCGTCGGCACCCGCTCGGGCCACGCCTTCCTCGAGACCCTCTCGGGCGGCGGCGGGGTGACCATGTTCCTGGGCGGCGCGCTCATCACCTGCGGGGTGTCCTTCGCCACGCTCGTGGTGGGCTACAAGGTGCTGAAGATCCCCTTCAGCCTGCTGTCGGGCCTGTTGTCGGGCCTGTCAACCCAGCCTGCGACGCTGGCCTATGCGACGGAGCAGACCGGGAACGACCTGCCGCAGGTGGGCTACGCCGCGGTGTTCCCGATGGCCACGGTGAGCAAGATTATCCTGGCGCAGCTCATCTTGCGGTTGGCGGGTTGAACCCGAACAGGATTCGGAGCTCCGCCACGGCCCGGGCGAGGCCATTCCGCTCGAGCGTGACGAGTAGCGCCTCTGGAGTCACCGGTGGGTTCTTGAGAGCAGCGGCCTGCTCCAAGAGCAGCCTCAGAATCGCACCGGGCGCCAGATCCAATAGGTCCACGACGAAGTCGTCGGGGTGGACCGCCTCGATCCCCAGTGGCTCGAGCGCAGCCCGGGGGAAGTCCTTGAGGTTGGCGGTGACGATCGCCTGAGCCCCACACCGAATAGCCGCTGCGACGACGTGCCGATCACCCGGGTCCGGGAGCTGTACTTGGTCGGCGAGCCCAACATAGTCCGTGACGACCGAGTCCTCCACCGCCTCACACATCGCGCGTCGCGTCCGGGCGAGGCGCGCAGGATCCAAGTCGGGCCGCCGCTGGAGCACGCTAACGAAGACCTCGTCGAGGATCTCATCACTCCAGCGCGCGCGTACGAGTCCAGACTCTGCGATGCGGAGCAGCAGATCTCTCAGCGGCGCGGGATGGAGCACGCACGCGTCATAGACGACGATGAACGACATCCTGGACCTCAGTACCCGAGATCCAGCTCCTGAGCCTCAGCGGCCAGTTCCTCGAGGAGCGCCTTGCTCCGCGCCCGCCGAGCCTCTCTGTAGCCAAGAACGTTGGCAGCGAGAACTCTGCGATGAGTCCCGACCCTCGTGAAGGGGATCTTGCCGTCCTCCAACAGGCGAACGAAGTAGGGCCGCGACACGCCAAGCAACTCAGCCGCCTGCTGGGTCGTAAGCTCAGCCTCCACCGGTAGAATCGTGACCGCGGACCCGTTCGCCATGTGGGCGAGGATCTCACGCATCAGGCCGAGCACCTCAGCTGGAAGCTCCAAGTCCGCCGACGCTCCGTCGGCAGTCCGGAGGTGCAGCGACACCGGGCCCACGTGCCCGGAGAGGAGGGCGACGCTTCGAAGGGCGACGCGGGCCGCACCCGCGTCGTCTTCACTGGGAAGATGGAGGACCGAGGAGGCCATGAATCCGAGCCTCCCACCTATTCGAAACAAACGAAATCAGTATTTACCCGCAACAGAGCTACCGGCACACCCCACGGTTGCGTCGGCACCGCCCGGAGCAGCAGTCGCTGTTCACGCTGCACGCCTCGTTCGGCGCGGCGCAGACCGGCTCCATCTGGCAGACCCCGCCCACGCAGATCTCCCCCGCCCCGCAGTCGGCGTCCACCGCGCACTCGGGGTCGACGGGCACGTAGGGCGTGATGTTGACGATGCGGGTGGCGTCCTCCCAACCCGGGCAGCCGGTGTCGCTACAGACGTTGGAGACGAAGCAGCTGCCGCTCTGCACGAAGTCCGCGTTGCCGCGCACCAGGATGCCCTCCACCACGCCGGTGTTGGCGTCGATGATCGGCGAGCCGCTGTTGCCGCCGTAGGTGTCGACGTTGGCCTCGAAGTAGTTGGTGGCCGAGTTGCCCCGCACCGTGGCGCCGCCCGCCACCTTCAGCGGGATGCCCGCCGGGTGCCCCGACACGACAAGTGAGGTCCCGAGCGCCACCGTACCCGAGCGTCGGATGGCGAGCGGCGTGTGCCCGCTCACCGCCCGATCCAGGCGCACCACCGCGAAGTCGTTGGTGGTGGTCTGGGTCCGCCCCACCACCTGCGCGCAGCTGTACACGTCGCTGGTGGGCACCGAGCCCCGCACCGTGGTGGAGTTGGTCATCTCGAACCCGAACACGAACCGGGTCCCCGCGCAGGACGAGTTGCTGATGCAGTGCCCGGCGGTCGCCACCAGGTTCGGCGCCACCAGGAAGCCGGTGCAGTACGCGGTGGTGGGCTGGGTCCGGAAGGGCTCCGAGCTACACAGGCTGTACGCGCTCCCGTAGCTCAGCGAAGTGTTGATGCTGTACCCGCCGGCTACCGAGGTGACGTCGGAAGCGTCCATCAGCGCCACGGTGGAGTCGGCCAGCGCGATCTGGTGCGCGTTGGTGAGCTGGTAGACCTCGCGCCGATCGTCGGCGCCGTAGATCAGCGCCTCGTCACCCGACGACACCGCAGGTGGAGTTGCATCGCCGCAGCCCCACGCCGCGGCGAGCAGCCCAAACGCCAGTACCCGAGCCTCGAACTTCTTGATGTACATCGTGCACTCCCTCCCGAAGCGAGTTGTGGAGCGCGGATGATGGAGGAACCCGCCCCTGCCGCAAAGGTAGGCAGCCCTACTTCCCAGCATCCTTGGAGAGCGCGAAGAACTCCGCGAGCCGAACTCAACGTACGAGCATAGACAGCCGCAGGCCTGAAATAGAAGAGAGGTGGGTGTAGGCTGAGCCGCGCCATGAAGGATGAGTAGGGCTGGCTGGAGTGGCAGACTCCACAGGAGGACGGTCGCGTTGGCGATCGGCCTGCGGTGTCGGGGCAGATGATGGGCAAGACGTGGGTCGCCGTAGGAATCGTCCTGGCAGTCGTCTGCGGGTACCTCGTGTTCAGCGAGAGGCCGCCGCTCTTCGATGCCGCAGCACGAGAGACCAAGGCGGGCGCGAGCACCGTCGACTCGCCGCGCTCCAATCCCGCGGCGAACCCACGGCGCAACCGCTCCGCACGGATGGTCGCCGGCTGCGTACTCCAATCTGGAGCTGCTGTCTCCGGGCGGAGAGTGCATGGTGCAGACCTGCAGGCATGTCGTGGGACCGCGAACCGGTGTATGGCCTCGAACGACGACGGCCGCTTTCGAGGTCTCAGGCCTGCAGGCCGAGGCGTATCGATCAAGCTGCGTCGGCCGAAGGCTACGCAGCGGTCGACAGTCCGGAGGTCGCTGATTCCGCGCGACCGAGGTGGTCGCTGACGTTCGATTCAGACTCGGGCCGGTGGCGGTGTCGTCTCCGGGTTCGTCGAGGATCGCTTCGAGGTCCCATCGTCGGGGCGCGCGTCTGCGCTGGACGGGGAGCGCGGGCTTCGACCGTCGGCGCTGGACGACGAGCGTCGGTTTTCCGCATCTGGGCCGATGCAGGTCCACCCGTGGTCGCGGCTGCGCTCGAAGGCTATGCTGCAAACGCCGCACCTGATCGGGCCAAGCGACGGCTTGACCATCGTCTTGACGCCTGCATCTGCGGTGCGAGAGGGCGGGTCGTCGACATCCATCACGAGCGCCGTCCCGGACGCTGGCGTCCAGCCGAAGCCGACGACATCGAGATATCGAACGAGCGCATCAGCACTGAGTCCGACATCGGCGGAGAGTTCGTCCTCCGCGGCCTGGCGCCGGGTCGCTACCGGCTATCCATCGCGAGCGATCGGTGGCGGAGCTGCTTCGGGAACCGTGGCTGTCGGCTACCCGACACCGCCGCGCGACACATCATCGTCGAGGTCGACCGCGCCTGGTCGGTGGCGGTGGTGGCTCGCTGTCTCCGTGGTCCTGGAGGAACCACGACGAGAACTCCAGAGCCATGCGATACCTACACCGACGCGGTCGGCCAATTCACTGCAGTCGTTGGCGGCCGGTGGACGGTCCGAGCGTCGAGGCCGAGGCCGCGGTCGACCTTTCGCCTGCTGCTGAGGAGAAGCACATCACCCTCCGAGGCGCGGCGTCCGGCCGGCGCCATCTCCGGACGAGTGGTCGACGCGGACAAGAACCCGGCACCGGACGTGTTCGTGGCCGCGGTTCTCGAAAGCGATGATCCGACGGACGTCGCTCGAGGTCGCAGGCGCGCTCGCGCTCATCGAGACCCGCTATGATCACCATTGAAGAGGGCGCCTTCGAGATCCGGTGGACTGCGAGAGGGTCGCTACACTTGGTCGTGCAGGTCGGCCAGACGACACGGAGACGGTCGAAGGCGGCGTGCGCACTGGGACCGCGCCGAGCCTCGTGCTTCGCGAGGGATGCCTCTGGCACTGTGGTCCAGCGGAGACGGCAATCGTCCCCGCAGTTCATAATCCTCCTGTCCGGAGCGAAAGGCGGTTAGCGAGCGCTTCTTCGACCGCTCGGCCCATGGCGCATCGAAGGCCTCTCTCCGCCGACGCCTACGTGCTCGATGCCAAACCGGCGGGACGTGTTCTCGGCGCGCGACGAAGACTCGACCTCACCGACAACCGCTCCCAGACCGACGTCCAGTTGGTCCTGAATCCCGCCACGATCCGAGGGAGGTTTGCCGACGTCGACACCGGAACGGCGTCGCTGGCGTCGGCGTGATGCCCGACCTGGAGGGAGGGCCGCCGTTCCTGGGCGAGATAGGCGCCGGCTCCGGGGCGAATGGGCGCTGAGGTGAGGGCACCGCCGGGGACGAATCGACCTGTACTTCGGCGGGCCCCTGCAGGTACCGGCTACACTCTCCTGCTGCTGACTCTACTGGCGTCGTGCTCCGCCCAGGCGAAGTCTGACCTCCGCCGGTCGAGCTGATGGCCGCACCCCTGAGCGGCATCGAATGGGGCCTCACCATCGCGGGCGCGACGAACCACACGCCATCGACCACCCGCTGGTCGTCGGAACGGTCACCCCCAAACTCACTGCGCATCGCGCCGGTCGCCTGCGCGCTGGCGACGTCATAGAGACCGCCAACGACATGAACGTCACGGGTAATCCTACACCAACGATTCCTGGGATTCCTGAGCGGAGCCCGCAATTCATCGCACTGGCTCTCGCTGACGGTCGCAAGATGCACCTGGCGCCCTGAAGAACCCCCACGCCCAAGCCCCCAACCAAACCCCACCAAAGAAGGCTGGGCCGCGGCGCCAGCCGTCGGACCGCGCCGGCCCGCGATGAGCGGCGGCGAAGCCGTCCGCTCCATCGCGGGCCCGAAATCGCCGCCGGCGCCAGCCGGTCGGCGATTTCAGACGTTAAACCTGAAGTGCATCACGTCGCCATCCCGAGCGACGTAAGCCTTGCCCTCCACCCGCAGCGCCCCCGCCTCCTTGATCGCCGCCTCCGACTTGAACTTCATCAAGTCGTCATACCCATACACCTCAGCCCGGATGAACCCACGCTCGAAGTCCGAGTGGATGACGCCCGCACACTGGGGCGCGGTCCACCCCTGCTTGAAGGTCCACGCCCGGACCTCCTTCTCACCCGCAGTGAAGTACGTGCACAGGTTCAACAGCTTGTAGCCCGCGCGGATGACTCGGTTCAGCCCGGACTCCGACAAGCCGATGTGCTCGAGGAACTCCGCCCGCTCCGCGTCCTCCAGCTCGCTCAGCTCGGCCTCGATGCGGCCGCACAGGGCCACCACCTCGGCGCCCTCCTGCTTCGCGTGCTCGACGATCCGCCGGTAGTGCACGCACGCATTCGGATCCGCGAGGTGCGCCTCGGCCACGTTGGCCACGTACATCACCGGCTTCTGGGTGATGAGGTTGAGGTCCTTCACCCGCGCGAGCATGTCAGGGGCGAGGCCGAGGGCGCGCACCGGCTTGCCGGCCTCGAGGCCCGCCTTCACCTCCTGGAGCGCGGCGAGGTCGAGCTTGCTGTCCTTGTCGCCGGAGCGGGCCTTCTTCTCGACGTTGGCGATGCGGCGCTCCACCGACTCGAGGTCGGCGAGCATCAGCTCGGTGTCGATGATCTCGGCGTCGCGCACAGGATCCACGTCGCCGTCCACGTGCACGATGTCGTCGTCCTCGAAGCAGCGGACCACGTGGGCGACCGCGCTCGTGCTCCGGATGTGGCCGAGGAACTGGTTGCCGAGGCCCTCGCCCTTGCTGGCGCCCTTCACCAGGCCCGCGATGTCCACGAAGGTCATGCTCGTGGGCACCACCTTCTCGGGGGGCACGTACTCCGCGATCGCCCACAGGCGCGGGTCCGGCACCGGCACGACGCCGGTGTTGGGCTCGATGGTGCAGAAGGGGAAGTTGCTTGCCGCGGCACCGGCCGAGGTGAGCGCGTTGAAGATGGTGGACTTGCCGACGTTGGGCAGGCCCACGATGCCGCAGGTGAATCCCATGGCGAGGCCGGCTACGCGAGCCGGCTCGCCTGGGCAAGCGCGATGTGACGCCCTGGGCCTACAGGATGTCGAAGCCGGCCGAGAAGACCAGGCCGTGCTGGACCTGGAAGCCGTCCACGATCAACGGCACCTTTCGGAGCAGGAGCTGGTAATCGACCGACAGCCCCTTGACCACCTTCAGTGAGAGCCCGGCCTGGATGTCGGTGTTCAGGTAGTCGAACCCGTTCGCCTTCTTGCCGTCGACCTCGGCGTTGGTGATGATCGGGAGGAAGAAGTTGGCGCCCGCCTTCCAGGTCAGGAGGTCCTTCACCAGGACGCCCTCGAGGTTGAGCTCCAGCTCCGCACCGGCGTTCACCGAGCTCTCGAGCTGCTTCAGGGTGATGACGTCGTCCTCCACC
This sequence comes from Deltaproteobacteria bacterium, assembly GCA_020632995.1. GTDB lineage: Bacteria > Myxococcota > Kuafuiibacteriia > Kuafuiibacteriales > Kuafuiibacteriaceae > JACKEN01. The sequence goes on along the minus strand of JACKEN010000013.1, from coordinate 168,708 downwards.
TTTTGCACCACGTAGCCATCGCGCACCAGGATTTCCTGCACACCGAGGCCGACCTTGGCATCCAGCTTGACGTCGTCCCGCTGCCAGGGGCGAGCGAACATACCGGCCGACTGCCGGAGCACCAGGGGCTCAAACGAGCTGGTGAGCGGGATCTTCGACTGGGCGGGGCGCTTCTCCTCCTCTGCGCCCCTAACGACCGTCACGTCGGTCTCGCGGACCAGGTAGCCCTTGAACAGCTGGGTCTGCAGGCGCGCCCGCGCGAACGGCCCGAGCCACTCCGGGTTCTGGAAGCGATAGAAGTAGGTGCTGATGAGCTCCAGGTTGTCGACGCTCTTGACGAAGGAGGCGATGTTGGGGGTCTTGGTCTGCCCCTGCTGGACGCTGAGCTTGTTGTCCCAGCCGTGCTGCCCCATCTTCAGGTTCGCGTCGGCCCCCAACACGATACCGAACTGAAAGGACACACCCTCCTGACCGGCGCCCGCCGCCGCCGCGTTGGCGTTGGTGGTCATCAGGTTGGCCGACAGCCCCAGCTTCGCCGACACCTTCCACCCGTCGGGCACGGTGGTGCTGGTCTTGGTCAGCGCCTTGGTCTTGGTGTCCTCCTCCTTGAGGACCTCGGTCTGCGCGAACGCCGGGGCGGTCGCCGCCAGCAGCGCGATGCCCGCCGCGAGGGACAGGCCATGGGATTGAGCGAGTCGAAGAGCGTTCATAGGTTCTGTTTCTCCACTGCGAAACGAACTCAGGCCGTGCGCTTCATCGCGTCCACGAGCTGAGGGTCCAGATGGACGTCCATCTGCGGGAACGGGATCCCGATCCCCGCCGCGTCCAGCTTGGTCTTGATGGCCCGGGTGAGCTTCTCCCGTACGGCCCAGTAGTCCGGGGTGTTGGTCCACACCCGCACCTTCCAGAGGATCGCCGAGTCCCCGAGCACGTCGAGGAACACCTGGGGCGCGGGCTCCGGCAGGTGCTCCACCGCCGCCACCGCGTCCTCGAGCACCTTGCGGGTGGCGTCGAGGTCGGCGCTGTAGACAGTGCCCACGTCGACGTCCACCCGGCGGGTGTCGAAGAAGGTGATGTTCTCGATCGTGCCGCCGAACACCGCGCTGTTCGGGATGATGATCATCCGGTTGTCCGGGGTGATGAGGCGGGTGGTGAACAGCTCGATCTCGTCCACCTTCCCGATCTCGCCCGCGGTCTTCACCACGTCGCCCACCTTGAAGGGGCGGAACATCAGGAGCATCACCCCCGACGCCAGGTTCGAGAGGCTCCCCTGGAACGCAAGGCCGATTGCGAGGCCGGCGGCGCCGATGACCGCGGCGAAGCTGGTGGTCTCGATGCCGAACACCCCGAGGCAGGCGATGACGGCGAGGGTCAACACCGCATAGCGCGCGGCGTTGGCGAAGAACTTGCCCAGGGTGATGTCGACCTTGGCCTTCTCTGTGGCCTTCAGGACCAGCCGGCGAATCCAGCCGGCGACGATCAGGGCGATGAAGAGGGCGACGACGACACCGACGATGCGGGTGACATAGTCCGTCGCCATGGTGATCAGGGCGGGATCTAGGTCCGGCATGTGCGCGGCTTAACAAGCCTCCTGACCCACGTCGAGCCGTTTCCCGGGCCCTGGACGATTCGCACACACTCGACGCGTCGAACGTACCTTTTGGTACTCCCGACCGCTCTCGCGGGTTCAGTCCAGCGCGGTCAGGCGCACCCGGCCGAAGGTCACCTGCCCCGTCACCACCCCCACCCCCACATGACCTTCGGGTGCGCCGGTCAACGCGCAGGACAGCTCCACCGTGCCGTCCGCGTCGACGTCCAGCTCCACCACCTCGCCGACGCGCGTGAGCCGCACCGTGTGCATCCGCGGGGTGGTCAGGCTCGCGGCGGCGGGAGGCGCACGCCACTGACGCCCCCTGGCTCCGGCCCCTCGGAGCGCCCCACCGCCGCGCCCCACCAGGGTCACGTGGTCATGCTCCCCATCGGCGAGCCTGAAGAGCAAGGCAGCTTGCGACCCCACCCGAGGCGCAGCTCTCGACCTCGAGCCTCGAAGTCCCCACTGCGCCCTCAGAGAGAGAGGACCGCCCACCCGAGGGCTGGAGAGGCCCGGTGGCGCGCGCCTGGGGGCAGCGCCTCCAGGCCCCCGGTGGTGAGCTGCCAGGACGAGGCCCGGAAGCGGCCACAGGCCGAGGCCGGTGCGCGCGGGGGACGGCGGAGTCCAGCACCAGGCGGTCGCCGTAGGCGGCGGGCCGAGCACCGAGGCCGGACCGGGATCGAACACGAAGCGCCCCCGCGGGGTCCCGAGCCAGGCGCGCCTGTCTGGGGCTGACGCCCCCACCAGGCCCCTGGACGTGCGCCCCTCAGCACCGCCAGCCGGGCCGAGCTGGAGCGGGAGCAGGCGCACCCACTGCGGGTCGCCGCCATTCCGGCAGCACGAGGGAGCGAGGCGTCGCCGAGCGCCACTGGCAAGGGGCGCGGCGCCCACCGAGGCGGTGAGGGCGGTGAGCAGGCCTGTGTCGCCGAGCGGGGTGGAGGTCTCGAGCCCCACCGCGACTGACCGCACTGGCGCGCACGCCTGGCCCTGCGCTCGCCCCCCACCAACACCATGTTCCCGGCCGTGACGGCGGCGGCGGGAGTGACCGCGGTGGCGAGGGGCACGCGGGTGCTCAGCGCGCAGTTCTTCGCGGCGCGACGAACACCGAGGCGTCGGTGAGGGCTCGGCTCCGCGGCCGAGCGCCCGCCGGCCAGGAAGCACCTGCCCGCCACCGAGGTGGCTTACCGCGGCGGGGCCTGCGGCCCGTCGAGCGCCCTGGAGGACGCAAGTGACTCGCCGGTGCCGGATCGAGCCCCACCACCGTGGCTGGTAGGTCGAGGCGCCTCGCCCCCGCGCGAGCACCACCAGGCTCGCGTCCACTGCGGCGACGCCGGCCCCTGCCGTACCGGGGCGTCCAGGGGAAGGTCTGGGTGGTGTTGAAGCCGGGATCCAGGCGCAAGGCCCTGCGCGGGGGTGCTGTCGGCGCACCCCTGCGGCGTCCACCCCCACCGCGAGCACTGCACCATCGGGCAGGGCCACCAGGGTGAGCCGCCCCGCTCGGCCCGGAGCGAGGAGCGGGCCTGCACCTTAATCTCTGCTGCGCTCAGCGCGCACCTCGGTGGGGCCTGGGCAGCCGTCGGGGCGCCGGCCCCCCGCGAAGAGCACCCGCCCGTCCGGCAGGCCCAGCGCCTCCAGGCCCGCGCCGTCTCGAGGCGCGCCGCCGTCGCCCACCCGGCTCAGGGCCCCGACTCGGGTGAAGAGGATCTCGAGGCGCCCCTCGGGGGGATCGGTGAGCAGGTCGAGCGGCGGCGAGACGCCGGAGGCCACGAGCGCCCCGTCCGCGTCGAGGCCCTCCACGACGAGGCGCCGTATTCGGGCGTCGAGGGTGCCCGGGAACGGGAGCGGCCCCTGATCCCAGCGCCCCTCGCCCACCACCACCGGCCCGGTCCTGAGGACGCCGGACAGCCGCACGGTCGACACGCCGACGAACGGATCCGGGCTCTCAGGCGAGGTGAGGGCGACCTCGAGGTCCAGGGTGCGGGTGCAGCCCGCGGCCAGGAGCGCCAGGAACAGCGCTCCGACGCCCCGTCGACCAAGGGATTCCCTCCCCATAAGCCGCGCAGGGCAATTGCGGCTTTTCAGACCTGCGGGCATGATCGTTCTCACAAGGACGGACGCCCCCCCGCCCCTGGGAATACACCCGTGTTCCAACCCACGACATTCGGGAAGTACTTCCTCACACGCCGGATCGCCGTGGGCGGCATGGCTGAGGTGTACGCGGCCAAGCTGTACGGGGCCGACGGGTTCGAGAAGGACCTCGTCATCAAGCAGATCCTACCTCAGCACGCCCGAGACCCCGAGTTCGTCCAGAGCTTCATCGCCGAAGCCAAGATCGCGGTGGGGCTGACCCACGCCAACATCGTCGCCATCTACGAGCTGGGCCGGGTCGATGGCACCTACTTCATCGCCATGGAGCTGGTGGACGGCCTCGACGCCTTCGCCCTCCTCGAGGCGGCGCGTCGCCACCAGATCCCGGTACCGGTCGGGACCGCGGTGCGCGTCGTGGAGGAGGTGGCCCACGGCCTCGACTACGCGCACCGGCGCCGCGGCCCCGACGGCGCCCCGCTCGGCCTGGTGCACCGCGACCTGAACCCGAGGAACGTCCTGGTGTCCCGGGACGGCGACGTGAAGATCCTGGACTTCGGGATCGCCAAGACCGCGCCCGGGGTGGCGGACATGCCCAAGACCCGGGCCGGCGTGGTGAAGGGCACCACCGGGTACATGTCGCCCGAGCAGGCGGCGGGGCGCGAGATCGACGCCCGCACCGACATCTACCAGGCCGGCCTGCTCCTGTTCGAGCTCCTCACCGGCACCCCGGTGTTCTGGACCCCGGACGAGTCCGAGACCCGCAACCGCATGCGGGCCCACGCGATCACCGCGCCCTCGGTGCTGCGGCCCGAGATCCCGCCCCAGGTCGACAAGGTCGTACTCAGCGCCCTCGCCCGGGACAAGGACCGCCGCTACCAGACCGCCGCTGCCTTCGCGGAGGGCCTCACCCTGGCCCGGGCAGGGCTCCCCGACAGCGACGCGGTGGCCCTCGGGCACCTGGTGAACCAGCTCCGCGCCCTCGACGCCCTCGCGATCGAGGCACAGTCGGCCGACGACCTGCCGGCCACCCAGGACTTCTCACACGCCATCAGCCAGGCGATCGAGCAGTCGATCGTCGGCAAGATCGAGACCTTCGCCCGAGGCCCCGGCCTGCCCGAGCCCGGGGCCAAGCCGGTCACCGGCAGCACCCCGCTCGACGTGCGCGACGGGAGCGGCCCGCAGGTCGTGTTGACGCACGGGGGGAGCCTCCGGCCCTCCGGCGACCTCCCCGCGCCCCACCAGGCGGTAACCCGCCCGACCCCGACCATGACCGCCGGCCCGACCCCGCCGCGCCGCCGCGGGCTGGTGTGGGGCCTGGCCGCGCTCGGCGCCGCCGCGATCGCGGCCGCGGTGGGGGTGCCCGCGTTCCGAGCGCGGATGGCAAGCCAGCCTGCCGAGGACCCCCAGCCCCCGGTCCCCGAGGTGGTGGCCACCACCGCGACCGTGGTCCTGCCGCCGCCCGTGACCCCGCACCCGCGGCCGGCCGACCCCATCCCGACCCCGGTGAAGGGCGGGGAGCCGCTCCTGGCCCGGAGCCACCAGCGCCTCGAGCCCCGGCCCGAGTCCGCGATCTCGTCCCCCCTCGCCTTCGCGCCGGTGGCGTTCGGGACCCGCTCCTGCTCCAGCCGCGTCACCGTGGATGGGCGCATCGTCACCCGCACCACCCCGTCCTACGGGCACCGGCTCTCCGCCGGCCGGCACACCGTGCTCATCGAGGGCACCAGCTGCCCGCCGATCGAGCGGCCCGGGAGCCTGCGCCGGGTGCTGCCCGCGGTGCTGGGGGAGATCGACGTGGAGGCGGGGGCCAGCCTCCGCATCATCGCGGACTTCGACGAGGGGCGGCTGATCGTCCGCCGGGTGGAGTAGCCGACCCGGTCGATCCCGATCCGGGACGCTGGTACTGTGCGGGGGGCACGATGGACCTCGAGCACGCAGAGGACCTGCTCCGGCAAGGTCGCTACCCGGAGGCGATCGATCGCTTCCGCGAGCTGCTCTCCCGCGACCCCGACCGCGCCGAGCTCCGAGGCCGGGTGGCCGAGGCCTACCGCCTCTCCGGCAACCAGGAGCGGGCCTTCCACCACTTCCACCGGGCCGCCACCCTCTTCCTCAAGGGCCGCGACCTCTTGGGGGCGGCGCGCATGCTCGAGGCGGCCAACCAGGTCAGCCCCAACGAGCCCGAGGTCCTGTTCCGCCTGGCCGAGGTGCTCAAGCGCCTGGGCAAGGATCGACCGCTGCAGGTCATCCTGCGAAACCTGGTGAAGGCGGCCACCGCGGCAGGGGACCGTCGGCGGCTTTGGGCGCTGGAGGAGCTGGTGAGCCTCGTGCCCCATGAGCTCGACCCCCAGGTCGACCTGGCGGTGACCCTGGCCGAGGTCGGCCGCACCACCGAGGCGATCGCCCGGTGGAAGGAGCTCGCAAGCCACCTTGCGAAGCGCGGCTACGACTTCACCCCCCGGCTGATGCGCGTGGCGGAGCTGGCGCCGGACAAGCCCGCGGTGGGGGTGCAGGTCTCGCAGCTCCTGTTGCGCTACGGCCGGGCCCGGGAGGCCCTCGCCGCGCTGGTGCCCTTCTACGAGAAGTTCCCGGAGGAGGTGGAGGTGCTGGAGGCGCTCCTGTCTGCCCTCGTGGCGATGGACGCCCGCGACAAGATCCTGCCCGCCCGCCTCGAGCTGCTGAAGGCCCGCACCCGGCTGGGGCAGCGGGGGGTGGCGCTGGAGGAGATCAAGGCCCTGTTGGCCGCGCTCCCGCACGAGCCGCGGGTGCTCGAGGTCTCCGCCCACGCCTGCGCCGCCTTCGGCCTCGTCGGCGAGGCGTGCCGGCTGTGGATCGAGCTGGCCGAGGTGTACGACCGCCACGGGCTGGAGTCGGAGCGGGACCGGGTGGTCCTGCTGATCCTGAAGACCGACCCCGCCCACCGCGGCGCCCTCGCCCTGGCCGCCCGGGTGCTGCGCAAAGGCGGGCGGATCTCGGAGGCGGAGAGCCTGGAGCGGCGCCTCGAGGACCTGTTGGACTCGGATCAGGACTCGATGGCCGAGGTGGCCGAGGTCGAGTTCGGATCCTGGGCCGAGCCGACCGCGGGCGAGCGCCAGACCGCCCGCGCGACCGAGGTCATCCACGAGGTCGACGTCCTGGACGTGACCCGGGAGCTGTCGGACGTCTTCGACACCCACACCCCAGCCGGCGCTACCCAGGCCGGCTCCAACCCCTTCGCCCAGCCCGAGGCTCGAGGGGGCGGGGCCAAGCACCGGGACCCCTTCTTCGACCCGGTGCGGGACGTCCCTCGCGAGGCGCCAGAGGCCCCGGAGGAGAGCACCTTCCCGATGGACGCGGTGAAGAGCGCCGAGCTCGAGGCGCTGCGGGCGGAGCTGGACGAGGACGACGACGTCACCGCCACCGATCTGGCCCGGTTCGAGGCCTGGGGCGCCGGCCCGGGGCGCGCACCGCGCGCCGACGACTGGGCGCACGGGCCGACCGAGGCGGCCCGCCCCGCCCGGGGGCGGCTGGTCACCGACCTGCTGGAGGAGCTCCAGCGCCGCAAGCCGTGAGCGGCCCTGATTCCTCCTGGCACACGACGTGATCGCGCTCGCTTGATCCGGATGAGACGGGCCGACTACCCTTGTCGTGATGGGTGGGGGGGCGCTCACGCTGTTCACGGCAGCGTTGGCCTTGATGGGCACCGGCGACGCCGCGCCCCAAGCCCCCTCCGGCTTCGTGCAGGTGAAGGCCGACGCCGGAGTCGAGATCCTCCTCGACGGCGCGCAGGCGGTGGCCGAAGACCTCCACGGGGTCACCTTCCGCGACGTCGCCCCGGGGATACACAGCCTGGTGGCGCGCAGGCAGGGCGCCCAGGCCCAGCACGCGCTGATAACGGTCGAGCCGGGCCAGGTCACCGTGCACCACCTCGCCCCGTGGCGCCCCGAGGGTGACAAGGCCGGCGAGAGCACCCTCATCCTCCAAACCCTCCCCGTCGACGCCATCATCTCCGCCCCGAGCCTCGGGCTGCACAAGCACATCAAGGGCGACGAACCCCTCGTGCTCCGCAAGGTCCCCGCCGGCACCCACAAGCTCACCTTCTGCAACGACTACAAGTGCATCGACCACCGGGTCGAGGTGCACGCCCGCGACATCGTGAGCCTCCTGGTGGACTTCGACCCGGGCGAGATCCGCGACGAGAGCGCCACCTTCCTCGCCCACCTCGCCCGCCTCACCGAGCGCTGCCTGGGCGACGACGACGGCGCCTCCTGCAGGCAGGCCTGCACCCTCACCGTCATGGCCGGCCGCCCCTCCCCCGCCTGCGCCCGGGTCGAGGCGGAGGAGCCCACGAACATCGCGGGCTCCGCCAAGGACGACGGCGACTCCGTCCCCGCCACCTCGGACCGCGCGCTCCCCCTCCCGTAGCGGCTCGACGCCAAGCGTCCCCCAACGCCGGTCCCCCGGAGAGGGAAGACCTCGGCCCGGAAGCACCCTGTCGGAGCCCCGCAAGCGGGGCTCCGGGGCACCTCACTCGCTTACAGCCCTTCGGGCTGACGCTCAATCGAGCGAAGCGCCCTCGATCTCCGCGCCCTCGATCTCCAGCACCCGCCAAAGCCAAGCTAAGTTAGAGCAGCTCCGCCCCCACCGCCCGCCGCAGCTCCTCCCGCGCCACCTCCACCTGCAACCGCGCATCGATCAGCGCCAGCTGGGCGTTGGTGTACTTCAGCTCCGCGTCACGCAGCTCCAGCGCGGTGTTCTTGCCCTCCTCGAACAGCCGCCGCACCAGATGCACCGCGTCCTCCGCGCTGCGGTACGCGTCTCGGGCGAGCTCGAAGACCTGGATGGTGATGTGCAGGTTCTCCAGCCGATCGAGCCCCTCGGCGAGCACCCGGCGCTCGAGGTCGTCGTAGTCGGCCTGCACCTTCACCAGGGCCAGCTCGGACTCCGCCACCAGGGCGTCGGTGCGGAAGCCCTCGAAGAGGTTCCAACGCAGCGTGACGCCCAGGGTGGCGATGAAGTTGGTGGTGGGATCGTCGAAGACGCGGTCCGGCCGGCGGCTGCCCCGCCGGTAGTTGGCGTCGAGGGTGAGGGTGGGCCCGTAGCGGGCGGCGTTCATCGTGACGTCGTGGGCGACCTCGTCCAGGAGGATCCGGGTGACGATCAGGTCGGGGCGGTGCTCGAGCGCGGTCGCCTTCACGTCCTCGGGCGCGGGCAGGCGCAGGGCCGACAGCGGCGCGGTGGCGGTGGCCACCTCGTGCGGGAGCTCGATGCGGATCGGCGCGTCGGCGGCGCGGGCCATCACCAGGTTCAGGGCCCGGCGCTGGCGCGACTCGTTGAAGCGGCGGCGGGCGAGGGTCACCCGGTCCTCGGCCAGGTTGCGCTCGGCGTTGGCGACGTCCGCCGCCTTGCCCCGGCCCTGCGACATGAGGCTCCGGGCGCGCTCGAGCTGCGCCTCGCCGAGCGCCACCCGGTACTCGAAGGTCTCGGTCGCGCGCATCGCGGACTCCAGGCCGTAGAACGTGCGCACGACGTCGAGGCGCACGTTGTTCTCGACCGCCTCGAGCAGCGCCTCGTAGCGCCGCTTGCGATCATCGGCCTGGGCGATCGCCTCCCACGAGCGGCCGCTGTCGTACAGGAGCTGGCGCGCGGTGATCACCACGTCGAGGCGCGGGTCGCTCGAGTTGTTGAGCTGGGCGCGATCGTCGAAGGGCCCCTCGATGTAGTCGAAGCCCCGCTCCTCGCACTCGCCGGGGGTGACGCCAGCCGCGTTGCAGAACAGCGGGTAGCGGATCTCGGTGATCGGGCGGTTCTTGAAGCGCTCCGCCGCCACGAAGAGCACGTCGAGGGTGGGCAACACGTTGGCCCAGGCCCGCGTCTTCTGGTTGTCGAGGATCAGGACGTCGGCCTTGGCCCGCACCACGGCCCGGGTCTGCCCCAGGGCCTCCTCCACCGCCGCCTCCAGGGTGAAGCGCTCGCCCCCCGGATCCGCGCGGGCGTCCGTCGCCAACACCATGGAGAGCACCCCGAGCAGCCTGCAGGCGGCGCGCATCCAACCCATGGTGGGGTGTGGCCGCACCGCGATCAAGATTGCCACCTCACTCCGAACACCAACCGCGACGCGGCGCGGCTATAATCCGCACCGTGAGCGGCGAAGACGACGCGCCAGCGCCCGGCCCGGTGCAGGCGGGGCTGGAGGCGCTGTGGGGGGCGCACCGCTCCCGCTGGCGCCGCCTCCTCTCCCCCCGCATGGTGCAGGAGCTCACCCTCAGGGCGAGCTTCGACGTCGACCTCATCGCGCCCCACCGGGTGGCCAACGCGATCCCCAAGGGCACGATCCCCGACTGCGAGGCGTGCCCCAACGTATGCTGCGCGGGGCTCGAGAACGTGGTCTCGCTCCGGCTCAAGGACGTCGCCCAGCTCATCGACCTCGATCGCACCGACCTCATGAGCCGGCACAAGCCCAACTTCCCGCGCTGGATGCTGGCGGAGCGCCCCTACCTGGCGGAGCTGGTGGCCTCCACCCTGTGGCGGGCCCTGCCGGTGATGCGCCAGGTGGGCGACCTCAACGTGTGCGCGGCCCTCGGCCGCGACATGAAGTGCACCTTGCATCCGCACTGGCCGACCTCCTGCGAGCGCTTCCCCTACTCCCTGGTCGCGGCGCGCCGCCAGGTGGTGTGGGGCACCCGGTGCCCGGTGAAGAAGCGCGACCCGGTCTACGAGGCCAGGAGCGAGGCCCTCTTCCAAGCCGCGATCAGCGCGTACAACGAGCGGGTCCGGGACGCAGTCCTGCTTGCACACGCCCGGCGCGCCCTCGACGACCTGGGCCTCGGCGCGTGGATCACCGGCCCGGACGAAGACCCCTTCGAGCCCCGCTCCTCCGCCCTGGACATCATCGACTAGTCCCCTGCAAGGAATCACTGACGCAGGGGACTAGCGCCGCGCTCAGAACCTGCCGGTGTAGCTCACACCGGTGGGGCCGTCGGGCGACCACATGGGAGAGATCCCGCTCGGCTGGTAGACCGGCTCGCTCGCGTCGAGCAAGTACAGCGCCGCCCCGATCCCGCTCACCAGGAGCCCGCCCACCAGGCTGGCGGTGGACGCGGTGAGGAGGTCGTTCCGCCGGTCGCGGGCCCGGATGTAGTCGTCGAGCTCGGTGGGGGTGAGGTTCTGCTCGTCCACGTCGCGCTTCCTCAAGATCAGCCGGGCCTGCCCCTCGCTGAGCAGCGCCACCGTCACCACCGCCGCGGTGCCCACCAGGAGCACCCCGCCCGCGCCGAGGAAGTAGTAGCTCACCTCGCGCTGGGTGGTGGTCTCCATCTCCGCCTCGAGCTCGAACAGCTGGCCCCGGCTCAGCTCCAGCTCCTTGTTGAAGGTCTGGCGTCCGGACTGGCTCGCGCTGAGGTAGTGACGCCCCGCCGGCAGCTCCAGGGGCCGCGAGAAGGGCGCGGTGCCGACCGGGCGTCCGTCCACCGTCACCTGGGCTCCGTTCGGCGCGCGCAACGCGACCTGCGCCGGCATCGGCTGCAGGTCGACCTGCGACACCACCAGGCGCCCCTCGATCGCGACCGCGGTGACGTCCTGGGGGAAGAAGCCGTCGGCCTCGACGCGGACCGCGTGCTCACCCACCGTGGCGCTCTTCACCACCGGCACCGGCAAGAGCTCACCGCCGTCGATCCCGGCCCGCGCCCCCGCGGTCTGGCTGGTGATCATGAGCTGGGTGCGGCTCTCGTTCTCGACCCGCGCCACCTCGGGCTCCACCGGGGCCAGCCCCATCGCGAGGCGCTGCTGCTCGAGGTCCCCCAGGTGCTCCACCGCGTCGTCACGCCGCCCGCCCCGCGGGACCTCCTGCAGGTACTGCCGGTAGGCGCGGATGGCGGCCCGCAGGTGGGAGGGATCCCGATCGAGGTAGAACTGGCGGCGGAAGGTCTGGGCGAGCGAGAAGGTGATGGCGGGGTTGGGCACCAGGTCGTAGGCGCGCTGGAAGGCCCGCGCCGCGTCGAGGTAGTAGCCGGCCTCGTAGGCCTGCTGCCCGGCCTGGAAGTAGGTCTTGGCCTCCTGGACCGCGTCCGCCGCCTCGGGCGCTTGGGCCAGCACCACCAGCGCCACCACAACCGTGCTCGCACCCACCATGGCCCCTCGACGGTACACGGCCGACCTCACTTCAGGAAGTCGGGGACCTCCAGCTCGTCACGGCCGGGCTTGTCGTCGTCCCTACCCTTGCCCTTGTCCTTGGGCGGACGCCGCGCCGAAGTCGGGCGCTTCAGCTTCTTCATCTCCACCACCACGGTGGTGGTCTCGGTGGGCGCGATGGTGAGGGCGAGCTCCTCGTGGCCCGCCGCGCGCAAGCGGAGCTGCACCGGCGCCGCCCCCTGCGGGAGCGAGACCCCGCCGAGGGCGAGGCCGAGGGGCTCACCGTCCGCCCCCACCACCACCGCGTCGGCGGGCGCGCCGGGCAGGAAGACCTGCACTCGCGCCGGCGGGACGGGCGTCGCCGGGGGCGCCTTGGGCGGCGGCGCCTTGGCGGTGCGCGCGGCGCCCGCGTCGGCCGGGCCGGTGTTGCTCTGCCCCATCCGATCGAGGACGAAGGGCACGCTGGCCACCGCCACCACCATCACCGCGATCCCGATCCAGAGCGAGCCCGTGCGCTTCGGCGCGTCGGGCACCGGCGGGGCGCGGAGATCTTCGTTCGACGCGGACGGGAGCGTCGCGGCGAGGGCGGGCGAGCCCTCGAGCGGGGTCACGTGGGGCGGCGTGACCCCGGGGCCGGAGCGCACCAGGCGCGGATCCATGTCGCCGCTGAAGCTGCTGCTCGGCACGTCGAAGCCGGCGAGGATCGCGGCGTCGGTGAGGCCCTGCACGGCCAGGGTGAGGTTCGCGGGGCGCTCCTCCGGCACCTTGGCCATCATCGCGAGGATCGGCGCGTCGAGCTCGGCCGGGACGTGCGGCCCCACCGCGGACGGCGGGGTCGGCTCCGCCGTCATCTGCTTCATCAGCACCTCGACCACGTTCCCGCCCTTGAAGGGGAGGTGCCCGGTGACCAGCTGATAGGTCATGACCCCGAACGAGTAGATGTCGGTGCGGTGATCGACGTCGGGGCCCTGGCACTGCTCCGGGGACATGTAGTCGGGGGTCCCGACCGCGGCGCCGGTGGCGGTGTGGTGCTGGCGCGGCATCTCCTCGTTGAGGAGCTTGGCGATGCCGAAGTCGAGGAGCTTGGGGAACGGGGTGCCGTCCTCGTCCCGGGCGAGGAACACGTTGGCCGGCTTCAGGTCGCGGTGCGCGATGCCAGCGGCGTGGGCCGCGTCGAGGGCCCGGGCCAGCCCGCGCAAGATCGGCAGCAGCTCCTCGAGGGCGAGGCGCCCGCCCCGGCGCGCCACGTAGGTGTCGAGGGGCTCGCCGTCGAGGAGCTCCATCACGTGGTAGTGGCGGCCGTCGGGGAGCTGCCCGAAGGAGAAGATGTCGATGATGTTCTTGTTGCGGATCTGGTTCACCGCCCGCGCCTCGGCGATGAAGCGCGAGACCACGTGCGGATCCGCCGAGTACTTCCTCGACAGCACCTTCACCGCCACCTGCTTGCCGATCAGGGGCTGGATGGCGCGGTAGACGTCGCCGAAGGTGCCCGACCCGATCTGGGTCTCGATCACGTACTCGCCCACCTTGGTCCCGGTGGGCAGGGTCTGGTCCACCGACAAGGCGGAGTCCGGCACCAGCACCGCCCCGTCGTGCTCGCAAGTGGTCGACCCGTCCGGGTACGACGTCAGGCAGCTGGGACAGATCGGCATGGCCTCGGCGGCGCGCATCCTAGCAGCCCCAAACCCGGGCCGCTGTTCAGAGTCGCGTGCGGATCGTCACCCGGCGGGAGTCAGGCGTCCAGGGGTCCGTCCGGCCCCTCGGGGAGGTCCTCCCCCAGGACCGCCGCGAGGGCCGCCAGGCGCCCCCAGTCTCGACGTAATGCCTTGTGATGATTGCGGTTCTTGACCAGCTCCTCACGCCCGAGGAGCCGGAAGGCGGCCTCGCGATCGCCGGTCAGGCGCACCGCCTCGGCCAGCACCGCCCCGTGCAGGGCGCCCGGCAGGTCCACCTGCGTCAGGTCGAGGGGCGGATCGGCGCTCATCAGGGTGGTCACCAGCTGGGTGGCCGCCTCGCGCAGCACCGACAGCGGGGTGCGCGGGCGATCCCGCGCCCCGCCCTCGAGGCCCTCCGCCATGTCGAGGTGGCGGGCCTCCACCCGGACGCCCTCCCCGCGCCGCTCCAGGCTGGCCAGGGTGTAGGCCCGGCGCATCATGTTGTCGAGCTGGCGCAGGTTGCCCGGCCAGGTGCGGAGGAGCAAGGCAGCCTGCGCCTCCTTCGACATCGAGATCGGCCCCACGCCGCCCCGCTCGCGGTGCCGCCGCTCGAGCATGAACAGGGCCCAGTCCGCCACCTCGTCGAGGCGCTCGCGCAGCGGCGGCAGGGCGAGGGGGAGGACGTTGATCCGGTAGTAGAGGTCCTCGCGGAAGCGCCCCTCCGCCACCGCCGCCTTGAGATCCGCGTTGGTGCCCACCATGAAGCGCACGTTGGCCCGCCGGGGCTCGCCCTGATCCCCGAGCACGCGGTAGCGCCGCTCCTCCAGCAGAAACAGCAAGGCCGCCTGCGCCTTGAGGGAGAGCTTGTCGACCTCGTCGATGAAGAGGGTCCCGCCGTCGGCACGCGCGACGTAGCCTGCGTGGTCCTGCACCGCCCCGGTGAAGGCGCCCTTGCGCCACCCGAACAGCTCGCCCATCTGGGTCTCCTCGGGCACGGTGTGCAGGTCGAGGATCTCGAAGGGCCCGGCCTTGCGCGGGCTCTGGCTGTGGCACCAACGGGCGAGGCGGGACTTGCCCGACCCGGTCTCGCCTCGCATGAGGAGGGTCTCTTCCTCGGCCGCGAACGCCTTGAAGACGTTCACCACCGGGGCCATGGTCGGGCCCACCACCGGCAGGAGCGCGTCGCGGGCGAAGCCCTCGGCGGTCACTCGGAGGGGCAGGCCCGCGAGGTACGGCCCGGCCAGCCACGCCGCGGCCTCGAGGCTGATCTCGCACGCGCCCCAGATGAACTCGGTGCCCATCGCGGCCGGGCACTCCGCCTCGAGCGAGATCATCCCCGCCAGCCCCCCCGGCACCAGGAGCGGGAGCACGTAGATGTGGGTCGCGCCGTGCTGCAACAGGCGCAGGCGGCTGCCGTCGGACATCGCCTCGTCCTCGGCCGCGCCGTGGCTGAAGTTCACCACCTGGGGCTCGGCCGAGCGTGGGGTGATGAGCCCCATCTCGACGTCGACCGCCACCGGCACCCGGCCGGCCTCGATCCAGCGCCACACGGTGGCTGACGGCAAGATCGCTTGCACCTCGCCCGGGTGGGTCAGGGCGTCGGCGCCTCGCTCGAGCACGAAGAGGCCGGCGTAGCCGTCCTTGGGCCGCAGGTGCAGGGTGGCGCGGAGCATGCGCCCGCCGGTGAAGCGGCTCGCCTGGAGGGCGGCGTCGGCGACCTCGATGAGGTGCCCCAACCCCACCACCCCCGCGCGCTCGAAGTCCTCGGCGCCGCGCAGCGCAGAGGCCAGGCCGCTGAGGTCCTGACCTTCGGGGACGGGGCTCGCCATCAGCGGCGACTCTATCCACGGTCCGGCGTGGAGCGCTACCTCAGAATCGGAACGAGCCCCCCAGCCGCCAGGTCACCCCGCTCAGGTCGAGGTCGCCCAGCTCCTGCGCGAGGACGGGGATCCGCGCAGGGTCTGTGTCCTCGTCGACGTCGCGACGCACGTGGTCGAAGTCCAGGTTGCCGTAGAGCTCGTAGCCGACCTCCAGGAAGAACCCGAGCCAGTTGTTGGCCTTCTTCCCGCCGCCGCCCATCGGCGTGTAGCCCACCGGGATGGTCAGCTCGAGGCCGCCCACGAGCGAGCCCGAGGGCGCGACCTTCACCTGGTCGACCTCCTTCTCGAACACGCCCTTGGCGAAGCGCAGGTGGGCGAAGTTCACCGCGCCGCCGACCTTCGCGTAGCCGGCGAGGTAGGTGAAGACCGGCACTCGGTACAGAGCCGCCACCTGGAGCGAGGTCACGCCGAGCTGGCTCTCCACCGTCTCGAAGGAGGTCGCGGCCTGAAAGCCCGCCCCGAGCCCCGCCTCGAACGACAGGCCGCGGTTCCCCGCGAAGGGCGCGACCTCGATGCCGCCCTCGATGCGCACGAGCGCGCCGAAGTGGGCGACCAGGCCGAAGCCCGGGTCCTTCACCACCAGCCCGCTGAGCCGCAGGTACGGCCCGAGGAAGAGGCCGGCGGCGTCGACGGCGTCGGGCTGCGCGACCAACGACGGCGCGGGCGGCGCGGGCGGTGGCGCCGAGGCGGGCGCGGCCTTCTTGGCCATGTCGCTCATGTCCCGCTCCATCGCCTCCATCTCCGCCGGGTCGGTGGGCTGGGCGGCGGCGGGCGGCGCGGCGTCGAACACCTCACCGAAGGGATCGTCGGTCGCCGACTCCACCACCGCGCCGCTCTTCGCCGTGCTGGCGGTGCGCACCTGGGCCGCGGCGGGGCCGGCGACCGCGGACGAGAGCAGCAGGGCGCCCCACACGAGGGCTCGCTTCGTGATCCGCATGGCCTAGTCCTCCCCCGCCGCGTCCAACAGGCCGCTCAGCAGGAACCCGTCGCGCCGCCGCGCGCTGTCGCGCACAAGCGATGCGCGGGGGACGAAGGTGACGTCGCCGAACACATCGGGGTGCACCGCGTAGTAGTACGCGCCCACCACGCCGACCTGGCGGATCGGGTCGTCGAGCACCACACCCTCCACCGCCAGCGACTCCGCCGCCAGCACCACCAGGGCGCCGGTCGTGCCCCGCGGATCGTCGTCCGGATCGTCGTAGTCAGGGGCGGCGCCACTCCCCGCGCGATCCACGTCGACGGCCAGGAGCACCCGGCCGCCGTCCGGATCCGCCACCCTGTCCCGCAGGGTGCCCGAGAGCACCAGGGGCCGCTGCTTAACTCGCAGGCGGGTCGCCTCGCGCACCACCGAGACCGCGGTCATCGCCGCGGAGCCGCTATCGCCGGTCTGGTTGCGGAAGAAGGCCACGTTGCCGCCCACCGTGGGCTGGCTGGTCGCCGCGCCGGCCAGCTGATCCACGTCCACCCGATCCGTCGCCGGCTCCCAGCCGACCACCGCGGCCCCGCTGGTCAGGAGCGTGCCCGCCGCGTGGAGCAGGTAGAGGCCGTCGCCGAGCCCCACGATGTGCCATAGCGTGGCCTCGATCTCGATCGCGCGGGTCTTGCCCTGGTCCCCGTCCGCGTCGAGGATCGCCGCGAAGCTGACCCCTGGCTGCCCCTGGAAGAGGGCCGCAACCTGGCCTGCGTCACCGTCGACGAGGGCGAGGTCGGCGAGGCTGGTGGCGCCGGGGAGGAAGAGGAAGTTCAGGCTCGCGGCGAGGGCGTCGCCGTCGTCCTCGAGCTTCAGGCTGATCACGTCGGTGGTGCCGGTGGAGCGCACGAAGAGGTGGCCGCCGTCGGCGGCGAAGAGCACCTCCTCGGGAGTGAGGCGCCCGCCGCCGTCCAACACCAGCGGCACCGAGACCCGGCGGCTTGGCTTCTCGAGATCCAGCACCACCACCCCGGCGTCGAGGACCACCGCGGCCCGCCCGCCCGTCGGGCTGAAGACCACGCCCCGGGGGGCGTACGACTCGGTGTCCAACGCAACTCGGGTTGCGATACCCGCGGCGAGGTCGACCACCGTCACGTCGTTCGCGTTGCGGACCACGGGGTCACCAGCGGCGGGGTCGATCCGCGGATCGAAGAGGAGCACCGCGTAGGCGCCGTCGGGCGAGGGCAGGATCCGGTCGTAGAGGGCCGGCAGGTCGACCTGCACCAGGTCGCCCGCGCTCGGATCCAGCGTGGCCAGCCTCGGCCCGCCCGCCGCCTCCCCCATCGCGAGGACGCGGCCCGCGCCCGAGGTGAGGGCGCGAGGCTCGAAGGGCAGCGCCGTCGCGGCGACCGGGCCCTCGGAGGCGGGGTCCAGCGCTACCAGGGTGTGGGCCGGGGCGACCGACCACACCAGGCGCCCCGAGGCCTCGAGCGGCCCGAACACCTCGAAGCTCTCGCTGTACAGGCCGGCCCGCCCCGGGCAGCCGAACAAGGCCAGGGCCGCCCCCGTGGTGAAGATGAGCTGTCCGAACCGCATCACTCGCCCCCTCCCGTCGCTACGATCTCCGCGTTCAGCTGGAAGCCCGTCAAGGTCCGAAGCTGATCCCCGGCCGGATCGAGGACGCTGATCCGCCCCGCCGGGTGCTCCTGGATGATCCAGACCGCGTCCGCGTCGGGCAACGCCCCCGCGTAGCGCGGGGTCGAGGCCAGGTCGTGGCTCCGCACCACCATCGTCATGAAGTCCGCCGCCTCCACCCGGTGGCGACCCGCGTCGTCGTCCCGCACCGTGACCGCCGCGTATCGGCCCGAGGCACCGAACACCACCTCCTGGGGCGGGGCGCCGTGGGTCCGCGCGAGCTGCACGAACCCGCTCCCCAGATCGACGAGCGAGTACCCCTCGTCCGCGTCCACCATGCGCTCGTAGTCATCGGCGACCGAGGAGGTCACCGGCCGGTGCACCACCAGGGCCGAGCTCGAGTCGGGGCCGATCGCGACCGCGGCCACCGCCTTCTCGAGGGCCACCACCTGCAAGTCGCCCTGCGTGAGATCGAGCCAGCCCATCACCTCGTCGTCATCGGCGGTGGTGAACACCGCGGCGTGCGCGCCATCGGCCGCCACCTCGACCTGGCCGGGGCTCAGGGCGCTCACTGGGAACAGGCGCATCGCGGCGGTGGAGGAGAGGATCTCGGGGATCGGGAGCACCGCAACCTGACCTGCGCCGCGCAGGGCCGCGACCGCGAAGTCACCGGTGGGAGACAGGTCCAGGTCGGTCGCCCGGGCCGGGAGCGGGAGCGCGGCCACGGTGCTGGACACCACGTCCACCACCGCGAGGGCGGCCTCACCCAGGCTCCGCATCAGGAGCACCGGCGCGCCGGGCTGGGCCACCACCTCGCGCCCGATCACCTCGGCGAAGGCGGGCGGGAGCAGGATGCGTTGCGGCCGGTAGCCGTCCTCGGCCAGGCGCGACAGCGCCATGTGGGTCACGCTGCCCTTCCCCACCACCGCCACCCGGGTGGCCACCCCGGCCTCGGTCACGAAGTGTACGTCGGTGAGCCGGAACCCCGCCGCGGCCTCGTACGCCGGGGCGCCGTCGGCCTCGAGGTCGACCACCGCCACCACCCCGTCGTCCTCGGCGTCGGGATCCGTGCTCGCCGGGTTCCACAACAGGGCCCAGCGCCCGTCCGGTGAGGTCACGACCTGCGCATAACGCCGGGCCAGGCGGGTCACCGACACCGCGGCGACGGGCGCGAGGGTGACCCGGGTCAGGGCGCGGGCGGCGGGGCTCAGCACCACCGCCGCGGCTTGACCGGGCAGCACCGCGAAGCTGGCCGGGCCGCTGGCCACCGGCACGGTCTGGATGTCGAGGGTGGCCGGATCCATCACCAGCAGGGCGTCGCTGTCGGGCGCGAGGGTGAACAGGCGCCCGGCCGAGGCCTGGGGCCGCGCCACGTGGCCGCTCGCCTCGACGTCCGGGGGTAGGAGGTCGTCCGGGTTCACGCACGCCGCGGCCTGACAGATCAGGCCGGTGGGGCAGTCGGTGTCCAGGGCGCACCCCGACAGCCCATCGTCCGGGACCGGCTGGTTCGCCGAGTCCCCCCCCGCGCAGCCGCCCAGGGTGCCGGCCAGGAGGAGCCCGAGCGCCGCGCCGCTTCCTCGTCGTATCCGCATGGCCCCCCATCAAAGCAAAGGGCAGGCCACCCGGCAAATGCCCCTCGGAAGGTGGGGATCCGTGGTTCACGGTGACATTCCTGTCACCACGGGGCGGTGGGTGGTGCCGTACGGATACGAGGCGACGAGGCCCGGGGGGTGATAGCGTCCACCACATGCGTGGTTGGGCGATCTGGCTCCTGGGCGCGGCGGTCGGCGCGCCGACCTCGGCGTGGGCGGCGGACTGGTACGTGGCCCCCGGCGGGGTGAACGGCGGGGCGGGGTCGGAGGCAAGCCCGCTTGCCACGGTCGAGCACGCGGTGTCGCGCGCCAGCGCGGGCGACACGATCCATCTCCAGCGGGGCGGCGAGTATCCGGTGGTGGGGCTCACGGTGAGCGGCATGGAGCTGGCCGCCTACGGCGCCGGCCCCGCCCCCATCCTCACCGCGAGCACGCAGGTCAGCCTGCCCGACACCTGGGGCATGAACGCCAACGTGCGCACCGGGCCGGTGACGGAGGAGGTCCTGGCGGTCTACGTCGACGGCCGCTTCGTCCGGCGCGCCCGCTACCCCAACACCGGCTTCCTGCGCATCGACAACGACGACGACCCCGACACCATCGTGGACGCCGAGCTCGCCGATCGCCCGGGGGTGGCGGCGGGGCGCTGGACCGGCGCGCAGGTGCGCTGGCGCCGCTGGAGCTGGTGGTGGGAGACCCGCCCGATCACCGACCACTCCGACCCCACCACCCTGCACCTCGGCCCGGACGGGCGCTTCAACGACCCCTTCAGCGACCCGGGCTCCGGCTACTTCATCGATGGCGACCTCGACGAGCTCGACGCCCCCGGCGAGTGGCACTGGGAGGCGGGCACCCTGTACCTCTACCCGCCCGCCGGCGCGGATCCGGGCACGATGCGGGTGGACGTGGTCACCACCAGCGACCCCGGCATCCGGAGCCGGAACGCCACCCTGCGCGACCTCCACTTCACCCGCTACGTGGGCGGGGCGGTGGAGATCAACCGCCCCACCACGATCGACGGTTGTGAGTTCAGCGAGCTCGAGACCGACGGCGTCCGCTTCACCTACGACGCCCAGCCATTCGTCGTGACCCGCTCGATCTTCCGCGACGTCCGCAACGTCGCGATCACCGGCGCCGCGAACGACGCGGGCACGCCCGGCTCCCGCATCGAGCGGAACCTCTTCCTCCGGATCGGGGTCGAGCGCGGCTACGGCGGGAGCGGCTCCTGGCACGCGGCGGGGGTCATCATCGCCCGCGCCGCCGGGGTGGAGTTCACGCTGAACCGGGTGGTGGACACCGGCTACGCGGGCGTCATCCTCGGGAGCGCCGGCCAGCGGGTGTACCGGAACGTCTTCGTGCGAACGATGGGCACCCTCAACGACGGCGGCGCGGTCTACACGAACTGCAACGCGTCCGACATCCGCGAGAACATCATCCTCGACACCCTCGGCGACCTCGAGACCTCGCACCCGTGGTGGCCGCTCGGGCACGGCATCTGGCCCGAGTTCCTCGGCGCGTACCGCGACACCCAGATCGTGGGGAACACCATCTTCGGCAGCAACGGGCGCGGGATCTTCCTGCCGAACAACTACAACTGCACGGTGGACGGGAACATCAGCGTGGGCGATCGCCGCTCCGGCCTCGACCTCAGCGGCAACGACGGTGAAGAGCAGGGCCACACCATCACCAACAACAC
Source organism: Deltaproteobacteria bacterium (assembly GCA_020632995.1). Classification (GTDB taxonomy): domain Bacteria; phylum Myxococcota; class Kuafuiibacteriia; order Kuafuiibacteriales; family Kuafuiibacteriaceae; genus JACKEN01. The sequence goes on along the minus strand of JACKEN010000013.1, from coordinate 147,561 downwards.
CTTCGTCACCCTCGCCGGCACCGGCGGCCGCCTCGAGCGGCCCGAGAACCTCTCGCACTGGTGGCTGCCGCCCTACGCCGCCCCTGCGCCGGTGGGGGTCGAGTACGAGAGCACCCTCAGCTACGGCACCATGCGCGCCACCACCTTCGTGACCTCCCCCAGCGACGCCCACATGGCCCGGGGCAGCGGCACCGAGTTCGACGACGTCGCCGCCTGGGCCAGCGCGGCGTCGTGGGCCGACGCGACCGACACCCGGCTCCTGCAGGCCCAGGCCGCGCTCGTCCTCTTCAACGACACCGAGGCCACCGCCTCGGTGCCGGTGCCCGCCGGCACCTGGCGCCTCACCGACGGGAGCGCGGCGGGCGCCGCAGTCCAGCTTGCGCCCTTCGCGGGGGCGGTGCTCCTCACCGACGAGGCCTACACCGGCCCGCCCTACCTGTCGGCGTCGGGCATCGACTGGCGCCTGGCGGAGCCCGCCACCACCTACCTCACCGCCGAGCCCGAGCTGGTGGTGGTGCGGGACGGCCAGACGATCAGCGTGGGCGGGGTCGACGACGTGGGCGACACCCCCCTCACCGGCCTGTCCCTCGGCTACACGGTGCGAAACGAAGGCGGCGCGGTGCTGGGCCTCGGGGTCGCGCACGTCATGGACGCCACCAACTGCAACCCGTCCGTCACCACCCTGCTCCCCGACGAGGTCGCGCCGGCGAGCTCGGCCCCGCTCGCCCTGACCGTCGAGACCCCGAGCGAGGGGGCGTGGTCCTTCACCATCTCCTTCACCACCACCGACGCCGACGAGAGCCCCGCGGTCTGGACGGTCCAGGGCCAGGCGAAGAGCGACGCGGTGCCGGACGCCGGGGTGGTGGTCGACGCCGGTCCGGACGCAGGTCATCCTGCAGACAGCGGCGTGGCGTCCCCCGACGCGGGGGCCGAGGTCGACGCGGGCGGGATGTCCGGCGACGGGCCCTCCGGCGGATGCGGGTGCCGCGGCGCAGGGTCCCCGGGGGCGGCCGGGCTGTGGCTGATGATGGCGCTCGGTATGGTGTTGGCGCGCCGCCGACGCTGACGGGGCTATCGCCCGCGCGGCAGGGTTGATACTCGAAGCGTATGACGATCTGGCTCGCGGCCCTGACCCTGGGCCTGGCGGCGGCGCCGCCCCTCGGCAAGGTGGCGGTGCTGGACGTGCAGGCCACCGGGGTCGACGAGGCGATGACCGGGCTCCTCACCGAGGTGCTCACCACCGAGGTCCAGCGCTCCGGGCGCTTCACCGAGGTCATCGCGGGCCGCGACGTGAAGGCGATGCTGAGCTTCGAGGAGCGCCGCCAGATCCTGGGCTGCAGCGACGAGTCCTGCCTGGCCGAGATCGGCGGGGCCCTCGGAGCCGATCGCATCGTGGTCTCGAACGTGGGCAAGGTGGGCGAGACCTTCGTCATCACCGTGAAGCTCATCGACATCGTGAAGGCCCGCACCGACGCCCGGGGCTACCGGCGGGTCTCGGGCCCCCCCGAGGCCCTCCTCGACGGCATCCAGCAGGCGGTGCGCGACCTCTGGCGGCCGGCGGAGGCCGAGCCGGTGGCGCCGGTGGGTGCAAGCACGCCTGCACCCGCGGCCCGACCCCTCCCGGTGGCCCCGCTCGTCCTGTTCGGGGTGGGCGCGGTGGGGCTCGGGGTGGGGGTGGGCTTCGGCCTCGACGCCAAGGCCCGGCGGGATCACGCCGCCGACCCGACCTACGTGGGTGGGCAGGCCGAGATCGCGAAGGGCAAGACGAGCATGGTGCTGTCCAACGTGGGCTACGGGGTGGGCGCGGCGGCGGTGGTGACCGGCGCGCTCCTGTGGCTCCTGGGCGGCGACGACGACGCGGTGGCGGTGGCCCCCGCGGTCGGCGGCGGCGCGGTGGGCGTGGCGGTCGGAGGCCGGCTGTGAGGCGGGCGCTGCTCCTCGCCCTGGCCGCGTTGGCTCCGGCCTGCGTCCTGAGCTTCCCGGACCCCGCGTCCGGGCCCTTCGCTTGCGCCGCCGACGCCGACTGCGCGGAGGGCTACCGCTGCGTGGCCGAGGTCTGCGCCGCCGACGAGCCCGCGAGCGACGCAGGCCAGGTTGACGCCGCCGCGGACGCGGGCGAGGTCGACGGCGGCGTCCCCGCGCCGCCCGACGACGGGGGCGTCGAGCCGGACGCCGGCCCGGGTGAAGACGCCGAGGTGCCGGACTCGGGCTGCATCGGGCAGCTCTGCGGCGTGATCTGCGTGGACCTCGACAACGACCCGAGCCACTGCGGCGCCTGCAACCGGAGTTGCCTCGGCGGCACCTGCGGCGCCGGCGTCTGCCAGCCCTACGCGATCCACACCGCGGTGGGCTCCTCGCCCACCCAGCTCGCGGTCGACAACGGCGCGGCCACCGTCTACTGGGTCGACCAGCGACCGAGCGGCGCAGTCCTACGCCGGCGCTTGGACCTCGCGGCGGAGTTGGAGGCGGTGGCCACCAACCAGAGCTACCCCGACGCCCTGGTGCTCGACGCCGACCGCATCTACTGGAGCAGCCTCGACGCGGTCTCCGGCCCCAGGAACGGCGTCATCCGCTGGGCCGACAAGCGGCTGGACGGCGCGGTGCACGAGGCGAGCGCCACCACCGCGCGCAACCCCCACCTCGCGGCGTCCGACGGCGTGGTCTTCTGGAGCAACGACAGCCCGCTGCACATCCTGTCCTACGACATCGACGCCGCTACCCCGACCCGCGTGGAGTACATCCCGGGCGTGGGCTCCAGCTTCATGCGCGGCCTCGCCGCCGACTTCACCCACGTGTACTGGCTGGACGCCTCCTCCAACGTGTTCCGCCACCCGCTCAACCTCCCGACCGGCGTGCCCGAGACGGTGGTCGCCAACCCCGGCACCGGCGAGCCCTCGGACTTCGCGCTCACCGCGGACTACGTCTACTGGTCGGAGGCGGTGGAGGCGATCAACGGCTCAGGTCGCATCTTCAAGAGCGAGGTAGGCACCGAGCAGGTCAGCATCGTCGTGCACGACGCGGACCCCCTCCTCAACGACCACGCCGCGGTGGCCATCGACGTCAACGCTGGCTACATCTACTACGTCACCGGCGGGAGCGGTGGCCGGGGCGGCAGCGTGTTCCGCGCCCCCATCGGCACCGGGACTCCGGAGCGCCTCTACCAGGGTCAGGCGACGTCCGAGCTTCGAGACGTGGCGGTAGGCGCGGGCCGGGTGGTCTGGACGGACGGCGACACCGTCTGGGCGCTGGCCTTGTAGAATCGGGCCCCCGCGGCCCTCAGTGCCACACCCCGAGCGACACGTTCACGTTGGCGTACCGCGGCGCCACGTCCACCGCCCAGGTGAAGCGCCAGGGGAAGATGAAGTCGAACAGGTACACGTCCATCCCCGCGGTGCCGTGGTGGCGCCCGTCGATCCCCTGGAAGCGGGACGGCTCGTAGTAGTAGCCCAGCCGACCGCGCATGCGGTTCTGCCAGAACTCCGAGTCCGCACCGAGCCGAAAGCCGATGGTGAGATCCTCGCCCGCCGGCTGCAAGGTGTCCTGCGCCCACGCCTCGAAGCCCACCGACTTGTCGGTGGGGCCCATGAACACCACGTCGCCGGAGAGGGTGACGTAGAGGCGCGGGCGGTTCACCGCCGCCTTGGCCTTGGCGGAGTCACCGAAGCTGCGGTTGTAGTTCTTCCAGCGGGGCCCGATGGTGCCCGACAGGCCGAGGCTCACCTGCCACGGCACCTCGAGCCCGCGGACGAGGGTCACGCCGACCGGCGGGGTGTCCACCAGCTGGGTGCGGTTGCCGTAGATGAGGCCGGTCGAGAACGAGGCACCGGCGCGGATGGGGAGCCCCTGGGGGCGGTAGATGACGCCGCCGAGGAAGCCGAAGCCGAGCATGCGGAGCAAGTCGACTTGCTCCTTCAGCGTGGCCATGGCGAGCTGCCCGCCCGCGCCCACCACGAGCTGGCCGTCGAAGAAGTTGTAGCCGACGGTGGGGGCGATCTGGAACACGGTGTAGGTGCGCCCGTCGTCCGCGAAGCTGTAGCGGGTGGCGGCGCCGGTGAAGCCCACCCCGAGGCGCCCGAAGTTCAGGGCGAGGGCGGTGGAGATCTCCGCCACGTCGTCACCGCCGGTGTCCGAGGTGATGCCGTTGTTCTCGAGGTCGAGGCGAAAGGGCACGATCTGGGTGAAGAAGCCGTCGAACTCGAGGTCCCAGTCGAAGAACTCGTCGGGGTTGTACTCGTAGCGGTTGGCCACCGCGGCGGGGTTGAAGGTCTGGGCCCCCGCCCCCGCCGCGAGGCTGGTGACCGCGCCGGCCATGCCCACCACCTGGGCGGGGCCGGTGACCGGGCCGCGGGTGAGCTCGACCGCGTAGGAGTCGTCCAGGGTCTGGGCCCAGGCCGCCGGGGCGACGGCGAGCAGGGTGAGGGTGACCACGAGGACCCGACGGCGCACTCGGAATACGAAGCCCAAGATCTCAGGCTGACGCAAGGCGTGGACACCCGCGGTGACCGCGCGCATCCAAAGGCGTTGACAGCACTGGCGCCAACACCCCGATTGTGATCGAAGACACCCATGCCGACGCTCGCTCTTGACGCCCTCCAGATCAACTACGCGCTCCACGGCACCGGCGACGGGACGCCGCTGCTCTGCCTGCACGGCGGCGGCTGCGACGGCGGGGACTACGCGCCGCTCGCCGCCCGCCTCGGCGGGGCTCGGCGTCTGGTGTGCCCCGACCTGCGCGGCCACGGGGCGAGCGGCGCGCCCGAGGGCCCCTACGATCCCGGGACCCTGGCCGAGGACGTCCTGGCCCTGGCCCGCCACCTGGGGCTGGGGAAGGTGGTGCTGGTCGGCCACAGCCTCGGCGGCGCGGTGACGGAGCGGCTCCTCGCCGCCGGCGCCCTCGAGGTGGCGGCGGTGGTGAGCCTCGACGCCCCCACCCCGCTCGCGGCCGGGATGAAGCAGGGCCTCGGCATCCTGCGCGACGCCTTCAAGGGGCCGGATCCCATGGCCACCTACCGCCCCTTCATGGCCCAGGTGGTCGGCTGGGCCGATGATCCCGCCACGGTGAAGCGGAAGGTGGACGCGCTTTGCGCGCCGCCCGCCCACGTGCTCGGCCCGATGCTCACCGCCATGGCCGACTTCGACGGCGGGGACACCTACGGCGCGAGCCGGGCGCCCCTGCTCCACATCGACGCCCAGCAGGGGGTCTGCGATCTGGCCCGGCTCACCCAGCTCCGACCCGACGCGTGGATCGGCCAGGTGGTGGGCACCGGCCACTACCCGCACCTCGAGTCGCCCGACCAGGTGGTGGCGATGATCGACCACTTCCTCACCCGCCACCGGCTGTAGTCGTGTCCGGCGACCTCGACAGCTTCGAGGAGGCCCTCGCGGCCCTGTTGGGCGACGACCCGCGCCTCGCCCCCGACGGGCTCGAGGCCGAGCTGCGGCGCGGCCTCCCCGACGCGGCGGCGGACCGCTTCGAGCTGGGCGAGACCCTGGGCCAGGGCGGCTTCGGAGTGGTGGTGCACGCGGTCGACCGCACCACGGGTGGCCCGGTGGCGCTGAAGCTGATGGCCGCGGACGGGCTCGGCCCCGAGCAGCGGGCCCGGGTGCGCCGGGAGTTCCGAGCCGGCCGCCGCCTGCGCCACCCGAACCTGGTGCGGACCTACGACCTCTTCGAGGCCGAGCTGGGGGAGCGGGTGTGGGCCTTCAGCATGGAGCGCATGCAAGGTTCCTTGCGCGAACGGCTGAAGGCCGCGCCCCTGCCCCTGAGCCACGCCCTCGGGGTGGCGCAAGATCTGTTGGCGGCGCTCGATCACCTGCACGCGGAGGGGGTGGTGCACCGGGACGTGAAGCCCGAGAACGTCCTCCTCGGCCCGCCCGAGCCCGACGGCGCGCCCGGCCAGGCCAAGCTCGGCGATCTCGGCATCGCGCGCTTCGGTGAGCTGGGCGACGACCCCTCGGCCCGGGGCATGACCGGGACCCCGGCGTACATGCCCCCGGAGGCGTTCGAGGAGGGCCGCTTCGACCCTCGCGGCGACCTGTACGCCCTGGGCCTGGTGATCCTCGAGGCGCTCACCGGCGCGCACCCGCTCGAGGCCAGGAGCACCGCGGACTGGCCCCGGGCCCAGCGGGAGGAGGACCCCCGCCGCCCGGAGGGCCTCCCCGATCCGGTCTGGGCGGTCCTTGCAGGCCTCCTTGCGAAGCGCCCCGAGGACCGCCTCCGCACCGCCCGCGCGGCGGCGGAGGCGCTGGCCGCGGCCGCGCCACCGCAACGGCCCTTGCGCGCGCTCCGGGGCGGGGCCTACGTGGCCGCCCCGCCCCTCATCGGGCGGAGCGACGAGGTGGCGCGGATAGACGCGTGGCTGGACGGGCGCCTGGCCGAGGTGCCGATGGGACCGCCCCTGCTGTGGCTCGAGGGCGGCGCGGGGGTCGGCAAGAGCCGCCTGCTCCGGCACCTGTTGGCCGGCCGGGGCGAGGTCCGGGTGCTGCACGGCCGCGGGCGCCCCAACGCCCAGCGCCCGCTCGCCGCCCTGAGCGGCATCCTGCTCGAGCTGGCGCCGGGTGCAGCGCCGGAGCCCGGCCCCGAGCACCCGGAGGGGCCGCCGGGGACGGCGACCCTGGGCACCTCCCTCGCTCGAGGCCCTGCCGGCCTGCGCTCGCTCGAGCCCGTCACCGCGTCGGGGTTCGGCGCCCCCACCGTGGCCCCGACGAGCGAGGCCCACGCGGAGGAGGCCCAGCTGGCCCAGCAGCGGCGGCACATCGACGCGCTCCTGCGCGCCTGTGATCGGGCGCCGCTGTTGTTGGTGGTGGAAGACCTGCACGCCTGCGACGAGGCCTCCCTCGAGCTCCTCGGCGGCTACGCGCGGGCGCTGGCCGCATACCCGCGCCCCGCCGCGCTCCTGGTGACCAGCCGGCCGCCCGCCGCGGGGAGCCCGCAAGACGCCTTGCTCGGACGCCTTCGAGCGGCGGCGCTGGTCTCGCAACTCCTCCTGCAACCCCTGGATCACGCGGACGTCCAGCGCCTCGTGCGGGCCCTGCTCGTCGACGACCCGCGAGCCGACGGCCTGGCCCAGCACCTCCACGCCCAGGGCACCACCCCGCTCCTCGTCATCCAGACCCTGCACCTCGTCCTGGCCCGAGGGGCGCTCGACGACCCCGCGGCCCTCGACCTCGGGGCCCTCCCCGCCACGGTGGAGCAGATCGTGGGCGAGCGGGTGGGCCGGCTCTCGGGGGTAGCGAAGGAGCTGTTGGCGATGGCGGCGGTGCTGGGGAGCGAGGTGCCGCTGGCCGAGCTCGCCGCGGCCCTGGGCACCGACCCCCTGGGCCTGATGGACCACCTGGACGAGGCGGAGCGGGCGGGCGTGGTGCATCCGGGCGGCGGGGCGGAGCAGTACCGCTTCACCCACGACGCGCTCAGAGAGGCCCTCCTGGCCGGCCTGGGCGAGCCCGGGCGCGCGCTCCACCGGCGCGCGGCGGCGGCCCTGCTCCAGGTCCACCCGGACCCTGACCCGGTGGCGGACCGGCTCGCCCACCACCTGGCGATGGCCGAGGACTGGCCCGGCGCCTGGACCTGGGGTCGCCGCGCCGGCGCCCTGGCCCTGGCGCAACACGCCTTTCAAGCGAGCGCGGAGCGCTTCGAGGCCGCGGTCTCGGCCGCGGCGCGGGCGGGGATCACGCCCGACGTCCACACCCTGCGCCAGCGGGGGGACGCGCTCCTGTTCAGCGGCAGGAACGACGCGGCGAACGACGCCTATCGGACCGCGCTGGCCGGGGTCGAGGCCAGCGACGAGGACACCCGGATCTCCATCCTCGGCCGCATGGCCGAGCTGGAGTACCGCGCGTCGCGACTGACCCACGCGCTCGAGCCCCTCGAGGCGCTGCTGCCGCGGCTGGGGGCGGCTCCGCACCCCGACGACGCGAGCGAGGTCGAGGCGGCGTTCCTGCGCGCGCTCCTGGACGACGAGCCGGTGGCGCCGGTCGCGGCCCACGCGCGGGCCCGGGCCGAGGTCCTGTGCAACACCTACCGGAGCCTGGCCGAGGTGGCCTACTACCACCGCCCCGACCGCAAGGCGCTCTACCGGGCCGAGGCAGGCCTGCTTGCGTTGCGCCTGGGCTCGACCAGCGCCTCGGCCCAGGCCCTCGCCTTGTCCGCGTTCATGGCGGCCCAGGAGGGGCGCTTCGACGTGGCCGAGGCCAGCACCCGCCGCGCGCTGCCCGCGGCCCACGCGTGCGGCGACGCCATCGCCCTGATGTTCGCCCAGAGCATGACCGCGGCGGCGCGGACCATGAGCGGGGCCCCGGCCGAGGGGGTGGCCAGCAGCGCGGAGGCGTGGGCGCTGGCCCAGCGGGTGGCGGAGCCGCTCAGGATGATGTCGGTGGCGTCGATCCATGCCCTGGGGCTCGCCGCCACCGGGGACGCCGATGGCGCAAGTGAGGTTGCACGCACCATGCGCGCCCTGGGCCAACGCTACGGCTACGCCCGGGTCCGGGAGCTCGGGGTCGTGTGCAGCGCGGCGGCGGATCAGGCGGGGCTGCGCTTCGAGGGGGTCTGGGAGCACGCGTTGGCGGCGGACGACATGGCGGCCACCGGGAGCCACATGCTCGCGTTCCAGCTGAGGGCCTACGGCGCGCTGGCCGAGGCGTTCCTGAACCCAGACGGGATCGATCCCACCTTCGCGATCGAGGTGGCAGAGGGGTGGCACGCGGCCGGGTTCGAGTCGATGCTGTGCAACCCCGACGCCCACGCCCTGCTCGTGGCCGCCTTGGGCGCCCCGGCGGCCCTGTCCCCGGCGCTGGTCTCGCGCCTCGAGGCGCGCAGGGCGGCGGCGACGGAGGCGGCGGTCCGGAACCGGGCCAAGACCGTCCTCTCGTTGGGGGCCGCGGGCCTGCTGGACCTGGCGCTCGGTCGGGCCGAGGGGCAGCGCGCGCTGGACGAGGGGTTGGCCCATGCCCACCGCTACGGCCTGGGCGGGGACCGGGCGGTGCTGGAGGCTGCCGCGCGCCGGATCAGGGGCGCCCCGACCCGTTGACGGCGCGAGCGGGGCTCTGGAACCTTGCCCCCGGATGACCGCCCCCGCGCCCACCATCGACGCTCGGGTCGCCGAGCTCCTGGCCGCCGGTACCCCCGACCAGGCCGCGGTGCTGGTGCTGGAGACCCATGGCCCCGGCATATTCCGGATGCTCCGCGGGGTCTTCCACGACGACGACGTGGCCGAGGATCTCTACCAACGCTTCAGCATGGAGCTGTGGAAGAGCATCGCGCGCTTCGAGGGCCGCAGCAGCGTGTACACGTGGGCCTACGTCCTGGCTCGGCGCACCGTGAGCTGGCGACTCCGGCAAGGTGAGCACAAGCGGGAGCAGCGGCTGAAGACGGGTCAGGAGGAGGCGCTGCTGGCCGAGCACTGGAGCCGCACCGCGACACCCGCGTGGCAGAGGACCGAGGTGAAGAACCGGTTCCAGGAGCTGTGCCAGGGGCTGCCGAAAGAGGACCGGGTGCTGGTCATGCTTCGGATCGGCGAGCGGATGGACTGGAAGCAGATCGCCCAGGTGCTGGACGAGGAGAGCGCCCTGGCCGACACCGCCGCGGTGAACAAGGAGGCGGCGCGGCTCAGGAAGCGCTTCGAGCGGGTGAAAGGCAAGTTGCGGGTGGCGCTGACCTGAGGCTCAGCGGCGCGCGGTGCCGCCGGTCGGGTCACCGCCGGTCGGGTCACCGCCGGTCGCGCCGGTGGGGTCACCGCCCGTCACGTCGCCCTGCTCCGACTCGGCGAGGCGCCGGCGCATCATGTCGAGGCCCAGCTCGGCCGCGGCGGTCACGTCGCCGACGTCCCAGGCCCGCAGAATCTGCGCACCCTCCGGCTCCGCCGACACCCGGCGCCGCACCAGGGTCTCCGCCCGGGCGAGGTCGTTGCCGGCCTGATAGAGGAGCCCCGCCCAGGACTGCTTGATGCTGTCCCCGAACTCGTAGTCCAACGCCTTGGGCGGGGTCAGCGGCGCGGCGTCGCAGTCGGCCAGGGCGGGGACATAGGTGATCGGGCTGGTGGCCGGGGGGTTGGCGATGAAGTCGGTGTAGACCTGCCGCATCATGGTGCGGAGAGCGGTGCGGAGGTTGCCTGAGTTGAAGCCGTTGTTGTCCATGTTGATGCCGCCGACGCAGATCATCGCGCCGCCGATGCTCCGGCCGCCGGGGAGCTCCACCACCCGCCACATCGCGTGGTGCCCGAGGTCCTTGTAGTCGCCGCCGTGACCGTAGCCCTTGTGCTCGATGCCCGGCCCGTCCACGTCGTCCGCGAAGGTGATGGGGAGCAGCCCGACCCCGTAGCCGAAGTCCCAACCGAGGTCGGAGGCGACCTCGGTGGTCATCTGCTGCAGGCGCGCCTCGCTCACGAAGCGCCGGGTCACGATGCCGTTGCCGAGGCGCGCCAGGTCGCCCACCGTCATCATCCACCCACCCGCCGGGCCATGCGCCCCCTGAAGGCGCGACGTCGACGTGTCGGTGCTGGGGACGTGGCCACCCGTCGACAGCGCGACGTAGCCCCGAACGTAGTGATCGAGCCCTGCGATGCGGCCCTGCTCGCTCAGGCAGGCGCTGACCATGCGCTCCTGGGGCAGGAGCTTCTCGCCCGCCACCAGGTCACGAATGAAGGCCTCGTAGCCGCCGAGGTAGAACTTCGTGAGCTGGTCCCGGTTCATGGCCATCGGGTCACCGACCGGGCCACCAGGCCCCTCGTCGAGGAAGTCCTCGGGGCTCATCAGGGTGTGGGCGTCCACCACCGAGCCCAGGATCCGGTAGCCGGCGCTGGAGTAGTCCGCGATGCCGTTCGCCTCATCCACCGTGGTGGAGGTCGGCACGTTGACGTCCTTCATCGCGTACCACATGGCGCGGGGCATCAGCCCCGGCTTGTCGAGCTCCGGCATGATCTCCGAGGTCACCGCCGGGTCGAAATAGGCCATGTTGTAGTTGGGCCACGTCAGCCCCGAGGTGTGGGCCAGCAGCTGGTGCAGGGTCAGGTCGGCCAGGGCCTCGGGCGCCTCGGGGAGCACATCACCCACCGTGACCTGGGTCAGGTCGCTGGGGATCTCGCCGAGATCGATGAGGCGCATCACCGCGAGGGCGGTCATCGTCTTCGACACCGAGGCCACCGGCGCCAGGTCGTCCAGGCCCCAGGCGCCGTTCCCGTGGATGCCGGTCCTGCCGGTGTAGAGGATGTGCCCGTCCAGCGAGAGGGCGTAGCCACAGCCCATCCCGGTGGTGGGGGTGATCAACCCGTCGGCCACGGTGTCCGCCGCGGGGTAGAAGCCGGCCTTGGCGGCATCGGCCTGACAGGTGGTGGTGACGTTGTCGTCGCTGCAGAAGTTGGTGGCCGGGACGGGCTCGTCCGGTCCGCCGCCAGCGCCGCCGGCGCACGCCGCGAGGGCGGTGCCGAAGGGCAGGAGGAAGGTGGTCAGGGTTCTCGAGCTGAGCTGCATTGGGATCTCCTAAAACGGTGCGTTGCTCGACGGGGTTCGCCGTCGACGCCCCGTTGGTGGAGGGCCCCTGGATTCGTGACGCAGAAAAAAGATCAGCCGCGCTCGAGGGGCACCAGCGCCCCGTCCCGCACGATGTAGTAGCCCTCGGGGTCCACCTCATCGGGGATGTCACGGAGGATCCGCTCGGGCACCGGGCCCAGGCGGGTGCCGTTCGGCACCGCGCGCCCCGCGCCGATGTAGACGTCGGCGCCCACGAAGGTGTCGTGGCCGTAGCACGAGCCCAGCACCGGCAGGTCCACCGGCACGAAGGCGCCGCGGTGCTTCACCCGCACCTTGCCGCCGGGCTGCACGTCGATGGGGGTGGCGCGCGGGGTCAGGGCGGCGCGGCGCCCCACCAGGCACATCTGCATGCTCATCCCCACGTTGGCCTCGGCCATCAGGGCCGAGGTGTAGACGAGGGTGTACTTCGAGACGAAGCACTTGGGGCCCACCACCGAGTAAGCCACGTTGCAGCGGTCCTCGAGCACCGCGCCCGGCCCGATGAGGGCGCCTCGCACCAGGGCCTGGGCCCCGATCTTCGCCCCGTCGCCGATGATGCTGCCCTCCACCCGGGCGGTGGGGTGGATGTCCACGTCGCGCCCGATGCGGTTGGCGCGGCCCATCAAGCGCCACATGAAGCGGCCGCGCCCCGGTAAGAGCCCCTTCAGCACGAGCCACGCCCCCCACCAGGGGCGCCGCACCACCTCGTCCACCCACGCGACCTGAATCGCAAGCCGACTTGCCTGCAGGATGTGGAGCCAGTGCTCGAGGTGCAGGCACACGCTGGTGGTGATCGGGTGCACCCAGGCCTCGTGCCCGGTGACCTGGGCCGGGATGGGGATGCGGACCTCCCGCTCCTTGAACACCACCGCGAGGGGCCTCGCGTCCTCGATCCCCGCCCCCGTCGGGAGCGCGTACAGGTCGTAGAGGGTGAGGCCCGCCGCCTCCTTCAGCGTGAGCAGATCCGAGAACTGGCGGACGAAGATCGACTCCGACGGCAGGCCGACCTGCGCGGCAGTCCGGCCTGCCTTCTTCCACTTCCCGAGGAGGCTCTTCAGGACCCGGCGGGTGAAGTACACGTCGTCGAAGGTCACCACCCGCGGCTCGCCCGCCGGCACCATGGCCAGGCTGGCCACGTGCACCACCTCCAGCCCGAACGCCTTCAGCAGGTCTTCTTGCGCCTCACCCCAGGGGCGCAGCCCGACCTGCAGGCGCGCCGCCGGCTCGCCGAAGGGGGCGATCGGCTCGCCCCTCGCCACCACGTAGGCCTTCATCACTCGATCCGTCGCAGGATCTCTGCGTACTCACGGGTGGCCGCGAAGCGGATGAGCGGCAGGCGCCAGCCGCGCTCCATCCGCCCGCCGCTGAGCTGGGTCAGGGTGTCGAGCGCCACCTGGAGCGACCCGCTCACCACCATCCCCGCGCGCTCCGCGGTGCGGAGCACCGCCCGGCGCTCCTGCCCCAGGGTCCGTCGCCCCGGGGTGGCGAGCCACATCGCGACCGCCTCCGCCATCGCCGCCCGCTCCGCCGCGGGGAGCGCGCGCTCGAGCGCCTTGCCCCGGCGCCGCGCGCTCTTGACGTCGACCAGGGGCGCCTCCGCCTCGGGCACCCGGGCGAGCCCCACCAGCGCCTCGCGCAGCGCCTCCATCGGCAGCGCGGCGAGGGAGAGGGCGCGCGGCCGCAGGAGCGACATGCTGCGCCCGAACAGGAACCGCAGCTCCTCCTCGCTCCGCTCCTGCGCCTTGCCGAGGGACACCATCAGCGCCGGCTCGTCGCCCACCACGGTCGGCTCCACCGCGTCGGCGGCGTCCTCGCGCACGTAGACCGTCGGCACCTCCTGGCCCAGGATGCGCGCCGCGAGCTCGAGGGGGCGGCTCACGTGGATCCCCAGCCCCGCCGGGCCCACCCGGTCCTTCTTCTTGGGCCGGGGCTGGAGCAAGACATCCTGCAGCGCCCGCATCGGCGCGTGGCCGAGGCGCTCGAGCAGCTCGCCGAGCGCGTTCTTCTCGGCCGGATCCGGGGGCACCGACACCGCCTGGGCCCCGGAGGGGGCGCCGGGGGCGGGGAGCCCGCCGCTCGGCCCGGGGTGACCGAGCGCCATCAGGAGCTCGCCCGCCGCGCGGGCCAGGCGCACCTCGCCGGTCTGCTGGCGCAGGGCGTACAGGCGAGACAGGCCCTCCACCCGGCCGGGCCGCGCCTCCACCAGGCCCGACCAGGCCGCGATCGCCTCGGGGGCCACCGCCGCGGCCTGCTCGGGGCGCTGCTCCGCCACCGCGTCCAGCAGGCGCGCGTACAGCTCCTGCCACGCGTCCGGGCCGTCCCGGGTCATGAGCGTCTTCAGGGCCTTCAGGGCCCGCACCGGGTCGGCCAGGCGATCCCGGTACAGCTCGATCACCGCGACGAGGAGCGCGCGCGCGGTCTGTTCGGCCGAGGCGCCGTCGAGGTCGCGCTCCGACACCGGGCCCTCGAAGTGGCGCTCCGCCGCCGACGTCCACAGCGCGGCCACCGCGGGCAGGTCGCCGTCGAACTCCAGCACCACCTCGAGGTCCTTCCTCGCCATCAGGTGGGTCGGGACGATCTGCAGGGCCTCCTGCAACAGCGCCCGAGCCCGCGCTCGCGCCCGCCCGGCCCCGATGAGGGCCCGAGCGGCCTGGACGAGCAGGTCGGCTTGCGGCCGCCCCTCGCGGCGGTGGGCCAGCACCTCGAGGGCCGACGCCGCGCCCTCCGCGTCGCCGATCTCGCCCCTGCACACCGCCAGGCGCTGGGCGACCTCTTCGCTGTCGGGCGAGAGGGTCTGGGCCTCGGTGAGCATCGCGGCGGCCCGGGCCGGGTCCTGGGCCTGCTCCTGCAGGAGCCGCCCCGCCCGGAGCATCACCTCGGTGCGCGCGTCGGGGCCCTCCACCAGGGGGGCCAGCCGCTTCAGGGCCTCCGCCGCCTCGAACGCCTCGCCCTGGGCCTCGAGGAGCTCCGCCATCAGCGCGAGCGGGCGCTCGAGGCCGCCGTCCAGCTGGTGGGCCTGCTGGGCCAGGCGGAGGGCCGCCTCGCCGTCGCCCTGGCCGTGCCGGGCCTGGGCCATGCGCAGGTAGACCTGCGCGCGGTCCTTCACCGAGAGGCGCGCCTCGTGGTGCAGGATCAGCGCCGCCGCCGCGTCGTAGGCCCGGTCCCAGGACTCGACCTGGGTGAACAGGTCCGAGGCCCGCTCCAGGGCCTCCTGCTCGGTCGGGTGGTGCTCGAGTACGCCTGCGTAGGCCACCCGGGCGTCATCGGCGTGCCCGCAGCGCTCCGCCGCCCGGCCCGCCGCCATGTAGAGCTCCACCGCGCGCTCGGGGTCGCTGAGGCCCGCCGCCGCCCGCAGGAGGTGGGGGAGCGCGGCCTCCGGCGCCCCCCGGCGGAGCCACAGCTCGCCCAGGGTGGCCTCGGTCGCGAGGTCGTCCGGATCTGCGGCGAGCGCGCGCTCGTAGGCCTCGATCGCCCGGCGCTCGTCGCCCAGGTGGTCCTCGGCAAGCTGCCCTGCGCGGACCCACCGCTCCGCCCGCACCCGGGGGTCCTCGGTGGCCGAGGCGAGCTCCACCGCGAGGGCGTGGGCGCGCACGAAGTCGCCCTCCCGCTCCGCGATGCTCAACAGGGCCTGCCGCGCGTCCAGCGCCAGGGGCGAGGCCGCCTCGGCCTCCCCCAGCAGGTCGAGCCCCGCCTCGAGCTGCTCCCGGGCGCCCTCCAGATCCTGGAAGCGGGTCAACAGGAGCGCGCCGAGGTGCACGTGCACCGGCGCGCGCCGCTCCGGCGGCCGCGCCTCGACGTGGGCCCGGAGCACGTCCACCGCCCCCACGTAGTCGCCGCGCCGCTCCTCGAGCTCCGCCAGGTAGCCGAGCGCCTCGTCGTGCTCGGGGGCGAGGGCCAGGGTCTGGCGCAACAGCTCCACCGCCCCGTCGAGATCTCCCCGGCGCTCCGCCTTGAGCTGGGCAAGGGCGTAGGTGGCCCGGGCCTTGTCGGCCGGCGCCTCGGCCGCCGAGGCCTGCAGCTCCAGGAGGTCGTGCACCCCCTCCCAGTCCTCGCGGGCCCGGCGCAGGCGCTCGAGGTGCAAGAGCGCCTGCAGATCGTGGGGGTCCTCGGCCAGCACCTGCCCGAGGAGCTCCTCGGCCAGCTGGCCGTCCTCGAGGTCGAGGTCCGCCACCTCGGCCAGCCGCCGCCGGAGCGCGGCGCGCTCGCCCGCGTCCTCGACCACCTCGACCCAGCGCAGGCCCACGTCGACCTGCTCGTCGTGGCGGCCCTGACCCTCGAGGAGGTCCCACAGCGCCGCCATGAGCCCCGGATCCCGGGCCCGCTCCTGGAGCCCGTCGCGCAGGTTCGCCTCCGCGGCCCCCGAGTCCTGCAACTCATCCTGCAGGAGGGCGGCGAGCTTCAGGCGCACCGCGGCCCGCTCTGCCCCGTCCAGGCGCTCGATCTGCGCCCGGTAGAGCGCCGCGAGGTCACCGTGGCGCCCCACCGCCTCCAGGAGCCCGATCGCCTGGGCCTCCAGCTCCTCGTGCTCGGGGTGCCGCGCCAGGAAGCCGAGGAGCACGTCCGCCGCCCCCGAGGGGTCCTGGAGCTTCACCTCGAGCACCGAGACCGCGCGCTGCGCGAACAGGAGGGCCTCCCGCCGGTCCTCCTCCTCGTCCGCCCGACGCAAGAGGACCTGCACCAGCTCGGAGTAGCGGCCGGCCTCTTCGAGCACGCTGAGCCAGCGGCCCAGGATCGCCTGCTGGTGCCCGCTCACCTCGTACAGGTGGGCGAGGCGGCCCACCGCGGCGCTGACGTCCTGGAGCACGTCCAGCTCGATCCCCACCAGCTCGAGGCCGAAGCGGAGCTCGGCGTCCCCCCCGACCTGGGGGCTCAGCCGGTCCACCAGCTCGATGAGCATCGGGTAGCCCTCGGCCTGCCGGCCCACCTCCAACAGCGCCTCCAGGCGCTCCTCGGTGGGGTCGAGCTCCGTCAACCGGGCTTGCGCAAAGAAGGCTCGCTCCCAGGCCTCCAGGCCCTCGGCGATCGCCACCGTCTCCTCGAGCACCGCCACCGCGCGCGCGGTGTCGTCCTCGGCCGTGGCCTCCTCGAGCTCCCGGGCCAGCTCGGCCAAGCGCGCCTCGAGGCCGCCCTCGGTCTCGCCCTTCTCTTCGAGCGCCGCCGCCGCCTCGGCCATCACCCCGAGGAAGGGGGCCGCAGGCGGCTCGCCGTCGGAGCCGACCGCGTCCTCGGCCTCCACCGCGGCCGCGTCCACCGCCTCCACCGCGCCGGTGTCCACGACCTCCGCCGCGCCGGAGTCCGAGGCCTCGGCCACCGCCTCCACCGCGCCGGTGTCCACGACCTCCGCCGCCACCGCGTCTTCGGCCGCGACCTCGAGCGCTGCTGCGTCCGAGGCGCCGTCGGCGTCACCCGCCTCGGCCGGCGCCTCTGCAAGCTCTCCTGCCGCGACACCCTGGCCGGGCAGCGCCTGCGCCGCCTCCACCGCCGAGTCCGCGGAGATCGTGCCCATGTCGAGCAGGTCCACGTCGACGTCCACATCCACGTCGACGTCCGCGAAGGCCGCGTCCTCCGGCGCGTCGTCGTCGAAGGCCGAGCCATCGCCGAGCTCGAAGACCTCCCCCGCCAACACCCGCGCGGGCGCCTGCACCGCGTCCTCCGACTCCACCACCGACACCAGGACCTCGTCCTCGCTGTCACCCTCCCCCAGCTCAGGACCGGCCGCGCCCGGCCCGAGCACGTCGGGCACCGAGGCGAGGATGTCGTCGGCCACCTCGAACTCGGCCGAGGGCGGCTCCGGCGCCTCCGCGGCCAGCGCCTCCGACACGACCTGGAACTCCGCGATCACCGCCTCCACCTCGTCCACCGGGCCGGCGTGCAGCCGCTCGGACTCGGGGAGCGGGCGCACCTCGAGGATCTCCTCCACCGCCAGGGTCGGCTCGGGCTCCTCGTGGAAGTCGTCGTCCTCGCCCAGCAGGTCCGCCACCGACACCACCGGCGGCGGGGCCGGGGTGGGCGGGGGCGCGGCCGCCAAGACCGGCGGCAGCTCTGGGGCGAACAGGGTCTCGCTCTCGGGCCCGTAGCCCTCCCCGTCGAACTCGGTGGGCGCCTCGTCGGCGGTCATCACCGCGGAGTCGCCCACGTCGGGCATGGCCACCGCGTCGGAGGACGGGGCCGGGGCCTCTTGGTTCGGGTACAGCTGCATGATCCCCTGGGCCTCGGGGTGCTCGGGGTCGAGCTCCAGGAGGCGGCGGGATGCTTCCACGGCGCGCGCCGGATCGTCGATCCGATCTGTGTACAGGTGTAGGAGGCGCTCGAGGGGCGCCTGGGCCTCGGGGGCGCCGTCCAGGGTGCTCACCTCGAGCTCCAGCAGCCGGGCCATGTCCTCGTGATCCCCGCGCTTGTCGTGGATCCGCATCAGGCGCCGGCGCGCCTCGGCGTGGGCGGGCTCCTGCTCGAGGATCGCCCAATACACCCGCACCGCGTCGTCGGGGCGGTTCAGGACGTTCCCGTAGATGTGCCCGAGCTTCAGGCGCATGTACGTCTGGAGGAGGGCGTTCTCGGTCAGCTGGGCGACCCGCTCATAGGTCTGGGCCACCGAGGCGAGGTCGCCGGACTCCAGGCCCAGCCGCATGACCTCGTCGAGGAGCTCCCGGTCTTCCGGGGCATGCTCGAGGGCCCGGGTCAGGGCGGAGAGGGCGCGGGGCACGTCGCCCAGCTCCAGCTCGTAGATCCGGGCCAGCTCCCGCTGCAGGCGCACCCGGTGCGGCCCCACCCGGCGGTCCTCGGACGCGTGCTCCAGCAGCTCGGCCAGCGCATCGAAGCGGTCGCGCTCGCGGAAGACGTCCTCCATCTCGTGGAGTATCTCGGGGTTACCCCCGTCGTCGGCCAGCGCCGCCTTCAGGTAGGCGAGGGCCCGGTGCTCCTCCTCGAGCGGCCCGAGGTGGAGCTCGGCCAGGCGCAGGGAGAGCGCCGCCCGGACCTTGGGATCGTCCTGGTGGAGGATCAGGTCGCCGATCGTCACCGCCACCTCGAGGTGGCGGTTGGTGCGCGCCCCCAGCTTCTCGAGGCGCCCGATGATCCGCAGGTTCTGGGGGGCCAGCCGGGCCGCCGCCATCACCTCCACGAAGGCCGCGTTGTCGTCGCCCAGGCGCTCGGCCAGGATCTCGGCCGAGTACAGGTGCAGGGTGGTCTGCTCGCCCGTGTCCGGCGTCGACGCGATCCGGCGCTTGTAGAGGGCGATGAGGTCCTCCCACCGCCCGAGGTCGTGCAGGAGCAGCCCGAGCGAGAACAGCGCCCGCCGGTGCTCGGCCTGCAGCTCGAGCACCGCCTCGTATTGGTTGGCCGCGTCCCCGAGGGCGCCGAGGTCCTCCTCGTAGACGAGGGCCGCCTCCACGTGGGCGCCGATCGCGCGCTCGACCTCCCCCGCTCCGGCCAGCGCGCTCGCCCGCTCCGCGAACGCCCCCGCGTAGTCCACGAACGCCCCGGCCGACCGACCGAGCAGGCGCACGGCGTGGGCCGCCTCCTCCGAGGCGGGATCCGCGCGCAGCCGGGCGATCTGGTCCTGGAGGGTCTCCAAGCCCCGCGAACCGTACACAAAGTCCGGGGGGCGGGGAACAGGCCGGGGTGTGGCATCCTGGGAGTGACCATGTCATTCAGAGCGCTTACCCGCCCGGTCCTCTGGCTCGGGGCGGCCCTGCTGGGGTTGGCCGGGGTCGGGGTCAGCTCGTGCGCCAGCGTGAAGGTGTGGATGGATCGGCGGGGCCTCGCGGACTACAGCGAGCTGATCCTCCGCGACTTCGACGCGGACCAGGCGCGCCCGCCCCCACCCGAGCCACCGCGGGGATCGACCGGGCCGGTGGCGGTGAAGGCGGCGCGGCTCGAGACCTGGAACCTCGACGCGGCGTCCATTCAAGAGAAGCTCACCTTCCCCGCCCGCGTCACCCGACCCGACGGCACCCGCGACGAGGCGATCTTCTACCTCTACGGCAACCGCGACCTCGAGGGCGCCGACGTCATCCTCTGGGTCCCCGGCTTCGGGGTCTCCGACTTCGCGTTCCGCTTCATCAAGGACTTCTTCATCAACGAGCTCGAGGCGGGCTACACCGTGGTGTTCTACGACATCCCCTTCCACCTCGACCGCGCACAGGAGGGCAAGGCGCCGGGCGAGGGGCTCGTCACCGGCAACAACGCCCGCAACATCGAGCTCGTCGAGCAGATCGTCGACGAGCTCGGGATCATGATCGAGCACCTGAAGGCGCGGAAGGTCCGGTCGATCAGCGGCTGGGGCGGCTCCATCGGCGCCGCCTACCTCTGGCTCGCCTCGGCCCGCTACGAGCTCGACCACATGACGCTGATGATCCCCCTCGTGGACTGGTCGACCCTGATCTTCCACGACGAGCTCGCCCCGGTCCGCGCGAAGATGAACGCGGCGGGCGTCTCGGACGACGAGCTACGGCGCATCTACGCCGCGGTCAGCCCGATCGAGGTCCCCACCAAGGTCGAAGCGAGCCGGATCCAGCTCCTGTACGCGAGGCTCGACCAGTTCACGCCCGAGGCGACCACGAAGGCCTTCGCCGCGAAGTGGGGGATCACGGACGTCCACGGCTACGACGAGAGCCACGCGTCGATCCTGACCGACAGCGCGATGTTCGAGGACAACCGCCGCTTCATCGAGCGGATGCGTCCGCCCGAGGTGGCCCCGTAGCAGGAGCCTCACAGGTGCCGGAGCGGGGCCTCCTTGACGTCGCCCAGCCCCACCCCGTCCACCAGGCTGAAGCGGCTGAACGCGATCACCGCCACCACCCGGGCCGGATCGACCGTGCGCGCGAGCACCGCCCGCACCTCCGCCGCGTCCAGGGACCGAAGGCGCGCCAGCCGCGCCGCCGCGCCGCCCGGGGATCGGCCGCGCAGGCGCTCCTCTACCACCCACGCCGCCGCGCCGGAGGCGGTGGCCCGGGCCGCAGCCGCCGCCACGAGGAGCCGGGCCACGCCGCGCCGGATCTCCTCCTCCTGCAATCCTTCTTGCGCCACGCGGGTGACCGTCGCCCGCACCGCGGTCACGACCTCGCGCACCGCCTCGGTCGAGGTGTTGGCGACGATGAGGAGCGCGCCGTCCCTCACCCGAGGCCGATACTCGCTCCCCACCGCATAGCTGGCCCCGCTCTCCGTCCGGACCGCGCGGAACAGGAGCGACTCCAGACCGTCACCGAGCGCGAGGTTCACCACCTCGAACACCTCGGCGTCCCGGCCCGCGGCCGGCGGCGCGTCGAACATGAGCGCGACGAGCGGGTAGTAGCTGTCGAGGCTGACCCGCACCGGCATCCGCGCCGGCGGCGGGGCGGGCCCGAGGGGGCGCGCGAGGGCGGGCGGTGGGGCCAGAGCCAACCGGGTCGGCAGGCCCGCGAGGAGCGGCGCGGGGTCGCGGGCGGCCACCACCAGCGTCGCCCCCGCGGCCCGGATCCGGGCCGCCACGTGGGCCCGGACCGCGGCCGGGGTGACGTCCGATAGCCGCGCCGCCTTGTCCTCCGGCGCCTCGCCCAGCCGATGGGAGGGCCCGTAGCGCAGCGCCTGCAGGTGCCGGAGGGCCCCCGGCAGCACCTCGGCGCCGTCCTCGCCCCGCAGCGTCCGCAGCACCTCGGCCCGCCCCGCTGCCACCGCGGCGGGCGAGGGGCCGGCCTCGAGCGCCGCGACCAGGGCGGCCACCGCGCGAGGCCCCTGCGCGGCCGGGACGTCCACCCCGAGCTCCAATGCCTGAGGCGCCTGGCGCGACCACACCTGCCCCGGCAGGAGCCCGGCCCGCGCTCTCACCTCCGCCGCCAGCGCGGCGCCGGCCACGCGCCCGAGGAGCGGATCCTCGTCGAGATCTTCCCCCGCCGCGGGGACGAGCCACCGCAAGCTGACCTGCGCATCGCCCTCGCTCCGCACCGCGTACACGGTCAGGCCATCGGCCCGGGTCGCGGTCTGGACCTCGGGCACCCGCACCTCCAAGGGCGGCGCGGGCGGCGGGCCCGGGAGCTCTGCCACCGGCACCGCCACCAGCGGGGCGGTCGGGGGCGGCAGCGGCGCGCGGCACCCGAACAGGGCCCCTACCGCGACGGCGCACGCCGCGGTACGCAGGCCAGCTTGCGCCAGGCTAGAACTTCGGGCACGCCACATGATCCACGTCTCCCCACCACGCCAGCCGACCCGGAGGCTCCGCCAGCAAGCTCACCCACAGCGTGGGCGCCGCCCCCGCCACCGCGACGGCGTCACCGACCAGGAGCTCGGGTCCCGCCGCCAGGACCCCGGCCAGCACCGCGTCGGGGTCCGGCGCGCGCACCAGGGCGGCCTCGGCCCACGCCATCGCCGCTGGCACCGGCGCCTCCGCCCGCGCGCGCAGGCGCGCCGCTGCCATCACGCGGACCTCCTCGAACGCCCCCCGATCGAGGGGCGCGAGCGCATCCAGCCGGGCCCGCACGGCCTCCCGCAGGTCAGCTTGCCGACCTCGCTCCGGGGACATCACCTGCAGCCAGACCAGGGCGCCCTCCTCCGCCATGCGGTGCCCGACCCCCTGCCCCGCCAGCCACCCCTCCGCCGCGAGGGGCGCGATCACCTGGCGCTCGAGCAGCGCCTCCATGAGGGCCAGGCGCACCCGGGGGGTCCGGGGCGGGTAGCGCCACACCAGGCTGAGCGCGGTGCTCGACCCCAGGGTGGGCCGCTGGATCGCCACGCACTCCGGCGGGACCTGGTACCCCACCAGCGGCGGCCGGGGCGCACCGGTGGCCGGGAGCGGCCCCAGCACCCGCGTCGCCTCCGCCACGAGCTCGGCCGGGTCCACGTCCCCCACCACCACCAGCACCGCGTGGTCCGGCACGTAGGTGCGTTGCAAGAAGCCTTGCACCTCGGGCGCGGTGAGGGCCTCCACGTCGGCCTGGGTGTCGGGCGACCGGTGGTAGGGGTGGTCCGCGGGGTAGAGCGCGGCCAGGAGCGCGACGTTGAGCCAGTCCTCGGCGTCCCGGTACTCGAGCTCGCGGCGGAGCACCCGCTGCTCCACCGCCAGGGCCTCGGGGCTCGCGGCGAGGGGCGCGATGGCGAGGCGGCGCGCCTCGGCCCACACCGCGGTCCGCCACGCCGCGCGGGGGACCTCGGCCACGTACAGGGTCGACTCGACGCCGGTGAACGCGTTGACCTCGATCGCGCCGACCTCCGTGAGGGCGGCGAGGGGCTCGGGGAGCTGCGCCACCAGGTGCTCGGCCAGGTGCGCGAGGCCCGCGCGCCCCTCGGGCTCGTGCCCTTCGCCCACCGGGAGCCCCAGCGCGACGCCCACGGTGGCGGCGCCGGGTCGCGGCACCAGCACCACTCGCAGCCCGCTCGGGAGGGTGTAGAGGGTCGACGCGGCCGAGACCGGCGCGCTGGAGCTCAGCAGGAGCAGGAGCGCGACGGCGGCGAGGCGTGAAGCGCGGGGGGACACGCGTCGGTCATGGCCGACGGCAGGAGGCGAGACAAGGGGGTGGCGCCGAGGTGAGCCCAAGCCGGCGCGGCCGGCCCGGGCTGAGGCACCCACCCCGGTTGAGACTACGGCATCCCGCAGCCACCGAACCCGTTGCCCAGGTCGAAGCACACGCTGCCGGGGATGGCCGCGTCGCACTCCGCGTCGCTGGTGCAGATGATCGAGCACATGTGGTTGAAGACCGAGGTCTCGCCGATGAAGCAGAGGTCCGCCTCGGGCACGCAGTCCGTCAGGTCGTCACACGCGCCGCCCAGGGCCACCGCGCCCATGCCCGCGAAGTCGACGCAGGCGCCGGTGCCCGCGCACTCCTGACGGAGGGGGTTGGTGTCGAGGCAGGTGGCCGCGGTGCACATCGCCGCGGTGGCGGTGACCTGCAGGCTGTAGGCCATGTCCGGCACGTCGTCGACGGTCCAGGGGCCCACCACGATGTAGTAGGTGCCCGGGCTCAGGAACGCGGCCGGCGCGGTCTCGTCCTGCGCGTTGATGCCGAAGCCGGCACCCACCACGCGGGTGTCGGTGGTGGGCGCCACCACGAAGTCGACGTCGGCGGAGCCGGCCCAGGTCACCGCGATGTCGAGGGTCGAGACCTCGGTGATGGTGATGCTGTAGACGTCGGCGTCGCCGTCGCAGATGGAGCCCGCGAGGGTGGCGGTGCCGCCGGTCAGGGTGATCGGGGTGGCGAGGCTGGCCGAGTCGTTGGGCTCGCCCACGCCGCCCTGGCCGCAGGTGGCCTGGGTGTGCGCGCCGCACTCGCCGGTCGAGGTGCCGCGGACCCACTCGCAGGTCAGGGCGGCCGCGTCACAGCCCACGCCGAAGGTGCAGTTCACGCTCCGGCACTCGTTGGTGGTCTCACCGCAGTAGCCGCCGTCGAAGCACAGGTCGCTGTCGCCGTTGCAGAACTTCTCACACACGCCGCGATCCTCGGCGCAGTAGTCGAGGCCCGCGGTGGTGCACTCCGCGTCGGTCTGGCAGGCGATGGTGCAGTAGAAGCCGTCGGGCGAGGGGGACTCGGCGTAGCAGCCGTCCGCCTCGGGGACGCAGTCGGAGTCGTCGTCGCACTGGCCGCCGAGCGGGATCATCCCGTTGCCCACCAGCGGGCCACACACGCCGGTCTGGCAGAAGTTGCCGAAGGGCGAGCCCGCGCAGTCCGCGTTGGCCATGCAGGCGCCGGCGGTCTTGGTCACGTTGAGGGAGTAGCCCTCCTCGGCCCCGAGGACGATGAAGTACCAGGTGCCGGCCGGCATGTAGGGCAGGCTGGCGGCGTCGGGCGACGGGAAGTTGGTCAACAGGGTGCCGGTGGCGTCGGCCAGGAACATCACGAAGCCGTCGGGGGTCGTCGCGGGGGTGACCTGGGCGGTGATGCTGTCACCGGCCACGGTGGTGAAGGTGAAGAAGTCCAGGTCGCCGTCGCAGCTCGACAGGCCGGTGATGTTGGCCGCGCCCGAGCTGAGGTCGAGGGCCACCGCCTGGCCGTTGCTGCCGTTGGGGTCGTAGGCGCCGTCGGCACCACAGGCGGGCTCGACGTAGTCGTAGCAGGTGTTGGTGAAGCGGTCACAGACCTGCGGCGCGCTGCACTCCGCGTCCACGAAGCAGCCGGCCAGCACGCTCATCTGGTAGGGGGCCTCGGCGCCGTTGTAGCCGATCACCCGGATCACGTAGTCGCCCGCGACGTCGGCGATGAAGCTCACCAGCTCGTCGTCCGACGCGCTCACGCCCTGGGCGATGGGGTTGTCCAGATCGCCGGGGGCGTAGACCTCCATGTCGAGGTCGCCGGTCGCGTGGGTGAAGTAGATGCCCACCGCGATGCGCTGACCTGCGGTGGCGGTGATCTTGAAGAAGTCGTCCACGCCGGAGCAGATCTGGAGGTTCGGGAAGTCGTCACCGATGTTCACGGTGGCCGCGGTGGCCGCGGTGTGGTTGTCGAGGCTGTCCTCGACGCAAGCCGGGTTGCCGGCGTCCTCGACGCCGGTGTCGGTGACGCCCGCGTCCACGCCGGAGTCGGTCTCGACGCCGGTGTCGGGCTGGTTGGTGCCGGTGTCGGTCACCCCGGAGTCGGCCGGCGGGTTGACACCACTGTCACGGTCCCCATCCCCGGAGCACCCGTAGGCGCCCGCGAGGCCGAGGAGCAAGAGAGCTGTGAGTGAAGGTCGAGAGCGCATTACCGACCAGGCCTACCCACATTGGCCCTGGTCTGTCTCCCAAAAAAACCCCGCATCCGCCTGATGTCCTGCGTCATCTTTCGCATTCGCGAACGATGCGCGCAGCAGGCGGAGCCTGGGCCGCCGCCGCCCCGGCCTCAGACGAAGGCGGAGATGCCGGTGACGTGCTTGCCCAGGATGAGGGTGTGGATGTCGTGGGTCCCCTCGTAGGTGTAGACGCTCTCGAGGTTCGTCATGTGGCGGAACACCGGGTACTCGTCGTGGATCCCGTTCGCCCCGAGGATCTCGCGCGCCATCCGGGCCGCCTCGAGGGCCATCTTGACGTTGTTCCGCTTGGCCAGGCTGACCTGCACCGGGGTGTGCTTGCCCGCGTCCTTCAGGCGCCCGAGCTGGAGCACCAGGAGCTGGGCCTTCACGATCTCGCTGATCATGTCGGCGAACTTGGCCTGCTGGAGCTGGAACCCGGCGATCGGCCGCCCGAACTGGACCCGGTCCTTCGCGTAGTCGAGCGACGCCCGGTACACCGCGATCGCCGCCCCCACCGCGCCCCAGGCGATGCCGTAGCGGGCCTGGTTCAGGCAGGACAGCGGCCCCTTCAGCCCCTGCACCTCGGGGAGCATCTGGCTGTCCTTCACCCGGACCTCCTCGAGCACCAGGCCGGAGGTCACCGAGGCCCGCAGGCTGAACTTGCCCTTCACGTCGTAGGCGCTGAAGCCGGGGGTGCCCTTCTCGACGATGAAGCCGCGAATGGTGGAGGCGTCCTCACCCGTCTTCGCCCACACGATCGCGAGGTCGGCCACGCTGCCGTTGGTGATCCAGAGCTTCTCGCCCGAGATCA
The DNA here is from genome assembly GCA_020632995.1 of Deltaproteobacteria bacterium. Lineage (GTDB taxonomy): Bacteria > Myxococcota > Kuafuiibacteriia > Kuafuiibacteriales > Kuafuiibacteriaceae > JACKEN01. The sequence continues at coordinate 121,577 of JACKEN010000013.1, read as the reverse complement.
CCCACTCGTCGCCGTCCTTCACCGCGCGGGTCTTCATCCCGCCGGGGTCGGAGCCGTGGTCGGGCTCGGTGAGGCCGAAGCACCCGATCAGCTGCCCCGCCGCCATCTTCGGCAGGTACTTCTCCTTCTGGGCCTCGGAGCCGAACTTCCAGATCGGGAACATGGCGAGCGAGCCCTGCACCGAGGCGAAGGAGCGCAGGCCCGAGTCGCCGCGCTCGAGCTCCTCCATCGCGAGGCCGTAGATCACCCCCGACATGCTGGGGCAGCCGTAGCCCTGCAGGCTCGTGCCCAGCAGGCCCATCTCGCCCATCTCGGGGGCGAGCTCGGTGGGGAAGGTGCCGGCGCGGTAGTGCTCGGTCACGAGCGGGAGGAAGCGATCGTCCACCCAGCGCGCCACGTTGTCGCGCACCAGCCGCTCGTCCTCGTCGAGGAGGCCGTCGACGTTGTAGAGATCGGTTCCGTAGAAGGGCTCGGCCATGGCCGGTCCCTTAGCGCATCGGGTCCGACCTTTCACCGAGAAAGGACAGGCCGCTACATCTTGGTCAGCGGCACGTCGAGGGACGCGGGGATGTCGTCCCGCGTCTCGAACGTGTACTCGTAGGGCCGGTAGCCCTTGGCCTCGACCCGCAGGGTGACCGGGCCCTCCGCCGGCACCTCGGACAGCTCCACCCGCTGCCCGGTGGCGACCGCCGCGCCGTTCAAGAACACCGTCCCCTCCGCCGGGAGGTGGACCATGTAGGCGCCCCGGGCCAGCTCCACCATGAGGGTGTAGTTCCGGAACCGGGAGACCGCGTCGGTGATCACGCGCTGCTCCGCCCGGTACCCGTTCAGCCGCACCTCGACCAGGTGCTGGCGCTCGGGCTCCACCTGCACCACCACCGGGGTGGTCCGGGCCAGCTCCTGGCCGTCCACCACCACCGTGGCGCCGGAGGGCGCGGAGTCCAGCTTGAGCTTCGGCCAGAAGAGCTGGGTGAACAGCCAGGCCCAGGTGCCACCGCCCGCCACCGCCAGCGCCATCACCACGGTCAGGATCAGCACCCCATGCCGGGCCCAGAAGCCGGGACGCGGTGGGCTCCCCGGAAACGGCAAGGTGGAGGGGTGCGGCGGATACGAGGGCGGGTGCGAGATCGAGGGCGGCGTCCCCGCCCCCTGGTTCCGGGTCGCCACCGCCCGGCGGGCCGCCGCCTCGTCGTCCCAGGACAGGGCCCCCGCCTCGAGCTGCCCCGCCATCCAGCGCCCGGTGTTGGCGCCCATCCCCGGCTCGGGGGTCGGGGCGCCCCCGCCGCGCGTCGGGCGCGCGGGGCCGGGTCGGAGGCCAGGCGCGGGGGAGCGGCTCGGGCTCGGGCTGCCCTCGTCCCACGGCGCCGACGAGGCCGCCGGGTCCACCGGGATGCGGAGGGGTCCGTTCACCAGCGGAGGCGCCGACGCGGGATCGGGGGCGAGCGGCGCGCTCGCGAGGGAGTCCCGCACCGCGTCCTCGATCGCTTGGGTGTCGTGGCGGGGCTCGGGGGCGGCTGGTGCGGCGCGGGCGGCGGCGAGCGCGGCCTGCACGTCGTGGGTGGCGAGGCCGTCGAGCAGGGTGGCGTCCTGCGCGTCGTCGGCCGGCGGCTGCCACTCCTTCGCGATGCGATCCGCGTGCATGCCGAACTCGGGCCCGGTCGGGATGATCGTGGCCGCGTCCGGATCGTCGTGCCCGACCATCACCCCAGGTGGCCCGGCCAGGGTCGGCGCGCCCACGACGTCGTCGCCGGCGGGCAGTCCGAAGCTCTGCCAGGCGTCCAGCCCACCGAAGTCGGCCCCGGGGGGGCTCACCACGGTGGCGCCGTCCTCGCCGGTGCTGGGGGCGAGCTCCCGATCGATGGGCTCCTCCTCGTAGCCGTAGTGGAACTGGGCCACGGTGGCCTCGGCCGCCGCGTCACCCGGCGCCACCGCGTAGCCTCCCGAGCCCGCGTCGGGCAGTGCGGGCTCCTCGAGCAAGCCTGCTTGCGGTCGACCGGAGCCGTGGCCGCCCCGCGGCGCGCTCACCACCGGGTTGGCGGCGGTGGCGTCGGCGGGGGCCGAGGGGACCGCGCCGGTCTCGCTCAGCTCGCCGGTGTCGCTGCTCTCGCCCGGCTCCTGCTCGTCGGTGTCGGGCTCCAGCGCCCGCTTCACGCGATCCAGCTCCAGCTGCTCGTCGGTCTCCTGGTCCTGGCTCACCGCGGGGGTGGGCGCGAAGTCCATGTCCGGGGTGATCGCGGGCAGGGAGGTGGCGGTCGGCAGGTCCAGCTCCGCCCCGGCGGTGGGCGGGCGCAGGGCCATCACGCCCCCGCTCTCGGAGGTGGAGTCGAGGTTGTCGTCGGTGGAGGTGTCGCCGCGCGGCCCGGCGGGGATCCCGAGCTTGCCCAGCCGATCCCGCCCGAGGGGCGCGCCGCCGGGACGCTGCCCGCGCTCGGCCCGGGCCCGCTCGAGGAGGTGCCGGAGCTGCTCCGCCGACACCGGGACGTCGAACGCCTCGGGCGCGACGTCGCGGATCTGCTGCGCCACCAGCCGGGCGCCGTCCTTCGCCGCGGTGCGCCAGTGGGCGTCCTTCAGCAAGACGTCTTGCAGCGCGTCGCCCAGCTCGGCCGCGGTGTTCCACCGGTGCTCCACCTTCGGCTCGAGGCACCGCATGACGATCGCGTCGAGGGCGTGCGGGATGGCGGGGTTGATGGTGGACGGCGGCGCGATGCGCTTGTCCTCGTACTTCTGGATCGCCTCCATCACCGCGGCCCCCGCCACCGGGTGCTGGCCGGCCAGCATGAGGTAGAGGACCACCCCCGCGCAGAACAGGTCGGCCCGCGCGTCGATGCGCTCGTAGCGCACCATCTCGGGGGCCATGTAGCCGAACTTGCCCTTGAGCACGCCGGCCTGGGTCTGGTGGATCCGCCCCTTGGCCCGAGCGATGCCGAAGTCGGTGAGCTTCACCTCACCCTGCACCGACAAGAGGATGTTCGCCGGCGTCACGTCGCGGTGGACGATGTTGAGGGGCTCGCCCGCGTGGTTGACCCGGGTGTGGGCGTACTTCAGCGCGCGACACAGCTCGGTGCCCATGTAGAGGGCGACGGGGATCGCGAGTTTTTTCCCACGGGACGCGAGCGACTCCACCAGGCGCTCCACGGTGATGCCCTGCACGTACTCCATGGCGATGTAGTACGAGCCGTCGTCCTCGCCGAGATCGAGGACCGTCACCACGTTCTGGTGGTTGAGGAACATCGAGATGTTGGCCTCGTCGACGAGCATGTCGACGAACTGGGGATCGCAGGCGAGCTCGTCGCGGAGGACCTTGAGCGCGACGTACGGACCGAAGCCCACCGGGCCCGGCTTCGCGGCAAGGAACACCTCCCCCATCCCGCCCACGGCCAGGCGGCGAAGGAGCGAGTACCGCCCTAGAGTGTCCCCCACCTCGGGCACTGCCGGGCGAGTATCCAGCCGACCGGGGCTCAGGTCCAGCACGGGGACGGGCGTCCCAAGTCGGGACGGCGGACCTCCCCCTGGGGAGAGCCCCAGGTCGAGCGACCGAGCCGGCCGCGCGAAGGCCGCTTGCCGACCTGCCCGCGCCCGGGCGACGACCCGCCCGAGCACCGGCATGCGAGTCCTCGTCCCCCTGCCCGCGCTGGGCTTCGACCCCACCGAGGCTGCGGTGAGCTGGCAGGTCCTTCGGGAGGCCGGCCACCAGCTGGTCTTCGCAACCCCCGATGGCCGGCGCGCCCACGCCGACCCGATCATGCTGAGCGGGGAGGGCCTCGACCCGTGGGGCTTCATCCCGCTCCTCAAGAAGATCCGCCTGATCGGCCTCACCCTGCGGGCCCAGGCGGGCGCGCGGCGCTGCTACCGCGCGATGGAGCAGGACGAGGCCTTCAGCTCGCCGCTCCGATACGAGGCGCTCCGGGCCGAGGACTTCGACGCGCTCCTCTTGCCCGGGGGCCACGCCAAGAGCATGCGGCCCTACCTGGAGAGCGCGCGGCTGCACGAGGTGGTCGCGGCCTTCTTCGACGCGGGCAAGCCGGTGGCCGCGGTCTGCCACGGCGTCGTGCTGGCGGCCCGCAGTACTTCGGCCCGCACCGGCCGCTCGGTGCTCCACGGCCGCAAGACCACCGCGCTCACCTGGGCGCTGGAGCGCTCCGCCTGGCGGCTGACCCGGTACCTCGCGCGCTTCTGGGACCCGCACTACTACCGGACCTACCTCGAGGCGGACGGGCAGCCGGCGGGCTACATGAGCGTGCAGCAGGAGGTCACCCGCGCGCTGGCGGAGCCCGCCGACTTCCTCGACGTGCCGGCGGACGCGCCCCACCACTTCACCAAGACCTCCGGCCTCGCCCGCGACGACGCGCGCGACGAGCGCCCGGCGTGGGTGGTGGTGGACGGCAACTACGTGTCCGCGCGGTGGCCGGGCGACGTCCACACCTTCGCGAAGACGTTCGACGCGGTGCTGAAGGCCGCCGCCGGCTGATCGAGGACGCGGCGCGCTGGGACAAGAGGTTGGCGGGCGCGGTCACTGTGCCCTCGTGACCCGCAGGCCATCCTGTCGGCATGGAACGCCCCCGCTTCAACCGCAGGAACCTCATCCGGCGCGGCCTCCTCGGCGCGACGGTGCTCAGCCTCCCCGCCTGCCGCTACTACCCGGCCGAGTCCGGCGAGGCCTTCGCCCCGTGGGACCTGGACGAGGGCGGGCCCCCCGAGCTGATCGCGGTGCGCGCCGCGGTGCTCGCGGCCAGCCCCCACAACACCCAGCCCTGGCGCTTCCAGGTGACGGCGGAGCGGATCGACCTGTTCGCGGACCTCGACCGCGCCCTCGGCGCCCTGGACCCCCTGACCCGTGAGCTCCACATCGGGCTCGGTTGCGCGCTCGAGAACCTGGTCCTCACGTTGAACCACCACCGGCGTCGGACGACGGTGGTCCTGTCGCCCGACGCCGATCCCGCCCACGTGGCCACGGTGGCCATCACACCGGACGACGCGGTGCGCTCCGATCCGCTCGTCCACGTGATCCCGGATCGCCACACCAACCGCGGCCCCTACCTCGACGGGCCTGCCCCCGAGGGATTGGCCGCCGCCCTCGCGGATCAGCTCCAGAGCCCGGTCGTGGCCCTCACCCTGCTCACCGCGCCCGAGGACCGCGCCGCGTTCAAGGCGGACACCGTGGCCGCCACCGAGGCGATCGTCGCCGACGCGGAGATGAGCGAGGCCAGCCACGCCTGGTACCGCCACACCCACGCGGACATCGAACAGCACCGCGACGGCATCACCCTCGACAGCACCGGGAACGGGTCGACGCTGCGCTTCTTCGGCAAGCTGTCCGGCCGCCCCTCCGCCGCCTCCGCGGGTGAGTACTGGCTGAAGGCGACCCGGAGCTTCCAGACCACCGGGGCCGCGTACGCGATCCTCAGCACCCGGGCGGACGCCGACGCCACCGCGGCCCTCGAGGTGGGGCGCGCCTTCCAGCGGATCCACCTGTTCGCGGCCCAAGAGGGCCTGGCGCTCCAGCCCCTGAACCAGCAGGCGGAGCGGCAGGATCGCGAGCTGCAACTCGGCTTGCCGACCGACTTCGGAGCGCGGCTCGCCCGCTGGGTGGGCGCGCTGCGGCGGGCCCAGATGCTCTTCCGCGTGGGGTACGCGTGGGACGAGGCCAAGCGGAGCCCGCGGCGCCCGGCCGAGTGGGTGCTGTCATGATGGCGGCGACGCTCCTCTCACTCTTCTGCGCGGCCACCCCGAGCGTGGGGCTCGGCCTCGGGCAGGCCACCGAGCGGCTGGAGGTGACGGGGGCGCACGAGACCCGGCGCCTGTTGACCTCCAGCCTCGCGCTGGGGCTCGAGTACCCGCTCGCCGACGGCGCCCTCGAGGGCCTCAGCACCCTCGCGGTGGGCCTCGTCTTCGATCAGGGGCAAGTCCCCTTGCAGCTCGACCAGGGCCTTCGAGCCCGGTGGCAGCGGGGCTGGTTCGGGGTCTTCGGCGGCGTCGGGGCCGGCCTGACCCTCAACCTCTCGGACCCCGCCCTCTCCTCGGCCCACCTCAGCCTCCCGGTGGGGCTGACGCTGGGCCCGGTCGAGGTCCTGTGGGCCCCACGGGTGCAGGTGCCGCTCGCCCACCACGAGGAGGACGTGTTCGGCGGGGTGCGCCGCCACGGGGCGGCCCTCGGGCTGGAGCTGCTCAGCCTGCAGGTTCGCCTGCGGATCGATCGCCTCCGCTTCTGAACGCCTCGGGGGTGGTGCCGGTCCAGCGCCGGAACGCGCGGTGGAAGGAGCTCGCCTCGGCATAACCGAGCATGAAGGCCACCTCCGCCGCGGTGTACTCGGCGTTCTGGAGGTAGGCGGCGGCGAGGTCCCGGCGGACCCCGTCCACCACCTCCGCGAAGGTTGTCGCCTCCTCTTGCAATCGACGTTGCAGGGTTCGGGCCGAGATCCCGAGGGCGGCCCCTGCGGCGCTCAGCGAGGGCGCCCCGCGCATGAGGTGGGGGCCGAGGTACCCGCGGAGGTCAGCCACCACCTGCGCGCGGGCCTCGGTGGTCTGGCGGCGCCGCTCCAGCTCGGCGTGAAAGAAGCTGCTCATGTCCTCGTCGGCGCTCGGGATGGCGCGCTCGAGCCAGGACCTGGGGAAGGTCAGCGTCCCCCGGGGCGCGGACGCGCCCACCGGGCAGCCGAGGAAGTCGGTGTACGCCTTCGGGACGGCGGCGCGCCGGATCTCGGCCCGGCTGGGCACGAGCGCCTCACCCACCAGCTCGCGCGCGATGTGCACCGCCGACAGGAGCGCCACCTCGGTGGCCAGCAGGTGCCCCGGCCGCGGTGACCCGAAGCGCTCCTCGGACCACACCACCATCGCGTCATGCTCGAGGAGGTCGAAGCGCGCCAGGGTGTTGGTGAGGTGCTGATAGCGCAGCAGGCTGGTCAGCCCCTGGCGGAGGGTCGGCGCGGTGCGCATCGCGAACCCCGGCAGCCCCACGCTGGTGATGCGGTGCTGGCGCGCCAACGCCACCACGAAGGCGCCCGTGCGCTCCCCCAGGTGCTGCGCCACCGCCTCCAGGTGTGCGTAGACCGTGGCGTCGGGCACGGTGGCGTCGGGATCCTCGAGGTCTCGAGATTGCAGGTCTTCCTGCGGTGGCACCCCGAACTCGAGGCTCACCAGGTACTGCAGGCGAAACGTCTTGCTGGCGATGCGGCGGGACACGGCCTCACTCGCCCAGGGCGGGCCGCACCAGGGCCAGGGCCAGGGCCAGGGTCTCGGCCGGGGTGCCTCGCGCGTCCACCACCTGGGCCCCCGCGAAGCCGAGGAAGACCTGGCGGATGCGCGCGAGGGCGTCCACCTGCTCGAAGTCGTCCTGCCCGTGGTCGCGGGCGGCGTGGATGCGGGCCACCGCGTCCTCCGCCGGCAGGTCCACCACCAACAGGACGTCAGGCCGGGGCGCGACCTGCTCGCCCATCGCGAGCAGCTCCGCCCGGTCGAGGCCCCGCTCGCCCTGGTAGGCCACGGTGGAGAAGTAGCTGCGGTCCTGCACCACCACCGCGCCCCGCTCCAGGGCCGGCAAGACAACCTGCGCCACGTGCTCCTTGCGGTCCGCCATGAACAAGGCCAGCTCCTCTTCGGCTGTGACGCCGTCTCGGCCCTGGGCCGCGATGGCCCGGATCTGACGGCCGTAGGGCCCGTCGGTGGGCTCGCGGGTCAGCACCACCTCGCGCCCCGTTGCCGCTATGGCCGCGGCCAGGTTCTTGGAGAGGGTGGTCTTCCCGGAGCCGTCGATCCCCTCGAGCACGATGAGCACGCCGCGCGTCACGGGGCGGAACCGTACGGGGCGAAGCGGCCAAAGTCGACCGGAGAACCGACGCACAGCCGGCCACGCCCACACGCCGCGATGGTCACCGTCTGCGGCGCGCTCCTGCGAAACCCCAGCGTAGTGCGCGAGCACGTGGCTTGCGTGAAACCTACCCCATGAAGAGGAAGGTCAATGCCTGGGGATGGGCGGCGCTGCTGGCCCTCCTGGGCGTCTTCGGGTGCGGTGAGAGCTCCTCCCCCGAGCTCTGCGATGAGGCCTGCCAGCTCTGGGACGCCTGCGTCGGCGCCGACGACTGGTACACGTACGAAGTCTGCATCGTGGACTGTCGCGCCGAGGGCGACTGGCGGAACAGCTACGTGGACTGCCTGCGTGAGCACAGCACGTGTACGGACATGGAGCTGTACTGCGGCTGAAGCAGGAGCGCGGCGGAGACGAAACGGTGACGGCGAAGCCACCGGCGTCACCCCTGCGGCCGCCGTCGGCCCCCCGGTTGCAACCCGTCTTGCGTCCTCGGCCACCCCCGCTGTTTTGACCGCTCGGTCAAACAGCGGATTCCACTCGCGCGCCCCACGCGCTGAACTCCCCCGGTGGCACGCGCGCACCTGCTCCTGTTGGCAACGGCGGCCCTCACGGCCTGTGGCGAGCCGCCGGTCGACCTCCCCGAGGGCTGCCAACCGCTGCTCGACGGGCACGACTGCCTGTTGCCCTACCCCTCCGACTTCTTCCGGCACGAGAGCGCCGAAGGGCCGCGGCTGAGCATCCAGGGCGCGGCCACCCTCAGGACCGTCGCCGGGGACAGCGCGGTGCCCACCGACCTCGAGCGCCGAGACGGGTTCTCGCCCTTCGGGGTCATCACCGCGGTCTTCCCCGAGCCGGTGGACCCCACCGGCCTGCCGCACATCCGTGACGACCCCGACCGCTCCACGACCGCGAGCGCCCCGACCCTGATCGTCGACGTCGAGACGGGGGCGCTCGTGCCCCACTTCGTCGACGTCGACCCCCGCGCCGAAGACGACGCCCGCCGCGCGCTCGTCCTGCACCCCCTGCGCCCCCTCGCCTGGGGGCGCCGCTACGTCGTCGCCCTGTCGAACCTGCGCAGCCCTTCCGGCGAGCCGATCCGGCGCCCCGACGGCATGCAGCGCGCGCTCGACGACGAGGCCTTCGACGCATCGGTGCTGGGGCCCCTGCGCGCGCTCGGCCTCGCGCAGGATGACCTGCAGCTGGCCTTCACCTTCACTACCGCCACCGAGGCCAGCGCCCACCGCGACCTCCTCGCGATGCGGGACGCGACCCTCGAGTGGCTCGACGCCCGGCCCCCGACGGTCGAGATCACCCGGGTGCGTGAAGAGAGCGAGGGCGAGGTGTGGCGCCGCATCGACGGCCTCATCACCGTACCCCTCTTCCTCGACAGCGAGGCGCCCGACGCCGAGCTCGCCCGCGGGTCGGACGGCGCGCCGACGCGCACCGGCACCCGCGAGGCCCGCTTCACCGCCCTCGTGCCGGCCAACCTGCGCGGCGCCAACGCCCCCGGGCGAGCAATCGTGCACGGCCACGGCTTCTTCGGCAGCCGTGACGACATCGATCGGCCGCGCATCACCGCCGTCGCGACCAGATCCTCCGCCGTCCTCTTCTCGATGGATTGGCGGGGCCTCTCGACCCCCGACCTCGGGGTCGTCGCGGACGTGCTCACCACCCACCCGCGCGACCTGCCCGGCCTGACGGACCGGCTCATGCAGGCGATCGTGGAGCGGATGGTACTCGTGCGTGCGGTCCACACCTCGCTCTCGACGCAGGGCGCCCTGCGCGACCCGGTCACCGGCGCGCCGCTCTACCAGCCGAGCGAGGTCTACTTCCTCGGCACGAGCGCAGGCTCGATCCACGGCGCGACCCTCGCCGCGATCAGCCCAGACCTCGCCCGCGTGGTGCTCAACGTCGGCGGGGGCGCCTACACCCAGATGATGTTCCGGGCCCAGCCCTTCTCCGCCCTCCTGCTGTTCCTGGGCGAGCCCCTCCCCGATCCCCTCGACCAACAGAAGTTCGCCGCCCTCCAGCAGGGCCACTTCGACCGCGTCGACTCCGTCTCCTGGGCCGATCGCCTCGGGGCCCGAGACGACGTGCAGGTCCTGTTGCAAGCCGGCCTCGGGGACGTCTCGGTGCCCAACCTCGGCACCTTCCTCGTGGCACGCCAGCTCGGCCTGCCGGTGCTCGAGCCCACGCCCTCGACCCCGTGGGGCCTCGAGACGACGACCTCACCCGCCCGCTCCGCCCTCACCCTCTTCGACTTCGGGATCCCCGAGGACGTGTACGACACCGCCGACCTCGCCCCGCCCCCCAACGACGTCCACACAGCGGTGCTCGAGCAAGGCACCGCCCTCGACCAGATCGACGCATTCCTTCGGCCCGGCGGCGAGGTCGTGCACCCCTGCGACGGGCCCTGCGACCCCAACTGACCGCGCCTCGCGCGCAGGTATCCTAGAGCGCACGTTCACACCTACCTCGAATCAGCTTCGCGGGAGTGTCTCTCCAACGCGGTGCGAGATTCTTCCCTTTGCCCCCGAGAGCCTAGGCGAGCCGCGGCAGGAGATCGGCCCGCCAAGATGCAAGGTCCGTCGGGCTTGCGAGGAGTCTGGTGTCATCGCAGTCTGGGCGCCCTTGTCCTCCGCAATGGCACAGCCGTTGATGCTCTCAGAGAAGGACGACGAGCTCCTGGGTGTTGCTCGTCGCGCCGACGCGATGGGCTTCCTGGCCGTATGGTCGGCGAGGGCCCGGTCGATGGTCCCGCACCTCACCGAGCAGACCACCGAAGTCCGTGGCTTCCAATTGCTGGTTGAAGCGCTTCGGCTCTGGCAGCCATACCTGCGAGAGCACCCCGAGCATGCCGGGCGCGTTTCGGAGTTCTTCATACTCGTGGAGCAAGCCTTCGCGCGAATCGTCATGTTCAACTCCGACGACGACTGGCCCCTTCCGGGCGGTCGGCGGGCCCGGGCTCGTCGCCACGAAGCACCCAGGATCTCGCTACAGGATCTGAGCTGGCACCTCTTGGGAGCCCAGAAGACGAACGGTATCTGGGGGCTCTATAGGGGGGCCGCCGGCCGAGCAGGCCTGCTCGAGGAGGACCTCACGACGCTGTCGTCGGAGACCCTCGAAGCCTGCCGCCAGACAACCCGGTTCGGGCCATCAGCTGAGCAGCGCCTGTTCGCCTGGATCGCCAGCGCAATGGACAACGCGACCTCGGCTATCGAGCCGCGCGCAAACAACCCAGCGGCACGAGCCATCCGCGAGACATTCGACATCGTCCCGCTCGCCGCGCATCTTCGAAGAAGACTCATCGAGGGTCACGACTTGAACCGAAGGCTCGCCAAACGGCTCACCAAGGCGAAGAAGCTCGACCATCGCCCGTTCATGACGAAGGCAGCCAAGAAGCTCGACCAACACGGTGAGATCCTCGAGGAGGCGATACGCTGTGAGAACCTCCTGTCGGTCGTAGAGGCGGTATTCGAGTGGCTGTGCACCCAACGTGGAAGACGTCTCAGCGATGTCGCATCTCGGCTTCCAATCAACCTCGCCGAACTCGAACGAGCGAAGTCCGACTTCGCCCGTTCGGGCACCTACCAAGGCGCTACTGCATCTCACCGCAAGTCGCTCCTTGAACTACGCCTCGATACGTCTAGCAAACTCGCTCTCCTCGAGTCCGTGCTCTACCTGCACGAGGAGGTGAGCACGGCAAGAGGGCGTTCAGCGTGGATCCACCTCGAAGGCGGCGTCCTCTGTAGCAACGTCGACCTCGAGGTGCCAGCCAACGAGGATTTCGAAGTCGGCGTGGCGTGGCGAAACGACTACTACCTCCGTCCTCTTCAAAGCATCGCAAGCCAACTCGAGGAGGCCTTGGGATGACGGAGCTTCGCACGATTCGAGAGCGCGTCGCCCGGGCATCCGCCTACTTCAAGGACAAGGACGCGGTGGTGTTGACGACGTTCAACCTGCACGGCGCATTCCTGGAAGAGCAGGCCCTCCCGATCACGCTCGGCGTCGACGCAGAGACCGCTCCGGCTCGCGCCGCTGAGCTCCATCAACGCCTTGGTACGACCTCCTGCAGCATCTTCTATGACCCGACGGTTCCTCCGAAGTTGTCGGGTCGATACCGCTACGTCGCACGGCCTGTCCCACTCCGAGGGCGGCTGTTCCATCCCAAGATCGTGGTGATCGCAGGCAATGACGCCGAAGGCGCCTCTTGGGTGTACCTCGCGGTGTCGTCCGCCAACCTCACGCTGTCGGGCTGGGGGCGCAACGTGGAGTCCTTCGGCGAGACCTGGATTCACACCCGGCAGCAGCAGACATGGAGCGCATTGGACAGGTTGCTCGGATGGCTCCAGAGCTATGCCCCCCTGGGGGAGAAGTTGGGTCGGAACGACGCGGTAGTCCGAGCCCGCAACATCCTGGCGCGGATGCCAGATCGACGGCGGCTGCCCGATGATGCTGAGTCTCCTTGGTCGGGAACCCTCTACGCGGAGCTCTACTCCTCGGTGGTGAACACCGAGGGCCTTCCGACGTTCCTCAGGCAGGGACACAAGCGTCGTCCGAGAGAGTTGTGGGCATACAGCCCGTACTGGAGCGACGTAGGCGAGCTCGTCGACGCCTTCGACGCCGCCGACACCTACCTTCTCCCATCAATGCGGATAGATGGTAATGGGCTCGGTCTGTCGAAGGAGCAGGCCCAGGGCCTGGGAGGTCGCGCGCAGATCCACCGACAGTCCGGCGATGATGGAGCTCGCTTCCGCCACATGAAGGCGTATTGGCTCCAGCTCGGAAGAACGGTGCTCACCGCAGTCGGGAGCTGCAACTTCACACGTGCTGGGCTTTCTGGCGAGCGCGGCAACGTGGAGGCGATGTTGGTATTCGAGGCGGATCCGGAGTGGCTCGGCGGGGGATCTCTCGCGGAGGAATCGGAACTCTGCACGGAGGCGGAAGCCGAGGAGGGCGCCCCCGAGCCGAGCCCCATATCCATCGTAGTTGCGTTCGATTGGCGGACCCGCTCGTGGCGGTGGTGGCTCGACCCAGGTCCAGGTCAGCGCCACTTCGACCTCGTGCTTCCGAGCGGTTCCGTGTACGCCATCGAGGAGGGCCGCGGTGAGCTCTCCGGAGGGCCCCCAGAGCCGGGCGCTAAGTTCTGCGTCCGCTACGAGTCGAACGGGGGGAATCAGACCTGGGAGGGGCAAGTCGTCGAGCTGAACCTTGATCATAGCACGCGGGTCTACGGCAAGCCGTTGGACGCCACCCAGATCCTCGAGAGCTGGCGTGGACGCGCGCCGAGCTGGGACCTCGGCGGAGGGAGCGGCCCCGGGGAAGGCGACGGTGACGGCGACGTACCAGCGGAAACAACCGCAGCCTTCGACGCCGTCAACCTCTACGAGTTCTATCGCGGCATCCGGGCCTTGCGTGCACGGCTGTCTGATCCAGAGACCAGTCCGCATTACCAGCGCTCGCTCCTCGTGGGTCGGCCCGACAGTGTTTGGGCGCTCGCCCACCTCGCGGACGGTGCTGCTGAGGCCCCCATCGTGCGCCACCTCGTCTTGAGAGAGCTCAGATCCGTATTCATTCAGTGGATCGAGCTCGTCGAGGCGGATCTCGTCGCACGAGTCGAACACGTCGCCGACAGAGCCAGAACGGTCGCGCTGCGCCAGCTCGAACTGGAACTCGGTGACGAGGGTAGCAACGCGGAGCGCATGCTCGATTGGTTCGAAGACAAGCTTGCGAGCCTCGACCGGAGGGTCGCATGACGGCGCCTTTCTCCTGCCCCATCCGCCCTGAGAACGTAGGCGAGCTGATCGACCTCACCGTACCAGACAAGTCTTCGACGGTCTCGATGGCAGAGCTCCAACTCGAGGGTGTCGCGGCGCTCTACAACATCTTGTGCGAGCATCCCGTCGCCTACCTTGCGGACGAGGTCGGCATGGGCAAGACGTATCAGGCACTGGCACTCGCTGCCGTGCTCTGGAACGAGCGTCCCGACGCCCGGATCCTGTTCATCAGCCCTCGTCAGAACCTGCAACAGAAATGGCTGCACGAGTATGATCGCTTCTTCGCGTCGAACTACCGCCGCCAGCAAGGCATCGGCGACGACAGGGTCTCGTCCTTGCTCTTCGGTCGGCCGATCCACAGACCCATGGGCTTCGACAACCTGCGCGGGTGGATCCCCACGATCGGCATGCCCGAACCTGTCGCACCGTTCCTGAGGCACACCAGCTTCACACGCCCCGTCTTTCTCTCCTCACGCGACTTCGACGACATGGATGAGCTCTGGGAGACGACTGAGGCTCGGTTCAGAGGCTGGGGACTGTTTGGCGTCCGTCGCCCCAGGAGGCTCGACGCCCAGAACGCATCCCGCGAGCTGAACTGTGCCTTCGCCACCGCGCTCAACGCAAAGCTCGAGGCCGAGGCTGGGGGGCGGCCCTACTTCGACCTCGTCGTCGTCGACGAAGCCCAGTGTCTGAGGAACCCCGAGAACCAGACCAACCTCGTCCTGAGCCAAGTCCTCCGCCGTCAGGTGGGCCGATGGCTCTTCATGAGCGCGACTCCGGCCCACGGTGGCCCCGCCGACCTCCCGACCACACTCAATCACTACCCCGGCCGAGGCACCCTCATCGAGCCCGGGCTCGCCGAGGACCTCCCCGCGCTCCAGCATGCGCTCCAGCCGCTGATGATACGACGCCAGCGACAGTACCTCACCCGCAACGAAGCGAAGGTCGGCAAGCAGCAGTACCGGAAGCACGACAAAGAACAGTGGGCCGTACGCGATGACGCAATGTCCGTGTTGGGCACGCTGTCGATGGGGCTGATGCAAAAGGGGCTGGTGGACGTGCTCCAGGGCCGCAGCAACCGCTTCCGGATCGGGTTCCTCTCCTCGTTCGAGAGCCTCCAGTCTTCACTCCAGGGGAGTACAACCACGAGCGAGCGCCTCGCCGACGAGACGCACGACGACGCGGGCCTCGACTGGCACCGCGACCAGACCTCCGGCGTCGAGCCGAACGACGCGCCCGACGCTAGCTTCGTACAGGCCATCGACGCTGACTTCCGCCGCGCGTTCGGCCGCCCCCTCCCTCACCCAAAGATCGATGCCGTGGTCGACCGCGTCGCGAGGGCGGCGTTCGGCACCGACCAGTGCCTCGGTGGTCGCAAGTTCCTCATCTTCACGCGGCGGGTGAGCACTGTCGACACGCTGCGAGACCGCCTCACTCGGAGATACCTCGAATCCGTGGCTGCGCGGATCCGGCGGTGCTGGGATCCGGAGTTTGCCTGGGACACCATCGACGCCGACGACAATCCGCTGCGGCGCGCCATGGCCGACCAAGGCTGGCTCAATCGGTACCGTGAGACCTTTCGGGCGAGCGGCCGCAACGCGACGTTCTTCGAGGACGGCTGGCTGCTCAGGCTCTGTCGAGCTGGGGGAGTTTCGCCCGAAGCGGCCAGCCAGAACATCTCCGAGCGACTGTGGGCAGAGAGCTGGACGCATGCGTCTCGCTCGGCCGGTGAGCGGCGGCAGCAGCACCGCGCGGACCGGATTCGCTACCTCGCCCTCCACGCGGTCCGCAGGGAACCTCAGGCGTTCGGTCTCACTCCGGACAGCGCCAAGCCTTGGCGCGTGGCGTACGAAGCCGCCCTGCATGAGCACTTCGAACAAGCGCCACCCGATCCCGACCCGCACGTGGCGCCGGAACTCTTCGAAGGGACCTTTTGGACGGCTTGGGACGACCACTTCGCCGGCCAATCCCTGGCACTGCCCGCAAGAGAGCCGGCAAGCGCTGACGATCTCCACCAGCGACAGGTCGTGCGCACCCTGCTCGCCCAAACCTTCCGCCTGACGGACACCCTGCTCGACCTCTACTACGCCGAGGAGGACGCACAGCAGAACGCCGGGGCGTTCGCGACGCGATTCCTCGAATGGCTGAGCTCGAACGACCCGAGCGCCAGTCGGCTTCGGGAGGAGTGCGCGGAGTGGCTCCAACACCTGAGCCTGATCGTGGAGAGCAGCCTGGATGGTGCAGGGAAGCCATGGGCCGAGCTGGCCCGGCGGGAGACTTGGCCTGAGCTCTTCAACCTCGCACCGGTTGTCGGTGTCACCGGCGGCTCGGGTGCACACCAGTCTGCCACTCGCCAGTTCCGAACCCCCTCGCTGCCCCGGGTCATCGTCTGCACGGACACCCTGAAGGAGGGCGTCGACCTCCACCTCTTCTGCGACCAGGTCCTCCACTACGGCGTAGCCTGGACCTCCGGTGACCTCGAGCAACGCGTCGGCCGCGTCGACCGGTACTTCTCCCGGATCGAGCGCCGACTCGCGATCGAGGGCCCACCTCCTGAAGTCGAGCTGCACGTCGGCTACCCACACGTGCTCAGCTCACTCGAGCGCGGCCAGGTCGATCGCGTCATCGAGCGCCAGCGAGAGGCAGAGCGTTTGATGGACTCTCCCCTCGCCGGTACACGCGATGAGGACCGAGAGCTGTTCGTCGACGGGTCGGCCCCAGTCCGCCACCAGGCGATACTCGAGCCCTATCGCATGCACGAGTTTCCGCGAAGGGGCCGGAGCGTCGTCGCCGTCCCGAGCGAGGACGCGAAGCGGGAGGCGGAGCACTACCACCGTTGGTTCCGGCAGCTCACGAGCGATCTCCGCGAGGATGGCTGGGAGATCACCCCGTCCAGCGACACTCCGGTCAGCGTGGCAACACTCCATCGCGAGGACCGTCAACACGACTTGACATGGTCGTTCGACGCCGCCCTTCGGCGCTACGTGCTCACACTGACCTCGCCGCCATGGAGCGAGGACGAAGGATTTTGCGGCGGCCGCCGAAGGCGGGTCGCCGAGCGCACGTCGAAGGACGAGCGGTACATCCAGCTCTTGGTCCCCACACCAGCGGAAGAGACTGATTCTGGGCTGCGCCCACTGCGAAGGGCGTTGCAGGGTGCAGTGCCACATGCCGACCACGACGCTCGGGCCATCTGGGAGGAGACGCTACGAGCCCTCACAGGAGACACGCTCTCCTGGTCCACCGACCACGAGGCACAAGGCATCGTCAGGCGGGGCATCCGCGACCAGCGGCTGCTGCTTCGGTTCGTCAAGCATGGGGTCCATGCGGTCAGTACGATCGCGCGACTCGGAGATCTCGAGAGACGCGACTCTTGGTACGGCCACTCCGAGCCACCGAGCATCGCCCGGTGGGCCATGGAGCAGAACGCCAAGCTCGACCTTGGAAGCCTCGCCATTCATCCGCACCACGGCCTCATCTTCGTGGTCCACCTGCTGCTTGAAGACGTCGCCGCCGATGCCCGGAAGGCGCTGCTGGAGCAAGTCGCATGGAGAGCCGACCTTTGGGAAGCCAGCCTCACGGGAGTGGACCGACAATAGGACGGTCTCAACTCAGGCCACCTGTCGGACGGTCGCCGACCGCCATGACTGAGCGCGCCTCAGTAGCCCATGGCGCAACCGTCCTTGCGCATCTCGCTCGCTCCCTCGTACACCCCGGTCGCCGGGTCCCGCCGGATCGCCTGGTAGCCCCCGAACCCGCCGTCCCCCGGGGCCAGCCGGTGCCCGCGCTGCTCCAGCCCCGCCCGGGCCGCGGCGCGGATGCCGGACTCCAGCAACAGCGTCCCCACCCCGTCCGCGGGCTGCCCGGTCGGCTCGCTCGAGCCCTCGTGGCGCCAGCGGGCGGCGTCGCCCGCCTCCTGCAGGCCGAGGTCGAAGTCGATGAGGTTGGTGAGGATCTGGACGTGCCCCTGGGGCTGCATCGCGCCCCCCATCACCCCGAAGCTCAGCCACGGCGCGCCGTCCTTCAGGACGAAGGCGGGGATGATGGTGTGGAAGGGCCGCTTGCCGGGCGCGTACACGTTGGCGTGCCCCGGGGTCATGGTGAACAGCTCGCCCCGGTCCTGGAGCATGAAGCCCAGGCCGTCGGGCACCAGGCCCGAGCCCATGCCTCGATAGTTGCTCTGGATGAGTGAGATCATCATCCCCCGCTCGTCCGCCACCGTGAGGTAGGTGGTGTCGCCCTCCTCGGGCGCGGGCAAGGCGGCGGACGCCATGGCGTGGTCGGGCAGGATGCGCGCGCGCTGGGCCTCGACCCGCGCGGGTGCCAGCAGGCGCATCGGATCCATCGAATAGAACGCCGGGTCGGCGTAGAAGCGCGCCCGGTCCTCGAAGGCGAGGCGCTTCGCCTCGACCATGGCGTGGATCGCCGCCGCGCTCCCGAGCCCCATCTTCCGGAGGTCGAACCCCTCGAGGATGGCCAGCATCTGCAGGGCGGCCAGCCCCTGACCGTTCGGCGGCAGCTCGTAGACCTCGTAGCCGCGGTAGGTGACGTGCATCGGGGTCACCCACTCGCTCTTGTGGGCGGCGAGGTCCCTGGCGGTGAGCGCCCCGCCCACCCGCTTCATGTACGCCTCGATCGTCGCGGCCACCTTCCCGCGGTAGAACGCCTTGGCCCCACCTCTGGCCAGCGCTCGGTAGGTCCGCGCGAGGTCGGGGTTCTTGAAGATCTCCCCCGCCTTGGGGGGCTGCCCCGCGACCAGGTAGGTGGCCCTGGCGTTGTCGTAGTCTGCAAGCTCTCCTGCCTGCTTGGAGCGCTCGAACGCCGCGAGGTTGAGGCGCCAGTACTCCGCCACCAGGGGCGAGACCGGGAAGCCCTCCTCGGCGTAGCGGATGGCCGGCGCGAGCACCTTCGCCATCGGCAGGCGGCCGAAGCGCGCGTGCAGCGTGAACCACCCGTCCACCGCGCCCGGCACCGAGACCGGGAGCGGGCCGCGCGGCGGGATCTGGGCGCGATCGCCCAGCTTCGCCTTCATCGCCTCGTAGGACAGCCCGGCGGGCGAGCGGCCGGAGCCGTTGAGGCCATGGAGCGCCTTCGTCTTCGGATCCCAAACGAGCGCGAACAGATCGCCGCCCACCCCGCACGCCACCGGCTCCATCAGCCCGAGCACCGCGTTCGCCCCGATCGCCGCGTCCACCGCGCTGCCGCCCGCCTTCAACAGGTCGATCGCCACCTGGGTGGCGAGGGGCTGGGCGGTGGCGGCCATGCCGTGCCGCGCGTAGACCGGGGCCCTGGTCGCGAAGGGCTGCCCCTCGATCCGATCACCGCCCCCGATCGGAGTCTCCGCCCGCGCCGCCGAGCCCAAGCCGCTCCCCATCATCACCCCCGCCAAGAGTGCCGCATAGCGCATGGGGCATTGTGGCCCCATCCCGCGCCGCGCGGAACCCTGGCCTCCACCCGAGACCGCCGCCTGAGGTATCGTGAGGTGTGACGCTGGCCGTCCTCGCCCTGGGCCTCGCCCTCGCCGCCCAGGCCCCCGCCGAGGACGACGCGCCCTACGTCGAGATCATCCAGGATCTCGGCGCGATCGACGGCCCCTCCGAGGGCGCGGTGGGGCTGCCCAACTGGGAGCGGGTGCGGATCGATCTGAAGGTGCTCAACCGGCTCCCATTCGAGGTGCAGGGCCTGGTGGTCGAGGTGCGGCTGGTGCACGCGACCCGCGACGAGGGCGCGATCCCCGGCTGGAGCTTCAAGGAGACGGTGGACGACGTGGTGCTCCCGCCCACCGAGGAGAGCTACATCCGCATCACCCGGCCCCTGCCCGCTCGCCGCTCCAGCCCGCGGGCGGAGGAGATCGCGTACAAGGTCCACATCGAGAGCTACCGGGTGCACCCGCCCGACCTCGAGACGTCGCTGCGCCTGCTCCGCAGCAGCGCGGCGAGCGACCAGCGCGCCGCCCTCGACAGCTACACCCTCGAGGGCGCCCCGAAGGGGGCGCGCCGCGCCGCGGCAAGACAGCTTGCCCTCACCCTCGCCGCCCTCCCCTCCGCCCCCACCGCGCCGGACGCCCTGCGCATGCTCTTCGCGGTGGAGGCGCTGGGGAGCCTGCACGCGGCGGAGCACGTCCCCGCCCTCCTCGAGCTCCCCGAGCGCCTGGATCGCGCGGCGTGGGGGCGCGCGGTGCTGGAGCTGGCCACCCGGATGGTGGCCGCCTCGACCCCGCGCGAGCCCCGGCTGCTCGTCCTCCCCTCGTGGGCGCGGACGCAGTCTGCCTTGCTCCAGGTGCGGGCCGAGGACGCCCTCGAGGAGGCGGTGCGCGACACCCTCCTCCGGATGGGCGACGCCGCGGTGCCCGCCCTCCTCCTCGCCTCCCACTCGAGCCCCTCGGAGCCGGCCCGGGCGCGCGCCCGCCGGCTCCTGCACGCCCTCGGCCGCACCACCGTGCGCTCGCAGCTCGCCTTGCGGAACCGCGAGCACCGCCTCCAGGTGGTCGAGGCCCTGGGCCGCATCGGCGCCCCGGAGCCGGTCCCCGCCCTGGCCGAGCTCCTGCGCGAGAAGGACAGCCGGATCCGGGCGTCGACGCAGGCTGCCTTGCTCCAGATCGGCGCCGCCGCGGTGGGCCCGCTCGTGGACGGGCTCGGCGTCCCCGGCGACGAGGCCACGGTGAAGACGCTGGAGCTCCTGGCCAACAAGCACGCCCCCGCGGTGATCGCGGCCGCCCGCACCTACGGGGTGGAGCCTCAGCCCAAGGAGCCCACCAAGGCCCTGGTGACCCGGCTGAGGGCCCGGCTGGCCGAGGCGCGGCGACGCAACCTCGAGGTCGAGGCGGACCAGGCCCTCGCCCAGGGGCGGGAGGGTGAGTACAGCGCGGCGCTCCAGCGCCTCAACGCGGTGTTCGAGCAGGATCGCGCGGTCTACATGAGCCGCGCGATCGCGATCGCCGGGCTCTACTTCGATCGCGCCCAGGCGCTCCTCGCCCGCGGGGACTACGACACCGCGGCGGAGACCGCGAGGACCGGCCTCTCGATCGCCGAGGATCCGCGGGGCAAGGCCCTGCTCCTCGACGCGCAGGTGGCCCTCATGCGCGGCTTCACGGAGCTGGGCGCGGTCGACAAGGCGGACGAGGTGCTCGCCACGGTGGATCCGAAGGCCCAGTCCGACGCCCTCACCCAGGCCCGGAGCCGCCTCATGGTGAAGAAGGCAGCAGACGCCCTCGCCCGCGGCGACACCGGCCTCGCCCGCGCCCTGGTCGACAAGGCGAAGCTCCTGAAGCTCTCCGACCCCGACCTCGAGGAGACCCACCGCCGGCTCCTCCTCCACGAGAACCTCGCCCTGGTCATGGGCGTCGCCCTCTTCATCCCCCCCGCGTTCCTGGTGCTGGTGCTCCTCGTCCGCCGCCGCCTGCAGCGCGCGCGGCTGGAGCGCCTCACCGAGGCCCTCGACGGGGAGTAGAGCGCCGACGGTGCTCTGGCCACCCACCTGTCCCCAGGGACAGTTGTGGTGCGTCGGGCGCGGGCGCAGCATCGCCGGATGAGCACGCCGTACTCAGACGCCGACCCGTTCGCGACGCCCGCGGTCGGCAACCCGGCCGCGGCGAGCACCCTGGGGTTCCAGGCCCCGCGCACCGCGGTGGTGAAGGCGCTGTATGTCTACCTCGCGCTGTGCCTCGTGCGGGCCACCCTGATCGTGCTCCTCGGGTCCGGTACCAACGACGCGCAGACGTTGGCGAGCCGTCCGGGGCTCGCCTATCCCTACGGCGTCGTGGTGCTCCTCGCGGGCGCGACCTACGTCTTCACCGCCGTGCTCTGGGGCATGTGGGTCACCCGCGCGGCCCGGAACCTGCGCTCCATGGCCCCCGAGGCGGTCTTCGAGTTCAGCCCCGCGTCCCACGTCTGGTGGTACCTGGTCCCGGTCCTGGCGCTGTGGCGGCCGCTCGAGGGGATGCGCGAGATCGACCTCGTGTCCCGGCTGAGCATCGACATCGAGGACGCCCCCAAGCCCGCCCCGGTCGGACCCTGGTGGGCACTGTTCCTCGTGGAGGGCATCCTGGCCTGGATCGGCGCGGCCTCCCAGGCTTGGGTCATCCAGGCCATCGCCGCCGGGATGGCGTGCGGGCTGGCCTGGACCGCGACGCGGATGATCATCGCGATCAACGAGACCCAACGCAGGTGGCAGGCCGGGCTCGCGAGGGACTAGTCCCCAGCGCTTGCGCAACCTCAGTTGACGTCGAAGTCCAGGAAGCCGGGCGGCGGCTCCGTCTTCTTCTTCTTCTTCTCGGAGGTCTTCTCGCCGTCCTTCTTCTCGGACGCCTTCTTCTCGGACGCCGAGACCGTCGGCGCGCCCCCCGACCGCCGCGCCTTCGCGCGGACCTCGGCCCGCGCGCCCTTGGCCGGCCCATCCACGATGGCGTCGGGGGCCTCCTCCAGGGGCGGCAGATCCGGCGCCGCGGGGAGGGCCACCTCGTCCTCCTCCACCTCCATCGGGACCGGCGCGGTCACCGCCTGGACCACCGGGACGCGGTCCGCCTCACCCTGCTTCCACAGGAAGGCCCCGGCCGCGATGCTCACGGCGAGGGCGATGAGGCCCACCCCCAGCACCCGCATCATGGCGGGGTCGGAGCCCAGCCCGGCCTCGCTCACGAAGGGCACCGGGGTGGTGTGGGCCGGCGTCAAGACCGCGTGCGGGACCGGCGTGGGAACGCTGATGCCGGGCGCGGCCGGCACCATGAGCGGCAAGGAGACCTGCGTCAGGATGTGCTGGATGTGGGCCCGCACTTCGGCCGCGGAGGCGGGCCGTCGCTCGGGCTCCTTCTCGAGCATCGCCATCACCAGCCACTCCACCTCGGTGGGGAGATCGGGCCGCATCATGGCCTGGCGCAGCGGCAGCGGCTGCTCCTGGATCTGCTTGAGGAGCACCGCGAGGGGCTGCTCGCCCTCGAAGGGGGCCCGGCCCACCATGCAGCGGTAGGCGAGGATGCCGAGGGCGTACACGTCGCTGCGCGGCTCGGCCACCCCGCCCTGGGCCTGCTCGGGCGACATGTACGCGGGCGTGCCGCACACCGTGCCGGTGGCGGTGTTGTTCGTCTGCCCCAGCTTCGCGATGCCGAAGTCGAGGACGCGCACCACGGTGCGCCCCTCCGCCGCCTCGAGGAAGATGTTCTCGGGCTTGAGGTCGCGGTGGATGATCCCCTGGGCGTGGGCCTCGGTGAGGGCGTCGCAGATCTCGTACAGGATCTCGAGGGTGCGGCGCGGCGACATCGGCCCCCGCGCCAGCGCCTGCGAGAGCGACTCGCCCCGCAGGAACTCCGTCACCAGGTAGGGCCGCTCGTCCGGCATGTTGCCGAAGTCGATGAGGGTCAGGGTGTTGGGGTGGCGCAGCTGCGAGATGATCCGCGCCTCGGTCTGGAAGCGCCGGAGGGTGGCCGGGTCCTGCAGGGCGAGGACGTTCACCACCTTCACCGCGACCTCCCGGCCCACCGCGAGCTGGACCGCGCGGTAGACCGAGCCCATGCCGCCGCTGCCGACCTTCTCGAGGAGCTGATAGCGCCCGTCCAGCACCATCCCGCTCAGGGGGTCGGTGCCCTCGAATCCCTCTACGCGCAGGCCACACCCGGGGCACGTGCGCTGGCCCGCGAACACGGCGGTCTGGCAGCTGGGACACTCCACGGTGGGCCTCGGCGTACGGCGGCGAGGTGGATGCTAGCCCAACGGGACAGCCTACACCTACCGACCATCAACGGATTACGCCGCTGACTCCGGAATCATCCCCCCGCCAGACGACGGGGGATTTTTGCGAAATCGCGTCGTATAACCCCGTCGTGCTGGGACGTCCGGCCCTCGCGGCGGTTCTCATGTTGACCGCCATCACACTGGCCACGCCACCCCTGGCCGAGGCCAAGCCCCGCTCCAAGAAGGGGCGGGTAAAGGCCTACAAGAAGAAGGCGTTCCGCCAGTTCGCGGACGGCGACTACGGCGGCGGCATCGAGTCGATGGAGCAGGCCAACGCCCTCATCCCGCACCCGGGGTTCCTGCTGAACATCGCGGTGGCCTACGACCAGTGGGGGGACCACTGCCCCGAGTCGCTCGCCGCCTTCGAGCGGTTCTTCGTCGCCTGCCCGACCTGTGAGCTGCGCGCCCAGGCGGTGAAGAAGCACGCCGAGATCAAGGCCCGGTGCCGGATCGAGGTGGTGGTCGACACCATCCCGAGCGGCGCCACCCTCACGGTGGGCGAGGAGGAGGTCGGGATCACCCCCGTCACCCTCCCGCTCGACGCCGGCCGCCACCGCCTCTCCGCAGTGCGCCCCGGCTACCAGCGCATGGACGCCGAGATCCTGGTCGAGCAGGGCGGCCAGAAGCGCCACGTCCTGCGGCTGGACCCGGAGGCGGTGGCCGAGGTCGTCACCGAGCCCCCGCCCCCACCGCCCCCGCCGCCCGACCTTCGAGGGGACGGCCCGGCCGACATCATCACCCGCGCGCCGACGGAGCACACCAGTCTGGCACCGTGGACCTGGACCGCGTTCGGCGTCGGGGTGGCCGGCGCGGCGGTGGGGACGGTCTTCACCTTCCAGACCCTCAACGCACTCGACGCGGAGGAGCAGGCGCGGGCCGACCGGCGCCCCAAGCGTGAGGTCGAGGCGCTGCAGAGCGACGCGGTCAACGACGCCATCATCGCTCACGTCGGCTTCGGGGTTGCGGCAGCCGGGTTGGTCACCGGGGTCATCCTCCTCTTCGTAGACGACGGCCCCGAGCCCGACGCGGCGCAGGTTCGCTTGACGCCCACGCTCGGACCGGGTGGGGTGGGCGTGGTGGGGCGGTTCTGAACATGCGCAGCGCGGTCTCGATCCTCTCCCTCGCCCTGTTGGCCTCGGCGTGCATCCCCAGCTTCGAGAAGGTGGAGTGCTACAACGACATCGACTGCCCGGGGGGCGGCGACCTCGTGTGCAGCGCCGAGAACACCTGCGTCTCTGCCAGCGCCGACGCCGGCTTCCCCGACAGCGGGGTGGCGGTGGACGCGGGCTTCCCGGACACCGGCGCCCCCGACACCGGCGTGGTCACCGAGGACGCCGGCTTCCCTGACAGCGGCGTCCCCGACTCGGGCGCGCCGGACACCGGAGTGCCCGACGCCGGCTTCCCGGACGCCGGCTTCCCCGACGCCGGCTTCCCCGACGCGGGCTTCGCGCTGTCGCTGCTCCCGTCCACCGTGGACTTCGGGGTGGCGCGGGTGGGGTGCCCGGGCGTCGCGCGGCAGGTCACCTTGCGAAACGACGGCACCACCGCGGTGCAGATCTCGAGCGTGGATCTCTCCCAGGCCACCCCCGGGACCTTCACCTTGAGCGGCCCCGCCACGCCCTTGAACCTCGCCCCCGCGAGCCAGCGGGTCTTCGACGTGACCTACGCCCCGGTGGC
The DNA here is from genome assembly GCA_020632995.1 of Deltaproteobacteria bacterium. Taxonomy (GTDB): domain Bacteria; phylum Myxococcota; class Kuafuiibacteriia; order Kuafuiibacteriales; family Kuafuiibacteriaceae; genus JACKEN01. Next base: position 96,594 of record JACKEN010000013.1, on the reverse strand, counting down.
CGCCGGCGCCGAGGCCGGCGCGCTCGAGGCGACGTACGGCGCCCAGAGCGACCTCCTCTCCGCCACCCTGATCGCCGAGGGCACCGTCGCCACCAGCCAGACCGACAACTTCACCCAGGCCGGCGGGCCGCTGGACGTGCTCCTGGTGGTCGACGACAGCCCCGAGATGATGCCGTTCCAGAGCCAGCTCTCGTCCGACCTGCTGTTCCTGTTCCTCACCCTCGACTACGAGGGCTGGGACTACCAGATCGGCGTGACCAGCACCGACGTCACCCCCACCGGGGCCCGCGGCGCGCTGGTGGGCAACCCGCCGCTCATCACCCCCCAGACCCCCAACGCCGAGACCCTCCTCGAGGCCCGCGTGCTCCTGGGCGAGAACGGCTCGGGCACCGAGGAGGGGCTCGAGGCCTCGCGCCTGGCGGTCACCGGCGCCAACGCCGGGTGGCCCCGGGCCAACGCCGCGTTCCTGGTCATCTACCTGTCGGACGAGGACGACCAGTCGCCGATGATGGTCTCACAGTACTCCACCATCTTCGACAACCTGAAGGGCGCGGGGAACCAGGACCTGGTGGCGGCCTCCGCCATCGTCTCCACCGCCACCTTCTGCACCATCCCCGACGGGACCCTCGCCGACTACGGCGGGCGCTACATCGGCATGGCGGCGCTCACCCGAGGGACGGTGAGCCACATCTGCGACAGCTCCTTCCAGGACGTCCTGCAGGCCACGCCTCCCATCCCCCGCAACCAGGCCTTCACCTTGTCGGCCCGGCCCGAACCGTCGAGCGTGCAGGTCTACGTGAACAACGTGCTGATCGACGGCCTCGCCGGCGCCAACTGGTCCTATCAGGCCGCGAGCAACCAGGTGGTGTTCTCGGTCGCCCAGGCCCCCGCCCTCGGGCGACCCGTCCGCATCACCTACAACATCGCCTGCAACTGAGGTTGCAGCGCTCGACCCTCAGCGGCGAAAGTCGCCGCTCTTGCCGCCGGACTTCTCCAACAAGCGCACGTGCTCGATCACCGCGCCGCGCTCGTGCTTCTTGATCATGTCGTAGAGGTTGAGGGCGGCCACCGAGGCCGCGGTCAGGGCCTCCATCTCGACCCCGGTGGGCCCCACCGTCTCCGCCCGCGCCTCGATCCGCACCCCGTCCGGCAACAGCTCCGCGTGGACCGCCACGTGGGACAGGGCGAGCGGGTGGCACAGGAGCACGAGGTCCGCGGTCTTCTTGGCCGCCGCGATGCCCGAGATCCGCGCCACCGCGAGCGCGTCGCCCTTCTTCACCTGCCCCTCCCGGAGGAGGCTCAGGGTGCCCTCGGAGAGCCGGACGAAGGCCTCGGCCACCGCTGCGCGGCGGGTGGCGGCCTTGTCGCCCACGTCCACCATCCGGGCCTCACCTCGGCCGTCCAGGTGCGGGAGCCCCTCGATCTCGCTCATGCCCGCGGTCCTAACAGACGGGGCGGTGCCAGGCTACGGTCGCGTCCCCCGGCGGCCTCGATACGGCTCGAAGCGAGCCCGTGAGATTCGCCGCTCGTTCAGCGCGAACAGCTCGGCCTCGGTGAAGGCGAAGCTGCTGCCCTCGGGGAGGTTCTTCTGGACGAAGGCCTCGATGGTGGCCCGAGCCTGGTTGGCGTGGGTGAGGACCTCCTCGTCCCCGTCCTCCGCGCAGTCGTCCCACATCTTGAACAACAGGGCCCGCCGCCGGTCCGCCGCGAGGCCCGGGTCCTCCCAGATCGTGGTCAACTTCCCTTGCAGCTCGGCGAGGGAGGTGCGGAGCCGCTCCTCGCACGCCTGGGCCGCGAGCTCGGCCCGCAGCCCCGCGGTCTCCTGCAGGACCCGCAGCTTGGCGTGCCGGTAGGGGTCGTCACCCGCGATGCGCATGACGACGTCGGTCACGTCGACCTCGTAGGCGACCCCGTGCCAGCGCTGCAGCGCCGTCTTGTCCTTGAACGCGATGGTGCCGTCGGGGCCGATCAGGGCGGTGAACTCGCCGTCCCGCACCACGTAACCGCCCTTGCCGTCCGGGCGCAGGTTGAGTTGCGGGCCCCGGGGCCCGGGGCGCGCCCGGCGGACCAGCTCGGGCCCCGGCGGGGCGGCGCGCAGGGTGAGATCCACCTGGGCCGGATCCCGGACGCTCCCCTCGGTCGGCGCGGCGGGGCCCTGGACGCCGCCCTCGGACGCCACCGCGGGGCCACCGCCCTGTGGCTCGCTCGTCGGCCCCGGTGACTCGGGTGACTCGGGCGCCTCGGCCGGCGCGGACGGCGTAGGGGTCTCCGCGCGCGGGCGGGTGCGCCGCGGCGGAGCGGGCGTGGGCGGCAGAGGCTGGGCCTCGGGCTCGAGCGCCTCGGGCGGCGGCGGCTCGGTCCACACCACCTCGATCCGCGTCGGCGGGGGCGGCGTCGGCGCGCCGCGCTCCAGCCTGCTCAGGCCCAGCGTCACGCCGCCGTGGAGGAGGAGGGAGCCCAGGATCGCGAGGACCCAGCGCCGAGCGCGCGGGCGCGCCGCGGCCTCGCGCCCGGCCAGCGCCGCCCGAAGCTGGACGAAGCCGGTCGTGGGCGGGTTGGACGGCCGGTGCAGGCGACGTTTGGACCTGCGTCGGGCCACGCCCGTCTAGGCTAACCACCAAGGCTTCCCCTTGGCGAGGTGATCTACGACACACGTCTCGTTGCGGTTCCGCCAATCGGCGGATAATCACCAGGTGTGTCTAGGGCCTACCTTGCTCGAGTGACGCGCCCAGGCCTCCTCCTGCTCGCCCTCTTCCTCGGCGTCGGCTGCGCCGAGCCCCTCGATACCACCCGGGAGGTGCCCGAGCGGGGCACGCTGGGCGAGGAGCTCTTCGGCATCTTCCACCGGGACATGGTTCGGGAGACGCCGCGCCGCGCGGCGGGCTTCGAGGGCCAGCGCGACGCCTTCGTCGGCACGGTGGACCACCTCTTCCCTCCGGAGGAGCTCCGCTACACCCAGGACTTCCTGGTGCGCCTGTTGCCGCTCTATGACGACGGCACCCTCCCCAGCAACACCAAGAACATGGCCGCGGCGGTCACGCGCATGCTGGACGACGAGGAGGCGCTGCGCTCCCTCACCGCGATCCTGCAGCGGGTCGGCTACGTGGATCTGGATCGGCAAGAGGCCTTGCTCCGCCGGATCGCCGCCTACCCCAAGTACCGCGAGCTCACCCGCGCCCTCATCGACCTCGCCCTCGCCCACGACGGCCTGGACGCGGCGGGCGACCCCGATCCGAACGAGCCGAACGAGCTCACCGTGCTGCAGGGGCTCATGGCCGACCGCCTGGCCGACCTCGAGCTGAGCGAGGACGCGGAGCGGGACATCGTGCTCATGGCCGACCTGCTCCTGTCGGAGGATCCGCGCCTCGGCGGGGGCCAGGAGGTGCTGATCGTGCGCCGCGACCCGCGCGGCATGGCCCAGGTGGCCACGGTGGGCGGGCGCCTGGTCGGCCCCTTCGTCGATCAGTCTCCGCAGGATGGCCTGCCGGACGTGGACCTCGACGGCCGCTTCCTGGGTGACTCCGGCCAGAGCCTCGACCTGCCGCCCTTCTCGTCCGCCGGCCCCAGCCGCGACGCGCAAGGTCGCCTGCTCGCCTCGGACGGGGGCACGGTCTACGAGTACACCAACCTCGACCGCACCCTCCTCGCCCGCGTGCTCCGGGACGGCCGCACCCTCATCGACGAGGAGGTGCCGATGAAGGCGGTCCGCACCCTGGACGAGATCCTGGGCGAGCGGGACGACGAGGGCCGCTACCAGACCTACGACAACCCGCTCCTCGACCTGCTCTACGCGGCCGGCCACGCGGCCGACATGCGCGAGCTCCCCGACGTGCTCGAGATGGCCCGGGACCTGGTGGCGGAGCACGAGCCCACGCTGGGCTGGACCCTGGTCGAGCTCGAGGCCCAGGCGGACATCGCGGACCGCTACCCCGGCGGCCTGAAGCCGGGGAGCAGCTTCCAGGACGACCTCATCAACTGGGTGCGGAAGCTCCTGTTGGTGCCGGGCCTGGCCGAGGACGTGCTGGAGGTGGTCTACACCGACCCCGCGGTGCGCGGCCTCACCGACGCCACGGTGACGCTGGCCCAGCACAAGAAGGGCCTGATCCGCGCCCAGGACTACGACGCCCAGCAGGTCTTCACCACCCTCGTGGACCGCACCCAGGCCGACGTGGCGGGGAACCAGAGCCTCGCCCAGCGCCTCTTCCACCTGATCAAGGACACCAAGGGGGCGCGCTACGAGCCGCGCCTCATCGGCATCCCGCTCGGCTTCATCTTCCAGATCGACGACCTCGCGGAGTTCTACCTCTTGAGCATCATCGGCGAGTCCGAGATCCCGAGCCTGGTCAGCACCCTCACCGGGCTGCCGACGCAGCCCACCCCGGTCGACCTCGCCCGCTTCATCAACCAGGAGCAGGACTTCGGGAACCCGAAGGGCAACGAGGGCATCGACGTCATGGACAACGACGGCGACACCCTCTTCGCGGTGAGCGCGAGCGGGATGGACAACGCGCTGCGCCCGCTGGTGCAGGTCTTCTACAGCCACGGGCAGCTCGACCTGCTCTTCGAGCTGTTCGAGATCCTGCACGTGCACTGGGCCAGCACCGCGTCCGACTACCAGGACACCAGCCCCGCCCAGCCCCGCTACAGCAAGCTGTCCGGCATCGCGAAGTTCGAGCCGATGCTGATCGAGATGTTCACCCAGGCCAAGGTGCTGGACTCGGTGATCGAGCTATTGAAGGAGACCGAGCCGATGCGGGTGGACAGCGGCCGCTCCGCCCACCAGCTGATCCTCGCCGCCGCCCGCAAGGTCATGAACAAGCAGACCAGCCTGCGGACGCGGGACGGCGAGTCGTCGGTGCGCATCGACAACAAGCGGGTCACCCCGCTGTCGCCCTTCGACCTCATCCGCGGCGCGCTGCAGGGCCTCGACGCGAAGCTGGACCAGCGGGCGCGGACCCGGGCGGAGTGGAACGACATCACCGACGCCCTCTCGGACCTCTACGTCGGGGTGGAGCGCACCGGGCCGACCTCCGGCCGGCTCGAGAACCCCACCGCGGTGCCGGTCCTGCTCCACGTGCTCGACTTCGCGATCGGCCGCGCCAAGCGGCACGACGGCCTGGGTGACCTCTCGATGTGGATCCGGGAGGACATGCTCGGCATCGCCGAGGACGCCCTCACCTCGAAGGAGCTGCCCGCGATCTTCGACGTCATCTACGCGATCGACGCGGACGAGACGGTGAACGCCGCGATGACCGACCTCCGGGACGAGCTGATGGACGAGCAGCGCGGCTTCGCCGACCTCCTGGTCACCGCGGGCGACGGCCTGGCCGCGGCGAAGGACGCGAGCATCGCCGGCCCGATGATCCGCTTCCTCGGCCGGGAGATGGACCCCGAGGTGCTCCACCTCTTCAACACGCTGAGCCTGTGCCGTCGCTCGATGGAGCTCGACCCCGACGAGCACCTCCTGGAGGTGGCGCGGCGCGGCCTCGAGGAGAGCGCGGACACCCACGACCTCTACCTGTACGGGCTGACCGGCGCGGTGCGGCAGGCCAACCGGATCGATCCGCTGAGCGACGCCCCCATGAGCCTGGACGACGTCCGGGCGGTGATGACGAAGACCCGGGACTACCTCCTCGACGAGGAGCACGGGGTCGAGAAGTTCTACGACCTCGTCCACCACCGGAAGCTGGAGAACCAGGAGTGAAGCGCGCTGCGGTTCTGCTCGGGGCGTGCGTCGCCCTGAGCGCGGGGCCGGCCTGGGCCGGCGGAGCGTGGGTGGGCGTGCGCGGGGTGCGTCCGCTCTCGATGGGCGGCGCGTTCGTGGCGGGGGCCGAGGAGGCCAACGCGCTGTGGTACAACCCGTCGCGCCTCGACGGCACCAGCGTCGCCATGGACCTCGGCGGCGTGTTCATGAGCGCAGGCTACACTGCGCCCGACGGCACCGCGGTGAGCAACACCGGCCGCACCCTGCCGAACCCCACCCTCGGGGCGGTCTACAAGATCGCGGACCTGATCTCGATCGGGGCCGGGATCTACGCCCCCTACTCCCCCCAGCACCGCTTCCCGGAGGACGGCCCCCAGCGCTACAGCCTGGTGGAGAGCGACCGCATCACCATGCTCATCATGAACGTGGGCGTGGCCCTGCGCCTGGGCCCCGTGCGTATCGGGGGCGGGGTGCAGAACGTCGACTTCCACCTCCGCCAGCGCACCGTCCTGTCGGGCTACACCGGCCTGTTCAGCGAGCCCACCGACCCCGACCTCGACGTGCTCTCCGAGCTCGAGCTCCACGACGCCTTCACCCTCACCGGCAACCTGGGCGTCTCCGCCGACCTCGGCCCGGTCACCCTCGGCGCCGCCGTCCAGCTCCCCTGGACCGCCAAGGGGCAAGCCACCTTTCGGGTGCGCCTCGGCCAGAGCACCTTCTTCGACCCCATCACGGTCGAGGGCGACACCGCGGACTTCGCGGTGCCCTTCCCCTGGATGGCCCGCGCCGGCGTGCTCTGGCGCGCCAACGACAGCCTGAAGATGGAGCTGGCCTTCAACTGGGAGGGCTGGTCGGTTCAGGACAGCCTCATCATCGACCCCAAGGGCCAGATCACCCTGCGCGACGTCCCCGGCATCGGCGACTACCAGATGGGCAAGCTCACGGTGGACCGCGGCATGAAGGACACCATCAGCCTCCACTACGGCGCCGACTACACCATCCTGACCGGCCTGCACGCCCGCGGCGGCCTCTTCTACGAGACCTCCGCCTTCCCCGACGCCACCTTCTCGGTCGCCCAGGTCGACAGCAGCAAGCTGGGTTTCGGCGCCGGCGGCAGCTACCAGTGGCGCTGGTTCCGGCTCGACGCCGCGGTGAGCTACGTGCACCAGTTCTCCCGCGACGTCACCGACAGCCGCCTCCGCCAGGTCAACCCCACCAACCCCGACCAGGCGGTCATCGTGGGCAACGGCCAGTACACCAGCCACATCTGGATCGCCGGCTTCGGCCTCGCCTGGATGCTGGACGCCCCGTGAGGCCGCTCCCCCTCCTCGCCCTCGTCGCCGCCCTCACCGGCTGCGCCAGCCCGCCGCCCGCGCCGAAGGCCCAGCCACAGGCCGAGCCCGCGCGGACACCGCACGCCGCCCCCGACCTCAAGCCGCGGATGCGGCGCATGCAAGCCAACCTGCAGCACCTGCGCGAGGCCCTGGCCACCGGCGACATCGAGAACGCCAAGCGCCACGCGGGCATGCTCGCCCACGCGGTCCCCCCGCCGAGGGACGGCACGCCGCTCCCCGGGGAGTGGGGCCCCGACTACCTGCTCCACCACGACGCCTTCCACCAGCGCGCCGCCGCCTTCCGCGACGCCCTCGAGGGCGCAGACCCGGAGACCAGGGCGCGCCTCTACCTCGAGCTGGCGAACCAGTGCCAGGCCTGTCACGACCAGAGCCCGATGGGGAAGCTGGTGGACCTGTCGGACCTGCTGATCGCGCCGGGGGCCGAGTAGCCTCGCTCACCCCACGCGCGGCGCTACTCTTGCTCCGGCAACGCCCCCTTGCGCCAGAGCCTCACCCGGTCAGGCAAGCCATCGTGCTCGCCCAACTCACGGACGGGATGGTCCGTCCACCAGTCCTCGCGGACCGCCTGCCGCTCGGGATTGCGCGGATAGTAGATGCGGTTCTCAGGCTTGGGGCGCTCGCCCACCACGAGCAGGTGGACCTCGCCATCGCTGTTGTTGAGGAAGCTGTGGCATTGACCCGTTCCCGCGGGGAACCCGACCGCGTCGCCTGGACCGAGCCGGTAGAGGTGCCCGTCGAGCCAGAGGTCGGGATGTCCTTCGATGACGTAGACGAACTCCTCCTCCGCGCTCTCGGCGTGTGGATATGACGTGCGCCGACCGGGCTTCAGCCGCTCGTGATGAATGCCCAGCCGCTGCAATCCAAAGTGCCGGCCGAACGCGGCCCCGTGACTCATCTTCTCATCGTCACCGGTGTAGGGGGCGAGATCCTCGCCTTCGATATCGCTCCAGTGGGCGATGCAATCAGGCCTGCGCATGGTGGTCTCCTGTCCAGTCCGTCTCGAATGCCTGGCCCCAAAAAGCTGGCCAAGCCGTCCGGAGCCGGGATCCTACCACCGGACCTGCGCACGCCCCGCGCCCCTGCACGCCCCGGTTCGAGGGTGGACATCGGGACCCGCTTTGCGCCCATCGCTCGGGACACTCCGGCCGCAAGCGCCAGAACCCCGCGACATTCCGCCCACCTCCGCCTTCACGCGGCGAACGAGGGGCGAGGATTCTCCGCCCTGGCGCATCCCTTTTTTCCCCCGTGGCTCTATCCTGGTGCCATGACCGAGACCAAGACCCTCTTCGAGATCACCCCCCAAGAGGCCTGGGAGCTCTTCCAGGCCGGCCAGGCCATCATCATCGATGTGCGCGAGCCCTCGGAGTACGCGGTAGAGCGGATCCGCGGCGCGCTGCTGTCGCCCATCGCGACCTTGAACCCGACCGCCCTCCCGGACGGCAAGGGCGGCAAGCGCATCATCTTCCACTGCGCCTCGGGCGCCCGCTCGGCTCGGGCCGCGGCGCTCTACCTGGACGCGGGTCGGCAGGAGGCCACCCACATCAAGGGCGGCATCATCGCCTGGAAGCAGGCTGGCCTGCCCTTCGTCGGCGTCGACCCGGCGACCGGCGGCATCAAGGACAAGAACGTCTGAGCGACCTCAGCCGGGTGGCCGCAGCCCGGCCTGGAGGGCCTTCGTCAGCTCCCTCCGGAGCAGCTCCGCCTCGGGCGTGTTCGCCGGGTAGGCCTCCTTCACCAGCCGGCTGATGTAGACGTTCACGTCCAGGCCCAGCTCCCGCATCAGCGCCTTGGTCTTGGCCGCCACCTGCTGGTCGAGCCAGCGGGTCGCCGCCGCCGCGGGATCGTCGGCGGTGATGACCTTCACCAGCTGGAGCAGATCCTTCTGGGAGGCCTCCACCAGCTTGTCCGCCGCGGCCAGCTGCGCCCGCAGGTCGCGGATGGCGCCGTCCAGGTGGACGCCCACCGCGGCCGCGCTGTCCCGCACCGCCTCCAGCAGCTCGAGCTGAGAGCGCAGGTTGGCTTGCAGCGCCTCGCGCCGCTTCAGCGTCGCGGCGGCCTGGGCCGCGCCCAGGTGCCCGCCGACCGGGCGGGCCGGCGCGGTGGCGAGGCCGTGGACCAGCTCGACCTCCTTCTGTTGGAGCGCGGTGAGCTTGGTGGTCAGCGTCGCCTTGCGCGCCGCGTGGGCGGCCAACCGGGTCTCCGCGTCGCGCTGCGCCTCTCGCGCGGTCGCGAGCTGACCGTCGAGCTCCTTGATGCGCACGTCGTCCATGACCATCTGGACGGCGCTCACCTTGGCCACCGCCGGGATCCCGAGGATGAGCGCGGCCATCCCGATCCGGCCCTTCTTCTCCTGCGCGCTCTCGAGGTCGCTCTTGCGGGACGCGATGCTCTGGACCAGCTGGGCGACCTCGGCCGCCTTTCCCTGGTTCGCCGCCTCGATCGCCCGGCCCTCGGCCTCGACCTTGGCGATCGCGTCCCGGAGCCCCTGCACCGCGGCCTGGTGGGCCTCGATCGCCTTGCCCAGCGGAGCCAGGGCCTCGTCGCCCGCCGCCGCCGCCGCCACCGCGAAGGTCTGGGGGCACCCCACCTGGAACCGCTTCCCGAACACCGCCAGCTCGGCGTCGAGGGTGGCGGCCGGGGCCGGTGAGCGCGCGACCTTCCGGGCCATCTCGTCGACCACCCCAGGGTCAACCCCAGGAGGAAGCACCTGCTGGAGGTACTCTCGGACGGTGTTGGAGACGCGGGCCATGCAGGTAGGATATCGGAATACCCCTGGCCGGGTTGCGTCGATTTGTCTCTGCCGAGGCTAGGCAGGTGAACGCGGCGGCGGGCCGTGTACACTGAAGATCGTGTCGCGTCTGTCTGTCTGGTCCGTCACCGCCCTCTCGCTCGGGGCCCTCCTGGGATGGGCTGGCCCCGCCCGCGCCTACGTCTGCACCCCGGTGACCGACGGCAACGGGGTGCCGGTGAGCCCGGCGGTCTCGCAGGTCTGGGTGAACCGCTGCATCCCCTATTTCATCAACCGCGACGCGGACCTGTTCTCGGGTGGGGACCGACAGCTCCTCGTCGAGCAGAGCTTCCAGGTCTGGGCGGGGAACGCCTGCACCGACCTGGAGTTCGCCGACCTGGGCTACACCGACCAGCAGCCCGGCTTCGATCCGCGGGCGAGCGACAACGAGAACGTCATCACGTCGGTGAAGGACGCGGCCAGCGTGGCCACCTACTTCCCCGAGGCGAACATGGTGGCCATCACGATCACCGCGTTCTCCACCTCGAGCGGTGAGATCTTCGACGCCGACATCGTGGTGAACGACCTCGGCTTCGACTTCGAGGACGTGGTCTCCCAGCCCTCCTGCGCGGCAGAGAACCCGGCCCCCTTCGACCTGCGGGCGATCCTGATCCACGAGATGGGGCACTTCATCGGCTTCGACCACGAGGCTGACGTCGAGAGCACCATGTACTTCTCGGCCCCCGCCTGCGAGGTGAAGAAGCGGACCCTGACCGACGACGACATCATCGGCGTGTGCACGGTCTACCCCAAGGGCCAGGCCCCCAAGACGTGCGCCCCGCCCTCCGTGGACTACGACGACGTGTCCGGGGTCCAGGCCTTCCGCGACCAGTGCGAGGCCAAGCTCGACGGCGGCAGCTGCAGCTGCACCGGCTACGGCGCCGATGCCCCCTACGGGCTGGCCCTGGCCATGCTGGCCCTGCTCGGGCTCCGCAAGCGACGTTGACCGCTTTAAAACCGACGAGTCGGACGCACGAATCCGGTTCCCCTTCTTCGTCGGGGACGGCATGTTGCGCCTCGTCATGACCTCCACGCAGCGCGACATCCAGGTCGCCTACGACGTGTCCAACGAGTTCTTCCGGCTGTGGCTGGACGAGAACATGCACTACACGTCGGCCAGCTACCTCACCGGCGACGAGACCCTGGAGCAGGCCCAGCTCCAGAAGTGCAAGATCCTGTACGACTACGCCGAGATGACCCCGGACAAGAGCGTCCTGGACATCGGCTGCGGGTGGGGCGCGAACCTCCAGTACCTGGCCCTCGACCGCGGCGTGAAGCGCGCGCACGGGATCACGCTGAGCCCCGAGCAGGGCAAGGAGATCGATGAGCGCAAGCTGCCTGGCGTGAAGACCTGGGTGGTCGACTACAAGGACTTCCAGCCGCCGGAGCTCTACGACGCGCTGATCTCGATCGAGATGGTGGACCACCTGGTCTCCCCCGCCCAGGCCCGCGAGGGCAAGGCGGTGGAGATCTACCGGACCTACTTCGACAAGGTCGCCAAGTGGGTGCCGCCCGGCGCCTGCTTCGGCTTCCAGGCGATCCTGCGCAACGTGGTCCCGCGCACCCGGAAGGACCTCGAGGACCTCCAGTTCACCGCCGACATCATCTTCCCCGGCGGCCTCAACCCGCGCCTCGAGGAGCTGATCATGGCCGCCCACCCCTCGTGGGAGGTGCTCGAGGTCCGCACCCAGCGCGAGTCGTACGGCAAGACCACCGCGGAGTGGTACCGCCGCCTGCAGCTGCACGAGACCACCATCCGCGAGAAGTGGGGCGACCAGGTCTACGCCGACTACGACCGCTACCTGTCGACCTGCGTCCGGGCCTTCGACCGGCACTGGTCGAGCGACGTGCAGATGAAGCTGCGCCGCGTCCGCTGAGCACGTCCCACCTCAAAGGTCGATCATGATGGACCCGCCCACGGAGGCGATGATCCACGTCAGGGTGAGGTCTTCGCTCTCTACGCCGACGTTCGGGTCCCACCGCAGCTCAGGGAACAGGTGGATCGCTCGCCCCTCCCCCAACGAGATCGGGATGTCGTACGCCACGCCACCGGGCAGCGAGACGGACGCAAACGAGAAGCCAAACTGCTGGGAGAGGATGAAGCCGCCCGGACCCGCTGGCACGTAGTACCGAAGACCACCGCTGAAGGAGACTGCGGTGTCCTTGCCGCCATCCATCCCCAGGACCAACATCCCGTCGGCGGTGACCGAGAGGTCGGCGGCGAGCTCCAGCTCCCAGCGCGGGTTGAGGACCACCGCGTCCGGGTCCTTGCCCGAGAACTCGAAGAACCCGAACTCGGGCAGGACCGCGACGCCCAGCCCGACGTAGTGCCGATCGCCCAGCGCGTAGTCCACCGCCGCGATGGGGATCGGGGCGGGCCGCACGCGTTGGTTCTTCGTAGGGCCCGACGCGGCGCCGGCCACCGGCACCAACACCCCCGCGCTTATCAGGCGGCTCCCCTCACCCGCCGGAGAGACCGGCCGGGCGAAGGAGCTGTGGGGGATCGCGCAGGCGGAGCTCAGGAGCGACAGGGCGAAGGCCCCAACGGACAGGCAGGCGGCTCTCATGGGACCAGCCTGCCACCAACCGACCGCGTAGTCAGTTCAGCCCAAGCGAGCGATCGCCATCACAGGTGCGCCCAGGCTCGCCGCAACCCTGATTGCAGAGACGTCGAGGCGCAGGCAGCCTTGCGGCCGCCTACCGGAAGATGAACTTCAGCACCTCTTCGGAGATCATGAACTCGTCCCCGTCCTTGACCTTCTCCTTCTGGATCTTCACGCCGTCCTTCCAGACGCCGTTCGCGGAGCCGAGGTCTTCGATGTAGTACTCGCCGTTCTCACGGCAGATGCCGGAGTGCTGGCGGGACACCTTGGAGGACGGGATCACCAGGTCGCAGGTGCGTGAGCGGCCGATGATGAAGGTGTCCTTGTCGATCTTGTGCATGTCGCCCGCGCTGTTCACGACGTACAGCGTCTTCCTCGCCTTCTCGACCGGCTTCGGCTTGGGGGCGGGGGCGGGTCGACGCTCGGGCGCCGGGGGGGCGGCGGGCGCGGGTGCCGGAGCGGCCGCTCTGCCTGGCCCGACCTGTTGCTCGGGCGGCGGGACTTCCTTCGCCATCGGCGTGAGGAAGTTGAAGCGCCGCGCGAACTCATAGATCGCCTGGTTGACTACGGCGTGGCGATCCGTGCCACAGTCTTCGGCGATTCGGGTGAGGCAGTCCCAGAGGTGATCTGCGATGTCGAGCTCGCGGCGGGTCCGTCGGGCCATGCAGCGCGGCAGGCTAGCGCAAACTGGACCCATGTCAATCTTACGACAGGCGTTGGGGATTACACTGAGTGGGCTCCTGGGCGCCGGTGCGTGCTTTCCCGCCGAGCTGCGGGACCGCCACGCGTCGGCGGTGGAGGAGTACCTCCCCACCCCCTTCGTGGACCCTGAGGCGCCGTTCATGGACCCGAGCCGCGCCCTCGGGCCCCCTGACGGGCGGACCCTCGCCCTCGGCGACGGGGCCTACGTGGTGCTCCGGTTCTTCCGGCCGATCCCGGACGCCCCCGGGCCCGACCTCAGGGTCTACGAGGTCGGCCCCGACGGGGCGCAGGCCCGGCTGGCGGCCAGCCTGGATGGGGTGACCTTCGTGGAGCTCCCCCGGCCGATCGGTGGCCCCACCGAGTCGGTGGATCTCGCCGACCTGGGGCTCGCGGAGGCCGCGTACCTCCGGATCCGGGGGATCGACGACGCGGGGGAGGACCCGGGCTACGACCTGGACGCGGTGGAGGCCCTGCATTGAGCTGCCCGCCCGCCCCCGTCACCCCCACCGATCGCGGCGTCTACGTGCACTTCCCGTACTGCGAGAAGAAGTGCCCGTACTGCGACTTCAACAGCCACGCGGTGGCGCACGACGACGGCGCCTACGCGGACGCGATCCTGGCCGAGCTGGCGGGGCGCGCCCACGAGCTCGGCCCGGGGGCGGTGCGCAGCATCTTCTTCGGCGGCGGCACCCCGAGCCTGTGGGACCCGCCCCAGGTCGGCCGGGTGATCGCGGCGGTGGAGGCGACCTTCGGGTTCAGCGAGGCCCCCGAGATCACCCTCGAGGCCAACCCCGGCACGGTGGTGCCCGACCGCTTCAAGGCCTACGTGGCCCACGGGGTGAACCGCTTCTCGATCGGGGCGCAGAGCTTCACCGACCGCGAGCTGGTCAGCCTCGGCCGGATCCACGGGGCCGACCAGGCCCACCGGGCGGTGGCGGCGGCCCTCGACACCGGGGCCCGGGTCTCGCTCGACCTGATGTACGGGCTCCCCGGCCAGTCGTGGGCCGACGTGGCTCGCTCGGTCGAGCGCGCGACCGCCCTCGAGCCGCACCACATCTCGGCCTACACCCTGACCATCGAGCCCGACACCGCCCTCGGGCGCCGCACCCGGCTCGGCCTGTTCACCCCGATGGAGGACGACGACCAGGCCGGGCTGATCCACGACGTGACCGCCGCCCTGGCCGCGGCCGGGTACCAGCGCTACGAGATCTCGAACTACGCGCGCGAGGGCTTCGAGGCGGTGCACAACAGCCTCTACTGGACCGGTGGGCCGTACCTGGGCCTCGGCGCGGGCGCCCACAGCTACGCCCCCGCCCCGGATCTATCGGCCGCGGTGCGGCGGGAGAACGTGAAGGCGCCCGAGACGTACCTCCAGGCCGCGCTGGCCGGCGACTTCACCCCCCGCAGCCAGGAGGACCTCGACCGGTGGGGGGTGGTGGCGGACCGGCTCTGGGTGGGCCTGAGGCCGCGCTGGGGGGTCGACGTGGAGGCCCTGGCCGAGCAGTCCGGGTTGGGCGCCTCGCTCCTGGAGGCGCTCCTGCCGGCCCTCGAGGGGCTCGCAGGCCGCGGCCTGGTGGCGCGCCACGGGCCGCGCTGGGCCCCCACCGCGGAGGGGTTCCTGTTCGCGGATCTGATCGCCCGGACCCTCCTCGACGCGGTCCCGGCCGGCCCCTGACTTGACAGGCCCGCCGGGAGGGCGCCCTGATCGCTCCTGGAGCCCGAGCACAGGCCACGAACCATGGAGCCGCACGAACTTCTGTCGGAGCGTCAGCGCGAGATCCTCACCGCCATCATCGAGGACTTCATCAAGAACGCAGAGCCGGTGGGCTCACGCTCCCTGACGCGCCGCAAGAACATCGACCTGTCCCCCGCCACGGTGCGGAACGCCATGGCGGACCTCGAGGAGCTGGGCTTCCTGTCCGCGCCCCACGCGTCGGCCGGGCGCATCCCGACCCCCCGGGCGTTCCGGATCTACGTGGAGCGCCTGGCCCAGCGGGGCCGGATCACCGGGCGGGAGCGGGAGCTGATCCAGGCGATCGCGGGGGGCGCGGGGACCGAGCCGGGCGACATCACCGGCCTGCTGCGGGAGGCGGGGCGGGTGCTCTCGACCGTCTCCAAGCACGCCGCCCTGGTGCTGATGCCGGCCCTGGAGGAGGTGCGCTTCGCCCACATCGAGTTCATGCCGATCCGGGAGCGGGCGGTGCTCACGGTGTTCGTGGCCAAGAGCGGGTTCATCCAGCACCGGGTGGTCGAGACCGACCTGGTGGTGGACCGGGACGAGCTCCAGCGGATGTCCAACTACCTGAGCACCCTGCTCACCGGGAAGACGCTGGCCGAGGTCCGGGCCGAGATCGTGCGGGCGATGGCGGACGAGCGGGTCCAGGCCGACCGGATGATGCGCCAGGCCCTGATCATCGGCGAGCGGATGCTGGGGCCGCCGGCGGCCGAGAAGTCGGTGGTGCTGGAGGGGGAGCGGGCCTTCCTGGAGCACCCGGAGTTCGCGGACATCGAGAAGATGCGGCGCCTGTTGCGGGCCTTCGAGGAGAAGACCCTCCTGCTCCGGCTCCTGGATCTCGCGGTGCACCAATCGATCGACGCCCAGGCCGCTGCCTCGTCCGAGACCGCGGTGGTGCTGGGGAGCGAGAGCTCGGTGAAGGATCTGAAGGACCTCGCCGCGGTGACCGCGGCCTATTCCTCCGAGGAGGGGCCGGCGGGACGGGTCGGGGTGGTGGGGCCCACGCGGATGGACTACGCCCGCGTCATCCCGCTGGTGGAGCTGACCGCCGACGCCCTGTCCCAGTCCCTGTCCCCTGGGCGCCCGACGCCCCCGCCGACCGAAGACGACTCGGCTTGAACCGCGCCTACACCCGTGCAAGCGTAGCGCCGTGCCAGAGGACAAGAGCGCAGCCGAGTCGGTGGAGGAGCTTGCCACCACCGAGGAGACGGATCTCGAGAGCGCGATGCAGGAGGCGGTGGCGGCCGTGGAAGCCCGTGAGGCTCCCCACCCCGCCAAGCCGAGCGCCGGGGACGCCATCACCGAGGCCCTGATCGCGGCCAAGAAGGAGCTGGAGGAGGTCCTCGCCCAGACCAAGAAGGAAGCCGAGCACATGCGTGAGCGGTGGCTCCGGGCTGCGGCGGACTTCGAGAACTACAAGAAGCGGGCGGCCCGCGAGCGCGAGGAGACGGTCAAGTACGGGAACGAGCGCCTGCTGAAGGACTTCCTCCCCGTCATGGACGACCTCGAGCTGGCGCTGGACGCCGCTGCGCGGGTGGAAGACAAGCAGAAGGCCGCGGACCAGCTCATGGAGGGGGTCCGGCTGGTGACGAAGAAGTTCGTCAGCCAGCTGGAGAAGCATGGGGTGGCCACGTTCGAGTCGGTGGGTGAGCCCTTCGATCCGAACCTCCACGAGGCGGTGCAGCAGGAGTACGGCGACATGGAGGCGGGCAAGGTGGTCCGGCAGCTCCAGCGCGGCTTCAAGCTGAACGAGCGGTTGCTGCGCCCGTCGATGGTGGTGGTCTCCCTGGGACCCCCGGCCGGACAGGGTGACTGAGGCTCAGAGGGGACATGAGCAAGATCATCGGAATCGACCTGGGCACCACCAACTCGTGTGTGGCGGTGATGGACGGCGGCGAGGCCGTGGTGGTCCCCAACTCTGAGGGGAGCCGCACCACGCCCTCCATGGTCGCGTTCACCGACGGCGGTGAGCGGCTGGTGGGCCAGATCGCCAAACGCCAGGCGGTGACCAACTCCGAGAACACCGTGTTCTCGGTGAAGCGCTTCATCGGGCGCCCCTTCAGCTCGGACGAGGTGAAGGCGGACATGTCCAAGGCGCCCTACACCGTGGTGGCGGCCGACAACGGCGAGGCGTGGGTCAAGATCCGGGACAAGGCGTACTCCCCCCAGGAGATCTCGGCCATGGTCCTCATGAAGATGAAGGAGACGGCCGAGGACTACCTGGGTGAGGAGGTGACGGAGGCGGTGATCACCGTCCCCGCGTACTTCAACGACGCCCAGCGCCAGGCGACCAAGGACGCCGGGCGCATCGCCGGCCTCAACGTCCAGCGCATCATCAACGAGCCCACCGCGGCGGCGCTCGCCTACGGCCTCGACAAGAAGGAGAACGTCCGGATCGCGGTCTACGACCTCGGCGGCGGCACCTTCGATATCTCGATCCTCGAGCTGGGCGACGGCGTCTTCGAGGTGAAGTCGACCAACGGCGACACCCACCTGGGCGGCGACGACTTCGACCTCGAGATCATCAACCACCTGGCGGATGAGTTCTCGTCCGCCAACAACGGGGCGGACCTGCGGCGCGACAAGATGGCGCTGCAGCGGCTGAAGGAGGCGGCGGAGAAGGCGAAGCACGAGCTCTCGTCGTCCACCGAGACCGACGTCAACCTGCCCTTCATCATGGCCGACGCCACCGGCCCCAAGCACCTGAACCTCACCCTCACCCGGCAGAAGCTGGAGGAGCTGGTCGAGCCCCTGATCCAGCGCTCGCTCGAGCCGTGCAAGCGCGCCCTCAAGGACGCGGGGATGGACACCTCGCAGATCGACGAGATCCTCCTCGTGGGCGGTCAGACCCGGATGCCCCGGGTGGTCACGGTGGTGAAGAGCTTCTTCGACATCGAGCCCAACAAGAAGATCAACCCCGACGAGGTGGTGGCGATCGGCGCCGCCATCCAGGGCGGCGTCCTCAAGGGCGAGGTGAAGGACGTCCTGCTCCTCGACGTGAACCCGCTCTCCCTCGGCGTCGAGACCGCGGGCGGCGTCTTCACCCCGATCATCCAGCGGAACACCACCATCCCGGCCAAGAAGGCGCAGGTGTTCTCCACCGCGCAGGACAACCAGCCGATCGTGGACGTGCACGTCCTCCAGGGCGAGCGCCCCATGGCGGAGGACAACAAGACCCTCGGCCGCTTCCAGCTGGTGGGCATCCCGCCCGCGCCGCGCGGCGTGCCGCAGATCGAGGTCACCTTCGACATCGACGCCAACGGCATCGTGCACGTGTCGGCCCGCGACCTCGGCACCGGCAAGCAGCAGCAGATCAAGATCATCGCCTCGTCCGGCCTCACCGAGGACGAGATCGAGCGGATGGTGTCGGAGGCGGAGACGTCGAAGGGCGACGACGCCAGGAAGCGCGAGCTGGCCGACGAGCGGAACATCGCCGACGGGCTGATCTACACCACGGAGAAGAGCCTGGCCGAGTACGCGTCCATGCTCACCGAGGACGACATCGCCGACATCAAGGAAGACATCGAGGCCCTGAAGGCGGTTTACGAGTCCGTGGACCTGGAGAAGATCCGGGCCGCCCGGCAGCGCCTCGAGGGCTCCTCGCACCGGATCGCGGAGGCGATGTACCGAGAGGCCCTGGACGACGACGACTAGGAGACCTTTGGGATGACCATTCGCTGCGCCGTCGTTGGCGCCACCGGCATCGCCGGTCAGCAGTTCCTCTCCGCCCTCCAGGGCCACCCGTTCTTCGAGGTGGTGCGGCTGGCCGCCTCGGCCCGCTCCGCCGGCAAGTCGTACCGGCAGGCGCTCACCCAGCCCTCCGGCCAGGTCGCGTGGTGGGACACCCCCGACGCCCTGGACCGCTTCGGGGACATGGAGGTGGTCGAGGCCACCCAGATGTCCCTCGAGGGGGTCGACCTGGTGTTCTCCGCGGTCGAGAGCGAGCCGGCCTGGGAGCTGGAGTCGCGCTTCGCGGAGCGGGTCCCGGTGATCAGCACCGCCAGCGCGTTCCGCTACGAGCCGGACGTCCCGATCATCATCCCGGCCGTGAACGGTGAGCACGCGCGCCTGATCCAGGTGCAGCGGGAGCGCCGCGGCTGGAGCGGGTTCGTGGTGCCGATCCCCAACTGCACCACCACCGGCCTCGCGGTCGCGCTCGCCCCGCTCCACACCCACTTCGGGGTGAAGAAGGTGATCCTGACCTCGATGCAGGCGACGAGCGGCGCTGGCCGCTCCCCCGGGGTCATCGCCCAGGACATCGTCGACAACGTGGTGCCCTTCATCCGCAACGAGGAGCAGAAGGTCGAGAAGGAGACCAAGAAGATCCTCGGGGTGGTGGGCGACGACAGCATCGTCCCCGCCGACATCCTGGTCTCCGCCACCTGCACCCGCGTCGCGGTGCTCGACGGCCACACCGAGGCGGTCACCGTCGCCCTCGACAAGCCGGCCAGCCTCGACGAAGTGAAGGCTGCCTTGCGCTCCTTCGGCAAGGACATGAACCCGCGCACCCACCCCTCGGCGCCCAAGGACTGGATCTGGGTGCACGAGGACCCCTTCCGGCCCCAGCCCCGCCTGGACCGCGACACCCAGGGCGGCATGACCACCAGCGTGGGCCGCCTGCGCGAGGACGACGTCCTGGGCGAGAACGGCATCAAGTTCGTGCTCGTGTCGCACAACACCAAGGCGGGCGCGGCCAAGGGCGCGATCCTGGTGGCCGAGGACCTCAAGAGCCGCGGCGTCATCTCCTGAAGTCGGCCTCCTCAGCTCGGCTGGATCGCCTCGCGTACGATGTCTGCCAGCCGCGGGCCCCACACGTCGTAGCTGTACTCCGCCTCCACGATCTTGCGCCCCTTGGCCCCCATGGAGGCGCGCAGGGCGGGGTCGGTGATCAGGCGCTCCAGGTGCTCCACCCACTCGGCCGGGGTGCGGGCCAGGTAGCCGGTGACGCCGGGCTGCACGATGGCGCTGTTGATCCCCACCGGGGAGGCCACCACCGGGAGGCCGCACGCCATGTACTGCAGGAGTTTGAAACCTGCCTTGCCGCGCGTGTAGACGTTGTCCTCCAGCGGCATGATGCCGATGTCGAAGTCCGCCATGTTGGAGGACTCCACCGCGAGGGACCACTCCACGTTGCGGGTGGGCACCTCGGGCATCTCGTAGGGCCGCGACGACACGATCTCGAGCACCAGCGGGTGCCGGCGGGCCAGCTCACGGAGGGGCTCCGCCACCAGCTCGAGGAACTTCAGGTTGCCCGGGCCTCCGGTCCAGCCGATCACCACCGGGCTGCGCGCGGTGTGGACGCGCACCGGGTACCGCTCGACGTCCACCGGGGTCGGCACCACCCGGACCCTGCGCTTGTCGTGGACCGAGGCCTCGAGCTCGGGCGTGCTGGCGATGACCACGCGGCTCATCGCGCAGTTGGCCTCGTGCCGGAGCCGCGCGAGCTGGTTGAGGACCTTGCTCTTGCTCCGCACCGACTGGGGCGGGAGCATGAAGATCGCGTCGTCGAAGTCGTAGACCAGGTTCGGGTTGATCAGCTTCAGGGCGAAGACCAACAGCGGCGGGTCGTAGAAGAGCTCGCCCAGGATCGAGCGCTGCAGGATCACCGCGTCGTACTCGTTCGCGCGGAGCATCGCCATGAAGCGGTTGATCATGACCCGCACGAAGTAGCGGTGGCGCGTCTTGTCGTTCCCCTTGGCGAACAGCGCCTTGTAGGTCTCGCGGTCGGCGGGGGCCACCACGTCGCAGTCGATGCCCGCCTGCTCGAGGTACGGGACGTACTTGTACGCGCGGTGTCGGGCGCTGGCGTTCTCCTCGGTGAGGTAGGCGAGGATCAACACCCGGGGGCGAGCCCCGGCCGGCCGTGACCGAGGCGACAGCCGCGAGAGTACGCCCTTCACGGCGAGGACGTTGAACATGGAGACGCCGAGGGGGGGCAGCGTCGCCAGATAGTAGGCGCCCCACTTGCGGTTCATCGACGCCTCAGGCGCGCTTGCGCGCCTCGGCCCGCATGCAGGGCTCGAGGTCCTTGTGGTAGTCCTGCGGCTCCTTGAACTCCACGGCCTCGAAGCCGCACGCCTCGAGGACCTCGCGCAACCGACGCTGGTTGTAGCCGTAGAGGTGGAAGTCCCCCTTGAAGCGCTGCAGGCCGAAGATGTTGTAGATCCGGGCCTCGTTGCCGCGGATGTACTCCCGAACCGCCTCGTCGAAGTCCGGGCACTCCACCACCATGGTGCCGCCCGGCTTCAGGACCCGGTGCCACTCCCGCAACATGGCCTGCACCTCGACGTGAGGGACGTGCTCGATCACGTGGTAGCTCTCGATGTGGGCGGCGGAGCCATCAGGGAAAGGCAGATTGCGGATATCGCAGACCAGATCGGTGGCCTTGGTGCTGCGATGATCGATGTTCAGGAAGCCGTCCTTGTGCTGGGTACCGCAGCCCAGATGCAGGCGGAGATCCTGGGGCGCGCTCACCTTGAACTTCATCTTGAGGTACTCGTGGCTGAGCCGCGAGTCCTCCCAGGCCGCCTGGAGATCGTCCCGGACCTTCTCCTGCATCTTCGTGACGACCGTGCGCCGCCTGGCCACCTTCCGCAGCAAGGAGGCCACCTTGCGGGTCAATGCTCGACGGCCGCCGCTCTGCTTGGCGGTATCACTATCCCGGTTCATCTCAGCTCATGTTCGCGCGGGGCTTGTGGCGCCATCGCCGCCGGCCCGGGTCTGAATGCTCGGATTGTTCCTCCACCGTCAAGAGCCCGATCATGATGTCATGGAGCTGACGGGTGAGGGCCTCGCGGCTGAAGCGCTCGATGTGATCGTCGTCGTCATCCACCGTGGGGAGCGCGCCCCGCCGGTGCAGGTCCAACAGGCGCGCGAGGACCTCCCGAATGGCCGGGACGTCGTCCGGGGCGGTGACGAAGCCCGCCGGGTATTGGCGGATGAGCTCCGAGGTCGGGCCCTCGCAGGTCATCCCGAAGATGACCTTCCTCGCCTTCATGTACTCGAAGACCTTGCTGGGGAGCGCGGTGCTGCCGCCATGATCGGCGAACTGGAGTAGCAGGAGCACGTCGCAGTTGTACATCTCGGCCACCGCCTCCGCGTGCGGGAGCTGGCCGGTGAAGCGCACCTGCGCGCCGAGCCCGAGGGCCTCGACCTGTCGCTGGACCTTCACCGAGATGGGCCCCACGAACACCACCTCGAGCTCGGCCGCGCCCGGCACGCCCGCGCGGCGCAGCTCGTCGAGGGCGGCGAAGAAGTGATCGAGGGGCCGCGTGCCCCCGGCCGAGCCCACGTACATGAGGGTCAGCGGGTGGGGCGTGGGCCGAGGAGCCGGCACCGTGACGAAGTCATCGTCGTCGTAGCCATTGGGGAGCCACACGAACTTCTCCGCGTGGGCGGGGTAGCGCGCGACGAAGGCGTCGAGGGCCTGGGGGGTGTTGGCCAGGATCACGTCCGCGGTCTCGACCACCCGGCGCTCCAAGCGCTCCTTCCAGCGCCGCCGCCAGCCCGCGGGCTCGACGAAGTACGGGTTGTCGGCCCAGGTGTCGCGGAAGTCGGCCACCCACCGGACCCCGGTGAGCCGCTTGCACCACTCCCCCACGAGGTGCGTCGAGTGCGGCGGGGACGTGGTGTAGATGACCGGGATCCGGCCGCGCACCACCGCGTCGACCGCGGCCGCGGCGGCGGCCGGCACCCACCACGACTCGACGTCAGGGAAGCCCCGCGCCGCGAAGCGCTTGCGGGTGAGGGCCAGGGCCGCCTTGCTGATGGCGGGACCGGGGTCGGGGAGGCGCACGATGTCGACCGAGTCGGGCACCTCGGCCCCCAGGGTGTCATCGGTGACCACGTAGCGCCGGGTCTTGAGGGTCAGGACCTTCAGCCGCCACCCGAAGCGGTGGAGGTACTTGAGGAACTTGATGGTGCGCAGGACCGCCACCCCGCCCCGGGGGGGATAGTGATACGCGATGAAGAGGGCGGACGGAGGCGCGGTCATGGCGGGGCATCGGCAAAGATGCCACCGGCGCATCACGATTGTAACCCCTGATCGTGCTTTGGGTTTCCCGGGAGCGAGCGATTACCCACCGGGCCGGAGGCGCCGGAGACGGCGCCGCACCGCGCGCGCTTGCTCGAGCGCCTGGTAGCCTCGCGAGCCCTCGATCTCCTGGATCCGCGCCTCCAGCTTCTTGATCTGCGCCTTGAGCTCGAGCTCCCGGCGCGCGAAGCCGGCCTCGAGGCTCGCGCGCTCGGCCCGCTGCTGATAGCGGCCCGCCTCCACCGCGATCAGCGCCTCGACGCGACCCCGCTCGACCTTCGCGGCGAGGGACAGCAAGGGCGCGTTCTCGGTGCAGAGCCGCGCGATCGTCTGCGCATAGGGGGCCTCCAGCTCGGAGGTCGCGACGAGGCAGCCGTAGCCGTGGAACACCGGGAGCGACCACCAACGGTAGGCCTCGGGCCGGAGCGCCAGGAAGTCCTCGACCGCGGTGAGCACCCCGTTCCTCGGCCCGCCCTCCAGCTTCGCGTGGGTCAGGTGCCGGTTCATGCCCCCCGAGGGGTCGGCGTCGGGGCGATCGGGGTGCACGCCGGCGCGCAAGAAGGGTTGACGCGCCTCGGCCGGGACGGTCGCGGGATCGTAGTACAGATCGCGCCGCGCGTACGGCCACCCCACGTCGTGCATGAGGATCACCGGCGGGCGGCTCTCGGTCTCGCGGACGCGGGCGTCGATGGCCAACAGCTCGTGATGCACGGTGTGCCAGTTGTGGTCGCCGTCGATCAGGTAGGCGTCGGCCACCGGGAGCTGGCCGAGCACGTCGAGGCTCCGGGCGAGGTGCAGGGTGCCATGCCGAGCCATGAGCGAGCCCAGGGCGTCCTGATTCTCGGGCGGCAGGGGGTCGATGATGTCGGCGTGGGCGCCCAGCTCGCCGCACAGCTCGAGGAGCCGCCGGGTGCTCTCACCGGACTGGGAGCCGATCTCCACCACCCGGCGCACGTCGCGCTGGCGCAGGATCGGCTCGGTGACGTCGGCCCAGAAGCGGCGCATGGCGGGCGAGCATACTTGAGGCCGAGGTCATCGTCGCTGCAAATCCTTCGGGAGCACCGGGATCCTCCGCCGCCGCCGCTCGATATGGGACGACGCGTCAGAACGCGCCGGAGAGGACCAGCCCCGCCCCGTCGCCGCCGATCGCGGGCGCCACCGCGACCCGCCCGTCGTCGTCTCCGCTGAGCAGGAAGAGCACCAGGCCCACGCCCGCGGCCACGCCGCCCGCCACGAAGGACGCGTCGGCCGCCAGCCCGAGGCTCCGCTGCCGATCCACGTCCGCCTTGGCCGCCTCGGGGCAGAGCCCGTCGCTGCACTGCTGGCTGGCGTCGTTACCCGCCCTCGAGGAGAGGATGCCGAGCACCGCGCCGGTGGCGAGGGCGGCCCCGCCCACCCCGAAGAGCGCGTAGCTCGCGATCCTGGCGCCGGAGGGGCCATCGCTCGGCGGCCTCGTCGTCACACCCGGCGCACCGACGGCGGCGCTGCTCGGGCGAGGGGCCGCGAGGTCGAGCTGATCCACCGAGGCGCCTCCCTGAGCCAGCGCCTTCTCCTCCTTGCGGAGCTCATCCAGCGCGGTTCGAGCGTTGTTGCGCTGCGCGGCGGTGCTGCCGGGCTCGGCAAGGAAGCGCTCGTAGGCGACGATGGCTTCGTTGCGGCGGAGCGCCTTCTCGTAGGAGCGGGCGACGTTGTAGAGCAGCTCCGGCGCAGGCTGCATGGCATAGGCTGCCTCGAAGAGCTGGATCGCCTCCGCGTAGTCGCGGTTGCGATAGGCCTCGAGGCCCTTGTCTACGGTGGCGCGGAACGCCGCGGCGTCCTCCGCTCTGCCCACGGATGGAGCGCCGCCGAGCACCAAGAGCATACAGCCGGTGAACACGAGGCGCCGCAGCGCGCCACTGTCGAGTACGATCCCCATCATGTGAATTGGCCGGCATGCTGCCACAGAGATCGCGACGGTAGAAGGCGTGGGCGAACTTCCTACGATTGGCTGCTTTTCTCGGGCTGAGAACATTTCGCGCCGCAGCAAACGCCTCGATGGTACGGCAAGGTAGGTTGCTATGACTGTCATATGTCTGTCACGACGCGGTCATGAGCAACAGAGTGTGTTACTGAGCCTGACCGCGTCGCCCGGCGAAGACGACCATGCATATCTCCAGTTCATTCGTAGCCTGCCTTGCGGCAGTCGGGCTCACCGGCTGCAGCGCCTTGCTCCTCGAGCGCATGCCTTGCACCGCGGACAGCCAATGCGCGTCCGCCTTCGGCGCCGGCGCAACCTGTCTTGCGTCCGGCTTCTGCTCGGACGACGCCACCGGCGGGATGGTGGTGGACGGGGTGTCCGCCGCGATGGTCCGCACGGTGGGCATCGCGGACATCTCCGGGTCCCTGCGCGACCTGGGCGAGGGCATGACGGACGGGGTCCAGGCCGCCTTCGCGGCCTACAACCGCGCGCACCCCGAAGGTCGCCAGTTCGTGCACGAGGTGCGCGACGACGCCTACGATCCGCAGCAGAGCGCGCAGCTGGTGCAGGAGGTCACCGGCAGCGTCGACGCCAGCGGGCGCCACGCCTTCGCGATCGTGGGGAGCATGGGCTCACCCACCTCCAGCGCCATGCTGCCGACCATCATCGAGCGCCGGGTCCCGTTCTTCGGGACCTACAGCGGAGCGACCCACCTGCGCCGAGAGGTGCCGGACGAGATGGTGTGGAACACCCGGGCCAGCTACCGACTGGAGGGCGAGACGATCACCCGCCACCTCCTGCACCGGTCTCCACACGCGCTCCCGGCCGGCAACATCTTCGCCTTCTCCCAAGCGCCGCTCACCATCACCACCGACGGCGAGGCCGACGTGGCGGTGCGCGCGGCCGACAACGTCAACACCTCCGCCTTGGACCCGTATGGCTACAGCGGCTACCTGGGCATCGTCGACGCGCTCACCGAGGCCGGCCTCAGCGAGGAGATGATCCCGCTCGCCAGCTATCGCGCCACCAGCACCAAGACGGACGTCGCGCAGGCGTACTTCTTCCGGTGGGTGGCCGGGCTCGAGGCGCGGGTGGGCAGCCCGGAGCTCTTGGGCGAAGATCTGCGGGTCGGCATCGCCATGGTCCCGGTGGCGAGCGCGGCCACCACCTTCGTCCAGGGCATCATCGACGGCGCGAGGCAGCTCCGGATGGGCATGCCGCCGCCCCAGCTCAGCGCGGCGGAGTGGGCCGCGGTGGATCCGGTGCGGAAGGCCCACCTGCGCACCCTCCGCGTCGACCTCGCCTCCATCTCCCCCGCCGGTGACCAGCTGGCCACGAACCTCAAGGCGGCCAGCGCCACCAACGCCTACTGCCCGGGCACCGGTGGCCTGGACCAGGTCCTCGTCTCCCAGGTGGTCCCGTTCCCGAACGGCGGCAGCGGCGGGGCCAACGACTTCCGCGCCGATCTCGCCGCCTTCAACGCCAACAAGACCCCGGGCTTCGTGAACTTCGAGGGCTGGATCGCAGGCAAGGTGTGGATCGAGGCGGTGAACCGCACCGAGGGCTCCCTCACGGTGGACGCGCTCATCGACACCCTCTCGGACCCAAGCTTCTCGGTGGACCTGGCGATCGGCGCACCCATCGCGTTCCCGCAGGGCAGCCACGAGGGCTCGATGTCGGTGTACGGCTCGATCCTCGGCACCGACTGCACGTACCAGGACTTCACGTTCGAAGACTGAGCTCCTAGAGGCCGGCGGCGCGATAGGCGGCGTCCAGATCGAGCACGGCGCTCACCCCCGCGAGCGAGAGCTTCACGTCTCGAGGGCAGGCCCGCATGAGCCAACCACCTTCGGCCCGGGTGTAGTGCGCCGCATCGAACCCGTCGCTCGCGAGCAGCAGGACGTCGGTGACGGTGTCGACGGCTTGATAGGCCGCGAGCTTGTCCCCCCGGTCGAAGCTCGCAGTGGACTCCGAGAGCACCTCCACCACCACCTTCGCGTTGAGGAGGGTCGGCGGCTTGTGCGCGCGCTCGAAGTCCGGCGGACACGCCACGACGATATCCGGGTACAGGTACCGGGTCGCAGACACCCGGGTCCGGATGGATTCGCTGTACGCGTGACAGGGACCGCCCGCCAGCTGGTCATCCAGCTGGCGCACCACCGCCCGCACGAGGTCGTTGTGCTCCGGGGTGGTCCCGGTCATCGCCCACAGGTCGCCGTCCCAGAACTCGTGGCGATGCACCGTCTCCACCGCCTCGAGCGCCAGATAGGCCTCGACGGTGACCAGGGGCCGCACGTGCATGGGTGCATACTGCCGGAGCGGGCGGGTCGCGGGCAACCGCCGCCGCCTCACCCGAGGGGCACCTTCGCCAGGCTCTCCGCCAGCGCCCGCAGCTCCGGCGCGCGCCGGTGACCGGCCGGCCAGATGAGCCGGAACATGTCGGACATCAAGGTCACCTTGGGGAACAGGCGCACCAGGCGGCGGGCCTTCAGGTCGTCCCTGATGAAGTAGGTGGGCAGCACCCCGACCCCGTGGCCGTGCAGGATGCGTTGACGGACCGCGGCGATGGTGCCCATCCGCTCCACCCGGGCGAAGCGCCAGGCCGGCTCGGGGGGCACCGCGTCGAGGAAGTAGCGAAAGAGCGGGAGGTCCCGGTCTGCGTCCACCAGGGTGTGGCGGGCGGCGTCGGCGGCGCGCCGCAGGGGTTGGGCTCGTGCTCGCTCGCGGGCCGCCACGAAGGTGTACGTCTCGCCGAAGAGCGGGGCGTACTCGAGGTCGGTCAGGGCGAGCCGCGCGCTCGTGACCAGGGCGTCGATCTCCCCGCGCCTCAGCTGGCGCAGCAGATCCGCGGTGTCCCCGAAGGACAGGTGCAGGGTCCGCTCGGGCGCCGCGGCGCTCAGCGTGTCGAGGCTGGGCAGGAGCCACGACAGGCCGAGCTCGAAGCGGGTGCCCACCGTCAGCTCGAAGGGCAAGGCCTCTTGCCCATCGGCGAGGACCCGGGCCCGGCAGCGAGCCTCCGCCTCCAGCAAGCGCTCCGCCTCCTCCGCGAAGCGCCGCCCGGCCTCGGTCAGCCGGACCTTGCGGGTGGTGCGCTCGAAGAGCCGCGCGCCCAGGTCCTCCTCCAGGCGCCGGATCCGGTCACCGAACGCGGGTGGGGAGAGGTGCACCGCCGCCGCCGCGGGCCGAAAGGCCCCGTGGTGGGCGGCGGCGAGGAAGCAGCGGATGGACTCGAGGTCGAGACAATTATTCGGCATGACCGTACAATCCCATTCAGAACATACAGCAACCCAAGCTCAATGACCTCAGCTAATCTAAGAGCATGAGCATCACTCAACGCTCCGACATCCGGCGCCGCGCCCTCCGGGCCGCCGCCCAGGTGGCCATGCTCGGCGGCGCCGGGCTGGCCTGCGGGACCACCCCGCTCGAGCAGCTCCAGGCCCAGGCGCCCGACCCCGAGGACGCCGGGGTCGCCCGGGCCGAGGGCCAGGCGGTGGACGCGGGGGTGATCGTCGTCGGCGATGCTGGGGTGGTGCCGGACACCGGCCTGGATTCCGACGCAAGCCTGGTTGACGGAGGTGAGTTCTGCGATCAGGCCGCGATGACCCCGGACGACTACCTGGCCTGCTGCGAGCGCGTGGGCTGGAACTGGGACCAGGGCTGCGCGGCGTGGGGCCCGCCCGCCCCGCCGGAGGTCGCGTGATGGCGCGCCTCGATCTGTCGAGGGAGGCCCCGACCTACGCGCCGGCCCTCACCGATGTGCCCACGCTCT
Source organism: Deltaproteobacteria bacterium (assembly GCA_020632995.1). GTDB lineage: Bacteria > Myxococcota > Kuafuiibacteriia > Kuafuiibacteriales > Kuafuiibacteriaceae > JACKEN01. The sequence goes on along the minus strand of JACKEN010000013.1, from coordinate 67,949 downwards.
CCCCCATGGAGCGCACGGTGGTCGAGAACACCTGGCGCGGGCGCATGCTCAACGAGCACGCCTCGGCCCGGGTGTTCGCGGGCCTGGTGCCTCAGCTGATGGCGGCGGAGGTCGCGCCCCGTCACCAGGCCGCGGTCGCGGAGATGGTGGCCGAGGAGCTCCACCACGCGCGGCTGTGCGCCGGCGTCCTCCACGCCCTGGGGGCGGAGCCGGCGGGTGAGCTCCCCGCCCTCGCGCCCCTGCCCGTCCACGCCGACGCCGCGTCGCCGCTCGAGGCGCTGATGCGCAACGTGCTCAGCGTGTCGTGCCTGTCCGAGACGGTGGCGGTGGCGCTGATCGACGCCGAGCGCCGGGCGCTCCACGACTCCCCCCTCGCCGGGGTGCTGAAGCGCATCCTCGGCGACGAGGTGGGGCACGCGCGCCTGGGCTGGACCCTCCTCGCCGAGCACCCGCTCGACGACGCGCTCCGCCAGCGCCTCTCCGACTATCTCCGGGTGGCCTTCGCCCACCTCGAGGCCCACGAGCTGGCCAACCTCTCGCCGGTGGCCGCCCCCGCCGGCGCGATGGCCCTCGGGGCCTGCGACGGCGCCCTCGCCCGCGACATCTTCCACGCCACGGTGGAGGAGGTCGTCATCCCCGGACTCGAGCGCCACGGCCTGGACGCTCGGGCCGCCTGGGAGAGTCGCCCTACGGTTTGAAAAATGGCTGCTCATCCTCCCCTCCGGACCACCGACTGAAGCGTCCGGAGGATCACGTATTGCTCGCGGAGGCCCGACGCATCCTGTTCGTCGACGACGAACCCCAGGTGCTGCAGGGGCTGCAGCGCATGCTGCGGCCCTACCGCAACGCCTGGAAGGTGCTCGTCGCCAACAGCGGGGCGGAGGCGCTGGACCTCCTCCAGGGCACGCCGGTGGACGTCGTGGTGTCCGACATGCGGATGCCCAAGATGGACGGCATCACCCTCCTGCGCGAGGTCGCGGTGCGCCATCCCGAGACGATCCGGATGGTGCTCACCGGCTACTCGTCCCAGGACGCGTTCCTCAAGTCGGTGGGTCCCACCCACCAGGTGCTGGCCAAGCCCTGCGAGGCCGAGCAGCTGATCTCGACCCTCGAGCGGGCGGTGAACCTCCGGGAGACCCTCGCCTCCCCCGCCCTGCGCTCCCTCGCCGGCGGCATGGACGCCCTGCCCGCCCTCCCCGACCTGTACGCCAAGGTGGTGGCGGCCCTCGGCCGCGACGCCTCGATGCACGAGGTCGGCGGCCTGGTGGCCAAGGACCCGGGCATGGCCACCCGCATCCTGCAGCTCGTCAACTCGGCCTACTTCGGGCTCAACCGCCCGGTCGCCGACCCGATCCAGGCGGTGAGCTACCTCGGGGTGGACCTGGTGCGCGGCCTCATCCTCTCCGCCCACGTGTTCAGCGAGCTGGGCCCGGCCAAGGCGGCGGGCCTCAGCCTGGAGCGCATGCAGCGCCACAGCCAGGCGGTGGCCATGCTCGCCCGCCAGATGATCATCGACCTCGACGGCGACGCGGTGACCCGGGACGTGGCGTACCTGGCCGGCCTCCTGCACGACACCGGCTACCTCGTGCTCGGCGCGCGGCAACCCAAGCTCCTGAGGGGCCTGGTGAGGGCGGCCAAGGACGCGGACACGGCCCTCTCCGACCTCGAGGCCGAGCACCTGGGCGCGACCCACGGGGCGGTGGGCGCCTACCTCCTCGGGCTCTGGGGGCTCCCCGACGCCACGGTGGAGGCGGTGGCCTACCACCACGACGAGGCTCGGGCGCTGGAGGCCGGGTTCGGGGCCCTCAGCGCAACACATCTTGCCGAACGGATCATCGAGACCACCGCGCCCGCCTTCGAGCAGGTGGACGAGGACCGTGATCCCCCTGACCTCGAGTCGCTGGCCGAGCAGCTCGGCGCCGGCGCACACCTCGAAAGCTGGCTTGCGTGGGCCAAGAGCCACGCGGGAGGTGCTCGATGAACAACCGCATCCTCTGCGTCGATGACGAGCAGGGGGTCCTGGACGGGATCCGTCGGACGCTCCGCAAGAAGTTCGACCTGACCACCGCCCTCGGGCCGATGGAGGGGCTGGCCGCCATCCAGAGCGAGGGCCCCTTCGCGGTGGTGATCTCGGACCTGCGCATGCCGCACATGGACGGCATCCAGTTCCTCGCCCGCACCCAGGAGCTGAGCCCCGACACCGTCCGCGTCATGCTGACCGGGCACGCAGACACCAACGCCGCGGTGGCCGCGGTGAACGAGGGTGGCCTGTTCCGCTTCCTCACCAAGCCCTGCCCGGCCGAGCTGTTCGAGAAGACGCTGACCGCGGCCCTCGAGCACCACCGGCTGATCCGCGCCGAGCGCGACCTGTTGGAGCAGACCCTCCGCGGCACCCTCCAGGTCCTCACCGAGACCCTGAGCCTCACCAACCCCGCCGCCTTCAGCCAGGCGGCCCGCATCCAGACCATCGTCGAGCACATGGTGGAGCGCCTCGCGCTCCCCGACGGCTGGCAGTACGGCGTCGCCGCGATGGTCTCCCAGATCGGCTGCGTGACCCTCCCGAACGAGCTGATGGACAAGGTGTACGCGGGGGTCGACCTCAGCCGCGACGAGCGCGAGGCCTACGAGTCACACCCCAAGACCGCGGCCCGCCTGATCGCCAAGGTGCCGCGCCTCGAGAAGGTGGCGGAGATGGTCGAGCACCAGCTCAACGTCCGCCCCCTCACCCGCCCCGCGCTGGAGACCGCGAGCGCGGATCCGGCGCGCCTCGGAGCCCAGCTCCTGCGGGTGGCGGCGGCCTTCGACAGCCAGGTGCACCGAGGGGCGGACGCGCAAGAGGCGTTGACCAACCTCAAGGCCGCGCCGAGGGAATACTCACCCGAGCTGATCACCACCCTGGAGGGGCTGCGGGTGAAGCAGCAGGTGAGCCCCACCCGGAGCGTGCGCCTGGCCGACCTCGCGGAGGGGATGATCCTGGAGCAGGATGTCCGGGCGGGCACCGGGCTCCTCCTCATCGCGCGGGGCCACGAGGTCACCCTGACCGTGCTCGGCAAGCTGCGGCGCTACGGCAAGAGCATGAAGATCGTGGAGCCGATCAAGGTCCGCGTGAACGAGATGGTGCCCGAGCGCCCCGAGCAGAAGGCGTCATGACGCCGGCGCAGCGGCCAGGGCCCGATACACGGAGGCGGCGTCGCTTCGCCGCGCGGACGGCAGAGCAAGCACCGCTGCGACCACCTGCCTGAGCCCGCGCGCGTCACCCTCTTCGTCGGGCAGCGCCAGGGCCGCATCGAGGAGCGCACGCTCCGCCGCGGCCAGCCCGGCGCTCGCCAGCGCCTCCGCCAGCGCGTGGGGATCCGGAGCGCCAGGAGCCAGCGCGGTCCCCACCGCCGCCTCCGCCACCGCTCGAGCCAGCGTCGCGTCAGCAGGGAACGCGATGGCGATCAGGGTCCGGGCGAGCGCCGCGCTCCGGGCCTCGGGCGGTGCGTCGGCGGTGCGGGCCACCCGCAAGGCAGCCTTCAAGACGCCGGCCTCGCGGGCGGCCAGGATCCCCAACCCTCGCGCCGCCGCCACCGCGGCGAAGCCGAGCTCGAAGATCGCCGCCTGCACCTCGCGCTCCAGCGCCGCCACCTCGGCCTCCAGCCGGGTGACCTCGCTCTGCAAGCTCGCTTTCAAGGCCTCCGCCTCGACGCCGAGGGCGGCGGCGCGACGGGACAGGGCGTGGACGTCCCCGAGCAAGGCGCGGTTGTCGGTCAGCTGCCGCCGAGCCTCCTGCGTGGCCGCCCCCAGCAGGCGGAGCCGCGCCTCGGGAGCGGCGGAGTCCGCCTCGTCCGCCGCCACCTCGAACGCCGCATGGCGCGCCGCCAGGGCGGTCGCCCGGGCGTCCAGCTGCGCCTTGTCGCGGGTGAGGCCGTCCCGCTGCTGCTGCAGGGTCCGAACCCGGCCCTCCGCGTCCGCGAGCTTCCGCGCCCCGCTGCGCAGGGCCTTGTCCATGTCCGCCACCGACTTGAGGGTGGCGAAGCCGACCAGGTTGCCCAGGAGCGGCCCGCCCACCGCGAACCCGGCCACGGTGAGCAGGGCCCCGAGGCCCTTCTTCTTCTTGGTGGCTCGACGCCGAGCGCTCTCCAGCTGCGCCAGCTGACCCCTGAGCTGGTCGGCGTCCCGCACCGCGGCGTTCAGCACACCGACGAGGCCATCGAGCCGGGCGGTGGCCTGCGCGAGCTCACCGCGCACCGCGCCCAGCTCGGACCTGAGGGCGACGAGCCGCGCCTTGGACGCGTCCGGCCCCGAGGTGCCCTCCGCCTCCACGCCCAGCACCGCCAGGTAGCCGGCCGACGCGGGGCCCCGACCCCCGACCGTCGCGCCAGGCGCGGCAGGTTCGAGGGCGCCCGGTGAGGCCGCGGGAGGCAGCGCCACTTCGAGGGGCGGCGGGGCCGAGGGGGCAGGCGAGCCCACCGGGGTGGCGAGGGGGACCACGCCCTTGTGCGGGTGCACCGTCGTCACGGCCAGGGTTATCGTTGGGGGCGCGGCCCCGTTGCGTCAGCGCAGGTCGGAGTTCTGGTAGCGCGACAGCACCGCCTGCACGTAGCGGCGGGTCTCCTTGAAGGGCGGGATGCCGCCGTGCTTCTTCACCGCGGCGGGGCCCGCGTTGTAGGCCGCCACCGCCAGGCGCAGGGAGCCGAAGCGGTCGTAGAGCTTCCGCAGGTAGCGCGCCCCGCCCATGATGTTCTGGGCGGGATCGAAGGCGTCGTAGACCCCCACCGCGCGAGCGGTGGCGGGCATGAGCTGCATCAGCCCCTGGGCCCCGACCCGGGAGACCGCGTTGGGCCGGTAGCCGGACTCGGTCCGGATCACCGCGTCGATGAGGGCGATCGGGAGGCCGGTGGCCTCGGAGGCGCGGGCGATGTGCTGCTGCAGGTGGGCGTAGCTCAGCCGGGTGCCCCCCAGGTCCGAGAAGTGGGGCCGCTCCGAGTCCTCGAACCAGGGGTGCTCGTTCGGGGTGGAGGTCGGCTTGAGGTCCCGGGCGAGGAGGAGCGGGAGGGCCTCGTTGGGGTCGTAGTCCACGAACTCCTCGAACCCCTCGACGATGTCGTCGCCCATGACGCCCTGGGCGACGCTCAGGGCTTCCGCCAGGTCGGACGCCTGGGCCGGGCTGGACAACCCCATGATGACGGCGATGAGCGCGCCCCTCCGCATCGACATAAGTTCTCGGCGACCCCAGCGCATTGTTGCGCGACCTGGGACGGATGCGCCAGGGAGGTTATTGTCCGAGATGGTGCGCACCGGTCGCCTCTATCAGCTGGGCCCCGAGCATCGAGCCGTGGCCTACGCCTTCGCCGCCGCCCGACCGGACCAGTGCACCTTCATCTCGGGCTGGATCCAGGAGGGGGGCCTCGAGGAGAGCCCCCGGGTGCCCCGCGGCTGGCTCCTGGCCGAGCTGGACGCGCTGGGGGGGATCGAGGGCTTGGCCTATATCTCGGACACCGGGATCGTGATGCCGGCGCTGACCTCCGAGGTGGGCCTGCAGGACGTCGCGACCATCGGGCGCCGCCACGCCAACGCGGTGCGGGTGCTGGTGGGGGAGCGGGCCCAGGTGTCCGGGATCTGGCGCTACATGGTGCGCAACGGGGCTCGGGCGCGGCAGATCCGGGACCAGGCCGGCTACCTCGTCCACCGGGACGAGTTCACCGAGCAGGGCAGCCTGCGCCTGGAGGTCGCCACCGCCTCGTCGCTCGACCAGCTGGTGCAGGCGTCGGCCGACATGGCGCGGGAGGAGGCCCAGGACGACCCCCAGGGCCGCAACCCGGTCCTGTTCCGGGAGCGCATCCGGGAGCGGATGCTCCGGGGGCGAGACCTGATCCACATGGACGGCGGCCGCCTGCTCTTCAAGAGCAACGTCGCCTCCGTCTCCGGCTCGTCCGGCCAGGTGGAGGGCATCTACACCCTCCCCGCCGCCCGCCGCCTCGGCCTCGGCACGCGCGGCACCAGCGCGGTGACCCGCTGGGTGCTCGACCAGGCGGAGCGGGCGTTCCTCCTCGTGAACGAGGACAACCACCCCGCCCGCCGCCTCTACGAGCGCCTCGGCTACCGCGAGGTCATGAAGAGCCGCACGATCTTCGTCGCGTAGGGAGCTCGATCACTCGTCCTCGGGGAGGTGGGACGTGATCTCCTGGCGCTGCTCGGGCGTCAGCACGTCGTGCAGGTCGAGGGCGACGTCGAGCATGCGGTGCATCAGCGCGGTGACGCGCTGGCTCTGGGCGTCCAGGGCCTGGTGCACGCCCTCACGCTCGGGCGCGGGGCTCTTCCACGCGTCGGTGAGGGTCTTCTTGAAGGCCCGGTGCTGCTTCATCGCGTCAGGGACCTCGTCCGACACGCGCTGCCCGAGCGCCCGGATCTGGGTCGCCTGGGCCTCGGTGGCGTCGATGTCGTCGATGAAGTCCTCGACGTGGCGGCTGATGTGCTTCTGCACGCGCTCGGGGTCGGGCCGGTGGTGGTGCCCGCAGCGCGTGAAGCCGGACAGGAGCGCCACCGCGCCGACGAGGATGAGGATCTTGGGGAGGAGTCGGGTTCGCATGAGGCCACCATGGGACCCGACTGTTGTGGGGTGTTTCGAGGCGCGTGAAGAAGTGTTCGCGCCGCCCGCCCGACCCCCGCCGACCGGGGCGCGGTGCTAGGTTGAGGGGGCAGCCCATGACCGTCCGCGTGCTCCTCATCGATGATGACCATCGGCTCTTCGAGCTCCTCTCCCGGTTCCTGGGCGCCCACGACTGCGCGGTGAGCCACGCCCCCGACGGCCCGCGGGGCCTCGCCCAGCTGAGCCAGGACGTCTTCGACGTGGTGCTCCTCGACATGATGATGCCCGGCATGGACGGCCTCGAGGTGCTGCGCCGCATCCGCGCGGACCGCCCGCTCCCGGTGTTGATGCTCACCGCCAAGGGCGACGAGACGGACCGCGTGGTGGGCCTCGAGCTCGGGGCCGACGACTACATCCCGAAGCCCTTCGGACCGCGGGAGCTGCTCGCGCGCATTCGCGCGGTGCTCCGGCGCGCCCAGCCCGACGCCCTGGCCCAGCGCATCGCGGTGGGCGATCTGTGGGTCGACGTCGAGACCCGCGAGGTCCGGATGGCGGAGCAGCGGGTGGACCTCACCGGCCTGGAGTTCGACATCCTGGTCGCGCTCATGCGCCGCGCCGGCCGGGTGGTGCCGCGCGAGTCGCTCCTCAGCGAGGCCGGCCGCACCGACGTCACGGTGGGCGAGCGCACGGTCGACGTGCACATCTCGCACCTCCGACAGAAGCTGATGGACGATCCGAAGAGCCCCGCCCTCATCAAGACCGTGCGCGGGGTGGGCTACGTGCTGGTGAAGGGCGGCGAATGAAGGCTGTCTTGCGCTACCTGGGCGGGCGCCTGCACCGAAAGCTCTTCGTCGGCTTCGGCGCCACCATCATCGTGACGTTCATGATGGTGGGGCTGGCCATGCACCTGTTCTCGATCGCCGTCCCCACCCCGTGGGACGCGGAGCTCGCCCGGCTGGTCCGCTTCACCGGGCACCGCTTCGCCGAGACCTGGCACGACCCCGCGGCCCGGGAGCGCCTGGCCCGGAGCATGGCCCAGGATCTGATGATCACCGTCGCGGTCAGCGACGTCCACGGCGAGCGGCTGGGCACCTACGGCCCGCCCTGCGCCGGCTACGAGCTGGACGCCCCGGTGATGCAGGACAGCCTGCAGCTGGGCGCGGTCCACCTCTGCGTGGGGCGCGACCGCCACCGGGGCAGCGGCGCGCGCCTCGCGATCTTCCTCGGGGTGCTGGGCGGGGTGCTGTGGCTGGGCTCGGCCCTCCTCGCCCGCCGGATCACCCGCCCCCTCGCCCACCTCACCCGGGTGGCCGAGGACATCGGCGCGGGGCGCTACCGGGCGCGCACCCCGGTGCACGGGAACGACGAGCTGAGCCACCTCGCCCGCACCGTGAACGACATGGCGGGGCGCATCGAGGCCCAGGTCGAGGACCAGCGCACCCTGCTCGCCACCGTCTCGCACGAGCTCCGCACCCCGCTCGGCCACCTCAGGATCCTGGCCGAGCTGGCGAGCGACCCCGACCTGCCGGAGCCGGATCGCCAGCACGCGCTGTTGGACATCGACGGCGAGGTCCAGGAGATGGATCTGTTGGTGGGCGAGCTGTTGGCCAACAGCCGCCTCGACTTCCAGAGCGTGAGCGCCCAGCCGATGGAGCCCGAGGTCACCGCCCGCCGCGCCCTGCAGCGGGCCGGTCTGCAGGAGGTCCCGCTCGTCGTGCAAGCTGACCTGCCGGCGGTGGCGGCCGACGCGACCCTGATCGCGCGGGCCCTGTCCAACCTGCTGCGCAACGCCCAGGTCCACGGCGGCGGCGCGCAGCTCCTGCGGGTCCGGGCCAGGGACGGCGGCGTGGCCTTCGAGGTCGAGGACCACGGCCCCGGCATCCCCGACGACGCCAAGGAGGCGGTGTTCCGCCCCTTCCACCGCGCCCCCAACGGCGCCCGCGGCACCCTGGGCCTCGGCCTCGCCCTGGTGGCCCGCATCGCCGACGTGCACGGCGGCCGCGCCTACGCCGAGGACCGCCCGGGCGGCGGCGCGCTGGTGGGCTTCACCTGCCGCCTCGGGGTCGAGCACGGCGCCCCGCCGGTGGAGTCGAGCCCGAGCCCGGTCGCGCACTGAGCACTGCCTACTCTGGCGGGGGCCCCACGAAGCGCAGCGCGGCCTCGTTGGCGAGCAGGTCGGCGTGGAGCGCCGCGCTGGCCAAGAAACGCAAGATCCATTGCACCTGCGCCTCCGGGAGCGCCTCCCCCGCCGCGAAGCGCCCGAGCAGGAGCCTCGCCCCCTCGAGCGCCGACTCTTCGGACGGCGCGGGGGCAGCAGGCGTGTGGGGGGCGGCCCCCTGGGGCAGGGCGTCGGGATCGAGGGGCAGGCTGCCCAGGTCCACGGACCGGTTCGGAAGGTCCGCGGACCCGGTCCCGAGGTCTACGGACCGGCTCGCGAGATCGAGGGACCCGGAGCCGAGGTCCACGGACTCGGCGTCGAGGTCCATGGACTCGCCCTCGGGCGCGGGCCAGCTCGTGGGCGCGGCGGCCGCCCTGGCCTCCTGAAGGCGGCGGGCGTGGGCGTGCTCCAGCTCCAGGAAGTCCACCTCGGTGATCTCACCCGGGGCGTCCTCGGCCTCCTCCGGCTCGCGCTCCAGGGGCGACGGCACCGGCAGCTCGGGCGGTGGCTCGTGCCACACCGGGGTGTCGGCCCAGGCGGGGGTCGCCTCCAGCCCCTCACCGGGTGGCTCGACGCTGCGCTCGAACTCGACCGGGGTCTCGAGGCTGAAGATGTGCTCGGGGTCCAGCGGCTCGGGCTCGTGCAGGAGCGAGATCGGCGAGTCGTCGTCCTCGTCGTCGTCCTCCATCACCGGGAGGTCGGCGGAGCGGATGGGCAGCGACGGGGTCCCCTCGGGCATGGCCGCGGCCTCCGCCAGCACCCCGAGGAGGGCGTCGTTGCCCTCCTCGGAGCCCCCGAGCAGATCGCCCCAGCTCGGGCCCCTGGAGAGCACCTCCGACGTGGGCAGGAGGGACGGCGCCCGGGCCGGGGGCTTCGGCAGGGCGGCGGGCGCCGGATCCGGGCTGGGGACGAGGTCATCGGAGATCAGGGACTCCGGGCCGTCCTCCTCCAGCTCGACCTCGACCTCGGGGCTCCTCGGGCACCTCGGACGGGAACGGGAGATCGCTCGGCTCGTCCTCCCGCGTCGCGGGCCCGGACGGGGCGCTGCCCTGCGGCGCCACGGCCGAGACGGGCTCCGGGGTGTGCTGGCCCAGCCAGGTCGCGTCCACCACCCTCAGCTCGGGCCGAGAGGGCGGCGGCTCCGGGACCGGGGCCCCCTCCACCGCCTCCTGCAGCGCGACGAAGATGTCGTCGGTGGTGCTGAGGCTGGTCAGAGCGCCCAGGCTCTCCGCGCTCGGCCGCCGGGGCGGCGCCGCCACCGGGACGCCGGTGATGACCGTCATGCCGGCCGGCACCGCGGGCGCGGCCCGCCGGGACTCCGAAGGGGCGCCGTAGTGCCGGGCCAGGGCGAGGTCCATCTCGGTCTCCCCCGCCAACATCCACCTCAGGTGGGTGGTCTGGGGCAGGGCCCGCCGCAGGGCGCCGGCCGCGTCCTGGTCGAGGGGGTCGGAGGTGGCCACGTAGAGGACCTCGCGGCTCCCCTCCCGCTGGCGGGCCACCGGCAGGACCCGGTGCTTGAAGGCCACCTCGGCCGGCACCATCGCGAGCACCGCCGGGTGCACCGGGGTCATGATCGGATCGCAGGCCTCGATGCCGAGCTGCCGCGACAGGGCGTGGACCAGCCGATCCTCGGTGATCACGCCGCGCTCGATCAGGATCTTGCCGAGGCGCTTGTCGGAGGTGCGCTGGGCCACCAGCGCTTCCGACAGCTCGTCCGGATCCACGAACCCCATCTCCACGAGGAGCGCCCCCAACCTCTGCTGGCCCTCGGACACAGCGGCAGCCTACCAGGCACCGAGGCGGCGTGCGATGGCGCACCGCGGCTCAACCCCTGCCCGGACCCTCCGAACCTCCCCTGGGAGATGGGTTGGTTCTCGAAGAAGGCGACGGCGGAGGAGACCACCTCGGGGTTGCCCCCGGCCGATGATGAGGTGCACCCCGCCACCGACACCCTGGCCGCGGTCGTCCGCACCCTCGGCCAGCACGCCGTGGACCTGGACGCCCCCGATCAGGAGGACTTCCCCACCCGCTGCGAGGCGTGGGCGCGGCACCTCCTCCTGGGCACCCCCGCCCCCATCGGGGACCTGCCGGAGGTGGGCAGCCCTGAGCCCCGGGCGGTGAAGGTGGCCTACGCCGACCTCAGGAAGTTCGTGCTCGAGCGTCGCACCCTGGAGCAGCGGTCGCTGAAGGAGGCCCTCCAGGAGCTCCGGGACATCCTGCTCGGCCTCATGACCCGGGTCAGGAAGTCCGCCCGGCAGGACGCCCTGGGCGCTCAGCTCATGGCGGACGAGCTGGCCGCCCTCAAGTCCGCGGCGAGCCAGCTGACCCTGGCCGAGCTCAAGGAGCAGGTGAAGAAGTCGGCCGAGGTCATCGGCGAGCAGCTGGACGCCCAGACGGCCCGGCGCACCGGCGAGCTCAAGCACCTTGGCCAGCAGGTGCAGCAGATGCGCATCGAGCTGTCGAAGGCCAACGTCGAGGCGCGCCGCGACCCGCTCACCGGGCTCGACAACCGCAAGGTGCTGGACGAGAGCCTGGAGCGCTACGTGGCCCTCTCGGAGGCGGCAGGCGAGCCCCTGTCGGCCATCATGCTGGACCTCGACCACTTCAAGAAGATCAACGACGCCTACGGGCACCAGGGCGGCGACGCGGTCCTGAAGGCCACCGCGGGGGTGCTGATCCGCGGCTACCTGCGAAAGGGCGATCTGCTGGTGCGCTACGGCGGCGAGGAGTTCTGCGTTTTGTTGCCCAGCACTCATCCGCAAGATGCTTTGCGCCTGACGGAGAAGGTGCTCGACAACCTGCGTCGCGCGAACATCGAGTACAAGGGCAAGACGATCAACGTCACCGGCTCCGCCGGCATCGTCGGCCTGCAGGAGGCGGAGCCCGGCCTCGAGATGCTGGAGCGCGCGGACCAGGCGCTCTACGCGGCCAAGCAGGAGGGCCGGGACCGCGCGGTGCTGAGGTAGATCACACTCACGCTGTCGTTTGGGGCGACTCCATCCGCCCAGAATCGACCCCGCCGACCCACCGCAAGTCAGCTTCAATTTCGACCGTTCCACCAGCTTGCGGCTCATCTCGGACGGCGCTGTGATCTCGACATGAAGCGGTGCGTCAGGCTGCGTGCCGGAGCAGCAGGAATCACTTTGATGGCGATGGTGGGTTGCAGCAGCTCGGATCCCGAGCCGCAGCTCCCCGCGTTGCCGGAAGGAGCCACCCGAATCGCGGACGACGTGTACGCGGACCTCGAGAGCCAGGGCAAGATCATCGAGATCGCGGCGAGCGACGAGGAGGACCAGGCCGCCGCGCTCGAGACCCTCCTCGAGGAGGACACGAAGACGCTCCAGGACTTCATGACCGCGACCGGGATCGATCCGAGCCCAGGCGCGCCGAACGAGGACCAGGAGTCGGTGGTGTTGCTCCCTGGTGGCGCGGTTCGCCACGCCATCAACCTCAACGACGGCACCACGAGCGAGGTGGTGAACCTGAGCGAGCGGGACGCCATCCACTCCATCGCCCAAGGGATCCGCGTGTTCCCCACCCGCGCCAACCAGATCGAGATCTACCGCGCCCTCTACGACGCCGCCCCACCCTCACTACGCCAGGAGCTCGAGCTCCCGGAGCCGGACGTCGTGAGCAACATCGCCTACACGGTGGAAGACATCCGCAGCCTCAACGCTCGGCTGGTGAGCTTCCACGACGGGATCATCGCGGGCATCGAGGTGACCCCGGGGATCATCCTCCCGTCCCAGTTCGACTGCAGCGAGGACCTCGGCACCGGCACCGGCGGTGATCGATACGCCGACGACGGCCAGTGTGGCTTCCAGGCCGGGGGCATCTTCGCGAACCACGACTTCAACCACAAGAGCAAGCTGACCTGCGTCAAGAACCAGGCGGGCCGGGGCACCTGCTGCGCGTTCGCGGTGGCCTCCGCCACCGAGCACTGGGTGAACCGGCGGCTGAACGCCCGCGTCAACCTCTCGGAGCAGGCCCTCTACAACCGGATGAAGTTCAACTGGCTGCGGGACGACCGCCACGACGGCTACTACATCTCGGACGCCCTGGACTACGCGATCGCGGAGGGGTACCTGCTGCCGTTCGAGAACCAGTGGAACTACAACCCCTCGCTGATCCGGGACGAGCTGGAGGGGGGCGGCTTCCTGCGCTCATGTAACGGCTACACCGAGACCTGCTCCAACAGCAGCCACCAGAGCGCGGTGGTGTGCAACAGCACCAACGCCTGCGCCTACGAGGTCCCGGAGAAGAACCCGGACTTCCTGGGCATCCGGCTCAAGGCCGGGCACGTGCTCTGGGATCGCAACGACAAGGAGATCTCGTTCCTCCGGATCCTGATCTACCTCGCCCTCGGTGACCCGGTGCTGATCCAGGTGCCGGTGCTCGACCAGTTCGACGCCGCGGCGGAGACCGGGTACGTGCACTACGTGGCGGGCGACGTGGACATCCCGGCCATCAACCAGAAGTCCACCAACCGCGGGAACCACATCATGCACGCGGTGGGGTACCTCGATAACGACAAGCTCCGCGAGCTGCTCCCGGATGCGCCCCTGGGCTCCGGCGGCGGCTACATCATCGTGAAGAACTCCTGGGGCACCTGCTGGGGCGACGGCGGGTACGTGTACCTGCCGTACGACTACCTGCGCGAGTACACCCAGTACGCGAGCGTCCTCACCGCCATCCACGAAAACTGAGGCTCAAGCTCCCATCACCGCCCGCAGCACCGCCTCCGGCGTCGCTGGCACCTTCAACCCGACCTCGGCCCCGGCGGGCAGGAACGCGGCCACCGCGTGGCGGAGGGCGGTCACCACCCCGAGCGCCAACATGAACGGCGGCTCGCCCACCGCCTTGCTCCCGTGCACCACGTCGTGCTGGGTGGCGCCGGTGAGGAGGGCCACCCGGAAGTCCGGGGGGGCCTCGCCGAGGGCGGGGATCTTGTAGGTGTCGGGGGAGTGCGTGCGCAAGCGGCCCTGCGCATCGGTCACCAGCTCCTCGCAGGTGAGCCAGCCCAGGCCCTGGATGAACGCGCCCTCGATCTGGCCCCGGTCGATGGTGGGCACCAGGGAGTCGCCCACGTCGTGCAGGATGTCGACCCGACGCACCCGATGCTCGCCGGTGAGGCCGTTCACCTCGACCTCCACCACCGCCGCCCCGTAGGCGTAGTAGTGGAACGGCTTCCCCTTCCCCGCCTTGGCGTCGTAGCGGATGTCTGGGGTGCGGTAGAAGCCGGTGGCCGAGAGCGAGACCTGGGCCAGGTAGGCGGCCTGGGTCACCTCGCCGAAGGCCAGCTTGCGCCCCGCCCCGCCCCGCGCGAACACCTCGCCGCCCTCGAACACCACCTCGGCCGGCGGCACCCCGAGCGTGGTGCCAGCCACCTCGGCCAGGCGCCCGCGGAGCGTCTCGCAGGCCTGCTTGACCGCGGCCCCGTTGAGGTCGGCCCCGCTGGACGCCGCGGTGGCGGAGGTGTTCGGGACCTTGTCGGTGGCGGTGGCCATCACCCGGATCGCCTCCGGCAAGACGCCGAGGGCGTGGGCGGCCACCGTGCGCATCTTGGTGTGCAGGCCCTGCCCCATCTCGGTGCCGCCGTGGTTCACCTGCACCGAGCCGTCGGCGTAGATCAGCACCAGCGCCCCGGCCTGGTTCAGCACCGAGTGGGTGAACGAGATCCCGAACTTCACCGGCTGGAGCGCGATGCCCCGCTTCATCACCCGGCTGCTCGCGTTGAAGGCCTCGATCTCGGCTCGCCGCACCTCGTAATCCGACGTCTCCAGCAGCTCCGCGTGGATGCGCGCGCTCCGCGACGCCTCCACCACCTGGTCGTAGGGCGTGCGGTCGCGCGGCGCGTCGCCGTAGTAGTTGCGCCGCCGCACCTCGGCCGGGTCGAGCCCGAGCCGCTCCGCCGCCCGGTTCATCACCTCCTCCACCACCGCCATCCCCTGGGGGCCGCCGAAGCCGCGGAACGCGGTGTTGGACGGGGTGTTGGTGCGCGCCACCTGACCAAAGAAGTACAGGCTCGGGATGTAATACGCGTTGTCGAGGTGGAACAGGCAGCGGTCCAGGATCGCCTTCGACAGGTCCATGCTCCACCCGCCGTCGGCCCACGTCTTCACCTTGAAGCCCAAGATGTGCCCCGCCTCGTCGAACCCCGCCTCGTATTCTGAGTAGAACGGGTGCCGCTTGCCGGTCTGGGTCATGTCCTGGTCGCGGTTCAGCCAGATCCGCACCGGGCGCCCGGTGGCCCGCACCCCGAGCGCGGCGAGGGCCGCGAAGTGCGCGCCCTGGGTCTCCTTGCCCCCGAAGCCGCCGCCCATCCGCGTGACCTGCACCCGCACCATCCGCCGCGGCAGCCCGAGCACCTCGGCCACCTTCGCCTGCACCTCGGACGGGTGCTGGCTGGAGCTGTGGATGAAGAGGGCGCCGTCCTCCTCGGGGAGGGCGAGGGCGGCGTGGGTCTCGAGGTAGAAGTGGTCCTGGCCCGGGGTCCTGTACGTTCCACTCAAGCGAACGGGCGCTGAGGCCAGGGCCGCGTCGACGTCGCCCCGCCGCATCTCGTGCAGGTCGCCTTGCACCGAACCCGCCGCCACCGCGGCCTCGAGGTCGAGGATCGCGGGCAGCGGCTCGAGCTCGAGCACCACCGCCTTCGCGGCGGCCCGGCACGCGGCGTAGGACTCCGCGACCACCACCGCCACCGCCTGGCCCACGCAGTGGACCTCGCCCTCCGCCAGGAGCGGCTCGTCGTGGGCCACCGGGGCGATGTCGTTCACCCCCGGGATGTCGGCCGCGGTGAGCACCGCGTGGACCCCGGGCACCGCGCGCGCCGCGGTGACGTCGAGCCGGGTGATGCGCGCGTGGGCGACCGGCGAGGGCACCACCTGGGCCACCAGGGTCCCGGGCGGGGCGTCGAGGTCGTCGACGTAGCGGGCCCGTCCGGTGACGTGGCCGAGCGCGCTCTCGTGCGGCGAGGGCCGATGGAGCGGGGTGCGGCTCATGACGCCACCACCTGGACGGTGCCGGTGGGGCGATAGGGCAGCCGCGGGGCCCCCGAGCCGCCCTCGGTCTCGAGGAAGAAGCCCACCAGGAGGTTCTTGGCCACCGTCCCGCGGTACCAGGCCGAGCCGCGGTGGTCATCGAGGGGCGCGAAGTCGAGGTCGAGGCCGGCCGCGGCCGCGCGCGCGGTGGCCTCGGTCCACGGCTTGCCGAGGGCCAGGGCCTCGGCCCGAGCGGCCCGGGCCGGGGTCGCCGCCATGCCCCCGAACGCGAAGCGGGCCTCCGCCACCACCCCGTCCTCGAGGCGCACCCAGAGCCCGGCGCTCACCGCGCTGATGTCGAGCTCCTGGCGCTTGCTGACCTTGTAGGCCACCACCCGCACGTCACCGGCGGGCGGGGCAGGGACGCTGACCGCCTCCAGGATCTCGTCCGGGGCGAGGGCGGTCTGGCGGTAGGCGGTGAAGAAGGCGTCGAGCGGGATCGTGCGGGCGCCGCCGGGGCCGCGGGCGTGGGCCACCGCCCCGAGGGCCAGGAAGATCGGGGCGAGGTCGCCGATCGGCGAGGCGTTGCAGAGGTTCCCACCCACCGTTCCCCGGTTCTTGATCTGGCGGGCCCCGAAGAAGCGGAGCATCCGCTCGACCGCGGGGCTGTGGTCCCGGGCGAAGGCCTCGAGGTCCGACAGGTGCACCCCGGCCCCGATGAAGAGGCTGCCGTCCGGGTGGGCCTCCAGAGCGCGGAGCGGCGCGAGGGCCTCGAGGGAGATCAGGGCCGGCAACACCTCGAACCCCTTGGTGATCCGCAGGCAGACGTCGGTGCCCCCGTTCACCAGCACCGCGTCGGGCGCGGCGGCGCGGGCGGCCCAGAGCCCGGCCCAGTCCTCGGGCATGAAGAAGCGGCCCCCTGCCCCTTCGTAGCTCAGGGCCCGGGGCTCCGGCCTCGCCTCGGCGAGGGCGGCGCTGAAGGCGTCGGCGGGGCGGGTGCCGGCCACCTGACGCGCTGCGTCGCGGATCGGCCGGTAGCCGGTGCAGCGGCAGAGGTTGCCGCACATCTGATCGTCGAGCTTCCAGTCCTCGTCGAGGTCGGTCCGGTAGCAGGCCTCGAACATCGACATCACCACCCCCGGGGTGCAGTAGCCGCACTGGGAGCCGAGCTGCTCGATCAGGGCGGCCTGGGCCGGGTGGGGCCGGTCACCGTCGGCCAGGCCCTCCACCGTGTAGACCGCGCGCCCGTGCACCATCGGCAGGAGCACCAGGCAGGCGTTCACCGCCCGGTAGGCGGGGCCGCCGAGCGCCTCCGGCTCGACCAGGACCACCGTGCACGCCCCGCAGTCCCCCTCGGCGCAGCCCTCCTTGGTCCCGGGGAGCCCGGCCGGGCCCCGCAGCCACTGCAGGAGGGTCAGGTTGGGGGAGGCGTCGACGACCTCCCGAGGCTGACCGTTGAGCGTGAAGGCGATGCGGTTCATGGGGGGTGGGATCCCCGGGGTACCGCGCAGGAATGCACCTCGACAAGCCCACTTCGGGGAAACTTCGTCCAACGTATGGCCGACACTTATATATGGACCCAATGTAGGCACATCGCGTACAGTCTCGGTGGGTCAGGGAAAGGCTGAGGGGGAGGATGCAAACCAGGGGTCATGGATCGGGTTCGGCGAAACGTGCTAAGCCCGAATGTGGTTCCCGGTGTCACATGTCGGCTAGGGCCGGCACGGGATCCTCGACGGTGCGCGCGATGGCGCACGTCCGGTTCGGCGGGGCAGCCCGCCGCTGATATGGAGTGACGATGATGACCATGACGCCCGAGGTCGAGCAGACCATCATCCACTACTACCCCCAGCGCGCGCTGGTGAGCCCGCTCGACAACGCGGACATCAGCTGGGACTACGACACGGACAACCGGTCGCTGAAGGCGCTCCTGGTAGACCTGGAGAACCTGGACCCGGACCTGCGCCCGGGGACCCGCTGCAACTACGAGATCAGCGAGGAGCTGGTGCTCTTCGAGAAGGTCCGCCTGCAGCTGTCGTATATCGGTCCGTTCGCGGCGCTGAACTACGGCCTGCCCCAGGACCTCGACGAGGACGGCCGCGAGCGCGTGCGCCGGCTCGAGTCGATGCTGGCCAAGCACGGCTTCCAGATCTTGAACGACGACACCCTGGACGAGGTGGTGCCCTGGATACAGCAGGGCACGATCCAGAACGCCACGGTGTGGAACTGCCTCTTCGTCCACCCGGACGCCTGATGGAGCGCTGAGGAGCACGATGCGTACTGGCGGAGTCCACAAGGGCGCACCGGGGGTGGTCGCCCAGCCTGGGGCGAAGGGCCAGCCGGCCCTCCCCCGCGAGCCGCTGGGGGCCGCCAACCTCATGCGCCTGGTGGACGGCCTGGCCAAGGGCTACCCGGACCGCGTCTTCGGCACCGAGACCGGCCGCAAGTCCGCGGAGTGGATGGCCAGCCAGATGAAGGCGATCGGGCTCGAGCCCGCGGTCGGGGACTCCTTCCTGCAGGCGTTCACCTGGGACATCGCGGGCGAGGCGTGGCCCGGCCAGAACGTGGCGGGGATCCTGCGCGGCACCGATCCGAAGCTGGCCGACGAGTTCATCGTGGTGGCCGCCCACCACGACAGCCAGGAGGACACCCGGCAGGGCGCGAACGACAACGCCTCCGGCTGCGCAGGCGTGCTTGCCATCGCCCAGGCCCTCGCCAAGGACCCACCGAAGCGGAGCGTCCTGTTCATCACCTTCGACGGTGAGGAGGGCCTGCGCTACGCCGACAAGTACCAGCCGGGCCGGCGCGGCTCGAAGCTCTACGCGGCGGAGCCCCTGGTGCCGCTGGCGAAGACCGCGCTCCTCGTCAACATGGACATGATCGGCCAGGTCCACCTGGAGCGGGGCGCGCGCAGCGACATCCACCAGTGGGCGAGCCGCGACAGCTTCGCCAAGCAGGTGCTCGCGCGGGCCTCGAAGGCCACCTTGCAGCCGGGCGAGACCGCGGTGAGCGGCTACCCCGAGCAGCACGATCAGGCCCAGATGTTCTCGACCGACGCCGAGCCGCTCTACCGGCTGGGCGTGCCCACCGTGAACTTCCTTTCCGGGCGCGACCTCGACAACCACGCGCCCGAGGACGACATGGGCCGCGTGATCCCCGAGCGGATCGCGCAGTACGCGAAGCTCTGCCACCAGTGCGTGGTGGAGGGCGCGAACCACCCCGAGTCGCTGTCGCAGATGGGCATCACCCCCGGCGGGCTGATGCCGACCTATCCCCTGATCCGCGCCAACAAGTCGGCAGGGCTCCAGGTGCCGGAGGAGGAGCAGCTCCGCCTCACCGACCTCGGCAGCCGGCTGCCGGAGTTCAAGGCCGCCTCGAAGGCCCTCGCCCGGGCGCTGCTCGAGGAGCCCGCCCACGCCCAGGCCGCGGGCATCGACCTCGCGGCGCTGGTCGAGGCGCACGGCGGGCTGGTGAAGGAGCCGGTGCTCGCCGCGGTGCGCGCGCACCACGCGGAGCTGGCCGCGGCCCACCGCGACGTGAACAAGAACGACGCGGCGGCGCGCAAGCCGCTGCTGGCCAAGCTGAAGGCGACCGAGGGCATCGAGGACATCCTCTCCGGCGCCATCTACATCCAGAAGATCGAGAAGGCCGGCGCCTACTACATGCAGCAGGTGCCCGAGCGCCTGGCCGAGCTGAACCGCGGGGCGCGGCGCCTGGGCCTGTCGGCCGCGCTGAAGGACGTGGTGTTCAAGCACGACGTGGTGGCCTTCGCCCCGACCGTCAGCGCGGACCGCGCGGTCCACATCGCGCGCCAGACGCTGGCCGGGCTGGGGATGGAGGTCGGCGCCGCCGCCTTCGCGCTGATCTCCCCCGAGGTCGCGGCCCAGACCGAGCAGGGGGTGGCCAAGGCCGACCTGCAGACCATCGACGCCGCGATCCTGAGCCGGGCCGAAGAGGCGACGGGGCGAGGCAGGCTGGCGCGCGGCGCGTGCCGGCCGATGGTCCTCGACGCGGTGCTGACCGCCCAGCTCAGCGGCATCAAGGGCACCGGCGCCAAGTGGGTCGAGAACTTCGCGGCCAAGAACCGCTTCACCGACTTCGCCGGGATCCTGAAGGACGTCGCGCCCTCGGCCGAGGTCAAGGCCAAGCTCTCGGACCTCGCCGAGGCGATGATCGCGAAGCCGAGCGCGGCCACCGCGGTGACCTTCTACCGGGAGTTCTTCACCCAGATGGCGGGCGCGCCCGACGCGGTGCAGAGCCTCGATGACCTGCGGGGCCTCGGCAAGCCGGGCGCCTTGACCGCGCTCCTCGAGGCGTCGGCCGAGCGCGCGCGCGGCGAGGCCGAGCATGGGGTGGTGGCGGCGGCGGCCGACGACCCGATGGTCGCCACCTTGAGCGCGATACGCGCGTTCGTGTCGGCGGCGGTCGAGCTCAACGCGCTCTTCGACCAGGAGCGCGCGACGGTGCGCCCCGACGTGTCCCTGGCCCAGGTGAAGGCCGCCATCGACAAGGCGGAGGCCACCGCGGAGCAGATGGGCGCAAGCGACGTTGCGAAGGAGATCGGCGCCTTCTCCGCCTGGCTGACCCCCTTCCTGGCGTTGGAGGGTCCGGCCAAGCTCCAGGCGAAGACGCGGGTGGCCAACGCCCAGGCCGCGCAGGCTGGCTTTCGGCCGCTGTGGAGCAAGTACGCGGAGCGGCTCCCCGGGGCCGAGCTCGGGCTCGCGGCGGGCGATCTCGGCTCCGCCATCAACGCGTTCCGGGCGCTCAAGCCCAAGGCGGACGCCCTCGAGGCCGAGGGGCGGCAGGACGCCCTGGTCGAGCGGCACATGAAGCAGCTGGCGATGCTGGCCACGGTGGAGGGCGCCCTCAACCAGCTCTCCAGCGCGCCCTCGCCCAAGGCGGAGGCGAACCTGCGCGCGGCGCAGCCCCAGTTCGAGGCCCTGATGGGGCAGGACGGCGCCCGCTGGCTTCAGGACACTCTCAAGGATCTCGAGCAGCTCCATCGCCTCGACGAAGTGCAGATGGGCAGGGGTGCTCGCGGCGGACCGCTCTCGGTGGTGGCGGTCCGCGCGGCGCTGGGACGGGAAGGACGACGATGAGCAGCTTCATCAATCGGATCGCGCGGCAGCGCATCGAGGCACGGCAGGCCGACAAGGTCGACGGCCCCGGGGCGAAGGGGAACGCGGACGCGGGCCAGACCCAGTCGGCGGAGGGCCCCGAGCTCCGATCGGGCGGGCGCCCCGCGCCGAAGAAGGCCAGCCCCGGGCTCAACGCGGCGATGATGCGCCAGACGGTGAGCGACGTGTTCACCGCGGGCGAGAAGATCGGGCTCGGTGGGCCGCTCCTGGCCCGGCACCAGGCCAGCCTCAGCCGCATCACGGGCGAGCTGAACGACCTCGCGAAGGCCATGCGCAAGGCCACCGCGGGCAAGCCGGCCGAGACCCAGGCGATCCTCAAGAACCTGCCCGCCCAGCTGATCGGCGAGCTGTCGACCGGCCTGGCCGCGATGGACCCGGCGGGCGCGGCGAAGACGGTGTCGAGCGTGCTCGGGCTGGTCACCGAGCTCATGAAGGGCGCGTTGCCGAGCGGCGATCAGCTCCGCGCCATCATCGGCGTGGCCTACGCCGCGGGCCAGCTCAACAGCAGCGGCACCGGCGAGGAGCTGGCCAAGGCGGCCCGCCTGATTCGGGACAGCAAGGCCGACGGCGCCGCCCTCTCCGCCCTCGTCACCACCCTCTCCGGGGCGATGGGCGCCATCGTCGGCACCGGGGCGGCCCGAGAGGAGCTCTTCGGGGTCACCGTCAGCACCATCCTCAACGCGCTGACCCACGACGGCGACACCAAGGCGATGGCCACCAAGGCCAACGTCGCGGCGGGCAAGGTCCTCACCGAGGGCCAGGTCGACATCGCGGCGGCCCAGGCCGAGGCGGCGCGCCAGACCCGCGGGCAGCTCCAGCAGCAGGACGCCCAGGTCGCGCAGCAGCTCGAGCAGGCCAAGGCCGCCTTCCAGGGCGCCGGCGCCCTCGCCGGGCTGCAGGCGCAGGCGACCGCGCTGTTGAGCACCCGCGGGCAGCTCTTGTGGCACCAGCAGGTGAACGCTCATGCAGGGCAGCCTGCGGAGACCGCCCAGGCCCTCGGCCAGCTCATGCTGACCTACCTGGCCCGGGTGGGGCGCGAGGCCATCCCGGAGCGGGTGGTGGCGGACGCGGCGAACCACTTCGTGGCCCTGTCGCAGATCGACGGCGTGACCGCCGCGCACCTGAGCGGCATCGCGACCGAGCACGCCGGGGTGGTGGACCACACCGAGCTGGCCGGCACCCTGAAGCTGACCGGCGACATCCTGCGCCAGATGGAGGCGGGCGCCCGCGGGCACCTGCTCGCCGCCATGGCGGTCGAGGCCGACGGCTCGAGCGCCCTCGTCGCCCTGGCCAACACCCTCGGCGGTCAGACCGAGCGCTACGCCCGGGCCGAGGGGCCCCTCGGCACCCTCGTCGCCACCTTGAACGCGGCCGGCGCGGGGGCGGGGATCGCGATGGCGGCGCGGCGCGCGGTGCGCTTCGCGGCAGAGATCCCCAACACCGAGAACGGCGGCATCGTGGAGCGCCTGCGCGCCCACCTGCCCCAGGACATGGCCACGGTGGCCAAGGCGGAGCTGGATCCGGCCGCGGTCGCCGCGACCCACCCCACCCTCCCCGCCGACAGCCTGCCGCGCCTGCTCACCATCGGGATCGAGGCGAAGAAGGACTCCGGCAAGTGGCTCACCGACCTCGAGAAGTTCTTCAAGGCGGCGCGCGGTAACAAGGAGCACACCCGGACCCTGCGCACGCTGCTCGCCGCCACCGCGGACGCGGGGGTGGACGCCACCCGGCTGGTGGGCGCGTTCCTGAAGTCCGGGATGAGCGCCCAGGTCCTCACCAAGACCGCGCAGGCGATCATGAACGAGACCGGGAACGCCCCCGACCAGGCGTACCTGGACGCGGTCATCGGCGGCCTCGAGAAGGGTGAGAGCGTCTACGCTCAGATCCAGGAGCGCCTGCAGGGCAAGCTCATGAAGGACCTGAACCTCGGCGCGCTCCTCGGTGAGGGCGCGAAGGTGAAGGTCACCGAGAAGGGCCTGGCCGAGGTGCAGGGCGAGCTGGCGCCGTTCTTCCGCACCGGCGCGGGCAACAACCTGGTCAACCAGGAGGTCCTCAAGGGCTTCCTCGTGGCGGTGCTCGAGGACCGGGCCGACAGCTACCGGTTCGAGACGCCGGTGGCCGCAGCCCACCTTGCGCCGCTCTCGGAGGCGGCCAAGCAGGCCTGGATGAAGCCGCAGGTCATGATGCACGTCCGCTTCGCCGGCGACGGTGAGGCCCGCTTCGCGGAGCGGGTCACCAGCTCGGCCAAGCTCGGCGAGCTGCTCCGCAGCCGCATGGAGACGGCCTGGGGCAAGCTGGACGCCCTGGTGGCGAAGCAGGCCGAGCTCGCGAAGAAGCTGCGCGACGTCGGCAAGAACGACAAGGCCGGGCGCAGCGCGCTGGTGAAGGAGATCCGCGGCCTGCCGGCCAAGGTGGCCGCCCTGGAGTGGGCCACCAAGGTGGCGGGGATGACGCCCGCGACCATCACCCCCGAGAAGTTCGTCGCCCTCGGCGACGAGCTGATGTCGGTGCGGCGCTCGGTGGGCCCGGCCGGCCAGGACGCGGTCGACGCCCTCATGTACACGCTGAAGCTGGCGGACGTGAGCTACTCCCAGGTGGTCACCGACGACGGCCCGGACTTCCCGACGATCAACAAGCTGGCCACCACCAACTGCCTGAAGTGGCCGGGCCACGGCGGCGAGGTGCTCGGCTACCAGGCCGACCCGAACAAGCGCTTCGTGGTCACGAAGAACCAGGCGGGCGAGATGCGCCGCGCGGTGCTCCGGCTGGTGGAGCGGCAGGACCAGGGTCACGCGGGCGAGCCCATGTTGATCCTGGAGCGCACCTACCCGGACCGCGTCACCCAGGAGGAGAAGCAGCGCCTGATGGAGCACACCCTCCGGCGCGCGGCGGAGATGGGCGTCGCCTGCGGCTTCGCCACCGAGTACTACTGGGACGCGAGCAAGACGGCGCGCGGCGCGGGCTATGGCCTGGTGGACATGAACGACGTCCTCCAGGACCTGGCCAAGCGGTACGACTCCGAGATGAACAAGCAGGTCGTGCAGCTGCTCAACCGGGCCAGCAACTTCAACACCGACTACATGGACTCCGCCCCCCCGAACGGCGCCGGGGGCGCAGGCCAGGTCGGCTACCGCGGCCACAACCAGAAGACCGACAAGGCATTCGAGAACGAGTTCATCGTGATGACGCCAAAGTGAGCGGCACCACGACGAAGCTCAATCACCCAGGATCGACCGAGACGAGAGGCACTGAGAGATGAACCAACCGAAGGTAGGCGGCCCGCGAGTCAACCAGAACCCCGGCGTGATCCAGGCGGATCAGGCGGGGGCGGCGAAGCCGGCGGCCAAGGGCCGTCCGGCGCTGCAGCCCGAGCTGCGCCCCATCACCAAGGCGGACATCCTCGCCGCGGGCGGGGGCGAGGTGAAGGACAAGAAGGTGCGGGTCCGCTTCGCGCCCTCCCCCACCGGCCACCTCCACATCGGCGGCGCTCGCACCGCGCTGATGAACTACCTCTTCGCCAAGAAGATGGGTGGTGAGTTCGTGCTCCGCATCGAGGACACCGACCAGATGCGCTCGAAGCCCGAGTACACCCAGGCCATCCTCGACGGCCTGAGCTGGCTCGGCATGGACTGGGATGGGCAGCCCATCTACCAGTCCGAGCGGAGCGACCTCTACAAGGGGAAGGTCCAGGAGCTCATCGACAAGGGCCTGGCCTACAAGGACCCGAAGGGCAGCGGCGCGGTGTTCTTCAAGATGCCCGACGAGGGCGTCCTCTCGGTGAACGACCGGGTGAAGGGCCGCGTGGACATCAACGTGGCCGACGCCGACGGCAACTCGGACTACGTGATCCAGCGCTCCGACGGCTCGCCCACGTTCCTGCTCGCGAACGTGATCGATGACGGCGAGCAGGGCATCACGCACATCCTGCGCGGCGACGACCACCTGGGGAACGCGGCCCGCCAGATCCCGCTCTTCCGCGCGATGGGCTACGAGGTGCCGGAGTTCTACCACATGCCCCTGATCCACGGGGACCCGACCAAGGACCCGGAGACCGGGGAGATCAAGGCGGGCGGCAAGCTCTCGAAGCGGCACGGCGCGACCAGCGTCATCGACTACCAGCAGCTGGGCTATGACCCGCAGGTGTTCATGAACCACCTGGCGCGCATGGGCATGACCTACGACACCGAGGCGACGGTCGACATCCAGGACCTGGCGAAGCGCTTCGACCCGCTCTCGATGTCGAAGTCGCCCTCCACCCTCGGCATGGAGCGCCTCGACTCGCGCATGCTCCACTTCATCGCGCGGGCCCCCACCGACGTGCTGGTGCAGGAGCTCAAGGGGCGCATCGGCGACGAGAAGGCCCTGAAGGCCCACATCGAGGATCCGGGCACCGAGAAGCGGCCCGGCTTCTACGAGCGCACCGGCGTCACCCCGGCCGAGGCGCGCGAGGTCGCGGCGAAGGTGGACGACGCCACCCTGACCGCGCTCGCCGAGGGCTCGAAGGCGCGCGCCCCGAACTTCGGCTACATGCTCGACGCGCTGTTCGCGCTGCGGGCGGAGCCGGTCTACTCCAACGCCGAGGCGAAGGTGTACGCCAACGCCGGCCTCAAGCAGGCGATGGGCAAGCTCCTCACCCAGCTCGAGAAGATCCCGGCCGGCGAGTGGAGCTCGGCCAAGCTCGACGAGACCCTCGAGGCCTTCAACGCCGCGAACAAGCTCAAGTACAAGGAGTACGGCGAGTCGCTGCGGTGGATGCTCACCGGGGTGAAGGACGGCTTCCCGCTCCACCACCTGATGGGCGTCGTCGGGCGCGACGAGACCCTCAAGCGGCTCGGCGACATCACCCAGGGCTGAGCCCCGGCCAGGAGTCACCATGGCAATCCATCAAGCAGACCTCGCCAGCTCCCGGCGCGATCGCGAGCGCGTCAACGTCGCCGCGATGACCGGCTACCTCGAGGGGGAGGCGGACCTCTCCGACGGCCTCGACCTGTCGCCGGAGCTGGTGCACAGCCTTCGCCGGCAGGCCCACGCCCTGATGACCGCGGGCCGGTGGCAGCGGTGCATCGACGTGGTCCTCGCCCTGGTGGCCATGGGCAGCGTGCACCCCGCCGACCCGCTCATGCTCGCCCACTGCTACCGGGCCCTCGGCATGAGCCAGGCGGCCGAGCAGTGCCAGGCCCACGGCGACCGGATGATGCAGGCCATGGGGCTCGAGCTCCCCGAGGCGCTCGAGGAGGAGGCGCGATGAACTCGCTCGGTGGAATCGGCGTCCAGCGCCAGCAGGTGAGCCCGATGATGCCCAAGCTCAGCGAGCAGCTCGAGGCGTCCAAGAACAAGGTGAAGGGCGTCGAGGCCCGCGTCGCCGCCCTGGTGGAGCCGGATCCCGGCCTCGCCAAGGCGTGGATGAACGCGCGCTTTCGGCGTGAGGGGCGCGAGGAGGCCATGCTGGCCCTGGTCCACGAGGTGGACCCGATCTCGGCCCAGGAGCTGCGTGAGGGCTTCGAGGAGACCCGGCGCCTCTCGGCCGCGGTGGAGTCGTTCCGCGGCCTCTGCAAGCAGCTCGACGCCGCGAACGAGCGGGGCGAGGACAAGATCCTCGGCAAGTTCGTCGGTCAGCAGCAGAAGGACGCCCGGATCCAGATGCTGCGGGACATCGACACGGTGAGCCGCGGCATCAAGGCCGCGGGCCTGTGCGAGGCGGCCAACAAGTTCCCCCTCGCCCAGCTCGCCGCCCTGAAGGACCAGGTGCGCGAGCAGGTCGAGAAGCTCGACGCGGCCAACCTGCCTCAGGCCCCGCGCCTGATGAGCGCGGCCAAGGTCGCCACCCTGGAGGGCGCGGTGGCCGCCATCGCGGACATCACCGGCGACAAGGCGCTGGCCGAGGGCCTGAAGGCGGCGGCGGGCCGCGCCGATGACAAGGCGGCTTTCACCCGCGACCTCGGGAGCTTCGCGCTCCTGTTGGATCAGGCGAGCTCCGCCCCCGACTACAGCATGACCCGGATGGGCTGGCACTACGGCTACAGCCGCGGCGACTACCGCGCGCGGGCCCAGCAGCCCTTCGTGATGTACCTGGCCGAGCAGCGCCTCGAGCACAGCGGCGAGGCCGCCCACGCGGCGCTGAGCAAGGTGGTGGACTCCAAGGCCCCCGGCCTCGATCTGCAGGAGGGGTTGACGAAGCGCTTCCTCGACGAGATCGGCGTGGTGCCCGAGCGGGCCAAGGGCTGGAAGCCGTCGATGGACGGGATCGCCAAGGCCCTCGCGCACGAGGCCCTGGTGCCCCTGCGGGCGCTGAACGAGACCATCCAGGACATGGCGGGCAAGCACGGCCACGAGGGGGACTTCCGCCGGGTGGTGAACGAGCTGACCCAGGCCATGGTCGAGGGCAACTACAAGGACTGGCGCAACGGCAACGCCGCCAGCACCCGGCAGCTCCGTCCCCTCTCCGCCGCCCAGAAGAAGGCGTGGCTGGCCAACGACGTCCGGCAGAGCATCGACGCGCCCCACGGCGGTCGGCTCACCACCCGCGAGGAGGACGACGTCGACCTGCTGTGGCTGACCAAGATCGGCGGCCCCTCCCACGGCTTCGACTTCGGCGGGCACTGCCTGCTCCCGCTCCTCTCCAACGCCCGGACCCGGGCGGTGGTGGTGGAGGACACCAAGTGGCCGGACAACCCGGCCGCGCGCGCCTACCTCCGCCTGCTCGAGACGAAGGAGGGCGAGCCGGTGCTCTACCTGGAGCCGCTGCAACGCGACTTCCCGCACCGGGACACGTTCCAGCAGGATGACCTGGACGGCTTCTTCATCGCGGCCCTGGTGGACCACGCCTCGAAGAAGGCGCAGGCGCTGGGCGTGCCCCTCAGCATCGACGCGCGCTGGGGCGGCATCGCCAAGTTCCTCGACCTGCCGACCAAGGCGGATCCGAAGCCCGAGTTCGTGCTCGCGGCCAGCGCGGGCGTGCTCGAGGCGTCCGACACCATGACCACGCTCCATGACTGGGTCCAGGACAAGGACATGGTCATCCAGCCCCACAACCCGCGCATCACCTACGCCCCGGAGGGCGTCTGACGATGGACATCAAGCACCTGGGCCGGCCGGTTCAGTTCGGCGGTGAGAAAGAGTTCAACCTGAAGTCGCTGCAGGGCGGCGAGGGTCACCTGCAGTACACCCAGCAGCCCGCGGACTGGAACCCGGGCCTGCTCCAGAACGTCACCCAGGACATGCTGAAGCCCGGGGTGAAGGTCGGCGGCGCGGTCAGCTGGGCCGACCTGAACGACAAGGGCAAGGCGCAGTACGCGCTCGCCTACAAGGCGAAGAACAACAAGTTCCCCGTCATCCGCACCACCCCGAACCCGGACTACTCCGAGATCGCGTGGGAGAAGAACGGCTGGATCGAGGTGGTGAGCAAGCCCTTCGACATCGAGGGGATCCAGAAGTTCCTCGACAACTACGGATGGGGCCACATCCACACCAGCTTCATGCGCGGCGCGCCCAAGGCCGAGCAGCAGCAGATGCTGAGCTGGGTGCAGAACGCGAACATGTACACCTTCCTGAACTCGCTCGAGAACCGCAGCTTCGCGGTCAACGGCGATGAGGGCTGGCGCTTCTGCATCGTGGGGCTCTCGATCCCCACCGTTCAGCACCTGCAGCGCTACGAGAAGATCTTCGGGGGCGAGAACCTGCAGGCGACCGCGTTCGCGAAGCACACGCTGCTCAACGTCCGCGGCAACGGCAAGCAGTACGGCGATCCCAACCGCATCGGCATGGAGGCCCGCGGGGGCAGCCAGGACGAGAAGCTGCGCATGCTGAACTCGTTGCTGGGCGGCTTGCAGGGCAACGGCTGGGGCGCCCACCCGATGGCGCCGGGCGACAGCGCGTTCCGGCTCCCCGACGTGAGGGAGACCGGCATCAAGAGCCCGCGCTACGGGCACTACCAGGTCAAGCGCCTGCCCCAGGACTTCAAGAACCTCATGTCGGCGCACGTAGAGGCGCACCCCGAGGGTGGGGTCACCCAGGCCGACGTGCAGCGCGCCTTCGACTTCGTGAACCGCGCCCAGTTCTTCCCGAACGAGGTGGCGGCGCGCCTGCAGAGCTTCGACCAGCGGGCCTGCGTGCCGCTGTTGAACTTCGAGGCCCTGCCCTGGCTGAGCGACGCCGAGAAGGCCCGCGCGGTGGAGGCCCGGAGCTGGTTCGTGGGCGAGATGAGCGAGCTGTCGAAGCAGAACCTCACCCCCCGCGACGCGGCGATCAAGAGCGCCCAGCTGATGACCGACTGGGCCAAGCACGCCAAGCTGGCCGACGCCTTCGGCAAGTGGCTCGACGGCCCCAACCCCCAGAAGTACCTCCACTAGGAATCGCCAAAAACTTGAGAAGGTGCGAGGCCGGCGTACACTGCCGCCATGCACCCTCTCGCCAAGTACGTGTTGTTCTCCAGCGCGGCGGTGGGCCTGGCCTGGGCCGCGGTGACGGTGGACGTCGGCGGGCGAACCCCCTATGGGCACGTCCTCGCCATGGGCGGCGACACCTGGGTGCGCGGCGTCCAGTCCGCGTGGAACACCGCCTGGGCCGACGTGGGCAAGCGCCTGAACGGCATCACCGGCGGTGACGACGACGAGAAGGAGGCCAAGGCGCCGGCCCGGAACAACCGCCGGCCGGCCCCGGCCCGACCGAGCCCCGCGGCCCCCGCGGTGCAGGAGGGCTCGGGGGCCCGGCAGCGGGTCGCCCTGCTCCGCGACGCGCAGAAGAAGGCCGCGCCCGAGAAGAAGACAGCTCCCGCCGCGAAGACGAAGGTGGATGCCCCGATGACGAAGTCGGACCGCGCCGCCCTGGACCGACTGGTGGCGGGTCGGTAAGGCTCCGTCGGGGCCGCCGGTGAACCGCGAAGACGTCAAGACCTGCCCGAAGTGCGGAGCGCTGATCTCCGCCAACCTGCCCCGCTGTCGACAATGTAAAGCCTACTTGCACGGCACGGAGCTCGAGGGGTTCCTGCTCGAGCACCTCCTCCCCGCGCGCCTGGCCGCCTCCCCCGGCACCGGGATCTTCATGCTGATCATCATGGGCTACTTCGCCCTGATGGTGATGTTCGCGGGGCCCTTGTCCGCCCTCAGCCTCAGCACCTTCAGCGCGGCCGAGCTCGGGAGCACCTGGTCACCCGGCATCTTCGCCGGGGAGTACTGGCGCTTCGTCAGCAGCAGCCTCGCCCACGGCGGCGTCGTGCACATCGCCTTCAACCTGTGGGCCCTCACCATCGCCGGCCCTGTGGTCGAGGAGGCCTTCGATCGCAAGAAGATGATGCTCCTGTTCGGCATCAGCGGGATCCTGTCGATGGCGGTGAGCTACGTGGTCTACGTCGAGCTCCTCGGCCACACCATCCACCAGTCGGTGGGGGCCTCGGGCGCGATCAGCGGGCTCATCGGCGGCGCCTTCGTGGTCGCGCGCCGGATGGGCCCGGCCGGGCGCCAGATCGAGCACGCGATGTGGCGGTGGACGGTGTTCATGCTCGTCTTCGGGTTCGTGGCGCCCGGGGTGGACAACGCGGCCCACGTCGGCGGCTGGCTCATCGGGGCGGGGATGGCGCTCGTGATGCCGGTGGGCCTCACCCAGACCGTAGCTGCGCAACGCGCCTTGTCAGTGGCCACGTTCGGTCTCCTGGGCCTGGTGATCGCCTCGGTGGCCCTGATGCTCATGCACCTCAAGGGCTTCCCCGCCAGCCTCGAGAACGACGCCGAGCCGATCACGATCCTGGGCATGGTCGTGAAGCCCGGGGCGGAGTGGGACTACTCGGATCAGGTCACCAGCATCCGGGACTGCCAGGACGCCCTCGACGCGGCGAACAAGAGCGGCACGGTCACCGACGCCCAGCTCTACTCCTGCGAGCTGGCCCTCCGGATCAACCCGAGCCCCAGCATCTACCGCGCCACCGCCCACCTCGAGGAGGCGCGGGGCAACACCGCGCGGGCCGACACCCTCCGACGGGTGGCCGCGCGCCTCGTACACTCACCGCGCTAGCCGAAACCCAGCTTGCGGATGGCGGCCAGGAGCCGCGCGTGGTGCTCCGGGTGGGCGGCGAGGATCCCCCGGTTCTCCTCCAGGCGCCGGCCGTGGCCGAAGTCGAGGGCGCGCCCCGAGAAGTCGCTCACCACCCGCCCCGCCTCGGTGGCCACCAGGGCCCCCGCCGCGTGGTCCCAGATCTTCTCGACGTAGCCCTTGGTGGAGGGCAGGCGCAGGTACGCGTCGGCCTGCCCCCGCGCCACCACGAGGTACTTGGCCTGGCTGTCGAGGCGCACCGGCGCCGCCACCAGGCCCGCGGCCTCGAGGATCTTCGCGTTGGCCCCGTGATCGGAGTGCCCGGCCTCCACCGACTCGCACGTGCGGATGGTGTCGCTCGACGGCCCGGGCGGAGCCAGGGGCGCGAGCTCGGCGTCGGCCCGCAACTCCGCTTGCCGCGCGCCCTCGCCCCGAGCCGCCACCGCGAGCAGACCTCGCCCCGGGGTGGTGAGGTCGTGCGCGGGGTCGGGGTCGAGGTTGGGGCAGGCGAGCGCCCCCAGCTCCACCGCGCCATCGACCACCCAGGCCAGGCTCACCGCGTACTGGCCGCCGCGCAGGAAGCCCTTGGTGCCGTCCACCGGATCCAGGGTCCAGAAGCCGGCGGCGTCCGGATCCTGGGTGCCGAGGTCGATCGCGTCGAGGAGCGCCGCCTCGTCGACCT
This sequence comes from Deltaproteobacteria bacterium, assembly GCA_020632995.1. Classification (GTDB taxonomy): domain Bacteria; phylum Myxococcota; class Kuafuiibacteriia; order Kuafuiibacteriales; family Kuafuiibacteriaceae; genus JACKEN01. The sequence continues at coordinate 36,397 of JACKEN010000013.1, read as the reverse complement.
CGGGCCACACCGGGGCCACCGCCTCGACCACCAGGCGCCGGAGCGCGGCGTGATCGTCGGTCCGAAGCGCGGCGGCGTGCTCCTCGCCCACCAGGCGCACCGGCCCGAGCTCCTGCTGGAGCCAGTGGGCCACCACCGCCTGCGCGGCGTAGTCGGCCACGGTCACCGGCGAGCGGTCGTCCTTGGTCACCACCTTGACGCGATCGAGGTCGTGCTGCACCGCGCGCGTCACCTGGGCCGCGCGCACCACCGCGGCCCGGGCCACGTCGAGCATTCGGGATCGAGAGGCCTCGCTCATCTCGGGCACCATGGCCCGGCGGGGTCTCGACGTAAAGCGAAGACGCCGCTCAGGGCGGCGGCGTGGTCTGGCCGTTGCCGCCCTCGCCCCAGCACTCCACCTCACCGTCGGGCCGCGCCGCGCACGTATACGCGTTGTTCACGTCGACCGCCACGAAGGGCCCGGCCGGCGCGTCGCTCTGCCCCCAGTGGTTGAGGCCCCAGCACACCAGCTCGAGGTCGTCGCGCACCGCGCAGGCGTGATCCGCCCCCGCCGACACCTGCAGGAACGTGCCGACGACCGGGGTATCGGAGAGGCCAGCGCAAGCCAGGCTGCCATCGGTGGCGATCCCGCACATCGAGAACGACCCGCCGTCGATCTGTCGGAAGGTCCCCGAGAGGCGCGCGCCGCTCCCCCAGCAGGCCACCTGATCGTCCGCCGCCTGGATCCCGCAGCTGTAGAAGCCCGCCGCCGCCACCTGCTTGAACACCGTGCCGGCGGGGGGCGTGGCCTGCCCTGCGTCGTCGTTGCCCCAGCAGGCCACGGTGCCGTCGAGCTTCAGCCCGCAGAAGTGGGAGTCGCCGCCCGCCACCTGGGTGAAGATCCCGCTCGGCGCGATGGACTGCCCGTTCTGGTTGCGGCCCCAGCAGCGGAGGTCCCCGCTCTCGAGCACCCCGCACGCGTTGTCGGTGCCGGCCGAGATGTGCGTGTAGACCCCGGCCGGGGGCGACAGGCGCCCGTCGTAGTCCCGCCCCCAGCAGGCGACGACGCCGTTCACGAGCCGGCACGCGTGATAGTAGCCCGCCGCCACCATCGGGGTGGGGTTCGCGCAGGCGCCGAGGTCCTCGAAGATCGCCCTCAGCGCGGCGCTCAGCCCGGCGCTGTCGGTCGCGCCGTAGGCGTGCGAGGTGCCGCCCGCCTGCGCGACGCGCTCGAGGAGCGCCTGGTTGGCTCGGGTGGTCACGCCGAGCGCGTAGACCCGCACCCCCATCCGGAACAGCCGCGCGGCCTGGCGCACCACCTCGTCCGCCGGGTCGCAGGTCTCGTCCCCGGCCGTGATGAGCAGGACAGCCTGCGCGTCCTGCCCGGGGGTGAAGCTCCCCTCGAGCCCCGAGAGCGCCTTGAACAGCGGGACCGAGCCCTCCTGGCCGGGCGGGGTCATCTGAGCGCCCAGCGCCTGGGCCGCGTCGCGCAGGAGGGCCTCCGTCCGCCCCGCCTCGCACGCGGCGGCGGGGAACTCCCGCAGCCCGAAGCGCACCTCGTGGTCACGGCCCGCCATCCCCGCCACCAGCGCCTCCCGCATCCAGCTCCAGGTGGCGTTGAGCGAGGTCCCGGACGATCGGTCCATCACCACCATGACGTCGGCGGGGACGCAGCGCGCGCGCTCGCACGGCTGGGCCAGGTTCTCGGCGCAGGTGGCGCCGTCCGCGCAGCCGACCCGCGGGCCGAGGTCCTGGATGCCCAGGGCGTCGTTGGGGCCGCAGGCCTGGTAGCCGAACCCGTCGCTCGTGCAGCGGTAGCTCCCGAGCGCACAGGACGGCAGGCACTGGCCGTCCGCGCTGCACGACTCGTCCACCCCGCACTCGCCGCAGCTCGAGTTGCAGACCGGCTCCAGCCCGCACTCCCGGGCGCCGCAGACCGGGGTGCAGGCCTGGCACCCCGACAGGTCGAAGTGCTTGCAGTCCGACGTGCAAGCGAGGTTGCCATTCCCCGCCCCCACCTGGGCGCAGGTGGCGCCGCCGAGGTCCGGGCCGTCACACACCTCACCCGGGTCGGTGTGGCCGTCCCCGCAGCGCGCCCCGGCGTCCGGGACCTCGCCCGCGTCCGGGGGCTGGCCCGCGTCCGAGCCCTGGCCCGAGTCGGCGGCCCCGGCGTCCCCCTCGGGGAGGGGGTTCACGTCCTGGGGGCAACCCACGAGGATGAGCGCCAGAGCGCCAACCAGGAGACCCGCACCCGCCTTCATCGCGGCGCAAGCTAGCAGCCCCTACCCCGGCCCGCCCATCCCCGACTCAGCGCGAGACCACGTTACTGTATTCCGCTTGCACCCAATTGCCTACATCATGCTACAGTAGCGCCACATGCCGGATCCGCTCGGCCGCTCTCAGGGCCCCTCGGCCCACTGCACCGCGCCCCAGAGGGCGCCGGTGCGCCCCGATCCGGCACCCGGGGTCGTCGGCCCGTTCCCCGCCGGCCTGGATCGCCTGGATCCGCGCGGCTTCGTGGGCCTGGAGCGCCCCCTGCCCCGGCCGCCCGGCGGGGTGCCGCTCCCCCTCCCCGATCACCGCGACCACGCCTTCCGGACCTTCGCCGGCCCCCTCTTCGCCGGGCGGATCGAGGCGCGGGCGGTGGAGCAGGGGGCGGTGGCGGACTGCTTCATCGCGGCCGCGCTGGCCTCCATCGCCCACACCCGGCCGAAGGCGGTGCGGGAGGTGTTCGAGGAGCTCACCGCCAAGGACGGCCACCGCAGGTTCGAGGTGACCCTGTTCGAGCCCGACGGCGCGCCGCGCGCGTGGCCGGTGAACGACGAGCTCCTGGTGGACGACACCGGGCGCCCAATCTACGGCCGCTGGCCGGCGGAGGGCCCGGAGGAGCTGTGGTTCCCGCTCCTCGAGAAGGCCTTCATGGACCTGCTCAACGAGCGCGAGGGCGTGGACCAGGGCTACCTCGCTGGCGCCCGCGGCGGGAGCGCCTTCGTGGTGTTCGAGGCCCTCCTCGGGGCGGTGCCCCGCAACTACAGCCTGGCCCAGCACGCCCACCGCCCCGACGCGGTCGCGGACCTCATCCGCGAGGCGGCGGCGAAGCGCGAGCCGATGGTGGCCTACACCTACGACAAGGCGAAGGCGCACCTGTACGAGGGCACGGGCCTCATCCCGTGGCACACCTACAGCGTGCTCGGGGTGCAGGACGTCGACGGCGTCCCCCACGTAGAGCTCTACAACCCCTGGGCCCGAGGCGAGCCCGGCGGCGACGGTGAGGACGACGGCTTCTTCACCCTCCCGATGCAAGACTTCCTGCGCTTGTATCGGAACATGAACATCGGGCACGATCCGCAGCGGTGAAAGCCCTGGCGTACGAGCGGTACGGCCCGCCCGAGGTGCTCGCGGTGCGGCCCCTGCCCACGCCGCGGCCGGGGGCAGGCGAGGTGCTGGTGCGCGTGCGCGCCGCCGGCCTCAACCCCAAGGACGTGCTGGTCAGGAAGGGGAAGTTCAAGTGGCTGGGCGCCGCGCCCTTCCCGCGCATCTGCGCCTACGACTTCGCAGGCGAGGTTGCAGAGCTCGGATCCGCGGTCCGCGGGCTCCGGGTCGGCCAGGCGGTGTACGGCATGCTCAACCGGTGGGCGGCGGGCGCGGCGGCGGAGTGGGTGACGGTGCCCGAGGGCGAGCTGGCCCCGATGCCCCTCATCCCGAGCGACGCCGAGCCCCGGGACCCGTACGTCCTCGCCGCCGCGGTGCCCCTGGCCGCGCTCACCGCCCTGCAGGCCCTGCGGGACCTCCTCCGGGTGGCGCCGGGCCAGCGGGTGCTGATCAACGGGGCCTCCGGCGGGGTCGGCACCTTCGCGGTGCAGATCGCCCGCATCTACGGCGCCCGGGTGGTCACCACCTCCAGCGCCGGCAACCAGGCGCTCTGCCGCGAGCTCGGCGCGGCCGAGGCGCTGGACTACGCGAGCACCGACCCGGCGCAGGCCGGCCCCTTCGAGGGCATCTTCGACGTCTTCGGCAGCCTCCCCTTCCCCCGGGCCCGGGTCGCCCTCACCCCCGCGGGACGCTATGTCACCGCGATCCCCACCCCGCGGAACGTAGTGCGTGACCTCATGACCCGCGCCTTGGCCCAGTCCGCCCGGTTGGTGGTGGTGCGCTCGCGGCGCCGGGACCTCGAGGTGCTCACCCGGTGGCTCGTGCAGGGCGCCCTCCGCCCGGTGGTGGACCGCGTGTTCGCGCTGGACGACGGCGCCGCCGCCCATGCCTACATCGAGACGAAGCGCGCCCGTGGCAAGGTCGTGCTCAGGATCGACGATGCCCCCTGAGGATCTCCTCCCCTTCAGTGTAGGTGTTTGTAATCAGAACGGATTTCCGTACAGATTTCGGCAACCGGACGATGGCCACAGCCGATACACTCGCGGTTTCTGAACCCACGAGAAGGAGTCTCACGTGAGCAACATCACCAACAACGGCGGCGGCAACAAAGACTACAACATGATCCTGGAGCAGGCGCGGGGGGCGACCGAGACCGCCTCGAGCTTCTCCACCGAGGCCCACAACGCCATGGAGTCCTTCATGGCGATGGGCATGCGCATGGCCGGTATGTTGGCGGGGATGCTCGGCGGGATCCTGGGCAGCTGCGGGGGCGGGTGCGGCGGCATCTGATGCCGTGTGCTAGGCTCGTCGTCCTGAGATGAAGGACAACATCTTCGAAGAGCTCAAGGCCTACGAAGCGCCCAAGAGCTTGCCCCGCATCGCCGACTACGGCGTCCAGCTGTACGAGGCGGCGGGCTACAAGCTGGACGCTGCGGCCATCGAGAGCCTCCGGCAGGAGCTGGCGAAGCACGCCGGTGACCTGAAGGACCTGACCGACAACATCATCGGGCTGGGGGCCTTCGCCCTCTGGCTGCGGGACTTCCGGCAGGACAACGAGGGCACGGTGGCGGTGGCCAAGCTCATCGGCGAGCATGCGCCCAAGTACGCGAGCATCGGCGAGCGCATCGGGAACGCCTTGCAGGACCTGGCCCTGAAGGCCACCGACCTGCTGGACGCCTTCAGCGGGAGCGACGCGGCGATGAAGCGCCGCGCGCCCAAGTACGGCGAGGACAGCCCCTCTGGGACGCTCCCACTGAAGGACCTCAAGCCCGTGGGTGCGCCCATGCCCATCAAGGAGCGAAACAAGAAGGGCGGCTGACGCCATGACCTCCTCGACCTTCCCCCCGGGCCCCACCTTCAAGTCGGAGTGGAAGCGCCCGTTCCGAGAGGTCTCCGAAGAGATAAGCCAGGGCCTCCTGGTGCACGTGCGCAAGCGCTTCGAGCGCTTCGGTGACATCTACTTCCTCGCCAACCGGACCCCGGTCTACGTGACGCGGCACCCGGACCACGTGCACGAGGTGCTCGTGACCCGGGCGAGCAGTTTCAAGAAGCGGGCCCAGGACCTCGACACCTTCCTGGGGCAAGGTCTGTTGACGAGCGACGGCGAGCTCTGGCGGAAGCAGCGCCGCCTGATCCAGCCCGCGTTCAGCCACGCGAACCTCGTGCGCTACGCCGAGGTCATGGTCGACCTCACCCAACAGACCCTGGCCGGGTGGCGCCACGGGGAGCAGCGCGACCTGAACCGCGAGATGATGGAGCTGACCCTGGCCGTGGTCTGCAAGGCGGTGCTCGACTACGACGCGCGGCGCGGCGCGAACGACGTGGTGGCCCACGCGATGTCGGTGCTCCAGGGCACCGCGGGGCTGGACGTGCTGCCTCGCTGGCTCCCGAACCCGATCCACGCGCGGAAGAAGAAGGCCGCCGACGCGATGGACGAGGTGATCTACGCGATCATCGACGAGCGAAAGGAGAACCCGGGCGACGACCTGGTCTCCCAGCTCCTGGCCGGCACCGACGGCGAGGGGATGGAGCGGCAGCAGCTCCGGGACGAGCTGGTCACCCTCTTCCTCGCCGGGCACGAGACCACCGCCCTCGCCCTGACCTGGGCGTTCTTCCTCCTCGCCCAGAGCCCGGGCGAGGAGGCGGTCCTGCACCAGGAGCTCGACGAGGTGCTCGGCGATCGGCCCCCGACCTTCGCGGACCTGGAGCACCTGACCCTGCCCGGCCTGATCGTGCAGGAGTCCATGCGGATGTTCCCGCCCCTGTACTTCTTGCCGCGGGTGGCCAAGGAGGACACCGAGGTCGGCGGGTACCCGCTCGCGGCGGGGTCCGAGGTCCTGCTCTGGATCTACTTCATGCACCACGACGAGCGGTGGTTCCCGAAGCCCGGCGAGTTCAGACCGCAACGCTTCTTGCCGAACTCGGACATGCTGCGGCACCGCCACGCCTACGCGCCCTTCGGCGCCGGGCCCCGGGCCTGCCTGGGGAAGAACTTCGCGCTGATCGAGGCCCAGCTCCTCCTCGCCGCGATCGCCCAGCGCTTCCGGGTGCGCCTGGTCCCCGGGCAGGACGTCAAGCTCAACCCCCGCGTGACCCTGGGGCCGCGCGCGCCCATCCAGATGATCCTCGAGGCCCGCCGACGATGACCCTGGGCGGGGTCTCCGCCACCGCCGTGCTGACCTTGAGGGCGCGGGCCGACGAGCACCGGCGGCCCGACGGGTGGTTCCAGGACCCGGTGGCGGCGGCGTGGAGCGAGGCCCTGCCCTGGCCCGCCGCCCTCGAGCGCTGGTACACCCCCTTCGCGCAGGTGAAGACCGCCCTGAGGGCCCACCAGATCGACCGGATGGTGCAGGCTCTGTTGACGAACAACCCCCGCGCGGTGGTGGTGGAGCTCGGCGCGGGCTTCTCGACCCGGGTCCGCAGGCTCGGTTGCGGCTCGGAGGTCACCTGGCTGGAGCTGGACCTCCCCGAGGTGATGGCGGCCCGCGCGGCCCTCCCCGAGGGGGCCGGCCCGGCCCGGCTGCTCTCTTGCTCGGTCCTCGACCGCGCGTGGCTCGAAGAGGTGCCCGACGAGCCGGGGGCGCAGGTCATCCTGCTCGCGGAGGGCCTCCTATACTACCTCCCGGAGGCGGAGGTGCAGGCCTTTCTGACGGAGCTCAGGGGCCGCTTCCCGGGCGCGGCGCTGATCTTCGACGTGATCGGGGCCTCGGACTTCGGGCGCTCCCAGGCGATCTCACGCCGGGCGGGGGCGCCGATCCTGTGGGCGGTGCGCCCCCCCTTCGAGGCCGCCCAGGCCGCGCTGGGCCTCGAGCTCATCCCGGGCCTCGAGCCCCAGCGCATCCTGGACGAGACCGTGGCCGGCTTCGGGGCGCGCTACGGTCCGCTCCTCGGGTTCGGCCTCACCCAGGGGGCGCGCATCGGGTGGTTCCGGGATCGTCGGAGCGGGCTGATGGCGGGGCGACTCAGCCCACCCCCATGAGGCGCTCGAGCGCCGCCACCGCGCGCTCGACCCCCCGCTCCTCTCGCACCCGGTGGCCCAGGGCCTCGGCCCGGCGGGCCAGGTTCGGGCTCAGGGCGGCCTCGATGCGCTGGGCGAGGGCCCGGGCCTCGAGGGCGGTGCGCAACAGGGGTTTCGGCGCCACCCCGAGCTCGTGGAGGCGCGCCGCCCAGTAGAACTGGTCGAAGAGGTGCGGCACCGGCACCGACGGGACCCCCGCCGCCGCCACCGCGGCCGCGGTCCCGACCCCCGCGTGATGGACGACGCAAGCGGCCTTGCCGAGGAGGAAGTGGTGGGGCACGGGCCCTACGCTGAGGATGTGGGGCGGCAGCGCCCGATCACCGAGCAGGCCCGAGTAGCCGCGCTGCACCACGGCGGGCCGGCCCACTCGAGTCAGCGCCCCGAGCACCGCCTGGGCCGCCCCCGCGTCCCGGGCCCCGCCCATGGAGCCGAAGCTCACCACCACCGGCGCCTCGTAGCGGGCGAGGAACTCGGCCAGGGCGGGCTCGGGGGTGTAGGCGGTGGGGGGCACGAACCAGGGGCCGGTGACCTCCACGGTCTTCGGCCAGTCGGCGCGCACCGGGCTCAGGTGTACGGAGGTGGCCACCAGCTCGAGGTGGGGCGAGCGGGCCCCCACCACGTCCAGCGGGTGCTTGGGGGCGCCGAGGGCGGCGAGGACCTGGGCGACGTGCCGGTTCAAGGGCACCGCCATCTGCTCGAGGGTGGTCCAGGTGAAGCGGGTCCAGACCCGCCCCATCGGGGGGGCGGGGTGCACCGGCGCCTCCATCGTGAACAAGAGCTGCGGGGTGAGGTTGACGGTGACCCACGGCAAGCCACGTTGCGCGGCCGCCACCTGGCCGAGGTAGTCGAAGCGCTGCGAGACCACGAGGTCGGCGTCGGCCATCACCGCGGAGACCTCGTCGAGGGTGCGGCGGGGCTCCACGAGGAAGAGCCGGCGCACCAGCTGCTCGAACTGCTTGATCGGGGCGGGGATCCGGCTGACCTCGTCCACCGCCCGGTTGAAGGCCTCGAGGGTGAGGGGCGGACCGACCGCGACGTGCTCCACCCCCGCCGCCTCGAAGAGCCCGTGGTGGAACGCGTGCGAGGCGACCCTGACCCGGTGCCCGCGCGCAGCCAGGGCCCTGGCCAGGGCCAGGTGCGGCATCACGTCACCGGTGCTCCCCACGGTGGTCAGGACGACGGTCTTCAGGCCCCGAACACACCACCGGCCTGGGGTGGGGTCAACCGGGCCTGGTTCCGTGGTACGCGGAGGCATGGCGCTGACCTCCCCGAAGCCCACCCGCGTGCGCCTGGAGGGCGGGCTGGAGCTGTGGTGCCTGGACCCCTTCGAGGCGCAGTTCCTCCAGCACGACGTCGGCGCGTACTTCGAGGGCGGGGTAGCGCTCGAGCCCGGCGCCACGGTGCTCGACGTCGGCGCCAACATCGGCCTTTTCTCGGCCGAGGTCAGCCGCCGGCTCTCGGGGCAGGCGCACGTGCTGGCGTTCGAGCCCCTCCCGCCGGTGCACGAGGTGCTGGCCTTGAACGCGGCCCTCCTCGCGGGCGACGTGGTGGCGCTGCCCTTCGGCCTCTCGGACGTCGAGGCCACCCTGGAGTTCTCGTTCTTCCCCCTGATGAGCTGCCTGTCCTCGGTGCACCGCGGCGAGGCGGACCTCGCGACCGAGCGGCAGCGGGTGGCGGCCTCGCTCCTCGAGATCATCAAGAGCGGCCAGGCCATGCCCCAGCTCCGCTTCCTCCCCGGCCCGATGCTCGAGGGCTTCGTCGACGGCTACGTAAAGAGCCGCCTCAAGATCCAGCGGCACCCCGCGCAGGTGCGGCCGCTCTCCGCGGTGCTGGCCGAGCGCGAGGTCATGCAGGTCGACTTGCTGAAGATCGACGTCGAGGGGGCGGAGGAGGCGGTGCTCGACGGCATCGCGGCCGAGCACTGGCCCCGGATCCGGCAGGTGGTGCTGGAGCTGGAGCGCTACGCTGCGCGCATCGAGCCGGTCAGCCGGCGGCTGGAGGGCCTGGGCTTTCGAGTCGAGGGCACCCAGGACTCCGCCCAGGCGACGGGGGACTACGGGCTGGTCTACGCGCTGCGCTGATCAGCGGCTGAGCTCGAGGTCGTCGATGACGAGGAGCCCGGTCTCCCTCATGTAGCCGCCGAGGCTCACGCTGGTGATGTTGGCCAGGTTGAAGGCTGGGGTGACGGTCTTGAACGCGTCCATCGGGATCCGGACGGTGCGGAAGACCTGCTGGTAGTCACCGTGGTCGTCGAGGAACGGATAGAGCAGCGACCCCACGCTCCCGGCCCGCACCTTGGCGGTGAAGGTCCCGTCCGACAGCTCGACCATGAGGTCGGTCGGGAGCCCGGACTGGCCGTCGAGATCATTGGCCGGATCTCCGCCCACGGCCATGACCCGGAAGGAGAGGACGTCGTTCATCGAGGCGGAGAGCGGCGCGGGCAGCTCGGAGACGTACTGGTGCCCACGCATGTCCCAGCGGAGGAGGAGCGCGCGGTCGTCGGGATCCTGCCGGCCGATGTAGCCCGAGTACGCTACTTCGAGCGCGTCGTGATCGCCCTCGAAGACCCCCACCGCCGCCCAGGGCGGGATGGTCTGGGTGACCGTGCCCCCCTGGGCGTTCACGGCGATGTCGGTGTTCACGTCGGGCACCGTCAACTCATCTTGCGGATCCCCGAAGTCGTCGATGACCTGGGTGCCGGAGGGAGTGTGGTACATCATGGTCAGGGCGTGGTGGTACATCCCGCGCGGCCGGACCGTCCCCTGGAAGTAGGGCGCGAACTCCGCCCCCGCCCCGGTGAGCAGACCCTCGAAGAAGGGCACCGCGAAGGCGGCGAGGATCGACTGCTGCTCCTCGATGGAGAGGGCCCCGTCGAGCTGCTCGGTGCCCCAGCAGGTGTTGAACGCGTTGTGGCCGGCGCGGTCGATGAACAGCTGGCTCTTCGCGCCCCAGGCCCGATCGTAGTGCGCCAGCGATCGGAAGTTCGGGTCGGTGGGATAGTCCACGAAGTAGTCGTGCCCACCGTAGACGTGGAGCAGGGGCACCGACGCGCCGTCTGCGGGGTCGAAGTCGGCGTAGTCGAGGCTGTAGGTGGTCGGCGCCACCGACACCACCCCGCGGAGGTCGAGCGACGGGTCCACGATGCTGCGGGCGTAGATCACACCGTCCGCGCCGAGGGAGTGACCGAAGAAGCCGAGGGGTGAGTCGACGTCGATGTCCGCGCGCTGAGCCATCGCCTCGTCGATGGTGGCCAGGAGCACCTGCGCGCGCCCGTCCGGCATGGAGTCGTCGGTGCTGCTCCAAGCGGTGGGCAGCTCCAGGCTGTAGACGATGAAACCCAGCTTGACGAGGGCGTGGGCCAGGTACTCGTAGCCGAGGTAGGAGCGCGTGCTGGGGGAGGCCGCGCCGGTGTTGACGCAGCTGTTGCCAGGCGGGTTGCCGTGGACCAGGAACACCACCGGGTTGGAGGCGGTGGTCACGTCGGGGTCGTAGATGCGGCCCTTCATCTCGAGGTTGGAGACCGGGTCGAGGCCGTAATCGAAGTCGTACTCGTAGTCGACGGTGCGGGCGGGCGGCGGCGCGGTGAGCGGCACGTTCGCGCTCGTGGCCACGTGCCCATCACGGGCTACTCGGGCGCGGATGGTCCCGGTCAGGGGGCACACCGCGATCTTCGCGATGGGCTCGCCCACCGGCTTGCTCGCCAGGACCGTGCCGGTCGCCACGTCGATGATGCTGACCCGGCTGCCGGGGCTCACCGCGCTCACCCACACCGCGGTGTCGCCCGCGCGCACCGGCCCCATGATGCGCGGGACCGAGACGTCGGGGCTGAACGGCAGGATCGAGGTCCCGCGGGAGCCGCTGATCACCGACCCGATGCTCTGGCGAACCGTCAACCCGGTGAACGCGGCGAGGGTGTCGGGGATCGGCACCGACACCGCGGTGCTGCTCCCGGCCCACCGACGGCCCACCTCCACGCCGTTGGCCTCCACGATGACGTCCGCCCCCGGGTGGACCCCGGCGACCCCGATCGCCTGCCCGCCGAGCAGCACGAGGTGCGGCAGCTGCGGGGGATCGAGGGTGGCGGGCGGGGTCTGGACCTGGACCCAGTCGCTGCACTGCACCGAGCTGGGCACGCCGCCCACCTGACACGCGTACACGTAGTCGCCGCCGGTCTCGGAGATCGCGAGCGGGAAGCTGGCGCTGTTCTGTGTCGATCCGTTGAACTGCAGGCCCCAGGTGAGGCTGGTGATGGTGATGGTGCCGCCCGCGACCTGGTTGTGGATCCGGACCTCGGTGTCCCCCTGGTAGATGGGCCCGAGGATGATCGGCTTCGCGTTCACCAGGTTCTGGGCGGTGCACGAGGCCGGCACGTAGTCACCGGCCTCCTCCGCGCCGAAGGCATGCAGTGGGAACAGGAGCGCGGAGAACACCACGAGCGCACGGGTCATGTAGAGGCATACGCGGCGCTCACCCCGCTCCTGACACGCGGCTAGCTGTACTTCTTGAGTTCCAGACGCGCCACCATGCCCCGGTGCACCTCGTCCGGGCCGTCGGCGATGCGGAGGGCGCGAGCCGCCATCATGAGGCGGGTGAGCTCCTCGTCCGCCATCCCCTCGCCGCCGTGGATCTGGATGGCCGCGTCGACCACCTGCTGGAGCACGTTGGGCGCGACGACCTTGATGGCGGAGATGTCGGTGAGGGCGCCGAAGGTGCCCATGGTGTCGAGGGCCCAGGCCGCCTTCAAGGTCAACAAGCGGGCCTGGTCGATGGCGATGCGGGCGTTGGCGATGATGTCGCGGTTGCCGCCCAGGTTCATGAGGGGCTTGCCGAAGGCTACCCTGCCCACCGCGCGCTGACAGAGCCGCTCCAGCGCCCGCTCCGCCCCGCCGATGCAGCGCATCGCGTGGTGGATGCGGCCAGGCCCGAGGCGCCCCTGGGCGATCTCGAAGCCGCGCCCCGGCCCCGCGATGATGTTGCTCGCGGGGAGGCGCACGTCGTCGAACACGATCTCCGCGTGGCCGTGCGGCTCGTCGAGGTGGCCGAAGACGGGGAGCATGCGGACGATCTTCACCCCCGCGGCGTCGCGCGGCACGATCACCATGGAGTGCCGGCCGTGGCGCTCCGCGCCCGGGTCGGTGACGCCCATGAAGATGTAGAACGCGCAGCGCGGATCTCCGGCCCCGCTCGTCCACCACTTCTGCCCGTTGAGCACCACCTCGTCGCCCACCACCTCGCAGGTGGCCTTCATGTTGGTCGCGTCGCTCGAGGCCACCGCGGGCTCGGTCATGGAGAAGCCGGAGCGGATCTCGCCCGCGAGGAGCGGCTTCAGCCACCGCTCCTGCTGCTCCTCGGAGCCGTACTGCACCAGCACCTCGGCGTTGCCGGTGTCCGGCGCGTTGCAGTTGAAGACCTCGGGGGCGATGAAGCTGCGCCCGGTCAGCTCCGCGATCGGCGCGTAGTCGCGGTTGTCGAGGCCCGCCCCATACTTCGGGTCGGGCATGAAGAGGTTCCAGAGGCCGAGCGCCTTCGCCTCGGCCTTGAGCTCCTCCATCACCGGCGGGATCCGCCACTTGGTCCAGTCCTCGGTGCGGACCAGCTGCTCGAGGTAGGTGGCCTCGGCCGGGATCACCTTGGCCTTCATGAAGCGCGACACCTCCGCGAGGTAGGTGCGCGCGCGCTCGGAGTGTTCGAAGTCCATGATCGCCTCCGTCTCAGAGCTGGGTGCGGACGCTCCACAGCTCGGGGAACAGCCGCACCTCCACCGCGCGTCGCAGGTACTGCACGCCCGAGGTGCCGCCGGTGCCCGTCTTGTTGCCGATGACCCGCTCCACCGTGTTGGCGTGGCGGAAGCGCCAGGTCTGGAACTGGTCGTCGATGTCCACGAGGTCCTCGGCCAGCTCGTACAGGTCCCAGTGCGACTCCGGCTCCTTGTAGATCGCGAGCCACGCCGCCTCGACCGAGGCGTTCGGCTCACGCACCTTGCTCCAGTCGCGATCGAGCACCGCGTGGTCGAGCTGGAAGCCACGCCGGGCCAACAACATCACCACCTCGTCGTAGAGGCTGGGCCGCTCGAGGATGTCCGTCAGGCGTTGGTGGATGGCGGGGCGGGCCCGGTGGGGGGCCAGCATCCCGCGCTGCTTGTTCCCGAAGAAGAACTCGATCGCCCTATACTGAAAAGACTGGAACCCCGAGGCCCGCCCGAGCTCGTGGCGAAAGCGGGTGTACTCGGTCGGGGTCATGGTGTTGAGCACCGACCACGAGCCGATCAGCTGGTCCTGGCACCGCTTCACTCGCGCCAGCATCTTGAAGGCCGGCCGCAGCTCACCGCGCCGGATGTACGGCAAGGCACCTTCCAGCTCGTGGATCATGAGCTTCATCCAGAGCTCCTTGGCCTGGTGGATGACCACGAAGAGCATCTCGTCATGGGAGGTCGGATGCTCGGGCTGCCCGTCGAGGACCTTGTCCAGCTTCAGGTAGTCGCCGTAGGTCATGTCCGCGACGCCGAAGTCACCGTGGTAGTGCTCGCCGTCGAGGTAGCTCTTGGGCCCCTTGTCTTGCTCGTTGCCTTCGTTGGCCATTCTCTCTCCTGATCCGCGCCTGCTCAGCTGGGGCGGGCCTCCAGGGCGCGGTGGACGATGATCCACGACGCTCGGGGCTCCGTCCCCGCGACGTGAGCCTCCAAGGCCCGGAGCGCGGAGTCCAGATCTTGCGTCGCCAGCCACGCCGCCACCCCGGGCCGGGTGGCTCGTATGTAGTCGAAGGCGTCGGTGACCAGGGGCCCGTGGGGCCCCTCGCCCGCCAGGAGCGCGGCGGCCAGGGTGAGGTCCCGGGTGATCGCGGGCGGGCCGAGGTTCCCGGTGGCGGGGAGGACCGGCGCGCCCTCCGCGAGGCGCTCCATGTCCACCAGGAGCTCGTCGCGGAGCCTCCGCTCCTCGGGCCCCTCGGCGATGACCGCGGCGTCGATGGCGGCCGTCATGTCGTGCCCCGCGGCCGAGGTCGGGGCCGGCTCGCGGGCGAGGACCGCCATCACCTTGTCCACCAGCCTGCCGACCGTCGTGTAGCCCATGTAGCGCGTCAGGAGCGCGAGCTCGTCCCGGGTGTAGACCCCGCTCTCGCCGCCGTCGACCGTCACCACGCGCAAGCCACCATGCGCTTCTGACTGCACCCGCTCCTCGAAGATCGCGAGCCCCGGCTTGACCTCCGCCACCCGCACCCGGTCCCGCGGGAAGGAGCGCGCGATCATCACCAGGAGCTGGGAGACCATCCCCGCGAAGGCGGCCTTGTGGATGATGGGCATGTCCTCGATCGGGCCGCCGTGGGTGAAGGGGATGTCGAAGCCCAGGCCCCCGGACCCGGTCGTGCCGATCTGCAGGTACGTCACCGGCTCCGCGCACGCCGACAGCGCCTCGAAGAGATCCGCGTGGTAGCGGATGAGCCCGTCGTACCCGGGGTGCCCCCGCTGCGAGTAGATCGTGGCCAGGTTCACCGCGTTCACCACCAGCTGCGGCCGGACCGCGGTGAACAGCGTGCGGAGCGTCCCCGGGTCGGTGATGTCCAACCGACGGAGCTCGCTGGACTCCGCGCCGTGCGGTCCACCGGCCAGGTCCACCGTGCTGCGCCGATCCACCGCCAGCACGCTGCCGGCGTGGGGTCGCAAGCGCTCCAGCAGCGTCCGGCCGACCAGGCCGGCGCCACCGAGCACCACGACACGGGACCAGCGCTTCTTCTGAGCGTCTGCCACCACCACCGGCGGCATCATGCGCCGGCCGCGCCGGGGGCGCCAGTCACAGCGACGGGCTCGGCGACCAGGACCGAGCCGAAGCCGGCCTCGACCCCGAGCGCAGGATCTCGTGCGCCCCGCGCGAACGCGACGCGCCCGCGCACGAGCACCGCGCGCACCGCGTCATCGTTGCGCCGGACCAACCGCCGCAGGCCGGGGAACCCAGGCATGTCGGCCTCCTCCACCGCGTCCACCCGCGCGTCGAGGCCCGCGGGGTCCACCACCACGAGATCGGCGCGGCGACCCGGTGCCAGGTGCCCGGCGTCGATGCCGAGCCAGTCCGCGATCTCCGCCGTGACCCGATGCACCGCGCGCCCCACCGTCATGATGGGCGCGCCGCGCAGCTCGGCCTCCCGCA
Organism: Deltaproteobacteria bacterium; assembly: GCA_020632995.1. Lineage (GTDB taxonomy): Bacteria > Myxococcota > Kuafuiibacteriia > Kuafuiibacteriales > Kuafuiibacteriaceae > JACKEN01. Next base: position 20,890 of record JACKEN010000013.1, on the reverse strand, counting down.
CCAGGCGCAGGAGCCTCAGCGGGAAGTTGTAGTAGGCCATGTTGCGCAGGTGAGCGCCGGCGTCCGAGAAGCCGATCTGGGCCGCGGGGTGCTGGACGATCCACTCCAGCCAGCGCGGGCGATCGTTGCCGAGCACCGTGTACCAGCGGAGCGCGTCCCCGTGCTCGGCCAGCAGGTCGAGCAGGCAGTCCACCGGATCCACCCCGCGGGCCTCGGCCACCTCGCCGAAGGTCTTCCCCACCAGCTCGGCCTCGGGGCAGCCCACGATGCGCGCCTCGTAGAGGTCGCGGTGGTAGGCGCGGCCGTAGATCCAGTTGCCCCAGTCGCGGCGGAAGCGGCGGCGGTAGGCGGGGTCCCGCAAGAGCGCTTGCCGATCTCGCCACTCTCGCACGTGCAAGGCCTCCGTCCCCGCGCCGAACTCCTCGAACACCGGCACGTCCATGCCGTCGACCCACAGGTCGAAGGGGTTGGGCAGGGACTGAAAGCGCACGTTCGCTCCGAGGAAGCGGTTGAAGAACACGCTCAACGCGCCAGCGAGGCGGAACGCGGCTCGGGTGGCCTTGGCGTCGACCATCGAGATCATCGCCGTCTTCAGGCCCGGCCGGAGCACCCCCATGCTGACCCCGAAGAAGAGCAACAGGTTCAGCTTGGTCGAGATGTTGGGCACCCCCTGGAGCACCCGGCGCCGACGCCGCAGCACCTTCGCGAGGCGCCGGTACTCGGACCACCGCGCGAAAACCGACGGCGTGGGGCGGCTCCGGAAGTCGTCACCGTCCATCTTGTCCCACGGCAGGGTGTTGATCGACAGGCCCAGGTAGCCCTGGTCGAGGGCGTCCTCGAGGAGCGCGGCCATCCGCTGGTCTTCCTCGGGCGTCGGTCGCTCACGGTGGCTGAGGCTCCGGCCGAGCCCCATCACGTGAGCACGAATGGTCGAGTGGCCGAGCATGGCGGTGACGTTCGGCCCGAGCGGGAGCTGCCGCAGGTGCTCGAGGTACTCCCCCGGCGTCTCCCACGTCTTCACCCGATCGAAGAGCGGCTTCACGATCGCCCGCGGGATGCCCTCCACCCGGCAGAACATGTCGGCCAGGTCCGACGGTTGGCCGACCGCCATCGACAGCCCGCAGCTCCCGATGAGCACGGTGGTGACGCCGTGGCGCACCGACTCCGAGAGCGCGGGGTGCACCTCGAGCTCGGCGTCGTAGTGGGTGTGGTTGTCGACGAAGCCCGGGGTCACCCAACAGCCGGTGGCGTCGATGACCTGGGCCTCGGGCGCGACCTCCGCCCGGCGCCCCCGCTCGAAGAAGCCGGCGACCTTGCCGTCCCGCACCAGGACGTCCACCGCGCGGCCCTCGCCGCCTTCGCCGTCGAAGAGGGTGCCGCCCTCGATGAACACGCTCTGGCTCTGCATCGTCACCTCAGCGGAAGCTCACCGTCCCTGCGCCGAACAGCTGCTCCACGCGATCCACCACCTCATCCGAGGGCTCGAGGCGCAAGTCCGCCGGCAGGTCGATGGCCACCTCGGCCGTCCTGGGCACCTCCACCATCATCCGCACCACACACTGCCCGGGGTGCCGCTCGAAGAGCTGCTTGAGGGCCACCAGGCGCCGGTCATCGAGCAGGCTGTCTTGCACGCTGAGCACCACCCCGCGGGTGCGCTCCTTGCGGGCGTCCGAGATCGATCGAACCTCCACGCAGCGCACCCTCAGGTTCTGGTTGCCCTCCTCGTCCCGGTCCATCGAGACCTGCATCTTGACGAGGAGGGGCACGTCCGCCTTGAGCGCGGTCTCGGCCTCCATGAAGACGCGGGCCGAGACCATCATCTCGACCTGGCCGGTGAGGTCCTCCACCGTCACGAACGCCATGCGGCCCGAGCCGTCCCTGAGCGGCCGCTCCCGCACCGCGGTGACCACGCAGCCCACCGTGACCTCGGCCCGGTGCCCCTTGCTCTCGAGCGAGCCGATGGTGCCGTTGGCGAAGCGCCGCAGGTCTTCTGCGTAGCGATCGAGCGGGTGGCCGGTGATGTAGAAGCCGATCGCCTCCTTCTCGAGCTTGAGGCGCTCGAGCTCCGGCCACTCGAAGATCTCGGGGTTGTAGACCTCCTGCGGCTTCACGGTGCGGGCCAGCTCCGGGGTGCCGAACAAGCTCGCCTGCCCGGTCGCGGCCGCCCGCTGCATGCTCTTGGCCGCCTCGATCGCCCGATCGAGGGCCTCCATCAGCTGGCTGCGGGCGCGCCCGAAGCAGTCGAAGGCCCCGGAGCGCACCAGGGTCTCGAGGGTCTTCTTGTTGAGCTGCTTGAGCGGGACGCGCTCACAGAAGTCATAGAGGGAGTGGAACTCACCCGCGTCCTCGCGGCTCTCGAGGATGGCGTCCAGGGCGGCGGAGCCGAGGCCCTTGATCGCCGACAGCCCGAAGCGGATCCGGCCCTCGGGCACCGTGAAGGACTTGTCGGACTCGTTCACGGTGGGGGGCAGCACCTTGATGCCCATCGCCTTGGCCTCGGCGATGTACTTCACGATGTTCTCGGTGTTGTTCACCTCGGTGGACAACAGCGCGGCCATGAACTCCACCGGGTAGTACGCCTTGAGGTAGGCGGTGTGGTAGGTGACCAGCGCGTACGCGGCGGAGTGCGACTTGTTGAAGCCGTAGCCCGCGAACTTCTCCATGAGGTCGAAGACCTCACCCGCGTCCTTGTCGGTCACGCCGTTGCCGAGGCAGCCCTCCACGAACTTGGAGCGCTCCTTGGCCATGACCTCGGCCTTCTTCTTGCCCATCGCCCGGCGGAGCAGGTCGGCGCCGCCGAGGGAGTAGCGAGCCATCACCTGCGCCGCCTGCATCACCTGCTCCTGGTAGACGAAGCCGCCGTAGGTGGGCTTCAGGATCTCCTCCAGGAGCGGGTGCGGGTAGGTGACCTGCTTCCTCCCGTGCTTGCAGTCGATGAAGTCGTCGACCATGCCGGTCTGGAGCGGACCGGGCCGGTAGAGGGCCACCGCGGCCACCACGTCTTCGAAGCAGTCCGGCTTGAGGCGCTTCAGGAGCTCCTGGAAGCCGGTGGACTCGAGCTGGAACACGCCGAGGGTCTCGCCGCGTGAGACCAGCTCGTAGACCTTGTGATCGTCCAGCGGGAGCAGGCTGCACCGCAGGGTGAGATCGAGGCCGCTGTCGTGGACCTTCAGCCGGTCGACGTAGGCGGTGCCGTCGGCCAGCGCCTTCTGCAAGGCCTCCTTCGAACCGGACCGCTGCCGGACGTGGGGGTGGAACCAGAGCTTCTCGGCGTCCCTCGCGGCCAGCTCGCGCTCCAGGCGCTCGTTGGTGTGCCGCTCGGCGTGGTAGATGACGTCGAGGGTCTTGAGGCCGAGGAAGTCGAACTTCACCAGGCCCGCGTCCTCGACGTCCACCATCGAGAACTGGGTCACCAGCTCGTCGTCGTTGCCCTTGAAGACCGGCACGATGTTCCACAGGTCGTCGTTGCCGATGACGATGCCCGCGGCGTGCATGCCCGCCTGCCGGTAGAGGTTCTCGAGCTTCAGCGCGATCTCGATGACCTCTTTGTAGGTCTTGTTCTGCTCGGTGAGCTCCCGGAGCTTGGGCTCGAGCTCCACCGCCTTGGCGATGGTGATCGGCTTGGTGCCGCCCTTGTCGTCCTTGTAGGTCGCGGGGAGGAGCTTGGTGAGGGCGTTCACCTCGGCGAAGGGCAGCTCGAGGCAGCGCGCCACGTCCTTGATCACCGACTTCGCCTTCATCTGGGCGTAGGTCGCGATCTGGCCGACCTTGCTGCTGCCGTACTTCTCGGTGACGTAGTCGATGACCTCGCCGCGGCGCTCCTGACAGAAGTCCACGTCGAAGTCGGGCATGCTGACGCGCTCGGGGTTCAAGAAGCGCTCGAACAGCAGGTTGTACGGCAGCGGATCGAGGTCGGTGATGCCGAGGCAGAACGCCACGAGCGAGCCAGCGCCGGAGCCGCGCCCCGGCCCCACCGGGATGTCGTTCTCCTTCGCCCAGTTGATGAAGTCGGCCACGATGAGGAAGTAGCCGGGGAACTTCATCCCGATGATGATCCCCAGCTCCTCGTCGAGGCGAGCGCGGTACATGTCCCGGTCGACCGGGTAGGTCATGTGGCGAAAGCGCGCCTCGAGCCCCGCCTCGGCCTTGGCCCGCAGGTGGTCCACCAGGTCGCTGCCGTCGGGCGGAGTGAAGCGGGGCAGCTCGGGCTTGCCCAGCTTCAGCTCGAGGTTCACCAGCTCCGCCACCCGCATCGTGTTGGCGAGCGCCTCCGGGACATCCGAGAAGATGCGGGCCATCTCATCGGCCGAGCGCAGGTAGAGCGCGTCGGTGTTGCGCCGCATCCGGGTGGGGTCGTTGCGCGACTTGCCGAACTGGATGGCGGACAGCACGTCGTGCGCCGCCGCGTCCTCCTTCGCCTTGTAGTGGGCGTTGTTGGTGACGATCAGGGGCAGGCCCTCGTCCACCGCGAGCTGCTTCAGGCAGTCGTTGGCCTTGTTGCGCTCGTCCCGCCCGTCGTGCTGCAGCTCGAGGAAGAAGTGCTCGGGCTCGAACATCGACTTGTACTCGCGCGTCGAGGTCACCGCCTCGTCCATGCGATCGTGGATGCAGTGGTTGGGGATCTCGCCCCCGAGGCACCCCGACAGGCCGATGAGCCCCTCGGTGTGGTCCTTCAGGATGTGCTTGTCGATGCGGGGCCGGTAATAGAAGCCCTCCTGCCAGCCCATCGAGACCAGGTACATGAGGTTGCGGTAGCCCACCTCGTTCTTGGCCAGGAGCACCAGGTGGCTGGTCTTGGTCTTGACGCGCTCCTTGCGGTCCTCGACCAGCCACAGCTCGGAGCCGAGGATGGGCTTCAGCCCCGCCCCCCGGGCCCGGCGGTAGAAGTCGATGGCCCCGAACATGTTGCCGTGGTCGGTGACCGCCACGCTGGACATGCCCAGCTCCGAGATCTTGGGGCACAGATCCTTCATGTGGATCGCGCCATCCAGGAAGCTGTAGGCGGTGTGCACGTGCAGGTGGACGAAGTCGGCCATACGCCAGCGCCCCACCCGACCACAGGCGCCGGGGCCCGATCAAGGGCTGTCAGGTAAGTGCGGGTTTCGCGAGCACCAGCCGGGGCGGCGCCCGCCCCGGGGGCTCGTCGTAGGGGAGCTTCCACCCGGGCGGGGGCCCCGACCACCCGAAGATCGCCAGGTTCGTCTTGCCCGAAGCGTCGAAGACGACCCCCTCCTTCTTGAGCAAGCGTTCTTGCACATCGGGCCGCGTGACGTCCCCCCGGGCCGACACCCGCCCCCCCGCGTTGATCACCCGCTGCCACGGGACGTCCTTGCGCTTGGGCGGCAGGAGCTTCAGCGCCCGCCCGACCGCGCGCGCATAGCGGGGCGAGACCACGTACGTGGCCACCTGACCGTAGGTGGCCACCTGACCCCGGGGGATCAGCTTCACCACCTCGTACACCGCCTCCATGAAGGCGTCGTCCAGCTGAGGCATGACGCTCGGTCATACCGCGGGGGCGTGCGCGACGCGAGCCCGACCGCGCCGATGCCATCCTGGCATCGGCGACCGCGCCGACCACGACAGGATGTCCGGCCCCGGGCCACCGTTGTCACGGAGCACGGTGACCGCCGGGTGGCACGGCCGGTGCACCTGGGCGGCCCATGAGACAGCGACAGCTCCGCTCGAGAGCCCGGCGTGGGCTCACGCTCATCGAGATCCTGGTGGTGATCACCATCTTGGGGGTCATCGCCGGGATCGTGGGCATCAACGTGGTGGGCGCGGGCCAGGAGGCCAGCCACCGGGCCACCGAAGTCGAGCTCCACAACCTGACCGAGGCCCTCCACCTCTTCAAGCTCAAGACCGGCCGCTACCCGAACACCGGGGAGGGGCTGAGCCCACTGGTGAGCCCACCATCGGGTCAACCCATCCTGCGAAAGCTCCCCACGGACGCCTGGGGGAACGCGTACGTGTACCAGTATCCGGGTGGCCCGTCGCCCGACGGCTTCATCCTGCGCTCCAAGGGGCCGGATGGAGAGGACGGCACCGCGGACGATCTCAGCGCCGAGTAGGGAGATCAGAGCGTCAGGAGCGGATCGGCGGCGAAGTAGAGCTGGCCGCCCTCCTCCACCTCGTACTCGAGCCACGCCTGGTGCACCTGGAACCCGGCCGCGGTGCTGTCGAAGAGGAAGGCGCGCGCGTAGCCTGCAGGGAGCGGGGTGGGGAGCGCGAAGCGCGCCTCCTAGCCGAGGAACCGGATGTACGGGTGGTGGATCTGCCCGCCCGGCAGCGTGGCCGCCAACTCCAAGATGACCCAGAAGGGCGGGGGCGGGGGTGGCGGCTCGGACGAGGACAGCATTGCGAAGCTCGTCGAGCCCCCTCCGCCGCTGCCGCATGCGGGGCAGCTGCCCTTGTTGGGCTGGGGCCCGGTGTCGAGCTGGCGCACCGCCCAGGTCAGGTTGCTGGGGCAGTGGGCCTCCGCGCCCTGACCCGTGGTGGAGGATGACGTCAGCTCGAAGGTGCGACCGCAAGACGTGGGGATCTCGGGTCCATGGGTGAGCCACTCCGGCGTCATCCCGGCCGCGCCGCCGAGGAAGACCTCCGGGATGCGGCTGACGGGCCGTGGGTACGGTGAGTCGCAGGTATCGATCATGCAGGCCATGTTGCCTTCGCAAGCCGCGAGCTGGGCGCCGCACACCGAGACCCGGCGGGCGGAGCAGTCGTCGGTGGTGCAGAACTCCGCCTGCAACGGCAGGCGGTCGGCCGAGCCCATGACAACCGCCAGGACCTCCTCCGCGGTGAGGTTGGGCTGGATGCTCCACACCAACGCTGCGGCGCTGGAGGCGATCACCGTGCTCAGGCTGGTGCCGGTGAGCACCGCGCTGCCGGGCACCGCGGCACCCGATCCGGGCGCCACGAGCACCGGGGTGGAGCCGGGGCGCGCGTTCTCCAGGCGCTGATCATGGCTGTCCACGCCGCCCACCGGCACCACGAGCGGGCCTGCCACGCCGACCGGCACCGGAAGCTCGGCCCACGCCGCGGGGAGGAGCGGCCCTTCCCCGGACGCCCCCGGCGCGGTCTCGTTGCCGGAGGCCGCGAGCACCAGCGCGCCCTGCTGTCTGGCCGCAACGAGCGCGGCGTACACCGCCTGCTCGCCCGTCTCGAGGTCTTGGGTCCCGTGGGTCGGGGTCGACTGGGTGGAGGCCACGAGACGTAGGGCCGAGTCAGGGTCGCGCGCCCAGCCCAGGCTCAGGTTGATCACCAACCGCTGCGACGACGACGACGCGGCGTCCACCGCCTCGGCGATCCCGCGCGCGAGATCCCACAGGGTGCCGTAGTAGCCACCGTGGATGGGATCCTCCTGACCGCCCTGCACCCTCGGCAGCCCCAGGTGGTGTACCACCTCCACCGCGCAGCCTGACCTGCCGCAAGCCATCCTGCTCGCGATCGCCCCCACCGTTGGACCGTGCACGGAGTTCGGGGCGGTCGCGCCCGCCGGCATGGTGTCCACCACCGCCAACCGCACCGGGGGAGTGGTGGAGGCGAGCGCGGGCCCGACGGGGACGTTCGCGTGGTGCTCGAAAAGGAGGCTGAGGGCTGGGGCGAGCCGCCCGGCGAGGCCGGTCTGAGGCCCCACGAGGGTCGAGCCGGCGCCGCTCTGGGTGAGCACCCGGCCGACGATCGGATCGACCCGCGCGAGGTTCTCGCGCGGGAGTGGGCACGGCGCCTCCGGGGTGGGCCGATACTCGCAGAAGCCCTCCAGCCCAGGCAGCGTGCTGACCACGAGGTCCCAGCCGCCGACGATCGGGCATGTGCCCGACTGGACCACCGCGAGCTGGCTGGGCCCCTGTCGACACTCCAGGCTCTCGGCCTCGCTCGGGCCCGTCGTCGCGACAGTGAGAAGAAGAGCTGTCCATCCAATCATCATGCACCCCCTACGGGCCCCAGACCCGAAACGGCGCCCACTGCGCGTGGGCTTCGGTAGCGGTGGACGCGAAGGCCTGGCGGTAGGCCTCCGCAAGATCGACTGCACCCGACTGGACCTCGGCGTAGAGCCGAGCGCCCAGGGCGCCGCTCGCCGCATCATCAACTTCGTCCGTGGCGGCCAGCACCTGCTCCGCCCCGGCGAGGAGGAAGGCGTGAGCAAGGCTCAGGCCCGCGCCGTGCTCCTCGGGCCTCAGCGGCGAGGTCTCGCACCCGGTGAGCACCACCCAGCGCGGCGCAACCCCGCTTGCCAGGATGTCCGCCGGCCCCAGAGTGCCGTTGTGCAGGACCAGGTGATCCGACCACGCGGTGGCGCCGCCGGTGCGAGCGTGCCCGGCCAGATGCAGGAGGGTCGCGTGGGGCAGCGCGGCACGCACCGCGGCAGCGGTGGCCTCGGCCCCCTCCAGGCGCTGGATCGGCCACCCCGCTCGACGGAGCGCCTGCTCCACCGCGGCGCCCTCCCGGCGCGCGCCCTCGAGGTTGCGCCCGGGATCCGAGATCACCACCGCGAGATCCGGCCGAGGCGCCGATGGAGTGCGGGCCGCCAGGTCGAGCGCATAGGTCACCGCGCGCCGAGCGCCCAAGGTCGCGCCCAGGAACGGCGCGGTGTGCAGCGGCGCCCCGCCCTCCGGGCCCCCAGTCACGATCCGGATCCGCCGGGCAGCCTGCAGCTCGGGCAGGAACGGGGCGAGCCACTCCGCCGGGTCCTGCGGCGCGACTTCGTATGTGTGGGCTCGGGTCCCCGAAGCGGTGGACACCAGGCCCAGCAATCGGTGGGGTCCCGGGTCGCCTTGCAGCGAGAACCAGGCCAGCGTGACCTCCCCCGGTCCTGGCCACGGCAGCGCCGCGCAGGTCACCGGGGGCGCGCTCCCCTCGAGCATCCCGAGCGCTGCCCGGAGCCGCCCGCGCACGTCGTCGGCCCGGGCCGCCTGGGTCGCCTCGAACGCGGCCCGCTCGCCCGCTGGGAGGGCCCACCCACCCAAGGCCTGCGCCTCCAGCTCTGCGCTGCCCCGCCGCACGTCGCCCAGGGCCCGCACCCAGTTCTGGCGGGCATCGCGCGACAGCCCCTCGAGGGCCAACCCCTGGGCCGCCCGGGCCAGGGCGCGGGCGCGCATCCGGCGCAGGGCGCACGCTGCCTCGTCAATCCGACCTGCATCGAGCGCCCGCCGGGCGAGCCGCTCAGCGCTCCGGGTCCGGTCCGCGAGGAACATGCCACGGCCCTCCCCCAGCGGCACCCGTAGCATCTCGTCCGAGAGGACGCGCTCCGCCCGCTCCAAGGCGGCGAGCTCCGCCTCCAGGTCACCCGCTGCCCGGTAGGCCTCCGCCTCCAGGAGCTCGAAGCGCCACGCAGCATCGAGCTCCAAGGTCTGCCGCGCAAGGGCGGCGCCGCGCCCGAACGCGGCGTGGGCACCCCGCAGGTCAGCCTGCAGGAGGTCGATGCGCCCTTCGAGTTCCTCGCGCAGGAGGCGCACGGCGAGCATCCCCTGCCCCTCTGGGACCTGCTCCAGCGCCGCTCGCGCCGCCTTGGGGTCTCGGTCGAGCACCGCCACCAGTGCGAGGTGCAGGCCGACCTGGTCCTCCCCGTACCAGGCCGGACACGACCTCCTCCGAAAGAGAGCCTGCGCTTCATCGAGCACCGCTCGGACGTCGGGTGACGGCGGGCGCCCCTGCCCGTCCGCCACCAGCAGACCGATCCAGGCCAGGTTGTTCAGGACCTGCGCCCGCTCACAGGGCGCCTCGATCGGCGCCGCCGCCACCGCGGCGAACACCGCGCGCACCTCGTCGTGCCGCCCCAGGAGCTGCAGCGCGGTCGCGCGTTGGTGCTCCACCGTGATCAACTGCTCCGGCGCCACCGCCGCGAGGCGCGCCCGGGACAGCTCCAGCTCTCCCAGCGCTCGGGCCGGCTCGGCCGCGGCGAGGGAGATCAGCGCCCGGTAGTAGGGCTGGAACGCCCAGCCCAGGCCGTGGTGCACCAGCCAGGGCTCCGCCCGGTCCAGCCACGCCGACGCCTCGTCCAGGCGGTGCGCCTCGTAGGTCAGCGTGTACGCCCCCGCCTGCAGGTCTTCCACCGCGCGCCACCATGTGCCCCGGGCCGCGTGGCGTGGTGCGCTCGCCTCCAGGAGCGCGAGGGCCTCCTGCCACTCCCCGCGCCCAAGGTGGCGGCGAGCGGCCTGACTCTGCGCCACCGCCTCCGGGTCCGCGCCGGACTCCTCTACCAGGTCGAGCTCGAAGCGCAGGCCGTCCTGCAATACCACCAGCTGCCCCGGCCCCGCGACCGTCACCGTGGCCCGGCGGACTCCGGCGGTGGCGGTGAGGACGAGGGGCAGCGCCTCACCCTCGAAGCGCGCCTCGACCCGCCCCTGACCGCGCACCGCAAAGGTGAGCGCCACCGGCCCGTCGCCGCGGACCACGCAGCGAGGCCCCGCCTCCACCTCGGGGCAGCCCGCGAAGCGCACCTCGAGGGGGTCCGAGGGGCGTTGGCACGCACACAGCACCAGCGCGGCAACCCAGCCTGCGTTGAACCAGCCCCCCAAGCGCCTCACTCCACGATCCGGAGGTGGTAGCGGTGGACCCGACCCTCGGCCTGCGCCCCGGCCAGGGCCTCCGGGCCGAGCGGCGCCGCGCCGCGGGCGCGGACGACGAGGAGGAGCTCCGCCTCGCCCCGGATCCCGGGGAGGAGGTCACGCACCCGCCCGTCCACCCGGATCGCGCCGGTGGAGGCCACCTCGTAGGGAATCGCGAGCCGCCGCACCTGGCCCGCCACCTCTACGAAGGCGTCCACCGCCACGTCGCCCCGCCGCCGCTCCGGCCGCAGCACCAGGGTCAGCGCGCTGTCCGCGTGGTGGCGCGGGACCAGCGTGACGGCCTCGCGGCCACGCATGGGCGCGTCCTGGGCCGAGACCTCGAGGGTGTAGGCCGGCAACCCGGATTGCATCGCCCAAGCCATCCACCCGAGGAGCACCACCGCCGCCGCGGCGAGGGCGGACCACGCCGCCCGCCAGCCCCGCCGCGCCCGGACGGCGCGGAGGGCGCGGGCGGTGATGGCCTGCTCGAGGTCGGCCTCGAGGGGGGTGAAGCGAGCCCTATAGCGCCGCACGTCCGGGTCCCTCAGGGCCTCCTCGGCGATCTCCGCAAGCTCACTTGCCGATGCCGTCCCCATCGAGACCGCGAGCCAGCGCTCGGGCACCCGGGCCGCCTCGCGCTCTGCCCGCCCCAACGTCACGAGGAGGTCGTCGTCGTCTCTCATGGCTCGCCCCTCAACTTCGCTGCGATCTTCGAGACCTTCTGCCTGAGGCGCGTGCGCCAGGTGTAGAGCGCGTCTCGGCTGAGGCCGAACTCCTGGCAGACCTCCTCCACCGATCGCTCCTCCACGTAGAGCCCCTCGAACATTAGCATGCTCCGGCCCTTCAGCTCCTGGCGCAGGGCCTCGACCGTGCGCCGCGCCTCGTCCACCTGGGCCAGCCGGAGCTCCTCGCAGTCCCCTGGGACGGCGGACATGCGCTCGGTCGGCGTGGGCTCCTCGGTCCAGGGGTTGCGCCGATGGGAGCGCAGCGTCGACACCACATGGTGCCGCGCGAGGAGCCGCGCGAAGCTGACGAGGGTCCGCCCCCGCTCCGGGTCCCACTTTCGGAGCAGGGCGCCGTCCCGCTCGAGGAGAGCCAGGAAGACCTCCTGCACCATGTCGAAGACCTCCTGCCGGGGGTCCCGCCCGCGGCCGCGGGGCGCGAACCGCTCGAGGGTCCAGGCGACCTCGGCCTGGAGCGCGGGCCGGAGCGCGCGGACGAGGCGGGCCATCGCCGCCGCGTCACCGGCCAGGGCCCGGCCCACGTCGGCGGGGGAGAGCGGGCTGTCGTCTACGGCGGGCGGCACCGTTGACGCGGCGCGCTGAGGCGGCGCCCACCCCCCTACCAGCTCGAGCTGAGATCCCACGCGAAACATGCGGCGTGGGTCCATACGCGGGGACCCACGCCGACCTGACGCAGAAAAGATTCGGCCCGGGACCGCAAGCGGAGCGCGCAGCCGGGCGAAGCCCGGCGAAGTGGGGTGGGACGGCTCCGCCGGCCCGGGACCCCAGGCTCAGTGCGCCGCGTCGACGGCGAAGGTGCTCAGGATGAGGAGCCGATCTGCCGCCGCGCCCTGCACCCAGTCCGGTGGCGGGTGATCCCCGTCCACCCGGCGCTGGATGAAGACGAAGCCGGCGAGCAACGCCGGGATGGGCGCCTGGGGCGCGCCGCTCACCAGCTGGCCGGCGAAGAACGCCAGCACCTGCTGCCGCGCCTCGTTCACCGCCTGGTGAGGGGAGGTCATGACCCCCGCGGCCGGATCCGGATCCAGCGCGCCCACCTCACTCGAGACCAGGCCCGCCGCGAACCCGAGACAGGCCCTGAGCTCGGTGTCGCAAGTGTGGTTGACGTACAGGCGCTCGGCCCCGTCCGGCGGCGGCAGACCCGGCTGGTCGGTGCCACCGGAGTTGGCCACGACGAGGTCCGGATCGCCGTCCCCGTCGATGTCGCCCCACTCCGCGTTGGTGCCGCGGCCGGAGCGATCGTCGCCCCGCGGGTAGCTGCCGTCGGTGTAGTGGCCCGCCCCGTCGTTGAGCAGGATCTGGTCCTGGTCGCCGATGAAGCCGTGCCCGCCCACGAAGTCGCCGACGTTGGTGATGTAGGCGTCCAGGTCCCCGTCGAGGTCGATGTCGACCAGGTCGACGTCGGTGGTGGTGTCGAGGCGCACCGGCAGGTGGGTGTCGGTGACGTCGGTGAAGACGCCGGTGCCGTCGTTCAGGAACAGCCGGTTCTGCTCGTTGCGCGAGTTCCCCTCGAAGAAGTCCAGGTCGCCGTCGTGGTCCACGTCGGCCAGGATCCCCTTCCGGGTGGAGCGCGGCGACGTCACGAGGCGGGTCGCGGTCTCGTCGGTGAAGTAGCCCGCCCCGTCGTTGATGAAGACGTTGTTGGCGCCGATGTTCACCTCGATCAGATCGAGGTCACCGTCTCCGTCGATGTCACCGACCGCGTAGCCCGCGCTCTGGTTGATCGAGACCGGCAAGCGGCCTTGCGTCTCGGTGAAGACGCCGCTGCCGTCGTTCAGGAGCAGCCGGTTGAAGTCGCCGGGCGGCCCGAAGGGCAGCGGGTTCTCGTTCGCGATCAGGATGTCCGGGTCGCCGTCCCCGTCCACGTCCGCGAAGCGCGCCTCCGCGCTGATCTCGATGAAGAAGGGCGGGAAGGGCACCGAGAACCCGGGCGGGCCAGGGGGCACAGCCTGCGCGAGGTTCGCGCTGGCGTCGCTGAAGTGCCCCGCGCCGTCGTTCACCAGCAGCTGGTTGCCGCCGAGGTTGGAGACCACCGCGTCCAGGTCGCCGTCCCCGTCGATGTCCGCGAACTCCACCTCGGTGCTGTTGGCGGGCGGCCCCGGGGGGAGCGCCGTAGCGGTGACGTCGGTGAAGTTGCCGTGCCCGTCGTTGGCGAAGACCTTGTTGGGGAACGGCGTCACCGACCCCGAGCCGTCGACGACGAACATGTCGAGGTCGCCGTCCCCGTCGATGTCCGCCAGATCCACGTCCAGGGTGTCCTTGATGTTCGCGTCCGGATCGACCGGCAGGCGCGCGGTCACGTCCTCGAGATAGAACTCACCCGCCCTCGCCTCGGACTGCCCCACCACCACGGGCGCCGCCGCGACCACGGTCAACAACGCAAGCCTGCTTGCCCCATTCCGCGCGGCGGTGCCCAACCATCCATCTCGACTGCAAAATCGATGCATCCTCTTCCTCCTCTCCCCCACGGTGGGGGGACGTCCGACCTAGGCTGCACTCGGCCGTGCGCACAACGAGACAACGGCCGACCCGGCCGAGAGGCGGTGCGGAATCGTCCGCACCGACCAAAAGCTCCCTCGACCCGGGGCCATACCAGACACCCGGACCGCGCCGGCCAGCGAGTGCTGACCCGGAGCCCTGCGACAAAAGCGCACATCCACCGACCTCGCGGACGCGCCAACCCTGGTATCATCCTCGGCGCATGCGGCGCGCCGCCCTCCTGCTGGCCCTGTTCGCCGTCGGCTGCGGTGGCGAGGACGGTGGCCTCATCCGGGTCCCGGCGGCGGGCTACTTCGACCCTCAGGAGGTCGACTTCGGCGTCCGCGAGGTGGGCCAGGCCCACGAGCTCCCGGTGCGCCTCACCAACGGCAGCGCGGGCCAGCTGGCCCTGGTCGACCTGAGCTTCGAGCCCCGCCTCGACGTGTTCGTGGTGCGGCGCGCCGACGGCGGCTCGGTGCGGGCCGAGCGCCTGAGCCGGGGTCAGTCGCTGGACCTCGTGGTGGTCTTCGGGCCCGCCACCGACGACGCCTACAGCTCGACCCTCGTCTTGAAGGCCGAGGACCTCGAGGTGGCCCTGCCGGTGCGAGGCGAGGGCCGCCTGGTGATGCCGGCCCGCTTCGAGGGGCCGAGCGAGCTCGCGTTCCCCGAGCCGGTGGAGGTCGGTGCGCAGGCCACCTTGCCCTTCGGGATCACCAACCGGGGCGAGCGGCCCGGTCGGCTCGTAGGTATGGCCAGGTCGGGCCCCTTCACCGTCACCGCGCCGGGCGGCGCCGCCCTGAGCACCCTGCCCGAGGTCGGGCCGGGCGAGCACCAGTCGCTCGAGCTGCTGTTCCAGCCCATCCAAGCCGGCGCGGCGGAGGGCCAGATCAGGCTCCAGGACAGCGAGGGGCAGTCGCTCCTGCTCACCGCCACCGCCACCGCGGTCGAGGCGGGGCGGCTCGAGTGCGACTCCGGGGTGGACTTCGGCCCGGTGGCCCGCGGGGAGTCACAGGATCGCAACGTGACCTGCACCGTCTCCGGCGGCGCCTACCGCCTGGAGGCGGTGAGCATCACCGGGGACGGCACCTCCGACGTGTTCACGGTGTCGAGCGTGAACCCGGGGCCCGGCTCCGCGGTGCAGACCCTGAACATCACCGTGCACCTGGACGCCCAGGGGCGCGCGGGGCCGCGGACGGGCGACCTGACGATCCGGGCGAGGACCGGCGCCCTCACCACCGTGCCCCTCAGCGCCGAGGTCACCGCCCCCGACCCCGCGACCCTGGCGCTGCAAGTCGACCTGCAGTGGAGCCTCACCGTGGACCTCGATCTCCACCTCGTGAAGGCGGGCGGGGCGCCCTTCACCTCGACCCTCGACTGCTACTGGGAGGTCCCGGCCCAGGACTGGGGGGTAGTCGGCGCGGTGAACGACGACGCCTACCTCGATCAGGACGCCCGCCGCGGGCCGGCCCACGAGCTCATCAACCTGGGCGGCGCGGCCCAGGGGGTCTACGAGGTGTGGGTCCACTACTTCGGCCCCGCCACGGGCGGGGCGCGCCCCGCCACCGACTTCACGGTGGCCTGGCGCATCCGCGACACCGTGGTGGGGAGCATGTCCCACACCCTGGGGACCTGCGGCCAGATGTGGCTGGCCGGCCGGGCCCACGTAGACGCGGGTGACCTCGTCTTCGAGCCGGTGGACCAGACCTCCGACGCCTACCGCGGCTACACCTTCGAGTGCGGGCCGTGAGCGCCGCCCCGCGCTGGCTCACCCGCCTCGCGCCCCACGTCCCGCCGGGCGACGCCTGGCTCGCCCCCGAGGAGCAGGCGGTGCAGGCAGGCCTGCGCTTCCCGCCGCGCCGCGCGTCCTGGCGGCTCGGTCGGTGGACGGCGAAGCAGGCGGTCCTGCACTTCCTCGCCCGCCCCGACGATCGGCCGGAGCGGGTGGCCATCCTCGCCGCCCCCGACGGCGCCCCCGAGCCTCACCTCGACGGCGCCCCGCTCCCCCTGTGCCTCTCCATCACCCACCGGGACGACCGCGCGGTGGCCGCCCTCTGCGCCCTCCCCGGCAGGCTGGGTTGCGACCTCGAGGCGGTGGCCCACCGCGAGCCGTCGTTCGCGGCCACCTACCTCACCGACGACGAGCAGGCCTGGGCGACCGGGCCCGAGGAAGACCTCCGGGTCACCCTGGCCTGGAGCGCCAAGGAGAGCGCCCTCAAGCACGCGCGGACCGGCCTGCGCCGCGACACGAGGAGCGTGGTGGTGGAGGCCGACACCCGCGGCCCCGGCCCATGGCGACGAGGCGCGCTCCTGGACCTGGAGCGCGACCTCACCCTCACCCTGTGGTGGCGCGGCCTCGACGGGGGCGTGCTCACCGTGGCCACCGACCCCGACGCCCCCCCGCCGGAGCCCTTGGACGCCGCCACCGCGGCCACTTAGAGCCCAAGCGCGGCCCCATCCGGTGCCGGCGCTCGCCGAGCAGCCCCCCAGACTCGTGCAGCACGCGGCACGCGGGGTGACGCCCTTCAGCGGGAGCGCGCCGGCCGTGGCCCCCGCGCGGCCGGAGCCTTCGGCGCTGTGGGCGCGGGCCGAGGCGCGACCGCCGGCCGCGGGGACCGTGCAACCGGCCCTGCAGGCCGCGGCCGCGCCACCCCAGGCCCATAGGGCCTGAGGCCCGGCCCCCAGCCCTGGGACCAGGCCCACCCCACCGGCCACCCACCCTCGGCCTCCGCCTGCTGCTCGGGCTCGGGGACCGGCGCAGGGGTCGCGCGCCGGGCCCGGGCCTCGGCGCGAGCCTCGAGCTGGGCCCGCACCTCGTCCCAGACCGCGTCTGCCTCCTCCGCCTTCACCCAGCGGCCCCCGTAGAAGACCTCGCCCGCCAGGGCGTGCGCCTCGGCCTCGGTGATCCAGCGCCCCTCGTGCGCCACGTGCCCCAGGCCCCGGTGAGCCTCGGCGTTCACCGGGTCCACCGCCAGCACGTGCTCGAAGGCCTCCACCGCCTGGTGGGAGAGCCCGGCGGCGCGGGCCCAGGCCGCGAGCCGCAACCAGCCCTGCACATCGTCCCGGGCCAGCGCCCCCGCGCGGGCGCGGTACTCACCCACCGCGCCGGTGTCCCCGCGCTCGATCGACGCCACGTCGACCCGGGCCACCGACACCACGCCGATCGCGGTCTCGACCCGCACCTCGTCCCCGACCTCGGTCACCGCGCCCTCGATGCGCCCGCCGTCCACCAGCCGCACCTCGTCGGCCCGGGCCGAGCCGGCGAGGAGGAGGAGCACGAGGGCGGAGGTCGGTCCGAGGTGTGCCATGCCCCATTCTACCCCGCCCGATGCGGCTCGTGGGCGTAGAACCCCCACGAGCCCCGGTGGGCGCTCAGCACCACCCACGGCCTGACCCCAGAAGCCCGCTGCCTGGAGCCTGTCTCTGAAGCCTGCTGCCTGAAGCCCGCTGCCTGGAGCCTGTCTCTGAAGCCTGCGGCCGGAAGTGCCTGCGGCCGGAAGCCTGTCTCTGAAGCCTGCCGCCTGAACCCTGCCACCTGAACCCTGTCTCTGAAGCCTGACACCCCGCCCGATGCGGCGCCGTCGGCTTCAGGCATCAGAGACAGGCCACAGGAGTCAGGGCTCGGGGCTCAGGCCGAACGGGCTCAGGCCGAACGGGCTCAGGCTGAAGGAGCTCGGCCCGAAGGGGCTCGGCCCGAAGGTGCTCGGGCTCCGGCAAGGACCCAGCCTCGGAGGCTCGGTCAGCGTGTCGGGATCGGGAGCACGAACCGGACCTCCTGGTCCGGCTCGATGCCGAGCTCCGCCGCCCTGCCCGCGTTGATCTCGAGCACGAACTGGCTGGCCCCGGGCACCGAGCGGCTCACCGTGGTCTGGGGCTCGGCGTTCTCGACCACCCCGAGGATGGTGTGGTCGCTGCGGATGAAGATCATGTCGAGGGGGATGAGGGTGTTCTTCATCCAGAACGAGCGCTGCTGCTCGTCCGGGAAGAGGAAGATCATGCCGTGATCGTCGTCCATCTGCTCCCGGAACATGAGCCCCTTGGTGCGCTCGTCGGGCGTGTCGGCGATCTCGGCCTGGAAGACCACGTCGCCGTTGGCGGCGGCCACCGTCACCGGCACCCGCAGCACCTCGCCCGCGTCGGCGACCCCGCTGTCCCGGGCCGAGGTGTTCGAGGAGCAGGCCGCAAGCAGACCTGCGAAGACGAGCGCAACCCAGCGCCGCACCTCAGGCCTCCCCTCGGGCGCCCGAGACCTTCTTGGCCGCGTTGTCGCAGACCCACCGCGCGACCCCCGGGAGCCAGCGGTTGGCGGTGACCGTCATCCGGCCGTCCATGCCGGGGACCACGTCGAAGCGCCCCGCCTCCATGCCCTTCAGGCAGGCGTCGGCCACCTGCTGGGCCGAGAGCATCTTCACGTTGCCCGCGATCGCCTTGGTCTCCTCCGGCAGGTGCGCGATCTCCATCGCGTGCTGGGGGGTGTCGGTGTCGGGCGGCAGGAGCATGGTCACCCGGACGTTCAGCGGCTTCAGCTCCGCCCGCAGGCACTCCGAGAAGCCGTACATCGCGAACTTGGTCGCCGCGTAGGCCGAGTAGCCGTAGATGCCCATGACCGACAAGAGGGAGCCCACGTTGCACACGTGCCCCCCGCCCTGGGCCACGAGGTGGGGCACCACCACCTGGCACATGTGGAGCATGCCGAAGTAGTTGATGTCCATCTGCTGGCGGTACTGCGCCGGATCCATCTCGAGGAAGCGCCCGGGCATGGCCACCCCGGCGTTGTTGATCAGCATCTGGGCGGGGTGCGCCTCGAGGTGGGGCGTCAACCCAACCTGCACTGCCTCGGCGTCGGAGATGTCGAGGGGCAGCACGTGCACCCTGGCCCCGGGGCGGGCCGCCTCGGCCTTCGCCTTGGCCTCGAGGAGGGGGCCCTCGCGTCGGGCCACCAGGGTCACCTCCGACCCCAGCCTCACCAGGGTCTCGGCCAGGGCCAGCCCGATGCCGCTGGACCCGCCGGTGACGATCACGTGCTTGTTGCCGAAGTACGCCTCGAGGCTCACCCGGTGGGTCCTAGTACGGTGGAGCCCAATCGTCCACGACCCTACTCGGCCAACAGCGGATCCAGGACCGCGTCCAGGGCCTCGGGGGTGAAGGGCTTGTCCAGCACCGGGCAGCCGGTGGTGGCGAGGAAGTCCGGGTATCGAGCGTCGCCCATGCCCCCGGTCATGAAGACGAAGCGGGCGGCCTGCGCGGGGTCGGTGGCCTTGACCTGCTCGAACAGGTACGCGCCATCCTGCTCGAGCCCGGTGAAGCGCATGTCGCAGAGCACCGCCCGGTAGCGCCGCTCGGCCATGCGGGCCAGCGCCTCGACCGGGCTCGTGGCCACGTCGGTGGGGCAGCGGGCGCGCACCAGCCGGGCCACCGCCCGCCCCATGAGGGGGTCATCGTCCACTACGAGCACGCACGGCTCATCGGGCGGGGTCACGCGTCCAGAGGTACCCCAAGCGCACGCGGTTGGGCAGCCCCGGGGCTTGCCCACTGCCCGCTCCGCGGCCCAAGCTCCCCGCGGCATGAGCCCCCTCGCCCTCCACCACCTGGCGGTGAAGGCCCGTGACGTGGAGCGGGTGGCCGCGTTCTACCGGGACGCCCTCGGCCTGCCCGAGCTCCGCCGGCACCAGGACCCGAGCGGCCTGCGCGCGATCTGGCTCGACGCGGCGGGGGTGATCCTGATGGTGGAGCGGGCCGGCGCCCCCGGCGCGCCCCAGGACGGCGATCCGCCCGGGCTGCACCTCGTGGCGTTCCAGATCCCCGCCCAGGCCCACCCGGAGTGGCGCGCCCGGCTCGACGCGGCCGGTGTAGAGATCACCAGCACCTCTGACTACACCCTCTACCTCCGAGATCCCGAGGGGAACCGGGTGGGGCTCAGCAGCTACCCCGAGCGAGGCGCCTCGTGAGGGCGTTGGGGGTGGCGTGGGCGCTCCACGCGGCGCTGGCCCTGATCCTGTGCTTCGTCCCCCTCTTCGACACCCTGGGGTTCGAGCGCGCCTTCGCGGCCGGGCTCCTGACCGCCCTCACCGCCCCCGCGGTGGCGCTCTCGATGCTCGCCCGGGCCCGGGCCCGGCGAGGGCCCTCGCTCCTGCAGGTCGCGGCGCGGGCCCTGATCCAGAACCTGGCCCTGCTCACCCCGCACCTGTTGGCCGGGCTGGTGGTCGAGCTCGTCAACCAGCCCTGCGATCAGCAGGAGGGCCTGCTCTTCCTCATCCTCGTCGCGGGGGGCAACGCCGCCTTCGGCACCGCCCTCGGGATCTTCGCGGGGGCGCTCTTGCCGCGCCGCCGCTGGGCCGGGGTCGCGGTGGCGCTGATCCTGGCCGGGTTCATCGCCGCCGCCCTCCACCGGGTGTACGCCGAGCCCCAGATCTTCGTGTACAGCGCGCCCTTCGGGTTCTGGCCGGGGTCGCTGTACGACGAGGAGCTCAGCGTGGGCGCCGCGCTGTGGGCGTTCCGCGGCTACACCCTGGCCCTCGCCTTCACCCTCGTCCTGCTCGCCCGCGCCTTCACCGACGGGGCCCTCCACCCCAGCATCATCCCGCGCCCGCTGACCCTCGCCACCGCCGCCTTGACCGCCCTCGTCACCTGGGGCGCCCACAGCAGCGGCGGCAAGCTGGGTTTCGACCTCGACCGCGGCTCGGTGCAAGATGCCTTGTCGCTCCGGCTCGAGACCGAGCACTTCATCATCTACGCCGACCCGTCCATCCCCCACACCCAGGTGCCGCGGCTCATGGCGGACCACGAGCTCCGCTGGGCCCAGCTGAAGCGCTTCTTCGGGGTGGCGCCCGAGGGGCGGATCACCAGCTTCGTCTACCGGGACACCGACCAGAAGGCGCGCCTCATGGGCGCGGGCCGCACCCAGATCGCCCGCCCCTGGGCCCAGGAGATCCACATCCACGGCTTCGAGGTGCCCCACGGGGTCCTCAAGCACGAGCTGGCCCACATCTTCGCGGGGGCCCTCGCCGAGCCGCCCTTCAAGGTCCCCGCCCGCTTCGGGATCTTCGTGAACATCGGGGTGGTCGAGGGCGTGGCGGTGGCGGCGGACTGGCCGGTGCAGGAGCTGACCGTGCACGGCTGGACGCGGGC
>JACKEN010000120.1 GCA_020632995.1 Deltaproteobacteria bacterium | reverse complement strand
ATTCACATCCCCCGCGGAAGCGACCGTGGAGCCCAACCAGGCCCCTCCCCGATCGGCCTCGGCGGTCCACGCGGGTGTGGCCGACAGCCCCGCAGCCGATCCGAGGTACAGGAAGACCGCACCCTCGCCGAACTGGCCGTTGTCGTAGCGGTGGGCTCCCACGACCACGTCGTCGTACCCGTCTCCATTCACGTCACCGGCGGACGCGACGGAACTCCCGAAGGAGGCGGACGCCTGGTCCGACTCGGCGCTCCACGCCGCCACCGCCGACAGCCCCCCCGCGGAACCCAGGTACAGGAACGCCGCGCCCTCGCCCGACTGCCCGTTGGTGTAAGGGCCCACCGGCGAACAGATGCACCGGTTCGCGTCACGTCCGCTTCGGGTACACTGTGTAGTTCCACTCGCCATGGAACTCCCACCGCTCGACCTGGACCGCGTTGAGCTCCTCGTCGCTGACCCGCAGCCCCTTCTCGTACGTCCCCTCGTCGAGCTCGCAGCGGACCGTGAGGCCCGTCGTGCTCGTCGTGCTCCCGATGAGCTGCACGATCGTCTCGTACGAAACCAGCGGCCGGCCTCGCCAGTTCATCGTGATCAGGCTGAACAGGCGGTGCTCGATCTTGTTCCACTTGCTCGTGCCGGGCGGGAAGTGCGCAACGGTGATGGCCAGGCCGATGTCGTCGGCGAGCTCCTGCAGACACAGGAGCCAGAGGCGCAGGCGGTAGCCGTTGCTGCCGCCACAGTCCGCGGTCACCAGCAGCGCCTTGGCGTCCGGGTACGCCTGCTTTCCCATGTTCATCCACCACCGGCGGATCGTGGCGGTCGCGAACTCGGCGGTGTCGCTGGAGATGCCGACGCTCACCCAGCCGTCGTTCCGCGCCAGGTCGTACACGCCGTAGGGCACGGCCTTCGGCACGCCGTTCGGGAAGTCGTAGGTCAGCACTTCCGGTCCATCGCCCTTCGGGTGCCACTCGCGTCCGCGGTTGGCGTACTCGCCAACGAGCTCCTTCTTCTTCGTGTCGACCGAGATGACCGGCTGGCCCGCCTCCATGAAGCCAGCGACCTCCTCGCTGATCCACTGGAACTGCGCGTCGCGGTCCGCGTGGTCGTCGCCCTCCAGCACCTTGCGCGGGGCCTGCAACGTGAACCCCTCATCCTTGAGGATTCGCGCAACGGTGTCCGGGCTGACCGGATGGCCCTCGGCCCTGAGCTCCTTCGCGAGCTTGGCGGCGCTCTTCGACGTGTACAGCAACGGCGACTCGGGGTCGCCTCTCGTGGCGGGCTCGACGAGTCCGCGCAGCGCGGGCACGAGCCCGGGGTCCTTCACCTCGGACAACTTCCGACCACCTCCGGCCTTCCGTTGGCGCCCCGGCGGCGGCCCGAGTTCATCCAACGCGCCCAGCTCGGCGATGCCGCGCCGGACGGCGTTCTTCGACAGTCCCGTGGCGCGCTCCACCGCGTCACGTCCGCCGTAGCCGAACTGGATCGCCTCGTTCGCGGCGAACAGGCGTCGGGACCGCTCGTCGAGCGTCGGCGCGATGCGCTCGTAGCGCGCGCGCACGTCGGCCTCGCGTTCCGGATAGCGGCTGCCCATGCCTCACAAGAACCCGAGCGGTGTCTCCGGAACAAGGCCCGCTACCGGGCCTGCTCCAAGATCCAGCTTGCCCGATCCTCCTCGCGCGGTGCACGATGGGAGCGTCGGGTCGCGGCCGGACATCGCCGCGGCGCGTCGAGGGGATCCACCTGTTCTCCGGTGGGCCCTAATTGCCTGCCCCCACCACCACGTCGTCGTACCCATCCCCGTTCACGTCCCCCGCCGAGGCCACGGATTCCCCGAGGTGGGCGGACCGCTGGTCGGACTCGAG
>JACKEN010000012.1 GCA_020632995.1 Deltaproteobacteria bacterium | reverse complement strand
ATCGGACACCAAAGGTAGGATAAGCACGCCACGTCAGCGGACGCTGGTGGGGGGGCGCTGCTGGGCGCCCGGGGGCATGGCCGCACCGCGGGGCTGCGAGCCGCTCATGATCTGCCGGAGCTCGTCCTGGTCGGAGGAGCGCAGGAGCGCGTCGTCGAAGGAGATCAGCCGACGCTGCACCAGGTCGACCAGGGCCTGGTTCATGGTCTGCATGCCGAAGCGGGACTGGCCGATCTGCATCTGGCCGTAGATCTGGTGGACCTTGTCCTCACGGATCAGGTTCCGGATGGCCATGTTCGGCACCATGACCTCGACCGCCAGCGCGCGCCCCGAGCCCGAGGCCTTCGGGATGAGGGTCTGGCTGAGCACGCCCTCGAGCACCATCGACAGCTGCGCCCGCACCTGCGGCTGCTGGTAGGGCGGGAACACGTCGAGCACGCGGTTGATGGTCTGCACGCACGAGTTCGTGTGCAGGGTCGCGAACACCAGGTGACCGGTCTCGGCGATGACGAGCGCCGCCTCGATCGTCTCGAGGTCACGCATCTCGCCGATGAGGATGACGTCCGGATCCTGGCGCAGGACGTACTTCAGCGCCTTCTTGAAGGAGTCGGTGTCCGCCCCCACCTCGCGCTGGTTCACGATGCAGCTCTTGTGCGGGTGCAGGTACTCGATCGGGTCCTCGACCGTGAGGATGTGCTCGTGGCGCTCGGTGTTGATCTTGTCGATCATCGACGCCAGCGTGGTCGACTTGCCCGAGCCGGTCGGCCCGGTGACCAGCACCAGCCCGCGGGGCTTCGCGGCGAGGTCCGCCACCGTCTGGGGCAGGCCCAGCTCGGAGAACGACATGATCTTGAAGGGGATGGTCCGGAACGCGCCCGACACCGCGCCGCGCTGCATGTAGATGTTGGCGCGGAAGCGGGAGAGGTTCTTCACCCCGAAGGACAGGTCGAGCTCGTTCTCCTCCTCGAACTGGTGCTTCTGGGCGTCGGTGAGGATCGAGTAGCACAGCTGCTTCGTCTCCACCGGGGTGAGGGGCGGCGTCTTCAGGGGCACCAGCCGCCCGTCGATGCGGAGCTGCGGCGGCGCGCCGGTGGTGATGTGGAGGTCGGACGACCCCTTCTCGATCATCGCCTTCAGGAGCTGGTGCAGGTTGGCCACTGGCCTGGACTATAGACGGCCCCCGTCGGACGCCACAAGAAGGCGGCCCCCGGCCGTCTCAGGGGGCAACCCCGGCGTGCAGCCGCGCCGCCAGGTGCTCGAACACCGCCCGGATGCGCCGGCTCGTCTTCAGCTCGCGGTGGGTGGTGAGCCAGGTGGGGAACACCAGCCCCGGCAGCTCGGGCAGGGCCCGACGCACCGCGGGGTCGGCGTCGCCCACCTCGTCCATCATCACGCACATCCCCACGCCCTGCTTGGCGAGCGCCCACTGCACCAGCTGGCTCTCGGTCCGCACGCCGAAGGCCGACCGCGCGAAGGGCAGCCCGAGGCTGGCCAGCGCGGCCTCGAGCGCGGAGCCGTCGTCGAAGCCGATGACCTGCCCCGCCGCGGCCAGCGCCTCCGGGGTCTCGGGATCGCCGATGCGCGTCAGATACTCGGGCGTCGCGTAGAGGTGGGCCACGTTGGCCTCCTTCACCCGCCGCGCGATGAGGTCGTCGCCCCGCGGCCGGAAGTGCCGCACCGCGATGTCCGCCTCGCGCCGCCGTAGATCGCTGGTTGCGTTCGACACCACCAGCTCCACCTCGATGCCGGGGTGGAGCGCCCGCAGCTCGGCCACGATCGGGGGCAGGAGGAACGCGGACACCACCTCGCTCGCCGAGATCCGCACCAGGCCGTCGATGCCCTCCGCGTTGCCCGCCGCGATCAGCGCGAAGCGCCCCGCCGCGTCGCGCATCGCGCGCACCTGCTCCACCAGGTCGAGGGCGGTCTCGGTGAGGTTGAGCCGGTTCCCCACCCGCTGGAAGAGCACCACCCCGAGGGCCTCCTCCAGCGCCGCGACCTGACGCCCCAGGGTGGGCTGGGACTGCCCGAGGGCCCGCGCGGCGGCGGAGAGCGAGCCCTCCTCGGCCACCGCCAGGAGCGCCCGGGCGTGGTTCCAGTCGAAGTCGGTGCCCCGCCACTCCATTCACCGACGAATAACACATGTGCGTGTGCGCGGAGCCATCATGCGGATCCGCAGGGCCGCCGTGCACAGGCGCTGAAAAATCGTCACAGCCGCCCAGGGCGTGCCACCGATCACGGGGGAGGACATTCCAATGCAAGTGAAGTGGATGTGCGCGACGCTCTGCGTCGTGGGGGCATCGGCCTGTGCGCCGGTGCCGGACGAGGCCGCGCTGAGCTCTGAGTGGGCGGCGCGGCAGGACGCGCTCTTGGGTGATCACCCGCTGTCCGAGGGGCGGCGGCTCTTCGTGGAGGAGGAGTTCGGCGGCAACGGCCGCACCTGTCAGACCTGTCACTCGATCGCGACCGGCACCCTCGGTCTGCAAGACATCCGGCGCCTCTACCGCCGGGACCCGAACCACCCGCTCTTCGAGCACGACGGCCTCGACGACGACGGGGTCGGGGTCTCGCGGATCCTGTCCGAGGGGACCATCCGCATCACCCTGCAGCTGCCCTGGTACGTCACCAACGCCGACGATCCCGCGAAGCGCACCATCGACGTGTTCCGGGGCATCCCGTCGACCCTGAACACGCCGGGGCTCGACCCCGCGTTGATGTACGATCTCCGCAACCCCACGCTCGAGGACCAGGCGTTGGGGGCGATCCACGGTCACGCGCAGGCCACGGTGGAGCCGACCGCAGACCAGCTTGCACTCATCGCGGACTTCCAGCAGCAGGCGCCGCGCTTCTACTCGAGCGCCGCGCTGTTCCGCTACTCACGGGGTGGCCCGGCCCCCGAGCTGCCCGAAGGCCGCACGCCCTCCGAGCGCCGCGGGCGCCGGATGTTCATCGACGCGCCCTTCAACCCGCCGAGCCGCGACGGCATCTGCGCGCTCTGCCACAGCGGGCCCATGCTCAACCTCACCAGCGCCAACGGCGCCGCGGTGTTCCCGGCGATCGAGGGGACCCGGTTCCATCCGCTCTTCGTCGGCGACCCCGCGTTCGGTCGCAACCTCCTGAACCACCCGGTGCACAACCTCCTGGTCGACGACGGCCTGGGCAACATCATCCCGGTGAGCACCACCGACCCCGGCGTCCTGTTCACCGAGGCGGTGCTCCCGCCCCCCGCGGTGCTCCCGCGCAGCACCTTCGTGGGCTTCTTCAAGACCCCGCAGCTGTGGGGCGTGAAGGACACCGCGCCCTACTTCCACGACAACTCCGCGCCCGACCTGGAGACGGTGATGGACCAGTACCAGCTCTTCTTCGACGTGGACCCGTTCGTGGGCGGGCAGATCCACCTGACCGAGCAGGACAAACAGGACGCCATCGCCTACCTGCGCCTGCTCCGCTAGGCGGACCGGGGCGCCATCCATTCATTTACGCATAGTCTTCATGCCCATTCGGGGAATCGATCATACGGTTCCGCAGACCCATAGTGGGGGCATGAAGAACGACGGCAAGAAGATCTGCATCATCGGCGCCTCCGGGAAGCTGGGCCGGTACATGGTCCAGCACGCGCTGGAGGCGGGGCACGAGGTGGTGGCGGTGTGCCGCCCCGAGAGCGTCAACAAGCTCACGGAGTTCGCAAGCCGGATTGCGATCATCCCCGGGCGCACCGACGACCGGGCGGTGATCGCCCAGGCGGTCCGCGGCTGCGACGGGGTGCTCACGGTGCTCGTGCCCTGGGGCATGCAGCGCTACGCCTCGGGCACCGCCCAGGCGGTGCTCGACTTCGCGGAGCCCGACGCGCGCCTGGTCTTCTCCTGCGGCTGGCACATCACCCGCGACGGCAAGGACACCTACTCGCGCGGCTTCAAGTGGATGGTGAAGGTGTTCCGCTTCATCGGACGCGCGCTGCGGTGGGTCGACCTCGACGATCAGGTGGCGGCCACCGACCTCATCTTCCACAGCAAGACGCGCTGGACGGTGGTGCGGGGGAGCGACCTCGAGGAGGGCCCGAGCCAGGGCCTGCCGGTGTGGAGCCGCCACGTGGGCGACCCGATCCTCGCGAGCAACCGCACCCGCCGGGTGGACTTCGCGCTGTTCATGCTCCACGCCCTGACGGACGATCGGCTGGTGCACGAGGCGCCGGCCATCGTGGGCCGCGAGACCGAGTCGGCCCGGGCCCACGCGCAAGACGTGTTGCAGGTGGCGTGAAGGACGTGATCAGTCGGAGGCGGAGGTCCGGGTGACCTCCTCGATGGTGGTCACGCCCTCCTTGAACTTGTTGAGGGCGGCCATGCGCAGGGTCTGCATGCCGAGGCGGATCGCCTCCGCCTTGATCTCCGCCGCCGAGGCCCCGTTGATCACGAACTCGCGGAGCTCCTCCGAGAAGTCCATGACCTCGTACAGGGCCACGCGGCCCTTGTACCCGGTCTCGGAGCAGGTGGCGCAGCCCTGGCCCTTGTAGACCTGGAAGCTCCCCACCTCGTTCGGCTTGATCTGGATGTCCAACAGCGCGCTCTCGGGCACGTCGATGGGCGTCTTGCAGTCCGCGCAGATGCGGCGCGCGAGACGCTGGGCCAGGATCAGGTTCACCGAGGCGGTCACGAGGAACGGCTCGATGCCCATGTTCAGCAGGCGGGACACCGTCGACGGGGCGTCGTTGGTGTGCAGGGTCGAGAGCACCATGTGGCCCGTCAACGCGGCCTTCACCGAGATCTCGGCCGTCTCGAAGTCCCGGATCTCGCCCACCATGATGATGTCCGGATCCTGGCGCAGGAAGGAGCGCAGGGCCGAGGCGAAGTTCAGGCCGATGTCGTCGTGCATCTGCACCTGGTTGATGCCGTGGAGGTTGTACTCCACCGGATCCTCGGCGGTGCTGATGTTCACCGTGCTCTTGTTCAGCTCGGAGAGCGCCGAGTACAGCGTGGTGGTCTTGCCGGACCCGGTGGGGCCGGTGACCAGGCACATGCCGTAGGGGCGCTTGATCGCGTTCTTGAACAGGCTGAGCGGCTTGGCCTCGAAGCCCAGCTTCGTCATGTCGAGCTGCAGGTTCCCCTTGTCGAGGAGCCGCAGCACGATCTTCTCGCCGAAGAGGGTCGGGAGGCAGGACACGCGATAGTCCATCTCCCGGCCCTTGCCGAGCTTCAGCTTGATGCGGCCGTCCTGGGGGAGCCGGCGCTCGGCGATGTCGAGCTGGCTCATGATCTTCAGGCGGGAGGTGATGGCCGCCTTCAGCTTCAGCGGCGGCTTCATCATCTCGTAGAGCACGCCGTCGATGCGGTACCGGACCCGGAAGTCCTTCTCGTACGGCTCGATGTGGATGTCGCTGGCCCCCTTCTTGATCGCGTCGATCAAGATGAGGTTCACCAGCTTCACCACCGGCGCGTCCTCGGCCGAGCGCTCGAGGTCGACGACGTTGACCGAGTCGTCGTCGCCGCCGACCTCGATCTCGTCCTCGTCGAACTCGGCCATCACCTCGTCGTAGTTGAGCTCGGCTCCACGGGTGTCGTGCCGGCCGTAGTACTTGTCGATGGCCTCGCGGATGGCGCCGTCGGACGCCACCACCACCTCGATGTTGTACCCGGTGAGGAACTTCAGGTCGTCGATGGCGAAGATGTTGGACGGGTCCGCCATCGCCACGATGAGCGAGGCGCCCGCCCGGTTCACCGGGATGACCTGGTGCTTCTCGGAGACCTCCTTCGGCACCAGACGGATGACGTCGGTGTCGATCTCGAACTCCGAGAGGTTGATGCTCGGTACGCCGTACTGTTTGGAGAGGAACGCGGTGAGCTCGCTCTCCTCGATGTACCCGAGCTTCGTAAGGTTGAAGCCCAAGCGGCCGCCGGACTTCCGCTGCTCTTCTTGGGCCTTCTGCAGTTGCTGCAGGCTGATGAGGTTCTCACGAACGAGAAGCTCTCCGAGGCGTCCTGGCATCGGCGCGACGCTACCCCGGATCCGACCCCGCGTCACGCCACCCCCCGGGCGACAGCTCCGACCGCATCGCCTGGCGGGCCCGGGCGGCGTCCGCGCCGGTCCAAAGGCTCAGGGACAACGCGGCCTGCTCCACCAGGAGGGCCCGCCCGTCGTGGGCCAGCAGGCCCCGCCGCTCCGCCGCCGCGACCAGGGCGCTCGGCGAGGCCTCGTCCCCATAGGCGAGGTCGTACACCACCGGGCGCTTGGTCATGTCGACCCAGTCGGTCAGGGCCTGTCGCGCCAGGGCGTCGTCGCCGGGGAGGCAGCTCACCACCAGGGTAGCCCCGCGCACCGCCTCCAGGGTGGAGGCCTTCCCGTTCGCCACCTCCGCCACCGGCTCCGCGTTGCGGCGGGCGGTGACGTGCACGTCGTCGACCCCGAGCTGGGCGAGCGCCCACGCCGCCGCCCGGGCCGCGCCGCCCGCCCCGAGGATCTGGACCCGCTCGAAGACCGCGGCCGGAAGCTCGGCCAGGGCGCGCACCAGGCCGGGGCCGTCGGTGTTGTCGCCGTGGCGGCGCCCGGCGGCGGAGAAGGTCAGGGTGTTGACCGCGCCGATCTCGGCCGCGGTGCTCGAGACCTGATCCGCGAGGTCGAGGGCCACCCGCTTGTAGGGCACCGTGACGTTGGCCCCGAGGGCGCCCAGGGTCTCCAGGGCCTCCACCGCGCGCACGAAGTGACCGGTGTCGGGGCAGCTCACCGGGACGTAGGCGAGGTCGAGCTCCAGGGCCCGCGCCGCCGCGGCGTGGAGCCGGGGCGAGAGGGAGGCCGAGACGTCCCGGCCCAGGACCGCGGCCAGGCGACGCATCAGCGATCCCCGAGCACCGCCCGGGCCGAGGCGACGTCCTGGTTCAGCTGCGCCACCAGGGCATCCCTCCCCTCGAAGCGGCGCTCGTCCCTGAGGCGCCCCACCAGCTCCACTCGGAGCCGGCGCCCGTAGAGGTCGCCGCTGAAGTCCAACAGGTGCACCTCCACCGTGACGTGGCCGCCGCCGAAGGTGGGGCGGTTGCCGATGTTGGTGACCGAGGGGCGCGCGGGCTCCCCGTCCCAGCTCACCCGGGTGGCGTAGACCCCCGCGCACGGCAACAGCTCGGGCTCAGGATCCACGTTGGCGGTGGGAAAGCCGATGGTGCGGCCGCGCTGGTCCCCGGGCACCACCTGCCCGGTGAGGAACGGCGCCCGCCCGAGGAGCCGGGCCGCGCCGGCCACGTCCCCCTCGAGGAGGCGCTCCCGCACCCGGGTGCTGCTGCAGACCACCCCGCCCACGTCGACCGGGCCCACCACGTCCACCCCGAAGCCCAGCTCGTGCCCGGCCGCCTCGAGGGTGGCGCGGTTCCCCGCCCGCCCCTGGCCGTAGGCGAAGTTGAAGCCCACCACCACGTGCCGCGGGCGGAGGGGCCCGGCCAGGAAGTCCCGCACGAAGGCGTCGGCGCTCACCCGGGCGAAGGCCTCGTCGAAGGGCTGCACCACCACCCGGTCCATCCCGTGGGCGAGCAGGAGCCGCGCCCGCTCCTCGACCGAGACGATCAGGGCGGGGGCCCGGGCCGGGGCAAGCACCTTCGCGGGGTGCGGGTGGAAGGTGAAGGCCACCGCCGGTACCCCCTCCGCCCGGGCGAGGTCCGCCGCCCGGGTCAGGAGCGCCTGGTGCCCGCGGTGGACCCCATCGAAGGCCCCTATCGTCACCACCGATCCCGCGAGGGGGGCGGCCAGGGCCTGCACTCCCGACACCACGCCGTCCACGGCGTGGAAGCTAGTCCCCAAATAGGGTGACTGCATAGTGCGTTCGGCCGAGCGAGCCCCCTCCTCGCGCGGCCGTAGTACAGTCCAGGGGCGTGGTGCCCGCTGCCGCCCTCGTCGCCCTGCTGGCGGCCCAGAACCCGGGGTGGCCGGCCTCGGACCCCGACCTGACGCCGCAGGATCTGGCCCGGCCCGCCCTCATGCCCGACGATCCCGACTACCCGCCCCGCCAGGAGGGCGAGGACTGCCTCGGCCAGCTGGGCCTGTACAGCTTCACCCCCGCCTGCACCCCCCAGCTCGTGGAGGCCGAGGTGCCGCTCGGGTCCGGGATCGCGGCGGACCGGGCCTGGCTCGTCACCACCGGGCACCCTTCGGTGACCGTCGCCCTGGTCGGCGAGGGGCCCGACCTGGCCGACCGTGAGGTCGCGGCCCACTTCGTCCTGAACGCGGGCGAGCTCCCGATCCCCGACGTCGGCGTGCCCGCGGCGAGCCACGACGTGAACGGCGACGGCGCCTTCACCGTGCTCGACTTCACCTCCGCCACCGGCACCACCGCCCCCACGCTCGGCACGGTGCGCGACGCACGGCTCCTCGGGCGCATGGACCTCGGCGACACCAACGGCAACGGGCTCCTCGACGCGCAAGACATCCTGCGCATCTTCGCCGACGGCGAGGACGGCGACGCGAACGGCTACGTCGACGACATCGCGGGCTGGGACTTCCTGGAGGACGACAACGACCCCACCAGCCCCGCTGGCGCGGCGGAGGCCCGCCGGGTGGTGGCCACCGCGAACGACGGGGTCGGCAGCGCCGGGGTGTGCCCGCGCTGCACCGCCCTCGCCCTCCGGGTGGCGGCGCGCGGCCTCGCCGGCTCGGACCGGGTGGCGATGGCCCTCGCCTACGCGGCGGAGCAGAAGGCCCCGGTCGCCCTGGTGAGCCCCGCGGTGCTCGGGGCCAGCCCGCTCCTCGCCCAGGCCGTCGACCTGGCCTTCGACGCAGGGACCCTCGTGGTGGCCTCGGCCGGCGTCGGGCCGACCCACCTCGCCCCCGCCCCCTGGCCCGAGGACAAGGTGCTGGTGGTGGGCACGGTCGGTCACGACCGCGCCGCCCGCACCCGGGCCACCCGGCAGGCCGCCCCGGATCCCTGCGCCAACACCGGCCCCTGGCTCCACGTGGTGGCCCCCGGGCGCTGCGATGACGCGGCCGCGGCCCTCGTGGCGGGGGTGGCGGGCCTGACCCTCGCCGCGGCCCGCGGGGACGGGGCGAAGCACCCCGCGCTCACCCCCGGCCTCACCCCGGGGGAGCTGTGGTCCATCCTGCGCGGCGCCGCCACCGACCTCGACGCGCCGGGCTGGGACCCCGCCACCGGCTGGGGCCGGGTCGACGCCCGAGCCGCGGTGGACGCGGTGGTGCGGCGGCGCATCCCGCCCCACGTGGTCCTCCTCGATCCGATGCAGGGCGCGGTGCTGGATCCGAGCGCGGGCGCGCCGGGGGTGGCGCGCCTCGCGGCGAGCCGGAGCCGCCACACCGCGCTCGCGTGGACGGTGGAGGTCGCGGCGGGGGCGACCCCCGAGGCCGACGCGCTCGAGGTGGTGGCCTCGGGCACGATGGCGGAGGGCGAGGATCGCCGGGCCGACGCCACCTTCCCCCTCAGCAGCCTGAGCCGAGACCCCACCTCGCCCTACGAGACCGAGCTGGTGCTGCAGGTCAGGTTGCGCGAGGACGCCCCCGACGGCGCCAGCACCATCGTGCGCCGGGTGGTGCACGTGCACCGCGACCTCGACGTCCTCCCCGCCTTCCCGGTGACGCTCCCGGGCGGCTCGGTGGGCGGGGCGCGGGTGGCCCCCCTCCGCCCAGGGCAAGCTGCCTTGCTCGTGCCCGCCGCGGACGGCGCCCTGTACGCCCTGGACGCCCGCGGCGCGGCCCTCGACGGGTTCCCGGTGCACGGGCCGCGCGCGAGCGTGATCGCGGAGCACCCCCTCGTCCCTGCCTTCCTCGACGGGCGGCTCGATCCGGAGGCGCCCGCCCCCCTCCTCGCCCCGGTCTCGGCCGGCGCGCTGGGGCCCGACGACGCCTCCCTCCTGGTGACGGTGAACGCCGACGCCCAGGTGTTGGCCTTCGGCCCCCTCGGTGCGGTGCAGGCTGGCTTTCCTCGCGTCCTCCACGAGGGTGCGGCCCGGGCGCCCGAGGCCCCGGCCGGCGTCACCGCGGCGGTGGCCCTCACCCAGAGCGGCGCGCAAGCCTTCCTGCTCGCGAGCGACGGGCACCGACGCCTGGTCCGGCTCGGGCCCGACGGAGCGGACGTCGGCGCCGCGTGGGATCTCGGCGGCCCGCCGGGGGCGCCCGCGGTGGGGGCGGCGGGCGCGGTCTGGGCCGCCACCTCGGGCTCGGTGTGGCGCCTCGATCTCGCCGCCGAAGAGGCGGTGGAGGGCCGCGCGCTGGAGGCTCTGACCCCCCGCGGGCTCTTCGCCGCCCTCCTCCCCGCCCCGGTGCTGATGGGCACCCTCGGGGGTCGGCGGGCGGTGGTGGCGGCGTGGGGCGGGCCGATCACCGCGTTCGCCCCCGACGGCGAGCCGACCCCGCTCGAGGCGCGGGCCTGGCAGACCCCGCTCGCGGCGGCGGCGGTGGTGCGGGACGGGCCCACCGACCTCGTCGCCTCGGTGGCGCCCGAGGGCCAGCTCGAGGGGCTCGATCCCTCGGCCGCGCCGGTGGACGTCCGCGCCGCGCTCGCGGTGCCGAGCGGCGAGGTGCGCGCGCAGTTGGGGCCGGCGGCGGCGGGGAGCCCGGCCGAGCCGGTGGTGGTGGACGCGGACGGGGACGATCGCCCGGACGTGATCTTCGCCGACGACCAGGGTCGGATCTGGGCCACCGCGGCGGGGGGCCGGCTGGCCCGCGGCTTCCCCAAGGTCACCGGGGACCCGGTGGTGGGTCCGCTCGCGGTGGGCGACCTCGACGGCGATGGCCTCCTCGAGCTGGTGGTGGCCACCCGCCGCGGCATGGTCTGGGCCTGGCGGCTCCCCACCCCGACCGACACCCGGATCGGCTGGGGCGGAGCGCGCGGTGGGCTCCAGAGCACCGCCGACGCGGACCAGCTCCGCGCCCCGGGCCGCGTCCTGGACGACGGCGGCTGCACCTGCCACCAGGAGGGCGGCGAGTGGACGGGGCTGCTCCTCTTGGCGTTCGTCGGGGGGGCTGCTAGCACCTCGAGGAGGCGGCAGCGGTGACCTCCAAGACCCAGCGGCCAGGGGTGCGAGAGCTCCTCTTCCCCACCGAGGACAGCGCCTCACAGGTGCAGGTCGAGTTGCGCGACCAGTTCCAGCAGGCGATGCAGGTGCTGGGGGTGGTGAGCATCATCCTCCCCCTCTCGGGCTTCCTCAGCCTGCAGGTCGCCGACCTCGCCCACGTGGCGGTGTTCCCCGCCGCGGTGCGCTCGGTGACCGACGCCACCAGCGTCAGCTCCATCATCCTGGGGATCACGGTGTTCCTGCTCGCGAAGCGGGTCACCACCCCGGCCCAGGGCCGGACCGTGCTCTTCGTGTTCGCGGTGCTGAGCGCGTCCCTCCTCATCCGGCAGGAGCTCCTGGTGCGCGAGGACGGCCCGATGACCTCGGCCGTGGTGACGTTCCTGCTCGTCATCGCGGTGGCCCCGTTCCGACCTCGCGAGGCCCTCGCGCTGGGCCTGGTGCTCACCGTGGTCTTCGTCGGGATCAACGCCCTCTACCCCGCCTCGCACGTCGGCACGGACGAGCGGGCCTCGCGCCTGCTCGCCGGCACCGTGCCGATGCTGGTGCTCACCGCCACCGGCGCGGTGCTCTCCGGCGTGCTCTACCAACACCGGGCCCACATCGCCCGGGTGCGGGCGGAGCGCGAGCGCCTGCGCGAGAAGCTGGCCGAGGTGGCGGACGTGGCCGAGGTGAGCCCGGTGCCCACGATGCGCTTTCACCTCTCGGGCGAGCTGCTCTGGGCGAACCCCGCCGCCCTGCACTACGCGCGCAAGGTGGGCGCGCCCGATCGCGACATCAAGGACTACCTCCCACCCGGCTTCAAGGACCGCATCCCCGAGGCCACCGCGGTCTCGCACACCCAGATGGTCTCGAGCTACGAGGCCCACGGGCGCTTCTTCACCGTGAACTACAAGCCGGTGCCGGGCGCGGACGAGTTCATCGTCACGCTGACCGACGTGACGGCGGAGACCCGGGCCCAGCGCAAGGCGGAGCGCTTCGCGGACGAGCTGAAGAAGGCCCAGGTGAAGCTGGTGCAGACCGAGAAGATGGCCTCGCTCGGCAACCTGGTGGCCGGAGTGGCGCACGAGATCAACACCCCGCTCGGCGCGATGAAGAGCAACAACCAGGTGCTCCAGCGCTCCCTGGAGCGGCTCCCCGAGGCCGAGGCGGAGCGCCGCGACAAGCTGGTCGAGAGCATGGGGCAGCTCCTCGACGTCAACCACCAGGCGATCGCGCGCATCGACGGCATCGTGGACAGCCTCCGCCGCTTCGCCCGGCTCGACCAGAGCGAGCGCGGCAAGGTCGACCTGGTGGCGGAGCTCGAGAACACCCTGCGGCTCGTGCAACACGAGCTGCGCGGCCGGGTCGAGATCCACAAGGAGTTCGAGGCGGTCCCCGAGCTGGCCTGCTACCCCAACCAGCTCAACCAGGTGTTCATGAACCTCATCGTGAACGCGATCCAGTCGATCGAGGGTGAGGGTCACATCTACCTCGAGGTGAAGAGCCTGCCCGGCGCGATCGTGGTGCGGGTGCGGGACACCGGGTGCGGCATCGCGCCCCAGCACCTCGCGAAGATCTTCGACCCCGGCTTCACCACCAAGGGGGTCGGCGTGGGCACCGGGCTGGGGCTCTCCATCGTGCACCGGATCGTCGAGGAGCACCGGGGCCGCATCGACGTGCAGAGCGAGGTCGGGGTGGGCTCCACCTTCACCGTCCAGCTCCCGCTGGACGCCACCACGCCCCCCTGAGGCGCGCCATGGGGGTGAAGGGACGCCTCATCCAGCGCATCTACGGCCGGGACGAGCTCCCCTGGGGCACCTCGCCCGACGAGTTCCGGCCCGAGGCGGTGCAGGGCACGTTGCGCAAGCTGGACTTCATGTTCGGGGAGCACCGCTACTTCCCGCTCCACGTGCACGGCTGGGAGCACGTCCCGCCCAGCCCGGTGCTGGTGGTGGCCAACCACTCCGGCGGCACCACGGTGCCCGATGCCTGGGGCTGGGCGATGGCCTGGTACCGGCACTTCGGCTACCAGCGCCCGCTCCACGTGCTGGCCCACGAGATGATCCTCGCCACCCGGGCCACCGGCGAGTACTTCGGCCAGCGGGGGTTGCTGCGGGGGGAGCCCGAGGTCGCGCGACGGGCCCTCACCGAGTGGCGGCGCGACGTGCTGGTGATGCCGGGCGGGGACCAGGACGTGTGGCGGCCCTACTCGATGCGCTACCAGGTCTGCTTCGGGGGCCGCACAGGCTACGCGAAGCTCGCCTTGCGGGCGGGGGTCCCGATCGTACCGGTGGCGAACGCGGGGGCGCACGAGACCCTGATCGTGCTCAGCCGCGGCCGCCGGATCGCCCAGATGCTCGGCCTGCGCCAGGTGGCGCGGGCAAACATCTTCCCCATCCACCTCTCACTCCCGTGGGGCCTGGCGGTGGGCCCATGGCCGCACATCCCGCCCCCCACCACCTTGCGCTATCGGATCGGCGAGGCGATCGCGCCGACCTGGCGTGGCACGGGCGAGCCCCCGGAGGCGGCGGTGATGGACCTCGACCTCGCCACCCGGCGCGCGATGCAGGGCCTGCTGGACGAGCTCCGCGCGGAGACGACTACTCCTGATAGAGGACGGTGACCGCGGTGCCCTCCGCCACCACCGAGCCGGCCACCTGACGGCCGTTGCCTGCGCTCGGATCGGAGCGCTCCATCGCGACCTTCCAGGTCCCGGGCGGCAGCGGGTAGGTGTAGTTGTTGGCGCTGTTGTAGATGACGATGATGTCGCGCCAGCTGTCCTGGTTGGCCGCCCCGTTGATGCGGTTCACCACCACCCCATACTGCGGGCGCGTGGTCACCACGTTCTGGTTGATCTCGTCCCAGGTGTTGAGCCGGAACCCGGGGTGCGCGCGGCGCATGGCGATCACGTCGCGGTAGTAGCTCACGATGTCCGCGTTGCTCTCTTTCCACTGCCAGCGGTACTTGTTGATGCTGTCGCCCGCGTTGTAGCTGTTCGCGTTGCCCTGCTTGTCCCGCAGCATCTCCACCCCACCGTGGAGGAACGGGATGCCCTGGCTGGTCAGCACCACCCCGTTGGCGAACTGCTGGATGCGCCGCAGGTAGCCGCTGGAGCGCGCGATCCCCTGTCCGTTGGCCCAGAGCAGGATCTTGTCGCGCAGCGTGAGGTTGTCGTGGGCCGACACGTAGTTGATCGCCTGCTCGGGGTCGGCCGCGAACATCGGGTCCCAGGTGTCGATCGGCGCGTAGGGGTCGTTGGCGTAGCGGATGCCCCCGCGGCTGCCCACCTGGATGCGCCAGGTGTCCGGGTTGCTGTTGAACGCGAAGCAGTCGCCGGAGTTGCAACCCCCGTTGTCGTTCTGGCCCTTGAGCGCCTCACGGAACTTCGGGTTGAACACGCCGACGTGGGCGTCGTGGATGCGCGCGATGGTGCCGAGGCGGACGCGGTCGAGCTCGCGGGGGTCGGAGGCGAAGCCGTTCCAGGGCTCGCCGTACATCAGGATGTTCTCGCCCGGGAAGGTGGCGTTGATGTGCCGGCCCCAGTCGCCCACGTCGTCGTAGTCGAAGATGCCGATGAGGTCGAAGCGGAAGCCGTCGATGTGGTACTCGCGCACCCAGTACTCGAGGGAGTCGCGGATCATGCGGCTGACCATGGGCACGTCGGCGTCGATCGAATTCCCCGTCCCCGACAGGTCGGTCGGGGTGTAGTAGCGGCCGGTGATCGCCTGGAAGGTCTCCTTGCTGTAGGTGTGGTTGTAGACCACGTCCATCACCACCCGGATGCCCGCCTTGTGGAGCTCGTTGACCATGCGCTTGAGCTCGAGCACCCGGTTCTCGTAGTCGAAGGGGGTCAGCGAGTAGCGCTCCTCGGGCACGTTGTAGTTCCGAGGGTCGTAGCCCCAGTTGTAGCAGGTGGTGTCGTTGACGTCCCCGCAGGTGGAGAAGTCGTAGAACGGCATGATCTGCACGTGGGTCACCCCGAGCTCGACCAGGTGATCGATGCCGGTGGTGAGCCCCGCGTAGCGGGTGCCGTGCTCGACCATGCCGAGGAACTTGCCCCGGTTGGCGGCCGAGACCCCCGAGCTCTCGTCGATGGTGAAGTCGCGCACGTGGACCTCGTAGAGGATGGCGTCCTCGCGCGCGGTCAGCGCGGGCCGCGGCGCCCAGCCCTCGGGCAGCGCGGTGCGGGCCATGTCCATCACGATGTCGTGGTTGGTGTTGGGCTCGACCATCTTGCCGTAGGGGTCACGCACGGTGACCCCGTTGACCTGGAAGTTGTAGCGCTTCAGGCGCTGGTCGCCGGCCACGGTGACCGCGTAGACGTCGGTGTAGCCGTCGTGATCCGCCGCGCGGGCCATCGGGTGGAGCTGGCCATCGAGCCAGAGCTGGACGTTGCTCGCGTCGGGCGACCACAGCGCGAAGGTGGTCGCGGCGGGGGTGTAGTCCGCGCCGAGGGTCTGGAAGCCGCCCGTGCCACCACCGCCGCCGCTCACCGGCGTCACCGTGATCTGCTTGGTGCCGGTGTGGATGCACAGATCGAAGGTCGTGTTGGCCGCGACGCCTTGGTCCTGCGCCGGGTAGCTCTCCCGCCAGTCCCCGTAGCGGTCGATCTTGAAGCGCGGCCCGCCCGCCGCGTCGCCCCCCTGGAATGCCTGCTGGGTGCAGTACGTCAACCCGTCTTGCGTCGTCATCGCGGTGGTGCCCCACTGGTTCGGGGTGCCACGGAAGAACCACTCGACCGCGGGCGCGCAGCTGCTCACCGAGGCCACCGTGATGCCATGGTTGGCGGGGTCGAAGGTGATGCGGTACGTCCCGTTGGCCACCCCCCAGTCCTGGGCCGGGTAGCTCTGGGACCAGTCCCCGTACCGATCGATCTTGAAACGCGGCCCGCCCGCCGCGTCGCCCCCCTGGAAGGTCTGGCAGGTCTCGAAGCGGCCCCCGCTCACCGCGCTCATCGCCTCGGTGCCCCAGCCGTTGGGGGTGCCACGGAAGAACCACTCCGAGGCCAGGGTCTCCTGCCCACGGGCCGGGGCCTCGGGCGTCGGCGCGCAGCCGACGCCCGCCCAGAGCAGCGCCCCCATCACCATCAGCCGCGCGTGGGATGGGGTGGGATGTGCTTTCGCTACTCTGTTGTGGGTCACGCCTTGGTCTAGATCTACCCGAGGTGCCGGGCAACCGGGCCTCCCGACCGCTCGGATAACCGACCGGTGAGGCGGTGTCGCCCAAGCGCGGTGGATCTGCGTGCGGTGCGCAGCCCCGCCTGCGGAAGCGCCGCGCGACTCATGATATGGGCGCGTTCGGCATGCTGCGAACCTCCACCTTGGCCCTCGCGTTGTCCGCCCTCGCCGCCCCCGCCTCCGCTTCGGAGCTCGAGCTCGACTTCGGTGGACGGATCCAGTCGAACATCCGGTACCGCCCCGACGACAAGTCGGTGGGTGCCTGGTACGACCGCACCGACCAGAAGTCCGAGTTCGTGCGCAACGAGCACATCCTGAAGCTCAAGGTGAACGCGGGCTACGATCGCTTCCAGGGGGTGGTGGACGCCGACTTCGTCTGGACCGGCTTCACGCGCAGCCAGGACCTCGAGGATCTCTCGTTCCGCGAGACGGTCGAGCCCAACCGGCTCGAGGCGCACAGCGCGTACCTCGAGGGCTCGGACGTCTTCGTCGAGGGCCTCGACCTGCGAGTGGGTCAGCAGATCGTCTCGTGGGGCGTGGCGGACCAGTTCAACCCCACCAACAACCTCAACGCCGACGACCTCGAGGACCGCCTCCTCTTCGGCGTGCAGCAGGCCAACCTCATGGCGCGAGCCGACTACACGGTGGAGGACTGGTTCACGTTCTCGGGTGTGCTGGTGCCGCTCTTCAAGCCCGCGCTCCTGCCGAAGTCGGCCGCGGTGGGCCTCAAGTCCACCGACCGCCTCCCGATGGTGGACGCCGCGCTCCGACGCCGCATCCACTCCGAGCAGGGCTACGCGGGGCTCAACGACTACCCGACCCTGATCCAGGGCACCGAGCTCGCGCTGCCCGAGCCCACCTGGCGGAACATGCAGTTCTCCTTCCGCCTCGCCTTCAACCTCGGCGAGCACGACGTGGCCTTGTCGTACTACAACGGGCGCTCGGACATCCCGCTCCCGGTGAGCAACACCCTGGTGCAGACCATGGACCCGCGCTGCGACCCCAACAACGACGCCGACTGCATCGCGGGCTCGCTCGACACCCGGGTGACCCTGACCTACCCGCACATCCAGGTGGCCGGCCTCAACATGGCGGGCGAGGCCGACCTGCTCGGCTGGATCTCGGACGACATCAGCCCCCTCGGCTACCGCTTCGAGCTCGGGGTCTACTTCCCGTCCGAGTACCGCATCGAGGTCCAGCAGGGCGCGGTGTCGCTCATGGGCTTCGAGGTGCCGGCGAGGGAGTACGACTACAACGGGCCGAGCGTGGACGGGAGCGGCGAGCGCCCGGTGGTCCTCTCGGACCGCCCCTACGCCAAGTGGACCCTCGGGGTGGACTACACCTTCGACGAGCACTGGTACGTCAACGCGATGTGGGTCCACGGGCTCGCGGACGAGGTCGGGGCCGGGGACTGGATGGGAGGCGACAAGAAGGTCCGGCAAGGTGGCCTGCGGGAGTTCCTCCCCTCCGAGTTCACCACCGAGAGCCCCGACGCCCGCAGCTACGTGCTCAACAACTGCGCCAACCCCCTCAACCCCGACGGCACCAAGTGCGCCCGCGAGGTCCTGCGCAACAGCATCGGCGACTACCTGGTGCTCGGCGTGGACTTCAAGTGGTCGGGGGGCGACGGCCTCTTCCGCGTCTTCACGATCTGGGACCTCACCGGCTACGTCGAGGACACCTACGACCCGCTCCAGCGCCAGCGGGTCGAGACGAAGTGGAGCCCGGTGAGCAAGGAGGGCTTCTCGCTCGTGATCTTCCCGGAGCTCAACTACAACTTCGGCGGTGGCTTCGAGCTCGGGGCAGGCGCGCTTGCGCAGCTCGGCCGCCGCTACACCAAGTTCGGCGACCCCGCCGCGGGCGGCTCCTTGATCTGGACCCGGGCCCGCTACAGCTTCTGAGGCCGGAGCCGTCGGTGTTGGTCGAGGTCCAGGTCGCGCCCGATGACCTCAGGCGCGGGCGTCTGGGCCGAGCCCAGCTGGCCGAGGCCGAGGCCGCCTACCGCGCCCACGGCCTGGTGACGCTGCACAAGGCCTTCGACCCCGCGTTCATCCGGCGGCTCGAGGTGGCCTACGCCGCCCGCTTCGGCGGCTGCTCCGAGGACGAGCTGGCTCGCCTCGGCTCCCGGGTGGGCGACGAGCGCTGGATGCTCTCGCTCCCGTTCGAGGACCCCTTCGACGGGCCGGAGCTCTACGCGCCTGCCCTCCTCATGCCGCTGTTGCACCGTCTCCTGGGCGAGGCGGTGGTGCTGAGCAGCTACTGCGCGGTGACCTCGTTCCCCGGCGCCGGGCCGCAGCACCTGCACCTCGACCACCCGCTCCTGTTCCCCGAGGATGAGCAGGCCAGCCTGCACCTGCCGCCCTACGCGACCACCGTGGTGATCCCGCTGTTGGACCTCGACGAGAAGAACGGTGGGACCATGGTCTGGCCCGGCTCGCACCGGGCCACCCCGTCCTTCTGGAAGCGGGTCACCCGGGGCACGCCGCTGCGCCTCCCGGCCGGGAGCGCGTTCTTGATGGACTACCGGCTCCTCCACCGCGGCGAGGCCAACCCCGGGCACCTGCCGCGCCCGGTGCTCTACCTGGTCTACGCGCGCCCGTGGTTCAGGGACGCCTACAACTTCCGGGACCACCCGCCGGTGCGGCTGAGCCCCGAGGCCCGGGCCCGGATCCCAGAGGCCCACCAGGGCCTCTTCGCCGCCGCCCTCAGCGCCCCTTCTGGATGTAGCGCCGAGTGAAGATGCGGTCCTCGAGGTCGCTGTCCACCTTCCACTTCTTCGTGGTCAGGCTCGTCGCGTGCCCGGGGGTGGTGTGGTCCTCCATCTTCATCACGTAGGGGACGCAGATCGGGCCGTCGCACTTATAGTCGCTGCGGGACTCGGTCTTGAGCTTGGTGCCCTTGTCGTCGAAGTAGGTGAACTCCAGCGGGAGCGCGCGCTCCTTCTCCATGACCACGTGGATCTTCGGGTACGCCACCTGCTTGCCGGGCTTCGCGGTCAGCTCCAGCTTGGCGGTGGTCTCTGACTCCTCGAGCACCTTCGCGTCGTACTTGTCCGCGTAGGTGGTCACCGCGAGGTCGTCCTGGCTGTAGGCGGTGCCCATGAAGCCCTGGGCGGTGACGTGGCTCGCCACCCGACGGACCTTCTTGTAGGCCGGCAGGTACACGTACATCTGCGTGTCCGACAGGATCAGCACCCGGGTGCCCTTGGCGTCGGCGGGGGCGGTGAACTCGGTGACCCGCTTCTCCGCCTTCATGTACACGTTCAGGGCGAGGGTGCGGTCGCCCTTGCCCGGCTGGGTGTCCCGCATCTCGTACTCGAAGTACTGGTCCTTCCAGCGGTTCAGCGACTCATCCATCTGCCCGAGCAGCGCGGGCGCGTCCGCCGCCGACGCGGCGGTGCCGCTCGACATGAGCGCGGCGAGGCACAAGGAACCGATCAGCGTTCGCACGTTCATCCCTCCAGCAGGTTGTCCTTCGAGATGGGGGCGCCCTCTTGCGCCTCCATCGCCTCGTGACTCCGCGCCATCAACACCGGCACGGCAAGGAAAGTTGCGATGGCCGCGGTCAGCATCGCCGCCGCGGTGAGCCCCCCCACGTTCTGGAGGGTCCGGG
The DNA here is from genome assembly GCA_020632995.1 of Deltaproteobacteria bacterium. Lineage (GTDB taxonomy): Bacteria > Myxococcota > Kuafuiibacteriia > Kuafuiibacteriales > Kuafuiibacteriaceae > JACKEN01. The sequence goes on along the minus strand of JACKEN010000012.1, from coordinate 172,752 downwards.
CCTCACCCAGGGTGAGGAGGAAGAAGCCCGCCGCCACCATCAGGGCGTTGGTCCAGATGGCAGGGCCGGTCTCGCGCACGGCCAGGGTGGCGGCGTCGGGCCCGCTGTGCTCGCGCCAGGCCGAGACGAGGTGGACCGCATAGTCCACCCCCGCCCCGATGATGATGCTCGCGAGCATCGAGGTCCCGATGTCGAGGTGCACCCCGAGCCAGCCCATGCCGCCGTAGATCAGGAGCAGGGTGAGGATGGTCGGGCTCGCCGCGATCAGGCCGAGGCGCACCGAGCGATAGGTGACGCTCAAGATGATCACCACCAGCCCGAGGGCCAACAGGAGGCTGTAGATCTGGTTGTGGGTGGCGCTCTGGGACATGCCCCGGTGGAGCACCGGCAGACCGCTCACCCGCACCGCGAGGTGCCCGGTCGCCGCGTCGCCCGCCGCCGGCACCATGGCGGTGGGCGCGTCCAGGGTCTCGAGCTCGTCGGTGAGGCGGCGCACCAGGCGCGGGCCGAGCTCGCCCACATCGACCCCCGCCGCGGTCAACGCAGCCTGCGCCCGGGCCCCCGCGATCCGCCGCCGCCACGCCTCGTCCAGGCGGGTCGGGAGCGAGAGGAGGAGATCCTCCCGGGCCTCGCCCACATCCTCGTCCCCCAGCGCCTCACGGAGCGCCGCCACCGCCTCCGGGGCGCTCAGCGTCGCGTCGAGCGCGCCCTCCAGGGCCGCCTCGGACGGGTGGGGCCCGAGCCCCGCCACCGCGTCGGCCACCCGCCGGGCCAGCGCGGGGGCCGCGCTGAGGTCGACCGCGCTCTCCTCACCCGTCAAGAAGGCTTGCAGCTCGTCCGCCACCGGGCTGGCGGGGAGCGTGGGGATCCGCGTGGCGTCGAGCGCGGCCCGGACGCGCTTTTGGGCCGGGCCGTCCAGCCGCACCCCGTGGCGCACCAACAGGGCCCGCACCCGGGCGACCGCGTAGGCCTCGAGGCGCTCGCGGCCGGCCGGGGTGTCGCCCGGCACCACCACGAAGTCGCGGGTGAGGTCGCGGCTCGCCGCCTTCTCGACGTCGGAGAGGAGCACCTCCACGTCGGAGATGTCGTTGGTGCCCAGCTTCACGTGGAGCACCGCCTCGGTGTGGTCGCGCGTGACCAGCTGATCCACCGCGGGCCGACCGGCGAGGAACGTGTACAGGAGCCTCACCTTGTCGGCGTCGTCGGGCACCCGGCGCGCGCCCTCCATCGCCTCGTTGGTCTGGGCCACCACCTGGGCCACGTGCTGCACGCCCGCCACCTTCGGGTGGGCGGCCAGCTCGTCCGCGAAGCGGGTCAGCTCCCGGAGGACGTGGGGATCCTCGAAGTCCCCCGCGAGGTGGATCTGGATGTACTGCGAGCCGCCGAAGTGCTGGAGCAGGAACCGGTCGGCCTGGGCGGGCGCGCTCTCGGGGCTGAAGAACGCGGTCTGGTCCATCCGGGTGTCGACCTGCTTGGCGTAGAACGCCCCCAGCGCCCCGAGGAGGAGGAGGCCCACCCCGACCAGGCCACGCCGCGTCTGGGCCAGCTCCACCATCGGGATGAGGGCGTCGCTGATGCGCCCCTGGGCGGTGCTGCGGGGGCCGATGCCGAGCACCACGATGACCGCGGGGACGAAGGTCAGGGCGAAGACGAGGGTGGCGAAGATGCCCACCGCGGTGAACAGCCCGAAGGTGCGCATGGGCTGGATGTCCATCACCAGGAACGAGAGCAGCCCACCCACCGTGGTGAGCCCGGCGGTGAGCACGGTGGGGCCCACCGCCTGGAGGGTCAGCTGCAGGGCCTCTTGCCGCTCGTGATCGCGGGCGAGGATGTAGAAGCGCGCGAGGACGTGGATGCCGTAGGCGCTCCCGACCGAGAACAGGATCACCGGCATCGAGCTGAGGACGATGTTGTAGGGGACGCCGAGCAGGCCCATCAGGCCCATCGAGACCCCGATCCCCATCCCGGTGCTCAACAGGGCGAGGGCGGCCCCGAACACGTCGCGGAACGCGATGAACACCAGGAGCACCACCGCGAGCACCGCCCAGGGGGTGAGCTTGCGCAGGTCGTCCTGCGTCGTGGTGTAGATGTAGGTCGAGATGAAGGGGGCCCCGCCCCAGTAGAGCGGATAGGCCCCGAGCTCGGCCTCCACCAGCCCCTTCACGGTGGCCGAGAACACCTTCGGGTCCTCGCCGAACGCCGAGAAGCAGTAGATCACCAGCCCGTCGCCGGAGGGCGAGACCAGCTGCCCCACCACCAGGTCCCGCGACATGACCTTCTCGCGCAGGGCAGCTTGCGCCGCGGCGTCCTTCGGGAGCTCGTCCACCAGGTAGTCGGTGCGGATCCCGCCGCCCGGGGCGGGGACGAAGTCGTCCACGTTGGCGAGCGAGAGCGCCAGCTCCACCGCGGCGGAGTCGTTCAGGGCCTTGGTGACCCGCTTGAGCCGGGCGAGGACCTCGCGGTCGAAGGGGTCGGCCTCGACGCCCACGAGCGCCACCTCGAGCCCGCCGAAGCGCTCGTTGATCGCGCGGAACGCGGCCACGTCCTCGTTCCCCTCGGGGAGGAAGGCGAGGAGATCGTCGTCGTGCTGGACCTGGGTCGAGAGCACCGCGCCGGCGGCGGACACCACCAGCGACACCACCACCACGGCCCAGGCCACCGGGCGGCGAACGAGGAGGCGAGCCAGCCAGCGCATCGGTAGGGGGGAGCAGAGACGGGATTCAGCGCCAGATCAAGGGGCGCTGCGGAAGCGGGCCTCCAGCTGGGCCCAGGTCTGCGGCTTGGGCACCGCGAAGCCCTCGATGGAGAAGAGGCGCAAGACGGATTGCCCCTCGGGGTCCGCCCCCATCCCCACCAGGGCCTGGGCGAGCTTCTTGCCGAAGCCGGCCGGGCCGCGCTGCTTCACGATCGCCACCGGCGGCGTGGGCACGTCCTTGGAGACGTGGACCAGCTCCAGCTGCTCCTGGAAGCGCGTGCCCTGCAGGGCGCGATACTGGGTGCCGTCGAGGAGCACCGCGTCGGCCTTGCCCCGCACCACCTCGCGGATGGCGCGAAGGCCCATGCGCTGGGGCGAGAGCTTCACGTCCTTCAGGGCCACGCGCCCCTCGAGCACGATGTCCTCCACGAACTTCTTCGAGTCGAGGTGAGTGCCGGCCAGGGTCTTGCCCGCGAGCTTCTCGAGGGTGAGGCCGGCGCCCTTGGCGGCCATGATGTAGAAGTGGTCGCGCACCTGGCCGTCGATCTGGAGCTGGGCCACCGCCTCGAGGTTCAGGCTCTTTCGGTACTCCATGAACACCGGGAGCGACGGGAGGAACACGGTGGGCTTGTTGGCCAGCTCGCGCTCACAGTCCGGTCGGCTGTTGGTGTAGACGCCGTGGATCTGGCCGTCGGCGAGCCCGGTCTTCTTCTCGAGGTAGCGGTAGAGCTTCTCGACGACCTCTTGCTGCTCCTGCGCCAGATCCGGCCCACCGGGCTGGCAGATCAGGAACAGCACCGGCTCGGCCGCCGACGCGGATCCCGCGCCGACCAGCAGGAGCATCGTGCCGAGCGCAGAGGCGAAGGCGAACCTCCTCGTGACGCTGCTCATCGCCCTCCAAGAAGCAGACAACCACCCTGGAGGACAAGGACTCAGCCGAACTCGGGGTGCGGCAGGACCGTTGTGAGGCTTTGAAAGCATGGGTTTACCCCTCAGAGCCCCAGCGCCGTCGGGCGTCGCCAGGCGATAACGAGCCCAACCTCCGGTTGGCCTCTTCGCACGGCGCTCGGACGGAAACGCCCCCCTTTTTTGGGGGCCGCCGCCGATCGCCAGGCTGCCGAAGAGTACGCTCGGAGGGGCCCCGGCATTCAAGCCCGGGGCGGCGCTCACAGCCCGCTCAGGCGGCCTGCTCCTGGGCGCTCTTCGCGTGCTCGGGGGCGGGGGTGCGGCCGTCGGGGAGCTTGCGGATCACCGTGCCCGCCTCGCGGAGCTGCTCCACCACCCGGGCCAGATCCCCCTGGAGGTCCGGCGGCAGGTCACGCTGCAGCCGGAGGATCGCCTCCACCGTGAGCAGAGACGACCCCACGAGGTTCCTCAGGCGGTGGATGGGGTCCGCGCCCGCGGCTGCGATGCTCTTTCGGAGGGGGTTGTCAGTGGTGCTCACGGCGTTCTCCTGACGTGCACGTACGGGGGATTAGTGCCGGCTTCGACCACTTGGTTCACATGAAAAGAAAAAAAAGCGCGGACCTCGCAAGATTGCGGGGTCCGCGCCTCAGGTCGGCCCAGGCGATGTCGCCTGGGTCGGTATATCCGGCCAAATCGGCTGAAGCGCCGCAGGCCGAGGCTGAATCAGATCTTGCCCTGGAGGAAGAACGCGATCACCAGCGCGAAGAGCACCAGGGACTCGGTCATGGCCAGCGCGATGATCATGGGGGTCTGCACCTTGGGGGCGGCCTGCGGGTTGCGGGCGATGCCCTCGAGCGCCGCGGCGGCGGTCCGGCCCTGGCCGAGGGCGCCACCGAAGGTGCCCGCGCCCATGCAGATACCAGCGGCCAGCGCGATCATGCCGAGGTGCTCCTTGGCGCCGCCGGCCTCCTGCGCGAACGCGGGGAGGGCCATCAGGACCAGGGTGAGGGTGGTGAAAAACGAAACGACGATCTTCTTCATGACGACTTACCTTTCACCCGGGATCCGGCCTTCAGCCCCCATCCACGCGCCTCTTCTCTCTCTCTACCGTCCACCGTTTGCGCTTCAGGAGAGGTCGGGCCTCGGGTTCAGCTTCTCATTCGTTGCTCGAGGCCACTGGCCTCGCCTGGGGGCGATCGCCCCCGAGATCACTAGTGCGCGTGGGCCTGCTGCCCGTGCGCGTGCGCATGCGCGTGCTCGTGGTGCTCGATGTTCGCCTCGACCTCGCCGATGTAGACGCTGCTCAGGAGGATGAACACGAAGGTCTGCACCAGGGCCACGAACAGGCCGAGGGCCATGAACGGGATCGGGAGCAGGAAGGGCAGGATGCCCACGAACACCGCCAGCACCAGGTGGTCGCCCGCGATGTTGCAGAGCAGACGGACCGAGAGGCTCACCGGCCGGATGCAGTGCGACACCACCTCGACCACGATGAAGAGCGGGGACATGACCCAGCCGATCGGCTCGCCCATCGGGTTGGCCATGTGGGCGATGTGGCCCATGCCCAGCTTCTTGAACGCGTAGAAGTTGTAATAGATGAACACCACCGAGCCGCACGCGAAGGTGGTGTTGAAGCTCTCGGTCGGGGGCAGGAAGCCCGGGATCAGCCCCAGCAGGTTCGAGAACAGGATGAACATCGCGAGGGGGGCGATCAGCCAGAAGTGCCGGATGGCGGCCTTCCTGGGCATGGCGAACTGCATGATCACCATGACCCCCTCCATGAGGAGCTCCATGAAGTTCCGGGCGGTGAAGCGCCCGTCGGGGAGGATGTCACCCTTGGCCCGGTTGAGGCCGCTGCGCGCCATCATCGCGAGCACGAACATGAAAAGCAGCACCAACAGGAGCGCCGCGACGTGCTGGGCGTGGATCGGCTCGTGGAAGAGCCAGCCATGGCCGAAGCCATGAAGCCAGTGCGCCAGGGCGTCATACCCGGGGATGTAGTTCAGCCAGGACTGTCCGTGAGGCATGCTCTGTCTGCTCCGCCGGGCCCCTTACTTCGATTCGTCCTCGTTGTCTCCCATTTCTTCCGCGATCGCGCGCTCTGTCTCGCGGATGGCCTCCTGCCCCTCGCGTGAGGTGGATCCCCGATTCACGCCCACCACCAGGCTGAGGATCCCGAGGCCGATGCCGATGATCACCCCCAGGCCGTCCAGGCCCCGGACCGCGAGCATCCACCACAACAGCCCACCTACCGCGAGGAGCTTGGCCATCAGGACGAGGACCACCGTCACCTTCCCGGAGGTGGCCCCGCGGGGGTCGAGGAGCTTGCCCACCACCCAGATGAGCCCCGCCCCGTCGAGCGAGACCACCACCGCCGCGGCGAGGGTCGCCACCGCGCTGGACTCGCCCAGGATCAGGTAGACGAGGCCGAACCCGGCCAGGACCACCACGAGGGCGGTCTTCAAGAAGTACTTCAGCAACACCGGGGTCAGCATGGGATCGTCAGTCCTGGTCCTCGTCGTCCGCGCGCTGGAGGGCCTCCTGGGACGCCTTCCAGAGGGACCGGAAGCCCACCCCGGACCCGAACACCAGGCCCACCAGGGTCAGCCAGGGCGAGGTGCCCAGCTTCCCGTCCAGCCACCAGCCCAGGACGAGGAAGGCCACCACCGCGACGGCGAGCTCGATGCCCGCCGAGCTCGCCCGGCCCATGCTCCCCAGCCCATACTGGTTGCGCTTCTTCTTCCTCGCGATGGGCCAAGGCTTGCCCCCGGGTGCGGCCCCGTCAAGCGCCGAGGTGCCCACCCAGCCGCCCGGCCCAGAACGCCACGATGGCGAGCACCGCGGGGCCCGCGGTCTCGGTGCGCAGGGTGCGATCCCCCAGGTGGGCGGCGAGGAAGCCCGCGGCCCGGGCCTCGGCGACCTCGTCCGGGGTGAGCCCCCCCTCCGGCCCCACGAGGACGGTGATGGGGACGCCCGGCTCGGCCTCGGCCAGGCGCTGGGCGAGGGGCGCGGCGGCGTCGAGGGCGAGGGCCAGGCGCAGGCCCTCGGGGGCGCCGGCCAGGGCCTCTGTCAGCGGGGTCACCTCTGCGATCCGGGGGCGGTGGCGGTGCCCGGCCACCCGCACCGCGTCCTCACAGATGGTGCGCCAGCGCTCCACCCGCCCCTCCTGCCGGGCCACCGCCCGCGCGGTCAGCACCGGCACCACCTCGGCCACCCCGAGCTCGGTCGCCTGCCGGACCACCTGATCCATCTTGTCGCCCTTCCCCACCGCCTGCAGGAGCACGAGGGCGGGGCTCGGGGCCGGGGTGCGGCGCACCGGGCCCACCTGCAAGGTGACCTGCTTCTTGTCGACCGCGCGCAGCTCCGCCTCGGCCTCGCCCCCCGCGCCGTCGAGGAGCAGGAGCCCGGCCCCCTCGCCCAGCCGGAGCACGTCGCGCACGTAGTGGGCCAGCTCCTTGGGGAGGGCGAGCGCGCCCTCGGCCAGGCTCGCCTCGGGGACCACCAGGCGCCGCACGCGTCAACCCTCCCTGCGGAGGTCGATGCGCACCCACTCGTCGCGCGGGGTCACCACCGGCTCGAGGAGCCCCTCGGCCACGTAGGCCGCCACCACGTCGTCGGCCTGGGTGCCGAGGATCCCGGAGAGCACCAGGCGCCCGCCCCGGGCCACGGTGCGCGCGAGGGCGGGGGCCATGTCGACCAGGGGGCCGGAGAGGATGTTCGCCACCACGAGGGGGAAGGTCTCCGCGATCTCGCTCACGTCGGCGCCGGTGAGCGTCAACCTGTCTTGCAGGGCGTTCTGCTCCGCGTTCTCGTCGGCCACCCGCAGGGCCTCGGGGTCGTTGTCGGTCCCCACCGCGGAGGTCGCGCCCAGCTTGAGGGCGGCCAGGGCGAGGATGCCGGTGCCGGTGCCCACGTCGAGCACCCGCTTCACCGGGCTGAGGGCGTCGATGCGCTCCATGCACAGGGCGGTGGTCGCGTGCAGGCCGGTGCCGAACGCGCTCGAGGGGTCGATGACCAGCACCTCCTCCGCGTGGGGGGGCGGCTCGAGCCAGGTCGGCACCACCCACAGGCGGCCGAAGCAGAGCGGGGTGAAGTGCTGGCGCCAGTGGTTGGCCCAGTCCACCGGGGCCACCGCCTCGACCATCACGGACTGGTACGGCATCCCCGCCTCTTCCAGCGCCTCGATCACCGACACCGTGATGTCGGCGGGGGCCAGGTGGGGCGGGAAGGACACCACGAGCTCCGGCGGATGCGCCTGGTCCCGGATCTCGATGCCCTCCATGCCCACCTCGTACAGGAGGGCGGAGAGCAAGTCGGCTTGCTCACCCTCGGGGTCGGCGTCTTCGCCCAGGATCACCTTGGCCGCGTGCCACAGCGCCTCGCTCATGCGTCGGCCATACACGCTGGCCCGGGATCTGTCACTCGAAGGTCGATCCCGGGGTCCTCGGGGCGCGCGGGCGGTCCCCCGGGAAACCTCGCGGCACGCTGGGGCGGACCGCCCGCTCGCGGGGTCAGAAGCAGGGAATCGGGGACTCCGGGACCACCGGTGGGCCGCCGAGGATCGAGCTCGTCCCATCGAGCGCCGCCCTGATCTGACCCGTCTGCGTGACGAAGTCGTTGGCGCCGGGGATGGGATCCAGGATGCCGCTCGAGTTGAACACGGCGCAGCCGAGCTCTTCGAGCAGCTCCTCGACGCTGATCATGCCGTTGTCGATCGCCTGGGTGGCGAAGCTGAGCATGATCAACTTCAACCGCTCGAGCTCCGCCCACGCCCCGGCCTCCGCGTCGAGGAAGATGCTGCCGACCCCGAAGGCCTGGTTGATCGCCTCGCGATCCCGCTCATAGCTCTCCGTCCAGCCCGCGCTGTCCGGGCCGTGTACCCCGATCACCGTCCCCCGTTGGTCCGCCAGCCAGAAGACCTCGGGGGTGCCGCTCTCGGGCACCAGGGCCACGTGCTGCCCGTCGGCGAACTGCGCGAGGAAGCGCCGCCAGCGCTCTCGAACCTCGACCGGCAGGCCGGCCAGGTCGGCGTCGACGTCATTGGGATGGACCAGGACGAGCGGCACGCCGTCGAGCTCGGACTCCACGCTCCGCGTTCGACGGGCGCCCTCGATGCGCATGCGGCGGGTCGTGTACTCGAGCGTGCGCCGGTAGGCGGTCTCGGGTGAGAGCGCGGCGGTCGACCAGGCGCTGAGGGGGAAGACGTCGCTGATGATGAAGCGACCGTCGCCGAGCACGGGGCGCCGCGTCACCGAGGCGATCGACAAGCCGGTCTCGAAGGTCAGGTGGTCCGCGCTCGCCCGATCGTGGGTCCTCGAGAGCATCTGGAGGAGCGTGGGATCCATGGGCAGCGTCCTTCGGCCCAGCGCGGGCAGGAACGCCGCGGCGTCATCGTCCAGGAAGGCGTCGAACATCGGCTCCTTCTCGAGCACGTGCTCGAGCCACTCCTCGAGCCACACGCTCGCGGGGGCGGTGCGCCCTCGACCCGGATCTCGGTGCTCGAGAGCAACGCACCTTCCACGTCACTCAACACCGCGTCGTCGATCAGCGGGGGCGGGATCACGACCGGCCCGTCATGACCCGCGAGCTTTCGGCGGACCTGACGGCCACCGGTCTCGATCGTGATCCACAAGCCGGAGAAGCGAGACGCGGGCGTCGAGACCGTGGGCGCGACGAACGTGGTCGTGCCCGACCGGCTGCCCACGTCGACCTGCACCGTCACGGTCGAGCTTCGAGTCGCGGCGGAGCTGTACTCGAGTTCGTAGTGCACGGACTGGCGGGCGCGGATCTCGTCGAGCACCAGGCCCGACGCCGCGACGCCATCGCCCGGGAAGTGCGCCACGCCCCCCGTCAGGTCGACGATCCGCTCCACCGTCACCGGGTCGACCGCGCCCACCGCGAGCACGACCACCGGCGCGTGCCCCGCGATGCGCAGGCGGGTCGAGGGCTCGAGCACGTCGCTCGCCACCCCGTCGGTCACGAGCACCACCACCGTCGGCTCGGCCTCCATCGCACCCTCGAGCGCGTACCACAGATCCGATCCCGTCCCCGCGATCGACTCGAGCTGGGTCTGGACGTCGGCCACCGACTGCGCCCACGAGCCCTGGAAGCTGATGCCGAAGTCCACCGTGGCCACCCGAACCTCCGCGTTGGGCTCGAGCGCGAAGAGCTGGCTCGCGATGTCGGCGCCCATCGCGACCCGCTCTGCACCGCGGAACTCCGCCGGGATGCTGTCGGAGTTGTCGAAGAGCAGGAGCAGGCGCGGCGGCGCCGCGATGTTTCGGCGGAGGATGAAGCTCTTCGGCTCACCGTCCTCGCGGACGTGGAACGCGTCGCTGCCGAGGCGCGACACGCCGAGCCCCGTCGCGTCTTCGGCCTTCACGGACAGACGGACGCGAGGGAACAGGACCGGGTTCGCCGCGGGCACCACGCGCTCGACGCGCGCCAGGTCGGCCGGGTCGGTGGGGCCCGCGCCGAGGGATGCACCGTCGACCGAGACGCTGCCATCGGGCCCCACCTCGAACACGGAACCCCCGCGTGAGATCGGCCTGCCGAGCGCGCTCAGATCCGCCAGCTCGGATTTTGTCAGGTCGAACGACTGGAGCGACAGCGTCGGGACTACGACGTCGATCTGATCCGTGCGCGCCGACGCGAACCCCGCCGGGGTGAGCAGCGGCATGAAGCCTGCGAAGATGCGGCGGCCCACGACCTCTTCGGCCGACCAGGTGTGCTCGACCAGGACGGCGGGGGAGAACGGGCTCTCGACCTTGGCGCCCTCGAGCCGCACGGTGAGGCGTTGGAGCTCCCGGCCGGCCCCGCGGTGACGGGCTCCGCTTCGGTATAGCTCTCACCGAACACCCCGTCCGGAACGAGCGGGTTCGCGTAGCGGGCGGTCCCGTCCACCGTGACCCGCACGAGGGGGACCGGGCCGGGGGTGAACTCGAAGGGCGCGGCGCCCGGCGCGAGCGCGGCGAGCTGGTCGGCGAGGGCCATCGTGTCGCTCTCGCTCCCTTCGTAGGGCGCGCGCGGGCTGTCTTCGATCGTCCGACCGAGGGCCGCTTGCCACTGCTCGAGCTGCTCGGCGCTGGCGTTCAGCGCGAGCTGCGGGTCGGGGCGCGCAGGAAGAGGGACGAAAGCTCGATCGACGAGACCAGCGTGCCCTCGACGACCTCGGCGCTCAAGCCGGCCTGGGTGTAGAGCGACGCGAGGAGCTCCGCCTTCTCGCGCGGAGTGCCGGCGCCGCCGCGGAGCGCTGCGCGCGGGCCCCAGCGCATCGCGCCGACCATGTCGTCGAGCCGGTCCGCCGCGGGCGGGTACGTGGCGATGTCGTCGCGAACGAGCGAGAAGAGCCCCTGCTCGTCCTTCGCCGCCACGAGCTGCTCGGCGCGCGCGATCAGATGATCCGGGCTCTCGCGTACGACGGAGAGCACCTCTCGATAGGTTTCGAATGGAGTGAGCGTGACGCTCGGGCCACTGTCGGGCACGCCGCTATCCCGAACGCCGGTGTCGGGGGTGCCTGCGTCCGGGCTCGGCTCCTCCGAGTCTCCACAACCGATGAGCACACCCACGAACGTGAGCGTGAGGAACCACCGAGTGAAGGCGGAGGGGCTATGTCGCATGCCGATCTCTTATGCACTCACACCTTGGGCCTTGTCGATAGCCGCCCTCATCGGCACGTCGCGGTCTATTCCAACAGGGTACCAAAGTACGCGCGCCGCCAGGTGTCGCCCAGCGGGTCGAAGCGGAGCGCGCCGTTGCAGCTGCCGTACTGACCTTGCCACTCGCGGAACATCGGCTGCGCGAGGGAGCCGTTGATGGAGGGCAGCGTGAGGAAGGGGTCCTGCATGTACTCCGCGTACGCGTCGCCGATCTTGCCGCTGACCACGAAGGTGTAGGCGCCCTCGGTGTTGGCGGAGTTCCAGAGATAGTCGCCGTTGCCCAGCCCGGTCGGGCCGCGGCCGGTGTACCAGCAGAGCCAGTCCTCGACGCCGTCGTGGTTGCAGTCGCCGACCGCGAGCCGGTACGACGCGGCCGGAGAGCCCGGGAGGTCGGGGGCGACCCGGCGCACCAGCGCGTCGAAGCGCTCGGTGTACGTGGCGGCGTCCGCGGTGCCTCGGCAGACCTTCCAGATCGCCTCGGAGTCGGCGGCAGAGAACCCGGTCACCGAGACCGTGGTGTCCTCGGGGCGCAGCTCGGGGCGCGCGATGAGCGGGGTCGAGCCGAACGCGCGCTGCTGGCAGACCAGGAGGTCATCGCCGTCGAGCAGCAAGCAGTCGAAGTAGGTCGCGAACTCCGGCGCGTACCGACTCGTGAACTGCCAGTTGCCCGGCCACCCCCCACCGTCGATGCCGAGCAGCCAGTCTCGGAACATCTCCGAACCCCACTCGACGGAGTTCTGCAGCCCATAGTTGAGATAGTCGAGGCGCCACCCCTCGCCCTGCAGCTTCTCGGGCCCGTCCGGCGCGTGTGATAGACGAGGTTGGCGTACCGGGAGAAGGCGTCGCGGAAGGCGATGCTGCGCGCGGGGTCGCCGTCGAAGGTCAGGAACTCCCAACCGTGGAAGCTCTCGTGGGCCATCGTACCCTTGAGGTAGTTGCCGGTGCCCGAGCCGCAGGTGATGGTGCGCGCGCCGCCGTTGTAGCCGCACGCGGAGAGGTCCGTCTCGATGTACACGCCGGAGTCGGAGGCCTCGCTCCGGATCCCCTGGGCGAGCTTGTGGATCTCGGAGCGGGCGGTGCCGCGCGCGATCAGGGCGCGGTACAGCGTCACCCAGAGCCCGGCGCTCCCGTGCAGCACCTCTCGGGGTGAGCGCCCGTCGTCGTAGGTGAGGGGCTCGTTCGTCCAAGCGCCGTCTACCTTGCGGACCCTCTGGACGTGGAGGTTGTAGGTCAGCACCGTGCCGTCGCCCACGGGCAGCGCGCCGACCCCCTTCAGGTACCGCCCGGTCAGGTCGAACTCGTCGATGGCCGGTGTCCACGGCTCGATGGTCACGGACAGCGTGCCCTCGATCGTCCCGTCCTCGGCCGCCCGGCCCCCGCCCACCACGAAGGCGAGCGTCTCGGCGTACGCGAGATCGAGGAGCACCTGGCCCCGCGCCTCCTGACCCTGCCCCGCCGGCTCGGCCGAGCGCAGGACGAGCTCGGTGTCGTCGACGTACGCGGTCAGCGTGTCCGCGGTGGTGCGGAAGCGGACCCGCACGAGGTCCGGGTGGAACAGCCGGGTGGACAGCCGCGCCTCGGCGCTCGCGGGCGCGAAGGCGTAGGTGTAGCCGAGGGTGTTCGCGTCGCCCTCGAGGCTCGTCTCGCTGTCGCCGGGCGCCTCCTCGCGCCACACGGGGTCCTCCGTGGAGCCCGCGTCCGGCTCACCCGCGTCGTCGGCCACGCTCCCGGCGTCGTGTCCCGCGTCCGCTTCGCCCGCGTCGCCCGCGTCGCCCGGGACGATGGTCCCGGTATCCGGCGCGCTCACGCTCGCATCCGTCGAGGGCCGCCGGGTCTCGCGCGCGCCGTCACCGCAGGCCACGACGCCGAACGCCAGGAGGATGCTCACGATGCGAACACGAGGCATGCCGCGCGATCTTGGGCGCGCCGACCAACCTCGTGCAACAGAGCGGCCTACGGTTTCGTATCCTCGGGGGCCGGATGCGGCGCCTGCCCCGTGATGCCACGTTCGGCGAGGAGTCGTCTCATCCAGGGAGGCTCGGTCGAGGGCGCGGCCGGTGCGAGGTCCGCGGTCTCGGTGCTGGAGACGTAGGCGAGCTCGACCAGAACGCGCCCCTCTCGGACACGCTCCACCTCGCGAACGACTACGGCTCCGCCACCGGCGCCGGCCCGGCGAGCGTGGTCGAGATCGCGGGCGCGCGGCTCATCCCTCGGATCGAGCCGGCGCCGAGGAACGAGGCGCACTGGAACGCGCTCATCCAGTTCCTCGACCCCTGAGCGACGGTGGTCACTCGAAGGTCATCAGGGGGCGCTTCGGCACCTCGAACTCGAACACGGCGTCCAGCTGGCCCACCACCTGGAGCGGGGTCCCGCGCGCCACCGAGGCGGTCAAGGTCCCCACCACCCGCTCGTCGATCCCGGTGCCCTCGGGATCGAGGGCGAAGCGGAGCTCGTCGAAGGTCACCGTGCCCGCGACCCCATGCACGGTGGGGAAGTCGGGACAGGTGCCGAACAGCGAGAGGTTCACCTCGGCCCCAACCGGGTTCTGGAACGCCACCGGCAGCGCGGTGGGGCTGGTCGCGAGGACGAGGCGCCCTGCGCTCTGATCGAGCACGAGGATCCCGCTCTGCTGGAGCGCGTTGAGGTCCAGGCGGACCGCCAGCCCATCGGTCTCCTCGGGGAGGCTGCGGTGCTTGAAGATCTGCAGGGTCACCGAGCCCTGGAAGCGCGCCGTGCCCAGGAACCCCGCGTCGTAGCGGTAGTCCTCGAGCCCGCCGTTCACCTCGCCGGGCGGGCAGTCCTGCACCAGGAAGTCGGCGCGCACCTCGCCGGAGCCGATCGCTCGGCTGCACCCCGCGAGCAAAAGCGCCAGCGCGAGCGCCGCCCCTGCCCTGCCCCGCGCGCCCATCACGCTAGCCCGGGGCCACCACCGAGCGCACCGCCCGGTCCAGCCGGATGATGTCACGGGCCACCTCCTGCACCGCCTTCGCGGTCACCGCCTCGACGCGGGCCGCGTAGCGGGCGTGCTCGTCGTAGCCGAGGTGATAGGCCTCGTTGAGCGCCATGGTGCTGCACCGCGCGCTCGCCCGCTGGAGCGAGATCTCGTGCGCCCCGACCAGGTAGCGGATCGCGCGGGTCAGCTCGCGGTCCTCGACCGGGGTGTCGATGATCTTCTGCAGCTCCGCCCGGATCCCCGCCTCGGCGGTGGCCAGCTTCTCGGGCGAGGTGCCGATGTAGACCGAGAAGTAGCCGCGCGCGAGGCCCTCGAGGCTGAAGGCGCCCACCGAGTAGGCGAGCGAGAGCTTGTCGCGCAGCTCGAGGAACAGGCGCCCCGACTGCCCGCCGAGGATGCTCGAGAGCACCTCGAGGGCCGGCCGGCGCGGGTCGTCCATGCTCACGCCCAAGAAGCCCAGGGCCAGGTGCGCCTGGGCCTTGTCCTTCACGGTGAGGGCCGAGCGCGGGCCCTCCACCTCGAGCGGCGCGGCGGGCAGCACCACCCGGCCCGCCTCGGGGTGCGGCTTCGCGCGACCGACCCGCGCCTGCACCATCTGGACGGTGGCGGGCACGTCGACCGCGCCCACCACGCACAGCGTGAGCTGGTCGGGCCGGAGCTGGGTCCGGAAGGTGCGCAAGACATCTTCCCTCGTCAGCGCCCCCACGCTCTCCTCGGTGCCGAGCACCGGCAGGTGATAGGGGTGCGCGCCGAAGAGGGTCCGGGCCAGCTGCTCGAAGGCCAGGGCCGACAAGGAGTCCTTCCGGGACTGGATGTCCTCGAGCTGGTTCTGCTTCTCCTTGTCGAGCTCCTCCTGGGGGACCACCGGCTCGAGGAGGCAGGACGCGAACAGCTCGAAGCCCCGCTCCCAGGACTCCTTGAGGAAGTCCCCGCGCAGGCCGAGCGAGTTGCGGCCCGACTGCCCGGTGAGCCCGCCCGCCATCGCGTCGGTCTCCTGGATGATCTGGTCGGCCGAGTAGCGCTCGGTGCCCCGCACGACCAGCTCGCCCGTCAGGTGGGTGACCCCGTTGTCACGGTCGGTCTCCGCGAGCAGGCCACCTTGCGCCGCGGCGCGCACGCTCACCAGCGGCACCGAGTCGTCCTCGAGGACGAGCAGGGTGGCGCCGTTCTCGAGCAGCACCTTCGCGACCCCGAGGGGCCCGGGCTCGATGCGCGGGGTCGCGTACTCGCCCGCGAGCTCCGCGATCACCGACTCGACCGTGGCCCGCACCGCCGCCTCGTCGAGGTTGGGGGCGTGGGCGGTGGGCATCAGGGCGGCCACGCTGAGCTGCTCGACCCCGAGGTACTTGCAGGCCACCCTGCGGACGTCCTCCGCCGTCACCCTACGGATCGCCTCGTAGTACTCCACCTCGAAGTCCACGTCGCCCGCCACCAGCTCGAAGTAGCCCAGCTTGCGGGCGATGCCCTGCACCGTCTCCTTGGAGTAGACCGCGTCCGACAGCAGGATGGTGCGGGCCTTCTCGATCTCGGCCGGGTCAGGCTTCTCGTGGCACAGGCGCAGCGTCTCCTTCAGGATCGAGCGCAGGCCCTCCTGCAGGCGCGGCCCCTGGATCTGCCCGCCCACCATGATGATGCCCCGGTCCTGGGGGGTGTAGGCGTAGGCGTAGGTGTCGGCCACCAGCTGCTGCTCGCGCTTCACCCGGGCATACAGGCGTGAGCTCTCGCCCGAGCCGAGCAGCACGCTGAGCACGTCGAGGGCGGGGGTGTCCTCGTGGTGGAGCGCGGTGCCCGGCCACGCGAGGTTGAGGTGGGTCTCCTGGATGTCCTGGCTGTCGAGGGCCACCCGCAGGCCAGCCTGCGGCGGCTCCTCCACCCGGCCCCGCTCGGGGTCAGCGCCCTGGTTCAGGTCGGCCTCGAAGAGGCGCTCGGCCTTCTTCACCACCTCCTGGGCGTCCACGTCGCCCACCACCACCAGGCACATGTTCCGCGGCTGGTAGAAGCGCCGGTAGAACGCGAGGATCTGCTCCCGGGTGAACTTCTCGACCGTCTCCTGGAACCCGATCACCGGGCGGCCGTAGGTGTGGTGCTTGTAGGCGGTGGAGAAGATCATCTCGCTCGCCACGCGCGACGGGGTGTCCTTGCCGCGCCGCAGCTCCTCCAGCACCACCTCGAGCTCCTTCTTGAGCTCCTCCGCGTCGAAGGCGGAGTGCTGGACCGCGTCGGCGAGGATGTCCAACGCCACGTCCAGCTCACGGCTGGGCATGGTGACGTGGTAGACGGTCTGGTCGAAGCTGGTCCAGGCGTTGATGTCTCCGCCCACCGCCTCTACGTCGGCCGCGATCTCACCCACCTTCCGCCGGGCGGTGCCCTTGAAGAGCATGTGCTCGTGCACGTGCGCGAGGCCGGCGTCGTCGGGGGTCTCGTCGGCCGAGCCCACCCGCACCCATACCTGTGCCGCCACCACCTTGGAGGCGTGGTGCTCCTCGACGATGACCTTGAGTCCGTTGTCCAGCGTGGTCTGGAGCATGTTCAGTGAACACGACTCCGGCCCGCCGCTGGCGTCAAGAGCGTCCGTGCACGGAACGTCGATCCGGGGGTTAGCCTGGGCCGGCGGAGATCAGGCCACAGCGTCCACTTCGGGGCTGCGCTGGGCCAGGAGCTGCCGGAGCTGGGGCAGCACCGGGTCCATGCTGTCGGGGGCCAGGACGGTGCCCTTGGACACCGCGGTGAGGACGTAGCGCTCGTCGTCGAGCGAGAAGATCCGGTGGAGGGTCAGGTGGCCCTCGACGTCCCGGGTCACCACGCCGACCGGGGCGGGCTGCCCGGTGCTGGCCAGGCGGTCGGCCAGGGTCAGCAGGAGGGACGCGGCGGCGGCGAGCGCCTCCGAGGCGTCGGCGGAGGTCGCGGCCAGCGGCAGGCCGACCTCGTCGCTCAGGATCATGGTGGAGAGGCCGGCCCGCGCCGCGACCTCCCGGAGCAGGTGCCCCAGGTGACCGCGGTGCAGGTACATCGTGGGCATCTCGCTCAGCGCGCTCTGCACCCGCGCCTGCTCGGCCAGCGGCGCCATCACCTCACGGAGCTCGTCCAGCACCTTGCGCCCGTCCATCGACGCGATGAGGGCGGCCAGCTCCTTCTGGCGGGCGTCCTCCCGGGCCTCCATCGCCTCGAGGCGCGCCGCCACCTCGGGGTCCAGCTTCGGCAGCTCCGCGGCCGGGATCGGGGCCGCGACCGCGGCGAGGTCCTGGGAGACCCGCTTCTCGGCCTTCAGCACCGCGCTCAGCTCGAGGCGGGCGCGCCGCAGCTCGTCCTCCTTGAAGCGGACGGTCTGCAGCATCCTCTCTTCGGCCGCACGACCGACCCGCCGCCCAACGAAGTAGGCGACGCCCGACAGAGCGCGAGCGCGCCGCCGGCCGCGGCGAGGATGAACTGAAGATCTACGGTCATGGCTACCCTCTCAACCCCCGTAACCCAGATCCCGCAGGCGCTGCAAGTTGGTCTGCACCAGGTGGTCTTCCGGGCGCAGCTCGGCGGCGGTGGCGAAGGCGGCGTAGGCCTCCGAGTAGGACTTGCGCAGGAGAGCGTCGATGCCCTCCTCGAAGAACGCCTCGAAGTGATCGCGGGCGAGCTCCTGGTCGTGTGTGGACACGGGTGGGATGTCCCGACTGTCCTCGTCCCAGGTCCGAGCGGTGTCCAGCAAGAGGGACTCCAAAGAAGACTGGATGTTGCGCGGCACCGGCACCGCCCCGAGGGGGCGGCAGCGGGCGGGGGCCTTACGCTTCAGGTCCCCCGCGATGATCAGGCGGCGGAAGGCCTCTTCGCCTTCCCCTTGTGCGTCCCTGGCCCACCATACGCGGCCCTCACGGACGACGATCTCGCCGCGGGCCTCGAAGCCCGCCTCGACCGAGACCACCACCGAGTGCCCGCCCAGCCCGGCCAGCTGCACGTAATCCGCCACCGAGAACGGGCCCTCGGCGTCCGATTGGCCGCCTTCTATGACCTCGAACTCAGGTGCCTTGCCGCCGCGCATCATGTCCTCCTTGGGAGCTTGAATCCACCCTCCAGCAAGTCCACCCCACACTCCAAGCTCTCACACCAGTCTATGAACCTCTTGGACATATCGGCGCCTTTGAACATGGCTCCATGTTGAGGTGCAATTATTTCAATATCGAGGTTCCGCACCATGTTGACCCACGCGCGCAGCACGATCTTGGAGGTCATGTATCGCTTGTGGAAGCCCTCCATGTACTGCAGGTGTGCGTCGAAGTCGGGCACCACATCGTAGTCCATGCCCAGCGAGGCCCCGAGATCGCCCGAGTACAGGATCTTCGACATGGGGTCGTAGACCTGGAAGTTGCCCGCGCTGTGCAGGAAGTGCGCGGGCAGGATCAAGAGATCCGCGCCGGCGAGGCTCAGCACCATGCCCTCGTCCGGGATGCCGTGGAGGCGATGCTCCACCAGGCGGTCCAGGCCGAAGTGCGGCACGAAGCGCACCCAGAGGCTCGACACGTAGGCGTCGGCGTCGGTGGTCATCAACCAACCGTTCACCGCGGCGATGATGTCGGGGTCCTGGTGGGAGAGGAACAAGTAGCGAAGCTTGCCCCCCTTCAACAGGCCCGTGGTCTCGCCCAGCACGCGGTTGTAGACCTTGTGCCCGCCGGGGTCGAGGATCATGCCCTCGTTGCCATGGATGATGAGGTGCTGGTTGGCTTGCACCGCCAGCCCATGACCGAAGTCGGGGAGCAAGAGGTTCTTGTGCCCTGCCTGGTCGAAGAGTGTCTGCGTCGTACTCACGGTCGCCGCCTCCTCACAGGATCTTCTTGATCTCGGCCACCGTCCTTCGCATGTCGAGGAAGATGAGCCCCAGCTTGGCGTTCCGCGTCGCCAGCGCGAGCAGGAGCGTGCCGGATCCGGCGGCCAGCATCACCGCATAGCCGTCGGTGCCGCGCACCAACACCTCCTCTACGTCACCGCGCTCCAGCTCGATGGCTGCGCGTGTACCCAGGCTCAGGATGGTGGCGGTCATGCCCGCGACTCGAGACTCCTCGATGTGCTGAGGGAGCGCGCTTGCGATCATCAGGCCGTCTTCGGAGATGAGCGCGCTCGCCTCAACATCCGGTGATGCGGTCTGCAGCGACCGGAGAATGCGATTCAATTGTTCCACTCGACTCACAACAACAACCTCCTCGACGCCCGGGAAAGTAACAAGAGCCCCGTTTCGAGCACCCCCGAAGCAAGGTGCGATCCAGGCGCCTCGATGTCGGATGCTTGACCTGTCAATCCCCTGACACCGTTCGGGATCGACCGTGCCTTCTTCCAAACCCGAGCACAAGAATCGCGCACCTGCTCGCATCACCCCCCGAGAGGCGATTGCAATATCAGTTGCGGACAACGTGCGGGGCTGTGTGCCTGCGAACAAGTCCCCGGCGCAAACAATGCGGCCGCTGTACCACCCGGAAACACCGTAGGTCCGGGCGGTTACGCCGAAGTGACCGACTCACCGGTGTCCTCTTCGGGGGGAATCTCCCACTCGGAGCGCACCGGGCCGACACCGGAAGGGATCGGTGGCGCTCAGCGGCACCGCGAGCGCCTGGGGCTGACCGTAGAGGCTGACGGTGGCCGCGGTCTCCGCGCTCACCCCCGACCGGGTCAGGAGCGCGCCGAAGTGGGGTGCGCACGCGGCGAGCACCCGGTCCCGGGCGACCCGCGCCACCCCGGGCGCCGCCGCCCGCGCGAGGGCCAGGTCGATGGGGAGGCCGAGGCGCGGGTCTCGGGCCCGAAGCCCGCTCAGCCCGGCCACGCCCAGCCCACCCTCGGCCGACCGCACCGCGTCCAGCACCTCCTCGACCGAGGCGCGCAAGGCGGCTTGCTTCGCCCGCTCCCGCCGGAATCCCTGGCTGCGCAGCTCGAGGGCCTGGACCTGGCGGGTGCGCCCCTGGGCGGTGCGCACGTCGGCGAGGAGCCCGAAGGGGTCGACCTCGGTCGGCGCCTTCCGCAGCAGATCCTCGGCCACCTCCGCCGCCTGCTCGACCGAGCCGGTCATCAGGAGGCTCCGGGCGAGGAGCGCCCGCGCCTCGTGGCTCTTGGGGTCGGCCAGCACCGCCTCCTTCGCGGCGCGAAAGGCGGCTTGCCCCTCCTTGTCGGCCAGGGCCAGCCGCGCCCGCACCCGCCCCGCGCGGGACCGCGCCGTGCCCTCGGTGAAGGTCACGCCTTCCAGCTGGCGCCGCGCGTCGGCCAGATCGCCCTCGGCCACCGCCAGCTCCGCCAGCGCGAGGCGCGCCGCGGGGTGTGCCGCGTCGACCTCCAACAGCGCCTGCGCCGCCACCCGCGCCGCCTCCGGGGCCACCGCCCGCAGCGCGTCCAGCCGGGCCACCAGGGCCCGCAGGCGCCACTGTTTCGAGGTCGGGAGGCGCCGGAGCAGCCCCAGGCCCACGCCGCGGTGCCCTGCGGCGATCAGGACCTCGGCCGCTCGGACCGTGGCCTCGTCGTCCGGGACGAGGCCGCGCAAGGCAACCTGCACCGCCTCGGCCAGCCCCTGGGCCGGGGCGGGGCCGAGGGCGTCGTCCAGCGCTCCGGACGCTCGCTTCACCGCCCGGGCGAGCAGCGCGTCCGCCCGGTCCGGCTGCTTCGCGTCCGCGAAGGCGAGCGCGGCGAGGAAGAGGCTGGCGGCGTCGGCGCCGTCCACCTCCGCGGCCCGGGCGAGCACGCTCCGGGCGCGGCCGAGGCCGCCCCGCTCCCCCGCCTCGGCCATCGCGCGGTAGGCCGCCCACCGGCCGCGCTCGGGCAGGTCGCGCCGGGCCTGGGCCCTCAGCCCCAAGTGGAGCCGGACCATCCCCCGGACCACGTCCACGTCGGCGACCCGGGGGTGGAACGCGGCGGCCCGGGTGAGGCTGCGCTCCGCCGCCTTTCCGTCCTCTCGCAAGGTCTCTTGCATCGCCTCGATGACGAGCTCCGCCACCGGGCGCAGCACGTCCTCGGCCGCGGGGACCTGGGCCCGGGCCCAGCTCGGCGCCGTGAGGAGGACGGCGACCAGGATAGCGGCGGCGGCCCTCACTCGGAGACCGTGAGGTAGACCCCCTGGCTGGCGACGAAGGGGGTCCCGGTGGCCCGCTGGAGCGCGTTGGGCACCGTCCAGGTCTGGCCGAAGCGGTTCACGAAGGTGATCCGATAGCGGCCCTTGGGGGGCACGATGGGCGTCCCGGGGACCTCATCGCTCGAGGCGAGCGGAGGAAAGACGACCTGCATCGAGGTCGCCAACGCGATGGTCGCGGTGGCGGTGGGGTCGGTGGCCGGGAAGCCGAGGGGCGCGAACTGCAGCGGGCTCACGATGCCCGGCACCCGGATCCCGCGCGGGTCCACGGTGAGGTTGGACTCGTCGTCCTCGCGCAGGAGCTCCGCCACCACGATGGGGAACACGTCGGGGTTGCCGTCGCCGTTGATGTCCTCGGCCTGGCCGTCCGCGTTGAGGTCCACCCACTGCACCGGGAACACCGCCTGGATGGTGGCGACGTCGGTGATCTCCTGGAGCGCGGCGAAGGTCGCGGTCACCGGCCCCGCCGAGGGGTTCAGGACCGGCACCGGGCCGACCGCCGCGAACGCGGGGCGATCGAAGGGGTAGCGCGCCGCCTCGAGCACTGTCACCGGCACGTCGGGGGTGATGCCGGCCTCCGCGTCGACCGTCACCGTCTGCAGCACCCCGCGCTCGTCCACGTAGCCGCCGCCGACGTCGGTGGCGTCGGGCTGGTTCAAGGCCCCATACCACGGGGTGAAGTCGTCGTTGGCGTCGAGGAACGCCCGCACCGTGTAGGCGCCGGTGGCGAGCGGGGCCAGGGTGAACGCGGCGGTCGTCCCTCCCGCGAAGGCTGGCTTGCGGAGCACGGCGGAGGCCACCGGCGACCCGCGCCCGAGCGGGGGCGGCGGCGCGCCGGCGGTGAAGGCGAACACCACCACCGAGAAGTCCCCCTCGGGGGGCGCGAAGGTCAGCTGCACCTGACCGCTGACCCCGCCCCGCGGGAGCGGGGTGTCCTCCACCGTCAGGTAGCGGGCCTGGCTGGCGTCCTCGAGCGGACCGCCGACCCGGTTGAAGGCCACGTCGAGGTCGTTCGGCACGGACCACGTCTGCCCGGTGGCGGACAGGACGTTGATCCGGTAGCGGCCCGCGGGCGGCGGGGCCAGCTGGGCGCCGGTGCTCAGCTCCACCGCCACCGGCGGCAGCACCACCGCGTACACCCCGGTGGGGATCGCGGGCACGCCGGCCACGAGCGGACCGTAGAAGGGCAGCGGCTCCACCAGGCCCGGGATGATGATGCCCCGCGGGTCGTTGGCGGCGCCGCGCGGGTCGACCTCGTCCACCATCCGGCTCAGGAGCACCCGCGGCAACAGATCCTGGAAGTTGTCGTCCTCCTGGTCACCCGCGCTGAGGCGCACCGGCACCTGGGCCGACTGCTCGGTGATCCCGAGGGCGGAGTAGGCGTGGGCGGTCAGGGTGATGGTGGCCGGGAACGCGCTCCGCGCGACGCTGAGGCCGGCGTCGATGGTGAAGGCCGGCCGATCGAAGGGGATCTCGGTGCCGATGGTCAGGCTGACGCCCTCCGTCAACCCACCTTGCACGGACACCGGGGTCGCGAGGACCCCGCTGTAGTCCCCGGCGCTCGCCTGGGAGAGCGCGCTCACCACGGGCGAGAAGTCGCCGTCGACGTCCATGAGGCCCACGAGGATGTAGCTCCCGTCGGGCAGGCCGGCGAGGCGGAACGGCGCGGTGCGACCCGCCCCGGTGCCGGTGAAGGTAGCGGCGGGGACGGTGGCGAGGGCCACCGGTGAGCCGGTGCCGGAGGGCGGCGGCGGGGCGGCGGCGCTGAAG
The DNA here is from genome assembly GCA_020632995.1 of Deltaproteobacteria bacterium. GTDB lineage: Bacteria > Myxococcota > Kuafuiibacteriia > Kuafuiibacteriales > Kuafuiibacteriaceae > JACKEN01. Next base: position 149,683 of record JACKEN010000012.1, on the reverse strand, counting down.
GCCACCACGTACACGTCGCCGGTCTTCTCGGTGTCGACGGTGACCGAGCCGGTGACGCCGCCCGGGGGCAGCGCGGGGCCCTCCTTCATCTCGACGTACACCGCCTGGGTCGCGTCGGGTCCGCCCATCGGGTCCACGAGGTCGATGTTGTTGGGCACCTGCCAGGTCTGGCCGGTGCTCTGGATGACGATGGTCTCGTAGCGGCCGGCCGGGATGGCGGGGAGGATGGTGCGGCTGCCGTCCGCGCCGATCTCGACCGCCACCGGCGGCAGGAGCACCGCCACGGTGGTGGTGGGCACCGCGGGGTACACCGCCAGCGCATCCTGGTAGGGGAGCGGGTCGATGATCCCGGGGATCACGATGTTCCGGGTCTGGGTCTCGGTGCGCTCCAGGCGCAACAGGACTTGCGGGAACAGGTCCGGGAGGTGATCACCGTTGGTGTCGTCCACCACTCCGTCGCCATCGACGTCGGCGTACTGCACCAGGAAGTAGTTGCAGGCCGGGTCCATCTTCAGGTTCTCGCGCACCTGGGGTCGCGCGCTGATCACCATCGGCTGAGGCGTGGTGAAGGGCACGGAGTACTCGGTCGCGCCCGCGTGGGCGAAGGCCGGGCGCTCGGTCGGGATGATCCGCCCGATCGAGACGGTCACCTGCGCGGTGACCGCGTCGTCCGCCACCTCCACCTCGAGGAAGTCGCCGGTGGCGGTGTCGACGTGGCCGCCGCCCACGTCGCCCCCGGTGGTCTGGGCGAGCAGGTCGATGGTGGGTCGGAAGTCGTCGTCCGCGTCGACGAAGGCGCGGATCTGGTAGCGGCCCGCGGGGACGTTGGGGATCGTGAAGGGCGCCGAGTACAGGCCGTTGTCGGGCTCGGCGTTGAAGATCTCGGCCTCCGGCACCACGATGAAGTTCACCGGACCGTTGGTCCCCTGAGGGGGCGGGAGCGCGTCGGCGCGGAAGAGCGTGATCACCACGTTGCCGGCGAGGTCGCTGCCGCACGGCCCCGCGGTGGTGGGGTGCTGGTAGAGCACCGTGCCGGTGATGATGCCGGTGTGTGGCTCGTACTCGGTGATGCGCGGGTCGGCGCAGCCGAGGGCCAGGGCGAGGGCTCCGAGGGGGACGAGGAACTTGGCTTGGCGCATGGCTCAGAATCTCCCGGTGACCGTGCCCAGGATCCGGGCCTCCAGTTGGTTGCCGAAGGGATGCTCGCGGTGTCGGAGGCCGCCGAAGTCGGTGAGGTTCGTCCCGGACACCCCGAGCTCGAGCTTGTCGTTGAACAGGCGGTAGCCCACCCGTCCGATCACCACCACCGACGCGTCGAGCGGGAGCGGGGTCGCGTCGAAGCCGCTGGGATCATCGAGGTCGTACTGCGGGTCCACCCAGGCCTGGTTGGACACGAAGTGGACGCTCACCCCCATGTCGAGGCCGAACTGCGTCCGGAGCTGCCCCCACACCGAGACCTTGTGGAGCGGCGAGTCGGTGAAGCGCGCGTTGGTGCGGGTGTTGAAGATGTACTGGAACGCGTAGCTCGCGCCCACGTCGAGGCCATCCACCGGGTACAGGCGCGCGGACAGCTCGCTGCCGAGGGCGAGGTAGGTGTCGGGGTCGTTGATGTAGAACGAGTTGCCGATCACGTAGCCCTTGGCCTCGGGGTCGAAGGGCTCGTCCGCCCCGGTGGGCTGGATGGCGGTGCGGGTGATCAGGTTGGTGACGCGGTTGGCGTACGCCACCACCTCGAGCTCGCCCCACTCCGGCTGCCAGCGGTAGCCGAGGTCGATGGTGGCGATCGCCTCGGGGTCCAGGCCCTCGAAGCCGCCCACGAGCCGCACGAGGGCCCCCGCCACCGGCGAGCTGGCCCGAAGATCCAGGTAGGTCTCGGCCATGGTCGGCTGCCGGAACGCGGTGCCCACCGACAGGCGCAGGGCCTGGTTCGGCGCCGGCTTGTAGATCACCGCGAGGCGCGGGGAGCCGAGGGGCCGATCAGGGGTGCAGGTCGAGGCGCGCGCTGACGATGGCGCTCAGCCAGCTCGTCACCGTCCAGGTGTCCTGGAAGAAGAGCGCGAAGTGGTTCTCGTTCTGCTCGTCGTTCAGGTAGTCCCACTTGATGTGCTTGAAGCGGTACTCGCCGCCGAGCACGATCGCGTGCTTGCCGAAGAGCTCGAGCTCTGGCCGGAACACCGGCTCCACGCTGAGCAGGTCGAAGTCGGTGACCGAGCCGAGGCTGGGGAGGCCGGTGCGGTAGAACTGGGGCGAGGCGTCGGCGTCCAGCCGGTTGTAGAACATGCGCACCGAGACGAGGTCGCTGTTGTAGCCGCCCCGCACCCCGAGCTGGGTCTGGTCGATGATCAGGTTGCGCAGGGTGGCGACGCCGAACAGCTCGGTGGACCCGTTCACCACGTGGCCGCCGAGGAAGAAGCGCCCGGAGCCGTCGGGGACGTTGTACTCGATCTCGCCGTCGACCCGCGCCACCTGCAGCGACAGGTTGGGGTCCTTGGCCGCGCCGGTGTAGTCCACGCGATCGGGGTCGAACTCGAGCTCGTACTTGTCACCGCGGTCGTAGCCGCCGCTCACCTTGAAGCCGAAGGGCCCCTTGGTGTCGCCGTACTGGAACACCGCCTCCAGCCGCTTGCCGTTGCCGGCCCCCACCTGGGCCAGGGCACCCTTCATGGCCTCGGGGGTCTTGGTGATGATGTTGATGATGCCGGTGTACGCGTAAGCGCCGTAGATGGCGGAGCCCGGGCCACGCACCACCTCGATGCGCTCCACGTCGAGGATGTCGATCGGGAAGGACCGCCACAGCGTCGCGCCGAGGAAGTCCTGGTAGGCGGTGCGGCCGTCGATCAGCACGAGGATCTTGTTCGCGAGGCGCCGGTTGAAGCCGCGCATCGCCACGTCGTACTCGGCGTAGGACATCGCCATCACGTCCATGCCCGGCACGCGCCGCAGCAGGTCGGGGATGGTGCGCGCGCCCGAGAGGCGGATGTCCTCCTCGGTGAGCACGGTGACCGCGTTCGGCGCGTCGAGCGGGCTCTCGGCGCGCCGGGACGCGGTGACCACCACCTCCTCGTAGGCCTCGCCGCCCTTCGCGGCCAGCTCCACTGACGTGCCCACCGCCACGGTGGCGCTCTTCACGTCGCCCTCCTGGGGTGACGTGTCTACTCGGCAGCGTGCCCTCGTGCGCCTCGGGCTCCACCTGCGCCGCCTCCGCGGGGGCGGCGGGCCGATCGAAGGCGCCCTCCGCCTTCATCCGCTCGATGATCAGGTTGGCGATGCGATCGAGCTGGCCATCGTCCAGCTTCGCCGGCCCGCCGGGCGCCGCGCTCGGCGGCGGCGCGGGCTCCTCGGGCTCGGGGGTGCGGGTGCGACCGCCGCGTCGCGACGTCGGGGGCGGCGGCTGCTCGGCCCGGGCCTGCGCCTCGCGACGCCGACGCACCTCGGCCCGGCGCTCCTCGAGGGATGTCAACCTCGCCTGCACATCCCGCGCGTCCCGCGGGTTGCTGCGCAGGTAGCGCCGGTAGTAGTCGATGGCAGACGCGTCCTGGCCCGCGTCCTCGTAGGCGCGCGCGATGTTGAACAGCAGGTTCGGGTGCGGGCGCTCCTTGTAGGCGCGCCGCAGGAGCGCGACGCCCTCGAGGTGGCGCCCCGCCTTGATCTCCCGCATGCCTTGATCGACCAGGGTGCGCAGGCGCTGCCGGGTCCGCAGCTCCTCCAGGGTCGCCTCCACCCCCTCGCGGTCCTTCGGGTCCGGTGGCCAGGTAGCGCTCGAAGTACTCGATCGCCTTGCCGGTCCGACCCCACGAGGCGTAGGCACGACCGATATTGAATAGAACGTTCCGGTGCGGCCGGATCTGGTAGGCCTTCTCGAGCTCTTCGATGCCCTGCCGGTACTGGCCGCTGTCGATGAAGGCCATGCCGCGCTGGAAGTACTTTCGAGCGTCCGCCTTGGTGTCGGCCCGGGCCGGGTTGGCGATGGCCACCGCCAGGACGAGGAGGACCAGAGATAGGAGTTTGCGGTGCATCGGGGTCCCGCGCGGAGCCTAGCACCGCCCTGGGGTGGCCGCACCTTCCTGACCCGGCGCAGCGGGGCCAGCGCTCGGCGCCACAACGCCGCGCGTCACGCCCGCGCTAGTAAGGATTCTCTTTGTAGGCGTCGTCGTCCTCGGGGTCACCACCCGCGGGCGGCGGCGCCTCGACCGCGGTGGGGCTCATCTTCACGCTGAGCTCGACCTCGTCGCCCTCGAGGCGCAGGCCCCGGTTCTCTTCCTTGAAGCCGTCGAGCTTGAAGAGGAACTGGCTGCTCCCGCTGCCTCGGGTGGGTGGCAAGGTGGTGGACAGCGGGGTCCTCCCCAGGCTCAGCCCGTGCTCATCGAACACCACCGCCCCCGCCGGCTCGGACGAGAAGGTCACCCGGACCCCGACCGGCTTCGGCGGGGCCTCGACCGGATCATCGTCAACCACACCTGCGGATGGCCCCGGCGTGGGCTCGACGCCCCCGCCGCCGTGCGGCCGCGCGAGCACGAAGGCCAGGACCCCAAGCACCACCACGAAGGCGCCACCCGCGAGCCACGGGGCGGCCCGACTCATCGAGGAGCCCTTGGCGCCCTTCCTGAGCAGGAGCCCGCTCCCGGTGTCATCCATCGGCCCGGTCTCGGCGAAGGCCACCTCGCGCGGCACCTGGCTCCCGGAGGTCGGGGTCGCGCTGGCGCGGGCGGGGTGGGTCTGCGGCCGGAGCGAGCCGGGGGCCGGTAGATCGGTGCTGACCGGGGTCGGGTAGGCGGTGTGCCTGCCCTGGACGTTCGACAGCTCCGAGATGTCGATGTCGAACGCGGTGTCCATCACCGCGCTGTTCCCGGTGACCAGGCGCTGGACGTCCTTGAGGCGCACGAGGAGCGCGTTCATGGACGCGAACCGATCGTCCCGGTGCTTGGCCAGGCACTGGCCGATGACGTCCTCGACCTCGGGCGGGACGTCGATCCCCAGCGAGGCGAACGACGGCACCGGCTGGTTCACGTGCTTGTAGATGACCTCGACGCTGGTGCCGCCGGTGAAAGGCGGCTTGCCGGTGGCCATGTGGAACATCAGCACGCCGAGCGAGTAGATGTCGGTGCGCGGATCGAGGTTGAGCCCCTGGATCTGCTCGGGGGACATGTACTTCGGCGAGCCGAGGAACATGCCGGCCTTGGTGAGCTCGTTCACCGGCTCGGGGGTGAGCGGGTCGTCGGGCACCGGCTCCCCGTCGGTGTGCATGAGCTTCACGAGGCCGAAGTCCAGCACCTTGACGAAGTCTGCGTCGTCACCCTCCTCGAGGAGCAGGATGTTCCCCGGCTTCAGGTCGCGGTGGATGATCCCCTTCGTGTGGGCCTCGCGCAGGGCCCGGCAGATCTGCATCGCCACGTGGAGCACGCGCTCGGCCGCGAAGGGCCCCTCGGCGCCGATCACCCGAGAGAGCGGGCGCCCCTTCAGGTACTCCATCGCGATGAACAGCTCACCCGACTCCGCCTCGCCGTAGTCGAAGACGGTGATCGTGTTCGGATGCGACAGGCGCGCCGCCGACGCCGCCTCGAGGAAAAAGCGGCGCACGAACTGCGGATCTTTCTTCTGGAACTCCGGGTTGAGGATCTTCACCGCCACCGGGCGGTTCAGCGGGAACTGGGTGGCTCGGTAGACCCGGCCCATCCCGCCCTTGCCCACCAGCTTGTCGAGCCGGTAGCGCCCCACCAGGGTCTCACCGATGCGCGGATCATTCAGCGCGGGGGACACCGTGCTCCCGGACGGCGCGGGGGGCGTCGGGGGCCGAACCCTCTGGGTCGCCGGCCGCGCGGAGACGGCGCGCACCTGTGACGGGGGCGTGACCTCCTCCTCGCCGGGGTGATCCGGCCGGAGCTCCGGGGCGTCCGCGATGCTCGGCGGACGCGGGTTGTCATCCTTGCGCTGCATCGGCCCCCAGAGGTGAAGCCCAGCATACCCCGTCCCCGGGATTCGTCCTAGGTCCATCCTTTGGGATCCGGCCGGCGGGCCGTCACACCCAGCCGCGGGCTCCTGACGGCCTGCCAGGGCTGCGGGGACCCGGGCCGGGGTTTCCGCGGGCCTGCAGGTGCTCGCTTGCCGCGGGGCGCCCAAACCTCCCCCACCCGGCCGTGACCAGAAGAACCCTCGCCGTCGCCCTCTTCCTGCTCCTGGCCGCCGGGGTCTTCCGCCTGTGGGCCACCGATCACGCCCGCTTCACCGGCGACGAGGCCGACTACTGGTCGAAGTCCCGGCGCCTGGCCACCGCCCAGTACTTCCCGGCCTACGGCTTCGAGATCACCGGGTCCGCGGCCCACTTCCCGGGGCCGGCCGCCTACTTCCTGATCGCCCTCCCCCAGCTCCTGTCGCCCTCGCCCCGGGCCGGGGCCGCCTTCGTAGCGGGCCTGCACGTGCTCGCCGGGGCCCTGATGTTCCTCCTGCTCGCCCGCGCCCGGGGGCCGCGGGCCGGGCTCATCGGGCTGGCCCTGTTCGCGTTCGCGCCCTGGGACGTGCTCTACGCGGATCGGATCTGGGGGAGCGCGGTGGTCCCCGCCTGGGGCGCGGTGGCCTTCTACGCCGCCCACCGGGCCGCCGACAGCCCGCGTTGGCAAGGCATCCTGCTCTTCCTCGCCCTCGTCCTGCCCCAGCTCCACCTGTCGGCGCCGGTGCTGTGGGCGGCCTGCCTGACCCTGGTGCTCCTGCGCCCGCCCCCGCGCTGGGACCGCCGCGCCCTCGGCCTCGGACTCCTCGCCACCGTCATCGCCTACCTGCCGCCCCTGTGGATGGAGCTCCAGTCCGGCTTCGCCAACACCCGGCTGATCATCGCCAAGAGCGGGGGGGCCGAGGCCCTCGCCTACGCGGTCTGGAACCCGGTCCGGGTCCTCGGCTACGCGGTGCTCTACGGCACCGGCGAGATCGGCTACCACTTCGCCCGCGGCTACTGGGGCGGGAACTTCGACGGCGCCTCCGCCTACCTCACCGCCGCGGGCTGGGACCGCTTCTTCGCTCACTACGGCACCCCGTGGGCGGTGGCCGGGGTGATCTCGCTGGTCGTGGCCGCCATCGGCTGGGCGGTGGCCCTCGGGTGCCTGGCCCGGCAGGGCGCCCGAGCCGCCCGCGCCCGCCGCCGCGACGCCCTCCCCTTCGAGGACGCCCTCACCGCCGCGGTGGTGGTCGGCTTCGTGACCGCGGGGCTCCTGCTCCTCGTCGCGAAGAAGCGCTTCTTCCCCCACTACGCGAACATCCTGATGCCCATGGCGCTCATCCCGATCGCGGTCGGGCTGGACCGGGCCTGGGGGCGGGCCCGGGCGGTGCTCGCCCCGCCCTCGCGGTGAGCGTGGCCTTCATGGCCCACAGCGCGAGCCGCTACTACCTCGAGATCGACAGCCTCAACGGCCTCGGCAACACCATGGCGATGGTCGCGGCGGTGCTGGAGGACGGCACCCCGGCCCAGGTGCGCTTCACCCACTTCCAGAACGCCTACGCGTGGGGGCGGCTGGCCGAGGTCTACCACGGGCGCGCCCTGCCTCATGATCCCCGGGGCCGGGTGCAGTGGATCGTGCACAACCAGGCCCGCTTCGAGGGCGCACCCCCGCCCGGCGGGCGGGTGCTCGGCGGGGTGCTCCTCGAGCGCAGGCCCCCCACCGGCGGCGGCGCCCTCACCGGCTCCGCCGCACGCCGCGGCTGGGCCCGCTTCCAGGTGGAGGCCGAGGCCCCGGATGGGGCCCGCCGCCCCTGCCGCCCCGCCGGGCCCGAGCAGTGCAAGTATGGGGACCAGCCCTGGCAGCGCTTCGGGCCCGACGTGCTCACGATGGGCGGGGCCCCCCGCGAGGTCTTGTTCATGCACCCGATCCAGGGGTCCACGGTGCGGGCCACCTACCCCGTCCCGGCCGGGACCCGCGGCGGCACCCTGCGCTACGGCCTGAGCGACGGGGCGACGGCGAGCGACAACCGCACCCCGGTGCAGGTCAACTTGCGCGAGGGAGATCGGGTCCTCGGTGAGGCCCAGGCCGGGAACGACCCCGGCCTGCACGCGCTGCCCTTCACCCGGACCTCCACCGGGGTGGGCGCGGTCACGCTCGAGCTGCGGACGGAGAACGAGGGGGCCCGGATCTTCGGCTTCGACCTCGAGCTCGAGTGAGGAGGGCGCCAAACCCGCGCCCTCGGTGGTAGAACAGGGTCATGCGCAGGATCGGGAGCACCGCCCTGGCCGCCGCCCTGTCCCTCCTCGGGGTCGGCTGCCTCGACCCCCTCCCGAACCCTCCGGTCGACGGCGGCGTGGTCGACGAGGCCTGCCTCGCGCAAGAGGGCGTGGACTCCGGGGTGCTCGTCACCGACTGCGACCCCGCCCAGGGCACCCGCTGCGACATCAGCCGGCACCAGGCCTGCGTCTGGGACGTCCTCGCGGACGACGGGGTCTGCATGTGCGCGAGCGTCCGGGTGGGGCTCGAGGAGCCCTGCGACATGGCGCGCCAGGACTGCGAGCCAGGGACCACCTGCCTGTTCTTCGCCACCGACGACACCCCGCGCTGCCGCTCGGTGTGCAACCAGGACGACGGGGCGGGCTGCGAGGCCCTGGTGGCCGCCAACCCCGGTCGCGCCTTCGCCTGCGCCCCGGTGCGCCGCGGCCCGGACGGGGCCGCCACCACGAACTACGGGGTGTGCCTCGACGTGGGCGCGACCTGCGACCCGCTGAACGACACCTGCGGGGTGGACGAGGTCTGCAGCCTCCTCGGCCGCACCACCGCCTGCGCCCTGCGGGGAACGACGGCGCTGGGCGAGCAGTGCACGAGCGAGCCGTGTGATCGAGGCGGGCTCTGCGTGGGGCTGGCGGACACCATGGGCAACGAGCTGCCCCCCACCTGCTACCAGCCCTGCGCCGTCGTCAACCCGACTTGCATCACCGGGCAGTGTCTGGACGTGGGGCTCGAGTTCGGGATCTGCCTGTGAGGGAGGCGGCCCGCGCCGCCTCCCCCTCACGTGCTACTGATCCTCGGTGAACGCCTTGGTGAGCTCCACCAGGAGCGCAGGCGGCGGCGCCCACGGCGTGGTCCGCGACTTCCGCGGGCCCCCGACGTCATCATTGGCGCCTTGCAATACATCCTGCGGAACCTGATTGATCGGCTCCTTCGGCGTCTTCACCGCGCAGGTCATGTCGATGACCTTGCTCGTGGACGCGGTGGCCGTGGCCTCGCGGATGTCGCGCTTCTTGTCGAGGCGCAACCAACCGAGGGTCCACGTGCTCTGCGCGGCCACGCTCACCGCCATCCACAGCTCCGGGAGCACCACGCGACCGGAGTGCCGAAACACCCCGAGGTAGCTGCGGAAGACCCGCTTGCCCCACGAGTCGCGCGGCAAGACCAGCACCGTGTTGAGGTAGCGCCCGCGCAGGACGCGCCCCAGCTCCAGCATGTCGTCACGATCGTCGCCGGTGCACTCCAGCACCACGACGTCCACCAGATCCGGCGACAGCGCGCGGCGACGCGCCAGGCTCACCGGCGTGCCCTCCAGCTGCACCACCACCACGTTCGGATCGTGGAGCTGATCCGCGAGCCCGTCCGGACCCACCGCGGCCACCACCAGCGAGCGACCGATACCCTTCCAACCCTTGGTGTTCTTGTTCTGCATCAACCCTCCTGTTCCTCTCTGAAGCCAAGGATACGGAGGGCTCTGTCAGAACAGGTCATAGCTCGCGGGGCCTGACCGGCCACGGTTTTCGCGCATTTGTCGTCGGCACACACGTTGACGCCGCGCCGCGGCCCAGCGGCTACGGACGAGAGGTCGATGAAGACCCTCCCGCACCTGTTCCAGTCCAACCGCGACTGGGCGGCCCGCACCGCGGCAGCCGACCCGGCCTTCTTCACCAGGTTGTCTGGGCAGCAGTCGCCTCAGTACCTCTGGATCGGCTGCGCAGACAGCCGAGTGCCCGCCACCGAGATCTGCGGGCTCCAGCCGGGCGAGATGTTCGTGCACCGGAACATCGCCAACCTCGTCGTGCACAGCGACATGAACATGCTCTCGGTGCTGCAGTACGCGGTCGAGGTGCTCAAGGTGAAGCACGTGATCATCTGCGGTCACTACGGCTGTGGCGGGGTCAAGGCGGCGATGGGGCGCGACTCCTACGGGTTGATCGACAACTGGCTGCGCTTCATCAAGGACCTGTACGCGAAGCACCACGCCGCGATCGAGGCGATCGAAGACCCGAACGAGCGCGTCAACCGGATGTGCGAGCTGAACGTCGCAAAACAGGTTGCAAACCTCTGCTACACCACCATCGTGCAGGATGCCTGGAAGCGCGGCCAGCCGCTGTCGGTCCACGGCTGGGTCTACGGCCTGCACGACGGCCTCCTCAAGGACCTGGACATGTGCGTCTCGGCCCCCGAACAGCTCCCCGAGCCCTATCGGATCGACTGACCCATCCGTTGCCGGAGTCGTGAATCCGGTCGACCGGCTTCGCTGTCAGTTGACGGCGCCCGCGCGCCCGCCGACTGTCGAGGCGGCTGGCGATCGCCAGCGTCGTGGTCACCCAGAGTATCCAAAAGAGCGGCCTGGGCGAGGCGGTGGCGCATGCCGCGCACCTGCTGCCAGCCCAGTTTCCCCTCCAGAGCTTCGTGCATCACAACACGCTGCACGCGTTCGAGCACCTCCCGTTCGCGGAGGGGGTGGGCGAGGCGGCCAAGCTGTTCGGTGCACAGCCGTTCGTGGCCGAGGCCGCCTTCGCCCAGCACCTCGCGAGCGGGCGGATCCAAGCCCGGGACCTGGACTTCGTGCTCCCCGAGGAGGCAGGCGAACCTGCGCTCTTCGAGGGCGCTCCCACCCGGACCGGGCTCCGGCGCCTCTGGCTCCGGCACCCCTTCGTCCCCGTCACCGGGCCCCGGCTCCGGTGGCGCCTGGCGGAGGGGGAGCTCCTTGAGGGCCTTTCAGCCCGGGGTGAGTGAGGCGGCGCGCCGGGCGGTCACCGGCGACGGGGCCGCGCCCGAAGCCCTGGCCGCGCTCTGGCAGACCCTGGAGCGCGCGCTCCCTGACGTGCGGGTGAGCGATTCTGGCGCACCAGCCGCGGACGGGATCGCCGGGCGCACCGGCTACGCGGTGTCGGAGCTGGTGCACCCGACCCTGATCCGACTGTGCGCCTCGTTCCTCGACCAGGGGGTGGCGTACTGGCGGATGCCCGGCAAGGAGCAAGGCCTCCTGCGCGCGGTGCGCGACCTCTACACGCGGCCCATGGGCCCGCCCGAGCCGTGGCTCCGGAGGCTCCCGGCCCGCCTCGCCGCCCAGGCCGCCCGCACCCCAGCGGCAGAGGCCACGGTGGTGGCGCTCCTCGAGGAGCTCGAGATCCCCGAAGACGACTGGCAGCCGTTCATCACCGCCACCCTCCTCTCGCTGCGAGGCTGGGCGGGGATGATGCACCAGCTCGAGCTGCGCCCCGACCGGGCCCCGGTGGCGTCGCCCCCGACCCGGCTGATGGACTACCTGGCGGTGCAGCTCAGCCTCGAGGCGGAGGCCCTCGCCTACCTCCGGCGGCGCGGGCCGCCCGCGCCCGCGCCGCGCGAGGATCCGCGGGAAGCGCAAGAGCGCCTGCTCTACGCCGGGTTCGTGCTCGCGCAGCACGCCGGCATCTCCGCCGCCGCCCTGGCCCGAGGCGACCGGGCCGCGCGGTGGCTCGACGCGCTCGCCGGGTTCGACGAGCTCGAGCGCCGCCGCCTGCTCCACCTCGCCTTCGAGCGGCGGCACCGGGTCGAGGTGCTGGACGGCCTGCGAAACCACGCGCGCGCGGGGCGCCCCGAGGCGCCGCCGGCCCGGATCCGCGCGGTCTTCTGCATGGATGACCGCGAGGAGTCCACCCGCCGCCACCTCGAGGAGGTGCTGCCGGAGGTGGAGACGTTCGGCTACGCCGGCTTCTTCGGGGTCCCGATGGCCTACGAGGGCCTGGATGACGTGCGCCCGACGCCCCGGTGCCCGGTGGTCATCGACCCGAGGCACCTGGTGGTCGAGGAGCCCCTCGACGGCCCCCACGAGCACGGCTCGGCGGTGGGCAGGCTCCGGCACGGCGTGGCGATCTCCGGCCAGACCATGGTGCGGGGCTCGGTGGTGTCCGGCGCGCTGGGCCTGGCCACCGTCGTGCCCCTGATCGGGCGCGTGCTCTTCCCACGGACCTCCGAGCGGATCTCCCACGCGGTCATGCACGGGGTCGGCGTGCCGGCCACCCGCCTGGCCCTCGAGCGCCCCGAAGGCGCCCCCGCGGCGGCCGACGGCTACCTCCACGGCTTCACGGTGGAGGAGATGAGCGGCATCGTGCAGGTCGTGTTGCAGACCTCAGGCCTCACCGAGGCCCGGGGGCTGGTGGTGTTCGTGGGCCACGGCTCGCACAGCCTCAACAACCCCCACGAGGGCGCCTACCAGTGCGGGGCGGCCGGCGGGGGGCCCGGCGGCCCCAACGCGCGGGCGTTCGCGACCATGGCGAACCACCCGGGGGTGCGGGGGAGGCTCGCGCAAGGCTGGTTGACGTTCCCCGAGCCCACCTGGTTCGTCGGCGCCTCCCACGACACGGGTGACGACTCGATGATCTACTACGACGAGGACCTGATCCCGGAGGCCGTGCAAGCCGACCTTCGGATCTTCAAGGCCGCGATGGAGGAGGCCCGGCGCCGGGACGCGCACGAGCGGTGCCGCCGCTTCATGTTGGCGCCGCTGGACCTCGACCCCGAGGGCGCCCTCGCGCACGCCGAGGCCCGCACCGCGGATCTCGCCCAGCCGCGGCCCGAGCTCGGCCACGCCACCAACGCGGTGTGCATCATCGGCCGACGCAGCCGGACCCGGGGCCTGTTCCTGGATCGCCGCGCCTTCCTGGTGTCCTACGACCCGACCCGCGACCCCGACCGCAGCAGGCTCGCCGCCCTCCTCGAGACGGTGGGCCCGGTGGGGGCAGGCATCAACCTGGAGTACTACTTCAGCTTCGTCGACTCCACGGGGTACGGCTGCGGCACCAAGCTCCCCCACAACATCGTGGGCCTGTTGGGGGTGATGGACGGCCACGCCTCCGACCTCAGGACCGGCCTGCCCTGGCAGATGGTGGAGATCCACGAGCCGGTGCGCCTGCTCACGATCGTCGAGGCCGAGCCAGACGAGCTCACGGCCATCGTCTCCGCCCGGCCCGGGCTGGCCCGCCTGGTCGTGAACGGCTGGATCCAGGTGGTGGCGTGGAGCCCCAGCACCGACGAGCTCCACGTCTTCGATGGCGGCGCGTTCCGGCCCCACCGACCGGAGACGGACCAGCTCCCGGTGGTGAAGGCCTCGATGGACGTGTACCGCGGCCACCGTGAGCACCTCCCGCCGACGCGGGTGACCGACGGCCTCGCCCCCGGTGGTGGCGCGTGGTGATCGAGACGCTCCTCGCCAGCATGGCCTTCGCCATCCTGGCCCTCCCGGTCACCTGCGGTGCTGATCCTCGCCGTCCTCCTGTGGTTCTTCGACGACGTCCCGGAGGCGGTGATCTGGGCCGTGGTGGCCACCGCGTTCGGCGGCGCTACCCTGGCCGGGCTCGCGACGGCGGGCGGCATGGTCGTGCACGACGTGGACGAGGTCCGAGTGCCCCTCGGCACCTGGTTCTCGGTCGGCCACTACGAGTTCGAGGTCGCGCTGGTCCTGGACCGGCTCTCGGTGCCCTTCGCGGTCTTCGGCACCGGCCTGGTGGGCCTGGTCGGCGCGTTCTCGCAACGCTACCTGCACCGGGAGGCCCGCTTCGCCCGCTTCTTCCTCCTCCTGTCGGTGCTCGGCGCCGGAGTGGTGCTGGTGGTGCTGGCGGGGAGCCTCGATCTCATCTTCATGGGCTGGGAGCTGGTGGGCCTGAGCTCCGCCCTCCTCGTGGCCTTCTTCGACCACCGGCCCGCGCCGGTGCGGCACGGCCTGCGGGCCTTCATCACCTACCGCCTCTGCGACGCCGGGCTCCTGTCCGCCGTGGTGTGGCTCCACCACACCGCGGGCACCTCGGCCTTCGTCGACGTGTCCGGCCAGTGGGCCAGCATCGACGTCACCCACGTGCCGGTGGTGACGGCGGGGCTCTTCATCCTGCTGGCCACCCTGGGCAAGTCGGCGCAGGTGCCGCTCGGCGGCTGGCTGCCCCGCGCCATGGAGGGCCCAACCACCTCGAGCGCCATCTTCTACGGCGCCCTCTCGATCCACCTCGGGCCGTATCTGCTCCTCAGGAGCGCCACCCTGCTCGAGGCCTCACCGTGGGTGGCGGGGGCGGTGTTCACCATCGGCCTGCTCACCGCCTTGCACGGCACCGTCGTCGGGCGCGTGCAGTCCGACATCAAGAGCGCCCTCGCCTACGCCTCCATGACCCAGGTCGGCGTGATCTTCATGGAGATCGCGCTCGGCCTCCGGTTCCTCGCCCTGGTCCACGTGGTGGGCCACGCGTCCTATCGGAGCCTCCAGATCCTGCGCTCCCCCAGCCTCCTGCACGACCAGCACAACATGGAGCGGGCGGTGGGCTCGGCCCTGCCCCACCCCGGCGGCCACCTCGAGCGCCTGGTGCCCAGGGCGCTCCAACCCTGGCTCTACCGGCTCGCCCTCGAGCGCGGCTACCTCGACGCCGTCCTCGTGCACTTCGTGGTCGCGCCCTTCGCCCGGCTCGCGCGGCTGCTCGACCGGCTGGAGCGCGCGTGGCTGTCCGCCTTCGCGGGCCCGCCCGAGGGCCCGCGCGCCCAGGCGGTGGAGACCTCTCAGGACATCGAGGCGTCGTCGTGAGCCTGCTGACCCTCGCCTACCTGCTCCTCCCCGCGGTGGGGGCCCTGCTCGCCAACCAGGCCACCGACGTGCGGACGGCCCGGCGGGTCGGCGCCGGGTTCCTCGCCGCCGCAACCCTGATTGCGTCGACCGCCCCCGTCTCGCTCCTCCTCGCGGCCGACGACCCGCTGTGGGCGCTGTCGAAGGTGGCCAGCCGTGACCCCGCCCTCGCGTGGGCCCCCGCCTTCGTCAGCCTGGTGAGCTTCGTGGCGGTGGCCATGACCCCCGCGGTGGGGACGCGGCCGGCGAGCATCGCCCGCATGATGGCGGTGGCCGCGGCGGCGGGCGGCGTCGTCGCGATGCCGCACCCCGCGGTGGTGGCCATCGCCTGGGCCCTCGGCGCGGTGCCGGTGTGGCTCGAGCTCCGCCGCGCCTCCGAGCGGGGCGCCTCGGCCCGCATGTTCGCCCTCTACATGCTCCCGAGCGCAGGCCTGGTTGCGAGCGGCTGTTTCCTGCTGAGCGACGGCGGCACGCTCACCGGCTTCGTCGTCCTCACGGTGGGCCTCGCGATCCGTGAGGCGGTGATGCCGCTGCACTCGTGGCTGCTCGCCGCGGTGGACGACGCCCCGATGGGCCTGGTGGTGGCCTTCGTCGCCCCGCAGATCGGGGTCGCGGTGCACCTGTCCCAGAACGACATCCTCCCCTCCGCCGGGGTCGGTGAGGCCATGGCGATCATCAGCGCCCTCACCGCGGTGGGGGCCGCGTTCATGGGCGTGTTCCAGTCCAACGCGCGGCGCGCGGTGGCCTACCTCTTCATCTCCCAGAGCGGGCTGGTGGGGGTCGGCCTCGAGACCAGCTCCGAGGTCGCCCGCACCGGCGCCACCCTCACCTGGATGACGGTGGGCCTGGCCTCGGCCGGCTTCGCCATGGCCCTCGCCGCCCTCGAGGCGCGCCGGGGCCGCCAGAGCCTCGAGCGCCCCGCAGGCAGCCTTGCAGAGACGCCGCGCCTCGCCGCCGCGTTCCTGGTGCTCGGCCTCGCCAGCGTGGGCCTGCCCGCCACCGTCGGCTTCGTGGCCGAGGATCTGCTGATGCAGGGCACGGTGGGGCAGTTCCCGAGCCTGGGCCTGATGATGGTGGCGGCCACCGCGCTGAACGGGGTGACGGTGGTGAAGGCGTTCTTCGCCCTCTTCAACGGCACCCCGGCCCGAAACCCCAAGCAGGACCTCCTCGGGCGCGAGCGCCTGGTCCTGAGCCTGGTGCTCGCCTGCCTCGTGGGCCTGGGCCTCGCCCCCGCGCTGGCCACCCGGGCCGCCGGCCCCAGCCACGCCGCCACCCGGAGCGAGTAGCCCAGGAGCCAAGTCAAACCCGCGCGCAGGCCCCCACGGCAGGTGCCTCGAAATCTGGCACCTTCCGGGGAAACACCCAGGACGCCGTGCTTCGTCCTGTACACCCGTCCTGGGCGGGCGAAGGATCCGACCCATGTTGGAGACCGCCCCCACCCTGAAGATCGCTCAAGGCCCCACGGTGTCGCCGCGGGGAGATCACGAGGAGGCCCTCCACATCATCGAGGAGGAGGGCCTCTTGCCGCAGGGGCTGGTGGATCGCCTCCACGCCCTGTGGCCGCAGCACTCCAGCCTCGAGCGCACCGAGCCGCCGATGTTCACCGGCAAGGCGAACTACACCGGGCTCAGCGGCTTCCGTGAGGTGGTCGAGATCCTGGAGCGCCACGGCATCGACATCGGCCACCAGGACGAGCGGGAGCTCTTCATCGACGTCTACCGCTTCCTCGCCACCCGCCACACCCTGAACAGCATCGACTGGAAGAACTTCCAGCGGGACAGCATCTTCCAGCTCGTCTTCCCCCAGCCCGGGATGATCGACCCCGCGGTGGTCGAGGCGTACGCGAACGCCACGACCCGCGAGGCGAGGAAGGCCATCGCGGCCGAGCACATGCGGAACACCAACCCCCACGACGGGAACCAGCAGCTCAACAAGCCCTGGTTCACCACCGAGGCGGGCGACGTGGAGCTGCTGCAAGGTAGCCAGCACAAGTACCCGCAGGTGGCGCTGATCTTCGACAAGTCCACCCAGCACTGCTTCTCGTTCTGCACCTACTGCTTCCGGCACGCGCAGGTGCGGGGCGACGAGGACATGTTCCTGCAGGAGGACATCGACGCGGTGCACACCTACCTGCGCCAGCACCCCGAGGTGAACGACCTGTTGATCACCGGCGGCGACGCGGGGTTCATGCCCGCGGCCCGCTTCGAGCGCTACGTCACCCCGATCATCGACGACCCGACCCTGCGCCACGTGAAGACGGTGCGCCTCGGCACCCGCGCCCTCACCTACCAGCCGGAGCTGGTGCTGAACGGCAAGTACGACGGCATGCTGGCGCTGTTCGATCGGCTCTACGCCCACGGGATCCAGGTGGCGTGGATGGCCCACTTCTCCACCCCGCGCGAGGTCCTGAACCCGCTGACCATCGCGGCCATCCGGCGCCTGCAGGCCCACCACGTGGTGCTCCGCAGCCAGAGCCCGATGATGAAGCACATCAGCCTCTTCCCGAAGGAGGACGGCAGCATCGACATCCAGCGCTCGGCCGACAACTGGATCGACCTCGCCAACATCCTGGGCTGCCTCTCGGTGGGCTTCCACTCGATCTACTGCCCGCGCCCCACCGGCGAGCACCACTACTTCACCGCGCCCCTGGCCGAGATGCACCAGGTCTTCGACCTGATCTACCGGTCGCTGCCGTCCATCAACCGGCCCTCACGGCACCTCTCCATGACCACCTCCGCCGGCAAGATCTCGATCCTGGGGCGGGCCGAGGTGAAGGGCGAGACGGTGTTCGCGCTGAAGTTCACCGAGGGCCGCAACATGGCCTGGCTCGACAAGGTGTTCCTCGCGAAGTTCGACGACGCCACCAACAACGTGGCGCTCCTTCAGCCCTACGACACCGAGGCGTTCTTCTTCGCCGACGAGCTGAAGGCGATCGAGGCGCACCTTAACGACGCGCTGACCCGCATCGGAGCCAAGGCGACGTCATGATCGACAAGACCGTCACCTCGGTGGCGGAGGCGGTCTCCGTCATCCACGACGGCGCGGTGGTGCTCATCGGCGGCTTCGGCTCCGCCGGTGGGCCCATCGAGCTGATCCACGCCCTGATCGACCTCGGGGTGAAGGACCTCACCGCGGTCAACAACAACACCGGCAACGGCGACGTGGGGCTGGCCGCGCTGATCAAGAACGGGCAGGTCAGGAAGATGATCTGCTCCTACCCGCGGTCGTCGAACTCCAAGGTGTTCCCGGAGCTCTACCGCGCGGGGAAGATCGAGCTGGAGCTGGTGCCCCAGGGCACCCTGGCCGAGCGCCTGCGGGCGGGCGCGGCGGGGATCCCGGCCTTCTACACCCCCACCGCGGTGGGCACCCCGCTCGCGGAGGGCAAGGAGCTCCGTGAGTTCGAGGGCGCGCCTACGTGATGGAGCGGTGGCTGAAGGCGGACTTCGCCCTCATCAAGGCCGAGACCGCGGACCGCATGGGCAACCTGACCTTCAACAAGACGGCGCGGAACTTCGGCCCGGTGATGGCGATGGCGGCGAAGACCACCATCGTTCAGGCGCGTCGGGTGGTGGCCCCGGGCGAGATCGACCCCGAGCACGTCGTCACCCCCGGC
The DNA here is from genome assembly GCA_020632995.1 of Deltaproteobacteria bacterium. Classification (GTDB taxonomy): domain Bacteria; phylum Myxococcota; class Kuafuiibacteriia; order Kuafuiibacteriales; family Kuafuiibacteriaceae; genus JACKEN01. The sequence continues at coordinate 131,283 of JACKEN010000012.1, read as the reverse complement.
ATCTTCGTGGACCGCGTGGTCGAGGTCGCGAACCCCGAGGAGGAGTCGGACCTCATCGCCGCCAACAGGAGTTACCCATGAGCTGGACCCGGGAGCAGATGGCGGCCCGGTGCGCCGCCGATATCGCGGACGGTTCCTACGTGAACCTGGGCATCGGGCTGCCCGAGCTGGTGGCCCGCTACGTCCCCGAGGGCCGCGAGTTCATCTACCACACCGAGAACGGCCTGTTGGGCATGGGCCCGCCGCCCCCCGCGGGCGAGGAGGACCCGGAGCTGATCAACGCGGGGAAGAAGCCGGTGACCGCGGTGCCCGGCGCCGCGTTCTTCCACCACGCCGACAGCTTCACCATGATCCGCGGCGGCCACCTCGACGTGTGCGTGCTCGGCGCAATGCAGGTTGCGCGAAACGGCGACCTCGCCAACTGGTCCACCGGCGAGCCCGGGGCCATCCCCGCGGTGGGCGGGGCCATGGACCTGGTGGCGGGGGTGAAGACCATCCTCGTCATCACCCAGCACACCACCAAGGAGGGCGAGCCCAAGCTGGTGGAGCGCTGCACCTATCCCCTCACCGGCCAACGCGTGGTCTCACGCGTCTACACCGACCTCGCCGTCGTAGAGGTCACCCCCGACGGCTTCCAGCTCGTGGAGCTGGCCCCCGGGGTGACCGAGGCGTACGTCCGCGCGCGCACGGGCGCACCCCTGAATGCCAGAGGACCAGACAATGAGTAGCCGTAGCGCCGAGCTGTTCCTGGAGGCCCAGAAGTACCTCCCGGGCGGAGTCAGCCGGAACACCCTGCTGAGGAAGCCCCACCCCTTCTACAACCACCACGCCACCGGCTGTCGCACCGTCGACGTCGACGGCGTGGACCGCATCGACTTCGCCAACAACATGGCGTCGCTCATCCATGGGCACGCCCACCCCGCCATCGTGGCCGCGGTGACCGAGCAGCTCGCCAAGGGCACCGCCTTCACCATGGCGACCGAGACCGAGATCGACTTCGCGAGGCACCTGGTGGGCCGCTCGCCCTCCTTCGACAAGGTGCGCTTCGTGAACTCGGGCACCGAGGCGGTGATGGCGGCGATCAAGGCCGCCCGCGCCCACACCGGGCGCCCCAAGATCGCGAAGGTCGAGGGCACCTACCACGGCGCCTACGACTTCGCCGAGGTGAGCCAGGAGCCCGCGCCCCACAGCTGGGGCGAGCGCAACCACCCCAACGCGGTGCCCCTGGCCATGGGCACCCCGCAAGGCATCCTGCACGACGTGGTGATCATCCCCTTCAACGACCCCGACGCCGCCTGCGCCATCCTCGATGAGCACCGGGGCGAGCTGGCCTGTGTCCTCATCGACCCCATGCCCCACCGGGCCGGGCTCATCCCGGCGGACGAGAACTTCATCCGCGCCCTGTGGAAGTGGACCCGCGACGACGGCGCGCTCCTGGTGTTCGACGAGGTCATCACCTTCCGCACCGAGGTCGGCGGAATGCAGACCCGGTACAAGGTGCGCCCCGACTTCACGACGATGGGCAAGATCATCGGCGGCGGCTTCCCGGTCGGCGCGATCGCGGGCCGCGACGAGACGATGGCGGTGTTCATCCCCGGGCCCTACGGCCCGCGGCTGCCCCACTCCGGCACCTTCTCCGCCAACCCGATCACCATGACCGCGGGCCTCACCGCGATGGAGCTGTTCGACGCGGCGGCGGTGGCGCGCCTCAACGCGCTGGGGGAGCTGACCCGGGCGCGCCTCAGGGAGGCGATCTCGGCCTCGGGGGCGCCGGCCAGCGTCACCGGCACCGGCTCGATGTTCAAGCTCCACTTCAAGGCCGAGGCCCCGCGGGACTACAGGAGCGCCTTCCCCACCACCGAGGAGCGCCACGCCCACCGGGCGTTCATCGACGCCCTCAACGACGACGGGATCCTCACCATCTACAGCGCGGCCGGCGCCCTCTCCACCCCGATGACCGAGGTCGAGATCAACCGCCTGGCCGAGGCGGTGGAAGCTGCCTTGCGCAAGGCCAAGGAGGAGCTCGTCGTCCGGTAGTGCCGACGAGGGCGACGCGACGGGAAGCGCGCCGAGGCTGGTGCACGCGCCCGGGCGTCCGAGCTCTGGAGCGCGCGCCCTGGATCCTGCAGCCTGAGCTCTGAGCTCTGAGACCTGCGGCCTGAGACGTGAGACCTGAGCTCTGAGACCTGAGACCTGCGGCCTGTCTCTGATGCCTGGGGCCACCGGGGCTGCGGCGAGAGCGCTGCAGTGGGCGGTCCTGGCGGAGCGTTGAGGTTGAGGTCGAGTGCGGGCGAGGGCTTCAGGCTTCAGAGACAGGCTGCAGGCCACAGGATGCAGGCCGCAGGATGCAGGCCACAGGATGCAGGCCACAGGATGCAGGCCGCAGGAGGCAGGCCGCAGGATGCAGGCCGCAGGATGCAGCCCGCAGGATGCAGCCCGCAGGATGCTAGGCCGCAGGAGGCAGCGGCAGGATGCGAGGCCGGACGACCGCTGAGGACGCCACCGATCACGGTCTGCGCCGCGCCGGCCTCGCTCACCGCCGTCGGGTTGCCTCGCTCCAGCGCCTGGGGCATGAGCGTGGGCATGCTCGGCGCGCTCCTGGGCCTGGTCACCTTGGGCCTCACCCTGGTGGCCGGCCGTGCCCTGGCCTTCCTGGCTGGCGAGCGCCGCCCCTTCGTCGGCGCCGGGGTGGGCCTGGCCGTGCTCGTGCTGTCGATCTACGGCTGGGCCCGCGCCACCCAGAGCATGGTGGCGGCCACCGCCCTCACCGCGCTCACCGCCGCCGCCCTCATCGCCCTCGCGTGGCGCCGCGCACCGCCCACCCCGGCCCCGCCGCTGCCCTCGGGCCGCCTCGGGTTCTGGGGCTGGACCGGCGTGCTCACCATCCTCGTCGTCGGCGCCTTCGCGGTGTTCGGCGCCTACTTCTGGGACGAGTACTCCTGCCACTTCCCGCTCGCCTCGAGCCTCGCCCGCGGGGTGGTGCCCGCGGTCCACCCCCTGTTCCCCTACGAGCAGTTCCGCTACCACTACGCCTTCGATCTGCTCGCCGGCGCGGTCCGCGCCCTCACCGGCCTCAACGTGGCGCAGGCGCTCGACGTGGTGAGCATCGGCCTGCTCGCCCTCCTGTTGGGGGTGGCGCGCGACCTCGGGGCGAGCCTCGGCGGCGACCGCGGCGCGCGGCTGATGCCAGTGATCTTGCTCTTGGGCACCGGCACCCTCGCCACCCTGCTCAACACCGACATGGGCAGCCTGGAGCTCCACTGGGACGTGCTCCCGGTGCGTTGGCGCGACTCGGTGCCCCCGCCGACGATCAGCAACTTCTTCCAGCACCCCCAGGCGATGGGGATGGTGCTCGCGTTGACCGCCCTGATGCTCTTCGACCGCCGCCTGGACGATCCGCTCCGCACCCGCCGGAGCGCCCTCGCCGCGCTGGTGATGGGCGCCCTCTCCCTGTCCCAGATCGTGTTCTTCGGCACCCTCGGCCTCGTGCTCGGGCTCGCCACCCTGGCCCAGGCGCGGCGGGCCGAGAGGAAGCGCCAGGTGCTGATCGACGGCGCGCTCCTCGCGAGCAGCCTGGTGATCGCGTACGGCCTCGGTGGGTTCCTCGCCCCCGGCTCGCCGGTGGAGAGCACCCTGCTCTTCGGCCGGAGCATGTTCAGGGACCAGGGCCTGTCGCTGCTCGCCTATCACCTGGTGGTGTTCGGCCTGCCGCTCATCGCCCTCCCGGTGGCGGTGGCGCTGATCGTGCGACGCCCCGACCCGCTCCGCGTCCCCATCGCCATCGCCGCCGTCTTCGGCTTCCTGGTGCCCCACTTCGTGACCTACGCCCGCAGCTGGGACATCGTGAAGTTCCTCGGCGTCGGCGCGTTCTTCGCCAACGCCCTCTTCGCGGATCTGCTCGCCCGCTGGCCCAACCGCTGGCGCGCCCCGGTGATCGCAACCCTGGTTGCGCTCGCAACCGTGTCCAGCTGGGTCATCTTCGTCCGCATGGGCCCCCTCGACGGCCGGCTGGGCGTCCCGAAGATGCACTTCCCCGGCCCCTCGGGGGTCGGCCGCGTGGTGGGTGAGCGCATGGACGAGCTGATGGCCGAGGGCGATCAGGTCTTCAGCGTCAGCCCCGAGCTTGGGAGCGGCGGCGGCATCCCCACCCCGGGCTTCGACTGGCATCAGGTGGGCCAGAGCTTCCTGCTCGACCAGCCGCGCTCCGAGCACCTGGCCCGGGTGAAGGACCAGCGCCCGGCGCGACCTCGACCCCGCGTCCCTCGCCGAGCTGGACGTAGAGTGGCTGGTCCTGTCGCCCGGCGACGTGGCCGGGCTGAGCCCGGTCGGGCAAGCAGCCTTGCACGACCCCAAGCGCTTCGAGCTCGTGGACACGATGGAGGTCTTCGGGCAGCAGCGCTTCATCTATCGCATTTTACCCGGATGATTTTCCTTGCTTTATAGCCCGGGTAAAATTAGCCTCATCGCCATGGAGGATCAATGGCGATGAGCGAGACGAGCTTCGTGGCGTTCTGTGGCGACACCCTGGTGGCCCGGGGGGACCTGGAGGCGGTGGTGCAGGCGGCCAAGGCCCGGCACGACGCGGGCGGGGGCCGAATCTCCCTGTATGACGAGTCCACCGGGCGCCCCACCGACGTGGATCTGGGGGCGAGCCCCGAGCAGCTGCTCGCCGCGGTCCGCGCCCACCCCCTGGGGGCGGACCGCAAGGGGCCTGGCCGGCCCAAGCTCGGGTGTGTGGCGCGGGAGGTGACCCTGTTGCCTCGGCACTGGGCGTGGCTGGAGGCCCAGCGCGGCGGGGCCTCGGCCGCCCTGCGGCGCCTGGTGGACGAGGCCCGGAAGACCCACTCGGGCGAGGAGACCACCCGGCGGGCGATCGACGCCGCCCACGCCTTCATGTGGGACATCGCGGGGAACCAGCCAGGCTTCGAGGAGGCCTCGCGGGCCCTCTTCGCCGAGGACTTCGAGGCGTTCTTCCAGCACCTCGAGGGCTGGCCGCCGGACTTCGTGGACCAGCTCCGCCGGTTCCTCGGCCCCGCGATCACCCCTCCCTCTTAGGGGTTTCTTCGAAGCGCGAAAGATCTTATATCTCCCACGCAACGAAATTCGTTGCGCCCCGATAAGGCTGACATCTCCCATGTAGGACACTGTGCGGAACACACCGCATACCAACTGGGAGGGATCGGAGCAGTCACATGGCGCACCTGGGACTCAGCCTGAACTCGCAAGACGCCGCACCGTCGGTGGGGCGCGCGCGGCGCGGCGGAGCCAAGGCCCAGGCGCCGGTGATCTCCGACAGCGCGTGCGAGGCGTTCATCGGAGCGCTCGTGAACGCCTTCGAGGAGAAGCCGGCGGCTTTTCTGGCCCAGCGGGGCCGGATCGCCCTGGACGTGGCCGATGACCGCTCGGTGACCGTGCGGTTCGGCGACAGCAAGGCGCCGCTCCAGTGGGGGGCGGACACCGAGGCCGAGCTCCGACTCGTGACTCGGCAGGCTGTCCTGCGGCAGATCCTCGACGGCACGGTGGACGCGGAAGCGGAGCTGACCTCGGGCGCCCTGCGCCTCGAGGGCGACATCGAGCTCCTCGTTCCGCTCTTTCAGCTACTCGAACGCGGCCGGAGCATGCTCTCCGTCCGCATGGGACGATAACGGACCAACCAGAAGGGGAGACAAGACAATGGCCATCAAGATCGACAACCGCGTCAGCCTTACCGAAGCCCAGCACGCCATCCAGGCCTCCGAGAAGCGCCTCGACGCCGCCATGGCGCGTTCCGCCAACGGCGCCCGCGACGCCGCCACCCTCTCGAAGCCCGAGGTGCGCGACGAGATCCTGAACAAGGCCGGCAGCGCCGGTGAGTTCAAGGCCCTCGACGCCATGGTCTACGACACCGCGGTGAAGATCGCGAAGAGCCGCAACTCCGGCCAGGTCGGCGCGTCCGAGCTCAAGCAGGCCGCCAACAGCTGGATGCTGGCCGCCCGCAGCGCGAGCAAGGGCGACGGCTTCCTCGGCCAGGTGCGCGACACCTCCACCGCCGGCCTGAAGGCCATCTACGCCGCGGCCTCGAAGCACGAGGACCTGACCGCCGGCAACCGCGCCCGCGCGTCCAAGCCCGAGCTCCTCAAGTAGCCTGCGCGCACGCGCGACCGCCTCCGAGGGCGTGCCAAGGCCGGTGATCCCTTCGGGGGTCGCCGGCCTTTCTGCATTCGTGGGCCGGCGGAGCTGGCCCACCCCGCTCCATCGGGCCAGGCCTGGGGGGCGCTTGCGGCGGGCGGGGCCTGGGGGCGGCCAAAGCTCGAAGCGACCGCCCCGCGCCAGCATGGCGACCATGCCCGATGGGTGCAGTCCTGCCGAGCGCCTCTCGACAAGCCGTCCAGAGTCTCCTGCCGAGGTCACGAGCGTCCTCGCCGAAGCCGGACTCGGCTGCGCCGCCAGTTCCACCGCCACCGAGTTGGGCTGGACGAGAAGTCGCCATTCTGGCTGGTTCGGCACGCCGGCCCGGGGCGGAGCAGGCATGGGGGATGCCGGGGAACCCGCCCTCACGTCGGACGTGGCGGGCAAGAAGAACGCCTGAACGCGGCGCTGGACGCGGGTCCGACTGGATCTCGACCAGCTGCAGCGGCCTTATGCTCTGGTTGAAGTGGGTTCGCCAGTCTCCGCCCGTGCCGAGCCGCGCTTCACGAATTAACCAGAGACCAACCAGGACTTCGTCGTCGCGGTGCGAAGTGACGCCGACGCTGAGCAGACCGCATCGCCGCCCTGAGCTACGCCATCCGAGCCACGGTCGAGCAAGCGCGGACGCACCACCGGTCGGTTGGGCCACGGTTCGCGCCCCCACCGAGGCCGGCAAGCAACGGCATCGGCAGCGACCTCCAGAGCCTGTTCGCGTCCTCTCGACGCCGAGGGACGACGTTACCGCGCGCAGCACAACCGCGGGAAGAGCGTCCCCGGCGCGGCCGTGCCCGTAGCGTCGCTGGCTCCAACAGCTGGATGTTGCTGCCCTGCAGCGCTCAAGGTCCTGTCGGGGCGCGCGACATGGTCCACCGGAGCAAGGATCGACTCGACCTCGACGCGCGAGGACCTTCGCCGGCAAGCGCGCCTGGCGGACATCCTGGGGCGCCGCCTGCGCGCTCGTAAATCGAGACCGCCTGAGGTCACCGCCCGGCGATCGAACCGGGGCAGCCGACCTGCTGCAGTGGGCCGGCGAGAGCCGGCTACCTGGAGTCCACTCGAAGGCTGGGGGCAGCTGGCTCTTCGCGGCCTGCTGGGACCCGGGGCGGGCGGCCAAAGTTGGAACACCCGCCCCACTCGAGCGGCAGCGCGCTTCAAGGCCCCCCGGGCGCGCCGACCGTAGATGCGGGCCTCCTGCGAGGTTCAGGTCGCGCCATGACAGAGACCCTCCAGAGCCTCCCGCCGACCCCTACGAGCGCCGCCGCCAAAGACGCCGCGGTCGAGCGCACGCCTGGGCCTTCGTGGAGCACGGCGGCCAGCTGAGCGAGGCGATCGTCCAGCTCGCCGGGCACATGGCGGGGGTGAGCGCCGCGGTGGGCACCCAGGCGACCGAGCTCGGGCACGTCGAGGCCTCGGTGGGTCGGATCGCGGACGAGGCGAGCGAGATCGCGGTGGGCGCCAGCTCATCACGAGACGCGGTGCAGTCCGCGCGGCGTGAGCTCGACGCCTCCCAGGCCCGAATGCAGCTGGCGTCGGACAAGGTCGGCGCGCTCATCGAGGGCGTGGACCTCGTCGCCTCCGTGCTCGAGACCAGCCAGGAGACCATCGCCGAGGTCGGTCGGGTCACCGCTCACATCGACGCGATCGCGGACAAGACGCACCTGCTCGCCCTCAACGCCGCCATCCAGGCCGCGCGGGCGGGGGCGGCCGGCCGCGGCTTCGCGGTGGTGGCCGACGAGGTCAAGCTCCTCGCGCAGCAGACCCAGGAGGCGACGCAGCACATCTCGGAGATCGTGGGCCGCCTCATCCAGAGCCTGGGGGCGGTCGTCGAGCGCAGCACCGACGCCAAGGACCTCGCCTACGCGGTGCGCGAGGAGACCGAGCCGATGCGCGAGGCGCTCACGAGCGCGGCGGGCGCGCTCGCGGACGCCGACGATCGCGCGCACCGCATCGGTGATGGCGCCGCCTCGGTCGCGGGGCGGTGGCCGAGCTCGGCCAGAGCCTCGAGGCCCTCACCCGCGACGCCGCGATCGCGTCGAAGGGCCTCGAGAGCGCGAGCCAGGAGGCGGACGGCCTCATCGAGCGCTCCGAGGACCTCGGCCGGCTCTTCGTGCGCGCGCACATCGAGACGCCCGACACCCCGTACGTGATGCTCGCGCAAGAAGGCGCCGCCTTCGTGAGCGCCGCCTTCGAGCAGGCGCTCGCCAACCACGAGATCGACCGAGGCGGGCTCTTCGATCGCCACCTCGAGCCCGTCGCCGGGACGGACCCCGCGCAGTTCATGGCGAAGTACACCACGCTGTGCGATCGCCGCCTTCGCACCTTCCAGGACGAGCTCGCCGCGCGCCTGCCCGGCGTCGTGTTCTGCGCCGCGGTGGACGATCGCGGCTACCTGCCCACCCACAACTCGAAGTACTCCAAGCCGCAGACCCACGACCCGGTGTTCAACGCGGCGAACTGCCGGAATCGGCGCATCTTCGACGACCGCGTGGGGCTCGCGGCGGGGCGCAACACCGCCGGCCCGCTCGTGCAGACCTATCGGCGCGACATGGGCGGCGGCACCTTCGTGCTCATGAAGGACGTCTCGGTGCCCATCTTCGTCGACGGCCGGCACTGGGGCGGCTTCCGCCTGGGCTACCGCCTCCCCTGACCCGGCCTACAGCCGGAGGAAGCGCTCGAGGAGCGCCATGCCGCACGGGGTGCCGATGCTCTCCAGGTGGAACTGCACCCCGAAGAGCGGGCGCGACACGTGCTCCACCGCCATCACCAGGCGCGCCTCGTCCGCGGTCTCCGCCGTGATCTGCAAGCAGTCCGGCATCGAGGCCCGCTCCGCCACCAGGGAGTGGTAGCGCATCACCTCGAGGTCCTGCTCGAGCCCGACGAAGAGCCCCGACCCGGCGTGCCGGATGCGGCTGGTCTTGCCGTGCATCACCTGCGGCGCCCGCACTACCCGGCCCCCGAAGCGGGCCACGATGCCCTGGTGGCCCAGGCACACCCCCAGGATGGGGATCCGGTCGGACAGCGCGGTGATGACGTTGCCGCAGACCCCGAAGTCCTCCCCCCGCTCGGGGCGGCCGGGGCCAGGGGACAGGATGATGCGGTCGGGGGCCAATGCCTCCACCCCGGCGAGGTCGAGGGCGTCGTTCTTCTCGACCTGCGAGGTGGCGCCGAGCGCCCCCACGTACTGGTGCAGGTTGAAGGTGAAGGAGTCGTAGTTGTCGAGGATGAGGACCCGCACGGGGACTAGCTGCGCGGCGGGCCGTCCGGGCCGATCGCGTTCACCAGCACCTCGCGCTCGCCCTTCGGGCCGTAGGGCGGGCCCACGATGCCGTCGTGCTCCATCATCTCGACCATGCGGGCGGCGCGGTTGTAGCCCACGCGCAACCTACGTTGCAGAGCGGAGATCGAGGCGCGCTTGGTCTCGGTGACGATCTTGACCGCCATGTCGTAGTGCTCGTCGCGCTCGTCGTCGCTGAAGCCGCCGCCGTCCTCGTCGTCGTCCTTCGCCTGCAGGATGGTCTCGTCGTACTTCGGCTTGGCCTGGGCCTTCCAGAAGTCCACCACCCGCTCCACCTCGTCCTCGGAGACGAAGGCGCCGTGGATGCGCTCGGGGGTGGGCGAGGCCACGCTCAAGAAGAGCGAGTCACCCATGCCGAGCAGGTTCTCGGCCCCCGGGCTGTTCAAGATGGTGCCGGAGTCGTGCCGCGACGCCACCCGGAACGAGATCCGGGAGGGGAAGTTGTTCTTGATGACGCCGGTGATGACGTCGGTCGAGGGCCGCTGGGTGGCCAGGAGCACGTGGATGCCGGCCGCGCGGGCCTTCTGGGCCAGGCGCTGCACGCTCGCCTCGACGTCCCTCGGCGCCACGCACATGAGGTCCGCGAACTCGTCGATGAGCACCACGATGTAGGGCAGATCGTCCGGCAGGTCCTGGCCGCGCCACGGGTCCTTGATCAGCCCCGCCGGGTCATGGGCCTCCTGCGCCTCCGCGAACTCCTCGTCCTCGAGCACCGACTCCGCCTCGACCCGCTTACGCTGCGCCCGGAGCTTCTCGAGCTTCTTGTTGAAGCCGCCGATGTCGCGGACCTTCATGTCCGAGAGCATCTGGTAGCGGCGCTCCATCTCGTCCACCGCCCACTGCAGGGCGAGCGACGCCTTCTTGGGGTCGGTCACCACCGGGAGCAGGAGGTGCGGGATGTCGTTGTACAGCGACAGCTCCAGCATCTTCGGGTCGACCATGATGAACTTCACCTGGTCCGGGGTGGCCTTGTAGAGCACCGACAGCACCATGGTGTTGATCGACACCGACTTGCCGGAGCCGGTGGTGCCCGCGATCAGCAGGTGCGGCATCTTCTGGAGGTTGCGGATCTGCACCTCGCCCTCGGCGTCCTTGCCGAGGGCCAGGGTCAGCAGCGACGAGGACTTCTTGAAGCGGTCGTGGGCCACGACCTCCTTCAGGTAGACGTTCTCGCGCTTGTCGTTCGGCAGCTCGATGCCCACCACCCCGCGGCCCGGGATGGGGGCCACGATGCGCACCCGCACCGCCTCCATGCTCATCGCGATGTCGTCGGAGAGGTTCTGGATCTTCGAGACCTTCACCCCGGGGGCGGGCTGGTACTCGTAGGTCGTCACCACCGGCCCGGGCCGGATCGCGGTCACCTTGCCGTCCACCCCGTAGGTCTTCAGCTTCTCCTCGAGGCGGGTGGCCTTGGCCTTCAGGCCGAGCGAGTCCACCGGCTCGGGCTCCTCGCCCTCGTAGTCCAAGAGGTTGATCGGAGGCAGCTCGTAGACCGGCTTCTCCTCCTCCACCTTCACCGGGGCTGGCGCGTCGTCCTCGAAGTGGGCCTCGCACGCCTTGCGCTCGTGGATGACCAGCTCGCCGGTGCTCGCCTCGTCCTCGGCCCCGCGGGCCGGGCGCGCGCGGGCGCCTCCGAGAGCGCCTCCTCGTCCTCGTAGCCCTCGTCCTCCTCGTCGTCCTCGACCTCCTCGATGATCGAGGGCGCCGCCACCACCACCTCGGGCTCGGCGCGGCGCGCCGGCGCGGGGAGCTGGGTCCGCCGGTCGATGTCGTCGATGACGTCGGCCGAGGGCTGCACCTCGAAGGCCACGGTGGCGGGCTCCGCGACGCGGGGCAAGACGACCTGCGGCTCGGAGGACAGGACCACCTCGCCCACCTCCTCATCGTCGTCGGCCTCCACCGGGAGGGCGGAGACGATGGCGGGGTCCTGCACCTCGAAGCCGTCGGTGGACGCCTCGGAGGACTCCGCCTCGACCTCCTCGGCCTCGGCCTCCTGTCCCCCGCGGTGAGCAAGAGGGCTTGCTCCACCCGGGCCTTGGCCTCCAACGCCGCGATCTTCTTGAGGGCCTTCTCCTCCGCCTTGGCGGTGGCCTTCAGCACCGCCATGCGGCGCTTCTCGTCCATGTCCTCCTGGAGGAGCCGGGCCCGCTCGTCCTGCTCCATCCGGGCCTGGGCCCGCCGGGAGCGCGCCGCCTCGAGCAGCTCGGCCTCGCGCTGGCGGGCCACCGCGGAGGCCTCACGCCAGACCTGCAGGCGCCCGGTCAGGGCCGCGCCCACGAAGCGGATGGCGCGAAAGCCCTCTTGCAGAGCGCGAGGGAGAAGGACAGGTTGCTGATGCCGATGACCCCGAGGAGCACCAGCCCCACCCCGAAGAGCGCGGCGCCGGCCGGGCCGGCCACCCCACGCAGCAGCTCCGAGAGCACGAGCCCCAGGGCCCCGCCCGCCGGGTGCCCGAGCACCGCCGGCTCCCCCACCACCAGCTGGGCGAGGACGCAGGTGCCGATCATCAGGCTCGCCGCGGACACCGCGGCCAGGGGCGAGGGCAGGCGCACGCGTCCGAAGAGGGTGGCGCCGGCGAGGGCCACGCCGAGGAGGCCGACGACGTAGCCAGCCACCCCGATGCCACCCAGGATGGTGCGAGCCACGCCGGAGCCGAGCGGCCCCACCAGGTTCCCGCGCCCCGCGGCGTCGCCGGGGTCGAACGAGAACAGCGCGAAGCACAGGCCGAGGGCCAGGATGAGCATGCCGATGCCCAGGGCCTCGATGCCCCGAGACGGCACCACCATCATCCCGTCGTCGTCGACGGGCAGGTCGGAGGTCTCTTCGGTCTTCTTCGCTCGTGCCTTGGCCATGCGCAGATCGTCGCACCGAGAATGGAGGGTTCCCGATCTGTGGTCAACTTTCGCGTACCCTCAGTAGGGGTTGCCTTTGTACTCCTCGGGGTCTTCCTCGGGCGCAACCTTGGTTGCGGGCGCGGGGTTCACCGGCACCACCGGCACCTTCACCGGCGCCGGGCGCACGGTGCTCGGCCTCGCCGGGGCGCGGGCCTCGCCGTCGTCCGGCAGATCGACCAGGCCGCCGCCCGGGGCGACCGAGGCTGCGGCGGGGGCCGGGGTGATCGGGCGCAACAGGGCCAGCCCTGCCCCCACCAGCACCGCGAGGGCCACCGCGGCCGGCAGGAGCCACCACGAGAGCTTCGTGGGCGGAGGCGGAGGCGGGCGGCGCGGCACCGCCGGGGCCTGGGCGTAGGACGAGCGCTCGAGGGGCACCACCGGCAGGGCCGCCTCGTCCACCTCGACCAGGGGACCGGAGACAGGGGCGGCGCTCCGCACCGTGAACTGCTCGGGCATCGGCCGATACGGCGGCAGCGAGGTCTCGGTGCCGAAGCTGTGATCGGTCTCGAGCCGCCACACCGACTTGAAGGCGGCGAGGAGCTCGTCGGCGTTCGCGTAGCGCTCGGAGCGGTTGCGGTGCAGGCAACGGTGCACGATCGCCTCGAGCTCGTCCGGGCACTCGACGTCGGGCTCGAGCTCCCGCACGAAGGGCACCGGCTTCATCACCTGCGCGGTGATGAGGTCGACGATGGAGTCGCCCTCGAAGGGCAGCCGCCCGGTGAGGAGCTGGAACAGGATCACGCCCAGCGAGTAGAGGTCGGCGCGCCCGTCCACCCGCTCCCCCACCGCCTGCTCGGGCGCCATGTAGCCCGGCGTCCCCATCATCGCGCCCACCGAGGTGAGGTGCTCGTCGGTGATGCCGTCGGCCTCCGCCGCCTCGGGCGCGAAGACCTTCACCAGGCCGAAGTCCAGCACCTTGACGAAGTCGAGGTCGTCGTCGTCCGGCCGGAGCATGATGTTGGCCGGCTTGAGATCGCGGTGCACCACCCCCATGGAGTGGGCGCGGCGCAGGGCGCGCACCACCTGGATGGCCACGTTCAGCGCGCGCCGCGCCGGGAAGGGTCCGCACTCCTGGAGCACGCGGTACAGCGGCTTGCCGTCCAGGTACTCCATCGCCATGAACACGTCGCCGTCGTCGGTCTCGCCGTAGTCGATGATCGTGACGATGTTCGGGCGCGAGCTGCGAGGCGATCGAGGCCTCGCGCTCGAAGCGCCGCCGGAAGCGCTGGTTCGTCGCGTCGTCGTCCTGGCAGTACAGGACCTTCACCGCCACGATGCGCTCGAAGGGCAGCTGCACCGCGCGGTAGACGTGCCCCATCGCGCCGCCCGCGATCACCGACTCGATCTTGTAGCGACCGGCCAGGACCTGCCCCACCAGCCGCGCCTGATCGGGCGTCGGCAGCTCCGGCGGGGACACGCGTTGCGAGACAGAGCGCGACATGGCGGCAAAGGCAGCCCCGAGACCTTCGGTGGCGCGGGCCCAAGTGTTGCCCAAATCGGGAGGTCGAGGCCAGCCTCAGCGGGGACGACGAAGTGCATTGACTTCGAGCGCCCGTCGTCCAACCTCACCGAGGGGCGAACCCCCCAAGGGACGATTCTCGAATGATCACTACGTACGGATGCGTCGCAATGTTGATGGTGGCCGCCGCCCCCGGCACCCCGATTAAGGGTAAGACCGAGAAGCCGGCCCTGCTGGCCCAGGCCGCCAAGACCCCGCCCAAGGCCCCCCCGCAGGCCAAGGCCACCGCCCAGCCTTCGGCCGAGGCGGTGCTCGAGAAGGTCCAGAAGTACTACGCGAGCATCGACGACTACCAGGCGGAGTTCATCCAGGACTACACCAAGGTCGCCCTGTCGCGGAGCACCGAGTCGCGCGGGACGCTGATGCTCAAGAAGCCCAGCTTCATGCGCTGGACCTACACCCAGCCGGCCGAGAAGCTGTGGGTGGTGGACGGCGACACCCTCTACGTCGTCGACCCCGAGTTCGAGCAGGTCTTCGTCGACAAGGGCTTCAAGACCGAGGAGCTGCAGAACTCGATCAGCTTCCTGTGGGGGCGCGGCAAGCTGTCGAGCAGCTTCAACGCCACCCTGGGCAAGCCCACTGCCCCCGGCACCGCGGTGCTCGAGCTGACCCCGAAGAAGGGCGCGAGCTACTCGAAGATGCTCCTCGTGGTGAACGCCGAGACGGGCGAGGTCACCGAGTCGATCATCCACGAGACCGCGGGGAACACGAACCACTTCAAGTTCAGGAACGCGAAGCTGAACCAGGGCCTGAAGGACGACCTGTTCAAGTACAGCCCGCCCGAAGGCTACGAGGTCATCGTCAACTGAGCTTGCGCGACCGCGGCGGCGTCAACCCACCGCCGCCCCGCGCGCTGCCTGGGCCCGCAGCTCCCCCACGATGGCGTGGACCATCGCGTTCTCGCCCAGCACCATCTGCATGTAGTCGAGCGAGCCTGGGGCCTCGAGGGTCACCGTGCGCGGGGTGCCCTGGGCGTAGACGAAGTCCTTCAGGGTGCTGCGGTTGGTGCTCGTGCCCACCCCGGGGTGGCTGATCGTGTACGACTTCGTGTCCTTCCTCAGCACCGGCCAGCGCTCCGCGAAGCGCGCCATCGCGGGCACGAGGAGGTCCTCGGCCCCGCGGTGCAGGGTCCAGAAGCCCCGCTTCTTCGCGCTCCCGCTGTGCAGGTCGAGCGCCACGTCGTACCGGCGGCCGGTGAGGTAGCGGACCATGTTCGCCGCCTCGGGGGGCGCGTCGGCGGCGCCGAAGGTGCGGTTGAGGTCGACGTCCTCGCCGTCGGGCCCGGGGGTGTTGGGGACCCGGCGGGTGTTGGCGATGTACGCGGTGGGGTTCACCGCGGGCACCACCGTCACGTCGAGGCCGGCCAGGGCCTTGGGGTCGGCGAGGAGCTGGTCGACGTACAGCAGCGCCGCGGCGGGGCCGCAGGGCTCGTTGCCGTGCACGCCGGCGGTGATCAGGACCTTGAGCTTGGGGCCGGGCGTGGGGTCGGTCAGCCGGAGCACCGGCACCGGGTGGCCCTTCACCACCCCGATCTCCCCCACCCGCACCCGCGGGTCGGCCCTGAGGGCGTCCACCCGCGCCATGAGGCCCCGGTGATCGTTGGGCTTCAGGAGCGGGACGCCGCGCGGGAGCACCAGGCGCCATCCCCGGCCCCACCGGCGCGCCCCGACCCCGCACCGTGCTCGAGCCGCCCGACACGAAGCGCGGATCCCGCGCCGGCAGCCCGGCCGCGAGCGGCGCCGACGGCTTGGCCCCTGGGGCCGCGGGCGCCGGGGCGGTCACGGCGGTCGGGCGGGCGGTCCGGGGGAGGCGGGTCACGTCACCGGGCATCGGTGTAGGTTTTCGGATTACCTCGGCTACAGGTGCGTGATGTTGGGCTGTGGCCTCCCGTACACGGATTGCGGGGCCCGGGGCGCGCCGCTACCTTGATCCCATGTCCGCGTCTCGTCCCGGGGCCGGCGCCGAGGCCTGGTTCGGATTCTCGCCCCCGGGCCGCCCCCTGGACGCCCCGCTGTCCGGGCTGGAGCGGGCGCGGCTTTTGGACATCCTGCGCCGGGCGGCGGAGCCGGACGGGCTGGGCCCGACCTACCAGGAGGCCCTGGAGGGGTACCTGGCCGCGGTCACCGGAAATCCGCTGCATGCGTCCGCCGTGCTCCGGGCGGCCCGGACCCTGTTGAAGACGTGGCTCGAGCCGGAGGCCGAGGACGTCCCGGACGCGGTGGTGGAGCCGGTGCTGGACGACGCGACAGAGCGCCCGGTGTTCTGGGCCGAGCTCCTGGAGCTGCCGCCCACCGACATCACCGAGCCGTCGGCGCCCCGGATCCACCCGGGGCACCCCCTCACCTGAGGCGGGTCACGACGACGTAGCGGCGGCCGTAGGCGTCCACGAACTCCTCGCGGGTCTCGTGCGCCCCCGACGGGGTGACGTCGATGACCGGCCCGCCCGGGCCGGGGTGGGCGGCCCGCGCCCGGCCGGTCTGGGCGAGGCGCCACGCGTCGAGGAGGGCGGCGCGCTGGGCCCACTCGGGCGCCTGGGGCTCGGCGCGCGGCCAGGCGCTGGCCATCACCTGGGCCACCCGCTCCTCCTGGGCGACCATGAGGAAGAGCATCCCGCCGATGAGGGCGAGGCTCCACATCCCCTTCACCACCCCGACGAGCACGAAGAGCACCGCGAAGGCCCGGGAGACCCAGGCGGCCACGGTGGTGGCCTTCAGGTGGCCCATCCGGGGGGCGAGCAGGGCGCGGAAGATGCGGCCGCCGTCCATGGGGAGGGCGGGCACGAGGTTGAAGACGCCCATGGCCAGGTTGAGGGCGGCGCCGTAGGCGAGCAGGTCGATCGTCCGGAGCGCCCCGAGGCTCAGGTGCGCGCCGGTGAGCGAGGCGAGGACCCCCATCAGCCCGGCGAGGGCGAGGGACACCGCGGGGCCGGCGGCGGCGATCAGGAGCTCCTGCTTGGGCGTCTCCGGCGGCCGGGTCATGCGGGCGAGGCCACCGAGGATGTGCAGGTCGATGCCCGCGATGCGGATGCCGAAGCGCTGGGCGACCACCGAGTGCCCCAGCTCGTGCAGGAGCACCGACCCGAAGAGGATGACCGCGGCGGGGAACCCCAACCACCCCAGCCGCACGAACAGGAGGGCCACCACCGCCAGCAGGCTGATGTGGAGCCGAATGGGAATACCCCTGATATCTGCGATCTTGAGTGCGGTGAACATCTCGTCCGTATCCTAGCCCCCGTCGTCGGGGCGTTAAGCCCAGGGAAGAACACTCGACAGGGGGACCCAAGTCCCCCAATCTAGGGATGCATCCGCGCCGGTGGCCCCCAGGGCGGCCAAAGGGCAGCCCGTGTGGCGCGCCGCGGCGTATAGAGACCCGAAGGTGCGGCTCCCCCTGAACACACCCCCGGCCCGCGCCGGGCTCACTTGGGTCGCGGTGGCCCTGCTCGCGTCCGCCTGCGGCGACGCGCAGGTGCTGCGGGCGAACGGCGACAACAACAACTCCAGCAACAACAACACGAACGTCGCCAACTTCAGCGACCACCTGGTCGAGGACTTCGACAACCAGCGCCTGGTGGACTCGGTGAGCGGGGCGGCGGTCCTCGACGTGAACCAGGGGGTCCTGACCCTGCCCATCACCCCCATCCCCAGCGTCGACGGCCAGGGGCTGCAGATGCTCGAGGGCCGGGTGGACCACGACGGCCTGGTCGAGGCGGAGAGCGTGGTGGTGGCGGAGTCCGGGGTGGTCGAGGCGACCAACGCGCTCGAGCTCCGGGCGCTGGACCTCGTGCGGGTGTCCGGGACCATCCGGGCCGGCACCGGCGGCGTCACCATCACCGCGGGCAAGGCGGTCTACGTCGACGGGGTGATCGAGAGCCGCGGGCCGGTGCGCATCCTCGTGGGGAGCCCGGAGGGCAAGCTCCAGGTCTCGGGGACGGATCACGGTGCTCGCCTCGAAGGACGACGCCAACAGCCTGCCGCCCGACATCGAGCTCACCGGGCGCGGCGAGGTCGAGATCCTCGGGCAGGTGAGCAGCCACGCCGAGAGATCGGCCGCACCGGCGGCAGCGTCCGCGTGCGGGTCTACGGCGCGGTGCTGGTCGCGGGCTACGACGCGCGGGTCCTCGCCACCGCGGAGACGCGGGGCACCGCGGGTCTCATCCGCATCCGGAGCGAGTCCACGGTGACGGTCGAGGACGGCGGCGGCGTCGGCGTGGCGCTCGCGAACGGCACCGACACCGAGACGCTGGGCGGCGACGTGGAGAGCTGCAGGGCACCGCCATCCGCCTCTCCGGGGCCTCGGTGGTGGCGGGGAGCGGCGCGATCACCGGCGGCTCGATCTTCATGGTGGCGCGCGACACCCTCGCGGTCGACAACTACGCCCGCGTCAAGGCCGGCGCGGCCCCGAGGCCGGCAGCCTCATCCTCAAGGCGGCCCGCATCGGCGTCGGCACCAACAGCGTCATCCAGGGCGGCCGGGCCGGCTACGCGAGCGGCCTGTTCCGCATCGAGGCGAGCGAGCGCGTCGACCTCGGGGACTCCATCGTGCGCGCGGGCGACACCGCCTGCGGCGCGGGCGGCGACGTGCAGATCGCGGTGAGCGGCCTGGTGCGGACCCGGGACGGCACGGTGGTCCAGGGCGGCGCGGGGAGCGCGGCGTTCTGGAGCGCCGCCTGCACCCACAGCGCGGCGGGCGGCAACATCATCGTCCAGGCCCGCGAGGGCGAGGGCCTCGAGGACGGCCTGCTCGGCGGCGCTGGCGTGCCCGACGGCGAGGTGCGGCTCGAGCTCAACCCGGAGCTGACGGTGCCGCCCCCCAGCCTCACCGTGGGCACCTCCGGTCGCGTGGTGTCCAAGGTCATCGACCGCGGGCTGGCCGCGGTCGGGCAGGTTCCCTTGCTCGTGGGGTCCGAGGCCCGCCTGCCCGAGGGGACGTCCGCGGTGATCGAGCTGGCCGGCGCAAGCAATCTTGCAGAGCCCTTCGAGGACTGGGTGGCGGCCGACGACCCGGCGGCCCTCGTCGCGCTCGCCAACGCGCAGTACCTGCGCTACCGCGTGACCCTCACCGGCCGCGTCTTCGACGCCCCGGAGCTCGACTACTTCGAGCTCGACCTGTCCCCCGAAGACTAGGCCGCCGGCACCGGTTTCGGCCGGGAAACCGATCCGCGACCTGGATCACATCGGCGCGGCCCGCGCGCGGGTCTTCGCGACGCTCCCCCGGAGATCACCCGAGAGGTAGGCTGGTCTGCGAGGGTGCACGTCGAGGTGGTCGACACACTCCTGACCCGCCTGGTACAGGACACCGGACCTTTCAGCCGGCGTGCCAAGCGGTCGCCGGTGCCCCCGGGTGATGTCGATTCCAGCACTTGGCGATGGGCCTACCTCGACCGACAAGTAGATAAGGTCTACCACCCAATGTGGTACTTCCCGCTCTGCACCACCATATGTGGTGGCGCTCCTTGACAGGATCAAAGACGACGCCTAGCTTTTCGCACCTACGCGGGCACGCCATCGCGGGGGATCAAGGACAGCTGTCAAGGCAAGGCCAATGGCGCTCCGGGGCTCGGAAGCGCGACGCCGACCGATCCGTTGCTGATGGGGGACCGCCTGGGAGGAAGCCGATGCAGGTAGGGGATCATCAGTCCGTACACACCATCCGGAAGCCGGGGGGCACCGTGAAGCACCTCACCCGGGACACGGTGTTCACCGCGGCCAGGCCGCAGGAGGGGGTGCGCCTCGGGCGCGTCTTCACGCGGGCTGACGAGGACGTGTACGCGACCACCGAGTGGGCGAAGCGCTCGGCCTCCATCGGCGACGGCTCCGGCGGCACCGTGTTCGAGCAGAACGACATCGAGGTGCCGGAGTCGTGGAGCCAGCTCGCGATCAACGTCGTCTCCTCCAAGTACTTCCGTGGGCACCTCGGCACCGACGAGCGTGAGAGCTCGGTCCGGCAGCTGATCGAGCGCGTGGCCGGCACCATCTACGCGTGGGGCAAGGCGGACGGCTACTTCCACACCGACGACGACGCGGAGACCTTCCGCGCCGAGCTGACGTACATGCTCCTGCACCAGGTCTTCGCGTTCAACTCGCCGGTCTGGTTCAACGTCGGCGTCGAGCCCCACCCCCAGTGCTCTGCCTGCTTCATCAACTCGGTCGAGGACACGATGGAGTCGATCCTCGAGCTCGCGAAGACCGAGGCGCGCCTGTTCAAGGGCGGCTCGGGCGCGGGCTCGAACCTGTCGAACATCCGCGGCAGCAAGGAGCGCCTCACCGGCGGCGGCACCGCCTCCGGCCCGGTCAGCTTCATGCGCGGCTTCGACGCCTTCGCGGGCGTGATCAAGTCCGGGGGCAAGACCCGGCGCGCCGCGAAGATGGTGATCCTGGACTGCGACCACCCGGACATCGAGGAGTTCGTGTGGAGCAAGGCCAACGAGGAGAAGAAGGCGTGGGCCCTCATCGAGCAGGGCTACGACGGCAGCTTCACCGGTGAGGCCTACGGGTCGGTGTACTTCCAGAACGCCAACCACTCCATCCGCGCGAGCGACGAGTTCATGCGCTCGGCGGTCGAGGACAAGCAGTGGACCCTGCGCGCCCGCAAGGACCACGCCGCGCTCGGCACCGTGAACGCGAAGAAGGTGTTGATGGGCGCGGCCGAGGCGACCCACATCTGTGGCGACCCCGGCATCCAGTTCGACAGCACCATCAACCTCTGGCACACGTGCAAGAACACCGCGCGCATCAACGCGTCGAACCCGTGCTCCGAGTACATGTTCCTGGACGACTCGGCCTGCAACCTGGGCTCGCTGAACCTGATGAAGTTCCGCCGGCCCAACGGGACCTTCGACACCGAGCGCTTCAAGCACGCGGTGGAGATCGCGATCCTCGCCCAGGAGATCCTGGTCGACAACTCGAGCTACCCCACCGCGGCGATCGCCCAGAACAGCCACGACTACCGTCCGCTCGGGCTGGGCTACGCCAACCTGGGCGCGTACCTGATGTCGGTGGGCCTGCCCTACGACAGCGACGAGGGGCGCGCCCTGGCCGGCGCGATCACCTCCGCCATGGGCGGCTACGCGTACGCCACCAGCGCGCGCATCTCGCAGAGCCGCGGGCCCTTCGCGGGGTACCGCAAGAACGAGGAGCCCTTCCTCGGCGTCATCAACATGCACCGCGACCACGCCTACGCGCTCCCCGAGCGCGGGGTGCCGCAAGATCTTGTTGCAGCTGGCCCGGCACGGCTGGGACGAGGCGGCCCAGGTCGGGGCGGAGTTCGGCTTCCGGAACGCGCAGGTCACCGTGCTCGCGCCCACCGGCACCATCGCGTTCATGATGGACTGCGACACCACCGGCATCGAGCCGGACATCGCGCTCATCAAGTACAAGAAGCTGGTCGGTGGCGGGATGCTGAAGGTCGTGAACCGCACCGTCCGCTCGCGCTGGAGCGCCTGGGCTACGCGCCCAAGGAGCTGAGCGCGATCCTGGACTACGTGGAGCGTGAGGAGACCATCGAGGGCGCCCCCGGCCTGAAGGCCGAGCACCTCCCGGTGTTCGACTGCGCGTTCCGGGCCCAGAAGGGCACCCGCTCCATCTCCCCGATGGGGCACATCCGGATGATGGCGGCGGCGCAGCCGTTCCTGTCGGGCGCGATCTCCAAGACGGTGAACGTGCCCGAGGACGCGACGGCCGAGGACATCTACGACATGTACGTCCAGGCCTGGCGCCTGGGGCTGAAGGCGGTCGCGGTCTACCGCGACAACTCGAAGCGGTCGCAGCCCCTGTCGACCGACAAGGACGCCCAGACCAAGGACGGCAAGAAGGCGAGCCCCACCGAGGCCGCGAAGCCGGTGGAGTTCCGGGCCAAGCGCCGGGCGCTCCCCGCCGAGCGCGCGGCGATCACGCACAAGTTCGCGGTGGGCGGCCACGAGGGCTACATCACCGTCGGCGTGTACGAGGACGGCACCCCGGGCGAGCTCTTCGTGACCATGAGCAAGGAGGGCTCGACCATATCGGGCCTGATGGACACCATCGCCACCAGCATCTCCCTCGCGCTCCAGTACGGGGTGCCGCTGCGGGTGCTCGTGAACCGCTTCTCGCACATGCGCTTCGAGCCGTCCGGGTTCACCGGGAACCCGAACATCCCGATCGCGAAGTCGATCGTGGACTACATCTTCCGGTGGCTGGGCCAGAAGTTCATCCGGGACGATGACAGCGTGGACTCCACCATGAGCGCGAGCGCCGAGAAGATGCTGAAGTCGGCCATCGACTCGGCGCAGATGGCGCTGCCCATGAAGGAGAAGGAGGAGCAGGTCTTCAACACCCAGGCCGATGCGCTCCGCCCTGCCACGTGTGCGGCTCGATCACCGTGCGCGCTGGCGCCTGCTACGCGTGCCCGAACTGCGGCGCCACCACCGGCTGCGGCTGAGCCCCACCTCGCGGCGTGGCGGCCGACCAGGCCCGCCACGCCGCCGCGCAACCTGACACGCCATTGGCCAACGCTCGTCGCTGCCCCAGACCAGCTGGGGTTATCAAGCGGACGATGCTCGACGGTTCTGTAGCGTTTCTGTGGCGCCCTTGACCCAGGCGCAGGCGCAGGGCCCTCTCGCGCGGAGACATGAAGAGGACGCCGCTCGCCCTTGTCACAGTATCCGTCGCCCTCTCTGGTTGCCTTGGCGCCGAGTCGGAGGCCGACGACGCGGCCGTGCTCGAGGACCTGCAGGGCACCAATCCGACCCTCACCCTGGTGGACGAGAAGGCGGTCTACAGACTCCTCCCCGGCTACGATCGCAACGACGAGTTCGAGGCCTCTGGGATCACTCGCCGAGGCGACTTCCTCTACGTGGTGTTCGACGAGCGCAAGGCGATCGGGCGGTTCCACCGTGGGCTCTACACCAACAGCGCGCTCAACACGCTGATCGGCTCTGGCAACGACTCCAACCATGAGGCCATCACCCTCGACAGCCACGGCACGCCCAACTTCTACGTCGCGGTGGAGGCCGTGCTGCGACGAGGGAAGTACTACCCGCACATCAAGGAGTACGACGAGGACCTGGACCTCCAGTACTCGAACCGCATCGACTACGAGGTCCCGTCCGGCAACAAGGGCTTCGAGGGACTGGCATGGCTGCGCCGCGACGACGAGGACTACCTGCTCGGCATGTTCGAGAGCGACGGGACGGTCGTCGTCCTCCAGCAAGACGGTCATGACTGGGACGTCGTCACGACGATCGACGCCCCCGTAGACTTCGGTGACTACTCGGACCTCGCGATCGACCCCGACACGCTGCGCGTCGCCATCACCTCCCAGCTGGACGGGAAGTTGTGGGTCGGCGCGCTGAGCCCGTCTTCCTGGGCCTTCTCCGGCTACGGCGTGATCTACGACTTCCCCGCCGGCTACGACGAGGTGGAGGGGGTCACTTGGCTGGACGCCACCACGATCGCGACCTGCACCGACAAGGGCGCCGGCAAGGAGCAGTCCGTCCAGATCTTCAGGCTCTGAGCGCGCCTCAGGCCCGCCAGGCCGCCTCGTGCCGCGCGAACCACCACGGGTACACGTGCACGAAGCCGGCGCCGGGCACCTGCTGGGCCAGGCGGCGCCGGGCCTCGCGCGCGCTGAACAGGCGCGGCGCCGCGTCCTGGAGCACCGCGAGGCGGGCGTGGGTGAGCGCGCAGCCGTAGGGCTCGCCGCGCACGTCGTCGACCGACTGGCCGAAGGTGCGGGCGTTGAGCTCCCGGGCCGCGTAGACCGTGCACGCCCCGCCCTGCCCCAACAGCGGGCAGCGGAACTTCACCCGGGCCGCCACCTCGTCGCGCTCGGCCCCCGGGGTGATGCTCTCCAGGAGGAGCAGCTCGTCCTCGAAGCGCTCGGCCACATCCAGCATCTCGCCCACCACCCGGAGCCGGACCTCGCGCGGCCCCGCGAAGAGCGCCGCGCCCACCGCGAGCACCTCGGGGGCGCTCACGAAGACCGCCTCGTGGCAGCAGCATCGCAACCCGGCTTGCAGGGGAGCCCGAGGCCTGCGCTGCCCGCGGCGAGGGCCTCGTCGATCTCGCGGTAGAGGGCCTCGAGGGGTCGCAGGATGGCCTGCGGATCCTGGCCGAGCCCCAGGGCGCGGCAGAGGCCGTCGAGGCCGGTCACTGCCCGGTCTTGGCCACCGGGATCTGGACCGAGTCCCCGTCGGTGGTGACGGTCAGGGCCTGGGGGCGGTAGTCGTCGGGCGGGGCGAGGTCCGACGCGTCCCTGAACGCGCGGTTCACCTCGAAGCCCTGGAGCCCGGGGGCGAGCCGCTCGACCTTGAGGTGGTAGCGCCCGTCGAGGGTGAGCTCGACGTCGGTGAGGGCGCGCGAGCCCTCGTTCCGGATCACCAGCATGTTGGAGGGGAAGCCGGCCTGGAACCAGACCTCCAGGTTCAGGGGGAGCCCGGCCGACAGCGCGATGTAGAGCACCACCCCGAGCACGTCCGCCGCGAAGATGGCCAGGATCCACACCCGCATCCGACCGAAGCGGGAGGCGCCCTCGTAGGCCTCCTTGGTGGAGCGGAACAGGCCCACCACGCTCGTGGCCGCGTCGCGCAGGATCTGGAGCACGCCGTCCATCTCAGAAGTCCCCACCGAAGCTCAGCACCGGCACCAGGGCCCGATCTTGAGCACGCACCGCGGCCGTTGTCTCCCCCCCCTCGACCGGGCCCCGGGCGTGGGCGAGGGGGAACGCCAAGCCGATCGCGATGCCCAGGGCCGCCCCCGCCACCACGTCGGAGATGAAGTGCTTGCCCGCCAGCACCCTCAGAGCCGCCACCGCGCTGGCCCCGACGTACGCCCCGGCCGCCCCGAGGGCCCCGGCCCGGCCCGGGTAGCGGCGCAGCAGCATCACCGCGGTGACGGAGGCGGCGGCGAAGCTCAGCGAGGAGTGGCCGGAGGGGAACGAGAGCCGGGCGTCGCCCTCGTGGCGCTCGAGGACCGGGAAGTCTGGGTTGTAGGTGAAGGGCCGGGCCCGCCGGGCCATCACCTTGATCAGGTTCGTGGTGAGGAAGGTCGCGGCGAGGGTCTGGGAGATCACCAGCCCGTCCACCGCCACGTTCTCGGCGTCGAGGCGGTTCGCGCCGGTGTCGGCCGCGCTCACCGCGAAGGGCAGCCCGATCATCGCGAGGACCGCCACGTCGCTGATGCGCCGGGCCGGCCGCCAGCCGAGGCGGGTCACCGGTCGATCGAGGGGCGGCACCACCCTGCTGTCGCAGACCGCTTCGCCGTCGGCGGGGGGCGAACCGCAAGGTGACTGGCCGGCCCAGGCCTCCTTCTCGCGGTCCATGAGCAGGCCCACCGCCGACATCCCCAGGGTGCTCACCACGTCGGTGAGGACGTCGACCTCGAAGCCCCCGGCGGCCCGGGGTGACAAGAGGGCTTGCCTTCGCTGCCCCACCCCGCCGCCGCCCGCGCACGCGGTGGCGAGCGCAGAGAGGGCGACGGTGATGACGAGGCCCCGGCGCACGCCCTTCCCTCAGGCGCGGAGGGTGCTGCGCACCAGGCGCACCATGGGGTGGTCGAGGTCGGGGCTCTCCAGCATCAGCGCCTGGGCGCCGCGCTCGTCGCCGAGCTCCGCCAGCACCAGGGCCTGGCAGAGCTTGAGCCGCCAGTCGTTCGGCTGCCGCGCCAGCTCGGCCGCGAGGATCGTCTGCAGGCCCCGGGCGTCCTGCTCCCGGTGCTGCCGCGGGGCCCGGAGGAAGTCCACCACCGACATGAGCACCGGCACGTCGAGGCGGGTGGGGTCGAGCTTCTCGGCCCAGGTGAGCAGGAACGTGGCCTCACCGATCCGCCCCTCCGCCATACACTTCAGGGCGCGATCGACCTTCGGCTCCGCCTCGAACGCCTGGCGCTCGCGCGCGGCGGCCGAGGAGCTCTCGCTCCGCTCGACCATCTGGGCGTAGAGGGCGGCGCGCTCGGGGTCGCGGAGCACGGTGTGCGCCTCGCGCAACAAATCTTGCGTCGCCCGCCAGCCCGGGTCGTCACCCTCGTCCTCCACCCGCCGGGCGAGGAAGCGGTAGGCGCGGTCCACCTGGGCCGGCGCGGTCCCCGGCGTCACCCGCAGGAGCTGGTGATAGGTCTGCCCGGACAGCGGGGCGAGCCGCTGGCGCACGGAGCCCAGCTCCGCCTCGTACGAGGAGCGCGCCGCGGGGGCCGGCGCCTCGGGCGCGCTCACCGGCGGGCGGGGGGCGGGGCGGACCGGCTCCAACCCCTGGGCGGAGGAGCGGCTCGCGGGGGCCGGGGCGGTGCCGCTGCGGCGGTGGATCTGGAGCCCCCCGCTCGCCGGGTGCTCGCGGCGCGAGTCGGGCTCCTGCGGGCCGTTGCGGCCTCGCCCGGCGCCTTGCGGGCCGGCGACGAGGCGGGCGCCGCGGGCAGGGGGCGGACGCCGGGCCCCTGCTCCTTCAGCTCGAGCATGGACGCCAGGTGCAGGCTGGTCATCGCGGCCAGCGCGACCTCCTGCGGCAAGCCCGCTTGCGCGAGGCGCGCCACCGAGAGCGGGGGCGGCAGCTGGGCGACCACGCGCTCCACCTGGGCACCCCACTCGAACGGGTCCACCCCGCGTGGGAAGTTGGAGGCCAGCTCGAAGGTGCTGCGCGCGTGGGCCTCGAGGAAGCGGTTCACCACCGTCCGATCCTGGGTCTTCATCAGCCCCTCGTAGACGAGCGGCAGGGGCTGCAGGATGGTGAGCGGCACGTCGAAGGGCATCGGCACGCCTTCCTCGAACCTGAAGTCGAGCTGGCTGGTGTCGAACAGACGCACCAGCTGGGCGCGAGCACGCCGGCGCCGCACGTCGTCCAGGATCCCCGCGCTGAGCACGTTGTGCTGCTGGATGACCTGCTCCTCGGTGCGGCCCGAGGCCTCGGCGAGGCGGAGCAGATCCAGCCCGGTGTCGTGCGGCACCCGGCCCGAGTCGATCAGGATCTTCACGAGCGACACGCCCGCGTCGGGGAGCTGCACCGAGACCGGCACGCCGTCCTTGAAGTAGACGAGGTTGCGGGGCTCGGGGTGGAGGAAGAGGTCGAGCCTACCGGTCAGGTTCCCACGCAGGATCCCGATGAGGAGTTCGGCCAACGGGTACGCGGAGAACGAAGCCTCCAGCGCCCCACCCGGACGGATGCTCTCGATCTTCGGCACGCGCGGCGGGGAGCATAAGGTGGGAGCCGGCCCGGACTCAAACCTGCTCGGGTAGCATACGGGTCATCCAGGGGGGGACCTGCCCCCAGATGAGACCCGCGCGCCAGGCGGCCCGCGCGAGCCACGGCGGCGCCCGCGGCTCGGTGCGGGTGAAGGCCTCCAGCCAAGCCTCGGGTTGTTCCCGAGCCAGCACGCCCTCGAGCGAGAACAGGGCCAGATCCTCGACCCCGGCCGCCCGGACCGCGGCCACGTCGTCGGCGAGCGCGGCCGGATCCGGCAGCACCGGCTCGCCCTCCAGCTTCCCGGTGCCGGTGAGCCCGAGCGCGCTCGCGGAGCGGCGCCCCGCGTGGGCGAGCAGGCGGGCCGCCATCACGTGCGCGAGGGCGCGGGCGCTCTCGATCCCCTGGGCGGGGAGGAGCTCCGCCATCACCGAGGTGTAGAGCATGGGGCAGATCTTGGACCACCCCGGCCGGTTCACCTGGGTCTGAAAGACAGCCTGCCACAGGCCGGGGCCCCGGGGGTGGTCGAGCACCACCGGGGGGATCACGGTGGCGAAGGTCTCGATGCCCCGACTATGCAGGTTGGCCTGCATCTCGGCGAAGACCCGCGCCGCGCTCCGGCGGCCCCGGCGCTCCTCGGTCCGGCAGGCCAGCTTGACGCGCTCCAGCACCGCGCCGACGTGCCCCTCGGCCCCCGCCCCCATCAGCTTGTGCATCACCGCCAGCGGGGGCTCGAGGTCCACCACCACCGTCCGCACCGTGGCGCCCGCCGCGGCCGCGAACGTCAAGACGTCCTGCACCCGGCGCACGAAGGCCTCCGCGTTCTCGTCCGAGGGCCAGTACCCCTGGGCGTCGCTCAACAGCGGCCAGACCCCGACCCCGCCCCGCGGGTCGACAGGCGCACGAGGGCCTCCGCCAGCGCCCCGGTCTCGGCCCCCGGGGGGACCGCGACGAGGGTCTGCAGGCCGAAGCGGTCCAACAGGGCCAGGGTGGACTCCGCCCCCAGCTGGGCCGGCGCCAGGCGCTCGGCGAAGACCCGCCTCACCGCCCCTCCACCTCGAGGAAGCGCCACAGCTCGGGGTCATCCAG
The DNA here is from genome assembly GCA_020632995.1 of Deltaproteobacteria bacterium. Lineage (GTDB taxonomy): Bacteria > Myxococcota > Kuafuiibacteriia > Kuafuiibacteriales > Kuafuiibacteriaceae > JACKEN01. The sequence continues at coordinate 103,178 of JACKEN010000012.1, read as the reverse complement.
GCTGGAGACGGTGAGGTCGGGGCGGGACCGGGCCAGGGCGTCCGGGTCCGCGCAGCCGGCGAGCACCCCGACCGCCACCGCGCCGGCGGCTCGGGCCGCCTCCACGTCGCGCTCGGTGTCGCCGATGACCACCGCCTCGGCCGGCTCGGGGCGGCGCCCCACCGCGGCGTACGCGGCGTCCTGGCCGCGCTCGATGCCCCGGCGCACCAGGGTGGTGCGGCACGCGGCGTCGGAGCCGTAGCCGCCGAACCCGAAGTGGGCGTCGAGCCCCGCGGCGCGGAGCTTGATGAAGGCGCCCGCCTCGACGTTGCCGGTGGCGAGCCCCACCATGTGGCGCCCGGTGGCCACGAGGGCCGACAGGAGGGCGTGGGCCCCCGGGTACACGTGGAGGGTGCCGGCGAGGGCCTCGAGCTCGCGCGGCAGGTGCGCGAGGTACGCGTCCAGGATCCGGGCGAGCTCCTCGGGCCCGCTCAAGGCGCGGCCGAGGTGCTGGGCGAGGGCGTGCTCCACGATGACCGGGTCGGTGCTGCCGGCCAGCCGCACCCCCTCGAGCGTGCCCGCCACCCCGGTGATGTCCTGCAAGGCGAGTTGCAGCGCCTGGCGCCCCGCCCCTCGCACCGACACCAGGGTGCCGTCGATGTCGAACAGGACGATCTTCACTTGGTGTCCGGCTCGACGCCGGAGCGTGCCGCCTTCTTCTTCGTCGCCCGCTTCTTCGTCGCCTTCTTCTTGGTCGTGCGCTTCTTCTGCGTCGTCGCCTTCTTCTTCGGCGTCGCCTTCTTGAGGGCTCCACCCCCTTCGGCCCTGGCGCGACCAGTGGCCTTCTTCTTCGCCGCCGGGGCGTCGTCGAGCGGGGTGGGGAGCTCGGTGGGGGCGAGGATCGGCACCTCCTCGGTGATCTCCGCGTCGCGCACCCGGGTCTGGGCCCTCGCCCGCCGCTCCTGGGGCGCGAGGGTGGGGAGCACGGTGAGCTCCCGCACCAGCTGCGGGCGCGCGGGGGCCGGGGGCTCCTCGGGCTGCTCGAGCGGCACGTCGAGCACGGTGCGAAGGCCGGGGGGCATGGTCACCACCACCGAGATCGCGGAGAGCACCGCGGCCACCGTGCAGGCGTCCCCGGGGAGCTCACCCTCGAAGTGGATCGGGGGCTCACCCACGATGTCGATCGTGTCCCGCGGGTTCGGCTCGTCGAGGGCCATCGTGAGCTCGAGGGTGATGACCTCCCGCCGGGCCCGGTAGCCCCGGGCGATCTGGTATACGCCGCGCACCCGCCCCGAGGGCACCGCACCGAGCACGCTCGCGGTGGGGCTCGCGGCGAGCACCGGGGTGAAGGCCTCGGCCGTCTTGTCGAGGGGGATGCCCAAGCCCTTGGCGATGAGGCGCAGGCTGGAGGAGAGGCCGGCGTGGCCCACCTCGCCCGCGCGGATGGCCTCACCGAAGCCGTGGGGGGTCATGCCCACCCCGATCTTGGCCTGGAGCTGGGCGCGGCGAGTGGAGGCGTTCACCACCCGCGACACCCGGATGCGTCGGATGTTGCGGGTGACCTGGGCCAGCATCACCGGGAGGCGGTCCATCGCGAAACCCGGGTTGACGCCGGTGGCCAGCACCACCAGCCCCGCGTCCCGAGCCCGCTCGTCGAACCCGGGGGGCAGCTGGCTCACCGCGAGCTCGCCGTCGGCGAGGTTCTCGCACGTGGTGACCACGTGGGCCCCGTGATCCAGGCAGTCCTCGAGGGTCGGGCCGAGGGCCTCGACGTCCGAGGTGGTGCACACCACCGCGACCTCGGGCCGCGCGCGGCCGAGCATGGTGGCCACGTCGGGGTCGATCGGGATGCCGAGGCGCCCCTCGCCGATGATCTCTCCCAGATCACGGCCCGCCTTCATGGGGTCGCTGTCCGCCACGCCGACCAGGGTGACGCGGGGGTCCTCCAGGGCGGCCCGGGCCACCTCCTGCCCCACCCAGCCCAAGCCCACGATTCCGATCCGGATACGCTCCGCCAACCTCACGGCGGGGGAGGCTACCGCGTATCCGCCGAGGAGGGCAGTGACCCGCCCCCCGACCGCGGCGCGGGCGGGGCTCGGACGCGGTTCCAGGCCTCCGGGCGGCCCCGGGGCTTGACCCCTGCCTCGGTTCGAATGAGCGTAGCCCCCCATGCCGGAGGGAGCCGACAACCGAGGCGGGCTGGAGTTCGCGGTCTCTCCCCGGTCCCACCTGTGGGTGGCCGCGTGCCTCGCCACCGCCGGAGCCGCCCTGGGCGCGGCGTCGATGCTGGGCTTGGGCGAGATCCTCTACGCCACGAAGCAGCTCCTGCTCGAGGCCCTGTTCCAGGCGGGCTGACCGACCATGCAGCTCGCCTTCTCCGATCCGCTCGCCCTGGTGCTGGTCGCCCTAGGGCTCGCCACCGCGCTGGGCGCGGTGATCTTCGTCGCGGCGCGCGGGCGCAAGCTGGCCGACACCGCGGCGCAGCTCGCCTACGTGGCGATGGACGGGCGCCCCGAGGAGGCGCGGGTCGAGGCGCGGCAAGGTGGCCGGCGCCTCGCGCCCATCCTCGACGCCCTCAGCAGCGATCCCACCCCGCCCGGCACCCGACCGTGGCTGCTCGAGGCCGCCGCGGTGGCGGCGCTCTTCGTGCCGCCGGTGCTCCTCGTGCTCTACGGCTGGGGCAGCCTCCACACCGCGGAGCCCGCGGCCCGACCCGGCGCCGCGGCGGCCCTGTTCATGGGCCTGGCGGTGCTCCTCCCCACCACCTTGAGCTCTGCGGCGCTGGTGGTGCTCCTCGGTCGGCGCAGCGCCCGCCTGGTGCGGGGGAGCTGCGTCTCCCTCATCGCGAGGGGCGTCCGGACCACGGTGGACGCCGAGACGGCGGAGGCCCTCCGGCGCGGCCAGGGTCCGCGCGACCCGAGGGGAGAGTGATGACCGGGACCCTGGTGGTAGCCGGCCTGCTCTTCGAGGCCTTCCTCCTCCTGGTGCTGATCCTGGCCACCATGCTGGAGGAGTCCCGCCTGCGGCGCTTCCTCGAGGCCGCCACGGATCCGGAGCGGGCCAAGGAGGCGGCGAAGAAGCTGGGTGGTCCGCAGCGGAGCATCGCAACCGAGCTTGCAGAGTCGGTGCGCGTCCGCACCACCCTGGACGAGGCCCTGGTCAAGGCCCTGGTCCGGGCCGCCAACGAGCCCTGGGCCCCGCCGGTGGTCTTGCAGGCGGTCTTGCATATCCTCACCGTCTCGGTGGCCCTGCTCCCGCTCGTGCTCGCGCTCGTCCAGACCGCCGAGGGGGTGGCCAACGGCTTCGGCGCCCTGGCCGGGCGCCCCGGGCCGGCCCGCTACCTGGCCGGCCCGCGTCTGCTCGAGGGGCCCTTCGAGGCCCTGCACGCCGCCGCGGGCGGCACCGCGGCGCTCCTCGTGGGCCTCGCGGTGGTGTGGGCGGTGGGCTGGTGGCTCCGGCGGCCCCAGGTGCGCGAGGCGCGCTTCGTGCGGGCGCTGCTCGAGCTCTCCACCCGGATCCGCCCGGGCACCCCCGCCCTGGTGGGGGCGCGGCTGGCCGAGCTGGTGGCGCCCGAGCGCACCCTGGCCCGCCCGGCGGCGGCGGTGCTGGTCTGGGTGCTCGCCACCACCGTCAGCTGGGGCATCCTGCAGCTCACGGCCGAGGTCCGGGCCGCCAACCACCACCCGCCGCGCTACCACGTGTGGCCCGAGGATCGCCTGAACCCGCTGGGGGTGGGGGCCGACCTGGTGCTCCCCCGGCAGCGGGGCGGGGTCCCCTTCGAAGACCGCGCCCTGCCCACCGTCACCGTGGGCCCGGCCCAGCTCACCGTGCAGGGCCAGGCCCTGACCCCGCTCGGCCAGGGCAGCGCCTTCCCGCCGCCCGAGCTGCGCCTCCCGGAGAGCTTCAAGGGCAAGGGCGGGGTCACCATCGTGGGGCACGCCGCGGTGAGCGCCTCCGACGCGGTGATCCCCACCCTGCGCTGGCTCCACGCGAGGGCGGGCGCCGAGCAGTTCCACCTGATCCTGCAGCGCGACCTGGGCTACGCCACGGCGCAAGCCGACCTGCGCTTGGAGCTCCCGAAGGAGCCCCCCGCGCAAGCGGGCGTGACGGTGCAGGTGAACGCGGACGAGCTGGTGGTCGGCCCGGCCCGCCTCCCCAGCGCACGCTCCACCTGGCGCCGCGAGGCGGCGGAGGCCATCCGCGGGCTGCGCCACGTCGACGACCGGACCCGGCCCGACGCGCCGCTCCTGGTGCGGGTGGGGCCGGGGGTGAGCTACGAGCGCCTGGTCGAGGCCCTCGGCGCCCTCGACGACAGCTGCGACACCGCGGAGGACTGCGGCCTCCCCGGGCTCGGGCTGCGCTTCGTGCTCAGTCCAGCAGCGCCCAGTCCGTGAGGATGTCGTAGCCGTCCTCGGTGACGAGGATGGTGTGCTCGAACTGGGCCGAGAGCCGACCGTCGGCGGTGCGGACCGTCCAGTGGTCGCGGCTGTCCAGCGCGGTCTCGTGGGTGCCCAGGTTGATCATGGGCTCCACCGTGAAGATCATGCCCGGCCGCAGCCGCGGGTTGGCGCCGCCCGCCCGGTGGTGGGGGACCTGCGGCGGCTCGTGGAAGGTCCGGCCGATGCCGTGACCCACGTACTCGCGCACCACGCCGTAGCCGAACTTGTGGGCGTAGTCCTCGATCGCGGCGCCGATGTCGCGGATGCGCCCGTTGGGCCGGATGGCCCGGATGCCGCGCATCATGCACTCGTAGGTGACCTCGACCAGCTTCTTGGTCTCGGGCGCGACCTCGCCGACCATGAAGGTGCGGGAGGTGTCGCCGAAGAAACCGTCCAGGACGGAGGTGACGTCGACGTTGATGATGTCGCCCTCGCGCAAGATCTCTTTCTTGGACGGGATGCCGTGGCACACCACCTCGTTCACCGAGGTGCAGACCGACTTGGGGAACGGCGGCACGCCGCGGCTGAGGTCGCCGCCGTAGTTGAGCGGCGCGGGGATCGCGCCCGCCTCGAGGGTGTACGTGTGCACCGCCTCGTTGATCTCCTCGGTGCTCACCCCGGGCTTCACCAGGTCTGCCGCCATCCGCAGGGTCCTGGCCGCGAGCAGGCAGGCCGCCCGCATCGCCTCGATCTCTGCCGGGCTCTTGATGTGGATGTGACCGCTCACGTGAGGGTCACTCAACTATGGGCCCGGGTGGAGACGCAATGGATTTATGGGGGTATGCTGCCCGGCGGTGACCCGGGACAAGCCCAACGACCAGCGGTACCTGCAGACGATGCAGGTCAGGGTCCGGCGGCAGAACCCCCTCATCGAGCGTAAGGCGTCGATCCCCGAGCAGACCGTCCTCGAGGAGCCGGGCGCGCCCGAGCCGGCCCCGGTGTACGTGCCCCCCACCGCCCCGATGCAGGCGAGCGAGAGCTCCGAGGTCGGGTCGTCGATCTACGATCGCATGGAGCACGGCGAGGACGACCTCGCGGCCGCCGCGGCCGAGCTGGAGTCGGCCCTGGAGGGGCTGCCTCGGGACGGCGGCGAGCTCCCCCGGGTGAGCCCGGAGGCCCGGCTGATGCCCGCCGCCGCCCCGGCGCCGGTGCCCAGGGCCCCCGAAGCGGAGGAGGAGACGCGGACCTACGTCCGGCCGACCCCCGCGCCGCCGGTGATGCCCCCGGCCGAGGCGCCGCGCCCCGCCCGCGCCCCTGCGCCCGACCGGGCCGACACCGTGCTGGAGGCCCCCGCCGATCCCCTGGTCACCCGCCCGCGGCCCAAGGAGAAGCGCCGGGACCCCACCACCGGCGGCCGGGCCCGGGCCCGCCGCGACGCGCCCCCCCCTCCACGGCCCGGCCCGGCCCCACGGCTGGAGACCGACCCCACCCCGGTCGAGACCGGCCCCACCCCGGCGGTCGCGCCCCCCGCGTCGGCGCCGGCCCCCGCGCCTCGGGCCGCGGCGTTCCTGGACGACGACGAGACCGTGCTCGCCGCGGAGCCACCGCGGGTCGGGCACACCTGGACCGAGCAGAACCAGCCCGGCTTCCGGCTCGTGCGCCGCCGCGAGGGGCCGGCTCCGCGCCCCGCGCCGCCGCCCATCCCTGAGGCGCCCACGGTGGTGCCTCGGCATCGGCTGGCCCAGCTGGGCACCGACGCCGCGGGCGAGGCGCTGAAGGAGCACGCGCTGCAGGCGATGGGGCAGCGCCTCGAGCACATCCGCACCCCGGCCCTGCGCCTCGTGCGGGGTGAGCTCGAGCCGGCGGCGATGGCGATCTGCGACGAGGTCTGCTCGGGCGGCTACGACAGCCCCCACCAGGAGGCCGGCACCTCGCCCAAGCGCGCGCTGGAGCGCCTGCTCAACGAGAAGCACTACTCGAGCCTCGCGCCCAAGGAGCAAGCCCTCTTGCTCACCGCGGTGGCCGCGTCCCCGCGCGACGCCACCACCACCAAGGCCGCGCTCGCCCTGCTCAAGAGCGGCGCGGTGCGGCGGCTGAGCCCAGGGGAGCGCCCCGCCCTGTTCCGGTGCTTCGAGGCGGTCGGCCCCGAGGGGCGGGTCCGGCTCGCCCAGGTGGCGGCGCGGCGCCTGCGCGGGCGCTCCGCCCTCGAGGACCGCGACCTGCAGGACCAGGCGCTGGTGACCCACCTCGAGCACCTGGTGATGGGCCGCGGCTGGGTGCAGGGCCTGGAGGTCCGCGGCCTGACCCGCGACAAGGCGGTGGCGGTGGTGCTCGGCGCCCTCGCTCACCCGGAGCGGCTCTCGTTCGAGGAGGGGAGCCCGGGGGTGCTGGGCATCATGGAGTTCGCCCTCGCCGACTGCGCCCCGGCCGAGCTGGTGCGGCTGTGGCGGCACCTGGTCTCGGACGAGCTGGTGGCGCCCATGGCGGGGCCCGCGGCCCTGGACCTCGGCGCGTGCCTGCGCGCGGATCCGGAGCTCACCCTCAACTCGAGCAGCTCACCGCTCCGCCTCGCCCTCACCGGCCTGGCCGAGCTCGCGCAGCCCGCGGGGCGCGGCCGCAGGCCAACCTTCATCATGCCCGGCGGCCACGGGGTCGACGCCGACGTGGTGTCGCGCGCGTTGGGCCTCTTGTTCGGCGTCAACTTCACCGTCGCCGCGGGCGCCGCGAACGCGCTGCGCCACCTCGCCCGCGTGCCGGCCGAGCCCCAGCGCATGCCCCCCGTCTTCGTCACCGTGCTCTACGCCCGGGGCGAGCGCCTCTTCGTCTTCGATCACATGGACGCCGACTGGGTCTACCTCCGGGCGCCCCGGGGCCGCAGCAGCAAGGAGCGCGGCGCGCTCCGCGTGGACCCAAAGCGCGAGGTGGTCGAGCCCGAGCGCGGGCTGGACCGCATCCCCCGGGAGGCGTTCGAGGACAAGGTCGGGGTGGGCCTCATCCCCCGACTTTAGTTGGCCTTGGGTCCCCGGGCTACCTTGATGCGCGGCGCGCGGTCCGGCGCATCGACCACAGGAGCAGGGCCGGGGTCACCACCAGCGCCGCCACGATGTTGTTCGCGAGGCCGAACAACGCGAGCGACGCGAACGAGCGCAGGCCCAGGTGGTCTGCGCTCAAGAGCGCGCCGAAGCCCAGCGCGGTGGTGAGGATCGAGCCGGCCACCCCCCGGCCGACCTCCCTGACGAGGTCGTCGAACTCACCGCCCATGTGGGTCCGCGTGACCAGGTGGGCGCCGCCGTCGACGCTGAGGCCGAAGAGGACGGGGATGATCACCACGTTCAGGTAGTTGAGGGGGATGGAGGTGAAGGGGAGCAGGCCCAGCGTGAACAGGAGGGTCATCAAGGCGGGCCCCAGGACGAGCAGGGCAGCTTGCAAGCGCCCCACCAGGAGCCAGGTCACGATCAGCACGAGGAGGATGGTGAGGCCGAGGGTCGGGGGCGCCTCCCGGACCACCATGTTGAAGACGTCGGCCATCACCATCGGGCCGCCCGCCGCGGCGACCGAGGTGGTGCCGGTCTTCACGCTCCGGACCTCGGCCGCGAAGTCGGCGGCGCGGGCGCCGTGGCTGAGGTCGACCGCGGGGTAGACGAGGACGAAGCTGCCGCGCTTGCCCGAGAGGGTCATGAAGCGGCGCTTGAGCTCGATCGGGAGGTCGTCGTAGCCGAAGGGCTCGGCCCGGACCATCCGCTTCACCTCCGGCAGGCGATCGCGGTGGGCCTCGGGGAGCTGGCTCTCGTCCAGGTTGTCGATGTCCCGCTGCATGTCCTGCAGGAGCTCTTGCTTCTCCTCCTGCTGCGGGGGGACGAGGTCCTGAGTGCTCGCCACCAGATCGATGGTCGAGGCGCCGTCCACGCTCGCGATGTGGTCCCTGAGCGCCTTCGTCACCGCCGCCTCGTCCTCGACCCCGTGGGTGAGGACGGCCACCGGGGCCTGGGAGTAGCCGAGCAGGCCATCGATCACCGCGTCGAGGCGGAACGAGGTCTCCTGGCTGGCCACGAGGTTGCGGAAGTTGAAGTCGAACTCCAGGTGCGTGAGCCCGTAGATGGAGATCCCGGAGACCACCGTCACCACCACGCCCACGAGGCCGGGGCGTCGGATCAGCCGCAGCAGCAAGTGAGGTTGCGCGTCCTCACCCGCGGTGCTCGGGCGCCAGCCCCACCCCTCCGCCAGGGCGAGGAGCGCCGGGAGCACCGTGATGTACGCGAACAGGAGCAGGAACATGGCGGTGCCCGCGATGATCCCGAACTCCCTGAACGCCCGCATCTCGGAGAAGCCCAGGCCGAAGAAGCCGACCATGGTGGTGATGGTGGCGGTCACCGCGCCGACCCCGGTGGCGGTGAACGCGCTCTCGAGCGCCTCGAAGAGGTCCGCCGTCCGCGCGCGCTCCACCTGGTAGTGGCCCAACAGGTGGATGCCGTGGTCGATGCCGAGGCCCAGGAGCATCGCGCCGATGAACGCGGTGAGGATGTTGAGGACGCCGAACATCAGCGCCGCGAAGCCGAAGCTCCACACGACGCCGACGAGGAGCGGCACCAGGATGAGCACGATGGCGGCGATCCGGCGGAAGTGAAAGCCCAGGTACAGGAGCACCAGGGCCAGGGCCACGAAGGTCGAGACCCGGAGGTCGTCCTCGATCATCCGCTGCTGGTCCACCTTCTTGGTGGCGCCGCCGCCCAGCTCGAAGGTGACGCCCGGGAAGTCGGCCACCACCTTCTCGGTCTCGCTGCGGACCGCGGTGACCACCTTCTTCGCCGCGCCGAGATCGAGGCCCTTGCCCTTCGGCTTCGCGAACACGCCGATGCGGTGCGCCTTCGCGTCCAGGTAGTAGGCGGTCCGCGCGCGGTCGGAGCTCCGCTGGTCGCCTTGCACCTCCTTGAGCCACCCCTCGATGTCCACCTTGGGGGCCTCGGTGTCCTCCACGTCGACGTACAGCGGGTTGGCCTTGCGCTTCTCCCAGATCGCGCGGTCCTCCACCTGGTCGTGGAGCTTGGCCAGCTTGTCGAGGGCGACGTAGTAGAGCGCCCGATCCTGCAGGAAGCTGGTCGGCTGCTTCAGGTCGACGTAGCGGACCTCGGGCAGCCGCTCGAGGCGCGGGGCCAGGGCATCGGCGAAGCGCTTGAGGGTGGCGTTGTCCGCCCCGGACGCCACCACCACCACGTAGCCGATCTCGCCGAAGGTGTCCTGGAACCGGTTGACGTTCTGGACGCTCTCGAAGGTCTCGGGCAACAGGCCCACCAGGTCTGCCTGGATCTTGAGGGTGCGCGCCTCGTTGCCGGCGGCCACGGCGGAGATCAGGGCCAGGGCGAGGACGGACTTCGGGTGCCGACCGGACCACGCGGCCAGGCGCCCGAGGCCCGCGCCGACGGCCTTGGAGAAGCGGAGTGCTTGGGTCACGGTGCGGTCTCCGGGAGCAGGGAGCGCCCCTCTGCATCCTCATGCAAGGGGGCTTTCAACAAGACGTGGAGGGTGGCGCCGATGTCCTCGGCGGTGGCGATGTCGACCTGGGCCTTGGGGATGCCGGGGCCGGAGACGATGTACGGGGCCAGGATCTGGCTGCGGCGCAGGCCTCCGTGGCCCCCGTTGTACTCACCGACGAAGAGCTCGAAGTCCGGCGCGAGATCGAAGTCGGGGGCCGAGGTGAGCACCAGATCTCCCGCGCCGGGGTGCAGCATGAGGCGCGCCACCCGCACCACCCCGTGGGGGTAGAGGGTGCCCTGGGTCGCCTCCAGCCACGCCCGCGCGGAGTGCGGCCCGCTCCCCACCAGCGGCCCCGCCACCGGGTCGCCGACGTAGCCGAGCGGGTCCTCGCCCGACACCACGTGATAGGCGAAGCCGGCCGACGACGTGGTCACCCACCCGACGCCGCGCCGGCTGGCCACCTCGAACACCTCGTCGGAGCGCCGGGTGATGACGTGCTCGATCGCCTCCTCGGCCAGATAGCGCGCCACCAGATCGATCTCGCCCTGGGGCGTGGCGTAGTGGGTGAGCTCCTCGTAGGTGGGCGGGCGCGACCAGGGCGCGGGCGCGTCGGGCGCCTTCACGTAGACGTAGGCCATCAGGTTGCCGTTGATGGCCACCACCGCGTCGTGCTCGTCGTAGCTGGCCCGCTCGTCCTCGAGCTCGTCCTCGAACAGGTGGGTGGCGGGGCCACGGAACGCGTCGAGCCCCACCCGCCGGAAGATCTCACCCGGGTCGAAGTGCCGGCGCACCGACTCCACGCCGTGATCGCCCACCACCGCGTAGTAGCGCGGCGCCCCGCCGTCCGCCGCCGCGGCCGCCGCGACGTAGTCGCCGATGAGGCCGTCGATGCTCACCAGCAGCTCCTCGTACTCGTCGGTGAGCCCGTAGACGTGCCCGTAGGTGTCCGGCGAGACCAGGGTCACCCACTGGATCTTGGGCCGGTGGGGGAGATCGTCGATCGCCATCTGGATCACCCGCCGCTCGACCTCCACCCAGCCGGGGCCGAACCGCTCCCGCAGCGGGCCGATGGCGTTGACCAGCTTCGCGACCCACCAGTGATCCTTGTACTTGGTCATGGTGAACAGGCCGCCGGTCTTCTTCGAGGTCCACACCCCGCGGTTGGCGTAGGAGTTCAGGCTGAAGCTGTGCTCCGGCGCGAACTTCTCGAAGAGGGTGCGCTCGGTGGTGATCATGTCCTCGTTGAGCAGACCGTTGGTGCGCCCCACGTAGCGCCGGAACGGACCGCGGTGCTTCGTGCGATCGAACCAGCGCAGCCCCAGCGGACCACCGGTGGGCGCGTCCCGCCCGGTGAGGAAGCCGTAGAAGCCGAACGCGGTCATGCTCGGGAACGCGCACACCCCCTGGGGGACGTAGACGCCGCCGTCGATCAGCTTGGCCAGGTTCGGCATGCGCCCCGCCGCCAGCGCCTTCTGGAACACCTCCGGCGCGAAGCCGTCCACGAGGAACAGGGTGAGGTACGGCGGCTCCGCCGGGGCCCCCACCCGGTCTTGATCGGCGATGTCGCGGGTCTGCAGATAGGCGCCCACGCCGATCGCCACCACGGCGAGCAAGATCAGGAGTCTGAGACGGCGCATCGGTGGGCCCCGGGCACGCTAGGGCCGCAGGGGGCCTGACGCAAAGGGCTTTTTTCCCCTACTGAGCGGACCGGGGCCGCTCACCGGCGCCCGGCCGGGCCTGCCAGAGCAGGGTGATCGCGGCCACGCCCGGCACCGCCACCAACAGGGCCAGGCCCTGCGCCAGGGCCTGGCCGAGCGCCTGCGCCGACACCAGCGCCGGCCAGACCGCCTCGAGGGCCGCGGTGGAGAGCGAGACCACGTCGGGCGCCGGGGCGGCCAGCGCGGCCAGCGCGGCGAGGCCGAGCCACGCCCCGAACAGGAGCGCGGCCAGGCCCAGGGTGGTCCGCAGGTTGCCTTTCACGCCGTCCGCCGCCGCGCGCAGGATGGCCGGGGCCCGGGCCGAGGTCGCGAGGGCAGCGGGGAGGGCCAGGGCGAGCTTCCCCACCACGAGCGCCGCGGCGGCCGTGCCCCACAACAGAGCGACGAGGGCCAACACCACCACCGCGACCCAATCTGCCGCGCCGTCGGACCTGGCCACCACCACCGCGAGGGCGCCCACCGCGGGCGCGACCAGCGCCAGCCACGCCAACAGCGGCAGCCCGGCGCCGAGGAGGCCGCGGGCCAGGCCGCGCAGGCCAGCTTGCACCACCTCGCCAGCGCCGAGGCGCCCGCCCCCCGCCCAGGCCACCACCGCGGGCTGCACCCCCGCCGCGAGGGCCCCGGTGGCCAGGGCCTGGGCCGCCCCGAGGGCCACCCCCCACCCCACCGCCACCGCGAGGGCGCGCCACGGCGACGCCAGGATGACCCCGGGGGGCGCGGCGAAGAGCGCGGCCCGCCCCGACAGGACGAGCGGCAGCGCCACCAGCGCGGCCCACGGGAGCGAGGGCAGGAGCACCTGCCGGGTGCAGGCCAGGCTGCGATCCAACAGCGTGGCGAGGCCGAGCGGGGGTGGGGCGGTGCTCACAGCAGGCCGCGCCGCTCCGCAACCTCTCTTGCGATGCGATGGAAGTTGGCCTTCACGCCGGCCCGGGTCAGCAGGCCCCACACCCCGGCCGAGACGCGGAAGTAGAAGATCGCCTCGGGGGGCGAGGCGTACTGGAGGACGGCCAGGTTCGCCTTGGCGAAGGCCTCCAGGGCCGGGCGCGGCTTCCACGCGCCCCAGTCGAACTCGCGGTCGTAGAGGAACGGCGCGGTGGTGATGTCGGTCAGCTCGTGCAGCTGCTGGTTGGTGAGGCCCTTGCTCCCCTTCATGGGGGCGTAGCCCAGCTCGTCGAACAGCTCGCGCAGGTGGTCCTTCTCGTGCCGCCACTTGGCCACGATGACCTTCAGCCACCCGTCGGTGAACTTGGGGTCGTAGGTGCGGACGCAGCCGAAGTCCAACAGGCCCAGGCGCCCGTCCGGCATGTGCAGGAAGTTCCCGGGGTGGGGATCTGCGTGGAGCATCTGCTGCTCGTGGAAGGACCAGATGACGAGGCGGGCGAAGCGCAGGCACGCCTCGTCGCGCGCGGGCTGGTCCAGCTTCTCGATCGCCTGGTCCAGCTTCTCGCCCTCGAGGTACCCCATGGTGAGGACGGTGTCGGAGGTGAAGTCCCGCACCACCCGCGGCACCACCACCCCCTCGAAGGCGCTGAAGCGCTCGCCGAAGGTCTCGAGGTTCTCGGCCTCGTGGGCGTAGTCCGCCTCCTCGAGGATCCCGCGGCGGATCTCGGCCATGAACGCGTCGAGGCGCTCCTTGTCGGCCAACATGCGGCCGGTCTGGATCAGGATGCCGAGGTTCTTCAGGTCGCTGTCGAGGGTGTCGAGGATGCCGGGGTACTGCACCTTCACCGCGACCTCGGTCCCGTCGAAGGTCCGCGCGCGGTGGACCTGCCCGATCGACGCCGCCCCGATCGGCTCCGGATCGAAGTACGCGAAGGCGTCCCGGAGGGGGGTGCCGGTGCCCGCCTCGAACTGGGCGGCCACCAGCTCGTAGGACATCGGCGGGGTGTCCTTCTGGAGGGCGGCCAGCTCCTGCCGAACCTCCTCGGGGACCTGGTCGGGCACCACCGAGAGCATCTGGCCGACCTTCATGGCCGCGCCCTTCAGCTCCCCCATCGCCCGCACCATCTTCTGGGCGTTCCCCACCATGGTGGCCCGGAGGGCCTCCTCGCGGGCCTCCTCCGGCCGCCAGGCCCGGGTCAGGCGCTCCGCCATCGCCGACCCGGTGACCGAGGCGGCCATGCCCCCCAGCTTCATGAAGCGCCCCAGGCGACCCCGGCGGTTGAACTTCGGGCCCTCGTCGTCGCTCGCCAAGGTGCCTCCATCTCGCACCCGGGCTCGGGTCGGGTCAACGCGGTGCTTCTTAAGGGTTTACTCGCATCGGACGTGCGGCGGATCTCGCGCACGGCGCTACCCCCGAAAGGTGGTCCCATGTACGATACCGGCCGTGAGCTGGTTGAATCGCCTGTCCCAGACCCGGGTCCAAGCCCAGCAGCCCCAGGGGGCCGAGGCCCCCAAGGGGGCGAAGGCCAAGGCAGCGCAACCCCTCCTGCAGGACACCCTCGCGAGCGAGAAGGTCCTCAAGCGGCTCGGCGCCAGCGTCGCCAACTCGGGCGACGACATGCAGGCGATCGCCGCCGCGGTGACCGCGCTCAAGACCCACCGCGCCGCGCAGTTCGGCCGCGCGGTGGACGCCTTCTACAACGCGCTGGGCCGGAGCACCCAGCACCTGCCCGACGCGGAGAAGCGGCAGGTGGTGTCCGGCTCCATCCGCGCCATGCGCGGGCTGGTGGAGGCCGTCGGGCCCCACGACAACCTGATCCCGGCGATGGCCGCCCTCTCCTCCCTCCTCGAGCCCCGGGGCAACACCCGCGACGTCCCCGCGGGCAAGCACGCCGAGGCCGCCAAGACGATGATCCTGGGCCTGCTCGATGAGCTCGAGGGCCGCGCCGGGGTGTCGTCGCTCATGTTCGGCTTCCGCAACGTGGTGGAGGCGGTGGAGTCGCGGCGGCCCGAGCTGAAGTCCAGCCAGCGCCCCGCGATCTGGCAGCAGGCGGCGGAGTACCTCGGCCGCGCGGTCCCGGTGACGGGCTGTGACCAGGGCGAGCTCGGCCGCATCGTGGGGACCTTCCAGCGCGCGCTGCGCGAGACCCCCGACGACTCGAACGCGGCCTTCACCGCCGCCCTCCGGGACGTGCAGGCGGAGTTGACGGCGCCCCGCGAGGCCCTCAGCCGGCAGCTCGGTGAGCTGACGGTCGGGCTCCCGGAGGGGACCCCGGCCCGGGCGGCGGCCGATGCGATGATGGGCGCCCTGGCCAAGGTGGTGGAGGCCAACCCCTCGGGCCCCGCCACCCTGCTCGGCCTGGTGGAGGCCCTGGCCAACCGGGCCCTGCCCAGCGTCCAGCGGGCGGCCGACGAGGGGACCGCGGCGGGCTACGGCTCGCTCGCGCGGGTGATCGAGCTCGCCGCCCGCGCCCCCGGAGTGGAAGGCATCCTGCAGTATCTCGTCGACCACCACGCGATGCTCGCGGAGTCCCCCGAGGCCCGCGCCGCGCTGGCCAGGGTCGATCGGCTCAAGCTCCCCAACAACCTCGCGGGCGCCCTCCTGAAGGCCCACGTCATCGCGGTGGGGATGGATCCGGCCCAGGCCGATCTCGCCCCCGCCCTGGCCAAGCTCGAGCGCCTGCCCCCCGGCCCCGGCCTGCAGGCGGCCGCCGTGCTGCTGGAGCGCCTCGACCACGACCCGGTGGACCTGATGGAGGCCCTGCACGTCGAGTCCCGGCGGATCCAGGATCCGGCGGAGCTCCGCGCGTTCGCGGATCGCTTCCAGATGGTCCACCAGCGGATCGGGCTGCAGCTGGCCGCAAACACCCGGCAGGTCGCCACCGCAGCGGCCCGCAGCCCCGGCGACCTCGACCTGGGCACCATCGATCGGATCGGGTCCCTGGTGCAGACGGTGCAAGCTCACCTGCCGGGGCTCGACGTGACCGCGCTCCTCGAGCGCGGCCGGGGCGGCGAGCCGGGGCTCATCGACCTCGCCCACCAGCAGGCCTTCCTGCACGACCCGGTGCCCTTCTTCAACACCCTGCTCCAGCAGTCCGCGGCGCACCTGAGAGGCAAGAACGCCGCCGACACGGTGCGGGTGGCGGTGCAGATCGCGGCCAACCTGGGGCGCTTCGATCGCGATCCGCGGCAGGTCGACCTGCCGCGGATCAGCGCGGACTTCACCGCCGCGGCGGCCGAGCCGGGCGGGCTGGTGGCCGCCCGCGGGGCGGGGCGCGACGCCAAGAAGAGCGTGGCCGCCTACGTGGCCGCCCACCCCGTCCTGCCGGTCGAGGTGGCGATGACCGCGGCCCGCACCCTGCCCGCGCCCGAGCTGACCTGGGTGGTGGGTGAGATGAGCTCGACCCGCTCCCACGCCCACGTGCGCGCGCTGCGCGACGCCATCTTCGCCGTGGCCCAGACCGGGCGCGCAGACTTCTTCACCGCCCTCGCCAAGAGCCCCTCCGACGCCAAGGCCAAGGCCGCCGCGGCGACCTACGTGGCGGCCGAGCACCGGCAGGGCAACGCGCACGCCGTCCCCTGGGATCAGCTGATCCAGGGGCTGAACGAGGCCAAGAACCCGGTCGAGGCGATGAAGGCGGCGAAGCTGGGCGCGGCGCTGCAGGGGATCGACCTGGGCAACGTGGCCAACCTCGATCCCACCGGCGGCGCGATCCTCGAGAAGTGCTCGGCCGAGATCGGGGCCTTCGTCGCCTTCCTCGACAGCGCGCTGCACGGCACCGCCGGTGGGTACTTCCTCCCGCCGGTGCTGGAGGCCATACGGGCGCACGCCGACGGCACCTGGCCCGCGCCCAAGTACGAGAGCGCGTCCGCCAGGGAGCACCTGGCCCCGCTCCGGCCCGAGCAGCTCGAGGCGTGGATCCGACCCATGACGACCTCGGCCCAGGGTCAGGCGGTCCAGGCCGCGGACGATCCCGCTGCGCAAGAGGCCTTGCAGCTCCTCAAGGGGGTGGCCAAGACCCTCAAGGCCAACGTCCCGCTCGCCGGCCGCGGCTTCGAGGACGTGGGCTACAACCAGGCCTCGCAGAAGGCGCTCGGCAAGCAGCGGGACGAGCTGCTGGCGACCCTGCGCGACGCCAAGAAGGGCTCGAAGGCCCACCGGGACGCCTCGAAGGCCATGGGGCCGATCCAGGAGCGCCTCGCCCTCATCGAGCTCGAGCAGGGGCTGAAGCGGCAGTTCGCCGACGGGTTCCCCGCCGACGCCCAGGGCGCGCTCGCCGAGCTCAAGCCCCTGGCCCAGGCCGCGATGGGCGTGCTCCGGCGGCGGCGGCAGGCCGGCTTCCTCGACGCGCTGGAGTCCGCGGTGGCGGTGGTCAAGCCCGCCCCGACCCAGGCCCGGCAGGGCGTCTACGCGGCGGACGACGACACCCTGGACGCATGGATGAAGTCGTTCGGCGGCGGGTCCTGCCTCGACGCCAGCCGCGGTCACAACCGGGCGAGCCTGGCGGAGTTCATCTCCGGCTCCCAGTACAAGATGATCCGCGCGATGCGGGACGACACCCCCATCGGCCGGGGCTGCCTGCGCCTGCTCCGGGTCGAGCTCCCGAACGGCTACAAGGGCCTCGCCCTGTACATGGACCACCCGATGCCCACCCCCGCGGGCCACCCCGGGGCGGCCGAGCAGAAGCTGATGTACCAGCACTCGATGGCCAAGGCCGCGGCCATGAAGGTGCCCTTCATGATCGCGGATGCCCAGATGGCCAACCAGGTGGCGGCCGAGCGCGGCCTGAAGGCCGAGCACCAGCAGGTCTCGGTGTGGCTGCACCGGGGCGTCACCGGCATGCACCAGTCCGAGGGCCTGAACGCCAACGACTACTTCATCGGCTGGGAGGGCGTGAACACCGGCTACGCCGTCACGCCGGCCGCCCAGAAGGAGGCCGCGCGGAACTACGGCCTCAGCGTGGTGATGCCGCCGGCCTGAGCTGTGGCAAGGACGAGGGCGGCGGCCTCCAGGGCCGCGGCCTCCACGTCGGGCGAGAGCCCGTGATGGTGGGCGGTGGGGGCCGCGATCTGGATCGCCACGAAGGTCACGGGGCGCACGGCAGGGTGGATTGCGCGGGCCAGGCGCACCGCCTGGAGCACCGAGAGCCCGTGGCTCGACACCGCCGCGCTCGGGCTCGGATCCAGCTCGTCCTCGGTCAGCACCCGCGTCACCCCGGGGGGCGCAGCGAGCACCGCGTCCACCACCACCCCGGCCTCGCCCGTGCCGAGGAGGGGCACCAGCTCCACCGGGTCCGCGAGGCGGTGGAGGCTCACCCCCTCGGGCAGGTCAGCCTGCATGAGCAGCTCGATGACCCGCAGGCCGACCCCGTCGTCCCCCGCCGCGACCTGACCGAGGCCCGCCACCCACATCAGCTGGCCTCCTCGAACCTCAGCTTCAGGAAGTGGGTCGCGCAGGAGATGCACGGGTCATAGTTCCGCACCGCCTGCTCGGCCCGCCAGGTGGCGTCCTCGAGGGGCAGGGTGGCCAGCTGGGGGGCCAGCGCGCGCAGATCGTCCTCGATCGTCCCCTGGTTCTGGGCGGTGGGGGGCACGATGACCGCGTCGGTGATCAAGCCGGCGTCGTCGATCGTGTAGCGGTGATAGAGCATCCCCCGCGGGGCCTCCGAGGCCCCGTGCCCCGTCCCCGCGTGCACCGGGCCCTCCACGAAGGGCTCGGAGGGCGGCCGATAGTCCGCGACGATGCGCACCGCCTCGTCGAGGGCCTGGATGAGCTCCACCCCGCGCACGAGCAGGCTCTTGAAGGGGTTCATGCAGGGGACCGTCAACCCCACTTGCGCCGCCGAGGCCTTCGCCGCCTCGCCCAGGGTGTCGAAGCACAGGTTGAAGCGGGCCATCGGCCCGGTGTGGTAGTGCCCCCGGGCCTTCACCACCGCGTGCAGCGCGTTGGAGTGCGCCATGTGGCGCTCCTCGAAGTGGTCCGGGAACCCCGAGAACGGGACGTCGATCCCGTGCGAGGACACGATGTTCCCCCGGCAGAACGGGTACTCCTCGGGGTGCTTGAGGGTGACCAGCTCCCAGTCGCGCTCCAGCTCGGGGTAATCGAAGGTGGCCAGCCACGGCAAGGCCGCCTGCGCCTCCTGCAGCGAGGACTCGAGGTCCGGCAGGAGCGCGGCGAGCTCGGCCTTGCGCGGGGCGCGGTAGAAGCCCCCCACCCGCACGTTGATGGGGTGGATCTCGCGCCCGCCCACGATCCGCATCAGCTCGTTCCCGGTCTTCTTGATGTGCAGGGCGGCCTTCACCCACTCCGGGTGGAGCTCGGCCAGGGCCACCACGTCCTGCACCCCGAGGAAGTCCGGGGCGTGGAGCATGAACATGTGGAGCGCGTGGCTCTCGATCCACTCTCCGCAGTACAAGAGGCGCCGCAGGCGCTGCAGCGGCTCCGGCACCACCCAGCCGAGGGCGTCCTCCATCGCCTGGCAGCTGCTCATCTGATACGCCACCGGGCAGATCCCGCAGATCCGCGCGGTGATGTCCGGCACCTCCCGGAAGCCGCGGCCGCGCAGGAAGCCCTCGTAGAAGCGCGGCGGCTCGAAGATCGACAGGCGCACGTCCTGGGCCACGCCGTCCTTCACGACCACGGTCAGCGCGCCCTCGCCCTCGACCCGGGCCAGGTAGTCCACCTTGATGGTCCGTGCCTCGCTCACTTGGATGCTCCTCCCTCGCGCGCCAGCCGCTGCCCCTCCTGGAAGGCGGGCGCGGCCACGTTGAACGTGCTGTACAGCCGCACGAGCTCGTCCGGCTTCGCCCCTGACGCGGCCAGGGGCCCCGCGAGCGCGCCGACCCGGGCGTCCTCCGCCGGCCCGTAGCAGCCGAAGCAGCCGCGGGCGTAGCTCGGGCACAGGGCGCCGCACCCCGCGTGGGTCACCGGGCCCAGGCAGGGGGTGCCGTTGGCCACCAGCACGCAGGTGGTGCCAGCCATCTTGCACTCCACGCACACCGGGTGCGGGTGGATGTCCGGCTTGCGCCCGTGCAGGAGCGCCAGCAGCACGTCCAGGAGCTGGCGCTTGTTCACCGGGCAGCCCCGGAGCTCGTAGTCCACCTTCACGTGCTCGGCGATCGGGGTGGAGCGCTCCAGGGTGTTGATGTACTCGGGGTGGGCGTAGACCACCCGGGTGTACTCCGCCACGTCCGCCGCGTTCCGGAGGGCCTGGATGCCCCCCGCGGTGGCGCAGGCGCCGATGGTCACCAGGACCCGGCTCTCCTGCCGCACCCGGAGCAGGCGCTGCAGGTCGTGGGCGGTGGTCACCGAGCCCTCCACCAGGGCCACGTCGTAGGGGCCCTCCACCACCGCGCGGGAGGCCTCCGGGAAGTTGGCGATGCGCACCGCCTTCGCCACCGCCAGGATCTCGTCCTCGCAGTCCAGCAGGCTGAGTTGACACCCATCGCAGGACGCGAACTTGAAGACGCCGAGGCTCGGTCCGTTGCTCATCTCACAGCTCCCTCACCGCGAAGAGGCGGCGCGCCCGGCTGTAGGGGTAGATCGGGCCGTCTCGACACAGCAGCTCGGGGCCGAGCTGGCAGTTCCCGCACAGCCCCACCCCGCACTTCATCTTGCGCTCGAGGCTGACGAAGATCCGCTCCTCCTCCACCCCGTTCTGCGCCAGCTCGCGAGCCGCGAAGCGCATCATCACCTCCGGCCCGCACACCATCGCCACCGCGGACTCCGGCGCGAAGTCGGCCCGCTCGATCAGGGTGGTGACCACCCCGGTGCGACCGGACCAGCCGGCGAGGCCACGGTCCACCGTCAGCTCCACCTCCATGTCGAAGCGCGCGCGCCACGCCCGCAGCTCCTCCTCGAAGAGGATGTCGCTGGGGGTGCGGGTCCCGTAGAGCACGTAGACCCGGTCGAAGTCCGCGCGGTGGGAGAGCGCGTGGTAGATCACCGGGCGCAGCGGCGCGAGGCCGATGCCGCCCGCCACCACCACCAGGTCCCGGCGCATCCCCTCCCCCACCGGCCAGGCGTTGCCGTAGGGGCCGCGGACCCCCACCACGTCGCCGGGGACCATCGCCATGAGCGCCTTGGTCACCGCGCCCACCGCCCGAATGGTGTGCACCAGCACCTCGGGCGCGTCGGGATCACCGCTGATGGAGATCGGCACCTCTCCCACCCCGAACACGTAGAGCATGTTGAACTGGCCAGGCATGAAGGCCAGCTTGCCGTCTGGCGGCTCCAGGTGGAGGGTGAAGGTGTCCGCGGTCTCCTTCACCACCCGGGTGATCCGCGCGGGCCTGGGGAGCATCGGCGCCAGGCCGATGTCGACCGCGGCGCTCATATCGACTCCGTCCGATAGACGTCGAGCTGCTGCAGGCGCAGGCGCTCCAGGCGCCGGTGCACGTGCTCCAGCACCACCCGCATCAGGTGGTAGCCGAAGTCGTGATCCGCCTCGAGCTTCTTCCGCAGGCACGCGCCGTCGATCGAGAAGAGCAAGGCGTCCTCCAGGACCCGGGCGTCGATCGACCAGGTGTGGGGCGGGAAGAGCACGCTCCAGCCCAGCAGATCGCCCGAGCCCACCGTCTCCGCCGACATGGTGCTCCGGGGCGGCGCGTAGACCTCGAGGGCGATGACGCCCCGCCGGATGAGGAAGAGCTCGTTTGCGTCCTCCCCCTCCCGGAACAGGTACTCGCCAGCCGAGATCCGCACGTTCTTGGCGCACCCGGAGAGGAACTCCAGGTGGTCCATGGACAGCTTCGTGAGCAAGGTGTTCTGCGCGAGCGCCCGCGCCAACGAATGGGTCTCCATCATGCCTCCTTCGACGCGCCGCGCGCCGCCTTCACGTCCGCGCGGATGGCCGCCACCTCCTCGGTGAGGTCGATGCCGGCCGGGCACCACGTGATGCACCGGCCGCACCCGACGCAGCCCGAGCTCCCGAACTGATCGATCCAACCGGCCAGCTTGTGGGTCAGCCAGTGCCGATACCGCGCCTCCACCGACGGGCGGGCCGGGCCCCCGTGCATGTACGAGTAGGAGCGCGTGAAGCAGGAGTCCCAGCGCCGGACCCGCTCCGCCTCGCCCTCGAGCGAGGTCACGTCGTCCATCGACGAGCAGAAGCAGGTCGGGCACACCAGGGTGCAGCTGGTGCAGGTGATGCAACGCTCCGCCACCGCCCGCCAGCGCGGGTGCTCCGGGTTGTCGATGAGGAGGTCCCGCAGGTGGCGGGTCTCCAGGTGCTTGTCCATCGAGGCCACCGCGGCGTCGGCGAGCGCTCGGGCCCGCCGCCGATCCTCGTCGCTCGGGAGGGCGTGCGCGACCTCGTCCAGCACCGCGCGCCCCCGCTCCGTGCCGACCTCGACGTAGAAGCGGTGCGGCACCCCCGGCTCGGGGAGGAGCTCGGTGAGCGACAGATCGAAGCCGTCGGCGGGCCGCGGCCCGGTGTTCATGGACGCGCAGAAGCAGGTGGCGCCGGGCTCGTTGCAGGCCACCGCCACCACGAAGGCGTCCTTGCGCCGAGCCACGTACCTGGGGTCGGGATGGGCGCCCTCGGCCAGGACCCGGTCCTGCACGGTGGTGGCCGCCACGTCGCAGGCGCGGGCCCCGAAGAGGGCCACCGGCCGGGCGTCCACGGGGGTCTCCGTCACCTCGAAGCCGCGCCCGTCCCGGCGGACCCGAAAGAGGGTCTCGACCGGGACGTGGAACACGCGCTTGTAGGCGTGGGGGCCCACCACGTAACCGAAGTGGGCGTTATCGGAGCGGGGCGCCAGGCGATATCGACCGGGGGATTGTTCGTCCTTCACCCCTACCGGCAGATCCGCCGCGTGCTGGAGCTCGTCCAGCACGATCGCGCCGTCCTGCACGCGGGGGCCGATGACTCGATATCCCCGTGCGATCAGGGCGGCGATCAGGGCGTCCAGCCCCGTCAGCTCCAGGACCGCGTCGCCGTTCACGAGGCGAAGCTGTCAGGGGTCGAGATGGGCGGCAATCGATACCGGATCGGACGCGTTGGCTCGGCCCACGCTGATACTCGCGTGTGCAGCGGCGTGCGGCACGTTGTCGCCGCTGCACACGGGGGTTGAAGTCAGGAAGAAAGCGTAGACGGCCCTACGGCAGGCAGATCGCGCCGTACTGCACCTCGATGCGCGCGCCGGGCGGCGGGATCGCGGTGCCGCTGAAGGAGACGCTGTTCGACGCGGGGTCGTAGCTCCAGCCGTTGGCCGCGTTCTGGGGCACGCTGGCCCCGTTCACGCGCACGGTGATCGTGGCCGGATCCGCCTGCCGCGAGAGGGTCCACGAGCTGCGGAGCGCGAACACGCCGAGGCCGATGTTCTGCAGCATCGCGTTCCACGACGAGGAGCACACCGAGCCGAACTGACCACCGAGCGCCTGCACCGCCTGCTGGTAGCGGGTGCCCGCCTCCGCCGTCGCGCAGCCGCCCGGCACGTCGCCTGCGATGGCGGAGACGCTGACCAGCTGCGGGTTCCGGAAGCCCTTCAGGTTGCGGAAGAAGTCGATGTACAGGTTCACCGAGCCGTCGGACTGATCCTCTTCGTCGGACACCATGATCACCGCGAGGCGCGCGTCCTGACGCAGGAAGCCCGCGTTGGCGCCGGTCACGTTGGGCACGTCGAGCGCGAAGCGCGCCGCTTGCAAGCCAGCCTCCTGCTCGTCGGAGCCGCCGGGGTTGGGCCGCGAGTTCCCGTTCGGCGGGTTGGTGACGTTGGCCGCGCACTGGAACGCCGCCACGCGGTTGGCGTCGGAGGCCCGGATGATCTTGTTGAAGCCGCTGCAGCCCCACAGCACGCCGGAGGTCGCGGGGTCGTTCACCTCGGTGGTGGTGACGCCGACCTGGTAGTCCACGCCGAGGCCGTCGGCGAAGCTGATGAACGACGAGAAGTTCTGCGCGAGCAGGTTCTGCTCCTCGCTCATCGAGCCGGAGTCATCGACCACCCACAGGATGTCGATCTTGTTGTCGGTGAGCTGATCGAAGATGTCGGTCTGCGACGAGTTCGTGGTGCCCTCGCCCGCCAGCGGCACGGTGAGGGGCGAGCCCGACCCGTTGGGGTTGGTCACGGTGTTGTCGATGACCAGGAGCCCCTGGTGGGCGCCGGGGTTCGCGCGGCTCGGGAAGAAGCGCAGATCTACCTCGATGTTCCCGCCCGGGTTCACGGTGATGCTGTTGTAGGGCGGGTTGATCACCCCGCCGCCGCCGCCCTGCCGCACCTGGGTCACGAGGAACACCGGGTCCGAGGTCGCGTCGATGCTGACGCCGGTGACCTGCAGCGCGCCGTTCCCCGAGTTGTAGACGTTCACGGTGCGGGTCTGCGAGCCGCACGAGCTCCGGTTGTCGGGGGCCTGGGGGCGGTCCCAGGTGACCACGCCGAAGTCCACGTTCGGGGGCAGCACGTCGATCGACGGCACGGTGGGCTGCGCGGACAGCGAGATGCCCCAGTCGGTCTGGGCGAGCGCCGGGCCGGCCACCGTGAAGTTCACGTAGTTCCTGAGGCCGCCGTAGAGCCCGAGCAGGTTCGTCGCCTCGCGGGTGGGGGCGAAGGTCACCGCGAGGATCGACGCGCCGCCGGGCGGGATGGCGTGGGGCACCGGCATGCTCGGGGCCACGCTGAACTCCGAGGGCGCCTCGGTGGTGAGGTTGACGCCCTGGAGGGTGCAATCCGCGTTGCCGACGTTCTCGACCCGGATCGGGAGGACCTTGCTGTAGCCGATGTTCACCGCGCCGAACTGCAGGCGGCCGTCGCGCATGGTGAGGGGCAGGTCGTTGCCGGAGGGGACCACGTTGAGCGCGCACTGCGGGGTGCCGCCGCCCTGGCCCACGAGGTCCACGGTGGTGGTGGCGCCGGCGCCGGGCTCATCCGAGGTGACCTGGAAGCTGTCCATGTACGGCTGCACCGGGCCGGCGGGCGGGCTGAAGCGCACCGTGAGCTCGACCGAGGCGCCGGGGGCGACCGAGAAGGGCAGCGCGGGCTTGTTGACGATCGCGAAGGGCGCGTTGGGGTCGGTGATGTCGGTGACGCTGCAGTCCTTGGCGCCGTTGTTCACCAGCGCGGCGCGACGGTCCGACTGGGTGCCGCCGGCCACGGTGTTGAAGTTGATCTGCTGGGGCACCACCTCGAGGTCGCAGGTGGAGGCCTGACCGACCAGGCCCACCCAGGAGCGCAAGCCAGTCTGCGAGACGGTGTAGCGCAGGCCGCCGCGGTGCGCGCCGCCCGAGGTGGGCGCGTAGGTGACGACGCCCTCCGCGTACTGGTTGGGGGCGAAGCCGCCGAGGTTGAAGGCGGTGGTGATCTGGAACTCGGGCCCGGTGAAGAAGGGGTTGTTGGAGTCGCTCTCCAGCACCGCCTCGGTGATGTCCACCTGGTCGGTGCCGCACGACACGAGCCGGATGGTCTTGCTCGCCGAGCCGCCCACGTCGGCGAGGCCGAAGTCCACCACCGGGGTGGGGTTGCAGGCCGCGCCGTCGACCACGCACACGCAGACCGCGGGGCCCGCGCCGACGCCGTTGATCGGGATCTCGACGTTGCCCGCCGCCGCGTCGCCCGAGACCACCACCAGCTTGCCGGTGTCCTCGCCGCCGTCGTCGGGGCGGTAGCGCACGGTCACGGTGTAGCTCTCGCCCGGCCGCAAGACGAGGCAGGCGGGGATGGGCGCGCAGTCCGCCACGCCGTCCGGGATCTCGGTCGCCTCGGGGGCGCAGAACTCGGCCGAGCTGGACTCGAGCCGGATGGAGCGCAGGTCGAGGTCGCCCTCGCCCACGTTCTTGATCGTCACCTCCTTGGTGTCCTCGGAGCCGAGGGAGACGTTGCCGAAGGCCACCGCGGCGTCGACGCCGCAGGTGCCCTCGACGCAGACCTCCACCCGACCGCGACCGGCGGAGAGACCGAACTCCACCACCTCACGGTCCGGGTCGTCGGTGCGGACGACGAGGTTCACGAGGTCAGGCGTGCTGTCGACCGCGGCGTAGTTCACCGTCACCACGAGGTCGGGCGGCGAGGTGAGGTCCGCGTCGGCGGTCAAGAGCACCGGCAGCTCGACCGGGTTGCCGTCGGCGTCGGCGACGGTCATGCTGAACTCGGAGCCCAGCTCGGAGAGCGCGATCTCCCTCACGGTGAGCGGCGCCTTCCCCACCGAGCGCAGCGCGAAGACGCGCTCGCCCCGCGACCCGAAGTCGGTGGAGGCGACCTGGCCGGTCTTGGCGTAGTCGTCGGGGATGCGCCGGTTGATCTGTGCGCCAGAGCACGAGTCCGTCTCGAGGAAGGACATGTGCAGCTCCACCGAGGCACGGGAGATGCCTGGGGTGTCTTCGCAGCTGCAGCGAGGCAAGGCGGCGGTGACTCCCAGGGCGCCGAGGATGAGGGCGTAGACGTTCCGAGGTTGCTGACTCACAGGGGCTTCTCCAGTGACCAAAAAGATAGGTCAGGGGGGCACGTTAGGCGGCGCAAGGCAGGGGAGACATACGATCTTCGACCGTGGGTCCAGGCGGGGCCGTCCGGGCCTCGCTCCCGCCGTTCCACTTCGCCGTGGACCTGGTGCTAGACTGCCGGAACAGGAGCGGGTGAAACCCCCGCGTTCCCGAGGTCATGGTGCAGATGCGGAGGGCGGGCGCGCTGGCGGCGATGTGGGGTCTGACCGCCTGCGTCACCGCGCCGACGGGGGTCACGACGTGGGAGGACGATCGCCTCGAGGGGGTCGCCGCCCAGGCCGCGGCCCGCCCGCTGCCCGACCCCGACGCCCCCCGCCTGCGGCTCAAGGCGCCCCCGACGTCCCCCGACCCCGAGGTGGTGGCCCACGATCTGGAGCTGACCCTCCTGCGCTTCACCGCCCGGCGGCGCGCCCTCAGTCAGGAGCTGGGTGAGTCCTCGGGGGCGTGGCCGGCGCCGATGGTGCAGGCGTGGGACGACGTGCTCGCGGACGTGGAGCGCGCGCTCGGCGCGGCGCTGCTGCCGCGGCGCCTGCTCGTGCAGGTGCGGGTGACCCTCGAGGCGGAGCTGGAGCTCACCCAGCGCCGCCACGGCGCAGGAGCGCCTGCGCTCGCCACCCGGGTGCGCCAGATCTATACGCAGGTCGCCCTGCAGCTCCGCCGGAGCTTCCCCGAGCCCGAGCGGCGGGCCCGGGCGGCGGGCGACGCGCGCTTCTCGTGGCCGGTGAGCCCGCAGATCGTGAGCAGCGCGTTCGGCTTTCGCCGCGACCCCATCTTGGGCGCGCGCCGGGTGCGCTTTCACGCGGGCCTCGACCTCGCGGGCCGGCAGGGGGACATCGTGAGCGCGGCGGGGACCGGGCGCGTGGTGCAAGCCGGCTGGCAGGGCGGGCACGGGCGCGTGGTCACCGTGCAGCACCCGGGGGGCTTCGTGAGCCGCTACGCGCACCTGAGCAGGATCCTGGTCCCCGTGGGCGCGCTCGTCGATCCGGGGAGCCCGGTGGGCCTCATGGGGAGCAGCGGTCGCTCCACCGGCCCGCACCTGCACTTCGAGATCTACCGCGGCAGCGTGCCGGTGGATCCGCTCGAGGTGCTGGACAGCCACATCGCCTTCGCGGCCGGGCCCTGAGCACCTGAGCAGGCCCGCCGTCCGGCAGCATCCGGATTTCGGACGCGTCCGGATTTCGGACGGACGCCGCGCCGCCCACCACGCCCCGCAGGTTGGCCTGCACCTTGCTTTGGCGTCCTGGCCATGGTGACCACGACGAGGAGCGCGACCCTGGTGGGGGTGGACGCCCAGCTGGTGGAGGTGGAGACCGAGCTGGCCCAGGGCCTGCCCTACTTCACGATCATCGGGCTGGGTGACACCGCGGTGCAGGAGGCGCGCTACCGCATCCAGGCCGCGCTCCGGGCGAGCGCGCTCGAGCTCCCGCACAAGCGCATCACGGTCAACCTGGCCCCAGCCGGGGTGAGGAAGGACGGGGCGGCCCTCGACCTCCCGATGGCCCTGGGCCTCCTCAGCGCGGCGGGGCTCCTCCCGGAGGACAGCTTGCAGCGCACGGTGGCGGTGGGGGAGCTCGCCCTCACCGGGCACCTCCGCCCGGTGCGCGGCACCCTGGCGGTGGCGAGCCTGGCCCGGCGGATGGGGATGTCCCGCGTGATCGTGCCCCAGGACAACGGCCCGGAGGCGGCGGCGATCGACGTGGAGGTGCTGGCGCCGGCCACCCTCGGCGAGCTCGTCGCGCACCTGAAGGGTGAAAGCCGGCTTGCGCCGCCGCGGCCCGCGCCGGAGCAGGAGCGCGGCGACCCGGGCCTCGATCTGCGCGACGTGCGCGGGCAGCCCCTGGCGCGCCGGGCCCTCGAGGTGGCGGCGGCGGGCGGCCACAACCTCCTGTTGGTCGGGCCCCCCGGCACCGGGAAGACCATGCTCGCCCGCAGGCTCCCCTCCATACTCCCACCGCTCACCCCCGATGAACGCATCGAGGTCACCAAGATCTGGTCCGCCGCTGGGCTCACCCTGGCCGGCTCTGGCCTGGTGAGTTGCCGGCCCTTCCGTGCGCCCCATCACAGCATCAGCAGCGCCGGCCTGGTGGGCGGCGGGGCGCCGATCCGGCCGGGAGAGGTGTCCCTGGCTCACTCTGGGATCCTCTTCCTGGACGAGATGCCGGAGCTCCCGCGGCACATCCTGGAGCTGCTCCGGCAGCCCCTGGAGGACCGGGAGGTGGTGATCTCCCGGGCCCGCCAGACCGTGCGGATGCCGGCGGAGCTGATGCTGGTGGGGGCGGCCAACCCATGCCCCTGCGGGTGGCTCGGGCACAGCTCGGGCCGGTGCCGGTGCCGCCCGGAGGAAGTTACGAGATATTTGAGCAGACTCTCCGGGCCGCTGATGGATCGCCTCGACATGGTAGTGGAGGCCGCCGCCCTCCCCCCGGAGACCCTGATGGACGGGGGCGCGGGCGAGGCCTCGGCTGCGGTGCGGGATCGGGTGAGCCGAGCGCGCAGGCGGGCGCTCGAGCGCCGAGGGCGGCCCAACGCGCGCCTGAGCGGCGCCGCGCTGCGGAAGCAAGCGTGCCTGCAGGACGAGGCGCGGCGGCTGCTGGAGGCGGCGGTGAGGACGTTGGAGCTATCGGCGAGGGGGTTGGATCGGGTGCTGAAGGTCGCGTTGACGCTCTCGGATCTGATGGACCAAGATGAGATCAGCGCCGAGGCATTGGGTGAAGCCCTCCGATATCGACCACCCACCGATTGGACGCGGGTGAACTGATCGGGACACCGGTTTTGGTAATATCGAGGGCATTCCCATCACCGACGGAAGTTATCTTGCGCTGATCTTTCGGGTCGTATCGATTTGGGACCCCCCTGAACAGGGATCCCGGCTCAGGATGGGCTCTTTTGGGGGATTGTTCCCACTTTTCGCTTGCCGAGGTTGCAGGTTCCGGACAACTACTAAGGAGATGTCGACAGACAAAGTTGCGAAGGAAATTCGCTCCGCCATAGATGCGCTCGCCAAGGAGCGCGATGAGATCGCGGCGCGGATCTCGATCCTCGAAGATACTCTGGCTAAGTTGGGCGGCGCCAAGCGCGGCCCCGGTCGCCCCAAGGGCTCCGGCGCCAAGGCCGCTGGCTCCGCCACCAAGCCCGCTCGCAAGAAGCCCCACTGGAGCCCCGAGGCCCGCAAGGCGGCCAAGGAGCGCATGCAGAAGTACTGGGCCGACCGCAAGAAGAAGGCCGGCAAGAAGGCCTGAGCCCCCACTGCCCTCCTGCGGCAGCGCAGCTTGCCGCAGGGTCCCACCCGGCTTCATCTCCGCCTTGGGCGGTGCTAGTTCCAGTTCAGGTGGTCGCCCTGCTCGGTCCACAGCTGGCGTTTCCGCCCGCCGAGACCGCCAACCGCGATGGGTTGGTGGCGGTGGGCGGTGACCTGTCGGTGCGTCGGCTGATGCTCGCCTATGCGAGCGGGATCTTCCCGTGGCCGATCTTCGACGATGACTTGATGACGTGGTTCTCGCCCGACCCGAGGGCCATCCTCGAGCTCGAACGGCTCCACGTCTCCCGCAGCCTCACCAAGGTCCTGCGCCAGGGCCGCTTCCAGGTCACGATCGACCAGGCCTTCGCCGACGTGGTGTCGGCCTGCGCCAGCCCGGCCCCGGATCGCCCCGACACCTGGATCACGCGCGCGCTCGAGGCGGCCTACGTGGAGTTGCATCGGGCCGGCCACGCCCACTCGGTGGAGGTCTGGCAGGAGGGCCTGCTCGTGGGTGGCCTCTACGGCGTGGCCCTGGCCGGGCTCTTCGCGGGAGAGAGCATGTTCTCGCGGGTGACCGACGCCTCGAAGGTCGCGCTCGTGCACCTGGTGGAGCGGCTCCGCGCGCGGGACTTCCAGCTCCTCGACATCCAGCAGGCCACCCCCCACATGCGCCGGATGGGCGCGCACGAGATCTCGCGCCCGGAGTATCTGCGCCGGCTCGAGCTGGCCCTCGCCGCGCCCCGAACCTTCTGAGCGCGTCCGGCGTCCGTCCGAAATCCGAACGACGTCCGAAATCCGGACGCCACGCCGAGCCAACCACCGCCTTCGCGGCCCTGGTACGGCCCTTGCGTAGGGGCCTCGGACGCGCCGCATCGGGCGCCGAGAAAGTTCGAGGTTCGACGAGATGGGAATGAAAGACAAGTTGCAGGCGGTGAGACAGGCGATGGGGGACATCGAGAAGCAGTTCGGCCGGGGGGCGGTGATGCTCCTCGGGGGCAACGACGCTACCCTGCATGAGGTGGGGCAGCCGATCCCCACCGGGAGCATCGGGGTCGACCGGGCGCTCGGGGTGGGCGGGCTGCCCGAGGGGCGCGTCGTCGAGATCTACGGGCCGGAGGCCTCCGGCAAGACCACGATGGCGCTGCACGCGATCGCCTCGGTGCAGGCCCGCGGTGGCGTCGCGGCGTTCGTCGACGCCGAGCACGCCCTCGACCCGCGCTACGCGGCGGCCCTGGGCGTCAACCTGGAGGAGCTCCTGGTCTCCCAGCCCGACAACGGCGAGCAGGCCCTCGAGATCACCGAGACCCTCATCCGCTCGGGCGCGGTGAGCCTGGTCGTGGTCGACTCGGTGGCGGCCCTGGTTCCCAAGGCGGAGATCGAGGGGGAGATGGGCGACTCGCACGTGGGCCTGC
The DNA here is from genome assembly GCA_020632995.1 of Deltaproteobacteria bacterium. Classification (GTDB taxonomy): domain Bacteria; phylum Myxococcota; class Kuafuiibacteriia; order Kuafuiibacteriales; family Kuafuiibacteriaceae; genus JACKEN01. The sequence continues at coordinate 72,665 of JACKEN010000012.1, read as the reverse complement.
AGGCCCGCCTGATGTCCCAGGCGATGCGCAAGCTCACCGGCCACATCGCGCGCTCGAAGGCGACCATCATCTTCATCAACCAGACCCGCCAGAAGATCGGGGTGATGTTCGGCTCGCCCGAGACCACCACCGGCGGCAACGCGCTGAAGTTCTACGCCTCGGTGCGCATGGACATCCGCCGCATCGGCGCCATCAAGAACGGCGACACCGTGGTGGGGAACCGGGTCCGGGTGAAGGTGGTGAAGAACAAGGTCTCGCCGCCCTTCCGCGAGGCGGAGTTCGACGTGATCTACGGCCAGGGGGTCTCGATGGCGGGCGAGATCCTCGACATGGGGGTGGAGCGCAAGCTGGTGGAGAAGTCGGGGGCGTGGTTCGCGCTCGGGCCGACTCGCATGGGGCAGGGTCGAGAGAAGGCGCGGGACTGGCTCATGGCCCGACCGAAGCTGATGTGGAAGCTGCGGGACGTGCTGGTGAGCGAGGCAGGCACGCTTGCGGACCTGGGCGCGCCGGACACCTGGGACGAGGGCGCGCCACCCCCGCCCGAGGCGGAGGCGGCGTAGGTCGGTCAGCGCATCCCGATTGGGCGGTCTTCGCCGGACAGGTGGGCCGCCTTCTTCATCAGGCTCAGGAACTCGGCGCGGTCGGGCTCGTCGTAGGGCCGGGTCTCGGAGACGATGCGGATGACGTCGGCGAAGGACCAGCCCTCGGCGAAGGGGCTGCGCCGCAGGAGCTCGGAGCCGCCCATGACCGCGGTGGCGAAGCGCAAGTCTTCCGGCGCGCTGGCGAAGGTGCGGGTCACCAGGTTGGTGGCGACGTCGAAGCCGACCTCCTTGGCCTTGGTGCCGCGGGGCTGCTTGGCCCGAACCCGCACGGTGGCGAGGCGCTCGGAGGGCTCCTCGGTCAGCACCACCTCGTACAGCGCGGTGACCTGGTGGCCGGCGCCGATCTCGCCCGCGTCCACCTTGTCGTTGCGGAAGTCCTTATCCGCGATGTCGCGGTTCTCGTAGCCGATGAGGCGATAGGCGGCGACGCTCTCGGGGTTGAACTCCACCTGGATCTTCACGTCCTGGGCCACGTCCTGCACCATCTTGAACAGGTCGCGGGAGAAGACGCGCTGGGCCATGCGCATCGAGTCGATGTAGTAGTAGTTGCCGTTCCCGCGGTTCGCCAGCTGCTCCATCATCGCGTCCTTGTAGTTGCCCTGGCCGAAGCCGATGGTGGACAGGAACACGCCCTCCTCCTTGTAGCCCTCGATGCGCTTCAAGATCTGGTCGGGCGAGGTCGAGCCGATGTTCGCGTCGCCGTCGGAGGCCACGATGATGCGGGTGACGGAGTCGGGCGAGAGCATCTTCGCCGCCTGCTGGTAGGCAAGCTCCAGGCCCGAGGACATCGCGGTGCCGCCGCCGGAGCGCAGGCGCCGCAGGGCGGCCTTGATCTTCTGCTTCTGGTTGCCGGGGGTCGGGGGCAGGACGACGTTCACGCCGCCGGCGTAGGTGGTGATCGCGACCTTGTCCCGCGCGTCGAGGCGGTCGACCGCGAGGGTGAGGGCGGCCTTGGTGAGCTCCAGCTTGTCGCCGCTGCTCATCGAGCCGCTGGTGTCGACGAGGAACACGAGGTTGGCCGGGCGACGGTCGAGCTCGGTGACCTCCTTGGCCTGGATCCCCACCCGCAGGAGCTTGCGGTCCTCGAGGAAGGGGTGCGCGGCGCCGTCGGCCTGGATGGAGAACAGCTCCTCACCCTTCGGCGCGGGATAGTCGTAGCGGAAGTAGTTCACCATCTCCTCCACCCGCACCAGCGAGGGGGTGGGCATGCGCTCCGACATCAGGGTGCGGCGCGCGATGGAGTAGGCCGCGGTGTCGACGTCGATCGCGAAGGTCGACAGAGCATCGCGGTCGGTGTGGGTGAAGCTGTTGAAGCGGGCCTCCCGCCCCTCGAACTGCCCACCGGGGGCCGAGGCGCCCTGGGCCATCCAGGCCGGCTCAGCCGGGGTGCTGGGCGCGGGGCGCTTCGCCTGGGCGGGGCCGCGGGTGTCCGCCGCGTCCTTCTTGGCCTCGCGGGCCAGGCGGCCCGACATCGTGCCGCCGCGGTCCTCCCCCGCCTTCGTGGCGAGGGCGACGGTGGTGACCGGCGCAGGGGGCGGCGGCGCGGGCTCGGCCGCGGGGGCGCGCGGGGTGGGCGCGGAGACGGGCTGGGCCGCCGCCCCAGACGCGCGGGCGTCCATCTCGGGGGCGGAGACCTCGTCGACCGGGCGGTCGGCCACCGCGGCGCTCAGGCTCTCGGTGGTGACCCGGGCCTGGCGGGCCTCCTCCTGGGCCACGGGGGCCGCGCTTCGCATCGCGGGCTTCTCCGGCGCCATACTGGAGCAGGCGACCACCAGGCCGGCGCTGGTAGCGAGCTGGAGGGTGCGGAGGATGGAGCGGGGGATTCGATGGCGGCTGGTCATGGGGAGGGTGAACGGGCCACCCCGCCCCGCGATCTGAATTTTTTTCTGCTGTGCGGTGGCGCACGTCGGGCATCGTGTACGCGTGCCTCGCCTCGTCCTGCGCGCCGCCCTGCTCGCCTTGCTGGCTGGCACCTCGTGCGCGCGGGCCTGCGGGCCGGGCCCGAGCGAACCCATGAGCACCCCGATCACCCTCCCCGGCCTCGCGCCCTTCGGCGCCGACGAGGTGGCCCGCCTGTGGGCCGCCTACACCCGGCTCGGCCCGGACTACGTGCCGCGCACCCACCACCTGGCCGAGGGCGGCCGGCCCCGCTTCATCAACCCGCTGATCTTCGAGTCCAGCCCATACCTGCTGCAGCACGCCCACAACCCGGTGTTCTGGCACGCGTGGGGCGAGGAGGCCTTCGCCCTCGCGGCGAAGCTCGACCGCCCCATCCTGCTGTCGGTGGGCTACTCCACCTGCCACTGGTGCCACGTGATGGAGCGGGAGTCCTTCGAGGACGAGGAGATCGCCGCCTTCATCAACACCCACTTCGTGGCGATCAAGGTGGACCGCGAGGAGCGCCCCGACGTGGACGCGGTCTACATGACCGCGGTCCAGGCGATGACCGGCCGGGGCGGCTGGCCGATGACGGTGGTGATGACGCCCGACAAGCGCCCCTTCTTCGGCGGCACCTACTTCCCGCCCCGGGACGGCGATCGGGGGATGCGCGCGGGCTTCTTCACGATCTTGAAGGCGCTCGCCCAGGCCTACCAGACCGAGCGGGAGAAGGTGCTGGAGTCCGCCGCCGATCTCACCCGTGCCCTGGCGCGGGCGGGGGCGAGGCCGGCCGAGGGGCTGCCGGGGCCCGAGGTGCTGGTCGAGATGGCAACACAGCTTGCCAAGAACTTCGACCCGCGCTTCGGCGGCTTCGGGCGGGCCCCCAAGTTCCCGCGGCCCGCGCTCTACGAGCAGCTGCTGCGCTACGCGCGCCGGGCCGAGGACCCCGCGGCCCGGCACATGGTGGCGTTCTCGCTCGCCCACATGGCGGGCGGCGGCATGTACGACCAGATCGGGGGCGGCTTCGCGCGCTACTCCACCGACGACGGGTGGCTGGTCCCCCACTTCGAGAAGATGCTCTACGACAACGCCCAGCTGGTGAGCCTGGCGGTGGCGACCTGGCAGGCCACCGGCGACGCGCGCTTCGAGGCGGTGGCGAACGACACCCTCGCCTACGTCCTGCGGGAGATGACCAGCCCCGAGGGCGCCTTCTACTCCGCCACCGACGCGGACTCCGAGGGCGAGGAGGGCAAGTTCTTCGTGTGGACCCCGGCCGAGCTCACCTCGGCCCTCGGGGCCGAGGACGCCGAGGTGGCGAGCGTCTACTACGGGGTCACGAAGGGCGGGAACTTCGAGGGCAAGAGCATCCTCTACCGGCCCCGCCCCGAGGCCGAGGTGGCGGAGCTCCTCGGCATCTCGCAGGACGTCTTGCAACAGAAGGTCCGCTCGATCCGGGCCCGGCTCTACGAGGTGCGGAAGGGCCGGATCCCGCCGCTGTTGGACGACAAGATCCTCACCGAGTGGAACGGCCAGATGATCTCCGCCCTGGCGCAGGCCGGTTGGGCCTTCGGGGACCCCAAGTACCTGGCCGCGGCCACCCGGGCGGCGGAGTTCGTGCTCGCGAAGCTCCAGGCGGACGGGCGCTTGCTCCGCACCTACCGCGGCGGCGAGGCCAGGCACGCCGCGGTGCTCGAGGACTACGCGTTCTTCATTTCTGCGCTCCTGGACCTCTTCGAGGCCACGGCCGAGCTCCGCTGGCTCGACGAGGCGGTGCGCCTGCAGGCCGACCTGCAGGCGAGGTTCTGGGACGACGCGGCGGGCGGCTACTTCGCGACCGCGAGCGACGCCGAGGCGCTCTTGATCCGTGACAAGCCGAGCTACGACGGGGCCCAGCCCTCGGGCAACTCGGTGGCGGCCCTGAACCTCCTGCGCCTCTACGAGCTCACCCAGGACGAGGCCTACCGGGCCCGGGCCCAGGCCACGGTGGTCGCCCTGGGCTCTGAGCTCAGCCGGCAGCCCACCGCGGTGCCCAAGCTCGCCCAGGCCCTGGACTGGCTCCTCGACTCGCCCAAGGAGGTCGCGATCGTCACCACCGACGGCGACGACGGCGAGGCGTTGCAGGCTGTGTTGCGCAGCACCTTCGTCCCGAACCGGGTGGCGCTGACCGTCCCCGAGGCCCGGCTGGCGGATCTCGCGGCGCGCGTCCCGTGGCTGGAGGGCAAGCGCCCCCAGGGCGGCCGAGCCACCGCCTATGTGTGTCGGGGGCAGGTGTGCGAGCGCCCGACCTCGGACCCCGAGGTGTTCCGGGCGCAGCTGGCGGAGGTGGAGCGGCTGGAGGCGGAGCCCCTCGCGGTGCCCGGCTACTCGGGGCCCTGAGGGCCCACCGCCACCGCCCAGGCCAAGAGGGCGAGGGCCGCGGCGAGCACCAGCCCCATCACCTGGGCCCCGCTCAGGTTGCCGAGCGCGGCCGCCTCCATGGGCCCCGCGGGGTGGGTGTGGAGCTTGAAGGCCCACGCCACCGCCACCACCGCGAGCAGCCAGAGGTAGTTCCTTCGGATGCGGAGCCCCATGGCCCGCCACCACGGCAAGTCTTCTTGCGGGCTGAGGTAGCTGTCGCGCAGCTCCTCGTGCCAGCGCGGGTTGGGGCGGCCGCCCAGGAGCTCGACGTAGAAGCCGCTCTCCATGAGGCGGACCCGCTGCCGGACCATCTCGAAGCGCTGAAAGCGCCGGGACTCGAGGTGGGCGAAGATCAGGTTCAGCACCACCGCGAGCCCGAGGCCGAAGGCGGGGGCGGAGGGGGTGCCGAGCACGAACGAGATGATGCCGGCGGTGGTGCCCACCGCCCAGTTCGTGGTGGTGTCCAACCGGAGCCGGTAGCTGGTCAGCCGACCCAGCTCACCTCGGTAGAGGTGGACCAGGGGCGTGACCATGTCCGGGTCGCGCAGCGTGGGGCGCAAGGACGGCACGCTCCACGGATCGTCGCCGTACTCGTCCATCCCGCTCACGGCATCAACGCGGTGCCCACCGCGCCCGGCTCGTCGAGCGCGCGCTGCAGGTCACCCTGCGCCACGTGCCCGAGGATGTGGATCTGGCCAACCCCCGCTGCGAGGGCCTCGAAGGACTCCTCGAGCTTGGGGATCATGCCGCCCTGCACCGTGCCGTCCGCGATGGCCGCGTGGCCCGCGGCCACGGTGAGGGTCTGGATGCGGGTGGACAGATCGTTGATGTCCTTCAGCACCCCGGGGGTGCTGGTGAGGAGGAGGAGGCGGTCGGCCCGAAGGGCGATGGCCACCCCGTTCGCCACGGTGTCCGCGTTGATGTTGTAGGGCCGGCCGGCGTCGTCGCTCCCTACGCAGGCGAGCACCGGGGTGTGGCCGGCGTCGAGGAGGAGGTCGAGGAGGGCCTCGTTGACCCCGGTGACGTCGCCGACGTGGCCGAAGTCCACCGGGTCGGGGCCGCCGCCGCTCACCACCTTGGCCGGGCGCTTCACGCAGCGGATCAGGTGCGCGCTGACCCCGTTGAGGCCCACCGCGGACAGCCCTGCCCCAACCAACGCGCTGACCAGGGCCACGTTGAGGCGGCCCGCCACCACCATGAGCATCACGTCGAGCGCCGCGTCGTCGGTGACCCGGCGGCCGCCCACCATCTTGGGCTCCTGCCCAAGCTCGCGCTGCAGCGCCGAGGTCTGGGGCCCGCCGCCGTGCACGAGGACCACCCGGTGGCCGGCGTCGACGAGGGCGCGCACCCCGGCGGTGATCGCCGCGAGCTCCTCGGCCCGGGCGGGGCTCATCAGCTCCCCGCCCAGCTTGATCACCACCTTCAGCCCGCTCACGGCCAGCTCCCCGGGTCCTCCAGGGACAGCCGCTCGTCCAGGCCCAGGATCAGGTTCATGTTCTGGATGCCCTGCCCCGCCCCGCCCTTGATGAGGTTGTCGAGGGCGGTGAAGCAGGTGACGAGGCGCTTGTCACCCACCACCTCGCCCACCACGCAGCCCACCTCGGCATGGTTCGAGCCCGCCACCGCGGCCACCTCCGGCAAGCGGCCCTGCGGGACGCGCACGAAGGGCTCGGCCGCGTAGGTCGCGGCGAAGGCCGCCTTGATCACGTCGGGCTCGATCGCCGCGTCGACGTAGGCGAAGGATGACGCGAAGAGCCCGCGGGACAGGGGCGCGCTGACCGGGATGAAGTGAAGCGCAAGCTCTCTTGCCCCGGCATTGTTCAGCGTCTCGATGATCTCCGGGGTGTGCTGGTGATCCAGGGTCTTGTAGGTCTTCAGGTTCACCGACCGCACCGGGTGGTGGGTGCCCGCGCTGGCCGCCACCCCGCTCCCGCTCGAGCCGGTCATGGCCACCGTCTGCACCGGGCCCTGCAACCAGCCTTGCCGGGCGAGGGGCAACAGGCCCAGCTCGATGGTGGTGGCGAAGCAGCCCGGGCTCGCCACGTGCCGGCTCGCCTTGATCTGCTCGCGGTTCAGCTCGGGGAGGCCGTACACGAAGCGGCCGAGGAGCTCGGGGTGGGGGTGCGCCTGGTAGTAGCGCTGGTAGGCGGCGACGTCCTTGAGGCGGAAGTCACCGGACAGATCCACCACCCGGACCCCCGCCTCGATGAGCTCGGGCATCTTGTGGGCCGCGATCTTGTGGGGCAGGCCGAGGAGCACCACGTCGACCCCCTCCGCCGCCTGGGCGGGGGTGAGATCCTCGAACACCAGGTCGCTCCGCCCCTCGAGGTTGGGGTGGGCGGCCGACAGGGGCTTGCCCACGTAGTCGATGCTCGCCACCCGGGTCAGCTCGACCTCGGGGTGCAGGAGGAGGCGCCGGATCATCTCGCCCCCGCCGTAGCCGCTCCCGCCGATGACGGCGGCCTTGAATCGCTTCGTCACGGCGGCGGAGCCTATCACCCGTTCAACTCCCCGGCGCTGGCTTCGTCGCGTCTGGCGCGCGGGGGAGCCCCCCGAGATCAGGGCGCGTTCGCGGCTCGACCGACCGCTGGTACAATGGACGTCCGCACGAGAAGCCAACGATTCCAATGGGTTGACTTGCGCCCTGTCCTGACCGGCCAGTACAGTCAGGGAATGCAGCGGCAGCGCAAGGAGCAGGGCGAGCAGACCCGCCAGGTCATCATCGACGTCACCACCCGGCTGTTCGCCCGGCAGGGCTACGCGGGCACCTCGCTCGACCTGATCGCCAAGGAGGCCAAGACGAGCAAGAGCTCGATCTTCTGGCACTTCGAGAACAAGGAGGACCTCCTGTTCACGGTGGTGGATCGCGCGATGAGCGAGTGGGAGGTGAAGGCGGGCTCCGAGATCCTCGCCCAGCCCGACCCGCCCCGGCAGCTCTCGAAGCTCATCGAGCTGTACCGGGACCTCGCGGAGGAGCGGCCGGATACCTTGCGCCTGCTCCTCGGGCTGCTCCTCGAGACCACCGACGCGAACGAGAACGTGAAGAAGCGCTTCCAGCGCATGTACCGGGGCTACCGCACCTCCATCCAGATCATCATCGAGGAGGGCGTGAACCACGGCTACTTCGAGCGGCGCCTCCCCACCGAGCACCTCGCGGCCATGGTGCTCGCCATCTTCGACGGGCTCTTCGTGCAGTGGTTCCTCGACAAGAACGCGGTGCCCGACGCGATCTTCGAGTCCGTGAAGCGCACCGTCTTCAGCCTCCTCATGCCCGGCAAGCCCGTGCCCGCCCCCGAGGAGACCCGCCTGCACGCCTAGCAGGCCATCGGAGAAGTAGCCCATGCGATCCGCGGAGCGACTTTTCGTGGAACGTTCCGACGAAGAGGGAGCATATCTGGCCATACGCGACCGATGAGAGGCGAAGCCGGTCGGGACGTTCCACGGAAAACGAGCCCGCGCAGCGCGTGGGGGACTTTTCCGATGGCCTGCTGAAGGTAGGCGAGGGTAGGCCTGCGACCTCGACGCCACCCTGCGCCGCCTCGGGTGAGGGCACGACGCCTCGATCCACCCCCGCGAGTGACGAAGCGCCAGTTGGCCTGCAAGTTGCTCTACAGCCTCGCATGGTTGGAATCGGAGGGGTCGCCCCCACCAGCGAAGACAGGCTCGCGGCCATCATGAGCCGCATCCAGCGGGACCGTCAGCGGCTCGAGGAGCAGCAGGTCCGCGAGGCGGCGGCAGAGCGGGCCGCCGCCAACGCCAAGGCCGCGGCGGGCCAGGGGAACGAGGCCGGCGCCGACCCCTCCGCCGACGCGGGGCGCACCACGCCGAAGGTCGAGCCGCTACGCGACACCTATGGGGCGAGCGAGACGCTGAAGGCCGAGGCGCCCGACGCGGAGCGCCGGAACCTCGAGCGGGTCGCGCGAGACCCCGCGCCCCGCGTCCAGGCCCAGGACGAGGACCGGACGAACGCGCTCCGAGACGCCGCGTACCGGGAGCGCCTGAGTGAGAACAGCGCCGGCCTCGACCGGCGGCGCGCGGTGCCGCGCAAGCTCGCCTCGGCCGAGGATCTCGCGCGGCCCGACCAGCGACGCGGCGCGAAGGACAAGGCGCAGCAGCAAGAGGGCAAGGGGGAGCAGCAGCCGGAGCAGCCGGCGGACCGGCGACCGAAGCAGACAGGCCCGTCCTCGTTCGCGCCCCTGGCCGAGCACAAGGGCTCCGCCGCGTGGGAGGCGGCGACGAGCTGGCGGTGAGTCAGGGCGGCCCCGACCGGAAGCGGCCGGGGGCGAGCCCGTGCTCGCGCTTGAAGGCCCGGCTGAACGCCGCCTCGGACGCGTAGCCGCTCTCGGTCGCGACCTCCGCGATGCTGTCGGTGGTCTCGCGCAGGCGCTGCGCGGCGAGGCGGAGGCGCCACCGCAAGGTGTATTGCGCCGGTGACTCGCCGAGGAGCTCGACGAAGCGCGCCGCGAAGCCGGAGCGCGACATCGCGGCCTGCCGCGCGAGCTGCTCGACCGGCCAGGGGCGACACGGCTCGCGGTGGAAGGCCTCCAGCGCGCGCCCCACCCCGGGATCGCGGATGGCGGCGAAGAAGCCCACCTCTTCGGGGGCGAGCTTCGCCATGTGGCGCCGCAGGACCTCGACGAAGAGCAGCTCGGTCAGGCGCGCCAGGACCTCGGCCCCACCGGGCGCGCTCGGGTCCAGCGGGGTCGCGTCCGATGTGGTCTCACACCCCTCGAGGGCGGCGGCCAGGATCCCGGCGCTGGAGCGGAGCATGGCGCCGGCCGCGCCGTCGTCCGGCCGGGCGACGAGCACCCGCGGGAGGGTGCCGAAGAGCGGGCTGAAGAAGACGCGCTCCAGGTAGAGGTAGCCGCAGACCAGGCCGGTGGCCGCGCCGCCGCCCCCGTAGGCGAGGCGCGGGGGCCGCACGAACGGCGGCGGCCCCGGGAAGAGCGCGGTCACCGGGGTCACCGCCTCGGCCGCGCCGCTCCCCATGACGTGCCGATCGCCCAGCGGGAACACGATCACGTCACCCGGGCCGAGCTCGATCCGCGGCTGCCCGGGGACGTCGACCCAGCAGCGCCCGCCGCGGACGAGGTGGAAGAGCACCACCTGCCGCGCGTCGGGCAAGAGCGCTTGCGCGAGCATGCTGGACTCGGGCGACTCGAGGGCCCAGGGCGCGGTGAAGTCGGCCTGGAAGAAGACGGCCCCCGTCAAGCGCACCGCACGCAGCACCCCCGACAGCGCATCCATGCGCGGTGGAGGATCGGTCATGTCTCGTGGCGCATCAAGCATGGTCTGCGCCGACCGCTCGAACCTACGCTCCTCTGGCGAGCATGAGTACGCGCTCGAGGAGATGACACCGATGAACGATCGACACACCAACAACGACCCAGAGACGCCCAAGCCGCGCACGCTGGCGGTCCTGGTCACCCAGGGCCTCGACAACGAGCTGTCCTCTGTGGCCTTCACCATCGCGAACGGTGGCCTGACCGCCGGCCTGGACGTGCGCGTCTTCCTGACCTCCAGCGCGGTGGATCTGGTCCGCCGCCGGGCCGCGGGCCAGGCCCACGTCCCGCCCCTCGAGCCGCTGGAGAAGCTGATCAGCGACTTCATCGAGCGGGGCGGCACCCTCTGGGCCTGCACCCCCTGCGTGCGGAGCCGGGGCTACGAGGACGGCGACCTCCGGGATGGGGTGGTGGTCACCGGGGCGAGCGTGCTGCACGCGGTGATCAAGGAGGGCGCGGCCACCCTCTCGTTCTGAGGGTGCTCAGCGGTAGCCGTCCGCTTCGAGCGCCTGCTTGATGCGCAGGAGGGCGGCCCGCGCGGCGTCGGCGTCGCCGAAGCGCTCCGCCACCGTGGTGGTGAGGCTGGCGTCCTCGAGCTCCAGCTTGAGCTCGACCTTGCGGCCGTCCTTGTCGAGGCCGAGGGTGAGGCTGTTCGGGACGTCCTCCAGCACCGAGGTGGCCGCAGGCGCCGGCGGCGCCGCGGAACCACCCCCGCCGCCCCCGTCGCCGTCGACGTAACCCTTCTTGCGCTTTGAGCTGGCGAGCTTGTCGTGCTCCCGATCGCGAGACGCCTCGTCGGAGAACGACTTCATCTGGGTCTGCCCGTCGGTGCCGATCTTGCCCCAGTTCACCACCAGATCGGTGCCCTGGGCCTTGGCGCGCCAATACTTGTTCGACTTGCCGTCGATGAAGACGAGTTGGGTGTCCCACTCGCTCATGACTCACCTCGCTTCGAGAGCGCCGCCAGGCGCTGGAGGAAGGCGCGCCCCTTCGTGGGGTCGCTCATGTTGACGTAGGCCGCCATGCCCCGGAGCTCGGCCAGGGACTCACCACGCCCCTCGCGCCCGAGCTCACGGTTCTTGATCGCGGCGCGCAGCTGCCGGATGACCAGCCGCGGCACCCGGGCGGGCACGTCGTGCGCGCCGTTCACCACGAGCCCGGTGATCTTCTGGCGACGCCCCTGGCGCATCACCCGGGTCTTCTTGCGGTGCACGCGGAAGCCCTCGTCCGTCACGATGCCGCCCACCGCCCGCAACAGGTGCCCCACCGGGGCGTCGCCCTCCTGATGCCAGGAGAAGGTGAGGTCGTCGGCGTAGCGGGTGTACGTGAAGCCTAGGACCCGGCACAGGGCCATGAGCCGGGTGTCCAGCCGCAGGCAGATCGCGTTGGTGATCGAGGGGCTGGTGGGGGCGCCCTGGGGGAGCGAGCGCGCGCCCACCGCCACGTGGAAGGTCTTGCCGTCGATCGGGACCTCCTCCCGGGGGGACTCGGTCACCAGCAAAGCAAGCAGGGTTGCCACCTGCTCTCCGTAGCCTGCCTTGCGGAACATCCCCTTCACCCGCGGGGTGGTGATCGTCGGGTAGAAGTCCTCGAGGTCCATCTTCACCACGCAGCGCGCCCCGGCGTGGGCGGCGGCGTTCGAGACCGTGCTCCGGCCGGCCATGAACCCGTGGGCCGCCGCGTGCACCGGGAGGTGCTCGGTGATGTGCTCGGCGATCCAGTGCTGCACCCGCTTGAGCTCGGGCTTCGGGGCCGAGATCAGGCGCTCGCCGCCGGAGCGCTTCGGCACCTTCCAGCGGTGGTAGTGGGTCCCGGAGTCCACCTCACGGTGATACGCCAGCCACCGCATCCGCGGGATGGTGAGCTCGAGGCGCGCCGCAAGCGTGGTTGCATCCGCCAGCTCCGGCAGGTCGTTCAGGACGCGCCGGGCGCCCGGGTCGTCGATGTCGAAGCGATCGATGTCGGGGGTGTCGTGGTAGAAGACCCCGACCCCCACGTGCACCACGTGCGCCGCTCGGTAGGCGCCCCAGGCGTGCTTCTGGAGGAGCCGCCGCACCCGGCGCTCCTCCTCACGGCGCGCCTTGTACTGCTTCTTCTCGCGCTCGGAGAGCTGGGTGGTATCGCGATCGTCGATGAGGTCCCGACGCATCAGCTCGGACCGCACCCACGCGTCGATACCCCCCTCGGCCGCGATACCGGCCCAGTCTGGGAGCTTGTCTTCTGCCGCAGTCGTCATGGCGTCTTCGAGCGCACGACGCTGGGATAGTACGAGAGCTGCTGTTCACCGAGGTGGAGGAACCGAGACCGCCACTTCCAACATGGGACACGGTAGGCTCACCGGTTTGGCCCCACCAGGGGGTACTAGTTGTTGGCCTGAACCTCGGATGCGTGGTTGGCCCAGCTAGGCCGACAACTAGTACCCCCTGGTGGGAGCCAAACCACGCATAGCCTACCTTGTGGAGATTGCCGAATGACTGAGCTTGGACGGCGCGACGCCGCCCAAAAGCTAACGAGTAACGACTCCTCCACCTCGGTGACAGCAGCTCTATGTAACTATGCACCAGCTCTATACGACTCTTCTCTCCTCCCGTCCAGCGATCATGAGCGTCAGACGGCCTCGGCCGCGCTCGAGTCGATGAATCCCTTCACGGCGAGGCGATCGAGGCGCGCGAAGTACTCATCGCGCGCCGCGTCCGCGTCACCAAAGAACATCCGATGCATCCGCATCGCGTCGAGCCGCCTGCCCCATCGCAAGGTAACTTGCCGCTCGTCGAGCGAGATGCGGTAGGTCGTTGCGCCCCCGCGCTCGCGCCGCACCAGGGTCCGGGTCTCGGCCCGGATGAGCTTGCGCCCCTCCGGGGTGCCCCGGGCCGCCTCCAGCGCCGCCTGCGCCCGCGCGTAGGCCAGCCGGAGCGCGATCATCGGCACCGTAGGCCCCTCGCGCAGGCCGGAGCGCCGGAACGCCGGGCTCGAGCAGGTGGCGTCCACCGTGCGGCCCTCGCGATCGAGGGTGAAGGAGGCCTGGTAGGTCCGGTGGGCCTTCTTGTCCTCGACCTCGCCCTCGATCCGGACCCCGTCGGCGCCGAGGTCGTGCACCTTTGTCAACCGAACCTGCTCCGGGGTCTCGAGGAGCCGGTGCGCCTCCGCCTCGCGCTCGTCGCGGTACTTCACCCGCTCGAGCTCCACCGCGTCCGCGAAGAGGTCCCGGCGCAGGAAGCGCCCGGCCGGGATGTCGTGCACCACCCGCCCCCGCTGCATCTCTACCAGGATGGTCTGGCGGACCTCGTTCGGGGTGCGGCCGAGCGCCGCCGCGAGCTCGGCCAGCGTGGCCGGCCCCGCGTCCAGGCGCTCCAAGAGGCGCCGCCCGATGAGGTCGTCGACCGGCCCCGCGGCGAGCAGATCGAAGGTGGCGATACCGGCCCAGCCGCTGTCGACCCAACCGGACAAGGCCAGGGTCAGGGTCGCGTCGCCCAGGTCCACCACGTAGATCGCAGGCAGGCCTGCGCCCATCACCCGGACGGTGACCCGCTGGGCGTGGGGCAACAAGCGCGACAGGGCCATCAGGCGCTTTCGCCCCCAGGTCCGCAGCACCTGGGGCCGATCGCCCTGGTACACCCCGGCGGTGCCCTCGAGCACGATGTCCCACGGCTCGAGCACCAGGCGCGGCGCCTCGCCCGGCACAAGCTCGTAGCGGAGCGCCCGGGGCGAGGTCTTGGCCTTGTTCTGCCGCAGCGTGAGGAGCACGTTGTACAGATCCACCGGGGCCAGCTCGAAGGTCTGGGCCGGCAGGGTGGACGCGGCCTGCACCTGGCTGAACGCCCGCACCCAGCGATAGGGCACCCGCAGCTCACGCTCCTCCCCCGCCTCCGCCGGCTGGATCGAGAGGGTGGTCTGCCGGTAGGAGCGGATCCGCGCGAGCGACGCCACCACCTCGGGCGACAACTCGAGGTGGGTGGTGCCGGGCACCAGCTGCGCATCCTTCAGCGCCTCGGCCCGGATGAACAGGCGCGCGTACGAGGACTCGTCGCGCGAGAAGACCTCGAGCGCCACACCCTCCTCGGTCACCGACAGCACCGGGTCCAGCGGCGCCTCGCCCTGCTCCGCCTCGCCGTACTTCGCGTCGAGATAGGCCTTCTGGGCGTTCCACAGCTCCTTGGAGGCCTGCTTGCCCTGCTTCAGGAGGTAGGCCAGATAGTCGGAGCGATCCTGGGCCTTGAAGCGCAGGTCGCTGGACAACACGTCGGCCACCGTCAAGAGCGCGTCGCGCACCACCCCGGGGTGCACGACCTCGCCCCGCACCGCGGCCGAGGAGCGCACCCCGTCGGTGGACAGCGCCAGGTGGAGGTGCTCCGCGTCCGCGCTCGGCACCTTGGGCGCGTCGTAGCGGACGCGCACGCGCTTCACTTCAGCGCTCATCAGCTCTCGCCTCCGGTGTGCTTCTCGGCCGCGCGCTGAGCGCGGCGGAGCGCCTTGAAGGCCACCGCGCGCACCGCGTCCGGCTCGCCCTTGCGCTCGAGGATCGACGTCAGGGCCCGCCCCGCCGCCTCGCCCCCGATCCGGCCCAGGCTGCTGATCGCGATGGTCCGGCTGGGGTCTTCGCCCTGGCCGGTGGCCAGCGCCACCAGCGCGTCCAGCTGCCCGTGCCCGATCACCGACGGCAAGGCGACCTGCCGACCGGCCTCGGAGCCCAGCAGGCCCCGGGCGTCGACGGCGAGCGCCACGTCGACCATCGGCTGGAGCGCGGCCGCGTCGGCCACCGCCACCTTGCCCAGCTGGTCCCGGGCCGAGCTCGGCGCGAGGGCGACCAGCGCCGCGGCCGCCGCGGCGCGAACCTCGGCCGCCTGCGCGGTGAGGCACGCCCCGATCGCGGCCACGTCCTTGGCCTGCCCGAAGCGGGCGAGGAAGCGCAGCGCCTCCGCCCGCACCGAGGCGGGCGCATCGGCCTGACCCGCCGCCGCGAGGGCGCGCCCTCGGGCGTCGGCCTCGAGGCGCCCCGCCGCCCACAGCGCGGCGGTCCACGCCCTCGCGTCCACCGCCTTCTTCTCGGCCGCCCAGGCCTTCGCGCTCGCGTCCACCGCCTTCAGGACCGCTGGGCCCAGCGCGGGGTCGCCGCACGCGCCGGCCAGCCACGCCGCCTCGGCCCGCGGCTGGGCGTCCTCACCCGCGAGGAGCGCCGCCACCTCGGTCGAAGGGCAGGCCTGCCTGCGCACCAGTCCCTGACGGAGCCGGCGCAGCACCCCGGCGTCCTTCACCGCCGGCATGCGCCCCACCAGGGTGGCGGGATCGCCGCGCTCGGCGAGGAACGCCGCGGCCGGGGCGGCGATGTCGGCGTGCGGGCTGTCGAGCCCCAAGAGGCTCACCCGGGTCGGATCCTCGGGGAGGATCTTCATCAGGGCGTCGAGGGCCGCCGCGCGCACCGCGCGGTTCTCGTCCCTGAGCACGTCGCCCAGCACCTGCTCGGACGCCGCCGCCCGCAGGATGCCCAGCTGCTCCACCGCGGCCTGACGCACCGCCGCGTCGTCGTGGACGTCGTGGGCCACCCGCTCGAGCACGTGACGGCTCTCGTCGTCCCCCGCCCGCCGCATACCCACCAGGGCGCGGCGCCGCACCTCCGGCTGCCCCTCGCGGGCCAGCCGCTCCACCACCTCGCGCACCGTCTTCCTGCGCTCGGGGTCGCCGATGCGAGGGAGCATCTCGCCCAGGGCCTCGGCCGCGAACGGCGCGAAGGCCCGATCCTCGTCCGGCAACTCGGCTTGCGGATCCACCAGCGCGAAGAGCTCGTCGATCGCCCGATCGTCGCCCAGCGCGCCGAGGCCCAGCACCGCCCGCTGCCGCTCCTCCTCCAGGCCGGCCTTGAACACCAGCATGAGGGGACGGAAGGCCTCCTTGCGCGCCTGGGCGGCCAGGCCCAGCGCGGCGGGGAGCACCAGCTCCCGCCGCTGCCCGCCGAGCGCCTTCTCGAGCGGGGCCACGGTGGCGCCAGGCACGTGCTCGGCCCGGAACGCCAGGGCCTCCGCCGCCGCCACCCGCACCGACTCCTCGCGGTCCTCGAGGAGCGCCGCCAGCGCCGCCTCGGCTTGGGCGTCGTCCACGTCGCGCAACAGGCGCGCGGCCGCGCCTCGCAGCTCGACCGACGCGCCCTTCGCCGCCGCCGCCGCGTACTCGAGGGCCAGCGCCTCGTGGTAGCGGTGCCGCCGCCCACCTTCGGTGAGCACCACGTCGGGGCGGGTCTCGTCCCGCGCGATGGTGACCAGGGTGGACCACGCAGCCCGCGCCACCGACGCGTCGTCGTGCGCGAGCAACGCGAGCACGGTCGGCGCGGCGGCCGGGCTCTTCACCACACCCATCGCCTCGAGGAGCGCGCCCTTGTCCGCCGTCGCGTCCGGATCCTCCTCGATGCGCGCGGCCAGCGCGCGCGCAGCGAGCGCGGCGCAGTCGGCCTGCGGGTCCCGCACGGTCGACGTCCCGAGCCGCACCAGGCCGCGGGTGGCCTGCGCCGCGGTGTCCTCGCCCCGCAGGAACGCGGCGAACACGTCGACCGTGCGCACGTCACCGCGAGCGGCCAGGCTCATCGCCGCCTTCATCCTCAGGTCCGCGTGCTCGCTCTCGAGCGCGCGCCCAAGCGCCACCGCGATGCGGCCCTCGTCCGCGCCGCCGGGCGGCAGCGCGTCCAGCCGGTCGACCACCGCGAGGCGGACGTCGGCGTGTGGGCACTCCAGCGCGATGAACCAGGGCTCCACGCTCCCCTTCTCGAACAGGCGCGGCAGGCGCCCGAGCGCGTGGGCCCGCACCTTCGGGCTCCGCGCGAGCAGGGTCTTCGGGGCAAGCTGCCTTGCCTCGGCGTCCCCCGCCAGGGCCCGCTCGAGCACCGCGTCCACCGCGGCCCGGCCCACGTCGTCGGCCGAGGAGTCCAGCTGCTCGAGCATCGGGGCCAGGGCGCCCTCGGGGTACAGGCTCGCCAAGCCGGCCGCGGCCTGACGCCGCACCAGGTGGTTCGGGTCCGAGAGACCCCGCCGGAAGATCGGGAGCGCGGTCTCGCGCCCCACCCCGGGATGTCGAGCGAGGGCGGCCAGGCGGTCCAGGCTGTCCCGCCGCACCCGGTGGGTCTCGTCCGCCTCGCCCGCGACCGGGGCCTGGCGCACCAGGCCCGCGTAGGCCCCGAACAGCAGGCGCACCAGATCGTCGATGACCGTAGTGCCGTCTTCGGGCGGCACCGCGCGGGGCGCCGCGGCGCCCGCGTACTTCAGGACGGTGAGCACCCGCTCGGTGCCCGACTGGGCCGCGGGCAGGGTCCGCCGCCCGAAGAGCTTGCGGATCCAGTCCTTCTTCTTGGGCTCGCGCGCCTCGTCCTCCCAGTTCGTGTGCGGCTTCGCCCCGCCGCCGGGGGTCGCAAGTCGCCTTGCCTCACGCCAGAAGCCCTCCGGCTGGCCGCGCAGCTCGAGGATCCTCGCCGAGGCGTAGCGCTGCTCGGGGTGGTCGCTCGCGAGGCCGGCCACGATGACGTTGAGCAGGCGGGCCTGCTCGTCCTTCTCGGGCCAGCTCTTCATGTCGCCCGCGCGCTCGGGGCGCTTCGGGCCCACCAGCTCCCGCGCCACCTCGTGCAGCACCTCGTCCGCGCTCCTCACCTCGAGGGCGCGGGCGGCGGCGAAGCGAATCTCGGGGTGGTTCGAGGACAGCGCGGACAACAGCAGGTCCGGCTCCAGCCCGCGACGGGCCAGGGCGATGTCCCGCGCGAGCACCACGCTGAAGGTGAGGTCCTGGATCGCGCGATCCGGGTCCTGCAAGCCAGCCAGCAATCCCCGCACCCCATCGGGGCCGAGGGCCACGTGGCCCAGGATGGCGCCGATCCGGATGGGCCGGTGCTCGTGCTGGAGCGTGCCCGCCAACACCCCGAGGGCGCGGGCGTCGCCCAGCCGAGCCAGACCTTCCGCGGCCCAGCTGCGGACCGCGAGGTCCGCGTGGGCCAGGGCGTCCACCAGGGGCTGCTCGGTGCCCGGACGACACGCGGTGGCGAGCCCCCGCGCCCCCATCTCGCGCACCACCCCGTCCTCGTCGTCGAGGAGGGTGACGTAGTACGGCACCACCGAGGGCGCGCCGACGTCGGCCAGGGCCCGCGACGCGCGCTGGCGCAGCATCTCGCTCGGGCGGTCCTGGGAGACCTTGGGGATCGAGAGCAGCGCCTTCAGGGGCTCGATCGCGCGCTCGTCGCGTCGCTTGCCGAGCAGCTCCCCCGCCCGCACCCGCAGCGCGTAGAACACGCTGCCGAAGGCCTGCCGGAACGCCTCCGCGTCGAGGCTCTTGGCCTGCGCGCTCGCCTGGGCCAGGGCGTCCACCGCCTCGATCGCGGCGATGTGCACCTCGGGGTGCTCGTCGTCGACGAGCTCGAGGAGCCGAGCCTTCAGGTCCTCGGCCGAGGCCTTGTGGCAGCCCTTGCACCCCGCCGCCCGCACATCGGGGCGCGGCGAGTGCATCGCCATCAGAAACACGTCGGAGCGCTTCTTGTCCGCCGCCTCCTTGGTCAGGGCCTCGAGGGCCACGAGGCCCACCTCGCTCGAGGCGTCCGAGACGACCGAGAGCAACAGGTCCTTCGCCCACTGGGCGCTGATCTTGGTGAGGCGCTCCGCCACCGTGCGCCGCACGTCGGCGTGCCTCGACGCGATGCCCCGGGACAGCGCGGCATTCGGGTCGGAGGTGTGCCAGGCGAGGAGCGTCCGCAAGGCCTCTTGCCGGACCTTGTCGGACTCGTCGTCGAGCGCCTCCCCGAGCAGGGCGTCGGCCCGCTCGGAGCCCCGGTGCTGGATCAAGATCTGGAGCGCGCGGTGCCGCACGTCGGCCCGCCCCGCCCGCAGCGCCGCCTCCGCGTGATCGAGCATCCCCTCTGCCCCGTGAGGGGTGGCCAACATCGAGAGCGCGTCGAAGGCGCCGAACGCGACGGTGTCGTCCTCGTCGTCGAGGAGCCAGGAGAGCCGCCCGCTCGCCCGCTCGTCGGTGGGGATGGCGAGGGCCGCCATCAGGAGCACGTCCACCACCCACCGGCGCAGGCGCGCGTTCGGCTCCCGGCTCAGCTGCAACAGGGCGCCGATCGCGCGCACGTCACCGAGGGCGGCCAGGCCGCGCGCGCCCAGCACCGCGGAGTCGGGGTGCTGACAGGCCATGGCCGCGAAGAGCGGGGCCAGGTCTTCGTCCGTGAGCGCGCCTTCCGCCGGACCCTCACCCCGCGGGAGCTCGGCCATCGCCTTGCCCGCGGCGGGATCCGCCACCGTCATCTGCCGGAGCAGGCGCGGGCGCGCCGCCACCGCCACGAAGAACGCGGCCTGCCGGACCGCCGCGTCCTCGTCGTCCAGGCACCGCTCCACCAGCACGTTCCCCGCCTCGGTGCTGGCGTGCCTCGCCCGCGCGAGGCCGAGGAGCGCCTCACGCCGGACGTCGGCGGGGGCGCGCTCGAGCGCGGTGCGCACCGGCGCCGTCGGGTCGCCAGGGTCGAGCGCAGCGACCGCGGCGAGCGCGGCGAGGCGGACC
This sequence comes from Deltaproteobacteria bacterium, assembly GCA_020632995.1. Lineage (GTDB taxonomy): Bacteria > Myxococcota > Kuafuiibacteriia > Kuafuiibacteriales > Kuafuiibacteriaceae > JACKEN01. Next base: position 52,987 of record JACKEN010000012.1, on the reverse strand, counting down.
TCGCGGTCCTCGTCCGAGAGCGCCTCGGCCACCAGCCCGGGCACGAGCGGGAAGCGCGCGCGCAGGGCGGGGAGGCGGGCGAGGGCCTCCTTCCTGATGTCAGGATGGGTTGACGCGAGCGCCGCCCGCAGAGGCGACAGCGGCGCGTCGGCCTCGATCGCGGTCAGCGCGGCGAGCGCGGCCGCCCGCACCGGCGCCTTCGGGTCGCTCAGCGCCGCCCGCAGGGCGGGCCGAGAGCGCCGACGCAGGCCCTCACCCAGGGCCTCGGCCGCCTTCTGCCGTACCTCGGGAGCGCCGTCCTGGCCGAGGGCGCGCTCCAGGAGCTCGCGCGCCTCGTCCTCCCGCTGCTGGGCCGCCGCCTCGACCGCTTGCAACCGGGCCTGCGGAGCGCGAGCCTGGAGCATCGCGGCCAGGCCCTCGAAGGCGGAGCCCACCTCGATCGTCTCGCCCGGCTCGGACTTCTCACCCAGGGTGATGACCACCAGGCGCCGATCGTCGGTAGAGACCGCGATCCGCCCGCCCGCCTCTTCGGGCTTGGCGCGGCCGCCCGGCGCAACCCAGATTGCTCCGCTCAGCATGGTGCTGCCGAGGGCGATCTGCTTGGGCTTCCTGCGCCCGTCGATGAACCACGAGGCCAGGGTGCCGTCCGCGCCGGCAGAGAAGAGCCGCCGCGGCCGGGGCCGCCCCGCCTCGTCGAGGAGCTCGGGCCCGAGGACCAGGGCGTGCACCGCGCCGCGGTGGGCGTCGTCGCCGGAGCGGTCCTCTTCGTCGACCGCGCCGTCGAGGAAGCACAGCCGGATCGAGCCGTCGCCGCAGCCCGCCGCGATCCGGCCGTCGCCGGTGAAGGCGAGGCTGAAGACGCCGCCCTGACCGCAAGGCATCCTGCGGGGCTCGCCCCCGGACGCGCCGGCCTTGACGCAGAAGACCACCCCCTCGTCCCCCGCCGCGGCGAGGGTCTCGGTGATCGAGTCGAACGCCACCGCCCGCAGGGGCCGCGGGGAGAGGGTGTGGATCGCGAGGGTGGAGAGCTGCCCGCCCTGGAAGGCGAAGGCCAGGAGCTTGCCGTCCTCGGTCGCGGCGAAGAGGCGCTGCCCCTCGACGTCGCGGGTCAGGGCGAGGGCCGCGGCGTCCAGCGTGAAGCCGAAGGTCGCCTTCGGCACCTCGCCCGAGACGTCCGCCCCCATGACGTGCCCGTGGGGGGTGGCCATGGCCAGCACGTCGTCGGCGAGGAAGGCGAGCGCGGCCACCGGGGCCGCCAGCTCGAGCGCCGCGCTCGGCTTGAGCTTCTTGCCCTCGAAGAAGTGGACGCGGGAGTTGGTGACGCCCTCGGCGTCACGGCGGCCGCCGATCGCGATCAGGCGCCCGGAGACCGAGCCGGCGATGGCGGTGAGGCGTTCGAAGTGCGGGCCCTGGATCTGTGACATCGGTACGGCCTCAGCGGTTCACGGCCTGCGGCAGGGCCGTGGTGATCTCGGGGTGGGCCCGGCGGATCCGGGCCAGGGCGCTGACGCAGCTCTGCCACTCCCCCTTCGCGGCGGAGCGCATGAACTCGTCGAGCACCGGCACCACCACCAGGGCGAAGGCCGCGTCCTCGGTCGCCAGATCGCGCACCGCCTCGATCATGCGGCGCTTCGCCACGCTGGCGGGGAGCGCGCGCTCAGGGGTGGCGTCGTCGCTCAGCTCGCGGCGCTCCATCCGGCCGGGCGGCAGCCCGAACATCACCGTGCGCAGGAACAGACGCAGGGCCTCCACCGAGTCGAAGGGCTCGGGGGCGCCGGCCGCCTTGCCCTTCTTCGGGGTCCAGCTCGCGGGCACCGCGCGCGGGCGGTGTCGTTCCCAGAACAGGCGCACCGCGAAGAGCCGGACCTCGCGGTCCGGGCTCTCCATCAGCCACGCCAACCGGTGAGCGCTGCCCACGGTGTCGTAGTGGCGCCGGATGAGGGTGAGGGCGATCTCCCGGGTGGCCTTCGCGTCGCTCTCGGCGAGGGCGAAGAGGCGAGGGGCGTCAACCCAGCTTGCAGGCGGCGTGAGCTCCGCGTCCTTGTCACCGATGCCGAACAGGGCGAGGGCGGCCAGCGCCCGGCTCTCCTTGAAGCGACTGTCGGCCAGGGCGTAGACGAGGCCGGCGTCGCCCCACCCCACCATCTCCTGCTTGCCTATCGCGGCGCCGAGGCGGCGCACGTCCGCCCGCTCGTCCGAGAAGCAGGGCCGGACCCGGGCCAGGGCGTAGGCCTCCGGGCCGAGGCGGGGCTTGATCCCGAGGGCCTTCGCCTCGGGCAGGGTCGGGCCGAGCACGGGGTGGTGCACCTTGAGGTAGGTGGCGGCGAAGCTGCGCACCGCCTCCGGCTCGCGCTTGCCGGTGGCCAGGGCCCAGAGGCGGTCGATGCCGCCGATGTCCTCGGGCGTGAAGTGCTCGAGCAGGTACCGGTGGGCGAAGCCGGACAGCGCCTCGTCCGGCTGCCGGGTCATCGCGAGCAGCCACGGCAGGCCGATGCGGGCGGGCGCCACCAGCTTCGGGTTGGCGAGGAGCTCGATCGCGAGGCCGCGCAGGCTCGGGCGCATGACGAGGCCCTTCACCCATTCGACGTCGAGGGCGTCACCCGCGAGGAGGCCGCCCCGCAGCCAATCGGACACCGTGCGCTGCAGGTCGCGGCGCATGAGGGCGTCCTTGATCCACTCGACCCCGATCTCTTGTGCGGTGCGCTTCGACAAGGCGCTCACCGCCTCGTTCCGCTCCCGCCATCCGCAGGCCGGATCCTCGAGGACCGCGGTGTAGAAGCGCGCGGGGACCTCGACCTTGGCCTGGGAGAAGAAGCCGAGCACCCACGCCTGGAGCTTCCGGCTGTCGAGGAAGAGCCGCACGAACTGCTCGGCCGAGAGGTCGGTCGGCTTGAAGCCCTCCTGGACCTTCGCCCGGGCCAGCTGCCCGCTGTCGACCTGGAGCAGGCGCACCAGGTTCTCGAGCCCGATCGCGGCGGGCGTCATGGCCTGCAAGCGGTCCTGCGCGAAGCGCTGGGCGTCCTCCGGGCCCCGCATCAGCCGGACGAGGAGCTCCACCGGGAGCGCGGGCGCGTAGCCGCGGGCGTACTCGATGGCGTACTTCCGCGCCGCGTCGTTCGGGCTCTCGAGGAACCCGATGACCATCTCTGCCAGGCCGAGCTCCGCCAGCTTCGAGTGGTGGAGCTTCGGGCTGTCCTCGAGCAGGCGCACCACGAAGCCGTGCACCGACCCCAGGGGCCGGGTGCCGATGCGGCGGAGCCACGCCGGATCCACGTCCTTCTTCTTGTCGGGGAAGTCGGCCTCGAGGCACCGGATGGCGAAGGCGCAGACCACGTCGTTCTGGGCGTCCTCGAGCAGGCGGAGCACCGGCTCGGCCGAGCGCTTCCAGGCCGCGTCGAGGAAGCGGCGGTCCAGCTTGTCGGGGGGCTGCCACATCCCGCTGACCCCGGAGCCGACCCCCTTGAGGTTCTCGTGCCCCCAGATCTGCCCCGCGATCCAAGTACGGGCGAAGCTGCCCTGGTTGGCCTGGTAGTGCCGCAGGACCTGCACCGCGAACTGCGGGTAGAGGTCGGGCACCGCGTGGCCGAGCTGGCGCAGGTAGCGCCAGGCGCGGCGGCGCATGTAGAGGATGGTGCCCGGCAAGATCTCTTGCGGGTTGTGGGCGGTGTCCTTCAAGACGTCGAGGCGCCACGCGAGCACCCCGAACATCGCGAGGTCGTGCCGCACCTCGCTCAGCTTGTAGATCCGCTTGAAGGCCTGCCAGATGCCCCAGCCCAGCCGGGCGCGGGTGAAGACGTCCATCAGGAGCTGGCGCGCCCAGGGCTCGCCGCCCTCGTACAGCTCGATGAGGAGCGGCCCGAGGTCCAGGCGCGGCGGGTGGTAGGGGGCGTCCTGGAGCCCCTGCCAGGCCTCGAGCCGGGTGGCCTTCTGCTCCTCGGGGCTCTTCCCTTCGAGCAGGTTGGGTTGCACCGTCGTCCGGAGCCGAGCCGCGCTCCAGGTGCCCGCGGGGAGCGGCGCCACCTCCGCCTTGGGGTCGGCCGCCTCCGGGCGATCCTCCTTGGGATCGGGCTGCTCCAAGTAGCGCACCACGAGGTCGGCGGCCTCGGGATCGCGATCCGCGATCGCGCGCTTCAGATCGGTGAAGAGGATCTCGGCTGCGCTCATCGCGAGGTTGGCGGTCTAGCAATGACCAGGGATCCGCGCAAACCGGGTGTACGCGGATCACACCCAGGGGAATGACCCAAGGCCGCGCGTGCAGATCTTGCGTCTCGGCGCAGCACCCACACCGACGCGCGACACATCGCGTGGATCTTTGGGTGGCACGCGACCTGCGTAGCGGGACCCGCATGACCGGTATCAACCGAGATCGACACCGACCCACCCTCAACCTCGGCGGCGCCACCCTGTTGGCGCTCGGCCTCGCGGGCTGCGCTGGCGGCGCGGCGGAAGAGGCACCGACGGGCTTCGAGGCGCACCTCGAGCGGGCCCTGTCCTTCGCGGCCGAGCACCCGGGCGCCCTCGACGCGTTCGCCGACGGCCGGCACGACGCCGACGACATCAAGGCCGGGCGCATCGAGGCGCCCGTCGACGGCCAGGCGATCTCCGCCGCGCTCCTCGAGATCATCGAGCCGGCGGAGAGCTTCGGCGAGGCGATCCTGCTCGCTCGCGTGGCCGGGCAGGCCATCGGCGCGGCGATCCCGCCGGTGCCCGCGACCCTGGCCGACGATCCCGAGGACGCGGACTGGGAGTTCGCGGGCCGGAACGTGACCCTGCCCTACGCGGTGCAGACCGCCCTCGACGCCCGCCGCGCCGCGCGCGACGAGGCCTTCGAGACGCTTGCGGTGGAGGACCGCGAGGCGCTGATGGCGGTGGAGTCCGCCGCGCAGCTGTGGCGGCGACAGCGCGTGGCCGAGGCCCTCGGCTGGCGCTTCGATCCTCGCGAAGACCTCTACGTGGTGGACGGCGCGGACGGCAACATCTGGCGCCGCAAGTTGCCGGACGGCTACGTGCGCAGCCTGGTGACCGAGGAGCCGAGCAGCATGCCGATCGACCCTGAAGTAGTGCCGCCCGAGCTCCCCGCGAACTGGGTGCCCGGCCAGAGCCCGAGCTTCGAGCTGATCGGCTCCGACAACCGCGAGCTCCGGAGCCTGCAGAACGGCTACTCGATGGGCGGCGCGGCGTGGGAGCCGAAGGGCGCCATCGTCGACGACGGCCGCACCACCCAGGAGGTGCCGGTGGAGGTGGACTGCACCGGGGTGAAGATCCGAGAGCGCCTCGTCGCGACCGCCGGGCACTGCATGTACTCGGACGGCGCGTGGAACGACAACACCAAGTGGATCCCGGGCGCGGACGGCATCAACGCGGTGATCAACGGCGGTGACCCGTCCCCGAACGGCTACAAGACCCGCTACGCCCGAGTGGTGCGCGGCAACTGGTTCGATCACGAGTGGAGCGACTACGACTTCGGGGTCTTCGTGCTCTACGACAACAGCTCGAGCTGCGGGCTGCACTGGCACGGCTGGCGGAGCAACAGCATGCTCTCGATGCTCGGCAAGAGCATCTACCTGTACGGCTTCCCGGGCGAGCGCCGGGACTGCGCCGCCTCGCCCGCCTCCAACGGCTGGTGCTACGGCTCCATCTACGGCAAGGGCGGCTCGGTCGCGGTCGCCACCGCGTACCGCGCCTACTACAGCATCGACACCCAGCCGGGGCAGAGCGGCACCGGCTACTACGAGATCGACGGCGGCGATCGCTACGTGGTGGGCGCCCACCGTGGGTTCAGCGGCACCTACAACGACGGCACCTTCATCACCAGCGGCAACCGGGATCTGATCAACGACGCGAAGGCAGACTATCCTGCCAACGCCTGCAACTGACGACGCCAGGCGCCGGTGTTGACTCCCGGCCTGCCGCGGCCATGATCGGTGGCCGTGAGCGACACCGGCGCCCCTCACCCTCCCCTCGCCCTCCTCGACCCCGTCGTCCTCACCGAGGCGACGAAGGACGGCATGATCCTGAGGGCCGCCGCGCCCCTGCCGCCCCCGACCCCGGTGATCGGGGACTGGCTGGGCCGCTGGGCCGAGGCGCGACCGGAGCAGGCGTTCCTCGCCGAGCGCGGCCCCGGCGACGGCTGGCGCAAGCTGTCCTTCATCGAGGCGCGCGACAAGGTGGCGGCCCTCGGCCGGGCGCTGGCCGAGCGCGGCGCGGGCCCCACCCGCCCGGTGATGCTGCTGTCCGACAACTCGGTCGGCCACGCGCTGGTGGCGCTGGCTGCCTTGCACATCGGGGCGCCCGCGGTCCCGGTGTCGCCCGCGTACTCCCTCATGTCCAACACCTTCCGGCGGCTGCGGCACGTGCACCAGCTCACCCGCCCCGCGGTGGTCTACGTGGAGGAGCGCCCGCGCTTCGCCGGGGCGCTCGAGGTGCTCGGCCTGGCTGCAGAGGAGGTCATGGACGCGGCCGACGTACAGGCCGAGGCGAAGGGTGCTGGCGCGCCGCGCGCTGACATCGGGCCCGACACGGTGGCCAAGATCCTCTTCACCTCCGGCTCCACCGGGGAGCCGAAGGGCGTCGTCAACACCCACCGCATGCTCACCGCCAACCAGGAGAGCCTGGCCGCCTGCTGGCCCTTCCTCGCGGCCGAGCCACCGGTGGTGGTGGACTGGCTGCCGTGGAGCCACACCTTCGGCGGCAACCACAACTTCAACCTCGTCCTCCGGAACGGCGGCACCCTCTACGTCGACCGTGGGCGGCCCGCCCCCGGGCTCGTGCACACCACCTTGCACAACCTGGCCGACGTCGGCCCGAACATCTGGTTCAACGTGCCGCGCGGCTTCGACATGGCAGTGGACGAGCTGGAGCACGACCCCCAGCTCGCGGCCGGGGTGTTCCGCAACCTGCGCGTCATCTTCTACGCCGCCGCCGCCCTCGCCGCCTCCACCCGCGCCCGCCTCGAGGCGGTGGCGCGCTCGGTGGGCAACCACGACGTCTTCTTCACCTCCGCTTGGGGCTCCACCGAGACCTCGCCCCTCGCGACCTCGGCCCACTTCACCACCCCGACCACCGGCGTGCTCGGGGTGCCGGTGCCCGGGGTAGCGCTGAAGCTGGCCCGGGTGAACGACCGCCTCGAGCTCCGGGTGAAGGGCCCGAACGTCACCCCGGGCTACTGGACCGCCGGCGGCGCGGTCACGCCGGTGGCCCTGGACGAGGACGGCTTCCTGCCCACCGGCGACGCCGGCACCCTGGTCGACGAGGCCAACCCCGCGGCGGGGGTCCGCTTCGCGGGGCGCATCAGCGAGAACTTCAAGCTCTCCTCCGGCACCTGGGTGAACGTGGGCGCGGTCCGCCTCGCCCTCGTCGACAAGTGCGCGCCGCTGTTGGCCGACGCGGTCATCGCGGGCCACGATCGCGAGGGCCTCGCCGCCCTCCTCATCGTGGCGCCCGCCGCCGCGGCCCAGCACGCCGAGGAGGAGCTGCGGCTCGAGCTGCACCAGGCCTTGATGGCCTACAACCGCTTCCACCCCGGCTCGAGCGAGCACATCCGCCGCGCGCTGGTGCTCACCGAGCCGCTCTCGCTCGACGAGGGCGAGACCACCGACAAGGGCTACACCAACCAACGGCGGGTCTTGGAGCGCCGCGCGGACGAGGTCGCGCGGCTGTTCGCGGAGGATCCGGATCCCGAGGTGTTCGTGCTGGACGCAGAGTAGCTTGCGCTAGAAGTCGAGGAACTCCCTCGGCTGCTCGGGCGTGACGGTGCCCTTCGTGGGGCGATGGAGCGCGGTGAGCTCGAGGCCGATCACCACCGCGGACGCCTCCTCGAAGTTGAAGGACACGAAGATCGCGGGGTCGAAGGCGTCCGCGATGTGCAGGCGCACGCCGGGGGTGATCCACAGCGGGGGCGCAATCGAGCCTGCACCGGCCAGCTGCCGCATGACCCCCGCCTCGAGGTAGGGCTCGGCCACCGCACCCAGGCGGGCCGACACCCGCCCCTGGGCCTGCCCGAGGAATACGAAGCCCCCGCCCGTGCCGACCACCCCGGCCGGCGCGAGGCCCAGCTCCAGCTCGGCCGTGAACCAGTCGTGGGTGGCGTCCAGGTGCCCCCGCGCCACCGCGGTCATCAGGCGGGGCACGTAGAGGTAGGGGGCGGTCCCCCGGATCGCGGCCGCGGTGCTCCGCTGGATCATCGCGCCCTCGTTGGCGGGCTTCCCGACCGTGGGCGCGGTGACGTCCAGGCCCGCCGCCCAGCGCAGGGTCCAGGCCTCACCCTGAAGCGCAAGCCCACCTGCGCTGACCCCGACCCCGACGTTGCCGAGGAAGGCCTCGGTGGCCCCGCCCTGCCGCACCAGCCCGAAGGGGACGACCGCGGTGATCGCCCAGCCCTCCGTCAACCTGACCTGCAGGTGCCCTTCGAGCGCCCACGCGAGGGCGTCGCTGAAGGCCGACGTGCCATCGCTGAAGGTCGACCTCGAGACCAGGCCGTAGCGGGTGTAGGCCTTCGGATCGAGGAACCCGGTGGCCCAGGGCGCCACCGGCTCCTGCTTGGCCTTCACCCAGCCCACCTCCCCCGCCGGCTCGGCGCGCTCCGAGACGCGCTCCTCTTCCCACTGGGCTTGGGCCGAGGGAGCGAGGAGGCAGGCCAGGAGGAGGGCGGCAGGGTGGGCCTTCACCCCGCGCACCCTAGCCAGGTTCGGGGCCCCTGCCCACGCCCGGGGTGGGATTGCTTCAGAACGACGCGGCGCACCCCTGTCCCTGGGGACAGGTCCGAGGCCGCACGACCCTCACCAAAGCTCGGGCACGAACGTCTGGTCCGCCATCGGCGGCCGCACGTAGCCCACGTTCGGCTGCCGCTCCGGCAGCACGATCTCCTCCGGCGTCAGGTCCTTGTAGGGCACCGTGCTCAGCAGGTGCGCGATGCAGTTCAGGCGCGCCTTCTTCTTCACGTCGGCGTTCACCACGAACCACGGGGCCTGCTTGATGTCGGTGTGCGCGAACATCTCGTCCTTGGCCTTCGAGTAGTCCACCCAGCGGCGACGCGACTCGAGGTCCATGGGGCTGAGCTTCCAGCGCTTGGTGGGGTTCTTGATGCGGTCCTGGAAGCGCTTCTCCTGCTCCTCGTCGCTCACCGAGAACCAGTACTTGAGGACGAGGATGCCCGAGCGCACCAGCATGCGCTCGAACTGCGGGCAGGAGCGGAGGAACTCGTGGTACTCCTCGTCGGTGCAGAAGCCCATCACCCGCTCGACGCCGGCGCGGTTGTACCAGCTGCGATCGAACAGGACCATCTCGCCCGCGGCGGGGAGGTGCGGCACGTAGCGCTGGAAGTACCACTGCGTCTTCTCGCGCTCGGTGGGGGTGCCGAGGGCCACCACCCGGCACACGCGGGGGTTCAGGCTCTGGGTGATGCGCTTGATGACGCCGCCCTTGCCGGCGGCGTCGCGGCCCTCGAAGATCACCACCATCCGCAGGCCCTGGTCCTTGATCCACTCCTGGAGCTTCACCAGCTCCACCTGCATCTTCGCGAGCTCCTTGAGGTAGACCGTGTTCTTCAGCTTCCCGGACTGCTGGCGCTCCACCTCGGAGGTCATCTCGGCGAGATCCTGGGTCTCGCGGACGTCCTCCAGGACCTCACCCTTGGCGCTCTTGCCCTTCTTCTTCTCGCCCATCGTCCACCCCTAACACGCCCCGGACTCGAGCACGACGCGGGGGCCCTCAGCGGCCCGCCAGGTGTCCCAATCCGTACGTCGCGCCGCCCGCGACCAGGCCCACCGCGAGCGGCCACCACGGAAAGGCGCCCTCATCCGACTCCAGCCACGCCCACAGGGACGCACCGCCGCCCGCCACCACCAGGGCCGCGCCCATCGGCACGTAGGCAAGGCCGCCTGCGTCCACCGCGCCCGGATTCGTGCTCGGGATGAGGCCGGGGTCGTACCCGGTGGTGGGGGTGCCCAGGCCGGCGCACTCGCCCACATCGCCGGGGCGGCGCAGGCAGGTCACCCCCGCCCCGTCCCCGGCCCGGACCAGGCCCACTCCGAGCACCGCGACCCCCGCCGCCGCCACCGCGAGACCGCCGTAGCGCACCGCGGCGCGAGCGCCGTGCACGGTCGGCTCGGCCGGCACCCGCACCAGCGCGTCGACCCCCGGCGCGACCGTCACCTCGGCCTCGAAGGGCGCCCCCCACGGCACCACCACCGACACCCGCCGCGGACCGGCCGGTGCGCCCTCCAGGGTGGTCTCCACCGCGGCCGTCACCCCGGCCTCGAGGCCGTCGACCCGGACCGGCCAGCCGCGCAAGGTGTCCTGCAACCGGATCCGCCCGAGCCCGCCCCAGTGTCCGGCCGCCTGGAGCGGCGCCTGGAAGGTATCGAGCACCGCCGCCTCGAACGCGCCGCGCCGCACCTCGGCCTCGGTGAGATCCAGGCGAGCCGGGGCGGCGCGCGGGGTGGTGGCGAACAGCCCGTCCTCCACCTGGGCCCGGGCCTCGGGGTCGTCGGTGGGCGCCGCGTCCAGGCGCCGCGTCGCGTCGTCGAGGTCGAGCAGGAGCAAGGTGACCTGCTCCCGCTCCGGCCCCGCGGGCTGGAGCGCGAGCACCAGGGCGTAGCGGGGGCGCTCGGCCGCGGCCAGCCCATGGACGGTGCGGGCCCAGCAGCTCAGGGGCGCCGAGCCCTGGCAGACGTCGAGGGCGGTCGGGTCCACGCCGAGCTGCTCGAGCGAGCGCAGGCGGAGGTGGGTGTGGCGCGCGAGGGCCCCGGCCGCGGCGGCCATGAGGTCCGCGGCCGGCGCCCGGGCGCTGACGCCGGGCGGGGTCACGACGAGGAACGCGGTCGGCACCGGATTCTGCAAGCCGGATTGCGCGGCCTCGACCGGCGCCGACGCGAGCGAGAGCGCCGCCAAGATGAGGCAACTCCAGCGCACCATCACTCCGCCCCCAGGAGGTCGTAGGCCTCGAGCGCCGGGTCGGGCCGCCCGGTCAGGGCCGCGGCGGCGGCGAGGCGCTGGATGCGCTGCCGCCGCCCCGGGTCGGGCACCGAGGCCGCGGCGCCCTCCAGCGCTGCGCTCAGCGCCCCGAGGGCCTGGAGATCTTGCGGGTCCCGGCGCAGGCGCGCCACCAGCGAATCCATCCGAGCCCGCTCGGGCGAGCGCGCGCCCTCGGCTGCGGCCGACCCGGGCTCGTTCGACCCGCTCAGTTGGGAGGAGGGCGGTCGGCGCCGAGCCGCCGCGCTGGCGCCCGCCGATGCAGGCAGGCCGCCTTGCGCCGCCGGCCCGTCGGCCGGCGCCGAATCCCCGCTCGAGGCCTTGCTCGTGAGCGCCTGCCCCGACGCCCGCGCCCCGACGCCCGCACCGGGGCTCGGCGCTCCTGTCACCAGGGCCGACCGGGATCCCGCCGGGGGCGCCGAGCCACCCCCACTCGTCGCCGAAGCCCCCTGCGGTGCAGCCAGGTCGCTGACGGTGGCGGACGACCCGGGCTCGCCACGCAGGGCCCCGGCGTTGGGTACCGGCGCCCCCAGCGCCGCCGCCCGGGGCACCGGCCCGCCCTCGGCCGTGGGTGCCGCCTCCCCCGGCGCCGCCGCCTCGGGCACCGACCCACCCTGGGCCCCAGCGATAGGGCGCGATTCCGCCTCCACCGACGCCGCCGGCCGCGCGGCCGGCGCAAGCTGCCCTGCCGAGACCGAGCCAGCGCCGAACCCACCGCCCACCGCCCCCAAGCCGGCGGCCAGGAGCAGCCCCAGGACCACCCCGCCCACGCCCCACACCCAGCCGGGCACCCCGCGCGACACCCCCGCTCCCGTCCACGGCGCCCCCTCGGTGCCCACCGCGACGACGCTGGCGGGCTGGACGGCAGGACCCCCATGCCCCTCCACCGGCCAGCCGGCCGCGCCGGGGCCCGCGTTGCGAGGTCGGGCTTCGATCAGGCCGCCCCGCGCCTCACCCTCGCGCTCCCCAGGAGCGCTCGGGGTCCGTCCCGGCTCCGGGCCGTCCAGGTCGAGGGCCTGGCGCGCAGCACCAGCCTGCGCCACGCGCGCGCGAGGGCTCCAGCCTGCGCCTCCCAGCCCACCCCCGTGGCCTCCGCCTCCCCCTGACCACTGTGGACCCGCGAGGCCGGCCCCAAGCCCGCACCAGCGCGCCGACGTGCTGGGACGCCCTCCAGCCCCGCACCGCTCCCCGCCGGCCCCGCCCGCACCCAGCGTGCAGCCCCGCCCGCACGAAGGTGTCCGGCAGGTCCGGCAGGTCATCTTGCAGCGCCCCCGCCGGCCCGACCGCCGCCGCGAGCGCCTCGAAGAACGCCCCGGCCGACGCGAAGCGCCCCTCGGGGAGCGGCGCCATCGCCCGGCCCAGCACCTCGTCCACCGCCCGCGGGAGCTCGGGCCGCAGCGCGCAGGCGCGAGGCCGCGGGGCGTCGAGCATGCGGGCGAGCACCGCCCCCAGCCGGTTGCGCTCGGTGTTGGGGAGCGCCTCGGCGAAGGCCGCCACCGGCCCGCCGTCCGGGCCCTCGACCCACGCCCGGCGCGAGGTCAGCAGCTCGAACGCTACCGTCCCGAGGGCGAACACGTCGGCCTGGGGCGAGACCGCGGCGGTGTCGAGGGCCTGCTCGGGCGCCATGTAGAACCCGCTCCCCAGCACCCGCCCCTGGGTGGTGGCGAAGGACGGGTCGCTCACCTCCAACAGCTTGGCGATCCCGAAGTCGAGGACCTTCGCGCCCTCGGGGGCGAGCATGATGTTGGCGGGCTTGAGGTCGCGGTGCACCACCCCGCGGGCGTGGGCGTAGTCCACCGCCGACGCCACCTGCCCCAAGATCCGCAGTCCGTCCTGCAATGCAATCCACCCTGCCGGTGCCCGCTCCGCCAGCGCCTCCTCGAGGCTCACCCCGCGCACCAGCTCGAGCACGAAGTACGGCACCTCGGCCTCGAGGGCGAAGGCGAGCGCCCGGGCCAGGTGCGGGTGCTCGAACTCGGCGAGCAGGCGCGCCTCCTGGGCCAGCCGCGCCCGCACCCCGGCGTGGGCTCGGAACTTCGGGTGCAGGAGCTTCACCGCGACCTGCGCCTCGGTCGCGGCGTCGTGGGCCTGCCAGACGGTGGCCGCGCCCCCGCCGCCCAGGGGCGCCACGAGGCGAAAGCGCCCGTCGAGCACCGCGCCCGGGGCGAGCGCGCTCACCCGTCCTCCAGCCGCACCACCTCGAACCGATCGGTGCCCAGCCGGCGCTGACCGCGCCGGGTCTGGATGATCCCCGCCGCCCCCTCCACCCCGGTGTTGGCCAGCTGCTGGCGGGCGCGGTGGATCGAGACGTTGAGGGCGTTGCTGTCCAGCCGGAGCATCTTGAGGAGCCGCTCCACGTCACGCCACCCACGCTCCTCGGGGGCCAGGTGGTGGTCCTCGGCTCGGGCCCGGGCCAGGGTCACCAGGAGGTACGCGTGCTCTCGCGGCTCGAGGCGAGCGACCTCCTGGCCGCGCAGGCGCACCGAGGTCACCACCCGCTCCTCGTCCGCGCTCACCGCCAGCCCGAGGGTCACGTTGGCGAGGGTCAGGGCCACGTCGAGCATCGGGGTGGCCTCGGAGAGCACCGGGAGATCGAGGCGGAAGCTGCGCCCCCCCGCCACCACCACCGCGTGGTCCTCGACCGGGCGGACCTCGCCCTCGGTGTCCTCGACCACCCATCCGCCCTCGGGGGCGGGGTAGACGGTCAGCTCCGGCCGCTCATCGTCCGGGAGCACGAGCACCTCGCCCACCGCAGACAGGACCGTGCCCCGCTCGAGGTCGGTGGCCAGGGCGGACGGGGCGGAGGCGTCCGCCAGCTCGAACCCGGCGGCCTCGTCGCCGAACCCGATGCGGGCCCCGATCGCGAGGGGGCGCGGGGTGCCTGGCTCGACCCGCTGGCCGTCGACGAAGGTCCCGTTGCGGCTGCCGAGGTCGCGGATCTTCCACACCCCGCCGCTCCACTGGAGCTTGGCGTGCTCGCTCGAGACGAAGCGGTCGTCCAGCCGGACGGCGCAGGTGGGCGAGCGTCCCACCAGGCTGCGCGCGGCGAGCGGGATGAGCACGCCGTCCACCAGCCGCCGCAGGGTCGCCACCGGCGGAGGATACGGAGTCCCCGGGGCCCACCACAAGCGGGGCAGCACCGGGTGGCCCGGCCTGCTACGATGCGCGCCGATGCGGGGCCTGGCGGGGTTGGTGGTGGCGGTGGCGTGCCTGAGCCAGGGGCGGCCCACGCCGGCGACTGGGTCCACAAGCCACCGGGGGCGGACGAGAAGGCGTTCCAGGACTGGCGCTGGTCGGCCTCCACCGGGCTCTGGATCGGCACGTACAGCCGGCTGCAGTCGGCCTGCGCTGGCAACACGACCTTCGGGCTGCGCCCCGCGGCGCTGCGGGCGGCCCAGTTCATCCCCTTCGGCTGCCCCTACGACGCGTCGGAGGAGGTGGGGATGAGCGCCGCCGCGGACGTCTCGTACCGCGTCTTCTCACCGCTGCACCTGACCCTCGGCCTCGAGCTGCTCTACACCCAGCCCGCCTACGACGCGGTGCGGAACCAGGTGGGGATCAGCCTGCCCTTCGGCCTCCTGGTGACCTGGTACGAGTGGGCGCTCCGGCCCATCGTGCACTTCACCATCACCCCGATGATCTTCCTGCCTGACGGCAAGAAAGGACTACACCCTGGGCGGCAACCTCGGCCTCGCCTACCGGATCCTCGAGTTCGGCGACGTGTCCCTCACCGTGGGCCGCCACTGGTCGGGCACGGTGGACCCGTGGATCATCCGAATCGGCTTGCATCCGCTCTGACCGCCGCTCTTGCCTATCCGCTGGGGCGCACGTATCGGAGGGGGGTGAGCAGCCCCCGACGCACCGCCCGGGAGGACAAGCGCCAGCGGATCATCGACGCCGCGGTGGAGGTCTTCGCCGACAAGGGCTTCTTCGGCGCCAAGGTGTCGGAGGTGGCGGACCGGGCCGGCGTCGCCGACGGCACCATCTACCTCTACTTCAAGTCCAAGGACGACATCCTCATCTCCCTCTTCGAGGAGAAGATGGCGCAGATCATGGAGCGCCTCAGCGGCATCCTGGCCGGCATCGACGACCCCGAGACCAAGATGCGGGTGTACATCGCGGAGCACCTGAAGCTGGTCTCCGAGCAGCCCCACCTGATGCAGGTGCTCACGGTGGAGCTGCGCCAGAGCGCGCGCTTCATCAAGGAGTACCGACCGCAGGGCTTCAAGCGCTACCTCTCGGTCATCGGCGCGATCCTCGAGGAGGGCCAGGGGCGCGGGGTGTTCAGGAAGGACCTCGAGCCCGCGATCTTCCGGCGCGCCCTGTTCGGCGCGATCGACGAGATCTCCCTGGAGTGGGTGCTCCGGGCCCAGTCCGGCGGCAAGGAAGAGCACCCGCCCCGCCACCACCACCCCAAGGTGATCGCGGAGCAGATCGCGGAGTTCATCCTCCGCGGGCTGCGGGCGGATCCGCAGGCTGACGCTGGCGCAGGGCCGGGCATGGTTGTAGATCCCGCTCCATGATGGAGTTCCAGCTCACGGATCAACAGAGGCAGCTTCAGGAGACCGCCCGCCGCTTCGCCAACGAGGTCATGGCGCCGGTGGCCCTGGAGCACGACGAGAAGCACATCTTCCCCCACGCCATCCTCGAGCAGGCCTTCGAGCTGGGCCTGCTCAACCTCGGCGTGCCGGCGGAGTACGGCGGCCTCGGCTTCAGCTGCCTCGACCAGGTGATCATCGCCGAGGAGCTGGCCGCCGGGTGCGTGGGCATGGCCACCTCGCTCATCGCAAACGACCTTGCGATGCTCCCGATCCTGGTGGGCGGCACCGACGAGCAGAAGAAGCGCTTCGTCCAGCCCTTCACCGAGAAGATGGGCTACGCCTCCTTCGCCCTCACCGAGCCCAACGCGGGCTCCGACGTGGCCGGGATGAGCACGGTGATCACCGAGGACGGTGACGACTACATCATCAACGGCTCGAAGATGTGGATCACCAACGGCACCCACGCCCAGCAGTTCTCGCTGTTCGGCAAGACCGACCCGAAGGCCGGGCACCGCGGCATCACCTGCGTGGTGGTGCCGGGCGACGCGAAGGGCATCAGCCGGGGCAAGCCCGAGCGGAAGATGGGCCAGAACGCCTCCGACACCATCGGCCTCACCTTCGAGGACGTGCGGGTGCCCAAGGCCAACCGCATCGGCGCGGAGGGCGACGGCTTCCGCATCGCGATGAAGACCCTCGACGCGTCGCGCCCGATCACCGCCTCGTTCGCCCTCGGGGTGGCGCGAAAGGCGATGGAGCACGCGATCGCCTACAGCCAGGAGCGAAAGGCCTTCAAGCAGCCGATCGCCAACTTCCAGGCCATCCAGTTCATGGTGGCCGAGATGGCGATGAAGCTGCAGGCGGCCCGGCTGTGCACCTACCAGGCGGCCGACCTGGTGGAGCGAGGCGAGAAGGCGAGCGTGATCTCGTCCTACGCGAAGGCCCTGGCCGCGGACTACGCAATGGAGATCACCACCAACGCGGTGCAGATCTTCGGGGGCTACGGCTACTCGAAGGAGTACCCGGTCGAGAAGCTCATGCGCGACGCGAAGCTGATCCAGATCTACGAGGGCACCTCGCAGATCCAGCGGATGGTCATCGCGCGCGAGCTCTTCGGCGGCGCCTCGCCCTCCGGGGGCCTCGTGTGAGCAGCCCCTTCGACGAATACTTGGGTGCTCTGCCGAAGGCGCAGCAAGCTGCATTGCAGAAGCTGCGCCGGGTGATCCAGGCGGTGGTCCCCGAGGCGGAAGAGGCGATCAGCTACCAGCTGCCGGCCTTCCGCTTCGAGGGCAAGCCGCTCGTCGCGCTGGGGGCGAGCAGAGAGCACTGCGCGTCCTGTACCCGCTGAGCGGCACCGTGCTCGAGGGCTTCGAGGCCGCGCTGGCGGGCTTCTCGCGCAGCAAGGGCACGGTGCGCTTCACGCCGGAGGCGCCGCTGCCCGACAAGCTGGTGCGGGCGATCGTGGAGGCGCGGGTGGCGGAGAACCGGGCCGCGGCCGGAGCGAAGACGAGCAAGGCGACTGCGGCCAAGAAGGCGGGCGCGAAGAAGGTGCCGCGAAGAAGAAGACCGCCGCCGCGAAGAAGCCCACGAAGAAGGCCGCCACGAAGAAGGCTGCGGCCCGCTGACGCCCCCGCCTCGCCTCCCGTCAATCGCAGCGCCCTTCCCTTTCCGGGAATTGGCCCCCTTCCCTCCTTCCGCCACCGTAGCGGCATGGAGGTCTGCAATGGATACTGACAAGCGCTGGTTGGTGGTGGCGGGGTGGTTCTACGTGCTCGGAGGCGTCGCCTTCGCGATCGGCTCCTTCTCGCCTGCGTTCCTCGACACCGCCCTCGGCCTGGCGATCACCGGCTATCAGGGCGGCGCGGGGGTGGAGTCGGGGCTGTGGGCCGGGGTCTGCGGCGGCCTCACCGCCGGGATGGGCGCCGTCTTCATCGCGGGGGCCCGCGCGATGGACCAGGGCCCCGCCGCGTTCGCCCGGGCCATCGCGGTCGGGGTGGTGGTCTGGTTCGTGGTGGACACCGGGGCGTCCCTCGCCCACGGCTCGTGGCAGAACGGCATCGGCAACCTGGGTTTCCTCGCCCTGGCCCTGCCGCCCCTGCTCCGGCTCGCCGCGCGGGGCTCGACCCGAGGCCCGGCGATGGGTCAGGCTCGCCCGGCATGACTCAGGAGGCCCGCCTCAGCCCCTTCGGTCGCGAGCTGCGGCGCTGGCGTCAGGTCCGTGGCCTGAGCCAGCTCCGCCTCGCGGCCGAGGCCGGCACATCGCCCCGCTACCTCTCCTTCGTGGAGACCGGGCGCTCGCGCCCCAGCCAGGCGGTGGTGCTCCGGCTGGCCGAGGCGCTCGAGGTGCCGCTGAGGGAGCGAAACCGCATGCTCACCGCGGCGGGCCTCAGCCCGGTGTTCCCGGAGCGCCCGCTCACCGCGGACGCGCTGTCGCCCTACAAGCGCATCATCGACACCCTCCTCGCCCAGCAGGAACCCTTCCCCGCCTTCGTCTTCGACCGCGCCTACCGGCTCATCGACGCCAACGCCGCCGCCCGCCGGCTGGTGCCCGACCTCGAGCGCCTCGGCTGGATCGACGCGGTCTTCACCCCCGGCAGCCCGGTGCGCGCGATGATGGAGAACATCGGCGAGGCAGGCTGGGCTGCGGTCGACATCATGCGCCGCGAGTCCGACGGGCCCCACCGAGGCCATCGCCGCCGCGATCCAGCGCCTCGAGGAGCACCTCGCCGACGTGCCCCGGCCGCCCGCCACCGAGGCCGCGGCGGGCTCGCCGGTGGTGACCACGCGCTTTCGGCTCGGCGACCAGCTGGTCACCACCGTCACCACCATCGTCCGCTTCGACGTGGCGCGCGACGTGACCCTGGACGAGCTGCGGGTGGAGCTGGTGTTCCCGGCCGACGAGGCGAGCGCCCAGGTGATGCGGGCGCTGGCCGAGGTCTGAAGCTACTTCGCGATCAGGATGATCAAGCCGCGGCCGCACACCCCGTAGTTGGTGTACTCACCGCCGATGAAGGCCTCCTGGCCCGGCTGCACCACCTGGTCGGGGCCCTCGGCCCAGCTGCAGGTGTCGGTCACCCGGAACCACGACTTGTTCGGCCCCGGCCACGGCAGGGTGAAGTTCACCATCCCCGACCAGCCGTTGTACGCAACGTAGATTGCGGACGCGGGGTCGCCGAACTCGGTGCCGTCGTAGCGCCAGGCCAGGGCGTGGTTGTTCGCGTCGCCCCAGTACGCGCCGTCCGGCGGCACCCCGGCCGGGGTGAACCAGCGCAGCTGCTCGAGGACGTTCCCGTTGGTGTCGTTGCCGCTGTAGAACTCCGCCGGCCGGAGCGCTGGGTGGGCCTTCCGGAACTCGATCATGCGCTGCGCGAACGCATGGAAGTTCTGCTGCTCGGGGCTGAGGGTGTAGTCGAGCCAGTTCGCCACCGAGTCCAGGTTGTAGACGTTGTTGTTGCAGTACTGGGTCCTGAGGTGCTCGTCGCCCCCGGTGATCATCGGGACGCCGCCGCTCAGCATGAGGAACGCCATCCCGTTGCGGGCGGCCTTGCGCTGCTCGGCCGGGTCGCCGCCCTGGTCCCAGGAGTTGTTGTTGTCCTCGCCCCCGTCGGAGGGGCCGTAGGGCCACGGCTGCAGGTTGTCCTTCGAGTTGCAGCTGTAGAGGTCCTTCAGGGTGAAGCCGTCGTGGGCCACCATGAAGTTCACCGAGTGGTAGGGCTTCCTGCCGTCGTCCTGGTACAGGTCGGAGCTCCCCGCGAAGCGGGTGGCGAGGTCACCCGGGGTCACCGCGTCGATGCCCAGCCGGTTCTGGTCCTTGCGCAGGGTGTCGCGGTAGATGCCGTTCCACTCCGCCCAGCCGGCCGGGAAGCCGCCCACCTGGTACGAGTTGCCGCCGATCGCCCACGGCTCCGCGATGAGGTCGACCCCCGCGCCGCCGGTGGCGGGGCGCGGCGGGAAGCGGAACGCGATCTGGTTGAGCGCGGTGTTCGGGTCGAGCTTGTCGAAGTTGAAGCAGCCGTGGGTGCAGGTGTTGCCGAGCACCGAGGCGAGGTCGAAGCGGAAGCCGTCGACGCCGAGGTGCTCCGCGAAGTACGCGAGCGAGTCGATGATCACCGCCCGGCCCGCGGGGTCGTAGGTGTTGAAGTTCCCGCCCACCCCGGTGTTGTCGTAGGGGTACTGACGGTCCGAGGTGAGGCTGTAGTAGCGCGGGTTGTCGAGGCCGCGGAACGACTGCACGTTCATCACCCGGTTGTCGGTGCCCCACACCCCGCCCTCGCCGGTGTGGTTGTAGACCACGTCGATGAAGACCTTGATCCCCGCGTCGTGGAACGCCTTCACCATCGCCTTGAACTCCCGGGTGGGCCCGCCCGGGGTCTGGTCGGCCGCGTAGCGGCGGTCCGGCGCGAAGTACGACAGGGTCATGTAGCCCCAGTAGTTGTCGCCGGTGGTGCTCACCGGATCCACGTCGTTGGCGTCGTTCTGGGTCTCCTGCACCGGCAGGAGCTCCACCGCGGTGACCCCGAGGGCGGCGAGCGCCGCCGCCTTCGCGCCCGCGCCGGCGTAGGTGCCGCGCAAGCCAGCCGGCACGCTGCTGTCGTTCATGGTGAGGCCGCGGACGTGCACCTCGTAGACCACGTCGTCCTTGAGCGCACGGGTCGGCCGCGTGCCCACCGGCGTGGTGTCCACCGGGAGCACCACCCCCTTGGGGGCGGCGGGGCCGCTGTCGAGCATGCGGTACGAGGGGCCGGAGGCGAAGACGGTGCCGTCGAGGTGGCCCGGGTTGATCGGGTCGTGGCTCATCTCCAGCGCGTAGGGGTCGAGCAGGAGCTTGTTCGGGTTGAAGCGGTTGCCGGTCGCGTCCACGTCGGCCACGAAGCCGAGGGTGGAGCCCGGGGTCCACGCGGGGTCGAAGCTCCAGTTGGGGCCCCACGCCCGGTAGCCGTAGTAGATGGGGCCGGTGAGGCCGTACGAGGCCAGGGCCGCCGCGTCCAGGTGCACGAACCAGACGTCGTCGCCGCTGAGGCGGTGCATCGGCACCCGCGCCACCTCGGGCTGCCCGAGGGCCGCGCGGTAGAGCCACACCTCGAGCCGGGTGGCGTGCTCGCTGAACACCTTGAAGGTGACCTCGCTGCAGTCCGCGTTGCAGACCGCGCCCATCTGCCAGGGGTAGAAGCCGTTCGTGGTGCTCGGGGCGGGGGCGAGGAACCCGGGCTGCTCGGCCGGGGTGTAGGCGGCGGCGAGGCGCACGTCGCTCACGTAGAAGTCCGCGTTGGTGGTGCCGCCCGAGGCCGCGAAGGCGAGCACGTCGGGGAAGAGCTGGTGGATGGGGGTGGCCTCGGCCGGGTACGGGGTGGTCTCGGGCAACAGGAGCGCGTACGGCAGCCCGGAGGTGTCCACGAAGTTGCGGACGCCGTCGGAGCCGTCCTGGCCGGTGCCGAACAGGCTCGCGTTCATGCGCGCGGTGCCGAGGAACTCCGGCCGGTGGATCTCGTGGGTGGGATCCTCGGTGCGGAAGGTGAAGACGTCGAAGGGGGCGGCGGCGACGGCGAGGGGCACCGGCACCACGAAGTCGACCCGGAGCTCCACGATCCCCTTCGGCAAGGTCGCCTGCCCCACCTTGCTGTTGATCGGCCCCGACTGGAAGCCGAAGAACTCGCGCAGGTTGGTGGACAACGCCACCGTGGCCTCGGCGTCGAGGTCGGACAGGGTGAGGGGCTCCACCGCGCCGGAGGCCAGCCGGCGCTCCACCCGCTGGACCACGAACGCCGGCACCGGGAGGTGCAGCCCGAGCCCGTGCGTGAAGTCCCCGCCCAAGGCCAGCACGTTGAAGGTGGCCACCAACCCCACCGCCCGGCCCCGCAGGTCCAACCGGAACGCGAAGTTGTAGGTGAGCACGGTGTCGTCGAAGTCGGTGTCGGAGCGGCCCGGCCACTGATCCTCAAATTGGATCATTCCGTGCGCGCCCTCCGCCGGCGCCCAGGCCGCCGCGACCGCCGTCGGGTCGTTCGGGAAGGCGTCGGCCGCGTCCGGGACTCCATCCCGATCCGAGTCCTGGGCCAGGGCGCCGGTCGCGGAGCCGAGGGCGAGGATGAACGCAAATGCGGTCGACAAAGCTCTCATAAGTGCACCTCCCGTTGCGGGCGGCGCACCATAGCACGACCGGCCGGTCCGTGACCCAGGAAGGATGTACTAGCGGTCGACGTCGACCGTCTGGCACGCCCCGAAGAACCCCGAGGCCACCCAGGCGTCCACTTCCACAAGGAAACCGGACAGTTGCAGCCCGAGCAGGGGCGACCCGGGCCGCACCACCCGCACCGTGACGCGCTGCGGCTGGGCCTCGTGGGTCAGCCGCACGTCCATGAAGCCGAGGAAGGTCTCGGTGGTGGGGTACTGGGCCTTGTAGAAGGCCTCCTTGGCCGAGAACACCCCGGTAGCCCGGCGGGCGAGCTCGGGCGCGGGCAGGTGCGACAACTCAGCCTGCTCTTCGGGGCGCAGGATCTTGGGCTGGATGGCGGCGGAGACGGTGCTCGCCTCGATGTCCACGCCCAGGCAAGGCACCTCGTCCGCCCGCGCCACCGCGGCGACGCAGATGTCCTTGGTGTGGCTGATGGATCCGACGAAGCCCTCCGGCCACACCACGGTGCGATCTTCTCGCCGCAAGAGCGGCGCCCACGGCACCCCGCGCTCGAACAAGAGGCGCCGGGCGAGGTAGCGCCCCACCGCCAGCTCCTGCTGCCGACGCGGCACCGCCCGCTCGGCGTAGGGCGCCTCCTCCGGGAGGAGCGGGGGCACCGCGGCGTCCAGAGACAGCGCGGCCAGCGACACCTCCTCGGGGAAGTGCGCCCTGAGCGTCGCCTCGAGCACCGCCAGACGATCCACGATGTGGATGCCACGATGTCGGCGCGGCGACGTCAAGGATCGGTCACCACCAACCGAGCGCGGTGTGCACCGTTTGGTACGGTCGTTGGTACACCCCGCTTCATTGTGTTCAAGCACCTCGAGCTGTGGAAGATAGGCCGCGTGAAAGCTCCCTTGCTCACAACGATCCTCTGCGCCGCGGCGCTCCCCGCTACGGCCTTCGCTCAGGACGCCGCCGATCCTTGGGCGGTGCGCGACATGCACCTGGAGGTGGGTGGGTTCGTCGGCCTGCTCTTCCCCTCCTCGAAGCACGAGCTCTACGACTGGGAGAACGCGCAGCACCGCGAGCTCAAGAGCGTGGCCCCCGACTTCGGCCTCCGCGCGGGCTTCTTCCCCTTCAAGTACGTGGGCGCCGAGCTCGAGGGCGCCCTGATGCCCAGCGGCGCCAAGGACGGCGCGGGCAGCGCGCTCATCTACAACATCCGCGCCCACGCGGTGCTGCAGTACCCCGGCCGCCTCACCCCGTTCCTGGTGATCGGCGGCGGCGGCCTCGGCATCAGCTCGAAGAACGAGGTGGTGGGGAGCGACACCGACGCCGAGTTCCACTGGGGCCTCGGCGCCAAGTACTACATCACCGAGCGCTTCGGGTGCGCCTCGATGGCCGCCACATCCGCAGCTCGCGGGTGGTGGCGGACGACGGCAGCGACGGCGGCGCCAACCACTTCGAGCTCCTGCTCGGCCTGACGGTGGCGTTCGGTCGCCACGCCGGCGGCCCGCCCGATGACGACGGCGACGGCATCGCCAACAGCGTCGACAAGTGCCCGAAGGTCGAGGGCACCGCCCCCGACGGCTGCCCCAACGTGGACGGCGACAAGGACGGCGTGAAGGACGCCCTCGACAAGTGCCCGACCGTGCCCGGCAAGCGCAAGGACGGTTGCCCCCTCGACAGCGACGACGACGGCCTCACCGACGACAAGGACCAGTGCCCCACCGAGGCCGGCCCCGCCCCCACCGGCTGCCCGGTGCGTGACGCCGACGGCGACGGCGTCCTCGACAACGTCGACCAGTGCCCGAAGGTGGCCGGCACCGAGGCCAACGGCTGCCCGCCCGACGCCGACGGCGACGGCGTGTTCGACGCGAACGACGCCTGCCCCAACCTGCCCGGCACCGAGGCCAACGGCTGCCCGCCCGACAGCGACGGCGACGGCATCTACGACGCCGACGACAAGTGCAAGGACGAGCCCGAGACCAAGAACGGCTTCCAGGACGCGGATGGCTGCCCCGACGAGATCCCGCAAGCGGTCCAGCGCTTCACCGGCGCGATCAAGGGCATCAACTTCCCGTCCGGCTCGTCGAAGATCAGCGCGTCCTCGAACAAGACCCTCGACCAGGCGGCGAAGGTGCTGGCCGAGTTCACCGACCTGCGGCTCGAGATCAGCGGCCACACCGACGACCGCGGCAAGGAGGAGACCAACGTCGCGCTGTCCCAGGCCCGGGCCGAGGCGGTGAAGGCCTACCTGGTGAGCAAGGGCATCGACGAGGGTCGCCTGGTGGCCAAGGGCTACGGCCCCGCGCAGCCCAAGGCCGACAACAAGACCGCGGCCGGCCGCGCCGAGAACCGCCGCATCGAGTTCCAGCTCCTCCAGTAGCACCCCGGTCAGCGTCGCCTGCGCCGGAGCCCCCACCCAACCAACGCCAACGCCACGAGCGCCGCGCCCTCCGCTGGCGCATCGGCATCAGAGCATCCGCAACCTCCGTTGACGACGCCGTTCACCGACTCCGCCTGGGGCTCGGGGGTGGGCTCCTGGACCTCCGGCTCGGGGGCGCCGGGCACCACCCGCACCGTGATGCGGCCGAGGTCCACCTCGTCCGAGGGGTCCGAGACCTGGACCTGGAACGCGAGCTCCACCGTCGCGTCGGTCTCGGGGGCGGTGAAGTTGGCCCGCACCGCGTCCGCGGCGAGGAGGGTCACCTCAGACCCCGCCACCTGGGTCCACGCGAAGGCCAGGGGGTCGCCGTCGGGGTCCGAGGAGGCCGACGCGTCGAGCACCACCGCGGCGCCGGGCGGCACCACCAGCTCCGCCGCCACGCGCGCGACCGGCGGCTGGTTCACCGGGCCGACCTCCACCGGGATCACGGTGATCGCCACGTCGTCCTGGGCCGCGCCGCCCTGCCCGTCGTCCACCGCGAGCCGGAACACGAGCACGGACTCCTCCTTCACGGTGGGGGCGGTGAAGCTGGGTTGCGCGGTGTTGGCGTCGATCAAGGTGACCGACGGGCCCGACTGCTGCTGCCACGCGAAGGTCAGGGGGTCGCCGTCCGGGTCGCTGCTCGCGCTGCCATCGAGGGCCACCTGGGTCTCCGCGTCCACCGTCTGGTCGGGGCCGGCGTTGGCCACCGGCGGCTGGTTGGGGGGCGGCGGCGGCGGCCCCTCGAGGTCGAGCTCCAGCACCGCGTGGCGCACCACCCCGGTGTTGCCGCCCTGGGTGTCGACCACCACCACCTGCCAGGTGCCCTGCCCCGGGCGCCCCTGGAGCGCCACCACGTCGTCGTCGTAGGAGCGCGTGTCAGGATAGATTGCGTAGATGTCGCGCCGGGTGGAGGTGTCGTCGTTCTCCAGGGTGACCCGGGCCCCGTCGGGGTGGACCAGCTCGATCCGGAGGTTGCCCCGCGCCTCGTGCTGGATGTCGAGCCGCAGGCGCACCCCCTTCACCGCGCGGCCGTCGGTGACCTCGAACGGGAGGCTGAGCCCCGCCGGGTCGTTGTCGGGGATGGCGGCGCCGGACGGGCCCAGGTCGGCGTAGAGGCGCTCGAAGTCCCGCACCGCCCGGTGGCTGGTCGCGAGGACGAAGCCCTGCACGGTGAGGTTCGGGTCGGTGATGGAGGTCCCGATCACCCGCGCGGTCCACGTGCCGGCCTCGGGCTGGTCCACCAGCACCTGCTCCACGTTGTCCACCGTGTTGCGCGCGGTCCGCACCGCGTCGTCGAAGGGGTTGTCGCCGTCGAGTGACCACGGCAAGTAGACCTGCCCCGAGGGCGACACCAGCTCGAGGTCGAGGTCGTGGATCAGCCGGCGCTGGGCGGTGGAGTCCGAGAACGCGTCGAGCCAGCTCGCGGTGACCTTCAGCTCGGGGGCGCCCGCCCCCACCTCGAGCTCCACGCTCCAGGTCTCGCCCTCGCGCACCGCGCCCCGCACCAGGCGGGTGCCGGGGGCGTCGGCGTCGGCCAGGATCAGGTTCGCGGCGGCCTGCGCGTCCGCGTTGCCCCACCCGTGGCGATAGTCGGGGCCGCGGTGGAACACGTCGGTGACGGTGTGGATCATCACCGCCCGGGCCATGTCGGGGGCCCAGCGCAGCCCCTGGTGCTTCTGCTTGAAGAGCTGGGCGAGGAGCGTGACCATGCCGGTGACCGAGGGCGTGGCCATGCTGGTGCCGCTCATGTTCCCGTACCCGCCGCCGGGCAGGGTCGAGTAGACGTTCAGCCCGTTGCCGCACAGGTCGGGCTTGATCCGGCCGTCGTCGGTGGGACCGCGGCTCGAGAAGCTGGTGAGGTCACCGTCGTCGTCGGTGGCCCCCACCACGAGCGAGTTCTTGGTCGTGGAGTCGGGCGGCAGCGAGTCGAAGCCGTAGTTGTTCACCACCACCTGGCTGCTCGAGCCCTCGTTCCCCGCCGCCTTCAGGCCGAGCAGGAACAGGTCACGGCAGTCGAGGTCGAACTCCCGCGCCGTGCTGTCGTAGCTCCCGAACGCGGTGGAGGTGGAGCCCCACGAGTGGTTGTCGTGCTCGTGGTAGTGCTGGTGCTTCGCCTCGCGGCGCTCGGCGGTGGGATCGCCGTAGAAGTCGTAAGCGACCATGGTGGCCCCCGGCGCGAAGCCCTCGGCCGCGCTGTTCCCCAGCCCCGCCCCGAGGATGGTGCCGGCGGTGTGCGTCGCGTGGGAGTTCGTGCCCTGCTGCTCGTAGTTCTGCACCCGCCCCTGGAAGTCGGGGTGGTTGCTCGCCACGCTGCCGCCGTCCCAGTGGCCGACCACCACCCCCGAGCCGTCGAGGCCGTAGGGCGCAACACTCAGCGCGTCCGCGTGCGACAGCGCCCGCGACGCGGCGTTGAAGGCGATCCTCGGCGCGTCCACCGACAGCGCCGCCACCCAGGGCGAGGCGGCCAGGGCCTGGAGCCTCAGGCCGGTGCTCGCCGACGCCGGCAGGTGGAACACCCGCTCCTCGCGCAAGGCCTCCTGCGGATCGACCGGGAGGCGACGGCCCTCCGCCTCGGGGAGCAGGGCCCGCGCGACGCCGGCCGGCGTCTCGGGCCACACCGTCACCGCCAGGGGGCTCGGCAGGCGATCGTAGGGCGCGCCGAGCAACGGGAGCGCGTCGGTGTCGACCCTGTCGACGTCCGCGACGAGCGCGGTGCCCACGATCTCGGGGCGGGCCAGCCATCGCCGCGGGTCACGCTCGTCGGACCGGAGCGCCACGTAGACGTGGGGCCCGGCCACCCCGAGGTACTGCAGGCCTGCCTGCGCCGCCTCCCGCCAGGTGGAGCGCGGCAGGGCCCGCGTCGAGAAGATGTAAGCTGCCTTGCCGACGGCGGGCGCCGGTCGCGACGGGTCCGCGCGCACGATCCGGCCCGCGAGGCGCAGCTCGGCCGCTTCAGCCGGCCGCCCAGATACGACCAACTCGGCCAGACCAACAAGTATGAGGACGGCGACGCGCGAGACCAGCACCCCTCCTTGGTACCACCTCCAGGTGCCCTTGTTGGAGAACCCCTCGGTCATATGGCGGCCCGACCTCAGGCCTCTGGGTGGGGCATCGACGCCACAGGCGGCCGGTTCCGGCTCAACGCGAGATGATCGAGGCGAGGCTCTCGCCTGATCTCCCTGGTTATCCCCGGGGGCGGCCCCGGCCAGGCGCCATCCCGGCCAGTACGTCCCCACCTCTTGTCGAGACGAGGATGGACCGCGCGGCCCGGGGGGCGGATATTTCCTGCCACCGCGCAGGGGATTTCGCAGGACTGCCAGACCCTGCCCGCGACTGCGGGCCGGGCGCAGGCGGGTCCCACCGTGCGGTCGGGCTCGGGTCCAGAGGCGGTATGGCGGCGGACGACGAGGGGACGGAGGTGCTCGAGCGCTTTCTATTCAACACCATCCCGGACGGGATGGCGGTGCTGGAGCCGATCGAGGACCCCGCGGGGGTCCTGACCGACCTCCGCGTCCTCTTCGTCAACCCAGCCTTCGAGCGGATCACCGGCCTCGTCGGCGCCGACGTGGTGGGGCAACCGGTGCGCGGCCTGCTCCCGAGCCTGTCCTCGCGGTGGTTCGAGGGCTACACGCGGACGCTGGAGGATGGCCTCCCCACCACGATCGAGACGTTCTCCGCCGACCTCGGCCGGCACCTGCGCAGCACGTCGTTCCGGCTGGATCCTCGCCGGGTGGGGGTCGTGTTCGTAGACATCAGCGCCAACAAGGCGAACGAGGCGCGGCTGGCGCTCCAGGCCCGGCGCGCCCAGGCCCTCCTCGAGCTCCCCGCCCTCTCGGAGACCCTCACGGAGCCCGAGTTCCTGCAGCGTGGCCTCGGCCTGGCCGAGGCGCTCACCGAGAGCACCATGGGGTTCATCCACCTGGTGCACGCCGATCACCGCACGATCGAGCTCGTGGCCTGGACCCCCGGGCTCATCGAGGCGTACCCGGGGCTCGTCGTGCAGTCCGTGCTCCCCCTGCGCGCGGCGGGGATCTGGGCGGACGCGCTCCGCCTGGGCAAGCCGCTGATGGTCGACGACTTCTCGAGCGTCCCTGCGGTGGCCCTCCCCGACGGCCACCCCGAGATCGCGCGCCTGCTCTGCGCGCCCACCACCGAGGGCGGGCGGCCGGTGATGCTGGCCGGGGTGGCGAACCGCGCCTCCGCCTACGACGCGGAGGACGCGGAGACCCTGCAGCTCATCATGGACACGGTGTGGCGCGTGACGGAGCGCCGCCGGGCCGAGCGGGCGCTACGCGAGAGCGAGGAGCGGCTCCGGGTCGCGCTCGAGGAGCGCAAGCGGAACGCGGAGAAGCAAGCTCGGTTGCAGGCCAACCTCGCTCAGGCGGATCGGCTCGCGAGCATGGGCCGCCTCGCGGCGGGGGTCGCGCACGAGGTGAACAACCCGCTCTCCTTCGTGCTCTACAACCTCGAGAGCCTGGCCGAGGACCTGCCCGCGGTCGCAGAGGCGGCGGAGCGGCTCCAGGCGGCGCTCACCGCGCGGCTCGGGCCAGACGAGCAGGCGCCTGCGGACTTCGGCCGCGTGCAGCCGGCGGTGTTCGACGACATGGTGACGCGGGCGAGAGAGGCGGTGGAGGGCGCCCAGCGCATCAAGCAGATCGTGCGGAGCCTGGCGACCTTCTCGCGGGTGGAGCAGGCCGAGGTGGGCCCGGTGGACCTCGTGGCGGCGATCGAGCACGCCCTCGCGATGGCCATGAACGAGCTGCGCTTCCGCGCCCAGGTCAGCCGGGCCCTGGCCCCGGTGCCCCGGGTGATGGCCACCGACGGTCAGCTCGCGCAGCTGTTCTTGAACCTCCTCGTGAACGCGGCCCAGTCCATCGGCGAGGGCCACGCGGAGGACAACCTGGTGCAGGTCCGCACCTGGGCCGAGGGGGACCGGGTGTTCGCGGAGGTGGAGGACACCGGCCGGGGCATCCTGCCCGAGGACCGGACCCGGATCTTCGACCCGTTCTATACGCCGGCCGGCGGCGGTGAGACGTCCGGGCTGGGGCTCTCGATCTGCCGGGCCATCGTGCACAGCTGCGGCGGGGAGATCTCGGTGACGAGCCGACCCGGCCAGGGGAGCTGCTTCCGGGTGGAGCTCCCCCGGGCGGAGCAGGCCGAGCGGAACACCTGGACGCCCGCGCCGAGCGCCGAGCCCTCGGAGCGCGCGCGCGGGCGGGTGCTGGTGGTGGACGACGAGCCGGGCATCCGCCAGCTCATCGCGCGCATCCTGCGGGACGAGCACGACGTGGAGCCCGCGGCGAGCGGCGAGGAGGCGATGGCGCTCATCCAGGCCTCGCCGGACTACGACGCCATCGTCTGCGACCTGATGATGCCGCAGATGTCCGGCATGGAGCTGCATGCCTGGTTGCAACAGACCGTCCCCGCGCTGGCGGAGCGGGTCATCTTCATCACCGGCGGGACCTTCACCCCGGGCGCCACAGACTACCTGGCGCAGGTGAGGAACGCGCGACTCGAGAAGCCCTTCGCGCGCAGCGCGCTGCAGGAGGCGGTGCGGCGCGAGGTCGCGAAGGCGCGGGGCTGAAGCCTACTCCGCCGCCTTCTCGCGCGCGTGGGTCTGCAGGTACTGCTTGAGCAGGACCGCCTCCTCGGGGGTGAGGGCGGCGCGGTGGGTCATGATGCGGAGCACGCCCGACCACTGCTGCGCGGTGAGCTCGCTCGAGGGCATGAAGTCGTGGCACTCGGTGCAGCGCTCGGAGTGGATGTCGCGGGCCGCCTTCCAGACGTTGTCGAGCTTCTTGTCGAGGCGGCGGGCGTCGACCCAGCCCGTCAACTTGACCTTCTTCCACACCGAGTCGTAGCGGCCGGCCTCGGTCCCGATCTCGGTGAGGTTCTTCTTGTTCGCGCGCACCAGGGAGGCCACCTCGATGCGGACCTCCTTCTTGGCGAACAGCTCCAGCTCCCGGTACTCCTCGGCCCAGCCCTCGAGCTCCACCTGCACCCTGCCGCCCGCCTTGCTCTTCACGGTGAGCGCGGTGCCCGGGGTGATCTGGCCGAGGATCTGGCCCTTCTGCACCGCGAAGAGCGGCGTGCTCTCCTTCGCGTAGAGGATCTCGGGATCCGAGGCCAGGGAGTCCACCGCCACGCCCAGCACGGGGGCGGCGAGGAGCGTCAGGAGCAGTGGTCGTAGGCGACGCATGGGGGACGCTATGCCCGCTCGGCCTACACCGCAACCGCATCCCGCCGGTGGACGCGAGGCCGCCCGGGTGCCAGCATCCCGGCGGCCCAAGACGAGACCCATGATCGACTTCAGGAGCGACACCGTCACCAAACCCAGCCCCGCGATGCTGGCCGCCATGATGGCGGCCGAGGTCGGGGACGACGTGTGGGGCGAGGACCCCACCGTCATGGCCCTCGAGGCCGCCGCCGCCGCCCGCTTCGGCAAGGAGGCCGGCCTGTTCTGCCCCTCCGGCACCATGACCAACCAGATCGCGATCCGGGTGCACACCCGGCCGGGCGACGAGGTCATCTGCTCGGTAGAGGCCCACATCTACAACTACGAGGGCGGCGGGATCGCGGCCAACTCCGGCGCATCGGTGCGCCTGCTGGGGGCCGACGACCGGGGGCGCTTCACCGCGGCCGCGGTCGAGGCCGCGATCAACCCCGACGACCCCCACGCCCCCCACAGCCAGCTGGTGGCGGTGGAGGACACCGTGAACCGGGGCGGCGGAGCCATCTGGTCGAAGGCCGCCCTGGCCGAGATCGGCGAGGTGTGCCGTCAACGTGGCCTGCGCTATCACCTGGACGGGGCCCGGGTCTTCAACCGGCTGGTGGCCACCGGCGACGACCCGGCGGAGTACGCCCGCCCCTTCGACTCGATCTCGGTGTGCCTCTCGAAGGGGCTCGGCGCCCCGGTGGGCTCGGTGCTCCTCGGCGACAAGGCGTTCATCCACCAGGCCCGCCGGGTGAGGAAGGTGTTCGGGGGCGGGATGCGCCAGGCAGGCTACCTTGCCGCGGCCGGCCTCTACGCGCTCGAGCACAACGTGGCGCGCCTGGCCGAGGACCACGCCCACGCCGCCCGGCTCGCCGGCGCGCTCTCGGGGTCCCCCCTGGCCCGGGCGGTCATCCAGCCCGAGACCAACATCGTGCTCTTCCGCCCCGCGGTCCCCGGGCAGGGCGCGGCCACCGTGGGCTACCTGAAGACCCTCGGGATCCTCTGCGGCACGATGAGCCCCGACCTCGTCCGCTTCGTCACCCACCTCGACGTGTCCTCGGCCCAGGTCGACGAGGCCTGCGCCCTGTTGAAGGTGGCCGCCCCCTCCGGTCAGGTTTGACCCGAAAGCGCGGTGGCGGCGCTTGACGCCGGTCCGCGCTCGCCTCGTACTGTCGCCCGTCGTGGTCGCAACCCCACCGCCTCCCGAGCACGTCCCCGTGCCCACCCCCATGGTCCGCCAGGTCCAGCCCGGCGACTTCGCGCCGGAGCATCACTTCTACCCCCGGGTCCTGAACGCGCAGATGCACGCCATGGTCCGGTTCTTCTTCAGCCTGGACCTGCCGCGCATCATCAGCCGGTACACCCACCTGAACCCGCGGGTGGACCCCCTCGCGCTGCAAGAGGTCTTGACGTACGCGCCGCGCACCTTCCGCTGGGCCGGCTGCGACCTGATGCACGTCACCACCGACACCGGCGATCGCAAGATGGTGGTCATCGAGACCAACTCCTGCCCCTCCGGTCAGAAGTCCATGCCGCTGTACGAGGAGCACGACGAGCAGGGCGGCTACCGGACCCTGATCGCCCGCACCTTCATGCCCCTCATCCAGGCCAAGCGCGGCCCCGCAGGTGGGCTTGCGGTGATCTACGACAAGAACGAGATGGAGGCCTGGGGCTACGCGGCGGCCATGGCCGACCAGAGCGGGGAGCCGGTGTACCTGGTGCGCTTCCCGGACGGGCTCGACGACCCGCCCGCCCGCTTCGACGATGGCCTGCTGGAGATCCGTGACCCGTCCGGGCAGTGGCTCCCCATCCGCGCCGCGTTCCGCTACGTGACGCAGCGCCCCTGGAACCGGATCCCGGTGTTCACCAAGACCCAGATCCTGAACCCGGTGCTCGCGTGCCTCTCGGGCGGCCGCAACAAGGCGGTGGCGGCCAAGGCCTACGACTTCTACAACGCCGACCTGCACCCGGCCGGCCTCCAGGTGCGGACCCCATCCACCTACTGGGACGTCTCACGCGACGAGGTCCCGTTCTGGGTGCGCCGCCTGGGCGGCCACGCGGTGGTGAAGGTCCCGTACTCGAACGCGGGCCAGGGGGTCTACACGATCACCAACCCGGGCGAGCTCGAGCACTTCATGAACCTGGACCACCGCTACGACCAGTTCATCGTGCAGAGCCTCATCGGCAACTATCACTGGAGCTCGGGCCGCCGAGAGGAGCGCCTGTACCACGTGGGCACCTTCCCGGATAAGAACGGCAACACCTACGCGACCGACCTCCGGGTGATGGTCATGGCGGGGCAAGATGGCTTTCGCCCCCTCGCCTTCTACGCCCGCCGCGCCCTGGTCCCGCTGTCCGACGCGCCGCCCGAGGGGCAGCAGAGCTGGGACATGCTGGGCACCAACCTCTCGATGCGCAGGGCCGACGGCACCTGGGACACCGATCCAGCGCCGCCTGCTGTTGATGGACCGGCGCGACTTCAACCTGCTCGGCCTCGGGTTGGACGACCTCATCGAGGCGTACATCCAGACCGTGCTCGCCGCGGTGGCCATCGATCGCATGGCCACCCACCTCACCAGCCAGAAAGGCCGCTTGCGGATGAAGCTGTTCCGCTCCCTGAACGACGACCCCGCCCTGATCCACGAGGTGATGCAGTGACCGGCGCCCTCCCCGCCGCGCCGCCCGAGGTCGACTCCCTCGAGCTCGAGGACGTCCCCCGCGGCACCAAGGTCCGCCGCCTGGTGCGCCTGTCGCAAGACGCGCTCGGTCGCGCGCTGTGCATCCCGGTGCTGATCGCGCGCGGCATGGAGGACGGCCAGGTCTTCGGGGTCACCGCCGCGGTGCACGGCAACGAGCTCAACGGCATCCCGGTGATCCACCGCCTCTTCAAGACCCTGGACTGCCGCCGCCTGCGAGGCACGATCGTAGGCGTCCCCATCGTCAACGTGCCCGCGTACATGTTCCAGACCCGGACCCTGAAGGAGGGCATGGACCTCAACCGCCTCATGCCGGGCAAGGAGGACGGCCACGTCGGCCAGATCTACGCCTACCGCCTCCGCACCCGCCTCATCGAGCGCCTCGAGTACCTGGTCGACCTCCACACCGCGAGCTTCGGCCGCGTCAACTCACTCTACGTCCGCGCCAACCTCAGCCACCCCCTCGCCCGCAAGATGGCGATCTGGCAGGGCCCCGAGATCGTGGTGCACAACGAGGCGGGCGACGGCACCGTCCGCGGCGCCGCGATGGACGCCGGCATCCCCTCGATCACGGTGGAGGTGGGCGACCCCCAGCGCTTCCAGCGCCGCCTGATCCGCAGCTCGGTCTCGGGCATCATGAACATCCTCGCCGGCCTGGACTTCCTGCCCCACGACGAGGTCCACCCCACCGACGAGCCAGTGATCTGCGTCCGCTCCCGCTGGTACTACGCCCAGCACGGCGGGTTGCTGGAGGTGTTCCCGAACGTCACCGACCGCGTGCAGCGCGGCGACCTCGTGGCCCGCGTCACGAGTGTGTTCGGCGACACAGTGGCGGAGTACGTGGCGCAGGAAGATGGGGTGGTGGTCGGCAAGAGCAACAACCCGGTCTGTGAGTCAGGGTCGCGGATAGTCCATCTGGGTTACGAAGGCACGCTTGCGGAGGTTTGAAGCTCATCCGCGATCAAGGGGAATGTGGTCCCGTGTAAGTATCCGTAATCCTGTAAGAAATCGGTAAGAATCGAGCAACCCCTCGGATGCCCTGCCGACAACGATCGTAGGCGTTCGTCGCGACCCCAACCGAGGGTCCAATCCAGGATGGACGTTCGAGGAGGAACAGGATGTTCACGAGCAAAGCACAGTCAGACGCGCTGAAGGGCGCGTTCCTGAAGACGATGGACAACGACCGGAGCAACGACTTCCAGGCCAACCAGCAGATCGCGCACCTGGCGAGCACGATGACGGACGCCGAGATCAACCAGGCGTACGCCGCCGCGCGCGACGAGGCCACCCACGAGAACTCGAAGAAGAACGGCCTCTTCGATCGCAACGACCCCTACAAGAACATCGACTCGCAGTCGGCGCAGGCGGCCGCCACGGGAGCCTTCCAGGCGAACGACTGGATGAACCTGTTCCCGTTCGTTCCGCAGCAGCTGCTGAGCTTCCTGTCGAACTTCCACAACTGCTACTGAGTAGGGGGGCGCCATGACGACGACCGAACCGCTTCATCTCGAGATCATCGGGCTCGCGGAGTCAGACGAGCACAACGTGCTGACGTTCCCGGCGTCGTCGCTGCGCCGCCTCGAGCAGCGCTGCGTCGACCTGCTGAAGTCGAAGCGCTACCCGGAGTACGTCGCGGAGTTCATCCGCGCCGTCGCCGCGTTCCGCGCGGGCGGCCAGCCCAAGGCGGCGACGCAGCTGATGGAGCTCGGCAACAGGGTGGTCGAGCGGCTCGTCGGAGAGCACGCGGCGCCCGCCGAGAAGCTCAAGAGCGCGGTCACGGGGGCGGAGAACCTGGCGAGCATGCGGCCCGTCGGCTCGGGGCCCGTCCCCGAGGGCGCGGTGAAGGCGACCGCGTTCATCCGTCCACCCCCCAAGCTGCGCGGGTGAGCCCATGCACCGGGTTCGAAGCCGGAGGGTGAGCCTCGGGCCTCCGCACGACGAGGACCTCGACTGGATCCTCACGTCGCTGCGGAGGCCCGAAGTCTTCCATGCGCTGGGCTGGGCCGACGGGGTCGGCTCGGAGATCTACACCGGCTACATCGAGGACACCGCGCTCTTGCTCCCGTTCTGGAACGCGGAGGGGGTCCGAGTCGGCTTCGTGCTCCTGATGCGCGACTCGACCGAGCACCGGGTGTGGTCGGTCAACGTGGTCGTGCCCGACCCGAAGCTGCGCAACGGCTTCACCACCCTCGCCGCCCTCGACGCCCTCACCCACCTCGTCTTCGACGTCCGCCACGACGACGGCCTCGTGTGGCTGATCGAGCCCGACAACGGGGCCTCGCGCGTCCTGCCCAAGCGCCTCGGCTACGAGGAGCTCGGCGAGGTCGTGCGCGGCGGCACGACCTACTGCCGCTACGGGATCCGGGCGGCGGACTGGAACCTGAGGAAGGCGCGGCTCACGGGCTCGAAGCGTGGGCTCGCGTATGAGGTCGAGGAGGTGCCGTGGTCCGAGGTGGCCCACGGCCGCATCATCCGCGCGGTACGGGGAGCCCGAGCGAGCGCCCAGCCCGCCTAGCGTTGCGCCCGAGAAACACGGATCACGACGAGCAGATCGCCGATAACCGGGGTAGCCATCCGCTCCCTCCTGCTACCGGCGACGCGAATTCGCCAACCCCCGACGGGCTTCGCCGCAGCATCCCAGCTAGGGGGGGCCGATACCTCTCGGAGCAGGCTCTCGAGGGGTAGGCCATCCACCATCAAGTGGCGTCAAACTACTTCGACGAGTTTGCTTGCTCCGGCTTCTTCCTCCACTTCTCGATATTCTCGAAGGCCTCGGGTATCTGCCTGGCATGAACCCGACGGCGACCCTGTTCCTTTGGCTTGAAATACCAGCCGTTGAACTTCCATGCCTGGCGGAACGTTGCCCCCCTCAGGTCTTTCCAACCCAACCACGCCGCTATCCGATCCGCGACCTTCTTACGAGCCCCACCGCGCCTCGTGGTAGTATCGGGATCATTCCATGCCCAGACCCAGGCTCCCAGCAGGAGGTCGCATATTTGGACACCCGCGCTTCGTTTGGAGTCGGAGATCGTCTTGATGGACTTGATCGGCATCCGACCTATCCGCTGCCGCAGCATGGCGTTGTTGATCCGCTCAATCTTCTCATGTTCTTTTCTGTAGTCGATCGGCAAGGGATCGACTCGAATCCTGAAAAGCCGATCCTCTCCAGGCACGTTGTACTCAGCAAGCTTCCACCTCAGAAGCTCAGAAAGGAAGAATACACGCCCGGCCGCTCGGTGCTCATAGCGCGCCCAGTCAACGTCCTCGCTTCGCACGATGAGTCCATGGAACATCATCCATTTCCGATGAAAGAACCAGTCAACCACATCCAAGAAGAACGGTAGATTCTGGCTATTTATGCGAGACCACTTGAGTTCGTGGTCGAAGGAGTGGAGACGCTTGAGGCCTGCCAGGCCAGTCTCGGAGTCTGAGCCACCAATGTCACCTGTTCGGTTGGAGGGGATCCAAAGGGATCCCCAGCCGAAATGCGCACTTCCGCCCTGAATACACGTCTCATCGCAATAGATGTAGTAGCTCCGGTAGCCCGGGATCGCCGTCGTGGGTTGCGGATCATCAGGGTCCCGATCTTCGTCGAAGACCAGGTGGTCGCGTCGAGATGACATCTCGGGGTCAATTTACCCCGTTGGCCCAAGCCGTGGAGAACTTCTACCCAATTTTGGGCCATCGCGGGGACGCGGCGCCACGAGTAGACCTACGCTTCGGCACCCGCCTCAGCGAAGCGCGAGCGGAGCGGGAGGGGACGAGGTCTTCCCCCGGAGGGGGACTTTGGGGCACTACCAAGGTCGCTCGAGGCGAAGCCGTACGGGTCGGTCCCCCAAGAAGGCGGAGCCACGGTCTGCGAAGCCAAGGCGCCCCGCGGGCGGCAAGCCCGAGGGGCTCGTCGCGCGGAGCCTCGACCGCGCGGTCATCGCCAAGCTGCGGTTCGAGGACTACAGGCGTACACTGAAGCGAAGGAATAGGAAGTAGTAGGTCCAAGTCGGTCGATTCCCTGCATCCCGCTCCAAGCTGGCATTCCCGTCGACCGGCGAGCCCGCGGGCGCAAGTGCGGGCGCATCCTCTCGGGCCGACCTCGTAGCTCGCTGGCCAAGTGCCTGCGGCGGATATGCGTATGTCGTTGCTGGACCGACAGGACCGTTCGGCCGCGCGCGCGGATGCCCCGCCGGATCTCGGTTCGCATGCATGTCGACTTCGGCTAGTATAGTTGTGCGCGCATGAGCGTACCGAAGCACATTCTTCGCGCCATCCACGAGGTGTGGTTCGGGGAGCCTCCGGACGAAGGCTCGCTCCACGAGCGCGAAAGTGAACTTGTCTTCGTCGTCAAGCAGATGACGAGGGACGACCTTGCTCGACTCGAGAGCCTGTGCCCCGACAGTCGAACCTTGAGGCCGGCCGAGGAGCCGATGCCTGCAATCGTGGCGGAGCGGATCCGCGAGATCGAAGAACGAGCGCTCGAGAAGATGCGAAAGCCAGGGCAAGCCAAGGAGCCATAGCGCGCCGACCTCTGGGACAGCAGCGCGTTCGGTGCACCTCGCGAATTCGGAGTTCCCGTCGAGCTTGCGCCACGCCGAAATCGAGGTGTTGGAGCTGGGGCCAAGTTGTGGTTCTGGCCGCGGTGGAGAGGGCTGCCTCGACTCAGACCGATGCGAATGGCTTCGGGTCGCCGCCTGGCGACGCGCCAGCACGATCGCGATGACCTACCTCCGCGTCTCGGCCGGTAGCCAAGCCGAGCTGTTGGGCGCGTCGCCATGCGGTCGGCGCCCACTGAGCGGCGTCCACTGAGCGACGCCCCAAGAGCGGCGCCTGACCGAGCAGAGGCGCGAGCGGAGCGGGAGGGGACGAGGTCTTCCCCCGGAGGGGGACTTTGGGGCACTACCAAGGTCGCGCGAAGCTCACCCGCACGGGGCCCCCAAGAAGGCGCAACCACGGTCTTCGACGCCAAAGCGCCCCCTAACGCCGGTCCCCCAGAGCGGGGAAGGCCTCGGCCCCGGAAGCGAAGCGCCCTCGACCTCCGAGCCCTCGACCTCCGAACCTTCAACCTCCGCCCCCTCAACCTCCGCCCCCTCAACCTCCGAGCCCTCGACCTCCGAGCCCTCCGCTCAATGCCCCACATCCTCCACCGTGATGTAGGGCGCCACCAAGAACACCACCCCCACCACCGCGTAAGCGACAGCAAAAGGCCAAGCCGGCGCCAGCTGCCCCACCACGTCCCCCGGCGTGAAGCGATACGCATGGATCAACCCGGTCGCGCTCAACCCCGCCGCCGCGAACATCCACAGCGCCGCCCGAGAGAAGCGCCGCTCGATCACCTCCACCGTGGCAGCCGACAACACCATCGCGACCAGGATGAAGCCCTGCTCCAACGCGAACGCCCCGCCGATCCACGTGTCGCTCGCCGCGAACCTCGCGATGATCGCCTCCGTGAAGGGCGGCCCGTCCGGCGTACCGTAGCCCGCCGCGCGCAGCCCGTTCTTGGCCATCAGCGCCCCCCACGCGCCGACGCCGGGGAGGATGCCGATGACCGCGGCCGGGGCGTGGTGCTTGGGGATGGCGCTGAAGGCCTGGGCGGTGATGACGACGCCGATCCACAGGACGATGGCCATCGCCGCGTCCACCGGCACCGCCCACGCGACCAGGCCCAACGTGCCGCTCACGATGACCAACGTGCAGAAGACCGCGTTCAGCACCGAGTAGCCGGCGCGAGCGCCCATGCCCTTCCAGCCGGGGTGGCCGATGTAGATCGTCGTCGGGAAGCACGAGCCGAACGCAGCGGCGAGCACCGTGCCCACGCCGTTCACCGCGAGGGACGGCGCGGTGGGGAAGCGGTCGCCCGCCGCCTCGGCCGACTCGATGTTCTGGAGGGACCCGATGACGTTGAACAGGCCCATCGGCACGATGATCGAGATGTAGGCCCACTCCAGCTCCGAGAGGCCGGCCAGGATCTCGCCGAGCACCGGCACCGGCAGGAACAACCCCTGCCCGCCCGGCGCAACCGGGGTTGCGGGGGCGACGCCGGTGCCCCACGCCAACGCGGTGCCGAGCATCACCGCCACCAGGCCGCCCGGGAGCCCTCCCTTGAAGCGAACGCGCCCGAAGTACACCAGGATCACCACCCCGAAGGTCGACAGGCCCACCACCGGGTTGGCGAAGGCGCGGAACAAGAACCCCAGGGAGATGAACCCGAGGGCGATGCCGGCCAGGGTCGACAACAGCGCGGCCCGAGGCGCCGCCTTTCGGAGGCGCTCGGCCACGAAGGCCCCGCCCAGCTCGATGAGGCCGGAGCCGAGGCACGCGATCAACCCGGCCCGCCAGGCCACCCGGGCCGGGTCCGCCACCCCGAGCTTCTCAGCCGTGAGCTTGGCCGGGAGCATCACCAGGAACACGTAGGCGAACAGCGAGACGGTGTTGATGCCGTAGGGGAGCGCACACACGTCGTCGCGCCCCTCCGCCGCCGCAACCTTCCTTGCCTGGCGGGCGTAATACAGGTTGCCGACCAGGAGCGAGACCGCGGCGCCCGGGAGCACCCGCCCCGCCACCAGCTCGGGCGGAAAGCCCAAGACGTAGCGGCACAGCGCGTCGATCAGGAGGAGCTGGACCAGGTTGTCGAGCGCGAGCCCGAAGAAGCCGTCGACGTCACCGCGAACGAACCACCGCACGCCGGCAAGCTAACTCAAGAACCGAATCCCGTCGAAGCCGTACACCGCCGCCGCCCCGGTGCGCGGGCACACCACCCGGGTCCGGCAGGCGGCCACCTCGTCCGGCGCCGCGGTCAGCGCCGCCACCAGCGCGTCGACCAGGCGGGCCGCGTCGTCGGGAGCCCGCACCACGCCCAACAGGCCCGCCCCGATCGCGCCGGCCTGGAGCTGCACCTTCGCCACCGGCTGGCCGGCCTCCTCCACCACGAAGTCGAGGATCCAGAGCCCATCCTCGACCTCATCCTCCCCGTCGGGCGCCAGCCCCAGCCCTCCCGAGAGGCGCTCCAGCCGGGCGAGGAGCCACGAGGCCAGGGGGGCGCCGCCGGGGAGCGCAGACACCGCGAGGCGCCGATCGAGGTCCTCGACCGTGAGCTCGCAAGCCAGGTTGCCGAGGGAGACCGGGGTGAAGCCGTCGTCGAGGCGGAACGTGAAGGGCGGCGCGAGGATCACTCGGCCTCGAAGAGGGCGAGGGACATGCGCTTTTGGCCCTGGTCCACGTCCAGGACGCGGGCCTCGAGCTCGTCGCCGATGTCGGTCTTGTCGAGCACCTTCTTGGCGGTGGCGGTGACCATGGGGCCGGTGGAGTGGACCAGGCCCTCGACCCCGGGCTCGACCTCGATGAAGCAGCCGAAGTCGGTCTTGCTCACCACCAGGCCCTTCACGCGGGTGCCCTCGGTGTACTTGGCCGGCACGCCGAGCCACGGGTCGTCCTGGCACTGGCGGAGGCCGAGCGAGATGCGCTTGGCCTTCTTGTCGAAGCGCAGCACCTTGAGGGTGAGCTCCTGGCCGATCGAGACCACCTCGCCCGGCTTCGAGACCCGGCCCCAGCTCATGTCGCCGACGTGGAGGAGGCCCTCGACCCCGCCGATGTCGACGAACGCGCCGAACTCGGCGAAGCGGCGGACGGTGCCCTCGACCAGGGCGCCGACCTTCAGGCGGCCGAAGGTCTTGTCCTGCTCCCGCTCTAGGAGCGCGCGCCGCGACAGCACGATGTTCTGCCGCGCCTTCTGGAAGCGGATGATCTTGAAGCGGAAGGTCTGCCCGAGGAGCTCGTCGGGGTCGCGCACCGGGCGCAAGCTGATCTGCGAAGCGGGGCAGAAGGCCCGCACCCCGATGTCGACCGCGAAGCCGCCCTGGGTGGCGGAGACCACCTCG
Organism: Deltaproteobacteria bacterium; assembly: GCA_020632995.1. GTDB lineage: Bacteria > Myxococcota > Kuafuiibacteriia > Kuafuiibacteriales > Kuafuiibacteriaceae > JACKEN01. The sequence goes on along the minus strand of JACKEN010000012.1, from coordinate 12,154 downwards.
CCCTCGATGACCGCGTCGTCGGCGTGCAGCTTCTCGAGCGCGTTCAGGCCCGCCATGCGGAGCGCCTTGTCGCGCGAGACCAGGTAGCGCTCGCCGCTCTCCTGCTCCACGTAGACCTCGAACGCGTCGCCGACGGCGGCGGGCTCGCCCTCGACCCGACCGAAGTCGGAGCGGGGGATCAGCCCCTCGACGCCGCCAGGCAGGCTCACCGACACGTGCATGTCGGTGAGGCCGGTGACGGTGGCGGGCACGAAGGTGCCGCGGAGATCGTCCACTGCGGGCTCGAGCTCGGTCATGGGGCCGGAAAATCGCGCCTTCTCGGGGTCGGGCGCAACGCCTTTCTGCGCTCTCGGGCTCAGAAGGGGGTCCGGGTGAGCAGCTCCGGGGAGACCCCCAGGGCCTCGAGCGGCCCCGCCAGGTCGGGCGGGAGCGGGGCCAGGACCTCCACCCGGGCCCCGGTGGCGGGGTCGACGAACGCCAGACCCCGGGCGTGCAACGCCAGGCGGTGCAGGCCCACCGCGTCGCGGAACCAGCGGTTGATGTCCCCCTTGCCGTAGCGGACGTCGCCGACCAGGGGGTGGCTGAGGTGCTTGAAGTGGCGCCGGATCTGGTGGAGCCGGCCGGTGCGGGGGTGGGCGAGCACCAGGCTGTAGCTGCGCTCGGACGGGCCCCCGATCACCACCGCCCAGCGCCTGAAGCCGGTCTGGGCGGGGACCCGGAGGCCACCGCGGGTCTTGGGGACGGGGTGGTCGATGTCGCCCGCCTCCGGCGTGGTGCCCCGGACCAGGGCCAGGTAGCGCTTGTCGACCGCGCCCTCTCGAAAAGCCAGGGCCATGGGGGCGGCGAACTCGGGGGCGAGGGCGAAGGCGAGCGCCCCGCTGGTGGCGCGGTCCAGGCGGTGGGCGGCGTAGACCCGGGTGCCCATCGCGTCGCGGACCCGCTGGAGCATCGGGTAGCGCTCCTCGGACCAGCCGCGGTGCACCGAGACGCCGGCCGGCTTGTTCACCACCACCACCGCCGGGCTCTGGTAGAGCACCTCCACCGCGCCGGTATACATGCGGGGCCGGGGGCGGGGTAGGATCTCGGGATGCTGCGCGGATCCTGGGCCTGGGGCTGCATCGCGGCCCTCCTCGTGGCGGGGTGCATCCCCCCTGAGGACGTCCCCCCGCCCGGGGTCGCGGACGCGAGCGATGGCTGGGACGACCCGCCGGGGACCGGCCTCACCTTCATCATGTCGAGCCTGGAGCTGCTCCGCTCGGGGCTCGAGTTCGAGCTCGACGGCCGCTGCGAGGACTGGACCTGTCAAGACAACCTGCTCGGGGAGCTCTACTATTACGTCGAGGACACGCACCGCGAGGCGATCGTGCAGGGCTCCCTGCGCCTCATGGTGGAGGTGGCGGGGCTGGACGACCCCGGCTGGTGGGAAGACCCGCGGGTCACCGTGAAGATCTACCCGGTGCTGGATGAGGACGATCCCCCATGGACCGGGAACGACTTCGGGTCGCCCTTCACGGGCGAGAAGTGCTGTCGGTTCCGGCCCGCCCCCGAGTCCTTCGACCCCCTCACCGCTCAGCCCGCGACCCGGGTGGCGGCGCGGCTGGTGGCGGGGCAGGTGCTGTCGGTGGGCGAAGGGCAGCTCTGGCTCCCCCTCGGCTTCGGCCCCGGCACCGGCCGCCTGGACCGGGCGCGGGTGCAACTGGCCCTGCAGGGTGATATCCCGGGCCTGGTCGAGGTGACCATGGGCGGCGCGGTGTCGGCCGGGTTCGCCCGGACCGCGGTAGGCTGCGTGGGGGTCGGCGCCCCGTTCTGCAATGGCCCCGAGGACAACCTGCTGGATCTGCTCGCCGGGCTGCTGGGGAGCCCGGATGTCGACCTCGACCGCGACGGCCTCGAGCGCGTGGAGCGGGGCCCGGACCGGAGCGTCACCGCCTGCTACGACGGCTGCGTGGGGGTGTGTGCACACGTGCCCCCCATGGCGCCCCCCGACCCCGATGCCCCTGCGTCCTGCCTGGACCTCCCCGAGCTGGCGGACGGCTACTCGGCCGCATACCGGGCGTACCTGGTCGAGGCCACATTGATCCAATAACCGCAGTTGGAGATCGATGACCCCCTGCACATCCGTAGATCTGTTGGGTACTCTACCCGCGCCGGTGTCCGACGCCTTGCACCAGACCCTGCCGCCGGGGACCGTCATCGACGGGCGCTATCAGGTCCTCTCGATCCTGGGCCGCGGCGCCATGGGCACGGTGTACCTCGCCGAGCACCTCGGCATCGGGCGGCAGATGGCCCTGAAGGTGCTGCACCCCGAGATGGGCCTGTCGCCCGCGCTCCGGGAGCGCTTCAACCGCGAGGCCCGCTCCACCGCCCGCCTCGAGCACCCGAGCATCGTGCAGGTCACCGACTTCGGGAGCACCGAGATCGGCGCGCCCTACATGGTGATGGAGCTGGTGCGCGGGCGGCAGCTCTCGATGCTCAGCGCGGACGAGGTCTCCTTCGACCGCGCCATCGCCTTGATGCAACAGGTCTTGCGCGCGCTCGAGCACGCCCACGCGCGCGGGGTGGTGCACCGCGACCTGAAGCCCGACAACCTCATGTTGGTGGAGCGCGAGGGCGAGGACGAGGTGAAGATCCTCGACTTCGGCCTCGCGGTGCTCCTGCGCCCGGAGGGGCACCCGCGCATCACCCAGGCCGGCGCCATCTTCGGGACCCCGCGCTACATGTCCCCCGAGCAGGCGAGCGGTGAGCCGGTGGACCACCGCTCCGATCTGTACTCGGTGGCGGTGATGCTCACCGAGGTCCTCACCGGGGCGGTGCTCTTCGACGGGAACAGCGCGGCCGAGGTCCTCGGCAAGCAGGTCACGATGGAGCCGCACTTCGAGCTCCCGTACGCGAGCGGGTGGAACGCCGGCGCGCTGCAGGTGGTGCTCAAGAAGGGGCTCTCGAAGCACCCGCGCGACCGGCACCAGGACGCGCGCGCCTTCAGGAAGGCGATCACCGCCTGCCGGCAGAACAAGGTGCCCGAGACCGAGCTGTCGATGGCCGAGGTCGCGCTGGTCAAGCGGCCCAACCGCACCGTGCGCTGGGTGGCGGCGGCGGCGGCAGTGGTGGTCATCGCGGCGGTGGCGATCGGGGCCCTGTCCCGCCCCGACCTCGAGCCCCTGCAGGCCGCGGTGGCCAAGGGCGACCTCGACGAAGCAACCGAGCTTGCACACCGCCTCCTCGACGCGAACCCCCGCGACGCGCGGGTGCACCTGTGGATGGGGAACGTCGACTTCGCCCGCCACGACGTGCGCGACGCGGTGCTGAGCTATCAGAAGGCGCTGGAGCTGGGCTCGGAGGTGGCGGGCGACGCCCACTTCGCGCTCAGCGTGCGGTCCATGGTGGAGTCCGACGACCCGAACCTGGAGTCGATGGTCGCGCACCTCGCCCGCTACGGCGGCAAGGAGGCGGCGCCGCTGTTGGCGCACGTGGCCCGCAAGGCCACCCCGTGGCCGGTCCGACGCACCGCCTACGAGGGGCTGGAGCGCATCGGCAGCTTCGCCGACCTCGATCGGGTCGACTACCTGGCCGGCCAGCTGGAAGACAACAACACCCGCACCTGCAACATCCGCATGTGGTACGTGGAGCGGCTCATCGATCTCGCCGACCCCCGCGCGGTGCCCGCGCTCGAGCGCGAGGCGGCTCGGCGGCGCTGCGGCAAGAAGGAGATCGAAGAGGCGCTGACGAAGGTCACTCGGTAGCGCTATTCCGGAGGGTTGGCGCAGTTGTTGCCGCTGTACCAGTACGGGGTGCCCGCCGACCAGGTCAGGCCGTCCTCCGCCATGAACGTGCTCCCGAGCGTGCCTGCCACCCACTGATCGATCCCGCGGGCGATCGTGGTCCCGCCGACAAACGCCCCGACGTTGGCGCACCGGACGATCGGGAGGAGCATGCGGTTGAGCACGTCGAAGTGCGTGTGGATCGGGCTGCCGCCGGTGGTGTGTGCGTTCTTTCGAAGGAGCATGAACGCGTCGCCCGCGCTCCCGGGCCCCTCCTCGCGATCCGGCGTGCTCCAGTAGTCACGCACGTCGCGATACGCGTCGAGCACGCGCGCGCGGTACGGGACCGCGTCGAACCACTGGTAGTCCTGGGTGTCCGAGTACACGACCTCCACCTCCGAGACCTGCGGATCCTCCTGGTCGCCGATCACCCCGAACGGCGTGGCCACGTGGTGCAGGAGGGTGTGGATCTGGTCGTAGCACTGCGCGGCGCCGGCCCCGTGTTGGGTCTCGCAGCTCGCGTCGAGCAGCGTGCTCTGGGCCTCCATGTAGCTGCGGGCGAAGATCGAGGTGGTGACGTCGGGGAGCGGCTGCCCGGGGAGGTAGCGCGCGTCGGAGCAGACCTCGTTGGCGACGCCGTCGAGGTTGTCGGGGAGCGGACCGCACAGGCCGGTCGTGGCGTAGCCGTCGGCGAGGAGGTTGAAGGGGCTGGGCGCGCCCGCGCTGTAGCGGCCCTCGTTGTCGAGCGCGGCAGGGAAGAAGCCGTCGATCAGGAGCCGCACGTCGACCTCGGGCCCGGCGATCGACTGCGCCTCGGCGGCGAGCCGGTCGGCCGCGAACACCCCCCAGTAGGCGGCGTCGGAGGAGAACGCGTTGAGGATCACCGTCGCGTTCGCGAGCGACGGGACGTCCGGCACGCCGTCGTGGTTCAGGTCGCGGCCCGCGTTGGTCGCGAGCATGTTGTAGACCGCCTGCCAGATCGCGAACCCGCGGTGGTGGGCGGTGGTGAAGCTGCGGCGGGTCTCGACCGGCGCACCCGCGCCGCCGCCGGGGAGGAGCGGGAGCATCAGCGGCGGGACCCCGTCCGGCACGCCGACCGTCTCGATGCCGTCCGTGGTGACGTCGGCGCAGCGCTCGAAGCGGACGCGGTTGTAGCCCGCGAGCGGGTTGGCGCCGCCCACCGGGTTCCCGGACACGATGCCGACGCCGGTGCGCGTGCCCGCCGTCCTGCGATCCGGCGACAGGGTGGTCAGCGAGGTCGACGCGGCTACGGACCCGAACGACGGCATGTAGCGGTAGTTGATCCAGCACTTGTCGCCGACGCAGGGGCCCCCCTCGCCGCCCATCCAGAAGATCCACTTGGTGGAGTTGCCGCCCGCGGCGGGTTCGATGTGGAACATCGGGCGGGTGCCGTCGGTGCAGATCGCCTCGGGGACCGCGCAGTTGTTGGTGCCGTCGGTGCAGCGTGCGGCCCACCGGCCGATCATGCAGTTGGCCGCGCCCGCCGCACATGCGCCGTCGAGGACGCCCAGCGGGTCCGGCGGGTTGTCGTAGAGGCGAGCGCGACATGCGTTGGCCGTCTCACCCGCCAGGCACATCGGCGCCCCCGCGGCGTTGAGCACGCCGACGTTGTTCGTGAGCGGCTGGGTGCAGTCCTCCGGGAAGGCGGCGTTCACCGCGATCTGGAGCTCCACGATCCGCGCCGCGAACATCGTGTCGCAGTTCTCGATGTAGATGGCGGAGGCTTCGGGTGCGACGGCGAGGGATCCGAGGACGAGCGGGAGCACACGGAGGAGACGCATGCCTCGGTATACGCGCGAGGCTGGGACGATCTGACGGAGCGCGCCAGCCTCAGGCGTCGGGTGCGCCCACGTAGGGGGCGAGGCGCTGGCGGAGCGCGTCGCTCCACGGCTCCGGCCGGCGGGTCTTCGGGTCGACCTTCACCACCACCCGGGTGCCCCGCGCGCAGTCGATGTCCTGGTCCATGGGGAGGCAGCGCAGGCCGAAGGTGAGGCTGGTGGTGCCGAGCTTCTCGACCCACACCCGGACCCGGACCTTCCCCATGTCGCCGGTGACCGGGTGCAGGTAGTCGATGTGGTTGGCGCGGACCAGGTGGTGCTGGTCGGGGTCGCTCATCGCACCGAGCGGCCCGCGGGTGCCGAGCAGCTCCCAGAAGGAGCCGATGGTGCGCTCGAAGAGGAGCACGTAGCGCGCGTTGTGGAGGATCTGGAAGGCGTCCAGGTCGTCGAAGTAGATGCCGTGGATCACCTCGTGGAACCGCATGCCACCTGGATAGCCGACCCGGGCGAGGGGGCCAAGGGAAACGGGTGTCCCGGCGGCGCCGCCCGTGCTTAGCTCGCGCCGTGGCAACCCTGAAAGACAAGCGCATCTTCATCACCGGCGCCAGCCGGGGCATCGGCCTCGCCATGGCCCTGAGGGCCGCGAAGGACGGGGCGAAGATCGCCATCGCGGCGAAGACGGCGGAGCCCCACCCCAAGCTCCCCGGCACCATCTACTCCGCGGCGGAGGAGATCGAGGAGGCGGGCGGCACCGCCCTCCCCCTGCTCTGCGACGCGCGGGAGGAGGATCAGGTGCAGGCTGCGGTCGCCAAGACGGTGGAGGCCTTCGGCGGCCTCGACATCCTGATCAACAACGCGAGCGCGATCAGCCTCACCGGGACGCTGCACACCCCGATGAAGAAGTACGACCTGATGCACTCGGTGAACGTGCGGGCCACCTACATGACGTCGCAGGTCTGCTTGCCGCACCTCTTGAAGTCCGACAACCCGCACATCCTGATGAACTCGCCGCCGCTCAACATGAACCCCCGGTGGTTCAAGAACCACGTCGCCTACACCATGGCGAAGTACGGGATGAGCATGTGCGTGCTCGGCATGGCCGAGGAGTTCCGCGACGAGGGGGTGGCGGTGAACGCGCTGTGGCCCCGCACCGGCATCGCCACCTCGGCCATCAAGATGCTGGGCGGTGACCCGATGATGGCGGCCAGCCGCAAGCCCGAGATCATGGCCGACGCCGCCCACTGGATCCTGACCCAGGACGCCAAGAGCTGCACCGGCAACTTCTTCATCGACGACGAGGTGATGACGAAGGCGGGGGTCACCGACCTCGACCAGTACGCCTACAGCCCGGGCACCCCCCTCATGCCCGACTTCTTCCTGGACTGAGCCATGTTGCAAGGCAGCTGTCACTGCGGCCAGGTCACCTGGACGTTCGACGGGATCCCCGAGTCGGCGACCGCGTGCAACTGCACGGTGTGTCGCCGGTACGGGGTGCTCTGGGCCTACGACTACGAGGGCGAGGGGATCACCGCCGCCGGCGCGACCACGAGCTACATGCGCGGCGAGGCGATCGAGTTCCACTTCTGCCCCACCTGCGGCTGCGTCGCCTACTGGCGGGGGCACCAGCCGAACGAGGACGGGCGGACCCGCATCGCGGTGAACCTCCGGCTCACCGAGCCGGGCCCCATCGCGAAGGTCCCCATCGAGCACTTCGACGGGCTCGACACCTTCGACGACCTGGGCCAGGACGGGCGCTGCGTCGGCGACTACTGGTTCTGACGGGGCGCCAGCGCCTGCTCGACCCACGCGAAGTCGGTGGGGAGGAAGCGGCCCTCGGGCGCCTCGCGCATCGCGGCCAGGAGGTCGGCGCAGGATGACTTGCCCTCGGCCGCCAGGCGCTTCTCGAGCCGGAACACGTGGGCGCGCCGCGCCACCGTCTCGGTGAGGGCGGCGAAGCGGGGGTCGGCGTCCATCATCAGCTCGGGGTGGAACTGGGTGGTGAGGACGTTCCACGCCTCGGTGGACTCCACCGTCTCCACCTGGGTCTCGGGGTCGGTGACCACGCCGGTGACGGTGAGGCCCTGACCGGGCCGGCCGACCGCCTGGTGGTGGTAGCTGTTGGTGAGCACGCTCTCGGCCCCGCCCACGATGGCCGCGAACTGGCTGTCGGGGGTCAGGTGGACGCGGTTCTCGAAGGTCACCTTGCCCGCCGCGTCGCGCACGACGAAGGGCTCGTGCTCCTCGAGGCCGTAGTCGTCCTGGTTCTGGCTGATCACCGAGAGGCCGTCGGCCCGCACGTCCTGCACCAGCTTGCCGCCGAGCGCGGCGTTCCACAGCTGGTGGGAGCGGCAGATGCCGAGGAGGAACCGGTCGCCCCGCATCGCCAGCGTGGCGAGCTCGGCCTCGAAGCGGTCCCGCGGGAAGTTGGGGGTGATGGCGTGGGTCACCGCGTCGCCGTACAGGCGCGGGTGCACGTCGGCGCCGCCGGGGCCCACCACCCCGTCGAGGCCCTCCACCAGCTTCGTCAAGGTAGCCTGCACGTGCGCGCGATCGGTGCCGATCAGCACGTCGGACATCGGCGGGATGAGCACCGGGTCGCAGCCCTGCTCGCGCAGCATGTCAGCGAGGCGGGCCACCGGCTCGTACCCGCCCGGCAGGAGGGCTTGCGGTTCGGAGATCAGGATCGCCACCCGCGGGCGCTCGCCCGGGGGCTCGAGCGGCGCCCACTCGGTGCGCACCCGCCCCAGGGCCCTCAGCGCCGCGCGCTGCTCGGGGAACGCGTTGGTGCGCTCCACCCGCGACGCGTACAGCTGCAGCGGGCTCGTCGCGTAGGGGCTGGTCACCGCGGGCAGGAGCACGTCGGCGGGGGCGCCGGGGACCTGGAGCCGAGCGAAGGCGGGGGTGGCGGAGGTGCCGGAGGCGCCCCGGACCGCGGCGACCGTGCCCTCGAAGGCGTCCGGCCGGACCCTTGCGGGGATCCCCGTATCGATGACCGGCTTGGCCCCCTGGGGCCGGGCGGCGGAGACGATGCGCATCCGCTCCGGGTTATCGGCGCCTGGGGTGCGGAGTTGTCTTACATCCGTCGGCGCCGGCCGAGGAGGGCCAGGCCGGCCAGGAGCAGGCCCAGGGCTGCGGCGTCGGGGCCCGAGGTCACGCGGCAGCCGCCCTCTTCCAGGGCCGGGGCGCCGGTGTCTGGGGTGCCGGCGTCGGGGGCCGAGGTGCCGGCGTCGGGGGTCGGGGCGCCGGCGTCGGGGGGCGGGGCGCCGGCGTCATCACCCGCGTCCGAGGTCCCCGCATCGACCTCGGGGGGCGGGCAGTCGGGGGGCCCGGGGAGGCCGCGGACGGTGATCGCGCGCCAGCCCTTGGGGGTCGGCGCGCTCCCTGGCGAGCCATCGTCGGCCCGCTGCGCCACCGCGAGCACCTGGATCGCCTCACCCTCCGGCACCGGCAAGCAGGCCTGCAGCTCGGGCCCGGGCCCGCTCGCCACCCGGACCCCATCCACGAACAGGTCGATCCGCGCCACCTGCCCTTCGGAGCTCGCGCGCACCGTGACCTCGGTGGAGCCCGCCACCTGCCCCGCTTCGAGCCCCTGCAGGTCGACCTGCGGTCGGCGGGCGTAGGGCGCGGTGATCGGGTCACCCAGCACCAGGTTCCGCCAGTACACGAAGGGCATGTAGCGGAAGTAGGACTCGGCCAGGGTGTAGCCGTCGACGTAGGCCAGGATCAGGCGGCGGTTGGGGAAGCAGTTGTTGAGCGGCTCGTCGGTGGTGCCGTGGACGCCGGCGACCCCCTTGCTCACCCACCGGGCGATGGAGACCTGCGACTCCCCGCTCGGCTCGAAGTTCACCGGCACCGCGCCAAAGGACGTCAGGTTGTCGACCAGCGCGCCAGGGAGGAACGCGTTCCCCTCGATGGTGTCGCCGAGCCCCGCGGTGCCCACGAAGAACGCGGCCAGGCTGCGCCCGGTGAGGTCGCGCTGGAACGGCACCCGCTCCGCGTCGGTGAAGCCGCGGTCCACGAGGCCGGCCACGATCTGATCGAAGTAGAGGTCCAGCACCCCGCGAGCGGCGTCGGCGCCGTTCATGAAGAGGAACTGCCCCGCCGCCCCGCCCAGGGCATCGGCGGTGGTGGCGGAGGCGACCAGCTGCGCCGCGTCGAGGTAGCTCCGCCCGTGGAGCATGGTCACGAGGAGCGGTCGATGCAAGATGCCCTGCACCTCGGCGCTCCACTCGGCCGAGAACGGCCCGGCGGTGTACGGGTTGCGCCAGGTGGCGCCCAGGCAGGTGCTCCCCCCGCACGAGATCCGGGCCCCGGGCGGGCGCCCCACCAGGCGGTGCTCGGCCGCGGTCGCGGTGACGGATCTCGCCACCCCGAGGGTGGCGGCGAGCGAGGCGCGCTGATCTCCCGTCGCGGTGGGGACGGTGACCCGGAGGGGCACGCCCCGCGCCAACACCACCGCCTCGATCCGATCACTCACCCCCGCCGCATCGAGGCACGCGAAGAGCGGCGCCTCGAAGCGCGCCTCGTAGGTCGCGAGGTCGATGGTGTGCTCGGACGGGAGGTCGAGCAGGCAGAGCTGGCGCTCGGGGATCTGCCGGGCCTCCAGGTAGAGCCGGGCCAGGGCCACGCTCTCGAGGTCGTTCCCGTTGGCCACCACCGCCACCGAGTCGGGCCCGGGGACCGCCTGGGCGACGCCCGGGGCGAGGGCGCCGAGGCCCAGCATGAACACGGTGCGCCGCCCCAACATCGGGACGAGCATACTACTTCCTGGGCTTCACCACCGCCCCGGGCGGGAAGCCCAGCTTGCCATCCAACATGTGCTGGATGGCGTCCTGGCTCATACCCTGGGGGAAGTCGATCTGGATCCCCAGCCGCTGCTCGGTCTCGGCCTGCATCCGCTGCAAGACGCGGGCGTTCCGCTCGAACGACTCCACCTCGCCGAAGGTCAGGTTGCGCGGCGTCGGATCCGGCGCCGCGGCGGTGCCTGGATCCACCCGGGCCTCGGCCAGCCCCTGGTTGACCTGCCCACGGATCTGGGGCGCCGCCTGCTGGTACACCTCCTGGGCCACCCGCCGCCGGATCGGCCCCTGCCGCCGCGTCAGCGAGTTCGACGCGATCCGAGCCTTCAACGGCCGACCCTCGGCCTCCAGCTGCTGCCGCACCTGCTGGCTGAGCCCCTGGCGGTCCCGCAACAGCCCCTGCGTCACCGCGCTCACGTCACCGTAGTTGAAGGTCCGGTCGGCCCCCCCGAGCTTGTCCGGCCCCAGCATGTCCCGCACCGCCTCCGCCGCCTGCCGCTGCTCCGGCGTCAACTTCGGTTGCATGGTCTCGGCCAACCCCTGCGCCTTGTCCTTGAGCCCCTGGAGGAACCCGCCCCACGACGAGCCGGTCTGGGCGGCCGGCTGGCCCGCCGGGCTCGCGGCCCTTCCAGCCTGCGTGGGAGACGGGGCCGCAGCAGGGCGAGTCTGGGCGGTCGGAGCGTCAGTCGCAGGAGGACTTGCGGCCTTGCCCGCCTGCCCGGAGGAAGGCGCCGCCGCGGGCCGGGCCTGGGCGGTCGCCCGCGCGGGGCTCGCGCCAGGCCGCCCCTGCGCCGCCGGGCGGGACCGAAGGGGACGAGACCGCACCGGGCGGGACTGGACGGGGCGTGGGGTGAAGCGGGAACCAAGTCTGGGCATGCCCGACCTGGGAGCAAACGTCAGGCCAACTCGGGCAAGCGGCCCGCCCCCCCTCGAGACTGCAAACGAACGCTGTGCGCTTGCTCGCGACGGTGGGCGACTGCGCACTCGACGTGGCGCAAGCGCGCTACGGCTTCTTGGATGGCCCCGGCCTTCGAAGCTTGTCGAGTGAGCGCCTTTCGATCTCGCCGATCCGTTCCATGCACGCGTTTGATCCCATGCACCCTTCGTTCAAGTCGGACGAGCCCCTCTGGCCGGGCCTTCGGCCCGCCCTCCGGGCTTCGCCGCTGAACGCTGATGGTCGGCGGCTCACTCCACGAAGTGCCTACAGTACGCGTCCCAAAGCGCCTCGAGATGACGGTTGGCATACTCCTCGGCGTAGGCCTCGCCCCGCGCCGGACGGTTCTGGAAGGCGGTGGTCACCTGATCGTGGTGGTGTCCGAGCTCATGGAGCAGGACATGGAGGAGTTGGAAGCCACGCACCTGCCACTTCGTCCAGTCCAGGAAGGTTGTATCCTCGTCGTGAGGCGTGACCCCGACATCAAGCCGGCCCAGGATCATGGAGTGTTCCTCGACGAAGCTGGTGGCCCAAAGACCGGATAGCTCTCTCTCCCATGCGCAGATCGCCACGACATCATAGTCGTGCCACCCCATGAGATTCTCTTCGCCCGGCGCCAGGATGACGGCCCGAAGGCCATCGGACAGCGTTTCCCATTCTGGCAGGATGGAAAGAAGCCAGGTGACGTCCTGGACAGCCACGACGTGGCGATAGCCACGACCGGGCCGCTGCCTATCCACCACGAGGTCTCCGGGAGTACCATGGAGATAGTGCGGTGAAAGATCGGTGCGGTTCTTGCGATGGACTTTGCCGTCCTTCACAAGCGGCGTGGTCTTCCGGTTCATTCGGCGCATGGTGGTGACA
>JACKEN010000119.1 GCA_020632995.1 Deltaproteobacteria bacterium | reverse complement strand
ATGCTGTCCCCCGTGCCGGAGTAGACATCCGGCGGTGCGTTAATCCCCGCGGGTCGGTCTGGGGCAGGTGCACGTGAGCGAGCAGGACGAGGGCGTGGGTGGAGACCGTCCGGAAGTGGACGGCGGGCAGCGCGGCCGTCCCGGACGTCGGAGCGTCGAGGACCGCCGGAGCGCAGTGCTGGAGCTCATCGGTGGGAAGGCGACGGTGGACCAGCTGGCGCGGCGGTACGGGGTGAAGCCCGAAACGGTGGAGGGCTGGCGGCAGGACGCGCTGGAGGGGCTGGAGGCGGCGCTGCGGCGAGGCACCGGGCGCACGGGTCGGGAGCTCGAGCTCGAGAAGGAGAACCGGGAGCTACGCGGTGCGGTCACGGACCTGTCCATCGAGAAGGCGATTCTGAAGCGGGAGCTCGACAAGTGCCGCCCCCCTTCAGTGCCCGCGAGGTCGCGGCGATGAGCCGGGAGACCGACGCGGGCGTAGTGACCGTGGTGGGTCTGTGCAGGCTGCTCGGGGTGTCGCGTGCCGGGGTGTACGCGGCGCGGCGGTCGCCGGCGGAGGAGCGCAAGGCCGCGGCTCCACCGGCCGTCCGGACGGGGGTGTCGGGGGCCGAGCTGCTGGTGGCCATCCGGGCGGTGTTGAAGGACCACGCGAGCTGGGGCCACCGGAAGGTCTGGGCGACGCTGAGGCGGCAGGGCACGCGGGTGGGCCGCCGGCGGGTCGCGGAAGTCATGAAGGCCAACGGGGAGATGCAGGAGGCCAACGCCCCTCGGGCCGATGCTGTGCGGCCTCGCGGGCACGTTGTCGTGCCGGAGCCCAACCGCCGGTTCGCGACCGACCTGACGACCGTGTGGACGCGCCGGGATGGGCTCGTGGCGGTGGTCCTGACGGTCGACTCCGGGTGCAGGAGCGTGCTCGACGTCGCCGCCACGAAGTCTCAGGAGTCCGGACCGGTGTTGGCGACCGTCGAGCGCGCGCTGGAACGGGCCTTCGGCAGGCCCGACCAGGTGCCCGAGGGGGTGGAGCTGCGCTCGGACCACGGCCCGCAGTACACCGGCCAGGACGCTCAGGACCTGGCCCTCCGCTGGAACCTCGTCCAGACCTTCGCGCCCGTCGGGCGGCCCACCGGTAATGCCCTGGCCGAACGCACCATCCAGACGATGAAGATCGAGTGCCTCTGGCCGTCCGAGTTCGACGGCGTCGAGGACCTCCAAGTCGCTCTGGAGGCGTGGCGCCTGTCGTTCAACGACGAGCGCCCCCACCAGGCCCTCGGCTGGAGGACGCCGTCCGAGGTGCGCGCTGCGAAGCTGGGGTTGTCCCCGACGAGGGCGGCCGCGTGAGCGGGCTGGCGCTCCCATCCGGGGTCGCAGAGCCCCCGCCGGAGGCATCCGTCCGCCCGTCACCCACGCGCAGCGGGGACCGCAAGGGCGACGCGCAGGCCACCGAGCGGCCGGAGCCACCCGCAGACGCGCACAGGGTACCGACCGCAGGTCGGTGCGCGAGCACGGCGAGGATGGCGAGGACCGCGACGTGGCCGGAGCAGAGCCCGGCGGTACGTCCCGGCAGTGACGGGCGGGCGGAGGCCGACCAGCCGCCGACGCTCGGGGTGGGTGGCCGGATCAGCTACCAGGCGTTCGATGTGGGGTCGACCGATTCCCGCGGCGTCGAATGTCTTGCAGTCGGGGGGACACGGCACAGATTGCCCCCGGGATGGGTATGGGCGAACACGTGCTTGATGCACTCTAGCGAAAGTCGGTCGGGCGCTCCGCGTCGAATGATTGTCTCCCCGGACTCGTGGACCATTAGGCCGAACTCATCCCCGAAGATGGCGGTCATATCGGCGATCGTCTGATAGTAGCCACGCGCACTACTCTGTAGGAGCTTTTCGCCTGCGACAGTGACATCCCTCTGAAACATGAACGGGTGCAGGTTCGGGGTCCGGCCGAGATGGTCGGG
>JACKEN010000118.1 GCA_020632995.1 Deltaproteobacteria bacterium | reverse complement strand
CAGGACACCAAGGCGATCCAGGTCGACGCCAACGGCATCGTGACGAGCTTCCAGATGAACGATCGCTGCGCGGCGGGCTGTGGGCGCTACCTCGGCTACATCGCGGACGAGATGAGCCTCGGCGTGCACGAGCTCGGGCCGATCGCCTTGCAGGCCGAGCGCAAGGTGAAGATCAGCAGCACCTGCACCGTGTTCGCGGGGGCGGAGCTGCGGGACCGGCTGAGCAACGGGCAGCGGCGAGCGGACATCCTGGCGGGCCTCCACCGCGCGATCATCCTGCGGGCGATGTCGCTCCTGGCGCGCTCGGGCGGGGTGGACGAGGAGTTCACCTTCACCGGCGGGGTGGCCAACAACGCGGCCGCGGTGGCGGCGCTGAAGCAGCTGGTGGACGAGAACTACGGGGCGCGCACCGTGAACATCTCCGCCGGCTCGATCTACACCGGGGCCCTGGGAGCGGCGCTGTTCTGCAAGCGGGCGGACGAGCAGCGCGAGGCGGCGTGAGGAGGCGAGCATGATCATCACCTGTGGCATCGACGTGGGGAGCTCCGCCGTGAAGGCGGCGGTGTTCCGGAGCCCCGAGGGTTCGGGGCGCGGCCGGGAGGGCGCAGAGTTGCTCGCGCTCCACACCGAGCGGATCCGGCGGCGCGATCAGCGCCAGGTCATCGAGAAGGCGTACGAGGACGTCCTGAAGATGGCTGGGGTCGCCAAGGACGACGTGGCCTACGTGGCCACCACCGGCGAGGGCGAGCTGGTGGACTTCCGGGTCGGGCACTTCTACGGCATGACCGCCCACGCCCGCGGGGCCCTGTGGCTCGATCCCGACGCGCGCGCGGTGCTCGACGTGGGCGCGCTCCACGCCCGGGCCATCGCGATGGACGCCCAGTCCCGGGTGCTCGGCTATCGCATGACCAACCAGTGCGCCTCGGGCTCGGGGCAGTTCCTCGAGAACATCGCCCGCTACCTCGGCGTCACCCTCGAGGAGGTCGGCCCGCTCTCGATCGAGGCGGACCGGCCCGAGAAGGTCTCGGGGATCTGCGCGGTGCTGGCGGAGACCGACGTCATCAACATGGTGTCGCGGGGCGTGAAGCTGTCCAACATCTTGCGGGGCATCCACGAGTCGATGGCGAACCGCTACGCCAAGCTCCTCCGCAAGCTGGACGTCACTTCAGGGGTGGTGCTCGTCACCGGCGGCCTGGCGAACGATCCTGGCCTGGTGCAGTGCGTCGAGGAGGCGATGGAGGAAGGAGGCCTCGGCCACGTGAAGGTGAAGACCCACCCCGACAGCATCGCCGCGGGCGCGATCGGCGCCGCCCTGTGGGGCGGCTACCGGCTGGAGCGCATGCGGGCCCTGGAGGCGCAGGCGGCCTGACATGGAGCTCACGAAGGCCTCCAAGATCGGGCTCTACGCCCTGGTCGAGATGGCGCTGAACCCCGAGGAGCGGCTCAGCGCCTCGGCGATCTCGGACCGCTTCGCGCAGTCCGAGAACCACGTGGCCAAGGTGCTCCAGCAGCTGCAGCGGGCGGGGCTCGTGACGAGCACCCG
>JACKEN010000117.1 GCA_020632995.1 Deltaproteobacteria bacterium | reverse complement strand
AGCACGTCGTTCATCCCCGCCTCCATGCACTGGACCCGGTTCTCGGGGACCGCGTTGGCGGTGAGGGCGACCACCGGGATGCGCGCCGCGGCCAGATCGGAGGCGCGGAGCTTGCGGGTGGCCTCGAGGCCGTCCATCACCGGCATGAAGCAGTCCATCAGGACCAGGCTCACCTTCCCGCTGGCCAGCTTCCGCAAGGCATCCTGCCCATCGTTGGCGACCTCCACGTCGAGGCCCTTGCGCTTCAGGAACTGGCTCGCCACCTTCTGGTTCACGGGGTCGTCGTCGACCACCAGCACCGTGCCCGAGAACAGGCCGGCGTAGGGGGCAACGTCGGTGGTGGCGGGCGGCTCGGCGAGGGGGAAGACCACCTCGAAGGCGAAGGTGGAGCCCTCCCCGAGGGTCGAGGTGAGCTCGATCCGGCTCCCCATCCTCTCCACCAGGCTCCGCACGATGTTGAGGCCCAGGCCGGCGCCGTCCGCCCCCGGGACGCGGTGCCGGGCGCGCTCGAAGCGCTCGAAGATGGTGGCGGCGTCCTCGTCCGAGATCCCGGTCCCGGTGTCGCGGACGGTGAAGCGCAGGCGGGCGCGGTCCTGCAACACCTCTTGCGCTTGCACCTCGAGGCGCACCCCGCCCCGCTCGGTGTACTTCACCGCGTTGCTCACCAGGTTCGTGATGATCTGCCGCAGGCGCATGCCGTCGGCGAGGAGCCAGGGCGGGATCTTGGGGTCGATGGCGGTGATGAAGGCGAGGCCCCGGTTCTGGGCGCGCGGGGCGAACAGGGCGCTCACGTCGCCCACCAGGTCCCGCACCGCGAGGGGCTCCTCGACCAGCTCGAGGCGCCCGGCCTCGATGCGCGAGAAGTCCAGGATGTCGTTGAGCAGGCCGAGGAGGGCCTGGGCGGAGCGGCGCGCGGTGTGGATATGGTCCGCGCCCTCGTCGTCGAGGTCCGCGGTGTTCAGGAGCTCGAGCATGCCGAGCACCCCGTTCATCGGGGTGCGGATCTCGTGGCTCATCGCGGCGAGGAAGTGGCTCTTGGCCTGGTTCGCGGCCTCCGCCGCCTCCCGGGCCTGCGCCTGGGCCTGGAGGGCCTCGTCCTTCATGCCCTCGTAGAGGTGCCCGAGGCCGTAGACCGCCATGAGCGGCACCAGCGCGCCCATGGTCTGGAGCACGAGGTGGCTCTCGGGCGGGGGCACCGCGGGGAAGCTCACCCCGGCGAGGTTGAGGCCGCCCACCACCGCGACCTCGACCACGCAGATCAGCGCCCACACCAGGCCCGCGCGGCGCCCCACCACCATGAAGGCGAGCAGGCTCACGAGGCCGATGTTGAAGTGCGCGGGGAGGCCGAAGGCGCCGGTGACGATGTTGGCGCCGGCCAGGGCGAAGAAGAGGGCGCCCACCAGGCTGTGCCCCGCGGCCTGGAGGCGACCCCAGCGCCGGAAGAACAGCAGGTTGATGCCCGCCCACACGCAGGAGACGGTGAAGATCGCGGCCACCAGGAGCTGGCGCTCCGCCGCGTTGGTGAGGGCCGCCGCCACCCCCGCCCCCGTCACGAACAGGGACATGGTGACGAGCATGCGGGTGCGCTGCGGGACATCCAGCCCCGCTGCGTCCACCAC
>JACKEN010000116.1 GCA_020632995.1 Deltaproteobacteria bacterium | reverse complement strand
TCGTCGCAGACGCGGGCCAGGCACGGCTGCTCGCAGCTCGCCGCGCAGCCCGCGCACACCACCTCGAAGGTCGAGAAGCTGCAGAGCGTGGGATCCTCCGGGCAGGCGCCGAGGTTCACGTAGGTGCGGTAGGTCGAGTCGCCGTCGACGCACTCGACCGTCGCGCGGTCACAAGGCGCGCAGCGGGTCGGACCGAGGCCGGCGTCGGGCGCGCCGGCGTCCGGGGGCGCCTCGTCGAGGCAGGCTCCGTCTTCACAGCGCTGGCCCGGCGCGCAGTCCGCGGCACCCACGCAGGCGCGTCGACATCGATCGACCTTGCACACGAACGCCGCCGGGCAAGGCTCCTCCGGTGAGCACAGGCGCCCCTCGTAGGCGGGCTCCGAGAGGCAGGAGAACAAGAGCCCAGCGAGCGCGGGGAGCAAGAGTGTGCTCTGGGCTTGCCTCACGCACCTCGGACCATGGCCCAAAGGCATGGCTCGGGCAACCACATGCACCGCTGGGCAGTGGCTTGACCGGGCCCACGCGTGCCTACGATCAGAGCAGTGAACACTGCCCCGGCCCCCCACACCCGCCCCACCCGACTCGCCAAGCTCGCGCTCACCGGGCTGTTGCTGGGGGCCACGAGCGGGACCGGGTGCACCGTCACCGAGGCCCTGAAGCAGGCTGCAGAGGTCGCCGGCATCGCCGGCGCCGCGTTCGAGGCCGAGGGCGTCGGCACGCTCCAGAACGTCGGCCTGCACTGGCACGACGACAAGAAGGTCGTCGTGCTTCGCTGGACCCCGGATGGCCACACCGACCCCGACGCCGCCCTGGCCGGTGTCGTCGCCCGCATGGAGCCCCAGCTGGCCCCCTATGACATCGACTCACTGCTCTTCGTCGTCCAGGACGCCTCCAAGTTCGACATCGGCGTGGTCTCCGTGAGCAAGACGCGCCGGCTGCACACCCGAACGTTCGGTGCTCCGCTGAGCGAGAGCACGATCGACAGCATCCTCGACGACTGAGCGCCGTCGCCCACGGGCTGACCCGCCCTGGCCAAAGGGACAGGCTGGACGACGCCGGCACGGCAGGTCATCCTGCGGTCGACGATGGGTCGACGAGCCGCGCTCCTCCTGCTCACGCTCGCGGCGTGCAGCGACGACCTCGGGGAAGCTGAGTGCCTCGTCGGTCCTCGGCCACCAGAGGCGTTGATCTGGAACCGGTGGACGGAGCCCCTCGCCAGCTGGGCCGAGCCACCGCCCGGGAGGCCCGGCACGGTGAGCCAGACCGATCCCTTCGTGGTGGCGTTCGACGAGGGGTGGAGCTGGACCATGCCCACCGACCCGCCGCCGATCCCGTCAGTTCTATCGCAAGCAGCGCTACCGCGTGACGGGGCCGGGCCTCGAAGAGGCCACGGTGGAGGCCGCGGGCGACGCGGGTCCCTACCACCTCCGCGTCCATGCCTACGCCTTCGAGCGTGAGGTCCGCAGCGCCTGCATCGACCACGTCCCCGAACGGCTCCAGGCGGGGCGCGTGGAGCGCACGGACCTCACCTTCGAGCTCGGCGCGCTCCCCATCGACTGCACCGCGCTCGGCCCGGCGGAGTGCCCCGCCCACCCGGAGTGCAGCCTCTTCGGCGGCGACGGCCGCCCCTACGC
>JACKEN010000115.1 GCA_020632995.1 Deltaproteobacteria bacterium | reverse complement strand
AGCGCGCGGGCCCACAGATCGTCGTGCACCGAGCGGGCTTGGCGGCCCAGGCTGAAGCCGGCCATCCAGACCGCGGAATACTCACCGTCCTCGTCGAGGTCCTCGTACGGCTCGGTGGGGTCCCAGCGGCCGTTCCCGTCGAGGTCCTCGAACGGCTCCACCACCGGGGTGATGGTGCGCGTCGCGGCGCCCACCCGCAGGGGGCCTCGAGCGGTGGCGCAGCCCGGCCCGTTTGGGCAGATCAGCTGGGGGACCCGTCCAAATTCGTCCACGATGGGCAGGGGCGCCTCCGTGGGCGTCTTGGACGGTCCGCACGCCGAGGCAAGGGCGAGCGCCAGGCCCACGCAGGTCAGGCGCCGGTGAAGGGAGGCCACCATCCCGGGGACCCTCGCACAGCCGATGCCCTCGGCGCACTACCCCAGGTTTCCGAGGCCTGGACAATGCCGACCTCGCAAGCGAGATTTCACGCAGGAGATCTTTCGATCGATCGGCGGTATACACAGCGCTCGATGGCGCGACAGACCATCCTGGTAGTGGATGACCAGCCGGAGCTGCGGACCCTCCTGGGCCGTATGCTGACCCCCGCTGGCTACCACGTGGTGGCCTGCCCGGACGGTGACACCGCCCTGGTCGCCGCGCGGGAACACGCGGAGACCCTCGCCCTCGCGATCGTCGACGCCCACCTCGGCGAGGCCCGCGGCGAGGACGTCCTCCTCGAGCTGCACGCCCGCTTCCCCCGGCTACCGATGCTCACCACGTCCGGCGGCCTCGAGGACGGGCACCGCCTCCCCGGGGTCCTCGGCCACCTGCCGAAGCCGTTCGGGAAGGCGGAGCTCCTGCAGCTCGTGGCGCGCCACGCGGGGCCGGGCAGCGGGGGGCGGCGCGGTGCACCGGCGGGGTCCGAGACCGCCGGAGTGGTCCCCGACGACGGCGGGTGCTAGTGACCCGCGCCATGACTCAGAAGCCGAAGACGTCCGGCCTCGCGATCACGGCCTTCGTCCTGTCCCTGCTGTGTTTCCCCATCGGGTTGATCCTCGGGATCATCGCGTTGGTCCAGCTGGGGAAGACCGACGACAAGAGCGGCAAGGGGCTCGCCCTGGCCGCGGTGATCATCTCCGGGGCCATGCTGCCGGTGATCGGGATGCTCGCCGCCATCGCGATCCCCAACTTCATCCGCTACCAGCTCCGCTCCAAGGCGATGGAGGCCAAGGTCAACCTCGCCAACCTGCGCGCCATGCAAGAGGCCCGGCACGCGGACTGGGAGCGCTACCTGCGCGCCGACCCCGCGGGCGGCGCGCCCGACACCCACAAGGCCTCCTTCGCGGCCGCCGAGTGCAGCGCGGATTGCAGCGCCGAGAACCCCGATGCCTGCGCCTCCTTCGACTGCCTGGGGTTCACGCCCCCGGGGCAGGTCTTCTTCCGCTACGCGTGCGAGGTCACCGAGGACGGCCAGGCCTACACCTGCGCCGCCCTCTCGGACCTCGACGGCAACGGCGAGCTGAAGCTGTTCGTGGTGGGCTCGGGCGAGGGGCGCCTCGAAGCGCCGATCCCCGACTTCGACGGACGCGCCCCCACCTGCCCCCACGCCCGGGGCGGCGAGGTGGTGGACTGCACGCCCGACGTCTACTGACCGTCTACCGGTCGGGGGTGTGGCGCGGA
>JACKEN010000114.1 GCA_020632995.1 Deltaproteobacteria bacterium | reverse complement strand
GCCGCGCTCCTCGCGGTGGGCACGGTGCTCGGCAACAGCGGGGTGGCCCTGGCGCTCCCGGACATCGGGCCCGGCATGACCTCCACCGTGCTGAAGGCGCAGGTGATCATCACCCCCGCCCTGTCGCTGTGGTTCCTCAAGGAGCGCCCCGGCGGCCGGCTCTGGGCGGGCGGGGTGCTGGCCCTCCTCGGCTTCGCCCTCCCCCAGGCGGTGGCGGGGGAGTGGGCGGGCTCGGTGGGCTACCTGTCCGCCTTCATCGCCGCGTGGGGCTTCGCAGGGATGCAGGTGCTGACCCGCCGGGTGGTCCAGCGGATCCGGATCGCGCCCGTGAACGCGCTGCGGCTCTGGGTCGCGGTGGCGCTCCTGTTGGCCCTGCCGACCGAGCTCGGGGGTGGTGGGCTGACGCTGTCGCGCGAGGCGTGGGCGCTCGCCGCCGCCGCGGGCTTCTTGGGTCCGGGCCTCAGCCGCCTCTGCCTGATGAGCGCGGTGCGCTACATCAGCGCGTCGCGCACCGCGCTGTTGGCGATGGTGGGCCCGCTGATGGCGTTCGGCTTCGGGTACCTGTTCCACCGGACGGTGCCCACCGGCCTGCAAGCGGTGGGGGCGGTGCTGATCCTGGGCGGGGTCCTGTGGCCGACCCTCGCGGCGGCTACTGGGCGCGCCGCAGCACCACCACCGCCGCAGCCAGGGTGAGGAGCACCGCCGCGGCGAGGAGCCAGCCCGGCGGATCATCGGCCTCCGCCGCAACCGCAAGCTGGACTTCACTGTTCACCGCCACCGTGCGCGCGCAGCCCACCACCATCGCGCGGACCCCGTACAGGTCCTGGTCGAGCGGCAGCGCCTCCCGCACCACCTCCACCACGCGGGTGGCGCCGGGGGGGACCACCACGTCGACTCGAGCCCGGAACGCCAGGCCCCCGTCGGGGAAGACGCGGGGCTGCTGGGTCGGGAGGGCCGAGGCGCGGGTCTGATCCATGGCCTGGAGCGAGGCCCCGAGGAAGATCCCCAGCTCCACCGCGGACAGGGCGGTGGTGCTGGTCGAGCGGAGCTCCACCGTGATCGTGGCGTCCCGGCGGGTGGGCCGCCCCTGGAAGAGCCGGGTGGCGTAGCTGACCGAGGCCCCCTGGACCTCGAGCTCCCGGGCGCATTCGGCCCGAGCGAAGCCCCCGGAAAGAGCCGTGATCAGAGCGGGGATGGCAGCGATGGGGGCCCGCATGGCGCTTCTGTATTTGACCATACCCCGCCCGAAATGGTGTACCGAAGCGCCTTGTCAGCGACAAACCCGAACAGCGACACCCATGGCCCCTCCGCGGGGACGGAAGAGGCCCTGGCCGACGTCAAGCAGCTCGGCTTGTTCGCGGCCATCGCCAGCCTGGGCTACGTGTTCTGGGTCGTCGGCGCGATGGAGATGGTGGAGCGCCTGGCCTACTACGGGGTCAAGGCGGTGGCCACCCTGTACGCCAAGGACCCGGTCTCGGCCGGCGGCCTCGGCGTCACCATGACCGAGTTCGGCACCATCTTGATGGTGTGGGCGCTCGTGCAGTCCATCTTGCCGGTGTTCACCGGGGGCCTGTCGGATCGCTACGGCTACAAGGAGACCATCTTCGTCTCCACCGTGGTGAAGATCTCCGGCTACCTCACCATGGCCTTCTTCCACTCGTACCTGGGCTTCTTCGCCGGAGCGATCCTGCTCGCCTCGGGCACCGCGATCTTCAAGCCCGGCATCCAGGGCACCCTGGTGAAGTCCACCTCGCGCGAGAACAGCTCCATGGCCTGGGGCATCTTCTACCAGACGGTGAACATCGGCGGGTTCCTCGGCCCGCTGGTGGCCGGCTTCATGCGCAAGCTCGCGTGGCAGAACGTGTTCCTGGCCTGCGCGGCCATCATCTGTGCCAACTTCCTGCTCCTGCTCGTCTACAAGGAGCCGGGCAAGGAGGAGCGCCTCGCCCGGGCCGAGAAGGTCAAGAGCGGCGAGGAGAAGCAGGA
>JACKEN010000113.1 GCA_020632995.1 Deltaproteobacteria bacterium | reverse complement strand
CGGGTGTAGATGGGGCGGACGTCGACGTCGCTCGGGATCTCGAAGTCGGGCGCGATGCCGTCACCTTGCCAGTTGTGGCCCTTCGGCGAGTAGAAGCGCGCCACCGTGAGCTTGAGGCCGTAGCCGCCGGACAGCTCGAAGATCTTCTCGACCGTGCCCTTGCCGAAGGACTTCTCACCCACGATGAGGGCGCGGTCGTTCTCGCGGAGGGCGGCGGCGACGATCTCGGCGCTCGACGCGGTCTTCTCGTTGACCAGCACCACCAGCGGCTTCGACACCGCGTCCTTGCGCGTGGTGTCGTAGACCGTCTCCGCCCCGCTTCGGTCGCGCGTGGTGACGACCCGGGTCCCGGCGGGGAGGAAGCGGGACGCGAGCTCGATCGACATCTTGAAGAGCCCGCCCGGGCACCCGCGCAGATCGAGGACGTAGGCCCGAGCCTTCCCGAGCTCGCCGAGCAGGCGATCGATGCCCTCCGCGACGTGGTGATCGAAGCTCAGGATCTGGAGGTAGCCCACCCCGTCCTCGCGCAGGTGCCCGAGGACGCTGGGGACCTCGAGGGTGGAGCGCACGAGGCGCTCCGACCACTCCTCGGTGCCCCGCTGCATCATCAGCTCGACCGTGGTGCCCGCGACCCCGCGGATTCGGTCGCCGATACCCATCGTGTCGAGCCCCTCGGTGTCGGCGCCGTCGATCTGCAGGATGCGGTCGCCGGGTCGGATCCGGGTCTTCGCGGCCGGGCCACCAGGCAGGACCTCGCGCACCACCGCGAGGCCCTCGACCTTCTCGTAGACCACGCCGATCCCCACCAGGGACCCCTTCACGCTCCCCTTCATCCACGCGAGCTCCTGCGGGGTGAGGAGCTCGTCCTGGGGCCCGAGGGCCTTCAGGAGGCCGCGCACCGCGTCGGAGTACAGGACGTCGTCCTTCGCGTGGGCCGGGTCGACGTACTCCTTGCGGATGAGCTCGGTGACCTCGCCGAACAGGACGCGGGCGTCCTCGAGCGGCACCGCCTCCCCCTTCGGCGGGGAGTGCGCTTCGGCCGGCCGTGCGGCGGCGAGGACGATCGCAAGTACGATTGCAGAGCGGAGCTTGGGCATGAGGGTCTCCTTCAGAGGACTCGATCGTCGAGGACCTCGAGGTCGGTGGCGTCGTACTGATCGACGACGGTCTGGATCGGGCGCTCGACGCGCGCCGCCTCGCGGTGCTCGCCCGGCCACACCCAGAGCGCGCCGAGGGCGAGCAGGACGAGGGCCAGGGCCGGTTGGTAGGCGGGGACGCGGAGCTCGAAGAGGGCCCGCACGCGCGCGAGCCCGTGGCGCCCAAAGCGCCGGTCGACCCTGGCGCGGAGGGCGGCGTGGAGCCGCGCCGGCGGGGCCTCCTCGAGGCTCGACAGGCCCTCGAGATCGGCCCGGAGGCGGCAGTACTCGAGCGCGCAGCTCGGGCACTCCGCGAGGTGGCGGGCCACCTGGAGGTTGAGGTCTTCGGGGAGCTCCCCGAAGTGGTGGTCGACGAGGACGGCCAGGACCTCGTCGTGGTCTGGTTCAGGTCGCTTTGGGGTCATCGTTGTCCTCTCGAAACAGGGCGCGCACCGCCCGCACCGCGAAGTGCACCCGAGACTTCGCGGTGCCCTCGGGCACGGCCTGCACCGCCGCGATCTGCGCGTAGGTCAGGCCGCCCACCGCCTTCAGGAGCAGGACCTCACGGTGGGGCTCGGAGAGCTCCGACAGGGCCCGCTCCATCCGCGCCATCACCTCCTTGTCGAGGGCGAGGGCCTCGGGGTCCGGGCTGGGCGGAGGCTGCGCAATCCGGGTTGCCTTCGCCTCGCGCCGCGCGCTCGTACGGGCCCGCTCGACCGCGCGGTTCCGGGCCACGGTGAAGAGCCAGCCCGCGAAGCGCCCCGGACGCAGCTCGAGGGTCCGATCCTCGAGGACGGTCAGGAACACCTCCTGCACGAGGTCCTCGGCCTCCGCGCGGACCTTCACGAGGCGCAGGAGGTAGCTGTACAGGCGCTGCGCGTAGCGGGCGTAGAGCGCATCGAAGGCCTGGAGATCCCCTGCTCGGGTCGCCCGCACCAGGGCCTCGTCGGTCGCCGACTCCACGTCCGACCCCAGGAACGCCCCACCGCCCCAAGGGTTCAACGGGGT
>JACKEN010000112.1 GCA_020632995.1 Deltaproteobacteria bacterium | reverse complement strand
GTCGGTGGGAAGCAGGACGCCAACTGACGCCCCCCGCAGGTTCCGGCTCGACGTCAGTGGGGACGCTGCTACCATCTCGGGATGGTGTGGGTGCTCCTCGAAGCCGAGGCGGATCCCTCGCTCGCCTACCGCTCTGCCGTTATCCCGGCGCCCCTCGCCGACCGCCTCGGGGCCAGGGTGTGGGTTGCACCCGAGGGCGCGCCGCACCTCGGCGCCGAGCTCGAGGCGATCCGAGGTCGGGGCCCGGCGGTCTCGTTGGCGCCCCACGGCCCGCTCGGTGAGGGTGTGCTCGGGGGCACGGTGTTGGTGGGGGCGCCGCGGCCCCAGCTGGTCGAGGGCAAAGACCTACGACTGCCCCGAGCTTCGCAGGTTGGCCTGCAGTACGCGACGCGCCTCGAGGTGGGGGCGCCGCTCAGGATGACGGCGCGGGAGCTCCAGGTCGCGTTCGACGCGGGGGTCGTCGGCTGGAGCACCCCGGTCGAGCTCCGCAGCGGACTGACCAGCTATGGTCGGCAGCGGGTGGTGGCGGTCTTGCCGCCCGTGGTGCCGCGCCATCTCGGGGACCGCCCGCTCGACCGGCCAGCGGTCGAGGCCCTGCTGCGGGTCACCCAGTTGCTGGCAGGCGAGGCCGAGGCGATGGCGCTCTTCGAGGCGCTGCGCCGCGTGGGTGACGCCGCGGCTGAAGGCTCCGTCTCGCTCTCGATCGACGATCTGGCAGCGCCGCCGGAGAAGGCGCTCGCCGCGGGGAAGCTCGCGCGGCACATCATGTCGGTCCACGCGATGTACTACGAGGGCACGATCACCTTCATGGAGCTCTTCAACTACCTCTGGCGCGAGGTCGAGCGGTCGGTGACCGCGGTACGGGTGGGGCTCGATCGCCGGAGTGATGATGCAGGCTGGCCTGCGGTGCTCTTCGGACTGCGCTCGACCGAGCTGAACCGTCTCATGGGCCTGCCCGGGGGGCCGGGCACGGACTGCCCCGACGAGCTACCGACCACCTCGAGCTTCGCCGAGGGACTCAATCCCATGGAGTACTGGATGCACGCGCGCCGGCGTCGGGTCGAGGCGCTGCAGGCCTACGAGGCTCGGGTGGACGCGGTGGGCTGCTGGCAGGACGTGCTCGAGCTCCTGTCCGACCTGCCGCCGGAAGACGCGGGGGAGACCGCGCGAACGGTGGCGGAGATCATGGAGCGGCTACCGGCGGAGACCCACTTCCATGTGTGCTGAGGCCTCTGACGACCTCGTGGTCGAGTACGAGACTGCCGGCCCCGTGGTCCCCATCCGGTACATGGGAACGCCGGCCTGGCTGGCCACCGCGCCTATTCGAGTCCTGGTGCTCGACGCCCGAGGGGTCGTGCACGAGGCGTGGGAGGGCGACGGCCGCCAGGTCGTGACGGTCGCCGACGGCGCGGCGCCACCGGAGGTCGATCCCCTCACGCAGGGGCCCTTCTGTGCCCTGCTCCCCGACGGCGTCGAGGCGACGGTGGAGCTCGAAGGCTTCTCGGTCGGCCCGCCCTACGTCGAAGTGGACGAGGCCACCTGCCTCAATCGAACCGCGCGCGCGTTGCACCGTGTGCGTGGCGTCGACCCAGCCATCCAGCTGCGCTGGCCCGGGGGTGGGCTCGAGATCCCCGCGGACCTCATCGAGCCACGGGTCTACGGCGGCGACCGGGTGCGGGACGGCGACGCGCTGGGCATCACGGCCCGGCCGCGGGCGTCCAACGTCGCCTCGCGTCGGCGTCTGCATGATCTGTTGCGCAGCTCGCCACCCGACACACCGGCGGTCGTGGCCCGGGCGGATGGACGGGTCCTCGGAGTCGAGGACAACGTGATGCACGTCGAGGGGCCTGACGGAGAGATCACCACCTACTCGCTAGGCGGTCGCTTCGCGTGCGTCTACGAAGGAGACGTGGTGACTCGAGGCGACGCCCTGACCGAGGGGAGCCGCGACCATCGAGAGCTCTTCGAGATCTGGGGCCCCGAGCGGTTCCTCGCCCACCTCCATGAGGAGCTCCGCGAGGTGCTGGGGCCCCAGCTCACCGAAGGCCAGCTTGCGCAGGTCGCCCGCGGGATCGTCCGTCGGCTCAGCCCTTGAGCGCGGGCGCCAGCACCTCCTTGGCGAACGTCTCGAAGGTGGTGGGGGTGGTG
>JACKEN010000111.1 GCA_020632995.1 Deltaproteobacteria bacterium | reverse complement strand
TCCTGGAGCAGGAGTTCCGGATGCGTCGCCGCGACCGGACCTGGATCTGGGTGCACCTGAGGAGCGCGGTGGTGGAGCGTGACCCGCAGGGCATGCCCCGCCGGATGTCTGGCACCCAGATGGACATCACGGAGCGCAAGCGGGCGGAGCGGGCGCTGATGGAGTCCCGCGCCATCCTCCAGCGCATCGTGGAGACCATCCCGATGCGGATCTTCTGGAAGGACACCCAGCTCCGCTACATGGGGTGCAACACGGCCTTCGCCCGAGACGGTGGCCTCGAGGATCCCGCCCAGCTCATCGGCAAGGACGACTACGCCATGACCTGGAGCGACCAGGCCGATCTCTACCGCGCCGACGATCGCGCGGTGATGGAGGGGGGGAACAGCAAGCTGCACTTCGAGGAGCCCCAGACCACCCCGGACGGCCACACCATCTGGCTGCGCACCTCCAAGGTCCCGCTCACCAACGACAAGAAGGAGGTCATCGGCATCCTCGGGATGTACGACGACGTCACCGAGGCGCGGAACCTGGCCGAGGCCCTCAAGCAGCGGGAGCAATACCAGCGCGCGCTGCTCGACAACTTCCCCTTCATGGTGTGGCTGAAGGACGCGCAGAGCCGCTTCCTCGCCGTCAACCGCGCGATGGTCGAGGCGGTGGGCAAGACATCCGTCGACGAGATCAACGGCCGGACCGATCTCGACGTCTGGCCGAAGGACCTGGCGGAGTCGTACCGCGCGGACGACTGGGCGGTGCTCCAGAGCGGCATCCCGAAGACGCTGCAGGAGCGGGTGGAGGTCGACGGTCGCCGCCGGTGGTTCGAGACCTACAAGTCACCGGTGGCCATCGATGGTCGCATCGTGGGCACCGTGGGCTTCGCCCGCGACATCACCGAGAGCCGGCAGCGTGAGGAGGCGGACCGCTTCCAGCGCGAAGGCACCGAGCTCGAGGCGCGGGTGGCCCAGGCCATCCAGGCCGCGTCGATGTCCTTCCCCGAGCGCGTGAACCGAGCCCTGGCTTGCTTCGAGGGCATGGTGGGTCTGCCGGATGGCAAGGTAGCTTCCCTCACCTGGGCCCTGGATCGCGCCGACGCGGAGCCGGTGTGTGGGAGCGGCGCCTGCCGCGTCTGCATCAGCCCGGAGGCCGGCCCCGAGGTGCTCCGGATCGCGCGCTGCCTGGAGCCCGGGCCGCCCCACGGTCACTACCTCATCCCCCTCGTCTACGCCGAGCGGCCCCTCGGCCTGCTCGTCCTCGAGACCGAGCTCAACCCGCCCGAGCAGCCCGCCCGTATGGACGCCCTGCGGCGCGTGGGCGAGATCTTCACGAAGGCGCTGCTCAACGAGCGCTCGGCCGAGCTGCTCCGCCAGGCGACCGCGCAGGCGGAAGCGGCGAGCGAGGCCAAGAGCCGCTTCCTCGCCACCGTGAGCCACGAGATCCGGACGCCGATGAACGGGATCCTGGGTATGGCGCAGCTCCTCACCATGCCGGGCCTCACCGAGGCGACGCGCAAGGAGCACGCCGAGACCATCGTGGCGTCCGGCCGGACCCTGCTCGCCATCCTCAACGACGTGCTCGACCTCTCGAAGGTCGAGGCGGGGCACCTGGTGCTGGGCTCGGCCCCGCTGGATCCGGTGATCCTCATCCGCGACTCGCTGGCGCTGTTCGAGGGCGCGGCCAAGGCCAAGCACCTCGATCTGCGTGGGGCGTGGCGCGGCGAGGATCCGATCCTGGTGGGCGACGGGACGCGGCTGCGTCAGATGCTCTCGAACCTGATCTCCAACGCGCTCAAGTTCACGCACGCGGGCCGGATCTGGGTCGAGGGCCGCATCGTGCTCAAGGACAGGGAGTCGGTGGAGGTGGAGTTCTCGGTCCACGACACCGGCATCGGCATCCCCTCGAGCAAGCGCAACCTCCTGTTCCACCCCTTCTCCCAGCTGGACGCGTCCAACACGCGACGCTACGGCGGCACCGGTCTCGGGCTCTCGATCGTGCGCAACCTCGCGGAGCTGATGGGCGGCGACGTGGGCGTCGACAGCCAGGAGGGGCAGGGCTCCCGCTTCTGGTTCCGGGTGCGCCTGCGCCGGGCCGAGCCCGGCGTGACCACCCAGACCGTCGACGTGCAGATCACCCAGGAGCTGGTGCCGCGCTCCGCCAAGGTGCTGGTGGTGGAGGACAACCCGGTCAACCTCAAGGTGATCGAGCGCCTCCTCGCCCACCTCGG
>JACKEN010000110.1 GCA_020632995.1 Deltaproteobacteria bacterium | reverse complement strand
GGTTGAAGGTGGACGAGATGGTGGGGAACACCGTGCGGTGGAGGAACGCGGTGCACCTGCCCGCCTCGTCCAGCCCGCCCTCGAGCCGCTGAGCGCTGACGGTGTGCAGGTAGCCGTGCATCAGGTCGTCCTCGCGGGTCCAGGTGAGCTTCACCGGCGCCTTCGCCTCGCGCGCGACGAGCGCCGCCTCCACGAAGAAGTCCGGCTTGGACTTGCGGCCGAAGCCGCCGCCCAGCCAGGTCACGTGGATCGTCACCGCGTCATCCGGGACGCCGCAGGCCTCGGCCACCGCGTGGCGCGCGGCCTGCGGGGCCTGGACCGAGCCCCAGCAAGTCACCTTGCCGCCCTCCCATCGCGCCGCGACCGCCGGGGGCTCCATCGACGCGTGGGCCAGGTGCGGCACGTAGTACTCCGCGACAACCTTCTTGGCCGCGCTCTCCAGGGCGGCGTCGACGTCGCCTCGGTTGCGGCGCACGTCGCCCGGCTTGCGCGCGGTGGCCACCAGCGCCTCCTCGAAGCGCGCGGAGTCGTAGTCGGCGTTGGGGCCCGGATCCCAGGTGACCTTCAGGGCCTTGCGGCCCTGGATCGCGGCCCAGGTGTCCTTCGCCAGCACCGCCACCCCGCCGAGGGGCTTGAAGAGCGCGGGCGGGGTCAGCGCGGGGAGCCGCACCGTGCCCACCACCCCCGGGACCTTCAGGGCGGCCGCGTCGTCCACCGACTTCACGGCGCCGAACACCTGGGGCGGGCGCGCGATCACCGCGTAGAGCATGTCGGGCAGGCGCACGTCGATGCCGAAGGTGCCCTCGCCCCTCACCACCCGGGGGACGGTGAGCGAGGCCTGGGGCTTGCCAATGTAGCGCCAGCGCGCGCGCGGCTTGAGCTGCACCTCGTCCGCCGAGGGGACGGGCAGGGCGCCCGCCGCCTCGGCCAGCTCACCGAAGGACAGCCTGCGGTCGCTCCCGGTGTGCCTCACGGCGCCCAGCTCGGCCGCGCACTCGCTCGCCGCGACGCCCCAGCGCGCGGCGGCCGCGCGCTCGAGGAGCAGGCGCATCGCCGCCCCCGCGGTCCGCAGGCGGGTGAAGTTGAAGCGCACCGAGCGCGAGCCGTCGGTGTTCTGATCGCCGTAGCGGGGGTGGCCCTCGGCCTGCACGATCTCGAGCTTCGACCAGTCGGCCTCCAGCTCGTCCGCGAGGAGCTGGGCCATCGCGGTCCAGGTCTGCTGGCCCATCTCCGAGCGGTGGCAAATCAGGCGCACCCGACCGTCACGCTCGAGAGTAATGAACAGGGACGGCGTGGCGTCGCCGCCCGCCACCGCGGCCAGGCCGCCTGCGGTGGCGTCACCGCGGGCGCGCCCCGGCAGCAGCGCGAGGCCGAACACCGCCGCACTCCCACCGAGCACGAATCCGCGCCGCGTGAGGTTGATCAACATGCACGGAGTCTACGATATCCGCTGGCTTGACTCGATCCCCATACCGAAGAACGGTTCGGTGTGGTGAAGGTGGCGCGCTGGTACGCCGATCCCATCGTCGCCGTCGGCGCGGTGGTGGCGATGGCGTGCAACGGGTGGGTGTGGTTCGCGGGCGAGTACGTCAACTACATCGACTACTCCAACCACCTCGGCCTGATCTCGATCCTCGCCCACGGCGCGGACACCGGCGCCCTCGCCTACGCGGATCGGTCCTTCGCCCCCGTCCCCTACCTCCTGTTCTACCTGATCAGCGCCACCTTCGCGCAGGTGATGAGCGTGCCGAGCGCGCTGAAGGTCAGCCTGATCCTCGCCACCGGGCTGTGCACCTATGGTGGCGCCTTCTGCGCCGAGCGCTGCGGTCGGAGCCCACGCCTCGGGCTGCTCACCCCGCTCACGCTGTTCGGCTACGCGCTCGGCTACGGCTTCGTCTCCTACGTCTTCACCATCCCGCTGTTCTTCTTCACCCTCGGCGCGTGCGAGGGCCTGCTGACCTCGCTCGAGTCGGGCCGCGCCCCGTGGCGGCGCTGGGGAGAGCTGGCGCTCTTCGTGCTCTTGACGTACCTCGGGCACGCGTTCGTGTTCATGGTCGTCGCGCTGCTCGTGGGGTTGCGCGTGACGGTGTGGTCGCTGGCGCGGCTCCTCCGTCCGGAGGGGGTGCGGCTCGCGCTGCGCGGCTGGGGTCTGGTCGCGCTGAGCGCGGTCCCCACCGCGGTGATCTGCTTCCCTGTGTTGGTGTCGCGCATGGGCTCCTCCCCGCCCACCGAGGACACCTCCACCGATGGGCCCGCCTTCACCTTCGTGCCGATCGCCAAGCGCTTCGCGCGCTACGGCGGCGATCTCCTGGAGCGCGGCTCGGTCGAGCA
>JACKEN010000011.1 GCA_020632995.1 Deltaproteobacteria bacterium | reverse complement strand
CGACCTGCGGCGCGTTGATGAGCCGGGCGAAGGCGCTCTTCGGCGAGCAGCTGGCCCTCTCATCCCAACGATAGACCGGGCTGCGCCATCGCGGGTGGCCCCGCTGCGTCTCAGTCCAGCTCGGTGGTGCGGGCGCCTACCAAGGTAGCTCTCCCATCGTCGCGTGCGTGAACTTACCGCTTGGGCCATCGGGACCGAGCAGGGCGACGCGCACCGCCTCCGCCGCGCCTTCTTCCACCGTGTCGGTTCCCTCGTAGTTGTTGAGGCTGGTCTTCGTGTAGCCGGGGGACACCGCGTTGACCTTGATCGACGTCGATGCGAGTTCGATCGCCATCGCGATGGTCAAGGCGTTGAGGGCCGTCTTCGAGGCGGAGTACCCGGGCACGAACATCTCACGATTCGGCTGCTCGGGGTTCGAGAACCATCCCAGCGATCCCAGGCCGCTGGACACGTTCACGATGCTGGCGTGCGGGGCCTCGCGGAGCAGCGGCAGCATCGCCTGATAGACGGCCAGCGTCCCGAACACGTTCGTCTCCCAGATCGCGCGCACTTCGTCGATCGACACCACGCTCGGGCGCGACGCGCCGGCCCACTCGGCGATGGTCTCGTCGGGGCGAGGCTGGGCCCGTGAGATCGCGGCATTGTTGACGAGGATGTCGAGCCGCCCGAAGGTAGCCCGCACGTGGTCGGCCGCGGCTGCGATCGAGGCGGCGTCGGTGATGTCGAGCTGAACTGCGCGTGCGTCACCCAGGATGGTTCTGGCCGCCTCTTGCCCACGCTCGAGGCTCCGCGAGCCAACGAGCACCGTGAGGCCGCGCGCGGCGAGGTCCTTGGCGATCTGGAGCCCGATCCCCTGGTTGGCGCCCGAGATCAGGGCGACGCGATCTTCGTGGTTGGTCGTCATGCTGCCTGTCATGCACCGGGTGGTCGGGCCTAACCAGATGCTGGCAGCACATGGCTTCTCCCGCGCGGATGATGAACACTGGTGCGCCCATGAACCTTCGAGAGGTCGCAGCCTTCCTACGCGCACGCAGGGAACAACTGACGCCTGCCGACCGAGGACTCGCCCCCAGAGGACGGCGCCGGACACCGGGCTTGCGACGCGAGGAGGTGGCGGAGCTCGCGGGGATCTCGACCGAGTACTACACGCAGCTCGAGCAGGCCCGGGGCCGCACGCCCTCCCGCGCAGTCCTCACCAACGTCTCACAAGCCTTGGGTTTGTCTCGACACGAGCGCACCGTGCTCTTCGAGCTGGCCGGGCTCGCGGCGTTCTTTCCCGAGCAGCCCGTGCGCACGCCCGGACCCGGGGTCGTGCACCTCCTCGAGCGTCTGCCCGATGCGTCGGTCACCGTCCAAGACGCGAAGCTCGACGTCATCGCGTGGAACCCCCTCGCGGCCGCCCTGCTCGGCGATCTCTCGGCCCTCGATGACGACCGCAAGAACCTCGCGCGTCGCTTCTTCCTGGAGCACCCCGATGAGCACCCACACTTCTCGTTCGAGCCAGACGCACAGTATGGCGCCTACCTCATGGCCAGGATCCGGCGCGCCGCGGCCCGATATCCCCGAGACCCCGAGACGTCGCGCCTTGTCGACGACCTGATGCAGAGCGAAGCTTTTCGGCGCCTCTGGGAGAGCAATCAGCTGTACACGCCCGCGCGCCACCTGGTGAAACGGACCAAGCATCACCTCGTCGGCCGGCTCGAGCTCGATTGCCTGGTGATCGACGT
The DNA here is from genome assembly GCA_020632995.1 of Deltaproteobacteria bacterium. Lineage (GTDB taxonomy): Bacteria > Myxococcota > Kuafuiibacteriia > Kuafuiibacteriales > Kuafuiibacteriaceae > JACKEN01. The sequence continues at coordinate 224,084 of JACKEN010000011.1, read as the reverse complement.
GCCCGAGGACGATCAGCAGGTCGTCATGCTCACGGCAAAGCCCGGCTCGACCTCGGAGACTCGGCTCCGTGTCCTCGGCGAACGCAGCCGCGAGGCGTAGGTCCCCTCACCCAGGGGCTCAATACCGCCCCGCGGCCCGCTCCCGAGCCGGGAGGATCTCCAGGCAGGTGGTCCACCAGCCGGTCTCGATCGTCTCGATGAACTCCTGGGGCAAGCCTTCTTGCGCCATCTGCCGAGCCAGGAGCCCGTGCTCGTAGTGGACGGGCACGAACTCCACGTCCACCCCACCTCCAGGCCTCGCGCTCAGGATCGCGAACCAGACGTTGGTGGTGCCGTCGTTGGGCGGCCGGCCGAGCGCCCCCACGTTCACCACCCCGCGGCCGTCGGCGTCCCGGCGCTGCCAGTGGATGCCGGTGTGGGTGCACACCACGAGGTCCGCGTCCTCGTCCTTCAGCATGCGCTCGATGAAGGGGGTCGGGGTGTTGGAGGCCCAGAGGAACTCGTTGATCTGGCGCGGGGAGCCGTGACAGAGCCGCAGGCGCTGGCCGCCCACCTCGAGCCGCGCCGCCTTGGGCAGGGTGCCCATCCACCGCTTGTAGGCGTCGCTGGTGTGCTCGAACGTGTAGTCGTACGAGATCTGGGCGTAGTGGTTGTCGCGCGGGTCGGTGTAGCCGCAGTGGCAGTCCTCGGCCCCGGTCGAGAGCGACTCCTCGTAGTTGCCCTGGATGGCCTGGACCCCGTGCTCCATGAGCAGCTCCACGCTGCGGTCGGGGTGGGGACCGAAGGCGCCGAAGTCCCCGAGGGCCCACATCGCGTCCACCCCTCGGGTCCGAGCCAGCCGGATGGCCGCCTCGAGGGCGAGGTGGTTGGAGTAGATGCCCCCGAAGAAGGCCACCTTGCCCAACGTCGCGGGTGCTGCCTTCAGGTCGTGCATGACAGGCCGTCCACCTTGCACGTGTAGCAGGCCGGGTGCGCAAGGGCGAAGGGCCGCAGGCTGTCCTTCAGCCTACGCCCCATGCCCCCCACCGGGTCGTCCACCAGGATGGGGCACACGTGCACCCCCACCGCGCTCACCATCCGGCACGACGAGCACTGCAGCGCCCGGAGCTCATCCTCGGTGAGGTGGGCGCCGGCCAGGCTCTCCCAGGGCGCGTAGCCCCGCTGCCGACCCGCCTCCGCCCCCATCCGCAACAGCGGCAGGATCTTGAGCCGAGGTTGGGTCAGGCCCGCCCGGCGCAGGAACTCCAAGAAGCGCCCCCGCCCCTCCCGGGTCTGGGCGTCGGGCAGCGCCTCGGTCACCGTGATCACCGGGTTCAGCCCCGCCTCCGCCAGGCGCAAGATGCCCTGCATGATGCGCTCGAAGGTCCCCGCCCCCCGGATCGGGTCGTTGGTCGCGGCGTCATAGCCGTCCATCGAGATCCGGAGGTCGAAGGAGTACTCCGAGCCGTCCTGGAGCCCCCGGAGCTTCGCCGCGGTCTCGGCCTTGATCAGGACCCCGTTGGTGAGCACCGACGTGGGTCCCTGGGCCAGGGCCTGGGCCAGCATCGGCACCAGCTCCCGGTTCATGAAGGGCTCGCCCCCCGTGAAGTAGTACTCCCGCACTCCGAGGTCGCGGGCCTCCTCGAGGTAGCCCAGCACCTGCTCCAGGCTCATCATCCCCAGCCGGTGGTTGTCCGGCCCGCAGGAGATGAAGCAGTGTTGGCAACGCAGGTTGCAGATGGTGCCGCTCACCTGGAACCACAGGGTGTCGAGGGCCAACAGGGGCACCTCGGGGAAGGCCCCGGTGGGGGTGGGCATGAGGCTCGGGAGGGTCACGAGCTCCATCAGCGCCGCCCCCCCGCCAGGCGGTCCACGATCGTCTCGACCTGGGAGATGCCGTCCTTGAGCAGGAACGAGGCCATCCGGCCGTAGCTCTTGCTCCCCACCAGGTAGTAGCCGGGCTCCCCGGTCTCGAGGTCCTCGGCCGAGGGCTTCGGCACCGCGAGGCAGTCGGTGACGCAGGCGAGCGCGGTGTAGAGCGGCGCGGTGCCCTCGCTCACCGGCGACACCGCCACCGCCAGCTCGCGGATCAGCCGGTGGTCGGGCCGATAGCCGGTGAAGGCGCCCACGAGATCGAAGGTCGCCTTGCGGTCGCCTGAGAAGCGCACCTCCACCCCGTCCGGCCCGTCGCGCATCCCCAAGATGTGGGCCCTGCGCTCGACGGTCAGGAACGCCGGCGGGTGCTCGGCCAGGTCGTTGGCCCGGTCCACGATCGCCGCCCGCTCCGGCAGGGGATCTTGCGCCACCGCCTGCACCGGGCGCCGGTTCAGGCCCCGCACCGCCCAGGTCACCCGGGTGGTCGGGTTGGCCTCTGCAAGGTCGGCGAGCCACACCACCGCGTTGGCGGCGGAGTGGCCGTTGCCCACCACGAGCACCCTGCGCCCGGCAACCTCGCTTGCCTTGTCCTCGAGGTCGCCGAGGTAGTGGACCACCCGGCTCGCCGCCGCGCGCTCGCCCGGGGCGGGCCGACCGCCCTCCCCCGCCCAGCACGGCACCCCGACCCCGGAGCAGTCCAGGACGATGTCGGCCTCGAGGGTCTCCTCCCCCGCCGCGCTCGCCACCAGCAGGCTGAAGGTGCGCTCGAAGCGGAGCGGGTTGCCGGGCCTGTCGCGGCGGGTCATGCGCGAACGCCCGATCGACACCACCTCCACCCCGGTACGCACCCGCTCGCCCAGGCTGGCCGCCACCGGCTCGAGCACCCGCGCCACGAGCTCCGGCCCGGTGAGGAGCGCGTCCTCGGCCGGCGCGTCGGCCCCGAGGAGCGCCTTCACCCTATCCGAGACGTTCATCCCGAACGGGCTGAACAACCGGGTCGGCCCCCAGCGAAGGAGCGAGGCGCCCACCTGGCCGCGCTCGAGCACCGTGACGTCGAAGCCGCGCGCGCTCGCGTAGAGCGCCGCCTCCAGGCCCACCGGGCCCGCGCCGATGACCACCAGCCGCTTCATGGCCTCGCTACTCCTCTCGCTCCAGCGTGTTGCAGGCCTGGACCCAGTGGGCCACCACCCCGCCGCCGCGGATGGCCGCCACCACGTTGGCCGCCTCCCCCATCTCCTCCGGGCTGAAGCCGGCGGCGAGGCACTGCTTGGCGTACGAGTCGATGCAGTAGGGCTCGTCGATCGCGAACGCGGCGGCGAGGGCGATGAGCTTCTTCACCTTGCTCGGGAGGGCGCCGTCCTCCATGGCGTGGGCGTACCAGGCCATGTACTTCGCGTAGTGCTCGGGGTTGGTCTTCGAGAGCTCGGAGAAGCGGGCCAGGTCCTCGGACTGATAGTAGCTCGGCACGATGAGACTCCTCCCGCGTCGGCGCGGGACAGCAGCGTCAACCCGGGTTGACGCGTTCGGGACCCGCACTCGGGTGCAGGTCTGGTTGACAGGCTGAGTGCGACTCAGACCGCGGGGGGGCCGCGGCTGCCGTGGGCGCGGGGCGAGGGCACGGACGCGACCATCCGGGGCGCCAGCGCGGGGGCGAGGACGGGAGGCCAGAGGGTCCGCAGCACCGCGGCCCAGGTACGGTCGCCCCGGGCCGCACGTTTCACGTCGGCGCCGCCGTCCACGTCGGCCCGCGCCTCGATCCACGTGGCCTCGGGCCAGGCGATGGCCAGGTCCGCCTGGACCCGCCGGCCCAGCCACCTCACCCGATCGAGCCGGCTCAGGTCGGCCTCACCCAACCCTACGAGGTAGACCCCGCCGTCCGGGCTCGGCCCGAGCACCACCTCACCCCGCGCGAGGGCGGCGAAGGCGGCCCGGAGGCACCCGGCGTCCAGCCGGGGCACGTCCAGGCCCACCACCACCACCTCGCGGTAGCCGAGGGCGCGGGCGTCCTCCACCGCGGCCCGAAAGCGCGCGCCGAAGGTAGCGCCCCGCTGCGGCAGGACGTGGCAGGGCGTGAGCGCACCGGCAGCGCCCGCCACCACGAGGTCGACCCCAGGCAGGGCGGCCACCGCGCAGGCCAGCCGCTCGCGGGCGAGGGCGAAGAGGGCGGCGCCCCGGGGCCCCAGGCCCTTGGCCCGGGCCTCGGCGGCGTCGGAGCGCGCGAACAGGAGCACGCAGCGGGGGACGGGGTGGGACACCTGGCCACCGGACGGTAGCGGGGCCCGTCGGCCGCTGTCAAAGGAGGCCTGGGGCCCGGGCTGGCGGGTGGCCTACGGAAATCCCGCGCGCCCGGTGGCACAGCCTCAACAATCTGAGGCCCGATGGGAGGCTGGCCCAAAGCCCCAGGTTCGGCATACCTCTTGTAATGGGTGTCCGTTCACATGCTCATGCCACGACTTCGACTCGCCCCAACCCTCGCGGTCGGCGCCGCCATCGGCGCCCTCATGACCTTCCCGGCCCAGCGGGCCGACGCGTGTGGCTGCTTCGCCCCGCCGGACCCCTCGGTGCCGGTGGTGCAGGCGGGCGAGCAGATCGTGTTCTCCCACGAGGATGGGGTGGTCACCGCCCACATCCAGATCCAGTACCAGGGCGAGGCCAGCGAGTTCGGCTGGATCCTCCCCCTGCCCTCGGTGCCCGACATGGAGCTCGGGACGGACGAGCTGTTCGCCCAGCTGATCGCCACCACCCAGCCCAAGTACCGGCTCAACCGGGTGTTCGAGGATCAGTGCCTGGCGGTCCCCCTCGCGGGCGGGGTCCAGAACGACGCCACCCGGAGCCCCGACGAGCAGAGCCCCGACCCCGAGGTGGTGGTGAAGCAGGACAGCATCGGGCCCTTCGACTACGCGGTGCTCCGCGCCGACGACCGGGACGAGATGTTCACCTGGCTGACCGAGAACCACTACTTCATCCCCGGCGGCACCGAGGACGTGGTGGGCCCGTACATCCACCCCGGCGCCTACTTCCTCGCCCTCAAGCTCAGGAAGGGGAACGACGTGGGTGACATCCAGCCGGTGGTGCTGCGCTACGAGTCCGACCTGCCGATGATCCCGATCATCCTGACCCAGGTGGCCGCCAACCCGAACATGGGCATCCGGGTCTGGGTGCTCGGCGAGTACCGCGCCATCCCGCGCAACTACCGGCACACCGTGCTGAACGAGGAGTACATCGACTGGTTCAACGCCGGGCAGAACTACAACGACGTCATCATCGCCGCCACCAACGAGGCCAAGGACGGGCAGTCCTTCGTGACCGAGTACGCGGGCTCGGTGGACCGCATGCAGAACCTCCTCGACTATCAGGGGCGCTTCGGGAACCGGGCCGAGCTCGAGGCGATCACCGACCCGGGCACCTACGTGCAGTACCTCCGCAACTACGGCTTCGCCTGGACCGCCAACCTGATCGGCACGCTGCGCGAGCACATCCCCTTCCCGCCCGGCCTGCAGGGCAAGATCGAAGAGGCCGACTTCTACAACAACGCGGAGTACTACCTGTCGAGCTACTTCCGCGAGCAGAACGCGGAGGCCTTCGAGGGCTACGACGTCGTGCTGAACGCGGGCGAGATCACCCAGCAGCTCTGGGAGCGCATCGTGGAGCCCACCCAGAAGGCGGGTCAGCTCTTCCGCGACAACAAGAAGATGACCCGCATGTACACCACCCTCTCGCCCGAGGAGATGACCACCGACCCGACCTTCTCCTTCAACCCCTCGCTGCCCGACGTCGACAACGAGCACAACGCGACCTTCACCCAGATCTGCGACGCGGACGGGAACATCGAGGGCTCCGGCATCCTGGAGCTCCCCGACGGCCGCCGCTTCTACGTCGAGGACGGCCAGGCGTGGCTGGAGCGCGACCGCGCTGGCGTGCCCTACAGCCGCCGCATCGAGCTGCTCCGCGAGGAGGGCGCCCCCCAGATCGAGATCGACAACAGCACCCGCATCTCCGACGGCGACCTGGGTGACGGCGGCTGCGCCTGCACCGCCGACGCCGAGGGCAAGGGTGGCCTTGCCAACGCCCTGGTGCTGGCCGGCCTCGCCTTCGGCCTCGTCATGGTGCGGCGGCGGCGCTGAGCCGAAAGCCGAGCCCGGCGACCGCGGCGGCGAGTAGGATCCAAAGGACGCCCGCCATGCGCACCCTCCCCCTCATCACCCTGCTCGGCCTGGCCGCGTGCGGTGGCACCACCCCGCCTGGGCCGGGGCCCGACCCGTCCAATGAGGTCAGCGTCGGCACCGGGGCCCAGGGCGGCTCCGGGCCCTTCGTGCCCCTCGAGGACGGGGTCGAGCTCACCCTCGAGCCCGGCGCGCAAGGTGGCTTTCACGTCTACATCGACGTGCAGGTCGACGAGGCCGCGGTGGCGGGCATGGGCGAGCGCCCCCTCGTGAAGCGGGTGGCGCGGCGCGACCCGGCGGGCGACCTCGTCTCCCGCTCCGAGCGCACCCACGTGTTCATCCCCTCGGCCACCGCCGGCAAGGTGGAGCTCGAGGGGGTGGTGCCCCTCTTCCTGTGCCCGACCCCGATCGGCATCCCGGTGGCGGACGAGACCATCGAGCTCGAGGTCGAGATCTCGAAGGACGCGGAGACCCCCGGGGTGAAGGGCACCTTGCGCTTCATCCCCCGGTGCCCCGAGGGCGATCAGGCCGAGTTCTGCCGGAACATCTGCTTCGGCTGAAGCACGACCGGGCTACCTCAGCTTCTTCTTCAGCTTCTCGACGTCCGCGGCCCACAGCCGGGCCCACGCCGCCATCTCGGGCACCGCCATCAGCCGCTCCGCCTCGGCCAGGGCGGCCCGGGCCTCCTCGGTGCGCTCGTCGGCTTCGAGGGCCTCGGCCCAGAAGAGCTGATTCTCGGCCCAGTCCGGGGCCAGGGCGACCGCCTTGCCGAGCTGGGTCAGGGCCTCGTCGATGTCGCCGACCGAGGTGGGCCAGGCGGGGGCGCGCAGGTAGATGCCGCCCAGGAGCCGGTGGGGCCCCGCGTGCACGACGAGGGGGTCGAGCTCGAGCGCGGTGCGGCCCGCGTCGACCATCTGCGGGAGCAGGCCGATCGCCTCCAGGCTGCGCACCTGGGCCCGCGCCCCCATGCAGAGGGCCGCGTAGTAGAAGCCGGCCGCGGAGTCGCCGCTCCGGGTGGCCACGGCGGAGATGTCGATGCAGCGGGCGGCGAGGTCGGCCGCCTCGTCGCCGCCGCCGGCGAGCTCGCTCAAGAAGTACAGGGCCCGGGCCGCCCGCCACGCCGCCTCCTGATCGTCCGGGCGCTCGGCCAGCACCGCGTTGGCGCAGCGCAGGCTGCGGACCATGTACGCGGACTCGGGGCCGTGCGCCGCCGCCTCGTCCGCGGCGGCGAGGAGCGCCTCCTCGCCCTCCGGGAGCGGCTCGGCGGTCGGGCCGAGGTCGGCCAGCATGGGATCGTAGGGGCCGGGCCGGTGGGGCCGGGGGCAGCCGGCCAGCACGCTCGCCCCCACCAGGAGCGCCAACGGGATGCGGATCGACGACGCGTTCACGGTCCGGCGGGACGGATATCAGTCCTTGGCGGGCCGGTCGACCATGGCCAGCACCGCGGGGAGCACGGTGACGGCCATCATGAGACACGCACCCACCCCAAGGAACAGGATCTGTCCCAAGCTGCTGTAGCCGCGATGGGACGCAAACGCCAAAGAGCCAAACCCCACCATGGTGGTCAGCGACGACAGCATCACCGCGCCGCCGGTCTTGACCGTGGCCGTCTCGACCGACCCCGTCTCCAGGTAGCGATGGAGCACGTGGACCCCGCTGTCGATGCCCACCCCGATGATCAGCGGCAGCCCCACGATGTTGGCCAGGTTGTAGGGCAGGTCCATCAGGCCCATCCAGCCCAGCATCCACACCGCGCCGAGCCCCACCGGGATCAGCGCGTAGAGCACGTAGCGTAGGCGCCGCAGGTCGATCCACAGCAGCACCACCACCGCGATCGAGGCGTACAGCGAGGCGGCATAGAACCCGCGCTGGATGAGGCCGGCGTTCTCGTAGAACGTCTCCGGGAACCCGGTGACCCCCGGCGCCACCCCCCGCACGTCCATGATGAAGCGCTCGAGGGCCGCCCGATCCCACATGCTGTCCTTCGGCACCGCGTAGACCGCGAAGCGGCCCTTGTTGCTGACGAAGCGCTGCCGCAGGTTGGCCGGCAACACCTCGGGGGTCAGCGGGCCGGCCGCGAGCACGAGGTCGACCCGGGACGAGAGGGTGTCGAGGACCTCGCCCAGGCGCTGGCCGAACTCCTTGGCCCCGGCGGAGATCTCCGGGGTCACCCCGGTCTCCTCGAGCACCTCCCGGAGCCGCGCCACCGCGTCCAGGCTCTTCTCGAGGTGCTCGACCGCCTCCTTCTGGTTGCCGGCCGCGAAGGCCAGCTCCGACAGGCGCTCCAGCGCCGCCTCGAGCGACGCCACCGCCTCGGGCAGGGTCGGCGCCGGCCGCGCCTCGGCCCGGGCCGCCTCCTGGCCCTCGCGCAGGGCGAGCTGGATGCGGGCCAGGGCCTGCATCCGGACGTCCTGATCGGGCGGGAGGAACGAGGCCGCGCTCACCACGCTGTACACGGTGGGGAGGGCGCGCAGGCGGGCCTCCATGTCGCGGGCCTCGTCGAGGTCGTCCACCGCCACCGCCACCGCGTTGGCCGACAGGTCCCGGTTGTCGATCATCTCCTTCATCAGCCGGGCGCTCTCGGCGTCCTTCGGCAGCAGGTTCAGGAGGCTGAAGTCGAAGGGGGTGCGCCACGCCAGGTAGCCGAGGGGCACGGTGAGCCCCAGCGCCACGATCAAGATCGGCAGGCGAGCTTGCAGCACGCGGTGCACGATGGCCCGGGTGTGCCCGGTGCGGACCTCGACCGCGGGCAGGCTCGCCCCCATGAGCGAGAGGATCGCGGGGAACACGGTGAGGGCCGCGGTCACGGTGATCATGAGGCCCACCGAGGCCCCGATCCCAAGCTCCTCGATCCCCTTGAAGCCGCACCACCCCACCGCGAGGAACGCGCCCGCGGTGGTCACCGCGCCGGTGAGCACCGCCCGCCCCGCGCAGGACACCGCGGTGAAGGCGGCCACGTCAGCGCCGTCGCCGGCCCGGCGCTGCTCGAGGAAGCGCGACGCGATGTGGACCGAGAAGTCGATGCCCAACCCGATGAGCACCACGAGGAAGATCGAGGACATCAGGTTGACGTAGCCGAAGGCCAGCTTGATGAACGCGGCGGTCCAGATCGTCCCGAAGAGCACCGGCACCATCGAGATGGCGAGCAGGCGCAGGGCCGGGAAGTAGAGCATGAAGAGGGCCACCACCCCGACCAGGGCGATGATCGAGGTGATCAGGGTGTCGTGGGTGATCGACTTGAGCTCGTCCACCTCGCTCGCCGGGATCCCCGTCAACCCGAACTGCACGCCGGGGTGCTCCTGGGCCGCCGCCTCGCAGGCGCTCCGCACCAGGGCCACGAAGGGCACCACCACGCTCATCTCGTCCCGCGTGTAGGTGGGCCGCACGAAGATCACCCCGGTCTTGCCCGAGTCGGTGGTGAGGTAGCCCTTCGGATCGAGGGCGCTCTCCTTCTTGCCCCCGAGGGCGGTCTCCATCGCCGCGTCGCGGTCCGCCAGGACGATCGGATCCCGCTTCCCGTCCAGGGTGTAGCGCTGCAGCCCGTCCATCATGGACTCGAGGGCGTTGGCCATCAGGGTGGTCTCCGCCCCCGCGCGGTTGTCCGAGACCACCCGGGGCACCGCCTCGAGGATGTCGGCCAACGCCTGCAGCCGCCCCGCCGGGTCCGGATCCGAGCGGAGCCGGCCCACCGCCGGATCCTTGGCCAGCTTCTCGAGGACCTCGAGCACCGAGGCCTCGAGGAAGAGCGGGGCCCGCTCTTCGAACGCCGACAGGTCCACCCGGTGGAACACGGCCTTCACCTGCGCGGTGTCGTGGCCGAGCCGAGCCGCCACCGCGTCGGCGAACGCGTGGACCTTGGCCGGCTCGCCCCGGACCACCACCACCAGGTCCTCCGGGATCCCGAACTCGTGGGCGAAGCCCATGTACCGCTGCCAGTGGGGGTTGGCCTCGCTGACCAGGGCGGTGCGGGAGGTGGAGACGTCCAGGGTCGCCGCCACCGGGAGCACGGGCAAGGTCACCAGGACGGCTATCGCGAGCACCCGACGCGGGTGGGTCGTACAGAGAGCCGCAACCTTTGGCACAAGGGCGGGCATCGGGCCCAGGCACCGAAGATTATTTGGGCTCGCGGGTCAACTGAAGGCGTCCGAGGCGCGACGTTTGTCCTCGGCGAAGGAAGGAGCGCAAACAGGTACGCCCGACGGGCGTAGAATCAACGAGCCTTCGGTCGAACGCGTAGGATCCCTTCCTCAGACTCCAAGGCGGGTGCGCGGAAGACCTGAGCGTTGCTGCCCAGCGTCATGCCTCTCACGAGGTTCTCGACCGTCGAGCCCTATGTGCCTCCCGAGGTGAACGCCGGTTGGATTCGGCGCCCACGCCCCGTTCGCGAGCCTGTTTCCATGCTCGCCCCGCGGGGTTCGTCCCAGAAGACCGTCCCCTGGCACTTTCGAGCCAGGTTCACCTCTCAACGGCGAAGTCCTCCTCAGAGTTCCTTCGCGACCACCAGCCTGCCCGCGGCCTTTCGGCCCGAGCTCGCCTGACTGGGTCTCGGCCCTCCTCGCGACATCACCGAGCGGCGTCCACTCACCGCGGTGGGCATCCAGCCCTCCGCTACGTTCCGTCCTCAGGCTTTCTCAGCCTCTCGACGGTTTGCTCCGCCACTCAGCTCGGCAGGCCTGTTCCATCCTGCCGCCACGTCCAGGGTTCCTTGTCACCGTTCAGGGGTTTCTCACCCGCCGCAGCCGGCCCTCCCTCGTCGGGAAGTCCGTGCCCCCTTGCCGTTGCCGGTGCCGCGCTCACCCAGGCGAACCCGAGCTGCCACGCCATCACCGCCTCGACTTCGAGGCCTTCATCCGCGTCGGACCGCGTTGCTCGACTCCGGGGGTTAGCCGTAGCCGCGCTCGCTCCCCTCTTCGGGTTCCGCTCCCTCCGGGACCAGCCCTTCCACCCTTGGACGCCCGGTTCCCCGCGCGTCATCCGCCCTCGGCGTTCATCGCCCCAGCCTTCGGTTGCCCGCTGGCCGGTTTGCCCACCCTCGGCGTCTATCCCGGGCGAAACTCGCCGAAATCCGTCTCCGAATTCCGACCTCCCGCTCGAAGCTTTTTGCCTTCAGAACACCGCCGAAGCGGCCCCTGCGAGGCCCTACGCACCTTGTTCGACCGGCGATTCGCTGACCACCGTCCGTCGGGCGCAAGGAGATTAATGTCACCGAATTTCTGCCCGCACAACCCCAGGGGGCCACTTTTTCCGAAAAAACTCTCCGCGACCGCGCCCGCCGGACTGGCACGGAGAGGCCGCTTGGGATCTCGAGCTCAGCCAAAGGGCCTGCGGCTCCTCGGAGCTGGGGACCGACCTGTGGACGACCGGTGGAGGGCGGTGAGTCCATGTCCATAACTAGCTGTATCGATTGATTGAATGAGCACATGCGGCCATTGGGCGCCGGTGGACAAAAGGGGTGCACCCACCTGGGGTATCCAGGTGGGTGCACAGGCGGAAACCTAGGTAGACGTAGGCGGGCACCCGGCGACGCTGGCGAGGCCCGGGCGGCCGGCAATTCCGACCAGAATCTAGGCTTTTTTATCAGCGAAACTCGAGGGATTGCCAACGAAACCCCTGGCACACGTCAGGCAGGCTGGCCTGCCAACTCGCAGCCGGCCGCAGCAGCCGGCCCGGGATCCCGGGAACTGCAGTCGACCTTGCAGGCTCGGGGGCCCCCAGCCGCGCGCTCCGGCTCCGCGCTAGGAGCCCGCGCAGCGCGTGGGGGACTTCTCCGATGGCCTGCTCTGGAGCTGGCGACGACCGTCAGGCCTCGGGCGCGTGGCAGACGGCCTCGATGTTGTGCCCGTCGGGGCCGATCACGAAGGCCGCATAGTAGTTCGCGTGATAATGCGGGCGCAGGCCCGGCGGTCCATTGTCCTTGCCACCCGCCTGCAGCGCCGCGCGATAGAACGCGTCGACCTGCTGACGACTCTCGGCCGCGAAGGCCAGGTGGAGGTGCGCCGGCCGCTCCTCGGTCTGGTAGAGGCACAGCGAGACGCTGCCCTGCGGCTGGCTGAGCTCGACCCCATTGGGTGGCCACTCCGTGACTACCGTCACCCCGAGCGGCTTCAGCGCCTCGAGGAAGAAGGCTTTGCTCGCTGGATAGTCCGTGACGCCGAACTTGAGGTGGTCGAACACAGGTTGCGATCCTACACGCGAACGATTCTGTTCAAAAGACGAACTTGGCCACCTTGGTGCTCTCGCTCCCCGGGTAGGAGGGGAAGCGGATGCGGCGGGCCTTCTTCTCGACGCAGGGGGCGATCAGCTGGGCGACCTCGGTGGTAGTGCCCACCACCTTGCAGTCCGCCACCGAGCCGTCGCCGGCGATCTGAAAGGAGACCTGCATCGCGCCGTTCCGGCTCTCCAGGTGCCCCGCGTTCTGGGCGAGGCAGCTCTGGACCCCGCGCCAGCTCCCCACCGCGGCCTGGAACTCGCCGTCGGAGAGGGTGCCGCTGGTCTCGGGCTCCATGGGCAGGGGCCGGAGCTCGGCCTGGGGGACCTGGCGCCGGGCGCGGCGGCGCGGCGCGGGCCGCTGCTCGGGCTCGGCCTGGTCCTGATCCGCCGCGGGCTGCTTGTTCAAGCCGAGCAGCTGGGCCCGCAGGGCCTCGTCCTCACTCGGCTGCTGCTCCGCCTGGAGCGCCACCTCGGGCGCGGGCGCAACCACCGCCGCGTGGGCCTGGGCTGGCTGGGGGGTGGCCGCGGCCACCGGCTGGGGCCCCGGATCGCAGGCCGATGCGGCCAGGGCCAGGGTCAGGGTCGAGCAGGACATCACAAGGCGAAGACGCATCACGGGCTCCGTACGGCTGTTGGTTGAGACGCTTGAGGACTTTGCGGGCTTCGAGTCGAACGGGGCCCCTCAGGGGTCCCACAGGGGTGCACCGAAGGCCCACTCTGTGACGGAACCCGCGGAACCTGGTGGATCCTCCCAACGTGCGGGCGCCCACCTCGGGCCGTCTGGCCACCCACCCACCGTCCCCATGAACCCGCGTGGGCTCACGATCGCGCAGGGGCCGAGGGCGTACACCGAGTTGTCGCGCACCACCGGGTCCACGGAGCCTTCTACGGAGATGCCCACGCCCCGGGCGATTATCGTGTTCTCGCGCACGGTGATTTCGCCCACTCCGCCCTGGTGGGGCCGGATCAGCACCCCGCCCCCGCCGAAGTCGTTGAGCAAGACGTTGTGATGCACGTCCAGGTTCCCCTCTCCCTGCAGGAGGGGCTCGTCGCCCGCGTCGTTCTGCAGGAGCAGGTTGTGGCTGACCTCGTAGCGATCCGAGCGCCCCGGCCCCTCGGGCGGCTGGGCCCCGAGGAGCAGGTTGGGCCGCCCCTCCTCGCCCCCGAGCCCGCGCGCCGCCTTCCGGATCAGGTTGCCGACCACCCGGGTGACGCTGCCGTCCGGGGGCATGCCCGCCACCGGGCGGCGCGGCGCCTGGTGCTTGATCTGGATCCCATAGCCGAGCGGATCCAGCACCACGTTGCCTCGCACCTCCCCGCGGATGAACGGGGCCTCGCCGTTGGAGTTGCCGAGGTACATCCCGAGGCCGACGCGGGTGATGTGGTTGCCCACGATCCGCCAGTCCCACGCGGTGGCGAACGATGAGATGGCGCTGAACTGGGGCGAGGCGTCGAAGTCGTGCAGGTCGAGTTGCGAGAGGGTGAGGCCCACCACCGGGGTGTCGCCGAAGCCCGCCCGCACCCCGCTCACCCGGGCCCCCTGCCCGTCCAGCTCCAGGCGCTCGAGGGTCACCCAGCGGCTGTCCTCCACCAACACCACGGCCGAGCGTCGCAAGGCCACTTGCGCGCACCCCGCCCCGAGGAACAGCGGCCGCGGGCCCCGGGCCGGGCCCCGGATCACGATCGGCGCGTCGGGGCGGCCCCTGAGGCCCATGAGCGCGAGGCAGTCCCGGTAGACGCCCGGGGTGAGCTCGAGGGTCTGGCCGGCGCGCAGGTCCGACGCGAGCGCCTGGTAGTCGTCGGGGGTGGCCACCAGGCGCGCGGGGGGCGGCGCGCAGGCCGCCACCGCGGCGAGCCACAGCGCGGCGCGGGCCCTCACCCGCCGGGCCCACGGGCGCCGGGGGGGAGGCTCCGCACGATCATGGTCTGGGTGCCGAAGGCCACCAGGCGCCCGTCCTCGTCCCAGATCTCCACCTCGCAAGACGCCCTGCCCCCGCCGGCCCAGCGCCCGAAGCCCGAGACGAGGAGCCACTCCCGGTCGGTGGGCTCGAGGACGTGCACGGTCAGATCCAGGCTCGGGGCGAAGAACGGCGGCGCGTCGGGGCCGAGGGCCTGGATCAGCGCCGGGGGCATCAGATCGATGATCGGCGGCAGGGCCAGCGGGTCCAGCCCGCCGTCCGCGCCGCGCACCGGCTCCAGGTAGCGGATCCAGCGGGCGTAGCGGGGCGCCCCCGGCGACCACCCCTGCTCACCGAGGGTGTGGCCGAGGGCCAGCCGGTCCTCGAAGCGCTCGAAGAAGCTGAAGCGGCGCGAGCGCGGCGGCCACACCCGGCAGTCGCGCCAGTGCGGCACCTCGGGCATCGCGGCGCCGCGCACCTCGAACCCGGAGCGCTCCGCCCCGAAGGTGGCCAGGCACACCAGATCGGCCCCGCCCGGCTCGGACGCCATCCGGCCCTCGACCTGGGTCGCGCCCCGGCCCCGGCGCAGGACCGAGACGTCGACCGTGGCCGGGCCGGGCAGGATCGGGGCGGCGAAGACGCACTGCGCGCTCACCAGGCGGTGCGACGGGTCGCCCACCGCCTCCCGCATCACCGCGAGCGCCGCGCTCATCAGGACCCCGCCCGAGGGGGCCAGGAAGTCCCAGGTGTTCGGCACCGTCAGGTGCGCGCGGCCCGGACGCGCGGGATCGGGGGCCGCGGCCAGCGCCTCCAACAGACCCATCGCCCCGGAGCCTGCCTCCAAACCGGCGCGCCGCTCAAGTGGTGTCGCACGCGCGTCGCATCGTCGCAATGCAACCTGCGACTCGGGGCCGGATCCCCGAGCCGCCGACTTGGGAACGCCCCATGCAATCCGCTTCGTACACAGGAAAGGGGGGACGCCATGAGGAGTGGATCGTTCCTGATGTTCTCGTGCTTCGCGCTCGCCTGCGCCGGGAGTGAGGGCCCGGTGGACGGCGGCGGCCCGGTCGACACCGGGGTGGTCGACGGATCTTTCGACGCGGGCCCCGAGGACACCGGGGTGGCGGACAGCGGCCCCGAGGACGCGGGGGTCGTGGTCGACTGGCAGACCCCGATCCGGACCCTGCTCGACAAGTACGTGGAGGCCGGCTGGACGCCCGGGTTCTCGGTCGGGGTGTGGCGGGACGGGCACGCGGAGTTCCTGAGCGTCGGCCGGGTGGATTCGGCGAGGGAGGGCGCGCCGACCCCCGACACGATCTATGAGCTGGCCTCGGTCACCAAGCTGTTCACCACCCTGCGCCTCGCGCTGGCGGTGGAGCAGGGGTTGGTCAGCCTGGACACCCCGCTCCAGGATCTGGTGCCCCAGGGGGTGACGGTGCCGGATCTGGCCGGCAACCCGATCCTGCTGCGCCACCTGGCGACCCACACCGCCGGGCTCCCCGCGTGGCCCCCGGCCGCGCTGCCGAGCCCGGCCCCGGGCGCGGTGTCGGTGACCGCGATCGACGCCGAGGCCCTCTACGCCGACCTCTCGAACACCACCCTGAGCGTGCTCCCCGGGCATGTGATCGGCTACAGCTCGTTCGGGGTGGCGCTCCTCGGCCAGGCCCTGCTGCCGGCCACCGGCGCCGCCGACCTCGACGCCCTGCTGCGCGCCGACATCAGCGCGCCGCTGGGCCTGACCGACACCGGGCTCGAGCTGACAGCGGACCAGGAGGCCCGGCTCGCCCCGCCCCACCTGGCCCCCGACCAGCCAATGCCGCGGCTGCTGCTCGGCGCCCTGAGCCCCGCGGCCAGCCTGCAGGGCAGCGCGCGCGACCTCACCCGCCTGCTCGGGGCGGAGCTCGAACCGCCCGCGGGCGCGCTGGGCGCTGCCATCCGAGCCACCCAGGTGAGCCGGGTGGTGAACGGTGACACCGTGGTCGGGCTCGGGTGGTTCAAGGTCACGTGGCGGAACGTGGAGATCCTCATGGTCCGGGGCGACGCCTACGGCGGGCACGCGACGGTCGTGATCTGTCCGAGCGCCGGGGTGGGGGTGGTCCTCCTGACCAACGCCCGGATCGACACCGACATCGAGGCGGTGAGCGTCGCCGTCCTGGACGAGGCGCGGGGGATGCCGTGGTCCGAGGCCGGCCTGGTGATTCCGGATCCCGACCCCACCATCACCCCGCCCCAGGCCGAGCTCGAGGCGCTGGCCGGCGTGTACCGGCACGGCGAGACGGTGCTCGAGCTGGTCGTGCACGAGGGGCGCCTGTACGCGCACTTCGACAACGGGAGCTACCTCCGGCTGTTCGCGAGCGCGGCGGACACCTTCTACCTGCGCCGCCTGGTGGCCACGATGCTCGTGGTCCGGGACGGTGGCGGCGTCATCACCGGCGTCCGCTGGCTCCAGACCGGCGACAACCTCTACACCCGGGACCCGTGAGCGCGAGATCGGCCGCACCTGCTCCGGGGTCCGGTTGATGCTAGACAGCACGGGGTGGACCCCACCGAGCCCATCGTCGACCCGGGGCGCCTGGGCCACTACCTCCTCCTCGCGCCCCTCGGCGAGGGCGGGGTGGGCCAGGTCCACGCCGCGGTGCGCGCGGGCACCCAACAGCTCGTCGTGCTGAAGCAGCTCCGGGTGGAGCTGAGCGAGAGCGTGGCCGCGCAAGAGCGCTTGCGCCGCGAGGCCGAGATCCTGGGCCTGTTGGACCACCCCGGCATCGCGCGCCTGTTCGACGCCGGCTACGCCGACGACCGGCTCTTCCTCGTCCTCGAACACATCACTGGGACCACCCTCGCGAAGCTGGCCGCCGCGCACCTCGAGGACGGGCGCCTGGTGCCCTACGCGGTGAGCTGCACCCTGGCCTGCGACTTCCTCGAGGCGCTGGCCCACGCTCACCGCCTGGCCGGCCCCGACGGCGCGCCGCTGGGGCTGGTGCACCGCGATCTCTCCCCCCGGAACCTCCTGATGGACCGCTCCGGGCGAGGCCGCCTGATCGACTTCGGGGTGGCGCGGGCGGTGATGGGCCGGATGGAGACGGTGCCTGGGGCGGTGGTGGGCACCCCCCGCTACCTCGCGCCCGAGCAGGCTCGGGGCGAGCAGGTGGACCAGCGGGCGGACCTCTACACGCTCGGGGTGGTGCTCTACGAGCTCCTCACCGCCCAGCGGGTCACCCCGCGCGCGGACCGAGCGGCGGTGATGCAGGCTGTACTGCACCACACCCCGCCCCCGCTCCACACCGTGAACCCGCGCCTCCCGCGGGGCCTCTCCGACGTGCTGAGCACCGCGCTCGACAAGGACCCCGGCGCCCGCTTCGAGGACGCCGAGCAGTTCCTGGCCGCGCTCCTCGACGCGGCGGGGGAGCTCGCCCGGGCGCCTCGAGACCGCCTGCACCTGTACTTCGACGAGTGCTTCCCCGAGGTGCGGAGCGCGGTCGAGGGCCTCGAGGCCAGGGCCCGCCAGGAGGGCCCCCGGGCCGCGGTGCCCGGGGTGACCTTCGCGCTGTTCGCTCGAGCGCAGGCCGAGGCCTGGGTCCCCACGAGGACTGGGGGTCCCGGGCCGGCGGAGCCGTCCCACCCCCCTTCGCGGGCCGGGGGCCCGCTGCGCGCTCCGCTTGCGACCGGGGGTCCCGGGCCGGCGGAGTCTGGGTCGGCGGAGCCCGAGGCGTGGCACGAGCCCACTCGCACCGATGTCACCCACGCGCCGGAGCACGCGACCCAGATCACGCCGCCGCGCTCGAGGCCGGGTCAGGTCGAGGGCCTGGAGGTCCCCGCCCACGCCCGGCCCACCGTCCCCATGGCGTTCTTCCCCGGCGACCCGGCCGCGCCCGGTCCGGTCGAGACCCGCGAGGTCCCCGCCCACGCCCGGCCCACCGTGCCGATGGCGTCCTTCACCGCCGATCCATTGACCCTGGTGGCCCGCGCGGAGCCCCCGGAGCGCGGCGCCGGCCCCCGGGTGTCGCCCCGGAGCCCGCCTCCGGATCCCGCTTTGGTCCCGCGCCGACGCCGGCGGCGCAGCCTGCGGGGCCCGCTCCTGGGCCTGGCCGGCGCCGCCGCGCTGGTCGGTGCCTACGCCCTGGGCCGGGTCCAGGCGCCTGGCCTGCCGTCGACCCCGCGGGTCGAGGCCGCGCTGCCGACCCCGGCGATGGGATCGCCCGGCCAGGCGCCCAGCACGCCAGGCCAGGGGGCTGCGCGGGAGGGCGTGGCCTCCGCTCGCGCGGTTGGGTTGGCCCCCGAGCCCTCGCCCATGGCCGGCCCGCCCCCCGCAGCCCCTGCTGCGGCGGCCCACCCAAGCGCGAGCTCGCCCTCCGCGGCGCCGGTCTCGGAGACACCGTCCAGCCCGGGCTCGCCCTCCGCGACACCCGCCCAATCGAGCGCGGGCTCGCCCTCCGCGACCTCGGCCCCGGGCGCGGACTCACCTTCTGCCCCGGCGGCCTCGAGTCCACCCACCCGCGGCGCCATCACCGCCTCGCCCTCCGCGGCGCCCGCACCCCGGGGCACCGCTGGGCGCCGGGCGCCGCCCCCGCCGGAGCTCCGGCCAGGCTCGGCCCCGGTTCCCGAGCCCGCGGTGTCGGCGGAGACGGTGGCGCGCCTGAGGCGGGCCGCCGCGCAGCTCAGCTCCGCCCCGTCGGACCGCGCCGCGTTCCTCGAGCTGATGGGGCGCATCGAGGCCGAGAGCCGGGGGCTGCCCCGCCCCGCCGCGGTCCGCATCGCGGCCCACCTCAGCGCGGCGGAGCGCTCCTTCGATCCCCGCGAGCTGGCGGCAGCGGTCGAGGCCCTGGCTGGGGCGGCTGGTCAGTAGAGTCCCGCGCGGAGAGCCCGAGGCCCGACCCCGGAGCCTGAGGCCTGAGCACTGGAGCCTGAGGCCTGTCTCTGAGCCCTGCAGCCGACGGCGCAACGCCAGGCTCCAGAGACAGGTGTCAGGCGGCAGGCCCGAGGGTTCAGGCCTCGGGCGCGAAGCAGGCCCGAGGCTCCAGGCCTCAGGTCCGAAGCGCCGACGGCTCGGTGCACTCCTCGGCACCTTCCGGCCAGACCAGGCACCCCTGGGGTATAGTTGGCCACCTTGGCGACTCCGGACGACCTCGCCCGCCCCCGCCGACGCGCCCTCCACGAGGTCGGCGTGGTGGTGACGCTGGTGGCCCTCGCGGGCTGCAACGCGGTGGACCAGCGCCTCACGCCCCTCCAGCTGCCGGACGGCGGCGGGGTGCTGATCCCGGACGGGGGCACCCCACCGCCTCCTCCGCCTCCACCTCCGCCGCCCCCGGTGGACGCGGGGTTCCCGGACACCGGGCTGCCCCCGCTGCTCGACGATGGCGCCGCCTGCACCCTGAGCAGCCAGTGCGCGGGCGGGATGTGCTTCCCGACCCCCGCGTTCCCCGGCGGCTACTGCACCCGCTTCTGCAACGGGGACGAGGCCTGTGATCGCCCCGACGGGTGGTGCGTCGAGGCGGTCCTGGGCACCCCGCCCTTCTGCGCCGCGCGCTGTGACAACGCGCCTTGCCGCGCCGGGTACAGCTGCCAGGACCAGGGCGCCGGCAGGCTGGCTTGCCTCCCGGCCCCGCTCCCGCCCCAGCGCGCCGATGGCGAGCCCTGCACCCGGGACCTCGAGTGCCAAGGCGGCACCTGCCTCCAGGCCCCCGAGTGGCCCGAGGGCCACTGCACCACCGTCTTCTGCGACACCGAGTTCGACTGCGCCCAGAGCCCCGGGACCGAGAGCGTCTGCGCCCCCGGCTTCGGCCCGGCCGAGAGCCTCGACTCGTGGTGTGCGCGCGGCTGCCAGGGCCCCGCGGACTGCCGCGCGGACTACGTGTGCTTCCCGCTCCTCCCGGGCGGGGCGGGCCTCTGCCTGCCGGATCGGGCCGAGGTGCCCAACGTCTCCGAGCAGGCGCTGGCCGCCCTCGGCGCGCAATGTGGCTTGCGCGCTCGGGGCGGCAGCCTGGAGGTCCGGTACGACGTGCCCGCCGGCACCCGGAGCTACATGGTCTCGGTGTTCAGCCGGGACGGGCGCTACGTGATCCCCGAGGTCATCCAGGGCCCCGGCGCGCCGGTGGACTTCCGCGGGGCGAACCAGTTCCAGGGCTACACCACCCTGCTGCACGGCTTCGTCGCCCCCATCGTGGTCCCGGTCGCGCCCCAGTTCGTCCCCCAGCGGGCGGTCGGGGCCCACACCTTCACCCTGGCCAGCAACAGCCAGGACGCGTGCTATCTCCTGTTCTCCGAGGCCACCTCGGGCACCACGGTGGATCTGAACGTCCACATCGTGGGGGTCCCCGGCCTGAGCGCCCAGTCTCCAGACCTGCAGGCCATGTTGACGGCGATCGGCACGCGGCTGGCCCAGGCCGGCGTCACCCTGGGCTCGATCCGGTTCCCCGCGGTGTCCAGCCAGGTGGCCGCCCGCTACGCGGTGGTCCGGAGCGACGACGACTTCCTCGCCCTGATGGCCACCTCCGAGGAGCCCGGCACCACCCGCGACGCCCTCCTCTCGCTGAACCTCTTCCTCGTGCGCGACGTGGTGTTCTCCGACGGCTCGGGGACGATCGGGATCTCGAGCGGCCTCCCCGGCCCGGCCGGCCTGCACGGGACGAGGGCGAGCGGGGTGGTCGGCTCCGCCCGCTTCCTCGGGGTGGTCGGCCAGGGCCCGAACGGCGAGGAGATGGACGGCAACGACCTCACCGGGACCATCCTGGCCCACGAGCTCGGGCACTACCTCGGGCTGTTCCACACCTCGGAGCTCGACGGCGAGTCCCACGATCCCCTGGCCGACACCCCGGAGTGTGACATCAGCCAGATCCCCTTCGACTGCCCGGATCTCGGGAACCTGATGTTCCCGCTCGCGGACCCCGCCAACACCGGCCTGACCCCGGGGCAGGCGTTCATGCTCCAGGCCAACCCCCTCACGAAGGACTGATCCCATGCGCCGCACCATCATCGTCGCCCTGGCCCTGTCCTGCCTCGCCACCGCCGCGCTGGCCGCCCCCGACGCCACCGAGGCCCGGGTGCGCCGGCTCCTCCTCGCCCACCACGGGGTGCCGGAGCGCGCGGTGCTCCTGGAGGCCGGGCCCGGGGTGCCCGAGGTCCTCGCTCGGCTCGCCGCCGACCCGAGCGCGGGGCCCTGGTACCAGGACGGCGCGGTGAGCGCGCTGGCGCTGTTCCCTTCCCCGCGAACGCAGGCTGTCCTGCACGCCCTCCTCGCCGACGCGCGGGCCCGCCCCGAGGCGCGGAGCCGGGCCCTCACCAGCCTCGCCATCGCGTACGGGGCGAGCGCGGTGCCCCGAGTCGCGCCGTTCCTCGAGGACGCGGATCCCGCCCTCCGAGGCGCGGCGGTGGCGGCCCTCGCCCGGGTCCAGGGGCCCGAGGCGGCGCGGGCCCTGAGCGCGGCCCGCACCCAGGCCCGCTTCCCGGACGTGGTGGAGGCGGTGGAGCGCCTCAGCCGCGCCCGAACGCCTTGAGCACCCGCTTGAAGTCCTGCACCTGGAGCATCCGGGTGAGCATCATCAGCGCCCCGAAGATCACGAGCGCGGGGGCAGCGAGGAGCCAGCTGAACGCGATCTCCCGGTACACGTAGACCGGGGTGAGGGCGGCGGCGGTGGCCGCGGTGGCGAGCACCGACCAGACGAGGGCGGTGCGCATGCTGTCGGTGCGGTGCTTCCACAACAGCACGATGAAGGTGCTCGCGTTGCCCAGCTCGCCGATCGCGCCCGCGATCACCACCCCGATGAGCCCGAAGTGCTTGGCGAGGGGGATGAGGGTCGCGGCCATCACCGCCACGTTCACCACCTGGGCGTAGAAGACGGTGCGCTGCTTGCCCACCGCCACGCTGTACTGGTTCGTCACCATCTCGACCGCGGTGAAGGGGACCGCGAGGGTCGGGAGCAGGAGGAGCACCGGCACCTCGGCGTACTTCTCGGACATCGGCACCCCGGTGCGCCCGAGGAGCTCCGCCACGAAGTCGATGACCTGGAAGACGAAGGGGATGCCCGCCGCCACCACGATGGCCACCGCGGTGAGGCTCACCACGCTGAAGCGCAGGAGCTCGCGGTACAGGACGTCGCGGTCCTCCTTGGCGGAGACCAGGCCCGGCAAGCTGGCCTGCCCGAGGTACTCCATGGGCTTGCCCGCGAACTGCCACATGGTCTGCATGCCCTGGAGCGCGCCCATCGCCTTGGAGCCGATGAACGCGGTGGTCCAGATGCTCTGCAGGCGCACCTTCAAGGTGAAGACCTGGCCCGCCAGCCACAGGGGGACGGTGAACCGGAAGGCCTCCTTCAGGAACTCCCGCGGGATCGGCACCTGGAAGATCTGTCGGATCGAGAGCCCGAGGGCGGCGGGGAGGGTCACGAGGGCCATGAGCCCCGAGGCCAACAGGGCGAGGAAGTCGCCGTAGATCAGCGCGTCGCGCAGGTCGGTGAGGGTGAGGAAGAGGAACTGGAATACGGTGTTGGCGAGCGACGCCACCACCATGAGGCGCGCCTCGCGCTTGGCGTCGAGGTTGGAGCGCACCACGTAGCGGCCGTACCAGTACGTGACCACCCACGGCAGGCCGAACAGGGCCAGGGCATAGTTGAGCCCGATGAACCGCCACACCACGAAGCCGGCGAGCCCGAAGATGCCCGACATCCCCAAGAACACGAGGAAGACCAGCTTGGTGAAGCGCTGGCGGTTCTCGAGGCTGTCCGCCGCGTAGCGCTGGATGGTGGCGTTGGCCCCGAAGATGAAGATGCCGTTCCCGATCTCGTAGACCAGCATGTAGATCGCGTAGTCGCCGAAGGCCTCCTTGGGCCGGGTGACCATGCCGAGGGCCGACACCGCGAAGTTCAACAGGGCGGTGAAGGTGTTGGCCCCGAACATGTAGGCCGCGTAGCCGACGAGCTTCCGGAGCACGCGGCATTGGTTGGCGGATTCCGGGTCCTTGTCAACGCCTTGACCGGTGTGACGGGGTATCTGCGGGCCGCGCCGCGCGCGCCTCGGCCCTGACTCAATGTGGGCTCGGTGGGGCCCACGACGCACGCCGGGCGCACCCTGGGGCCACCCGCGAATGACCGGGCTTTCGACCGGGCGCGATACGGGCTAGGACACGCTGGTCCCCATGTGCGGCATCCACGGCATCGTGAACCTCGTGGGCGGTGAGACGCCCGGCCGAGACCTCCTGGAGCGCATGGGGGACGTGACCGTCCACCGGGGCCCGAACGACTCCGGCGGCTACACCGCGGACGGGGTGGCGATCGGGATGCGCCGCCTCTCGATCATCGATCTGTCGGGCGGGCACCAGCCGATCTCGAACCACGACGACACCCTGTGGGTGGTGTGCAACGGCGAGATCTACAACTTCCGCGAGCTCCGGGACGAGCTCATGGGCAAGGGGCACCGCTTCAAGACCCGGAGCGACTCCGAGGTGGTGCTGCACGCCTACGCCGAGTGGGGCGACGGCTTCGTCGAGCACCTCGACGGCATGTTCGGGTTCGCGCTCTTCGACAAGACCCGGCGCCGGGTGCTCGTCGGGCGGGATCGCCTCGGCATCAAGCCGATCTACTACCTCGACGACGGCCAGCGGGTGATCTTCGCCTCCGAGGCGAAGGCCATCCTGCAGGTGCCAGGGGTGGAGCGCGCGGTGGACCCGGTGGCGCTCCACCAGTACCTGTCCCTCGGCTACGTGCCCGCGCCCCTGTGCATGTTCCAGGGGATCCAGAAGCTCCCGGTGGCCTCCATGCTGGTCATCGAGGGCGGCAAGGCCACGGTGCGGCGCTACTGGCGGCTCCCCGAGCACGTCGACGAGAAGAAGACCGAGGCCCAGTGGGTGGAGGAGCTCCTGGCCGAGCTGGAGCGCTCGGTGGTCGAGCAGATGGTCTCGGACGTGCCCCTCGGCGCGTTCCTCTCGGGCGGCATCGACTCCTCCAGCATCGTGGCCTTCATGGCCAAGCACAGCAAGGAGCCGGTGCGCACCTACGCGATCGGCTTCGACACCGGGAGCGCGGGCAGCTTCTACAACGAGCTGCCCTTCGCAAGGCAGGTTGCCGAGAAGTTCAAGACCCAGCACCGGGAGATCGTGGTGCGGCCCGACGTGGTCCACCTGATGCCGAAGCTGTTGTGGCACATGGACGAGCCGATCGCGGACTCCGCCTACATCACCACGTATCTGGTGTCGGAGTTCGCGAAGCAGGACGTCACGGTGATCCTGTCGGGGGTGGGCGGCGACGAGCTCTTCGGCGGCTACCGCCGCTACCTGGGTGAGTTCTACGGGCAGCTCTACGGCCACATCCCTCGCCGCCTGCGCGAGTCGGTGATCCAGCCGGTGGCGCGGCGGCTCCCGGCCGACCGCCACTCCACCCTCCTCAACATCTCCCGGCTGGCCCGGGGGTTCCTGTTGTCGGCCGAGCTGCCCCGCTCCGCCCGCTACGAGAGCTACGTCGGGGTCTACGACGACGCGCACCTCGAGGCGCTCCTCACCCGCATGCCCGACGTGCCCTACGCCGCCATCGCGGAGGCCTTCGCCCAGGTCCCCCCGAGCGCGGACGACCTCAAGGCCCTGTTCGAGGTCGACCTCGCGACCCAGATGCCGGACGACCTGCTGCTGCTCACCGACAAGATGACCATGGCCACCTCGATCGAGTGCCGGGTGCCGCTGTTGGACACCCGCTTCGTGGAGATGGCGGCGCGCATGCCGAGCCGCTTCAAGATCCGGGGCCGCGAGCTGAAGTACATCCTGAAGCAGGCGTTGAAGGACATCCTGCCCCACGAGATCCTCTATCGGAAGAAGCGGGGCTTCGGCGCGCCGATGGGGGCGTGGGTGAAGAACGAGCTCCAGACCATGACCCACCGGCTCCTCCGGCCCGAGCAGGTGCTGGCCCGCGGCTTCTTCCGGCCCGAGGAGGTCCTCAAGACCCTCGAGCTGCACGAGAGCAACAAGGAGGACCACACCGACCACATCCTGGCCCTGCTGAACCTCGAGGTGTGGTGCCGCCTCTACCTCGACGGCCGCACCCCCGAGGACGTGAGCCAGGAGCTCCAGAGCGAGGTCCGCGCGTGAAGATCCTGTACGTCTGCCACCGGTTCCCCTTCCCGCCCAAGCGGGGAGGCAAGATCCGCCCCTTCAACATGATCCGGCACCTCACGGAGCAGGGTCACGAGGTGGTGGTGGCGTCCCTGGCCCGGGACGCCGCGGAGGCCAAGGAGGGCGAAGGCATCGCCCCTCACTGCGCCCGCTTCATGGTCGAGACGGTGCGGAACCCGGTGCAGGGGGCCAAGATGGTGCTCAACCTGCCCCGCCGGACCCCGTCCTCGATGGGCTTCTTCCACTCCGCCAAGCTCGCAAGGCGCATTGCGGACGAGCTCGCCACCAACAGCTACGACCTCGTCTTCGTGCACTGCTCGAGCGTGGCCCAGTACGTGGAGCACCACACCGGCTGCGCCAAGATCCTCGACTTCGGGGACATGGACTCCCAGAAGTGGATCTCCTACGGGCCGATGAAGCCGTTCCCGCTCTCGCTCGGGTACTACTACGAGGGCTTCAAGATGCAGCTGGCGGAGCTCGCGCTGTCGCAGCGCTTCGACACCTGCACCGCCACCACCCGGGCCGAGCTCGCCACCCTGCAGGGGCTCAACCCCGGGGTGCACTCCGACTGGTTCCCGAACGGGGTCGACGCCAAGAAGTTCAGCCCCACCGACGAGCCCTACGACCCGAACACCATCGTGTTCATCGGGCGCATGGACTACTACCCGAACCAGGAGTGCATGTTCGACTTCACGAAGAACACGTGGCCGCTCCTGTTGAAGCGCCGCCCCGAGCTGAAGCTGGTGATCGTGGGCGCGGACCCCTCCAAGGAGGTCCTGGCCCTCGGCAAGCTGCCCGGCATCACCGTCACCGGCTCGGTGCCCGAGGTGCAGCCGTACGTGCGCAAGGCAGTCTGCACCATCGCCCCGCTGAACATCGCGCGGGGCACCCAGAACAAGATCCTGGAGGCTCTGGCCATGGGGGTGCCGACGGTGTCCTCGGTCCTGGCCGCCGGCGGGGTGGACGCGGTCCCGGGTGAGCACATCCTCACCGCCAGCTCCCCCCACGAGTACGCGGAGGCCATCCTGCGCCTGGTGGAGTCGCCCGAGGAGCGCAAGCGCTTCTCCGAGGCGGGCCGGGCCCGGATGCTCTCCCATCACAGCTGGTCCAGCTCCATGAAGCGCCTGGACGGCATCATCCATGAGACGGTGGAGCGCTACCGCCGGGACCATGGCTGAGGAAGGTACGAAGGCATGAAGATCAGCATCTTTGGCATGGGTTACGTCGGCGCGGTGTCCGCGGGCTGCCTCGCCCGCGACGGGCACGAGGTCACCGGCTGCGACATCGACCAGGGCAAGCTGGACCTGATGAAGTCCGGCAAGACCCCCATCATCGAGGAGGGCATGGTCGAGCTCATCGAGGGCGCGGCCAAGAGCGGGCGGCTCCACGTCACCACCGTGGCCCAGGAGGCGGTGAACGCCTCCGACGTGTCCCTCATCTGCGTGGGCACGCCCTCCATGCGGGGCGGCGGTCAGGATCTGTCGGCGGTGAAGCGCCTCTCCGAGCAGCTCGGCCAGGCGATGAAGAACAAGGCCAGCTACCACACCTTCGTGGTGCGCTCGACCGTGCTCCCCGGCACCACCCGCAACGTGGTGACGCCCATCCTCGAGGAGCACTCCGGCAAGAAGGCCGGCGTCGACTTCGGGGTGTGCTTCCAGCCCGAGTTCCTGCGTGAGGGCTCGTCCATCAAGGACTACGACAAGCCGCCCTTCACCGTGGTGGGCACCGACGACGACAGGCCCGCCGAGGTGCTGCGTCAGATCTTCGGGCACCTCCCCTGCGAGTTCGTCACCACCGGGCTCGAGGCGGCGGAGATGTTGAAGATGACCTGCAACACCTTCCACGCCCTCAAGATCACCTTCGCCAACGAGGTGGGCCGGGTGAGCCAGTCCCTCGGGGTCGACAGCCAGGAGGTCATGCGCCTGGTCTGCATGGACAAGCACCTCAACATCTCGACCGCGTACATGCGCCCGGGCTTCGCGTTCGGCGGCTCCTGCCTCCCGAAGGACGTGCGGGCCCTGACCAACCTGGCCAAGCGCAACGACGTGCAGGTGCCGATGCTGGACGGCCTGATGCCCTCCAACCGGGTCCACGTCGATCACGCGATCGAGGCGGTGCTCCAGTCGGGCAAGCGCAAGGTCGGCATGATCGGCCTGTCCTTCAAGAGCGGCACCGACGACCTCCGCGAGAGCCCCCTCGTGACCCTGGCCGAGGCCTTCATCGGCAAGGGCCTGGAGCTGTCGATCTACGACCCCGAGGTGAACATCGCCCGCCTGGTGGGCGCCAACAAGCGCTACATCGAGGAGAGCATCCCGCACATCTCCAGCCTCATGCGCGGCTCGGCCCAGGACGTGATCCAGGGCGCCGAGGTGGTGGTGGTGGGCCTGGGTGACAAGCACCTGATGGAGATCGTCCACACCCTGGTCACCGAGGATCAGATGGTCCTCGACCTCGTCGACATCCCCGACCACCACAAGCTGAAGGGCGACTACCGCGGCGTCTGCTGGTAGTCGGCCAGCGCCGCCCCGAGCACCTCCGCCAGCACCTGGTGCCCCGCCGCGGCGGGGCGCCCATCGTAGGGGATGAACAGCACCTCCCCCGCCGCCGCGGCCCGGCGGAGCGCGGGGAGCGGATCCACCACGCGTAGCCCCGCGGCCTCGGCCCTCCGTCGGGCCTCGGATTGAAAGCTGGCCTGCGGGTACTCGCCGACCACCTGCTCCTCGATCGGCAAGATGAGCACCACCGCCCACGCCCCGAGGGCGGCCGAGGCGTCAGCCACCCGTTGCAGGTCAACCTGCGCTCGTGCCCACGCCAGCTCGAGGTCGGGCTCCTGCCCCCCGGTCAGGAGCGCCTCGCGCCAGCGGTACCAGGCGGTGCCCCCGAGGCGGTGGGAGGCCGCCTTGGCCGCGTTGCGGGCCGCCATCAAGAGCCTGCTCCGGGTGTACAGGGGGGCCAGCCGGGGCAGCACACCCAGATCCCGTGCCCAGCGCCGGGGGCCCCACTCCTCCCGCGCCGCCCCCGCGGCTCCGGTGAACAGGTCGTCCCAGTACAGCGCGAGCACCACCCCGGTGGGCGAGAGCGCGGCGCCGCGCTGCTCGAGGAACGCGGCGCTCTGGCCCAGGCTCCAGTCCGGCACGCCCGCGTTCACGGTGTGCGCCCCGCCGTGCAAGCTGGCCTCCACCCGCCGGGCGAAGGTCTCCGCCGCCGCCACCCCCTTGCCGAAGGTCTCGGAGCCGCCGAGGACCAGCACCCGCGGCCCGGGCAGCCTCTCCAGTGGGCGCTCCCTGAGCCCCTCGGCGTTGGTGTGGACCTCCGCCTGATACGTAAAGCTGGCTTGCGCTGGGACGAGCCGGTAGCCGAGCGCCGGGTCCGGCTCCACCGCCACCAGCGGTGTGCGATCGGGCCACGGCGCGGGGAGCCACAGGGCCGAGACGACCTCCAGGCCCAGGAGGCCGCCTGCGATCCCCAGGCCCCACCGCGCCCATCGCCGGATCCGGGATCTCCGACCCATCCGTCCCGAGTCAGCCCCCGGCTCGACTTCCCCGCAATGTTCCGCCCGCCCTGCACCCCAGGTTTGCCATGATCTGGCTCATATCGATAAGGGTAGTCCCCATGTCGGACGAATGTTAGGCTTCGAAGGACCATGACGAGTCGTAGCGCGCTCGAAAGCGCCGCGTCCTGGGTCCAGGACCGCACTCGGGATGCCCTCTTGCGGGCCTCAGGCGCCGGCTCTTCGCCGGGCCTGCGTCGGGCGAGGGAGCCTCTCCGATTCCTGTTCACCATCGACACCGAGATCTCGATGGGCGGGGCCCTCAGGGACCCCAGCCTGTCGCCGGTGGGACCGGAGCAGCGCATCTGGGGCGAGACCGAGCAGGGCCGGGCGGGCATCGACCTGTTCATGGATGTCTTCGACGAGTTCGGCCTGCGCGGGGTCTTCTTCTTCGAGGTCTGCGGCCGCAACGTGGTGGACGAGGCCTCGCTCGCGGAGGCGGCGCGCCACATCCACCAACGCGGCCACGACGTGGAGCTCCACGTGCACCCCGAGTTCAGGATGGACATCGAGAAGGTGCGAGCCGGCGAGGCCGACAAGCCCTCCGCGTTCCTCTTCGAGTACCCGTGGGAGGCCCGCTTGCGCCTGTTGAGGACCACCGCGGAGCGGATCGAGGCGTGGACCGGGCGGCGCCCCAGCGCCTTTCGGGCCGGCGGGTTCGCGAGCGACGAGGGCACCCTCGCCGCCCTCGCCGCCCTCGGGATCCCGTACGACTCGAGCTACAGCCTGTGGTCGGTGGGCCTCAACACCTGCCGCTACCGCTGCGACCCGCCCCTCAACGACGTGGCGCTGATGGATCACGGCCGCGTGCAGGTGCCGATCACCTGCTACCAGGCGGCCGGACCGAGAGGCGGCTTGCGCCAGTTCGATCTCGCCTCCCTCAGCGCGGCGGAGGCCATCGCGGTGCTGGAGCAGCTCTACGCGGCCGGGACCCGGGTGTGCACCAGCCTCACCCACTCCTTCCGCCTCGTGAAGACCACCGACATCCAGTATGGGGACGCCCGCCCCGACGGCTTCAACATCCGCCGGCTCCATGCGCTCTGCCGCTTCCTGGCCGAGAACCCGGATCGATTCCAGGTCTCTACCTACCGTGACCTCCCGCTCGAGCAGTGGCAGCGGGAGCTGGCGAACGAGCGACGTTCGCAACCTTTCTTGCCGACGCCGCCGACCTGGACCAGCCTGGCCCGCCTCGCAGTGCAGGCGATCAAGGACCGCGGGGTGATCTGAGCGCTACTCGATCCCCTCGAGGCGGCGCTCGGCCCGCTCCCGCAGGCCGCGATCGATGAGCTCGTAGACCGCGGCGCGCACCATGTCCTGGCAGGTCTCGACCACCGCGGGGTCCGCCTCGGCCTCGGGCGGGTACGGGAAGTGGATGGGCTCCCCCACGTATTGGGTCATCTTCACCGGCAGCGGCAGCGGCCCCAGCCCGATCGGGATCGAGAGCGGCAAGAGCGCTTGCTTCGTCCCGAACAGCTTGTACGCGGTGGTGTAGCCGTCGAAGAACACCCGGTAGGTGTCGTCGGTGCCGACGTTCGCGCTCGGGATGATCGGGGCCTGGTTGCGGAGGGCCAGGCGCACGAAGCCGGTGCGCCCCTTCCACAGCAGGCGGTAGCGGTACTTCGAGGACTTCCAGGCCTCCTTGCTCCCGCCCGGCATGATGAAGATGAGCTGCTCCTCCTCGAGGAGCCGGTCCCCGTTCTCGTGGCTCCCCACCACCGTGCCCATGTCCATGAAGAGCTGACGCAGGAGGGGGAAGCGGTAGATCCGCCAGTCGGTGAGCCCGCGGGGCCAGCGCCCGCGGTGCCGCCGGAGCTCATAGGAGAGGAACCACCCGTCCACCGGGAGCAGCCCGTGGTTCGACACGATGATCGCGCGCCCGTGCCGCGGCACGTGGTGCAGGCCGTGGACCTCGTAGCGGAAGTAGGACTTGAGGAGCCACTCCAGCGGCTCGAGCGCCAACAGGGTCTCCTCGCGCAGCAGGCCCAGGTTGTCCTCGTCTCCAGGTCGGTAGGCATCCGGCGGCCCATAGGCGGACAGGGCGGCGCGGACCTTGCCGAGGTATTCGAGGATCCCCTCGGAGGGCACGCGGAACCCCTCGGGCTCGGGCCCCGGCGCGGCCTCGCGCCGCATGCGGGCCCGCTCGTCCGTCCCCGCCCGTGCGAGGAGCCGGCGCCGCAGCTCGGCGCGATCGTCGGGGTTCAGGGCCTCGTAGGCCCCGAGGAGGGTCTCGATCCGGGCCTCGTCGTCCGGCTCGTGGGAGCGCGCCACCGCCCCAGGCTACATCATATGGGGTCCTCGGGCTTGAGCAGACCCGGGGATCTTCGGCACCATTCCCCCTGGTCCGCGGGCGGGCCGGCGAGGATGGGCCAACAGGACAAAGACCGGCGCGGGTGGTCCATGGTGTTCGACGACCGCACCGATCGCGCCGCGGACGAGGACCAGACCCAGACCTCCCCCGAACGCACGGTGGCGCAGCGCGCCCCGGTCTTCGAGGAGCTGGAGCCGCCGGAGAAGACCGCGGCCCACCCCATCCCGAGGATCGCGAGCGAAGCGCGCAACAGGGTGAAGCCCGACCCCGGACCCCATGACTTCGACCAGCGCGACGACTTCTACGACCCACCCACGATCATCGACCCGGGTATCGCGAGCGAGATCGGCCAGGCCCTCGCGGTCGACACCGACCCCGCGCTCGACGATCGCCTGGCCAACATGGTCGTGGCCCTGGAGGAGGCGGTCGGGAGCTCGGATCCGGAGGAGACCCTGAGGACGCCGCCCCCGCAGGAGGGGGTCACGTTCCTGGACCAGGACTTCCAGCTGCCCCGGATCGAAGAGCACGACGACACCGTGTTCGACGCCGGTCTCCCCCCCAACGTGGAGGTGACCCAGAAGACGAAGGCGCCGGTCGACCTCATGATCGAGCACTCGCTGCCGGCCGAGGCCCGCGCGCGCATCGAGCGCCGGATCCCGGTGGTGGAGCGCTCCACGCGGGCCCAGCGCGCCCCGCCGCCCGCCGCCAGCGTGTCGCCGAGCCCCGCCGCGGCCGAGCGGACCGCGCTGGATCTCGCCGCGGCCCTCGGCATGGCGCCGGAGCCCGCCGCGCCACGGCCGGAGCCGGTCCGCCCGCCGGAGCCCGAGCTCCGGGTGCCGGAGCGGGCCACCCCTTCGGTGGAGCCCCGTGGCTCGCCCCTCGATCTGCGCGAGCAGCCGAAGCGGCGCGAGGGCCTGCGCTCGGATCAGCTCGCGTCGCTCGCGAGCAGCACGAGCAACATCGCGAAGATCATCCCGGTGATCCTCGGGATGTTCGTCCTGCTCGCCACGGTGATGGTGACCGCGAGCCTCCTGAAGCGGGAGGAGCGCCAGGAGCACGTGGAGCTGCGCTTCATGGCGATCGGTGACAGCCGGGAGGTCACCAAGGCCAGCTCGGTGGGCACGCCGGTGATCATCGAGACGGAGCCGCCCGGCCTCCTGGTGATGTTCGATCGCAAGGTGCTCGGCAAGACGCCCTTCCAGGCCGAGCTCCCGCTGGAGCTGGAGGACAGCGTGGTGGTGGAGCTGACCAGCCCCTACTTCGATCGCTACCTCGGTGAGGTGAAGCGCGGCCCGGCCGGCGACTACACCATCCGCGTCGACCTCAAGCGCCGGGAGCGATGAAGTCGCGCCTCGGGCGCGGTTGACGGCGCGGCGGACCGCCATCAGGCGCAGGAGGGGTCCAGGCCCAGGCGGGGCTCTACCCGCGCACTCCGCAGCGGCCAGGATCTTTTTTGGCCGGGTGTTCGGATTTCGTGCGTCCTTTACGTGTACGAGCAGAGCGGGGTGGAGGTCGAGGAGGCATATCGTCGGCTTTGGCCGATCATTCGGGCCAAGTGTGCGCGAATGCTGGCTGACCCGGCCGAGGCGGAGGACGTCGCCCAGGCGACCTTCGAGCGCCTGTGGCGAGCCCGGCTCATGGAGGAGGACGTGAAGACGGTGAGCGCCTGGATCTATCGCACGAGCACACGCCTCGCCATCGACCAGCTCCGAAGGCGCAAGGTGCGGGAGCGAGGTCCGGCTGCGCCCGAGGCGCCTTCGCTCCACGACCAGGCGATCGCCCGGGCCACCCTCGCCGACATCGCGTTGCGAGTGCCCAAGCGCGAGCTCAGGACGGTGGTCTTGCACCGGGTCGATGGTCTGACCCAGCCCGAGGTGGCCGAGGTGCTCGGGATCTCCGAGCGCAGCGTCCGTCGGCACCTGGTGCGCTTCGACGCGCGGAGGTTCGAGCGATGAGCGAGCACCCTTCGCACCTCGCCCTCGACCGCGCGCGCCTCGGCGCGGCCTCGGCCGAGGTCATGGCCCACCTCGAGGTCTGCCCGACGTGTCGCGCCGCGCTCGATCGGGGGGCGCCAGGGCCGGTGCCCGGCTGGGCGCGGCGGCTCGAGGCGGCCAAGCCCCGCCGGTGGCTCGCGCCCGGCGTCGGCCTCGCGGGCGCAGGGCTCGCCGTCCTCCTCTTCACCCTCACGCCCACCTACGTGGCGGAGAAGGGTGGCGGACCCGCGCTCGACGTGTACCGGCTGCGAGACGGCGTCGTCGAGTCAGGATTGAACGCGCCGGTTCGGTCGGGTGATCGTCTGCAGCTCGCGTTGCAGCCCGGTGACTTTCGGCGAGCCTACGTGCTGGCGCCGGGCGAGGACGGTTTCGTCGTCCTTCACTCCGAGCTCGTGTCGACGGCCACACTCACGCGCTTGTCGAAGAGCTTCCTCGTCGACGACGCTCCCGGCGCCGAGACCATGGTGGTGGTCCTGTCCCGCGTCGCGCTGTCCGACGATGTGCTGAAGAACCCGCCCCGGGTGCCCACCGCAGAGGCCTGGGTCCAGTGGCTACGTTTCGAGAGGGAGATGTGATGATTGGACGACCCCAGCTCCGACGAACCGCGGCCCTCATCGCGCTGCTCGGCCTCGTCCTCGGGCCCTCGGTGGCGACCGCGGGCGAGCCCCGCTACGCGGTCGTGGTCGGCTCGAACACCGAAGTGCTCGGGCGCGGCGCCCTGCGCTACGCCCACGACGACGCCAAGCGCCTCGCCCAGGCCCTCGTCGACCTCGGTGACTTCGATGAGGCGAACGTGCGCCTCCTCCTCGACCCGAGGCCCGAGGAGGTGCTCAGCGCGCTCGACGCGTTGCTGACGAAGGCCGACGGTCGCGACGCGATGCTCCTGTTCTTCTACTCGGGGCACGCCGATGCTCACGCCCTTTACCCGGACGGCGCGCCGCTGCCGATCTCCGAGCTGTCGAAGCGCCTCGAGAGCCCGAAAGCGAGGTTGCGTCTGGGCATCGTCGACGCCTGCCGCGGCGGGGGCTGGACGGGCGCCAAGGGCCTCGTGCCCGACGCGCCCTTCGATGTCGAGACACCGTCGGCCCCGAGCGCGCAGGGCACCGTCTTCGTCGCGTCGAGCTCCGGCCACCAGAGCGCCCACGAGTCCGAGGCGGTGGCGGGCTCGTTCTTCACCCATCACCTCGTCGCTGCCCTCCGCGGCGCCGCCGACGACGACGCGGACGGCGTGGTGGCCCTCTCCGAGGCCTATGCCTACGCGCGACGACGCACGATCCGAGACGCGGCCCTGTACACGAGCACCGAGCAGAACCCGAGCTTTCGGGTCTCGCTCCTCGGACGCCAGGACGTCTCGCTGACCTGGACCGACCGCGGCAGGAGCCGCCTCGTGCTCGGCCCGCGCGCCCACGAGCTGCAGGTCGTGGAGCTTGCCTCGGGCGCCACCGTCCTCGAGCTCGGTCCAAGCCCCAAGACGATCACGCTCGCCCTGGACGCCGGACGCTACGTGATTCGGCGCCGAGACGACGGCTCGACCTACACCAAAGAGGTCGAGCTGCGCCCCGCCTCCACCCTCGAGGTGACCGAGGCCGAGCTCGCCCCGCTGGCCGTCGTGAGCCTGCGGGAGAAGGCGGCCGAGCCCGCGCTGGAGCTCCTCGGGTCGATGGATCCCGGTAGCGCTCCGCGTCTGAGCTCGCCCGCCCCGAGCGTCGAGCCCGCGGCACCGAAGGTGAGCCTACGCGCGCCCGAGGGCAGCACGACGACCTTCTTCCTCGTCTCGAGGCAGGCCCAGCTCCTGGGGACCGAGGCGTCCGGCTTGAGCTTCGATCGGCTGTGCACGGCGCCCTGCGAAGCAGAGATCCCGGTAGGCACCGCGATCTTCGGGCTGAGCAACGGCAAGAACGCGGCCGTCGTGGCCGCGGACCCGGTGCTCATAGCGCCTGGGAGCCGGGTGCACGGGACGTACGTGGACCGCGATACGCACCGCAAGGTGGTCTACGGCTTGTTCGGGGCCACGGCCGCGGTGGGGCTGGGGTTCGGCATCGCCGCCCTCGTGACCGTTGCGGAGGACACGCCCGATTCCTTGGATGTGTCGCTCCGCTACGGGTTCGTCGGAATTGGCACCATGATCGGCAGTGGGATCGCTATGGCCATCCTCAGACAAGTATTCGCGGACTCGGTCGAGCTCGAGGTGCAGTGACTCAGCGCCCGCCAGCCGCACCGGCCGATCTACACCATCCGGGTCGACCTCAAGCGCCGGGAGCGATGAAGCGCTCCGCGAACGCGGTGACCGCGCGGTTGAAGGCCTCCGGGCGGTCCAGGTGCATCATGTGCCCGGCCCCGTCGAGGGTCAGGCGCGCCGACTCCGGCAGGAGCATGCGGAGGCGCTCGAGCGTGAACACGTAGAAGCCGGTGGAGCGGCTCCCGCCCAACATCAGGGCCGGCACCCGGAGCCCCTTCAGCGCGCCCAGCTCCGGGGGGTAGGCGGCGAGGGCCTCCACGTCCATGCGGATCTGGGGCCACAGCGCCTCGGAGCGCGCGCGCCACGCGGGCGGCATGCTCTCGAAGTCCTCCTCCCCCACCACCGTGCGCAGGAACAGGCGCGCCGCGGCGGGGCCGTCGGCCTCGGCCAGGGTCCGCCGGAAGTCGGCGAGGAAGTCCTCCATCACCTTGGGCCACCGGTCCTGGGGCGGCAGCGGAGGCTCGGCCAGCACCACGCCGCGGACGAGCTCCGGCCGGGTGCGGGCGAGGTGCAAGGTGATCACCGCCCCGAAGCTCGAGCCGCACACCACCGGCGTCGGCAAGCCACGTTGCACGATGAGGTCGGCGAGGTCCTGGGCGTGCTCGGCCACCGAGTACGCCCCCACCTCGGGGGCGAGGGGGGAGCGCCCGGTGCCGCGGCGGTCCACCGCGATGACGTGGAAGCGGTCCCGGAGCCCGGTGAGCTGGCCGCCCCACCCCTCCGCGCTCGCCGCGCTGCCGTGCACCAGGAGGAGCGGCGGGCCCTCCCCCGCCTCGCGCGCCCCGAGCAGCGCCCTCACTGCTTCTTCTCCTGCAGGCGCACGAGGCGCTTCCTGAGGTCGCTGAGGTCGCGGCGGGGATCGCCGCGGTGGGGCTGGGGATACCACCGCGCGCTCGCCTCGAGCTGATCGAGCCCGCCCAGGATCGGCCCCACCAGCTCGGGGTTGCGATGCGCCAGATCGCCCGCCGCCCGGAGGGCGTTGGAGGCGAGGTCCTGCTGGTGGGCGAGCGAGAGCAGGCGCTCCGCCGTCTTCAGGGTGGCGGGGGCGTAGTCGCCAGCCAGGTACACCACCTTGTAGCGTAGGCGCCCGGTGGCGGGGCGCTCCGCCAGGTCGAGCAGCAGGCCGGCCATCGCCGGGTCGGGCGGGGCCTTTCGGTCCTCGTAGGCCACCTTGAGCACCTGCTCGTAGGTCAGGCGCTCCCCGGTGCCGAACACCGGGGTGCCGGCGAGGTAGCTCCACATCACCGGGCGGCGACGCTCGCCCGGGATCTTCGGCAAGAGGTATTGCGCGCACGCGTAGCGCTTGCCGTACACCACCGCGTCCTGGCGCAGGCACGCCGCCACCGCGTACTCCAGGTTCGGGATCTCCTTCTCCTTGGCCAACAGGCGCGCCGCCTGCTCCGCCCCCCGCACCGGGGTGGCGTCGCTCGCCACCATGTGGAGCCAGGTGGCCACCGTCTCGAGGCGCGACAGGCCCACGAACCCGGCCGATACCTTGGTCGCGGCCTCGAGGACCTTGTCGTCCACGTCGGTGCGCAGGATGTGGAGCAGGATGCGTTGCGTCGGCACGTGGGCCCGAGCCACCGGGGCGAGGGCCTCCACGCAGTCCTGCCGGATGTCGGGGGTGGGGTCGGCGAGCGCGCACTGCTCCACCGCGTTGCGGGCCGCCTGCTGGTCGAACACGTGGCCCTTCAGCTCGGCCAGGGCCTTGGCGCGCAGGTGGTTCTCCTGGGCCACGTCGAGGAGCGTCCGGATGGCCGGGCTCTTGTCGGTCACCGGCGGGACGTCCACGTCACCCCACGCCATGGGCTGCACGTCGTCGGTGAGGGGCGGGGCCACGTTCAGCCGGGCCCGGTCCAGCCACGGGGTGAGGGCCTCGGCCAGGCGCAAGGCAGCCTGCCGGGCGGTGTCCCGGATGCGGCGCTCCATCTCGGCCCGGCTCTTCTTGCCGAGCGGCTCGGAGGTGTGGGCGGCGACGAGGCTGGGCAGGTCGTCCTGCGTCCCGGGCCCGAAGGCCAGGTAGACGGTGAAGCGCTCCGCCTCCTCGACGAAGCGGCCGCTGATCCGGAGCACGTAGGGCCCCTCGCTCAGGGTCATCGGCGACGCCGAGACCAGGCGCATCTTCCCGGGGGCGGTGAGGGGCTCCTTCGCCGCCTCCTCCACCATCCGCTGCACCTCGGGCAGATCGATGGGCTCCCAGGACTTCGTCTCCGCGGTGACCACGTAGCGCACCTCGGGGGGCTCCGGGGCGGCCACCGCGAGCAGGGTCAGGGTGAGGGCCAGGCTCATCGCGCGTCCTCCCGCTCCAGCTTGCTCACCGCGTCCTTGAGGCGGCGCTCGTCGATGTCCTTCGAGAAGGCCCCCTGGGCCATCATCTGCAGGAGGGCCTGCTTCACCATGGGCCGGAGCTTCGCGTCCTCGGTCGCGATGCGGACCAGCCCGAACAGGGCCTGGTTCTCACCCCGGGTCTGGACCATCTCCAACAGGCGCTTCGCGAGGCGCTCCGACGGCGCCGCCCACGACGACAGCACGCTCATCGCGGCGTGGGAGAGATCGCGCTGGTAGCGCGCCCACAGAATCTCCTCCAGCTTGGGGTCCCAGCGGGTCATGCCCTCGAGGAGGGCGTCCACCGAGCGCTGCCACGGGGTGCCGGTGCTCCCCTCCCGCTCCCCCGCCCCCTTCAGATAGTACGGCGAGTCCGGATCCATCTCGCGCACGAAGCGCCACAAGATGGCCTTGCGACGAGCGTGGGGGAGCGGCTCGAGGAGCGATATGCAACCGAATCTGCGCCGGTTGTCGAGCCCCCGCTCCTTGCCGCTCGCCTCGAGGCAGCCGCGGATCGCGAGGTCGAGGTTGGGGAGGTCGCCGAGCTCCTCGAGCGGGCCGTGCTCGCGGCCCTGGGTCGCGGCCTCCAGCCACGCCTGCACCGCCTCCGCCCGGGCGGGGCCGGTGAAGTAGACCATCTGATCGTTGGCCTCGCGCCGCACTCGACCGCTGTCGTCCCGACGGTAGACCTCGACCACCACCCGCGCGGTGGGGGGCGAGCGCATCGAGAGCGGGCGAAGGGCCTTCAGGCACCCCTCACGCATCTGCTCCTCGGGGTGCTCCAGGGCGCAGCGCTCCAGCTCGTGGCGCGGGCTGTCCGCGGTGAGGGCCTCCGAGGTGAGCACGCGCAAGGCAGCCTGCCGCTTCTTCGCGTTCTTGCCGTACAGATCGCGGGCCGCCTTGCCCACCGAGGCCTTGGGGATCCGCACCGGCCCCCACTGCCAGGGGGCGGGGGCGCCCTTGAAGGGATCGTCCACCGGCGCCGGCTCCTCGTCCCCCGCCTTGCCCAGGCGGGCCAGGGGCGCCTTCATGGCCTGGACGAGGGCGGCCGCCGCCTCGCGGGCCGAGGCCTCCACCGCCTCCAGCATCTTGCCGCGCGACAGGCCGCCCAGGACCACGGTGCGGGCCGCGCTGAGGCTCGGCAGATCCTGCGCGGTGCCCGGCCCGAGCTGGAGCGCCACGGTGTGGGTCTGGGCCTCGGCGAGGACGTGGCTCTCGAGCTTCAGGCGGTAGGCGCCCGGCTCGGCCTCCGCCCCCGGTCCGGGCGCGCGGTGGAGCTGGAGCTGGCCGCCCCGCGAGAGCACCTCCAGCGCCGCGCCTTCCACCGCCCGCGCCAGGTCCGCGGGGGCCAGGGGCTGCCAGGAGCCCTCGACCACCACCACGTCATAGGTGACGCGGATGGGCGCCGCCGTCGCCTCCGCGCTCACCAGCGCGATCCCCGCGCTCCACAAGAGCCAAGCCGTCGTCCGCACGCGGCGCGCAGCATACCCCGGTCGGTCCCGGCATCCCACCCGGGAAGGGCGCGTGGTAGCGTCCGCGGCATGTTGCGACGCCTTGCCCTGGGCCTGGCCCTGGCCGGATCGGCCTGCGCCACTCCCCCGCCGCCCGCCACCACCCCCACGGTCACCCGCACCGACGAGGCGATCGACCTGTCGGGGGACTGGAACGACGTGGACGCGGACGCCGTCGCGAAGGCCCTCATCGAGGACTGCATGACCTCGGACTGGGCCGAGGCGTGGCAGAAGGCCCACGGCAAGAAGGCGGTGGTGCGCCTCTACCCGGTGCGCAACAAGACCGACGGCTACATCGACTACCGCTACTTCACCAAGCAGCTCGAGGCGGCGCTGGTGCGCTCGCAGCGGGTCGACGTGGTGAGCAGCCTCGAGGAGGCCGAGCACACCCGCCAGGAGCGGCAGGACCAGGCGACCCACGCGAGCGACGACTCCGCCAAGTCGCAGGGCAACGAGGCGGGCAGCGACTTCGTGCTCGACGGCTGGATCCTGAGCCAGGTCGACAAGGCCGGCGGCAAGGAGGTCCGCGCCTTCCTGACCTCGCTCGAGCTGGTGGAGACCGAGACCAACAAGAAGGTCTGGGTGGGCCAGAAGCGGATCAAGAAGCTCGTGGCCAGCCCAGGGGAGGGTCAAGAGTGATGCGCCGCGCCCTCCCCCTCACCCTCGCCGCGGCGGTGGCCGCGTGCGCCAACGATCCCAAGCCGCCCCCCCAGGGGTCGGCGCCCGCGATCCTGAAGCAGGAGAAGGTGGCCATGACCGAGAACGCGAAGCCTGGCCTGGTGTTCGAGATCGAGCCCGTGACCTCCGCCGGCCCGGAGGCGGTGGCCCGGGTGCCCGCCGCGGCGGCCACGCCGCTCGACGCCGCGGCCACCCAGCGCCTGCTCGCCCGGCTCGAGCCGCTCGAGGGGGCAGAGGTCGTGGACTTCAAGCTCCCCACCGCGAGCCGCCCCGCGCCCAAGACGGGCGAGACGGTGAGCACCCCGTTCCCGCCCCCCGAGGCGCCGGACATGGCGGCCCCCAAGGAGGAGCAGGGTCCGCAGGCCATCCTGCGCTATGCCCCCGAGGGTGACGTGGACATCGTGCCCCGGGTCAGCGTCACCTTCGCCAGGCCGGTGGTGCCGGTGAGCGGGGTGAGCGACGTCGAGGCGCTCCCCAAGCCGGTGAAGCTCAGCCCCGAGCCCAAGGGCGCGTGGCGCTGGCTCGGCACCCGCACCGTGGTGTTCGAGCCCGAGGGGCGGATGCCGATGGCCACCACCTACTCGGTCGAGGCCACCGCGGACGGCGAGCCCACCCGCTTCCAGTTCCAGACCCCGCCCCCCAAGCTGGTGGAGGCGGTGCCGAGCGGGCGCGACGTCAGCACCCGGCCGGTGATCGGGCTGGGGTTCGATCAGCGGGTGCCGGCGGAGGCGGTGCAGGCCAACCTGCAGGTGACTGCGGCGGGCGAGCCGGTGGCGGTGCGGCCGGCGACCGAGGCGGAGATCGAGGCGGATCCGGCCGCGAAGGCGATGCGGCACGGCGCGGTGGAGCCGGGCCGGCAGGTCTTCTTCGTGCCCGAGGCCCCGCTCCCCACCGCGAGCGCGGTGGTGATGGTGGTGGCGAAGGGGCTGCCGAGCGCGGAGGGCCCGCGGGTCACCGCCCAGGCCCAGGAGCGGCGCTTCGACACCTACGCCGCCCTCGCCCTCGAGGAGGCCCAGTGCGGGTGGGGCGACGAGTGTCGGCCCCTGATGCCGTGGACCCTGCGCTTCAACAACCGCCTCGACGAGGACTCGGTGTCGGCGGAGCGGTTCGAGATCGAGCCCGCGCTCCCGGGCCTCAAGGTCGAGGTCTACGATCGCGTGGTGACGCTGATGGGCCTGACCCAGGGCCGCACCACGTACACCCTGCGCATCTCGCCCGAGCTGCGGGACCA
Source organism: Deltaproteobacteria bacterium (assembly GCA_020632995.1). Taxonomy (GTDB): domain Bacteria; phylum Myxococcota; class Kuafuiibacteriia; order Kuafuiibacteriales; family Kuafuiibacteriaceae; genus JACKEN01. Next base: position 183,034 of record JACKEN010000011.1, on the reverse strand, counting down.
GTTCGGCCAGCGCCTCGGGAGCACCAAGCCCCTCACCATGAAGGTGGGCCCGGCCGAGCCCGCGCTCTTCGTCGGCAACGACCCGATGGTGGTGCTCGACCCCGCGGGGCCGCGCCAGCTCGCGGTGCACGTGGTGAACCACGACGCCCTGCGGGTGCGGATGTGGCGGGTCCAGCCCGCCGCGTGGCCGACCTACCTGAGCTGGCGCCAGGCGCGCTCCGAAGACCAGCTCCTCGGCGGCGAGCTCGTGCAGGACGGTGAGGTGAAGACCGGCTGCCCGCAGGATGCCCTGCACGAGTTCGGGCTGGATCTCACCCCCGCCCTCACGAAGGGCGTCGGCCACGTGGTGGTCGAGGTGACACCGCTCGCCCGGAACCTCACCGGCTGGCAGAAGGACAACCCGCCGGTGCACCGGGTCTGGATCCAGTCCACCCAGCTCGGCCTGGACGCGTTCAAGGACCACGAGAGCCTCCTGGTTTGGGTCACGAAGCTGGTCGACGGCGCCCCCAAGGGCGGGCTGCCGGTGCGGCTGGCGCCGAAGGGCGCGGCCGAGGCCCCCACCGCGGCGGACGGCCTGCTCACCGTGGCCCTGCCCGCGAGCGCCACCCACAGCACCTCCTGGGTCGAGGCGCGGGACGGCGAGGACGTGGCGTTCCTGCCCGAGACCACCTGGCGCAGCACCCGCACCAGCTGGAGCGCCAGGGTCCTGCAGGACAACCTGCGCATCTTCGTCTTCGACGATCGCGGCATGTACCGGCCGGGCGAGAAGGTCTCGCTCAAGGGCTGGCTGCGCCGCATCACCCCCGGGCCCAAGGGCGACGTCGCGCCCGCCCCCGGCCCGGGCGCCAAGCTCACCTGGAAGGCCCGAGACCCCCGCGGATCCGAGCTGGCCAAGGGCGTGGTGACCCTGGACGCCTTCGGCGGCTTCGAGCTCGAGGTGCCGATCCCCGCCGACGCGAACCTGGGGTACGCCAACGTCGAGCTGGAGGGCACCGGGGTGGTGCGCGACGCCCGGATGACCCACGGCTTCCAGATCCAGGAGTTCCGGCGGCCGGAGTTCGAGGTCTCCGCCCGGAGCACCGAGGGCCCGCACCTGGTGGGTGACAGCCCGGTGCTCACCGCCGAGGCCCGCTACTTCGCGGGCGGCCCGCTCGCCGGCGCCACCACCCGCTGGGGCCTGCAGGTCAGCCCCGGCCACTTCGCCCCACCTGGGCAGGATGGCTTTCACTTCGGCCACGCGATGCCGTGGTGGTGGCGGAGCGGCGGGGGCGACGAGGGCAACGCCTACCGCAACGCGGAGGGGGTCACCGACGCCACCGGCGCCCACCGCCTGAAGGTGGCGCTCGAGTCCCTGTCGCCGCCGCGGCCCTACGTGATCCACGCGGAGGCCACGGTGGAGGACGTGAACCGCCAGGCCTGGACCGCCAAGACCGAGCTCCTCGTGCACCCGGCCCGGGAGTACGTGGGCCTGCGCCCCGCCCTGCCCTTCGTGGCGGCGGGGGAGGCGCTCGACGTGGACGTGGTGGTAGCAGACCTCGAGGGCAAGCGCATCGCCGGCCGGCAGGTCAGCTTGCAGGCCGAGCGCATGGAGTGGGTGCGGAAGAAGGACCAGTGGACCCAGGAGGTCGCCGAGTCCCTCCCCTGCGCCACCGTGAGCGCGGAGACCCCGGTCACCTGCAGCATCACCCCCAAGGAGGGCGGCCAGTACCGGCTGCGGGCCCGGGTGGTGGACGAGGCCGGGCGCCCCAACGAGACCCTGAGCATGGTCTGGGTCAGCGGCCAGGAGCGGGTCCCCAACCGCGACCTCGACGAGCTGAAGGTGGAGCTGGTGCCGGACAAGGAGTCCTACCAGCCGGGCGACGTGGCCCGGATCCTGGTGGTGGCGCCCTTCGCGGATGCGCAAGGGCTGTTGACGCTCCGGCGGGAGGGCCTCGCCGCCCACCAGCGCTTCACGGTCGAGGGGGTCACCCACACCCTCGAGATCCCGATCACCGAGGACCACCTGCCGGTCCTGAGCGTGGCGGTGCACCTGTCCGGCTCGATGCCCCGGGGCGAGGGGCTGCCTCCGCAGCCGGCCTTCGCCTCGGGCAGCCAGGACCTCCGGGTCCCGCCCACCCGCCGGGCCCTCACCGTCGCCGCCACCCCCAAGGCGGCGGCGCTCAGGCCCGGTGAGTCGACCGAGCTGATGGTGCGGGTCACCGACGCGGCGGGGGCCGGGGTCGAGGCCGAGGTCGCGGTGGTGGTGGTGGACGAGGCGGTGCTCGCCCTGTCCGGCTACGAGCTGCAAGACCCGTTGACGCTCTTCTACGCCGCGCGTGGGCAGGGGGTCACCGACTACCGCCTGCGCGACCACGTGAAGCTGGCGAACCCCGAGATCATGGCCCAGGCGGCGGCCGCGGGCGGCGGCGGCCCGGGCGGAGTGAAGAGCAAGGAGGCCCGCCGATCCCTCGGCGCCCTCCCGCCCGCCCCCATGATGGAGACGGCGGCGTTCGGCGCCATGGCCGAGGCCGACGGCGCGGGCGCGCCGGAGGAGCCCGGGCCCGCCATCGCGGTACGCAAGGACTTCTCGGCCCTCGCCCTGTTCGCCCCCGCGGTGAAGACCGACGCGCAGGGCAAGGCGTCCGTCACCGTGAAGGTGCCGGACAACCTCACCCGCTACCGGGTCATGGCGGTGGCGGCCGACGCGGGCAACCGCTTCGGCAAGGGCGAGGCCCAGCTGGTGGCGCGGCTCCCGCTGATGGTGCGCCCCTCCCCGCCCCGCTTCGCGCGCTTCGGGGACGTGTTCGAGCTGCCGGTGGTGCTCGAGAACCAGAGCGACGCGCCGCTCTCGGCGCAGGTCGCCTTGCGGGCGGCGAACCTGGAGCTCAGCGGGGCCCAGGGCCTGGCGGCCCAGGTGCCGGCGCGGGACCGGGTGGAGGTGCGCTTTTCGGTCGCGGCGGCGAAGCCGGGCGAGGCGCGCTTTCAGGTCGCGGCGGCGAGCGGCCCCGACGCCGACGCCGCCACCCTGGCCTTCCCGGTCTACACCCCGGCCACCACCGAGGCGTTCGCGACCTACGGGACCCTGAACGAGGCCGCGGTGCGCCAGGACGTGGCCCGGCCCAAGGGCGCGGTCACCGCCTTCGGCGGGCTCGAGGTGAGCACCGCCTCCACCCAGCTCCAGGCCCTCACCGACGCGTACATCTACCTGTACGAGTACCCCTTCGGGTGCTCGGAGCAGGTGGCCTCGCGCCTGCTCTCGGTGAACGCGCTGAAGGACGTCTTGCAGGCCTTCGAGGCCCCCGGCCTCCCCAAGGCGGCGGACGTGGCGGCGGCGGTGGAGCGGGACATCGAGAAGCTGGTCCGGCTCCAGAACCGCGACGGCGGCTGGGGCTTCTGGCGGGTGGGGCAGCCCTCGTGGCCGTTCCTGACCGTGCACGTGGCCCACGCCCTGGTGCGGGCCGAGGCGGCCGGCGCCACCGTGCCCAAGCAGACCCTGGGCCGGGCCCACGAGTACCTGCGCGCGATCGAGCGGCACATCCCGGCTAACTACGGGGTGCACGCGCGGAACGCGATCACCGCCTACGCCCTCTACGTCCGGGCCCTCCTGGGTGACCTCGACGACCGGAGCGCGCAGGTCGTCTTGCGGAACGAGGGCGGGGTACAGAAGGCCAACCTCGAGGTGCTCGGCTGGCTCTACCCGGTGCTGGTGGACGGCAAGGACTCCCAGGGCCCGCTCAAGGACCTGCGGCGCCAGCTGGCCACCCGGGTCACCGAGGAGGCGGGCACCGCCCACTTCGTCACCGGCTACACCGAGGGGGCCCACCTCCTCTTGCACTCGGATCGGCGGGTGGACGGCCTCCTCCTCGAGGGCCTGCTCCGCGACACCCCGAACAGCGACCTCATCCCGAAGCTGGTGCGGGGCCTCCTCGCCCACCGGGTCCGAGGCCGCTGGCACAACACCCAGGAGAGCGTCTGGGTGCTCCTCGCCCTGAACCGCTACTTCCGCACCTACGAGAAGGTGACGCCAAACTTCGTGGCGCGGGTGTGGCTGGGCAAGGGCTTCGCGGGCGAGCACCGCTTCAAGGGCCGCACCACCGAGACCCACCGGGTGGACATCCCGATGGCCGCGGTGCCCGAGAGCACCACCCCGCTGTGGATCGGCAAGGACGGCCCCGGCCGCCTCTACTATCGGATCGGGATGCGCTACGCGCCCGAGGACCTGAAGCTCGAGCCGCTGGAGCGCGGCTTCAGCGTGGTGCGGAGCTACGCCGCGGTCGACGATCCCGCGGACGTGCAGAAGGGTGACGACGGCGTCTGGCACGTGAAGGCAGGCTCCCGGGTGAAGGTCACCTTGCAGATGGTGGCGCCGAGCCGGCGCTACCACGTGGCCCTGGTGGACCCGCTCCCCGCCGGCTTCGAGCCCCTGAACCCGGCCCTCGCGGTGTCGACCACCCCGCCCCCGGACCCCGCGGCCCCCGAGCGCGCGCCCTACGGCTGGTGGTGGTACCGGCCGTGGTACGAGCACGAGAACCTGCGGGACGACCGCGTGGAGGCGTTCTCGACCCTCCTGTGGGAGGGCGTGCACGAGTACACGTACTACGCGCGAGCCACCACCCCCGGCACCTTCGTGGCCTCACCCACGAAGGCGGAGGAGATGTACGCGCCGGAGGTGTTCGGGCGGAGCGGGACGGACCGGGTGGTGGTGGAGTAGCCGGTCAGTAGCGCGGGACGCTGGGGTCGACCTCCTGGCTCCACGCCAGGATGCCCCCCGCCAGGTTGTAGACCTTCTTGAAGCCCTTCTGGAGGTACTGCTCGGCCGCCATCTGCGACCGGGCGCCGCTTCGGCACATGAAGACGAGGACGGTGTCCTTGTCGGCGCCCTCGAGCCACTCCGCGGTGCCCTGATCGAAGAGGCGCGCCCCCTCGATGCCGGCGAACGCGGCCTCCTCGGCGGTGCGGACGTCGAGGAGCACGAGGCCCTCTTCGCCCTTCAGCCGGTCCCGGAGCTCCTTGGGGCCCATCTGGCGCACCCGCGGGGGCTCGTTGGGGTTGTCGATCTTGAAGCCGCCCGAGTCACCGCCCACGTAGTCGATGGTGGCGCCGTTGGCGCGCTCCGCGCTCATGCGCGACACCAGGACGGTGAGGCCGTTGGTCTCGACCTTGAAGTCGGTGTCCTTGGGGCCGTCGAGGTCGAGGGCGGGCCGGAACCGGGCGTCGACCTCGAAGCGGATGAAGGTGCCGGGGTTGTCGTTCAGGGCGTCGGCGAAGGCGGCCTTGGCTCCGTCAGTGACGGTGACGACCGGGGGCACCGCCTCCTTCATCTGCACGCCCAACATCCCGTGCAGCTGCCCCTCCTGGAAGAGCTGGGTCACGATGTCGGCGCCGCCGACGAACTCACCCTTCACGTAGAGCTGGGGGATGGTCGGCCACTCGGAGTAGGCCTTGATCCCCTCGCGGATCTCCGGCCGGTCCAGGACGTTCACCGTGAGGTAGTCCTCGAGCAGCTGGTCCAGGATGGACACCACCTGGGCGCTGAACCCGCACTGCGGCATGCGCCGGCGGCCCTTCATGAACAGGACCACCGGGTTGTCACTCACCAGGGCCTCGAGCTCCTGTCGAACTGCGTCATTCATCGGTCGAATTCTCCTCGGGCCCCGGCTCAGAGGCCGTAGTCCGCCATCGGCGGGCAGGTGCACACCAGGTTACGATCCCCGTACGCGTTGTCGATACGCGCGACGGGGGGCCAGTATTTCGCGGCCCTGAGGTAGGGCGCCGGGAACGCGGCCTGCTCGCGGCTGTACGCGTGCGGCCACTCGGTGCCCGACACCGCGTCGACGGTGTGGGGCGCGTTCTTGAGGGGGTTGTCCTCACGGTCGAGCTTCCCGGCCTCGATCGCCCGGATCTCCTCCCGGATGGCGATGAGGGCGTCGCAGAACCGGTCCAGCTCGGCCTTCGACTCGCTCTCGGTGGGCTCCACCATGATCGTGCCAGGCACCGGCCAGCTCATGGTGGGGGCGTGGAAGCCGAAGTCCATGAGGCGCTTGGCGACGTCCTCGACCTCGACCCCCGCGGTGCGCTTGAAGTCCCTCATGTCGAGGATGAACTCGTGGGCCACGCGGTCGTGGTCGCCCCGGTAGAGCACCTCGTAGTGGGCCTCCAGGCGCTTCGCCATGTAGTTCGCGTTCAGGATGGCCACCTGGGTCGCCTTCTTCAGGCCGTCCGAACCCATCAACCCGATGTACATCCACGAGATCGGCAGGATGCTGGGGCTGCCGTAGGGCGCCGCGGAGACCGGCCCGATCGCCTTCTCGGCCTTGTGATCGCTGAAGGGGTGGGCGGGGAGGAACGGGGCCAGGTGGGCCGCCGCGCCGATCGGGCCCATGCCCGGGCCGCCGCCCCCGTGGGGGATGCAGAAGGTCTTGTGCAGGTTCAGGTGGCAGACGTCGGCCCCGAAGTCACCGGGCCGGCACAGGCCGACCTGGGCGTTCATGTTGGCGCCGTCCAGGTACACCTGGCCGCCGTGGCGGTGGACGATCTCGCAGATCTGCTTGATGCCCGCCTCGAACACCCCGTGGGTCGAGGGGTAGGTCACCATGATGCAAGACAGGTTGCTCGCATGCTGGGCCGCCTTGGCCTCGAGGTCGGCCAGGTCGATGTCGCCCCGGTCGTTGCACTTCACCGCCACCACGTTCATGCCGGCCATCACCGCCGAGGCGGGGTTGGTGCCGTGGGCCGAGGTCGGGATGAGGCAGACGTTCCGGTGCCCCTCGCCCTTGTCCTCCTGGTAGGCGCGGATCACCAGCAGGCCGGTGTACTCGCCCTGGGAGCCCGCGTTGGGCATCAGCGAGACCGCGGGGAACGCGGTGATGTCGCTGAGCCAGGCCTCGAGCTGGCGGTACATCGCGATCGAGCCCTCGACCTGCTCCGCCGGCGCGAAGGGGTGGAGCGCCCCCACCTCGGGCCAGGTCACCGGGATCATCTCGCTCGTGGCGTTGAGCTTCATCGTGCACGAGCCGAGCGGGATCATCGAGGTGTTGAGGGCGAGGTCCTTCACCTCCAGCCGGTGGAGGTAGCGGAGCATCTCGGTCTCGCTGTGGTAGCGGTTGAAGACCTCGTGGGTCAAAAACGCCGAGGTGCGGGCGAAGGGCGCGGAGTACTCGAGCCCCACCCCCTTGGCCAGCTCGGCCGCGGTGAAGCCGGGCGCCTTGCCAGAGAACACCGCCAGCACCGCGTCGAGCACCGCCACGTCGCAGGTCTCGTCGAGCGCAACACCCAGGTCGCCGCCCTCGTAGACACGCAGGTTCAGCCGCGCTGCCTCGGCCCGGGCCAGGATCTCGGCCTGCCTGGCCGCGTCGAGCTTCACCCGGAAGGTGTCGAAGCGCTCCGCGTCGGAGATCTCGAAGCCCAGCTTGCGCAGGCCCGCAACCAGGGTTGCGGTCATCGCCCGCACCCGCTGGGCGATGGCCACCAGGCCCTTCGGCCCGTGGTAGACCCCGTACATCCCGGCCATCACCGCGAGGAGCACCTGCGCGGTGCAGATGTTGCTCGTGGCCTTGTCGCGGCGGATGTGCTGCTCGCGGGTCTGGAGCGAGAGGCGGTAGCCCGGCTTGCCCTTGGCGTCCTTGGACACCCCGATGATGCGGCCGGGCATGTGCCGCTTGTGCTCGTCCTTCGTCGACATGAAGGCGGCGTGGGGGCCGCCGCCGCCCATCGGCACCCCGAAGCGCTGGGCGGAGCCGATGGCGATGTCCGCGCCCCACTCCCCGGGCGGGGTGAGCAGGGTCAGGGCGAGCAGGTCGGTGGCCGCCACCACCAGGGCGTCGGCCGCGTGGGCCGCGTCGACGAGGGTGCGGTAGTCGACGAGGTCGCCGTCGGTGTTCGGGTACTGGACCAGCACCCCGAACAGATCCTGCGCCGCGTAGTCGATGGCCGACAGCGGCCCCACCACCAGGTGGATGCCGAGGGGCTTGGCCCGGGTCTGCATCACCGCGATGGTCTGGGGGTGGCAGTCCTCGGCCACGAAGAAGCCGTGCTTCTTGTGGCGGGCCACCGCGAAGCACATGCTCATCGCCTCTGCCGCCGCGGTGCCTTCGTCGAGGAGCGAGGCGTTGGCGAGGGGCAGCCCGGTGAGGTCGGCCACCATGGTCTGGTAGTTCACCAGGGCCTCCATGCGGCCCTGGGCGATCTCGGCCTGGTAGGGGGTGTAGGCGGTGTACCAGCCGGGGTTCTCGAGCACGTTCCGCAGGACCACCGGCGGGGTGTGGCAGCCGTAGTAGCCCATCCCGATGAGGGAGCGGGTGAGCACGTTCTTCTGCAAGGTCGCCTTCAGCTCGGCCAACAGCTCGCTCTCACCGCGGGCCGGCCCGATCGACAAGCTACCTTGCATCTGGATCGCGTCCGGCACCGCCTCCTTCGCGAGCGCGTCGAGGGAGTCGACCCCGAGGAGCGCGAGCATCTCGGCCACGTCGCCCTCGCTGGGGCCCAGGTGGCGGTGCACGAAGGTGTCGGTGAAGGAGAGGACGTCGTAGGCGTTCATCACGGTTCCTTGGGTACGGGGGCTCGAGACGCGGTGGATGTAGCTACTTGCGCGGGGCCAAGCAAATCCTAAGTGCGGGTGTCCCACTTCGCGGCCATCCGCAGCACCGAGTCGTCGGTGTTGTAGTGTGCCACCTCGGCCCGCGGCACCCAGGCGAGGTCGTGGGACTCCTCGGACACCACGAACTCCGCCCCCGCCGGCGCCACGAGGGCGAAGCGCACGTCGTAGTGCAGGTGCGCGGGCTCTCCCTTGCGGGCCGGGATCTCGTGCACGTCCACGTCGAAGATCTCCGGGCTCAGGGCCTCGAGTTCGGCGATCCCCGACTCCTCCCGGCCCTCCTTCAGCGCCACCGCGAGCACGTCGGCGTCGCCGTCCGCGTGCCCGCCCGGCTGGAGCCAGAGGCCGAGCTTCTTGTGGTGGGTGAGCAGGCACGCCGCGCCGTCGTGGCTCAGGATCCACGCGGAGCCGGTGATGTGCCCCTCGACGGTGCTCCGCTCGAAGCAGGCCGGCTCCCGCCGCACGAACGCCTCCAGGCGATCCAGCGGCGCCCGCTCCTGCTCGGTGATCCGGGGGCCCTCGCGGTAGCGGGCCAGCAGCTCGAGGAGCGGCGCGCGGTGCATGTCCCTCGTACTACCAGGCTTTTCGGGCCGAGGCGGGGGAATCGCGAGCGGAGCGCACAGCCGGGAGAAGCCCGGCGGAGAGGGTGGGACGGGGGCCCGGGGTCAGGATTGACGGGCCATCGCGCGTGCTTCGTGTTCTCGTGAGTCGTGGGATACCTGGCGCTCCTCTTCATCGTGGTCCCGGCCGTCGAGATGACCCTCCTCGTCGAGCTCGGAAGCCGCATCGGTGGCGTCGGCACCCTCGCCCTGGTCATCACCACCGGCGTGGTCGGGGCCAGCCTGGCCAAGCGGGCCGGGCTCGACGTGCTGCGTCGTATCCAGACCGAGACCCAGCAGGGGCACGTGCCCACCGACGCGCTCCTCGACGGCGCGATCATCCTGGTGGCCGGCGTGCTCCTGGTGACCCCCGGGATCCTCACCGACCTGGTAGGCTTCGCGTGCCTCATCCCCGGCCTGCGGGGGGTCATGAAGGGCGCGGTCCGGGGCTACCTGGCCCGCGCCGCGGCCAAGGTCGAGGTGGTCACCCCGAGCCCCGCGCCCTGGCCCCAGGAGCCCTTCGTCGCGAACTGGCCCCCGAAGACCAGGCAGGGCCCGGTCATCGATGTCACCCCCGAGCCACCGCCCTCCGATCGACAGGTGTGATATCGGGCTCCATAATGGCGCCCACCGTGGAGCCCGAGAGCGAGCCCCGCCGGGTGCTGCACCTGGACAACGTGGTCCAGGCCTATGCCTGGGGATCCCGGACCGCCATCCCCCGCCTCCTCGGCCGCGCGCCCACCGGCGCGCCCCAGGCCGAGCTGTGGGTAGGCGCGCACCCCCGCGCCCCTTCGCGGGTGCTCGAGGCCTCGGATCGGCCCCTGGATCAGGTGATCGCCGCGGATCCGAGCGCCCTGTTGGGCCCGCGGGTGGCGGCCCGCTTCGGGGGGCTGCCCTTCCTCCTCAAGTACCTCGCGGCGGCCGAGCCCCTGAGCGTGCAGTGCCACCCCGATCCGACCCAGGCGCAAGCCGGCTTTCAACGAGAGCAGGCCGCGGGCCTCCCCCTCGATCACGAGGCCCGCTCCTACCGCGACCCGAACCCCAAGCCCGAGCTCCTGGTGGCGCGCGGCCGCTTCGAGGCGCTCGAGGGCTTCCGCGAGCCGCAGGTAATCTTGCAGAACCTCCGCGGCCTGGGCGCCCCAGACCTCGACCCGCTCCTCGACACCCTGGCCGCCGAGGGGCTCGCCCCGTTCTATCGACGGCTCATGGGGTCCGAGGCCGCCGCGCGCGCCGCCTGGGCCCGTGCCGCCGCCGCCGCGGCCCGAGCCCTCCCGAGCCGCGACCCCGCCCTCACCTGGGTCCTCGACCTCGCCGAGCGCTACCCCGACGACGTCGGCATCCTCGCCCCCCTCGTGCTGAACCTGGTGGTGCTGGCGCGGGACGAGGCCCTCTACCTCGGCGCGGGCCGCCTGCACGCCTACCTGCGGGGCGAGGGGGTCGAGATCATGGCCAGCTCCGACAACGTGGTCCGGGGCGGGCTCACCTCCAAGCACGTCGATGTGCAAGAGCTCTTGCGCATCGTCGACTTCACGCCTCACCCGCCCGACGTGCGCCGGCCGGTGGCCGAGCGCCCCGGCCTCCTCTGCTATCGGACCCCGGCCGAGCACTTCACCCTCGCCCTCGTGCGACCGGCGGGGGCCGAGGCCCGGCTCCCCGCCGACGACGGCCCGCGCGTCCTCCTCGGCCTGCAAGGTGAACTGCGATTCAGCTTCGAGCGCGCGCCGGATCTGACGTTGGCGTCCGGCCAAGGCGTGCTCCTCTTGCCGGCGGCCGGGGCGATTGTGGCGTCTGGCGAGGGCGAAGCGGCCATGGCCGCCGTGCCCAGCGCCCCGCGTTGACAGAGCGCACACCGTGGCTACCTGATAGGTACATTCGCCACCCCTCGGTGGTCGAGCGCTTCTCACCCGACCCTCCCGAGCTGGCGGAAAGGAGCGTAGCCATGAAGCCCCTCAAGGAGCTCATTCCCTTCAAGAGAACCCTGGCGGAGAACAAGCCCATCGCGAAGAAGGAGCATCCGCTGGTGCAGATGCGCCGGGACATGGACAGGATGTTGGAGCGGTTCTTCGACGACCCGACGTGGGGCGTCCTCCCCCTCCGGATGGACGAGGACAGCTGGTTCGGTGACTTCTCGCCGGTCCGCTTCGCCCCCAGCGTCGACCTCGCCGACAAGAAGAACTACCTGGAGCTCACCGCGGAGCTCCCGGGGATGGACGTCAAGGACATCCACGTGAAGGTGGAGAACAACGTCATCCACATCGACGGTGAGAAGAACGTGGAGGAGACCTCCAAGGAGGACGGGTACTACCGGACGGAGCGGTCCTACGGCCACTTCGAGCGGAACATCCCGCTGCCGGTGGAGATCGACTCCGGCCACGTGGAGGCCACCTTCGACAAGGGCATCCTGCACGTGAAGCTGCCCAAGGCGACCACCAAGAAGATGACCAAGGACATCAAGATCTCGACCCCCGTCTGATCCCTGCTCGAGCCTGGCCTACTGAGCCAGGCTCGGGTCCTGCCCCTGGACGACCTTGAAGCGGTGCCCCGCCACCACCCGGAAGGTCTGGGTGGTCAGGGATCGATCCGGCCAACGCACCGTCACCTCTGCCTCGCACGCGGCCCCGAGGCCGAAGTGGAGCACCCGCTGGTGCTGGATGCCGTAGTGACCGTGCCCGCCGCCCACCTCCTGGGTCTGGGTCACGCCACCAGCGCTGACCTCGACCCGGGCCCCGATCGCGGAGCGGTTGGTGCCCTCGCCCCCCTGCAGGTCGAGTTGCACCCAGTTGCCGCCCTGGCCGTAGGTGTTCTCGAACATCCGCACCTGGCGCGTGGGGTAGCAGTCGTCGGGGAGGGTGGCGTCGCAGCGCGCCCGCGAGTGCCCGAGCACCAGATCGAGGTCGCCGTCCCCGTCGAAGTCGGCCACGCCGATCCCGTGGCTGCGGTGGTGGTCGATGCCCTCGGTGATCGGCACCGCCTCGAACTTGCCGGCCTCGGTCTGGTGGAAGAGGAGCCCGTGGTTGCCCGCGTAGTCGGAGGCCCCGATGTAGACGTCGGGCCAGCCGTCGTTGTCGAAGTCGAACACCGCCGCGGTCATGTCGCCCTGGTCCCACGCCACGCCGGAGTGGGTCCGGGTGAGGCCGGTGGCCGCTTGCCCGGGCCGGGTGAAGCGCACCTCGGCCTCGCCGGTGTTGAGCAGGAGCTCGGACTGGTCCGCCCCGCTCCCCGCCCACCAGTGGGTGATCTCGGTGGTGAGCAGGTCCATCGCCCCGTCGTTGTTCACGTCCGCGCACACCGTGGTGCCGCTGTTCCCGCCGAGCCGGAAGGGCCGCCGATCCGTGGTGTGGCTCCAGTTCTGGCTGCTGCAGGTGATCCGGGGCGGGCCGACCTCGTCGCACCCCTCGGCGAAGGAGAAGCGCTGGCAGTAGCACCGGGCGAACTCGTTGTCCTGCCAGGTGAAGTCGTCGTCGTAGGCGTAGCCCGAGACCACCGAGCGGTTGGTGAAGGAGAGCGCGCCGTCCCCCGTCAAGCTACCTTGCCAGAGGTGGTTGGGGGCACGGCCGTAGGACGCCGCGAGGAGCTCGGGGGCGCCGTCGTCGTTCAGGTCACACGCGAGCGAGGACCACGCCCGGCTGTGGGCCAACCCCATGTCGACGTCGTCCAGGTTCTCCCAGTCCACCGTCGTCAAGCCAGCCTGCGCGGTGATGTCGCTGAAGCGGCCCGCCCCGTCGCCCTTGTAGAGGTAGTCCTGCTTGAAGATGGTGTCGTTGGTCCCGGCCGGGGCGTAGTTGTGCTGCCCGACCCACAGGTCGATGTTCCCGTCCCTATCCGCGTCCACGAAGGTGGCGCCGGCCACGATGTCCGCGTCACCCACCCGGCGCAGGCCGCTGTCCTCGGGGCCGAGCTGGAAGTGGCCCTGCCCATCGTTCAGCATGAGCTCGCTCGTCTCGCCCGCGAGGGCGCCGTCCACTCCCGTGGTCATCCCGGTGTAGACGTCGAGGTCGCCGTCGTTGTCGACGTCGGCGAAGGCCACCACCTCGCCCGGGCGCCCCACCGCGATGGTGCTCACCCGGGTCTGGCGCACCCCGGAGCTCTCGGTCACGTCCTCGAAGCCACCGCCGGTGTTCCGGAGGAGCCAGGAGCGGCGGGTGCCATCCCACTCGTCCACCCCGTTGCCACCCGCGCGCACGAACAGATCCGGGCGCCCGTCGCCGTCGAAGTCGCCCACCGCCACCCGGGTGCCCTGCACCGCGAGCGCCTCGAGGCCCCAGTCGGCGGTGACCTCGCGAAAGATGGCCTGCCCCGGCGCCCACCGGGTCCCGGCGCTGCACACCGGGCTCACGCAGGTGGAGGCCGCGGCGTCGCACAGATCCTGGCCCGAGCAGAGCGCGCCGCCTGCCCCGCACTTGCACTCGCCGTCGGCCGGATCGCAGGTGGTGCCCGCCACCGCGCAGACCCGCTCGGCGCAGAGGTTCACCTGCGGTTGGGTGGTTTCACCGGAGCACGCCCCCAACAGGAGCAGGGGGACGACAGGCCAGGCGCGAGACATGGCCCCGGTTGTCGGGCATCCGAGCCGGTCGGTCAACGGCGGGTCCGCTGGACGGGTCCGCCCCGGCCTGCTAGGTGCATCCGGAGCCCGAGGCAGGCGCCTGCCAAGGGACGCCCCCCGAGGCCCCCTGGTGTTGAGCCCCAGCATGATCGCGGTCCCCTCACTGTGGTCCAGCCCCGACGTCGGGGTCATCCCCCGCGGCGGCTTCGGGCACGGCCTGCTGCCCACGCGGTCGTCCGAGGCGCCCATCGGCCTGTTCGACTCCGGGGTGGGCGGGCTCACCGTGGCCGCCGCCATCCAGCGGCGTATGCCGGAAGAGCGCTTCATCTACGTGGCCGACCAGGCCCACGTCCCCTACGGCGGCCGCCCCCTGGACGAGATCCGCGGGTTCGCAGGCTCGCTTTCACGCTACATGTTCGAGCGCGGGGCCAAGCTCGTGGTGATGGCGTGCAACGTCTCGAGCGCCACCGCCCTCGCCGAGGTCCAGGCGGGGGTCGGCGACGAGCACGCCCTCGGCGTCATCCACCCCGGCGCCGCCGCCGCCGCCGCGGTGAGCCGGAGCCGCCGGGTCGGCGTGCTCGCCACCGCCGGCACCGTGGCCTCCGGCGCCTACGTGACCGCGACCGAGGCCCTCGACCAGGACCTCACCGTGCACCAGGTGGCCTGCCCCGCCTTCGTGCCCCTGGTCGAGTCCGGGCGCACCGAGAGCGAGGAGGCCCACGAGGCGGCCCGCGCCTACCTCGCCCCGCTCCTCGCGGCCGGGGTCGACACGGTGATCCTCGGCTGCACCCACTACCCGTTCCTGCTGCCCACCTTGCGCCGGGTCGCCCCCGAGGGCGTCACCTTCGTGGACCCGGCGGAGGAGACGGCGCGGGTGGTGGAAGACACCTTGCGCCGCGCCGGCCGCGCCCGCGCCCCCGGGCCCCACGACCTCGCGAGCGGCGCGCGCGGCGGCCACGGGGCCCACCAGCTCCTCACCACCCAGGATCCGGCGCTCTTCGCGGAGCAGGTGGCCCGGCTCACCCCCGACGTGGAGGGCAAGGTCGCCCGGGTCCCCTGGGCCCCGGTCTGATGCGGGCGGCGGAGCTCCGCGCGTTCCTCGTGCACCTGAGGGTGCACTACCAGCTCCTGATCCTCTCCGGCGGCTACCTGTTGGGCGGGCTCTACAACCGTGAGCTCGCCCTGCAACCCTTCCTGCTCCAGCTCCTCAACGTGCACGTCCTCTTGAACGGCGGGGTCACCGCCTACAACTCGTTCTGGGACGACGACGACGGCCCGATCGGCGGGGTCGAGCACCCCCCGAAGATGCGGCCGTGGATGCACCACGCCGCCCTCGCCCTCCAGGCGCTGGGGCTCGTCCTCGCGATCCCTCGAGGTGCAACCTTCGTTGCGCTGTGGCTCATCACGATGGCCCTCTCGGTCGCCTACAGCCGGCGCGGGCCCCGCTGGAAGGGGCACCCCTGGCTCAGCCTGGCCGCGGTGGGCGTCGGCACCGGCACCAACACCTTCTGGATGGGCTACCTCGCGGGCGGTGGCCGCGCCCTCGACCCCTTCATGCTCGCGGCGGGCCTCGGGGTCGCGGCGCTCCTGTTGAGCCTCTACCCGGTGAGCCAGGTCTTCCAGATGGACGAGGATCGCGCGAACGGCGATCACACCTTCGCCGCCACCTACGGCCTGGCCGGAGTGCGCCGCTTCTTCGTGGTCGGCTACGCGGTCGGGCTGGCCACGGTGACGGCCACCTTGCACGCCGTCCACCCCACGGTGGGCATCGTGTTCGGCGGGGTGGGCGCGGCGGGGGCGGTGCTGAACGGCGCTCAGCTGTGGCGCCTCACCGGCGCCACGAGCGAGTACCGGGCGGTGATGCGGCTCAAGTACGGGGCCTCGCTCTCCTTCGTCGTCTTCATCACCGCTTGCCTGGTGTGGGTCGCCCGTTCTCGATGAGCGGCGTGAACACGTAGCGCTGCTTGCCCGCGTCGAGCCGGTCCAGCCGCAGCGCGACCTCGTCTCCCAGCGTGAGGTCCCCGAGGCGCGCGGGGTTCACGCTCCGCGCGATCGCCCCGGTCTCGTCCAGCTCCAGCTCGGTGTCGAAGCGCTCCGCGAGGTCGCTGAGGTACAGCTTCACCTCCAGGGGCGGGTCGTCCATCTGGATGTACGCCTTGGTCGACGTGAGGCCCATGATGGTGCCCCGCCACACCCGGCGCGCCTCGAACTGCGACTGCAGGTCGGCTTGCAGGTGCTGGTCGAGCACGAGCAGGTCCGCCTCCTTCTCGATCTGGTTCTGGAGCTTCCTCGTGCGGTTGGCCACCTCGACCACCTCGGCCTGGTTGGCCTTGGGATCCTCGAACGGCCAGCCCTCGGGCTCCACGAAGCCCAGCTTCTCGAGCGCCTCCTTGTGGGTGAAGATGCCCACCAGCTCCCGCATCGGGCTCGAGAAGCGCGCGTAGGGCTCGGCCCCCACCCCGTGGTGCCGGCCCGCCTCCACCGAGAACTCGCTCGCCATGTTCACCATGACCGCCTGGCGCTGGATCGCGGCGGCGAGCCGCGCGTGGGGCCCGCCCTCTGGGAGCTGGGCCAGGTAGTCGGCGAGGCTCTGATCGCTCCGCCAGATCCACACCGGATCATCGAGGCCGTGGGACCGCGCCGCCGCCTCCACCCGGCGCCGGAAGTCGTGCAGGCGCTTGCCCATCGGCTCGGGGTGCACGCGGTAGATCGGGGTGACGTGGGGCGCGTTGCCCTCCGCCTCCATGATCTTCGCCCCCTCGGCGTTGCAGAGGAGCGAGATCTGCTCGTTCCACTTCTCGACCTCGTTCCGCCCACGCGCATAGGTCACGAATCGACGCGGGTCCTCGGGATCCAGCCCGTGCCTGACCTCCTTCCTGTTGATGCGCACCACGTCGCGCTCCTCGGCGTCGCGCATCCGCAGCTCGCCCACCGCCTTCAACAGCTCCAGCGTCTCGGTGAAGGCCTGTCCGGCCAGCGGGTGCCCCTCGGGCCGGTCGAAGTAGGTCTGCACGCCCTCGTAGGTCAGCTTCTTCTGGGAGCGGATCCTGGTGCGGCGCACCTCGGTGCCGAGCACCTGCCCGCGCGCGTCCAGCTCGGTCACCATGGTGAGGGCCCGGCGATCCACGCCCTCGTTCAGGGACACCAGGCCCTCGCTCAGCGCCCGCGGCAGCATCGGCACCGCCATCCCAGGCATGTAGTAGGTCACCCCGCGCTTCACCGCCTCCGCGTAGAGCGCGGTCCCCGGCCGCACGTAGTGCGCGGCGTCGGCCAGGGCGTAGTACACCTTGTACCCACCGGCGGCGGTGCGCTCGATGTACATGGCCTGGTCGAGGTCCTTCGAGCCCTCGTTGTCGATGGTGATGAAGGGCAGGTGGGTGAGATCCTCCAGCTGGGGATCGTCCAGCCCGGGGTTCTGCAGGATCTGTTGCACCTCCTCGTCCACCTCGGGCGGGAAGCTCGGGTCGATGCCATGCTTCGCGAGGATGCCGTACAGCTTGGCCAGCGCGGTGCCAGGCTCCGCCAGCGCCCCGGCCCCCGCCACCTCGACCTGCGGCGCCCCCGGCTTTGTCTCGACCTCGACCACCGCCCCATCCGCCAGCCCCTCGGCGCCGACGAGGGGGCGAGCCCCGGAGCCGTCGAGGGGGATCAGGGTGGGCCGCCCCCCCTCGAGGGCGACGGTGCCGATCATCTTGCGAGGCACGAGATCCTGGGTGCCGGCCCGCACCGCCAGGACCCCGTTGGGCACCCGCACTCGCGCCGCCCCCTGGGAAGCCTCGAGCCGGGGCGCGCTCATGCCGAGCGCCGCCTCCTGGCCCAGATCGCGTGAGGCCTCCGGATCCGCCCGAGGGGCGGCCTGCGACGGCCCCACGGCCGCCACGTCCTGGAGCTCAGCGGGTCGGGGGCCGGCGCCCTGCACCTTGCGCATGGTGAGCAATGTAGCCCAGGCCCGATGAAGATCCCTCGGACGGATCGCGGAAGATCTGCCGCGGGTCGACCCGCGCCTGCCAGCCCACATCCCGTCGCTCGGGCCCCTGGACCGGCACGGATCGAGGGCGCGACGACCTCATTCGGCGACGATGCTCAGTCGCACGGTGCGCGCGTCGGCGTTCCACACCAACCGCGACGGCGCCTCTGGACGCCAGGGCCTCCAGCGCAGGCCCAGCGCGGGCGTGTTCGGGTCGCTGGTGCGGATGAAGGCGGCGATGCTCGCGATCATCACCCGCGACAGCGCCTCCCGCCCCGGGCGATTCGCGCGCCCGAACGCGCAGGAGAAGTAGTTCCGCCCGAAGTTGTGGAACACGAACGGCAGCTCCATGGCGTGGCTCGCCCCCAGGATGGTCCGCCACGGCTCGACCTGCTCGGCCCAATCGAAGCGCATCACATAGAGGCGATCCAGCTTCGGTCCGAGCTCGCCCAAGGTGCGGTCGACCATGCCGACGATCCACTGGTTCATCTGCTCAGAGCGCTCCGCGAACACCACCGGGTCCTTGATGAGGTCGGTGAGCGCCAGCCCTGCGGGCGGAGGGTGATCGGGATCGAAGCCCTCCATCGCTGCGATGCGCTCGCTCTCGGAGACGCGGAACGTATCGGGGACGAAGAACTTGCCCTCATCACGGGTCAGCCCGACCAACAGGGGGATGTTCGCGAAGCGACGCGCAGCGATGGCCGCCGCCGCATCCTTGGGGATCACCGCGCCGTCCGCCGATGCCCAACCCGGGCTCGGGACGCCCGACGCAGCCTTCAGCAACGTCGCGGTGTCTTGCGCGAGCAGGAGCGCGCGCTGCGCCTCTGGATCGTCCGTGCTCGGCGCGCCGGTACGTTCGAGCAGGGCGTGGAAGACCTTCTTCGCGTAGGCCTCGCGGTCTTCGCTCGGCTTGCTGAGGCGCGCGCCGGTCAGCACGATCGCCCGCGTCATCAACCCAGCGGCGAGCGGCGACATCATCAAGGAGTACGTATTCACCGCGCCGGCAGACTGGCCCATCACGGTGATGTTCTCCGGGTCGCCGCCAAAGCCGGCGATGCTGGCCTTGACGAAGCGCAGCGCGGCCACGAGGTCGAGCAGGGTCAGGTTTCCGGAGTCGGTGAGGGCGTCCGTCCCGGTGCGCAAAGACGGGTGCGCGAACCATCCGAAGACGCCCAGGCGATAGTTCACCGAGACGACCACCGCGCGCGCCCGGGCGGCGAGCTCCGCGCCGTCATAGAGCGGGTCGCCAGAGTAGCCGGCGACGTTCGAGCCGCCGTGGATGAACACAAGGGTCGGGAGCTTCTCCTTCGTCGCCGGCCGCCAGACGTTCAGCGTGAGGCAATCCTCGGAGCCGACCGGCTCACCCATCGGGCTCGGCGGCCCCTGGAACGTCGCGATCTGGGCGCAGGCCGAGCCGAAGTGGGCAGCGTCGCGGGGCGAGGTCCAGCCCACGGGACGCTCGGGCGCCCTCCACCGGAGCGCCCCGACCGGGGGCTTCGCGTAGGGGACGCCGAGCCAGGCCCAGGTCTTCGTGGCCGGCTGCGCGATCCCGCGCACGGGCCCCGCCTCCGTGGGACGCACCAGCGGATGGGCGATCGCGGCCAGGAGGAGCACCGTCGAAACCGGGGTCATTCGGTGAAGGCTACAGGCTTCGGCCTCGCGTCGACTACCCACCGCCCCCACCCAGACCGCGTAGGCAGCCCGCCGGCGGGTCCCGCATCGCCACCCCCGACCAACGGGGCCAAGCGCGGCGCATCGGCCGGCCCGTAGGACCGGGTATAGGCCCACGCGCCCCACCCAACCAGGCCTTGGGCACCACCTCCTGAAGCTCAGCGTGTCGGGGCCGGCCGACACCTCACTGACTTCGAGGCATGGTGCTCCAAGGTGTTCGTCCGCGAGGCTTGAACACCGAGAGCCACGTGGCTGCCCAAAGGAGCACGAGGAAGACCGCCATGCAGGCCGCGAGCTGGATGGGCTCGGTGCCATGCAGCTCCTGGGCCCGTGAGGCGAGCCCGCGAACGAGGAAGTTCTCCCACACCGCCGCAGTCACGAGGATTGACGTCGCCATCGCGAGCTTCGCGACGATCCACCAGTGCTGCGTCAAGCCCCACTGGGTCCCGAGCGACAACACGCAACCGCTGACGATGGAAGACAGGACGGTGGGAATCACCAGCGCCAGATCGAACACGTGCATGATCTGGTAGGCCGCCGAGGCCAGGACCGGCTCACCGACCGCGCCAACGACGCTCAGTGCGGTCATGCCCATCGACACCCCGAGCCAGGCAGCCGAGGTGCCGAGGTGCGCGAAGAGCCAGATCTTGCGGGCGCGCCGCTCGAACCTCAGAGCCACGCGCTCACGCTAAGCGCGGCAACATCTCATGACAATTGATGAGTCATTACATATATTATCACCAGTATTGAGTATTGAGGCCGCCGATCTGAACCTGCTGGTGACCCTGCAGCACGTCCTGGAAGAGGGGAGCGTGACCAAGGCTGCGCGCCGCCTGAACGTGACGCCGTCTGCGGTCAGCAATGCACTCGCCCGTCTCCGTGACATGCTCGGCGACCCCCTCTTCGTGCGCCGCGGCCGCGGCATCGTCGCGACGCCGCGGGCGCTCGCGCTGAAACCGCGTCTCGATGCCGCTCTCGACTCGCTCCGCTCGATCGTCGAGGCCGGAGGAGGGTTCGACCCGTCCACGTGCACGCGCCGATTCGCGCTGGCCTCCGCCGACAACATCGGCGCGGGGAACCTACCGGCGATCGTTCGAGCGTTCGCCGGGCGCCTGCCGGGCGCCACACTCCAGATCGTCACGCTCGACCATGCGATCGCCAGCGACGGACTCTCGACGGGAGAGATCGACGTCCTGCTCGGTGTCCCGCCCCCTTCACCCGAGCAGCGCTCGGAAGCAGTCTACGAAGAAGAGCTGGTGGTCGCGGTGTGGACCGAGAACCCGCGCGTCCCGCGCCGATTGGGGCTGGCGCGGTTCGTCGAGCTCGAGCACATCGCCGTCGAGGTCAACGGCAGACACCGCATCGACCTCGTGGATGCCGCGCTCTCCCGACGCGATCTTCGTCGCCGCGTCGTGGTCTCCGTGCCGCAGTTCTCGGTCGCCGCAGCCTGTGTCGTCGGGACGCACTACGCCACCATGCTCCCCGCTGCGATGGCGAAGCAGGTCGCGCGCATGCTCCCGCTCCGCCTCCTGAGGGCCCCCATCGAGCTCCCCCGGGTGCCGATCCTCCAGGTGTGGCACCAACGAACGGACGCAGATCCCGGCTCGCGCTTCTTCCGGGGTGTGCTCCGTGACGCGCTCGCGCCGCGGTGATCCGTCGCGACCTCGTCGGCACCGAGCTACCCCGCCAGCTTGAGCCCCACGATGCCGGCCACGATGAGCAGCAGGCTGGCCACCCGGCCCGCGTTCACCGGCTCCCCCAGGAGCAGCACCCCGAGCGCCGCGGTGCCCACCGCCCCGACCCCCACCCAGACCGCGTAGGCGGTGCCCACCGGCAGGTCCCGCATCGCCAGCCCGAGCAGGCCCAGGCTCGCCAGCATCGAGGCCGCGGTGCCCACGGTGGGCCACAGCCGCGTGAAGCCCTCGGTGTACTTGAGCCCCACCGCCCAGCCCACCTCCATGAGCCCGGCCACCACCAGCAGCACCCACGCCATGGGGCGAGCCTACTGCATCCGGAGGAGCCGGTGCTGGATCGAGACGCGCTCCGGCTGCGCGTCGCGCTCGCGCCGGACCCAGGCCCACTCCCAGGTCTCGAGCCGCCCGTCCTCCAGCACCGGGGCGGGGAGCGCGGGGTCCGCCTCGGCGTAGTCGAACAGCACCCGAGGGTCGCCCCGGAAGACCTCGGCGTGGGTCAGGTCGAGGGTCATCCGGGGGCGCTCCCACCAGTCGAGGCACGGGCCGTCGTCGATGGTGTTCGTCCCGCTCGGCGGCCTGGGGTCGGGGCAGGCCTCGGTGGGGAAGTGCCCAGCGATGCCCCACACCACCAGCACCTCCTCGGGCTGTGCGCGCACCACGAGGAGCGCCTCCTGGATCACGAGGGCTGCCTCGAGCTCGAGCGACGGCGACCACGGCGCGTCGGTCGGCCCGTAGGATCGCGTGTAGACCCACGGCGCCCCGCCCAACCAGGCCTTGGGCACTCCCTCTTCACGCGCCAGGCCCTCCACCTCACCCGCCCCGCACCCGGTCAGCACCAACGTGCAAGCCACCTTGACGAGCTCAGCCCGCATCACCGACCTCCAGCAGGGCGATGTGGCGGTGGCGCTCGCCCCACGCCGCGCGCAAGTCATCCTGCCACTCGCCCGCGCCCATCCGTACCCACAGCGGGTAGTGCAGGAACACCGGCACCGGGCACTCCGCCACCGCGGCCTCCGGATCCGCGACGACCACCGCCCGCTGGGCCACCGCGTCCAGGCCGGCCAGGGGCCCGGTCTCGGGGACGAGGCCGGTGAAGCCCTCGCCGTAGAAGGCGTCCACCACGCGGATGAGGCCCACCAGCGCCGCGTTGAACTCGGGGAGCGCCTCCGCCGGCACCCACAGCTCCTCGTGCACCGACGCCCCCACCACCTGGCGCGGCCACCGGGCCGCCACCGCGTCGTCCACCTCGAACTCCGTCACGTACCCCACCCGCCCGGGGGCCGCGGTGTTCCACCGGCTCGCGATCTGCTGGCCGTACGCGCGGTTGAGCACCGGGTAGAAGATCGGCTGGTCGGGCAGCCGGGGCGGCCAGGCCCGCATCCCCGCGCCGAACACCAGCGCCAGCTCCAGGTGCCCGGTGGGTCGAAAGAGCCTCACCCCCGAGAGATACCCGAGCCGCCGCCCCGCCGTCTTGCCCCAAACGGGTGCCTTCGCGCCGTGCGAAGGTCCTCGAGCGGAGCGCGCAGCCGGCGAAGCCCGGCGAAGAGGGGTGGGACGGCTCCGCGGCCCGGGACCCCAGGATGGGGTACAATAGGGGCGTGAGCCAGGCGGAGCGCATCCGGGCGGTGGCGGCGCGGCTGAAGGCCGAGGGCTACGACACCGCGGCGCTGGAGCGCATGAAGTCCACCCTCGACGTGGAGGCGAACCAGCGCCAGCTCGAGGCCGAGGTCCAGCAGGAGATGGCCTTCGCGCTGGGCCGCACCGGCAAGAAGCTGGAGCACGCCCTCGAGGCCCTCGCCGCGGCCGAGCTGGCCCTGGAGGCGGCGGCGCTCGAGGAGCTGCCGGCGGCCGAGGCCCTGTACGAGGCGGCCCGGGTGGCCGCCCTGGAGGCCCGGCGCCACTACATCATCCACCGCGAGGCGATCGGGATCCGGGACAACCGGGACGTCCCCGACCGCTACCCCATCCCTGAGCGTCGGGCCTCGCACCGATGACCAGATCCCCCCACTTGGGGTAGTGCATCACGAGATGCGCGCTGGCCTCCCCCTGGTGCTCCCCCTGGCCTCCCTCGTGCTGGTCGCCGCGCCAGCCCAGGCCGGCTCACCGGTGGAGGCCCGGCTCCGGGCGGTGCTCACCGACCCCGACGCCCCCGGGCCCATCCCGGTGGTGCGCCGGCTCGAGGTGACCGAGGACCGGGCGGTGATCGGGCTCGAGGTCCCCTGCGAGGGGCCCTGCAAGCCCCTCGGCGACCTGCCCCCCAGCGTCGAGAACCGCTACGAGGCCGCGGTGGGGGCCCTGGCCGCCCTCGCCCCCCGGGTGGCGCAAGTGGACCTGCTCGTGGCCCGCCCGGGCGAGCGGCTCCTGCCCCCCAAGGCGGTGCCGGTGCCCCACGGCCCGCCCCCGCACCTGCTGAACGTGCGCCCCGACCCCGACCGCTTCCCGTGGGGCCAGGCCCTGGCCGGGCGCACCGTGGCGATCAGCCCCGGCCACGGCTACATCTACTACGACGCCCTCGGCGGCTACTCCACCCAGCGCGGCAACATCAAGTGGGAGGGCTGCGGCTCCTGCGACGGCATCGTGGAGGACTTCGGCACCCACCAGCTCGCGGTGCGCTACCTCATCCCGCTCCTCGAGGGCGCGGGGGCCCGGGTGGTGCTGGTGCGGGAGCGGGACGAGAACGGCGTCGGGGCCGAGGTCGACGACGGCAACCCGGGCTACGCCGAGCTGGCCGGCACCTTCACCGACGGCAACAGCGAGGGCGGCCTGTTCGGCGACTATCGGGTCTCGAGCGCCCCCGACGCCACGCTGCAATACACCTTGCAGGCGCCGACCACCGGGGAGCAGCTCCTCTCGATGTGGTTCGTGTCGGGCGCCAACCGCTACGAGGACGCCCTGGTCGAGGTCGAGGCCAGCCAGGGGCCCATGCACTTCCTCGTCGACATGACCACCCACGGTCGGCGCTGGAGCCCGGTGACCAAGCTCTTCCTCTACCAGGGCGAGCAGGTCACCTTGCGCATCACCCCGCCCCTGATGCCGGTGGCGGACCGCTACCTCATCGGCGACGCCGCCCGCCTGGGCGCGGGCACCCACTCCAGCGGCCACGCCTGGTGGAGCATGGGGGCGGAGCCCTTCGCCGCGTTCCAGGAGGCCCCCGCCTCGGTCACCCAGTACGGCGACGTGAGCATCCGGCCGGCCTACGCGGAGTGGTACGACGCCGACGTCTACCTTGCGCTCCACTCCAACGCGTCCGGCGCCGACCGGAGCACCGCCGCCGGCACCGCGACCTACCGCTACAACTGCGGCACCTACCCCGATCACTCCAACGACCCGCCGGCCAGCGCGTGCGACGACCCTACCGGGAGCGATCGGCTGCAGGCGCTGGTGCACGCCGGCCTCGTGGGCCAGCTCAAGGCGGACTGGGATCCCAACTGGGTCGATCGCGGCACCAAGGTGGCCAACTTCGGTGAGGTCCGGACCCTCGACGACATGCCCGGGGTCCTCGTCGAGAGCGCGTTCCACGACAACGTGCGCCTGGCCGACGGGAGCAGCCTGCGCATGACCGACAACCAGGCCATGCACGACCCCCGCTGGCGGCGGGCGGCGGCCTACGGCCTCTACAAGGGGCTCACCGAGTTCCTGAACCCGGGCGCCCCGCTGGTGTTGAACCCGCCGGAGGCGGTGGCGGCGACCCGGGTCAGCGCCACCGAGGTCGAGGTCCGCTTCGCCGAGGTGCCGGGGGCCAAGGGCTACCGGGTCTACCTGGCGGCGGACGGCCGCACCTTCGACGCCGGGCAGCTGGTGGAGGCCTCCCCCGCCCGGCTGGGGGGCCTGCCGAGCGGCGCGATCATCGGGGTGAAGGTGGCGGCGGTGAACGAGGCGGGCGAGGGGCGCACCAGCCCGCTGATCGCCACCCGGGCCTCGACCCGCCGTGCCCAGGTCCTGGTGGTGGACGCCCACCAGCGCGAGGACGCCTGGGTGCAGGAGTGGGACAACCGGCACGACACCGCGCTCACCCACGCCCTGGCCCTGCTCGGCACCGAATACGCCCTGGACGGGGCCACCGAGGCGGCGCTGGTGGCCGGGCTCATCGACCTCACCGGCTACGACGCGCTGGTCTTCGGGCTGGGCCGGGAGTCCACCCAGCACCAGATCCTCACCCCCGAGCTCCGGGCCCAGGTCGCGGCGGCGGCGGCGGCGGGGACCGCGGTCTTCTTCGGCGGCACCGAGATCGGCTGGGCCCTCGACGCCCGGGGCGACGCGGCAGGCCGGGCCTTCCTCGACGACGTCTTCGGGGCGGTCTACGCGGCGGACGACGCCGGGGCGGCCGAGGTGAAGGGCGCGGCCGGGGGCTGGCTCGCCGCAGTGCCGGCGGCCCGGCTGGCCGGCCAGGACGAGGACCTGATGCAGACCCACTTCCCCGACGTGTTCCAGCTGGGCACCGAGGGGGTGGCGGAGCTGACCTACGCCAACGGCTCCGACCTGGCCGGGGTGCGGCGAGGCAAGAACCTCCTGTTGGGGGTGGCCCTCGACAACCTGGTCGGCCCGGACGCCCGGGCCGCGGTGCTGGCGGGCTGGCTCAGCGAGGCCGTGACCCTGGCCCCGCCGGACGAGATGCCGAGTGAAGACGCGGGGATGCCCGCACCCGACGCCGGGACCTCCCCGGACGCCGGCGCCCCCGCCCCCGACGCCGGGGTGGCGGCCGCCGACGCCGGCGATGGCGTCCGACCGGGCACCGAGGACCCCGCCTCGGGCGGTTGCGGCTGCCGCCAGGGTCCAGGCGCCGGGCCCGAGCTGACCCTCGGCCTCCTGGCCGCCCTGCTCCTCCTCGCCCGCCGCCGCCGGTAGCGGGATCTCACCCCGCGCCACCTTCCGCTGGATCTTCAGCGCGGACCGATCTAGCCCCCCGCCGGCCGCGAGATATCTCCCACTCCAGCCGACATCTCCGACCGGGCCTGTCCCGGATCGTCGATCCCCGCTGAGCGTGACGCTCGGGTGTCAACCCGGCTTCCCCCCGGTGGCGGTCCCCGCCCCCGGCAACCTCGCTTTCACCCGCTCGGGTGAGTGAATCGAGGAACTTACGGATTTCTATCCACAGCGGTGGATAAGCTGTGAATTGCCGCTTTCTGGCCCGTCTGGGCCTCCCGCCAGTCAGCTTGCGGGGCGGACAATCCGGCTTGCGCGGGGGGCCGTGGACGGTTCGGGTTGGATCGGAGTCGGGGCTGGTCGAGCGTGGATCCCTGCGCGCCGTCACCCGTCACATACATTCGCGCGAGTCGGAACAGGCCCGAGTCAAGCGCTCATTCCTCGATCTTGTGACCGGCCC
Organism: Deltaproteobacteria bacterium; assembly: GCA_020632995.1. GTDB lineage: Bacteria > Myxococcota > Kuafuiibacteriia > Kuafuiibacteriales > Kuafuiibacteriaceae > JACKEN01. The sequence goes on along the minus strand of JACKEN010000011.1, from coordinate 156,665 downwards.
GCTCCAGGGCCCCCTTCATGGACGCCTGGTCCACCGCCTTGGTGTAGGCCTCCTTGGGGGAGACGATCTTCTCCCCCACCAGCTTGAGCATGTGGTCGATCTGGGTCTGCATCCCGATCCCCTTGTTCGTCTGCATGATCGAGGGGATCTGGAAGGTCTTGGCCTCGCGGATGAGGTTCGAGATCGCGTTGTTGACCACCAGGATCTCGAGGCAGGCCACCCGGCCCCCGCCGATCTTCTTGCACAGGGTCTGGGCCACCACCCCCTTCAGGGACTCCGAGAGCATGACCCGGATCTGGGACTGCTGGTCGGTGGGGAACTGGTCGATGATGCGGTCCACCGTGCTCGCCGCGGTGTTCGTGTGCAGGGTGCCGAACACCAGGTGGCCGGTCTCCGCGGTCTCGATCGCGATGCTCACCGTCTCGAGGTCTCGCATCTCGCCCACGAGCACGATGTCCGGGTCCTCGCGGAGGGCGGCCCGCAGCGCGGCGGAGAACGACTGCGTATGGGTGTGCACCTCGCGCTGGTTGACCAGGCACTTGTGGGACTTGTGCACGAACTCGACCGGGTCCTCGATCGTGATGATGTGATCGGACCGGGACTTGTTGATGAGGTCCACCATCGCGGCCAGGGTGGTGGACTTGCCGGAGCCGGTCGGGCCGGTGACCACAACCAGGCCCTTCGGGAGCTCACACAGCTTGCGGATCACCGGGGGCAGCCCCAGCTGGTCGGCGGTGAGGACCTGGCTGGGGATGGTCCGCATCACCGCCCCGACCCCGCCGCGGTCCCGGAACCAGTTCATGCGGAAGCGGGCCACCCCGTCGATCTCGTAGGCGAAGTCCGCATCGTGGGTCTCCCTGAACTGGGAGCGGGCGGTGTCGTGGGCGACCTCGTGCATCCACCCGTCGATCACCTCGCTCGTGAGCACCTGCCATCCGTCGAGGACCTGGATGTCACCGTCCTTGCGGATCCGGGGCGGCTGGCCCGCGGTGAGGTGGAGGTCGGAGCCCTTGTTCTCGACCAGGATCCGCAGGATGCGATCGATGGCCGCGGGCCCACCCGGGGCGGCGGCCGCGGCGGGGGCGGCCCTGGGCGCGGGAGCAGGCGCGGGCCGGGCAGGCGCGGCGGGTGGCGCGGAGTAGGACGCCGGCTCGGAGTCCTCGCTGACGAGGGACACCTCGGGTGGCTCGTTCCCCATGATGTCGAGCGGCGCGTCGTCGTCCAGCGCCACCGCGGAGTCGTTGGCCGGCACCAGGACCGCGGTCATGCGCGCCCCGACGGTGGTGGAGCGCACGTGCACCCGGCCGTAGGGCGAGTCGTAGAAGAACTCGGTCTCACCGCTTCGGGCCAGCTCCGCGTCCAGCCCACCGGAGATCGGCTCGAGGAGCTTCAGGATCTGCTCGGTGCGCACCTCCTTGTCCAGGATGACCTTCTCGACCCCGTGGCGCCGGATGCGCACCGGGGTGTCGGTGCCGAACAGGAGCTGCTCGGCGTCCTTCTTGAACATGGCCTGGATGAAGCGATCGATGCGGTGCGTCGACACGGGCCCTAAGTACCCTCAAACCAGCCCAGGGGCTAGCCGGGCGCCCCTGTCCCACCTCTTCGCTGCTATCGTCCTCGCCGTGCAGGTCCACCTCGTCGATGGCACCTATGAGCTCTTCCGAGCCTTCTTCGGCGCCCCGCCCACCCAGACCGCGGCGGGTCTCGAGGTCGGCGCGGCGCGATCCCTCGCCCGCACCCTGCTCGCCCTCGTGAAGAAGGAGGGCGCAACCCACGTTGCGGTGGCCTTCGACCACGTCATCGAGTCGTTCCGCAACGAGCTCTTCGCCGGCTACAAGACCGGCGACGGCATCGAGCCCACCCTGTGGGCCCAGTTCCCCCTCGCCGAGCAGGTGACCCACGCCCTGGGCTTCGTGACCTGGCCGATGGTGGAGTTCGAGGCCGACGACGCCCTGGCCGCCGCGGCCCACCGCTTCGCCGACGACCCCGAGGTGACCCAGGTGCGGATCTGCACCCCCGACAAGGACCTCGCCCAGTGCGTGCGCGGCGACCGGGTGGTGACGGTGGACCGCCGCCGCGGCACCGAGCTCGACGCGGCGGGGGTCGAGGCGAAGTTCGGAGTCCGCCCCGGCTCCATCCCGGACTGGCTGGCCCTGGTGGGGGACAGCGCGGACGGGATCCCGGGCATCCCCCGCTGGGGCGCCAAGAGCGCGGCGGCGGTGCTGATGGCCTACCCTCGGCTCGAGGACATCCCCGCCCGCCCCGACCAGTGGACGGTGAAGGTGCGCGGCGCCCTGAACCTCTCGGCCGAGCTGGAGGCCCGGCGGGAGGACGCGCTCTTGTACCGACGGCTCGCGACCCTCAGGACCGACGTCCCGCTGAAGGAGACCTTGCAGGACCTGGAGTGGCGCGGGCCGCGGCCGGCGGAGCTGGAGGCGGCGGCCGAGGCCCTGGATGACCCCGATCTGCTGCGGCGGGTGTGATGGCCCGCGCCTTTGCAAACGATAGCGGAGGTGCTTTGAGCGACCTGATGCGCGTCGCCCTCCTCGCCGCCGCCCTGCTCGTCGGCACCGGCTGCTCCGGCTACGGCTACCAGGGCGCCGTGGGCTACCGGTCTCGGCAGGCGGCCTTGCAGGGCGACGCCGCCGCGTTCGGACCCCTGATGGAGGAGGCGGCGGAGGCCGAGCCGAAGAGCCGACTCGACAACCCCAAGAAGACGGTGCTCACCCACTTCCTCGACCTCGCCGCCGACCCCGGCTTCCTGCCCACCGTGCGGGCCTGGGAGGCGCGGGGCTGGGTGGACGCGGACATGGTCTGCCCGGTCCACCGCGCCTACTTCGGGGCCCACATGGCCGAGGCGGAGGCCCAGGCCTCGGCCCGGCTCTGCGTCGACCGGGCCCGCGCCGCGTCCCTGCGGGGCGACGACGAGGAGGTGGCGCGGTGCCTGCTCCTCGCCCCGTTCCTGGTGGACACCGCGACCACCGCCCTCGTCCCGTACCTCGCGACCGCCACCGACCCGGCCGAGCCGGAGCCCTTCCGGCAAGCCGTCTTGCGCGGCCTCACCTTCCGGGACGGGTTCGAAGAGAAGGCGCGCTGGGGCGTCACCGCCACCACCACCCCCGACGTGCAGCGCACCGCCACCGCGGCGGGGGCCCGGCGCTGGGCGCGGCGCCTCGAGTGGCTGCTCGACACCCTGGGCCCGAGGGTCCCGCCGACCGAGCTGGCGATGGCGTCGGCCCGGGGCGCGCTGGAGGTGGAGCAGGCGCTCGAGGGCCTCGGCGAGGGCTTCGTGTCCGCCTACGCCGAGGATCCGCGCCCGGAGCGCCGGGCGCTGGCGTGGGGCTGGGCGCGGGCGATGAAGGCCCAGGCCCCGGTGGAGGGCCTGGCCGGCTTGGGCGTCTGGGACCGCGGCCGGGAGCCGGCGGGGGACGCGTATTGGTACGTCTGCGCCGAGCCGCCGGTGTCGAAGCCCGGGCGGCGGGGCCCGCGCTGGACCGCGCGAGGCACCTCCCTCGCCGCCCCTGGCCCCCTCGACGCCCCGCCGCCGACCGGGTGCCCGGCCGGCGCCACCTGGGTAGGCCCCTACCCGCTCGAGGCGGTGGCGCGGACCGCGGCCGCGGCCCGGCTCGGGGCGGCGGTCGGGGCCCGGGTGCGCCTGTCGATCACCGCCCGCCTGAGCCTGCCGGAGGCGCGCCCGTGAGGCGGGTCTGTGTCCAGTGCGGAGCCGAGTACGGCGACGACGCGGAGTTCTGCAACGCGTGCGGGGGCGAGGTGTTCGAAGAGCACCGCGGGCCGGAGGACGACGCCGAGGAGCCGCCGGTGCGCGCCGACACCCAGGCCCTGTGGATGTCGGCCGGGCTGTGGCTGGTCGGACTGGGCTACTTCCTCACCGTGCGGCGCCCTCGGGACCTGGGGGACCTCGCCCTGGACTGGCTCTTCCTCACCGTGATCACCTTCGTCCTCGGGCTGGTGCTCCGGAACATGAAGGCCACCTTGCTCTTCAGCCTGGTCGCGATCCCGTTCCTGGCCCTGTATTGGCTGGTCAAGCTGAGTTGACCGGCTCTCGCGGGGCGGTGGGCCGGGTGGCAGGCGGAAAATGGCCTCCCCCCGCACCTTCTGCTAGGCTGTAGGTATGGATGAGCTCACGCCTGCCCAGGTCGAGGAGCTCCGGCAGGATCTGCTGGCGCTGAAGGCGACCTTGACGGCCGCCCTGGAGGGGCCGTTGGAGCACCGGGAGGCGGAGGAGCACCGCCTCGCCCTCACCCGCCAGGCCCTCGCCGCCATCGAGGCGGGGGAGTACGGCACCTGCAAGCGGTGCGAGGAGCTCATCGGCTACGAGCGCCTCAAGGCCCGGCCCGAGGCCGCCTACTGCGCCAACTGCGCGGGTGGCCACCATAGGTAGGGCCCCTACGTCGAGCGGCGACCGCGCCAGATTTCGCTTGTGAGGCCCGGCTCGGCGGACTATCGGGGGAAACTCCGATGCTCCGCCGTTCCTTGCTCGCCCTGGCCCTGACCCTCGCCGCCGCCCCCGCGGGCGCCGCCCCCGACATCATCCGGGACATGACGCCGCTGGACGCATTCGTCCGCAACGTCGCCCAGGGGGGCCGCTACCTGCCGGGGGAGGTCCTGGTCACCGCCCGCAGCGTGGACCACCGAGGACAGGTGGTGCGGGCGGCCGAGGCCAAGGGCTGCCGGCTGGTGCGCCCCTTCGGCCGGCGGCCGCTCTACCTGTTCGAGTGCCCCAAGGCGATCGAGATGACCTCGCTCATCCAGCACCTGCAGGACACCGACGGGGTGCGCTGGGTGGAGGCCTCGTACTACGAGGACGAAGAGGCTACCCGCCCCGACGACCTCGACGCGCGCCAGTGGTACCACGAGAACACCGGTCAGACCCTCGACAACGTCGCGGGCACCGAGGGCGCGGACATCGGCTCCCTCGACGCGTGGGACTTCAGCGTCGGTGATCGGCGCCGGGTCATCTTGATCAACGACGTGGGCGTCTACACCCAGCACCAGGATCTGAAGGACCAGATCTGGACGAACGAGGACGAGGACTGCACGAACGGGGTCGACGACGACGGCAACGGCTACGTCGACGACTGCCACGGCTTCGACTTCGGCGACGACGACAACGACCCCGACCCGAGCAGCCTCCCCGAGACCAAGAGCGACGGCAGCGACTGCCTGCGCTGGCACGCCACGATGATCGCGGGCCTCGCCGGCGCCCAGGGCAACAACGGCGTGGGCATCGTCGGGGTGAACTGGAACGTCTCCTTCATGAACGTGAAGAAGCACCGGGACTCCACCTGCGTCTCCACCACCACCCGCAGCATCGAGGCGGTCCTCTACGCGGTCGACAACGGGGCCGATGTCATCAGCATGTCGTTCTCGGACTCCGACTACAACGCCACCTTCGAGCAGGCCCTGCAGGAGGCCGAGCGGCAGGGCCTCATCAACGTGAGCTCCGGCGGCAACGGCGGCCGCGACGACGACACCCTGAGCCGCTACCCGAACCAGTACGACGTGACCAACAAGCTGGTGGTGGCCAACAGCAACAACCGCGATCGCCTGGACTCGAGCTCCAACTACGGCGCCACCACCGTGGACATGGTCGCCCCCGGCACCTACGTCATGTCGACCTCACTCGAGGGCCCGACCACCTACAGCATCGGCACCGGCTCCTCGTACTCCGCTGGCTTCGCGGCGGGAGCGGTGACCCTCACGTGGGCCGCCTTCCCCATGCTCACCGCCACCGAGGTGCTCACCGCGATCAAGGACGGCGCGCAGCACCTCGACAACCTGGACTGCACCCTGGCCGCCCGGTGCGTGAAGCTCGGCTCCCGCATCGACACCCACGGCGCCATGCTGAAGGCGGCGGAGCTGGCCCCCGCCAACCTCGGCCTGGTGGAGCTGTACTTCGAGGAGGTGGGCGACGGTGACGGGGTGCTCGAGGCGGGCGAGACCGCGTTCCTGCGCCCGGCGGTGCACAACGACGGCCGGGGCCCCGCCTTCGCGGTGGGGGCGGCGCTGGTGGCCCCCGACGGCGGCCTGTCGGTAGACCGGAGCGGCGCCGCGCTCGGCGACCTGCAGCCGGGCGAGACCAACGACACCGCCGAGCTCGCCGAGCCATGGGTGGTGTCGGTGCCCTCCGACTGCAAGCAGGCCTTCACCGCGAACCTCGAGATGACCTTCACCGATCGCTTGGGCCGCACCTTCTCGGGGACGGGCACCCTGGACGTCACCTGCCAGGATCCCGGGGCGGGGCCGGGGGGAGACGGCTCGGGCGGGGGCGGGATGGTGAACGAGGGGGGCTGCACGCACACCGGGCTCGGCCGCGGCACCCTGCGATGGCTGCTGCTCGGCCTGCTCCTGTTGGCGGTGCGACGGCGCCGCTGACGCGCTCGGGGCCGCTCGCGCCCGACCTGGGGCGCCCGCCGACCGGCTCGCGGCGCCGCGCCACCTCACGATCGTAGACCTTGCGGGCCCGCCGGAGCCGGCTGAAGACGGTCTGCAACGGCACCCCGAGCTGATCTGCGATCTGTTGCCCGGTGAGCCCCTCGTGCTCGTAGAGCGCGTAGGCGGTCTGCTGCTCGGTGCTCATCTGTTCGAGGATCTGCGCCACCCAGACCCGGGCGCGGCTCAGCCTCAGGCTCTCGAAGGGGCAGTCCGGACCCGGCACCTCCACCGGGACCACGCCGGTGAGGCGCTCACGCTGCTGGCTCGCGCGCCGTCGGTAGCCGGCGGCGACCCGACGCGCGATACCGAAGAGCCAGGTGGTCAGCGCGCCCCGCCCTTCATAGTAAGGCAGCTTGCGCCCAACGACGATGAAGACCTCATGGACCTGGTCCGGGCAGTCGCGCTCGGGGACGCCGAACCGGATGAGGGTCTGGTGCACGTACGAGAAGTGAGCGAGGTAGATCGCCTCCAGGGTCGTCTTCACACCTGGTACTTCCAGGCGAGGCGCGTGGATCCAATCGCAAAAAGCGCTCCTGTTTTCGATGGGTCTCGACGACCAGGGCGGCCCAGATGCAAGCGGAGTTGCGCGTATTGCAGCGGCGCTGCGGGGAGGTTCATGGAGGCGGCTGGTGGGCCCGCGGTCGATCGGGCGAGGCGCACCTGTGCCGTGGCCACCCGGGGGAGGCCGCGGACACCGCTCCTGTCATGCCTTGGTGGGGACGGCGCAGAACCTGACAGGCTTTCTTCGGGCATGAGCCGGGCCGTTCAGGCGTGATCCCTGTCACTTGTTCGCTGGATGCGATCTCGTGTTTCCATTCCCCGGTCCAGCCCTGTCCAATCCACGGGGTCCCGGGCCGGCGGAGCCGTCCCACCCCTCTACGCCGGGCTCTGCCCGGCTGCGCGCTCTGCTTTCGAGTTCCCGAGGCCCGCATGCCGAGAAGAAGACCACCGCCCCCGCTCATCCTGGCCCCTCTGCTCTTCGCCGCGTGCGGCGGCGGGGAGGCGGAGCCCTGGCAGGCCCCGCTGACCGAGGTCACCGCCGCCCCCACCGAGGGCACCTGGACCTCGGAGGCCGCCCTGGCGGTGGCCGCCGACCCGGACGCGGTCGGGGTGGACGCGGACCACCACGTGGTGGTGGTAGCGGGTGGGGTCACCTACGCCCTCGAGCAGGGGGCCCTGGTGCCCCGGCCGCTCTACGCGGAGGCAGGGGAGCCGGAGGTCCTGGGCGCGGCAAGGGCGGTGGCCCCCAAGGCGGCGACGGGGGCGTGGCTCGCCACCGACGCCGGGCTGTTCAGCGTGGACCGGCACTTCGTGACCCGCTCACCCATGTCCGAGGTGGCCTCGGACGTCGGCGCGGTGGCCGAGGTCGCGGCCGGGCCGCTGGCCGGGCTCTGGCTCGTCTCGCAAGGCGTCCTGCACCACGCCACCGACGCGCTGGACGCCCTCTCGGTGCCGGGCCTCGGCCAGGTGAGCCACTTCGCGGTGAGCGCCGACGGCGCGTTCCTCGTGGCGGCCCAGGGGGCCACGGTGCGGGTGCTGGAGCCGGGCGACGGCGGCCTGGTGGCCCGGGACCCGAGCCTCGCGCTGGGCACCGTACACGGCCTGGCCGGCGCGCCGGGCGCGGTGTGGCTGGCGACCTCTACCGGCCTCTACAAGACGGACGGCGCCGGCTTCACCCGCTACACCTTCGGCCAGGCCAGCGCCCCCGAGGTCACCCAGGTGGCGGTTGATCCTGCCACCGGCGGCGTCTGGGCCGCGGCGGGCGGGAGCCTCTACTACGTGCAAGGTAACCTGCTGAAGCGCCACGGCGGCGCGGCGGGGGAGCGGGGGCTGGTGGTGGACCAGCTGGGCGACCTCTACAGCATGGCCTCGGGCGCCCTGATCTACCGGGGCACCGGCGCCACCGACGGCACCGCGGTCACCTTCGGCGACGTGGTGCCGTGGATCGAGGCGCGCTGCTCGGCCTGCCACTCCAACCAGACCTCGGACTTCAGAGACTACGACGTCTTCATCACCCGGGCCGAGGACGCCCTGGCCCGGGTCCGGTCCGGCGACATGCCCCGGTGCGCGGGCTCGGTCCGCTGCCCGACCGAGGAGGCCCTGGCCCCCGCCGACTACGCGGTCCTCGAGCAGTGGATCCGGGACGGGATGCCCCAGTGAGGAAGGAAGCGACCATGCAGAACGCAGCCCGCATCACCGCCTTCGCGGCGGCCCTGGCCCTCCCCGCGCTGGCGGCGGCCCAGGACGTCTGTGAGGACGTCAGCCGACCCCTCACCGGTCAACGCCTCTTGCGCCGCATCTCACTCGACCTGCGGGACAGCGTCCCGTCCGGGGTCGAGGTGGAGGCCCAGCGCGACGAGGAGTCGGTGGGCGAGGCGGTGCTGGAGCAGTACCTGGCCTCGGAGGAGTTCGTGGGCGTCATGCGGCGCTACCACGAGGCCCTCTTGTGGCCGAACATCGACCAGATCCAGATCGTCCCCGACACCCACATGCTCTACCCCCTCGAGTTCACCCCGGGGGATCCGGTCTACGTGTCGCCGGTGCGCGCGGTGTTCGTGCGCGCGGTGGGGAACGGGAACATCTTCGTCCCCTGCAAGAACGAGCCGGCGGAGTTCGACGCTCAGGGGAACCTGGTGCTCGAGCCGGTGGTGGTGGGCACCACCACCGTGTCGTGGGTGGAGGGCTACGTAGAGGTCGAGCCCTACTGGGCCCCCGGCACCTCGGTGAAGGTCTGCGGCCTCGACGCCCTCCCCAACGTCACCGGCGCCCTCTGCCCCGGCCCGGCCGACCGCTACCCCTTCCTCGAGGGCTACTGCAGCCAGTTCGACGCCTACGCCGCCGCGGTGCAAGCGCCCTTTCGGGACGCCCAGGTCTCGTGCGACTCAGCCCTCGCGATCTTCGCCCCGGAGTGCGCGTGTGGCCCGAACCTCCGCTACTGCATGACTCCCGAGACCGGGGCCCAGATCCGCGCCTCGCTCCTCGATCAGATGCTCCGGGTGGTGGAGCGCACCGTGGCGCAGAACCGGCCCTACCACGAGGTGCTCACCACCAAGACGGTGGAGTTCAACGGCCCGGTGGTCCACTTCCTCAAGTACATGTCGAACCTCTCGTTCGACATCTCGGGCGGGGTGGACGCCACCGCGCCACCGCCGGACCTCGAGTACAGCCAGGTCGACACGTGGGTGCCGGTGGAGCGCACCGGGCGCCACTCCGGCGTCCTCACCACGCCCGGCTACCTGTTGAAGCACCAGTCCGGGCGGCAGCGGGCGCACCGCTTCTACAACGCCTTCGAGTGCTCGAGCTTCATCCCCGCCGGGCCGCTCCCCTCGCCCTTCGAGCCGTGCTCACAGCACGAGGACCTCACCCAACGCTGCGGCTGCGACGGCTGCCACAAGACCCTGGAGCCCCTGGCCGCCCACTGGGGCCGCTTCTCGGAGTACGGCTTCACCCACCTCGACGAGGCGACCTACCCGAGCCGGGTTGGCGCGAACTGCGCCCCGCCCCTGTCCAGCGTCCTGCAGCTGTTCAAGTGCTACCGGTACTACGAGCTCGAGCCGGTGGGGGAGGAGCAGGCCTACGCGGGGATGCTGAACGCCTACGTGTTCCGCACCCCGGAGGAGGTCGAGAACATCGAGGTCGGCCCGAGCAAGCTCGCGCAAGACTCCTTGCAGTCCGGCCGCTTCGCCCAGTGCACCGTCCGGCGCCTGTGGAGCCACTTCATGCGGCGTGAGCCCACCCTCGACGAGGCGGCGGAGGTCATCCCGGACCTGGCCGCGGTCTTCGAGGCGAGCGACCACGATCTCAAGGCCCTGGTGAAGACCATCGTCTCGCACCCCGCGTACCGGAGGATGCCCTGATGAAGCAGACCATCTACCTCGCCCTCTCGGGCCTCCTGCTGGGCGCGTGCGCCGGGGCCGAGGCCCCGGTGGCCCCCGAGCCCCAGGCGGTCGGTCAGACCCAGGCCACGGACCTGCCGGCGGACCACCCGTCGATGACCCAGCTCCAGACCCTCTCCCGGGGCCCGCGCCGGATGAGCGTCGACCAGCTGGAGCGCTCGCTCGATCGCATCGCCAACGTGGAGCTCGGGTCGGTGAAGCTCCCCGCGGACCTCGCGGTGACCCTCGGCAAGCCAGACTTCATCCGCGCGACCGAGGAGTCCCTCGAGCCCTCCCCGCTCTTCATGAAGTTCATGGTGGATCTCGGGGGCATCTTCTGCACGAACCTCGGCGAGAGCGACGCGCTGCGGCCCGAGCAGGACCGCGTGTACACCCGCTACCCCGAGCGGGACGACAACCTCGCCTACATGCTCGTGCGCTTCACCGGGATCGAGGGTGAGGCGGCCGCGCCGTACCTTTCGCGCCTGGCTCAGGTGTACGAGGCGGCCTCCGCCTCGCCCCGCCCCCTGGCCGGGTACGAGGCGGCGTGCCTCGCCCTGTTCACCTCCCCCGAGTTCCTGCTCTACTGAATGGAAGCCAAGAGGACGACCATGGTGAAGAACGACACGCCCTCCCTCTCCCGACGCGCCTTCTTGGGCTCGACCGCCCTCGGCGGGGCGGGGCTCCTGTTGGGCTCCATGCTCCCGGGGCGGGCCCTGGCCCAGACCGCGCCGCGGCGACGCTTCGTGTTCGCGTACTTCGACGGGGGCTGGGACATCCTGCTCGGGCTCGATCCGCGGGACCCCGCCACCACCCGGGCCGACGTGCACAAGATCCAGACCGGCTACGAGCAGCTGGGCGGGGTGTACCAGGCCCGCGGAGTGCAGCGGCGCGGCGATCTCGCCTTCGGCCCCGCGGTGCCGCCGGAGCTGCTCGCGCACGCCCCCGACCTGACCATCATCAACGGCATCGGGATGGACACCGCGGCCCACGAGGTGGGCCGGCGCTACTTCATCACCGGGCGCTTCCCCCGGGGCATCCAGGCGGTGGGGTCGTCGACCCCGTCCGAGATCGTGGCCCAGCTGGGCGACCAGACCCCCATCCCGCACCTGTCGGCGGCGGTGGAGGCCTACGCCACCGGCCTCCCGGCCTATGCAACTCCGCTTGCCATCAACAGCGTCACCGACCTCATCGTGGCCCTCACCCCGTTCGCGGAGATCGATCCCAGCGTGCTCGCGGCGGTGCAGGCCTACCAGGACCAGGCCCCCGGGTGCGGGGCGAAGCAGCTCGATCGGGACGGGCTCTCCACGACCCTGCTCCGGAACCAGCAGCGGGCCCGGAGCTACATCGAGCAGCAGCTGAGCCAGATCTTCAACGTGCAGCGCCCCGACGCCGAGATGGCCGCCCTGCGCGCCCTCTACGGCATCGTCGACGGCGACACCGGCGCCCCCGACTCCCCGGAGATGCTTGCGTTCCTCGCCGGCCAGGCCCTGAAGGAGGGGGTGAGCGAGGCGGTCTCGGTGCGGCTCGCGTCCGGGCTCGACACCCACTCCAACTGGGCCCAGGACCACGCCCCGCGCCAGGAGCGGGGCTGGCGGGCCCTCGCCGCCCTCCTCAGCGACCTCAAGGCGAGCCCGGGGACCGAGGGCGGCAGCCTCTTCGACGAGACGGTGGTGTTGGTGTTCTCGGAGTTCGGCCGCACCCCGCTGTTCAACAACCTGCGCGGCCGCGACCACTTCCTCGGCAACTCCTGCCTGGTGGCGGGGGCGGGGCTCAAGCGCGGGGTCACCATCGGGGGGAGCGCCTCGGTGGGCATGATGCCGGTCTACACCCGGCTCGCCACCGGCGAGGCGGTGGACGCGCCGTCGGAGGCCGAGCTGTCGAGCGGTGAGGTCGTGACCCTGTCACCGAAGCACGTGCTGGCCACCCTGCTCGCGGCGTCGGGGCTGGACTACAGCTACCTGCGTGAGGTCCCCATCCGGGGGCTGCTGGCTTAGTCAGCGGAGCGCCTCACCGGCAGACCGCGTCTGCGCCGCACTCCGCGGCGGAGTTGCAGCCGGAGTAGACGCACTGGCCGCCCAGGCAAGCGTAGTTGTCGGCGTCGTACGCGGGGGAGGCGCCGGCCTGCACGCAGTCGGTGGGCTCGAAGCACGTGCGCACGCAGTTGGCGTCGATGCCCTCGACGGTGGACGGGGCGCAGACCCAGTCGCTGCTCTGGTAGGCGTCCACGCACTCCTGGGTGCTCTTACAGCCCAGCCAGTGGCAGCCACCCTGGGTGCAGGCGTAGTTGTCGGCGTCGAGGAGGGTGGACGCGACCACGCAGTCCGCCACCGCGGTGCAGCGCCTCGTGCAGGACGGCGCCCCCGCCACGAACGCCCGGCAGACCCAGTCGGCGCTCTGGAACGCGCTCTGACACTCGGCGTCGCTCAGGCAGCCGAGGTAGACGCACTCCCCGCCGGTGCAGGCGTAGTTGTCGACGTCCGTCAGCGGGCTCCCTTGGGTGACGCAGTCGGCCGGGCTACCGCAGGTCTGCCTGCAGTACGGGACCTCGGGCAGGCCAGCGTCCGCGCCCGCGTCGCCCACGCCCGCGTCTTGGGCCGGGCCCGCGTCCTGACCCGGGCCGGCGTCCGCGCCCGGGCCGGCGTCGACCTCGGACCCCGCGTCCGACAGGGCGCCTGCGTCTTCGCCGGCTCCCGCGTCCAGGGCGCCGCTGTCCGCCGCCACCCCGGCGTCCTGCCCAGGCCGGGTCCCCCCGGTGGGCCGGGACCGCGCGCCGTCACAGCCCACCACCAACACCAGCCCCAGCACCAAGACCCAGCTCCGCACGCTCATGGTACGTACCGCACCCGGTAGATCTGCCCCGCCTTGTCGTCGGACACGAACAGGTCCCCCTCGGGGGTCTGGAGCACGTCCACCGGCCGCCCCCAGGCATCACCGGAGGCCTCGTCCAGCCAGCCGGTGATGAACGGCGCGTACTCCACCGGGTCCCCCGCCGCGTCCAGCCGCACCCGGGTCACCCGGTAGCCGATGGGCACGCTCCGGTTCCACGAGCCGTGCTCGGCGATGAAGATCTGCCCCTGGTACTCGGGCGGGAACGCGGCGCCGGTGTAGAAGCGCATCCCCAGGCTGGCCACGTGCGGCCCCAGGCGCTGGGCGGGCGGCTCGGTCTCGGCGCAGGGCCGCTTGCTCCCGAACTCGGGGTCGGGGAGGTCGCCCCCGTGGCAATACGGGTAGCCGAAGTGCAGGCCAGCCTGCCGCACCCGGTTCAGCTCGTCCGGCGGGAGGTCGTCGCCGAGCTGGTCGCGCCCGTTGTCGGTGAACCACAGCTCGCCGGTGTCGGGGTGCCAGTCGAAGCCCACCGAGTTGCGGATGCCCGACGCGTAGATCTCGCGCCCCGTCCCGTCGGCGCGGACGCGGGTGATCGTCCCGTAGATCGGCGCGGTGGGCTCGCAGATGTTGCAGGGCACCCCCACCGGCACATAGAGCCAGCCGTCCGGCCCGAACGCGAGGTACTTGAGCCCGTGGGCCTCCTCGGTGGGGTAGTCGTCCACCAGCACCAGCGGCGTGGGCGGATCTTCCAGCCGCGCCTCGATGTCGTCGTAGCGGATCACCCGGTGGATCTCGCCCACGTAGAGCGCGCCGTCCCGCACCACCACGCCGTTCGGACGGTTGAGGCCCTCGGCCAGCGTCACCACCCGCTCGCTGCGGCCGTCACCGTCCTCGTCCCGCACCGCGTAGAGCGCGTCACCTCGGGTCCCCACGAAGAGGGTCCCCCCTGGCCCGAGCGCCAGCTGTCGCGCGCCCGGGACCTCGGCATACACCTCGATCACGAAGCCATCCGGGGCCAAGAGACTCTCCAGTCGCTTCTCATTCGCGCCGCACGCGGCGAGCAGCGCGGTCGCGAGCACCAGGAGTCGAGCCATGAGTCCATGCTTGCCATCCACGCGCCGGAGCGCAAGAAGGTCCGCGATGCGCGCGGCCGACTCCCCCGCCCCGGTGCTGATCACCGGCGCCAGCGGCTTCATCGGTCGGCGCCTGCGAGACACGCTCCTCGGCCGGGGCGAGGACGTGGTGGCGGTCGCGCGGCCCAGCTCCCCCGAGCCCGAGCGCGGCCGGGCGGCTCGGGCGGACTACGCGGATCTCGACGCCCTCACCGCGCTCATGCGAGCCGAGCGCCCGCGCCTGATCTTCCACGTCGCCGGCGCGACAAAGGGCGTCACCTACGAGGACTTCGAGCGGGCCAACGTGCTGCCCACCCGGAACCTCCTCCTTGCCCTCGAGGCGGCCGGCCACACCCCGGAGCGCTTCGTCCACGTCTCCTCGCTCGCCGCCTTCGGTCCGAGCGCCCTCGATCGGCCCCTGGTCGAGTCCGCCCCCCGCAGCCCGATCGAGCACTACGGCGCCTCGAAGAAGGCGGCGGAGGAGGTCGTCGAGGCCGGCAAGGTGCCCTTCACCATCGTTCGCCCGGGCGGGGTCTACGGCCCCGGCGACGTCGACTACTTCGAGGTGTTCAAGATGGTGGCGGGGGGCTGGAACGTGTTCTTCGGGAACCGCGACCGCCTCTTCTCCGCCGTGTACGTGGACGACGTGGTGGAAGGTATCCTGCAGGCGGCCGAGCACCCCGGGGCCACGAACAAGGGCTACTTCCTCAGCGCGGGGGCGCCGGTGTCGTGGCAGCAGTTCCACCAGACGGTGATCGAGGTGGTGGGGCGCCGGGTGCGGGAGCTGGACCTGCCCGAGCTGCTGGTCTCGATCGCCGCCTTCTTCGGCGAGCTGATCACGAAGCTCGACGACAAGCCCCGGCTCTTCAACCGCCAGAAGGCGATCATGGGCAAGCAGGAGGCCTGGACCTGCACCGCCGACGCGGCGGCCGAGGACTTCGGCTTCGCCCCCAAGGTCGACCTCATGACCGGCGTGGCCCGCGCCTACGAGTGGTATCGACAGGAGGGCTGGCTCTGAGCCAGCCGAGGAAGGATCGAGCATGAGCATCGAGCTGGAGAGCCCCGAGCACGCGGCCAAACGCGCCCAGGAGGCGGGTGAGGACGACAACGAGGCCTACCGCTTCGGGCGACCCCCGGAGGGCCTGCCCTACTTCGACCCCCCTGCCCCGACCCGGGTCACCGACCCCGCCGGGGTGAAGGTCGAGATCCTGGACTTCACCAAGAAGCAGGACCGCTTGCGCTTCATGGACGTGGCCGACCCGATCTACGAGGGGGACTCCAACTACATCGCGCCCCTCAGGATGCACACCATGAAGTTCCTCGATCCGGGCAAGAACCCGGCCTACGAGAACATCGAGGTGCGGCCGATGGTCGCCGTGCAGGGCGGCCGGGACGTGGGCCGGATGTCGGTGCAGATCGACCGGGCCTACAACGAGTATCACGACACCAAGGCCGCCTTCTTCGGGTTCTTCGAGTGCGTGAACGACCGCAAGGTGGCCCACGCGATGCTCAACGATGCGGTGCGCTGGCTGAAGGAGAAGGGGATCGAGGAGGTCTTCGGGCCCGCCAACTTCACCCTGAACCACCAGGCGGGCCTGCTGGTCGAGAACTTCGACCGCCCCGCCTTCGTGGAGGAGACCTACAACCCCCGCTACTACGAGGAGCTGTTCCGGAGCTTCGGGTTCGGCAAGGCCAAGGACCTGCTCGCGTGGTGGATCGAGCTCGCGGACGGGATGGAGACCAAGAACCGCGCGCGGGTGGCCCGCATCGCGGAGCGCATCAAGAAGCGCGAGGGCATCACCATCCGGCACATCGACATGTCGAAGCTCGAGCAGGAGTTCGAGATCATCTACGAGCTCTACCTCGCGGCCTGGCAGAAGAACTGGGGCTTCGCGCCGCTCACGAAGAAGGAGATCATGTGGCTGATGGCCGATCTCAAGGACGTAGCGGTGCCGGAGCTGGTGCTCTTCGTCGAGGTGAAGGGCCGCACCGTGGGCTTCTGCGCCACGCTGCCCAACGTGAACGAGAAGCTCCCGAAGAACGGGCGCCTGTTGCCCTTCGCGTGGACGAAGCTCCTGTTCGGCGGCATCAAGAAGACGAAGCACGGGCGCCTCTACACGCTGGGGATGCTGCCCGAGTATCGAAAGCGCGGTCTCGAATCGATGATGTTCGCGGAGACCGTGGTGCGCGGCAAGGCGGCCGGCTTCACCGCGGGCGAGATCGGGTGGACCCTCGAGGACAATGACCTGATCAACCGCGCGATCGAGTCGATGGATGGAACTCTGGACCGCCGATACCGTATCCTCGGGATGAAGCTGGGCTCCGCGCCCGGCCCCGAGGGTGCGAGCGCGTGAGGATCATCGACCAGACCACCTGGCCCCGTCGGAGCCACCTCCGCCTCTTCTCGAGCTACGCCATCCCCTACACCTCGCTCGTGGCCCCGGTGGACGTGACCCCGCTCGTGCGGGCGGCGCGGGCCCGCGGCCTGGGCCTGTTCAAGCCCCTGTTGTGGGCGGCGAGCCGGGCCGCGAACCGGGTGCCCGAGCTGCGCCAGCGGATCCGCGGGGCCGAAGTGGTGGAGCACGACGTGGTCCACCCCTCCTACACCACCCTGGCCGAGGGGGACGTGTTCAACTACTGCACCGTCACCTTCGCCGAGGCGCCGGCCGCGTTCTTCGCCGCGGTGGACGCGGAGACGGCCCGGGTGGCCGGGGTCACCGACCTCGTGCCCGACGCCCCCCACCGCGATGACCTCCTCTTCATGAGCTCCATCCCCTGGCGCCGCATCACCGCCCTCACCCACCCGGTGCCCCTCGACCCGCCGGACTCCTTCCCCCGCATCGCGTGGGGCCGGGTCCACGGCGACGACAGGGTCGAGGTCGACGTCGGGCTCTCGGCCCACCACGGCCTGGTGGACGGGGTCCACATGGCGCGCTTCTACGCCGCGCTCGAGGAGGCCGCGGCCGCGTTCGAGGAGGCCGCGCAGTGAGCCCCCAGAAGCTGCACGACGCCGCCTCGCTCGTGCTGGTGGACGGCCAGGGGCGCGTCCTCGTGGGTACCCGGGCCATCCGCATCCCGTTCCTCGGCGGCTTCATGGCCTTCTCGGGCGGGCGGGTCGACCCCGCCGACGCCGGCCACGCCCAGCGCCTCTTCGGGCGCGAGGGCATGCAGGACACCTTGCGGGCCACCGCGCTGCGCGAGCTCTTCGAGGAGATGGGCCTGGTCATCGACGGGCCGGCCGCGCGGCGGGCCGAGGGTGGGTTCACCGAGGCGTCGTTCTCCCTCGATCCGGAGCGCCTGGTGCCGGTGGGGCGCTGGATCACCCCGGAGTACTCACCGATCCGGTTCGACACCCGCTTCTTCCTCCTCCAGGTCGAGCAGGCCGACTTGCCCTTCAGCCACGACGGCGAGATGCGCGATCCCGAGTGGGCGGACCCGCGGGCGGTGCTGCGCGCGCACCTCGCGCAGGCCGTCTTGCTCCCGCCCCCCACCCAGTGGGCGCTCTCGCAGGTGGCGGCGGGCCTGGAGGGCGTGGCGGCGCGCCTCGTCGCCCACCCCGGGGCCCGGGGCGAGGAGCACCTGGACTTCGAGCCCCTGGCCGGGATCCGGGCCCTGCCCCTGTTGAGCCCAACCCTGCCCCCCGCCACCACCACCAACGCGTACCTGCTCGGGCACGAGAAGCTCCTCGTGGTGGACCCGGCGGCCTACGACGCGGACGAGCGGGACAAGCTCCTGTGCCTCCTCGAGGCGCGCATGGACCGCGGGGCCACGCTGGAGGCGGTGGTGCTCACCCACCACCACGGGGACCACGTCGGGGCGGCGGAGTGGCTCCGCAAGAAGCTCCACGCCCCGGTCTGGGCCCACCCGCTCACCCGAGACCTGTTGGTCGGCAAGGTGGGCGTCGACCGCACCCTGAGCGAGGGCGACGTGCTGGACCTCGGGCTCGACGAGGCCGGGGTGCCCTTCACCTGGCGCGTGCTCCATACCCCCGGCCACGCGCGCGGGCACATCGTGCTGGAGGACCTGCGGCCGGGCGGCCGCGCGCTGGTGGTCGGCGACATGGTGGCCGCGATCGGATCCATCATCATCGACCCCGACGAGGGGGACATGGCGGAGTACCTGGCTCAGCTGGCCCGCTTGCGGGCGCTGCCGCCCCGCGTCCTCCTGCCCGCCCACGGGCCGCCGATCGTGGACGGCTACGGCAAGCTCGACGAGTACATCGCGCACCGCCTGATGCGCGAGCGCAAGGTCATGGACGCGCTGGTGGCGGTGGGCGAGGGCCGGCCGGAAGACCTGCTGCCCATGGCCTACGACGACACTCCGGCCCACCTCTACCCGCTCGCGGCCCGGGCCTGCCGCGCCCACCTCGACAAGCTGGTCCACGAGGGCCGCGTCACCCGGATCCACGAGCGATTCAAAGTAACGGCGTGACTTCAAGCGAAGGTGACGCCAGCCGAAGGGGCTGTTAGGGAAACATTGATGCATGGTGATCACCCCGATATCCCCTACGTGGCCGTGGCCCCGTTCGTGGTGATTCTGCTGGGGATCGCCATCCTGCCCCTCGTGGCCGGGCACTGGTGGGAGAAGAACCGTAACCGCCTGATCTTCACCGCGATCGTGACGGTCCCCACCGGCGCCTATCTGGTCACCCTGAACTGGCACATGCTGCTGCACGCGGCCGAGGAGTACTTCTCGTTCATCTTCCTGCTCGGCAGCCTCTTCATCATCTCGGGCGGCATCGTGCTGCGCGGCGAGCTGAAGCAGAGCCCGTGGGTGAACGCAGGGCTGCTTGCCACCGGCGCGGTGCTGGCCAGCGTCATCGGCACCACCGGCGCCTCCATGCTCCTCATCCGGCCCTACCTGCGCGCCAACCGGGTCCGCGACTACAGCCGCCACCTGCCGATCTTCTTCATCTTCGTGGTCTCCAACGCCGGGGGCCTGTTGACCCCGCTCGGCGACCCGCCGCTCTTCCTCGGCTTCCTCCGCGGCGTCCCCTTCACCTGGACCTTCCACCTCGTGCCGGAGTGGGCCTTCGTGAACGGCATCCTGATCCTGATCTTCCTGGTGGTCGAGCTGCGCCTCGCCGCCGCGTCCGGCGCCCCCGCCGACTACCAGCGCACCCCGCCCAGCCTGGCCGGCGCACACAACTTCATCTTCCTCGGCATGGTGGTGGCCTCCGCCGCCCTGCTCCCCCTGGGCTGGCGCGAGCTGGGCATGGGCGTGGCCACCGTGCTCTCCATGGTCACCACCAAGAAGACCCTGCGGGAGGAGAACGGCTTCACGTTCCACCCCATCGAGGAGGTCGCCATCCTCTTCGCCGGCATCTTCGTGACCATGCAGCCCGCGCTGGGCCTCTTGCAGGCCCACGGCCCCGAGATGGGCCTGAACTCGCCCCACAGCTTCTTCTGGGTCACCGGCGCGCTGTCCTCCTTCTTGGACAACGCCCCCACCTACGTCACCTTCTTCACCGTGGCCCAGTCGCTCGGGGGCGAGAACCTCGTGGCCCAGACCGGCGTCCCCGAGGCGATGCTGGTGGCGATCAGCCTCGGCGCGGTGTTCATGGGCGCCAACACCTATATCGGCAACGGCCCCAACTTCATGGTGAAGTCCATCTGCGACGAGGCCGGCTTCACCACCCCGTCCTTCTTCGGCTACATGCTGTGGTCGGTGGGGATCCTCGTGCCGCTGCTCTTCCTGGTCAGCGTCCTCTTCATCTGACGCGCCTCAGCGCTCCAGGCGGATGCCCAGCCGGATCCCGGTGACGCGGTCGCTCGCCGCGGCCGGCGCGCCCGCCGCGGTGACCTGGTCGCCGGCCAGGTCCAGGCTGTAGCCGGTGTAGTGACCCGAGACCACGCCGACGAGCCAGGGGAGCACCCGAATCGTCAACTCCGCTTGCACATCGAGCGCCCACCCCGAGCCCTCGGGGAAGTAGTTCGAGGCGAAGATCGCCCCGGCGTGCAGGAGCGGCATGTACGCCGCGCGCAGGCGCATCTGGGCGGTGGCCATGAGGCGTGCGTCCACCGCGACCCCGAGCCAGGCGCTCCGGTAGTCCACGCCGGGGGTGTCCAGGCCGGCCCCCTTCCCCGGCGTCTGCAAGCCAAACTGCATGACGTTGGCCCCGACCCGCGGAGAGACCGCGAAGCGGGTACCGGGGACCTCGATCCGATAGGCCAGCGCGGCGGCGGCGTCCAGGTAGCGGGTGGGCACCGGCTCGGCCCCGGCCGAGGGGCGGGACTGAAAGCCCACCGCGCCCCGGTAGGTCGCCTCGAGGCTCAGCGGCCGGAGCCAGCGCGGCCCCTCGACGAACGGCCAGGCCATGAGCCGGACGCCGGGGGTGAACATCGCCCCCACCTGGTAGGTGCCGGCCGCCGCGCCGGTGGCGTCGTCGAAGGCCAGGTTGCGCTGGGTGAGCCCCACCTCGACGTCGAGGAGCGCCCAGACCGGGCCCGCGGGCGCCTCGGGCGCGGGGGCGGCGGCGCCGGTCGCCTTGCGCTTCCTTGGCCGCTGCGGGTCGGCCTGGAGCACCGGCGCGTACTCGTCGTCGGGCTCAGGCTCGTCGTTCAGCTCCGGCGGCTCGGCCGCGGCCACCGGCGGGGCCGGGGGAGGCGGCGGGGGCGGCGCGACCTCGGGCGGGGGCGGCGCGGTCTTCGTTGGCGGCGGTGCGGCCTTGGGCGGAGGCGCCACCGCGACGGTGGAGGTGTCGGGCGGTGCCGCGAAGGCGCGCCTTCGGGCGTAGGAGGCCTGGGCCCGGGTCACGAACTGGATGAGCAGGTTGCGCCCCCCGCGGGTGGGCGTGCAGCCCTTGCCCTGGACGGTGCGGACCTGGGTGAGGCCGAGCAGCGCGCCGGTGCCGGTGTCATAGGCCTCGAGGATGAGCTTCTTCGCGCGGATGGTGCCCACCACCACCACCTGGGCCCCGAGGGCCTGGCCCTCGGACTCAACCCAGGACGACAGCTCGGCCCAGGTCCGAAAGCCCGCCGCGCTCCCCTCGCCCTGCCAGGGCTCGAGCGCCACGTCCTCGGCCATGGCCGCCTCGAGGGCCTGGGCACACGCGGCGCCGCCCTTGCCGCGCAGCGGGGCCACCGTCACCACGGGGTCCGAGGCCTTGGGCTCGGCGCGCGCCGATCCCCCGCCCACCCCTGTCAGCCCGATCAGCAGGGCACACGCCCACCGCACACGTCCGGTCGCCAAAGCGCGGCGATGGTAGGCCGAGGTGGGCGAGCGAGACAACGGCGGGGCCCGCCCCCGGCCCTACTGGCAGTCGGTGAGCTCGGTGACGGGCGGCTGGGCGGTGCCGCGCCAGTACTGGTCGGCGGTCAGCACCTGCACCACCGCGGCGCCGTCCTGCTGCAGGTAGATGACGGTGTCGTCGTCGACCCCGGTGAGGGGCCCGGCGCAGCTCCCCTGGCTGGCCCGGGCCGCCAGCACATCTGGGGTGTCGGCGAGGCTGGCGGGGCTGCTCAGGGGCTCCTCCGCGGTGATGTTGCCCGCGTTGGGATCGACGTTGGGGTTCGGGCCCGGGTACGCCGGGGTGAGCCAGGTGACCGCCACCGCGCGATCGGCGGTCGGGTTGTAGAACCCGAAGAGCCAGCGCTTGGTGTAGCTGGTGGCGTCGTCCAGCCGCACCCTGCCGTCGGCTCCGACCCCGAAGCCCACGATCTGGACCAACGCCGCCGCGGGGTCCACCTGGGCCGCCGCCGCGAGGGCGGCGGGCAAGAGGTCTTGCATCGTGGCCGGGGTGTAGCCGCCGCTGGACCCGACCACGAGCGAGCGCACCGGGAGCCGGGGGGCCGACGCCATCGGCACACAGAGGTAGTCGCTACCCACCTCGAGGTCGCCGTTGACGCCGGGGACGGGCACCGGCGCGGTGTTGGGCTCGAGCGCGTTCCCCACCGCGTCCACCACCACCGGGTAGAGCAGGTACTCGCCGTCCTCCATCGAGGCCGGGGTCACCGTGAAGCTGGCCGGGCTGGCGGCGGAGGTCCCCACGAGGGTCGCGTGGCGCGGGTCGTAGAGCCCCTGCACGCCCTTCTTCGCGGCATACAGGTCGACGCGAGCCAGCCCGGCGGGGGCCTGGGCCTGGACGGTGATCTGCACCGGGGCGGAGGTCGCGCCCACCGCGAGGGGGGTCATGCTGGTGACCTCGGGCACCTCGAGGCGCAGGCTGTATTGCACCTCGCTCCGGGCGGTGTTGCCCGCGCCGTCGGTGGCCTCGAAGCGCACCGTGACCGGCCCCGCGGTGTAGCCGTCGAGCCCCGCGTATTGGTTGAGCACCGGGCTGACCCATACACCGTCCACCTGGGTCATATAGGTCACCACGTCGGCGCCGGCCGATGCCCCGAGCAGGGTCATGGTGGCCAGTGTCACCCGCCCCTCGTCCGTGATCGGCAGGCTGACCTGCGCGTGACACCCGAGCACCGCGTCCGGGCCGGGGCTGGGCGTGCCCAGGGTCGGCGGGTTGGTGTCGTCGACCGGGCAGGTGGCGGGGTTGCAGTCCTCGTCGCGCGCGGTGCCGCAGTCGTCGGTGGCGGTGGGCGAGACCTCCGGGGCGCGGTCGTCGCAGTCCATCCCGGGGCTCCCCCAGGGCACGTCGGGCCGGCGGGCCCCGTCCCCGTCGCAGTCCAGTGCGCTCCCGCCCTCGCGGATCAGGTACGGCGTCGCCTCCGCCGTCGCGGGGGCGCAGTCGCGACCGTCCACCGCGCCGTCGCCGTCGGAGTCGGGCCGGTTGGGATCCGCGCCCAGGAGGAGCTCATCGAGGTTCCCGAGGCCGTCCTGGTCCGGGTCGCCGCCGTCCCCCTCCGCTCCGATGACGTCGAGCGCGTCGGTGAAGCGCGGGGTGGCCGCGTCGCCCTCGATCACGGTGAACGCGTCGGAGCGCCAGCGCCCGAGGAAGAGGCGCGCCCCGCCCGCCGCCGGCACCCCGGTGAAGATCAGGTTGAGGGTGTACTCGCCCGGCTCGGCGGGGAGGAAGCCCGAGAAGGAGACCCCGTCGTCGCCCCGCACCAGCGCCACCCGAGGCTGCGCCACACCGCCCCGCGGGACGAGCTCCGCCTCCGCCTGCACGTCGCTCACCACCGACAGGGCCCGGCTGAGGCGCTGCGGCGCGGTGAAGGTGGCGGTGGGGGCAGGCGGGGCCCCGCACCCCGCGAGGAGCGCGAGGCAAGCCAGCTTGCGCACGGCGCCGGTATGGGACGCGCGGCTCACGTACACCTCACCGCCCCCCGGTGAACGCGGAGTCCGCGTTGGCAGACACGTTGACCCCGGTGGCGGAGTCCGAGCCCGAGCTCAGGGCCACCGCGGTCCCCGCCGCGGCGCCGGCCACCGCCACCCCGGCGATGGTCCAGAACCACCACGTCGCGTAGAAGGGCTTCGACTCCAGCGCCTCCTGCTGCGCCGCTACCGTGGTGGTCCGGCCGCGGCGCACCACGACCCAGCGCTCCGCCGGCTTGTAGCCGTCCTTCACCACCCGCACGAGGTGGCCGCCGACCGGGATGTTCCCCATCTGGCCGGCGGGGACGGTGCCCCGCACCTGGTCGTCGACCAGGATCTGGCTCCCCTCCTCGGCCCCCGTCAGCTCGATCGCGCCAACCACCGGGCCCGGCGCCTCGGGGAGCACCACCTCCACCATGGCGGACACCAGCTCAAGGAGCGCGATCGACTCACCGCCCCAGGTCTGGCTCGAGCGACCCACCGCGGCGGCCCGGTTCGGATCCACCGCGGACAGCGACACCGCGAAGGCCTTCTCGAGCTTGGTGACCCGGCTCTTCACGAGGAGGTCCGCGCCGAGCGCGCCGCCGATCTCCGCCAGGCAGGAGTCGTCGTCGCAGCCCATCATCTGCAGGTTGGCTTCCTGTTCGAGGAGGGCCCGGATGTCGTCGGGCGCCATCACCTTCACCCCGGGGCGCGCGCCCAGGACCTCGGCCAGCCGCGCGGTGACCTGGCTGCCCACCACCGGGTCGGCGCCGCCCTCCACCGTGGTCTCGAGGACCGCGATCCGCTGCTCGGCCTGGGCCACGGCGGGCACCAGGCCCACCAACGCCGCCGCCAGCACCAACACCCGCTGCATCATGCGCCCGAGGGTACCCGGGGTGGGGCGCGAACACACCCCCTATGCGCTGGCCTCAGCGATGAAGGCCTCGCTCCGTCGCCAGCAGTCTTCCGCCGCTGATCGATCTTCTGCCAGCGGCGCGGGCGCGCGCACCTTCGCGCGCTGGTAGTAGAGGCCGGTGTCGTCGGCCACGGCGGGCGAGGTGGCGCAGTACACCGAGGTCTCGGCTCCGGTCTCCACGTCCACCATGTTGCGGGTCATGATCCACCGGAACGGCTGGGGGACCCGCCGCCAGATGTCGGAGGCCACCACCCCGGGGTGGAGCGCGTAGGTGTGCACGGTCGGGCCGGCGCGGCGCGCAAGCTCCTTTGCGAAGTAGATGTTGGCCAGCTTCGACACCCCGTACTCCGCCACCCCGGTGACGGAGCGGGTGGGCCGGCGCACCGCCTCGTAGTCGATGCCGGTCACCCGCTCGTGCATCTTGCTCGACACCATCACCACCCGGGCCGGCCCGCTCTGCTGGAGGCGCTCGAGGAGGAGGTTGGTGAAGAGCATGGGCCCCAGGTGGTTCACCCCGAAGTGGAGCTCGAACCCGTCCTTGGTGA
Source organism: Deltaproteobacteria bacterium (assembly GCA_020632995.1). Classification (GTDB taxonomy): domain Bacteria; phylum Myxococcota; class Kuafuiibacteriia; order Kuafuiibacteriales; family Kuafuiibacteriaceae; genus JACKEN01. Next base: position 131,740 of record JACKEN010000011.1, on the reverse strand, counting down.
CACCCCGCTGGCCGGCGAGGCCCGCGTTGTTCACCAGCACGTGGAGCGGGAGATCGCGGGCCAGCCACTCGGCCGCCGCGCTCCGGACCGCGGCGAGGGAGGACAGGTCCAGGGCCAAGAAGTCTGCCTTGCCCGGCCCGGCCGCCGCCTGCACCTCGGCCAACGCGGCCTCGCTCTTGTCGCGGGACCGACAGGCCAGGATCACGTGGGCGCCCTCTTCCGCAAGCCGCCTTGCGGTGACGCGCCCGATGCCGGTGTTGGCGCCGGTGACCAGGGCCACCTTCCCCGCCAGCAGGCCGCTCAAGGGCACTCCTCGTTCTCGTCGAGGTAGAAGCGCGCGTAGAGCTGGTAGTAGCCGCAGGCCGAGGCCGCGCCCTTGCTCCGCACCACCGCGCGGATGTCGCGGGAGTCGTCGGCCGCGCAGACCCCGCCCCACTTGATGGCCATGACGTAGGAGTTGGCGTCCTCCACCCAGCGGGCGGAGTTGCTGCAGTACAGGTTGTCCTGGTTGATCGCGCCGCAGGCCTGGGTGGTGATGCAGACCTCGTAGTCGTCCTTGGCCGCCGCGTTCGACAGCTCGAGCTGCACCACCACCACGTAGGCGCACTGCGAGGTCCCCGGGATGCAGACCCCGTGCGAGACCTCCTCGGCCCGGAAGCTGTACCAGTCCTGGTCCCCGAGCGGGTACAGGGTGGGGTAGTCGCCGAGCACGGTGGGATCCGCCACCGGCACCGAGATCCAGGCCCCGCCGTCCACCGCGGTGTCCAGGGTCACCGCCTGGGCGCAAGCCTCGTTGCTCTCGTGCGGGTCCGCGCGCCACCCGAAGTTGGTGGCGGTGGTCCAGTCGTCCTCGCCGTCGCAGTCGTCGTCCAGCCCGTTGCAGACCTCGGGGTGCGGCGACACCTCGCCCTCGCAGGTGTCACCCCACCGCGAGTCGGCGCCGCAGGTGATGAGGCCCGCGGTGCAGGCCCCGGCGTTGGTGCCGCACACCTGGGTCTCGCCCTCGACGCACTGGCACTCCTCGTCGATCGCGCCGTCGCAGTTGTCGTCGATGCCGTTGTTGCAGACCTCGTCCACCGGGCCCACCGCGCCGATGCAGGTCCCGCTCCACACCCCGTCGATGCACTGCTCGATGCCGGCGTGGCAGGCGCCCTCGTCCTCCCCGCAGGGGCGGGTAGCGCCGTGGACACAGTCGCAGCCCTCGTCGACCTCCTCGTCGCAGTCGTCGTCGACGCCGTTGCAGGTCTCGTCCTTCGGCGCGGGGGCCGTGCACTCGCCCCACACCCCGTGCACGCACAGCTCGGTGCCGCCCCCGCAGGCGCTGGAGCAGGACTGCTTGAGGCCGCCGCCGTTCGGGGCCTCGTCCACGATCCCGTTACAGTCGTCGTCGCGGTCGTTGCAGATCTCGATGCCGTTGGTGGCCTCGTTGATCTGGCACTCCGTGCCGGCGTCCACCGGCTTCAGCTCCGGGGTGCCGCCGCCGCAGCCCACCGCCAACGTCAACAAGAGCGGCGCCCAGACGCGCCGGGGGTAGGACATGCTCATACACGCATCGTGCCCGAAGGGCGGGGCCCACGCATCCGCCCCTCGTCGGACCCGCCCCCCGGAGATCCCCCATCGGGTCACCGTCCCGCCACACCTGCTAGACTGGAGCGCCATGGCAGGGGAGGCGGAGGCCCGGTTCGGACCCTTCATCGTCGGCCAGGCCATGGCCCGCCGCCGCGACCTCGAGGTCCACCTCGCCACCTTCTTCGGCCCCGACGGGGTCCCGCAGCAGGTGGTGCTGCGCCGAGCCCGCCCCTGCGCCGACGGGGCCAACGAGGCGGTGCTCGAGGCGGCCCGGCGCTACGCGGTGCTCCGCCACCCCAACGTGGCCGAGCTGGTGGACTTCGGCGCCCTCGAGGGCCGCAGCTACCTCGCCACCCGCTACATCCGGGGCCACAACCTCCTGCGTGTCCTCGGCCGCTGCGGCCAGAAGAAGGTGGGCTTCCCCACCGACGTGGCCCTCTACGTGATGCAAGGCATCCTGCACGCGCTGGAGCACGCCCACCGGCAGCCGGCCCCCGGCGGCGACACATTCGAGGTCCCCCACGGCGACCTCGCCCACACCAACGTGCTCATCTCGATGGACGGCGAGGTGAAGCTCACCGACTTCGGCCTCGCCCTCGCCAGCACCCGCCGCCGCACCTCGCACGGCCTGAACCTGGGCCACAACCGGGGCTACACCGCGTACCTCGCGCCCGAGCAGGTCCGGGGCGCCCCGCCCTCCCCTGCGAGCGACCTCTTCCAGGCCGGGATCCTGCTCTACGAGCTGGTCACCGGGCACGTGCTGTTCAGCAGCGCACACGAGGACGCGCTCCTCGACCGCCTCGCGAGCGGCCTGTACCCGGTGCCTCTCGAGCGCTACCGCCCCGACCTGCACACGGACCTTCGGGACATCATCCTGAAGGCCCTCGCCTCCCGCCCCGAGGATCGCTTCGAGAGCGCCAAGGCGTTCCTGGTCGCCATCCACGCCCTGGTGGACCGGGTGCACGTGCAGCTGGACGCGATGTTCGCCCAGAAGCTGATGGGGATGCTGTTCGAGAAGCCGCAGGCCCAGGCCTGAGGCCTGTCTCTGAGGCCTGAACCCTGTCTCTGAGGCCTGAACCCTGTCTCTGAGGCCTGAACCCTGTCTCTGAGGCCTGGGAGCCGACGGCACAGCATCGGCCTCGGGCGCGGAGGGTCCGGTGGCCGGCGATGGCGGGGCTTCAGGCTTCAGAGACAGGGTTCAGGCGACAGGGTCCAGGCCGCAGGGAACAGGCTCCTTGGGCGCCGGGGCGCTACCCGAGGTCGCGCAACCAGGCTTGCACCCGGACGACCGCCCGCCGGAGGCGGCGGGTCAGCCGCGCGCCGAGGGGCAACAGCGCCTCCACCGTGACGTGCCCGCGCGCGAGCGGTGCATTCGCGCGGGGCGCGGGATCCGGAGGCGGCAGCGGCGGCGGGCTGACCCGGGTGGGGTGGGTGTCGGTCGGGGTCCAGGCCTCCGGCGACAGGAGCACGGCGGGGATCACGCGGCCCCGCAGGGTCGCGGCGAGGCCCTCCGGATCCCACCCCCGCGCGCTGGAGGGCACCCGCGGCGCTGCCACGGCGGAGATCGCCCGCGCCTCCCGGGCCCGCGGCGCGCCCTCCAGCACCGAGAAGTGCGCGTCTGCCTGCACCGTGTTCTCGTCGTCCTCGGGCGGGGCCTCCCCCCGTCCCAAGAGGCCGTGGGCGTCGAGGAACAGGCCCAGGGCCTCGGCGCTCCCCGGCGCGTCTCGCTCGGTCGAGAGCCAGCGCGCGAGGGCCGCGGCCAGGCGCCCGGGCCCCGAGTAGCGGGCCTTGGGCTCGGCCGCGGTGGCGAGGGTCACGACCTCGAGCAGGCCCTCCGGCACCCCCTCGTCCACCAGGAGCGCGTGGGGCAGACCACCGGCCAGCACCCGCCCCGGCACCACCTCGGGCCGGACCCCGAGGAAAGCAGGCCGGCCCACCAGCAGCTCGAAGAGCATCACCCCCACCGCGTACACCGCCGCGGCGGCGGTCCAGGGGTCGCCCCGCAGGCACTCCGGCGCGACGTAGGGCACCGCCGCGTCGTCGAGCCACGCCCCCGGCAGGAACGAGCGATCCGGCACCAGGCGCAAGGCCCAGGTCGCGAGCCGCACCCGCCCCCGGGCGTCGAGGGTCACCACGTCGGGGGCGAGGTGCCCAACCGTGAGGCCGAGCGGGGCGCCGTCCCGCGCGGTGAGACCGTGGATGAAGCCCAGCGCCTCCGCCACCTCGAGCGCCACCCGCGCCACGAGCCCGAGCGGCATGGCCTGCCCCCGGCTCTGCAAGCGGGCCTGCACCTCGCCGAGGGTGGCCCCGGGGTCGGGCGAGGCGTAGACCAGAGCGCACCCGGCCGCGTCCTCGTCCGCGTGGATGAGCGGCAGGAGCCCCGGCGCGACCAGGCGCTGGGCAACCTGGGCCTCGGTGTAGAGGGCCGAGACCCGGCGCGGGTACTCGGCCTGGCTCCGGGGCAGCCACTTCAGCACCGCGGCGCCTTCGGGCCCCACCGCGTAGAACAGCGCCACGCCGTCCACCGCCCCCCGCCGCCCCAGGAGCCGGTGCCCCTGCAAGAATCCATCGGGTCCCGGGCCGGCGGAGCCGTCCCACCCCTCTCCGCCGGGCTGCCCCCGGCTGCGCGCTTCGCTCGCCAATTCGCCCCCCGCGGGCACGCAGGCGGTGGGGTCCTCGTCCAGCGGCTCCGCCGGCCGGGCAGACTGAACGGTGGAGCGCAGGCCCTCCCGGAAGGTGTCCAGCGAGACCAGGACGCCGCTGCCCTGGATCGGCGGCCGCGCGTGGACGTGGGGGCTCTTCATGCCGACCTCGCGCACAGGGTGCGCCAGGGGCCGCCTCGCGAACAAGCAGAGGTCGCGGGCTGGGACGTGAACCGAGGGTCAGGACGCTGGCCGACGCGGGGTCAGCAGCAAGTCAGATTGCGGGGGAGAGAAGATGGCGCACCCGGAGAGATTCGAACTCCCGACCTCCGGATTCGTAGTCCGGCGCTCTATCCAGCTAAGCTACGGGTGCGCGCTGTGGCGGAGTGTATGACCAGACCTCGGAACCCAAGTCAACGGGAATTCGTAGGGCTCACCGCGAACGCGGTGAACCGAGAACTGCCAGCCCGCGGGCGGCGCCAGCCGACCGGGGGCCTAGGTAGAAACGTGACCGGCCTGCAACGCGGCACCCCGCGCCCGAGCTTCCAGCTCGCGTGTCTCCTTCGCGGACGCCTCGATCGCCTCCACCGAGCGCACGAGCTCGTCGAGCTGCCCCGCGATGTGGCCGGGGTCGTCCATCGACGCCACCTGATCCCGCATGAGCCTCAGGGTGTTCTCCACCAGGTTGAGCTGCCCGCGGGCGCTCTTGAGCAGGCCACGCACCTCGAGCGCCCGCTGCAACCTGGCTTCCATCACCTCGAGGTTCGACACCGCGAGGGCCTTGTCGTCGCCCGACGATCGCTCGACCAGCACGCCCTGGCGCCGCACCTCGGCCTCGAGGGCGTCGAGGTCGGTCTCGCCCACGAAGGCCTCGTAGCGGGTGGCCCGAGCGGCCAGCTCGAGGAAGGCCTCGACCAGGCGGCGGACCTTCTCGAGCTCGGGGGCGAGCATGTCGCGCTCGACCTCGCCCGCGTCGTCGACCAGGCCCTGGATGTCCTGGGCCAGCCGATCGAGCTCCAGGTAGCGGCGGCGATCCGCCTCGTTGACCTGTGACAACCTGGCTTGCGTTCCTCGGTTCCGCTCGGCCAGCTGGTGCTGGCGCCGCACGAAGTCGAAGAACTCGCCCCCGCGCCCGAGGCGCCGGCCCACCGCGAGCCACACCAGCTCGGCCCCCGCCCCCACCGCGAGCGGGAGCCAGGAGCCGGTGAGCACCGCGGACACGCCCGCGGCGCCCAGCATCAGGATGTTGAGGGGGTGCGAGAGGGCGAGCCCGAAGGCGGAGGGACCCGATGAGGCAGCCATGAGCTTCGGCGCGCGGCCGCGCTACATGGTCTTCTGGGCCTGCTTGGCCGCGGCGCGCTTGGCCTTGAGGGCATCCAGCTCGCGCTTGGCGGTGATGTCGCCGGTCTGCTGGCGGAGCTTCTTGAGGCGCCCCTCGAGGGACTCGCCCGCCAGCTCCTTGCCCAGCTTGGCCTCGGCCTGCAGCGAGTTGATGTGCTCGCGCACGTTGTCGAGGGCCTTGACCTCGGCGTCGACGCTGAGGCCCTCGAGCTGCTCCTGCACCTGGATGCGGGCCTTGGCGCTGGCCATCTTCGCCAGCATGCGGTCCTTCTCGCCCTTGAGCTTGTTGATCTCGGCCTGCACGTTGAGGAGCGAGGACTTGGCGTCCTCGGCGTCCTGACGGGCCTGCTCGAGATCGGCGGTCAGCTCCGCGACCTCGGCCTCGAGGGTGTTCTTCTTGTTGATCAGGATGAGCGCGAGCTCGTCCTCGTCGCTCTCGACCGCGGTGTTGAGATCAGCGTCGACCTGGGCCAGCTCCTTCTCGCGGGCCTTGAGCCGCCCCTCGATGTCTTCACGACGCCGGATGATGGCCGCGGTGGCCTTCTTCAGCTTCGTGTACTTGTCGATCATCGAGTTGATCGAGTTCTCGTAGGCGATCTCGGGGTGGTCCTTCTCGAGGTCGGACACCCACAGGTTCAGAAAGCCGTGCCAGAGGTTGGACAGGCGCGCGAAGAAGCCACTTCCACTTTGGGACACCGAACGTCTCCTTCTCAGGGGACCAGGCCGGGCCGCGCGATGCGCCCCATCCCCAGCCGCAGAACGGAGATAACCGCCGCTCAGGGGGGCGTCAAGCGGCGCGCCCCCACGTCGACATCCATCCTAGCCCCTGTTAGCGTCGTCACGGCCCATGAACGTCTCCTGTCCGGCCTGCAAGACGCGCTATTCGGTGGATGACGCCCGGGTGCCCCCGACCGGCGTCACCATCCGCTGCCCCAAGTGCAGCCACACGTTCGTGGCCAAGCGGCCGGACACCTCGCGGGCGTCCTCGGCGGTGGCGCTGCCGGGGAGCGTAGGGCGCGCCACTCCGGCCCCCCGAGGCGGCTCCGCGGTGGCCCTGCCCGGCAGCGTGGGCGCCTCCGCCCCCGCGACCCCGCCGCCCGCGTCGTCGGCCTTCAACACCGACGGCCTCGACGACCTCGACCTCGGCCTCGACGACGACCTGCCCCCCTCCAGGGCGCCCGCGCGGTCCGCTGCGCCCCCGCCCCCCGCCCGCGCCCACCAGAACGCGGTGGGTGACTCTGGGATGCTGGACTTCATCGACGACACCCGGGAGCGGGCGTCGCTCAAGCCCGGCGGGCCGTCCCAGTCGGAGCTCAAGGTGCGCCGCAGGAACGGCCGGGTCGAGGGGCCCTACGGGGTGGGCCGCATCGCCACGATGCTCCGGAACAAGGAGCTGAGGGGCACCGAGGACATCTCGGAGGACGGCGTGGCCTGGCGAGCCATGACGAGCGACTCCCAGCTCAACCAGGTGATCAACGAGCTCACCGCCGATGACCAGATGAGCTTCGGCAACGTGGATCTGGGCGGCGGCCCCGCCGCGGACCTCGACCTCGGCCTGGACGCCCCCCTGCCCCCCTCCGCCCCCAGCCCCGGCGCCTACGCGAGCGCCGGCGCGTCGGTGGGCCCCGCGAGCGGCGCCGGCCCCGCCTCCATCGAGGACATCATGGGGGACCTCGAGTCCGAGCTCGGCTCGCCCTCCGGTGACCTCAAGCGGCCGGGGAGCACCGGCGACACCCCCCTCATGGTCCCGGGCGGGGACGAGCTCGAGGTGGGCGACATCCCGGATCTGCCGCCGTTCTGGCAGACCTACAAGCGCCCCATCCTGGCCTTCGCGGTGGTGATGGGGCTGGTGCTCGTGGGCGTCTTCACCCAGCTCTTCACCCCCTATGGGGCCTTCGGGGTGCCGGGCCTGGTGGCCATGCTCTTCGAGGAGCCGCCGCCCCCGCCCCCCGTGAAGCCGCCTCCGCCCCCACCCAAGGTCGCGGATCCCAAGGAGATCTCGGGGCTCATCAACCAGCACTGCTACGAGTGCTTCCGCTCCGTCTTCGCCACCATCGCGGCCGCCGGCCCTGGCCTCCCCGACAACATGCTGGCGCTGGCCAAGGCGCGCGGGTTGGCCACCCTGGCCTACGGCAAGGAGGCGTTCCCGGTCGAGGACCTCCTGGCCGCGGCCGAGAGCCTGAACACCGTCGACCTCAGCAAGGCGCTCGGCGGGAACACCGCCGCCGCCAACACCGAGGTGCTGAAGGCGCGCTCGGCCCTCGAGATCCTGAGCGGCGGCGCGGCCCAGGCCGAGCCCCAGCTGGCCGCGGTGCTCGAGCAGCGCCCGGACGACCGGGAGCTGGCCCTGCTCCTGGGCCTCGCGCGGCGGGCGATGAACCAGCCGGTGGAGGCCCTCGCCGCCCTCGACAAGGCGCTGGTCACCGAGCCGAGCTACGCCCCGGCGCTCCACACGATCGGCGAGATCGTGCTCGCCCAGGGGGGCGAGGGCGCCGAGGCCGAGGCGGCCGAGTGGTTCCAGAAGGCGATCGACGCGGTGCCCACCCACGCCCGCTCCGGCGTGCAGGCGGCCAAGCTGTACGACGCGCTCCACCGCTACGGGCCCAAGCGGCGGGTGATGGCCCAGACCGCCAGGAGCGCCGACCGCGGGCTGCCGCCCAACGACCGGGCCCACTTCCTCTACGACACCGTCATGGCCTTCGACGAGGTCGGGCGCCTGAGCAAGGCGGCGGAGTTCGCCTCGGAGGCGGCACGGCTGGAGCCCGGCAACGCGGCCTACGTGTCCATGGCCGCGCTGGCCGCCACCGCCAAGGGGTCGGCCCTCGACGGCCTCAACCTGCTCGCCCCGGTGCTCCAGCGCGATCCCACGAACCTCGAGGCCCTCCTGGCGCGCGCCCGGATCTACATCGACACCGACGACATCGCGAAGGGCTTCATCGACCTCGAGGCGGCCAAGACCGTCGCCCCTCGGGACTACCGGATCTCGCTGTGGGAGGCGCGCTTCGACCTCCGCCTCGGCAAGTTCACCGACGCCCGCACCGCCGTGACCCGAGCCATCAAGCTGGCCGCGAACAGCGCGGAGCCCAACGTGATGCTGGGCCGCCTCGACCTGTCGCTCGGCGACGTGGACGCGGCGCTCGGCAACGCGGAGGAGGCCACCGAGAAGGCCCCCTACTCCGCGTTCGCCCACACCCTGCTCGGTGACGTCTTCGTGCGCCGTGGCCAGCTCGACAAGGCGCGCGAGACCTTCGCCAAGGCCCTGGAGCTGGACGACGAGGACATCGAGGCCCGCATCGGCCACGCCAACGCCCTGCGGGACGAGGCGGCCAAGAGCAACGACCCTGGCGCGAGCGCCGAGCTGGCCCAGGCGATCCCGCTGTACCTGGCCGCGCTGGCGGCCGAGCCCAAGAACCCCCAGGTGCTCTTCGAGTACGGCCGAGCCCTCGAACTGCAAGGCGACCTGCCGGCGGCCCTCAGCCTGTACCGGGACGCGGCGAGCCTGGACGAGAAGGACCCGCGCCCCCACCTCAAGATGGTGGCGGCCTACCTCGAGCAGGGTGAGGTGGCCGAGGCCAAGGCCTCGCTCGAGCGGGGCAGGAACATCGAGATGGCGTCCGGGGTGAAGAGCGCCGAGGTGCGCTACTGGGAGGCCCGGGTGGCCATGGAGGACAACCGGATCCACGACGCCGTGGCCAGCCTGCGGCTGGCGGTCGACATGGAGCCGAGGAACGCGCTCTACCACTACTGGTTGGGGCGGGCCCTCGAGAAGAACAACTCGCTGTACGAGGCGATCACGTACTACGAGAAGGCGGTCAAGCTGAACAGCCGGCTCGCCGCCGCGCACCGGGCGATCGGCTGGACCGCCCTCGAGCGCCACCAGTTCGACAAGGCGCGCCAGGCCTTCGAGGACTACAAGGAGTCGGCCCCCCACGATCGCAGCATCTGGGTGGACATCGGCGAGAGCTACACCCGCCAGAACCGCGACGACGACGCGATGAACGCGTTCAAGACCGCCATCAAGTACCTGCCCGACAATGGGCAGGCCCTCTTGCAGATCGGGAACATCCTGGCCCGCCAGGGGGAAGAGAAGGAGGCGCTCGCCTACTACCAGCGCGCGGTGAAGGCCGAGCCCACCCTCTCGGCCGCGTGGTGCCAGCTGGGTATCGCTTTGGCGAGAAAGGACCTCTCGTCCGACGCGAAGAAGGCGCTCGAGCGGTGCCTGGCCGACGAGCACGCGCCCGACGACATGCGGGCGACCGCTCAGGACATCCTCCAGAGCCGCTAGTCCCCTGCGTCAGTGATTCCTCACCAAATTCGCGGCCCCTTCTCGCGCCTGCTGCCCGCGCCGCCTTCGGCTTTCGTCGGTTGCAGACAACGAGTATGCGCCCTCCTCACGCGAGCACCAGACACGAGAATGGACTTCGCGACTTCAGCAAGGAATCACTGACGCAGGGGACTAGTGGGGCTTCGCCCGGCTGCGCGCTCCGATTGCCGGTTTTTTCTCCACCCTGCGCGACTTCTCGCCGCGCCGGGGGTTGGATGGATCCCATGCGCCTCCGCCCCAGCCTCGCCCTCGCCCTCCTCCCCCTCCTGGCCGCCTGCGGTGGCGGGGACGAACCCGGCCTCGGTGGGCCGGACGCGGGCGCCACCAACCCCGACAGCGGCGCCGCCCCCGACGCAGGCGAGACCCCCGACGCAGGCGAGGCCCCGGACGCGGGCACCCTCGGGCCGGGGGAGGTCCAGACCACCCTCGGGGTGGTGCGAGGCGTGGCCGAGGACGACCTCTGGGCATTCCGAGGTATCCCCTATGCGGCGCCGCCGGTGGGCGCCCTGCGCTTTCGGCCCCCCGCGCCCCACGAGGGCTGGACCGAGGTCCGGGACACCGCCACCTTCGGCCCCGCCTGTCCGCAAGACTCCTTGCAGGGCGGCGGCTACAGCGGAGACGAGGACTGCCTGACGCTGAACGTGTGGACCCCGCTCGCCACCGAGCCTCGCCCGGTGATGGTGTGGATCCACGGCGGGGGCTTCGTGGCCGGCTCGGCCAGCCAGCCGCTCTACGACGGCACGCGCCTGACCCGGGACGGCGGGGTGGTGCTGGTGAGCATCAACTACCGGCTGGGCGCCCTCGGCTTCCTCGCCACCCCCGAGCTCAAGGCCGAGAGCCCGGACGACGTGGCGGGCAACTACGGGACCCTGGACCAGGTGGCGGCGCTGACCTGGGTCAGGGACAACATCGCGGCGTTCGGCGGCGACCCCGGCAACGTGACCATCTTCGGTGAGTCCGCGGGCGGGGTCTCGGTGTGCACCCTCCTCGGCAGCCCCCTCGGCGCCGGGCTGTTCCACCGCGCGGTGATCGAGAGCGGCGGCGGCTGCTTCTCCCTCGCCCTGATGGAGAACGCGCCGCGAGGCCGCTCGGCCCTGGACATCGGGGCGGAGCTCGTCACCGCGGCGGGCTGCGACGGCGAAGCCGACAAGCTGGCTTGCATGCGCGGGCTCGGGGCGGAGGCGGTGGTGGCGACCCAGGCGACCATCAGCAGCTCGGGTCTCGGTCTGCCCGACATCGGCCCCTGCGTGGACGGGGTCGTCATCCCCAAGGAGCCGTACACCACCTTCAACCAGGGCGGCGGCAACGAGGTGCCGGTGCTGATCGGGAGCAACTCCGACGAGGCGGTGGGCTTCACCCGCGGGGTCGCGGTCCCCACCCGTGCCGCGCTCGAGCAGCGCATCACCGCCATCGTGGGCCCCGCCCTCGCCCCTGGGGTCCTGGCCCTCTACCCCGAGGCCGACTTCCCCGACCACAAGGCCGCCTTCGACGCCGCGTTCGCCGACGTGGCCTTCAACTGCCCGGCCGAGTCCTTCGCCCGCGTGGCGGCGGGCGGCGCGGCGCCCAGCTTCATGTACTACTTCAGCCACCGCCTGAGCGGGGTGGCGGGGGCCAACGGGGCCCAGCACGGCTACGAGATCCCGTTCGTGTTCGGGACGGTGGACGTGTCCCCGGCCTACACCCCCACCGCCGACGACCTCGCCCTCGCCGAGGCGATGCTCGGGGCGTGGAGCTCCTTCGCCCGGGACGGCGCGCCGAGCATGACCCCGGCCTGGCCCGCCTACGGGGAGGGCGCGGACACGGTGATGGTGCTGGACGTGCCGCTCGGCACCACCGCGACGTTCCGCGGCGGCCGGTGCGACGGCCTACGCGCCCTGGGCCTGGTCCCGTAGCTGGAGCTACTCGTCACCGCGCTCGACCGCGAAGCGGGCGGTGAGGCTGCCCGGCCGCTTGCCCCGCGGCAAGCGGGCTTGCGCCACCGCCGCCACCAGGCACCGCGCGACCGCCTCGTCCGCGAACGAGTCGAGCTCCGCCTTGACGTTCGTCAACCTGCCTTGCGCGTCCACCTGGGCCGAGAGCGAGGCCATCCCGGTGCCCGCGGGGCTGGACGCCACCGGCTCCAGGCAGGCCCGCGCCGCCTCGCCGTCGAGGGCGGCGCGCGCCGCCGCCGGATCCACGCCGCCCTTGGCCTGTACGTCCACCTCGACCTGCGCCGCGCCCGGGCGGAGCCAGCGGGTGAGTCGGGCGAGGTGCCTGGTCCGGATGCGGGCGAGCACCGCCCCGGTCTTCGCGTCGAGGAGCGCGTAGCTCAGGGGCTCGGCCCGCAGACCCCGGGCGCCGCTCTTCGGGTGACCGAAGCACGGGGACAGGTCGGAGTCGGTGCCCTCGAGCCGGAACACCACCTCGAGGGCGGTGCGGGCCTCCTCCACCTGCCGGGCGAGGGCCGGCGCGGTGGCGGGGGGCACGTCGAAGGTGCCGCCGCTCCGATCCAGGACCACGAGGGTGACGCTCCCTCCGAAGGTCACCAGGGGCCGCTCGAGGCGGAGCTGGAGGCCAGGCCCCACCTCGAACCCCTTGGGCGGGATCACCAGTCGGTACACCGCCCGCCGCGCCGCCTGCACCGCCTCGGGCACCGGATCGTCCGGGTCCCGGGCCGGGTCCAGGCCCTCGGTCAGCGCCTCGCAGACCTGCTGCACGGCGGCCACGCCGTCGAGCTCCTTGGGCGAGGTCAGGGCGCCGACCGCGTCCGAGGCGAGGAAGGCCCGGTCGTCCTCGGACGCCGCCTGGGCGGCGCTCGCGGTGAGGATGAGCGAGACGAGGAGCGGTGGCGTGGTGCGCATGAGACCTCCGGAGACGGAAACTTGATGCGAAGTGATGCTAAATTATATGTCTTTGATGTTTCAATGGAGGGAAGTGTCGGTACCGCTGATGGCCAGCGGAAAATCCTTCCCGCCCTGACGTGCCCGTGCTAGGAACCGCTCCTCGCCGCCCGCATAGCTCAGCTGGTAGAGCAATGCTTTCGTAAAGCATAGGTCGTTGGTTCGAATCCGACTGCGGGCTCTCAGATCCTCTCCCCCTACCGCTGGCAGGCTGGGTTCGGCTCCAGCGTGAGGGGAGCCTCGGCGTCGACCTGGTTTCCGAGCTCGTCCTCCACCTGGAACACGGCCCGACCGGGCCCCACCGCCGCCTCTGGCTCGAAGGCCACCACCGGGAAGGGGCCGGCCAGGCAACGCCCACCCTCGTCAGTCACTCGAAGCCGGCGCCGGGCCTCGAGCACCGCACCGTCGTCGAGGGTCACCGCCCCGCTGAGGGTCACCCGGTCCGCCCAGGCCCCGGCCAACCACACGCCCACCGCGACGTGGCAGCCGCCTTGGGGCCCGAGGATCAGGGTGGTCCGGGCTTCGGCCCCCGGCGGGTCACCGAAGGCCAGCGTCGCCTCGGCGGCCCCCGCCCCGCACCGCCCGGGCGCGTCGGGGTCGCCTCCACACGCCGCGAGGAGCGCGGCGAGCGCCACCGGAATCATTGAGGTTCTCATGGGTCAGGTGTCGGATGGCCAGGCCGGGTGCCCTGACCCGAGGCTAGCTACAAGTTAGGCGTCGGGATTGGTGACGGGCCCCGACCCAGGCTCCACACACAAATGAGACTCAATCACTCCCTCCTCTTCACCACGGGGATCGTGCTGCTCCCTGCCGTGGCCTCGGCCGCGCCGGACCTCTTCGGCCGCGAGGGGCTCTACGACATGACCGGCGATCCGCGGGTGGAGCAGCTCCGCCCCGAGCTGGACTACATCACCGGCAAGGTGCCCACCTACGCCGAGCGCCTCGGCCGGGTGGGCGCCGCCACCGTCGAGGTGCGGCCCAACTACGTCTACGTCGAGGACAACGACAACTCGTTCCCCATCCCCTTCCAGTCGGGCAACGACCTGCAGACCGCGGCGAACGTGGCCCTGCGCGAGCTCTACCGGGTGCTCCCGGACGAGTTCGTCTTCGTCTACATGTTCACGTCCTTCAACACGAACATCGGGGCCTTCTTCTACGCCCCGGAGGCGAACGACACGTGGGGCATCAACGCCCAGGGCATCTTCGACTCCAACGGCCCCTCGCCCCGCGAGGGCTTCGTGTTCATGAACGACTGGAAGTCGTTCGAGGAGATCTTCGGCTCCGGCCCTGGCGCGGCCGGGCAGGCGCGCAGCGTCTTCAACCAGGAGGCGGGGCACCGCTGGGGCTCCTTCGTGACCACCGGGCCCGACGGCAACGGCGCGGGCGCAGACGTCCTCCTCGGCCGCGACGACGCGCACTGGTCCTACTTCATGCACACCGGCGGCTCGCCGATGGAGGGCAACAACTGGCGCGACAACCAGGACGGCACCTTCACCACCGTCACCGGCTTCAACAACTGGCACTACAGCGACCTCGACCTCTACCTGATGGGGCTGCTGCCGATGAACGAGGTCGAGCCCTTCTTCGTCATCACCAACCCCGACGTGGGCCGGCTGCGCGATCTCTTCGGGGACGCGCTCAACAAGGCCTCCACCCCCCAGATCATCCAGCCGGTGACGATCTCCGGCACCCGCGTCGATCTCACGATGGAGGACGTGCGGCTCCGGAACGGCTCCCGCAGCCCGGCGCACGGTGAGGCGCCCACCGAGTGGCGGGTCGCCTTCGTGATGCTGGCCTCCTCCAGCGCCCCCCTGAACGAGAGCGAGAAGGCGGAGTTCGACACCATGGTGGAGGACTACGTGGCCGGCTTCCACGAGGGCACCCGGGATCGAGGCACCCTGAACTACCTCCTGCGCGATCCCGAGCCGCCCAAGTCCCCGGTCGGCGGGGCGTGCACCGAGGCGGCGGACTGCGACCCCGAGGTGGCCAACTTCTGCGTGGCCGACCCCACCGCCCTCACCTCGTTCTGCACCGCCTCCTGCGACACCGCCTCCACCTGCCCGGTGGACTGGTGCTGCGCCATGGCCCAGGACGCGCCGGTGCCGGTCTGCCTGCCGGCCGGGATGTGCCCCGTCAACCCGACCTGCGCTTGCGACGCGGACCCCAACGCCTGTGACGAGGGCTGCGCCTGCGACGCGGCCTGCGGGAACAGCAACAACAACAGCACGAACAACAACACCAACAACGGGAACAACAACGGCGGTGGCGGCGGCACCTGCGGCTGCGACCTCACCTACTCCTGCGACATGGACGGCAACGTCGAGTGCGCCTGCGACCGCGAGTGCGGCGGCTGCGGCTGCACCGAGTCCGAGCGCGGCCCCGCCGCCCCCGCCGCGGCGTCCGCCGCCGCCCTGGCCCTGCTCTACTTCGCCGGCCGCCGGCGTCGACGCTCGCCGTAGGCCCCCGCCGACCCGAACCCGGGGCCCGTTTCTGCTGGGGCGAGGCCTGAGGTAGCATGCAGCCATGTCGCTGCGCCCTCTCGCCCTGCTCCTGCCCGTGTTCCTCGCGACGCCGCTCGAGGCGGCGGCTCAGACCGAGCTCAAGATCGACGGCTTCTCGGCGGGGATGCCGGTCGGGTTCCAGGCGGGGTTCGTCGCGGACGAGGTCGCCGCCGTTCGCTTGGATCCACCGACCGCAGGCGTGCAGCTCCAGTCCGTTCGGTTCCTCTGGGGCGGCGCGAGCGAGATGAGCACCGTCACCGTCTGGATCTGGGACGACTCGGCCGGCGCGACGCAGCCCGGGACCCTGCTCATGCCGGGGGAAGCTTACGGCGTGATGGCGGACGACGAGACCATGCACGAGGTCGACCTCACGTCGAAGAACATCATCCTCAACGGACCCTTCCGGGTGGGGATCGGGATCACGCTCGATGGCCTCCCGGGCCCGGCGCGCGACGCCGACGGCACCATCGACGCGAACCGCAACTTCATCCTCGCGACCGGGTTCGGTTGGGTCCGATCCGCCGACCTCGGCCTGAGCGGGGACTGGGTGATTCGTGCGGTGGTCAGCGGCGCCGTGACGCCGACGGACGGGGGCGTCACGCCAGACAGTGGCCTCACGCCTGATGGCGGCTTCCCGCCCGACAGCGGCTCCCCGCCGGACGGCGGCTTCCCGCCGGACAGCGGCGACACGCCGGACGCCGGGGTCATCGTCGACAGTGGTGTCCCCGTCGAGGACGCGGGGACGACGCCCACCGACGCAGGGGTCGAGGCTTCCTGCCTCGGCAACGCCGAGTGCCCGTCGGGCTCCTACTGCGGCAGCAACAAGGTCTGCACCTTCGACTGTCGGTCGGACGACGACTGCAGCGCGGGGACCTGCAACAGCCTCGGTCAGTGCATCGACCGCACCGAGACGAGCGGCTCCGGGTGCAGCGTGACCGGACGCCAGCCGCTCGGCGCGTGGTTGTTGCTCGCGTCCGTCCTGTTCATTCACCGAAGGCGCAAGCGCGAGCGCTGAGTCCGAACAGGGGCCCGCGACCTACCGCAGGGCCCTCCGCAAGCTGGCTTCCAGTTCAGCCGCGCTCTGCTCCCAGGTGGGGACGTCCGCCAGGGCGGCCAGGGCCTCGGGCGCAAGGGGCGCGCTGTCCAGCTGCAACAGGAGCGCCTCCACCAGGCGGGCGGGGTCCTTCGGGGGCACGAGCTGGCCGAGCTCCGGGCGGTGCACCGCCTCGGGGATCCCGCCCACCCCGGTGGCCACCACCGGCCGCCCGCTCGCGTGGGCTTCACGCACCACGTTCGGGAGGCCCTCGTCCCAGCTGGGGAGGCAGAGCAGATCGCAGGCGTTCATGTAGCGCGCGACCTCCTCGTGGCTGCGCCGGCCGGCGGCGAGGACGTTGGGCGGCCCCTCCGCAACCCGGCGCGCGAGCGGGCCGTCGCCGACGAAGACCACCCGCACCTCGGGCCTCAGCTTGGCCAGGATCGCGGCGGCGTCCAGCAGGTCGCCGGCCCCCTTGTGCTCGGCCAGGGTGCCCACGTACAGCACCAGCCGCCCCTCCTCCGGCAGCCCCAGGGCGCGGCGGGCCTCCCGCGCGTCGCGGACACGGAAGCGCTCCCGATCGATGCCGTTGTAGACGAGGTCGATCCGATCGGCCGAGACCCCCAGCTCCTGGGCGCGCTCCCCCAGCTTCGCGCTCACCACCACCAGCCGATCCGCCTTCGGCAAGATGGCTTGCATCTGGAGGCGCGCCGCCAGCTGCTCGGGCACCCGGTTCAGATCGCTGCCGTGGCACTTCACAACCACCGGGAGGCCCATGGCCTTGGCCAGGAGGACCGCCGCCACCCCGTCGGGGTAGGCGTAGGCGCCGAGCACCACGTCGTAGCGCGCGCCCCGCAGCCGGCGGGCCAGGAGGGCCGGCGCCACCGAGGCGCTCATCAACGCCGCGTTCAGCGGGGCGAGGCCGCGGAGGGTCACGAAGCGCGGGTGCCGGACCTCCACCGAGTCGATCCACTCCCGCCACGCGATCTCGGGGCTCCGAGCGCGCCCCAGCGGCGGGGCGAAGCGCCACGGCACCACCGCCTGGACCTCGAGGTCGACGCGGCGCGCCAGGTGCGCGAACTGCTGCCGGTTGAAGGGCGCATGCCCCGGATCTGCCTGGCTGGGGAAGAGGGTGGTGATGGCCAGCACCCGCAAGCGCGTCACGGCTCGCGGTTTATCAGCCTCGGGGGCGAGATGAAAGGTCGGCACCGGGTACCCTTCGGCGGTGGGCACCCGGTGCCTGGAGGAGGACGAGCACCGAGATGCTCGCACGGAGTCAGGTCCGAAGACCTGGGCTCCGACTTGGGGCTCGTCCGCAGCAACCCCTGTGCCAGCTGACGCGCCCATGGCCCGCGCCATGGCGAGTCACGCGGCCGTGACGGAGCGCCGTCACCGGATCACCCACGAGTAACCGGCGCCCCGAACCTCCGCTAAATCCGATAACAGTAGGCGCCTTTCGCGCCGTCGTAACCAACCCCTGGGGTCTACACCCGGTTCGGTGACGAGGGGACCAAAGGGGCGCTTTGGCGGACGTGGCACGTGCATTGCGTTGCAGAGCTGCATGAGCCCGAAGCTCGCCACTCGCTACATGGGTCTCGACCTCAAGAACCCGTTGGTGGCCGCAGCCAGCCCCGTGACGGCCCACGTAGACGCCCTGAGAGCGCTGGAGGACGCAGGCATCGGCGCAGTCACCCTCCCCTCCCTGTTCGAGGAGCAGCTCGAGCACGAGGAGATGGAGCTCGTCACCATGCACCACCTCGGGACCGGCGCGTACTTCGAGGCGTCGGAGGGTTACTTCCCCGAGCTCGACGACTACAACGCCGGCCCCGACGAGTACCTCGACAAGATCCGGGTGGCGAAGCAGAGCCTCGAGATCCCGGTGATCGCCAGCCTGAACGGCACCTCCGCCGGGGGCTGGGTGCACTACGCCAACCTGATCCAGCAGGCGGGCGCGGACGCGCTCGAGCTCAACATCTACCACGTGCCCACCGACCCCGAGGCGAGCGGGGCGCAGGTCGAGGAGGAGCAGGTCACCCTGGTCCGCGAGGTGCGCCAGGCGGTGCGGATCCCGCTCGCGGTGAAGATCCTCCCCTTCTACAGCGCGCCGCTCCACATGGCCCGCCGCCTGTCGCAGGCGGGGGCAGACGGGCTGGTGCTCTTCAGCCGCTTCATGCAGCCGGAGATCGACCTCGAGCGGCAAGAGGTCTTGCCGAACCTGCGCCTGTCCAGCTCCGACGAGCTCAGGCTGGGCCTGCGCTGGATCGCCCTCATGGAGGGCAAGGTGAACTGCAGCCTCGCCGCCTCCACCGGGGTCCACACCGCCGAAGACGCCCTGAAGCTGATCGTGGCCGGCGCGGACGCGGTGACCACGGCCTCCGCCCTGCTCCGGCACGGCCCGCCCTGGGTGAGCCGCACCCTGCGGGGCATGGAGGCCTGGCTCGAGGCCCACGACCACCCGAGCCTCGACGCGATCCAGGGCGCCCTGAGCCAGCGGAACAGCCCGGACCCCGACAACTTCGAGCGGATCAGCTACCTGGCCGCGCTGGCCAGCTTCCGCCGATCCACTCGAGAGTGAAGGCGAGCACCGTCCCCGCCACCAGGGCGCCGGTGATCGGGAGCAGGAGCCCCCGCTTGGGCACCGGCACCGCGCTCACCATGAGCGCGGCCATCACCCCATAGAAGGCGGGCGCGAGGAGGCTCACGTCGAGGGCGAGGGCGTGGCTCCAGATCACCCCGACGAGGAAGAACGCCCCCACGTAGGTGGTGGGGAGGCCGCGGAAAGCCAGCTTGCCCTCCGCCAGCTCGAGCCCATGCACGTTGTAGTAGGCGAGGCGCCACAGCCCCGCCACCACGTAGGCGGCCATGCTCGCCATGACCAGGTAGCCCCGCTGCCCCAGCATCCAGCCCGCCACCGGCGGCAACACGACGAAGCTCACCGCGTCGGCCAGGCTGTCCAGCTGCAGGCCGAGGCGCGTGCTCTGCTTGAGCGTGCGCGCCGCGATCCCGTCGAGGTGGTCGAGCCCGAGGACGCACGCGTAGGCCACCGCCGCGCTGTGCACCTGCCCCCGAGCGAGCGCCCACAGGGACACCATGCCGAGGAGCGCGGCCAGGGTGGTGAGCACGTTGGGCACGTTCAGGTAGGCGAGGGGCGGGAAGAAGCGGCTCACGAGAACGCTCCGATGAGGTGCGCGAAGAGCGGCGCGGTGAAGATGAGGCTGTCGAGGCGGTCCACCGCCCCGCCCTGCCCGGGCAGGAGCCGGCCGGAGTCCTTGGCGCCGAGGTCCCGCTTGATCGACGAGAGCACCAGGTCGCCCAGGAGCCCGAGGGTGGCCGCCCCCGCCCCCACCGCGAGCGCGGCAGGGAGGGAGAACGGGGTGAGGAGGGTCCGGGCCAGCGCGGCGAGGCCGAGCACCACCGCGAGCCCGCCCAGGAAGCCCTCCCACGTCTTCTTGGGGCTGATGCGCGGCGCGAGGAGGTGGCGCCCGAAGGCCTTGCCGAACACGAACTGCGCCGCGTCGTTCGACATCACGAGGAGGAAGAGGAACGTCACCAGCTCGGCCCGGGTCCCAGCGGTCCCGGGCCCGGCGGCCGGGCCCAGGACCCACGCCAGGTGCGACAGGCCGAGCACCGCGAGGACCACCGCCCACTGGAGCTGGGCCACCCGGCGCAAGTAGGCCTTCGGTCCGTCGGCCATGAACACCACCACCGGCAGCACCGCGTAGGCCCACCCGATGCCCACCGCGTAGAAGCGGGTGGGGTCGCGGAACAGGAGCATCGCCCCGTAGTGCACCGGGATGGCCGCCCACACCGCGGCGTCGACGAAGCGGGTGCGGGCGGGGAGCAGGCGCAGGAGCTCGCGGAGGGCGAGGCCGCTCAGGAGCACGCTGGCCGCCACCGCGACCCACTGGCCGCCCACCACCATCACCGCGCCGAACAATGTGACCGGCCACCACGAGAGGGCGGCGTGGCGCATGGTGCGGGCCCGCTCGCTCCGGAGCTTGGGGTGGATGAAGAACAGCGCCGAGGCGAACGCCTGGAAGCCGTACAGGTAGATCAGGAGGGTCTGGATGGCCGGGGTGAAGGTGAAGCTCATCTCACTCGGTGGGCACGCCGAAGCGCGCGGGGTCGGCGGTGGGGGGGAGCTCGATCTTGCCCGGGCCCATCAGCATCTGCATCACGCGCCCGATGCCGACCAGGTTGGTGAACATCACGTGCTGCACGTGGCTGCCGTCGCGGCGGTAGTCCTCGGCGAGCTCGCGCACCCCCTGGGCGTCGAAGACCTCGCTCGGGAACAGGTCGCTCCGGGTGAAGGCGTCGAGCATCTCGTGCATGGCGGTGTCGGCCCGCATGAGCCCCACCACGTCGCGGAAGTCCCAGCGCTGCTTCGCCCGGCCGGGGCCCCGCTGGAGCATGCGCTTGGCCCGCGCCCGCCCGAAGTTGAAGACCTCGCGCGCGAACTCGTAGGTCGGCGAGGCGGTGATGCGGCCGCCGGTGTACGCCCACGGCACGTGCGCCGCCTCCGGGAAGTGCTTCACGAGCATCCGCTTGTAGATGCGCTGCTGGAAGCGCCAGCGCCCCGGCACCCGCGCGAGCATGTCGTCGAGCTCGTAGTCGAGGAAGGGCGAGCGGCAGTCGCAGAAGTAGCGCTCCATCACGAAGCTGGTGAAGGCGCCCCGGCGCTGCCGGTTCTCCATGTCCCAGGTGTTGGCCACCGCGAGCGGCTCGTCGGCGTCGATGTGGTTGAAGTCGGAACGGAACACCCGGTCACGCTCCGGCCCCCAGTCCGCGTAGAAGCTCGGGTTGAGGACCTTGCGCAGGACCTCCTGCGGCATGAAGAAGAAGCGCCGCACGAAGCTGTCGACCACCTTCTCGCGGTCCGGGTACAGCATCAGATCGGGGGTCAGGTGGCTCCCGGTCATCGCGTCGCCCGCCGCCCCGTTCAACATGAAGCGCATGTGCTTCTTGTAGACGGGGTGCCAGATCATCGAGGCCAGGCCGTCGAAGTTGGTCAGGGCCTCACAGCGCCACAGGATGCGGTCGGCCTGCATCGAGTAGAAGCCGGGCTTCTCGGTGACGCCGGTGAGCTCCTTGAAGACCCGCTCGCTGTCCGCCTCGAGCCCCGGGCGCAGGCTCTCGATGTAGAGGTGCCGGAGGCCGATCACCTCGGCCAGCTGCCGCGCGAAGCGGACGTCGTTGCTGTCCGGATCACCGTAGGTGATCGCCTCCATCGGGATGTGCCGCTTGTCGATCGACAGCGCCACCGCCCGGCTGTCGAGCCCGCCCGAGAGGGTGATGGCGATCGGGAAGCGGTCCGAGAGCTTCATCGCGCGCTCGGTGGCCGCGCGCAGGCTCCGGGCGAAGGCGGCCGCGTAGTCCTCCTCGGACATCTCGGGCCCGCCCTCGTTGAAGGCGAAGCGCCAGTAGCGACGATCGGTGCGCCGCCCCTCACGATCGATGCGGATCACCGTGCCCGGGGGCACGGTCTCGATGCCCGAGATCCAGGTCCGGGTCCCGTGGTGCCCGCCCGCGGACAACAGCGCCATCAGGCCGACCCCGCCCGGTCTGCTGGGCACCTTGCGCCCCGCGATGACCCCCTTCATCTCGTTCGCGCAGACGAGCCGCCCCGCGTCGTGGGCGAAGAAGAGCAGGCGGCTACCGAGGCGATCGGTGACGACGTAGGTCGCGCCGGAGTCACCGTCGTGGAACACCATGTTCCAGGTGCCGTTCATCCGCTGATAGAAGTCCGGCCCGAACACCTCGAACGCGGTCATCGCCAGCTCGGCGTCGTCGTCGGTGTCGACCTCACGCCCCGCGCGGCGCAAGTCGTCTTTCAGCGCCTGCACCCCCAGGATCTCGCCGTCGAGCATCAACCAGCGCCGCCCCGAGCGGGCGGGCTGGGCGAGGTTGGCGTTCATGCCGGGGAGCACGTTCCCCGCCGCCACCCCGTCCTCGATCGCGGCCCGGCGCGGGAAGTGGAAGGCGGGCAGATCCACCGCATCCATCATGCGGTCGAGGTCCGCCCCCAGCGCCTCCTTCGAGGCGGTGCGGTCGACGATGGCCACCAGGTTGGGCACGGCGGCAGTCTACACGAAGTGGCGCTGCCACCACGTCTCGAGGAACAACACCATCCACACCTGAGCCGTGGTGTCGCTGTGGCCGTGCTGGCGCGCCAGCTCGGTCACCGCGTTCGCCCGCACCGGGCTATAGAACTTGCCCTGGGGGTGCTTGGCCTTGAGGCCCTCCGCGATGCGGGTGAGCCCGTTCTCGCCCCCGAGCCAGTACTCGAGCGGGACGCCGAAGCCCATCTTCGGGCGGTCGATCAGGTTGCGCGGCACCCGGCGCGCGAGGTGATCCTTCAGCGCCACCTTCATCTGCCCGTCGCCGAAGGCCTTCTCGGGCGGGAGCGTCGCCGCCCACTCCACGAATACGTGATCCAACAGCGGCACCCGCACCTCGAGCGAGTTCGCCATGCTCGCCCGGTCGACCTTGGTCAGGATGTCGCCCGGCAGGTAGCTCATGAGGTCCACCCACTGCGCCTTCTGCACCGGGCCCTTGCCCGGGGCCCGCGCGAACAGGTCGGCGAGCGACCAGTCCACCTGACGATCGAGATCCGGGGTCAACAGCTCCTCGAAGTGCCGGTGCTGAAAGAGCGTGATCTCGTGCTCGTACTGGTGCGGCATGGTGAGGCCCATGCGCTCCAGCCGCCCCGCACCGCGCACCCCGGTCGGCATGCGGTTGGCCACGATGGCCGAGGCCCGGCGGGCCAGCGACGGCAGCTCGCGGTAGCCGTGCAGCTTCTTGTAGCGCCGGTAGCC
This sequence comes from Deltaproteobacteria bacterium, assembly GCA_020632995.1. Lineage (GTDB taxonomy): Bacteria > Myxococcota > Kuafuiibacteriia > Kuafuiibacteriales > Kuafuiibacteriaceae > JACKEN01. The sequence continues at coordinate 108,636 of JACKEN010000011.1, read as the reverse complement.
GCCGAACACCTCGTCCCCGCCGTCGCCCGACAGCGCCACCGTCACGTGCTGTCGCGCCATCTTGCACAGCGCGTAGGTCGGGATGGCCGAGGAGTCGCCGAAGGGCTCGTCGTAGATCTCGACCAGCTTGTCGAGGAGGCCGAGCGAGTCGACCGACATCGTCTCCACGTGGTGAGCGAGGCCCAGGCTGTCCGCCACCGCCTTCGAGTACTTGGACTCGTCGTACTTCGGCTCCGGGAACCCGATGCAGAAGGTGCGCGGCCGCTCGATCAGCTTCGGGTTGCGCGCGATCGACGCCGCCACCACCGAGGAGTCGATCCCGCCGGAGAGGAAGGCGCCGAGCGGCACCTCGCTCATCAGCTCGATCTCGACCGTCTCGTCGACCTGGCGGTCGAGCTCCGCGTCGGCGTTGGGCGGATCGTCGGAGCCCAGCTCGGGCGGCGTCCAGTAGCGCACCACCCGGTGGTGCTCGCGGTCGACCGAGATGTAGCAGCCGGGCTCGAGCTGGTGCATGCCCGCGAACGCCGAGTAGTGGGCGGGCGGGTAGCCGTAGCGCATGCACAGGTGGATGGTGTCGAGGTCGGGGCGCTTCGGCATCCGCGGGTGCTTCAACAGCGCCTTCGGCTCGGAGCCGAACAGGAAGAGCTCCGGCGTGAGGTGATAGTAGAGCGGCTTCACCCCCAACCGATCGCGCACCCCGAGCAGGCGCCGCCGCGGCTGGTCGTAGATCACGAAGGCGAAGATGCCCCGCAGCCGATCGATCACGTGGTCGCCCCAGGCCTGGTAGCCGTGGACGATGACCTCGGTGTCGGAGTGGGTCCGGAACTCGTAGCCGAGCGACTCCAGCTCCTGCTTCAGGAGCATGTAGTTGTAGATCTCGCCGTTGTAGGTGACCCAGATGTCCCGGGTCCGGTTGGTCATCGGCTGCTGACCGTCCGAGAGCCCGATGATCGACAGGCGACGGTGCCCGAGGCCCACCCCCTCGTGCAGATAGGTCCCTCGGCCGTCAGGGCCGCGGTGGACGAGGGCGTCCGTCATGGCGTCCAGCACCTGCGGGTCGGGACGGCCCTCGCGTCGTTGAAAGATTCCGGTGATGCCGCACATGGTGGACGCGGTGGAAACATAGGGCGCCCCAAGTGGGGGGGCAAGCGGACCTGACACCCGTTTCGGGCATGCGGTCCGGCGTCCGGCCCCCGTCCGTCCGGGGCCGGGCGAAATACCGCGTCGGCGCCCAGGATTCGGTGGGGATGTAGGTTGGCCCGCCACCTGCTTCTGAGCGTGGGCATGCCCCAAGATCAGCTGATCGACCTCATCATCCAGGCCCTGCTGCACCTGGTCCCCGAGGCCCGGGAGGGGCGGGTCCGGGGCCGGCGCCCGGCCCGCTACCGCCGCACCGACTGCGACGGCCGGGCCCTCGCCTTCCTCCGTCCGCGCACCGCGAAGGGCGGCGGGGTCCGGGTGGACCTGTCCGGGCTGTGGGTCCGGCCGGGCCCCTGGCCGACCGAGATCTCGGGGCGGAGCGGGAGCGCCAGCCTGCTGGTGGAGACCGAGACCCAGGCCCGGGCGGCGGGCGCCTACCTCGCGTGGGCGGTGCAACGCACCCGGCACCTGTTGGCCCGGGAGCGCGGCGCCCACGGTCGGCCCTCGATCGGGTTGTGACTCCCGCAAGCGGAGCGCGCAGCGGGGTGAAGCCCCGCGGCGAGGGGTGCGACGGCGCCGCCGGCCCGGGAGCCTCTAGCCTCGGCGCCGGCTGACCAGGGCGAGCCCGAAGAGGAGCGCCCAGCCCCAGACCGCGCCGGGGCTGGCCGCGCCGCACCCGCACCCGGAGCCCTCGGGGGGCTGTGGCGTCGGCCCCGGCCCCACCCCGCCGTCGGTGGGCGCGGCGGCGCAGTCGGGATCCGCGTCGGCCGCGCAGTCGCGGTCGCAGATCCCGTCCGCCTGGCCGTCGCAGAAGTCGTCGTACAGGCCGCTCGTGCAGTCCTGGGGGCAGTTGCCGAAGCTCTCCATCGTGCCGCAGCGCCCATCGCCGCACACCGACTCGGCCACCCGCAGCCCCATCGCGGCGGCCACCGGGAGCACCGCGCCGTCGGGCATCACGCACGCGGTGCAGCCGCGGCAGATCGTCGGGTCGTCGACCCGGCGCGGCTCGAGGCCCTGCTGGGCGCAGTAGCTGAAGTCCAGCGCCACCTCGCCCAGGTAGAAGCGCCACGCGTCGACGTAGCGATCGCCAGGTAGCTTGCAGACGCCGATCACCCCCTCCGGGGTGCGGCCCCGGATGTAGTCGTAGCCCAGCGCCGTGCAGTACACCCGGGCCGGGTTGCGCATCCCCAGGGCCGGCGCGGCCGCGAGCAGCACCCCGCTCCCGAGCAACGCAGCAACAAAGCTCGATCCTCGCATCACGCCCTCCTCCCCGCCGGCCTACGGCCAGGTCCAGTTGCTGGCCGGGTTGACGCCCGCCACCCAGTGCACGTTCCAGCGGATCTCGTCGCTGTAGTCGTGACCCTGGAAGGGCAGCCAGATGTAGCCGCTCACCACGATGTAGTCGTCGTCGTAGCGATCGCTGTTGCCGCTGACCCCGGTGAACACTCCGTGGCTGTTCTTGATGATCCAGCAGCCGTCGTCGCCGACGTGGTCAGCGTAGCCCCGGCAGATGTGCGAGTCGTCGTCCCACCCCACGATGGTCACGCAGTGACCCCAGTCCGACGAGCACGTGGCGAGCGGACCGTGACAGAGCAGGAGCTGCTTCACCGCCGACACCGTGTTGATGCCGGTGAAGTAGTGGTCCTCGTCGATGGTCCACTTGCGCTCGTCCCAGCCCGTCTCCCCCGCTGCCGTGCACGCGTTGGGGCAGTCCACCGGGCTCGAGCACACCGAGGCGGAGCCGCAGGAGGCAACGCACTGGACGTCGTCGTTGAGGCAGCCGCCTGAGTTGTATGGGAAGCACACCTCGTCCACCACGCCGGTGCCCCGGAGCTCGTCGAGGGCATTGTTCTTGGAGCCACCGGTGCAGTCACCCCAGGTGACGCCGCAGTCGCTCACCAGGTTCTGCTCCGACAGATCGGGCAGGTTGGCGACCTCGCCCCGCCAGCCGTCGGTGTTCTCGATCAGGGTCATGGACTCGACCGCCGCGATGGCCGCGAACGCCCAGCAGGAGCCACAGGACTCCTGGTCACGGATCGGCGTCACCCACGAGGCGCCCTTCCAGTCCCGCCACGAGAAGCGCACCGGCAGGTTGGCCTGCGTGACGGTGCAGAGGTCGCAGGGCATCGGGCAGGAGCCGCCACAGTCCACGCCCTCCTCGTCCTGGTTCTGACGGCGATCGGTGCACGAGGGCGGCTGACAGGCGCCGTCGATGCAGAGCCCATCACAGCGGATGATCTCGGTTTCGACGTTGCAGTCCACGCCGTTGGGATCGGGGCGGGCGATGACCTCGCGGAGGGTGTAGATGCCGACGCACTCGTCGACGTGCTCGCCGATGAACCCGCCCACGTCCGGGTTGCGCCCGCCGTCGGAGTCCTGGCAGCGGCATGCGCCAGCATGGCAGCCGTACGGGCAGAGCACGCTCATGCCCTGCGCGCTGAGCCGATCGTACTGGTCCCGCCAGCAGTACAGCTCCCACAGGCGGAGCTCACCGTCCGAGGCCAGGTAGCACTCGTCGCTCTCCCCGAGCAGCGTGCCGACCCGGAAGTAGTTCACCCCGCCGTCGGTGTCGGGGCAGGTGCAGCGCCCGTTCTCGCAGACTGGCGCCTCCACAGGACACGGCCGATCGCGGTGCTGGATGCCGCCGGGGCCGCAGGTGTACTCGCGCACGGTGTCCGAGGCGACGCAGTAGTCCTCGGTCTCGCTGCACACGCTCCGGGCCGGGTCGATCGCGGCCGAGCCGTCGCCCCACTGCGGCGTGGCGAGGATGGTCTGGGGCTCCACCCCCTCCACGAACACCGTGCCGCGGTTGAAGGGATCATCGCCGTCGCTGTCCCGGCACCCGCAGCCGTCGGCGCCCACCAGGTCGTAGGTCCACGTCCAGTAGTACGCGCCGTTCTCGGCGGTGAGCGAGACGCACTGGTCCTGGCTGGACGAGTAGACCTCCTGACAGCAGTAGCGCGGCGGCATGAGGCCCTCGGTGCAGCCGGGGCAGCACGCGTCGCACGCGTCCCCGACCCCGTCGCCGTCCGAGTCGGCCTGGTCCGGGTTCGCCACGGTGTCGCAGTTGTCGAGGATGCTCCCGATGTGGTCCCCGTCCGGGTCGCCGCCGATCGTCCCGATCACGTCGGCCACCGTGGTGTCGGGGGCGCGGCCCGCGGTGCGGTACCGCTCCGCCACGTCGACCACCACCACCCCGAAGTCCGGCTGCCCGCCCACCCGGCCGGTGGTGTAGCTGCACGGGGTCTTGAAGCAGGTGCGCACCACCGTGCCGTCCACCGCGATGTGGATCACCGCGGTGTCGGCGGGCACCTCGGTGTCCACCACGTACGTGACCTTGTCGCCCACCTTCACCACCGCCGGCTCCTGCGAGACCAGGATCCGCGGCCCCGGGGCGGCGATGCAGTCGTCCCCGACCCCATCGCCGTCCGCATCCTCCTGGTTCGGGTTCGCGTCCTGCGGGCAGTTGTCGCAGTTGTTGCCGATGCCGTCGCCGTCGCCGTCGCCCTGCCCGTCGTTGAACACGGTGGGGCAGTTGTCGTCGCCGTCCAACACGCCGTCGCCGTCGTCGTCGTCGTCGCAGGCGTCGCCTCGACGATCGCGGTCCGCGTTGGCCTGATCCGGGTTCGCGACCGCGGGGCAGTTGTCCAACGCGTCCACGACCCCGTCGCCGTCGCCATCGTCGCTCGAGCCGCCCTGCAGGTTCGCGTCGACCCGGAGCACGAACCCATCGTTGCCGCCGCCGCGGGCCGGCTGGGCCACCCCCGCGCCCACCCCGAGCAGGTCGTCGGAGCTGCTGTTGCCCGCCGCGAAGACGTACACGTTGCCGTGCACGGGATCGTTGCCCCACGCCAGGCCGTGGCCCCACGGCTCGTCGGTGCTCGCGCCGCCGAGGTAGGTCGCGCGCCGGACCTGGGTGAGGTCCGCGGTCAGGGCGGCCACGAAGCCATCGGCGCCCCCGGCGCTCACCTCCTGCGCGCCCCCCGCGGTGTCGGGGAAGTCGAGGGACTGGGTGATGCCGAGGACGAAGATCTCGCTCAGGGTCGGCGACGGCGCGATCACGTCGGTGGCCCGCTCGAACCCCGCCCCGCCCAGGAGGCTGAGGTACTCGAGCTCGGTGAGGTCGCCGCCGAAGCGGGCGACGAAGGCGTCCTGGTTCCCGCGGAAGGCCTGGTAGGCCCCCGGCGGCGGATCGGTCCACGCCCCTCCCGAGCTCCCGACCACGTAGACGTAGAAGTACGAGGGGTGGATCGCAACCGCGGTTGCGAAGTCGAGGGTGCTGCTCCCGAGGTACGTGGCCTGGCGCGCGATGCTCAGGTCGCCGCTGAGGCGCACCGCGTAGCCGTCGGCCTGGCCCGCGAAGGCCCGGGCCCCGCCGGTGGTCCAGGGGAAGGCGCCCACCGTGACCCCGCCCTGCGGATCGTAGCTGGTGCGGCCCACCACCACCACGTCGTGGCTCTGGGGGTACACCGCCACCCCGGCCGCGGAGTCCTCGCTCCGACCGCCCAGGTACGAGGCGCGCTCGAGCGACAGCTCCTCCGAGAAGCGGGCCACGAAGCCGTCGGAGAGGCTGCCCCCGCCGGTGGTCTGGGCCGCGCCCGCGACCTGCGGGAGGTTGGTGGAGCGGGTGGTGCCCACGAGGAAGACAGCGTCTGGCTCGGCCCCGATCGTGCGGTGGTCGACCGCCAGCGCGGTGCCGGAGTCCACCCCCGCGCCGCCGAAGTAGCGGGCCTGCTCGAGGGTCGACAGGTCGGGGCTCAGCCGCGCCACGAAGGCGTCGCGCCCACCCCCGCGCCCCGCCGCGGCCGGGAAGTCGTCGGACGCGGTCTCGCCCGCCACGTACACCGCGCCGGTGCCGCCGTGCACCGCGACGTCGTAGGCGATGTCGTCCCCCGCCCCGCCGAGGAAGGTCAGCCTGCGCAGGGTCATGTCGTGATCGAAGCGGGCCACGAACGCGTCCCGGCCCCCGCCGGGTGCAGGCTGGGCTGCATCGGCGGCGGGCGGGAAGGTCGCGGCGTCGGACGTGGTCTCACCGACCACGTAGAGGTAGAGCGCCCCCTCGCTCCCCACGTAGTGGGCCTCGAGGCCCCACACGTTCTCGTCCCCGCTCCCGCCGAGGTAGGTGGCCAGCACCGGGTCGATGACGAGCGGCCGCGTCGGGTCGTAGGGCCCCACCTCGAACCCGTAGGCGTCGGCCCCCACCCGGTAGGCGACCTCGACCGCGCGGGTGTGATCGCCCAGGGCCTGGTACGCCGCCGGTGGCGACAGGCGCACCGCCCCGGACGGGAGCGTGATCACCAGGCCGCCCTCGCGGTCGACCGCGAGGGCGCGGGCCCCGGCGAGCGCCACCTCGATGTGCGCCGGATCCGCGCCCGGCGCGAGCTCGAAGAGCTGCTCCACCTGCCCGGCCGGGCTCACCTCGAGGCTCACCCGCACTCCATCGTAGCGCTCGCCCAGCGCCACCTGCGCGTAGGTCGGGACGTCGGCCCGCCAGCGCGCGGGGTCCGCGCCCAGCAGGTAGCCGACCGAGGTGGGGCGGGGGCGCAGCCCCGCGACCCCGCCTGCGCCAGAGCCGAACACCGCCTCCAGCCCAGCGCCGTCCGGTGTGGCCAGCCGCAAGGCGCCCTGCCGGGTCACCGCGAGCGCGCCCCCCAACGCGCGGGTGTAGAGCGCCACCTCCGGGTCGACCTGCCCCTGGTTCTCGATGAAGCCGAGTTGCAGGTTCCCGGGAGAGGCCAAAGCGTCCACCGGCCCCCCGCCGAGGCCGATCCAGGCGGTGCAGACAGCGACGAAACGACACGCGTGGCTCATGCGCGCCCCCCTCCCCGCGGATCTGCTTTGCACTCGATGGGCCACCATCCCGACCCCGGTGCACACTGAAGACAAACCCGCGCGCCGAACCCACCGTCGCGGTCAGCGCGCGCGGTGGGTCACGAGATCGCCGCGCGCCAGGGTGAGGTGTCACGGTGGGGTGCCGACCCGTGCGCACCGAGCGCGGCACCCGAGGCCGCGAACCCCGCGCGCGCCCCCGTCGTATTGGTCGGCTCTGCCGCTGCGCCCGTGGTACACGACGGCATGTTCTCTCGCCGCACCAGCGGCCCGCGTGAGCCCAACCCCCTGACCCGGGCGATCGCCGAAGCGCGCGCGCGCTTCGACCTGTGGGACCTCACCGAGTCCAACCCCACCCGGGTGCAGCTCCCCATGGACCGGGCCGCGGTGGCGGCCGCGCTCGCCAAGGGCGCGGAGGCCGACTACGTGCCCGCGCCGCTCGGGGCCGACCTCGCGCGGGAGGCGGTGGCCGACTACTACAGCCGCCGCGGGGTCGCGGTGGATCCGGCCCGGGTGATGCTCACCGCGACCACGAGCGAGGCCTACGCGTACCTCTTCCGGCTCCTCGCCGACCCCGGCGAGGAGGTGGTGGCCGCCACCCCCAGCTACCCGCTCTTCGGCGCCCTGGCCGAGGCGGCGGAGGTGAAGCTCTCGCCCCACGCGATGCTCTACGACGGGCGCTGGCGCCTCGACCCCACCGCCCTCGCCGCCGCCCTCTCGCCCCGCACCCGGGCCCTGCTCACGGTGGGCCCCAACAACCCCACCGGCAGCTGCCTGGGACCGGTGGACCGGCGCCGGCTCGTGCAGGCCGCGTTGACACGAGGCGCCGCGGTGATCTCGGACGAGGTGTTCCTGGACTACCTCGACGCCCCCGAGCGCTTCGCGGCGACCAGCTTCGCGCGAGAGGCCGAGACCCTGACCTTCACCTTGAGCGGGCTCTCCAAGGTGGCCGCCCTCCCCCACCTCAAGCTGAGCTGGGTGGTGGTCAACGGGCCCCCCGAGCAGGCCGCGGAGGCGATGGACCGACTCGAGCACATGGCCGACACCTTCCTCAGCGTGGGCACTCCGGTGCAGGAGGCCTTGCCGAGGCTCCTCGAGCAGGCGGAGGAGACGCAGGACTTCCTGCGCGGCCGCCTGTGGGAGAACGGAGACCACCTGCGGGACGTGGCCCGGCGAGCCGGGCTGACGGTGCGGGCCCGGGACGGGGGTTGGTACGCGGTCCTCGACCTCCCCGACGGGTGGGACGACGAGGCCTTCGCCCTGGAGCTGGTGACCCGGGCCCAGGTGGTGGTCCAGCCGGGGTACCTGTTCGACCTCGAGGACCGCCCTGCGGTGGTCCTGAGCCTCCTCCCCGCCCCCGAGGTGTTCCAGGAGGGGGTGGATCGCCTGATCTCCCTCGCTTTGCCCGGCCCGGGCCCCAAAGACGGATGACGACCCCGGGGCGTTCGAGTAGCGTGCCCCGGATCATGAGCGAGCGTCAGGAGCACGGGCAGCTGGAGCGTCAGCTGCAGCGCAAGGTCCAGCAGGCCTGCAAGACGTACCAGCTGCTGGAGCCGGGCGATCGGGTCATGGTGGCCCTCAGCGGGGGCAAGGACAGCTACACCATGCTCCACATGCTGCGCCTGCTGCAGCCGCGCCTGCCCTTCGAGGTGGAGCTGGTGGCGGTCCACCTGGACCAGCAGCAGCCCGGCTACGATGGGGCGCCGCTCCGCCGCTGGTTGGAGCAGAGCGGGGCCGAGTTCGAGATCCTGAGCGAGGACACGTACTCGGTGGTGACCGAGCACCTCGACGACTCCTCCACCTACTGCTCGCTGTGCTCGCGCCTGCGACGGGGCATCCTGTACACCGCGGCGGAGCGCATCGGGGCCAACAAGATCGCCCTCGGGCACCACCGGAACGACACCCTCGAGACGTTCCTGATGAACCTGTTCTACGCGGGCAAGCTCCAGGCCATGCCCGCGGCCTACACCACCGACGACGGGCGCTTCCGGGTCATCCGCCCCCTCATCGAGTGCGACGAGGCGCAGATCGCCCGCTTCGCGGCGCTCGAAGGCTTCCCCATCCTGCCCTGCAACCTGTGCGGCTCCCAGACCGGCCTCAAGCGCGACAAGATGACCGCGCTGTTGGAGACCTTGGAAGCCGAGCACCCCCACGTGAAGAGCGTGATGATGAACGCGCTCGCCAACGTGCGCCCCACCCACCTGCTCGACCAGGAGGTGCTGGAGGCCTGGGATGCGCGCCCGGAGCACATCCGCCCCGCGCCCGAGACCACGCCCCGCGAGACCCACGCCGCGGCGGAGCCGGTGGCCACCTCGCGCGGCCGCCTGCGCGTGATCTCCTAGCGCTCCGGGCCGCCCCTTGACCCCCCTCCCGGGCTGGGCCATGACCCCAACATGGCCGGACCCGAGCGCGAGATGGACGCCCTTCGCGAGGCCGGCCCCATGGCCCTGGGGAGCCGCCTGCGCCGCCTCTCCGATCGCCTCATGGCGGGCGTGCACGAGATCTACAAGACGAGCGGCGTCGCGTTCGAGCCGCGCTGGTTCCCCGTCTTCTCGTACCTCGCGCAGTACGGGCCGCGCTCGGTGGGCGAGGTGGCCACCGCCCTCGGCTGGTCGCACGCCGCGGTGAGCCAGACCGTCCGGGCGATGACGACGCAAGGCGTCTTGTCATCCGAGAAGGACGATCAGGACGAGCGCCGGCGGGTCCTCACCCTCTCCGAGGAGGGGCACGTGACCCTGGCCTCGCTGTTGCCGGTGTGGACCCAGGTCGAGGCGGCCACCCGCGACCTCATGGCCGCAGCGGGGCCCGACTTCCTCACCGCGCTCGACCTGGTCGAGGACGCCCTCGCCCGAGAAGATCTGGCCGCCCGGGCCCGCCGGCTCACCCTGGCCCAGGCGATGGCCCGGGTGAAGATCAGCGAGCTGGACCCGGCCCAGCCGCGAGAGGCGGCGGCCTTCGAGGCCCTCAACCGGGCCTGGCGAGAGCGCCACGCCCAGGTCACCGAGGAGGACGAGGACCTCTTCGCGCACCCCGCCGCCGCGGCCGAGCTCGGGGGCGCGATCTGGGTCGCGCGCCTCCCTGCGAGCATGGAGGTGGTGGGCACGGTGGCGCTCATGGAGCGCGAGCCGGGCGCCCTCGCCCTCGACTACCTGGTGGTCGCCGAGGACCACCGCGGCGAGCACATCGGCCGCGCCCTGGCCGAGGCCGCCCTGCGCTGGGCCGGGCGCGCGGGCGTCACCACGATCACCGCGGCCTGCCCCACCGAGGCCCAGGTGGGCCTCGGGCTCCTACGCAGCCTGGGCTTTCACGTCTACCGCCACGGCGACGCCACCTTGGAGCTGAGCCTGGTCCTCCCGCAAGACAGCCTGCCGGGGAGGGGCTCGTGAGCGAGGCCCCCGGGGCCGCCCTGAAGCCCGGCTCGGCCCTCCCGATCGCCCTCGCCCCCGCCTTCCTGGGGCTCCCGGCCGCCCTCCTGTTCAACCGCTGGGTGCTCGCGGCGCTGTCCCCCGACGGGCGCCTGTCGCCCCTCACCGAGCTCCGGGTTCAGGCCTGCGCCGCCGCCCTGCTGGCGATCGGCCTCGGGGCGGTACTCGCCACCGTGGCCCTGCGACGCCGGACCGGGCCCTGGCTGGTCCGCCACCCCGGGCTGGTCGGCCTGTCCTTCGCCAGCCTCGCGCTGGTGCTGGCGGTGATCCTGGCCGAGGGCCTGCTCACGTTCGTGCTCAAGGGCGAGGCCTTCGGGGTGGGCATGCCCGACGCGGTGGTCTTCTACCGCCCGACCCCCGCGCAATCCCGCTTGCAGGTGGGCACCACCCTGCACGGCCTCACCGCCCCCGAGGCCGCCGCACACCTCGGCCCCCAAGAGCCCCCAAGGGTCGCGTTCATGGGCGACAGCGTGGTGTGGGGCGACGGCATCGAGGCCGAACAGACCCTCCCCTTCCGCCTCGGCCAGCGCCTCCAGGGCCACCTCGAGGTGATCAACGCGGGGGTGGCCGGCTACAACTTCCACCACTACGCCTACGCCCTGCCCGAGGTGCTGGCGCTGAAGCCGCAACGTATCTTGCTCGGCATCTGCCTCAACGATCTCCCCTACACCAGCCCCGCCCGCATCCTCGCCCCCGAGGCGAGCGAGAGCGGGATCATGCCCATCACCCCCTTCAACCGGCTGCTCTGGGGCGTCCAGACCCACTCCGCCCTCCTGAAGCTCAACCTGCTCTTCGCCAAGCGCATGAAGCCCAGGGACGCAGCCCAGGGCGCGGCGTGGGTAGTCGAGGACGTCCGCGCCCTGAAGGACCGGGAGCGCCTGGCCCCTCACCTGCGCCACATGCACCACTACCTGGCCGCGATGCGCGACATGGCCAAGGCGGCGGGGGTGCCGCTCGAGCTGGTGGTGTTCCCGTTCCGGTACCAGGTGTCAGGTGAGCTTGCAGGGCAGGATCTGGAGATCCAGCAGGCCATCCTGCGGGAGGCGGCGCGCCTCGGCCTGCCCGCCCTCGACACCTACCCGCCGCTGATGGCGCGAGCGAAGGCGACGGGCGAAGACCCCTACACCTGGTTCGTAGACTACGATCACCTCAGCGCCCGCGGCGCCGAGGTCATGGCCGACATCGTGGCCGAGGCCCTCTTCGACGTCCGCACCGCCACCGCCGCGGCTCAGCGGTGATACCTCGCCACCACCTGCGCCACCGTCTCCATGAAGGGGCCCTTGTGGTAGCGGTCGAACTCCGCCCAGGTGGTGAAGGTGCGCGGGTCCTTCACGTGGTCCACGAAGATCTTCCCGTGCAGGTGGTCGACCTCGTGCTGCATGGTGCCGGCGGTGAAGCCCACGCACTCCTGGTCGTACGGTGAGCCGTCCCGGTTCCACCCGGTGACCTTCACGCGGGCGAAGCGGGACACCACCCCCCGCAGGTTCGGCACCGAGAGGCACCCCTCGTAGTTCTCGAACGTCTCGTCCGACAGCGCTGTCACCACCGGGTTCACCAGCACCGTGAGCGGGATCTTGGGCTTGTACGGGTAGCGTGGGTTGTCGCCGACCTCGATGGCGCAGATGGCCAGCGGCTCGTAGACCTGGGTGGCGGCGAGGCCGGCCCCGTTGGCGTCCCGCATGGTCTCGACGAGGTCGTCGATGAACGCCTGGATCCGGGGGCTGGCCAGCTCCTCCTTGGTCAGCGGGCGCGCCGTCTCCCGCAGGATGGGGTGTCCGATCTGGGCGATCTTCCGGATGGTCATGGCCCCCCGAGGATGGGCCGGCGGGCCCCCGGGAGCAAGGCGCTTGCCCAGCGCGCTCATGGGCGCTTTAAGCCGGTGCCGTGAAGATCGCCACCTGGAACGTGAACTCGCTCCGGGCCCGCGAGGACCTGGTGCTGGACTGGGTCGAGCGCGAGGATCCCGACATCTTCTGCATGCAGGAGACGAAGCTGGTGGACCAGGAGTTCCCGGAGGACGCCTTCGGTGACCTGGACTACGACGTCGAGTTCCTCGGCCAGCGCGCCTACAACGGGGTCGCCGTCGCCACCCACGAGGTGATGACGAAGGTAGAGAAGAACCTGCCCGACGACGGCCCCAAGGCCGAGCGGCGGCTCCTCGCCGCCACGGTCCAGGGGATCCGGGTGGTGAACATCTACCTCCCGAACGGCCAGGACCTCGACTCCGACAAGTTCACCTTCAAGCTGGCGTGGATGGACCGCCTGATCGCGTACCTCACCGAGCGCCACGACCCCACCCAGCCCCTCGTGCTCTGCGGCGACTTCAACCTCTGCCCCGAGGACCGGGACGCGTGGGACGGCGAGGCCAGGAGCGGCGGCATCTTCATGAGCCCGGCGGAGCGCGAGCGGTTCCAGCGCCTCTTGGACTGGGGCCTCACCGACGCCTTTCGGGCCAAGCACCCCGACGCCCCCCGCCCCTACACCTGGTGGGACTACCGGGCCGGCGGCTGGGAGCGGGACCGGGGCCTGCGCATCGACCACTTCCTGGTCACCCGCCCGATCCTCGAGCGTATGCAGGACGTGGTCATCCACCGCGCCATGCGGGCCGAGGAGGGCCCGAGCGACCACGTCCCGCTGACCCTCCACCTCGAGGACTAGCCGGGCCGTAGACATCCGGCCGGAACTCGGCTGGGATCCCCCGCGGATGTCCACCCTCCGGCGCCGCGCCGCTCACCTGAAGTCGAAGCTCGAGGACCTGGCCCAGGACGCCACCGCGCCCCTGGCCCTCGGCCTGCCCGTGCAGCACTGGCCGCGCTGGCTGGGCGACCTGCACCAGGTGAAGGTCCCGGCCAACGTCAGCCCCAACCCGAGCCCGGCCCCGGTCGGCTCGGCCAACATCCGCATCTTGTTCCGCCTGTTGACGGACAGCTTGCACGCCCCCGGTGACGTGGCGGAGTGCGGGGTGTTCCGGGGCAAGACGCTGATCCCGACCGGGCTCCTCCTCGCCCAGAACGCGCCCGAGAAGAGCCTGTTCGGCTTCGACTCCTTCGAGGGCTTCGACGACGCGGTGAACAAGGACATCGCCCTCGGCGGCGAGCCCGACCCCGGCAAGAAGGTCGGCGGCTTCGGCGAGACCTCGTACCCCGCCCTCGAGGCGCGGCGCCAGCGCCTCCACCTCGACCGCGTCCACCTGGTGAAGGGCTTCTTCCGCGACACCCTGCCCCAGGTGGCGGACCGCAAGTTCTGTTTCGTCCACCTGGACTGCGACCTGTACGACTCCTACGCGGAGTGCCTGGCCTTCTTCTACCCGCGGCTCAGCCCGGGGGCCGCGGTGCTCTTCGACGAGTACAACGACCCGCGCTGGCCCGGCTGCAACCAGGCGGTCGACGAGTTCCTCGCCGACAAGCCCGAGGCGCTGGTGGAGATCGAGGTCGACAACCAGCAGAAGTGGTACTTCCGGAAGGTCTAGCCCGCCCGTCAGGACTTCCGGATCGCCCAGTACATCTGCTTGGCCAGCTTGTGCACCACCGAGGTGTCGGGCACGAGCTTTCGGTAGGCCTGCTCGAACTGGAACTGGGCCTCGAACGCGAGCGCGTCCACCGGGGCCCGCAGCGCGTACTCCCGCTTGTAGGCCGCGACCTCCTCCGCGGTGTAGGCCCGCCCGTTGTCGGCGTACTTGGCCACGAAGGGCGTGAAGTCGGGGTAGAGCCGGTCGCTCTTCCACGGCCCGTGCAAGGTGACCTTCATGAAGTTCCCGATGAGCACGTCATCGAAGATCTCCCAGTCGATGCAGGTCATGAACGAGTGCCGCGGCGCCTCGAAGGTGATGCCCCGCTCCGGCACCTTCGGGTTGATGTCGATGATGTGGTCCTCGCCCCCGACCCGCACGTTGATGAAGCGGAGGAGCTCGTTCATGTGCTCGATGCGCCGAAAGTACCGGGCGATCTTGAGCACGTCCTGCTTCTCGAGCGGCTCGCTCCAGCTGTCCCCGAAGGTCTCGGGCGCCAGCGTCACGGTGGGGTTGGGCTTCGGGCCGATGCCGCTGTAGGTGCCCGCCTCGCAGTCGAAGCGCACGAAGGGCGGGAGGAGCTCGTGGTAGGGGTGTGACCACCCGAGCTTGTAGTCCTCCAGGCTGGTGCCGTACTCGCGCGCCCAGGCCGAGTCCTCGCGCTGATAGGAGTGCATCGAGCTGAAGGGCCCGTAGTACTTGCAGCCGATGAGCTGGGTGCGGTGCAGGTTCCGCGCCCCGATGTCCGGCACCACCTTCGTCGGCGGGATCCGGTTCCCCGCCTCGTCGAAGTAGTTGAGCATGTCGGCGTCGCCGTACTGGCTCGACAGGTGCAACTGCACCGTCTTGTCGCCGTGCTTCTTGACGATGCCCGACACGAAGCGGTGCCAGCCGTAGTCCCCCGCGTCGTTCTGGTTCACGACCAGCCAGCCGTTGATGTCCAACAGCAGGATCGCGTCCTGGTTGAAGTCCGAGATGCACAAGACCTGCACGCGCTCCGACAGCCGCACCCACTTCCGATCCGGGAGCACCTGCACGTCGTAGCCCTGCTTCGTGAGGTCCTCCGCGATGCGGCGCCCCACGTGGTTCGGGAGCAGGAGCTTCTTGTCCTTCAAGAGCGCGATGGAGTCCCAGCTGAGGTGATCCGGGTGCCCGTGCGAGATCCACACGTACTCGGTGCCCAGGATCGCCTCGCGCTGCTCGTCCGGGATCTCGTGGCTCAACCCCCAACTCCCGAAGTACGCGCTCCCCACGAACCACGGGTCCGTGACCACGACGGGCTTGCCGTCGTAGGCGATCAACAGGGCGTTGCCGATGGTGTCGAAGCCGATGCGCATCCGCGCGGCAGGATGAGGCCAGGCGGGGCGCGCCACAAGGCGCCCCGCGGCGACTTCACACGAAGGCCTTCCGCAAGAAGGTCCCGAGCTCGTGCACGCTCTGGCGCACCAGCTCGTCGCCCCCCTCGACCCGCAGCACCACCTCGTTGTCGTCCCGCAGGACCTCGACCTTCCGGAACAGCGGCCGGGCCAGCTTGGCCAGCGCCTTCTCGGAGCGGAGCATCTTCTGCAGCACGTTCACGTCGGCCGGGCTGAGCTTGTGGGGCCCCGCGTCCGCGCCCTCGAGCAACCCCGCCAGCTGGTCCTGGAGCTCGGGGGACAGGCGCCCCAGGTTGTTCTGGGCCCTGAGCGGCACCCGGGCCACCGCCGCGGTCGCGGGGTCGACGTCCCGCGAGAACGTGACCCCCTGGCCCTCGACCCCCTCGAACCCGGTGAAGCCGGGCAGGCAGACCTCCATGAACGCGTAGTCCAGGGGGGCCTGCATGCACGGGGTGAGGAAGTCGTCGACCCAGGTCTCCCAGTCCAGCTTCAGGCTGTGGGCGATGAACTTCTGCAGGTGCAGCCACCGCTGCACCCGGTCCTGAGCGTCCTCCGGGAGCTGCCGGTAGGCCTCCAACCACGCGCCCATACGGGCTCTCTAGCACCGGGCGGGCTTTTTGCGAAACCCTGGGCCCAGATGTGCGATATTAGCTCCTGAGGAACGAAGCCATGACGTCGAACATCGGTGCCAACCCCAACCCCCGCGCCGCCGGGTTCAGCTTCAACGGCAAGGACGCCCTGATCGGCGGCCTCGCCGGCTCGATCTTCGGCAGCCCGATCCTCGGCGCCCTGGTGGGCAGCGTGGCCCGCGGCCTGTTCGCCCCCGCCGCCCAGGACATGAACGCCGCCTACGACGCCAACCGGGCCACCAAGGGCGGCAGCACCTTCGACTTCGGCGACCTCAAGGGCATGTTCGACGGCCTCATGGGCAACCTCCGGACCATCCTGGACGGCGCCGCCCAGCAGGCCCAGGCCCGCGGCGAGTACAGCAACCAGCCGCCCCCCGAGAACGCCGCCGACGCCACGCGCGCCGGCCGCCCGGCCCAGGGGCCCGACGTGGAGCGCCAGGCCCAGACCCAGGCCACCGGCACCAACTGGGGCAAGATCCTGAAGTGGGGCGCGATCGGCCTCGCGGGCCTCACCCTGATGAACAGCCCGATCCTCCACTACATGGCCACCCCCGGCTACGGCGCCGGCCTCGGCTTCCCCTTCGGCCGCATGTTCTGGTAGGCCCCGCCACCTTTCGCTAGGCTCCCCGCATGAGCGACGTGAAGCGGGTGACGGCCCGGGTGCAGGGCCACGTGGACAAGCTCCGCGAGGCCGGCCTCGACACCCAGATGTTCTTCGACGCGCTGACCGGCATCCGCGACGACACCGCGCTCCCCCAGGCCCAGCGCGAGGCCCTCTACAAGCTCGTCGCGATGGAGTCCTTCATCTGGTACCTGGAGGCCCTCCGCGGCAAGCCGATCGACCGGGTGAAGCTGGCCGAGGAGACCATGGCCCTGGCCGAGGCGAACGCCGCCGCGATCAAGAAGCGTGAAGACGGTGACGTGGCCGCCGCCCTGGCCGCGGCGGACATCGACGCGGTGGTGCCCAAGGCCCCGCCCCCCGCGCGCCCGCGGTCCGCGCCGCGCGCCGGGCCCCGAGCCGCGCCGCGCGACCAGGGCCCCACCCGCCTCGATCGCCCGCCTCGCAAGAAGGGTTGACGCCTATCTAAGTATCGCGACAGCACCGAAAGCCCACCTCGGGGCTCTCGGTGGTGGGCGAGATGTCCATCAGGGTGCTCGCGCACTGGTGGGTCTGGGTGGAGCGGAACCCACCGCCCCGGGCCGACGCCGCACCCATCGTGTTGCCGCTCCACTCCCAGACGTTGCCGGACTGGTCCATGGTGGTGGTGGGCGACTCGCACGCCTCGCGGCTCCCGGTCGGCTCCGCCGCCCCGCTGCCGGTGTTGCAGGTCGCGTTGCTCTCGTCCCGGGTGTCGCCGTAGGTGTAGGTCAGGCCGCCGTCCCCCACCTCGCCGTCGCACGCGTCGATCCACTCGTCGAAGTCGCAGAGCCGCTTGCCCTTCAGCTCGCACGCGGCCCGGGCCGCGGCCCAGGTCAGGCCGGTCCACGGCATGCGGCCCGACAGCGACCGCGGCGCCGTGGTGTCGTCCACCCCCGCGCTCTGGCTGTTCGCGTCGGCCCGGGAGGCCTCGAAGAGCTCGATGCAGTAGCGCACCCCATCACGCCGGGTCAGGCAGACCTCCTTGTCGTCCAGGCCGAGCTGCGGATCCTCGCCGCACGCCGCCACCCCGAGCAGGGTGAGGGCGAGGCCTGCGCCTAGGACTTTTGGGGGCACCATGTTCCCAGTCATAGCAGCTGTTGTATCGTGAGGCATGGTCGACGTCTCCGCCGAGGCCTGCCTGGCTCGGGCGCGCGCCTTCGAGCGCATGGACGAGGAGGGCCGCCGGCGCCTCGCCAGCCTCGCCCAGCGGGTGGCCCTCGCCCCCGGTGAGGTGCTGATGCGGGAGGGCGAGCCCGGCGACGCCTTCTACCTGTTGGTGCACGGCATGCTGCGGGTGGAGGCGGAGGACCTCAGCGCCCAGCCCCGGCGGGTGGGCACCATCGAGCCGGGCGCGGTGCTGGGTGAGATCGGGGTGGTCACGAGCGAGCCCCGCACCGCCACCGTGACCGCGGACACCGCGGCCGAGGTGCTGCGCTTCGAGCTGCTCGGGGTGCTCGCGGTGCTGAAGGACTACCCACAGGTCCTGGCCGAGCTGAACCGCCTGGGCCTGGAGCGCTCCGAGGCCACCCTCGAGCAGCTGATGGACTAAGTCATCGCCGGATCATGCCGCCGGTCGCCGCGACCAGCGCATCGAAGGCGCCCTCGTCCACCACCGGCACGTTGTACATCGCCGCGGTGTCGAACTCCCGCTCGGCCTGGGGCCCGCAGATCAACAAGTCGGTGAGCCGCCCCACCCGCGCGAGCAAGACGCCCCCGCGCCGCTCCACGTCGTCCCCCGCCTGGGCCACGCCGCGGGCCAGGCGCCCCGCCACCACCACGTTCTGGCCCAGGAAGGGGGCCGGGAAGTCCTCGCGGGCGTCGACGATCTGCAGGCCAGCCTGCCGCACCCGGGCGCAGATCCGCGCCCCCTCCGCCTCCAGCCAGCGGGACAGGCCGAGGGCCGACTCCGCCGGGAGGTCCGGGATCTGCAAGGCCTCCTGCGGGTGCAGGCTCTCGAGCCGAGTGAAGTCGACCAGGTGGTGGGCCACCACCCTGGCCGCGTGCTCGCTGATCTGGGGGATGGCGAGCAGGTACAACAGACGCCACAGCGGGAGCCGCCGCGCGGCCTGGAGCTCCTCCTCGAAGCGCACCCCCGCCCCCGGGGCCAGCGCGTCCACCCGCGACGGGTCGAGGGCCAGCAGGTCCAGGACGTCACGCACCCCAAGCTCGGTGACCAGGCGGTCCACCACCCGCACCGCGAGGCTCTGCATGCGCAGGCCCCTCGGCCCCGCCACGTGGAGCAGCCGCGCCCGCGCGCGGCCGATGCAGTGTATGTTGACACACACCCGGAACGGATCGTCGGAGGCCACGAAGAGGAGCGCGTTGCAGGCCGGGCAGTGGGCGGGCTGCAAGGCGTCCTTCGGCGCCAGGCCCTCCTCCATGATCACCGGGGCCACCGTCCCCGGGCGCACCCGGACCGTCTCCCCGAGCGGCAGGTCCAGGATCCCCGCCCCGCCCACCACCGGCACCGGGGCCCGCTCGGGCACCGCGAGGTCGGAGTCGGGGGGCTTGGCGAGCAGGGCCACCGGCAGGATGGCGCCGCCCCGGCCCACCGCGAAGTAGGTCTTCTTCACCAGCGCCGCGCGCCCCGGGGCCGGGAACACCAGCCGGATCCGGCGCGCCTCCGGGTCGACGAGGGCGCTCGGCTTGTTCAGGCAGAGGGTGCCGCCCTCGAGCGGGTACTCGAAGGTCGGCGCGATCTCCTGGAGGGCGGCCACGAAGTCCAGCACCTCCTGCAGGCCCTTGCAGCGCCAGGTCACCGGGAGCACCGCGAAGCCCCACGACTTCAGCGCCCCGAGGAGCTGCCACTCGGAGTCGATCCCGGGCGGCGCCTCCGCGCAGCCGAGCGCGAAGAGCTTCAGGCGGCGGGTGGCGGTGACCTTGGGATCCAGGCGACGGAGCGACCCCATCACCGCGCCCCGCGGCAGGATGTATGGCGGATCGCCGGCGTCCACCCGGCGGCGGTCGAGGGCGGTGAGGTCGAGGGTCCGCATCGCCACCACCGCCCGCACGTGCAGCTGCGGCGGGAACGGCGGCACCGGGGTCAGGGTGGCCGGCCCGAGGGCCTGGCGGGTGAGCTTGGTGATCCGCGACTCGGTGATCGTGCCGGCCGGCCGGAGCCGGAGCGGCACCGAGGCCATCGCCCGCACGTTGTCGGTGACGTCCTCGCCCGTGACGCCGTCACCCCGCAGGGCGGCCCGGGTGAGGACGCCGCCCTCGTAGGTCAGCACCACCTCCACCCCCGGCATGGTGGCGGAGGCCACGTAGACCGGATCGGGCTCCCGCAGGGCGATCTGGGCGTGCACGGCCTTGAGGTCGGCCACGCTCTGCACCGCGGGGCCGTCGTCCCAACCCGTGTCGTGGATCACGCGCTGGAAGGACCCGCGCGCCTGGGCGCCGTCCCGCCACGTGGGCGCATCGGGCGCTCTCGGCAGGCCAGCCGCCTCCAACGCCCGGTACTCTCGCATCATCCGCGAAAGTTCTCGGCGCGGCTGCATCGGGTGCTCGAGCACGAAGATCCGGTGCTCCTGATCCGCGATCGCCCGCTTCAACGCTGCCGCTCGGTCCTCCATATCCACCTTGACTCCTGAGGTTCCCATCAATAGGGTCCCCTGTCAGCAGGACCCCCCCGTGTGAGGTTTCCTCCGGGGCCTGCGGTAATCCTTCAACGACCGGTCGAGAGAGCGCCCCAAACAAGGCTGCTCCCCGTCCCTCCAAGGAAACCCTAGGATTCCGCCCTATCATGGCGAACAACCATCGGCGAACCGCCGAGACGACATCGAGGAAATCAGTATGACGGGTGAGGCCGAGCCGCGCCGCGCGGGCAAGAAGCGTCGTTCCACCAGGTCCAACCGCCCCATGGGCCCCGACGACAACGGGGCTGACGAGGCCGAGGACATGACCGAAGGCGAGGGGGACAACGGAGCTGCGCCCCAGTTCGACGGCCCCGACTTGTCCGGCACCCGGATGAACCTCAAGGAGCTCAAGGAGAAGCGCATCTCCGAGCTCACCCGGATGGCCCGGGAGATGGGCGTCGAGGGCGCCGCCGGGATGCGCAAGCAGGAGCTGATCTTCGCGGTCCTGCAGGCCCACGCCGCGCGCCGCGGGAGCATCTACTCCGAGGGCGTGCTCGAGGTGCTCTCCGACGGCTTCGGGTTCCTCCGCAGCCCCGACTACAGCTACCTCCCCGGCCCCGACGACATCTACGTCTCGCCCTCGCAGCTGCGGCGCTTCAACCTCCGCACCGGCGACACCATCAGCGGCCAGATCCGTCCCCCCAAGGAGAACGAGCGCTACTTCGCCATGCTGAAGGTGGAGAGCGTGAACTTCGAGCCGCCCGAGGTGGCGCGGGACAAGATCCTGTTCGACAACCTGACTCCGCTCTACCCGCAGTCGCGGCTGAACCTGGAGTACAAGGGCGACAACCTCTCCACCCGCATCATCGACCTCCTGGTCCCGATCGGGAAGGGTCAGCGCTCGCTCGTGGTGTCCCCGCCCCGCGCCGGTAAGACGGTGCTCCTGCAGGACATCGCGCACGCCATCGCGGCCAACCACCCCGAGGTGTGGCTGATGGTGCTGCTGATCGACGAGCGGCCCGAGGAAGTGACGGACATGAAGCGGAGCGTGGACGGCGAGGTCATCTCGTCCACCTTCGACGAGCCCGCCTCCCGCCACGTGCAGGTGGCCGAGATGGTGATCGAGAAGGCCAAGCGCCTGGTGGAGCACGGCCGCGACGTCGTGATCCTCCTCGACTCCATCACCCGCCTCGCCCGCGCCTACAACACCGTGATCCCGCCCTCGGGCAAGATCCTCTCCGGTGGTGTCGACGCGAACGCGCTCCACAAGCCCAAGCGGTTCTTCGGCGCGGCCCGAAACATCGAGGAGGGCGGCTCCCTCACCATCATCGCGTCCGCGCTGGTCGACACCGGCTCGCGTATGGACGAGGTGATCTTCGAGGAGTTCAAGGGCACCGGTAACTCCGAGATCCACCTCGACAGGAAGCTCATGGAGAAGCGCATCTTCCCGTGCCTCGACATCAACAAGTCGGCCACGCGGAAGGAGGAGCTCCTGCAGGGCCCCGACGTGCTCAACCGCGTCTGGATCCTCCGCCAGCTCCTGCACCCGCTGAACGTCATCGACTCCATGGAGTTCATGCAGTCCAAGCTCCGGCCGACCAAGTCGAACCAGGAGTTCCTGGACAGCATGAACAGCTGAGCCCCGCCCGAGCAGAGGCGGCCGCGGAGCCCCGCGGTCGACCTCCCCTCCTCTCCTCTCCCGCGACTACCGAGGCGTCAGCCGAAAGCGCAGCACCCGGTGCTGCGCGTTGTCGGTCACGTACAGCCGGTCCCCGGCCGCGCACAGGCCCCACGGCGACTCCAGGTTCTGGGCGTTGGTGCCCAGGATCAAGCTCTCGAAGTCCGGCTGGCCGAGCACCCGCTTGGCCGGCTCGCCGGTGGTCGAGGGCACCGGGGTCCAGACCAGCACCCGCCCGTTCGCGGCGTCCGACACGTACAGGCTCCCCTCGTGCACCAGCACCGCGCGGGGGGCGCTCAGGCCCACCGGGCCCCGGGCCCCGCCCGCGTTGACGGCGGAGGCGTTGAAGTCCAGCTGGCCGAGCACGAAGTCGGCAGGGCGGCTTGCCGTGGGGAGCCCGCTCCAGCCGAGCACCCGCTGGTTGCCCGCGTCGACCACGAAGAGGCGGTCGGTGGCGGGGTCCCAGGCGACGTCGGAGGGGTTCCTCATGGACGCCGCGGTGGGCGGCGCTGGGGCGTCCCGGGTGTCGAAGCCGGGCTGGCCGAGCACCACCTGGGCGGGGTGACGGCCGGTGGCGGTGGGGGCGCGGTCGAAGATCAGCACCCGGTGGTTCAAGAGGTCAGCGACCACCATCCGCTGCCCGGCGAAGGCGACCGCGGCGGGCTGGCTGAAGGTGTCGGTGGAGGTACCGGCGAGCGCCGCGGTGAAGGTCGTCTGCCCGATCACCGCGTCGGCCGGGGCGCCGTGGGCGGCGGGGGCGGCGCTCCAGTACAGGATCCGGTTCGCCAGCCGGTCGGCCACGTAGAGGCCCCCGCCGGGCCGGGCGGCGACCCCGCCCAGGGTGTCGAGCAAGGTAGCCTGCGAGGTGCCGAGGACGTGGCTGGTGGGTGATGCCTGGCCGATCACCACGCCCGCCGGCTGCATGAGGGTCTGGGTGGGGAGTGGGTTCCACTGGAGCACCCGCGCGTCGTTGCCGTCGACCACCCACAGCCGGGTGCCGTCGGTGGCGCAGCCACGCGGCCCGTCGAGGCTTGCCAGGCCCTCGCCCCCGTTGTCGGGGGTGTCCGCGGTCGCGCTCGGCTGCCCGAGGATCAAGTCCGCCACCGGGTAGTTCGCCACCGGGGGCGGGCGGAGGCCGAAGGTGGCCTGGGCGGCGCGCGGCCCGTCCAGGCGGAGGGCGCAGGTGGGCGCGGCGCCCTCGCAGTCCCCCGTCCAGGCGCTGAGGACGGTGTCTGGATCTTCGGGGGTGGCCGTCAACACGACCTGCGTCCCTACCGGGAGCACCGCCTCGCAGGACTCGCCGCACGCCACCCCGCCCACGTCCGAGGTGATCCGGCCCGGCCGGCCGGCTGTCGCGACGGTGAGCCGGTTGTACACGAAGCGCGCGCGGCTCGGCGGCTGCTCCGCCGCCACCGTATAGGTGCAGGTCGCGCCCTGGCCCATGCACGGGCCCGCGCTCCAGCCGGTGAACACCGCGGTGTCCGCGGTCGGCGAGGCCTGCAAGCTGACCTGCGTCCCCTCCCGGACGTCGGTCGAGCAGACGGCGGGGCACTCGAGGCCGCCGCTCAGCCCGGACACCCGGCCATCCGCCGCGGCCTCACCCTCCAGCAGCACCGCCACCGGGGCGAGGCGCGGGGCGAAGTCGACCTGGATCTCGCGGGGGCCGTCCATGGTCACCGTGCAGTCGTCGCCGCGCACGGCGCACGCCCCCGTCCAGCCCCCGAGCTCGCTGCCGCGGTCGGCCTCCGCGTGCAAGACGACCTGCGACTCGCTCTCGACCTCGACCGGAAGGCACGCCTCGGCGCGGCAGCTCAGGGCCACCGCCTGGGCGGTGACGGTGCCCTCGCCGGTGACCCCGACCGTCAGCGGGTAGCGCACACGCGCGAAGGTGGCGGTGACCTCGAGGCTCCGGGTGACGGTGAAGGCGCAGGTGCCCTCACCGAGGCACGCGGGGACCGACCAGGCGTCCAGGGCCCAGTGGGTGGCCGGCATGCCCGCGAGCGTCACCTCGCTCCCATCCTGGACCTCGTAGGAGCAGGGGCCCGGGCTGCAGCGCGCAGCGCCGCCCCGGACCCCGGAGACCGAGACGGTGCCGGTGCCCACCACCGACACCCCCAGCGTGTGGTAGGCCTTGACCTCGCCGCAGCCCACCGCGCCGGCCAGGGCGAGCAGCACCGCGACACCGCTCCAGCTCCGCATCACGCACCGCCGTCCTAGCACCTTCTACGCCTCGGCGGCGCCTCCTGGCGCATGGACGATTTAGGCCCGAATACCGACCGAATCGGCCAGGGATGACCCGATGCGTCGCGAATACCGACCAGACCGGCGTCGCTTCTGGATGTATCGGCGCGGAAGCGTTCGCGGTCGCCGGGGTCACCGCCAGGGGATGTGCGATAGATCAAACCCGTATCCCGAAGGAATGGCACCTCTGATGCAGTTTGACGCACGCCAATGGTGGAGTCGGCAGTATATACGCACACGCCTCAAGATGACCTGGGAGACGTCGAGAGACGATTTGGCCTCCCCCGGCGTCGTTTTCTCCAGCTCTGCGCGGGGATCACCGCGTCCATGGGCCTGCCGACCACCGCGGTCGGGGCGGTGGCCAAGGCCATCGTCCAGGCGCGGCGCCCCTCGGTGATCTGGCTCCACTTCCAGGAGTGCACCGGCTGCACCGAGAGCCTGCTGCGGGCCGAGCACCCCACGGTCGAGAAGCTCATCCTCGACCTCATCTCGCTCGACTACCACGAGACCCTGATGGCGGCGGCGGGCCACCAGGCCGAGGAGGCCAGGAAGGCCGCGATGAAGGAGAACGCGGGCAAGTACGTGCTCGTGGTCGAGGGCGCCATCCCCACCAAGGACGGCGGCGTCTACTGCAAGGTGGGCGGCCAGACCGCGGTGGACATGGTGAAGGAGTGCGCGGCAGACGCCGCCGCCGTCATCGCCATCGGCAGCTGCGCGTCGTGGGGCGGCATGCCCTCCACGTTCCCGAACCCCACCGGAGCCTCCCCGGTGCAGGCCATCCTGCAGAAGCCGGTGGTGAACATCCCCGGCTGCCCGCCCAACCCGTACAACTTCCTCACCACGGTGGTGCACTTCCTGACCCTGGGGACCCTGCCCGACCTCGACGACAAGGGGCGGCCCAAGTTCGCGTACGGGCGGCTCATCCACGAGAACTGCGAGCGCCGCGCGCACTTCGACGCCGGCCGCTTCGCGCTCGAGTTCGGCGACGAGGGGCATAGGAAGGGCTATTGCCTCTACAAGCTGGGCTGCAAGGGGCCCGAGACCTACGCCAACTGCCCCCAGATCTACTTCGGTGACGCCGGCGTCGGCACCTGGCCGGTGGCCTGCGGGCACCCGTGCATCGGCTGCACCGAGCAGGGCATCGGCTTCACCAAGCCGATCCACGCGCTGGCGGACCTCGTCACGGTGAGCCCCCCCACCCTGTTCGCACGGCCGGCCGAGGAGCGCGGCCAGGGCTCCACCCTGGCCACCGCGGCCACCGTCGCCGCCACCGCGGGCCTCGCGGCCGGGGTTGGGATGAAGATCGCCAGCAACCTGGGCAAGCGCGACAAGGAAGAGCTGGACGACGAGAAGAAGACCGGCGCCTGAGCGCGGGGAGGAAGCGATGCTCACTCGACGCGGACTCATCAAGGTCGCCGCCGGAACCGCCGGCGCGGCCTGCGCGAGCCAGGCCCTGGACGCCGAGGCGCGCGGTAACCGGACCATGCCCGAGCACGCCCTGGGCCTGCTCTTCGACGGCACCCTCTGCATCGGCTGCCGCGCCTGCATGACCGCCTGCAAGACGGTCAACGGGATGCCGGCCGAGCACAACGCGGTGTTCCCGGGCTCCGAGGACGCCTACTGGGACGCCCCGCTCGACATCTCGGGCAAGACGCTGAACGTCATCAAGGCCTACCGGTCGGGGACGGCCGCGCACAAGGACCAGGTCGAGGACGGCTTCGCCTTCACCAAGGTCTCCTGCCTGCACTGCGTGGACCCGTCCTGCGTGTCGGCGTGCCCGGTCTCGGCCATGACCAAGGACGAGAACACCGGCATCGTCCGCTACAACGTGGACGCCTGCATCGGCTGCCGCTACTGCGTGGCCGCCTGCCCCTTCGGGGTGCCGCGCTTCACGTTCGACGAGGCCTACCCGCGCATCAACAAGTGCCAGCTCTGTCAACAGCGCTTGCCGGAGGGCAAGTACGCGGCCTGCGCCGAGGTCTGCCCCACCGGGGCGACCCTCTTCGGTGAGGTGGTCGACCTCAAGGCCGAGGTGGCGCGCCGCCGGGCCCTCGAGCCCGGCACCCTCACCACCTTCCCGCGGGGGAAGATCGGCGGCACCGACAGCTACCAGGGCAAGGTCGCCAAGTACGTGGACCACGTCTACGGCGAGAAGGAGATCGGCGGCACCCAGGTCATGCACCTGTCCGGCGTGCCCTTCGAGCTGCTCGACAAGCCGAAGCTCCCCGACGTGCCCCCCGCCCGGGTGGCCGAGACGCTCCAGCACACCATCTACAACGCGTTCATCGCGCCCCTCGTGTTCCTGGTCGGGCTCACCGGCCTCGCCTGGCGCAACCGGCGCACGATCGAAGAGGACGCGCCCAAGACGGGAGGTGAGGCATGACCTCGCTGACCTCCGCTCCCCATCACGAAGAGGCCGCCCCGGTCGGCGGGCGCCTGTGGACCCCCTTCGCGGGCGCCCTGGTGGCGCTGATCGCGGTGATGGTCGCGGTGCTCTTCGTGCGCTTCGCCCACGGCCTCGCCGCGAGCACCAACATGAGCGACGGCTACCCGTGGGGCATCTGGATCGCCTTCGACGTCGTCGTGGGCTCCGCCCTCGGCGCGGGTGGCTTCGCGGTGGCCTTCTTGACCTACATCCTGAACCGCGGTGAGTACCACCCGATCGTCCGCCCGGCGCTGTTGGCGGCGCTCTTCGGCTACGTCCAGGCGAGCATCTCGGTGTTCTTCGACATCGGGCGCTACTGGGAGTTCTGGCACCTCTTCGCGCCCAAGTACGCCCAGGTGAACTCCGCCCTCTTCGAGGTCGCGGTGTGCATCGCGGCCTACACGATGGTGCTCTTCATCGAGTTCCTGCCCATCGTGATGGAGCGCATGGGCTGGGAGAGCCCGCGCAGGAAGCTCAACCGGGTGCTCTTCATCTTCATCGCCCTCGGCGTGCTCCTGCCCACCATGCACCAGAGCTCGCTCGGGACGGTGCTGGTGGTGTTCGGGCCCCAGGTCCACCCGCTCTATCAGACCAACTTCCTGCCCTTCCTCTTCCTGATCTCCTGCATCGGGATGGGCATGGCCGCGGTGGTGGTCGAGGGCACGACCTCGTCGCTCGCGTTCCGACGGCCGCTCGAGCGGGTGCTCCTCGGCAAGCTCATGCGGGTGGGGATCGTCCTGTCGGGCATCTTCCTGGTGGTGCGCATCGGTGACGTGATCGTCCGCGGCGCGCTGCCGACCGCCTTCGAGCCCACCTGGCCGGCCCTGTTCTTCTGGATCGAGAACCTGCTCTTCGCCATCCCCATCGTGCTGTTGTTCTCGGCGCAGGCCAGGTTGCGGGCTCAGCGCCTGTTCCTGGGGGGCGTCTCGCTCGCGGTGGCCGGGATCATCTACCGCCTCGCGGCCTACCTCATCGCCTACAACACCGGCGCGGGGTGGCACTACTTCCCGTCCATGGGCGAGCTGATGGTGACTCTGGGGCTGGTGGCCTTCGAGATCCTGGCCATCACCTTCGCCATCCGGCTGCTCCCGATCCTTCCGAAGCACAAAGAGGCCCACCAATGACCAAGCGCATCACCATCGACCCCATCACGCGCATCGAGGGACACCTCCGGATCGACTGTGAGGTGGACGCCAAGGGGAAGGTCTCCGACGCGTGGGCCTCCGGCACCATGTGGCGCGGCGTGGAGCAGATCCTGCTCGGGCGCGACCCGCGCGACGCGTGGGCGATCACCCAGCGCTTCTGCGGGGTGTGCACCACCGTGCACGCCATCGCCTCGGTGCGGGCGGTCGAGAACGCGATCTCGCTGAACATCCCCAAGAACGCCCAGTACATCCGGAACCTGATGATCGCGGCCCACGCGGTCCACGACGAGCTGGTGCACTTCTATCACCTCTCCGCCCTCGACTGGGTCGACGTCACCAGCGCTCTGAAGGCGGACCCGGTGAAGACGGCGGCGCTGGCCGAGAGCCTCTCGGACTGGCCGCTGAACGGCCGGCACGAGATGGCCAAGGTGAAGGAGCGCCTCGAGACCCTGGTCGGCAGCGGCCAGCTGGGCATCTTCGCCAACGGCTACTGGGGCCACCCGGCGATGAAGCTCCCGCCGGAGGTCAACCTGCTGGCGGTGGCCCACTACCTCCAGGCGCTCGAGATCCAGCGCAAGGCCAACAAGATCGTGAGCATCCTGGGCTCGAAGACCCCGCACATCCAGAACGTGGCGGTGGGCGGCGTCGCGAACCCGATCAACACCGAGAGCCAGTCGGTGCTCTCCTTCGAGCGCCTCCTCGCGGTGAAGACCGCGATCGACGAGCTGAAGCAGTTCGTGCACCAGGTCTACAACGTCGACGTGGCCGCGGTGGGCGCCTTCTACCCGGAGTGGCTGAAGATCGGCCGCGGGATCACCAACTATCTGTCGTGCCCTGAGTTCCCCCTCGACGAGGCGGGCACCCAGTTCGAGACGGTGGGTGGGTACATCCCGGACGGCGACCTCAACAGCTTCACCCCGATCAGCACCTTCGGCGACGCGTTCTTCCGCGAGAACGTGGCCGAGAGCGTGAAGCACTCCTGGTACCAGGGCGGCAAGGGCGCGCTCCACCCGTACGTGGGCGAGACCATCGGCCAGTACACGGACTTCCAGCCGGAAGGTAAGTACTCGTACGTGAAGTCACCGACCTTCCAGGGCAAGCCGGCCCAGGTGGGCCCGCTCGCCCGCGTGTTCGCCTCGGTGGCGGCGAAGCACGCCCCGGTGATGGGGCACCTGACCCGGATCCTGGGCACGGTGGAGGCGCTGGCCAAGACCAAGATCCCGCTGGACGCCTTGCACTCCACCATCGGCCGGCACGCCGCCCGCTCGGTGATGTGCGCGATGAACGTGGACGTGCTCGAGCACCAGTGGCAGCTCTTGATGGACAACATCGCCAAGGGCGACACCGCGACCTTCAACAAGCCGGTCTTCCCCAAGGGCGAGGTCTCGGGCTTCGGCTTCCACGAGGCGCCGCGCGGGATCCTGTCGCACTGGGTGGTGATCGAGAACGGGGTCATCAAGAACTACCAGGCGGTGGTCCCCACCACCTGGAACGCCGCGCCCCGCAACGAGGACGACAAGCTCGGCCCGTACGAGGCGTCGCTCCTCGACACCCCCCTCGCGGATCCGGAGCGCCCGCTGGAGGTCCTGCGCACCATCCACTCCTTCGATCCCTGCCTCGCCTGCGCGGTGCACCTCGCAGATCCCGAGAAGCAGGCCATCGTGGAGGTGCAGGTCCAGTGAGCGTCGTCGTCTTGGGAGTGGGGAACCTCATCATGGGGGATGAGGGCGTGGGCGTGCGTTGCGTGCAGGCCCTGGAGGCCGAGGGCGGGCTCCCCGAACACGTCCGGCTGGTGGACGGTGGCACCGCCACGCACGCCATCCTGGACGAGGTCGAGGACCTGGAGCACCTGGTCATCGTGGACGCGGTGGCAGGGACACGCCCACCGGGCACCATCGTGGAGTACATCGGAGACCAGGTGCCCTCGGCCTTCAGCAACCGGATGTCGCCCCATCAGTACGGCATCAACGACATGCTCGCCTACCTCGCCCTCCTCGGGCGCTCGCCGAAGCAAGTCACCTTGCTCGGCGTGCAGCCCGAGAAGGTCGAGCTGGGGATGGAGCTGTCCCCCACCGTGGCCGGGATCCTGCCCGCGCTCTGCCAGCAGGTCCGTGCTACGGTGGCGCGCTGAGGCGTGCCATGACCATCGAGCCGCTGCCGAGCAGCGCCCCACCCCTCATCCTGATCACCGGCGCCTCCGGCTTCGTGGGCCGCCGGGTGGTCGAGGCGCTCCGGGCCCAGTATCGGATCCTCGCCCTCGACTGGCGCCCGCCCGAGCCGCGCCTCGCCACCGAGCACCCCAACGTGCGGTGGCTGCAGGCCGACATCGCGGACCGCGAGGCGATGCTCCGGCTGGCCGGGGCGGAGCAGGCGGAGCGGCCCGAGCTGCTGCTGCACCTCGCGGCCCACTACGAGTTCGAGCAGGAGGACGAGGCGCCGTACTGGCGGGCCAACGTGGAGGGCCTGCGCAACGTGCTGGACGCCGCGGTCGAGGCCGGGATCCCGCGCTTCGTCTTCGCGAGCTCCCTCGCCGCGTGTCAGTTCCCCCCGCCCGGCAAGGCGCTGAACGAGCAGAGCGCACCGGACGGCGACCACATCTACGCGCGCACCAAGCGGGCGGGCGAGGAGATGCTCGAGGAGTACCGGGGCAGGCTGCGCGCGGTGAAGGTGCGCTTCGCCGCGATGTTCTCGGACTATTGTGAGTACCCGCCGCTGTACAAGTTCCTCGAGACCTGGCTCTCCCCGGTGTGGAACCAGCGCATCCTGGGCGGCCGCGGACGCTCCGCCATCCCGTACCTCCACGTGCGGGACGCGACGCGCCTGCTCCGCACCGTCATCGGGCACTTCGACAACCTCGAGGACGGCGAGGTCCTCATCGCCAGCCCCGACGGCTGCACCAACCACGAGACCCTCTTCCACGCCGCCACCGGCGCGTACTACGGCACCCCCCTGACCCCGATCCACATCCCCCGGCCCCTGGTGCGCCCCGGCATCCAGGCCCGGATGCTGCTCGGCCGCCTCACCGGCAACCTGCCCTTCGAGCGCCCGTGGATGGCGGAGTACGTCGACGCGGAGATGCGGGTGGACGCGACCCACACCCGCGCGCGCCTCGGCTGCTCCCCCCGCCCGCGGCTCGGGGTGGTGGCGCGCATGCCGCTGATGATCGAGAACCTCCGCAGCTACCCCGGCGAGTGGCAGCAGCGGAACCTGGGGGCCCTGCACAAGGCGGCGCTCCGCCCCAACCTCATCATCCACGCCCTCATCCTCGAGCACCGGGACGAGATCAGCCGGCGCCTCTCCGAGATCCTCACCGGCCAGGGCGGGAACCTGAAGAGCTACCAGGATCTCGCCCCGCAGGAGCACGCCTGGAACCACCGCCTGGCCCTCAACCAGCTCATGCACACCGTGCGCACCCGGGACCGCAAGATCTTCGTGGACTACTGCGCCGACCTCGCGGCCCGCCGGCACGACCAGGGCTTCGCGGTGCACGAGCTCACCACCGCCCTCACCGCCCTCGAGGCGGTGGTGCTGGACTTCGTGCGCTCGGAGCCGGCGGCGGCGGGGTTGGAGGCCCACTTGCAGTCCGACGTGCGGGTGCCCATCCGCTTCGCGCTCGACGAGGTCGAGGAGGTCTACGACGAGCTCGAGTGCCGGTGCACCCAGCTGGGGCTACCGTTCGGGGCGGGGCCGAAGGACGAGCGCACCGACGAGCATGAGCACGTTGCTCAGGGCGGGTAGCCACTCCTCTGGAACCGGTTGGCGCGTCGAGCTGTCTGCGGTGTCAGGGCCAAAGAATCGATGGACAAGCACAGATGTCTTGCCTCGGTGTGCGCAGGGCTCACCTCGCTCGCTCTTCCCTGCGCTGTCGTGCTCGGGCAGCCACCGGACGAGTCCTTGTCTTGCACACCTGAGCTGGTGCCTTTCGGCTGCTCGGTCGCTCCGGAGGTCGCTCAGGGTCGAAAGGTGATGGGGAACGTGTCGATGGCGGCCTTGCTGGCGAGGCCCCTCTTGTTCGCGAATGAGCTCATCGTCACCGAAGGCGTCCTTCGTCTCGAGTACGAAGGAGACGCCCTGTACATGGACGCGGACTCTGCACGGCATCGCTCGTTGGTGAACGCCATCGCCTTGCGCGCGGTCAAGAACAGGCTCCCGAGCGACTGCACGACGGGCTCGAGGGTCGTGGCCTTCGGTCGGTTCGTCGCGGGCCCCTGCGGACACTTCGGCTGGGCCTCCGGGTGCATCGAGGTCGAGGCCATTCGCTCGCGGAGGCCAGCTCCGTAGCGAAGAGGTCGCAGTGAGCGTGCAGATCGTCCGCAACGTCGCGCGTGGTGTCCTGGCGGCAAGTCTGCTGGTCTTCTTTCGTGCGACGGACTGGAGACCCACCTCGGCCAGGCCATACACTGTCAAGCCAGCCGACGACAAAGGCTTCGAGTATGATCTGGGGCTCTGGATAGGGCGGGAGTGCAAGGAGGCGTGTGTGGCCGGTGAGACGTGCTTGTCCTTTCCCGCCCTGGTGAGAGACGTTTCGATCTGCAGCAAGCCTTGCTCTGACGACGGCGACTGCCGCAAAGGCACTTTCTGCAGCTGCTACCCGAAGCCCGGATGCAGCTTTAGGCTCGGGAGCCACTGGTATCCGCCGCCCAATGTGTGCGTGCCCGGGGTGCGGCGTCGACAGCGAGGCCAGTCGATGCTGTCGGAACAGCCGAACGGGGCGTCCAACGATCGATGCGCGGCCCAAATCCCTGGATAGGTACCCGATGAAGCCAACAAACAACCATCTCGCCGGACTCCTCCTTCCGCTCGAGTTTGGCGAGGGTCCGAAGCTATGGGAAGCCGAGTCGGGAGACACCGTCACGCTGCACGGCATATTTCACCTCGGCGCCTGTGGCCGCTTTCCGCACGACTCTGGCTGCATCGAGGTCAAGGGTGTCGGGAACAAGCCAAGGACGTCGAGTGAGGACGCCAGCCCGACTTCCCCAGATGCCAAGGCTCAATAGTCTATTCAATGGAGCACGAGGGCCCACGGCAAGCGGTTGCGCGATCCCCGTTCTCTCCATGGCCAGATGCAGGTGCCAGGTGCCTCACCCCGGCGTCAGGACAGCTTGGGGGCGAGGGCGCGGTAGACGCTGGCCCAAGCCACCACGCAAACCCCCATGATGCCAAAGGCGACGAACTCGCCGCTGACGTTGGGCTCCACCACCTCGGCGACCCCGATCACCACCGCTGCGGCGACGAGCGCCGCCGCACTGGCCCCCAGCCCCGCCAAGCGCTGCCGGCGTTGGTGGCGCCGGATCTCGACGACGACGTCCTCTGGCTCGTCCAGGGGGTCGTCCTTGACCTCGGGCTCGAGGTGCAATGAAGGCGTGACGTGGGCCAGACGCTCCTCGAGGGCATGTTTGATCGCCTCCAAGGGCACGTCGAGGTTGCCGACGATTTCGAGGACGTTCTCAGGCAGGTCCGGAGGGGCGCGCTCGAGGCGGTTGAGGATGTGCTGCCACCACGCACCCGGGCTCGAGTACCGCACCGAGCGCCGCACGGTGATGCGCAGCGCTTCGACTTGATTGTGTCCCGAGGGGCCACCACCGAGGATCCCGAACAGCACGCGGTCGTCGGTGGTGTAGTCG
Source organism: Deltaproteobacteria bacterium (assembly GCA_020632995.1). GTDB lineage: Bacteria > Myxococcota > Kuafuiibacteriia > Kuafuiibacteriales > Kuafuiibacteriaceae > JACKEN01. The sequence continues at coordinate 75,401 of JACKEN010000011.1, read as the reverse complement.
AGGGGAAGGGCCATGTCCATGTGCTCGATGTCGGCGAGCGGAATGGGCGCGATGGCCCAGCGCCGGGCCCAAAGAGTTTCTGAGGTGAGGACCACCTCCGGGCCGGGGCGACCGATACCCCAGGCTCCCAACACCAGCAGTAGACCCAAATACAAGGGGTAGGTTTCGAGGTCCCCCTGGAGCCACGTCCAGCCCGCGAAGGCCAGGGCCAGCAGGCCCATCGAAAGGAGGCCCATGGCGAGGCCCTTGGCCCGCCTCGCTATGAGGGGCGTCGATGGCACGCTCGCTGCCTCCACGCCGCGATCATCTCACCTCGAGATACTACGTCAAGAGCCTGCACCGAGAGGCTGGAGTCATCAGCGGACGAAGACCGCGAACACTCCACCTACACCGCTGCATAGTTGGAGGTGTAGCGTAGTCATGTCGCGAGCGAGAGCTTGCGGAGCACACGCGCGGCAGCAATGTCGTGTCTCGCCCGCCCGCGATCGAGGAAGAGACCTCTGAACCCGAGGGACCTCGGACAGGCTCGATTCACCGAGGGAGTTGCGGTGCTCACACTCGTCGACGATCGGCTTGGCGTGTCCAGGCGAGGACGCGCCACGCGAGTCCTCGATGCCTCTGCCCGCTTCACCCAGGCTCGGAGCGCCGTCTCGGTCAGATCGAGGTCCATCGCCCCATCGGAACCGGTCAAGACGGTTCTCTGGGTCGGGGCCGAAGGATGAGCGCCACGACGAGCATGGCACCATCCCCCAGAGCTGATAGCCCCACCAGGAGCGGCGGCGCACCCAAGGCGAGCGAAGCGAGCAGGAACACCACCGCCGCCCCCTTCGCCAGGATCATGAAGTCCATCCTGCCGTAGCGCTCGAACTCAACCCAGTAGGCTGTCGCCACCAGGAGGTGGAACACCCCGCCCTGCCGCGCGAAGAACGGCTCCTCGCCCGTGAAACCGCCGAAGGCGAGGCCCCACGACGTGGCAAAGACCAGCGCGAGGCCCACCCCGAAGCTGTGCAGGGCCACCAGCGCTACGAAGGGTCGACGCAGCCGCTCGAATCGCCCCATCGGGGCATCATCCCACGAAGGGCAGCTTGCGCACCACCGCGGGCGCGCTCTCGCCCTCGCCCCAGGCGATTCGGACCGGGGTGCCCTCCGCCTCGTGGGCCACGCGGATGTAGCCGAGGGCGATGACCTCGCCCAGGGTGGGGGAGCGGACCACCGAGGTGAGCTCGCCCGCCGCCTTGTCGGCGTCCTCGACCTCGACCCGGGCGCCGGCCGGCGGGCGCACGTCGCCCTCGACGGCGAAGCCCACCAGGTGGTGCTTCACCCCGCCCAGGTTGTGGGCCCGGGCGATGGTCTCCTGGCCCACGTAGCAGCCCTTCGTGAAGGAGAGGGTGTGATCCAACCTGGCCTCGAGCGGGATGGTGTCGTCGTCGATGTCCGCGCCGTCCACCGGCACCCCGGCCTCCACCCGCACCACGTCCACCGCCTCGGCGCTCACCGGGTCGGCCCCCGCCGCGCTCAGCGCCGCCAACACCGCGTCGCCCTGGCCGGCCGGGACGTGCAGCTCGAAGCCGGGGAGCCCGTAGGCGTCGTCCCGCAGCACCGTGACCCCGCCCGCCTCGACCTGCTGCAGCGCGACCAATCCCGCCGCCGCAGGGTAGCCTGCAGCCTGCAACACCGCCTGCGCGTTGGGGCCGTGCACCGCCACCACCTGGCGCTCGTCGGTGGCGTCGGCCAGCTGCGCGTCGTCCATGATGAGGAGCTTCACGAGGGCCCCCGCCACCGCGTTGGCCACCACCTCGAGGACGTCCAGGAAGAACGCCTCGTCGGTGGCGCGCACCCGCAGCACGCCCTCGACCTTCCCCTTGTTGTTCGCCTTCACCGCGTACAGGGCCTGGCCTGGGGTCAGCTTGGCCACGTCGTTGCTGACCATGCCGTTGAGGTACCGGAGCCGATCCGGGCCGGTGAGGCGCAGCGTGAACAGCTCCGGCCGCAGCCGTGCCCCCGCTCCGCTTCGAATGCTCGCGACTTGCTGCTCCAACGTCTTCATCACCAGTTCTTCCCGATCCGCTCGGCCGCCACCCCGTGCTCCAAGAGGGCCTCGGTGACCCCCTGGATCATCGCGGGCATCCCCGCCACGAAGGCGGCCGGATCCTCCACCGCGGGCGGCGCGCTTCGAAAGACATCCTGCACCCACGGCCGCGAGACGCTCTTGTGGATCTCGACCCCATCCTCGGCCCAGCGGGCCAAATCCTCGGCGTAGGGGAAGTCAGCCTCGGTGTGCGCCCCTACGTAGAGGATGACCCGACCGTAGCGCGCACGATCCCGGAGGATCACCTCGATCACCGCCCGCAGCGGCGCGAGGGCTGACCCCACCGCGAACAGGAGCACGTCCCGGCCCTCGGCCGACTCGAGCGGAAAGCCCGCGCCGAAGGGCGGATCGAGCCGCCACACCGCCCCATCGACCGGCCCGAGCGCGTCCCGGGCCGCCGGGCCGAGGAGGAGCTCGATCGAGCGGGCCTCGCCCGGGGTGCCGGCGAGGGCCAGGTAGGTCGCCTTTCCGTCCGAGCCGTGCACCTTCACCACCTGCCCGGGGCGTTGATAGCGAGCGGCGACCTCGGCCGCCACCTCCAACACCACCCCGGTGAGGTGAGCGGTCTCCGCCCACACCCGGCGCACCTTGCCCTCCACGCTCGGATCCGACATCCGCGGCATCCTACCAACGCGGGGGCTGTTGGCTAGTCCGGCGCGTGCTAACGTCCCGACGCCGTGGCTGACCACCGGCGAGCCCCCATCGTGACCGGCGTGGAGCTGGTGCAGGATCTGTCGGGCATCAGCCCCCCTACCCAGGGTTTCCTGCGCCGCTACCGCCACCGGGTGAAGTCGGTCCTCAGCGACGGCCACCGCACCGACACCTTCGTGGTGGACTACGTGGATCGCACCCCCGAGCGCCGCGACGCGGTGGTGGTGGCGGCCTACCAGCCCGCCCCCGAAGGTGGGCCGGGGCAAGCGCAGGTCCTCTTGCGGCGCCAGCTGCGCTACCCGGTGCAGGTCATCCTGGGGCAGCCCCTCTTCCTCGAGGCGGTGGCCGGGATCCTGGAAGGCGACGAGCCGGTGTTGCACGCGGCGGCGCGCGAGCTGCACGAGGAGGCGGGGCTGGACCTGCCCGCCCACCGCTTCCGGGTGCTCGGGCAGCCGTTCTTCCCCAGCCCCGGCATCCTCACCGAGCGCATCCACGTGGTGGTGGTCCGCCTGGACCCCGGCACGCTCGAGGCGCCGCTCCACCCGCCGCCCACCGACGGCAGCGCGATGGAGCAGGGGGCGGAGCTCGTGTCCGTCACCCTCGAGGACGCCCTCGCCCTCACCGGCGTCCCGTCGAGCGAGGCGCTCTACCTCGCGGACGCCAAGACCGAGCTCGCGCTGCGTCGCCTCGCCGCCGCGCTGGCCGAGGAGGCCCCGCGGTGACCACGCGCGCCCTCGTGGTGATGAAGCGCACCGCGCTCTCACGCCTCAAGCAGTCCCCCGACGCCGGCTCCCGCCGGATGCTCGAGCTCATGGCGGAGGCGGACGAGTCGGTGGCCGGCATCCGCGCCGCGCACATGGAGCACGTCGCGAGCGTAGACCGGGTGCGCGAGACCCTGCGCCGGCTCGAGGTCGACTTCAAGGAGACCCACGACCTCCCGAAGCGCCCGATCAAGGACGTCGACCTCGTGATCGCGGTGGGCGGCGACGGGACCGCGTTGGCGGTCTCCCACGCGGTCCGCGACGGCGCGGCGCTGCTCGCGGTGAACTCCGCTCCCTCATTCTCGGTGGGCCACCTCACCGGGGCCACCGCCGAGACGTTCGAGGAGCGCCTCCTGGAGTTCATGAAGGGCAAGTTGCGCCCGCTCACCGTCCAGCGCCTGAACGTGCGCATCGGCCGGCGCGCGCTCCCCGAGCCGGTGCTGAACGACGTCCTGTTCTGCGCCGACAACCCCGCCCTCATGACCCGCTACAAGCTCACGTGGCCGGACGGCGAGGAGCTGCAGCGGAGCTCCGGGGTCTGGGTCTCGACCCCCGCCGGCTCCACCGGCGCCCTGGCCTCGGCCGGCGGCCCCATCCTCCCCCTCACCGCGCGGCAGTTCGCGTTCTACGTGCGGGAGCCCTACTCCCCGCCGGGCGAGACCCTCCGCGTCCGCAGCGCGGTGCTGGTGAAGGAGGACGTCCTGCACATCGAGTGCCGCATCCACGGGGCAAGCGTGTTCATCGACGGCTCCCACCGTGTGCACGAGGTGCCCTTCGGTGAGACGGTGTCCTTCACCCTGGACGACCGCCCCCTGTACCTGGTGCGCCCCCCGCACCTGGGCTGATATGCTCGCCGCGTGCGAGGCGCGGCGCTGATCTCGAGCCTCTGCCTGGTGTGGGCCGCGTCGGCGAGCGCGGCGCCCGGCGGCCGACGCTTCCTCGACGCGGTCGAGCGCCTCCGGAACGACCCGCGCTGGCAGGGCCGCATGGAGGCGGCGGTGGCCCTCGGCAGCGCCGAGGATCCGCGGGCCCTGCGCCCGTTGGTGGAGGCCCTCGAGGACGATCACTTCGCGGTGCGGGCCGCGGTGGTGCGGGCCCTGGTCCGCCTGCAGGACGCGCGCGCGGTGCCGGCGATCCTCGATCACGTGGCCGACCCCGAGCCCTTCGTCCGCACCGAGGCGCGTAAGGGCGCGGCGCAGTTCGACTTGCAGGAGGCCAAGCCCTACCTGGTGAACGCGCTCCGCCGCCACCCCGACGTGCGGGTGCGCCTGTTGGCGTGCGAGCGCCTGGCCGAGCACCTCGACGCGGACACGGTCGAGGTCCTCCTCGACGCCACCAGCGATCGCGATCCGGTGGGGCGCTTCGCGGTGGCCGCGGTGGCGTCGCTCCCGCCCGAGCAGGCGACGCAAGCCTTCTTGCGCGGACTGAAGCACCAGGACTACCTGGTGCAGGTGGCCTCCATCCGGGCCCTCGCGGACGCGGGCGCCCCCGAGGCCACCGAGGCCCTGGTCAAGATGCTGGACGCCCAGGTGCCCGAGGTGATGGTGGCCGCCACCGAGGCGATGCACCGCCTGAAGCAGCACCTCGACGTGCAGCGCTACCGGGTCCTGGCGTTGAGGGCGAAGCGGCGCTTCGATCGGGCCCGGGCCCTGAAGGTGCTGGGGATCCTGGGGGACGAGGAGTCCCGCCGGATCCTCCTCGGCGCCCTCGATGATCCCGACCTCGTGGTGCGGAGCGCGGCGGTGAGCGCCCTCGCCAGCCTGGGCGAGCTGCGGGCCCTGCCCCAGCTCGAGCAGATGCGCACCCAGGAGGAGAACGCCCGCATCCTCGCCGCCCTCAAGATCGCCCTCTCCCAGCTCCGGCGCCTGCGCGACGCGGCCGAGGCGCCGGCCCCCACTGCAGCCCAGACCCCATGAGCGACCCCATCTACACCCCCCTGCAAGCGGGCTTGACGCTCTACGCCGAGGCCCAGCCCTTCGAGGCCCACGAGGCGTTCGAGGCCGCCTGGCGGGAGGCGGACGGCGACGACCAGGTGCTCCTGCAGGCCCTGGTGCAGCTCGCCGCCGCGCGCCACAAGACCGCGCAAGGCAACCTGCGCGGGAGGGAGAAGCTCCTGGCCAAGGCGGCGGAGCGCCTCGCGATGCTCGGCACCAACCGCCTGGGCCTCGACCTCGTGGCGCTTTCGGCCGAGGTCGCCCGCGGGCAGGCGGGGGCCGACGTCGCGCTCCCCACGCGCACCGCGCGGGCCGGGGTCCTCTACCTGCACGGGTTCGCGTCGGGGCCCTCCTCCAACAAGGCCCGGGTGGTGGGCGAGGCCCTGGCCGCGGACGGGCTCCAGGTGCGGGTGCCCGACCTCAACGAGGGTGGCTTCATCGACCTCACGGTGAGCCGCGGGGTGGCCCAGGCGGAGCGCCTGCTCTTCGAGCGCACCCTGGTGGTGGGCTCCAGCCTCGGCGGCTACATGGCCGCGCTCCTCGCCGCCGGCCCCGGCGCGGACCGGGTGAAGGCGATGGTGTTGATGGCCCCCGCCTTCGACTTCGCCCGCCGGCTCGAGACCCGCTTCGGCCCCGAGGCCCTGGCGCGGTGGCGACAGACCGGGGTGGCGAAGGTCGAGCACTTCGCCTACGGCGGCGAGCACGACATCGGGCATGGGCTCTACCTGGACGCCCAGCATCAGCCGCCGCGCCCGACTCCCGCGGTGCCGACCGCGGTCCTGCAGGGCGCGAAGGACGACGTGGTGCCGGTGGAGATGGTGCGCGAGGTGGTGGCGGCGGCGCCCGAGGGCTGGCAGCTCGAGGTGGTGGAGGACGACCACGCCCTCATGGGCTCGGCCGAGCGGGCGGTGGCCGCGGCCCGGGCGATGTTCGCGGCGTGGTGCGGCCTGGCGCCCCCCCATTGACCCCCACCCTCGCCCACGCTACCCGAGATCGGGGAGCCGCCGTGGAGCCAGAAGCGCAAGCGCCCGGGATGCCCGGGGCGATGGACCTGGCCGCCTTCCAGCGAGGCGACATGGACGCCCTCGCCGCCGCGGTGCGCGCGTGCCGAGACGTGCTGTGGTGCCTCACCCGCCGGGGCTTCGTCACCCACGAGGACGGGCTCCCGGTCTACGTGCGCGGGGTCGAGGATCCCGACGTCGCCTTGCACGAGGTGGTGCGGGCGATCGCGCTCGTGCTGACCCCCGAGCGGCGGGCGAGCCTCGAGCGCGAGGGGCAGCTCCTGCCGCGGGCCCTGCGCGCGGCCCGCGACCGTCTTGTGGCGCGGGCGGTGCGCGCCGGCACCCTGGTGAGCCTGGCGGCGGAGGAGGAGCGGGCGGAGGTCCCGGCCGGGGTCGAGGACCTCGACGCGATCCTCGACGCGGATGGCACCCCGAGCCTCGACGCCCCGGCCCCCGACGCCACCCAGCTCGCCGACCGGGAGGCCGCGCAGCAGGCCTGCAACCAGGCGCTCCGCCAGTCGGATGAGCGCACCCGGACGCTGGTCCACCTGCGCTTCCGCGAGGGCCGCACCCACCGCGAGATCGCGGACCACTTCACGTGCGGCCACGCCGCCATCTTCGCCCACGAGGCCCGGCTGCGCCGGCACCTCTACCGCGCGCTCGCGAAGGTGTGGCCCGACCGCAAGGTGGGCCCGGTGGCCCTCGACCTCGTGCTCGCCCCCGAGGGCGCGGACGGCCGCCCCCCGCCGGTGACGGCGGAGCGGATCGACGCCGAGGTCCTGAAGCGCACCTTCCAGGAGGAGCCCCGCGCGTTCGGGGCCCGCCTCGGCTGGGCCCTCGGCTTCAGCGCGGTGGCGGCGGCGCTGTGGGCGCTGATGTACCTCGGGGTGCTCCCCCACCCGGATCAAGACCGCGTGCTCGAGCCGCAGGTCAGCCTGCAGTGCAACCCCGCCTGCACGCCGGGGGCCCAGGCGCAGGTGAAGGTCCTCGCCCCGAGCGACGCCCAGCTGGTGGCGGTGGCGGTGGTGCCCCCTGACGGTGTCGCGCAACCTCTGTTGACGCGCCCTGGCGGCGGCCCGCTCGCGGTGCCCTTCGGAGCCCGGGACGTCCTGACGGAGGTGCCCTACCCGGCCACCCTCCCCGCCGACCTCGCCCCCGGGAGCGTCGCGGTGGCGGTGTTCTCGCGCCGCGACCTCAGCCCCCACCAGGTCATCGAGCTGGCCTCGGGCCGCGTGGTGCTGCCCCAGACCCTCACCGCGTCGGTGGCCATCCCGTGAGCGTAGCGAAGGTGAGCGTGGCGCTCCGGCTGGTGATGGCGCTGGTCCTCACCCTGGCCCCCGCGGTGGCCGCGGCGAAGCCGCCGCGCGACCCCGACCGCGACGTGCTGGCGGTGTGCAAGCGGGCGGAGTCGATGCTCGACAAGCTCGAGTTCGAGCGGGCCCGGGAGCTCCTCGAGGCGAGCGTGCGCAAGAAGCGCTACGGCAAGGCGAAGCCGGTCAACAAGGCCAAGCTCTGGGTCCTGGTGGGCCGCGCCCGGGCCGAGCTGGGCGACGCCCTCGGGGCGGACGACGCCTTCCTCGAGGCGGTGCGCTGGGACCGCAAGGTGACGCTGTCGCGCTCCACCTCGCCCAAGATCCGCGAAGCCCTCGACGTGGCCCGGCGGAACGCCCCGCCCCCCGGCTCCCGACCGCCGCCCGAGCCGGAGCCGGTCGTCGCTGTAGCCCCGCCGCCGCCCAAGGTCGCGCCACCGCCGCCGCCGGAACCTCCGCCCCCACCGCCCCCGGCGGTGGAGCCACCACCCCCAGCCGCGCCCCCGCCGTCCCGGCGCCCGCCGCCTCGGCGTCGGCGCCCGCCGCCGCCTCCGCCCCCGGCACCGGCTCCGGTGAAGGCGCCCCCGAGCGACAAGCGGGGCCCCTGGGTGGAGGCCCGCATCGTCGGCCGGATCGCCCCCGGCGCCCTGGTCGACGTGGTCGCCAGCTACGGCGGGCTGTCGAAGCGGGCGATCATCGAGGCCCGGGTGAAGAAGGGCCAGGCCGAGCCCTTCGCGATCGTGCCCCTCAGCCGCACCGGCACGGTGGCGAAGGCGGCGATCCGGCTGGACACCCCCCGGGTCGAGGTCTTCGTCACCGCCCGCGAGAAGCGCAAGGTCGTGGCCCAGGACGGCTCCGAGGCGAGCCCGAAGGTGATCAACCCGGTGTCGAGCACCCCCGCCCTGGCCGACGCGTGGTCCGCGGCCCCGCCGCCCCCGATGGCGCCGCCCCCGCCCTTGCCGGGCCCGGTCGAGACGTCCTCCGCGGCGGCCACTCCGCCCCCGGGGGTGACCCCACCGCCCCCGCCGAGCGCGGGGAGCACGAGCGCCCTCGGGACCACCGAGATCGTGCTGTTGTCGGTGGGGGGCGCGGTGGTGGTGGCCAGCGTGGTCACCGCCGTGTTGTTGTTGGCCACGCGCGCCCCGCGGTGCGACGTGGCGGAGGGACAGGGATGCGTCGAGGTGCAGGTCGTGCCGTCCTCGCTTGTTGCGTTCTAGCGCTCGGCGGCTGCGGCGGCAGCGAGGCCGAGGTGGTGCCCCGGATGGAGCTGGAGTTCGCCTCCCAGGCCCTGTTTGCGGACGCGGCGCTCCTCGCGATCTACTTCTACGGCGAGGACCAGAGCTGCGAGCAGATCCGGGCCAGCCAGCCCCGGCCGACCTCGATCCTGGGCCCCTACAGGGCAAACCTGGACGATGCTGGGCGCCAGTCGGGCATCGTGTTCCGGGTGGACGCGGTGCCGGTCGGCACCTACACCGTCTTCGTCGACGCCCTCGACCTGAACGGGGGCCTGGTGGGCACCGGGTGCAGCCCGGGGCAGCGGGTCCTGGAGCGCGACGTCGCCGCGATCAAGGTCACCATCCAGGACTCTTAGCTTGACTGGGGCCGGCTGGGTCCCAACTATGCGCGCTCCCGGGGCGGCCGGGGTGCGCCATCTCGGCGCGACCCCTGGCAAGCGGGCCTCCTCGTACGAGCCGAGGAAACATGATCCCGCCCGGGCGCGTTCTAGGAGAGGACCATGAAGGAGAACACGCATCCCCAGTATGTCGGCGCCACGGTCACCTGCGCCTGTGGCAACGTCATCGAGACCTCGTCGACCATCGGGGACTTCCGTGTCGACATCTGCAACGCCTGCCACCCGTTCTACACCGGCAAGCAGAAGCGCGTGACGGTGGCCGGCCGCGTCGAGAAGTTCAACAAGAAGTACCGCCGCGGCTGAGGCTCCATTGAGCGGAGGCGTCGAAAAGCCCTACGTCGGGGGCCAGGCGGTCATCGAGGGGGTCATGATGCGATCCCCGCGCTGCCTGGCCATCGCGGTGCGCCGTCAGGACGGCACCATCGTGGTGCGCGAGGACGCCTGGATCTCCATCTGGGAGCGCCTGAAGTTCCTCCGCTGGCCCTTCTTCCGAGGGGCGGTGGTCCTGGCGGAGTCCGTCTACAACGGCATCCAGGCCCTCAACTTCGCGGCCGCCCAGGCCGAGGTGGGGGCGCCCTCCGAAGAGGGCGACGCCAAGGCCGCGGCCCAGGCCAAGGTCAGCCAGGCGGTGGGCGCCACCGAGCCGGCCGCGGCCCCTCCATCGGAGGAGGCCAACGCTGGCGGCTCCGCCTTCACCATCTTCATCTCGTTCGTGATGGCCATCGGCCTGTTCGTGGGCCTGCCCCACGCCCTGGCCTGGCTCACCGGCGCCGCCGCGGGGCAGCCGCTCGACGTGGACAGCTTCCTGTTCCACCTCCTCGACGGCCTCTTCAAGCTCGGCATCTTCGTGGCCTACATCTGGGGCATCTCGCTCATCCCCGAGATCCGGCGGGTGTTCGAGTACCACGGGGCCGAGCACAAGGTGGTGAACGTCTACGAGAACAACCTCGAGCTGTCGCTCGAGAACGCGCGGCGCTTCACCACGTTCCACGCCCGCTGCGGCACCAGCTTCCTCCTCTTCGTGCTGGTGCTCTCGATCTTCATGTTCGCGGCGGTGTTCCCGTTCATCCCGAAGGTCAGCGACGTGACGCTCGTGAACCACCTCGCGATGATCTTCATCAAGGTGCCGCTGATGCTGCCCCTGGCCGGCTTCGCCTACGAGATCAACCGCTTCGCGTCCCGGCACCCCGACCAGCTCTGGGTGCAGCTCATCGTCGCCCCCGGCCGCCTGATGCAGAAGCTCACGACCAAGGAGCCGAGCGACGACCAGCTCGAGATCGCCCTCGCCGCGATGCGGGCTGCCCTCGCGCGGGAAGCTGCCTTGCAGGACGTCGACGCCGTGGCGGCGCGCGCCAGCGCCAAGGCCTCCGCGGGCAAGGTCGAGGTCTTCCAGGACTACGGCGACTTCGCCGCCTCCGTCTCCGGCCACTAGCGACGCTCCGCCGTCACGGTTCCCCCGCACTCTCGCCCGACCCCTCGGAGGGTTCAGATCATGTTCGAGCAGCTGAATGATGTGGAGCGTCGCTTCGACGAGGTGACCCAGAAGATGAGCGACCCCCAGGTCGCCCAGGACATCGAGGCCCTGAAGAAGCTGGGTCAGGAGCGCCGCCGCCTCGAGGTGGTGGTGGAGCTGTACCGCACCTACAAGCAGCTCCGGGACGACCTGGCCGGGGCGCGTGAGCTCCTCGAGTCCGACGACGACGAGATGATCCAGATGGCCAAGGCCGAGGTGAAGGAGCTGGAGCCCAAGCTGGCCGAGGCCCAGGAGGCCCTCGAGCTGGCGCTGCTGCCCCGCGACCCGCTGGACGAGAAGGACATCGTGCTCGAGATCCGCGCCGGCACCGGCGGCGACGAGGCCGCCCTGTTCGCGGGCGAGCTGTTCGAGATGTACCAGCGCTACGCCCAGACCCGCGGCTGGTCGGTGGAGATCATGAGCGCGAGCCCCGGCGCGGTCGGCGGCTTCAAGGAGGTCTTCGCCACCATCGAGGGCGACGACGTGTACTCGTCGCTCAAGTGGGAGGGCGGCACCCACCGCGTGCAGCGGGTGCCAGCGACCGAGAGCCAGGGCCGCATCCACACCAGCGCGGTGACGGTGGCGGTGATGCCGGAGGCCGAGGAGATCGACGTGAAGATCGATCCGAACGACCTCCGCATCGACGTGATGCGCGCGGGCGGCCACGGCGGCCAGTCGGTGAACACGACCGACTCCGCGGTGCGCATCGTGCACCTGCCGACCAACCTCATCGTGGTCTGTCAGGACGAGAAGTCGCAGCACAAGAACAAGGCCAAGGCGATGAAGGTGCTGATGGCGCGCCTGTATGACCTGGAGCGCAACAAGGCGCTCGAAGCGCAAGGCGCCCAGCGGCGCTCGATGGTGGGCTCCGGCGACCGGTCGGAGAAGATCCGGACCTACAACTTTCCCCAGGATCGGTGCACCGACCACCGGATCAACCTCACGATGCACAACCTCCCCAAGATCATGGCGGGTGACCTGGATCCCCTGGTGACCGCCCTCCGGACCCGGGACCAGGCCGAGAAGCTGAAGCAGAACGCTTGATACCGGGCCGACCCCTCACTTAAAGGGTCGGCATGACCGAGCGGCCCGCCAAGACCTGGACCATCATGCAGGTCCTGGAGTGGACCCGCGGCCACTTCGAGAACAAGGGCCTGGCCTCCCCCCGCCTCGACGCCGAGGTCCTCATCGCCCACGCCCTGGGCCTCGCCCGGGTGATGCTCTACGCCAAGTTCGACCAGCCGCTCCGGCCGCACGAGCTCGAGACCATCCGGGCGCTGGTGGCCCGGCGCTCTCGAGGCGAGCCGGTGGCCCACCTCACCGGTCGCCGGGAGTTCTGGAGCCTCGACCTCGACGTCACCGCGGACACCCTCATCCCGCGCCCCGACACCGAGACGCTGGTCGAGGTAGCCCTGGCCCTGGTGCCCCCGCCGCCCCGGCGCCGCCCGGCGCCCGAAGAGGAGGCGGAGGGGGTAGAGCCGCACGAAGGCGGCGCCGTCGATCCGGAGCCCGCGCCGAGCGAAGCGCGCAGCGAGGCGGAGCCACGCGAAGGCGGAGATGGCGCCTTCGATCCCGAGAGCGCGACAGGCGAAGCGCGCAGCGAGGCGGAGCCGCGCGAAGGCGGGGGGGGCGCGGTCGACCCGGGACCCGCGCCGAGCGAAGCGCGCAGCGGGGCGGAGCCGCGGGAAGACGTGGGCGGCTCCGTCGACCCGGGGCCCTCGGTCTTCGTGGATATCGGCACCGGCACCGGGGCCATCGCGCTCGCCCTCGCGAGCGAGCACAAGGCGGCCCGGGTCTGGGCCACCGACGTGTCCGAGGCCGCCCTCGCCGTGGCACGGCAGAGCGCGGAGCGCCTGGGCCTGGCCGAGCGGGTGACGTTCGTGCAAGGTGACCTGCTCGACGCCCTGCCTCCCGACGTTGGCCCCATCGACCTCCTCGTGAGCAACCTGCCTTACATCCCGAGCGGCGACATCGCCCACCTCATGCCCGACGTGCGGCTCTTCGAGCCCCGGCTCGCCCTCGATGGCGGGCCCGACGGCCTCGACCTCATCCGGCGACTGGTCGGCCAGCTGGCAGGCCGCCTTGCGCCGAGGGCCAAGGTGGTGCTCGAGGCGGGGCACGACCAGCTCGACGCGGTGGCCGCGCTCCTGCGCGAGGCCGGCGCGGCGGAGGTCACGATCACGAAGGACCCGGGCGGGCACCCGCGGGTGGCGGCGGGGGTGTGGCCGTGAGCGCCCCGCTGCGCATCGGGCTCCCCAAGGGGCGCATCCTGGACGACGCAGGCGAGCTCTTCCGGGCAGCGGGGGTGGACCTTGCGCCCCTGCGGGCCGACAAGCGGCGCCTGATCCACCCGCTGGAGGCCGAGGGCCTGGGGCCGGTCGAGGTCCTGGTGCTCCGGGCCTCCGACGTCGCCCCCTACGTGGAGCACGGGGCCTGCGCGGTGGGGGTAGTGGGGAACGACACCCTCGAGGAGCAGCAGCCCGACGTGCTGTGGCCCCTGGATCTCGGCATCGGCCGCTGCCGGATGTGCGTGGCGGGGCTCCCCGGGGTGGATCCCTTCAGCCTCGAACAGCCGCGCATCGCTACCAAGTACGGGCGGGTGGCCAAGGCCCACTTCTCGGCCCGGGGCCTGGACGCCCACATCATCGAGCTGTCCGGGGCGATCGAGCTGGCCCCGCTGGTGGGCCTGGCCGACGCGATCGTCGATATCGTGGAGACTGGCGAGACCCTGCGGCAGAATGGGCTCGTGGTGCACGAGCCGATCTTCGACGTGAGCGCCCGGCTGGTGGTGAACCGGGCCGCGCTGCGCCTGCAGATGGCGGCGGTGCGGGGGCTGTTGGAGCGGCTGGAGGCCGCGGTGGCGGCCCGGGAGGAGGCACCGTGACGAGCGGAGCGCACAGCCGGTCGGAGCCCGGCGAAGAGAGGCGGGACGGCTCCGCCGGCCCGGGCCCCCAGGAGTTCGAGGTGGTCAGGACCGACGCGGCCGGCTTCGAGGGCTGGTTCGCCCGCCTCTGCGCCCGCGGCGACGCCGACGACCAGGCCCGGGTGGCCCGGGACGTGGCGGAGATCGTGGCCCGGGTGCGGGCCGAGGGCGACGCCGCGCTGGTGGAGTACACCGCCCGCTTCGATCGCCGGCCCGACCTCACCGAGGACGCCCTCGAGGTCTCGCAGGACGACCTGCACGCGGCGCTCGCCGGGCTGCAACCCGACCTGCGGGAGGCGCTCACCCGCGCCGCCGGCCGGATCCGGGCCTTCCACGCGGTGCAGCAGTCCCACTTGCACACCGCCCGGCTCGAGGACGGCCGCGGCCTGTCGGCGCGCCTGTTGGTGCGGCCCCTCGCCCGGGTGGGGCTCTACGTGCCAGGCGGCACCGCGGCCTACCCCTCCACCGTGCTCATGAACGCGGTGCCGGCCAAGGTGGCCGGAGTGCCGGAGGTGGTGATGGTGAGCCCGTCCCCCGGCGGCGCCCCCAACCCGGTGGTGCTCGCCGCGGCCGCGCTGGCCGGGGTGGACCGGGTGTTCACGATCGGCGGGGCCCAGGCGGTGGCCGCCCTCGCCTACGGCACCGCCCGGGTGCCGCGGGTCGACAAGATCGTGGGCCCGGGGAACGCGTGGGTGGCCGAGGCCAAGCGCCAGGTCTACGGCGCGGTGGACATCGACAGCGTGGCCGGCCCCTCCGAGGTGCTGATCGTGGCCGACGAGGGCGCCCGGCCCGAGGTGGTGGCGGCGGACCTGCTGGCCCAGGCCGAGCACGACGTCCGGGCCGCCGCGGTGCTGGTGACCTGGCACGCGCCCCTGGCCGAGGCGGTGGCGACGGCCCTGGCAGAGCAGGTGGCGACCCTCCCGCGCAAGGAGGCCTGCATCCAGGCCCTCACCGACCGCGGCGGGCTGATCGTCTGCCGCGACGAAGCCGAGGCCTACGACCTCGCCAACCGCTACGCGAGCGAGCACCTGGGCCTCGCGGTGCGCGACCCCGAGGCGGGCCTCCTGAAGATCGAGAACGCGGGGGCGGTGTTCCTCGGGCACCACACCCCCGAGGCCCTCGGCGACTACAACGCCGGGGTGAACCACGTGCTCCCCACCAGCGGCACCGCGCGCTTCGCGTCGCCGCTGTCGGTGCACGACTTCATCAAGCGGACCAGCGTGCTCTCGGTGTCGCAGGCCAGCCTGCAGCGCCTGGGCCCCGAGGCGGCGCGCCTGGCCCGGGCCGAGGGCCTGGAGGCCCACGCGCGGGCGATCGAGATACGCGGAGGCCAGTCATGAGTGAGGCACGGCGGGCCACGGTGGCCCGGACCACCAAGGAGACCGAGGTGCGGGTGGAGGTGAACCTGGACGGCACCGGCCAGAGCCAGGTCGACACCGAGATCCCGTTCTTCGACCACATGCTGGATGCCTTCGCCCACCACAGCCTCATCGACCTCGTGGTGCACGCCCGCGGCGACCTCGCGGTGGACCCCCACCACACGGTGGAGGACGTGGGGCTGTGCCTCGGCCGCGCGGTGCTCGATGCGCTGGGCGATCGGGCCGGCATCCACCGCTACGGCGAGAGCACCCGCCCCATGGACGAGGCCCTCGTCCGCTGCGCAGTGGACTACTGCGGGCGCCCGGTGCTGGTGTACCGGGTCGAGGTGCCGGCGGGCCGCGTCGGCACGTTCGACGCCGAGCTGGCCGAGGTGTTCTTCTCGGCCTACGCGGCGGAGGCGCGGATGAACCTGCACCTCGTGCTCGAGTACGGGAGCAACCGCCACCACATCATCGAGGGCTGCTTCAAGGCCCTGGCCGGCGCGACCCGTCGCGCGGTGGAGCACGACCCGCGCCGCGCAGGCGGGGTTGCGTCCACGAAAGGCAAGCTGGATTGACCGCCCCCCGCGCCCTCCTCGTCGACTACGGGATGGGGAACCTCCGCTCCCTCGCCCGGGCCCTGGAGCGGGCCGGGGCCGAGGTCTCGGTCAGCGCCGACCCCGCCGACATCGCCGCCGCGGACCGGGTGGTGGTGCCGGGCCAGGGGGCCTTCGGCCAGGCGATGGCCCGGCTGGAGTCCACCGGCCAGGCCGACGCGCTCCGGGCCGCCATCGCGGCTGGGCGGCCCATGCTCGGGGTCTGCCTCGGCCTGCAGGTCCTGTTCGAGGCCTCCGAGGAGGCCCCCGGGGTGCCCGGGCTGGGCGTCTTCGAGGGCCAGGTCACGCTGCTCCCGGTCGGGCCGGGCCTGAAGCGCCCCCACATGGGTTGGTCCCCGGTGCTGCACGCGGGCGACCACCCGGTCCTCGCCGCGAACCCTTCCGGCGAGGCCTTCTACTTCGTGCACAGCTACGCCGCCCACGGGGCCCCCGGGGTCCCCCACGCGACCGCCCACCACGGGCCGGTCCTGGGGTCCCGGGCCAGCGGAGCCGTCCCACCCCTCTCCGCCGGGCTTCGCCCGGCTGCGCACTCCGTTTGCGAGTTCGTCGCCGCGGTGGCCCGGGGCCCCCTCGTGGCGACCCAGTATCATCCTGAGAAGAGCCAGGAGGCCGGGCACCGGCTCCTGACCGCCTGGCTCGGCCTGTAGCCTCGCCGTTCCGGGCCGATCGTCGTACGACGTGGGCGTTCCGCCGACCTATAGCTTGCGGTCGTGAAGGCTTGTCGTGCGGCGGTGACCGCCCTCGTCCTGACTCTCCCCGGCGCCGCGGCGTGGGCCGAGGGGAGCGCGGAGACGGGCGCCGCCCAGATCCTGCAGCTGTCGACCGAGATCTACGTCGACATCCTCGACGCACCGCGTGAGGCGTTCTCCTGGAATGGCAGCGGCAACGTCACGGTCGAGACGCCGGCTGGCGCGGTGCTGGGCACCTACGCCCCCGGCGCGCTCATCGTGCCGCCCGCGAACCAGAACGGGAGCTACGTGGTCACGCTGAGCGCGGACCAGAGCAGCGGCTGGGACATCACCGTCTACGACACCAGCGGTGGCTCGCCGGTCGCGCGGCCGGGCCGCGTGTACTCCTACGCGTGGGACTTCAACGCCAACAACTACACGAACGCGATCAACGCCAGCTTCTACGCCCTCGTCCCCACCGGCAACGCCAACAACTCGTCGGTGATCGAGCTGCGCCTCGCGGGCCTCGCCGGCTTCGAGTTCGCGGTGGTGGCCAACAGCTCCGGGGTGGTCGGCGCGAACGCGGGTCGGAGCGAGCCGATCACCGCCAGCTCCGCGGTGGCGCCCGAGTACCCGCTCTACCTGAACCCGCCCGAGGACTCGTCCTACACCGTGGTGCAACCGAGCCTGCAGAACACCGCGTTCTCGGCCGGCACCCCGACCTGCCAGCAGATCCTGGCCGGGGTCACCTCCGGCACCTTCACCTTCGACAGCAACGTGGTGGGGAACGGCCGGGTGATCTGCGATCTGAACCGGGACGGGGCCTACGACCCCGCGGGCAACGCCGACGTGGCCCTCCCGACCCAGGTGGCGGTGGGCACCAACAGCGTGCTCTGGAGCGGCACCGACGCCAACGGGCAGGCGGTGGCCCCCGGGGTCTACAACTGCCGGGTCGAGCTCACCGTGGGTGAGTTCCACTACCTGGGCATCGACATCGAGACGAGCTACCCGGGCCTCAGGATGTTCGCGGTGGACGCCGCGGCGGCCCGGAGCGCGCTCACCATGTACTGGGACGACTCCCTGGTGCAGGCCAACGCCCTGACCATGCCCAACGGGCAGGTCGGCTTGCAGAGCCCAGGCCCGGCCGGGATGAGCTCGGGCGCCCCCGCCGCGAGCACCTTCGCCAACCTCAACGCCCGCTCCTGGGGCAACTTCGTGTCCACCGGCAAGGGCAACAACGCGATCCTCGACACCTTCACCTTCCTCGGCCGCGCCACCAGCCCCGCCATCGCGGTGACCATCGCCAACCCCGCGGCCGACGCCGACGGTGACCAGGTCAACGACTTCACCGAGCGCTGCGTGCTCGGCACCGACCCGAACCGCCCCGACACCGACAACGACGGCATCAACGACTACGTCGAGAGCGACGGCGGGGCGCGGGTGGACACCGACGCGGACGGCACCATCGACGCCCTGGACGCCGACAGCGACGGTGACGGCCGGAGCGACCTCGTCGAGGGCGCGGGTGACCTCGACGGCGATCAGACCCCCAACTATCGGGACACCGACGACGACGGCGACGGGATCCCGACCGCAACCGAGCTTGCGGACGGCGTCCAGTTCGGGGCCGACGTGGACGGGGACGGCGCCCTCAACCCGGTCGACACCAACAGCGACGGCGACGCCCGGAGCGACGCGGCGGAGGGCACCGGCGACGTCGACGGGGACGGCATCCCCAACTACCTCGACCCGAACGACGCCGACGGGCCCCAGGGCGACCTGGACGGGGACGGACTCCCCAACGGGGTGGAGCTGAACCTCGGCACGCGGGTCGACAACCCGGACAGCGACGGCGACGGCATCGACGACCACGCCGAGACCGACGGCGGGGCCCGCACCGACACCGACGGCGACGGCGCCATCGACGCCCTCGACGGCGACAGCGACAACGACGGGGTGCCCGACAGCGTGGAGGGCGCGGGCGACCCCGACGGGGACCAGCTCCCGGCCTACCGCGACCCCGACGACGACCAGGACGGCATCCCCACCCAGGTCGAGGTCACCGACGGCCTGGCCCACGGGGCGGACGTCGACCGCGACAACGCCCCCAACTACCTCGACACCGACGCCGACGGCGACGGCACCCCCGACGCCACCGAGGGCACCGGCGACATCGACGGCGACGGCATCCCCAACTACCTCGACCCGAACGACGCCGACGGGGCGGCGGCGGACTCGGACGGCGACGGGCTCCCCAACGGGGTCGAGGTCAGCCTCGGCACCGACCCGAACCAGGTCGACACCGACGGCGACGGCCTCAGCGACGCCGAGGAGGTGGCGGGGGGCGACCCGATGGCCTACGACCCCGGCGTCGACACCCGCCCCAACGACGCGGACACCGACGACGACGGGATCAGCGACGGCGAGGAGCAGATCCGCGGCCAGGACGGCTACGTCACCGACCCCCTCGAGCCCGACACCGACGGCGACGGTCTGCTCGACGGGCTCGAGACCAGCGCAACGCCGGTTGCGGGCGGAACCACCCCCGGCGGCGTCAGGTATGACGGCACCGACGGCGCCTTCCGACCCGACGCCGACCCCGCGAGCCAGACCGACCCCACCCAGCCCGACACCGACGGCGGCACGGTGGCCGACGGCCTCGAGGACGTGAACCACGACGGCGCGGTCGATCAGGGCGAGCGGGACCCGAACAACCCCGGCGACGACCTTCAGGGGCCGGTGTGCGGCGACGGGCGCATCGAGGGCGGTGAGGCCTGCGACGACGGTGGCACCGACGACGGCGACGGGTGCAACGCGTCCTGCCAGGTGGAGTCCGGCTGGAGCTGCGTGGGCGAGCCCAGCATGTGCACCGAGGACCCGGCCCCCGCCGCTTGCGGCGATGGCATCGTGACCGCGGGCGAGGCCTGCGACGACGGCGGCACCCGTGATGGTGACGGGTGCAGCGCCACCTGCCTCATCGAGGCCGGGTTCGAGTGCCGCGGCCAGCCGAGCATCTGCTTCCCCGCGAACCGCCCGGGCGACCGCGACAGCGACGGGTGGGAGGACAACGTCGACAACTGCCCCGACGTGGTCAACGCGGACCAGACCGACAGCGACGCCGACGGCATCGGCGACGCCTGCGACCCGGACTCGGACGGCGACGGCCTGGTGGACGGCACCTCGGTGGCGGGGGGCGGCTGCGTATGCGTGCGCCCCGAGGCCCCGGGTGGCCTGTGGCTCGCGCTCGCCCTCTTCATCCCCTTGCTGCGGCGCCGCCGCCGCTGAGCGACCCATGCGTACCGCGCTCGCTTCCCTTGGCGCCCTCGCTGGCGCCCTCCTCGCTCCCGTGGGGGCCCAGGCCCAGTTCGCCGAGGGCCAGGACTTCTCGGTCGAGCGCTTCCAGCTGTCCCTCGACCGGGAGGGCATGCTCAACCTGGAGTGGGCCGGCGTGCCCCCGCACCTCGCGTGGGACGTGAGCTTGTGGGTGGGCTACGCCGACGACCCGCTGGTGCTCTACCGCACGAGCGACGGCGCCGAGCAGGGCCAGCTGGTGCACGGGCGCCTCGGCGCGGGCCTCGTGCTCGCGGTCTCGCTCTTCGAGTGGGTGGAGCTCGGGGCGGAGCTCCCGTTCGTGCTCTACCAGGGCCGCCCGGACACCGCGGAGGGGATCGTCGGCACCCTCAGCCCGCTGTCGGGCTTCGGGGTCGGCGGCCCGCGGATCGTGCCCAAGATCCGGATCCTGAGGCAACAGGGCCAAGGCGTGAACCTCGCCCTCGTGCCCACCGTGCGCCTCATGGCCCTGACCAAGGGCAACTACTTCGACGACGACGCGGTGCGCTTCGAGCCCGAGCTGCTCCTGTCGCGGAGCTTCGGCCTGGTGCGGGCGGGCCTCGGGGTCGGCTACCGCCTTCGCGCCGCAAGATCGCTTGCCGACCTCGAGGTGAACGACGAGCTCTTCGCCAGCCTGGGGATGGGCCTGCGCTTCGCCGAGATCGGCGGCCCGCCCCTCGGGCTCGACCTCACGGTGAGCGGCGCAAGTCAGATTGACGATCTCTTCGCCTCCCGCCAGAGCACCTACGCGGAGCTCATGGGCGGCGCCTCGTACCTGATCGCGGATCTCGTCATGCCCTTCGTGGGCGCCGGGCTCGGCCTCTCGCGCGGGGTGGGGACGCCGGACTGGCGCGTGTTCGGCGGTCTGCGCTTCACCCACCACGTCCGGGACCGGGACGGCGACGGGCTCCTCGACGCCGACGACGCCTGCCCCGACGAGCCCGAGGACAAGGACGACTTCGAGGACGCCGATGGGTGCCCGGACCTCGACAACGACGAGGACCAGGTGCCGGACAGCAAGGACGGCGCGCCGAACGACCCCGAGGATCGCGACGGCTTCGAGGACGAGGACGGCGTCCCCGATCCCGACAACGACGGCGACGAGACCCTCGACCGCGACGACGCCTGCCCGCTCGTGCCGGGGGAGCTCGACAACAACGGCTGCCCCGACGAGGACGAGGACGGCGACGGGATCCTGGACCGCGACGACCACTGCCCGAAGCAGGCCGAGGACGTCGACGACTTCCAGGACGAGGACGGCTGCCCCGACCTCGACAACGACAAGGACGGGGTGGTGGACGCCAAGGACGGCTGCCCGCTCGAGCCCGGCCCGGTCGAGAACCGCGGCTGCCCCGACGCGGACCGCGACGGCGACACCGTGGTGGACCGCCTCGACAACTGCCCCGACGAGCCGGGCGACCCCCGCAACCAGGGTTGCAAGTCGAAGCAGCTGGTGAAGATCGCCCAGGACCGGATCATGATCCTGGAGATGGTGTACTTCGACACCAACAAGGACCGCATCCAGGACCGCTCCTTCGCCCTGCTCGACAACGTGGCCGCGGTGCTGCACGCCCACCCGGAGATCGAGAAGGTCCTCGTCGAGGGTCACACCGACGACCAGGGCGGCCACGACTACAACATGGACCTCTCCCAGCGCCGGGCGGAGGCGGTGGTGCGCTTCCTGGTGGTGCAAGGCGTGGACCCGGACCGGGTCGAGGCCAAGGGCTTCGGCCCCGACCAGCCGATCGAGACCAACCGCACCTCACGGGGCCGGGCCAAGAACCGCCGGGTGGAGTTCAGGATCGTGGAGCCCTAGGGGCGCTCGACCGGGGCCGCTGGGCGCGAGCGTCAACCTGCGGTACGACGGTGGCTGGAGCGCCGACGTCGTGACCGACCCCAAGGATCCCCAGCCGGAGCTCGACGACACCCACGTGCCCGGCGACGTGCGCCTGGGGTGGGCGCACGACACCCTCCCCGAGCCCGAGCCCGCGGATCAGGACACCTACGTCAGGAGCCGCCCCGCGCCCGCCGCCGGCCCTACGCCGGATGGGTTGCAGGTCACCCACGAGCACGCCGGCCGCTACGCGGGCGAGGAGGAGGTCGGGCGCGGCGGCCTGGGGCGCGTCTCGCTGACCTATGACCGGCACCTGGCAAGACAGGTTGCACGAAAGGAGCTCCTGACCGGCGTCGCGCCGGGGCCGGAGCCGCGCTCGGGGTCCCAGAGCCAGGCGTTGGCGCGGTTCCTGCGGGAGGCCCGGGTCACCGCCCAGCTGGAGCACCCCAACATCGTCCCGGTCTACGAGCTGGGGCGGCGGCCCGAGGGGGCGCTCTACTACACGATGAAGCTGGTGCGGGGCCGGACGCTCAAGGCCGCGATCGCCGCCGCCCACGACATGCAGGACAGGTTGTCACTCCTGTCCCACTTCGTGGACCTCTGCCAGGCCATCGCCTACGCCCACAGCCGCGGCGTCATCCACCGGGACATCAAGCCGGACAACGTGATGATCGGGGAGTTCGGCGAGACCCTGGTGCTGGACTGGGGGGTCGCGAAGCTCAAGGGCTCCGAGGACCTCCGGGGTGACGACCTGGCCCGCGCGGTGGCGCGCCTGCGGGACGAGGAGGGCGCCCAGACCCTCCCCGGCGCGGCCTTCGGGACCCCGGTGTACATGGCCCCCGAGCAGGCGGACGGGCGCATCGACGACGTGGACGAGCGCTCCGACGTGTGGGCGCTGGGCGTGGTCCTCTACCAGCTCCTCTCGGGCCACATCCCCTACCCCGACTCCCACGTGCTCGCGGTGCTGGTGCGGGCCTCCAAGGCCGAGCTGGTGCCGCTCGAAGAGGTCTGCCCCGACGCGCCGCCGGAGCTGGCCGCGGTGGTGCGCCGGGCCCTGGCCCCCGACAAGGCGGCGCGGTACCCGAGCGCGAAGGCGCTGGCCGACGACGTGCTGGCGTTCCAGGCCGGCCGCCGGGTGGAGGCCTACCGCTACTCGGTGCGGGAGGTCATCCTGCGCTTCGTGGCGGAGCACCGGGCCACCGTCACCGTGGCCGCGATCGCGGCGGCGGTGCTCCTGGTGGTGCTGGCCGGCGCGTACCTGGGCCTCAGGGAGGAGCGCGACCGGGCCCGGGCAGCCGAGGCCGAGAGCCGGAGCCACTTCGCGGACGCCCTCGTCGAGCGCGCCCGCGCCCACGCGCAGGCCCACGACTGGCAAGCGGTGGAGCTGTTGGCGGCGGAGGCCCTGACCCACAGCGAGCACCCTGCGGCCCGCGGGCTCCTGGTCGCGATGCAAGAGCGCCTGCGCCCCGAGCTCGCCTGGAGCCAGCGCACCTACTCGGGCTGCGCGGCCCTCGCGGTCGCGCAGGACGACCTGCTCTGCGGCGCCAGCTTCGGGGTGGCCCGGCTCGCCGGTGTCACCGGGGCCTCCGAGGCCCGGCTGGAGCTACCCGGCGGCTGGGTGCGGGCCCTCGCGGTGGCCGAGGACGGGCGCCTCCTGGCCGGCGGCGACGGCGCCGAGGTGGTCCTCTTCGACCGGAAGGGCGCGACTTTGGGGCGCCGGCGCCTGCCGAGCCCGCCCCTGGCCGCCGCGTTCTGGGGAGCGGCGCCGGTGGTGGTGCTCGAGGACGGCGCGGTGCTCCGTCTGATCGGCGCCGAACTGAACCCGAAGGTGCTCCGCCCCGCCTCGGAGCCGCTGGAGCGGGCGGCCGCCGGCCCCAAGGCGGTGGTGCTGGCGGACCGCCTCGGCCACGTGACCTGGCACGACGGCAAGAAGGCGGTCCGCATCGACCCGGAGCACGGCGGCGCCCTCACCGCCCTCGCCGTCTCGGCCGACGGCACCCAGGTGGCCACCGCCGGCCCCGATCGCGCGGTGCGGCTCTTCGGCGCCGACGGCCAGGCGGTGGGCCCGGTGCGGGAGCGAGGCCTCGGGGTGGTCACCGCCCTCGCCTTCGCCGGCCGGGCCCTGTTGGCCGGCACCGAGGACGGCGAGGTGGCCCTCATCGACCTCGAGGACCGCCGGGTGATGGCGCGCTTCGCCGCCCACGAGGGCCCGGTGGACCAGGTGGTGCCGGTGCCCGGCGGCCTCGCCACCGCCGGCCGCGACCGCGTGGTGCGGCGCTACCGCGGCACCCTGCCCCAGCCCCGCGGCGCCCTGGACCCGCGCCTGGTGGCCTCCGGCCGCGGGGTGGCCCTCGCCGCTGACACGGGCAAGGTGGCCTTCGCCGGCCCGTGGGGCCTGTCGCTCTGGGACGACGCGGGCCCCACCACCCCGGTGAGCAGCTCCGCCTTCGAGTCGGTGGCCCTCTCGGCCGACGGGCGCTGGCTCGCCGCCGGCACCGCGGGCGGCGGCATCACCTGGCGCGCGGCGGACACCGCGGCGTGGACCGACGTGGAGCCCACCGCCGCCCCGATCACCGCCCTCGCCTTCGGCGACCAGGCGGAGCGCCTCTTCGCGGTGGCCCAAGACGGCGTGCTGTGGACGGTGCGGCTGGAGGACCGCGCGGCCCAGGTCCTCGCCCGGGGCCTCCCCGGCACCACCAAGGCCATCGCGGCGGACGGCGCTTGGCTGGCTGTGGGTGCCGGTTCGCAAGCAGAGTTGCGCCGCGCCGACGGCACGGTGGCGGGCCGCGCGAAGGCGATGGCCGCCGACGTCACCGCCCTCGCCCTGGACGCCGACGCAGGCCTGCTCGCGGTGGGCGACGCGGAGGGCGAGCTGTGGCTGCTGAGCGTCCCCGAGCTGACCCCGCGCGCCCGCCTCGACGCCGCCCCCGAGGCGCTCCGGGCCCTGGCCTTCACCGCCGAGGGCCACCTGGCCGCCCTGTCCGCGGGGGGCGAGCTGCGGCTGTATGGCCTCGACGTGCTCCGAGCGAGCCCCACGCGCCTGCGCCGCGAGCTGGAGGAGGCGCGCGGCGTGCACTTGGAGGGCCTGCGCCCGGTGCCTCGATAGCGGGGTTGGCGATCAGCCCCGTTGATCAGGGCAGGCCCACCACCAGGCCTGCCGGCTGGCTCAGCCCGGCCGGGATCCAGCCCAGCTGCCCCGAGGCGTTCCAGCCCCAAGCCTCCACCCGATCGGGCTCCTCGAAGACCACGGTGTGGGTATCGCCGCAGGCCACCTTGCGGACCGGTCCGCCGAGGCCCTCGACCGGGGTGGGCCGGAGGCGGTCCCCGTTGGTCCCATCACCGAGCTTGCCCCACTCGTTGGAGCCCCAGCACCACAGGCTCCCGTCCGCCCGCACCGCGCAGGCGTGAGAGTTCCCGGTGGAGAGCGCCACCGCATCCGGGAGGTCTACCACTGGAGCCGGGTCGTCGTGGGAAGTGCGGGTGCCGTCGCCCAGCTGCCCGGAGTAGTTGTCGCCAAAGCAGAGCACCGCGCCGTCCTGCTTGCGGAGGCAGCCGTAGGAACCGCCCAGCTGGACCTCGGCCACCTCGGTCACTCCGAGGTCTCGGTCCCCATCCCTCCCCCAGCACCGCACCCTTCCGTCAGCCCGGAGCGCGCACGAGCTGGAGCCTCCCGCTGCAACTCGGATTGCGTCGTTGAGGTCCGGCACCGCCACTGGGTCCACCGAGTCTGCCCCAAGCACACCGAGCTGACGGAAGTAGTTGTCGCCCCAGCACCTGACTGGGCCCGGCGCGCCCTCGACCACGCAGCCGTGGTCATGTCCCACCGCGAGGCTCGACACATCCGAGAGCCCCGGCACCGCCTGCGGCTCGGCCGAGAGTTCCAGTCCCACCCCCAGCTGCCCGGAGTTGCCATGGCCCCAGCACCACACCCGACCGTCGTCGGTGCGCGCGCAGGTATGATCCCTGCCTGCACCCACCTCAACTGCCTCGGGCAGGCCCGCGACGGTCTGCGGGCCCTCGATGACACTGGTGTAGGACGCGCCAATCTGCCCCCAGGCGTTCCGACCCCAGCACTGCACCCTCCCCGAGCGGTCCAGCGCGCAGGTGTGTTCCTCGCCCGCTGTGAGACTCACCAGCTCGGCTGCCAGCACCTCGCGTGGGGTGGGCTGGGACTCATCGGTGCCATTGCCCAGCTGACCTTCGCCGTTCCAACCCCAGCAGCGAACACGCAGGTCGGCGTCAAGGCCGCACCCCGAGCGAGACCCGAGGGCCAGCCCGGTCAACCCGGCAGCGAGCGCCGTGACCTCCGGCCCGTCGGAGGCGAGCAGGTGCGGGTCGATGCCCAGTTGGCCATACTGATTGTCTCCCCAGCACTGCACGCGCCCGTCCTCCAGGACCGCGCAGCTGCTTTGCGGGCCGGCCGCCACGGCCACCGCTGGCGCGAGAAGCGCAGGATAGCCACTCCTCAGCTCGCCGAGCGCGCCATCGCCCCAACAGAACACCTCGCCCCCCGTGACAAGCGCACAGGTGTGGAGCCCACCCGCAGCCAGGGCCACCACGTCCTGGTCCAGCACCCGAGCACGGGTCGCTCCGGGGTCGGCCCGCGGCCCCAGCTGGCCATACGTAGCGTCTCCCCAGCAGGTCACCGCGCCGCCCTCCTGAAGCGCGCAAGTGTGCCTATCCCCCGCCACCAGGTGCTGCACTCCGGTGAGGTCCGCGATCGGCACGAGCACAGTCTCGGGGATCTCGTCGCCGTCCCCCAGCTGGCCGAATCTATTCGAGCCCCAGCACCGGACATCGTCCGAAGCCACGACGGCACAGGCGTGAAGTTCCCCGACGGCCAAGTCGAGCGCCCGCTCCAGCCCCCACACGACGCCCGGGACCCGGTGGCTCTCCTCGGGAGTTGGAAAGCCCAACTGGCTGTAGTGGTTGCCGCCCCAGCAACCCACTCGGCCCGTCACCACGCGGACACAGGTGTGGGAGCGCCCCAGCCCAAGCTGCAAGGTGTTCCCCACCCCTTCGACCACCATCGCTCGGGTCACGAAGCGCTCCTCGGCCACGCCTGTCTGCATGGAGGAGTTTTCGCCCCAGCAGGCCACCTTGCCGTCTGCGAGCCGAGCACAGGCGTGGTCATGCCCAACGGCAACCTCCGCCACCCGGGCCTCGCACTGCCCCTGCACACACAGGTAGCCCTCGGCACACCGTGGCAGGAGCCAATCCGCGGTCAGGGCCAGAGCGATAGAAGGGTCCGCGTCCTTTGCCGCCGTGCCGTCGCCCTCGGTACGGCGAGCCCACACCGGGGCGGGGAATAGGGGGCAGGAGTCGGCGGTAGGCACCAGGGTCGCGTCAGCCGGCACCTCCACTCCAAGCGCCGCCACCGCCTCCGCGGTGTAGCCAAGGGCGAGGACCCGAGCCTCGATGTCCATCGGGGCCCTGGCCAGCTCCTCGGCCGTCACGAGCTTCCCCGCCTCTAGCGCGCGACCGTCAGCGTCCAACGGCAGCAGGACGACCCAGGCAACGTCATCGGGAGCGCCCCAGCTGAGCACGAAGCCGCAGCCAGCCAACAACACCACACCGAGCCCGATGCCCCGACGCACCATCGCGCAATGATACCAGCCCCCGACCAAGACCCCCAACCACGCCCTGAGTCAAAGCCTCATGGCAGGCCCATCACCAGGCCCGCCGGCTGCCCGAGCCCCACCGGGGTCCGGCCAAGCTGCCCCATCGCGTTCCAACCCCACGCCTCCACCCGGCCAGGTGCCTCGAACGCCATCGTATGTCGGGCACCGCAGGCCACGTTGCGGACCGGCCCGCCCAGGCCCTGGACCGCGGTCGGGCGGAGGTGGTCCTCGCGCGTCCCGTCGCCATGCTGGTTCCACTCGTTGTCACCCCAGCACCACAACGACCCGTCGGCCCGCACCGCGCAGGCGTGGGAGCTCCCGGTGGAGAGCGAGACCGCGTCCGGGAGGTCGACCACCTGCGCAGGGTAGCTGTGGTCGGCGCGGGTGCCGTCGCCCAGCTGCCCGTGGTCGTTGGTGCCGAAGCAGAGCACCGCGCCGCTCACCTTGCGCACGCAGCCGAAGTAGCGGCCCAGCCGGACCTCGGCCACGTCGTCGACCCCGAGGTCCCAGCCCCCGACCCTCGCGCCCCAGCAGCGCACCGTGCCGCCGGCCCGCAGCGCGCACGAGGTGTCGACCCCCGCCGCAACCTGGATTGCGTCCACTACCCCCGGCACCGCGACCCGAGCCACCGAGAAGTCCTCGCCCACGTCGGCGCCGAGCTGCCCGTCGTGGTTCGCGCCCCAGCACGACACCGGGCCCGGCGCGCCCTCGACCACGCAGCCGTGGCTCGCCCCCACCGCGAGGCTGGATGCGCCCGAGAGCTCGGGCACCGCGACGGGCTCGGCCGAGAGGCTCAGGTCGACCCCCAGCTGCCCGAAGCCGCCGGTGCCCCAGCACCACACCCGGCCCTCGTCGGTGCGCGCGCAGGTGTGCAGGTTGCCCGCGCCCACCTCCACCACCCTCGAGAGCCCCGCCACCGTCTTCGGGCCCTCGGTGACGCTGTAGTAGGTCGCGCCGACCTGGCCCCAGTAGTTGCCGCCCCAGCACTGCACCTGCCCCGTGAGGTCGAGGGCGCAGGTGTGCTCCTCGCCCGCCGCGAGGCTCGCCAGCTCGGCCGCGAGCACCCCGCGGGGGGTGGGCTGGAACTCCGCGGTGCCGTTGCCCAGCTGCCCGTAGCCGTTCCAGCCCCAGCAGCGGACGCGGAGCTCGGCGTCCAGCCCGCACCCCGAGCGCTCGCCGAGGGTCAGCTTGCTCAAGCCGGTGGCGAGGTACATGAGCTCGGGGCGGTCGCGGGAGTAGAGCAGGAGCGGGTCGGTGCCCCGCTGGCCGTAGCGGTTGTCGCCCCAGCACTGCATGCGCCCGTCCTCCAGCGTGGCGCAGCTCCACCGCGCGCCCGCCGCCACCCCCACCGCAGGCGCGAGGAGCGGGGGGCTCCCGCCCCCGAGCTGGCCCGCCCCGTCGTCGCCCCAGCAGAGCACCTCGCCCCCCGCGAGGCGGGCGCAGGTGTGGGCCTCGCCCGCGGCGAGCGCCTCCGCGTCCTTCTCGAGCACCCGCGCGGGGCCCGGACCGCGCCCGCCCCGGGGCCCGAGCTGGCCGAGCGTGCCGTCCCCCCAGCAGGTCACTACCCCGCCCGCTTGGAGCGCGCAGGTGTGTGCGTTCCCCGCCGCCAGGCGCCGCACTCCGGTGAGGCCCTCGACCCGCACCGGCGTGGTCCCGGGCGCCTCGCCCCCGTCGCCCAGCTGCCCGCTGTCGTTGCTCCCCCAGCACCGGACGTCGTCCGGGCCCAGGAGCGCGCAGTTGTGGCCATCACCGGTGGCCAGGTCGAGTGCGCCCTCGATCCCCGGCACCAGGTCCGGGGTCCGGCGGTCCCGCAGCGCGCCGTCGCCGAGCTGACCCGCGCCGTTCGCGCCCCAGCAAGACACCTTGCCGCCCTCGACGCGCGCGCAGGTGTGGTGGCTCCCCAGCCCGAGCTGCAAGGCGCCCTCCACCCCAACGACCTCCGTCGCTCGAGTCACGAACGGCTCGACCGACACCCCCACCTGCCCGAGCTGGTTGTCGCCCCAGCAGGCCACCTTGCCGTCCGCGCGGCGCGCGCAGGCGTGGTTGCGCCCGATCGCCACCTCGGCCACCCGCGGCTCGCACTGGCCGCCCATGCACAGGTTGCCCTCGGCGCAGTGGGGCGGGAGCCAGTCCGCGGTGAGCTCCGGCGCGAAGGCGGGATCCGCGTCCACCGGCACCGTGCCGTCGCCCTGGGTGCGCCGGGCCCACGTGGGCGCGGCGAACCGCGGCGCGCAGGGGTCGGCGGTCGGGACCAGCACCGCGTCGACCGGCACCTCCGCCCCGAGGGCGGCCACCGCCTCGGCGGTGAAGCCGAGGGCGAGGACCCGCGCGTCGAGGTCCACCGCGGTCGTCGCCAGCGCCTCCCCCGTGCGCAGCGGCCCGACCTCGACCGGACGCTCATCGGCGCTCAGCGCGACCAGGACCGTCCACGCCACCTCGTCCGGGACGCCCCAGCTGAGCACCACGCCGCAGCTGACCAGCGCCAGTGCCCCCAACCCGATGCCCCACCGCCGCACTGCACCCACCGTAGCAGGCTCCAGCCCGGATCACCCGACCCCGTTTGGGTGACACGCGTCAGTTGGAGCCGCCGGTGCTCGTGGGCGGGACGATGATGATCACCTGCCGCGTGTCGACCACCGTCACCCCGTCCGCCACCACGTCGATGTAGGCGGTGAACTGCTGCGGGGTGCTGATGGACGGCACGCACGCGGTGGCGGTCCCCTGCTGCTGGTTCACCGCGTTCACCTGGAACTCGAGCACCGTGCCCGGCACCACGTTCTGCCACGAGTCCAGCTCGGGCGAGGGCGGGACGAGGTCGACCGCCACCGGGGTCGGCGCGCAGGTGTTGGGCGGGATCGCGTTCACCGGCACCACCCCGTGGATGAAGCAGGCGGTGTCCACGCCGAGCGCCAGCTGGACCGGGTCGGGCCGGACCACGGTGGTGATGGTGAAGGCCGAGAAGTTCACCAGCGCCTGCACCCCCGCCACGAGCGCGTTGCCGAGGCCGGTGCCGTTCGGATCGATCTCGTAGCTGAGCGGGCAGTTCCCCGCCGCGTTGGGCGGCACCCCGGTGCCGTTGATGCCGGTGCAACACTGGTTGACACCACA
Source organism: Deltaproteobacteria bacterium (assembly GCA_020632995.1). Classification (GTDB taxonomy): domain Bacteria; phylum Myxococcota; class Kuafuiibacteriia; order Kuafuiibacteriales; family Kuafuiibacteriaceae; genus JACKEN01. Next base: position 45,050 of record JACKEN010000011.1, on the reverse strand, counting down.
GCCGGCCGGGCGCCCCGCCCCGAAGAAGCTCCACGCGCAGGGCGCTATCACCGCCCCGGTGTCCTCCGACAGCTCGTAGGGGAAGGTGAAGTCGGCGAAGAAGGGGTGCAGGGTGCCCACGTAGAGATCGCAATCCGCCTGGCACTGGGCCTGGTCGGCGGGGGCGGTGGCCTGGGCCGCGGGCACCGCCGGGGTGGCGCCGACGCGGCTGTTGGCGTCCTCGGCCCGGCACACGGTGGGGGTCGGGTACTGGGGCGCGCCGTTCACCACGAGGTCGACCATGTAGAAGCCGGCGGTGGTGCCGCCCGCCCCGTCGAAGTTGCCGTCCCCCTTCGAGGTGACCGCGATGTAGTACGGGCCCGGCCCGGTGAGGGTCAGGTTCTGGATGGTGCTGTTGCGGTTGAAGTTCGCGGCGTCGATGTCGTCGTGCACCGCAAGCAGGGTTGCGCTGTTGGCCACCGCCACCATCGGGTCGAGCGTGCCGGAGTTCACCGCCGCGGTGATGTCGACCGAGACCACGTCCCCCGCCACCGCGCCCTGGATCAGGAACCAGTCCACGTCACCGAGCGGGGTGATGCCGCCGAAGAAGGTCGAGACGTTCCCGGTGCAGAGCTGGTCGTTGAAGGGCACCACCACCCCGCTCGTGATGGTGACCACCCGGGCCCCCACGTTGCCGAGGGCCTGCCGCACCTGGGGCACCGCGGCCGCGTTGATCGTGCTGCTCGAGCGCGCGTAGTCGTAGGTGGTGTGGCTGACCGCGTCGGTGATGTGCACCACCAACGGTAGCGCGTCGTCGCGGAAGCCCACCCCGCCGATCGTCCCGTCCGCCACCCCGGGCACGAGCCCCGCGTTGGGGTTGAAGGGCCCCACCGTCCCGCCGGTCCACGAGGTCCCGAGGCCGGTGCTCACCTGGTAGAGCGACTCCAGCCCCGCCTCCGGGTAGTCGTAGCCGCCCCGGATGGTCAGCGCGTTCACCGCGCTCTGGGCGGTGGCGGCGTTGGTGGTGACGCGCGTGTGCAGCCGGAAGGGCCGGTCGTTCGCCGCCGGATCGCCGAACGGGTAGATCGGGTAGTCCTCGAAGCTGCTCACGGAGAACGCGGCGTCGGGGATCGCCGCGTCCACCTGCGGGATGATCGAGGTGGAGAGCGAGGCGCGCAGGTTCGCGATCTCTCCGCCCATCGACCCGGTGGTGTCGATGTTGAGGGCCACGTCGGCGCGATCGATCTGGGTGTCCGAGAAGGTCAGCGGCGCGTTCTGCACCGGCCCGTTCGGCGGCAGCACGAAGTAGAAGTCGCTGATGCCCTGGGCCGCGTCGCAGGGGTTGCTGCCGAAGGCCGCCTCCGCGAGGTCGTCGAAGCTGTCGCCGTCGCTGTCGGCCAGGAGGCGGTCCGAGCCGGCCGGGCAGCCGGGCTCGAGGCCGTCGGTGAGCCCGTCGCCGTCGCTGTCGAGGTCGCGGAAGTCGGGCACCGCGTCGCCGTCGGTGTCGACCGGCGGGGTCGCGAGGTCGACGTCGCCCGCCTCGAGCGCGTCGCTCCAGCCGTCGCCGTCGGAGTCGGTCTCGAGCCGGTCCTCGATCCCGTCGCCGTCGGTGTCCACGCGGCCCTCCTGGAGGTCGGTGATCGTGTCCGCGTCGGAGTCGATGTCGCGGTAGTCGGGGACGGTGTCGTTGTCGGTGTCGAGGGCGGGCGTGAACAGGTCCTGATCGCCCGCCTCGAAGCGATCGAGGATCGCGTCGTTGTCGCTGTCGATGTCGACGTAGTCCCAGATCCCGTCCCCGTCCGTGTCACGCCGCCCCTCCTCCACGTCGCGGATGAAGTCGTTGTCGCTGTCCTCGTCCAGGTAGTTCGGGATCCCGTCGAAGTCCGAGTCGAGGGGGGGCGAGCTCAGGAGCTGATCGCCCGCCTCCTCCGCGTCGGTGAGGCCGTCGCCGTCGCTGTCGTCGTCGAGGTAGTTCGGCGCCCCGTCGCCGTCCGGGTCCGCCGCGCCCTCCATGCGATCGGTGATGAAGTCGCCGTCGCTGTCGTCGTCGAGGTAGTTCGGCACCCCGTCCCCGTCGAGGTCGCCCACGCCCTCCACCGCGTCGTCGATCAGATCTCCGTCCGCGTCCGGGTCCTGGAAGTCCGGCACCCCGTCGAAGTCCGAGTCCACCGGCGGGGTCGCGACGTCCGCGTCGCCCGCCTCCACGCTGTCCGGGATCCCGTCGCCGTCGCTGTCGTCGTCCATCGAGTCCGGGATCCCGTCGCCGTCCGTGTCCACCGCCCCGTTGCCCTCGTGGATGTCCGCGATGCCGTCGTTGTCCGCGTCGCTCAACACGCCGCTGTCCGGCGGCCCCGCGTCCGGCGCCACGCCGGTGTCGGGCGGCCCCGCGTCCGCCGCCACGCCGGTGTCGGGCGGCCCCGCGTCCGCTGCCACGCCGGTGTCGGCCGGGCCCCCGTCCACCGCGGCGTCCGGGTCGGCCATCCCCGAGTCGGGCCCGACGCCCGAGTCGGGCACCACCCCCGTGTCCGAAGCCACCCCGGTGTCGGCCAAGCCGCCGTCTTCCCCTTCACCCGAATCGGGTACCAGGTCGCCCGCGTCGTCCTCGTAGAACCCGATGTCGACCGCGGCCGCGTCCTGCGTCGGGTCGCCGCCGCCAGCGGGCGGGGGCGGCTCCTCACAAGCCATCGCAAAAGCAAACAGAATCAGGGCAGAAGAGCGACGCACAGGGGATTCTTCCCCCGAGTCCGGGGCCGGTGTCACCCGGGTATTTGTACTAGTGCGCACGGCAGCGTGGGCCCGCCGCCTGAGCTTCCGCCCTGCGAGCTGATCCCTGCGGCCAGAACCCTGCGGCCTGTCTCTGAAACCTGCAGCCTGATCACTGCGGCCTGATCACTGCGGCCTGATCACTGCGGCTTGATCACTGTCTCTGACGCCTGAAGCCGACGGAGCGACCTCGGCCGCGCGACCATGGAGGGGGGTCAGGCTTCAGAGACAGGATTCCGGCTGCAGATCTCAGGCTGAAGGTCTCAGGCTGCAGGTTCCAGAGACAGGTTTCAGGCTGAGGAGACAGGTTTCAGGCTGCAGAGACTGGCTCCAGGTCTCAGGCCCCGGCCCCAGGTCCTCGCGCCCCCAGGCGCCCAGCCAGGCGCCTTTGCGCGACCCTTCTCTGATCCCGCGCCCGCCCGGAGCTAGAACACGATCGGCGCCCAGGCATGCGCCCGCTCGCTCACGCTGCGCACGTCGGTCCGCGGGCACAGCGGCCCCTGGTCGGTCTGCAGCACCGCCTCCACGTCGTAGGTCCCGTAGAAGAGCGGGGTGAACGTCGCCTCGGTCTCGTCCGCGCCGAGCTCCACCGTGTGGGCCTCCGCTGCGTCGGCGCCCCGCCGCCGGGCGGTGAGGGTCACGCCGTCCAGCCGGGTGGGGGTGCACGAGGCGGTGGCGACCTGGAAGCCGACGGTGGCGGTCCCCACCGCGGTGAGGGTGAGGCGATCGCCGACCCGGTCGCCGGCGGGCATGGTGAACTCCTCCCGGGCCCAGAAGCGCTCCTCGCCCTCGGCCGCCACGACCAGGGCGAGCTGGCGCCCCTGGGTGAAGCGGGCCTTGGTGAAGGCGTAGGGCCGCATGGTGGCGGTGCACGGCACCGACTCGGAGACCGAGGCCCCGCCCTCCAGGCTCTCGATCGTGACCTCGAGGTTCCCGACCTGGACGCTGGCCGCGTCGCACATCCGGATCGGGGCGTCGCCCGGCAGCACCGCGAAGGCCCAGTCGAAGAAGACCTGACCGCCCAGCGGGGTGAGGTTGGCGGTGTAGGTGTTCTGGCCACGGTCCAGGATGCGGGACGTGGTGTGGTTGAACAACGGGAAACCCTCGGTGGAGCGGGCCTCCACCTGGATCACGTACTCCTGCAGGTCGAACGGCTGGGGGATCACCACCGGAGTCGCCGTACACCCGAAGGTGCCGGTGAAGCTCCCGACCTGGCCGGCGCCGGTGCTGACGATGACCCCGATCTCGTCCACCTCGGTGCCGCAGGGGGCCAGCTCGTCGTCCCCGAAGGTCCAGCCCAGGGTCAGGTAGGCCACCTGGGGCTGGAGCACGAGGTCGTAGGTCCCCGGCACCGTGACCGGCTGCGAGACCTTGAACAGCACCGCGTTGGGGTCGCCGGAGAGGGTCCCGGTGGCCGCGAGCTCGAGGGTGTAGGTGCCGGCCGGGGCGGCGTAGACGTCCACCGCGCCCGCCGCGCAGTCCACCGTCGACGGGACCCCCGCCACGATGCGCCCCTGGGCGTCCCGCAGCTTCAGGGTGACCTCCGAGATCTCGGAGACGTCCGCGCACGCGAGCGGCTCGCCCCCCCGCGACACGGTGAAGCGCAGCGCCAGCGCATCGCCGGACTCGGCGTCGCCGCCGCACGCGGAGGCCGCGAGGACAGAGGTGAGGGAGAGGGCCAGGACGCGGCGCACCGCCCCAGAGACTGCAACACGCACGCCACGCGCGCAACAACGGGCGGGGGCGCCCCGGGCCCGCTCGGCTGACACGGTTGTCAGGCCTGTGGCACCATGTTACCGCGCGTTCCGAGCATGGCGGGCCCCAACCCCGAGGTGATCCACGTGGTCCTGACCACCCTCCAGGCCACCGCGGGGCAGCCCGCGCCGGCCCCGGCGACCCCCGTGGTCACGGACATCTCCCTGTGGGAGACCATGACCCACTCGGGGCCGATCAGCTTCGCGGCCCTCCTGCTGCTGATCGCGTTCTCGGTGACCTCGTGGGCGATCATCGTCCACAAGTACCTGTCGCTCCGCCGGGCGGCCCGGGAGTCCGAGCGCTTCCTCGCCGCGTTCTGGGAGGCCAAGCGCCTCGACCAGATGTACCAGCAGTCCGATCAGTACGCGAAGAGCCCGCTCGCCCAGGTGTTCCGGAGCGGCTACATCGAGCTGGCCCGGCTGAAGAAGCGCAGCGGTGACGACGAGACCCTCGGCGGGGGCATCGAGAACGTGGAGCGGGCGCTGAGGCGGAGCCAGAGCGCCGAGATGACCTCGCTCGAGAGCCTGACGTCGTTCTTGGCCACGGTGGGCTCCACCGCCCCCTTCATCGGTCTGTTCGGGACGGTCTGGGGCATCATGAAGGCGTTCCAGGACATCGGCCGGATGGGCTCGGCCAACCTCGCCACGGTGGCCCCCGGCATCTCGGAGGCCCTGATCGCCACCGCCGCCGGCCTCGCCGCGGCCATCCCGGCGGTGATCGCGTTCAACTACTTCCTGGCGCGGATCCGGGTGCTGGAGGCCGAGATGGACAACTTCTCCAGCGACTTCCTGAACATCGTGAAGCGGCACTTCTTCAAGTGAGAACCTCCGGCGCCCTCGTGCGTTAGACTGGAGCGAGCATGGGCATGTCCACCGGCCGGCGCGGCGGCGCCATGAGCGACATCAACGTCACGCCCCTGGTGGACGTGATGCTGGTGCTCCTGATCATCTTCATGGTCACCGCTCCCCTCATCACCCAGGGCGTGCAGGTGGACCTGCCGAAGACCTCGGCCCAGCCGCTCGAGGGCACCGACAAGAAGCTCGTGCTCACCGTCACCAAGGACAAGCGCATCTTCATCGGGAGCAACGAGGAGAACCCCATCCCCTACGAGCGCCTGGAAGAGATGCTCGCCGCCAACGCGAAGCTCCAGGCCGAGAAGGAGCTCTACCTGCACGCGGACCGCACCCTCGAGTACGGCTTCGTCATCGACATCATGGCGCGGGTGCGCAAGGCGGGGGTCGAGAAGCTCGGCATGGTCACCGACCCCCTGGAGGCCAGCAAGTAGGCATGTACGAGACCGCGCGAGCACGCTCGAGAGCCGTCAACCGGGCTTTCAAGTGGGTGCTGGGGGCCTCCCTGGCGCTGCACGTCGGCGTGTTCGGCGTGGTGGTCTACGCGCAGTCCCTGCACCCCAAGCTGCAGGTGCACGACACCATCCCGGTCGAGCTGGTGCGCCTCGGCAAACCGCGGGATCCCGCGCTGTTGCCCCGGATCGCGAAGTCCGCGCCGCCGCCCCCGGCCGACGACACGGTGGCCCTCGACACCGGCAAGACCGACAAGACCAAGCCGGCGCCGAAGCCCGACAAGAAGAAGACGCCCGAGCTGTCGGACGCGGCGCGGCGGATGCTCGAGGGCGCGGCGGACGACCGGCTCGACAAGGCGCTCGCCAAGGTGGAGGAGCTCGAGGGGTCGCCCGAGGGCGTGGCCCACGGCACCACCACCGACCCCGCGCGGGCCGCGCGCGGCTACGAGGCCCAGGTGGCGGCGAGCCTCAAGCAGGCCTACCAGCTGCCGGAGATGCTGAAGTCCCAGCAGCAGTTCCTGAGCGCGGAGTTCGTGCTCTTCATCGAGGGGAACGGCCGGATCTCGCGTTACGAGATCGTGAAGCGTCACCCGAATGACCTGTTCATGAGCGCGCTGGAGAGCCTGCTGAAGACCCACCAGCTGCCCGCCCCGCCCCCGAACCTGGCCAGCCGCTACCGCGACGAGGGCGTGCTGGTGCGCTTCAAACCTTGAAGCCCGTATGGAATGTTGTGGGGGCCTCAGACGTCCCATTGACGGCCCGCCTGCGCCCAACGTACTCGCAGCGGTGCGCAGGCCGCGCGACGAGGTGATCTTGCGACGACTCTGCCCCCACGCTCCGCTCCTGTTGCTCGCCCTCACGGCGGTGGCGCTGCCTGCCCAGGCCCAGACCGAGGCCGGCAAGCGCACCGTCATCGAGATCGGCAGCCCCGACTTCCGGCCGTACCCGCTCGCGATCCCCGACATCCGGGACATGGCGGGCGAGAAGACGCCGGCCCCCGCGATCCGCGAGATGACGGACACCTTGCGGTGGAACTTCGATCTCGCCGCCACCTTCAAGGTGCTCGATCCGAAGAGCTACATCGCCGACCCCAAGAAGGAGGGCCTGGCCGCCGCGTCCATCAAGTTCGAGGACTGGGTGAACGTCGGCGCCGACGGCCTCATCAAGGGCGGGGTCACCGTGGCCGGCGACACGCTGAAGGCTGACTTGCGCTTCTTCGACGTGGCCTCGGGCCGGCAGCTGGTCCAGAAGAGCTACACCGGCAAGGTCGAGGACGCGAAGCGCTTCGCCCGCGCCTTCAGCGACGAGGTGATCTTCGCCCTCACCGGCACCCGCGGCATCTTCCAGACCCGGCTCGCCGCGGTCCGCAAGACGAAGTCGGGGCGCGAGCTGTGGGTGATGGACCTCGACGGCGAGGGCGCGACCGCGGTCACCAACAACGGCTCCATCAACCTGCTCCCCGCGTGGTCGCGGAACGGGCAGGAGCTGATCTTCACCTCGTACATCCGCCACAACCCGAACCTCTACAGCACCCCGGTGGGCGGCGGCCGCCCGCGGCTGCTCTCGGGCGAGCGCGGCCTCAACACCGGCGGCGCGATGTCGCCCGACGGGAGCAAGCTGGCCCTCACCCTCTCCCGCGACGGCAACAGCGAGATCTACGTGATGAACGCGGACGGCACCGGCCTGAAGCGGCTCACCAACGAGTGGGCGATCGACAGCTCGCCCTCGTGGTCGCCCAACGGCAAGCGCATCGCCTTCGTGTCGAGCCGCTGGGGCGACCCCCACATCTTCGTGATGAACGCGGACGGCACCGGGGTGAAGCGCATCACCGACCGCGGCACCTACAACCAGACCCCCGACTGGTCCCCCAAGGGCGATCTCATCGCCTTCACCGCCCGGGACGAGCGCAACGTCTTCGACATCTTCACCGTCAACCCCGAGACGAAGGAGATCCGGCGCCTCACCCAGGACCAGGGCAACAACGAGGAGCCCAGCTTCTCGCCCGACGGCAACCACATCGTCTTCACCTCCACCCGGGAGGGGAAGTCGCAGATCTGGATCATGGCGGTGGACGGCTCGAACCAGCGCCGCATCACCAAGAAGGGGGGCTTCACCACGCCTGCGTGGTCCCCCTACCTCGTGAAGTGACAAGGAGCTCGAACGTGTCTGGCAGCATCCAGCCCCGCACCCTGATCGCCCTCCCCCTGTTGGCCGCGCTGATCTTCAGCACCGGCTGCCCGAAGAAGACCGCGGACCTCGAGCTCGAGGCCGCCCGCGCCGCCATGGACGAGGCGCGGAAGAAGAAGGCCAACGACTGCGCCCAGGAGACCTACCAGGCGGCCGAGGCCGCCATCGCCGAGGCCAAGCGCCTGGCCGAGGCGGGTGAGATCGAGGACGCGAAGAAGAAGGCCGGCGAGGCCAAGGCCCTGGCCGAGCAGGCGGCGGCCGCGTCCCGCCCCGGCTGCGACGAGAAGAAGACCGCGGACGACGAGGGCCCGAAAGAGAAGGTCACCGACGCCACCGCCGCCAACATGAACATGAAGCTGGGCGACGCGGTCGGGACCATCTACTTCGACTACAACGACGCTACGATCCGCGAGGACAGCAAGGCAGTCCTGAGCCGGGTGGCCGAGGTGATGTCGAAGGACCAGGGGCTCAAGGTCGAGGTCGAGGGGCACTGCGACGTGCGCGGGTCCACCGAGTACAACCTGCACCTCGGCGAGCGCCGCGCCCGCAGCGTGATGAAGTACCTGGTGGCCCAGGGCGTGGAGCCCAAGCAGGTCGAGATCATCTCCTACGGCGAGGAGCGCCCGGTCGACATGGGCATGAGCGAGGAAGCTCACCAGCGGAACCGCCGGGCCGAGCTGAAGCCGCAGTGAAGCTGGCCGCGATCGACCTGGGGTCCAACACCCTCAAGTACACCCTGGCCGAGGTCACGGCGGACGCCCTCACGGTGATCCGGGAGCGCGCCGAGATCACCCGCATCGGCCAGGGCCTCGACAAGAACGGCTACCTCCTGGACGGGGCGATGGAGCGCACCTACCAGGTGCTGGCCGAGGTCGTGGCCGACGCCCGCACCGAGGGGGCCGAGCACATCGCCTGCGTGGCCACCGCCGGCATGCGCGGCGCGAGCAACGCCCAGGGCTTCCTCGATCGGGTGCGCCACCACCTGGGCCTCGAGATCGAGATCATCCACGGGCTGCGCGAGGCCGAGTTGGCCTTCCGCGCCCCCGCCGCCGCGTTCGGGCCGGGGCCGCTCCTCGTCGTCGACGTGGGCGGGCGCAGCACCGAGCTGATCTACGGCTCCGTCGACGGCATCGTGGCCCGCGTCTCGCTCGAGATCGGCGGGGTGCGGCTCACCGAGCGCTTCCTGCCCGACGATCCGCCCAAGGACGCCGACCTCGCCGCGCTCTTCGCCCACCTGAAAGAGATCTTGCAGGCCGCCCCGCCGGTGCCGGAGGGCACCCAGATGGTCGGCGTCTCCGGCACCGTGGTGAGCCTGATGGGCGCCCACCTCGGCTACCAGGACATACAGCTCGCGGTGGCGCACGGCGAGGGCCAGCGCCTGGCCCGGGCGGACATCGAGCGCCTCTACGAGGACCTCCGGCGGGTCCCGGCGGCGGAGCGCATCCGGGGCACCGTGATCCCCGCAGGCCGCGCCGACGTCATCGTGGCGGGCGCCGCGGTGATCCTGGCCGCCCTGGACCACTATGGCCTGGACGGCCTGACCGTCTCTAACCGTGGCGTCCGCTTCGGGCTCCTCTTCGAGCACGCCGCCCGCCTGACCTGAACTGGCCCGTAGGGCCTGCCGGTGCGATGATGCCGTGGGGTCCTGTCGGCCCCACGGAGGCGCGGTGGACAGACGCCAGGGACAGGTGCAGGCGCGGTGGGGGCTGGGGCCGCCCCTCGTCCTGGTCCTCGGCCTGGTCCTCACCGCGGCGGTGGCCGGCACCCTCGCCCACGCCCGGAGCCGGGTGAGCGCGGCGCGCTTCCACGCCCTGGTCCAGGAGCGGCGGGCCACCCTGCAGCTCCGGCTCGAGACCCTGATGCGCGGAGTCGAGGACACCGCGGCGTTCATCTCCTCCAGCGACCTGGTGACCCACGACGAGTTCGAGACCTTCGCCGAGCGGGTGCTGGTGGAGGAGCGCGTGCTGATGGCCCTGAGCTGGAACGTGGCCGAGCGCGGCGAGGACGGCGAGCTCCGGGTGAGGGTCCACCACATCCAGCCGCTGAACGGGAACGAGGCGGCCCTCGGGTTCGACGTGGCGAGCGAGGCCCGCCGCCGGGAGGCGCTCTTGGGCGCGGCCGCGACTGGCCAGCCCACCGCCACCGCGCCGGTGCCCCTGGTCCAGGGCCCCGCGCCGGGGCTGCTGGTGTTCGCGCCGGTCTACCGGGGCGGCCACGTCCCGAAGACCCCAGAGGCCCGCACCGAGCGCCTGGTGGGCTTCGCGGTGGGGGTGCTGAGCACCCGGCGGGTGGTGGAGGACGCCCTGGCCCGCTTCGAGCACAACCCCTTCGAGCTCGAGGTGCAGGACATGGCCGCGCCGGAGGACGCGGTGACGTTTCGACCGGACGGCGGGGAGCCCATGGCAGACCGGGCGCAGACCGTCACCCTCGACTGGGGCGGGCGGCGGTGGCGCTTGACCGCGCGCCCCACCGAGACGCTCACGTCCGGGCTGGGGCCCGAGGTCAGCGGGGTCGCGGGGATCCTGATCTCGCTCCTGCTGGCCGGCTACCTCCGCCTGCAGCAGCTCCGGCGGCGCAGCGTCGAGGCCCTCGCCAGCGATCTGCAGCGCACCAACGCCGACCTGGAGCACGAGATGGCGGAGCGAGCGCGGGCGGAGGAGGAGCAGCGCCGCATGCAGGCCAAGATCGCGGCCGGCCAGAAGCTCGAGAGCCTGGGCGCGCTCTCCGGAGGCCTCGCCCACGACATCAACAACATGCTGGTCGGCATCATCGGGTCCGCGGACTACGCCCTGTCGATGCTCGCTCCGGAGCCCGAGGTGCGCACCGAGCTCGAGGGGATCCTGGCCGCCGGCCAGCGGGTGGCGGGGGTGACCGAGGCGATGCTCGCCTACGCCGGCCGCGGCTACTACGCGCCCCAGCTGATCGAGCTGTCGGCCCTGGTGGCGAGCACCGTGAAGGACCTCCGCCCGCTCCTCCCGACGAACGTGGTGCTGACCGAGGAGCTGGCGCCGGCGCGGATCCAGGGCGACGTGAAGCTCCTCGGGCAGGCCCTCTCCGCCGTCCTGAGCAACGCGGTGGAGGCGTTGCCGCCCGAGGGCGGGCACGTCTTCGTGCGCACCGGCGTCGCAGAGGAGGTGACCCCGCCGGTGGTGCCCCCGCTCGCCCAGCAGTCCCTCGCCCCGGGCGCCTACGCGTACGTGGAGGTCGAGGACGACGGCTGCGGCATGGCCCCGGAGACGGTGGAGCGCATGTTCGAGCCCTTCTTCACCACCAAGTTCCAGGGGCGCGGCCTCGGGCTCGCGGGCGCGATCGGGACCATCCGTCGGGGCCAGGGCACCATCACCGTGCGGAGCGCGCCGGGCGCCGGCACCACCCTGCGCCTCTACCTCCCGGTGCTCGAGGCCATGCCGACCGAGGCGGCGCGCATGGCCGCCCCGCCGCCCCCGCGCCCCGAGCGGGAGCGCCGGGTGCTGGTGGTCGACGACGAGGTGGAGGTCCGCGGCGTCCTGCGACGCATCCTGGAGCGGAGCGGCGTCCAGGTGGTGGAGGCGGCGGATGGGCGGCGCTGCTTGGAGCTGCTGCGGGACGGGAGCCCGCCCATCCAGGTGGTCCTCATGGACGTGTCGATGGACGGGCTCAGCGGCCCCGCCACCCTGGCCGAGATGAGGCGGCGAGGCATGCAGATCCCGGTGGTGCTGATGAGCGGCTACGCGAAGGAGGAGGTCCTGGCGATGGTGGGCGCTGAGCAGCTGCAGGTCTTCCTGCACAAGCCCTTCCGCCCGGACGAGGTGATGGCGCGGGTCGAGGAGGCGATGGTCAGCCCTGCAGGGCGTTGACCACGAGGCCCGGCACCTTCAGCCAGCTCGGGCTCAGCTCCATCTGCACCAGGCGCTTGCCCATCTGGGCCACCCGACGGTGGTCCGCGAACCACACCGGCTTCGGGAACACCTTGAGCGGCCCGCGGAGCACCGTCTTCTCGATGCCCTCGAGCAGGTAGGTGTTGTGCACCCAGCCCATGCCGCTCTGCACGTCCTCGAGGGTGGAGCTTGGGTGCCCGCCCCACGCGGGCGAGGTGGTGGCGTAGACCAGGGCGGCCCAGTGGTTGATGGTGACCGACCCGTAGCGGAGCGCCTTGATCGCCTCCTCGAGGGCGCCCCCGACCTCGTGCGACTTCTCGTGCTTGGGCGAGATGACGATCATCGCGTTGAGGGTGCCCCAGAGGGTGTCGTTCATGAACGCGGTGGCCTTGGCGAGGAACTCCGCAGGCTCGCTTGCATCGAGCGCGGTCTCGGAGATCAGCCCGCAGAAGGGCTCGGTGTGGAACACCGGGTCGTTGGCGTTCGCCGGGTCCACGTCGGGGATCAGGGTCCAGGGGAGCTTCTTCGCGTCGCCGTCACCCACCTTGCGGACCCCGGTGCGCCCCTCGACCAGGCGCCCGTACCGCTCGAACGCGCCGGGGTAGTAGGCCAGGCGCGTGGGGGCCTCGGCCATGAAGCGGGTCACCAGCTCGATGAAGCGGGTGCGCTGGGCCCAGCCCTTGGCCACCACCATCATCTTCGCTGCGTTGCAGTTGAAGGAGGCGTTGTTGGTGACCATGGCGGCCACGTTCCGCGCCATGAAGGTCAGCTCGGACTCGTCGTAGTCCCCGGGCACGATGGCCACCGGGCTCACGTTGCCGAGCTCGGAGGTGATGCGCTTCTTGAGGAGCGGGTCCTTGTCGCGGATGCGGCGCTCGCGCTCCGGCCCGGGCGGGCCCCACACGATCATGTCGTGGGTGAGGTTGCTCCCGGTGATGTGGACGTCGTCCACCTGCGGGTGCTCCACCAGGTACTTGCCCACCTCGGCCCCGCCGTAGACCACGCGCAGGAAGCCGCGGTCCACGAAGGGCTTGAAGGCCTTCTCGAGGTGCGGCCCCGCCCACTCGTTCACCGGGTTCATCTTCACCACGTTGACGAAGCCCTCGGCGAAGCTCTTGTAGAGCGCGTCCATCGGCGGGATGGACGAGACGTTGCCCGCCCCGAGGATCAGCGAGACCCCGCCCTCGGGGGCCTTCTCGTCGTAGAAGCGGCCGGCCTGGGCCTTCACGTCGCCCGTGGTCAACCCCTCTTGCATCAGCTCGCTCACCGTGAAGCCCGCGAAGAGCGCGCCGTCGATGCCGTCGGTGGGGAAGACGTCGACCTCGACCCGCCCGTCGGGCCGCTGCTTGATCTGGCTGTCGGCCACCGCGCGCCCGCCCGCCTGGATGCGGCGCAGGGTGTCCGCGAGCAGCCGCAGGTTCCGCATCGTGGGGGTGACACCCGCGAGCCACTCCTCGCCGTGGTCCTCGGGCAGGCCCTTGGCCTTGTGCCCGTCCCGCGCCCAGGCCTCGGCCCCCTCGGCCACCCGGGCCAGGGTCTCGTCGAGGAGCGCGATCTTCTCGGCGATGGAGAGCCGCGCGAAGGTGGTGGCGGCGTCCCGCACCTCGGTCACGGCGCGGTCGAGGTGAGTCTGATCGGTGGCCCGCGCGCTCTTGGCGGCGGAGCTCATCATCTCCACGGTGGCGGTCATGCGCCGTGTATGTGGGATGGCCGACTGATCAGTCAATCCGGCGGCCCGGGGACCCTAGAACTTGACCCCGGCGGCCAGGTGCCAGCCCCAGAACTTGTCGTTGCCGTTGTCGAAGGAGAAGCCGCTCGGGCCGTCCAGGTTGATGAGGAACATGGTCCGCGCGAACACCGGGCCGACCTCGGCCTCGACCACCGGGGCCACCGAGAGCTGCATCTTGTCGCCGTCCGCGGTGGGGATCCACACCGACTGCACCCGGGCCCCGAAGCCCACGAAGGGGATGTTGATGAGGGCCTCGCCCGCGAGCTGCAGGGTGGTGTCGACCTCGGCGTAGTCCTTGGTGGGGATGAGGAGGGCCCAGGTCGCGTCGGCTCGGATCTCGACCAGGGCGAGGTCGAGCTTGGCCTGCACCGGCACCGCGAGGGCCATGGTGCCGGGCTGGTAGAGCCAGAAGTCGCCGAGGCCGGCCAGGGCCTGGGCCGAGGTGTAGGCGACGGCGCTGTTGGCCAGCCCCTCTACGGTGGCGGTGTCCTGGGAGGCCACCGGGAGGGTGACGCCAGCGCCCACCTTGAGGCTCAGGATCTCGAAGTCGGTGCTCCAGAACCCGCCCAGGTAGGGGTTCCCGAAGCGGAAGGTCCCCTCACCCTCGGAGCGGCTGAGGCTGGTGAGGGGGAGGATGGCGGACACCCCGAAGTGGTCGGAGACCCCGATGTCGGCGTCGAAGCGTGGCGCGACCAGCGTCGTGTCGACGTCGTTGATCTTCTTGGTCGTCAGGCCGAACCCGACCTGCAGCCGGCTCTCGGCCGCTTGGGCCACGGTGGAAACCCCCAAGAGGGCCACGGGGATCAGGAGCGCCGTTGTCTTCACCATGCCTATCTAACCCCCGAGGGCGGCATTGGCGACCCGCCTCGCGCGGGTTGGCGGCGCTCACATGCGCCACTCCATCCCGAGGAACCCCATGTAGCTCTCCTGCTTGGGGATGATGAACTGCACGTCACCGTCGCCGAGCTGATCCGTCCCGAGGTCCGGCCGGCGCACGGCCACCGCCTCCTCGTAGTAGCGGAACGAGCCCCGCACCATGAGCTGCCCGGGGAAGAGGTCGCGCGGCAGGGTGTAGGTGAGGTCCACGCCCGCGTCGAGCGCCTTGATCTTGCCGAAGTAGTTGCGGGCGTCGGCGGAGACGTAGAAGCCGTACAGCCCACGCCCGATCATGAAGCGGGTCATCGCGTCGGCGTTGGACACGTCGTCCGCAATGTAGCTTGCCTCGGCCGAGGCGTCGACGATCGACGGGTTGCGGTAGCGGACGCCGCCCCCCGGCACCACCCGCAGCGACGCTTGGTTGATGGTGGCCCCGAACTGGGCCTGCGCGATGTCGTTGGTGCCGGAGAAGTCGCGGATCAGGCTGTTCACCCGGGCGAAGACCTCGAGGTCGCGCATCACCCGGTACCCCGCCCGGAAGCGGATCTGGTTGTAGATGGTGGTGAACAGCGCGCCGTCGAAGGGGACGATGGGGTTGTTGTTCTCGTCCACGATCGGCGGGAGGTTCGGCTGGAAGAGGTTCCCGTTGGGATCGAAGGTGTACGAGTAGCCGGTGCTCAGCTCGTAGACCACGGTGGAGAAGCGGCCCAACCCGAGCGTCAGGTCGAGCCCGGGGAGCGGGGTGTACGAGCCGATGACCTCGGCATTCTGCACCGTCTGACCGCCGGGTAGGATGTCCAGCCAGCCGGTGACCAGCACGTTGAAGTCCCGCGTCACGAGGTACGCGGCGTCGAGATACGCGTAGACCCGGTCGATGCCGGGGCCGTCGGTGACCGCGGGGTCGTCGACCCGCTCCACCAGGAGGTTCGCGAAGGTCAGCACGCCGGACGCGTTGACGGTGAGCTGCTTCGTGCGGAGCGAGGCGAAGGCGCCGCCCGTCCACCAGTCCGCGCTGAAGAGCTGGGTGGTGCGCTGCCGCCAGTTGTAGCCGTACGGGTTGCCGGTCAAGCCGGCGAAGGCGCCGACCTGCAGCGCCTCGATCGGCCGGGCCCGGAACGCGACGCCGTCGGCCTGGGCGTAGCCCGCCTCGCGGATCGAGAGCCGCCCCGCCGCCAGCCCCCACCACGGCCCGCCGGGCCGCCGGAAGTCGGTGAGCCCGTACGAGACGTACAGCTCGTTCAAGCGGGAGTCGGTGAAGCGGGTGCCGTTGATGCGGGGGCGGTACTCGAGGTCGAGGTGGGCGCCGAACTCGGTGCCCGCGATGCGCTCGTAGGCCATGGTGGCCCGGCCGCGCATGAAGTCGATGTCGCGATCCACGCCCTCGAGGACGTCCTCGCCAGAGTAGACGATGTCCTGGCCCCGGGTCTGGATGTGGTAGTAGCTCAGGGCCAGCCGGGCGGAGAGCGTCCCCTCCTCGCCGATGAGCGACTGCCCGGGCGTCTCGACCCCCATCGGCACCGGCACCGCGCGCTGGGGCAGCGGCGCGGTGAGCTGCAACTCCGATTGCACCGGCACCATCGCCCCGCGGTTCGACCACCGAGAGGCGGTGCCGGGGGTGACCTTGGACGTCTTTCGCTTCTCGGCCTCCGCCTTGGCCGCCTCGAGCTCCTGGCGCAGCGCCTCGAGGTCGGGCTCGGGCGGGGCCGCGGGGGGCGGTGTGGCCTCGGCCGGGGGCGGGGCCTCCGGCGCCTTCTTCTTGGACTTCTTCTTGCTCCGCTTCTTCTTGCTCTTCGTCTGCGCCACGGCGGGGCTGACCACGCTGAGGGTCAGGCCCACCGGGACGGTGAAGAGCACGGCGAACAAGAGCCACTCACGGGGACTGAGCATTCGTGTATGTCCCCCGCGCGAAGGTGAATTGGTTGTGGCAGGCGTCGCAGTCCAGGGACCGCTCCTGGGCGTTGAACCCGCCGTGGATGATGAAGACGTCCTTGCCCCGGTTGAGGTCGGCGTCGAAGCCCTTGTGCCAGTCGGCCTCGCGATAGTCAGCCAGGTGGCAGTTGTAGCAGTTGCTGCCGATGAAGTAGTTCCCCGCCTGGTGGCACTGCCGGCACTCCAGCGTCCGGTGGATGCCCTCGAGCACGTAGCCGGTGTCGACGTGGGTGAACGTCGTGGGCACCCAGAACTGCTGCTCGTGGCAGCGCCCGCAGTCGGCCCCGAAGGAGCCGGCGTGGATGTCGTCCTGCGCGTGGCAGCCCCCGCAGCGCTCGC
Source organism: Deltaproteobacteria bacterium (assembly GCA_020632995.1). GTDB lineage: Bacteria > Myxococcota > Kuafuiibacteriia > Kuafuiibacteriales > Kuafuiibacteriaceae > JACKEN01. Next base: position 28,333 of record JACKEN010000011.1, on the reverse strand, counting down.
CCCTGCCCTTCAGGCTGCCGGAGCCCAGGTGGCACAGGGAGCAGGCCACCACCTGGTGCGCGCCCACCAGCTCGAACCCCGCCGACTCGTGGTAGCCGTTCTTCTCGGGCGCCGTCCACTTCTCGAAGCCGTGGCATGAGCCGCAATCCAGGTTGTCACGCACCCGGTGCGGGTCGGGGTGGCAGTCCTCGCACTCCGCCCCGGCGGAGCGGAACTTCAGGTCGAGCGGCGCGCCGGCGGGGGCGATGACCGGGAGCCGGGCCACCCGCTCGCGGATCACCGCCAGCTCCTGCTCCTCGCTCGCGGGCCCCGCGGTGGAGGTCCCGGAGAGCTCGGCCTTGAGCTTCTTGAGCTCGTCCGCGTAGCTGCCGCCGTCCGGGTTCAGGAAGTGGCAGCGCTCGCACTCGACGCGCGCGTGGACCCCGTAGCGCGCGAAGTCGGTGTGGACGTCGTGGTTGAAGGTCGGGGCCCCGCCGGTGGTCTCGTGGCACTTGGAGCAGTCGTCACCGAGCACGGTGGCGTGCACGTCGTCCTTCTCGTGGCACGAGTAGCAGCGGTACTCGCCCAGCTTGTACTTTCGGCCCGGGTGGCACTCGTTGCACTCCACCACCTGGTGGAAGCCGGTGAGTGGGAAGCGGGCGTCCCGGTTGTGGTCGAACACCAGGGTCCTGAAGTTCTCGCCTCCGGTGTGGCACTTGTTGCACTCCTGGCCCAGCTCACCCTTGTGGATGTCCTCGTGGCAGGTCGCGCACTGCGGCTCCAGCCCGGTGTACTTGACGGTGTTCTTGCACTCCTTGGACTTCCCGAGCTCCGCCGGCTTGTGGCACCGCTCGCAGTCCACGTCGGCGTGGGCGCGCTCGAGCGGGAACTTCGTGAGGGAGTGGTCGAACTTCGAGGTCCGATCGCCGCCCCGGACGTGGCAGCGCTCGCAGTTCTCCATCCCGAACTGGCCGCAGTGGGCCTCCTGGTGCCGGTGGCAGTCGGCGCAGGTGGTGGTCTCGAAGCGCTCGAACTTCTGGGCCAGCCCGAAGCGGTGGCAGTTGGTGCACTTGGTGGTCTTGTGGACCCCCGAGAGCTCCATCTTGGTCTTCTTGTCGTGGTCGTAGACCACCTGCTCGAAGCCGAGGTCGACGTGGCAGCCCTCGCAGGTCTCCTTGCCGAAGCGCCCCTTGTGGATGTCCTCGTGGCAGGTCACGCAGGCCATGGCCGGTGCCTCGGGCGGGCTGTCGATCTTGTGGCAGTCCTTGCACCGGTTCTTGGCGTGCTTGCCCCGAAGGGGGAACTTCGTCTCCTTGGCGTGGTCGAAGCGCGTCTTCCTGAACTTGGTGGTCTGCAGGTGGCACGACTTGCAGTCGCGCTTCGCGGAGATCACAGAGCGGTGGGAGTCCTCGTGGCAGCCCTTGCAGTCCGAGAAGTCCACGTCCTTGATCTCGAACGTCTCGATGTTCTTCTCGTGGCAGGCCACGCACTTGTTCCGCAGGTGCTCACCCTTCAGCGGGTAATCGGTCTTGTCGTGATCGAACTTGGTGGCCGCGAGGTTCGCGACCTGGAAGTTCGAGAAGGTGTGGCAGAGCTTGCAGTCGGTGAGCGCCACGTCGGTGAACTTGTGCGGGTTGAAGCCGCCCACCCCCGGCTTCTTCTCGGTGCCGAAGTGGCAGGTGGTGCACTCCGCGCGCTCGCCCAGGTACGTGGTGAGCTTGGTCTCTGGGTACTTTCGGTCGTGGCACTTCTCGCACTTCTGGAAGCGGTGGGTGCCCTCCAGCGGCCAGCCGGTGAGGCCGTGGTCGAAGTTGCGCTGGCCGCCGAAGGGGCGCCAGTCGACCGAGGTGCGCCGCCCCTTGCCCGAGCCGGGCGGCTCCTCCTTGTGCTCGGCGTGGCAGTCCTTGCACGCCTGCTTCTTCACCTCGGGCGCGGCGTGGAAGCCTTTGCCGGCCCGGATGCGCGCGCGCAGCGGCTGGTGGGTGTGGCAGGCGAGGCACTTGTCGTCGGGGACGCCGTAGCCCGCCTCGTGGCACTTGTTGCAGTCGACCGGGAACGAGCTGAGGTCCTTGTGGGCCCGGGTCATCGGCCCGGGCGCGCCCTGGGCCAGGGCGCGGACCGGCGCGAGGGCGCAGATCCCCAACAGGAGCACGAAGATGAGGCGAGCGGTGCGCACGAGACCTCAGGGCCCTCTTTATGTGACTTCACGCGCCCCCCGCAAGTCTGTGCAGCCGCTATGGAAACCGCTGGCGACGCGAGTCACCACCTGATAGCAAGGGCGCGGTGGCGCCGACCCGTCGAACCGAGATCAAGCGCTTCATGCGACAGCAGGAGCGCCCGGCCCGGGAGCTGGCGTTCCTGCTCCACGACGTCCAGGACCCGGTGAACGTGGGCTCCGCCTTCCGCATCGCGGACGCGGCCAAGGCCCAGGTCATCCTCACCGGGATCACCGCCCTCCCCGACCACAAGCTCGTCCAAAAGGTCGGCCGGGGGAAGCACAAGCGCGTGCCCTGGCGGACCTTCGAGACGGTGGAGGCGGCCGCGGCGGCGCTGGTGGCGGAGGGCTTCACCATCTACGCGGTCGAGATCACCGACCAGGCGAAGCCGTACCATCTGGTGGAGTACCCTCAGAAGACCTGCCTGTTGGTGGGCCACGAGGACCACGGGGTCACCAAGGCCGCCCTCGCGCTGGCCCACGAGACCGTCTTCATCCCGATGTACGGCAAGGGCGCGTCGCTCAACGTGCACGTGGCCCTCGGCATCACCGCGTTCCACGCCCTGCACCACGACACCTGAGCACCTTGCGCGGGGCCCCCGCCTCCGCTAACCCGGGCGGGTCATGGCACGCCTGGACCCCCACTCCTACGCCGACGCGGCGCAGCCCGGCACCACCGTCCTGCACCTCGACCTGACCGTGGACTTCGCGGCCAAGCAGCTGCGCGGCACCGCGACCCTCGAGCTGGAGCGCCCCGCCGACGGGCAGCTCGACCTCGACACCCGCGGCATCGACGTCCAGGCGGTCACCGACGGCCAGGGGCGGCCCCTGGGGTTCACGCTCCACCCCGCCGAGGGCTTCATGGGGTCTCGACTCACCATCCAGGCCAACACCGACCGGGTCGTGATCACCTACGCCACCGGCGCCGACGCGAGCGCCCTGCAGTGGCTGGAGCCGGCCCAGACCGCGGGCGGCGCGCACCCCTACGTCTTCACCCAGTGCCAGTCCATCCACGCCCGATCCGTGACCCCCTGCCAGGACACCCCGCGGGTGCGGCAGCAGGTGCAAGCGAAGTTGACCATCCCGGCGGGCCTCACCGCGGTGATGGCGGCCGCCGACGCTGGCCGCGAAGAGCGGGGCGAGGTCGCGGTGCATCGCTTCCACATGCCCCAGCGCATCCCCAGCTACCTGCTCGCCTTCGCGGTGGGCAACCTGGCCTCCGAGGAGGTCGGGGCCCGCACCCGCGTTTGGGCGGAGCCCGAGGTGGTGAAGGGCGCGGCGTGGGAGTTCGGTGAGGTGGACGGCATCCTCGCCGCGGCGGAGGGCCTCTTCGGCCACTACCCGTGGGACCGCTTCGATCTCTTGGTGATGCCCCCCTCCTTCCCCTTCGGCGGGATGGAGAACCCACGCCTCACCTTCCTCACCCCCACCCTGCTCGCGGGGGACCGCTCGCTCGTCAGCGTGGTGGCCCACGAGCTGGCCCACTCGTGGACCGGGAACCTGGTGACGAACGCGAGCATGAACGACTTCTGGCTGAACGAGGGCTTCACCGTCTACGCGGAGCGCCGGATCGTGGAGGCCACCGAGGGCGCAGAGGCGCGGGCGCTCCAGGCCGCCCTCGGGCGCCGGGGCCTCGAGGAGGACGTCGAGCGCCTCACCAAGATGGATCCGGCCTTCACCCGGCTCGCCAACGACCTCAGCGGGGTGGATCCGGACGAGGTGTACAGCCAGGTGCCGTACGAGAAGGGCTACCTGTTCCTGGTGCGGGTCGAGCAGGCGGTGGGGCGCGAGGCCTTCGATCGCTTCCTCGCCCGGTACATCGAGCGCTTCGCCTTCACCTCCATCACCACGCAGGATCTGTTGACGTTCATGCAGGCTGAGTTGCCCCAGCTGGCGGGCGCGGTGGACATCGATGCGTGGGTCTACGGCACCGGCATCCCCGCCGACGCCCCCGCGGCCAGGAGCGAGAAGCTCGATGCCCTGATCGCCCTCGCGGAGCAGTTCCACGGCGAGGCGCACCCCGAGGCCGCGGCGCTCGCCAACCTCGACGCGACCGAGTGGCAGGTGCTGCTGTCGCTGTTGCCGTCTACCTTGCCGAAGACCACCTGCGCCTGGCTCGACGAGCACTTCGCGCTCAGCGCCAAGCAGAACGCCGAGATCTTGGTGGCGTGGCTGGCCCTCGCGACCCGCTCCGGGCACACCGCGGTCTGGCCCAAGGTGGCCGAGACCCTGAGGGCGGTCGGCCGGGGCAAGTACCTGCGGCCCCTCTACACCGCCCTGGTGGGCCAGGGCGACGAGGGCAAGGCCTTCGCGCGCGAGGTCTTCGAGGCGGCCAAGGACGGCTACCACCCCATGGGCCGGGCCCTGGCCGCCGGCATCGTCGGGGCCTGAGGTGAGCGACCCGGCGCAGGCTCGGTTGACGGAGCTCCTCGCGGCCGGCCGGGTCCCCGGACGCCTGCTCTACGAGGCCCCCGGCCAGGCCGAGCGCTGGCTCGCCTACCACCGGGCCTGGGCACCCGCCGGGCGCGCCGCGAGCACCCTGGCCGCCCTCTACGACGCGGCGTTCGAGGCCGCCTGGTCTGCCCTCGACGCCGGGCCGGTGACCTGCGTGGGCCTCGGCTGCGGGGGCGGGGCGAAGGACGCCCGCTTCTTCACCCTCGGCCCCGCAGGCCAGCCTGCGCGCTACGTCGCCGCCGACGCCAGCCCCGAGCTCGTCTCCACCGCCCTGGCCGCGGTGGCGGCGGCCCGGCCCGACGTCACCGGGCACGGGGTGGTCTTCGACCTGATGGCGCCGCCGCCGCGAGGTGAGCTGCTCGGGCCGGGCGAGCACCCCCGGGTGGTCTGGTCCTGCCTCGGGATCCTGCCCAACGTGGACGCGGACCACCTGTTGCCGCTCCTGGCCCGGCTGGCGCGGCCACGAGACGCGGTGCTCCTGTCGACCAACCTCTCCCCCGCTCCGTACCCCGACGCGGTGCCCCGCATCGTCCCCCAGTACGACAACGACCAGGCGCGGGCCTGGTACCAGGGCGCCCTGGCCGCGCTCGGGGCGGCCGACGCTCGGCTGACGGTGGGGCACCGGGCCCTGACCCCGAGCGGGGCGGTGTGGCGCGTCGAGGCCACGGCGGAGGTGGCGGGTCAGCGGCTGGAGATCTTCCACTCCGACCGCTACCTCCCGGAGGCGATGCCGGCGCTGTTCGCGCAACACGGGTTGACGCTGGAGGGGGCCTGGGTGGCCGAGGATCGCGAGGAGGGGACCTACCTGCTCCGGGTCACAGATCGTCCAGGTCCAGCGGCTTCGTCGACCTGAGCCCGCCGAAGACGTACAGCTTGGTGCCCTCGGCGTTGACGTCGACGGTGCAGAAGCCCTCCTTGCGGAGCCGCTCGAGCTCGCGCTGCGCCACCTTCAGGGTGAGCTTGGAGTTCAACGCCACCAGGGCCACCGTCACCACCCCCTCGTTCGCCTCGGCGATGCGCAGGATGTGTTGCTCGGGGGTGAGCCGCGCCCGGGGCGCGGGGGCGGGGAGCGCGGCCACCGGGCGGATGTTGGGGTTCTGGCGGGCCAGGGTCAGCAGGTTCTCACGCTCCGCCATGGCCGGGATGAGGAACATGTCGATGAAGGTGCCGATGCCAAGGAACCCCCACGTGAACATGTAGAGCAGGCCCGAGACCGGCCGGTTCAGGTAGAAGCGGTGCAGCCCCGCCACAGGCGTGAGCCACCCCAGCGCGGCGAGCAGGTATGCGGTGGTCTGCGACTTCGCGGCCGGGCCCAGCGCCGCCTCGGCGGAGAGGGCCACCTGGGTCGAGCGGATCTGGAGCTCGGAGCCTTCTGCCACCGTCCTGGCAGGTTGCCTCGAAGGGTCGTCCATCGTCCAGCCCCCGGCGCTATTGGGTGCGCCGCCCCTTCAGCACCGGGGCGAGCGTCTTCCAATGGGCCATGATCTGGTCCGCGGCCACCCGGTTCCCGGCGGGGGAGAAGTGGCGGTTCCAGGTGAAGTAGTTGGCGGCTGCGCCGGACTCCGCGAGGTACGGGGTCAGATCTACGTAGTCCAGCCCCGCCGCGGTCACCAGCTTCACGTACTTCTCGCGCGGGACCTGCAGGCTCAGGCCCTCGAGCACCGGCGGGTTCTTCTGCCCCGCCGCGTCCACCACGGACTCCACGGTGGGGATGAACGCGCTGAACACCGGGATGCCACGCGCGTCGAGGGTCTGTTTCATCGCCTTCAGCTCCTCGCCCATCACCGTCTCCGCCTTGTGGAGGAACTCCTTGTCCCACGCCGCGGGTCGGTAGAGGTCCAAGAGCAAGTCCTGTTGCGGCGCCTTCCCGAAGGTGTGGTAGGCCTTCGAGAAGATCCGATAGAGGTGGGTGTTCAGCTTGAACCAACCCTTCAGGCCCGGCGGCCGCCCGCCGAGGAGGCCGTCCTCCACCTTGACGTCCTTGTTCCAGACGCAGTCGTTGAAGTCGTTGCCCGCGTAGACCGGGATCAGCACCGCGTCCGGCACGATGCCCCGCTCCAACAGATCGTCGAGGCGCTTTCGGTACTGCAGCGGCCCGTAGCCGGGCACCGAGGCGTTGAGCACCCGGGCGGTGGTCCCGGTGGCCACGTCGATCATCCCGGCGAAGGAGTCCTCGTAGTTCACGCCGTACGCGAAGCCGAAGGAGTCACCGAGCACGAGGATGGTGGGCGCGCTGCTCGGCGCGACCTCCGCCTTGCCGCGCCGGAACCCGTTCTCGTCGGTGTAGACGTGCCAGCGGGTGTCGCCGGTGTCGATCAGCTTGTCGAGGTTCGGCATGATCGCGAACAGCTTCGCCCCCGGCGGCTTGTAGTAGAGGTCGAACCAGCTCTGGGGCTGCGGCGCCACCAGCCGAATCGCCAACTCCATCAGCGGCACGCAGATCACCGCCACCGCCACGAGGAGGGCGAAGCTGGCGAGGCGCTCCTTGGACTTTCCCACGGGCCGTGGCCTATCACGGCCCCGCCCCCGCTGTCAGGGTGCGTTCCCCTCAGCCGCGCGCGGGCGGCTCGACCGTCAGCGGGACGCGGTGGGTGGGGGACACGAACGCCACGTTGAGCTCCATGCCCTCGCCCATGTGGAACTCCAGCACCCGCGGCGAGGCCGAGCCCATGAGGGGCGTAGGCACCCGCACCACACCGAGCACCTGGCGCTCCGACGAGGTGATGTCGGGGCCCTGCCAGACCCCGACCACCATGTCCCGCCCCTCCTGGGGATCGGGGAGGTTCACCCGACGCCGGGCCGGGAGGCGAGTGTTCGTCTCGAATACGAACTCGGTGCGCCCACCCGGGAACACCAGGCCCACCGGCACGCTCAGCACGTCCAGGAGCACCATGCCGGCGAGGTCCCCCTCACCGCGGGCCACCAGCGCCGCGCCGTGGGCGATCGCGGTCTCGGGATCGAGGTGGGTCAGGGGCGGCTTCCCCATGAGCTCCTGCAGGCGGCGACGCACGAGGGGCATGCGGGACATGCCGCCCACCATGATCACGTGCTCGATGTCGCGCGGGGTGAGGGCCGCGGTGCTGAACATCTCCTCGACGATGCCGAGGGTGCGCTCCACCAGGTGCGCGGTGAGCTGCTCGAGCTCCTCGCGATCGATCGTCATCTCGAGATCGAAGGGGCGCCCCCGACGATCGTGCCCGAGCATGGGCACGTGCACGGTGTGCCGCTCGGCGCCGGTGAGGGCCACCTTGGCGTTCTCGGCCGCGCTGAGCAGGCGCTGCATCACCACCTTGTCCTGAGCGGGGTCGACCCCGTGGCGGCTCCGGCAGTGCTCCACCAGCTTGTTCTGCACCGCGCGATCGAAGTCGATGCCCCCGAGGAACCCGTCGCCCCGGGTGGCCATCACGTCGAAGATGTTGTCGGTGAGCTCGAGCACCGTCGCGTCGAAGGTGCCGCCGCCGAGGTCGAAGATCAGCACCCGGGTCTCGAGGCGCTGGTCCATGCCGAAGGCGAGCGCCGCCGCGGTGGGCTCGTTGATCAGCCGCAGCACCCGCAGGCCAGCCTGCGCACCGGCGTCCATGACCGCCTTGCGCTGGTGGTTGGCGAAGTGGGCGGGGACGGTGATGACGCAGTCCCGCACGTCGCACTGGAGCGCCGCGCTGGCCTGCAGGCGCACCTGGTCCAACACCACCGCCGCGATGCGCGAGAAGCTGTAGACCTGGCCGTTCACCACCGCGCCCAGCTCACCCCCCGGATCCGCGTGGATCTGGAACGGGAAGCGATCCCGATAGCGGGACACGTACTCGCTGCGCTCGCTCCGCCCGATGAAGCGCTTCCACCCGAAGATGGTGGTGAGGGGATCGGTGAGGAGCATGTCCTTCGCCAGCCAGCCCACCAGCGGCATCATCGGGTTCTTCAGGGACACCACCGAGGGGATCACCGGCTGGTTGCGGCCATGCAGGATGGAGACGGGGTTCTTCTGGCCCGCCCCGAACCCCACCGCCGCGGTGTTGGTGGTCCCCAGGTCGATGCCCAGCACCCATGGCGAGGACGAGCTCAGCACTGGGCAAACTCCACCACGCCGAAAGGCGACGGGCAACTGGGGCGAGACGCCCCATTGCAGAGCGGGAAGGCCCGCGCTGGCACCGCGGGCGATCCCGGGGATACAAGGAGGTGTGTCGGACCGGATCGAGCTGTCGGTGGTGGTACCGGTGGTCAACACCCTCAACGACGCGCTCGACGCCCTGGCGGCGCTGGAGCGGGAGCGCGCGTCGGTGGCCCTCGAGGCCCTCGTCATCAACCGCCGCGGGCCCCACGTGGGCGGGGCGCTGGCGCGAACCTACCCCTGGGTCAGGCGCATCGATGTGGATCGCCACACCACCATCCCCGAGATGCGCCAGATTGGGATCGAGTCCGCCCTCGGCGACGCGGTGGGGGTCATCGAGGACCACGTGGTGGTCTCCCCCGGCTGGGCCCGTCGCATGCTCGACAAGCTGGCCGAGGGCCACGACGTGGTGGGCGGCGCGATCGACAACGCCGCGACCGAGACCCTCCTCGATTGGGCCTGCTTCCTCTGCGAGTACAGCCACTGCATCCCCCCGCTCCCCGAGGGCGCCTCGGACTGGGTGCCGGGCAACAACGTGGTGTACCGCCGGGCGGTGCTCGAGGCGCAGTCCGAGGCCCTCGCCGCCGGCCGATGGGAAGATCACTTGCACGCCGCCCTCAAGGCGGCGGGGGTGGAGCTCTTCATGGAGCCCGGCATCGTGGTGGGCCACAAGAAGCACTACACCCTCATGGAGTACCTCACCCAGCGCTACCTCTACGCCCGCTCCTTCGCCGGGGCCCGGGTGGAGGGCGCCTCCGCGGTGAAGCGCCTCGCCTACGGGGTGGGCGCCCTGGGCCTGCCCCCGGTGCTCATGGCCCGCACCGTGTCCCGCCTGTGGAAGAAGAAGCGGCACACTCAGGAGCTGGTGCGCTCGCTCCCCCTCATCAGCCTCTTCATGACCTCGTGGGGGCTCGGCGAGGTGGTCGGGAGCCTGCTCGGCTCGGGCGACTCGCTCGAGAAGGTCTGTTAGATCTCCTGCGCCACGCTGAGATCCTCGGGGTGGGTGCCGGTCCAGTAGCCCAGCGTCTCTCCCGCCGCCCAGGCGAGCACCAGGAGCGCAAGCGGGCCTGCGCTCCGCGTGAGCTCCCTGCGATGCTCCTCTGACTCGAGCGCCTTCGTCACCATGCGGCGCAGGATCATGGCGGGCAACAGCGGCGCCCCCAGGCGCAGGGTCCACCGGCTCTTCAGCGGGGCGCCCTGGAGCCGGTTGCTCCCGAACACCCGCCCGAACACGTAGCGCTCCCGGAGGGCGTCCCGGAGCCGCACGTGCCGGAGCACCGAGACCCGGGCGGTGTCCACCAGGTGCAAGGGGCCCTTCGCCTTCAGCGCGTCGTGGACCAGCGCGTCCACGAACATGTGGCGCCAGTCCACGTCGAGGGCGTCCAGGTCCGCCCGGCGGTAACCTGCGTTGCAGACCGAGAGGGTGCCGGTGGCCGCCACCTTCACCGGGCGCGCGTAGCGGTAGAAGTCCACGAAGTAGAAGGCCCAGTCGGTCGGCGTGGCAGGCCGCATGAGCTCGATGATCCCCCCCGCCGCCCCGCACGGCTCGCGCTCGAGCGCGCTCCACAGCGCGTGCGCCCAGCCGGGGTCCGCCACCCCCTGATCCTCGGTGAGGAGCACGACCTCGCCTCGGCTCTCCGCGATCCCCCGGCCCACCATCTTGATCGGGGTGGTCTCGTCGGGGTGGCTGATGAAGCGCACCTTCGGATAGCGCGCGGCCAGCGCCTCGACCCCGGGCAGCCGGGGATCGAAGGCGACCACCAGCTCGGGCTCGGGCACCCCGACCTGTCGAGCCAGGGCGTCCAGGGCGCGCGCGATCTGGGGTGCTCCGGAGATGCCGATGAGCACGATGCTCAGGGGAGGCTTGGTAGGGGCCGCGGCTTCCATTGCGGGAACGGCGCAAAATACCGCACACGCGCCATTGCTGAACAGGCCACCATGGGACTATTCCTGGGGGCCGACCATGCAGCGCGCCGATGCCCCTGAGGCACTGCCCGACGCCCTCCAGACCCTCCGGAAGCTCCTCCTGGGGGCGTTCATCCTGTTCGCGGTGGCTGTGGGCGCCGTGGCCCTGAGGGACTGGGCCTCCGGCGCGAGCCGCGGCCTGCCGTACCTGCGGCTCGGAGCGGCGGCGAGCGCGGTGCTCCTCCTCCTCGCGTCGACCTGGCTCGGACACAGCCGCCAGCTCGCGCTCCTCATGAGCGCCACCGCGTGCGGCGCGGTGGCCCTCACCTTCGAGGCGGGCCTGTGGTGGGTCGAGCGGGTGCCCGACGCCTGCGCCGGCTTCGACTACGTGTGGAAGACCGAGCGCTGCAAGGCCGCGGTGGAGGCGGGCAAGCCCTTCGACGGCCGCACCACCCTCGCCGCGCTCGATGATCTCCGGCGGAGCGATCCGAGCCTGCAGCTCACGGTGCCGTCGATGTCGATCTACCAGCACCACCCGGAGATCGCGGAGCGCCTGCTCCCGCTCGGCGGGGTGCCGGAGCAGAGCACCATCTTCTGCAACGAGGTGGGGGTCTGGCAGGTGCGCCGCACCGACGAGCACGGCTTCTTCAACCCCCCGGGCCTGTACACCCCAGGCGCAACCCAGGTTGCCCTGTTCGGGGACTCCTACGTCGCCGGCTTCTGCGTGGACGAGGACGACAGCGCGCAAGCAGTCCTGCGTAGGGCGGGCGTCGAGGCGATCGGCATCGGCGCCAACGGGAACGGCCCCCTCGGGGTGCTCGCCTCGGTGCGCGAGTACCTCCCCGCCCTGAAGAGCCCCGACGTGTATTGGCTCTTCTACGAGGGCAACGACATGCTGAACCTGCAGGTCGAGGCGGCCTCGCCCCTCGCGCGGTACCTCGAGCCGGGCTACTCCCAGCACCTCGTGGCGCGCCGGAGCGAGGCGGCGCAGGTGGTCTCGGACCTCTTCCACCGCTACGAGGCCGAGGCCCGGCGGCGCCTCGCCACCGGCGAGCACGTCTCCCCCACCGCGGCGGCGTGGGGCGCCGGCTACACCCCGCCCACCGCCCTCGGTACCCTGTCCAGCATCTTGCAGTTGGAGCGGCTGCGGGAGCGCTGGGAGCGGCTCCGCCGGGGCCCCGACGTGGCCGAGCAGACCTACGACAGCACCCTCCTCGGCCGGATCATGGCCCGGATGAAGGCCGACGTGGAGGCCGAGGGCTCGGAGCTGACCTTCGTGTACCTGCCCACCTGGTACCGCTACGGGAACCCCGCGGTGCCCCTCGCGCCCCGGGACGAGATCCTCGCCCTCGCGCGCGAGCACGGCCTGAGGGTCCTCGACTTCTCGCGCGTCCTCGACGAGAGCCCCGACCCCCTCGCCTTCTATCCCTACGGCCTCTTCGCCCACTTCAACGCGCGCGGCTATGCGCGGCTGGCGGAAGAGGTGCAAGCCGACCTGCGCGCTCAGGGTCACCTGAGCGCCGCCCCGAACCCCTGACACGCGCCTCACACCAGGGCGGCTAGGGTCTCCATGCCCTGGTCGATCTCCCGAGCCAGGGTGTAGGGCCCGGGGCCCAGCCGGAGGAGGTCGCCCCGGTGATCGGTGTGCACCCCCGCCTGTCGCAGGCGATCTGCCAGCGCCCCTGCCTTCGGGGTCCGGAAGCTGATGAAGCCGCCCCGCTCCTCGGGCCGCTCGGGGGTGGCGAGCACCAGCCCCCGCTTCACCAGCTCGAGCTGGTGGTAGCGCGCGATGGTCAAGGTGGTGGCCAACAGCGACTGGGCCCTGAGCGCACGCACGTCCAGCTTCATCTGCTCGAGCCAGCGGGTGGTCCAGACTCCCCGGTAGATGCCGGAGGGGTCGAAGGTGGCGCCGAAGAAGCGAAAGCCGCCTTGCCCGTAGCTGACCTGACCCTGCACCGCCTCGAGGTGCTCGAAGTCCGAGAACCACCCGGTGGTGCGGGGGCGGAAGGCCTCGGCGTCCTTGGGGAGGAGCATCCAGCACGCCCCCTCGCCGGTCTGGGCGTACTTGTAGCCGCCGCCGGTGACGAAGACGGTGCCCGGCCACGTGTCGACGTCGAGGGGGAGCACGTTGTAGGCGTGGTAGGCGTCCACCAACACCGGGATCCCGAGCTCCGCCGCCCGCGTCAGGATGCCTTGCAGATCCTTCACCACCCGCGAGGTGGTGAAGAACACCGCGGAGAGCGCGGCCCACTGGGGGCGGTGCTCCGACAGGGCGTCGGCGAAGCGCTCACAGAAGGTGTCGGGGTCGGGCTCCACCGGCACCCGGGTGACCTGGAGGCCGTCCTCCTCGAGCCGGGTGAGCTGGCGGCGGAGGGAGTGGAACTCGCTGTCGGTGGTGACCACCTTCGCGTCGGCGGGGAAGCACGAGGCGAGGCGGTAGACCAGCTCGTGGGTGTTGGGGGCGAGGGCCAGGTCGCTCGGCCGCTTGCTCCCGAGGCGCATCGCCACCTGGAGCTGGAACTCCGGGACCACCTCCTCGAAGACCTTGCCCCACTTGTCGTCGATGTAGCGGGCGGCGTCGTCCCAGCACGCGATCTGGCCGGCCCGGGAGGCGTCCGGCCACGCCTGGTGGGAGTGCGCGGTGAGGACGCACTGCTCGTCCCGACCGGCCAGGAACCGCGCGTAGTGAGGCCGCAGCCTGCGCGCGAGGTCATCCACCGACGCCCGGAGCTCGTCCATGCCCGGGCACTATGGCACAGCTTTCACCTTTACAACCGCCCCGGCCACGTCGAGTAAGGGGGGGTGCTGGATCTCACGGTCATCCGGGACCTCCTCGCCCGCCACGGCGACGCCCTCGACGCCCCGGTGCGGGGCTTCACCCTCGGGGACACCCGCTTCGACTTCAACGCCCACCGCTACCTGACGGGGGTGATCAACCTGAGCACCGACTCCTGGTACACCGAGTCGGTGTGCCGCACCGCCGACGAGGCGGTGGCGCGCGGACGCCAGCTGGTGAAGGACGGCGCCCACCTGATCGACGTCGGGGCCGAGTCCACCCTCCCCCACGCCGCCCGCTTCGGGGTCCAGGCCCAGATCGACCAGCTCCTGCCGGTGGTGCGGCCCCTGGCCGAGGACGGGATCCTGGTCTCGGTCGAGAGCTACCACCCCGAGGTGCTCGAGGCGGCGGCCCAGGCGGGGGCCAAGGTCTTCAACCTCACCGGCACCGCGGCGGCGGACGAGGTGCTCGATCTCGCGGTCGAGTACGACTGCGCGGTCATCCTCTGCTACGTGCAGGGCCAACACGTGCGCGACGTGGGCGACTTCACCTTCTTCGAGGACATGGTGCCGGAGCTGCTCACGTACTTCGGCGACCTCACCGCCCGCGCCTCGGCCCGGGGGCTCGAGAAGGTGTTCGTGGATCCGGGGCTGGGCTTCTACTACAAGAACCTGAACGACTCGGCCCAGCGGGTGACCCACCAGATGAACACCTTCTTGAACTGCTTCCGCCTCGCGGAGCTGGGCTACCCCACCTTCAACATCCTCCCCCACGCCCCCGAGGCGTTCCGGGAGGACGAGCGCCGGGGCGCGGAGCCCTTCTTCGGGGTGCTCGCCGCCCTCGGCGGCACCCACATGATCCGCACCCACGAGGTGCGAGCGGTGAGCCGGGTCCTCGAGGCCCTGGGGATGTACCGCCGATGAAGGTCGCCCTGGTCACCGCCGGCGCCCACGGCCTGGGCGGGCACCTGACCCGGCACCTCTTGCAAGCGGGCTTTCACGTCATCGCCCACTGGCACCACCGGCCGAGCGACCTCGCGCACCCCGCGCTGACCTGGGTGCAGGCTGACTTGACGCAGGCCTCGGGGCGCGAAGCCCTCGTCGACGCGGCCCGCGGGCGCCTCGACGTGCTCGTGAACAACCTGGGCGTGTACCCCGAGGCCCGCCTGGAGGACACCGACCTCGCGCTGTGGTCCCAGACCCTCGAGCTGACCCTCACCGCGAACTTCCACCTCACCCAGCTGGCCGCGCCCCTCCTCACCCGGCCCGGCGGGCGGGTGATCAACCTCGGCGACAGCGGGGCCGATCGCATCGAGGCCCGGCGCCAGGCCACCCCGTACCACGTGGCCAAGCTGGGGGTGCACGTCCTCACCCGCACCTTCGCCCAGGTGCTCGGACCCGACGGGATCACCGTGAACATGGTGAGCCCCGGGTTCCTCGAGAACAGCGTGGGCGAGCCGGGGGAGCCCATCCCGGCCGGGCGCCCCGGCGCGTTCGAGGACATAGCGGCGGCGGTGGACTTCCTCCTCGGCGACGGCGCCGCCTACACCAGCGGCACCAACCTGCTCGTGAACGGGGCCTGGAACCTGGGCTGAGGCCCCGCAGGCTGGCCTGCGGCCGCGCTCGCGCCGCCAAACGTCCGGCGATGACACAACGGTGACACTCCCCGAGAGGGATTGCACTAAATCTCCCCCAGCCACGACACGGCAAGGAGGAGTCGAATGAAGTATCCAGTGCTCGGATTGGCGGCAGGCCTGCTCGTCATCGGCGCGGGCCGCGCGCATGCTCAGGGCGTCACGCTTCCCCCCTCGGGGGACAACCAGAAGGCCTCGGTCTCCCAGTGGATCGGCCTCGTGAAGGTCGACATCGACTACTCGAGCCCCGACGTCACGGGGCCGGACGGCTCGGACCGCACCGGCCACATCTACGGCGAGGTCGTGCCCTACGGCCTGGTCAACCTCGGCTTCGGGACCTGCGGCGACAAGTGCCCATGGCGGGCGGGGGCGAACGAGAACACCGTCTTCCGCGTCTCGCACGACGTGAAGATCGAAGGGAAGAAGCTGCCCGCCGGCGCCTACGGCCTCCACATGATCCCGGGCGAGAAGCGGTGGACGATCATCTTCTCGAAGAACTCGACCTCGTGGGGCAGCTTCTTCTACGACGCGAAGGAGGACGCGCTCCGGGTCTCGGTGGAGGCGCGGCCGCACGCCTACACCCACTGGCTCACCTACGAGTTCATCGACCGTCAGCCGGCGAAGGCCACCGTGGCGCTCCGCTGGGAGAACCTCGAGGTCCCGATGACCATCTCCGTCGACAACCTCACGGAGCTGTACGTCGCCAACCTGCGGAACGAGCTGCGCTCCGCGCCGGGCTTCGACCACCAGGCGTGGCGGAACGCGGCCGAGTACTGCCTCACGAACAAGACGAACCTGAAGGAGGCCCTGACCTGGGCCAAGACGGCGGTCGACGGGCCCTACGTGGGCCAGGAGAGCTTCGAGACCCTCAAGACCTGGTCCGCGCTCCTCGCCGCCAACGGCAAGAAGGACGAGGCTGACAAGGTCATCGCCCGCGCGCTCGCGCACCCGACCGCCACCCCGATCCAGATCCACACCTATGGCCGGGAGCTGTTGGCGCGCGGCGAGAAGGAGGCGGCGGTCGCCGTCTTCGAGGCGAACGCGAAGAAGCACCCGGACACCTGGCCGGTGAACCTGGGGCTCGCCCGAGGCTACTCGACGGTGGGGCGGATGCAGGACGCGTTGCGCCACGCGGAGCTGGCCCTGAAGAACGCGCCCGACGAGCCCAACCGCAAGAACATCGAGAAGATGATCGAGGGCCTCAAGGCCGGCAAACCTGCCCCCTGAGGCCTCCTACACCGCGAACCGGTGCTGCATGATGGCCCGGGCCTCGTGGTCCCGGCCCGTCAACGTGACCTGCACCCGCCCGCCCTCGTCGACGATGTCCACCTCACCGTACTGCCCACCGCCGGGCACCTGGGGGTGCGAGAAGGGGCCGCCCTTGTCGGAGCCCTTCTGGTCGAGCGCCGCGGCGTGAAAGAGCGGGAAGCCGGGCCCGCCGTCGACCATGGTGTTGTGGCTGCCGTCGTCGATCGCGAGCATGTGGGCGTCGCCGCTCACCATGAGCAGGTTCTTCACCCCGTGCTCCATGAGGAAGCGCCCGATCTCGGCCCGCTCGGCCGGGAACCCGCCCCAGTCGTCGTCGCCGCCGTCGCCGATCCAGCCCACGCTGCTCGCCCACACCACGAGGCCGTAGCGCCCCGCCTCGGCGAGCTCGGCCAGGAGCCACGCCTTCTGCTCGGGCCCGAGCATGGTGCGGGTCTCGAAGGGCACCCCGGGGCCGTCCCGATCGGCCCGCAGGTCCGTGAGGATGAAGCGCACCCGCCCCACCGTGAAGGCCTGGTGGATGGTGCGGGTGCCGGCGAGCGGGTAGTGCGGCACGTGCTCGCGGTACGCGGCGAGCGCGGCGAGGCGCCCGGGCGCGCCGCGATCGCTGTTGTTGGGGCCGTAGTCGTGGTCGTCCCAGGTGTAGGCGATCGGGCAGCTCCGGTAGAGCTCGGATTGGCTGGGCGAGGAGAGCACGAGGTCGAAGGCGCGGGCGAAGACCGCGGGGTCGTTGGCGTCGATGTTCTCGTAGTGGAAGTCGCCGAGGTGGAGGAAGAAAGCCGGCTTGCGCTTTCGGATGGTGTCGAACACCGCGTGGCTGCTCCCGGTCCGGGCGCAGGATGCGGTGCTGAAGCGGAACGAGGTGGGCCCCGGGGTGAAGGTCTTGAAGCGCCCGAGGAGCTCCCCCGCCCGCGCCCGGTCCCGGAGCGCGTAGAGGTAGTCGGTGCCGGGCTCGAGGCCCTCGAGCGCGAAGGTGGCCACCCCGTGCGGGCCGACCGCGGCGGGTGCAAGCTCCCTTGCTCCCATCGCGTCCCTGAGGGGCGCGACCCACAGGTAGGGGCGCTCCGAGAAGGGCGCGCGCGCCTTCACCAACGCGGTGCGCTCGGTGACCGCGCCGCACCACACCCAGGGGGTGACGCGGGCGGGCCTGGACGCGGCGGCGCAGCCATCCAGGGCGGCCCCCGCGGCGAGGGAGGCGGTGCCCTTGAGGAAGGATCTGCGCGGGATCCTCACCGCCGGGCGGCCTGGATCTTCGGGCGCGGCATGAAGCCGCTCTTCTCGAGGCGGCGCCGGGCCTCTTGCATGAGGAGCGGGTGGACGCGCTTTTGGCCCACGAAGATGGCGATGAGCTGCGGCGAGATCTCCTCGATGCCCTTCATCGCCCGCTTCATCCCGGCCATGTCGTTCTTGTGGGCGCACGCGTAGACGCGCGCCCGCAAGAGCTGGATCTTCACGTCCTGGAAGTCCTTGTCGTTGGGGTCGTACTTGTCCAACAGCTCGGCCGCCTCGATCGGGTTGCCGGAGCGCGCCCACGCCTCGGCCACCACGCCAACGAGGTTCGCGCGGCTCTTGGGGTCGGGCATCTTGGCGAGGTCGATCGCGTCCGCCAGCTCCCGGGCCGCCTTCACGTCGCCCAGGTTCAGGTGGATCATCCCGCGCATCCCGCGGATCTGGTGGGCGACGAGCTTCGGGCCCTTCTCGAGATCCGCGAGCTCGAGGGTGGCGAGGGCCTCCTTGGGCTCCTCGTTCATCTGGAGCTGCGCCATCGCCATGATGGCGGCGTGCTCGCCCTTCTCGACGCGGGGCCGGAGCTTGTCGATCTTCTCCTTGCGCTCCTCGTCGCTCATCTCGCCGCCGTCGCCCAACAGGTCGCCCAGCTCCTGAGACTTGCCGAGGTTGCGCCACACCATGAACGCGGCCACCGCCACCGCCACGGTGAGGGCCAAGGCGATGTAGAGCGGGATGTTCGAGGTCAGCCCGCTCCAGAACCCCAACGCGAGGAGCCAGACCACGACCAGCGCGATCGCGGTGACCTTGGCCGCCGTCCGGATCTGGTCCTTGGCGCTCTGGAGCGCGTCCCCCCGCGCCCGGCTGGTGTCGGTGAGGGCGGCCAGCTCGTCGTGGGCCGCCTTCTTCTGCTTCCTTCCACTCGCCACGGCGCTCGCGGGTACCCCAACTGCGGCGAAACCGCCCAGTGAATTCGCAAGCGGAGCGCGCAGCCGGGCGCAGCCCGGGACCCCAGGATCGCCAGTCAGTCGTTCGAGGGCTTGCCACCCCGGCGCGCCTCGAGCCGGGCCCGCCAGCGGGCCAGCGCGGCCTCCTCCTGGTCGGCCGGGCGCAGGTCGGGGCCACCCCCGCCGCCCGGGGTGGGGGGCGGGCTCGGGGTGAGGCGGCTCCGGGGCCCCACCAGGACCGCGCCGGTCGGCCCCCAGACCGACCAGTTGTCGCCCGGCTGGACCGCGAAGGCCCGGAGCACCCAGCCATCGTCGAGGGTGAGCACCAGGTCGAACCCTGGCCCCTCGGCCGCGGCGGCGGTCACGGTGCGCTCCACCAGCTCCGCGATGGCCTGCTGGCCGACCTCGTTCGGCCCCCGGGGCTCGAAGCAGGCCGCGGCCACGCCGCCCGGCCCCTCGACCCGCCACGGGCACTCCACCAGGAGCCCGGCCAGCCCCTCGTAGGTGCGCTGGAGGAACGAGAGCCGGGGGTTCGCGAGGCGCAGGGACCGGCGCTGGGGCTCACCGAGGTCGAGCACCAGGCTGTAGTCGGCGCCCGCCCCGAGCAGGGCGTTGAAGCAGGGCTGGCCGACCAGCCCGTCCAGGAGCGCGCGCAGGCGGAGGGCCGCCTCGTGCTGGTCCGGGTCCATGACACGGGCATGCCAAACCGGCGGCGCCACGCCAAGCCCCCCGCCCTACGCCTGTGGCACCGACGCCCGCCCCACCGCCGCCCAGATCCCCTGGACGTGCCTCAACACCCCGTGGTCGGCCAGCTTCAGCATCCGCTCCGCCCGCCCCCACCGGGCCGGGCCATTGGGCTCGCGGCCGATGTCCTCGAGCACCTCGAGCTGCGCCCCGGTGCCCAACCCACGGAACTCCCCGCTCCGCACGAGCTCGCCCACCACCAGGTCGAACTCCGCGAGCCGGGTGGTCGCGACGAGCTCGGCCGCCCGCCCGGCGACCTCCGGCGTCAGGCCCTCGGTAGACGCCTCGGTCGCGTCGTAGAGGCCCGCGCTCAGGGCCGAGTACGTCTCGGCCCCCACCCGACCCTGGTCCTCCTCGAGCCCCCGCGCGCGCTGGAACGCCATCACCGCGGCCCGGGTCTTGGGCCCGAACAGGCCGTCCTCCTCGACCGGGTGGCCGGTGGCGATGAGCGCCCGCTGGATCTTGCGGACCGCGGGGCCCCGATCCCCGATCCGCGCCGACCTCGTGCCCGCCGCCACCTCCTCGACGGCGGGGCCGGGCCGGTAGCGCGGGGGCCGCGCGCCCTCCACCACCAGGGGCTCCTGGAACGCCATCACCCGGCCGCGCGGCATCGCCGCCCCGCCCGCGTCGAAGGGGTTGGTGGCCCGGGCGGGCTCCACCACCACCGCCGGCTCGGGCGCGGGCTCCGGCGGCGGCGCGGCCAGCGCGGGCGCTGCGATCGGCGCCGCGGCGGTGTTCAGGGTGAAGGTGCAGCTGTAGTCGGTGCAGGAGAGGTCGCCCATGCCGAGGGGCATCAGCACGCGGCGTACCAACCCCGGCCCGCTCTGAAGAAGGCCAGCTTGCCGTCCGACGTCCGGACGCGCCGGACGCCCCGGACGGACGACCCGGACGGGCGGGGGCGTGCTAGTCTGCGCGCCGTGTCGGCGCCGCGCGGCCTGTTGCAGTCGCTCCTGGGTGGCCGGGACACCCGGAGCGAGGAGGAGCTGGTGCTCGACACCGTGCTCCTCGTGGCCCTGGCCGACGGCACCTTCAGCCAGGCCGAGCAGGACGCGGTGGAGCGGCTGATCGTCGAGGCCCCCCTCGCGGTGACCTGGCCCCGGGTGGGGAGCCGGGCCGACGCGCTCGAGCGCGAGGCCCCCTTCTTCACCGCGGCGCGCAAGGCCCTCCTGAAGCGGCGCTGGTCCAACGAGGCGAAGCGGCGGGCCCTGCGCCTCGCCGCCTTCGTGGGCACCGCTGGCTCGCCCCTCGAGCACGAGCAGCGCGGGTTGTGGATGAGCCTGGCCGAGGGCCTCAAGGTGCCGGAGCCCGAGCTGCAGGAGCTCCTGCCGCCGTGGGGCTTCGGCCGCGCGCCAGGGGACGCGGTCCGCCTCACCCGCTCCACCTTCAACGATCCCGAGGTGCCCTTCCGCGGCGCCCTCTTCGACGCCCTGGCCACCGCGCGCGGCGACGCGCTCCGCCTGTTGATGTTCAAGCTCTCGGCGCCCCGAGACCTCGCCTCGCTCCGCCTCGAGGAGGCCCAGATCACCGAGGTGGGCCGGCTGCTGTCCACCGGCGACCACCAGCTCCGAGTCGACGCGGTGGTCGAGGGCGACGGGCAGGAGTGGTGGGTGCGCTGCCTGGCCCGAGGCGAGGCGCTCTACCCCCAGGAGCGGGTGCTGTGGCCGGGGATGGTGGCGAGCATGGGCCCGGATCAGCGCCTCGCGATCGTGCGCCAGGGCCCCCTGTACCCCGGCGACCAGGCGCTCCTCGACGAGCTCCCGGCCGACCGGGTGATCAACCAGCAGCTCTGACCCGAGCACCCGCTTCAGTCAGGGCGCCCCCGAGGCGCCACCACCGGCTCGCTCGACACCACATCGGACACGGGAGCGCTCGATGTGCGCTCGGACGGGGCGGCCTGCACCTGCTCGTGCATCACACCCGGGAGCGAGACGCGCAGGCGAGCCCCCCCGCCGCCGCGCGCCGCCTCCAGGTGCCCCCCCAGGGCCTCCACCGCCCGAGCGCACATGAGCAACCCGAGCCCGCGTCCCCCCCGCGTGCGCAAGGTTCCTTGCGAAGTCACCTCGAGATCCTCCGGCAGGCCCGGCCCGTCGTCGTCCACCCGGAGGGTGAGCCGCCCCCCGTCGCCGTGAGCGGTGACGTGCACGCGGTCGTGCCCGTGGCGCAGGCCGTTGTCGACGAGGTTGGCGAGCACCCGGGTCAACAGGCGCCGGTCGGAGTGGGCCCACATGGGCTCCTTCGGCAAGGTGGCGGCGAGGCGCACCCCGGTCGCCCTGGCCCGGGGCTGGTGGGCCTTCACCACCTCGGTGAGCATCGCGCGGACCTCGAACCAGGCCGGCCCGCCCTCCGGATCCGAGGTGTCGGCCACGACCGAGATGTCCTCGAGGTCGCGCAGGAGGGCCTCCATCCGGGCGAGCGCCGCGTCCATCTCGGGCAGCTCCGGGCGGTGGGTGGTGTCGGGATCGAGCTCCAGCGCCCCGACGGTGAGCCGGAGCGCGGTGAGCGGCTGCCGAAGGTCGTGGACCACGTGGGCCACCGGGGAGACCTCGGCCAGGCCGCGCGGGGGCTGGATGCGCCACCAGGACGCGCGAGAGTCACTCATAGGGGCGCCTCTCGGACCGCGGACGCGTGGATGGTCTCGACCAGCGCGTCCTGCAGCTCGGTGACGGAGACCGGGCGGTGCTCGGGCTCCTTGGCGAGGGCACGAGCGAGCGCGTTCTCCAGTGACAAGGGGACTTGCACACCGTACGCCGAGACCGGCGGCGGCGTGGTGTAGAGCTGCCGGGTCAGGACCCGACGGCGGCTGTCGCTGCCCGCGGGGGGCTGCCCCACCATCAGCTCGAAGACCACGCACGCGAACGCGAAGATGTCGGTGCGGGTGTCGGCCGGCGCCCCCAGGATCTGCTCGGGGGACATGTACTGCGGGGTCCCGCAGGTGGCGTCCTCGATCGCCTCGGCCGGCGCGTCGAGCGGGCAGGCGAGGCCGAAGTCGACCAGCTTGGTGCGGAGCTGGCCCCACTGCTCGAAGACCATGACGTTGGAGGGCTTCACGTCCCGGTGCACCACCCCCGCCTCGTGGAGGGCCTCGAGGGCGTTGGCGAGCTCCAGCGCCAGGCACGCCGCCTCGCGCGTCCACAGGCGCTGGCGCGCGTGGGTGGCCAGGGTGACGCCGGGGATGTACTCCATGACGAGGTACGGCCGGGCGCGCTCGTCGTGATCGAAGTCGTAGACCGAGACCAGGCCCGGGTGGTGGGCGCGGGCCGCCATGCGGGCCTCGCGGGCGAAGCGCTTACGCGCCCGCGGGTCGGGCAGCATGTGGGCGGGCAGCCGCTTGATCGCCACCCGGCGCCCCAGGATGCTGCGATCCAGGGCCAGGTCGACGTTCCCGCAGCCCCCCGAGCCCAGGTGCCGCAGCACCAGGTAGCGCCCGGCCAGGACCTCCTGCTCGCCGTTCACGGGGTCCTGGCCCGGCGGCTCGCCCCACGCCGCGTCTCGATGTCCGGTGCCGCGCCCATGCTCCTCCAGCTCCGCCGCGAGCGAGGCGCTGACGCAGTGGGACCTGGCCGCGAGTCGCGGCGCCGGCGTCGGCTCCATGATCAGGGTCGCCGCGAGGGCGTCCTCCTGGGTCCATGAGTGCTCCATCATGACGTCCCCCCGCCGCCCCCCCAGGCGGTCTGCAGCTTCATTCGCGGGGCGCCTGGAAGATGGGGCAGAGAAAAGAGAGTGTTCGACCACGCTCACGACCACGACCACGACCACGACCACGACCGGACACCCACGCGCGCGAAGGGATCCGGTCGTGGACGTGATCGTGGCCGTGAGCGTGGACGAACCATTTCCGGACGAAGTCACGCCCCACCACCGCGCCTCGCGGGTACCCCGACCGTGGCCATCGGTCGTCCTCACAGCGCGAGCGGAGGCGGCGGACGCGGCTTCGTCCGGGACCTCAGGGAGAACGTGTCACCGGGGCGCGCGCAGTCCCCTGATGCGGGCGGCTACTGCGCGGCGACGTAGAGGCGCTGCACCACCCGCTGGAAGCCGGGCGGCAGAGCATCCACCGCCTGGTGGGCGGTGATCGGGGTGCCGGCGGGCCCGACCACCAGATAGACGGTGGCCTCGTCGGCGCTGCCCAGCACCTCGTCGGTGCTCAGCCGGGTCCGGAACGCGGCGTTCCGGGTCTGAAACGTCGCTTGCAGCGCCTCCGGCGCGCCGGCGCCCCGCACCACGAAGGCGTGGGCGGCCAGGTCGCCGGCCACCGTCACGCTCGGGGTCATGGCCAGGGTCACCTGGCCGCCCCGGAACACCGCGGTCGACGCGGTGGTGGCGGGGTCGAGCTCGCTGTGCCCCCCACGGAGGGTCCCCTCGGCCTGCACCAGGAGCGCGTAGGCAGGGGGCGTCACCAGGAGCCGGGCCGCCGAGAGGTCCCCGAACTTGTCGATCATGTTGCGGACCTCGACCGGCTCGAGCGGGCGATCCTCGCTCGTCGAGGCGAGGAACAGGAGCTCCACCGGGCCAGCCAGGCCGCCGGTGAGGGTACGCGCCGGGACGTCGACCACCAGGTGGCCACCCTCGGAGCGCAAGGGAACCTGCACCCGCCGCACCTCACTCCCGGACATCGCCAGCACCGTGGCCTCGGCCGGAGCCTCGCCGTCGCGCAGCCACTTCAGGTCGAAGCGGGCGGCGTCCCCCGGGGCGGTGGTGACCAGCTCGGCCCCGCCCTGCACCTGGAAGGACGCCTTGGGGATGCTGATCGCGTAGACGATGATCACCGCCGCCACCGCCAGCATACCGGCGAAGGCGCCGAGCACCGTCTTGCCCGAGGTGCTGGGCTCGTCGTTGGCGGCCCGGGGCGCCTCGGGGAGCACGTGGACCACCGCCGCGGTCGGCAGGGCGTCCTGCACCCGCGCCTGGACGCCGGCCAGCTCGCCCGCGTCGAACGGGGTGAAGAGGCTGACCGCGAAGGCGAGGTCTTCGTCCTCCGCCGCCTCCGCCTCGAGGGCGGCGCGCTCCGCCTCGGGCAGGGTCCCCTCGGCCAGGCGGGTCAGGGCGTCCGCACGGTCGCGCAGCGCATCGGGGAGGGTGCTCAGGAGGTCGGCCAACGTATCCTCGCTCATGACGGCTCCCCCTCTGGGCCTCGCAGCCCCTCCAGCACGTCCTTGGCAGTGTTGCGGATCCGCTTGCGCCAGGAGCGCACGGACTCCTTCGAGAGCCCGGTCTGGGCCATGACGTCCTCCACCGAGGCCCCATCCATCATGAAGACCTGGAGCACCTCGCGGCCCAGGGGCGTCAGGCGCTCCCAGACCTGCACGAGCACCTTGCTCACCAGATCCGCGTCCTCGACCCGAGCAGAGAGCCCGTTCCCGATCCCCACCACCCGCTGGATCACCTCCGGCTCGAGCGGCCGGTCCGTGAACGGGTTGTGCTTCAGGGTCCGGAGCTTGGAGATCAGGCGCTTCTTCACCACGGCGCCCACGTACGGCTCCAGGGCCCCCAGGTCGGGGTCCCAGGCCATCAGGATGCGCCCCTGGTCGGCGAGCAGGATGTCCCAGCCGTCGTGGACCAGATCCACCAGCTCCTGGCGCGAAGGCCGCCCCTGGAGCATGGGTCGCACCGACCACAACAGCCCCGCCGCCGCCTTGTGGAGGACCGGGTTCAGCCGCTGGACCATCCAGGTCTGGGCCGCCCGATCACCCGCCACCGCAGCCCGCAGCCGCGCCCTATCGCTCAAGCCCTCCACCCAGGTCCCCGCGAGCCGCTTACCACACCGCGCCGCCCAAGCCACCGCCCTCGAAACCAGGGCAGGCCACGGGAGGGGTTCGGAGCCCATCCAGGGCGCGGAGAGTGTCGCAGCAGCCAGCATCAACGGAGCCTCAAATGCCCCTTCGCGGCTATGCCGGAGGTTGGGGCAGCAAAAGCGACAGTTGGCGGCGCTTTCCCGCATCCTCCAATTGGGTTAGGCCCTCTCCATGAGTCCCGGGGCCCGGCTCACGCCCCTGGTGGCCGGCCTGCTCTGGGCCGCCTGCGCCCCCTCGGGCCCACCCACCCCGCCCCCCGCCACCGACGGCTTCCTCGTCTCAGGCTGCTCGGATTGGGACGCCCAGGGCGTCTGCCAGGCCGAGGGCCCCCTCACCGTCTGGGTGGAGAGCAGCACCGCCGCCCACCCCCGGGTCGAGGCCACCGGCTACACCACGAGCGAGCCCACCCGAGCCCTCGGCGGCCACCGCTTCACCCTGACCCCAACCGCCACCACCGGCCCGACCCTCGACACCGTGGTCCGGGTCGAGGGGATCCCCCGCCTCGGGGTACAGCGCCGCGCGGCCCGCCCGAAGCTGGACCCGAAGCTCTTGGAGGGGAAGACCGCTGACGACCTCGCCCTCCTCCTCCCCACCCTGAGCCCCTCGGCCCGGCTCGAGCTGCTGGCCGCGGCGCACAGCCGGATCGCCCCGGTGGCGGGCCCGGTGCGAGACCGGCTGCTGCGGCAAGGTATCTTGCTGGCGGAGGGGTTGGAGCGGAGGCAGCAGCGGACGGTGTTCCGGTTCGTCGCGGCGCAGAGCAGGTTGCAGCAGGGGGACCTGGCGCGGAGCGAGGCGGAGCTGAAGGCGGGGCAGCAGGCGGATGCGCGGGATGGGTTGGCGCTGATCTGGATGGCGTACGCCGAGGCTCAGTTGGCGCGGCAGGGTGGGGACGCTTCGGGAGCGATTCAACTCCTGATGGACCTCCGAGCCTATGGTGAGCGCCTGGACGAGACCTACTCCATCTGGGTCGCAGACCAAGTAGCCCTCCCACTCCTTCGCCAGAGTGGTTTCGTGGAACGGGCCCGAGGTCTCGAGGCGGTGATACTTGCCAATATCGACGAATTGAATTGCAGGCAACGAGAGTCACCGCTGACGAATGCCGGCTGGTCGAGGCTCATGGCACGCGAGTCCATCCTCAGCCAACAAGCGTCTTCGAGTAACCCATCGTTTGATGACGATGGCACAACTACCATCCTGAAGAAGGCCCAGTTGGTGGCGGAAAGCTGCAACCTCCCAACCTACAACACGGCCCTCAACTTGGTCTTGGACGCTGTACAACGAGGGGACGTCGCAGCCGGCCGGCGCTGGCAGACCGTCGCACACAGCGCCACCCCCAGTCGCCAGTTTGTGGCCTGGGACGGGCTATTGAGCGCTCGGCTTCAGTTCCTGGCAAACGACTGGGCCAACGCAGCTGCGACGTTCGCCAAGGTCTCTGCCGAGCAAGGCCTTGAGCCTCGCATCCAAGCGGAAGCACTGCTGGGGCTGGCGATGTCCGAGCACGCCCTTGGCAGGCCGACCGCAGAGGAAAGCCTCAACAGAGCGGCCGAGGCTGTACGACGGCTTCCCCACGCAGCGGCAGATCTGGGTGATGCCCAGGCTCATGCGAGCCTGACCGGCATGTGGGGCCGGATCGCGGTGGACCATCTTGCTGGCTCTGGGCATGCAGAGGATGCCTTCCGAGCGGCACACCAGGCACTTCAGCGGCTATCGTTCGCCGGTGCCTCACCGATCGGTCGTCGCCTCACGCCGGAAGACCGTACCACCCGGGAGACGCTGCTGAAGCAGTATCATGCTCACAGGGCCCTGGCCGCCCGCAAGCGTGCCGAGCTCTGGGCGGCTCCGGCGGACACCGCCCAATCCCTGGGGCGTGAGGTAGACGAGGAGGAGCGCAAAGCCGCCGAAGCACTAGAAGGCGCCCTCGAGTACACAGAACCTCGTACAGGAGAACAACCTCGGCCTCCAGTCGGTGGTATTCAGGTGCTCCTCCAACCTGGGCTGGATCGGTGGTGGGCGATAACTCGAGATGCGGAGCACACGGAGGCAGTCTCCGTTCCTACAAGCACAAAGACGGTGAACGTGATCGCAACGGATTTGCTAGCCGCGCTACCCACCGACCTTCGGCGCTATCAGGAGGTCCAGTTGGTGCCTGTCGGGGCCATGCGCAACGTGGCTGTCCATGCACTGACGTACCGTGGGAGCCCACTCGGCCTGTCCGTGCCGACGACCTACGCCGCACCCCGACAACCCACGCCAATCCGGGCAAAGTCGAATGTCGTGCTCCTCCTCGGCGACGATCGACCAAACCTATCAAGTTCGCGCGAGATTCAGGAAGTAGCGCTCCTTCTTGGCCAGAATGGAATCCTCACTGAACGACCTCTGCTAGCGAACCTGACGCCCAATACACTGGCGAGCCTACTCAGCAGAGCACAGAAATTGCACTTCGCAGGCCACGCAGAGCGATCCGAGACCGCCCTCCGCACAGGTCTACGCCTACGCGATGACCTGTGGCTAACCGTGGCCGATGTGCTGGCCAGCACCCATGTGCCAGAGACCGTGGTGCTTTCAGGCTGTGACACCAGCCGACACCGGCTGGAAGACGCAAGCTGGTCCATGACCGACGCGTTTCTAATCGCGGGAGCACATGAAGTGGTGGGCACCGATCGCGCCGTGGGAGGCGAGCTCGCTCGGATTGTGATGCGCCACTTCTACGAGAGTAGCGGCTCCGCGACATCGCGGCTGTTTGATGCAACCCGTGCCGTGGCCCGAGCGGTGCCGGATGCTGACTGGGCG
Organism: Deltaproteobacteria bacterium; assembly: GCA_020632995.1. Classification (GTDB taxonomy): domain Bacteria; phylum Myxococcota; class Kuafuiibacteriia; order Kuafuiibacteriales; family Kuafuiibacteriaceae; genus JACKEN01. The sequence continues at coordinate 500 of JACKEN010000011.1, read as the reverse complement.
GCGTTCCGGATCACCGTCCCGAGCGGCCGCTTCACAGTACCGACCTCTCAGCGAACGGGCAACTCCGAAGCTACGGTCACCGGCGGCCCCGCACCGAACTGAGTGACCACCAGGAGCTTTGCGCGATAGCCACTTGAGAGACCTGCAGACACGGGAACATTTTCCAGTATCAAGCCAGGGTCCTGAGAAGGCGTCCCAAGGCCCTCCTTCTCAATGATGCCTTGGAGATCTACGAACTCAGCCTGACCGCCGCCAATACCCTCAAGCACCAACCAAGCCTTCTGCCATAGGAGGCTCCTCTCCACCAAGATGGATGCTTGAGCGGGATTCTGGATACGAACCAGGCAGGGCAGACACGGATCAGACCCTGGCTGCGGGTGCACCCACGGCGTCTCATCCACGCTGGTCACGTAGGCATCCGGGCAGGTGATGAACCCCGCCGGCCCACTCACCGTTCCCGTCGCGCAGTTCTGCGTCGTCAGCCCGCTGATCACCTTCAC
>JACKEN010000109.1 GCA_020632995.1 Deltaproteobacteria bacterium | reverse complement strand
CCGTCGAGGCGCTCCTGGCGGAGGACCGCGCCGTTGATGGGGTTGATCACCACCACGTAGCCGGTGCTCGAGAAGCCGAAGAGCTGGTTCTCGGCGTAGCCGAGGCCGAAGATGCTCTTGAGGCGGGCGTCGCCGAGGTTGGTGATGCGGCCGCTCGCGGGGTCGATGCGCACCACCATGTCGGTGTCGGCGCCGCGCACCGTCCAGTAGAGCTTGCCGTCGGGCAGACCCACGATGTCGCCGGAGGTCTCGTAGTCGCGCGCGGCCGGGAACTCGAGGAGCACCGAGCCGTTGGAGGGCTCGACCACGCTGACCTGCTCGCCCGCGATGACCAGCCGGCCGTCGGGCAGGAAGGTCATGCCGTTCAGGAAGTCGTCGAAGCGGAAGCGCAGGGTGCAGAAGCCGGTCTCGGGGTCGATGACGAAGACCTCGTTGGCGGTCGGCTCACCGTCCGGGTCGCGGGTGCCGCCGTACATGGTGCCGTTGTTGTCGATGGCGATGTCCACCATCTGGCGGTCGAGGGGGCCGTTGCGATCGTGGAACTGGCCGATGAGCGTGGTGGTGTTGGCGTCGGGGTCGTAGCTGTAGAGCGTGTCGCCGGTGTGGATGTAGACCGGCTCCACCGCGGGGGGCGGGAAGCCGGCGTCGGCCATGCCCGAGTCCTGGGTGAGGAAGCCCGCGTCACGGATCTCGCGGATCCCGGAGTCCGGGAAGCCCGCGTCCGGAGCCACCCCGCCGTCGTAGGGCGCCGGAGCAGTGTAGAGCTGATCTTGCTCGCACCCCGCCGCCACCACGACCGCGACCAGGAGAGCGAGTGAACCCACGCGCGTCATGCGCGGCGGATTAGGCGCGCCAGGTGTGTGCCTGGCAACGGTCGTTTGGTGGAGCTGGACCGACCACAAAGGGTTACCCCTCTGGATGCGGTCCGCGAGCCTCGGCCCGAAGCACCTCGCTGATGCGGTGGCTCTGCCGGCGCAGGACGTCCACCTGGCCGCGCAGCACCACGAGCTCGCGCTGCTGGCGGGGGGTCCTGCGGGCGAGGGCCTCGAGCTGAGACTGTCGGATCAGGAGCCGCGGGAGGAGATCCCACAGGCGCCGATGCTCGCGCCGCAGGGGGTCAGGCGGTGGTGTGTTCCTATATACCACATCAGGATCATCGCGCCCGGTCGCCGCCGGTTGCGCAGAGCCCAACTGCTTTTCGTTCGTACCGCCCATCGCCAGGCGCCCGGGGGCGTCCCATTGCGCTGTCGAGGCCCTTCGGGTCTCCTCCCATCCGTGGATCCCATCGCCTTCGCGGTCCCGGTGTTCATGGGGCTCTTCGGACTGGAGGTCTGGGCGGCGCGCCGAAAGGGCGCCTCGCTCGTCCGCTTCGCCGACTCGATGAGCGACCTGTCCTGCGGGGTGATGCAGCAGGTGCTGAAGGTGTTCCTCGTGGCCCTCACGGCGGGCGCGTACATCTGGGTCGAGGAGCACGTGGGGCTGTTCGAGCTCTCCGCGTCGGACCCCTGGGTATGGGTGGCCACCTTCTTCGGCGTGGACTTCTGCTACTACTGGTTCCACCGCCTCAGCCACCAGATCAACTTCCTGTGGGCGGCGCACGTCGTGCACCACCAGAGCGAGGAGTACAACCTCTCGGTCGCGCTCCGGCAATCTGCCTTGCAGCCCGGCTTCTCGTGGGTCTTCTACCTCCCCCTCGCGGTGCTCGGGGTGCCGCCGCTCGTGTTCTTCGTGCACGTCTCGGTCAACACGCTCTACCAGTTCTGGATCCACACCCGGCTCATCGGGCGCATGGGGCCGCTGGAGCTGTTCCTCAACACCCCGTCCCACCACCGGGTGCACCACGGCCAGAACCCGCAGTACATCGACCGCAACCACGCCGGCACCCTGATCATCTGGGACAAGCTCTTCGGCACCTTCGAGCCCGAGGGCGAGGAGGTCGTCTACGGCATCACCGAGCCCAGCGAGAGCTTCAACCCCTTCTGGGTCAACCTGCACAGCTGGGTGCTCACCGCGCGCCGCGCCGCCCGCACCCGCCGCTGGGGCGACAAGCTCCGCCTGTTCCTGAAGCCGCCCGGCTGGCTCCCCGACGATCTCGCGGGTGACAAGGCCCCGCGCGCCTGGCCGCCCCCCAAGTACGACCCCGCGGTGCCGGCGGCGGTGCGCCGCTACACGCTGTGGCACTTCGCGCTGGTGGTGGCGGTGATGCCCGGATTCCTGTTGCTGAAGCACGGTGATCAGCCGGGGCTCAAGGTGGCCCTGGGGGCCGCGGTGCTGCTCGCGCTCGCCAGCCTCAACGGCTTGAACGAGGGCCGGAGCTGGGCCCGCTGGCTGGAGCTGGTGCGCCTGGGGGCCACGGCGGTTGGCGTCGCGGCGGCTTGGCCGGCAAGCTACCCTGCGCTGGCCTACGTGCTCCCGCCCATGGTGCTGGGGGCCGCGCTCAGCGCGTTCGCCCTGCTCCG
>JACKEN010000108.1 GCA_020632995.1 Deltaproteobacteria bacterium | reverse complement strand
GCCACCACCACCCCGATCATGCGGGCCCTCGCCGCGGAGGGGGTGAAGCGGCGCTCCTTGAGCAAGTACGTCGCCGCGGTGGCCGTCACCCACCCCGCCGTGCGCAGGAACCGGCTCCTCCCCAGCCTGCGGGCCATCGAAAGGATCTGATCCATGAGCGAACTCCTCGGCCTTGGCGTGTTCATCGACGCGCCCGACCTCTTGAAGCTGCTCAGTCGCCTCGCGCTGGACCTCGGGGTCACCGCCATCCTGGTGCTGGCGGTGTACCGGCGCCTCTACAAGAGCCAGGAGTTCGTCTTCACGTACTTCACCTTCAACGTGATCACGTTCTCGATGTGCCTGCTCCTCAGCAAGGTGCCGATGGAGCTTGGCTTCGCCCTCGGCCTGTTCGCGGTGTTCGGGATCCTGCGCTACCGCACCGAGGCGATCCGGATGCGGGACCTGACCTACATGTTCATCGTCATCGGAGTGGCCATCATCAACGCGGTGGCCAACCGCGAGGTGAGCCTGGTCGAGCTGATGGTGGTCAACGGGCTGATCCTCGGCATCACCTGGGCGGTGGAGATGAACCCCCGCGCCCGCCGCCAGGCCTCCACCCCGCTGTTGTACGACGACCTCTCGCTCCTGCGCCCCGAGCGCCTGGCCGACCTCCACGCCGACATCACTCGGCGCACCGGCCTCGACGTGGTGAAGGTGGAGATCCACCGGATCGACCTGTTGCGGGACTCGGCCGAGCTCACCGTCTACCACCAGGCCCCGCTCGCAACCCAGCCTGCGACCGCACCGGAGGTCGCGCCCGCGCGGCCCCGGCTCGCGCTCCAGGGCGAACCGGAGCGGAGCACGTCATGAGGCCCGCGCTCCTGGCCCTGCCCGTCCTCGCGCTCTCCACCCCCGCTCAGGCCGAAGACCTGCAGACCTGGCTCGAGGCGAAGCTGGCCCTGGAGCCCGCCAAGCGCCTGGAGCTCTCGGTGGCCCCGCAGGTCCGCCTGCAGCTGGACGATCCGCGCCAGCTCTCGGCCGCCATGGTGGACCTGGGCGTGGAGTATGGCCCCACGAGGTGGCTGGCGCTCGGCCTCACCTACCGCCCCTCCTACGAGCGCGACGGCGACGAGGCGTTGGTGACTCGCCACCGCCTGGCCGCCGACCTGATGGCCCGCCTCGATCTCGGGGACCTGCGCCTCGGCTACCGCCTCCGGCTCACCGAGAAGTACCGACCCGACGCGAACAACCAATGGAAGGCCACCTTGCGCAACCTCGTCTCGGTCACCTGGCGTGGCTGGGAGGACTGGCGCCCCAAGGCATCGGCCGAGCTCTACGTGGGCCTCGACGACTTCGATCAGGCGGAGCGCGACACCCTCCGGCTCACGGTGGGCACCGAGTACGCCTTGACCGAGCGCCAGTCGATCGAGGTCTTCTACCGGGTGGAGACGCTGCACGCGGACGAGGACACCCCCACCCTCCACATCCTGGGGCTCGGCTGGGGCTTCGACCTCGACCTGCGGGACGGCGGCTAGCCTCGCCGGCCGGGTTGGGCGAAGTAGCGGCCGGGGGTGGTGCCGAGCTCCGCCTTGAACGCCGCGATGAACGCGCTCGGTGTGGCGTAGCCGACCTCGAGGGCCACGTGGGTCACCGCCGCGCCGCCCGCGAGGAGCCGGAGCGCGGCGATGATCCGCGCGCGCTGGTGGTATCGGCCGAGCGTCATGTTCGTCTCGGCGGCGAACAAGCGCTCGAGGGTCCGACGCGAGGCGCGCGAGGCGCGTGCGGCCCGCTCGATGGCGCCGGGAGCGCCGGGCTCCGCAGCGAGATGCTCGGCCGCGACGCGCGCCCGCGGATCCGCGGGGAGCGGGAGCTGGAGCGGGACCGCCTCGAGCAGCACGAGCTGATCGAGGACCACGCGGGCGAGGCGGACCTCCTCCGCCACGCTGGCGTGGAGGATGCCGATCCGACACACGTGGAGCACCAGCTCACGCAGGAGCGGAGACACGTTCACCGCTCGGCACGCGCGCGGGAGGCGCCGGCGCGTGATGCGCTCGGCGAAGAAGAGGGTGCGCAGGCTGACCCGCCCCGTCATGCGCACCGCGTGCTGGGTCCCCGCCGGGATCCACACCGCGCGATGCGGCGGGACGACCCACGTCCCGTCCGAGGTCTCGACGTTCATCACCCCCTGCGAGGCGAAGCAGAGCTGATCCCAGGCCTCGTAGCGGCGGGTGGGGAGGTCGAGGTTCGGCGGATGGGTGACCGCGTAGGACCGGACCACGAGGCGAGAATCCGACATTCATTGGCATGATAGCGGAAGTCGGCCACCGCCGCTCCGGCGTACCGTCCGGGAACGATGAACGATCTTAGGCACTTCGCCATCAACGCGGACGACCTCGAGCGCGCCAGGGGGTTCTACCAGGGCGTGTTCGCGTGGCGCATCGAGCCCTGGGGCCCGCCCGGCTTCTACCAGATCCGCACCCGCGCGGAGGGCGCGGTGGCCGGGGCGCTCCAGGAGCGGCGCGCCATCGTGGCCGGCAAGCCGATGTTCGGGTTCGAGTGCACCTTCGCGGTGGCCGACGTCGACGCCGCGGCGCGCGCGGTCGTCGCGCACGGCGGGCGCATCGTGATGGACAAGGCGAC
>JACKEN010000107.1 GCA_020632995.1 Deltaproteobacteria bacterium | reverse complement strand
GGGGCCTCCACCGGCGGCTGGGCGGGGAGCCGCTTCAGCCACTCCGCGTTGCCCGCGTTCATGATCTTCACCACCGCCTTCGAAGAGATGGTGGCGCCGGTGATGCCGTCGACCTGGTTGGGCGCGCTGCCCTCCCCCGCCTTCACCACCTCGATGGTGGGCTCCACCGACAGATCGCTGAACTCCTTCTTGAACGCGGGGTCCTTGTAGATGCGGTCGCCGAGGCCGGGCGTCTCGCGGCTCTCGAGCACCGCCATGCCCACCACCTTCTTGGCGTCGGGCGACATGCCCCACAACAGGCGGATGGTGTCCTGGAAGCCCGCGCCCTCGTTCGCCACCGCCCAGCCCAGGAAGCCGTCCTTGCCCCACGCGGCGTAGACCGCGGGGCCCTTGTCGTCCTCGCTCACCGGCACCAGCTCGCTCCCGTTGTAAGCCAGCTTGCGCATCCGGTCCGCGCCCGGCACCACCTGGAACACCGCGCGCCGCAGCGCCTCGCGCCGGTGGGCCTCGATCATCGGGGTGGTCACCTCGTAGGCCCCCACGAGCAGGGTCCCCGACAGGATCCCCGCCACCGCAAGGGTGCCTGCGAGCCGCACGCTCGAGACCGGCTTGTTCTCGGCCGCCTCGTTCATACCGGGCCTCCCCGCCCGAAGGGCCGCGGCTGGAAGAACCGCTCCAACAGGGGCGTCGCCCCGTTCATCAGCAGGATGGCGTACATCACGCCCTCCGGCAGGCCGCCCCAGCGCCGCACCAGCACCACCACCACCCCGACCCCGACCCCGAACAGCCAGGTCGCCTTGGGGGCGGTGGGCGAGGTCACGGGATCCGTAGCCATGAACACCGAGCCGAACAAGAGGCCGCCCGACATCAGCATGAACCAGGGCGTGGGGTGCACCTCGGGGTTGATCAGGTACAGGGCGCCCGAGAACACCACCACCGTGAGCAGGATCGACGCGGGGATGCGCCAGTCCATCGCGCGGCGAGCGATGAGGTAGATCGCCGCGAGCGCGATGATCAGGGCAGAGGTCTCGCCGAGCGAGCCCGGGGTCTGCCCCGTGAACAGATCCAGGGTAGGCGCGGCCACGTGCTCGAACTTCATCCGCGCAAGTGGAGTTGCCGCGGTGACCGCGTCGACCCCGTGCAGCATCGGCACCGAGAGGGCCTCGGGGCGCGCGGCCCACGAGCCGTCGGGCGGGGCCCAGGTGGTCATCGCGGTGGGGAAGGCCGCTTGCAGGAAGGCCCGGCCCACCAGGGCGGGGTTGAAGAGGTTGTGGCCGAGGCCGCCGAAGACCATCTTGCCAACCCCGCCCGCGACCAGGCCGCCCACCAGGGCCATCCACAGCGGGAGGCCGGGCGGCAGCGTGAGGCCGAGGATGATGCCGGTGAGGAGCGCGCTGCCGTCACCGAGGGACGCGGTGCGGGGCCGCCGGGTGGTGAACATCACCTCCGCCCCCACCACCCCGATGGTCGCGACCATCACCTCCATGATCGCGCTGAGGCCGAAGTTGTAGATCGCCGCCCCCAGCACCGGGATGAGGGCCAGGATCACGTCGCGCATGATGCGGCCGGTGGTCACCGGGGTCCGCACGAAGGGCGACGCGTGCAGGATCAGGTGGTCCTGCTCGGAGTGGATGAAGCCGCTCACTTCTTCGCGCCCTTCGATCGCAAGGTAGCCTTCGCCACCCGGATCAGCTGTACGATGGGCACGCCCGAGGGGCAGGCCCAGGTGCAGGAGCCGCATTCCACGCAGTCCATCACGAAGTAGCGCTCCATCTCTTCGAAGCGCCCGGCCTTGCCCAGGCGCCCGAGGCGCGACGGGTTGAGGAAGTACGGGCACGCCTCGAGGCACCGCCCGCAGCGCACGCACGCGTACTCGTCGGGCATCTTCGTCTGGGACTGGGTGAAGGCGAGCAGGCCCGACGTCCCCTTCAGCACCGGCGCGTCGAGGCTGGCGAGCGGCATGCCCATCATCGGCCCGCCCATCACCACCAGCTTGGTGTCCTGGGTCAGCCCGCCCGCGCGGTTCAGCACCTCGCGCACCGGGGTCCCGATCGGCACCACCAGGTTGCTCGGCGTCTTCACCCCGGGGCCGGACACCGTCACCACCCGCTCGATGAGCGGCTCGCCCCGCAGGAGCCAGTCCGCCATCGCGGCCGAGGTGCCGACGTTGTTGACGACGAACCCCACGTCGAGGGGGAGCTTCCCGGCCGGGATCTCCACGTCGAAGAGGGCCTTCACCAGCATCTTCTCCGCGCCCTGCGGGTACTTCACCGGGAGGCCCTTCACCTCCATCGGCATGGCCCACTTCCGCTCGGCGATGGCCCCGCGCAGGGCCTCGAGCGCGTCCGGCTTGTTCGCCTCGACCCCGACCGTCACCGCCTCGGCCTTGAGGTGGTGGGCGAGGATCTCCGCCCCCTCGAGCACCGCCATCGGGCGCTCCACCATCAGGCGGTGGTCGCTCGTGAGGTACGGCTCGCACTCCGCCCCGTTCAGGATCAGGCGCTTACACACCTTGCCCTCGGGCAGGGCGTACTTCACGTGGCTCGGGAAGGCGGCGCCGCCCATGCCCACGATGCCGCCCGCCTGCACCGCGGACACGAACTCCTGGGTCGTCATCGCCGCCCAGTCCTGGGCCTCGCCCCGCGGCGGGGCCTGGGGATCGAAGAG
>JACKEN010000106.1 GCA_020632995.1 Deltaproteobacteria bacterium | reverse complement strand
TCGGGTGACGGAGGCTGATCAGCAAGTCGACCTGCACCGGACCCGCGTCGGGGGAATGCGCCTTGCAGGCCTCGAAGCGCTCCTTGCCCTCCTGGGCGATGTGACGCTCGAGGGCCTCCTGCTGCTGCGCCCGCGCGATACGGGGTGCGGCGCAAGCGGCCAGGGCGAAGAGGGCCCCCACGAGCACCGTGTCGCTACGCGTAGGCATAAGGACCTCCCCGTTCCAGCGCGCGCTTGTAGGCCTCGCGGGCGTGCACGCGCTCCACGAAGGCCCGGATGTTCGGGTACTGGCCCCCGTGCCCGAAGCGCGAGGCGGCCGCCTCGAGGGGGAAGCTCATCTGGATGTCGGCCGCGGTCAGCTCCGCCCCCGCGAGCCAGGTCGAGCGGCCGAGCTCGGCCTCGACGAAGTCGAAGTGCAACTTGGACTGCGGACCAGTGAAGGCGGCGTCGACCTTCTGCACGATGCCCTTCGCGATCGGCTTGATGAAGAAGGGCATCGGGCCGGACTCGATCTTGGTGAAGATGAGCTTGAGGAGGAGCAGGGGCATGAGCGACCCCTCCGCGTAGTGGAGCCAGAAGCGCTGCCGGCGGCGCCCCTCCTCGTCCGTCGCCTGCAATCTGCCCTGCCCGTGCTTCTCGAGGACGTGCTCGATGATCGCGCCGGTCTCCGCGTAGACGACCCCGTCGTCCTCGAGGAGCGGCGACTTCCCGAGGGGGTGGATCTTCCGCATCTCGGGCGGCGCGAGTTGGGTCTTCGGGTCCCGCCTGTAGAGCTGCAGCTCGTACTCGAGGCTGAGCTCCTCGAGGAGCCAGAGCAGGCGCTGGGAGCGGGAGTTCTCGAGGTGGTGGACCTTCAGCACGCGCGGAGGGTGGCAGAGTCTCGGGCGGGGGTCGAGGGTGGCGCCCGCACGTGGCCTCCATCACCTTGGAGAGGCCTGCCAGCCGTCCCTCATATCACCTTCAGCCCGCGGCCTGCAGCGGGAGCGGCCAGGTCCGTCAACTGGTCTTGCTGCACCCAGCCACGTCGTCCGTCAGGCGTGGTGACGAAGACGAAGCCGTGGATCTCGCGCCCGCCCCTCAGCACCTCACCCGGCTTGAGCGAGAACGCGGCCTCCGCGTCGCCGAAGGGTGAGATGCGCGCGGCGGCGGAGTCGGCGACCACCACGTAGTCGGGGTGCCACCGCTCCCACGCCGCCACCGCAGGCACGCTCAGCGCGAACCCGAGGATCCCGAGGGCCAACAGCGGGCGCCACTTGCGCGCCGGCCGAAGCGCCCACGCCACCGCGATCCCCGACAGGAGCAGGCCGGACGCGATGAGGATCCACGAGAACACCTCGGGGCTCCCGTCTGCGAGGTAGCGCAAGATACCCGGCGCCGGGGCCTCGAGGCCTGCCTGCTGCCGGAGTGCGTCGAGGCGCGCCTGCACTCGCCGATCGAAGGGCATCATCTGGCGGGCGCGCTCGTACGCGGCGACCGCCGGGCCGACCTCGCCGAGCCCCTGGTAGGCCCGGCCGAGGTTGGTGTACAGGCCCGGGGCGCCCCCGTGCTCGGCCAAGATGGCCTCGTAGGCGCGCGCTGCCTCCTCGTAGTGGCCGGCGGACAGCGCGCGGTTCGCCTCCTGGAACGACTCGTGCGGGGTGGCGGCCAGCGCGCTGGACACGAACAGGGCCGTCGCGACGAGCGCGAGGGCCGAGCTGACGTTCTTGATGGTCATGACTCTTCCTCCAGCAGGCGCGCGACGACCGCGCGCCAGCGTCCGAAGTCGATGGTGGTGGGCTTGGCGCCGTAGCGCGCGCGATCGATCAGGTCGAAGAGCGCGACGCTCTCGTGCTCTCTACCCAGCCTCGCCTCGACGTCGGTGCGGGTGATGGCCTCGGGTGGCATCGACCACCGCCGGCCGAGCTCCGTGCGCACGGCGTCGTAGGCCGCGTCCAGGAACGCGGTGACGTCCGTGCCCGCCGCCGCCGCGTCGAGGCGCATGAGGGCCCCGCGGGCACCGCGCCGCCGAGCGCGCGCGAGGGCGCGATGGCTCGGCCCCCGCGCCCGCCGCCGCCGCGCGACGAGCGCGCCGGCGGGGATGAGGAACAGCGCGATCGCCGACGGCAGGAACCAGGCGCGGTGGTGCAAGGCGATCGTCTCACGCTCGAGCCGGCCGAGCTCCGTCTGGACCGGGTCGAGCGCGTCGGACTGCGCCTCGGCAGGTTCGCCTGCACCCGGCGTGGGCGCGGCGCTCACCGCGGCGACCCCCGCGGGCGCGGGGCGCACGTCGAGCCGGATCGGCGGGGTGCTCCGCTCGACGTAGGCGCCCCTGTTCGGGTCGAAGTAGGCGAACTGGAGCGCGGGCACCTCGACGGTGCCGGCCTGCCGCGCCATGACCACCTGCTCGAAGACCTCGGCGTCGGAGCGCCCCTGCCGCGTAGGCCGCTCGACCACGGAGGGCGCGTAGGTCTTCAGCGCGTCGCTGGTGGGCACGCCCTCGAACGCCAGGCGCTCGAAGTTCCCACGCCCGGTGATCGTGAAGCGCAAGGTGACTGGCTCACCCACCGCGACGTCGGTCTCGGGGGCGTCGATCGAGATGTCGAACTCGCCCACCGCGCCGGAGAAGGAGGCGGGCCGCCCTCCCTCGGGCAGGGGCGCGACGTCGACCCTGGTCCGACCGCGCCGGAGCATCACCTCCTTGGTGCGGACGTTCCCGAACATGTCGGAGGGATCGAAGCCCCGGAGCATCGAGAACGCGCGCGCCATCGAGGGCATGTTGCCGTTGGAGAAGAGGGCGTCGAAGTCGTCCGAGAACATGTCCTCGAGCGGTGAGCGTCGACCGGAGCGCGAAGACCGCTCACGCCACTGGAGGGTGGCGGGCAGGCGCACGTCGACCGTCTGGGGTCCACTCTTCACGAAGGTGAGCGACGCGGACCACGACGCCTCGAGGTAGGGCCTGCCGTCGAGCGTGGTCTCGCGCTGACGAGGCTCGCCGGTGGGCGGGTCGAGGGTGACGCCCTCCGCGTCGATCTCGGGCAGGCCCTGGACCGTCACGCCCACCCCGGGCGGGAAGTACGCGCGGATCGTCACCGGGATCTTCTC
>JACKEN010000105.1 GCA_020632995.1 Deltaproteobacteria bacterium | reverse complement strand
GCGCTCCGCTTGCGCATGACCGTCGTGTGACAATCCGGGTGCGCGAACCCGCGCCCTCGGGTGTTCGTGGGGTGAGCCAGAGGCTGCCCCATGCGGATCCAACGCTATTCCCCCATCCTCATCGTCCTCGCCGCCGCCTGCGGTGAGAGCAACTCCGCCGACCCGGACGCGGGCGTCAGCGCCGACAGCGGCGTGGTCCAGGACGCCGGGTTCGCCGACTCCGGGGTGGAGGCCGACTCCGGGGTGGAGACCGACGCGGGGGTCCGCAGCTTCGCGGGCCTGGTGGTGAACGAGGTGGCGGCGGCGGGGAGCCCCGACGACTGGTTCGAGCTCTACAACGGGTCCAGCGAGGCGATCGACCTCGAGGGCGTCCACTTCAGCGACGATCCGGACCGGCCGCTCAGGGCCACCTTCGGCGCGGGCACGGTGATCGAGGCGGGCGGCTACCTGGTGCAGGTGGTGAGCGACGCCGAGGTGGGCTTCGGGCTCGGCTCGGACGAGCTGGTGGTGATCTTCGACCCCGACGGGGTCGAGCTCGACCGGGCGGACTGGCCCGAGGAGGGCTCACCCGAGACCCGGAGCTGGGGCCGCATCCCCGACGGCACCGGGGACTTCATGACCCTCGACACCCCGACCCCGGGCGCCGCCAACGTGGCAAACGAGCCGTCGGAGTGCGGCAACGACCTGGTGGAGGCGCGAGAGGTCTGCGACGGCGCGGACCTGGCGTCAGAGAGCTGCGAGTCGCTCGGCTACGCCTCGGGCACCCTGAGCTGCAACGCGGATTGCGAAGGCTACGACGTGAGCGGCTGCGTGGTGGGGACCCTCCAGGTCTTCATCAACGAGGTCACCTCCACCGGCGACGACCAGATCGAGCTGATCAACCTGGAGGCCACCGAGGTCGACCTCGAGGGCTGGTCGGTGACCGACGACGGCTGGGATCCCACCGATCCCACCACCGATGATCACCGCTACACGCTGCCGACCGGCACCACGATCGGCGCGGGCGGCTACCTGGTGCTGGTGAAGAACTTCGACCACCTCTTCGGGCTGGGCGGCTCCGACAGCGTCACCCTCTACGACGCCGCCGACGCGGTGGCCGACACCGTGACCTGGGCCACCGACGCGGCCGACCCCTCGTACTGCCGGAGCCCGGACGGCACCGGGGCGTTCATGACCTGCGCCGAGCAGACCTTCGGGGCCGCCAACCCATGAGGGCGGCGCTCACACCGATCCTGGGGCTCGTGGCCGCGACCGCCTGCGGCAGCCCCAGCTCCTCCTCGGGCCCCACGCCGGACGCCGGCGTGGCGGCCCTGGCCTACACCCCCTGCGCGGCGGACGCGCGGGTCGGGAGCTTCACCGTCCGGCTCGCCGAGGGCTTCAGCGCGGTGGAGGGCCGGGTCTTCGACGGCGTGGTGCCGGCCAACGTCCGCGCCGTCACCGCGACCGAGGGCAGCTGCCGCATCCTGGAGGGGCGCAACCTGTTCTGCGATCCCGCCTGCGGTGCGTCCGAGACCTGCGGCGAGGACGGGACGTGCATAGCGTACCCGCGGGCGCAGAGCGTAGGCGCGGTGACGGTCGGCGGCTTGAAAGCCGAGTTGACGATGGAGCCGTCCAGCGTGGCCTACTACTCCAACGGCGCGACGTCGCTCCCGCACCCCGCCTTCGACGAGGGCGCCGCCATCACCCTGAGCGCGGCCGGGGACGCGGTCGAGGCCTTCACCCTCGAGGGCGTGGGCATCACCGCGCTCGCCGGCGCGCCGACCGAGCTGGAGCTCACCGGGGGCCAGGATCTCCACGTCACTTGGACCCCGGGCGGGGTCGACGCGGCCCGGGTGCGGCTGGTGCTGGATCTCGCCCACCACGGCGGCATCGCGGCCTCGATGGAGTGCGACGCGCTGCCCGACGACGGCGCCTTCGACGTGCCCGCGGCGCTGGTGGACGCCCTCCTGGACATCGGGGTGGCCGGCTTCCCCACCATCACCATGAGCCGGCGGACCGTGGACTCCACCACCCTCAGCGTGGGCTGCGTGGAGCTCGGGGTCGTCTCCGAGGTGGTCGGCAACCTGACGGTGCCCGGCGTGGTGTCCTGCGCCTCGGACGATGACTGCTCGGCGGGCGAGACCTGCCGCGATGACCTGACCTGTGGCTGAGCCGCACGAGGACCAACCGATGAACTCACGATCACTGGACGCATCTCGGGCCCGCCGCTGGGCGTGGTCGCTCCTGCCTCTGGCCCTCGGCCTCTCCGCCTGCGGTGAAGAGCAGCTCACCGTCCTCGAGGACAGCGGCGTGACGAGTGATGCAGGGCAGCTTGCCGACAGCGGGGCGGCGGTGGCCGACGGCGGCACCGCGGTCGTCGACAGCGGCACCGCGGTCGTCGACGGCGGCACCACCGTGACCGACGCGGGCGGGGCCGAGGACGCGGGTACGATGACCTCCGACGCGGGGGTCGAGGCCCTGCCGCACTTCAGCTTCTTCGTCACCAGCCTCGAGGCCATGCTGGCCCTCTCCGGGAGCGAGAACGGCTTCGGCGGCGACCTCCGCTTCGGACAGGCCACCGGCCTGGCGGGGGCGGACGCGATCTGCACCGCGATCGCCGAGGGCGAGCTGCCGGGCTCGGGTCGCAAGGTGTGGCGCGCCTTCTTGAGCGCCTCCACCGACGGCCAGGGCGGCGGTCAGGTGAACGCGATCGACCGCATCGGCTCGGGCCCCTGGTATGACAGGAACGGGCGGCTGGTGGCCCAGGATCTCCAGGGCCTGATGGGTACGCGGCCCGACGGCGACCCCGTCATCTCCTCGGACCTCCCGAACGAGCGGGGCGAGAGCCAGAAGAACCAGCCGGGCCCCGGCGCGCAGGGCACCGCCGACAACCACGACATCCTCACCGGCTCCACCCGGGACGGGCGCTTCCAGGGCGGGAGCATGGCGAGCACGTGCAACGACTGGACGAGCACCACGGTGACCGGCCGCCCGTACTGCGGGCACTCGTGGCCGGCCCAGAGCGGCCAGAGCTGGATCCAGGCCCACCCCGTGGCGGGCTGCGCGGCGGTGGTGAACCTCGTGCAGAACGGCCCCGGGTCCCGGGACTGCACCGGCGTGGGCTGCGGCGGCGGCTACGGCGG
>JACKEN010000104.1 GCA_020632995.1 Deltaproteobacteria bacterium | reverse complement strand
CCTGGCGCCCCATGAGCCCCTGGGAGAACGCGGGGTCGTCGCGGTAGCGCCGGAGCACCGGGTCGAGCAACTCAGCCTGCATGTCATGGGGGTCGTTCCCCGCGAAGCCCCAGATCACCACCTTGGGCCTCCTCGGGAGGCCGTACTCGATGAGGGCGGCGAGGCTCAAGAGGGGCCCGTTCCCGCCGCAACCTGCGTTGACCGCGGTGTAACCTCGCTTGCGGAGCGCGCCCGCCACGTCCTTCCCGGGGGGCACGCACTGGCCCTGGACGAAGGAGTCGCCCACGAGCACCACGTCCACCTGCTCGGGGAGGCCCCGCGGGTTGTTGTAGCCGTGCTCGTCGGACGGGAAGATCGCGAACCGGCCGCTCTCGTTGCACAGGACGGTGGTGGCGGTGGCGATGCCCGAGAGCGGGAGCAGGGCGTCGCCCCTGTGCTCGTCGAGGGCGTAGTTCCCGAGCAGGGCGGGCACCGCGGGGACGCCGTCGGCCCGCATGTCACGCACGACCTGGAGGGTGGTGCGGTGGTCGAAGCCGGGCACCGCGCGGCGCGCCTCCTCGAGGGCCTTCACCGCGGCCAGGTTGGGCGAGGGGGCGTAGGCGAGGAAGGCGTTGAAGCCGTAGGCGCACAGCACCACCATCACCAGGCTCATCGCGAGGTTGGCGCGCAGGCCAGGGGCGAGGAAGAGGGGGACGGCGAAGAGCACCAAGGCAACGCCGCCCCAGGTGAGGAGGGTGTGCGCCCAGGCCGGGTCGGGGCCCAGCATGCGCAGGCCCTGCACCACCACGGCGAGGGCGCCGAGGGCCGCGAGGCCGAAGATCCCCAGGGTGATCTTGTCGCCGGTGGAGCGCGGGGGGCCGCCCATGCGGGAGGCCTAGCACAGCCTCTGGGACTACTGGAAGCTGACCTGGTTCACCACGGTCGAGACGGTGAAGGAGGTCCGCTCGGTGCCGCCGGAGTAGGTCGCGTCGGAGTACAGGCCGTCCAGGGACTCACCCGTAGCGGTGCCGCCGGTCAGGATCTTCCCGGTGAGGCCGTCGGTGAGGCTCGGGGCGGAGAACACCACCGACTGCCACGCCTTCTTGGGGGCGAAGGTGAGGAGCTCCGCGCCGTCGCTGGACTCGATGCGGATCAGGGTCCCCGCCGCCATGGTGGAGCCGCTGCTCCCGCCGCCGGGGCGCCCGCCGCCACCGCTCGAGGTGCCGTAGGTGATCTCGAGGGACGCCTGACCGGAGCTGGTGCTGGGGGCCTCCGCCATGCCGCTGCTCCCCGCCGCCACCAGGAAGCCGCCGCTCATCTCGAAGGTCCGGTCGTAGTCGATGGCGCCGTTGCCCGAGTCGGTGGGGCCGTTGACGATCACGGTGCCACCCGACATCACGATCTCCGAGTTGGAGTCGAGGCCGTCGCCACCTGCCTCCGCGTAGATGTAGCCGCCCTCGATGTCGAGGCTCTGGGCCGCGATGGTGCCGCCGGAGCTGTCCTCGCCCGCCGCGACGTTGAGGGCGTCGTCGCTCGACACGATGCGCACGTCGCCGCCGGCCACCGTGATGCTCGCGGCCTCCAGGCCCTCGTAGCAGGTGGCGATGTCGACGAAGCCATCTTGTACGGTGAGCTCCGCCTCCGCGTGCAACGCGTCGTCCCCGGTGCTGATCGCGAAGTCGCCGCCGGTGACGGCGAGGGCCACGTTGGAGTGCAGGGCGTCGTCGGCCGCGTTGATGAGGAAGGTCCCGCCGCTCACCACCAGGTACACGCCGGCCTTCAGCGCCTTGGCAGAGTCGTCAGAGCTGAGCGAAGCGCCCGCGCCACCGCCGGTGGTGATGTCGAAGTTGCCGCCCTTGATCACCACGTCGGTGACCGCCTGGATCCCGTCCGCGCCCGCGGTGAGGTTGTAGGTGCCGCCGTCGATCTCGATGTAGCCGAGCGCGTCGTCGCCGTCGTTGGTGGAGCGCAGGGCGTCGCCGTCGGCGTCGATGTCGATCACCGAGTCGCGGATCACCAGGTAGTCCTTGCCCCGGATCCCATCGTCGTTCTCCGACACCACGGTGATGCGCGCGTTGGCGATGACCAGCCCGTCCTTGCTGACGATGCCGTCCTTGTAGTTCGCGTACACGGTGAGGGTGCCGGTGCCCTCGGTGCCGCCGTAGATCGAGAGGTCGTCCTTGCTGAAGAGCGGCGCGTTGGGCTCGTCCTCACCGTCGGCGAGGACGTAGCCGTCCTGGTCGGCGAGCACGTTGGCGGTGCCGTCGGCCAGGATGAGGATGGTCTTCTCTGCCTCCTGCACGAAGATCGGCGCGCCGCTGAGGCTGGTGATGTTGGCGCCGTTCAGGATGATCTGCACGAGCCCGCCGTCGGGCGCGTTCACCAGGAGCTGGCCGTCGCTCAGGGTGCCGGTCACGCGGTAGGTGCCGGACGCGACGATGGTGGCGACGGTGCCGCTCACCGAGACCTGGTCGGCCCCCGAGTCCTCCACCGCGATGGCGGCGCCGCTCAGCGTGATGTCGACGACGTCGTCCTCGCTGTAGGTGGTGTCCTCGGTGGACTCGTGGGTCTCCGAGTTGCCGGACTCCACCGTGCCCACCGGGTCGTCGCCGAGGCTGCTGTTGCTGGTGGCCGAGTTGCAGCCGAAGAGCAGCAGGCCGAGGGCGAAGGGGGTCAGACGGAGCAACGTGGGGCTGTGCATTCTCATGTCTCCTGGAGGCGTCGCGGTCTCGACTGGCCTCACCCCCCGAACACGCGCCGCCGCCGCACCGCGCACGGCCGCGACACCGCGCCGTCACGCCCAGGCCTCGAGCGTGTCGACCGGAGCCAACTCTGCCCACCTCGCGTGGACGGCCTGTGAAGTGCCGGAAAACGATGCGTGATTTCTGAGGCTCGGGGGTTCGGTGGGATGTGAGCGTGGCCTTGCTGAGCGTCGACCCCATCGCCAACGCGCTCCGCGCCGCCCCCAAGGCTTCCCCCGAGCTCCTGCAGGCCCGCGCGCTCCTGAGGAGGACCGACACCAAGTTCGTCACCGACGTGGCGCGGATCCCCGCCGTCCTCGAGCGGGTCGGTGGGGCCTACGCCGCCCTGTGGGTGCCCGGCGGCCCGATCGCGACCTACCGGAGCCTCTATTTCGACTCGCCGGATCTTCGGTGCTTCCACGACCACCGGCGCTCCCGGCGCCTCCGGCACAAGGCCCGGGTCCGGCACTACCCGGACCGGGGCCAGACCTTCTTCGAGGTGAAGTCCAAGCGGAACGATCTCGTCACGACGAAGCACCGGATCGAGGTCCCCTACGGGGTGGAGCGCCCCACCGAGGCGGTGCTGGAGTTCCTGCGCGAGCAGCTCGGCAACCTGGCCTGCGACCTCGTGCCCACCGCGTACGT
>JACKEN010000103.1 GCA_020632995.1 Deltaproteobacteria bacterium | reverse complement strand
CCGGAAGGTCGCCTTGCAGCGGTCCACGCAGCTGACGAGGTCGGCGTCGCAGTCGTCGAAGGCGGCGATGCCGTTGTTGGAGCAGATGTCGCAGCTGGACCCGCTGCAGGCGCTCAGGCAGGCGTCGACCCCGCGCACCACCCGCTCGGCGCAGTCGGCCCGGCTCAAGAAGCACTGGCCGGCGCAGAGCTCCACCTGGGCCTGGGTCGGGTCCCCGCAGGCCACGTTGCACTGGGCGGAGCGCTCGAGGGCGGCGTCGTAGCAGCGCCCGTCGGTCTGGAAGCAGGCCACGATCGGCTCCACCGGGAGGGTAGGGTCGTCCAGGCACTGATCGAGGGCGGGCCCGCAGAGGTCGGTCTCCGCCACCAGGGTCTGGAAGCACGGGTCGCAGGCCGGGTTGCTGGACCCGCCCGGCACCGACCCGTCGGGGACCGAGTTGAGCCCCGGGTCTTCGCCCCCGCAGGCCCCAAGGAGCGCGGCCAGGAGCAGGCAGGCGAGGGGCGTGGCGCTACGCACCGCCGGAGTCTACCCGGCCATCCGGCCCGATGGCGAGGCCGTGGGCGAAGAGCCGGGCCGCGTCGTACTGCTCGAGGTGGAGGGCGGCGGGGGCCTCGAGCGGGATCCCCAGCGCCTTCCTGAGCCGCCGATGGGCCGGGACGTAGCCCCGCGGGAAGAGGGCCCGGGTGACCGCCTCGAGGTGGGCGCCCAAGCCGCAGGCGAGGACCTGGGTGTGCTCGGGCGAGAGCGGCGCAGCGAGGGTCGGGGCGAGGGCCTCGGCCACGCCATCGAGGGGCCCCGCCTCGGGCAGGAGCCACGGCCGATAGTCGAGGCCCAGGGCCTCGAGCTCGGCGCGGGCGGCCAGGTGGGCGGCGTCGTCCACCGCGTGGAGCAGGGTGAGCCTCTGCAGGTCGGCTTGCGGCGCGTACCGTGCCATGGCGAGGAAGGGGGCGAGCCCGGTCTCGCTCGCGACGAGGAGCACCCGGCCCGCCCACGCGCCGACGGTGTCGGGCAGGGTGAAGCGCCCGGTGGCCACCGGGCGGGCGAAGAGGGGGGCGCCGGGGGCGAGCGTGAAGAGCAGGTGGGAGAGAGGATGGGCGGTGGCGGGGCCTTCGACCCGGTTGAGGAGCAGCTCGACCTCGAGGCCGTCGGCGGACGCGTCGGTGAGGGTGAGGGGTCGTCGGACGAGGCTCTCGTCGGGGGCGATGGCGCCCACCGTGATGTACTGGCCGGGCACGAAGCGCGGGCCGCCGGGCTCGCGCGGCTCGAGGGGCGTGCTCAGGCCCAGCCGGAAGAAGGCCAGCCCGGGCGCGACGTCCACCCGCGCCAACAGGCGCGCGTCGGGCGCGGCATCGCTCATGGCGGTGCTTGTACCAGAGCTCGCGGAGGTCGGGGGACGGGATGTGGAGTGGAGGGGGAGGGGTGGGCCGGCGGTGCCGGCCCGGGCCCCTATCGACGCCGACGCCGCAGGACGAGCAGCAGGCCCAGGGCCAGGCCGGCCCAAGCCGGGGTGGCCTGGGTCTCGGTGTCGGCCGCGGTGCAGCCGCACCCGCCCGAGTCACGATCGACCGGGTCCGTGGTGCCGGACGTCTTGCCGGTGCCGGACACGGTGAGGGTGAAGGTCCCCTCGTCGCCGTCGTCGTTGGCGATGGTCAGCACCGCACCGAAGGTCCCCGCCGCGGAGGGGGTCAGCGACAGGGTGAAGGTGCTGGAGCCGCCCGCCGCCACCGTGGCCGCCGGCTGAGCGGTGATCTCGGCCGTGGCGTTGGTGATGTTGGACAGGGCCACCAGCGGGTTGCCGCTGAGGGTCAGCGGGCCCGCCCCCACGTTCTTCACCGTGAAGGTCAGGGCCTGCGCCGTGCCCGGCGCCACCTCGCCCAGGCTGATCACGTCCCCGCTCGCGCGGTTGGTGCCCACCGGCTGCTCCACCGCGATCTCGGGGGCCAGCTCGTCGCCGGTGCCGCGCACGGTGATCGTGAAGTTCCCCTCGTCCGCGTCGTTGTTCCCGATCTGGATGTCGAAGCTGTACGCCCCGACCGCCGTCACCGTGTAGGTCACCTCCAGGCTGGCCGAGGCGCCCGCCACGATGGTGGTGCTCGGCTGCTGGGTCACGGAGACCTCGACGTTGCTGCCGTTGGCCACCGCCACCGGGCCGCTGAGGACCAGGTCCGCGGTGCCGCTGTTGGCGATGGTGTACGTCCAGACCTGGGCCACGCCCGGCGCGGTGCTGCCCGCCTCCTCGGTGGCGCCGTTGTTCACCGGGCTCCCGCCCCGGCTCACCGAGATCTCGGGGGCCGGGGTGAAGGCGGTGCCGTTGACGGCGATCAGGAACGTCCCCTCGTCCGCGTCGTCGCTGCTGATCACCAGCTCGAAGTCGTAGGCGCCGTCCGCGACGCTGGTGACGTCCACCGTCACGTCGTAGCTGCCGCCGATCGGGACCGTGGCGACGGTCGCGGTGCTGATGGTGGCGACGACGTTGTTGGCGCCCTGGATCGCGATGCCGCTCACCGCCAGGTCCGCGTTGCCGGAGTTGCTGATGGTGTACGTCAGCTGCTGGCCGACCCCGGTCTGGGTGGTGCCGAGGTCGTCGGCGCCGCCGTTCGGGAAGTCGGTCGCCCCGCGGCTGACCGCGATCTCCGGCGCCACCGCGGTGCCGGACGACGTCACCACGTAGGTGGCGGTGTCCGGATCGTTGCTAGCGATCGCCACCTCGTACGAGAAGGACCCGGGCGCGGTGGGGGTGAAGATCACGGTGTAGGGGCTGTTCGCGCCGCCCGCCACCGTGGCGCCCGGCGCCACGCCGATGACCGCGGTGACGTTGTTGGACGCCTGAATCGCGGCGGAGGTGATGGTGAGGGCGCCGCCGCCGAGGTTCCGCACGAAGTAGCTCCGGGTCGCCTGGACGCTGGCCGGGGCGGTCCCGATCGCCTCGACCGCGCCGTTCGGCAGCGGGGTGCCGTCGCCCCGGGTGACCGCGATGTTCGGCTCCACCACGCCGGTGCCCACGATGTTCAGCGCGAACAGGCCGTTGGTGAGGCGCGGGTCGCTCGTCGGTACGGTCACCGCCACCCGGAACGGGCCGGGGCCGGAGACCTGCATGATGAAGTTCACCGCGCGCGACGCGCCCGGGGTGAGGGTGATCGGCGTGGTGGGGCCCGCAAGCAGGGTGGCGTTGCTCAGGGTCACGATGCCGAGCCCGGTGGGATCGATCGTGAGGTCGCTCTGCCCGTCGTTGTGCAAGGTGTACTGCACGGTCTGGGGGACGCCAGCCGGGACGCTCCCGAGGTCGTCATCGGTGCCGGAGGCCACCGGCGCGCCGGTGAGGCGCTCGACCCGCAGGTCGCCGGGGATGCCGGCCCACACGTTGTCGACCATCAGGGCGCTCGTGGCGTCGCCCGCCGCCTGGACCCGCACCACCATGTTGCTCGTGAAGGTCAGGCCCGCCGCGCGCAGCGCGCCGGAGATGTCGACCATGATCCCGTTCCAGCCCGGGGGCACCGCGGTGGTGAAGTCGAAGTTGTAGGCGGACAGGGCCCAGGTGGCGCCGCCGTCCAGCGACACGAAGATGTTGTCCTCGGGGTGGTCGACCTGACCGAGGTTGTTCCACTCGAGGGCGAGGAACACGTCGTCGGTGACCACGGAGTAGCTGGACAGGTCGAAGTACCAGTCGAGCGCCGCGGTGGCCTGACCGGCCGGGAACCCGAACACCGCCATGTTCGGCGCGCTGCTCGCGGTGACCTCCACCGGGCCCGCGCCGATCACGTCGGTGACGATCACGAAGCCGGGGGTGGTGGTGGTGGCCGAGGCCGAGACCGAGCCGGTCGTGGTCGCGGTCGGGAAGGTCCCGGGGCCGCCGTTGGCCTGGCGGTTCGCC
>JACKEN010000102.1 GCA_020632995.1 Deltaproteobacteria bacterium | reverse complement strand
CGGCCCGAGTAGAGCGGGCGTGGGCCTCGACGCAGCTCGGGAGCTGTCTTCGCGCCGCGCTCGAGGCGCTCGAGTACCCGAGCTGGGCCGACGGCGAGGTGGTCCGCCTGACCTTCGTCGGGAAGACCGTACGGATCTCGCCGCCCCCCGAGGTCCCGGATGAACCTGAAGTGCAGAAGACGCCCTGGTACGGGGGCCGCATCCTGGCGGGAGACATCATCGGGACGGGGCTGCTGGTGGCCGGGATCGTCGAGGCCACGAGCCGCAACGAGAAGGCTGGGTTCCCGCTCATGACGGTGGGCGGCCTCTTGATGGTCTTCGGGGGACCGGCCCAGCACCTGTACGAGGGGCGCCCGGGTGCAGCGGGCGCTCGGTGTTGAGGCGCGTCTTGATCCCCGCCGGCGCGGGGGCGCCGGGCCTGATCATGATCGCGACGAGTGACGGGGAGGTGGGGCCGGCTCTCCTCGGGATCCTCCTCAGCATGGTCGGAGCGGCCGCCGGGTTCATCACCGCGGCGGTGTTCGATGCCCTGGACGCATACGCCGAGCCGCCCCCGGAGGCCGAACCGGCGCCAGCCACGGCGCTGGTCCTCCCGAGCCTCGGGGTGAGCGCGGACGGCAGCCCGGTGCTCGGCCTGGTCGGGCGGTTCTGATCGCGCCGATCAGCCGCGCCGCCGGAACACCACCACCGTGAGGTTGTCCGGCTTCGCCTGCATGAGGGTCATCCGGCGCAGCACCCGCTGCACCAGCTCGTTCAGCCCCGCCTCCGGGCCCTCGGCCGTCACCAGCGCCTGGCCCCACTCGTCGGGGCCGAGCCCTGAGTCCAGCAGCCCGTCCGACGCCATCAGCACCCACTCCCCGGGCGCGAGGTCCCACGCGTAGGCTTCCGCGTTGGGGCCCTCGGGCTCGAGGCCCACGCCGTGGGTCAGCGCGCCGATTCCGTAGGGGGTGGGGATCTCGTGTTGGCGGGTCTGCCCCAGGTGGCGGCCCTTGGCGTCGAAGTGGAACGCGGCGCTGTCGCCGGAGTTCACCAGGTGCACCGAGTCGCCTCGGGTCACCGCGAGCACCGCGGTGGTGACCTCGCCCTCCTCGCGCGCGACCAGCTCGGCGTGGGCGCCCATGATCCCATGCTCGGTCAGGGTCTTGGGCACCTCGGCCTCGGCCGGGCCGGTGGCCAGGCGTCGGAACGCCCGGCTCGCGTGCTTGGCCGCGATCTCGCTCCCCGCGCCGCGGACCATGCCGCCCAGGCCGCCGGCCTGGTCGAACACCGCGGCGTAGAGCTCGCCCGCCTCGTCCGCGAAGAGGGCCGCGCCGTCCTCGTTGTAGCGGGCATAACCCCGCCCGCGGGAGCTGTAGAGGGCGCCCTCGAAGCGGGCGGTGCTCACCGGCAGGGCGCCCCTGGTCTGCTTGCCTCCAGCGACGAAGGTCGGGGCCCCCTCGGGGGCATCGAGGTGCTCCAAGGTGGGGGTGCCGAGGGCCAGGGCCCGGTCGGTGGCGGAGGCCTCCACCTTGCCGAGTCCAAAGAACGGGAACAGGAACGCCACCCCGGCCGAACCTACCCCGGGTGGTCGGAAAACGCACGTGATCCATCCCGCCTCGCGGCGCCCAGATGCGTTGACGGGCTCCTCACCCCGTGGCCAAGTCCGCCCCAATGAACCGCATCCGCGCCCTCCGCGAACATGGCCAGAGCGTCTGGTACGACTACATCCAGCGCGACATGATCTGGACCGGAGCCCTCCACCGCATGGTGGAGGAGGACGGCCTCGCCGGGGTCACCAGCAACCCCTCCATCTTCGAGAAGGCGATCGGGGGCTCCGCCGCCTACGCGCCCGCCGTGAAGGCGGTGGTGGCCGAGGGGGCGAGCGCGGGCGAGATCTTCGACGCGCTCGCGGTCACCGACATCCAGCTCGCGTGCGACGTCCTGCGCCCGGTCTACGACGCCTCCGGCGGCAAGGACGGCTTCGTCAGCCTCGAGGTCTCGCCCTACCTGGCCCACGACACCCTCGGCACGGTCGAGGAGGCCCACCGCCTCTGGGAGGAGGTCGGGCGCGAGAACCTGATGATCAAGGTGCCCGGCACCGCGGCCGGCGTGCCCGCGGTCGAGCAGCTGATCAGCGACGGCGTCAACGTGAACGTCACCCTGCTGTTCTCGGTCGAGCGCTACATCGAGGTGGCCAAGGCCTACATCGTGGGCCTCGAGCGCTTCGCCGCCGCGGGCGGCGACCCCGCCGGGGTGGCCAGCGTGGCCAGCTTCTTCGTGAGCCGCATCGACAACAAGGTCGACGCCGCGGTGCAGGCCCGCCTGCAGAACGCCTCGGGCGACGACAAGGCGAGGCTCGAGGGCCTGCTCGGCAAGGTGGCGATCGCCAACGCGAAGCTCGCCTACCGCGCCTACCAGGAGCTGACCGCGGAGCCGCGCTGGAAGGCGCTCGTGAAGCAGGGCGCCCACCCGCAGCGCCTCCTGTGGGCGAGCACCTCGACCAAGAACCCCGCCTACAAGGACACCCTCTACGTCGAGGAGCTGGTGGGTCCGGACACCGTCAACACCGTGCCCGCCGCAACCTACACTGCGTTCCAGGAGCACGGCGAGGTGAAGGCCACGCTGGCGGACGACCTGGACGGCGCCAAGGCGATCATGGCCACCCTGGCGTCCTTCGACATCTCGCTCGCCAGGATCACCGAGGACCTCGAGCACGACGGCGTGGATCAGTTCGCGCGGGCCTTCGACACCCTGATGGTGACGGTGGAGGACCGCCGCGTGGGCCTCTTGGGTGATCGGCTCTCCCAGATGAGCGAGACCCTCGGCGCCTATCAGGGCGACGTGGACGGCGCGCTGAAGGGCCTCACCGAGAGCGGCTTCGTGCGCCGGATGTGGGAGCGCGATGGCACCCTCTTCGGGGAGGGCGAGGCGGCGGAGCACGCGGCCTCGTTCATGGGCTGGCTCGACATCACCGATTCGATGCTCGAGAACGTGCACCACCTCATCCAGCTCCAGGAGGACCTCGAGGACGAGGAGGTGGAGCAGGTGGTCCTCATGGGGATGGGCGGCTCCAGCCTGGCCCCCGACGTCTTCGCGCGCACCTTCGGCCAGCTCGACGGCAGCCCCGAGCTCCTGGTGCTGGACTCCACCGTGCCGGCCCAGGTGAAGGCGATCGAGCACGAGGTCGAGGAGTCGCAGAACACCGTCTTCATCACCGCGAGCAAGTCGGGCACCACCACCGAGCCGCTCTGCTTCGACGCCTACTTCTGGGACCAGGTGCAGGACGGTGATCACTTCATCGCGATCACCGACCCCGGCTCCAAGCTCGAGGAGGAGTCGCTCGAGCGCGGCATCCGCGGGGTCTACAACGGCGACCCCGAGGTGGGCGGGCGCTACTCCGCCCTGTCGCCCTTCGGCCTGGTGCCGGCGGCGGCGATGGGCCTCGACCCGGTCGATCTGTTGGAGCGGGCCGATCTCATGATCGCGAGCTGCGAGGCCTCGGTGCCCCCGGCCCGGAACGCGGGCGTGCGCCTCGGCGCGGTCATCGGGACCCTGGCCGAGAAGGGGCGTGACAAGCTGACCTTCGTGATGTCGCCGGCCATCGCCAGCCTCGGCGGCTGGATCGAGCAGCTGGTGGCCGAGAGCACCGGCAAGCACGGCAAGGGCATCGTGCCGGTGGACGGCGAGGCGCTGGGCGCGCCCGAGGTCTACGGAGCGGATCGCGTGTTCGTGGCGATCGAGCTCGACGGCGACGCGATCGCCGACGAGGGCAAGCTCGCCGCGCTCGCCGCGGCCGGGCACCCGGTGGTCCGGATCCGCATCGGCGACCGTCGGGATCTGGTGCAGGAGATGTTCCGCTGGGAGGTGGCCACCGCCACCGCCGGCCACATCATGGGCATCAACCCGTTCGACCAGCCCAACGTGCAGGAGTCCAAGGACTACACCAAGCGCCTCCTCGGCGAGGCCAAGGATGGCAAGCTGCCTTCCATCGAGGGCGAGGTGAAGCTCTTCGAGGAGGGCGGGATCACGGTGTACACCGAC
>JACKEN010000101.1 GCA_020632995.1 Deltaproteobacteria bacterium | reverse complement strand
CATGAGCGTGGCGTCGGCGCTGAGCGTCCCCGCCTCGGCCGCGGTGTGGACGGTGCCGTCCACCGTGGTGCCGTCGGCGCTGAGATCGGCGAGCGAGAGGGTGAAGCTGCTGCTGGTGCCGGTGCGGGTGTGGGCCACCGTGAAGGCGCCGGAGACCGTGTGGCCGTTCACGTCGCAGCCGGCCCCGAAGTCCACCGAGAGCAGGCCGGCCGACAGCGCCACGTCGGCGCAGGTCATGCGGCGCCCATAGGCATCGCGCACCGCGCTCATCACGTCTGCCGCGGCGCCGTCGCGCTCGGCCAGGGGGGCGGCGGCCTCGGTCGCGCGGGCCAGGGCCTGGGCGGACTCGGCGGCCACCAGCGCGTCGGCGCTGGAGCCGGTGTCGGGGGTCTCGGCGCCGCCGCAGGCGGCCAGGATCAAGGCGAAGGGGGTGAGCAGGGCGAGTCGGGTCTTCATGTTGGGTTGGTGTCCTCGGGCGCTTCCAACTCCTTCGAACGACCGAAGTTGCGCCGGCATGCAGCAGAGGTTTGCCGTGTGCGTCGTCACGTCGCGTTCGTCTCGAAACGAGCGTGTCGAGGGTCACTGTGGCGATCGATACGGCCAGGGAGCTGCGAGGGTCGATTGTGGCGTCCTCCGGGCTCGGCTATCCAGGCACCTCACCAGGAGGTTCACGATGCTTGGAAGGCTTCAACTCACCCTCGCGCTCACCCTCGCTCCGGCGGTAGCCAGCGCTCAGGAAGATCCGCCGCCGAAGACGGTGACGCCGGCGATCGGCGCGCCGGTCATCGCGCGGAGCCCACCCACGTGGTGCGAGGGCGCCACCATCGCGCCGACCGACAGCATGATGTCCTCCGGCACCTACAGCGCCATGCTCGGCAACTCGGATCGCTGGAGCATGGTGCGCCGGATGGCGGAGCACAGCTGCCGCGCCCCCGACCTCGAGAGCCGGCAGGCCTGGTCGCAGGCGTGGCGGCAGACCATCGCGAACCACACCGGAGCCGACTCGGGGCTGATCGAGCGGCTGTTCCGCTTCGCCCTCGCCCATGACGACTCAGCCATCGACGCGGCCAAGAAGGCCGCCTGCGCGAAGGTCGAGCGTACCGGCCCGGGCCCGGCGCGGGTGCTCGGGGACAGCCAGGCCTTCGCCCTCGGCTGTCAAGAGAACCTGCTCAAGAGCGCGCCCGAGATTCGGATCAAGGAGCAGCTCTACTGGCTCGACCGCGGGCCCGAGATGCAGAGCGAGCTGGCCCGAGCCATCCTGATCATCGCCGAGCTCGCGTTCGACATCGACTACATGGCCGACGACCTCGGCAAGCACGTGATGGACCGGCTGCCCAACCATGCTCTGGTCGCCCACGACCTTGCGGTGCTGGACGCCGCGAAGCTCCGGGACGAGGTCGAGGCGCTTGGCACCAACGAGTACGGCGCCCTCCACGCGGAGCTGGCCCTGGCCCGCGCCCAGCTCCTGGGGCGGCGCTACGCCGCGCTCGTCGAGAAGATGGACCCGGGGGTGGGCAAGCTCACCCACGCCTCCCCGACCGGCTACGACGCCTGGGTCGCCACCTTCGAGGCGCACGAGCCCGCAATGCGCCGGGCCCTCGACCTCGAGGACTGGATCATCGCTGGCAAGGAGAGCCAAATCAAGCCGTGCCATGACGAGGCCCACGCCGCGTTCGTGGCCTACGCCAAGCCGCTCGTGAAGGGGGCACAGGACCTCGAGCAGATGAAGGCAGCCTTGCGTGACAGCTTCGGGCGCGTGCTCCTGGAGGCGTCGCTGGTGTGCGCGGCGTACGAGGGCAAGGCAGCCATCGCTTCGGGCCTCTACCTGTGGGAGCTCAACGAGGGCGAGCATCAGCGGGGCCCGCGGGTGGCGTCCTACGCGGCGATGCTGGCCCGCTACGCCACCCTGGCCTCGGCGGACAGCCGGTTCCCGGTGCCCGCCACCAAGCTCAAGCGCTCCTTCGACTTCCCTTCACACACCTGGTTCTACACCGCCTACGAGACCCGGGCGAACAACAAGGCCGGCGCGCAGAACCCGCAGGACGGGGTGATCAAGTCGGTGAAGAAGGGCAAGAACGGTGTCGTCCTCGCCTTCAAGACCGATCGGTGGATGGAGCCGATCTTCGACTGCCGCCCCTCAAAGCGCATCTTCTATGTCACCTACTCCGGCAACGTGCATTACCACCAGGACTGCAAGAAGACCGGCCAGACGCCGATGTCGGGCAAGCTGAAGCCTGTGACGGTGCCCGCGAGCATGGCCAGCGGCCTGAAGGCGGGGCAGATGGTCACGCTCCTCGTCGAGGAGAACAAGGCGCGCAGCGCATTGCCCCTGGCAGTCTACGGCGGCAAGACCAAGGACAAGATCCTGGGCCGCCTCGGGGTGACGAAGTAGCGCCTCACGAGGCCACCAGGCGCTGCCCCCCGTCCACCTCGTACACCGAGCCGGTGAGGAACGTGTCCCGCATCAGGAACGCAATCAGCGCCCCCACGTCCTCCGGCCGCCCCACCCGCCGCACCGGCAGGGTAGCCTGCGCCTGCGCGAAGTAGCCCTGCTTGAAGTCCGGGGGGAGCGCATCCCACCACGGGGTGTCGATGACCCCCGGCGACACCGCGTTCACCCGCAGCGGGGCCAGCTCCAGCGCCAACACCCGGGCCGCCGCCTCCAAGCCCGCGTTGAGGGCCGCGAGCCCGGTGGTGCCCGGGAGGGTCGCCCGAGCGGAGATGGCAGAGATGAAGGTGATGCTCCCGTCGCGCCGCAGGTAGGGCAAAGCGACCTGCGCGACCTGCAGGTGGGCCAGGAGCTTGCTCTCGAGACCGGCCCGCAGGTCCTCGAGGGGGAGGGTCCGGAACTCGCCCGCCCCCGCGCTGCTCCCGAGCGCCACCACCAGGTGGTCCAGCGCCCCGAGGCCCGAGAAGAAGGCGTCCACTGCCTCCCGCCGGGTGGCGTCCACCGGCACCGCCTCCACCGGCCCGAGCCGGTCCCGCGCCACCGCCAGGCGCACCTCGTTGCGGCCGGTGATCACCACCCGCGCGCCCTCGTCGCGGGCCGCAGCCGCCGTCGCCTCGCCGATACCGGAGCTGCCCCCGAACACCACCACCGTTTGTCCATCCAAGGTCTTGTTCATCTTCACGTCACTCCTCTATTTAGAGACTGATGGTCTCGATATAATTCGAGACCACTAGTCTCGTCAAGCGGGGCGCTACGTGTTAGAGATCGGGGGTGGCGGGTCAGCCGGGTCGAAAGCGGAGCGAGGCCGCGCGGGACGCGATCCTCGGGGCGGCGCTCGAGCTGCTACGGGAGCGTGGCTACGGCCAGGTCACGGTGGATGCCATCGCGACCCGAGCCGGAGTGGGAAAGCAGACCATCTACCGCTGGTGGCGAACGAAGCCTGATGTGGTGCTCGAGGCGCTCACCGCCCACGCCCACCGCACCATCACCCTCCCCGACACCGGCGACCTGGAGCGGGATCTGACGGTCTTCCTGCGCGCCACGTTCCGCACCCTCTCGGGGTCGGAGAGCCTGGCCCCCATCCTCCGGGGGCTGATGGCCGAGGCTCAACTCGACCCGGAGTTCCTGGCCCGCTTCCGAGTGTTCATCGAAGCGCGGCGAGCGCTGGTGCGGGCGCGGCTCCAGAGCGCTCGCGAGCTGGCCTTGGACGCGGCCAGCGTGGACGTGGCGGTGGACATGATCTTTGGCGCCATGTGGTACCGCATGCTCCTCGAGCACGCGCCCACCGACGCGGCCACCGCGCGACGGGTGGCGCAGCTGGTGGCGGGGATGGCCGGCGGCGAGTAGGCGGCGGTCAGTACAACAGCGCCACGCGCCGCACCTCGCGGAAGACCTCCTCGGCCTCGGCGAAGGACGCCATCACGTCGTCCGCGGTGCCCCCCGCCTCGATCATCTCGCGCGGGCGCGCGGATCCGTAGAGCAGGTCGATGGCGAGTCGGTCGGTGACGAACTCGTAGGCCTCGGTGCGCCAGCCGAAGGCGTCGGGGGCGAGGGCCTGGGCCGCCACCAACAGCGCGGTGGTGAGGCGCAGGGAGCGGGCGGCCCAGCGATCGGTGACGTGGATCTGGATCGCGCCGCAGTCCTGCCCCGCCCAGTCGCGGACGGTGGGGCGGATGACGGTGGGGCGGAGCACGAAGCCCGGGCCCACCCGGGGCGCGGCCAGCGCGGCCCAGCGCTCGCCGTCGAGGTAGGGCGCGCCGCACAGCTCGAAGGGGCGGCAGGTTCCCCTGCCCTCGCTCAGGTTCGTGCCCTCGAGCA
>JACKEN010000100.1 GCA_020632995.1 Deltaproteobacteria bacterium | reverse complement strand
GGGCGGGGACTTGCGACGGTCATGCGGCCTGGCCAGGCACCCGCGCAAACCCTTTGATCACATTCGTCTGACCCGATCCCGGCCCCCAGCCCCTCCATGAGCAGCGATGCCCGGACGACGCCGCCCCGCCCGCCCCCGCACCGCCCCCATCCTGCTGCTGGCCCTCGGCCAGGCGGCCTGCCTGGCCCAAGAGGCGCCCCCCGACCCCGCGGGCGGCACCCCAGACGCCGGGAGCGCCCCCCTCAGCACCGGCGCCGACTACTGGAACGCGCGCTGCGTGGCCTGCCATGGCGCGTTCGAGGGCAGCGCGGCCATCAGCACCGGCAACGCGAACGGCGACTTCCGCCTCGACGCCAACGGCGCGGTCGAGCGGCACGGGGACGACCTCGCGCGCTACATCGACGCCACCATGCCCTTCCAGAGCGCCGACGCGTGCAAGGGCGATTGCGCCGAGCTGACCGCCGAGTACATCCGGTCCCGGCAGCGCCCGGTGGTGGCGGACGGCTGCGAGGACAGCGGCCTTACCTACGGGGTGCGAGAGCTCAAGCTCCTCACCAGCCAAGAGTACCAGCGCAGCCTCGAGGATCTCCTCGGCGTCACCACCGACCTCGGGAGCGCGGTGGCCAACAACGACGGCGCCCTCGGCGGCTTCGCGAACATGCGGGGCAAGGGCGTCAACGGCGCCACCCTGGATCGGTACATCCGCAACGCGGAGGCGGTGGCCGCCGCCGCGGTGGCCCAGGGGCGGCCCTTCACCTGCGGCGACCCCGCCGACTGCACCCAGCGCTTCGTCGACGACTTCCTCTTCCTCGCCTTCCGGGGCCCGGTCTCGGCCGCGCAGCGGGCCCAGTACGCCGCCCTCTTCGAGGCCTACCCGCAGGAGGGCCTGCAGCTCGCGCTCGAGGCGGCCCTCACGTCTCCGTACTTCCTGTACCGGATCGAGGCCGGCGTCGACCTCCAGACCGCGCTCGACCGCGGCTACTACCAAGGCGGCAGCGACCCCACCGGGCCGGCCGAGGAGAGCATCCTCGCCGCGAGCTTCCCGGCCGGGAGCGGGCACCTCGAGGGCGACGTCTGGGCGTTCTGGGAGAACGGCGGAGTGGACCTGCGCTTCACCACCCCCTTCACCGACCCTACCACCATCGAGGTCGAGGCGCGGGGCACCAACCACGGCGCGATCTGGCCCGAGCTCACCCTGAAGGTCGACGGTGCGCAGGTCGCCTTGCAGCGTGTCGACCACCCCGAGCTGCGTACCTACCGCTTCACCGTCACCGGCCACGCCGGCACTCCGGCGGTGCGGGTGGAGTTCGACAACGACAGCGGCGAGGCCCCCTGGGGCCCCGGCCAGGACGCCAACCTCTACGTGGCCCGGGTGGGCATCGCCACCACCGCCGCCGCGCCCCCGCCCGACCCCAGCGAGTCACCGCTGGAGGGCGTGGCCGAGGACGCCTTCGTCCTCACCCCCTATGAGCTGGCCTCGGCCCTCAGCTTCATGCTCACCGGCTCCACCCCCGACCGCGCCCTCCTCGAGGCGGCACGTGCGGATCGCCTCACCACCCGGGCCGAGCTCGAGGCCCAGGTGACCCGCCTGATCGACAGCCCCCGCGGTCGCGGGCACTTCGGCGCCTTCGTGCGGCAGTGGTTCGGCCTCGACGCGGTGAAGAGCGCCTCCCGCCCCGACGTCCCCGAGCTCACGGCCGAGGTCAAGGCGTCGATGGTCCGGGAGGTGGAGGAGCACTTCTTCCACGTCTTCTACGACGACACCGTGCCCTACCGGGAGTTCTTCGGGGGCGAGTACACCTTCTTGAACCGCACCCTCGCGGACTACTACGGAGTGCAAGGCAACTTCACCGACGCCTTCACCCAGACCCCGGTGGCCGGCCGCGGCGGCCCCATCGCCTCCGGCGCCTTCATGACCGCCAACGCCCACGCCGAGCGCACCGCGCCCATCCTGCGGGCGGTGCACAGCCGCCAGACCGCCCTCTGCCACTACATCGACCCGCCCAACTCCCCCATCGCGGGCGACGACATCGACGCCCAGCGCGCCGCGGCCCAGGCGCGCGTGGCGGAGCGGGAGGCCCTGGACGGCACCCTGAGCAGCCGCGAGTTCTACTTCCTGTACACCGACGGGATCGACGCGTGCGCAGGCTGCCATGCAAAGATCATCAACCCCATGTTCGGCCTCGAGGACTTCGACCACGTGGGGCGCCTGCGCCCCTCCGCCGGGGCCGACGCGGTCCTCGAGAGCATCCGCGGCGAGACGAAGACCGTCCCCCTGAGCGGGATCCTCTACGGCGTCGACTCCACCAGCGACAGCGCGACCATCGAGTACGCGGGGGCGAAGGACTTCTCGAACAAGATCGCGGGCACCGACGCGGTGCAGGCGTGCCTCGTCCGGCGCGGCTTCCGCTTCGCCACCGGCCTCACCTTCAACGACCGCGACCTCGACGCGGCCAGCCAGGAGGCCCTCACCGAGGCCCAGCGGCAGGCCTACGGCTGCATCGCGGCCCGGATGAAGGACACCCTGCAGACCACGAACGAGAGCCCCCGGGCGATGTTCATCCAGCTCGCCACCGAGAGCATGCTGCGCCTGCGGCGCTGACGGATCCCAGGAGACGCCCGTGAAGGACACCAACGCCCTCATCCACAACAACCGCCGCCAGTTCCTCGGCCTGCTCACGAAGGCCGGGGTGGGCGGCGCGCTCCTGCGCGCCTCGCCCCTCGTGGGCGGGCTCATGGCCACCCGCGCCGCTCACGCCCAGAGCGGGATCCAGCGCGTGGTCTTCGTCTACACCCCCGACGGCGCCCCGAACGGGCTGTGGCTCCCTGACGGCACCACCTTGAACCGGGCCACCCGGGCCTACGAGGGGCTGCAGGCGGTGTGCAACTTCCGGGAGGTCGAGGTGCTGGACAGCGGCCACGGCCTCGCGAGGAAGTGCCTCGGGGCGCTGCGGTGGGGCAGCGACTGGAGCGGCGACACCATCGACCAGCAGATCGCCAGCGTCATCGGCGTCAACTCACCTTACCAATCCTACACCCTCGGGGTGCAGACCAACCCCCAGGAGGTGGTGGGTCGCAAGGCAGGCGACGCGGTGCCGGCCCAAGACAGCCCCGCCGCCGCCTACGAGCAGCTCTTCGGCGCCGCGCCGCCGACGAGCGACCGCGCAGGCTTCCTTGCGAAGAAGCGGAGCGTGATGGACGTGAACCGGGCCGCCTTGGCCGAGCTCGAGGGGCGCCTGGGCGCGTTCGAGCGCCAGAGCCTCGAGAAGCACGCGGCCGCGCTCCAGGAGGTCGAGGCGCGCCTGGTGGAGTCGGTCTCGTACGAGCCGTCCGAGGCCTGCGCCGCCCCGGCCTGGAACGCGAACGGCTACCCCACCACCGGGCCCATCCCGGGGGGCGACGTCGGGGTGTTCGCCCACCAGGCGGAGCTGCAGGCCGACATCATCGTGGCCGCGCTCCAGTGCGGCCTCACCAACGTGATGACGCTGCAGCTCGGCTGGCACCAGGCGGTCTGGTACGGGCACGACACCACCTACCGCGGCGATCACCACGGCTCCTGCCACTCCGCCACCGCGGAGGACAACGCCGAGATGACCAACTACCTCAGCCGTTGTGTGGCCTACCTGGTCCGGCGGTTGGTCGACACCGACGACCCCGCGGTGCCGGGGACGAAGCTCATCGACAACACCGTGGTGGTGCAGGTCACCGACATGGGCGATGGGCGCGACCACTCCGGCGCGAACGGGCCGAACATGGTCGCCACCCGCATGGCCGGCTTCAAGCAGGGCACGGTGGGGCGCGGCGGGACGAACCACCAGGTGCTCGAGGCGGTGGTGGAGGGGATGGGCCTCGGCCAGTACAAGGGCACCGACCTCAACGCGCACAAGATCTGGCCTTGCGCCAACGGCGTAGTGCAGGACGACCTGCTCGCGTGAACGTCAGCGCTTCGGCGTCGGGTCGATCGTCTCGTAGATGACCCAGCCGTCCACCTCACCGTAGCGACGGTGGTTCTTGCTCGCGTCGGCGCGGTCCGTGAGCGCCTTGCCGCGGAGCACCAGGAAGTCGAAGTCCTTGCCGTGCGTCCGGGGATCGAAGCTCGAGACGTGCCGCCAGTGAGGCGCGCGCGGGCGCCCCTCGAGCTTCGGTCGAACCGGCAACAGGGGCACGTCGAAGAGGAAGGCGGTGTACGCCGCCCCGTCCGCGAGGTGATAGAAGTAGAGCGAGCCCATCGCCTGGTGGCTCCGGACGACGTCGCCGGCCGACACCCAGTTCAGGGCGAGCACCCGACTGCCGCGCGGGATCATGGCCCGCACCGGGTCGTAGCGCTTCGCCGACGCGTTGAAGTGCTCGATGTGACCGTGGTTGATCAC
>JACKEN010000010.1 GCA_020632995.1 Deltaproteobacteria bacterium | reverse complement strand
CGGGGTGCAGGGGTCGGTGTTGTCGGGGTCGACGTCGCCGGGGGTGCCGTCACCATCGGCGTCGCACGCTGCCACCGCGATGGACGGGGTGCAGGGGTCGCTGTTGTCGGGGTCGACGTCGCCGGGCGAGCCATCACCATCGGCGTCGCACGCCGCGACCGCGATGGACGGAGTGCAGGGGTCGTTGTTGTCGGGGTCGACGTCGCCGGGCGAGCCATCACCATCGGCGTCGCACGTGGCCACCGCGACCGAGGGCGTGCACGGGTCTGTGTTGTCGGGGTCGATGTCCCCGGGGGAGCCGTCGTTGTCGAAGTCGCACGCCGCGACGGTGATGGAGGGGGTGCAGGGGTCGGCGTTGTCCGGATCGGTGTTGCCCGGCGTGCCGTCGTTGTCGAAGTCGCAGGCGGCGACCGCGATCGAGGGGGTGCAGGGGTCGTTGTTGTCGGGGTCGACATCGCCGGGCGAACCGTCGCTGTCGAAGTCGCAGGCAGCGACCGCGATCGAGGGAGTGCAGGGGTCGTTGTTGTCGGGGTCGACGTCGCCGGGCGTGCCGTCGTTGTCCGCGTCGCAGCTGGCGACCGCTACTGACGGAGTGCAGGGGTCGTTGTTGTCGGGGTCGATGTCGCCGGGCGAGCCGTCGTTGTCGGCGTCGCAGCTGGCGACCGCCACCGACGGAGTGCAGGGGTCATTGTTGTCGGGGTCGGTGTCGCCGGGGGTGCCGTCGTTGTCGAAGTCGCAGGCGGCGACGGTGATCGACGGCGTACAGGGGTTGCTGTTGTCGGGGTCGACGTCGCCGGGCGAGCCATCACCGTCGGCGTCGCAAGTGGCGACGGCGGTGGACGGAGCGCAGGGGTCGTTGTTGTCGGGGTCGACATCGCCGGGGGTGCCGTCGTTGTCGAAGTCACACGCCGCCACCGCGATGGACGGAGTACAGGGGTTGTAGTTGTCGGGGTCGACGTCGCCGGGGGTGCCGTCGCCGTCGGCGTCACACGTGGCCACCGCGGCCGAGGGCGTGCACGGGTCTGTGTTGTCGGGGTCGATGTCCCCGGGGGTGCCGTCGTTGTCGAAGTCGCACGCCGCGACGGTGATGGATGGGGTGCAGGGGTCCGCGTTGTTCGGATCGGAGTTGCCTGGCGTGCCGTCGTTGTCGAAGTCGCAGGCCGCGACCGCGATGGATGGGGTGCAGGGGTCGTTGTTGTCGGGGTCGACGTCGCCGGGGGTGCCGTCGCCGTCGGCGTCGCAGGTCGCTACCGCGACCGAGGGCGTGCAGGGATCGTTGTTGTCGGGGTCGACGTTGCCCGGGGTGCCGTCGTTGTCGAAGTCGCACGCTGCGACCGCGATGGAGGGGGTGCAGGGGTCCGTGTTGTCGGGATCGGTGTTGCCCGGGGTGCCGTCGTTGTCGAAGTCGCAGGCCGCGACCGCGACCGAAGGCGTGCAGGGGTCGTTGTTGTCGGGGTCGACGTCGCCGGGGGTGCCGTCGCCGTCAGCGTCACACGCGGCCACTGCGACCGAAGGCGTGCAGGGGTCAGCATTGTCGGGGTCGACGTCGCCGGGGGTGCCGTCGTTGTCGAAGTCGCACGCCGCGACCGCGATGGAGGGGGTGCAGGGGTCGTTGTTGTCGGGGTCGACGTCGCCGGGCGAGCCATCACCGTCGGCGTCACATGCGGCGACCGCGATCGAGGGGGTGCAAGGATCGTTGTTGTCGGGGTCGACGTCGCCGCCCACGCCGTCGCCGTCGGCGTCACATCGCCGCGACCACCGCCGAGGGGACGCAGGGGTCGTTGTTGTTTGGGTCGGTGTCGCCGGGCGCGCCGTCGTTGTCGAAGTCGCACGCTGCCACGGTGATGGAGGGGGTGCAGGGGTCGTTGTTGTCGGGGTCGACGTCGCCGGGGGTGCCGTCGTTGTCGAAGTCGCACGCCGCGACGGCGATGGAGGGGGTGCAGGGGTTGTAGTTGTCGGGGTCGGTGTCGCCGGGGGTGCCGTCGCCGTCGGCGTCACACGCGGCCACCGCGACCGAGGGCGTGCACGGGTCCGTGTTGTCAGGGTCGACATCGCCAGGGGTGCCGTCGTTGTCGAAGTCGCACGCCGCGACGGTGATGGAGGGGGTGCAGGGGTCCGCGTTGTCGGGGTCGGTGTCGCCCGGCGTCCCGTCGTTGTCGGCGTCGCAGCTGGCGACCGCGATGGAGGGCGTGCAGGGGTCGTTGTTGTCGGGGTCGACGTCGCCGGGGGTGCCGTCGTTGTCGAAGTCGCACGCCGCCACCGCGATGGAGGAGTGCAGGGGTTGTTGTTGTCGGGGTCGACGTCGCCGGGTGAGCCATCGCCATCGGCGTCACATGCCGCCACCGCGATGGAGGGGTGCAGGGGTTGTTGTTGTCGGGGTCGGTGTCGCCCGGCGTCCCGTCGTTGTCGGCGTCGCAGCTGGCGACCGCGATGGAGGGCGTGCAGGGGTCGTTGTTGTCGGGGTCGACGTCGCCAGGTGAACCGTCGTTGTCGAAGTCGCACGCCGCCACCGCGATGGAGGGGGTGCAGGGGTTGTTGTTGTCGGGGTCGACGTCGCCGGGTGAGCCATCGCCATCCGCGTCACATGCCGCCACCGCGATGGAGGGAGTGCAGGGGTTGTTGTTGTCGGGGTCGACGTCGCCGGGCGAGCCATCACCATCGGCGTCGCACGCCGCGACCGCTACGGACGGAGCGCAGGGGTCGTTGTTGTCTGGGTCGACGTCGCCGCCCACCCCGTCGCCGTCGGCGTCACACGCCGCGACCACCGTCGAGGGGACGCAGGGGTCGTTGTTGTCGGGGTCGACGTCGCCGCCCACCCCGTCGCCGTCGGCGTCGCACGCCGCGACCGCGACCGACGGGGTGCAAGGGTCGTTGTTGTCTGGGTCGACGTCGCCGCCCACTCCGTCGCCGTCGGCGTCACACGCCGCGACCGTGATCGAAGGGGTGCAAGGGTTGTTGTTGTCGGGGTCGACGTCGCCGCCCACCCCGTCACCGTCGAGGTCACACGCCGCCACGTTCGTTGCAGGCACGCAGGGGTCGCTGTCGTCGGGGTCGGTCGAGGCGGGGGTGCCGTCGCCGTCGTCGTCGGGATCAGCGGCGGTGCCGTCCTTGTTGATCGGGTCCGAGATCGCGAGGGCGATGGTGCCGGGGCCGGGCGCCATTGCGGTGCCGGCGAGGTCGACGGTGATCGAGCGGCCGTTGTTGGAGGTGCCGCCCAGGAGCCGGATGGGATCCACGACGCCCGCGTTCGTGAACGAGACCATGGAGAGCGCGAAGTCGAGGAAGTAGTCCGCGTTGCCGTTGAAGGTGGTGCCTGCCACCGTGACCTGGATGTTCCCGCCGACCGAGAAGTCCATCGGCAGGATCTCGATCGCGGTCTCCGCGGCGTCGGATGGATCGCCGACGTTGGTGGGGCTGGTGTTCTGGGCGAACTCGAGGGTACCGCCCACGCCGTTCGCCATCACCGAGTACTCGTAGGCGTTGAAGTTGCCGTCGGTGTCGAACAGGATCCCCCACCCGAAGGGGCGCAGGTTCGTGGCGTTCTGGCGCGGGTCGGTGTCGAGGCGCACCCGCACCATGAAGTGCAGGCCGTCGTTGTAGATGAAGATGGCGGGGGCTGTGGCGTCGCCCACGATCTCCCGGGCGTTGTTGGCGCCGTCGTCCAGGGGGTCGCCTACATACGCGGTGCCCTGGTAGGCGGGGCCCCACACGCCGTCGGGGGGGAAGCTGGCGGCCCGGGCGGCGGGGGCGAAGAGCACGAGGGCGGCGAGGAGCGACCAGGGACGGGGCAGGCGACAGGGCATGTCGCCTCCTGTCGACGCTCCCACACCGACCGCGAGATCCCTGATGGAGGTCGCGTCAATCTGGAGCGGATGCCGAACGCGGGCTCGTCGCCCGAGCCGCGGGTGCACCAGACTGACCCAGCATGAACGCCCACGCGCGCGGTGTGACGCGCTCCGCGACCAGGGCCACCGCCACCGGCGCGGCGACACCAACGGGTACGGTGGCGAGCCAGTAGACCCAGAACAGGGCCGAGCCCGGGGGCTGGTGCGTGGCGTTGAAGCCGGTCCAGAGCACCGCCATGCACATCGCGTGCATGGTGAAGATCGGGAAGCTGTAGGTCTGGAGCCACCGCACCGCGCGCGCCAGCGGTGGCCCAACCAGGAAGCGAGTGAGCCACCAACACGCGGGGGCGCCGGCCAGTCGGTTCGCCGCCTCGAGCCAGGCGGGTGGGGTGAAGCGCTCCGGCCCCGCGCCGAGGAAGAGGGTGAAGACCAGCCCCGAGGCCACCGCTCCGGCCAGGAGCAGGAACAACGGGCCGCGCCGGTCCACCACCGCCAGCAGGTCGCGGCGCTGCTCCAGCCAGGCGCCGAGGGCGAAGCCGGTGGGGAGCGTCCAGGTCTGGAAGATCGGGGCGGGGAGGCCCAGGCAGTCCACCGCCACCACTACGACCAGCAGCAGCGGCCCGGTCCGTCGGGTCAGCCACGCCACCCCGGGTGAGATCAGCAGGAGGAGGAAGACGTCCTTCAGGAAGTAGAGCGGGACGTTGATCGGGTGCCGCGTGAGCCCCACCAGCGCGTCCACGAACGCGAGGGCATGAAACGGAACGAGCTGGTGCCCATGGAAGCCCTCGAAGTGTCCACCAACTTGCAGCGCCAGCACCACCAGCACCACCGGGAGGCTGAAGGCCACCAGCGGGACCAGGAGCCGGCGCGCCCACTGCCTGACCAACATGAGGTACGGCCGCGGCGTCGCGCGGCTCAGCTGCAGGTACGCGGTGAGAGTGGTGAAGAGCATGAGCCCGCTCGGCATCAAGAACGAGTCCGCGTACAGCTTCGTGAGCAGCCACCCGTCCCCGAGGCCTCGAGCCAGCGGGCTGCTCGGGGTGGGCTGGAGGTGGAACACCACCGTCAGCAGGATGGCGAACAGCCGCAGCGCGTCGATGCGAGTCGAAAAGACCGGATCCCGCCGGGCATCGAACGTGGCGGACATGGCGATGCTCGGGGCGGAGCGTGCCAGGCTCGCGGTGTGGCCCGCAAGGTGGGGCTCTACCGCTTCAGGGCGCGCGCGAGGCCAGCCGGAACCCCGAGCGGCGGCGCTCGCGCCACGCGTCCCGGTGCGCTCGCAGGGCGGCCACGAGCGCGGCGCCTCGACCCACGCCCCCGAGCACACGGTAGTCCACCGCCGGTGCCCCCTGGAGGAGCCGCGCGGTGAGCCCAGCAGGGATGGTGCAAGTCGCGTTGACGATGGCCAGACCCATGCCCATCCGCGCGAACTCCAGCACCAGGGGCCAGCCCCGGGCCTCCACCACCACCTGCGGCGTAACCCCGTGGGTCGCGAAGGCGCCGTCGAGGAGCGCCCGCTGGGGGCCGCCCGGCGGGGGCATCACCAGCGGCTCGCCCCCGAGCTCGGCCAGCCGCACGTGCGCCCGCCGCGCCAGGCGATGCCGCGCGGGGAGCACCACCACCTGGGGCACCTGGGCCAGGCGCCGCCCCGGGTCGTGCTCGGGGAGGGCGGGGCCGGCCACCACCGCCACGTCCGCCGCGCCCT
Source organism: Deltaproteobacteria bacterium (assembly GCA_020632995.1). Taxonomy (GTDB): domain Bacteria; phylum Myxococcota; class Kuafuiibacteriia; order Kuafuiibacteriales; family Kuafuiibacteriaceae; genus JACKEN01. The sequence goes on along the minus strand of JACKEN010000010.1, from coordinate 289,638 downwards.
CGGCCACCGCGGCGCGGGCGTCCGCCCCGTCGAGGGTCAACAGCTCGAGGCCCCGGGGGTGCGCCCTGAGGTAGGCAGCGAGGCCCTCGCCCAGCAGGTCCTGGTATGCGCCCGCCCCCGCGGCCAGGATCGCGGGGCGAGGCGCCTCGCCCGCCAGCTCCGCCACCAGCGTCGCCGCCTCTCGGGTGACCGCCCGGGCCGAGCGCAGGGCGCGCTTGCCCGCCGGGGTGAGCACGAGCGCGCGGCCCTCGCGCCGGTAGAGGCGCTGGCCCAGCTCGTCCTCCAGCCTCCGGATCTGAGTATGCAGGGCAGGTTGCGAAGTGTTGAGCGCACGGGCGGCGTGGGTGAAGTTGAGGTGCTCCGCGAAGGCCACGAAGGACCTGAGCCGGTCGAGCGAGAGCTGGCCCAAGCTATCCATCAGATGGATAGTCTATCCAATCACAATCGTTCCTGTCGATGACACGACACCGCATCCTCGGCCCATGAACAGCCGTGAACGCGTGATGTCGCTCCCCCTCCTCTCGAACCCCGCCTTCCTCGAGGACTTCGCCCGGATGTCCGAGGTGCGCCTGAACCCCGAGCGCCACCTGGCCCCCGACGCCCGGGCGCACTCCCTCGACGTGGCCGAGCGGGCCATGGCCCTCGCGGGCCGAAACCACCTGGGTGACGCCGCCGCGCGGCGGCTCGGCACCCTCGGCCTCGTCCACGACATCGGCAAGATCACCGGCGATCGGCGGCCCGAGCGGTCGGTGACGCAGCTCGAGCGCTACGGGCTCACCGAGCCCGGCTTCGTCGCGCTGGTGCGCCACCACGACGTGGCGCTGCCTTGGTGGAAGGCCCAGGCCCGGGGGCAGCCCCCCTCCGACGCGGCGTGGCGTCGGCTCGCCGCGCAAGCAGACCTGCGAGCGCTCGCCCTCTTCGCGGTGGCGGACCGGGTGGACGCCCCGGGCGGCTGGGCGAACAACCGCCCCACCGCCTGGTTCGTGGCCGAGGTGCAGCGGCGGCGCCTCGCGCCGGCCCTCGACATCGACCCCGGCCCCGACAACGTGGTCCGAGGCGCAGGCGCGGTGGTGTTGAGCGAGGGCCACGTCCTGGTGGTGCCGCGCGGGCCCCGGGTCGAGCTCCCGAAGGGCAAGCTGGAGCCGGGCGAGTCCGCGCTGGACGCGGCCCGCCGCGAGCTCGTGGAGGAGACCGGGGTGGTCGCGCCCGAGGTCCCCGAGGCCGACCTCGGCGCGCTGACGCACACCGTGAAGACGGACATCCTCACCTACGAGAAGGTGGTCCGGTACTTCGCGTTCCGGCTGCCCCGCCGGCCGGAGCCCCGCCGGGGCGCGCGGTGGCTGCCCGTGCACCCCACGCCGGGGTTCATCAGCCCGGACCTCGCCCGCCTCGTCGACGCAGCTGATCAGGCGCCTCCCGCGCCGGGGATCTCGACGCCGAGCGTCGGCTCTCGCGTCAGGTGAACACGGGGCGGTCCTTGCGCCCCTTCGGGCCCTCGAGCTGCGGGCTCTGCGGGAAGCTGGTGCTGGGCAAGAGCTTCCGCAGGGCCTTGTGCAGATCTCGCCAGGTCCGTGCCGGATCGGCCTTGATGAGCTGAATGGCGAAGTAGGTCATGGCGCCGTTGAAGTTCCCATTGAGATGGGCGTCGTAGGAGTACTCCGTTGCGTTGCAGCCGGTGAGGAGCACGTGAGACATGGTGCTCTCCGGGTAGAAGGCCCTGTGCCGCACCGGGAGGATGGCCGCCCGCAGCGCGACCATGTCATCTTCGGGCGGCATGAACCGGGGGATCGGGGCCTTCGTGCCGTCAGCCTCGGCCATCGCCGCGGCGCGCTGGGTCTTGAGGAAGCTCCTGGTGATGCCGCCAGAGAAGCAAGAATCGCTCACGATGGACACGGACGCATCGGGGTGGGCCTTGGCCAGGATCAGCCGAATCTCGTCATCGACGAGGATCCCGTCCACCAGGGCCAGCGCCTCATCTCGGTTGTCCGACTCGTCGGCCTCCCCCTGGTCGGGCACCCAGGTGCCGTGGCCAGAGTAGGTGAAGGCGACGCGATCTCCCGGCCCGGCCTCGTCCACGAGCGCTTTGAGGGCCTCGATGACGTTGGCGCGGGTGGCCGCGCCATCCAGGATCTTCTGGACCGCGTAGCCGTAGGTGCCAGATAGGAGCTTCGACCAATCCTCGGCGTCGTTGACGCAACCCCTGAGGTCGTTCGACTGGCCAGGATAGTCGTTGATACCAACACAAACTGCGATCTTCTTCATGGTCCCTCCTCGTGTCTTCGAGCCAGCAGCTGGCTCTCCGACAATGGTGGGACTGCCCAGCCTGTCCTATACCCTGTTCGGGGGGCTCCTGGCGCTGGGAGCCTATCGGCGCGTCGTGGGCGTCGGTCGCGCTCGTGATCGAACGCTGAGATACTCGGCCGCCACCGGCCCGGTGAGCCACACCCCGTTCTCGGTTCGCCAGAACTCCTGGCCCGCCGCCGCAAGCCGGCCTGCATCCACCTCCAGGATCACCGCCTTCCCCGGCGCCCGCTGCGCCACCTGCCAGGCCGCCTCTGGGCTCGCGCTCAGGTGCACGTGGGTGCGCCCCATCGGCCGCAGGCCCTCCTGCAGGATGGCCTCGAGCACCCCGCGGCCGGTGCCGTGCAGGAGCACGTCGGGCGGCGTCACCGGCTCCAGCCCGAGCTCGACCGGTACGCTGTGCCCCTGGCGGGCCCGGATCCGGCGCCCGTCCTCACTGATGGCGAAGCGCTGCTTCGGGTTGTGGGCGACCACTTGGCGGAGCTCGTCCGGGGTGATCGGATCGCCGAGCGCGGCCAGGCCGGTCAGGAGCGCCTGCACGTCCGCCCAGCCCTGGGCGTCCAAGGTGAGGCCGGCCAGCTCTGGTTGGTGGCGGAGGATGGCGGCGAGGCGCTTGCCGATGCTGCGCTCGCGCTCTGCGTCCATCGAACGAAGCCTACGACGGCTCTTCCATCCCCGTCGCCAGATACCGATCCAACAATGTGGACGGCTGCAGCCGCCGCGACATCTCGATCGGCGTCTTCAGCCAGGCCTTCACCTCGGGATCCTCGCACCCGATCCGCGCGATATCCGTGATCGTCGGCCGAACCGAGTTGCGCTTCCGGATCTCCCCCCCCAAGAGCAAGAGCGCCTGCTCGAACACCTGGGACAGGTCGCTCTCCGGCTCGCGGCTCGCCACCGTGGCCAGCCGCGCCGCGATGTCCGCGTAGGTCCGGGCCAGGGCGGAGTCGTCGAGGTAACGGCACACCTTGCGGAGCCGCGCGATCGGGTCGGGCGGCCCGCAGAGCCAGTCCTCGGGCAGCAGACGCAGCCCCTCGGTGCTCCGCAGGGTGCGCTCCGGGAAGAGCCGCCGCTCGATCTCGTCGGTCAAGAGCAGCCGGTTCCAGCCCACCGGGCCGCGGACGGAGCCGTAGTGCTTCCTGGCCTCCTTGATGTCCTCGGGGCCGACCTTGCCGTCCTTGTCGCCGAAGCAGAAGTCGATCTCGATCGCCGCGCTCCGCAAGCGGGGTTGCAGGCCGTACTCGGCGTCGTCCAGGTAGACGAGGGCGGTGGCGCCCTCGGCGTTCATCATCTCCACCAGCTTGTGGGTGCGCTCGAGCACCAGCTGGATGGCGTTCTGCTTGGTGCCGTCGCGGTGGCCGGGGCGCTGGATCAGCTCCGAGAGGCGCCCCTGGGCGCGCTCGAGATCGGGGGCGCGCACCGCGCCGCACTCGGGGCGGTCGATACCCCCCGGCGCCATCTGCTCGATGGAGAACGCGGTCTGTCGCAACAACGGATCGATGACCCGCACCAGTCGCACCCCCGACATTGTCGTACACTTACGCTCAAAACACGGAGGTTGTCCTCCCGCGATCGACCGATGTGCGACGCCTGGAGCGCGGATCGTTGCCACGGCGGGGCCCGGCGCCCATATTCCCGCGGCCATGGGCGGCCGGACCCTCGACGAGCTCTTCCCCGACCTGGGGCGCCGCACCCTGGTGATGGGGATCTTGAACGTAACCCCTGATTCTTTCTCGGATGGCGGGCGCTACGGCGACGTCGACGCGGCGGTCGAGGCGGCCCTCACCATGCTCGCCCAAGGGGCGGACGTGGTGGACATCGGGGGCGAGTCGACCCGGCCGGGGTCGGATCCGGTGTCCCTCGAGGAGGAGCTGCGGCGGGTGATCCCGGTGGTGGAGGCCCTGGCCGAGCTCGGGATCCAGGGCCTGTCGGTCGACACCACCAAGGCCGAGGTGGCCCGGCGGGCGGTGGCGGCGGGGGCGGGGCTGGTGAACGACGTCTCGGCCCTCACCTTCGACCCCGAGATGGCCGACGCGGTGGCGGCGCTGGGGGTGCCCCTGGTGCTCTCGCACACCCGGGCCCGGCCCAAGACCATGCAGCAGGGCGAGTTGACGTACGAGGGCGGGGTGCTCGCGGCGGTGATCCGGGAGCTCGAGGCCTCGATCGCCAAGGCGGTGGCGGCGGGCCTCCCTCAGGCGCAGCTCATCGTGGATCCCGGCATCGGCTTCGGGAAGGACCTCGATCAGAACCTCGCGCTCATCCGGGGGCTCGATCAGCTCAAGGCCGCGCTCCGTCGCCCGGTCCTCATCGGCACGAGCAGGAAGTCCTTCCTCGGCGCCCTCACCGGGCAGCCCGCCGAGGCGCGGGACGCCGCGACCCTGGCCTCGGTGGTCCTGGCGATCCAGTACGGGGCGGACATGGTGCGGGTGCACGACGTCCCCGGCACGGTGGACGCGGTGAAGGTGGCGGACGCGCTGGTGCGCGTCGCCGCTCCCACCGGGCTGTGATAGGAGTGCCGGTCGGATGTCAGAGCGGAAGCTGTTCGGAACCGACGGAGTACGCGGGGTCGCCAACGAGCACCCCATGACCGCGGAGGTGGCCCTGAAGCTGGGCCGCGCCATCGCATACATCAGCAAGCGCGGGCCGCACCGGCACCGCATCGTCATCGGCAAGGACACCCGCATCTCGGGCTACATGCTCGAGTTCGCGATCGCCTCCGGGGTCTGCTCCTTCGGCGTCGACGTGACCCTCACTGGCCCGGTGCCCACCCCCGCCATCGCGTTCCTCACCCGCACCCTGCGGGCCGACGCGGGCATCATGATCAGCGCCTCGCACAACCCGTTCTACGACAACGGGATCAAGTTCTTCGGGGCCGACGGCTTCAAGCTCGCCGACGACATCGAGCTCGAGATGGAGTCGCTCCTCAGCTCGGGTGAGATCGACGCCATCCGGCCCACCGCGACCGAGGTCGGTAAGACCCGCAAGATGGAGGACTCCCGCGGGCGCTACGTGCAGTATGTCAAGACGACCTTCGATCCGAAGCTCGGCCTCGACGGCCTGAAGCTGGTGGTGGACTGCGCCAACGGCGCCGCCTACCGCGTGGCGCCGAGCATCTTCGAGGAGCTCGGGGCCGAGGTCATCGCGGTGGGCACCCACCCCGACGGCAAGAACATCAACGACGGCGTCGGCGCGGTGCACCCCGAGCGCCTGCAGAAGCTGGTCGAGAAGCACGGCGCCCACGCGGGCATCGCGCTCGACGGCGACGCCGACCGCCTCATCGTGGTGGACGAGAAGGGCAAGGTGGTGGACGGCGACGCGGTGATGGCGATCTGCGGGCGCGACCTCATCAACAAGGGCGCCCTGCCGCACAAGACGGTGGTCTCCACCGTGATGAGCAACATCGGCCTCGAGCGCTCGCTCGCCGAGGTCGGCGGCAAGGTGGTGCGCACCCAGGTGGGCGACCGCTACGTGGTCGAGGCGATGAAGCAGAGCGGCTACGCCTTCGGGGGCGAGCAGTCCGGGCACCTGATCTTCCTCGAGCGCTCCAGCACCGGCGACGGCTGCGTGGCCGCCCTGGCCCTGCTCGAGGTCGCGGTCCGGGCGCAGAAGCCCATCTCGGAGCTGGCCCGGTGCTTCGAGACCGTGCCGCAGGTGCTGATCAACCTGCCGGTGAGCAAGAAGCCCCCCATGAACGAGCTGACCAAGGTCAGCGCCCTCATCCGCAAGGTGGAGGGCGAGCTCGGGGCCGACGGCCGGGTGCTGGTGCGCTACAGCGGCACCGAGAACAAGGCCCGGGTCATGGTGGAGGGGCCGGACCCCGACAAGACCCAGCAATACGCCGAGGACATCGCAGACGCCTTGCGCGCCGAGATCGGCACGTGATGTAACGCGCTCCATGCGAGCGCGACTGGGTGTCAACGTCGATCACGTGGCCACGGTGCGGCAGGCACGCAAGGCCGCCTACCCGGATCCGGTGGAGGCGGCGCTGCTGGCGGAGCTGGCCGGCGCGGATCAGATCACCGTCCACCTGCGCGAGGACCGCCGGCACATCCAGGAGCGGGACGTCGAGGTCCTGCGCCGAGTGGCCAAGACCGAGGTGAACCTCGAGATGGCTGCCACGCAAGAGATGGTGAGCCTCGCCCTGAAGTTCCGGCCCGACACCGTGACCCTGGTGCCCGAGCGCCGCGAGGAGCTCACCACCGAGGGCGGGCTCGACGTGATGGGGCAGAAGGACGCCCTCGACCGCGCCATCCGCCTGCTCCAGGACGGCGGGATCCGCGTCTCGCTCTTCATCGACCCCGACCTCGATCAGGTCCGGGCCTCCCACAAGGTCAACGCCCACGCGGTGGAGCTGCACACCGGGCGCTACGCCGAGGCCCGCGGCTTCAGCGAGCGGAGCGACGAGCTCGGGCGCATCCGCGACGCGGCGAAGGCGGCCGCGAAGCTCGGCCTGGGCGTGGCCGCAGGGCACGGTCTGCACTACACCAACACCATCCCGGTGGCGCGGATCCCCGAGATCCAGGAGCTCAACATCGGCCACAGCATCGTGGCCCGCGCCCTCACCACCGGCATGGAGCGGGCGGTGAAGGACATGCTCGACCAGATGCGCGAGGCCCGCGCCGACCTGGTGAAGCCCGCGCGCTAGCGCCGGGACCTGGGCTCCGGGTCCAGCCCCACCGTCTCCAGGGTGAGGCTCGGCACCCCGTCGAAGCGCAGGGTCGGGTCCCGCAAGAGATCCTCCGGGGTCATCGGGTCGCTGATCCCCACCAGGTCGTCCTTGGTGCTGTGGATGGTGAACAGCGGCTCCTTCTCGCCGCTCAGGGCGTTCTGGGGGGTGGGGCAGGGCGCCGCGTCGTCCTCGGTGACCACGAGCTGGAAGCGCTCGGGGAAGTCGTCCACCCGCATCGGGCGGTCATCGGGCCCCGCCATGCGGAAGTGGCCGTCCATCTCGGTCAGGGTGTTCCGCTCCTTGACCTCGTTCATCCCGGTCCCCTCGCCGGCGCAGGCCACGAAGCGGGTCTCCCCGTCGGGGAGGAGGGCGTAGACGTGGACCTCCACCTCCATGTCCCCCGCGAAGATCTGGTCGCCTCGGACCCCGTTCACCGAGACGCTCGTCACCAGGACGGTGCCCTCCTCGAGGCCGCAGCCGGCGGCGAGGGCGAGGGCGAAGAGGGCGGGGATCAGGGGGCGAAGTGACCGCATCGTGGGCGCCTACAACCGAACCCCGCCCGGTTGGCGACCGACTCGGCGTTTTCTTCGTGCAACATGTTGCCTCAGAGTGTTGCAGCTGTAGCGCTGCACCCTGTAGCGGCTACACGTCTGCGCTACACTGCTCCCCATGGCCCAGGCCCTGGACGAGCGGTACTTCCCCCTGATCCTCGACGTCCTCGACCAGGGCGTGTTCACGGTCGACGAGCACACCCGGATCTCCTCCTTCAACAAGATCGCGGAGGAGATCACCGGATACACCGCGGCCGAGGTCATCGGGCAGCAGTGCGCCAAGATCTTCGACACCAACCTCTGCAGCCAGGTCTGCCCCCTGCGCCACAGCATCCGGGCGCGGACTCCGGTCCGGGACCAGGAGGTGTCGATCCGGACCAAGGACGGCCGCACCGTACCGATCTCGGTGTCCACCGCGCCCCTCCTCACTCGGCAAGGTGACCTGCTCGGCGGGGTCGAGGTGTTCCGCGACCTGACCCAGCTCGACGCCCTGCGCCGCCAGCTGGACGACCGCTTCCGGCTGGAGGACATCGTCGGGAAGAGCCCCGCCATGCTCCGGCTCTTCGAGCGAGTGAAGCTCGTCGCGCAGAGCGAGGCCACCGCGCTCATCCGCGGCGCGTCGGGCACCGGCAAGGAGCTGGTGGCCCGCACCATCCACACCCTCTCCGCCCGCGCCAAGGGCCCCTTCGTGGCGGTGAACTGTGGCGCCATCCCCGAGACCCTGCTCGAGTCCGAGCTCTTCGGGCACGTGCGCGGGGCCTTCACGGGGGCCTCGCGCGACAGGAAGGGCCGGGTGGCGGCGGCGCAGGGGGGCACCCTGTTCCTCGACGAGGTGGGCGATCTGCCGCTCCCGGTGCAGGTGAAGGTGCTGCGCTTCCTGCAGGAGCACGAGTACAGCCCGCTCGGCAGCGACGCCCCGCGCCGCGCCGACGTGCGGGTGCTGGCCGCGACCCACCGCGACCTCGACCAGCTCGTCGCGCAAGGTGGCTTTCGCGAGGACCTCTTCTTCCGCTTGAACGTGGTGGACGTGCGCGTCCCCACCCTGAGCGAGCGCCCCGAGGACATCCCGCTGTTGGTGGAGCACTACGTGGCGCAGCTCCACGCCCGCACCGGCAAGCCCATCGAGGGGGTGAAGCAAGACGCCCTGGGGTGCCTCATCGCCTACGGCTTCCCGGGGAACGTGCGCGAGCTCGAGAACATCATGGAGCGGGCCTTCGTGCTGTGCCAGGGCGACCGGATCGAGCTCGAGCACCTGCCCGAGTGCGTCCGCACCTGCGCCGTGCGCGACGCGGGCAAGCGCGCGGCGGGGGCCGAGGATCGCCCCGACGAGGGGGCGATCCGGGCGGTCCTGGCGCGCCATGGGAACAACCGCAGCGCGGCCGCTCGGGAGCTGGGTGTGCACCGTGTGACCTTGCACCGATGGCTCCGGCGCCTGGGCATCGATTGAGCCGACCTGCACCTGGCACGGGACGTGCTCTACGTGGGGGCATGGGTCTGATTGTCCCGGTGGAGGTTCCCATGGCTACCCTCGTCGACCTCATGTACTCCCTGCCCGTCCTCGCGCTGTGGTTCGGCCCGGTGATCGTCGTGGCGCTGGGGCTGCAGCGGCGCTTCATCGGGGGGACCCCGGCCTGAGCGGCCGACCTGTGCGTACGCACCCTCTCCGACCTCAAGACCGCCCCCGGAGTGCCGAACTAGGCTGCAGTGAGCGTGGGGCTCCTCAAGTGGGCATGCGCCGCCGCGGCGCTGCTCGGATCCGTCGCGGCCCAGGCTGAGACGGCCACGGTGGCGGTCTCCCGGGACGCCCTGGCGAAGCTGGCCGAAGAGCAAGCCCGCTTGCGGGCCCAGCTCGAGGCGCTACAAGAGGCCCAGGACGCCCTCCTCGATCCAGAGGGCCTCGCGCTGGCCGAGGACGTCGAGGGTCCGACCCTGCGCTTCTACGGGTTCCTCGAGACCGGGACCCAGCGCACGTTCGTGAAGAACGACGCCTTCCTCTACGGCATCCAGCAGACGCCGGGGTGGACGTTCCTGCTCGCCAACGCGCACCTGTACGTGGACGTGACCCCCGGCCCCCGCTGGCGCGCCCTCCTCGAGCTGCGGCTCGTCACCCAGAGCGGCCAATACGGCATCGGGGCCGGCGGGGTGGCCCTGGTCTCGTCCCAGCAGCGCGCCTTCAACGAGCCCGGGGTCGGGGTGGGCGGCTACATCCTCACCTCGGCCCTCGTGGTGGAGCGGGCTCAGGTCGAGTGGAGCGCGAACGACGCCTTCGGGCTCCGGCTGGGGCTGTGGCTCACGCCGTGGGGCATCTGGAACGTCGACCATGGCTCCCCCACCCTGATCGCCCTGGTGCAGCCCTACTTCCAGGCCTTCCAGATGTTCCCCACCCACCAGGTGGGCATCGCCGCCTTCGGCACCTTCCACTGGCTGCCGTGGAGCCTGCGCTACCACCTGGCGATCTCCAACGGCCGCATCACCGGACCGGCGCAGCTGGCCTCTGCCAACTGGGGGACCTACGACCTGGACGACGACAAGATGGTGAGCGGCCGGGTCTCCCTCCACCGGTCCGGCGCGAGCAACTTCAGCGCCGGGTTGAGCGCCTACTACGGCGACTCCGAGATCCCCGGGCGGATCGTGGAGTCCATCGATCCGGTGCAGCTCGACTACCAGGCGCAACTCACCCTGCGCGAGTGGGGTGTCGGCGCCGACGTGTCGGTGGACATCGACCAGCTCCGCCTGCGGGCGGAGGCCAGCTACACCCAGTATCGGTTCCCGGAGCAGCGGCCCTTCCTGCCGAGGAACGCCACGCTGCTCCACCCCGACTCCGCCCAGTGGGGCGCCTACTTCCTGGCCTCGTACTGGACGACGCTCGGCACCTTCCGGGTGGAGCCGTACGCCACCCTGGATCTGGTGTGGTGGCCGGTCGCCCTGTCGCCCCTCGAGCTGGGCGTCCTGCCCTCGGCCGGGGTCAACATCGACCTCGCGGCGTCGGTGCGGCTGAAGCTCCAGTACGGCTATCAGATGTACTTCGACGTGACCGACGGGAAGCCCGTGCGCTCCGCCGTCGATGACGTCCACCACCTGAGTGGACGCCTCGTGGTGTCCTTCTGATGCGCGCCACCGCCGCCACCGCTGCCCTGGTGCTCGCCACCATGCTGGCCACCGAGGGTCGCGCGGGCGAGCCCCCCGCGCTCTGGGTGGTGGTGAACGAGGCGAACCCGGTGCAGACCCTCTCGGTGGACGAGCTCCGCGCGATCTTCACCGCTTCCCTGCGCTTCTGGGCCCACGGCGGGCCCATCGCGCCCTTCAACGCCCCCGCCGGCACCCCGAACCGCGTGCTCTTCGACGAGGTGGTGCTCCGCCTCGGGCCCCGCGAGGCGGGGCAGTTCTGGGTGGACCAGAAGGTCCGCGGCGGGCCCCCGCCCCCGCGCCAGGTGGCGGCGGCGATGGTGCTGGTGGCGGTGGTGGCCAAGCTCGAGGCGGCGGTGGGCTACGTGCCCGCGGGCACCTGCCTGAGCGGGGTGAAGGTGGTCGCGGTGGTCGAGGAGGGGCGGGTGCGTCCTCCCGGCGCTGGAGAGGCAGGAGGTGAGCCATGCTCGAGAACGCGCTGAAGATCCTGTTCCTGAGCGTCCTGACCACGGCCTGCACGATCGACGATCCGTGCGGACCCGACCTCGTGCTCGATGAAGCGGTCGCAGGTTGTGTTGCGAAGCCCGTCGACGCGGGCTTCCCGGACGCCGCGGTCGACGCGGGCACGACCGAAGACGCGGGCGATCTCGACGGGGCGGTCGTCGACGCGGGCGACGCCCCCGACGCGGGTGAGGTGGACAGCGGCGTGTGCGCCGACCCCGGGTACGGCGACGTCTGCACCTCCACCGGCGCGAGCCCCGAGTGCGCTTGCGAGGCGGACTTCTGCGCCCTGCAGCCCGGCTCGGCCACCGGGTTCTGCACCCGCACCCACTGCCTGCCCCCTGATCCTGGCTGCCCGGCCGGCTACACCTGCATGGACTTGAGCGCCATCGCGCCCGAGGTGGGGTCCATCTGTGTCCCATAGTGAAGATCGCGGCCAGGAGGCGCCCCGTCGCAGCGAGCCCGGCTTTCGTCGCCGGCTCCTGACCTTCAACCTCCTGCTCTTCGGCGTCCTCTCCGCCGCGGTCTTCGCGATGGGCACGAGCCTGTGGCTCCTGCTCACCCCCACCCTGGCCCAGCGCCTCCAGAACGACACCCGCTACCTCGCGGACCGCCTCGGGAAGAGCCTCGACGTGGCCGCCGCCGCCCACGATCCCAAGCTCGTGCAGGAGGCCCTGCGGGAGTTCGAGGACGACCCGGACTTCCACGGCATGGTGGTCTTCCAGGAGGACGGCGGGGTGCTGTTCGAGTACCCCGAGGGGTTCTCGACCCGGGAGATCGGCCTGCACGAGGTCTCTCCGAGCCAGGTCTTCGAGACCAGGGACCACTTCGCCGCCTGGTCCCCGATCAGCGTGGAGGGCGTCCCCCTCGGGACGGTGGTCGTGGCGTACTCGAAAGAGAGCCTGCACATGCTCGGGGACTGGTTCATGGTCTTCGCCGCGGTGGTGGCGTTGTTCCTCGTGGCCAGCATCCTGTACGCCCTGCGCTTCGACGTCCGCTTCGTGGCCCCGTTCCGGCAGCTCTCGGTGTTCGCCGGGCGCATCGGGGAGGGGCACCTGGACGCGCGGCTCGAGCCGGCCCTCGGCGCGGCGGAGAGCCGTGACCTGGTGCGTGAGCTGAACCGGATGGCGGAGCAGCTCCAGAGCCAGCACGAGGCGCTGGTGGCGGCGCGCGAGGAGGCCCTGGGCGCGTCCCGGGCCAAGAGCCGCTTCCTCGCCAACATGAGCCACGAGATCCGCACCCCCTTGAACGGCGTGCTCGGCACCGCGGACGTGATGCTCACCGGCCCGCTCCCGCCCGACGTGCGGGCGGACGTCGAGATGATCCGCCTCTCCGCCTCGGGCCTGCTCGCGATCATCGAGGAGATCCTGGACCTCGCGAAGATCGAGGCGGACCGCCTCTCGGTGGAGGCGGTCTCCACCGACCTCGCCGACGTCCTGCACGGCGCGGTGGCCGCCGTGGTCCCCCAGGTGCGGAAGAAGGGCCTCGCCCTGACCGCCCGCATGTTGCCCGGCGTCCCGCGCTTCATCCTCTCGGACGGCCTCCGGGTGCGTCAGATCCTGACCAACCTGCTGGGCAACGCGGCCAAGTTCACCGAGGAGGGCGCGATCGAGCTCACGGTGGCGGTGCAAGACGACCTGCTCAGGTTCGACGTCCGGGACGACGGCATCGGGATGACCGCGACCCAGCTCGAGGTGGTGTTCGAGGCCTTCCGCCAGGCCGACACCACCACCACCCGCCGCTACGGCGGCACCGGCCTGGGCCTCGCGATCAGCCAGCGCCTGGCCCAGCTCCTCGGGGGGCGGCTGTGGGCCGACTCCGAGCCGGGGGTGGGCAGCACCTTCCACCTCGAGCTCCCGCTCGTGCCGGGCTCCGACGCCGGGCTCGACGCGCCGCCCCCGGCGGTGGTGCTCGGGCGGGCGGCCGAGGCAGACCAGCTCCGCGCGCGCTTCGAGGCCCAGGGCCTGCCGACCGCGGCCCCCGAGCCCATGGTGGCGGTGGTGTGCCTGTCCGAGCCGGAGGAGGTGGAGGACTTCACCGAGGTGTTGGCCGAGGTCCGGGCGCGGGGCGGCAAGGCGGTGGCGGTGTTGCCACCCGACACCCTCAGCGCCCGGCGGCTCCTGGAGCAGGGCGCGGTCGATCTGACCCTCACCGAGCCGGTCTTCCCCACCCAGGTGCTGGAGCGGGCGATGGCGGTGGGCACCGAGGAGATCCTCGAGGAGGGCCCGGCGGGCGCCCGCCTCCGGGTCCTGCTCGCCGAGGACAACCCGGTGAACCAGAAGGTGGCCACCCGGATGCTGGGCCGCCTCGGCCACGAGGTGCGGGTGGCCGGGGACGGCCAGCAGGTCCTGGACGCGCTCTCCGAGGCCAGCGCCGAGGTCGACGTGGTCCTCATGGACCTCCACATGCCGGTCATGGACGGCATCGAGGCTACCCGAGCCTTGCGGCGGGCCGGCTACGTCCTGCCCGTCATCGCCCTCACCGCCGACGCCATGCGGGGGACCGACGCCCTCTGCCGCTCGGCCGGAATGGACGGATATCTCGCAAAGCCCCTCCAGATCGAGGATCTGCGCCGCACCCTCGCCCCGCTCCTGCGTGGGGAACATGCGGTCATGGCAACACACGCACCTACATTGGATCTGCGCCGATAAGTCAGGCGTGACCCGTACCTCCGGACTGCCCCGCAGCCCCCGCCTCGCCCCTGCCGCCCCCTCGGCCCGCCCCGCCGAGGCCTCGGCGCGGCCTCGCACCGAGTCGGCACAGGACCGGTACGAGGGCGGCCAGGCGGGTGGGGCACCGGCGGCGCCGGCGGTGAGCCCGGTCTTCGACCTCGTGGGCCAGTACGATCTGGCCGGGCTGCGGGCCCGGCTGAAGGCCCACCCGGAGGAGGTCAAGGTCAGGAACCGCCTCGGCGACACCCCGCTGCACGCGGTGGCCGACAAGGGCGCGGTGCTCCTGGCCGAGGTCCTGGACGAGCTGGGGGCGAGCCCGCTCGCGGCCGACGCGAAGGGCCTGCTCCCCGGGCACCGCGCGGCCGAGAACCACCCCCGCACCGCCGCGTTCCTCTTCGAGCGGGCCCTCGCCGCCCCCGGCAAGGAGCCGGTGTGGCGCAACGCCGCGGTGATCGACAAGCTCCTGACCCCGGTGCTGGCCGAGGGCGGGGCCGACGCGCAGGTGGACGCGCTGGCCGCGAAGCTGAGCGGGGTGAGCGCGCGCGACCTGAACGCGCCCCGGGAGATCGTCAAGAACCGCACCCACCTGGAGTCGGTGAAGGGCACCATCCTCGAGCAGAAGAGCGAGGGCTGGTGGCAGGACCGCTTCGCGCCTCAGCGGGTGCGCTCGCTCTTGCGGGCGGTGGCCGCGGTGGAGCGGGGCGAGGTGAAGGCCCCCGCGGGCGCCAAGGCCAAGCTGTTGGCGGAGGTCGCGGCGCAGCTGGACCTCTTGCAGACCGCGCGGCGGGTCCTGGCGATGCGGACCTGCAAGTCGGCGGACACCCGCCAGGCGGCCTCGAACCTGGAGGCTCGCCGGGTGACGCCGCGGATCCTGGCCGCCGCCCCCGGGGTGGAGTCCACCTTCGCCCTCGGCTGGACCGGCCACGCGATCTACGGCGGCTTCGTGAAGGTCCCGGCGGACGCCAAGGCGAAGCACCCGCAAGACACCTTGCTCATCCGGATCGACAACCGGGGCGGCGGCTCGGGCATCGCCCACGACAAGGACGACGAGGGCGCGGTGCTCCCGCGGGCCCTGCACGTCCCGGTGGCCCTCCTCGAGGCCCAGCCGGAGCTCCTCGAGCGCTTCATCGCCGACCTCTTCGCCGTCAAGTCGGACCCCGAGGGCAAGGCGGACGACTTCTACGCCCAGGTGGCCGCCTTCAAGCAGAAGGTGAAGGCGGCGGTGGCGGACAACGACCTGGTGGAGAGCGAGCACGGAGTGCCCGACCTCGCCGCGCTCCCCGCCCAGATCGCGGGCAACTGCGTGGTGGCCAACACCTTCCCCGGCCTCGCCTCGCGCCTCGGGCAGGCCACCTTCGACTGGTTCCGCGACTACGAGCTGGCGCTGTCTCGCACCCTGGTGGACCAGCACGCGAGCCTCAACGTGATCATCGACGAGGAGTGCAAGGAGCGCGACCAGCGCGAGATCGGCAAGGCGCTGGACGGCGACGGCCCGTGGGCCGACAAGCTGAAGGCCATCCTCGACGCGGCCGGCGGCTACGACAAGCGCGGCCTCGCGGCCAAGGTCACCGCGCCCCAGCTCCTGAAGGTCATCGAGCACAAGGACGTCGCCGCTCTCCGGCTCCTCCTCGCCCACGGTGCGAAGGCCACCTTGCAGGGCGAGCACGACCGGACCCCGCTCCACGCGGCGGCGCGGGTGGGTGACGTGGCCGCGGCCCAGGCGCTCCTGGAGCACGGCGCGGTGGTGAACGCGATGGACGACAACGGCGACACTCCGCTCCACGCCGCGGTGGCGGCGGGCTGCCACCCCCTGGTGGCGCTGCTCCTCGACAAGGGCGCCGATCGCGACCGCGCCAACAAGGCCGGCCTCACCCCCGCCGGCGCGATCGACGCCCAGGTGAAGCAGACGATGCTCATCGCGCAGGCGCTCAAGGGCGGGGACGTGGTCCCGATGGCGAAGAAGCGCACCCGGGCGATGCTCCCCACCGGGAGCTGAGCGTCAGGGGCCGTCAGCGGCCGTCGTCGAGGCCGAACAGGTCGCGGATCTTGGCCAGGAAGTCCCGGGTGGTGTGATCGAGGGGCGCGGGGGCCTGGCGGGCGAGGTCCTCCTTGGCGCTCATGATCTGGGTGTGCCGCTGGGCCAGGGTCTGGGCCATCTTCTCGGCCAGCTCGGGCCGCCGGCTCAACAGGGTCTGGAACGCGGCGCGGTCCAGGCGGAAGCACTCGACGTCGGTGAGGGCCACCACCGTGGCGGGCCGGGGCTCGTCGGTGAGGAGCGAGAGCTCGCCGAAGATGCTCCCGTCGGTGAGCGTCGACACCGCGTGCTCGTGCCCCGCGTCGGAGCGGATGCGCACCTCGGCCTCGCCCTCCACCACCACGTAGAGCCAGTTCGCGCGGGCCCCCTGGCGGGTCATGACCTCGCCGCGGGTGAAGGGGGCGTAGCGCATCGAGGCCGCGATCTCGGCCAGGTCGGGATCCGGGAGCTCGCGCAGGAGCTCCACCCGGCGCAAGAGGGCCACCCGCTTGTCGTCGGCCTGCTTCTGCTTCTTCTCGCGGCGGCCCATGGACTCCTTGGTGAGGAACACCGAGGCGGCGGGGATCGACATGGAGATGTTGGCGCGCGCGAGCGCGAAGTAGATGCGGGTCCGGACCACGCTGTCGGTCGGGTCGTCGTAGCGCAGGTCGTTGAGCCAGTACCTGACCGCGAAGCGGCAGTAGCTCTCCTTGTACTCCATGAGGAGGCAGTCCGGCTCGGGCTGGGTGGCCACGCGCTCGATCGGCGCGGCGCGCAGCGCGCCCACCACCGCCTCGATCACGTCCGAGGGCTGGTGGCGGAAGTCCACGTTGAAGTAGACCCACCGCCGCCACTGCAGGGGCTGGCCCTTGCGCCGGCCGAGCACCAGGACCTGCTGCTTGGTGAGCACCGAGTTCGGCACCACCAGCGTCTCCCAGTTGCGGGTCTCGATCGCGGTGTAGCGCCAGCGCAGCTCGGTCACGAGGCCCGACTTGTCGCCGACCTGGATCCAATCCCCGATGTCGAAGGAGTCATCCAGCTGCAGGGCGAGGCCGGCGAAGATGTTGCCGAGGGTGTCCTGCAGCGCGAAGCCGATCACCACGGTGGCCACCGCGGAGGTGGCGACCACGCCCGAGACGTCGAGGCCCTGGCTGGACGCGACCCATAGCAGGCCCACCAGCACCGCCACCGAGATCATGACGTCCTGCAGGATCCGCGGCGGGTCGAGGCGCAGGCGGGGGAGGGCGACCATGAACAGCAGCGCGCCGCCCAGGAACACCGCGAGGCACGCGCCGAGGGCCAGGGTCACCGCGTGGACCTGCGCGTAGCCGGGGTGTGGGCCGGCCCGGAGGGCGCCCGCCACCGGCACCAGGACGAGGTGGGCGGCGACGAGGAGGAAGATGCCGGAGCGGCGTGAGCGCTCCTCGGGCGCCGCGTAGCGCATGAGCGGCACCACCACGAAGGCGGCCACGAGGAGGAGCGGCGAGCGCTGGTCCAGAGCCTCGGCCAGGATCTCGCCCCACAGGGCGTGCATCCGGTCAGGGTGGCCGAGGCCAACGGGCTCGGCAAGTTTTTGTACCCGCGCGGCCGCGGGCCTACTTGCCCTCGAGGTACTTGTAGATGGTGCGTGGGTCGACCCCGAGGTCGCGCGCGGTCTTGGAGCGGTTGCCGTTGTTCAGCTCCAGGACCTCCTTGATGTAGCGCAGGGCGTAGACCTCCTTGGCCTCGCGGAGGTTGAGCACCTCGGTCATGGCGTTCTCGCTGAGCTCCATGTCATCGAGGTCGATGTCCGGCCCCTCGGCCATCACCACCGCCTTCTTCACCCGGGCCTCGAGCTCGCGCACGTTGCCGCGCCACTTGAAGCGCTTCATGGCCGCGAGCGCCCGCGGGGTGAAGCGGCGCAGGCGCCGGTTCATCTGCTCGCCGTACTTGGTGAGGAAGTAGGAGGCCAACAGCGGGATGTCCTCGCCGCGCTCCCTCAGCGGCGGCAGGCTGACCTGCACCTCGTTGAGGCGGAAGTAGAGGTCGGCCCGGAACGCGCCCTCCTCCTGCATCCGCTCCAGATCCTGGTGGGTGGCGGAGATGATGCGGATGTCGATCGGCTGGGGGACGTTGCTCCCCACCGGCACGATCTGCCGCTCCTGGATCACCCGGAGCAACTTGGCCTGCAGGCTCAGGGGCAGGTCGCCGATCTCGTCGAGGAAGAGGGTGCCCCCGTCCGCCTCCGTGAACTTGCCTCGCCGCTCCGCCACCGCCCCGGTGAACGCGCCCTTGGTGTGGCCGAAGAGCTCCGCCTCCAACAGGTTGTCGGGGATGGCGGACATGTTGATGGCCACGAAGGGCCCCTCGGCCCGGGCCGAGCGCCGGTGGATCTCGCGGGCGATCAGCTCCTTGCCGGTGCCGGTCTCGCCGGTGATGAGGACCGAGATGTCGGTGGGGGCGAAGCGCGAGACGGCCTTGAAGATGCCCTGCATCGACGAGGAGCCGCCCACGATCTCCCCGAAGGTCCGGGCGTCCAGCTCCTCCTTGAGGGCCTGGTTGTCCTGCCGGAGCTGGGTCACCAGGGTGGCGTTCTTCACGAGCAGGCCAGCCTGCGCGGCGAACACCATGAGGACGTCGAGGTAGTCGCGCGAGAACGCCGAGGCGCGCTGATCGCAGGCCAGGTACAGGACGCCGAGGATCTCCTCGCCGAGGACGATCGGCACCGCCACCACGCTCCTGAGCTTGTAGTTCATCACCGACCGCGACTCGGCGAAGACGGAGTCCTCCATCGCGTCGGAGATCAGCACCGGGCCCCGCCTGCGCAGGACGTCCTGCACGATGGAGTCCGACAGGCGCGCCTCCTCGCGCGGGAGGTCGGTGCGGTTCCGGCTCCGCCCCACGTCTATCTCAAACCCGTCACCCTGGGTGACGAGGAGGAACGCGGAGTCGCCGCCCGCGAGGTCGATGACCGCGTCCACCAGGTTGACCTTCATGGTGTGCAGGTCGGGGCTCTGGCTGAGCTTGGCGCTGAAGCGGTAGAGCTTCTTGAAGGCCTCGAGGGGCACCGACTCGGTGATCGAGCCCTCGCGCGACGACTTCTCGAGGTCCTCGCGCCGGGCCGCGAGCAGCGGGGACTCCATCTGGGCGTCGGTGATCTCCTCCGCCATCAGCTCCTGGTCGCGGTAGACGAGGAGCACCTCGCCGAGCTGGATCCGGTCCCCGTCCGAGAGCGCGCACTCAGGGCGGCGCTTGCCGTTGACAATCAGGCTTGCGCCCTCGGTGGCGAAGATCCGGTAGCCCCTCCTGTCCTTGAGGACGTGGGCGTGCCGCTCCTTCACCGAGTCGTGGGCGATGCGGACGTCGTTCTGTGGGCCGCGCCCGAGGGAGGTGACGCTCTTGCCGAGGGAGATCGTCCGCTCGGGGCTCAGCTTGAGGATGAGGGAGGCCATCGGCTCGGGGTCAGAAGTGGAACACGAATGGGCCGCCCTGGGCAGCCCCGCCGGTGTCGTTGGCGCCGGGGCCGACGGTGACGCTGGGCGCCACGTCATCACCGGGGTAGCTGATCAGCGCCTCGACGATGCCGAGGGCCATCACCGCCACCCCCGACCAGAACGTGGCCAGATAGACGTTCTGCAGGGTGTTCGCCCGATCGACGTCCTCGGGGCGAAAGTAGACCTGCAGGACGCGCCCGTCCGGCGTGACCTCCTCGACCTTCAGGCTCTCGAACATCGCGAAGGTCACCACCGCGGTGGTCAGCAGGCCCACCTCCGACCCCAGGAACAGCCCACCGCGCACCGGGTGCCGGTTGGCGAACTGCCCGACCCCGAACGGCACCAGCGCGAGCGCCCGGCTGTGGGGCTCGTGAGCGGGCGGTGGCACGACCGCGAGCTGGGGCGGAGGCGGGGGCGGCGTCGTCTTCGTCGGCGGGGGCGGCGGCGGCTCGGGCTCCTTCAGGGCCAGGCCGGTCTCCGCCCGCACCTGCTCGAAGAGCTTCACCAGCGCGGGCGAGAACACCGCGGGGTCGAGCCGATGC
Source organism: Deltaproteobacteria bacterium (assembly GCA_020632995.1). GTDB lineage: Bacteria > Myxococcota > Kuafuiibacteriia > Kuafuiibacteriales > Kuafuiibacteriaceae > JACKEN01. The sequence continues at coordinate 269,789 of JACKEN010000010.1, read as the reverse complement.
TGGGGATCGAGGGCGAGCAGCATCGAGAACTGCGTGCGGGCCTTCTGCTTGTCGCCGAGCAGGTAGTAGCAGGCGCCCAGGTACTGGCGCGCCACGATGACGTTCTCGCGGCTCTCGAGCGCGATCGGCTCGAGCACCGTCCGCAGCTTCTCGGCCGCCTGGGCGTGCTCGCCGAACTCGAAGTCTTCGATCGCGCCCTTCAGCACCGCCTCGGGGGCGGGGGCTGAGAGGGCGAGGAGGGTGAGGATGACGGCGGCGGTGGACACGGGGATCTCAGGGGCAGGACACGCTCAGGCGCATGCGAGTCGTCTCGCCCGGGCGGATTGTGAACGCGTCCTCGAAGGAGGTGCAATCGGAGCCCGGCTGCTCGGCCTTCAGGGTGTGCTGGCCGGCCGGGAGCTCGTAGCGGGTGCGGTTGGGGGCCCGGCCGACCTTGCGGCCGTCGACGTAGACGTCGACCCAGACCCGGGTCCCCACCTGGAGCACGCCCATCTCCACCGGCGGCGGGGCAGGGGGGGGCGGCGGCGGCGCGGCCTTGATCTCGGGCGCGGGCTCGGTGCTCTTCGGCACCGGGTTGCGGCGCTTCGGCTTCGGCTTCGGCTCGACCTTGGTCTCGACCGGCGCTGGCTCGGGCGCCGTCACCGCCGCCTCCGAGGGCGGGGGCGCGTCGGCCGCCGGCGCCTCGGGCAGCGGGGTCGGGGGCGGCAGCGGCAGCGGCTCGGCCCGCAACTCGCCTTGCGCAGCCTCGGCCGGGTTGGGGCGGGGGGTCCGCATCAGGTCGGTGCCCATCACGAGCACGAGGATCGCGGCGAGCCCGGCCACCGCGCCGCCAGCCGCCCACGCCAGCCGGCGGAAGCGGCCCTGGTTCCGGCGCCGGGACAGCTCCTTCACGAGGTCGAGGGTGCGCTGGTTCCCCTCGCCGAGGCTCAGGGCCCGGTTGAAGCAGTCCACCGCGCGGCTCTCTTCGCCCGCGTCGAGCAGGGCCTTCCCGCGGACCTCGAGCTCCCGCGCGAGTCGGGGGCGCAGGGCGGCCTGGTACCCGTCGGGGTCCGCGAAGTAGCGGGGCAGCTCCTCCCAGGTCGCGGTGAGCCCCGCGTCCTGGAGCACGGTCATGAGGTCGGCGAGCATCTCTTCGGCCGACTGGTAGCGCCCGTTGAGCTCGCGGGTCAGGGCGCGGCGGATGATCCCCGCCACCGCCCCCGCGCACTCCGGCGCCAGCTCGGTCGGATCGACGTACTCGCACGCCGACACCCGCCGGATGGTCTCGATCGGGGTGCCCCCGCGGAACGGCAAGGTGCCCGTCACCAGCCGATAGAGCACGATGCCGATGCTGAACAGGTCGGTGCGGTGGTCGGTGTGCAGGCCGTCCGACTGCTCGGGCGACATGTAGCTCGGCGAGCCCACCAGGTTGCCGGTGGTGGTCATCCGGGACTCGCTCAGCACCTTGGCGATGCCGAAGTCGCTGAGCTTCGGGCGGCCCTCGACCCCCACCAGGATGTTGTCGGGCTTCACGTCGCGGTGGATCACCCCCACCGCGTGGGCCGCGCGCAGCGCCTTCACCACCTCGGTGGTGATCATCACCGCCACCTCGGGCATCGGCTTCGCCGTCCGATCCAGGAACTGCCTCAGCGAGCACCCCTCGATCAGCTCGGTGACCAGCCACGTACACTCGGGATCGTCGATCGCGTAGTCGTAGACCTCGATGACGTTCTCGTGCTTGAGCTGCGCGATCGCGCGGGCCTCACGGGCCAGCCGCTCGCGCGCGTCCGGGTTCTCCGCCACGTGCGGGTGGAGGATCTTGCAAGCCACCTTGCGACCGAGGCGGAGGTCGACGCCGAGGTGCACCGAGGCCATGCCGCCGGTGCCGATCTTCTCGTGCACCTGCCACCGCTCGCCCAGCACGCGCCCCACGTTGGGGGGGATCGATCCGGTGCCCTGACTGCCCACGCGTCCACCTGCGGCTCCGGACTGGGAGGCGCGCTCCCACGCCGAACCGCTGCCGGACCCTACCGAGCCGGATACATTCCCACCAGTCGGAAAAGCGCCGGCCCCCGAGTTTTCGTCGCTGGACGCCACGACTCAGCAAGGTTGTACCCCCTCCGGCCGCAGGTCTGCCCCGGTTTTCTCGAAGGGGTCGGTCATTGAACCGATCCCCGGATCTAAATCTCCGAGGTGCTTGGGATAAGCTCAACTGACCATAATCATTATGGTATTGGCGAGCCGTGGTCAGCGCCTCGTCGGCGAGGCCGGATCTGGATCTCCGACCCGCCCGCCGCGGGCGTCCGCCGCACCCGACCATCTGCCCGGAATTCGGGGAATGTTGCCCGCTGGTGCGAACGGCACCGGTCTTGTATTCGAATCGACGAATGCTCCCGGTGACGCTGGCCCTGCTGACCGCGTCCATCCTGGGGACTCCCCAGGGGTCCGAGGGGCTCGCCCTCGTGCGGGCGGCTGACGCCCCGGCGTACGCGCCGAGCCCTCGCCGCCTCTTCAACATGGGGCTCGGGGCCGAGGAGCGGGGCGATGGGGGCGGCGCGGTGGCGCGGTACCTGGCCGCCGGCCTGGTGCCCCGCTCGAGCTTCGCCGACGCCCTCTACGCCCGGGGCGCGGCCCTCCGCCTGATCCGCTACCTGGCGGGCCGGGACGACGACGCGGCGGCGGCGGTGGCGGTGCTCCTGTCGAGCCAGGAGGCGCTCCGGCCGGGCACGGACCTGTCCCCGCTCCTGCGCTCGCTCCTCGCTCGGGTGGAGCACGAGCTGGTCCTGATCGAGGGGCTGATCTCGTCGGTGCGCCTCGACGCGCGGGGGGGCGCGCTCCTCGAGGTCCTCGACGGCGCGGGGGGCGTCCTCGTGGTCCGCTCGCCCGAGCCCGTGGCGCCGTTCTCGGCCGGCGACGGGGTGCGGATCCTGGCCCGGCAGGCCGGGGCGGGCCCGGCCGAGCTGGTCGCGCTCGGCGCGGTGAGCACCGAGGCGTGGCGCCTGCTCGCGGTCCGCGGCCTGGGTCGGGCCGGCCCCGCGGTCTCCCTGCGCAAGTAGGGGCGCCTATCGGCTGGCGGCCTCGACCAGCGCGCGGACGAGGGTGTGGAGCGGGGCGCGCCCGCCCAACCGCGCCGCGAGCTCGGCCGGCAGATCGCTCCGCAGCGCGTCCGCGCGCTCGTCCCAAAGCAGTGTTCGGGCCAGCTCCAGGGCGGGGCCGGCCATCCCCATGGCGGCCCGGGTGGGATCGCTCCGGACTGCGCCGCCGAGGTCCACCAGCTCCAGCTGCCCGCCCCGGCCGCGCTGCCAGAACCGGGTGGGCTCCACCTTGGGGAGCTCCACCCCCGCCAGGGCGAGGCTGCGGAGGATCCGGAGGGCGTCGTCGGCCAGGGTGAGGGCCTCTCGCAGGCCCCGACGGGCGTTGGTCAGGGGCTGCCCGGAGGCGCCGAGGAGGAGCCAGGCCTGATCCTCGTGGCGCCCGCTGGCCAGCACCGGCGCCACGCCCGGGAGGAGGAGCTCGGACTGCCAGCGCGCGCGGGCCTCCAGCGCGTCCGCCGCGGGGCCCCGCGCGACCTCCGCGTAGCCGTGGAGCGCGCCGTCGGACCAGAACGCGGCCTCGAGCCCGCCCCGGGCCTCGCCCTGCAGGAGGAGGGCGCCGATCCGGGTGCCCTCCAGGGCCTTGAGGCGCCGGGCGGCGTCCCGGTGCTCGGGGTGGGCGGTGACCAGCTCCCGCAGCACGCCCCGGGCGGCCTCCACCTGGCCGCCGCGCACCAGCTTCTCGGACCAGAGCAGGCCGAGGCGCAGGTAGCGCGGGTGGTCCCGGGGGATGGAGTCCATCAGGGTCGGGGGGAGGGCGTCGGGGGCGGTGCCGTCCGAGGCGGCGACCGCGAACTCGGCCAGGTGGGTGCGGTGCTCGAGCGGGTAGCTCCGGAGCACCTCGGCCGGGGCCGAGAGCCAGCGGGCCACTCCTGCGGTGATCAGGCCCCGCTCCGCCTCGTCGTTGGGGAGCGGCTCCTGGCGGGTGACCGCCCGGTGGGCGGCGGCGAGGGGCGCGAGCTCCTCCTCGACCGCGGCGGGGAGCTGCCCGCGCGCCCGGGCCAGGGCGTCGGCGAAGGAGGGGACGTCGAAGAGCCCCAGCAGGGCCTGCACGCGGTCGTGCTCGAGGAACGCCGCCCGGCACACCTCGAGCAACCGGCCGAGGAGGGCGGGGGACAGGGCAGAGAAGTCCACCCGGGCCACGGTGGCGCCGAAGGCCTGGGCGGCCACCCGGCGATCCTGGCTCGCCGCCACCGCCTCGAGGTAGGCGAGCAGGGTGTGGGGGTCGGGATCGAGCCGCACCACCCCGGCGAGGAACGCGGTGCGGAGCGCCGCGTCGGCCTTCAGCGCATCCCGGGACAGGGCCCGCTCCACCGTGGCCCGGTCCACCTTGGCGAACAGGTGCTTGAGGACCCCGCGCTCGTCCGGGGCCTTGGCGCCGTTGACCAGCAGGTCCTCGCGCGCGTTGAGCGAGAGCCGGAGGGTGCCCTTGAAGCGCCGCAGGAAGGTCAGGTGCTGCTCGGCCTCCTGGCGCTCGACCTCGGAGAGCGGGGCGTCCGCGGCGCGCTCGAGATCGAGCTTGGAGCGGGCGGTGATCGGGGCGAGCTCGGCCGCGCCGGGCCGAGGGCCCCTGCCCGGACCCTTGCCGCGCCCGCGCCGCCGGCCCTGCCCACCTCGCCCGTCGGCGCGCTCGCCCTTGGGGCGCCCCTCGCCGGGGCGCTCGCCCTTGGGCCGGCCCTGACCTTGGCCCTCGCCCTTGGGCCGCCCCTCGCCGGGGCGCTCGCCGCGCGGGCGGCCCTGGCCAGGGCGCTGGCCTCGGGGGCCGGCCGCGGCGCCGGATCCGGGGCCGCCGCGGCGTCCGCCTCGGCGGCCGTCGCGGTTGGGCGAGGAGGGATCGCGTGGGCCGCTCTGGTTCATGCACGGATGGGCATCGCACCGGCCGAGAACCGGGGCAAGTCCGCATTCCAACAGCGCAAGATTGACCCCCGACAAACGTCGGATGACCAACCTGAAGGTTGCCACCCCTACGGCCGCATGATAGCGACTCCGCCCGACTGCGCTCTTCGGAGGCAGGTCATCAGCCATGAGAATCAGCGAAGTTCCAGCGGAGCGCGCGGCCGGGCAGAGCCCGGCGCAGAGGGGCGGGTCGGCTCGTTCGACCACGACCACAGGGAGGGCGACCACCATGCGTCGGGTTCTTCTGACCCTGGTAGCCACAGGCGTAGTGGTGGCGGGCGCCGAGACGCGCGCCCTCGCCCTGCAGGGCGGTGAGGATCCCGCGCTGTTGCCGGTGCTCCTCGACAAGCGCTACGGCGCGGGCGGCAAGCAGCAGGCGTCGATCATGCTGACCACCGCGGTGATCACCAAGCTGGTGCAGGACACCGGCTTCGTGGCCACCTACCAGTACAGCTTCACCGACATGCTGGGCGTCGGCGTGACCGCGGGCTACTTCTTCGGGAGCGAGACCAACATCGGTGACGCGATCCGGGCGGAGAGCGACCCGACCTGCCAGGTCAGCACCGATGCCGACTGCGAGACGCTGGGCGACCTGTTCCAGCTCCAGTGGTTGGCGGGCGCGGACCTCGTGTTCGTCCCGCTGTACGGCAAGATGTCCTTCGCCTCCGAGGTCAACCCGTCCTTCGAGCTCTACCTGATCGGCGGGGTCGGCGCGGGCGGGGTGCGGCGCAAGAACACCAACCTCAACGACACCGTCGCGATCAGCTACGACTCCAAGGTGACGCTGGTGGCGAACCTCGGGCTGGGGCTGCGCTTCCACATCGTCGACTGGATCGGCGTCCGCGCCGAGTTCCGTGACTACTTCTTTCCGGAGCCCGCCACGGGTGTGGGGGGCATGACCTGGAACCCCCACGTGCAGGTCGGCGCCGAGTTCACCTTCGGAGGTGGCGAGTGATGCGTCGCGTCAAGCCCGCCCAGCGTGTCTTCTCGGTGGCCGCGGCCGCTGCCCTCACCCTCGCCCCCGCCTTCGCGTTCGCGCAGGCCGAGGGGGACGAGGGCGAGGTCGATCCCCTCGCGAGCAGTGAGCCGGCGGAGCCGGTCAAGCCGGCCGAGCCCGTGGTGGCCAACGGCAAGGCGCCTTTCGCGCGCGTCTCCGACGACCAGGAGACCATCTACGCGGTGCAGCGCAAGGCCTTCCTGGTGGACGGCAAGTTCGAGCTGACCCCGATGGCGTCGATGTCCTTCTCGGACCGCTTCGTCCAGACCTTCGCTCCGGCGGCGAGCATCGTGTACCACCTGTCCGAGAACTTCGGCCTGGAGGTGTACGGCGCGTACATGTTCCCGAACGAGTCCTCGTTCACGAACGAGATCCTGAACAAGAAGAAGCTGCGCAGCGACACCGCGAAGCTCACCCAGATGCTGTGGGCGGCGGGGGTCGGCGTGCAGTGGAGCCCCATCTACGGCAAGCTCCAGATCTTCAACAAGTTCCTCGGCAACTTCAACTTCTACCTCGGCGCCGGGGTGGGCGTGGGCCAGACCCGCGTCCAGTGCGACAACCAGAACGACCTCGATCCCAACCGCGGCTTCCCCGTGGACAGCAAGGGCGAGGTGGTCTGCAACCCCGATCAGGTCGACACCATCGACGGCGTCGTCGACCAGGTGTTCTACGAGCCCAACACCTTCCGGGTGATGGGCGCGTTCTCGGGCGGCGTGCGCTTCCACTTCTCCACCTGGATGGCGCTGAAGTTCGAGGTGAAGGACTACCTGTTCGTGGCTCGCGTCTACCGGCCGGGCAACGCAGGGGACGCGCTGTCGGACGCGGTGCGGAGCAACGTCTTCGCGCAGATCGGCCTGAGCTTCCTGCTCGGCGGGGACGAGGACTGACCGCTTGGGTCGGGACCTACGAGGACTACGCGAGATGACCTTCAAGATCCGCACCCGGCTCGGGGCAGGGCTCCTGGTGGCGGTCGCCGGCGCGACCGCGTCGACCCCCGCCTTCGCCCAGGACATCGACCGGGCAATCCAGGCCTACAACTCCGACAACTACACGGACGCGGCCTTCCTGTTCTACGACGTCAAGGAGAACTCGGACGACCCCGACTCCCGGGTGAAGGCCGAGTACTACCTGGCGCATTCGCTGTTCAAGGCGGGCTACTACCTGCCCGCCTACCAGTTCTACGGCGAGGTCTTCACCTCCGGTCAGGGGCACCCGTACTTCCTGAAGGCGGCCGAGGGCCTGCTGTCGGTGGCCGAGGAGATCGGGGACGACACCCTGATCCCCGAGATCATCAACAAGGGCTACAGCGAGGCCTTCGCTAGCATGCCGGCCGAGGCGCTGAACGCGATCAACTACATGATCGGCATGATCTCGCAGCGGCGCGCGAACTACGTCGAGGCGCAGCAGTTCCTCGACGCGGTGACGGAGTCCTCGCCCTTCTACCTGAAGGCGCAGTACCTGCTGGCGATCATGGCCGTCCGCACCGCGACCGAGAAGGGCGCCGACGACTACAGCGAGGCCATCAAGTACTTCTCCAACATGGAGACCAAGCTCACCGGCGCCACCGGCGAGAAGGAGAAGAAGCTCTACCGCCTGGCGATCCTCGGTAAGGCGCGCGCCTACTACTCGCAGGGCGACTTCGCCCGGAGCGTGGAGTTCTACGAGAAGGTGCCGCGCTTCTCCGACGACTGGTACGACGCGATGTTCGAGTCGGGCTGGGCCTACTTCCAGAACGCCTCGTTCGGCAAGGCGCTGGGCATGGTGCACTCCATCCAGAGCCCCTACTTCGATGACCGGTACCGGGCGGAGTCCTTCGTGCTGAAGGCCACCACCTACTTCCAGATGTGCCACTTCGACCGGGTCCGCAACACGCTGGACAGCTTCTTCGCCATCTACGAGCCGATGGGCGACTCGCTGAAGCCGTGGATGGAGGGCGACCAGACCGACGCCGAGATGGTCGACCTCATCGTGAAGGGCGACAAGACCTTCCCCGAGGAGATCCGGCTGCAGATCGCCAACAACCTCCGCTACAAGAAGTTCCTCGCCCAGGTGCAGGAGGTCGACCGGGAGATCGGCAACGCGAAGTCCTCGTTCCCCGAGGGCAGCTTCAAGGCCCAGCTGGTCAACCTGCTCGAGGATCAGCGCGCGAGCCGCGTCGCGCTCACCGGCAAGCTGGTGCGCGACCAGATCCGCCGTGAGGCGGTGTTCCTCGACGACTTCCTCAACCAGGCGCGGATCATCAAGTTCGAGACCGCGGACGCCGAGCGCAAGATGCTCGAGCAGGGCAAGGACATCACCAAGGGCCCGCGCGCCCAGGGCCCCCGGCCCGTGGTGCCCAACGCGAAGTACCAGTACTGGGCCTTCCAGGGCGAGTACTGGATCGACGAGCTCGGCTACTACCAGCACTCCATCAAGGACGAGTGCGTCGCGGAAGTCTTCCAGTAGGGCCACCCCCCTCGTGCCGCTCCCCAGACCCTTGGGTATCGACAACGCGCTCCCGTGTGTCCCGCTTTGGGATTACCCGGGTGTGCGTTTGCGGTGCAGCGCCTACCCGATCCGGGAACAGAGGCGCGGGTTATTTGTTGACCGAGCGGTTCACCCTGTCAGAAAGATCACACCTATCGGTCACACGGCGGGTCCATTGCTCCGTTCCCGTCGTGCATGGTCCGCAAGTCCCGGCCCCCAGGGCCGGTGCGAGGTAACCCGCATATGATGCCATACCCCCGGTCCCGTCTGGCGCTCCTTCGGAAGCTGACCCTGGTGCTCGGCCTCGCCGCTGGCGCCACCTTCACCGTCCAGGCCGTGACGCCCAGCGTCGCGGAGGCGGCGAAGAAGAAGAAGAAGAAGGCCACGAAGAGCACCAAGGCCAAGAAGGCCACGGTGAGCAAGGAGGCCGAGGAAGAGGCCGCCAAGAAGACCGAGGTGGCCAAGCCGGCGGAGCCCAAGAAGGAGGATCCGCTCAAGCGCGCCGGGGCGGCCTCTTTCAAGATCGAGACGACCATCGATCAGAAGGAAATCGCGCGGACCCGCCAGGCGGACCAGAAGCGGGACGAGGCCATCGAGGAGCTGAAGAAGCTGATCCCGAAGGCCCCCTCCAGCCGGAAGGCCGAGATGATCTTCCGCCTCGCCGAGCTGTACTGGGAGAAGTCGAAGTACCGGTACGGCCTCGAGATGGAGGAGTACGAGAAGGCCTACCAGGCCTGGGTCGAGCAGGGCGGCACCGGCTCCCAGCCCGAGGTGAAGGACCACATCCGTGAGTCCGAGCTGATCAAGCAGAACGCCCTCAAGCTGTACGCCAAGGTCCTGGGCGAGTACCCGACCTATGAGCGCAACGACGAGGTGCTCTTCTACCTCGGCTACAACGAGTACGAGGCGGGCAACAAGAAGAAGGCCGTCAACCACTACTGGACGCTGATCAAGCAGTTCCCCAACAGCCGCCTGGTGGCCGACGCCTACCTGCAGCTGGGTGAGCACTTCTTCGGCGACAACAACGTCATCAAGGCCAGGAAGGCCTACGAGCGCGCGCTGGCCTCGTCCGAGCCGCGCATCTACGACTACGCGCTCTACAAGCTGGCCTGGTGCGACTACAACATCCAGGAGTACGCGGCCGGCATCGTGAAGCTGAAGAAGGTGATCGAGAAGTCGGAGAGCAACCAGTCCAAGCGCGCCGTGCAGCTGAAGAACGAGGCCCTGGGCGACCTGGCCCGCTTCTTCTCGTACGTCGACGAGGTCGACACCGCCTTCGCGTACTTCAAGAAGAAGGGCGGCGAGGACATCGCCATCCGCTACACCACCCGGCTCGGCGGCCTGTTCCACGAGCAGGGCAAGTGGAACCTCGAGATCAAGAGCTACCGCCTGCTCATCGACAAGTACCCGATGCACGACAAGGCGCCCTACCTGCAGGCGTCCATCGTCGAGGCGTTCTCGCAGATGAGCGATCGCGAGAGCGTCCGGAAGGAGGTCGAGCGCCTGGTGGATCTCTACCGGCCCGGCACCCCGTGGTACCGCGCCCAGCAGAGCCAGGGCGAGAAGGGCAAGGCGGCCCTCGAGTACGCCTACGACCTGACCGAGTCCAAGCTGCGCGACCTGGTGACCGACTACCACCGCGACGCCCAGAAGCGGAAGGACGTGCCGACCTACGAGCTGGCGCGCGACATCTACGCCAAGTACCTCGACGCGTTCAGCGACACCGAGAGCGCCTACCAGATGCGCTTCTTCTACGCCGAGGTGCTGTGGGCGCTCGAGGAGTGGCGCAACGCGGCTGGCCAGTACCTGAAGGTGGCCACGTCCAAGACGGACGGCAAGGCGCAAGGCAAGTACGCGCGGATCTCGGCCTACAACCAGATCCTGGCCCTCGAGAAGATCGTCGCCACCGGCGAGGACAAGGGCAAGCTCGACCGGACCAAGAAGATCGACGAGAAGAAGGAGAAGGGCGGCACCGACGCCAAGACCGTCACGAAGATCAAGCTGGCCGGCCTCGACAAGGAGAAGAGCTACAACGAGGAGCCCATCCCCGAGATCGAGCAGCAGCTCTCCGACGCCTGCGACCTCTACTTCAAGATCGCCGACCCGAAGGACAACGAGCTCCCCGCCATCAAGTTCAAGGCGGCGTACCTCTACTTCAAGCACAACCACTTCGTCTCCGCGGCCGAGCGGTACTTCGAGATCATCGACCGCTGGCCGGGCGACGACCTGTCGAAGAAGGCGGCGAACCTGGTCCTCGACTCGCTGAACGTGCAGAAGAAGTGGGACGAGCTCGCCTTCTACGCGGAGAAGTTCCGCGACAACGACAAGCTGGCGAAGGGCGACAAGAAGTTCAAGGACGAGGTCCAGACCCTGCTCGAGGGCGCAAGCTACCTTTCGGTTCAGACGGCCGAGAAGTCGGCGCGTGACCTGAAGGACGACGCGGCCAAGCAGGAGGCCCTGGGCAAGGTGGCGGCGCGCTTCGCCTCGTTCCAGGAGCGCTTCCCGTCCTCGCAGTACGCCGACAAGGCGCTCTACTCCGCGGTGCTGATCTACAACCAGGCCGACGAGCTCGACCGCGGCATCGAGGCGGCGGAGCTGATGAAGAAGGAGTACAAGAAGTCCGACCTCACGCAGAAGAACGACCTGCTCCTGGCCACGTTCTACGAGCGGATCGCGGACTTCGAGACCGCGGCGGACCTGTACCTGTACTACTACAAGACCTACACCAAGGATGAGCAGGCCCCGAACGCGCTCTTCAACGCGGGCATCTACTACCTGGGCCTCGGCCGGTACGATGACGCGATCAAGCAGTTCGAGAAGTACACCAAGGAGTTCTCGAAGCAGGCCGACGTGGCCGACGTGGCCTGGCGCATCTGCGAGCTCCAGGAGCTGAAGGAGGACTGGAAGAAGGTCGCCTCCTGCTTCGACGACTACCAGAAGAGCTACAAGAAGGCCTCGCAGGCCAAGATCTTCGAGTCGCGGTACCGGTACGCGCTGGCTCAGGAGAAGCTCAACAACAAGAAGGGCGCGGTCAAGGAGTACCAGTGGCTGGTCAAGGAGTACCCGAAGCTGGACAAGAAGGACCAGGAGGCCGACGGGGCCCGCCTGGCCGGCGCCCACGCCGCCTTCGAGCTGCTCGAGCCGGAGTACGTCGGCTTCGAGAAGCTGAAGGTGACCCTGAACAAGAAGAGCCTGCTCGCGAAGCTGAACAAGGCCGAGGAGCTGGCCTGCGTCGACTCGGGTGAGGCCAAGTGCAAGACGCCTGGCAAGTTCCTCAGCATCCTCACCTACGGCAACGGCGACTACGGTATCTGCGCGCTGACCCGCATGGGCCAGGTCTACCGCGAGGTGGCGGACTCCATCCGGAACGCGCCGCTGCCCCCGCGCCTCGACGAGGACCAGATCGAGATCTACAAGGCCGAGCTCGACAACGTCGCCCTCGGGCCGGAGGAGAAGGGTCTGCAGGCCTTCGAGAGCGCGCTCAGCAAGGCCTACGAGCTGAACATCTACAACAAGTGCACCCTGACCGCGCAGGACAACCTCAAGGAGCTCAACCCGAACAAGTTCCCGGATCTGCAGAAGCGGAACTTCAAGGGCGCGGAGGGCTTCATCGTGGCGGACATCCGCTCCGCCGCGGAGGCGACCTTCGCCGCGCCCACGCCTGCGCCCGCCAACGACGAGGCGACGCCGGGGGCGACCGACGACAAGGACGCGGGCGGCGCCGGTGCGGGCGCGGTCAGCGAGGGTGCGGCCGGGGCCGCGGAGTGATCACGACGATGAACGGCAAGAAGAACATCGCCCACACCTCGGGGCCCGGGTCGGCGGAGCCGCCCCACCCGTCTGCGCCGGGCTACGCCCGGCTGCGCGTTCCCCTTGCGTTGGCCTCGGGCCTCCTGGCCGCGGCCTGCTCCTCGGCGCCGCCGCCGCCGCCCCCGAAGCCGGTGGTGGCCAAGCCGCCGCCCGCCAAGGTGGCGACCCCCGAGGAGCAGCTGGCCTCCGCGAACAAGAAGTTCGAGAGCCAGGACTTCGAGGGTGCGCTGAAGGGCTACGACCAGGTCCTGGCCAAGCAGCCCGACGCCACCGTGGTCCAGTACAACAAGGCGGTGGCCCTGCACCGCCTCGGCCGGCTCGACGAGGCCGCCACCGCCTACGAGGCGGTGCTGGCCAAGAACCCGGACGACAAGCAGGCCGCCTTGAACCTGGGCGCGGTGCTCAAGGCGCGGGGCGCGCCGGGCGACGTCGACAAGGCGATCAAGTTCTACACGAAGGCGCTCGAGAAGGATCCCTTCGAGCCGAACCTGCTCAACAACCTGAGCGTGCTCTACCGCGAGAAGGGCAAGCACAAGGAGGCGGTGGCCGCCTTGCGCAAGCTCCTGATGCGGGACCAGAAGAACATCGATGCCTACAAGAACCTGGCGCTCGTGTACTTCGACCAGAAGAAGCTGAAGCTGACCCAGACCATCCTGGAGAACGCCCAGAAGCTGGCTCAGGAGCAGAACAAGAAGGACCCCGACATCTTCGTGAACCTGGGCATGGTGTACCTGGCCCGGGAGGAGAACGGGAAGGCGATGGCCGCCTTCAAGAAGGCGCTGGACGTCGACCCGAACAACCTCCCCGCCAACTACAACATCGGGGCGCTCGCCCTCGGGCACCGCGACTACGGGCTGGCGGCCCGCTCCTACGAGGTGGTGGCCAAGGCTCAGCCGGGTAACTACTACGTGGCGGCGTCCCTCGGCTACTCGTACCAGGGCCTGCAGGAGCCGGCGAAGGCGTCGGAGTGGCTGGAGAAGGCCCGCAAGCTCAAGGAGCAGGGCACCGCGACCGCGGGGGCCGAGGGCGCCCCGGTGGGCGCCGAGGAGGAGGCCCAGATGATCCTCCAGCTGATGCGCATCAAGCGCGCGGCCGAGGACTGGGACGGCGCCAAGAAGTACGGTCAGGAGTACCTCAGGGTGAAGAACCTGACCTGCGGCGCGGAGGACTACGACGGCTTCTGCGGTGAGATCAACGGCATCGACCTGATGATCCAGGCCGCCAAGGAGGCCGCGGCGGCGCCGCCGCCCGAGGAGACCAAGCCCAAGGCCACCGGCAACGTGGACTCCGTGTTCACCGACGGCCCGGCGGAGGGCGAGGCGGTGGAGGGCGAGGGCGCGCCGGTCGACGGCGAGGCCCCGCCGGCCGACGGTGCCGAGGCCCCGCCGGCTGAAGGGGAAACCCCGGCAGAGGGCGGCGAGGGCGGCGCGAGCTGACGCCCATCGGACGAGCGGCGGGCTTGACCCGCCCTCGGCCGATGTCGGATTGGGCAACCGGAGCGAAGGATTCGAGAGGACACGGGAACCAAAGCCGAACCGATGCTGTCCAACCGGACGCATGAGCAACGTTTCGGTGGGGATCGCTCCTCTCGAGGAAGAGAAACGAGAGCCATGAAGAAGGTCTTGAGCGTGATTGTTGTCACCCTGATGCTGGGCGCGGCGGGAGCCGCCTTCGCCCAGGAGAACACGGTCATCCGCGAGGCGGACCGGACCGAGTTCAAGAAGAAGACGGTGATCGACTTCTCGGACGTCACCATCCAGGGTGAGCTGACGAAGCCGGAGGGCTCGTACCTCCTCAACCGCAAGAAGACCAAGTTCACCACGCTCTTGAAGATCCGGGCGAACTTCCTGCCGGAGCTGTTCAACTCGACTGACAACCTCTAGGCGACCGCCGACGGGCACAGCGGAGCGAAGCAGTGGCATACACGATTGGCCTCACGATCACGTCGAAGGACGGCAAGACCAAAGACGCCGTCTTCGACAGCGAGAGCGTCCTCATTGGCTCGGGCCCCTCTGCCGTCCTGCGGCTGGAGGAAGAGGGCATCTCGTCGATCCATGCGGTCATCAAGGTGTCGTCCGAGGGCGAAGCCACTGTCATCGATCTGGGGAGCGAGCGCGGCACCAGCGTGAATGGAAGCGCGGTGTCCGAGCCCGTGACCTTGAAGATCGGTGACACGATCCGCGTCGGCGAGGTCGACCTGGAGATCACCCAGCTGGAATCTCGCGCGCCGGTGCAGGCCGGCGAAGCGGGGCGGGACGGCGCTGCCGGCCCCACCACCGAGCAGCGAGCGGCCAAGGCTCACGAGCTGGCCGAAGAGGAGGCCACGGTTCACGTGACTGACAACAAGAAGACCGACACTGCCCACGAGCTTTCCACCCTGGAAGCCGCCGAGGCCTTCAACCACCAGCCGGAGCCGAAGGCGGGCGACCACATCGTCGATCCCAACGCGTCGTTCGAGGATCACCTCCTCAAGTTCGAGCTGGCCGACGAGAACAAGCCCACGAACGAGAAGCGGGTCCTCGAGGTCACGATCCTGTGGGGCGACACCGTCATCGACGCGGTCCAGGTGAAGGAGCCGCGGGACGTGGTGGTGGCGACCCGGACCGCGAACCTCAAGGGCAAGGCCGACCTCGAGGTCGACGGCTTCCCGGCGGATCGCTTCGTCATCGCCCACAACCAGGGCAGCGAGGCCCAGATCGTGGTGCCGTCGGACGCGACGGTCGGGCTGCGCAAGACGGACGGCGAGATCGTCCGCCAGGTGAACCTCACCGGCACCGACGCGCCGTTCCCCGCCAAGGCCTACCAGCTGAAGCTGGGTGAGCGCCTGGTCTACAAGACCGGCACCCTCACCGTGATGGCCGAGTACATCCGCGGCGACGCGCGGCTGGGCGCAGGCGCGGTGATGGACTGGTTCTTCCCCCGCCTGCTGACCATCGTGGCCCTGCTCCACGTGTTCTTCGTGGTGGCGGCGTTCCTGACCCCGGACCTCAACGCGGGCCTGGTGGACGACCTGTTCAAGAACCAGAACCGGTTCGCGCAGATGATCCTCAAGGCTCCCGAGAAGGAGAAGAAGCGCAAGAAGCTCGACCTGTCCGGCATGAAGGGCGGGGCGAAGCACAAGGACGACGAGGGCAAGTTCGGCAAGAAGGACAAGCCCAAGAAGGACGCGGTGGCCTCGAAGGCCGGCGCGCCCCGCGTCGACCCGAACAAGCGCGAGAAGGATCGCAAGATCGCCCTCAACTCCGGCCTCCTCGGCATGCTGTCCGGTGGCAAGGCGGGCGCGGTCTCCAACGTGTTCGGCCCCGGCGGCCTGGGCACCGGCATCAACAACGCCATGGGCGGCCTCCGTGGCGCCGAGATGGGTGACGCGGGCGGCGCAGGCGGCCTGGGCACCCGCGGCACCGGCGCGGGCGGCGGCGGCAACTCGCTCGGCATCGGCGGCCTGGGCACCCACGGCCACGGCCGGGGCACCGGCGGCTACGGCAACATCGACCTGGGCGGCCGCGGCAAGGGGACCACCCGGATCGTGCCCGGCCGGACCATCATCAAGGGCTCGCTCTCCAAGGAGGAGATCGGCCGCGTCATCCGCCGGAACCTGGCCCGGTTCAAGTTCTGCTACGAGAAGCAGCTGAACGCGAACCCGAACCTGTCCGGTAAGATCTCGGTGTACTTCACCATCGCCCCCACCGGCTCGGTGGCCAACGCCTCGGTGCGTGAGACCACGATGAACGACGCCAACGTGGAGTCGTGTGTGGAGAAGGTCATGCGCTCGCTGCAGTTCCCGAAGCCCCGGGGCGGCGGCATCGTGGTGGTGACCTACCCGTTCGTCTTCGCGGCCACCTGATCCGGGCCTGAAGGGCTCGAGCGCCAGAGGGGCGCCTCTCCGCGAGGAGGGGCGCCTTTTTGCGTTTCAGGCCTCCTCCGCCACTTGTCCGACCTCGCTCCTACGGCGCCAAACGAGGCGAAAAAAGGCCGCTTTTCGATTGAGCATGCCGGGTTCGCTTGTGCTAGCGTCCCGGCCGCAATGCGCTTTGTGACTGTCGCTGTGGTGGGTGGTCTGCTCCTGACCGGGTCCAATCCTGTCTTCGCGCAGGACGACGAAGACGAGGCCGTGGGCGCGGTGGAGACCGCCGGCGCCGAGGGCGCGGCGAACGAGGGCGGCGAGGAAGGTGCAAGCCAACCTGCGGCCGGCGGCTCCGGCCAGGCATACGCCGTCCAGGAGGAGCGCTTCCCGATCCGTCGCGGCCTGTTCGCCGAGGGCGACTTCGGGGTGTTCTTCACCCTCGGAGGCCGGAACACGAACTCCCAGTCCGGCACCCTGCCGTCGCGCGGCACCTCCAACATCCAGCCCTACGTCGGCATCCTGGTCGGCTACGACCTGGTGAGCACCGACACCGTCAACTTCGCGGCGGGCTTCAAGGGCGCCCTGATGCTCAACGGCGGCGCCGGCCGGGTCACCTCGGCCCAGGTGGCCAACAGCGGCGATCCCAACACCCCCTGCCGCGGTGGCACCGGCGACGACCTGTGCACGATCAGCAACGACTACGAGGTCTGGGAGGTCGGCGTGGGCGGCGCGCTCGACTACCTGCTGACGGATCGCCTCGGCCTGGCCTTCAAGCTCGACGGCGGCCTCGCGCTCCTCAACCCCTCGCCCTTCGAGCCCGCGAACGAGGTCGGCGGCGACTCCGCCTCCGCGGCGGCGAACTACGCGAACGCCGGCAAGGTCACGATGGGCGGCATCTTCTCCGCCTCCGCCGGGGTGTCCTACGCGACCCTGCTCACCGGCTTCACGGTGGGCGTCGACGTGCGCTTCTCCGGCGTGGTGGGCGGCGGGTTCATCCCGGCCCTCTCCGTCACCGTCCCGATCAAGTACAACTTCTGAGAGCCGGCAGAGCCTGGTACCGTTCGGGCCATGTCCTGGCTCGACACCCTCTCCGAGATCCGCAGCACCGACTGGTCCAAGGTCCCCGAGCCCGAGCGTGAGCGGAAGGCGGCTGAGGTGGTCACCATCACCTCGTACGCGTCCGCCGCCGCTAGCGGCGCGGCCTCCGTCGTGCCCGTGCCGGCCATCGACATGGCGCTGCTTTTCCCCATCCAGACCGCGATGGTGATGACGGTGGGGCACGTGCTGGGGCGCCCGCTCACCGAGGCGGAGGCCAAGCGGGTCGCTGTCGAGCTGGGGGCGGTGGCGGGTGTGACCATCGCCGCGCACTTCGGTCTCAACGCCCTCAAGAAGCTGGCGCTCCCGTTCTTCGGGGGGTTGCTCGCCGCCCCGGCCGCCATCGCCGGCTCGTTCGCGGTGACCTGGGCCCTGGGCCGCGTCACCATCGCCTACTTCAAGGACCCCGAGCTGAGCCGCGAGGAGCTCAAGACGGTGTTCAAGGACGCCTTCAAGGAGGCGGGGGACCACTTCAGCAAGGAGGCCTTCGAGCGCTTCCGGAAGGGGGAGGGGGCGGACGACGAGGTCGAGGTCCAGGCCGACCCGCCCGAGCACGCGCCAGCGTCGAAGCCCGAGCCGGGCCCGAAGGCCGGGCCGGCCCCGAAGCCCGAGGCGCCGAAGGCTCCGCCGCAGAAGGCCGAGGCGGCCCCGAAGGCCGAGCCGGCGCCCCGGGCGCCCCCGAAGGCCGAGGCGGCCGCGAAGGCCGTGCCGACGCCCCGGGCGACCCCGGAGGGCGAAGCGGAAGCTCCCCTGCGCTCGGACAGCGTGCGCCCCAAGAAGCGCACCATGTAGCGCGGCGCGGGGCAGATCTTTGGCGGACGGGCTGGTAACCTCCCCCGCCCATGGAGTCGCTCCCCCTGGCAGATGCGGCCGGCCCCGAGGCCGGCTTCGACTGGGTCGCCCTCGCGTCGAAGCGCGAGGAGGCCGAGGTGGCCGCGGGCCGCCAGGCCCGGGCCCTGGCGCGGGTCCTCGCCGCCCACGCGATCGTGACCCAGCGGGGCGCGGTGCCCGAGGAGCTCGAGGAGCGCCTGGCCGCGGTGGCGGAGACGGTGTGGCCGCGGGGCCGGACCCTGGGCGGCTTCGGCCTGCACGCGAGCCTGGGCGCCTACGCGGTGGCCAAGGTGGCCTTCGACCTCGTGCCGGCCGGACGCACCGGGCTGCGGCACGAGGCGCTCAAGCGCGCGGGGGTGCTCGCGGCCCTCGCCGAGCACGGGGTGGACCGGCACACCGGCCGCTCGGTGCTCGGGAGCTGGGCCGAGGTGCCGGAGGACTTCCGCGCGGATCCGGCCGGCCTGTCCCCGTCCCTCATCGCGGGCCTGGCCGAGCGCACCCTCACCCGCGCGGAGCGGGACGCGGCCCTGAGCCAGATCGCGCTGAGCCCCCGCTGCCTCAACCGCCTGGCCGCCACCTTGAGCCTGCTGTCGGCGGTGCGGGCGCTCTTGCCGGTGGTCCCGCCCGAGGCCCTGGGCCGCGACGTCCTGGTGGCGATGGTGGCCCTCGGGTTGGGGCGCGGGGACCGGGTCCTGGAGCTGTACGCGAGCCGGGCCAACACCGTGGCCTTGAAGACGATGGTGGAGCTGGCCTCGGCGCAGGTTGCGTTGACACAGGGCATCGCGCCGGAGCTCGAGGTGGACGCCCTGGTGCCGCTCCCCGAGCTCGAGAGCCGCACCGCGCAGCCCCGGGCGGACACCGAGGTGATGCCGCCCCCCGCGCAGGCGGACGACGATGACGAGGACGAGGACGCCGACGACGTCCTGGACATCGTGGAGGAGCGCGTCGACTCCGCGGTGGCCGCCACGCCCATGGTGCTCGCGGGGCCGGCGCGCCCCGCGCGGTGGGGGGTGGAGCCGGAGGCGACGCTCGAGCCCGACACCGTGGCCGCCTTCGAGGCCGAGCTGACCCGGACCCGGACCGAGGTGGCTCGGCAAGGTGCCTTGCTCGGCATCACCCCGCTGCCCGCCGCGCCCACCGTGCGGCGCCGGCCGCTGCCGCCGGACGAGCGCCTCCTGGGCGCGCTCAAGCGCCTCGAGGAGCGCCCGAGCGCCGATGAGGAGCTCACCGAGCGGATCGCCCTCGACCCGGTGCTGCACGGGCATGGCTTGCAGATCCAGGGCCTGCCCTTCGATCCCCTCTTCCCGCCGGTGCGGGGCGCCCTCCGGGCGGTGCTGGTCGCGGCGGAGGGGCGCGCGCCCTCCCTCGACGCGGTGACCTCGGCCGGGGATCTGGCCTGGGCCCTGTCGCGGGCCCGCAGCCTCGCCCTCGTGGTGCAAGGTGACTTGACGCAGGCGCAGGCCGCGGCGGCCGGGCTCGGCGAGGGCGCTGCCCCCGAGGGGCGCTGGGCGGCCGACCGGTGGCTGCGCTTCGGCGGGCGGACCCCCGAGCCGGTGGATCCGCATGAGGCCCGGGCGGTGGCGTCGGGGCTGGTGATGGACCTCTTCCAGCAGCTGGCGCGCACGCTGGCGGGCACGGTGCCGACCCATGGGTGACGGGCAGCGCCGCCTCAAGGACAAGGCCAGCCAGGCCTACGCGGACGGGCGCCTGAAGGACGCCCTGAAGCACTACGTCCGGGTGGTGGAGGAGGACCCCTCCGAGCTGCAGTGCCAGCTGAAGGTCGGGGACATCCACAAGCGCCTGGGCAACCGCGACGCCGCGGTCGAGGCCTACGCGCCGGTGGCGCGGGCCTACGCGGACGACGGCCTCCTCCTCAAGGCCATCGCGGTCTGCAAGATGATCCTCTCGGTGGACTCGGGCCACGCCGACACGCAGGCCCTGCTGGCGGACCTCTCCCAGGCGCGGCGTGGGCCGCCGAAGGCGCCGTTCCATCGGGCGGCGCCGGTCACCCTGCAGGGGATGGGCATCTCGATGCCCGCCGCGTCCCCGGCCATCCCGGAGTACGGGATGGTGGAGCTGGAGGCCTCCGGCGCGTCCGCCGCCGCGCACCCCGTGCAGTGGCCGGGCGCGGTGCGGGTGGTCGACGCGGATCACTTCGGCGACGGTCCCACCCTGGAGCTGGACGATGGCACCGGGCCCCGCACCGTCACCGGCCGCCCCGACACCCCGCCGCCTGGCGCCCCCGCGAGCCCCTGGCGGGTGGGGGTCCCCAACCCGGCGCCCCGGCCCTCTTGGCCCGCCACCACGCCTCCGCCCGAGCTGGTGTGGCCGGGGGCGTCGACGCCCGGGGCGGTGGCCTGGCCCACCGCCCAGCCGACCGAGGCGCCGAAGATCGTCGTGGGGTCCCGGCTGGAGGACTCCGCGCTCCACATCGAGGTCGACGAGCCCCTCGAGCTCGACATGGGCGGCGACTCGCCGCCCAGCGAGGAAGAGAAGGAGGCCCTGGCGGATCAGGCGGCGCTCGAGGTGGAGGCGGCGATGGCCGAGCTGACCGGTGGCGCGGCCGAGGAGGCCGAGGCGGGGGCGATGCTCGACCTGGAGGGCGACGTGGACCTCGCCGCCGCGGTCGCCGAGGCGGCGGCCAGCGTAGGCGCGGATGAAGCGCCCGAGGAGTCGATGGACCTCGAGGTGGAGCTGGACGACGGCTTCGTCGAGCACGAGGTGCCGGACGCCCCGATCGAGCTCACCGACGTGGTCAGCAGCGCGGACCTGGCCCCGCCGATCGCCCTGTCGGCGGTGAGCGAGGACATCCGGGCCGACGTCCTGGTGTCGGAGGACTCCCTGGAGGACATCGGGAGACCCCAGATCCCGCTGTTCTCGGACCTGCCCAAGAACGCGTTCATCGAGCTCCTCGTGCACATGGAGATGCACAACCTCGTGCCCGGCGACGTGGTGATCCGCGAGGGCGACGTCGGGGACTCCTTCTTCGTCCTCGTCTCGGGCCAGGTGCGGGTGTCGCGGCGCTCCGACGCGGGCGAGGAGCTGGTGCTGGCCTACCTGACCGAGGGCGCGTTCTTCGGCGAGATGGCCCTGCTCCAGGACGGCGCCCGCACCGCGACCGTGCAGGCCCAGAGCGAGTGCCAGCTCTTCGAGATCAAGAAGGAGGTGCTGGACCAGGTGGTGAGCCACTACCCGTCGGTGGCGGCGGTGCTCCGGAACTTCTACCGGCAGCGCCTCTTGTCCACCACCATGGCCACCCACCCGCTCTTCCGGCCCTTCACCCCCGACGAGCGGCGGGCGATCATGGAGCTCTTCAAGAGCAAGAGCTTCAAGAAGGGCGACGTGCTGGTGGAGGAGGGCAAGAAGGGCACCGGCCTGTTCCTGCTCCTCTACGGCACCCTGGAGGTGGTGAAGGATCGGGACGGCGCCCACCCCAAGGTGCTGGCGGAGCTGAGCAGCGGCGACCTGTTCGGGGAGATGAGCCTGCTCACCGGCAAGCCCACGATGGCCACCGTCCGCGCGATCACCGACTGCTTCGTGCTGCGGCTCGCCAAGCGCAACTTCGACGAGCTCATCATGACCCACCCCCAGATCCTGGAGCTGGTGAGCGTGCTCAGCGACGAGCGTCAGGGGATCAACGAGCTGCTCCTGGCCCAGGGTGCGGGCGGGGCCACCGGCGCGGTGTTGGTGTAGGCGGCGCCTCGACGCAATGCCTTGACAGCACCAGGGCGCTGGGCTTATCTCGCCACCCTCCGACGGGGCGTAGCGCAGTTTGGTTAGCGCGCTTGACTGGGGGTCAAGAGGCCGGAGGTTCGAATCCTCTCGCCCCGACGCAAGAAGGGCTCGGAATCCTACAGGGTTCCGGGCCCTTCGCATTTTCTGCAGGCGACGTGCGAAGCCCGGCGAAGAGGGAACGTGCGGCTCCGCCGGCCCGGGACCCCAGGGATTGGGGCGGCTTTTTCGGCGCCACGGGCCGTGGCATCCTGACGCCTCATCGTGGGCGGCGAGGGACAGCGGGAACCAGCAACCAGGAGCCTCCTGCGCGGGCTCACACCGGAAGACAGAGTCCGGATCCTGAGTGCGCTGCGCTCATCTGCCATCTTCGGTCGGGTCAGCGCCCAGCTCTTCCATGAGCTCATGGAAGACGCGGAGCTGGTCACCCTCGAGCCCGGCGAGCGGCGGGAGGAGGGCAGCTGCTTCCTCGCGGTGCTCAAGGGCCGCGTCGTGATCCTCGACACGACCCGCGCGGATCGCGCGCGTGTGCACACCACCCTCGACGCGGGTGACACCTTCGGCGAGACGGACCTGATCCGGGGCGAGCACCCGAACCACGTGATCGTGGCCCAGCAGCGGAGCCTGCTCGTAGTGTTCCACGAGCGCGGCCTCACGTCCCTGCCGCCCCACCTGACCCTGGAGCTCAAGAACGCGTTCGAGGATCTCGAGGGGGCGGCGCCGTTCACGCCCACCACTCAGCCCCCGACCCTGGTCCTGCTCTCCGGCGGCCCGGGCATCGACAGCGCGGCGGTGCACGGCTTGAGCGAGCTCTTGGGGCGCGCCATCGAGGCCGACTTCGAGGAGCCGGTGGCGGTGGTCACCCGCGGCCCCGACGGCTGGCGGGTGCGCTACGCCACCCACGGCGCGGCCGACGGCGCGGCGGCCCCCTCGTGGGCCGAGGCGGTGGCGGCGCTCCCGCAGCCCGACTACGTGCTGGTCTCGCTGGGCCGGGAGCGGGCGCCGCACCGGGGGCACTCCGACGCCGACGCTGTGCAACCCGACCTGCACGTGATCCTGGGCCTGCCGGATCAGCCCGGCGATCTGGACGCGCCCCCAGAGGAGAGCGTGCTCAGGACGGTGCTCCTGGATCCCCACGCATCGAGGAAGACCAAGGCGGGCACGCTCGATCTGCGGCCCTACGGGGACGCGCGCAAGCGCTCCTGCCGGCTGATGATGTCGCCGGCCTCCCTGCGGAGCGTGGCGCACCACACCGGCCCCCTGCCCATGCAGGCGCTGTTGCGGGAGCACCGCGAGACGGTCTCCCGGTGGGCGCGCTTCGTCACCCGGCGGACGGTCGCGGTGGCCCTCGGCGGGGGCGGGGCGTGGGGCTACTTCCACGTGGCGCTCCTCAAGGAGATGCTCGGCCGCGGGGTGCCGATCGACCTCACCAGCGGCACCTCCTTCGGCGCCCTGGTGAGCGTGTACTTCGCGGCCAAGGGCGAGGAGGGCCTCGACCTCCTGGTCCACCGCGGGCGCGGGCTCTCCTTCACCCAGGCCCTCTCGGTGGTCTCCACCCACCCCCTCGAGCGCCAGATCGGGCGCGACCTCGACGACGCGGACCTGACCCGGCTCCCGATCGCCGCGAACCCCTTCGCTACCAACCTCACGCGGGTCCAGGGCGAGGCGGCGTGGGCGGGGCCGGCGGCGCTGGGGGCGCGGGCCAGCAGCTCGGCCCCCGGGCTCTTCGGGCCGACCGTCTTGCCCGATCACGGGATCTTCGTGGACGGGGTGGTGGCGGGGAACGTGCCGAGCGCGGTGCTGATCTCCCAGGGCGCGGACCTCCTGGTGTCCTCCAACGTGGTGCCCCGCCCGCCCGCGAAGGCGGTGCCCTCGTCGTTCTTCGGTCGGG
This sequence comes from Deltaproteobacteria bacterium, assembly GCA_020632995.1. GTDB lineage: Bacteria > Myxococcota > Kuafuiibacteriia > Kuafuiibacteriales > Kuafuiibacteriaceae > JACKEN01. The sequence goes on along the minus strand of JACKEN010000010.1, from coordinate 246,156 downwards.
TGGTGAGCACGGTGAGCCCCCTCGATCGGGTCTACGAGGCCTACCTGTCCGCGCTCTTCTTCCTCTACGCGCAGGGGGCGGATCACCCGGGGCTCGGGTGCATCACCGTGCAGGGCAACGACGCCCTCGAGAGCATGCAGCAGCGGCCGCTCCCGTCCGACTTCGAGCGCGCCTCGGCGATCGTGCAGCACGCCCTGCAGCACGACTCGGTGCGGCACGCGGCCGACGAGATCCGCAGCGAGTGGGACCGCCGCCGGAAGCGGCGCGTACGATGAGCAACCTGCGGAGGCGAGGCCGCGGTCCGGCCGGGTGGCGGCGGCAGGAGCGCTTGCGCATGCGGGGACTGCCGGTGTCGATCCGCGGCACCGCGAGCCTCTTGCCAGGGCGGGTGGTGAGCACGGCGGAGCTCGGGCAGGCGGCCTTGCCTGGCCGGGACCCGGCGGACCTCGAGGCCCGCACCGGGATCCGCACCCGGCACTGGGCGGACCGTGACGCGACGCTGGCCCAGATGGCGGCGGACACCCTGGGTCGGGCCCTGGACGACGCGGGCATGAAGCCTGAGGCGCTGCGGCGGATCATCGTGGCCAACTGTACCGGGGCGGAGCTGGCCTTCCCCGGGAGCGCCAACCAGGTGGCGGACCTGCTGGGGATCTCGGGGTGCTGCGACACCTTCGACGTCAACAACGCTTGCATGGGCTTCCTCACCATCCTCGATCTGGCCGCCCGCTCGGTGGCGACCGGGGTGGGCCCGGTCGGGGTGGTGGCGATCGAGCTGTGCTCGCGCCACGTCCGAGCCGAGGACCCGCGGCCCTACATGGTGTTCGCGGACGGCGCGGGAGCGGCGGTGGTCGACGCGAGCCGCGGGGGCTCCCGCATCCTCGCCAGCCACCTCGCCAACGACGGCGCGCTGGGCGGCAACGCGATCCTCGCGAACCCGAGCCTCACCCGGCGGCCGGAGTTCATCGAGTTCCCTCGGACCCACGCCCACATGACGGAGATCGCGCTGGCCAAGGTGCGGGCCGCCACCGACGCGGTGCTGGCGCAGGCCAACCTGCGGATCGAGGACATGGACTGGGTCCTGCCCCACCAGCCGAACGGCTCGATGTACGAGCGGATCATCCAGGAGCTGGGGGTGGATCCGGCGCGCACGGTGAAGATCGTGGACGCGGTGGGCAGCGTGGGGTCGGCCTCCATACCCATCAGCCTGGACCGCCTGCGGCGCACCCGCGGGTGGATGCCGGGCCAGCACGTCCTGATGGTGGGGGTGGGGTCCGGCGTCTCCTACGGCGCGACCCTCTATCGGGTGGGCACGTGAACGTCCCGCTGGGTGCGTACCTCGCGGCCTGGCGCTTCTACCGGCGCTACTTCCGCTACAGCGTGGAGGGCTTCGAGCACCTGACCGGCGGGGGCTCCGCCCTGATCGTGGGCTACCACGGCCGGCCGGTGGCCTATGACCTGTGCATCCTCCTGGTGGAGGTGTACGAGCGGCTCGGCTACTTCCCGCACGGCGTGGTCCACGCCGCGGCCCAGGAGGTCAGGGGGCTGCGTTGGGTGAGCGACGGCCTGGGCTTCGTGAGCGGGGATGGCGAGGCCATGGCCCGGGCGGTGGCGCGGGGTGAGCACGTCGTGGTGCTCCCGGGCGGTACGCGCGAAGGTTGCCGGAGCTTCCGGAGCCGCTACCAAGTGGACTGGGGGCGGCGCATGGGCTACCTGCGACTGGCTTTGAAGTACGGCCTGCCCGTTGTCCCGGTGGCTGCGCGGGGGGTGGACGACGCCTACCTCGGCCTCAACGACGGCTACGCCTGGGGCAAGCGCCTCAACATGCCCGCCCGCCTCCCTGCCTGGCTCGGGCTGGGCCCCCTGGGCCCGTGGCCCCTCTCGCCGCCCTTCCCGGTGCGCATCAAGCAGCGGGTGGGGGTGCCCATCCACCTGCCGCCCGAGCTCGATCCTCGCGACGACGCGGCCATGGCGCACTGGCACGGCCGGGTCACCGAGGCGGTGCAGGCCCTGTTGACGGCGGAGGGCGCGCGGTGAGCGGCTGGGCGGTCGTGCTCGGGGCCTCGGCGGGCACCGGAGCCGCGGTGGCGACCCACGTCGCGCGCGATCCGGGCCTGCACGTCTTCGGGGTCCACCGCGGCCGCTACGTCGAGGGCGCTCACGCGGTGGAGGCCGAGGTCCGGGCCGCGGGGCGTGAGGTGGTGATGCGGACCGCCGACGCGGGCACCGCGGAGGGGGCGGAGCAGGGCGCGGACGCCCTCCTCGCGGCGGCGGGCAAGCGGAGCGTGCGCCTGGTGGTGCACTCCATCGCGAGCGCCTCGGTTGGGCGCCTGGTCCACGGCGAGCGCACGGTGGTGCCGCGGCAGGTCGAGAAGACCTTCGACGCGATGGCCCACTCCTTCCTGTACTGGACCCAGGCCCTGGTGGCCCGGGAGCTCCTGGCGCCGGGGGCGCAGATCCTGGGCCTCACCAACCCCCTCTCGGAGTCCACCTTGCACAACTCCGGGCTGATCGCGGCGGCCAAGGGCGCCCTGGAGATGTACGTCCGGCACCTCGCGATGGAGCTGGGCCCCATGGGACACCGCGTCAACCTCCTCAAGTTCGGGACGGTGGTGACGCCGGCCTTGCGCCACGTCTTCGATGAGGGCGCCATGCGTCGGGTTGAGGCGGTCCACGCGCGGATGATCCCGGCCGGGCGTATGGTGACGCTGGAGGAGGTGGCGGCGTTCGTGGCCGTGCTGTGCAAGCCGGCTGGCGCCTGGTTCAATGGCGCCACCATCGACTTCACGGGGGGGATGACCCAGCACCTGCTGGACCTCGTGATGTACCCGGAGGCGGGGGGAGGGGCGTTGTGGTGATGAACGATGTGCACAAGTTCACCCGGGATGTGACCAAGATGCTCACTGCGTGTGAGCTCGACGCTCTGCGCAGGGGCTACGACCCGGAGGCCCTCTCGAACCTCGCCACCGAGACCCTGGTGGCGAAGTTCCCCGCCAGCGGCCTGTGGGTGGGGACGATCCAGCGCATCCTGTTCGCGGATCCCGACAACGGGGGCAAGCCCCTGTTGGATATCGAGGGCCAGCAGCGCGAGCTGTGCCTCATCACCCTGATGTCCGCCGAGGGCATGGGGCTGGAGCTCGGGGTCCACATCTACTGGGGTCTGATGGAGCGCCTCGAGCCCGAGCAGATCGCGGCCCTGATCACGCTGGTCGGCGTCTATGCCGGCCTCGATCGCTTCAACTCCGCGCTGGGGGTCATGACCACCACCTTGCACGCCCTGTGTGGGTGCGCGGAGCGCGGCGAGACCACGGTCGCGCATGTGGTCCCGGCGCTCCTCGCCGCGTTCGAGGGCAACGCGCCGGCGCCCTCGGGCGGAGGCAAGTGACCGCATGAACCTCATCGGCTCCAGGTACCGCGTCCTCAACCAGCTGGGCTCGGGCGGCATGGGGCAGGTCCACCGCGCGATGGACCTGGTGACGGGGCGCGTGGTGGCGGTCAAGAGCGTCAAGGCCGCCCTGAGCTACATCGACGTCCCCACCCGGCTGGAGCGGGGGGGCGGCGTCCTGGCCGAGCCGCCCCCGGAGTCCACCGGGAGCGACTCGGACGACACCGTGCGCGCCGCGCTGGCCCACGAGTTCGAGCTCCTGTCCAACCTGCGCCACGAGAACATCGTCAGCGTCCTCGACTACGGCTTCGACGATCGCGGCCAGCCCTACTACGCAATGGAGCTTGCGGAGGGGGCGGAGACCATCACCCAGGCCGCCACCAACCTCCCCATCGACGCTCAGGTCGAGCTGGTGGTGCAGCTGTTGCGTGGCCTCGACTACCTGCACTGGTGCGGGATCCTCCACCGCGACCTGAAGCCAAGCAACGTCCTGGTGGTCGACGGGAAGGTGAAGCTGCTCGACTTCGGCATCGCCATCGCGGCCGAGCACCTGAGCGACGAGCGCTCCAGCGAGTTCGGCGGCACCCTCGCGTACGTGGCGCCCGAGGTGCTCCGGGGCACCCCGGCCAGCACCGCCTCCGACCTGTACGGGGTGGGCCTCATCGCCTACCAGATGATGACCGGCCACAACCCGCGCTCGATGGCGAGCCGGCGGGAGCTGGTCCGGGACGTGCTGACCCAGCAGCTGGACGGCAACGTGGCGGGCATCCCTGCGAGCTTCGCGCCGGTCCTCACCCGCCTGCTCGACGGCAACGTGTCCCAGCGCTACGCCGACGCACGGGCCGCGCTGGACGACGTGAAGCGGTCGGTGGGCGGGCCGCTCCAGGTAGAGACGATCTCCTCCCGCGAGAGCTTCCTGGCCTCCGCCCCGCTCGTCGGCCGCGACGCCGAGATGTCGGTGCTGCGCGGGGTCGCGCGCGCTGCCCTCAACCACGAGGGGGCCGCGGTCCTGGTGGGCGGGCCCAGCGGCATGGGGAAGACCAGGCTGGTCGAGGAGACCCGCATCTTCGCCCAGGTCCGCGGTGCGGTGGTGCTCCGCGGCCAGGCGGTGAGCGCGGCCGGCACGCCGTATCAACTCTGGGTGGGCGTCTGTCGGCGCCTCGTGCTCCTGGCCGGGCCGACCGACGTGGAGGCCGGGGTGCTGAGGGCCATCGTGCCGGACATCGAGGACCTCCTCGGCCGCCCGGTGCCGGAGGCGACAAGCATCCCCGCCGCCCAGACCCAGGCCCGGCTCGGGATGGTGGTGCAGTCCATGTTGCTCCGCCTCGCCCGGCCCCTGGTGTTGATCCTGGAGGACCTGCAGTGGGCCTCGCAGGAGAGCCTGCGGATCCTGGCGGATCTCATCCCTCAGGTGATCGACGCCTCCATCCTGATCCTCGCCGCCTACCGCAGCGACGAGGCCGCGGACCTCCCCGAGCGGCTCCCCGGCATCCTCCGGGTGGAGGCCCGGCCCCTCACCCGGGACGCGGTGGCGGACTTCGTGCGCCGGGTGGGCTCGAAGGACGTCCCGGACGCGATGATCGACGGCCTCCTGGATCGCACCGAGGGCAACCCGTTCTTCCTCGTCGAGCTGCTGCGCACCATGGCGGGCGAGGCCCAGGACCTGCGCGCGATCGCCAAGGCGCGCCTCCCCGAGCGCTCGGTGGCGCTGCAGCGCCTGGCCCAGGAGCAGCTCCGGCGGGTGCCGCCGACCTCCCGCCCCCTCCTCGAGATGGCGGCGGTGGCGGGGCGGGACGTGGACCTCGACCTGCTCGAGACCCTGGCCCCCACCAGCGACCTGAAGGGCTGGGTGGGGGCGTGCACCCGTGCCTCCCTCTTCGAGGTCCGGGAAGGTAGCCTGCGCTTCGCACACGACAAGGTGCGGGAGGGGATCCTCGCTCACCTGGGGCTGGAGCGGCGGACGTCGATCCACCGCCGGATCGCAGAGACCCTCGAGGCGCGGGGGACGGCGGAGAGCCGGTACCTGCCGGCCCTCGTCCACCACTGGAGCGTGGCGGGCGAGGCGGCCAAGGAGCGCGACTACGCGGCCCGGGCGGGCCGCTGGGCGCTCGAGAGCGGCGCTTGCCACGAGGCGGTGGTGTTCCTCTCTCGGGCCCTGGAGCTCGTCGAGCCGGTGGAGGGAGAGGATACGCTCAAGGCGCCCACCACCCCGACCAGCCGGGAAGATCTGCAGGCCCTGTTGACCGAGGCCAACTTCCAGCTCGGCCGCCTCGAGGAGGTCCGGCGCCACGGGGTCCAGGCCCTGGTGGCGCTCGGGCACCCCATGCCCACCAGCACCTTCGGCCTCGCCTTGGGGATGTTCGGGCAGCTCACGATCCGCGTCCTGCAGTCCCTCCTGCCGAGCATGGTGGGCCGGATCGGCCCGGCGGCGCGCGCGCACGCGGTCGACGCGATGCGGGTGCAGGAGCGGCTGATGGAGCTCTTCATCTACGCCGAGCAGCCGCTTCAGATCATGTGGGCGGGGCTCAAGCTCCTGAACCTGGGCGAGCGGCTGGGGGAGAGCCCCGAGCTGGCCCGCGGCTACGGCATGATGGGCGTGGTGGCGGGGAGCATCCCGCTGCACGGGGTGGCGGAGTCCTGGGGAGACCGCGCAAGAGAGCTTGCGGAGGCGGTCGACCCGGGTGGCCCGACCCTCATCCCGGTGGTGGTGCGCCGAGGTGTGTACGGCATCGGCGCCGCCAAGTGGGAGCGCACCGAGGCGGAGGCCCGCGAGGGGCTGGCTCGGGCGGAGGCCCTGGAGGACTACCGCGGGGCCGACGAGTGTCGGATCGTGCTCGCCAAGACCCTGCACTACGCGTCGCGCTTCGACGCGAGCGCCGAGGTCGCGGAGGCCCTGTGGGCGGCGGCGCAGCGACGGGACGACCGGCAGGCGGCGGGGTGGGGCATGTTGGCCCGGGTGGAGAGCCGGGTGCGCGCGGGCCGCCACGAGGAGGTGGTGCCGCTGTTCGCGGACCTCGACGCGTGGGTCCAGACCACCGCGGCGTCCACCGAGCGGATCTGTCCCCTCGGGATGATGGCGCTCGCCCACTGGCGGAGCGGCCGGGCCGAGAACGCCCGCGCGCTGGTGGAGCGGGTGCTCGAGCAGACGCGCACCACCAACATCCTGGTGTACTGGACCCTCAGCGGGCTGGCCGCCACGGCCGAGATCCTGTTCGAATTGGGGAACCGCACGAGCGAACCGCACCCGCACACCGCCGCCGACCTCGCGGCCATCCAGAAGGCGCTCGAGAAGTTCGCGCGCGTGTTCCCGATCGGCAAGCCGTGGGCGCTGCGCGCGAAGGGCTGGGTGCTGTGGCACAAGGGCAAGGCGGGGCCGGCCCGCGCGGCGTGGGCGGCGGCGGCCGAGGAGGCCGCGCGGCTCTCCATGCCCTTCGAGGAGGGCACGGCGCGCCTCGATCTGGCCCGCTTCGGCGCGCCCGAGGGGGAGCGCGCGGCCCTGATCAAGGCGGCGCGGGGGCCGCTTACGACCGCCTCGGCCCGGCATGAGCTGGGGCTCCTCGACGCGCTGGCCAGCCCCGGGGCCTGAGGGGACCGGTGCTCGGCCCGCTGCGGTGCCCCGAGTCCGGCGAGCCCCTCGAGGTCGAGGGCGGCCTGCGCGGGGGACGACTGCAAGGTAGGCTGCGGAGCTCCGAGACCGGGGTCTCCTGGCCGGCCGAGGACGGCTTCATCAAGCTGTACCGGGAGGGCGGGGTCAGGCCGAAGGACAGGCTCCTGCGTCGCTTCTACGACGGCCTCCCGCGGCTCCACGACCCCGCGGTGCAGGTCCTCTTGCCGCTCCTGCAGGGCAAGGGCGCGGCGGCAACGCGGTCGGAGTACTGGCCGCTGCTCGAGCTCGAGGCGGCCACCGGCCCGCTCCGGATCCTGGAGGTCGGCATCGGCACGGGGGAGGAGCTGGTGGGCTACGCGGCCCGGCTCCCCGCCGGGCTGCCGGTGGAGCTGTGGGGGGTGGACCTCAGCGTGGGCATGCTCCGGCTCTGCCGGCGCCGCCCGGCCCCCCGGCCCGAGGTGCAGGTCAACCTGCTCCTGGCCGACGCCCACACCCTGCCGTTCGCGGACATGACCTTCGACCGGGTCCTGCACGTGGGGGCCACCGGGAGCTTCGGTGACCCCGCGCGGGCCCTGGCGGAGATGGCCCGGGTGGCGCGCCCGGGGGCCCCGGTGGTGGTGGTGGACGAGCAGCTGGATCCCGGCCGCCGGCACGGCCTGCTCCGGCGGGCCGCGTTCCGGGCCATCACCTTCTACGAGCGCAACCCGTCTTGCCCGAGCGCGCTCCTGCCGCCAGGGGTGGAGGATGTGCAGGAGCGGCAGATCAGCCGCTTCTACTACGCGCTGCGCTTTCGGCGGCCGATCAGCGGGACGTGGCCAGGGTGGCCAGCTCCGCCTCGACCTTCCTGAGCACCTCGACCTCGTCGTTCAGGCGCTCGAGCGGGGCGTGCAGCGCGGCCGCGCTCGCCTCCTCGCCCGCGCCGAGCCGGGCCGCGTCGAGGCGCAGGTTCTCGGTGGCGAGCAGGAACCCACGCCCGTTCGCGAGCATCCGCTCGCGGTCGGCCACCAGCGCCTCCACCTTGGCCCGGCGCGCCACCAACAGGGTGCGGTTCTGGTGGTGCACCTCGCGCAGCCTGTCGTCCCGGGTGCTCGCGATGGCCTCGTCCGCCGCCTCGAGCTGGGCGGTGAGGGCGCTGACGCCGCCCGGCGCGATCTCGGCCAACGCGGCGTCGATGCGGGCCGCGCCCTCGGCCAGGTGCTCGAGGTTCTCGAGCCCCTCGTGGAGCTGTACGATGGCGGCCTCGAACGCGGCGGCCGGGGAGTCCACCGCGAGGAGGGCCTCTTCGGCCTTCTCGACCGCGGCCTGGCACTCCGCCACGAGCCGGCGGAAGGGATCACTCGGGGCGGGGAGGGCGGCGAGGACCTGTCCGGCCGGGAGGGCCTCGGTGGTGTGCCCCAGCCCCAGCGCGGCCTCGGCCGCCAGGAGCTCCCGCGCGTTGTCGGCGAGCCAAGCCCGGTGGTTGAGGGCGTGGATCCCGAAGCCGATCCCCCAGCCGGCGGCGGGGAAGAGGAACCACGGGAACGCGAGCCCGGTGACCATCCAGGTGGCCACGTTCATGACCAACAGTCCGAGCATGACCATGACGTAGGAGTGCCAGTGCCCCCGGAACGCGCGGCGCTTCTTCTCGCGCTTCTCGAGGAGCTTCACCTCCTCGCTCTTCGCCGCCTCCACCGGGTCGGTCATCAGGGCGTCGAAGCCCTCGCGGATGGCCCGGCCGAGGGCCTTGCCCTCGAGCGGGGGGGTAGGGAGCTGGCGTCGCTCGATCTTCATCGGGCGACCCGAGATTACACGGGCTGGGCTCGAGGGGTGAGGGGAATGCGGCCATCTGACCTCGACCTACAAGGTGCGCGGTGGCCGGTGTGGCCGGCCTCCCTGGACATTCCCCGGGTCGAAGTTCAGTCTATTGACGCCATGAAGATTCCTCGCCCAAGCCTCTTCACCCTTTCATGCGCCGTCGTGCTCGCCGCATGTGGCGGGGGCACCGAGCCCTCGAACAACACCAGCGGCAACAACAACAGCACCTCCGCGACGCTGTCGGAGTTGACGGTCTCCCTCACGGTCTCCACGGCAGCGATGGGCGAGGAGATCCAAGCTCAGGTGAAGGGGCGCTACAGCGACGCCACCGAGAAGGACCTCACCGCGCAGGCCACGTGGAGCTCCGGCAACACCGCGGTCCTGGAGCCGGTGGCCGATCGGCCCGGCGTGTTCCTCGCGGTAGGCGAGGGTAGCGCCGACATCGTGGTGGCGTTCGAGGGCAAGATGGGGACCTCCGCGGTGACGGTGGGCCCGGCCCGGATGATGAGCCTGGAGCTCGTGCCGCCCGCCGGCGACTTCGGCTATGGCGGGCACCTGAACATCGCGGTCATCGCCCATAAGTCGGACGGCAGCCGCGACCTGGTGACCGACACCGTGACCTGGAAGTCGAGCCGCACCAACGTGGCGATCGCGTCCGCGCAGGAGAAGGGCCGCCTGGTGTCGTTCGGCGAGGGCACCACGACCATCACCGCGGAGCTGGGTGACCTCACGGTGAGCGGTGAGTACACGGTCACGGCGGCGCGCGTAGAGTACCTGACCCTCACCCCCGAGAACGTGCGGGTGGGCTACGACGCGCCCGTCCAGTTCTCCGCGACCGCGGTGTACACCGATCACGACCCCACCGGCGTCGGGCACGTCGAGGACATCACCGCGTCCGTCGTGTGGAGCTCGTCCGACGAGACGGTGCTCGTGATCGACGCCAACGGCCTCGCCACCGCGGTGGGTGATGGCGACGTCGTGGTGACCGCGTCGAAGGACGGTGTCAGCGCCTCCACCATCGCCCGCACCGTGAGCATCGCCTGCCCCTACCCGGCGGATCACGACACGGGGGTGACCTACGACACCGTGCTGCCGCCCCTGTTCTGGCTCGATGCCTACCGCCAGGACGGCTCCACCGAGGACTTCCGTATGGAGCAGGCGTTCTGCAACGCCGAGACCTACAAGACGATCCTCTTCGTCATCGGAGCGGGCTGGTGCCCGTACTGCCCGGACTACATGCGGGCGGTGAACGAGCGAGCGGCGGACCTCGAGGCCGCCGGGTCGCTGGTGGTCTACGTGCAGATCGAGACCGCGGGCGGCGCTCCCGCCAACAACCAGCAGGCCAACGCGATCGTGGACCACGAGGTCACCACCGCGAACGGCCCCTCGTTCCGGGTGGGCGACGGCGTGGTGCAGGGCGGCGTCAACCAGCCCTTCTCGCGCGCGGTGAGCGCCATCCCCAGCGCGTTCATCGTGCGGACCTCGGACATGCGGGTCATCGCCTCCCAGGCCCGCAGCAGCAGCACCCTGGACTGGGTGCGGATCGCCCAGGATCCGAGCCGCCTGTACTGAGCGCCGGGCCTGCTTGACCCCCGGTCCGCGCCGGGCCACCCCTCGATGCATGGCCGGTCCGGGTCCCCGTCTCCTCTTCGCCAGCGATCTCCACGGCGCCACTCGGGCCTACGCCGCGCTCTTCGCGCTGGCCCGCGGGGACCTCTTGCCCCACCCCCACGACCGGGCCCGCCTGGTCGAGACCCAGGCAGAGTACGCGCAAGACGTCCTGCGGCCGATGCTGGCCGCGCTGGCCACGGACCGACCCGACCTGCCGGTCTACGCCATCCCCGGGAATGACGACTGGGCGACGGTGATCGCGGCCCTGGCGGGGTGGTCGGACACCACGCTCTCGCTCCTGGTGGGGCGAGCGGTGCCCCTCGCGTGTGCGCCCGGCTGGTGGATCGCGGGCTGCCCCTACGTCCCGGTCACGCCGTTCTTCATGAGCGACTTCGATCGCCTGGACCACGAGGGCTGGGCGCCCGCCGCGCTGCCCCCGGCGGTGGTGTTGACGGAGGGTGGGGCAGTCCAGGTTGCAGACATCGAGGCGTTGGCGACCCGACCCACGGTGGCGGCGGAGCTGGCCGCGCTCGCCGCGCAGAGCGATCCGGCCCGCACCGTCTACGTGACGCACTCGCCGCCCGCGCGCACGAACCTCGACGTGATGCGGGGCGGGATCCACATCGGGAGCGAGGCGGTCCGGGCCTTCATCGAGGCGCACCGGCCGCCGCTCACCCTGCACGGGCACATCCACGAGTCGCCGCACCTCACCGGCGCGGTGCAGGAGCGCCTGGGGGCCACGGTGTCCGTGAACGCGGGGGCGAGCCTGGGCGGCCTGCGGGCGGTGGAGGCGCGGCTCGACCTCGAGGCGGGGACGGCTACGGTGCGCCCGCTCTTCGAGGCGCCATGAGCTCGCGGCCCGAGCCGTATCCGGTGCGGGAGGTGCCGGCCGGCGCCTTTCGCGAGGACGAGTACCTGGGGACCAAGTTCAAGTTCTGGTTCCACGACGGGGCGCAGAGGGTGCTCTTCAAGCGGGGGCGGCGCGACGAGGACTGGTCCGAGAAGGTGGCGGCGGAGGTGGCCGCGCTGCTCGCGCTCCCGGCGGCGGACGTAGACCTCGCGGTGCACGAGGGGCGCCGGGGCATCGTGTCCCCCACCTTCCTGGCTCCGGGAGACCAGCTCTTCCACGGCAACGAGCTCCTCTTGCAGGTGCGGCCGGACTATCCGCAGCACGATCGCTACCACGTGGCGCAGCACACCGTGGACGCGGTCTTCGACGCGCTCGGGGTGGCCGGGGCGGGGCCCACGCCCGAGTGGCCTCCGCTCTTCGAGGGCTTCGAGGCCCCGGACCAGTTCGTCGGCTACCTGATGCTGGACGCGCTGGTGGGCAACACCGATCGGCACCACGAGAACTGGGCAGTTGTTCAGCGTGGGGCGCAGCGCTTCCTGGCCCCGACCTACGACCACGCCTCTTCACTCGGCCGCAACGAGCCCGAGCACCGCCTGCGGCTGCGGGTGGAGGGCGGCGACCCCCGGGTGACGGTGGAGAGCTACGTCCACAAGGGCAAGTCGGCTTTCTACTCGGAGGGCGAGGGCGCGCGGCCGCTCACCACCCTGGAGGCCTTCGCGCGCGCGGCGGCGCTCCGCCCGCGCGCGGCCAGGGCATACGCCGCGCGGCTCGCGGCGCTCCCCGCGGGGGCCTTCGACCCCGTGCTGCTCGAGGTCCCGGACGAACGCATTTCGGAGCTGCACCGGCGCTTTGCTGCTAGAATCCTGGGGTGTAACCGCGCCCGTGTGGTGAACGTGGTCAAGGCCCTGGATGAGGAGTGAGCAGCAGCAAGTCGTCTTCCTCGCCTGGCAGGATCCGGCTTCCCGGGCCTGGTTCCCCATCGGCAGGTTGTCTTGCGAGGGCGGCGAACACTACAGGTTCGTCTACACCCGAGGCTTCCTGAGGGCCCGGGAGGCGGCGGGCCTCGCCCCCCTCATCGGGTTCCCCGAGGTCGAGCAGATCTACGAGTCCTCCGAGCTCTTCCCCCTGTTCAAGAACCGGATCATGAGCCGGCAGCGGGAGGACTACTCGAGCTACCTCGAGCGGATGGCGCTCCCTGAGGCGCCCTCACCCCTGTCGCTCCTGGCCCGGAGCGCGGGACGGCGCACCACCGACTCCTTCGAGATCTTCCCGTATCCCCTGGTGCGGGGTGAGCAGGGTGACCTGCGCTTTCGGGTGGACTTCTTCGTCCATGGCATCCGGCACATGCCCAAGGAGGCGGCGGCCCGGGCAGGGGAGCTTGCGCCGGGCGCGCGCTTGTACCTGGTCTCGGACTGGCAGAACCCGGAGGACCCCCAGGCGGTGGCGGTGCGCACCGAGGACAAGGTGCTCCTCGGCTACGTGCCCCGCTACTACGGCGAGGATCTGGAGCGGCTGCGTCAGGTCCGGGCCCCCGCCCGGGTCGAGGTCCTGCAAGTGAACCTGCCACCGGCGCCGGTGCAGCAGCGGCTCCTGGTGCGGCTCGACGCGCCGTGGGCGGCCCGGACGGCGCCGCTGTCGTCCGACGTCTACCAGCCCCTGGCCGACGCCCCACCCGCCGCTCTGGCAGGGTAAAGACCAGGCATCAGCGTTCGCGGTTTACCCACGCGGCCCGGGCGTGTAGTCCCCACCGCATGAACACGTCGGCAGAGATGCCGGAGGCGGCCCCGCCGCTCATCCTGGTGACCAACGACGACGGGGTGCACGAGCCGGGCATCAAGGCCCTGGCCGAGGGCCTGGCTCCGCTGGGCGAGGTCGTGGTCATCGGGCCCGACCGGAACTGCTCCGGGGTGTCGCACAAGATCAGCCTCCTCCACCCGCTGCGCGGCATCGAGCTCAAGCCCGGGTGGTGGCAGGTGGACGGCTCGCCCGCGGACTGCGTGTACCTCGGGGTGCATCAGCTCCTGAGCCGGCGGCCGTCCCTGGTGGTCTCGGGGATCAACGCGGGGCCCAACCTCAGCTTCGACGTGCACTACTCGGGCACGGTAGGGGCGGCCTTCGAGGGGACCCTGCTCGGGGTGCCCTCCCTCGCGGTCTCGCTCACCGACCCCAGGACGGGGAGCTATGCCCTCGCGGCCGAGTTCACCGCGAAGGTGGCCCGCTGGGTCCTGCAGGCGAGCCTGCCGACCAACACCACCCTCAACATCAACGTGCCGGGGGGCCGACCCGAGCGCTACCAGATGACCTTCCTGGGGCACCGGCTCTTCCGCCACTCGGTGCACCGCCGCGACGATCCCCGAGGTGCGCCCTACTACTGGATCGGCGGGGTGCCGTCGGACGCCGAGGACATCCCGGGGAGCGACTGCAACGCGGTGGCGGAGGGCGTCATCTCCATCACCCCGCTCACCGTCGACCTCACCCACGTCCGGGCCCTCACCCGCCACCTGGTCGACCTCGAGCTGACCGGGGCGGTGAAGGTCCCCACCGCCCAGCCCCCCGAGGAGCTGGAGCTCATCCCACCGCGATGAGCCGCTCGATCCATCTGCTGGCCTTGCTGGCCGCGCTCACCTTCGTCAACCTGGCCTGCGCCACCGGCCGGGCCCCGGTGTCGTCGCGGCTCGACGTGCGTCAGCGCCACCGGGTGCACAAGGTCGAGGAGGGCGAGACCGCCTACGGCATCGCCAAGAAGTACGGGGTCGGCCTCGACGAGCTCGTTGAGCTCAACGAGCTGGAGGACCCGACCCGCCTGCGGCCGGGTGATGAGCTCCTCATCCCGGGTGACGCGCCCCCCGAGGCCGCCGCCCCACCGCTCCCGACCTCGACCGAGCCGGCCCCGGTGCGCCCGGATCTCACCCCCGCCAACGCCAAGTCGGTGGCGCGATGCAAGGACGTCGACCCGTGGCTCGCCCCGCCGAAGGAGGTCGGCAAGGCCGGCTTCTCATGGCCGGTGGATGGGGTGGTGATCACCAAGTACGGGAAGCAAGATGGCTTGCCCCACGAGGGCCTCGACATCGCCGCGCCCACCGGCACGCCCGTGCGGGCCGCCGCCGACGGCGAGGTGGTGTTCGCCGGGGTGCAAGGTGGCTTCGGGAACCTGGTGGTGGTGCGCCACGACGAGGGCCGCACCACCGTCTACGCGCACCACCACGAGAACTGCGTGAAGACCGGCCAGAAGCTCCGCCGGGGCGAGACCCTGGGGTTGGTGGGCCAGAGCGGCGGCACCCAGTCGCCGTACCTGTACTTCGAGGTCAGGGAGGGCACCGCCACCGTCAACCCGAAGGCCGTGCTCCCGCCGTAGTGCCTCGGCGCGAGTCAGCGCCGGGGCGGGAAGACGTCGGTGATGCGCCGAGCGTCGGCGGCCTTGAGGATCCAGCGGGTCAGCTGAGCGGCGTTCGCCTTGGCGAGGCGGGCCTCGTGGGTGGGGCGGAGCTCCAGCTTGCGCTTGGCGAGGAGCTTTCGGAGCGCCTTCACGAGGGCCTCGCGCTCGCCCACCTGGAGCCCTTCCTCGCGCCCCTCTTCGCGCCCCTCTTCGCGCCCCTCTTCGCGCCCCTCTTCGCGCCCCTCTTCGCGCCCTACTCTGCGCCCCTCTTCGAGCCCGATCTTCCGCCCCTCCGCGATCCCCTTGGCCATCAGATCGCGGAAGAACTTCGACTGTGGTTTGTAGTCCTCTCGGCTGAGCATGGCGTGTAGGCCCCTTCGGTCCGCGGGCGACACGGACTTGAGAATCATATCACAGTAGACCCAGAGCGCAGGGTCATCGAGGGCATCCAAGCCGCGAAACGCGGCCCGTGCCACCTCCTTCGCTCGAGGGCCTCGGGCGTGGGCGAGTGCACCGAGGACGGCGGCGAGCGGGTCTGCCCGCGCGGCCTCCGGGTCGGTGATCGCGGGGACGTCCTCCGGCCCCAGGACCACCGCCGTGAACGTGTTGCCTGGGCCGAGGCCGATGGGCCGCCGGGCCCAGCGCGCCACCCAGGCGTGAGGGGTGATCACCAGCACCACCACCGGGCACCCGATCCGGGCCCTGAGCGTCACCGCGTAGGCGGGCCAGGTGCTGTGCTTGTCCGGGTCGACCTTGAGCTGCACCTCTGGGATGACGCCCAGGATGGGCACGCCGCGGCGCTTCAGGATGAGCACCAGGTCGGCCTTGTACTCGTCGGGGAGGACGGTGAGGTTGCCGTCGCTGACCTCCACCGAGAACCGCCGGGGGAGCGCATCACCCAGGGCGCTGCGGGCGTGCTCCAAGGTGCGCTTCGGGTGGTCGCGGACGAAGCGGACCAGGCTCTCGTGGAGGGGCGAGACCATCTGAACTCCCGACGCTACCACGCGCGCCCGGGAGTACCCGCAAGCTATCCTGCGGTTTTCATTCGCGCCGCCCCCCCTTGCATCCCGGCCCGCGCTGGGCCACCACAGTGAAATGGACGCAGCGCAACCCGACGCGGCAGCTCTGGTGAAGAGCCTGATCATCGATGTGCCGGACTTCCCCAAGCCCGGCATCCTCTTCAAGGACCTCACCCCGGTGTTCCAGGACCCCGAGGGATACGCTGTCCTGATCGAGGCCTTCGCCTCGCGCTACCGGATGCTGGACGTGGAGGTGGTGGTGGCCATCGAGTCCCGCGGCTTCCTCATCGGGGCGCCGCTCGCCCAGTCCCTGGGGCTGGGGCTGTCGCTCGTGCGCAAGCACGGCAAGCTCCCGCGGAAGACCCACCAGGCGCGGTACGCCCTGGAGTACGGCGAGGACCACATCGAGATGCACGTGGACGCGGTCCGGCCCGGGCAGCGCGTGGTGGTGGTGGACGACCTGTTGGCCACCGGCGGCACCGCCGGCGCTGCGCTCTCGGTCCTCCGGGCCGCCCAGGCGGAGGTGGTGGAGGTGGCCTTCGCGGTCGAGCTCAGCGCCCTCGGAGGCCGGGCCGCCCTCGGGGCACCCGTGTTCTCCCTACTTCAGTTCTGAGGGAGCGGGCGGGGCTCGCCCAACCGGCGGTATTGACAGGGCTTTCGGGCCAGGCTACTTACCGCCTCGGGGGATGCACCCGTAGCTCAGCTGGATAGAGCGACGGTTTCCTAAACCGTAGGCCACAGGTTCGAGTCCTGTCGGGTGCGCTGGTGTGGCGATGAACAAGTCGGAACTGGTCGAGAAGCTGGCCGAGCGGGCCAAGATCACCAAGAAGCGGGCGGAGCAGGTGGTCAACCTGGTGTTCGACCAGATGACCGAGGCTCTCAAGCGCGGCGAGCGCATCGAGATCAGGGGCTTCGGCAGCTTCACCAGCAAGGCCTACGACGCGTACACCGGGCGCAACCCGCGCACCGGTGAGACGATCCATGTCCCGGCCAAGCGGCTGCCGTTCTTCAAGGTTGGCAAGGAGCTCAAAGAGCGGGTGGACTACCCGCCGGGCGCCGCGCCGCGCCTCGACCACAGCCTGGAGCTGTCCAGCAGCCATGACTCGGACGACGACGACGACGACGACAGCGACGACTGAGCCCGCCGTGCCCCCGCCGGCTGGCGAAGGGGCGCCGATCCACACCACCGTCGACGTCGCGCCACGCGCACAGCCTCACCCCGACCACGCGGATGATCTCGCGCCGTGGGCCGGCCGCCGAGTGGCGGTGGCCCTCTCCGGCGGGGTGGACTCCGCGGTCGCGGCCTGGCGCCTCAAGGCGGCCGGCGCCGACGTGGTGGGCCTCGCCCTTCGCCTGCACGATCCCGATCCCGAGAACCCCCTGGCGCCTCGGGCCTGCTGCCCCCCCGACGACCTCCAGGACGCCCGCCGGGTGGCCGAGGCGCTCGACGTACCCTTCTACGTGGTGGACGCCCGGGGCGCGTTCGAGGACCAGGTGGTGAGCCCCTTCGTGCGCGCCTACCTCGAGGGCCGCACCCCCAACCCCTGCGTGGGCTGCAACTCCTTCGTGAAGCTGGAGCGGCTGGTGCGGCGCGCCCGCGCCCTCGGCTGCGAGGCGCTCGCCACCGGGCACTATGCTCGGCTCCGGCCTGCCCCCGGCGGCCTCCGGCTCCTGAAGGGGGTGGACGAGGACAAGGACCAGTCCTACTTCCTGTTCGCGGTGGCCCCCGAGCTGCTCGCCCACCTGCTCTTCCCGCTCGGAGCCTGGAGCAAGGCCCGGGTGCGCGACGCCGCCCTCGCGGCCGGGCTCCCGGTGGCCCACAAGCTCGAGAGCCAGGAGGTCTGCTTCGTGGGCGGCGCGGGCGCCGGTCGCTTCGTGATGCGCCGGCCCGAGGCGGCGGGGGACCACGCGGGCGACATCGTGGACGCTCGTGGCGAGGTCCTGGGGCACCATTCGGGGGTCATGGGCTTCACCGTGGGCCAGCGGAAGGGCATCGGCATCGCGGCCCGCACCCCGCTGCACGTGCTCGGCATCGACGCCGCAGCGCGCCAGGTGGTCGTGGGGCCCCCCGAGGCCCTCGAGCGCGGCGGGTTGGTGGCCGAGCGCGCGGTGTGGCCGGCCGGTCAGCCCGAGGCGCCCTTCGAGGCCAACGTGCGGATCCGCTACCGCGATCCGGGCACCCCCGGCACGGTGTCCCCGGGGCCGGGGGGCGCGGTGCAGGTCACCTTCCATCGCCCCGCGCGGGCGGTGGCCCCGGGGCAGGCGGTGGTCTTCGAGCGGGGCGACGAGGTGGTCGGGGGCGCGTGGATCCGGGAGGGCGTGGCATGACCGAGCCCGAGCAAGAGCCGACAGCGTCCAAGGATCCGCTGGTGCGCCTCCTCGACAACCTGGGCCATCAGTTCACCAACGACCGCCTCCTCATGCAGGCGCTGACCCACCGCTCCTACGTGAACGAGGTCAGCGACCCCCAGGTGGCCGACAACGAGCGCTTCGAGTTCCTCGGGGACGCGGTCATCGACCTCGTGGTGTCGACCGCCCTCATGGAGCGCTTCCCGGAGGCCCGGGAGGGGCGCTTGTCGAAGATCCGGGCCTCGGTGGTATCCGAGGGCGCGCTCGCCCGGCTGGCCCGGGACATGGGCCTGGGTGAGGCCCTGCGGCTCGGCCGGGGTGAGCTGATGTCGGGGGGGCGCGACAAGCCCTCCATCCTCTCGGACGCGTTCGAGGCCCTGATCGCCGCGGTCTATCTGGACGCGGGCCTGGCGCGGGTCGCGGAGGTGCTCCTCCCCCGCCTCCGGTTCCCCGACAACGAGGCCCTGCGCCGGGGGGACCCCAAGACCGAGCTCCAGCAGCGGGTGCAGGCCGACCGGCACATGACCCCGACCTATCACCTGGTAGCGGAGGCGGGCCCGGACCACGACAAGACCTTCGAGGTGGAGCTGCGGGTGGGCGAGGACGTCCTGGCCCGGGGGGCCGGCCGCACCAAGAAGGAGGCCGAGCAGCGCGCCGCCGCGGTGGCCCTGGACGCGCTGGAGGCGGACGAAGTCATCGGAATCAGTTGACGGGGGCGCCGCCGGGTTGCTGTATCCCAGCCCATGCGCGTGCCTTCGATCCCGCTCGTCCTGGCGCTCATCGCGGTCCCTGCCCTGGCTCGGGCGGAGGACCCCAAGCCCGCGGCGGCCAAGCCCCTGAAGCTGGAGCCGATCTCCCTCGCCCAGGCCACCGAGGGCCTCACCGGCGAAGGCAAGCTGATGGTCCGCATCGAGACCACGATGGGGAACATCGAGGCGGAGCTCTTCGACAAGCAGGTGCCGCACGTGGTGGCGAACTTCGTCGGGCTCGCCCGGGGCAAGCAGCCCTTCCGCGACATCAAGACCGGCGAGACCGTGATGCGCCCCTTCTACGACGGGCTCACCTTCCACCGCGTGATCCCCGGCTTCATGGTGCAGGCGGGCTGCCCCGAGGGCACCGGCCGCGGCGGCCCGGGCTACAAGATCGCGGACGAGTTCTACCCCACGCTCAAGCATGACGCGCCCGGGATCCTCTCGATGGCGAACTCGGGCCCCAACACCAACGGGTCGCAGTTCTTCATCACCGAGGTCCCCACCCCGCACCTCGACGACCGGCACTCGGTGTTCGGGCGGGTGACCAAGGGCCTCGACGTGGTGCGCCAGCTGGCCCGAGTGCCCCGCGGCGACAACGACGTGCCGAAGGACAAGATGGTGATGAAGAAGGTCACCATCTTCCGCGGGACCAAGTGATGAGCCGAGGCGCAGCCAAGCCGCGGGGTCGCGGAGGTCGCGGGGCTGGTCCGCGGGGTCGCGGTGCCGGCCCGCGGGGTCGCGGTGCTGGGCCGCGGGGTCGCGGCGGCGCGTCCCGGTCCGCCGGTGGGCCTCAGGGTGGTCCTCGCGGCGCCGAGCGCCGGGGCCTCGTGGCGCGCCCGCGAAGCCCGAGGTGGAGGCCGCGCCGAAGGCGCCGCCGCGCCCGCCCCGGGTGCCGGAGGTGTTCCCACCGATCGAGCCCGAGCTCGGGCTCGAGGACGGGGTGTTCCGTGCAGGCTACGTTGCGCTGGTGGGGCGCCCCAACGTGGGCAAGTCCACCCTGCTGAACGCGCTGTTGGGCCAGAAGCTCGCCGCCACCACCCCCAAGCCGCAGACCACGAGGAAGAACCTCCTCGGGGTGCTGAACGCCGGGGGCGCAGGTCCTCTTGCTCGACACCCCCGGGCACCACGCCCCCAAGGGGCCGCTGAACCGCTTCATGGTGGCCCAGGCCGAGCAGGCGATCGCCGACGCCGACGTGGTGGGCTACGTGGTGGAGGGTCGCGCGGACGACAAGGTGACCCCGGGCAACGAGCGCCTGGTCGAGATCCTGCAGCAGAGCGGCAAGCGGGTGGTGGTCATCATCAACAAGGTCGACAAGGTGAAGGCGAAGGAGGGCTTGCTCCTCCAGATCCAGGCCCTGCAGGAGGCGCTGGGTGAGCGCCTGGCCGCGGTGGTGCCGGTGAGCGCCTCGCGTCGGAACGGTCTCGAGCGGGTGGTGGTGGAGCTGGGTCGCGCGCTGCCGCCGGGCGAGCGCTTCTTCGACGAGGACACCATCACGGATCAGTCGGAGCGCTCCATCGTCTCCGAGATGATCCGCGAGAAGGTGATGCTCGCGACGCAAGAGGAGCTGCCCTACGCGGCCGCGGTGAGCATCGACCTGTTCGAGGACCTGCGGCCCAAGCTGGTGCGCATCATCGCCACCGTGCACGTGGAGCGCGACTCCCAGAAGCCGATCGTCATCGGCAAGCAGGGTGAGCGCATCAAGGGCATCGGCATCCGCGCGCGGGCCGAGATCGAGGCCTTCGTCGGGTGCAAGGTGTACCTGGAGCTCCACGTGCGGGTGACGAGCGACTGGAGCAACAACCGGCGCCTCCTGGCCGAGCTCGGCTACGCCGAGGAGCGCATGGACTCGGCCGCGCTGGTACTCGACGAGGACGACGAGGACATGTTCGAGGAGGCGGAGGCGTGAGCGACGCGAAGCCCATCGTGGCCATCGTGGGCCGCCCCAACGTGGGCAAGAGCCGGCTCTTCAACCGGATCCTGCACAGGAACCGAGCCATCGTGGCGGATCAGCCCGGCGTGACCCGGGACCGCATCTACGCGGACGCCACCATCACCGGCGAGATCGAAGATCGCGACGTGGTGCTGGTGGACACCGGCGGCTTCGACCCGAACAGCGACGACCCGATCATGCGCCGGGTGGTCGAGCAGACGCAGCTCGCGATCGACGAGGCCGACGCGGTGATCTTCCTCTGCGACGGGCGGGCCGGGGTGCTGGCCGAGGACTACGACATCGCCCGCATGCTCCTGAAGAGCGGCAAGCCCGTGGTGCTCGGCGTCAACAAGCTGGACACCGCAGAGCAGGACGACCTGCTCCACGAGTTCTACAGCCTGGGCATCGCCGACGTCTTCCCGGTCTCGGGGAGCCACGGCCGCAACGTGGGTGAGCTCGAGGTGGTGGTGTCGGCGACGCTCCCGCCGATGGACGAGGCCCACCTGGCGATCGACGAGCCCCCCGAGGCGGGCGAGGACCCGAGCGAGGGCCACGCGCCGATCCGAGTGGCGGTGATCGGGCGGCCCAACGCGGGGAAGTCCTCGCTCATCAACCGGCTGCTCGGTGAGGACCGGCACCTCGTGTCGGAGGTGGCGGGCACCACCGTCGACTCCATCGACTCGCTGGTGGAGTGGCGGGGCAAGGAGTACCTGTTCATCGACACCGCCGGGATCCGCAGGAAGCGCTCGATCGCGATGCGGGTGGAGCGCTTCAGCGTCATCGCGGCCCTGAAGGGCCTGGAGCGGTCCGACGTGGCGCTCCTGATGCTGGACGCCTCCGAGGACATCGCCAACCAGGACGCCAAGGTGAGCGCCTTCGCGTTCGAGCGCGGCAAGGCGGTGATCCTGGTGGTGAGCAAGTGGGACAAGGTCAAGGCCGGCACCACGATGAAGTCCTTCAAGGACAAGCTGGCCCAGGAGCTGCCGCACCTGTCCTACGCACCGGTGGTCTTCACCAGCGCGCACACGGGTGAGGGCTTCGATCGCCTGATGCCCACCATCCAGAAGGTGCACCGCGAGTATTCACGGCGCGTCACCACTTCGAAGCTCAACCAGTTCGTAGAGACGTTGATGCACCGGCACCCGCCGCCTTCCAAGAAGGGCAAGCACGGGCGCATCTACTACATCACCCAGATCGACATCCGCCCGCCGCGCTTCCTCGTGAGCGTGAACAACCCGGACCTCATCCACTACAGCTATCGACGATACCTGGTGAACGAGATCCGTGACGCGTACGGCTTCAGCGGCGTGCCCCTGTTGGTGGGTTATCGTTCCCACAAGAAGGACGCACCTCCGCCGAGGCCGGTCGAGGCCGGGCGTCGGAAGGCGGAGCGCAGCAGCGCGAAACAAGCCACGGCGTCGAAGCGGAACAAGAAGCGCTCGAAGCGCAGCATCAAGACCCTGATGTAGCGCTGACGCAGTGCGTCTTGCACTTCCGGTTTCCGAACAGTGACCCGCCACTGAGTCGCGGTTGCAGGGCGGTGTCGCGCGCGCGGTCGGCCGAATCGGCGCTCACTTGAGCGCCAAGTGGCCGAGATGATGGCCGAAGTATCAGAATGAGCGCTCATTCGGGCTTTTGAGGGGGCCGGAAACCACAGGGACTCAAGTTGGGCCAGTCCTTGCTTTGGAGCGGGGCCACCATGGCCGCCCTCGACAAGGAGACCCTCGACCTCACCCTGGAGTCACTGCGTGCGTTTGCGCGGGAGCACCTGCCCGACGACGTGCTCCTGCGGCTCGATCACGACGACGAGTTCCCGGAGGCGCTGGTGCGCGCGCTGGGTCACGACGAGCTGGGCATCCAGCTCCTCTTCCTGCCCGAGGCGGTGGGCGGGATGGGCGGCGGGGCCTTCGACGTGTACCGCGTCTGCGAGGCCATGGCCCGGGTGGACGTCGGCGTCGCCACCGGCGTCCTCGCGACGTTCCTCGGCAGTGACCCCATCCTCTTCGGCGGCACCGAGGCGCAGCAACAGAAGTGGCTCGGGCGCATCGCGGAGGAGGGCATCCTCATGGCGTACGGCGCCACCGAGCCCGGCGCTGGGAGCGATCTCGCGGCCCTCAAGACCACCGCCACCCCGGTCATCGAGGACGGCGTGGTCACCGGCTACACCCTCAACGGGAACAAGCAGTGGATCTCGAACGGCGGCTACGCGGACCTCTACACCGTGCTCGCCAAGGCCCCCGGCGGGCCCTCGTGGTTCGTGGTGGAGCGCGGCACCCGGGGCTTCTCGTGGGGCGCGCCCGAGGACAAGCACGGCATCCGGGCCTCCAACACCGCGACGTTGACGCTCGAGGACGTGTGGGTGCCGGCGGAGAGCCTGGTGGGCCTGGAGGAGGGCCAGGGGCTGGTGCAGGCCCAGAAGGTCTTCGGCTTCACCCGGCTGATGGTGGCGGCCTTCGGCCTCGGCGCGGGCTGGGCGGCGATGGACCGCGCCATCCCCTACGCGATGGACCGGGTGCAGGGCGGGACGCCGCTGTCCCAGAAGCAAGGCTACACCCACAAGCTGATCGCGCCCCACGTGGTGGCGCTCGAGGCGGCGCGGGCCTACATCGAGGAGACCGCAAGCCGCATTGACGCAGGGGCGGGCGCCCTGAACACCGAGGGGGCCATCGCGAAGTACCTGGCCACCGAGGCGGGGAACCGGGCGGCGGACGCCGCGATCCAGGCCCTGGGCGGGTACGGCTACACCCGCGAGTACATGGTGGAGAAGATCCGGCGCGACGTCCGCATCACCACCATCTACGAGGGCACCTCCGAGATCATGGAGATGACCATCTCCCGCGACAAGTGGCAGGACCACTTGCGGAGTCGGGGCGCCCACTACCACGAGGAGGCCCGGCGGGCCGAGGCGCTGCACCGGCAGCGCCCCGACGTGGGGGCGGGCGCCGCGGCCCTGGCCCTTCACGCCCTGGCCGAGGTGATGGAGCGATCCCGGGTGGAGCGGCTCACGCGCAACCAGCACGTGCTGTTCCGCCTGGGTGAGCTCGCGGCGCTGGCGGAGGGCGCGGCGGCCCTGGCCCGGCGCGCGGCGAAGGCGGCGGTGGGCGAGCTTGATCCCAAGGCGGATCACCGCTTCGCCCCCGGCACCCTCGCCACCATCAGCCGCATCAACGCCCGCGAGGCGGCGCACCGCGTGGCCCTGGATGGCCTGCGCTGGGTCTTCGGCGCCAACGGCGCCTTGGACAACCAGGCGGCGGGCCTCCTGGACGCGGTGCATATGCAGGCCGTGTTGCAGAGCCAGCGCGGCGGGATCGAGGACATGAACGCCCTGTGCGATGCCCTCTTCACTCAGAACTAGCAGAACAAGAAGACGAGACGGTGAGCAGTCATGCATGACCCCAAGCGTGGTTCCGTGGCAATCGTTGGCCTCGGCGCGGTCCTCCCGGACGCCCCGAGCGTGGGTGCGTTCTGGAAGAACCTCCAGGACGGCCGGTACTCCATCACCGAGACCCCCAAAGAGCGCTGGGACGCCGACCTGTACTACGACCCCGACCCCAAGGCGCCGGACAAGCTGTACTCGAAGATCGGCGGCTGGGTGCGCGAGTACCCCTGGGAGCCCTTCGCGTGGAAGCTCCCCATCCCGCCCAAGGTGGGCGAGGGCATGGACCGCACCCAGAAGTGGGCGGTGGCGGCGGCGCGGGAGGCGCTGGAGGACTACGGCTACCCGAACCGGCCGATGGACCCCACCCGCACCGCGGTGATCGTCGGTAACGCGATGGGCGGGGACCGGCACTACCAGACCGCGCTCCGCATCTACGCACCCGAGTACCTCGACGAGCTGGCTCGCTCTGTGACCTTCGCCCAGCTGCCCGAGGCGCAGCGGGAGGCGATCGCCAAGGAGCTCCTGACCGGGATCCGTGGGCGCCTGCCCGAGGTGAACGAGGACTCGATGCCGGGTGAGCTGGCCAACATCATCGCCGGGCGCATCGCGGCGATCTTCGACTTCCACGGCCCGAACTTCGTCACCGACGCGGCGTGCGCGTCGGCGATGGCGGCGATGGCGGCGGCGGTGGAGGGGCTCGAAGAGGGCTACTACGACACCGTGGTGGCGGGCGGGGTGGACGCCAACATGTCGGCCTCCACGTTCGTGAAGTTCTGCAAGATCGGCGCGCTCTCCGGCACCGGCACCCGGCCCTACGACGCGGGGGCGGATGGCTTCGTGATGGGCGAGGGCGCGGCCCTGTTCGTCCTCAAGCGCATCGCCGACGCAGAGCGCGACGGCGACCGCATCTACGCGGTGCTCCGCGGCATCGGCGGGGCGAGCGACGGCAAGGGCAAGGGCATCACCGCGCCGAACCCGGTGGGCCAGCGCTACGCGGTGGTCCGGGGCTGGGAGGCGGCGGGCGAGCGGCCCGACGTCAACATGTACTACGAGGGCCACGGCACCTCGACCCGGGTCGGGGACGTGGTGGAGGCGAACGCGGCCATCGAGGCCTTCGCGCCGTTCGGACTCCCGGTGGGGAGCGTGCCGATGGGGTCGGTGAAGTCCAACATCGGCCACCTGAAGGGGGCGGCGGGGGCGGCGGGGATCATGAAGGCCGCGCTGAGCCTGTTCCACAAAGAGATCCCGCCCAGCATCAACGTGAAGACCCCCAACCCCAAGATCGACTTCGCGCACGCGCCCTTCCGGGTGGTGCACGAGCGGATGGAGTGGAAGAAGGCGGCTGAGAGCCCGCGGCGCGCGGGGGTGAGCGCGTTCGGCTTCGGTGGCACCAACTTCCACGCGGTGCTCGAGGAGCACGAGCCCGGACGCCTGACCCGCGATCGGCGGAGCACGGTGGCGGTACCGGCGGACCTCGCGGCCCACGCGGCGGCGCCGGTGAAGGCTCCCTTGCGTGGCCTCGCGATGGTGGCAGGGGCGGATCTGGGGGAGGTGCAAGCAAAATTGCGCGGCGTCGTGGCCGAGGCGAAGGCGGGTCGAGCCCCTACACCCGAGGCCCCCGATGCGGCGACCCTGGCCGCTCCGGTGCGGCTGGCGGTGGAGCACGGGGACGCGGCGGAGCTGGCCCGGCGGGCCGCTCAGGCCGACAAGGCCCTGGCCTCCGGCAACCCGAAGGCGCTGCTCCCGCTCAGGGCTCAGGGCGTGCACCTCGGGCGCGGGCAAAAGGGCAAGGTGGCCTTCCTTTCACCGGGCAGGGCTCCCAGTACGTGAACATGCTGCGGCGCCTGGCCGCCACCGAGCCGGTGGTGCGGCGCACCTTCGAGGAGGCGGACGCGGTGATGACGCCCATCCTGGGGCGGCCGCTCACCAGCGTGGTCTTCGCGGACGACAAGGACGAGGCGGCGATGGCCGCGGCGGGCGAGCAGCTCCGCCAGACCGCCATCACCCAGCCCGCGGTGTTGACGGTGGACATCGCCATGACCCGCCTGATGGCGGAGTACGGGGTGGTGCCGGACATGGTGATGGGCCACAGCCTGGGCGAGTACGGCGCCCTGGTGGCGGCGGGGGGCATGCCCTTCGCCCATGCGCTGGAGGCGGTGGCGGCCCGCGGGGCCGAGATGACCAAGGTCTCGGTGGGCGACAACGGCAAGATGGCCGCGGTGATGGGGCCGATGGAGGCCGTGCAGCGCGTGGTGGATGAGGTGGACGGCTACGTGGTGGTCGCCAACATCAACAGCCGGCGCCAGGCGGTGATCGGCGGCCACAGCGACGCGGTGGAGCGCGCGGTGGCCCGGTGCCAGGAGCTCGGCTACACCGCTACGTTCCTGCCGGTGAGCCACGCCTTCCACACCTCGGTGGTGGCGCCGGCGAGCGGGCCCCTGATGGAGGTGCTGCGGCGCCTGGACCTGCGCTCGGTGCAGATCCCGCTGGTCGGCAACGTCAGCGGCGAGTTCTACCCCACCGGGCCGGGCGCGGCGGAGCAGATGGTCGAGATCCTGGGCCAGCAGATCGCGGCGCCGGTGCAGTTCGTGAAGGGCCTCGAGACCCTCTATGGCGCCGGGGCCCGGGTCTTCGTGGAGGTGGGCCCCAAGAAGGCCCTCCACGGCATGGCCGAGGACGTGTTCGAGGGACGGGAGGACGTCGTGTCGCTGTTCACCAATCACCCCAAGCTCTCCGACGAGGCGGCCTTCAACCAGGCCCTCGCCGGCATCTACGCGGCCGGGGCGGGGCGGCCCAGGCCCGCTGTGGTCTCGGTGCCCGCGCCGGTGGAGGCCCCGCCGGTCTCGGCGCCGGTGGCAATCCAGCCTGCGCAGCGTGCAGCGCAGCCTGCGCCGGTGGCCGCGGCCCCCGCCGCGGAGGGGCGCATGGCCGAGCTCGGGCGGCTCTTCTCCCGCTTCATGGAGGACAGCTTCCGCGTCATGGGCGCGGGGGGCGGGGTCCAGGCGCCCGCGGTGGTGATCTCCGGGGCCGCGGTGGGCCTGCCGGGCGCTGGCCCGGTGTTCCGGGACGACAACGTGGCGCGGCTGCTCCACGGGGAGCAGTTCATCGACAGCATCTCCATGGGCGCGCGGCGGCGCATGGTCGACCGCCACATCACCCGGCTGGTGAAGACCAGCGCGGGCAGCGGGAGCTTCGAGGTCATCGAGAGCGCGGCGGACACCATCAAGCTCGCCGGTCAGCTCGGTGATCTCGACCTGGTGCGGGACTTCGGCTTCCCGCCCGAGCGCATGCCGGCCCTGGACGTGGTGACGAAGCTGGCCATCGGGGCGGGTGTCGACGCCCTCCGCGACGCGGGCCTGCCGCTGGTGATGCACTACAAGACCACCACCCGGGGCACCCTGCTCCCCGAGCGCTGGATGTTGCCGGACGCCTTGCGGGACGAGACCGGGGTGATCTTCGGCTCCGCTTTCCCTGGCCTGGACTCGCTGGCCCAGGACATGGACACCTTCCGCCGTCAGCGGGAGCTGGAGGCGAAGCGGGCCGCGCTGGAGGAGCTGCAGGGTCGCTTCAACGGTGAGATTGGTCCGGGGATGGCGGCCGAGCTGGCCCGCCGGATCCAGGAGCTCGACCAGGAGGCCAAGGCCATCGGCTACGCCCTGGACCGCCGCTTCCTGTTCCGGATCCTGGCCATGGGGCACTCCCAGTTCGCCGAGTACATCGGCGCGCGGGGCCCGAACACCCAGGTCAACGCGGCCTGCGCCAGCGGCACCCAGGCCCTGGGCATCGCCCAGGACTGGATCCGCTCCGGGCGGTGCCGGCGGGTGATCGTGGTCTCGGCCGACGACGTGACGAGCGAGAACCTCCTGCCGTGGATCGGCTCGGGCTTCCTGGCCTCGGGCGCCGCGGCCACCGATGAGCTGGTGGAGGAGGCCGCGCTGCCCTTCGATCGGCGGCGCCATGGCCTGCTCCTCGGCATGGGCGCGGCGGCGTTGGTGGTGGAGTCCGAGGAGGCTTGTCTGCAACGCGGCCTGCGTCCCATCGCGCGGCTGCTCGGGACCCGCTTCGCGAACAGCGCGTTCCACGGCACCCGCCTGGATCCGCAGCACATCACCCGCGAGGTCGAGGCCCTGGTGGCGGAGGCCGAGGCTCGCTACGGCGTGTCGCGGCACGAGATGGCCAAGCAGATGGTCTTCGTCTCCGCACGAGACCTTCACCCCCGCCCGGGGCGGGAGCGCCCAGACCGAGGTCCGCGCGCTGCGTGAGGTCTTCGGCCCGGCCGCCGACCACATCGTGGTGGCCAACACGAAGGGCATGACCGGCCACGCCATGGGCACCGGCATCGAGGACGTCCTTGGAGTCAAGGCGCTGGAGACCGGCCTGGTGCCCCCGGTTGCCAACTTCCGGGAGGTGGACCCCGAGCTGGGGGTCTTGAACCTGTCGAAGGGTGGCGCCTATCCGGTGCAGTTCGCCTTGCGGCTGGCGGCGGGCTTCGGCTCGCAGCTGGCGCTGTCCCTCACCCGGTGGGTGCCGTCGCCCGACGGCGCCCGCGCCGCGCCGCGGGCCCTGGGCTTCCAGGGGCGGATCCAGGATCCGGCCGCGTGGCAGCGCTGGGTGGACGCCCTGGGCGGGCGCCCGGGGGCGGAGCTGGAGGTGGTGCAACGTACCCTGCGGATCAAGGACCAGGGCGCGGTGGCGCGGCCCTCGGCCCCACGGGCGGAGGCCATCGCGGCCCCCGCGCCGGTGGCGCCGGTGGTGGCGGCCCCGCGGGTGGAGGCCCCGGCCCCCGCCCCGGTGGCGGCCGCGCCAGCGGTGGACCCGGTGCGCGTGCGGATCATGGCGATCGTGGCCGAGCAGACCGGGTACCCGGCGGACATGTTGGATCCGGAGCTGGACCTCGAGGCTGACCTCGGGATCGACACGGTGAAGCAGGCGGAGACGTTCGCGGCGGTGCGTGAGGCGTACGGCATCGAGCGCGACCCGAACCTGTCGCTTCGGGACTTCAACACGCTCGAGAAGGTGGTGGGCTTCGTCTACAGCCGCCGGCCTGAGCTGAAGGCCAGCTCGCCGGTGGCGGCGGCGCCCGCCCCCGTGGCGGTGGTCTCGGCGCCGGCGGAGGACCCGGTGCGCGCGCGGATCATGGCGATCGTGGCGGAGCAGACCGGGTACCCGGCGGAGATGCTGGATCCGGAGCTGGACCTCGAGGCGGACCTCGGGATCGACACGGTGAAGCAGGCCGAGGTGTTCGTCGCGGTGCGCGAGGCGTACGGCATCGAGCGTGACGCGAACCTCTCGCTCCGGGACTTCAACACGCTGGAGAAGGTAGTGGGCTTCGTCTACGACCGCCGGCCGGAGCTGAAGGCCAGCTTGCCGCTGGCGGCGGCGTCCTTGCCCGCCCCGGTGGCGGTGGCGGCGGCGCCGACGGAGGACCCGGTGCGCGCGCGGATCATGGCGATCGTGGCCGAGCAGACCGGGTACCCGGCGGAGATGCTGGACCCGGAGCTGGACCTGGAGGCGGACCTCGGGATCGACACGGTGAAGCAGGCCGAGGTGTTCGTGGCGGTGCGCGAGGCGTACGGCATCGAGCGTGACGCGAACCTCTCGCTCCGGGACTTCAACACGCTGGAGAAGGTGGTGGGCTTCGTCCATGACCGGCGCCCGGACCTGAAGCCTGGTGTCCCGGCGGCGGCCCCCGCCTCGACCCTGCCCGCGGCCCCTGTGGCTGCGCCCAGCGCGGACGACGAGGTGCGGGCCCGGGTGCTGGGCATCATCGCCGAGCAGACCGGGTACCCGGCCGAGATGCTGGATCCGGAGCTGGACCTCGAGGCGGACCTGGGCATCGACACGGTGAAGCAGGCCGAGGTGTTCGTCGCGGTGCGCGAGGCGTACGGCATCGAGCGCGACCCGAACCTGTCGCTCAGGGACTTCAACACCATCAACCGGGTGGTGGAGTTCGTACACGCCCGCCGCCCGTCGAACGGGGTGGCGGTAGCGGCGGCCGAGGCGGTGCCGGTGGAGGCGGCGGTCGCTCCGGTGATGCAGGGTTCCTTGCAGGCCGCGGCCGCGGTGCCCCGCCGGGTGCCGGTGTCGGCGCTCCGGCTGCCCCTGGCGGTGATGAAGGCCACCGGGGTCACCCTCGCCGAGGGTGATCGGGTGGTGGTCATGGCGGACGATGGCCCGGTGGCTGGCGCCCTCGCCGGGCGCCTGGAGGCGCGCGGGGTGAAGGTGCTCCGGGCCGAGCCCACGGCGGGGGCCGAGGCGCTGGCAGGTCAGCTTGCAGAATGGCAGAAGGACGGCCCCATCGCCGGGGTCTACTGGCTCCCTGCCCTGGAGGATGAGGGGGCGGTGGCCGCGCTGTCGCTGGCGGAGTTCACCGAGGCGACGCGGAGGCGGGTGAAGCTGCTCCACCTCACCGCCCGGGCCGTGTACGAGGACCTGGCGGGGGCAGGGCGCTTCCTGATCTCCGCCACCCGCATGGGCGGGGCGTTCGGCCTCGACGCGCGCGGGGTGAGTGCGCCGCTGGGCGGCGCGGTGGCGGGCTTCACCAAGGCCTTCGCGCGTGAGCGCCCCGAGGCGCTGGTGAAGGTGGTGGACTTCGAGCTCGACGCGGCACCCGACGCGGTCGCGGCGGCCCTGGTCGACGAGGCCATGGGCGACCCGGGCGCGGTGGAGATCGGCCGGCGGGGCGAGGAGCGCACCACGGTGCGGCTCCAGGAGATCCCGGTGGAGGATGGGCAGGCTGGGTTGACGCTCACGCCAGACTCCGTCTTCCTCGTCACCGGCGCGGCGGGGAGCATCACCTCCGCCATCGTGGCCGACCTGGCCGCGGCGGCGGGTGGTGGGGTGTTCTACCTGCTGGACCTTGCGCCCGAGCCGAACCGCGCGGACCCGGATCTGGTGGCGTTCCACGCCGACCCGGAGGGGCTCAAGCGGACGCTGTTCGAGCGCCTCTCGGCCGGGGGAGAGAAGGCCACCCCGGCCAAGGTGAACAAGCTCCTCGCCGGCATCGAGCGCGAGGCCGCGGCGCTGGCCGCGGTGCGCGCGGTGGAGGTGGCGGGCGGCACCGCCCACTATCGCTCGGTGAACCTGATGGATCACGAGGGCGTCCAGCAGGTGGTCGCCGCCTTGAGGGAGGCCCACGGTCACGTGGACGTGGTGCTCCACGCGGGCGGCCTCGAGATCAGCCGCTTCCTCCCCGACAAGACCCCGGAGGAGTTCGCGCTCGTCTTCGACGTGAAGGCGCAGGGCTGGTACAGCCTCCTGTCCGCCCTGGGTGACATGACGCCCAAGGCGACCGTGGTGTTCAGCTCCATCGCGGGCCGCTTCGGGAACGCAGGTCAGGCCGACTATGCGGCGGCCAACGAGCTACTCGCCAAGACCAGCGTGGCGCTTCGGGCCCAGGGGGTCCGGGCCATGGTGATGGACTGGACGGCGTGGGGCGGCATCGGGATGGCCACCCGCGGCTCCATCCCCACCATGATGGCGCGGGCCGGCATCGAGATGCTGCCGCCAGAGGCCGGCATCGCG
Source organism: Deltaproteobacteria bacterium (assembly GCA_020632995.1). GTDB lineage: Bacteria > Myxococcota > Kuafuiibacteriia > Kuafuiibacteriales > Kuafuiibacteriaceae > JACKEN01. The sequence continues at coordinate 214,582 of JACKEN010000010.1, read as the reverse complement.
TTCATCCGGCGCGAGCTCACGTCGGGCGGGCGAGCGGACGAGGTGGTGGTGGCCGGGGCCCTGGGCGTCATGCTCACGCCTCGGGACGACACCGGCGGTCTCCTGCAGGACGCCTTGCCCCCCGGCGGCCCCATGGTGGGGCGGGTGATGGGCAGCTTCGTGGAGGAGGGCCTGGTGGTGGAGGTCGAGCTGGACCCGAGCGCCCAGCCGTTCCTCGATCACCACCGGATCGACGGCACCCCGGTGCTGCCCGGGGTGATGGGCCTCGAGGCCTTCGCGGAGGTCGCGCGGCTCGCCTTCCCGGATCGCGTGGTGGCCGAGGTGGCGGACGTGGCGTTCCTCGCGCCCTTCAAGTTCTACCGCTCGCAGCCCAGGACGGTGAAGGTGTGCGCGCAGTTCACGAAGGATGGAGACGACGTCATCGCCCACTGCGTGCTGTGCGGTGAGCGGACCATCGCGGGTCAGGAGAAGCCGCAGCGTACCCTGCATTTCAAGGGCTCGGTGCGGCTGTCGTACGAGGCGCCGAAGCCGGCCACGGTGGAGGTCCCGCCCGAGGCGGCGGCGGCGGTGGTGGGGCACGACTCCATCTACGACGTCTACTTCCACGGCCCGGCGTATCGCGTCTTGGCCGAGGCGTGGGCCAACGGTGATCGGGTCGCCGGCAAGATGGCTGGCGGTCTGGGGCCGAACCACGCGCCGGCCGCCGCGCCCCTGGCCTTGTCACCACGCCTGGTGGAGCTGTGCTTCCAGACCGCGGGGGTGGGGGAGATCGGGCGTAAGCACACCCTTGGGCTACCGTCCCGGGTTGCGCGTGTGCGCCACTACCTGGCCGATGGGGAGTCGGTCCCGCTGTTCTGCGTGGTCCGGCCAGGCCAGGCGGGGGTGGACGCTCAGGTGGTGGATGCGGAGGGCCGCGTCTACGTGGAGCTTGCAGGATACGAGACGGAGAGCCTCCCGGTGCCCCTGCCTGAGAGCAAGTATGCGCCGCTGGCCGCGGCGCTCTCGTAGCGGATTTGGAACTCGGTCTCGGAGGACGATGCAATGATGACAACCAGGTCGCGACGGATCGCGCTGTTCGGGCGCGGGTCGGGTGGGCTGCGCCTGCTCCGTGCGGTGCGTGAGCTCGAGTACGAGTCGCAAGAGAGGTTGACGAGCATCGGGGTGGTCCGCCCGGAGGCGAGAGTCTCCTGGCTGGCCCGCGAATGCCAGGAGTTGGTGGTGGTGCCGGGCCTCGAGCCCGAGGTCGACGTCCTCGTCGCGGCCCTGGCCGCGGCGGAGGTCGACATGGTGTGGGTCGCATCGGGGAGTGGCGCCTTTCGCGCGGCGTTGGCCCAGGCGTGCGAGGATCGGGGCTGGGTCTTCGTAGGACCGCCCGCTGCAGTGCTGCGGCGGCTCATCGACGCCGACGCGGTGCGCCGGGCAGCCGAGGGGGTGGGGCTGGACGTGGTGCGTCCGGACGCAGCGGTGGATGTGCAGGAGCGCTTGCGTCAGCTGGAGGTGCCGGTGGTCGGCGACCTCAGGGGGACGCGGTGGGCGCTGGACATCGTGGACACGTCCCTCCGGCGGGCGGACGGGGCGGTGATCTCGGAGGCCCCCGCGCTCGGGATCGAGGCTGAGGCCGCGGTGAACCTGAAGCGCGCGGCCCTCGAGGTGGCGGAGCGGCTGGAGCACGCCCACGTGGGCGCGATGGCCTTCCTCTTCGACCCGAACCGGCAGGCGGCTCGGTTCCTCGGCTATCGGCTCTGCTGCCCGGGTGACTACGCGTGCGCCGAGCTCAGGCGGGGGGTGGACCTCACCAAGCTGGAGCTGCGCCTCGCTCTGGGCGAGCGGGTGGCTACGGATCTGCCCCCGGCGTGGGGCTCTGCCGCCACGGTCGAGGTCGGTGTGACTCAGGACGGCGAGGGCCCGGTGGTGCTCGAGCACTTCCGGGTGGCGGGTGGCCAGGGGGTCCGGGTGGACGCTGGCGCGAGCGAGGGCGAGGTGTTGGCCCCACCCGCGTCGGTGGCGCGGATCACCGCGCGCGGTCGCGACCGGCGCGAGGTGCTGGCGCGCCTGCACCGGTGCCTGCAGGAGGGCTCGGTGCTGGTGAGGAACGGGGAGTCCTCGATGGGGCTCCTCTCCCGCCTCCTGTACGACGAGGACGTCCTGCGGGGTCCAGTGGACGTGGGGTGGCTACCAGACAGGCTCGAGAAAGGCGCCTTGCAGGGCGCGACCTTCGAGGCCATCGCGCTGTTGGCGGCGGCGATCGAGGCCTACGAGATCGAGCACGCCGCGGCGCAGGCGCAGTTCCACGCCTGGGCGAAACGCGGTCGGCCTCACCTGGAGCCGGCCCATGGGCGCCGGGTCGAGCTGAGCGCTGACGGTCACAGCCATGACCTCGAGGTGCGCCAGGTCGCCGCGACGCGGTACGAGGTGCGGACCCATCATCAGGTCATCCAGCTGGAGGTGCAGTTCGAGCACGGCCCCGAGCGGCACCTCGTGGTCGGCGAGCGGCGCTACCGGGTGGTCTCGGTGCGCGACGGCCTGACCCACCGGATCGAGGTGAACGGCGAGCCGCATCGGGTGATGCGGACCCAGGGCGGCATGGTGCGCGCACCGGCGCCCGCGGTGGTGAGTAGCATCGCGGTACGAGCGGGCGACACGGTGAGCGCAGGCGCTCCCATCGCGGTGCTCGAGGCGATGAAGACCGAGACCACCCTGCACGCTCCGTTCGGTGGGCGGGTGCGGGAGGTCATGGTGCGCCCCAACGTGCAGGTGGGGCCGGGCGCCCCGCTCGTGTGGATCGAGCCCGCTGCCCCCAGCACGCCGCCGCCCGAGGAGGCGCGGCTCGCGCTGGCCGAGGCGATGGCGCCGATGGCGGGTCGGGCGTCGGAGCCGCTGGAGGTGTTCGAGAGCATCCTCGCCGGCTACGATGTGCCGCCGGACGAGAGCCGGCTCGCGCTGAAGGCATATCGCGACGTCCAGGAGGTCGACTCGGCCACCTGGAAGAAGGAGGAGGCCCTCCTCGCGCGCTACATGGCGCTCGTGGAGTTGGCCCCGGCGACGGAGGACGGCGGCCCGGAGGGCAACCTGCACCTGAGCCGGAGGGAGTACCTGCGGAGCTACCTGATGGATCTGAGCGGTAAGGGTGAGGGCACGCCGCAGGCCTTCCTGCGGAGGTTGTCCAGCGCCTTGCGCTTGTATGGCGTGGAGAGCCTGGAGCCGAGCGACGGTCTCCTCGAGGCGCTCTTCCGGCTGCACGTGGCCATGGCCCGCGGGCCGGAGGTCAGCGCGGTGGTGGTGGCCGTGCTGGGGCGGCACGCCGATGGACTCGATGACCAGCAGAGCGAGGCTTCGGTGGCGTTTCGTCAGCTCCTCGACCGGATCATCGCGGCCACCCAGGGCGCGGTGCCCGAGGTGTGCGAGCTGGCGCGTGATGTGCGCTTCGCGCGCTTCGACCGGCCGTTCCTCGCTCGCGTGTTCGACGAGGTGAGTGGAGAGGCCGAGGAGGCGGTGGGGCGGCTATGTACGGTAGAGGACCAGGCGCTGATGGACGTGGTGGTGCGCTGTCCCCAGTCACTCTCGGGTCGGTTCCTTCACAGCACCGAGACCCGGCGCCCGGAGCGGCGACGGGTCATCCTCGAGGCCATCGCCCGGCGCTACTACCGGGTGCGCGAGCTCGAGCGAGCGGCGCGGGTGAACGAAGGGGGCCAGCCCTTCTTCACCGCGACATACGCAGAGCCGGATGGTCCGCACACGCTCCTGGCTTGGCTTGGGGACCTCGCGGAGATCCCGGCCGCGTTGTCGGCCTTGGGGGGGCGCGCGGCCACAGCTCAGGGGGCGGTTGACCTCGAGCTGTACGCGTGGCGGCCCTCGAATCAGGCGAGCCCTGCGCCCGACGCGGTGGCTCGGCTCCTGAGGGAGGCTGACTTGCCTTCCCAGGTGGCTCGGGTGGTGCTCGCGGTGGGACCCCAGGTGCGCGACGGGGCGGACGTGGCGGAGGAGGCGCACTGTCTCACCTATCGCAGGGTCGACAACGCCTTCGTCGAGGACCAGGTGTTCCGAGGCATTCATCCGATGGTGGCTGAGCGCCTGCAGCTCGGGCGCCTGGAGGCCTTCGCGCTCGAGCGGGTGGAGACCCCCGAGGGGCTCTACGCGTTCGTGGGGCACGGTCGCGCCAACCCGGAGGATCGCCGGATCTTCGTGTACGGTGAGGTCCGTGACCTGTCGCCACTGCGGGACGAGACGGGGGCCGTGGTGGCGCTCCCACAGCTCGAGCGGGTGGTGGCGGACGCGTTCCAGGTGCTCCGGAGGGTGCGCGCCGAGCAAGGCGGCGCCCGCCTGGACTGGAACCGGGTGGAGCTGTTCGGCTGGCCGTCCATCACCTTGCATGAGGACGAGCTGATGGCGGTGGCGAGGAAGATCGCGCCTGCCACCTTGGACATCGGCCTCGAGAAGGTGAGCTTGAGCGTCCTGCTCCCGACCCCCAACGGTCAGGACTTCGCGCGACGTAGCGTGGAGGTCTCGAACCCGGACGGTCATGGGATGGTGCTCCGGATCCGCGAGACCCCGACGCAACCCCTGTTGCCGCTCACGAAGTACGAGCAGCGGGTGATGAAGCTGCGGGCCCGCGGGCTCATGTACCCGTACGAGCTCATCCGCATCCTCACCCCGAGCGCGGAGCGGGCCTCGCTGGATCTGCCGGCGGGGCGCTTCGAGGAGTACGACCTCGACGGCGAAGGGCGGCTGGTGCCGGTGGAGCGGCCGCCGGGCCGCAACACCGCGAACATCGTGGTGGGCCTGCTCCGCAACTTCAGCAAGAAGTACCCGGAGGGCATGACCCGGGTGGCGCTGTTCGGCGACCCGAGCCGCGCCATGGGCTCCCTCGCCGAGCCGGAGTGCCGCCGGATCATCGAGGCGCTGGCCCTGGCTGCGCGGATGCAGGTGCCGCTCGAGTGGTACGCGGTGTCGGCGGGGGCGGAGATCTCGACCGAGCGGGGCACCGAGAACATGGACTGGATCTCGGAGGTGCTGAAGCGGATCGTGGAGCACACCCAGGCTGGCCACGAGATCAACGTGGTGGTCTGCAACATCAACGTCGGCGCCCAGCCCTACTGGAACGCCGAGGCCACCATGCTCATGCACACCAAGGGGATCCTGGTGATGGTCCCCGAGGCGGCGATGGTGCTCACCGGCAAGCAGGCCCTGGACTACTCCGGGGGTGTGTCGGCGGAGGACAACCTGGGCATCGGCGGCTACGAGCGCATCATGGGGCCCAACGGTCAGGCGCAGTTCCTGGCCCAGGACCTCGTGCACGCGGGCAAGCTCCTGCTCCGCTACTACGAGCACACCTATCGGGTGCCGGGGGAGCGCTATCCGCGCCCGCAAGAGAGCGATGACCCGATGGACCGGGACGTCTCGGACGCGCTCCACGGAGAGCACGACGAGTACGGCTTCAACACCATCGGGGAGGTGTTCTCGGTGGTCCACAACCCGGGCCGCAAGCGGCCCTTCGATATCCGGCGGGTCATGGCCGCCACCATCGACCAGGACTGCGCGCCGCTCGAGCGTTGGCGGGACATGCGGGACGCGGAGACGGTGGTGGTCTGGGAGGCCCACCTGGGCGGCTACCCGGTGTGCCTGCTCGGCTTCGAGTCGCACCCCATCCGCAGGCTGGGTTTCATCCCCGCCGATGGGCCCATGAACTGGACGGCGGGGACCCTCTTCCCGCTCAGCTCGAAGAAGGCCGCCCGCGCGATCAACGCGGCGAGCGGGAGCCGACCCCTGGTGATCCTCGCGAACCTCTCGGGGTTCGACGGATCACCGGAGTCCCTCAGGATGTGGCAGCTGGAGTACGGGGCCGAGATCGGGCGGGCGGTGGTGAACTTCGACGGGCCGATCGTGTTCTGCGTGGTGTCCCGCTTCCACGGCGGGGCGTTCGTGGTGTTCTCGAACCGCCTCAACCCGCGGATGCACACGGTGGCCCTCGAGGGCACCCACGCCTCGGTGATCGGGGGCGCCCCCGCCGCCGCGGTGGTGTTCGCGCGTGAGCTCAAGAGCCGCACCGACCACGACCCCCGGGTGGTGGCGGCCCAGGCCGAGCTCGCGCAGGCCCAGGGCCCCGATAAGGCGTGGGCGAGCGTGCGCCTGACCGAGGCGATGGAGGCCGCGCGCTCCGATGCTCTGGGCGCGCTGGCCCAAGAGTACGACGGCATCCACAGCGTGGAGCGGGCCCAGCGCGTGGGCTCGGTGCACACGATCATCCCGCCCGGCCGGTTGCGGCCTCACCTGATCGAGGCGGTGGCTCGGGGGATGCAATCGGACTTGCAGCCTCGATAGTGGTCTGCGCCGGGCGTCACTTCGGCGCCCGGCCCTTCCCTCGCGCCCCGCCTTCTCGTACCATGCCGCGGCGCCACCCCAGGAGGACCCGATGGCAAGTACCTTGACCGTGTTGGAGCAGAACATCCTCAGAGCGAAGGGCATGACCGAGCCCCAGGTGAAGGCCTTGATCGAGGCCGGCGTCACCGCGCGGGCCGACTTCCGGACGGTCAAGGACGCCGGGACGCTGTGCGCCCTGGTCGAGGGTCTCAGCGCCGAGGTCGCCAAGGCGGTGATGGACTGGGCGATGGATGAGGCCACACCCGCTGCGGGCGGCGGCGGGGTCGTGGTGGACTCCGCCGACGTCGTCTACTGCGTGCACTGCCAGGCCAAGCAGCCCAAGGACTACAAGAGCGGCGACCTCTGCGGGTCCTGCGGGAAGCAGGCCGAGCCGATCCTGACCTGCTTCTGGTGTGCCGCGAGCGGTCCCGGGCGGTTCTGCCGCGCCTGTGGCGCTCAGTTCATCAGCACCGCCGAGCTCGAGCTCGGCGTGCTCCTGAAGCGCGAGGGGCTCGCCAAGGACGACATCCCCGCTCGCCTCGAGGCGATGTCCGCCGCCGACAAGGAGGTCCTCTGGGGCCGGGTGCGCAAGAGCCGGCGTTGATCGATGCGGGTCGAGTGCCAGCACTGCGGCTCGACTCAACCCCACGACTGGGCCGCGGGTGACCTCTGCGTCGCCTGCGGCCGCGCGGCGCGGAGCGAGCTCCGCTGCTTCTGGTGCACGGAGTGGACGCCCGAGGGGCGGTTCTGCCGCACATGTGGCGCCGAGCTGGTGCCGGCTGGGTCCTACGGGGCGGCGCGGATGCTCAAGGACGCCGGCACCGACCGCTTCACGATCCCCAAGATGCTGCGCGAGCTCGATCCGGCTCAGATCGAGAACTTCACGCGGATCTACAACGCCCAGCTCGGCGCGGTGCGCCAGCACGTCGATCAGGTTCACTTTCTCGAGCGCTTCTCGTCCCTGGACGTGCACGCGCCCGCGCTCGAGGAGGAGCTGGTCCGCCGCCTCCCGTGGCCTGAGCTCCCGCGCCCGCCGCCGCTCGACGAGGGCTCTGATCTGGAGCGCGCCCAGGCCCTGGCCGAGCGCTCGCCCTTCGCCGCGACCCGCGCGCTGGCCACCGTTGTGCGGCTTCGGCTCGACGACTGGGGCACCCTTCGGGAGGTCCAGTGGATGCTCTCGGGCGGGGCCGGGCCGCTCCAAGCCGAAGCGGCCCTGGCCCTGACCAGCTGGCGGGTGCTCTACGCGCACGGCCGGCCTCGGGAGCGGGCGCTGCGCTCGCAGCTCCTCGAGATCCTGCGTGGCCTCCCCGCCTCCTCGGCGGTGGTGGTGCGCCTCGGGGCCCTGGGTGAGGCGGTCGACGCGGCTGCACTGGAAGGTGCCTTGCATGAACCCGACCGTGAGACCGCCTTAGCGGCGGCGCTGGTCCTCGGGGCGGTCGCGCCCCTCTCTTCGGCCCTGGAGGGGCGCGACCTCCTCGCGCGCGAGGCGGCGGCCGAGCGCCTGGTCGAGCTGGGCCGGCTCGCCGAGGCCGAGGCCTACCTGCGGGGCGCGCCTCCAGATGCGCAGGCTGGCTTGCTAAAGCAGGCGCTGCGTCTTGCCCGTCCGCTCACTGCGTGGTCCGAGCTCCTCCTCGAGCTGGTGGAGGGCACCGCCGACCCGACGGTCCGGGCGCGGGCCGCGCAGGCCCTCTGTCGCGCGATACCGCCGGGGTGGGGGGTGCGCGTGGCCGAGCGCGCGGCCGGGGACCGCGGCATCTACCAGGCGCTCCTGTCCAAGGAGGCGGATCTTCCGCAAGCTGCGTTGACGCAGGTGCTCGACCGGATGCTGGAGGGCGGCCACTTCTCGAGCAGTCAGTACGGCCTCCGTGAGGCGGCGCAGCGAGGCGCCATCAGCGACGGCTTCGTCCCCGCCCGCCTGTTGGGCGCGTCCCCGGAGGTCCAGAAGGAGCTGCTCCGCCTGGGCGAGGTGCAGCTCGAGGCCCGCCGGGATCCCGGCCTGGAGCGGGCGTTCTACCAGGTCGTCTTCGGCCCCCACCCCGCAGAGGTGCGAGCCGCCGCGTGGTGGTCACTCCATCGGGTCTATCGACGCGACGACCGCCGAGGCGAGGGGCCGCTGCGCCTGGAGCGGGGAGCGATCGAGGCGCTCTTCGACTCTGTCGACGTCTTCTTTCGGGGTCTGACCGAGGTGGTGAAGGATAGAGCGACCCTCAAGGAGGTGGGGCTGTTCGACATGTTGGCCCGCCTCTTCGCCTCCACTGATGCAGCGTCCGTGCCGAGCTTCCTGGCGACGGACAGCTTGCACGATCTCGTGCGTGCGCTCTTGCGAGCGCTCCCCGGCGACTACTGGCCTCAGCTCCGAGAGGCGATGGCCGCGTTCCTCGGGCAGGTCGGCGGCGACCCACGCTGGCGGGAGGAGGTCATCCTCGGGCTCGAGGGCCTGGACACGCGGGGGAACTACCACTTCGAGCTCGCGCTACGGACCTTGCGCCTGGCGCGCTACGATCTCCCGCACGATCGCGAGTGGCCTCACCTGCCCCTCGACTTCGTCCCGAGCCGCTTCTCGAGCGCGGCGCCCGAGGCGTGGCCGATCTTGCTCGACATTGCCGACCAGCAGCTGATCCGGCAGCGAGACGTGGGCCTGCGGAGCTACCTGCTGAACGTCGCCGTCGGCGCCTTTCATGGGGTCCCGGGCCGGCGGAGCCGTCCCACCCCCCTGCGCCGAGTTCCGAACTCCGTTCGCCTGCGCGCGCTGGCGATCGTCGAGGATCGAGGTGGCCTGCCGCCGCTCGGGCTGAGCGCGGCGCAGCTCGAGCCGATCTTCGGCCCGCTCTCGGAGCTCGCGCCAGGGCTGTTGGCCGTGCTGGGTGATGCCGCGCTGCTGGAGGACCGACAGTACGCGCGGTTTCTCGCCCGGCTCCTCGAGGCACCGGAGCCGGCGGCGGTCACAGCCTTGCTGGAAGGCCTGCCGGGGGCCTGGATCCGCACGCTGGTCGAGGCGCTGTCCGCGCAGCCGAGCGGCGAGCTTGGCGCGCGGATCTCGGCCCTGCTCGCCGCGATCGGCGCTCGCTCCGAGTACGCGGCCCTGGTCATCGAGGCCCTGGACAACGCGCTGGGCACCCGCGCGACGCAAGCCCTCGAGCGGCTCCGCCGCGAGGTGACGCCGCCCGATGCTTCGGAGCTGGCCCCGCAGGAAGCCGGCGATCCTTGGCTCGACAAGCAGGCCGAGGTCGAGCGGCTCGCTGCGGGCCTTCAGGCGCGGGTCATGGAGATCTCCCTCGGGCCCGCGCCCCCCGAGGAGAAGGCCCGCCTGATCACCGAGCTCCAGGTCGAGTTCCAAGCCCGGGTCAAGGCGATCTACGGCTAGCAGGCTGGGTTGCAGGCGTGCAAAGCCTGCGCCGCTATCGTGCGAGTTCTTCCCCGCCGCCGGCGGCAGGCGCCGGGGTGACCGAGGCCACGTTGACGCGTTCCCCAGCCCGTGGTGCGGTCTTGCCTCTTGGACGACTCCGCGCCACGCTCGACGCCCGCTGCTCCGGAGCGCAAGCCAGCTTTCGGAACCGCGGAGTCCACCCCCGGTGACGTCCCCGAGCTCGGCGTCTCCCTGCCCAGCATCAGCGCCCCGAAGGGCGGGGGCGCGGTGCGGGGGATCTCGGAGCGCTTCCAGGCCAACGCCGCCACCGGCACCGGTGGCCTGCAGGTGTCGCTGGGGATCTCACCCGGGCGCAACGGCTTCGGGCCGCGCCTCGGCCTGTCCTATGACTCCGGGTCCGGCAACGGGCCTTGCGGCCTCGGCTGGAGCCTGGGCGGGGGCGCGGTGCAGCGGAAGACCTCCAAGGGGGTGCCGCGCTACCTGGACGACCTCGACACGTTGGTGATCTCGGGGGGCGAGGAGCTCATCCCGGTGGGCGAGCCGGTGGCGGTGCGGGAGGGCGCGGAGGCCTATCGGGTCCAGCGGCATCGGCCTCGGGTAGAGCGCAGCTTCGAGCGGGTGGAGCGGTGGACCCACGTCGACGACGGCGTCGTCCACTGGCGCACCTACAGCCCGGACGACGTCTGCAGCATCTTTGGCCGTACCGCGGGCGCCCGGGTGGTCGATCCGCAGGACGACCTGCGCGTGTACCAGTGGCTGCTGGAGGAGCAGTGGGACGGGCGAGGGAGCGCCATCTGGTACGTGTACAAGGCGGAGGACCTGTCCGGGGCCGACGGGGCGCTCGCCCACGAGGCGCATCGGGTGGCGGCGGGCCACGCGGGCGGCCTCAGGTACCTCAAGCGCGTGCTCTACGGGAACGCGGTGCCCCTCGGTGACCGCAGCGTGCCCCTCGAGGCGCAGGGGGATCCGAGGTGGCGCTTCGAGGTGGTGCTCGACTACGGGGAGCACGGCGCGGACACGCGGGTGGAGACGCGGCCTTGGTCGGTGCGCCCGGATCCGTTCTCGAGCCACCGGGCCGGGTTCGAGCTCCGGACCTATCGGCTCTTGCAGCGCGTCTTGATGTTCCATCGCTTCCCCGAGCTCGGCCCGGCGGCCGTGGCAGACGGGGTCCTGGTGCGCTCCACCGCGCTCACCCACGGCCAGCAGGTCGGGGGTGCGGTGGCGGAGGACCGGGTGGCGAGCAAGCTCCTGTTCGTGGAGCAGCGGGGGCACCGCGACGGGGCATCCCTGTCGCTCCCCCGGGCGGAGTTCGAGTACTCGGCGGCGGCGTGGAACGAGCAACTCCACGTGGTGCACCGGGACGCGCTACCGGACGGCGATCGCGTGCAGTGGGTGGACCTGGACGGCGAGGGGCTCCCGGGGGCGCTGGTGTCGAGCCGCCAGGCGTGGTGGTATCGGCGGCCGGAGGGGGCGGGCCGCTACGGCGCGCCCCGCCTGGTAGAGCGCAAGCCGGCTTTCGGAGCACCCGGCGACGGGGTCCACCAGCTCATGGACCTGCAGGGGGACGGTCGGCTGGACCTGGTGCGCTACGCGCCGCCCCACGCGGGCTACTTCGTCCAGACGGGCACCTACGGCGGGGCGGGGACCCGGACCGGGTTCGAGTGCCATCGCACGCTGAGGTCGGTGCCGAACGTCGACTTCAGCGATCCCGACCTGCGCTTCTTGGACGTCACGGGGGACGGGCGGGCGGACCTCGTGATCACGCAAGGTGACCTGCTCATCTGCTACCGCGGGCTGGGCGCGGACGGCTTCGACGAGGCCACCCGGGTGCCGGTGCCGCGAGACGAGCACGCTGGCCCGCGGGTGCTGTTCTCGGACCCCGAATCGAGCGTCTTCATGGCGGACATGACGGGGGACGGGCTCTCGGACATCGTGCGGGTGGAGCGCTCACGCATCTGCTACTGGCCGAACCAGGGGCACGGGCGCTTCGGGGCGCGGGTCACCATGTCGAGCCCGCCGCTCTTGGAGGGCGGGGCGGGGTACGACGCGCGGCGGGTGCGGCTGGCGGACCTCGACGGTTCGGGGCCGGCGGACCTCGTCTACCTCCACCCGGACGGGGTCCAGGTCTACGTCAACCAGGCCGGCAACGGTTGGTCCGAGGGGCGCGTCCTGCGGGGGTTGCCGCTCCCTCACCGCCTGGCCGACCTGCAGGTTGTGGACCTGCTCGGCCGCGGGACCGCGTGCCTGGTGTGGTCGTCCTCAGGCGCCGGTGGGCCTCGGTTGGCCTACGTCGACCTCTTCGGTCGGGACGACGACGAGGCGGCGCCCCCCTCCGCCTACAAGCCGCACCTGTTGGTGCGCGCCCGCAACAACATGGGGGCCGAGACGCGGATCCGGTACACGCCCTCGACGAAGTTCTACCTCGAGGCTCGGGGCACCCCCGACGCGTGGGTGACCCGGCTCCACTTCCCGGTGCAGGTGGTGGACCGGGTGGAGCACGAGGACTTCGTGTCCAAGGTGCGGCTGGTGCAGCGCTTCGCGTACCACCACGGCTACTACGACCCGGACGAGCGCGAGTTCAACGGGTTCGGCTACGTCGAGCAGTGGGACGAGGAGTCCTACGACGCGGCGCGCGGCTCCGGGCGCTACGATGACGCGCTCACCGGCGGCCGGGTGGGGTGGGTCCCGCCGGTGTACACGAGGAGCTGGTTCCACACCGGCGCGAACCGGGCGAGGAACGCGCTCGAGGCGGCGCTCCTTCAGCGGGCGCGGCCGAACCCCGATGGCCTGGCGCGCCTGCCGGGCTCAGTGCTCCCGCTGGGCCTGTCTACGCAAGAAGAGAAGGACGCTTGCCGCGCCCTGCGGGGGCAGGTGCTCCGCCAGGAGGTGTACGGGCTCGACGGGAGTGCGCAACAGGAGTTGCCGTACCTGGTCACAGAGACCCAGGTCGAGGTGCACCGACTTGTGGCGGGGGCGCCGGACGCGCGAAGGAGCGTCTTCGCGGTGCTGCCGCGTCAGACCCGGGCCTTTCACACCGAGCGGGAGGGGGCGGACGCGCGGGTGGTGCGGGAGGTCAGCCTCGAGGTGTCGCCGGCCGACGCCCAGTACGGGCACGTGCGTCGCGTCGCGTCGGTGGCGTTCGGGCGGAGCGTGGGGCCCCACGCCCAGAGGCGCGCGTGGGTGCAGCACACCGACGCGGAGGTGGTGCATCACGACACCGTGGGTGGGGTGTATCGGATCCGCCAGGCGGTCCGGGCCCGGGCGTGGGAGGCCGAGGGGGCCGCGGTGAGCAAGGCGGCCGACGTCGAGCCCCTCCGTGCGGCCATCGACGCCGCGGCGCAGGTCAGGTTGTCCGAGGTCGAGACCCTGTACTGGAATGCCGTCCGGAACGCGGAGCGGCCGCAGGGGGAGGGCGATCCGGGGGGCTTCGTACGTCGGGTCCGAGCCCTGGCGGTGCCGGCTGCCTTGCAGGCGGCGGTGTACGACGCCGCGGGGGCTACGCCGGGGTACGACCCGGCTCAGTGGGGCGAGGGCGGTCACGAGCTCGCGGGTGGCGACGCATGGGCCCCGACGCCGGTCGTTCACTACCTGCCCAAGGGGCAGTTCAGCTTGCCGTATCGTGCGGTTGACCCCTTCGGGGGCGTGAGCGAGGTGACCCACGACGCGCACGGGTTGTTCGCGGTGGCGGCGGTGAACGCGCTGGGGCATCGGGTTACGGCGACCGTGGACTACCACGCCCTGGCCCCAGTGGAGGTAGTGGACCCGAACCTGAACCACGTGGAGGTGGGGTACGACGCGCTCGGTGCGGTGCTGAAGGTGGCGCGCAAGGGCAAGGACCAGGGCGGCGGGCGGTGGGAGGGCCCCACCCTGGCCGCGCCCCACGAGGTCTACACCTACGCGCGGGACGCGTGGCGGGCCGGGGGCCGGCCGTGCTCGGTGAAGGCCGAGGTGTTCACGTCCCACGACCCGGCGGACGCGGCGTCGATCGTCTCGTACGCCTACGCCGACGGCGCGGGGCAGGTGATCTTGACGAAGGTCCAGGCCGAGCCCGGGCCGGCGCCTTCGCAGGACCCGGTCACCGGGGCGTTGATCCGGGATGCGCAGGGCAACCTGCAGATCACCGCCCCTGGGACCGCCCGCTGGGTCGGCTCGGGGCGGCAGGTGTTGAGCAACAAGGGCGCGCCGCTGAAGCAGTACGAGCCCTACTTTTCCAGCGTGCCCGCGTTCGACGACGAGGCGGAGCTCGTCTACCAGAGCCCCGCGGCGGTCCTGCACTACGACGTGCTGGGGCGGCCGGTGCGCACCCAGCACCCGGACGGCACGGAGGCGCGGGTGGCGCGCTTCACGTGGTCGGAGGTGGCGCACGACGCTTCGGACACCGTGGCGGGCTCGCGGTGGGCGGCGGACGCGGCCGCGTCGGCGGATCAGGAGGTCCGGCGGGCCCTGGCGTTGAGTCTGGCCCACGCGGACACGCCGACGGTGCAGCACCTGGACGGCCTGGGACGGGTGTTCCAGGTCGACGAGGACAACGGGACGGCTGGCGCGCCGGACCTCCACACCACGGTCACCGCGCTCGACATCCAGGGGCGCGCGCTGAGCATCACCGACGCGCGCGGGAACATCGCCGGGACCCAGCGGTACGACCTGCTGGGGCGCGTCCTCGCGTTGACCACCGCGGACGGCGGCGCCCGGTGGATGCTGCCGGCGGTGGATGGTCAGGCGGTGCGGGGCTGGGACCAGCGGGGCCACGCGCGCCGGGCGACGTACGACGCCCTGCGGCGCCCGGTGAGCGTGTACCTGGCGAGCGGGGGCGGCGCGGAGACGGTGCGCGCGCACCACGTGTACGGCGAGGCGTTGGAGGTGGCGGCGGCGCAGGCGGAGAACCTCCTGGGTGCGCTCCACGAGGTGTACGATGGCGCGGGGATGCGCACGGTGGCGCGGTACGACTTCGACGGGCACCCGGTGGCGAGCTCGCGCCGCCTTCGGGCGACCCCATCGCCGGCGGCGCCGAGGGCCGAGTGGACGGCCTACGCCCAGGGGCCGGACTGGTCGGCGTTGCCCGCCGCAGGCGGACTTGCAGCGCTGCGGGCCGCCGCGGCGCCGGACCTCGAGGCGGAGACCTTCAGGCAGGCAGGTCGCTTCGACGCCCTGGGGCGCCCGGCCACGGTGACGACGCCGGACGACAGCGTGACCCGCTACGGCTACAACGCGGCGGGGCTGCTGGACGCAGTGGACATCGACCTTCGAGGCGCGGGGGCGTGGACGCCGTTCGTCGAAGACATCGACTACGACGCCCAGGGGCGCCGCGCGCGCATCGTGCATGGGAACGGGGTCGAGACGAGCTACACGTACGATCCGGAGTCCCGTCGCCTGACGCGGTTGCGCAGCCGACGAGGGGGCGGTGCGGTGCTCCAGGACCTCGGGTACACGTACGACGCGGCCGGGAACATCGTGGCGCTCTCGGACGGAGCGCAGCAGACCACGTACTTCGACAACGCGGCGGTGAGGCCGGACCGGCGCTTCGAGTACGACGCCCGCCACCGCCTGGTGCGCGCGGAGGGCCGCTGCCACCCGGGCCAGCAGCCGACGGCCGCGCTGCCTCCGGAACGCAGCGTGCCCCACGCCAACGACGCGGCCACCCTGGTGGGCTACGCGGAGGCGTACGCCTACGATGGCGTGGGCAAAATCATGTCGATGGCGCACACCCGCGGGGGCGTGGTGGCCTGGCGGCGTCGGTACCAATACGCGCTGGCGTCGAACCGCCTGGTGTCCACCAGCGCGTCCATGGCGGAGCCGGAACAGGACGCCTACTACTACCCGGCGGCGAGCGCGCGCTACGCAGAAGTCTACACGCACGATGTCCACGGGAACATGACGGCGATGCCGGGCCTGACGTTGGGGGGCTGGGGCGCGGAGGACTGGCTGGTCGAGGTGGGCCTCGGGGGCGGCGGGGACGTCTACTACAGCTACGACGGGGGCGGTGAGCGGGTCAGGAAGGTGATCCGGCGCGCCAATGGCGCGGAGGTGGTGGAGCGGCTCTACCTCGACGGTTGGGAGCTCTATCGCCGAGGTCGGGGCGGGGCGGAGGACGAGGCCATCGAGACCCTTCACGTCATGGACTACCGACGGCGCGTCGCGTTGGTCGAGACGAAGACGGTGAGCGGTGGGCTGGCGGTGGCGGCGCCGGCGCCCCGGGCGCGGTACCAGCTGGAGGACCACCTGGGCACGTGTACGGTGGAGGTGGACGGCTCGGCGCAGGCGAACGTGCTGACGTACGAGGAGTACTTCCCGTACGGGGCGACGGCGTATCGGGCCACGAGGGCGGGGGTGGACCTGAGCCCGAAGCGGTACCGGTACACGACGAAGGAGCGGGACGAAGAGACGGGGTTGGATTACTTTGGGGCTCGGTACTACGCGAGCTGGTTGGGGCGGTGGACCGCGGCGGACCCCGCGGGGTTCGTGGATGGGCCGAACCTCTTCGGTTACGTTGGCGGTCGCCCGTTGACTAGTGTTGATCCCGCAGGAACCGATGCCTTGCCTGCGGACTCCGTTCGGTCCGGAGTACGTGCTCCCTTGAACCTGGATTCTGCTGTGATATCAAAGGACCTTGTCCGGGTCACACGGAAGACGGACATACAGGTGGTTCGTGAGCATGTATTGATTCCAGGTGCGCTTACCAAGACATCAATGACCGCCGCTGATATCGACAGGCCGGCGAGTTGGATTGAAATTGCTACGAAGCCACTGCCTTCAAGAATCACGGAGACTTCCATCGAAGTAGATGACTATGATGGCCGGCCGCTGCTGGTGATTAAGGGCGGATGGTCTGGCGACCTGGAAGTGGCCAAGCAAGAGAGATTGCGTGTGAAGGCCGCCCTCGATGATGCCCTTGGCACCCAAAGAGGACGAGAGATTGCGTCGGAACTAGCGCGAAGGTCGAGCGAAGAACCTGTGGTCATCGTTCTTCGAAACACCGACTGGCTGTCTCACAGGGTTGGAACGACCATCTACTTGTCGAACTACGATCCCATGATTGTCGACGACGGGGAGGGGCGGGAAGTGACGATTCCCGCCGACCTTCGCCTAACGATTCCTCATGAGTTGGGCCATGTCCTCTTCGGTCATAAGGATGACTCGTTCAGTACAAATATGGTGAAGAACGAGCATCCCGTTGCGAAGGACCTTGGCCTGCCTATTCGCGTACGGCACGATTCGTCGAAGCCCAGGTTTGACGCATCTGAAGACGAAAAGAGGAGGTCCTTCCTGGACGAAGAACGGAAGAACAGGAGGGCGGGGTATTGAGAGGGAACAAGGGAGCGATCGCTATAGTTATCCTGCTGATGGCGAGTTCCTGTGCAGAGAAGATATCAGTGGAATCCACGTCTTTGCCGCCCAGCGAGGGGCCGAAGACGGTGGAACTCTGCTCAAGAATGGGCGTGGGAGTTGTTGATGGCTACTTCTCGCCGCATGGGTCGGATATCAGACGTCTTGAGGACAAGCTTCCGGGTATGTTTCGTTGGTCATCTTCGACGCGGCCGCCGAAGGGCTTGAACGACTATGGAAGGCAGTATATTGGCTATGTCCGTGAGGGCCGCAGGGTTGTATATGTTCAGTTTCTCCCTATCGGGGTGCTCAAGGAGCCCGAGTTCTCTGAGTGGCGAAACAGGTTTATCGATGTCTGCGATGGTGGTGCAAATTTCTGGTCCGCCCACTTTGATCTCGAAAGCGAGGCGTTCTTTGGGATTAACTCGAATGCGGGTCGAGACTTCTGGAATCCCTCGTCTGATTGAAGCTGCGTCTCGTGTTGCTTGCCAACGAGGATGAAGTCTCGGAAGTGGCTGAGGATTGGTGTGGCTGGAGTCGGCCAGCAAACTAATAGAGCGAAGCCTGATTGAGTCCTCGTGCCCGAAAGCAGCCTCCGACTCCCCCCCCCAAAGGACCAAACATGAAGAGCGCTGAAGCCATCGAACTATTCCGGGCGTCCCGCCTGACCCTCTCCGAGCTCCGCGCCCGCGAGCCGAGCCTCGCTTCGGCCGTCGACGCCCACCTCGCCCAGTCTTTCGAGCGGGCAGCGGTGGCCGAAGACCTCCCGCTGGGAAGCCTCCCCGGCCTCCAGCCGGTCATCGATCTCGGGCGGCTCCACCTCCTGGCTCAGGTGATCAAGCTCGACGCAGAGCGCGCGGAGGCGCTGGCAGGTGTGGCGCCGTCGCCGGAGGCGGCGAACGACACGGTGCTCTCGCGGCTGGTGAAGGACAAGACGCTGCAGGTGCCGGAGGCACAGGCGCTGGCGGCGGCGCGGCTGGTGTTCCTGCTCTCGGACGACGACGAGGCGGTCACACGGCTCCTTGCCAAGGCGGATGTGCCCACTGTCCTCGCGCTCCGGCCGACGGCCTGGACAGACGCCGTGGCGGCGACGAAGGCGAAGCCGCCGGAGGGGTACACCCAGGCATCGTGGGGTGATGAGCTCGCCCGGCGGCACGCCGCGCTGGCGCCCTCGCTGGCGCTGCACGGACGGCTCCTGGGTGCGCTGAAGGACGAGGCGGTGTCGCCGGAGCGGGTGGCGGCGGCGTGGCCGGGGTTCGCGCTCGACGAGATCGCGGCGGACCCGAAGCTCACGCCGGCCGAGCGGCGGGCCAAGATGGCGGTCCAGCTCGAGCCCGTGGCCCGCCTTCGCAGCCTGCACCCGGACGTGGACTGGCTCGCGCTGGACTACGGGCCGGGGAGCGAGGCGGTGAAGGGGCTCGAGCTCGGGGCGGCGTTCAGCAAGACGGAGCAGGCCAGCTTGCTGACAGCCCTCAAGGCGCAGCAACGGGTGCATGGGGTGAGCGCGGACGTGGACACCACCATGCACCTGTTGGAGGCCGGGTACCACGGGGCGCCCGGCATCGCCCTGAGCAAGGTCGGGGACGTGGCGGCGGCGACGGGGCTCGGGCCCGGTGAGGCCGGCAGGGTGCACGCGGCGGCGACCGAGGTCTTGGGCGTCGTCGCGACCATGGCGCTCAGCGTGCATGACCTCGGCTCGGGTCCCTTCGCGGGTATGCCGGTGGGGAACCTCCCGGCGGAGGCGGTGGACTATCTCCGGCAGCTGCCGGGCTACGCGGCGCTGTTCGGGAGCCAGGGCTACTGTGACTGTCGACGCTGCAGCTCGCTGCTCGGGCCCGTGGCGTACTTCGTGGACCTCATGGCGTTCGTGGACCGGCACGTTCGCGAGGGGCTGTTCACGACGGATCACCCCGAGCATGTCCTCGACCTGAAGGTGCGTCGTCCGGACCTGTGGACCCTCACGCTGACCTGTGAGAGCGCGGAGACCAGTGTCCCGACCCTCGAGGTCGTCAATGAGATCCTGGAGAACTTCATCGCGTCGAACACGAGGTTCGGCGGGACCCTGACCGACCGCCGCGCGGTCCATGATCACGTCTACCGAGCGACCCTCAACAACGAACTGGTCGTCTCGAGCCTGGTGCACCCCTTCCACCTGCCGGAGGCCCAGGTTGGCCTGCTGCTCGCCCACGCGGGCGAAGACAGGGTGGCGGTCGCGGCGGTGACCGGGGCGACCGCTACCCGCGCTCAGCTCGGGCTCCCGGCCAGGGCCCACGCCCTCACTTTCACCGCGAACGAAGACCTGGCCCGCCTCCTGAGGCTATTCGATGTGGATCTCGGCGCGGGCGATCCGGTGGATGTGCAGGACTTCCTGCGCGCCACCGGCCTCACGCGGGCCGAGCTGACCACGCTGATCGGAGGCTGGTTCGTGCGGGGTGGGGACGCGCCCCGGATCGCGAGCGAGAAGTCGAGCCCGGCCAGCGTCCAGAATGACGTGGAGCGCCTCCATGGGCTCACCCCGGGCGTGCTGGACCGCCTGCATCGCTTCGTCCGGCTCGCCCGGGGCGCGGGCCTGACCCTCGACGAGCTCGACCTCCTCATGCAGGCGCGTGGTCTGGCCGCCCTCGACGCCGCCGTCGGGGAGGAGGTCGCGCGCCTGCTCGCCGTCCGGCGCGCCCTGGGCTCGGACATCGAACAGGTCCTGGCCCTCGCGGGGACGGTGCCCAGTCGCCCCCTGGCCCCCGGCGGGCGGAGCCTGTTCGAGCGTCGCTTCAACCCCGAGCCGCTCCTCGGGCTCGGCGACCGGCTCCCGCAGGCTGGGCGCCGCTTCGTTCACCCCGCGTTCCGGGCGGAGGGCGCGGCGCCCGACGTGATGGCCCCTCGGATCGCGGCCGGGGTGGGCTTGCACGAGGCGGAGCTCGCGCAGCTCATCGGCGCCCTCCGGGCCCCGCTGGCCATCGCGGACGACGCGCTCGGCTTCCCCCTCACCGCCGAGAACCTCGGCCACCTCTACCGCCACGCGGCCCTCGCTCGCGCCCTGAGGCTGGAGGTGCCCCAGCTGTTCCAGCTGCTCTCGCTCGTGCCAGGTCTCCCCGCGCCGCACGTATCAGGGCTCGACGACCTCGATCGGGTCCTCGGGTTCCTCGGGTCCTGGCGCCGGGGTCGCCGGACCCTGGACGAGATTGGGCTCATCACCGAAGGCGAGGTCATCGACTCTGCAGCCTGGCCTGCGGTCGACGAGGTGGTGCAGCGCATCCTCGACGAGGGACCGGCCGCGTTCCGGTTCGCGGACACCGTCTTCGCTGGCGCCCTCGGTTTGACCGAGGCGGAGTCGCGGGCGTTGGTGGCGGCCAACCGCGCCCGTCTCGAAGACCTGGGCGACGGCTGGTGGCGTCTCCGCTCGGACTACGTCCTCGGCGACGCTCCGGCGCTGCCCGCCGGGCTCGCGGCGACCGAGGCTCAGGTGCAGGACGTCCTGCGTATCTACCACCCGGTGGTGCTGCTGCCGGAGCGCCTGGCTCGGGCGCTCCAGCTGGACGCGGTCAAGGCGGCGGGGATCCTGGCCCTGACCGGCCAGGACCTCGCGGCCTCGGCGCTGGTGGACGCGGTGCGAGCAGACGCGGCCCCCGCGCCGCTGGCCGCGTTGGTGGACGTGTTCATCCGGCTGACCGTCCTCCTTCGGCCGGTGGCGCCCGAGGCCCCTCTGCTCATGGCCGACGACCCGAGCCTGTTCGAGCTCGGAGGTCTCCCTGACATCCCCGTGGAAGCAGTGTGGGCGGTGGACCGCTACGCCCGCCTCACCGCGTCGGCGTCGGCGGCGTTCGGCGAGCCCGAGGTCGGCCTCTCCCACCCCGAGGTGCACGCGCTCCTCGCGACGCACGGCGGCGCGGGCTTCACGGCCGCGCAGGACTTGGCCCTGGCCCGCCTGCTGCGTGTGCCGGCGGGCCAGGCGAGCAGCCTCCGATCGGCGCTCACGCCGCGCGGCTCTGCCCTCGAGACGCTGGAGCGACTGGCGGACGGCGCGGCGCTCGCAGGTCGTCTCCAGGTGGCAGGTGAGGTCCTCCCGCTTCTGCTCTCGGATCGCTACGATGAGGTGGCCCAGGCCGCCGTGGCGCTCGAGGCCGGGGTGTCTCAGCGCTACCCGGATGACGAGACGCGCGCGGCGCAGCTGGAGCCGGTGAAGGACGCCTTGCGCGCCCTCAAGCGTGACGCCCTCTGTTCGTTCCTCCTGCGGAGCCTGGCCCGCTCGATGAAGCTCCCGTGGCGCACCCGGGCCGACCTCTATCAGTACTTCCTCCTCGACGTGGAGATGGGTGGGTGCGGTCGGACGTCGCGGCTGGTGGCGGCCACCGCTTCGGTCCAGCTCTACGTGCATCGGATCCGGATGAACCTGGAGCAGGACGAGCGCGCCGAGGACGACCCCGCGCGCGTGCACGTCACGCCGGACCGGATCCCGGCCGGCGAGTGGGCCTGGCGCAAGAACTACCGGGTCTGGGAGGCCAACCGGAAGGTGTTCCTCTGGCCCGAGAACTACCTGGAGCCCGATCTGCGTGACGACAAGACCCCGCAGTTCGAGGCGCTGGAGTCCACGCTGCTCCAGCAGGAGATCAACGAGCAGACCGTGCTCGACGCGTACGCGAGCTACGCGGCGGGCTTCGAGGCGCTGGCTGGCTTGCGCATCGGCGGGTGCTGGTACGAGGCGGACGGGAGCCGCGACCGGCTGCACCTGTTCGGCGCCACCCGCACGGATCCGCCGGTCTGGTACTACCGAGCGGTCGACAACCTCCGCTTCTCGCGGTGGGGCCAGGCGGACGGCGTCCGCTGGTGGCCGTGGGTGGAGGTCGGCGCCAAGATCCCGGTGCGGGAGGTGGCGCCGGTGGTGTATCGCGGGCGGCTGCACGTGTTCTGGGTGGAGCTCCAGACCAGGAGCGTGAGCTCGGTGCAGGGCGGTGGCTCGGTGTTCCTGGGCTACGACCACACCGTGCGGCTCAAGTTCACGACGCTCCGGCTCGATGGGACCTGGAGCCCGGCGCAGGATGTCGCTTTGAAGGCGTGGCCTTCGGCCGATCATGGGGTGGTCGCGGACCGCTTCGAGATGGTCGTTGCCCACACGGAACCGCGGAGCAGCTATACGCTCCGTGGCGCGCTCTGGGAGCGAGTGGCCCTGGATACCTCGAGACACGACCTCTTCGTTCAGGTGGCTGGGGGTCGGATGCGCGGTACGCTTGATCTAGCCGCGCGAACGCTTCTCGCGGACGATGAGGCGGACGCCAAGAGCGAGGCGTCGGCATTTCTGGCGACGCCGGTCCTGAGAGATATCTCATCAGGCAACCGAACTCTATATGTCGGGTCCGTTGGGAAACGGGTCGGCCACGACAACGCGCTCGCAGCCGCCCTGCATGATGAGCGGTGGTTGAAGGCGCCGGGAGTCAAGCCGACCACGAGTTGGTACGAGGACGATCAACGCTTTGATTCCGACTACCTGGTGGCTACGACGACGCAAGAGGCAGAGCTTCACGCGGTGCCCCGCTCCTCTGGACCGCAGGAAGATCTGATTATCGAAGAGGATCGCTTGCCGCTGCTCTTCCATGGCTCCGCCTTGACGGGAGCCGCAGCCAGGCTGATTCGACTCGGCACAGGCCATGGCGAAACCGTGACGTCGGCCCTCGGTGACAAGGGTGTCGGGGGTCTGCTGGCGACGTCGTTCCAGGAGATGCTTCGCGAGCCTTGGTACGCAATCCATATCCTGCAGGTCGCACTTGTCGAGTTTGAGCCCTCCATCCCCCCAGGGAGTGGAGCGGTCCACGCCCTCCTCCGCGGGCCCTACGGCGCCTGGTACCAGGAGCTCCTCTTCCACATCCCCTGGCGCATCGCCCAGCACCTCAACGCGCAGGGCCGCTACGAGGCCGCCCAGGCCTGGTTCCACTACCTGTTCGACCCCACCGCGTCCGAGCCCCTCGAAGGCCTCGCGCCTGCGGCGCGCGCCCAGCGCCTCCGGGATCGCGTCTGGCGCTACGCAGGCTTTCGCGAGCAGGACGTGCCCACGTTGCGCGCAGTGCTCACCGACGGCGCGGCGATCGAGGCCTACAAGGCCGACCCCTTCAACCCCCACGCCATCGCGCGCCTTCGGCCCACCGCGTACCAGAAGCACATCGTGACGCGGTACGTGAGCAACCTCCTCGACTGGGCCGACGCGCTGTTCACCGAGTTCACCACCGAGTCGATCAACGAGGCGGTGCTCTTGTACACCCTGGCGAGCGACGTGCTCGGGCCCCGGCCACCGCAGCTCGGTGCGTGCGGTGAGACGCCGCCGAACCCGCGGGACTACGCGCACATCGCGCCGCTCCTGGCCCAGGCGGGGGCGTCGGAGTTCCTGACCGAGCTACAGACCTTCGCCCGGGGTCAAAGCGTGGGCTCCAGCACCGCGCACGGGATCTCGGGCTTCGGAGTGGACGTCGCGGCCATCGGCTCCGCCAAGGATCCTGCCCGACGCATGGCGCCTCGGGCGCCCGCGTTCGCTGGCCCAGGGACGCGCCGGCCCCAGACCGTGTCTTGGGGAGATCCGTCAGGCACCAAGGACAAGGGCACCAGCGCGCACGTCGACAGGGGCACCCGCGGCAGCGGCGACATGACCCCGCGAAAGTTCGGCGAGCTCGACGGCAAGTACGGCTGGACCCTGGTCAGCCAGATCTCCCCGGTGTTCTGCGTGCCGGTGAACCGGGAGCTCCTGGCCTACTGGGGCCGAGTGGAGGACCGGCTCGCCAAGATCCGCAGCTGTCGTGACATCAACGGCGTGCCGCGCGTCCCGCCGCTGTTCGCGCCAGAGATCGACCCGCGGCTCCTGGTGCGCGCGAAGGCGCAGGGGATCTCACTGGAGGAGGTGGTGTCCGGCTCCGGCGGCGCCCTGCCGCCTTATCGCTTCAGCTACCTCATCGAGAAGGCCAAGGCGATGGCGAGCCAGGTGGCCTCCTTCGGCGCCGGGCTCCTGTCCGCGCTGGAGAAGAAGGACGCGGAGGCCCTCAGCCGGCTCCGCCTGGTGCAGCAGCAGAACCTGGCCCGGTTGACCACCCAGCAGCGTCGCTGGGAGATCGAGGTGGCCGAAGAGAGCCTCGCCGCGGTGGAGCGCCAGCTCGAGGCCACCGAGTACCGCAAGCAGTACTACGAGGGCCTCCTCGACGAGTCGCGCACCGGCTGGGAGGTGACCCAGAGCGTCGCGGTGCACACCGCGTCGATCAGTCGTGGTGCTGCCGCCGAGATCGCGGGGACCGCGGGCATCTTGCACCTGATCGCCCAGCTCGGGTCACCCCTTGCTATCACGTACGGCGGCAAGGAGCTGGGGGCCAGCGCGTCCCAGTGGTCGGCCGTGGCCCGTGACACTGCGGGCATGGCGGATCTGGTGGCCTCGTCGGCCGGCCTCGAGGCGGGCTTCGATCGTCGCCAGAAGGGCTGGGACCACGAGCGGACGGTGATCCAGCACGAGCTTGGGCGCCTCGAGCGCGAGCGCGAGGTGGCGCGGCTCCGGCTGGAGATCGCCCGGCGCGCCCTGGAGCTCCACGAGGAGGACGTCGCGCAGACCGAGGAGACCTTCTCGTTCTACGAGAGCAAGTTCACTGGCCTGGGCCTCTACACCTGGCTGTCGGTCAGCTTGCAGCGCGCCCACCGCGGCGCGTACGTGAACGCCCTGGCGATGGCGCGCCTGGCCGACGAGGCCTACCGCTACGAGCGCGGGACGACGGAGTCCCTGGTGGACGCGTCGTACTGGGACGCCGCTCGTGGGGGCCTCGGCGCGGGCGACCAGCTCCTGTCGGCCCTGCAGTCCCTGGAGCGCCGCTACATCGAGACCAACCACCGCGGGCATGAGGTGGAGCAGGCGTTCTCGCTTCGTCAGATCGACCCGCAGGCGCTCCTGCAGCTGCGAGAGACCGGCGCGTGCGAGTTCGACACGGCGGAGCTCTTCTTCGACCTGGCCTACCCCGGGCACTACCGGAGGCGCATCAGGGCGGTGCGGCTCACCATCCCCTGCGTCACGGGGCCCTACGTGAACATCAGCGCGGTGCTCTCCCTGGTCCGCTCGCACATCCGGTCGGATCCCTCGGCCCCGCAGGTGGAGTTCCCGGTCCAACGGAGCGTATCGGTGGCTACGAGCTCGGCCCAGAGCGACGCCGGGGTATTCGAGCTCTCGTTCCGCGACGAGCGCTACATGCCCTTCGAGGGCGCGGGCGCGGTGAGCCGATGGCGCCTGGAGCTGCCCACCGCGTTCCGGCCCTTCGAGTACCGCTCCATCCATGACGTGGTGCTCTCGATCGCCTACGCCGCGGAGTACGACGGCGAGCTCCGGCGCCGGGTCGAGACCGGCAACGCGGCGGCGGAGCGCAGCCTGCAACATGTGTTGCGGAACGAAGGCGTCGCGATGGTGTTCAGCCTCCGACAGGAGGCCCCCGACGCCCTCCACCGCCTGCTCGAGGGCCCGGAGGGCGTGGACGTGGACTTCGAGCTCACCGACGCCCACCTCCCGTTCTACCTGGCGGGTCGGACCCTCGAGGTCACGACCGGGCTGCTGGGCGTCGAGCTCGTCCCCGGCGCGAACGCGGCCGGGCTGGCGCTCTCGGTGGACGGCGACGCAGTGGGGCTGGCGCCCGAGGCTCGCCTCGGCGGTGTGCCCGGCGGGGCGCTCGGGCCGACCTTCAGCGCTCAGCTGCTTGGCCCCCACTCCGTGGCGCGGGTCGGCCCAACGGAGGGGGTGCGCGATCTGGTCCTCTACGTCGAGCTGCGCCTCGCGCCCTGACGCACCACTCGAGTGTGTCGCTCTGAGCTACACGGCAAGAAATCCCTCAAGCCGCGGGTACCCGCCACCGAACCTCCGACGTGATGCTCTCCGCGATCTCCGGCGTCTCGACTCGCTTGCAGACCGTCGCCGTCCCCCCGGCGCGCAGCAGGGCGCAGGCCAGCAGCCCCGAACCCCAGGCGGGGGCGGGGCAGAGCAGCCAGCCCGAGGCCGCCGCGCGGGCCACGGATCCGGATCAGGCCACCGTCGTGGTCGGGGCGGACCCCACCGGGGGCGCTCAGGCGGCGCGCGCGCCCGACAACACCCACCGGGTCGAGGCGACCGAGGGGGCGGCCCGCGTCGACGGGCTGGCCATGAGCGCGGCCGAGCTCAAGACGCTCGAGGCGCTGAAGGACCGAGACCGCGAGGTGCGCAACCACGAGGCCGCGCACCAGGCGGCGGCAGGCGGGCTTGCGGGGGGCGCGCGGTACACCTACGAGTCCGGCCCGGACGGGCAGCGCTACGCGGTGGAGGGCGAGGTCAGCGTCGACACCAGCCCCGAGAGCGACCCCAGCCGCACCATCGCGAAGATGGAGCGGGTGGCCGCGGCGGCCCTCGCGCCGGCCCAGCCGTCCTCCCAGGACCGCGCGGTGGCGTCCGCCGCGCATCGGGCGATCGCGAAGGCGCGCGCGGAGGTCCGCGAGCAAGAGGCGGCGGAGCGGGTCGAGGAGGGCGAGGGCGCAGAGGCGGCCGAGGGCGCGGAGGCCGCGCAAGATGCGGCCGCCCCAGCGCGCGCCGAGGCCGCAGCGCCGGATCCAGCAGCAGACGCGAGGTCACCTCAAGCCAGCGCGCCGGGAGTGGAGGTACAGCAGCGCAAGGACGAGGGCGTCGACGTGGTCCGCCAGGCGCCGCAGGACGAGCCTGCGCCCGACGTGCAGGCTCGGAACGAGCGCGCCGTACGCGCCTATAGCGCCATCAGCACGAGCGACCCCAGCGTGGGCGCGGCGGTCAGCCTGCTCGCGTAGCGCCGCGGGCCGTGGCCACGAACTCCTCGTCGCGCGCGTCGGCCGCGCGGCCCCAAGACAGCGCAACCAGGGTTGCGACGTTGACCACCAGGCCGTACACCCCCGCGTGAACATGCCACGGCCGGAGCTCCGGCCACACCACCAGCACCAGGGTCACCAGCGACCCCGCCACCATCCCCCACAGGACGCCGGCGCGGCCGGCTCGGGGCGCGTAGAGGGCGGCCACGACGCCAGGGGCGAACTGCACCACCGCGCCGTAGGCGGTGAGGAGCAGGATGACGAGCGAGCCCTGGTAGACCACCGCCACCAGGTAGCTCACCACCATCACCCCCACCACCGCCCACCGGATCAGCGCCCGCTCCCGCGCTGGCTCCAACGTGCGACCAAACGCCGTGACCACCCCGTCGCGCACACAGATCGCGGCCGCGGCGTGAGCCATGGCGTCGCCCGAGGACATCGAGGCGGCGAGGGCGCCGGCGCAGAACAAGCCCACCACCGAGGCGGGGATGGGGCTGTTCATGAGGATGTGGGGCAGGATCTGGTCGGCGCTGGCCGGAGGGGAGGCGAAGTGGACCCCGGCGAAGCCGATGAAGAGCAGGGGGAGGAGGAAGATCTGGAAGGTGGGGTAGAGCACCACCGTCCGCTGCAAGGTGGCTTCACTCTTCGCGGTGAAGGCCTTCATGAACAGGTGGGGCCACACCGAGAACCCCACGATCGAGACGATCACCGCCGAGCCGTACTCCCCGAAGGACCACGGCTTGCCTCCTGACGCCAGGCCGGGGGCCAACAGGAGCTCGGGGCGGGTCTCGGCGATCTGCTCGAACATGGGCCCGACCCCGCCGTAGAGCACGTGGGGCAGGTAGAGGCCGAGGCCCCAGGCCAGGAGCATCATGAACAGGCCCTGGAAGGTGTTGGTCCAGCCGACCCCGAGCACGCCGCTCTTGAGCACGTAGACGAGCACCACCCCGTAGACCACCGCCGCGCCGACCCAGGTCGGGATGCTCCCGCCGCTCACCGTCTCGAGCACGAAGCCGGCGCCCTTCATCTGGAGCGCGAGGTACGGCACGAAGGCCACCAGGCTCACCGCCGCCATCACCCCGGCCACCGGGGCGCTCCGGAAGCGGGTCGCCATCATCTGGGCCTGGGTGACGAAACCCAGCTTGCGCCCCACCCGGGAGGCCCGTGGGCCGAGGAAGTAGAAGGGGACGAAGCCCAGGGTGCCGTACCCGAGGATGTAGAACGCGGACGCGCCTCGGCTGTAGGCCCAGCCGGGGAGGCCGAGGAAGGCGAAGGCGCTGAAGATGGTGGCCCCGGTGATGAAGTACATCACGACGAGGCCGAGCGAGCGGTCGCCGGCCACGAAGCCCTCGGTGGAGGCCGACGCGCCGCGCCCGGGCAAGACGCCGAGGATGAGGCAGATCACGAGGTAGAGCGCGCTGATGCCGAGGACCCAGGTGGCGTCGGGCACGTCAGCTCTCCCGCGGCCCGGTCACGTGGTAGGCGAGCAGCACCACGAAGGACAGGCCGACCCAAAGCACGTTCCAGAACAGGGTGAAGGGGATGCCGAGAATGAAGGGCTCGATCCGGTTGCCGACCCAGCCGTAGTCGGGCCCGGCCACCGCCACCGCGCAGATCACGGCGAAGACGGCCAACGCGACGTCCCGAGGCCCAGGCCGGTCTCCCCGCGTGCTCATGCGCGCATCATGGGGCAAAGGGGCGCGCGGGGCCAGCCGACCTGGTAACGTAGCCTGCGATGCGCGCGTTCCAGATGTGGTTCGACTTCTCGTGCCCGTACGCCTACCTCGCCGCCACCCAGGCCGAGGCCCTGGCGGCGCGGACCGGCGCGGAGCTGGTGCCGTGCCCGATGCTCCTCGGCGGGGTGTTCCGGGCCCGCGAGACCCCCCAGAAGCTCTTCGCCACCCTGAGCCCGGCCAAGGCCCGGCACAACTTCGCGGACCTCCAGCGCTGGGCGAACCTCTTCGGGGTGGAGTACCGGATGCCGCCCGGGCACCCGATCCGCACGGTGGAGGCCCTGCGCTGCCTGCTCGCGGCCGGGCAGCCCTTCATGCCGCTCGCGCTGCGGTTCTTCCGGGCCTACTGGGTCGAGGGCGTCGATCTGTCCACCGAGGCGGGCCTTGTGAAGGTCCTGTCCGAGGCGGGTCTGGACGCGGACGCGGTGCTCGCCCGCGCTCGCACCGAGGCGGTGAAGGCGGAGCTGTTCGCCCGCACCCAGGAGGCGGTCGACAAGGGCGTCTTCGGCGCCCCCGCGTTCTTCGTCGACGACAAGCTCTACTGGGGGCAGGACCGCTTGCACCTGGTGGAGCGCGCCCTCGGCGGCGCGCCCGCCGACCTCGCTCCGCAGGACGCCCTGCGCTACCCGGTCGACGTCTACTTCGACTACTCGAGCCCCTTCGCCTACCTGGCCTCCACCCGGGTCGAGGCGGCGCTGGGCGCCCACGCGCGGTGGCGGCCCATGCTCCTCGGGGCAGTGTTCAAGCAGGTCGAGATGGTCGACGTCCCGCTGTTCGCGATGAACGAGGCCAAGCGGCGCTACACCGAGCGGGACCTGGCCCGGCAGGCCGCGGCGGCCGGCGCCACCCTCCGCTGGCCCTCGCGCTTCCCCATGAACTCGGTGCTCCCGCTGCGGGTGACCCTCGCCGCTGGGGCCCACGAGACGGCGGAGGGGCGCAAGCTCGTGCATCGGATCTTCCGCGCGTATTGGGTGGAGGACCAGGACATCTCGAGCCCCGACGTGGTGCGGGCGCTCGCCGACGAGGTGGGCCTGGACGGCGCCGCCCTCGTGGCGGCCTCAGGGACGCCCGAGGTGAAGGCCGCCTTGCGGGACGCGACCCAGGCCGCGGTCGACGCCGGGGTCTTCGGGGCGCCGACCTTCGTGGTGCACCCCGAGGGGCGCGCCCCCGAGGTGTTCTGGGGGGTGGACCGCCTCGAGCTCGCGGCCCGGGCGGCGGCGGGCGATGCGCGCCTGTACGTGGCCTCGGAGGCCGCCGATGGCTGAGGCGCCCCCGAAGCTCGATCCTGCCGCGCTGGCCCATCGCGTCGCCGCGCTCCCGGGCTGGCGCGTGGAGGGCGAGCGCCTGGTCCGCGCCTTCACCTTCCCCGACTTCGCCCAGGCCCTGGCCTTCGTGAACCGGGTGGGGGCGGAGGCGGAGGCCCAGTGGCACCACCCCGACCTGACCCTGGGCTGGGGGCGGGTAGCGGTGTCCCTCACCACCCACGAGTCTGGCGGTGTCACGGAGCGGGACTTCCGGCTCGCCGACGCGATCGACGCGCTGGCCAGACCGGCCTTCGAGGGCTAGCGTCGCCGGGTCGTGCTGCACCTGGCCTCCTCCACCGATCCCGACTGGGCTCGCCGCGCGATCCAGGCCATGGACGTGATCCTCCTGGATCACGCGCACCTCGAGAAGAAGGCGGCGGGCACCGCGGTGAACCTGATCTTCCGCTATCCGCAGCACGCCGACTTCATGGTGCCGCTGTCGCGGCTCGCCCGAGAGGAGCTGTCGCACTTCGAGCTGGTGCTCGAGATCATGCAGGCGCGTGACATCCCCTTCGAGCGGCTGCGACCCGCGCCCTACGCGGGCCGCCTCATGAGCATCGTGCCGGTCGACGAGCCCCTGCGCTTGCAAGATACCTTGCTGTGCTGCGCGGTGATCGAGGCGCGCAGCTGTGAGCGCATGAAGCTGTTGGCCGAGCACCTCGAGGACCCGGAGCTGAAGAAGCTCTACCAGGGCCTGCTCGCGTGCGAGGCGCGCCACCACACCACGTACGTGGATCTGGCCGCGCGGATCTTCCCCGAGGCCCAGGTCATGGCCCGCCTGGCCGAGGTGGCTGAGCACGAGGCCGAGGTGCTCGCGGGGGCGCCCACCGAGCCGCGCTTGCACAACGCCTGAGCCTCAGCCGCGGCTCAGACTGCCTGGTTTGGCGCTTTTTTTTCATGCGAGCGAGGTTGAAGCGGTGGTCGCTGCTGCCCCAGGCCCACCGCCCGCTGATCCCGGCCGCGGAAGATCCTGCACCGATTCCGAGCGCTTGCGGCGGACCGTCCAGCCGGTCGGGGCCTAGTGTTCCAGACTGGGCGGTGTGGGGTTCACCCATCTGGGTGGTTGCAAACCCGAGGCTGGATCGGCACGTTTGCTCAATGCCGCATTCCGCTGGTGACAGGGAACTTCACGGAGGCGCCAACAGCGCCGACCGATGCCCTCGCTGCCGAGCTGCCCTCCCCGCGAGGAAGTCCGCGGCCTGCGCGGCCGCTCTGGTCGGGCTGACCCTCGCGCTCGGCCCCAGCGCGGCCTGGGCGGGCTTCGACGCCGACCGCGACGGGGTCTGGGACGAGATCGACGCCTACCCGTGTGACGCCACCGCGAGCGGCGCGGCCTTCGTGCCGGCCCAGGGCGACCACGGCCTCCTCATGTTCGAGGACATGTTCCCGAACGTCGGCGACTTCGACTTCAACGACGTCGTGGTCTCGTACAACTACATCTTCCGCTACGACCGCTTCGCGCGCGTGGTGGGCTTGCGGGCCACCTTCAACGTGCTCGCGGTGGGCGGGCGGCTCAAGAACGGGCTGGCGGTCCAGCTCCCGGTCGCGGTGGGCGACGTGCGGCGCGCGGTGCAGTCCGTCGACGGCCAGGCCCTCACCGTGGTGCCGGTGCCCGGCAACGGCAACGCGACCTTCGTCCTCGCGGACGAGCTGCACGCCCTGTACGGCGCGCCCGACGTGCTCATCAACGTGGACCCCGAGCTGCCGGTGCGCCCGGTGGTCACCTTCGACCTCGAGCTCGAGTTCACGAACCCCGTCGTCTCCCTCCAGCCGGCCCGAGCGCCCTACGACGTCTACATCTTCCGCACCGACGACCCGAGCCACGAGGTCCACCTGCCCGAGTACCGCGGCACCGCAGGCATGGACGCCACGCTCTTCAACAGCGGCGACGACGCGAGCGACGGGGTCCGGAACTTCGTCACCACCGGCGGGATCCCGTGGGTCCTGAACATCCCGACCCTCACCCGGTACCCGCAGGAGGGCACCTCCATCGAGGCGCTCTACCCGGACATCGTCGCCTTCGGCGCCTCGGGCGGCACCACCCACAAGGACTTCTACGTCTCGAACGTGCAGGCCGCCTTCGCGTACCGCGACGTGAACGGCGCCCCCGCGCCTGCGCCGCTGTTCCTCGGGCCGGATCACGTGCCGGCCGAGACGAGCTGCGTGGTGGCGTGGGGCCTGGCGGTGAACTGGGGCAAGCGCAAGTCCGTCTTCACCTACGCAGGAGAGCTTGCCGACAACGGCGACGCGGTGGTCGGGGGGTACGTCGGCGCCTCGATGTCGGGGGGCACCTACAAGGGCGGCCTCGACGTGTACGTGGCCCGCTACGACGCCGTCACCGGCAACGAGCTCTGGCTGACCCAGATGGGGAGCTGGGGCGACGACACCGCGCGCGCCCTCACCACCGACGCCGCGGGCAACATCTACGTGGTGGGCGACGCCGCCGGGAAGCTCAACGGGGTCCTGACCTCGGGGGCCGAGGACGCCTTCGTGGTGAAGCTGGATCCCGCCGGCAACATCCTGTGGACCAGGCTGATCGGCAGCGCCGGCAACGACTCCGGGCACGCTGTGGCGGTGGATCTCGCGGGGAACGTCTACGTGGGCGGCTACGCCGCGGCCCACGTCGTGGGCGCCACCGATCCGGGCCAGTACCCCTCGAGCTTCTTGGCCAAGCTCGACGGCGCAGGCAACGTCCGCTGGATCAACCAGTACGTGGCCGACCCCGGCCACCCGAGCAACTACAGCTTCACGATGGGGGTCGCGGTCGACTCGGCCTCCGACACCGTCTACGCCTCCGGCACCGAGCGCCGATACAACAGGAGCGCGGTCGCGGCCACCAACCCCTTCGTGATCAAGCACCGGGGCAGCGACGGCGGCATCCTGTGGACCCACCACGTGGGCGACTACGGCTACTGGAACGGCTCGGTGGACGGGCGCTTCGGCTACGGCTTCGGGGTGGACGTCGACGCCTTCGACGGCGCGGCGTACCTCACCGGCTCGTGGGCCTCCGGCGACAACGTGCGCACGTGGGGTGAGTGGCACAAGGCGGCCGGTGACGACTCGCCCGACGCCTTCTTCATGAAGCTCGCCCCCGACGGCGCCGCGCTGTGGAGCCACTCCCTCGCCTCCGACGCCCACGGCGAGGAGTACGCCGAGGGCGTGCGGGCGACCGGGGTGGGCGGCGCGGTCTACTTCACCGGCCGCACCAGCGCCGCGCTCCCCGGCCAGACCCACCAGGGCGGCTACGACTACTACGTGGCGGCCTACCGCCACGACGGCCAGCGCCTGTGGGTGGTGCAGGACGGCACCTTCGCCCAGGACATGGGCCACCTCGCCGCCTCCAGCCCCCTCACCGAGCAGGCGGGCACGGTGACGGTCATCGGCAACTCGGACTCCTCGTTCGAGCTCAGGAGCGACAGCCTCTGGCGCACCGCCTTCTACCAGCACGACCGCGCCACCGGGGCGCGGCTGAGCTACGCGGTGGCCCAGCTCCTCGGCTGGAGCGCCTCGGCGTGGGGGGCGTGCTCCAACACCTGCGGGGCCGGCACCCAGTCCCGCAGCGTGGCTTGCGTCTACCCGGACGGCAGCGCCGCCCCCGACGCGCTGTGCGTGAGCAACCGCCCCGCCGCGTCCGCGAGCTGCTACGACGACAGCGGCTGCGCCGCGAAGTGGAGCGCCTCGGCGTGGTCGTCCTGCTCCGCCGCCTGCGGCAAGGGTGTCCAGACCCGCAACGTGTCCTGCGTCGACGCGGGCGGCGCGGCGCTGCCCGCGTCCAGCTGCCTGCACATGCCGCCCCCCGCCACCAGCCAGAGCTGCGGTGACTACTCGGCCTGCGCCTACGCCTGGGCGACCGCGGAGTGGGGCGCCTGCCAGCGCTCGAGCACGTGCGGCACCGGGGTCCAGCACCGCTCGGTGTACTGCGCCCGCGCCGACGGGGCCGAGGTGGCGGACGCGCTCTGCGGCGGCAACCCGCCGGCGACGCAGCAGGCCTGCGCCGACCCGGCCTGCACGGCCACCCAGGGCACCTGCGCCGCGCTCCTCGCGAGCGGGGTCACCGCCAGCGGTCGCTACGACCTCGACGTGGATGGCCCCGGCGGCCTGGCGCCGGTCAACGTGTATTGCGACATGAGCAGCTTCGGGGGGGGCTGGACCAACCTCGACTTCGCTGCGAACCGCGTGTGGCTCAGCGCGACCGACGCCATCGAGTGCGCCACCCTCACCCAGGGCCCGGGCACCGTGACCTGCGAGCGCCCCCGCTTCAACGCCCAGGAGGGGCAGCCGCTCTTCCTGCTCCGCTGCGACGGCAGCGACCGCTCCGGCGACTACCTGCTCGAGCAGGTGGCGCCGCTGCTGGGCCACGCGGGCGCGCCGACCCTCGGCTACGCGCGCCTGAAGCAGGCCGCGACCCCGGCGGGCGGGGCGAGCGTGGGCGACGCGGAGTACTGCTACGCGGCGGGGCAGATCCTCCACTACAGCGACCCCGCCTGCGAGGCGTACGCCGGCGGCGGCACCAACGGGCCGTGCGTAGCCGGCTACTTCACCCTCGAGCGCTGACGTCGCCCGCCGCAGGCGGTATGGTCCGCCGCGATGGCGAAGCGCTTCTGGTTGTTCAAGAGCGAGCCCGACGTCTTCTCGTGGGATGACCTCGTGGCCGCGAAGGATCGCACCACCTGCTGGGAGGGGGTCCGCAACTACCAGGCCCGCAACATGATGCGGGACGAGATGAAGGTGGGCGACGGGGTGCTCTTCTATCACTCCAACGCCAAGCCCCAGGTGGTCATGGGCACCGCGAAGATCGTGCGGGAGGCCTACCCCGACAGCGCCCAGTTCGATCCGAAGAGCAAGTACCACGACCCCGCGGCCACCCCCGAGGAGCCCCGCTGGCTGATGGTCGACATCCAGGCCGACCGCGCCTTCAAGCGCCCCCTCAGCCTGCCGGAGCTGAAACAGATGCCGGCCCTGGACGGGATGATGCTCCTCAAGAAGGGGGCCCGCCTGTCGGTGCAGCCGGTCGACAAGGCCCACTGGGACCTCATCACCAAGCTGGGGTTCAAGGGCTGAACGAAGGGAGGGCCGGGAGCAGGCCCTCTTGCCACAACCACAGCGCGGCCAACACCAACAGGCCGAGCACGCCGATGATGAGCAGGGTCGCGCCCCGGCGCGAGCCGGTCTTCGGAGCGTGGTAGTGGAGCCAGGCGCCGAGGAGCTCGAGGTCCTCGGGTGGCGTGCTCCGGAGCGGGCAGGCGTGCAGCGATGGGGTGAGCCGGGTCTGGATCACCAGCATGTCCTCCGCGAGCCCGAGCCCGCGGATGTCCGGCCACCCGATGTGGCCGGCATAGGTCTCCGAGCTCACCTCCACCCCGTCGGCCGAGAGCGTCACGCTGATCGCCCCCGGGCGCGCGTAGTGGCGGCGGCCGCGCAGGGCGGAGAGGAGCCCGTTCAGGAGCACCGTGCCCACGAGGAGCGCGTACAGGACGAAGTCGGGGAGCTTGTCGCCGAGCCACCACCGAAGGCCCACGTAGATCGCGGCGGCCAGAACCAGGGGCCACGAGAGCCTGGTGGCGCCGCCCCCCGCGCCCCGGATCCGCGCCACGTCCTCCTCGGTGAGCTCCGCTCGCAGGGTGAGGGGCCGCGGCGGCTCCATCAGATGGGGGCCGTGGCTCGCCCAGGGCACCGCGTGGGTGCTCGGCCCTTCACCCTCGCGCTGCATCGATCCCAAGCACCTCCGCCACCGTCCCGAACTCGAGCAGGGTGCACAAGAGGTCCAGCTTCCCGAGCATGCCCGACAGGCCGATGTAGCCCCGGGTGTCGCGCAAGAAGGACTGCCGGAACTTCGGGATGTCGGGGTCGATCTCCCACGGGTGCAGATAGAGGATCGCAGGCTGGCCTTCGCGCTCGTTCACGTGGGCCAGCGCCGCCGCCACCGCCCGGGCCGGGAAGAGGCGGAGGTAGCCGCCCCCCGCCACCGGGAGGTTCTTGCCCGCCACCGGCAGCGTGGTGAGCGGGAACTCCCACAGCGGCCGCCCCGCCACGTTCAAGAGGAGCGGGAAGCGCGGGTAGTCCGGGATCCCGTAGCGGTCGTGCACCACCGGGAAGATCGAGGAGGAGTACTCGAAGCCCTCGTCGACCAGGATCTCGTGCGCCCACAGCGAGCGCTGGGTGATGGAGTAGGTGGGGGCGCGGTAGCCGCGCACCGGCGCGCCGGTGAGGTCCTCGAGGAGGTGCTTCACCCGGACCAGGTCCTCGCGGAACTGCTCGGGCGTCATGTCGAAGACCAGCCGGTGCCAGTAGGAGTGCGCCGCCACCTCGTGGCCCCGGGCGTGGATCTCCTTCACGAGCTCGGGCAGGCGCTCGCCCACCCAGCCGAGCACGAAGAAGGTCGCCTTGACCCCATGGTGATCGAAGAGGTCGAGGAGGCGCCGGGTCTGGGTGTCGCTGCGCAGCGGCTGGGCCGGCCACGCGTCACGGGAGACCACCCCGTCCAGGTTCTGGACGGTGAAGTACTCCTCGACGTCCACCGTCATCGCGTTCTTGCGGGATGACAACTTGCCCTGCCCGGAGGCCAGGGCCCGTCCGGCTGACAGGAGCTTCAACACCACGTTAGGTCTTCTCGCGCTTCGGGGCGCCCTTCTTGCGGTTCAAGAACACGCTGCCCACCACCCGGCCGCGGCCGAGGGTGTCGAGCGCCTTGTCGAGGCGGCTGCGGTTGGTGCGGTGGGCGGAGGCGACCATGAGCACCGCGTCCACGTGCTGGGTCAACAGCGGCACGTCGGCGTAGGGGATGGCGCTCGGCGCGTCCACCACCATGAAGTCCACCGCCTGGTTGAGCTCCGAGAGCAGGGCCTTGAACTTGGGCGAGGACAGCACCGAGGCGGGGTTGTTGTGCTCGCCGCCCGCGTGGAGCACCACGAGGTTGCGGCCGAGCACCCGCGCCACGCACTGCGAGAGCGGATACTTGCCCTCGAGCGCGGCCAACAGGCCCCGGCTCTTGTCGAGGTTGAACAGGTCGGCCGCCCGCGGCCCGCGGAAGTTGGCGTCGACCAGGGCGACCTTGCGCTCCGAGTCCTCGCTCATCACGAGCGCGAGGTTGGCCGCCACCACCGTCTTGCCGTCGCCGTCGCTCGCCGAGGTGACGAGGAAGGACTTGTAGCCGAGGCGCGCGCGGAGGTCCTCCATGCGGGTGGCGAGGATGCGCAGCTCCGACGCGAAGCGGCCGTCCTTCTCGTGGAGCACCGCCAGATCGCGGGACTGCGAGGGCATCGCGCTGATCGCGGTGTCGGTCAGCGAGATCATCTGGCCCTTCACGAGGGCTCGGTTCTGCGGCGTGGGGGTGGGCGCCGCGGTGCCTGCGCCCCCGGGCGGGTTCCAGCTGGCCCGCGCGCTCTTGGGCGCCTGCGCGCCCTGCGGCGGCGTGCGGCGCCCCTGCTCCACCGTCTCGGGCAGGCGCATCATGCCGGCCTTGCCGCTGAACACACGCGAGCCCTCCGAGGACATCGTCTCGGGAGGCACGCCCGTGCCGCGTCCGCTTCTTCGCCCTCCGCCCCTTTGATCGCTCACCGGCTGCGCCTTGCCTTCCATGTCGCTCCGGAACCGCATGGCCCGGTCGCGCACCTGGTTGACCGCATCATCTCGCAGAGTATCGGCGTCGAAGTCCAGCCCCTCCGACCCCAACCGGGCCATCTCCAGGTCGACGTCGCCCGAGTACAGGAGCAGCTGCGTGTCCCCCACGAAGATGCGCGCCCCCGCCCGGCCGGTCCTGGGGTGCCGCCAGCGCCGATCGATGATCATGCTGGCCTGCGGGCTGGAGGTGATGGCCTTCCAGGAGCCCTCCTCGAACACCACGGTGAAGTGCTTAGGGAGAACCCCAGGATCAGTGAGCACCAGGTCGACGCCCGGGCGCGATCCCACCGAGACCTCGGTGCCGTCGATCACGTGGCGACGCCCGAAGTCGGGCCCGGCCATGACGAGGAGGGTGTACACGAGCCCGCGCAGGCAAGCGCGCCGGGGGAGCCCGGTCAAGGACCGGACGTCAGCTCGGCCGCGGCTTTGTAGACCAGCCGTGCGCTGGCGGTGAGCCGGGCGCGGGGCGCGGTGAGGGTGATCAGGGCCTGCGGGTGGAGGATGTGCAGGGTCACGAGGCCCTGGGCCTCGGTCGTCTCCAGCTCCCAGCCCAGGGGGCCCCGCTCCACCCGGGCGAGGGTGGCGCCCGGCATGAGGCGGGCGCCGAGGGCCACCGCCGCCTCGGGGGTGGCCGGCAGGTCAGGGAGGATCCAGGGCCGCACCGCGACCACTGGCCGGGCCGCGCCCGCGGCGGGGCCCACCACCACCGCGGCCAGGCCCTCGGGGAGCTTGCTGGTGCGCAGGGTCCAGCCCTTCGGGACCAGGCGTTGAGCGCGGGTCAGCAGGTCGGGGGCCTTGTCCGCCGCGCGGGCCGCGCCCGCCGCGCCTACCAGGAGAACGAACCCGAACAGGAGCGCCCGCATCACTTCCGACGGCCGAGGAAGCCCAGGAGCCGCCCGCCGCCCTTCTTGCCCGCGTCCGCCTTGTTCACGTCGTGGGTGGCGGCCCGCGACAGGACCTTGTGGAGGTTCTTCTCGTAGGTGGCGTTGCCGGGGGAGAGCTCGATCGCCTGCTGGATGAGATCCTGGGCCCGCAGGAAGTCCTTGCGCTTGGTGGCGAGGATGACCCCGAGCCGGTTCAGGAACACCGCCTGGCGCGACTCCGCCACCGCCTTCTCCAACAGCTCGATCGCCTTGTCGACGTCCCCTATGTTCTCGGCCTCGGTCGCCGCGTCGTAGTACTCGCGCGCGCGGCTCCGACCGGGCGGGCCCTGGGGGCTCCCGCGGCTCGCGTCCGGGTTCTTCGACAGCTCCTCCAGGGCCTCGGCGTACAGCTCGTTGGTGGGGTCGAAGGTGATGGCCAGCTTCATGTTCATGCGGGCCGAGACCAGGTTGCCGTCCGCCTTGTCCTTGAGGGCCTGATCGAAGAGCTTCTGGCCCTTCATCATCCGCAGGCTGTCCACCGGATCCGCCGGCTCGCGGCTCGCGCGCTCGGGCTCCTTCGGGGGCTCGGGCGCCGGCGGGGCGCTCGGCGCGGGCTCCGGCTCGGCCGGCCTCGGCGCCTCGAGACCTGGGCGCCGCTCCATCACCGGCGCGCGTCGGACCGCGTCGACCAGAGCCCGGGCGGGCGCGGC
This sequence comes from Deltaproteobacteria bacterium, assembly GCA_020632995.1. Classification (GTDB taxonomy): domain Bacteria; phylum Myxococcota; class Kuafuiibacteriia; order Kuafuiibacteriales; family Kuafuiibacteriaceae; genus JACKEN01. Next base: position 175,501 of record JACKEN010000010.1, on the reverse strand, counting down.
GCCGACCTGCGAGGGCTCCGCCGGCTGCAGGAGCGCCGGATCCAAGAGCGGCGCCTGCCCCGAGCTGGTGGTGGCCGGGACCACCACCGCGGACGCGGGGCGCACCGAGGGGGCGGGCCGGGGCGAAGGGCGCACCGACGGCGCGGTCGGGTGCACGGTGAGGGGCGGAGGCGGCGCCGGGAAGGGGAGGGACGCGGGCCGCGGCTCGGGCGGCCGCGGCTTCACCGGGATGTAGATCTCCTTGGTGACGTCCGAGTCGCCGTCGTCCAGGTCGGTGGGCACTACCGGGGCGAGGTGCAGGTCCTCGTCGAGGCCGGTAGGCCCGGCGATGGGCGGGGTCAGCGGCGGCCGCTCGTCCTCCTCGGGCGGCAGGTCGAGGGGGGAGGGCACCACGAGCACGTCGGGGACCTCGTCGGTCTCATCGAGGTGCGCCTCGTCCTCGATGAGGGCGTCGGCGTTCAGGGGCGCGGAGCTCTCGGCCCACACGTCGGACAGGGACTCCGCCCGGCGCGTCGGGGGCGGGGTGCCCATCTGGGTGTCGTCGTCCGGCACCCCATGGGTGAGGGGGAGGAACGCCCGCCCGTCGTCGTCCGGCTGGATCGCCTCGAGGTCGCCGGTGGGGGCCTCGGCCAGGATCTCATGGAAGTCGGAGACGCTGGGGATGTCGTCCTCGTCGAACCCCAGCGGCACCGGGAACGCGGCGGGGGCGGGCTCGGGCACCGGCGTCACCAGGGCCTGGGTGGCGATGACGTCGTCGTCGTCGAGCGGCTGGGGAGCCACCGCGGCCGGGGTGGGGCTCGGGTCTCGCTGCTTGCGGGCGCGCTTCTTCTTCGCGGGCGCCTGCGGCGCGTCCTCGGTGGCGCGCCCGATCGGGGGCGACGCGCCGGGGCCACCGTCCGCGGTGCGGATCACCACCGCGCCCTTGTCCATGAGGGTCAGGAGCGTGACCACGACCTCCTGCGGCTGCAGCCCGGACGTCTTCTGGATCTGCCGGACCGTCTGCACCCCGTCGATGCACGAGAGGATGAAGTCCTCGTACGGGGTACGCGGCTGGTCGTGCTCGAGGGTGGTCAGGCGCGGGATCGCCTCCGGGTGCACCACCCGGGTGGACGCGCCACCCGCGTAGTAAAGGAAGGTGGAGGTGCGGCCGTCGCTCTGGACCCCGGCCCCCTCGACCACCGCGAACTCGTCCTCCGCGATGCCGACGTCACCAAGGATCATCGCGTCCGGCAGCGGCCCCTCCGGCTCGGGCGCGAGCGGGTTGAGCATCATCTTGGTGGGCTCGGACGAGGCGAGATCGTCGCCGTCGGTGTCCTCGAGCACCGACGCGTCGATGATGTGCTCGCAGAAGGGGCAGAGCCACGCGTCGGGCTCGACCGTCTTGTTGCACGCTGGGCAGCGCATCCCCGTCTCGCCCCCCGATCCCTCAGGGGCTCCGGGAGCCTAGCACAGCCCCCGACCTCAACGCGCGGGCGCGCCGGCGCCTCACGACGGAGGGCCCTTGCGGGCGGTCTTCAGGCGGAAGAAGGCCGTTCCGTCGAAGGTGATGGTGTCCTCCTTCGGGCCCATGCGGGTGTGCAGCACCAGCTCGCCCTGCGAGAGCGACAGCGACTGGAGGATCTCCATCGGCGCGCCACGGTCGTCCTCGGCCTCGCCCTCCCAGAACAGCTCCACCCCCTCCTCGTCGCCCTCCGGCACCCAGATCTCCCAGCCGTCGAGGAACAGGCGCCACACCTCGGTGAGGCGCGGGTCCTGAAACCCCAACAGGAGCGGCCCCGGCTCGTCCTTAAGCGCGGTGTACAGCGCGCTCGTGAGCCGGGCCTCCGGCTTCTTCACCAGGGCCTCGTCGTCGTGGACCGCCCGCGTCATCGCCAGCAGGTCCTCGAGGTCGGGCCCCTCGAGGAGCTCCTGGGTGCGCCGGCTCATGCGACCGCGCGTGCGCATCCAGATGTCCTTCATCGCCTCGAGGGGCGAGAGGAAGTCCGGCGGTCGGACGTCGGTCTCGGGCAGGTCCGGGTGGGCGCGGGCGCGGGCCGAGGGCAAGAGCGCGCCGAGCGACTCACCCTCGGCCGGGGAGTCGAGGCCGGTGATGAAGTCGCCCACGGACGGGGTCTGCTCGAAACCCATCTTGCGGGCGGTGCGGCTCCGGAAGTAGTTCGCGTCGTGTGCAAGGTGGCCTGCGGTGGTGCCCGGGGCCTTCGGCGCCTCGGGCTCGCGCCGCTCCTGTTGCTGGCCATCGCCGCCCTCGCGCTTCTTCTGCTTCTTGCGCGCCTCCTCGGCCTCCTTGGCGCGCTTGGCGTCCTGCTCGAGCTTGACCTGCTTGGCCTGGGCGATCAGCGCCGGGTCGGGCTCGGCCACCTGCTCCTCGGCGTGGTTGCCGGGGGTGTGGGCGTACTGCCCGGCCTTGCGCGGCACCGACTTGGGCGGGGGGGTGCGGCGGTTGGTGGGCGCGGTGCCGGCCGGCCCCGAGCGGCCGCCGTGCAGCCGGTCCGCGATCTCGTCGTCGACGTCCTTGACGGGCTTCTCGGGGGGGCCCGCCGGGATCTTGACCGCCACGGCTCAGCTCAGCCCTTGAAGAGGATGAACTTGGAGAGGTCGACGCCGAACTTCTGGTTGGTCCGCTTCAGGTAGTCCTGGTGCTCGTTGACCATGTTCATCAGGTACTCCTGGAAGATGTCCACGAACAGGCAGACCGCGTTGTAGGTGGTCTCCTCGAACTTCTCGATCGCGTCGTTGTACTGCTCGCGCGCGTCGGGGGCGTCGTTGTCGCGAAACTCCTCTTGCAGTCGGGTCCGGATGGTGGGGGGCAGCAGGAGGAGCGAGCGCAGCACGTCGGAGAGCTTGAAGCTCTGCTGGGCGCGCACCTTGGTGATGTAGCGCAGCACCGAGGTGAGGGTGTCGGGCTCGCCGGTGACCAGGTAGTCGCCGTAGGCCTCCAGCAGGTGCTCGAGGGTCTGCCGGAGCTCGGTCTTGGGGACCTTCATGTACGCCGGCACGGTGGCCGGGATGGTCTCCATGAGATCCTCGATGATCTCCTGCTTGTTCTTCTCCAGGAAGGTGAACAGCTCAATCATGGCGCGGTCTCCTCCTCCTTCGGGGGCCAGGGGGCGTGGGTGGTGTGGCCGGAGCCCACCAGGGGAAGCTGCATGGCCAGCCCGGCGGCCATGTTGATCAGGATGGGCGCGAACATGTTGAGCTGCACCCCGCCCGCCTCGTCGGCGCTCGCCACCAGGCGGTACTCCAGCCGGTCGCCGTCGCCGCCCGGCTGCACCACCGCGGCCTCGTTGGGCTTGAGGCGGGGCGCGTAGTCGAGGTCGAGGACGGCGGGGTCCACCACCAGGAGGGCGAGCTCGGGATCCTCGAGCGAGCAGAGCCACTCCACCCGCGGCGCGTCGGGCGCGGCCACCAGCGCGAAGCGCTTGGACGTGAAGCCGGGCAGGCCCTCGGGGAAGGTCACCACCCGGGTCGGATCGACCTCCACCGTGCCGAGGGGGCGGGTGTCGAGCTTCAACGGGGCCCCCGGAGGCCAGGGGGGATCTCCTGGAGCCGCGCCGCGGCCTGGTTGGCGGCGCACAGCTCCTCGTAGATCTCCTCCCGCAGCACCCGCACGTCGGCCGGGGCCTCGATGCCCAGCTTCACCTGGCGGCCGCGGATCTCCCGCACCACCAGGACGATGTTCTCTCCGATGCGGATCTTCTGACCGGGGCGGCGGGCGAGCGAGAGCAATGGACCTCCTGGAGCCTTTCTGCGACCTCGTCCTCGAGGGCAGCCACGTGACTTTACGCACGTGGGGTCGTTCATCTTCCGTAGGCCGGGCCGCGCTCCAGCGCAAGTGTTCGGGTGCTGGCGCGCCGCCCATGAATTCCTGAGGGGCAGGCGCGGAAGGCTCTGGACGTCCGGCGGGCATGGGGGTTGCTGTAGGTCCTCCAATGCGCCGCGCTGCCCTCCTCCTGTTCCTCGTGCCCCTGGCCTGCTCCGGCCGCACCACCCCGCTCGAGTCCCTCCGGAACACCGGGGTCGCCGACGCCGGGTTCCCCGACTCGGGGACGGCGGACGCCGGGGTGGTGGACGCCGGGAGCACGGTGTTGGTGGACGCCGGGGTGGGGCGCTGCGACGGGCTCGACGAGCAGACGTGCAACGATCGGCGCTGCCGCTGGGACACCTGCAACGGGTGCTACGGGCAGGTCCTGTTCGGCGAGTGCCACGACTACGGCGAGTCCCCCATCTCGTGCCCGGCCATCGCGTGCCCGGACTGCTTCGACCTGGGCGAGGAGGCGTGCCTCGACCACCCCGACTGCCACGCGGTCTACAACGCCGACGCCGTCCCCGTCTGTGACTGCAACACGCCTGGCTGCTGCATCTTCTTCGAGCGCTGCAGTGAGGGGCCAGCGATCTGCGAGGCGCCGCCCGAGATCCTGTGCGATCGGATCCCGCCGGAGTGCGACGGGCCCTACGTCATCGGCTACCGCGGCGGGTGCTACGAGGGCTGCGCCCGCATCGAGGAGTGCAGGGCGCCCTAGACGAAGGTCTTCAGGATCTCCTGCTGGATGTTCTGGAGCTCCCCGTAGGCCTTGTTGATCTCGTTGATCTTCTCCTGGAGCTTGCTCATCAGCTGCTTCTTCTCCAGCGCGTTCCGGATCACCAGCCGCAGGTCGTCGTTGTCCCACGGCTTCTCGATGTACTGGTACAGCCCCACCTCGTTGATGCCCTTGATGGCGTTCTCCTTGTCGGCGTAGCCGGTCAGGATGATCCGCGGGGCATCGGGCTGCATCGCCTTCACCTTCGCGAGGAAGGTGATGCCGTCCATCTCCGGCATCAGGTAGTCGGAGATCACGAGGTCGATGGTGTTCGTCGAGATGAACTCGAGCGCCTTGTTGGCGGAGTTGAAGGTCTCCACCGCGTACTCGGTCTCGAGCGTCAGGTAGGCGTTGAGGCTGGTGAGCACCATGTCCTCGTCATCCACGATGACGATGGTCTCCGCGTGTGAATCTGCCATCTCGTCCCCCCGCCTCGGGCATGCCATACCGCCAGCGCCCCGCCCTTGCCACACCCAAGTGCGGCTCCGGCTTCATGTATGGCGTTAACCCTGAGATGGCGTCGGCTGGGCCACCGCCCGTCCGAGCGCCCGCAGGCGCCGCACCACCGCCTTCAGCACCCCCTGGGTGATCTGCACGTTGTCGGCCAGGACCTCGATGAAGTCGTCCTTGTCCACCCGGAGCAGCCGCGAGGCCCGCACGCAGGTGGCCGACGTCAGCCGGGGCTCGTCGTCGAACAGGGCCCAGGTCCCGAACGCCTCCCGCGCCCGCGCCACCGTCACCTGGATCTCCCCCCGGTGCAGCCGCACCTCGCCCTCCAGCACCAGGTACATGCAGTCCGACGGCTCGTCGGTCCGGTACAGGGTCTCGCCCTCCGCCGCGCTCAGCTCCTCCGCCACCGCGCCGAGGAACGCGAGCTGCTCGGTGGGGACCTCGGAGAAGACGTCCACCGCCTGGAGGAAGATCACCTTCTCCACCACCGTCAGCATGCCGGCGCAGTTGTAGCCCAGAGGCGGGTGGGGCGCGAAGGGGGAAAGGTCAGAGCAACTCGGGCGCCTCGGTTCGCATGCAGACGTCGGCCCACTCGCCGTCGTCGGAGCCGTGCCTGACCTCAGCCCCCTCCTGCAGCGCCACCACGCGCTCCATCAGCGCGGCCACGTCGTGGGGCGCACTCAGGCGCTCCGCCTGGACCTGGACGATCAGCGTCTTCATCGCGGTCTCGAGCGTACGCGCCGACCAGATGGCGCAACAACCTCGCCATTCGCCAACGTGTCCGGCCGTGAACGTGAACGTGGGCGTGGACGTGGTCGAACACTTCTCAAGCATCAGCCCCCACCGCCCGCTCCGCCGCCTCCCGCACCACCGGGTCGGGATCCTGGGCCGCCCGCGCCACCTCGGCCCGAAAATGCGCCCGCTCCGCCTCGCTCAGCACGAACAGCGCGCACGCCCGGAGCCACGGATCACGGCCCTCGAGGAGGTGGGCGAGGGCGTCGGCGCGGGTCTCGATCGCGGCGCCGAACAGGGCCCGCGCCTGGGCCTGGAGCTCGGGCAGGGGGCCGGGCTCGAGGATGGGGATCAGCACCTCCCGGATCCTCCGCTTCAGGAGGTTGTCGAGGAACTCCACCGCCGACGCGCGCAGCGCGGGGCGAGGGCTGATGAGGCCCTGGTAGGCGGTGGCCATGTCGCGGGGGCCGTAGCGCAGGCCCATGAGGAGGAAGAGGTCCTCGAGGGTGCTGGCCTGGCGCTCCCGCACCGCGCGCCGGAGCAGCGTCTCGCCCGGCCCTTCGGCGGGGGCGGCCCCGAGGATCGCGATGATCTGCAGGCCCGCGTAGTAGGACTCCGCCTCGCGCAAGACCGCCTGCAGCACGATCTGGCGGGGGAAGATCAGCTCGGGGTAGCCGGCGCGGAGCCGGGCGAGGGCGCGCACCACCTGCCGGCGCAGCGGCACGTCGTGGGCCGCGGTGTGGCCGAGGAGGGTGTCGACCGAGGCCTGGACCGGGATCTGGCCGAGCACCCGGGGGACCGCGCGCCGAATGGCCGGGGGGCCGCTCTTGTCGGCCAGGGCCTGGGCGAGGGTGGGGACCACCGGCTCGCCGCAGCGGGCGAGGGCCCGGCGGGCGGGGCCCCTCAGGGCGCGGTGCTCCAGGCGGGCGAGGAGCCACTCGGCCGCGCCGACGCACTGGTGGCGGCCGAGGCCCTCCACCGCCGCCCTCGCGACGCTGATGTCCTCGCCGTTGGCGAGGTCCCAGAAGCGGGTGGAGAGGGCGGGGTCGTCGAGCCCCGCGAGGGCGCCGGCCAGCGCCTCGACCAGGGGGGCGCCGCCGCCCGCGTCGAGCAGCCTCGCGACCCGCGCCGGTGACAAGAGGGCTTGCGCGACCTGGGGGCCCTCCCGCGCCACCACCCCGAGGGCGGCGGTGGCCACCCGGGGGTCCTCGGCGTCGAGGTACCCGTCGAGCACCTCCGCCGCCGGGCGCTCCTCGCCGTGGGTGAGCAGGGTCATCGCCTCGAGCCGGACCTCGGGATCCGGGTCGGTGATCAGCGCTCGCAAGGTCGCTTGCGGCGGCGGGGTCGCCTGGCCGTGGAGCGCCACCAGGGCGTGGCGCCTCACCTCGGGGGAGGGGTGGGCGAGCAAGGGCATGATCTGCGCCGCCACCTCCTTGCCGCGCACCTGGGTGAGGAGGTCGAGCACGTAGACCAGCTGTCGCGGGTTCTCGCTCTCGAGGGCGGGCAGGAGCGCCTTCAGGGCGCCGGCCTCCGCCATGCTGATTCGCAGCTCCTCGAGGTCGAGCTTCTGGCCGGCCAGCGCGTCGCGGAACGCGTCCACGTACGCCCGGCGCATCGACGCGCCCACCAACACCACGACCACCACGAGGCCGACCGAGATGAAGGACAGCTTGTCATGCGACATCGCCAGCGGACCGGTGAGGAGGAGCACCAACAGGGCCCCGAGGCCGCTCGCCGCGGTGTCCACCGTGGTGTCCAGGAAGAGCTTGGCCTGGCTCTTCAGCCCCGCCGGCACCGGCAGGAAGAGCACCTCGTTGGCCGACTTGTGCAGGGAGTGGCGGAAGGTCCCGTCGGCGCCCTTGGCCATGATCCCGGCGGCGAGGCCGGGCACCGCGAGGATGGCGAGGGAGCCGAGGCCGGTGAGCACCGGCAGGATCAGCACCGCGAAGCCGGCGCCGAGGCGGCGCAGGAGCACCGGGGTGATCGCGAGCTGGAACAGGAACCCGAGGGTCGAGAGCACCGCGAAGAAGCGGCCGAAGAACGCGGTCTTGGTGTCCTGATCCGGGTAGACGCGGTCGACCAGCTCGTTGAACTGGATGTCGACCACCACCGACACCACCGCGATGAGGCCGGTGGTGATGGCCAACGTGCGCAGCAGGGGTGAGCGCAGGATGTCCTGCATACCGCCGTCGCCCTCGTCGCCCTTCCTGCGCCGGGCCGGGGTCTCCATGAGCGGGGTGCGGCGCAAGAGCGGGATGCACACCAGCAGGATCGCCGCGCAGACGTAGAGCAGGTTCTCGGTGCCGAGGGTGGAGGCGGCGGCGGAGGTGAAGGTGCCGCCCACGATCGCGCCCGCGATGCCCCCGGTGCCGATGAAGCCGAACACCCGCCGCGCCTCGCGCGGGGTGAAGACCGCGTTGGCCAGGAGCCACACCAACGAGGTGGTCAGGAGCCCGTGCAGGGTCACCCAGATGTAGAACGCGTAGTAGACCCAGCCCCAGCGCGTCTCGAGGAGCCAGCGGAACACCAACAACAGCGCGGCGAGGAGGATGAAGGTGCGCCGCACCAGCCGGTCGACCCGGACGCTTCGGGCGTAGCGGCCATACAGCGCGGCGGCGCCGCCCCCGACCAGGGCCACCAGGATGAGGACATAGGGGAGCTGGCCGATGCCGAGGTTGTTGAGGAACAGGGCGTTCCGGGCCGGCTTCAGGAGGTAGAGCGAGGCGAGGATCAGGCTGTAGGCGAGCGCGATGGGCAGGGTCCGGAGCAGCTCACCCCGGCCCCCGGTGCGGCGTGGGGTGCCGCCGGCCCCCCGGGCGGGGCCCGAGGGCTCATCGCGGTTCGCGGCGGACATGGGGCACCGACCCGCGGCATGTAGCCGCGCCCGCGACCTCAGGGCAAGCCGCGGTGAGAAGTGGCGACCCCCGCAGGATCGAGGATTGCCAGGTCGCGCCCGAACGTGGAGATCCGCGCCATGGTGCGTCACGCTGCCGTATGCATCGTGGGGATGGGGCTGATCCTGGCCGGGTGCCGGGAGGCGGGCCGCCCCACGACGCGCTCCCAGTCCCGCCCCCCCGTCGACGCGGGGGCGTCCAACACCCCCGACACCGGCGCCGAGGTGGACTCGGGGATCGACGAGGACGGCGGCGTCGACCCCACCCCGGACACCGGCGTCCCCCCCGCCGACGCAGGCTTCCGTGACGCCGGGTTCGCCGACGCCGGCTTCCCCGACAGCGGCGCGCCCAGCGGCGCGGTCACCGTCTACCAGCTCCAGGACCCCACCCGCACCGGGCACCCCGCGGTGGACTCGCCGGTCCGGCTCGTGGACGTCATCGTCACCGCGGTGGCGGTGGGCGGCGGCACCGACGGCAGCTTCTGGGTGCAGGAGCAGGGCGGCGGCCCCTACAGCGGGATCCTGGTGTTCCGGCCCACCGCGGTGCCCGTCACCGGGGTCCAGGTGGGCGACCGCGTCACCGTGACCGGCACCTACACCGAGTACTTCGACGTCACCGAGGTCATCCTGAGCACCCTCGAGAGCGCGGTGCCCGCGGTGCCGCCGGTGCCCGCCCGGGTGGCCGCGCTGGACCTCGCGAACGGCTCCGCCTCGGCCGAGTCCTGGGAGGGCGTGTTGGTGCGGGTGGAGTCGGTGACGGTGCTCGACGACATGCCCGACGCCCCCGACGACTTCGGCGAGTGGGTGATCACCGGCGGGCTCCGGGTGGACGACCAGCTCTACTCAGTAGAGCCGCGCCCCTCCGTGGGCACGGTGATCCAGTCGATCGTGGGCATCCAGCACCACGCGTTCGAGAACTACAAGCTCCTGCCGCGCTCGGCCGCCGACGTCATCTACTGAGTGGAGCGGAGCTTCCTGCCCTGCAGGTAGGCGATGAGGGCGGCGGGGTCATCGGTGATGATCCCGTCCACCCCGAGGTCGACGAGGCGCGCCCACGCCGCCTCGTCGTTCGCGGTCCACGGCACCACCCGCACCCCCTCGGCGTGCAGGGCGCGCACCGCCTCCTTGGTGATCCACTCGTGGTGCGGTGAGATGATCGCCGCGCCCAGGTCCTTCGCGATCGCCACCGGGTTCGGGAAGGTGTCCGAGATCAGCATCGCGAGGCGGGCCTTCGGGGCCAGCGCCTTCACCGCGACGAGGGCCCGGTAGTCGAAGGACTGGATCACCACGCGGTTCAAGACGCCCCGGCGCCCGAGCAGGCCCACCACCAGCTCCGCGAAGCGCTCGGGGGTGGGGAACAGCTCGGGGTGGGCGGGCTCGAGCTTGAGCTCGATGTTGAAGCCGACCTTCTTGGCCGCGGGGTGGGGGCTGGCCTTCACCAGGTCGAGGACCGCCTCGAGGGTGGGGACCCGGGTGCCCGGCACCGGCACCTGCCGGGGGAAGCGCGGGTTCTTCAGCGCGCCGCAGTCGTACCTCTGGAGCGCCTCCAGGGTCAGGCTCCGCACCGCCAGGCCCTCGGGCACCGGCGCCCCGTCCGGGCCGGTGCACAGCACGGGGTTCAGGTAGGGGTCGTGCATGACGACGACCTGGTCATCCTTGGTGACCACGACATCCAGCTCCAGCATGTCCGCCCCCACCGAGAGGGCGTACTCGAAGGCGGGGAGGGTGTTCTCGGGGCGCAGGGCTCGGGCCCCGCGGTGCCCCTGGACCTCGATCCGGGGGCCGGGGCGGGCGGCGGTGAGCAGGGCCATGGCCAACAGGGCGGCGGGCATGTCGGGAGCTTGCGACAGATGTCGGGTACCCCACCACCCCCCTTGACCAGTACCCTGGGCGGCATGCGGCGATGCCTGCCCCTGGCCCTGGTGCTGGCCCCCCTGGCGTGCAGCTCCGAGTCCACCCCCGAGCCGTCCGCGGCGCTGGAGGTGGTGGTCCGGTACGACTCGTCCCTCGCCGTAGCTGGCTTCCGGGTGGCGGCGCTGGCCGAGGACGGCGCGGCGCTCTGGGATCCCGAGATGCGCCCGGCGCCGCTCTTCCTCGAGCCGCCCGGCCCGCGCGAGGCGCCCCTGAGCTTCCCGCGCCCCGGCGCCGGCCTGGTCACGGTGGTGGTGGACGGCCTCGACGAGGGCGGCGCGGTCATCGGTTCGGGGCAAGGTAGCCTGCAGGTCCCCGCGGCGGGCGAGGCCAAGGTCATGGTCGCCCTCGGGCCGCCGGTGACCTGCGGTGACGGCGCCCTCAGCGGGCGGGAGACCTGCGACGACGGCGGCCGGGAGGCGGGCGACGGGTGCAGCGTGCTCTGCACGGTCGAGGTCGGCTGGACCTGCACCGGCGCTCCCAGCGTCTGCGGGCGCTGCGGCGACGGGGTGCGCCGCGGGAGCGAGGCCTGCGACGACGGCAACAACACCGCGGGCGACGGCTGCAGTCCAACTTGCGAGCTGGAGGGTGAGGTGCGGCCGTTCCTGGTGGAGGCGGAGGCCCTCGCCCCGTTCTCGACCGAGGGCGCCGACTGGGCCTTCTCGGACGACGCCCACCTGCGCCTCGAGCCCCTCCTGCCGGGGGAGCGCTGGGTGATCTTCGCGAGCGGGGTGCTCGGCTCGACGAGCGACCTCGAGGAGTCGTGCGAGGCGGGCCTCTTCGTGGACGGCGTGCCGGTGAGCCGCTTCGGGCACCAGACCTTCGGCGAGACCGACAACGGCGGCGGCTTCCTCGCGTTCTACGTGCTCGAGGAGGGCAAGGAGGCGGACGTGTCGCTCGGCATCGCGTCGATCGACGGCGTCACCACCGTCTCCCAGGTGCGCCTGGTGGGGATGCGGGTGGCGCCGGGGGTGCCGATGTTCACCGCGTCCACCGAGGACCTCGAGCTGGTGGGGCGCGACCTCGGCCTGCTGAGCATGGAGCTGCCGGTGGACGCGCCGGGGCGCTACCTGCTCATGGGGCAGGCCAGCTTCACCGAGGGGCCGGGCGAGGACACCGCGCGGATGTGGATGGTCACGCCGACCGGGAAGGTGCCCGAGGACGAGCGCGGGGTGACCTTCTCGAGCTCCCGCGACGCCAACGTGCCGTTCTTCGCGGCCCAGGTGCTCGAGCTCGGGCCCGACCAGGACAAGGTGCAGCTGGAGCTGCGCGGCACCTCGAGCGGCTACGGCTCGGTCGAGGACTGGTGGAGCTGGCGCTACCCGTACCGGCGGGTGGTCACGGTGACCGCGGAGGCGGTGGGGGTGCCCGGAGGCTACGCGGTGCCCATCACCTTCGATCACGCCGCGATGGTCGCCTCGGGCCTCGCCCGGGCCGATGGCGCGGACGTGCGGGTGGTCTACGCCAACCAGGCGGAGCTGTCTCGGGTGGTGGATCCCTTCCGCGGCTGGAACCGGAGCGACACCACGGTGTGGGTGGCCCTCCCGGTGCCCGTCGAGGCGGGCTCAACCCTCGCCGATCTCTTCATCTACAGCGGCGCCACCCGGTTCGACCCCGCGCCCGCGGATCCGCTCGCGGTGTTCTCGTTCTACGACGGCTTCGACGGGGCGGCGCTCCAGCCGTGGTGGGAGGCGGTCCAGGCCGCCCCGGTGGCCAACGGCAACCTCACGGTGGAGCCCGGCCAGACGCTGCTCCTGCGTAACGCGGGGCAGGTTCAGTTGACATCGGTGCTGGTGGAGGCGCGCATGCGCTACGACGACCCCGCCACGAGCCCCACCGTGATCCTGGGCCTGGTGGGGGCGGGCGAGATCGGCAACACCCGGCTCGCCGCCTATATCGGGACCGAGCAGGCGACGCCGGTCTACGGGACGACCGGGGCGGTGCAGACCTACACCGCCGACACCCCGGATCGCTTCCACCGCTACGGGGTCGGGCTGATCGGGTCGGAGGCGCTCTTCATCCAGGCCGGCCAGGAGGTCGGGCGGGTGCAGAGCGCGCTGACGGTCGACGCGGTGGCCGCGGTGACGATCCAGAACGGCGGCCAGGCGAACATGGTCTACGACTGGATCCGCGCGCGCCCCTACGTGGAGCCCGAGCCGGTGGTGGCGGTGGAGCCGGTGACCGGCTTCTACGGCCTGCGGCCCAGCCGCTTCTCTGACCTGCGCCTGCTCGCGATCAACCTCGACGCCCTCGGTGAGGCCTTCATCGCGGTGAGCCCCGAGCGCGTGACCACCACCGAGAGCGCCACCGTGTCGCTGGCCAGCGTGGAGGTGCCGGGGGACGAGCTCCCGCGGGAGCACTTCGTGCTCATGAACACCCGGGTGGCGGGCGAGACCGCGGAGTGGGCCCGGAAGGAGGGCCTGTGCATGGTCGATGAGCAAGCCATCCTGCGCACCGATCTCCGCATCAACCGGGACGACTCCGACCACAGCGGGTACCACCACGTGGCCGCGGTGGTCGACGCCCGGACCACGAGCGAGCGGGCGGTGTACGCCACCGGCATCCGCTCGCCGGACGGGATCGAGGTCGAGGGCGCGTCGAGCAGCGCGGTGGTGGTGCGGTTTTAGAGTACGACGGGGATCTGCACGCCGAGCATCAGCTCTTCCAGCGTGAGCTGGCAGCGGTGGGCCATGATGCGCACCCCCGCCGCCTCGGCCTCCCGCAGCGCCCGCGCGAAGTCGGGATCGATCTCGTGCGCGGGCCTCACCTCGACCGCGTCGTTGCGCTGCACGATGAACAGGAGGGTCGCGTAGACCCCGGGCTCCTGGGTGAGCTCGGCCAGCTCGCGCACGTGGCGCGCGGCGCGCTCGCTCGGCGCGTCGGGGAAGCGGGCCACCCCGCCGTCCACCCAGGTCACGCTCTTCACCTCGAGGTACATCCGCGCGCCGCTGAAGTCCTGCAGGAGGAAGTCGACGCGCGAGCGCCCGATCGGGACCTCGGCCCGCTCCACCGTCCAGCCGGCGAGGGGCTCGATGGTCTCCTCCTCGAGCGCCACCCGCACGAGGCGGTTCGGGAGGAGGGTGTCGAGCGACACCAGGGCCTGGCTCGGCGCCTGCACGAGGACCGCGGTCCACGCGGTCTTGCGGGCGGGGTCGTCGACGGGGCGCACCCAGGTGCGGCAGCCGGGCACCAGGAGGTCCTCCAGGCGGCCGGGGTCTGGGAGGTGGGCGGTGACGACCTCCTCTTCGGGCTCGAGGGCGACGCGCACCAGGAACTGGTTCGGACGATCCACGAAGCGCGCCCCTTTGAGGGGTCCTGCGATGGGGACGTGGCTGCTCAAGCGTCGACCTGGAAACCAGGATTGCACGCGCCCCTCACCTCGGGCAACGACAGGGCCCCCGGATGGCGTATCCTCCCGAGTCGATGGACGGCAGCGCTCCCATGAAGCCCCTGGCCTTCGTGCGTCGGGGGGAAGACGAGATGCGGACCCGGGCCGAGGCGCTCCGCGCGGAGCTGGCCCGCCGCCGCTCGGTGCGGGCCTTCAGCCCCGAGCCCGTCCCGCTCGACGTCCTCGAGACCTGCGTGGCCACCGCGGCCTCCGCGCCCTCGGGGGCGCACAAGCAGCCCTGGACCTTCGTGGTGGTGACCGACCCTGGCACCAAGGCCGAGATCCGCGCGGCGGCCGAGGCCGAGGAGCGCGCCTTCTACGGCGGGCGCGCCCCCGAGCGCTGGCTCGAGGATCTCGCCCCGCTCGGCACCGACGCCGACAAGCCGTTCCTCGAGGACGCCCCCGCCCTCATCGTGGTGTTCGCGCAGAAGCACGGGGGTGACCCACAGATGCGTCACTATTACGTGCAGGAGTCGGTGGGCATCGCGTGCGGCTTTTTGCTGGCTGCCCTGCATCACGCGGGGCTGGGCACGCTGACCCACACCCCGAGCCCCATGGGCTTCCTGCAGAAGATCCTGGGGCGGCCGGAGCACGAGCGGGCCTTCCTCCTCATCCCGGTCGGCTACCCGGCGGAGGGCTGCCAGGTGCCGGATCTCGCGCGCAAGCCGCTGAGCGAGGTGCTGGTCACGGTGTCGAGCCCGCCGGACGGGCACTAATCCTTGCCGCTTCCGGGGGTGCGTGGCAGGTTCCACCCCCTTGACCCGGCCGAGGCCCGGTCGAGCGCGCGTCATGACGTCCAGGGGTGAAGGGAGCACCAGCCGGCTGATCCAGCTCTGCCTGGGCTACTTCGTCTTCTACGTCATCACCGGCGTCACGGTGAAGTACTTCCTCAGCACCGAGCCGGGCCGCCCCGGCCTGCACGGGATCGAGTTCCTGGTGTACAGCACCGCGGGCGGCAGCTTCATCGCCACGAGCGTGGTGCTGGTGCTGCGCTGGTACCGGATCCAGGCCGAGACCCGGGCCCTCTACTACATCATCCCGTCCGGCATCTGCACCGCGGTGGTCATCCCCACCACCACCCTCATGTACACGCTGCCGATCTCGGTGATGGTGGCGATGGTGATCATGCGGGGGAGCGTCATCGTGATCAGCCGGGCGGTGGACGCGATCCAGATCAAGCAAGGCATCCTGCACAAGGCGGTCTACTGGCAGGAGAACGTGGCGGTCATCTTCGCGCTGGTCGCGGTGGCCACCCACATGGTCATCGGCAACGCCGGGGGCGGCAAATTCGACTTCCTGCACAACGCCGCCGCGGTCACCATCCTCGGCTCGTACATCGCGGCGTACAGCGTGCGCATCTACATCATGAACTTCTACAAGAACACCCGGCCCAAGGGGGCGAAGCAGGACAACAAGGGGTTCTATGCGGTGGAGCAGCTGGCCGCCTCCGCCACTCTCCTGCTCGTAACCGCGCTGGTGTTCTTCTCGCCCGAGCTGTTCGGGGCCACCGGGGAGCGGGTGATGTACTTCCGCGGGGCGATCGCCGAGCCCAAGACCACGTGGTTCACCGCGAGCCTGGCCGGCATGGCGTTCGGGGTGGTGTCGTTCTTCTCGGTCTTCATCTTCATGTTCAAGGGCCGCACCGCGACGTTCGCGGGCCTCGTGAACCGACTCACCTCGCTGATCGCGGGCACCGCCTCCACGCTGTGGTTCGCGGCGTTCTACGGCGGCAAGCTCCCCAAGCTCCAGGACTGGGTCTCCCTGGCCTTCATCCTGGTCGCGGTGGGGTTCCTCACCATGGCCGAGCGCCGTCGGGCCGCAGAGCTCGCGGCGGCGCCCGCAGGTTGACCTTCGAGACACTCAGGAGCACTCAGACAACGATGGCCAAGATCCTCGACACCGTCCTCCTCCTCGCCCTGCCGGCGTCCGGCAAGAGCGAGGTCCGCCGCTACCTCGCGCACCTGCAGCCCGAGGCGGCGAAGAACGACTTCCACATGGGCCCCACGGTGCAGCTGGACGACTTCCCGTACGTCCACCTGATGCGGGTCATCGACGACAGCCTGGCCGAGGCGGGGGAGGCGCGCCGCTTCTTCGAGGCCCCCGATCGCTCCTTCATCGATCGGCGCGACTGGGGCACCCTCATCGAGCTCCTGAACCAGGACTACGACGACCTGGTGAGCAAGACGGCCTACCCCGTCGAGGAGGCGGTGCCGCTGCTCTTCTCGCGCCTGGACCGCGCGTCCGAGGTGGTGGGCATCGGGGCCCGCCTCTCGACCCTCCCCGAGGCCATCCACGCCAAGGTGGCGGAGGCGGTGGCGGACGAGGCCAAGGCGCAGCTGGCGGACAAGCTGGCAGGCTATCCTGACACCCTCGAAGGGAAGACCCTCGTGGTGGAGTTTGCCCGGGGTGGGCCGGATGGATCGTCCATGCCCCTGCCCGCGCCCCACGGCTACCAGTACTCCCTGGGCCTGCTCTCCGACGCGCTCCTGGAGCGGGCCAAGATCCTCTACATCTGGGTCACGCCCGAGGAGTCCCGGCGCAAGAACGACGCCCGCACCAACCCGGACGACCCGGGCTCCATCCTCCACCACGGGGTGCCCCTGTCGGTGATGCTGGGGGAGTACGGCTGCGACGACATGACCTGGCTGGAGGAGCACGCCGAGCAGCCGGGCTGTGTCACGGTGCGTCGTGGCGCGCGCGCCTTCAACATCCCGGTGGCCCGCTTCGACAACCGGCAGGACCGCACCACCTTCGTCCGCGAGGAGCCCAGCGCGTGGAACGAGGCGGACGTCGCGGCCCTCCACGGCGGCCTGAAGGCGGCCCTCGACCACCTGGCGGGCGAGGGGTGAGCGCAGCTCCGGCGGGAGCCGGGGTGGGCCTCGACTCCCGTCGACCGGCGGATCGGACCGTGGCAAAGTGGTGCCCCGTCAGGGCGAGGCCCTGGAGGTCCACGTGACGAACTACGAAGAAGACATCCTGAGGTCCCTGCGCCGGATCACCCGGGCGATCGACCTGTACAGCCGCCAGCTCGCCGCCCGCTACGGGCTCACCGGCCCGCAGCTGGTGTGCATGCGCGCGCTGGAGGCCCTGGGGCCCTCCACCCCCAGCACCCTCGCGCGACACGTGGACCTGAGCCAGGCCACGATGACCGGCATCCTCGACCGGCTCGAGCAGAACGGCCTCGTGCGCCGCGAGCGCAACCAGGACGACCGCCGCCGGGTGACGGTCTCGCTCACCGAGTCCGGCGCCGGGCTCCTCGGGCGTGCGCCGTCCGCCTTGCAAGAGACCTTCGTGAAGCGCCTGGCCGAGCTGCCCGACTACGAGCAGCAGCTCATGAAGGCGACGCTCGAGAAGGTCGTCGTGATGATGGGGGCCGAGGGCCTGGACGCCGCGCCGATCCTCGTGCACGGCCCGATGGACCCCGACCTCGACCTCCCGCAGGTGGAGGGCGCGGGTGAGTCGCCCGAGATTTGAAGGAGAGCTTGCCGATGTCCGATCTGTTCAACCCCAGCGAGGAGCACCTCGCGCTCCGCAAGATGGTCGCGGACTTCACCGCCAAGGAGGTGGAGCCCCAGGCGGAGCACCACGACCGGACGGGGACGCTCAACCGCGAGCTGTTCGGCCGCCTCGGTGAGCTGGGCCTGCTGGGGATCACCATCCCGGTGGAGCACGGGGGCGGCGGCATGGACGCCGCCGCCGCGGTGATCGTGCATCACGAGCTGTCGAAGTCGGACCCCGGCTTCTGCCTGGCCTACCTGGCCCACTCGATGCTCTTCGTGAACAACTTCTTCCACGTCTCCAACGACGAGCAGCGGGAGCGGTACCTGGCGAAGGTGGTGAGCGGCGAGTGGGTGGGCGGCATGGGTATGACCGAGCCCGGCCACGGCACCGACGTGCTGGGCATGACCACCACCGCGGTGCGGAGCGAGAAGGGCTGGGTCCTGAACGGGACCAAGACGTACATCACCAACGGGCCCGACGCGCAGGTGTTCCTGGTCTACGCCAAGACCCACGGGCGCATCTCGACCTTCCTGGTAGACCGCACCTGCCCCGGCTTCACCACCTCGAAGCCGATCAAGAAGATGGGGATGCGCGCGAGCACCATGAGCGAGCTGATCTTCGAGGACTGCCAGGTGCCGGCCGCGAACATGGTGGGCGAGGAGGGCGGCGGCCTCGTGCACATGATGCGCAACCTCGAGATCGAGCGCCTGACCCTGGCCGCCATGAGCGTAGGCATCGCGGACCGCTGCCTCGACATCATGGTGCGCTACGGCCGCGATCGGGTGGCCTTCAAGCAGCCCATCAACCGCTTCGGCCAGATCCAGCGCTACATCGCGGAGGGCTACGCGATGACCGAGGCGGCACGCTGCCTGGTCTACAACGTGGCGCGCTCGGTGGGGCCCGAGCACCACAACCGCCTGGGCTCCGACGCCGCCAAGCTCTTCGCGGCGCCGGTGGGCAAGACGGTGGCCGACTACGCCATGCAGGTGCTCGGCGGCGCGGGGTACTGCGACGAGTACAAGGTCGAGCGCTTCTACCGGGACGCCAAGCTCCTCGAGATCGGCGGCGGGACCCTGGAGTCCCACCAGAAGAACATCACCAAGGACCTCACCCGCAAGCTGGATTGACGCGCTACACCGCGCCCGGCGCGTGCTCCGCCGCGCCGGGCCCTGGCTCGTCCAGCCGCACCGGCAGCACCACCGGCCGCCCGAACAGCCGCTCATAGGCGTACGCCGCCGCGGTGGCGACCTCGTCGCCGTCGGTCTCCAGCAGCTGGTGCGGGTCGAGCCCGCTCCCCTCTCGCAGCGCCTCGGCCGCAAGGCGCCCTGCGAACCCCTCGGGGCTGCGGGGGTGGGCCTCGGCCAGGGCCAGGAAGTGGGCGAGGGCGACCCGGGGGACGGGGGAGGCGGCCACCTCGGTGAGGTAGGCGGACAGCTCGGCCGCGGCGAAGCTCACCGACTGCTCCGAGAAGCCGGGCATGGCGTCGAGGAGGGCTCGCGGGGGCCGGAGCTGGAGGCCGTCCATCGCGTGCCGGAGCTCGTGGACCTCGACCTTGTGGGCGAGGGCCTGCAGGATCTCGGGCTCCACCGTCTCCTCGAGCTGCTGGCAGCGCGCGGGGGCGCGACGGCGGGTGCCCCTGCCACCCCGGGCCATGCAGGCGAGCAGCGCCTCCACGTCGCCGGGCTCCACCCGGCCGGCCACCGCGTGGGCGAGGTCCTCGGTCAGCGCGCGGGCGTGCCGGGCGTAGGTGCGCGTGCGGCGGCTCTTGGCCGAGGCGACGCCGCCGAGGGCGGGGGCGAGGTCCTGCTCCCAGTGGTCGCGGATCACGTCGAGCATCACCACCCCCTCGGGGGCGTCGTGGCGCGTCCACCCGAGGCGGGCGTCGGTGAGGTTGGTGCGGTCCAGCCTGCGTAGCCAGAGGGTGGAGCGGAGCTGACCGCTGGCGAGGAAGCGGTGGGCCTCCTCGATGCGGTAGGTCTTGAGGGCGAGGAGCCAGTCGGGCGCCGCGCCGTCGCGGGGGAGGCCGTAGACCTGCAGATCGACGTAGAACGGCAAGCTGGCCTGCCGCGCGGCCTCGTTGAGGCGCTCGCCCAGGCGCTCCAGGGCGCGCCGGTGTTGGCCGGGGCTCGGGCTCAAGCGCCCGAGCTCCTCCACCACCTCGGCCACCGCGGGGGCGGGGGCGGCCAGCCCGACCGCGCGGCCCACCGCCGCGGCGAGGGCGGCGTCGCCGCCGGGGAGGTCGACCTCCTGCGCCGCGATGGCGACGCGGGGGAGGGCGCTCGTGTAGAGCTCGGTCGCCCAGCGGGGCGCCGCGCCCATCGCCCACGGGGCGGGCTCGGCCTGGTCGACGTGGGGGACCAGGGCCACCACGAGCGCGGCGGAGGTGAGGCCGTGCCCGGCGAAGCGGAACCGCAGGCTGTGTTGCGCTGGCGGCTCCTCCGCGAGGGCCCGGCCGGCGAAGGTGGTGACGAGGAGGAGGGCCACGAGGAGGAGGCCCGCGCGCAGGCCGACGAGGACGAGGGCGTCGCTCCCCAGCTGGGCCGCGGCCTTGACGCTCAGCGCAACCAGGGTTGCGGGGGTCGCGGCCAGGATCCACGCGGTCATCACCCGGCGGTTCTCGGGCCCGGCCACCGCGCGCATCAGGGCCCCCACGCTGACCAGGGCGGCGGGGAGGAGGGCGAGGGCGGTGTGGGTGACCCACGCCGCGCGGCCGCCGCGGTCGGGCGCGGCGGCGGGGGCGAGGGCGGCCCGGGCGCTGTCGAGGGCGGCCTCCGAGAGCGTGCCGTAGGGGTGGGGCCAAAGGTAGAGGAAGGTCAGGGCGACGGCGGAGAGGCCGAAGGCGAGGGCGGCGGCCCGGGCCCGTCGGGCCTCGAGCCCCAGCCCGGCCGCGGCGAGGGCCACCACCAGCGCCACGTAGCCACGGCCGAGGGCGGACGGGAGGGCGGGGAGCAAGGCGGCTTGCGCGTCGGGATCGGAGAGGGTGGCGGCCAACCCCACCGAGGTCGCGGTGAGCCCCATGAG
This sequence comes from Deltaproteobacteria bacterium, assembly GCA_020632995.1. Classification (GTDB taxonomy): domain Bacteria; phylum Myxococcota; class Kuafuiibacteriia; order Kuafuiibacteriales; family Kuafuiibacteriaceae; genus JACKEN01. The sequence goes on along the minus strand of JACKEN010000010.1, from coordinate 155,028 downwards.
CGCCACCGAGGCCATCGGGCGCCCGGGCGCGGTGCGGCTCAACAGGAGCAGGGCGAGGGCGGCGAAGGCGGCGCCGGCCACCGCGAGGTCGCCCGAGGGGCCGCCCATGAGGTCCCACGCCCACACCGGACCACCCGAGTCCAGGCGCACCGGGAGCAGGAGCACCGCCACCCACGCCAGCCCGGCGGCGGCGAAGGCACGAAGCACCGGCGGCCGGAGCCCGGCCTCTCTCAGGGCGTGGTCCACGGGAATGCTCAACGGATAGGACACCCGAGCGGTCTGCCGTGTTCCCCAGAACTGGGCGGGGGGCGCCGTCACCCCGGCGGGAGGGCGTAGGTGACGGTGGCGTGGGCCACCGGGTCGGCTTCGGCGCCGGGCCCGTGGATCGCGACCTCGCCCACCACCAGGCGCTGTCCGAGCTTCAGGAGGCGGGCGGTGGCGAGGAGCACCCCGGGCGGCGGGCGGCGCAGGAAGTTGATGTTGAGATTCGTGGTCACCGCGAGCGCCACTGGCCCCACCAGGCTGAGCACCAGGTAGTACATGGCGGTGTCGGCCATCGTCATGAGGGTGGGGCCGCTCACGGTGCCGCCGGGGCGCAGGTGGTGCTCGCCCGCCTCGAGCTCGATGGTCAGGCGGCCTTCGCCCACCGCGGTGACGTGGGCGAAGCCCACCGCCTGGGGGAAGTGCTCCTGGATGAAGCCGTGGATCTGGTCCGCGGACAGGACGTGGGTGGTCATGTGCGCCCTCACCACCCGAGCTGTCGCGCGGCGAGGTCCTTCATGATCTCCGACGCGCCGCCCCCGATCGCGATGACCTTGGTCTCCCGGTAGATGCGCTCGGCCTTGGCGCCCTGCACGTAGCCCGCCCCGCCCAGGATCTGCACCGCGTCCCCCGCGCAGTGCTCCATGCAGGCCACCGCGTGGTTCTTCAGCATGCAGATGTCGGCGATGGGCTGCTCGCCCGCCTTCATCTTGGCCGCCACCGCCTCGAGGAAGGCCTGGGTGGCGAGCAGGTCGGCTTGCATGTCCACCAGCTTGTGCCGGATGGCTTGCCGTTGGATGAGGGGGCGCCCGAAGGTGACCCGCTCCTTCGCCCAGCCGAGGGCCTCCTCGAACGCCACCTTCGCGAAGGCCCAGGCGTTGGCGGCGAGGGCCAGGCGCTCGTTGTTGAAGTTGAGCATCAGGCCCATGAAGCCCATGTTCTCCTCGCCCACCAGGTTCTCGGCCGGCACGCGGCACTCGTCGAAGTAGAGGGTGGCGGTGTCGGAGCACCACCAGCCCATCTTCTCGAGCGGGGTGCGCGCCAGGCCGGGGGCGTCACCCGGCACCACGACGATCGAGATCCCGCCCATGCCCTCGCCCCCGGTGCGCACCGCGCAGGTGATGAAGTCCGCCCGCATGCCCGAGGTGATGAAGGTCTTCTGGCCGTTCAGGACGTAGTGATCGCCGTCGCGCCGGGCGGTGGTGCGCAGGTTGGCCACGTCGGAGCCGCCGGAGGGCTCGGTCACCGCGAGGGCGGAGATCTTCTCGCCCGCGAGCACCGGCGGGATCACCCGCGCCTTCAGCGCCTCGCTCCCGAGGTGGGCCACCGGGGGCAGGCCGATGGAGTGGCTCATGAGGCCTGCGCTCAGGCCGCCCGCCGCGGCGCGGGCCAGCTCCTCGCACGTGATGATCACGTGGAAGGGATCCATCGGCACGCCCCCGTAGGCCTCCGGGAACCCCATGCCGAGCAGGCCGATCTCCGCCGCCTTGGCGTAGAGCTCCCGAGGGAAGGCCCGAGCGGCCTCCCAGGCCTCCACGTGAGGCAGGATCTCCCGGTCCACCCAGCGGCGCAGGGACTGCCGAAACGCCTGATGTTCCTCGGTGTAGTGGGGGTGAGCGGCGCTCATGGCCGGGCAGTATGCCACCCGGGGCGGATTTCTTCCCCTACCTCGGCGCCGGAGGTATGAAAGGGGCGGCGGAGCCTGGCATGTACATCGTGGTCATCGGGCTGGGCGAGGTGGGGCGGCACCTGATCCAGGTCTTGGAGCAGGACGGGCACGACATCGTGGCCGTCGATCAGAACCCCGACATGGTGCGGTACATCGAGGAGCACCACGACGTCATGACCCTCACCGGGTACGGCGCTGGCGAGACGGTGCTCGAGCACGCCGGCGTGGCCCGGGCCGACCTGTTGGTGGCGGTGACGGACCACGACGAGGTGAACCTCATCGCGGCCCTCGCCGCGCGCCAGGCCGGGGCCAAGAAGACGATCGCCCGCACCCAGGGTAACGAGTGGGCTCGGAGCCGCCAGGGGGTGCGCTACGGGGTGCTCGGCGTCGACGTCACCATCAACCCCAGCGTGCTCGTGGCCCAGGAGCTGGTGAAGATCGCCCGCTCCCACGGCGCGGTGGAGGTCATCGACCTCGCCCAGGACCGCATCGAGCTGGTGCAGGTCGAGTTGACGGAGCAGTCCCGGTTCCTCCACCGCCCGATCTCCACCATCCCGCTCCCGCGCGACACCCTCATCGCGGCGATCGTGCGGCAGGGCGATCTGTTCGTGCCCGGCGGCGCCGACGCGCTCCAGCCCGGTGATCGCGCGTATCTGCTGGGGCGCCCGAGCGACCTGCCCGACGCGGAGGATCTCTTCACCTCCAACCGCGAGGCGCGCCGCGCCTGCATCGTGGGCGGCGGGGTCACCGGTGAGATGGTGGCTCAGTCCTTGGCGGAGGAGGGGGCCGAGGTCTTGATCATCGAGTCCTCGCGCGAGCGGGCCGAGCAGCTCTCCGCCAAGCTCGACCGGGTCACCGTGCTCCACGGCGACGGGACCGACACCCGCCTGCTCCAGGAGGAGGAGGTCGGCACCTACGACCTGTTCGCCGCCGTGACCTACGACGACGAGCTCAACCTGATGGCAGCCCTGCTTGCACAGCGTATGGGGGCGAGCCGCACCGCGGCGATGGTGCACCGGCCCGACTACATGCCGATCTACCGCCAGCTCGGCATCGACATCGTGGTCTCGCCCCGCACCGTGGCCTCGGACCACATCCTGCGCTACTGCCGCCGGGCCGAGCTGAAGAGCCTCACCGTGCTCCAGAACGGGCAGGCCGAGGTGCTCGAGATCCTGGCCCGCAAGGGCTGCCGCGCCATCGACACCCCGCTCAAGGAGCTCAGCCTCCCGCGCGGCGCGATCATCGGGGCCATCGTGCACCAGGAGCAGGTGGCGGTGCCCCGCGGGGACAGCGTCATCCAGGCCGGCGACACCGTCATCGTGCTCACCACGGTGGCGGCCCGGGCCACGGTCGAGCGGCTGTTCCGGCCGGGGCTGCTGTGAGGAGCCAGTGGCGCGACTACCGCGGCGTCCTCCGACCGGTGGGCGCGGTGGTGATGGGGCTTGGCGTCGCGATCGGCCTCAGCGCCCTCGTCGGTTGGCTCTTCAACGAGCTGGACCCGCCCGCCGACCCGGCCCGCCTGGGGGGTGAGCTGGCTTTGCTCGTGGCCGCCGCGACCGCCATGGGGGTGGGCTACCTCGGGTACTGGTGGAGCAAGAAGAGCGCCCCCACCGCCACCATCACCCGGCGGGAGGCGGTGCTCTCGGTGGCGCTCATCTGGATCTCCGCCGGGGTCTTCGGGGCCCTGCCGTTCGTCTTCGGCGCGGGCATGAGCTTTCACGACGCGCTCTTCGAGGCGGTCTCGGGGCTCACCACCACCGGGGCCACGGTGATCCCGGACATCGAGATCCGGCTGTCGCGCTCGCTCCTGTTGTGGCGCTCGCTCATCCAGTGGCTCGGCGGCATGGGCATCGTGGTGCTGTTCGTGGCCGTGTTCCCGAACATCGGCGCGGGCGGCAAGGTGATGTTCGGCAAGGAGGTGCCGGGCACCACCGCCGAGGGCCTGCGCCCCCGCATCGCCGAGACCTCGCGCCTGCTCTGGCAGCTCTACGCCGCCTTGACCGGCCTCGAGGTCCTGGCCCTGTACCTCCAGGACATGTCGCTCTTCGAGAGCATCTGCCACGCCTTCACGACGATGAGCACGGGGGGCTTCTCTACCCGGGACGCCTCGGTGGCCGCCTTCGACAGCTTCGGCATCGAGATGACCATCGCCACCTTCATGCTCATCGGGACCGCGAACTATGGGCTCTACTACTCCGCGCTGAAGGGGCGGAGCCTGCGGACCCTGTTCCGCAACGTGGAGTTCAAGGCCTTCTTGGGCATCGTCGCGGTCTCGGTGATGGTGATGACCTTCGGCCTCTTGGAGGTGCACGACAACGACCTGGTCGAGGCGTTCCGCTACGCCTACTTCATGGTGGCCACCACCATCTCGTCGACCGGCTACGGCACCGACGACTACTCCGCGTACCCGCCGCCGATGCTGATGATCATCATCGTCCTGATGTTCGTCGGGGGCTGCTCCGGCTCCACCGCGGGCGGGATCAAGGTCGAGCGCATCGTGCTCATGGCCAAGATCTCTTGGACCGAGGTGCGCCGCTCCTTCCGGCCCAGCCTCGTGCACGTGGTGCGGATGGGGCGCGTGGTGGTGCCGCAGTCCGCCCTCACCGACGTCGCGGTGTTCTTCATGATCTTCATGCTGTGCCTGGGGAGCGGCTCGGCCCTCCTCACCACCCTGGACGGCGTGCCCCTGCCCACCGCGATGGGCGCGGTGCTCACCAGCCTCTCGAACATGGGCCCGGCGCCCTTCCACCTCGGGGCGGACAACTTCGCGGAGTACTCGGCTGGCAGCAAGCTGTTCTGCACCTTCGCGATGCTCCTCGGGCGCCTCGAGTTCTACGCCCTCCTGGCGCTGTTCGTGCCGGGCTTCTGGAGGCGGTGATGGGCAAGGAGCCTGTCGCCACCCACGGGCCCGAGGCCGGCGAGGCGCGCGCGCGCTACAGCCTGGACTCCACCCAGCTCTTCGGGGACCCGCTCCGCTCGGCCTGCCCGGAGCTGGAGTCGCTCACCCGCGAGCTGCAGGCGGAGCTGGTCGGCCTCGCCACCGACGTGCGCCGCGGGCCCCTCACCCGCCATCACTCCGAGGCCGGCGCGTACCTGGGGGAGCTGCGGCGGGAGTTCCTGCGACACCACCGGCGCCTGGTGGTCCAGACCCGCACCGACGATCGGGTCCAGCTCCTGGAGCTGATCCGCTCGGAGCTGGCCGAGCTCTCCGAGCGCCTCCGCACCGTGGTCCTCAGCCGCTCCTCGCGCATGTCGCAGGAGCTGTGGCGCCCCTCGCTCCTCGTCACCGCCCTCGAGCGCACCATGGAGGTGCTCCCGGAGTGGGTGCCGGCGGAGTACGAGCCCCGGAGCCTCGCCCGGCAGCCCGGCGACACGCTGCTGCGGCGCATGGCCCGCTGGCTCCTCAGAGGCAAGGTGCGCATCAAGCGCCTCTTCGGAGGCGGCCCGCGTCGGATGGTGCCGATGCGCTCGCTCGCCCGCTACCACCTCATCGGGATGACGATGGAGCGCGTCGAGGGGCTGGCCGCCCTCTTCGTGCAAGCCGACCAGCAGCTGGTCTCGCACTCGCGTCTGATCCTCGACGGCATCGCCCGGGGCTTCGACATCATCCGAGAGCACGCGGTGCAGGAAGACCTGCAGGACGTGCTCGCCTCCTTCCGGCAGCAGGTCGAGGAGGAGTTCGCCCTCGCCGAAGAGGAGATGACCCGCCTCGTGGACGACGGCGCCCGTCGCGCGGCCCGGATCCTGGGCGAGGGCATGAAGGCGGTGAAGGCGGACCTGCCGGTGCTCGGCACGTTCGAGCTCCCCGCCCGGCGGCGGCGGGCCGAGCGCATGGTGGCGGCCCAGGGGCCGGCGCTGGAGGACCTCGAGCGCCGCATGGCGAAGGTCCGAGAGACCATCGCCGCGAGCTACGTGTACCTCGGGCTGCACCTCGAGACCGCGTCGTTCCGGGCCCGGGTCCGGGTGATGCTCGGGCGGCAGCTCAGCGAGCTCAGGAAGGACGTCCGCGGTCGCTCCCACACCCAGATCGAGCGGGTCCTCCACGCGGTGGAGGAGACCCTGGAGGGCATCGCAGGTCTGGCGGCAGAGGGCTCCGGCAGCAACCCGCCCGCGGCCTCCGCCCCCTCCGCGCCCTCGCTCCCGGTTCGACCGGCGGCGGAGGAGGAGGAAGAGGAGGACACCGACGATCTGCCCTCCTGGATGGAGTCGCTGGAGCGGGTGCTCTCCGAGGCCATGCGCGCGGCGAACCAGCTGGTGGAGCAGCTCACCGAGGAGCAGCTGGTGGCGCCGCTCCTCGACGGCCTGAACCGCGAGGCCCAGGCCCTCACCGATCGCTACAAGGTGCCGGCGGGGCGGCTGCCCCACGCCGAGTGGCGGCTCCCCGCGCCCCTGCCCACGGTGGAGGTCTTCCTGTCCGACGTGGCCGCGGCCTACGTCCAGACCGACATCGCGCCCGAGCTGCTGCGCATCACCAACGCCGCGGTGACCGTGCTCCAGCCGATGCTCACCGTGCTCCACGACCTGGAGCGGGTGGTCACCATCGACTCCGAGCACTACGGCGGTGAGCTCGATCTCGAGCGGCCGCCGGAGGGCGAGAGCGATCTGTCCGAGGTGGCGGTGGCCGCGCTCAAGCGGAGCCGCGCCGCCCTGGCCGAGATGCTCGACCGCACCTCGGCCTGGTCCGACGAGCTCACCGACGACCTCCGGGACACCATCCTCTCGAAGATCGACACCCTGCGCGAGCGCCTCTCGGAGGCGAGCGTGGCCCAGCTGCGGCGCCGGGGCGGGGTGAAGCCGCAGGCCTTCACCCACCAGGTCGACCGCCTGACCCAGTTCCTGAACAAGCTGGGCGACGAGTCCACCCAGTGGGTGCGTCGCGCGGCGGGTGAGGAGCGCCTGGCCTCCTGGCGCACCTGGCTCGGCCTGCCCGGGGTGGTGCTGCGGCCCGAGGACGTGGCGGGGCTCCTCGTCCAGCCCGAGCCCGAGGGCGAGATCCCGCTGTTCTACCGGCGCCTCTTCGCCGCCAACGCGCACTGGGCGGCGGACCTGCTCCCGGACCAGCGGCGGGCGGTGGACCGGGTGAAGAAGGTGCTCGCGCGGGCGCCGGGGGTCGGCCTGAGGACCGCGGCGATCATCAGCGCGGAGGGGGCGGGGCAAGGTGCCTTGCTCGCCTTCATCACCCGCGGCGATCGCTTCAACGTGGTGCGCAGGCTGACCTTCAGTCGGCCCATGTCGGTGCGCGACGTCGAGACGATCTTCCAGGACGGTGCCCAGGGGCAGCTCCTGGTGGTGGGTGGCTTCCACTGGCTCCTCTCGATGCAGGCGGGCGGGTTCGAGCCGCTCCGGCGCTTCCTCGCCGGTGTCCTCGCCGACGCGGGCAAGAACGCGTGGGTGCTGGAGGCGGCGGAGCCGGTCTGGACCTACGCGCGGCGCCTCGCGCCGGTCGAGGACGTGTTCTCGGAGGCGATCACGGTGGGGCCGGTGAGCGCCCAGGAGCTCGAGAGCTCCCTCATGTCCCGCCACGCCCTCAGCGGCCTGGGCCTGCGCTTCGCGGGGCCGGGCGAGGGGCCGGCGGCGGAGTCGGGGGCGCGCGAGCGCTTCTTCATCGGCCTGCACGCCCACACCGGCGGGCGCCTCACCCGGGCGCTGCCGGCCTGGCTCTCGTCGGTGGTGGAGGTGGACGAGGAGGCCCAGATGGTGCGCATGGGTCCGCCGCCCCCCACCGTGGTGCCGGCCCTCTCGATCCTCGAAGACGAGATCCTCGTGCTCCTCATGGCGGTGCTCCGGCAGGGCTGGGTCGACGGGCCGACCCTGGCCCAGCTCTTCCGCTGGGACGAGGTCACCGCCCAGGGGCGCCTGATGCGCCTGGTGACCGATGGGCTCTTGGAGCGCAAGACGGGCGGCTTCTTCACCGTGCGGCGGCACCTGCGGCACGGACTGCAGGAGGTGTTGCGGAGCAGGGGGTGGTACCGATGAAGGCCGCCCTGCCGTTCGCGCTCGCCGCGCTCTTCTGGCCCGCGCTGGCCCTGGCCCAGGTGGGGACGGCCTCCACCGCCTCGACCGCCACCGTGGCCCCGGCCGCGCCTCCGCCGCCGCCGGTGGTGGTGGTGGCGCCTCCGCCTCCGCCCCCCCCACCGCAGCCGCCTCCTCCGGAGTTCCCTCCGGTGCCGGTGGACGCGGTGGTCGGCCCGCCGGCCCCGCCCGACGCGGGGGTGGCCCCCGAGGACGCCGGGGTGGAGGACGCGGCGGTGGATGCAGGCCAGCCTGCGCCGCAGGCCGACGCCGGCGTGACCCCCGACGCGGGCGTCGCCGCGACGGCCGACGCGGGGGTGGCCCCCGCGGTGAGCATCCCCGCCCCGCCGCCGATCCTGCCCACCGCGCCCAAGACCGCGGCGGAGCGCCGGACCTCGGAGATCCTCATCACCCTGCTCCTGTTGGCCGCGGTGCTCCTGACCGGGGTGTCCGCCGCCCTGATCCGCCGCTACCTGGACCCGGGCGGGCTCCTGCCGCGCCTGCTGGGCTCGGTTGTCTCGATCGCGCGTGGGGTGGGCGTCGCGGCGGTGTTGATCACCCCCCTGCTCCTCCTCGGCTACCTGAACGCCCTCGGCCCCTGGATCCTCCTCGCCGCGCTGGTATTGGTGGGGGCGCGGGACCTGGTGCCGGACCTGGTCGCGTTCCTCGTCCTGCGAGGCGAGCGCGCGGTGCGGCCGGGGTGGCGGCTCAACGCGCCGAGCGTGAGCGGCCGGGTGCAGCAGGTGGGCTTGCGCTCTACCCGCCTGGTCGACGAGGCGGGGCGCGTGGTGACCGTGCCGAACCACCTGCTCTTGCAGGGGCCGGTGCGCGCGGAGGCCCGCGGCTGGCCGACCCGTGAGGTGGAGTTGACCCTCCCGCGCGGCGACGGCGCGGCTCAGCGGCTGGCGATCCTGGACGCGGTGCGGATGTGCCCCTGGGTGCCGAGCGAGGCGGAGGTGAGCGTGCGCCAGGACGCCGCGAACCCCGAGCGCTGGCTGGTGCGGGCGGAGGTGGTCGACGCGCTCTTCGCGGAGCGCTTCGCAGGAGAGCTTGCGGAGCGGGTGGCGGAGGCGTTGGCGGCCGCGTCGGCGTCAGTTCGACAGCAGTGAGATCAGGCTGGCGATCGCCCCGGCGGTGGCGGTGCTGAGGAGCACCGTGCCCACGACCCCGTTGGTCAGGATGCGGGTCTGCTGATCCTGGAACTCCGGGGGTAAGGTGACGGTCTGGGTGCCGGTCCCGTTCGCCTTCACCTCCACCGTGAGCTCCTGGTTGGCGGCGGAGATCGCCTTGCCCATGAACACGCCGCCCGCGATGCCCGCCGCCACGCTCCCGGCCAGGGTGACCCACGGGAGGATCCGGGGCCCGGCGGTGGGGGCGGCGGTCGCCGCGGGGGGCACCACCGGCGGCGCGGGGGTCGGCGGCGCGGCGCGAGGCATCAGGGCGGGCGCCGCCGCCGGCGGAGGGGCAGGGGCCGGCGCGGGCGCGGGGGCTGGGGTGGGCTTCTTCACCACCACCACGCTGGAGCGGGCCTGTCCGGCCTGGGCCGACGCCGCGCTGGGCGCCAGGACCAGGGCCAGTGTGACGAAGGCCACCATTCGTCGAGCGCGTCCTCGGGGCATGCCCGGGAGAAAAGCAATGTCCGCACCAACCGCGCTCACTCGGAGATGGGGGCCGATCGAGGCCGAGGTCTGGAATTTCTGTCACCCGGCGCCGCTGGGATCCTGACGGTGGGCACCGATCAGCGCGTCAGCGCACGCAGGACCGGCGCCTCGCGGGCGGCGGCGCGCAGGCGCCCGAGGAGCGACGCCCTGTCGACCGCGACGGCCGCGGGCCGCGCGGTGGTGGTGCGGGTGGCCACGAACGGCCGGGTGCGCAGCCAGGTAGCAGGCTGGCCTTCATCACCGAGGAACGTGACCTGCAGCGCGAGGCCCTCCACCGAGAGCACGAAGTTGTGGCGCGCGATCGGCGTGAGGACCGGCTGGTATGTGAGGCCCGCCGCGTCCACGTCGGGCATCGAGATGACGAGGTCGCCGTCCTGCTGGGTGATGTTCACGCGCCCCGCGTTGAAGGCGTCGAGGTAGCTGCCCACGTACAGCGGGAGGTCGCTCGCGCGAGGCCCGATGTCCGGCGCGGTGGTGGCGGTGGGCAGGGTGGTGAGCTCTGTCAACGCAGCCTGCAAGGTGCCGCGGAAGTAGGCGCCGTCGGTGTTGGCGAGGGTGATCACCGCGAGATCCAGGGTGGGCATCCAGTAGACGTCGGCCGCGAAGCCGGGGATGGCGCCGCCGTGGGTGATGATCGGCAGCCGCACGAACCCGCCCTGCCCGTCGAGGATGCCGTCGTAGACGAACCAGCCGAACCCGTAGTGCAACAGGTCGCCCGCCTCCCGGGTGTTCACCTGCGCAGTGGTCAGCTGAGCGCGCAGGTCATCGGCCAGCACCGCAGCGTCGCCGTCGCGCACGAAGCGGACGAAGCGGGCGAGATCCCACACCGACGAGAACGCGTAGCCAGCGGGCCGGGCCCACGGGTTGTCATAGGCGTCGGGCGCGGCCTCGGCCGGGCGGCCCATGTCGTCGGTGGTGCGGCCCACCGCGTAGTCGCCGTCGGCGAGCACCTCGTCCGGGAGGAAGAAGGTGCGACTCATGCCCAGGGGCGCGAAGACCCGGCTCTGCATGAGCTCGCGGTAGCCGAGGTTGGCGGAGCGCTCCGCAACCAGGCCTGCGTACATGAAGTTCGGGTTGGAGTAGTTGTAGAACGCGCCAGGCGGCGCCATCACGTAGCCCTGCTGGGCGAAGGTGCCCAACAGGAACCCCGCGAGCTGCTCGTCGCCCCGCATGCCGGCGGGCTGGTCGACCTCGAGGTAGTCCAGGAAGCCCGCGGTGTGGCTGATCAGGTGGCGGAGCAGGATGTCCTGCGACCAGGTGGCGCCCCTCGCGAAGCTCAAGCCCGGGAGCGCGTCGCCCAGGCTGTCGTCCAGGGAGAGGCGCCCCGCCTCCACCTCCTGCAACAGCGCGGTGGCGGTCATCATCTTGGTGACGGAGCCGATGCGGAACAGGGTGGTCGACTTCACCGGGTCGCCCCCGTCGGGGCGCTTGGTGCCGAAGCCGCGGGCGAAGGTCACCTCGCCGCCCTCCATGATGAGGAGCGCCGCGCCAGGGGCCCCGAGATCCACGCGCTCCGCCTCGAAGGTGTCGGCCACCGCCTTGAAGCGCTGGGTGATCGGTGTGTCTGGATCCACCCCCGCGTCGTCGGGCCCCGCGTCCTCGCGCACGCCAGCGTCGATCGGCCCCGCGTCGGTGAGGACGCCGGTGTCAGCGGTGGCCCCCGCGTCCGCGCTCGGGGTCTCGGCCTCGCCGCACGCGAGGGCGAGGCTCAGGGCGGCCAGGGTGAGGGGGAGGGGGAGGGGGCGGCGCTTCAGCATGGTCGGCGAGGAGACGGTGCCACGGCCGGCCGCGTGACGCGGTGCCGTGCGTCACGCGCGGGGGTATGCTCCCCGGGTGAGTCTGCGGGTGTTCCTCGTCTTCCTACGGGCCCTTTGGGGCACGGTCTTCCTCCGGCTCCTCGGACGCTCGCCGTGGGCGCGCCTCCCCTTCCAGGTCGACATGATCGCGCGCCTGCTGAAGCTGGACTGGGCCCAGGTCCGCGACTGGCCGGTGGCGCGCCTGCGGGCCGATCTCGAGCGGCGCCCGCTCCCGCGCACCGCCACCGACAAGGTGCGCGTGCGCCCAGCGGAGGGGGCCCCGGTGCCCAGCGTGTGGGTGGAGCCGAGCGCGGGCGCCGACGATCGGGTGGTGCTCTACTTCCACGGCGGCTCCTACCTGTTCGGCAACCACCGGACCCACGCCGACACCCTCGCCCGGGTGGCCCTCGAGGCCCGGGCGCGGGTGCTGGCGCCCGACTACCGCCTCGCCCCGGAGCACCCGTACCCCGCCCAGCGCGAGGACGCCCTCGCGGTGTACCGTTGGCTGCGCGAGCAGGTCCCGCCCGAGCGGGTGGTGCTGGCGGGCGAGAGCGCGGGCGGCAACCTGGTGATCGCAGCCCTGCTTGCCCTCCGAGATGCAGGTGAGCCTGCGCCGGCCGGAGGCGCGGTGATCTCGGCCTGGCTCGACCTCGCCGCCACCCGTCCCTCCATGGAGGGCAACGCGGCCACCGACTACGGCGATCGCGAGATGCTCCTCGCGCAGGCGCGCCTGTTCGCGGGCGGCGTCCCGCTCGATGACCCGGGCGTCTCGCCCCTGTACGCCGACCTCACCCGGCTGCCGCCGCTCTACGTGATGGCGGGGGGCGGGGAGCGCCTCCTCGACGAGAACGCAGAGCTGGTGGCGCGGGTGCGGGCGGCGGGGGGCGAGGCGGAGCTGGACGAGGTGGCGGGGCACCCGCACGCGCCGATCTTCCTCGCGGAGTACTCGAGCGCGGCGCGGGAGGCGGTGACGCGGATGGGTGGGTGGATCCGGCGCCACACCGGGGGCTGAGTCAGGCGGGCAGCGGGAGCACTAGGCCTCGCGCCAGCGGTGTTTGTTGAGCTTGGCGACCACCACGTCGCTCCCTCGCGCCTCGGCCTCGTCGCGCTCATCGGAGGTGAGGGGGAGCAGCCAGAGGAGGTTCACCGGATCCTTGTCGACCTCATCGAGGCGGACTGGCGCCAACGCCGGGTGCGCCTCGACGAGCACCGTCGTGTCGAAGGAGGCGCGCTTCCAGGCGTCGCAGGGGACGGTGTGGCCGGGCCCCAGCCAGGTGCTGTGCTGCCACGGGAGGTTGGTCTGAGCAGCGAGGTAGCCGAGGAAGCGCTTCACGGAGGCTTCGGGCCAGCTGCCGGGCAGGTAGGCGCCGAGCTCGATGCGGCGCCACGCGCCCAGGTCGGCGTGGCCCTCCACCCCGGGCTGCTGGAGCAAGCTGATGCCCACGGTGAGGACGAGGACGCCGTCTTCGTGGGGGATGCGCGTGATGGCGCGGGGAGGCCACTCGCCTCCGTCCGCCGCGTAGTAGTTGCTGGAGGGGCCGAAGGCCCGCTCGTACTGGCGGACGAGCGCCTCGCGGTGGCGTGTCCAGAAGTCCGGCGCCTCCCAGGCGGCCCAGTAGCGCTCGGCGTCACGGAAGCGCTCGATGAGCGCGTTGTCAGGCCGGAGCTCCCAGGCCATCGGCCCGGTGCCGACCGCCTCTCGCGCGTAGCCGTTGAAGCCCTCCTGACCGCTCCAGGGCGGGATGATGGCGAGGAGCACGTCGCCCTCGTACAGGGCCACGCCGTTCCCGCCCGGGAGCCAGACCACGCGGAGCGCGTCGGGATCCGGTATGGCGCCCGCCTCAGGTGAGCGGCATTGTTGGCGCGGATTGCAGGGTGGCTTGCCCCGGCGCAGCCCCTCGACGTCGAGCGCCTCGGGCGCGGGGCGGAGGTTCCGGATCCAGACGCTGGTCACCTCCATGTCGGGCGCCCGGCGCAGGTACATGTAGAGCGCGGTGTCGTGGGCCGAGACGATGACCTGGGCGGTGTCGAAGGGGTTGATGGACTCCAGGAGCTCGGACATCGGCTACCTCTTCCGCCAGTGTCGCCAGTGCCCGTGCTCGGACACCAGCTCCACCTTGTCCCTGTGGCGGGTGAAGGGCGCGTTGGGGTCGGAGGGGTTGGTGCGCACCACGAAGTCCTGGCAGTCCGCCGAGTGGTTGGGCCACTGGAAGCCGCCCGCCGCGCTCCAGCCGGGGGTGGCGGGCTCGCGGTCTCGGCCCACCGGGTGGCCGGGGTTGCCGAAGAGGTTCTGGTTCGTCCAGCCGCCCTTCTTGGCGACGTAGTAGCTGCCGAGGTAGCCGTGGGGCTCGCCCGGGTACTCGTGCAGCTCGCGCGGGGTGTAGTGGAGCACGCAGACGCGCCGGCCGGCCGGCAGGCTGTCGATCGTCTCCTCGAAGCCCGCCATCTCGTCGCGGCTGAAGCGGCCGAGGTCCACCGTGGCCATGCCCACGAAGGCGAGCCCGGCCAGGGCGCCGGGGGCGGCCAGCGCCAGGCGCCAGCGGGCGGTGCCGAGCGCGCCCATGGTGACGAGGAGGAGCGAGAAGAGCACCGGGATGCGCAGGTTGGCCCCCCACCAGTTGAGGGGCGGCCCGATGTACGTGGGGATCACGAGGTAGGCCGCGAAGGAGGCGAGGGCGAGCAGGGCCAGGCGCGGCAGGGGGTCGCCGTCCCGGAGCTGGCGCCAGCCGAGGCGCGGCACCACCAGCACCATGAGCACCACCACCGACGCGAGCCAGATCGCCTGGGTGAGGTCGTCCCACTCCGCGTAGCGGTAGGTGGCGAAGATCCAGCTCCACGCCTCGATCATCGCCGCCTTCACGTCGGGGAGGTGGAGGGATGACAAGACAGCTTGCAGGACGGAGAGGTGCTCCTGCCCGGGGGACGGCGGCACCCGGCCGAAGAGCGGGAACAGGGCGAGGGCGGGGACGAGGGCGAGCGCGGTGTCGAGGGCCCGGGCCCGTCGCGCGCGGGAGGGTGCGTCGACGAGCGCGAGGAAGAGGAGGAACGCCACGAGCACGAGGAACGCGAACACGTGCAGGCCGAGGACGAGCGCCGCGGTCAGGGCGAGCAGGCCGAAGCGCGCCCGCCGGCTCAGCGCGGGGGGCTCGGTGAAGTAGAGCCCGAGGGCGGTGATCAAGAGCGCGAACGCGGCCACGTTGGGCACGAAGCCGCAGTAGAGCAGCCGGCTCAGCGCGAGCGGGGTGGCGAGGACGGCGAGGCGCCCGTCGCCGCGGCAGCTCTTGATGAGGAAGTAGACCGCGGGGCCGGTGCCCCCGATGAAGAGGGCGGCCACGATGTGGGCGGCGCCGTGCACGTCGAGCCCCGGCAGCCACGACACCACCAGCACCAGCACGTAGAAGAGGCGGTTCGGGCCCGTCCAGCCGCGGAAGGTGTAGAACTCGCTCGTCGGGGAGTCCGCGGTGATCACCTGGGCGAGGCCGCCGGCCAGGCCGATGTGGCCGGGCCAGTCCTGGAACGGCAGGAAGCGGACCAGGAGCGGCACGAGGCCCGGCGCCACCAGGAGGAGCAGGAGCGCCCTTCGCTGCAGCGCCTCGCGGTCCACGGGGGCACAGAAAGCACGGGTGCATCAGGCACGCAAGCTGGCTTGGCGCGCCGCTTCGGGGCCACAATGGGGGCCATGCGCTGCGCTCTCGCTCTCATCGCCGCCCTCGCGCTCCCCGCCGTAGCGCACGCCGAAGTCGCCGGCACCAGCTCGACCGCCGCGACCTATCGGGTGGATCCGGAGGGCACCCGGCTCATGGTGCTGGTGCGCCCTCGGCCCTCGGCCCTGTTCGCGAGCCTGAGCCACGAGCACGTGGTCCGCGCCAGCCGGGTTGCGGGGACGGTGCGCTGGGATCCGGCCCACCCCGAGGCCTGCGGGGTGGCGCTCTCCATCCCGGTGGAGGGGCTGGTGGTGGACGAGCCGGCGGTGCGCAAGGCGGTGCGCCTCGACGGTGAGCTGGACGAGGGTGATCGGGCCACGGTGACCAAGCACATGCGGGCCGAGGGCCAGCTCGACCTGGCGCGCCACCCGAAGATCACCTTCGAGGCCACCGGGTGTCGCGTGACCGCCGCGCCAAAGAGCGGCCCGATGAAGCTCGTGGTGCAGGGCAAGTTGACGGTCCGCGGACACGCCGCGAACGTGGCTGCCCCGGTGACGGTGCGCTTCACGGCGGCCGCGCTCGAGGTCGAGGGCGAGCTCTCCCTCACCCACGCGGAGCTGGGCATGAGCCCGTACTCGGCCGGCCTCGGCACCATCGCCAACGACGAGCTGCTCCGCTTCCGGATCAGTGTCCGTGCGACTCGTCCGCCACCGGGAGGCTGAGGACGCCGATCTTGGAGATCTCGACCTCGAGCAGGTCGCCCGCCTTCAGGTAGAGGGGCGGCTTTCGCTTGTCGCCCACCCCCGACGGGGTGCCGGTGGCGATGACGTCACCGGGGGCGAGGGTGGTGAAGGTGCTGACGTACTCGATGATCTCCGGGATCCGGAAGCTCATCTGGCCGGTGTTGGCGGACTGCACCACCTCGCCGTTGACCCGGGTGCGGAGCTCCAGGTCGTGCGGGTCGGGGATCTCGTCCGCGGTGACCATCCACGGGCCCATCCCCCCGCTCGCGTCGAAGTTCTTCCCCGGCGTGAACTGGGTGGTGTGGCGCTGGTAGTCTCGCACCGAGCCGTCGTTCAGGCAGGTGTAGCCCGCCACCACCGAGTACGCGCGCTCGGCCGGGACGTGGCGGGCCTTCGCCCCGATGATCACCGCCAGCTCACCCTCGTAGTCGAAGCGCTCCGAGGCGTAGGGCCGCAAGATGTGTTGACGGTGCCCCACCATGGACTCCGGGAAGCGGACGAAGAGGGTGGGGTAGGGGAGCTCGTCGCGCCCCATCTCCTGCCGGTGGAGGTCATAGTTGGCCCCGACGCAGATGATCTTGCGCGGCCGCGGCACCACCGGGGCCAGCTCCACCTCGCCCTCCTTCGCGATCACCGGGGCGCTCGGCAGGGCAGCCTGCGCCGCGGCCACCCCCGGGCCCGCGAGCAGGCCCTGCACGTCCCGCACCTTCAGGGCCGGGGTCAGGGCGCGGATGGTGTCGTCGACCACCGCGCCCAGGTGCTCGGTGCCGTCCAGTCGATAGGTGACCAGGCGCATGGCTCAGCGCCCCAGGACCTGGGCGTCTTCCGCCACCAGGTTCTCGTCGATGAGGTCGACCCCGTGGCGCAGGAAGCGCCGCGCCGCCGCCACCGCGCGCCGGCCGTCGCCACGGTCGAGGGCGCCCTGGGCGTGCCGGGTCATGTAGGCCAGCTGCAGGGTGCGGCCGAGGGTCATGGCCAGGCGCCTCGCCCCCGCCTCCACCGCGGCGCGGTCCTGCAGGTTGCTCGTCAACCAGGCCTGCGCGTGCTCGGCCGCCGCGCTCACCGCGCGCACGCAGGGGGCGAGCTCCGGCGCCTTCACCGGGGCCAGGGCGCCCTTCAGCTCGGCCGCCAGGGCCGCCGCGCCGGGGCCCTTGGCGAGCACCCGCAAGGTGTCCATCGAGAGTACGTTGGTGGTGCCCTCCCAGATGGGGAGCACCTGCGCGTCCCGAAGGAGCATCGGCAGGCCGGTGTCCTCCACGTAGCCCGCGCCGCCGAAGGTCTCCAGGGCCTCCGACGCCACCACCACTGCCTGCTTGCCGGTGGTCAGCTTGGTGATCGGGGTCAGCGCGCGCAGCAGATCACGCTCCAGCTCGCTCGCCTCGCCCGACTCGATCCGCCCGAGCACCTCCACCGTGCGGAAGGCGAGGTGGAAGATCGCCTCGGTCTCCGCCGTCATCGCCGCCACCGTGTCCTGGTGGAGCGGCTTGTCGACCAGGTTCGCCCCGAACGCGAAGCGCCGGCGCCCGTAGTCCTTCACCAGGGCCAGGGCCCGCCGGGCGCCCCACGCCGCCGCCACCGCGTTCCAGGTGCGGGTGATGTTCAACATGGAGCTGATGTTCTTGGTGCCGCCGCTCAGGCCGGCCACCGGCTCCGCCAGCGCGTCGACGAGGGTGAGCTCGGCGGTGGGGACCTTCCTCGTGCCGAGCTTGTCCTTCAGGCGGTTGATCGTGATCCCGTTGAGGCGCCCCGCCGCGTCGCGGGTCTCGACGTAGAACAGGGCCAGGCCGCTGCCGCCGCCCGGGTTGCCCTCCGGGCGGGCGAGGGTGAGCGCCATCTCCGAGGTGGTGGCGGAGGTGAACCACTTGGTGCCGCTCAGCAACCAGCCTTGCTTCGTCTCGCGCGCCACCGTCTCGGACAGGCCCACGTCGGAGCCACCGGTGCGCTCGGTCATCCACTGGCCGGAGGTCCACATCACCGCGGGGTCGCGCGAGGTGAGGCGGGGGAGGGCGCGATCGATCAGCCGCTGGTTCTTCATGTCCAACAGCGTCCGGGTGGCGCCGTCGGTCATGGCGAGGGGGCAGGAGTAGACGTCGAGCGAGGCCTGGGCGAGATAGTTCAGGACGAACTGGTGCACCCGGTCGTGCGGCCCGTGCTTGCCCTCGTAGCCCGCGGCGACGAAGCCGTGCTCGGCCGCCATGCGCTGCGCCACCTTCCACACCGGGGTGAGCTCGATCTGATCGATCCGGTTGCCCCAAGGATCCCACGAGGTGAGCACCGGCTCGTTCTCGCGGTCGGCCAGCATCTGCTGGTACAGCGGGCCCGCCGCCTCCGCGCCGAGGTGCCGATACTCCTCCAGGTGGGCGGCTCGCACGTCCTCCGGCAGGACCCGGGCCAGGTACTCCTTGAGCAGCGGATCGTCGTCGTACTGGTTGGCGAGCTCGGGGGGCGACTGGAAGAAGGCCATGTGGGCACGTTAGCCCTCGGGGAGCCCCCTGGAAAGCCGCGGGTTGCCGCCCAGGCCGCCGGGTGTCATCACTTGGTGACGTGGGGTGGACGGCGCAGCGCTGGGTGTTCCTCCTGCCGGGGCTGGCCCTGGCCTGCGCCACCGGGCCGGCCCCCCGCGCGGTGCCCGGCCCGCCCCTCGTGCACGACACCCTCCCCGGCGGCGGGCCCGACGACGCCCCGGTCGACCAGCTCACCGAGTCCGCCCGCTACGACTTCGCGCCCGACGGCACCAAGACCCTGCGCTACACCGTGCGCTACCGGGTGCGGTCGCGGGGTGACCTCGGGCCCTTCGCCGCGATGCGGGCCGAGTGGTCGCCCTGGTTCCAGGAGCGGCCCCAGCTCGAGGCCACCGTCACCGGCCCGGACGGCCGGATCTCCAAGCTGGATCCGGCCGCGGTGGCCGAGACCCCGGTCGCCGCCACCGCCCCCGGCCTCTACACCGACCGCCGCCGCCTCGAAGCGCCCCTGCCGGGTCTGCAGCCCGGCGCGGTGGTGGAGCACACCGTGGTGCAGCGCGACGCGCGCCCGTTCCTGCCCGGCGGGACCTGGGGGCGCTTCCTGTTCGGGATGGGGGCGCCGGTCAGCCGCTCCACCCTGACCCTGGCCGTGCCCGAGGGCGTGCCCCTCACCTATCAGGTCCGCGGGGTGGAGCTTGCCCCCGACGAGCACGGCGAGGCGGGCCTGCGGATCCTCACCTTCACCCTCGAGGACGTGCCCGCCCGCGGCCCGACCCGGCTCCTGTTGCCCCCCGACCAGCCCCGCTTCCCCCACGTGGCCTTCACCACCGCCCCGAGCTGGGAGCGGGTGGCCGCGGCCTACGCCTCCCTGGTCGACGAGCAGATCGCGGGGGCCGACGTCTCCTCGCTCCTCACCGGGCTCGACCCCGACGCGCCGCCGCGGACCAAGGTGGAGCGCCTCCTCGCGCGGGTCCACGCCGAGATCCGCTACACCGGGCTGGAGCTCGGCGAGCAAGCCATCTTGCCGCGCTCCCCCGCCGAGACCCTGGCCCGCCGCTTCGGGGACTGCAAGGACAAGGCGACCCTCCTCGTGGCCCTGTTGCGTGCGACCGGGGTGCCGGCCGAGCTGGCCCTGGTGCGGGCGGGGCTGGGGGAGGACGTGATCCCCGAGCTCCCCGGCCTCGAGCCCTTCAACCACGCCCTCGTCCACGTGCCGGGCCAGGAGCCCCTCTTCATCGACGCCACGCAAGATCTCTTGCCGGTGGGGGAGCTCCCGGTGGAGGTAGAGGGGCGGTGGGCCCTGGTGGCGGCCCGGGGCGGGCCCGGGTTGGTGCGGCTGCCCGAGGCCCCGGCCGCGCACAACCGCTACCTCGAGGTCCGCAAGGTGACCTTCAACGACTTCGGGCCGGTGACGGTGGTGGAGCGCACCACCGCCTCCGGGAGCATGGAGCACCGCCTGCGCCGACAGCTCCTCGGCTCGGGGCGGAGCCAGATCGAGAGCTCGCTCGTCCGCTACGTGGAGCGCGCGTACCAGTCCTCACGGCTCGGCGGGTTCTGGAACAGCGACCCCCGCGACGTGCGCCAGCCCTTCTCGGTCGAGCTGGAGGCGCTCGGGGCCCGGGTGGGCTACACCGCCCGCACCGAGGCCCGGCTGCAGCTCCGCACCCCGGTGCTCTTCAGCTTCATCCCGGACTTCCTCAAGGACGCCTCCCTCGGGCAGCTCGACGCGGAGAAGGACCCCGAGAAGAGGGCGGCCAGCCTGCTGGCCCGCACTCGGCAAGCTGACCTGCTCTTGCCCGAGACCTTCGTGGCCCAGGTGCGCTACGAGGTGGCCCCGCCCGCCGACTTCGTCCCCGTGCTCGCGCGGCAGGGGGGGCCCGAGGGCGCCCGCGGGTTGCCCCCGTCGGTGCGGGTGGCGATGGGGCCCGCCCGCTACGAGGTCGAGGTGGCGCCGCCGGCCGAGGACGGCACCCTGACCGTCACCTTCACCCTCGATATGGGCAAGCGCCGCTACAGCGCGGACGAGCTCCGGGCCTTCGTGCTCGGGCTGGCCAAGGTCTGGGAGATGGACGTGCCCACCCTCGAGCTGCACCATCGGGGCGCCCAGCTCATGGCGGAGGGCA
This sequence comes from Deltaproteobacteria bacterium, assembly GCA_020632995.1. Classification (GTDB taxonomy): domain Bacteria; phylum Myxococcota; class Kuafuiibacteriia; order Kuafuiibacteriales; family Kuafuiibacteriaceae; genus JACKEN01. The sequence continues at coordinate 134,657 of JACKEN010000010.1, read as the reverse complement.
AGGCGCAAGAAGGCCTGCAGGTGTACCGGGACCGCCGCGCGCAGGAGCCGGGCGCCGCCGCCCCGCGGGCCCGCTATGCCGAGGCGCTCCTCGAGCTGGGGATGGGTGACGTGGCGCGGGACGAGGCGCGGGCCGCGGCCGACATGGACAGGGCCTCGGCGCCGATCCAGATGACCCTCGGCCGGGTCCTCGAGCACGACCGCTGGGGCCGGCACCTCGCGGCCGGCTACGATCGGGCGGGGGCGATCGCCGCCTTCCAGCGGGTGCTGGATCTCGACCCCGAGCAGGACGCGGCCCGCTCCGAGGTGGCGCGCCTGCTCACCCTGGACGAGCGCGGGGCCGACGCCACCGACCCCGCGGCGTGGCGGGCGGCGGCGGACGCCTACCGCGCGCTCAGGGACCGCACCGGCGACACCGACGAGGACACCCACCTCATGCGGGCCCTGTACTTCGGGCGCGACTTCGAGGCCCTCCACGCCCTCGCCAGCGGGCTGCCGCCCTCTCGGGGGGCGCTGATCATGCAGCTCGTCGCCGCGGCGGAGCTCCGCGGTGTGCAGGCCGCCCTGCATGAGCTGGCCGCGGTGCGGCTCGACCCGGCCGAGCGGCAGGAGGTGCTGGACGGCGCGGTGGCGGGCCTCGCCCAGCTCCGCGACTACCCGCTGGCCCGCACCCTCACCCTCGCCGCCGCCCCCACCGCGAAGGACCCCGCCGACCTCCAGCGCCGGGCCGCCCTCCTCGGGGCCCTGCGCCGCATCGAGCCCGAGGACCTCGCGGGCGACACCCCGGTGGGCGCGGTGCAGCGCCTGCTCTTCGCGATGCTCACGGCGGAGGCGGACGCAAGCTCGATTGCGAAGCTCTTCGCCTCCGCTACCTACGGCGATGACGTGACGGGGCCGGAGCTGGAGCTGCTCGCCATGCAGCTCGCCGGTCTCCGTCGGGCCGCCCCGCGCCTCGGGGGCAGCCTCCCCATGGCGCGGGACCAGCTCCTGTCGCTCACCCGCTTCACCGCCGACGGCTCGCCCGCGGTGGGCTACCGGGTCTCGGGGCTCCTCGAGGGCCCGGGCGGGGCGGTGCCCAGCGTCTGGTTCGTGGTGCGGGAGCGGGGCGCGTACCGGGTGCGGGCGGCCCTCGCCAGCCCGAGCGCCCTGGGGGAGGAGGCGCTGGCCCTCGCGAAGCGCGGCAAGACCGGCGCCGCCCGACAGTGGCTCGCGTGGGCGCGGGAGCTCATGAGCGGCACCGAGGCACCGCAAGACCCCTTGCGGAGGCCGCCCTTCATGGTGTTGGCGGAGCTCGACGCCCCGCTCACCACCCAGGCCGCGGCCCTGGTGGCCCTCGGGCCCCGGGCGGCGAGCGTGGTCCCGGTCCTCGAGGCGGCCCGGGGGCGCATGCCCGAGGGCGTGGGCCGAATGGCGGTGGACCACGCCCTGCTCCTCGCCTACGGCCGCACCGGTGACGACGCGGCCGCGCTCGGTGTGACCGCGCGCCTGATGGCGGCGGCGCCCGAGTCGCAGCGCGGGGTGCTCGCGCGCTGCCGGGCGTTCATCGCCACTGGCGACCCCACCGCGGCGATGGACCTCGCGGTGCGCCGCCTCGCGGACGACGGCGGCGACCCGGTGGCGGTGGAGTGCCTCGGGATGGCGGCCCTCGAGACGGGCAAGGTGCGCGACGCCATCCGGTGGATGGAGCGGCTCGACAAGCTCTCCCCCGACGACGGGGGCCTGTTGAACAACCTCGCCTGGCTCGCCCTGTTCACCGGCGACCCGATCTCCGATCAGGACGTGGAGCGGGCGGTGCGCGCCAACGCGCTGTCCGGCTTCGAGGACCCGGTGCGCCTGCACACCCTCGCCACCCTCTACGCGGAGCGGGGCGAGGCGCGTGAGGCGCTCTCGGTCTTCCTCACCCGCCTCGACCGCCGCGGGGCGGACGCGCCGGAGTCGGTGGACTGGTACCTGCTCGGGCGCATCCTCGAGCACTATGGGCTGGTGGGCGAGGCGCGGGCGGCCTACCTGAAGGTGGAGCCGGAGCCGCGGGTGGTGGACTCCACCTACACCCTCGCGCAACGCCGCTTGCAGCAGCTGGAGGCCACGCGGTGAAGCTCTACGACGTGAAGGCGGGGGCGGACCGGGACGACGCGGCGGAGGCCGCTGTGCACCGCTTCTTCGGGCACCTGGTGCGTCGCCAACCCCGGCGCGCGGGGGCCGAGTGCATCGACACGATGCAGTGGTTCGGGCGCCCGGTGGTCGGCGCCGATTGGGACGGAGAGCCCTTCGCGCGCTACCTCGCCCAGGCGCCCCTCACCTTCGAGAAGGTCCGCGCCTTCCCACGGTCGGTGTGGTCGGCCCTTGCCGTGGCGCCCGAGACGGTGTTCGAAGGGGCGGTGCAGGACGGCGACGAGGTCTACCTGGTGGACATGGCCCGCGGCGCACCGCCGGTGACGGTGGGGGTGCTTGTGCGCGCGATCGAGGGCGCGTGGCGGGTGGCCCGGGTCTTCGACCCCGAGGCCCTCAAGCGGGCCGCCGCGTCGGCCGGAGCGGGCGAACAGTGATGGGCAGCATGGAGCGCTACCTGGTGGTGGACATGGACCGCGTCCTCAACGAGTCGAGCCACGGCAAGACCGCGCTCGCCTCGCTGAGTGGGTTGTTGAAGCGCGCCGAGGCGGAGCGGAGCAGCCTCAACGAGGCGGCGAAGAAGGCGGTCACCGAGAAGGCGCGGCGGATGGCGGGCGACGCGCTGGCCGAGCACTCCGCGCGGACGCGGCGCGACTTCGAGAAGCGGCAAGGTGCCTTGCGCGACGCGCTCGTCGGCCTCGCCTCGAAGGTGGTAGCCCAGCTCGCGAAGGAGATGGGTGCCTCGTTGGTGATCGAGCGACGGGCGGCCCTGGTCTTCGACCCGACGGCCGACGTGACCGATGAGGTCATCCGTCGCGTCGACGCGGTGAAGCTGTCGTCTGGCCGGTAGGTGGCGGTCAGCGCTAGGCGCCGCGCTTCTTGACGGCGGCCTGGAACATCTCGAGCTGCTCTTGCGCGTTGCGCAGGGCGTCCAGCGCGCCCTCCAGCTCTTCGAACTCCGGCTTCCACTCGGTCTCGAAGTACTTGTTGCCCTTGGCGGCCTCGATGGCGCCGCGAGTGCGCTTCGCGAGCTGTTCCACCCAGCCCCGCACGACGTCACCCTCGAAGAAGATGCCATCCGCGCGGTCGAGCAAATCCCTGGCGTTCACTCTTTCAGTTCGTCCAGCCATCGTTCAGGTCGTCTCCTTGTCGGCCTGATCCCCGCGCGTGTTGCGCGAACCGACGCAAGTTCAAGGTGAGGTCTGTGACAGCGCGGCGTCAAGGGCTCAGCGCCCATATGTGGTAGGTCGAAATCTCTCGACCCCCAACATCCTGGAGTGAGCCTGTGTAGGCTCGCTCTCAGAACCCCCGAGATCGATCTCCCTGAGCTTCCGGCTAAGTGCCGAAGATCGCCCCCGCTTTCTTCGGGGAGAAGATCGATCCCGCGCCGCGTCGTGGGCCGCCTAGAAACCGCCTGCCGCGCCGAAGGTCAAGGGCATTGGTGTCCGTCATTCGTCTTGGGTGTTGCGGTGGACCTCAGACGGGGGAACAACACCAGTCGGTGGAACCGCACGAGACACTCTCCGACCCAATGTCGCCGATCGGCGAGCTGGACCTTCACCTGTTCAACGAAGGGACGCACACGCGCCTGTACGAGCGACTCGGTGCGCACGTCGGCGCCGTGGACGGCGTCGAGGGTGTGCACTTCGCGGTGTGGGCGCCCAACGCCGAGCGCGTGATGGTGGTCGGCGACTTCAACGGTTGGGACCACGACGAGCACCCGATGCGCGCGGTCGGCTACTCCGGGCTGTGGTCGTGCTTCATCCCTGGTGTCAACAAGGGTTGCAACTACAAGTACGCGGTCTACTCCCGCTACCACATGTACAAGGCTGAGAAGGCCGACCCCTTCGCCTTCTACGCCGAGGTGCCGCCCAAGACCGCGTCGGTGGTCTGGGAGGACGAGTACGCGTGGAGCGACGAGGCGTGGCTCGCCGAGCGCGCGAAGCGTGACGCGCTCGCCGCGCCGATGTCGATCTACGAGGTGCACCTCGGCTCGTGGCGGCGCTCCCCCGACGACCCGGAGCAGTTCCTCGGCTACCGCGACCTCGCCCCGATGCTGGTCGAGCACGTGAAGGGCATGGGCTTCACGCACGTCGAGTTCATGCCGATCACCGAGCACCCCTTCTACGGGTCGTGGGGCTACCAGACCACCGGCTACTTCGCGCCCACCAGCCGCTACGGCTCCCCCGAGGACTTCAAGTACCTCGTCGACAAGCTCCACCAGGCCGGCATCGGCGTGATCCTGGACTGGGTGCCCTCGCACTTCCCCACCGACGAGCACGGCCTGCAGTACTTCGACGGCACGCACCTGTACGAGCACGCGGATCCACGCCAGGGCCACCACCCCGACTGGAAGAGCTCGATCTTCAACTACGGGCGCAACGAGGTGCGGAGCTTCTTGCTCTCGTCGGCCTTCTACTGGCTCGACCGCTTCCACATCGACGGGCTGCGGGTCGACGCGGTGGCCTCGATGCTCTACCTCGACTACTCGCGCGAGGCTGGGGAGTGGGTGCCGAACCGCTACGGCGGCCGCGAGAACCTCGAGGCGATGGAGTTCCTCCGCGTGCTCAACCGCGAGGTCTACGCCCACTTCCCCGGCGTGCAGACGATCGCCGAAGAGTCCACCGCGTGGCCGATGGTGTCACGCCCCCTCGAGCTGGGCGGGCTGGGCTTCGGCTTCAAGTGGGACATGGGCTGGATGCACGACTCCCTGCTCTACATGCACAAGGACCCGGTGCACCGGCAGTTCCACCAGGACATGCTGACGTTCCGCGGCCTGTACGCGCACACCGAGAACTTCGTCCTGCCGCTCTCGCACGACGAGGTGGTGCACGGGAAGGGCTCGCTCCTCGACAAGATGCCCGGCGACCCGTGGCAGAAGCGGGCCAGCCTGCGCCTGCTCTACGCCTACATGTTCGCCCTGCCGGGCAAGAAGCTCCTCTTCATGGGTGGCGAGTTCGGGCAGTGGCGGGAGTGGAAGCACGATCACAGCCTGGACTGGCACCTGCTCGAGGACGCCGGGCACCGGGGCATCATGCTCTGCCTCGGTGACCTGAACCGCCTCTACCGGGACGTCCCCGCCATGCACGAGCTGGACACCAAGCCCGAGGGCTTCCGGTGGATCGACTGCAACGACTCGCAGAACTCGGTCCTCACCCTGGCCCGGCTCGACAAGCATGGACACCCCGTCGTGGCGGTCTTCAACTTCACGCCGGTGGTGCGCGAGGCCTACCGCATCGGGGTGCCGCAGGGCGGCCTGTGGCGGGAGGCGCTGAACACCGACGCCGCGGAGTACGCGGGCAGCGGGGTGGGGAACGCGGGGCTGGTGGAGGCCCAACCGGTGCCCCACCACGGGCTCCCCGCCTCCATCCTGCTGCGGCTCCCGCCGCTCGGCGCCCTGTTCTTCACCCTGGAGTGACCCGGGGTCGAGGCTCGGGTACAAGGCGCCCATGCGCGCCTACGAGATCACCCAAGCGTTCGGGCTCGAGAACCTGAAGGTGGTGGAGCGGCCCCGCCCCGAGCCTGGCCCCGGCCAGGTGGCGGTGGCGGTCTCCGCGGTGTCCCTCAACTACCGCGACCTGTTGATGGTGCGGGGGCACTACAACCCGCGGCAGCCGCTGCCGCTGGTGCCCTGCTCGGACGGCGCGGGCACGGTGCGCGCGGTCGGGCCCGGGGTGAGCCGGGTGAAGGTGGGCGATCGGGTCGCCTCGTGCTTCTTCCAGGGCTGGAGCGCGGGCGCGGTGCCGCGCGACAAGGCGGCGCTCCGCTCGACCCTGGGCGGCCCGCTCGGCGGCACCCTGGCCGAAGAGGTCATCCTCGAGGAGGGCGGGGTGGTCGCGGCGCCCGCCGGCCTGAGCGACGAGGAGGTGGCCACGCTCCCGTGCGCCGCCCTCACCGCGTACAGCGCGCTCTTGCGGCAAGGTGGCCTGCAGCCGGGGGACACCCTCCTGATCCAGGGCACCGGCGGGGTGGCCCTGTTCGGGCTCGCCTTCGCCAAGATGGCGGGGGCGCGGGTGATCATCACGTCGTCGAGCGACGAGAAGCTCGAGCGGGCCCGCGCCCTCGGGGCGGACGAGACCATCAACTACAAGAGCACCCCGGAGTGGGGGAAGGCGGCCCGGGCGCTCACCGACGGGGCGGGGGTGGACCACGTCCTCGAGCTGGGCGGGGCGGGCACGATGCAGGAGAGCCTGCGCGCGGTGCGGGCCGGCGGGCACATCAGCCTCATCGGCGTCCTCGCGGGCGGGGCGGCCAAGCTGGACCTCACCCCGGTGCTCATGCAGAACGTGCGGATCCAGGGGGTCCTGGTGGGCTCCCGCTCCGACTTCGAGGCCATGAACCGGGCCATCGTGCAACATGACTTGCGGCCGGTGATCGACCGGACCTTCGCCTTCGACGAGGCCCCCGCCGCGTTCGAGCACATGGGGGCGGCCGCGCACTTCGGCAAGATCTGCGTCCGGGTGGGCTGAGCCATGTCGAAGCGCGACTTCCCCTGCCACAGCTGCGGCGCCAACCTGGAGTTCACGCCCGGCGCGCAGTCGCTGGTGTGCCCCTACTGCGGCGACGACAACGCCATCCCCCAGTCCGTGGACCAGGTCGAGGAGCTGGACTTCGAGCGGGGCCTGGCCAAGGGCGCCGACATGGGCCAGGTCGAGCAGCTGGCCACCCGCTGCGGGTCCTGCGGCGCGCAGGTGACCTTGCAGGACAACGTGACCGCCGACCGCTGCCCCTTCTGCGACAACCCGATCGTGGCCCAGGCCGAGGTCACCCGGGTGATCCAACCGAAGGCCCTGTTGCCCTTCCTGGTCGAGAAGAAGGTGGCGGAGCAGGCGTTCGAGAAGTGGCTCTCGGGGCTCTGGTTCGCGCCGTCGGATCTGAAGCGGCGGGCGCGCGCGGGCTCCATCGACGGGGTGTACATCCCGTTCTGGACCTACGACTGCGCGACCGAGAGCGCGTACAGCGGCGAGCGCGGCGAGTACTACTACGTCACCGAGACCTACACCGCGCAGGAGAACGGGCAGACCGTCACCAAGACCCGCGAGGTGCGCCGGACGCGCTGGTATCACGCCTCCGGCGTGGTGTGGGTGCCCTTCGACGACGTCCTGATCGTGGCGAGCCGGGCCCTGCCCAGGCCCCTCTTCGACGCCCTGGCCCCGTGGGACCTGCAGGCGCTGGTGCCCTACGACGATCGCTACCTCGCGGGGTTCCGCTCCGAGTGCTACCAGGTCGACCTCGCGGGGGGCTTCGAGGTGGCCAAGCAGGTGATGGACGGCCAGATCCGCACCGAGGTCCGGCGCGACATCGGGGGCGACGAGCAGCGCATCCACGCCCTGCGGACGCGGCACTACAACATCACCTTCAAGCACATCCTGCTGCCGCTGTGGATCAGCGCCTACCGCTACGGGGACAAGCCGTTCCGGTTCCTGGTGAACGCCCGCACCGGCGAGGTGCAGGGCGAGCGGCCCTGGTCGTGGGTCAAGATCACCTTCGCGGTGCTCGCGGCGATCCTGGTGATCACCGTCCTCGTGCTCCTCTTCAAGGACAAGTGAGCTTGCAGAGCGCTCAGGCGTACCGGCGGATGATCCCGAGCGCCTGCTCCACGTAGCCCCCGCCGAAGAGGGTGGCGTGGTTCATCACGTGGTACAGCTCATAGAGCGGGTTGCGCTCCCGCCAGCTCGGGTCGAGGGGGTAGACCTCCTCGTAGGCCGAGAACGCCCGCGCCCCGAAGCCGCCGAAGAGGGTCATCATGCCCAGCTCCGCCTCGCGGTGGGCGTAGGCCACCGACGGGTCGATCAGGGCGGGGCCGCGGGTGGTGGACATCAGGTTCCCCGACCACAGGTCGCCGTGGATCAGGGCGGGTGGCTCCTCGGGCCCGGCGAGGCGCTCATCGAGGCGGCCCATCAGGCGCTCGGTGAGCTTACGATCGTCGGCGTCGAAGCGCCCCGCGTCGACCAGGAGCTGGAGCTGATGGCCGATGCGGTGGTCGCGGTAGAAGGCGAGCCAGTCGGCGCACCAGCGGTTCGGCTGCCGGGTGGCGCCGCAGTAGGTGTCGACCTCGAAGCCGAAGCCGCGACCTGACGTGGCCTGGTGGAGCTGGGCGAGCGCGTGCCCGAAGGCCGCCATGTCGGTGGCGTCGCCCGCCGGCAGGTGCTCGAGCACCAGGAAGCCGGGCTTGCCGGGGGCGGGGTCGGCGTGGGCGAGCACCTCGGGGATCACGAGGCGGGTGCCGACCTCGGCCAGGGCGGTGAGCCCGGCCGCCTCGGCGCTGAACATGCTCCCCTCGCCCTCGTGCATCTTCACGAAGAATGCGCCCTGGTCGGTGTCGACGCGCAGCGCCTCCGCCACGCAGCCGCCCCCGAGGCGCGCGGTGCCCAGGACGTGGACCTCGTCGAGCCCCAGGCGGGCCGAGAGGGCGGCCATCGCGCGATCGAGGGTGGTCATCGCTCGCCCTCCTGCAACAGAGCCTGCATCAGCGAGCGCGAGGTGCGCTCGACGATGTCCACCACCTCGAGGAAGCCGTCGGCGCCGCCGTAGTAGGGGTCGGGGACGCTGGCCCCGGGGTGCTCGGGGTCGTGGTCGCGGAACAGCCTGACCTTGCTCCGGTGCTCGGGCGGGCAGCGCTCGAGCAGGGTGTGCAGGTTGTCGCCGTCCATCGCCAGGATGTGATCGAAGTGCGCGTAGTCCCGCGCGGTCACCGCCCGGGCCTTGCCCTCGAGGGTGTAGCCTCGGCGCCGCGCCGCCTGCTGCATCCGCCGGTCCGGTGGCTCGCCCGCGTGCCAGGCCCCGGTGCCGGCCGAGTCGATCTCGAAGCGATCGCTCGCCCCTGCCGCGTCGACGAGGTGGCGGAAGACCCCCTCCGCGGTGGGGGAGCGGCAGATGTTCCCGAGGCAGACGAACAGGACCCTGATCGGCGCGGCCATACCCTGGCTGTACCACCGTCGGCGCTGTTGCGCCCAGTCAGTCCGCGAACGACGCCTGGAAGACCGCGCGATCCTCGAGCCGGAGGGCGCTCAGCGCCTTCCCCCAGACGCAGCCGCTGTCCAGCCCCGCCACCCCGGGGGCGAGGTGGAGCCCGAGGGCGGCCCAGTGTCCGAAGATGAGCGCGTGGTCCCGAGACGCCCGACCCGGCCACGCGAACCACGGCAGGTGCCCGGGCGGGGCCTCCTCGGGCGGCCCGGCGAAGCCGAAGCGGGGGGCGCCGTCGGGGCCCACGGTGCGGATCCGGGTCAGGACGGCGGCGTCGTGGGCGGCCTCGGTGAAGCGCTCGTCCCGGCGCCCGGCCTCGCCGAGGGCGGAGAGGAAGGCGCGGCGGTCGGGCCCCTGGAGGTGGCGCCTCAGGACCACCGCGCGCTCCACCGCGTCGGCCACCGTCCAGCCAGGGTGCAGGCCAGCATGCACCATCACCCAGGGGCCCTCCTTGTGCAGGAAGGGTTGACGCGACAGGTAGGCGAGGAGGGGCCCGCGATCCGGCGCCTTCAGGACGTCGTCGAGGCTGTCTCGGGCCTTCTTGGGGCGCAGGCCCTCCGCCCGCAGGAGGAGGTGCAGGTCGTGGTTGCCGAGCACCACCCGCACCACCGGCTCGTGCTCCAGGCACCACCTCAGGACGTCGGCGGAGCGCGGCCCCCGGTTGACCAGATCGCCGGCCAACCAGAGCCTGTCGCGGTCAGGATCGAACTCGATCCGGGTCAGGAGGGCCTGGAAGGTGCGGAAGCACCCCTGGATGTCCCCGACGGCGTAGGTGGCCACGACGCGGTCAGGCTACCGCCGCCACCCGGACATCACCAAGGCCTTGCTGCGTCCCCCGGCCCGGCAGGATCAGCATGGCATCCCCGAACTCGTGGTTCGCGTAGCCCCCTGCCTCCGCCGCGGCCAGGGCGCCGGCGGGCTCGGCGCGCCCTGGCCCCGGCCCTCGCGGCTCGGGGGAACGCGGTGGTGCTCGACGCCCCCGACGCGCGGGGCGCATGCTGGTCCTCGACCCCACCGACGGCGCGATCACCCACGCCCACGTGGGCCCTGACGATTGACCGTCGCGTTGGTCGATGTATCGACATATGGTCAATCCATGGACGAGGTGATCGCGGCCCGGTTGGGCGAGAACATCCGCGGGCTGCGCGAGGCGCGCGGGCTGACGCAGCAGCAGATCTCGAAGGTGGCCGGGGTGCCGCGGGCCACGTGGGCGACCCTGGAGTCGGGGGCCGCGAACCCCACCCTCGCGGTGCTGATCAAGGTGGCCAACGCGCTGCAGGTCCGGGTGGAGGAGCTGATCGGGCCGCCGCGGGTCGCGGCCAAGCACTTCGCCGCCGACGCGCTCCCGGTGCGGGTGCGGGGGAAGGCGAAGATCCGCCGGCTCCTCCCGGAGGCGCTCGGGGGCCTCGAGATCGAGCGCATGGAGCTCCCCGAGGGCGCCCACTTCTCGGGCGTCCCCCACACCCCGGGCACCCGGGAGTACCTCACCTGCGAGCGTGGCCAGCTCGAGCTGGCGGTGGCGGGGGAGCGCTTCCTCCTCGCCCCGGGGGACGTGGTGGTGTTCCACGGTGACCAGCGGCACGGCTACCGCAACGCGGGTCGGGGGACGGCGGTGGGCTACAGCGTGGTGTCCTTCGCCCCGGTGTCGTAGCCGACCGGCCGGCTCGCCGTGAGTCAGCGGGCGGGGCGCGGGTGGAGGTGCGCGGGGCCCCGTCGACTCCTGCCCCTGACCCCGTGCGATTGGCACCACAGAACCTCCCTGAGAAGGTGATGGCCCAGGGCCTGGTGGATCTCGGACGCCGAGGCGGCCGGGCGGTGCTCGCCTACTTGCTCCTCCTCTGCCTCATGATGGGCATGTCGGCCGAGATGCGGGGCATGGGCTGGTCCCTCCACGGCCCACTGCTCGTAGGCGCGGTGGCGAGCGGGGTGCGCCTGGTCGCGTCCAGGGCCCTCGGCCGCGGACGCGAGGCCAAGCCCGGCATATGGTTCTGCACGTACGCGGCGGCGGTCCTGGCGGTGGGCCTGTCGTGGGCCCTCGCCACCGTGCTCGTCCTCCGGAGCCAGGGCCTGGAGCCCGCGCCGGTGGTGATGGTGGTGGCCTCGGCTGCCCTCGCGGCGGGCGGCCTCGGGAGCATGGTCCACATGACTCGCCTGTTCACGGTGTGGGTGCTCATCGTCAACGGGGGCTCCGGGGTGGGCATGCTGCTCTTCTGGTCCCACCTGGACGGCATCGCCGTGATCGCCTGGGGCTCTCTGGTGTTGGGCTTCTACCTGCTCGGCACCGGCCGGCAGGCCGGGCGCGAGTACTGGGACCGCCTCAACGCCCACATGCTCCTCGAGGAGCGCTCCGCCGCCCTCGAGGACGCGCGCCGCGCGGCGGAGGAGGCCACCAAGGCCAAGAGCGAGTTCCTCGCCTCCATGTCCCACGAGATCCGGACCCCGATGAACGGCGTGCTCGGGGTCGCCGACCTGCTGCGCGACACCCACCTCGGGCCCGAGCAGCAGCAGCTCCTCGCCACCCTCGAGAGCTCGGGGCAGGATCTGTTGCGCATCATCAACGACATCCTGGACTTCTCGAAGGCGGAGGCCGGCCGGCTCGAGCTCGAGCACGTCTCCTTCGATCTCGCCGAGGTGGCCGAGCACACCGCCGAGCTGATGGCGGCGCGAGCCCAGGCCAAGGGGGTGGAGCTCGACGTCTGGCTGGATCCCAGCCTCCCGCAGACGGTGGCGGGCGACCCGGGTCGCGTGCGTCAGGTGCTCCTCAACCTCACCAGCAACGCGGTGAAGTTCACCGACCAGGGCTCGGTGCGCATCGAGCTCGAGCGCATGGGGGGCGACGACGTCCACGTGGACGTGCGCTTCACCGTGCGCGACAGCGGCCCCGGCATCCCCCAGGCCGCCCAGAAGCGCCTCTTCCGCGCCTTCTCTCAGCTCGACGCGTCCATCACCCGGCGCCACGGAGGCACCGGCCTGGGGCTGGCCATCTGCCGGCAGCTGGTCGGCCTCATGCACGGGCACATCGGGCTGCAGAGCGAGCCCGGGCGCGGCTCCGCCTTCTGGTTCGATCTGCGGCTCCCGGTGAACAGGACCCCGTCCAGCCTGCTCCCCACCAGCGCCGCGCGCGCCATGGTGGTGGGGGGGCGGCACGAGGGCCGGATCGCGCTGGTCCGCAGCCTGGCTTGCATCGGGGTGGAGGCCAAGAGCGCCACCACCTTGAGCGCCGCGGTGGCCGAGGAGGCCCTGGACTTCGTCCTCATGGACGTCGGACCCCACGACCAGCACCTCTTCATGGAGCTCGAGCGCCTGCGGGCGGCCCACCCCGACGTGCGGGTCCTCGCCGTGGTGCCGGTGGCGGCTCGGCGTGACGTCCGCGCCGTGCACGGCGAGGTGTTGCAAGATGTCTTGACGCGGCCGGTGCGGCGCTTCGTCCTCGCCCAGGCGGTGGCCAACCCCGACAGCACCGAGGTCGGTGGCCCTGACCCGTGGGCCCCGGGGTCGGACGAGCTCCGCGACTCCGGCCCGCGCATCCATGGCCCCAGGCGTGGCCCCCTCTCGAACCCGGCGGCGTTGCCGGCCACCGAGGCCTCGGTGACCCCGACCCTGCCGCCCGCGCCCGAGGTCGCCGCCCCCCGCGGACGTGTGCTCATCGTGGAGGACAACCCGGTCAACCAGATGCTGGCCCGGCGCTTCCTCGCCCGGGCGGGCTTCGCGTCGGGGCTGGCGCGGGACGGCAAGGAGGGCCTCGAGGCCCTCAGGGGGGACCGCTGGGACGCGGTGCTGATGGACTGCCAGATGCCGGTCATGGACGGCATCGAGGCCACCACCCACATCCGGCGGGGCGAGGTGGGCACCGGCGCCCACATCCCGATCATCGCGATGACCGCCCACGCGATGGAGGAGGATCGCAGGCGGGCGATGGAGGCAGGGATGGACGCCTACCTCACCAAGCCGATCCAGCCCCAGGAGATGGAGCGGGTCTTGAACGACCTGATCTTCGGCGGGTCGGACGGCGGGACGCCCAGCCTCAGCGAACCATGAGCTCGGTGACGAGGCTGGCGAAGCGCACCGGGTCCGGGAGCGCGCCGCCCTCGGCCAACAGCGCCTGCCCGTAGAGGAGCTCGGCGTAGCTCTTCAGCCCCTCGGCCTTGGGATCCTCGCCGAACATCGCCTGTAGCTTCGCCACCACCGGGTGGTCCGGGTTCAGCTCGAGGATGCGCTTGGTCTTCGGTACCTCCTGGCCCATCGACTTCATGAGCTTCTCCATCTGCGGGCTCATGTCGCCGGCCTCGCCCACCAGGCACACCGGGCTGTCGGTGAGGCGGCTCGACAGGCGCACCTCCTTCACCTCGTCCTGCAGGTGGGCCCGCAGGGTGGTGAGGAGGTCGCGAAGCTCGCGCTCCTTCGACTCGCGCTTCTCCTCCGCCGCCTTCTTCTCCTCCTCGGTGCCGAGCTCGACCTCGCCCTGGCCGACCGAGCGGAAGGTCTTCTCGCCGTAGACCAGGCCGCGCTCCACCCAGATCTCGTCGATCGGATCCACGAAGAAGAGGACCTCGTAGCCCTTGGCCTTGAAGGCCTCGAGGTGGGGCGAGCGCTGCACCGCGTCGAGCGAGGGGCCGGTCATGTAGTAGATGACGTCCTGTCCCTCCTTCATCCGCGACACGTAGTCCTTCAGGGAGGTCAGCTTGCCGGGCTCGTGGGTGGAGGGCGCGCGCAGGAGCTCGAGGATGCGGTCCTGCTCCTTCGCCTCGCCGTTCACCAGGCCCTCCTTCAGGGCCGGGCCGAAGTTCTTCCAGAAGCCTTCGTACTTCTCGGCCTCACCGCTCGCGATCTCGTCGAGGGTGTCGAAGACCTTCTTCACCAGGTTCTTCCGGATCACCCGGATCTGGCGGTCCTTCTGGAGGATCTCGCGGGACACGTTGAGCGACAGGTCCTGCGCGTCGACCACACCCTTGATGAAGCGCAGGTAGGTGGGCACCAGCTCCTTGCACTCATCCATGATGAAGACGCGCTTCACGTACAGCTGCACGCCGCGCTTCATCTCGGGGTGGTAGAGGTCGAAGGGCGCCGAGCCCGGGATGTAGAGCAGGCCCTGGGCCTCGAAGGTGCCCTCCAGCCGCACCGGCACGTGGGCCAGGGGCTCGTGCCAGTCGTGCGAGATGTGCCGGTAGAACTCCTTGTACTCCTCGTCGGTGACCTCTTCCTTGCTGCGGGCCCAGATCGCCTTCTGGGAGTTGAGGACCGACTCCTTCAGCACCTTGGCGCCGTCGTCGTCCTCCCAGGTCTTCATCTTGATCGGGTAGGCGACGAAGTCGGAGTAGCGCTTGACGATCTGCTTGATCACCCACTCGTCCGAGTAGTCCGAGAGGTTCGCCTCCTCGTCGGTGGGCTTCAGCTTCAGGGTGATGGTGGTGCCGGCCTCGTTGCGCGCGGCGTCCTCCACCGTGTAGCCGTCGCCGGTGGAGACCCAGCGCACCGCGTGGTCGCTCCCCGCGCGGCGGGTCACCACCGTGACCTCGTCCGCCACCATGAAGGCGCTGTAGAAGCCCACCCCGAACTGCCCGATGAGCTCGGGGGGGACCTCGCCCTCGCGCTTCATGCTCGACAGGTTCTGCATGAAGGCCTTCGTGCCGGAGCGGGCGATGGTGCCCAGGTTGGCCACCACCTCCTCGCGGCTCATCCCGATGCCGTTGTCCGAGATGGTGAGGAGCCTGTTCTCCTTGTCGGCCTCGATCCAGATGCCCAGCTCGCCCTCGCTGCGCAGCCCCTCGTCGGTGAGCTGCTCGAAGCGGCGGCGGTCGAGGGCGTCGGAGGCGTTGGAGATCAGCTCCCTGAGGAAGATGTCCTTGTTGGAGTAGAGGGAGTGGATCATGAGGTCCAGCAGCTGCTTGACCTCGGCCTGGAACTCGTGACGGTCGGCGTTCGCGCTCATAGCGCGTTGGGCACAAAGCACCGCGCGCCGCGCGTCAAGCAAAAGCGGCGCTCTAGCGCACGCCCTCGGCCCGGGCCTTCATCGCGGTCATCGCCACGGTCCCCGAGGCGATGACGATGCCGTGCTCCAGGAGGGGCTGCTTCTCGACCAGCTTCTTGGTGACCCAGGAGGCCTCCCGCACGTCGGAGTAGACGTAGTGGATGGGGATGGTGGCCCCCTTGCCGCCGTCCCGGAACTCCCAGCGCCAGCGGCCCCGCTTGATGTCGCCCTCCTGGGCCACCACGTCGACGGTGCCGTCCGGCTCGATCGTCATGAGCGAGACCCCCTCCACCGAC
This sequence comes from Deltaproteobacteria bacterium, assembly GCA_020632995.1. Lineage (GTDB taxonomy): Bacteria > Myxococcota > Kuafuiibacteriia > Kuafuiibacteriales > Kuafuiibacteriaceae > JACKEN01. The sequence goes on along the minus strand of JACKEN010000010.1, from coordinate 119,319 downwards.
GACAGGGGCACGTTGAGCTCCCAGTCCATGCGGAGCTTGCCGTCCTCGGTGCGCTCTACGTCCTGGCGGGCGAAGTTGGGGATGAAGTCGGGGTACTTCGCGGGGTCCTGGACGATCGCCTTCATCTTCTCGGGGGGCGCCGCGACCCGCGTGAACAGGGCCACCTGCTTGAGCGCCCCGTCGGGGTGGGACTCGATGAGGGCGAGCTGCCCGTGCTTCAGCAGGCCCTCGAGCGGCGCGAAGGACAGCTCGCCCTTGCCCAGCTCGAGGGAGCGGAAGGCGGGCACCGCGCCGGTGCGGGGCTTGGGGTTCGGATCGAGGGCGGGGCGCCCGGCCACGTAGGCGGCCAGCTCCCGCATGTGCACGAAGCCGGTGCTCAGGTTGGCGCCCTGGTCCATGGAGGGCTCCAGCTTCACCATGGTGCCGAGGAGGAGCCCGCCCGTCTCGATGTCCAGCGCGCGGTAGAACGCGGCGAGGGTGCGGCCGCCCTCCACCGGGTAGAGCTCCCAGCGCTCGCGGCTGCCCCGCAGGTTGCCGGACTGACCGCGCACCTCGACCAGGGAGGGGCGCAGGCCCCGCTGCAGGCGCGTCCCCTTCAGGTTGAAGAAGGGCACGTCGAGCTCCCACTCGAACGCGGTGATGCCCTTCTTCTTGCCCGTGACCTCGACCGACACCACCGTCTTGAGGAACTTCGGGTAGGACTCCACGTCCATGATCACGTCCCAGACCTTCTCGGGTGGGGCGTCGAGGAGCGCGAAGATCACCACCTGCTTGCAGCGCCCCGCGGGCGTGGTCTCGATGAGGGCCACGTCGCCGCGCTTCGTGAGGGCGGCGAGGGTCGGGATGTGCAGGTCCGCGGCCCGGCTCTCGAGCTCGAGTGGCTTGGCCGAGGCCGCGGCGGGGGCGGCCAGGAGGGCCAGGGTGATCAGGCAGAGCACGCGCACGGCGCGAGATTCTGACGGGCCGGTCGGGCTTGGTCCATCCGGAAAGGGCCACGGCGGGAAGAGTTGGGCGGCCCCTGGTCGGTGGCCGGGCCATCAGGGGGTGTCGGGGTCCTCCTGCGCGATGGCCAAACGCCCTGCGGTCGGCGCGCCCGTATCGGGCTCGCGGAGCGCGAGCTGCCCGGGGCCCGCGCGCGGCAGGGACAAGGCGCCGGTCGAGGTGGGCTCCAGGATCGAGAGGCGCCCGTGCTCCAGGTCGTGGCGCGCGTGGATCCGGTGGATGGCGCGCTCGGCCTCGCGCCGCACGTCCGCGTCGCGGTCCTCGCGCTGGCGGGTGGTGAGGGCGGTGAGGGCGGTCGGTCCGCCCGCCTCCCCGAGGCCTTCGGCGGCGGCGATGCGCACCGGCGCCGCGGGGTGGGTGAGCCCCAACAGGAGCACCGGCTCCGCGTTGGGGTGCCCGAGCCGGGCCAGCGCGGTCAGGAGCGCGGGCGCCAGCAGGGTGGACGCGGTGGGCCAGCGGGCGGCCAGCATCGCGCTGGCCGATGCGTCTCGGGTGGCGCCGAGGAGCTCCGCCGCCCCCACCGCCAGCGGGTGCGGGCCCTCGAACAGGGCGGCCCGGAGGATCGGGCGCCAACGCTCGGGGCTGAGGCGCGCGGCCGCCCCCAGCGCCTCGAGCCGAAGCTCGATCGGCAGCTCGCTCGCTGCGGCCAGGGCGGCGAGCACCGGCGCCGCCGGATCGCCCACGTGCCCCGCCGCGAGCAGCCGCACCCGGGGCTCCGGATCGTCGAGGGCCCACTGGCAGAGGTGGCGCGTGCCCTCGTCGTCGGGCGCGCTCCGGAGCAGGCACCCGAGCGCGCCGGCGCGGACCAGGCCGGCCCGATCGGTCGACACCACGTCCGCCAGACGCGCGGCCAGGTCCGGCGGGGCGGTCATCCACGGGACCACCGACAGGGCCTCGCGTACCGCCCGCTCGATCGCGTCGGGGCCCGCGAAGAGCGCGGTGCACGCGTAGCTGACCCGCCCCGCCCAGACCGTCACCCGCCCCGGCAGCCCGATGAGCGCAGCGCGGTGGGGCTGGGTGAGCACCGCGCGCAGCTCGGCCTCCGCTCCCGAGGCCTCGAAGGCCTGGTCGAAGGCTGGATCGCCCAACACCACGAGGTGGCGCAGGGCCTCGCCAGACGCTCGGCCGGACCGGGGGTGCAGGCCCAGCCCGGCATCCACCCGGTCCGCGGCGGTCACCATCACCTTGAGGTCCATCGCCTGGGGACCGTCGTCGAACAGGATGCCCAGCGGCTCCACCAGCACGTCCAAGCCGTCCACCCGGCCGTGGAGGCTGAGGCCCAACGCCTGGCCACGGACCTCGAGGTCGAGCCGCCGCGCTGCGTCTTCGAGGTTCGCGCGAGCGGGGCCCAGCCGCAGGGTGTCCTGCGCACGCGGCTGGGGGGGCGGCAGGGCCTTCAGGTTGCGACGCAGCCTCAACAGACCAGCGAGGAGCGCTGCGTCAAACAGGACAATGGCGACCGTCCAAGCGTCCATCAGCCGTCCACCGAGCATACCAGCCGGATGAGGCCGGGAGGGCTTGTGTTGTGCGCGCAGTGAATCGATTCTGTCGGTGCGGGCTCTCAACCCTGTGTAGGGCGGTCGGCGGTCGCCCCACCCGTTCGAGACAGAGGAGAAAGAAATGAAGACCAAGGCATTTTTCGACCCGCGGACCTACACCCTGACCTACGTGGTCTGGGACGAGTCCAGCAAGGACGCCGTCGTGATCGACCCGGTGCTCGACTACAACGCGATCGCGGTCCGCGTGACGACCGAGAGTGCGGAGCAGGTCGCGCAGTTCATCGAGGGCGAGGGCCTCAACCTCAAGATGGTCCTCGAGACCCACGCCCACGCCGACCACCTCTCGGGCTCCCAGTTCCTGAAGGAGAAGTTCGGCGCGCCGGTGGGTATCGGCGCCAACATCAAGACGGTCCAGGGCGTGTTCAAGGACGTCTTCAACCTCGGCGATGGCTTCGCCACCGACGGCTCGCAGTTCGACAAGCTGATCGAGGACGGCGAGACCTTCAAGGCAGGGTCGATCGAGGTCACCGGCATCAACACCCCCGGCCACACCCCGGCCTGCGTGACCTACAAGATCGCCGACGCCCTCTACACCGGCGACACCATGTTCATGCCCGACTTCGGCACCGGCCGCTGCGACTTCCCGGCCGGGAGCGCGTCGGACCTGTACGACTCGATCGTGAACAAGCTCTACTCGCTGCCGGACGACACGAAGGTGTTCGTGGGCCACGACTACCAGCCGGGCGGCCGCGCGCTGGCCTACGAGACCACCATCGGTGAGTCGAAGGCGAGCAACATCCAGCTCAAGGGCCACACGTCGCGCGAGGACTTCGTGAAGTTCCGCACCGACCGCGACAAGACCCTGCAGCCCCCCGTGCTCTTGTTCCCCAGCGTGCAGGTGAACGTGAACGCGGGCGTGCTCCCCAACAAGGAGTCGAACGGCCGGCGCTACCTCAAGCTCCCCATCGGCCTGTTCGACTGAGCTCAGTCCATCTTCGCGAACTCGAGCCGCTGCACCGCCTCCCGCACCGCGGTCTGGATATGCTCCGGCACCGCGGGGGCGGGGCTGGTGCGGCACATGTTCAACACCCGGTTGAGCGAACCGCAAGTCGCCCTGCAGTGCGGGCAGTTGTCCACGTGATGCTGCATCTTCGCGCAGAGGTCGGCGCTGATCTCACCTTCCAGGTTCCGTGAGAAGAGCTCCAGGATGTTCGGGCACTGGTCCGAGGTCTCGGGCGGCGTCTCCGCGTCGAGGATCGGGGCCAGGCGGTCCCGCAGGGCGGCCCTGGCCCGGTGCAGGCGGCTCTTCACCGCCGCCACCGACAGCCCGGTGACCTCCGCGACCTGAGGCGCGGTCAGGCCCTCGACGTCGCGGAGCACCAGCGTCTCGCGATACTTCTCCTCCAGCCCGGCGATCGCCTCGCCCAGCGCGGCCTCGAGCTGGTTCGCCTCGGCGTGCTCCTCGGGGGTGCGGCCGGGGTCGGCCAGGGCGTGGGCGTCCTTGGCCGCGTCCTGCTCGAGGGACTCGTGGTGCTCGGGCGCGAACTTCGAGCGCCGCCGCTTCTTGATGCAGAAGCTCCTCGCGATGCTGTAGAGCCAGGTGCTCACGCTCGACGCGCCGCGGAACCCGCCGATGGTCCGGGTGGCCGCGAGCAAGGTCTCTTGCACAACGTCCTCGGCGTCCTCGCGGTTTCGGCACATCTTCATGCCGAAGCGGAAGATCTGCCCCTGGTGTCGCTGGATCAGCTTGTCGAGGGCTACGCGATCCCCGCCCTGGACCCGCTCCAGGAGCGCCTCGTCGGTCGGCTCGGCCATTCCCCACCCTTAACCCAAGACCCACACCGGTCGAATCCTTTTGTTTCTTCTCGGCTCAGACGCTCGAAAGCGACCCAGGTCCCGTTCGGCGGACTCGGAGGCCTGGGCTACACCTTGGAGGAGGTTCACTTTACATGGAATGGGCTGATTTCGGCTTCGCCCTCTTGGGCGGAGTCCTGATCGGGTTCTCCGCGGTCCTGCTGTTGTGGTTCAACGGCCGCATCGCGGGGATCAGCGGGATCTTGAGCGGGTTGGTGCGCCCCACCGCGGGCGACCTGTCCTGGCGGGTGGCGTTCGCCGGGGGCTTGTTGGCGGGGGGGCTGGCGTTGCGCCTGTTCATGCCCTCCGCCCTCCCCACCACCCACGAGGCGCACTGGTTGGTGGTGCTCGTGGCTGGCTTCCTCGTCGGCTTCGGCGCCCGCGTCGGGAGCGGCTGCACGAGCGGACACGGGGTCTGCGGCATCGGCCGCCTCTCCCTGCGGTCGATCGTCGCGACCACCACGTTCATCTTGACCGGCGCGATCACGGTGTTCGTCGCTGGCCTCACCGGGGTGCACCCGTGAGGTCGGGCAAGAAGCGGGGCCTGTTGACCGCGTTCGTCGCGGCCTTCTTGTTCGCGGTGGGGTTGGGGGTGGGCGGCATGACCCACCCGGCCAACGTGATCGGCTTTCTGGACTTCACCGGCGAGTGGCGACCCGCGCTCCTCGGGGTGATGGTCGGCGGGATCTCGGTCTACTACCTCTTGCACCGGCAGATCCTGAAGCTGCACCGGCCGGTGTTCCACGACGCGTTCTCCATGCCGACCAAGAAGACCCCCGACGCGCGCCTCTTGATCGGGGCGGCGATCTTCGGGGTGGGCTGGGGCCTCGGTGGCATCTGCCCGGGGCCCGCCGTGACCTCGGTCGCCGCGGGCTCGGAGGCGTTCCTCATCTTCCTCGTCGCGCTGTTCGCGGGGTTCCTTGCCGCGCCTCAACCCAAGCCGAAGACGGCCCGGATCGCGCTCGAGGTGCCCCCGGCCCACTGAGCAGGCTGGCTTGCACAACCGTGGGGCTGGCCGCGGTGCGCAAGCAGTGTAGACTGCACCCGTGCTCGGCGATCGCCTCTTCCCTCGCAGCCAGGAGCAGGAGCTCATGGACGACCCCGCCGCCTCGGCCCCCGAGCTGGCGCGGACCCTGGCCGAGATCGAGGGGCTCAACCGCACCCTGAACGGCTACCGCCCCACCTTGGACGGGGTGTTCTCGCTCCTGCCGCCCGGTGCCACCCGGCTCTCGGTGCTCGACGTCGGGGTGGGGGGCGGCGACATGGCGCGCCAGCTGGTCGAGCACGGCGCCGCGCGCGGGGTCGAGGTCCACGTCCTCGGCATCGACCTCGCGGAGAGCACCGTGGCCTACGCCGAGGGGCGCACCGCCGGCTACCCGACCATCACCCACCGCCACCAGGACCTCTTCGCGCTGCCCGCCGAACCCGCCTTCGACGTGGTGCACGCGGCCCAGGTGCTGCACCACTTCCCGGACGACGCCATCGTGCCCGCCCTGACCCGGATGGCCGAGGTGGCGCGCGTGGGGGTGGTGGTGAACGACCTCCACCGCCACCCGGTGGCGTGGGCGGGGATCCGGGCGATCACCGCGGTGCTGTCGCGGAACCCGATGATCCGCTACGACGCGCCGCTCTCGGTGCGGCGCGGCTTCGTGGCGGAGGAGCTGTTGGGGTGGGCCCGGGCGGTGCCGGGGGTCGAGGCGACCCTGACGTGGCGGCTGCCGTTTCGCTGGCAGCTGGTGCTCAGACGGGCGGCGCCCCCTCCAGGGCACGCCCAAGGAGCCTGAGCCCGTCGTCGTCGACGATCAGCAGCTCGAAGCCCACGTCGTACCGGGCGGGCGAGTCCGGCGGGAGGCGCTCCACCCACGCCACCTGGGCCAGGGCGGAGATCTCGGTGCCGTCCGGGGGCAGGAGCAGCTCGAGCTGGAAGCGCTCCCCCACCTGGAAGCCGTCGTCGGAGTACACCCGTAGGCCCCCCAAGCTGACGTCGAGGACGGGGCGGTGCTCGTCCCTGAGGCGGGGGATCTGGAAGAAGATGGGCGCCTTCACCCGGGGGAAGCGGCGACGCTCCTCCTGGGACTCGTGGCTGCCGGGCTTGTCCTGATCCTGGGTGCGCAGCGGTGCGGCGGTGCTGACCATGGTCGATCAGCATGATCGGCGGGTCGAGGCGGGACTTGAGGCCGCCCGGTGTCGGGACGCTCCGACCGACCCGTAGGACGGAAGTGCGCGATCACGCACGCTTTTTAACGCATTTGTCGCTTCCCGGATCGGGCCCCAGGTGCGAAACAGCTACTCGGTGAGCACCTCGGTCCGAAGCGGCCCGGAGCTGATCCGGGCCACCAAGCCACACTCGGCGGAGGATCCCGCCACGACCTGGCGCCTGTTCCTGATCACCGGAGCGGTGGCGGCGGGGCTGGCCGCGGTCGCGGCGTGGCCGGCGGCGGGCCCGGCGCGCTGGGTGGCCGCGCTCCTCTTGGGCCTCACCAACGTGCGGCTCTTCATCTTCTATCACGACGCCATGCACGGGGCGATCTTCCGCAAGTCGCGCCTCGGCAAGGCCATCATGTACGTGTACGGCCTGCTGATCCTGACCCCGGACCGGGTGTGGAAGGACTCCCACAACTATCACCACGCCCACACCGCCAAGATGGTGGGCTCGAGCATCGGCAGCTACCCGGTGATCACCGTGCGCATGTACCAGCGCGCCACCAAGCTGCAGCGCTTCTTCTATCGCGCGGTGCGCTCGCCCCTGAACATGATCCTCGGCTACTTCACGGTGTTCCTGCTCGGGATGGTGATCAAGCCGCTCGTCAAGAACCCCAAGCGCAACCACGCCGCCGCGCTCTCGCTCCTCGTGCACTACGGGCTCATGGCGCTCCTGGTCTGGGTGGGCGGCTGGTCGCTCGCGTTCTTCGCGTATTGGCTGCCCCTCGCGTTCAGCTGCGCGGCCGGGAGCTACCTGTTCTACGCCCAACACAACTTCCCGGACGCGATCATCCGGGACCGGCGTGACTGGGAGTACACCGACGCGGCCCTGCACGCCTCGAGCATGATGACGGGTGGACCCCTCATGCGCTGGTTCACGGGGGAGATCGGCTTTCACCACGTGCACCACCTGAACTCCCAGATCCCGTTCTACCGGCTCGAGGAGACCATGGCGGCGGTGCCCGAGCTCCAGGCCCCGGGCGAGACGAGCTTCTCGCCCAAGGACATGCTGCGCTGCTTCCAGCTCGACCTGTGGGACCCGGACCGCGGCGCCATGGTGAGCTTCCGTGAGGCCCAGGACACCCTCCGGGCCGCCGGTCAGGCTGCCTGAGCGCGCCCCCCGCCCATCGTCGGAGGGCGCCGGTGCCCCCTGAAAGTGTATGAAGACCGGGTGCTGGGACTCACACGACCCGGGATCATGCAAGCGGGCCTGCCGGCCCTCCTGTTGGCGCTGAGCGCGGCGGCCTGCGTGCCCGACGGCGACTCCGGTCGGCGGGGCGCCGCGGGCACCAAGCGCCCCGCGGACTCCGGCGTCGCCGCCACCCCCGACACCGGGGTCGAGGCGCCGGCCGACGCGGGGGTGACGCCCGACCCCGACGGGGGCACCACCCCCACCCCCGACTCCGGCGTCCCGGTGACCCCCGACGCAGGGACCCCGCCCGACGCGGGCGACCTGTGCATGGAGCAGCCGGTGAAGCCGCGCCAGCCGGCGAGCGTGTACTACGGCACCACCCGGCCGACCTACGTGCCCCTCACCGACGATCAGATCCTGGCCATCGGGTCCTTCGACGTCTGCTCGGGGCTCTTGATCGACTACACCTGGGTGCTCACCGCGACCCACTGCACGCTGAACACCAGCAACCGGTATTGCATCGGGAACCAGCCCGCGAACCCAAACATCTGCTTCAACATCCGGCGGGTCATCGACAACCCGAACGGCGACATGACCCTGGTGGAGCTCACCCGCGACGCGCGCGACCTCGCGCCCACCGTGCAGCCGGTGCCCATCCTGCACGAGAACATGGACAGCACCTGGCTCAACCGCACCGCGGAGGCCTCGGGGTACGGCCAGCAGGAGGACGGCAGCTACGGCGAGCGTGAGTTCACCGCCGAGCCGATCGTGCGCCTCCAGGGCGACACCCTCACCATCGATGGCCAGGGCCAACACGGGGTGTGCTTCGGCGACAGCGGCGGCCCGGTCTTCGTCATCGCCTCGGACGGCACGGTGCGGGTGGCCGGCGACCTGTCCAACGGCGACGGCAACTGCGTGGGCCAGGACAACTACACCCGGGTGGACGTGCACCGGGCCTGGATCGAGTCCTACGTGGGCACCACCACGCCCCCGCCGCCCCAGCCGTGCGGCGCCGTCGACGCGGAGGGCGAGTGCAGCGCGGACCAGACCCAGGCGATCTGGTGTGGCACCGACAGCACCCTGCAGACCGAGACCTGCGCCGCGAGCGAGCTCTGCACCTGGGACAGCGGCGCCAGCGGCTACCGCTGCGTGAACCGGGCGCAGGATCCCTGTCAGGGCATCGGCGAGCGCGGGGAGTGCCGCAGCAACGTCCTGCTGTGGTGTCAGCGCGGCCAGCTGCTCAACCGGCAGTGCGGCGTCTGTCAGGAGTCCTGCGTGCCCGAGAGCTACGACGACAACCCGCACTACAACTGCATCCCCAGCAGCTGCGGGGACCTCGACTTCCTCGGCCGGTGCGAGGGCGACGTGGCGGTGTGGTGCACCCGGGAGGGCCAGATCGAGCGCCAGGACTGCGCGTCGAACGGGTCCACATGTGGGTACATCGACCAGGTAACCGGGTACTACTGCCAGTAGCGGGCCTTTCTTCGCCCAACCGTCACCGTCCGGCGCCGAGCGGCCGCCGACCTGTCACCATCGGCCTGCAACCTGTCCTCCCAAGAGAAGGGAGGCGAACCCATGGCTCGCTATCAGGTCCGCACGCTTCGACGGGACGACTTCGACACCCTCATGAACCTCGAGCACACGCTCTTCGGCGAGTGCGGCGAGGGCACCCTCGGTCCTTACTACGTACGCCTTTGCTGCGACTTCTTCCCCGAGACCTGCTTCGTGGTCGAGGTCGAGGACAAGCCGGTCGGCTACCTCCTCGCCTTCGTCCGGGACAAGATCGGCTACTGCACCACGCTGGCGATGCTGCCCGAGTACCAGGGCACCCGCGCCCTCCTGGCCCTCTTGCGCGCCTTCACCCAGGCGGTGGTGGATCGCTGCGACGAGGTCTGGTTCACGGTGGAGTCCGACAACAAGGCGGCGCGCAGCCTCCACTCCATGCTGGGGGCGGAGGAGCTCGAGGTCCGGGACGACTTCTACGGCGCCGGCCACCCCCGCATCATCTCCCGCATCGACCGCGGCGGGCTGGAGCGGGCCAGGGCGCGCTTCGAGCGCCTCGGCCTGCTCGGCCAGCGCGCGCGGATGGGCGCGGCGGCTTGAGGGCGTCATGAGCGTCGACGCTTCGACCCTCGCGCTCTCTCCCGCCACCCTGGCAAGGTGGCCTGCATCCGTCCGGGTGGCGGACCGGGCCCTGCACGTGGCCTGGTGGGCGGCCCGAGCCGCCCTGCGCGCCCGCCCCCCGGAGTCGAGGATGGACGAGCGCCACGCGGAGGCGGCGGCGTTCTTCAGCCACCTCTCCCGGCGCCTCCTCGCCCGGCACGGGGTGGATCTCCAGGTGCGGGGGCGGCTCCCGGAGGGGGCGTGCCTCCTCGCGGCCAACCACGTGGGCTACCTGGATCCGCTGATCGTGGCGGCGGCGTGTCCGTCGTTGGCGATCGCCAAGAGCGAGCTGGCGGGCTGGCCGCTGTTGGGGCGCGGCATGCAGAGCCTCGGGGTGGTCTTCGTGGACCGCAACAGCCGCCGGGCCGGGGCCATGGCCCTGCGCGCGGCCCGGAGCGTCCTCGAGGCCGACGTGCCCCTGTTGAACTTCCCCGAGGGTACCACCACCCGAGGCGACGAGCTCTTGCCCTTCGCCCCCGGCCTGTTCGGCCTGGCCAGGAAGCTCGGGGTGCCGGTGGTGCCGGTGGGCATCCGGCTCCCCGACCCGGCCCTGGCCTGGGTGGGCCAGGACACCTTCGTGCCGCACTACGTCGCGTTCGCGGCCCGGCCCCGCACCGCCATCCGGCTCAGCTTCGGTGAGGCGCTGCCGTCGGTGGCGGCCCAGGACACCCAGGCCCTGGCCGACCTGGCGCGGGCCAGGGTGGCGGCGCTGATCTGAGGCTGGCGCTGCCCGCCATCATCCTGTCACACTGGCGACGTGCCCGCGTCGCTCTCCCCGCTCTGCCGTGGGTACCTCCCCCTCCTCGAGCTCGACGCCGCCTGGCGTCGCCTCGCCGCCGACACCGGGGGCCGGGCCGAGGCCCTGGGCACGTCGGTCGAGGGGCGGCCCCTGGTCGCCTACCACTGGGGTCCCCGGGGTGAGCCCGCGGTGCTTGTCACCGCCCTCATGCACGGGGCCGAGCTCATCGGGGGCCTGGCCGCGCTCGAGGTGGTGCAGGATCTGTTGCGCGCTCGCCCGAAGCTGCACCTGGTGGTGCTCCCGAACGTCAACCCCGACGCGGTGGCCCACAACCTGACTCGTCTGCAAGCAGGCCTGCGCGCCGGCCGCCGGGGCAACGCCCGGGGGGTGGACCTGAACCGCAACTTCCCCTGGGTGACCGAGCGCCGACCCTGGCACCCCTTCGCCGGCTCCCGGTTCCGGCTCTCTCCCCACTACACCGGCCCCGCTCCCGCCTCGGAGCCCGAGACCCGCGCGCTGATGGCGGTGGCGGACGCGGTGCGCCCGAAGGTGTCGGTGGGCTTTCACAGCTTCGGCGACCTGCTCTTGTACCCGTGGGCCTTCACGTCTCGGCCGCACCCCGCGCGGGATGTGTATCAGGCCCTGGCCGCCGCGTTCACCGCGGCCCAGCCCGCGCCGTACGAGGTGCGCCCGGCCTCGGGGCTGTACCCCACGGTGGGGGACCTCGACGACTGGCTCGACCAGACCCACGGCACCCGCGCCTTCACGGTGGAGCTGGGCAAGCCGGACCGCCGCATCCTGCACCCCCGGCGCCTCCTGAACCCCGCGGCGTGGATGAACGCCCCCGAGCCCGAGGCGGTCATCGCCAACGTGCGCCCCGGGGTGGTGGCCCTGGTCGAGGCGGCGGTGGGTGGTGTGCAGGCTGGGTTGCCGGAGGCGGGCCGCGCCGATGTGCAGGGCGGTCTGCGGATCGCGGCGCGCTGAGGGCGCTCTCCATTGTGGTGCTTGACGCCTGACGCCTGGCCCCTGAAGCCTGAAACCTGTCTCTGAGGCCTGACGCCGCGCAGATGCGATGCCTCGGCTTCAGGGGTCAGAGACAGGCATCAGGGCTCAGGATTCAGAGACAGGCATCAGGGCTCGGGATTCAGAGACAGGCGTCAGGGTTCAGAGACAGGCTCCCGGGCTCAGGTATGAGGGCTCGGGCATCCTCAGTCGAGGATCTCCATCCGCACGAACCGTGTCTCGCCGGTTTTGCCCCGCAGGCGGTTCAGGCTCCCCTTGGCCACGTCGTAGAGGCGAAAGAAGGCCTGCACCGCGCGCCGGTCGGCGTCCGAGAGGGGGGGCGGGCCGAGCACCAGCTTCGGATCTTCGTCGCCCGCGTCGAGGATGTGCACCACCGCCAGGGTCGGCAGGCTGACCTTCGCCCCGCGGGGGAGGCGGGGGCCGAGCACGAGGGCGTCGAGGGGGTCGCCGTCGGGGCTCAGGGTGCCGGGCACCGAGCCGTAGTTGAAGGGGGAGGGGAGGGGCGAGACGTAGTCCACCGAGCCGTCGTCCTTGCGCTTCACGAAGCTCCAGCGCGGCACCTCGATCACCGCCTCGCGCACCGGGCCTGCCACCCTCAGGCCCGCCCTCGGCTGTGGCCGGTGGTGACGCCGCCCGCGATGAGGTGGGCGAGGCGCAGGGGCTCCGGCAGGTTCCCGTGCAGGGTGGTGGCGGCGAGGAGGTTCCGGGCCGCGGTGCGGTCGAGCCCCACCCGCTGCACGTAGACCTGGCGCAGGGGCTCCATCTCGCCCAGGCGCTCGATCAGGCGCCACTTGCGGGCCCCACCGGGGATGCTCTGGAGCAGGGTCCGCTTGATCTTGGTGAGGTTCGGCTGTCGCCGCGCCACCACCAGCACCGGGCGGCCGAGGGCCTCGTGGAGGGCGTGGACGTCCACCACGTTGAAGCCGGCCACCGCGATGCCCTGGAGCAGTACAGCCTGCACGTGGGCGGCGAAGGCCGAGCCCTCGATCATCGCGATCATCGTCTCGGTGGAGTTGCGGCCGTCGCGGCGCACCCGGCTCGAGAGCACCCCGTCCAGGCGGGTGCGCGAGCAGACGGTGCCCACCAGGCGCACGTCGCCCCGGTGCTCACGCGGGAACGGCGCGTCGTCGAACCCGATGACGTTGGCGTACACACCGGACAAGGCCCGCGGATACTGTCACTGCTGGCGCATCAGGTCGATGGTGTCCTCACCCATGTGCCAGTGCACCGCCAGCTCGGTGGGGCGCAGGGGGTGGGAGGGCTCGTAGCCCAGCACCGCCTTGGCGCGGCGGCCGTCGAGCACCCCCGAGAAGTGGAAGCGCCAGTGGTTCATGTCGTAGCGGAACTCCCGCCGCTCCAGCCGCCCCCGCAGGCGGTAGAGCGGGCTCAGGAGCACCCCGGGCATCGGCACGTCCGGGCGGCCCATCATGTGGATCAGCTCCGACAGGGGCAGGGTGTCGCGCCCGGGGATGTTGAAGACGCCTTGCGCGTCCTCGGTGACGAGGGCGCGGTAGAGGGCCTCCACCTGATCGTCGAGCGAGAGCAGGTTGATCATCGGGTCGTAGCCCAGGGGGCGCATGCAGACCCGCGACGAGACGTAGTCGTAGAGCTGGCTCCCGCTCCGGGGGGCGAGGACCTCGGCGCAGCGGAGCACCACGACCTTCATCGGGCACATCCCCATCTGCGAGCACACCATGAGGTCCGCCTCCACCCGGTCGCGGATCCACTGCGGGGTGCTGGGGCCGAGGTTCAGCGGGTGGTCCTCGCCGATCACCGCGGGCTGATCCGCCTTCACCTTGTAGACCGCTCCGTGGCTGCGGTGGACGAAGCGCCGCACCGTCGGGTGGTGCTGGCAGAGCTGCATCAGCTCGCGCGTCACCCCGACGTTCAGGCGGTGGATCCGCGGGCCCTCGTCGGTGGCCCGGCGGTGGTGGGCGGTGTGCACCACCGCCTCGATGCCGAGCTGCTTCACGTCGGTGAACAAGAGGTCCCTGAGGCTCCGCCCCCGGGTGAGGTCGATCTGCCGATACACGACCTTGGGCAGCTCCAGGAGCTCCGGCCCGGGGTCCGACTCGAGGCCGAGCGCGAGCACCTGCTCGATCGCGTCGTCGAAAGCCAGCCTGCGCACGAACGACGCGCCGATCGGGGTGGTGGCGCCGGTGATCATCACCCGGGTCATCGGAACACCCCCTCCCGCTCCTCGAGGCCGCGGGTGATGAGGCCCGCCACCGCGGCCTGCACCCGGTCCGCCGCCTCGCGCACCACCGCGGGCTCGTCCGCCTGCTCGGGCCGGTAGTCCTCGTGCAGGTTCAAGGGCGCCCCGTAGTAGATGTGGTAGTGCACCGGCAGCGGGAGCAGGGTGGCGGGGATCGGGATGTACGGCGCCCCGAAGAGCTTGGCCCCGGCCTGGATGCGGGTGAGCTGTGGCATCTGCTCCTCCGCCCCCACCACCGCCACCGGGACCACCGGGGCGCGGTGCCGGATCGCGAGCTCGGCGTGCCCGACCCGGAAGCGCTGGAGCTGGTAGCGCTCACGGAAGGGCTTACCGATCCCCACCGTGCCTTCTGGGAAGATCAGTAAGAGCTCACCCGCCTCGAGGAGGGCGCGCACGTTTCCGCGGCTGCCGCCCACCCCGCCCGCGCGGGCGAAGAACGTGCCCACGATCGGGAGCAGGGGCACGAAGTGGTCCATCACCGGGCGCACGAGCCGGGGGGGCGAGGTGTGCTCGAGCACGTCGCTCCAGATCATGGTCGCGTCGTAGGGGAGGGTGCCGCTGTGGTTCGAGGCGAGGATGGCCGCGCCCGAGCTGGGCACGTGGTGGGCGTCGTGCGAGGTGACCCGAAACCACTTCTCGTACAAGAAACGCATCAGCCCCGCCCCGAAGCCGATCCACTCGCGGTTGGCCCCGAAGGGGTCGTAGCCGTGCCCCGCGTCCAGGAGCTGCAGGTCCTGTAACCGCGCCAGCCGTGCATCCGGCAGCATACGCCGCGCCAGCCCCGTCACCGTCTCCCGCTTCACCATGGGAGCGCCGGTTGTGCAGGGGGAATGCCACACCATACCCCGGGCGCGTCGGGCCCGAGGTGGGTCTCGGGGTGACACCCGGGGCGGGGAGTCACCGATTCGTGACTGGTGTCAGGGCGTCGAGGAGCACCGCGCCCGCCGCGAAGAGGGTCAACAGCTCCGCGGTGGCCTCGGGCGACGGCGCGTCGTCCAGCACGACCTGGGCGTGGACGTCGTCCAGCCAGCGCAGGGTCGGGCCGGCGCGGGGCGCCAGATCGGGCTCTGGGTCCGGCGCTCCCTCCAGCACCCGGACGGGGACCCGAGTACGGGTCCCCTGGGCACCTCCCTCGCTCGCGGCCCGTTGGGCCGACGCTTGCTCGAGGATGTCGGTCAGGGTCAGGCTGGGGCGGGCGGGAGCGTCGTGGCCCGCCGTGAGCGGGAGGGTCTCGGGGGCGGCGAGGAGCTGCTCCGCCACCGCCACCGCCCAGCGGGGCTCGGGCTGCAGCCAGGTGCGCAGGAGCCGGGTCACCGCGCCGCGCCGGTTCGGGCGTCGGCAGAGCCGGGTCACCACCGCGCCGAGCCGAGTCGCTACGTCCGCTTGCAACCCCCCCGCGAAGCTGGGCCCGCGGAGCTGGGTGCGGATGTCGTCCAGGTCGCCGGTGGGGCGGAGCTCGGCGTCGACCTCGACCACCAGGGCCATCGGCGGCACCAGGGCCTCCGCGGTGGTGGCGGGGCCGCTGAGCTCGAGCCGGGCCACCGCGTGGAGGGCGGGGCCGTCGACCGAGATGTCGACCAGGGCCCGGCCGCTGACGAGCGGGCGGACGAACCGGAGGGTGAGGGGGCCGCGCCGCCGGGACTCGGCGTAGAGCCGTCGGAGGAGGCGCCGCGGGCGCTCCTGGGCCATCCTGAGGAGCTGGCCCTGGTCCGGCACCCCGAGGCGCTCGTGGACCTTCTTCGGGCGATCGCGGAGGTCCCCGCCCTCGTCGTCGCCGTCCTGGGCGCTCCCGCCGCCGGTGAAGGTGGCCGACGTCCCCGCCACCACCCGCGGGTCGGGGAGCCGCTGGCCGCGCGCCTCGAGCACCGGCGCCTCGCGGTAACCCTCGCGCACCATCCGGCCGAGGTCGAAGCGCGCCACCACGACGGGCCGCTCCGGCGCCTCACTGCACTCGTAATCAGCGACCGGGTCGCTGACATCTTCCCCCTGGCTGTGCCGCACCAGCCGCGCGGCGCCACGGATCTCGACGGTGAGGAACATGGCTCTAATGTGGTTTTCGGAACTACCTTCCGAGGAGTTGCGCATGGATTGGGCTTGGGACCCCCAGGCCGCAAGCGGAGCGCGCAGCGGGGCGGAGCCCCGCGGAGAGGGGTGGGACGGCTCCGCCGGCCCGGGCCCCCAGGACTTGGCCTCGGGTCGCGGCTCTGGTGTGATTCGGGCCGTTCCGCATGCGCGCCCGTCTCCTCGCCCTGCTGATCCCGTGCGCCCTGGTGGCGACCTCGGGCTGCGCCACCCAGCGCCGCCGGGTGCGGCGCGCCAAGCCGGTCGAGGCCAAGCCCAAGCGCCCGGAGGGCCCGGTGTGGTTCACGCCGGAGGGGACGGCGGACGGTCGGACGCGGCGCCCGGAGGGGCTCGGCGAGTCGGCCACCGCGCGCACGGATCGGGTCGTGCCCAGGCCGGACCCGGATCGCCCGCGCGCCAACGACACGTCGCCGCTGGGCACGAACCTCGGCGAGCTGAGCTCCGATGGCCGGGCGTGGGCGTTCGTGGACGTGTTCCGCATGGCCACCCCGTGGGAGTCCCACGGCAAGGCGGGCGCGGACGGCCGGCTGGTGGAGCAGGACCCCGACGGCTGGGTCCAGGCGCTCATCCCGGGGCAGCGCGCGGTGACGCGGATCCCGACCCTGGGCGGCGGGCGCTTCGTGACCCTCTACCAGGGGCGCGGCCTGATCCGCTTGGGCGGCGCCACGGTGGTGGAGGACGTGCCGGGGCGCCTGGTGTTCGAGGCGCCCGCTCACCGCACGGTGAGCCTCGAGATCGTCACCACGAACCCCACCGATCACGTGCGGGAGATCCGCGTGGTGCCCGCGGCCTTCGAGGCCACCTTCGAGCGCCAGGTCTTCCACCCGCTCTTCCTGCAGCGGCTCTCCCGCTTCTCGGTGCTGCGCTTCGCGGGGTGGAGCCGGGTGACCCACCCGGTGGCGCCGACCTGGGATCGCCGGGTGACGCCGCGCTGGTACACCCAGGCCGGGCCGCGCGGGGTCTCGTACGAGTACATGGCGATGCTCGCGAACGAGCTGGGGGCGGACCTCTGGATCAACATCCCGCACCAGGCGAACGACGAGTTCGTGACCAAGCTCGCAACCTTCCTTGCCAACAACCTCGAGCCCGAGCTGAAGGTGTACCTCGAGTACTCGGCCGAGGTCTGGCGGCCCGGCTCCGAGGCGGGGCGCTTCGCCGAGGAGCAGGGCCGCTTCACCGGCCTGTCCACCGACCCCACCGAGGCGCGGCTGCGCTTCCAGGCCCGGCGCTCGGCCGAGATCTTCCAGCTCTTCGCCACCCGCTTCGAGGCCCGGCGCCTGGTGCGGGTGGTGGCGGCGCCGCTGGAGCAGCCGCAGGAGATGGAGCGCCTGCTCGGCGACCCCGCGCTCCAGGGCCGGGTGGACGCCCTCGCGGTGGCGCCCGCGCTGCGCATGGACAACCTCTCCGAGGCGAGCGCGCGCACCGTGGCCGAGATGCGCGAGGACGCGCTGTTGGACACGCTGGAGTTCTCGAGCCTGCCGGAGCTGATGTCCCGGGTGCGGGCCGCGCAGCGGGTGGCGATCACCCACCGCGCCGCGCTCGTGGCCTACGCGGGCGGGCAGGCGCTCGCGGTGCAACCCGGCCTGCGCGACTACGAGACCCTGAGCGACCTCTTCTCCCGGGCCAGCCGCAACCCGCGCACGCAGGCCCTGTACCTCGCCCTCCTCAACGGGTGGCGGGAGGCAGGGGGCGAGCTGTTCGTGCACGGGCCGCTGATCACCGGCTACGCGACCGGCGACCGGGCGGGCGCCCTCGAGTGGCTGGATCAGGCCGAGGGGGCGCCGCGCTACACCGCGCTGATGGCCTTCGCCCAGAACACCCCCCGCTGGTGGGGCCCGCGGCACACCGCCGCGCCCCAGGCGGTGGCCCAGGCCGAGGTCGCCGAGGTGGCGCCCGATCCTGCTGCAACCCAGCTTGACACCGAGCAGCCCTGGGACAGCACCCCGGCGGTGTGGGGCGCGGGCGGCACCGCGCTGGTGGCGTCGGGTATGGGGGCGGCGTTCACTGGGCTCGCGCTGCGGGCCGGTGCGCGCCGGGACCGGCTGGTGGCCGATGGCGCCGTGGCGGACGACACGCTGGTGCGCGAGCAGGACGACGCGGCCGGCAGCTACTCGGTGGCGGCCGGCGCAACCTTCGGGGTGGCGGCGGCCGGGGTGGCCGCGGCGCTGGTGCTCAACGGCATGGACGAGCACGAGGACGGCGCGAGGGGGCGCCCGGGGCTCGTGGTCTCGGGCGGCATCGGCGCGGTCGCGCTCGCGACGACCGTGGTGTTCCTCCGCGGATACTTCAAGACGCGCTCGGACCGGAACGAGCGCCTGGCGGCCGAGCCCAACCCGGTGAGCGCGGCGCCCCTGCGCAACCTGGACCAGGAGATCCAGGAGTGGGGGGTGGCCAGCGCGGCGTCGCTCGGGGTGGCGGTGGCGAGCCTCGGCGTGACCCTGGGGTTGTACTTGTACAACTCCCCCGACCCCTACCTCGACGACGACTACGAGGATGAGGAGGTCAGCGCGGTGCAGGTACAGTGGGCGCCGAACGGGATGGTGATGACATGGTGAGGCGAGTGCTGGTGGGCGCGGCGCTGGTGCTCGCGGCGTCGGCGTGTCGCCCGAACCCCGAGTGCTACAGCGCCGACGAGTGCGGCGAGGGGCTGGCCTGCGTGGCCCAGACCTGCGTGGCCTTCGACGGGGGCACGGTGGAGCCGACCTGGTACGAGGTGGTCCAGCCGATCGTCGAGCAGCGCTGCTGGAACAACGGCATGTGCCACGTGCGGCCGGTCCAGCCGCCCATCCCGATGGCGCTCGAGACCTGGGCCGACACCCAGGTCGACAGCACGGTCCCGGGGAGCAAGGTGTTCCAGCAGATGGGGCTCCGGGTGGTCGACCTGGTGAACCCGATGCCGCCCCGCGGTCAGACCGGCCTCCTGCCCGAGGAGGCCCGCGCGATCGAGCGCTGGGCCGCGCTCGGGGCGCCCCCGGGCAACCCCAACGGCGCCGACGGCGGGGTGGGGAGCGACGGCGGGGTGGTGAACAGCGGCCCCATCGCGGGCGCGGGCCCCCTCACCGAGGTCGCCACCGGCTTCTTCGCCCTCGGCGCGCCGGCCTGGGGTGCGGCGAGCGGCAACCTGGTGTTCACCGACCACGCCCAGGACACCGTCTTCTACCTCCCGCCCGGCGGCACTCCGCAGGTCCTCTTGCGCCCCTCCCAGGAGGCGGCGGGCACCGGCACCGACCCGCAAGGCAACCTGCTCATCGCCCAGTACGCGGCGCGCCAGGTGGTCCGGCTCACCCCCGCCGGCCAGGAGACGGTGATCGCCAACTATCAGGGCGCCCGGCTCAACGGCCCCCACGACGTGGTGGCTCGCGCCGACGGCACCGTCTACGTCACCGACCCCGACTTCGGCCTCGGCCCGCGCACCGCGGAGCTGGCCTTCAACGGCCTGTTCCGCGTCCCGCTGGGCGGGGCGGCGCCCGTGTTGCACTGGCAGGGCCAGACCGGCTCGAGCGGGCCCGCGGGCCTGGAGCTGAGCCCGGACGAGGGCACCCTCTACCTCACCGACCGCGTCACCGGCGAGGTCACCCGCTTCGGGGTGGCGACGGACGGCGCCCTCGGCGCGCCCACGCCGTTCGCCACCACATCAGGTCGCCCCGACGGGGTCACGGTGGACAACACCGGGAACGTCTACGTGGCCACCGCGGCCGGGGTGCAGGGCTTCACGGCGACCGGTCAGCCGTTGGGCTTGATCGCGACGCCCGAGGCGGCCACCGGGGTGGCGTTCGGTGGGGTGTCGCTGGACACGTTGTTCGTCACTACGGGGACCACGCTGTACCGCGTGGACATGCCGGTGGCGGGCGTGGCGCGATAGGACGCGGGTCAGCGCCGATCGAGCGCTTCCCTCACCCGGAGCAGGAGCTCTCGCGAACGGAACGGCTTCATGACCACGATGAGCTCCTCGTCGGCCGCGAAGCGGCTGGCTAGGCCGTTGGCCGCGTACCCGCTCATGATGAGGATGGGGACCTTGGGATGGCGGGCTTTGAGGGTGTGCCAGAGGCTCGCGCCGTCGAGGTTGGGCATCACGACATCCGAGATCACGAGGTCCACCGGGGGCTGCGCTGCCTCGAACAGCTCGAGCGCCTCGGCGCCATCCTCCGCCACGGTCACCGTGTAGCCCATTTGCGCCAGCGTGTTGTGCACCACCCTGCGGACACGCTCGTCGTCTTCGGCCACGAGGATGTGCTCGGTGCCGCCTTTGACAGGCCGCTCGATCTTGGTGCCCACGCTGGCCGCGACCCGCTCCACGATCGGCAGGTAGATCTTGAAGGTCGTGCCGAGACCGGGCTCGCCAGACCGAACCATCGGCTGCCGTGCCGCTCGACGACGCCGAAGACCACTACGCGAGTCCCAGGCCGTTCCGCGCTCGGGGCCCTGCGAGTGCGGTGTGCACCGGAAGAAGGATCCGAATCGAAGATCCGCGGCAAGATTCTCCGGTGGCATGCCCGAACCCGCGCAGGAGTCGGTTTATCACCGTCAGCATCTCTCGCCAAGCGCCGCCCACTTGCGCCCATGACGGTTGGTCGATCCGGTACTCCTCGTCGATGAGCACGTTCTCCGTCTCGATGAGGAGCCTTCCGCCCTCGGGCATCGCGTCCTTCGCGTTCAGCACGAGGTTCATCACGACCTGCTCGATCTGCGCGGGATCCGCCAACACCGTCCCCAGGGTCCGGCCCGGGAGGTGCTCGGATGGCGATCGCGCTCAGGTACGAGCCGCGTCAGGATGGATTGCAGGCCAGAGATGACGAGGTTCAGGTCCACCGGCTGCGCGGCGACGACCTGCCTCTTTGCGAACGCGAGCAGCTGCCGGCTGAGGGTGGCGGCCCGCGTGGCCGCGTCATCGATGTCGTCGATGAACTCCGCGACGGGGCTGCCTTCGGGCAAGGCGGAGCGCGCCAGTCTCGACGTTGCCGAGCACTGCGGTGAGGAGGTTGTTGAAGTCGTGCGCCACGCCGCCGGCGAGGTGACCCATCGCCTCGAGCCGCTGGGCCCGCAGCAGCTGTGCCTCGACGCTCCGGCGACGCTCCTCGGCCCGGAGGCGCGCGATCACCACGCTCATGTGGCTGGCCATCCCGTTGAGGAACTCCATCTCCTCCGGCTCGGGGAGCATCGGTCCGGTGTCTCCGAAGGTCCCGAAGCCGTAGCAGCCCAGGCTGCGGTCATCGAAGAGCAGCGGGATGTTGACGATGGTGCGGCTCCCGATGGCCTGCACATGGGCTTGATTGGGGCGAGGGTCGAGCGGGGCGTCCTCGATGATAAGCGGCTCGTGAGAGGTCAGGATGGCCTGGACCATCTTGTCCTCCGAGATGTCGAACTCGAGCATCTCGGACTTCTCGACCTGCTCGAGGTCCCCGACGCCGCCGCCCCCGAGCACTCGAGCGACCTGGCGCTCGAGGTCGAACAACGTGAGCCACGCGTTGTGATACCGGGTCCGGGCGCGCATGGCGTCGGTCGCCACGACCGCCAACTCCGCGTAGGAGCCGACGCTCTGGAGTCGGCGGGCGAGCATTGGTCGAGTCTCTTCATGCCGGTCGAGGGCAGCTCATCGCGAGGGGGCCGACGAATCGTACCTCCCTTCGGCTCCGGTGGCACAGGGCGCTACCGCGGCAAACTCACCCCTGTCAGGCGCTGGAACATCGACACCGCATACGAGTCCGTCATCCCCGACAGGTAGTCCGTCACCCGCAGCAGGCGCTGGTAGGCCCCCCACTCCGGCTGGGGCCCCACCGGGATCACCGTGAGCAACTTGGATTGCTTCTGGGTGGGCGCCTCGGCGAGCACCGCGGGCACCAGCACGTCGAGCATGCTCTGGAGCACCTCGTAGCCGGCCAGCTCGATCTGCACCACGCCGCGGGAGCGGTAGCAGGTGCGCAGGGTGAAGTCCTTGATGTCGCGGAGCGCCTGGGCGGAGGGGATGTCGTCGGAGAGGCCCTTCGGCTGGGGCTCGCCCGCGACGAGCGCCGCCTCGCGCTCGAGGAAGGCGTCCTGCACCTCGTTGGCGAGGTGGTTTATCGCCTTGGCCCGAAGGTATGAGATGCGCTCCTTGCGCTCGTCGGGGTCGGTGGGCGCGGGTTGGGGCACGAAGCGAGCGTCGTGGCTCGCGATCGCGGTGAGGCGCTCGTGGGCGTCGGCGAAGTCCACGAGGCCCAGGCGGAAGCCGTCTTCGATGTCGAGGATGCAGTAGCAGACGTCGTCCGCCGCCTCGACGAGGTAGGCGAGCGGGTGGCGGGACCACGCGGTCACACCGAGGCCGTCCTGGGGCACGAGGCCGGTGCCCTCGGCGACCTGGGCGAAGAGGGCCTCCTCGGTCTGGAAGAAGCCGTGCTTCTTGGTCGCGATGCCGCCGGTGGCGGGGCGGGGGCCGGCGCCGCGGGGGTACTTGGTGAAGGCGGCGAGGGTGGCGAGGGTGAGCTGCAGGCCGGGGTTCTTGGGGATCTGGAGCCGGGTGAGGATCCGGAAGCCCTGGGCGTTGCCCTCGAACTGCTCGAGGTCGGCCCGCTCCTGATCGGTGAGGCCCTCGGTGTGCTCGCGGTGGCCCTTGAACCAGCTCCCTATCGCGTCCTCGCCCGCGTGTCCGAAGGGCGGGTTGCCGATGTCGTGGGCGAGGCAGGCGGCGGCCACGATGTCACCGAAGCTGCGGGCCGAGACCTCGGCCCCCGCGAGCTCGGGGTGCCGCTCGAGGACCTTGGCCCCGACCATGGTGCCGAGGGAGCGGCCCACGCAGGAGACCTCGAGGGAGTGGGTCAGGCGGGAGTGGACGAGGTCGTTCTCGGGGAGCGGGAACACCTGGGTCTTGTCGTGCAGGCGCCGGAACGCGGTGGAGAACACGATGCGGTCGAAGTCCCGCTGGAAGTCGGTGCGGGGGGCGTTGTCCCCCGCCGGCGGGGCGGGGCGGGCCTGGGCGCCCAGGCGCGCGTAGGACAACAGCTTGGGCCACTGTTCACTCGGCGACACCCGGGCTCGATAGCAGGCGGGGTGGGGTGGGCCAAGGGCCGGGGCAAGGCAAACCTGGCTGTCCAGGCCGGGGCCTTCGTGTATCCTCCCCCCGATGCTGCTGGCCAGCGTGTTCAGCAAGCACCCCGCGTTCGCCATCCTGGTGATCGCCTTCATCCCGGTGCTCGCGGTGGTGGGGATGACGCTGGCCAAGTCGGCCGAGAAGGCGGTCGTCCTCATCGTCTTCCTGGTCCTGATGTACGCCCCCGTGGGCGCGTACATCCGCCTCCCGTCCACGCCCCACATCTGGAAGGACAACGTCGCCTACATCGGCATCGTGCTCGGGGCGATCCTGAACTACCCGCAGTACCTGATCCGCGCGCGCCCGGGGTCGTGGCCCCAGTCCCTCATCGTGGTGGGCATGTTCGCGGCGGTCTTCACGTCGCTCACCAACTCCGACAGCCTGATCTACGGCCAGCAGGTCATCGTGGTGATCCCCGGCCTCCGCATCAACGACGGCCTCTTCATGGCCTTCACCGACGTGCTCGAGGACCTCTTGCCGTTCTTCGTGGGCATCGCCTTCATCCGCTCCGCGGAGTCGATGCGCATGATGCACCGGTACGTCATCTCGATGATGCTGGTGTACGCGCTCCTCATCTTCGTGGAGCTCCGGATGAGCCCGCAGGTCCACCAGTGGATCTACGGGTATCGCGCCCACAACCAGTTCCTGCAGACCATCCGCTGGGGCGGTTGGCGGCCGATGGTGTTCATGCGCCACGGCCTGCAGCTGTCGCTGTTCAACTTCCAGGTGCTGATGATGTCGGTGGCCATGCTCCGCACCAAGGAGGAGCCCTGGGTCTTCGGGCGCAAGGACCTCGCCAACTGGAAGGTGGTGACCGGGTTCCTCTTCGTGCTCCTCGTGCTCGACAAGAGCACCGGCGCCATCGTCTACGGGCTGGCCTTCGCGCCCCTGGCCTACAAGCTGAGCCCCAAGAACCTGACGCGCATCGCGGCGTTCCTCGCCTTCATGTCGCTCTCGTACCCGATCGGACGCGCCTACGAGATCATCCCCACCGCCAAGGTGGTGAACACCATCGAGGACGTCTTCGGGGCGGAGCGCGCGGAGTCCATGAAGTTCCGCTTCAAGAACGAGGATCTCCTGTTGGAGAAGGCCTCCCAGCGCCTGTGGTTCGGCTGGGGCAAGTACGGGCGGCAGTTCAACTACGACTACCTCGGCCGGCAGTCCACCACCCCCGACGGGTACTGGATCATCATGCTCGGCGCCCGCGGGATCTTCGGGCACCTCAGCTCGTTCCTGATGCTGCTGTGGCCGGTGTTCATGGCCTTCACCGCGATGAAGAAGATCCAGGACAAGCGAGATCAGGCGATGATCGCCATCTTCGCGCTGATGATCGCGGTGAGCGTGTTCGACCTCATCCCCAACGGCATGTTCAACAGCTACCCCAACTTCCTGTCCGGGGCGCTGGTGGGGGTGCTGCAGGGGATGAAGGACAAGGGCGTGTGGTCGAAGTACGACCGCGTGCTCCGGTAGGCGTTACTGGGCCGAGAGCTCGTCGCTCACGTCCTTGGCGGACGCGTCCTTCGACTCGTACAGGTACGCGGCGTGGCAGGCCACGCAGGTCTGCGCCACCTGACCGAACGCCTCGGCCAGCTTCGCGGCGCGCTGCTTCTCGAGGCCATCCGCGAGGCCCGCGAGCACGTTGGCGCGCTGGATGAGCTGCTCCTGCAGCACGTAGATCGCCTCGGGCACGCGCTCGTCGGCCGGCACCGCCTCGGGGTTCGCGGGGCGCTCGAGCCAGGGCTGGTCCTTGATCACGCGCGCGAACTCGCTGGCGCCCTCGGTGTCGAGGAAGATGATGGACCACATGAGCACGGTCATGTCGTCGCCGTGGGCCCGCATCGTCTTACGGATCTTCTCTCGCGCGGCGGGGGGCAGATAGGTGGACGTGGGCATCTTCGCGCTGGCGGGGCGCGCGGCCTTGTTGCTCTGGCCCTGGCCCTGGCCGCTGGAGGTCTGACAAGCGGCGAGGCCGAAGGCGAGGAGCATGCCGGGGGCGATCCAACGAGTAAGGAACTTCATAGCTGGGCCCTGCCCTTACCAACGGAGTCTCGCGTTGGCGAGTACGAGACTTGGCTTTTCTGATCTGGAGACCCGTTACGGACAAGTAACGATTGACGGCGCCGGGGATGGCGCCGCGAAGGCGGGTTCGTGGCGGAGCGGCCGGTCGGCTCGGGGCGCTAGGACGGATCGGGCTTCGGGGTCTTCGGCCCGCTGGCCGGCAAGGTGGGCTCCGCGATGTACTCGCTGGGGATCTTCCCAGTGAGGCTATCCAGGAACGCCAACACGTCCGCCATCTGCTCGTCCGACAGGGCGCCTTGCGCGGTCTGGTGCTCCGCCATGATCGCCACCGCCTCCTTCAGGGTGCCGATGGACCCGTCGTGGAAGTAGGGGCCGGTCTTCGCGATGTTCCTGAGCGAGGGCACCTTGAAGAAGCCCTTGTCGGCCTCGTTCTTGGTGGCCTCGAAGCGCCCCATGTCCTTGGTCTCGTAGGGCTTGATGAGGCCCAGCTTCTGGTAGATGGCGCCGCCGAAGCCCGGGCCCATGTGGCAGGCCACGCAGCGCTCGGTGAACAGCTCCAGCCCCTTCAGCTGCTGGGTGGTGAGGGCGTCGGTCTTGCCGGCGAGGAACTCGTCGATCGGGGCGGGGGTCACGAGCTTGCGCTCGAAGGCGCCGATCGCGCGGGCCGCGTTCACCAGGGTGATCGCGCCCTTCTCCTCGGGGAAGGCGGCCTTGAACTTCGGGCCGTAGTCCGGGATCGACTTCAGGACCTTCTCCGCCGCGGCCGGGTCCTTCACCGCCATCTCCACCGGGTTCGTGATCGGGCCCTGCGCCTGCTCCTCCACGTCCTTGGCGCGGCCATCCCAGAACTGCGCGATGTGGAAGAAGGCGTTGTACGAGGTGGGCGAGTTGCGCCCGCCGAACTGGCCCTTGTGGCCCTCGGAGGTCGGGGTGCGCTTGCCGTCCTTCTCGCGCGAGTCGACGCCGTAGTTGGCGAGGTCGTGGCACGAGTTGCAGGACAGGTCCTGGTTCTTGGACAGGCGCTTGTCGTAGTAGAGCGTCCGGCCCAGCTCGACCCGAGCCGCCTCGACCGCGGGGTCGTCGGAGCTGTTGCTGGGTTGGGGGGTCCCGAAGATCGACTTGGCCCGCTCGAGGAGGGCCTTCGCGTCGGGGCCGGGCGGGGGCTCCGCCTTCACCGGCTCCGTCTTCTTCGCCTCCGCGGGGGGAGGAGCTTCGTTCTTCTGGCAGGCGGTGACCGCGACGACCGCAAGGCACACGCCCAGGATGATGACTCGCCTCATGCCCCGGGCCATAGCCCCGGTCCAAAGCGGCAGCAAGGCTATAGTCGACAATCAGTGTCGAGCGTTTGAAAGCGAAGCGCGGCCGACTCAGTCCACCGGCAGCGCGGGCACCGGCCCCAGCCCGACCGCGGCGTGGAGCGCCCGGGTCAGGGGCTCCACCCGGAGGGAAGGTACCAAGAGGGTGATCCGGAAGGACGAGGTCGCCACCCCGAGCACCTCGGCCTCGACCTCTGCCGCCGCGTCCAGCGCCGCGCGCATCACGTGGGCGTGACGGGTGATGCCCTCGCCGATGAGCGAGACCGCGCCCCGGCCGGTGCTGAGCACCCCGGGCCCCAGGATCGCCTCGAGGCGCGCCTCGAGGGTGCGGGGCTCGTGCAGGTCCTCCGTCCCCAACACGCACGAGAAGCACCCGCCCGCGAGGTTGAGCTGGCGCGGGGTGGCGCCGAGCGCGTCCATCGCGTCGAGGGCCTCGCGGGCCTGGGCCAGGCTCACGCCCGAGGCCTCCACCGTGGCCACCGCGCGCTCGTGGGCGATGCCGCGCACCCCGGAGGGCGCCACCGGGGCGTTCAGGCGCACCACCGTGCCCCGGCCCTCGCTCCCGGTCTTGCGGGCGTAGATCGCGATGTTCTTCTGCTTCGCGAACTCCACCGCCTGGGCGTTGAGCACCTTGGCCCCCGCCTCGGCCAGCTCCTGCATCTCCGCGTAGCCGAGCTCTGCAAGCGGAGTTGCGTCGGGCACCACCCGCGGATCCGCGGTGAAGACGCCCTCCACGTCGCTGTAGATCTCGCACGCCTCGGCCGAGAGCGCGGCGGCGAGGGCCACCGCGGTGGTGTCCGAGCCGCCCCGGCCCAAGGTGGTGACCTCGCGCTTGTAGCTGACCCCCTGATAGCCGGCCACGATCACCACCCGGCCCGCGTCGAGCTCGTCCTCGACCCGGAACGGCCGCACCTCCATGATGCGGGCCTGGGCGTGGCTCGCGGTGGTGATGATGCCGCTCTGGCTGCCGGTGAGGGACACCGCCTCCAGGCCCTCCTCGCGGATCGCCATCGCCAACAGCGACATCGAGATGCGCTCGCCCACCGACAGGAGCATGTCGAGCTCGCGTCGATCCGGCTCGCCCGCCACCGCCTGGGCCTTGGCCAACAGCTCGTCGGTGGCGTCGCCCATGGCGGACACCACCACCACCATGCGGTGGCCCTCCCGGGCGCGGGTGGCGACCAGGCGCGCCACCTGCTTGAGCTTGTCCACGGTGGAGACCGAGGAGCCGCCGTACTTCTGGACGATGATGCTGCCGTTGCGCATGGACGCCGCTCAGGGCCGTTGCGCCTGAGCTCCGTCGCTGTCAACCGCCGGCGGGGCCGCCGCGCTTTCCTTGGCCGGGTCGAGCCAGACCGAGAGGCGATCGCTCCCCAGCCAGACCAGCCCCACCACGTACAGGAGCATGGCGAGGGCGGTGGCCACCGCGATGGCCACGCGGGCCGGCGGCACCTTCGGGGTGACGAGCTCGAGCCCGGGCTCGCGGCGCCGGCTCTTCTCGACCACCGCGCCCTGGGGGACGCCCTCGAAGTCGGGCCCGCTCCGGCTCCCGCCGTCCATCGGGGGCAACAGCGCGGTGGGCGCGCGGGGGTTCACCGCGGGGCTCCGCTGCGGCACCTCCATCGCGGGCCGTCGCGGGCCGGCCGGCAGCTCGAGATCGGACGTGGTGGGCCGCGGCGAGCCGGAGTTCAGGGGCGGCGGGCCCAGGTGCATCGGGCTCGGGCCGCTCGGGGTGCTGATCGGCTCGAGCGGGCCCGCGGCGTCCTCGATGTCGTCGACCACCGTGTCGCCCTGGTCGAGATCGCCGCTGAGGTTCGGCAGGTCGTCCGAAAGCTCGTTGTAGGGCCCGGCCACCGGGCGGACCTCGAACGGCATGTGCTCCTGGAAGAGCGGCTCGTCGTCGAGGGCGAAGTCGTCGAGCGCGAAGTTGGCGAGGTTCGAGGGCTGCCCGTTCCACAGGGGCGCGGGCTCGCGGGTGGTGACCACCGCGTCGGCCGGCTCGTCCTCCAGGGTGAGGTCGTGGATCTGCCCGGGCTGCGTCGTGTCGACGATCGGGCCCTCGATCTCCGCAAGCTCGCTTGCCGAGCGCGGCGGGCGGGGGAGGGCCTTGCGGCGGATGATCTGGGTGACCTCCACCCGCCGCGGCGGCACCCGCTGGGGGAGGGCGGCGGAGCCCAGGCCGAGGTCCTTGGTGAGGGCCGAGAAGAGGGCGGGGACGTCCTCCCCCGAGCGCACCGCCGGCATCACCGGCGGGTTGACCGGGATCTCGTCGATGTGGGGGCGGTCCTGGAAGCCCCCCGGCGGGGGCGGCGGCCTGGCGCCCGGAGCGCTTGGCGAGCAGGGCAGCGGCGCGCCCGGGCGCCCCCGCGTCCACGAACGCGCGGCCCAGCAGGCGCATCCCGCGCTTGTGGTTGGGGTGGATGGCGAGGGCCCGCAGCAGCTCCACGTAGGCCACCCGGGGGCGGCCGAGGGCGAGGGCGGCGGCGCGCTCGACGCGGCCGTCGGCGCTGCCGGGGACGAGCTGGAGCCCGTGCTCCGCGATGCGCAGCGACTCCGACGCGTGGCCCCTGGCCAGCAAGGCGGCGGCCAGCTCGACGAACGCGCCGGACCCCGGGGCCTCCTTGAACCGTGTGACAAGGGACTTCAGCGCCTCGTCACGCTGCGGTATCTCCGCCGCCGAGGACACGGGTGGGACTCTAGCCCGCTTTCACCTGCACGTCACGTAGGCCCTACGGCCGACGTCGGCGCAGGCCCCAGAGGGCGAGCAGGGCCAGGCCGGCCAGGAGGCTGTGGCCGGGGGCGCGGGACTCGGTGGCGGTGCAGGCGCACAGGGCGCCGCCGCCGCACTCGGGGTCGCAGAGCTCGCAGCCCCGGTCGCAGCTGAAGGTGGTGTCGCAGGCGCAGATGCACTCGGGATCGCACGCGCACTCCCCGCTGCCGGAGACGCGCGCTGACCCGGTCGCAGGAGTAGGTCACGTCGCACTCACAGACCCCGCCGCCGGTCCCCGCGTCGGGCTGGGTCGTCACCCCGCTGTCTGCCGGGTTTACCCCGCCATCGGGCGTCATCACCCCGCTGTCGGGGGTGGGGACGCCGGAGTCGACCGGGGTGGTGCCGGAGTCCGGGATGATCACGCCGCCGTCGGGCGCGTTGGGGGGCACGCCGGGGGGCTCACAGATCGAGACCATCCCCCCAGACTGGAGGGTGTAGTCGTTGCAGCTCTGGGCGTTGTTGCAGGCCCCCGGGTTGCCCGCGCAGTCCCGGTAGCAGGTCGCGATGTTGTTGGCGGGGTTCGTGAGGCAGGGGCCCACGCTGCAGGACTTGAGCCCCTCGCAGCTGTAGCCCTCGTTCACCGCGGGCAGGCAGTAGGAGCTGCCGTTGGTGAAGACCTCGCAGCCCCAGCCGGCGGGGCAGGCGGTGGTGTCGCAGCTCTGGGTGCAGATCCCCACGCAGGTCAGGCTGCCGGCGCAAGGCACGCTGCCGTTGCACTGCTGGCCCATCTGGAGCTCGTTGAAGTTGTTCAGGTCGTCGCAGTCGCTGGAGCGCGGGAAGCAGTAGTCCCCGGAGCCGCCGCCCTGGAACTGCACGGTGAGGCACTGGAAGCGTGAGTCGGCGCAGGCTCCGTTGCTGCAGGGCTCGATGCAGCGATCGTTGGGCAGCCCCGACATGCAGATGCCGTTGTTGCGGCAGGCGCCCACCGCGCCGGCCTGACAGGTCTCGCACACGTCCCGGTTCAGGCCGTCGTCCCGCACGCAGACGGTGCGGCCGCTGTTGGAGGGGTCGAGGTCGCAGATGTAGCCGGTGGGGCAGGTGCCGCAGGTCTGGCTGCAGTAGCCGTCGGTGGTGCGCGCGGCGCAGATCCCCGAGTTGCACTGGCTGTCGAGGGTGCACGGCCACGCGAAGCCGCCGGACTGGCCGGGGTAGAGGCCGCAGCCGCCCTGGATGTCGTCGTTGAACAGGACGCGGTTGGCCCCGCCGGCGTAGGCGGCGTACATGATCCCGGTGCCGAAGCTGCAGGTGTTGTTGTCGTTGCAGTGGTCGAGGCCGATGAAGTGCCCGTACTCGTGCACCGCGATGGACTCGATGTCGGTGCCGCTGGCGCCGGTGTTGGTCCAGAAGAAGTCCCGGTCGTTGAACTCGATGTCCGAGTCGTACTTGCAGCCCAGGTTGTGGGTGCGGCCGGTGTCGTCGGTGACGGTACCGCAGGAGCGCCCGTTGCCGGTGCTCCAGGTGACGCCGATGGCCTGGGAGCCGTTGCCCCAGTTCCGGGTCCAGAAGAGGTTGAACTCGAGGTCACCGACGTCGACCCCCACCGTGCACTGGTAGGTGGCGGGGGAGACCTGGTAGTTGCTGCAGGACAGGCTGCCGCCGCTCCCGGTCGAGACCCACGAGTTGATCGCGTTGAGGAGCGCCTGCCGCTGCCCCGCCGCGCTCACGTTGGTGTTCGTGGCGTTGGTGGTGATGCAGTACGGGAGGGTGGGCCACTGGCTGCGATCCCAGCGCAGGCCGGTGGGGAGCCAGCCTATCTGGGAGAGGGCGAGGGCGGTGGCGACGGAGATGGTGAGCGACATGTCAGTGCGTCCTCGTCTTGGCCGAGCTCAGGGCTGCTGGAGGGTCGGGAGGCTGGGCGGCGGCTTCAGGATCGCGCCCTTCCTCGGCATCGCGGTGGGCTCGGTGGGGATCTTGCGGGCGTAGGAGCGCACCGTCTTCAAGAAGCTGTGCAGGGGCTCGGGGGTCATCGGCCGGATCGGCTCCACGATCGGCGGCGAGCCCTCGCGGAAGGTCACCCCGGCCACGTTGGGGGCGTGGGACACCCACTTCTCCTTGCCCATCATGCCCACTTCGTACTTGCCGATGCCGATGCCGATCGCCACGTAGGTCGCGCCGAAGGGCTCGAGGAACAGGACGACCTCTTCACCCGGCTCGTATTCCGAGAGGCCGGGCGCGGTCTGGGTGATGTCGCCGATCTGGCCGCCACCCCGCCGGACGATCAGGCGATCACCCGGCTCGAAGCCGCCCTTGATGCACTCGAGGATCTTGACCGTGACGAGGGTCTGGATCCGAGCGCCGGGGACCTCCCACTCCACCTCCACGCGGTCCACCACCCCGTGGATGACCACCGGGGCGACGTCCACCTTCTCGCGGAGGCTGAGGGCCTTCACCACGGTGGCTTCGGCCGGCAGAGCGGGGGCGAGCACCCCCAGGCCGAGGGCGAGCGACAGCGCCAGGGGGCGGTGCATGCCGAGAGCCTAACCCGGGAACCGGGCCGAGCCATCGGTAGAAAGGCACCCGTACCCCGCCGTGATCGCACGCAAGTCGTTGTGAAACAGGGAGAACGCCGATGTGGCCGGCCTGGGACGCTTCGCTGGTGTGCGGGTGATCACGGGGCCGGTGCTCGAGTGCGAAATCCAGGGGCTTTTGGCGCATCGAGTATGGCAGGATCCCGGGACCCGAGATGCTGCACCTCCGTTCTTTCCCTCGGCAGAGCGCCCTCACCCTGGTCGCCGTGCTCGGCGCCGCCGCCTGCGGGGTCCCGTCGCCCTCGGGCGAGCCCACGCCGGCGGACATCGCCGCCCGCTACCGGCACGACGACAGCACCAACCAGCACTTCTCGCCCAACCCGGAGTTCGTGGCCCAGCCCGCGGACTACGCGGTGCAGCGGCAGGCCCTGACCCGCGAGGGTGAGGTGCTGATCATCGAGGGCGGCGCGGGGACGGTGACGGTGGGCGGGCCGGGGGCCTTCGGCATCACCCAGGACAACCAGGTGGCGATCGTCCAGGAGGTGCTCTCGCAGTACCCGGACGTGTTCGACACCATCCAGATCTACACGACCTTCATCGACCAGGCGCACCAGGGCATCGCGTACTACCAGGGCATCCAGAGCGCGGTGTCGGGCATCGGCATCGCGGGCTTCGACAACCGCGCCGGCTACGGCCTCACCGGCGAGGGGCGCCTGTCGGGCTTCTCGAACATGAACAGCATGCTCCAGTGGGGCAACGGGTCCTTCAACGGCCTCAACACCATCGAGGGCTACTACCACGGCGTCATCGCGCACGAGCTGAGCCACCGGTGGCTGTTCCACGTGCTCTTCACCGACCCCTCCGGCAACAGCAACTCGTCGCTCCTCGGCCGGGACGACGCCCACTGGAGCCGCCTCGCCCACGCCTACGGCTCCGTGCACGACGGCAACTTCTTCGTCGACAACGGCGACGGCAGCTTCACCAACATGGGCACCGACATGGGCTTCTCGCCCCTCGAGCTGTACGCGATGGGCCGGATCCCGGCCGACGACGGTCGAGGACTTCTTCTACCTCACCGAGGCTACGCTGAACGACGAGCCCCTCAACAAGCTCTCCAACATCCCCACCGGCGCGAGCGTGCGGGGCAACCGCATCGACGTGAAGATGAGCCAGGTGCTCGACGAGATGGGGCCGCGCAACCCGCCTTACGGTTTCGTGAACCCGTACTACCGGGCCGCCTTCGTGCTCGTCACCGCGCCGGGCGAGACGCGGCAGGACTGGCAGCCCCACCTCGACATGCTCCAGCAGGTGCAAGGTGACTTCCCCGAGACGTGGCGGCGCTGGACCGGGGCGGGATGTGCACCCAGGTCACCGAGCTGTGCCCCGAGCCCGTGCTCGGGCTGGCCGGGTTCACGGTGTCGGACGCCAACGACGACATCGCGGCGCCGGGCGAGCAGGTGCAGGTCAGGTTGTCGGTCCAGAACACCGGCCTCGGCACGGCCGAGGGGGCCACGGTGCGCCTCGAGGCGGCGAGCCGCACCGTCACCGTCGTCACCACCGACGCCAAGACGCTGCCCGCGGTGGCCCAGGGGAGCTCGGCCGAGCTCGCCGACGCCTTCGACATCACCATCTCCAGCACCATCGCGTGCGCGGAGTTCGTGAAGCTCCGGGCGGTGTTCACCGCGAAGGAGGGCCCGATCTTCACCGAAGAGTTCTCGGTGAACGTGGGCACCCGGGTGGTGCGCGCCGACCCCCTCGACGAGGCCCCCAACTGGACGGTGGATCCCGACGACACCGACACCGCGCTGCGCGGCAAGTGGGAGTTCGGTGATCCCGAGCTCGTGACGGTGCTGGGCATCGTGCTGCAGCCCGAAGACGATCACACCCCGGGCGACGGCAAGCTGTCCTTCAACACCGGCCTGGCCCGCGGGAACTTCTTCTCCGACAACGACGTCGACGGCGGCGCCACCACCCTCGAGAGCCCGGTCTTCGCGCTCGGCGGCACCCTGGACCCGATCCTGACCTTCTACTTCTGGCACCTCGCGGCGGACCTCTCGAAGCCGGGCGAGCCCGGACATCGAGGGCGCCGACCTCGTGGTGCAGGTCTCGAACGACGGCGGCGCGACCTGGGCCGAGCTCGGCCGCGTCGCGGAGCGGACCACCGAGTGGACCCTCGCCGCGCTCCGCATCCGCGACGCGGTGGAGCCCACCAACCGGATGCGCTTCCGCTTCGTCATCGCGGACGAGACCGACATGGGCACGGTGGAGGCCGGCATCGACGACATCGAGATCCTGGACTTCGTCGAGGGCTGCGAGCTCCCCGATCCGGATCCCGACCCGGATCCCGACCCCACCCCCAACCCGGACGGCGATCGGAGCGGCGGCTGCGGCTGCACCGCGGCCGAGGCGGGCGGGGCGGGCAGCCTGGCGTTCATGGTGGGCCTGCTCGGGCTGGGCGCGGTCCTGCGGCGTCGCAGGGGCTAGGGTCATGCTCGCCCACCTGGGGCGGCTGGGTGGGGTCATCCGGTCGCCGCAACGTACCTTGCGCAAGTTCCTGTGGCGGGGAGAAGGGCGCCTGTGGGACATCCTCCCCTGGCTGGTGGTGGTCACCGGCGCGGTGGCCCCGACCCGGGCCGGCCGCGCGGTCCTCCTGGGCCGGGTGGATGTCATCGACGGGCTCCTCCTGTTCGGGAACCTGGTCGCCAACCGGATGCTCTACCCGCTCCTCGGCCTGGTCGTGGCCGCCTCGATCCTGCACCTGATGGATCGGGTCCGGCACCCGAGCGAGGTGAAGGTGGGCTTCGACATCGCCCTCGACGCCGTGGCCTACACCCTGATCCCCTACCTCCTCCTCGCCGCGGTGGGGGCGGGCCTGTCGGCCCTCGGCGTGGACCTGTGGTTCATGCCCCACCACGATCTGCGAGCGCCCGGTTGGTACGGTGTGGCCCGGGTGGTGGTGGCCTTCGGGTGGCCGGCCGCCCTCTACCTGTTCCTGGTGCGCGAGGTCTGGCGCCGTCCGGCGGGGTGACCTTGGGATGGCGAATCCTCCGCCCGGGTGGTAGCCCGGAGGTGGTGGCTGCCTACGAGATCCTGATCGCGGTGGGCGCAGGCCTCATCCTGGTGCTCCCGGTGCCGAGCTGGGCCGCGCTCCTCATCGGGGTGGCGGTGGCCCTCGGCTCCGGCCAGCCCCTGCCGGTCCGCTGGAAGAAGTGGACGAGCAAGGTGCTGCAGATCGGCGTGGTGGCGCTCGGCGCGGGGATGAACCTCGCGGTGGTGCTCGGGTCGGGGCCGAGGGCGCGGGGCTGACCGCGGTGAGCCTCGCCCTCGCCCTCGGCACCGGGTGGCTGATCGGCAAGGTGCTCAAGGTGCCGGCCGACACAAGCCTGATGCTCTCGGTCGGCACCGCGATCTGCGGCGGCTCTGCCATCGCCGCGGTGGCCAGCGTCATCAAGCCCAAGGCGCACGAGATGTCGGTCGCCCTCGGGGTGGTGTTCCTCTTGAACGGCCTCGCCCTGTTGGTGTTCCCGCCCTTCGGCCACGCCCTGGGCCTCGGCCAGGCGGAGTTCGGGCGCTTCGCGGCCCTCGCGATCCACGACACCAGCTCGGTGGTCGGCGCGGGCCTGGCCTACGGCCCCGAGGCGCTCGACGTACGCCACCACCACCAAGCTCGCGCGGGCCCTGTGGATCGTGCCGCTCACGATCGGGGTCGCGGTGTGGCGCCAGCGCGGCCAGGGCGGGGGCCTCAAGGGCATCAAGTGGCCCTACTTCATCATCGGCTTCCTCGGCGCCGCCGCCCTGTTCACCTGGGTGCCGGAGCTGGCCCCGGTGAAGCCATGGGCGGTGCTCGCGGCCAAGCGCATCCTCGTGTTGGCCCTGTTCCTCGTCGGCCTCGGCTTGTCCCGCGAGGCCCTCAAGGCGGTGGGGTGGCGGCCGATGGCGCAAGGCGTCTTGCTCTGGTTCGCGCTGATCGGCGCCGCGCTCTTCCTCGCCCGCTGACGTGCCCCTCTTGCGCTTCCTGGTTCTTGGGGTTATCCATATCGCCCATGACCCTTGGGTCGCCGCGGCTCCGGCCGTCGGCAGGAGCGCTGGCATGGGGACCTCGGGCACCGGCTACATTCCGTCCCTCGACGGGCTCCGCGCTCTCGCGGTGGGCATCGTGGTCCTCGCCCACAGCAACCTGGAGCACGTGGTGCCAGGGGGCCTCGGGGTCACCGTCTTCTTCTTCCTGAGCGGCTACCTGATCTCGACCCTCCTGTACCGCGAGCAGCGCCGGCACGATCGGGTGGACATCAAGGCGTTCTACCTGCGGCGCATCCTGCGCCTGTCGCCGCCCCTGTGGCTCGCCCTCATCGCCGGCTACGGGCTCTACGCCGCGGGGTTGGTCGAGGGCGGCTTCGATCCCGCGAACCTCGCCTCCCAGCTGATGTACTTCAGCAACTACTACAACCTCTACGGGCCCCAGCCGCAGTGGATGGTGGATGGGCAGTTCGTCCTTTGGTCCCTCGCGGTGGAGGAGCACTTCTACCTCCTGTACCCCCTCTTCTTCATCTTCCTCTGCCGCCGCCCGTCTACCGCAACACGGCTTGCGTGGATGGTGGGCTTCCTCGCCGCCTCCCTCGCGTGGCGGGTGTTCGCGCGGCAGGCGCTGGGGTTCGACAGCCGCACCCTGACCTTCGCCACCGACGCCCGGCTGGATGGGATCCTGTTCGGGTGCCTGCTCGCCCTCATGGTCGAGGAGGGCCTCGCGCAGCGCCTGCTCCCCGCCACCCGGCGGGCGGCGGTGGTGGCCCAAGGCCTGGGGCTGGTGCTCCTGCTCTTCACCCTCGTCTACCGAGACCCGCTCTTCCGCGACACCCTGCGCTTCACGCTCCAGGGGCTGGCGATGATCCCCCTGTTCTACTACGCGGTGCACATGCCCGAGCTCCCCTGGCATCGGCCGCTCAACTGGACCTCGGCCCGGGTGCTCGGCCTGTACTCGTACTCCATCTACCTCATCCACCACGTGGCCATCTCCGCCCTCGAGACCTCGCTCGGGATCACCGATCCGCCGCTGTTGTGGGCGGGGGGTGGGGCGCTCGCGGTGGGCTACGCCGCGCTCGCCTACCGCTGGGTGGAGCAGCCCATGGCCGAGCTGCGGCGGCGCCTCCACCGCAACCCCGCGCTGGCATGAGGGCCCGCCGCGTCGCGCTCGGCGGGCTGGGCGCGCTGATCCTCGCGGTGCTCGCGGAGCTCGTCCTCCGGTTCGGGCTCGGCTTCGGGGACCCCGTCCTCGCCGAGCTGGACCCGGAGATCGAGTACATGCTCGTCCCGAGCCGCGACTACACGCGCTACCACAACCGCGTCTCGGTGAGCCCCCAGCGCATGCGCTCGGACCCCCTCCCGACCCCCGCGCCCGAGGGACAGCTGCGGGTGATCGTGGTGGGGGACAGCGTGGTCTACGGGAACCACTTCCTCGACCAGGCCGAGACGGTCGCGGCGCGGATGCAGGCTCGGTTGACGGACGTCATGCCCTGCGAGGTCGCGGTAGGAGCGATGGCGACCTCGAGCTGGGGCCCGGTGAACCAGCTGGCCTTCGCGCGCCGCTTCGGCTGGTTCGGGGCCCAGGGGGTGGTGGTGGTCACCCACGCCCAGGACCTCGCCGACTACCCGACCCACGATCCCAACCTGGTGCCCTACCGCCTCTCTGGCAGCGCCCTGGCGCTTATCGACGCGGCTCGCGCGGTGCAGGAGC
Organism: Deltaproteobacteria bacterium; assembly: GCA_020632995.1. Classification (GTDB taxonomy): domain Bacteria; phylum Myxococcota; class Kuafuiibacteriia; order Kuafuiibacteriales; family Kuafuiibacteriaceae; genus JACKEN01. The sequence goes on along the minus strand of JACKEN010000010.1, from coordinate 82,041 downwards.
GCCTGCAGAACCGGGCCGCCCGGGCGGACGAGGCCGAGGGCCCGCTCCCCTTCGCCGTGCGCCGCGACCGGAGCCTCGCCGCCTTCGGCCAGCTCCTCGCCGACGCGCGGGCCCACCACGCGGTGGTGGCGGCCTTCTACCACCCCCGCCGACAGGAGCAGGCAAGGGCGCCGGAGCCCGACGGAGCGCAAGCCCTCTTCACCCGCACCGCCACCGCGGCCGGGGTGACGCTGACCGACCTGCGCCCGGCCTACGTCGCGGCGGGCGAGGGCCTGTACCGCGACCAGGTGCACCTGAGCGCCAGAGGCGCGGAGGTGATGGCGGCGGAACTGGCGAAGTGGGTGCAAGCAAACCTGCGGTGCCCGGAGGCGCGGGACCCCGCGAGCGCAGCGCCCTGAGCCGCGCGAAGGTGTTCGACCAAGACCACGATCACGTCCACGACCAGACCCAGAGGCGAGCATCGCCGAGCCCGCCTACACCCACGCGCCATCCGGTCGTGATCGTGATCGTGAGCGTGGTCGTGGCCGTGGACGAACCATCCTCAAACCCCCTTCACCCTCACCTCGCTCGTCCCCGGCCCGGTGGGGCGGACCTCCACCCGGTAGCCGATGCGCTCCGACAGCTCCGCGATGTGCGAGATGATGCCGACGGTGCGGCCCTCGGCCTGGAGCTGATCGAGGGTGGCGAGCGCCACCTCCAGGGTGCCGCGGTCCAGGCTCCCGAAGCCCTCGTCGATGAACAGGCTCTCGATCCGCACGCTCTTGGAGGAGAGGGTGGACAGGCCCAAGGCGAGGGCGAGGGAGACCAGGAAGCGCTCGCCGCCGGAGAGGGTGGCGATGAAGCGGACCTCGTCCCCGAGGTCGTGGTCCACCACCGCGAGCTCCATCGCCTGGCCTGCCACCCGCCGGAGGTTGTAGCGGGGCCGCAGCTCCTGCAGGTGCAGGTTGGCCTGCTCCACCAGCACATCGAGGGTCAGGCCCTGGGCGAAGGTGCGGAGCTTCTTGCCGTCGGCCGAGCCGATGAGCTGGTTCAGCTCCGCCCACAGCTCGAGGGAGGCGCGCTGGGCCTCGATCCGGGGCAGCAGGGCGGCGAGGGCGGCCCGGGCCCGGTCGTCGCGGGTGAGGCGCCCCCTGAGGTCGGCCAGCTCGTCCACGAGGGGGGCGAGGTCGGCGTGGGTGCCCCGCAGGTCTTCCTGCACCTCGGCCTCGGCCCGGCTCGGGGCGTCGGTGGCCTGGTGGGCGGCGAGGCGCTGGGCGCGATCCTCGTGGGTGGCCTGGGCCTTGGCCCGGCGCTCGTCGAGCGCGGCGAGGGCCTCGGCCAGGCTCTCGAGCCACTCGGGCCCCCGGCCCAGCATGCGCTCGAGGGCGTCGCGGCTCGGGATGCGGGAGCGCTCGAGCGCGGCGGTGAAGGCCGCCCGGTCGGCCGCGAGGGCGGCCTCGGCCTCCTCGCGGGCCTGGCGGGCCGCCTCGCACCGGGTCCGGGCCACCGAGGCCTCCTCCTGGGCCCGCTGGCCGGCCGCCGCGGCGAGCTCGGCCCGGCGCTCCGCCGCCGTCATCGCGTCCTTGAGGCGACGCTCGAAGTCCTCCACCGCGCGGCCGTCCAGCAGCTCCTTGCGCTGATTGTGCAGGGCCGCCTGCGCGCGGTGGCGCTCGTCCAGCGTGGCCTTGGCCTCCTCCCACGCCTGGCCGGTGGCGAGGTCCTTCTCGGTGGTGGCCTGCAGGTTGGCCTGCGCCTCCTGGCGCTGGGGCTCGAGGTCCGCCAGCCCGCGCTGGCGCTCCTCGTAGGTCTCGACCTGGATCGAGAGGTCCTTCTCGAACGCGGCGGGGTTCCGGAGCGCCCTGGCCCGCCAGTCCGGGAGCCGGGCCAGGGGCGCCTCCAGGGTCGCCAGGGCCTCGTCCCGCCGGGCGCGGGCAGCGTCGCCCCGGGCCTGGGCCGCGGCCAGATCCTGCTCGGCCTTGGTGCGGGCGCCCACCACCGCGTCCACCTCGGCCTGGGTGGCGCCCCGCCGGCCCTGGAGCGCCTCCTCCCGCCGCATCGCCGCGTCGAGCTCCGCCTGCAAGCCCTCCTGCCGTGTGGTCAGCCCCAGCAGGTGCTCCCTGAGCTCGTCCAGGCGCTCCACCGCCGCGGTGAGCTCGGTCGTGCTCCCGGTGAGCTTCGGCGCCTCGGGCACCAACAGCGCCACCTTCTGGATCCCGTGCTGGGCCAGAAGCGGCGACTCCACCCACGCCTGGGCCAGGCGCTCCCGGGTGTCGGCCCAGGTCTGGGTGTGCACCGCGAGGGTCGGGGCCAGCCGCGCCGCGTCGGCCTGGGCCGCGTCCCGGGCTCGGGCGGCGTCGGCGCTCTTGGCCCGCGCCCCCTGCAGGGCGGCCTCCGCCCAGTCCCGCTCCGCCTCGAGGGCCTCGGTCTGGTCGTCCAGCTCGGGCGGGGTCTCCTCGGGGCGCTCCAGGATGGGGTGGTGCTCGCTCCCGCACAGGGGGCAGGCCTCGCCCGCGTGCAGCAGCTCGTGCCGGCGCCGCGCCATCTCGCGCTGCAGGTTGGCCTGCGCGGCGGCCCGGCGGGCCTGGGCGAAGGCCTCCTGGGCCGCCTCCACCTTGGCGTACAGGTCGCTCACCTCGGCCTGGGCCGCCTGGTGCAAGGCTTCCTGCTCCTCCACCACCCGCTCGAGGCCCTGCTTCTCGCGGTGGAGCGACCGGATCTCCTTCGCGACCGTCTTCAGCACCTCGAGGCGGCTTCTGTGCTCGACCACCAGGCCGAGGGCCTGGCTGAGCTGGGCGGCGAAGGACGGCTTGCCGACCTCGGTCATCGCCTCGGCGAGGGCGCGGCGGGCCTCGGCCGCCGCCGTGAGCTCGCGGGTCACCGCCTCCAGGCGCTCCCGCGCCTCGTGCTCCTTTCGGGAGGCGTGGCGCACCACCCCCTCGCAGTCCTTCGCCGCGTCCTCCGCGTTCTTGGCCTCGGTGTGGGCCTTGGCCAGCACCCCCAGCTCGGCCGACCAGCGGGGCCACTGGGCGGCGAGCACCCGGGTGGACTCCTGGGCGTCCAGCCACGCCTGCAGGTTGGCCTTCTTCTCTTCGAGGCGCTCCACCAGCATGTGGGCTGCGGCTCGGGCTCGCGCCGCCTCGCCCGCCGCCTGGCCCCAGCGCTGGGCCGCGGCCTGGGCCTCGCCCACCGTCACCGCCTGGGCAGAGAGGGCGCCGTCCAGGCGCCGGGCCTCCGCCACCTCGGGGGCCCGCGCCGCCTGCAGGTCGGCTTGCTTCGCCTTGGCCCCCGCCGCCTCCTTGGCCGCCTCCTGGGCCTCCTTCACCCGCGCCTCTGCCCCCGCCTGGGCCGAGGCCGCCTCCTTCTCGCGCTGGGCGGTGCGCCGGCAGGCCTCCTCCGCCGCCAATAGCGCCTGGTGGGCGGGGCGCAACAGCTCCGCCTCCCGGGCGAGGGCGAGGTCCTTCCGCCGCGGCTCGGCCTGGGCCCACGCCGCCTCCGCCGCCGCGCGCTCCGCCTCGGCCCGGGCCGCCTCCTGGGCGAGGCTCCGCTCGGTGGCGTACCAGCGCGCCTCGGCCTCCAGGGTGGCGCGCCGGGCCTCGAGCGCCGCGCGCCGCTGCCCGCCCACCTCGAGCCGCGCCTCGAGCTCGGCTCGGGCGGCGTCGGCGAGCGGGGCCTGGTTGGCCGCCTCGTCCTCCAGCCGGCGGAGCGCCTCGTCCTCCTCCTTGGCCCGCTCGTAGGCCCGGGCGGAGAGCGCGGCGTAGAGCTGGGTGCCGGTCATGCGCTCGAGGAGCGCGGCCCGCTCGTCCGCCTTGGCGGCGAGGAAGGCGGCGAAGTCGCCCTGGGCGAGCAGGACCGCGCGCCGGAACTCGTCGAACGAGAGGCCCACCCGGCTCCGGATCAGCTCCAGGGTCTCGATCTTGCCGTTCCCGGTGATCTCCCGCTCGTCCCCGTCGGGCCCCGCGAACAGGCGCACGCGCTGGTTCTGGATCCGGCCGTCGGCGCGCTTTCGCGCCCGCCAGACCTCCCACACCGCCCGGTGACGCAAGCCATCCTGCGCCACGAACTCGACCTCGGCCCGGGCCTCCGCCGCGCCCCTGCGGACGATCGCGCGCGGGTCGCTCGCCGGCACCTCCAGCTCCTCGGTCGCCGCCTCGCGGGCGTGGAGCAGGCGCGGCACGCGGTCGTAGAGGGCGAGGCAGAGGGCGTCGAGGAGGGTGCTCTTGCCCGCCCCGGTGGGGCCGGTGATCGCGAACAGCCGGGTCTCGGCGAGGGGGCCGGTGTCGAAGCGGACCTCCACCTTGGGGAGGGAGGCGAGGTTCTCGCCCCGGATGGCCAGGATCCTCACCCCTCGTCCCTCCGGGTCACGTCCTCCACCAGCTCCATGAAGAGGCGCTCGAGGGCCTCGGGGGCGGGGCCGCCGCGCACCGCCTGGTAGCGGGTGCGGAACACGTCGAGGGGGGCGAGGGCGTCCAGGGTCCGGGTCACCACCCGCGGGCCCTCGCGGCCCTCCGGCCGCCGGGCGTCGATGCGCAACAGGCGCACCGGCTTGCCCTGCAAGGCATCCTGCACGTCCTGGCGCAGGCGGGGTTGCGCGCGGTCGAGGAGCACCCGGACCTCGAGGAAGGGCCAGACCTCGCGCCCGCCCTCGGGGGCCTCGGTCCCGAGCGCCTCGAGGGCGGGGATCACCATGTCGAGGGGCTGGTGCTCCTCCGGCACGTAGAGCACCTGGACGGTGCGCGGGATCTCGAGCGGGGTGGCGGCCACGAAGCGCGGGCCGTCCAGCTCCACCAGCACCACCTGGTGGGGGTAGTCGCGCTCGGCGAGCGACAGCGGGATCGGCGAGCCGGAGTAGCGCACGTTGGGCCGGCCCCCCACCGCCTGTGCGCGGTGCAGGTGCCCGAGGGCGACGTAGGCGAGCGGCTCGGGGAAGATGTCGGCGGGGAGGGCGTGCTGGTAGCCCACCTGGATCTTGCGCTCCGAGAGCTCGGAGATCTGGCCGTCCGCCATGTAGCAGTGCCCGGTGGCGACCAGGGCCTCGCCCGGGCCGCGGGCCTCGCTCGCCGCCTCGAGGAGCAGCTGGTAGAGGGCGCGGTGCCCGGCCACGAGGCTGCGGTGGGCGTCGTCGCCGGCGCCCGGCTCGAGGGTCGCGGGGGGCAGGTCGCGCCGCCGCAGGAACGGCACGGCCAGGATCCGCGCCTCGATCTCGCCCGAGGCCCCCACGAGCGGGAGCACCGCCCGGCGCGGATCCGGGCGGCCGTCGGCGTCGAGGGGCAGCCCGCCCACCACGTGGATCCTGAGGGCGGACAGGAGCTCGGCCGGGGCGTCGAGGCGGGCGGGGCTGTCGTGGTTGCCGCCGAGCACCACCACCTCGAGCCGGGGGAGGCGCCGCCGCACCTCGGCCAGGAAGCCGTAGTACTGGGCCTGGGCCTCCGAGCTCGGGCTCGCCACGTCGAAGACGTCCCCGGCAACGACCAGGGCGTCCACCGCCTGCGCCTCCAGCTGCACCAGCAGCCAGTCCAGGAAGCGCTGGTGCTCGTAGAGGCGGGACTGGCCGTGGAGGGTCTGACCCAGGTGCCAGTCTGCGGTGTGAAGCAGGCGCACTTGCTTACGCGTTCGTCAGTTCGGCTTGCGGAGCTCGAGGCCCACCGAGGCCACCGCGATCTCGTGGATCGGGGCCTCGACCTTCTCGGCCGGCTTGCCGGTCGCCTCGGCCTCGTCCTCCGCGTAGTGCTGCGCGGTCTTCACGTCGAGCACCTTCACCTGGAGGTCGCCCTCGACCACCCCGTCCATGCCGGGGGCGTCGTTCGGCACGAAGTACTTGTAGCCCTTCGAGGTGATGCGGATCGACTTGTCGCCCTCGCGCAGGATGAACCAGCAGCCCGCCTTCTGGCAGACCTTCGAGACCTCGCCCGAGACCTTCACCACCTTCCCGTTCAGGGCCTCCGCCTGCTGGTGGACCTGGGCCACGGTGAAGGTCGGGGCGGCGGAGAGGGCGAGGCCCCGGCGGACCACGCCGTCGGCGTCGACGTCGTTGCGCTGAGCGGACGAGAGGCCGGCGGAGGAGTAGCCGGCGGGGGCGGCCGCGGGCTGGCTGGCCGGCTGGCTCGCCGCGCTCTTGGGGGCGGCGGCCGGGCTCTGGCCCTCGGCCTGGGTGCAGGCGGCGACCCCCAGGGCGAGGAGGGCGGAGAGGGTATGCGAGGCTCGCATCGTCCCCCGGTCAAACCACGGCCGCGGAGGGGGGGCAAGCGGAAGGGTGGGGGCGGGGCCGTGCGCCTGGGCCCCCCACCTGCTAGCATCCCGGGCATGACCCTCCCTCCGCACTTGGTGGAGATGCAACGGGAGATCCGGGGCTACGCCGACGGGTTCGGCCTCGACCCTTTCGAGGTCATCTTCGAGCTGGTCTCGGTGGACCAGATGAACATGGTGGCGGCCTACGGTGGCTTCCCCACGCGGTATCCGCACTGGCGCTTCGGGATGGAGTACGAGCAGCTCGCGCGGAGCCACGAGTATGGCCTGAGCAAGATCTACGAGCTCGTCATCAACACCGATCCGTCCTACGCCTTCCTCATCGAGTCCAACTCGGTGTTGGAGCAGAAGCTGGTGATGGCCCACGTCTATGGCCACGCTGACTTCTTCAAGAACAACTACTACTTCCCGCACCAACCGGCGCATGTTGGATCAGATGGCGAACCACGCCGCCCGGATCCGGCGCTACATGGATCGCTTCGGGGTGGATCGGGTGGAGGGCTTCTTGGACGCCTGCCTCTCGGCCGAGAACCTGATCGACCAGCGGGCCCTGTTCGAGGACCGCTCCCGGCCCGAGGCGCGCTCGGAGGAGGAATCCCCGAAGTCGGTCCGCCTCATCCCCACCGACAAGAGCTACCTACGCCGCTACATGAACCCGGACGAGTTCGTGGAGGCCGAGAAGAAGAAGCTCGAGGAGGAGGCCAAGCGCAAGAAGCGCTTCCCCGAGCGGCCACTCCGCGACGTGATGTCCTTCATCCTCCACCACGCCCCCCTGGACGCGTGGGAGCAGGACTGCGTCGACATCGTGCGCGAGGAGGCCTACTACTTCGCGCCCCAGGCCCAGACCAAGATCATGAACGAGGGCTGGGCCTCCTACTGGCACTCCACGATCATGACCACCCGAGCCCTCAAGGACTCGGAGCTCATGGACTACGCCGACACCCACTCGTCCACGATGGGCATGCAGCCGGGGCGCATCAACCCGTACAAGCTGGGCCTCGAGCTGTTCCGGAACATCGAGGAGCGCTGGGACAAGGGGCAGTACGGCAAGGAGTGGCTGGAGTGCGACGACCTCGCGGCGAGGAAGCGCTGGGACAAGCAGACCGGCCTGGGCCGCGCCAAGATCTTCGAGGTCAGGAAGCTCTACAACGACGTCACGTTCATCGATGAGTTCCTGACCGAGGACTTCGCCAAGGAGCAGAAGCTCTTCACCTACGGGGTGAACAAGGGCACCGGCAACTGGGAGATCCAGAGCCGGGAGTTCCGCCAGATCAAGGACAAGCTCCTCACGTCGCTGACCAACTTCGGGAACCCGATCATCGACGTGGTGGACGGCAACTGGGAGAACCGCGGAGAGCTCCTGCTCCGCCACCGGCACCAGGGGGTCGATCTCAAGGGCGACTGGGCCCGGGATACCCTGGAGAACCTGCAGCGGCTGTGGCGACGCCCGGTCGCGATCGCAACCAAGGTTGACAAGAAGGGCGTCGTGCTGCGGTATGACGGCTCCGCCCACACCGAGATGGCGAGCAACCTGGTGGACGAGGCGTTCTAGACGACGATGCGCATCCTGTTCGTGGCTTCGGAGTGTGTCCCCTTCGCGAAGGCGGGTGGCCTGGGGGACGTGGTGGGGGCGTTGCCCAAGGCCTTGCTGGCGCGTGGGCACGACGTGCGGGTGCTCCTGCCCAAGTACGGCTTCATCCCCGCCCATGAGATGTGGCGGCACAGCGCGCCCCTCGGGGTCCCGATGGGGTCGGGCGAGGCGTGGTGCGCGGTGTGGGAGTCGCATCTGCCGGGCTCCAAGGTGCCGGTGTACTTCCTCGAGCACGACGCGCTCTTCGGGGGGCCGGACATCTACGAGGGGGAGGGCTCGCTGCGGGGCGCGGCGCGCTTCGGGCTCTTGTCCCGGGGTGCGTTCCAGCTCTGCCGCGCGCTGAGCTGGATCCCGGACGTCATCCACGTGCACGACTGGCCGTCGGCGTGGGTGCCGGTGATGTTGAACGGGGTCGAGGCGCAGTCCGAGTTCAAGGGCACCGCCACCGTCCTCACCATCCACAACATGGCGCACCAGCCCAAGTTCCCGACCGAGGCGCTGGAGATGCTCCACATCGGCAAGGACGAGCTGCGCGAGGACTCGCTCGAGGACTTCGGGCACCTGAACCCCTTCAAGGGCGGGCTCTACCACGCCACCATGCTCACCACCGTCTCGCCCCGCTACGCGTACGAGATCCGCACCCCCGACGGCGGCGCGGGGCTGCACCAGGCGATGGACATGCGCGGCGCGGACCTGGTCGGGATCCTGAACGGGATCGACGACGACATCTGGGATCCCGCCACCGATCGCTACCTGCCCGCCCACTTCAGCTCGCGGGACCTCTCCGGCAAGGCTTCTTGCAAAGACTGGCTCCAGCGGGAGATGGGGCTGCAGGTCCGGCCCGACGTACCCCTGTTCGGCGTGGTCTCGAGGCTCACCGATCAGAAGGGCCTCGACGTCGTGGTCCAGGTGATCGACCGGCTCCTCGACCTCGACGCCCAGCTCGTGGTGCTGGGCTCCGGGGACCGCGCGCTCGAGGCGACCCTGCGCTCCCGCGACGGCTGGGAGGACGGCCGCTTCGCCGCGGTCATCGGCTACAACGAGGCGCTGGCCCACCAGATCGAGGCGGGGGCGGACCTCTTCTTGATGCCGTCCCGCTTCGAGCCCTGCGGCCTGAACCAGCTCTACAGCCAGCGCTACGGCACCCTCCCCATCGTGCGGGCGGTGGGCGGCCTGGACGACACGGTGGAGCAGTTCGATCCGGCCCACGGCCGGGGCACCGGCTTCAAGCTCTGGAACCTGACCCCCGACTCGCTGGTAGCAACCTGCGCGTGGGCGGTGGAGACCTATCGGCACCACCCCGCGGCGTTCCGCGAGATGCAGCGGCGGGCGATGACCAAGCCGATGGGCTGGGACGTCTCGGCCCGGGGTTACGAGGACGTCTACGCGTGGGCCCTGACCCGACGGCGGGGTTCCTAGGGTCCTCGGCTTCGGGTTTGCCTACCAAGGCACACATTGTGCGCAACCGTATCCAGGGCCGGTCGAAGATCAGAGTGAGGGGCCCCGCCGCGGGGCGCGGCTCCCGCTGAAAGCGCATGGCGATCAAGCTCTTCTCCGGTGGTGCCTCGCAGCTCGCGCCTCGCCCTCAGGTGGAGGGGGCGGCGCCGGAGCCGAGCCAGGGCGCCGCGCCGGAGGGGCCGGCCGATGCGCGGATCCCCGACGCCCCTCGCCCTGAGGCGAGCGCCGGTCCCGCGGTCCGCCCCGAGCGCTCGGGGGCCTGGATGGCCTCCCTGGTCGGTTCCTTCGGCCGGGTGAAGAGGGCCGCGGCGGCCGCGATCCTCGGCGCGGCCGCCCTGTCCTCGGTGGGCACCGGGGCCGCGCTGGCCGCCGACGCGCCGCCGCCCGAGCCCGAGGCGCCGGTGGCCGCTCCCCAGACCCGGGTGAGCGCCCCGACCGCCACCGAGCCGTACGAGGTGGTGAAGGGCGACAACATGTGGCGCATCGCGAAGCGCCACGGCGTCGACCCGAAGGTCCTGGTGGCGATGAACCCCCAGATCGCGAACCCCTCGCTGATCTATCCGGGGCAGATCATCCGCATCCCGGTGAAGGTGCCGGCTGCAACCCAGCCTGCGCCACCTGCGGCCCCCGTCACCGCTCCGACCGCGGCGGCGGTGCCCGCGCGGGATGACACCACCCCCGCCCCACGCCCGCCCCCGAGAAGAAGCCGCCGGCCCTGGTGCGGGACATCCGCAAGCTGACCTTCGATCTGCTGAAGGATCAGAAGCTCGACCAGTCCAAGACCTTCACGCTGACCGACGGGGTCGACGTCACCGCGAAGGTGAAGTCCCTGTTCCTCGACTCCGCGTCGGGCAGCTGGGAGCGGATGTCCTTCGAGCGGACCCTCCCCGAGGGCAAGGCGGCGCTGTGGGCCCAGACCCAGGGTGAGGCGCGCCTCGACGCGAAGCGGGCCCAGCCCGCGGCGGGGGGCTGGGCGGTGTCGGCCAACGGCGCCTTCAGCTTCGAGCAGGTCCGGCCGCTGATCTACGACAAGGCCAACCCCGACCCGGTGGCGGCGGCCAAGACCCTGGTCGGGACCCTCTACCGCTTCCCGCTGTCGGGCGACGCGGTGGCCGAGATGACCCAGGGTTCGACCTTCTCGATGAAGGCGTCGACCCAGCTGAGCGCCGACGGCAAGCTGTCCTTCGGCACGGTGAAGGCGGGCGCCGACGGCGACCTGTCGCTCGAGGTCCGACGCCTGGCCAAGGACGAGGTCCAGGTGACCTACAAGCGGGCCTGGGGCCTGGACGGGGTGCTCGACGCCAACGGCCTCCGCGACGGCAAGGTGGACGTCGACCTCACCCTCAAGGCCGATCGTGGTCGGGAGCAGCTCTACTCGTTCGACCTGTCCACCCCCGCGGGGCGCGAGGCGTACACCGCGCTCATGCACCTGAAGGCCGGCAAGGCCGAGGACCTGGCCAAGATCGAGGGCAACGGCGTCCGGCTGGTGCGGGACGAAGCCACCTCCAGCCGCGGCGCGCAGGGCAGCCTGCGCTACAAGCCGGACGGCACCCTGGACCTGACGGTGCGCGGCGGCGTCACCCAGGAGCAGGACGGCGACGACAAGACCACCACCGTCCAGGGGGGCGTCGACGCCGCGCTCGAGCCCGAGGGTGATGGGCTGCAGGCCCGCATCAAGGCCGACGCGACCCGGGTCGTGAAACCCAACCTGCGCACCACCACCGTGACCGGTGAGCTGACCGGCTCGCAGCCGCTGTCCGAGCGCACCGACGTCTCCTCGAGCGTGAAGGTCAGGCACGGCCACGAGGTGGACAAGCGCTGGGACGAGGAGACCCGCGAGGGGAGCCTCGCGCACCGCGGGGTGCTGAGCACCAAGATCCTGGAGGACTCCGGCAAGCCGGTGACCCTTGGCTTCGACGCGGATCAAGAGGTCTCGTACAAGTACGTCACCCCGGTGGGCCACGACGGTGCGTTGCCGATGACCGCGGCCCTCATGAAGGCGGCGCCCGAGGGCGCGCGGTTCGAGCTGACCGGCGCGGGCAAGGTCGGGATGGACGCCAAGCGCAGCCTGGACGGCCTGGACCTCGCCTTCGAGACCAGCGCCCACGGCAAGCTGAGGGTCATCGCCACCCGCCTCGCCGAAGATCAGGTCCGGGTGGAGGTGGACCTCGAGAAGGGCGCCGACGCCGACGGCAAGATCTCCTTCACCCACTCCGCGGATGGCGCGAAGTACGCCGCGAGCTTCCAGGACCAGGAGAACTGGGACGCCGAGAAGTCCGCGAGCTTCACCCTCTCCTTGAACAGCCCGGCCCACCAGGCCGCGTACGTCAGCCTGCTCAAGGGCAACCTGGGGCCGGCCGCTCGCCTCCTCGACGCGCCCGCGCCCTCGTGGGTGAAGACCCGCTCGAGCACCCAGACGGTGAAGCTCAACGCGGGCCCGGTAGAGTGGCTCGACGCGGGCGTCGAGCTGGTGCGGCGCGACGTGGACCCACAGGACGCTCGGATCAAGTGGAGCAGCGATCGCAACGCCTTCACCGAGACCCAGACCGAGGCGGGCCGCAAGGTGCGCTGGATCGAGGCCGAGGGCGCCTTCGCCCCCAAGGTGAGCTACACCAACAGCGCGCCGGTGGGCGCGGGGGTGGGGACGTGGCGCCAGGGCTTCTCGGCCGACGCGATGCTGCGCTACCGCGCCTTCGCGCCGAGCGTGGACGGCGCCGCGCCGGTCCTGGACCCCGCGATGACGGCGGACCAGGCCCTCGCGATGCCGCGCGGCGCCGAGTTCGAGCTGGTCGGCAAGGGCAGCGTCACCGGCTTCACCGGGCTCGGCCTGGGCTACGAGTGGGGCGCGGGCGGGGTCACCGCGTCGGCCAGCGCGAGCGCCGACACCAAGCACACCGCGTCTCGCAACTGGGACGTCAAGGTGATCCGGCTGGACGGCGACAAGGTCGAGGTGTCCTTCGAGCGGGGCACCGGCACCAAGAACGCGTTCGAGCTGGCGGCCCGGGCGGGGGTGAAGGTCGACAGCGCGGAGCTCTTGGGCCTCGACTCCGCCATCGAGCAGGTCGCCTTGCTCGGCAAGCTCACCGACAAGCTGGACGAGCAGGCGGCCAAGCGCCTGGTCTTCGAGCTCCAGAGCTCGTGGTCGAAGGCGAAGGATGGGTCCGAGCGGGTCACCTTCCAGCTGGACCTGTCGAGCCCGGGCGCGCAGAAGGCCTACGAGGCCCTCCTGCGGCTCGACGGCAAGAGCGCGACCGAGCTCGGCCAGGCCACTCGGCGCGGCAACCCGACCGGGGTCGAGATCACCCGCGGCTGGACCACGGAGTCGGTGAGCCGGCAGTCCCATACGCACTTCGACGCGTTCGGCGAGCGCCTCTACCTGCAGGATGCCTTGCGCAAGGACGAGGTCACGATCGATCGCTGGGGAGGCGCCGACAAGCGCACCGATCGCTCCTCGTTCCGGGAGCAGTACAAGGGCCTGTTCGGGCGCAAGCAGGACATGTCGTGGGAGGCGGTGCGGGTGCGCACCCCCGAGGATCCGGTGGGCAAGGGCTACTACCGGCTCCAGTACACCGACCAGGATCCGCTGACCTCCAAGAAGGAGGTGCGGCGCCTGGTCTCGCTCGGGCAAGACCTGGGGGCGCGGCCCGCCCATGAGCTCCGGATCCAGGACGGGGCCCAGGGCCTGGCGAAGCTGCTCGGGAACTGGGCCAAGCACGGCAAGACCAAGCTCGAGATGGACGTCTTCTTCACCCAGAAGGGCATCGACCAGGTCCGTGGCCTCACCGCGGGCCAGGCGATGGCGACGTACGGTGACGTGGCGGCTCGGCGCGATGGCCGCGGCGCCTACGGGTGGAACACGCCCGGCAAGGCCGCCAAAGGCGGTGGAGATCCTCGAGCAGTACCGCAAGGTGAAGGACGACCACTTCAGCAACGACGACGGGCGGGACGAGAAGCGCTCGCTCGAGGTCGCCTACTGGCGCCTCACCAAGAACGAGATCTGGGAGGACGACGACGCCTACGAGTCCGCCCGGGCCTTCGCGGCGATGGTGGGCCGGATGCACGCGAGCCAGGATCCGGTGGAGTGGAACAAGGCCTTCGCCGACCTCGGCGAGTCGCTGAGCTTCGACTTCTACGATGCGCTGGCCACCTTGCAGAAGATCGCGGGCACGGACGAGATCCTGGTCCACCAGCTCCAGATGAAGGGCAAGGCGGTGGACATCGAGATGAAGGACGAGGGGCTCCTGCGCAACCCGGGCTGAGCTCGCGCGCTCAGCCGCTGGCCAGCGTCCACCACCGCCCGGCCTCTATCACCTCCTCCGCCACGAGCGCGAGGGGCCCGAAGAGCGGGGCGGCCTCCTCCGGGGTGAGGAACGTGAAGATCAGCGCCCGCCCGCCAGGGGCGAGGCACCGGGCCAGGCCCGCCCCGTAGCGATCCAGGGCGTTGGCGGGGAGGTCGGAGGCGGGCCCGAGCACGTCCAGGATGAGCTGATGGCGCGCCTCGTCCGCCTCCAGGTGTTCGCAAGCCGGCCTGCGCTCGAAGCGGACGCGCTGCTCGAGGCCCTGAGCGGCGGCCCGCCGCCGTGCCCGCCGGAGCGGCCCGCGGTAGAGGTCGACCCCGAGCACCGACCACCCCGCCGCGGCGAGGTACAGCGCGTTGCGGCCGCCGCCGCACCCGAGGTCGAGGGCGCGGCCGGGCTCGTGCAGGAAGGGTTGCAGCTGGCGGCGGTCGGGGGGCGCGGTCTCCCAGCGGGCGCCGCCCGGCGTGAGGTAGGCCCGGGCGTAGAACAGGTGCACGCTCGGGGGGACCGCGGCCCAGGTGCTCACTCGCCCGCGTGACCCTCGGGATCGCACTCGGTGCACTCCACAGGGTGCGCCGGCTGCGTGGCGGGGGCGTCGTCACCCTTCGCGTCGGGGACGAACTGGAGGGAGGCGGAGTTGACGCAGTAGCGCAGGCCGGTGGGCGGGGGGCCGTCATCGAAGACGTGGCCGAGGTGGCCGCCGCAGCGGGCGCAGAGGATCTCGGTGCGGGTCATACCGAAGGCGGAGTCGGTCTCGGTGTCCACCGCGTCTCGTGCGATCGGCGCGTAGTAGCTCGGCCAGCCGGTGCCGGAGTCGAACTTGGTGTCGGACGAGAACAGGGGCAGGCCGCAGGCCGCGCAGCGGTACACGCCGCGGTGCTTCTCGTTCCAGTAGGCGCCGGTGAAGGCGCGCTCCGCAAGTCGACGCTCATGGCCACCTTGTTGCGCGGTGGCGTTCGCCCAGCGCGGCTGACGAGGCCCGGTACTGCTCCGGGGTCAAGATCGCCCTCCACTCCGCCGCCGTCTTGACCACCCGGTCCGGACGGCTGGGGCTGGCCGCGTGGGCTCAAGGACACCGCGCCTCGGGCGTCCACCCACCGCGCGATGGCGGTTGGCGCGGCAGGCCACCAGCGCGGTGGCCACCCAGCAGCCTGCGCGCCGCGCCGCCAGGGGTGGCGGTGGCCACGGGCGCGGGCGGTCACGAGTCGCACGCTCATGCCCGGTGTGGTGCCCACGAGGCGTCGGGCTGGCCGGTGCGACGGGATCCGGGCCGGTGGCGTTACCAGTCGGCCCGCGCTCAACGCGACGCGTGCAGGCTGTACTGAGGCTCGTCGACGGGGATGAGGCGCGGTGGGCGCCGGCGGAGTCGACTGGATCAGGATGCCACGCCCCGGCCAACACCATCGCGGGCTGTACAGGGGGAGGTCCCGCTGCGAGGTGCAGGTGCCCAGCGCCTCGGAGAGGCTGTGGCCGTGGCCGAGCGGGTCCAGCCGAGCCTGGTCGGCCGGGGCCAGGCCGAGGGCCGCGGTCTCGCCTTCGAAGCGCTCCGTCCGCTCGAGCCGCACCGGGAGGTAGGGGGCGAGCGCCCGCTCGAGCTCGGCGCTCCGCCGGGCCCTCGACACCATGGCCGGCATGAGACGGAGCAGGCTGATCGGCGGCCCAAGCCCTGTGCTGGGCAGGGTCTCGCTCTGCATCGTGAAGGCGCCGCGGTCGAGCCCGAAGAGCGCCTGCAGGTGTTCCTGCGCGACGCGTGCTTGATAGGGGCGCACCGCCTTCCAGTCCGCCGGGCTCGCCACGCTGCTGAAGGGGACGTGCCGATCGACCACCTGGTAGAAGCAGGCGCGGAGCTCGTGGCTCCGAGTGGCCCCGCTGAGGGCGGCGCTCCAAACCTCGAAGGGCTCCGCGCTGCTCGATACGCCCACGAGGAAGCCGCGATCCAGTCGCAGCTCGCGACGGATGTAGGCCTCGGGGGTGTTGCGCTCGACCGTCAACCGGCCGGTGGCGCGGGTCCGGCTCAGGTGGCCGAGGAGCGAGACCAGGCTGTCCTGCTCCAGGTCTCCGGTCAACTCGCCTTGCACCTGGTCGTGCCCCGGCACCACCGGCTCCGCGAGCAGGACGCCCAACCGGTCGGCCGAGAGCCACTGCTTGCTGCTCGACGCGATCGCGATCAGCTCGGGCGGCGTGCCGTCCAGGGTGGAGGCGAGGGTGTCGAGGGCCTCGGTGGGGCCGCGCGGGCCGACCACTGCGCCGCCCGGGACCCGGAGCCACAGGGGGTGCCGGTCGGCGGAGCTCTCCATCCGCGGCGGCGGCTCGGCGGGCACCGGCGCGCCGGGCAGGAGCGTGGCGTAGGAGCCCGAGACCCGCGGGGGCGGGGTGCGGGGCGGGGGCGAGCGCAGGATGTCCTGCGTCTCGAACCCGCTGGGCGGGCTGGGGATGGGCGGCACCGGCAGCTCGGGCTGGACGCCGCCCAGGCGGTCCACGCCGTGGGCGGGGTTGACGATGCCGTAGGTGAACTCGGCGCGTCGGGGCGGGGGCCGCCGCGGCGGGGGCTCGTGGGGGTCACCGCCCATCGCCATCCACCGCTCGAAGGCAGCGCGGCCGGGGGCGAGGTCGCTGGTCTGCTCGGGCAGGTCGCCGGAGGGGGTGACCTCCTCGTCCTCGGCGGCCGCGATCTTCGGCAGGGCGGGGTACGTGCGGAGCGCGGCGGGGCGCGAGAACACCCCGGACTCCGACGCCATCGCGGCGCGGGCCGATGACGGGAGGTCGGGGAACGCCATGACCCCGGAGGGCAGGGCGGAGATGCTCCTGGGCGCGGGGGTGGGGACCGGCCTCGGGGTCGGTGTGGGGGCCGGGGCCTGGTGCAGGACCTCGGCGTCCGAGAGGTTGATGATCGGCTCCGGCTCCGAGGGCTGGTCGTTCATCAGCAGGGTGAGGGCGCCGCGCACGTCGGCCAGGTTGTGCCGCGGGCGGAGGTGCTCGAGGATCTCCTGCAACCGCTCCTGCATCGCCTGGGCGGTGGGGATACGGTGGTCGGGGTTGGCCTCGAGGGCGCCGAGCACCAGCGCGTCCAGCTCGGGCGGGACGTCGGGCGACAGGTGGGACGGGGGGACCCGCGGCGCGTGGATGAGCTTGCGCATCGTCTCCTGGGGAGACGTGGCCGCGAAGAGCCGGCGTTGGGTCAGGCACTCCCACAGCACGATGCCCATCGCGAAGATGTCGGCCCGGCGATCGGCGCGCTTGCCCAGCACCTGCTCGGGCGCCATGTAAGGTATCTTGCCTTTCAGCTGGTCCGCGAACGGCTCGCTGGTGCGCGAGTCGTCCTGGGCCACGCCGAAGTCCCCCAGCTTCACCTCGCCCACCCGACTCAGGAAGACGTTCTCCGGGGTGACGTCGCAGTGGACGATGTTCCGGAGCCGGCCGTGCTGGTCGACCATGTCGTGGGCGTAGGCCAGGGCCTCCAGGACCTCGCTCGCGACGTACACCGAGAACCAGGGTGGGATGCGGACGCCGCGCTGGTTGCTGAGGCGAAGGAGGTTCTTGAGGTCGGTGCCGGCGATGTACTCCATCGCCATGTAGACCTGGCCATCCTCCAGGCTACCGAGGTCGAAGACCTGGACGATGTTCTTGTGCTGGACCTCCGCGGCGAGCTTGGCCTCTTCCACGAAGAGCTGCACGAACTCGAGCTGCTGGGCGTACTTGCCGTGCAGCCGCTTGATCACCACCGTCTTCTCGAAGCCCGCGATGCCGGGGAGGCGCGCGCGGTAGACCTCGGCCATACCGCCGGAGCCGATACGCTCCAGCAGCTCGTACTTGCCGTACCGGGCCGGCAGCGACAGCCCAAGCTCTGCCTTGTCACTCACGCGCGCTCACCACCCTAGCTTCCAGAATCGGCACTCGCCAGTATGGCTAGCAGCCCACATTGCAGAAAAAACGGAGGGAGGTCGGGCCCCTGTGACGAAGCGTACACGAGCCGAAGTCCGCCCACTGCTGCGGCGTCGAACGCACACGACCGCATCCCTTGATTCGTGGTACACCCGAGCATGCCTTTCAAGACCGCCGACATCTGTGATCAGCACGCTGAGGTTCAGGTGGCAGACCCGGTGTTCCGAGCCTTCGGGCGCAAGGTAGCCTTCTGTGGGCCGGCGCACACGCTGCGCGTATTCGAGGACAACAGCCTGGTGCGCGCAGCCCTGGAAACCCCGGGGGGTGGGCGGGTGTTGGTGGTCGACGGAGGTGGCTCGCTTCGATGCGCTCTCGTCGGAGACCGCCTCGCGGCGCTCGCGGTGGAGAACGATTGGGCCGGGATCGTGGTGCACGGCGCCATCCGAGACTCCGCCGACATCGACGGCATGGCGCTGGGCGTCCGGGCCCTGGCCGCCAACCCGCGGAAGTCGGTGAAGCGCGGAGACGGGGAGGCCGGTCTGACGGTGACGTTCGCGGGGGTGCGCATCGCGGAGGGGGCGTGGGTCTACGTGGACGCGGACGGGGTCCTGGTGTCGGACCATCGGTTGGACGGGGGTGCCTGAAAGAAGAAAGGGGCGACGGACGAGGTGTCCGCCGCCCCCGGCCTCGCCGGAGAGCGCTACGTCGAGCAGCCCGGTTCAGCCCAGGAAGCCGACGCCTACCCCAGGGAGCAGACGCGGCCGTGCATCAGCAGAGCTGACCCTCCTGGAGACCATGATTATTGTGCACGCTTCGACTCCCTCCCCCGGCGTACGCCGGCGCCGCGTCTGATTGGTCGAGCAGCGGCTCAGACCCGGACGGGCGTTCCATATAACGGTCGGAGGGTATGCGCGGTGCGCCCTCGCCTCCGACATGTTTCGTGACCCACGGCTCATCCGCGGCCCGAAGGCCCGGTCACGGTTCGCGGGCGAGCATATGCCAGGCGCCGACCTCGACGCCAGATGCCCGGGGTGAGAACCGCGGCGCCCGCCGGGCTCTTCCCGTCGCGCTGCGACTTGACCGATCCGCCGGACCTCCACACCATCCCCGCGTGGGTCGTGTCGGTCGGCTGGTCTTCGGTGGGCTCCTGATGGTGATGGTGCTGAGCTTCGCGATCCCCGAGCTCGTGCGGTGGCTCTCGGGTGGTCCCCCGGTCGAGGACGGCACCGTGCTGATCTACCAGGTGGACGAAGAGACCGGGAACGAGAACAAGCGCTACGGGGTGAAGGTGCGCTTCCAGGAGCGCAAGGAGGGCGTGCTCAGGGCCGACATCATGACCGGCCACGGCGTCCGCAGCTTCAACGTCACCAAGACCCTCGAGCCCACCGGCGAGCTCGAGAACGACCCGCTCGAGTTCCCCACCGAGTCCGGGCGGGCGGTGGAGCCTGGGCTGCTCTGGCTGCCCGAGGATCGGCGCGTCCCCGGCATGAACACCGTCGCCGGCATGGTGGACGGCGTGGTCGGGCGCGGGCGCTTCCAGGCCTGGGAGGTCAAGCAGGAGACGGGCTCGGTCTTCTACGATCAGGAGACCGGCATCCTCGTCGCGTTCGAGCTGGAGACCGGTCGGACCAAGGTGAAGGGCACCTTGCAAGGCATCTACTGAGCCAGGCTCAGCGGCCGCGCCACGCCCAGGTAGCGCACGCTCTCGATGAGCTTGGTGATGTCGTAGTCGGGGATGTCCTGGATCGACACCCCCACCTCGAGCTGCCGGAGGGTGCCGTCGTGGAGGCTCACCTCACCGTTCGCGACAGACTGGATGCCGTGCGTCGCGGGGCCCTCGATCAGGAACCGCTCGAGCTCGAGCGCGCCGTTCGCGCCCGCGATGGCGGGGACGCCGTCCCTGGGACGGATGACGACGTCGGTGCCCGAGGCGAGGCTGAAGGTGTCGTTGACGCCCAACGAACCCACCAGGAGACCGAAGCCGGTGGTGTCGAGGATCTCGGCCCGGGTGAGGCTCAGCGAGGTGCCGGCCGCCACGTCGAAGCCGTAGATGCCGCCCTCGGTGTGGAGGTCGTTGAACACGATCTCGGCCGGGTCCGGCAGGCTGCTGCGGAAGATGGACATGCCGGAGGAGAACACCGCCACCCGGTTGAGATCGACGCGGGCCTTGTTCAGCACGAGGATCTTGTGGTCGTCGTCGGGTCCGTCGCTGACCACGATGAGATCCTTCAGCGACATGATGCGCTCCCGCGGGGTGTCGACATGCAGGGCGGTGAGCCGGTGCTCGAGCACGAGCACGCGCGCCAGGTAGACCTCCCGGTGCCTTCGAAGAGCATGGCGCCGAAGCCCTCGGCTGACTCGCCGATGCCCTCCACCACCACGATGTCGCGCATGTAGACGTTGGTGCCCTCGAAGCCTCGGATACCGAACGTCGCGGGGCCCCGGAGGTAGACGTAGTCCATGTCGACCGTCGCGCCGTCCTGGAGCAGCACGCCGGGGCCGGGCCGATCGGCGTCGCCCCCGCGGTGGATGAAGTACTGCAGGGTGGCCCAGGCCGACCCGCCCACCATGAGCAGCCCAGGACCCCCGTTCGCCGCCGTCTCGAGCCCCGCGCCCGTCAGGGTGCAGTCGAGGCACACCACGCCCGCGTCGGAGGCGCCGGTCACGCCGGGCCGGGTCCCGACGACCCGGGTGTCGCGGAGCTCCATCCGCCGCCCGTCGCGTCGATGCCTCGGCCGAACGCGCCACGGATCACCGCGTCCTTCAGCTGCACGCGGCCGCCCGCGAGCAGGATACCTTGCGCATCGTCGGCGTCCACCAGGGCCCGCCGGGCGACCAGCTCGCCCGTCGCCTCCACCTGCACCGCGGGCCCGAGGCCGCCGCCGACCCGGACCTCGGCCACGCTCACCGACGCGGAGACGGTGAGGTGAGGCAGGGTCAGGCCGAGGAGCCGGAGCCCGGTGGCCGCGAGCTCCACGCGCTCGGCCTGGGCTGGCGCGGTGAGCTCCGCGCGGTCCGGGCAGGCCCCGATGACGGTCACCGGGAGCGTCCACACCGCCGGGGCCTCGAGGGCCCCGGACAGCAGGATGGTGTCGCCGGGAGCGGCGAGCTGCAAGGCGCTGGACAAGCTGCCGAGCGCGTCCTCGGCGCCGTGCCCGGTGCCCACCCCGCCCTCCGCCACGTACCACACTGCGCCCGCGCCGCCGGGCTCCGCGGGCCAGGCGCCCGTCGGGCACTCCGCCACGCGCGCGCACGCGTCGGCGCCGTACCACAGGGCGGTCGGGGCCGGGCACGACAGGCCGGGGTCGGGCGGGTAGGGGAGGTCGAGGCCGTGGCCGACCCCCCGGGTGCTCCACCCCTCGATCCGCGGCGGGTTCGGGGCCTCGGGGGCGAGGACGCCGCTGGCAAGACAGGTTGCGGAGCAGAGCAGCGGGGCGTCGGAGCGCGCGCGCTCACCGCAGCCACCCCGGCGCAGGCACGCGTTCCAATCCAGCTCCGGCCAGCGCACCGTGGCCAGGACCGCCAGATCGGCGTCCGCGCTCCAGGACACCTCACCGCCCGAGAGCCGGCCGGTGAAGCCTCCGGTCGAGGGCAGCACGCGGGTGTTGTCGGGGTCGTCGATGCGGGGTCCGGGGCTCAGGCCCAGGAGCTCGGCCGAGTCGGTGTAGTCGAACAGGTAGACGCCGGCGCCATCGCCCAGGGCGAGTGAAGACGGCAGCGCCTCGGCCTCGCCCGGGACGAGCACCCACGCCGCCTCCTCGGCGCCGTCGCGGACCACCACCACGCGGGTGGCGACCTCCGGGCCGGGCGGGGGCAGGACGACGGGGACACCGTCGATGCACCCGCTGGGGCCAGCGCTCCCACCGCATGGCGCCGAGTCTAGCAGGCCATCGCACCTGCGCTGGCTCGCCGTGGAACGTCCCGAACGGCTTCGCCTCTCATCGCCAGCGCTCCCTCTTCACGGAACGTTCCACGCGCTCCGCGGATGATGGCGCCGGAGTCTAGCAGGTTGGCGTCGCGGCGCCCCGTTTGACGCTATTGACCAGGGTTCAATAGAGGTGCTAGGGGTAATTGAATCTGGTTCAATGAGCCCTGGAGAGACGCCATGAACGCACCCCGCCGCGCCCCTGACGTTCCCTTGCCCCGCCGCATGGACTTCGAGTTCGACGACGCCATCCCCAAGTGGTGGTTCGCCGACAACCCGGTGGCCACCGCGGTGGCCAATGGGCTGCACCTGGTCTTCCCCGAGGGGGAGCGCTTCTTCATCCGCAGCGTGAAGCACTACATGAGCGCGCTGCAGGACGATCCGGCGCTCCTGGCCCGGATCCAGGGCTTCTTCGCGCAGGAGAGCTTGCACGGTCGGGAGCACGGCCACAGCTTCAAGCTGCTGGAGCGGCAGGGCTTCGACGTGCAGCGCTTCCTCGACTTCTACGAGCGCAAGTGGCTCCCCCGCATCGAGCGCGCCGCCCCCGCGGTGGTGTGCCTGGCCGGCACCGCGGCGCTGGAGCACCTGACGGCGGCCCTCGGCGAGAGCGCGCTCACCGAGGACTTCCTCGACGACGCGCACCCCACGTTCCGCGCGTTGTTGCGCTGGCACGCGGCGGAGGAGATCGAGCACAAGTCGGTGGCCTACGACGTCTTCCAGCGGGTGAGCGGCAGCTACGGCATCCGGGTGCTCGGCATGGCCCTGGGCCTGGCCGGGCTCATGTTCTTCTGGACGGTGGCGAGCCGGGATCTCTTGAAGCAGGAGGGCTTGTCACGGGCGGAGGTGCGGACCCACGCGCGCGCGATCCGGCAGCGGCGGCAGGACCACACCCGCAAGGTGCTGGTGCGGGCGGTGACCCAGTACCTGCGGCCGTCCTTCCATCCCGATGACAACGACAACTACCACCTGGCGGAGACCTACCTCCGCCAGGTGGGGCGTTTGACGGCCTAGGGTCTGGGCCTAGAGGCGGCCGCGCAGCATGCCGTGCCAGTACATCTGGGGCAGCGCGTAGGCCTTGAGCGCGTACATGCTGTAGCGCTCCTGGGACTGGTCGAACGCGAACGACTCCTGGGGCACCAGGTTGTAGTCGAACTCGGCCAGGATCAGCTTCCCGTAGCCGGTCACGAGCGGGCACGAGGTGTAGCCGTCGTAGTGGCCGGTGAGCGCCTTGCCTGCCCGGAGCGCCAGCACGTTCTCGACCACCGCGGGGGCCTGCTTGCGGATCGCGGCGCCGGTCTTCGAGGTGGGGAGGTTCGAGCAGTCCCCCAGGGCGAAGACGTTCTCGTGGCGCACGTGCTGCAGGGTGTGCTTGTCGACCTCGATCCAGCCGCCCTCGTTGCCGAGGCCGCTCTGCTTCAGGAAGGTGGGCGCGCCCATCGGCGGGGTCACGTGGAGCATGTCGTACTTCACGACGCTCTCGGACCCATCGAGGACCCCGCGGAACACCGCCTCCTTCGAGCTCGGGCGCACCTCGACCAGATCCTGGCTGAAGTGGTTCTCGATGCCCCGCTTCGCGCAGACGTTCATCAGGGCGTCGGCGTACTTGGGCACGCTGAAGATCTTCGGGGTGGCGATGTAGAAGTGCAGGTTGGACTGCTTGCGCACCCCGCTCTTCCGGAAGAACTCCTCCGCCAGGTACATGATCTTCTGCGGCGCGCCGCCGCACTTGATCGGCGTGTTCGGGTGGGTGAACACCGCGTTGCCGCCCTTGAAGCCCTGCAGCGCCTTATAGGTGCTCTCGACGGTCTGGTAGCTGTAGTTGGAGCAGATGCCGTTCTTGCCGACCTCGCCCTCCAGCCCCTTCACCTTCCCCCACTCCAGCTGGATGCCGGCGGCGATGACCAGCTGGTCGTAGGTGATGGTCTTGCCCCCCTTGGTGGTGAGCTCGTTCTTGTCGGGCGCGAAGCTGGCGACCGCGTCCTTGATCCAGGTGGCGCCGTTGGGGATGAACTCCGCCTCGTCTCGCTCGGAGATCTCCTTGGGGAACACGCCCCCGCCCACCAAGGTCCAGATGGGCTGGTAGTAGTGCTTCTCGCTCGGCTCGATGATCGCCACCTTGGGCGGGTTCGGCGAGGCACAGAGACGGGCGGCCACGGTGAGCCCACCGGTACCTCCGCCCACGATCACGACGCTGTGGTGCTCCGACATCCGTATTTCCTTCCTGGTAGCCTAGTTCTTGGCGGCCAGGGCGCGGCGCGCCGTGGACTCCATGTTCTGTCCGAACTTCTCGGCGAAGGTGAGCGCGAAGCCCAGGGCGCGCTGCACGTCAGGCTGGCCTGCGGCACGCAGGGCGCCCAGCAGGCCCACCTTCGGGATGTTGTTGTGCTGAGTGTCCGCCAGGGCCTGACCGGCCTTGCCGATGACCTCCAGCGTGCGGGGCGCGAGGACCCCCGACTCCATCAGGGCCCCGAACTCCGGCGTGTGCAGGATGTTCGAGACCTGGGTGGCGACCATGACCATGTTGGTGAAGATCGCCTCCACGTCCACGCCCTGGGCCAGCTGGCGCGCCATGAAGTCGTCGATGATGTCCACCGTGGTGGCCACCGTGTGCGGCAGGCCCTCCACGATGGGGGCAAGGCGCGGGAGCTCGTCGGCGAGGACGGAGATCGCGTCGAGGACGTCCGGCTCGGTGAGCTGGCCGAGGAGCGAGACCGCGGCGCCGACCCGCTGATCGACGTCGACGTCCTGCTCCTGCGCCGCCGCCACCGCCGCGTCGACCACGTCGGTGAACGTGGCCAGCATCGCGGGGGCCTGCGCGGCGAGATCCGCCGCCGCCTCCACCGTGTCGAGGCGCTCCAGGAGGCGCCCGAGGCGCTCGGTGGTGTCCGGGGCGGTGAGCCGCTCGAGGAGGCCCACCGCGTCGTGCAGCCGCTGGTCCACGTCGACGCCGCGGCTCTCGAGCCGCCGCACGCCGTCGTCCACGGTGTCGACGAGCCCCGCCACGGTGGGGCCGGTCTGCTCGATCACGGTGGAGAGCGTGTTCACGCGCCCCTCCAGCTTATCGAGGCGCTGGTCGATGCGCTCCAGGAGCGCGAGTAACGTCGCGTTGGAAACGTCCGTCATGCCTGGGTGCCCGGGGGAAGACTCATCACTTCCCGAATTGGATTCAAGGTGTGGTCGATTTTTTCTGTTGGCGCGTGCGTCAGGCGATTGCTTGCGCGCGACCATACTGAAGCGTAGGGGAGAGTCATGCCGGAGCTCCGCCAGAACATGGCCACCAAGGAATGGGTGATCCTGGCCACCGAGCGCGCCCGCCGGCCCGAGGAGTTCGTCCTGCCGGGCTCGGAGCGCGAGGCGCTGCCGCCCTACGACCCCGAGTGCCCCTTCTGCCCCGGCAACGAGGAGGCGGAGCTCGAGACCATGCGGATGCCCCTGAACACCCAGCAGCCGTGGTCGCTTCGGGTGGTACGGAACAAGTTTCCGGCCCTGGTCCCGGGCAACGAGCGGACCCGGGTCTTCGACGGGGTCCACCGCTCGATGAGCGGGGTGGGGCACCACGAGGTCATCGTGGAGACGCCGCGCCACGACACCTGCCCGGCCCTCCAGTCGGTGGACGAAGTGCAGCGCACCTTGCGGGCCTTCCAGGTGCGGGGCCGCACCTTCCTCGAAGACCCGCGGGTCGAGCACGTCATCTACTTCAAGAACCACGGGGTCCGGGCCGGGACCTCGCTGATCCACCCGCACGCGCAGCTCATCGCGCTCCCGGTGGTGCCGCACCAGTACCGGGTGCGCGGTGACGAGGCGCGCCGCTACTTCGACGACTTCGGGCAGTGCGTGATGTGCCGGATGCTCCACGACGAGCTGGACGCCGCGCTCCGGGTGGTGGTGGCGTCGGAGCACTTCGTGGCCTTCGTGCCCTACGCCGCGTTCAGCCCCTTCCATATGTGGATCGCGCCCCGCCGGCACGGCGCCGACTTCCTCGCCAGCACCCGGGCCGAGCTGGACGACCTGGGCTCGGTGCTCCACCAGGTCCTGCGCAAGCTGTACTTCGGGCTGAACGACCCCGACTACAACTACATCATCCGGACCGCGCCGGCCCGCGAGGTCGGCTTCGAGTACCTGCACTGGTACCTCGCCCTGGTGCCGCGGGTGAACCAGTCCGCGGGCTTCGAGCTGGGGAGCGGGATGTTCATCAACACCGCCCTCCCGGAGGACAGCGCCGCCTTCCTGCGCGCCACCCCGGCGGACGGCGCGGGGAGCGCGGACGGCCCCGACGTGGTATAGCCGGGCGGCGATGAGGCGCTCCGTCGGGCTCGCGTTGGGGTCCTGTCTTCTGTTCGCCGCCGCGGCTCGGGCCGACGGCCAGGCGACCCTGGCGGTGCTGCCCCTCGAGCAGGGCGCGGCGAGCGAGGCCTACCAGGGCCTCGGCAGCGCGCTCGCCGGGATGCTGGTGACCGACCTGTCGGGCATCGAGGGCCTGACGCTGGTGGAGCGCCAGCGCCTCGGCGCGCTGATGGACGAGCTGAAGCTGGGCGAGGGCAAGTTCCTGGACGCGCGCACCGCCCAGAAGCTCGGCAAGGGCCTGGGGGCGCGCTACGTGGTCACCGGCTCCTACAGCGTGGTGGGGCCGAAGTTCCTCCTCGACGCCCGGGTGGTCGAGGTCGAGACCGGGCGCATCCTCCAGGCCGCGAGCAGCCACGGCACCGTCGACGACTTCGTGGCGGTCGAGAAGGACCTCGT
The DNA here is from genome assembly GCA_020632995.1 of Deltaproteobacteria bacterium. GTDB lineage: Bacteria > Myxococcota > Kuafuiibacteriia > Kuafuiibacteriales > Kuafuiibacteriaceae > JACKEN01. The sequence continues at coordinate 55,925 of JACKEN010000010.1, read as the reverse complement.
CGAGGATCTACTGAAGGGACTGAGCGTGAAGCTGAGCTCCGCCGATCGCAGGAAGCTCTACGTTCAGGCCCCCACCGAGAAGTTCGAGGCCTTCTCCGCCTACGGCGAGGGCCTCGCTCGCCAGGAGAAGGGCGACATGGCGGCGGCCCAGCGCGCGTTCGAGCGCGCCTTGAAGCTGGATCCGCGCTTCGAGGGGGCCCGGGTGGCCCTCGCCTCGATGCAGAGCACGGTGGACACCGCGCGGGCCGAGCAGCGGGCGGAGGCCGCGAAGTACCGCGACGAGGCCCACGGCAAGATCATGGACGCGTACCCGTCGGAGCTGAAGCGCAAGAAGGGCGAGGCCGACGACGCGCCGACCCTGGCCGGCCTCGCGCTGCGGTGGATGGTGCTCGAGAACGAGGACCGGCACTGCGAGCGCCTGGACGAGATGATGCACTACCTCGACCGGGTGGGCTGGCAGGTGCGCGTCCCCGGCCGCACCCCGGGCGGCAAGACCTTCGAGCAGCTGGTGCGCGATCAGGCGGAGGCGCACGGCTTCGACCGCCTCTCGGGCGACGTGGCGACCTCCGAGGCCGCCCGCAAGCCGCCGCGCGGGCGGCTCGAGATCTTCGGCAGCACCTACGCCTTCATCATCGGCGACGACCGCGCGCGGCCCTACTCGGAGTCGAGCGGGGTGGTGGGGGCCATCCAGGGCTGCATGCCGCCGGCCAAGCAGCTCGAGCGCCTCGACGCGCTCCTGGCCCAGGCCAAGGCCCATGAGGTGGACTACCGCTTCGGAGTGCGGGCGGGGAACTTCGACCTCGGGACCTCGATCGAGCTGTACTGGGCCTGGATCCACGCCAAGCACATGGGGGCGAACGACGCGCTGTCGAAGCGGACGCAGGCCCTGTTGACGCGGGTGGCCGACGACAGGGACGCGAAGAAGGAGATGCTCGACGTGGTGGAGCGCATGCTCCAGATGGCGGGGCTGTACGAGCTGCACCAGCTGCGGCGGCTCGGGCAGGGTGAGCCGGAGCTGGTCCGCGCCATGACCGGGCTCGCGGCCCACGACGCGAAGATCATCAACGTCGAGGGCCCCTACTGCGCGCACATCGTGAAGACGCTCGAGCCTCAGGGGAAGGCTTGGGTGAAGCGCTGGGAGAAGTCGAAGACCCCCTTCGACGTGGACATGTCGCTCGACCAGGCCGGCCCCAACTACGGGGTCCTGAAGGCGATGGGGTGCCTGGTGGGGCACCCCGCGCGCTTCAAGGACGCGATGGAGATCCACCAGCTCCTCGCCGGGATCCAGCGCTACGCGCGCCCCGACAAGAAGGACGACGACGGCTGCATCTCCGCCTTCCAGTCGGCCGAGACCCTGGCCTCGCCCACCATGGCCCAGCAGCTCGAGACGATGCCCGCGATGGGGCCGACGCTGGCCTACGGCTACCTCATGACCCTCTACGCCAGCCTGGTGGGGCAGGGCTGCGTGCAGCTCGGGGACAAGTGATGCAAGCGGTCCTGCGCGAGCCGCTCCTGTGGTTCTTCGCGGTGGCCGGCCTGCTCTTCGCCCTCGGCGTCCACACCCGCTCGGCCCCGGCCGAGGTCAGCGTGGGGCAGGTCGAGGCCGCGCTCGCGGCCCGCCTCGGGCGCATGCCCACCGAGGCGGAGCGCGCGGCCGAGCTGGAGGAGGCGTCGATCCGGGAGGCCCTGGTCCTGGAGGCCCGGCGCCTGGGCCTGGCCGATGACGACCCGATCGTGCGGCGGCGCCTGGTGCAGAAGATGGAGCTCCTGGCCGAGGACCTCGCCACCCTGGATCCCCCGGACGAGGCGGCCCTGGCCGCGCAGCTGGCCGCCCACCCCGAGCGCTACCGGCGCGCGGAGCGCCGCACGGTGCGGCAGGTCTTCCTGCCCGAGGGCGCGGACGCGCAAGACGTCTTGCGTCGCCTCGCGGCGGGGGCGGCGCCGGGGCGCCTCGGTGGTCCCTTCGTGGGTGGCCTCGACTTCACCCTGCACACCGAGGCGGAGCTGGCGCGGCGGGTCTCGGCCCCGGTGGCCCGCGCGGCGTTCGAGGCCGCCCCCGGGGTCTGGGTGGGGCCGGTCGGCTCGGTCCACGGGCGGCACCTGCTCCTCGTGGAGGCGGTGGCGCCGGGGGGCCCGGCGAGCCTCGACGAGGTCCGGGCCGAGGTGCTGCGGGACCTCGAGGTGGCGCGGCGGGACGAGGCCCGCGCCGCGGTGCGTCGCCGGGCGCTGCGCCTGCACCCGGTGGTGGTGACCGAGTGAGGGCGGCGGGCGCGCTGGTCGCGGGCCTCGTGATGGCGCTCGCGGTGCCCGCGTGGGCCCACGAGCTCGTCCCCGGCCTCGCGCGGCTGGTGGCCACCGGGCCCGGGGTCTTCGAGCTGACCTGGCGCCCGCCCAAGCCCGCGCAGGACGACTTGCGGATCACGGTGGCGGCGCCGTGCGAGGTCCGCGCCGAGGCGGGCGCGCTCACGGTCATCGGGTGCCCGGCGGGCGAGACGCCGACCCTGCGCCGCCGCGGCGGGGTGGGGGCGGAGGTCCTGGTGGCGGGGCCCGAGGCGGAGCAGGTGCGCCTCCTGCTCCCGGGCGACGACGTGGCGGCGCCCGAGCTCTCGGCGGGGGCGGTGCTGGCGGAGTACGGCGCCCTCGGGGTGCAACACATCCTGCTCGGGCTCGATCACCTGGCCTTCGTGCTCGGGCTCCTCCTCTTGGTGCGCGCGCCGCGCCGGGCGGTGGCGGTGCTCACCGCGTTCACGGTGGGGCACAGCGCGACCCTGGCCGCGGCGGCGCTGGGCGCGGCGAGGCTCCCGGCCGCGCCGGTGGAGGCGACGATCGCCCTCAGCGTGGTCTTCGTGGCCCGGGAGGCGCTGGTCTCGGCGCCCGGGCGCGGGGCGGTGCCGCTGGTGGCCGCGCTGGGGTTCGGGCTCCTCCACGGGTTCGGGTTCGCGGGCGCCCTCGCCAGCCTCGGGCTGCCGAGGGGGCACGCGCTCCCCGCCCTGTTCGCGTTCAACGTGGGGGTGGAGCTGGGTCAGCTCCTCGTGGTGGGCGGGGTGATCGCCGCGCTCTGGGTGACGGGGCTGCTTCGGCAGGCGAGCTTGCGGAGGCCGGCCGCCTTCGTGCTCGGCGTGGGCGCTGCGTTGTTGACCCTGGAGCGGGTCTGGGAGGTGCTGCGATGGACCTGAGGCGGCGTGCGTGGGTGTTTGCGCTTGTTGGGGTGCTCGGGTGCAAGGGCGAGTCGACCGCGCCCACGCCCTACGTAGATCAGCGGGAGCCCTGCACCCAGCGGGATCCGCTGCGCCGCGCCTTCTTCGGCGACCTCCACGTCCACACCCGGAACAGCTTCGACGCGTGGGTCTTCGACGTCCGGACCACTCCGGAGGACGCCTATCGCTTCGCGAAGGGCGAGGCCCTGACCCTCTTCGAGGGGAGCGAGGCGGCGCGGAGCGTCCAGCTCGATCGCCCGCTCGACTTCGCCGCGGTGACCGACCACGCGGAGTACCTGGGCGAGGTCAGCCTGTGCGTCACCCCGGGCTCCGAGGTCTACGACAGCAACACCTGCCAGGGCTACCGCGCCGCCAACGACGACACCGTGGTGCGCTTCGGGCTCGCCCTCACCGAAGATCCGCCGAGCCGGTTCTCGGACGTGTGCGGGGCGAACGGGCGCCGCTGCCTCGACACCGCGCTCGGGGTCTGGGGCCGGATCCAGGAGGCGGCGGAGGCGGCCTACGATCGCAGCGCAGCCTGCACCTTCACCTCGTTCGTGGGCTACGAGTGGACCGCGGTCACCGCGGCGAGCAACCTGCACCGGAACGTGATCTTCCGGACCTCGAAGGTCCCGCCGTCGCCCGCCTCGTACTTCGAGTTCCCCAAGCTCGACCAGTTCCACCGGGTGCTCCGCTCGGCGTGTCAAGACAGCCTGCCGGGGTGCGAGGTGATGGCGATCCCCCACAACGCCAACTGGAGCAACGGCAACATGTTCTTCGTGGAGACGGTGGAGGGCGATGAGGCCGCGGCGCGCGCCCGCGCCGAGCGCCGGGCCGAGCTCGAGCCCCTGTTGGAGGTGTTCCAGCACAAGGGCGACGGGGAGTGCAGCAACGGCCTGTCGGGGATCACCGGCGCGCCCGACGAGCAGTGTGACTTCGAGAAGCTCCGGCGCGACTTCACCGACTGCGGCGACGGCACCGGGTTCGGCGGGGTGGGCGGCGTGGGTGCGTGTCGCGCCTGGACTTCCTGCGCGGGGTGCTCCTGAAGGGCTTCGAGGAGGAGCGGCGGCTCGGCGTGAACCCGTACCCGTTCGGGGTCATCGCGAGCACCGACACCCACAACGGGACCCCCGGCTACACCAAGGAGGACGACTACGTCGGCCACTGGGGCAACAACGAGGACACCGACACGCGGCGGCTGGGGCGCGGGACGATCACCCCGGCCGGGGTGATCTTCAACGGCGGCGGCCTGGTGGGGGTCTGGGCGGAGGAGAACAGCCGCGAGGCGATCTTCGACGCGATGAAGCGCAAGGAGACCTTCGGGACGAGCGGGCCGCGGATCTCGGTCCGCATGTTCGCGGGCTGGGATCTGCCGACCGAGCTGTGCGCGGCGCCGGACATGGTGGCGCAGGCCGACGCCAGGGGCGTGCCGATGGGGCAGGTGCTCGGCCCGCGGCCGTCAGGAGGGACGCCGCGGCTGGTGGTGTCCGCGCTCCAGGATCCGGGCACCGAGGGCCGGCCCGGCACCCCGCTGCAGGTGGTGCAGGTGGTGAAGGGCTGGCTCGACGCGGCCGGTCAGGCGCACGTGGAGGTGTTCGACGTGGCGGGGGACGCGGCCAACGGCGCCTCGGTCGACGTCGCCACCTGCGCGACCCGCGGTGAGGGCTCGGGGAGCCTGTGCGCGGTGTGGAGCGACCCGAGCTTCGATCCCGCGGCCCACACCTTCTACTACGTGCGCGTGTTGGAGAACCCCACCTGTCGCTGGAGCACCTGGCAGTGCAACCGGCTGCCCGCCGACGCGCGCCCGGAGTCTTGCGAGGATCCCCAGGTGCCCAAGGTCATCCAGGAGCGCGCCTGGACCTCGCCCGTCTTCTACAAGCCGTGACGTGCCGCCCCGGCAGGCCTGGAGGCTGGCCGGCCCATCTGTTATGACGGCCCCGACATGAAGCACTCCGTGGCCCACGATCTGGACCAGGACACCGCCCGCAAGGTGGCGCGCCACGCCCTGGAGGGCTACGCGCGGCAGTTCGAGCGATTCGACCCCAAGGTGGACTGGATCAACGAGGACCGGGCCGAGGTCCGCTTCTCGGCCAAGGGCCTCACCGTGAAGGGGCTCCTCGAGCTCCGGCTCAACCAGTTCATCATCGAGCTCGAGGTGCCGTTCCTCCTCAAGCCCTTCCAGAAGAAGGCGGTGGACGTGGTCGAGGGCGAGATCGAGGAGTGGGTGGAGAAGGCGAAGCGGGGCGAGGTCATCGACTGACCGCGTCCCGGGCCTTGAAGACCCGGAACAGGAACCACAGCGAAGGGAGCAGGAGCGCCGCGCCGACCGCCAGGGCGGGGGGCAGCGCCTGCATCACCTCGGGCCGCGCGCCGGCCGCCGACACCGAGACGTCGGGGCGCACGATGTGGCCCTCCATCGCGAGGCCGAAGCCCAGCACCACCAACGTCACCTGGGCCGCCACGGTGTAGCGGGCCAGCCGGGGGCGCCGGGTCCACAACAGGGCCAGGGTGGCCAGGGCGGCCGCGGCGGTGGCCGCCTGGATGATGATGGTCCACTCCGACCCCGAGAGCTGGGCGAAGAGGGCGGGGGCGTCCCGCGACGCGGTCCCGAACGCCACCGCCGCCGCGCCGCCCGCCACGAGCTCGGTGATGAGGGCGCGCCGTCGAAAGTCTTCTTGCACCTCCCCCTCGGTGTCCGCGGTGAGGTACACCGCGGCGAGGAGCGCGAACAGCGCGAGGGCCAGGAGCCCCACCGTGATCGCGAAGGGCGAAAGCCAGCCTGCGAGGAAGCCGGTCTTCACCACGCCGCCATCGACCCGGATCGCGCCGGTGGCGGTGGCCCCGAGGGCCATGCCGAGGAACACCGGGCTGACCAGGCTGGACCACGCGAAGACCCGGCGCCAGGTCCGCTCCCCCGCGCCCATCCCGTAGGCCCGAAAGGTGAACGCGGCGCCCCGGAGCACGATGCCGACCAGGGCGAGGGTGAGCGGGATGTGGAGCGAGATCGAGATCACCGCGAACGCATCGGGGAAGACGGTGAACATCAGCACCACCACGAAGATGAGCCAGACGTGGTTCGCCTCCCAGATGGGGGCGATCGCGTGGTGGATCGCCTCGCGCTGCGCCGCCTTGCGCGGGCCGCGGGCCAACAGGTCCCAGACCCCGCCGCCGAAGTCGGCGCCGCCGGTGAGGGCGTAGGCCACGAGGCCCACCCCCATGAGGGCGAAGTAGAGCTCGGGGCTGTTCATGACCCCACCTCGTCGTTCCTCGGCGCGGCGAAGACGTGGGCCCTGAGCAGCACGACCACCACCACGCCGAGCACCCCGTAGAGGGCGGTGAAGAGGGTGAAGGGGGCGACGAGGTTCGGCATCGGGGTCACCGCGTCCTCCACCCGCATGATCCCCTGGATGATCCAGGGCTGACGCCCGACCTCGGTCACGATCCACCCGGTCTGCACCGCGATGAGGCCGAGGGGGCTGGCGAGCACCGCGGCTTGCAAGAAGCGTTGCGACCACCACACCGTGCGGGTGCGCCACCACCCGAGCGCGCCCCACGCCACCAGGCCGAGCATCGCGGTGCCGCAGCCCACCATCACCTGGAAGGAGAGGTGGACGAGGGGGACGTTGGGCCAGTCCCGCTCGGGCACCTGGTCGAGGCCCTTCACCTCGGCCTGGGGGTCGGCGAAGGCGAGGATGCTCAGAGCGTACGGGATCTTCACCGCGTAGCGGAGGGTGCGGGCCTCGGTGTCCGGCCAGCCGCCGATGGCGAGGGGGGCGGCGCGCTCGGTGGTGAACAGGCCCTCCGCCGCCGCGAGCTTGGCCGGCTGGTGCTCGGCCACGTGCTTGGCCGACACGTCGCCGCTCACGAGCTGAAGCGGGGTGCTCACGAGGGCGAGGAAGAACGCAAGCTGGGCTGCGTGCTGGTGGAAGCGGTTCTGTGGATCCTTCAGCAGGCGCCACGCGTGGATGCCGAGCACCGCGAAGGCGACGCTGCTGTAGGCGGCCAGGGCCATGTGGATGGCCTGGCTCGGGAAGGCGGGGGAGGCGAACGGGCCGTAGGGGTCGATGTTCGTGGGCTGCCCGGCCGCGTCGAGGGTGAAGCCGGTGGGGCCCTGCATCCACGCGTTCACCGCCATCACGAAGATCCCGCTCGTGAGGCCCGAGGCCGCCACCACCGCCGCGCTGAACAGGTGCAGGCGCGGGGACAGCCGCTCCCAGCCGTATAGGAACAAGCCGAGGAAGATCGCCTCGAGGAAGAACGCGAAGCCCTCGAGGCTGAAGGGGAGGCCCACCAGAGGGCCGGCGAAGGCCATGAACCTCGGCCACAAGAGGCCCAGCTCGAAGGAGAGCACGGTGCCCGACACCGCCCCTACCGCGAAGAGGATCGCGGTGCCCTTGGCCCAGCGCTGGCCCAGGGCCCGGTACACCGGGTCGCCGGTCTGGTGGTGACGGATCCCGGCCGCGAGCATCAACAGCGGCATGGCCATCCCCGCCACCGCGAAGAAGATGTGGAACATCAGCGAGACCGTCATCTGGCCCCGGGCGAAGGCGAGGTCACTCATCGGCACCCTGTTGGAGCCTCAGGGTGACACGAGGTCGCACCCGAGCGGCCAACAAAGCGCCGAAACTGGGGTAGGGTGGGGTGTGCGGGTGATTCGCAAGCGGAGCGCGCAGCCGGGCGAAGCCCGGCGGAGAGGGATGGGACGGCTCCGCCGGCCCGGGACCCCATGAACTCGGCGGCGCTGGTGGAGGGCCTGGCGGGCATCGTCGCGGAGGAAGGCGGGGCTCCGGACCGCGGCGACCTCCAGGCGGTGGTGGCGCTGGCCCTCGAGCACGCGGGGGGCGGTGGACCGCAGGATTTGTTGCCCTACGAGGTGATGCTCATCCGCCTCGCCAAGTACGTGGCCGCCCAGCTGCCGAGCGACGTGCACAGGGATCGGCCGCGGCGGCGGCGGATCCGCGATCGTATCTCCGACCTCCTGGTGGCCCAGGGGCTCGATCCCACCGGGGCCCGGGTGGTGCCGCGGCGATGAGCCTCGGGCCTGAAGACCGGGCCTGGGCGGAGGCCGCCCTGGGGGAGCCGGTGCGCGGCGCCCGCTCGGTGCAGTCGCTCTGGGGGGGCTACGGTGAGCTCCTGCGTGTGACCACCAGGAGCGGCCGCACCGCGATCCTCAAGCACATCGCGCCACCCCCGGTGCGCGGGCGGGCCGACCGGGGCCACGACCGAAAGCTCCGCTCGTATCGGGCGGAGATGGCGTTCTACCGCCACGCCGCCCCGCGCTGCAGGTTGGATTGCAGGGTGCCGCAGCCGCTCGCCCTCGAGGAGAAGCCGGAGGGCTGGCGCTTCCTGCTCGAAGATCTGGACGCGGCCGGCTACGGGCAGCGGCGGGGGACCCTCGGTCAGGCGGAGCTCGAGCTCTGCCTGGGCTGGCTCGCCGCCCTCCACGGCACCTTCCTCGGCGCGGTGCCCGAGGGCCTGTGGAAGCAGGGGACCTACTGGCACCTCGCCACCCGGCCGGACGAGCTCGCCGCCATGCCCGCCGGGCCCTTGAAGGACGCCGCGGCCGAGATCGACGGCCGGCTCCGGAAGGCCCGCTTTCGCACCACCCTGCATGGCGACGCCAAGCTCGAGAACTTCTGCTTCGGCCGGGGTCGAGTCGCGGCGGTGGACTTCCAGTACGCGGGGGCCGGGGTGGGGGTGCAGGACGTCGCGTATCTTCTGGCCAGCGGGGCCAACAGCGACGCCCTGGAGGCGGATCCGGAGCCCGCCCTGCAGGTCTACTTTCGGCACCTCCGCCGGTGGCTGCCCGAGGAGGTGGCGGCGGAGGTCGAGGCGGAGTGGCGCGGGCTCTATGTGCTCGCGTGGGCGGACTTCTACCGCTTCTGGGCCGGCTGGGCGCCCGGGGCGTGGGCGCGATACCGACACGCGGGCCGGCTGCTGAAGGCGCTGTCGACCGCGCTGTAGGAGCTGAGTGCCCGGCAGCACGCGAAACCGTCACGAGTCAATTGGACCGACCTCCCGTACACTGGCGGCATGTCAGCCACGCAGCGAAGGGGCGGTCGGGTCGCCGTCGTCGCCGCCCTCCTGGCCTGTGCGTCCTGCTCCGACGGGAGCGGACCGGTCACCACCGTGAAGCCGGATCTCGTGCTGCCCGAGGCCCTGGACTTCGGTGAGCTCCCGCTCGGCACCTCGCGCACCCTCGACCTGGAGCTGGTGAACGCCGGTGATGGCGCCCTCGTCATCGAGGACTTCGCGCCGGATCCCGACGCGAGCACCGACCTGCATCGCTTCGAGTGGACGCGCGCGGGGGTCACCGTGCCGCCGGGCGCCACCCACCGCCTGCAGGTCCGCTTCACGCCCCTGGCGCCCCAGGAGCAGTCGGTGCAATCCGGATTGACGGTCGTCTCCAACCTCCAGGACGTCCGAGTGGCCCTCCTGGGCCGGGGCGTCGCCTCCCGGATCGAGGTGCGCCCGGAGGTGCTCGACTTCGGCGCGGTGCTGTGGGGCTCCGAGCGGCGTCTGCAGGTCGCGTTGACGAACCGGCACGACGTACCGGCGGAGCTCTTCGTGCCCCTGGACGGCCAGGGCCGGCCGCGGGTGGAGACGATCGACGGCGCGGGGCGCTTCGAGCTCCTCTCGGTGGCCGATCGCACCCGCGGGGGCGCGCTGCTCGGGGCGGGCGAGACGCTCGCGCCGGGGGAGGCCTTCGAGGCGGAGCTGTCCTACGTGGCCACGCCGGGGGACAACCGGGTGGTGGATCAGGGGCGCTGGTGGATCGCGACCTGCGCGCCCGCCGCGTGCGCCCTGGCGGTGCCCCTGCGCGCCCGGCCGCGGCCAGACGCGTTCGAGTGCAGCCCGGAGCTCGTAGACTTCGGGCGGGTCGAGCCGGACGAGCAGGTGGTGCGCACCGCCACATGCACCAACGTGGTGTCCGAGGCGGTCGAGCTCCGGGAGGTGCGGCTCGCCCCGGGCCCGGAGGGCTTCGAGGTGCTCGACGCGCCTGGGCAGGTCGAGGTGGCGCCGGGGGCGACGTTCAACGTGCGCGTCGCCTTCGCGCCGCCGGCCACCGCGGTGGGCCGGCGGTTGGAGCGCACCGTCAGCCTCGTGCATCGCCGCCCGGTGACGTGGGGGACGACCGCGTGAGCGAGCTCCCCCTCGCCGGCACCGCGGGGCGCCCGCGCCTGGAGGTGGTGCCGGATGTCTTGCAGTTCTCGCCCACCGCGCTCGGCACCCGGGCCTTCAGGCGGCTCCGCGTCCGCAACACCGGGCAGGGGCTCTTGTCAGTGGCGACCGAGGGCAGCGCGGCACCCTTCGAGGTGGACGTGCAGAGCCTGAGCGTGCCGCCTGGCACCGAAGGTGAGCTGGAGGTCCGCTTCTCTCCCCTCGCGGTGGGCGCGACCCACGGGACGCTCGTGCTGACCTCCAACGACCCCGTCAGGCCCACGGCGGAGGTGACGCTGCAGGGGGAGGGGGTGCTGGTTCCGCCGTGCGAGCACCGGCTCTCGACCACCGCTTTGGAGCTCGGCGTGGTCGAGGTCGGCCGTCCGGCTCGGGGGACGCTGGAGATCTCCAACGAGGGCGCGGGGCCCTGTCTGCTGAACGACCTCCGGCTGGTGGGGGCCGACACCGCCGGGTTCCGCATCACGGACGCGCGGCGCACCGGCCGGGTGATCGCGGTCGGCACCTCCACCGCGGTGCAGGTGGAGTTGCGCCCGACTGCGGCCCGCGCCTACCACGCCGACCTCGAGCTCTACCTCTCCTCCGCCGGCGCGGAGCGGCTCGTGATCCCCGTCCGGGGGGAGGGGGTGCTGGTGCCGCTGATCGTGACCCCGTCCGAGCTCCTCGTGGGGCCGGCGGGTCCGGGCTGCGCGACGCCCAGGGCCGAGCTCCGGCTCCTGAACCCGTCCGGGGCCACGGTGCGGCTCACCGGGGCCAGGCTCTCGGCCCCCAACCTGGAGCTCGAGGCGCCCCCGGACCTCCTGGCGGGCAACCTCGCCCTCGCGCCCGGGGCGTCGGTGCGTCTGACGGTGAGGCTCAGGCCAGGGGTCGTCGGGCCGACGCAGGCCTGGTTGCAGGTCGACGCGGCGGGGATCGCGGCGCCCTACCAGATCGCGGTGCGGGTGCTCGAGGATCCCGAGGGCCTGCGGCGGCAGCGCTTCGAGCCCGGTCCGTCGGAGCTGCGGGTGCTCTTCGTGGTGGCGGATGACCCCCAGTTCGGCGAGGAGCAGGCTACCCTGCCGGCCGCCGGCCGGCGCTTCATCGACCTCCTCGAGGCGGCGGGGGTCTCGTATCGCGTGGGGGTGGTGCGGGCCCTCGCCACCGACTCCACCTGCCCGGTCCCCCTCACCGCGGAGCGGCCGACCTCGACCCTCGTGGGCGCCTGCGGGTATCTGGCCGACGGCGGCGCCACGGTGGGGGTGCGGCCGGAGTGGCGGGTGGTGAGCAAGCCACCTTGCCGACCCCGCAGGACGCCTTGTCCGCGACCCTGGTCCAGAGCCTCCGCGCGACCTTCGGGACCCCCACCGTCCTCGCCACCCTCCGGCAGGCCCTCACCGCGCCCCTGGCGGGTGGCTGGAACCGGCCGCTCCTCGGTGGCTCAGGGCCCCTCGCGGTGATCTACGCCACCGCTGGCGACGACCAGGGGAGCTACGACCCGCAGTCGGTGGTGGACCTCGTGCGCCACGCGGCCGGCCCCGGGCAGCCCTTCACCATCTCCGGCGCCGCCGGGCCGCGCAGCGGATTCTGCAACGTCGGGGGCCTCTTCGCGGGGCCCAGCCCGCGCCTCGCCGCGCTGGCCGATGCGGCGGGGGGCCTGCACCGGGAGATCTGCGACCCCGCGTGGATCGACGCGGTGGTCGCGGGTGGCCTCCCGGTCGCCGGGCAGCGCCGACGCTTCATGCTCGACGAGGCTGCCGACCCCGGGTCGGTGATGGTGTGGTTGGACGGGGTCCTGGTGCCCGCGGTGGATTCGGGGAGCGGGGCAGAGCAGTGGAGCCTGCGCACGGGCGCGGTGGAGCTGGTGACGCCACCCGCGCGGACCGCGGTGCTCGAGGTGGCGTACCGGCCGCTCTGCGACTGACGGTCCGGAGGCCACGGCAACGTGCCAGTGTAAACCCGAGCAGCCACCTCGCGCCCATCGCTGCCATCCCACATACGACCAACATAGACTCAAGTGGGCGACTTGACGGGATCCCCGATTCAGCGCACGCAACCGTGATGCTGACCCATGCAAGGTCTCTTCCCGCTGGCCTTGGCGGGCGCGCTCGCGTGCGGAGAGACGAATGACCCTGGCTCCGAGCCACCAAAGGCGCCCGAATCGGTCTCGGCCCAGGCGGCCGGGGGGCAGATAGAGGTCAGCTGGCTCGATCGCAGCGATGACGAGCAGGAATTCGTGATCGCGCGGGCGCTCGTGGCTCGACGCGACGACACGGCCGCGCGCGGACGCGCTGGCCGTCGTCGGCTCGGTCGGGGCGGGTATTCAGGCGTATGCGGATCGCGACGTCACCGTGGGCCTCACCTACGTCTACGCGGTGGCTGCCCGCGGCGCGGGCGGGCGGAGCGAGTTCGTGCTGATGGGCGGCGACGGGGTGCGCCTGTCGGTGGGCGCGACCGACTGCGGGGGCGATCCGACCCCCACCGACACCGACGGCGACGGGCTCGAGGACAGCATCGAGTCGACCGGCTGGGCGGTGACCGTCGACGAGGACGGTCAGGGCACGACCACCATGCGCACCGTGCGCTCGGATCCGCTGCGCGGGGACACCGACGACGACGGGCTCTGCGACCGCGAGGAGCGGCAGCTGCGCACCGACCCCAACCTCCGCGACACCGACGGCGACGGCCTGAGCGACATCGAGGAGCTCAACCGCTGGGGCAGCTCCCCGACCAATGTCGACAGCGACGGCGACGCGCGCGGCAACAGCCGCTTCTACGACGGGTCCGAGGTCGCCACCCTCGGCACCTCTCCGACCCTCGCCGACAGCGACGGCGACGGACGGAGCGACTTCGAAGAGGTCAACCAGAACGGCACCAACCCCCGCCTCGCCGACCTGCCCCGCGCCGAGCTGCGCATGGTCGGGGAGGTCGACGTCGACCTCGAGCTCACCCTGTCGACCGGACAGACCCAGACCGTGGCGCAGGTCGCGAGCATGGAGCAGAGCTCCACCACCTCGCTCGAGGAGACCTCCTCGATCGGCATCACCCAGAGCACGGAGCTGTCGGCGTCCATCTCCCAGAGCGCGATGCTGGGCACCTCCGGCTTCGGACACGAGGCCACCGCGTCGGTGGGTTGGACCGAGGGCTACGTGGAGGAGCGGGCGGCCACGTTCTCCCAGAGCGCGCGCAGCGCGGCCTCCGAGGCGTACGCGGTGAACGTCGGCAGCGCGATCGCCCAAGGCAGCGAGATCTCCGGCGGCACCCTCGCGGTCACCTTCGAGATCGCCAACGTCGGGGCCCGCGCCTTCTCGCTGAACAGCCTCGTCGTGACCGCGCAGCGGCGCGACCCGGCGATGCCGAGCCGCTTCGTGCCCGTCACGACCCTCACCCTGCCCACCGCGATCGGGGACACCGTGCTCGGCGTGGGCGCGGTGCGCGGACCCTACCGGGTCGAGGGCCGCCTGAGCGCGGCGCAGGCCGTCGACCTCCTCGCGAACCCGAGCGGGCTCGTGTTCTCGACCGCCAGCTTCGAGCTGGTCGACGAGACCGACGCCGCCTTCCAGTTCACCATCGGCGAGAGCACCCACGACCGCACCGCGCTGTTGACCATCGACTACGGCGGCGCCCGGCCGCTGGAGCGCTATCGTGTCGCCACCAACATCGAGCGCGTCGAGTCGGGCGCGGCGGCCGGCGTCCGCCTCGGCGACGCGCTGCGCGGTGTGCTCGGCATGCCCGAAGGCCCGACCGGGTTCGAGACCGAGACCCGCGCCGGCGGGAGCAATCGAGTGCTCAGCGGCTTGCGCGGGGTCCGCGCGGTTCGGGAGGGGGGGCGCCTTGTCGCGTACTGGGTCCTCGTCGCCACGCCCAACCCCGACACCGCGGCGCCGGTGTCGGAGCGCGTGCTGGCCGAGGGCCTCCACTTCGAGGACATCCGCCTGATGCCGCGCGACGAGCTCTTCCTCCTCTACGTCGCCGACCGGGACGGGGACGGCCTGTTCGAGACGGAGGAGCGGTTGCTCGGCACCAGCGACGGCGCCGCGGACACCGACGGGGACGGCCTGTCCGACTTCGCGGAGGCGCGCACCGGCTGGAGCGTCAACTCACCCATCGAGTTCTACCGGACGAACAGCCGGGTCTTCTCCTCGCCCACCGTGGCCGACGCGGACCGGGACGGGCTCACCGACCCCGAGGAGCGGGACCGCGGGACCGACCCGAACCGCGCCGACACCGACCAGGACGGCCTCCCCGACGGTGAGGATCCGTTCCCCACCGATGGGGTCACCGGCACCTGGGCCGTGCCGATCGCGAACGCCGGGGACGACCGGGTGTTCGCCGTCGAGGCGAGCGTGGACCGCGTGTTCGTCCTGGGCAGCTCCCCCGCCGACCTCGACGGGGACGGTCAGGGGGGCGGCCTCTTCCTGCGCGCCCTCGACCCCGCGGACGGGCAGCCGCTGTGGACCCGACAGTTCGAGGCGCTGACCGCGTTCGCGCCCGCGCTGGTGTCCGCGGGGAGCTCCGGGGTCTACATCGCGGCGCAGTTCGCGGGCGGGGAGCTCCCCGGCCTGCCTGCAGGCAACCTTGCGGTGCGCATCGACGCCGCTGGCGATCTGGCGGGCGTCCTCGACCTCGAGAACTTCTACTTCCAGGGCGCGACGCCGACCCAAACCGCGATCCCGATCGGCCTCGTGGCGGCCCCCGACGGTGGCGTCGCGATGATCTACCGGCGGCTGGGGGACGGAATGGCCTCGATGGTGTCGTGGGCGAGCGACGGAGGGAACCTCGCCGCCATCGACGCCTTCGCGCCCGTCTACGCGGATCGGTTCATCAGCGACCTGCGGGGCCCCAACTTCCTCCTCCAGTCCAACTCGACCGACGCATGCCAGACTCAGCTGCGCAGCTTCTCCGGAGACCGCTACACCCCGATCACGTCGTTTCCCTGCGACGGTGTGGCTGGGCTCGGCGTCGACGGGGAGAGCGGCTTCCTGTTCGCCGGCAACGACGGGAGCTCGAGCTACCTGATCCGCCGCAACGTCGCCGGCGCCACGGTGTGGCGACGAGATCTCCCGCTCGGCCCGCTGAACAACGACCCCGACGTCACCGCCCTGGACGTCAGCCCCACGAACCAGGTGGTGCTCGGCTATCGCTACAGCGGAGGCCAGGCGGCGGTCGCCGCCTACGATCTGGTCGGCAACCTCGCCTTCGAGGAGGCGCTCGGCGATCCCACGACCTTCGTCCGCGACATCGCGAGAAACGAGGTCGGCCACCTCTTCGTCGCGGTGGAGACGACCACCGCGCTCGAGCCGACGCTGCCGGCTCGGGGCGGCGTCGACATCGTGCTGATCAAGAACCCCCAGCTGAGGTCCGCACAATGAAAGCGCTCCGCTCGATCGCGCTCCTGAGCGCCTTGTTCTTCTCCTGCGCCGACGACTCGCCCACCGTGAACGCGCCCTCGGCGCCGGCCGCGGTGGCCGCCGAGGCCCTCGTGGGCTCCGTCCGGATCACCTGGACCGACGCGAGTGACAACGAGGAGCGGTTCCTCCTCGGGCGGCAGGAGCTCGCCACCGTGGACAGCGCGCCCGATCCGAGCGCGCTCGTCGTGATCGCCGAGCTGACCGCGGACCAGGAGAGCTACCGCGACTTCGACGTCGTGCCCGGCGTCCACTACGCCTATGGCGTCGCGGCCGAGAACGGCGGAGGCAAGAGCGCCTGGACCGTCGCGGCGGGCAGCGTGAGCCCGCTCGCGACCACCTCGAGCGTCGGCTGCACCCTCGCCGCGCCGACCCCGGACGACCTCGACGGAGACGGCGTGCCCAACGCGGCCGAGACCGCGGGCTGGACCCTGCGGGTCGACGAGACCGGGCAGGGCGACATCACGGAGCGCACCGTGACCAGCGACCCGATGGTGGCCGACAGCGACGGGGACGGGCTCTGCGATCCGATCGAGCTGCGCCTGCGCACGGACCCGCGCGCCGCGGACACCGACGGCGACGGGCTCACGGACCTGGAGGAGATCCGGACCTACGGCAGCTCCGCCATCAACGTCGACAGCGACGGGGACGCGGGCGGCAACCCAGCCTTCTTCGACGGCGCCGAGCTCGAGCGCTACGGCACCAGCCCGACCCTCGCCGACACCGACGGCGACGGGCGCTCCGACTTCGAGGAGATCAACCAGAGCTCGACCGACGCCCTGCTCGCGGACCTCCCGAAGGCGCACGTCCGGCTCGAGCAGGCGGTCCAGATCGAGCTGTCCTTGACCCTCGCCGACGGGACCACCCAGGAGGGGCAGTACAGCACGGCGCTCAGCCGGAGCACCGAGACCGCGTCGGGCTGGACCACCGCGCTCGCGACCTCGACCTCGCTGGAGGTCAGCAACGAGCTGAGCGTGGGCAGCAACGTCGGCTTCCCGTCCGGGCTCGCCGTCTCGGTCGGCGGCAACTCCAGCGTCACCGGCGGCTTCGTGCGAAACGACGGCGTCTCCTTCGAGCGGAGCAGCGCCGAGAGCTCCGCGATGGCCTACTCGAGCGCCCTCAGCGGGACCATCGCGCGCGACGAGACGATCACCGGGGGCACCATCACCGCGCGGCTCGCCATCGACAACGAGGGCACGCGCACCTTCCAGCTCGACGACCTGATCGTCACCGCGCTCGCCCGGAACCCGGACAACCCGCAGTCCTTCAAGTCCATCGCGACCCTCGCCCTGCCCGAGGAGGCGAACAACCTCGTCATCGGCGAGGGTGAGAGCCGCGGCCCCTTCCTGGTGCAGGCCCAGCTGTCGGCGCGGGACGCGCTGGATCTGTTGGCCAACCCGAGCGGCGTCTTCCTGGCGCCGGCGAGCTTCAACCTGGTCGACCGGACGGGCCAGGCCTTCGAGTTCTCGGTCGGCGAGGCGACGGCGGCGCGGACCGCTCAGCTCAGCTTCGACTTCGACGGCAAGCGGGCCCCCGAGGTCTACAACGTCGCCACCAACGTGGCCCGCGTGGACGGGGGCGCGCCGGCCGGCTTGCGCTTGATCGACGCGCTCACCGAGACCCTCGGGCTGCGGGAGGGGACCGACTTCGCCATCGCGGAGGGCGCGGGCGGATCGCGGGTGCTCACCCGCCTGCGCGACGTGGAGGCCATCGACGGGGGCGGTCGCAGCGCCGGCTTCTGGACGGTGCTCGCGGTCGAGAACCGGAGCGCGTCGGTCCCGGTGGAGACGCGCCTCACCGGCGCCGAGCTCGACTTCGAGCAGCTCCGGCTGATGCCCAGGGACCGGGTGGTCCTCGCCTTCGTGGCGGACGAAGACGGCGATGGGCTCTTCTCGCGCGAGGAGCGGCTCTACGGGACCTCGGATCAGCTCACCGACACCGACGGCGACGGCATCTCGGACTTCGACGAGGTGCGCGTCGGCTGGCCGGTGTCCGCGCCGCTTCGGTTCTACCGCGACGCCCCGCTCGTCTTCGGCGACCCCGCCGCCGCCGACGTCGACGGTGACGGGCTCGACGACGCGGCCGAGCGCGCCGCCGGCACCGACCCCAAGAACGGCGACACCGACGGCGACGGCGAGCTCGACGGCGTGGACGCGGAGCCCCTCGTCTCGAGCCTCCTTCGCCCGTACGTCTTGGTCGTGGGCAGCATCGGGGACGAGCGCCCGATCGCGGTGGGCGCCGACCCGGACGGCAACGCGCTCGTGTTCGGCTCGATCACCGGGGCCGACCTCGACGGCGACGGCGAGTTCTCGCTGTCGGCGGAGTCGCGCTTCCTCGCCAGCTACGACGAGTCCGGGCGCCGGCGCTGGGTGCTCGAGTTCGAGGACCTCGCGGCGGGGCGCCCGCACGCGAGCCACGCCGCGTTCACCGAGGATGGCCGGACCTTCCTCTTGCTGCGCTTGCCCGACGTCGGCCTCGCGCTGATCGAGGTCCAGCCGGACGGCACCATGGCCGCGCCGGTCCCGCTCTTCTTCGCGCCCACCAACCCAGGCGCGGTGGAGTACTTCAACACCCTGGACGTGGTGAGCTTCATCCCGAGCGGGGGCGGTCAGTTCGTCATGACCGGCGCCGTCCTCCCCAACAACTTCACCGCCGTCCACGTCTTCGACGCGACCGGCGCGGTCACCGCCACCGCCTTCCAGACCTGGTTCGACAACGGGCTTCGGTCCTGGTACTTCGCCGACCGCGTCGCGGTCTCGCGCCAGGGTTTGTGGATCGCGGTGCGCGACGGGATGGCCGCGAACGGCTTCGCCTTCGATCCTGTCGACCTCCCTCCCGGCGGTGCTCAGGACGTTCGGGGACTATCGGATCGCGGTCAACGACGCCGACGCGCGCTGGGTCGTGCGGCCGAGCGGTGAGGTGCAGTACCTCCAGGACGGGAACGTCGCCTTCGACGCGTTCACCTGGCAGGTGCCCGGGCCGGCGAACGCGAGCCTGCTCGCCTTCGACCTCGGGCCGCGAGACGACCTCGCCGTGGTCACCCAGCGCCCTGACCTGCAGGTCGACGTGCGGATGCTGACCGCCACCGGCGCCGAGTCCTCGAGCGCAACCCTGCCTGCCCTGGGCGACGTGCGGGTGCACACCGCCGCTCGCGGCGTGTACGTGGCCGGCAGCGCCACCGGCGGCTACGCGAACCGCCCCGGCTACGGGGTCTCGGACATCGTCCTGATCCGCAACCCTGCCGACGCCTTCTGACGAGGTCCCCACCTCGCGCGGCTTCGCGAGCAGGGGCCACCCCGACCGGACGCTCAGTCCTCGTCCCGCCGCCGTCGATGCCGCCGCCGGCCCCGCTCGCCGTTGCCCAGCAGGCCGAGGTCGCTCACCGCGCCCAGGCCCACCAGCACCCAACCCAGCGGCGGCACCTCGCCCGGCATGCCCAGGGAGTTCATCGAGTAGACGAAGGCGAGGGTGGTGAGGGGGAGGAAGAAGAAGCCGAGGATCGGCCACAGCACGGTGTCGAAGGCGCGGCCGATGTAGCCGCCGCCGAAGAGCCAGACGAGCACCAGCACGAAGCGCGGGAACGCGAGGCCGAGGCAACCCAACAGCAGTGGCATGGGCAGAGTGTCGGTTATCGGGCCCGAGGTGACAACCCAAGGGTCAGCTCCGACGCGCGGGCAGGATGGCGCCGCGCATCGGCGCGGCGCCCCCGCAGGTCTCGCGCATGCGCAGCGCCACCACCGCGCCGGAGGCGAAGGTGAGCGCGGCCACAACGTACGCGGCGGCCGAGAGCCCGAGGAGATCGGCCACCACGCCAGCCAACAGCGCCCCCACCGCGTAGCCGAGGTCGCGCCACAGGCGGTACACGCCCACCGCGGAGGCGCGCCAGCTCGGGTGGGCGACGTCGCCGATGGCGGCGAGGAGGGTGGGGTAGACGCAGGCGGTGCCCAGGCCGAGGAGCACCGCGCCCACCACGAAGGCGGGCATGTCCGCGCCGGCCGCGGTGAGGCCGATGCCGGCGGCCTGGATGCCCATCCCGGCCACGATGAGGCGCTTTCGGCCGACGCGATCCGACCAGGCGCCGGTGAAGAGCTGACCGATGCCCCACACCGCAGGATAGATTGCGGCGAGGAGCCCGATCTCGCCGAGCGAGCGCCCCGCGGCCGCGAACAGGAGGGGGAAGAGGCCCCAGGCCATGCCGTCGTTCAGGTTGTTCACCAGGCCGGCCTGGCTCACCGTGGACAGGTCGCGATTGGTGAGGCTGGTCCGCCGAAAGACCTCGCGCGCGCTGAGGTGCTCCGCGGGGTCACGCAGCCTGCTGGTCTCCGTCGCCGCGTGGTGGTGGGTCTCACGCACCGCGAACAGCGACAGGCCCAGGCCGAGGACGACGAAGCCCACCCCGAGGTAGAAGGGCTGGGGGCGCAACCCCACCTGCGACGCGATGTAGCCGGTGGCGAGGGCAGACAGGGCCACCGCCAGGTAGCCTGCGAACTCGTTGAGCCCCATGGCCAGCCCTCGGTCCTCGGGGCCGGCGAGGTCGATCTTCATGATCACCGTGGTCGACCAGGTGAGGCCCTGGCTCACTCCCAGCAGGGCGTTGGCGGCCAGGATCCAGCCCCACGACGGGGCCCACATCAGGAGCGGGGGCACCGGGGCGGCCAGGATCCAGCCCGCCACCAGCATCGGCTTTCGGCCCAGGCGGTCCGCGCCCCGGCCGGCGAAGTAGTTGGCGAGCGCCTTCGTGACGCCGAAGACCAGGATGAAGGAGAGGATGGCGCTCCGGGCCGCGAGGCCCAGCTCGCCCTCCGCGATGGCGGGCAGGACGCTCCGCTCCATCCCCACCATCGCGCCGACGAAGGCGTTGACCACCACGAGCAGGGTGAACTGCGCCATGTTCGCGCGCAGGCCGAGTTGCACCGCGCGCGCGCTCACAGCGAGGCGGCCTCCTGCACCGAGACGTCGGCCCGGAAGGGCGTCGTAGCCGAGGGCGCGCAGGCGACGGACCGCGTCGGCCGAGAACGCGCAGAAGGGGCCTCGGCAGTACGCGATGATGGTGCGGTCCCGGGGGAGGAGCTCGAGGCGCGCCTCCAGGGTGGCCATCGGGATGCTGAGGGCGCCGGGGAGGTGTCCGGCCGCGTACTCGTGCTCGGGGCGGACGTCGATGAGCACCGCGTCGTCCGCCTCGAGCCGGGCGAGGAGCGCGTCCTTGTCGAGGGCCTCGAGGCCGTCCTTGTCCGCGAAGTAGGCGCGGGTCAGCTTCTCGAGCCCGGCCAGGTGGCGCCCCGCCACCGCCTGCAAGGTGGCCAGCAGCGCGCCCACGTCGGGGCCGGCGAGGGCATAGGTGACGTGCAGGCCGTCGCGCTCCGCGGTGACGAGCTGGGCCCGCTTGAGCGCCTTCAGGTGGAACGAGGTGTTGGCCACCGTCTGCTCGATCTCGCCCGCCAGCACCTCCACCGTGCGGGGGGCCTGGGCCAACAGCTCCA
This sequence comes from Deltaproteobacteria bacterium, assembly GCA_020632995.1. Taxonomy (GTDB): domain Bacteria; phylum Myxococcota; class Kuafuiibacteriia; order Kuafuiibacteriales; family Kuafuiibacteriaceae; genus JACKEN01. The sequence continues at coordinate 34,685 of JACKEN010000010.1, read as the reverse complement.
GGATCTCGAGGCGGGGGCCGCTGCTCAGCGCCTTCCCCACCTCGGCCAGGTGGGCGTAGGCGGCGTTCTTGAAGGTGCGGGCGGGGCTGGCGGGCTTCGGCATGGGCGACTCAAGCAATCAAGCGACCTGCTTGAATAGGGCGCGAGCCCCAGCGATGTCAAGGGTTTGCCTGCCCTGCGGGTAGCCTACCGGCGGACCTTGCCGTGCGGGGTGCCCTCGGTGAACCCGGAGGCGGTCTGCACCCCCACCACCGCCTGGTCGGCGAACGCGGCCCAGTCCGCCGCGCCGGTGTAGGTGAAGGCGGACTGCAGGCCGGTGAGGTAGTCGACCATGATGTCGCCCGACGCTCTCGAAGCCGGCCCGCATGTAGATGCGGGAGCTCGAGATGCCCTCGCGGAAGAAGCCCTTCTTGGCCCGCTCGAAGGGGTCGAGGTTGGCGGTGCGGTACTTCACCGCGCGGGCCGAGGCCATCCCGTAGTTCTCCTTGTACAGGTGGCCCTCCTTGTCCTCCTTGATGTCGCCGGGGCTCTCGTAGGTGCCGGCGAGCGCGGTGCCCACCATCACCCGGGCCGCGCCGGCCGCGAGGTAGAGCGCAAGGTCTCTTGCGTACCGCACCCCGCCGTCGGCCCACACGTGGCGCCCGTGCTTCTTCGCCTCCTCGGCGCAGGCCTTCACCGAGGTGAAGGTGGGGCGGCCCACCCCGGTCTGCATGCGGGTGGTGCACATCGCGCCCGGGCCCACGTTGACCTTGATGATGTCGGCGCCCGCCTCGATGAGGGCGCGGGTGCCGTCGGCGGTGCACACGTTGCCCGCCACCACCGGGATGCTCTTCGGCACCGCGTCCCGCACCGCGCGGATGGCCTCGACCATGCGGCGCTGGTGCCCGTGCGCGGTGTCGAGCACCAGCACGTCGACCCCCATCGCCACCAGCTCGGCCGCGGTGCCCGCGGCGGTGGACGAGATCCCCACCGCCGCCGCCACCATCAGGCGGCCCTGCGGGTCGAGGCTCGGCTCGAGGATCTCGAGGCGGACCGCGTCGTCCTTGGTGATCACGCCGACGAGGCGGCCGTCGTCGTCGACCGCCGGGAGCGCCTTCACGCGGGCCTGCTCCATGAGCAGGTAGGCGTCGTGGTTGGTGGTGCCGGCCTTCAGGATCACCGGCTGCGACATCACGAGCTCCACCGGCGTGTACTGGTCCTGATCCCGCAGGTTGGCGTGGGTGATGATGCCCAGCGGCCGGTGGGCGTCGTCCACCACCGTCACCATGTCGTGGGCGCGCTTCTTGATGATGCCCTGGACGTCGCGCAAGGTGGCTTTCGGCGTGACGGTGAGCGCGGTGTCGTAGCGGACGTCGGCCTGCTTGATGTGGCGGACGATGCGCTCCACCGTGCCCAGGCTCATGTCCTGGGGGAGCACGCCGAGGCCGCCGTAGCGGGCCATCGTCTCGGCCATGCGCTTTCCGGTGACCGCGTTCATGTTGGCGGAGACCACCGGGTGCGCGCTCCCGGCGAAGTCCACCGGGGTCAGGTCCACGTCCAGGCGCGAGGTCCCGTCGTAGTACTGGGGCACGATGAAGACGTCCTCGAGGGACAGCTCCAGGTGCGCGTCGTGTTCAGGGTGCAGGTAGCGCATGAGAGGTTCTTCAGCCGACGACCCAGGCGATGCGCCTGCTCGAACAGGAGGGTCACGCCGAGGATCGGGAGCACCAGGCCCAACGTGGAGCCCACCAGGTAGTCGCGGAAGCGGACGCGGGACATCGCGAGGGCGTAGTTCAGGGCGGGGGCGATCCAGAAGATGGAGCGCAGGACGAAGACGGTCTGCACCGGGCGCGCGTCCAGCTTGCCCAGCATCCGCTGGAGCAGCTTGAAGCGGATGTGGGTCAGGGCCTGCCCGCCGAAGGTGCGCACGAGCCAGAAGCTGAAGGCCACCGAGGCCACCGCGCCCAACAGGGCCACGAGGAAGCCCATCGAGCGGCCGTAGGTGAGGACGCCGGCGAGGACGAAGACCATGCCGGGGATGTGGATCAGCTCGCCGACGACGAACATTGCCACGAACAGGGCCACGCCCCACGGGCCGGCGGCCACGATGGCGGCGCGCACCCGCTCGGGATCGACGTCGTCCGCCACACCCGAGGCGAGCGCGGCGACGAAGATCAGGGCGAGGACGCCCACCACGATGAGAGGCGCGGTAGCGGGTGAGGGAGGCGCGCATCGGCCGGTCCATCGACGAAGATGAACGGCGGGCGCGGGATGATCAATCCGGCGCTCGACTCAGTCCTCGGCGCCGCGGCGGGTGAAGGGGCCGTCGGCCGGCTTCACCAGCTCGTCCAGGAGCACGGTGGCGTAGGCGCCGCTCGGCAGGAACACCTCGAGCATCAACGTGTCCGGCGCGGGGCCGGTGAGGCGCACCGACGGGTCGAGCGGGTAGCGGAGCCCGCGGCGGGTGCCGGGGCCCAGCCGGGCCACGTCCTGGGGCGACAGGCCGAGGCCGTCGATGATCTCGGCCTCGAGCGCGGCGGCCTCCGCCGCCGGGGCGCATCTTCTTGCCGGGCAGGGGGCCGGTGGGGCTGATCTCCAGCGCCTCGACCCGGGGCTGGTCCGCCGCCACGTCGGTGGTGGTGAACATGCCGCCGGTGGCGTGCTTGGTCATCACGTCGCCCTCGAGGGCCCGGGTGAAGAGGCCGCGCTCGATCCGGGTGGCGAGCACCTGGTTGAACACCCGGGACTGGAGCGCCGACAGGAGGAGGTCGCGCAGGTGCCGGTCCCGCGGGGCCTTGGCCTGGCCGCGCACGAAGGCCAGGGCCACCTGGTCGTTGTCGCCGTCACGTCCGAAGCGCTGGGGGCCGAAGGCGTGGGGCACGCCGGTGGCGCGGAGGCGCTCCAGGACGTCGCGGGCCCGGTTCAGGCCGCCCTCGGGCACCTCGCGGAGCACGATCTCGAAGCGGTTCCCGGCCTGGTGGCCCCGCCGCAGCTTGTGGGGGTGTCGCTGGGTCTCGAGGATCCGGAGCTGGTCGCCCTCGGCCAGGGCGAGGTCTGGCGGCGGCGCCGATCTGCCGGGCCAGGGGATCGACATCCACTGGCGGGTGCGGGCGTGGCGGTCCTTCAGGCCCGCGTAGCCCACCTCGGGGGGCAGGCGCCGCCCCTCGGCCAGGCCGGCCGCGGTCACGATGCGGGTCACCGCCTCGGGGGTGTTCAGACCGACCTTCTCGAAGCGGATGAACAGGTGATCCCCTTCCCCAGAGAGGGGATAGGGGAGGACCTCGTCCACCACGAAGTCCTCGGGCTCGGGACGGAGCACACCCCCCGAACCCGGGAGGTCCGCGGTGATCCAGGGGATGCGGGTCATGGGGGGCTCAGACCCGGTTGTGGGCCAGGACCTTGCTGCCGTCGGGGAAGGCCACGTGGGCCTTGTTGCCCTCGCGGATCTCGACCACGAGGCCCACCCCGAACTTGGGGTGATCGACGACGTCGTTCGTCGTCAGCTCGCTCTTGATCGAGTACTTCTGGGCCTTCGACAGGTCGTGACCCTTGATCACGTCCTCGTAGTCGTCCGCCGTCAGCACCGCCCCCAGCTTGTCGGCCGAGGCCGCCTTGCGCTCGGCCCGCCGCCGCTTGGCGGTGGCCTCGCTCGCGGTGGGCGGGGGCCGGTAGGCGTGCTCCCCCCCACAAGTGTTGCATTTCACCCGGGCGATCTGGTCTCCGACCATGGCCACGATGGTGTGCGCGAGCACCATCTTGCACTTGGTACACTTGGAATCGACTTCGTCGCCGGCTCGGTAGGCCGCTCTCCGCAGTGCCATGAAGGTGCCGTGGTAGTTTGGAATGGGGTCCGGATCAAGCTAAGAAAGAAGGAAGCGAGACCGAGCCAACGGGTGGCGCGTTCTTGGGGTCGAACGGCACGGAACACGCGGCCTCGTGTGGCCGGTTCTAGGGAAGACACATGGGCATCCTCAGTCGAATCAGCAAGGTCCTCGAATCCAACCTCAATGCGCTGGTGGAGAAGGCGGAAGATCCCGCGAAGATGCTGGACCAGGCGATCGAGGACATGCGCCGGGGCAAGGAGGAGGCTCGGGCCGCCATCATCGAGGCGAAGACCCAGAAGCGCCTCCTCGAGCGCAAGCGTGACAAGGGCCTGGCCGACGCCCAGGCCTACGAGCGGAAAGCCCTGCAGGCGCTGAAGAACAACGACGAGGGCCTGGCGCGAAAGGCGATCGAGCTCAAGCTGGCGGCCGAGCAGCGGGCCGCGGCCGAGGACTCCGCGGTCCAGGAGCAGGAGTCCCAGATCGCCCAGCTCTCCGCCGCCGAGCGCGAGCTCGACCAGCGCCTGTCGCAGCTCCCGGCCCGAAAGGCCGCCCTCATGGCCCGCCAGGCGGCGGCCCAGGCCAAGGGGGCCCGGGTCGGGGCGGCGGCCAAGGCCAAGAACAGCGTGTCCGGGGGCCCTCGATGCGTTCGAGCGCATGGAAGAGAAGATCATCCGGGCCGAGGTGGAGGCCGAGGTGATCCAGGAGCGGGATCCCCACAGCCTCCTGTTGGACGCGGGCTCCTTCGATCACGAGACCGACGAGGCCCTGGCCCTCCTCAAGGCCAAGATGCTCAAGGAGCTCCCCGCCCACGCGGGGGCGGACGTCACCGACGCCGAGGTGGTGGAGGAGGGTGAGGAGGCCGCCCGCCCGACCCGGTGGCGGACTCCCTCGCCGAGCTCAAGGCCAAGTTGGGCTGACCTGGCCGGGCGTTCAGCACCCGGATGCGTAGCCAAGACCGCCGGTTCGTGGCTAGGATCCGGCCACGGGTGCCATGTCGCAGAACGTGAGGCAGGAGCAGGCCGGCGTCGACGCCGATGAGGAAGCGGTCGCGGCCCAGGAGGCCTCGAACTTCCTGTTCCTGCTCCTCAAGGGCATCAAGAACATCGGCATCTACCGGCACGCCGAGAACCGCTTCCTGGAGTTCATCCAGCCCGCCTACAACGTGCTCGAGGGCTTCCTGAGCACGCGGGAGGTGCTCCCGCTCAAGCTGGGGCCGTACACCCTGCACTACAAGAAGGCGGTCATCTACGAGGACCAGGCCAAGGAGAACCTGACCTACAAGTTCTACCGCGACGGCCTGCGCTACCTCGTGTTCCGCGCCGGCATCCCGCCCGAGGAGCTGCTGCGCTTCGTGATGCTCACCATCGGCGACGTCACCGACGACGCGCTGTTCCAGGAGGACATGATCACCCGGCTCTGGAAGGAGGACTTTCACTTCATCGAGCACGTGGTGGTGGAGGGCTTCGGCTTCGGCGACCTCTCGGAGGAGGAGGTCGAGGTCGAGGTCGAGAAGATCATCGGCTACCTGCGCAAGCAGCTGTCCGCCTCCTCCGAGGACATCACGCGCTTCGCGCGCCTGTCGGCCGAGGACCTCGAGCTGGAGCTGAACGACCTCGAGCAGGTGCGGGGCGGCATCGTGTCGGGGCGCCCGGCCTCCGACGACGACAAGACCCACGTCCAGGAGGAGCTGTACTTCGAGGAGAAGAACCGCCTCTTCGCCAAGATGGTGCTGATCCTGTTCCAGATCCTGGAGCTGGAGTGCGCGGACGAGGACTACGACATGCTCCTCGAGTCCTTCACCCAGGTGCTCGACACCCTGCTGGTGTCCGAGGACGTGAAGGGCGCGGTGGCCCTCCTGCAGCGCTTCGACACCATCGCGTCGCGGCCGCTCCCCGGCAAGCGCATGGAGCTGGTGAAGCGGCTGCAGGAGGCGTTCCTGCGGCGGATGGTGGAGCCGCAGCGCCTGGACTCGGTGGGCCAGTACCTCGCCCTCAACCGCTCGCTCGACGAGGGGCGGTGCGGACCTACCTGAAGACCTGCGGCGAGGACGAGATCGTGCCGCTGGTCGAGATGCTCGCCCGGATGGAGCGGCCCGAGGCCCGCAACATCCTCATCGACGTCCTCGCCGCCATCGGCGCCAACCACGTGGAGGTGTTCGCGCGGCGCCTCGACCACAACAGCTCGAACGTGGTCAAGGACATGCTGGCGATCATCCACCGCATCAACCCCGACAACAAGATCTCGCTGGTGGCGCGCTGCCTCGATCACCCCAACATCATGATCCGCCTCGAGGGGCTGAAGGCGATGGCCAAGTCCGACGACGACGTCGCGCTGCGCTTCATCGAGAAGGCGATGCAGGACGCCGACCTCCAGCTGCGGCTGGGGGCGTACCGCGCCCTGGCCCAGAAGAGCCCGGCCCGGGCCGCGCCGGTCTTCGTGAAGCGGATGCAGTCGGACGAGTACCTGAACCTCGATCAGCGCGAGCGCATCGCGGTGGCGACCGCCCTCGGCGAGACGCGCACCCAGGTCGCCCTCGACTTCCTGGCCAGCGTGTTCGACCAGTCCGGCGGGCTCTTCGCTCGGAACAGGGTGAGCGAGCTCAAGGCGATGGCCATCGTGGGCCTCGCCGCGATGCGCAACGTGCCCGCGTTCAAGGTGCTCGCGCGCGAGGTGCAGAACAAGAAGAACGGCAAGGAGATCATGCAGGCCGCCCACAAGGCCGCGCTCCGGCTGAAGGAGCAGCTCGAGGCCCAGCGCGTGGAGGGCCCGGCGCATGGCTAAGCGCGAAGTCGGGACGATGCGCCTGAAGGACGACTGGGATCCTTCGTCGCAGAGCGCGTTCCAGGACGACGACGGCAAGTTCGACGGCAAGTCGCTGGCCGGGCACGGGAGCCCGTCGAGCGACGACCTCCTCGACGCCACCCAGCTGCGGCGTGAGCAGAAGATCCAGGCCCTGGGCAAGCAGATCGTCTCGACGCTCTACATGCTCATCCGCAACGTGAAGATCCACCAGCCCGACAACGCGATCTTCCTGAAGCCGATCGACACCCTGCGTGAGGCGATGAACCGCGTCATCGCGAGCGAGAAGAGCCTCAACCTCCAGGCGGCGGACACCAACGTCTACCTCAACAACGCGCGCCTGAAGTTCGACTTCTCGGCCCTCGAGACCGTCACCTACCTGACCAAGGAGTTCGAGAAGCGGGACATCGGCGGCTTCTCCACCAACCGCCCGGTCACCTCGCAGGAGATCCGCGACTTCCTGTGGGTGTTCAGCACCGACTACCAGGTCAAGGACGACGGGGTCGACGGCCACGAGATGCCGTCGCTGAAGCTGGCCCGCTACGCCCAGGTGAAGGAGCTGCTCGACAAGCTCCAGGCCGAGCCGGACCTCAACGAGCAGATCGATCGCAAGAAGTACCTGATGACGGTGTACGCCCGCTCCGTCTTCTTCATGCGGGCCTACTTCAACAAGATCGCGAAGGGCGACTACTCGATCCCCTTCGCCAAGGCCGGCCGCCTGGTGCAGGACATCGTGGACCTCTGCCACGACCAGAAGACCCACTTCCTCGGCGTCACCACCTGCCGCAGCGACGTGGACTACCTGCCCTATCACTCGGTGAACACCGCGCTGTTGGCGGTGGTGTTCGGGCAGGAGCTCGGCCTCGACAAGCGGCAGCTCCACGACCTCGGGATGAGCGCGCTGTTCTCGCAGATCGGCCTGGTCGGGGTGCCGGAGTCCATCCTGCACCGCCCGGGCGGCCTCAGCGACGAGGAGCGGCGGGTCATCGACCTCTACCCGCTGCGCTCGGCCAAGAAGATCCTGTTCACCCGCGGCCTCGACAAGACCACGATGATGCGCATCGTGGCCTCGTACGAGAGCAAGGTGGACTTCGCCATCCCGCGCAAGCTGGCGGACGGGGACATCGAGCTGGTGATGCCCAAGATGGGCCTCGGGATGTACGGCAAGATCATCGCCATCAGCGAGACCTACGACGCCCTCACCTCGAAGCGCCCCTTCCGCGAGGCCTACGGCCCCGAGATCGCGCTGGCGCTCATGTCCAGCCAGATCAAGTACAAGTTCGACCCGATCCTGCTGCGGGTCTTCATGAAGGTGATGGCCATCCAGCCGATCAAGATCCTCGACCCCTCGCAGCGCAACCTGCGCATCGGCTGAACCCCGCCTCCATGGACACCCTGCATCCCCTCGCGATCCACATGCCGCTGGCCCTCATCTTCTTGTGGCCGCTCGTGGATGGCCTCGGCCTCAAGCTCGACAGCCCCCACCTCAAGCGGCTGGGCCTCGCGATGCTGGGGGGCGCCGCGCTCTTCGCCCTGTTCGCCACCGTCACCGGCCAGGCCGCCTTCGACGAGGCGGTTCGGCAGGGCGTGGATCCGAAGCTCCTGCGCACCCACACCGAGAACGCGGACCTGATGCCCTGGGTGCTCCTCGCGGTCCTCGCGGCCCGGGCGTGGCTTCCGCGCAAGCTCTCGCACCGCGGCCACGCCCTGGCGCTCCTGTTGGGCCTGTTGGTGTGGCCCCTGGCCCTCGGGGTCGGCAAGAGCGGCGGGGCGTTGGTCTACGAGCACGGGGTGGGGGTGTGGAAGACCGCCATTGATGGTGGGGGCGCGAAGCGCTAACGGTGCTCGCGTGGTGCTCCCGGGTCAGGCACGCCACCGCTGGCCGGCGCTCCTCGCCCTGGCCGTGGCGTGGTGCGCGGCGGGCGAGGCCCGCGCGGCGCGGGTCGTCGTGTTCCCGCTCGACGCTCGCGGGGTCGACGCGAGCCTCACCCAGGAGGGCACCCGCACCGTGCTCGCCCGCCTGCGTCGGGTGCGCGGGCTCGAGGTGGTCGACCCGGAGACCGGCCAGGCCGAGCTGGGCGTGAACCTCACCAAGCAGGCGCGGGCGTGCGAGTACGACGTGTTCTGCCTCGTCGAGGTAGGCGAGCTCCTGCAGGCCGAGCAGGTGCTCATCGGCCACCTCTCCCGCCCCCTGCCCACCGACCCCAAGGCGGACGAGGGCCTGGAGTTCAAGCTCATCGTGCTCGACGTGGCGCGGGCCGCGATCACCGAGGTGCTCCTGTGGCGCGTCCCCGACCTCGACCCTTCGGCCCTGCAAGAGGCCGCGCGCGCCGCGGTGAGCCGCCTCTTCGCGCCCAAGGACGCGGAGCTGATGGTGGAGCTGAGCCCGCCCGACGCCGAGCTCCGCATCTACGGTGAGCAAGTCAACCTGCCGGAGGCGGGCACCGCGATACCGTACTGGTCGGGCGTCTACCACGCGGTGGTCAGCGCGCCGGGCTACCTCTCGGAGCGCCTCCGCATCCCGGTGATGCGCGGCGACGAGCCGGCCCGGGTCTCGGTGAGCCTCGAGCCGGATCCGCTTTACGTGGCCGAGGCGAAGGGCCCGGTGAAGGTCTTCGACAAGGACTCCCGTCGGATCGGGAGCGGGGCCTCGGCCGGCACGGTGGGGGCGGTGGAGGTGCCGCCCCCCGCCCCGCGGTACGCCTTCCAGAGCGTGCCTCCCTGGCTCGTCGCCGGCGCGGGCGTCGGGCTGAGCGCGCTCGGCGCGGCGCTGATGCAGAGCGCCCAGGCGTCCTACAATACCCGGGCCGAGGAGCGGCGCTTCGTGGCGGGGGAGACCTACGGCGCCGACGTCGCCATCCGCGTGCGCGACGATAGCCGCCTCCGCTACCGAGCCGGGTCCGGCACCCTGATCGGGGGCATCGGCCTGGTGGTGGGGGCAGGGCTGTGGATGGTGGTGGACGCCCTGCTCACCGAGCCCGCGCGGGTCGGTGAGGTGCGACCGGCCGGGCAGCCGGGGCGCGCGGCGCTGGATCCGGCGGCGCTGGCCGCGGCGCGCCGCATGAGCCTGGAGGCGCGATGAGGGGCCTCGTGCTGATCCTGGCGCTGCTGTCGGTGGCGGGCTGCGGGCTCAACGAGCGCGACGACTACCTCGTCGGTCGCCCCTGCACCCCCGGGGTGGCCGACGTCTGCGACGAGGGGCAGGTCTGCTTGCCCCACGAGTGGAGCGCGGACGGGCCTGGCGCGTACCGCTGCCGGAGCGCGGCCAGCTTCCAGCAGGTCGGGAACGAGGAGGCGCCCCTGGCGTACTGCGACGACACGATGTTCTTCTGCCCCGCCGGGCTGGTGTGCAACGCGGATCGGATCCGGGAGGACGCGGGCTTCCGGCAGCGGGTCTGCAAGCTCCCTGGCGATCCCTTCGCGCCGCCCCTCGACGCGGGGCCCTCATGGTGAGGTGGGCGCGATGAGCGGGGCGAGCCTCCTGATGGGGGCGGTGCTCACCTTCGCGACGGTCGACGGCAGCGCGGTGTCGCTCACCGTCTCGTTGAGCGACACCGCCACCGCCGCCCTGACCTGGGGCGATCACGTCTACACCAGCTCCGTCGCCCAGCGGCGGCACCTGTTCTCGCCCCTCCCGATGCCGACCGCGGCCCCGCTCGTCTACGACCTGTCGGTGGCGGGCGCGTCGGCCCACCGCGCCACCGTGAAGCCCATCCCGCAGGATGGCTTGCGGGTGGCGGTGTACGGCGACAGCCGCGACGGGCACGGCCCCCACCGGCAGATCATGCAGGCCATCCGGGAGTGGGATCCCCACGTCCTGGTCCACACCGGGGACGTGGTGCAGCGGGCCGGAGTGGCGGAGGAGTGGGCGAACTACCTGGCTGCGTCGCTGCCGGTGAGCGATCACGTGCCGCTGGTGCTCGCCCTCGGGAACCACGAGCTCTACCAACCCTGGAACCTGCCGAAGGCCGAGCGCGTCGACGCCCTGGCCGAGGCGATGGCTCAGGTCCCGCCGCCCGACGACGCCATCTCCCGCCGCATCGGGGCTGGCCCGGCGACCTTCCGCGTCCGGGTGGGGCCGATGCTGATCGTGTCCCTGAACAGCAACGTGTCGATGTCGGCCCAGAGCCAGCAGCTCCGGTTCCTCCGGGACGTCTCGGCCCGGGATCCCGACGCGCGCTTCCGGGTGGCGGCGATGCACCACGGCCCGGCGTCGTCCGGGGCCCACGGCAAGCACCGCGACGCGGCGGACATGATCGCCGCGTTCAAGGAGACCGGCGTCACCCTGAGCCTGGCCGGGCACGACCACCTGTACGAGCGCATCGCCCGGGACGGCATCACCTACGTGGTCTCGGGGGGCGGCGGGGCTCCGCTGTATCAACGGCGGCACCTCGAGCCGGGCTCCGAGGCCTTCGCCTCCACCTACAACTGGACCAAGGTCACGGTGGAGGGGGACGCCCTCGCCCTGGAGAGCCGCAGCCTGGAGGGCGCGGTGCTGGATCGGGCGGTGCTCCGGCCCTCCGCGCCGCCTCCGCCGCTCCAGGTGCCGTGGATCCGCTGGGCCGGGGCGGGCGGGCTCCTGGTGGCTGGGCTCCTGGCCGCGCTGTGGCGCCTTGCCCGGGGCCCCCGGACTGGCTAGACCAGGCCGAGGGCGGGCCGGGTCAGAGATGAAGAGCACAGACATGACGAGGCGTCTCTGGCTGGGCGCCCTGATCCTGTCCGTGGCGCCCTCCGCCTGTATCCAGGCCGCCGTCTCCGCCGGCCAGCCCACCGCGCTGGAGCGCCAGCTCCTCGGCGCTTACGAGGAGCTCGACGAGGACCTGGTGCACGCGTCCTCGGTGCGGGAGCGGGGCCTCCCCGGCGCGGGGCCCCTCGAGGCGCTGAAGCAGGAGGCCTTGCAGGCTCGGGCGGTCCAGCGCTTCAACGAGGGTGACCTGCTGGAGCTCAAGACGGCAGGTTGTGTTGCAGAGACCCTCGCCGCCGAGGTGGCCGCCCACCCCTGCCCGGGGGTGGAGCGGGATCCGGCCATGGCCCGTCGCCGGGCCCGGGTGATCGAGGAGGAGAACCGCGCCCGCGCCACCCTGATGCGGTGGGCCGCGCACGAGGTGGCCCGCAAGGAGGGCCGCGCGGTGCCCACCGCGCGGGAGCTTGCCGAGGTGCGCGGCGCCTACCGGCGCCTGGTCGAGGAGGCGGCCCAGCCCGGGCAGCTGATGGAGGTCAGCCCCGGCCGCTTCGCGCCCGCCCCGGGCTCCAACGGCTGAGTCATGAGCCGCCTTAGGCCCCTCGCCCTGCTCCTGGTGTTCGGCAACCTGTCCTGCCGAGGGCCGGGGTGGACGCCCGAGGCACCACCGCCCCGCGAGCCCGAGGGCCTGGCCACCCCGGAGCTGGTGGCCTTCATGCCCGAGGACGACATCACCCCCCGAGGCTCGGCGAACGGGCGCTACGTGGCCTTCGTCAGCGCGCAGAACGGCAACCTCGACGTCTGGGTGCGCGACTACGCCCGCCGCTCCACCTACCCGCTGACCCTCGACGGCGCCGCGGACTTCGACCCGGACATCGCACCAGCAGGGGACCGGCTGGTGTTCGTCTCCCGCCGCTCCGACGCCAAGGGCGACCTCTACCTCTCCCACGGCCTCGAGACCGGGGCGAAGAAGGAGCGGCTCACCCAGGAGGGCTCGCGGGACCGCCAGCCCACCTTCGCGCCCGACGGCCGGCACATCTACTTCACCCAGGCCTACGGGGTGGGGGACGAGGCCATCGCGGTGCTCGACCTCGAGACCCGCGAGACCCGGCGGGTGTCGCCCGGGCCGGGCTTCGACCCCGCGGTGTCCCCGGACGGCCGCTACCTGATCTACACCGAGCCCGGGGTGGGGCGGGCCGAGCACCCCCACCTGACCGCGCTGCGCGTCACCGACAGCGCCACCCGCGCGGTCACCGCGGCCGACAGCCCCGCCGGCTTCGCGCGCTTCGCCCCCGCTGGCCCCGCGCCGGGCACCCAGCGCCTGGTCTTCAACCGCTTCGGGGACGACGACGACGCCTCCGGCCACCTGGACGCCGAGGACCGGGCGAGCCTGTGGCGGCTGGACGTGCGCCTGGACGCGCTGTTCGAGCGTCGCGACGCCGATCTGCGCCCCCCGGGGGTGGTGTCGCGGCCGTTCCCGCTCACCGACGGCTCGGACGACGAGCTGTTCGCCGACGTCGCGGCGGGCTTCATCTACTTCGCGCAGGGTAGCCTGCAGCAAGACATCTTCCGCCTGCCCCTGTCGGGCATCTTCCCCGAGCACACCGACCCGCTCGCGTACTTCGCCCTGGCCGAGACCCTCGAGGACCCCCGCACCCGCTGGTTCGCCTACCGCGCCGCGTGGGCCACCGCCGCCCCCGGGAGCCTGCCCGAGGCCCAGGCCCTGCTCGCCATCGGGCGCCTCCAGGAGGAGCGGGGCCGCGCCGACATGGCGGCCGACGCCTACCGCCAGCTGATCGGCGTCCGGGTGGCCTCGGGCACCGCGGACCCGCGGCAAGCGGAGCGCGCAGCCGGCCGCAGGCCGGCGGAGAGGGGCGGGACGGCTCCGCCGGCCCGGGACCCCAGGGACCAGATAGCTGGGTTGGCCGAGGTCGCGCTGGCCAGCCTCGAGCGCAAGGCCCAGGTGGCCGCGGCGGCCGGCCCCGAGGACCGCGCGCGGGCCACCCGGGTCGCGATGCGGGTGGTGGGGGAGCTCGCGGACGCCTACCCCGACGCGCCCGCGGTGCAGGCCCGGGTGGCGCTGGAGCGGGCCGAGATCCTGGTCGACCGCGGGGCGCGGGTGCAGGCGGCCGAGGATCTCGAGGCGCTGGTCCAGCGCTTTCCGAGCGAGGAGGAGACCGCGGCCCGGGCGCTCCTGTTCCGCATCGACCTGTTGGGGGTGGCCTACGCGCCCGAGGCGATCAGCGAGGCCTACCGCCGGGTGATGGAGCGCTTCCCGGGGCAGCGCGCGGTGGTGCGCGAGGCGGCGGGGCGCATCGTGGACGCCCACCTCGGGCGCCTCGACACCCGAGGTGAGCCCCGGGCCGAGCTGGACGCCCTGCGCCGCCTGGTGGAGCGCTACACCCCGGGGCCGGTGCGGTCCCTCGCGCGCTGGCAGGTGGTCCAGCGGATGGAAGCGCAAGGTCTGTTGACAGAGGCCACGGTGGAGCTCGAGCGGCTGATCGCCGAGGCGGGCCAGGACCGCCTCGCCGCGGCCCAGGCCCTGCGCCGGCTGGCCCGGCTGCGCGAGCGCCTGGAGCGAGAGGACGAGGCGCTCGAGGCGTGGCGGACCCTGCGGCGGCGCTTCGGGGACCTGCCGGGCTTCGGGGCGGAGGCCCGCGACGCGATCACCCGGGTGAGCCAGGCCCAGGCCCGGGTGCTCGAGCAGTCCGGCGACTTCGCGGGGGCACGGGACGCCTACCACCAGGTCATCGACAACGACGTGAACCAGGTGGAGGCCCACCGCCGCTACTTCGCCCTCTCGGCGCGGGTGGGGAAGCTCGACGAGGCGCTCGACGAGGCAGAGACCCGGGCCGAGCGCTCGTCCCAGACCCCGGTGGCCCACTACGCCTACGGTCTGGCCCTCACCTGGACCGACCCGCCGAGGCTCTCGGACGCGCTGACCGAGGTGGAGCGGGCCCTCGCCCTGAACCCGCAGCTGGTCCAGGCCTACATCACCCGGGGTTGGATCCGGGAGATGCAGGAGCTGGAGGAGCCGTCCTTCTTCACCCGGGCCAAGGACGCGGTGGTGGAGGGGGTGGGCCGGGCCCTCGGCGGCCTGCTCGACGTCGAGATCGGGCAAGCTGGCTTGCTGGAGCAGGCGCTCGACGACTACAAGACCGCGCTCCGCCTCAACCCCGAGTCGGTGGACCCGGCGACCGAGGCCCAGATCCTCCTGAACCTCGGCAACGGGCACTACCGCCTGGCGGAGAAGACCAACGACCTGGGGAACATGCGCAACGCCTTCGAGCGCTACCTCGAGGCCTGGCGCCTCGGCCTCACCCACCGGGACGCGCGCACCGAGCTGGTGTTCTACGAGCGCCTGGGGCGGGCCGCGTCTTGGGTGGACGAGCCGGCGGTGGGGGCGATGGCCACCCGGCGCGCCCTCGCGGTGGCCCGAGGGGCGGGGGTCAGCCGGCGCGACGCCCAGCTCTACGGCAACCTGGCCCTCACCTACACCCTGGCCAACGAGGACGCCTATGCGCGCGATGCGCTCGCCCGCTTCGAGGCGTTCCGGGCCGAGGCCGAGGCCCGCTCGGGCCTGGTGGTGGCGGCGCGCGACCGGGCCCGGGCCCGGCTCGACACGGTGTCGGCCCGCGACGCGGACCAGCTCGAGGGGATCCTGGAGGATCTGGCCACCGGTCGGCGCTGGCTGGCCGGGCTCACCGAGATGGATCGGGGCGAGCTCCCGACGGTGTGGCTGGCCCTCAGCCCCGACGCCACCCGCGCCCAGTACGGCTTCGATCGGATCACCGAGGAGGACCTCAACCTCTCGATGGCCGAGGCCGCGCACCGCGCCCTGGGGGAGGTCGGGCGGGCCCAGGACGTGCGCCGGCTGCGCGCGGGTCTCACCGCGCGGATCATCGAGGACGTGCCCGGGGCGGCGCTGGGGTTCGGCGAGAAGTACCCCACGCCGCTCGGCGTCCTGCGGGAGCGGCTCGGCCTGCTCCTGGCCGAGGTCAGGGCGCGACACGCTCGAGGGCGCCCGGAGGAGGCCGAGGCCGGCCTCGACGCGGCCCGGGCCGAGCTCGAGGCCTGGCTGGGCGACGATCGCTACGCGGCGGATCGCCCCGCG
Organism: Deltaproteobacteria bacterium; assembly: GCA_020632995.1. Lineage (GTDB taxonomy): Bacteria > Myxococcota > Kuafuiibacteriia > Kuafuiibacteriales > Kuafuiibacteriaceae > JACKEN01. The sequence goes on along the minus strand of JACKEN010000010.1, from coordinate 19,288 downwards.
CTCCGGGTGGACCTCGCCCGCCTCGCCGCGGTGTCGGTCGAGCTCTACGTGGCCCGCCCCCCGGCGGGCGCTCCGGCGCCGAGGGCGCCCGGCCAGAAGCTGGAGCGCGTGGGCCCGGCGGAGCGTCGCGAGGCCCTGGATGAGCTCCTCGCTGATGCGGACGCCGCGCTGACCGCCGCCACCGCGACCACCGCGGTGCCCTCGCTCGAGGGTCGGCCCGAGCTGCCGGAGGCCCTCGACACCCCCGAGGCCCTGGCCGCCACCGCGTCGGTCGCGGTGTCCCTGCCGCGCTGGGCGGGGGTGGAGCGGGAGGCCCGGGCCGCGCGGGCCCGGCTCGCCTACGCCCGGGCGCTGCTCGCCCTGAGGGACGCCGCCGCCCCGCAGGGGGAGCCGTCGCTGCAAGTCATCCTGCAGGGCCTCGATCGCACCCTCGACGCGACGCTGGCCGCGGAGGCCGAGCTGAAGGCCGCGGCCCACGTGGGGGCCGAGGCGGGGCCCGGGCTCGGCCTGCGGGTCTCGGCCCTGGCCCTGGCCGCGCTGGCCGACGTGGAGCGGGTCCGGGGGCGCCCCGAGCTGGCGAAGGCCGCCACCGACGCGGCGCTCGGGATGGCCCGGGCGGCGGGGGAGCAGCGCCTGTACTGGCGCATCCGCCTGGGCGCGGCCCTGGTCGGCACCCCGGCCGAGGTGGACGCCACCCTCCAGGCGCTCGCGGGCGCGCTCCCGCAGCAGGTGGGGGTGGACCTCGCGCCCCGCCTCTTCACCCGCTCGGCCTCGGCCGCCCTGGCCCGGGGCGACATCACCGCCGCGTTCGCGGCCCTGGACCGGGGGCTCCTGTTCGCCGCGGCGGCGGGGGGGCCGGTGGTGGAGGCCCGGGTGGAGGGCCTGGAGCCCGACGTGGCGAAGGCGACCTTGCGCGCCCACGCGGTGCTGGCCGACGCCCGCTCGGCCTTGGCGCGCACCGACGCGCGCACCCCGCGGGAGCGCTTCGAGGCCCTCTCGGCCTCGGTGCGGCAGGCGTGGGCGCGGGCCGGGGTGGCGCCGGCCAAGGGGGTGCAGGACCTCGGCGCGATCCGCCTGTTGGGCCGGGCCCGCGAGCCGGAGGAGCTGGAGTTCGAGCTCGCGCCGAGCGAGGCGCTCCTGTTGGCGGCGCCGGTGCAAGGTGACCTGCACCTCTTCCTGATCGACGGCTCCACCACCGCCGAGGCCACCGACGCCCGGTGGCGGCACGCGGTGGCCGAGGTGCCGGCGGCCCAGGTCATCCGCGACCTCGCGGCGGTGCGTGAGTCGCTGGCGGCGGGGGTGCGGGCGAGCCCGAACCGGCTCTCGCGGCTGAACAAGGCGCTCCTCGAGCCGGTGGCGGCGGGCCTGGTCGGCAAGCGCCACCTCTACGTGGTCTCGACCGCGCTGGGCGGGCCGCTCCCGCTGACCTTGTTCGACCCGAAGGGGCCGGTGCCCTGCCACCTGAGCGCGCCCACCCTGCTCGCGGTGGTGAAGGCGGCCCAGCTGGTGGGGGTGAGCGGCACCCTGGCGGTGGCGGACCCCGACGCGCCGCCCCTGGCGCCGGACGCCCGGCGCCTCGGCCCGGACGACATGCTGCCGTTCCGGCGCGGGGGCGGGAGCCCGGGGGTCGGGGCGGAGCTGGGGCCGGGTGAGGCCCGCGCCCTCGACGCGCGCCCCGCGGTGGAGGCCCTCGCGGATCGGGCGGTGGCCGCGGTGGTGGTGGAGGCGCCGGTGCGCCTCGAGCCCCGCGCCCTCGAGCGCAGCGTGGTCGCGCTCGGGGAGGCCGGTGGGGCGCCCGACGCGTTCCAGGCCGAGCTGCCCCTGGTGGATCTCGATCTGCCGGCCCAGCTCCTGGTGCTGGGGCGGGTGACGCGGACCGGCGCGGGGTGGGACTCGGGGCAGGTCACCGACCCCGCCTGGGTTCGCCTGGACGTGCCGCTGTTGGCCCGCGGCTACGCGACCACCGTGCTCCTGCCCGCCACCGCGCCCCCCGACGCGGTGGGCCGGCTGGTCCAGGCCCTGTTGGCGCGCGCACCCGAGGTGGGGCCGGCCCGGGCGCTGATGGACGCGGTGGAGGCGGAGCGCGCCGCCGCGCCCCAGCTCGCGCTCGCGACCCTGGTCGGCTCGCCCGGGTTGGACGCGGCGGGGACGAAGGCCTACGCCGAGGTCCAGGTGCGGGCGGCCCGGACCCGCGCGATCGCGCTGTTGAACCAGAACCAGGTGGAGGAGGCGGTGCCCGCCTTCGAGCGCTGGATCCGGATGCAGCTGGTCGCGAACGACACCAAGTACCTGGTCACCGCCTTCAAGGCGCTGGTGGCGGTGCTGGAGCGGCGCCTCGCCAACCCCGACTTCGCGCGAGCGGCGGAGACCCAGGAGTGGCTGCTCCGGGTGCTCGAGGAGTCGAAGGCGGCGCCGGGGGAGGTGGCCGACGCCACCATCGACCTCGCCTACCTGTACAGCCGGGCTCACGACAACGCGAAGGCGGAGGCCACCTTCGAGCGGATCATCACCCAGCTCACCGCGGCGGGCGACGCGGTGCGGGTGGGGCGGGCCTGGTACAAGTACGGGCTCTACCACCGGGAGGCGCTGCGCTACGAGCAGGCCGCGGAGGCCCTGGAGCGCGCGATCAGCATCTGGGTGCGGGCGGGGCAGTACGACAAGAAGGAGATCCCGGCCGACCCCGCGCGGGCCCTGCGCGAGGTGGGGGAGATCTACCTGAACCGGCTCAGCGATCCGGTGCGGGCCAAGCGCGCCTACGAGCGGGCGCTCCGCTACGCGGACGGGGCGGAGCGCAGGGTCGGGGTGGTCATCGACCTCGTGCGGGTGGCGCGGCGCCGCGGCGACTTCCAGGTCGCCTCGCAGCTGGCGGACCAGGCCCAGGGGGAGGCGGCGGCCAAGAAGCTCGAGGACCTCGAGCTGTCCGCCCTCATCGAGGCGGCCAACGTGGCCTGGTACCAGGGCGACTACCGGCGCGGGGCGGCGCTGTGTCAAGAGAGCTTGACGAAGGTGGACCGCCTCCTGAAGGCGCTGAAGAAGCCCCAGGCCCCGAGCACCCTCAGCGACCAGCGGCAGCTCCTGCGGCGCAGGATCTACGCCCTGAGCGTCTGCGGCCTGGTGTCGATGAGCCAGCGGGACGAGGAGCAGGCGCTGGAGTACCTGCAACAGGCCTTGCGGACCTCCCAGTCGATCGGGGACGAGCGGGAGACCGCGACCCAGCTCAACAACCTGGGCCGTGTGTACCTCGAGTTCGGGCGGGTGCGGCCCTCGGTGGAGTCCTTCCAGCGGGCGAGGGCGATCGATGAGCGCCTGGAGGACCGCTACGCCCTGGCCTACGACCTGAGGAACCTGGGCCGCGCCCTGTTGCTCCAGGGGCGCTACGACGAGTCCGAGCAGGCCCTCACCACCGCGCTCACCTACGCGCAGGAGGTGCGGGACACCAACAACGAGCTCCGCGCGCGCTTCGCCCTCGGCGAGCTGTACGCGGCCCGCGACCGGCCCGAGGAGGCCGCCGCCACCTGGCAAGCTGCCTTGCCGCTGGCGGAGGCGCTCGACGTCAAGGAGCTGTCCTGGCAGATCCACCGGGCGCTCGCCGCCCGGGCCCGGGCCGAGGGGCGCCTGGCCGACGCGGAGACGAGCCTCTTGGAGGCGGTGCGCATCGCCCGCTCGATCACCGGGCGGGCCGCGTCGAGCGCGCTGTCCCCCGACCGCACCGCGCCCTTCGACGACCTGGCCCGGCTCTACCTCGACACCGACAAGGCCGAGGCGGCGTTCCTGGTGGTGGATCAGGCGCGCCTGTTGGCCCAGCTGGAGCTGCTCGACGACGCCCGCATCCCCTTCCGTGACCCCGCGGTGCCGGGCCTGTTGGGGCGCCTCAGGGCGGCGAGCACCGCGAGCACCGCGGAGGCGCTGGGCGCAGCCCTCCGGGCCGCCGACCCCCGGGTGGGGGCGCTGGTGCGGCGCGAGGCGGCGTCCTCCCTCGCCGCGCGCCTCCCCGAGGGCACCGCGATCCTGGCCTATCGCATCACCGAGGGCGCGCTCCTCGGCTTCCTGGTGGACGGGCGGGGCCTGAAGGTGGCCCAGGCCGAGGTTCCGGCGGCCGACCTCGCCGCCCTGATCCAGGACTACTCGTCGCGGCTCGAGGCCCGCGCCGACCTCGCCACCGTCTCCGCCCGGCTGGGGGAGCTGCTCCTCGCCCCGTTCGCGGGGCGCCTCTCCGGGACCCGCCGGGTGGCGGTGGTAGCGCAAGGAGCCTTGCGCTACGTCGCCTTCCCCGCCCTCCCTCTGGGGGAGGGTCTCCTGGTGGACCAGGCCTCGGTGATCCAGGCGCTCGACCCCGCGGCGGCGGCCGACGCCCTGGCCGCCCCCCTCGGGCCCCTGGCCGCTCGCCCGCTCATCGCCCTCGGTGGCGCCCCCTCCAACGAGGCGCCGCTGCCCTTCGCCGACCGGGAGCTCACCGTGATGCAGGAGGAGTTGCCGCAGGTGGTGCTGGTGCGGGGGGCGGGGGCGGATCGCAAGCGACTCCTCGACTCCCTCGGCGCCGCCCGCGGGGTCTGGCACTTCGCGGGGCATGCGGACCTGGCCCGCGCTGCGACCGACCCGCTCGGCGGCGTGCTGCTCGCCTCGGACGGCCCAGTGGGGATGCTGGAGCTCTTGGCGCGCCGCACGGAGGCCGAGCTGGTGGTGCTGTCGGCCTGCCGCACCCGCCTGGGTGGCCGGGACCCGGATCTCGATGGCTCGGACCTCCTCTCGCTCGCCGAGGTCCTCCACCTCGCGGGAGCGGGGCACGTCCTGGCCACCACGTTGCGGGTGGAGGACGTGGCCGCGGCGCTGGTGATGAAGCGCTTCTACCGGGCGGCCCGCGATGTGCCGGCGGCGGAGGCGCTGCAAGCGGCCCAGCAGGCGGTGCGGGCCCGGTACCCGCACCCGGCGTGGTGGGCGGGGTTCACGTTGTCGGCGGGCCGGTGACCCGAGCTCGACTCAGGCCACCTCTTGCAGGCGTGCGAGGGCGGTATGCTCGAGGCTGCCCTCCTCGCGCCAAGGGGACCACAGGGCCTCGATCGCGAGCACCAGCGCGTCGGGCCGCTGGGTCATCGTGACGACGAGCGGGGGGCGAGTCCGCATTCCGGGGACGTCGAGTGGCCCCACCACGAAGCGCCCTCGCGCGGTGGTACGGACGGGGGCGCGGCGCGACGCGACCCCCTCGACCGCCAGCCCCTCGAGTGGGGCGTCGTGGACCCAGGCCATCGTGACCCCGAAGCGAAGTCGATAGAGCAGCTCGCCTCGGTGCAGGAGGGCCTTCGCGACCGTCGCGGGCGTGAGCTTCATCCGCTCGGGGGGGGCGTGATGCACCAGCGCGGGCGCTTGGCACACCGCTTCTTCGATGCCATCCGCTTCGAGGAGCCAGGTTGCGCCGGTCGGCACCACCGCTCCGAGCTGAGGGTCGAGACGCCCGAACTCCAGCTCGATGGACAGCGGCCGCACGACGTCCCCGACGCGCGTGAGGAGCTGCGCCACGTCCTTGGCTTGGGTCGCGACGTCGAGTGTCCTGCGTGCGGGGCCCTTGACCTCGACGCGCTGGCCTCGAGCGTGGATCTGGATCGCCTTCGGCATGACTGCGGTTATCACGGTGTAGCTCCCGTCCAGAGGCCTGTCGATGGGTCTCGGGTGTAGGTGTAGACCACCGAGCCGCTGCTATCGAACACGGTGAGTCCGTCGATCTGGGCCGCGCCCGCGGGTGCCGCGCCTCGCCCCGTTCCGTTGAGGATGTCGACATAGTCCTCGAGGAAGTTGCCCCGCGAGATATTCCGACCATCGGGCGTCACGAAGGTGACCGCGCCATCGGCCGCGACCCTGACCTCGGTGCCGTTGTCCAACACCCGCGCGGGCGGGGGCCAGGTGATCTGCAGCGCGGCCTGCACGTCGCCGCTCGTCTGGAGCCCCGACGGCACACCTCCCGCTCCGGTGATGATCTTGTCGCGGGCGTGGTTGATGGCGGTGCCGAAGTCCCCGTAGTCGACCCGCGAGCCTGGAGAGTACACGTCGATGTTGAGCACGTCGCCGCTGGGGTCGGTGACCCTGAGGTCGAAGGAGGGGAGCGCGTCGCCGGTCACCGGGTGCACCGAAGGGGTCAGGTCGTTGCCCACCCTCACCGTGAAGCCGGGCTCGGAGGCGATGTTCTGTGCCACGAGCAGCTCGGACACGTCGTCCCAGAGCTCGGCGCGGACCGCGGCCGCGTCCGCGCCCGCTCCGGCGCGCATGGAGTACGTGATCCAGTCGCCGAGACCGGAGATGTTCGGATCCTCTGCGACGCTCGCGAGCAGCTTGTACAGGTTGGCGCTCTGCGTGGCGTCGGGGACATAGCTGCTCACGAAGGCGGTCAGCCGACTGTACTCCTGTGCGGTCAGCGTCGACCTCAGCGTCGCGTGGGCCTCGGCCAGCGCCGCGTCCGCGATCGACATCACCACCCGCTGCATGTCGGCGACGGAAGAGGCTCGCGCCGACCAAAGGACGTAGTCCTCCGCGCTGATCGCGCCGGCGGCGAATGCCGAGTCCACCGTCCGGTTCATGCCGACCGACTGCTGCCAGACGTGCAGGAGCCGATCGGAGATGGCCTCGGCCTCGGCTCGGGTCAGGGTGGAGCCCGCCTGCGCCATCAGACCATCCGGGCTCAGGATCGACGCGTCTCGAAGGAGCAGCCGGGCGGTGGCGTCGAGCTCCGAGAAGCTCCTCGCGCGCATCGCCGACTGGTATGCGGCCAGGAGCTCGGCATCGGTCGCGTTCGGCAGGAGGGCCGCGGCCCGGACCCGAAGGCTCTCGAAGATGGCCGCGGCGTCTTCGCCGAGGTCGGCCACCCGCTCGGCGTTCAGCAGCTCTGCGCTCGCGGAGCCCGTTCGTGCAACCTGGCCTGCGTCAACGGCGGCCGCGGCGGCGCGAGCGGCATCGTCCGCGTAGCCGAGGTTCTTGAGCAGCGCGAGCCCGGTCGCCATGTCGAGCCCGACGCCCAGGATGTTGAAGGCCATGGTGATGGCGAACATCGCGTCACTCGGATCCTCCACCCCCGTGAAGTCCAGGCTGCCGCCCAGGTTGAAGCGGGCGAGGTAGTTGTCTTGCAGGTACTCGTGGACGTCCCGGCCGGTCTGCACCGCCCCCGCCGTAATGCCCGCGCCCACGACGATGGCGGCCAGGCCCCCGCTCGCGACGACGCCCGCCACCGCGCCCAGGATCATCACCGTGGCGAGGCCGAGGTCGAGGACGGTATCTCGCCGCTCCGACTCCGCCGCCTGGGCCTGGAGCTCGCCGATGCGATCGGTGGCGGCGACGAAGGCGTCCCAGGTGGCCGCGAGGGCCGGGTCGTCGGGATCCATCGCCGCGACCGTCTGCAACAGGACCTGCGCCGCGTAGGGTGTGGCAAGCAACAGGTCGCTCGCGGTGGGCTGCTCGTTCTGGAGGGCGGTGATCAGGGTCTCGATCTCGCCGATGCGATCTCGGACCGGATCGAATACGGCATCGGTGGGCGGCTCGACCGCGAGGACGCTCGGATAGCGCGGTTGACCATCCGGTCCGAAGGAGAAGGGCGTCCCGGACGTCGTGGCGAAAGACGCGGCCTGCCCGAGGTACACGAGCTCAGGCCGCTCGGCGTAGATGGTGGCCAGCTCGGTGGACGCGCTCTGGAAGAGCTCGGACACGGGCACGCCTCGGCCGGCGTAGGGGGCCATGAGGTCCATGAGGCCGAATGTCTCGGGCAGCTCGTAGCCGAGCGCCGCCGCGTGCGCGGCTGCGGCGTCCAGGTTGGGCTGGGGGACGTACGTGGCGCCTCGCATGATCTCGTTCAGGCGGTTCACCTGAGGGAAGGCGCCGCCCGGCTCGGGCGTCAGATCCGCGGGGTCGAGCGGCCCCTGCCCGGGCGGCGTGTCGGTCAAGCGCGCTGTCGCCGTGGATACGAGCTGGTCGTAGAGGAGCGGGTTGGCGAGCAGGTCGTCCAGCGTCACCGACGACCAGGGGGGCTGACGGTCTGGGTCGCGCTCCGTGGCGAGGGCGATGACGTCGGGCAGCAAGTCCGAGGCCTCGTCGTACACCCGGGAGAGCTCGAGGAAGTGGGCGAGCTGGTCCGCCTGTACGGCGAGCTCCACCGCCTCGTTCCAGGCTGCGGGATCCGTCTCGAGGGTGGAGACGGCGTCCTGCAACAACTCCGACATGTCGCCCGCCTGCTCCAGCGCCAGCTCACGCACCAGCGAGTCGAAGTTGGCATCCGAAGGGTCGGTCACGTATGCGTCCAAGGCCGCCTGCGCTGCCGGTCCCAGGGCCGGGGGCTCCACCGCCCCGGTGACCGGAGTGGAGAGCAGCTCCTCCACGCCGGGGTTCGCGAGCTCGATCTCGTAGTCACCCTCGTCGAGGAGGTCCGTGGACATGGCGCTCGAGGAGCTCGCCGGCGCGGGCTCGTAGCCGTCGCCCGATGATGGGCTCGACCACGCCCCGGGTCCGAAGACGCTGGCCTCGGCCGCGTTCATGGCCTCCTCGATCTCGAGGCCCTCGGACATGCCGCGCTGGATCTCCTGCTCGAGCGCCTCGGCCTCGGCCTGACGCAAGGAGTCTTGCGCGGGATCCTCCGGATCATCGACGTAGGTCACGACCACCTGCTGCTCGGTGCCCATCTCGACGACCTGGACCTGGTACTGCACCGTCCGGGTCGTCTCATGACCCTGGTCGTCGACGCTCCTCTCCTCCCTCGACAACGTCTGGGTGGTGACGCGAGGGACGAGGCGAGTCACGAGCTGGCGTACGGCGCGAACACTCATGTCGCACAGTCTCGCAATGGGCGTGCCACCGGTGCGGGGCTTCGACCGGCAGCGTGCCGTGGGCAGGCGGAGGCGCACTGCCCCGAAGGCGGTGCACACGAGGGCGGAGTGCACACTGGAGCGCGAGCTCCGTGATCGAGCCCCCCGCCCCCACGACGGGGCTTGGATCCGGGGCGCGCTCATCAGGGCGGGGGCGCCCGCCAGGAACCAGAGACAAGAACACCGCTTGCCCGTGATAAGGCAGCGGTCCGCGTCCTCGGCTCCGGTGCCGTGGCTCGGAAGAACGGCGGATGGGGTTCGACGCCGCTGGGGTTAGGCTCGGGTCGATGACGGTCGGAGCCGGCGGGTCGTGAGCGCCTACGGCGTGCTCGGCCGGACCTTGGAGCTGGAAGCGCTCCAAGCGGCCATCCACCGTGGGGCTCGCCTGTTGACCCTCTATGGTCCGGCGGGGGTGGGCAAGACCGCGCTCGCGCGCACCTTCGCGGAGTCGCAGGGCCGGTTCCCGGTGGTCGCGGTCGATCTTCGACCCGTCGCCAGCCTGGCGGAGCTGCACGCCTCGGTGGCCGAGGCGCTGAACATCCCGGTCGATCCGGCGGGAGACCTGAACCTGGCCCTCGACGAGCGCGGTCCCCTGCTGCTCCTCCTCGACAACTTCGACGCGCTGGTCGAGGTCGGGGCCCGGTCGATCGAACATTGGGTCGAAGGCCGAGGCCTGATCGTGTTGATCACCTCCCGGGAGGCGCTCGGCGTCGAGGCCGAGGTCGCCCAGCTGGTCTCACCACTCCCAGAGGCAGACGCGGTCGAGTTGTTCCTCCGCGGCGCCCGGCGAGCGCGCCCCAACTTCGCGGAGGACGATCAGGTCCCAGGGGTGGTTCAGGCCCTCGACCGACTCCCACTGGCGATCGAGCTGGCCTCGGCCTGGTGTGACGGGCTGACCCTGGCGGCGATCGTCGCCGAGGTCCGTTCCTTGTCGCTCCTCGAGCCGCTGTCGGCGACGCTGCAAGCGTCGGTGGAGCGGCTGCCCCCGGAGGTGAGGGCGACCCTCGAGGGGTGCGCGGTGTTTCGGGGGGCGTTCACCTTGGAGGATGCCCAGGCGGTGCTCGGCCCCCACCTGCCAGTGGCCCGTGCCTTGGCGGTGCTGGTGAAGAAGTGCCTGCTCGAGGTCGAGTTCCAGGCGACGGGCGCCCGCTATGACTTCTTGTCGGTGGTTCGAGCGTTCGCAGAGCCGGAGGTGCCGGCGGAGCTCCACGCGCGGCACGCCCGGCACTTCGCCGGACGGAGCGCCGCGAGCGCCGCCCAACTGCAGGACCTCCTGGCCGCCTTCGAGCACGCGAGCGACGCGAACCTCCGCGGTCGGCTCGCTCTGCTCTTGGATCCCATCCTCTACGATCGAGGGCCCTTCGATCGGCACCCGGTGATCTTGGACCGGGCACTCCGGGACCCCGGGGAGGGGATGGAAGCGGCGCTCCTGCACGCCCGGGCCCGCTGCTCGAGGGTCCGTGGGCACACCGCGAGGGCCTGGCAAGATCTGGTGCGAGCCCGGGCCGTGGCCACGCCGGAGGTCTTGCCGCGGGTCTTGCGGATGATGGGGGTCATCGCTCGACATCGTGAGTCCCTGGAACTGGCGGAGCAGCTGCTCCATGGGGCGGTCTCCTTGGCCCGCGTCGCCGGCGATGAAGACAGCGTGCTGCGGGCGGCCGATGACCTGGGGATCGTGCTGCTCGATCGAGGTGACTTCGCGGGCGCGGAGCAGCAGATCACCTTGGCGCTCGATCGGGCTCGCCGGCTGGGGGACCAGCGCTACCAAGGGATCGCTCAGCAGCACCTTGGTCTTCGCTTCCACCTCGAGGGGGCCCTCGGGCAAGCCGAGGCCCACTACGGCGCGGCCCTCGAGCGGCTGGTGTCTGCCGGCGATCGCCGCTTCGAGGGCTGGACCCTCGGCATGTCGGCCTACCTGGCGCTGGAGGACGGTCGGATCGATGAAGCGGAGGCGCGGGTCGACCAGGCGCTCGCGATCTACCGCTCTATCGGAGACCCCCGGACTCGGGCTTTTCTCCTGCCCCCAAAGGTGGCGGTCCTGGTCGCGCGCGGGGCATTGGCAGAGGCCAAGGCGGGGCTCCTGAGCGCCTACCATGGGCTCGACCCGGAGGAGGACGGGGGTCCGCGCGCGGCCTTGGCCCTCCTCGAGGCTCAGCTCTTTGGAGCGGGCGGAGCGGCGCCACCGCCGGGTGGACCCATCGAGGTGCAGGTCGTCGCCAGGATCTGCCGAGCCTTGGGGGCCCGGCGGGGGGTGCGGGTCGCCGCCGACGCTCGGTGGTTCGAGCCCGCCGGTCGGCCGCGGGTGAGCCTGGCCCGACGACCGCCCCTGCGGCGGGTCTTGGCCCGGCTCATCCGCCAGCACCTCGAGGCCCCCGGTCGGGGCCTGGATTGGGAAGCGCTCCTCGAGGCCGGCTGGCCTGGCGAGCGGGTGATGCCTGGGGCGGGGGCGCGTCGGGTCTACGTCGCGATCGCCACCTTGCGAAAGATGGGCCTGGGCTCAGGGATCTCGCGGGCCGATGAAGGTTACACCCTGGATCAGCGCTCCTTGGTGCTGGCCGAAGGCGACGGATCTTTAACCGAAGTTTGAAGCCCGAGGGTGGCCGATCTGGCCTACATCCCTCGTATGCGCGTGAAGCCGACCCTGCTCGCGATCCCCGGCCTCCTGGTCCTCGCGGCCTGCACCTCTGGCTGCGAGGGCCCAGGGGGCCAAGATCTGGGCGTCGCCGACGCGGAGGCGGCCGACCTCCCTGACGCCGGCGGGTCCGCCGAAGACGGCGGGAGCCTCACCTTGGACGCGGGTGAGCCGGACGGCGGGAGCGTCGACGCGCAGGTCCCCGACCCCACCGGCTTCGTCCCTTCACCCGCGATGGCCACCGCTCGATCATCGCACAGCGCGACTCTGCTGGCCGACGGGCGGGTCTGGGTGGTGGGCGGCTTTGGTCGGTCGGGGCGCGCGCTCGCCACCACCGAGATCTTCGACCCGCAGACCGGGTCGTGGAGCCCAGGTCCCAGCTTGTCGGAGGCGCGCGCCAATCACGTCGCCGTCAGCTTGCCGTCCGGGCAGGTGCTCATCGCGGGCGGTGGGCTGGACAACAACGTCGGCGCCCCTGCTGGACGCGGGATCTTGGCCAGCGCGGTGCTCTTCGAGCCCAACGAAGGCCGACTCGTGCCCATCGCCCCCCTCGCCGAAGGCCGCAGCCACGCGGCGGCGATCCTCCTCGACGACGGCCGAGTGTTGGTCATCGGCGGCAGCAGCGGACTCCACACGACCCAGCCGAGCTTCGGCGACGCGCTCGGCACCAGTGAGATCTATGACCCCGCGGCCGGTCTCTGGTCGCCAGGTCCCTCCCTGGACATCCCTCGCTACCTTCACAGCCTGCTGCGCCTCAGCGACGGCGAGATCGCGGTCATCGGTGGCTCCGACCAGAACGAAGCCGAGCTCCTCCAGGTCGAGATCGTCCAACCAAGCGATGGATCCCGACGCGACGGCCCGAACCTCAGCGCCGGTCGCGTCTTCCACGCCACCGCCCCCTTGGCTTCTGGCCGCGGCCTGATCGTGTGCGGCAAACAGGCCAACATCCGTTTCTTGAACACCAGCGAACTCCTGGAGTCCGACGGCGCCCGTCTCGTCGCGGCGACACCGCTACCGGGCGACTCGAGGACGGCCCCCACGCTCTCACCCCTGCCGTCCGGGCGCGCGCTGCTCGCGGGCGGCCTCCACGGATCCACCGCAGGCTTCTACAACCTCGCGGACGCCTACCTCTACGATGAGACGGTCCCCTCTTGGACCCCGATCGGACCGCTCGCCGAAGCACGAGTGCTCCACTCCGCGACCGTCCTCGAGGACGGGAGCGTGCTCATCTGCGGCGGCTTCGGCGACACCGACACCCTCTCCACCTGCGAGCGGAGCACCCCCTGACACGAGGGAGCGCCGTCATAGGCGACGGCCCTCGTCACTCAGGTCGTACGCACCACGAGCAGGAGCACGCCGGTGAGCGCGGCGACCCCCGAGGCGTAGGCGAGCAGGTGGGCGCGGGCCGCTCCTCGCAGCTCCATGTAGCCGAAACCCACGATCAACGCCTTGATCCCGCCGAAGACCAGGGCGAGCGCGACGTTGCCCTCCAAGAACGAGACCACCGCCAAGACCACCATCACGAGACAGCTGAGCGTACGCATCACGTCACCTCACGTAGAAGAGCGGGAAGAGGAAGAGCCAGGCGAGATCGCACATGTGCCAGAACAGGGCCGTGCCCGCGACCGCGGTCTCCGCGTCCTCGAAAGGCTTGCGCCCGACCCGGAGCGCCACCCACAGGAGCATGCCGAGGCCCCCCAGCACGTGCAGGGCATGAAACCCGGTGGCCAGGAAGTAGGCGGCGCCGAAGTCGTCACCGAGGCCGACCCCCGCGCGGGCCATCGCCGCGTAGTCGTAGGCCTTCAGCCCGAGGAAGATCGCGCCGAGGGCCACCCCTGCGAGATAGAGCCGGCGCACGCGAACGAGCTTCTCGTGCCGGTAGGCGTGCACCCCCTCCGCCACCAGCCAGCCGCTGAGCAGGAGCACCACGGTGAGCAGCAGCCCGAAGCGCGGCTCGAGGTGGGCTTGGCCGGCCGCGAACAGCTCCGCCGAGTCGACGCGGAGCCGCCCGAGCACCACGAAGGCCAGCGCGAAGGTCGTCAGCTCGAGCGCCACGATGATCCACATCAAGGCACCACCGGGTGGATCGAAGGCGCCCCGGCGCGCGGGCAGGGTCCGAAGGGCTGAGCTGAGCATCACCAGACCCTATCGGCAGATAAAAACTATTTCAATAGTCTAAAAAATGACCGATGATGATCGGCATGAACGAAGACACCACCGCGGGCGGCGGCGAACGAATCCTGGACCTCGGCGAGCAGCTTCGGAGCCTGGGGGGCTCCGCCTCGCCCACGGGTCATCACGCGCGCACCCTCGTGCGCCACGCCGACCTGAAGGTCGTGCTCGTCACGATGAGCGGAGGCGTCGAGCTCCGAGACCACCACGCGCCGGGCTCGGCCACCGTGCAGGTGCTCTCGGGTCGGGTGCGCTTCCTGCTCCCGGATCGGGAGGTCGAGCTCCGCACCGGGGAGCTCTTGGTGCTGCCCCCGGCCGTGTCGCACGCGGTGCAGGCCCGGGAGGACGCCGCCTTCCTGCTCAGCCTCGCCGGAGCCGGGGCGGGAGGCGAGTGAGCCGATGCGCGAGCTGTCGGAGCCGCGCCGCGCGCTGCTGGAGCTCGTCAAACGCGCCGAGGTGGTGACCGTGGACGAGGCGGTCGCCGCCACCGGCGGCTCGAAGAACGCGGTGCGTGCGCACCTGCTGAAGCTGGAGGAGGACGGCCTTCTCGAGCGGGTGTCCGTCGACGCCGGCCAGCGCGGGCGGCCCCCGCTCGCCTACCGCGTCGCCGCGCGCGCGAAGGACGCCTTTCCGACCGACGACGCCAACATCCTCACCGGCTTGCTCGGCTTCCTCGAGGCGCGCGGCGAGCGGGACCTCGTCGATGGCTTCTTCGCCTCGATGTGGAAGGTGCGCGAGGCAGAATACGAGGTCGCGCTCGCGAAGCAACGCGGCGCCCCGGAGGAGGTCGAGACGCGCCTGACCGCTCTGAGCCGGGTGCTCGAGCGCCACCACTTCATGCCGCGCGTGGAGGTGGACGCGGACGCGGTGCGGGTCAGCGAGTGCAACTGCCCTTTCCCCGCCTCGGTGCGCGCTACCCGCGCGCCGTGTCGGCTCGAGGCGGAGCTTCTGGGTCGGGTGGTGGGCGCGCCGCCCGATCGGGTCCGCTACGCTCGGTCGGTGTCCACGCCGTGCGTCTTCGAGTGGGATCGGGCGCGCCGAGGCGCACGCTGAGCCCGCCCGCGCCGCTCTGCTCGGAGCGCGCGGAAGGAGCAGCCGAAAGATCCCACCGCCCTCGCGGTAGGTCTGACCGCGGCGATCGAGATGGCGTCGCTTCCCCTGGGCCACATCCGCCGGTCGGGTGCCCCAGCCGGCGGGTCGGGAAGCCGGGCTCGGCGCTCGCGGAGGACGGACCTCGGGTCCCGCTCCCCGGCTCCTTCGACCGGCCACCGCGTGGTAGAGTCGGCGCGCTCATGTCGCACCGCCGCATCCTCCTCGCGCTGGTCCTTCTCGCCTCCGTCAGCTGCAGCGGCGGCGCCGGGACTCGGGACGCCGCTGTCGCCGACTCGGGGGTCACGACGCCGGCCGACGGGGGCGACGCCGACGCCAGCCCCGCGGACTCGGGTGAGGCACCAGACCCGGACGCGGGCTCGGACGATGCGGGCGCGGACGACGCGGGCGTGGGCCGAGACGCGGCGACGGACGCCGGGCTCGCGCCGCCCGTGGCGGCCATCGCGTGCACTGTGGGGTCGGGCAGCTGCGGCGACCCGAACGTAGGCCCGCCCCCCTGCATCGGGCTGAGCTTCGGCACCGTCGCCGCGGCGGATGCCCCATGCGATCTCGTGGTCGAGGTCCGGAACGACGCGCCCGCGGCGGCGGCTGAGCTCGTCGTGGAGCGGGTCGAGGTCCAGGTCCAGGACATCAATGACGGGCAGTCGCTGGACGGTGCGAGCGCCGGCTTCTCGGTGCGCGACGCGAACGGTGCGCCGCTCGTCATCGACTCGGCGGCGCCGCTGATCGTGCCCCCCACGGACGCCCGCCGCTTCGTGCTCCGGTTCGACGGCGCTCGCACAGGACTGTTCCGCGGGGAGGCGCGTACCGGCACCGGGTTGCGGCTGTACACGTCCGACCCGACGCAACCGCTGTTGACCGTCCCCCTCACCGCGATCGGCTCCGCGCCAAACATCGAGGTCATCCCTGCGCGCGTCGACTTTGGCCCGGTCGCACAGGGGAGCTCGGCGCGCGAGGTCTTCCAGGTCTTCAACTTCGGCGACACCACGCTGGACATCAGCAGCATCCGGCTCGTGTCCGCCAACCCGGAGTTCACCGTGACGACCTCGCGCGGGTCGCTCACCGGGCTGAGCCTGACCCCTATCGAGCAGATCGACGTGATCGTCGACTTCGCACCCACGGACGCCGGTCCGGACGTGGAGGCGATCGAGATCGTGAGCAACGACCTCCGGCGGCCCGTCACCACGGTCCCGGTCGTGGCCGGGGGCGTGCCCAGGATCTCCGTGAACCCCTTGACCATGCTCCCCTTCTCGGGTCAGGGCGCGCAGGCGACGGTCACGGTCTCGAACGTGGGCACGTCCGAGCTGGCCATCACGAGCCTCGATGTCGTTGGGCCCGGCGGGAGCGGCAGCCATCCCTCGGCGGACGACTTCTCGATCGCGGGGTGCTCGAGCCTACCCTGCAACCCAGGCACCCGCTTGTGTGCGCCGACGCAACCCGGCTGCGGGCAGAGCTCGACGACTTTCACATTGGAGTATCGGAGCGACGATGGGTCACAGACCGACCTCGCCGAGCTGCACATCGAGTCGAACGACCCGACGAACCCAGAGTTGATCGTCATCCTCCAAGCGCCCGCGCCCTGACTGGCCGAGCTGTGCTGCGCGCGACGTCCGCAGGTCGATCCGGCGCCTCGTCCCTCAGGGCATCGTGGTGAGGCGCGCGCGGATGAGGCGCGCGAGCTCGTGCTGGCTCGTCGCCTCGACGTTCTTGCCGGCTCGCTCGAGGGCGATGGCGTAGGTCTCCTGGACCTCGGCGTTCGTCGGCGCCTGCTCGGCGAGGCCCTCGAGCAGCGGGAGCGCCTCGGCCCAGCGACCGTCGGCCACGAGCGCCTTGGCCTGCTCGTGGAGGTCCGCGAGGCGAGTGACGGCCTGCATGCGCTCGTAGTGCTTCTCGGACAGGTGACGGATCGTGAGGGTGTTGCAGTGGCTGAAGCGCAGCGCCCGGTCGGTGACCGGACCGAGCCGCTCGCGAAGGAGCGGGTCGTAGCCCTTGCAGCCGATGATCATGAGGCCCGCCTCGTCGGCGGCGTCGACGATCCGCTGGGCCGGGTCCCCGGCGGAGACGGTGAGCGAGACCTCGATCCCCTCGACGTCGTAGTTGGCGATGAGCGCCTCGAGCTGCTCGTAGGCCGAGGTCGGGGCGGTGGTCGACGGGCGTGAGGACTCCTCCGCGACCACCATGAGCAGGCAGAGCGGGAGCTCGAGCAGCCGCGCCAGCCGGATGGCCGCCTCGAGCCCCACCTTCGACTCGGGGCTCGCGTCGACGGGGCAGAGCACGGGGCGTCCGACCGGGAGTCCGTCGCGGACGATCCACACCGGCACCGTGGACTGCCGCACGATGATCTCCGCCACGGACCCGACGACCCAGCGTCGCACCGTGGAGGGGCGCCCACCGCCGGAGATGATCATCTGCGCCGAGCGCCTGAGGGCGGTCGTCAAGACCGCCTCCGCCGGCTCGCCACGCTGGATCACCACCTCCTGCAAGGTGATGCCCGGGGCCCGGAGCGGCGTGAGGTGCTGCTCGAGCTGGCGGCGCGCGTCGGCCGAGCGAGCCGCGAGGCCCTCATCATTCTCCAGGCGGCGCGGAGGGATCGCGTGCACGACGACGACCGGCGCCTCGAGGCGACGGGCGAGCAGCGCGGCGATCGCGAGGATGTCGCCGGTCTGGTGGTCCAGGGGGAGTGCTACGAGCAGGGGACGAGCGTTGGTCATGGTTCTTTCCTCGAATCGCTGGATTCAGCGCGGTGGATGTCGGAGGTGCCTTCGAGCGCCGCGTTCGGATGCAGGCCGACGCGGCCCTCGCTCAGCGGGTCGGCCGACTCGTCCCGCAGGAGCTTGCGACCGTCGGACGCGCGCCCGAACACGTAGTAGAGGCCGGGGATCAAGATCACGCCGACGATGGTGCCGAGCAGCATGCCGCCGACGCCCGTCGCGCCGATCGTCCGGTTGCCCAGGGCGCCCGCGCCGGTGGCGAAGACCAGCGGCGCGAGGCCCGCGACGAACGCGAACGAGGTCATCTGGATCGGCCGGAAACGCAGCTTGCCGCCCTCGACCGCCGCGTCGCGGAGCGAGAGGCCATCGTTGCGCCGCTGGACCGCGAACTCGACGATCAGGATGGCGTTCTTGCCGAGCAGGCCGACGAGCATGATCAACCCGAGCTGGGCCCAGACGTCGTTGGCCAGCCCGGCCAGCTGCAGGAAGAGGAACGCGCCGAAGAGACCGACCGGCACCGACAGGATGACCGACAGCGGGATGAGGAAGCTCTCGTACTGCCCGACGAGGACCAGGTACACGAAGGCGACCACGATCAAGAAGATGTAGATCGCCGCGTTCCCCGACTGGGACTCGTCCCACGACAGGCCCTCCCAGCCGAGGGCGTAGCCTGGGGGCAGGGTCTCCGCCGCGACCTGCCGGATGACCGCGATGGCCTCACCGCTCGAGTACCCCGCCGCGGGCACGCCCTGGATGGCGGCCGAGGGGTAGAGGTTGTAGCGCGTGATCTCGTTGAGGCCCTGCTCCTTCTTGAGCTTCATGAAGGCCGAGTACGGGACCATCTCTCCCTTCTCGTTCTTGACGAACATGTCCCCGAGGTCCTCGGGCATCCGGCGAAACTCCGGCCACGCCTGCACATAGACCTTGTAGAACTGGTTGAAGAGGACGAAGCCCTGCTCGTAGGTGCTGCCGATGAGGATGTTGAGGTTCTCGAGCGCGTTGGCGAGCGAGACCCCCTTCTGCATCGCGACGTTGTTGTCGATCTGCAGCTCGTACTGCGGATAATCGGCGGCGTAGAAGGTGAAGATGTTCTTCACCTCGGGTCGCTTCTCGAGCGCGGCCATGAACTCTTCGGTGACCTTGCCGAGCCGCTCGTAGTCGGTGACGCTGGACTGGGTCTGGTCGAGGACGCGCAGCGCGAAGCCGCCCGCCGCGCCGAACCCGGGGATCGCCGGCGGCTCGAAGAACTCGAGCTTGACGTCGGTCATCTCGGCCGTGCGCTCCTCGAGCTCCGCGATGATCTGCTGGGCGGTGAGGTCGCGCTCGGACCAGGGGTTGAGGTTGATGATCGCGGTGCCCGCGTTGGACCCGCGACCCTCGGTGAGGATCTCGTAGCCCGCGACCGAGGTCACCGAGGTCACGCCATGGATCTGCTTGGCGATCTCCTGGAGCTCACGAGACTTCGCGTTGGTGTACTCGAGCGTCGAGCCGGGCGGCGTCTGGAGCACGGCGTAGATGATCCCCTGGTCTTCACCGGGGATGAAGCCGGAGGGGAGCTGGGTGTTCACGGCCACGATGCCGAGGCCGAAGGCGCCGGCGAGGATGAGCGTCAGCGTCCGACGGGTCGCGAGCGGACGCACGATCCCCGCGTACATGTTCGTGATCCGGTCGACCCAGCGGCTGAACGCGGGCTGGACGAAGGGCGCGCCGATGAGCAGGAGGCCGAAGGGTCCCCACAGCTCGAAGGCGAGGTAACCCAGGCCCGCGAGGATCGGCAGCCCGATGAGCACCGTGCTCGGCTTGATGCGGCGGCGGGCCTTCCCGGCCTG
>JACKEN010000001.1:590000-2242460 GCA_020632995.1 Deltaproteobacteria bacterium | reverse complement strand
ACCGGCGGCGGTGCGGTTACCCCGGGCGGTGGGCTGACGTTGGTCACCTCGGGCGGCGGGGCGGCGCGCGGTCGCACGGGCGGTGGGCTGACCCGGGTCACCTCGTGCGCAGGCGCGGTTACCTCGGGTGGCGCGGCCACCCGGGCCACCTCGGGCGCGGCCACGTCCTCGTCCGGCGCCCGCGGGGCCTCGGCCGCCACCGGCTGCGGGGTGTAGGGCGGCGGGATCTCGTGCCGCAGGGGGGTGCTCCACGCCGCCGGGACCGGGGCGTCCGGGTCCAGGAGCCGCGACAGATCGGGCGCCGGGACGTCCGGGCTGCTCTCGCTCAGGGCGGAGCGGATGATCGCGTCCACGCCGACGAAGCCCGGACCGCTGCGGGAGACGGCGCGGCGCGGCGCCGCTCGGCCGGGAGCCTCGTGCGCGAGCGCACCCGGGGCGGCCACCAGGTCGTCGGGCGCGGGGGGCCTCGAGTGCAGGTTGCGTTGCGCTCTGGCCGGCTCGAGGGGCGGGGGCAGGATGCCGTCGAGGCCCTCGATGTCGAGCCCGGACGTGCTCCGCCAGCCGCTCGTCGGCGCGAGGACTGGCGCCTCGTCGAGCGCAGCCGCGAGGATGCCGTCGAGGCCCTCGAAGTCGAGCCGGTGCTCCACCGATCAGAACTCCAGGTCGCTGGCGCAGCGAAAGCCGAGGTAGTCGTAGGCCTTGCCGATGCCGACGTTGGTCGCGGGGATCTCGACGCCCTGCGCGCAGTCGGTGGAGAAGGCGCCGCCCAGCACCAGGGTGCGGCCGGGCTCCAACCCCTGGGAGAGGTCGTCGAGCTCGGTCCACTCCCAGACGTTGCCCACCATGTGCACGCAGCCCTCGGGCGTGCGACCGTCGGCCAGGGTGTTGACCGGCACCGTCGACAGGGCGTGGGCCTCGCGACAGGCCGCCCGGCTCGGCTCCCAGCGCTCCCCCCACGGGAAGCGGCGGCCCTCGGCGCCGCGGCAGGCCAACGCCCACTCCCCGGCGGTCGGGATGCGCAGGCCCCGCCACTCCGCGTAGGCGCGGGCCTCGGCGAGGGTGATGCCCACCACCGGGTGATCGTCCATCAGGCTGGGCGGTCGAGCCCCCAGCCAGTGCGAGGGCAGAGGCGCGCCCGACTCTTCGAGGTAGTCGAGATACTGCCGGTTGGTGACGGGGGCGCGCTGCAAGAGGAACGGCGCGACCGCTCGGCCCTTGCCCCGGAGCATCGCGGTGCCTCCGGCCAGGAGCGCCATGTCGTGGGGCGCGGGGGGCGGGGGCAGGATGAGATCGTCGGTGCTGGGGACCGGACGAGGCAGGGGAGTGTGCTCGCGCGCGGGCGGGCCGACCTGGGCCGGGAGGTAGCGCAGGTGCACCCGGCCTATCTCGAGCACCGACGGGGCCTGGCCCAGCGCGCCGCTCTGCCTCGCCGCGCCGTCTACACGCAGGTTGGCTTGCGCATCCACTCGGGTGATGCGCCACTCACCCAGGTGATCGATGATCAGGATGGCGTGGACCGGCGCCACGGTGGGGTCGGTGAGCTGGATGTGGCACTCCGGCGCGCGCCCGACCCGCAGGGGCGCGGTGTCGAGCGGGAATACGCGCCCGGCGTCCGGCCCGGTGAGGATCTCGAGGAGCGCGCACCTCGGCCGCGGGCGACCGGTGGGCACCTCGAGGGGCAGCGCGGCCAGCCCCGAGATCATGGCGGTGGCGGGGAGATCGTCGGTGGCGTGCGGCAGCGCCTCCGCGTGCTCCGCGAGCTGCCGCGCGGCAGCGGCCAGCGGGCAGTCCTGTTCGGGGTCGGTGAGCACGCCGCTCCGAAGCGCGGCGAGGGTGGCGTCGTGCTGGGCGCGCATGATGCCGACGAGCTGTCGCTCGAAGGGGACGTCACCGAGCGGCGCCGGGTAGGGCGAGCGCTTCTTGTCGATGACCCGACCCTCTACGAATACATGTGTGACGATGCTCTCGTGCTTGAGCCCCATGTCCTCGGTCTGGACGTGAAAGACACGTCCCTCGACCATCACCTCTGAGTTGATGCCCATGCAGGGCGAGGAAGCGCGGCTCGAGCTCGTCCCAAAAGACATGTCCGATGGACAATACTCGGTGTTTCGGAGCGCACAAGTCCTCGGCCAAAGATCGGCGGGCGCTGGGGAAAGGCGCGCGCCTGGAACGCGCGGAGTTCATGGGTGCGCGAAATCTCGCGGGCGTGGCTCCGGGCTACTCCTCTGCGCAGGGAGCCACACCTTGGCGTTGCGCGGGCGCAGAGGTGGGCGAAGGTAAGGGGAGGTTGGGTTTGCAGCCCTGCCGCCGTTGGCCGGGTTGCACCCGCCCCGGCGGGCGTCCGGGGGGCTGCTTGCAGGCAGGCTTGCGTTCGCGCTATGCCCTGGGCGTTGTCGGGCGCTGAATACATGCCCAGGGCCGACGGCGCGCTGCTCGAGGCGCTGCGCTTCATCGAGTCCGGGCAGGCGGAGGCGGCGGTGGGGCAGCTCGAGCTGGCCCTGGCCCTGGCGCCGGAGCGCGTCGACCTGGTCGCCAGCATCTGTCGCCACGCGGCCGACCTCGGGGCGTTCGAGCTGGCGGTGAGCGCCGCACAGCGGGCGGTGGATCTGGACGGCGACGACCCCGACTCACGCTTCCTCCTCGCGCGGACGATGGTGCGCGGGGTGCTCGCGCGTGGCGCCAAGGAGCGCGCTACGGAGGAGCTGGGGGTGGCCGAGGGCCACGTCCGGGCGGGGTTGGAGCTTGCGCCCGACCGGGCCAGGGGCTGGAGCGTGCTCGCGGTGATCCTGGAGCGCCTCGGCCGGGAGGCGGAGGCGCTCGATGCCTGGGGGCGGGCCCAGAGCCTGGCCCCCACGGATCCGGAGATGGCGGCGGGGCTCGCGGTGGCCTACGCCCACCAGGCGCGCTGGGAGGAGGCGGTGCCGCTCTTCGCCGCGGTGGCCGACGCCAGACCCGACTCCTCGGACGCCTACGTCAACCTGGGCATCGCGCTGCACGGCCTGCGCCGCTGGGAGGAGGCGATCGCCGCCTTCACGCGCGCAATCGAGCTTGCACCCCGCTCGGCTCGCCTGGAGATCCGGCTCGGCAACGCCCACCTCGCGCTCGGCCAGCGCGACGTGGCGCTCGACCACTTCCGAAAGGCCCTGGCCCACGAGCCCGACAGCCTGGAGTCCCTGCTCGTCCTCGGCCGCACCCTGCACGAGGCGGAGCAGCTCCAGGCCGCACGAGGCGTGGTCCAGCGCGCGATCCGCCTCTACCCCGAGCACCCGGAGGTCGAGGCCCTCGCCCAGACCCTGGACCTGGTCCCCGTCGGAGCTGCTCCCCACGACGCCTTCACCCCGCGCGGGCCGGCCGCGCTCGAGGCCGACACCGCCCGCTTCCCCGTGCCCGACCTCCTCGACTTCCTCGCGAACCACCGGGTGGATGGGCTGCTCGAGGTCGAGGGCGAGGGCGAGGCGAACAAGGGCGCCTTCGCCCTGCGCGACGGGCTCCTCGTCGCGGCGCGGGTGCCGGGGGTGGCGCCGCTGTGGTCCTGGCTGGTGGAGGGGCGGGCGGAGGCCCTGGACGCCGAGATCCGCGCCCTCCCATGCCTGAACCTGGCCGCGGCGCTCCGCGCCCGGGGTGGCCTCGAGCCCACCGCCCTGGAGGAGGCGGTGGGGCGGCAGGGGGTGGCCGCGCTCCTCGCGATGATGGCCTGGCCGCCCGTGCGTGCTCGGTACTACCCCGAGGCGGGCGGGCAGCGCCGAGGTGAGGACGACGGCGCCATCGAACTACGTTTGGTCCTGTTGGAGGCCCTTCGACAGTGGGATGAATCCCGAGGCACGCCGGTGCAGGACAGCCTGCCTTGAGCGCGCGGGGCGAGGGAATCTCTGCGCTGGATCCTCGGCTCCTGGTGTGACCGCCGTCCCTCGTTTCAGCTCTGATGGATTACCGGGCGCCGTTCTGATGGCGCCGATGTGTGGTCGTCGAAAATCACGCAGTTTGCCTTGCGGAGGGTTTTGCAGGGCGGTTTGACGCCGCAAGAAGGCTTCATCTAACCTGATTATCGTGGCGATATCTCGCGAGCGTCAGCATATCGGCTATCTCATCGGCGCTTGCGTGGGGGTCACCGCTGTCGTCCTGCTGCTCTCGCCGGAGCTCCAGAGCGCGCGGGCCAAGGGGCCGATGAACAGGGGGCACGAGTCCCTGACGTGTGAGTCCTGCCACCTCGCCGCCCCCGGGACTACCCGGCAGCAGATTCAAGCGAACATCGCCTACCTGCTGGGGACCCGGAAGAGCCCGGCCGACTTCGGCTACGAGGCGGTCGGCAACGACGACTGCCTGGCCTGTCACGAGCGCCCCAACGACCGCCACCCGGTGTTCCGGTTCCTGGAGCCGCGCTTCGCGGATGCGCGGCGGGAGGTCGGGGCGCACCAGTGCATGGGGTGCCACGCCGAACACCGCGGGACGCGGGTGACGAACGACGGAACGTTCTGTCGATCCTGCCACGAGCGCTTCGAGATGGACGCGGATCCGGCCACGCCCACCCACCAGGAGCTGGCGGATCAAGGGGTGTGGCAGTCCTGCCTGCGCTGCCACGACTTCCACGGCAACCACGTCAAGGGCGCGCCGGGCGACCTCGACGAGGCCGCGCCCGAGGGCGCGGTGCATGAGTATCTGATGGGTGGAGACTCTCCGTACGGTGAGGCGCGCCGTTTCCGCGCCAGGGAGGCACGGCCTTGAAGAAGCCTGGTTTCATCATCAGCGTCCTGGTCCTCGTGAACCTGGCTATCTATCTGTTCGCCACCGCGCCGGCACCCCTGCCGGAGGCGCGGGAAGAGGTCGACAAGATCCCGATCGAGGTCGCCCTCACCATCCTGAACGAGGAGAACGCACGGGTGCGGACGATCTACACCCGCGACATCGTGGGCGCGGGGATGAAGGTCGGCTTGCGCTTCGACGAGCGCTGGCAGGACGAGGCGGTGCAGGCGGGGCCGCTCCCCGCCCTCTTCCTGCGCGAGACCGCGCGCCGGCTCGAGCGGCGCCCGGTGCAGCTCGGCCTGTTCCTCGGCTCGAAGTACCCGGTGCGGGCCGCGAACCAGTTCTCGGGGGAGCAGGCGAAGCACTTCGAGAGCGTGGAGGCGGACGGGAAGCCGGTCTTCTTCCGCTCGCTCGACACGTTGCGCTCCACCGCGATGTTCGCGGATCTCGCGGTGGCCCAGCCTTGCGTGAGCTGTCACAACGACCACCCCAAGAGCCCCAAGCACGACTGGGCGCTCGGTGACGTCATGGGCGCCACGACGTGGACGCACCCCGACGAGGCGGTCTCCCTCACCGAGCTGCTGGCGCTGATCGACGGGCTGCGCGGCAGCGTGAGCGAGGCGTACACCATGTACCTCGAGAAGGCGCGGTCCTTCGAGGAGCCGCCCGAGGTCGGTGATCGGTGGCCGGCCGACGGCTATGCCCTGCCGTCCACCGACGTGTTCATGGCGCGCGTCCGGGCCACCACCGGCCAGGCCACGCTCGAGGCGCTCCTGGCGTCGCGAGCGGCGCCCGAGGAGCACGGCGACGAGCCCACCAAGGGCGTGAAGGTGCCCCAGTGAGCGCGGATGGTGCGAGCCCTGTTCGGCAAGAGGCCTTGCCGAGGGAGGCGTCCTTCTACCCGCCCGCGAGGCTCGGGCGTCGCACCTACTTCCCGCTCGGGGTGGTGCTCTTGTCGGCCACGCTGGCCCTCTACCTGGCCGGCGCGGATCTGCCCGGCATGGAGCGGCTCCGCCGCGTGCCGAACTACGATCTGTTCACCGGCCTGGCCATGGCAGCCTACCTGCTGGCCCAGCTGATGATGCCGTTCCTACGCGCGACCGGCGCGGTGCCGCACCGGCAGCTCGTCCGAGCCCACAAGCTCCTGGGAGCCCTGGGGCCGGCGTTCCTCGTGGTCCACGCGGGTCGGCTCGGGTACGGCTACCTGAGCGCGCTCAGCGCGGTGTTCCTGCTGTCGATGGCCTTGGGGTTGGTGAACCACGAGACCATGGGGATGAAGGGGCGGGTGCCTGCCTTCGTCTGGATGGTGGCCCACGTGGCGCTCTCGGTCGCGCTCGTCGCGCTGGCTTCGGTCCACGCGTACGTGGCCTTGTCCTACGAGTAGCCAGGGGGTTCCGGGGTTGGCCAGGGGTGCTCACCGCTCTGCGAGGGGTGCAGAGCACCCGGGACGCGGGTGGCCAAACCCGCGTCCCGGGCCGGCAGTTGTCAGTTGCCGAGGAGACTGAGTGCCGCTTGGGGGATCTGGTTGGCCTGCGCGAGCACCGCGGTGCCGGCCTGGCTCAAGATCTGGTTCCGGGTCATGGAGGCGGTCTCTTCCGCCACGTCCACGTCTCGGATGCGCGAGTTGGCAGCGGCCAGGTTCTCTCGCGCGGAGTCGAGGTTGCTGATGGTGACCTCCAGCCGGTTCTGCGTGGCGCCCAGCGTGGAGCGTGCGGTCGACAGGTCCGTGATGGCCTGGTCGATGACCGACAAGCCCGCTTGCGCGCTGGCCTGGCTGGTGCCGAGGTCCAGGGTGCTCAGCGCGGCGCCGCCGCCGCCGGTGCCCAGGGTCGCGGCGTCGCTCGCCGTGAAGTTCACGGTGATGATGTCGCCCTGGTTGAGACCCACCTGCATGTCGATGGGGGTCGCGCCGGTGGCGATCATGAACACGCCGTTGAACTCGGTCACGGATGCGATGCGATCCACTTCCTGCACCAGGGCCTGCGCCTCGGTGTCGATGTAGGAGCGCTCGGTGGTGCCCAGCACGCCGTTGGACGACTGGACCGCCAGCTCGCGCAGCCGGGTGAGGATGCCCGCCTGCTCGTTCATCGCGGCCTCCGCCACCTGCAGCATGGAGATGCCGTCGTTGGCGTTCCGCGAGGCCTGGGCCAGCGACTTGATCGAGGCCCGCAGGTTCTCGGAGATGCCGAGCCCGGCGGCGTCGTCGGCGGCCCGGTTGACCCGGTAGCCGGACGACAGCTTCTCGATGTTCCGCTGCAGTGCCTGGGTGGTTTGGTTGAGGGTGCGCTGCGCACCCAACGATGCGACGTTGGTGTTGATTACGAGGGCCATTTTTTTCTCCTGCTCTTTTAGGCGCCGCGCTCTGCTTCGCGTCGCCCTGACACCCCCTCCACTCGGATCAGGGCCGAGGACGGTAAGGGGTAGATGCAAAATCCTGTGGTCCCGGGCCGGCCGCGGTCGGAGGTGGGGCAGGGTAGCAGGAGGTAGGTAACACCCGGGGTTGCTCAGCCGCCGTCGGCCTCGCGGCGGGCCTGGATCCCGGCCAGGCCGCCCGCCCGGCGCAACAAAAGAACACGCACCTTGGCGCGGGGGGCGCCGATAGACTGCCTGGTGGCACGGTACCCCACACGCACCGGGCGGAGCGCGCCCCTGGGGCGGTCCAGCGAGGCCGCGCTCGCCGATCACGCCCTGGGCCTCGCCGAGGCCGGGCAGGTGGCGGACGCAGAGGCCCTGATGGCCCAGCTCTCGGAGGAGTCGAGCGATGATCCGCTCTTCCCGCTCCTCTTGGGGACCCTCCGGGCCAAGCTCGGTGATCACGTCGGCGCCGTCGTGGCGTACGACGAGAGCCTCGAGCGCCACGTCCTGCACGGAGGGAAGGCCCGCTTCGAGGGCGAGCTGCGCCTGTTGCGGGCGCGCTCGTTGATCCTGTGCGGGCGCGAGCGCGAGGCCCAGGTCGACCTCTTCCTCGCCGCCGCCAGCCCCGACGCCAACGTGGCCCGGGGCGCGCAAGCTATCCTGACGCGCCGCGACGACGCCTGATCCAGTACAGCACGGCCAGCCCCACCAGCGCGCCGCCGTTCGCGGGGGTCGCGCCCGGGACGACGCACGCGCAGGCGCTCTTCTTCGGGGCGGGGGCCGGGCTCGCGCTCGCGGCGGGGGCAGCCACCGTGCGCCGCGGCGCCTTCGCCAGCTCCGCCACCCCCAGCTCCTGCAGGATGTATTGCGCGCCCTCGGTGATGGAGAGCAGCCAGAGGACGAAGCGCACGTCCACCGAGATGTTCCGGGATCGGGCCGGGTTGTAGGCCACGTCGCCCGCGATGTTCTCCCACACCCGGTCGAAGTTCAGGCCCACCCACCGGCCCTCGCCGTCGATGAGGGCCGAGCCGCTGTTGCCCCCGGTGGTGTCGCCGTTGGCGAGGAAGCACACCGGCACGTCCTCGAGGGCGGGGTCCGCGAAGTACCCGGCCGCCCCCGCGCGCGCCGCCGCGCGCACGGACTCGGGGAGCTCGAACGGCGGGGCGTGGGTGTCCTTGGCGAGCTGGCCCTGCAAGGTGGTCTGTGGTGTGGCGAGCAGGCCGTCCTGGGGCGAGTAGCCCATGACCTGGGCCACCGAGACCCGCAGGGTCCCGTTGGCGTCGGGGTAGAGGGGTCCGGTGCGCACCCGGGCGAGGGCGCGCAGGTAGTGGGGGGCAGAGCGCAGGAGCACCCCGTCCCGCAGGTCTTCCTGCGCCTCCACCCGCTCCACCTCCGGGGCGAGCGCGATGGCGAGGACCAGGAGCGCGTCGCTCGCCTCGCGCATGGCGCTCGGGGTGCCCCGATCGAAGTAGCGCCGCGCCATGCCGGCGCGCGGGAGGGCGGTGCCGGCCAGGATCGCCTGCGCGATGGCCTCGGGGGGGACGCCGGCGAGGCGCTTCGCGAGATCGTCCACCGGCCGCAGGCGCTGGCCCACGGGCAGGGCCGCCGCCCGCCGGAGCCAGGAGGTGAGGAGCGCGCCCTCCACCTCGGGGTCGAAGTCGGCCACCCGGCGCTCGATCGTCTTCCAGAGCAGGTCCGCGTTCCGCTCCTGGAAGGCTGGCCTGCGCTTGTCGTCGGGGAGGTGCCGCACCTCGGCCCGGCGCACCAGATCGACGGCGGCGGCGAGCATGCGCGGGCCGCGGCTGAGCTGGGTCAGGAGGATGTCCCGGTGGAGGGTCGCGCCGCGCTGCGCGGTGCTGCGCTCGAGGTCCATCAGCGCCTGCAGCGCCTCGAGGTCCTTGGCGGCCTCTGCTGCCGCCTTGATCGCCGCCCACTCCTCGTCGCGGCGGGCCAACAGGTC
Source organism: Deltaproteobacteria bacterium (assembly GCA_020632995.1). Taxonomy (GTDB): domain Bacteria; phylum Myxococcota; class Kuafuiibacteriia; order Kuafuiibacteriales; family Kuafuiibacteriaceae; genus JACKEN01. The sequence goes on along the minus strand of JACKEN010000001.1, from coordinate 2,233,405 downwards.
CATGCGCTGGATGCCGGCCAGCATCCCGAGGAGGTTCTTGTGCCGGTTGGCGAGGCCCTTGTTGAGCGCCGCGACCTTGATCGCCACCTCCCGGTCGCCCTCGCTCGCCGCGCGGGTGATCTGGAGCCACTCCCCGTACAGGTCGACGAGCGCGGGCAGCTCGGCCTCCACCTGGTGGCGGAGGGCGGCGGCCCACAGGTAGCGCTCCGTCTGGCCCGGGAAGCCCAGGATCGCCACGAAGTCGCCGGGCGCGACCCCCTCGTGACCGACCGCAAGGTGCCTTTCGGGCCGATACGGGACGTTGTCCTCGGCCCAGGCGCGCGGGGTGCCATCGGGGCCCACGTAGGCCCGCAGCAGGGCGAAGTCACCCGCGTGGCGCGGCCACATCCAGTTGTCGACCTCGCCCCCGTACTCGCCGATCGCGGAGGGCGGGGCGAACACCACCCGGACGTCCTCGAACTCGAGGTACTGGTGCCGCTCGAAGCGGGCCCCGAAGCCGAAGCGCTTCACCTCGCACCGGACGTGCGCGCGGCCGGCCTCGCACGCCTCGGCCATCGCCACCGACGCCGCCTCCACCGCGGCCCGGCGGGCCTCGTCGCGCTCGGCGCGGTCGGCCACCGCCCGCAGCTCGGCGGTGACGTCATCGATCCGCTGCAGGAGCAGGAGGGTGCCCCGCCCCTTGGCCGGGATCTCGTCGGCGCGGGTCCGGGCCACGAACCCGGCCTTCAGGTGGTCGTGCTCCACCGTGCTCGCGGCCTGCAGGGCGGAGTAGGCGCAGTGGTGGTTGGTGGCCACCAGGCCATCCGCGGAGATGAAGGCGCCGGAGCAGCCCCCGAAGTTCACCACCGCGCCGAGGAGCCCCTCACCGTCGGCCCACAGGTCGGAGACCGGGCGCCGCAGCCCCATCTGCTGCAAGTGCGCTTGCGAGAGCTCGCCCAGCATCCCCGGCGGCCACTGGCCCTCGGCGGCGCGCGCCGACGACGCCAGGGGGAGGGCAGCGGGGACGAGGAGGAGCGGGAGCCGGGGCGCCATGGCCCCCACCGGTTAGCAGGCCGCGGGGGCGGCGGCCAGGGCCCCGGCGCGGCGCAGGGCCTCGAAGGCGAGGGCGGCGACCACGAGGGCGTGGGTGATGCGCCCCCGGGCCAACATCGGCGGCACCTCGGTGTAGGGCGTGGGGTGCAGGTGGATGCGCTCGTTGCCGTCGAAGCGCGGGGCGCCCACCCGCGCGCAGCCGAGGGCCACGAAGGTGTGGCAGCGGTTGCTCTGGATCGCGGGGTTCGGCTCCACGCAGCCGAGCGGTGCCCAGGACGTCGCGCGGTAGCCGGTCTCCTCCAGGAGCTCGCGGCGGGCCGCCTCGAGCGGGGTCTCCCCCGGATCCACCATGCCCCCCGGGATCTCGAGGGTGGTGTGCTCGACGCCGTGGCGCCACTGCTCGATGAGGAGGAGCTCGTCGGCTTCGGTCAGGGCGACCACGTTCACCCAGTCCGGGGCGTCGATGACGTAGAACTCGCCCTCTTTCTGGGGCTCTCCGGGCACCGGGTCCTCCCGCTGGAGGGCGGCGCGCACCGAGAAGACCCGGCAGCGCATCGCCTCCCGGGTCTCGAGGGGGCGCCACGCGGGCACGTTCGACAGCGACGGATCTCGCACCACGCCAAGGTAGCGGCCGAGGCGGGCCAGGGCTAGGCTCCGTCGCATGTCCCTCGTGCTCACCGAGCGCCGGGGCGCGGTCGCCCACGTGGTGCTGAACCGCCCCGATCGCAAGAACGCCCTGGATCAAGGGCTCATGGACGCCCTGGCCGAGGCCCTGGACCAGGTGCGCGACGACGTCGAGGTCAAGGTGCTTGTCCTGCGCGGCGCGGGCGGGGTGTTCAGCTCCGGCATCGACCACGCGCTGTTGATGGAGGTGTTCCAGAAGAGCCAAGAGGTCCCCTTCCGGCACCTGCACCGCGATCTGCAGGCGGTGATGGATCGCCTGGAGGCGATGGAGCGCCCGGTGATCGCGGTGCTGTCCCGCTACTGCGTCGGGATGGCGCTCGAGCTGGCGCTGGCCTGCGACTTCCGCATCGCCACCCAGGACTGCGTGATGGGGCTGCCCGAGGTGGCCTTCGGCATCATCCCCGACGTCGGCGGCACCACGCGCCTCGTGCGCACGGTGGGCCCGCAGCGGGCGCGGGAGATGATCCTCACCGGGCGCCTGGTGACCGCGCGCAGGGCCCGGGCCGATCACCTGGTCACCGAGGTCGCGGCGGACGAGGCCGCGGCGATGGCCTCGGCCGACGCCCTCGCCCAGCACCTGTCCCGCTTCCCCGCCGCCGGGGTGGGGATGGCGAAGGCGATGGTGCTCCGGAGCGGGGAGCTCGACCGCGAGACCAGCCTGCGGCTGGAGGGCTGGGTGCAATCCATCCTGCTCCGCCAGTCCGACGTGGGGAGCGCCTTCGCCGACGCCCTCGGCTACATCAAGCAGCAGCTGGAGGCGCCCGAGGACCTGTGAGCAGGGTCCGCGCCGCCTTCGCCCTCGCGACCCTGTGCGGGTGCAGCCCGGAGCCGCTGGTGCTCCAGGTGCCCTTCGAGGCGGGTGACGAGGCCGCGGTGATCGCGGTGGAGGGTTCGGGGGTGCACGAGGTCTACGCGCTCGACGCGGCGGACCGCGACGCGCAACCCATCCTGCGGAGCATCGAGGGGTGGCGATCCGGTCGCGCGCTCGAGGTGACCGCCCTGTTCTATTCGAGGCCCCTCGCCCGACTGGAGATCCCGCCCGGGCTCCTGGTGTCGGACCGCAACGGGCGCCGCGCGCTGCCCGCCGCGACGCGCGCGCGGCGCGTGGCGCTCGAGGATCCGGAGGAGATCGCGTGGTCGGAGGCCACCACCCTCCCGCCGCTCCTCGCCGACCTGCGCCTCTCCGACGCGTCCGCGGTCTGCGCCACCGTGACCCGTACGGATCGCGACCTCGGGGTGGGCGACGCGGTGCCGGTGGGGGTGATCCATGACGGCGCGGGGGGCTTCGTGGTGGTGCTCGCGTCGGGTCCAGAGCGGCGTGTGCGGGTGGTCGACCGGTTCGGCACAAGGACCTCCACCGTAGTCGAACTCCCAGCCGGCTTCGTCCCGCTCACCGCGGTGGACGGCGGGGGCGGGTGGATCTTCCTCGGCGGTGGCGTGCCGGGCGGGGACGCGCAGGTGTTGGCGCTTGGGCCGTCCATGGAGGTCCTGGCCGCAGCCCCCGCGGCGTCGGAGGACGCGTGGCCGCGGGCCCTGGTCCGAGTGGCGGGCCGCGATGTGTATGCGCTGTCGGGGGATGGTGCGCTGTCGCGGTTGGCGCTCGGTGCGTTCGCCCCGGTGCTCCAGCTCGCGCCCGGGGCGCGAGGGGCCCTGGCGGCCGACGGCGACGTGCTGTGGGCCATCGCGCCCGACGCGCGTGAGGTGTTCCGGGTGGTGGACGGGGTGCCTACCCTCATCCCGACCGAGCTCGATCCGAACTTCCAGTCCGGGCGCGACGAGCTGACCACGGTCGCGGTGATGCCTGGTGGCGGTACCTACCTGGGCACCGAGCTCGGCGCCGTCATGGTGCTCGAAGGCAGCGTGTTCCGGGTGGCCGCGCTCCCCACCCTGGCCGCGAGCACGGTGCGGGCGCTCGCCCCGTTCGCGGGCGGCATGGCGGTGGCCGGGCGCGCGGTGGTGGAGCAGTATCACCCGGGCCGCGGGTTCTGCGATGATCCCGCGCTCCTCGGGATCAACACCGAGGCGACCTACGCCGCCGCGCTCGACGCGGGCGCGGGCGCGGGCGCGTCGGTGGTGGTGGTCGGGCTCGAGGACGTCTTCGGCCGGACCCCGTTCGCGGCCGAGCTTCGCCCGGGATTGTAGGCGCGCCGGAACGGTGTTACCTCCACCTCGGCGGTGGTGGGCCGGGTCACAGGTGGGCGCTCTCGAGCTGCCGCGTGGCTCTGCGCGGGGCTCGTCTTGGGCCTCTCCGGAGCCGCCGACGCCCAGAACCTCGAGACCCGTCAGGACCTGCGGCGGAGCCTCGCCGAGTACCTCTTCCTCAGCGGTCAGCTGGGCTTCCGCCACCGGGCGGTGGCCTACGCGGACGACGCGGTCCAGGGCCCCTCGGGTCGGAGCGAGCTCCGCTTCCATATGAACGGCCGCTACGCGAGCGCCCCCTCGGGCGGGTTCGGCGCCTACGTCGGGCTCGGGGTGGTGGGGCGGGTGCCCAACGCGGTGGACGGCGACCCGATCCTGAGCCCCTACGACGAGTTCGCGGCCCAGCAGAACCTGCGGGTGTTCGGGGCGCACGTGCAGTACGTCCTCAACGACGACACCGGCCGCCACTTCCTCTCGGTGCGTGCAGGCCGACTTGCGGACTTCGACGATCGCGCGCGGCTCTTGTCGTACGACGGGGCGCAGCTCCAGGTGGACATCAACGCGCTCCTCTCGGTGGGGGCCTACGGCGGCCGCCGCGCCGCCCTCGACGGCACCTTCGCCGACGATCGCACCGACGTCGGGGCGCAGCTCGTCTCCGGGGTGTTCGCGGTGGCGCGCTTCGACGCGTTCACCGTGCGGCTCTCGCACCGCTTCGAGGACGTCCAGGAGGCGGGCCTGAAGGTGACCTGGGACCCGGCGCCGGAGCTGGGGCTGGTGCTCGCCTCGCAGGCGGTGTTCGGCGGGCGGGACGCGGTGGACACGGACGCCGCGCTGGTCGGCCTCGAGGACACCGGCGCCCCGGTCGCGGTGGTGGTGCGGCTGGACGGCGACTACTCGAGCCCCTCGGGGCGCACCGGGATCTACGTGCTGAGCGAGGTGCAGGTCGGCACCGACCCCCGGGTCTACGGCCGCGGCGGCAAGGGCTTCGTGCAGGCCGACGTGGACGCCGCGCTCCGGAGCAGCCTGGATCAGGCGCGGCTCGACCGGCTCTTCCTCGGCCCGCGGCAGCCCCACGTCTTCGCCGAGGTGGGCTTCGAGCACTGGCTCACCACCGCGTTCGGGGTGCGCGCGGGCGGCTACGCGCGGGTGCCGCTCGGTGACAGCGCGCTGAGGAGCCTGCAGCCCCGCACCATCGAGGGCTGGGTGGGGCCGGAGCTGGCGACCGCGGGCGGCGACCGCGTGGCGCTCGAGGTGCGGCTGGCCACCGAGGACCCGGGCGACGCGGCGCAGATCTTCGTGGTGAGCGGTGACGGCGAGCGCCTCTTCGGGGCGCTCCGGGTGTACGGGGAGGTGCCGTTCCTGCTCTCCGAGGGCTGGGCCCTCGCGCTCCGACCGGAGCTCGAGGCGACCCTGTGGAACACCCGCGGGCCGCTGGTCGAGGCCGAGAACCAGCAGTCCTACTACGGCGGGCTCATGGCCACCCTCAAGGCGGGCCCGACCTTCCGCACCGCGGTGCGCTACGGGGCGGGCACCCAGCCCGGCTTCAGCGCGGACGGGGTGCAGCTGATCCACGACCTCGAGATCTGGGTGGGGGGTGCCCTTTGAGCCGCCGCGCCTGGGTCGTGCTCGCGCTGCAGGCCAGCTTGCTCCTCCCGGCCGCCGCGGGGGCGCAGGTGGTGCAGCGCTGCCAGGGCCAGACCTTCGCCGACCTCGCGGGGGAGCGCCTCGGCGACCCGCGCCTGGGGCCGGTGGTGGCCGCCTTCAACGGGCAGCCGGACGCCGACAAGTGCACCGCCGGGCGCTTCGTGCGCTTCCCCGCCACCATTCGGCACGAGGTGCGGCTCGGGCAGACGGTCGAGAACATCGCCGCCCGCTTCACCCGCGCGCCCGGCGGCGCGGCCCTCATCCGGGCCCGGAACGGCCTGCCGGCCGGCACCGAGCCGGACACCGGGATGGTGCTGGAGGTGCCGGCGGAGCTCACCCTGAAGCTCGGCACCCGGCCCGAGGAGGAGGTGAAGGCGCTCTTCGGCCTGCCGCCCCTCGAGGAGATCCGGACCTACAACGCGGCCAAGACCCTGCCGCGGGGGAGCACGGTCTACGTGCCGCTGTTCTTCGAGCTGTTGCCGCTCGGCGGCGCGGTGGCGACCGCGCCCCCGCCGCCCACCCGTGCGCCCCCGCCGCCCACCGGCATGGCGCCGCCGCCCCCGGTGGTGGACCCGGCCACGGTGCCCGACGCCATCCCCCACGCCCCGACCTCCACCGTGCAGGCTGACCTGCAGCGGGTGGTGAAGGTGGCGGCCACCGCCCGCTACGACGGGTTCCTGCACCCCATCCACCAGGCGGTGCTGCAAGACAGCTTCCAGTGCGCGCTTTGTCACGCCGCCGACCCGAGGAAGCCCATGAGCTATCTCCCGGTGCCGGGCGCGCTCTGCGGGCGCTGCCACGCCCGGGTCGAGGAGGGCACCGCGCTGCGCGCCCAGGCCCTGACCCTCGACTTCAGCCACGACCTGCACCTGTCGGCCGAGCGCAAGGTGAGGAAGGACGGCTACGAGCTGGCCTGCGCGGACTGCCACAAGGTCGAGGAGGGCACCGGGCGTCGGGGCACCCCCGGGCACGCGGAGTGCGCGCGCTGCCACAACCCGAAGGAGGCCCACCCCACGGTGGTGGCGGAGTGCTCGGGCTGCCACGGGGAGTCGGAGCGCATGGACCGGCGCATGATGGCCCAGGCCCTCCTGGCCGAGCACTACCGGGCGTCGGTGCGGGGCACCGACCTCGTCTTCGGGCACGACGAGCACGTGGCCCAGCTGGGCGGCGAGGCGGGGGGCGCGGCCTGCGATCGCTGCCACGCCGAGGCGCGCACCGCCGATGACCTCGAGGTGATCGAGCCCCAGCGCATGGCGGACTGCATGGCCTGCCACCGGGGTATGGCAAGGGAGCTTGCGGGGGTCTCGAGGAGCCTCGATCGCTGCCGCACCTGCCACCTGGCGACGCGGGCCGAGGTGGCGCCGGTCTTCGGCGCGGTGATCGACAAGCCGCTCTCCCACTCCCGCACCTTCCGGCGCCGCCACGCCGAGCAGGCCCGCGCGGACGACGGGGTCTGCGCGGCCTGCCACACCGAGCTGGCGGGGGGCGCGGGGCGGGAGTGCAACGCCTGCCACACCCAGATCCGGCCCCAGGACCACACCGTCCGGTGGCGCGAGCTGCCCCACGGTCGCTCCGCGGTGCGCGACCCGGATCGCTGCGCCACCTGCCACCTGAAGGACCGCTGCGCCGACTGCCACGCCCAGCCGCCCCGCGATCACTTCCCGCGCGGGGTGTTCCAGGTGGCGCACGGGCGGCGGGCGCGGATCTCCACCCGCCGCTGCCTCACCTGCCACGTGCCCCAGGTGGACTGCGCCCGCTGCCACGACGTGACCCGGCAGTGAGGGTGGTGGTCACCGACGCCCTGGTGAGCAGGGTGGTGGAGCTCGAGAACGAGAACCTGATCGCGCGCCTGATGGCGTACGCGGGGCGCCCCGGGAACCCGGCCGGGGTCGAGGTCCGCCGCTTCGGGCGCGCGGTGGCGTGCATGGCGGCGAAGATCGAGTCCCGCTTCTACAACTCGGTCCTGGGGGTGGGGCCCGAGACCATCGAGGACCTGCCGGCGATCCTCGAGCACTACGCGGCCCACGGGGTCTCGCCCGCGTTCGAGGTGGTGCCGGGGCGCCTCACCGAGCCCCTGGGGGCGGCGCTGGCCGCCCACGGCTTCAGGATGGTGGAGTTCCACGCCGCCCTCGTAGCGACCCTGGGCCCCGAGGATGCAGGCCCGCCTGCGATCCCGGAGGGGATGCGCATCGTCGAGGGGGACTTCGACGCCTACCTCGAGACCTACCTCGCGACCGGCCACGAGGGCGGGGCGGGGGACGAGGCCCGGGCCAACCTCGAGACCTGGCGCCACGTGCCCGGCTGGCGCTTCTTCGTGTGCGAGGTCGAGGGCGCGCCGGTCGGGGCGGCGATCCTGGACGTGCAGGGCGAAGGGGCCCTGTTGAGCTCCTCCGCCACCCTGCCCGCGCACCGCGGCAGGGGCGTGCAGGGCGCCTTGCTCCGCTGGCGGCGGGCCGCGGCGGCGGCGGCGGGCTGCGACCTCGTGGTGGGGGGCGCCTACTGGGGCAGCCCCTCGCTCCGGAACCACCAGCGGGAGGGGATGGTCACCGCCTTCACCCGCGGGGTGTGGGTCAAGTCGGGCGGGCTATAGCGCGAACGACGCGGCGAGCGCCGCCGCGAGGGGGATGGTGAGGTTGTCGTCCAGGCGGGAGGTGAACAGCTCCGCGGCGGCGGCGGCGCCCACCGCGAGGAGCACCGCGAACCCGGCGCCCTCCAGCCCGGGGAAGACCAACGCAAGGTAGACTGCGCCCGCGAGCGCGCCTGCGCCGATGAAGGCGCCGGTGCCGACGAGCGACTTGTCGCGGTAGAGCTTGGTGCGGCCGAAGCGGCGCCCCAGGGTAGAGGCGAGGGGGTCGGCCACGGCCAGGATCACGCAGCCGAGCTCGACCGCGGCCTGGGGGAAGGCGAGGGCGGCGATCAGCAGGCCGAACGCGAAGTAGGTGGCGGAGTTGACCCGGAAGTACTCGTGGGGCCGGGCGATCACCTTGATGAAGGGCAGCCGCATCAGGAAGTCGTTCAGCGCCGTCCAGCGGCGCCGGCCGAGCTCGAGCCCGGAGAAGACCGTCACCACCGTGGCCATGATCGCGATGGCCTGGGTGCGGCTGAGGACGAAGTGGTACAGGAGCGCCGCGCCCAGCCCCATGGCCGCGTGGAAGAAGCTCCGCGAGAGGTTGGTGCGGCTGATCCGGGCCACCGGGCGCTCCGGCACGGTGGTGGGGACGGCGGCGAGGAGGGCCCTTATCTCCTCGTAGCTCTGGGCGAGCCGGGCGTAGAGGCTGCGCCAGCGGGCCCCGTCGACGTGCTCGGTCAACGCGACCTGCAGCTCGGCCACCAGGGCCGACGCGCGGGCCAGGGCCTCGTTGGCCCGGGTGAGGTCGGGGCCCTCGAAGCGGGCCGCCACGTCCTTCTTCACCCGCTCGAGCTTCCGGGCCAGCTCCTCCGTGGGCGCCTTGGCTCGATCCCGGATCCGGGCCCAGGTGGTGCGCGCGGGGTCGAGGTCGAGGATCAGCTGGCTGAGGCCATCCATGGTCTCGGTCAGGGCGGTCACCGCCCCAGGGCACCGGACCTCGGGGGCGGAGTCAACCGCGGAGCGGGCAGGCGTCTCACCTCGGAGTTCCCCGCGCACCTTCTCGGTTCCCCCTGAGGGGCGCGGAGGCTATGGTCCGCCCGAGGTGCGCTGCGCCCGATGCCACGCCGAGCTGCCCCTGGGCAGCGTCGCCTGCCCCGCGGACGGGGGGCAGGCCCTGATGTCGGTGGCCGAGACCCTGATGCGCGGGCCGGTCGCCCTCTCGCAGGTGGTGCGGATCCTCGGCCGCGCCCTCGCCCTGGTGGCCGGGCGGCACGCGGCCGGGCAGGCCCACGGCGCGGTCGGGCCCGACACGGTGTGCTTCGCGCAGGTGGGCGACGCGCTCACGGTGGCGGTGGTCGACGGCCCGCCCGGCCCGCCCGCGTACGCGCCGCCCGAGGGGCACCCGAGCCCGGTGGGCGACGTGCACGCGTTCGGGGTGCTGGCCCACCACATGATCACCGGGCGCCTCCCCCACCCGGGGCCGCTGCCCTCGCTCGCGGGCGACAGCCTCCAGGACGTCCCCGAGGCCCTCGACGCCCTGATCCAGGCGATGAGCGCGTCGGATCCCGCTCGCCGCCCCGGCTCGGTGGAGGCGGTGCGGGCGGCGCTCGAGAACCTCGAGCTCGACTCCACCCTCACCGGCGCCCGCCTCGCCGAGGCCCGCGACGCGGTGCTCGGGGCCCGTCAACTCTACTTGACGCCGCCTCAGGGCACCGCGGTCGACCCGATGAGCGACACCTTCATCCGGAGTCGCGACGACCTCGAGGCGGAGCTGGCCGAGGGCGAGGAGGACGGCTTCGCGGACACCATCCTCCGCACCCCGGACGCCCTGGAGGCGGCCCGAGGGGTCGAGGCCGATGCGCAGGCCACCTTGCTCAGCTTGGAGCCCTCGCGCCCCGCCGCCCCTGCCTGGACCCCACCCCGCCAGCCCACCCCGCTCGACATCGAGACCCAGCTCCTCATGGAGCCGGCGGTGCGGCAGTCCAACCTGCGCTGGGTGGTGATGGGGGTGGTGGGGGGGCTGGTGGTCGGGGGGTTGATCGTGGTGGTCGTGATGTTGGCGAGCTAGCGCCTCGCGGTAGCGCCGCCCGAGACCTGGGTCCAGGTGGCGCCTGCGACCTGAAATCTGAGCCCTGACGCTGAAGGCCTGTCTCTGAGGCCTGAAGCCCATGGCACCGCATCGGCCTCGACAGGGAGACCACGGGGTGGGGCGACCGAGGGACTTCAGACTCGGTGGCGGGGGATCTTCAGGGTTCAGAGACAGGCTTCAGGCTCTGGGTTCAGACACCGGCTTCAGGCTTCAGGCCTCAGGTTCAGGCCGCAGGCTCCACGCTCCAGGCTCCACGCTCGAGGCTTCAGGCCCCAAGCCTCAGGTTCCTCATGCTCCGATCCGCGGCCCTTCCAGATCTGAAGGCGGGTGGCTGCGGCGAGCCGGCGGGAACGGCGGGCGGAGCCCGACCCGCGGCGACGGCTCGGCCCTCCGTTCTGGTCTTCGAGCGTCGGTCCGGGTCGAGCCGCCTACCGGCGCCGCCGGCGTGTGGCTATGGCGAGGAGCGCGGCGAACACCGGCCACGCGGCCGGTGCAGGGCCGCTTGCGGCGTCGACGCGGCAGCTGCAGCCCTCGTCGCCGGTCACCACCCCCGCGTCCGCGGTCACGCCGGCGTCGGCGGGCTGCGCCCCTGCGTCGGCCACCACGCCGCTGTCACGCGGCCCCGCGTCTTCGATCGCGCCGGTGTCACGCGGCCCCGCGTCTTCGACCGCGCCGGTGTCACGCGGCCCCGCGTCTTCGACCGCGCCGCCGTCCTCCTCCGCGCCGCCGTCCTCCTGCACGCCGCCATCCACCTCACCCGCGTCGGCCGCCCCCGCGTCCACCTCGACCCCCGCGTCGGGGCACTCCGGCGGCACCGCCTGGCACTCGTCCGGGACGCCGTCGCCGTCGCAGTCGGCGCTGGCGCCGCCCGCGATGTCGCAGCTGTCCACTACCTGGTTCCCGTTGCAGTCCACGGCGGAGAAGCAGGCGCTCTGGACCAACGTCAACATCGCCTGCGGGAGGTCGGCGTCGGCGGCGGTGGTGGCGTGGCTCACCCCGCCGGTGCCAGCGGCAAGCTGGGTTGCGAGGCTGACCACCTGGGCGCTCGCGCCGGTGCCGGTGATGGGCGAGACCCGCACCCCCGCGGTGGTGGCGGTGAGGATCGCGTGGGTGATGGCATCCGTGTCGTAGGCGTTGACCGGGTCCCCACACCACGGGCCCTCGTCCGCGATCGGCACCACCACCCGCACCGCGCCGGCGGTCCAGGCCTTGGTGCCGGCCACCACCGACGCTGCGCGGCCCCAGTCCTCGGACGCCACCTCGTTGCCGCCGGGGCACTGGCCCAGGACCTCGTTGCCCACCGGGGGCGTGCCGGGCACGGTGGTCCCGTAGCGCAAGATGACCTGGTCCTCGAGGCAGGCGTAGTTGCCGCCCGGGGTCGCGCTGATCCCCAACAGCTCGGTGCTGACGTCGATGCCCCGGCCCGCGAGCTCGGTGCGGATGGCGGCGGCCTGTCCGCACAGGGCCGCCGCCTCGTCGTCCATCGACGAGGAGGTGTCGAACACCACCACGATCTCGACCGGCGGACACGCGGGGCACTCGTCGGGGACGCCGTCCTGGTCGCAGTCGGTGCTGGTGCCGGCCGCCACGTCGCAGCCGTCGGGCACGCCGTTCGCGTTGCAGTCGGCCCGGGTGCCCTGGGCGATCTCGCACAGGTCGAGCACCCCGCTGCCGTCGCAGTCGTTGGCGGGGGTGAGCCCGCTCGCGCAGCGCGAGTAGGTGAACACCATGTCGTTGGTGGTCACCAGGAGCTGGCTCCCGTCGGGGCGCACGTCGACCGAGGACCACTCGTCACCGCCCACCGTCAGCCCGGTGACGAGGTCGCGCACCGCGCCGGTGCCGACGTCGACCGCGACCAGCCGATCGGTGGCGTCGTCCAACACCAGGAGCTCACCCGTGCGCGGATCCCACGCCACCGCCATCGGGTTCGCGAGCGGGGTGGCGAGGGGCAGATCGGTGAGGGCGCCGAGCGCGTCTACGCGCCACAGGTGGCCCGCCCCCGCGTCTCCGCTGTCCGCCACGTAGAGGAAGTCGGGATCGAACGTGAGGTCCACCGCGTCCACCAGCGCCGAGCTGTCGGGCACGAGGAGGCGCTGGGCCTGGGCGATGGTGGTGGTCCACACCCAGACCCCGTCGGGGCCGTTGAACCCGCGGTCCGTCAACACAGCTTGCCCGGGCCGGACCGCCCCGCCTGTGTAGTAGGCCGGGACGATGCGCATCCCCACCGGGTCGTCGTCGCCCGCCGCGAGGCCGCTCACCCAGGTGGCGCGCGCCCGCTGCTGGGTGTCCACGCGGTAGACCACGCCGCCGAAGTCCTCGGACATGAAGACGTAGCCGGTGGCAGGATCGACGAGGAGGCCAGCCGGGTTGCTCGCCGCGACCACCCGGTCCACCCGACCGGTGAAGCCGATGCGATAGAGGCCGTCGGTGTTGGTGCCCCGACGCGCAACCCACCGCGCGGTGGGATCCGCGGGATCGAAGCGCGCCGACTGCGCGCCCGCGAAGGCGGCGCTGCCGGTGAGGGTCAGCGTCGCGTCGACCACGGTGGGCAGCTGGGCGTGGGCCACGCCCCCCGCCAGGACCGCCGAGAAGACTCCAGAGGCGACGACGAGGAAGCGCATACGCCAAAAGTATGCGCCGCCCCGATGGGCGCACAAGTGCGGCCGAGCGCCGCTCTAAGTTAGACCTTCCAGTGGGCGGCCAGGGCGGCCCGGGCTTCGGGGTCCTTCATGGAGAAGTCGCGGTCCCAGCCGTCGTGGCCCGGGATCCACTTCCACCAGAACGCGCCGCGGATGTGGGGCGCGGACGAGACGCGGGCGAGGGCGGCGGCGAGGAGCTTGCTGCGCAGGTCGATCGCACCGGCCGACCCGTCGACGTCGGGCTGCCACGGCTCGCGCGCCGCCTTCATGCTGCGCGCGTAGCCGATCTCGGTGAGCACCACCGGGCGGCCGCCGTGGGCTCGGCTGGCGGCGGCGAGGCGGGCCAGGGGCGCGTCCCAGGCCGCGACGAGGGCGGTCATGGGCGGATCCGCCTCCACGCTGAGGGGGAAGTAGAACTGCACGCCGATGAGGTCGACGGCATCCCAGAAGGGCACGTGCTCGACCTCGTCCCAGTTGGCGGCGTAGGTGATGGGGCCGCGGTACACCTTGCGCACCGCGGCGATGATCTCGCGCCACCGGGCCTCGTGCTGCAGGGTGCGCTTGTACTCGACCCCCACCGCGAACAGGGGCAGCTTCCGCGCCTCCGCGAAGCGGGCCTGGTCGACGATGAACTCGCGGTAGCCGGTGAAGAAGCGGTCCCACGCCGCGGGGTCCTCGAAGTGGATGTCGCCCCGCCAGCTGAAGCTGCCCCAGTACGCGAGGTGCGGCTTCCAGAACAGGTGGTGACCCGCGTCGGCCGCGATGCGGGTGCAGGCGGGGAGGTAGCCGGTCTCCTCCGCCGGGTGCGCGCGGATCCGGCCGCTCCGGTCGACCCCGGCGTAGGGGTGGACCGCGGTCCACGCGACCCCGAGGGTGCTCAGCTCGGCCAGGGTGCTGCGCATCGTCTCGCTGCCCCAGATCTGCCCGTAGCCCGGGCACGAGACCGTCATGCCCTTCATGAAGCCAGCGGGCAGCGCGCGGCCGGTCGGCGCGCCCCACACCCGGTGGCCGAGCCCCGCGCCCGCCGCCACCGCGGCGCCGCCCAGGAGGGCACGCCGGGTCAGTGCTGAGGCTGGCATACGAAGCACGGGCCGCTCCCCTCGGCGCAGTCGGTCTGCTGGCACACCCCGAGCGGTCCGCTGGGTAGCTTGCACTTGTCGCCGACGCGGGCGCACGTGGTGGGCACCGAGCTCGCCGCCATGTCGGGGCAACCGGCGGCCAGCAAGCACAACGTACCGAGGGCGACTGTCACCAGGAACTGCACTCACGTGACCCTATACTGGGGCTCATGCCCCGGCCAAGCCGCACCTTCTGCGAACGGCGCTCCGGGCTTGTGACGCGGCCCGCCAGGGTCCGAGGCGGTCCCGCTGGCATGTGCCGTGCACAACCCTGAGAGGTGGGCGCCGGGGACGACGCCGTGCTCCACGCGCGCGGCCTGACGAAGGACTACCGCACCGGTGAGGTCGTGGTGCAGGCGCTGCGGGGCGTCGACCTTGACCTGGAGCCGGGGGAGCTGGTGGTGCTCCTCGGGCCGTCGGGGAGCGGAAAGTCCACCCTCTTCAACATCCTCGGCGGCCTCGACGTCCCGACCTCGGGCGAGCTGATCTATCGCGACCACGACCTCATCCGGGCCGACGAGGCCGAGCTGACCCGCTACCGCAGTGAGCACGTGGGGTTCGTGTTCCAGTTCTACAACCTCCTGCCCGCGCTCACCGCCCGGGAGAACGTCGCCCTGGTGGGCGAGCTGGTAGAGCGGGCCCTGAGCGCGGAGGAGGCCCTGGCCCTCGTGGGGCTGTCCGACCGCCTGGACCACTTCCCCTCGCAGCTCTCCGGCGGTGAGCAGCAGCGGGTGGCCATCGCCCGCGCGGTGGCGAAGCAACCCGACCTGCTTTTGTGTGACGAGCCCACCGGCGCGCTCGACGTGGAGACCGGGCGGGTGGTGATCAAGGCCCTGCTGGACGTGAACCGCAAGATGGCCTCCACCACCGCCATCATCACCCACAACGCGGCGATCGCCGGCATCGCGGACCGGGTGCTGCACTTCTCGCAAGGCCGCGTCGCGAGCGAAGAGCGCAACCGCACCCGGATCACCGCGGAGGAGATCGCGTGGTGAGCGTGCTCGCCAGGAAGCTCTGGCGGGACCTCGGGCGCCTGCGGTGGCAGGTGCTCAGCATCGCCTTCGTGGTGGCGGCCGGGGTGGCCATCCTCGTCTCCGCGGTCGGGACCTTCCGCTCCCTGGAGCGCGCGCGGGCCGGCTTCTACGCCACCGCCCACTTCCCGCAGGTCTTCGTGCGGCTCACCCGCGCCCCTGACGCAGTGGCAACACAGCTTGCGCGGATCGACGGGGTCCAGGGGGTCGAGACCCGCCTGGCCTTCAGCGTCCGCCTCGACCTCCCCGAGGCGAGGGCCCCGGTGGCGGCCCTCGCGCTCTCGCTGCCGCGGCCGGGAGACGGCGCGCGGAGCCGCCTGCTCCTGGAGTGGGGGCGCCTGCCGCGGCCGGAGGCGCCCCGTGAGGTGGTGGTCAACGAGGCCTTCGCGCTGGCCCGCGGGATGCGCCCGGGCGAGCGCCTCCCGGTGATCCTCAACGGCCAGCGCGAGACCCTCACCGTGGTGGGGGCGGTGCTGAGCGCCGAGCACGTGGCGGTGATGCGGCCGGGAGAGCACATTCCTGACGACGAGCACTACGGGGTCATCTGGCTCGATGCAGGCACGCTTGCCGCCGCCTACCGGGCCGAGGGGACCTTCAACGAGGCCCAGCTCTGGCTCGCGCCGGGGGCGAGGGAGGACGCGGTGATCGGCGCGGTGGACCGGGTGCTGGGGCCGCACGGGGGCTACGGCGCGAACGGGCGGAGCGAGCAGCCCGCCCACAAGTTCGTGGACGGCGAGCTGCAGGAGCTGGAGGTCGAGGCCACCGTGCTACCGGTGATCTTCCTGGGGGTGGCGGCGTTCCTCCTCAACATGGTCCTCGCCCGCATCGTGGCCCAGGAGCGGACCCAGGTGGCCACCCTGCGCGCCCTTGGCTTCGGGGTCGGGACCGTGGTCCGGCACTACCTCCTGCTCGCCACCGTGATCTCGGGTGCAGGTTGGGTTGCGGGGGTCGGCCTCGGGGTGCTCCTCGGGGGCGGCATGACCGCGATGTATCGGGCCTTCTTCCGCTTCCCCGAGTTCGAGTTCCGGGCCGAGCCCTCGGTGCTGGTCCTGTCCCTCGCGATCAGCCTGGGCGCGGGGCTCATGGGCGCGCTGGCCTCGGCCCTGCGCCTGGCCCGGCTCGCCCCGGCGGAGGCCCTGCAGCCCGCGCCGCCCCACGCGTTCCGGCGCGGCTGGTTGGAGCGGCTGGGACTCATGGCGCGCCTCCCGATGACCGCCCGCCTGGCCCTCCGCAACGTGGCGGGGCGGCCCCTCCGGGCGGCCAGCTCCACCGTGGGGGTTGCGGCGGCCATGGGCATCCTGGTGGTGGGGGCGTTCTGGCAGGACGCCTTCGAGGCGCTGGTGGTCCACCAGTTCCAGCGCGTCCAGCGCGAGGACGGGTCGGTGGTGTTCATGGATCCGGTGCCGGACCGCGCGGTGCGCAGCCTGGAGCACGTACCTGGGATCCGACGGGCCGAGGGGGTGCGGGTGGTGCCGGTGCGGATGCGAGCGGGGCGGCTCCACAAGCGGGTGGCGCTGATGGGGCTCCCGGGGAGCGCCGGCCTCCGCCGCCTGGTGGGGAAGGACGGCTCGGAGCTGACCCTGCCCGATCATGGGCTGGTGATGTCAAGTCATCTTGCGGACGGCCTCGGGGTTGGGCCCGGCGCGCGGGTGACCCTGGAGGTGCTGGAGGGCAAGCGTCCGCGGCGAGCGCTGGTGGTGGCCGCGGTGGTGGAGGAGCGCCTGGGCATGTCCGCGTACATGGACCGGGACGCCCTGTGTGCCCTCCTGGGGGAGGCGCCGTCGGCGTCGCTGGCCCTCGTCGCCCTCGATCCGCTGGCGTCGGACGGGCTCCAGGGGCGCCTGGCCCGCTTCCCGGCGGTGGTCACCTTCTCGGTGAAGCAAGCCATGTTGTCACGCTTCCAGGACACCATGATGGAGATCGTCCTGGTCTTCTCGCTCGTCCTCACCCTGCTCGCCGCTCTGGTGGTGGCGGGCATCGTGTACAACGCGGCCCGCATCCAGGTGTCGGAGCGGGAGCGAGAGCTGGCCACCATGCGGGTCATGGGCTTCTCCCGAGGCGACATCTCCGAGGTCCTGATCCTGGAGCTGGCCCTGCAGGTCCTGCCCGCCCTGGTTCTTGGGGCCCTGGTGGGCCAGGGGCTCTGCACCGCCGCGGTGCAGCTCTTCGGTCCCGAAGACCTCTCCCTGCCTGTCGTCATCGCAGGTCGGACGTGGGCGCTCGCGGTCGGGGTGGTCCTGGCCTCGGCCACCGTCACCGCGCTGGCGGTGCGGCGTCGGCTGGATCGGCTCGATCTGGTGGCGGTTCTGAAGGTGCGCGAATGAACGCCAAGACTCCACAAGCCCGCGCGAGGGCGAGACACAGTCTGATGTGGGCCGCGGGCGCGGCGGCGGTGGTGGCCGTCCTCGTCCTCGTGGCGGCGCTCGGGGCGCCGCGGCCCGAGGTGGAGCTGGCCAGCGTGCGCCAGGCCACCTTCGTGCGCTACGTCGAGGAGGACGGCCGGGCGCGGGTTCGAGACCGCTATGTGATCTCGGCCCCGATGGCTGGATACCTGGAGCGCCTCGCGGTCGAAGTGGGCGACGCGGTGGAGGCGGAGGCGGTGGTGGCCACCCTGCGGGCCGCGCCGTCGCCGCTCCTCGACGCCCGCACCCGGACCGAGCTCGAGCAGCAGGAGGGTGCGGCCGAGGCCCAGCTCGCCTCCGGGCGCGCGGGTGAGGCGCGGGCCAAGGCGGTGCTGCTGCAAGCGACGCGTGATCTCGAGCGCGCCAGACGCCTCGCGGGCGCAGGCACCGTGACCACGGTGGAGCTGGAGCAGGCGGAGCAGCGGCACACGGTGGCGAGCCGCGACCTGGAGCTCGCCGAGCAGGCAAGCCACCTTGCGGAGCATGAGCGCGCGCGGGTGCGGGCCCTCCTGGGGCGACCGGGGCCTGGGGGGGCGCCAGGCATCGCCCTCCATGCCCCGGTGGCCGGCCGCGTGCTGCGGATCTGGCAACAGAGCGAGGGCGTCGTGGCGGCGGGCACGCCGATCCTCGAGGTCGGCGATCCCTCCGCGCTGGAGCTCGTGGTGGACCTGCTGAGCACGGACGCGGTGCACGTCCGCCCGGGGGTGATGGCCGAGGTCCGAGGCTGGGGCGGTGAGGAGCCGATCCAGGCCCGGGTGCGCACGGTGCAGCCGGTGGCCACGCCCCGGATGTCTGCCCTCGGGGTGGAGGAGGAGCGGGTGGACGTCATCCTGGATCCGGAGGGCGCGAACCCCGACTTCGCGCGGGTGGGCGACGGCTACCGGGTGGACGTGCGCGTGCCGGTGGCCCGGCTGGAGGACGCCCTGGTGCTGCCCACCGGCGCGCTCTTCCGAGTGGGCGAGCGCTGGTGGGTCTTCGTCGCGGACGACGGGGTCGTGCGCCGCGCGCCGGTGGAGGTGGCGAGCTACGGCCCCCTGGAGTCGGCCGTGGCGGGGGGGCTCGAGCTCGGGGCCCATGTGGTGGTGCAGCCCCCCGAGACCCTGGAGGACGGCGCCAAGGTGCGGGTGCGGGTGGGCGGTTGAGGCAGCCCTCGACGGCGGCCCCTCTTCCCGGGCAGCATGCGCCCATGGCGTCGATCGCGGAGCGGGTGGCCCGCAGGTACCTGCGGCGAAACGGCTTCGTGAGCCGTGAGATCAACACCTCGGTGGCGAAGATCCACGTCCTGGAGGCCCCAGGGCAGGGCAGCCTGCCGCCGGTGGTCCTCCTGCACGGCTTCGGGGCCTCGGGGGTGCAGATGCTCCCGCTCCTCGTGCGCCTGAAGCGTCACGTCTCGAAGCTCGTGGTGCCGGACATGCCGGCCCACGGGTTCAGCGAGGTGCCGACCGACGGCGCGCACCCGGACGCCCTCAAGGCCGGGCTCTTCGAGACCCTCGACGCGGTGATCGACGGCCCGGTGGTGCTGTTCGGGAACTCGATGGGCGGGTTCGCGGCCATCCAGTACGCGGTGGCCCAC
This sequence comes from Deltaproteobacteria bacterium, assembly GCA_020632995.1. Classification (GTDB taxonomy): domain Bacteria; phylum Myxococcota; class Kuafuiibacteriia; order Kuafuiibacteriales; family Kuafuiibacteriaceae; genus JACKEN01. The sequence goes on along the minus strand of JACKEN010000001.1, from coordinate 2,214,485 downwards.
CCCGGGAAGGTGAGCCACCTGGTGCTCTGCTCACCCGGCGGCGCGGCCATGGATCAGCTGGCCCTGGACGACTTCCGCAAGGTCTTCTTCATCGACTCCCACGCCGAGGCCCTCGACTTCACGGATCGGCTCCTCGGCAAGCGCTCCAAGCTCCGCCACCTGCTCGCCCTCTCGGTGCGCAGGCGCATGGGGCAACCCGCCTTGCGGGAGCTCATGGGCGCGGTGACCCCCGAGCACCTGCTCCTGCCCGAGCACCTCGAGGCGCTCGAAATGCCGACCCTCGTGGTGTGGGGCCAGGGCGACCGCATCCTCCCCGACGCGCACCGGAGCTTCTTCCGCGCGCACCTGCCGGGGCACGCCGAGCTGGTGGAGCCCGAGCGCCTCGGCCACAGCCCCTACCTGGAGAGCCCGGGGCACCTCACGCGGCACATCGTCGACTTCCTCGCCGCCGCGTCGGCCTGAGGCCTGCGTTCATGAGTCGGCCCCGTGCTCGCTCGCTTGGCGGCTCGCTGCGCGGCCATCGGCCGCCCTGAAGCCAGCGGCCGTCGGCCGCCCAGGAGCCAGCGGCCACCGGCGCCCTGAAGCCAGCGGCCACCGGCCGCCCTGAAGCCAGCGGCCTGGACCCTGGCGCCCGAGACCTGTCTCTGAAGCCTGACGCCGCGCCCGGCTACAGGCCTCAGAGACAGGCTACAGGCCTCAGAGACAGGCTACAGGCCTCAGAGACAGGCTACAGGCCTCAGAGACAGGCTACAGGCCTCAGAGACAGGCTACAGGCCTCAGAGACAGGCTACAGGCCTCAGAGACAGGCTACAGGCCTCAGAGACAGGCTACAGGCCTCAGGCTGCAGCGGTCAGGCCTCAGGCCTCGAGGATCTGTCAGGCCTTGCCCCGCGCGAGCCACCGGAGCAGCGGGGGCAGCATCACCAGGTCGCCCCACAGGGCGGTGAGCATGGCGAAGCCGGCGAGGAGGCCGAAGCTCCGGGTGGGGCCGAAGCCGGAGGTGGTCAACGCGAGGAAGCCCAGTCCGATCACCACCGAGCTCAGCACCACCGCCCGGCCGCAGCGGGCGGCGAGGGTTGCGGGGGGCCCCTGGCCGAAGGCCACCGCCACGTGGAGGGTGTCGTCCACCGCGATGCCGAGGGCGACCGCCGCCGTCATGCTGGTGCCGAGGTCGACCGGGATGCCGAGCACCGCCATGAGCGCGAAGTTCAGGGCCACCGGCACCACGTTCGGCAACAGCGCCACCAGCGCCACCTTCAGGCCCCCGAGGAAGCCCACCAGCACCACCTCCATCAACAGGAGGGTGGTGATCAGGCTCGCCTTCAGGGTGTCGAGCAGGCTGCGTTGCGCCCTGAGCAGGAGCGGGTAGCTCCCGGTGACCGAGACGGTGATCCCTTTCGGCAGGTCAGCCTGCGCCGCGGCCCGCAGGCGGGCGTCGAGGGCGTCGAGGGCCCTCGCGTCGAGGGTCTCGATGAGGAGGGAGAGCCGGAGGCTCCGGTGGTCGTCGCTGAGGAGGAGCCGGGCCTCGTTGGGCCGGGCGGCCAGCACCTCGGCCGCGAACGCCGCGTCAGGCAGGGTGTCTTGCCCCCGGATCTGGTGGCTCGCCTCCTCCAGCAGGAGGGGCAGCGCCAACGCGGCCCGGACCCCGGGGGCCTCGGCCGCCGCGCTCCGCAGGGCCTCCACCGGCCCCATCGCCGCGGGGGTGAGGGCCCATGGGGCGGTGGCGGTGAGCACCAGCTCCACCGTGGACAGGCCCAGCCCCGCCGCCTCCAGGGCGTCGTGGTCCGCACGCAAGGGGTGTTGCGGCGAGAAGTAGCGGATGGCGTGTGGTTCGGTGCCCAGGGTGGGGAAGGCCACCGCGCCGGCGACGATCGCGAGGAGCCCGGCCGCGATGGCGGTCCGCGGGTGGCGCAGGCCTACCTGCACCAGGCGCTCCGCCACCGCGTCCACCACGTGGCCCTCGGGGGGCGGCGCGCCCCGGGCCACCGCGGCGAGCAGCGCGGGCAGGCCGAACAGGACGAGGGGGAGGCCGAGCACCAGCCCCGCCGCGGTCACCAGCCCGAAGGTCCGGATCGGCGACACCTGGGAGAGGGCCAGGCTCCCGAACCCGATGAGGGTGGTGAGCATGGCCATGGTGGTGGGCCGGGCCTTCTCGTGCGCGGCGGCCCAGGCCGCGTCGGCCGGGCCGAGGCCGTGTCGCCGATGGTGGAAGAAGCGCACCGCGATGTGCACCCCCGCCGCCATCAGGAGCACGAGCAGCAGGGGCTTGGCCACGTTCACCATCACGTTGGTGCTGCGGCCGGCGAGGGCGAGGAGGGCGTCGCTCGCCGCCACCCCGAGCCCCACCGGCACCAACAGCGCCACGGTGACCCGGACGCTCCGGGTGGTGAGGAGGAGCAGGAGCACCGTCACCACCGCCAACAAGGGCAAGGCGGTGCGCTCCACGTCGCGCCCCGCCTGGTCGAGGGCCAGGTTCAAGAGCGGCGGCCCCGCCATCCGCAAGGTGACCTGCTTCGCGCGCGCCTCGCCCCGGAGCGCCTCGAGCCGGGCCACGAGGGCCCGCCGGACCTCGATCTCGGCCTGGCGCCCGAACCCGAGCACCACCGCCGCGGCGGCGCCGGAGGGATCGAGTCGGAGGAGGGGGAGGTCCTTGGAGAGGGGCCCGCTCAAGGTGCGGGTCACCGCGCCCGGGTCCACCAGGTCGCGGACCTCGGGGTCGAGCAGGCTGGTGGTGAGGTCGGGGAACGCAGTGAAGGGCGAGATCACCTGGGTCACCGCCGGGGGATCCCCCGCGAGCAAGGCGTCTTGCGCCGCCCGGGCCACCTCGAGCACCGCGGTCTGATCCGGCCCCTCCGCCCGGATCAGCACGACGTCGTCGGTGCCGAAGCGCTCGAGGAACGCCTGGTAGGCCCGTGCCTCGGGGGCGCCGGTGTCCAACAGGGCGTGGATCGAGTTGTCCACCCCGGGGCGGGGGGCCAGGATCACCAGGGCCGTCACCGCGGCGAGGGTGCTCCACCCGACCACCGTGCGGCGCCTCTGGCTGGGAGGTGACTCCTTCACGCGCCGCAGTGTAGCCTGAGGACCGCGTCATGGGGTTCTGGTCCGAAGCGGTGCTCCCGCGCCTGGTCGATTGGGGGATGAACAGCGAGGGGCTCGGCCGCCACCGGGCGCGCGCCTTGGTGGATGTCCGGGGGCGGGTGCTCGAGGTGGGGTTCGGCTCCGGGCTCAACCTGCCGCACTACCCCGAGGGGGTGGAGGCGGTGGTGGGGGTGGAGCCCTCGGTCCTCGCGCATCGCCTCGCCGCCCGGCGCATCGAGGCGGCCCCGTTCCCGGTCGAGCTGATCCCCCTCGAGGGCGAGAAGATCCCCTGCGCCGACCACGCCTTCGACGTGGCGGTGTCCACCTTCAGCCTCTGCACCATCCCCGGGGTGCAGGACGCCTTGCAGCAGATCCGTCGGGTGCTCAAGCCGGGCGGGCGCTTCGTGTTCCTCGAGCACGGCCGCGCCCCCGACGCCGCGGTGGCCCGGTGGCAGGATCGCTGGAACCCCACCTGGAGCTGCATGTTCGGGGGGTGCCAGACCAACCGCGAGATCGACCGGCTGGTGGCGGAGGCCGGGTTCGAGGTCGAGCGCCTCGACCGCTACTACATCAAGGGCCCGAAGTTCGTGGGCCACTTCTACCGGGGCACCGCGCGCAGCGCGGGCTGAGCGCGGCGCTCAAAGCGAGAGCAGGTAGGCCTCGAGGTCGTCGAGCTCGGCGTCGCTCAGGGCGGAGGTGTTGCCCATCTCGCCGCTCCGCACCCGCTCGAGGAGCGCGCGCAGGGTGGGGGCGGAGCCGTCGTGCAGGTAGGGCGGCGAGCCCGCGACCCCGGTGAGGCTCCGGGTCTGCACCGCGGCGAGCCCGAACATGCTGTAGTTGGTGTTGTTGGTGAAGCGCGGCCCGTGGTGGCAGCTGGCGCAGCCCACGTCGGCGCGCTCGAACAGGGCCTCACCCCGGCGCACCGCGTCCATGCTCGCGCCCTTGTTGGGGCTGTCCACGTCGCGCACCCAGTCGATGAACGCCGCCACCCGCCCGAGGTCCTCGTCCTGGATCCCTCTGCCGCCCATCAGCCCCTGGCTGGTGAACAGGGCGTCCTCCTCGACCGTGGCCCGATCACCCTCCCACCGCACCGGCTCGGTCTCGGAGACCCGCCCGGCGAGCGAGGGGGTCTGCCGGATCCCGGTGTCGAAGGTCCAGGTCAGGCCGTCGGTGCGCCCGTCGAAGTGGCAGGTCGCGCAGCTCACCCCGGAGCCGTCGAGCGACATCCGGGAGTCCTGGGTGGTGTAGAACAGGCGCCGCCCCTCCTCCACTGCCTCCGGCAAGGTGGCCTGCGCCACGGTGCGGAGGCCATCGGTGCTGAGTTTGCCGAAGAACTCGATCGGACCACGTTCGGTGTCTCGCTCCGTGCGGACCTGGGCCACGTTGAGGTGCTCCACTGTCCGGTCGAGGAAGCTGTACACGAAGGCGTCGTCATCGGTGGTGAAGGCCATGGCTCGGGTGCCATCGGCGGTGGGGTGCACGGTCGTCGGCCGAAACGAGAAGTTGTTGAAGGCGACGTCGTCGAAGAGGTTGTCGAAGAGCCCGCCACCCTCGTCGAACTCCAGCCGGAAGCTCACGACCGCGCTCGCGCCCTCGATGGTGGCCGACACCACCGTGGAGGTGGGGTCCACCGTGACGCTGGCCGGGTAGCCCGCCACCGGGCGATCGATGACGAAGGTGGTGAGGTTCACCAGCTCCCCGTCGCTGATCTTCGGCTTGCCGCTGCCGCTGATCGGGATGATCGCCACCACCGGGTTGAAGCGGTCCGAGCTGTAGCCGCCGCTGCTGCTCTCGACGATGCGCCCGGAGCCGTCCTCGTCGGGGCTGGAGATCGGGTTGTGGTTGTCGAGGTAGAGGGAGGGGACGAGGAGGTACTGCCCGTTGGGGCTCACCGTCATGTCGCCGGTGATGCGGGCCGACATGCTCTTCTCTTCGCCCGTCTCGAAGACGGTGATCTTGCGCGACGGGAGGCTGGTCTGGTGCACCTCGCCCGAGTCGAGGTCGATCCAGGTCAGGGTGCCGTTCCACGCGCTCCCCACGTACAGGGTGCCGTCGGGGTGCAGGGCCAGCCAGCGGGGCTCGTCCCCCACCGCCCAGGTGCGGGTGACGCTCAGGGTCGCCGCGTCCAGCTCGTCGACCCGGTTCGAGAGCGAGCTCGCTACGTAGACGTGCTCGCCGCGCTCGTCCGCCACCACGCCCACCGGCTCGGCCCCCACCGGCACCGTGGTCTCGACCGTCAGGCGCCGCCCATCATCCGCGAGGACGGCCAGCTTGCGCTCGGTCCGCAGGGTCACGAAGACGCGGTCCCCCGCGCGGGCCACCCGCGTGGGCTCCCCTGCCAGGGGCAGCTCGCCCACCGTGCCCTCGCTCAGCAGCACCCGGCTCACCGAGCCCTCCGCCGCGTTGGCGACGTACAGGGCCGAGTAGCCCTGGGACGTGGCCAGGGCGCTGCTCCCGGTGGGGTGCCGCGTCTCCTCCAACCCGCCGGGGCCGCCGCAGGCCGCCAACCCGAGCGCAGGGGCAAGGGTCAGAAGGAGTCCTCTCGCCGCCCGTGGGCGGTGCATCGCGTTCACCATGTTCGTCCGTCCTCCCCAGCACCCTACCGGCGGTCACCGGGACCTGGTGGGTCTAAGTGTTTTCTCCTGACTGGCGGGCCGGATGCAAGGTGTGAAGGGACGCACTCAGGCCGCGTCGGCCCCCAGGGTGCGGGCGGTCTCGGAGGTGGGGACGGTCTCGGTGGTGCCGTCGGTGCGGAGGAGCTTGTCGCCCAGGCGGGTGGTGACGCCGAACCAGTACTGCTCGTTCTTCATGTGGTGCAGCCGGTGGTGCTTCCACATCGAGTGGTACGGCGGGGTCCGGGGCACGTAGCGGGTGTGCACGAGGAAGTGGACCCACTCGTAGTGCAGCGCCATCACCGCGGTCGTGGCGAGGCCGGTGAGGGCGAGGGGGAGCGGGAGCGCCACCAGCCAGAGTCCGATCAGGAGCGGCACCGCGAGCGGGTAGATGTGGAGCGGGATGAAGATCAGGTCCTCCCGCCACGGGTCGAGGTGGTGGGCCCGGTGCTTCTGGCTCACCTTCGGGTCCCACACCCGGCCCCCGACCGGGAGGGGCCGGAAGTGGAGGATGAAGACGTGGATCAGCCACTCCAGGAACGGCCAGCCGGCCACGATGCCGGCCACCACCAGCGCATCCCACGGGGTGAAGGCGCCGTGGTGGACGCGCCCGGCCACCGCCACCGGAGCGAGGACGAAGAGCACGCGGGGGCTGTGGTGGCGGGCGAAGTGCCGCAGCACCTGAGGGAGGGTCTTGGGGCAGTCGGGGGCGGGTCCGGACATGGGGGCCTCCAGGGGTTCAGGGGTTCTTGGCCTGGGCGGCGCCCAGGGCGTTCAGCACGTTCATGAGGCCGGCCTCGCCGCGCGCGGTGACCGCTCGGGCGCGGGCCGCGGCGTCGTCGGGGCGCTGCTGGTGGATCGCGTCGGCGAGGGCCCGGTAGCCCTCGAGGTCCGCCAGCTCGTCGGCCAGGCACTGGGTGAGGAGCTCGAAGATCGGCTCGTAGGCCCGGGCCAGGGTGTTGTAGGCCAGGCGGTAGGCCAGGTTCCCGGAGGCCTCGACCGCCCGGCCCCAGAACGTCATGGCCAGGCGCTGCAGGCCGAGCAGGTCCGCGCGGTCGGCGGCGGCCATCTCGGTCACCACCTCGGTCAGGGCCTGGGCCTGGGCCGGGGTCCGGCGCTGGGCGGCCCGCCGGGCGAGGTCGTGGGCGAGGGCGCTCCGCATCTCGACCACGCTCTGGGCCACCGCCACGTCCAGCCCACCGTCGGGGCCGAACATCAGCTCCGGCAGGAGCTCGAGGCCGCCGGTGGCCATGAAGTCGGTCACCTTCGTGCCGCCCCCGTGCTGGATCTGAACGAGCCCCGCCTGCTCCAGCCGCTTCAAGGCCTCGCGCAGGGCGCCGCGGTTGACCCCGAGGGCCGCGCACAGGGCCCGCTCGGCCGGCAGCGGCTCGCCGGCCGGGAGCTCACCGAGCACGATGCGGCTCTTGAGCTGCTCGTAGACCGCGTCGGACAGGGACTGGCGCCGCACCGGGGTCAGCATCGGGGGCAGCCTAGTCATCCGGAGGACTGGAGGTCAAGTGGTCAGACCAGTGATCGGCCTCTCGCGCCGGCCTCGGGGCCCTGCTACGGAGGAGTCATGGGGGTCGAGGTCCTGATCGGCGAGGCGGCGCTGGGCCCAGAGGTCCGGGCGGGTTGGCCGGCTCTGAGCGCGGCCTGCCCCTGGGACACCGCCTACACCTTCCCGACCCTCGCCCTCGGTTGGTACCAGGCCTTCGCGGATCGCTTCGAGCCCGTGGTGGTGGTCGAGCGCGCGCCCGACGGCGGCCTCGAGGGCCTGCTGCCGCTGGCGCGCGACCGCTTCACCGAGGAGCTGGTGCCGGCGGTGAACTTCCAGGCCTCGGTGCACGGCTGGCTGGCCCGCCCCCTGCGCGGGAGCTACTTCCTGGAGCGGGCGCTCCTCGCCCTCGAGCCGCGCTTCCCGGGGCGGGTGCTCACCTTCGCCGCGCTCCCCGAGGGCGCCCCGACCGACTGGACGGCGCGGACCCGCCCGATGGGCCGGCGCACGCGCCTGCACTCGGCCAAGCACTGGCGCATGCCGTTCTCGCCCGAGCGGGCGGAGCAGAAGCTCGACAAGAAGGCGAACAGCAACCAGGTGGCGGGGCTCAAGAAGAGCGGCAACCTGAGGCTGGAGCCGAAGCTGAGCGCGGCGGCGCTGCAAGAGAGCCTGCCGACCCTCACCGACTGGTACGACGCCAACGCCATGGACTCTGGGCGGCCGCCCCGCTTCCGGCCGCACCCCACCGCCCCGGGCTTCTGGGCCCTGATGCCGGAGTGCTGCCCCAGCTTCGCCGCCACCGCGCTGTACGCGGGCGACAGCCTGGCCGCGGCGGTGCTGGGCTTCACGGTCGGGCGCCGCTACCACGTGGCGTGGGGGGTCGAGAACCCCGCGCACGAGTCCTTCGCGCCGAGCCAGGTGCTGTGGCTGATGCTGGAGGAGCAGCTCCTGCAGGACGGCTTGCAAGACGCCGACGTCACCACCGGCTTCGAGTGGATGCGGCTCGGCGCGGCGGAGGCGAAGGACACCTTGCAGGCCTCGGTCTACTTCGATCGCGGGGCGTTGGTCGCCCACGACGCCCGCACCTTCGCCCTCGACGTGGGGCGCTGGGCCCTGCGCCTCATCGACTCGGTGCGCCCGTGACCCGCACCCTGGCCGGGCTGCCGGTGAGCGCGATGGGCTTCGGGCTCGCCGCGGTCGGGCGGCCCGGCTACATCACCCTGGGCCGCGCCGAGGATCTGGGCGGGGCGCGGGCCCCCGACGCCCTCGAGGCGCGGGCAGGCCGGCTCCTCGACCGGGCCTGGGCGGCCGGGGTGCGCTACTTCGACGCGGCCCGATCCTACGGGGACGCCGAGGGGTTCCTGGGGCGCTGGTTGGCCCGGCGTGGGGTGGCCCCGGCGGTGGGGTCCAAGTGGGGCTACACGTACGTGGCCGACTGGCGGGTGGACGCCCCGGTGCACGAGGTGAAGGACCACCGCCTGCCGGTCCTCGAGCGACAGTGGGCGGAGTCCCGGGCTCGGCTGGGCCCGGCCCTCGCGGTGTACGCGATCCACAGCGCGACCCTGGAGACCGGGGTGCTCGAGGATCGCGCGGTGCTCGAGCGCCTGGCCGAGCTGCGGGCGGGGCACGGGGTGAAGGTCGGGCTCTCGCTCTCGGGCCCCGGGCAGGCCGCGACCCTGCGGGCGGCGCTCGCGGTCGAGGTGGCGGGGGTGCCGCTCTTCGAGGTGGTCCAGGCCACGTGGAACCCCCTCGAGCCCTCGGTGGGCCCGGCGCTGGCGGAGGCCGCGGCGGCCGGGCTGGGGGTGGTGGTGAAGGAGGGGGTGGCCAACGGCCGCCTGACCCCGCGGGGCCTGCAGACCCTGCCCGGCGCGGCGGCGGCGACCGTCCGCGCTCGGGCCGAGGCACACGGGGTGGCGGTCGACGCCTGGGCCCTCGCCGCGGCCCTGGCCCGCCCCTTCGTGTCCGTGGTGCTGAGCGGCGCGGTGACCGAGGCCCAGCTCGACAGCAACCTGGCCGCGGCCGGGGTGGCGTGGGGGGCCGAGGACGAGGCGGCCCTGGCCGAGCTGGTCGAACCCCCCGCCGGCTATTGGTCGGCCCGGGCGCGCCTGCCCTGGCACTGAGGGCCTCAAGTTTCACTTGCCACCCACACCCAGAGGGCAGAACGATCATCAGGCCTGGCGCAGGCGCCCGGGAGCGGGCGCGACGCATTGAAAGACAGCTTGCGCGCAGGCGCCCTCGAAACCGTATGAAGAAGGTCCGTCCGGGGTTCATCCCCACCAGCGCCTGCTACACCGTCCCCCCGCGGCTCATCCGTAACTACGAGCCGATCGATCGGCCGCCCCAGGTGGGCGACGTGGTCTACGGACGCGTGGCCTACATCGGGCAGCACAGCAGCCTCGAGAACAAGCAGGGGCGCATCCACGCCATTCATGACGGCAGCCGCGCGGTCTTCGTGTACGGCGCCCGCTACGCGCCCGACTACTACGAGGGCGTGGTGCCCGACGCGATGACCGCGAAGGTCGATCTGCTCGCCCGCTCCGGGCTCGTCGGCAAGATGAGACAGAAGAACGCGGCGGTGAAGGACCCGACCCAGGTCGAGATCCTCGGCTACGTGGTGGGGGAGGACGGCCAGCCCCTAAACACCCTCAAGTACCCCATCGCCAAGCCCAAGAACACCGAGGGCGGGGTGAAGAAGCGGGCCAAGCTCATCCTGCACGTGGGGACGAGCATGAACTCGGGCAAGAGCACCTCCGCGGTGGCCTGCGTCTGGGGCCTCAACGTGATGGGGCACGGGGTCCGGGCCGCGAAGGTCACCGGCACCGCGAGCCTGAAGGACATCTTGCACATGCAGGACGCGGGGGCCGAGATGGTGGCGGACTTCACGTACCTCGGCTACCCGTCCACGTACCTGTTGGACGAGGCCCAGGTGCTCGAGATCTTCACCGACCTCGACTTCAAGTACGCGAACAACGCGGCCAAGTACTGGGTGGTGGAGATCGCGGACGGGATCCTGCAGCGGGAGACCTCGATGCTCCTGCGCTCGGACTGGGTGCGCTCCCGCATCCACCGGCTGATCTTCTCGGCCGGCGACGCCTTGGGGGCGATCGGCGGGGTCCGGATCCTCAAGGAGCAGTTCGGCCTCGTGCCCCACGCGATCAGCGGGCGCTGCTCCAGCTCGCCCCTCGGCATCCAGGAGCTCCAGACCGCCACCCAGGTCCCGGTGTTCAACAACATGAAGCCCGACCTGCAGCGCCTGACCGAGATCCTGATCTGACGCTCACCCGGGCCGGACGAAGCGCCACGCCTCTGCGAGCTGATCTAGCAGGCCATCGGAGAAGTCCCCCACGCGCTGCGCGGGCTCGTTTTCCGTGGAACGTCCCGAACGGCTTCGCCTCTCATCGGTCGCGTATGGCCAGATATGCTCCCTCTTCGTCGGAACGTTCCACGAAAAGTCGCTCCGCGGATCGCATGGGCTACTTCTCCGATGGCCTGCTGGCGGGCGGTCCTCGATCGGGTCCGCGTGCGCCACGAGCAGCCGCTGGACGGGGAGGGCGAGGAGGGCGTCGATGGCGTCTGCCGCAAGTTTGCTTGCTTTGGTCTTCTTGCGGACGTCGGGCGGCACCGCGACCCGTCCGTAGCAGCCGGTGAGCCGCGCCGCCGTCCGCCACGTGAAGTGGTCGCTCGGCCCCGCGCTGAGCACCAGATCCGCCGCGATGAGGGTGCCGGTGGGGCGGTGGAAGAAGACCGTCTCGTCGAGGAAGGGGACGCCCGCGAGGTGGCGCTGGTCGATCCCTGGCATCTCGGGGCCGCCCTCGAGGGTCTCGTGCAGGTGCAGCTCCGGGTTGTGGCCGAGGGCGGAGCTCGGGCCCACCACCCGCGCCTCGGGGTAGCGCGCGGCGAAGGCGGGCGTCGCCAGGTGGTGGAAGCAGTTCGGGACCACCAGCCAGCGCACCGGACCCAGCGCGTCGAGGGAGGCGCACACCGCGTCGAACTTTCTTTGTCACCAACCTCGGCCCCTCCGCGTTGGCCCCGCGGAACCCCGGTTTGGGCGCCGCCAGGAGGCGCGCCAGGAGGAGAGGCAAGGTATGGTTACGGCGCACACGATGAGCACGGTCTTCGACCCCCCCACCCAGGACGACGCCCAGCGCGGCGGCCGCCTGGTCACCACCGAGGGCGTGGCCCTGCCCCTGACCGGGGCCCGGCTGGCGGTGGACGCCCGCGGGGGCCTGGCCCGGGTCACCCTGACCCAGACCTTCGTCAACGCGGGGCCCCGCCCCGTCCACGTTGAGTACCTGCTCCCGCTGCCGGCGGACGGCGCGGTGAGCGGCTTCGCGTTCACCATCGGCACCGAGCGGGTGGTCGGCCAGGTGGACACCAAGGCCAAGGCGAAGGCGCGCTACGACGAGGCCCTGATCCAGGGCCGCACCGCCGCGCTCCTCGAGCAGACCCGGAGCAGCCTGTTTCAGCAGAAGGTGGGCAACATCCCGGCCGGCGAGACGGTGGAGGCGGAGATCACCGTCGACCAGCCCCTGAAGTGGCTGGACGACACCGGCGCCTGGCAGTGGCGCTTCCCCACCGTGGTCGGCCCCCGCTACATGGGCGCCCCCGGCCGGGTCTCGGACGCGGCGGACCTGCGGGTCGACCTCACCGAGGACGGCGTCGCGGCCCGCATGGGCCTCAGCCTCATGATCCGCGATGAGGTGGCGACGGGCGGGCGCCCGCGCTCCCCCTCGCATCGCCTGCACGTGGTCACCGACGGCGCCACCCAGGTGCGCTTCGCCGATGAGGACGGCGCGCGGCTGAACAAGGACGTGGTGGTGGAGTGGCCGGTGGCCGCCCTCAGCCCCGGCGTGAACCTCGACGTCGCTCGGCCCACCGCCGCCGCCCTCAACGGCGACGCCTTCGGCCTCGTGACCCTCGTCCCGCCCGCGCCTGGTGCAGGTTACCTTGCGGTGGCCCGCGATCTCGTGGTGCTGATCGACACCAGCGGCTCCATGGGCGGCGAGCCCCTGGCCCAGGCCCAGCGGGTGGTGGGCGCGCTCATCGACACCCTGGTCGACCAGGATCACATCGAGCTCATCGCCTTCGACTTCGAGCCGCGGCGCTTCCGGGAGGCCCCGATCGCCGCCACCGCCGAGGGCAAGAAGGCCGCGCTGGCCTGGCTCAACGGCCTGCACGCGGGCGGGGGCACCGAGATGCACCGCGCGGTGCAGGAGGCCTTGCGCCCGCTCCGGGGCGGGGCCCAGCGCCAGGTGGTGCTCGTCACCGATGGCTACATCGGCTTCGAGGCCGAGATCGTGGCCGAGGTGCGGAAGAACCTGCCGCCCTCGTGCCGCCTGCACACGGTGGGGGTGGGCTCCTCGGTCAACCGCAGCCTGACCCAGGCTGCGGCGCGCGCGGGGGCGGGGCTCGAGGTCATCGTGGCCCCGGGTGAGGACGCCGAGCCCGCGGCGCGGCGCCTCGTCGCCCGCACGGACCGCCCGGTGGTGACCGAGCTGGTGGTGGAGGGCCCGGGGGTCCTCGGGGTGGCGCCGGTGCAGCTGCCCGACCTTTACGCGGGGGCGCCGGCCCAGATCGCGGTGCGGCTGTCCGGCGCGGGCGGGTCGATCCGGGTCCGGGGGCGCACCGCGACCGGGACCCTGGATCGCACCCTGAGCTTCCCCGGCCTGAGCCTGGGCGAGGGCCCGGCCCAGGTGGCGGCGCGCTTCGCGCGGGAGCGGGTGGAGGACCTGGAGGCCCACCTCGCGGCGGGGGGCGATCGGCGCGAGCTCGACAAGGAGATCGAGGCCATCGGCCTGGGCTTCCAGATCGCGACCCGGCTCACCTCGTGGGTCGCGGTGAGCGCCTCGGTCCGGGTGAAGCCGGGCGAAGAGGTGGACACGGTGGTGCAGCCGCACGAGGTGCCGGAGCACGTGAGCCTGGCCGGCCTGGGCCTGCGGGCCCCCGGCGCGCCCGCGACCCTCGCCGCCTCGGCCTCCATGACCCGGGCCGGGACCTTCGGGGGGATGCGCAAGCGCGCGGCGCCCAGGAAGGAGAAGGCGGTGGCGTCCTTCGAGCTGGGAGACAAGCTCGAGGAGCCGTTGTCGGCGCTGTCCGAGGCCTCGGACGGCTTCCGCGGGGGCTGGGACGAGGAGGCGCCGGCGGACGACATGGATGAGCTGCAGGCCAGCCTGCCGGCGCAGGCCCCGGCCGCGCCGCCCCCGCCGCCGCTCGGTCGCATGGCCGCGCCAGCGCCGTCGCGCCCCGCGAGCCCGCCGTCTCCGGAGCCCGTGAGCCGGGGGTTCACGACCTCCGAGGCCTGGGGCGACGAGGGTGGCGCGGCGCCGGAGGTCGAGCCGGAGCCTGATGTGCAGGGTGACTTGCGCACCGAGGCCCCGGCGGAGCGGGAGGAGGCGAAGAAGGACGAGGTGGCGCCGCCCCGTGACCAGGCTCCGGCTTCGCCGGGCGAGGTCGAGGCGGTGTCGTCCGAGGCGAAGGGCGGCTCGGTGGAGCGACCGGGGGCGGCGGACGAGTCGAAGCCGGCCGCGTCCGAGCCGGTGCTCTACGGCGGGGTGCCGAAGGCCATGCCGCCGGAGACCAAGGTCGCCTCGGTGGGCGGCGCTCAGGCCAAGGACGAGGCGCCGCGCTCGAGCGCGAGCCGGGCGCGGTGGCGCTGGGTGCTCCTGGTGCTGGTGTTGGCGGCCCTGTTGTGGTGGTTCTTCGGGGCGAGGTGACGGTGGATCTGGACGAGCACCTGGGTGGGATTCAGTCCGGCGACGCCGCCGCCTTCGGGCGGTGGATGAGCCGGGCTGAGCCCAGCCTCCGCGGCGGGCTCAAGAGCTTCGCGCGGGTGGTGGACACCGAGGCGGTGCTGCAGGAGGCCTTGCTCCGGGTGTGGCAGGTGGCGCCGGGCTTCGTGCCCGACGGGCGGCCCAACGGCCTGCTGCGCCTGGCCGCCCGCATCGCGAGGAACCTCGCGGTGAGCGAGCTGCGGCGCGCCCGGGTCCACCCCGCGGAGATCGAGGCCCTGGAGCGGAGCCTGGCGGCGGAGGGGGAGGTCCCGGCGGCGCCGGACCCCCACCTCCGCCGCCGCATCCAGGAGTGCCGGGACCAGCTCCCGGCCAAGCCCGCCCAGGCCCTGGCCGCGCGCCTGGAGCAGGTGGGCTTGCCAGATCTGACCCTGGCCGAGGCCCTGGGGATGACCAAGAACACGTTCCTCCAGAACTTCACCCGAGCCCGGAAGTTCCTGATGGAGTGCCTGAAGAAGGCGGGCGTGGACCTGGAAGGAGAGCTTGCATGAAGTCCACCGATCCCCAGGCCCAGCTCGTGGAGGAGGCGGCGGGGGCGCACCGGCCCACCCGGGAGGGGCGGGTCGATCAGTCCGCGGCCTGGCGCGACCTGGACGCGGACGGCCGCGAGGTGGCCTTCGAGCTCGCGCGGCGCTCCCGGGTGCTCGAGGCGGCGCTGGACCCCGACGGGTACTCCACCACCGTGCGCGCGGTGCTCGCCCGGCTGGGTCAGACGGGCTGACTCGGCGCAGCCCAGCTCAGCGGTACTGCTCGAGGTCCCAACCGAAGACCCGCGCGCCGTCCTCCTTCGCCTCGATGCTCAGGGTCATGGGCAGGGTCGAGGTGAGGGTGAACTCCACCGCGTGCAGGCCGAAGCTGTTGTCGGCCTCGACCTCGGCCAGGAGCCTGTCGCCTTGCCGCAAGGTGACCTGCACCGGCTCCGAGTTGTCGCTGGTCACGCTGGCGTCGGCGAGGCCGTAGCGCAGGACCGCGGTCTTGGCATCCTTGTGCCGGGGGACGACCGCCTCGATCCTCGCCCCCTTGATCGGGTGCATGAAGAGGATCGACTCCCGGACCCCGTCCATGTCGAGGTGGTCGGGGCCGAAGTGCTGCCAGGGGTGCTCGCCGTAGCGGCACTTCATGGGGCCGTCCGGGGTGCAGGGCACCTTGCCCTCGGGGCCGATCGCGCTCACCGTCACCTGCCGCCACTGGGCGCGGGCCGAGGTCAGCTTGCCCGGGCGGGCGGTGCGGCGGGCCCCGGCGGGGCCGTCGCCGGGCCGGGCCGGCTCCCAGAAGCCCCACAGGCGGCGGTTCTCCTTGCGGGCCGCCCCCGGATCGTGCTCGGGGATCAGCGCCGCCACCGCCCCCAGCGTCACCCAGACCCCCGCCACCACGAGGAGCCGGCGGGTGGTCGGCCCGAGGCGTCCGCCCTCGACCTCGGGGGTCGCGTGGCCGGCGAGGATCACGTAGGCCATCGCCGCGGTCAGCGGCAGCACGTGCACGAGGTTCGCGGCCTGGCCGGTCAGGCCGAGGGCGTGGCCGAGGCCGTAGGTCATCTCGCCGTGCGCGTAGGAGGGCAGGAGGAACGTCACCAGCGGGTTGGTGTAGACGTCCGACAGGTGCGGGTAGAGGGCGGCGGCGAAGCCGGTGGCGAGCACGCTCAGGGCGCCGAGGGCCGCGATCCAGGAGCGCACCCGAGGCACCGCGAGCGCCTCGACCACCCACAGCCACAACAGGGGCGCCACCGCGATGATGTAGCGGGGGCCCACCGTCCAGCCCCCGCGCCAGCCCCGGTGGGCGGCGATGAAGTAGGCGCTGAACAGGAAGCCGAGCAGGCCCGCCACCGCGACGGCCCGCGGGATCTGCAAGGGCGCCTGCGCCTCGTCGGGGTCGGCGGCGGGCGCGCCGCGGCCGGCGGCCCGCAGGACCAGGAGGGCGAGGCCGACGATCAGGATGGGTGAGAAGAAGAAGAGGCCGGTGCCGGGTGAGAAGAGGGCGCCGCCCAGGGCCTCGAGCTTGGGGACGGAGACCCCGAAGAAGCCCTCGCCGTGGAGCTCCACGTAGTTCTTGTTCTCGAGGAAGGAGTAGCCGGTGCGGAACGCCGAGCCCCACAGGCGCTGGTGGGCCCACAGCCCGACCCCGAAGGGGAGGGCGCCGCCGAGGCCGAGCCAGGCCACCAGCTCGGCCCGCCGCGCCCAGGTGGAGGTGATCCACAGGGCGGCGACGAGGGCCGGCCCGGCCACGAGGGCGGAGGGGTACTCGGCGAAGGGCGCGGCCCCACCCGCCAGCCCGGCGAGGACGGCCCAGCGCCGCCACCGCCCCGAGCCCTCCGGCGCCCGCGCCAGCGCCACAACCGCCAGGTAGAGGCCGCCGGCCGCGAACGCGGCCAACAGGTGCCCGGTGAAGGTGATGCTGTAGGGGTAGAGCATCGTGCCCAGGGCGGCTACGAGGCCCAAGGCGGTGCCCTCGGCCTCGGGGGCGCCCAGCTCCCGGGCCCGCTTCCGGGCCCAGGCGAGCAGGATCCACGCGAAGACCACCCCGAACACCACGCTCCCGAGGACGCGGGTGACCCAGAGCTGGGTGCGCTTGTCGACCTCGACCCCGAGGGCTCGAAGGAGCGGGGCGGAGGCCGCGTAGCCGGGGATGCCCACCAGGCTCTGCAAGGGGGCCTTCGACGAGTAGAGCACCCCGTCGCGCTCCGCCTTGTCGTCGACCGGGCCCCACTGGGCGAGCACCGGGCGGATGTCGAAGCTCCCGCGGTCGACCCAGGCCCGGGTCATGTACAGGCGCACCATCTCGTTGGGGTTGTTGAGGCCCCGGTGGTACGGCGAGGTGGCCAGGTACAGGAAGGCCACGAGCAGGTATGGCCACAGCTGGACGGCCCGCCTCGCCAGGGTGCGGCCCTCGGACACGGCGGGAACCTACCACTTAACTCGGAGATTTCACGCTGGAAAAGCCCTGCCCAAAGGCGGTATGCCCCCGCCATGCGGCTGCGCGCCCTGGAGCTGATCGTGTGCCCCCGCACCCGCGAGCCCCTCACCCTGAGGAGCCCCCGGATGGAGGGCGACGAGGTGATGGAGGGGGAGCTGGTCAGCCCCCGGGGCGACGTCTACCCGATCATCCGCGGCGTCCCGCGCCTGCTCCCCGACGCGGACCGGGTGTCCGAGGCGGCTCAGCGCACCGTGGATCGCTTCGGCGAGCAGTGGGATGAGTTCGACTTCATGGGCCCCCACTACGAGGAGCAGTTCCTCGGGTGGATCGCGCCCAACCGCCCGGAGACCTTCAAGGACCAGGTGGTCCTGGAGGGCGGCTGCGGCAAGGGGCGCCACTCGATGCTCGCCGCGCAGTGGGGGGCGAAGGACGTGCTGGCCTTCGACCTCGGCAGCGCGGTGGACACCGCGTACCGGAACTGTCGGCACCTCCCGAACGTGCACGTGATCCAGGCCGACCTCTTCCACCTGCCGGTGCGCCCCGCGTCGGTCGACGTGGCGTTCTCGGTGGGCGTCCTGCACCACACCCCCAACCCGAGCCACTGCTTCAGGGAGCTGGTGAAGTCGGTGCGGCTGGGCGGCCGCGTCATCGCGTGGGTCTACGGCCGCGAGAACAACGGCTGGATCATCTACGGCGTGAACCCGCTCCGGCTGGCCCTCACCTCGAAGCTGCCCCACCGGTGGGTCTACCAGATGGCCAAGGTGCCGGCGGCGGTCCTGATGGCGGTGGGGCGTGGGGTGTACCAGCCCCTCAGCAAGGGCGCGCTGAGGTCAGTGGGCGACAAGCTCTTCTACCGCGAGTACATCACCCACATCTCGCGGTTCCCGTACGACGAGATCCACTCGATCGTGCACGACCACCTGATCCCGCCCATCGCCCACTACATCGAGCGCGAGGAGTTCGAGAGCTGGTTCACCGCGCTCCGGCTCGAGCAGGTGCGCATCGGCTGGCACAACGAGAACTCCTGGCGGGGCACCGCGGTGGTGTCGGAGTGGGCGCTGAAGGAGCTCGGGGCCCTCTGAGCTGGGCGCAACTCAACCTGCGGTGAGGAACTCGGGGCTGCTCCCGGCGCCGCAGACGTCCTTGCGGATCCGGTTCAGGAGCGCCCGCGCCACGTCGTCCTTCACCTGCTCGGGGGTGAGGGTGTCCCAGCGGACCTCGCCCGCGCCGTCCGCGGCCCAGATCGAGAAGCGCACCCCGCCCTCGGCGCCTTGGACCTTCACCCGCAGGCTCGAGGTGCCCGTCGCGTCGCCCTGGCGGGTCTCGAACTCGTTCCACCCCGTCTCCAGCGTCCCGGGGGTGGCGGGCGCGGGGGCGAGCTTGTAGCCGGCCTTGCCGAGGTTCGCCTCCGCCGCGGTGAGCGAGGTCCCGGGGCACAGGTCGTAGCTGGCCTGGGCCACGTCACCCGCGGGCCCATGGGCGCAGCCGCCGAGGCCGAACGCGAAGAGGATGCAAGCAGTCTTGACACGCATGGCTCAGCCCACTCCCGCCGCCGTGAAGGCGCTCCGCACCATCGCCTGCGCCTCCTGTTGGATGCGCGCGAGGTGCTCCGGGCCCCGGAAGGACTCGGTGTAGATCTTGTAAACGTCCTCGGTGCCCGAGGGCCGGGCGGCGAACCACCCGTGCTCGGTCACCACCTTCAGGCCCCCGATCGCCGCGCCGTTGGCGGGGGCGCGGGTGAGCTTGGCGAGGATCGGGTCGCCGGCCAGCTCGGTCGCGGTCACCTGCTCGGGGTCGAGGTCCTTCAGGACCTTCTTCTGGGCCCCGCTCGCGGGAGCGTCGATGCGCTCGTAGACCGGGGCCCCGAAGCGCTCGGTGAGCGCCTGGTAGAGCAGGCCCGGGTCCTTGCCACGCTTGGCGGTCATCTCTGCCGCCAGCAGGTCGAGGATGATGCCGTCCTTGTCGGTGGTCCACACCGAGCCGTCCATGCGCAGGAACGAGGCCCCCGCGCTCTCCTCGCCCCCGAAGCCGAAGGAGCCGTCGATCAGGCCGTCGACGAACCACTTGAAGCCCACCGGCACCTCGGCGAGGGGGCGGCCGAGGCTCTGGGCCACCCGATCGATCATGCTGCTCGACACCAGCGTCTTGCCGATGCGGGCGTCCTTCCGCCAGCCGGTGCGCTCGGAGAAGAGGAACTCGATCGCCACCGCGAGGTAGTGGTTCGGGTTCATGAGCCCCACCGACGGGGTGACGATCCCGTGGCGATCGTAGTCGGTGTCGTTGCCGAACGCGATGTCGAAGCGGTCCCTGAGGCCGATGAGGCCGGCCATCGCGTAGGGCGATGAGCAGTCCATGCGGATGCGCCCGTCGCGGTCGAGGGTCATGAACGCGAAGCGCGGGTCGGTGGCCGGGTTCACCACCTCGACGTTCAGGCCGTAGCGGTCCGCGATCGGGCCCCAGTAGGCCACGCCCGCGCCGCCCATCGGGTCGACGCCGATCTTGAGGCCAGCCGCCTTGATCGCGTCCATGTCCACCACGTGGGCGAGATCGGCCACGTAGGCGCCCACGAAGTCGTGGCGCTGCACGCACGACGCGGCGAGGGCCTTGGCGT
Organism: Deltaproteobacteria bacterium; assembly: GCA_020632995.1. GTDB lineage: Bacteria > Myxococcota > Kuafuiibacteriia > Kuafuiibacteriales > Kuafuiibacteriaceae > JACKEN01. The sequence goes on along the minus strand of JACKEN010000001.1, from coordinate 2,194,992 downwards.
AGGGCACGCGGCGCACGCCCCGGTTCCCCTCCGCCATCAGCGCGTTCGCGCGCTCCGCGATGCGGCCGGTGACGTCGGTGTCGGCGGGGCCGCCGTTGGGCGGGTTGTACTTGAAGCCGCCGTCCTCCGGCGGGTTGTGTGAGGGGGTGATCACGATGCCGTCGGCGAGGCCCGAGGTGCGCCCGCGGTTGTGGGTCAGGATCGCGTGCGAGATGGCTGGCGTAGGGGTGTAGCCGTCCGCCGCGTCCACCCGGACCTCGACCCCGTGCGCGGCGAGGACCTCGAGCGCGGTGACCCGGGCGGGCTCGGAGAGGGCGTGGGTGTCCACGCCGAGGTAGAGCGGGCCGTCGACGCCGGCCTCGCTGCGGAGCTCACAGATCGCCTGGGTGATGGCCAGGATGTGGGCCTCGTTGAAGCGGGTGTGGAGCGAGGAGCCGCGGTGGCCGGAGGTGCCGAAGGCCACCCGTTGCTCCGGATCCGCGGGGTCCGGGACGCGGCAGAAGTAGTCGGTCACCAGGCGAGGGACGTTGGCGAGGACGTCGTGGGGGGCGGGCTTGCCGGCCAGCGGGTGTGGCGCGCTCATGGGGGCATGAAAGCACGTCCCCACCCGGGGTCAAGGCGCGGGGATCGCGAAATCCGATGGACAGGCGCGGGCCCCTCGGGTGTCCTGGCGTCCCCGTGCACTTGATGGCCTTCATCGCAACCTCGATTGCCATCGCTGCCCTGACCCATGGCTCGATTCGAGTCGCCCGGGCGGTGGCGGGCCGGTGGGCGCTGCCGCCCTTCGGCGCGGTGACGGTGGGCTTCGCGCTGGTGGTGGCGGGCTTCGTGGTGCCCGCGGGGTTGGTGGGCCGGCTCACCGGTCACCTCGACCCGGGGCTCGCCGCCGCGGCGCTGGCGGGGGTGGGCCTCGCCGCCTTCGGTCGCACCCTCGCCCCCACCCCGGGGCCCGCCGCGCCGCGCCGCACCCGGTGGGCCTTCGCGGCGGTGTTGGCAGGCTGCCTTGCGGTCTACGGCTCCGTGGCCTTCCAGTACCAGATGCACGACGAGCACGCGGTGTTCGGGCACAAGTCGATGGTGGAGCAGCTCCGCCGCGGCGTGTACCCGCCCTACCTGCCGCCGCGGCCGGGCGAGGAGGTCCGCTACCACTACGGCTTCGACCTCGTCTCGGGGAGCCTGGCTCGGGCCTACGGGCTGTCCTCCGACCTTGCGATCGATCTGGTCTGCCTGCTCCTGGTGGCGTTCATGACCTTCGCCGCCGCGGCGGTGGCGGCGGACGCGGGGGCGGTGCGGAGCGCGCCCCTCGCTGGGCTCGCCGTCCACTTCGGGGCGGGCCTCGCGTTCGTGATGCTGGCGGGGGAGGAGGGGCGCCAGCCGCGATGCCTGACCCAGTACCACCACCCGAGCTGCGGGGTCGATCTGTTCCCGACCCAGTTCCTGAACGTGTTCCAGCACCCGGTCTCGATGGGGGTGCCGCTGATGCTGACGCTGGTGCTGCTCCTGCCCCGGCTCGTGACCCTGCGCCTCGCGCCGCCGGCTCGAAGCGCGCTCGCCGGTGCGACGCTTGCGGTGCTGGGCGCGGCGGCGCTCGGCCAGTTCGTCTACTACGCGCTCGCCGGCCTGGCGGCCCTCGCCGCCGCGCCCTTGTGGCTGTTGGGGGAGCGGGGTGAGGCGCGGCCGAGGTGGACGGGGGCGCTGTGGCTGGTGGGGGTGCTCGCCGTCTCCTTCGGGCTGGCCTGGCTGCTCGGCGGCATGCTCGCGCACAACCCGAGCGTGGATCCGCACCTGTTCGGGCGCCGCGAGGTCCTGGGCTTCCCGGCCAAGGCGACGCTGACCGGCGTCCTGTGGCACCACAGCGCGAACCTGGGGCTGGGCTTCCTCCTCATCCCGGTGTTCGCGGTGGCGGCCCTCGCGCGGCGGCGCCGCGGGGTGGTGATGCTCCTCGCGTTCGGGGTGGGGGGCATCCTCGCGGCCCACATCTTCGTCTACGTGCGCTCGTGGGACATCGTGAAGTTCCCCTCCGCCGCGTCCTACGCGCTGAGCCTGCTCTACGTGATGGTGGTGGACGCGGGGCTCGTGGGGCGGGCCCAGCCCTGGCCTTGGGTGCGGCGGGCGGGGGCGGCGCTCCTCATGGGCACCGGCCTGCTCGCCGCGACCTACGTGGTGTGGCCGATGCAACGCGACCTGCAGCTCTACCAGCCGAGCCGATGGCGGGGTGACCCGCTGGTGGCCGAGGCCATCGCGTGGCTGCGCGAGCACGGCTACGAGAGCAGCGAGGTGATCTTCGCCCAGCGCAACGTGGCGAAGGAGCTCAGCGTGTTCGGGGGGCTCTCGGTGGTGGCGGAGGACGCGGACCTCTACTACATGGGCCTGCGCATCGACGACATGCGGCGTCAGCGCGCGCTCTCGCACCAGGTGCGCGGGGGCATGGACGCCAACGCGCTGCGCGCCCTCGGGGTGCGCTGGCTGGTGTTCTCCAACGAGGAGCTGAACAACCTGGGGCCACCGGCCCGGGGGGCGCTCGAGGACGAGTCGCGCTTCGAAGTGGTGGCCACGTTTCCTGGCGACACCGAGGCGCGGACCCGCCGGATCTGGCGGGTGAAGTAGCTACCCCTCGGGGTTCTCGGCGAAGAAGCGCGTCAACGTGTCTTGCCAGTGGGGCATCGGGGGCAGGCCGGCCAGGCGCAGGACCCGCTTCTCGAGCCGGGAGTTGGCGGGCCGACGGGCCGGGCGGGGGTACTCGTCGGAGGTGCACGCTGTCACCCCGCGGGTGGCGCCGCGCTGGCGGGCGATCTCCTGGGTGAGCTGGTACCAGGTGGCCTCGCCCTCGCAAGTGAGGTGACAGACGCCTTGCAGCGGCACTCCGAGGAGGTGGTTGATGTGCGCGGCCACCGCGTCGGTGCTCGTCGGGTTGCCGATCTGGTCGTCCACCACCTTGAGCGGGTCACCGTCCTGGGCCAGCAGCTTCATCATGGTGTGGACGAAGCTGGGGCCGCCGGGCCCATAGAGCCACGAGATGCGGCAGATGAGGTGGTTCGGGCAGTGGGCGCGCACCGCCTCCTCGCCCGCGAGCTTGCTCTTGCCGTACACGTTGGTGGGGCCGGTGCGGTCGTACTCGTGGTAGGGCCGATCGAGGTCCCCCGAGAAGACGTAGTCGGTGGAGATCGCGATCAGGCGCGCGCCGGCGTCCCGGGTCGCGCCGGCCACGTGGGCCGACGCGAGGGCGTTCACCTTGTAGGCCGCGTCTGCCTCGGTCTCGCACTTGTCCACCGCGGTCATCGCCGCGCCGTGGATCACCACGTCGGGGCGCTGCTGGGTGATGGCGGCGTGGGTGGTGCGGGCGTCGGTGAGATCGAAGTCGTCGATGTCCACGAGGATCAGCTCGTGGTGGGCGAGGTGCCGGGCGAGGGTGCGGCCCAACATGCCCTTGGCGCCGGTGATCAGGACCTTCATGGGTCGGACGCTAGCCCGGAGTACCGTCCAGTACCAACCAGCTCGCGATGCGCTCGCCGATCATGAGGGTCGGCAGGTGGATGTTGCTGGACGGGATGGTCGGCATCAGGCTGGCGTCGGCCACCACCAGGCCCTCGACCCCGCGCACCCGGCCCCGACCGTCACAGGCGGCCTCGGGGTCGTCGTCGGCCCCCATCGGCGCGGTGCCGCAGGGGTGGTAGCCCGAGTCGGTGAAGCGCCGGATCGCCGCGTCGAGCCGCGCGGGATCCCGCAGGACCCGGGCCGAGGGCCACAGGGGGCGGCCGAGCCGGGCCATCGGCGGGCTCTCGCACAGGGCGAGGCCCCGCTCGAGCGCCTCCATCGCCCGGCGGCGATCCTCGGGGTGCTCCAACAGGCGGCTCTCGATGCTCGGGGCCACGTGGGGGTCGGCGGAGTTGAAGCGCAAGCGACCTTGCCCCCGGGGCTTCCCCACCGCGCACATGATGGAGCACACCGGGGCGGCGAAGTAGGGGGTCTTCAGCGCCGAGCCGGGCTGCAGGATCATGTCCGCGGGGCGGCCGCCTGCGCTCTGGTAGCGGAGCACGGTCTGGATGAGCGGGTCGTGGCGGCGCACCACCCCCCGGCGAGGGAGGACGAAGAAGGCGGCCCCGGGGTGATCCAACAGGCGCGCCCCCACCGCGGGCACGTCGGCCACCACGTCCACCCCGAGGCGGGCCAGCTCGGGGGCCGGGCCGACCCCGGAGCGGAGGAGGACCCCGGGGGTGGCGATCGCCCCCGCCGCCAGCACCACCCGCGCGGCGGGGCGCACCGAGATCCCGTCTGCTCGCTCGACTTCGACCCCGGTCACCCGGCCGCGCTCGAAGAGCACCCGCCGCACCAGGGTCTCGGGCTCGATCACCAGGTGGCGCCGGGCCCGGACCAGGGGTGTCAAGTAGGCTTGCGCGGCGCTGACCCGCCGCCCGCCCACCTTGTTCATGGCGTGGGGCCCCGCGCCCTCGCTGCCGGCGAGGTTGCTGTCCGGGCAGGTCGGGTAGCCCACGCGCTCGCAGGCCTCGAGGAAGGCGGCCTGCCAGGGCACGAGCTCATCCAGCCGGTGGCGGCGCAGGGGGAGGGGCCCGTCCGCCCCGTGCTCGGGGTGCTCGGGGAAGTCGAGGTCGTGCTCGAGGCGCAGGAAGAACGGCAAGCAGGCTTGCCAGCTCCACTCCGGCAGGCCTCGGGCCGCCCACTCGTCGAAGTCGTGGGGCTGGCCCCGGAGGCCGATGCAGGTGTTCACGGCCGAGGAGCCGCCCACCACCTTGCCCCGGGGGAAGGGGAAGGGCAGGCGGGTGGTCGCGTTCCGGCGGTGCCGCAGGCCCCAGTCGTGGCGGCGGAAGGAGTTCTGGCCGCCGTCCGCCAGATCCTCGGGGAGGACCCCGTCGGGGTAGTCCGGGCCGGCCTCGAGCAGGCGCACCGGGTGGCCGGCCTCGCTCAGGCGCGCCGCCACCACCGCCCCCGCCGCGCCGGCCCCCACCACCACGGTCTCGGTCATCCGGCCCAGGATAGCGCAACTTTCCCCACATGCCGCCGATACCCTGCCCAATGGCCTCGTTCTCCCGCGGCGGGTGGCTCGCCCCGCTGGCCCTCGCCTCCCTCCTCGCCGCCTGTGGCGGGCAGGAGGTCGCCCCCCGCCCGGTGCAGGACGAGGTGGCGCTCCTGGTCCAGGACGACTTCCTGGCCCAGCAGGACTGCGCCCGGCTCGAGACCCTGCAGGTGAAGGGCGAGCTCTCCATCATGGGGGTCCTGGGCTACTGCCGGATCTCGGTGAAGGCCGACGGCTCGGTGCTCTCGCTGTGCGAGAAGGTGCCGGCCAAGAAGGAGCGGACCCTGACCCTCACCTACCTGGCCGAGGACGAGGTGGGCCCGCTCGAGATCGTCGAGCTGGAGGACACGGTGGACCTGACGGCCGAGACCCGCACCCGCGTCCCACTCGACTTCAGCACCGAGACCCGCCGGGTGCTCCAGGACTCGGACAACGACGGGCGCTCCAACCTCGAGGAGCTGTGCGCGGGGGACGACCCCAGGCACTGAGGCGGTACGCGGGTTCGGAGCCCCCGGGAGCCTACCGCATTGCTGTCACTCGTGCCCTGGCTGCCTGGGCCCTGATGCCTGGGCCCTGAAGCCTGCGCCCTGAAGCCTGCGCCCTGAAGCCTGCGCCCTGAAGCCTGTCTCTGAAGCCTGACGCCGCATTGCGTCGCGCTCCTCCGTGTCCGGCGGAAGCGACGCTGTCGGCTTCAGGATTCAGAGACAGGGCTCAGTTCTCAGGCTCAGGGCCTCAGGGCCTCAGGGCTTCAGGGCTTCAGGCCTCCAGGCCCGCGCGAGTCGCCCCGGCAGTCCTACGACGACGCCGATGAGTAATGCAGGACAGCCTGCCGCCACGCGAGGCGGGAGCCGACGAGCAACCCCAGGGTGAGACCCCAGGCCCAAACAGCGTGGACGAGGTCCAGGCGCTCCAGCACCGCGAGGGCCGGGTACGAGGTCATCGCGGCGATCGGGAGCACCCAGGTCAGCACCACCCGCACCCACCCCCTGAACACCGAGACCGGCCACCGAGCGGCGTCGAAGAGCGAGGTGAACAGGAAGCTGAGGTTGTCGATCTTGACCACCCAGAACGCTACGCACGCCACGAGGATCCACACCGCGTAGAGCACCAGGGCGCCGGCGCCGAGCATCGCCGCGCCGGCGAGGACAGCGGTCGGGGTGGGGGCGGGGTCCAGCTGGGCGATGGACGCGGCGGCCATCGCGAGGCCGGCGAGCAGGTCCATGGTCTTGGCCGGCACCACCTTGGTGAAGCTCACCATCAGCTGGGCGTCGGCCGGCTTTAGGAGGAGGAAGTCGAGGGTCCCGGTGCGGATCCGGTCGACGAGGGCGACCAGGTTCGGCGTGATGAGGCCCTCGAGCACCGCCTTCAAGATCAAGAAGGCGCTCATCACCAGCATCGCCTGGGGGCGGGTCCAGCCCGCGACCTCGGGCCGGATCTCGAACACCAGCCACAGGGGCGCGACGTTCCAGACCACCCAGAACAGGGCGAGGACCATCTGGACGAGGAAGTCCACGCGGTACTGGGCCTGGGTCTGGATCGAGGCCCGGGCGAGGAAGAGGGCGATGGCGAGGTGCCTTGCCATGCTCAGCCCCCGAAGGCCTCGTAGCGGCCCACCGCGCGCCGCCAGGTGAAGGCCACGAGGGCGAGCACCACCGCCGCCCAGGCGAGCTGCGTCAACACGCCTTGCACGAGGGCGGGGCCCTCGAGGTGCCCGATGATGATCTCGGTGGGGAGGGAGCCCATGGCGCGAAAGGGGAGCCACACCGCCACCTTCTCGAGCGCCGGGGCGAGCTCGAGCGGCAGGAGGTAGCCGGACAGGAGCGCCCACAGCCCGAACCACGCCTCTTGGAACGAGAGGGACTGCTGGGTGTACAGGGCGAGCATCCCGAACATGGCCTGCACGAGGAAGGTGAGGAGCCAGGCCCAGGCGATGGTCCACACGTAGAGGGCGAGGTTCAGCGGGGTGGGCGCCACCGGGAGGTGGTCGAAGACGAGGAACGCCACCGCGACGAGGGGGGCGAGGATCAGGGCGCGGAAGGGCACCACCCCGAGGTTCTGGGCCGCGAAGTACCACAGCGGGTGCACCGGTCGCAGGAGCAGGCCGGAGAGGGCGCCGGTGCGGATGGTGTAGTTCAGCTCCCAGACCACCCACGCGCTGGCGAGCTGGCGCACCACCAACGTGGAGAGGAAGTAGGCGCCGAAGGCCGCCTCGTCGTAGCGGCCCACCGGGGCCTCTCGGGCCAGGGTGGACCACAGCGCGAACATGATGAGGGGCATGGTGGTGGTGAGGATCCAGATCACCACCTCGCCCCGATAGGCGGCCAGCTCCGCGAAGCCGATGCGGAGCATGGTGCCGAACGCGCGCATCCCGGGGATCCGTAGCCCTCGCGCAGGGCGTTGTGAAGCTGGTACACCGGCCGCGTGAAGGGATGGACGTGCGGGCTGGCCCTGGGGGTGGTGCTGGGGATCGCTGCCCCGGCGGCGGCCCAGGTGAACACCGAGAAGCTGCGGAGCTGGGAGCGGCCGGGGCTGGGCGGGGCGGTGGACCTCGCGCTCACGTACCGCTCCGGCAACGTGGATCTGATCCAGGTGGTGAGCGCGGCCCAGGTGCGGTGGGCGCGGCTCGAGGCCACCACGTCGACCGCCACGAAGGGGCGCCTGTTGGACCTGGTCTACTTCGTGGGGAGCCAGGACCTCGGGATCCAGCCGAGCGGCCGCTTCAAGAACGCCGGCTTCGCGCACCTCAGGTGGACCCGCATGTGGCACCCGCGGCTGGGCTCGGAGCTCTTCGTCCAGGCCCAGTACAACGAGTTCATCCTGCTCAAGCAACGCTACGTCGGCGGCCTCGGGGCGCGCCTCGAGGTGCCGCTTGGCAAGGTGGGCGAGCTGGCCCTCGGCACCGCCTACATGCTCGAGTTCGAGGACAACGCGGTGCCCGAGGACGGGCCGGATCAGCGGCAGGTCCTCGCCCACCGGTGGTCGAGCTACCTGTCCTTGAAGGCGTACCTCAGCGACCCCGCGGTGTCCGTCGTGGACACGGTGTACGTGCAACCCCGGTTGACGGACTTCGCGGACTATCGGGTGCTGAACGAGGCGGAGCTCTCGGTGGCGGTGACCGGGGCGCTCGCGCTGGTGGCGGGGGTGTACCTGCGCTACGACAGCCAGCCGGTCACCGGGGTCCGCAAGCTGGACGTCACGATGGAGAACAAGCTCCGTCTCACCTTCTGAGGCGGCGCCTGAGCGCGAGCGCGCCGAGCGGGAGGAGCCAGGCGAGGCCGCCGGCGCCGCCAGTGGTGTCGCGGCAGCCGCAGCCGTCGGCGGCGGGGGGCGGGGCGGCGCCCGCGTCCTCGGTGGCGCTCGGGGTGCCGGCGTCGGCCGCAGGCTGGCCTGCGTCGGGGGCGCTCTGGCCCGCGTCGACAGGGGAGGTCGCGTCGGGGGCCTCGGCGTCCGGGCCGGGGGTGGCGTCGGTGGCCGGGCCCGCGTCGGGGGCGGGGGCGCACACGTCGGTCTCGACCCCGTCGCAGACCTCGAGGCAGTCGCAGTCGTTGTCGATGCCGTCGCACTCGACCTCGGGGTGCTCGGGGTAGCGGTTCGGGTTGGTGTCGTCGCAGTCGGTGCCGGCGGGGGAGCCGTCACCGTCCATGTCCACCGGCGGGGGCGGGCAGGGCTCGGCCGTGCCGTCGCAGTTCTCATCGATCGCGTTGCCGCAGATCTCGGTCGCGCCGGGGTTGATGTCGAAGACCTGGTCGTTGCAGTCGATGGACGCCGGGTAGCCGTCCATGTCCATGTCGGGGTCGCCGGGCTGGATGCAGGGATCCTGGCCGGGGCGGGCGAGGGTCAGGTCGTCGATGACGGTGCCGCCGCCGCTGGTGTTGCCCGCGTTGGTGCGGATCGCCTGGTAGTGCAGCGTGTTCCCCGCGACCGCGATGCGGATGAAGTGGTGGTCCTTGCTCCGGACGGTGGAGCCCACCCCGAAGTCCTGGAACTGCCCCTCGATCAGCGGGTCGAGGAACGCGCCGGAGCCGCCGGAGACCACGTACAGGCGCCCCTCACCCGGGCCGTTGCCGTACTGGGCGACCTGCTGCCCGTTGTCGAGATCGTTGGGGTCGAAGCGCAGGGGGAGGAAGCGCTCGTAGATGTGGTTGTGCGACTGCACCACGATGTCGATGCCCGCCGCGTCGAAGGCGGGCGCGTAGAAGGCGTTCTGCCCCTTCTCGTTCGGGCCGTGGCCGACCGAGATCCCGAACAGCGCGGTCTGGGTGGTGTAGACCGGGTGGTGGAAGAACGCGATCTTCCACTTGTCGGGGTGCTGGGCCGCCACGTTGGTGAGCCACTGCATCTGCGCCGTCCAGTCCTCGAAGGTCTGGGTGGAGAGCGAGAACACCACGACGTTGTTGTAGACGAAGGAGTAGTAGTCCTCGGTGCCGGTGACCGGGTTGGTGGGCAGGACGAAGAGCCGGTTGTAGTTGGCGCTGTTGCCGTCGCCGGGGCCGTCGTCGTGGTTGCCCATCGCCGGCATCATCGGGCGCCGCGGGTTCACCATCTCGGAGTCCTGGAGCCACTGGGCCCACTGCGCGATGTCATTGCCCTCGCGCACGAGATCGCCGCCGTTCAGGAAGAACTCCGCCCCCGCCGCCTCGGCCTCGGTGTGGATGCTCGACCAGTTCAGGGACGGGCCGCGGGAGTCCTGGGAGCGGGCGTCGCCGAGCGACACGAACGCGAACGGGGTGCAGCCGTCGTTGGGGGCGGTCTTGAAGGTGTACTCGGGCGACCAGTCCCCGGCCGAGCCCACCCGGTAGCGGTAGGTGGTGTTGGGCATCAGGCCGCTGAGCTCGAGCTCGTGGAACCAGCCGATGCCGTCGATGAGCGCGGCGGCGGGCCCGGTGAGCATGTGCTCGCTCGTCGACTGGACGCCGTACTCGATCGTGCTCGGCAGGTCGGTGGGCGTCACCCAGGACATCGCCATGGTGGTGGCGGCGTCGGCCGACGCCCACGAGAGCTTCACCGCGCTGGGGGCGGCGAGCGCTGGGGCGCTGGCCAGGCACAGGGCCACCGGGAGCAGGGGCAGGGACCTCATCGGCGGGACCATGCCGCGTGGCGCGTCACCGGGCCATCCGCCGATCCGCGGGTGGTCGGTCAGGGCACCGTGAACCCCACGCCCAGGGTGGCGTTGACGGTGACCTGCTCGGGCCCCACGAAGAGCAGGCCGACGTCACCCGAGAGCGCCAGCCACCCCCACCGCAGGACGATGCCGGTCTCGAGGGCGGCGGCCACGGTCACCGCCTCTTGGACGCGGCTCGCGGCCGAAGGCGGCGGACATGGCTCGAACAGCCCGAGGCAGAGCTCGGTGCGGGTGCTGCGCCACTGGGTGAGCGCGGGGCCGAGGCTCACCGAAGTCGTCCACGAGTGTGGTCCGAGCGGGACCACGTGCCCGCCGCGCACGCTCAACGCGGTGTGGTCCTGGTAGGGGCCGAAGAACTCTGCACCTCGGTGGCCGGCCTCCAGCCGCGCGCCCAGGAACCAGGGGCCGAACCAGGCCAGCTCGCTGTCCAGCGCGAGGCGGATGGCGGGTTCGCCGAGGAAGGTGAACCCGCCCCCGCCCACCAGGCGCAGGCTCGGGCCCGGCCGCGGGGGAGCGGCGTCGGTGGTGAGCGGGGTCGTGGCGGCCAGCGCGGACAACAGGACGATCTCGAGCATCGGGTCCTCCTCGGGCCCGGTCCAGAGGGCCCCGACCGAGCCCTACGCAGGGATCGTGCCGAGGTTGAGAGGGGCGTGGTTTGGCGCGGGGATCAGGAGCGGTGGGTCTGCGGGTGTGCAGGTGTGCATGCACATGTACGCAGGCGAGGCCGCTCCTCGGGTCCGTGGCGTCGCGGCCGATTCTGCGCTACCCCGAGCGCATGCCACAGCTCATCCAGGGCCCGTCCATCATCGAGGCGGCGGGGAACAAACCCAAGATCATCCGGGAGTACGTGGGTCGGGTGAACTCCGGGACCGGCGCGGTCAGCGTCGCCCACATGACCTCGCCCGCCGGGTGGGTCGAGCCCGGGCAGCGGCCGGAGTTCGACGAGTATACGGTGGTGTTGCAGGGCACCTTGCGGGTGGAGCACGAGGGCGGGGCCCTGGACGTCAAGGCGGGCCAGGCCGTCTTCTGTCGCGCCGGGGAGTGGATCCGCTACTCCACCGAGGCCGAGGGGGCCGACTACATCGCGGTGTGCCTCCCGGCGTTTTCGCCCGACACCGTGCACCGGGACGCCCCATGAGCGGGCCGATGGACGCCGAGCGCGGCGCGGTGCGGGACCTGTTGGACCTCACCGGCCAGGTGGTGGTGGTGAGCGGCGCGAGCCGCGGCATCGGGCAGGGCGTCGCCATGCGGCTCGCCCAGTCGGGGGCCGACGTGGTGGTCGGCTACCACAAGGATGCCGAGGGCGCGGCGCGTACGGTGGCGGAGGTGGAGCGCCAGGGCCGAAAGGCGGTGGCGGTGGGGGCCGACGTGGCCACCCAGGCCGGGGCGGAGGCCCTGGTAGGCGCAGCGAGCGAGCGCTTCGGGCGGCTCGACGGGGTGGTGAACAACGCGGGCATCTATCCGCTCCAGGGCCTGCTCGACATGTCCGAGGCGGAGTTCAGGGCGGTGGTCGACGCCAACCTCACCAGCGTGTTCCTCATGACCCAGGCCGCGGCGAAGCGGATGGTGCAGGCTGCCTTGCCGGGCGCGATCGTCAACATCTCGTCCATCGAGGGGGCGGCGCCGGCGCCGATGCACAGCCACTACGTGGCGGCGAAGGCCGCGGTGACCATGCACACCCAGGCCGCGGCGTTGGAGCTCGGGCCGAGCGGCATCCGCGTGAACGCGGTGGCGCCAGGGCTGACGTTCTATCCCGAGCTCCCCAAGCTCTGGCCCGACGGCGTGGCGCGCTACGAGGCCAAGGCGCCGCTCGGGCGCCTGGTGGGGCGCTACGAGGTGGCGGACGCGTGCCTCTTCCTCCTGTCGGAGGCGGCGTCGGGCATCACCGGAGTGTGCCTCACGGTCGACGCGGGGATCTCTGCCACGCCGCGCTTCTGACTCGGGCGCGAAGCGGTTGCCTCCCTCGTGGGGCGATGCTCTAGTCCCCGCCGCATGACTCCGGGCGCCCAGCACGCGACGTCTCGGGTCGTCCTCGCGCTCTCGCTCGTCATCGCGGTCGTGCAGCTCGTGCTCCTCTTGAACGTCGCGGCCAACAAGGCCAACACCGTCGACGAGTCGGTCTACATCGCGGCCGGGGTGGACCAGGTCCGAAACGGCAACCACCGGATCAACCTCGAGCACCCCCCGCTCGCGAAGTACCTGATCGGGCTCGCGGTGCTCGCGTACGACCACGACGCGGGCCGCCTGGACGGCAACAACGTCGTCGACTCGACCCTATGGAACAAGCCGACCGAGGAGCTCCAGGAGACCCTGTTCGTCGCCCGGATCCCCATCGCGGTGCTCACCGTGCTCGGCGGGCTCTTCGTCTTCTTCTTCCTGGGGCGCCTGAGCTCACCGCAGGTCGCCCTGCTCGGGCAGGCGGTCTACGCCGCGTCCCCCAACCTGCTCGCGCACGGGAGCCTGGCCACCCTCGATGCGCCGGTCACGGTGTTCCTCCTGATCTGCGCCGGGAGCCTCGTGCTCGCCTTCGTCGAGGCCACGGGCCGGCCGGCCCATGCAAGCGGCGCGCACCCCATTGGGATGGCTCCGCCGCAAGCCATGGAGCGCGCAGCCAGGCGGGCCTGGCCCGGCGGAGGGGGTGGGACAGCTCCGCCGGCCCGGACCCCATGACCGCGCAAGCGGGCCGCGCAGCCGGAAGTGGGACGGCCCGCCGGCCGGGGAGAGGGGGGACAGCCCAGGACCAGCGGCTCAGGTGGGCGGTGGTGGCGGGGGTCGCGCTCGGCTGCGCCCTCGCGACGAAGCTGACCGCGCTCTTCTTCCTCCCGGTGATCGCGCTCCTCGGCCTGGCCACCGAGCGCGTCGCGGTCGCCCGCGAGGCTGAGGCCCCCGCGTCGCGCTTTGGGCGCGCCCGGCGGTGGCTCCTGCGGCGCCGGCGCCTCGAGCTCGCGCTGGTGTTGCTCACCGGCTTCTTCACCCTCTGGCTCTGGCACGGCTTCGACTTCGAGTTCCACGACCTCACCAGCCTGCAAGAGCGGTACAACGGCCCACCCCCGCCCGAGTGGCTCGGCTGGCTGCCGGTGCCGCTGCCGTTCCCGAACTACTTCGAGGGGCTGAACTGGCAGATCGGGCACGCCCGCACCGGGCACAGCAACTACCTGTTGGGCGAGGTCGCCAGCACCGGCTGGTGGTACTTCTTCTTCGTCGCGGTGGCGCTCAAGGTGCCCCACGGCTTTCAGCTCGCCACGTTGATCGCGGCGGGCAGGGCGGTGCGCTTCCACGCTCGGGATTGGGCCATCACCGGCCTGCTCCTCACATTCCCGCTCCTGTTCTTCGTCTACATGAGCTTCTTCTCCACCGTGCAGAACGGGATCAAGTACCTGCTCCCCGCTCTGCCGCTCACCTACGTGTGGACGGTGTGGGTGGTGGGCAAGCTCGGGCGCAGGTGGAAGGCGATCGCGGTGGCGCTCCTGCTCCTCGGGTGCGTCGAGAGCCTGCGGGTGCACCCCGACTACCTGATGTTCTTCAACGCGGCGGCGGGCGGGCCCGACGGCGGGTGGCGCTACCTCGTGCACGGCGACGACTGGGGGCAGGACCAGAACGCGGTGGGGGTCTGGCAGCGCGAGCACGACCTGCCGCTGATCGACTTCGCGTTCTACTCACCGAAGCCCGAGAAGTGGGGCATCAAGTCGCGCCAGCCGACCTGCGGGCCGAAGGTCGGCGTCCTCGTGGTCCACGTGGTGGAGCTGGTCCGACCGGACTGGTCGCCGGCGGGCTGCTACGAGTGGCTGAAGGGGCGCCGCCCCGACGAGAAGCTCCACTACTCGATCTTCATCTACCGCATCACGCGGGACGAGGTCCTGGCGCTGAGGGCGGGGGAAGCGAAGGGCAGCGGGCGCCTGTCGAAGTGGGGCGATCCGGACTACGTCTGGTGAGGCCCGCTACACCAACACCCCGGGGTTGAGGATCCCCGCCGGATCCAGCGCAACCTTCGCGGCCCGCAGCGCGGCCTGGAAGGCCTCCGGCACCTGGCGCTGGTACCAGGGCCGGTGGGTGCGCCCCACCGCGTGGTGGTGGGTGATGGTGGCGCCGTGCTTCAACAGCGCCTCGCTCGCCGCCGCCTTGATCTCCGCCCACTGCGACAGCTCGCTCCCCGGCCGGGTGGGGCACAGGAACGTGTAATACGGCGCCGGCCCGTCCGGGTACACGTGGGTGAAGCGGCAGGTGAGGGTCCCGCGCCCCGCCACCCGCTTCATCGCGTCGCGCACGTCGTGCACGAGCGCGGCGTGGAGCTCGCCGAAGCGGGACCACGGGCACGCGGTCTCGAAGGTGTCGGCCATGATCCCGAGGCCGACCAGGATGCTCTGCAGGTACGGGGCGTCGATGAACGCGCTCCGCCACGCCTCCGCGCTCCCCTCGCCCCGGGCCGCCTCGCCCTCCCGGTACGTCAAGCTCCCTTGCACCACGCCGCCGCGCCCCCGCCCGAGCTCCACCGCGCGCTCCAGCCACGGAGCGAGGGGGTGATCGGCGGACTCGAAGGCCACGATCAGCACCGAGGACCCGTCGGCGGTGACCGCGTTCAGCGCCGCCTCCCGGGCGTCCAGCAACCTGCAGTTCGAAGGATACAGGCCGGCCTGGGCGATCTCCCGCGCCGCCTCCACCGCGTCCTCGAAGCGGGCGAAGTGCAGGCTGGCCTGCGCCCGAAAGGTCGGCCGCGGGCGCACCCGCACCACCGCCTCGGTGATCACCCCGAGGGCGCCTTCGGAGCCGAGGGCCAGGCGGTCCGGGCTGGGGCCGGCGCCCGAGCCGGGGAGGGTGCGGGTGGCGTAGAGGCCGGCCGGGGTCAGCATCCGCACCGAGGCCACCAGGTCGTCGATGTGCGTGTAGAGGGTGGCGAAGTGGCCGCCGGCCCGGGTGGCGATCCAGCCCCCCAGGGTGGAGTGCTCGAAGGACTGCGGGAAGTGGCGCAGCGTCAGTCCGTGAGCCTTGAGCCCCGCCTCGAGGGCTGGTCCGAGGGCGCCGGCCTGGATCCGGGCCAGGCGATCGATGTGCGAGACCTCCAGCACCCCGTTCAGGGCGCCGAGGTCCAGGCTCAGGACCCCGGCGTGGCCCTCGCCCGCGCACTCCACCCCGCCCACCACGCTGCTGCCGCCGCCGTAGGGCACCACCGCGACCCTCGCGTCGGCCGCGAAGTCGAGGATGCGGCGGACGTCGGCCTCGTCCCGGGGGGTGGCCACCGCGTCGGGGGCCACCGCGAAGTCCCGGTGGAAGCCTCGCACCACGTCCCGGTAGGCCCGGCCGTAGGTGTGCCGGATCCGCGCCTCCGCGCCCTGATCCACCACGTCCGCCAGGGCGGCGGGGGCCTCGAAGCGCGGCGCCCGGAGCGCCACCGCGTCGAGGCTCGGCGCGTCCAGCCGGGCGGTGGGCGCGAAGCCCAGGGTGGCCTCCACCAGCTGGGCCACGTTGTCCCGCCCCGCCGCGTCCGGGTAGCGATCCGCGTACCCCCAGCCCCAGAAGCTCCGCTCCCGCATCGTGGCTACCCTAACCCCGTCCGCCCGGTACCGCACATGTAGGCCAAAATCCGCCACCTGACCGAGGCCCGGAGGGCCCCCCGTCCCCGATAACACCCGGATGCAGCGGCTCGGCGTCCTCACCCCCGCGGCCCGCCTGGCCTCCAGCCCGGCGGCGACCCCCGCGGTGGCGCGGCCCGAACGCCCGGCCCCGGAGCCCCACGGCACCCCGTGGACCCGCCCGGCCACCCTGCACCCGCGCCGGCTCCCTCACCACCGGCCGCCGTTCATCCACCAGGAGCATCCGTCCGGCGCCGCCCCCGGGTTCGACGGCAGCGCGAGCTGCGGGCCCACCACCTTCGCGATGATCGCCCGGGTCCTCGGCTACCGCCGGGAGCTGAGCGAGGCCGCCCTGGTGGAGCACTTCGGGGCCATCGGCGGCACCAACCTGGACGTGGGCACCACCCTCGAGGGCATGGGCGCGATCGCCTCCGCCCTCGGGTGCCGGCTCACCATCACCCCGGGGGCGGGGCTGCGCGCGATGACCACCGCCTTGGAGGCCGGCCACTTCGTCATCGCGAACGGCGAGTACTACGTGATGCCGCCCCACGAGGACCCCAGCCAGCGGGAGGGCCACTACGTGCTGGTCTACGGCCTGACCCCCGAGGGCTTCTCGGTGCACGACCCCGACGACGCCGCGGTGCACACCGTGCGGCGGCGCGACATGGAGCGCTTCCTGGCCGAGCACGCCGAAGGCGGCTTCACGTTGGCGGTGGCCCCGAACCCGCGCCTGTCGGCCCTGGAGCAAGTGAGCCTGCACCGCCCGCGGCCGCCGCACCTGTCGGCCCACGTCGACTGAGCCCGTCCCGGGGCTACCCCGCGAGGGCGCCGGGTGCCACCATGGAGGCATGCCGCACGCCCTGAAGGAGCGCCTGCTGGCGCTGATGGACACCAAGCACCACTGGGCCTGGCCGCGCTTCGAGGCGCCCGGGCTCACCCGGGAGCAGCTCCTCGTCCACTTCCGCCACGAGTACCACACCTACGTGCGCGACTTCCCGGTGCTCCTGGCCCGCGTGCTCGCCCTTGGCCCGCCGCCCGCGGTGCGGCGCGCGCTGGCCGAGAACGTGTACGAGGAGTCCACCGGCAAGCTGTCCTTCGGGGTGAGCCACCCGGAGCTCTTCCTCGAGCTGATGGACGGCCTGCACATCGACCGGGCCGCGGTGGAGGCCGAGGGCGGGCACTGGCTCCCGGCGGCCGAGACCTACCGGCGCTTCCTCTGGCAGGCCACTGGGGCGCAGCCGTGGCCGGTGGCGGCGGCGGTCATCACCATCTTCGTCGAGGGGAGCCGCCACGAGCGAGCCGAGCTGGCCGGCACCCGGGCGCGCGCGCCGATCGAGGCCCACCCGTGGGCGGTGCACTACGGCTGCCCGGTGAAGAACCTGCGCCTCATGCAGGCCCACGCCCTGGTCGAGGGCGACCACCGGGACGACGGCTGGAGGAGCATCCTCGAGCACGTGCCCGACGAGGGCCCGCTGGCCGAGCGGGTGGTGGGCGCGGTGGAGCGCGCCCTGCAACTCTGGTTGCGCTACAGGGACTCGGTTGCGGAGGCGATGGGGCTGTCGCCCTCGGGCTGAGCCGAGGGCTTCATCGCGGGCCGGATCCGGGCGAGGTCGAGGGGCGAGCACTTCTCGCCGTCCCGCACCACGTACAGGCCCTCGCGCACCAGCTGGAAGGGCAGGTCGGCGTCGTCGAGCAGGGCCGAGAGGGTCTTGGCCGGGTTGGGGGTGGCGGAGCCGTCGATGCCCAGCTCCAGGGTCACCGGGATGAGGTTGCCGGTGAAGCCGGCCCGGGCCAGGGCCTCGGCCCCTTCGCCCACCCGCACGTCTTCGAGCTGGGCTGACAGATCCACCGTGCGCCCGATGCCCTTCACCATCTTCTTCATGGTGAGGGGCCCGGCCCGCCGCTCCTCGATGCGCCGGACGAGCGCGGCCTCGTCCTGCAGGCCCGCCTGCGCCAGCACCGCGGGGGCGAGGCCCGCCACGTAGGTGGCGCGGCTCAGGAGCTTGTTGACCGACGCGTCGTTCTCGCCCAGGGCCACGCTCCCGAAGAAGCCGACCCCCTCCAGCTCGTAGGGCTGGAGGCGCAAGAAGAGCTGCGACCAGTCCTCGTCCGGGGCGAGATCTCGCCTCAGCTTCAGATCGAGGTACTCGCCGAGGCTGGAGATCCCGAGCGACAGGGCCGGGGTGAAGGACATCACCGGGCGGGGAGAGAAGCCCTCCGAGTAGAACAGGGGGAGCTCGGCCCGCCGGAACACCCGCGGCAACAGGCGCACGAGGTCGAGGTGGCCCGAGAAGGCCATCCGGCCCAGCTTCGTGAAGCCGAGGCGCACCCGCACCGGCTTGCCCTGGTCGACCTGGGTCATGGGGCGGCGGTTGAGCCGGGTGCGGCGCTCCTGCGGGGTCTCGGACTCGGTGAGCACGGTGAGGCGCGAGGGGGCGGCGGGGGTGTTGGCGCCCAGCGCCTTCAGGAACCCGGCCCGCTCGGTGCGCATGTCGGTGAGGTCGCAGGCGACGCCGCAGTTGTAGCAAACCAACTTGCGCTCATCCGCCTCGTGCTCCTCGAGGTTGGTGTGGTGCACGAATGCGCCCTTGGGCTTGCCGCAGGGCGGCGAGAGCCGGTTCTTCAGCGCCCGCTGGTACTCGCGCGACAGGAACCCGGGCTCGAGGCCCACGTCGAGGTGGTCCCACGGCATCCGGGCGTCCACCGGCAGGGTCGAAAGGAACGGGGTCACGTCGAGCTCGTGGGCCTCGAAGGCCGCCTTCCAGACGTCGAGGTTCAGCTGGTCCTCCCACGAGTCGAAGCGGGCGCCCGCGTCGTAGGCAAAGCTGATCACCTTGCCGAGGCGGATGTCGCCCCGGGCGAGCACGCCCTCGAGCCACGAGCCCCGGGAGTCGTGGTGCTTCAGCTTCACCCCGGTCCGCCTGGCCTCTTCGCGCAGGATGGCTTGCTTTCTCAGGATCTCCTCGTAGGGATCCATCGCGCACCACTGGAACGGGGTGTGGGGCTTCGGGACGTGGGTGGACACGCTCACCGTGACCTTGCCGTCCTTCCGGTTCCTGACCTTGTTGGCGACCTTGAGCGCCCGCACGCCGGTCTGCACGATGCCGCGGACGTCCTCGTCCTCCTCGGTGGGCAGGCCGATCATGAAGTACAGCTTCATCTTGGTCCAACCGCGGCTGAAGATGCGCTCCGCGGTGAGCAGGAGCTGCTCCTCGGTG
The DNA here is from genome assembly GCA_020632995.1 of Deltaproteobacteria bacterium. Classification (GTDB taxonomy): domain Bacteria; phylum Myxococcota; class Kuafuiibacteriia; order Kuafuiibacteriales; family Kuafuiibacteriaceae; genus JACKEN01. Next base: position 2,176,053 of record JACKEN010000001.1, on the reverse strand, counting down.
ACGTTCTTGTTCACCACGTCGCGCATGCGCTGGGTGCCGGCCTCGGGGGCGAAGGTGAGCCCGCCCGCCCGCTGGGTGCTCATGTCGTCGAGCACCGCCTCGGAGAGGCCGTAGGCCCGAAGCGAGCTGACGGACAGGTTGACGTGCTGCCCCTCGAGCGCCTTCAGGGTCTCGTGCACCAGCGGCTGGATCGCGCTGTAGTCCGCGGTGGACAGGCACGTGAGCGAGGCCTCGTCGTAGCCCGCGTTGGCCACGCTCTTGGTGATGGTGTCGATGACCTGCTGCGGGTCGCGCTCCCGCACCGGGCGGTAGATCATGCCAGCCTGGCAGAAGCGGCAGCCCTCGGTGCAGCCGCGGGCGATCTCCACGCTCACCCGATCGAAGACGGTCTCGGTGGAGGCCACCGGGCCGTCGGTGGGGAAGGCGTACTTGGCGATGTCGGGGAGGATGTGGCGCTTCACCGGCAGCGGCGCGTCGCCGATCGCAGCGTCCACCACCGTGAAGCCGGTCGCAGCGTCGACGGTGCGGGTGTACTGCGATGGCACGTACCAGCCGCCGAGCCGCGCGAGCTCGGCCAGGCGCTCCGCCCGCGGCACCCCCGCGTCCCGAAGGCGCGCCCAGGTCTCGAGGAGCTCGGTGGTCTTCTCCTCGCCGTCGCCGATGAGGAACGCGTCCACGAAGTCGGCCAGGGGCTCGGCGTGGGTGGCCACCGGGCCGCCCGCCACGATGAGCGGGTCGCCATCGCCCCGGTCCGCGGCGAGGCGCGGGATGCCGCCCAGGTCGAGCATCATCAGGATGTTGGTGTAGGTGAGCTCGCTCTGGAGCGAGAAGCCCACCACGTCGAAGTCCGACAAGGGCCGCCCGCTCTCCAGGGCGCGCAGGCGCTCGTCCCGCGCCCGGAGCTCCTTCTCGAGGTCGATCCAGGGCGCGAAGGCCCGCTCTGCCAGCAGGCGCTCGTGCCCGTTCACGAGCGAGTAGAGGATCTTGAAGCCCAGGTGGCTCATCCCGATCTCGTAGAGGTCGGGGAAGGCCAGGCACATCCTGCAGTCCACCTTGCTCCAGTCCTTGCGCTTCTCGCCCGGCTCGCCGCCCAGGTACTGGACCGGCTTGTTCACCGCGTGGAGGAAGGGCGAGTAGGGGTGCTGACGGAGCTCCATGGCCAGGTCCTACGAAGCAGACTTCGCCCGTTTGGAGCAAGGCGATTCCTCGAACCCGACCTCGAACCGCCCCCGGGCCCGGCGGATTGGTGTAGGTTGGCCCGGTGAGGTCTGCTCTGCTCGGCCTGGCCCTCGGCTTCCTGCCCGCGCTCGCCCTGGCGCAGCCCGGCGGCGCCCCGCGGGGCGTGGAGGCCCCGAAGACCCTGCCCGAGGTGGCGGCCGAGCGCCTGCGCGAAGCCCTGCCCGGGGCCAAGGTGACGGTGCGTCCCTACGGTGTCGACGTCCAGCTCGAGGGCGACCCCGGCCCCCAGTTGGTCAGCTTCAACCAGCTCGCCGGGGTGTGCCACACGAGGACGCCCGCCTGTGAGGACGCGCTTGCGGCCTCGACCGACCCGGCACGATGCGCTTCGTGAACACCGAGGACCTCGCCGCCATGGGGCTCTCCGAGGACGAGGCCTTTGCGCGCGGCGCCAAGAACACCGCGGCGGAGCTTGGTCCGCCGGAGGGGCGGCTCGCCAGGGAGCAAGATGGCTTTCAGGTCTACACCGGCCACGCCTACGCCTCGAGCCTCCTGCTCCCGGCCTCCGCCTGGGCGAAGGTGGCCGGGCGAACGAAGGGCGGCCTGTTGATGATCGCCCCCAAGCCCGATCTCCTCTTCGTCATGGACGCCGCCACCCCGGACGCCGAGGGCATGATGGCCCGGGTCGCGGCGGTGGCCGCGGCCGACGCGCCAGGCCGAATGTCGACCCTCGTCTACCGTTGGAGCAGCGGGGGCTGGCAGCCCTTCCTGCGCGGGCCGCAAAGCCTGTGAGCGCCCAAGTTTCACTAGAAAACCGCGCCGGGGGCGGATAGCGTCGGGCTTCCATGGGGGTAGGCTCCAGCGGCGCGTCGTGGCCTGGCGGCGGCGCCACCCGGGACTTCCTGGGCACCGAGCGTTACGAGCTCCTCAAGAAGCTCGGCGAGGGCGGGATGGGGGTGGTCTACGAGGCTCGGGACCGCCTCCGCGATCGCAAGGTGGCCCTGAAGACCCTGCGGGGCTTCGACGCCGACGGCATCTACCGGATCAAGCAGGAGTTCCGCGCCCTCGCGGACGCCAGCCACCCCAACCTGGCCCGGCTGCACGAGCTGGTGTTCGAGGGCGGGCACTGGTTCTTCACCATGGAGCTGGTGGAGGGGGTGGACCTGCTGCGCTGGGTGCACGGCGAGCGGCCCCCGGCCCCCGCGCCCCCCGACTCCCTCGCCTCGGCCGACATCTGGAGCCTGCGCTCCGGCGCGGCCCCGCAGCTCCCGATCGGCGACGAAGAAGAGACGGAGCCGGCGGGCATCGACGCGGCCAGCGTGCCCACCCCCGTCGTCTCCACCCCGGGCCTCACCCCGCGGGGGCAGACCTTCCGCTCGGTGCGCGAGGTCGACCTCGAGCGGCTGGTGCCCGCCCTCGGCCAGCTGGTCGAGGGGGTGATGGCGCTCCACCAGATGGGGCGCCTGCACCGTGACATCAAGCCCTCCAACGCCCTCGTCACCGCCACCGGGCGGGTGGCCCTGTTGGACTTCGGGCTCGTCACCCCGATGTACGATCAGTTCATCGTGCGGAGCACGGTGCAGGGCATGGTCTGCGGCACCGTGGCGTACATGTCGCCGGAGCAGGGGGCGGGCGAGGCCCTCGGCTTCGCGAGCGACTGGTACAGCGTAGGCGTCATCCTCTTCGAGGCCCTCACCGGCAGGCTGCCTTTCACCGGCACCATGTTCCGGGTGCTGATGGACAAGCAGCGCTACCCCGCGCCCGCCCCGAGCGAGCTCGTGCCGGACGTCCCGCCCCACCTCGACGCGCTCTGTCAGGCCCTGCTCTCGATCGACCCCGCCGCGCGGCCGGACGCGGAGGAGATCCTGCGCCAGCTCGGTCGCCCGGTCGAGGTGGCCCACCCGCCGTCCGCCACCTTCCCGGTCTCGCTCCCCGGGCTCTTCGTGGGCCGCCAGCCCGAGCTCGACGCGATGCAGGCTGCCTTTCAGAAGGCCCGCTCCGGCCGCGCCCAGGTGGTGCTGGTCGAGGGCCGCTCGGGGGTCGGCAAGACCACCCTCATCCGGCGCTTCCTCGACCAGGTGGCGGGGGAGAGCGCGGTGGCGGTGCTCGGCGGGCGCTGCCACGAGCGCGAGCTGGTGCCCTTCAAGGGGGTCGACGGGATCATCGACGCCCTCTCGCGCTTCCTGAAGCGGCTGCCTTGGGAGGACGCCCTGGCGGTGATGCCGCCGGACGCCCGGCTGATCGGGCGCCTGTTCCCGGTGATGGAGCGGGTGGAGGCGCTGAGCTCGGTCCCGGAGCCGGCCCAGCCCGAGGACCGCACCCTGCCGGTGGGGAGCGCGCCGGCGACCCAGGAGCTGCGCCGCCGGGCCTTCGACGCCCTGCGCGGGCTCCTCGAGCACCTCGCGCGCCGCACCACCCTGGTGCTCTTCCTCGACGACCTGCAGTGGGGCGACTCGGACAGCGGCGAGCTCCTCTCGCACGTGCTCGCGCCGCCCGAGCCCCCGCCGATCCTGGTGCTGGGGAGCTACCGCACCGAGGACCGCCTGAAGAGCCCCGTCCTGAACGTGCTGCGGGCGCTCGAGGAGGCGCCGAAGGGCCTCGCGGTGACGCGGCTCCCGCTCGCGCCGCTGTCCATGAACGACGCCGAGGCGCTCGCGATGGCGCTCCTCGGGGAAGGGGCGGTGCCCGCCGAGGCGAAGCGCCGGGCCCAGCTCATCGCGCTCGAGTCGGGCGGCGACCCGATGTTCGTCTACGAGCTGGCCCAGCGGGACGGGGAGGGTCAGGACCTCGCCGCCCCGGTGGCCGCGGTGGAGGCCACCCCGGTGCGCCAGATGCGCCTCGAGAAGGTGCTCTTCGAGCGCATCCGCGACCTGCCGCGGCCCGCCCGCTCGCTCCTCGAGGTGGTGGCCCTGGCCGGCGGCCCGATCTCGCTCTCGATCGCCAACGAGGCGGCGGGGCTCCCGACGGGGGATGATACGCAAGCCAACCTGCTCCGAGCGCAACGCTTGTTGCGGTCCTCGGGCGGGCGCACCAACGAACCCTCCACCGAGGAGGGCGACTTGGTCGAGGTCTACCACGACCGCATCCGCGAGACCCTGACCCGCAACCTCTCCGAGGACCTCGCCCGGGCCCACCACATGAGCGTGGCCCGGGTGCTCCTCGCCCGGCCGGAGCCGGACCCCGAGGCGCTGGTCCTGCACCTGTTGGGGGCGGGGGACGAGGCCCAGGCCGCGCGGCACGCCCGCACCGCGGCCCAGAGCGCCTTCAACGCGATGGCCTTCGATCGTGCCGCGTCCCTCTTCGGCACCGCCCTCGACCTGTCGGGGCCCGACGACAAGCGCCGCTGGCAGCTCGTGGCGTGGCGGGCGGAGTCCCTCGCCTCGGCCGGGCGCGGCCGGGAGGCGGCGGAGGCCTACCAGCAGGCGGCGGGGCTCGCGGGCGGGGACCAGGGCTTCGAGCTGAGGCGGCGCGGGGCGGAGCAGTTCCTCACCAGCGGCCACGTCGAGGAGGGGCTCGGCATCCTGCAAGACCTCCTGCGGGAGGTCGACCTCGAGTACCCGGCCAGCCCAGCCCAGGCGATGCGCGCGGTGACCCTGATGCGGGCCCGGGTCGCGTTCGGGGGGCTGCGCTTCGAGGCGAAGCCGTCCGAGCAGATCCCGCGCAAGCTCAAGCAGCAGATCGACGTGTGCTGGTCGCTCGCCACCGGCCTGGCCATGGTCGACTTCATCCGCGCCGCGTACTTCGGGGCCCGGATGCTCGGGCTTGCGGTGACGGCGGGCGATCGCCTGCGCGCGGTGCGGGCGATGGCGGTGGAGGGGGTGCTGATGGGGGGCGTGGAGCGCTCCCAGGACCGCGCCGATCGCATCCTCCGGCTGATGGAGCAGACCGCGGAGGGGCTCGACTCCCCCCACGCGCGGGGCCTGATCTACATGAGCCGCGGCTTCGCGGCGTATCTTCGAGCGCAGTGGAAGCGCGCCGAGGCCGACCTCGACGCGGCGATCGAGATCTTCACCACCCAGTGCACCGGCGCCGCGTGGGAGACGAACACCGCGCGCCTGGTCCGGGTCGAGGCGCTCAGCAACCAGGGGCGCTTCCACGAGGTCGGCCAGGGGATGCGGCGCTCGATGGCGCAGGCCGCCGCGCTCGGCAACCGCTACGTGGCCACCACCTATCGGACCTTCCCGTACGTGACTGTGGCGTGGCTGGCCGCCGACGAGCCCAAGCGGGTGCGGGCCGAGATGCGGGAGGCGATCGAGGGCTGGGACGAGCCCGCCTTCCAGCTGAAGAGCTACTCGGCCCTGGTCTCCGAGGCCAACGTGGAGCTCTACGAGGGCCACCGGCTCGAGGCGTGGGCCCGGGTCGAGCGCGACTGGGCGGCCCTCGAGTCGTCGCTCATCCCGAAGATGCAGCTCCTCGGGGCGGAGGCCCTGTTCTTGCGGGCGCGCGTCGCCCTCGCCGCGGCCGCGGCGGGCGCCGACCCGGCCGCGATGCAGAAGGTGGCCACCGAGGCCGGCAAGGCCCTGGCCGCCCTGTCGCTCCAGCACGTGCCGGGGATGGTGGCGTTGATAAGGGCGCAGAAGAACCTGCTCCGCGGCCGCACCGATCGCGCGCGCGAGCTGTTCGGCGAGGCCCGCACCGCGTTCACCGCGGCCGACATGGTGGTGCACGCGGCGGTCGCCCAGCGCCGCGAGGGCGCCCTCACCTCGGGCAAGAGCGGTCGCCGGGCGGTGGAGGCGGCGGAGCGCGCGCTGGTGGCGCAAGGTGTCCTGCGCCCGGAGCGCCTGATCGCGATGTTCGCGCCGGTGGACGCCCCGCTGCCCGCGCGCTGACGAGCGCTATCAGGCCATCAAAGAAGTAGCCCATGCGATCCGCGGAGCGAGCCCGCTGCCCGCGCGCTGACGAGCGCTACTCGGAATCGTCGCCGAGGCCGCCCCGGATGGTCTGCTTGGCGCCGCCGCGCCGCCGGGCCGCGGCGCGCAGGCTGGTCGAGTCCCGCCGAACGGGGGGCGAGACCATGGGGGAGGGCGCGGGCGTGGGCGCGGGGGCGGGCGCCTCGTCCGGGCCGGGGCCCTGGCTCTGGCGCTGGGCCGCCCGGGCCGCGGCCTCCTTGGCCTTGGCCTTCAGCTCCTCGACCCGCTTCTTCTTGGCCGCCGCCTCCTCCTCGGGGGTCAGGGGGCGAGGTTTGGCCGGGCGGGCCGGGGCCGTGGGGGCCGGCGGCGGGTCGGGTCGCTTCTGGACCTGCCCGCTCCCCTTGAGGTCGACGCGGATCTCCTCCTTCTTGGCCGGGGGGCGCGCCACCGGCCGCCCGGGGGGACCGCCGGGTCGGGGGCCGCGGGCGGGCATGCCGGCGGCGCTGCGGGGGTACGGCTGCATGGCGCGCGGCGCGTCCTGCGCCCCGGACGCGGCGCGCGGGCGGGCTCGGCGCGGGGCCGGAGCGCGGACCTGCACCGGCGCGCCGCCAGGCCTCGACGCGGGCGGCGGTGGCGCCTTCACCCCGCCGCGGCGGGTGATCTTGAGCGCGCTGTTGCCCTCCTCGACCTTGAAGGACCCCTTGTTCATGTCGCGGCGGGAGCTCTTGGGCTTGCCCGCGGTGGGCACCGGGGCCTGCGTCTTCGCGCGGTCCTTGGCGTCCTCCATCGCCCGGCGCGCCATCTCTTCGGCGTCCTTGGGCTCCATGAAGGTGTTGGCCTCCTCACGGGTGGGCTCGGTGAGGTCCAGGCCCTGCGCCGCGAAGAGCATCATCAGGGCCTGGGGCCCGTGCTTGATCGTGTACTCCGCCTCGGCCTCGTAGACGGGGAGCAGCCACACCATGTCCACCGCCTCGTCCGCGGTGATCGGCGCCTTGTGGAAGTTCGGCACGAAGGGCACCGGGGGCATGAAGAGGATGGCGTCCATCTCGCAGAAGCCGCGCAACATGTCTTGCGCACGCACCACGTCGCCCAGCCGCACCGGGGTCTTGTTGGCCTCCGAGAAGAGGGCGAACTGGGCCAACATCTTGTGCACCGCCTCGAACGCGGCCTGCTCCGGCTCGCGCCGCAGGAGCACCATGCCCTCCACCCGGCGCCCGTCCGCCATCTTGTAGAGCGACGCCCCGCAGGTGGCGAAGACCACCGGGTTCTGCGGGCCCTGGGGCGCGAAGTAGGCGAGGTTGAGGGCCGGCATCGGCGAGCCGGGGATGGGGCTCCCCGAGAGCTCGAAGACCTCGTCCGGCGGCCCCAGGTACTCCACCAGGTGCTTCCTGACCTTCAGGACGGTGGGGTTGGAATCCAGCTCGCTCATGGTCTCCGCCGGCCGCAGAGGGCCTTGCACGGGTGTACCACGGACCGGCGGGGGTCGGGAGGGGGCGCGGCGGGCGTCAACCGCCAGTGCCGCGGAGACCTACGAAGACATACCTGCTGGGCTGGTCCTGGTCGGTCTCGACCTGGAGGTCGCCCGCGTCGTCGCCGACGGCCCGTGGAGTGGGTGGCCGCGGGAAGGTGGGTCCATCAGGGGAATGAAGGCAGGCCAACAGTTAGAGACACTCTGCGGCGTAGCGGACGAGGAGCTCCGCGCCGGGCTCGGGGATGGCGGATGGGGTGAAGTTCACGGAGTTGGTGGTGGAGTCGTAGCTCCAGAGCACCGTGCCCGCGGCCGAGGTGGCGGGCACCATCACGCCGTCGACCTCGACCGTGAGGGTGGAGGTGACAGGCGGGTTGCTGAGGAAGAAGCGGGCCTTGAAGCCGAAGGCGGTGGTGGAGAGATCCGAGACGGCCTGGCTCCAGTCAGCGGTGCAGATCGACTGGAAGACGCCGCCGGTGCGGTTGGCGGCCTCGATGTAGCGGGGGCCGGCGACCGCGGCTCCGCCAGGGCCGCTGCAGCCGCTGGGGGCGTCGCCGACGACGGCGGAGGCGGTGAAGAGCTCGGTGTGCCTGAAGCCTTTGATGGAGCGCAGGAAGCTCACGTAGAAGTCGAGGTCGCCGGTCGGCGCGCCGACGTCGGTGCTGGTCTCCTCGGACTCGTCGGTGACCCAGATGACGGAGAGCAGGGCGTCCGGGCGGAGGAAGCCTGCGTTGTGCCCGGTGAGGACGGGCGGGGTGAGGGCCTGGTACGCGGCGTAGAAGCCCGCCTCGTTCGCGGGGGCGCCGCCGGTCAGGGGGCGGCCCTGGAGGTTGTAGGTGAAGGCGGTCTCGGGGTCGGGCTGGGTCGCCGCTGTGACGATGCGGTTGGCGAAGGGCCCCCCGAAGGGGTTGCCGCGGATGCGGTCGGCGTGCATGAGCCGGCCCGCCTCCTCCGCGGTGCCGGTGGTGGTGACGCCGAGGTGGTAGTCGAGGTTCTGGGCCAGCGCGAACTGGATGAAGGCCTGGTAGTTGGCCGCGAGGCCGGTCTGCTCCTCGAGCATGGAGTTGGTGAAGTCCACGATGAAGAGGACGTCGACCTTGGGCGTGGTGAGCTGCTCGAAGCGGTCTTCCTGGGAGGCGCCGAGCGAGCCCTCACCCTGGAGGCTGACGAGGTAGGTGACGGGGTTGCCTTCGAAGGTGCCGGAGATCTCGACCGCGGAGGCGTAGCGGGAGACCTGGTCGGCGTGGAACGCGACGGCGAACTCGACGGACTGCCCGGGCGGGATGGTGGCGGGGAGGGCGGGGCGCTGCGAGACGACGAAGGCGCTGTTGGTGGGCGCGGCCTGGGCGATCGAGCTGATCACCGCGGGGGTCGAGCTGGTGTTGTAGATCTGGACGGTGCGCGCGCGGGTGGCGCAGCCGACGCCGAGGGTGCCGAAGTCGAGCTCGTTGGGGGCGACGAAGAGGGTGGCGTCCGCGCCGGTGCCAACGAGGGGCACGCGGTGGAAGGGGTCTATGCTGCTCGAGATGGAGAGCTCGACCGCGCCGTGGTGTGAGCCGACGGCCTGGGGCGAGTAGTCGACGAGGATGGTGAACGCGGCGCCGGGTCCGATGATCTGGCTGCGGACGTCGCCAGCGGGGAGGGTGAACTCGGGATCGGTGCCGAGCTCGAGGGCGGCGGAGGTGACGAGGCAGTCGCTCGAGCCGACGTTCCTGATCTCGAAGGCGCGGCCCTGGGTGCGCGGGATCTGGACGTAACCGAAGGCAAGTTGGGCGGGCGCGAGCTCGAAGGAGCACGAGGGCAGGTCGATGCCCTCACCGATGAGCGGGATGCGGAGCTCGGCCTCGTCCTGGTCGTTGCTGCGGATGAGGAGCTCGGACTCGACGGGCCCCACCGCCACGGGGTGGAACTCGACGACGACCTCGTAGGCGCCGCCGGGCGGGATCACGGTAGCGCCGGACCCGGGCGCCCTGAACGCGCCGGTGGCCTGGATGTCGGAGATCTCGAGGTCGTCGAAGCCGAGGTTGGTGATCAGCACCGAGCGCCTCGCCGGGGCGACGAGGGAGACGAGGCCGAAGTCGAGCTGCGAGGGAAGGACCTCGATGTCCGGGCCGCCCCCCGCGCCGCGGAGTCTGATGAAGACGTCGCGGTTGCCGAGGGCCTGGTCGGTCTCGATCTGGAGGTTGCCCACGTCGCTGCCGAGGTCGCCGGGGCAGTAGGTGACGTCGACCTCGACCGCCTCGCCTTCGTTGAGGACTCGCACCGAAGAGGGCTCGAAGGAGAAGTCGGGCGAGGTGGCCTGGCCAGCGCCGGAGGACGGGCCCCAGCCGACGATGGCGATCTGGGCGTTGGCGATGTTCTCGCAGGCGACGGACCTGGTGAGGCAGGAGCCGGGGTTGACCTGTCCGAAGTCCAGGACGGCGGGGTCGCACCGGAGCCCGCCCTCGACTCCGACGCCGTCGAGGCGGACCTGGACCTCACAGGCAGCGGACGCACAGGCGCGCAAGGTGAACGCGCCACGCTCGCGGGTGCCCGCGATGACGGGGCTGAACTGGACCTCCATGGTGGTGGACTCACCGGCGCGGAGGGAGAAGCGGCCGTCGGGTCCGATGTTGCGGTCGCGGAGGAGGACGCAGAACGCGGCGTCATCGCTGCCGTCGCACCTGGTGAGGTTGCTGCCCTCGACGAGCTCGATGCTGGCGTCGATGTTGGAGGTGTTGGAGACGGTGATGGGCAGGGCCTTGATGGTGTTGATGACCACGTTGCCGAACGAGAGGCTCTCGGGGTCGACGACGAGGGTGGTGGTGACGCCGGTGCCGGTGATCTCGATGGTCTGGTCGTCGACCCTGATGTCGCCGGAGCGGACGATGAGCTGCGCCACGTGTTGACCGAGCTGCGCGGGGGCGAAGCTCACCGAGAGCTGCGCGACGCCGGAGGGCGGGATGGAGGTCCGGTCGATGTCGAAGTCGAAGGCCTCGTCGAAGGGCTCACCGCGGGAGACGCCGTCGAGCACCAGGGTGGCGTTGCCGGTGTTGCGGACGAGGACCACGATGGTGGCCTCGGTGCCGACCTGCACGTTGCCGAACGCGACGGCGGCCGGGTCGGGCTCCATCTTGGGGCCGAGCTGGTAGGGGCCAACATCCACCCCTGACCCTGCGTCGCCCAGCGTCCTGCTGCGACCAGCGTCGCGGCACGCCCACGGGCCGAGGGCCAGCGACGCGATGAAGACCTGGACGAGGACGCGCGAGCTCGCAACCGGGCGCTTCAGCATGCACCGACTATAGGGGGAGGCGGACGCGGGAGGCGAGGCCGCCTCCCGCGTCGAGGGGCTACAGACACTCGGCGGTGTAGCGGACGAAGATCTCGGCGCCGGGCTCCGGTGTGGCGAAGGGGGTGAAGTTCACGGAGTTGGTGGCGAAGTCGTAGCTCCAGTTCACGGTGCCGGAGGGCGAGGTGGCGGGCACCTCGACGCCGTCGACCTCGACCGTGATGGTGGAGATGACGGGCTGGTTGGTGAGGAAGAAGCGAGACTTGAAGCCGAAGGCGGTGGTGGAGAGGTCCTCGAGGGCCTGGTTCCAGTTGGCGGTGCAGATGGACTGGAAGACGCCACCGGTGCGGTTGGCGGCCTCGATGTAGCGGGGCGCGGCGACCGCGTTGCCGCCAGCGCCGTTGCAGCCGCTGGGGGCGTCGCCGACGATGGCGGAGGCGGTGAACAGGTTGGTGTTCCTGAAGCCTTTGATGGAGAGCAGGAAGTTCACGTAGAAGTCGATGTCGTTGGCCGGCGCGCCGATGGCGGTGCTGGTCTGCTCGGGCTCGTCGGAGACCCAGATGATCGAGAGCACCGCGTCCTGGCGGAGGAAGCCCGCGTTGTGTCCGGTGAGGACGGGCGGGGTGAGGGCCTGGTAGGCGGCGAAGAAGCCGGCCTCGTCCGCCGCGCCGCCGCCGGTCAGGTTGCGGGCCTGAACGTTGGTGGAGAAGACGGTCTCGGGGTCGGGCTGGGTCGCCGGGGTCACGATGCGGTTCGAGAACGGGCCACCGAAGGGGTTGCCGCGGATGCGGTCGGCGTGCATGAGGCGGCCGGCCTCCTCGGCAGTGCCGGTGGTGGTGACGCCGAGGTGGTAGTCGAGGTTCTGGGCCTGCGCGAACTGGATGAAGGCCTGGAAGTTCGCGCCGAGGCTGGTCTGCTCCTCGGTCATGGAGCCGGTGAAGTCGACGAGGAAGAGGATGTCGACCTTGGGGGTGCCGAGCTGCTCGAAGCGATCCTCTTGGGTCGCGTCGAGGGAGCCCTCACCCTGGAGGCTGACGAGGTAGGTGACGGGGTTGCCTTCGAAGGTGCCGGAGATCTCGACCGCGGAGGCGTAGTTGGAGACCTGGTCGGCGCGGAACGCGACCGCGAACTCGACGGACTGCCCGGCCGGGATGGTGACCGGCATTGAGGGCAGGGGCGCGGGGAGCTGCGAGACGATGAAGGCGGGGTTTGCCGGCGCGGCCTGGGCGATGGAGTTGATCACCGCGGGGGTGGAGCCGGTGTTGTAGATCTGGACGGTGCGCGCGCGAGTGGCGCAGCCGACGCCGATGGTGCCGAAGTTGATCTCGTTGGGGACGATCAGGAGGGTGGCGTCGGCGCCGGTGCCGGAGAGGGGCACGCGGTTGAAGGGGTTGGTGTTGCTCGAGATCGAGAACTCGACCGCGCCGGTGTGCGAGCCGACGGTCTGGGGCGAGTAGTCGACGAGGATGGTGAAGGCCGCGCCGGGCCCGATGATCTGGCTTCGGACGTCGCCGTCGGGGAGGGTGAACTCGGGATCGGTGCCGACCTCGAGGGCGGCGGAGGTGACGAGGCAGTCGTTGGAGCCGACGTTCCTGATCTCGAAGGCGCGGCCCTGGGTGCGCTGGACCTGGACGACGCCGAAGGGCAGCTGGGCGGGGGCGAGCTCGAAGGAGCAGGGGGGCAGGTTGATGCCCTCACCGATGAGCCGGATGCGGGTCTCTGCCTCGTCCTGGTCGTTGCTGCGGATGAGGAGCTCGGACTCGACGGGGCCCTCCGCGACGGGCTGGAACTGGACGGGGACCTCGTAGGAGCCGCCGGGGGGGATGACGGTGGCGCCGGCGCCGGGGGCGGTGAAGGCGCCAGTGCCCTGGGTGTCGGCCTGGATCTCGGAGATCTCGAGGTCATCGAAGCCGACGTTGGTGATCAGGACGGAGCGCCGTGCGGGGGCGATGAGGGAGACGAGGCCGAAGTTGAGCTGCGGGGGCAGGACCTCGATGTCTGGGCCGCCGCCGGAGCCGCGGAGTCCGACGAAGACGTAGCGGTTGCTGAGGGCCTGGTCGGTCTCGATCTGGAGGTTGCCCTCGTCGTTGCCGAGATCCTCTGGGCAGTAGGTGACGTCGACCTCGAAGGAGTCGCCCTCGTTGAGGACGAGAACGGTGGAGGGCTCGAAGGTGTAGTCGGGCGAGGTGGCCTGCCCTGCGCCGGAGGAGGGCCCCCATCCGACGACGGTGATCTGGTCGTTGGCGATGTTCTCGCAGGAGACGGACTTGGTGAGGCAGGAGCCTGGGTTGACCTGTCCGAAGTCGAGGGAGGCGGGGTCGCAGCGGAAGCCAGCCTCAACGCCGACGCCGTCGAGGCGGACCTGGACCTCACAGGCGGAGGACTCACAGGCGCGGAGGGTGAACTGGCCGCGCTCGCGGGTGCCGGCGATGACGGGGCTGAACTGGACCTCCATGGTGGTGGACTCACCGGCGCGGAGGGAGAAGCGGCCGTCGGGTCCGATGTTGCGGTCGCGGAGGAGGACGCAGAAGGCGGAGTCGTCGCTGCCGGCGGCGCCGCACTTGCTGAGGTTGTTGCCCTCGACGAGCTCGATGTTGGCGTCGACGTCGGAGTTGTTGGAGAGGCTGATGGGCAGGGTCTTGGTGGTGTTGATGACCACGTTGCCGAAGGAGAGGCTCTCGGGGTCGACGACGAGGGTGGTGGTGACGCCGGTGCCGGTGATGTCGATGGTCTGATCCGCGACCTTGGCGTCACCGGAGCGGACGACGAGCTGTGCGTTGTGCATGCCGAGCTGCTCGGGGGCGAAGATCACCGAGAGCTGCGCGACGCCGGAGGGTGGGATGGAGGTCCGGTTGATGTCGAAGGTGAAGGCCTCGTCGAAGGGCTCACCGCGGGAGACGCCGTCGACCACGAGGGTGGCGTTGCCGGTGTTGCGGACGAGGACCACGATGGTGGCCTCGGTGCCGACCTGCACGTTGCCGAACGTGACGGTGGCCGGGTCGAGCTCCATCTTGGCCTGCAGCTGGACGACGTCGAGGCCGTCGCCGCAGGCCGCCGCGCCGAGGCCCAGGGCCACCGCGAGGGCGGGAGTCAGTCCGGGGAGGAGTGTTCGGTTCGTCTTCATGTTGGGACCTCTTCGACTCGGGTAAACACGCGGCCCGCCCTCGGAGGGGTGTGCGGACCTGTACTCAACGCTGCCTGAGTGGCCAGGGGGCAACGCGTCCGTCAGGAAAAAGTTGGCATCACCGAGCGGCGGTGCCGCTGAGGGGGACATCCACGAAGGGGGTCACGGCGCTGGAGATGACGATGGTCACCGTGCCCAGGTTCCTCGCCCCCACCGTCTGGGGCGCGTACTCCACCGGGACCGCCAGGGCGGCCCCGGGCGTGATGATCTGGCTGTGGAGGTCGCCGGCCGGGAGGCGGAACTCGGGGTCGCCGCCAGGGGACAGGACGCTCGAGCTCACCAGGCAGTCGTTCGTGCCCACGTTGCGCACCTCGAACAGGCGGGTGATCGCCTGGCCCACCGGCACCGGCCCGAAGTCCAGCGCGGCGGGGGTGAGGTCGTAGGCGCACGGGGGCAGGCCGGGCAGCCCCTCGGCCACGAGCGGGACGCGGAGCTCCGGGTTGGCCAGGTCGTTGGTGCGGATGAGCAACTCCGACTCCAGGCGGCCGGTGGTGATGGGCAGGAACTCCACCACGATCTGGAAGCTGCCGCCCGGGGGGATCACCGCGGGGCTGGCGCCGGGGGCGCTGAAGGCGCCGGTGCCCGCGGTGTCGGCCTGGATCTCGGTGATCTCGAGGTCCGTGAACCCGGTGTTGAGGATGAGGACGCTCCGCCGCCCCGGCGCGATCGCAGACACGAGCCCGAAGTCGAGCCGCTCGGGGAGCACGTGCGCCGAGGGGCCGCCGCCGCTGCCCAACAGCGCCACCTCGACCCGGCGGCGAGGGCCCGGCGCGTCGGTCAGCACCGCAAGGCGGCCTGCGTCGGCCCCGAGGCTTGCCGGGCAGTAGGTGACCTCCACCTCCAGGCGCTGCCCGTCCTCGAGGATGCTGGCCGACGACGACGCGAAGGAGAAGGCGCTCGGGGTCGAGGTGTCGACGGCCTCCCAGCCGAGCACCGTGAGCGGACCTCCGGTGCGGTTCGCGCAAGAGATGGGCCTGCTCAGGCAGGCGCCGGGGCTCACCACCCCGAAGTCGAGCGTGGGCGGGCAGCCGAGCCCGGTGACCTCCCCGCGGCCCTCCAGCCGGATGGTCACGTCGCAGAGGGGGTGGGTGGTGCAGGCGCTGACCACGAGCACCCCGCGCTCCACCGTCCCCACCTCGGTAGGGGTGAAGTGGACCTCGAGGTCGCCGGTGCCGCCTGCCCTCAGGATCAGCCCCTGGTCGAGCGGCTGGGCGGGGTCCGCCGGCCACACGCAGAACGAGGTGCCCGGCTGGCTGGGGCAGGCGCGTACGTTGGAGACGAACTCGAGCCTGACCCGGGCGTCGACGTCCGAGTTGTTTCGGACCTGCACCGTGCGGACGGACGAGGTGCCCTGCTCCACCGAGCCATAGGAGACCAGCGGGGGCTCCACCTGCAAGGCCGGTTGCACGCCCGTCCCGCGGAGCTCGAGCTTCACAGGGGCTACCCCATCCGCCGTGGCGAGCACGACCAGCGTCATCGTCTGGGGGCCGACGGCGGTGGGCGCGAAGCGGACCTCGAGGTCCACTCTGCCGCTGGGCGGGATGTGGGCGGCCTGCAGCTGGGCGGTGAAGGCCGGGTTGCTGACCGACTCGGGCGCGAGCGTGACGTCCACCCACGCGGTCCCGACGTTCCACACCCGGACGCTCGAGGTGGACGCTTCGCCGACTTGGGTCGGGCCGAAGTCCAGCTCGGTGTCGCGCAGCTCCAGGATCGCCCGGAGCTGCGGGTCGCCCGGGAGCCTGCCCCCACAGGCGGGCGCGAGCACCCCCACGCCGAGGGCGAGGGTCAGGAGTGTCGTGCTTGGAGTGTTCGACATGGGCGGCCCCAGGGAGTGGGTGGCCGCAGGAGGTTGGGTCCGTCAGGGGAACGACGGGAGGCGGCGAGGCCGCCTCCCGCATCGACCCACTACAGGCACTCGGCGGTGTAGCGGACGAAGATCTCGGCGCCGGGCTCCGGGGTGGCGAAGGGGGTGAAGTTCACGGAGTTGGTGGCGAAGTCGTAGCTCCAGTTCACGGTGCCGGAGGGCGAGGTGGCGGGCACCTCGACGCCGTCGACCTCGACCGTGATGGTGGAGATGACGGGCTGGTTGGTGAGGAAGAAGCGAGACTTGAAGCCGAATGCGGTGGTGGAGAGGTCCTCGAGGGCCTGGTTCCAGTTGGCGGTGCAGATGGACTGGAAGACGCCCCCGGTGCGGTTGGCGGCCTCGATGTAGCGGGGGGCGGCGGTGGCGTTGCCGCCAGCGCCGTTGCAGCCGCTGGGTGCGTCACCGACGATGGCGGAGGCGGTGAACAGGTTGGTGTTCCTGAAGCCTTTGATGGAGAGCAGGAAGTTCACGTAGAAGTCGATGTCGTTGGCCGGCGCGCCGATGGCGGTGCTGGTCTGCTCGGGCTCGTCGGAGACCCAGATGACGGAGAGGACGGCGTCCTGGCGGAGGAAGCCGGCGTTGTGCCCGGTGAGGACGGGCGGAGTGAGGGCCTGGTAGGCGGCGAAGAAGCCGGCCTCGTCGGCCGCGCCGCCGCCAGTCAGGTTGCGGGCCTGGACGTTGGTGGCGAAGACGGTCTCGGGGTCGGGCTGGGTCGCCGGGGTGACGATGCGGTTGGCGAAGGGCCCGCCGAAGGGGTTGCCGCGGATGCGGTCGGCGTGCATGAGGCGGCCGGCCTCCTCTGCGGTGCCGGTGGTGGTGACGCCGAGGTGGTAGTCGAGGTTCTGGGCCTGGGCGAACTGGATGAAGGCCTGGAAGTTCGCGCCGAGGCTGGTCTGCTCCTCGGTCATGGATCCGGTGAAGTCGACGAGGAAGAGGATGTCGACCTTGGGGGTGCCGAGCTGCTCGAAGCGATCCTCTTGGGTGGCGTCGAGTGAGCCCTCACCCTGGAGGCTGACGAGGTAGGTGACGGGGTTGCCTTCGAAGGTGCCGGAGATCTCGACCGCGGAGGCGTAGTTGGAGACCTGGTCGGCGCGGAACGCGACGGCGAACTCGACGGACTGCCCGGCCGGGATGGTGACCGGCATGGAGGGCAGGGGGGCGGGGAGCTGCGAGACGATGAAGGCGGGGTTGGCCGGCGCGGCCTGGGCGATCGAGTTGATCACCGCGGGGGTGGAGCCGGTGTTGTAGATCTGGATGGTGCGCGCGCGGGTGGCGCAGCCGACGCCGATGGTGCCGAAGTTGATCTCGTTGGGGACGATCAGGAGGGTGGCGTCAGCGCCGGTGCCGGAGACGGGCACGCGGTTGAAGGGGCTGGTGTTGCTGGAGATGGAGAACTCGACCGCGCCGGTGTGCGAGCCGACGGTCTGGGGCGAGTAGTCGACGAGGATGGTGAAGGCCGAGCCGGGCCCGATGATCTGGCTTCGGACGTCGCCGTCGGGGAGGGTGAACTCGGGATCGGTTCCGACCTCGAGGGCGGCGGAGGTGACGAGGCAGTCGTTGGAGCCGACGTTCCTGATCTCGAAGGCGCGGCCCTGGGTGCGCTGGACCTGGACGACGCCGAAGGGCAGCTGGGCGGGGGCGAGCTCGAAGGAGCAGGGGGGCAGGTTGATGCCCTCACCGATGAGCCGGATGCGGGTCTCTGCCTCGTCCTGGTCGTTGCTGCGGATGAGGAGCTCGGACTCGACGGGGCCCTCCGCGACGGGCTGGAACTGGACGGGGACCTCGTAGGAGCCGCCGGGGGGGATGACGGTGGCGCCGGCGCCGGGGGCGGTGAAGGCGCCAGTGCCCTGGGTGTCGGCCTGGATCTCGGAGATCTCGAGGTCATCGAAGCCGACGTTGGTGATCAGGACGGAGCGCCGTGCGGGGGCGATGAGGGAGACGAGGCCGAAGTTGAGCTGCGGGGGCAGGACCTCGATGTCTGGGCCGCCGCCGGAGCCGCGGAGTCCGACGAAGACGTAGCGGTTGCTGAGGGCCTGGTCGGTCTCGATCTGGAGGTTGCCCTCGTCGTTGCCGAGATCCTCTGGGCAGTAGGTGACGTCGACCTCGAAGGAGTCGCCCTCGTTGAGGACGAGAACGGTGGAGGGCTCGAAGGTGTAGTCGGGCGAGGTGGCCTGCCCTGCGCCGGAGGAGGGCCCCCATCCGACGACGGTGATCTGGTCGTTGGCGATGTTCTCGCAGGAGACGGACTTGGTGAGGCAGGAGCCTGGGTTGACCTGTCCGAAGTCGAGGGAGGCGGGGTCGCAGCGGAAGCCAGCCTCAACGCCGACGCCGTCGAGGCGGACCTGGACCTCACAGGCGGAGGACTCACAGGCGCGGAGGGTGAACTGGCCGCGCTCGCGGGTGCCGGCGATGACGGGGCTGAACTGGACCTCCATGGTGGTGGACTCACCGGCGCGGAGGGAGAAGCGGCCGTCGGGTCCGATGTTGCGGTCGCGGAGGAGGACGCAGAAGGCGGAGTCGTCGCTGCCGGCGGCGCCGCACTTGCTGAGGTTGTTGCCCTCGACGAGCTCGATGTTGGCGTCGACGTCGGAGTTGTTGGAGAGGCTGATGGGCAGGGTCTTGGTGGTGTTGATGACCACGTTGCCGAAGGAGAGGCTCTCGGGGTCGACGACGAGGGTGGTGGTGACGCCGGTGCCGGTGATGTCGATGGTCTGATCCGCGACCTTGGCGTCACCGGAGCGGACGACGAGCTGTGCGTTGTGCATGCCGAGCTGCTCGGGGGCGAAGATCACCGAGAGCTGCGCGACGCCGGAGGGTGGGATGGAGGTCCGGTTGATGTCGAAGGTGAAGGCCTCGTCGAAGGGCTCACCGCGGGAGACGCCGTCGACCACGAGGGTGGCGTTGCCGGTGTTGCGGACGAGGACCACGATGGTGGCCTCGGTGCCGACCTGCACGTTGCCGAACGTGACGGTGGCCGGGTCGAGCTCCATCTTGGCCTGCAGCTGGGTGACTTCGACGTTGTCTCCGCACGCTGCCGCGCTGGCGGCGAGAGCGAAGGCGAGGGCGGGCAGGGTGAGGCGATTGGTCGTCATTCGAGTGCGCAGCATGGTCTTCTTTCGAACCCCTTTGAGCCGAGATCGGGCGTGTGTCAGATCACCCCCGGCCGTTCGAATCAGCAAAAGACCAGATCTTGTGCACGTCCGGGAAGAGCAAAAGCCCTTCAACGCCCTGAATTCGTCATCACATCAATAGGATGCAACACGCGGGTGGTTACCCGTAGGCCGAGCGCGAGAGTTCACGCATCCGCCTGTTTTCCGAGGTGTTTACTCTTCAGTGCGCTATTGGCCTACATCGGATGCGATGTCGGCCAGGGTGCGTACCGGTCGGTCTTGCCGCATTCGGGTGAAGAGCTGTCGGAGGGCGGCGACCTTCCTCCCCCATGGGATCCGGAGGTCGAGCTGGGCCGCCGCGAGGGCGGCCGGCACCCCGGGATCGGTGCCGTCCAACAGGTCGATCGCGTGCAGCTCGAAGTTGAAGCAAGCCAGCTTGCGGAGCGACCACGCGAGCATGGCGCGACGGGCGGGGGCGGGGGCCATCACCCAGCTGGTGCCGAACACCGGGGCACGGAGCCAGGGGAGGCAGGCCATCGGCAGCTCTCGGAGCGGCCCGTCGGCCTGGGGCCGCCACGGGGCCTCGGGGGTGGTGCGGTAGGGGCCGAGGGGCCCCGCGAAGGCGCGCGCGTCA
The DNA here is from genome assembly GCA_020632995.1 of Deltaproteobacteria bacterium. Taxonomy (GTDB): domain Bacteria; phylum Myxococcota; class Kuafuiibacteriia; order Kuafuiibacteriales; family Kuafuiibacteriaceae; genus JACKEN01. Next base: position 2,156,499 of record JACKEN010000001.1, on the reverse strand, counting down.
CCCACCCGGGAGGCGGAGGGGCGACCGCGGAGCCGGTAGCCATTGATCGCGGCGGCCCGGGCGGCCCAGTAGGGCGGGGCGGGCAAGAGCGAGGAGTCGTAGCGGTAGCCCCGGGCCACGAGGGCGGACAGGAGCTGGGGGCTGGTGTTGTAGCCGGGGGCGCGAAAGCCCACCACCGGCGCCCCGCTCAGCGGCAACAGCGCGGCCTCGGCCCGGCCGAGCTCCGTGTCGATCTCGGCCCGGGAGCGCTCGAAGAGGCGGTAGTCGTGGGAGTACGAGTGTGAGGCAATCTCGCAACCCAGCCTGCGCGCCACCCTCAGCCCCTCGAGGTGGGGGCCCACGTCGCGACCGATGAGGAACACGGTGGCGGGAACGCCGACCTCCTCGAGCAGCGCGAAGAAGCGCGGCATCGCCACCGTGTAGATCGGGTCGTCCTCCGGGGCGGGGGTGCGGAGGCCGTGGATCGCGAGGTAGTGGTGCAGGGAGTCGACGTCGATGCTGATGGCCGCGACGCGCACGCTCACTCGCCCTTGATGCGGATGACGTAGACCAGCTGCGCGATGTTCTGCAGGACCTTGGGCACCCGCTTCGAGAGCTTGATCGACGGCTCCCGCTTCTCGACCAGGTTCAGCGGGATCTCGACCTTGCGGCGGCCCATGCGCTCGGCCCGGATCACCAGCTCGGAGGCGAACATGTCGCGGTCCACCACGCAGGCGTTCACCACCTCGAGCATGCTCGCCTTCTTCATCGCCTTCAGCCCGTGGGTGTCGGTGCCGCGGAAGCCCAGGGAGGCCCGGAGCATGCCGTTCACCACCCGGGTGGCCACGCGGCGCGTGAGGGGGCGCCGGTCGTGGGCGCCCACCATGGCCTTGCTCCCCACAACCAGATCGAAGCCGCCGTCCTCGCCCACGAAGAGCTCGAGCGCGCGCCGGTGGAAGTCCACGTCGCAGATGTCGATCTCGTCGCAGTGGATGTACTCGCCCTTGGCGTCGAGGATGCCCGCCTTGAGCGCCGCGCCGTAGTTCGGCTCGTGGTACTCGAGCACCCGGACCTCGGGCAGCTCGCGCTCCAGCTCCCTGGCCAGGGCCAGGGTGTCGTCGCGGCTCCCGTTCTCGGCGATGATGATCTCGAAGCTGCGGCCCAGCTTCAAGAAGCGCGCGCGCAGCTCACGGATGGACCCCTCGAGGATCGGGGCCTCGTTGTGCACGGGGATGACGATGGATACCTGGGGGGCGCTCATGCGGCGGGGGCTCCCTCGTTGATCAGCTGGGCGGCCTCCATGCCCTCACGCAAGGCGTCCTCCATGGCGTTGTACTGCCAGCGGCCGTAGCGCCCCATGGTGATGACGGCGGAGGTGTCCAGCCAGTCGAGGATGGTCTTTCGGGCCAGCTCGTACTCGTGGTCGAAGAGCACGTAGGCCGGCGCGAGCACGTTCGGGATCATGAAGACGATGTCTTCGTCGCGCTCCACCAGCCCGAGGCGCTTCATGCCGTCGAGCACCGGCTGCTCGAAGCGCGCCGGGTCGACCTCGCCGTAGTGGCCCAGCTCCACGTAGTAGGAGCGGTGCCCCTCGGGGGCGAGGGACGGCTCCACCGCGGAGTAGGAGCCCACCCGGTAGAACGGGAACTCCCGCTCCGGCAGGTAGATCCAGTGGTAGTCCTGGTGCGGCTTCGGCGCGCCCTTCACCGCGACGTCGAAGTAGAGCACCGAGTTGGCGCGCAGCTTCTTGGCCGCCTCGACCACCGCGGTGGGCACCGCCTGGGCGTTGCCCGCCACCGCGAGGGCCACGAAGTCGTTCAGGGGGACGGTGTTCACCAGGCGCTGGAAGCCGATGCGCTCGCCGTCGTCCATGAGCACCTCGCGCGCCGCGAGGTCGATGCAGGCGGGCTTGCGCCCGAACTCCGCCTTCTTGGCGAGGCCGGCGTGCAGGCCCTCCGGCAGGGCGCCGATGCCGCCGGTCTTGGGGTAGACGAAGGTGGCGTTGTAGCCGAGGGCCTCCTTCGACAGGCCCAGCGCGCCCCGGATCACCGACTCGACGTCGGGGCGCGGGATGTACTTGGCCGCGAAGTCGGCGGCGAGGGTGTCGAGCGGTACCCCGTAGATCTTCTCGTTGTAGGGGTACATGAAGTGCTGACAGATGCCCTCGCCGAACTCCTTCCGGATCCACGCCTTGTAGTGGGTGGGCTTCGGGAGGTCCTCCTCGTAGCGGGCCCGCACGAGGCCGCTGAGGCACTCCGCCACGACCTCCTGGGGGAGGCCGAAGGTGTTGGCCTGGAACGGGTACTGGGTGAAGACGCCCTTCGAGTACACGCGGGCCTTACGGGCGCGGGACTCGAGGTTCTCGCCCAGCACCTGGTTCACCAGGCCCTTGATCCGGTCGTCCCGCAGGTGGAGCCAGTGGCCGGTGCCGTCGCACAGGAACCCCTGGGGGCGGCGCCGGGTCCGGGCCAGGCCACCCACCGCGTCCTCCCGCTCGATCAGGCGGTAGCGGGCGGGATCTCCCAGGTGATGGGCGCACGACAGCCCGGTGAGGCCAGCGCCCAAGATCAGGGTCGGGATCCGGGTGGTCTCCGCCATGGCTCGCCCGGAGGCTTACAGGGGCGGGGGCACCAGATCCAGAGAAACGGGGCGGGAGGCCGTCACTCGGCGCCCAGGAAGCGGCGGACCTGCTCGACGTCCGGCGCGTCCCCCGCGGTCTGCACGTAGCGGAGCAGGTGGGCCCGCCCGCTGGGATCCTGCAGGAGGGTCAGGAGGCTCCCGAGGGTCTTGTGGCAGTCCGGCAGGTCCGCGACCTGGATGCACAGGCCGAGGAGGCGCTTGGCCGCCTCGATGTCCTGGTGGGCGAGGTGATCCTGGGCCTGGGCGAGCAGGCCGCGGGCGTCCTCCACCGCCTGGGGGGTGGGCGGGTCGCGGTCCCCATACACGAACCTGGGGGCCACGAGGGCCGCGGGGTTCGAGCCCACCACCACCAGGGTCATGGGGGGCGGGGGCGGCGCGGCGGGCAGGAAGGTGCCGGCCACCGTCCCCACCACTCCGGCCGCCACGATCGCGAGCACCCACGGGAGCACCGGGCGCTTCCTGGCCTCGTCGACGGCCCGCCGGGCGCGCTCGAGGTCCTCCCGGGCGCGGGCGAGCTGGCGCTCCAGCCGGTCCACCTGGCTCGCCTCGGGGGTCGGACGTGCCTCCTCGCCGCTCGCGCGCTCGAGGAGCCGGGTGAGGGGCACGCCCTCCGTCGGCTGGTCGCGCGGCGCCGCCACCGGGAGGGAGGGCAGGGGCGGCAGGGGGTTGAGGACGGGGGTGGGGTCCCGGCCGGGGGGCGGGGTGCGCGCCAGGAGGGGCGGCGGCGCGGTGAGGAGGGCGTGGGTGGGGAGCTCCACCGTGGCCGAGCTGCTCCGCGGGGGCGGCACCAGCTCGTCGTCCGGCGCGGGGGACTCGGGCTCCGACAGATCGAAGTCGTCCGCGCCGTGGGGGAGGGCGGGGAGCGCGGGCTCGGGGGCGGCCCAGGGCGCCGGGTGCGGGGCCTCCACCGTGGCGTCCGGGCCGGGCGGGCGGGGCTGCAGGCCCACCGGCAGCTCGAGGTCGGCGAGGAGCGCCTCGGCGGGGTCGGGGGCGTGGCCCTCCATCGCGAGGTCGAGGGCCAGGGCCTCCCACGAGGTCGCGGAGGGGAGGGCCAGCTGGTCCACGTGCTCGCTGAGGGTGTCGGTGTCGAGGACGTCCCCCACCAGCGGCTGCAGGGCGGACCAGACCGCGCGGGCGCCCTCGAAGCGGTCCTCGGGGCGGTTGGAGAGCATCCGCTTCACCACCGCGGCCAGCTCGGGCCAGCGCCCCTCGGTGGGGAAGCGGGCCCAGTCGACCTCCATTGCGATACGCAGGATCTCGAAGATCGGCGCCTTCTTGGGCAGGCGCTGGGCCGGCCCGCGGGCCCCGAGCTCGAACAGGAGGCGGCCGAGCGCGTACTGGTCCGAGGCCGGGCTGTGGGGGTGGCCGTTCACGACCTCGGGGGCCATGAAGCCGGGGCTCCCGAGCAGGTCGCCCTGCCGGGTGATGCCGGTGGCCTCGGACATGCCGGAGATCCCGAAGTCGGTGATCACCGGGCGCCCCTCGGTGGTGATGAGGACGTTGGCGGGCTTGATGTCCCGGTGCACCACCCCGGCCCCGTGCAGGTGGGCGAGGGCGTCGGCCAGGCGCACCCCGAGCTGGACCAGGGCCTCGAGGCCGAGCGGGCCCCGCCGCCGGATGGCGAGCAGGCTCACCCCCTCGATGCGCTCCATCGCGAGGAAGAGCACCCCGTCCATGTCCCCGGAGTCGACCAGGCGGACGACCCCGGGGTGGCTCACCTGCTGGAGGATCCGGGCCTCGCGGAGGAAGCGGGCCACCGAGGTGCTGCTCCGCTCCTCCTCGCCCAGCGAGCGGATGATCTTGAGGGCCACCCGCTCGCCCCGGCGAGTGGAGGCGTCGAACACCACCCCCATCCCGCCCCGCCCGAGGACTCCGTGGATGCTGAAGTCGCCGATGTGCTCCGGCAGGTTGGGTTCCGGGGACGACGCCATGCCGCGGGGCGCATTGTGGTTCCTTATGGGCGCCGGGGGCAATCCGCGCTAGACGGCAAGGTATGAAGTTCAAGCTGGACCACATCGCCGTGGCGGTGCGCGACCTGGACAAGGCTCGGGCGGGCTTCGAGGAGAAGCTGGGCTTGAGCTGCGAGCACGTGGAGGAGGTCCCGACCGAGAAGGCCCGGGTGGCCTTCTTCGACGTGGGTGGCCCGCACATCGAGCTGGTGAGCCCCACCGAGGCCGGATCGGCCATCGATCGCTCCATCGAGAAGCGGGGCGAGGGCCTGCACCACATCTGCCTCGAGGTCGAGGACATCGAGGCCACCCTCGCCCTCGCCAAGGCGGCCGGTCTGGAGCTGATCAACGACACCCCCCGCCCCGGAGCCAAGGGCACCCGGGTGGCGTTCGTGCACCCGAAGGCGCTGAGCGGGGTGATGGTCGAGCTGGTGGAGAAGCCCCGCTGAGTTCCGGTTGTTACGTGCCCACCCCCGTGCTAGGTGCGCGGGCGACATGCGCCCGTACTCGTCGGCCCTCGCCCTCGCGGCCTTCCTCGCCTTTCCCGCCGTAGCGGGCGCACAGAGCGCCTCCAGCACCGGCTCCGTGAGCCTGGACGCCCTCAAGGACGTCCTGAAGGAGGAGCTGCGGCAGGAGCTCAAGGACGAGCTGAAGGCCGAGATCAAGGCCGAGATGGCCGAAGAGGCCGCGACCGCCGGGCCGGTGGCCGAGGACGGCGCGTGGGCCGAGGAGGAGTGGAAGTGGGAGGAGCCGGCGAAGCCGGAGCTCAACTTCCTCGAGTTCGACGGGTACTTCCGGTTCCGCTACGACTTCTTCAACAACCTCGACCTCGGCACCTACTACAAGAACACGTCCACCGACGTGGAGTCGGGCCCGTTCGCGCCGGGCTTCGCGCCGCCCGTGCCCCTGTGCAACACCGATGTGGGGACGCGCCCGGTGGGCTCCCCCGGTGACTCCGACTACCAGCCCGGCTCCACGTCGTGCGCCAACACCGCGGGCACCGGCAAGAGCCTCGGCGGCGCGAACATGCGCCTGCGCATCGAGCCGGTCTTCAACGTGTACGAGGACGTGAAGATCAAGATGCAGATCGACGTGCTCGACAACATGGTGCTCGGCTCGACCCCCGACGGGTTCCCCACCAACCCGATCTCGCCGATCCTCGCGTTCTCGCAGAGCCAGCTCACCCCCACCGCCGGGGTGAACACGATCTGGGAGGACTCGATCCGGGTGAAGCGGGCGTGGGCCGAGGTGATGACCCCCCTCGGCCAGCTCCGGGTGGGCCGTATGCCCAGCGACTTCGGCATGGGCCTGCTCGCCAACCAGGGCGCGGGCATCGACTCCGACTTCGGCGACAGCAACGACCGCATCATGTTCGCCACCAAGATCGGCGACTTCTACATCGTGCCGGCCTACGACTGGGTGCTGAGCGGGCCGACCTCGGCCCAGAGCCTGATGCCCTACGGCCAGGCCTTCGATCGCGACCAGCGGGACGACGTCGATCAGTACATCCTGGCCATCGCCAAGCGCGACAAGCCCGAGGACGTCGAGCAGAAGCTGGCCAACGACGAGATCGTGCTGAACTTCGGGACCTACCAGGTCGGGCGCTTCCAGGCCCTCGACGCGGCCACGTTCTACAGCAGCGGCAACCCCGACGATCAGGCCACGACCAAGGAGCTCGTGGAGCGGGACGCCCAGGCCTACATCTACTCGTGGTGGGTGAAGTTCATGTGGAGGAAGCTCACCGTCGAGGCGGAGTACGCGGGCATCATCGGGCGCATCGGCAACTCGGTGATCTCGGGCCCCTACGGCTCCTCCGACAAGGCCCTCACCCTCAACCAGCACGCGGCCTCGATCGACATCAAGTACAAGCTCTTCAAGGACGCCATGACCCTGCAGCTGCTCGTGGTGGCCGCCTCCGGCGACTCCGCGCCCGGCTGGGGCATCCGCCCCCTCAGCAGCACCGCAGCCATCCCCGGGGCGTGGGACGGCACCCAGGCGCCCGAGGGCGACACCACCATCAACAACTTCCGGATCGACCCCAACTTCGTGGTCGACCTGATCTTCTGGCGGCAGCTGGTCGGGATGATCACCGACGCGGTGGTGATCCGGCCCAGCCTGCAATACAACTTGACGGAGGGCTTCGGGGCCCGGCTCGACCTCGTCTACTCCCACGCCCTCCACGCGAGCTCCACCCCCTCGGGGAGCTTCAGCGTCCTCACCGACGATGCGGGCCAGGACATCTCGCTCGGCAAGGCGAGCGGCAACCTCGGCCTCGAGGCCGACGTGAAGCTCTTCTACGACTCCGACGACGGCTTCCACGCCTGGCTCCAGTACGGCCTCTTCGTGCCCTTCGCGGGCCTGGACCGCGAGGTCGTGGTCGAGAGCACCTCGCCCCTGGCCGAGGCCTTCAACGCCAGCCGGGAGCCGATCGCCAAGCTGGACGCCGGGGTGGCCCACACCCTCCAGCTCCTCCTGGGCGTGTCCTTCTGAGGTTCTCGGCCCCGGCCTGCGCGCTCGGCGTCCTCTTCGCCGCGAGCCTGGCCTCGGCGGCGCCCACCAACCCCTGCCCGAGCACCGACGCGCCGCCTGGCGTGGTCCGCCTGGCCGGCGACGGGGGGCTCCTGTTGCTGGACGGCGCCTTCACCGCGACCGCGACCGCGGTCTCGGGGTGGCCCCTCGCGAGCCGCACCGCCACCCTCGCCGAGGCGGCGTGGCGGGCCGGCAGGCTGGCTTGCGGTCCTCGGACGTCGGTGCCGGTGAGCGCCCTGGCGGATCCTGTCACCGGCCGCCCGCTGAGCGCGCCGGTGCCGTTGCCGGTGGTGGCTCCGGTGACCGGCCGGGCCGACGTCCCGGGGGCGGTGGCGGTCGCGCTCGGCACCGCGCAGGACCTCGCCACGTTCCGCTCCGCGCAGGATGGCTTGCTCCCGGTGCGCCCCACCGCGCCCCGGGTGGTGGTGGTGCCGGGCGGGGCGGCGCTGGAGCTGAGGCTGGTGAGCCCCTGGGCCGGGGTGGCCGCAACCGCCTTCGCCCCGGTGCTGCGGCTGGGGCTCGGCGGCGCCCCGGCGGAGCACGGCTCGGCCTCGGTCGATGCGGCGCCTCTGGCGGAGCAGGCCTCGGCCTGGGTCGGGGCGGCGGCGGCCGCGCGGCTCGCCTTGGACGCCACGGCGGGCATGCTCACCGCCACCTCGACCCTCACCCTCGGGGCCCCCGGCTTCGGGGCTCGGCACCTCACCTTCGCGCCCGCCGCCCCGGTGCCGGACCGGGGCCCGCCCTGGGGCCGCCTGGCCCTCACCCACGGGGTGGGGTTGGGGGTGCCGCTCCTGTTGTACGCGACCGCGTTCATCGGCGGCCCGCCCAAGTGCCGGCTCCTGTGCGACGACACCCCGCCCCTCGGGGTCGACGCGGCGCTCCTCGCCCGGGTCCGCGCCCGGAGCCCGGCCCGGCTCGAGACCCTGCGGCGGTGGGCGCGAGGGGTGGACCTCGCCCTCTTCGGGCTGGCGCTGGTGAGCACCCTGGCCCCCTCGGCCCGGCACGGGGTGCTCTCCCGCTGGGAGATCCTGGAGGACGCGTTGATCCTCGGCGAGGGGGTCTTCCTCGCCTACACCGGGCCGCAGGGGCTCCGCGTGCGCTTCGGCCGGGCCCGACCGCGCGCCCACCACCCCGTCCTCGGCCCCGACCTCGAGCCGGAGGACGCGGTGGGCCCGGCCTTCTTCGCGCTGGGCGCCAACCGCTCCGGAGCGTGGCTGGGCGGGGTGATGGCCATGCTCCTCGCGGAGGACGCGCCCTGGGGCTACACCCTCACCGCCGGGCTCCTCGTGGGCGGGCTGGGGGTGGCGAGCGCCTGGCTCGAGGTGGAGGCTGGGTACGCGTACCCGAGCGACGTCCCGCTCGGCTTCATCACCGGGGTGATCAACGGGGCCGGGATGTACCTGTGGCACCGGCTGTTCTGGCCCGGCTGGCCGGGCGGCGCCCGGGGCGCGCTGCCGCTCCGCCTCCAGGGGGTGACGGTGACGCCGCTCCCCGGCGGCGCCGGGGTCGGGGCCTCGCTGGCCTTGTAGCGCTATCGCCCGCGGCCGCGCGGCAGGAGCGAGAGCATGGAGTCCGGCGCCGCGCCGCGGGCCAGCACTCGCCCGAGGGCCATCGAGAGATCGCCGGTCTCGCACGGGTAGCTCAGATACTCCATGAGCGAGAGCGGCCCGGCGGGCTGGGCCGATTCGCTGCGAGGGCCATTGGAGGCCCCGAAGGGGTCTCCGCTGAGCTCGGCCGGCGTGGTGCCCCTCGGCACCCCGGCGGGGCAGAGCAACAGCCGGGGCCGCCCCTCGAGGTGGGGCGGGATCCAGTCGGTGCAGGCGTCCCGAGCGATCACCACGTCCGCGGAGTTGCCGTCCTCCACCACGCGAAAGCCCATCGCGGCCACGAGGCGGGCCAGGGCCCGCGCCGCCAGCGGGTCCGGCTCCGCGATGAAGACGGTGGGGGACATCTCCCCAGCATGCAGAAGGGCGCCGGCGGTGTCTGCTCGCCCCAAGGGACAGGGGGGTGGGGGGCACTTCGCATGGCGCGGTGCGGTGGCCTTCGCGGCGTTCTGGCCCGACACAGTCTCCATCAACCCTGAAGGGCTCGGACGAACCTGCCGAACCACCCCCGTGTGGGACACCGGCCCCAGCTCTGGCTCGTGAGCGCCCTGTTGGCCAGCTGCGGTCCGGTGGCCCTCCCGCTCCCCGCGAGCGAGCCGCCGCCGGTGGTGAACCCGGTCCCCCCCGCGGTTTGGGCCCCGACCCTGGTGAGCCCGACGGCGATGGCCGGCGGGTGCTGGGGCGAGGCGCTGCCCGGCGCGACCCTCGACCTCGGCATCACCGAGGCGGAGTGGGCGGTGAGCCCGCTGGCGCAAGAGGGCTTGCTCGTCCAAGCCGGGCGGTCCGCGCCGATGCGCGCGTTGTTGGCCGCCCCCACCGGGGCGGGGTGCCTCGGAGAGGAGCTGGCCGCGCAGGTCCTGGCCGGGGGCCAGGAGCCGGTGGCGGACCTGGTGCGGCTGGGCGCGGAGGCGCTCGGCGCGCGGGTGAACCGCGCGGCCGAGGTGGCGAGCGCGCCGGACTTCGAGGCCGCCCGCGAGGCGCTGTGCGCGGCGGCGGGGGGTTGCGGCGAGCAGGAAGGCAGCCTGCCGGGGTCGCTGCAGGCCACGTTGACGCCCATCCTCGCCGCGCTCGCCGACACCCTGACCGCGCAGGCCGCGCTCTTCGCCGACGATCCTCGGGGCGAGGCGTGGTGGCGGGCCAACGGCGGCCACCTCGTGCTCACCGGGGCGGAGCGCCCCAACCCCGCCTTCCCCTCCGACCGGGCGGTGCTCCTCGCGGATCGCGCGCACCTGTACGCGGCGGCGGAGCGCCTGGCCCGCACGGTGGAGCGCGCGCGCTGGCCGGTGGCGCCGGAAGACGCCGCGTATCGCCTCCCGACCGCGCGGGGCGCGGTGGTGGTGGCGGGCACGGGCGCCGACGTGCACGCCGAGGGCGGGCACCTCCTCTTGTTGGACCTGGGCGGGGACGACCTCTACCTGGGGGCCGAGGACGCCCCGGTGAGCCTGGTGGTGGATCTGTCGGGGGACGACGTCCACGCCTACCCGGGGGCCGAGGACCTCGACGCGGCCGACGCGCTGCCCGCCGACGCGGCGGGGCGGGGCGACGAGCACGAGCGGGTGGTGCAAGGCAGCTTGTCGGAGGCGCCGCGGCAGGGCGGCGCGCGAGGCGGGGTGGCGCTCCTGTTCGATCTGGGCGCGGGGCGCGACCGCTACGTGACCCTGCGCGGGGGCCAGGGGTACGCCCAGGAGGGCGTGGGCGTGCTCTTCGACGCGGGGGGCGACGACACCTATGTGGCCGAGGCCGGGGCCCAGGGCGCGGCGCAGCTCGGGATCGGGCTCCTCGTGGATCTCGGCCGTGGGCAGGATCGGCGCGAGGCCCTCTTCGCGGCCCAGGGCTTCGCGGGCCCGGGCGGCTTCGGCGCGCTGGTGGACGACGGGGGCGACGACGTGGACCGCTGCCTGCCGACGCCCGCCCGCTATCCCGCGCCCCAGCGGCCCGAGGTCAACGCCAGCTTCTGTCAGGGCGCGGGGCTCGGCTTTCGGGCCGAGGATCCCATGCTCTCGCTCGGCGGCGGCCTCGGGCTCTTCGTGGACGGCGGCGGCGACGACCGGCAGGAGGTCGCGGTGTTCGGCCAGGGCGCCGGCTACTGGATGGGCACCGGGGTGATGGTGGACGCGGGCGGCGCGGACGAGCGGCGCCACCAGTGGTACGCGGCGGGGGCGGCCGCCCACTTCGGGGTCGGGGTCCTGGTCGACCTCGGGCCCGAGGGCGACACCTACGGCGACCCCGCGGCGCCGGCCCACATGAGCCTCGGCGCGGCTCACCACTTCGGGCTCGGGGTCCTGGTCGAGGCGGGTGGCGACGACGTCTACGCGCTGCCGACCCTGGGGGCGGGGGCCGCCTCGTGCGGCGCGGTGGGTCTCATGGTGGAGGCGGGCGGCGACGACACCTACCTCGCCGAGCACACCCTCGCGCTGGCGGTGGCCACCCTCGGCACCTGTGACGAGCGCGGAGCGGTGACCCGGGCCGCGTTCCTGGACCAGGCGGGCGCCGACACGTACCCCGCGGCGGTGGTGGGCTCGGCGGACGGGGCGCGGTGGGGGCTCGCGCTTGAGGGGGACCCCATGGAGCAGGCCCAGGCATCCGACGCGCCTTCACCTTGACCTGGGCGCCCGGGCTCGCTTGCTTGGCGCATGGCCGGACACAAGCCCTGGGGCGGACGCTTCACCCAGCCCACCGACGCGATGGTCGAGGCCTTCACCTCCTCCATCGAGGACGACAAGAACATCGCGATGGAGGACGTGGAGGGCAGCATCGCCCACGCCACCATGCTGGGCGAGGCGGGGATCATCTCCGCCGCCGACGCCGAGACCCTCGTCTTGGGCTTGGAGGCGGTGCGGGGCGAGCTGTTGGCCGGCACCTTCCCGTGGGACACCGCGCTCGAGGACGTGCACATGAACGTGGAGCGCCGTCTGGCGATCCACGTCGGCGACGAGGTGGCGGGGCGCCTGCACACCGGCCGCTCGCGCAACGACCAGGTCGCGCTCGACAGCCGCCTCTACCTGCGCCGGCGCCTGAAGGAGATCGAGGGGCACCTCCTCGCTCTGGAGCGGGCGCTGGTGGCGAAGGCCGAGGCGCACGTCGACACCCTGATGCCCGGCTACACCCACCTGCAGCGCGGGCAGCCGGTGCGCCTCGCCCACCACCTGCTCGCCTACCGCGAGATGTTCAGCCGGGACCGGGGCCGTGTGCAGGACGCCTTGCGCCGGGTCGCGGTGAGCCCGCTCGGGGCGGGCGCGCTCGCGGGGACGCCGCACCCCATCCGCCGGGAGCGGGTGGCGGAGCTCCTGGGCTTCAGCGGGGTCACCACCAACAGCATGGACACCGTGGCCTCGCGCGACCACTTCCTCGAGTCGATGAGCGCGAGCGCGATCAGCATGGTGCACCTGTCGCGCCTGGCCGAGGAGCTGGTGATGTGGAGCTCGGCCGAGTTCGGGTTCATCGAGATCGGCGACGCCTTCACCACCGGCTCGTCGATGATGCCGCAGAAGAAGAACCCCGACGTGGCGGAGCTGGTGCGGGGCAAGGCGGGCCGGGTGGTGGGCGACCTCGTGGCGCTTCTGACCACGGTCAAGGCGCTCCCGCTGACCTACAACCGGGACCTCCAGGAGGACAAGCCGCCGCTCTACGACAGCCTCAACACCTGGTCGTCGAGCCTGGAGATCACCGCGCGCATGATCCCCGAGGTGAAGTTCCGCGTCGATCGCCTGCAGGTCGCCCTGCGAAAGGGCTTCGTGACCGCAACCGAGCTTGCCGACCACCTCGTGACCCGCGGGGTGCCCTTCCGCGACGCCCACGGGGTGGTGGGCCGGATCGTGGGGTACTGCGTGGCCGAGGACAAGGTGCTCGAGGACCTCGACCTGATGACCCTGCGCCGCTTCAGCCCCGACTTCGGGGACGACGCCCTCGAGTGGCTGGACGTGGAGCGCGCGGTGGAGCGGCGCGACCTGCCCGGCGCGCCGGCCCGGGCGCGGGTGGTGGCGGCGCTGGCCGCGGCGAAGGCGGAGCTCGCCTGATGCGTGCGACGATCATGGCCCTGACCGCCGCCGTCGTGTTGGCCGGCTGTGGGGTGAAGGGGCCGCCGCGGCCCCCGGAGGCGCCGCCGGTGGCCACCGCCACCGTGGCGCGGTAGATCGAGCGCATGTTCCACTTCGCGCACGACGAGGAGGGGCGGCTCTGCGCCGAGGGGGTCGACCTCGAGGCGCTCGCCGCGGCGGTGGGCACCCCGACCTTCGTCTACTCCCAGGCGACGATCGAGCGGCACTACCGGGTCTTCGACGAGGCCTTCCGCGGGCACCCGCACCTGGTGTGCTACGCGATGAAGGCGAACTCCAACGGCGCGATCCTGCGCCGGCTGGCCCAGCTGGGGGCGGGGGCGGACATCGTCTCGGGGGGCGAGCTGTATCGCGCCCTCCAGGCGGGGATCCCGGCCGACCGCGTCGTGTTCTCCGGCGTGGGCAAGACGAAGGACGAGATGGCGGCGGCGCTCGAGGCCGGCGTGCTGTCCTTGAACGTGGAGTCCGAGCCGGAGCTCGCCGCCCTGGCCGAGGTGGCGGCCCAGCGGGGGCAGGTGGCGCAGGTCGCCTTGCGCGTGAACCCCGACGTGGACGCCAAGACCCACCCCTACATCGCCACCGGGCTGCGGGAGTCCAAGTTCGGGGTGCCGCTGGAGGACGCAAGGCGCATTGCGGCGGACGTGAAGGCCTCGCCCCACCTGAAGCTGGTGGGGGTGGACTGCCACATCGGCTCCCAGCTGGTGGATCTCGAGCCGCTGATGCAGGCCCTGACCTCGGTGCTCGCCCTCGTGGACGACCTGCGGGCGGCCGGCCACCAGATCCACCACGTGGACCTCGGCGGCGGCCTGGGGATCCCGTACCGGGGCGAGGCCACCCCCCAGCCGGCCGAGCTCGGGGCGGCGGTGGTGGCGAAGATGGCGGGGCGCCCGGAGACCCTGATCCTCGAGCCGGGCCGGGTCATCGTGGGGAACGCGGGGATCCTGCTCAGCCGGGTGCTGTACGTGAAGCGGACCCAGGGGCGCACCTTCGTCATCGTGGACGCGGCGATGAACGACCTGTTGCGGCCTTCCCTGTACAAGGCCCACCACGAGATCTGGCCGGTGCGGCGGACGGGGGCGCCGGAAGAGGTGGTGGACGTGGTGGGCCCCATCTGCGAGACGGGGGACACGTTCGCCCGGGACCGGGCCCTGCAGCCGGTGGCGGCGGGAGACCTGGTGGCGGTGATGAGCGCGGGCGCCTACGGGTTCGTCATGTCCTCGACCTACAACTCGCGCCCCCGGGCGGCGGAGGTGCTGGTGAGCGGGGACCGGTGGGCGGTGGTGCGGGCCCGGGAGCGGCTGGAGGGCCTTGTGGAAGGCGAGGCCGCGCCAGAGTGGTTCGAGTGATTCCGAGGAGGAGCGAGCGATGATCGAGAGACTGCAAGGTGCCTTTACTGCCCTGGTGACCCCCTTCGACGAGCAGGACAAGGTCGACACCAAGGCCCTGGCCCGGCTGGTGAAGGCGCAGCTGGAGCACGGGATCGACGGCCTGGTGCCCTGCGGCACCACCGGCGAGACCGCCACCCTGACCGACGCGGAGCAAGAGCGGGTGGTGAAGACCACCATCGAGGCGGCGGAGGGCAAGGCCCCCATCATCGCCGGCACCGGGAGCAACTCCACCCGCATCGCGGTGGAGAACACCAAGCGCGCCAAGGCGTGGGGGGCCGACGTGGCCCTGGTGGTGTGCCCCTACTACAACAAGCCCACCCAGGACGGCATGTTCCGGCACTTCAAGGCGATCTGGGAGGAGGTGGGCATGCCCATCATCGCCTACAACGTGCCCGGCCGGACCGCGAGCGACCTGATGCCCGAGACCATCGCCAAGCTGGTGCACGAGGGCGTCATCATCGGGCTCAAGGACGCCACCGCGAACATGATCCGGGCGCAAGAGACGTTGACGCTGGTGGGCGACAAGCCCTTCGCGATGCTGAGCGGCGACGACTTCACCATCCTGCCCTTCGTGGCGGTGGGCGGGCGCGGGGTGATCAGCGTGGTGAGCAACATCATCCCGGGCGACACCGCGAAGCTGGTGAAGGCCACCCTTGCCGCCGACTTCGCCACCGCGCGGCCCCTGAACTCGCGCATCGTGGAGTTCTCGAAGGCGATGTTCCTGTCCTCCAACCCGATCCCGGTGAAGGCGGCGATGGCCCTGGCGGGCTGGGCCCCGGCCCGGGTGCGCATGCCCCTGGTCACCGCCGACGACGGCCTGGCCATGAAGGTGCGGGCGGCGATGAACGCCTACCGCGGCATGGCGGAGGACGCGGACCTGCAGGGGTGGATGTCTTGATCGAGGTGGTGGTCTCGGGGGCGGCGGGCCGCCTGGGGCGCCGCCTCTGCGCGCACGTGTACCAGGCCCCCGACCTCGCGCTCATGGGCGCCCTGGTCCGGGCCGGCGGGGCGGGGGAGGGCGCGCTGGTGGCGAGCCTCGCCCCCGAGCTGGCCGGCTGCGCTGGGGTGGCCACCGCGGACCTCGGCGTGATCTCCGCCGGGCGGGTGGTGCTGGAGGTGAGCCCGCCGGCCGCCGCCCTGACGCACCTCGAGCAGGCGATCGAGGTCGGGGCGCCGGTGGTGCTCGCCACCACCGGCTTCGAGGCCGGGCACCAGGCCCGGATCGAGGCGGCGGCCCAGCGCATCCCGGTGCTCCTCGCTCCGAACCTCTCCCTCGGGGTGGCGGTGCTCATCGACCTCGCCCGCCGGGCGGCGGCGGCCCTGCCGGGCTACCACCTCGAGATCCTGGAGCTGCACCACGCCAAGAAGCGGGACGCCCCGAGCGGCACCGCCTGGGCCCTCGGCCGGGCGGTGGCCGAGGCCCGGGGTCAGGACCTCGAGCGGGACGCGATCTGCGCCCGGGCGGGGGACGTGGGCCCCCGCGGGCAGGATGAGATCGGGCTGCAGTCCATCCGGGGCGGCGACATCATCGGGGAGCACACCGTGTACCTGGTCGGCCCCACCGAGCGGCTCGAGCTGACCCACCGCGCGGCCTCCCGGGACCTCTTCGCGGCGGGCGGGGTGGCCGCGGCGCGGTTCCTCGGCCAGCCGGGGCGCGCGCCAGGCCTGTACGGGATGCGGGACGTCGCGGGCTGAGGGCTGCCGACTCAAGTATGTGCGTCGGGGGCCGATGTGTCCCACCGGGGGGATGCGTGTCCTTGGAAACGATGCTATCCGGAGGCCTGACCATGCGTAGCTACAGCTCGGCCGCCCTGATCATGGCGCTGTGCCTCGGCACCCCCGCCCTGGCCCAGGACCCGGCGCCCGCTGAGGCGCCCGCCCCGGTGGAAGAGGCAGCACCCGAGGCGACCCCGGCGCTGCCGGAGATCGCCCCCGCCCCCACCGCGGCCCCGGCGTCGGCGAAGCCGTCGGTGAACGAGGCGGCGATCACCGACTACCGGACCCAGCTGTTGAGCTTCCGGGAGCGCATCGACGTCATGACCAAGCGCATCGAGCGGGCCGAGATGCGGGTCAACGCGCTCAAGACGAGCGCCCTGAGCGGCGTGGTGGTCCGCACCCGCGCCATCATCTCCCACCTGAGCGAGGCCGGGAACGGCTTCACGGTGGAGCGCGCGACCTACACCCTGGATGGCCAGACCATCTTCGACCGCGAGAACAGCGACGGCCGCCTCGACGAGGGCGAGCCCCTGCAGCTCTTCTCGGGCCCGATCGGCCCCGGCGATCACGAGCTCAAGGTGGCGGTGCGGATGCGCGGGCAGGCCTACGGGCCCTTCACCTACCTCGAGGGCTACAAGTTCAACATCCAGTCCCGCTACACGTTCCAGGTGGCCGAGGGGCAGCTCAATCGGCTGGACATCGTCACCACCCAGAAGCCGGACCTCACGCTGGAGCCGCAGGACAGGTTGACCGTCCGCTACGACGCCTCCATCGTCGACCCCGCCCAGGCGCCCGCCGCTGCTCAGTGAGCTCGGACCGCGCCCATCATGACCTCCGTCGCTGAGAGCCCCCTCCCGGGGCTGCAAGCTCGCCTGCAGGACCGCGAGGCCGCCCTGGCCGCGGCCGAGCGGTCGGTGGACCGCCTCGGGAACCTCCGCCTGGTGCTCCTCGCGGTCGCGGTGCTCCTGATCTTCCTGCCCCTGTGGACCCGGGGCGGGGGGCCCTGGCTGGCCCTGATCCCCCTCGCGGCCGGCTTCGTGATCCTGGGCGTGAAGCAGGACCGCGCCTTCGACCGCCGCCGCCGCATGGCCGCCGCGGTGCGCTTCTACCGGGAGAGCGTGGACCGCCTCGAGGAGCGCTGGCGTGAGCTCCCCGACGAAGGGGCGGACTTCGCGGGGCCGGGGGTGGCGAGCGCCGGGGTGGGGGAGGGCGCGGTGGCCACCGCGCAGGACCTCGACCTGTTCGGCAAGGCCTCCCTCTTCCAGCTCCTGTGTCGGGCCGCCACCGCACCCGGCCGTCGCACCCTGGCGCGCTGGCTCGCGGGCGGGGCACCGCTCGACACCGTGGTGGCGCGGCAGGCCGCGGTGGCGGAGCTGGCGCCCAACCTCGACCTCAGGGAGTCGCTCGTCACCGCCTCGGCGGGTGAGGACCACCGGGTCGCCGACGACAGCGCCCTCTTGGAGTGGGCGGAGCGCGCCCCGCCCCTGCCGGTGCCCGGCCTGCTCGCGGTGGCGGGGGTGGCGGTGCCGCTGTTCACCGCGGCCGCGGTGGTGCTCTACGTCCTCACCGAGGCGGGCTGGCCCCTCGCGGGGGCGCTCCTGTTGCACGCCGCGGTGATCCTCGGGACGCGCGGCATGGTGGAGGCCCGGGCCCAGGTCCTGTCGGGCCCGGAGCGGGTGTTGATGCGCTACGCCCGCCTCATCCAGGCGGTGGAGGCGGCCCCGGCGCAAGCGGGCCTGCTGAACGACATCCACCAGCGCCTCGCCACCGAGGGGGTGCCGGCGGCAAGGCAGATTGCGCGGCTCCAGAGCCTGGTGAACCTCCTCGACGCCCGGCTGAACATGTTCTTCGCCCTCTCGGTGGGCCCCGCGACCTTGTGGGAGCTCAACCTTGTGCTGCGCACCGAGCGGTGGCGGCGCACCACCGGGCCGCGCCTGCGCGGCTGGCTGGAGGCCCTGGGCGACATCGAGGCGCTCGCCTCGCTCGCGGCTCTGGCCCACGAGCGCCCCGACTACGCGATGCCGGAGATGTTCGAGGGGGCCCCGGCCTTCACCGCCGAGGGCCTGAGCCACCCCCTCATCGATCGCAGGAAGGTCGTCGCGAACGACCTCGACCTCGGCGGGCCGGGCTCGGTGCTGATCCTGTCCGGCTCCAACATGAGCGGCAAGAGCACGCTGCTGCGCGCGGTGGGGCTCGCGGTGGTGCTGGCCGAGGCGGGGGCGCCGGTGCCCGCGCGGCGACTGCGCCTGTCGCGGATGCGCCTGGCGACCTCGGTGCGCATCGTGGACTCGCTCGCTCACGGCACCTCCCACTTCTACGCGGAGCTCGCCCGCCTCAAGCACATCGTGGACGAGGCCCGGGTCTCGGATCCGCCGCTGCTCTACCTCCTGGACGAGATGCTCCACGGGACCAACAGCAAGGAGCGTTACATCGGGGCGGTGAGCGTGGTGCGCTGGCTGAGCCTGGCGGGGGCGATGGGCATCGTCACGACCCACGATCTCGCCCTGGCCAAGGTGGCCGACACCCTGCCCGCGGGGCGGGCCACGAACCAGCACTTCTGCGACGAGGTCCTGGCGGACCGGATCTCCTTCGACTACCGCCTCCGCGAGGGGCCGGTGCAGTCCACCAACGCCCTGCGCCTGATGAAGGCGGTGGGGATCGACGTGGAGCTGGTGGAGCCAGCCTGACATGCGACGGGTGCAGGTCCCCAGCCCCTTGGATCGCGCGATCCGTCTGGCCTACAAGAGCGCCTACCGCGCCATGCGCGTGTACTGGGCGGTGCGGCACCCGAACACCCACGGGGCATTGGTCGGCATCTGGCACCAGGGCCAGATCCTCCTCGTGAAGAACTCCTACGTCCCCTACCGGAGCCTGCCCGGCGGCTACGTGCGCCCGGGTGAGCCGGCTCGGCAGGCTGCCTTGCGGGAGCTGCGCGAGGAGCTGGGGCTGACCGGCCTCCGGGAGGAGGACCTCGTGCCCTCGGTGGACATCACCCACGACTGGGAGGGCAAGCGGGACCACGTCGAGATCTTCTTCCTCGAGGTCGACGCCATCCCCGAGGTCGATATCGACAACCGCGAGGTGGTGGACTGGGGCTTGTACACCCCGCGCCAGGCCCTCGACATGCACCTGTTCCCCCCGGTGGTGGCCCACATCCGCGAGGTCATGGCCCGCGCCGGGAAGTGACGGGGCGCACGAGACCCTCCGCGCGCCCCGCCCGTTGCACCGGGGCATGAAGCAGCGCCTCCTCCCCCTGACCCTCCTCGTCCTCGCCGGGTGCGCCGGCGGCCGCAGCATGGCCCCGGTGGCCACGCCCTCGCCCGAGGGGGTCCTGCAGGCCCGCACCGCCTTCGTGACCCAGGAGGTGGACGGCGCCGAGCAGGCGACCCATCACCGGGAGGGGGTCCGGGCCCTCAGCCAGGAGGTCGGGGGCATGGTGCTGGCGGAAGAGGAGGCCACCTTGCACCTCCGGGTCCCCGAGCCCCGCCTGGCCGAGGTGATGACCCGGCTCGAGGCCCTCGCGCCGATCACCGAGAGCTCCATCCAGGCCCCCGAGGTCACCGGGGTGGTGCGCGACCTCCGGATCCGGGCCGAAAGCGACCGGGCGCTCCGGGCGCGCCTGCTCGCCCTGTTGGAGAAGGCCCAGACGGTTGAGGAGATCCTCGCGGTGGAGCGGGAGCTGGCCCGCGTGAACGAGAGCCTGGCCCTGGCCGAGGCCCAGCTCAGCGACCAGGAGGGCAAGGTAGCCTTCGCGGACGTGCACCTCACGGTCGAGGACCCCGCCACCCCCGGTCCGGTGGGCTGGGTGTTCTACGGTCTCTACCGCGGAGTGAAGTGGCTCTTCGTCTGGGACTGAGACCTAGGCTCGGGGCGGCCAGTCCATGAGCGTGTAGCTGAAGCGGTCCCCGTAGCCCTGGTCGGCCGAGTGGTGACACAGGTCCATGAGGGCGGCGAAGTGCGCGGGATCCCGGACCACCTGACACGCCGCGGAGTAGCGGCCCACGTCGGGGACGAGCGCGTGCGCGGCCGCGCGGTGGAGGTTGCATCCGATGATGGCCTCCTCCTCGGGGCCTTCGAGGTCGAGGAAGTCGTCGCAGTCGCCGTCGCGCCAGAAGCGCATGGGTTGCCGTTGCACCAGGGCCTCGTACCTCCCTCGGTGCAGGCCGAACTCATAGACACCTCGATACTGCCCAGGCACCAGGACTGCGGTGCCGACGGGCCGCATGGGCTCGTTGAGATAGTGCCGGCCGGGGTCGGTGGTGGCCTCGTAGAGCTCGAGTCTCCACTCCAGCGCGTCAGGGGCGGTGCCTCGCACCTGGTAGAGCACCCCGATGCGATCGTCCCAGGCGCCCGCGACGCGGTTGGGGCCCCGGAGCCCAACGATGTTGAGGTTGAGGACTCCCTCGAATACTCGATACCCGAGTGACCCCATGTGGGCGATGAGTTGTGGGGCGGTGGGCAGGGACACTGCGGGCATGAGTCGATGGTACGGAGCCTGGTTCGACGGTCAATATCGCCCTTCCGTGGGATATCCTCCGCGGTGACAGGGACTACGCGCCGCGCCGGACCGCGTCGGACAGGATCAGCACCTGGAAGAGCCGCCGGAGGGGTCGGGAGAGCTGACCGGCCTCGCTCAGCGCGCGCGCCGCGGCCTGCACCCGGAGGAAGGTCGGGATGTCGGCGTCGAGGAGCACCTCGGGGGCGATCGGGATGATCTCGGAGGTGATGCACGCCTCTGGCTGCCCTCGGCCGCAGCCCTCGGGGGTCTGGACCGGCGCCCGCCAGTGGGCCGCGCTCACCACGCCGCAACCCAGCGCGTCGTCCTTGGCGAGGGCGGCGAGGATCCGGGGCGCACGCGCGTCGAGGGGGAGCTGCTCGACCTTCTGCAGGAGAGCCTGCGCGCTCGCCTCGCACGGGGCGGCCGCGGCAGCGCCTGGCGCCGCCACCACGAGGGCGAAGAGGAGGGCGCGCATCACAGCCATGCCTGCGGGATCCTCTCTGCCCGCATGTCGCGCAGGCCATGCACCAGGAGCGCCTGCGCCTCGCGCACCGCCGGGCTCAGGCCGGTCTGGCTCTGCGCCGCGAGATCGAAGTCGGTGATGGCGACCAGGGCGTCCTTCCTCGGGAGCGTCGCGAAGTCGGGCCGCTCCAGGCCGAGGCTCTTGAAGGCGCGGTCGAGGGTCGCGCCGTGCTCGGCCTCGAAGTACCCGGCCACCCGGCGATAGTAGATGAGGCGGATGACCTCCTGCCGCTCGGCGTCCAGCTGGGGGCGCTCCTCGGCCGGCAGGTCCGCGCGTTGCAAGAGGCGTTGCAGGTTCTCGTAGTGGCGGCGGAGCGGCCCCGAGCCGGGGTTCGTCATCTCGAGCTCGCCGGTGCGGTATCGGTCCACCATCCCCACCGTAACCTGGT
Source organism: Deltaproteobacteria bacterium (assembly GCA_020632995.1). GTDB lineage: Bacteria > Myxococcota > Kuafuiibacteriia > Kuafuiibacteriales > Kuafuiibacteriaceae > JACKEN01. The sequence goes on along the minus strand of JACKEN010000001.1, from coordinate 2,135,230 downwards.
AGTTGGCCCGGAGGGACGCGAGGGGGGCGGGCGCGCGGCCGTCGTCGTAGCCTCGCGAGGCGCTCCAGGTGGCCACGTTCTCACCCTTGCGCAGGCCGGCGACGGCCTTTCGGTCGAGCTTGGTGTCGGTCGGGCCCCGGGTCTGGGCCTCCCACCGCTTGAGGTGCCACACCGAGCCGCTCGCGGCCCCGGGGGCGCTGCCCTGGTAGCCCCAGAAGGTCTTCAGGTGGGGGAAGATCGCCCTGAAGCGCTGGGCCTGGGCCTCGCCCCCCGCGTAGCAGGCCGCGACCGCGAGGTCCTCCACCTGCCGCGCCGCCTTCGGGAAGACCTCGGCCAGCTCGGCGAGGTTGGCCCACGATATCTCGCCGTTGCCGTCGCCCCATATCCCCGTGCCGAGGCTGTGGCCGCTGAGGACGATGCGCTCGATGACCCGGTCGCCGTGCTCGCCCTCGGCGAACACGCGGGCGAGCCGCGCGAGCTCGTCCCGCCCCCAGCGGTCGGTCTTCTCGAGGAGGGCTGTCAACTTGGCTTGCTTCTCGGTCGACAGGCCGAGGGCGCGGGCGAAGGCCTCACGGCCCGGGGCGCCGGCCAGGTCCACGAGCCTGCCGTTCACCAGGGCGTGGTCCTGGATGCGGGCGGGGCCGACGAAGGCGACCCCGGTGGGGGACCAGCCTTTCAGGGTGTTGGCTTCCCGCTCCGCGCCGGGGTTCATGCCCACGAACACGAGCTCCTTGCGCGTGCCTCGGGCCTCGCCGCCCGCGGCTCGAGCGGTGCTGATCCCGGTGGCGAGGAGGGCGGCGGCGGCGCCGAGGAGCGCGCCCTTCACGGAGCCGAACAGGCGCTGACCCCACCAGGCGCCCATCGCGGCGGGGGTTCGGGGCACCGCCCGGACCGGGGGCGTGGTGGGGCGGGTGAGGCTGGGGGCCAGGGGGCCGCTCGTGGTCGCGCGGCGCTCGGCCTCCGCCACGATCTGCGAGACCGGAGCCGCGGCCTCAGCCGGGCTCTCCAGGCGGCGCTGGGTCGGGAGCTCGCGATGCACCGCCACCATGACGTAGGTGGTTATCGGGGCATGTAGGGTTTCAGTTGCTGGCGTTCAGCTCGCGGAGTCCGGCTCTCAGGGCATCCACCATCACGTCCACGTCCTGGGTGTAGAAGACCCGCTCCAGCTCGGACTCGACCCGGGCCCTTTGGGCGGCGGGGAGGGCGCGGGCGGCCGCCTGCAGCTCCTTCGCCAGGGCGAAGGCCGCCCCCCGGTCCCGGTTCTGGGCCACCGCGCTCAACCGAGCGGCGAGGCCGTTGGGTTTGGGGGAGGGCGGCGCGGGGGTGGGCGCGGCCACCTGGGCCTCATTCGGCGGGCGATCTGCCTCCGGGGCCCGGGTCCGGGTTCGCGCAGGGGCCTCGACGGGCGCCGAGCGCGGCGGGGCACCGCTCGGCGGCGGCTCGGGCGCGGCCTCGGGTGCGGCCTCGGGTGCGGCCTCGGGTGCGGCGGCGGCGGGCGCCACCTCGGGCGTCGAGGTCGCGGGCGCGACCGCCGGGACCGCGGCGGTCTCGAGCACCACCGGCGCGCTCCGGAGCTTCAGCACGAGGACCACCGAGATGGACCCGAGGAGCATGAGGATCCCCAGCGCCATCACCGCCCACCCCGGGAACCGGCGGGGCGGGGGCGGCGGGAGGGTGGAGTAGACGAACGGCTCCGCCCAGTTGCGCGCGCCGTCTGCGAGCTGGGTGGGGTCGGCCACCCGGGTCGGATCCACCAGCCCGTCCGACCCCTGATAGGCGGTGCGGGTCCGGTCCGCGGCGTCGGGGGCGGAGAGGGGGCTCGGTGCAACCAGGCTTGCCGTTCCAGGCGCGACCCGAGTCGGCTCGAACGCGGGCTGCTCCTCGATGAGGCGCCGCCGCGCGGCCGCGGCCTGGATCTGAGGCCCGAAGAGCAGGCCCATGTAGCGGGCCAGCGCCGCGTGCCCCGCGTCCGCAAGTGGGCCTGCGGCGTCGCGGAGGGCGCCGGCGAAGGCCTCCGCGCTCTGGAAGCGGTCGTTGGGGTCCTTGGCCAGGGCCTTCGCGAGCACCGGGTCCAGGGCGGCCGGCGCGTGGGGGTTGGCCGCCCGCAGGCGCGGCGGAGGCTCCGCGACCACGGCCCGCAGGATCGCGGGCCGGCCCTTGGCCTGGATCAGCCTCCGCCCGGCCAGCATCTCGAAGAGCACCGCGCCCACGGTGTACAGGTCGCTGCGGTGGTCGACCTCGGTCGCCATCGCCTGCTCGGGAGACATGTAGTACGGGGTGCCCATCAGCATCCCGGCCGCGGTCTTGAACTCGTCGACCGCGCCCTTCGCCACCCCGAAGTCGATGATGCGGGTGCGTCCGTCGTAGCCCGCCATGATGTTGCGGGGGGAGAGGTCCCGGTGCACCAGCCCGAGCGGTCGCCCGTCCAGGTCGCGGAGGGTGTGGGCGTAGGCGAGGGCGTCGAGCGCCTGCAGGAGCAGCGGCACCGTGATGTCAGCAGGCGGCACCCCGCCGTGGGCTCGGGTCGCCTTCAGGACGTCCTCGAGCGTCTGGCCCGCGATCAGCTCCATCACGAGGTAGAAGCGGTCGGCCTCCCAGCCCGCGTCCAGGAGCTGGGCGATGCCGGGGTGCTGGAGCTGCGACGCGATGTTGGCCTCGCGGATGAAGCGCCGGGCCGCCTCGCTGTTCTGCACCATGCTCGCGTGCAGGAGCTTGAGGACGGTGAGCTCGCTCGCGCCGTCGCGGCGGGCGATGAAGACCTGAGCCATGCCACCCTGGCCGAGGGGCTCCAGGAGCGTGTACGGACCTAGCCGCACTGGGCTCTCGAACGACACTTGTGAGAGGAATATAGGGCCGCCAGGGGGTTCCTGGCGACCCTGGGGGTTACGGGGGTCTAGCCCTCGCCGCCGCCCGCGCCGGCCTCGCCTTCGCCGGCCACCTGGCCGGACACGAGGACCGCGTAGTTGAAGTTGGCGTAGCCCGCCTCGGCCGAGGCGAACATGACCTTCTTGATCAGCTTGAAGTCGATGTCCTTGTCGCAGTTGATGATGATCTGCCCCTTGAAGGGCTGACCGGGATGCATCATCTCGTCGACCTTGCGCATCTCCTGCAGCTTGTCCGTCAGGTCCTGGATCCGGAGGTCATCGTCCTTGAGGAGATCCTCCGAGTCGCCAACCTTCACGCCCTCCACCGCGACGGTGTTGGCCGAGATCTGGATGATCGGGGCCCGCTCCATCTGTGCGGTGGTGGTCGCCTTGGGCAGCTGAATGTCCTTCGAAATGGACACCAACTCACCGCTCGCCGAGAAGTTCATGATTAGGAACACGACCAGGATCACGAACATGTCGATGAGGGGGGTGAGCAGGAGGTCCGAGTTCTTGGACAGCTTCTTGCCGCCGCCGCTGAGGGCCTTGTGGTCCCGCAGCCACGGCGCGAACGGACGCTTGTGAGGCTTCTTGATCGGCATCCGCTCCTCCTATCCTTCGACCCCGGACACCTGGATGCCCTCCAACTTGTGGATGAGGCAGATGTCCATGACGGTGATGAGCTCCTGATACGGCACCGTATCCTCGCTCTTCAACGTCACGTCGTGGTTCTCGGGGTGCTCAGCAGCCACGCCCTTCAAGACCTCGGCGAGGGTGGCCGAGTCCCACTCGTCCCCCTTCTTCTCGATCTCCTTCACCACCACGTTCTTCTGGGTCACCGTGTACCCGTTGGCCTTCACGAAGACCGTCAGGTCGATCTTGTCTTCGTCCTTCTGCTCCTCCGGCTGCTCGTCCGCCTGGGTAGGCTTCTGCTTCACGTCGATCTTCGCGATCTGGGTCCACACCGAGGTCATGAGAAGGAACGAGATCAGCACCGACAGCAGGTCGATGCACGGGATCAGGTTGATCTGGAAGTCGACGGGCTTCTTACCGCCTGCTCCCTCTGGTACTGGAGGTCCACCGCCACCAGCCATGGTTCACCTCCTTGGTCAGGATCGGCCCAGGGGGCCGATCAGTCCTCCCGCGCGGCGCCGAGCGTCGACAGGTCCAGCTTGTCGCGGTTGGTCACCACCAGGTTCAACACCGCGACCGACGCCTCGTTGATGTCGTCGTTCAGGTGCTGGGTCTTGCCGTTCAGCAGCGAGAAGAACAGCAGGCCGGGGATGGCCGTGATGAGGCCGAACGCGGTGCAGTTCATGGCCTCGGAGATGCCCTGCGCGAGCAGGGTGGCCTTCTCGGACGGGTCGGCGGACGCCACCGCGCCGAAGCAGCGGATGAGGCCGACGATGGTGCCCAGGAGGCCGGCGAGCATCGCCACGTTCGCGAGCATCGCGAGGTAGGCGGTCCGCTTCTCGAGACGCGGGACCTCACGCAGGGAGGCCTCGTCCATGGCGGCCTGCACCTCGGAGTCCGACTTGTTCACCTTCACCAGGCCCGACTTGATGATGTTGCTCATCGGGGTGGGGGTCTGGCTGCACAGCGCGAGGGCCTTACCGACGTTGCCGGCGAGGATGTACTTCCGCATGGCCTGGACGAAGGCGTCCTTGGACACGGAGGCCTTGAAGTACAGGTAGTAGAACCGCTCGATCCCGATGGCCATGATGAAGATCCAGCAGACCAGGATCGGGTACATACCCCAGCCGCCCTCTTGGAACTTGTGTGCGATTTCATCGAACATTCGATGCGTCTCCTTCTGCTTTCCTGAGCGCCTCCGCGCTCTCTAAAAGACCTCGGCCAGCTACTGACAGCCCAAGGTTCGGTGAAGTTCCACCACCGGACGACTTTTTGTGACGGGAGGCACGCGCGTCAGCGAGAGCCGCCGCGCCACGACCAGGTCGGCCGAGGGCGGAGCTAGATCGCGCTCGCGTTGGGTGCGCCGGACATGTGTTGCCCGGACGCGAAGAGTAGGAATGTGCGTTCGGCCGGGGCCGTGACCCTGGCCAGTCGACGTGCGACTCCGAGCCCTGGCCCGGAGTCCCGGACCAGGTTGCGGGCGTGTCTGAGGCGGTGGACTCCGATCGCTTCCTGCTCGAAGTCCGCGCTCAGGGCCGGCGCCACCACGATGTCGTCCTCGCGGCGGGCGGCGAGGAAGCGGGCCAGCACCTCACGGTAGGGGACGGCGGCCGGCTTCTTGTGGGCGGTGCGCGCGCAGCACTGTGACTTGGCAGGCGCGGTGCGGCCCTCGAGGAGGTCCTGGGCGTCGGCGTTGGTCGCCACCGCCAGGAGCGCGCTCACGGCCAGGGCGGAGGCGGCCAGCCGGCCCCGCGAGAGGGCCGTGCGTCGCGCCGGGCCACGGGTACCGCGCCCCACCAGGGGCTGGACCAGCGGCTCCACCAGGCAGGAGAGCACCATCCGCCGAGATGTCTACACCAAGCGACTCGAAGATCCACATACGAAAAGTGGTCGAGCGCACATCATCGGGGCTACCCCACCGCGGCGGGGCGGCGCGGAACCAGGGTCTCCACGATGTCCTGCGCGGCGGATCGGCCGGTGAGGAACGCTCCGGGCAGGCACTGCGCCCACCGCCCGTGGGCGGCCTCCCCCGCGAAGAAGAGGCGGCCCGCCACCGGCGCCCCCCACGCCGCCCGCGCCGCGTGGTGGCCAGGCCGGGCGACCGAATACGCCCCGTGGATCCACGGGGTCTCGCCCCACCGGGTCGCGTGGACCGTCCCGGCGCGATCCATGATCTCGGGGCCGAGGATCCTGGCCAGCACCGCCTTCACCCGGCGCGCACGCTCGTCCGGGTTCGCGGCGCGGGCGGCGTCGCCACCCACGAAGCCCACCACCCAGGGCCGGCCGAAGGGCCGGACGAGGAGCTCCACGTCGGGGGCAGAGGCGTGGTGGAGGCGCAAGAACGCAGGCCAGCTTGCGGGGAGGGCGTCGGGCTCGAACGTCACCAGCACCTTCTCGAGGCGGCCCATGGGGAGGGCCTCCGCCGCCGCCCGCTTGGCCTCGGGGAGCGGCGGATCGAAGGACAGCTTGCCGGCGCTCACCGCCCGCGGCGGGACGGTGAGGAGCACCGCGCGAGCGCTGAAGCGCCGATGCCCGGCGTGCACGGTCACGCCGTCGGCGCCGCGCCACACCACCCGCTGCACCGGGTGCTCGGTGAGCACGGTGAGGCCGTGGGCCATCGCCTCGACCAGGGTGCCCAGGCCCTCCTCGACCATCAGGGCGTGGCCCTCGTCGAAGATCGTGGCGTAGTCGCGGGTGGACACCTGCTCCGGCTCCACCCCCATGCTGAGGGGCGCGCAGAGCGCCGCCGCGCCCTCGGTCCGGGCCGCCGCGGGCACCGGCACCCGGGCCGCGGGCACGTCGTAGCGCCGCCCGGCCCGGAGCCAGGCCTCGGACAGCGCGTCGTAGGCCGCCTGCAGGCGACGCCCCTCGGCCTGGGGCGTGCCCGGCCCGCCGAACACCCAGCGCGGCCCGGCGTCGGTGCGCAGGGTCAGGCCGAGGCGCCGAGCCAGCTCGGTGAGGGGGTTCTGGGGGGCGTCGTGGATCCACGCCGCGCCGAGGTCGATCGGGGTGCCGTCCACGGTCTCGACCTCGGCCCGGCCGCCGACCCGGGCGGAGGCCTCGAGCACCAGGACCCGCAAGCCAGCCTGCTCGAGGTCCTGGGCCGCGGTGAGCCCGGCGAGGCCGGCGCCCACCACGATGACGTCCACCCGCGCGCGCTCCGCCGCCTCGAGGGCGGCATGGTCGACCCCGGACGCGGCGCGATGGGCGGCCCGGCGCGCGTAGGCTGCCGCCAGGGCGCGCGGGGGCAGGGCGCCGTCGAAGAGCAGGGCCCGCTCGCGCGGGCCGAGGGCGTCGAGGAACAGGTTCACCAGCCCCCGCTCAGGCCCCGCCGCTCGCAAGAGAGCTTGCCGTGAACGCGGGCGCTCGAGGCCGTCGGGGAGCATCGCGGCGAGCGCCGCGGCGCAGACCCCCTCGAGGGTGTGGGCCTCCTCGATCGGGCCGAGCAGGCGCACCAGGTGCGGCCACGCCGGCCCCAGGCGCGCGGCCAGGGCGTCGGGCGCGCAGAGCGTGCGGGCCGGATCCAGGTCGTCGGCGTCGTGCCCCGCGGGGGGCACGGACGCCCGGGGTAAGGAGGGGTCGTCCGTCTCCTCGGACGGGCGCGTGACCCCGGCGGCCGGGGGCGTGGTGTCGACCTCCGCGGGGGAGGCTGGGGGGTGGAGCGTCATGGCGTCGCGCGGGCCGAAGATCGCTGGCCCGCCCTCTGACGCTCCATGAGGAACGCGTGGCGCGGGAAAGGCAAGTGACGCCCCAGGGCGGCCCGGACGCATTGTCGCTGGGCGCGGCCGGGGCCGGGACACTCTGTCCGGCCGGGCCTGGTACGCAGGGGCGGGGCGGCGTGGCACGACGGTTGCTTTGGTCGCCCTCCATGAACAACCCCCTCCGTTCCCTCCTCCTCGGCGGCGTCATGTTGGGCGTCGCCACCAGCGTCACGGTGGCCCTGCTCGGCATGGTGCCCGAGCCCCGGCCCGCGGACGCTGCGCCGGACCCCGTCCCCGAGCCCGCGGCCGGCGCCGCGTACCTCGTCGACGTCTACGTCACCCGGCCCCACCACGCCGCCTACGCGGTGCGCCTGGGGGTGGCGAACCACGCCTGCGCCACCGCCACCGACAACGCGGCGGACCAGGACCAGGAGCTCAAGGCCTGCGCGTTCCGCGAGGGGGACGGCGCGGTGCGGGTGGAGCTCGAGGTGAGCCTGCGCGCCCGAAACGAGCGCGACTGGGTCCGGCAGCGCTTCGAGCTCGAGGGCCGCATGGCGCCCGACGGGGTGGCGCGGGTCATGGGCGCGGTGTCGAGCCCCGAGGCCCCGGTGACGCTGCAGGTTGCCTTGCGGCCTCAGGGGGGCGAGAACACCGACGCCCCGCTGCTCGGGGCCTGCCCGGTCGAGCGGGAGTAGCCGGGCGCGCTGGAGCCCGCGCCGAATGTGAAGGGCGTGACTACATCGGGGCCCTTGCTGCGCCGGGCCCCCTGCGTGTACCGGACGCCTTGTGAAGCGCGCCCTCGGGTTGCTCCTCGTGCTCGCGGCAGGCTGCGCGAGCGGACCGAGCGCCGCGATCGACGCGGCGATCGACCGGCAGATCCGCGCCGGCTTCACGGGCTCCGTTCTGGTCGCGCGCGACGACGAGATCCTCGTGCACCGCGCCCACGGCGTGCCGCGCGGGACGAAGACGCGCTTCTGGATCGCGTCGGTCGGCAAGCAGTTCGCCGCCGCCGCGATCCTCGTGTGCCGCGATCGCGGCAAGCTCACGCTCGATGATCCGCTGTCGAGGTTCTTCGAGGACCTCCCGGAGGACAAGCGAGCGATCACCGTGCGCCAGCTGCTGACGCACACCTCCGGCTTGCCCCAGACCTACGCGAGCGAGGACGCGGCGGATCGGCAAGCCGCGGTCAGCGCGATCGCCCGAGTCCCGCTGGCGCGCCCGCCGGGCGAGGCGTTCGGATACTCCAACGACAACTATCAACTCGCGGCCGCGATCGTCGAGGTCGTGAGCGGGGCGCCGTACCCCACCTTCGTGGAGCGCGAGCTCCTCGCCCCGCTGGGCCTGGACGACACCGGGCAGACCGACGAGGCGCGCGCCGCGCTCGTGGCGCCGGCGAAGGAGGCGACCCCCGAGCGCCTCCGGCGGCGGAGCTGGGGCGGTCAGGGCTGGTACTCGACGACCGAGGATCTCTTCCGCTGGTATCGCGCGCTGGTCCCCGCCCGGGCAGAGGAGCGCGGCCGGGTCGTCGCCGACGCCGCGGCGCTCTTCACGCCGGTCGCGGAGATTCGGGAGGGCCACGCCGCGGCGGGCTGGTTCGTCGGGACGACCGACGGCGGCGTACGCCGGGTCTTCGTCCGCGGGAACGAGGACTTCGGACCGAACGCGCTGCTCTACGCCTACCCAGACGAGCGCGTCGTGATCGTCGTCCTCACGCACGCGGGCGACACCGCCGACGGACAGTCCCACTCCCGCGCGCTCCACGCGGCGATCGAGCAGATCCTGTTTCCGGTCGAGTGAGGCGAGGGGGCATCAGGTGTCGTTGTCGACGCCCGTCCTCATCGCCCACGTATCCCAGCGGCCCCGCAGGCAGCTCGAGGTGACGAGCTGGCGCATCGCCGTTCGGGCTCGGGTATAGTAGTTGCCCTTCGTCAGGCCGCCGTTCAAACGCGTCCTCTGGTAGATCTGCAGCATCTCCTTCTTGGTGGGGGCGCTGCCGCAGGTGTCGTCGGTGAAGTAGGACCACAAGAAGCGCATCCAGTCGCCGTTGGTCGCGGCGCTGTCCCACGACGTCGAGCAGTTGCTGCCTGGCTCGACACAACAGATGTTCTCGAGCCGCCCACCATTGTTGGTGCCCGAGCCCTGGTTGTAGCGCCGAAGGTCCTGAGGGTCGTTGAACCAGGTGAACTCGGCTTCGTGCCCGGTGCCGCTGGACCCGGCTCGACCCGCGTCGTCCTTGTCGCTCCAGGCCGCCGCGGCCACGAAGTGCGCGAAGCCCTCTCGGAAGGCGATGGAGTTCCATTCCTTCGTGTAGATCGAGTACGAGTTGGACGATCCGGTGCACGCGCTGCTGTTCGGGCTGCGGGCGGGGTCCAGATCGTTGTTGAGGTCGGTGCAGTTCGGCTCGTCACCGTTCGCCGCGCTCGAGCTGTCCGCGTAGAACAGGGCAGCGAGAGCGTGACCCACTTCGTGGGAGACGATGGACTTGCGGCGGGTCAGCAGCGTGCTCGAGCAGTTGGAGAGCACCAGGTAGTGCCACCCAGACGTGATCTGACTGTTGGAGGCGCTGCTTCCAGGCCCGTAGTGCGCGCTGGCGCGGTTGTCGGTGCGGGCCGAGGGCGGGGACGCGACGCAGGATTCGTCCACGCCCAGGTGGATGTACTTGCCCGTTGTGACGTTCTTCCAGCGGTCCAGCGTGAAGTTGGCGGTGAACAGCGCCGTCCACTTCGCGATGCCGCTCCCGATGTTCTGATAGGTGTAGGTCTGGTTCGAGTTCAGGTTCTGGTTGGAGAAGACGTACGACCAGCCGGACGTCGTGGGAGAGAACGTGTCGGGCTGACCGTGCAGGATCATGTGGTTCCCGTTGCGCTTGGTTCGGGACCGGATGATGACGTTGGCGTTCTGGACGGAGCCGCTGAAGTCGGCGCAGCCGTCACCGTCCGTCCACTCGCCCTGGTCGGCGCCCTGTGGGGGGTCCACGATCACGAAGATCCCCTGGAGCGCCTTGTTGATGCCGCTGTCGGCGTTGCTCCAGTAGTCCTCCGTGTCACCGGCGTTCGGCCCGCGCGGGATGGTCTTGCCAGAGTCGATGGTCTGCACCCGCCCGACCACGCAGATCGTGTAGTCGGCTTGGGCGGGGGCGGCGTAGAAGAGCGCTGCGGCCAGCAGCGGTAGAGGAAGGGTTCGAGCGGGTCGCATGATCAGTTCTCCTCCACGACGTCATCGACGACGGGGTTGGCGCTCTTCAGCAGGCCTCGGGCCTCCAGGTCCTTGGGCGTGGTCCGGCCCTTGGTGACGATGGCGACGTCGCCGAAGAAGACCCGCGACGGCTGGTCGCCCTCCAGGGTCGGGAGCACGGTGTCGCCCCGGAGCGCGGCGCCACCTTGGAAGCGCTGCTCGTGGGTGCGCTCGTCGTAGACCGTCAAGCCGGACTTCATCGTCGGATCGAGGCTCGGCTTGGCCGTCCCGGAGTGCCAGAACAGCGGCGCGGAGACGGCCGAGATCAGCTGCTGCCCCTCGGCGTCGAAGACCTCGGCCGAAGAGAACAACATGCCCGAGGTCCGCATCTTCTCGACCGGCAGGTCGAGCGCGGCGAGGTCGAACGTGATCGTCTTGGCCTCCCGAGCGTCGACGACGAACGTCGGGCCCCCGACGCGCACCGAGCTCGGGGTGCCGGCGTCGGCCTCGAAGCGCAACCTGACCTTCAGGAGCGCGCCAGTCTGGTTGCGCACGACGAGCTCGAGGTGGTGGGGGTCTACGCGTTCGGCGAGCTCATGCTCTCCGAGAGCCGCCCACTCGAGCGCGATCGGCGGGGGCTCCAGCCCCTCGGCGCAGGACTGCTCTCGGCCCTCGTCCTTCGCGAGGGCCGCCGTGATGCTGGACGACCTCTCGGGGGTCGATGGGCCGCGGACCGTCTCCATGGGGCCCACGGTGCCCAAGGTCTGCGTTGCCCGAAGGGGTTGATCGTCGGTCGCGGTGGGCGCCTCCTGGCCACAGCTCGCAGCGGCGAGCGTGGCGACCAGCGCCAGGGTAGGTGGACGTGCCTTCACTGTTTTCTGCCTTCCTGAGGGCCGCCATCTGGGGCCCTCGCCGGCTTGGTGCAGTGGAGGATGTCGCTTTATCCGCGGTACGTTCGAGGCGGGGGGGACGCCGGCGCCGTCGCGCCGTGACCTCAGGGGGGAGAGAAGACCGACACCCCGTTCCTCGGGCCCTGCTCGGCCGAGAGGAAGTAGCGGTAGGTGCTCACCATGGGCTCCGTGCCCTGCCGGTTGAGCACCTGGTCGGTGTAGAAGCCGTAGGTGCCCTGATAGGTGGGCTCGTCGCCGGCCAGGGTGATGAGGGTCCAGGTGTCGGCGCCGTCGCGGCGGGCGTAGCGGAGGTCGCCCAGGGTGGCGTTCTGGTAGGCGACCCGGACCCGGCCGCTGCCGTCCACCACCAGGGCGGCGTCCGCCCCGATGAGCTCGCCGTCGGGGCCGCTGCCCTGGCCGAGGCCGGACTCCACGTCCTCCACCACCACCGTGGCCAGCTGCGCGTTCAGGTTCCGGTAGCGCAGGGTCTGGCGGGTGGCGTTCACGTAGGCGAGGTGGATCTCACCGCCGGGGGTCACGACGAGGCTGGGGTACAGGCCGGTCTCCTCGCCCGCGCCGGTGGGCCCGCCGGTGCCCTCGATGGTGGTGATGGTCAACGCACCTTGCAAAAGGTCCGGGCCGGAGATGCGGGCCACCTTCAGGCTCATGTCGACCCGGTCGTGGTACGCGACGAGGAGCCCGCCGTCGGGCAGGAGCGCGGCGGAGGGCCACAGGCCGCGGGCTCGGGGCAGGCCCATGAAGGTGGGCAGGGAGCGGACCGGCTCGCAGGTCGCGTTGACACAAGCCTCCCGCGCCTCGCAGCGCGGGCTGCAGGCCTGCTCGTCGTCGGGGACGACGCAGCGGTCGGTGCTGCGGAGGCAGACCTCGTTGACGTTGCAGCGCTCGGCGCAGGACAGCCCGGTGAGGTCGAGGGTCTCGAGATCGCGGCGGCCCCAGTCGCCGGGCGCGCCGGGGGTGGCGCTCGTCGCCACCGCGAGGCGCAGGGTGGACACGCGGCGGCCGCCGACGTCCTCCTTGTAGGAGAGGTAGGCCACCACCGGGCGCTCCTGGGCGTCGAGGGCCACCGCGGCGTAGCGCCCGGTGTCGCCGATGTTGGCGCCGTCGACCGTGTGGGTCTGCCAGCCCTGGGGGGTGAGGCGCGCGTACTTGAGGGCGCCCTGGTCCCGGTCCTGGTAGACCACGTGCGGGGTGCCGTCGGCCGCCGCGACCACGTCGGTGTACAGGCCCACGTCGGGGCCGGGGGCGCCGTTGCCGCGGCGCGGGCCGTCGATGTCGCCGGTGATGTCGTCGGGCGTGGTGGAGGTCGGGACGCCATCCACGAACTCCCACGCCACCTGCCCGTCACCTTGGACCACCCCGAACATCAGGTCGCCGTAGGTCAGGTTGTAGGCGGTCATGACATAGCCCTGGCCGTCGTGCTCCAGGGCCGAATACAGCCCGATGTCGCCTTCGGGGAGGGGCGGCAGGCGCTCGCACTGGCAGGTCTCGCCCAGCACCTCGCAGGCCTGGGCGCTCCAGGCGCCGGTAGAGGTGACCGAGACGAATTGGCCGGGCGGGCAGGTGAGGTCCATGCACTCGGCCGGGAGGTCCTGGCAGGTGTCGGTCGGGATGCAGCAGCCCTGGCCGAAGGGGCAGCCGCCCTGGCAGGGGACGCCGCACTGGCAGCCGCCGCCCACGCAGGCCGGCACCAGGTCGGGATCACACGTCAGCGTCTGGCACTCGTCGTCGGACTCGCAGCGGGTGTACACGCAGATCCGGTAGCCGCGGTCGCCGTCGATGCAGGTCTGCTCGGGGTCGGGGCAGGGCTGGTCGGGGCCACACTGGTCCAGGGAGACGCAGGCGCCCGCGGTGCAGACCTCGCCGGTGGCGCAGTCGTCGTTGGTGGTGCAGCGCCCGGAGACCCCAGCGTCCTGATCGGGGACGGGGTTGAGGTTGCCGTCGCCGCAGTCACAGCCCGCCACCACGAGCACAGCCAGGAGTCCGAAGACCCGAACAACGCGGAGATTGCCCACGTCAGGGCAGTACCCGGGAAAGGCCCCCGGGATCAATCCGGAACCGAGTGCCCCGCGGGCACCTTGACTCCCCCCCTGGGTCAAGCGAGACCTGGAAGCAGCCATGGAGCCGAGGATGTTCGACAAGTTCCTGGCCGCTGCGGTCAAGGCGGGGGCCTCGGACATTCACATCAAGGCGGGGGCCCAGCCCACGCTGCGGGTGCACGGCGTACTCAAGGAGGTGAAGCTGGAGGCCCTGACCCCGGACGACATGGCGGGGCTCATCGTCCACATGCTCTCCCGGCACGGCCTCGAGATGGACCTGCGCCGCCTGCGTGAGTACGACACCTCGTACGTGGTCGACGGGGTGGGGCGCTTCCGCGTCAACATCCTCAAGCAGAAGGGGCACTTCGGGGCGGTGCTCCGCGTCATCCCGAGCAAGGTGCCGACCCTGGACGAGCTCGGCCTGCCCCCGGTGCTGAAGAAGATCGCCCGCGAGGAGCGCGGCCTGGTGCTCGTCACCGGCGTCACCGGCTCCGGCAAGAGCACCACCCTGGCCGCGATGATCAACGAGATCAACACGGAGTCCAGGAAGCACATCGTCACCATCGAGGACCCCATCGAGTTCCTCCACGAGGACCGGCTCTCCCGCATCACCCAGCGCGAGGTGGGCGCGGACACCGAGTCCTTCGCGATGGCGCTCCGCGCCGCGCTCCGCCAGGACCCGGACGTGATCCTGGTGGGCGAGATGCGCGACGCGGTGACGATCGACACCGGCCTGAAGGCGGCCGAGACCGGCCACCTGGTGTTCTCGACCGTCCACACCAACGACGCGGCCAAGACCATCGGCCGTATCATCGACGTCTTCCCCCACGACGCCCAGGCGGCGGTGCGCCTGCGCCTGGCCGAGAACCTCAGGGCCACCATCTCGCAACGTCTGTTGCGCCGCTCCGACAACCAGGGGCGGGTGGTGGCGATGGAGATCATGATCTCCACCCTGACCGTGGTGGAGCTGATCAAGGACCCGGCCCGGACCCCCGAGATCAAGGACTACATCGAGCGCAGCCGCGAGATGTACAACACCCAGTCCTTCGACCAGCACCTCATCGACCTCTACCAGGCGGGGATCCTCACCCTCGAGGTCGCCAAGGCCGCGGCCACGAACCCCGCGGACTTCGAGCGCGCGCTGTACGTCTCGTAGCCACCTGTGGCTTGCTGAGGGCCGCGCATGAGCGGGGCCAGCGGGCACTTCATCCACGACCTCGCCCTCGTGCTGGGCGTCGCGGCGGTCACCGGCGTGCTCTCCCGGCGCCTCAGGCAGCCGTCCGTCCTCGGCTACCTGGCCGCCGGCCTCATCGTGGGGCCCCACACCCCGGTGCCGCTGTTCGCGGACCCGGGGCGGGTCCACGTCATGTCCGAGTTCGGGGTGATCCTCGTGATGTTCGGGGTGGGCCTGGAGCTCCGCCTGAAGACCCTCGTCAAGGTCATCCCCACCGTGGGGTTGGTCGGGCTGATCCAGCTGTCCGCCCTGTTCTGGGTCGGGGTGTCGCTGGGGCGCCTGTTCGGGTGGGGCACGGTGGAGGCGCTCTTCCTCGGGGCCAGCCTCGCCATCTCCTCCACCATGGTGGTGAGCAAGGTCTTCCAGGAGGCGAAGCCGCAAGCTGACCTGCGGAGCTTCGTCCTCGGCATCCTGATCCTCCAGGACCTGGCGGCGATCGTGCTCATCGCGGTGATGACCGCGGTGGCCCGCGGCACCGGCCTGTCCGGGCAGGCCATCGGCTTCACCGTGCTCCGGCTGGCCGCGGTGCTGGCGGGGATGGTGGGGGTGGGGTGGCTGGTGGTGCCCGGCTTCGTGCGCCGGGTGGTGCGGATGAAGAGCCCCGAGACCCGCGTGGTGGTCGCGGTGGGGATCTGCTTCGTGTTCGCGCTCGCGGCCGAGGAGCTGGGGTACTCGGTGGCCCTCGGCGCGTTCCTCGCGGGCCTGCTCGTGGCGGAGTCGGGTCGGGCCCACGACGTCGAGCACGACCTCGTGCCCCTCAAGGACGTGTTCGGGGCGGTCTTCTTCGTGTCGGTGGGGATGACCGTGGATCCGGCCCAGGTCTGGGCCAACCTCGGGCCCTCGCTCCTGGTGTTCCTGGCGGTGGTCCTGACCCAGTTCGTCGCCGTCTCGCTCGGCGGCGTCCTGTCGGGGGCGGGGCTGCGGCGCTCCCTCCACGCCGGGCTGGCCCTCGGCCAGATCGGCGAGTTCGCGTTCATCATCGCCGGGGTGGGCGCGGCGGCGGGGGTCGTGCAACCGAGCCTGCAGCCCATCCTGGTGACGGTGGCGGTGCTGACCACCTTCACCACCCCCGTCATGGTGCGCCACGCCCCGACCATCGTGAGCCGGGTGGACCACCTCCTCCCGTCCAGGCTGCAGAGCTGGCTGGTGCTCTACGAGGCCCTCTTCGAGCGCCTGCGCAACCGGCCGGCCGGCCGCCGCGGGCTGCTGCGGGGGGCGGCGGGGGCCCTGGCCCTCGACACCGCAGGTCTGGTTGCGCTCCTCGTGGGGTGGCGGCTCCTCGGCCCGAAGGTAGACGGCTACCTCCACGCGGCCTGGGGATGGTCCGAGCCCGCGGCGGCGGCGCTCACCACCGCGGTCCCGCTCCTGTTGGGCCTGCCGCTGGTGGTGGGGGTGGTGCGGAGCGCCCAACGGCTGTCGCTGGTGACCACCGAGCTCCTGTTCGGCGACGCCCGAGGGCCATGGGCGGTGGCGGGAGCCAGGGCGTGGAAGATCGCCCTCGCCACCCTCACCGTGCTGAGCCTCGGGGTCCCCGGCGCCGCGCTGGTCCGGCCGGTGCTCCCGTTCCCGTTCGTGCTCGGCGCGGTGGCGGCGGCGGCGGCGGTGGGCCTTGTCCTGTTGTGGCGCGCGGTGGGCGCGGTGGAGACCGAGACCCGCTCCGGCACCGGCACCCTCCTCGACCTGCTCGCCCAGGCGAAGGACGCCTTGCCCCTGAGCGCCCCCGACCCCGGTGACTCCGGCTTCCATGACCCGCCCTCGGTGGTCCCGCCGGGCTTTCCGGCGGTCGTGCAGGTCCGGTTGACGGAGAACCATCGCGCGGTGGGCCAGACCCTCGCGCAGCTCGACCTGCGGGCGCGCACCGGGGCCTCCGTGCTCGGGGTGCACCGGGAGGGGCAGGAGGTGGTGGTGCCCACCGGGTCCGAGGTCCTCCGGGCGGGCGACGTGCTGCTCTTGTCGGGCCCTCGGGGCGCGGTCCGGGCGGCGGAGGGGGCGCTCCTGGCCGACGACGCGGGGCGGGCTCAACTCTCACCCGCCGCCGCCGATTCATAGCGGTTGGAATGGAACGCGCGCGGTCGCCGGAGACCCTCCTTACGCGCATCGCCGCCCACATCCCGGGCGTCATCTACCAGTACCGGCTCGACCCCGACGGGCGCTCGTCCTTTCCCTTCGCGAGCGACGGGATCCGGTCGATCTACGAGGTGACGCCGGAGGAGGTTCGTGAGGACGCCGCCGCGGTGATGGCGCGCCTGCACCCGGAGGACCGGCCTGGGGTGTGGGACTCGATCCTACGCTCGGCCGAGACCCTCGAGCCTTGGCGCCATGAATACCGCGTGCTCCTGCCGGAGCGGGGGGAGCGGTGGCTCCTCGGTGAGGCCAGCCCGGAGCGCCTCGCCGACGGCGCGGTCCTCTGGCACGGCTACATCTCCGACGTCACCGACAGGAAGCGGGTGGAGCGGGAGCTGCGGGCGCAGGAGGAGCGCTTCCGTGGGCTCTTCGTGGCCATCGGGCAGGGCCTGCTGATCTACGACGAGCGCGGGGTGGTGGTCGAACGCAACCCGGCGGCGGAGCGCCTGTTCGGGCTCCCGATGGCGGAGTCCGAGCTTGGGGAGGCGTGGCGCATCATCACCCCGGACGGGGCGCCGGTGGCCGAGGAGGACGAGCCGGCGCAGGTCGTCTTGCGGACGGGCCAGGCGGTGCGGGGGAGGCTGTTCGGGCTGTTCCGGCCGGGCGCCGCGGCGCCACGCTGGTACGAGGTCGACGCCCACCCTCGCTTTCGGCCCGGAGAGCTGCGGCCCTACCAGGTGGTGGCGCTGGTCACCGACGTGACCGAGCAGCGGGCGGCCCAGGCCGAGCTCACCGCGAGCGAGGACCGGTTGCGGCGGGTGCTCCTCGCGACGGACGAGGGGGTCTGGGATTGGCAGGTCCGTGAGGACCGGGTGGTGCACAACCCGCGCTGGTACGAGATCCTCGGCCTGGAGCCAGGGCAAGAAGACCTGCAGACCTTCCTCGACCGGGTCCACCCCGACGACGTGGAGGCCTTGCAGGAGCGGATCAGCGTCGCGCTCGAGCGCGACGAGCCCTACTTCAGCGAGCACCGGATGCTGAGGGCCGACGGGCAGGAGATCTGGGTGCACGACCGGGGTCGAGTGGTGGAGCGTGACGCCTCCGAGCGCCCGACGCGGATGCTCGGGTCGATGAGCGACATCACGCCGCGCAAGCGGGCCGAGCGGGAGCGCGCGGAGGCCCTGGCCACCCTGGACCGCTTCTTCACCCTGTCGCTGGACCTGCTCTGCATCCTCGACGCCGAGCGCCGCTTCGTGCGGCTGAACGCGGCCTGGGCCGCGACCCTCGGCCACGAGACCGGCGAGCTGGTGGGCCAGCCGCTGGAGAGCTTCGTCCACCCGGATGATCTGGCCGCCACCCAGGCGGTCCTGGACCGGCTCTCGGGTGGCGACGTGGCCCGCTCCTTCGAGACCCGATACCGGGCCGCCGATGGCACCTGGCGTTGGATCGAGTGGCGGGCTCGGAGCCACGGCGGCCAGATCTACGCTGCGGCGCGCGACGTGAGCGAGGCGCGGGCGAGGGAGGTCGCCCTGCAGGAGGCGAGGGCGGCGGCGGAAGAGGCCAGCCGCGCGAAGTCTGCGTTCCTCGCGACCATGAGCCACGAGATTCGCACCCCGATGAACGGGGTGGTGGGCGCGGCGGAGCTCCTCATGGATTCAGCCCTCGGCTCCGACCAGGCGAGCCTGGTCAGGACCATCACCGGCTCGGCCGACGCGCTCCTCAACATCATCAACGACATCCTCGACTTCTCCCGGGTGGAGAGCGGGAAGCTGGCCATCGAGCAGGTCCCGGTGGCGGTGGCGGACGTCGTGCGGGACACCGTCGACGCCTTGATGCCCCGCTGTCCGCCGCAGGTCAGATTGCACATCGAGATCGACGAGGCGACCCCCGGTCACCACCTCGGTGACCCCTACCGCCTGCGGCAGGTCCTCACCAACCTGGTAGGCAACGCCCTGAAGTTCACCCCCGAGGGGATGGTGGCGGTGCGGGTGGAGGGTGATGCGCACGGCTTGGCGATGCTGGTACAGGATACCGGCATCGGCATCGAGCCGCACCGCCTCGAGGCGCTCTTCGAGCCCTTCGTGCAGGGCGACTCCAGCACCGTCCGACGCTTCGGCGGCACCGGCCTCGGGCTCGCGATCACCAAGGGGCTGGTGGAGCGGATGGGCGGCACCATCAGCGCGAGCAGCAGCCCCGGCGCGGGCACGACCTTCGCGGTCCAGCTGCCGTGGCCGGCGACCGAGCCCGCCAAACCCGCGCCACTGCCGACGGCGCCGACCCGCGTCGGCCGCGGCGCGAAGGTCCTCGTGGCGGAGGACAACCTCGTGAACCAGGAGATCGTGCGTCGCATGCTGGAGGGGCTGGGCGCCGAGGTGACACTCGTGGACAACGGGTACGCCGCGGTAGAGCAGGCCGCCCTGCATCCGTGGGGCCTGGTCCTCATGGACGTCCAGATGCCGGGCATGGACGGCTTCGAGGCCACCCGCCAGATCCGGGCCCAGGAGCGCGCCCACGGCCAGCCCCGGGTCCCCATCGTGGCCCTCACCGCGAACGCGATGGAGGGCGACCGCGAGCGGTGCCTGGCCGCGGGGATGGATGACTACCTGGCGAAGCCGCTGCGGCGGCAGGCGTTGGCAGAGTGCCTGGGGGCGCTGGGTCCGGAGGCGGTCAAGGCGGCGGGGTGAGGTTGGAGGGTGTGGTGGTGGATGCAGGCAGGCCTGCGTTGACACTCATTCGTTCGTCAGGTCGGGCAGGCTATCCCAGAACGCGGGGTCATCGAAGTTCGGGGGCCTCACGTCGGTGACGCCGAAGTGGTAGAGCCACACCCAGGCTTCGGCGTCATGCGTCCTCTTCAGGTAGGGGAGCATGATCGCGGGGACCTGCGCCAGCCGCTCGCCTATGAGCTTGGGCCCGCCAGCGCGGAGCATCGCCTCCGACGGCGTGAGGCGCAGGTAGCGTTGGAGCACGATCTGGAGGCCATCGCTTTGGTACTGGGCGGCCTCGAAGCTGGGTGAGGCGGTCATGGACCGCGCGGCGATGACCTCCGGGTCGAGCCCGAAGGTCGTCTCGGGGACCACCTGCATCTGCAGGAGGCTCAGGCGGGTCGTGATGCAGCCGGAACCACTCAGCCTCACCGGCAAGTCGTACGCCCACGGATTGTAGACGTACGTACCAAAGCACGCTTCGATGAGCCGTTGCAGCGTTGCATCGACGTCGATCGCGACCTCGAGTTGCTCCGCCCACCGATGCAGGTAGCGCTGTACGAACTCGTCAGCACCTGCTGCTGCCAACGTCTCCCGCTCTTCCCGGCCGAACACGGTCATTCTCGTGTCTCCTACTGATGGTGCGCGCACACGGTCAACGATGCGCGCTACCATACAACGAGGCTGATGTTGCCGTGCGGAGCGAATGCTGATGGGGCCAGAGCTCGAACGGCTCGTTCCTTGGTGGCCACGGTCGCCGATGTTCCATAGAGGTCGATCGACAGCTCGAATGTGTTCGTACCGGGTGACCGCAACTTGTGCCCCTGGAGTTGGGCGATGCCTGTCGCGAGTTCCTGCGCTCGGTTCCCGAGGTAGGGCCAGTGCCAGCTCTTTGCTTCCGTCCACCGTGAGACCTCGACACTGTCGCCAGCACCGAACTCCTGAACGAGGAAGTCCGGTGTCTTTGTTCTCGCATTGCTCCCGGTCCTATCGGCTGG
Source organism: Deltaproteobacteria bacterium (assembly GCA_020632995.1). Lineage (GTDB taxonomy): Bacteria > Myxococcota > Kuafuiibacteriia > Kuafuiibacteriales > Kuafuiibacteriaceae > JACKEN01. The sequence continues at coordinate 2,114,913 of JACKEN010000001.1, read as the reverse complement.
AATCGCCACGACACTGGACGCCGTGAGTCTGTCGTTGGCCCGCGTGAGGAGGCTGCCTAGCACCCGCTTCTCGTGCGCCGCCGAAAGTCCCGCATCTTGCTTGTCGGCCCGCCAGACCACGTCCAGGAAAGCACCCCTCAGGGCCACGCGACCGGTTGGACTGAAGTTGTCCCGCAGGTCTTGCAGGATGCGACGTTGCGTGGCGGCCGTCCCCTCCCCGAACAACCGCACCAACGCCACGCTGTTCCACCCCTTGGCCTGCCCGGCCAGCCCCTGCGCGACCACGGTGTCCGGCAGCTCGGACCGCGCCTCGATCGCCTCGAGCGCGTGGGCGAGGTTGCCTGCCCTGTCGTTCGCCTGGAACCTCGCCATGCCCTCCGCCGCCTCCAGCCACGGCTCCGAGGAGGCCTTCCAGGCCTCGGGGATGTCGCCCACCGTGGCCTTCCGCACGTGGTCCATCGCGGAGTGCAGGCTGCCCTTCATCAGCCGCGCGATCGGGGCATCGGGGCCCGCAACCCGGCCTGCCAGGGCGCGGTGGGTGCACACCACCTCCAACAACGGCGCGATGGTCGCCAGGCTGCCTCGCAGCCTGGTCTGGGTGGGGACGCTGCTCACCGTGCCCTGGCCCTCGACCGCGAGGCGGAACGGCCGCTCGGCCCACAGGAGCCGCTCCGTGAGCCCCGCCGCCAGCTCGGGGGGCGCGGTGAGCTGGGCCTTGCCGTTGGCGCCTACCGCCAGCTTGCCGGTCCGGGCGCCGTCCGACCAACGGAGCTCGACCTTCCCGTGGCCCTCGAAGAGCCCCGCCAGGTCCGCGGCGTCCGGGGCGCCGGTGAGCTCCACCAGCTCCGCGCCGCCCTCGAGGGCGCGCAACACACCCTGCATGTCCGTCGCCCTCGCGTGGACCCGGACCCGGTCGCCCAGGGCAGCCTTCACCGCTGGGCTGTCGGTCACCAGGGTGCCGTCATCGAGGCGCCGGAGGGTGGCCACGGACTCGGGCTCCACCACCATGATCTCGACCTCGCCGTGGTGGCGGGCCACGTGGTCGGCCAGCTTCGAGAGGGCGGCCTTTCCGAGGGGCTTCTCGGTGAGGACGCTGAGGTTCGCGCCCGCCTCGGTGGGGACCTGGCCCTCACCCTGCTCCCACACCAGCTCGGTGGTGCGGGACTCGCTGAGGAAGACGTGCTCGGCCGCGGGGCGGGGCGCGCCGAAGAGCGCGCGGGCCCGGAGGCCTGCCGCGCCCGAGGTGGCCCAGGCGAGGCCGGGGCCCGAGCCGCTGCCGGGGGGCGGCAGGCGCGCCTCGGCCACCGCCATCCAACGGGCGGCGCGGGCCTCGAGGGCAGCCGAGGCCCGGGCGGCGGGGCGGATCGAGCCAGCCAGGGCGCCGCCGAGGAAGAGGGCGCCGAGGCCCCGGAGCTGGGCGTCGGCGTGCTCGGCCAGGGTGCCGGGGTCCCAGCCCTCGGCGCCGAGGGCGGAGAGGCCCTCCCGGGAGAGGTAGTCGGCCCCGAAGCCGAGCACGGTCTCCTTCGCCCAGGGCTCCACCTGGGCGAGGCGGGTGCCGGGGCGGGCGAGGGCGCCGCCCAGGGCCCCGCGCCGCGCGGCGGCGCCCGCGGCGGTCACGAGCCCCATCTGGAGCGCCGCCACCGGGTCGAAGTGGAACGGCCGACCCGTCAAGACAGCTTGCTGAGCCGCCATCGCGCCGTGGATGGCCGCGCCCTCCGCCGCGAAGCCGGCGGCGGCCTGGGCGCCGCGGACCAGGACCCCGGCCCCCTCGAGCCGGGGGGCGAAGCGCGCGCCCTCGGCGACGAGGCGGGCCATGCCCCAGCGGCCCGCGCTGCGGGCCACCCGACCGACCGCGCCGGCGGCGGCGAGGGTGAGCACCTCGGCGCCGCTCAGCAAGACCTCTTGCGCAAGCTGGGCCCGGCTGATCGCGGAGACCCCGGTCCGAAAGGCGCCCTGCACCTCGTCCCAAGACTCCGCCACCCCGATGGCGCGGTCGAGGGCGAGGCCGCCCGCGGCACCGGCAGGCCCGGCCACCACGAACCCGAGGGTCGCGAGCGCGGCGGTCCGCCACGCCGGTCCCTGACCGCTGCGGACGAACGCCACCTTCAGGGCCTCGGCCGCCTCGCTGCCGTCTCGGCGGACGTGGACCCGCCCGGACGCGTCCCGCGCCTCCTCGAGGCCGGGGAGGGTGCTGGCGGCTTTCGCCGCGCTCGAGCGGGGGTGCTCGAGCTGCATGCTCGCGATGTAGCCGAGGCCCTCTTCGATGCGCCCCGCCTCGATCAGGAGGAGCCCCGTCTGCAGGCTGGCCTGCGCCGCCAGATCTGGGTCCCGAGACCGGGTGAGCTCCCGGAGGCGATACAGAGCCCCGTCCCGGCCGCCGGGCGCCTCCGCCTCGAGCTGGGCGACCCGGAGGGTCATGCGCTCGACCAGGGCGCCCCGCGCGGTGCTCCGCACGTCGCCCTCCGCTCGGATGCGACCGCCCAGGGTCCGAGCGAGGCTGGCCCGCTCGGCGGGGGTCCGAGCCTCGGTGAGGTCGAGCTCCATGGTCAGGAAGTCGGCTTGCAGCACGAGGAAGGCGGACGACTCGGAGCGCAGGCCCTCCTGCGCGCTGCCGATCAGCCCGCGGCGCGCCTCGGCGAGCCGAGCCCGGGCCTCTCGTCGTACCGCGACGTCCCCGTCGACCAGCGCGAGCGAGGCTTGCTGCGCGGCCACCGCCAGCTGGGCGCGTCGGACCTCGGTGTCTCCCGGCACCCGACCGAGGGCCTCCGACGCTGCACCGAGGACGCCGCGGGCCCCGGCGGTGTCGCCGCCGGCGGCGAGGTGGTCGGCCAGGGCGAGCTCGCCCCAGAGGCGACCGGACGCGGTCGGCGCCTCCGCCACCCCGGCCCGGAACAGGCGGGCGACCTCGTCGCGGTGCCCCGCCAGGGCGGAGGTGGCCTCGTCCCTGGCCCCCTCGATGCGGGCCGCACGCGCCTCGGCCGCCGCCACCGCCTCGCGGGTGTCCACCACCTTGCCCGCGCGGTGGTGACCGCCGCAGGAGGAGGGCGCCTTCAGCTGCAAGATCTCCTGCCGAGTGGCGGCGAGCTGGGCGTCGAGGTCGGCGACCCGGGCCTGCGCCTGGGCGATCGACCCGTGGGCGCGCTCGTAGGCCGCCACCGCCGCCTGGGCGCGGGCCGCGGTGGGCGCGCGGGCGAGGGCCTGCTTCATGGCGTCCAGCGCGGCCGCGGGCGTCTCGGCCGTCGCGGCCTGGAGCTCCGCCACCTGGGCCAACCGCTCCTCGAGCACCCGCTGGGCCTCCGGGACCTCCCGGGTCGCGGCCGCGAGCGCGGCGAAGCCTCGGGCGGCGTCCTCCAGCCGGCCCTCGAGGAGGGCACGCTCCGCGGTCGCGTACCGGGCCCCGACGGGGTCTTGGAGCGCCTTCGAGGCCGCCTCCAGGTGGTCGAGCGCCGCCTTCGCCGCCTCGACGTCTCCGGTGGCCTGCGCTCCGGCCAGGGCCCTCTCCGCCGCGGCGCGCCGCCGGAGCGGGTCGGTGGCGTCGGCCGCCTCGGTCAACGAGGCTTGCACCACCGCCGCGGCCGAGGCCTCAGCCGTGCGCTGCTGCTCGAGATCGGAGAGGAGGTTGCTCGCGAGGGACGCGGGGGCCGACGACCCCGGCCGCGATGCCTCCACCCGGTCGAGCTGCAGGGCCTCGGCCTTGGGCCGGGGCGCGGCCTCGGGGGGCGCGGCCTCGGGGGGCGCGGTGTGGCAGCTGGGGCACGGGGCCTGGTCGAGCTCGACCCACCAGGCGGCGTTCGGGTCGACGGAGGAGACAGGACCGGGCGAAGGCATGTCGGACGACTTCGCAAGACTCGGGCCAGGCTGGGGCGCCGCGCTCACCCTTGGGGTCACAACATCTTCGGGGCACTGCGCCATGGTCGCGCGCGCCGCGTCCGGCCGGACGGGCCGGACGGCCGGACGGCCCCCGCCCTTGCGAGGGGGTCGCCCGCCGGGCTACCCACCGGGACATGCGCGCCCTGACGGCCACCCTGCTCCTCACCGCGGTCCTCGGCTGCAGCGCCACCGGCCGCACTCCGACCGCGGGCGCGCCGCCCCCCGTGGGCATGGGCTGTGAGGGGCCGGCGTACCCGGCGCCCGCCACGTCGCAGTACATCTTGCCGTACGCGCCGGGCCTCAGGTTCCCCACCGGCCTCACCAACTGCTCCTCGTCCTTCCACGGGGCGGGCGAGGGCGATCAGTACGCGTACGACTTCAACATGCCGGTGGGCACGCCCTTCATCGCCATGCGTGCAGGGAGGGTTGCAAAGGTCGTCAACGACCAACCGGACGAGGGCGAGGACGGCGGCGCGGGCAACTTCCTGGTCATCGACCACGAGGACGGGACCTTCGGGCTGTACTACCACTCGCCCAAGGGCGGCATCGCGGTGGCGGTGGGGGCGGAGGTCGAGCAGGGGGCACCCCTCGGGGTCACCGGGCGCTCGGGCTACGCCGGGTACCCGCACCTGCACGTCATCGTGGTCGAGGGCCACCACGAGTGGCCCTACCTGGGGGTGCCGATCTCGTTCCGGAACGCGAACCCGCGGGACCTCCACCTGAGGTCCGAGTACGCACCGGGCTACCTGGCCGATCCCCGCTGAGTCGCCGCCGGCCCCTCTTAGGGTTAATACGACTACATTTGGTCGATAACTGATAATTTGTTCAGTATATTGGCCCGACGATGCGAAGGGTCCTGGTCCCCCATGGCTACCCAGCGTTCCGGGAGGTGGCGCGGCGGCTCCTCGCCGCGGACGTCCCGCCGTCCGAGGTGGCGCTCACCGCCTCCGCCCGGCCGCAGGTCGTGTTGACGGACGACGACGACGGGCTCCCGCCCCCGTGTGAGGGGGTCGGGCCGATCACCGTGCCCCTGTCCTTCGTGCGGCGCTCGGCTCGGGTGCTCTGCCACCGGGCGCCCGAGGTGGTGGACCTCACCTACCGGCTCCTGTGGCGGGTCACCCACGGGGAGCGGCGGATCCTCGCCGACCCCGCCCACCCCGACGTGCAGGCCTTCCTGCGGATGGAGGAGGCGGTGGTGCGGGACGTGCACGCCTTCGTGGCCGCCGCGCGCTTCGCGCCGTTCCCGGGGCCGCCTCGGCCAGGCCTCATCGCGTTCCACGCGCCCGCCCATCGGACCGCCCGGCTCGCCGCGGCGCGCTTCGCGTCCCAGCTGCGGGGCCGGCCCTTCGTCGTCGCGACCTTGGACGAGGTCGCGCTCTTCGACGGGGCCGAGCTGTCCTTCGGGCCACCCCCGGAGGTCGCCCCGGGGCCGAAGGAGCTCGCGCCATGGTGGCAGGGCTACTACGCGACGCAGGCCGACGCCCTCGGAGCGCTGGCCGAGCCGGGCGAGCTGTTCGCGCTCCGCGAGGCGGCGCCGTGGCCGGGGGCGTCGGCGGCGCCGGGGCCGGCGGTGCCGACGGGGGCGGGCCTGGGGCCCCTGAAGGCGGGCGCGGCAGGGTGCCTTGCATGTCCGCGGGGCAGGCGGGGCGGCTTCGTGTTCGGTGACGGTCCGGTGGGGGCGGCGCTGATGCTGGTGGCGGGCCGGCCCGAGGCGGAGGACGTCGAGGCCGGGCGGCCGCTGTCGGGGCCCGGGGGTGAGGCGCTGGAGCGGGCCCTGCACGCGGCCGGGGTGGACCGGAGCCGGGTCTACCTGACCCTCGCCCTCAAGCACACCGGCGGTCACCCCGCCCGCGCCGACCTCGTCGCGTGCCGCGCGTGGCTCGAGGCGGAGATCCGCGCGGTGGCGCCGCGGTCGTTGGTGCTCCTCGGCCCCGAGGCGAGCTGGGCCCTCCTCGGGCCGGCGGCCCAGAACCCGAGCCGCTACGGGCAGGTGATGGGCTGGCGGGATGGACGCATGGTGGTGGTGAGCCACGGGGTGGAGGAGCTGGTGCGGCGGGGCAAGCCCACCGGGCTGTTCGATCGGGTGGTGCAGCACCTCCGGGCGGCGGGGGCGGCGGCGCAGCTGCGCTCATGACGCCGCTGCGGGGCTCCGCGGTCCTCGACCGGCAGCTTGTGGGCGCTGTCCATGTCTGGGAACCTCAGACATGAGCCTGAGCTACGCGCTGGCCCGAGGGCCGTTCGCGCGCTCGATGACGCGCGGCACCACCTCGGTGCTCGCGGGCGACGAGCACCTCGTCTCGGGTGGCGCGGTGCTCGTGTGCAACCACTGGAGCGACGCAGACCCCGCCATCCTGCTACGTACCTTGCCGGTCGAGGTCGGCTTCCTCGCGGCCCCGTTCATGGGGCGCCTCCCGGTGTTTCGCACGTTGCTCCGTCGTGCAGGGAGCGTTGCGATCGGCGCCGAGCGGCCTGAGCCGTGGCGTGAGCAGGTTCGAGCGCGCCTGGTGAACGGGCACAAGCTCGTCGTGTTCCCGGAGGGGCAGGCGTGGATTCGCGGACAGGACTTCGACGCGCCCATGGCGCCGTTTCACCCGGGCTTCGCCGCCTTCGCGTACGAGGCGGCGGTGCCGGTGGTGCCCATGGTCATCGTGGGCTTGCAGTCTCACGTCGAGTCCTTCCGCACGAGCCCGCTGGTCCGCCGGATGGCGGGTGATCCGGAGGAGCTGCGCCAGACCCGAGAGGTGCTTCGGTACGATCGCTGCCGAGTGCAGGTGCTGCGTCCGCTCGCGGCCGATCGCTTCGCAGGCATGTCGAAGGAGGAGGCGGTGCCGTGGCTCATCGCCGAGGCTCGCGCGCAGATGGAGCGCGCGCTGCAGGCGGCCTCGGTCGCGCCGTCGTGACGCCAGTGAGCGCGATCGCATCCGTGAGCGGGTTGCGCGGGCGAGCCGCATTGCTCATCGTCGAGTGATGCACCGCGTGCTCATCTCGGTCACCTTCACCATGCTCTCCGTTGGGGTCTTCGGGTGCAGCAACCCCGTCTGCGATCAGGACGTGGTCCAGCGCCTCCTCGAGGATTGCCACCTGTCGGTCGGCTCCGCCACCGGCGCCTCCTGCTACGGGCTCGAGGGTGCGCCGGAGACCGCCGCAACGCAGGCCGCGCTGGATCACCAGGTGGCGGCGTGCGAGATCGCCGACCCCAGCGCGGACGCCAGCTGCCTGAAGACCGCGACGTGCGCGGACATCGAGGCCGGCGCGTGCTTCGACTCGGCCGAGATGAGCTCCGCGGCGAGGTCGGCCTGCCGCACCGACTGCTTCGGTCAGGAGCTGAGCTGCGTGGATGCCTGCAGCTCGAGGGCGTCCTGGGATGCGTGCACCTCCTGCGAGCTCGACTGCGTCCGTGCGCGCGTGGACTGCATTGACGCCTGCCCCGAGTGAGGCCGCCTTGAGGTGCCCCCCGCTACGGGAGCGGCGCGCTCCGCCGGCACAGCCGCAGGCGGATGGGGCCCTTCGCGATCGAGGCGTTCACCACACGCCCCCGCTGGGTGATCTCCAGGCGCCCTGCCGCGACGAGCCGGCGCGCGGCCTGCCGAGCGGGCTCCATCAGCGCCCGCCAGCCGTCATCATCGCCCGCGTACACCGCCCGCGCCGCCTCGCTCGGGCAGATGGAACCGCCGGCCGGCCGCGCTTCCAGGAGCTGCAAGATGGCCTGCTCCAGCGCCTGGTCGGTGGGCGTCAGCCTTGCCCGGCGACAGGCGTCGGAGCAGTAGCGGACCTGGTCCCAGGTCCGCGCCCAGCGCTTCCGCCAAGCGAAGCTGCGCCCGCACCGGGCGCAGAGCTTGGGCTCGGGGGTGTCGACGCGCCCCATGACCGCTCCATAGCGGCCAGCTTCGTGGGCGCTACTGGAACCCGATCGTGAGGGTGTACTGCCCCTCGCGCGGGGTGCCGGTCACGCTCGTCCGCCACGAGTCCACCACCAGGTAGTAGCGCGCGGTCGACCCGCCGCTGTTGGTGAAGGTGATGCTCTCGGGGTTGCCCGCGTCCGAGCCCGCCACGCAGGTGCTGGCGGAGCTGGCGCAGTCGGAGATCAGATACAGAGAGCTGTCCCAGCTCGCGCTGAGGGAGGCGTTCAGGGTCTGGCCGGCCGCGAGGTCGATCGCGTAGACCGCGTCGGCGCCGAGCTGGGTGTAGTTGGTGCAGCTCCCGGTGCTGACGGTGGTGCCGTAGTCGGCCGCGTAGCCCGCGGTGGTGCCCTGGAAGGTGCCGCCGGCGGGGGGCACCACGTAGGCGTCGGCGCAGGTGTCGCCGCGGTGGATCTGGGCGGTGAGGGTGCCCTGACCCGAGGTGCCGCCCCAGCCGTCCACTACGAGGTAGTAGGTGCCGGACTGCGCGAAGACCGGCGCGATCTGCTCCGAGATCCCGCGGCCGCCCGCGTCGGCGCCGACCACGCAGCTGCCGGTGATGTCGGCGCAGTTGCTCACCATGTACAGGGTCGGGTCCCAGGTGGCGCTCGCGGTGACCTGGACGTGCACCTGGTCGCCGGCGGTCACCGGCACCCGGTAGGCGCGGTCCGGGCCGCTGCTCGAGTTGGTGCAGCCGCCGGAGTTCGGGGAGTAGTCGTTCACGTGCCCGGTGGTGATGGCCAGCTCGCTCTGGATGAGATCCGGGGCCTCGGCGCAGGTCTCACCGGTGTAGCGGGTGAGGTCGATGTCGTGGGCGCCCACGTCGCTCGCGGTGCGGCCGTCCACCACCACGTAGTGAGTGCCGGCGCTCTGGGCGACGAAGCGCACCGCCTCGATGTCGCCGGGCCCGGTGGTGTCATCGGCCGCGAGGCAGGACAGGTTGCTGCAGTTGGAGACCGCGTAGAGGGCGCCGTTCACCCCGGTGTCGAACAGGGCGATCGCCTCGACCACGTCGCCCGCGGCCAGGGTCATCGCGTAGACCATGTCGGGGCCGGCGGTGGTCTGGCCGGTGCACGCGACCCCCGGGTTGTAGTCGTTGTTGAGGCCGGCGGTGGAGGCCGAGAAGAGGCCGCCCGCGGCGGGCACCATCACCGGCACCTGGCAGGTGTCACCGCCGGTGACCGGCGGGGAGATCGAGACGTTCAGGCTGTAGGCGCCCCGGGCGGTGCCGTAGCCGTCGACGACGATGAAGAACCCGCCGAGGGTGGTGGCGGTGAAGTCGATGGTCTCCGGGTTCCCGTTGTCCTGACCGGCCACGCAGGTGCCAGCGGGGTTGCCGCAGTCGGTGATCATGTAGAGGGAGGCGTCCCACGTCGCCGTCAAGCTGGCCTGCAGGCGCTCCCCGGGGTTCAGCACCACCCGGTACACCACGTCGTTGCCGAGCGCGGTGTAGCCGGTGCAGCCCCCGAACCCGGAGGGGATGGGGGTGTAGTCGGGCTGAGCGTTGCTGGTGTCGCCGGTGAAGGTGCCGCCGGCGGTGACGTCGATCGCGCCGTTGCAGTTGTCGTTGGGGATGGGGGCGGCGGAGACGTTGACGGTGAGGGCGTAGGTGCCGCCCTGGCCGCCGAAGCCGTCGACGATTAGGAAGTAGTCGCCGCTCGTGGGCACCGTGTAGTCGATCTCCTCGGGGTTGCCGTTGTCCTGCCCGGCCACGCAGCTGGTGCTGATGTTCTGGCAGCTGGTCACGAGGTAGATCGAGCAGTCCCAGCTGCTGTTGGAGGGCTGCAGGCTGGCCTGCAGACGATCGCCGGCCTGCAGGCTGATCCGGTACACCACGTCGGGGCCGGTGGAGTTGTAGCCGGTGCAGGACGAGGACTGGCTGTAGTCGTTCACCGCCAGGTTGGTGTTGCCGGTGAAGGTGCCGGAGGCGCTGATCACGAAGGGGTCGGAGCAGGTCTCGCCCGCCACCGAGACCACGGTGATGGTGGTCTGGGCCGAGGTCTGGCCGCCCGCGCCCGCCGCGGTGAGGGTGTAGGTCGTGGTCTGGCTGGGGCTCACGGTGACCGAGCCGCTCATCGCCTGGGTGCCCACGCCGTTGTCGATGGTCACCGTTGTGGCGTTGCTCACCTGCCATGACAAGGTCGCTTGCGCGCCGGGGGCGATCTGTTGCGGCATGGCCGAGAAGGCCGCGATCGACGGCGCCCCCACCTGGGTCACCGTGACGGTGACCTGGGCCGAGCTGGTGCCGCCGGGGCCGGTGGCAGTCAGGGTGTAGGTGGTGCTCTGGCCCGGGCTGACCGAGACGCTGCCGGTGGCCGGTTGCACCCCCACGCCGTTGTCGATGCTCACCTCGGTCGCGGCCTGGGTGGTCCACGACAGGGTGGTGCTCTGACCCGCGGTCACCGAGGCGGGCTGGGCGTTGAAGGTCAGCACGCTGGGTGGCGCCTCGCTCACCTCGACCGTGACCTGGGCGGTGGCCATGGCGCCGGCCGCGTTGCGGGCGGTGAGGGTGTAGCTGGTGGTCTGGGTCGGGCTCACCGTCACGGACCCGCTGGCCATGAGGCCGCCGCCGACCCCCGAGATGTCGACCAGGGTGGCGTTCTGGGTGGTCCAGGTCAGGGTGGTGCTCCCGCCGACCAGGATGGCCGCAGGCTGGGCTGCGAAGGCGCTCACCACCGGGTCCCCGACCTGGGCCACGGTGACGGTCACCTGACGCGAGACCTCGACCCCGTTGCCGTAGGCGGTCAGGTTGTAGGTGGTGGTCTGCCGGGGCTGGACGGTGACCATCCCCTTGGCGGAGCGCGCTCCGACCCCGTTGTCGATGTTGACCCCGTCCGCGCTGTCGGTGTCCCAGTCGAGGACCACGTCGCCCCCCGGGCTCACGGTGGTCGGGGTGGCGGTGAAGCGCAGGATGGTGGGGTCGCGGCCGGTGACCACGTTGACGGTGACCGAGGCGTTGGCCTGCCCGCCGGGGCCGCTGGCCGACAGGTTGTAGGTGGTGGTCTGGGTCGGGAAGACCTGGACGGTGCCGGTGATCGCCTGCACCCCGACCCCGTTGTCGATGGTGACGCGGTCGGCGTTCTGGGTGTCCCAGGTGAGGGTGACGCCTTCGCCCGCGGTGATGCTCTGGGGGGTGGCGCTGAAGCCGCGGATGAAGGGCTGGTTGCCGCTCGCGACCACCACCGTGACCTCCGCCGGCTCGGAGAGGATGCTGCCCGCGACCGCGTTCAGGCGGTAGGTGGTGGTGACCTCGGGGGCGACCTGAAAGCTGCCTTGCGGTGCGTCGAGCCGACCCACGTCGGGGTCGATGATCACGGCGTCGGCGTCGGCGGTGGTCCACTGCAAGGTGGACTGCTCACCCTCCCCGACGGTGCGGGGGGTGGCGGTGAAGCCGGTGACCTTGGGGGTGCCGCCCTCCACCGTCACCGTGGCCTCGGCCACGAGGTCGGTCGGGCCCCCGGGGATCGAGAGGCGGTAGGTCGTGGTGACGAAGGGCGTCACCTCCGCCGTGCCGATGGCCGCCTGCAGGCCGAGCCTCGGCTCGATGTTCACCCCGGTGGTGCCGGTGGCCTCCCAGCTCACGATGGCGGTGCCGCCGGGGGTCACGGTGGCCGGGGTGACCGCGAAGCTCAGGATTCGGGCCTCGTCGGTGGGCTTGGGCTTCTCGCCGCCGCAGGCGGAGGCCAGGCCCAGGGCCGTGACGAGGATGAGCGCACGACGCATGGCGCCGACTATACGGGTTCCCGACCGCGGGGTGTGGCGTGGACACACGTGGTCGGTCGCATGACCGACGGCTAGTCGTCCTGGAGCTGGCCGCCCTTCAGGACGATGACCCGCTTCTTGTACCGATCCAGCAGGTCGGGATCGTGGGTCGCCACCACCACCGTGGTTCCCCGGGCGTTGGCCTGCTCGAGGAGCGCCATGATCTCCTCGGTGATGTCGCGATCCAGGTTCCCGGTCGGCTCGTCCGCGAGGAGCAGGACGGGATCGTTCACCAGGGCCCGCGCGATGGAGACCCGCTGCTGCTCGCCCCCGGAGAGCTTGGGGGGCAGGGCGTGGGCCTTGTGATAGAGCCCCACGCCCTTGAGGACGTTGTAGACCCGGCGCCGGATCTCCTTCTCGGGCACCCCCACCACATGCAGGGCGTAGGCCACGTTCTCGTGCACCGTCCGGTTCGCGATCAGCTTGAAGTCCTGGAAGATCACCCCCACCTGGCGCCGCAGTAGAGGGATCTGCCGGGGTTTGAGGGTGGCGACGTTCCGGCCGTTCACGAGGATCTGGCCGCGGGTCGGGCGCTCGGCCACGAACAGGAGCTTGAGGAGGGTGCTCTTGCCAGCCCCGGAGGGTCCGGTGAGAAAAACGAACTCACCCTTTTCAATGTTGAGGCTGACGTCCTTGAGGGCTGGGCGATCCCCCTGATCGTAGACCTTTGTGACGTGGAAAGTCTGGATCACGATGTGCCTCGAAGCGCCGGTGCATCCTATCAAGAAGCCCGGGGGGTCGTGCTATAGGTTCGACCCGTGGCCGGCCTTGCCCCCATCGCCCCGGCGCTGCTCCTGTTGGGGCAGGTCAACCTGCCGGGGACCCAGCCCAACGAGCTCGCGATTCCGCCCGAGCCCACCAGCACCTGCAGCTGCCACGACGGCTACGACCCCGAGATCATCGAGCCGGGGCAGTCGTACCGGGCTACGCTGATGGCGCTGAGCGCGCGGGACCCGGTGTTCCGGGCCGCGTTCCAGGTGGCGCGCCAGGACCGCCCGAACCTCACCGAGCTCTGCCTGCGCTGCCACGCCCCGAGCGGCTGGCTGAACGCGCGTTCCGAGGGTGAGCTGGACGTCCTGACGAACGACGATCTGGAGTCGGTCACCTGCGACGTCTGCCACCGCATGGTGCCGGCGAGCCCGCTCCTGATCGGCAGCGGCCAGTACACGGTCTCGCCCAACACCGCCAAGCGCGCCCGCCGCGGCGTCGGCCCGGTGGGCGGGCACAACGTGGTGCAGAGCGACTACCAGGGCTCGTCCGAGATGTGCGGGGTCTGCCACAGCCTCTTCAACCCGGCCGAGCGGGCCCACGGGGCGGAGGCGCAGCAGCTCGAGGGCTACTACTACGAGCAGCGCACCTACGAGGAGTGGCGGGACTCGGTCTTCTTCGAGCAGAACATGCAGTGCATCGACTGCCACATGAAGCGGGTCACCGGCGCCGCGGCGCGGGACGACGAGGTCTACTCGGACCTGGCCTCGCACACCATCGTGGGGAGCAACGACTTCGCGGTGAAGGCGGTGCGCCTGTTGAACCCCACGCTGCCGATCGGCATCGAGGCGGCCCACGTCTCGGACGCGGTGGAGGAGCACCTGCACCGGGCGGCCGAGCTGCAGATCCGCTCCGCCCCGGTCGAGACCGAGTCCGGCGCCAGCTACGAGGTCGAGGTGCGGCTCACGAACAAGACCGGGCACAAGCTCCCCACCGGCTACCCCGAGGGGCGCCGGGTCTATCTGGAGGTCAGCTTGCAGCTCGACGGGCAGGCCTCGGTGATCCTGACCGGGGCGTGGAACCAGGAGTCCGGCACCCTGGTGCAGGATCCCCAGCTCAGGACCTACGAGACCCAGCACGGCCGGGTCGAGAACGGGGTCGGGATGCGGAACCGCCACCTGATCCTGATGAACCAGATCCTGACCGACACCCGCATCCCGCCCGAGGGCTTCGTGCCCGATCACGACGACATGATCCCGGCCGGGCGGGACTACGGGAGCGTGCCGCCGTACCGCCACTGGGACGACGTGGTCTTCACCTTCGTCGCCCCCGAGGTGAGCGCCACCACCACCGGCACCATCACGGTGCGCGCCATGCACCAGACGATGGACGGTGACGTGATCCGGTTCCTCACCGAGACCGCGGTGGGGACGGCGGAGGCGGAGCAGCTCCAGGAGGCCTGGGACACCCTGGGCCACGCCCCGCCCAAGCAGATGACCCGCGCCAGCGTGGGGATCTCGGTGGCCCCGGCGCCCCCGCCACCCGACGCGGGGGTGGTGGTGGCGGATGCAGGCCTGATTGACACCGGCGTGGTCGGCAAGCCGGTGGAGGGCGGGTGCCAGGCGGTCTCCGGCGGCGCGGGGAGCGCGGCCGCCGCGGTGGCGGTGATCCTGGCCGGCCTCAGAGGCCGAGGGCGTCGCGGAGCTCGGCGTCGCTCCGGGCGTGCCGGTTCCAGTAGTCGATCATGAGCTCCTTCTTCCGGGTGCCGGTGGTGGTGAGGGGCACCGCGCCGGGGCCGAAGCCGCTCAGGTAGCGCTCGCTGAACGCGAGGATGCGGAACGGGAAGCGGTCCTCGAGCTCGATGCGCAGGGTGCGATCGAGCTTCGGGTAGCGCACCTCCCAGGCGAGGCGACCGTCACCGATGCGCTGCAGGCTGGCCTGCGCGTCCTGGGGCTCGGCCGGGACGTGGCGGAGCCGCAGGAAGGTCAGCCCCGGGAGCATCTTCACCGCGCCCTTCGGCGCCCGGTTCGGGTCGAGGCGCAAGGTGGACCACACCTCGTCCTCGAGGAGCACCCCGTCGGGCACCTCGAACGCCGCGTCGCCCTCCGATTCGAAGTAGGAGCGGAGCTCGCCCCGCAGGCCGCCTTGCGGCTCTCGGTTCAGCTGCATGAAGACGTGGCCGCACCACTCCTGGGTGGAGGATGACACCTTGAGCGTCGGGGTGCCGTCGGTGGGCGTGAACACCGAGGTCAGCACCGAGTAGGGGTACAGGCCGGTCTCGAACTTGCGCGAGAAGTTCAGCTTCAGCACCTCGACCGCGTCGTCGGGGGCGCGCCGGGGGTCGTCGAGCTTCACCTGTTTCGTCTTCGAGAACGGCTCGGTCACGAAGATCAGCACCGCGCTCCCCGGGTGGAGCTCGCCGTAGCGCGCCTGCTGGAGCTCGAAGCTGGTGAGCTCCGCCTTGCCCTGGTTCCAGTACCCCTGACGCTGAGCCGCGGTGGGGGCTTGGATGGGGGCAACCGGCTCCGCGGACGCGGGGGCGGTGAGGACGAGGAGGACCAACAGCGGAGCGTGCGCGCGCATGACCTCGAGCATGAGGGGCGGGCGACGGCGTAGGCAAGGCTGCCCGGGCGCGGCAGCCGGTGGTACACCGAGGTATGGCGACGCGTGGACACCGTGCGGTGGAGCACACCGCGGACCTCGCGTTCGAGGTGTGGGCGCCGGACGAGCCTCAGCTGCTGGAGGAGGCCGCCCGCGCGGTGGTGGCGGTGATGACCGACGACGCGCCGGTGGTGGGCGTCGCGACACGGCCGATCGCGCTGGTGGGGTTCGACGCCGAGGAGCGCCTCGTGACGTGGCTCAACGAGGTGATCTTCTGGGCCACGGTGGAGGGGTTCCTCGTGGCCGAGGCGACGCTGCGGGTGGAGGGGGAGGCGCTCGTGGGGGAGGCCCGGGGCGAGCCGGAGGCCCGCGCGAAGCTCACGGGGGAGCTGAAGGCGGCGACGTACCACGACCTGCACGTGCGTCGGACCGCGGATGGAGTGCGGGCGCGGGTGGTGTTGGACGTGTGAGCGCGGTGTATGCTGGTGCCATGGTCCGCAGAGCGCCGACACCGCCGGAGCTGTTCGTGGACGGCCGTGGGCGCCCGTACTTCCTCTGGGACGTCGAGATGACGCTGGAGAGCTACCGAGAGCACCTGCGGTCAGACGATCCGGCAGAGCGCGCCTACTGGTTGGCTCGCGCCCTCAGGGACGCGAAGCCGGATGACGTGCTGGAGCTGGTGTCGTGGGAGGAGATCGCGGCGGCGTGGCCGACTGCGGCGCCGTACGTCGGTGACAAGAGGCCGTTCTGGCGCTGGTGGCTCGAACGGATGGGTTATGAAGTCCAGGCTGAGTGATCTCCAGCATCGGATCCTCGAGATCCTCGCTCGGGGTGCCCCTGGCTGGAGCCTCAGCGGTGGCGCGGCCCTGGCGGGCTTCTATCTCGGGCATCGGAGCACCGATGACCTCGACTTGTTCTACCACGGTCAGCGGAGCCTGACCCACGAGCCGCGGCTGGTCGAGGATGTGCTCGTTGAAGCCGGGCTCGATGTGCGCGTGCTGGTCCGGAGTCCCGGTTTCGTGCGACTGCTGGCGCGAGACGCGTCGGCGCAGGTCGTCGTGGATCTCGTGGCGGAGCCGGTCCCCGTCGTGGAGGCCCCAATGGAGCTGCAACCTGGTCTGCGGATCGATGCTGCGGCCGACATCCTGGTGAACAAGCTTTGTGCGCTCGTGTCGCGCTCCGAGCTACGTGACCTCGAGGATGTCAGGGCGCTCGTCGCGTCCGGGCTGGACCTCGATCGGGCGCTGGACCAGGCCCCGAGCAAGGACGGCGGCTTCTCGCCCATGACGCTGGCCTGGCTGTTGCCCCAGCTCGATCTCGCACGTGCCGCCGAGCTTGGGCTCGATCCCGTGCGGCTCGAGAGCTTCCGCGAGCGGCTGCTCGCGAAGCTCGATGGGGGTGGGTCGAGGTGAGGTGCAGATGTCCGTGAAGCTGCAGCAGGTGGACGAGCACCGCTGGCGCATCCCCCGGGAGGGGAAGATGCAGGTGGACGGCCTGATCTACGCCTCCCCCCGCATGATGCGGGACATCCAGAAGGACAAGAGCCCCGAGCAGGTGCGGAACGTGGCCCACCTGCCGGGCATCGTGGGCCACTCCCTCGCGATGCCGGACATGCACTGGGGCTACGGCTTCCCGATTGGCGGGGTGGCCGCCTTCGACCCGGCGCAAGGCGTCTTGTCGCCGGGCGGGGTGGGCTACGACATCAACTGCGGGGTGCGGCTCCTGCGCTCCACGCTGACCCGCGAGGCGGTGACGCCGCAGCTCGAGGCGCTGTCCATCGCCTTGCACGAGGCCATCCCCTCCGGGGTGGGGAAGGCGGCCAAGCGCGCGCTGTCGGAGCGGGAGCTCGAGAAGGTGCTCACCGAGGGCGTGGACTGGGCCATCCGCGAGGGCTACGGCACGAAGCTGGACCGCGCGGTGCTGGAGGAGCACGGGCGCATGGCGGGGGCGGACCCCGACAAGGTCTCGCCAAGGGCGCGGGAGCGCGGGCGGCCCCAGCTTGGCTCGCTCGGGTCCGGCAACCACTTCTGCGAGCTGGGCTACGTGGCCGAGGTCTTCGACCCCGAGGCGGCCGAGGCCTTCGGGCTCCGGCTCGGCGAGGTCACGGTGATGATCCACTCGGGGAGCCGGGGCTTCGGCTACCAGGTGTGCGACGACAGCCTCAAGGTGATGATCCGCGCATCGAGGGCCTACGGCATCGAGCTCCCGGACCGGCAGCTCTGCGCCGCGCCCCTCGACAGCCCCGAGGCGGCCGACTACTTCGCGGCCATGGCGTGCGCGATCAACTTCGCGTTCGCCAACCGCCAGATGATGACCGACGGGGTGCGGAAGGCGCTGGCCCGCTTCTTCGGCGACCGCGAGGAGGCCCTCGGGTTGGAGACGGTCTACGACGTCTGCCACAACATCGCGAAGTGGGAGGAGCACGAGGTCGACGGCATCAAGCGCCGCCTCTGCGTGCACCGAAAGGGCGCCACCCGCGCCTTCGGGCCCGGCCACCCCGACGTCCCCGCGCCGTATCGGGCGGTGGGCCAACCGGTGCTCGTGCCGGGGGACATGGGCCGCTACAGCTACGTGCTCAAGGGCACCGAGGCCGCGATGCGCGAGACCTTCGGCTCCTCGTGCCATGGGGCGGGGCGGCACCTGTCCCGCACCGCGGCCAAGAAGGCGGCGGCGGGGCGGCCGATCTTCAAGGAGCTTCGGCAGAAGGGGATCTTCGTGCAGAGTGACTCCAAGGGGACGGTGCTCGAGGAGATCCCGGAGGCCTACAAGGACGTGAGCGACGTGGTCGACGTGATGGACGCGGCGGGCATCGCCCTCAAGGTGGCGAAGCTGGTGCCGCTCGCGGTGGTGAAGGGATGAGCCGCGCGATCGTCACCGCCGCCGCAACCCTGCTTGCGACTCTGGGTGCCGGTGGGTGCGTCTCGTCCTCCTACCTGCCCCACGTCCAGCCGAACCGGGCCTCCATGGTGATCTTCGAGAACCGCTACGAGTTCTACGTGCACCGCCCCGCCATTCGGGCCCTCTCCTTCAAGCCGCCCTTCGCGTGCGACGTGGCCACCCGGCGCCTGGCCCTCGAGGGCCCAGGGCCGCTGGCCGAGGCGCCCGAGCCCCTGGAGCGCTTCTCGGGGCCCTACGCCCGGTACGGCCGCGGGGTGTACGCGGTGAGCACGGTGGACGGCCCCGAGCTCCGGCCGGGGCCGGTGGTCGTGGTGCTCACGGGGGAGGACCTCGACCACCCCGCCTTGAGCCTCATGAACCTCATCGACCGCTACAACGACGTGGCGGAGTGCCTGGAGCGTGGGCCGTGAAGCAGGCTGTCTTGCGGTTCTTCGCCGCCTCGATGCTCGCCGCCGCGGCGGCCGGGTGTACCGTCCCGCGCCAGGTCTACAACCGGAGCCAGCTCGCCCCGGGCGAGATCTACCTCGCCCGCAACGACCGGGGCTCCACCTTCGTCCACCAGCACAGCAAGGGGCGGGAGGCCCTCGACCTCGAGCTGCTGGAGAAGGCGGTGGCCTGCGTCCCCGACGCTAGGGCAGAGATGGACGCGGTCGACACGCTCCGCACCACCGGGACGGTGATGCGCTGGATCGGCTGGGGCGCGTTCATCGCGGGGGCCGCGGTCATGGTGGCGTCGGTGGTGAAGAACGACTACCGCTACGTGGGGCTCGCGGTGTCGGTGGGCGGGAGCGGGGCGCTCCTCACCGAGACGCCGCGCTACCTCGCGCCCTATATGTTCGTGAACGCGGTGGACGCGATGAACGCGTACAACGACCAGTTCCGGAGCACTCCGGGCTGCGGGGGCTACATCCCGTCTCGGGCCGCGCCTCCCAAACCGCAAGACGACTTGCCGCCGGGCGCCGGGCCCAAGGAGGGCGACCCGGGTCCGGGCGGGCCGAGGTTCTAGCCGATCTCAGCTGCCCATCAAGAGCGCGATGACCCCGCCCGAGATGGCGAGGCCGGCGCCGATGAAGATGCCGGCGAGGAGCAGGGTCATGGCCTGGGGCTGCGCGATCGGGTCCGCCGCGGCCCGCCGGAAGGCGGCCACCTGGTTCGAGATCTCCTCCTCGGTGACGCGCCCGGGGAGCTCCGCGAACGCCGCCTCGGCGAGGATGTCGGCCGGGTCGTGCGGGCCGCGGCCGCGAACCGGGGTGTCCGGGGGCCCGGGCAGGACCGCGGCCGCCACCGGGAGGGGCGAGGCCTTGATGCGGGGCTTGGGCTCCTCTCGCTTCACCAGGGTGTCGGCGAGATCGAGGATCGAGGACCCGTCGCCCATCGGCTCGGCCGGGCGCACCGAGGCGTCCCGGGGCACCGGGGTCACCGGGGCGGGGAGGGGCGGGGGCATGCTGCGCGGCCCCTCGGGGCGCATGCGGATGGTCGGCCCGATCGCCTGGGCCTTCATCCAGTGGGGCTCGAGCTGGATGATGGTGGAGTCGGTGTCCTCGGCCGACCCCTCCTCGCCCATCGCGAACTTCGGCACCGGGTAACCGGACTTGCCGAAGCCGTCGCCCTTGGGGACGTCGGGGGCCTCCTTGAAGAGGTCGCGCACGTAGAGGCCGAGCTCCACCGTGCTCACCGGCTTTCCGACGCGCTCCGAGATCGCCTCGAGCACCTCCGCGAACTGCAGCGCGGTGGCGAAGCGGTCGGAGGGGTTGAGCGCGAGGCTGCCCCGCAGCGCGGCGCGCAGCCCGGGCACCGACTCGTGCTCGGCCAGGATGCGATCGATGACCTGCTCGCGGTCCTCGGTCACGATCGCGAGCAGGGTCTCGGGGATGCTCGAGCGCTCCCACAGCGGCTCGCCCAGCAGCGCCTCGGCCAGCACCACCCCGGCGGAGTAGATGTCCGAGAGCACCGAGGCGGTCTCGCCGTGCACCTGCTCGGGCGCCACGTAGCGGGCCTTGCCGCGGATCGAGCGCGGGCCGGTGTAGCGCGGCGAGTCGGCGAGCTTGGCGATGCCGAAGTCGGTGACCTTCACCTCACCGAAGAAGCTCACGAGCAGGTTCCCTGGGCTCACGTCGCGGTGGATGATGCCCAGGCGCTCGCCGTGCTCGTCCTTCTGCGCGTGCGCGTAGTGCAGCCCGCGCAGGGCCTGGGCCACGATCGCGAGGGCGATGCGCACCGGCACCCCGCCGGTCTTGACCGCGGCGCGCTGGATCACCTGGTGGAAGTTGCGCCCCCGCAGGTACTCCATCGCCAGGTACGGCCGGCCCTGGAGGCAGGGGAGGTCGAACACCCGCACGATGTTCGGGTGGTCGAGGCACGACATCAGCCGCGCCTCGCGCATGAAGAGCCGGTAGGAGACGTCGTCCTCGGAGAGCCGGTTCAACAGGCCCTTCAGCACCACCTTGCGGCTGAAGCCCTCGGGGCCCTCCACCCGCGCGAGCAGGATCTCGCCCATGCCGCCCCGGTGGATCGAGCCCAGCACCTTGTAGCGGGGGGACCGGGTGTCGGGCCGGTGGATCTGGAGGTTGGCGACCGAGAGGGGGACCGACAGCTCGACCTCGGTGTCGGCGGGGGGGAAGGGCAGACCGCGGTTCGGGGTGGAGATCGCCCGAAGCTCCGAGCGGGCGCGACCTGGCCGCGCCACCCGCTCCGTCTGTCCCCGTGTGGTCACCTGATAAGAGACTCCCAACGTCCTTTTCGGCGAGGGGTCGGTGACGGTGCGTAAATGTGTGCTGTTGCCCGACGATTTTCGAGCAGAATCGGATCGTTAACCCTGGTCCTGGGGCGCGAACTGGAGCTCGTAGAGGTTCCGGTAGACCCCGCCGGCCTCGAGGAGGGCCTCGTGGGTGCCTTGCTCGACCACCTGGCCGGCGGCGAGGACCACGATGCGGTCGGCCCGCCGGATGGTGCTGAGCCGGTGGGCGATGATGATCGCGGTGCGGTCCGAGATGAGGCCCTCCAGCCCGCGCTGGATGAGCCCCTCGGTCTCCGGGTCGACGCTGCTGGTGGCCTCGTCGAGGACCAGGATCTCGGGGTCCAGCGCCAGGGCCCGGGCGAACGAGATCAGCTGCCGCTCGCCGGCGGACAGGCGCCCGCCCCGCTCACCCACCTCGGTCTGCCAGCCCTGGTGGCGCTGGATGACCTCGATCGCCCGGGTGCGCTCCGCCGCGTCGTCGAGGCGCTCCTGGGTGAGGGCGTCGTCGCCGAAGCGCACGTTGTCCTCGATCGAGCCGTCGAAGAGGTACGGATCCTGGAGCACGACCGCGAGCCGGTGCCGCAGGTCGGACAGCGCCATGTCCTTGAGATCGGTGCCGTCGATGCGGACCCGGCCCGCGCTCGGGTCGTAGAAGCGGGCCACCAGCTTCACGATGGTGCTCTTGCCCGCCCCGGTGGGGCCCACGATGGCCACCTTCTCGCCCCGGCGCACCGACAGGTCGAGGCCCCGCAGCACCGCGGGGGCGCCGGGGTTGTAGCGGAACTCCACGTGGTCGAAGTGCAGGCCGTCCTGCATCGGCCCCGGCCGCGCCGGAGTCGCGGGCTCCACCACGGTGGGCTCCTGGTCCAACAGGTCGACGCAGCGCTCGGCCGAGGCCATGGCGGACTGGAGCATGGTGTACTTGGTGGACAGCTCGTTGATCGGGGCGAAGAAGCGGCGCAGGTAGTCCACGAAGGCCACGAAGATGCCGATCTCGACCGCGCCGGTCTCGAAGAGCGACAGGCCCAGCAGGAGCACCAGCGCGATGGCCACGGTGGAGAGCCCCTCGGTCACCGCGTAGGTCATGGCGTCGTAGCGGATCGACTCGAGGTTGGCGTCCCGGTACTCCGAGTTCACCTCCTCGAACTCGCCCATCATGGTGCGCTCCTGTCGGAACGCCTGGATGAGGTTCATGCCGCTGATCGCCTCGTTGAGGAAGGCGTTCATGCGCGACAGGTGGGTGCGCACGTTGCGGAACGCCTCGCGCGCGTACTTCCGCATCACCGCCACGAAGCCGCCGAGCACGGGCATGGTGCAGAACGCGTAGAGGGTGAGCTTCCAGTCGAGGGCCAGCATCATGATGACGATGCCGCCGAGGGTGAAAAGGTCGCCCACGATGCTGATCGCGCCGGTGGAGAAGGTCTCGGTGAGGGCCTCGACGTCGTTCGTCACCCGGGTCATGAGGCGGCCGACCGGGTTCTTCTCGATGTACGAGAGGTCGACCTCCTGGAGCTTCTCGAACAGGCGCATCCTGAGGTCGCGGGTGACCCGCTGGCCCAGGATCTGGGTGAGGAGGGTCTGGGCGAACTTGCCCGCGAACTCGAGGCCGATGGCGCCGAGGAGCACGAAGACGAGGGTCAGGAACCCGTCCATCTGGTGGGGTACGATGTGGCTGTCGATCGCCACCTTCACCAGGTACGGCTGGATGAGGTGGAGCGCCGACACCACCGGGTAGCTGGCCATCGAGAGGATGAACAGGCCCAGGTGGGGCTTGAAGAACACCGCGAGGCGCCGCACGAGGCGGGCGTCGTAGGCCTTGCCGAAGGTGACCTCGGGGGTGAGGGCCCGGGCCGCCTTCTTCCTGGCTTGGGCCGCGTTCTCTTCAGTAGATGCGCTCACGCCGCGTCCTCCGAGGGGGCCGACGGGTGCTCGAGGGCCTCGCGGATGCGCTGCCGCCGGTGCATCTGGGCGTAGAGGCCGCCCTCGGCCAACAGCTCGGGCTCGGTGCCCTGCTCGACCAGGCGGCCCTCGTGCAGCACCAGGATGCGGTCGGCGTCCTGGGCGCAGGCGAGGCGGTGGGTGGCCACGATGAGGCTGCGCTCGGGGGCGCTCCCGAGCCCCTCGAGGATCTCGGTCTCGGTCTCGGTGTCGACGGCGGAGAGGGTGTCGTCGAGCACGAGGATGGGCGCCTCGACCAGGAAGGCGCGGGCCAGGGTGGTGCGCTGGCGCTGGCCACCCGAGAGGGTGATGCCGCGCTCGCCCACCACGGTGTGGTAGGCCTCCGGGAACGACTCGATCTCGCCCTTGATCTGGGCCAGGGCCGCCGCCCGCTCCACCTTGGCGTCGTCCGCCCCAGGATCCCCGAACGCGATGTTCTCGAAGAGGGTGCGCGAGAAGAGGAAGGCGTCTTGCGGCGCGTAGCCCATGTGGGCGCGCACGTGCTGAAGGGGCAGGTCCAGGACGTCGACCCCGTCGAGGAACACCGTCCCCCGCGGGACCTCCAGCTGGCGGGTGAGGGCCTTCAGGAGCGTCGACTTTCCGCAACCGGTCTTGCCTACCAGCACCACCCGCTGGCCGGGCTCCACCGTGAAGCTCACCCCGTCGAGGGCGGGGCGGCCGCCTTCGGTGTAGCGCACCGTGAGGTCCTTGACCTCGAGGCGGCCCACGAAGGCGGGCGGCGTGGCCTCGCCGTCGACCAGGGTGGGCTGGGTGGCGAAGATCTCGTTCACCCGCTCCATCGACGCGATGCCGCGCTGCCAGAGCGAGATCATCCAGCCGAGGGCGATGGTGGGCCAGGTGAGGGTCGCGAGGTAGGCCGAGAACTCGACGAAGCCGCCCACGGTCATGCGGCCCTCCACGATGCGGTAGCCGCCGACGTAGAGCACCACCACGTAGCCGATGGCCCCCGCCATGCCCATGAGCGGGAAGATCAGGCCCCGCAGGCGGGCCAGCTTGATGTTGGTGTCGAGGTACTCGGTGTTGAGGCGCTCGAAGACCTGGTGCTCGCGCCCTTCCTGGCGGAACACCCGCACCGTCATCACCCCCGACAGGTTCTCTTGCACCTTGGCCGAGAGGGTGGCCAGGCGGTCCTGGGCCTCTCGGCTGTAGAGGTAGAGGCGCTTGCCGAAGGCCCGGCCGGCGAGGAGCAGGATGGGCAGGGGGATGAGGGCGAGGGCGGCGAGCGACGCGTCGGTGTAGAACAACAGCGGGATCACCACCACGTAGACCAGGCTGGTGTTGGTGAGGTTCAGGATGCCGGGGCCGAGGAGCAAGCGAACCTGCGTCAGGTCGTTGACCATCCGGCTCATGACCTGGCCGACCGGCATCTTCTGGTAGAAGGAGG
This sequence comes from Deltaproteobacteria bacterium, assembly GCA_020632995.1. Classification (GTDB taxonomy): domain Bacteria; phylum Myxococcota; class Kuafuiibacteriia; order Kuafuiibacteriales; family Kuafuiibacteriaceae; genus JACKEN01. The sequence continues at coordinate 2,091,095 of JACKEN010000001.1, read as the reverse complement.
GCGGCAGCGACTCCAGGTGCTGGAACACCTCGTTGCGGATGTCGAACTCCACCCGCCGCCCGCTGTTGAAGATGAGGATGCGGCTGGCCACCCGGGCCAGCGACCCCAGCACCGCCACCGCGGCCAGCCCGAGCGCGGCGTGGAGCACCGCGGTGCCGTCCTCGGCCACCGCCGCGTCGGTGGCCATGCGCAGCAGGCGCGGCACCACCAGCGCGAAGCCCTGGGTCAGGCCCAGGCAGACGATGCCGAGGGCGAAGGCACCCCGGTAGCGGCGGAAGTAGTCCCGGATGCGCCGTGGGCGCGCAGGGGTGCCCGCGGGCCCCGAGGGGCCGGGGCTGGGCTGAGGACTCCTGGGGTTCAAGGGGACTCCAAAGAGGGGCCCCGGCGGCGGGCGCCGCCGGGGTCAGGCGCAGGCATCAGAAGCCGCAGGCCGCCGCGTAGCCGCCCGGATCGCTGGGCGGCGCGCAGTAGTAGGTGGCGATGCAGACCATGTCGTCGGCGAAGGGGATGCACCGCGGGTAGGTGACGTCCTGGCCGTTCGACAGGGTGCCGGGGCACTGCAGCTCCTGGGTGCCGTTCTGCCCACACTTGCAGCGGCCGGGCCGCGGCGGGTTGGTGGTGGTGTCCTCGCCGATGCACTCCAGGCCACCGCAGTCCGCGTCCTGGAAGCAGGTGTAGTACATCGGGGTGCAGGGCCAGCGGCCCGGGCACCCGGTGTCGTCCACCTTCGGGTTGCAGGTCACCTGGCACATGTTGACCGTGGCCATGCCGATGCCCACGCCGATGCAGAGCTCCTGCTCCTGGAAGGGATTCCCGCCGTTGATGGGCGCGCCCGTCTGATCGGAGTCGGTGTTGAAGCCCGGGGTCCAGCCGGAGTTGCAGGCGCTGTTGTCCTCGCACTGCAGACACCACGGGGCCGGCGCGGCGTGCTCGAAGCACACCCCGGGGGGCGCGATCTGGGTGCCGGTGGAGGTGATGGTGAGGCAGGTGCTCGGATCCTCGTAGGGCGACCCGGGGGCGCCGCAGCAGAACTCACCGATGCCGCACTGCAGGGTCCGGTTTAGGCAACCGGGGTTGCAGCAGGCGCCGATCTCGGAGGTGTTCCCGTCGGGGAGGCTCTCGAGGGCCCGGCACTGCTCGCGGGTGTAGGTCTGGCTCTGGTCACCGCGCTTGCACAGCTTGCCGGAGGGGCAGTCCGAGGTCTCGAAGCAGCCGTCCACGCACTCGGGGATGGCGAGCGAGCGGTCGCAGACCACCTCGGCCGAGGCGCAGTCCACCGGGCGCTCACAGCCGAGCGGGGCGCACGAGTTGGCGTCGCGGTAGTCCTTGTAGTAGCGGGGCGGCGGCTGCACCGCGATGTTGCAGTAGCTGTTCTCGCCGTACCGCTCGTCCCCGGTGCAGTCCTCGTTGGTGGCGCACGGCGCGGCGCAGAAGCCGTCCATGTGGCAGGTCTGGCCGGCCGGGCAGCTGTCCTTGGTGCAGCCCGAGATGCAGATGCCGTTGCGCTGGTTGCAGATCGGCAGGGCGGCGGGGCAGTCCGCGTTGGTGGTGCAGAAGCCGATGCAGGTGCCGAGGGCGCCGGGCAGGTCGTTGGTGGAGCACTTCGCGCCGCCGGTGTCGGGGCACTCCACGCCGGGGCAGATCTGATCGGTGCCCACGCAGTCCACGCCGGGGGCCGGGTTGGCCGGGCAGATCGCGACCTCTTCCGGGCAGCCCGCGGTGCGGGCGCACGCGTCCCCCTGGCACTGGAAGCCCTGCGGGCAGCCGAGCGAGCAGGGGCGGCCGCAGAACTTCGCGCCGTCACCGTAGTCGACGCAGGCGTTCTGGGCCCCGCCGATGATCGGATCCTGGCGGCCGCACTCCCGATCTTCCTGACAGGGCTCACACGGGGCCCGGGAGCGGGTGCAGACGTTGCCGTGGTTGGCGTCGCAGAACGTGGTCAGGTGGAAGCCGTGGCCGCAGTCCTGAGGGTTCTGCAGCTGCGAGCACGAGTCGCACTCGGTGTCCGAGGTGCAGGCGCGGCCGGGCACGCACTGGGGCGGGTCCATGGCCAGGTTGCACACCTCACCCGGGTCGCAGCCCCGGTTCTCGGGGCCGCCCTGATCGCGGAGGCAGGGGAGCGGGCCGGTGTCCGGCGGCCCCGCGTCGGGCGGGTCGATGATCCCGGTGTCGGGCGCGACGCCGGTGTCGACGAAGCCAGCGTCGGCGGACCCGGCGTCGTCCTTGTTGTCGGAGCTGCACGCGGCGAGTCCGAAGACCAGCGGCAGCGCGAGGAGCGGAGTGAGGATGGTGCGACGCATTTGAACCTATCGAGCTTCTGGAGTGAGCGTGAGCCTAAAGGAGCGATTGACTGTAACCGTAGCGGAATCCACGTTTCAACCGCCATGCACATCCAGGTGCGGCTGTTCGCCGTATGCCGCGACCGGGCGGGCTCGGATCATCTCGATCTGGATCTTCCCGGGGATACCACAACCGTCGCCGCGCTCTCCGCTGCAGTGGCCGAGGCCGTGCCCACCCTCGCGCCCCTCATGAAGGTCGTACGCGTGGCGGTGAACCAGAGCTTCGCGCGCCCCGAAGACACCATCGCACCCGGAGACGAGGTGGCGCTGATCCCGCCCGTCTCGGGCGGCAACGGCGGGCTCTTCGAGATCCGCGAGGGCCCGGTGGGCTCTGCCGACGTCGAGGCCGCGGTGCGCCACGCCGGCGCGGGGGCGGTGGTGACGTTCCTGGGTACGGTGCGCGACCACACTCGAGAGCACGCGGTGGAGGCGCTGGAATACGAGGCGTACACCGAGATGGCCGAGAAGTACCTGCGGCTGGTGGGCAGCGAGGTGCTCGAGCGCTGGCCCGGCACCCGGATCGCGATCATCCACGGCACCGGGCACATGGCGCCGGGGGCGCCCTCGGTGGCGATCGCGGTTTCGAGCCCGCACCGGGCCGACGCCTTCGAGGGGTGTCGGCACGCGATCGAGCGCCTCAAGCAGGACGTCCCGATCTGGAAGCGGGAGCTCCGCACCGACGGCTCGGTGTGGGTGGGGGTAGGGAGCTGACCGTCCACGCCGAGATCGAGGCCCTCACCGCCGAGGGGCTGGGGGCCGGCCGCACCGACACCGGCCAGCCGGCCCGGGTGGCGGGGGCGCTGCCGGGGGAGCGGGTTGCGCTCACCGTGCAGCACGTGGGCAAGGACGGCACCCACTACGGGGTGGTGGCCGCGGTGGTCCGCGCGGCGCCCGAGCGGGTCCCGGTGGCCTGCCCGCACTTCCTCGCCTGCGGGGGCTGCGACCTGCTCCACCTCGAGCTTGGCGCCCAGCGGGATCACAAGCGGGCCCTGGTCGCCGAGGCGCTCGGCTTCGAGCGGGTGGCGCCCACCGTGGCCTCCCCGCGGAGCACCGGCTACCGGGCCCTGGCCAAGCTGGTGGTGGGGCCGGGCGGGATCCTCGGCTCCTATCGCCCCCGCACCCACGACGTAGAGGACATGCGGGGCTGCGTGGTCCACGCCCCGGAGGCCGAGCGGGTGGTGGACGCGGCCCGGGACGCCCTCATCGGAGCGGGCCCTCACGACCTGCGCTACGTCCTCGTCCGGGCCTCGCTCCTCGAAGGGCGGGCGGTGGTGACCCTGGTGACCCGGGGCGGGCCGCCCACCGCCGCGCTGGTGGCGGCGCTGGCGGCCCGCGAGGACGTGGCGCGGGTGGTCCACCACGTCCACGACGGCGACGGCGACGCGCTGTGGGGCCCCGGGCCCACCACCGTGCTCCTGGATCGGGGCCCGGTGCGGGAGGCGGTGGGCCCGGTGCACCAGAGCCTCGAGGCGGGCGCCTTCGTGCAGATCAACCCCGGCGCGGCGGGCCTGCTCTACGCGACCGCGGTGGCCGCGGCGGCGCCGGCGGGCAAGCGGGTGCTCGACCTGTACGCGGGCTCGGGCGGGGTGAGCCTGGCCATGCTCGCGGCGGGGGCCAGCTCGGTGGTGGCGGTGGAGTCGGTGCCCGCGGCGGCCGCGGCGGCGCGCGCGGCGGCGGAGGCCCAGGGGGTGGCGGATCGCCTCGAGGTGCGGGCGGCCCCGGTCGAGGCGGCCCTCGACGCGCTGCGCGGCTTCGACGTGGTCTCCGTGAACCCGCCCCGCAAGGGGTTGGGCGCGGAGGTGGTGGCCGGCCTCGGCGCCCTCGGCGCGCCGCGGGTGGTCTACGTCAGCTGCAACCCAGCCTCCCTCGCTCGGGACGTGGCGGGGTTGGTCGAGCACGGCTACCAGGTCGAGGCGGTGACCCCGGTCGACCTGTTCCCCCACACCCGCCACGTCGAGACGGTGCTGGTGCTCGCGCGGGCGTGAGCGGGTGTAGAGTCCGCGGATGCGCTTCGAGTGGGTGGAGGGCTTCTTCATCGCCCAGGCCCCGCGACCCCGGGGCGGGCCCGGGCTCCTGGAGGATCTGCGCGCGGCGCGCGCCCGCGGGGTGGACGTGCTCGTCAGCTGCCAGACGATGGAGGAGGCCACCCGCATGGGCCTCGCCGACGAGGCCGACGCGGCGCTCGAGGCCGGGCTCGAGTTCATCCGCTTCCCGATCGTCGACCACGCGCTCCCCGACGATCTCGAAGCGACCGTGGCCCTCGCGGATCGCCTCGCGGGTGAGCTCCTGGCGGGGCGCCGGGTGGTGGCGCACTGCTTCGCGGGGATCGGGCGCTCGGGCCTGGTGGTGGTGACGACGCTGATCCGCGCCGGGCTCACCCACGACGACGCGATCCGCCGGGCCAGCCTGGCCCGCGGCCTGCCGGTGCCCGAGACCGCGGCTCAGATCCGGTGGGTGCGCAGCGTGCCCGATCAGCGCTCGTAGGCCCCGCGATCCGGGTGCGCGTCCCGGGGCTGGCCCATCAGGTCACAGTCGGTGGCCTGGCTGGGATCGCCGGAGTCCACCGCAGGTGAGCTTGCGCTGAGGCTGAGGTCCTCAGGGGCGGCCACGAACTGGGGATCCGCGACGAGGGTCAGGCCGTCGAGGCCGGTGCTCCCCGGGCTCATCGTGCCGCCGAAGCAGAGGTTCCCGTCCAGGCCGGCGTAGGCGTCGGACGCGAGGTCGAGCCGGTAGCACTCGCCGGACTGACCGGTGAAGGCCACGATGTTGTTGGCCACGACGTGGGCGCTGCCCTCGCCGCCCACCGCGACGCCGGTGCCCTGGCCGCCGCCCGCGAAGTAGACGGTGTTGTGGCGCACCACCACGCGGTCGGAGGCGAGGTCGTCGGCGCTGCGCTGGCGCACCGGCATCACGATGGCCCGCATGCCCCCGATGCGCTCCTGCACGATGACGTTGTTCTCCACCGTGCAGTCCTCGCAGGAGGCGAGCCCGATGCCCACGTTCCCCACGTTGACGAGGACGTTGTTGGCGATGAGGGCGCGGCGGTTCCCGTCCGGGTCCATCGAGGCGCTGTCGACCGAGATCCCCCAGCAGCCGAGGCCCGCGTTGGGCTCCTCGATGAGGTTCCCGACGATGCGGAGGTCGTGCATCACGCCGCCGTGGGCGGTGATCGGGATGCCGGTGCACGCGCCCTGATCGTCCACCGCGCTCCGGGTGGAGTGCACCGACTCCACGAACATCCCGGTGCTGCCGCCGGAGACGTAGACGTTGTGGGCGAGGGACCCGCGGCCCACCGCCGCCCATCCCGCGCCGTTGTTGTCGAAGCGCGCGCGCCGGATCCCGCACGCGTTGCAGCCGCCCAGCCAGCCGTGGCCCCCGTTGTCGTGCACCACGGCGTCCTCGAGGACGACGTCGGTGCCCCAGGCGTGGATGTTGATCGCGATGTCGAAGCCGCTGAGGTCCATGCAGGACAGCTTGACGTGGTTGATCTCGCGGTAGACGAAGATGCCGACCCCCTCGATCCCGGGGCCGCGCAGGGTGAGGTTCCGGACCTCGAGGCCCTCCACCGTGACCCCGGAGCCGGAGTCCATGCTGATCAGGTTGCCGGTGGGGTTGCTCAACGTGAGGGCGGGCGCGGCCTCGCCGCCGTCGCCCCAGGGCGCGGTGTAGTCGCCGAGCACGCAGCGGTCGTCGGCGCTACACGCGGTGCGCCGTACCCGGTTGTCCGCGGTCTGCCACGCGCCGCCCCGGCAGAGCGCCACCGCCTGGCCGGAGGTGAGCTGGTTGAAGCGGGACATCGCGGCGGTGAAGGTCTGCAAGGGGGCCTGCGCGGTGCCGGGGTTCGTGTCGGCGCCGGGCACGCAGGCCGGGTCGGCGCCGGCCTGGCAGTCGCACACGTAGGTCACGGCGGGGGCGTCGACCGGCAGGGGCGGGGCGCAGCGGGTGAGATCCGGCCCGGCCGCGCCCGCCGCGGGCGGTGGTGGGGGCGGCGGAGGCGGCGGCGCCTGCGGTGGTGCAGGGCGCTGTGAGACCGCGGGGGCGTCGCGCACCATGCGCTGCGGGGTGAGGGCCACCGCGCGCGCGCGGGGCGTGGTCGCCTCCGGATCGACCTGGCCCGGTGCCCCGGGGGCGTCGGGGTCGGGATCCACGTCGAGCGCGCCCCGGATGGCCTGGGGCGCGCAGCCGGCGGGGAGGGTGAGGAGCCAGGCGGCCACGGCGAGGCGACGCATCAGACGCGCAGTTCGTCGGTCCTGGCGCGGGCTCCAGCCCCGGCCTGGCGTGAAGCTGGGACCGCACCGCGCACGGCTGGCGCGATCGAGCCGCCCGGTGCACGGTGGCGATGGGTGGAACTTCAGGTCGCGTCGGGGGCGTGCGACGAAAGCACGAGATCGACCGCTCTCTACGAGGGGTGCCCGTCGCGCCCCACCTTGGATCAGCGTCGCTTCCTTGACACTGCTCGGAGTGACTCGCCTGCACGTGTGGCGAAGTGAGATCAGAGGCAGGCGCCGCCGGGGGCGCGCCCTCGGTAGCAGTCGAAGTGCCCGCTGCAGGAGTGGAGGCTCCAGGTGGCGGCGCGGCGGTCCCAGACGAACTCGTAGGCGTCTTCGGTGGAGCTGACCGAGTCGTCGGAGAGCCGGTCCTTCACGACCACGACCACCATGCGGTCCCCGACCCGATGGACCGACGTGTACGAGCCACCCGCGCTGTCCCCGGGCGAGTACGCGAACGGGTCGAGGCGCTCGAGGACGTTCGCCTTGGTCTCGGCGCAGGTGCGATCGAAGGTCGGCAGCGGGCCCTGCGGGATCGACGGGGCGCGAGGCATGACGAGGGTGCTGAGCGCCGCGCCGACCAGGAAGGTGATGACCATGGTGGCGTGGCATCGGGTGAGTCTCGGGCGCATCGACGACGCAAACGCGCGCCCGACATCGCGTTGTTCCCCCGCGGTGCCCAGGCAAGGGAAGGTAGGGTGGGCCGACGAGGGTTGGGGCCACGATGGGTTGGGAGCGCCTGGTCTTTCACGTCCTCACCGCCGCTCGGAGCCCCGGGCTGGACGCCCTGATGGTGCTCCTGAGCCTCGGCGCGCCGGTCTTGGTGTTGTTCATCGCGGCCCGCCGGGGTCGGGGCCCCGGCGGCGCGAAGGAGGGCTTCGGGCTGGCCGGGGCGGCCCTCGGAGCGGCGCTGGTGTGCCTGGAGCTGCAGCACATCTTGCTGCGCCCCCGTCCGACGCCGCTGCTGGCAGGCTGGCCTGCGCCGCCGACCCCGGGCTTCCCGAGCGGGCACGCGGCCATGGTGGCGGCCCTGGCCGCCATGGCGCTCCTTGGACGCTGGCGTTGGCGCTGGGTGGCCCTGGCCTTCGCAGCCGCGGTGGCCGCCTCACGCGTCTACCTGGGCCATCACCACGCGGCCGACGTGATCATGGGCGCTGGGGTGGGCGCGGCGGCGGGGGCCCTGGCCCACGGGCTGCTCCTCGCGCAAGATGACCTGCGCCCGCGCTGGTCCTGGTGGCTGTGGCCCCAGGCTGCGGTGGTGCTGTTGGGCATCCTCAGCGCGACCTTGAGGCTGAGCAACTTCTGGTGGCTCCGGCTGCCCGGCGCGGACAAGACCCTGCACTTCGTGTTGTTCGGGCTCCTGGCCCTGTTCGCCTGCGGCTACCTCGTTCGTTGGGGTGCAGGCCGGGTTGCAGTGGTCATCGCGGTGTTGGCGACGTTGGAGGAGTTCTCGCAGGCCTTCGTGCCGAGCCGCACCTTCGACCTGGGCGACCTGGCGTGCACGCTGTCCGGGATCCTGGCCGGCTACCTGGTGGCGCGGTGGCTGACGCGCGCGCCGAGCCCCGAGCCTGCGGGGGCCTCCGCGGTGGTCGCGAGCTGAAGGGGTGCCGCGACCAGCAGGGCCCCGCTCCGCGTGATCTCCGAGCTGCGCCGACTCGACCGGTGCTAGAAGGGTCAGGGCCACCTCGGAGGGTGCTCCTGATGCTGTCCATCGAGATCAGTCTGGAGGTCGCGCGGGGGCTCGAGGTCTTGGCCCAGAGCCGGGCCTTCAAGGGGCAACGGCTGCCGGCGCCGCCGATGATCCACGTCAGGTTGGACGCGCCCTGGCAGGTGGCGCGGCTGCTGCGGCTGCTGGGGAGCGCGGGCGACCAGTTAGGGCTGAGCACCTTCGCCATTGGCTTGGTCATCGAGGAGCGCTGGGCGGTGATGCGCTCGCGAGCTCGGGTCGTCGCGGCCTGCTTGGACGCAGACGAGGATTGCTTTGGCCGCGAGCCGCGCGAGCTGGCGAATGGAGCTCGGGTCCTGGTCGCCACCGAGCGGCCCCGAGGCCTGGTGTGCTCCATAGAGGGGCGCTTCGCCTACTCGGCCCGGTGGCTGAACGCCTGGGCTCCGCCGAGCCTGCCCGAGGGCGAGCGGGTCGAGTTTCGGGGGGCGCTCCTGCCCGGGTGGCTCGCCCTACGTTGGCCTCCGGCGACGGTCATGGACCCGCGGTGTTGGGTGCCTGTCCCCGGCTTCCGTGAGGGCGCGCCGTCGGCCGGGGTCCTCAGGACGTGGATAGCCCGCTCCGGCGCGACGCTCCCCGAGGGGATCGTTGAGCAGGAACGTGTGATCGACGCCTCCGGCACGCAGCTCCCGATCTTGCCCGTCCCCCTCGCGGACCGCCTGGCCAAGGCGCTCAGGAGTCTGCGGCTGATCCCGGTGCTGGACCCCGAGGACGAGACCGCCCAGGCGGTGCTCGAGCTCCGCGAAGCCCTCCTGGGCCGCGTTGGAGATCCAGCTACTTCGAGCTGACGTAGACGCTGCGGGTCCGGGTCAGCTGCTGGAGCGCCTCGCGCCCGTACGAGCGCCCCTGCCCCGACAGGCGGGTGCCGCCGAAGGGGAGGGCGGGGTCGGACTGGCCGAGCCCGTTGATCCACACCACCCCGGCCTGGAGCCGGCGACCCACCCGCTGGGCTCGCGCGAGGTCCTTCGTCCACACCGCGGCGGCGAGGCCGTAGTCGGTGTCGTTGGCGAGGGCCACCGCCTCGTCTTCGCTCTTGAAGGGGGTGATGGTGAGGACGGGGCCGGCGATCTCCTCGCGCGTCACCCGCATCTTCGGCTTGGCGTCCACGAAGACGGTGGGGCGCATGAAGGCGCCCATGGCCTTGGCGCCGTCGGTGTCGCGCACCCCGCCCGCCACCAGCTTGGCGCCCTCGCGGCGGCCCAGCTCCACGTAGGCGAGCACCCGCTTGAGGTGCTCCTCGCTGATCATCGGGCCGAGCTCGGTGTGCTCGTCGAGGGCGTCGCCCACCACCACCTGCTTGGCCCGGGCCGCGAGCACCGAGGCCGCCTCCTCGTAGTGGCTCTCGTGCACGAGCAGGCGGCTGGCCGCGGTGGGGAGCACCGCGCGGGAGGTGAAGATGCTGGTCGCCACCGCCTCGAGGGCGGCCCGGCGATCCGCGTCCTCGAACACGATGCAAGGCGTCTTGTCACCCAGCTCGAAGTGCACCGGCTTCAGGTTGCTCTTGGCCGCGCCGAGGAGCATGCGGCGGGCCCAGTCCATGGGGCCGGCGAAGGTCATCACCCCCACCAGCGGGTGGGTGGCCAGCGCCTCGCCCGCCACCGAGCCGGTCCCGGTGATCACGTTCAGCACCCCGGGGGGCAGGTTGGCCTCCCGGGTCATCTCGCCCAGGGCCAGGACCGTCAACGGGGCTTGCTCCGGCGGCTGGAGCAACAGGGTGGAGCCCGAGATCAGCGCCGCGCCCACCTTCTCCATGGCGGACAGGAACGGGGCGCTCCACGGCAGCACCGAGGCGACCACCCCCACCGGCTCCCGGTGGACGCGGCCCTCGATCCCGCCCTCGAGCGGCACCAGCTCGCCCGGGTGCTTGTCAGCCCAGCCTGCAAAGTGGCGGAGCGCTCGAGCGCCCCGCAGGATGTCCTCGTCGAGCACCTCGCGGAAGGTCTTGCCGGTCTGGAGCGCCTCGAGGATCGCGAGGTCCTCGGCCCGGTGCTCCACCGCCTCGGCCAGCGCGACGAGCGCCCGCCCCCGCTCCCGCGCCGAGGTGTCGCGCCAGGTGGCCTCGAACGCCCCGCGCGCGGCCTCGACCGCCTTGTGCACGTCGCGGGCGTTGGCGGCGGGGCAGCGGCCGAGCGGCTCCTTGTCGGCGGGGTTGGTCACCAGGAGGGTGGCGTTGGCCTCGGACTCCACGTCGAGGCCGCCCACGAACAGGTGTGGGATCCGCTCCTTCTGGATGCGCACCAGGGTCTCGGCGCGCCGCCGCCGCTCCCGCACGTCAGTCCCGCTCCAGCATCGAGGCCACGCCCTGGCCCACCCCCACGCAGAGGGTGGCGAGGCCGCGCTTGGCCCCGCGGCGCTTCATCTCGTGCACCAAGGTGGTGACGAGCCGCGCGCCGGAGCAGCCCAGGGGATGGCCGAGGGCGATGGCGCCGCCGTTCACGTTCACGCGGTCCATCAGGTCCTCCATGTCGAGGCGGCGCAGGACGGCGAGGGACTGGGCGGCGAAGGCCTCGTTGAGCTCGAACAGATCCACGTCGTCGAGGTGGAGCTTTCGCCGCGACAGGAGCTTCTCGACCGCGGGCACCGGGCCGATGCCCATGATGCGCGGGTTCACGCCGGCCGACTGCGAGGCCACCCACCGCGCCATCGGCTCCCTGCCCATGTTGCGGAGCGCGTCGCCGCTCACCAGCACCACGCACGCCGCGCCGTCGTTCAGCGGGCTGGAGTTGCCGGCGGTGACCGAGCCGCCCTTTCGGAACACCGGCTTCAGCTTGCCCAGCGCCTCGAGGCTGGAGTCGGCCCGGGGGCCCTCGTCCACCTTGACCACCACCGGGTCGCCCTTCTTCTGCGGGATCACCACCGGCACCCGCTCGTCCTCGAAGCGCCCCGCGGTCTCGGCGGCCAGGGCCTTGGTGTGGGAGGCGAGGGCGAAGGCGTCCTGATCCTCGCGCGTGATCGACATCTGCTCGGCCAGGTTCTCCGCCGTCTCGCCCATCCCCTCCAATGGAAAGAGCTCTTGCATTCGCTTGTTCGGGAAGCGCCAGCCGAGCGCGGTGTCGTACATCGTCCGGTTCCCGGATCCGAAGGCGCTGTCGCCCTTCTCGACCACGAGGGGGGCCCGGCTCATGTTCTCGACCCCGCCCGCGAGCACGATGTCGGCGTCGCCCATGGCGATCTGCCGCGCCGCGGTGTTGATCGCGGTGAGGCCCGAGGCGCAGAGCCGGTTGACGGTGAAGCCGGGCACGCTGTTCGGCATGCCCGCGAGCAGGAGGGCCATGCGGGCCACGTTGCGGTTGTCCTCGCCCGCTTGGTTGGCGCAGCCCATCACCACCTCGTCCACCGCGGCACCCGAGATGCCGGTGCGGTCCAGGGCGGCCTTGATCGCCACCGCGAGGAGGTCGTCGGTGCGGACCGGCGCGAGGCCACCGCGGTGGCGGCCCACGGGGGTGCGGACCGCGTCCAGGATGTAGACGTCCCTGATGTCGCTCACGCCTCGCCCATACCACCCGCCCAAGGTGTCGTCATCAGGGGGCACCGCGTCACCGCGCGGTGCGATCGGAGGCCAAAGGTGCCAATGTCGCGGCGGGGCACACTCCTTGAACACCTGTGCCCCGGGTCCCGTCCACGCGCACGGTGAGGCGCGGGCGGGGCGCCGAAGGAGGCTCCCATGTTGGCCATCATCCTGTTGGGCACACTCGCGGCGACGCTCCTGGTGTCCTTCCTGCTGGCGCGTCGGTTCGAGCAGATGCACCAGGGGGCGAAGGTGCACTGCGCCGAGAAGGGCGGGGACTTCGAGGTGGACGTGGTGGTCCGGCCGAAGCCCTGGAACTACGGTGACGACGCGGACGTGGTGCGCTGCAGCGCGTTCGAGCACCCCGACCAGGTGACCTGCGACAAGCACTGCCTGCAGCCGGTCCTGACCGCGATGCACGAGTCGCACCTGCCGGTCCGCTAGGGCGGCCCGCAGGCTCGGGCGCTCTTGCCCTGGACCCCGGGGAGCGCCAAGGTGCGCGCCGGTGTGGTCCATCATCGTGCACGGGGGCGCCGGGGCCATCCCGGGGCCCCTGGAAGCCCAACATCGGGCAGGTTGTGCCCGGGCGGTCGAGGTCGGCGCCGCGCTCCTCGCCCGCGGCGCCTCCGCGCTGGATGCGGCGCAGGCCGCGGTTCGGGTGCTGGAGGATGATCCCACCTTCAACGCGGGGGTCGGCGCCACCCTGGACGCACGAGGCCTCCCGCTCACCGACGCCGCGGTGATGCGGGGCGAGGACCTCGCCTACGGGGCGGTGGGGCAGGTGCTCGGGGTGCGGAACCCCATCGACCTCGCCCGCGCGGTGCTCGAGGACGGCCGCCACTGCCTGCTCGTCGGCCCCAACGCGGTGGAGTTCGCCCGCGACGCCGGGGTGGCCCTCTGCGATCCCGCGCGTCACCTCACCGAGGCCACGATCCGCGCCTACACCGCGCGGCGGGAGGAGGAGGCCCGCTCGGGCCGCCGGGCCGCCACCGCGGACTGGGATCCCCAGGAGGGCCTGGGGGTCGACCGGGGCAACACGGTCGGGGCGGTGGCGCGCGACGCAGCGGGCGGGCTGGCCGCCGCGACCTCCACCGGGGGCCTCTTGATGCGCTACCCCGGCCGCGTGGGCGACTCGCCGGTGGCCGGCGCCGGGACCTACGCCGACGCCGAGCTGGGCGCGCTCTCCGCCACCGGGCACGGCGAGACCATGCTCCGCACCGTCTTCGCGCTCAGGGCCCTGCAGGCGGCCCAGGCGGCGGATCCCACCGAGGCGCTGCTCGCGGCGCTCGATGACGCGCGGGCGCGGGTGGGCGGCAAGGGCGGGGCGATCCTGGTGCTCCCGGACGGTCGCCTGGCCCACGCGCGCAACACCCGCGGGATGGGGGTGGCCGGCCAGCGTGAGGGCGAGGCGCTCTTCACCGCGTTCTGACGCGACCGCGGCGGTGTTGCAAGGTGGGTTGCGAGCGCGGCGCTACTTGCCGAGGAGGAAGACCTTGGCCATCGCCGCGCCCTGCTTCACGCGGCTGCCCATGGTCGGCTTCGGGGTGGTCCGCTCGTGGCCGTTCATGAGCTTGCCGCGGCCCACGGTGTGCAGCTTGTGCTTGAGGGGCTCCGACAAGTTGCCTTGCGCTGCGACCTCGCTGAAGGCCGAGAAGACGCTCATCAGGTCGAAGACGTCGCGCTGCCACTTCCACTTGTAGTCGCCGCCGTACTTGAACCAGGAGCAGCCCACCCCGGCCACCGCGATCTCGCTGCCGTCCTCGCGCTTGAAGGGCGAGACCTGGCGCCAGAAGCCCACCACCTGGCCCTTCTTCTCGTCGATGAGGACCTCCTGGTAGGGGTACGTCCAGCCCTCGAGGCCGGCCATCTGCTCGCCCACCGCCCACTCCGCGATCTGCTGGCGGCCCCGCGCGACGAACTCCTCGCCCGGGCCGAGGGTCCAGCGATACTCGGCGTCCTCGGTGTAGCAGGCGGCCAGATAGGACCAGTCGCCGGTGGCCTCGGCCTTCTCGTTGGCCTCCATCCAGCGGCGCACCGCCTCCTGGAGCTCTTCCCGGGTGGTGCCCACGGCGGGGGCGTCGTCGAAGTCCTTGCTTGTCAGGGCCATGCTCGCACGCCCCACTACTACAGGTGCATGCCTCCCACCACCGCCACGCGCGGGGGCCCCGGATCGGGTGATTCCCTCTGGTGCGTACCTTCGAAGGGCCTGAAGAATGATCTTGCAGGCCCGGGTCGAGGAATGTATGAGCGGCTTCCCTTCGGCGAGCCAGGCTCGCGAAGGCCAGGAGGTCACCGTGGCAAAGTGCCAATTTACGGGCAAGTCGCGTATGAGCGGCAACCTGGTGTCGCACTCCAACCGGAAGACGCGCACCGTACGTAAGGCCAACATTCGTTCCAAGCGCATCTGGGATCCCGAGAAGGGCCAGTTCGTGCGTATGGACGTGTCCACCCGCGCGCTCCGCACGCTGACGCGCAAGGGCTGGGACGCGTTCAAGACCAGCAACAAGGGCTAGACATGAGCACTCAGGACAAGCGGCCCCGTCGTCGTGGCGGCGGTGGTGGTGGCAGTGGTGGCGGCAAGCGGAAGGTCGATCCCTTCCTCGCCGACAAGACCCTCAAGATCGACTGGAAGGATCCCCAGCTGCTGATGCGGTTCATCACCGAGCGCGGCAAGATCGTTCCCCGTCGCGTCTCTGGGGTGTCCGCCAAGAACCAGCGCAAGCTGGCCAAGGCGATCAAGCAGGCCCGGCAGATGGCCATGCTCCCCTACGGCGGCCACAAGATCGCCCTGCGCAACCTGGTCTGATCTCCCGACCAGCGCTGGTGCCTGACCACCCGGCGACCCCTCCGTGGGTCGTCGGGCATTCGCGTTTTTGGCTCAGGCGGAGCGCGCAGCGGGGCGAAGCCCCGCGGCGACGGGTTGGACCCAAGTTTTGGGATGGGGCCGGCGCCTCAGCCGTGTTAGGTGCACACTCGTGTTGGCGCACAGGTACTCCGTGAGCCTCTCCGTCGCCCTGGCGATCCTGACCGCCACCAGCACCGCCTGTGGCCCCAAGCGGGTCACCGTGGGCGGCGTCGAGATGTCGTACGACGACGGCGCCCGCACCCTGATGAGCCAGGGGGTGGACGCCGAGCGGCAGGGGGACGACGCCACCGCCAAGGCCCGCTACCAGGAGGTGGTCAACAACTACCACGGGTCCCCGAGCGAGCCGGACGCGCTGGCCTCACTGGGCCTGCTCCTCTATCGGGAGGGCGGCTGTGCCCCGTCGCGCGCCTATCTCGAGCGCCTGGCGGTGGAGCACCCGACCCACCCGCGGGCCAGCCAGGCCAAGACGCTGCTGAACGAGTGTCCGACCACCACCGGCGGATCGACCGTGGCCGCCGCGACGCCCACCGCGGAGGTGCTCTCTACCTACGAGCGGCGCTTCGGCGAGGCCACCAGCCCCGCGGCGAAGCGCGAGGTGGCCTCCGCCGCGGCCGACGCGGCCCTCGCGGCGGGGGACGGCGCCGCCGCGGTGCGGTGGCTGCTCCGAGTGCGGGATCAGGAGCCCGAGCCGGCCCAGCGCTCCGCCCTCGAGGCCGAGATCCGCGAGGTCATCGACCAGCACGTGAGCTTCGTGGACGTGCGGCGCCTCGTCGAGACCCTGCCCGGCCGCGACTTCCCGCGGCCGCTCCTGCTCTACAAGCTCGGGCGGATCCAGTACCACGTGCGTGACTACGCCGGGGCCCAGGAGAGCCTGAACGACTACCTGAAGGACGAGCCCTCGGGCGAGCACGCGGCCGGCGCCCAGCACCTGTTGGCGCGGATGAGCGCCCTCGCCACCGTGAGCCCCACCAAGGTCGGGGTGCTCCTGCCCTTGAGCGGCAAGCACCGCAGCTACGGCGAGCTGGCCCTGCAGACGGTGCGGCTGGCCCTCGGGGTCGACAAGAGCGACCGCGGCCCCGGGGTGGAGCTTGTGGTGCGCGACACCAAGAGCGACGCGGTGGTGGCGGCGCAGATGGCGGAGTCCCTCATCATCGAGGACCACGTGGTGGCGATCCTCGGCCCTGTCTTCTCGTACGCCGCGGTGCCCGCGGCGCGGGTGGCGCAGCAGCTCGGCACCCCGATCCTCACCATCAGCACCGCGGACGAGCTGCCCGAGCTCGGGCCCTACGTGTTCAGGAACGCCCTCACGAACCGCGACCAGGTCGAGGCGCTCGTCGACTACGCGATGAACATCCTCCAGATGCGGACGTTCGCGGTGCTCTACCCGCGCCACCCGTACGGCGAGGAGATGCTCCAGCTCTTCTGGGACGCGGTCGAGAAGCGGCGGGGCGAGATCAAGGGCGTGGAGTCCTACGCGATGACCGACACCACCTTCACCACCCAGGTGAAGCGGCTGGTGGCGCGCGACGTGCTCAACCTCCGGGGTGACTTCAAGCGGGCGGAGCAGGAGTGTGACAAGCAGCCCGACTCCTACCGCAAGGCACGTTGCAAGGACGAGGTGAAGAAGAACCTGAAGCCCATCGTGGACTTCGACGGCCTCTTCATCCCCGACTACCCGCGCACGATCCCGATGATCAGCGCGGCCCTGGCGTTCGAGGACATCATCGTCGAGACCGATCCGCGGCGCCTGCGCATCATCGAGAAGACCCTCGGGCGCAAGGTGAAGCCGGTGACCCTGATGGGCGGCAGCGGCTGGAACTCGTCCCAGGTGCCGGAGCGCTCGGGGCGCAACGTCGAGAACGCGCTGTTCACCGACGGCTTCTTCCCCGAGGCCGACGACAAGGTGGTGGCGGAGTTCGTGAACGCGTACCAGAAGGCCTACCGGCGCACCCCGCGCCTGTACCCCGAGGCGCTGTTCTGGGACTCGGCGCGGATGCTCGGCCAGGTGCTCCGCACCCAGCACCCCACCACCCGCGAGGCCCTGCGGGCCGGCCTGAGCGGCCTGCGCGACTTCCCCGGGGTGTCGGGGCCCACCTCCTTCGGCGGGGCGAACGACGCGAAGCGCCCGGTCCGGATCCTCACCATCAAGAACGGGCGGATCCAGGACATCCCGGATCCCGACGCGCCGCCCCAGAGCGGTGAGCCCACCGAGACCCCGACCGAGCCCTAGACGGTGCCTGCCGCCAAGGCGACCGCGTCCGCCCCGGCCGGGAAGCGCAGCTGCTCGGACGTGTCCTGGGCCGCCCGCCACACCGCGTCCGCCACGTCGACCTCCCGGGTCACCGTCGACACCTGCCCGTAGCCCGCGAAGGTCTGCTCGGCGAACGGCGCGTAGGCCTCGGGGATGAGCCCGGCCATGCGGGGCCCGCCGTTCTCGGCGAAGCGCGTGCTCGGGCAGTAGCCGGGCTCCACCAGCTTCACCCGGATCCCGAACGCGGCCAGCTCGAACGCGAGGGAGCCCGTGAAGCCCTCGATCGCGGTCTTGCTCGCGGTGTAGACCGCAACCAGGGGCATCGGGGCCAGGGTCGCGCTCGAGGTCACGTTGACGACGACCCCCGACCCTCGGGCCCGGAAGCTCGGCAGGACGGCTTGCGTCAGCGCCATCACCCCGAAGGTGTTCGTCTCGAACACGTCGCGCACGGTGGCCATCGGGGTCGCCTCGAAGGCGCTCAACAGGCCCACCCCCGCGTTGTTCACCAGGACGTCGATCGGGCCCGCCTCGGCCAGGCAGGCCTCGATGCTGGCGGGCTTCGTCACGTCGAGGGCGAGCACCCGGAGGCGGTCGGCGGGGCCGTCCCCGAGGTCGAGGTCGGAGCGCGGGGTCCGCATGGTGGCGAGCACCGTCCAGCCCTCGGCGCGGAAGCGCCGCGCGGTCTCGAGGCCGTAGCCAGAGGAGCAACCCGTGATCAGTACAGTCTTCATGGGTTGACCATGAGGCACCCGTCCAGGACTATCTATGATGGAAGGTCCAGAGTTCTTTCGTGAGCGTCCAGAAGAGCGACCCACCTGCCCCCACCGACCCCCTGGCCCAGGTCATCGCGCTGCTCCAGCCCCGGACCGTCTTCTCCAAGGGCATCAGCGGCGCGGGTCGGTGGGGGGTGCGCTACTCCGAGTTCGGTCAGCCGAGCTTCTGCGCGGTCGTGGAGGGCCGCTGCCGCCTGGCGGTGGACGGCCACGCCCCCATCACCCTCGAGGCCGGAGACTTCGTGCTCCTGCCGGCGACCCCCGGCTTCGTGATGTCCGGCTTCGAGCCGGTGGAACCCGACCCGATCGATCCGAAGGCGGCGGCCGCGGCCAGGGGCGACGTGCGCCACGGCCGGCGCGGGGGCAGGCCGGACGTCCGGCTCCTGGGCGGCTACTTCGTCTTCGAGGCCCCCGACGCCGCGCTGCTGGTCTCGCTCCTGCCGTCCCTCGTGCACCTGCGCGGCGTCCCGCGCCTGTCGACCCTCGTGCGCCTCGTGGGTGAGGAGTCTGCAGGACAGCTTGCAGGGCGGGAGCTGGTGCTCACCCGCCTCGTGGAGGTGCTGCTGGTGGAGGCCCTGCGGGCCGCCCCGGGTGCGGACGCCCCGCCCGGGCTCCTCCAGGGCCTCGCCGACCCCCACCTCGCCCCCGCCCTCAGGCAGCTGCACGCGCGGCCGGAGCGCGCGTGGACGGTGGCACAGCTGGCCAGGCACTCGGCCCTGTCACGCTCGGCGTTCTTCGAGCGCTTCAGCCGCGCGGTGGGCCTCGCGCCCATGGCATACCTGGTGACGTGGCGCATGGCCCTGGCGAAAGCGCTCTTGCATCAGCCCGAGCTGGGGGTCGCCGAGGTCGCGGAGCGCGTGGGGTATGGCTCCGCCGCCGCCTTCAGCACGGCGTTCCGCCGGCACGTGGGCGAGGCGCCGGGCCGCTACGCCCGGGCCGCGCGCTAGTCCCCCGCGCCCAGGTCCTCGCCGTAGGCCGCGGTGAGGATGCGGTTCTCCGCCTCCTCGTGGGCCCGGAGCAGGTTCAGGAACGACTCGGTGTCCTTGGCGAGCTGGCGGGCCTGGCGGGGCCGGACCTCGGCCCGGAGGCCCTGGAGCATGTCGAGGAGCCGGGTGTGCTCCTCGATGAGCTCGGTGAGCTCGGCCTGGAACCGGGCGAACTGGGCGTCCGGGTCGGCGTACAGGGGCGAGGCCTCCTCGTGCTCGAAGTGCGCGCGGAGCTCCCGGTCGAGGTGGGATAGGGCGGAGAGGAGCTCCGTCCTCCACCGATCCAGCTGCTCCTGGCCCGTGGGGTCCTCGGCGGGGGACGGTGGGCAGAGCCCGATCAGCTTGCGGAGCGACGCAGCCTTCGCGCGAAGGCTGCGGTGCTGCTCCACCTGCTGGCGAGCGGCGGACAGGTCGATGACCCAGGCCTTCATGCACCAAGAACAGTGCATGGTGCGTTCCACGGCGCCTCGCCCGCAGGATCTCCCGCGCCCGTTTCGCGGCCGTCGCGGGTGGTCAGCTGTGGTTACGTGGGCGTAGCGCCGGCGCGCAGCAGCACGTGGGCGACCCGGGCCTCACCGCGGCCGTCCTCGACCCGGTGGACGCGCAGGACCTCGAACCCGAGGCGCTCGAACCAGCGGCTGAGGGCCCCCAGCTCGTAGCGCCGGCTGTAGAGCATCGTGCAGACCCGGCGCTCGTCCTTGAGGATCAGGTCGTGGCAGAAGTTGACCGCCCCCGGCACGCGGCAGCTCTCGTCGTCCTCGCGGGTCCAGATGCGCATCTGCAGCGCGCCGGGCGGCCGGCCGGTGGCCGCCTCCCAGCGGCGGTAGGGGCCCTCGAGCAGCAGCCGCCGGTTCGCCTCCACCGCGCTCTCCTCGACGTCGGGGAGGGTCATGCGGAACAGCGGGTCACGCTCGAGCGGCTCCATCCTCAGGCCCACCTCGAGCCAGACCAGATCGCGGGGGCGGACGAGGGCCCGCAGGCGGCTCTGCACGAACCCCTCCTCGTCGCGCAGGTTGCCGAACACGTTGCCGAGGATCAGCACGAGGCGCAGCCCCTCCGCCGCGTCGTGCACCGCGGTGGGGAGCCGGGTCGCGAAGGCCAGCTTGCCCTCCTCGAAGTCGGCGCAGAACGCCTTGACCGCGTAGCGGGTGCGTGGCCCCGCGTCGGCGTGGGTCGCCATCACCGCGCGCGCCCCGCGGGCCGCGTTCAGGAGCAGCGGGATCGAGACGTCGACCGGGGCGAAGGCGAGCCAGCCGAGGCGCTGGTCGTTCCCCCGCGCCGCCTCGAGGATGCGCTGGAGGATCCGGTGCTCCTTGTCGCCCTCGCCCGGGCCGAGGCTGATGACGTCCAGCCCCATCGGGGTGGTGCGCCGGCCGAAGCCCAGCGCGTGCGCGATGGGGCCCTTGCACCAGCCGTGGGCGTCCCGCGTCGCGTCCAGCCACTGCTGGGCGGAGTGGTCCACCCCGGTGAGCCAGCGGTCCTGCTCGTAGCCCCGCTTGATCAGGTTCTCCCACGCGAGCGCGCCCATGGGCTCGTAGTAGAGGAAGCGGTGCCCGAGGTAGTCGTAGACCACCCGGTCCCGGAACTGGCGCTGGAGATCAGCCGGCCCCGAGCCCTCCTCGATCTCCAGCGGATGCAGGCCCTCTTGCGGTGTGGCGCCGACCGCGCCCGCCTCGTGCTCGAGGGCCTCGATGTGGCTGGCGAGGCGGCTCTTGATCGCCTTCAGCTTGGCGAGCTTGAACTCCTGCACCGCCCCCGAGCGCCAGTTGGGCACGTTCTCGACGCTCGCCCCCGCCAGATCGGCGAGGTCGCGATCCGACGTGAAGCCGAGGGCGCCGGCCACGTGGAGGAACAGGTCCATGAGCTGGCTCGGGCCGTCCTTGCGTCGCCGGGCAGGCTTGGTGTCCACCCCTCACCTCCTCTTCGGCTTCACGCGGTCGAGCCGCCCGTCGGGGCGCTGGGCGTAGCCGCGCTCCGCGCTCTGGCGCAAGATCTCCTGCCGTGGCCGGCCGGTGAGCCCGATGTAGGCCGCCACCTCGGACTGCTGCTGGATCTGCACGATGCGCTGGTATCTGGGCGCGATCGGGCAGGAGATGGGCTCGCGCCACACCCGGCGGAAGGTCCAGCGGGGCTCGTGGCGCGCCTTGAAGATCTGCGGCTGCAGGTGAACCTGCCGATCGCCGTCGCGCGACCCCAGCCGGAGCTCGTAGCGGGCCACCACCGCGCCCGGGGTGGCCCCCGGGATCTCGGGGCCGGCGCCCGAGAAGCCGCGCAGCACCGCGCCGCGGCCGGCCCGCTGCAAGGCGTTCTGCACCGCGGCCTGCGCGAGATCCTGGGGGGTCTCGAGCGCGACCTCGGGCAGGTGGATGCCCCCCGGCAGGTCCACCGCGGGGGCGCCCACCACCGCCCACTCCTGCTCGGGGTGAGCGGTGAAGACCCGCGCGGCGAGCAGGCGCCCGGGGGTGACCTGATCGAGGCCCAGGGTCAGGGGCAGGGTCTTCGGGGGGCTCGGCTGGCGCCAGGTCACCGGGCCCAGCCACTGCCCGCGGCCGGCCGGGAGCCGCCCCACCAGGGCCAACACCTGGCCGCCAGGCGCGCGGGCTTTGAGCGCGGCCCGGGTCGAGGCGTCCACCGTCACGTGGTGGGCGGCCTCGAACGCGGCCCAGTCTCCGTCCACCGTCACCAGCGTCCACGGGCCGGGGGGCGCGACCCGGGCGGGGCGGGGCAGGGGCACGGGGCTGGGATCGGCGGGGTAGAGGGCCTCGAAGTTCGCGCAGGGCTCCTTGGCCTCGAGCACCCCGAGGCGAGGGTCGGTCGCGCCGACCAGGGCGTCCAGGGCCGCGAAGCTCGGGGCCACCGCGGCCGAGCCCGCGACGAGGCCCTCCACCGGGAGGAGCACCGCGACCGGGCCGCCGCGGGCGTCCACCTCGAGCGCCGTCGTCACCGTCACGCCGTCCGGGCCCTGGGCCAGCGCGACGTCCACCGCGCTCTGGGTGGCGTGGGCGCCCACCACCCGCCCCATCGCCGCGGCGGGGGCGGGGAGGGCGAGGGCGGCGACGAGGAGGGCGCCGCGGAGCGCGTTGCTTGCGAGAACAGACATGGCTGGGTATCCAACTTCCCCATGATGGCGCCCGTGGTCCAGTGGCGAGGCGCAGTTCGCCTCAGCGAGGTGGGCCCCGAGGGCCGGGTCTGGCCGCACCGGTACCTGGAGTGGATGCAGGAGGCGGCGGCCGCCGCCTCCTCCGCCGGGGGCTACCCCCCGGATCGGTACCAGCAGATGGGGGCGGCGTGGTTCATCCGCGAGATCAACCTCGCGGTCGACCGGGACATCGAGTTCGGCGACGAGGTGGAGCTCGACACCTGGGTCTCGGACCTGCGGCGCTTCCGCTCGCGCCGCCAGTACCGGGTGCGGGTGGGGGACGAGGTGGTGGCGCGGGCGGAGGCGGACTGGCTCTTCCTGTCGCTCGACCGGGCCACCATGAAGGTGAAGCCCAAGCACCCCGACGACGCGATGAAGGCTGCCTTTCCGATCGTGCCCGAGCGGGTCCTCGGGCCGGACGAGGTGCCGGCGTGGCCGGAGGCGCCGGGCGCCGTGCTCCAGCGGCGGGAGCGCCGGGTCGAGCCGACCGAGATCGACCGGCACGGCCACGTGAACCACGTCCACTACCTCGCGTGGCTCGAGGACCAGGCGCGCGAGGCGGGCGAGGCCGGGCCCCTGACCTTCGCGCGCCTGTTCTACGAGGCGGACGCGCGCCCGCTGGATCCGTTGGTGGAGCACCTGAGCCGGGTGGACGGCGGCTGGTACCACGAGATTCACCGCGGGGACGCCCTGGTGTTGCGCGGCCTGACGCGACGGGGCCAGTAGCCTCGACGGCCGGGCCACGGCAGAATCGAGGTGTGGCGCGGCTCCTCCAGCACTGGCTCTCCGCGCCGAGCCAGTGCTCCTACCTGCCCGACCAGCTCTCGTCGCTCGAGTACCGGCTGATGCTGGACGTGAGCCCCGAGGAGCTGGAGCACCTGCTCGCCCGCGGCTGGCGGCGCTTCGGCCCCGCATACTTCAGGCCCGGGTGCGCGCGGTGCTCGGAGTGCGTGCCCCTGCGCGTGCCGGTGCAGGACTTCGTGCCGTCCAGGTCCCAGCGCCGGGTGGCCCGCCGCACCGAGGGGCTGCGCATGGTGGTGGGCCGGCCCCAGGTGGACGCGGCGCGCCTCGAGCTCTACCACCGCTGGCATGCGTCGCAGGGCGCGGCTCGGGGCTGGCCCGAGGATCGCATCGACGTCGAGGAGTACTACCACCAGTTCGCGTTCCCGCACCCGTCGGTGCGGGAGGCGGCGTACTACGACGACGCCGCGCCGGGGGGCCCCCGCCTGGTGGGGGTGGCGATCATGGACGAGACCCCCGAGAGCCTGTCGGCGGTCTACACGTACCACGACCCCGACTACCACCGGGACTCGCTGGGCACCGCGTCGGTGCTGCGGCAGATCGACGAGGCCAGACGCCGTGGCAAGCGCTGGGTCTACCTCGGCTACCGCGTCATGGGCTGCGCGTCTTCTCGCTACAAGGCGCGCTTTCGTCCCCACGAGCTCCTGGACGGGTGGCCGGAGCTGAACGAGGCGCCCCGCTGGCGCCTGGTCTGGGAGCCCGAGGAGCCCCTCGAGGTCGGTGACGTGGTAAAGCGACGGTGATGAGCGAGGTGTCACCGCGGGTGGCCTTGGAGCCAGGCGCGCGCCTGGGGGCGTTCGTGCTGGAGGGCCAGGTGGCGGTCGGGGGGATGGCCGAGATCTGGTCGGCCCACCGGGTCACCGACGGCGCCCGCCGCGCGCTCAAGGTGCTGCGGCCCGAGCTCTCGCGGGATCCCGCGTTCCACGGGATGTTCGAGGACGAGGTCCGCATCGCCACCGCGCTGTCCCACCGCAACATCGTCGCGGTGTTCGGGGTCGAGGAGGCCTCGGGGCACCTGTTCCAGGTGCTGGAGCTCGTCGACGGCTGGGACCTGCGCCGCGTGCTCTCACACCTCGTGCGCACCGGGCGCCAGCTCCCGGTCCCGCTCGCCCTCTTCGTCGCCCGCGAGGTGGCGGCCGGCCTGGCCTACGCCCACACGCGCACCAACGACGCGGGCAAGCCGCTCAACATCGTCCACCGCGACGTCTCGCCCCACAACGTGATGCTCGCGGCCGACGGTCGGGTGCTGGTGCTGGACTTCGGCATCGCGCGGGCGGCCGAGCGGACCTCCCGCACCCGCACGGGGGTCATCAAGGGCAAGCTGGCTTACATGGCGCCGGAGCAGGCGCTGGCGGTGGGGGTGACGCCCCAGACCGACATCTTCGCGCTGGGGGTGGTGCTCTGGGAGATGCTCGCCCTCGAGCGCCTCTTCGCCGGGGCCTCGGACGCCGAGGTGGTGGAGCGGGTGGTGAAGGCGGATGTGCCGCCCATCCGCGATCTCAACCCCGAGGTGCCCGACGCGGTGGCCCAGCTCCTGGCCCGCATGCTCGCCCAGCGGGCTCCGGATCGCCCGGCCACCATGCTCGAGGTGCGGGCGATCCTCGACCAGGTCCTGGCCGACGAGGTCGCCGGCCCCAAGGACGGCTGGGACGGCGCCCAGGGCTCTCCCGGCGAGGGTGCGCTGCGGGCGTGGTTGGTGCGCAACGGCCCCGACCCCCGCGACGACCAGGACACCCGCCTCCCCGGGAGCCCGCGCTCTACCGAGGACGCGGCGGACACCGGGCCCAACGCCGACCCCACCGTCACCATGGCGGTGGATCAGACCTGGCAGGATCAGATCCCCGAGCTCGAGGGCGATGACGCCGACGGTCCCGAGGCGGTCCCCACCTTCGCCCTGCCGGCGCAGGACCCGACCCCGGTGCGCCAGCGCGACGACGTCGAGGTCCCGCCGGACGTGGCCAGGACCCTCGTGGACGCGGACATCGGCCCGTCCCTCGCCCGGGAGCTGGCCGCCACCCCGACCCCCGCCACCCCGTCCGCGCGGAGCCCGGCCGAGGCGTTCGGGGCCACGCCGACCCCCAGGTCTCCTCCCGCCGCCCAGGCGTTCCGCCGACCCACCCGCGACGAGATCATGCGCGCGGTCGAGAACCAGCCCACGGTCGAGGTGGAGGCGGATCCCGAGGCTCGGGCCCTTGGGCAAGCCCTCTTGCAGGGGCGGGCGGCGGCCCCGGCGGTGGCGACGGTGGGGCGGGACGCGATCGACACCGTGGCCTTCGACCTCGCGTCCGCCCAGCGGGCCGAGCGTGAGCGAAGTGCGCTGGAGCAGCACCCCACGCGCCTGGGGCCTCTGGTCGCGGAGCCCCTCCCGCGCCGCGCCGACGCGGCGGAGCCGGGCAGCATCACCCCGCTCTCGCCCCGCGCGGCGCCCTCGTCGCAGCGCTCGCCGTCGCCCCGGGGCGGCCCCGCGGGGCCGGGCGCGGACACGCCGGAGCGGGGCTTTCGGCCCATCCCCATCGGCGGCTCGGGGCCCCACGGCGCAGCCGCGCCGAGCGGCGCCAAGCCGCCGCTGCAGCCCACCGAGCTGGAGCAGCCGGCGCCGAGCCGCTCCGAGCTCTCGCCCGCGCCCAGCAGCCAGTGGATCCTGCCGGTGATCACTCTGTTCCTCGCCGGGGTGGTGTTGGTGTTGATCTTCATGCTCATCCGGGGGCAATGACCGACCGCAGCATGAGCTTCGCCTCCGTCTTCCGCCCCGACCTCTTCGCCGGCCAGGTGGCCATCGTCACCGGCGGGGGCACCGGCCTCGGTCGCTGCATGGCCCACGAGCTGGCCGCGCTCGGCGCCACGGTGGTGCTCGCCGCCCGCAAGCCCGACCGCCTCGACGTGGTGCGGGCCGAGATCGAGGCCGAGGGCGGCAAGGCGGATTGCATCACGTGCAACATCCGTGAAGAGGAGCAGGTGGAGGCGCTGGTGCGCACCACCCTGGAGCGCCACGGCGCGCTGCACCTGTTGGTGAACAACGGGGGCGGGCAGTTCGTGTGCCCCGCGGAGTCCATCTCGACCCGCGGCTGGGAGGCGGTGCTCCAGACCAACCTCACCGGCACCTTCCTGATGTGCAAGGCGGCCTTCAACCAGCACATGGAGGCCCACGGCGGCGCCATCGTGAACATCGTGGCCGACATGTTCCGGGGGATGCCCATGATGGCCCACTCGGGCGCGGCGCGGGCGGGGGTGGTGAACCTCACCCAGACCCTCGCCCTGGAGTGGGCGCGCGCCAAGGTGCGGGTGAACGCGGTGGCGCCGGGGATGATCGCGTCCAGCGGCTTCAAGAACTACCCCGAGCCGGTGCAGGAGGCGCTGAAGACCCTGCCGGCCGAGATCCCGGCCCAGCGCTTCGGCACCGAGAGCGAGGTCAGCGCCGCCGCCCTGTACCTGCTGTCGCCCGCCGCGGCGTACGTGACCGGCGTGACCCTGAGGGTCGACGGCGGCTCGTCGCTCTACCGTCACCCCTTCACCCTGCCGAGCCACGCGCCCTTCGAGCGCTTCGAGGGGTTCCACTTGAGCGCTGACCTGCCCGAGGGGTTGGATTGAGGCGCAGATAGACCCGGTCCTCGACGGGAACGTTGGGGACTGCTTGAATGCCGGAGCCGCCACGTGAAGCCGGGAGATCATCTGGGCAGCTTCGAGCTGCTCCGTTCGCTGGGTGAGGGCCCCTTCGGCGTGGTCTGGCTGGCGTCCGACAAGAACGGCACCCCCGCCGCGGTGAAGGTCCTCAAGCCCGCCTTCGTGAAGCGGCACGCCGGGCAGGCGGCCTTCAACCGGCTGCTCGCCTCCATCCGCACCCACCAGCAGCTCCGGCACGAGGGGCTGGTCGGCGTCTACGGGCCGATCGAGGACCCGGAGCAGGGCGCCCTGGGGATGGTGACGGAGTACGTGGAGGGCCGGCAGATGTCCCGGGTCCGGCTCCCCGAGCGGGCGCGGCACGGCCACGACCCCCGCGCGCTCGCCACCCTCCTGCGCTGGTTCGAGGACCTCGCCGACACCATGGCGTGGCTCCACGCGCACGACGTGGTGCACGGCAACCTCAAGCCCACCAACCTGATGTTGGTGCGCCGAGTCGACGGTCACCAGCTCAAGATCCTGGATCTGCCGTGGTCGGCGATCGGCCTGGCCGCGCCCCCGCCCGGTCAGATCACCTACCTGGCCCCCGAGCAGGTGCAGGGTGGGGCGCCCACCCACGCCTCGGACCAGTGGTCCCTCGCCATGCTCCTGTACCGGATCCTCACCGCGGGGGACGAGCAGGCGGGGCTCGCCGGCTTCCCGACCAGCCTCGTGGTGGCCCTGCAGCGGGCCAGCCGGACCGCGCCCCGCGAGCGCTTCGGTGACGTCGCCCAGCTGGGGGCCGCGCTCCGCGCGACCCGGCAGGAGGTGGAGGGCCAGCTCCCGCAGGGGGTCGAGGGCGGCACGCCCCTGCCGATGGTCGGGACGCCCCTCCCGGTGGCCGCGGCCTCGCCCGGGCCGGCCGATGTGCCGCCGCCCACCTTCGCCCCCCAGCCGGGTGCCGGGTACCCCGGCTACCCGGGGCCCGCCCAGGCCTACCCCGGCTATCCCCAGCCGGCCCAGGCCTATCCCGGCTACCCGCCGCAGCCGGGCTATCCAGGGGTGCCCACCGGCTACCCGGCGCCCGCCTACCCGCAGCAACCGGGCGCCTACCCGCCGGGCTACCCCGGCTACCCGCAGGGCTACGCGGCGCCCCCCGCCCCGCCGGCGCGGGTCGAGTCCATCCCGCCGGTGCCCTCGGCCCGGCGGATGGTCCCCGACGTCGACACCGACGCAAACGCTCGCGCCCCCGCGCCCACCGCGGCGGGCGCGGACAGCCAGGAGCTCCCACTGATGCGGCACCGCGTGGACCCCGTGGCCCATGACGACCTGGCCTCGGATCGCCTCGAGGCCGCGGTCCCCGAGGACCCCTCGCTCGGGCTGGAGCACGCCGGGGTGGCGGCTCGGGCGGAGCCCGAGCTGGGCGAGACGCCGGAGCTCCCAGCGGAGTCCGGCCCCTTCGCCGCGCCCACCCCCGCCTCGCGGCCCCGTTGGGTCATTCCGCTCATCCTCGTCGTGATGTTCGCGGTGGGGGCGGCGGCGGCCGCGCTGAGCGGGGTGCTCGACCGGCCCGTGGGTGGGGCGGCACCCGACGAGGGGACCCGTCCGCCCAACCCGAAGCTCGATCAGCCGGTGCAGCCCGAGCCCCTCGCGCCGGTGGTGGTGCCGCCGTCCGCGGTGTCGCCGCGACCGCCCCCGGAGCCGGCCGCCCTCGAGCCGGCCGCGCTCGAGCCGGAGCCGAAGCCCGAGGCGCCCGAGGCCAAGGTCGCGAAGCCGGAGCCCGCGAAGCCGGAGCCCGCGAAGCCGGAGCCCGCGAGCCCGGAGCCCGCGAAGCCGGCCGAGGCCGCTCGGGTCGGTCGCGTCCGACCCCGGGCCGCGCCCAAGGAGGACGCCCTCGACAAGGCCATGCAGCGCCTCGACGTGGCGGACCAGCAGGCCCACGAGGAGAGCGTCGCCTGTGACGAGGGCACCGGGAGCGCCTGCCTGGCGGTGGGCAAGCGAGCCCAGGAGCGCGGTGACAACGGGGCGGCCAAGGCGGCGTTCGGTCGCGCCTGCGAGTTCGGGCAGGTCGAGGGCTGCTACCGGGCCGGGCGCCTCGCCGCCGCCGCCTCCCCCCGGGAGGCCATCCTGCTCCACGGCGCGGCGTGCGACGGCGACCACGGCGCGGCGTGCGAGGCGGTTGCGGAGCTCCTCGAGCGCGCGGGCAAGAAGACCGAGGCCGACGCGCGCCGCAGGAAGGCCTGCGAGCTCGGCCGCAAGTCGGCCTGCGAGGCGGCGCCCGCGCCCGCCACCGCGACAAGCACCGGATCCTGATAGCCCTCGATACTCGCGGATAAGGATCCACGGCCCGGGCCGGGCTGGTGGTCGGGGGCGTCGCTGGCACGGAGGTTGCGTTCGCCCAGGTCATGCGGCCCGCCATGAAGAAGTACCCCCGCACGCCCCACCTGGCGGGCTCGCGGCTGCAGCCGGGCGACGAGGACCTCGATCAGGTCCCGTTCGCCGAGCTCGCCGGACGCTTCGTGGTGGCAGAGGAGAAGATGGACGGGGCCAACGCCGGGATCAGCTTCTCACCTTCGGGTGAGCTGCTCCTGCAGAGCCGCGGCCACTACCTGGACGGCGGCCCCCGGGAGCGCCACTTCGCGCTGCTCAAGCAGTGGGCGGGGGTGCACGTGGGGGCGCTCCACGAGGTGCTCGGCGCGCGCTACGTGCTCTACGGCGAGTGGCTCTACGCCAAGCACACCTGCTTCTACGATCGGCTCCCGCACTACTTCATGGAGTTCGACGTCTACGACCGGGAGCAGGACCTCTACCTGAGCACCGCGGCGCGGGCCGCCCTCCTCGGCGGGTTGCCGGTGGTCCCGGTGCGGGTGCTCTACGCCGACCGCCCGCGCGCGAAGGCCGAGCTCCTCGAGCACCTCGGGCCGTCGTGCTTCAAGTCCGACGGGTGGCGGGGCGCCCTGGCCGCGGCGGCGACCGAGGCGGGGGCCGAACCCGAGGCGGTGGCGAGTCAGACCGACGGCAGCGACGACATGGAGGGGCTCTACCTCAAGGTGGAGGACGAGGCCCAGGTGCTCGCGCGCCTCAAGTTCGTGCGCGCGAGCTTCCACAACGCCATCCTCGACAGCGGAGGCCACTGGCTGACCCGCAAGATCGTGCCGAACCGGCTGGCCGACGACGTCGACCTGTGGGCGAGCGCGGACCTGTACGGAGCGTCGCCATGAGCCTGCCCATCGAGTGCCCCGAGCCGGGGCAGCCGATCATCTTCCCGAGCGGCCCCTGGGTGGACGCCATGGCGGCGTGTATGCAAGACCCCTTGCATCACGGCGAGGGCGACGTGTGGACCCACACCAAGCTGGTGTGCGAGGCGCTCGTCGCGCGGCCGGAGTGGGCCCGCCTGTCACCCGAGGCCCGCTGGGTGACCTGGGTCGCGTGCCTGCTCCACGACGTCGCCAAGCCGGAGACCCGCCGGGTCGAGGACGGGGTGGTGCGCCACCCGCGGCACTCGGCCCGGGGCGCGCGGCGAGCCCGGCGGATGCTGTTCGACCTCGAGGTGCCGGCGGCGCTCAGGGAGCAGGTCGTGAACCTGATCCTCTGGCACCAGGTGCCCTTCTTCGCGATCGAGCAGCCCGACCCCGAGGACCGGGTGGCGAAGCTGAGCCTCACCACCCGCTGCCGGCACCTCGCGATGGTGAACCGCGCGGACGGCGAGGGGCGCATCTGCGAGGACCGCGCGCGCCTGGCCGAGAACGCGGACCTCTTCTTCGCCCTGGCCGAGGACCAGGGCTGCCTCGACGCGCCGTTTCGCTTCGAGAGCGTGCACGCCCGGTTCTGCTTCGCGCAGGGCAGGAGCGCCAGCCGCTTCGACGCGCCCCCGGCCCGGCCGCGCTGCACCGTGACCCTGATGGCGGGCCTGCCGGGGATGGGCAAGGATCACTACCTCGCCCGGCACGACGTGGGGCCGGTGATCTCGCTCGACGGCCTGCGGGCGTCGCTCGGCGCGCCGTCCTCCGGCGGCCAGGGTCGGGTGCTCGCCGCGGCGGAGGAGGAGGCCCGCGCCCACCTGCGCGCGGGGCGGGACTTCGCCTGGAACGGCACCAACCTCACCCGCGAGACCCGCGGGCGCCTGGTGCGGCTGTTCACCGACTACCGGGCCCACGTCCGCATCGTCTACGTGGAGGCGCCCCGCTCGGTGTGGCTGGCCCGGAACGCGGCGCGCGAGGCGGCCGTCCCCGCGGCCGCGCTGGAGCGCATGCTGGAGCGCTGGGAGGTGCCCGACGTCACCGAGGCCCACGAGGTCGAGTGGGTGACCTCATGACGCCTGCGCGAGCACCAAGCCGAGGTCGTCTTGCAGGGCCGCGACTACTGCGACCTGAAACCTGTCGCCTGCGGCCTGGAGCCTGAGCGCTCGAGCCTGAGCCCAGTCTCCGAGGCCTGATGCCACTCCGTGCTCCTGTTCTCGAGTCGAACGCTGGCGCCATCGGCTTCAGGCTTCAGAGACAGGCTTCAGGCTTCAGAGACAGGCTTCAGGGTTCAGAGACAGGGTTCAGGAAGCCGGCTCCAGGCACCCGGGTGCTGGCTCCAGGCCCGGGTGCTAGCTCCAGGTCAGCCCGGGATGAGGAGCGAGGCGCCGGTGGTGGCGCGGGCCTCCAGTGCGCGGTGGGCGTCGGCCGCCTGCTCCAGCGGCCAGCGTTGGTTGATCTCCACCTTGACCGCGCCGCGCGCGATCACGTCGAACACCGCCGCCGCGCTGGCGAGCAGCTCCTCGCGGGCCTGGACGTAGGTGAAGAGGGTGGGGCGGGTGAGGTAGAGGCTCCCCTTCTGGGCGAGGAGGCCCATGTCGAACGGCTCCGGCTTGCCGGACGCGTTGCCGAAGCCCACGTACATCCCGCGGGGGGTGAGGCAGTCGAGCGAGTCCATGAAGGTTGTCTTGCCGACCGAGTCGAACACCACCGGGACCCCCTTGCCGCCGGTGAGCTCGCGCACCCGGGGGACGAAGGGCTCGCGGGTGTAGACGATGGGGTGGTGGCAGCCGTGGGCCCGAGCGAGCTCGGCCTTGGCGTCGGACGAGACGGTGCCGATGACGGTGGCGCCCAGGTGGGCAAGCCACTGGGCCGCGAGCAGGCCGACGCCGCCCGCCGCCGCGTGCAGGAGCACGGTCATGCCGGCCTGGACCGGATAGACGCGGCGGATCAGCATCTCCGCCGTCATCCCCTTCAACAGCACCGCCGCCGCGACCTCGTCCGAGATGCCCTCGGGCAGCGGGATGAGGCGCTCGGCTGGGAAGTTCCGTGCGGTGGCGTAGGCGCCCGCGCCGCCCGCGGCCGCGTAGGCGACGCGATCGCCCACCGCCAACTCGGTGACGCTGGGCCCCAGCGCCTCCACCACCCCCGCCGCCTCCTGGCCGATGCCGTGGGGGAGGGCAGGGAGCGGGTAGAGGCCGCTGCGGTGATAGGTGTCGATGAAGTTGATGCCGACCGCGGTGTGGCGCAAGCGAACTTGCCCCGGACCGGGATCCGGGAGCTCGAGCTGGTCGACCTGGAGGACCTCGGGACCCCCGAGGGTGTGGACGCGGACGGCGCGGACCTGAGTCATGCACCCATCATGTCACGCGTCGGTCTTGGGGTCCCGGGCCGGCGAAGCCGTCCCACCCCTCTCCGCGGGGCTTCGCCCCGCTGCGCGCTTCGCTTGCCCCGAGGGTCCCGGGCCGGCCTGGCGGTGGCCCTAGCAGATGTACGTCTGAGCCTGGCTGCTGCGCAGCTGACGGCGCCAGTCGCCATCGGAGCGGAGCAGGTCGATCAGGCCGGACAGCGCGTTGAAGGGGCTGTTGAAGTTGCCGAAGCAACCCGCCCAGCCGCCGAACAGCATGTCGCGCAGGTCGGACTGGAACTCGCCGTTGATGTGATCCGCGTGGATCCCGTAGGCGGTCTGGAGCGCCGGCCAGGCGCCCGCGGGGCCGAGGAGCTGACCCCAGAGCTGGGCCTGGGTGTCGTTCAGCTGGCCGCGGACCATGTTGCCCCACGCCCGGCTGCCGAGCGGCGGCCGCAGGCTCGGGTCGATGCCGAACTGCGCGTCCTTGTCGATGTTCTGGTCGTAGATCTGGTGGTTGCCCGCGCTGACCTTGTGGCCGCGGCCGTCGCCCACCACGCCGTCGATCTGGCCGTCACGCTGACGCAGCCACTGGACGTTGTCCTTGCCCGAGCCACCCAGGTAGAAGGTGTCGCGGTTCGGATCCGTGGCCAGGTGCGCGGCGCGCCACTCGTACGCGTCGTGGTTCATCGTGGTGGTCGGCTTGCCGGTGTTCACGCCGTCGATGGTGGCCCGGTCGGCGCCGTTGGTGATCTCGAGGCCGGTGGTCACGGACTGGCCGTTCTTCTTCTCGGGATCGTAGTTGGTCTTGGCGAAGATCCGGGTCCCGTCGGGGAGCACGAAGTCGGAGGACTTCGTGAAGTCCCACTTGGTGCCGTCCGCCTCGTCGACGTGGGGGTCGCCCCAGACGCGGGTCAGCTGCTCGCCGTCCGGCCCGTAGATCTTCCACTCGGAGCTGCTGCCGGTGGCGTCGATCCGGTACCCACCCGCGGTGGTGACGGAGCCGTCATCGTTCTGGGTGAGGCCCTGCCCCGCAGGCGCGCCCGACTGGTTCACGCTGGGGGTCGGCAAACAACCGCACTGCGGGGTGCCGCGCTGAAAAGGCGCGTATCCACCCTGCTGCATCATGTCCTGACCGAAGAAGCGGTTCAGGAGGTCCAGGGCGCCGACGCAGCTGGAGGGGCTGGACTGGATGAAGCTGGGGCCGCCCAGGTTCAGGTTCAGGTTGAAGTTGTAGTTGAAGTTGCCGATTGCTCCGCCCATTTCTTAGCTCCTGCTTCTGGGTCCCATCAGGGCCTCTGCGTCCAGGTTATCGTCGACCGCGATTACAGGTTGCGAGAAATCTGAATGAAAACATATATGTATGTCATTGGAGGCAAGAGTGCGCTGATGTGGGATGGCGAGCGCTCCACCCCCGATGGCATGATCCGGACGTGAGCGCCCTGCTCCTGACCCTGGCGCTGGCCGCCGCCTGTGGCCCCGAGTGCCAGGCCCGCCCCATCACCCTCAACGTGAAGGACGCCGACGTGCACGACGTGCTCCGGCTCCTGGCCGACACCGCCGGGGTGAACGTGGTGGTGCCGGCCGAGGTTCAGGGGCGGGTGACCCTCAGCCTCCGACGCGTCCCGTGGGTGACGGTGCTGGACACGGTGCTGGCGGCCCGCGGGCTCGGCCGCACGTGGGTGGGCGAGGTGATCTACGTGGACACCCTCGAGCGCCTGACGGAGGCCGACGCCGCCCGCCTGGCCCGCCGGGATTTGGCGGAGGCCGAGGGCAGGCTGGTGACCCGGGTCATTCGCCTCAGCTACGCCCGGGCGGCGGAGCTGGCCCCGGTCGTGCGGGCCGTCCTCTCGCCTCGCGGCACGGTGGTGGTGGACGAGCGCACCAACAGCCTGGTGGTCACCGACGTGGCCCCCGCGCTGGAGGCGGCGGCCGCCCTGGTTGCCCGGCCGTAACGTGGCCAGCCCTCCCGGCCTCGTGTAAGCTGGCCCCGGTGATGGGGGAAGGCACACCCGGCGGCGACGGTTCTTCCGAGATGAAGCGCGAGCCCGAGGTGGTGGAGGCCGAGGTGGTGGAGGCCGAGGACGCCCTGGCGCCCCGGGACGACGACGACGCCCTGACCGAGGCGCCCGAGTCCGCTGGCCCCATGACGGTGGGCGACATCGTGGACGGGGCCTCCAACGCCATCGAGGCGGTGGGCAGCACCGCCCGCCGCTGGATCGACCGCGGTCGATACCGCAAGGTCCGCATCTCCAGGAAGGGCAAGCAGCTCCTGCCCGACATCCCGGTGGCCGCCCTGGCCGCGATGGAGGCCGCGTCGCTCTACGGCGCGGGCTTCGCCCGGGTCCTCGCGGTCAACGTGGGGGCCCGCTTCCTCTTCGACGTCGAGGTGGTGAACGAGGCCGACAAGTACTTCGCGGTCGGGGTCGAGCGCTTCCTCGAGGGCGATCTCGAGCGCACCGAGGAGGCCCTCCTGAAGGCGGTGCGCATCGACGACACCCACGCGCAGGCCTACTTGCAGCTCGGGGTCCTCTACCGGATGCGCGGCGAGGTCGAGAAGGCCCGCGCGGTGCTGGAGCGCGCCCGGCGCCTGGACGACGCAGGCGAGGTCGGGAAGAAGGCGGGGGACATCCTCCGGGCCCTCGCGGGGCGCTAGGGGCGTGATGCACGGCGGAGTCAGGCCCAAGGCGCGGAGCGGGCTCCTCACCAGCGACCACAGCAAGCGCGGTCGCCGCTACGTGATCATCCAGGATCCCGAGGGGAGCCAGGTCACCCTGCTCGAGCCGTGGGAGCACGCGGTGCTGGTGCTGGCCGACGGCTCGCGCACCGCGGACGAGATCGCCGAGCTCCTGCAGGACGGGGTGGAGGGCGAGGCGGTGACCCGGCCGGGGCTGCTGCGCTGCCTGAAGTACTTCGAGCGCCAGGAGCTCATCGAGTCGACCAGCCTCCGGCCCAAGGGCGCGCCCCAGGCGGGGCCGCGCACCCTGGCCAACATCCAGGAGGCCTACCGGGAGTGGCACCAGGACCCGGGCAAGACCGGGCGGATCCTCGCCGGCTACCTCAGCCCCTTCGACGACCTGCCCGAGGCCCCGGTCTCGGTCGGCCTCACCCCCACCGTGGCCCTCCCAGAGCGCGAGGACGGCGAGGCCCCGGCCCCGGTGGCGGTGGGCACCACCCTCGTGCTCGGCTCCGGCGACGACGCGTTCGCGGACGGCGATCGGGCCATGCGGAGCATCCTCGAGGCCCGGGAGGCCCGCACCGAGGTGGGGCTGCTGCACGATCCCGATATGCAGCCGGTGGAGCTGCTCGAGGCCGGGATCCGGGTCGGCGGGGCGGCCGCGAGCGGGCCCTTCGGGGACGACGACGACGAGCCCCTCGACGACCTCGAGCTGGGCAACGTGGCCGACCTGTTGGCCGCGGTGGACGACGACTTCCAGGCGATGGAGTCGGCCGCGCCCGCCGCGCCCCCCGAGGCTGCGCCGCGGGTGGTGCCCCCGGTGGGGAAGGCGGTGGGTGGGGTGGCGGAGATCCCTGGCCCGAAGCCCAAGCCCGCCGCCAGGCCGAAGCCGGCCCGCCAGCCCAAGCGCCTCACCGCGAGCGACGACGGCCCGGCCACCGCGGAGCTGGTGATGTCCCCCGACACCACCCAGCGGTTGAAGGCCCTCCCGGAGACCGCCCTCACCCCGACCGTGGTGGGGCGGGCCCCCGACGACGGCGGCGACGAGCCGGTGATCATCTCGCCCGCCCGTAACCCCTCCGGCCGCCAGCAGCTGGCCCGGGTGGGCGCGGTGATCGGGCCCGAGCCCTCGCCCGAGCAGCGCAACGTCACCGCCGAGGTGCCGGCGCCCCCCGCCCTGGTCGAGGGCGCCACGGTCGAGGACACCCAGCGCTTCGACCTGCCCACCGACGTGGGCTTCGCGGCCCACCACCCCGTCGAGCTGGACTCCCGCGTCCCGACCCCGCGCCACGCCTCGGTGCCGCCCGAGCGGAGCACCAGCCGCACCACCGCGCACCTGCCCGACCGCGCCCGGAGCGTGTTCGAGCGCCTGTGGGCGATGGGGGTGGAGGCCCGGAGCCTGGGCGAGACCACCCTCAACCTCGGCGATCGGCGCCGCCGCCAGTCCGAGGCGGACCAGTTCCAAAGAGGCCTGGAGCGCCTCACCGCGGGGGAGCTGGAGCTGGCCCTCACCCACTTCATGGCCCTCGAGGAGCAGATGCCCACGTCGGAGCGGGTCGTGGCCTTCGCCGAGGCCATCCGCGCCGCCCTCGACCAGGGCCTCGCCCACGCCCCCGACGCCGGCGGGATGCTCCAGAGCCTCACCGCCGCGGTGGAGGACGCGGTCGCTCACGGCCGGTGCCCTCGCTGTCTCGGCGGGCTCGAGGCCGGCAGCGGCACCTGTCCCGGTTGTGGCTTCACCACCCGCCTGCCGTCAGCGGCCCGGGCCCACTGACCACTGCAGCCGGCATTCGAGGAGTCCCCCGCGCGCTGCGCGGGCAGGCACCGAAGTAGGACAGGGGGTGTTCCCGCGCCCCGGGACCTGCGAGAGTATCCGCGGGGGCCTGTGGGCACGAGCAGCGAGATCCGGACCTGGCCTGGGTGCTTCGAGGATCCGGTCGAGGAGGCGGCGTTCCTGGCGGAGGCCCTGCCGACCGCTCGGCGCAGCCTGCGGGTCGTGGCCCTGGCGGGGGGTACGGCGTACGGCCTCACCACCCTCATCACCGTGAACGACCCCGGGCCCTTCTGGCTCGGGGCGCTGATCCGGCTGGCGGCCGCCACGCTCCTGTTCACGGTGGCCCTCGTGGGGGCCTGTCACCGCACGCCGGCCCGGCTCGAGCTCGCCACCCACGTGGCGTCGGTGGCGGTGATCCTGGCGGTGGCGGTGACCGGGAGCATGTTCCCGAAGGGCGTGGGGCCGGACGCCGCCGCGTTCTTCGTGCTCGCCCTCGCCATCACCTTCTTCCTCCCCGGCCGGGCCGACCGGAGCCTCCTGGTCTCGGCGCTCCTGCTGCCCCTGGTCCTGCACCACGTCCGCGCGGTGAACGCGGAGCCGTGGGGCAGCGTGCTCACCATCATGATCCTGCTCGCGCTGGCCCTCGTGCTCGGCAGCTTCGGCAAGGCGCGCCTGGAGACCCTGCGGCGGGGCATGTACGCCAACCTCGAGGGCGAGCGGCGGGCTCGCGAGGACGCCGAGGCGGCCCTCGCCGCTCTGGAGCACGCCCAGGCCGAGGTGAAGCGGGGCCAGCGCCTGTTCCAGGCCATGTTCGTGGGCGCGCCGGTCGGGCTCGGGCTGCTGCGGTTCGAGGACGGGACCATCCTCGAGGCCAACCCGGCCGCCCTGGAGCTCTTGGAGGCGCCGAGCCAGGAGGCCCTCGGCACCTCGATCCGGCCCTACTACACCGTGCCCGACGAGCGGGACGAGGTGTTCCGGCTCCTGGTCGAGGCCGGGCGGGCCGACGGGGTGGTCGCGCAGGGCCAGACGTACAGGAAGCGCCCCCTGACCCTGCGGGTGTCGGCCGAGCGCCTGCGCCTCGACGAGGACGACCTGGTGGTGATCGGGCTCGTGGATCTGACCCGGGAGGAGCGGCAGGCCAAGGCCCTGACCCACGCCAAGCAGGAGGCGGAGCTGGCGAGCCGCACCAAGTCCATGTTCCTCGCCAACATGAGCCACGAGATCCGCACCCCGATGAACGGCATCCTGGGGATGGCCGAGCTGCTGCGGGCCACCTACCTCACCAAAGAGCAAGCTGACCTGCTCCGCACCCTCGAGAGCTCGGGGCAGGCGCTGTTGCGGATCATCAACGACATCCTGGACCACACCAAGATCGAGGCGGGCCGCCTGGAGCTCGAGGCGGGGCCCTTCTCGCTCCGCGCGACCCTCGCGGACCTGCACGCGATGCTCGAGCCCAGGGCCCGCGACAAGGGCATCGGCTACGTGGCGCGGGTGGACGAGGAGGTGCCCGACGACCTGATCGGCGATCCGGGCCGGGTGCGGCAGGTGCTCACCAACCTGATCGGCAACGCCATCAAGTTCACCGCCCGCGGGGAGGTCCGGTGCCACGTCCGCGCGCTCGACGTCGCGCCCGACGCGGTGGTCCTCGCGGTGGAGGTGCGGGACACCGGGGTGGGCCTGGATCCCGAGCAGGCCGAGCGGCTCTTCGAGCCCTTCAGCCAGGCCGACCCGAGCACCGCCCGACAGTTCGGCGGCACCGGCCTGGGCCTGCCCATCTCCCGGCGCCTGGCCGAGATGATGGGCGGCGGGGTGCGGGCGGAGGGGCGGCCGGGGGAGGGCGCCACCTTCACGTTCACCGCGCGCCTCGAGCGCGCCGCCGGGCGCGCCCCCATCATCCGGGGCTTCTCGGCCCCCGCCGCGCTGGGCGGCCTCGAGGTGCTCCTGGTCGAGGACAACCTCGTGAACCGCCAGGTGGCAGGGCGCTTCCTCGAGCAGCTGGGGGTCGGGCACGAGGTGGCCGAGGACGGGCTGGCCGCGCTCGAGGCCCTGGGCCGCCGTCGCTTCGACGTGGTGCTCATGGACGTGCAGATGCCCCGCATGGACGGCCTCACCGCGGTGCGGGAGCTCCGGGCCCGGGAGGCCGCCTCGGGGGGCCACCAGGTGGTGGTGGCGATGACCGCCCACGCCCTGGAGGGCGATCGGGAGATCTGCCTGGAGGCCGGGATGGACGACTACCTCGCCAAGCCCATCACCCGGGACGGGTTGGCCAGGACCCTGGCTCGGTGGCGCAAGCCAGCTAGCGTTGGTCTCGAGGGTCGGGACGCTCGGCGCTGTGGACCAACCTGGGCAAGCCCGCTCGCGCGCGGCGGCGATTGAGGAGTTCCAGCACGTCTTCGGTCGGCCACGCCTCGGGCCGGACCAGCTGCCGGGCGAACGCCCCGTCCTGACCGTCGTCGGCGAGCTGGTCGGCATGTTGGTGGACGGCCCAGACGTGCCACGACCCCAACACGCGCTCCTTGCGCTGCAGCGCGACGAGCAGGGCGTTCCGGAGCAGGTGGTTGGCCTCCTGCAGGCTCCCGTCGGTCAGCTGCCCTACCAGGAAGGCGGCGTCCGGGGTGATGAGGACGTTCGGGCTGCTCTCGGAGCGGATGCTGCGGAGCCACGCGCGCGCGTACTCC
This sequence comes from Deltaproteobacteria bacterium, assembly GCA_020632995.1. Classification (GTDB taxonomy): domain Bacteria; phylum Myxococcota; class Kuafuiibacteriia; order Kuafuiibacteriales; family Kuafuiibacteriaceae; genus JACKEN01. The sequence continues at coordinate 2,052,129 of JACKEN010000001.1, read as the reverse complement.
AAGAGCTCGAGGTCGCTCATCGCGGGTAGGGAGACGTCGACCAGGTCGGCGTCGGGGCCGACGAGCTCCGGCAGCGGGATGTAGGAGCCGACCGAGCCCACGAGGAGCAGGCTGAAGGTTCGCTCGTTCCTGCTCGCCCGGGCGAGGACGCTCAGATCCTCCAGCTCGCGATCGGTGGGCGCCGCCGGCAGATCGTCCAGGATGATCACCGGTGCCCCGGGCCAGTTCTGTTGGCCCTCGGCCAGCGCGCCGAGGAGCGCGTCGATGCACGCGGCGCGGTTCTCGAACGGCGCTCGGTCTCCGATGACCGCCTTCACCACGCGCTCCAGCAGGCTGCTGCTGCTCCGACGCGCCCGCACGTAGAACACGAGGTGCTTGCCGGTGAGCTCCACCGCCAGGCTCTTGCAGACGGTGGTCCTGCCGGTGGAGGGCTCGCCGGTCAGCAGCACGATGCGGGCCCGGCCCTCGAGCGCGCGGACCAGCTTCGATCGGACGGCGTCGAAGGGCGGCCCTCCGTACGGGCAACGACGGGGATCCGCGTGGCCGAAGGGGACGACCGCGAAGTCGAGCTTGTCGAGCCAGGGCTGCGGCTCCATGGCTCGGGTGCTGGACAGGTCCAGGGTCGACTCGATGGGGTGGAGCGGGGGGCGCGCCTTCGCCTTGACCGGCACGCCGTCGTGGCCGAGCCAGTGCCTCGCCGCCCACGCAAGCTCCTCCGCGCTCGAGAAGCGCCCGGTCGGGCTCTTGACCAGGCACCGCTGCACGATGCGCGCGCAGGCCTCGGGGATCGAGGGGTCATGCTCCCGTGGGTCCGGCACGGGGTGCTCCAGGTGCATGCGCTGGAGATCCTCCATGGCCTTGGCCTCGAACGGGTGATGGCCGGTGAGGAGCTGGAAGTAGGTCGCACCCAGGGAGTAGATGTCGCAAGCCGGGGTGGCGCGCCCGCCCATCCAGAGCTCAGGGGCGGTGAAGTAGGGCGTGCCCACGCGCAGGGAGCCGTCCTGGGCGCCCGCCGCTTCTGGCCCCAGCGCCATGCCGAAGTCGCCCAGCTTCACGGTGTTCCCGTCATTGGTCATCAACAGGTTCGCCGGCTTGACGTCTCGATGGATGACGTTGGCCATGTGGGCGGCGTGCAGCGCCGCCGCGGCCTGCACGAGGAGCCGGGTCGCGTGGACGGGCTCGAGGTGTCCGCGTTGCTTCAAGAGCTGCTCACCGCTCACCCCGTCCACGTACTCCATGACGATGTAGTGGTAGCGCCCGTGGGCGGCGACCGAGTAGATCTGGACCACGCCGGGGTGCGCCACCCGGGCGATCGCGCGCGCCTCCTCGAGGAACCAACGCAAGGGATCCTGCCCATGGATGGTGTCGAACGCCCACGAGAGGATCTTGAGCGCGGTGGGCCTCAGGAGGGCTTCGTCGCGGGCGAGGTAGACCACGCCCATTCGGCCGCTCCCGAGGAGGCGCTCGAGTCGGTAGTTGCCGACCCGGCGACCGGCGAGGCTCGTCAGCTTGGCTCGGTCTGCTTCCACGCTCGTCGGCTCTCCTCGTTGCTGTCGGCGGCCGGGGCTCCGGTCAGCAACCCTCCTCGTCGAGCTCCTTGAAGACCTCGAGCAGCGTGTGTTGGAGGTCGAGGACCAGCGCGACGTCCGCGTTGAGCTCCTCGATCACCACGTCGGAGTTGAACGCGAACTGTCCCTCGGCCGACCACCCGACCAGATCTCGAAGCGCCTCGTGGATCTGCCGGGTCAGCGCGCCGCGCATGCCTTCGGCTTCGACGAGGCCTTGGGACACCAGCCTTGCGCCCAGGACGTGGGGGGCGCACTCGTGGGGCTCCCGAAGGAACGGCTCGAGCGCCGCCTCGGTGACGAGCCCGCGCTCGGTCAGGATCTCGCCGAGGCCCCGCGACCTCGACGTGCTCGCGCCCGCGAGGAAGCCGCTGCTGAGGTGGACCACGCCGGTGCCCTGGCGGGAGCTCAGGAAGAGCGTGCCGGTCCGACGCTGGGTCCGCAGGAACTCGAGCACGTCCGGGACGGCGAAGAGGTGCAGCTCACCGCTGAACACTGCCTTGCTCGGAGCCTGCAGCTCCGCTCCGACCTCGGTCACCTCCACGAAGAGGTCCACGTCGGCCGAGAGAGACTCCCCCTGGACGATGTCGTTGGTGCTGATCAGCCCGCTCGCTCCCGAGCCGGTGATGCACCCCAGCCCCAGGCGCACGCGGGCCTGGAGGTCCGGGGCGAGATCCGTTTGGTCGGAGAGCTCCTTGAAGAGCCGAGCCGAGGCCCGATACTCCCCGAGGCCGAGCAGCTTCCACGCCAGGGCCTCCCGGACCAGCGCGAAGCCCGGGGCCTCGCTCTCGAGGAGCCGGAGGGCATCGACGGTCTCCTGGCTGGGCAGGCTGTCCTGCAACCAGCTCAGCTCGACCGCGAGGGCATGAGGCACCTCGTGATCGCGGACCGCCTTGACCAGGGCGAGCTCTCGCTCGACCGCGATCGGGATGGGCTCCGTTCGTGTGAAGCGGACGAGCAGGCGCTGTGCGGTCTCGAGCGAACCGAGGCGCAGCTCGAGCTTGGCGCGCAGGACGGCGACGTTGGCGTCGTCGGGGGCGAGCTCTGCCGCCTTCTCGGCCGCCTCCTGCGCCGCGTAGACGTGGATTCGCTCCTGACGGGCCAGGGCGGCGATGCTGGCCGCCTGGCCCAGCCAGCAGCTGGCGAGCCCTGCGTTGTCGTCGACCTCGGCGAAGGACATCCGCGCCTCGTCGAGGAGCCGCCGACCGGCGGCCAGGAAGTTCTGCCGCATGAGCACGAGGCCGTGCTCGCGCTTCGCCGTCCCGCGGCACCATGGGTCGAGCTCCGCCGAGACCGCGCACGCCGCAGCCCCGCTCGTGCTGGCCTGCTCGAGCTCGCCGCACGCCAGCCCTGCCTTGGTCGCGAGGACCTGAGCCGCCCAGCGGAGGTCCAATGGGCCCGAACCCAGGGGGCCCAGCGTGTTCATGGCCCGCCGCGGGTCGCCGGTCAGGAGCGCGCCCACGCCTTCGATGATCCGATCGAGCATCGCCGGGTCGAGGAGGTTCGCGGTGGGCTCGTGCAGGGCCTCGAGCGCCCGCTCGAGGCGCGCGGTCGCCGCCTGCGCATCACCGATCTGGCCGCTGGCGAGGGCTCGCCGCAGGCGGCGGCGCGCCTCTCGGGCGTCGTCACGCGGGTCGCTGCGCGGGGCGGGCGGGGCCTTCGCCGGGATCTCGCGCTCGAGGCGGACGGCCTTGGGGCCGGCCTCGAGCTCGACCAGGACGATGCGGTGGCCCACCGAGACCCACCGGCTGCTCATGATGCGCTGGAGCACAGCCGATGCTTGGGCATCGCTGCGCAGCTCCGCCGCGATGATCACGGGAGCCTTGGCGGCGGCGACGAGGGCGCTCCGCGGAGCGTGGGACACCACGCTGCGGAAGCTGCCGAGGCCCAGCGCCAGCCCGACGCGCCCGAGCGACGCGGTGAGGACCCAGGAGACGGAGGCCAGGTCTGCCCCCGATGCACCGCCCAGGCTCTCGCAGAGCTCGCCGGAGGTGTTCGCCACCGTCGCGCCAAGGACGCCATCGATGTGTTCGAACAGCGTATCGAGGCTCATCGCGGGACCCCTCGTGGACTCTCGGTGCCGTCACAGACAGCTGGGTGGGCTCGGCTCCTGGCGCTACTTGATCGGATAGCCAACGCGGATGGCGCCGAAGTGGACGCCCTTGACCATCACCGGGACCGACAGGTCGGCGAAGGTCTCGCCGTTGTCGCGCATGTAGGTCTGGGCGAGGAACGGCTCCGTGTTGCGGGCCGCCGCGAGGCCCACCTGGTCGTTGAAGATCCGCCGGGTGCGGTTGCGGCTGAGATCTTCGGCCGCGTTGCCGGTCGTCTTCTGGCGGTACTTCGGGTTGTGGACCGGCAGGTAGCCGTTCGTGTCCACGAAGATCACGAAGAGCAGCGACGTGTCTGTGGCGACGCACGCGTCCAGGATTGGCTGCATGTCGCGCTCGGCGTAGGCGAGCCATGGGGTCTCGAACTTCGGCGGGTTGGTCTTGGCGATCGGGAAGTACAGCTGGGCCCAGAGCTGCTCCGCGGTGATCTCCTTGGAGTCGAGCCAGCGCTCGACCACCGCACGCACCTGATCTCCACACCGCACGGCGAGGTCGAGGTACTGCTTCTCACGGCTGCCCAGCGACAGGCTGCCGTCCGCCTCCACGGTGACGCCGGGCGGCGGGCGGGAAGGCCGCCGCTGCGCGAGGCCCTCCGAGGCGAAGCCCAGCAGGCTGAGGGTCAAGGTCGCGATTCCGATGAGTCTGGTCTGCATGGCTGTTCTCCTTGCCCTTCACTCGCCGAGGCGCTGCATGGCCGACCTCATGGAGAGGCGCAGCCGGTCGACGGACTTCGTGAGCACACCGATCTCGTCGATGGTCTCGGGCTTGAGGGGCTCGTCCAGGCCCTCGCCCATGCTGATGTTGTCTGCCGCCGCGGTGAGGATCTCGACCGGTCGGATGGCGCGGCGAATGAGCACCATGATGGTACCCACCACCACCGCGGCAAAGGCAGTGAACAAGCCGAACAGCGACATGCCGAGGTGGGCCTTGGCCGCCTCGATGTTGTGCAGCGAGACCCCCAGCCGGAAGTGACCCCACGGCTTGCCCTTGACCATGATGGGGGATGAGACGTCCCACATGACCTCCCCGGTGTCCCGCTTGTACACCTGCTGGAACCCGTCCTCGGTGCTCTTGGTGATGGCGAGGGCCACCGGGTCCTTGAAGATGCGCTTGCTCCGGCTGTTCGCCAGGTCTTCGGTAGCGTTGCCGGTCAGCGGCTGGTTGAAGATGCTGTTGTGGGTGGGGACGTATCCGTTCCGGTCGGCGCCGATGGCGTAGATGAAGTCCTTGTCGTCGAGGAACTTGTCGAGGACGACGATCGTCGCGTTGTCCGTCACCACGTCGTACTTGGTGTGATACTTGGGGTTCTGGCCCCAGTCCCAACCGGGCACGACCTGATAGTTGGTGTCGAACACGTCCGAGATGGTGAGCAGGCCGTTGTCAGCCGCCTGTTCGAGCACGGCGCCGTAGCTCTGAGCGCCGAGGTTGGCGGCCAGCTGCGCCTTCTTCAGGATGCTTTGCTCCAGGGTCGCGGTCTGATCGAAGGTGATGTAGGTCGCCACCACCGCGGTCAGCACCAACATCACGAGCGCCAGTGTCAGGGACACCTTGAGGCCGAGCTTCTTTCGAATTGCCGTCAGCATGGGTCATTCTCCTGCGCCGTCCCCGGCGCTTGGCCGTGTGGCTACTTACCGCTCTGGAGCGCCGACTTCCGGAACTCGTTCCGATCGTCGGTGTCCGAGATCTGCTGCTCGAGGTCGGCGACGAGCGCCGGGAGCATGCGGAGAGTGAACGGCGCGCCTTGCGCGATGCGTCGGACGCCCTCCTTGACGAACACCTTCGCCATCGGGCCCACGGCGCGCGCGAGCGCCCTCGAGCATCGCGTCAGGGCATCGTTGCTCTGAGAGTCCGCCACCGCCACGCCGGAACCTCCGAGCCCCGACGTCCCGAACATCCCGGAGGCGTTCGGGTTCGAGCCCGTCCAGGTGAGCCCGGAGCCGGCGCCCAGCCCCGATGCGCCGAGGATGGAGTTGTTCAGCGAGAGGTTGGCGATGGCGCTGTCCAGGCCCGCGCTGCCCGACATCGCGTGGGGGAGCGGTGGCGGCAAGGGAGGTGGCATGGGGGGCGGCTGAGTCTGGCCCATCTGCGGGAACATGACGGGGGCAGCGCTGCTCGCGCCGACGGAGAGACCCGAGGCGTCGAGGCCGCCGCTCGCGATGGCCTTCTTGATCTTTCCGAGGGCCACCCGCATCGCCACGTTCGCGAAGGACGTGTTCAGGTCTTCGCCCGCGAGGAGCACGACGAGGAGTCGATCCGCGCGGCCGACCAGGACGCGACCGTCCGCGAACTCGACGTCGAAGCTCGTCCAGTCACCGTGCTGGAGCTCGAGGGACTCCACGGCCTGGATCAACGTCTGACCGACCTCGGTGAGGAGCGCCTCGTCGTAGATGGCGTGTGCCTGGTGGTAGCGGAGCTCTCCAGAGAGCTCCATGACGAACGCACCACGTACGCCGGCAAGATCCGTGAGTCCACGCAGTAGGCCTTCCATGACTGTTCACCTAGCGCCTGAGGTCTGCGTCCAGCCGCTTGGCGACGGCGGCGGCGGACTTGTTGGGGACGAGTGACAGCGACAGCGCCTTGCTCTGGACGATCGTCACGAGCCGCGACGCCTCGGGGCCGCTGATGTGGAACCTCCTGAGCTCACCCAGGCCCATGGTGGTGCCTGCGTCTCCGAGGAGGGTGCTGGTGAAGCCGACGAGCGCCGCGATGGCCTCGCCGTCCGGCTCGTTGACGACCTCATAGACCGCCCCAGAGAGGCTCCCGAGCACAGCGCTTCGGACTTCGGGGTAGTTTGCGAGGAAAGACAGGTTGCTCATGTTCTCGGAGCCCTCCCTGAGCGTGTGCGTGCCGCGAGGTCTGCCCCGCTCGACGGTCGGTCACGTGGTCCGAGGGTCGCGCTTGGCTGTCGTCCCGGCTCGGACTGACCAATCGACCTGCCCACGGGGTGGTTGAGGAAACACTGAGGATTGCGCGCGGTTCCGCGAAATCGATATTGCACAATTGCTCGTTGTGGCTCGTTTCTGGGGTTGATGCCTCGATGGCTCGAGGCGGCGATCGGCGCGGGATCACCCGCGGACAGGGCGTTGGAGGAATTCTCCGCGGATCTCTGGCGGGCCGTTTGGACTCGCCTCGAAGTGGCACAGCGATCCCAGGAGTGAAAGGCGCGCTCGCGTCAACGCAACCTGCCCGGCCGCGTAGGGATGAACCAGGCTGATTCGAACGGAGCCGATGACCGGCTCCCCATTCATGAATGGGCTTGGGTCAGATGTCTCGGCGCACCGCCAGGCCCACCGACGCGCTGTGGGTGGCGGTGGTGAAGCGGCCCCACACCGTCCTGCTGTAGCCCACGTTCAGCTCGACCTGGGGGGCCACCCGCCAGATGAAGCCGCCTCCGACGTCCACGGCGGAGGTCTCGAGCCGACGGACGTAGGGCAGGGTGTTGGCGCCCCCTGCATAGGCGGCGGCGGGGAGGCCCGGATCCACCGCGGCGATCGAGACCCCGACGCTCTTGCCCGCCTGAACGGTGTAGGCCACGCGCCCGCCCGCGTAGAGCAAGATGGCTTGCCCCAGGGCCTGACCCACCCGGAGGTCGCCGAGCACCTGGTCCCCCGCCCCGCCCAGCCTCAGGTTGTAGCCGCCCGAGGCCCGCAGGAAGGTGCCGGTGGCGAACGCGGCCCCCAACAGGAGCTGGGCCGAGAGGTCCAGCTGGGCGTCGCCCAGGGTCACGTCGTCCCGCACGCGGTCCGGGCGCACCAGCTCGGCCTGTTGCTCGACGAAGGCCTCCACCGTCTCCGGCTGGCGCCCGAAGGTGCCCTGCGGCCCCTCGTAGCCGGTGGGGGCCTTCACCCGCAGCTCGGTGGCGAGGGCCACCGGGCCGCGCAGGAGCTGGTAGCGGCCCGCGACCTGGAGGTCCCCCACCCCGACCGAGGCCTGGGAGAAGTCCACCAGGTTGGCCTGGTAGTGGGCGAGCGCGCCGGCGGGGTCGTCCCCCGAGTACGGCACCAGGATCACCGGGTCCGAGGTGTAGCTCACCACCCGAAGCGGGAGGGAGAGCTCGAGCTCCAGGCTGTCGGCCACCCCCACCCGGGCTCCTACCGTGAAGGTGGTGCCGGTGTAGCGGCCTCGGAGGGGGAAGCGGCGCTCGCCGCCCTCGTGGATGAACTCCGAGTCGGCGACCTGGAAGTCGAAGCTGCCCTGCAAGAGGAGTTGACCGCGCCCGAGGGTCCAGGGGGAGGCCTCGGCCAGGCCGGGAGACAGGAGCAGGAGGAGGGCGAGGAGGAGGCGTCGCATGGGGGCTCCGGGTCAGAAGGTGAGGAAGGGATCCGGGGCGCTCGGGGGCGGTGGTGCAGGCCGTCTTGCGGCGGCAGCGCCTCCGTCGGGGCGCGTCGACGGAGGCCGGGACGCGGCCCCGTCGGGTGGGCCGGCGTCCGGGGCGCTCGGGGGCGGTGGTGCAGGCTCCCTTGCGGAGGCGGGGCCCGCGTCGGGGGTCGTGCTCGGCGAGGACGAGGGGGCGCTCTCGTGGCCCCCTGGCTCGGCGTCGGCCGAGCGGTCCGGCGCAGAGCCGGCGGCGGGGGTTGCGCCGAGGGAGGCCCTGGCGCCGTCCGAGGCGGCGACGCTCGATGCGGCCTTGGGGGAGACGTCCGCGGCGGTGTCGGTGCCGCGTGCGGCGGCGCCTCGTGCGGCGTTGGCCACCCCGGGTGAGGTGCTCCCCTTCAGGGCGTCGTCGGCGCCGCGGTGTCTGGGCGCTTCGGTGGGCGAGCGGACGGCGGCGGCCCTCCGGGGGCCGGTGTCGCCCGCGTTCGCGGCGCTCCGCGCGGGCTTCGGTGCGCCGTCGATACCGCGCCCCTTGGCTTCGTCCGCGTCGGGCCGAGGGCGGAGCACGGCTCGGTCGGGGGGCGCCTCAAGGCCCTCCGCATCGGCGCCCGGGCCCTCGGGGTCGGCCGCGGGCTCCGCGGGCGCCGAAGAGAGGCCGCCTGCGTGCTCCACAGCTGCGGTCCGCGCCTCCGGGGCCGATGGCTCCCGGTCGCTCCCGAGCCACAGGATCAGGCCGAGCGTCCCCGCTGTGAGGAGCGCGGCGGCCAGGCCCAGCCCGCCCGCGCCGCGCCGGGCGGGCGCGGGGAGGGGCACCGCGACGCTGACCATCCGCGCCTCCCGATCCGCGGTCTGGGTGCGCGCCGGAAGGGCGGGGGGCCATGGCCCGCTCATGCTCGCGCCGCGGGGCGGCGCGTCCTGCGGCGGCAGGCTGGCCTGCGGACCGAAGATCGCGTCCAACGCGGCGATCAGCGCCCCGGCGTCCGTCGGGCGGAGCTCGGGCTCCTTGTTGAGGCAACGCTCGGTGAGGGCGACCAGGGCCTGGGTCCGTGGGCCGCCGGTGGTGGGCAGCGGCGCGTGCGGCCGGCCGCACACCGCGGCCAGGGTGTTGAAGGGGGTGTCCTCTGCGAAGGGCAGCCTGCCCGCGAGCAGCCAGTAGAGGATCACGCCCACCGACCACACGTCGGAGGCGGGGGTCACCGCCTTGGCGTTGGTCGCCTGCTCGGGGGCCATGTAGTACGGGGTGCCGAGGCCCACGTCGGTGCGGGTGCCGGACTGCTGGCGCGGATCCCGGGCGATGCCGAAGTCGAGGAGCTTGACCACCTCGACCCCATCTCCGCCCGTGGCCGGCGGTCGCCGGTGGAGGAACACGTTCTCGGGCTTCAGGTCCCGGTGCACCACCCCCAGCTCGTGGGCGGCGGCGAGGGGCTCGAGCACCGCCCGCACCACCTGCAGGCCGTAGGCGGCGGTGAAGCCGGGCCGGCTCGAGCGGGCCTGGAAGGTCTCGCCCTCCAGGAGCTCCATCGCCAGGTAGAGGGTGCCGTCGGGCTCCTGGCCCGCGTCGAGCACCTCCACGATGCCCTCGTGCCCCACGAATGCCCGGACGCTGACCTCACGCTTGAAGCGGGCCGCCGCGAGCTCGGAGTAGGCGCCCCCGTGGGTGATGATCTTCAGGGCCACCGCGCGGCCGGTGAGGACGTGGTGGGCGCGGTAGACGGCCCCCATGGATCCCCGACCCATGAGCCCCTCTACCCGGTAGCGGTCGCCTACCAGGCGGCCGTCGTGGCTCCCTCGCTGCGTCACCGCGGACCCGTCCGCGGTACGGCGGTCGGCTTCGGCCGGTTACGTGGGCTTGCGAGGCATTCGCGGACGGCGAAGGTGGGGGATTATCCGCTTCTGTAGGCCCTGTCCGAGGACGGCGAGTTCTGGCAGCCTCGGGCGCCGGGCTCCGAGGCCCAGAGGCAGCGACGCGATGGCGGCCACCAAGCTCCCCGACCGGATCCGCGACTACGTGGTCACCCGCCTGCTCGGGAAGGGCGGGATGGGTGAGGTGTTCCTGGCCGACCACCCCCTGCTCTTGCGGCACGTCGCCATCAAGCGGTTCGTCTTCGCGGCCGGCAAGGGGGACGACGAGGACACCGCCCAGCAGCGCTTCCTGCGGGAGGGCCAGGCCCTGGCCCGGCTCACCCACCACAACATCGTCCAGGTGCACGACCTGTTCGAGCACAAGAAGCAGACCTTCATGGTCCTCGAGTACGTGGACGGCTTCGACCTGTCCGCGCTCCTGGGGCAGGGCGCCCTGCCGGTGGACGTGGCCTGCATCATCGCCCTCAAGGTGGCGGAGGCCCTCGAGCACGCCCACTTCACGGGGATCGTGCACCGCGACGTGAAGGCCTCGAACGTGATGATGTCCCGGCAGGGCGACGTGAAGCTGATGGACTTCGGCATCGCGAAGCAGGACCTCCTCGACCCCATGACCCGCACCGGGATGGTGGTGGGCACCCCGATCTACGTCGCCCCCGAGGTGCTGGCGGGGGGCGACGCCGACGCCCGCTCCGACCTGTATGCCCTGGGGACGCTGATGTACCTGATGCTCTCGGGGCGCCGGCCCTTCGAGCACGCGAACAGCGAGAACCTCTTCGCCCTGATCCTGTCCGGCCGTTACCCGCGCCTCGGCAAGGTGGCCAAGCACGTCCCGTGGCGCCTGCGCTCCATCGTGCAGCGGCTCATGGAGAAGAAGCCGGACAAGCGCTTCACCAGCGCGGCCGAGCTGCGGCAGACCCTGGAGGTCTTCCTGGCCGAGGAGGGGGTCGCCGCCCACCACGCCGAGCGGCTGGTGCGCTTCCTCGAGTCGCAGGGCAAGTTGACGCAGGAGGAGGTCACGCGGTGGCTGGAGGGTCCGGCGGAGGCGGCGGGCATCACCGCGGCCGCCCGGCCGACCCGCCGCTGGGGGCGCTGGGCGTTCGCGGCGGTGCTCCTGGCCGGGGTGGGGGCCGCGGTGTGGTTCGGGGTGCTCGACGGGCTCCTCGGGCAGTGGCTGGCCTGGGCCGAGAGCCTGCCCCCGCGCTGAAGCCGGAAGATTGTTCGACCACGACCACGGCCACGGCCGGACCCTTAGGGGACCCGCTCATCGAATCGGGCGCTGGGATGCCCAATCCTGGGCCGAGAGCTGGCCGCGCAGCGGCCATCCGGTCGTGGCCGTGGTCGTGGCCGTGGTCGTGGACGAACACTTTTCTGCGCGTCTCTGTCAGGATGATCCGGCCTGCCGGTACTTGGGTCCGCGATGGGGCAAGCGAGCGACGTCGACCTCCTGGCGGCCAGCGCCCGTGGGCGCCTGGACGCCTTCGAGCAGCTGGTGGAGCGCCACCAGGCCCTGGTGCGGGCGGTGTGCTTCTCCCGCACCGGGGACTGGGCGGTGAGCGAGGACCTGGCCCAGGAGACCTTCCTGGTGGCGTGGTCCGACCTGGGCAAGCTCCGGGAGCCGTCCCGGCTGCGGGCGTGGTTGTGTGGGATCGCCCGCAACCTGAGCCTGAAGGCTTTGCGGATCCGGGGCCGTGAGGTGCCGCTCGAGGCGGCCGAGGCGCAGGTGGCCGAGGGCTCCCCGCTGGAGGCGGCCCTCGAGCGGGAGACCCAGGAGCTGGTGTGGGGGGCGCTGGAGCGGATCCCGGGGCGGTACCGGGAGGCGCTGGTGCTCTTCTACCAGGAGGGCAGATCTGCAGGAGAGGTTGCGGAGGCCATGGGCATCAGCGAGGGCGCGGTGCACCAGCGGCTCTCCCGCGGCCGTCGATACCTGAAGGACAGCGTGGAGGACATCGTCGAGCGCTCCCTGTCGCAGAGACGACCGGACAAGGCCTTCGTGGCGGGGATCATCGCCACGATAGAGGCGGGCACGCCCGGCGCCGCGAAGGCGGGGGTCGGGGTGACCGCGGGAGTGACTGCGATGAGCTGGATGAAGATCGGAGGCGCCACCGTGGTGGCGGCGGCCCTCGCCGCGCTGTGGTGGAGCTCGGGGTCGGGCGCGGCGGAGGTCTGTGAGGCGCCGCCGAGCGCCGAGGCGGCGGTCGCCCTGCCGAGCGGCCCCCGGGGCCTGCCTCAGAGCGTGTCGGCGGTGGCGCCGCCCGCGGCCCGGAGCCCCGTGGTCGCGCCGGCGCGCCCTGCCGCCGCTCACGAGGCGGAGGAGCCGGCGACCGAGGAGGACGAGGTGTCCGCGGGCATCGGCCTGGAGCTGCGCGGGGTGGAGCAGGACTGGGCCGAGGGCCGGATGGGCGCGGTGCTGGAGCCATGCCTGGGGCTGATCGGCGACGACGTGAAGGCGGTGACCTTCGCCCTCTCGGCGGCCGAGGGCCGGATCGAGGGCGCCCGGGCGGTGGACGGCGACGCCCTCGGGCCCCGCACCACCGAGGTGGAGCGCTGCGTGGCCCAGCGCCTCCGGGACTTCGGGGTCAAGCCCCGCCCGGGAGAGGCGGCGGAGCTGGAGCTGAAGGTGCCGGAGCCCAAGGGCCCACCGCCGTGGGACCGGGACGCGTTCGAGGCCCTCGACCTGAGCACCTTCGCCGCCCGCGGGCCGGACACCGCGCAGGTGACGATGGTGGTGTTCACCGGCCTGCGCTGCGTGTTCTGCGGGCGCCACCTCGGCACCATCGACCAGCTCATGGACGAGTACCCGACCCAGCTGCGGGTGGTGGTGCGGCCGATCGCGCTGTTGGAGGAGGACAAGGTGGTCACCGAGGCCGCGTACGCGGCGCGGGCCCAGGGGCGCTTCTGGCCGATGCACGACGCGATGCACGCGGACCAGGACCACCTCCAACCCGACGCGATCCGCACCTACGCGGAGGCGGCGGGGCTGGACCTCGCCCGCTTCGACGCGGACATGGCGAGCCGCACCTTCAAGGAGCAGGTGGAGCTGGAGGCGAAGGAGGCCATCGCGATGGGGGTGATGGGCATGCCCACCACGGTGCTGGGGGGCGAGCGTATCAGCGGGGCCCAGCCCATCGAGGTATTCCGGGCGAAGATCGACGCGCTCTTGGGGGCGCGGTAGCGACCGCAACCTCGCCCCGTGCCCCGGGTTGAGGGTGAGGTGGACCTCCGCCCGCTGCTCCCCCTCACCCTGATGCTGTTGTTCGCGTGCGGGGGCGTCGAGCCCTCGGAGCTGGCGGGGGACCCGGCGTCGGCGTCGGCCGAGGCGGTGGAGCTCGCGGCCCTGGGCGGGGCGGCGCTCGTGCCCATGACCCCGTGCCCGACCTCGGGGGAGGGGGCGCTCCTCGCCCCGGCGACCTGCGTGGTGTTCACCCCGGCGGAGGCGGGCTCCGGGCCCGACGGCGAGAACGCGGACAGCCTGCAGTACGCGCTCGAGCCCGCGGGGGCGGCCCGGGGCCAGCTCCTCGTGTACCTCAACGCCAGCGGCTCGAGCCCGGGCCGCCAGATCGCGGATCCCACCCTCAACTTCTACGACGCGGGGGCGAGCGGCGGCCTCCACGTACTGGCGCTGGCCTACCGCAGCGACGCGGTCCTCGGGCTGGTCTGCGGCGACGACGGCGCGTGTTACGGCGCGGCCCGGGCCGCGGTGCTCACCGGCGCCGCGGCGCCCGGGACGCCGGCCCGCCTCGCCGACATCGTGGAGGACGAGGGCGTCCTGTTCCGGTTGGACGCCGCGCTCCGGCTCCTCGCCGCGCGCCGGCCCGGGCGGGGCTGGGGGCGCTTCCTCGCCAACAGCGGCGCCGCCACCCCGGCCGAGCGCATCGCGTGGCCGCGGCTCCTGGTGGCCGGCCACTCCCAGGGGGGCGGGCACGCGGCCTTCCTGGGCACCCGCTACCCGGTGCACCGGGTGATCCAGCTGGCCTCGACCTGCGACGCCGCCCTTGGGGCGCCCGCGCCGTGGACCCACTCCGACGGCACCTGGGCCACCGATCCGGCGGCGCGCTACTTCGGGCTCGCGGTGGCGCGGGACGCGATCTGCTCCGCCCACGCCGCGGTCTGGCAGGTGATGGGGATGGACCCCGCGCGGCAGGACGACGCGGCCGCCGCGTGCAGCGGCGGCGCCCACGGTGGGCCGATCTTCTGCACCGAGAACTACCCGCGCTGGGTGCAGCTGCTGCAGTAGCCCGTCAGTTCGCGGCGGCGCAGGCCGCCGCGTCGTAGAAGTCCGGGGTGCAGCTCTGGTAGGGGCCCTCCGGGGTCTCCTCGAACGCGCTCATCAGCGGCGCGCCGTCGTCGAGCAGGTGGTCCACGAAGCCCCGGATGTTCATCGAGGCGGTGGAGGTGCCCACGTTGGTGCCGGCCCAGGCGAGGGTCGCGAAGTCGTTGATGAAGAGGTTCAGCAACTCATCTTGCGGGAACTCGCCGAAGCCCGGGATGGTGAGGCAGTGGCTGCTGTTGGTGTCCCGGTAGAAGGGCATGAAGTAGGCCAGGTTCGGGTAGGTGTCGTACTCGGACCGCATGAGGGACGTGTCGTCCCACCACATCTGGTAGACCGCGGCCCGGTCGTCGGCCACCGCCTCGTCGAGGCCGAGGCCGCCGAGCCCCATGCCGTCGCCGAAGGGGACGATGTCGCCGGTCTCGCCGTCCACCTCGTAGAAGCGCTCGTACGAGTAGAGCGAGTAGTTGTAGTCGAGCCGGAACTGGGTGAGGGCCAGGCGGTCGTTGGGGTAGGTCTGGGCGAGGACGCGGTTGAGCGCCCCGAAGTCCTGCAGGATGTCCTGCGACATCGGGGCGGCCTCGATGAGGGGGTCGACGTTCCACGAGGCGCGCACCCGCTCGTGGAGGGGCAGCGACCACGCGACCTCGGCCTGGTCGGGGTAGATCGGCCCGGAGTCGTCGAGGAGGTAGCCCTTCTCGACGTTCAGGCCGCTCCGGAAGGTGTGGTAGTTGATGACCGCGCCCGCGCCACCCGCGCTGCAGCCGCCCAGGAACATCTTGGGGATCGACGTGAACATCGTGTTCAGCATCTCGACCGTGCGGAGGATGTTGCGGTGGCCCACGTGGTGGAACTCCACGTCCGGCTCCACCCCCGCGGGGTCGGAGTAGGTGACCACCCGATCGCCCGAGTACACGTCGCCGGTGCAGTACGGGATGAAGACCTTGTTCCAGTCGGCCATGGGGCTGACGTCGGGGCTGGCGTTCAAGAGCGGGTACACCGCGTCGGCGGGGATGTTGATGCCGCCCATGTTGGTGAGGGCCGAGGCGTGGTTGTCGCGGATGCCGTTCGGGTTCGCGGCGGAGCGGATGCCGGTGCCGGTGCAGCTGGCGTAGTCCCAGCACGCTCCGCCGCCCTCCATGAAGATGACCACGTTCTCGGAGGTGCGCGAGAAGTTCACGAAGAACTTGTACTGGCTGCCGTTCGAGCACACCGCGCCCGGGGGCTCGAACTTCACCCAGCGCCCGTACTCGGGCGGGGTGAAGCCGCCGTCCGTGGTGCCGGAGTCCATGTCGCCGGCGTCCTCGATCCCCGCGTCGGCACCGGAGTCCGCGGGCGTACCGCTGTCGACGCCCGTGTCGGTGGTGATGCCCGCGTCGGCGCCGGTGTCGGCGGGGAGCCCGGCGTCGTCGACGGTCTCACCCGCGCAGGCGGCAGCGAGGAGGAGGGGAAGGACGGAAGGGACCAACCGGCGCATGGGCCGGAAGGCTACACGAGACCTCTACTTCACGTCGATCAGCTCGACGTCGAAGACCAGCATCCCCTGGGGTGCGCCGGGGCGGCCCTTGTAGGCGAGCTCCTCCGGGATCCAGAGGCGGTACTTGGAGCCCTTGTCCATGAGCTGCAGGCCCTCGGTCCAGCCGGGGATCACCGCGCCGAGCCCGAAGGTGGTGGGCTGGCCGCGGGTCACCGAGCTGTCGAACATCTGGCCGTCGGTGGTCCAGCCCGAGTAGTGCACGGTGACCTGCGAGGTGGCGGTGGGGCGGGTCTTGCCGTCGCCCTTCTTCAGCACCTTGTACGCGAGGCCACTCGCGGTCTTCTTCGCGTCCTTGGGCGGCGCCGCGACGTCCTTGGGGGCGGGCGGGGGCTTGGTCCCGGCGGTCACGTCCAGCAGCTCGAGGTCGAACACGATGAAGCCCTTGGGGCCGGCGGGCGGGCCGCCGGGGGCCATCGCCTCCGGGATCCAGAAGCGGTACTCGGCGCCCTTCGTCATGAGCTGCAGGCCCTCCTTCCAGCCGGGCATGGCGCGCTCGAGGGGGAGCTTCGCGGGCTGGTTCCGGGTGCGGCTGGACTGGATGAACTTGCCGTCCGCGTTCCAGGCCGTGAAGTGCATCTCGACCATGTCCCACGGGTTCGGCTTGGTCTTGCCGTCGCCCTTCTTCAGCACCTTGTACGCGAGGCCGCTCTTGGTCTTGGTGGCGTCGGCGGGGACCTCGCCCACGTCGGCGGGCGCGTCCGGGGGCTTGGTGCCGCGGGTGATGTTCAGGAGCTCCACGTCGAACACCAGCATGCCGGCCGGCGCGCCGGGCTGGCCCTTGTAGGCGAGGTCCTGCGGGATCCAGAAGCGGAACTTGTCGCCCTTGCTCATCAGCTGGACGCCCTCGGTCCAGCCCGCGATCACGCCGTTGAGCGGGAACTTCGCGGGCTGGCCGCGCTTCACCGAGCTGTCGAACATCTTCCCGTCGGTGGTCCAGCCCGTGTAGTGGACCTCGACGTTGTCCCACGCGAAGGGCTTCTCGTCGCCGGGCTCGTCCTTCAGCACCTTGTACGCAAGGCCGCTTGCGGTCTTCTGCGCGTCGGCGGGGGCGGCGGCCACGTCCTCGGGGGCCGGGATGTCGGCCGAGCCTGGACCCTCGGCGGGCTTGGCGGCCTCGACGGGCTTCGTGGCCTGCGCCGCGGGCTCGGCCGGCTTCTTCTCGCCCTCGTCCTTCTTCTCGGCGGGGCAGCCAGCCAGCAGGGCGGCGATGGAGATGGGCAGCCCGAGGCGGGCCAGGGTTCGCATGGCGCGGGACCCTAGCCGATGCGCGCCTGGGGTGACAGGGATTTTGGAGCGCGGGGGCGCTAGCTGCCGCCCAGGGCCAGCCCGGCCAACAGCTCGAGGCCTCGCGCCAGCGCCATGCCTGCCCCCAGGCCTGCCAGCCCCCACGCCCACCGACCCCCCGCGCGCGGGGCGCCGAAGTCCACTCGGCGGATCCGTCGCGCCTCCATGTCGAAGAGGAGCAACCCGTCCGCTCCGAAGGCGTGGTGATACTCCAGGAGCTGGCGACGGGTGGCGCGATCCGTGGGATCGGGGGCCCGGGCGCCGGTCTTGACCTCCCCGATGAAGCGGCGCCCGAACCGCGCAAGGAGGAGATCGGCGCGGACGTCCGCGTCGTGGCGGCGGCCGTCCACCCAGAGCCGCGCCTTGCCCTGCACCTGGGTGTCCAGCACCCGGTACCCGGCGCGCCGGGCCAGCACGACCGCGTCGCGCTCGGCCGCAGAGGCTCGGGCGAAGCGACGCCGCAGGCGACGGGCGCGGAGGAGGCGGCCGAGGATCAGCGTGGTCAGGACGATCACGAGGCCGATCGCGAGGAGGGTCGAAGAGGAGGGCGCCACCGAGGACGCAGGGTAGCAGGCCCTATTGGCAGAAGCCGCACTTCAGGCTGGTGACCTCGCCGACGCAGATCCCGTCCCAGGCGGTGCTGCAGCAGTAGGAGTCCACCGCGCACACGCACGCGGCCACGCTCTGGTCCGCGCAAGACGGGCTGCTCTGGGCCTGGCAGCAGCTCCCGGTGGGTGGGGGCGGAGGCGCGCACACGCCGCACTGCAGGCTGGTGACCTCGCCGACGCAGACGCTGTCCCAGGCGGTGTTGCAGCAGTACGGATCCGTCGCGCAGACGCACTGGGTGATGCCGCCGTCGGAGCAGGTGGGGCTGCTCTGGGCCTGACAACAGGTGTTGCCTGCCGCCTGGCAGGCGTCGCCGGTGCCGTCGCCGTCCGCGTCTTCCTGACCGGGGTTGGCGGTCCCGGGGCAGTTGTCACAGGCGTCGCCGAACCCGTCGGCGTCCGCGTCGACCTGAGAGGGGTTGAAGGTGTCGGGGCAGTTGTCCGCGCTGCCGATCCCGTCGAGGTCGGAATCGGACTCGTCCTTCGCGAGGAGGAACACGCCGTTCAGGTTGGCGGACGCGAGGGTCAGGGCCAGGGGGCTCACCGGGAAGACCGAGTCGGCCAGGGCGCAGATGAGGCCGTCGGTGGTGGCTGTCGCGAACACGTGGGAGGTGGTGCTCAGGCAGTCGGCGGGGGGGCGACACACCTCGCCGGGGGCGTTGTTGCAGTGGAGGACGCACAGCACAGCGGGGTTCAGGCCCATCAACTCCGCCAACGTGTAGCTGATGCAGAGCTCCACCGGCGGCGTGACGCTCGCGGTGGTGTCCACGTCGTAGCAGGCGGGGGTCAAGGAGAGGGACACGCCGGCGGGATCGTCGAAGGCGCAGGTGATCGTGGAGACGTCGGTGTCGCCGGGGCTGCTGACGCCCCCGCCCCAGTGGAGGGTGACGGGGGTGTCGTCGTCCGCGTACTCGGCGTCTCCGGGCCGCGTGTTGCAGTCACCGAGGGTGGCGTCACCGTCGTCGCAGTCCGCCGCGTTGGCCACGAAGCCGGCGGGCTGGGCGCACGCCCGGGAGGTGGTGGCGGCGTCGCCGAAGCCGTCCCCGTCGGCGTCGCGGTACCAGAGGGGATCGGGGCCGAAGTCGTCGGTGGCGCCGTCGCAGTCGTTGTCGCGCCCATCACCGCACACCTCGGTGGCCGCGGGGTTCACGGCGGCCAGGGTGTCGTCGCAGTCGCCGGACGTGCTCACCGCCATCGCGCAGTTGGGCGTCCCGGGGACGCCGAAGCCGTCGCCGTCCGCGTCGGTGAAGAAGCCCTCGTCGATGCTGGCGTCACAGTCGTTGTCCCGGCCGTCGCACAGCTCCGGCGCGCCCGGGAACGTCGACGCGTCCAGATCGTTGCAGTCGGTGACGTTGGTGACCCCGTCGCCGTCCGCGTCGACGATGGGTGAGCAGCGGGTGAGGGTGACGTTGGTCAGGTTGCCCCGCAGGCTCGCGTCCGCCTGGATGTCGAGGCCGAAGATGTCGATGTCGGAGCGCCCGGCCACCTCGACCCGCAACGTGCTGGACCCGGTGGGGATGGTCGCGGTGCAGAGCGGGAACCCCACGGTGCCGATCGGCACCACGTCATCGTAGAGGCCGACGATGAAGGGGGCCTCCTCGGCCACTCGGACCAGGCGCATGACGCTGCTCGAGGCGCAGATCTCCACGCCGTCCACGAAGACCCGCCGCTCCAGGCTCACCTCGACCGCGCCGCCGCTGGCCGGCCCCTTGAACAGCGTGACGGTGCCCCCCGTGAGGTTGGCAGTGGTGCTGAGCCGGATGGTGTCGTCGGTGGGGCGGAGGGGGAACTCACGCACGTTGATCGTGCTGCGCGCGGTGGCGAATGCCGCGAGGACCTCGTGATGGTTGAGGTTCACGCCGCCCACGAGGGAGTTCGGGAGCGTCTGGCAGAACTGGGCCTGCGCGAGCCCTGGGGTCAGGAGCGCCGAGGCCAGGGCGGCCGCGGCGCACAGTTGGAGGGTCGGGGGTGCGCTTGTCATGCCCTCAAGTACTCTCGAGGACGCGCGGTCTTTTCTCCTCGCCGCGGTGAAGGGCGGGCGGAGTCGAAGGGGCTAGCGGCGGCGGCGCACGAACAGGAGGCCGGCGATCGCGAGCCAGGCGAGGCCGATCGGGGCGCCCGCGCCCTCGCTCGAGGTGGCGCAGCCGCAGCCGCCCTCACCCTCGTCCAGGGTCTGGATGCCCGGATCCGGGTTCTCGCAGAGGCTCGGGTCGGTCTCGCAGGTCGGGTTCGTGCTCGGGGTGATCGTGCAGTCCGCCTGGCAGCCGTCGTCGTTCAGGAGGTTGCCGTCGTCGCAGGCCTCGCCCGCCTCCACCGTGCCGTTGCCGCAGGCAACTACGCCGGGGGAGAAGGTGCAGTTGGCCTCGCAGCCGTCGCCGTCCTCGAGGTTGCCGTCGTCGCAGACCTCGAGGCCCTCGATGTTCCCGTTGCCGCAGATGTTCTGGCCCGGGGGCAGGAAGCCCACGATGCAGAAGTCGTCGATGGTCCAGCCGCCGAACTCCAGGCCTTGATCGGACTGGATGTGGAAGGTGACGGCCACCTTGCCGTCCTGGACGGTGTTGGTGAGGTCGACGTCGTGGAAGCGCCACTCCTTGTCGGTGTGGTGGGTGTCGCCCTGGCCGCCGGACGCCCGGTTGGACCAGACCACGCTGTTGTTGCTGCCGATGAGGGCCTTGTCGAAGTCGCCGTCCTCGACGTTCAGCCAGCGCCGGTACTGCAGGCGGACCACCGGGTAGCGCTGGGTGTCCACCGCGGGGGCGCGCATCACGTTCTGCTTATCGGACTGGTAGAGGCCGTTGTAGTTGCCGCCGCCCAGGTCGTTGCCGATGACGTTGGTGCCCGAGTACGCGGCCTGCGGGTCCCCGCTGCTCGGGGCGGCGAGGGGTGGTCCCCAGGTCCAGTCGTCGGCGCCCTCGCGGTCCTGGCCGGCCAGGAGCTCGTGGGTCCAGCCCTCCGCCGCGGGGTCCGACTCGAAGTCGGTGCAGTACAGCGGCACCACGGTGCCGACGAACAGCTCGTAGAACGGGTCCGCCGGGTTGTCGGGGAGCTGCTGGGTGCTGCCGTCCTCCATCGCGACCTCGACCCGGTACTGCACGACGCTGCCGGGGGCCTGCTCGGGGATGGCGGCGGTGTAGCCACCGGCGCCGGCGGCCAGCACCACCGTGCCGCGGGTGTTGGTGTCCTCGCGGAGCTGCCAGTGGAGGGTCATGCCGAGGATCGCCACCCCGGGGCACTCGCTGTTGGGCTCGCCCACCGGCACCGAGACCTCGCCGTTGCTCACCACCGGGGTGGAGATGGCGGGGCCGATCTGGCCCACGTCGGCCAGCCCGTGGCGGCCGAAGGCCTCGTTGATGTCGCAGATGTGGGGGGTGCCGTTGGCGACGTTGCCGTCGTCGTCGTCCGCCGCCACCACCTCGGCGTACGAGGACGGGATGTCGGCGCTGCGCTTGAGGGCCTGGTACCAGAGCTGGTCGGTGTAGCGGATCGCCGCGTCGCGGTCGCCGAAGCTGCGGATCAGGTTCTTGCGCAGATCCCACATCGCGCCAGCGAAGATCAGGCCGACCTCGTGGGGCTCGTTGTTGGAGTCGTCCGGCCAGACCCGATCCCGCGCCTCGTCCACGTCGCGCAGGGGCGCGTCGCTGTAGAAGAAGCCCCGGCCCATGCCGTTGTCGTCGGTCATGGTGGCGGCCAGGTAGTCGCTCGCCCCCTCGGACAGCGCGCTGTCGAAGGCGCCGGCGCCGCGGATGATGGCGTGGGCGTGGAAGCTGTGGCCGAACTCGTGGTGGACCACGTCGGTGAGCCGCCCGGTGTTCTCGCACTGCCGGCTGGCGCGGAAGAAGTTGATGGTGGTGCCGTCGCTGTACGCGTTGCAGGTGTCGTTGATGTTGACGGTGGCCTGCAGCCGCGCGTTCTGGAGCCACGCCATGTCGGGCGCGATCTCCTTGGCGTAGCCCTTCACCTCGTTGCCCGCAATGTAGGTTGCCACCTGGGCGTCCACGAACTCCTCGTCCCGCGCGTCCCAGACCGCGTTGCCGCCGTCCTGGATGGTGGTGCTGAAGGTGGCCTCGGCCCCGGCGTCGTTGAGCACCGTGACCTCGCTGCCGTCAGCGCGCATCGTGATGGTGGCCGGGGTGTTCCCGTTCCAGCTGACCGCGCCCTGGGCGTCGGCGCTGAGGGTCTGGCCGTCGATGATGATCGTCGCGAAGGGCGCCGCGGCGTCGTGCCGGGTGCCGCCCGGGTGCCGGATCGGCGCGTTGTACTGAACCGAGCCGGAGAGGAACTGCAGGGTCTGGCGCCGGGCCACCGGGGCGCCGGTCGCGGCGTCGAGGTAGACCGACCAGCGGCCGAGCGGGCGCTGGGCGTCCACCACGACCTCCACCACGGTGGCGAAGGTGATCCGAGCGTCCCCGCCGATCAGGGGCAGGACGAAGGCGGTCTTGCCGACCTCACGCACCCGCACGCCGGTGGCGCCGCGGGCGACCCAGTCGAGTGCGAGCGAGCGGGCCTTGTCTTCGCGCACCAGCGTCGCCGGCGCGGCGGCGTCCACGTTGGGCAGGGCCTCGGAGCCCACCACGAAGATGCGGTCGTTCTTGATGCGCACGCTGAGCTGGCCGCCCAGCACCGGCATCCCACGGTGGCGCTGCTCGAACGCCACCGTCCGCAGGTTGGCCTGCGCGTCGTACTCGTCGCTGACCAGGACCAGGTCCGCCGGGGCGGCCCCGGGGGCCAGGAGCTCGAGGTGCCGCGACACGAAGGCGAGGGCGGCCTCCTCAGCCGCCTCGGCGCTCAGCGTGGCGCCGGGGGCCGCGACGCCTTCACCCAGGATCCGCAAGGGGACCCGGGTGTCCGCGTCCCACAGGGCGCGCCAGGAGCCGCCCTCGGCCTCGAGGAACCGGTTCCACCGCGCCTCGGCCTCGGCCGGCACGTTCCAGCCGGTGCTCCGTCCGGTTCGGGTCTCTACGCCGGAGGCGGTCTCCAGCACGTTGCCCCGGTCGAGGTGGGACGGCGCGTTGAACGCCATCGCCGCCGAGGGCACCGCCCAACACGCCGCGAGGCCGATCGCCACAGCAGAGCTTCTCATGATCAAAATCGCTACCTCACCAAGGTCCGTCCCAAGTCCCCAGCGCTCCCCAGCGCGTCACTCTAGTAACACGCCGTACGCGGAAGTTTGCTCGGCGTAACCGGGGGTGGGCCACTTGACGTAGGACGTTGTCCTCCGCGAGACGGTGCGCTGCACCGCGTCACATCCGGAATGTGCCGAATCGGCCGACATCGGCGGCGCGGGGGCCCCTTGCAAGCTCGGTTTCCGCCGGGGATCCTCCCCGCCGTGCTGAAGCGAGCCGTCTGTATGAGTTTGGCGATCACCCTGTGGGCCGCCCCCGCGCTGGCGGGTGAGGCCCCCGACCGGACCCACCAGGTGCTGTCGCGGGTCTACCACGTGGACAAGAAGTACAAGTCCATGATGGGGCCCTCGAGCACCGACCGCTTCCAGCTCGGGGACCCGAAGAAGGACGAGCTGGTGTGGATCACCGGGTACGAGGCGGTGATGGTCGGGGCCGACGGGGAGACCCCGATGGCCCAGGAGTTCATGTGCCACTCCAACCTCGACATCGACCCGATGGCCCACCGGGACGCGGTGGCGGCGGAGCCCGGGATCTCGGGGCGGCTCTTCACCCTCTCCCAGGGGCAGTTCTCGATCCGCTTCCCGCCCGGGTTCGGGATCCCGGTGCGCTCGAGCGAGCCGATCTCGCTCACCACCCAGGTCCTCAACCTGAACCACGACCCGGCGAACTTCGACGTCCGGCACAAGGTCACCGTGCACTACGCGAGCGAGGCCCAGGTGAAGCAGGGCATGAAGGCGCTGTTCCAGAAGAGCGCCTACGGGCTGGCCCTGTTGGAGGGCAAGGACGGGCACTTCGGGATGCAGCACGGCGAGGGCCACAAGATGGAGGGCACCGGGTGCATGGAGGGCAAGAACGCGTCCGACCACACCTACGACGACGGGATGGGGCGCAAGTTCACCGGCCACTGGGTGGTGAAGCCGGGGCGTGAGGTGAACCGCACCCCGGTCACCCGGATCATGGCGGTGCCCTACGACACCACCGTCCACTACATCGCGGTGCACCTGCACCCGCTCGCGCAGTCCCTCGAGCTCATCGACAAGACCACCGGGCTCACCGTGTTCAAGAGCAAGGCGAGGAACGCGGTGGGGAAGCTCGGGCTCGAGCACGTGGAGGCCTTCTCGAGCGTGGAGGGCCTGCCGGTCTACAAGGACCACGAGTACGAGCTGGTGAGCGTCTACGAGAACACCACCGGCGAGCCCCAGGACTCGATGGCGGTGATGTACCTCTACATGCTCGACAAGCGCTTCTCGCCGCCGCGGTAGACGAAGGCGAGGATCACCCCCGCGAAGAAGCCGCCGAGGTGGGCCATCCAGGCCACCGCGCGCTCGCCCGCCAGGCCCATGCCGAGCTGCATGAGCACCCACACCAACAGGTACCAGGTGACGCCGAGGCGGAAGCGGATGAAGAAGAGCACCAGCCACACCTTCACCTTGGGGAAGAGCACCACGTAGGCGCCCATCAGCCCCGCGATGGCCCCCGAGGCGCCGAGCATCGGCACCTCGCTCCCGGGGTCGAGCGCGGCGTGGGCGAGGGCGCCCGCCACCATCGCGACGAGGTAGAGGGTGAGGAAGCGGCCCCGGCCGAGGGTGTCCTCGACGTTGTCGCCGAAGACCCAGAGGAAGTAGAGGTTGCCCAGCAGGTGCCCGATCCCGCCGTGCAGGAAGCCGGAGGTGAACAGGGTCCACACGTGCTCCCCATGGAAGAGCTCCTTCGGGATGAGGAGGAGCAGGCCAGGTTGCGCTTCGAGGAGCCCCTGGAGCGGGAGCTCGACGAAGAAGTACACCCCGACCAGGACCGCGACCAGGCCGTAGACCAGCACCGGCGGGCGCCGGACCGGGTTCCAGACCTCGATCGGGAGCGAGGTGAAGACCTGGAAGAGGTAGGCGGGCACCCCGGGCTTGACCTCGCCCGAGGCCCGGGCCTCGGCGTGGGCCGCGGCCTCCTTGACCACGTGCCGCAGGGTCGACCCCTCCTGGGCGTCCAGCCAGAGGCCCTGGCAGGTGGGGCAGGTGTCCACCTCGACCTCCGTCGGCCCCGCGCGCTTGCCCGGGAGCCGCACGTGGTGCGCCTCGAGCCGCGCCTCGTCGCGCGGGCACCGGAGCCGGGAGGTCCCGGTGGGGGTGGTGGCCCACAGGGCGCGCCAGGTGGCGGGATCGACCTCGGGCCCGAAGAGGGTGCGGGCCTCCCCGGGGTCGAAGAAGGCGCCACCGCAGCGGCGGCAGTGATCCACCTCCACGTCGGCGTGGATCACGGGGGTGAGGGGAAAGGAGCAGCGGGGGCAGCGCATTCAGGGTCTTGGAGCGACTCACCCGTCTGAAACGGTTGAGGGCACAGCCCTTTGAGAGTAACACGGGGGCCCATGGGCGACAGTCCCGGTGGCCTCGGCAGCCACAACCTCCCCTTCATCGAGGAGCTCTATGCGCAGTACCGCAAGGACCCCGCGTCGGTGGACCCGAGCTGGGCGAGCTGGTTCCAGCACATGGAGGCGGGTGAGGAGGGGCTGAACGGGGTGCGCCTCGGGCCCTCCTTCGGGCTGCGCTCCATCTTCAACCCCTCCGAGGGGGAGGCCCTGCACCCGGTGCACCTCGAGGCCCTCGACGCGCCGCCGGCGCCGGTGGTCCCGATGCACGGCCACGACGTGGCGGCGAAGGTGCCGTTCCTGCGGTCCCTCGCCATGTTCCAGGACCTGCCGGAGTCCGAGCTGCCCGAGGTGGCCCGGATCGCCCATGAGGTGCAGGTGGAGGCCGGCCGCAGCATCGTCCGCGAGGGCGAGATGGGCCGCGACATGTACATCATCACCGAGGGTCAGGTGCTGGTGGGCCGCGGCGGCCGCATGGTGGCGGAGCTCGGGCCGGGCGACGTGGTGGGTGAGATGGCGGTGCTCGACAGCCAGCCGCGCTCCGCCGACGCGACCGCGGTGGGGCCGGTGCGGCTGCTGCGCATCAGCGCGAAGGACCTGCGAGACACCCTCGAGCGCCGCCCGGTGCTGGCCACCGGGATCATCCGGGTCCTGACCCGGCGCCTGCGCGACAGCGGCACCCGGCAGGACCGGGTCGACCAGCTGATCCGCGCCTACCGCGTGCGTGGCCACCTGCTGGCCGACCTCGACCCGCTGGGCCTGCCGAAGGAGGTCTACCCGGAGCTGAACCCCGCCTACTACGGGTTCCAGCAGCAGGACCTGGACATGCTGTTCAGCTCCACCACCATCCCGGGCCGGCCGGTGATGCGCCTGCGCGACATCATCGCCCACCTTCGCAAGACGTATTGCAGATCGATCGGCGTGCAGTTCATGCACATCGACGACATCAAGATCAAGATGTGGCTCCAGGACCGGATGGAGGCCGCCCAGAACCGGCGGAAGCTCTCCCAGGAGGAGCAGATCCGCATCCTGACGAAGCTCACCGACGCCGAGATCTTCGAGCAGTTCATCCACAAGAAGTTCATCGGGGCGAAGCGCTTCTCGCTCGAGGGCGCGGAGTCCTTGATCCCGCTGTTGGACTTCGCGGTCGAGACCGCGGGCGAGCACGGGGTGGAGGAGATCGTCATCGGCATGGCCCACCGCGGCCGCCTGAACGTGCTCGCGAACATCATGGGCAAGAGCCCGCGGCAGATCTTCCGTGAGTTCCAGGACGCCGACCCCGACAAGTTCATCGGCTCGGGCGACGTGAAGTATCACCTGGGTTACTCGAGCGACCGCATCACCACCTCGGGGAACCGGGTGCACCTGTCGCTGACCTTCAACCCCAGCCACCTGGAGTTCGTGAACCCGGTGGTGCTGGGCCGGGTGCGGGCCAAGCAGGACCGCTTCGGCGACGCGGAGCGGGCGCGGGCGATGCCCATCCTCATCCACGGCGACGCCGCGTTCGCGGGGCAGGGGGTGGTGCAGGAGACCCTGAACCTCTCCGAGCTGCACGGGTACCGCACCGGCGGCGCCCTGCACATCATCGTGAACAACCAGGTGGGCTTCACCACCAACCCGAACGAGGGCCGCTCCACCCAATACGCGTCCGACGTGGCGAAGATGCTCCAGATCCCCATCTTCCACGTGAACGGTGAGCACCCGGAGGCGGTGGCCCAGGCGATCACGCTGGCGATGGAGTTCCGCGAGGAGTTCAAGAAGGACGTGGTCATCGATATGTACTGCTACCGCAGGCATGGCCACAACGAGGGCGACGAGCCCGCCTTCACCCAGCCGCTCCTGTACCGCACCATCCGCAAGCGCAAGTCGGTGCGCGAGGGCTACCTCGACAACCTGTACGCCCTCGGCGAGATCAAGCCCGACGAGGCGGAGCGCATCTCGATCGAGCGACGCGACCGGCTGGAAGAGGAGCTCACCGCGGCCAAGGCCGAGGACTACGACGCCGACTCCGTGAGCGCGGGGCAGCGCTTCTGGCGCAACTATCGGGGCGGGGCGGCGGCCAACCTCCCCGAGGTGGACACCCGGGTCGATGCAGGCCAGCTTGCCCAGATCCTGACGAAGCTCACCGAGTACCCCGACAGCTTCACCCCCCACCCGAAGATCGAGAAGCTCCTCGAGCAGCGGCGCAGCATGGCGTCGGGCGAGGTCCCGCTGGATTGGGGCGCGGGGGAGGCCCTGGCCTTCGCCACCCTGCTGGTGGAGGGCTCCCGGGTGCGCATCTCGGGTCAGGACGCCCAGCGCGGCACCTTCAGCCACCGGCACGCGGTGCTCCACGACTACGAGAACGGGCGGCGGCACGTGCCGTTCCGGCACCTGTCGCCGGACCAGGGGATGTTCGACGTCTGGAACTCACCGCTGTCCGAGATCGGGGTGCTCGGGTTCGAGTATGGCTACTCACTCGACTATCCCGAGGCCCTGACCATCTGGGAGGCGCAGTTCGGTGACTTCACCAACGTGGCCCAGGTGATCATCGACCAGTTCCTGGTGAGCGGCGAGGACAAGTGGAAGCGGTGGAGCGGCCTGACCCTCCTGTTGCCGCACGGGTTCGAGGGGCAGGGGCCCGAGCACTCCAGCGCCCGGCTGGAGCGGTACCTGGCCCTCTCGGCCGAGGACAACATCCAGGTGGCCAACTTCACCACGCCGGCCCAGTTCTTCCACGCGCTGCGTCGGCAGGTGCTCCGGCCGAGCCGCAAGCCCCTCATCGTGATGTCGCCGAAGAGCCTGCTCCGGCATCCGAAGGCGGTGAGCGGCCTGGACGAGTTTGCCAACACCGGCTTCCGGTACTTCCTGGGCGACACCGACCCCGAGCTGGAGCCCAAGAAGGTGCGCCGGGTCCTCCTCACCAGCGGCAAGCTGTATTACGAGCTGGAGGCGGAGCGGGAGCGGCGCGGGGCGCACGACGTGGCGATCCTCCGCATGGAGATGTACTACCCGCTCCGCATGGATCTGCTCATGGCGGAGCTGGAGGCGTACCCCGCCGGCACGCCGGTGGTGTGGGTGCAGGAGGAGCCGCGCAACATGGGCGCGTGGAGCTTCTTGTACATGCGCCTGGGAGACAACGTGGCCGAGCGCCACCCCTTCTTCGGGGTGACGCGGCCCGAGTCGGCGAGCCCCGCGACGGGCTCGGCGGCGGCGCACAAGAAGGAACAGGCCCTGTTGTGGGATCAGGCGTTCTCGGAGCGCTGAGGAACTGACGCATGTCTATCGAGCTGAAGGTGCCGTCCGCCGGTGAGTCGATCACCGAAGTGACGATCGTGGAGTGGTTGAAGGGTGAGGGGAGCACGGTCTCGGTGGACGAGACGGTGGCCCTCATCGAGACCGACAAGGCCAACGTGGAGCTGCCGGCGCCGGCGGCGGGCGTCATCACCAAGGTGTTGAAGCCCGCGGGCGAGGTGGTGAACGTCGGCGACGTCATCGGCTACATGGAGGCCGGCGACGCCGCAGCGGCTCCGAAGGCGGAGGCGAAGAAGGAGGCCAAGGGCAAGGCGAAGGCCAAGGCGCCCGAGCCCGAGCCCGCCCCCGAGAAGGGCGACGGAGTGGCCGCGCCGCCGCCCCTGCTGACCCAGCTCCCGGGCCGCGCGCAGGAGGAGCCGCCTGCACCTGCCCCGAAGGCGGCCGCGCCCGAGGCCCCAGCGCCCAAGCGGGCGGGGGCGATCGACGTGGCCCAGCACCTGCCGCCAGCGGAGGCGGTGCGCGCCTCGCCCTCGGTGCGGCGGAGCCTCATGGAGCACGGCATCGACCCGAAGAGCGTCCCCGCGACCGGCCCCGGCGGGTTCATCACCCACGGTGATCTGGAGCGGCGTGAGCAGCAGATGCCGGTGGCGGGCAGCCGGGCGGAGGAGCGGGTGAAGATGACCCCGCTCCGGAAGCGCATCGCGGCCCGGCTCGTCGAGTCGCAGCAGACCGCGGCCCTGCTCACGACCTTCAACGAGGTCGACATGGGCGCGGTGATGGCGCTCAGGGCCCAGTTCCAGGACCAGTTCGTCAAGAAGCACGGCATCAAGCTCGGCTTCATGTCCTTCTTCGTGAAGGCGGTGGTCGAGGCGCTGAAGGCGCTGCCCGCGGTGAACGCCTCGATCGAGGGCGACGAGGTGGTCTACCACGACTACTACGACATCGGGGTGGCGGTCGGCGGTGGCCGGGGGCTGGTGGTGCCGGTGATCCGCAACGCGGAGCGCCTGTCGTTCTCGCAGGTCGAGAAGGTCATCGCGGACTTCGGGACGCGCGCGAAGGACAACCGCCTCAAGGTCGAGGAGCTGCAGGGCGGCACCTTCACCATCTCGAACGGCGGGATCTACGGCTCCCTGATGTCGACCCCGATCATCAACCCGCCCCAGAGCGGCATCCTCGGGATGCACGCGATCCAGGAGCGGCCGGTGGTCAAGGACGGCCAGATCGTGGTGGCCAAGATGATGTACGTGGCCCTGACCTACGACCACCGCCTGGTCGATGGCCGCGAGGCGGTGACCTTCCTCGTCCGGATCAAGGAGCTGCTGGAGAACCCGGCGCGTCTGCTCCTCGAGGTCTGATTGTCGGAGCCGGTCCAGGTGGCGCGGTGCGCGATCCACCCCGCCGCGTTGGCGGGGTGGGGCTGCAGCACGTGTGGCCGGGCCCTCTGCCCGGACTGCGTCTCCCCCCACAAGGTGAAGGGGGAGACGCTCGCCATCTGCACCCAGTGCGGCGGTTTCGCCCCCGTGCTGACGCGGCAGCGCCGGCTCGCCCCGTACTGGGAGGTGCTGCCGAGCTTCGTCCAGGCGATGTTCTCGAAGGAGGGCCTGCTGCAGCTGATCGCGGTGGGCCTGGCCCTGTACGTGGTGCGCCTGTTGCCCGGCGCCGCGGGGTCGATCCTCGCGACCTTCATCTTCGTCACCTACTACCTGCAGGTGGTGAACCACGCCGCGCGCGGGGTGGTGGTGCTGCCGACGCCCGCCGACTTCACGGGGATCGAGACCGTGATGCAGGCGAGCTTTCGCTTCTTCGTGGCGAGCGCGTTCCTGTGGTTGCCGGGGGTGGTCTACGTCCTGGTGTTCATCGGGTTCGGGCCCCTGTTCGAGCAGGGCGCGCAGGCCCTGATGGACCCGGGCCTGTTCCTGGTCGTGGCGCTCGGCCTGCTCTACATCCCGGTGGCGATCATCGCGGCGGCGGTGGCGGACTCGACCCTCGCGATGCTGAACCCGCTCATCACGGTGCGGATCATCCTGCGCCTGCCCGGCCAGTACGGCCTCACCGCGGGCGTCTGGCTCGGGCTCTGGGTGCTCCAGGTGCTGGTGATGGGCGTGGTGTACCTCCTCGCCGGGGTGGTCCCCATCCCGGTGGTGACCGGGGTGCTGGTCGAGTCGATGGCGCTGGTCATCCCGGTGATCCAGGCGTTCGTGCTCGGGCGCTTCATCTTCCAGAACGCGCCGCACTTCGGGATCCTGCTCCAGGGTGAGGACGTCGAGCCGCTCCTGCCCGGTGCGGTGCCGCGCGGCCAACCGGTCGAGACCCAGGCCCGCCGGGCCAGCACCGTCCCCGAGGCGATCGAGATCGAGGGTTGGGAGGGGCAAGACGGCTTGCACCAGCCCGCGGTGTTCGGCGGGGTGTTGATGCGGCCGGGCCAGGAGGGCTCGGTCTCGGTGAGCACGCAGGTGGGCGTGGCGGGCCAGCTCCGGCCGGACGCGATCGACATCCAGGACCCGGACCACGACCCGGAGCTGGAGGCCTCGCTCGCCGCCGCGCTGGAGGACGATGACGCCCCGCCCGCCGCGAGCCCCCAGATCGCGGATCTCGTGCTGGACGAGGCGCCGAGCGGGGCTTCGGGCCCTGCTTCGCTCGACAGCGGTCCGTCGGCGCCCGCCCGCGTCGCCAGCGTGGCCTCGGGCGCCTCGCCGCCCGGCAGCGAGGGCTCCAGCCCTGCTCCGCTCGACCGCGCCCCGTCGAGCCCCGCGGAGGCGGCCGCGCCCCTGGCCGAGGCCCTGCGCCGGGGGGACGAGGACGAGGTGCTGCGCCTGCTCGCGAGCGGCGAAGTCGGGCCCGCGGCGGGCCTGGACGCGCGCTCCGAGCTCCGCCTGGCCGGGATCCTGGAGCGGCGAGGGGACTACGGGGCGGCGGTGGAGGCGTACCGCCGCGCGGTGCGGGCGGGGGCCGGCGCGCCCTTCGCGGCGAAGGCCCTGTACATGCTCGGGCAGCTCTACGCGGAGCGCCTGCGTGACCCCACCGGAGCCCGCGGGGCCTGGAACGCGCTGGTGGCGCGGTTCCCGGAGCACGACCTCGCCCATCGGGCGAAGCAAGCGCTCTTGCGCCTGCCGCCCGGGTCGGGGCCCGGACCCGCGGCGCGATAGGTTGCGCCGGAGCTGGTCGGGGGGTTGGCAAGGCGCGCGCGCGGAGGTCAGATCGGGCCGTGAGGTCGACACGAGGCGAGGGGGCGGTGGTGCGTCGACGCGCTCGCGGGCCGTCGTCGCGGGCTGCCGGTGCGCTGATCGGGTGGCTGATCGCGGTCGGGTGTCCGCAGGCCAACGAGCAGCACGCGCCAGCGCCGCCCGAGGCGCCCACCCCGGGCCCCGGTGCGGGGACCTCGAGCGCCGCGGCGAGCCGTCCGCCCGCGCCCGCGGCCCCTCCCGGGTGGGCGCTCGAGGGCGCGCGGTGGAGCGGGGCGAGCGACGGGGTCCTGCTGTCGTGGAACGACAAGCTGCTCGAGGCCCGCGTGGGCGATCGTGTGACGTTCCGCGATGCGGTCGACCTCCGCGAGTGGGAGGGCTGCACGGAAGGTTCGCGCCACACCGAGGTGCTGTCCTGGGTCGGGCCCTACCTCAGCCTGTACCGGACCGCCGGAGGTGACTGCGGTGGCGCGCACCCGGTGTGCAGCGTGTCGTTCGAGACGCGCGACGTGCGCAGCGGGGCGCTCGCGTCGATCACCGACCTCTTCTCGGAGCCTGAGGTGCTCGCCGCGCTCCGCGCGGACCGCTACCTGCGCGACACGTACATCACGCCGCTCTCGAAGGCGCAGGGCGTCGACCTCGCCAGCCTCGACTTCGATGCGCTGAGCGAGAAGCTGCTGGTCTCCGGCGGGACGAGCCTGACGCGGACCGGGTTCTACCTCCACCACGTGGAGGGGGCGCGGGTGGCGGTGCGGGTCGCGCTCGTCCCGACCGCGCACGCGGTGTGCGGGAGCAAGGTCGAGCTCGGCCTCTTGCTCGAGATCCCGCCGGCGCTGCGCCCCGCGCTCGAGGCCGCCCAGGCCGGGCGCGCGGGGTTCCTGGGGCGCGATCGACCGGCCCACGCGGCCTACGAGGACGGCGTGCCGGCGAGCAGGCCATCGGAGAAGTAGCCCATGCGATCCGCGGAGCGGAAAACGAGCCCGCGCAGCGCGTGGGGGAATTTTCCGATGGCCTGCTAGGTGATCCGGCCGGGCTGGGGCCGGGCGAGGAGCTCGGCGAGCTGCGCGGGCGCCTGCTGCACGCGGCCCTCCACGTAGGCCACGAGGAGCGGCAGGCGGTCGTGGCCGAACAGCAGGAGGTCATCGAGCCAGAACGACGGCACCCCCCAGCCCCCGCGCTCGAGGAGCTCCGCGGTGTTGGCCTTCACCGCGGCGCGGTTCTCGCGCGCGCTCGCCGCCTCCTCCGGATCTTGCGTCACCCCCACCTCGGCCAGGCAGCGGCGGAGCACCGCCATGTCCTCGAGGCTCTCGCCCCGACCCCAGGTGGCCGCGAAGTACGCGGCGGTCAGCGGCCCCTGCTTCTCGGACGGCGCCGCGCACACCGAGCGCAGGGCGTAGAGGCTGTTGAAGGGGTGGGTGGGCGGCCCGGCGAGCGGGATGTCGTAGAGCTGGGCGAGGAGCAGGACGTCTTGCAGTCCCTGGCGCCGCCGCTGTGGGATCTCCCCCGGGCCCTTGGTGCCGAGGCGCGAGAGCATGGTGCCGAACACCACCGGGCGATAGACCAGCTCGAGGGCCTGGTACTCGGGGCGCCGGGCGATGAGCTGGCTCGCCAGGTAGCTGTAGGGCGAGATGAAGTCGAAGTAGAGCTGGATCTTGGGGCCCGACACGGGCCGGAGGCTAGAACGGCAAGCCGGACTGCGCCAAGAGGTTGGCGAGGGCCTGCAGGCCGAAGAACAGGAGCATCGGCGAGAAGTCGATGCCGCCGGTCTTCTCGGGGTTGAGGATCGCGTGGATGGGCTTGTGGAGCGGCGCGGTGATCGCGTGGGTGATGCTCCGCGGGAACTGGTTCGGATCGCGGACGATCCACGACAGGATGGCGTCCGCCAGGACGACGTAGGACAGGCCCATCAAGGCGACGACGAGGAATCCCATGGCTCCAGGGTAGCAACCCACGGACGCGCGTGAAGATTCCGTGAGCGAGCGCGGCCTTGCGGGGCGCTGGGAGGCCCCCGAAGGGCCTTCGTCGAACCAGCAAGGATCTGCTAGTGTTTCTCACGATGTACGGGGTGAGCGGGCGCCCGTTCGAGGGGCAGTGGGGGCTGGTCACCGGGGCCTCCAGCGGGATCGGGCGGGCCCTGGCCCTGGCCCTGGCCGAGGGCGGCGCGCGGGTCATCGTGAGCGGCCGTGACGCGGCGCGGCTCGCGAGGGTGGCGGCCGAGGTGGGGGCCGAGGCGCACGTACTCCCGGCCGATCTCACCGACGCCGACGCGGTGGCGCGGCTCGGCGAGGCGGTGGCGGCCCTGACCGGCGCCCTGGATCTGCTGGTGCACAGCGCCGGGGTGGTGACCCTGGGGCCGGTGGCCGACACCCGGGTCGAGGACCTGGATCTGAACTGGTCGGTGAACCTGCGGGCGCCGTTCCTGCTCACCACGCGGCTGTTGCCCCTGGTGCGGGCGGCGCGGGGGCAGGTGGTGTTCGTGAACAGCGGGGCGGGGCTCAACGCCAACCCCGGGTGGGGCGCCTACGCGGCGTCCAAGCACGGCCTCAAGGCCCTGGCCGACGCCCTGCGGGCGGAGGTCCGGGCGGACGGGGTGCGGGTGCTCTCGGTGTACCCCGGGCGCACCGCCAGCCCCATGCAGGTGGCGGTGAAGGCGCACGAGGGCGCGCCCTATGAGCCACAGCGCCTGATCCAGCCCGAGGACGTCAGCCGCATGGTGGCCCAGGCCCTGGCCCTGCCGCGCACCGCGCACGTGGTGGACGTGAACATCCGCGGTGCGTAGGCGTAGGAACGAGGAGACGTGGTGAGCGAGAACAACCCGCTGCTGAAGCTTCCCTTCGAGATCCCCTTCGACCGGATCGAGGCCGCGCATGTGCAGCCCGCGATCGAGGCGCTCCTGACCGACGCCCGGGCGAACATCCAGGCGATCGCGGACGCCGAGGGGCCACGCACCTACGCCAACACCCTGGGGGCGCTGGACGACGCCACCGCGGAGCTGGAGCTGGCGATGACGGTGGTGGGGCACCTGGAGTCGGTGGCCACCACCCAGCCGTTGCGCGAGGCCTACAACGCGGTGAAGCCGGAGGTGAGCGCGTTCTACGCCGGCATCCCGCTGAACCCGGCGCTCTACGCGGCGCTGAAGGCGTTCGCGGCCACCGACGAGGCGGCGGCCCTCACCGGCCCGAGGAGGCGCTTCTTGGAGAAGACCCTGGCCGACTTCAAGCGCCACGGGGCGGAGCTGTCGGACGCGGGCAAGGCCCGGCTCGAGGCGATCTCGCGCGAGCTGGCCGAGCACACCGCGAAGTTCGCGCAGAACCTCCTCGACTCTACCGCGGCCTGGGAGCTCCTGATCGAGGACGAGGCCAAGCTGGCCGGGCTGCCCGAGAGCGCCCGCGCCGCGGCGAAGCAGAGCGCCCAGGAGAAGGGCAAGTCAGGCTTCCGCTTCACCCTGCAGGCGCCGAGCGTGATCCCGGTGCTGACCTACCTCGACGACCGCGGGATCCGCGAGACGATCTACAAGGCGTACAACGCGCGCGCCACCGAGCCGGAGCGGGCGAACCCGCCGCTCATCCACAAGATCATCGAGCTCCGCCGTGAGCAGGCCAGCCTGCTCGGGTTCGCCACCTTCGCCGACCTCGTGCTCGAGGATCGCATGGCGAAGCGGGGCCAGACCGCGCGGGAGTTCGTGGCGGACCTCGAGGCCCGCACCCGCCCCGCCTTCGAGGCCGAGAACGCGGCCCTGTTGGCCTTCGCGCGCGAGGTTTCGGGCGACGCGGGGCTGACCCTGGAGCCGTGGGACGTGGGCTACTGGGCCGAGAAGCAGCGCCAGAAGCTCTACGACTTCGACGACGAGGTGCTGCGGCCGTACTTCCCGCTCCCGAAGGTGCTCGAGGGCCTCTTCGAGACCGCCGAGCGGCTGTACGGGGTGCGGGCGGTGGCGAACCCGAAGATGCCCACCTGGCACCCCACCGCCACCGCCTACGATCTGCTGGACGCGAGCGGCGCGAAGCTCGGGGCGTTCTACGCCGACCTGTTCCCGCGGGACGAGAAGCGGGGCGGGGCGTGGATGAACGGGCTGATCTCCGGGGTGCTGAAGGACGGCGCCCAGGGGCCGCACCTGGGCCTGATCTGCGGCAACGTGACCCCGCCGGTGGGCGACGCGCCCGCGCTCTTGACCCACGACGAGGTCGAGACCCTCTTCCACGAGTTCGGGCACCTCTTGCACCACATGCTCTCCAAGGTCGAGGTGCGCAGCCTGGCCGGCACCAACGTTGCGTGGGACTTCGTGGAGCTGCCGTCCCAGATCATGGAGAACTGGTGCTGGGAGCGTGAGGCCCTCGACCTGTTCGGGCGCCACCACGAGACCGGCGCCGCCATCCCCGAGGCGCTGTTCGAGAAGATGAAGCGGGCGCGCACCTACCGGGCGGCCAACGCGATGATGCGCCAGCTGGGCTTCGCGGCCACCGATCTCGCGCTGCACGTGGACTACGATCCGGTGAAGGACGGCGACGTGGTGGCGTGGTCGCGGGCGATCATGCAGCGCTACGCGCCGGCCGAGTACTTCGACGGCTACGCCTTCATCGCCGGCTTCGGGCACCTGTTCTCGAGCGCGGTGGGCTACGCGGCGGGGTACTACTCATACAAGTGGGCGGAGGTGCTCGACGCCGACGCTTTCACCGCCTTCGCCAAGGCGGGGGTCTTCGATCGGGACGTGGGTGAGCGCTTCCGGCGCAACATCCTCGAGCCCGGGGACGGTGAGGATCCGGCGGTGCTCTTCGAGCGCTTCATGGGGCGGGCGCCGTCCCTCGACGCGCTCCTCGAGCGCTCCGGCCTCGCCGCGTGAGGTAGACGTCATGGAGTATCGGTTCTTGGGGCGCACCGGGGTGCGGGTGTCCCGCCTCGCCTTCGGCACGATGTCCTTCGGCGGAGACGCCGACGAGGCCACCAGCGGGGCGCTCTACGCCCGCTGCCGGGAGGCGGGCATCAACCTGTTCGACTGCGCCGACGTGTACGCGGGGGGGCGCTCCGAGGAGATCCTCGGGCGCCTCGTCAAGGGTCACCGGGACGAGGTGGTGCTCACCAGCAAGGCGTACTTTCCCACCGGCAAGGACGTGAACGCCCGGGGGAGCTCCCGGTACCACCTGGTCCGAGCGGTGGAAGCCAGCTTGCGGCGCCTGCGCACGGATCGCGTCGACCTGTTCTTCCTGCACCGCTTCGACGAGGTCACCGCCCTGGAAGAGAGCCTGCGCGCGGTGGAGGACCTCGTCCGGCAGGGCAAGGTGCTCTACCTCGGGGTCAGCAACTTCTCGGCCTGGCAGACCATGAAGGCGCTCGGGATCGCGGCGCGCGATGGTCTGTCGCCGCTGGTGTGCCTGCAGCCCATGTACAACCTCGTCAAGCGCCAGGCCGAGGTGGAGCTGTTGCCCATGGCCCAGTCCGAGGGCCTCGGCGTGCTCCCGTACTCGCCCCTCGGCGGTGGGCTCCTGAGCGGCAAGTACGGCGCGGATCGGCGCCCCGACGCGGGGCGCCTGGTGAAGAACGCGATGTACAAGACGCGCTACGCCGAGCCCGGCTACTACGAGGTGGCGGAGCGCTTCACCGCGGTGGCCGAGGCCCACGGCGTGCACCCGGCGGCCCTCGCGGTGGCGTGGGTGGCGCGCACGCCCGGGGTCACCGCGCCCCTGATCGGCGCCCGCGACCTCGAGCAGCTCGAGGCGGTGCTGGGTGCGGATCGAGTAGAGATGACGGATCCGCTGTACGACGAGGTCGGATCCCTGTGGCCCGCGCCGCCGCCCGCCACCGACCGCAACGAAGAGCGGGGCCCCAACAACTACGGCGCGCGCTGAGCGCAAGGGCGCTTTCCTGTCTCACGAGGCGAAGGCTGGGTTGCATTGCCGGCCGAGGCCATGTAGTGTCCCCGCATCGTCTTGCGGGGGGCGCGACCAGATTCGCGTGAGTAGATCCTGGGGAATCGGGCCGGCAAGCCGTCCCACCCCTCTCCGTCGGGCTCAGCCCGGCTGCGCGCTTCGCTTGCACGATCCAGGGTCACGGTGAGCGGGAACTTCGAAGAGCGAGGCATCGATCCGCGTAGCGGCGAGCCCACCGCCCCCAAGCGGCGGGCGGCGGGGCGGCGGGGCCCGGTGGCGGAGCCCACCCCGGCCTGGATGGACCAGCTGGAGCGCCTGGGTGGGCGGCCCACCGCCGGCGGGGCCGACCCGCTCACCGAGGTCTTCGAGGATCCGCGGGGCCGCGACGTCCGCTACCAGCTCAACGTCCGCGAGACCCGGGTGCGGGACGCCCTGGTCATCGACTTCTACCAGCGTGAGGCCAAGCGGGACGGCCAGAAGGGCGCGTTCCGACCGCTCGAGGTCGACCCGCTCCACCTGGCCGAGCTCCCGACCGTCGCCGACAAGCGGATCCTGCAGCTGTTGCTCGGCAACTTCGCCGAGGATCGCTCCCGGGCCCAGCTGGGCGCGGGGGAGCGCTACTCCCGCAGCGTGGTCCGCCCGGGGCTGTACGACGTGCTGCTCCCCGAGCTGTGCCGCACCGGGCGCTTCGTGAGCGAGGCGGCGATGCCCGGCACCTTCAGCGATCCGCTCGCCTGGGACGACGGGGAGCCCTTCCGCTTCGAGCTCACGGTGGATCGGGCCGAGCGCGGGTGGCGCCTGTGGGGCCGCTTCGTGCGTGACGGCGAGGCGATGGACCCCAAGGCCCCGCGCCTGGTGCTCTCGGGCGGGGTGATGATCTTCGAGGACCGCCTTGCCCTGCACGAGGCCACCGAGGCCTTCGACTGGGTCGACCGGCTGCGTCGCGGGGGGCCGGTCGAGATCCCGTTCGAGGCCCAGGATCAGTTCCTGGTGCGGCTGTCCACCATGCCGAACCTGCCCGAGGTGGCGCTGCCCCCCGAGCTGCACTGGTCCCAGGTGCGGCTGGATCCGGTGCCGCGGGTCTGCTTCGCGCAGCCGGACGTCGCCTACGAGGCGCGCTTCGTGGTCGGCAAGGTGTCCTTCGACTACGGCGGCAAGATCGTCTCGGTGAACTCCAACCGCCGCATGGTGGCGGACGAGAGCGGGCGCCAGCTCTTCCGGCGCGACCGCCGGGCCGAGCGCCGGGCCCTCGAGCGCCTGCGCGCGCTCGGGCTCGAGGCGGCCGAGGTCGACCTGCCCGAGCTGGGCGAGGTCTGCATCGCCCACAAGGACCTCTACGCGGTCGTCAAGACCCTGGTGGAGGAGGGCTGGTACATCGAGGCCGACGGGGCCCAGGTCCGGGCGATCACCGGCGGCCTCGCGACCAAGGTCAGCTCCGGGATCGACTGGTTCGACGTGGACGCCACCCTCGACTACGGCGGGGTGCAGGCCCGCCTGCCGGAGCTCCTGGTCTGCGCCCAGTCGGGGGGCCTGGTGTCCCTGCGGGACGGCACCAAGGGCATCGCGCCGGACTGGCTCAGCAAGTACGCCTCCATGGCCCAGGTCGGCCGCCTCGAGGGCGACAAGCTCCGCTTCGCGCCCAGCCAGGCCGGGGTGATCGACGCCCTCCTCACCGGGGCCGACGACGTGTCGGTCGACGTGAAGTTCGACCGGATCCAGAAGGTCCTGCGGGCCGCGCGCCCCCACGTCTCGGAGCCGGTCGGGTTCATGGGCAAGCTCCGCGACTACCAGCAGGAGGGCCTGGGCTGGCTGCGCTTCCTCGAGGACAACAACTTCTCGGGCTGCCTGGCCGACGACATGGGCCTCGGCAAGACGGTGCAGGTGCTCGCCATGCTCCAGGGGCGGCACCGCCCCGGCGGCCAGCGCCCCTCGGACCACCGGCCCTCGCTCATCGTGGTCCCCAAGAGCCTGGTCTACAACTGGATCAAGGAGGCCTCGAAGTTCGCCCCCGACCTGAAGGCGGTGCCCTATACCGGCGGCGGCCGCCTCAAGTACAAGGACGACCTGCTCGATCAGGATCTCGTGGTGACCACCTACGGGACCCTCCGGCAGGACATCCTGCACCTGCTCGAGATCCGCTGGAACGCGGTGGTGCTCGACGAGGCCCAGGCGATCAAGAACCCGCGCTCCCAGGCGGCCAAGGCGTGCCGGCTCCTCCGGAGCGAGTACCGCCTCGCGATCAGCGGCACCCCGATCGAGAACAGCCTCGACGAGCTGTGGTCCCTCTTCGAGTTCCTGAACCCCGGGATGCTCGGCGGGCTCGACGACTTCTCGGCCAAGGCCAAGGGGGCGGACGACGGGTGGCTGGAGCTGCTGTCGACCTCGCTGCGGCCCTTCATGCTCCGGCGCACCAAGCAGCAGGTGCTCACCGAGCTGCCCGAGAAGACCGAGCTCACGCTGATGGTCGACCTCGACGAGGACCAGCGGAAGAAGTACGACGAGCTCCGCGACTACTACCGCGCCTCCCTCAGCTCCACCGTGCAGGAGGTGGGCCTGGGCCGCGCCAAGATTCAGGTCCTCGAGGCGCTCCTGCGCCTGCGCCAGGCCGCCTGCCACCCGGGCCTGATCGACACCTCGCGCCTCGACGAGCCGTCCTCGAAGCTCGAGGTCCTCTACGAGAAGCTCGACGAGCTGATCGCCAACGGCCACAAGGCGCTGATCTTCAGCCAGTTCACCCGTCTGCTCGGGGTGGTGAAGCGGTGGCTGGAGGCCCGGGGCATCAAGCACGAGTACCTCGACGGGGCGACCCGCGACCGCCAGGCCGGGGTGGATCGCTTCCAGAGCGACCCCGAGAACAAGGTCTTCCTCATCAGCCTGAAGGCGGGGGGCTGTGGCATCACCCTGACCTCGAGCGACTACGTCTTCCTCCTCGATCCGTGGTGGAACCCGGCGGTGGAGGCCCAGGCGATCGACCGCGCCCACCGCATGGGCCAGAAGAACCCGGTCTTCGCCTACCGCCTCATCGCGAGGGACACGGTGGAGGAGAAGATCGCCAAGCTCCAGGAAGAGAAGCGCAAGCTGGCCGACGCGATCATCACCGGCGAGACCGGCCTGATGAAGGAGCTCACGATGGAGGACCTGGAGCGCCTCTTCGGCTGAGGGGCCGGGTACACCGATGACGGCCTGGTCCACCTGGGTCTCGGTGGCCCGCCCGCACATCCTCACCATCGTCTTCTTCGCCACCCTGACCTACGGGTGGATCTTCACCGGGCGCTTCGATCTCCTCATCCCGCTCGTGGCGGTGTGGGACTGGTTCATCGTCAACTTCACCAACAAGGCCACCGACGTCGAGGAGGACCTCGCCAACGGCATCCCCGGGGCCGAGGCGGTGGCGGCCCACGCCCGAGCGGTGGAGCGCCTCTGCTGGTTCATGATCGCGGCCGGCCTGGGGGCGGGGCTGTGGCTGACCCCCAGCATCATGGGCTACCGGGTCGCCTTCACCCTCATCGGGCTCGCCTACAACTACGACCTCGTCCCGGTGTGGCGCGGCAAGCTGGCCTTCACCCGCTTCAAGGAGCTCTACTTCTTCAAGAACTTCGGCTCCTCGGTGCTCTTCACCGTGAGCGTCTTCCTGTACCCGTACGTGGGGCTGGGCGCGACGTACCCGTTGGTGAAGCTCCTGCTCGCGATCGCGTTCTTCATCCCGCTCGAGCTCACCTACGAGATCTTCTACGACCTCCGGGACGTGGAGGGTGACCGGGTGGTGGGGGTGCCCACGTACCCGGTGGTGCACGGGGTGCGCCGGGCCAAGCAGATCATCCACGGGCTGATCGCGGTCTCCGCGGTGGCGCCGCTGGTGGGTGCCGTGGCAGGTCTGCTTGCATTCAAGGAGTGGTGCGTGGTCGCGGCCTGCGCTCAGCAGTTGATTCTGATGCGGGTCTACGCGCCGGGGGCGCGGCTCCCGACCCACGCGGACGCGGTGCGCATCACGTACATCGGGGCGGCCCAGCTGGCCTCGTACTGCGGGTGGGTGGCGGCGGGGCTGCCGCTGTAGCTCAGCGCAGCTGGAGCACCAGCACCTTGCCGGTGCCGGTCACGGTGCCGGCCTGGCTCAGGAGCTGGGTCTGGGCGCACACCCCGAAGTTGTAGGCCTGGCCCACGTTGAGGCCGGGGGTGGTGTTGGCCCCGATGAGCCCGGTGGTGGAGAACGACGCGACCTCGCCGCTGGTGGCGGTCTGGAAGGCGCCCGCGCTCCCCACGTAGGTCCAGGTGGAGCCGCCCACCGGCTGGTAGCAGGGCCCCCCCGCGATCAACGCGTTGGAGGTGGCGGCGGTGCTGAAGGAGGCGTCGGCGGTCACCATGAGCTGCTCGGTGCTGCTGGTGATGGTCACCGGCCCCGCGACGTTGCCGAGCAGGGTCATCGCGCCGTACGCGGGGAAGCAGGCGATGGTCTGGCAGTTGAGGGTGCCGGGGGCCATCTGGGTTGCGATGCCGGTGCCCACGTAGACACCGACCACGCCGCTCGGGCCCTGCTGGCCGGTGGCGCCGGTGGGGCCGGTCGCACCG
Source organism: Deltaproteobacteria bacterium (assembly GCA_020632995.1). Classification (GTDB taxonomy): domain Bacteria; phylum Myxococcota; class Kuafuiibacteriia; order Kuafuiibacteriales; family Kuafuiibacteriaceae; genus JACKEN01. The sequence goes on along the minus strand of JACKEN010000001.1, from coordinate 2,010,255 downwards.
GTCGCGCCGCGCGCCCCCGCGGGGCCCTGGGCGCCGGTGAGGCCGGTGGGCCCCTGCTGCCCGGTGGCGCCCGTCGGGCCAGCCGCCCCCTGGGCTCCGGCCGGTCCCTGGGCACCCTGCGCGCCGGTGGCACCCTGCGCGCCGGTGGCGCCCTGCGCGCCGGTCGCGCCAGTCGCCCCGGTCGCACCGCGTGCCCCGGCAGGTCCCTGTGCGCCGGTGGCCCCGGTCGGCCCCGCGGGCCCCTGTGCGCCAGTCGCGCCCTGCGCGCCGGTGGCACCCTGCGCGCCAGTGGCGCCCTGGGCACCGGTCGCGCCCTGCGCGCACCGGTCGGGCCGGTGGCGCCGCGCGCCTGGCGGGGCCCTTGAGCGCCGGTGGCGCCGACGGGCCCCTGAGCACCGGTCGCGCCCTGGGCGCCGGTCGCACCAGCAGGCCCCTGGGCCCCAGTCGCGCCCTGTGCCCCGGTCGGGCCGGCGGGCCCCGCGGGCCCCTGTGCCCCGGTCGCGCCCTGGGCGCCGGTGGCGCCAGCAGGCCCCTGCGCTCCGGTGGCGCCCTGGGCGCCGGTCGGGCCAGTGGCGCCGCGCGCGCCCGCCGGGCCCTGCGCACCGGTCGGCCCCACGGGCCCCTGCGCGCCGACCGCCCCTGCGGCCCCTGGGGACCGGTCGCGCCGACCGCGCCCTGGGCGCCGGTGAGCCCCTGCGGCCCGGTGGCGCCGGTGGCGCCGCGCGCGCCCGCCGGCCCCTGGGCGCCGGTGAGGCCCTGGGGCCCGGTTGCGCCGGTGGCGCCCGGGAAGCCCTGCGGCCCTTGAAGCCCGGTGGGCCCGGTCAGGCCCTGCGGGCCCTGGGCGCCAGTGAGGCCCTGCGGCCCCTGCGGACCGGTGGGCCCGGCCACGCCCTGGAGGCCCTGGGCGCCGGTCGGGCCGGTCGCCCCTGCGCAGGCCCTGGGGCCCGGTGGCGCCGGTGAGGCCCTGCGGCCCCTGCGGACCGGTGGGGCCGGCCACGCCCTGCGGACCCTGGACGCCCGCGGGCCCGGTCGCGCCCTGGGCGCCGACGGGTCCGGTCGGTCCAGCAGGCCCGGCAGCGCCCTGGGCGCCGACGGGTCCGGTCGGTCCGGCAGGCCCGGTTGCGCCCGGGTTGCCCGCAGGCCCGGTTGCACCCACGGGGCCCGCGGACCCCTGCACGCCGGCAGGCCCGGTCGGTCCGGCAGGGCCGATTGCGCCATCGACGCCGTCGGCGCCGTCAGCGCCGGGCGGTCCGGTGGGGCCGGGCGGGCCCGCCACTCCGGCTCCGGGGCCGGTCAAGGCGTGGATCGCGTAGGGCACGAAGCCCAGCCGCGGGCGCGGCAGGAACTCCGAGTCACCGTGCAGGGCCAGCCCGAGGAAGAGCGGCCGCTGGGCGTCGAAGAGGCTGGCCGCGAGCGGGGTGACCGCGCCGATCTCGACCCCGAAGTACCCGCCCATCACGATGGTGGACTGGGTCTCCTCGAAGAGCGGGGCGCCGCCCTCCTCGGTGTCGTAGATCCGGATGTCGAGCTCGATCATCCCGGAGACCGGGAGGTCCTCTCCGTCGGTGAGGAAGCCCTCGTAGGGCATCCGCACCTCCTGGCCGAGGGCCGAGAGGGGCGCGAGAGCAATGGCGAGGGCGATGATTGGGGCGAAGCGCATGGCGGTCCTTCGGGCTAGGGCCACTGGGGCACGAGGCCTCCGCGGAGGCGGTGGGTGCTGGTGGTGGAGGTCACCGCGGTGACCGCGGTGAGGCGGCTTCTGAGCCGGTGTCCTTCGGTTGCGTGGAGCTGCGCTCCAGGGGTCAGCGAGGCCCCGGTGAGGCTGAAGCCGCTGTCCGTGGGCTCGGCGTCCACCGGCTCCGCGTCGGGGAAGCCGGCGTCGGCCTCGGCGTCGGGGAAGCCGGCGTCGGGCGCCTCGGCGTCGACGGAGGCGGCGTCAGGGAAGCCCGCGTCAGCCGGCTCGGCCGGATCTGCACAGGCGGCGCCGAGCGCCAACGACAGGAGCGCAGGCCAGAGCAACCGCGGGACGCCACGGGCGAACATCGTTGTGAGGGTGACCACCGAGGCCGCAGCGTGACGGCCTCTGCGAAAAATCGCACCCGACGATCGTCCGAGTCGGCTGCGCATGGATGCCATGCTTGATGGTTTTGACGTCAGAGCCGCAAATGGCGCGCGGGAGGCCCGCTACGGGACGCGGAGGAAGCGCAGGTAGTCCAGGCCGACCGACACCGGATAGCCGGGGTTGGGCACGAGGAACCGCACCGTGATCTCGTGCTTGCCCGCGGTGAGGGACAGGTCCCCGAACTTCTCGACCCGGGAGAGCATCACCCGGTCGCCCTCCAGGTTCACGGTGTCGCCGGCCTTGGTGCCGTCCACCAGCACCTCTGCCTGCACCGGGTGTCGGTTCTGGAGGAAGCGGGCCTGCATCGACCACCGGCTGTCCTCGGGGACGTCGAGCGTGTAGGTGACGCTGAGGGTGTCGCTCCCCTCGACCATGCACTGCAGGACAGCCTTCGCCGAAGGGAAGCCCATGTCCCGCTGCCCCTTCGGGAGGTACTGGCAAGTCCCCTTGCCACCGCCGAAGTCATCGGTGTGCGGGCTGAACTCCGCCTCGATGGTGCGCGTCGTGTTGTCCGGCTTGACCGCGTAGGCCACCGCGTACTGGTCCTCGTAGACCACGGTGAGCCCGCTCTTGGGCCGGCGGGCGGTGGTGTCGAAGCCGCTCCCCTTGAGGGCCATGGCGAAGTAGGCCCCGAAGCCCTCGGCCACGTAGCGGCCGGGCTCCGGCACCTCGCCTCGGCCGAGGCTGTCCGAGAGGTAGTAGAGCCTCGGCTCCAGGAAGTAGGTGAAGTTGGGGTCCAGCCCGAGGGTCCAGTGGTTGTGGTGGTTGTAGAAGATCAGCTCGGGGAAGATGTCCCACTGGGCGTTGTACACCGTGGCCCCCTCGGGGGTGTTCTCCTCCAGCCACCGGGTCACGCCGGCGAGGCGCTTCGGATCTGCGTTCCCCGCCGCCTCCTGGCTGGCCATCCAGGCGTTCGCCCCCGCGGTGATCGCGAGGGCGAGGGCCAGCACCGGCACCACCGCCTTGTTCAGGCGCCGGGCCTTCAGCGCGGCGAGGCCGCTGTGCCACCACGACGTCTCGTCGCGGATGAGGTCGTTGAGGGCGCTCGCGAAGAAGAGCACCGCGAAGAGTGGCCAGTACTCCACGAAGCGCCGCGCCTTGAAGAAGGCGACCATCATCAGCGCGTTGGCCAGGAGCAGGAAGAGGGTGCGGCCGGTCATCGTGGCGCGGCGGCCGCCCACCGCCACGACGCCGACCAGCACCGCGATCCACGCGGTGCCGGTGGTCTCGAGCAGGTACCACGAGTCGTACGCGCCCCACTCGTTGCCCTTGGGGAGCCCGGTGGAGCCGAGCCCCACCTGGATGACGTGCTTGAAGAGCACCGGCACGCTGTCGGGGAAGTAGGGGTTGATGACGAAGCCGGTCAGCACGCCCCCGGCCGCGGCGAGCACCGGGCGGAGATCCCACTTGCCGTCGTCGAGCCGGCTCCCGAGCGCGAAGAACAGGGCCAGCGGCACCAGCACCACCGACACGTGGTACATCCACGCGTAGAAGAACCCGACCACGAACAGCCAGCGCCACTTGCGCTGCTGCATGACCAGGATCGCGATCATCATCGCGGCCGCGCTCGCCGCCGGCACGCGGGTGGTGCTGAGGCGATAGAGCATGGTCTTGCTCGTCGCGACGAGCAGGAGCGCGAAGAACCACGAGTAGCGCTGCCAGCGTGAGCCGGGCGCGTCCATGCGCCGGATCACGAGGTGTGTAAGGAAGATTGCAGTCCCGCCGTAGAACGCCGCCGCGGTCTTGGCGCCGTAGTACATGTCGCCGGGCAGCGTGAAGGGGATGAGGAGCACGTGGTAGAGGAACTCCTTGTCCACCCACATCTCTTTGAAGAAGGTCCCCTGCAGCCACGGGAAGTCCCAGATCGCCCCCTCGTGCCAGATCAGCCACGCGTACTTGATGTGGTAGTACGTGTCGTTCCCCGCCATCCGGTCGGTGAGGGACTGGATCACGCCGAAGAACGCGATGAGCCCGACCCAGATGAGGGCCAACCTCCAGCGTGACTTCTGGGCAGGGGCGGCGGCCTTGGACGCGCTCACGGCAGGCTACATACGGGCTCTACCCCTGGATGGGCGAGTCGTTTCGTGTTGATGGATACCCTATAAGCGTCTGGCCCGCGTCGGCGTTGCCCGATCCTCGGAGGTCGCGTGTTCGGAGAGGAAACTCAGCCTTCCCCAGGAAGAGAGGTCCCGTCTGAATGCAACCACGAAGCCCCCTCGTATCGCTCACCGCCGCCTTGCTGTGCGCATGCACGACCTCCGCTACCTCGCCCACCGATGGTGGCGCGTCGGGCGCGGACTCCGGCACCACCACCACCACCGACGCGGGGGTGTCTGAGGACGCAGGTCAGATCGCGGACGCCGGCACCACCGTCACCGACTGCACCACGTCGGCGGACGACGTGAGCAAGGCGGTCTGCGCGGCCGAGGCCTTCCTCGCCACCCTCGACAGCACCCAGCGCGACCTGGCGCAGTACGACTTCTCGGACTCCGCGAACAAGACCTGCTGGTCCAACCTCCCGGGGCAGAACCGACCCGGGATCACGCTCGGGGCGCTGGACGACACGAGCCGCGCGGCCGCGATGGCGGTGGCCGACGCGGTGCTGTCGAACGATGGCTACGAGGACTTCCGCGGGGTCCTCGCGGCCGACGACTACCTCGGTCAGGTCGGCGGAGGCGGTGGGCCGGGCGGCGGCACCGCGTACACCTCGGACAACGCGCACATCGCGATCTTCGGGACGCCGTCCGCCGGCGGCGATTGGATGATCTCCATCGGCAACCACCACATGGCCTACAACATCACCTTCGTCGCGGGCGCCGGCTACCCGACGCCCAACCACCTCGGGGCGGAGCCGCGCGCCGAGTTCACCGTCGACTCGGAGACCTTCGGCCCGTTGGTGAGCGAGGGCGAGACGTTCTCGGCCCTGTTCGGCGCGCTCAGCGCCGCCGAGCTGTCGAGCGCGCACCTGAGCGGGACCTTCGGCGACATCCTGCTCGGCCCGGTGGAGTACTGCACGGGCCGCTACGACTCGGTGGTCTTCCCCTCCGGGAGCGAGCGCACCGGCGTGCTCGTCTCCGAGCTCACCGACGACCAACAGCTCCTCGTCACCGCGGCCATCGCGGAGTGGGTGGCCGACTACGACGGCTACGTCTCGGACGCGCTCTTGGACGCCTACACCTCGGCTGAGGCCTACGCCGACACCTACGTGGCGTGGGGCGGCACCGGCTCGGCGCCCGACGTCACCGTCAACGGCACCTACTTCCGCATCGACGGGCCCAGGGTGTGGATCGAGGTGGCGTGTCAGAACGGCGTCATCCTGAGCGGCACGCACTACCACACCGTCTACCGTGACCGGGCCTTCGACTACGGCGCGGAGCTGTAGTCATGGGTTCCACGCAGGGTGGATTGCGGAGGGGGGTGGTGCCTGATCGCCGCCGCGGCCATGTACGGGCCGCGGGAGGCGCAGGCGCACGAGGTGCTGCCGTCCGCCCTCGTGCTGTCGATCCAGCCGGGGGAGGTGCAGGCGACCCTGCACCTGCCCGCGGCCCAGCTCGGCCTGGCCCTCGCACCCGGCTGGGGTGACCCGACCCTGGTCGATCTCGCGACCGCCCCCGAGCGGGTGGACGATGCCTTCGTGGAGGGCCTGCGCCGGTACGTCGGCCTCCACCTCGAGCTCGCGGACGAGCGCGGGGTGACCTGGCGGGAGGAGGTCGGCGCGCCGCGCTGGGTCGAGGAGCACGGCCAGCCCCACCTCGTGGTGCAGGTCGAGTTGCGCTCACCGGACGGGCACGACCCGGCCGCGCTCCGGGTGCGGGACGAGGTGATCTCGGAGGAGGTCCTCACCCACCGGACCCTCGTGACAGTGGCTCGGGACTTCGAGCGGGCCCAGCTGGACGGCGAGGTGGTGGTGGCCACCTTGCGCTACGGGCGTCGGAGCGTCGAGCTGGCGCGCGGCGACGCCAGCGCCTGGCGCGGGGCGTGGGCGCTCCTCGCCCTCGGCGCCCAGCACGTGGCGGAGGGGCTCGACCACCTCCTCTTCGTGCTCGTCCTCTTGCTCTCGGCACCTTTGATGTGCGCACGCGGGGCGGCGCGCTGGCAGGGGTATCGCAAGGTGCCCGGCACGATCCGCCACGTCGCGGGCATGGTCACCGCGTTCACCGTCGGCCACTCGGTGACCCTCGCCCTCGCGGCGACGGGCCTCGTGCGCGTCCCGAGCGCGCCGGTGGAGGTGCTGGTGGGGCTCTCGATCGGTCTGGGCGCCCTCCACGCCATCCGCCCCTGGTTCCCGGGCCGCGAGGCGGTGGTGGCGGGGACCTTCGGGCTGGTGCACGGCCTGGCCTTCGCGAGCACCTTGGAGGGCTTCGGCCTGGCCGGGCGAGGGCTCCTCGTCGGCCTCGCGGCCTTCAACGTCGGCATCGAGCTGGTGCAGCTGGCGCTGATCCTCGTGTTCGCGCCGCTCCTCGCCCTCGCGGCGCGGCGCGCGAGCTACCGCCACCTCCGGGTGGCCCTCGCCGCGCTCGCGCTGGTGGCCTCGGCCGGGTGGGTCTCGGCCCGCCTCGGCGGCGCGAACCCGCTCGCCGACGCGCTCGAGCGCTGGGCCGCGCAGCCCGCCGCGGTGGGGGCGCGCTGCTCGCGGTGCTCCTCGCGTGGGTCGCGGTGACCGAAACGCGGGCACTATCGGCACAGGCCCAGGGTGCCCCCCGGGACCTGGTTGATCAGGGTCTGATCGCACACCGAGAAGCCGTGGCGGCTCAGCTGGCAGCCCTGGGCGCCGGCGGGGAGGGCGGCGTTACAGGTCCTGACGCAGAGCCCCGAGGCGCCCACCTGGGACTCGCTGAAGCAGTAGGTGCCCGACTCGCAGCGGGCCTCGCCCCCGGGGAGGGTGAGGCAGTAGCTGGGGGTGGCGCCGCGGTTCCACTCCTGGATGATCGGGGTCATGACCCCGTAGCAGAGGCTGAAGGGGTAGCCTTGCTCGATCTGGACGGTGCCGGTGCAGGTGGTGCCCGCGCCGAGGGCGCCCGGGTTCCGGCAGTCGCTCGGCCAGCGCTCGCACTCGTTCGAGCAGATGCCGGTGGTGGTGTTGGCGCTGGTGAACTGGCGGCACCGCGCCGAGCCCGCCCCCAGGTCGTGGGCGTTGCCGCAGTCGGGGTTGGCGAGGTCGCACAGGAGCACGCAGATCCCGGTGTCGGGGTTCGGGCTCGGGTCCGCGGGGTCCTGGATGTCGAAGGGCGCGCCGAGGCACGCCATGTCGGGGCCATTGCCGGAGGTGCTGGTGGTGGTGTCGCACAGGCCCACCACGCTGGTGCGGCTGCACGCGTCGCCGGGGTTGGCGCGGCGGAGGGTGCACATGCCGGGCGTCGCGCTCGAGGTCAGCACCCCGGGGTTGCAGTACGGGTAGGTCGGTCCGCACGCGCCCGGATCGCCGGGCACCGCCCTCGGGTTGCAGGGGCGGCCGCAGGAGACCTGGTCGTCGAGGAGCCCTGAGAGCCCGGCGGAGAACGGGAACGCGAACAGCCCGATCTGGCACCCGCGCATCGGCCCGCGCAGCCGGGAGATGTCCGCAAGCTGGCCTTCACCGCGCTCCTGGGACACGCACGCACGTGCGCCGGCCGACACCGGGCGGCAGATGTTGTGGCCCACCACCGAGGCGGTGCACTGGCTGTCCACCACGCACTCCCTGAGGCAGATGTTCACGCGCTGGGCGGGGGGCACGTTGGTGCCGGAGGTGTTGAAGCAGGTGAGGGCGGGGTCGTTGCACGCCTGCCCGAACGCGCACAGGCAGCCCTCCTCGCCGTCCGTGCACACCCCGGGGACGCCGGCGTCGGGCGGGATGCCGGTGTCCGGGGCGCCCGCGTCGACGTGGCCGGCGTCGCCGTCGCCGCCGTCGACCTCACCCGCGTCGACCCCGGTGTCGGGGACGTCGCCGGTGTCGGGGATGTCGCCAGAGTCGGGGATGTCGCCAGAGTCGGTTACCTCGCCGGAGTCGGGCAGCTCGCCGGAGTCCGGGACCACCCCGGTGTCAGGCTCACCTACCCCGGTGTCCGGGAGGCCGGCGTCCTCGGTGGCGACCCCGGAGTCGGGGAACCCAGCGTCGGCTGCAACCCCGCTGTCCTCGGGGACTCCGGCGTCCCGCTCGGCGGCGCCGGTGCAGCCTGTGAGCCAAAGCGCCGTCAACGCCACCAGCGTGAGGTTTGGAGCCCTGGTCCGGGAACGCATCGGCGACATCCTAGGCGACTGTTCGTGCGCGGGGCAGGGGGCGGAGGTCCGACCCAGCTTTGCCTTCAATCACGCAGCCCCCCCGCCGACATACACGGTGGGATGAGCCGCGAGCAGTTGGTGTTGGGGATCGACTTCGGCACGTCGTTCTCGTCCGCGGCGGCCTGGGTGAACGGCAAGCTCTTCCTCGTCCCCGACGAGCGGGGTGAGCCCTGCATCCCGTCCGCCCTCTTCATCCCTCGCAAGGGCCCGCCGATCGTGGGCTTCAGGGCCCTGCAGCTCGCGGTGGGCGAGCCCCAGCTCGGGGTGCGCGGGCTCAAGCGCATCCTGGGCCGCAGCGTGGAGGATCCCGCGGTTCGCCTCTTCGAGGCCCAGAACGCGGCCCGGGTGAAGGCGGGACCGCGCGGTCTGATCCTCCGGGTGGCCCAGCGGGACTTCGCCGCCACCCAGCTCGCGGCGGAGGTGTTCCGCACCCTCAAGAGCATGGCCGAGGCCCGGTTCCGGCTCCCGGCCGAGAAGGCAGTGGTCACCCTGCCCACCGCGGCGGACCGCAGCGCCCAGGATGCGGTGGTGGAGGCGGCGCGGCTGGCTGGGATCGAGGTGGTGCAGACCGTCCCCGAGCCCACCGCGGCGGCGGTGGCCTACGGCCTCGACCGGAGCTCCACCGAGGACCGGCGCCTGCTGATCTACGACTTCGGCGGCGGCACCTTCGACGTCACCGTGCTCCGGCAGGTGGGGACGCAGTTCACACCGCTCGCCCTCGGCGGCGACCCGCTCCTCGGCGGCGACGACCTCGACGAGGCCCTGGCCCGCCTGGTGGGGCGCCAGGTGTGGACCCAGTACCGCCTCGAGCTCGACAAGGACGTGGTGCGTTGGCAACGCGTCCTGCTCCAGAGCGAGGCCGTGAAGCGCGCCCTGTCCGGCACCGACGAGATCCACCTGCGCATCCGCGATCTGTTCACCGCGGGGCCGCTCCGCGACCTGGACCTCCCGGTGAGCCGGGCCGACGCCAACCAGGTGTGGCAGGAGTACGTGGAGCGGACCCTGCAGGTCACCGCGCGCACCATGATGCAAGCCAACATGCGCCCCAAGGACGTGGACGAGGTGGTGCTCGTGGGCGGCTCGACCTACATCCCGATGGTGCAGCAGCGGGTGGCCAAGATGATGGGCAGGCCAGGCGAGCGCCACGGTGACCCCCAGACCGCGGTGGCGGCGGGCGCGGCCATCCTCGCCGCGCGGGTGCTCCGGCTGGCCGCGTGAGCTACTCGGCGAGCGGGTAGATCGGCCGGATGTCCACCGGGACGTGGGCCACCTTCGAGAGGGCCGCCGCCATCGGGGCGGACACGTCGCCGTACTTCGCCAGCAGCGCGTCGGCCGCCGCCTTGTCGCCCGCGTGCTGGATCATCACGATGTCGTGCACCAGCTTGGCGATCGACTGCTCGAGCTTCGCCTCGTCGACCGTGAACTTGCCGGTCGTCGGGTCGAGGGTCGCCGCGCCCTCCTCGAGGAAGCGGTTGATCTGGAGGGCCGCGCCCTTGCCGTGGGCCTCCGCCACCCCGAAGCGCACGCTCCGGAACAGGCCGATGAAGTAGCTCACCAGGAGCTTCTTCCTGAAGTCCTTGGGGAAGTGCCCCCCGTCGATCATGAAGAGGATGTTGTAGGCCCCCATCACGTCGGCCTTCGCCTCCTCGAGGGGCGAGTAGCTGGCCTGGAGCGCGAGCCGCACCTCGACCTGCTCACCCCCCTTGGTGGTGAAGGCGGGGCCGAGGCTGTGGGAGAGCTCGTGGAAGAGGGTCTCGTTGAAGAACGCCTCGGCCGACAGCTCGCCCTGCTGGGACTCGGCCAGGATCTCGTGCGCGATCGGGCGGAGGATGCGATCGAACTTGGTCTCGATCAGGTTCCGCAACATGACCTTCTTCGCGCCCTTCTCCTTCCTCACCCGCTCGTCGTTGGGGAGGTTGAAGGCGATGGTCTGCACCGACTTCCTCGCGTCGCCCGAGGTGTAGACCAGGTCGACCACCCGGATCGGGCTCTCGGCCCCGCGCACCGTCTTCACCTCGTCCGGCACCGGGAGGTTCTGCTCCATCGCGGGCAAGAGCGCCTTGTAGCCGGAGAGCCTGGCCGACGCGTCGGGATCGCTGACGGTGACGAAGCACTCGAAGGAGGCCTTCAGCCCCAGCAGCTCGTCCTCGTAGGTCTCGTAGGGGCCCACCGTGACCTCCACCCGGCTGTCGAGGTCCATCCAGGCCTTGTCGGAGGCGTAGTAGTCGTTGCTCTGGAACGCGTCGGCCCGGGCGATGAGGAAGGCCTTCAGGCTCTCGTTGCTGGTCAGGGCCGCGGCCGCCCTGAGCTTGTCGGCCGCGGGCACCAGCCACTCGGCGTAGGCGTCGGAGTACCAGACCGGCACCAGGCGATCGCCGTCGCGCTTCACCACGGTGAAGAGGTTGGTGAGGGCCTCTGCCTCGTCGGGGTGCGCGGCCACGTAGGCGTTGAACTCTTCGGCCGTGAGGTCCTCGGGGTAGAAGCCCGGCGCCCGGCGGGTGGGCGGTGTCGATCGCGAAGGGCGCGTAGTGATCCTGGCGGTCCCAGGGGCCCCGCATCACGTCGAAGTACTGCAGCTTGACCTGCCCGAGGGGGCTGGTGTCGGCCGCGAGCTCGGCCCGGTACTCGGGGTAGCGGGCCCAGGCCTGGCGATCGAAGACAGGATCCAGGAGCGCGCACGCCTCGATGATCGTGGACAGGGCCTGCCGCTCGTTCTCGGGCAGGCCGGCCACGTCGGCGGTGAGCTCGGCCGGGGCGAACTGGTCGAGGCGGGCCTGCAAGGCCTCCTGCGTGAGAGGGGTGCTCATGGCGTGCTCCTTGACCGGGGTGGTCGCGCAGGCCGTAGTGGCCGCGGCGACCGCGGCCAGGGCGGCGAGGTAGTGACGCATCGGGCGGGCCTAGCACACCGGGCCGCGCCGGTCAGTCACAGGTTCTTCAGGGCCTCGCGCTGGCTGAGCCCGGGGAGCTCCGGGTGCGCGGCGACGTAGCGCTTCACTTCTGCGGGATCCGTCCACGCGTACTGGCGCAGCGCCCAGCCCACCGCTTTGTGGATGAAGAAGCGCTGGTCCTTGGGCGCGAGGTCGGACTCCATCCCAGGCGCGGTGAGGGCGGCCTCGATCGCCTGGTAGAGCATCGGGAGATCGGTGTCGGCCTTACGCCGGAGCTGGCAGATGAGGGCGCTCCGGCGCTTCCACAGGTCACGGTCCGAGGCCCACGCCAACAGGGCCGGGCGCGCCTTCGCGTTGTGGCGGGTCAGGATCTCACCGAGCGGAGTGGCGCAGGCGTCGACCAGGTCCCACCACGCGCCCTCCACCACCAGGCGCTCGATCAGGGGCAGGGCGCTCACGTCGAGGTGCTTCACGTAGCGGGGCAGGGCGAGGAGCTCGAGGGCGACGTAGCGCTCCTCCCGAAACTCTGCCCGGTCCCAGATGCCGGCCACCGCGGTGAGGTGCGCGGCGAGATCGGGGAGGCGATGCTCGGCGAAGAGCGCGCGCTGCGCCGCCTTGCGCGGCGCGCTCTTGATCCCGAGGTAGCGCCCCCGGTGCTTCACGTAGGCCTCCATGGCCGGGGCGTCGGCGGGCACCGCCAGCGCCTCGAGGGCGGGGCGCACCGCGCGGATCAGGGCGACCTCGGGCTTCACCCGGCCACGCTGCACCGCGCGCGCGCCCGTCGGCAAGGGGCGGTTGCGTCCGCGCCGCGCTCGCGACACCGTCCCCCGGATGATCGTCACGGGCGAGAAGAGCTGGCTGGGCCTCGTCTTCACCTGGCGGGGCAGCGTCCTCGCGCGGATCTGGCGCAGGCTGGCCTTCGTCACGGTGGTGAGCGTGCTCGAGACGTGGGCAGAGGCCCACGACCACATGCAGGTCACGTTGACACCCCTCCCGTTCACCCTGGTGGGGCTGGCCCTGTCGATCTTCCTGGGGTTCAGGAACAACACCAGCTACGACCGCTACTGGGAGGGGCGCAAGCTCTGGGGGCGCCTCGTGAACACCTCGCGCACCTTCACCCGGCAGGTCCTCACCCTGGTGGAGGCGGGTGGGGAGGCGGCGCCGACGGGGCTCCACCGCGAGCTGGTGCGGCGCCAGATGGCCTACGTCCACGCCCTGCGGCTCCACCTGCGCGGCAGCCGCGAGCACGCGGAGCTGGCCGCGTTCATCCCGGAGGCCGAGGTGTCAGGCCTCACGAGGGAGTCCAACCCGCCCATCGCTCTGTTGCAGACCCAGGGGGACCGTCTCGCGGCGGCGTGGCGCGCGGGGCGCCTGCACCCGATGCACCTGCCGGTGCTCGAGGGGACCCTCACCGAGCTGGCGAACATCCAAGGCGGCTGCGAGCGGATCCGCTCCACCCCGATCCCCTTCGGCTACACCCTGCTGATGCACCGGATCGTGGGGTTCTACTGCATCGCGCTCCCCTTCGGGATCTCGGGGCAGGTCGGGCTGATGACCCCGCTCGTGGTGCTCCTCATCGCGTACGCGTTCTTGGGCCTGGACGCCCTCGGCGACGAGATCGAGGACCCCTTCGGCACCGACGCCAACGACCTGCCGCTGTCGCAGCTGTCGCGGATGATCGAGATCAACCTGCGGGAGCGCCTCGGTGAGGCCGAGCTCCCGCCCCCGGTGCAGCCGGTGGACGGGCGCCTGTCGTAGACGAGGCTGACTACATGCCGCAGGCCAGGTTGACGCCGCCCGGCCACTTCTCGGCGCAGGAGGCGAGGGCCTCCATGCTGCAGACGTTCTGGGCCTCCAGGCACTCCACGTAGCCGCGGAACTGGGCCAGCTGGCCCTCGTTGCACTTGGCGATCTTGCGCTCGCACATCGGATCGCCGTGGTAGGTCATGGACGTCCCCGAGCAGGTGCTGCGCATGAAGGTGTCCTTGCGCTCGCAGAGGCCGGCGGCGCAGGCGGACAGGACGAACGGGGCCACCACCGTGGCGGCGAGGAGGGCGAAGGACTTGGGCATCATCGCGCGGCAGCGTACCGCCAACCCCGCCGCGAGCCTAGGGTGCTCGCGGACACGTCCTCGGCGCGCGGGGGCCGTTCCACGCTGGACCGCGACGCCCCGGGAGGCTATCTCCCCAGGCGTTGGCGGGTGAGGGCAGCTTTCGGCACCGCTACGTGGTGGTGGAGGGCGTCATCGGGGTGGGGAAGACCACCCTGGTGCACCAGCTGGCCCGGGCCCTCGGGGGCCGCACGGTGCTCGAGGAGTTCGAGGAGAACCCCTTCCTCCCGGACTTCTATCGGGACCGCCGCGCCTACGCCCTGTCCACCCAGCTCTTCTTCCTGATGTCCCGCTTCCGCCAGCAGGAGGTCCTGGCCCAGGGCGACCTCTTCATGCGGCGCACGGTGTCGGACTACCTCTTCGACAAGGATCGGATCTTCGCGCAGCTCACCCTCGAGTCCCACGAGCTGGCGATCTACGAGCAGCTCTTCGAGGTGCTGCGGCCCCAGGTGGCCACGCCCGATCTCGTGATCTTCCTGCGGGCAGACCACGACACCGTGATGCGGCGGATCGCGGCGCGCGGGCGCAGCTACGAGCTCGACATGGATCCGGCGTACATCGCCGAGCTCGCCGACGCCTATGTCGACTACTTCGCCACCTACGATGGAGCACCTTTGCTCACCATCGACACCACCCGCGTGGACTTCCGAGGCCGCAGCCACGCCCTGGACGAGGTGCTGCGGGCGGTGACCACCGGCCAGGTGCCGCGGGTGCTCGACGCCGAGCTGCGCTCCGCCGGCCAGCAACCCAGCTTGCCGGGGCTCTGATCCGGGCGATCCGACGCAACCGGTCGCGCCATGGCGCGATAACCCCCTCATGATCGGACCCATCGGCTTCGACGATCCGAGAAAGCGCAGGTCGGTGGTGATCGGCGGCGCGGGCGGTGGCGCGGCCTCTGCCGGCGGCGCAGGCGGAGCCGGCGGGGCGGGCGGAGCCGGTGGCGCGGGCGGCGGCGGCGGCATGATGCCGATCGGCGACGTGGCCGGCCCGGGCGAGGGCGGCGTGGACGCCGCCTCGGAGATCGAGCAGAACTGGGCCCGCCTTCGGGAGCTCGCGGATCGCTTCGAGGCCCAGTCGGGGGCGGGGTCCAGGGGGCCGCCGGAGCCCAGGGCAGGGGCCTGTACGACCCCTCGATCACCGCCGGCGCGAACAGCGCGAACATCGACGTCCAGCGCGGGGGTGGGGTCGCCACCTACGGCTGGAAGATGTACGAGGACGAGCACGAGCGGATCATGCAGGAGCAGGACGTGCAAGAGATCCTGCAGCGCATCCGCGAGGCGGCGCTCCAGGACCCGGCCGGCACCCAGGACTTCCTGAAGGAGCACCCGGCCCTGGCCTCCCAGCTCTCCGCCGCCCTGTTCTCGGCCGCGGGGAGCGCGGGCAACGGCGTGGGGATCACCGGCAGCTCCGGCTCCTCCGGCTCCGGAGGCGGGTTCTCCGGCGGCTGGGGTTGAGCGGCGCCGCAGAAGGGCATGACCGAGCCCACCGCACGGGTTGAGGCCAGGCGCCCGGCGTGTCATGACCCGGCGGCGCGGCCATGACGGAACTCCTGGGTACACCCAAGAAGCGCGGCGGCGGGATCTGGAAGCTCCTGCTGGCCCTGGTGATCCTCGTCGGCCTGGGGGCCGGCGCGGTGGTCTCGTTCCGCGCGGGCGACGCCCCCACGGTGAGCGTGGTGGCCGACAAGGCCGCGGTCGGCAAGGCCACCGTCTTCACCGTCAACGCGGCCGAGCCCAAGCGCGGCCTGACCTCGGTGAAGGTGGTGCTCACCCAGGGCGCCCTCAGCAAGGAGCTCGAGGCCAAGGCCTACCTGGCCCAGCCCCCTTGGGGCCTCGGCCCGAAGACCACCACCGAGTCCTTCCAGGTGACGGTGGGGAAGGCCAACGTGCCCGAGCTCCGAGAGGGTGACGTGACGGTGCAGGTCCTGGCCGAGGGCGCGGGCACGTGGCTCAAGGGCACCCCCAAGGCGGAGGCGCAGGTCACCTTGCCGGTGCGCCTCACCCCGCCCACCCTCGACGTCCGCAGCGAGCAGATCTACCCGGCCCAGGGCGGCTGCGAGGTCGTCATCTACGCGGTGGGCCCGTCCTCGGTGCGGGATGGCGTGCAGGCGGGGGCGTGGTTCTTCCCTGGCTACCCGCTCCCCGGCGGGGCGCCGGACGAGCGCTTCGCGCTGTTCGCGGTGCCCTACGACATGGGGGACGACAGCCAGGTGAAGCTGGTCGCGGCGGACGACGTCGACAACGTGGCGGAGGCCGCGTTCGTCGACCGCTTCACCCCGCGGCCCTTCGCCACCGACACCATCCGGGTCTCGAAGCAGGTGATGGAGAAGGTGGTGCCGAAGATCCTGAGCCGGGTCCCCAGCTTCGAGGACCGCGGCGACCTGGTGAAGAACTACGTCGCGATCAACAGCGAGATGCGGAAGGCCAACAACCAGGTGCTGGTCGAGCTCTCGAAGCGCTCGCGCCCCGAGTTCATGTGGAACGCGCCGTTCGTGCAGATGAACGCGAAGGCGGTCTCGTCCTTCGCGGACCGGCGCACCTACTACCACGAGGACCAGAAGATCGATCAGCAGGACCACCTCGGCTTCGATCTCGCGAGCACCAAGCGCGCCCCCATCCCCGCCTCCAACCGCGGGGTGGTGGTCCTGGCCGGGTACCTCGGCATCTACGGCAACACCGTGGTGCTCGACCACGGCTACGGCCTGATGAGCCTGTACGGGCACCTCTCGGAGATCTCGGTGAAGGAGGGCGACGTGGTGGAGCGGGCCCAGACCATCGGGCGGACCGGCGCAACCGGCCTTGCCCTCGGCGACCACCTGCACTTCACCATGCTCCTGCACGGGCTGCCCGTGACCCCCCTGGAGTGGTGGGACGGGCACTGGATTCAAGATCGCATCGCGAAGAAGCTCGGGCCCGCCCTCCCGCTGGTCTCGGGTGAAGGAACGGAGTGACACGGCAGATGGCCAAGAAGGGCAAGAACAAGGAGGCCAGGTTGAAGGCCCCCAAGATGTCGAAGACCGCGGATCGCTACGCGCTGTACCTGCAGAGCGTGCAGGCCCCCGACGTGGACGCCGCGTTCTTCTCGAAGGTCTACAAGAAGGAGTTCGGGCAGCCGGCCAAGACCCTGCGCGAGGACTTCTGCGGCACCTTCGCGGTGTGCTGCGAGTGGGCGAAGCGCGGCGACGACATGGTCGCCTACGGCGTGGACCTCGACCCCGAGCCGCTCGCCTGGGGCGCGACCCACAACCTCCTGCCCCTCTCCGAGGCCCAGAAGGCCCGAGTGCACACGCTCGAGGCCGACGTCCGCGCCGCCAACACCCCGAAGGTCGACGTGCTCGCGGCGCAGAACTTCTCGTACTGCATCTTCAAGACGCGGCAGGAGCTCGCGCGCTACTTCAAGGTGGCCCACGACAGCCTCGCGGACAAGGGCGTCTTCGTCCTCGACCTCTTCGGCGGCTACGAGTCGATCGAGGACAACAAGGAAGAGACGACCGAGCACGACGGGTTCGACTACATCTGGGAGCAGCACAAGTACGACCCGATCAACGCGTACGGCACCTACAAGATCCACTTCCGCTTCCCGGACGGGTCCCAGATGAAGAACGCCTTCGTCTACGACTGGCGGCTGTGGACCATCCCCGAGGTGCGCGAGGTGCTGCACGAGGTCGGCTTCGGGCAGGTGGACGTCTACTGGGAGGGGACCGACCCCAAGACCCAGGAGGGCTCCGGCCGCTACTACAAGGCGCTGCAGGCGGACTGCGATCCCGCGTGGACCTGCTACATCGTCGGGGTCAAGGGAGCCTGACCTCGGCCTCCCCCGTCTCGAGCCAGCTCTGGATGAAGTGCCGGGCCACCGCCCGCGCGTCGGCGTTGTAGGGCTCCGAGCGCCTGGTGGGGAGCCCGTGGTCACCCGGGAACTGTACCCAGCCCCGCCGCTCGATGGGGCCTGCCTCGGTCGGCAGGTCGGGCACCGGCGCCCACGGCTCGCCCACCAGCGGCAGGGCCATCGCCCGCGCGAGGGAGACGGTGGCGCCGGCCGGCACCACGGTGTCCTCCAACGCCTGGACGAGGAGGATCTGGGAGTCCAGGGAGCGCGCGGCGTAGTTGGAGGGGTCGCCCCGGTCGAGCACGCTCTGGGCCACGGTGGTGAACAGCCGGGTGGGGAAGCCGGAGAACTCGAAGCCCGACAGCACCCGGTCGAAGAACTCCAACAGCGACCCGCCGCCCACGAAGAGCACCGCGGCGTCGAAGCGCGGCTCGAGCCCCACTACCGCCGCGCCCACGATCGCGCCGAGCGAGATACCCACGTAGACCAAGCGATCGGGGTCGAGCACCGGCTCGCCGGTGCCCATGAGGTCCATCTCGGCCAGCGCGTCGACCACCCGCACCACCGAGACCTGGTCCACCTCGGCGGTGCGGAAGTTGTCTTGCAAGAGCGCGGGGTCGACCACATTCAAGAAGCGCACCCCCGCGTTCCCCGGCTTGTCGGTGCGGAACCCGTGGAGGGTGGCGTCGATCGACACCGTCACCACCCCGAGGGCCGACAGCTCCTCCACGAAGTCGAAGACCGCCTCCTTGTGGCTGCCGCCGAGGCCGTGGTGGAACACCGCCACCGGGAACGGCCCCACGCCGTCGGGCACGGTGATCAGCACCTCCACCGGCTCCATCCGCGCCACCGGCGCGCGCCGGTCGTTGATCTCGAGGTTGGACTCGTCGTCGGGCCGGAAGGAGGGGATCAGCACCTCGGCCCGGAGCACCGCCCGGAGCGAGGGGTACTCGCGCTGGGGGATGTTGCCGCGGGGGTCGTCGGCTACGTCGAGGTAGCGGTCGGGGGCGCCGTCGTGGTCCGCGTCCAGATCGGGGGCGGGGGCGGGGGCGGCCCGCACGCTGGCGAGCATGGCGTCGGTCTCCTCGGTGACCGAGAGGGTGGTGTAGGGGTCGGCGAGGAGGACCCGCCGCGGGTCGATGCCGGTGGCCACGAACGCCGCCTGCAAGCCGGCTTGCCGCTCCACCGCGCGGGCCCAGCGCGCCGGGTCCACCCCGTCGGGCGCGTCCTGGCCCGAGAAGAGGGCGTCGAAGTGCGGGCTCCGGGTGAAGCGGCGGCCGTCCTCGTCCTTGATCCCGGCCAGGAGCACCAGCGCGTGCTGGTGCTTCGGCGCCAGCGGCCGGAGGCTCCGGGCCTCGAGCCAGTGGACGGCGCGGCCGTAGTCGGTCTCGCCGCCCAGGACCTGCACCGTGGCGGGGACCACGCGGCCGGCGCTCACGTCGAGCAGGAGGACCCGGCCCTCGAGCGAGCTGGCCAGGGGCGCCGCGCCCAGCTCGACGAAGGCGGGGCCGATGGTGGACCAGCCGTCGAGGGCGCCGAGGGCGCCGACGAAGTCGTCGCCGAGCAGGTAGAGGGCCTCGTCGGTGTCACCGAGGTTCGTCCCGCGGGGTCCCAGGTGCAGCTGCCGTCCGGTGGGGGTGTCGGCGGGGGCCAGCACCTCGTCGGAAGGGAAGGGGAGCACCGGCCGCGGCCCGAGGTCGTAGGGCAGGGGCACGACCTCGGGGACGCCGGCCGTCCCGCCGCCACACGCCGCGCCCAGGGCGGCGACGAGGGGCAGGATGAGCAGGGTGCGGGCCATCACTCCTCATCCCTGGCCCGGAAACGGGCCCGGGATCAATGGGGCCGCGGCGCCGCCGCACCCCTCTGCGCCCGCCGGTGCTTCGCTCGCTGCTTTCCCTCGGGGCCGGTGTGGGTATGATGCGCGCCATGCGAACCAACCCTCGCCGCCGCTGGGCGGCCTCCCTCGGCGCCGTCCTCGCCCTCACCCTCGGGAGCGCGCTCGACGCCCACGCCGACGGCAGCCCGGCCAAGGTGACGCTGATCTCCGCCGGCAAGGGGGCCAAGCGGGCCCTCCGCTTCTCGGTCAAGCCGGGTCAGAAGCAGCAGATCAAGCTGGTGATGGAGATGGAGATGGCCATGGCCATGGGCGAGATGCGCATGCCCGCGGTGAAGGCGCCGGTCAGCGAGATCACCATGGACACCGAGGTGACCAAGGTCGACGCGGGCCGCATCCGCTACCGCTTCTCCTTCAGCGACGTCCGGATCATCGACGACGCGGGGCTCCCCGCCGCCGCGGTGGCCCAGATGAAGGCGGGCATGGACGGGATGAAGGGGGTGAAGGGCTTCGCGGAGGTCGACGAGACCGGCCGCACCTTCGACGCCGACTTCTCCACCGACGGCACCCTGGAGCCCCAGATGGCCGAGATGCTCGAGAACGTCCGCAACTCGCTGAACTCGCTCACCGCGCCGTTCCCGATCGAGCCGGTGGGGCTTGGGGGCGAAGTGGACGGTGGAGATGACGGCGAATCAGATGGGCTTCGCGCTCACGCAGGTCGCCACGTACGAGCTGACGAACCTGAAGGGCGACGTCGGCACCCTGAAGGTGGGCATCAAGCAGTCCGCGTCAAACTCGGAGCTCAAGCTGCCCAACCTGCCGCCCGAGGCCAAGGCCCGCCTGGTCTCCATGGACTCCGGCGGCGGCGGCGACGTGCAGTTCACCTTGCGCAAGCTCGGCCCTGCCCGGGCCACCACCAAGGTCAAGAGCAACATGAAGATGGAGATCGAGGCGCAGGGTCAGCGTCAGGTGATGGAGATGGACATGAACATGACCATCAAGATGACCTCGGCGAAGTAGTTAGAGCGCGGCCTTCAGGAAGCCCACGCTCCGCTCGAAGGCGAGGTCCGCCGCCGCCTTCACGAACACCTCGGGGCGCGCCTCGTTGAAGAAGGCGTGCTTGGTGTCGGGGTAGCGGAACAGCTCGAACGGGGCGCCCCCCGCCTTCAGCGCGGCCTCGAGGCCGTCCACCGCCTCTGCGTTGCACCAGTCGTCGTGGGTGGCGAAGTGGCACATGAGCGGGATCCCGATCGTCTTGGGGTCCGCGGCCTCGGCCGGCGGGATGCCGTAGAAGCACACCGCGGCGTCGGTAGCGGGCACGTTGGCGGCGGAGATCAGGGTGAGGGCGCCGCCCATGCAGAAGCCGAGCACGCCGGCCTTCTTGCCGCCGGCCTTCAGGTGGGCGAGGGCCCCCGCGATGTCCTGGACCGCGCCGGCCCAGTCCAGGTCGCTCATGAGGTGGTTGGCCTCGTTCGCGTCCTTGGCGAGCTTGCCCCGGTAGAGGTCGGGCACCAGCACCCGGAACCCCGCCGCCGCGAAGCGGTCACCGGTCTTCTTGATCTGCTCGTTCAGACCCCACCACTCCTGGATCACCACCAGGCCCGGCGCGTCGGGCTGATCCGCGGGCGCCGCCGCGTAGGCGGGGCAGGTCTGACCGTCTTGGCGTACGAATTCGATGAGCTCTCCCATGGGGCCTGGACGGTACCAGGGCCGGGCCGAAATCGCACCGGCCCGGCGCGCCGCCGCCATGCTCCCGGCGCATGCACTGGATATCAAACATGCATTGGACTCATGATATGAAGGACCCTAGATTGCCTCCATGCGATATCGAATCCTCGGCAAGAGCGGCCTGCGGGTGTCGGAGCTGTGCCTCGGCACCATGACCTTCGGGGAGGACTGGGGCTTCGGCACCGGTTTGGACGAGTGCAAGCGCATGTTCTCGGCCTTCGCGGAGCGGGGCGGGAACTTCATCGACACCGCGAACAAGTACACGGAGGGGAGCGCGGAGCGCTTCGTGGGCGAGCTGATCGCGGGGCAGCGCGAGCGCTTCGTGGTGGCCACGAAGTACACCCTCAACACCGCCCAGCGGGACCCGAACGCGGCCGGCAACCACCGAAAGAACATGGTCCAGTCGGTGGAAGCCAGCTTGCGCCGCCTGGGCACCGACTACATCGACCTGTACTGGGTGCACGCCTGGGACGGCACCCTGCACGAGGAGGTGCTGATGCGGGCCCTCGATGATCTGGTGCGGGCCGGCAAGGTCCTGCACGTGGGCATCTCGGACGCGCCGGCCTGGGTGGTGTCCCGCGCCAACACCTTCGCCGAGCTGCGGGGCTGGAGCCCCTTCGTGGGCCTGCAGATCGAGTACAGCCTGATCGAGCGCACGGTGGAGCGCGAGCTGGTGCCGATGGCACACGCCCTCGACGTGGGGGTGCTGGCCTGGGCGCCGATCGGGGGCGGGGTGCTCACCGGCAAGTACACCCGCGGGGCGCCGCAAGACACCTTGCGGGCGCAGGCGAACGCGGAGCGCCTCTCGGAGCGGAACGTGGCCATCGCGCGCGCGGTGGACACGATCGCCGACGAGCTGGGGCGCACCTCCACCCAGGTCGCGCTCAACTGGGTGCGCCAGCGGCGCGGCAACGTCATCCCGATCGTCGGGGCGAGGAAGGCCAGCCAGCTCGAGGACAGCCTGGGGTGCCTCGACTTCGAGCTCGGGGCGGAGCACCTGGCGCGGCTGGACGAGGTCAGCGCGGTCGCGCTCGGCTTCCCCCACGACTTCCTGGCCCGCCCGAGGATCCAGGACATCGTGCTCGGGGACCTCCGAGACAGGCTGGTGCGTTGAGCCCCGAGCGGAGACCATCGGGCGCGGGGCCCCCGGGCACCTCGCCGCTCGCCGGGGTGGACCTGAACCTCCTGGTTGCCCTCGACGCCCTGCTCGCCGACGAGAGCGTCACCCGGGCGGCGGCGCGGGTGGGCCTGACCCAGCCGGCGATGAGCCGCGCCCTCGGGCGCCTGCGTGACCTGCTGGGCGACCCGCTCCTGGTGCGGGACGGCGCGCGCATGCGGGCCACCGCCCGGGCGGTCGCGGTGGCCCCCCGGGTCCGCCAGATCCTGGCCGAGGTGCAGGCCACCTTGCGCGACGCGCGCCCCTTCGATCCCGCCACCGCCACCCGCACCTTCGTGGTGGCCACCAACGACTACTGCGGAGCGCTCCTGCTCCCCGGCATCATCCGGCGGCTGCGCGACGAGGCGCCGCGGGTGGATCTCAAGGTCCGGGCCCTGGGGCCGTCCACCCCGGTGGAGGCCCTGGCCGAGGGGGCGCTGGACCTCGCCATCGGCACCTTCATGGACCCGGCGGCCAGCCTGTCCCGAGAGCTCCTGTTCGAGGACGGCTTCGTGTGCCTGGTGCGGGCCGGCCACCCCCTCACCGCCGGCCGCCTGACCCTCAAGCGGTACGCCGACGCCGAGCACCTCCTGGTGAGCGCGCCGGGGGAGGGGCCCGGGGTGGCCGACCTCGCCCTGGCCGCGCAGGGCCTCGGCCGCCGGGTGGCGGTGCGGGTGCCGCACTTCCTGCTGGCCCTGCGGCTGGTCGGAGGGACCGACCTGCTCCTCACCCTCCCACGGCGACTGGCCGAGGCGTCGGCGCCAGAGCTCGGCCTCGTGCTCCTCAAGCCGCCCCTGCCCCTGCCGCGCTTCGGGGTGGAGGTCCTCGGGCACCCCCGCAGCGCGGGGGATCCGGGTCTGCTGTGGCTCCGCGGCGTGATCCGTGGCTATGTGGGCGACGGCCCATGAGCGCCCCGCCCAAAGCCCGGCCCGCGCGGACCATGAACCCCAACGGGACCGTCAACGTGGTGCGCCTGGGGCTGAAGCGCCGGGTCTCCCAGGACCTCTACCACGTGTTCCGCACCACGACCTGGCCGCGCCTGCTGGGGGTGGTGGCGGCGGCGTGGCTGCTCGCCAACCTCGCGTTCGCCGCCCTGTTCTACCTCGGCGGTGACTGCATCGCGGGGGCAGAGCCGGGCTCCTTCGGCGACGCCTTCGCGTTCTCGGTGCAGACCCTCGCCACCATCGGCTACGGCGCCATGAGCCCGAAGACCGGCTACGCCCACGCCCTGGTGGCGGTCGAGGCGTTCCTCGGCCTGCTCTTCACCGCGATGACCACCGGGGTGGTCTTCGCCAAGTTCGCCACCCCCACCGCGCGCATCATGTTCGCCCGCCACCCGCTGATCACCGACTTCGACGGCGAGCGGGTCTTCATGTTCCGCATCGCCAACGAGCGCTCGAACAACGTGGTGGAGGCCTCGGTGACGGTGTCCTTCATCAAGGACCAGGTCACGAAGGACGGTACGTTTCTGCGCCGCTTCACCGAGCTCCCGCTGAAGCGCTCCGCCACCCCGCTCTTCGTGCTCGGGTGGACGGTGTTCCACGTCATCGACGAGGCGAGCCCGCTGTACGGCCTGGGTGAGGCGGAGCTGGCCGCCCTCAACGCCACCTTCCTCGTGGTCTTCACCGGCACCGACGACTCGCTCGCGGCCACCGTGCACGCCCGTCACGGCTACGACTGGTCCGATGTGCGCTTCGAGCACCGCTACGCCGACCTCATCACCCAGGGGGAGGGCGGCCGGCCCCGGGTGATGGACTTCGCCCGCTTCCACGACACCTTGCCCAAGCGCGCGCCGGAGGAGGGAAGTTGAGGCCGAGGTAGATCCCGGGCGGAGTTCGCCCGTTGGACGGGCCATGCGCACCCTCCGGTGGACCCCGCTCCTGCTGATCTACGCCTGCGCCGGCATGGGCGAGTCCCCGCCTCCGCCCTCCGGCGGCGGCACGTTCGGGACCGCCACCAGCGGCTCCGA
Organism: Deltaproteobacteria bacterium; assembly: GCA_020632995.1. Classification (GTDB taxonomy): domain Bacteria; phylum Myxococcota; class Kuafuiibacteriia; order Kuafuiibacteriales; family Kuafuiibacteriaceae; genus JACKEN01. The sequence goes on along the minus strand of JACKEN010000001.1, from coordinate 1,986,365 downwards.
TGACGTGAAGGAGGAGGTGGTGGTCACCAGCGGCCGGGGCGGCGGCGGATCCTGGGGCGCGAAGCGCTCCGTCCCGACCGCCCCGGCGCTGCCCCGGACGACGCCCCGTCCGCCCGCGAACCCGGCCCGGTGGCCCTGAGGGACAGCACCACCACCGCGCTGCCTCCGGCCACCGAGCGTCCGCCGGTCGACGCCCCGCCGCCGCCCCCGCCCCCCGGGGTGGGCGACACCTACGCCCCGCGACACGAGGACGCGGTCATCCGCGACCTCGGGCCCGGACCGACCTGACGCGCCCGGTCGAGCTCGACACGCGGCCCGCCCCGGCCAGCCCCGGGGTGCAGGCCGGCGCCTCCGACGACAACCTGGCCTTCGGCGCCTGGCTGCGCTTCTTGGACGAGAACCCGGGCCACGGCCTGGCCCGCGACATCTCGGAGCGGGTCGTGGTGACGGTGAAGGACGAGGCCGGGCGCCCCCTCGCCGGCGCGCGGGTGAGCCTGGTGGACGGTGAGCGCACCCTGGCGGTGCGGAGCACCTACGCGGACGGGCGGGCGCTCCTGTTCCCCTCCGAGGGCCCGCGCCCCGGGCAGGGGGCCCGGGTGAAGGTCAGCTATCAGGCGGAGGCGAAGGAGATCCTGCTCGCCGGGGTGCGCGGCCACCGCCTCGATGTGCAGCTCCCCTTGCGGCGAGAGGCGGCGGCGCGGGTGCCGCTCGACGTCGCCTTCGTCCTCGACACCACCGGGAGCATGGGGGACGAGCTGGCCCAGCTGAAGGCGACGTTGGAGGTGATCCACTTCCAGATCTCGAACCTGAGCCCGCGGCCCGACGTCCGCTTCGGGATGGTGCTGTACCGCGACGTGGGCGACGACTACCGCGCCCAGGTCATCCCCTTCACCGCTGACCTCGCCGCGTTCCAGCGGGCGCTGGCCGCGGTGCAGGCGGGCGGGGGCGGCGACTACCCGGAGGACGTGCAAGAGGGCCTGCGGCGCACGATGCAGGAGCTCGAGTGGCGCGAGGCCGGGGTGCGGCTGGCCTTCCTCGTCGGCGACGCGCCGCCCCACCTGGACTACGCCCAGCCCTACACCTACCTCGACGCGACCGCCGACGCGGCCCGTCGCGGCATCAAGATCACGACGGTCGGCGCGTCCGGCCTCGATCGCACGGGCGAGGTGGTGTGGCGGCAGGTGGCCCAGTACACGATGGCCCCCTTCGTGTTCCTGACCTACGGCGAGAAGGGCAACGCCGAGGGCTCCGCCTCCACCGTGAGCCACCACGTGGGGTCCAACTGGGTGGCGGAGAGCCTCGACGCCATCGTGGTGCGGATGGTGAAGACCGAGGTGGCGCACTACGCCGAGAAGGGGGCCCAAGAGAGCGCGGATTACTTCACGGCCGGTCGGAGCATGCGGGTGCCGGCGGACGACGTGCTGGAGGACCTCTTCGCGCGCTGCGTGAAGCAGCTGGTGGACTACGCGGTGGTGCCGATCGACGCGGGGACACCCACCGTGCTGCTGCCGTTGTCGGGCGCGCGGGGCAAGCGGGCTGGCAAGCGCCTCGAGCACCGGCTCTCGCTCGGCCTCGCCCGCATGGGCCAGTTCCGGCTGGTGGAGCGGGACGCGGTGCCGAAGCTCCTGGATACCCTCGCCGAGCAGCTCAGCGAGACCTACGACGAGGCGAAGGTGGCCGAGGTGGGGCGGCTCGTTCCGGCCAAGCTGGCCGTTTTGGGGCAGGTGGAGCCGCCGGCGGGCGAGGGGCCCTACGAGGTGCTGGTGAAGCTGGTGCGGATCGAGACGGGAGAGGTGCTCTCGCTTTCACTCTTGAAGATCGATCGCGCGCTGCTGATGTAGGCGGCGCGGTGTGCTATTGCTTGCTTGCGGAGGCGCAAGCTGAAGGACGGGGACCAGGGCTGGGCAGACAGGACCGCGCCGCTCCAGACGGTGGAGGTGTCCGGGCCGGTCGAGCCACACCTCGTGGTCCTCACCGGTGACCGCGTAGGCCGCCACGTCGCCATCGGCGCCCGCGCGCTGCTCGGGCGCGGGGTCGACTGCGACCTGCAGCTCGACGCCGAGGACATCTCGCGACGCCACGCCGAGGTCCGCCGCACCGAGGGCGGGGGCTTCGAGGTCCGCGACCTCGGCAGCCACAACGGCACCTGGGTCAACGGGGTGCCGATCGAATCGCAAGCCATCTTCCCTGGTGATCGCATCCGCCTCGGGGCCCGCACCCTGGTGCTGGTGAGCCTGTACGGCGACGTCGAGGAGCAGCTCCTGCACCAGCAGCGGCTCGAGGCGATCGGGGTGGTGGCCAGCTCGGTGGCCCACGACTTCAACAACCTGATGGCGGTGGTGATGGGGAACGCCGAGTTCCTCGACGTGCTGGTGCCCGATCTCGACGCCGCCGCCCCCGGCGCGGCGGGCGCGCTCGAAGATCTGATCACCGCCGCTCGCAACGCGGTGGAGCTGTCCCGGCAGCTGTTGGCCCTGTCCCGCAAGAAGCCGGCCGAGGAGCAGCTGGTCGAGCTGCCGGTGCTGGTGGAGGAGATGCTCCGCCTGCTCCGAGGCCGCGCGGGCGACGGGATCCAGGTCGAGGTGGAGCTGAAGCCGCCGCTGGTGGTGGTCGGGCGATCCGGCCCAGCTGCGGCAGGTGCTGCTCAACCTCTGCGTGAACGCCCTCGACGCGATGCCCGACGGCGGCCACCTCAGCATCCGCGGTTGGCGCCAGGTGCGCCCGGGCGGCGAGGTGGTGCAGGTCGAGGTGAGCGACACCGGGGTCGGGATGTCCGAGGAGGCGTGTCGGCGCGCGTTCGAGCCGTTCTACACCACCAAGGCCCTCGGGCGGGGCACCGGGCTCGGCCTGGCCCTGGTCAAGCGCATCATGACCAACCACGGGGGTGAGGTGACGGTGGACAGCGTGGAGGGCGAGGGGACCACCTTCCGGCTCTGGCTGCCGGTGCGCACCCAGGCCGAGAAGGCCACCCCGCCCACGCGGCCGGTGGTCACGATGGACCTGAGCACCAACCTCGAGAAGGGCGCGGTCCTCGTGCTCGAGAAGGACATCCTGCAGTCGCGCGCCCTGCAGCGGCACCTGGAGCACATGGGGCACCCGACCCACGTGGCGCGCTCCTCCGACGAGGCGGTTCACCTCCTGGCCGAGGCCCGCCCGGGCACCGCGATCGTGGACATCGGCTCTGCTGGCTCGGACCTCGACGCGGCGTGTGAGCGCTTCCGCGCCGCCGCACCCGGCCTGAACCTGGTCCTGAGCTCGGGCGGGGAGCCGAGCCTGCTCAACGAGCTGGATCCCTCGGTGGTGCAGGGCTTCCTGCCGAAGCCCTACCTGCGGGCCGACCTGGTCTCGCTCCTGAAGCGGCTCGGGAGCTGAGCGCGTCAGCCGGTGCGGGCCAGGGTCTGGCTCGGCTCCCACGGGGCCGCGTTGGCCTCGAGCACCCTGGGGCAGGGTGACCCAGAACGCGGAGCCGGCGGGCTCCGCTGGATCGACCCCCACCCGGCCGCCCATCATCTCGGCCAGGTGCTTCACGATGGCGAGGCCGAGGCCGGTGCCGCCCATGTCGCGGGAGCGGCCCGGATCCACTCGGTAGAATCGCTCGAATATACGCTCACGCTGGTCGGGGGCGATGCCCTGGCCGGAGTCGATGACCTCGAAGCGCACCTCGTGCCCGGCCTCCTTGGTCACCAGGCGGACCGTCCCGCCCTCCGGGGTGTACTTCACCGCGTTGTCCAGGAGGTTCATGAGGATCTGGTCCAGCGCCTTCGAGTCCGCCCGGACGGTGAGGTGCAGGGGGCAATCCACGGTGAGGGTGGTGTGGCGGGCCTCCGCCTTGGTGCGGACCGCGTCGATGCCGGCCCGAGCCGCGGCCATGCAGTCCACGTCGCGGAAGTTCAGCTTGTAGCGACCGGCCTCGATGCGGGACAGGTCGAGGAGGTCGGCGATCAGGTTGCTGAGGCGCTCGGCGTGGCGGTGGATGGCGTCCACGAAGCTGCGCGAGCGCCGCGGATCCTCGAGCCCGCCGTCGAGCAGGGTCTCCGCGTTGGCCCGGATGATCGACACCGGGGTGCGGAGCTCGTGCGAGACGTTGGCCACGAAGTCCTTCCGCACCGTCTCGAGGCGCCGCATCTCGGTGACGTCGTGCATCACCACCACCGTGCCGGCGTCCATCGACATCGGGGTCGCGCGGGCCAGCACCCGGTGCTCACCGTAGGTGAACTCCACGCTCGCGGGGCCGCCCTTGCCCTTGGCGGCCAGGTCGTGGAGCTCGGCCGCGGTGACCGCCTCTTCGAGCGGGGTGCCCACCGCGTCGTCGGTGAGGCCGAGCAGCGCCTGGGCCGCGGGGTTCATCAGCGCCACCCGGTGCTCGGGGTCGAGGGCCACCACCGCCTCGCTCATGCCCTCGAGCACGGTCTCGAAGCGGTCGCGCTCCTTGGCCAGGGTGGCCACGGTCTGCTCGAGCTCCGCCGCGAGGGTGGCCACCGAGCCCGGCATGATGTCGTCGGCCGCGAGCCCGTCCATGGTCGCGGTGAGGTCGCCGTGCAGGAGCGGGCGGGAGCGGTCCACGAGCTGGCGCACCGGCCGGGTCACGAGCGCCGAGGCCCAGAAGGTCATGGCGAGGGCGATGAGCAGGCCCAACAGGAGCGCGGCGCCCAGCATCATCCTCAGGCGCACCACCACCGCCCGGACCTGGGCCAGGTGCACGGCGGCCCGGGCCACGCCCCGGCCGCCCTCGAGCTCGGCCGGGATCGCCACGTAGAGCATGTCCTCGCCCAGCGTGGCGCTGGTGCGGCGGGCTGTCCCCTCGCCCTTCGTCAAGGCGGCTTGCACCTCGGGCCGGGTGTCGTGCCGCTCGAGCTCCGCGAGGTCGTCGGCGGGCACCTCGGAGTCGCCGAGGACCCGCCCGTCGGCCGCGATGAAGGTGATCCTGCAATCCGATGCGGCCCCCAGCCGATCCGCCAGGACGTCGAGGGGGACGTCCGCAAGCGGAGCGCGGGCGCCCGGCGGAGAGGTTGGGACGGCTCCGCCGGCCCGGGAGCCCAGGACCTGGCCCGGACCGCCTCCGCCGCCACCCGGGCGTGGTGGTTGAGCTCGGAGGTGACCCGATCCTCGAGCCAGGCCCGGAGCTGATGCTCCAGGAACAGCCCGGCCGGGATCCCCACCAGGATGATGAGCGCGAGCGACGCCGCGAAGAGCCTGCCGCGGATGCCCAGCCGGACCGCCATGTCGCGCTACTCCACCGTGGTGCGGAACCGGTAGCCCACGCCGCGCAGGGTCTCGATGTAGTCGCCGGCCGGCCCGAGCTTCTGGCGCAGGCGCTTCACGTGGGTGTCCACCGTCCGGGTGCTGACGTCGGCCTGGATGCCCCACACGTCGTCCAGGAGCTGCTTGCGGGTCTGCACCCGGCCTCGGCGCGACAGGAGGGTGGTGAGGAGCTTGAACTCCAGCGCGGTGAGGGTCAGCTCCTCGTCCTTGTACCAGGCCTGGTGCGCCTCGGGATCGACACGGAGATCGCCGAAGACCATGTCGTCGTGGGCCGGGGCGGGGGTCTGGGTGCGGCGCAGGATCGCCCGCACCCGCAGCAGGACCTCCCGCACGCTGAAGGGCTTTCGTGACGTAGTCGTCGGCCCCGACCTCGAAGCCCACCACGCGGTCGATCTCGGCGTCCTTCGCGGTGAGCATGATGACCGGCACCTTCTGGGTGGCGGGCACCGAGCGCAGGCGCCGGCACACCTCGGTGCCGGGGAGATCGGGGAGCATGAGATCCAACAGGATGAGATCGGGGGTGGGGCTCTTGGCTGCCTGGGCCAGGGCCTCCTCGCCGCTCAGCGCCACCCGGGTCTGGAAGCCCTCGCGCTCGAGGTTGTACTCCAGGGTTGTGACGAGGTCTCGCTCGTCGTCCACGATGAGGACCAGCCCCGCCATGTCGCCTCCTGGGCGGCCTTCACCACCCACCGTACCGTACAGGAGCCCCAGCCTCCCCCGCTAGGGGCTCGGCCCGGCAAACCTTGCTCCGGGCCTCGTGACCGCGTGCATACCGCAAGCTGCGTGACACCGGCGTGAACGCTGCGTAGCGTCCTGGCGAAGGGTGCGCATGTACGACGTCTGCGTCATCGGCCACGTCACCAAGGACCGGATCTGCATCCCCGGGCGCGAGGACCACGAGCTGCCCGGGGGCACTGCGTACTACGTCTCCCGGGCCTGGGCCGCCCTGGGCCGCTCGGCCTGCGTGGTGACCAAGGTCGCCCCGGAGGACGACGAGGCCCTCCTGGGTGATCTCCGCGCCCGCGGGATCCACGTGTTCAATCGTGGATCACGCCACACCACGGTCTTCGAGAACCGCTACTCCGGCGAGCACCTCAGCGAGCGGCACCAGCGGGTGCTCTCGCTCGCGGATCCCTTCGAGGTCGAGGACCTCGCGGGGATCGCGGCGCGGGCCGTCCACGTGGGGCCCTTGACCCGGGCCGAGGTGCCGCTCTCGATGTACCGCCTGCTCCCGGGCGTCGCGCCCCTGGTCGGCCTCGATGGGCAGGGCCTCTTGCGGGTCCTCGGGGGGAGCGAGGTGCGGCTCGCCCCCGCCGACGATCTGCAGGCTGTCCTGCCCTACGTGCACGTGCTCAAGGTCGACGACACCGAGGCGGAGATCATGGTGGGGGAGGCCGATCCCATGGCCGCCTCGGCCGCCCTCGCCGCGCGCGGGGTGCGGGAGGTGCTGATGACCTTCGCGGACCAGGGCTCGGCGGTGCGGGCCGACGGGCGGGTGGCGCGGATCCCCGCGGTGCCGCCCGCTCGAGGAGGTCGACGCCACCGGGTGCGGCGACACCTTCGTGGCCGCGTACCTGCACGCGCGGCTGGCCGGGCGAGGGCCGGAGGACGCGGCGCACTTCGCGGCCGCCGCGGCCAGCCTCAAGCTGTCACACTACGGGCCCTTCGAGGGCACCGAGGCCGAGGTCGACGCCCACGCCGCTAGTGCACCGGCTCGTGGTGGGCGGGGTGGAGCTTGACCACCGCGCGGGCGTGCGCCCGCACCGCCATGTCCTCCAGCTCGTCCTCGTAGAAGAAGCGCTCGTCATCGAAGGCGGGATCGAGGTCGTCCAGCCACATCGCCCGCGGGTTGTAGCGGGCGAAGAAGGGGCGCTTCACCCAGTCCGGGTTGCGGCCCTGGAGGAAGCTGAGGACGAAGACCTTCTCGCCTCGGATCTCCGCCACCCCATCCAGCGCCACCTTGCCGGGCATCGCGGACATCGAGGGCCCCCGCACGGTGCGGGCCAGGCCCGAGACCTGCTGGAACGCGGCCTGGTAGATCTGGTGGGCCCGGGCGAGCGGCACCCCGAAGAAGCGCTGGGCGCCGGTGTCCCGCTCCACGAACATGTAGTAGGGGATGCAACCCAGGTTGACCTGGGTCCGCCACAGCTCGGCCCACACCTGGGCGTCGTCGTTGATGTGGCGGATGAGCGGGGACTGGGTGCGGAGCTCGGCTCCGGTGCTGCGGATGCGCCGCACCGCCTCACGGGCGACCGGGGTCGAGAGCTCGGCCGGGTGGTTGTAGTGGCCCATGATGGCCACGTGGCGCCCGCTCGCCACCACCCGCTCGAACAGGCGGAGCAGCTCGTCCGCGTCGGGATCGGAGACGAAGCGCTGCGGCCAGTACGAGACGCTCTTGGTCCCGAAGCGCACGGTGCGGATGTGCTCGAAGCCGGGGGCGAGGATCGCGTCGACGTAGCTGGCGAGCATCTCGGTGCGCATCACCAGCGGGTCCCCGCCGGTGAAGAGCACATCGGTGAGGTGCTTCTCCCGCTTGATGAAGGCGGCGAAGCGCTGGCTCTCGTCGGTGGCGAACTTGAGGTCCCCGAGCCCCACGAACTGGGGCCAGCGAAAGCAGAAGGTGCAGTACGCGTGGCAGGTCTGGCCGCGGGCCGGGAACACCAGCGCGGTCTCGCGGTACTTGCGCTGCACGCCGGGCACCGGGGCGTCGTCCAGCGTGGGGACGTTCAGGGCCTTCTGCCCGGCGGGGTGCGGGTTCATCTCGAGCCGGATCTGATCCGCCACCGCCTTCAGCTCGGCCTTGCCCAGGCCCTCGGCCAGGGCCGCCTCCATGCGCCGGAAGTGCTCGGGGGCCAGCATCCCCGGCTGCGGGAAGGTGAGGTGGAAGATCGGGTCGTCGGGGACCCGGGACCAGTCGATGAGATCTTCGACTACGTAATTATTGGTTCGAAACGGTAATACGTGCGCGACCACCGCCATGGCGTGCCGGTCGGCGGGGCTCAGCGCCTGCAGCGGGGGCAGCCGCTCCAGGTCGTGGATGCCGTAAAATCTCGTCTTTATGGGCTCTTTGGTCACGTCCTCGGGCACCTCCTGGCCGGTACCCCTATCAGACCGGCCCGGGAACCCGAAGGTCAACGCGGCGTTCTGGCTAGGCGCAAACCCTGAAACGGCCACCGCTGGTGAGGGTAAAAGAAGTTTCGATACGAAACTCGGAGGTGATCGCCCGGCGTGACGCAGGCGCCGCCCCTCAGGACCACCTGGTTGCACATGAACTTGCCGTTGTACTCGCCGAGCGCCCCCGCCGCGGGCTCGAAGCCGGGGTAGGCGGCATAGGCGCTCTGGGTCAGGGTCCAGGCGTCGCCGTAGAGTCTGGCGCAGGCCCTCGCCGGTGGCGGGGGCGGGGTGCAGGCGCCCAGGCGTCGAGCGTGTTCCCCTCGACCGGCGCGCCCCGGGCGGCGTGCTCCCACTCCGCCTCGGTCGGCAGGCGCGCCCCCGCCCAGCGCGCGAAGGCGTCGGCCTCGTACAGGCTCACGTGCACCACCGGGGCGTCCGGCTCGAGCGGCAAGAGGCCCCCGAGGGTGAACTCCTCGAAGCCGGCCGCCGATGACTGCAAGCCGTCTTGCTCGACCCAGTACAGCGGGGCGCGGACGCCCTCGGTGTTCACCCAGTGCCAGCCGTCCGAGAGCCAGTACTTCGGATCCTGGTAGCCGCCGTCGGCGACGAAGGCCTGCCACTCGGCGTTGGTCACCAGGCGGTCGGCGAGCTCGAACGGCTCGAGGAACACCCGGTGGCGCGGGGTCTCGTTGTCGAAGCTGAACCCCTCGCCCGCGTGCCCGATCTCGACCAGGCCGCCCTCGACCTCGACCCAACCCAGGGGCGAGGGCGCGGCGGCGGGCTCCGGGGCGCGGGGGCGGTAGGCGGGGAAGAGGGGGTTCTGGAAGAACGCGTGCTTGATGTCCATGAGGAGCAGCTCCTGGTGCTGCTGCTCGTGGTGCAGGCCGAGTTGCACCCGCCGCTCCACCTCGGCGCGATGCGCCCCCTCGACGCTGCCGAGCAGGTCGAGGGTGCGCGCGTCGATCGCCCGCCGGTACTCGAGCACCTCACCCAGGGTCGGCCGGGACAACAGGCCCCGGCGCGGCCGCGCGTGCCGGGGGCCGGCCGCCTCGTAGTAGGAGTTGAACAGGTACCCGAAGCGCGGATGGAACGGCGCGAAAGCGGGCTGGAAAGGGGCGAGCACGAACGTCTCGAAGAACCACGTGGTGTGGGCCAGGTGCCACTTGGGCGGGCTCACGTCGGGCATGGACTGCAGCTGGCAGTCCTCGGGGGTGAGGGGCTCGATGAGGGCCTCGGTCTGGGCGCGCACCCGCCGGAAGCGCGCCGCGAGCTCGGCCGCCTCGGCGCTCACGCGAGCACCTCGGGCCGCGGCGCGAGCAGGCAGAGGCTGAAGGCGCCGGCGTCGTCCGTGACGCGCTCGAGGGTGCGCCAGCCGCCCGCCGCGATCAGGCCCTCGAGGGCCTCGGGCGTGTACTTGTGGGAGTTCTCGGTGTGGATCGACTCGCCCTCTTCGAAGTGGAAGCTCCGCCCGAGGGCGGCCACGTGGACGTCCTGGGCCTTGGTGCTCACGAGGTGCATCTCGACCCGGGAGGCGCGGGCGTTGAAGAAGGCCTCGTGCCGGAACGCGGCCAGGTCGAAGTTGGCGCCGAGGGCGTGGTTCAGGTGGGCGAGCATGTTGAGGTTGAAGGCCGCGGTCACCCCCTCGGGGTCGTCGTAGGCCCGCTCCAGGATCGCGCGGTCCTTCACCATGTCGACCCCCAGGAGCAAGCGGTCTTGCGGTCGCATCGCCCGGGCGAGGCGGTTGAGGAACGCGGCGGCCTCGTCGGCCTCGAAGTTGCCGATGTTGCTCCCGAGGAAGAGGACGAGGTGCTGGTCCGCGTCCAGCCGGGCCAGGTGCTGCACGCCGTCCTGGTACTCGGCGCAGAGCCCGCGCACCTCGAGGCGCGGGAAGCGCGCGACCAGCCGCTCCGCCGCGGCCTCGAGCGCGGCGGCGGAGATGTCGACCGGCACGTAGCGCAGGTGCTCGCGGGTGCCGAGGAGCGCCTCGAGCACCAGGTCGGTCTTCTCGCTCGAGCCGCTCCCCAGCTCGGCCACCGTCACCGCGGGCTCGAGGCGCCGAGTCAGCGCGTAGGCGTGCTCGGCGAGGAGGGCCCGCTCGGTGCGGGTCACGTAGTAGGCCTCGAGCCGGCAGATCTGCTCGAACAGCTCGGAGCCCCGCGCGTCGTAGAAGAGCATCGGGGGCAGGGACTTGGCCGCCCGCTCGAGGCCCTGGGCCACGAGCTCGGCCATGGTGGCCTGCCGCCGGGCGGCGGGGAGCCGCTGGACGTGAGGGGTGGAGGTCGGGGTGTCTTGCGGGGTAAACACGACAGTCCTAAGGGGAGGGTCCCAGATGGCCCCCAGCACTGTCTACGGGTGAAGCCCCCGCTTGCAACGAAATACGTGTCGAATGTTCAGGCGTAGCGCGCCCGGATGTTCGGCACCAGGTACTCCTCGAAGGTGCGCCTGAGGTCGTACTTGGGCGCAAAACCCCAGTCGGTGCGGGACCGGGTGTCCACCACGTCCTCCGGCCAGGAGTCGACGATGCCCTGGCGGCGCAGGTCGGGCTCGAAGGTGATCTGGGCGCCGGGGAAGGCGCTCCGGGTCAGCTCCGCGAACTCCTGGGCCGACGGGTTGAACGCGGTGATGTTGTAGACGTGGCTCGTGAGGCGCTCGGCGTCCGCCTCCATCAGGGCCATGAGGGCGTCGATCGCGTCCGGCATCGCCATGAACGAGATCCGGGTGTCGGGGCGCACGAAGCACGCGTACGGCAGGCCCTGGGCGGCGGCGTGGATCATCTCGGGCGCGTAGTCGCTCGTGCCGCCGTGGGGCACGGTGAAGGCGGAGATGAGGCCGGGGAAGCGGATCGAGCGGAAGTCCACCCCGGCGTCGGTGCTGTCGACCGCGAGCTGGCGGTAGTGGCGCGCGTAGTAGCGGCCGAGCTGCTCACAGTAGAGCTTGTTGCAGCCGTACATGGTGGAGGGCAGGTTCCACTCCGTCTCCTTCACCGCGCCCGCGCCGCGCTTGGTCTCGAGGTCCGGCATCCCGTAGACCGCGATGCTGCTCGGGAAGAGGAACTTCACCCGCCGCCCGTGCCAGCGGGACTGCTCCACCGCGAGCTTCAGGAGGTTCAAGGTGCCTTGCACGTTCACCTCGTGCGCGGTCTCGGGGGTGAACTCGGCCCGGGTCGAGAGGAGCGCGGCGAGGTGGAAGATCGTGTGGACCTCGTACTCCGCCACCACCCGCTCGAGCATGCGCGGGTCGAGGATGTCGCCGACGATGCGGGCCGCGCACTTGTCGGCGAGCTCGGGGTCGATGTCGCGGATGTCGAGGGCGATCACGTCGGCGTCGGCCGACTGGGCCAGGCGTTGGATCAGGCCGTGGCCCATCTCGCCGTTGGCGCCGGTGACGAGGACTGCCTTGCGTCGGGGGAGCGGCATACGCCTCAGCCGGTACCCCAGCGCAGCGAGCGTGGCAACGGAGCACGCATGAGCGCCTCCACCAGGAACACCAGCGCCGCCCCGACCAGCGCCTGGGAGGCCCCCACCGGGAGCTCGGCCACGAAGGCGAGGACGTACCCCGAGAAGCCCACCGCCGCCCCGAGCGCGCCACCCAGCACCAGCCCCCAGCCCACGTTGGGGGTGAGGCGCACCGCGGCGAGGGCGGGCAGGACGCTGAACGCGAACGCAGGCAGGGCGCCGAGCACCCGGGTGCACACCGAGATGGCGAGGGCCAGGGTGAGGAAGAGGGTGGCGTCCAGGAGGCGCACCGGGAGGCCGCGGACCCGAGCGCCCGCGGGATCGAAGGAGGCGGCGCTGAACCCGCGCCACCACCAGGCGTGCAGGGCGAGGAGGAGCCCGCCGAGGATCAGCAGGGTGTGGAAGTCCTCGGGCAGCACCGCCACCGCGGAGCCGAACAGGAGGGTCTGCACGTCGTGGGACTCCTGCACGATGCGCGTCCCCACCGCGAGCGCGCCCGCCGCCCCCACCAGGTAGGCGAAGCCGAGCAGGCTGTCGGTGCGGCGGGCGTGGCCGCCCTTGCCGAGGATCATCGGGGCGACGGTGATCGCGGTGAGGAGGGCGGCGCCGAGGAGCGGATCGGTGAGCGTGGCCGGCAACGCGAAGTGGATCTGGGCGTAGAAGGCCAGGCTCACCCCGAGGCCCGCGGTCTGGGACACCGCGGCGGTGAGGAAGACCAGGCGCCGGAGCACCACGTAGACGCCGAGCACGCCGAGGAGCGCCCCCGCCACCGCGCCCGAGAGTGCCGCGGTGCGGAACAGCTCCCAGCCGTCGAAGAAGGCGCTCAGGGTGGTGGTGTCCTCCACGCTGCGGTGAGCGTCGGGCGGGGGGCGGGGCGCGTCAAGGTCAGCCGTGCTCGTGGCCGTGGTGGTGGTGCTCGTGCGCGCCGGGGGCGCCCGAGATGATGGTCTTGAGCAGGCGCCGGGGCCCGTGGCGGAGGAGCGCGGCGGCGAACAAGAGGGTCACCGCCGCGAGGGATGCCCACGACAGCACCCCGTGGGCCGGCTCGTCCCCGCCGTGCAAGAGCGGCAGGTCGGCGGGGCCGAGGGCGACGTTGGCGAGGGTCCCGAGGCCGCTCGCGCCGATGACCACCACCGCCCCGAACGCGAGGGCGGCCCGGCCGCCGAAGCGCCGCCGCACCGCGACCGCGGTGGCCACGTCGTGGGCGGGGCCGGTGAGGAGGAAGGCGAGGGCGGCGCCGGGAGACACGCCAGCGAAGATCAGCGCCGCGGTGAGGGGGGTGGCCCCGGAGGCGCAGACGTACAGGGGCAGGCCGAGGAGCGCGAAGAGGGGGACGTCGAGATCGGGGGGGACCGCGGCGAGCCACGCGCTCACCTGATCCGCGTTCAACAGGGCCGCCGCGCCCAGGCCCATCACCACCCAGGCCGCGGTGTGGCCGACCACCTCGAGGGCGCCGAAGCGCAGGGCGCAGGCCAGCCTGCCGGGGGTGGGGTCGTGGCGGTGGTCGTGCTCGTGCTCGTGTTGGTCGTGCTCGTGGTGGTCGTGCTCGTGCTCGTGGTGGTCGTGCTCGTGTTGGTCGTGCTCGTGCTGCGCAGGATGGCTTGCGGGGCGCACGAGGCGATCGAGGAGGAGGGCCGCCCCGGCGCCGAGGAGGGCGCTGGAGACGAAGCGCACCACCGTGAAGGGCAGGCCGAGGAGGGCGGCCGACAGGGGCACCGCCTCCAGCCGGAGCCCGGGCGCGCCGAGGAGGAAGGCGAGGGGCCCGGGGCCGCGGATCCCGGCGTCCTGCTGCCCCTCGAACTCGGGCAGCACCTCGCACGAGCAGATCGGCCGCGGCACCGCGAAGCCCAGGCCCTTCAGCGCGCGACCCAGGGCGCCGCCGCGGTCGAGCCAGGCCCGGTCGGGAGGTGACAGGACCCCCACCGCGGCGCCGGCGAGGGCGTAGCCGGCCAACAGGGCGGGGGCCGCGTCGAGGGCCAGGTGCAAGAAGGCCTGCGAGAACAGGAGCTCGTGGGTGAAGGAGCCGGGGGCCTCGGCCGGCGGCACCGGCAACCAGGCGAGCCCGGCCACCCCCACCGCGGCGCCGAGGGTCTCGGCGAGCGGGTGCCGGGCGTCGGGGCCGTCGGTGAGGGGCCCGTGCTCCACCAGGACGTGGGTGAGCATCCCCGCCACCGCGGCCTCGAAGAGGGCGAAGGCGGGGGCGCCGAGGTGCTCGAGGGCGTCGGCCGAGAAGAACCCCACGGTGGTCGCGCCGCCGACCCCGAGGAGGATAAGCGCGGCGATGCGCCAGCCGAAGCGCGGGGCCACCAGCCACCAGATCAGCATCCCCACCGGGAGCCGGTGGAGCACGATGGCGGTGGCGAGGGGCTGGTGCTCGCCGCCGTGGCCGCCCCCGGCCAGGCCCCCGCCGTCCATCAGCGCGTGCAGGCCCAGGCCCACCAGCGCGGCGGGGGTGGTGAAGCGCTGGGCCTCGTGCCCGAGGCGCTCCGCTGCGTAGGGGATCAGCAGCCCGCCCACCGCGGCCACGAGGGCGGCGGGGCCGGCCTCCTCCAGGGTGTGGGGGAGCACGTGGATCAGCACCAGCCCGCTGACCCCGGCGAGGACGAACCCGTCCAGGAGCGCGAGGAGGGTGCGGTGGGCGCGCCCGAGGCGGTAGAGCAGGGGCGCTACGGCCAGGGCGGCGAGGGCCAGGGCCAGGTGGTGCAGGGCGGTCATCGACCTGGCGCGGTCTTCGGCCACCGCGCGACCCCGGTCAAGCGGCGGGACGTGGGCCGAGCGCTCCTGGGAAGCCGCGCTGCCCGATCAGGTCAGGGCGGTACCCCAGCGGGCGAGGAACGCCTCGGAGCTGAGGACGGCGGGGGCCTCACCCGCCAGGGCGAGGCCGGAGTCGGCGTCGAGCAGGATGGTGTGGGTGGCGAACTCGGGCACCAGCCTGAGCTGGTGGCTGGCCATGAGCACCGCCATGCGGCGCTCGGTGCGCAACCGGGCCAGCAGATCGAAGACCCCGCGCTCCGCCACCACGTCCATGGCCGAGGTGGGCTCGTCCAGCACCAACAGATCGGGCTCGCTCACCAGGGCCTTGGCCACCAGGACCCGCTGCTTCTGCCCCTCTGAGAGGTTGGCCACCTGCCGGTGGGCGAGCGCCTCGGTGTCGGTGATCTGCAGGGCAGCCTGCACCGCGGCCCGGTGCCGCCGCACCAGGCCGGGCTGCAGGAAGGACCACCCGCGATCCACCCCGCCCCGGACGAAGTCCAGGACCCGGGCCGGCACCGAGAGGTCGTAGTCCCCGCGCTGCGGCACGTAGGCCACCCGGATCCCGGGGGCGCGCTGGATCCGCCCCGCCATCGGGCTCTGGATGCCGAGCAGGCTCCTGAGCAGGGTGCTCTTGCCGCTGCCGTTGCGCCCGACCAGGGCCCACAGCTCGCCGCGCCGCAGCTCGGCGTCCAGCGCCGGCCACAGGGCCTCGCCGTAGCCCACCTCCAGCCGGTGGAGGCCCAGGATGACGGGTTCCGCGCTCACTCGTGGGTGTGCTCCGCGCCGGACTCCTCTACCACCATCCGGACCTCGGTGTCTTGGCCGGGCCCGAGGGCGAGGGTGTGCTTCCCGATCGCCAGGTCATAGGTGATCCACAGCTTCAGCTCCGCACAGGCCGCGCTGTCCCGCTCCGTCGCCTCGGCGGGAAGCGCCGCGCCGCTGGGGTCGGTGAGGGCCACCGCCACCTCGCGATCGAAGGCGAAGACGTACTCGCCGGCCTCCCCGACCTGATAGGAGACCTGGCCTGCGACCCCTGGGGTCAGGGCGATGTCGAAGCGGGTGTGGGCGGTGGAGGTGTCCGGCGCGCTGGCCGCGACGGTGCTGCTGGTCACCGCCACGCTCGGGCCGCTGGCGAGGTGCTCGCAGAGCTCGGTCGCCAGCTCGTCGGTCTGGGTCGCGTCCTCGCCGCCGCACGCGGCGAGCGCGCCCAGGGCGAAGGTGAGGGCGAGCGGGAACATCAGCTTGTCTATCATCTCGGAGGTCTCCTTGTGGTCGGTTCTCATGGCAGGACCTCCAGGGCCTCGGCTTCGCTCAGGTTCTGCAGGATGTCCTGCAGGAATGGGGTCGAGGTGGACAGATCCACCGCGCCCGAGGGATCGGTGAGGAGCTCGCCCAGCTCGATGCGATCGAGGAGCGAGGCGGGGAGGGTGAAGCGCGCGGCCACCTGCACCTCGACCGGCTCGCCCCGATCCACCGCGCGGCTGAACGCGACGTCGACCGCCTGCTCGATCTCGAGCGCCGCGGTGAAGGCGCGGCCCTCGGACGGCAGGCGGCCTTGCGATGTCGCGTCGTACATCCGCCCCGAGAGGTGGAGCTGGTGCACCCCGACCGAGACCGTCTGCACCTCGCCCCGGGGGAGCGCGCAGTCCCCTGGGCAGGCCTCGAGGGTGAGGGTCGCCGGGGTGGCGGTGAGCGCGGTCGGGGTCTCGTCCACCCCGACGGTGAGGCTGAAGCCGCCGCCGCCGCCCGAGGCCTGATCCAGCTCGGCCTGGATGTCCTCGTAGGCCACGAGCGCGCCGTCGTCGGCGTGGCAGTGCCCGTTGTGGCAGAGCGAGTAGCCCTCCGGCGGGTTCGCGGGGTCGAACACCGCGCCGCTGGCCCCGGCCTCGCCCGCCATGGCGAGGGTGAAGGCCTCGAGGGTCACCGTCGGGGCGTCGAGTGCGACCGCGTAGCTGGCCGAGGTGATCAGGCGCCCCTGGGGATCCAGGCGGTCCGCGGCGGGGGCGAAGGCCGCCTCCAGGCTCATCACCGCGCGCCCCCAGGGCTGGCCGTCCTCGAGGGCGCAGCCGGGCGCGACGAAGAGCAGGAGCGCAAGCCAGACTTCACTTCGCGAGTGCTGCGTAGAGCGCATCGGTCACCTCGTGGATGTGCTGCAGGTAGTCCTGCCCATCGGGGTAGCGGGTGGTGCCGGGCACCACGACCAGGGTGCCCTTGGTGAGCTGGGCCAGGGTCTGGCTGGGCCCCCGCTGGTAGAAGTCCTCTTGCACGAGGACGTGGGTGCCGGTGGCCTTCATGAGCCGCAGCACCTTGGCCACGTCGCCGGGGGTGGGAGGGATACCGGGCTTGGGCTCCACCGTGGCCACCTGCTCGATCCCCAGCCAGTCCCACACGTAGATGAGGGACTGGTGGTAGACCACCACCTTGCGCTGCTCGGCCGGGAGCTTGGCGAAGCGCTCGTGCTCGACCGTGATCAGGTGGTCGAGCTGCTTCGTGAACGCGGCCAGGTTCTCCTGGAACGCGGCGGCGTGCTCGGGATCGAGGAGCGCAAGCCGGGCTGCGATCCCCGCCGCGATGGGCTTGGCGCGCCGCGGATCGAAGGTGAAGTGTGGGTTCCCGCCGGGGTGGATGTCACCCATGCTGCGGTCGATCCGCATGGTGGGGATCTGGAGCCGCTCCACGAAGGCCGACACGTCGAGGTAGCCGTTCGAGCCGATCTGGAGGTCGGCGTTGCGGCTGTTGTTGATCAGGGGGTGGAGCCAGGCCGCCTCGAGATCCAGCCCGTTCACCACCAGGAGGTCCGCCTTGCTGAGCAGGAGGATCAGGCTCGGGCGCGGGTCCACGTAGTGCGGGTCCACGGTGGGGGGCGCCAGGCAGTCCACCGTGACGTGCTCGCCACCGATGGCGTGGGTGATCGCGGCCAGGTCGCCCAGGGTTGCGGCGACCTTCAGGTGGGCGGCCTCGGCCCGGGGGGCGGCCGCCACGGCGGCCAGGACGAGGAGAGTGCAGGTCAACTTGCGCATCGCGTGCTCCATCAGAAGGCGTGGGAGCCGTGGGCACCCACGACGATCTCGAGGTTGATGAGGGCGGCCCAGATGGGGCCGTCGGCGTAGAGCGGGTCGTCGTAGTTCCCTTGGATCCGGACCCGGGAGAAGTGGGACGGGTAGTAGGTCGCCTGCAGGCTGACCCGGTGCCGGGCGCGGTCCCAGTCCAGATCGAGCGGGTCGTTGGCGACCCCGCCCACGTACTCGTAGCGCGCGCCGAGCGCCCACTGCAGGGCGAACTCCCAGACCAGCTGGGCGTAGCCGCCCACGTCCACCAGGCGGTCGTCCGGCACCTGGCGGGTGCGGTAGAGCCCCTCCACCGTCAAGGTCACGGTGCTCCTCAGGGTGGAGTCCACCGGGCGGTAGCGCAGGTACAGGTCGACGCCGTAGATGCCGGTGCGGTTCCCGTTCCCGGTGGGGTTCGGGCCCAACTGGCCGGAGACCCCGAACAGGAGCGACCAGTCGTCGTCGAAGGGGAAGAACTGCTCGACCCGGCCGGTGTAGACGAAGTCGGCCGGGGTCCTCACGCCGAGGTCCTGGGCCCCGAAGAAGCTGCGCGCGCAGCACGCGCCGCCCGCCTCGTTGGCCGCGAGCTCGAGCTCCACGTACCAGGGCAGCGGGGTGAGCCAGGAGCCCTCGAGGCCGAGGCCGCGGCTCCCCTCGCTCCCGAAGAACTTCCCGAGCACCAGGGGCTGGTCCATGAAGCTCCAGGTGTGCGGGTGGGTGGGGTTCTGGCGCCCGAAGGGGGTGAGGAACTGGCCGGCGCGCAACTGGAGTTGCGCCGGGAGCCCGAGCGAGGTGGCGTAGGCCTCCTCCACCTCGAGGCCGAACTGCGACAGCACGATGTTGGCGTCGAAGCGCAAGAAGGGATCCACGCTCGCGCTCACCGCCAGCTCCAGCTGCTGGAAGGTGAAGCCGGTGCGGTTCGGGTCGTGCCCGCCGGTCTGGCGCGGGGTGTCGCTGAAGTAGCCGAGCGCCGCGTCCAGGATGAAGGACAGGTCCGGGTTCATGCTCTGCAGGGTGGAGGCGAGGGCGTTGAGCGCCCCCGTGGCCGGACCGGGCGCGGGCGGTGGTGGCGGTGCGGGGGTGGCGTCGGGGGGCTGGTCCCCGAACGCGGCCTGGATGGCCTGCAGCTCCTCCGGGCTCAGCTCGGGGAGCGCGTCGGCCTCCGCCGCCGGGCGCGCGGGCGCCACGGTGGCGGTCTCGGCTGCCCACGCGGGGCTCTGGGCGATGCCCTGGGCGGCGGCGAGCGCCGCGGCCAGGGGCAGGACCGACCGGTGGCCGGTGCCCTTGAAGTTGTCGAACACGGAGCGTCCTCCGACCCGGGCGCCCGAGGCGCGCGGATCATCGGCGGCCGGCCTTGTGGACCGACCGCGGGCTGCGGGGGGCCGCGGACGTCGGCGTCGGGTTCACGACGCGCAGGCCCGGGCGGCGCGGCTCAGGCCGAGGCGGGGGGAGACTGCTTGGGGGCGAAGCTGAGGGCGGCCCCGCGGGGCGCGACTGCGGTGCGAGGCGGCTCGCGAGCCTCCGTCGCCACCGGGGCGGGGGCCAGGCTCACGCCCTGGGCTGGGGCGATGCGGTGGTGCAGCGACGCCCAGACCTCGCAGGCGTGGTTGTCGTGCTCCTCTGCGCAGTCGGGCGCGTATTGCTGTTCGTGCGGGGTGACGCCGTGGGCGTCACAGGCCGGCGCGTGGATCAGCTCGCCGGTGGTGCCGGAGACCGCGTGGCGCTCGCCCGCGAAGTGCAGGGTGTAGGCGCCCCCCTGGCCGATGAGGACGGCCAGGGCCAACAGCGCCAGGCGAGGGCGCTGTGATGTGGTCGGTGCGGCCACTCCTCTCAAAGAAGCGCCGGCGGCGCGGCCTGTCAAGCGCGCTCGAGGGCCACCATGATCTCGTGGGTCACCGCGTCGGGGCTCTGGTCGCCGTTGACCCGGCGCAGGAGACCTTGCGCGTCGTAGTACGGGATGATCGGCGCGGTGGACGCGTGGTACTTCGCGAGCCGGGCCCGGACCGCCTCGACCGTGTCGTCGGGGCGCTGCACCACGTCGACCCCGTCCGGCGGGGGATCGAACTCCATGTGGTAGATGTCCCCGGTGACGGCGTCCGAGCGCCGACCGGTGATGCGGCGCTCGATCTTGGCGTCCTCCACCTCGATGAGCACCACCCCGTCCAGCTCCACGGCGGCGGCCTCGAGGGCGGCGTCCAGGGCCTCGGCCTGCGGTCGGGTGCGGGGGAAGCCGTCCAGCATGAAGCCGCGCTTGGCGTCCGGCTCGGCGATGCGCTCCATCACCAGGCCGATGACCACGTCGTCCGGCACGAGCTCACCGCGATCCATCAGCTCACCCGCCTTCCTGCCCAGCTCGGTGCCCGCCTCACGGGCCGCGCGGAGCATGTCGCCGGTGGAGATGTGAGGAATCTGCAAGGTGTCCACGAGGCGCTTGGCCTGGGTGCCCTTGCCGGCCCCGGGGGGGCCCACCAGGATGAGTCGTACTTCAGGGTTGTTGCTCATCGGAGGGGGGAGTCTAGTCCATGATTGCGCCTGGCGGGGCAAGCCAATGCGCGTGGGTTCTGGTTGATACACCCGGACCGCGCGGTACAGTCAGGGGGATGCCCATCTACAAGTACTACTGCGCCGCCAACGGCACGGCGGCCGAGGTGCATCACGGCATGCGAGAGGATCTGCGGACCTGGGGCGAGCTGTGCGCGCGCCTGGGGCAGCCGCTGGGCGACACGCCGGCCGAGGCCCCGGTGGAGCGGATCCTGTACGCGCCGGCCCTACACACCCCGACCGGAGACAGCGCCCTCAAGTCCCAGGGCTTCACGAAGCTGGTGCGGCGGGAGCAGGGCGTCTACGAGAACGTCACCGCGACCGGGGACGAGAAGCGCTACGTGCGAGCCGACGATCCCAGCTCGATGCCGGACTTCAAGCGCAAGGTCGGAGACTGACGGGGAAAACGACCGACCGGTTTAGTTTGATCTACGCCCTCGGGGTCGTGTGTACTACGGCTTGGTTACCCCATGAGCGCGCCCGATCAGCACCAACCCCACGAGTCCCACGAGGATCCCATGGCGGCGCTCCGGGAGTACGTGGCGAAGAACGGCCTCAAGTTCACCAAGCAGCGCGAGCTGATCGCCGAGGTGTTCTTCAAGGGCGCAGGGCACCTGTCGGCGGAGGAGCTGCTCGAGCGGGTGCGGGAGCAGGACAGCCAGGTGAGCCTGGCCACCGTCTACCGCACCATGAAGCTGCTCACCGACTGCGGCCTCGCGAACCCGCACCGCTTCGGCGAGCGGCAGACGGTCTACGAGCCCTCCGAGACCGGCGAGGAGCACCACGACCACATCATCTGCCAGGACTGCGGGCGGATCTTCGAGTTCTTCGATGAGCGGGTCGAGCGGATCCAGGACGAGGTCGCGGCGCGGCACGGGCTGGAGCTGACCAGCCACCGGATGGAGCTCTACGGGCGCTGCGTGCGAGCGAACTGCGAGAACAAGAAGAACTAGCTGGGTCCTGGGGGTTTCTAGGCCTACTCGAAGGCCTCGCGGGTCAGGTTGCGCACGTTCTCCGCGCTGCCCTCGGGCAGCACGACCACGTTGTCCTCCACCCGGATCCCGCCGAAGGGGCGGAGCGCGTCGACCAGCGCCCAGTCGAGCGAGTCGGCGTGGGCGCCCGCCCTGGCCTCGGCGAGGAGGGCGTCGATGAAGTAGAGCCCCGGCTCGATGGTGAAGACCTGCCCCGGCGCGATGGTGCGGGTGTTGCGCAGGAACTTGTTCTCGGGGCGCGGCTCGGTGAGGCGGCAGCCCACGTCGTGCACCTGGATCCCCAGGCTGTGCCCGAGCCCGTGGGGGAACAGGACGCGGGTGAGGCCGGTCTCGACCGCGGCCTCGGCCGAGATCCGGCTGAGCCCGGTGTCGACGAGGAGCCGACCCATCAGGTCGTGCGACGCGTCGTGGAGCGCCTCGTACTGCAGGCCAACCTGCACCTTGGCCACCACCTCGGCCTGGAGCGCCTCCATGCCCGCGAGGAGCGCCCGGAAGCGCCGGGCCGCGTCGCCCCCGCCCTGCGCGGCCACGGTGCGGGTGATGTCGGCGCAGTACCCGGCGTGGCGGGCGCCCGCGTCGAGGAGGAGCGAGCCCGCCTCGGGCGCCTCGCCGTAGTCCACGTGGTGGAGGGTCGAGGCGTGCGCGCCGAGGGCCACGATGTTCTTGTACGGCGCCTGGTGATCGTCCTGCTCGGTCGCCATCAGGTAGACCATGTGCAGGTCCAGCTCCGAGCGGACGCCGGCCGAGAACGCCTCGGCGACCGCGCTGTGCCCGCGGGCCGCGACTCGGCTGGCCGCGGCCATGCACTCGACCTCGTAGGGCGTCTTCGTCACCCGCAGCTCGTGGAGCTGGGCGAGGAGCGCGGCGGGAACGAAGGCCTCTGGGGCCACGCCGAGGGCGGCGGCGGTGGCCTGCTCGTGGCCGATGAAGGCTACCTTGCCGGCGCTCTGCACCGCGCGCCTGAGCGGGGCGTCGTCGGTGACGACCTCCACCGTCAACCCGGCTTGCAGCAGCGGCAGATCGAGGGCGACCGGGGCCTCCCAGAAGCTGTCTTCGCGATGCGCGAACAGGACAGGGGCCTGGCCGCGCCGCACCAGCACCGCGGAGCCGGGCCACGCCACCGGGGCCCAGTGGGCGAAGGCGGGCACCGGCTCGAAGGGCCAGAACTGGTCGTCGAAGGGCGACTTCGGCAGGGGGACGCCAGCGTGGACCACCACCGCGTCGAAGCCGGTGGCCTCCAGGGCGCGCTGGTAGCCGGCGTCGAGGTGCTCGATGTGCTGGGCGTACAGGTCGTGAGCCATGCCGGCAGCTTCGTGGGGCGGTGTGGCCGGGTCAAGCGGGACCGCCCTGGCAGGTATGGCGGTCGACGCAAAGACGTGCGTTCATGCCCGACCATGACGCGCCGCCTCGGATGGGCCACCCTCGCCCTGCTCCTCGTCACCACCCCCGCCTTCGCGGACGAGGGGATGTGGACCTTCGACGGGTTCCCCGGCCAGCGGGTCGAGGCGGCCTACGGCTTCACCCCCGACGCCGCGTGGCTGGACCACGTGCGCCTGTCGTCGGCCCAGGTGGGCGGCGGCTGCTCGGGCTCGTTCGTCTCGGCCGACGGGTTGGTGCTGACCAACCACCACTGCGTGCACGGCTGCGTGCAGCAGCTCTCCACCAAGCAGCGCGACCTGGTGGAGCACGGCTTCAACGCCAAGACCCGGGCCCAGGAGCTGCGCTGCCCGGGCTTCGACGTCACGCGGCTCGAGGCGATCACCGACGTGACCGAGAAGGTGCTGGCCGCCACCGCGGGCAAGCAGGGTGAGGCGTTCCAGAAGGCTCGCGCCGCGGTGGTCGCGGAGCTGGAGGCGGCCTGCGCCGCCTCAGAGGCGGTGCGCTGCGACGTGGTGGACCTGTACCGCGGTGGTCGCTACCACCTGTACCGTTACCACCGGTACTTCGACGTCCGCCTCGCGTTCGCCCCCGAGCTGCAGGCCGCGTTCTTCGGCGGGGATCCCGACAACTTCAACTTCCCTCGCTTCGACTTGGACTTCTCGCTCGTCCGCGTCTACGAGGACGGCCAGCCGGCGAAGGTGCAGGACCACTTGCAGAGCTCCCCCGCCGGGCCCGAGGCGGGCGACCTCGTCTTCGTCAGCGGTCGACCGGGCAGCACGCGCCGCCAGCTCACGGTGGCCCAGCTGGCCTACGAGCGGGACGTGCGCCTGCCCGAGGTGCTGATGAGGCTCTCCGAGGTCCGGGGGCGCCTGTACGGGCTGGCCCAGCGTGGCCCTGAGCAGGCGCGGATCGCGAAGGGGACCCGCTTCTCGGTGGAGAACGCCTACAAGGCCTTCCGCGGGCGCCGTGAGGCCCTGGTCGACACCGCCTTCTTCGCCAAGAAGGCGATGGAGGAGGACGCCCTGCAAGAGAAGGTGGCCGCGGATCCCAAGCTGAAGGCGCAGGTGGGCGACGCATGGGGCGAGATCGCCCGGGCGGTGGCCACCGAGCGGGACCTCCGCTTCGCGCTCGAGTACCAGGAGCCGGGGCGCGCCCACGGCTCGCGCCTGTTCGCGATCGCGTGGGACCTGGTGCGGATGGCGGACGAGCTCCCGAAGGCCAACGCGGAGCGCCTCCCCGAGTACGCCGACGCGCGGCTGCCGGTGCGGAAGGCGAAGCTCATGTCGAACGCGCCGGTCTACCCGGAGCTGGAGGAGGCCCTGCTCGCCTTCGCGCTGGAGAACATGCGGCGGGAGCTGGGGGCGGACCACCCCTTCGTGCGCGCCGCGCTGGGGGCCGAGACCCCGGAGGGGCTGGCCGCCCGGGTGGTGAAGGGATCCAGCCTGGGCAAGGTGGCGGTGCGCGAGGCGCTCCTGAAGGGCGGCAAGGCGGCGGTGTCGGCCTCGAAGGATCCGATGATCGCGTGGGTGCGGACACTGGAGCCGTGGGGCCGCGAGGTGCGAAAGCGCTACGAGGCCGAGGTCGAGTCGGTGGTCACCCGAGCGGCGGAGCGGATCGCGGCGGCCCGCTTCGCGATCTACGGCACCGAGCAGTACCCGGACGCGACGGGCACCCTGCGCCTTTCCTATGGCGCGGTGGAGGGCTTCCCGTACCTCGGGCAGCCGGTGCCGCCCTTCACCGACTTCGCCGGCCTCTATGCCCGCGCCACCGGCAAGCCGCCCTTCGATCTCGCCCCCAGCCTGGCCCGGGCGAAGGCCAAGCTGCCCCTCGACCAACGCCTGAACCTGGTCACCACCAACGACATCATCGGCGGTAACTCGGGCTCCCCGCTGATCGACAAGGAGGGGCGGCTGGTGGGCCTGGTGTTCGACGGGAACATCTACTCCCTCGGCGGGGACTACGGCTTCGATCCGCGGGTGAACCGGACCGTCGCGGTGCACGTGGGGGCGATCCTGGCGGCGCTCCGCACCGCGTATGGTGCAGGGCACCTTGCCGACGAGATGAGCCCCCCGTAGTCCTACAGCAGGTACGCCGCGGTGAGCGCCACCAGCGGGGTGCCGGTGGGCCGGCCATGCTGCCAGTCGCCGCCCTCGCACGCGCTCCCGCCGACGTCGACGTGGGTGTAGGGCAGGGGGGCGGCGCTCTTCGTGCCGTGCGGCTCGAGGCCAGAGGCCCGCACCAGGAACGCCATCGGGAACTGGTGCCCCCGCGCGGTGGCCGAGGACGGCGCGTTGTTGCAGGACAGGACGTCGTCGGCCGGCGTGCGGGGGCGGATGAAGTCGAAGTCCTCCTTGCGCAGGCGCGAGACCTCGACCGGCTCGCCCCACGCCTCGCCCGCCGCCTGGAGGCGCGGGCTGGTCCCCGCGGCGCGGGCGGGGCCGTTGTCGAGGGCGATGGTGAAGGGCCCCACCGCGCGGTAGGCGTGCCCGGTGAGGGTGGCGACGCTGAACAGCTCGGGCGCCACCTCGTCCTTTGCGCGCGCCCTGAGGTGGCTCAGGAGGTCGGCGAGCACCAGACGGCCCTCGGCGTCGGTGTCACCGATGCGCACCCGGCACCCGGAGTGGGCGGTGATGATCTCGTCCGCCACGAAGCCCCGGGCCCCGACGCTGTTCCGCACCAGGCCCAGCTCCGCCACCACCTTCACGCCGGGGGTGGCGAGGAGGGCCGCGGTCTTCACGAAGCCGGCCACTGCCGCGGCGCCCAGCTTGTCGCGGCTCATCCCGGCCATCGCGCCGCCGGTCTTGAGATCGGCGCCCCCGGTGTCGTACGTGACCCCCTTGCCGGCCAGGAGCAAGGTACGTTGCACCGGGCCAGGGCCGGTGTAGCTCATGCGGACCACCCGGGGGTGATGCGCCTCCACCATCTGGGACGCCCGGGCCACCGCCATGAGGAGCGGGTACTCGGGCTCCATCGCCTCCCGGTCGGAGAGCACCTCGACCTCGACCTCGGTGCCCTCGAAGGCCTGCAGGACCGCTTGCGCGAAGCGGGGGGCGGCCATGCGCTCGGGCTCGGTGCCGCCGAGATCGCGGGCGAGGCGCCGGCCCTCCTCCACCGCCTCCACCACCCGGAGGGCGGCCTCGGCGTCGGGGGCGACCAGGGCCACCGCCCGCACCGGCTCCGCCGCCTCCTCGCCCAGGTGCTCCCGGGCCTCCAGCGGCTGCCAGAGGCCGGCGAGGGCCCCCATGAAGGCCACCGCGGTCGCGTGGACGTAGCGGGCGTCGCCCGCCGGGACCCCGCCCACCACGACCAGCGGGCGCACCAGCCCGGCGTCCCGGGCGCGGGCGAGGGCGGCCTGGCCCGCGTCGCGGAAGGCGCGGACGTCGTCCTGATCCCGGTCGAGCGGGCCGGCCACCGCCACCACCACCCGGCCACCGGGGACCCCGGGCACCACCAGCACCCCCGGGGGCGTGCCCAGCTGGGCGTCGGCGGCCCGGGCCGCGGCGAGGGCGGCGTCGAGGCGGGGATGGACAGCGGCGGCGACGTCGCCGGTGATCAACACCACGCCGTCCGTGGTGTCATCGGCGAGGGCCGCGTCGAGGTCGGCGTACGCGCGCAGGCTCGGCATGCTCATCGCCGAGTTGCATAGCGCCTTGCGCTCAGGAGATCCAGCGCCGGACCTCGCCCACCGGGCGCCACCCATCGGGGCCGCGGACGAAGATCAGGGTGGCGCCCTCGCCGTCGAGGGGGCCATGCCGCACCGCGTAGCGGATGAGCGCCAGCGCCTCGCTCGTGCTCGGCACGAGCTGGCCGGAGGCCCGCGCCTCCTGCAGGGCCTGCTCACGCAGCTCACCTTGCAGGACCTCCACCGTGAGCTGGCTGAGCCCGGGGCGGTCGGGGCCTGCGCCCTTCGGCCCGAGTGGCCGCCATAGCGGGCCCCCGGCGAGGGCGAGGGGCAGGCAGCGGGGCGAGAGGTCCTGCCACGCCCCGTGGGGTGAGGGCTCGAGCCCCGCCACCCGCAAGGCCACCTGCCGGCGGAGGGCCTCGACGTCGTCCTCAGGGGCGGACCATCGGCAGCTGGGGCTCGGATCCTCGGCGTCACGGACCCCGTCGCCGTCGGTGTCCGCCTTCTTCGGGTCGGTGCCGATGCGGGCCTCGAGCAGGTCCGTGAGGCCGTCGCCGTCGCGATCCCGCTGCAGGACGGCCTGCGCCGGCAGACGGTCGAGCTGCAGGTCGGGTTGCGCGGTGAGCCCGGTCAGGAGCGGCGGGCTCCAGGCTGCGCCGGCGCGGAACATCACCCACAGGTCGTGCGGGTCGCCCGCGCCCGGCGCCGGCCAGGTCGCGCGCCGGACCTCGGGGTCGAAGGTGGCGCCCGGGGGCGGCACCTGGAGCGGGCAGGGGGCGGGGCGGGGCGAGGGGCCCCCGCGCAGGCCGGCGGGCCACGGGCAGGGGGTCGCGGGGCGCAGGGTGGCCCGGGTCGCGGCCATCCGCTCGAGGAGCGGGCCGTCCCGGCCGCGCTGCGCCGCCGCCTCGGTCACCGCGCCCACCGCGGCTCGGGTCATGAGCGCCCACGCTCGGGCCTGCGCGCTCGGGTCGGCCGGGAGCATCCAGAGCTCGTCCGCGGGCGGGTCGACGAGGCCGAAGCCCTCGCGCGGGGCCTCGGACAGCCAGCGGGGCGCCTCCCGCTCCAGCACACGGAGGACATCGTCCGGGAGCGCGGCCCCGAGGGCGTGGAGGGCCACCCGCCGGGCGTGGGCCACCGGCAGGTTGTCCTGCACCACCGCGAGGCGCAGGAGGGCCTGCGTCAGCACCTCGCGGTCCTCCGGCAGGTCGGGCGCCAAGGCGAGGAGCAGCCCCCACAGCGCCTCGGGCTCCGCCTTGGCCACCGCGGCGTAGAGCGGCTCGGCGACCACCCGGCGGCCCAGCCGGGCCAGCCAGGCCCGCGCCCGCCGCTGGGCCTGGGTATGGGCCCGATCGATGGGCGGGGCGGCGAGCACCGCGAGCTGCTCCGCCACGTCCTCGGCCGGGGTCTGGTAGTGCCGGACCGGGGCGCCTCGGCGCCGGGTCCCGCTCAGGACCACCCCGGTGGCGCCGCGGTAGAGGGCGAGGTCCCCCCGGGCCTCGACCGCCACGAGATCCGGCAGGCCGTAGCGCACCGCCCGCAGGGTGCCGTCGTCGCGCACCAAAAGGTAGACCGCGGCGGCGCCGAAGAGCGGCGCGGTCGGGACGAGGAGCTCCCCCTCGGGGAAGCGGCGGGCCTCCGACAACAAGAGGTGCTCCGCGATCGCGGGGTCGAGGTGGATCCGCGCCAGGTCCCCGCCCGAGGTCGGGTCCAGCTCGACGAGGTCCTGCCCGTCGAGGGCGAGCAGGCGGCCTTGCACCACGGTGAGCTCCTCGACCCCGGGGAGCGCGCGGGTGAAGCGCGGCCCGCTCGGGGTCACCGCCCGGACCGCCTCGCCGTCGGTGAGCACCATCGCGTCGTCGAGCAAGCGGGCCTGCAGCGCGCCGTCCACATTCAGGGTCACCCCGGCGCCCTCCACCCGCAGCACCCGACCGGCGTCGACGCGCAAGAGCGCCGCCCCGCCCGCCGCGTCCAGGAGCGCGCAGGCGCCGGGGCAGGCGAAGGCCCAGCGAGCCTCGCCGGAGGCGGGGTCGAGGGCGAAGAGCTGCCTCGCGCCCCCCGGCGGGGTCCCGAGGAGGAAGACCGGGTCCTCGCCCGCCAGCGCGTCGATGGTGCCAGGCCAGCGCCAGGTCTCCGCCCCGTCCTCGGCCCGGGCCGCCCACAGCCCCCCGGCGGTGGGGAGCAGGACCGCCCCCGCCACCGCGTGGGGCGCCAGTCGAGGATCCTCGACCCCGTAGACGTGCACGCGCCACGCCTCGCGCCCCCCGGCCAGCGCCAGCGCGCGCAACTCACCCTGCCGCGGCAAGAGCTGGAACACGTGGGCCTCGCCCAGGGCCGCCCACGGGCCCCCCTCGGCCGACCAGCGCGGGGTCATCGCCCCGAGGGTCTTCAGGTCCCGGGGGAGGTGGGCGCGGTCGGGGGGCGGCGGGTGCTCGGTGGGCTCCACCAGGGTGGGCTCCGGCGCGGCAGGGCGCTGGGCGTCCTGGGGGGTGGCGCACGCGGCGAGGGTGCACAAGAGCAGAGCGGAGCGCCGCATGGGCCCTTCAAAGCCCAGGGCGCCCGAAACCGCAAGGGGCGCCGGCTCAGAGCCGCTCGGCGTGGCAGTGGCCCTCACCCTGGAAGTGGACGAAGGTGCGGGTCAGATCGCGCAGGAAGGCCTGCAGATCCTGGACGCTCCCGTCGCCCCCGGTGCCGTACTCGCCCTCGGGGAGGGCGGTGAGGTCCACCGCGCCCACCTCGGCCAGGGTCACCTTCCCGTCGTCGTCGACGTCGGCGCCCGCGATGGCCTCGAAGCGGATCACCGCGTCGGGCGACTGCAGGTCGTCGTAGAACAGGTGGTCGCCGTGGATGGTGAGCTGGAGCTGGGCCTCGCCCCCGGTGGGGATCACCACCCCGAGGGCGCCGTCCGCGTCCTCACACTCCGCGTAGCGGGTCTGGGTGTCGAAGCCCCACGCGAAGGACTTCGTGACGCCGCCCTTCGTGGCCTCGCCCTCGACGTAGACCGAATAGCCGGCGGTGTTCATCAGCGCCACGTCGTCGCTGGTGGCGTTACCGGCCACCGCCCCTGAGGCCTTCTTCACCGTGACCGCCACTTCGCGGAAGGTGCCGGCGGGGAGCTCGCTGAAGGCGGCCACCGCGTGCGGGCCTCGTCGGGTCATGTCGAACACCCGCTCGGTGGGGTCGCCGACCACCGAGGCACCCTCGTCGTCGTCGACCTCGAGGTCCGAGAGGACGATGAGGAACTTGTCGTAGCGGACGGACCACCCGTCCACCACCCCCTCGTCGTCGGGCGAAGGCGCGGCGGGGATGCCCACCTCGATGAAGTCCTCACCGTAGGTGGTGAAGGCCAGGTTGCCGGTGCCTCCGCCGCACGCGGCGAGGGCGAGGGGGGCGAGGAGGACGCAGGACAGCTTGCGCATGTCGTCCCTCACGGCTCGATGAGCTCGAACCGGATGCTCGAGGTGTTGTCCACGCCCCGCGAAAGGGCGTTGTGGGGCTGGTCGCCCGGGGTGAGCACTCCGTCCGCGCCCAGGGCGCCGAAGTCGGCCCGCTCCAGCCACGCCCCGAGGTCGATGCTGGCCCGGACCTTGGCGGTGTTCGTGCCGACCGTGGCTCCGAAGGTGATGCCCTCGATGGTGATCGTGTCGGTGAGCGAGCCTGAGAAGGCGATCGTCTGGCCGTCCTTCTCCGCCGTCCCCGCCACGCGGATGGCCACCCCGTCCAGGTCGGCGCTCGGGCCGAACGTGAGCTCGGCCGAGTTGTAGGCGCCTGTGACGCCGTCCGCGGTGCCGAGCGCCGCCGCGTCCCCGGCCATCAAGTCCACCACCCGCGGGTCCAGGAGCTCGGCCACCGCGGCGCCCTCCTGGTAGTGCCCGGGGTGCGCGTACGCGGTGCCGATGAGCAGGCCGAGGGCCTGGCGTCGCACCCGCGCGAAGAGGGGCTCGCCCTCGAAGAAGTACACCGGCCCGATCGAGGCCTCGGCCCGGGTCAGGGTGACGATGTAGCCGTGCTGGTTCGGGGCGGAGGGGGCGTCGGCCGCGACCTCCAGGGCGACCTGGGTGTAGCCGCGGCCGTCGCCGCCGCACGCGGCCAGGGGGAGGGCGAGGAGGAGCAGGCTGGCTTTCGTTCCCATTCAGTAGTCCACCGTCAAGGTACCTTGCACGGTCAGCGGCTGGCCGGCGGTGAAGTGTCGGGCCGGGAGCATGGACGTCGCGCCCTGGGGCATGAAGTCCGACGCATAGACGAACTCGCCGTCCCGGTACTCGAGGTTCAGGAGGTTCATCCCCTCGAGGCTGAGGGCCACCGGCCCGAGCTCCACCCCCACCGATGCCTCGAGGAGCGCGAGGGGGGCCGACGACTCGCCGAAGGGCAGGGGGCGGGGGCCTACCACGGTGAGCCCGGCGGCGGCGAAGAGGCCGGCCGGGATCCCGAACCACTCGCCCACGTGCTCGTGCCCGTCGACGTCGAGGCGGCCCACGAACGCGGGCACGTAGGGTACCCGCTGCCCGGACTCGGGCTGCACCGCGTACGTCCAGGTGAGGCTCCCCAAGACGTGGAGGAACTCCCAGGGCTGGGCCTCGGCCACCAGGGCCGCACCGGTGCGCAGGGTGGCCCCAGAGAACACGTTCTGGCCGGTGGTGTGGTCGAAGATCAGATCCTCCTCCACGTAGGTGGCGAAGCCGGCCAGGGTGGCCTCGAGCGGCCCGAGGCGCAGGCGCCCGCCCAGCTCGCCCCCCTGCACGACGGTCAGGGGGGAGCGCTCGCCCTGGCCCAGGGTCACCGCCTGGGGGGAGCGGAACCCGTTGCCGTAGCTGGCGAAGAGCTTCAGCGCGGGCATGGGACGCCACTGCAAGGTGGCCTTCGGCGCCAGGTGGTAGCCGAACGCCTCGCGGCGGGGGCTCGCGGCGAGGGTCTCGTCGATGACGTAGGCCAGCCCCTCGGCCCGCACCCCGCCCCGGAGCACGAGGTCGAAGGGGAGGGCGAGCTCGCCGTCGAGGTAGATGCCGAGGTCGGTGATCTGCAGGTCGTCCTCGAGGTCGCGCAGGAAGGCCTGGCCGTCCACCGTGCGCAGGCGGTCCTGCACGCGGGTGGTGCGGTCGTGCCGGAACTGCACGCCGATCTCACCGATGAGCCGCTCCGCCACCGCGCGCCGGTAGTATCCGCCGCCGCCGAAGGTGGTCGCGCCCGAGGTCTGCTCCACCCCGTCGCCCTCCGGGTTCAGCAGGAACCCGGTGAAGTCCTGGCGGAGCCGGAGGTCCCGGCGCACCACCCAGGTGCTGAAGGCGGCGTCGGTGCCCTCGCCCTCGTAGCGCACCTCCACCAGGCCCTGGTGGCGCGCGCTGGCGCCGCCCTGGTTGCTGTCGTAGGTGTCGTAGAAGCCGATGCGGCCCGCCGCGTAGTCGTCGGCCCGCACCACGCCCGCCGCGTCGAAGCGCCCCGCGTAGGTGCTGCTCATCAGCCGCAGCGACACCCCGGGCATCAACGGCAGGACGACCTGCCCCATCGCCGACAGGCGCCCCCAGGCCCGGTTCTCACCGAAGCCGTTGGCGCGCACCAGCTCGGTCGCGACGAAGGTCTCGTCCGGCTCCGACTCCGGGCCCCACGCCGCCATCGCCCGCAGCAGCCCGAAGCGCCCCGCGGTGACCCGCCCGATGAGCCCGCGCCGGGTGAGGCCGAGGGTCATGTCGAGGGAGCCGGCCACCGCGAAGTCGCCCTGGCGCGGGTCGAAGGGCCCGGCCAGCACCCGCATCGACTTCACCACCTCGGGGATCACGTAGTGCAGATCGACGTAGCCCTGGCCGTGCACGTTGGAGACCTCGTTCACCGGGATCCCGCCCGCGCTCACCGCGACGTCCTGGCCGTGCACCGCGTCGAAGCCGCGCAGGAAGATCTGGTGTCCCTTGCCGACCCCGCCGTGCTGCGCGATGTAGACGCCAGGCGCCTTGCGCATCAGGGCCGAGCCCGAGGTGCCGGCCGGGGGCGCGGCGTGAGTGACCCCCAACGAGAGCGTGAAGTCGGTGGCCGAGCGCGGCGGCCGCTTGCCGAGCACCACCACCGTGAAGGCCGAGCTCTCGGGGGCGTCGCCGGGGCGTGAGGGCTCCGGGTGCAGGGCCACCGGCGGGGGCTCGGGGGGTGCGGTCTCGCCCTCGCTCGGGAGGACGAAGCGGTAGGTGAAGTCCAGGGTCACCGCGATGGGCACCCCGTCCTCGAGGGCGGGGGCGAAGCGGAACAGCGCCACCGCGGCGAGGGCGGCCCGGGCCAGGCTCGGGTGGGGGGCCTCGAGGACCTGGGCGGCGGAGACGTCGCCCGCCTCGTCCACGGTGAGGGTGAGTCGCACCGGCCCGGACACCCCCAACGCCTTGGCCTCGTCGGGGTAGGGCAGCTCGGGCTGGCTCAGGAGCTGCGGCGGCACCAGGGCGGCCGCGCTGGAGGTGGTTGTGGCGGTGGGCACCTGGGCCGCCGCGGGCGCGGCGAGCAGGAGCGCCACGAGGCACACGCCAGGCAGGCTCGGGGACAGCGGGGCCACGCCGGGAGTACGTAACACGCGGGCGGGCGGATCGTTGCGACATGTCGTCGCACCTCCGCTTGCCTGGGGGCCCGGGTCGGCGGAGCCGTCCCACCCCTCTTCGCGGAGCTGCGCTCCGCGGCGCGCTCCGCTTGCCCATCGCGTCATCCCCTGGGCAGCATCCGCCCATGGCTCGGGGCGGACGCGGTCGACGCAGCGAAGAGGTGAAGGTCTCGGGCAAGCACGCCTGCCGAGCCCTGTTCGAGCGGTGGCCGGACCGCATCATCCGGGCCTACATCACCGAGGCCACCATCCCGGAGTTCCGGGACCTCCTGAAGTACTGCGCGCAGAACCGGCGGGCCTACCACGTGGTGGAGGACGAGGAGCTGGAGCGGGTGTCGGCCAGCGCACACCACGAGGGGATCTGCATCCTGGCCCGGCACGAGGTGGCGGACCTCGACACCGTGCTGGAGGAGCGCGGCCCGATGACCCTGGTGGCGCTCGACGGGGTCGAGAACCCCCACAACCTCGGCGCGATCCTCAGGACCGCGGCCCACTTCGGGGTGCGCGCGGTGCTGGTGGAGCCGCAAGCCGACTTGACGCCAGCGGCCCGGCGGGTGGCCGAGGGCGGCGCGACCTGGGTCGAGGTGATCACCGTCCGCGACCTGGTCGAGGCGCTCGACGCGCTGGCCGACGCCGACTTCGAGATCGTGGCCACCGCGGGGGAGACCAAGGCGAGCCTCTTCGAGCACCGCTTCGCCCCGCGCACGGTGGTGGTGTTGGGCAACGAGCGCGACGGCGTGACCCGCGCGGTGCGCGCCGCGAGCCACCAGCGCATCGGCATCCCGGGCACCGGCCAGGTCGAGAGCCTGAACGTCTCCGCCGCCGCCGCGGTGGTGCTGGCGGAGCGCTGGCGGCAGGCCGCCGCCGCCCCCCGCCCGGCGCCTCGGGGTGGCCCCCTCCGCCCGCCCCGCTGACCGAGGAGACGGGGCCCGTGTTATCCTCCGGCGCCATGGTGGAGCCGGTGGTGGAGCGCATCGAGGTGGCCTGCCACGCCGCCCCCGAGGCCCTGTGGCCCCTCGTCTCGGACACCCAGCGCCTCAACGAGGCGTCCGGCATGGCCGAGATCCACGCCCGCCCCAACCCCGAGGGGGGCCCGGCCCGCTTCCTGGTCACGAGCAAGTTCGGGCCGATGTCGGTGGAGTGGGCGGAGCTCCCGTTCGAGTGGGAGGCGCCGCGGCGCCTCTCGGTGCGGCGCCAGGTGGTGAAGGGCCCGGTGGAGGAGATCCGCTTCTCGCTCGAGGTCCACCCCCGCCCCGGCGGCTGCCAGGTAGACGCCGAGGTGGCCCTTCTGCCCGGCCTCCGGCGGAACGTGCCCCTGGCCCGCGTGGCGGCCAAGGTGGCGGGCAAGAAGATCGCGGACGGGATCCGCCGCCTGGACGACGAGCTCGCCGGCCACCCGCTCACGCCGGACGTGATGCTGCACGACAAGGCCCTCGAGGCGGCGGTGGCCCGCACCGCGGAGCTGGCCGACGAGGCGGCGCGGGTCTGGCTCGACAAGCTGCAGGCCATGTTGCGAAAGGGCAGCGACGGCGTGGTGACCCGGATCCGGCCCTTCGCCCTCGCCGACGCGTGGGGCGCGCCTCGCCGGGCGGTGCTCGAGCTCTGCCTCGCGGGGGCGGTGGCGGGCCTGTTGGAGCTGTCCTGGGACGTGGTGTGCCCGAGCTGCCGCACCGCCTCGGAGCGCCTGCCGGAGCTGTCCGCGCTCGAGGGTCGCGCCCACTGCCCGCTCTGCGACATCACCTTCAGCCTCGACCTCGACCAGGCGGTGGAGGCCACCTTCAGGGTCGCGCCCGCGGTGCGCGAGGTCACCGAGGCGGTGTATTGCACCGGCGGCCCCGCCGCCACGCCCCACGTGGTGGCTCAGTGCGTCCTCGAGCCCGGCGCGTCGGCCACCCTGGCGGTGCCCGACGCGCCCGGCCGCTACCGCGTCTTCGCCCGCGGGGGAGGGCTCGCCACCGTGAAGGCGGAGGCAGGTCAACCTGCAGTGGCGGCGCTCACCCTCACGCAAGTCGAGTTGACGCCGGGCCACGTGGACGTGGCGCCGGGCGGCGCGGTGACGGTGCGCTCGGAGGGGGGCGAGGCCCGACACGTGAAGCTCGAGCACCTGGTCTGGTCGAGCCAGGCCGCCACCGCGTACGAGGTCACCACGGTGCCCGGGTTCCGCCGGCTCTTCTCCCGGGAGGCCCTGAAGCCGGGCCTGGGGCTCCGGGTGGGGCGGGCCGCGCTCCTGTTCAGCGACCTGTCCGACTCCACCGCGCTCTACGCCCGGGAGGGTGACGCGGCGGCGTTCCGGCTGGTGCAGGACCACTTCGATCTCCTCGAGGACTGCATCCATCGCCACCAGGGCGCGGTGGTGAAGACGATCGGCGACGCGGTGATGGCCACCTTCATCACCGAGGACCAGGCGCTGGCCGCCGCCCTGGACGCCGAGCGCGCCTTCCCCGCCTTCCGCGCCGCGCACCCCGCCTCGGCCGGGGTGTTCCTCAAGATCGGCGTCTTCGCCGGCCCCTGCTTCGCGGTCACCGCCAACGGCGCCCTCGACTACTTCGGCCAGTCGGTGAACGTGGCGGCGCGCCTGCAGGGCGCGGCGGGGCCGGGCGAGGTGGTGGCGCCGTCAAGCCTGGTTGCGCAGGCGGACCTCGACCTGAGCGGCTTCACGGTGAGCCCGCCCTTCACCCCCCAGCTCAAGGGGGTCTCCGCCCGCCTGGAGGTGGTGCGCCTCGCGCTGGTTTCAGGGGATCCCACCGGGTCGACCGACGCGTCCTCGGCGTGACAGGATCGGGACGCCCTGGTGCCTTGGGCCGGGGCAGCGACCCATGCTGGCGCCCAGGACCTGGCTGATGCTGCTGTTGGGGTGGGGCTGGACCTGGCTCGGGGTCGCTGTCGCCTGTGTGGCGCTCGGGCGCTTCGCGGGGGCCCGGCTGGCGGGGGAGGGCGCGGTCGTCTCCTTCGGCCTCGCGCTCTTCACCGGCCTCGGGGCGGCCGCGCTGCACGGCGCCCACGCCCTGGTGGAGCGTCGGCTCCGGGCCGCCGGCACCGCGTGGTCACCGCCCGGCTGCTGAGCGCCCTCAGCCCAGGAACCCGGCCAGCGCCTCGGGCGCCTCGAGCGTCACGTCGTGGCCCACGCCCGGCACCCCCCGCACGTCGAGGCGCGGCACCTCGCGCGCGAGCTCGCCCGCCACCGCGGTGAACTTGGCGTCGAGCGCCCCCACCAAGTAGGTCAGCGGGACCGTGCCGGCGGCCAGGGCCGGGGTCCACAGGGGCATCCGGCCGAGCGAGAGCGCGCGCATCGCGCCGGCCAGCCGTCGGGGGTCGTGCCGCGCCTCGGCCGCGGCGCGGGCGGCCCGCCGCTCGGGAGGGGCGGAGGCCTGGCTGGCGAAGAGGGGCTGGGCGCGCCAGGCGCGGAAGAACGCGACCACGCCCTCCTGCTCGAGGCGCTGGGCCCAAGCGTCGTCGAGGGCCGCCCGCTCCGCCCGCGCGGCGGGGTCGGCCAGGCCTGGGTGGGCGCCGACCACGATCGCGCGGGCGATCCGGCTCGGGTGACGGCACGCGAGCCCGAGGGCGAGGCGCCCGCCCAGCGAGTAGCCCAGCACCGGGAGCGGGTCCGCGGAGAGCTCGGTCAGGGCCTCGGCCAGCTTGTCCACCGTGGCCTCGAAGGTGGCGGGCGCGGGGGGCGCGTCGGCGTGGCCGGGGAGGGTGAGGGCCACCGCCGCGACGGCCTCCCCGCGCGCCGCCAGCACGTGGTCCCACGCTTGCGCGGTCTGCCCAAAGCCATGCAACAGCACCCAGGGGCGCCCCGGGCCCTCGACCCGCAGCGCGGGGAGTCCGGCCAACCGCGAGACGCTCACGCGGCACCGCCCGGCGATAACGAGCCCAACCTTCGGTTGGCCTCTTCGCACGCCCCTCGGACGGAAACGCCCCCCTTTGGGGGCCGCCGCCGATCGTCAGGCGATAACGAGCCCAACCTCCGGTTGGCCTCTTCGCACGCCCCTCGGACGGAAACGCCCCCCTTTGGGGGCCGCCGCCGATCGTCAGGCGATAACGAGCCCAACCTCCGGTTGGCCTCTTCGCACGCCCCTCGGACGGAAACGCCCCCCTTTGGGGGCCGCCGCCGATCGTCAGGCGATGACGAGCCCAACCTTCGGTTGGCCTCAGGCGCGCTGTCTTCGCTTGTCGGTGGCCTTGCGCTCGTGCCATGCCGTTCCGCGATGACCAGACGAGACCCCATGCTCCTCCTCTTCGTGGCCCTCGGCCTCGCCGGCTGCCCCAAGGCGGCGGAGCCGGTGCGCGGCGAGAACGCCGCCCCCGCCGCCAAGGGCATCCAGGCCCAGAAGGCCGGTGACCTCCGCCTCCCCGCCGACCAGGTGGTGGCCAGCTGGAACGGCGGCAAGTTGACCTACGGCGAGTTCGTGGAGAAGCGCAAGAAGTCCTTCAAGCGCCTCGAGCGCGAGCAGCAGATGGCGCGCTTCAAGCTCGAGGAGCAGGAGCTCGAGGGCTTCCTGGCCGAGATGCTGATCACCGAGGCGGCCAAGGCCAAGGGGCAGACCGACCAGGAGTACATCGAGGCCCTCAACAAGGCCCAGTCGGTGGCGTCCGACGAGGACGTGCAGAAGTTCTACGACGAGAACGTCAAGCCCCGCCCCGACGCGCCGCCCTTCGACATGATCAAGGAGCGGATCCGCCAGTTCCTGGTGTCCCAGAAGGCCCAGGAGACGGTGCGCAACGAGATCGAGCGCCTGAAGAAGGAGAAGGGCCTGAACTCCGAGCTGCCCGCGCCGGAGGCCGCCAAGGCGAGCTTCGAGCTGGCCGGCCGGCCGATGAAGGGCAACCCGGACGCCAAGATCACCGTGGTGGAGTTCAGCGACTTCCAGTGCCCCTACTGCGCCCGGGCCAAGGACTCGGTGGAGGAGCTGGTGAAGGCCTACCCGAACGACGTGAAGGTGTACTTCCTCCACTTCCCGCTCTCGTTCCACGAGCAGGCGCTCCCCGCTGCCATGGCCGCCCAGTGCGCCAACCAGCAGGGCAAGTTCTGGGAGCTGCACGACAAGATCTTCGACAACCAGCGCGCCCTCGGCGCCGACAAGTACGCCGGCTGGGCCCAGGAGGTCGGCCTGGACGCGGCGAAGTTCGACACCTGCATGAAGGACCCGGAGACCGAGAAGATGGTGAAGGCCGACATGGAGCAGGGTGAGGAGGCCGGCGTGCAGGGCACCCCGAGCTTCTACATCAACGGCGTCGCCCACCCGAACGGCCCGCCGAGCCCCGCCGACATCGCCCCCCTCGTGAAGGGCAGCTGAGCCCCGCCGCGCCGCCCACGCGGCGTCTCTCTCCCGCCCCACCCACCGTCGAGCGGCCTCGCCGCAGCCCACTTTCGAGCGTCTCTGCCGCTCGAGCCCACAGCCCACGAACCAGGCCCGGTGTACCCGGCTGCCGTGTCACCGAGGCGGCGGTCCTTGGCGCGCAGCTGAGCGGGACGCTGTCCTGGGCTCGCGCAGAGACGCGAAGACGCAAAGAAGAAGCAGAGGGCCCGAGCACGGTGCTCGGCGCTCCATCAATCGATGTCGGTGTGATGACCCTTGGCGTCTTGCGTCCTTGCGCGCCCATGTCCCGGCGACAACCCGCCCTGCATGCGAGGTCCCTACCCGCGACGCGCCTACGCGCGGCTCGGAGGATCGCGAGGATGAGCGCCGGCGTCGACCCGGCAACCGGGCTTGCGTCGTGAGGTTGTGAGGGGGGCGCGCGGCGGAGGCCGCGCGCGAGGTCAGGGGCTCAGCCCTGGTTCTTGACCGGCGGGTTGCCGAAGGAGGCCTGGAAGAGGGCGCGGATGGCGGTCTTGCCCTCGTCGGACAGGAACCGGGTGCCGGTGCCGGTGAAGCGGGTGCGGTTGACCTTGGGCTGCTCCTCGGTCTTCCACTCCTTGCCGGTCCAGGTGAACCAGCCCTTCTTCTCCTGGTCGTACACGTGCACGGGCTTGCCGAAGTGCTTGGCCAGCTCGGCCGCCCAGCCGGTGCCCCCGTTCACGGTGTTGTCGGGGAGGATCATCCCCACCACGAACACCTGACCCGCCGTGTTCACCTGATGCCAGATGGTCTGGAGCATCTTCCGGAACTGGGGGGTCTTGGGGAACTGCCGGTGGAGCTGCGCCTCGACGTACGCGCCGCTCACCTCGCCCTGCTTCAGCTCGGCCTCGCTCAGCTCCACCACGCCGCGGGAGCGGGCGGTGGTGCGGCCGGCGAAGGAGTAGTTGATCTCGGTGAGACCGTACTCCTCGGCCAGCGCCCCGAACTCCGCCTCGGCGCCGTTGGCGCCGCCGGACAGGAGCGTGTAGGCCCGGGCCGGCATCGAGGCGGGGCCGACGATCTTGTCGTCGCTCACCAGCTGCAGGGTGTCGGGCTCCAGCTCCAGGTGGGTCTCATCCACGTTGGGGTTGTCGTGGTCCTTGAGGATCCGCACGCGCACCAGGTGGTCGTGGGGCTCGAGGAACACGGCCACGTCGATGACCTTCTCGTAGGCCGAGCAGGGCTCGGGGATCCGAGTCGGGTGCA
Source organism: Deltaproteobacteria bacterium (assembly GCA_020632995.1). GTDB lineage: Bacteria > Myxococcota > Kuafuiibacteriia > Kuafuiibacteriales > Kuafuiibacteriaceae > JACKEN01. Next base: position 1,947,088 of record JACKEN010000001.1, on the reverse strand, counting down.
CGCCGGCGGTGTGGCGGTGGGTCTGGGCGGTCATCCACAGCTCGGCCCCCAGCCGACGGGCCAGGGCCTTGTAGGCCCCGAGGTCGGCGGCGTGCGCGACGACGTCGTCGTCCCACTCACAACCGTCCACGAGGATGACGCTGGGGTTGATGCCCAGGTGCTGGGTGTACAGCGCCACCACCTTCTCGAGCTGCTCCGGCGCGAGGCGGCTCTCCGAGTACGCCTGGATCACCCGCCGCTTGGCGACGCTGGCCCGGACCGCGTCCCGGTCCTCCAGGTTGGTGTCCCGGGCCATGTCGTCGAACAGCCCGTCGTACCAGGACTGCACGTGCTCCAGGCTCTGGCCCAGGGCCACGTGCAAGACGTCCTTCTCCTGCATCAGGTCGTCGAGGCCGATCTGCACGAGGAAGGCGGTCTTGCCGACCCCGGCCCGCGCCATCACGACGCCGAGGTTCCCCTTGCCGAGGCCCCCGTGGATGGAGCGCTCCAGGATCCGGAGCGGGCTCTGCGCGTTGACTTCTTTGCGGTACATCTTGCGCCTCCCCTACTTCTTGCCCGCGGCGGCCTTGGCCGCCTTCTCCTTGAGCTCGGTCTCGATGGAGTCCGGGACCTGCGAGTACTTCGCAAACTCCATGGTGAACTCCGCCTTACCCTGGGTAGCCGACCTCAGGGTGGTAGCGTAGCCGAACATCTCGGCCAGCGGCACCTCCGCCTCGGTCTTCGTCATCCCCTCGTCTTCCTGCGAGCCGATCACCATGCCACGCCGCTGCATGATGGTGGTCAGCACGTTGCCCGCGTGCTCCGAGGGCCCCTCGATGGTGACCCGCATGATGGGCTCCAGGAGCTTCGGCTTGGCCTTGTCCCAGGTGGCCCGGAACGCGCCGCGCGCCGCCTCCTGGAAGGCGATGTCCGAGGAGTCCACCGCGTGGTACGCGCCGTCCTCCAGGGTCACCTTCAGGTTGACTACGGGGAAGCCCAGCATCCGGCCCTTGGCCAGCATGGACTTGAAGCCCTTCTCCACCGACGGGATGAACTGGCGGGGGACGTTGCCGCCCACCACCTTGTCCTCGAAGGTGAAGTCCGCGTCCGGGTTCGGCTCCATCATGCCGCTGATCTTGCCGTACTGACCCGAGCCGCCGGTCTGCTTCTTGTGGGTGTAGTCGTACTTCGCGGGCTGCGTGATGGTCTCACGGTACGCCACCTGGGGCGGCGACACCTCGACCTTCACGGAGTACTCGCGCCGCATGCGCTCGATGTACACGTCGAGCTGCAGCTCACCCATGCCCGAGATCACCGTCTCGCCCGACTCCTGATCCACCTCGGCCCGGAACGTCGGGTCCTCCTTGGTGAAGCGCTGGAGCGCGCGGGACATGTTCTGCTCGCTCTTGCTGTCCACCGGCTTGACGGACAGCGAGATCACCGGATCCGGCACGTGGATCGACGTCATCGCCACCTTCAGCGTGCCGTCGGTGAACGTGTCGCCCGAGTGGCAGTCGATGCCGAAGATCGCCACGATGTCGCCCGCGCTCGCGCCCGTGATGTCCTCCATCTCGTCGGAGTGCATGCGCACCAGGCGGGCGATCTTCACCTTCTTGCCCGTCCGGGTGTTCACGATGAACATGTCCTTCTCGAGCTTGCCCTGGTAGACGCGGAAGTACGTCAGCTGACCGTAGCGACCGTCCTCCAGCTTGAAGGCGAGGGCCACCGTCGGGTCCGACGACGACGACGACATCTTCACCCGGGACTCGTCCGGCGAGGTCAGGTCGATGGCCTCGTTGGTCACGTCCGTGGGGCAGGGCAGGTAGTCGATCACCGCGTCCAACAGGGGCTGCACGCCCTTGTTCTTGTACGCGGAGCCGAGCAACACCGGCGTGAGCTGCAGGGACAGGGTGCCCTTGCGGATCGCGTCCTTCACCAGCTCGACGGTGACGTTCTCCTCGAGGATGGCCTCGGTGAGCTCGTCGGAGAACATGGACACCTGGTCCAGCATCTCCTCGCGGTAGGCGTCCGCCTCGTCCTTGAGCTCGGCCGGGATGTCGCGGATGACCACGTCGTTCCCGGTCGGGCCCTCGAAGTAGATGCCCTTCATCGTCACCAGATCGATGACGCCCTCGAGCTTGTCCTCGAGGCCGATCGGCAGCTGCAGGAGCACCGCGTTGTGGTTCAGCTTCTCGCGCAGCTGGTCACGAACCCGGATGGGGTTCGCGCCGGTGCGGTCGCACTTGTTCACGAACGCGATGCGCGGCACGTTGTACCGCTTCATCTGCCGGTCCACGGTGAAGGACTGGCTCTGCACGCCGGCCACCGAGCACAGCACCAGGATTGCGCCGTCGAGGACGCGCAGCGACCGCTCCACCTCGATGGTGAAGTCGACGTGCCCGGGGGTGTCGATGATGTTGACGTGGTGCCCGGCCCAGGAGCAGTGCGTCGCGGCGCTGGCGATGGTGATGCCGCGCTCGCGCTCCAGCTCCATGGAGTCCATCTTGGCACCGACGCCGTCCTTACCCTTCACCTCGTGAATGGCGTGGACGCGGTTGGTGTAGAACAGGATCCGCTCCGTCAGGGTCGTCTTGCCGCTGTCGATGTGGGCGGAGATCCCAATGTTTCTCAGGGTTTTCAGGTCGCTGATCACGGCTAACCCTCTACGGTCGTGCGCGGTCGATTCCGAGCCTCGAAGATGAACGTCCCCGCCGAAGCCGAGCCCCCTGGACCCGCCGCCGACGCCGCCAACCCCCCGCGTTGGACGTCCAACCCCGACGCGCGAAAACGCGGCGACCGCCCTATGGGTCGCTGCGTCGAGCCGCGAGTTGTCGAGGCGCAAACTACAGAGCGGGCGCGGGTTGTAAAGGGTAAAAGTGGTAGCATCGGCGCCGACACCCTCCTGCCACATGCGCGCCCCGCCCAAGTTGGCTCGTTTCCGAGCACCCGCCAACGTCCTGCTGAGGCGGGCCCAGATCACCCTCATGCTGGCGACCCTGGTGCCCACGGTGCTGATGCTCGCCCTGGGCATCGTGCTCCTGGCGGTGGGGCAGGAGTCTGTGAACCTCGTTGCGGGCCTGCTCCTGTTGGCGTTCTGCACCACCAGCCTCACCGGCTACATCCTCGGCTCGATGTTCGTGTCCCGCGGGGCGTCGCTGGCAAACGTGCAGAACGACTTCGTCTCCACCGTCTCCCACGAGCTCCGCACGCCGCTGACGTCCATCCGGATGTTCATGGACACCCTCGGGGACGAGCGCCTCGACCCCACCGACAAGGCCGAGTGTCTCCGGCTGCTCCAGCAGGAGGTCCAGCGCCTCGACGGCCTGGTGTCCCGGGTGATCGAGCTGTCGCGGCTCGAGACCGGGAGGCACCCCTTCGCGATGGACGACGTCTCCTTGAAGGCGGTGGCGGATGACGCCCTGCAGGCGTTCAGGGCCGCGACCATCGCCGAGCCGATCGAGGTCGACGTCTCGCTCCCCGAGCTCCGCTTCGTGGCGGATCGCGCCGCCCTGGCCCTGGCCCTCTCGAACCTGCTGGTGAACGCCCACAAGTACTCGCCGCCCGAGGATCGGAGGATCCGCCTGTTCGCCCACGCCGACGCGAAGGAGGTGGTGATCACGGTGGCGGACAGCGGCCCGGGCATCTCGAAGGAGGAGCAGAAGCTGATCTTCGAGGAGTTCCACCGCGGCCAGGCCGCCCGCGATGGGCGCGCGCCGGGCAGCGGGCTGGGGTTGTCGATCGTGCGCGCGGTGGCCAAGGCCCACAAGGGCGTGGTCGAGCTCTACTCCCGCCCGGGTGCCGGGTCGGAGTTCCGGTTGCGCCTGAAGCGAAACCTGGCGAGGACCGTGGGGTGAGCAGCCCGCGGATCCTGATCGTGGAGGACGACGAGGCCATCGCCGCCGGCCTCGCCCTCAACCTCCGGCTGGAGGGCTACGATCCGAAGGTGGTGCACGACGGGCAGTCGGCCATGGACGAGATCCTCTCCGCGCCCCCCGCCCTCGTGCTCCTCGACATCAACCTGCCTCACAAGGACGGGCTCGCGGTCCTGCGCGAGGTGCGCGAGCAGGGGAACCTCACCCCGGTGGTGGTGCTGTCGGCGCGCGAGGGCGAATACGACAAGGTGGCGGCCCTCCGGCTCGGCGCGGACGACTACGTCACCAAGCCCTTCGCCCTCGCCGAGCTCATGGCGCGGGTGGCGGCGGTGCTGCGCCGGTTCCGCACCGCGAGCGCGGTGGGGGCGGCCCAGCGGGTGTCGCGGTTCTCCGACGTCCACGTGAACCTCGACACGCGTGAGGTCCTGCGGGCGGATCAGCAGGTCAAGTTGACGCACCTGGAGTTCGAGCTCCTGCGCTTCTTCCTCGACAACCCCGGGCGGGTCTACGAACGGCAAGCCCTCTTGCGCGAGGTGTGGGGGGTGACGCACAACGGCTCGCCCCGCACCGTCGACAACTTCCTCGCGCAGCTCCGGGGCAAGCTCGAGCGGGACCCCGAGTCGCCCCAGCACTTCATCACCGTTCGCGGGGCCGGCTATCGCTTTGATCCTTAGGGTCCCGGGCCGGCGGAGCCGTCCCACCCATCTCCGCGTGGCTTCGCCCCGCTGCGCGCTTCGCTTGCCAGGGTCCCGGGCCGCCCGCTTCAGCGCTTCTTGCGCTTGCCGGGGGTGGTGTTGGGGCGCGGCCGGGTGCTCGCGTCGGGCGAGCTGGTCTCGCGCCGGAGCTTCTCCCAGGTGTCGACCGTCTTCTTGAGCTCCTCGAAGAACGGGTTGAGCTCGAGCGCCTGGCGGCCGTGGCGCACCGCCTGCTCGAGGTCGTGCTCCTGGCGGGCCGAGAACGCCTTGCGGGTGAGGCGCGCGGCCTCCTCGACCTTCTCGGGCGCCACCCGGTTCCACACCCGCCGGAGGGTGGCCAGGTCGGGGCCGGCCTTGTCGGCGGCCAGCGCCAGTCGCTCGAGCGCCCGCACGTGCCCGGCCCTGAAGTCGTACTCGAGCCGGGCCTCGGGGTTGAGGAGGATCCGGCTCAAGCGCTCCACCACCGTGCGCGCGGCGCGCAGCCGTGCGGCCTGGGGCGGGGTGGCGGCGGTCAGGGCGGTGTCGAAGGTAGCGTGCAGCTCGTCGAGGGTGGACCGCAGGCGCTGTTGCGTGCACTCCGGCGCGAGGTCGAGGCCCCGGTAATACGCGTCGCGGTCGGCCTCGGTGAGGAGCTTGCGCGCGCGGACCAGGGCTGCCTCGATCTCGGGGCTGGCCGGCGCGTCCACCTCTTCGGTGTTCGCCCCCGAGAGGTCGCGCCGGTGGCCGCGCACGTAGGCCTCGAGCACCTGGCGCTTGGGCCCCTTGAGGTCGGTGAGCTGCAGGCCCACCCCGGGGCGCATGCCGTACGCCGCCGCCTGCTCGGGCTGCACCGCGGACACCACGGTGGCGTGGAGCACGAGCGGGCCGCCGGGGCCGTCCACGTGGATCTCCACGTAGCTGCCCACCTGCGGCGGTCGGTCCGACTCCGCGTAGAGCCCGCCCTTCGAGAGATCCTCGTCCCACAGCGCGGCCAGCGCGGGGCGGGCGCCGCTGATCTGGACGGTGTTGTCGGGCCCGAGGCGCGGCCGGCGCGCGGGCTCGGGGGCGGCAGGGGTGGGGTCGGGAGCCGGGGCGGCGCGTGCGGGCTCGGGCTCGTGGATGAGGATGGGCGGTGGTGGCGGAGCGGGCGGTTCGACCGAGGCCAGCGGCTCGGGCGCGGTGATCGGGGTGGCGGCCGCGGTGGTGGGCACCAGCCGTGTCGCGCGGAGCTCTGCGACCTCGGGGGGCAGCTCGACGCCCCGGCCCCCCGGCCAGGGCACCAACGTCTCGAGATCCTGCCGGTCGAGGTCGGTGTCCTCGAGGCGGCCGACGTCCATGGTGCCGAGCAGGTCCTCGAGGGCGGAGAGGGGATCGGTGGACACGCTGGGGAGCGAGCGCAGGTCGATGGCCGGCAGCCCGTCGTGGGTGCTCTCCGCCGCCTTGGCGTCCAGCTCGCTCAACACGTCGGGGATGATGAGGATCGTCTCACCCAGCACCACGCTGGAGCCCGGCCGTAGCCGATTCGGCCCCACCAGCGGCTCGGTGCCCTGCCAGCTCCCGTTGCGGCTGCCGAGGTCTTCGAACCAGACCGCTCCGTTCTCGGCCCAGAGCCGGGCGTGGCGGCGGGAGATCCGGCGGTCCCAGCTGACCTCGATGTCCGTCTCGGCCGCCGCGCGCCCCACCACGATCTCCTCACCGGGATGGAGCGAGACCGTAAACTCCCCGATGGCGGGGTGCATGAAGCGGACCTTGAGCACCGACGACCTTCGTTTTTCCCGCTGTTACCCGAAACTTATGAGATCGCCAACAGAGCGGCGGGTATAATGTGTGAAGTATCTCACACACGATGATTTCGGTCGCGCTGCGGAAAGGTCAGCGGCGTCGATGCGCTCGATTTCGTCCGATCCAACCGGCCGGTGCTAGCCGACGCCGTCGACCAGCCGCTGGATCTCGGTGAGGGCCGCCTTGGCCGCCTCCGCCCGCGCGAGCTGGGCCTCCAGCTCCTCCGTCCGGCGCTCCAGGCTCCGCCGCGCATCGCGGGCCTCGTCCAGCTCGGTCTGGGTGAGGGCCAGGTCGGTCTGGACGGCCTCGAGGTTGTGCCGGAGGACCTCCGCGTCGCCGTGGGCCGCCACCAGCGCCGCGTCGCGCTCGGCCAGGTTGCCCTCCATCTCGTCGAGCAGCCGGAGCTGCTCCACGTTCAGGTTCTGGATCTCGGCGATCCGCGCCAGGGCCTGATCGCGCTCGTCGGCGAGGGCCTCGCTCTCGGCCATGAGCTCTTCGGCCACCCGGCCCCGCTCCTCGGCCTGGGTCTCGGCCGCCGCGCGGGCCTTCTGCTCGCGCTCCAGCTGCTGCTGCAGGTTGGCCACCTCGGCTCGGGACCGCTCCAGGTCATCCAGGAGCCCCTTGCGCTCCCCCAGCACCTCGTCGAGGCGCTGCTTCAGGTGGCCCACCGTCTCCCGCACCCGGGACGCGGTGGCCTCGGGGGCCGCGGCGGGCTGCCGGGCGAGGTCCGCGGCGGCGAGGCGCCGGCGCAGGGCGTCGAGCCGGGCGCGCCCCGCCTCGACCACCTCCCCCGCGGGGTGGGGGGCTCTGGGGCGCGCGGGGTCGCCGCGCGGCGGGCTCGATCGCCGCCTTTGGGGCGCGGCGCCTCGGGGCCTTGGCCGCTGGCGCCGCGGCGCGCGCGGTGGGCGCAGGCTTGGTCTCAGGGCCGTGCTGCCGCGGCGCCTCGGCGACCACCGCGCGCGGCTCGGTGGCGCGCGCGGCCACCGCCTTCGGCGCGGGGACCACCGCGCCTGCGGCCGCGGCGCTCGCCGTGGGCGTAGGCTTGGACTCGGGCTGCGGCGTCGGGGGCGCCTCGTCGACCGGCGCGGGCGCAAGGCTCACCTCGGCGGTGGGCGGGATGGTCTCCGCCTGGGCCTCGAGCTCGTCCTCGACCACGGGCGTCCTGGCCTTCGCGCGGGGCGCGGGGGCGGCGGGCGCCTCCTCCGCAACCTCGGTTGCGGGCTCGTCGAGCTCCGCCAGCATGCTCCCGAGGCGCGTGCGAGGCTTCTTCTTCGGCACGTTGGCGTCGAAGCCCTTCATACCGCGGCCTCCTCGCTCGCCGGTGCCTCCGGCGACAGGGCGGTGAGATCGATCAGCTTCTGCACGTCCTTGGCTCCCTTGCTGGTGGCGTCGAAGGCGAAGATGGGCATGCCCTCGCTCGACGCCTGCGCGAACTTCGTGCACTGCCGGACCACGTCGGGCAACAGGTAGTCGCCGTAGTGCTGGCTCAGCGCGTCGCGCGCCGCCCGCGCGATGGTGGTGGTCGGGTTGAACTGGTTCACCACCACGAAGATGCGGTCCAGCCGGTGATCGAGGTCCTCCTCGATGTCGTCCAGGGTCTCGAAGAGCAGCTTCAGCCCGTGGAAGGAGAGGAAGTCGGGGAGCACCGGGATGAACAGATCCTGCGCCGCCACGATCGCGTTCAGGTTCAAGAGGCCGAAGGCCGGCGGGGCGTCCAGGATCATGTAGTCGTAGTCCGCCGCCACCGCGTCGAGCGCCTTCTTCATCCGGTACTCACGGGAGGACAGCGGCATCAGCGCGAGGTCCACCGTGGCCATCCGCAGGTTGGACGGCACCAGGTGCAGCTCCTTCAGCGCCGTCTCCACCCGCACCTCGGTCACCGGCAGCTTCTTCACCAGCACGTCGTAGAGGGTGTGCTCGGAGTTCTCGCCCTCGTAGCCGATGCACTTGGAGGCGTGGCCCTGGGAGTCGAGGTCGACGAGCAGGACCTTGTGCCCCAGCTCCGCCAGCCGGTGGGCGTAGGACACCGACAGCGAGTCTTGCCGGTGCCGCCCTTGAAGTTCAGGAAGAGCTGCCGGCGCAGGGGCCGACGGGCCGGGTACTTGCCGAGGGCGGCGCGGTAGGCCGAGAGATCCGCCGGCGCATACGCGTCCTTCGGGCCGCCGTAGGGCGCAAGGGCGCCTGCGGTCTCGGCCTTCTGCAGGGCCGCGTCGCTCAGGGACAGCAGCTCTGCGATGCGCTTTCTCGGGTAGGTCACGTGCTCCATGGAGTGCTCCTCTTGGCGGTGGTGGCCGACACCAGGGCGCGGCCGGGGCGGCGGGCCGAGGCCCCCCGGAGGATGGTGGTGGCCAGGCGGCGGGTGCCCGGCGACGGATCGTCCAGCAGCGGCGCCACCAGCGGCTCGGCCTTCTTCCCCAGCCACTGGGCCGCGGCCAGCGCGCCGCGGCGCCGCACCCGGGCGTCGGGATCGGTCAGGGCCCGCTCCAGGGCCGCGCGCTGGGCCTCGCCCTCGGTGAGGGCGGCGAGGGCGTCGGCCGCGGCGGCGCGCACCGACCACGCCTCGTCGGCGCTCCAGCGCAGGGCGGCTTGCTCCGCCACCGGCCCGCCGGTGCGCGCGAGCACCGCCAACCAGGCAGCCCGCTCCTCCGCGTCGAGCGCGGCGTTCAGGCGGACCAGGATGGCCGGGGCGGCGGCGGCGCCCAGGCGCTCGGCCAGGGTGCGGGCCGCGGTCTGGGCGCGGTCGGGGGCTGCGCCGGTGACCTCGGCCAACAGCGCCGCCTCGCCGTGGTCGGGGGTGGTGGCGGCCTCGAGGGCGTCCCGCATGCTCAGGGCGCCAGGCGTAGCGGTGGGAGCCTCGACCTCGGCCGGCGCGTTGTGGCGGTGGCGTCGTGCCAGCACCGCGTCCCGCAAGCTGACCTGCGGCGTGGGGGGCTCGGTGGCGGGGCGGGGGTGGCCGGCGTGCTCCACCTCTTCCGGCAGGGCCTCGACGAGGACCTCCTCGGTGGGCACCCGGGCGCCGGCCTCGACCAGGGCCAGCCGGAGCCGGGTCTCGCGCCGGTGCGCCCTGACCTGCTCTTCGGACAGGCGCACGATCTCGCCCCGCAGGTCCGAGATGAACTCGGCCAGATCGATCCGGTCGGGGTCGCGGCCGAGGAGGCGCTGCCACGACTCGAGGCGGAGGAAGAACTCCGCGTGGGCCCGCTCCAGCACGTCGAGGCGCTGCCGGGCGTCGGCGAGGGCGCGGCTCGCCACCTCGGCCCGCTGCGCGCTCCCGCTCCGCGTGGGCCTGCTCCTCGCCCAGGCGCTGCATCCAGCGGCGGTCGAGGCCCCGGGCGTGGGCCTCGGAGGAGGCGCCGGGCCCGCTCCGAGAGAGCCAGGCGCTCCTCGAGCGACTGCACCTCGCGCCGGGCCTCGGTGAGGCGGTCTGTCAGGAGGGCTTGCTCCGACAGGTCTCGCTGGCGGGCGGCGGTGACCTCGGACAGCTCGCGGCGGAGGACCTGGTTTCGAGCGTGGGCGTCCTGGAGGGTGGCCTCCAGCTGCTCGAGGCGCCAGTCCAGGAAGCATATGCGCTCCAAGGCTTGGCTGAGTTCATCCATCGCCGATCCCCCGGGCGCGCGATCCCATGGCCCCGAGGCGCGTCCCCGCCTGCGGGTCCATCGAATGGAACGAGCGCGGGCCCACCGTACACGAGGGATCGGCCCCCGTCGATCCCCCTCGGTCCGCTATGCAGGAGAGCCTGCTACCGGCGGCGGGCGCGCTCCTCCTGCGTGGCCTGCTCCGCGGCCAGCTTGCAGTAGGACTCGAGGCGATCGGGATCCAGCTCTTCCTGCAAGATGGCCTCCCGTACCGCGCAGCCCGGCTCGAGGCGGTGCGCGCAGTCGGTGAAGCGGCACGTGTCGGCGAGGGCGATGATGTCGGCGAACAGCTCCGACAGGCCCTCCTCCACGTTCCACAGGGCCAGCTCCCGCATGCCGGGGGTGTCGATGAGCATGCCGAGGCCGAAGGGTCGGCCCTCGAGATCGGGGATGGGGAAGAGCGCGCGGCGGGTGGTGGTGTGCTGGCCGCGCCCGTCCCGCTCCCTCACCTTGCGGGTGGCGAGGAGGGGCGCGCCGAGCAGGGCGTTGGCCAGGGTGGACTTGCCCACCCCGGACGAGCCGACCAGGGCGACCGTCCGCCCGGGGGCCAGGTACGGGCGCAGGAGGGCCGCCGCGTCGGCCGGAGCCTTGCCGGAGGTCACCAGGGTCGGCACCTCGGAGGCCACCGCGGCCAGCTCGGCGCGGACGTCCGCGAGGTGCGCCTCGCCCTCCGCCCCGAGCTTGGCGACCAGGTCGCCCTTGTTCAGCACCAGCACCGGCTGGGCCCCGCTCTCCCAGATCGTGGCGAGGTAGCGCTCGGCCCGGCGCACGCTCACGTCCACGTCGAGCCCCACCACGAGGAACACGGTGTCGACGTTCGTGACCACCACCTGCGGCTCGGCGCGGCGCCCCGCCGCTCGGCGGATGAAGGCGCTCCTGCGGGGGAGCACCGCGGCGATGCCGGGGGTGGCCTCGCCCTGCGGCCGCACCGCCACCCAGTCCCCCACCGCGGGCCGGGCCGCCGGGTCCTGACGGAAGCGGTGCTTGAGGGTGCCGAAGAGGCGGGCCTGCTCGGTGCCGCGGGGGCTCAGGATCTCGAAGCCGCCCTTGTGGATGGAGGAGACCCGGGCCGGGTAGAGCGCGGGGTCCGAGAGGGCCTGCAAGGCCGCTTCCTCGGCCGCGTCGAAGCCCAGCGCCGCCAGGGTCACCTGCACCGAGCTCAAGCTAGCGACTCGAACGCCGTCTGACCAGGGCTCTGTTGGGCGCCGTTCCAGGCGTCCACGCGCGGGTCCATCACGCGCCGCCACAGCGGCGGCGCGAGGGCCAGGAGCACCATGCCCGCGTAGCCGGCGGGGAGCTGCGGGCTGTCCGCCATGTGGCGCAGGATCGGGTAGGGGCGGCTCGCGAGGTAGTGGTGATCCGCGTGGCGGGGGAGGTTGAACAGGAGCAGGCCGCTGACCCGGTGGGGCGAGTTCCACGAGTGCGCCGGGCGCACCCGCTCGAAGCGCCCGGGGCTCACCTCGCGCCGAGCGAGGCCGTAGTGCTCCACGTAGTTGATCGTCTCGAGCAGGAGCACCGCCACCACCGACTGCGCGGCGAAGAACGCCACCCCCGCCGGGCCGAAGAGGGCGCCCACCGCAGCGTAGGTTGCAGCGAGCCCGAGGGCGTAGCGCAGGCGCCGGTCGGCGAGGGACCACCGGCGGAGGCCGAGGTTCCTGCACCGCCTCGCCTCCAGCCGCCACGCGGACACGAGGCCCCCGACGAGGGTGCGCGGCAGGAACGCGTAGAGCCCCTCGCCCCGCCGGGACGACGCGGGATCCCGCGGGGTGGCCACGTTCCGGTGGTGCCCGAGGACGTGCTCCACCTGAAAGTGCGGGTAGGTCACCGAGGTCATCAGCACCTCGGCCAGGGCCCGCGCCCACGCGGCCCGGCGGTGCATGAGCTCGTGCGCGATGGTGATGCCGCCGCCGCCGGTGGCCAGCCCCACCGCCAGCGCCGCGGCCAGGAGCTCGGCCGGGGTGCGGGCGCCTCCCGCGGTCAGCACCAGGCCGTACCCGATCAGGCCGAGCTGGGCCGGGACCCACAGCACCAGCCAGGCGTCGAAGGCCCACCGCGCCGGCACCGCGTCGCCCTCGGGGTTCCCCAGCGCGGGCGGGGCGAGGGCGTCGGCCACCGGCACGAGCACGAAGACCAGGGCCGCGGTCAACAGGGGCAACAGGCCGCCGAGGGCAAGGCCCAGGGCCGCCACCGCGGGGATGATGAAGACGAGCCCGAAGGCGAGGGGGGTGGCGGGGCGCCCGGCGGAGGAGGTCATGGGACGGTTATCTACTCGGGAGTAGATAACCGTCAAGGACCCTCGGACGAAGGGCTGATCTCGGGGCTACTTGGCCTGGAGCCAGGCCCGGTAGGCCTCGAGGTTGGGCTCGCGGCCCAGGAAGTCCTTCACCAGCTCGTTGGCGTCCTTGGAGCCGCCCGGCCGCAGGATCTTGTTCACGTAGTCCTTGGCCACGTCCTTGTCGAGCAAGCCAGCTTGCTCGAAGCGGGTGAAGATGTCCTTCGCCAGGGTCAGCGACCACTGGTAGGTGTAGTACATCGAGCTGTAGCCCTCGAGGTGCCCGAAGTTGTCGTAGCCGTGGGTGCCCTCCACGTATGGGTACGGGCTGAAGCGGGTCTGCATGTCCTTCTGGAAGGCGAGCAGGTCGACCGCCTTCGCGTCGGCCTGGTGCAGGTAGAAGGACAGGGCGGTGTAGTAGACCTGCCGCATCACGTGCACGCCCTTGCCGAACTCGTCGGAGGCCCGCATCTTCTTCACCAGGTCGGCCGGGATGGGCTGGCCGGTCTTCACGTGCTTCGCGAAGCGCGCGAGCACCGCGGGCTCCCACGCCCACTCCTCGAGCAGCTGCGAGGGCGCCTCCACGAAGTCCCACTCCGCGGTGATGCCGGCCTGGTTGGTCCACTTGGAGCCGGTGGCGAGCAGGTGGTGCACGAGGTGGCCGAACTCGTGGAAGTAGGTGGTGACGTCGCCGTGCTCCATCAGCGCCGGGCCCTCGGACTTGCTGGGGTCGGGGAAGTTGCACACGAGCGACGCGAGCGGGATCTCGCCGCCGGCGAGGCCGCTGCGGATGGGGAACATCGCGGCGTGCTGGTACTTGCCGTCGCGCGGGTGCATGTCGAGGAAGAAGCCGCCGACCAGCTTGTCGCCCTCGTACATCTTCCAGGCGCTCACCGACGGATCCCACACCTTGGCGGTCTCGTCGCGCTCGAAGCGGACCCCGAACAGCTCACCGTAGAGGTCCATCAGGCCCTTGGTCACCGCGTTGAACTCGAAGTAGTTGCGGGCGGCCTGGGCGTCGAAGCCGTACTTCTCCTTCTGCACCTTCAGCACGTAGTAGAAGCGGTCCCAGACCTCGACCTGCTTGGCCTTCTTGTCGTCCTTCTTCTTCCTCGCCAGGAGCACCTTGAGGTCGGCCTCCATGCGGGGCCGGGCCACCTTGTTCACCTCCTCGATGAACGAGTCGATGGTGGCGGCGGACTTGGCCATCTTGTCCTCGGCCATGTAGTCGGCCCAGGTCTTGAAACCGAGCAGGCCCGCGTACTCCTGGCGCAGCTCGAGCAGGCGCTTCAGGTTGGCGTCGTTCTCGGGGTAGCCGCGGTTCAGGAACTCCACGTAGAGCCGGCGCCGCACGTCCTCGCTCTTGGCGTAGTTCTCGATCGGGAAGAAGTCGGGGTAGTCGGTGCTGAGGGTGATCTTGCCGTCCTTGTCGGGGGCGTGGGCCTTGATGAAGTCCTCGGGCAGGCCGGCCAGGTCCTTCTTGGTGACCTCGATCTTGCGCGAGCCCTCACGGATCGCGCGGCTGAAGTCCTGCCCCACCTTCACCATCTCCTCGTTGATGGCCTTGAGGCGGGCGCGGGTCTCGTCGTCCTTGTCGACACCGGAGCGCCGGAAGTCGCGCAGGGTCTTCTCGACGAAGCGCTGGGCGCCGCCGTCGAGCACCGTGGTGTCCACCGCGCTCACCGCGTCGTAGAGCCCGCGGTCGAGGGTGATCTCGCTGACCAGCTTGCGGAGCTCCTGCTCGCAGGTCTCGGCCTCGGTGCGCACCTCCTTGTCAGGATGGGTTGCGGCCACCAGCCCGGTGGTGCCGAGGGCGGTGTCCAGGGTGAAGGCCATCCGGTTGAAGGGGTCCAGGGTGGCGGTGTCGTTGCGCTCCTTGCCCGCCTTGATCATCGCGCGCAGGCGCTCGGCCTCGAGGCTCGCGTAGGTGCAGTGCGCCTTGACCGCGGCCTTGTCGGCCCACATCGCGGCCTCGGGGCGCACCGGCGCGGCGGGGAGCGCCGGGGCCACCGGCACCGCCACCGCGGGCGCCTCGGGGGGCGGGGTGGGCACGGGATCCGGCGCAGGCTGGCTGGCACAACCGGCCAGGGCGAGGAGCGCCGCGGAGGGGGAGAGCAGGAGGATGCGTCGCATGGCCGCCCCTGTAGCAGGGTGGGACCTGTATGGCCACGAAAGCCGGGCAGGGCGGGCCGCTACAGGCCGAGCTCGGACGCGAAGCTCTCGAGGTAGGGGACGAGGGCGGGGCTGTGCTCGGTGAGGAAGATGTGGGAGCCCGGGACCACCGCGGTGCGGACGGAGTCGAACGCCTCGCCCCAGGTCTCGAGGCCCGCCACGCTGCAGATCGGGTCCGACTCCCCCACCACCGCGAGGGCGGGGCAGGGCACCCGCTCGGCCGGGGCGGGGCAGTCCTCGTAGGCCCGAAAGTCACCCCGGACCACGTGCGCGAACATCGAGAAGGCGCTCGCCGCCTCGCTGAGCCCTCGGGGGATGCCCCCCAGCCGGACCAGGCCGTGGAAGAGCTCCTCGTCCGGGAGGTCGCTGTAGCGGCGGGTCCGGGCCGCGTAGGGGGGCACCGAGCAGAGCACGAGGCCCGCCGGGCGTCGGGGCGCGTCGGCCAGCCCGCCCATCAGGTGGTGGGCCACGTAGCCGCCCAGGCTGACCCCGAGCAGGAGGGTGCGGTCGAGGAGCGCGGGGTCGAGGCAGGATCGGTAGAGGGCCGCGAGGGTGGGGACGTCCTCGATCACGTCCCCCTGCGCCCCGAGGCCGTGCCCGGGGGGATCCACCGCGTGCACCGCCCAGCTCGGGCCGAGGGCGTGGGCCAGGGGCCGGAACGCGGTGCTGCTGCCGCCCGAGAAGGGGAAGCAGAGCACGTGGCGGCGCGGCGGTGGGGCGTCCGGATAGCGCCACGTGCGCACCGCGATGTCGTGCTCAGGGTATCGGGTGGTGGCCTGACGCACGCGTGGAGGTTCGCTTGACGCAGCGCGCCGGTAAAGCAGGAAACACGATCACCCTGTGAACCGGGGCGGTGATCGTGTTATCCGCGCCCCCGTGCGACCCACGAACGAGGAGCTGCGCGGGGTGCCAGAGGCGTTTCGCGGGAGGGCCAAGGAGTTTCCCAAGCGCCGGGTGTTCGAGCTGATGCTGGAGTCCCGGGTCCTGGAGGAGCGGCTGATCAAGATGAGCCACTCCTCGGACGGGTACTTCTGGATCGGCGGTCCGGGTGAGGAGGCCTTCAACACCCCCCTCGGCCTGCTGGTGAACAAGGGCCAGGGCCTGGATCACGACTACCTGCACCTGCACTACCGGAGCTCCGCCATCCTGACCGCGATGGGCATGCCGATGATCGACGCGATCCGGCAGATGGCCTCGCGGGCGACGGACCCCTTCACCGGCGGGCGGAACTTCATCAACCACTTCGCCAAGCGGGAGTGGAACGTGGTGCCGGGGTCCTCCACCATCGAGACCCAGTACGCGATCGCGCCGGGCACCGCCCTGGCCCAGCGTCGGCACGGTGGCGAGGGCATCACGATCGTGAACGGTGGGGACGCGGGCACCGCCGAGGGCGACTTCGCCACCTGCCTCAACTGGAGCAGCCGTCCGGGGCGCGAGCTGCCGATCCTGATCATCGTCACGAACAACCAGTGGGGCATCTCGACCCCCTACGATCAGGTGCAGGGCTGCCAGTACATCGCCCAGCGCGGCGCGCCGTTCGGCATCCGCTGGGACACCTTGAACGGGAACGACCCCGAGGCCTGCTGGAACACGCTGAGCGAGGTGACGGCGTACATCCGCGAGACCCGGCGGCCCTTCGTGCTGGAGGCCTTCGTGTCCCGGCTCCACGGTCACAGCTCGTCCTCGGGCGCGGCCCGGATCAACGACGAGCTGGACTGCCTGGCCGACTTCGAGGCGCGCCTGGTGGCCGAGGGGGTCCTGAAGGAGGGCGAGGCGGCGGCGCTGCGGCACCGCCTCGAGGCCCAGGCCCTCGCGGATCTGGAGACGGTGCGGCAGGAGCCCGAGCCGGATCCCAACTCCATCTTCGATCACACCTTCGCCTGAGGAGCACCAACCATGGCCAACATCGCGCAAGCCATCCGTCTGGCCCTCCACGTGGGGGAGGAGCGTCTCGGGGTCACCGACGTGTTCGGTGAGGACGTGGGCCCGCCCCTGGGCGGCGTCTTCACCTGCACCCAGGGCCTGAAGACCGCGTGGAACGCGCCCCTCGACGAGCGGGGCATCATCGGCACCGCGTTCGGGCTCGGCCTCGCCGGGCAGCGGGCGGTGGCCGAGATCCAGTTCTGCGACTACGTCTACAACACCATCGACCTGTTGAAGCTGGTGGGGAACTCGTGCTGGTCCTCGGTGGGCCAGTTCAACGTGCCGATCGTGGTGATGACGCCGGTCGGCTCCGGCATCCACGGCTCGCTCTACCACTCCACAGCTTCGACGCGGTGATGACCCACCTGCCGGGCTGGAAGGTGGTCCTGCCGTCGACCCCGCTCGACTGCTACGGGCTCATGATCAGCAGCATCAAGGACGACAACCCGGTGATGTTCATGTACCCGAAGGCCCTGATCCGGACCCCGGGCAAGGAGCCGATCCCGGGGTCCCCACCGACCCGCGGGAGCTGTCCAAGCTGATCGACGCCCCGGTGGGCGACGCCCGCAAGGGCTGGACCCCGCGCTGGCCCGAGCTCCCGGACTTCGAGATCCCGATCGGCAAGGCCAAGAAGCTCACCGAGGGGGACCGGGTGACGGTGGTGACCTACGGCCGCACCGCGCCGCTCGCGGCCAAGGTGGCGAACAAGCTCGCGCAGGAAGGCCTGCAGATCGAGGTCATCGACCTGCGCTCGCTCTGGCCGTGGGACAAGGAGATGGTGTTCGAGTCGGTGAAGAAGACCGGGCGCCTGTTGTCGCTGAACGAGGACGTCGAGGTCACCAACTTCGGTGAGCACGTCATCCGCGAGGTGATGAGCGAGTGCTTCTACTGGCTGCAGGCGCCGCCGAAGCTGCTGGCGGGCGCCAACACCCCGGCATCGGCCTGGCGTGGAGCCTGGAGAAGAACCAGGTGCCCCAGGACGAGCACGTCGAGGCGGCCATCAGGGCCCTGGCGGCCGAGGAGGCGTGAGCGCTGGAGGCTACTGGCTGTCCACCAGCTTGGCGACGATCTCCTTGCCGGGGAACGTGAGCTGCCACCCCACGAGCACGCCCATGTTCACCTCGTAGTAGCGGGCGCCGCTTCCGCCGGTCTGGCCCATGATCTCCCACGCCGTCCACCGCTCGTAGGGCCGTGACTTCACGATCCGGCCCGCCTTCGTGACCACGCCGTTGCGCCGGTCCTTGGTGGGTAGGTAGAGCAGGTGGAGGTCCACCATCCCGCCGGTCTTCATCGCGAAGTCGAGCAGCCCCTTGGTCGGGCGACCCTCCAGGTCCAGCTCCGCCGTCGGGTTGAGGGTGGGGCCTTCGAACTTGGCCAGGAGCTTGTCGCCCTCCTGGGTGAAGCGGATGGTCAGCTGATAGTGCTCCTGCGAGTTCCCGACCTGCTCGATGACGGCGTAGGTCAGCACGCTCCCGGTGGTGAAGGGCGCGGGCTCGAGCTTGGCCTTGCAGCCGCCCGCCGCGAGCGCGACGAGGGCCAGGGTCGAGATGTAGATGTTCTTGTGTCGGGTCTGACGGTTCATGAGTGCCTCAATAGATGTTTGGGAGCTTGGGCTCAGGCGGTCGCCGGATGCCCACGAGCCGGAAGCCCCGCTCCGGGGCCCAGATCGTAGAAGTGGATCTGGACCGACGATGAGGGCCGGACCGACTTGGTCTGGTGGATGAAGATGTCCAGCACGCCGTACCGGAGCGGGTGATCATCGGGCGCGTCGGCGGGGGCGAGCGCGGACGGGCGCTTGTGGCCGATGGGGAGGGCCACGCAGCTGCGGTGGGGGTGGTCCTTGTCGGGCCAGAACTGCATCCAGCCAAGCTCCTGATCCAGCTCCTCGCCGCCTCGCATCCGGAGCTTGTAGTGGGTGATCGTCTTGGACGCGACGCCGTGCTTCAGCGCGAGGTCCTCCCAGCACAGGGACTGGCGCGAGTCCCCCGGGGTGCGCCGCGCGAGGGTGAACTCGGCCAGGGGCGCGAGCTGGGTGAGGTACTCCTCGAGGATGCGCTGCCGTCGCTCCAGGAGGCGCTGGATGATGAACTCGGTGTGGCGGGAGTCGGGGAACTTCGCCTCCTCCACCATGGCCCGGATGTGCGCCGGGGTCATGCGGCTGAGGATGCGCACCATCCAGAGGGCGTCGTTCGGGCGCATCCGGTCGTGGGCGGGGTTCGGGTAGCCGCCCCGCCACTCGGAGGCGGTGAAGGTGTCACCGTCGAGGTAGCCGAAGAGCTCGTAGTCGTTCAGCTCGAGCTTGTTCCAGACCCGCGGGTAGATGCCCAGGGTGAGCAGATCCACCAGCACGTGCTCGAAGTCCATGTAGTAGGAGCGGCCCAGGCGACGGCTGATGCCGTCCACGTCCCAGCGCCCGCCCAGGGAGTCGCCCCAGTCGATGATGTAGTGCAGGAGGAATTGACGTCCCTCCGCCTTGGTCCAGACGTCGAGCGTGTTCTGCTCCCGGCTGTCGAAGTGGTTGATCCACGCGGCCAGCACCTGCGACGCGCGAAGCTCGCGCCGATCCTGATGGGGGATGACGTCGTTGGGGTCGTCGGCCCGAGTGTCCTGGTAGGTGAAGGGGCCGATGGGCCGGCCGGGGACGAAGCGGCTGGCCGAGGCCCTGAGGAGCCCGTTCTTCAGGCGGTAGGCCTTCTCGAGCACCTTGTCGATGTGGTGCGGCTCCATCGGCACCTTCTCGCCGTACTCGTTCTCGGCCTTCGCCCCCTCCGCCACCTGGATGATCTCTTGGGGGAAGTACACCACCATGTTGCAGGGGGTGTAGTAGCCGGCCAGCCAGTAGATCTTGGAGCCGATGACGTCGGCCCCGGTGGCGCGGGTCGGCTGCTTGGGCCCGTCGAACTTCAGCAAGTAGCGTTGACCGTCGGGGGCCTTGACGAAGAAGCCGGGGTTCGCGCCGTTGGGCTTGGCCCCGGTCACGAGCCAGGGGCCCTTGCTCGGGTCGAGGGGCGGCGCGTCGCCGCAGGCGCCGTGAGCCGCCTCCTCGGGGCTCAGGTCGTGCTGGCCGATGCGGTTCTCGAACCATGCGCTGTCGGGCACCTCGTCGAGCGCGTTCACGTTGGCCGCGTCGTCGGCGAGGGGGAACGTCCAAACTCGGGCGAGGGGGTAGAAGAAGGTCTGGTCCGCGGCGTCTCCGATGAGGCCCGAGTAGTACTCGCTCGGCTCCTCGGGGACGTCGTTCCGATCCGCGTCCTGCCAGACCGGCTCGACGAGGGGGAAGCGGCGGATCTGGGGCGCGCACGCGGTGGCGGCCAGGGCGAGGGCGGCGACGATGACGGTATGCGTTCGCATCTGTCGCTCCTCAGAAGCCCTGCGCCACGCCGAAGGCGAAGCGCACCGAGTCCACCTTGAAGGAGTCGGTCTCGATCTCCTCGAGGCGCGTCGTGCCTACCGCGATGAGCAGCTGGATCGCGTTGTCTCGAGTGAAGTTGGTGCGCAGGGACAGGCCGAAGTTCAGGTGCTGCCGCTCGAGGGACCAGCCCTCGTAGTGGCCGTCGAAGACGTTGCCCATCCCCGCGAAGACCTCCGCGTCGAGCAGCGACCACACCGGGTAGCGATAGGAGAGGGTGGTCATGAACGCGCTGTCGCCGACGAAGCGGCGGGGCAGGAACCCGCGCATGTTCTCGAGGCCGCCGAGGGCCGCCAGCTCGGTGAAGGGCACGGGGTCGTCGACGCTCCCGGTGCGCTCGGTGAACTCCGAGTAGATCCGGAGCGCCAGGGTGTGGCCGACCCCGGTGAAGTCCCAGAAGCCCGCCGCCTCGCCGCCGAAGCGCACGAAGCTGCGGCTCAGGTCGGACGGATCGAACTCGAAGCTGCCGAAGCCCTCGAGCAGCACCCCGGAGCCTCCGCGGTACTCGGTGTCGGGATCCCGGGTGTCGATCTTGAAGGTCACCCGGCTGTCGAGGAGCTGGTAGCCGGTGTCGTTGCCCTCGTAGCCGCACGGCGCGAGGGGCGCGCCGGGGTGCGGGCGGGACGTGTACCGGTCGTCCGCGCAGTCCGCGGGCGCGCGGTCGAGCTGGCCGATGGTGTCACCGATCGCGTCCTCGCTGATGTTCACGTCGCGCAGCGTCTGCCCGAAGCGGATCCACGACAGGTCCTTCAGCACCGCGCGCACCGCCCAGCCGACCTCGGCCCGGCGGATCCTTGTAGTTGTAGCGCTCGTCGGTGCGGCTGAAGGGCCCCTGGCCGTAGAAGGGCTGGTCGGGCCGCATCAGGAACTCGCCGAAGAGGGTGAGGGTGCCCGAGTCGTCGCTCAGCACCGTGGTCTCGTTCTTCAGGGCGGCGCGGACGAAGTCGTCGCCGCCGAAGCTGGCCGAGAGCGAGAGCTTGTTCCCGCGGAAGAAGAGGTCCTCGTTGTTGTTGATGACGCTGACCGAGGGGCGCAGGCCGAAGTCGCCGAAGAAGACGGGGTAGATGATGCTCTTGCCGTCGCGGAACTCCAGGAGCCGCTTCACCCGCTTGAAGACGAAGTGCTCCTCCATCTTCGTGATGAGCCAGACCAACGGCACGCGCACCACGTAGTTGAGCACCAGGTGCACCGGGAAGAAGACCACCCGGGGCACCCAGATCAGGACCTCGCCCGCGCTCGCCCGGGCCGTCTCACGCCCGTCGTAGTTCGGGGTGGGCCGCTCCCCGCCCGCCTCCGCGCTGGAGGGCGGGAGCGCGGCGCCTCGCACCGGTGCGGCCGGGGTGCCGGTCTGATCCAGCCCCCGCAGCGTGCTCCGCAGGTCATCTTGCGGCGCGGGGAACGCGGCCTCCGGCGGCGGCGTGGCCTCGGCCGGCGCGGGGGTGACGGCTGCCGCGCTCGGTGTGGAGGTGGTGGTCTCCAGCCCGGGTGACTGGGCCTGTGCCGGCGCGGCCAACAGGGCCACGAGTACAGGGCAAGCCAGTGCGTGCATCGGGCGGTTGATACACCAAACCCGACCCCGGCGCGCCCCCGAGATTTCGAGGGGCCGCGCCAGCGGCCGGGGCCGTCGCAAGGTAGAACTTCGGCCGATGTGATCGTGGACCGCACTTGCTAGGGTCGGAGCGTGACCACCTGGATGGAGCGCGTGCTGCGGGGGCTCCTCGCGGTGATGCTGGTGGGGGCGGGGGCCCTCGCGCACACCGGCGGCTCGCCGATCTCCGGGCTCCTCGGCGACGCTGGCTGGGCCGGGGCGGCGGGGCTGGACCAGGCGGCAGGATACGTCCTGTATGCGACGGCCGCCCTCGTGCTGCTCATGCCCCGGGGGCGGTGGCTGGCCCGCGCGGTGGTCCCGGCCGCGCTTTGGCTGACCCTCGTCCCCCTCGCCAGGGTCATCGCTGGGGGCGACTTCGCTGCCCTGGCCCCTCTGGGGCAGGGGAACCGGGTGCTGGGTCTGGTGGCCCTCGCCCTGTTGACCACCCACCGGCCGGGCGCCCCCAACGCGGCTCGGTCGGTGGCCCTGCTCCGGCTCGGGGCCGCCGCGGTGTTCCTGGGGCACGGCCTCGAGGCCCTCCTGCAGCACCCGCAGTTCGTCGACTACCTGCTCGTCACCGCGCGGCGGGCCGCGGGCTTCCCGCTCACCGAGGCGGCCACCCATCCCATCCTGTATGTCATCGGGGTGGTGGACGTGGTGGTCGCCCTCTCGGTCTGGCGCGGGCCCCATCGGCTGGCCCTGGGCTGGGCCTGCTTCTGGGGTTTCGCCACCGCCGCCATGCGGCTGGTGTACTACGGCCCGCTCGGGGGGGCGCCCCACGCGGCGGTGCGGGCCCTCAACGGGGGCGGGGAGCTGATCCTCCTCATGAGCCTGCAGGCCGGCTTGCACTACCCCACGTGGGGACCCAGGCTCCGGCGCGGCAGGATTGACGCGCCGCGCCACCCGTCGTTTGCGCAAGATCGCGGCGGTGGGGGCGACGCGGTGCCCTGAAGCAAGTATCCTGCGCGCTCGATGCTCGACCGACGGTTGGCCGTCCAGGCCGCGACCCAGTACCTGCGCTCCCACCCTGATGAGCTGACCCGCTTCATCCGCGGGGGCTTCGGGCTCCGCTTCGGGGTGCCCCTGGCCGCGTTCCGCTGGCTCATCACCCACGTCCTCGGCGACGCCAACGGCATGGATCCGGTGGTGGAGGCCGCGCCGCCCGGGCTCCGGGTCGCCGCCACCCTCGAGAAGATGGACACCAAGATCCGCGCGAACGCGACGCTCTACATCACGCGCATCGCGGTGTCGGCGCACGAGCTCCGGATGGAGCTGCGGCTGGAGGACGTGAGCCTCAAGGTGCTCAGCGAGCGGCGCACCATCGTGAGCGCGCTGATCAACTCGGGGGCGCTCGACGTGTCACGCCCCGGCGACCTGGTGAACGAGCTGCCCGGGATCCCGCCGATGGTGGTGGAGGCCGAGGGCCACCGCCTGGTGCTCGACCTGATGAAGGCGCCGAGCCTGGCGAAGAACCCGCTCGTGCGCCACATCCTCGGGCTCACCTCGTCCATCATCACCCTGCATGGGGTGCAGACCGACGAGGATCACCTGGACGTGGTGTTCCGGGCCCTGCCGAAGGGCAGCGCCGCCGCCTTCAACGCGGTGCAAGATCACTTGCTCGTGCCGGCGGTGCAGGGGGCGGTCTTCCTCGTCGACCGCTGGCAGCGCCGCCGCCTCACCGACGGCATCTGAGACTCCCCTCGCTCGCAGACCGGCCGGTCTTGGCGGTGCAAGCCCTCCTCCAATCCTTGGGATAACCCGTCAGCCCGAGGCTGCATTAGGCCTCCTCATGTTCCTAACGGAACCCAATACCTGGGGGCTGGAGTTACTCCGGCGTAACCGGGAAGCCCCATGGGACCCACATTCGCCAATGTTTGTGGCCGTGGTGGGAGCTGATCGGCGCTGGCATGCGCGGTGCAGGCGGCGTCCCCGACCTCTGAACCGGGGCCGAGTGGGGCCCTTCGGAAGCAAAGCCCATGCAGACCGAGACCTTCTATTACGACGACGACATCGTACGAAAGTTCGCCGGCGTGACCATCCTCTGGGGTGTTGTCGCGATGCTGGTGGGCGTGATCGTGGCCCTACAGTTGGCCAGCCCGGAGTTCAACTTCGGGCCATGGCTGACCTTCGGACGGCTCCGGCCGCTCCACACCAACGCAGCGATCTTTGCGTTCGCAGGCAACGCGATCTTCACCGCGGTCTACTACTCCAGCCAGCGCTTGCTGAAGACCCGCATGTTCAACGACGCCCTCTCGCGGGCGCACTTCTGGGGCTGGCAGGCCATCATCGTCGCCGCCGCGGTGACCCTCCCGCTGGGGATCACCCAGTCCAAGGAGTACGCGGAGCTCGAGTGGCCCATCGACCTCGCCGTGGTGGTGGTGTGGGTGATCTTCGCCATCAACTTCTTCGGCACGATCGCCAAGCGGCGTGAGCGGCACCTGTACGTGGCGATCTGGTTCTACATCGCCACGATCATCGCCATCGCCATCCTCTACATCTTCAACAACCTGGCCCTGCCGGTGTTCGCGATGAAGAGCTACTCGCTCTACGCGGGCGTGCAGGACGCCTTCATGCAGTGGTGGTACGGCCACAACGCGGTGGCGTTCTTCCTCACCACCCCGTTCCTCGGCCTGATGTACTACTTCCTGCCCAAGGCGGCGGAGCGGCCGGTGTTCTCGTACCGGCTGTCCATCCTCCACTTCTGGTCGCTGGTCTTCATCTACATCTGGGCCGGCCCGCACCACCTGCACTACACCGCGCTGCCCGAGTGGGCCTCGACCCTGGGCATGATCTTCAGCGTCATGCTGTGGATGCCGTCCTGGGGCGGCATGATCAACGGCCTGCTCACCCTCCGCGGCGCCTGGAACAAGGTGGCCAAGGAGCCGGTGCTCAAGTTCCTGGTGGTGGGCGTGACCTTCTACGGCATGTCGACCTTCGAGGGCCCGATGCTCTCGGTGAAGTCGGTGAACAGCCTCTCGCACTACACCGACTGGACCATCGCCCACGTGCACGCCGGCGCCCTCGGGTGGAACGGCTTCATGACCTTCGGCATGCTGTACTGGCTCGCCCCCCGGATCTTCCAGACCGAGCTGTACTCGAAGAAGCTGGCCGAGACCCACTTCTGGATCGGCACCGTCGGCATCCTCTTCTACATCGTGTCGATGTACACCGCGGGCGTGACCCAGGGCCTCATGTGGCGCGCCTTCGATGAGACCGGCCGCCTGATGTACCCGGACTTCGTCGAGACCGTGGTCCGCCTCGTCCCCCTGTACTGGGTCCGCGCCTTCGGTGGCACCCTGTTCCTCACCGGCATGATCCTCGGGGCCTTCAACCTCGGCATGACCTGGGCGCGCCGCCCCAAGAAGTACGAGGTCCCCGCCCAGGAGGCCGCGCCGCTGCCCGCCGCCTACGATGGCCCCGGCCCGCAGCCGATGTTCCCGGCCGACGCCGAGCACACCGTGCTGTCGGTCTACTACCGGATCACCTACTTCCTGCGCGCCGAGTGGCACCGGGTCTGGGAGCGGCGGCCCCTGAAGTTCACCATCTGGGTGGCCATCTCGGTCTCCACCGCCTCGCTGTTCGAGATCATCCCCACGTTCCTCATCAAGTCGAACGTGCCGACGATCGCCTCGGTGAAGCCGTACACCCCCCTCGAGCTGATCGGCCGCGACATCTACGTGGGCGAGGGCTGCTACAACTGTCACTCGCAGATGGTGCGTCCCATCCGGATGGAGACGGAGCGCTACGGTGAGTACAGCAAGCCGGGCGAGTTCGTGTACGACCACCCGTTCCAGTGGGGCTCCCGCCGCATCGGGCCGGACCTCCACCGGGTGGGCGGCAAGTACCCGGACCTCTGGCACGTGCGCCACATGGAGGACCCCAAGTCCACCACCCCGCGCTCCATCATGCCGCCCTACAAGTGGATGCTGACCGACGAGCTCGACTTCGCCTCGATCCAGCCCCGCGTGGACGCGATGGTGATGCTGGGCGTGCCCTACGGCGACGCCGTCAACAACGCCGAGACCATGGCCCGGGATCAGGCCCAGCAGATGGCGTCCGCCATCGAGAAGGCGGGCGGCCCGGCCGGGTTGCAGGACAAGAAGATCATCGCCCTGGTGGCCTACCTCCAGCGGCTCGGGACGGACATCAAGAAGCTGCCCGACGCCAAGGACGGCAAGGCCCCGGTGGCGGCGGTCCAGGAGTAGCAGTTCATGTCAGAGCTCATGAGCAACATGAACCTCGCCTTCTGGCCGCAGGTCGCGCTGGTCATGTTCCTGGTGATCTTCATCGGGGTGCTGATCAAGACCTTCGCCAAGAGCGAGAAGGCCAACCAAGAGGAGGCCAGCCGTCTGCCCCTGGCCAGCGATGACCCGATTCGAAAGGTGAACGGCAATGCCTAAGCGTGAAGACCCGATGCTCAACCACGAGTACGACGGTATTCGTGAGTACGACAACCCGATCCCCGCGTGGTGGAACTGGATCTTCCTGGGGAGCTTCGTCTTCTCGGTGTTCTACTTCGTCCACTATCACATGGGGAACGGCGTCTCCGTGAAGGACGCCTACGCGGTAGAGATGGAGGCGATCGAGAAGGTCCGGGCGGAGGAGGCCCTGGCCGCGGCGAAGAACGTCTCCGAAGAGAAGCTGGCGGGGCTGATGGCGGACCCGGCCGCGGTGGCGGCGGGTGAGGCCAAGTTCAAGACGGTCTGCGTCGCTTGCCACGGCCAAAAGGGCGAAGGCCTGATCGGCCCGAACCTTACCGACGCGTATTGGCTCCATGGAGATGGAAGCCTCATGGCGATCCGGGACGTGGTCATCAACGGCGTCGTCGAGAAGGGCATGGTGGCCTGGGGCAAGACCATGCCGCCCGACGAGCTGAACAAGGTGGTGGCCTATGTGGGGACCCTGCGCGGCAAGAACGAGCCGGGCAAGGAGCCCCAGGGCGAGAAACACGAGGTCGCGACCAACTAGGTCCGCGACCCGAGGGGCCCTGGTCGGGGGTGGTCCCAGACCGAACCCGACCATGGCCTCGTGACTGTCCAGCTGCGCTCCCGATTCGGCGGAAATAGAGGGGGCTCAGAGGAGGACGAGAGATGAGCTTGAACGCACCGGAGGCAGGCCGGGTCCTGTCCACGTTGAATGAGGACGGCTCCCGCAGGTGGATGCGTCCTCGCCTGTCCCCGGGCCGCTTCATGAAGGCGCGGAGGTACCTTGGGTGGTTCCTCATCGCGTTCTTCGTCAGCGCGCCCCTGATCCCCATCAACGGGCACCCGATGATCTTCCTGGACGTGGCCCAGCGCCGCTTCCACCTGTTCGGCGGCACCTTCCTGCCCACCGACTCGTTCCTCCTGATGCTCCTGATGATGAGCATCTTCCTGACCATCTTCTGGCTGACCGCCCTGTTCGGCCGGGTGTGGTGCGGCTGGGGCTGCCCCCAGACCGTCTACATGGAGTTCCTGTTCCGGCCGATCGAGCGGTTGTTCGAGGGTGGGCCGACCCAGCAGCGGGCGATCGACGCGAAGGGCGGCCTGAACGGGCGGCGCCTGGCGAAGAACGTGGTGTTCCTCTTCATCGCGTTCCTCCTCGCGAACGTGTTCCTGGCCTACTTCGTCGGCTACAGCACCCTGCTCACCTGGGTCACCGAGGCGCCCTGGGTGCACCCCGGCGGCTTCGGGGTGGTGGCGGTGACCACCGGCCTGGTGTTCTTCGACTTCGCCTACTTCCGCGAGCAGATGTGCACCGTCATCTGCCCCTACGCTCGCCTGCAATCTGGCCTGCTCGACCGGCACTCGCTGATCATCGGCTACGACACCCTGCGGGGCGAGGCGCGCAAGAAGGCGGCCCGGCGCACCGAGGGGGACGGCAGCGGTGACTGCATCGACTGCCACGCCTGCGTGGTGACGTGCCCCACCGGCATCGACATCCGCGACGGCCTCCAGCTCGAGTGCATCGCGTGCGCCCAGTGCGTGGACGCCTGCGACACCATCATGACGAAGATCGGAAAGCCCACGGGGCTCATCCGCTACTCGTCGCAGGAGTCGCTCGAGACCCAGAGCAAGCCCAGGAAGCTGCGCGTCCGCACCGTGATCTACCCCGCGATCATCACCGTGCTCCTCAGCACGATGTTCTACATGATCCGGACCAAGGCCGACGTCGACGTGACGGTGCTGCGCCAGCTCTCCGCCCCCTTCGTGGAGGACGGCGACAACGTGCGGAACCAGCTCCGGGTCAAGGTCGTGAACCGGGCCGACGCCGATCGGGACTTCCACATCAGCGTGCCGGCGATCGAGGCCAGCCAGCTGCTCGCCCCGCAGAACCCGCTGCCGGTGCCCGCGGGCCACGACGCCACCACCCCGGTGTTCATCACCCTGCCGAGGGGCGCCTTCAAGGACGGCCAGAAGCAGGTGACGGTGGTGGTCGACGACGGTAAGGGCTTCAAGGAGGAGGTGCCCTTCCTCCTCCTCGGACCGAAGGAGTAGGTTCATGTTCAAGGACGGTCGCTACTGGCCCTTCCTCATCGTGGCGCTCCTCAGCGTCTCGGTGATCGCCAACGTCTTCCTGATCATCAAGGCCACCACCGACCCATCCTTCGCGGTGGAGCGGGACTACTACGCCAAGGCGGTGACCTGGGACGAGCACCAGCAGGAGCAGGCCGACAGCAACGCGCTCGGCTGGCACGCCGCCCTGAAGGCGGAGCGCGACCGGCTGGAGCTGCGCCTGTTGGACGCGGACGGGCGGCCGATCACCGACGCCACGGTCTCGGTGGAGGCCTTCCACAACGCGCGGGCCAACGTGATCATCACCGGCGAGATGGTGCCCCAGGGGGGCGGCCTCTACGCGATGGCGCATGACTTCGAGCGGCTCGGGATCTGGGAGTATCGGCTGGTGGTGGTGCGGGGGGACCAGCGCTTCGTGCACACCAGCCAGGAAGAGGTCCGGTAGTGAGCCTGGAGCTCCTTGCCACCGTCTTCGCAGGGAGCCTCCTCGGGAGCCTGCACTGCGTGGGGATGTGCGGGGGCTTCGTGGCCTTCTACGCGGGGTCCTGGGGGCCCGGGGCAGGGCGGCGGCCGCTGCTCCCCCACGTGGCCTACAACCTCGGCCGGCTCTCCACCTATCTGTTGCTCGGCGCGGTGGCCGGCGCGCTCGGGGCGGCGGTGAACCTCGCTGGCTCGGCCAGCGGCCTGCAGCAGGCGGCGGCGGTGGTGTCCGGGGTGTTGATCCTGCTGTGGGGCGGCGCGCTCCTGTTGCAGGCGACCACGCGCCTCCGGCTCCCCACCCCGCGCTGGCTGGACGACCTGCTGGGCAAGGTGCTGCCCAGCTTGCGCGCCAAGCCGCCGGTCGTGCGCGGCTTGATCCTCGGGATGAGCAGCACCCTGTTGCCCTGCGGCTGGCTCTACGGCTTCGCGGTGACCGCGGCCGGCACCGGGACCGCCCTCGGCGGCGCCGCGCTGATGGGCGCGTTCTGGCTGGGCACGGTGCCCGCGCTGGTGGGGACCGGGCTCGGGATCCAGAAGGTGGCCCGGTGGGTGGGGCCCAAGCTGCCAGTGCTGATGCCCGCGATGCTCCTCGTGCTCGGCCTCGTCACCATCACCCAGCGCGGCCTGGTGCCCACCTGGGCCCAACCGAAGCCCCCCACGGCGGGGGTGAAGAGCGCGGGGCAGCATGAGCAGCCCTGAGGCCACCGCCGCCGACGCGGCGCAGGTGGCGTGCGCCCACTGCCAGCTCCCGGTGCCCGAGTCGCTCCTGGAGCCGGGCGAGGCGCACCAGTTCTGCTGCCACGGGTGCAAGACGGTCTACGCGATGATCCACGCCGAGGGGCTGGAGGCCTACTACGACCTCCGCGGCGAGGAGGACGCGCTCCCGGTGAAGAACGTGGCGGGCTCCTACGAGGAGCTGGACGACCCGACCTTCACCGCCCGCTACTGCTCGGCTCGGCCCGACGGCCTGGTGACGACCGAGCTCTACCTCGAGGGCGTGCACTGCTCCGCGTGCCTGTGGCTGGTCGAGAAGTCGCTGTCGCAGATGGAGGGAGTGGCGGAGGCGCGCCTGAACTTCGCCCAGGCCCGCCTGAAGGTGATGTGGCGCCCCGACGCGGTGCCCCTGTCGGCCATCGCAAGCCGGCTTGCGAGCCTCGGCTACCCGGCGCACCCCGCCCGCTACGGCACCAAGGACGTCACCCAGGAGGAGGAGCGCAAGCTCCTCATCCGCCTCGGGGTGGCCGGCGCGGTGGCGGGCAACGTGATGCTGATGGCCTTCGCCCTCTACGGCGGCTGGCTGTCCGGGATGGAGGAGGAGTACCGGACCCTCTTCCGCTGGGGGAGCCTGTTGGCCTGCCTCCCCGCCGCCCTGTACTCGGGCTGGCCGTTCTACCGGAGCGCCTTCCATGGCCTGCGGAACAAGGTCCTGCACATGGACCTGCCGATCTCGCTCGGCATCGGGGCCGGGTTCCTGCACGGCCTGGTCAACACGATCACCGGGCGGGGCGAGATCTACTTCGACTCGGTGAGCGCGCTGATCTTCCTGCTCCTGGTCGGGCGCCTCCTCCAGCTCCGGCAGCAGCGCCGCGCGAGCGAGAGCACCGAGCTGCTCTACGCCCTGACGCCGTCCTCGGCCCGCCGCCTCGGTGACGACGGCGAGGCCCGCCGGGTGCCGCTCGAGGCGATCCAGGTCGGCGATCGCCTCGAGGTGCAGGCGGGCGAGATGGTCCCCACCGACGGCGTGGTGGAGTCGGGCGCGAGCGCGGTCGACCTGTCGCTGTTGTCGGGCGAGGCGATGCCGGTCGAGGTCAGGAAGGAGGACCAGGTGTGGGGCGGCACCACCAACCTGCAGGACACCCTCGTGATGCGGGTGACCCACGCGATTCGCGACGCCCGGGTGGGGCGCATCGCGGAGATGGTGGTGGACGCCGCGCAGAGCCGGGCGCCGGTGGTGCAGCTGGCCGACAAGGTCGCGGGCTGGTTCGTCGGCATCGTGCTCGTGCTCTCGGTGGTGACCTTCGTGGCCTGGCGCATCGTCGATCCGGCGGTGGCGATCGACCACGCGGTGGCGCTCCTCATCGTCTCGTGCCCCTGCGCGCTCGGGCTCGCCACCCCGCTCGCGATCACCGCCGCGATCGGCAAGGCGGCCCGGCGCGGCATCCTGGCCAAGAGCGGCGCGGCCCTCGAGGCCCTCGGGCAGCTGAAGAAGGGGATCCTGTTCTTCGACAAGACCGGCACCCTGACCCACGGCCGCATGGAGGTCGTGGCGCTGGTGGGGCCGGACTGGGTCAAGCCCCTGATCGCGGCGGCCGAGGCCGGGGTGACCCACCCGGTGGGGCGCGCGCTGAGGAAGGCCTGCCTCGACTCCGGTGAGGCCCCACCGCCGACAAGGTCGAGCTGGTGCACGGCGGCGGCCTGGTGGCCGAGGTGGCGGGGCACACCCTCCACATCGGCTCGCCGCGCTTCGTGAGGGCCCACAGCCTCCATGATCGCGGCTTCGCGGCCCAGGTCGAGGCCTGGTCGCAAGACGCCTTGACGCCGGTCTGGGTGGCGGTGGACGGCCGGGTGGTCGCGGCGGCGGGCCTCTCGGACCGCCTGCGCTCCGAGGCCCGCGCGTCGGTCGAGGCGCTGGCCCGGCAGGGCTTCGAGGTGCACATCCTGTCGGGCGATCACCCCTCGGTGGTGAGCGCGGTGGGGCGAGCCCTGGGGCTGCCCGAGGACCACTGCCACGGCGGCCAGAGCCCCGAGGACAAGCTGGCCCGGGTGAAGGCGGCGGCGGCCGAGGGCCAGGTGGTGATGGTGGGCGACGGGGTGAACGACGCCGCCGCCCTGGCCGCGGCCACGGTCGGCGTGGCGGTGCACGGCGGGGCCGAGACCTGCTTCGCCGCGGCCGACGTGTTCCTCCAGAAGCCCGGGGTCGATACCCTCTCCGACCTCGTGGAGGGCGCCCGGCGCACCACCAGGACCATTCGGAACAACATCATCTTCTCGTTGGCGTACAATGTCCTCGGCGCGAGCCTGGCCATGACCGGACTGTTGAACCCCCTGGTGGCGGCGATCCTGATGCCGGTAAGCTCCCTCGTGGTGGTCACCAACAGCTTCCGCTTCCAGTTCGTGCGCGCGCCCGAGGAGCGAGCATGAGCGTCCTGTACATGGTGCTGCCCCTGGCCCTGATCATCGCCACGGTGGCGGTGTGGGCCTTCGTGTGGTCGGTCAAGCGAGGTCAGTTCGACGACCTCGAGACCCCCGCCATGCGGATCCTGCACGACGACACCGAGGCCCGCCGGCCGAAGCCGTCCGACGAGCGCAAGAGCCCCAGCTCGTGAGCGGCCCGCTGCCGGTGACGGTGGTGGGGGGCTTCCTCGGGGCCGGCAAGACCACCCTCCTGAACCACCTGCTCGCCACCCTGCGCGGGCGGCGAGTCGCGGTGCTGGTGAACGACTTCGGCGCCCTCGACGTCGACGCGGCCCAGGTGGAGCGGGTGGAGGGCGACGTCATCAGCCTGAAGGGCGGCTGCATGTGCTGCGCGATCCGCGACAGCGCGGTGAGCGCGGTGCTCGCCCTGGCCGAGCGCGCCGAGCCGCCCGAGCACGTGGTGGTCGAGGCGAGCGGGGTGAGCGACGTGGCCGCCCTGCGGGACACCTTCCGGGCGCTCGAGCGGCATCAGAGCGTGCGCCTCGACGGCCTGGTGACGGTGGTGGACGCGGAGGCCTTCGACCCGCGGGATCCGGAGCTGGGGTTGCTGCTGCGGTGCCAGGTCATGGCGGCCGACCTCGTGGTGCTCAACAAGCAGGACCTCGTCGGCGCCGCGCGCCTCGACGCGGTGCGGGCCGAGGTCACCGCGCTCGCCCCCGAGGCGCGGATCGCGGTCACCACCCAGGCTCGCCTCCCGCCCGCGCTCCTGGTCGGGGGCGCGCTGCGCGAGGCAAGCCCGGTTGCGCCGGTGGACGCCGAGGCGCTCTTCGAGTCGGTCAGCCTCGCGCTCGAGGCGCCCGCCCCGGGGCGCGCCCTGGTCGGCGGCCCTCGCCACCCTCCCGAGCGACGTCTACCGGAGCAAGGGGTTCGTGCGCCTGGCCGAGCGCCCCGAGGACCGGGTCCTGGTGCAGACGGTGGGGCCGCCGGGTGCACGTGCAGACGGTGGGTGAGTGGGGCGAGGCAGAGGGGCTCGGGGGCGCTGGTGTTCATCGCGCGCCGGGGCGCGGACTGGGGCGCGGTGCAAAGCCTTGCCGGTCAGGGCGCGCCGAACCACTTGACCCGGAGCTCGAGCATCACCCCCTCCTGATCGAGCTCGAGGAGCGCGCGGTTGATGTCCTCGCGGAGCGGGCTCTGGCTCTGGGTCGCCATCGCGAGGTTGGTGATGTCGAGCTCCGGCCCCGAGACGTGGACCTTGTCCCGCCCCGCGGTCTCCGCGTAGTAGCGCAGGCTCGGGGCGTCGTGGATGGCCGCCGCCACCCGGCCGCTCTCGAGCCCCGAGTAGAGGTCGTCCGCGGTCTCCCACTGCCGGATGTTGAGGCCGAGCCGGGCCGCGTAGGTGGCGGCGGCGGTGCCCCGGACCACGCCCACCTGCTGGCCCTTGAGGTCGGCTGGGGTGGTGATGTTGGCCTGGGTGTCGATGACGGTGAAGGCCGAGGCGAGCTCCGCGGTGAAGTACGCGAACATCGGCAGCGAGATGATGATGACGAGCATCGCCAGCACGCGGCCGAGCGGGCGCACCGGCGCCTTGTCGCCGTAGCCGACGGTGCTCGCGGTGACCACCGCCCAGTAGATGCCCTCGAAGACCCCGCGCGCGTACTTGTCGTCGAAGGCGTCCTTGCCGCGCTCGAAGAACCACACCAGGTGACCGGCGATCACCACGAGGAGGAAGAACGCCACCACCACCGTGCTCCTGGTGCGCCCGAGGGCGTAGCCGAGGCGGGTCCACAGGCTCGGGACCGCCTCCACGCCCGGCAGGAGGATCGCGAGGCCGGAGCGGAAGCTGGGGTGGGTGAAGTCGACGCGCGCCTCGCGGTCCGGCGTCACGGTGATCCCGCCGATCGCCGCGTCCAGCTCGCCGCGCTCGAGCCGGGTGAGCTTGTCGGCGGCGCCCTGGCACATGATGAGCTCGTAGGGGCGGTCGAGCTTGATCGCGACCGCGCGCCACAGATCCACCGAGTAGCCCTTGAGCGGGGTCCCGGGGAGGACGAAGGGGGGCAGGGGGCTCACGCCGACCCGCAGCTTGTCTTGCGGAGACGGCGCCTCGGTCGGGGCGTCTTGGGCGAGGGCAGGGCTTGCGGTGAGGAGGGCGACGAGGAGCGGTCCGACGGCGCGGGTCATGCCCCGCTCATAGCAGCGTGTCGGGCTGTCGGCCAAAGCCCGGGGTCGGCTCAGGCCGCCGCGAGGAGCTCCCGCAGCGCCTTGTAGCCGCGGTGGGCCCGCACTCGGGCGGTGCCCTCGTTGATCCCGACCCGCTCCGCGACCTGGGCCATGCTCAGGCCCTCGATCTTGTGCAGCTCCACCACGTCGCGCTTGTCGCGCGGCAGCGAGTCCAGCGCGCGCTGGAGGTCACGCAGGGCCTCGCGCTCCTGCACCGCGTCCGAGGGATCCGGCAGGCGCAGGGCCACCTCCTCGGAGAGGGACTGCTCGGAGGAGGACTTGCGGCGCAGCTGGTCGAAGGCCACGTTGCGGGCGATGGTCAGCACCCAGGGGCGGACCGGCGAGCCCACCCGGTACCGGTGCCGCGCCGCGTGCACCTTCAGGAAGGTCTTCTGGAACGCGTCGTCCACCCGGCTCGGGTTCTTGAGCCGCCGCCGGAGCAGCCGCCGCACCTCGGGCTCGAGGGCCGCCGTAGAGCGCGTCGAAGGCCTTGGCGTCCCCGCCCGCATAGCGAGCCATCAGGCCCTCCAGGGTGGCGGTCGGGATCGCGGCGTTCGTCTTCATGCCCGATCGTTGTGCATGGGCCGTGCCGCGGCCTGGTAAAGGCGGACCGCGGTCCGGATACGAGATCTCGGCGAAGATCGCCCGCGATCTCGTGATTTGCGAGATCTCGTGGGTCGACGGGGGCACAGCCGCGGGGGTGGGCAGGTGGTCTGGAACCTGCAAATCCTTGTCGCGGCCCGGGAGCGCCGCCAAGATGGCGCCATGGGTCGGGGGACGCTAGACGTGCAGAAGGCAGCGGCGCTGGCGGACTTCACCATCGAGCACCTCGACGAGGCGGTGTTCTGGGTCGACTCCCAGGCCCGAGTCCGCCGAGCGAACGCGGCGGCGGCGCTCGCTCTGGTATACCCGTGACGAGCTGGCCCAGCTCCGGGTCCCCGACTTCAACCCCGAGGTCACCGACGCCTGGTGGGAGGCCTTCTGGGCGCGGCTCGAGACGCAGCCCAGCCAGATCTTCGAGGGCCTGCACCGGCGGCGGGACGGCCACGTCTTCCCGGTCCAGATCCACGCCCGCTTCATCGAGTTCGAGGGCGAGGCCTACGTCTGCTCGATCGTGCGCGACCTGCGCTGCCGGATGCAGCACGAGGAGCTGATCCGCTCGAGCACCCTGGCCAAGGTCTCGCCCGCCCTGATCTTCCGCACCAACCGCTTCGGGCGCTGGACCTGGGTCAACGAGCGCTGGACCCACTTCACCGGGACCCCCACCGAGGACGCCCTGGTGGACCGCTGGACCCAGCACGTGCACCCCGCGGACCGCGCCCGTGTGCAGGACAGCCTGCGCCAGGCGGTGGAGCGCCGCGACCCCTGGCAAGCCGAGTTTCGCCTCCTGGGGCCGGACGACCATGAGATCGTGGTCTTCGGACACGCGGTGCCCGAGAACGAGGGGCTCGGGCCGGGCAGCTACGTGGGGGCGCTCCTCGACGTCACCACCCAGAACCGCGCCGCGCGCGCGCTGCTGGAGGCGAAGGAGGCGGCGGAGGCCGCCAACCGCTCGAAGAGCGAGTTCCTCGCCAACATGAGCCACGAGCTCCGCACGCCCCTGAACGGGATCCTGGGCTACGCCCAGATCCTGGCCCGGGACTCCACGCTCGGGGAGCGGCAGCGGGACGAGGTCGACAAGATCCGCCAGGCGGGTGAGCACCTCCTCACCCTGATCAACGACGTGCTGGACCTCGCCCGGGTCGAGGCGGGGCGGCTGTTGGTGGAGCCGGTGGACTTCTGCCTCACGGACCTCCTCGACAGCCTGGCGGACATGGCCCGGGTCCGGGCGGAGGAGAAGGGGCTCGACTTCCACTACGAGTCCGGGCCCAGCGGGGCGGTGGCGTTCCCGAGCGGGGTGCGGGGAGACCAGCGCAAGATCCGGCAGATCCTCCTCAACCTCCTGGGGAACGCGGTGAAGTTCACCGACGCGGGGCAGGTCACCTTGCAGGTGGCGGCCGAGCCCGACGGCCTCGCGCGCCTCTCGGTCACGGACACCGGGCCGGGCATCGCGCCCGACCAGCTCGAGCGCATCTTCGAGCCCTTCACCCAGCTCGGCGCGCGGAGCGGCGGGGCCGATGGCACCGGGCTCGGGCTCTCGATCTGTCGGGAGCTCGCCCGGGTCATGGGCGGCCAGATCACGGTCGAGAGCACCCTCGGCGAGGGGAGCACCTTCACCCTCGAGGTCCCGCTCGAGCCCCGCGAGGTGGGCACCCCCCGGCCCGCGCCCGAGCTGCGCAGGCTGGGCTTCAAGGGGCCATCCCGCTGCGTCCTGGTGGTGGACGACGAGCCCGAGAACCGGATGCTCCTGGTGCGCCTGTTGACCCCGCTCGGGTTCGAGGTGCGGGAGGCGTCCGGGGGCGAGGAGGCGGTGACGGCGGTCCTCGCCAACCCGCCCGACGCGGTGCTCATGGACCTGGTGATGCCCGGGGTGGACGGCATCGAGGCCACCCGGCGCATCCGCGCCCTCGAGACCGGTCGCCGGACCCCGGTGGTGGCCCTGTCGGCCGCGGTGTTCGAGCGGAACCAGGAGGAGAGTCGCAAGGCGGGTTGCGACGCCTTCGTGCCGAAGCCGTTCCGCGAGCAGGCCCTCTTCGACGCCCTGGATCAGGTCCTGGGGATCGAGTGGATCCTCGAGGATCCGGCGAAGAAGGGCGCGTGCGGGGAGGGCGGGGCGCCCTGCTTCGAGGCGCCGCCCGGGCCGGTGGTCGAGGAGCTCTACGAGCTGGCGATGCGCGGCCACATCGTGGGCGTGCGCCGGGTGATCGAGCAGGTGGAGGGCCTCGGGCCCCAGTACGCCGGCTTCGCGGACTGCCTGCGCAAGAAGGCGCAGAGCTTCCAGCTGCACGCCATCTGCGACCTCCTGGAGCCCTATCGGTCATGAGCCTCGGCGGGTCGGTCTTGCTGGTGGACGACACCCCCATGAACCTGGACGTCCTGGTGGGGGCGCTCTCGGACGCGGGCCTCGACGTCTTCGTGGCCACCGACGGCGAGAAGGCGCTGGGGCGGGCCAAGCTCGTGCACCCCGACCTCGTGCTCCTCGACGTGATGATGCCGGGGATGGACGGCTTCGAGACCTGCCGCCGCATGAAGGCGGACCCGGAGCTGGCCGACATCCCGGTGGTCTTCATGACCGCCCTGACCAACACCGAGGACAAGCTGGCCGGCTTCGCGGCGGGGGGCGTGGACTACGTGACCAAGCCCATCCAGCACGCCGAGGTGCTGGCCCGGGTCGAGGTGCACCTCACCTTGCGGCGGCTCCAGCGCGCGCTCGCCGAGGCCAACCAGGGGCTGGAGGAGAAGGTCAAAGAGCGCACCGCGGAGCTGGAGGCGCTGAAGGCCCAGCTCGAGCGCGAGAACCGGTACCTTCGAGAAGAGGTGCAGGGCCGCTTGCCGAAGGCCGGCCCGGTGGGCCGGAGCCCCGCTTTCATGGCGCTCATGGAGCGGGTGGACGCGGTGGCGGCGAGCTCGGTCAGCGTGCTCGTGCTCGGTGAGTCCGGGGTGGGCAAGGAGCTCGTGGCTCAGCAGATCCACCTGCGGAGCCCGCGCAAGGCCGGGCCCCTCGTCAAGGTGAACTGCGCCTCGGTGCCCCGGGAGCTGTTCGAGAGCGAGTTCTTCGGGCACGTGAAGGGGGCCTTCACCGGCGCGCACCGCGATCGCGAGGGGCGCTTCGCGCTCGCCGACGGCGGGACCCTGTTCCTGGACGAGGTGGGTGAGATCCCCCTCGAGCTGCAATCCAAGTTGCTCCGGGTGCTCCAGGAGCGGGAGTACGAGCGGGTGGGTGACCACGAGACCCGGCGGGTGGACGTCCGGGTGGTGGCGGCCACCAACCGCGATCTGAAGGCGGAGGTGGCGGCGGGGCGCTTCCGCGAGGACCTCTACTACCGGCTCGGCGTGTTCCCGATCGAGGTGCCGCCGCTCAGGGCCCGGCGCGAGGACGTGGTGCCGCTGGCCGAGCTCTTCTTGAGCCAGGCCGCCGCCGGCCGCCCCGAGCTGGCGCTGGATGCGGCGGGGCAGGCGGCCCTCACCGCGTACGAGTGGCCGGGGAACGTGCGGGAGCTCCAGAACGTGGTGGAGCGCGCGGTCATCATCTCGCGCGGGGCCCGCCTCGAGGTGGAGAAGGCGCTGGGCTCCAGCCTCGCCCCCGCGCTCGCGCCTCCGCCCCGGCCGGGATCGGACGAGGGCCGTATCCTCACCGTGGACCAGCTCCGCACCCTGGAGCGCGACAACATGGTGCGGGCGCTGGACGCCGCGGACTGGAAGGTCTCGGGCCCCGACGGGGCGGCGGCCCGGCTGGGGATGAAGCCCACCACCCTGCAGTCGCGCATGAAGGCGCTGGACGTCCAGCGCCCCGGCCGCGCCCACCCCTGACCCGGGATGTACTTCGGGGGCCGGTTTCGGTAGGACCGGCGCGATGCGGGTGGGAGCCTACCAGGACTCGGACGGACGACGCTGGGACGCCTTCGTCCGGCGCTTCGACGACGCCACCTTCTACCACCAGCACGCCTGGTACCGGGTCATGCAGGCCACCTTCGGGCACCGGCCGCACCTGCTGTGCGCCGAGGACGGGGGTGAGGTGCAAGGCATCCTGCCGGTGGTCGAGGTCCGCGCCCCCGGCCTGGGTCGAAAGCTCATCGCGACCCCGTACCAGGCGAGCGTGGGGCTCCCGCTGGCCGAGGACCCCGCGGTGGCGGAGGCGCTGATCCGCCACGCAGTCGAGCTCGCGCGGGCGAACAGGTGCGGCTACGTCGAGGTGCGCGGCGCCTCGGGCTACGCGCCGCTGTTGGCGGCGGGCTTCAAGGAGCGCCACGGCGGCACCCAGGACAGCACCATCCCGATCCAGCAGGTGGACCGCTCCACCATCGTCCGCGGCCACCGGCAGGACATCAACCGGGTGGAGCGCCTCGGCATCGAGATCAAGGAGGCCCGGACCCTCTGGGAGTGGCGCGCCTTCTACGAGATGTTCGAGGAGGCCCAGCGGGGCTTCGCCGCCATCGGCCTCGGCTGGGCGTTCTTTCGCAACCTCTTCCTCGACCTGCCGCACCACGCGAAGGTGCGCCTCGCCCGGCTCGACGGCGAGCTGATCGGGGGCTCGTTCCTGCTCTGCTACCACCGCACCATCATCAGCAAGCAGGCGGTGGTGAAGCCGGAGCACGCCCGCACCGGCCTCGGGAAGGGCCTGGTGTGGAGCACGCTCAACTGGGGCAAGGACGCGGGCTACGACTTCCTGAACCTGGGCATCTCGCTCGAGTCCCAGGCCGCGGTGAAGAGCTTCAAGGAGGGCTTCGGGGCGGTGTCGCGCTCGCTTTCTTCGTATGTGCTCCCGCTCGGCACCGAGCCGCCTTCGTATGAGGATCTGTACGAGGGCTATGGGTTGGCGAAGCAGGTGTGGCGGAAGATGCCGCTCCCTGCGACGAAGCTGGCGGGGGCGGTGCTCACTCGGTGGTTCTGCTAGGGCTGTGCTTCGGCCGGCGCGGTCGGAGGCGGCGCTGAGTCGGCGTCTTGTGCCTCGGCGTGCGCGGTCGGAGGCGGTGCTGAGTCGGCGCTGAGTCGGCGCTGAGTCGGCGCTCCGCTTCCGGGGCTGTGCACCGGCCGGCGCGGTCAGAGGCGGTGCTGACTTGGCGCTTCGCTTCCGGGGCCGAGGCCTTCCCCCTCCGGGGGACCGGCGGGGGCGGGCGCTTGGGCTTCGAGTGGCGGCGGCTCCGCCTTCTTGGGGACCCCGGGTGCTGCTGCTTCGAGCGACCTTGGTAGTGCCCCAAAGTCCCCCTCCGGGGGAAGACCTCGTCCCCTCGCGCTCCGCTCGCGCCTTGCTGCTGGCCGGCGTGGGCGCGGAGGGAGGCTCTTGCCGGGGCTGTGCACCGGCCGGCGCGGTCAGAGGCGGTGTTGACTCGGCGCTTCGCTTCCGGGGCCGAGGCCGTAAGCGTTCACCCCCCGGGTTGAGCTGATCCAAAGCCCGCGGGATGGGTCGGCCATGACGACACCACCACGGACACCTGAGCAGTTGGCGCAGGCCATCGAGGACCTGATCGCCTCCTACCTTGACCAAGGACGACAGGCAGCGCTGAAGGCGCTGGAAAGATCGATTCCCTCCGGCGCTGGAGTACGGGCGAAGTCCAGCGTGGCCATCAAAGCCCGCGACGAACTGCCCGCTGGCGGGCGGCGCCGGCCACCGGCGGAGATCGCCACAGTCGCTGAGCGCCTCTATGAGGTGGTCCGGGCCCAGCCCGGGGAGTCGATGTCCCGCTTCGCGGAGCAGCTTGGTATCCAAGCCAGAGATCTGCACCGCCCGATGCTGAAGCTGAAGTCCGAAGGGCGTGTTCGCAGCGTTGGCCAGCGCCATCTGACCCGGTATTTCCCGGCGGTGGGTCGACGCTCCCGAGACTCCTGATCACGCCCCGATGAGGCGGGGACCGACCTGGCCCGCGAGGTACGCCTCGATGCTGCCCACCAGGAACTCCAGCACCGCCCGGCCTTGCTTGCGCGCGGTGTGCGCCACGGTCATCACGCGCTCCGCGAAGCGTTCACCGCGGTCGCTCTGGGAACCGAAACTCCGCTTGCGCCACAGCACGAACGCCCGAAGCGCGCGCTCGGCGTGGTTGTTCGTCGGTTCGACACCGTCGTGAACCACGAACGTCCACAGCGCCTCGCGGTGCGCAAGGATGTCCGCGCACGCCCCGGAGAGCCTCGGGATGTCCGCCAGCGCGGCGGCCTCGAGCGTGCGCTCGAATGCGGCGCGCACGGGTCGGAGCCAGGCCTCGAGCTCATCGCGGGTCAACGCCCCGTCTTTGAACCCGTGCCAGTACTCGAACACCAGCGCCGTGTAGGCGAGCAGGTCGCGCCCGAAGCGACCGGCGGGTCCGTCTCGCTCGGCGAAGCTGATGAACTTGCGGAGTAGGTGGGCCCAGCAGATCTGCCGCGCCGCCATCGCCCAGAACCCAAAGACCGAGGCGCGGTCGCTCACCAGGATCCCGTGGCACCGGCCGAAGAAGGGCCGGATCGTCTCCCGGCAGCCATTGGCGAAGATGGCGAAGACGGTCGCGGCGGCGGAAGCAAGGGTCCACAATGAGGTCAAGACGCCCGCGCGGAGCCAGCTCGTCGCGTCCGTGTGCTTCACTCCTGCGTGCTCGACCTCGCGCATGGCCTCTTCGTACGACGTCTCGAGCGCCTCGCTGGTGCGCCGCTCCATGGCGCTCAGCGCGCCCAACGAGATCGCGATGTCGAAGAGCTCGTGCAGGAGACGTTGCGCCTGTCGTCGGCTGAGATGGTACACGCCGGTGAGCAGGGTGACGACCGCGGTGAGGCATGGCCCGAAGGCAAAGTTCGGGATCTGTGTCCGGTCGTATTCGGCTCGAGTCCTCGCTCCGCAGTGGGGACACTCGACTTCATGGCGACGCCACTCCGTCACGTACGGACGGTGTTCGCGCAGGTCGACCTGCTGGTACCGCAGCGCGTCCAGGTCCAGCGCCGCCGGCAGGCCCGAGGCGCAGCCCAGGCAAGAGGGCGGGAAGAGATCGACGAAGTCGTCGACCTGCTCCGGGGCGAGCAGCGTCCGATGCGCGCCCCGACGGCCCTTCTGACCGCCCTGCTTCCGCTTCGACGTCTTCCGCTGGGTCCCACCCGACCGTGAGCCCGCCCCCGGCCCGTCACTGGACGGCGGCAGGTGCGAGTTCCTCGAGTTCTGATTGAGCTTCTCGGTCAGCCCTGTGCACAGCTTGGTGAGCTGCTCGATCTGCTCGCGGAGCTTCGCGATCTCGGCGTCGCGCGCCTCCAGGGCGGCTACCAGTTCGGCAATGCGCTGGTCGGGACCCTGGTCGCCCCCCGGTGCGCTGCCCTCGACGGCCACATGGAGTTTAGATCACAGCCCCGCCGATCCGTCGATCCCCCATCGGTCGGCAGGAGGGCGTGAACGGCAACCCGAGGCCTTCCCCCTCCGGGGGACCGGCGGGGGCGGGCGCTTGGGCTTCGAGTGGCGGCGGCTCCGCCTTCTTGGGGACCCCGGGTGCTGCTGCTTCGAGCGACCTTGGTAGTGCCCCAAAGTCCGCCGGGGCAAGACCTCGTCCTCTCGCGCTCCGCTCGCGCCTTGCTGCTGGCCGGCGTGGGCGCGGAGGAGAGCTCTTGCCGGGGCTGTGCACCGGCCGGCGCGGTCAGAGGCGGTGCTGACTCGGCGCTTCGCTTCCGGGGCCGAGGCCTTCCCCCTCCGGGGGACCGGCGGGGGCGGGCGCTTGGGCTTCGAGTGGCGGCGGCTCCGCCTTCTTGGGGACCCCGGGTGC
Organism: Deltaproteobacteria bacterium; assembly: GCA_020632995.1. Classification (GTDB taxonomy): domain Bacteria; phylum Myxococcota; class Kuafuiibacteriia; order Kuafuiibacteriales; family Kuafuiibacteriaceae; genus JACKEN01. The sequence continues at coordinate 1,905,147 of JACKEN010000001.1, read as the reverse complement.
TGCTGCTTCGAGCGACCTTGGTAGTGCCCCAAAGTCCCCCTCCGGGGGAAGACCGCGTCCCCTCGCGCTCCGCTCGCGCCTTGCTGCTGGCCGGCGTGGGCGCGGAGGGAGGCTCTTGCCGGGGCTGTGCACCGGCCGGCGCGGTCAGAGGCGGTGCTGACTCGGCGCTTCGCTTCCGGGGCCGAGGCCTTCCCCCTCCGGGGGACCGGCGGGGGCGGGCGTCTTGGCTTCGGGTGGCGGCGGCTCCGCCTTCTTGGGGACCCCGGGTGCTGCTGCTTCGAGCGACCTTGGTAGTGCCCCAAAGTCCGCCGGGGGAAGACCGCGTCCCCTCGCGCTCCGGTCGCGCTTTGCTGCTGGCCGGCGTGGGCTCGGAGGGAGGCTTGCCGGGGCTGTGCACCAGCCGGGGCGTCGGAGTCGGCGCTCCGCTTGCGCCCTGCTGCTGGCCGGCGTGAGCTCGGTGGGGAGGTTCTGGGGGACGGTGCTCACGCGGTGGTTCTGCTAGGTTGTAGGCGCCAAATGGGACTTCTGACCTTCAGCATCAACGTCACCCTGGACGGCTGCGTCGACCACCAGGAGGGGGTCGCCGACGACGAGACACACGCCTTCTTCACGCGCCTCATGGACGAGGCCGGGGCGATGCTGTGGGGCCGGGTCACCTACGAGATGATGGAGAGCTACTGGCCGGCCGTCGCCCGGGGTGACGAGGCGGCGCCGCCCGCGATGTACGCGTGGGCCGTCTCGCTGGAGGCCAAGGCGAAGTACGTGGTGTCGACGACGCGAACGGACTTCCCGTGGACCAACAGCCACCACATCGTCGGTGACCTGCGCACCGGCGTGCAGAGGATCAAGGACGCGACCCCGGCCGGTGTGCTCGTCGGAAGTGGCAAGCTCGCGACAGAGCTGGATCGGCTCGACCTGATCGACGAGTACCTGTTCCTCGTCCACCCGAGGATCGCTGGCCACGGTCCGACGCTCTATCAGAGCGGGCTGCCCAGCACGCGACGGCTCGAGCTGGTCTCGGCGAAGCCGCTCGGCAACGGCGCGGTGGCCATGCACTATCGGCGGGCGCGCTGACTCGGAGCGGCCCCGTCGCGCCGGTTCGCAGGCCGCCGCGCGGTGCCTGCCAGCTGCCGCAATGCAGGTCAGGTTGACGCGTCGGCGGGGGCTTCGGGCTGCAAGTGGGCCTTCACATCGGCCCGCAGCTCGCGCTTGAGGATCTTGCCGGTGGGGCCCTTGGGGAGGGCCTCCCGCAGCTCGAAGCGGCGGGGGTACTTGTGGCCGCCCAGGTGCTCCTTGCAGTACTCCGACAGCTCTTCGATCGTGGCGGTGCGGCCGGGCTTGAAGGCCACCACCGCCATGACCTCTTCGCCGTAGCGCTCGTCCGGGATCCCGATGACCGCGGCCTCGGCCACCGCCGGGTGGCGGTAGAGGGCCTCCTCGATCTCGCGGGGGTACACGTTGAACCCGCCGCGGATGATCATGTCCTTCTTGCGGTCGATGATGAAGTAGTAGCCGTCCTCGTCGCGGGTGGCGACGTCGCCGGTCTTGAACCAGCCGTCCTTGATCGACTCGTTCGTGGCCTCGGGGCGCTTGTAGTAGCCCTTCATCACGTTGTGGCCCTTGATGCAGATCTCGCCCGGGACGTCGGTGGCGTCGATGACGCGGCCCTGATCGTCGACCAGGCGCAGGGAGACGCCCCAGATCGGCAGGCCGATGGAGCCCGGCTTCTTGGGCTTGTCGAGCACGTTGAAGCTGGCCACGGGGGAGGTCTCGCTCAGACCGTACCCCTCGAGGATGTTCACGCTGTACTTCTCGTCGAAGGTCCGCATCACCTCCACCGGCATGGCGGAGCCGCCGGAGACGCAGGTGGTGAGGGCGGACAGGTCGTACTCGTCGGCGGTGGGCTCGTGCAGGAGCGCGAAGTACATGGTCGGCACGCCCGCGAAGAGGCTCACCGCGTGCTGCTGCATGAGGGCGAAGGCTCCCTTCGGGTCGAAGCGGGGCATGAGCACGTTGGTGCCGCCCGCGTAGATGAGCGCGTTCTGCAAGACGGTCTGCCCGAAGCTGTGGAACATGGGCAGGCAGGTGAGGCCCACGGTGTGGGGCTCGATGCCCAGCAGGCGCGAGGCCACGTACTGGGCGTTGTAGAACATGTTGAAGTGGGTCAGCTCCGCGCCCTTGGGGCGCCCGGTGGTGCCCGAGGTGTAGAGGATGACCGCGGTGTCGTCGGGGTTGGTGGCGTGGTCCTCCTCGAGGCGGGCGTTGCTCCGGGCGAGCTGCATCATGTCGTGCGCCCCCGAGGCACCGCCACCGCGCTCTCGGGGCCGCGGGCCACGATCAGGTGCTTCAGGCTCTCGGCGTGGGCCGCCGCCTTCACGGCCTGGGGCAAGAAGCCCTCCCAGACCACGAGCGCCACCGCGTCGGCGTCGTTCAGGTGGTACGCCACCTCGTCGGCGGTGAGGAGCACGTTCAGCGGCACCACCGGCGTGCCCGCATGTAGTGGGCCCCGAAGTAGCCCACCGTGAAGTGCGGGACGTTGGGCACCATCAGCGCCACGTGCTGGCCGGGTTGCACTCCGAGGGTGAGCAGGGCCGACGCGAAGCGCCGGGCCAACCCGTCGAGCTCGGCGTAGGTCATCTGGCTCTCGCCGAGGATGAGGGCGGGCTTGTTGGGAGCGGTGAGCGCGCTCTCCTTGAGGAGCATTGCCAGGTTCAGGCTCATGACGCCTGAGGATCCGCCGGTTTGGCGGCGCGGGCAAGCGGGCGGCCCGCGCTGCGGTCAGGCCGGGGCGAGCTCGGCCTGGACCGCCTGGGCTCGGGCCGCGGCGAGCCGGGCGCGCTCGGCGGCGCGCTGGGCGGCCTCCGCGAAGGCCTGGGCGGCCTTGGTCTTCACCGCCTCCGCGGCCGCCTGCCTCCTCCGCCGCCTCGTGGGCCACCGCGGCGGCACGCGCGGCGCCGTCGGCCGCGGCGACCGCGAGGCGCGCCTTGATGTCGGCCGCGCTCAGCCGGGCCTCCTGGGCCGCCTCGGCTGCGCGCTCCGCCACCTCGGAGGCCTTCTCCGCCGCCTCCGCCGCCGCGTGGAGCAGGCGGGTCTTCAGATCCTCGTGCGCGTCCTCGCGGGGCTGCTCACGCAGGGCCTGCAGGCGCTGCATCGCGTCGAGGAGCGAGCCCGGGAAGGCGAAGGGCGCGGCCGGCGCCACCGCGGGCAGCTCGTCGAACTTGCGGTTGCGGCCCTCGAGCACCCACGTCGGCGGCTGGCGCAGATCCCACACCACGCCGAACCACGAGAGCACCTTCAGGATGTAAGTAGCTCGCGTCCACCTCCCACCAGAAGAAGCCGTTGCGCGCGGTGGACTGATAGAAGTGGTGGTTGTTGTGCCAGCCCTCGCCCATGGTGAGGAGCGAGAGCCAGAAGTTGTTGCGCGACGTGTCGGTGGTGTCGTAGCGGCGCGAGCCCCACACGTGCGCGAGCGAGTTGATGGTGAACGTGCCGTGGTACAGCACCACCGTCGACACCATCGCGCCCCAGAACGCCCACGCCATGCCGCCCATGAGGTAGAGCGCCCCGCCGAACACGAAGGGCCACACCGCCCAGGTGCGCTGCAGGAACATGAGCTCCGGGTACTTGGCGAAGTCCTTGATCTGGTGCAGCGGCGCCTCGACGTACTTCGGGCACAGGATCCAGCCGTGGTGCGACCACCAGAAGCCGCGCTTCGGCGAGTGGATGTCCTCGTCCATGTCGGAGAACTTGTGGTGGTGCCGGTGATGCCCCGCCCACCACAGCACGCCCTTCTGCGAGGCGGTGGTGCCGAGGAGCGCGAGGATGAACTGGAACACCCGCGAGGTCTTGTAGCCGCGGTGCGCGAAGTAGCGGTGGTAGCCGGCGGTGATCCCGAACATCCGCAGGTAGTAGGCGCCCACCATCACGAAGAAGAGCTCCCACGTGGGCGGCCACAGCCACATGCCCGCGATCACCGCCACGTGCAGGAGCACGTAGGGCGTCGAGGACACGATGGCGAAGCGCTCGTCGGGGGCACGCTCGAAGCGTTCGACAGCCGAGGTCATGGCGGGAACGTATCGGCCGTTCCGTGGGCGCCCGGTCACGATTGGGTCACAACGGTCATGACAGAGCGGCGGCCCGGGAGAGCCCGCTGTGGGGCCGAGTAGGCGCTGCTTCGCCTTGACACGGGGTCCGACTTCTCGCACAAAAGCGCCCGTCCTTCGTCCCCATCGTCTAGCTGGCCCAGGACACCGGCCTTTCACGCCGGTAACAGGGGTTCAAATCCCCTTGGGGACGCTCCACTTCGCCTTCGGCTCCGTTTCGCTTTCCCCAAGGGGATTGCGGGCGGCGGTCTGTCGGCCTCTGGTCGGCAGACCTGGCCAACAAATCCCCTTGGGGACGCTCCGCTTGGGCTTGGTGGGGTTTCGGGCTCGCCCTTTGGGCTCGCGTTTCGTTCGTCTGTCGGCCTCAGGCCCGGCAGACCGCTCGGTCGGGCGAAGCCCGTCCGGTTGGAGCTGTGCTACGATGGCTCCATGGAGAGCGCTGAGGCTCGACGGACTACGTCGCGCGCGGTCGTGGACGACGACCGTGTTGGGTGACGACGTTGTAGAGCAAATGCGTGCCCAGGACGTCCTGGATCATCTTGCGTTGAGCCCGGAGGCGAGGGTGGTGCTCTGTTGGACGCTCAGCCGGGAGCAGTTCGCACTTCTTGGGGTCGACGGTGAACGAGGACTTCCTCGATCTGATCTCCGCGTTGCTCGACGCTGAGGCCCGGTTCGTCGTGGTTGGCGGCTACGCGGTGGCCGTACATGGCCATCCGAGGGCGACGAAGGACATCGACCTCTTCGTAGAGGCTGAACCAGGCAATGCGCAGCGCGTCATGGCGGCTCGAGCGCCTCGTGGAGAACAAGCGCGCCTCCGGGCGGCCTCAGGATCTGGCTGACGTTGCCAGCCTCGACAGGTTGGCGCCGAAGTCAGACAGCGCCGACTGGCGCTCCGGTCCGGGGGACGCGACCATCCGCCGGTGCCCACCCCCGAGCTCGAGCTTCCGCGCCGCTGGCACAGCTACATGCTCCTGAAGGCGCTTGGGCACGAGGGGATCTGGTCGTCGTTCGTGGCGAAGCAGGTCGAGCCTCCGCAGGCTGGGTTGCTCGTGCTGCGGCGGGCGGAGGCGGCGGACCTCGATGTCCCCTTCGGGCAGGAGGCCCTCTTCTCGGTCCAGCTCTTTCGGGAGCTGCGCCACCCCGGCATCGCGCGCCTCCTCACGGTGGAGTCGGTCGGCGAGGCGTGGATCCTGGTGTCGGAGCGAGCGCCGGGGTGGAGCCTGCAAGAGATCTTGTCACGCCTGCCGGTCGACGGTCGCGCCGTCCCCTGGGCGGCGGTGGTCGGGGTGGGGCGGGCGCTGTGCTCGGTGCTGGCGTACGCGCACGCAAAGGCCGACCCCGAGGGCCGACCGTGGGGATTCGTGGCGAGCCGGGAGCGGGGCCTCGAGACGCGCCGCGTCTTCGTAGACGCCGCCGGCGAGGTGAAGCTGGCCGACCTGGGGCTGGGGGCGCTGCTCGAGTCTTCGCGGTGGTCGAAGGGGGTCGCCGCCTTGCACCTGTCGCGGGCCTTCTACCTGGCGCCGGAGGCGGTGCGGGGTGAGGTCACGACCTCGGCCGCCGACATGTTCTGCCTGGGGTGGATGCTCTGGGACCTCCTCTCCGGCCGCCGCCTGTTCGCGGGGGCGTCGGACTTCGACACCCTCAAGCAGCTGATCGCCGGAGCGCCCCCCGGGGCCCTGCAGCTGCCCGGGGTGCCAGCGGCCCTGGAGCGCCTGATCGCGGGCTGCCTCGCGCGGGTGCCGGCCGCGCGCCCCTCCGCTACGGAGGCGGGGCGCGAGCTGGAGGCGCTGATGGCGCCGCAGGAGGCGCGGCAGGCGCTGGGCCGCTTCGTGGCCGGCGCGACCAAGGACCTGCAGGAAGGGTTGCGCGCGGAGCTGGTGACCTGGTCTCGATACTGAGTCCGCCGCGCGGGTCCTTCCCCCGTTTGAGGGCTTGTGCGCACCACTGCGGACCGGCGACCATCCCCGCCCGTGGAGCTGGTCACCCCGCCCGTTGATGACGAATTGCGGGCCCTCCGTCGCGCCGCGCGGCGGCGGATCGCCGCATACCTCGCGGTAGCCGCGGCGGTCGCGGTGGCCGCCTACGCCTCACGGAGCAGCCTCTACAACGGCCTCTACGGGCCCTTCGAGCTTACGGCAGGTGAGCTTGCATCCGCGCAGGCGCTGGCCGACCTCGGCCTGAAGCGCTGGTTCGTGGTCCGCGGGGACACCTACGAGTCGTCGGGCTGGGCGCAGTACCAGTGGGTCGAGGAGTCCTTCAGCCGCAGCCGTGTGGACTCCGATCTGCCCCGGGAGTTCTACATCGTGCACCTGGGGGGCCAGATCCTCGCGGTCGAGTCGGCCCGGGCGCCCGAGGACGCGACCTTCACGGGCTTCCTCCATCAGACGCCGCCCCGCCTCCAGGCGCTCCTCGAGCAGGGCGGCGGTGGGGCCGAAGTGCCGCGCTTCTTCCTGCAGGAGCGCGATGGGGCGGAGCGCGGCTGGATGCTCGAGTGGGGTGGGGGCGTCGCGCTGTTCCTGTTCCTGCTGGTCCTCGCCGCGCGCGAGCTCCGCGCCCTCAGGGCGCTCACGCAGGTGGACCTGCTCGCGCTGGCCCAGACCGGGGCGCCTCGCTCACGCCCTACCGCGGTGCCCCGACCGCCACCTTCTCCTTGAAGCGCTCCGCGTTCACCAGCCACGCCGCCGCGTTCTTCACGAAGCGCGCGGTGCCCGCGTCGTCCCAGCTCACCGCGAGCCGGGTGAAGCCGCCGTCGATCACCAGGCGGCGGCCGTCCTTCTCATAGGCGGCGGAGACCAGGTTGCCGGCGGAGCCATAGAGCAGGGGGGTGAAGCCGGCGGGGATCGCGGTGTCCCAGGCGCGGCCGGGCTGCTCGAGCTTAGCGCCATAGAGGCTGTCCGCCGGCTCGGACTGACCATCCAGGAGGAGGGTGGCGATCGTGACCCCCTCGTAGAGGTGCTCGAGCCCGGTGGTGATCAGGTGGCCCATCGCCACCCCCGCGCTCCCTCGCTCCGCCAGGCCCACCACCAGGTCGCCGTACCGGTCCCCGCGCATCCCGAGGCCCGGGACCAGGGCCGAGGCCACGCGGTTGGCGTCGGCGTAGAGCGGGTCGTTGTCGCCCCAGATGTAGACCCCGTGGCCGGCGTCGAAGAAGGCCTTGATCACACGGATGTGATCGTCGGTGAGCTGCGGCTGGCTGGTGGAGATCAGCCAGAGCTCACACGACTTCTGCAGGGCAGATTGCAGCTCGCGCACCGGCGGGGTGAGGCCGGGCGGGTACACCACGGTAGACAGCCCCTTCTCGGCCAGGGCGGCCCGGGTGTTGACCAGCGTGTTCCCGACTTGATCCAGGATCAGCACGGTCTGGCCCTTGAAGGCCCCGTCCACCGCGAGGTCGTACTGGTTGCCCGCGGCGTTGCCGTGGCCGTCCTTGGCCGGGGCCTGCTTCAAGCGCTCGAAGCGCACCTTGCCGTCGGCGGTCGGCTTGGGCGCGTACGCCTCGGCCGGGGCGTTCTGGCCCGCGGACGGGGTGTATTGGGCGAGGGCCGCGGTGGGGGAGAGGAGGAGGGCGAGGGTCAGGGCGAGGTGTCTCATCGGCCCTTCCAACGCGCGGGGCGGCCCCGGGATCTTGAAGAGTTCGTAAAAGGATCAGGCTACCACCCGGGCCCGGACGATGTAGTCCAGCTCGGGCCACCCGGCCCTGAGGTACGCGTTCCCCTGGCGGTGCAGCTCCCCTTGCATCGGCCCCTTGCCGCCGGGGGGGCTCTCGCCGTAGCCCGAGTACAGGGCCTCGGCCACCTCCAGCTCCCGCACCCGCCCGAAGGGCGCGAAGCCCATCGCGTCCAGGCGCCGGTTGTCCCGCAGGTTGATGAAGAACTGGGTGGTGCGGGCGTCCTTGCCCGAGGTGGCGAAGGTCACCGTGCCGGGCAGGTTCTCGGCCCGCACCGGGTCGTCGCGGAAGGGGGCCTTCCGCCAGATCTTGTTCACCGCCGGGTCCCCGTGGATGCCCACCTGGGCCACGAACCCCGGCACCACCCGGAAGAACGCCACGTCGTCGTAGTACCCGGCCTGGACCAGCCCGTAGAAGCGGTCCGCCCCGAGGGGGGCGAGGGCGCGCTCCACGTCGACGTGCAGCGCGCCGCGGGTGGTCTCCAGCAGGACCGTGAAGGTCTCGGGCGCGGGGGCGGGGAGGGCGGAGGGGTCGGTCAGCGTGCTCATGGGCAGGTCCTCGGGGCGGGCGGGCACAGGCCCAGCCGGTCGCTCAGGGTCACCGTCACCTGGCGGTCCTCGGCCGCGGTCTCCCAGTCGGTGCAGCCCTCGGCCCGCAGGATCTGGGCCGGCGGGTCCAGGTCGTCGAAGCACACGCAGTCCCCGTCCTCGGCCACATCGGGCTGGACGCAGGGCGGGTTGCACTGCAACCAGCCCTGCATGTGCACGTAGAACTCGGTGCCGGGGAGGAGCTCGGCCGACAGCGGGGCGGGATCGCCGGCGCGCACCGGGAGGGCCTGGTCCACCACCGGGGTGTCCTGGCAGGCGACCCCCACCACCATCCGGAGCCGGGCCAGGCCCAACACGTCGGGGGCGCCCGCGCCCTCCGCCACCACCACCGTGACGGTGGGCGGGGCGGGGCTGCACGCGGCGGCCAGGAGCAGGGCGGCGACGGCGCAGGAGATCCTCATGGCAGGCGCACCTCGAACGCGGTGGTGGTCGGGTCCTTGCGGGTCGCCACGAGGCCGATCCCGACCCCGGCGCCCACCGCGACCACCCCGATCGCCGCCCACAGCCACCACTCCGTGAGCACCGACGGCGCCTCGGCCGGCGGGGGCGGGGGCGGGGGCCAGTCCCCGGGCGGGGGCGGGGCGGGGAGGGCGAGGGCCGCCTCCGCTGCGCCCTGGCCGCTGTAGAGCAGGGCGGCGAGGCCACGGGCCGGGCGCAGGCCGCGGCTGGGCTCGAGGTCCAGCTCGCCCTCCCTGCGATCCACGAACAGCGCGGCGCCCGCCTGGCGCACCGTGGCCAGGGCCTCGGGGCGGTCGAGATCGGCGGGGAGGGGGGCCCGCACCACCGCGGTGAGGTCGCCGTCGGCGTCGTGGTGGGCCAGCAGGAGGGCGCGTGATCCGTCCGGCGCGGCGTGCACCCGGGCCACCAGCACCCGCCCCGCCCGGGCCAGCCCCGCGACGCGCCGGGTCTGGGCCTGGGCCTCCTCCAGCCCCTGCTTCAAGCGCAGGACATCTTGCAGCGCCTGCCGGGCCTCTTCCGCCGGGCCGTCCCGGCGGAGCACCAGCGTGGTCTCGTGCCCCGGCGCCACCCGCACCGTCACCGGGAGCACCGCGTACGGCCAGCGGGCCACCAGGTAGTGCTGGCCCGGCACCACCTTGGTGAGGAGCTGGGGACCCTCGCCCAACGCCTTGCCATCGAGCTGGAGCTGGCAGCCGGGGTCCTCACAGGAGACCTGGATCCGCCCCAGGTGGCCCATCTGGCGCTTGGCCTGTTTGTAGAGGGACACGAAGCCCTTCGGGTGGGTCTCGCGGGTGGGGACGGTGACGGGCGACAGGGCCAGCCAGTTCTGCAAGGTGGCCTTCGCCGCGCCCTTCTCGCCCGCCTGGTACTGGGCCTCGGCCAGGGCGAGCAGGGTGTCGTGGAGCAGCTCGTAGTCGGGCAGCCCGGTGAGCTCGCCCTCGAACACCGCGAGGGCCTGGCTCAGGCGGGTCACCGCCGCCGCGTGCTCGAACCGGAGGTACGCCGCCACCCCCTCCTGCTTGAGCCGGGCCACCCGGCCGGCGTCGGCGGCCAGCAGGCGCGCGTCGAGCGCGTGCCCCGCCGCGTCCACCAGGCGAAAGGCCTCGTACCCGTCCAGCTCGTCGAGGAGCAGCCCCTCGAGGCGCCGGGCCTCCGCGGGGGAGAGCGGGCCGCGCTCGAGGCCCGTCCACGCGAAGCGCTCGACCGCGGGGCGGGGCTCCTCGGCCCGCGCGGGCCCGGTGGGCAGGCAGATCAGGCCCAACGCCCAGAGCGCGGCGAGCGAGGGGCGGGCGAGCCCCAGCAGGTCATCAAAGAAGTAGCCCATCCGGACCGCGGGAGGGTACGCGGTAAGGGGGCCTGCCGGGAAGACGTGGTGGGGCCGGCATCCGAGGATCCCCGTGGGCCCGTTGTCTGGTCCCGACGGATCCGACGGTGGTAGCATGCCGTGGGCAAATGTGCCCCCGGGCCGAGAGGCCGCGGGGCCGCCCCCGTGTATTCATGGCGCAGTCACTGGCCACCCCCGGCGCGGAGGACACCCGCGAGCTCCGCGAGGCGGGGTGTGGCCGGGTGGTGGGCCGCTACACGCTCCTGCGCCGGATCGCGGCCGGCGGGATGGCCGAGGTCTACAGCGCCCGCTCCCGAGGTGAGGTGGGCTTCGCCAAGCGGGTGGCGATCAAGAAGATCCTCCCGCAGTACAGCCACAACGAGCGCTTCATCAGCATGCTCCTGGACGAGGCCAAGATCACCGTGGCCCTCGACCACCCGAACATCGCCCAGGTCCACGAGCTCGGCCACGACGGCGAGGACTACTTCATCGTCATGGAGTACGTGGACGGCCGCCCGCTCAACAAGCTCATGCAGCGGGTGGACGAGCGCGGGATCAACATGATCCCGGTCGAGCACGCCTGCCACATCATGAGCCAGGTCGCGCTCGGCCTGCACCACGCCCACTCGCAAGTCGACCTGCAGGGGAACAACCGGAACATCGTCCACCGCGACGTGTCCCCCCAGAACGTCCTCGTCTCGTACGACGGGCACGTGAAGCTGATCGACTTCGGCATCGCCCGGGCCGAGGGGCGCCTGAACCAGACCAGCGCCGGCGTCATCAAGGGCAAGCTGCGTTACCTCGCCCCCGAGATCGCCTCGGGTCAGGAGCCCGACGCCCGCGCGGACGTCTTCTGCTGCGGCATCGTCCTGTTCGAGATGCTCACCGGCGAGGCGATGTTCGCCCCGAAGTCGGATCTCGAGGCGATCGAGCTGGCCACCCAGGCGCGCGTGAAGTCGCCCCGAGCCCGCAACCGCAAGGTCCCGCAGGATCTCGACGACATCTGCATGAAGGCGCTCAAGCGGGACCGCGCCGACCGCTACCAGAGCGCGAGGGAGCTCTACGCCGACCTCCGGCGCTTCCTGAACCAGGCCTACCCCGCCTTCGTGGACTCCGACCTCGGCGATCTCATGCGGGACCTCTTCGCGGTGGAGATGCGGGAGGACAAGCGCAAGGACGAGGCGGCGGACCGCGTGGCGGAGGCGGTGCTCGCCTCGGGCACCCCGCTCGAGGCGCCGACCGTGGCGATGCCGGGGCCGGGGAGCACCGGCTCGGTGAGCTACAAGCAGCTCGTCACCCGGGTCGCGATCGAGGCCGAGCCTCGAGTGCGCCTGGTGGACGACGAGGGATCCATGGACGTGATCCCGGCCGACCCCGGCGACCGCCCCCTCATCCGGCAGGGCAGCATGGACGGGCCGGGGACCCTGCCGCCTCAGTCCGGCCCCGGCGCTGGGCCGGGCGAGCCCACGGTGAAGGCCCAGAACCCCTTCGTGAGCGACGTGGTGAGCGGGCTGCCGACGGTGGCCGCCCCCGCCCCGGACCTCCGGACCCCCTCCGAGCCCTCCCGGCCGCCCCCGCCCCGCGCCTCGCTCTCCGACCCCACGCCGACCCTGCGGCCGGAGGACGCGCCCACCCCCCGGGCCTCGCTCCTCGAGCCGGAGGACGCGGTGCTCGAGACGTCGGTGGCCGAGGATCCCTCGCTCCTGCCCCCGGCCGACCAGCGCCGGGCGCGCCCGTGGCCGCTCTGGGTGGGGGGCGGCGCCCTGATCCTCGCGCTGCTGCTCGCGGTGGTGATGCTCTGGCCCTCGCCCGACGTGGCGGGGGAGCCGCAGGAGGTGGCGGTCCCGGCCGAGCCCGAGGGGCCGCCGATCGAGGTGGAGCCGGTCACCATCCTGCCGCCGCCGGGGCGCCTGGTGCTCGAGGTGGAGCCCCCGGTGCTGGTCTCGGTCACCGTCGGCGGGCGCAAGCTGGCGGACCGGGTGCAGCCCCCGGTGATCCTGGACGACATCCCGGCGGGCGAGCAGCGCATCACCCTCAGCGCCGACGGCTACCGCAGCATCACCATCGACCGCCCGGTGCGGCCCAACACCGACACCACCCTGCAGCTGGAGCTCGAGGCGGCGATCGGCAGCATCGAGCTGTTGGGCTTCGACAAGGACTACCGGGTCGAGGCCAGCCTCGGGGAGGTGAAGGGCAACCAGATCGTGAACATCCCGGTCGATCGGGAGGTGAGCGTGGTGGTGCACCGGCCCGGCCTCAAGCCGTTCCGCACCACGCTCGAGATCACCGAGCCCCGGCCGCACGAGATCGAGATCCCCGAGCCGCGCTTTCGGCCCACCGGGACCCTGGTGGTGCACACCCGGCCGGTGAGCACGGTGTACGTGGACGGCAAGCGCAAGGGGCGCACCCCCCAGAAGCTCCGGCTGACCGCCGGCAACCACAAGGTGGTGCTCAAGGGTCCGGGCGGCAAGGAGTACAAGACCACCCGGGTGGTGCGGGCGGGCCGGACCACCCGCTTCCAGTTCCAGTGGTGAGGCTTTACCTTGGCCCGAAACCCGGTTAGTCGAGTATCGATGTTCGTGCGCAGCCTCCGTGCCCTCGCGCCCCTCGCTCTGCTCTCCGCCCTCGGCTGCGGGGACATCGGCCGGGTGGTGCTCGACGTGACCTTCCCCAGCGAGGACGTGGAGCTGCGGACCCGCGCCCTCCGGGTGTTCACCCGGCAGGCCCCCACCGACGGCTCCGACGGCTGCGCGGCCCTGTGGAGCACGGTCCCGACCGGGCTGGCCCAGAACGACAACATCCTGGCCTACCCGAACCGGGTCGACATGGTTGTCTCGCGCGTGAACCTCGCGAACCCGGTCAACTCCGAGCCGCCGCCCACCTCGCCGGCCCTGAGCTTCCTGGTCTACGCGTACCCGACCATCGACGTCGCCACCTCCGAGCCGCTGGCCGGGGGGTGCGCGCAGCTCGACGTGGACCCGAACGTGACCCAGGAGATCAGCATCGAGCTGGCCGTCCCCTGACCCCGCTCAGCGCTTGAAGAGGCGCGACACCAGCCCGTTCTTGCCCGAGCCCTTCGGGTCGTCCTTCTTCTTCTGATCCCGCAGGTCGAGCAGGCGCACCTCGCGCAGGGCCTCGCCGTGCTTCGGATCCAGGCTCACCGCGGCGCGGAAGTGGAACAGCGCGTCCTTCTCGTTGCCCAGGCTCTTCTGGATCTGACCGACGTAGAAGTGGATGGCGGCGCTCTTCCCCTCCTGGGCCAGCGCCTCCTTCAAGATCGGCAAGGCCTCCTGCACCGCCTTGTCGCGGTCGGTGGCGGGGTTCACGTAGATCGCCCACGCATAGTGGGCCTTGTACTCCGCCGTCTCCGGGTCGAGCTCCATCGCGCTCTTGAAGAACTCCCGGGCCTGCCGGAACTCCTTCTTGCGGAGCATGACCGTGCCCATCTGGGCCTTGGTCTCGGCGTCCCGCACCTTCTCGACCTTCTTGACGTCGCCGCGGATGCGCTTGTCGGCGAGCAGGCGCATGTACTCCTTCTTCTTCTCGTCGTTGGTGAGGGTCTGGTAGGCCTCGTTGAGCCGGGCGGTGATCTCGCGGGCCTTGGTCGCCACCTCGGCCGCCACCTCGCTGGGGAAGGCGTCGGGGTGGTACTTCTTGGCGAGCGCGGTGAAGAGCTTGCGGAGGTCGGCGGGGGAGGTCTTGTCGTCCGCCCCCAACAGCTCGAAGTGGTTCTGCGTCTTGATCGCCGCGTGCAGCGCCTCGACCTCCTTCACGATCGGGTGCACCTTGGGCGCCGCGGGGGCCCGGGGGGGGGCGCTCGCGTTCCGGCTCGGGGGAGGCGCGGCCTCGGCCTGGCGGGCGGACTCCACCGCCGCCATCAGGGCCTCCGCCCCCGGCAGATCGGTGGTCTTCACCAGGCTCGCCTTGGGGATGGCGATGGCCTTGGCCGCGGGGTGCACGGTGAGGCGCTCGAGCATCTGAGCTGCCCGCAGGAACCCACGGACCTGCCGCCGGTTGTTCATCGCCCGCTCGAGGTGGTCGGGCTTACGCGGCTTCTCGAGGTACTGGATGAGCTTCTTCTCGGCCGCGCCCGGCTCGTGGTCCGGGACACCGAGGGTGCCGCCCCGCAGCTGCACCGCCCGGCCCAGGAGGCCGTCTGCCAGCTCGCGCAGCTCGCCGTCCGCCGCCTGCGTCAGGCCCTCGAAGAAGATGCCCCAGGCCGGGGTGGGCACCCCAAGATCGCGGATGCGGGCGTTCTCGCCCGGCGCGGCCTGCCAGCGGCCCTCACCCCACGAGAAGAGGGTCTGCAGGCGCGCCACGTTCTGGCGCTGGATCGCCCGCTTGACGTCGGCCGGGCTGACCCCGGCGTCCGCAACCAGGATTGCACCCAGCACCGGGGCCTCCGCCGCCGCGCCCTGCTTGGCCACCGCGTCGTCCACGTGCGCCTGCTGGCACGCGCCCATCTCGACGAGGATGCTGCCGAGGAAGTGGGTGGTGAACGCCGCCCCCGCCGCGTGGACCGGGAGCCCCTCCCGGAAGAACACCGCCGCCGCCCCCATCAGCCCCTCCACCAGGATCCCGCCGGTGAGGCGGCTCTGGACGGCGGAGAGGAAGAGCTCGGAGAACCAGGTGCCCTCGCCGAGCTCGCCCTGGCCGGGGACGGAGAGGTTGATCACTGCTGCCTCTCGCAGACCAGGAGATCCAGGCCCAGGGTGGGGTCCAGGTCGGGCCGCGCCACCACGCAGGTCTCCTGGGGTGAGAAGCAGTCCCCCGCGTTCTCGCAGATCGCCAGGCAGCGCCGGATCTCGGTGTCCTTGGCGAAGGGCCGATCGCAGACCATCGGCCGGTTCAGCTGAGTGCCATCCAGCTTGCGGCACAGGTCGTCCGCGGTGCAGGCCTCGCCCAGGGCCCGCTCACCCGCGGGCACGCACGCGGTTACGGCGGAGCTGCCGATCGGGTGGCAGCTCTCGTTGTTGCCGCAGGGGTACGGGTTGCGCTGGTAGATGCCGCAGGTGGTGAAGCACACCCCGGCGCCGTTGAAGACCACGCACTCCTGGCCCACCGGGCAGTTGTTCGGGTTCGCGCGGCACACCCCCTCCGAGCACACCCCGCCGCGGTCGGTGGCCCAGCAGGTGGTGCCCTGGTAGGGGCACTGGGCCGCCACCTGGATCCCCGCCTCGGGGGTGGCGTACGAGGTGGGCTCGCACTTCGGCAGGCAGCGCGGGCCGAGGTCGTTCACCGCCTCGCAGATCGAGCCCTGGGGGCAGAGCTCGTCGCCCTGGCCGTCGGTGTCGGTGCTGCAGCTCTTGAACAGCTCCACCGAGCCCCGGGGGACGCAGCGGTCCGACGCGTTCAGGCACACGTGGTCCTGGTCGCAGGGGCAGGGGAGGTCGGCGAGGTCGTCGAAGTCCAGGGCGAGCTCGCAGCCGGCCAACAGGAGCGCGCCGCCGATGATGAAGGCCAGCCTGCGCATCAGAAGTCACCTCCGAACGCGAACGCGGCGCCGCCCGGGAGCGGCACCAGGCCGGCCCGGGGGTTCTGCAGGATCTCTTGCGGCGTCGGCTCGCGGTGGCTGCTGAAGAGCAGGATCGCGGTGCCCCCGAGGGCGAGCACGCTCCCGGTGATCAGGCAGATGTCCGCCACCAGGGCGTTGCGCTTGCCGGTGTCCTGGATGTTCCCGAGGTCCGGGCTCCCCTGCGGGGTCTTGCGGAAGTCGCCGTGCACCTTGAGCGCGGCGATGCCGAACGCGGCGCCGGTGGCCACCGAGGCGCTCCCGAGGCCGATCAAGGTCCAGCCGAGGTAGACCTCGCTCGGGGTCTTCTCGGGCGGAGGGGGCCGCGCGCCGTAGCCGCTGTCGTAGCCGCCCCCGGTGCCGCCGCTGCCCGCGAGCCCGAAGGCGCCGCCGGAGCCACCGCTGGCGCCGCCGCCGCTCGCCTGGGCGCTCCCCGCCGCGGGGGCGCCGGTGGTGGCGGCGGTGAGGAGCCGGTCGACGTACTGGGCGAGGTCCCGCTCGAAGCCGGCGGAGTCCACCCCGAGCACCACCCGCTCGGTCGCCACCCGGGCCCCGGTGGTGGCGTCGAACACCGCGCCGGTGAGGGTGGCGTCGGCGCCGCTCTGGGTGACCGAGACGAAGATCAGGACGTCCGCGATCAGCTCCCGGGCGAGGGTGCGGAGCGCGCCGCCCATTCCCTCGGCCTGCACCTCGAGGGCGGCCCGGGCGGTGAGGTCCCGGAGCTCGGGGCCGCGCTTGATGTCGCGCAGGCGGGTCTGGCTGGTGATGCGCTGGCTGGGCGCGACCTCGAGCGGGGCGCCGTGCACGGTGTAGCCGGTCTTCTCGATGCGCACGTAGTGGGTGCCCGCGACGAGGTCGCTGACGGTGAGGGGGGTGACCCCCTCGAAGCGCCCGTCCACGTAGACCGCGGCGTAGGGCGGGGTGGAGTAGACCTCGACGCTGCCGGTGGGGGCGCCGTCGACCCGGCCCGAGGCGCGCTCGTAGACCCGCTCCACCGTGGGCGGGAAGCCCTCGAGCGGCGCGCCGGGGTTGAGCGTCAACAGCTCCACGAAGGTGCTCTCGCCCTCGTCGGCCGAGCCGCGCAGGGTCAGGGCGGCGCCGAGGTACGTCAAGGCAACCTGCAGCTCGGACAGGTCGCCGAGGAGCGGGCCGGTCTGCTGGTACAGGCTCACCGACTGGCCGAGGCGGGCGATCGCGTCGTCGAGGGCGAGGGCGTCGTAGGCGCGCCGGCCGTCGGCCAGGGCGGCGCGGGCGCGCTCGAGGGTCTCCTCCTCCCGCGTCTTCGGATCACCCGACATCACCCGCGCCGGCTGGATCGGGCGGAGACGCTCATCCTTCGCGACCGCCTGGGCGAGGGCGGCGTCGATGCGGGTCGCGGCGCGCTGCCCGCTCGGATCACGGGCCACCGCGAAGGCGGCGGTCGCCCGGATCTCGCGGGGTTGCGCGAGGGCTGGGGCGGGCGCAGCCGCCACCCCGAGGATCGCCAGGGCCGCGGCGCTGAGTGCTCTGTGGTGGGACATTTCGCGAGTTGCGCCTCTCTGTGCAGACTAACATCGAGGCCGGATCACGGCTACCATGGACCCATGCAGCACGCCCTGGCCGGCTTGGCCGCAATCATGCTCCTGGGCGCCGCCCAGGGCGGCGGTGATGTGTCGGTGCTCACGCTTCGCTCGGCCGATCGCATCATCGATCGGGCGTTCATGACGGAGCTGGCCGGCGACTTCGAGGGGGCCCGGGCCGCCCTCCGGGAGCGGATCAAGCAAGCCAGCCTGCCGGAAGAGGAGCCTGGCCGGCTCAAGCTCGTGGGGTGGATGCGGGGCCTGAACGCTCGCGCCGAGGCCTACGCGCGCCTCGGCCGCACCGTCCAGGGCTACGCCCAGGCCTTCGAGACCCTGCGGGGCCAGGGCAGCGAGCGGTCGGAGCTGCTGTGGCAGCGGGCGGTGCGGGACGTCCCGGAGCTGCAGGGCGAGTTCGAGAAGCTGGCCCGGGTGCACCTGCGCATGGAGCGGGTGGTGGGGCTGGCCCGCAGCGACAGCGGGTGGAGCGCCCATCTCGCCCAGCGCCTCCACCAATACGGGGTCGAGGCGGCGCCGAGCGACGCGCCCTCGCGCTACGAGGTGCGGGTCTACCTCGACGCGGCGGACGCGGCGGAGCTGATGGGCCGGACTCGGGTCACGGTCGAGAGCTCGTACGTGCTCCGCACGGTGCAGGCTCACGCGCTCGAGCAGGACGAGCGCGTGGTCGGCACCTTCAGCAAGCGTCGCGCGGTCACCCGGCCGACCGAGGACGCGGCGCGCCGCTTCGGCGTGCGCAGGGTGATGGACGATCTCGGCTGGGCGCTCGTGCACCAGATCCGTGAGGACGTCCTGCGCGATCTCGCCGCGCCCTGAAGAGCGCGCTCGGCGTGGGTGTGGCCCCCGAACCACGGGGTCGGTCGCGTGGCGGCGGTGCTTTGACAGCGGCCTCGACCTGAGACCTACTGCACAGCATGGGCCCCCGCGGGTTTGGCAAGTACGAGGTGCTTGCACGGCTGGCCACCGGGGGCGCGGCCAGCATCTTCCTGGCCCGCCAGCCCGGCGCCGCGGGGTTCCAGAAGCTGGTGGCCCTGAAGACGCTCCTGCCGGAGCGCGCCAACGACGCCGACTTCGTGGCGATGTTCCTCGACGAGGCCCGGCTCGCGGCCCGCCTCAACCACCCGAACTGCGTCCAGATCTACGATCTGGGCCGGGTCAAGGGCGTCTACTACATCTCGATGGAGTACATCTTCGGGGAGACGCTGTGGAACCTCCTGACCACCGTCACCAAGGTCAAGGAGCCGCTCCCCGCCAACCACGTCGCGCACATCGTCGCCTCGGTCTGCGATGGCCTGCACCACGCCCACGAGCTGAACGACCCCCAGGGCCGCCCCTTCAACCTGGTGCACCGCGACGTGTCGCCCCAGAACGTGATGATCAGCTTCGAGGGCCAGACCAAGGTGCTGGACTTCGGCATCGCCAAGGCCGAGACCGGCCGCGCCCCCACCATGGCGGGCATCGTGAAGGGCAAGTTCAGTTACATGTCCCCCGAGCAGATCACCGGGGGGCAGGTCGACCGAAGGAGCGACATCTACTCGCTCGGCATCGTGATGTTCGAGTGCCTGGCCTCGCGCCGGCTCTACCGCGGCGACTCCCCGGAGGAGATCGCCAAGCTGATCCTCGAGCACCGGGCCCCGAGGCTGCGCGACGTGGTGCCCGACATCCCCGGGCCGCTCGACGAGATCTGCGCCCGGGCCCTCTCGCGGCACCCCTCGAAGCGCTACCAGAGCGCCCAGCAGATGGGGGAGGCCATCCGCAACTACCTGGACGACGCGCGCTACAACCAGAGCGCCTCCGCCCTGTCGAAGCTCCTGAAGGAGCGCTTCGGTGACACCATCGAGCAGCGGCGCCAGGTGTTCGAGGGGGCCCTGGTGGGCCAATACGACGAGGCCGAGCTCCTCAGGATCCTCGACGCCCGCGCGGTGCGCGATCTCGATCTGTTCCCCGACGACGTCCGCGAGGTCACCACGCCCGACTTCATGGAGACCGGGGCGGAGCTCGGGCCGGTGCTGCCCGATCGCGCCGACTCCGCCACCGACACCCACACCGAGGCGCACGAGGACGAGACCTCCTCCGCGCGCCGTCAGCGCGACGGCTGGCGGGTGGAGCTGAACACCCCGGGCGGTGAGGTGGAGCCGATCTCGGTGCGCGCGCCCGGCTTCCTGACCCCGCCCACCACCGACGACCCCGACCCCACCCGGCTGGACGGTGACGAGCCCGAGGGGGCCACGGTGGCCAACATCATCGAGGCGGTGGACGGCCGCACCCAGCTCGACAGCGACAGCGTCGCGATGGTCGAGGGCGCAAGCCCGCCTGCCGCGCCCGACCCCGCCCTCGACGCGCCGTTCCCGACCCGGTCGACTCGGCCGACCTACGGCGGGGCGGCGGCCACCCTCGAGGCCCGCCTCGCCGAGCTGGACGACGCGTCCCTGGTCGAGGACACGGTGGACGCCGACGACCGGCCCCCGGACCCCGCGGTGTCCCTGAGCGGGGCGAGCGACACCGCGATCACCCCCACGTTCCTCAACAACCCGCCGTTCCGGCGCCCCGAGGCGATGGGCGCCGCGGTGCTCGAGACCTCGCCGTCGGTCATGCCGCCGGTGCTGTCCCCCGCCGACCTCCGGCTCGTGGAGGACGAGGACCCCGACCTCACCCCGCCGCCCCGGCCCGCGCCGATCGTGACCCCGCCCCCGGTCCAGGAGCCGGTGTCGAACCCGCGGGCGCGCTACAGCCTCTCCGCGGTGCTCGCGGCCCTCGCCTTCGGGCTCTCGATCGGGATCGTGATCGGGATGCTCCTGGCCCGGCTGGTGTTCGGCATGTTCCCGCCCCCGGTCGAGACGGGGGAGCCGAGCCGGGTCATCGAGATGGAGTGACGCCGCGCGGGGTCACTCCCCCATGAACTGCACCAGGGCCACGGTGATGTTGTCCGTGCCCCCGTTCTCGTTCGCCGCGTTGATCAGGTTCTCGCAGCCGGTCTCGAGATCCGGCGCGGCCAGGGTGATGTCGCGGATCTGCTCGTCGGTGATCATCCCCGACAGGCCGTCGGAGCACAGCAGGTAGTAGTCGCCGGGCTTCGGATCGAGCCGGTTCACGTCGACCTGCACGGTGTCCTTCATCCCCAGGGCCCGCACGATGACGTTCTTGTGCGGGAAGTTCTCGATCTCCTCCGGGGTGAGCTTGTTGGCCTTGATGTAGTCGTTGAGGAGCGAGTGATCGTCGGTGATCTGCTCGATCTCGCCGTCGCGGATCCGGTAGCCGCGCGAGTCGCCCACGTGGCCCAGGTAGGCGCCGCCCTGGGTGAAGAAGGCGGTGACGATGGTGGTGCCCATCCCCTTGAAGCGGGCCTCGCGGGCCGCCGCCTCGTAGATGCGCTGGTTCGAGAACTTGATGGCCGCGACGAGGCGGTTCTCGTCGTAGCGGAGGTTCTTCTCCTCCTTGAAGGGCCACGTCACGTCCTCGTCCCGGGTGGTCATCCGGAAGAAGGACATGATGGTCTCCACCGCCATCTGGCTGGCCACCTCGCCCGAGGCGTGCCCGCCCATCCCGTCGGCCACGATGTAGAGGCTCTCCTCGGGGAGGAGGGCGAGGTTGTCCTCGTTGTGGGTCCGCTTCATGCCCACGTGGGTCAGACCGGCGTACTTCAGCTTCATCGTCGCGCTAGGACCCTTGTCCGCGGGCGGCCCCTGGCCACCGCGGGTGCATGGTTTCGTCGCTCGGGGGGCAAGTCAAGGCGCCCCTCGGGGGATGGGCACGCGAATCCGCTCACCCCAGGGCTCGCCCCGCTCGCCGCCCGCGCTGGGGCCCTGGACATGGCTGGCAAGTACCACCACCGCGTCCTCGACCACCTCGCCCGCCGCCACGTTGACCCCGGCGCCGAGCACCGCCCGGCGCACCACCGCCCCCGCCTCGACCCGGGCGCCCTCCCAGAGCACCGCCTGGCGCACGTCCGCCCCCGGCGCCACCGTGGCGCCGGGCGAGGTCACCACGTCCGGGCCGAGGCCCAGCCGGTGCGCCTCGAGGTGGAGGTCGAGGTACCGGGCCAGGGTCGAGAACTCCCACCACCGCGCGCCGCGCGCGACGTGGGCGAGGACCCGGCCGGCCTCGATGAAGGGCGGGTAGACGTCGGCCACGGTGTCCGAGAACCCGGGCGGGATGGCCCGCAGGACTTCGGGGGCGAGCACGTGGATCCCGGTGAACAGGAGCGGCGCCTCGGACTCCGGGGTCCGGCCGTGGCCGAAGCCCACCACCCGATCCCCGACCACCTTCACCTCGCGGAACGCCTCGCGGGCCCGGTTCTCGAGCAGCACCATGGTCACCGCCGCGTCGGCCGCGGCGTGAGCGGCGAGGGCGGGGCGGGGATCGAGGTCCGTCTCGAGCTTCCCGTTCACCACCAACAGTGGCCGGTCGGGATCGAGGAGCCCACGCGCGAGGGCCCGCTCCACCGCCCCCGCGGTGCCCAGGATCTCGTCCTCGTGGCTGAGCGCGACCTCGATCCCGAGGCGCGCCTTCGCGTCGGCGAGGGCGGCCCGCACCGACTCCGGGCGGTGGTGGGTGTTGACCACCACCCGCTCGAAGCCGACCCGGGCGAGGTGGGCGCACAGCCGGGCCACCAGCGGCGCGCCGAGGAACGGCACCGCGGGCTTGGCGCGGTCCTCGGTGAGGGGCCACAGCCGGGTGCCGAGCCCCGCGGCCAGGACCATGACCTGGGGCCTCACTCCTCGTCCATCCTGAGCAGGAGCTGCTCGCGCAGGCTCTCCATCTGGCCCTCGGTCTCGGCCAGGGCCTGCTCGGCGTCGCTCAGCGCCTCGCGGGTGAGATCGGTGCGCCGCTGCACGTCGGCGAGGTCGCCCACCGAGGCGTTGATGTTCCCCTCCACCGCGGCTTGCCGGGCCTCCGCCTTCTGCAAGGTAGCCTTCAGGCGGCTCAGCTTCTGGCGCTGCTCATTGTGCAGGCGATCCAGCTCCCGGGCCCGGGCCTTCTCGGCCTTGTCCCAGGGCAGGGCGAGGAAGGGCAGGGGGGTCAGCTCCGCCACGAGCGGCGCCTCGCCCACCGTCTTGCCGGAGTAGCGCTTCTTCCAGGGCTTGAAGCCCTTGTGCACCACCTTCACCCAGAAGCGGTCGTCGGCCGGGACCATCAGATCGTAGATCGGGGTGCGGCCGATGGCGCTGCCGTCCACGAACACCCGCGCCCCCGGCGGATCGGAGGAGATCTCGATCGTCTTGCCCGGCATCAGCGCCACGTTCACCACCGTGGCGGTCTGGGCGTCCGCGTGCACCACCACCGTCTTGGGCATGTGGCCCTCGAGCTGCACCGTCACCGTGGCCGACTCGCCGAGCGGGATCACCGGGAGCTGCACCGGGGTCAACGCCGGCACGCGGTGGTCGTTGACGGTGACCACCGCGTCGGGCGGCTCGGTGACGAGCCGGAAGGCGCGCCCGCGCTGGAGGATGAAGCTGGCCGTGGTGTGCAGGGTGCCTTGCGGGACGCTCACCACCACGTCCGGCGGGGTGGTGAGGTAGCCGTCCCGCCGCACGCTCAGGCGCAGGGGCTGCTCGACCGGCATCCCCTCCAGGTTGGCCGGGGTCCGCTGCTTCAAGGGCCGGCCGTCGAGGAGGATCTCCGCCCCCGGCGGATCCGAGGTGACCTCCACCGTGCCCACCGACGGGGGCGGGGGCTCGGGCGCGCGCCCGCCGCCCGAGGCCAGGGCCAGCACCCCGAGCGCGGCCGCGCCCACCACCACGCCCGCGCCGAGCAGGTAGACGACGGGCGGGACCTGGCGCTTCTTTCCGCCCTCCGCCGGACCGCCTGCGGCGCCGTCGGCCGGGGCCATGTTGGCCAGGGCCTTCTTCAGGGCCGGATCGTCGAAGCCGAGGATCGCGCCCTTCTTCGGCTCGCCCGTGAACACCGGCGGGGGCACGTCCGACGTGTGCGCCTGGGTGGAGACGCGGCTCCCCATCACGTAGGGGACCCGGTGCTGGCGCGCCGCCTCCGGATCCTCATGCGCGCTCTCGGCCGCCTTGCCGCGCTGCGCGGCCTCCTGGGAGACCTGGGGCCTGAAGTACTCCATCACGTCCACCGAGGAGGAGTGGCTCACCACCTCCATCGCGTCGCCGGAGTCCGCGGCCGGGCTTGGGAGCTTCAGCCCCTTCGGGCCCTCGGGCCGGTACTCCACCGGCCACCCGTCCTCGTAGATCGCCTGGGTGCCGGTGACGGGCTCCGCGCTCTTGTCCCACGCGCTCTGCTCGAACTTGAGGCTCTCGCCGCTCGCCTCGGGCGGCGCGGGGAGGGCCGCCCCAGGCGCGAGATCGAGGTCGGTGGCCAGATCCAGGTGCGGCGTCGGCACGTCGCGGGTCGTGGCGCTCGGCAAGTGGTCCTTCAGGTAGGTGTCGAACACGTTCCGCAGGAAGTCCTGCAGCGACACGCTCCTCGGCGCGCGGGCGGCGGCCTGTCGGAGGAGCCCGATCGCCTCGCGGGCGCTCTGGGGGCGCCGCGTCGGCTCCAGCGCCGCGAGCCGCAGCGCCACCTCGGTGAGCTCGGGCGGGGCCTCCTTGCGCAGCGCGCACAGGGCCCGCACCCGGGGCTCGATCTCGAGCACGGAGGTGACCCGGCCCTTGCTCGGCAGGACCCGGCGGGCGCTGATCAGCTCGGTGAGGATCACCCCGACCGCGAACAGGTCGGCGCGGTGGTCCACCTCGCCCCCCATCGCCTGCTCGGGCGCCATGTAGCCCGGCTTGCCCTTGGCCTGGGCCCCGATGGTGAGCGCCTCGCGGGCGTCGTGGCGGGCGATGCCGAAGTCGGCGAGCTTCACGGTGCCCTGGCGCGACAGGAGGGTGTTCTGGGGGCTCACGTCGCGGTGCACCAGGTGCAGCGGGTTGCCCGAGAGGTCGGTCAGGCAGTGGGCGTAGTCCAGCGCCTCGAGGATCTGGCCCACCATCTCGAGCGCCGGCTGCAGGGGGAGCCACCGCCCGTGCTGGGCGAGGGTGCGGCACAGCACCGCGAGGTTCACCCCGTCGACCAGCTCGAGGGCCATGAACGGCGTGCCGTCCACCTCGCCGTAGTCGAAGGTCTGCACCACGTTGGGGTGGTTCAAGAGGGCGCTCACCCGCGCCTCCTCCAGGAACATCCGCCGCACCAGGTCGTTGCCGCGGTGGGTGTCGGAGATCCGCTTGAGGACGCAGGGCTTCACGAAGCCCTCGGGGCCGATCTGGCGGGCCAGGTGGACCTGGGCCATCCCCCCCGCGCCGGCCACTTGGAGCAGCTGGTACCGGCCGAAGGTCTGCGCCCCGCCCATGATGTGCGTCCTATCCTCTCGCCAGGTCCGTCACCAGACCCTGTCCCCAGGGTCAGGCGGATTATCCCTTGGTCCGCGCGAAGGGTAGCAGTTCTGTTTCAAGTGTCTCAGGCCTGCATCCCAGGACTGGACCCGGTGGCCGGGGTCGGGGGTACACTCCCCATTCGTGTCGCCGCGGCGGAGATGGGCGCTTCCGGGTCGCCCCGAGGCGCCAGGGGCGCACGGGGACGATGACCAGGGCGCCGAGCTGGTGCGCCGCTGGCGCCGGGGGGACGAGTCCGCCTTCACCGAGATCTTCGAGCGCCACCGGGGCCTGGTCTACGGGGTGCTGTCTCACCTGATGCCGAGGGATCCGGATCTGGAGGACGTGGTGCAGGCCGCGTTCGTGGAGGTGTTCCGGTCGCTCTCCAGCTTCGAGGGGCGCTCGAAGCTCTCCAGCTGGATCGCGCGGGTGGCGCTGCACGTGGGCTACCACCACCTCCGGCGTCGGCGGAGCCGACCGGGGCCGCCCTCGGACCTCGTGGTGCCGGAGCTGCCCGACGAGTCCCTCGCCGGCGCCCCCGAGCGGGCGGTGGAGGGGGCCGAGGTCCTGGCGCGGGTCTACGCGATCCTCGAGGGGATGGCCCCCAAGAAGCGCACCGTGTTCATCCTCAACGACCTCCAGGGCCTCCCGCAGGAGGAGGTGGCGGAGGTGGTGGGGGTGCGCATCGCGACCGTCCGCACCCGCCTGTTCTACGCGCGCCGGGAGTTCTGGAAGAAGGCCGCGAAGGACCCCTTGCTCTGTGGCCTCGGCCCGCCGGATGAGGGAAGTTGACCTGCCGCCCGTGGTCTTGAAGGATCCGCGCCAGCCCCTGCCGCCATGCGCATCGCAATCCTGATCGTCTCGACCCTGGTGCTGGCCGCCCTGGGCATCTACCTCGTGGTGGTGGACCACCTGGAGCGGAACCTCCTCGAGGGCGTGCCCGGTCCGGTGGTGGAGCGGGTGGTGACGGTGGCCCCCGGCACCTCGGTGGCGACGCTCCTCGGCGAGCTCGAAGAGCAAGGCCTCTTGCGCGACGGGGGGTGGATGGACCTCTACGCGGAGCGCCTGCGCACCCCCACCGTGCTCGTCCCGGGTGAGTACAGCCTGAACTCGGGGATGAGCCCGCTCTCCCAGCTGGGCCGGGTCGCGGGGGGAGAGGTGCTGAAGTACACGGTGGTGCTCCCCGGCGGCGGGTCGCTCGAGGACGCGGTGCGCGTGCTCGCGGCGGAGCGGCTGGTCGACGCCCAGGTCGTGTCCGGGATGGTGCGGGATCCGAAGGTGGTCGAGGCCCTGGGGCTCAGCGCCACGAGCCTCGAGGGCTTCATGTTCCCCGACGCCTACACCCTGCCCCGGGGCATGAGCCCGCAGGACGTGCTGGAGGTGGTGGTGGAGCGCTTCCGGGCGTTCATGGACAAGAACGGCCCCTCGGAGCGCCCGGAGTACGACGTGCTGCGGGTGGCCTCGTTGGTCGAGCAGGGGCCGGTGCGCATGCGGGAGCGGCGGATCTACGCGGCGCTCCTCTACAACCGGCTGGCGAAGAAGATCCCGCTCGAGCACCCGACCGCCGCGGCCTACGGGACCCGGCTCGGCTTCGACCCGAAAGAGAACCCGTACCGCACCGACCGGCCCGGCCTGCCGCCCACCCCGATCTGCAGCCCGGGCCCCGACGCTCTGAAGGCTGCCTTGCACCCGGTGAGCACCGACGTGCTCTACCTGGTGCGGCAGGAGGATGGCTCGCACGTCTACTGCCCGGATCTGGAGTGCTTCCGCGCCGCCAAGCGCGCGAAGGAGGGGCTGCCGCCGACCCTGCCGCCGCCCCCGCCGCTCCCCGAGCCGGTGCTGCTGCAGCCCGAGGAGCGGCCCGCACCCGAGCCGCTGGTGGAGCCCGGCAAGCCGCTGACTCCGCAGCCGCCCAGCGACCTGGAGGAAGAGGAGTCGCTGTGAGCGCCGCTTGGGCGGTGGAGCTACGGGGTCTCGGCAAGCGATACCGGCTCCCGCGCCGGGGGCGGGAGTGGCTGAAGCCGTGGCGCCCGCGCCGGCACCAGGAGGCCCTGGCCGGGGTGGACCTCGCGGTGGCCCCGGGCGAGCTGGTGGCCCTGTTGGGGCCCAACGGGGCGGGCAAGACCACCCTCCTCAAGATCCTGGCCGGCCTGGTGAGCGCGGACGCGGGTGAGGCCCGGGTGCACGGGGCCGACGTGGCCCGGGATCCCGAGCTGGGCCGGGCGCGGGTCGGCTACGTGCTCACCGACGAGCGGAGCTTCTTCTGGCGCCTCACGGTGCGCGACAACCTGCGCTTCTTCGCCGGCCTCGAGGGGCTCTTCGGGGCCGAGGCGGCGGCCCGGGTCGAGTACACCGCGCGGCTCCTCGGCCTGGGCGAGCTCCTCGATCGGCGCTTCAACGCCCTGTCGGCGGGGCAGAAGCAGCGGGTGGCCCTGGCCCGGGGGCTGCTCGCGGATCCGCCGGTGCTGGTGTTCGACGAGGTGACCCGGGCCCTCGATCCGGGCCGGGCCGAGCAGGTGCGGCGGCTGGTGCGCGAGCTGATCGTGGAGCGCCAGGGGAGGGCGGTCCTCTTCGCCACCCACGACCTCGCCGAGGCGCGGGCGATCGCGGACCGCGTGGTGCTCCTGAGCGGCGGCAAGGTGGCTTGCGAGGGGCCCTTCGACGCGGTGGAGGCCGAGGTCCGGGCGGTGTTCCGGGCGGAGGCGGAGGCCGAGGAGGGCGCGCTGTCCGCCATCCTGCAGGAGGCGCGGTGAAATACCATGAGCGAGAGCGGCCCGGCATGCCGGGCCGATTCGCAGCGAGGGCTATAGGAGGCCCCGAAGGGGTCTCCGTTGAATTCGCAAGCGGAGCGCGCAGCCGGGCGAAGCCCGGCGGAGAGGGGTGGGACGGCTCTGCCGGCCCGGGACCCCATGAGTTCCTCCGCTTGATGTACGAGTTCCTGCGCCGGGACGCCAAGGTGGCGGTCAGCTACCGGCTGCAGTTCTTCTTTCAGATCGCGAGCGTCCTGTCGGTCTCGATCACCTTCTTCTTCCTCTCCTTCATGCTCCGGCAGGTCGAGGGGGGGATCCGGTCCCTGGAGGGCTACGGCGGGCGCTACTTCGGCTTCGTCCTCATCGGGATCGCGTTCTCCAGCTACCTCGACGCGGCGCTCAGGATGTTCGCCCAGGCGGTGCGCCAGGCCCAGATGACCGGCACCCTGGAGGCGATGCTGGCCACCCGCACCCCGGTGGGGGCGGTGGTGGCTGGCTCAGCCCTATACACCCTGGCCTTCACCACCGCCCGGGCCGCGCTCTTCCTCGGCTTCGGGAGCCTGCTCCTCGAGCACCAGCGCCTGCACTGGGAGGCCTGGCCGGGGGCCGCGCTGGTGCTGGGGCTGACGGTGGCCGCGACCTTGGCCCTGGGTGTGTTCTCGGCCGGCTTCATCGTGTGGTTCAAGCAGGGCGACCCGGTGACGGGCGCGATCGCCGGGCTCTCCTGGCTCCTGTCGGGCATCCTCTACCCCAAGGAGATCTTCCCGGCCGGGGTGCAACGCCTGGCCGATCTGCTGCCCATGACGCACACCTTGAAAGCCATGCGCCTGGCCCTGCTCACCGGGGCCGACGTGTCGGCCTTCTCGGGCTCCCTGGTGTTCCTGGCCGCCTTCGCCGGGGTGGGCATCCCCCTCTCGCTCGCGTGGTTCCGTTTCGCAGTGGGGCGGGCGCGGAGGGCGGGGAGCCTGGCCAGCTACTGAGGGGTGTTCCGCCAAAGCCGCGATGGGGGTAGCGTCGCGAATCATGGCAGTCACCGTGGCGGACATCGCCAAGCTTCAGGATCTGGACGAGTACAAGGAGCTGCACTGGGAGGGGTCCTTCGACGAGTACCTCGACGTCGTGCGACGCAACCCCGGGGTGATCCGCTCGGCGTTCCAGCGGGTCTACGACATGATCGAGTCCCACGGGCGCGAGGAGTACATCGACAGCAGGAAGCGCCTGGTGCGCTACCCGTTCTTCGCCGACGAGGCCAACGGCCACGCCGACGCGGTGTACGGCCTCGACATCGCGCTGATGCGGCTCGTGAACGTCTTCAAGTCGGCCGCCCAGGGCTACGGCACCGAGAAGCGCGTGCTCCTGTTGCACGGGCCGGTGGGCTCGGCGAAGTCCACCATCGCGCGCATCCTGAAGCGGGGCCTCGAGCGCTACAGCCGCACCCCCGAGGGCGCGGTCTACACCTTCGAGTGGCGCCTGCCCGACGAGCTCAAGCACGTCGCGGGGGCCAACGTGTTCCCGAGCCCGATGCACGAGGATCCGCTGAAGCTGATCCCCGAGGCGTGGCGGCCCAAGGTGTTCCGCGAGCTGGGGTTGTACGAGAACTTCAAGTACCCCATCCAGCTCTCGGGTGAGCCGGACCCGGCGTCCCGCTACATCTACAAGGAGCTGATGGCCCACTACGGCGGCGACTGGTCCAAGGTGATGAAGCACGTCGCGGTGAAGCGCCTGATCCTGAGCGAGAAGGACCGCGTGGGCATCGGCACCTTCCAGCCGAAGGACGAGAAGAACCAGGACTCCACCGAGCTGTCGGGCGACATCAACTACCGCAAGATCGCGGAGTTCGGCTCGGACTCGGATCCGCGCGCCTTCAACTTCGACGGCGAGTTCAACATCGCGAACC
The DNA here is from genome assembly GCA_020632995.1 of Deltaproteobacteria bacterium. Lineage (GTDB taxonomy): Bacteria > Myxococcota > Kuafuiibacteriia > Kuafuiibacteriales > Kuafuiibacteriaceae > JACKEN01. The sequence continues at coordinate 1,875,940 of JACKEN010000001.1, read as the reverse complement.
GCGGCATCATCGAGTTCATCGAGGTGCTGAAGCTCGATGTTGCGTTCCTCTACGACCTCCTGTCGGCGTCGCAGGAGCACAAGATCAAGCCGAAGAAGTTCGCCCAGACCGACATCGACGAGGTGATCATCGGGCACACCAACGAGGCGGAGTACAACAAGCTCCTGAACAACGAGTTCATGGAGGCCCTCCGCGACCGTACGGTGAAGATCGACATCCCGTACATCACGAGGCTCGACGAAGAGATCAAGATCTACGTCAAGGACTACAACCCGAAGCGCATCAAGAAGCACATCGCGCCCCACACCCTCGAGGTGGCCGCGATGTGGGCGGTGCTCACCCGGCTCGAGGAGCCGAAGAAGCACAACCTCAGCATCATCCAGAAGATGAAGCTCTACAACGGCAAGAGCCTGCCGGGGTACACCGAGGACAACGTCAAGGAGCTCCGCAAGGAGGCGGTGCGCGAGGGCATGGACGGCATCTCGCCCCGCTACGTGCAGGACAAGATCTCGAACGCGCTGGTGAGCGAGAAGTCCGAGGGGCACCTGAACCCGTTCCTGCTCCTGAACGAGCTGGAGGCGGGCCTGCGGAGCCACTCCCTCATCAACAACGAGGACGACCGGAAGAAGTTCCGGGAGGCCGTGGCGGTGGTGAAGCAGGAGTACGAGGACATCGTGAAGAACGAGGTCCAGCGCGCCATCTCGGCCGACGAGGAGGCGGTGCAGAAGCTCTGCGCCAACTACATCGACAACGTGAAGGCCTACACCCAGCGCGAGAAGGTGAAGAACAAGTACACCGGCCAGGACGAGGAGCCGGATGAGCGCTTGATGCGGTCGATCGAGGAGAAGATCGACATCCCGGAGAGCCGGAAGGACGACTTCCGCCGGGAGATCATGAACTACATCGGCGCCCTGGCGATCGAGGGGAAGGTCTTCGACTACCGGACCAACGAGCGGCTCCACAAGGCGCTCGAGGCCAAGCTCTTCGAGGACCAGAAGGACACCATCAAGCTGTCCAGCCTCATCTCCAACGTGGTGGACCGCGAGACCCAGAAGAAGATCGACGTGGTGAAGGAGCGGATGATCCGCAACTTCGGTTACAACGAGGAGTCGGCCACCGACGTCCTCAACTACGTCGCGTCCATCTTCGCCCGCGGCGACGCCAAGCAGAGCTAAGTTAGTCCCTGGAACCCACCCCTCTTCGCCGGGCTTCGCCCGCTCCGCTTGCCCAGGGTCGGCCTGGCCCCTCCTTGGCGTCTTGGCGCGACCTTTTCTGGGAGCGCGGAGGCCGCAATCGGAGCTTCTCACTGGCGGCAGGCTCGCAGCGCATACTCGAAGGCCGGATTTGGCGAGGGATCACAGTTCCACCGGACTGGGGCTGGGGGAGCGGGAGCCTCGAGGTCATCGAGGCTCCCGCGAAGACGCATTCGAGCGCGTCAGCGAGTTGCTCAGCTACCGGTGGGCGCGAGCAGGCCCAGCTCGAGCATCGTGTGCGCGAAGGCGAGGCCGAAGTGGTGGGCGCGGGCGTCGGTGCCCAGCTGCCGCAGTGAGGCGTCCAGGGTGCGGCCGTGGCCGAAGGCCTCCGCCGCGGTCAGCTCCCAGCCGAGCAGGCCCATGCGCTCCACCTGATCCGCGAAGCCCAGGCGCCGCTCCAGGCCCCGACCCACGTGCGGCGCGAGGGCGTGCCCGAGGCGCTCTTCGGGGAGCACGCGAGTCAGCCGCCGCGGGAGCCGCCAGGTGAGGGGCCGGCCGGTGGACCGCTCGGGGGTGTAGGTGTCGTCGAAGTAGGCGCGGCCCGCCGTCCACGCGAACATGTCGGTGAGCTGCTGCTCGGCGTGGATGTCGCTGGTGGTGTCGGCGTCCTGGCCGAGGAGCTCCAGCACCGCGGTCCGAAGGGCGGTGCCGTTGGAGTGCAGCGCCACCAGCTTGCCGTCCGAGACGAGGATCTCCCGGCGCTCGGTGCCGTGGGCGCCCTCGTGCACCACGATCAGCCGGCCGGTGGCCTTGGCGGCCTCGAGCTTGCCCAACAGGGCGGGGAGGCTCGTGTCCGGGAGGCGACCCACCTGCCACGCGTCCGGCACCCCGGCGTCCTCCCCGAGGAGGCGCAGGCCGAGGCTCTTCAGGATGAGGGACAGGAGCACCCAGCGCCGGCCGTCCACCGAGAGCTCGACCCGACCGAGCGCGCCGACCGGGACCCGCTCGAGGCGGGTGAGGGTGGGGCCGAGGGCGAAGGGGCCCCAGGTGGTGCGGCCGCCGCGGACCCAGAGGCGCTCGGCCCCGCCGACCGGGACCACCTTCCAGGCGCCGTCGGAGCGCACGATCTCGTGGGTCTCGATGTTCGCGGGGCCCCCGGGCATGGGGATCTTGGGGGCCGCCTCGACCCGGGCCGTGGGGGGGACGGCCCGGGCCGAGACGCCTTGGGGGGTCGAAACCGATGCCTCGACCCGGGCCGTGGGGGGGACGGCCCGGGTCGAAGCATCTTGGGGGGCTGGGGCGCAGGCCAACGTCACGACCTGGCCGAGCCAGGTGCGGACGTCGGTGTCACCGCGGGCCGGGACCAGCGCGGTGAGGATGCCGCGCAGGTCGTCCCGGAACTGGGCGACGTCGCGGTAGCGGCGGTCGGCGCGGGGCTGCAGGGCGCGGGTGAGGACGAGGTCCAGGATCTCCGGGACGTCGGGGTTCTCGAACCGCACCGGCGGACGGGCGCCGCCGCGGATCAGGTCTGTGGTCCGACCCAGGGTGGCGGCGGCGAAGAGGCGCCGGCCGGTGAGCATCTCCCACAGCACCGCGCCCACCGAGAACACCTCGCTCCGGCTGTCCCGGGGCAGACCGGCCAGGTGCTCGGGGGACATGTAGGCGGTCCGACCCCGCAGCTGGAGGCCGTCGGGCTCCGACGCGAGGCCGTAGTCCCCGAGCTTCACGTCGCCGCGCCAGGACAGGCGCACCTGCTCGGGGCTCACCTCGCTGCGGCCGAGCTCGGAGGCCGGCGCCACCTCGTCGAGGTGGGCGAGGGCGTCCAGGATCGAGGCCGCGACCCAGACCGCGACCGGCGCCGGCAGCGGCGCCTTGGTGCGGTCGAGCAGCTCCGCCAGGCTTGGCCCCTCGACGTCCTCCATCACCGCGAACATGCACCGGGTGACCGGGTCCTGCAGGAGCTCGAAGGTGTGGACGAGGTGGGGGTGGTGGGCCGCGGCGGCGCGCTTGGCCTGGGCCACGAAGCGCGCCTCGTGCTCGGGCACGGTCTGGAGGTCGGGGCGGAGCTGCTTCAGCACCACCCGCTTCTCGAAGCCGCCGAGGCCCGGCAACACCGCGCGGAACAGGTCGGCCGCAGCGGTCTGGCCGATCTTCTCCCGCAGGTGGTAGCGCCCCACGCGGGTCTCCGGCGTGGGGATCTGGGGCGGCGACGCCACGTAAACTCGTAGAGCACGGTCCGTGCCAGTCGGTCCGGCTCGGGAGTCTTGGGGTGTTGTTGCCAGATTACCGCGATAATCCGCGGTTGTTTCGCCGCGCAGCTATTGCGCGGGCGATGCCAGACCGAAATCCTGCGCGAGATCTCCCCCAGTATAGGGGGTTGGACGGGGGCGCGTAGTCTTGGAGTGCGCGGTAATTCCGCCGCACCATGCATCAGAGCGTTGCGAGACGCTCCTGCGCGATTCGGACGACCTGGTCCGAGGCGTTCGCGTGCCCAGCGGCCTTGCGGAGGGCGTCGCGGGCGTCGGGCACCCGGCCCTGGACCCGGAGCGCCTCCCCGAGGCCCAGGTAGAGGCCTGGCTGGGCGGGCGCTTCGGCCACGTCGAGGGCCTGCCGGTAGAGGCGCTCGGCCTCCTCGCCCTCGAGGCGCCCGAGGTGGGCGGCGGCCAGGGCGGCGAGCACGAAGGGATCGTCGCCGGACTCGCGGCGGGCCACCTCCAGAGCCGCACCAGGGCGTCGTCGAAGCTGCCTGCGCGCAGCTGGTTCAGGCCAGCGGTGAAGGCCTCAGGGCGGGCGGCGCGCGCGGGCGCGACCTCGGCCATCGGGGTCGGCGCGGCGGCGGCGGTGCGGTGGCCGTGGGCGCCGCGGCGACCGGGGCAGGGGCTGGCGCGGCAGCGGCGGTGGGCGCGGGGGCCTGCTGCCGGGGCTGCTTCATCACCGCGGCGGTGGTGACCGCGGTCGGCACGCTCACCGCGGGGGCGGTGGGTGCGGGGGCCGCCGCGGCCTGGGCCCTCAAGCTGGTGGCCTCGGCCTTGGCCTTGGCGACCCACTTCTGCCAGGTGGCGCGCTTCTCGGTGCGCGCGTAGGCCTCGAACGCCTCCGCCGCGGCCAGGGGCTTGTTCGCGGCCTTCAGGCTCTCGGCCAGCCCGTAGTGGGCGTCGGGATCGTCGGGGCTGCGCTGGAGGTACTGCTGGTAGGCCTCCGCCGCCTCCTCGTAGCGCCGCTGCTGGCGCAGGGCGTAGGCGGCGTTGTAGCGCGCGGTCTGATCGTTGGGATCGATGGCGAGGGCGGACTGGAACGCCTCGATCGCGGAGTCGGTCTGCCCGAGGGCCAGCCGGCTGTTGCCCAGCTCGGTCCACGCCGCCGCGTAGCGCCCGTCGAGCTGCAGGGCGCGCTCGAACGCGCCGGCCGCGGCCTTGTGGTCCTTGGCCTGCTTGAAGCGGATGCCCTCGTCGTAGGCGGCCTTGGCCTGGGCGGACTGGGCCAGCGCGGGCCGGGGCGCGCTCACCACGGCGGCGCTCAGCGCGAGGGTCGCCGACAGCGCGAGGAGCCCCAGGGTGGGGCGGGCGGTGCTCTGCATGATGCTGGAGTCTACGGAACCAGGACGATCTCCGACAGCCCCTTCATGTTGTCGCACTGATCTTGGCCCCCGACCACGTAGAGCCGGAGCGGGCCCCCGTCGTCGGTGGTGAGGGGGTGGCCGTCGGTGGACCAATGCAGCAGGCCCCCGCGGTACAGGGCCTCGGCGCTCATGGTGCGCTCGAAGCCGTCCCGGGAGACGAGCCGCAGGCTGGCCCCCTCGGGGATCTGGGCGCTCCTGAGGAGCGCCGCGAGGCGCACCGCGTGGCCTCGGCGCCCCGGCAGCACCGCCTCGAGCGCGGTGTGGGCCGAGCCCGGGAGGCGGCGGAGCTCCTTGAGGCCGATGTCCACGCGCTGGTCCCCGACCCGGAGGACGAGGAGCGGGGCGCCCTCCCGGGCGCGCCCGAGGGCCTCCAGGGCGGCGCCGGCGCGGGCCCGGGCGTCACCGCGAGGGTCGGAGGTCTGGGCGGGCGGGGCGAGCACCGAGGTGAGGCCGATGAGCTGCACCCCGGCCGCGAGGTAGGCGGGGATCTCGTCCAGGCGCACGTCCCCGGACACCCACAGGGGCACGTCGGGCAGGGGGCCGCGGAGCAGGCGGACATAGCGGTGCCCGCCCCCCGCGCTCACCGGGAAGACCTTCACCACGTCGGCCCCTGCGGCTCGGGCGGTGAGGATCTCGGTCGGGGTGAAGGCGCCGGGGATGCTGATCAGGCCCAGCGCCTTCGCCTGGGCGATCAGCGCGGGGTCGGTGTGGGGCGAGACCACGAACGCCGCCCCCGCCTCGGCCGCCGCGGCCAGCTCGGCCGGGGTCCGGATGGTGCCGACGCCGAGCGTCACCCCCGCCCGGCCGGCCCGCTCGGCGTGGGCGCGGATCAGCTCGAAGCACCCGGGGGTGGTGGCGGTGACCTCCACCGCCCGCAGGCCGGCCTCGAGCACCCCGCCGAACACCTCGGCCGCTCGATCGCGATCCCCGTCCCGCACCACCCCCACCAGGGTGGCCTCGAGGAGCGCGCTCAACGTGGACGCCGATCGGTCTGCCATACATCAGTCATAGCAGACTCGCGGGTCGAGGCTCGCGAGAGCGGGCGACGGCGTGCTAATGCAGCGGCCCAGGAGCTCGACCTCGGTATGCAACCACCCATGGGGCAGCCCCCCGGTCCCCCTCAGGCCCCGCCCCCCGCGGCGTTCCCGCACCGCCCCCGCCCGGAGCGGCGGGACTCCGGGGGCAAGGGCGGGAGCGCCTTCGTGCTCATCCTCATGCTGGTGTTCGGGATGATGGCCGGCGGCACCTGCGCCACCCTCGCGACCATCGGCGGTGATCACGACCAGATCCTGGGCGGCCGAGGGGAGCGGGTGGGGGTGGTCGAGGTCAGCGGCCCCATCGTGACCTCCGACGAGATCACCCGGCAGATCCGAGAGTTCGCGCGGCGCGACGACCTCGTGGCGCTGGTGCTCCGGATCGAGTCCCCGGGGGGCGCGGTGGCGCCGTCCCAGGAGATCTACCAGGCCCTCCGGGAGGCCTCGGCCAAGAAGCCGGTGGTGGCCTCGATGGGGAGCACCGCGGCCTCGGGGGGCTTCTGGATCTCGCTCGGGGCGGACTGGGTCTTCGCCTCGCCCGGCACGATCACCGGCTCGATCGGCGTCATCACCCAGACCCCCGATCTCACCGAGCTGGCCGAGCTGGCCCGCTTTCGGATGCGCACCTTCAAGTCCGGCCCGCTCAAGGACGCGGGGAACCCGTTCCGGGCCCTCACCGAGGCGGACGAGGCGCTGTTCATGGGCCTGATCAACGACATCTACGATCAGTTCGTGACCCTCACCGCGGAGCGCCGCGGCCTCCCGGTGGAGGCGGTGAAGAAGATCGCCGACGGGCGGATCCTCACCGGGCGGGCGGCGCTCGAGGCCGACCTTGTCGACGAGCTCGGCGGCCTGTGGGACGCGGCCCGAAAGGCGGTGCTGCTCGCCCGGGCCAGGGACGCCAAGGAGGGTGGGAGCACGGTGGACACCTCGAGCGCGGCCTACGCCAAGGTCGAGGACCCCGCCCTGGTCTACCCGCGGCCGCCCAAGCCCAAGCTCCTGGACCTCCTCCAGAGCCGGGCCAGCCGGGCCATGGCGGACGGCCTGGTCGGGGCGGTCGACCAGCTCTCCGAGCGCGGCAGCGCACCGGTGGAGCTGCGCTGAACCTGGGTTAGTATCCGAGGCGATGCGCCCGTCGCCCCGCCGCCCTGCGCCCCGGACCAACCCCGTGGGCAAGCTGACCTTCGCGTTCCTCCTCGACATGCTGCAGGAGGCCGCCGCCATCGACGACGTCGGTGAAGCGGGACTTGTTGGCGAAGGAGGAGACCCTCCGGGCGAAGTTCCTGCGCAACAAGTTCGGCCCGGCGGGCCTCAAGAAGAAGGACTACCACGTGGCCGCGACCGAGCTGGTCGACGCGGCCCAGCTCCCGCACCCGGACGCGCCCGGACGGCATATCGACGAGGACATCCTCGCTCAGCTCCTCTCCCAGGCCACCGACATTCCCTACAAGAAGATCGACCCCCTCGATCTCGACATGGGCCTCATCACCCGGACCCTCCCGAGGGGCTTCGCGCGGCGTCACGTGATGCTGCCGCTCCAGGAGCGGGGCAACCAGCTCATGGTGGCGATCGCCGACCCCTACGACACCCAGGGGCTGGAGGAGTTCGCGCGGGCCACCGGGCGCGAGGTCACCACCGTGGTGACCTCCAAGCGGGACATCGTCAACATCATCACCCAGGTCTACGGCTTCCGGCAGGCGGTGAGCGGGGCGGCGGCGGACGCCAACAGCGGCGCCAACCTGCAGAACCTGGAGCAGCTGGTCCGGGTCCGCAGCTCGGAGGAGATCGACCCCGGCGATCAGAAGATCGTCGCCGCGGTGGAGTACCTGTTGAACGCCGCGTTCGACAACCGCGCGTCCGACATCCACATCGAGCCGAAGCGCGAAGTCTCGAAGCTGCGCCTGCGCATCGACGGCATCCTGCACGACATCGGCGAGATCCCCTCCGGCGTGCACCCGGCCTTCGTGGCCCGCATCAAGATCCTGGCCCGCATGGACATCGCCGAGAAGCGCCGGCCCCAGGACGGGCGCATCAAGACCCAGCGGGGCGAGCGCGAGATCGAGCTGCGTGTCTCCAGCCTCCCGGTCGCCTTCGGCGAGAAGGTGGTGATCCGGATCTTCGACCCCCAGGTGCTCCTGGCCGACGTGGTGGACCTCGGCTTCACCACCAAGGAGCGCGACGTCTACGAGGGCTGGATCAGCCGCCCCAACGGCCTGGTCCTGGTGACCGGCCCCACCGGGAGCGGCAAGACCACGACCCTCTACTCGACCCTGAAGTACCTCGCCCGGCCCGGGGTGAACGTGGTGACGGTCGAGGACCCGATCGAGATGGTCTACGAGCCGCTCAACCAGGTGGCGGTGCAGAACAAGATCGACGTCACCTTCGCCGCCGCGCTCCGGACCATCCTGCGCCAGGATCCCGACATCGTGATGGTGGGCGAGATCCGCGACAAGGAGACCGCCCAGATGACGGTGCAAGCCGCGTTGACGGGCCACATGGTCTTCTCGACCCTGCACACCAACGACACCGCCACCTCGGTGTCCCGCATCATGGACCTGGGGGTGGAGCCGTTCCTGTTGGCGTCGGTGCTCACCGGGGTGGTCGCCCAGCGCCTGGTCCGCCGCGTGTGTCAGGAGTGCGCGACCGAGCGCTTCTTGAGCGACGAGCAGATCGTCGCGCTCGGGATCCCGCTCGAGCCCGGGGAGCGCAGGAAGCTCCCGGTGAAGGTGGGGGAGGGCTGCGTCCGCTGCCGCAACACCGGCCTGTACGGCCGCACCGGCATCTTCGAGATGCTGGATGTGAGCCCCAAGATCCGGAAGATGATCATGGAAGGCAAGGACGCCAAGGAGATCGGCAAGATCGCCCAGCTCGACGGCATGACCCCCCTCCGGCAGGCCGCGATCCGGAAGCTGGCTCAGGGTGTGACGACCTATGAAGAGGTGTTCAGGGTGACCGCGGACGGCGGCATGGACTGACGGTGGGGCGGGGTGGGTGCGAGCGGTCACGATGATGCGTGGCCGCCGGTTCCGGTGTAGATAGTGCTCTCCAACGGGGAGGAACCTATACCGATGATGCGCATGAAGACCCTCGGCCTCGCGGCCTTCACCTCACTCTCGCTCGGCCTGGTGGCCTGCGGCGGCGACCCCATCGACCAGATTCGGGAAGACTTCCAGAATCCGTCGGGCTCGACCTCCAACAAGGAGGGCGTGATGGCGGCTCAGGCCCAGCGTGACGGCGCCAACCCCGTCATGGGCATCGCGGGCGCCGGCATCCCCGGCGCAGCGCTCACCGCCGAGGGCAAGACGCGAGCGCTGGAGCAGGTCTCGGCCACCGCGTGGGCGCCGAAGGCATTGAACATGATCCGGGCCGCCCGAGCCGCAGCGAAGGGCTCCAAGCAGAGCTTCCTCACGTCGGCTCAGTTCGCTGGGGCGGGGTGCTCCGATGACATGGCCGCGCAGCAGGCCTACGAGGAGATCTGGCAGGAGCTCATCCTGGACGCGGCCTTCGGGGTCGGCGCGGCCAGCGGCGACGCCAGCTACACGCTGGACGTGTCCTCGTGCTCGGACGGTGAGCTCACCGGCTCGATGACGGTGGAGATCAAGATCTCCATCAGCGACGAGGAGACCAAGTTCGAGGTCAAGCAGACCATGGACATCTGCGAGGTCGGCGGAGCCGAGGCGTGCGTCAACGGTGAGACCGTCATGCGCGCCACCGCGAGCGGCACCTCCTCCGAGACCGAGGCGGCCGAGATCCTGGCCTATTGGGACGTCAGCGGGACCTGGCACGAGGACGCGAGCACCTACAGCGCGCAGCTCAAGGGCGGCGTTCGCATCACCGCCACCTCGGGCACCGCGGGTGACACCGCTGGCATTGAGTACCTGTTCTACGTCAAGGCGCCGGACGGCGAGGAGTACTCCTACGTCTTCTCGATCAGCGCGACCAACGTGGGTGGGATGGGCACGGTGAGCTGGACGATCCGCGGCGCCGACGGCGAGATCACCTGCACCGCCACCGAGACCGAGGTCAGTTGCACGGGAACTGCGGACTTCACGTACACAGGAGCCGAGGCCGCAGCGGTGGCCGACGACTGGTTCGGTAGCTGAGGACGAGCCTCACACGCTCCGCGGCGTGAGCGGGTCATCGACCCCCGCCTTCGCCCGGAGCGCCGTGCACTCCTCGCAGCGGCAGTACTTCATCACGTCGTCCGGGTGGATGCCCATCTCACCCTTCCTCGCGAGCGCGAGGGCGCGCTTGTACTCCTTGCACTTCCTCGGCTCCGGCGGCTTGAGGGCGTCAAGCTCCTCGGCCAGGCGCTTCAGCGCGTTCTTCACCGCGCGCTCGGGGCCGGGCTCGAAGCAGGCCAGGACCTCCTCGAACGCCTCGAGGGCCTTCTCGCCCTTCTTGATCAGGCCGCGGATGGCCTTCTCCTCCTCGGGATCGCGGGCCTCGGCGTCGCGCAGGAAGACCTGCGGCGCCGGCGGCTCCTCGGGCTCGGGGGCTGCCTCGGGCTCGGGGGCGGGGGGCGGCGTCGGATCCGCAGGCTCGGGGGCGGGGGCCGCCTTGGCCTTCGCGGGCTTCTTGCTCTTCTTCTCGGTGGCCATTGCCGGGCCTGGAAACCACGCCCGGCCGCGGGGGTAAAGGGCCGCGTCAGTCGATGACGCCGCGGGCCTTGCCGACCTTGGCGAAGGCGGCCAGGGCACGGTCGAGGTCGGTGCGGTTGTGGGCCGCGCTCATCTGGGTCCGGATCCGGGCCTTCCCGTGGGGCACCACCGGGAACGAGAAGCCCACCACGTAGATGCCCTCCTTCAAGAGGTCGTCCGCCATGCCGCTGGCGAGGCGGGCGTCGCCCAGCATCACGGGGACGATGGGGTGGGTGCCGGGCCGGATGTCGAAGCCGAGCGCCTCCATCTGGCCGCGGAAGTACTTGGTGTTCTCCTCGAGGCGGTCCCGGCGCTCGGTGGAGGCCTCGAGCTTGCTCAGCACCGGCCAGGGAGGCGCCGGCGATCGCGGGGGCCAGGGTGTTGGAGAACAGGTACGGCCGCGAGCGCTGCCGGAGGAGGATCGATGATCTCCTTGCGCCCGGTGGTGAACCCACCGGAGGCGCCGCCGAGCGCCTTGCCGAGGGTGGAGGTGATGATGTCCACCCGGCCCATCACGTCGCAGTGCTCGGTGGTGCCGCGGCCGGTCCGACCCACGAAGCCGGTGGCGTGGCAGTCGTCGATCATCACCATCGCGTTGTACTTGTCGGCGAGGTCGCAGATCTCGCCGAGCTCGGCGTAGTCGCCGTCCATCGAGAACACGCCGTCGGTGGCGATCAGGCGCATGCGCTTGCCCTCGGTCGCCTTGAGCGCGTCCTCGAGCTGGTTCAGGTTGCCGTGCTCGTACCGATGGCGCTCCGCCTTGCAGAGCCGGATGCCGTCGATGATCGACGCGTGGTTGAGGCTGTCCGAGATGATCGCGTCCTGATCCTGGAGCAGGGTCTCGAAGAGGCCGCCGTTCGCGTCGAAGCAGCTGGAGTAGAGGATGGTGTCCTCGGTGCGCTTGAAGGACGAGACCGCGGCCTCCAGCTCCTTGTGGATGGTCTGGGTGCCGCAGATGAAGCGCACCGAGGCGAGCCCGAAGCCGTAGCGGTCCATCGCGTCCTTGGCCGCCTTGATCACGTCCGGATCGTCGGCCAGACCCAGGTAGTTGTTGGCGCAGAAGTTCACCACGTCGCCGCCCGGGTCGGCGTGGATGCGCGCCGACTGCGGGGAGGTGATGATGCGCTCCCTCTTGGTGAGACCGGCGTCGTCGATCTCCTGGAGGGTGGCGCGAAGGACGTCTTGGGCGTTGCCGAACATGCCCGCAGACTCGTTTGCCGCCCGACCGCCGTCAACCGGGAGTGGCGGGGAAGGTGAGGGTGCTGGTGCCGGTCGCGGCGCAGCGCGTCAGGTCCGGGTGCGGCGCGGGCAGGGGCGGGCTGTAGAGCGGATCCGCCGCCGGCGGCCGAGGCCCCACGTGCACCACGAAGCTGCTGGTCGAGCCCCGCGGCACCGGCTTCACCAGGGTCGGCCGGGGGCACCCGAGGCTCAGCAGGAACGCCCCGCGCCGGGGCGAGATCACCTCGAGGCGGTCCGCCCGGGGGGCCCGCACCTCGGGCTCGCCCCCCGCCTCCTGGGTGGTGAAGAGCGCCGGCGCGCCCTCGAGGGCCCCGCGGACGGTGGCGCGATCCGCGGGGAGCACCACCACCGCGCCGCCGCGCAAGACGACCTGCGGAGCGGCGGACGCGGTGACGGTGAGATCGAGGTCGGGGGCCTTCGCGTCGGGGGCGAAGAAGCGGATCAGGAGCTCGCCGCCCCGCGCGCGGACCTCGACCCGGTGGGGCAGGTCGGTGCGGGGCGGGATCAGCTGGGGCGCGAAGTAGCCCCCCAGCAGCTCGTAGTGGGGGCCCTTGTCGTCCCCGAACGCCACCCCGGGCAGCCCCTCGTCGGGGTTGAGGGCGGCGGGGTTGACGAAGACGTGCAGGTCACCTTGCGCGAACACCGGGCGCAGGCCGCCGCGCACCAGCGCGAACGCGGCCCCCTCCGCCACCTGCACGTCCGGGGTCGGGGGTGGCGGGGCAGGGGGCGCCTTGGCGCGGCATCCCGCGGTGAGGGCGACGAGCGCCCAGGTCATCAACTGCAGTCGAGCTTGCACGGGCTACTCGGAGGCCGAGTAGAGCACTCGGGCGACTCGGTTCACGTAGTCCACGATGACCTTCAGGTGCGCCTGGTCGATCTGGCTGAACTTCACGCCGACCCCCTCCACGTGGTCCGCGCCGCCCCGGCCCACCCAGCACACCTTGCCCACCGCCCGGATCGTCTCCTCGGCCCCCGGGAGCTTGAAGGCCATGTCGATGCGCTCCCCGATGTCGAGGGGCTCATCGGTCGCGAAGAAGATCCCGCCGTGGGAGATGTCGAGGGTCCGCGATCGGTAGACCTTCGCCCCGTTCTTCGCCGACATCGCGGTGTTGCAAGGCACCCTGCGGGTGGTGCGCCGGGTGGGGGAGACCGCGGCGGGGGAGGCGGACGGGGGCGGGGTGGGGGGATCGGTGTCGTCCCGGCCCAGGTCCTTGTCGGTCTCCAGCGCGCCCTCGAACGTCTCCGCGACCTGCGGCCGGCGGCTCTTGTTGGTGGGGTTCTCTTCGTCCTCCACCGGCTGCAGGTCCGAGAGGGTGGGCTGCTCGGACTCCACGACCCCGGAGGGGAGGCGATCGAGGATGCTGCGCCGGCGCTTCTTCTTGATCGCCTGGCCGGGGCCGAGGCCCACCAGCTGGGCCACCCGCTCCACGAGGATCTCGTCGTCGAAGGGGGCCTGCACGAAGTCGTCGGCCCGGTGGGCGTTCTCTTCGGTGCCCTGACCGGTGAGGGCGGCGATCTGGCCGTAGAGCACCACCGGCAGGGTGTGGCCCTTCTGGCTCCGCTTCAGGGCCACGCAGACGTCGAGGCCCCGCAGGTCGGGGAGGTCGAGGGCCGCCACCGCCGCGTCCGGCTTCGTGCGCGCGGCGCGGTCGAGGGCGTCCCGGCCCGAAGTGACCCGCTCCACCAGGTAGCCCACCCGCTCCAGGGCCCGCTGGTAGCGCTCGCCCCGGTCGCCGTCCGACTCCACCAGGAGCACGCGCTTGCGCCGCTCCAGCCCCTGGAAGGTCTCCCGCAGCCCCTCCGCCGTCACCGGCTTGTCGAGGAACCCGGCCACCCCGTGCAGCTCCACCGCCATCCGGCGGACGTGGGAGTCGCGGCCGCGCTCGGTGAGCAGGAAGACCGGCACCGAGGCGGCCTCCTCGGCCGCGCGCAGGTCTCCGAGCAGGTTCAGGACGCCGCCCTGGAGGTCCTGCTCCACCAGGATCACGTCGAAGGGCCGGCCGCCCCGGGTCACGAGGAGCTTGGCCTCGAGGGCGGTGTGGGCCCGGGCCACGTCCCACGGGTCGTCGGGCCTGGGGGGCAGGTCCATCGTGCGCTCCATCAGCGCCTCGGCCATGAACCGGGTGAGGGCCCGGTCCGCCGCCACCAGCAGGATCCGCTTCACTTGTCGCCGCCTCCCACGTTGGCCTGGATCCACGCCAGATAGGCGGGATGACCGGCCTCCAGCGGGAGCGCGATGATCTCCGGGACGTCGTAGGGGTGCAAGGCCACCACCCCGACCCGGAGCGCCTCGAAGCCGTCGCGGGTGGTCTTGATGATCAAGAGGGCCTCCGGCTCGTCGTGGACCTCGCCCTTCCAGCGGTAGATGGACCGGATCTGGGGGACGATGTTGACGCAGGCGGCCAGGCCGGCCGCGACGACGGCCCGGGCCAGCTCCGGCGCCCGCTCCTGGGGCGCGGTGACGTAGACCACGAGGGCGTCGATGACTTCGGCCACGCCCCGGGGAGGAAACCACAGTCTCAGAGGTCCGGCAAAGTGCTGTTGTCTCGAGGCTGTACCCTCGAATTATGGGTGGGGGTCGCCTGGAGACATACCTGATGAAGCGCCTTACCTTCGGACTCGCCCTCCTCTCCACCACCTCCCTCGCCGCCCTCAGCGGGTGCGGCGGCGAGCGTACCCCCACCCCCACCCCGGCCCCTCGGGTCGTGAACTTCGCGGCCAACCCCACCACGGTGCGCCCGGGCCAGACCACGACCCTGCAGTACCAGGTCGTGGGCGCGAACAGCCTGCGCATCGACACCGAAGGCGGCGTGAACGTGCTGCCGGAGACGTCGAACCCCCAGGCGATGGGCTCCGGTGGTGACCCCCAGCCTGGACGTCACCACGACCTTCGTCCTGAAGGCGAGCAACGCGGGCGGTGAGTCCACCGGGACGGTGACGGTGACGGTCGAGGATCCCAACGGGCCCCAGATCACCGACTTCTCCGCGAACCCGGGCACCATCACCGACGGCATGTCGAGCACCCTGTCGTGGCAGACCACGAACGCGGTGAGCGGGCGCATCGAGCTCGAGGGCACCGCGATCTACACCATCGAGGCGGGCGCGGTCGCGGCGGGGACGTACGACGTCACGCCCGCCCAGACCCGGACCTACAAGCTGGTGGTGGCGAGCAGCAGCGGCACCGAGGTGAGCCGCGACGTCACCGTCACCGTGAACCCGGCCACCGGCCCGGTGATCCGGAGCTTCGCCGCCAACCCGGCGACCATCCAGGAGGGCCAGAGCAGCACCCTGAGCTGGGAGGTGAGCAACGCGCAGTCGGTCAACATCACCGACGACGCGGGGCAGGTCGTCTACGACGGCGCGGATCTCACCGGCTCCCAGAGCGTGACCCCGGCCCGCAACACGACCTACACCCTGCTCGCCCAGGACGGCGCGGGGGCCACCGCCACCCGGACCGTGACCATCACCGTCACCATCGTGCCGCCGGTGGGCGCGACCGTCGACAGCTTCACCGCGCAGCCCGCGACCGTGGTCGAGGGCGGCAGCAGCACCCTCTCGTGGCAGGTCACCAACGCCACCGGCGGGGTCGAGATCACCGCCGACGGCGCCACCGTGCACACCGACACCCAGGCGAGCGGCAGCGTGAGCGTGACCCCGGCCCAGACCACCGCGTACACGTTGACCGCGAAGAACCCGAACGGCGACGCGACCGCCACCGTCACGGTGACCGTCACCGTGCCCGGCGCGCCGGCGATCCAGACCTTCAGCGCCGCGCCGAGCCCCGCCGCCCTCAACGCCACCACCACCCTGACCTGGGCCACCACCGGCGCCGCCCAGGTGCGGATCCTCTCGGGCGGGGTGGAGCTCAACAGCTCGGCCCTCGCCGCGGGCTCCTTCGTCGCAAGCCTGCCTGCGGAGGTGAACGTCTTCGACCTCGAGGCGAGCGCCTCGGGGCAGCCCACCGCGACCCAGAGCGTCACCGTCTACGCCCACCCCGCGCCGGCGATCCGGGCCTTCACCGTCAACCCCACGGTGGTGTCCGGGCCCACCACCGTCACCGTGACGTGGGACGTCACCGACGTGAGCGGGCTCGCCCTCAGCTTCAACGGCGCCGCGGTGCCGGGCTTCCCGCAGGTGAGCAGCAGCAGCACCGCGGTGGACTCCGCCGGTACCTTCAACCTCTCGATCAGCACCGCCGGGACCTTCGAGCTGGTGGCCACCAGCGCGGGCGGGACGGCGAACCAGACCGTCCAGGTGGGCACCGTCACCGGGGTGCAGGAGGTCGAGCCCAACGACACCATCGCGCAGGCCCAGGTGCTCCCGCCCCCCGGCCTGGTGCAAGGTGACCTGACCGCGGACGACCTGGACATCTACCGCATCACGGTGGGCGCGGGCGGCAACGTCACCGCCTTCACCTCCGACGGCGCGGGTGGCTGCGCCACCGACACCATCCTGATCCTGGCCGACCTCGCGGGGAACACGATCACCGCCGACGAGGACGGCGGCTTCGCGGGCGGTTGCTCCCGCATCGACCCCACCCTCGATCCGGCGGCCGGCGACCTGCCCGCGGGCGACTACCTGATCGGCGTCATCCACCAGCTCGCCACCGGCACCGGCCCCTACACCCTGCAGGTCACGGTGGGCGCCCCGGCCTGCGGCAACAACATCACCGAGACCAGCGTGAACGAGCAGTGCGACTTCGGCGACACCACCAACGGTGACGGGTGCAGCGCCACCTGCCAGCTCGAGGTCAACCCGACCGTCATCAGCGGCACCGGCGGCAGCGTGCAGGTCAACCTGCCGACCAGCACCTCCATCGCCACCATCCAGGTGAGCGTCACCACCCCCGGGAGCGCGATCACCGCGGTCGCCGCGGACCCCGGCGGCACCACCTGCAACAACGTGGACACCAGCCTGAACCTCGGCGACGCCAACCTGGCGCTGGTGGGCGGCAAGGCGGACGGCGGCCCGACCGGGACGGCGGGGGACTGCGCAGCCATCGTGTTCCCGGACGACGCCTTCGCCACCGACCTCGCGTCCGGCACCTACTACGTGGTGGTCTTCAACAGCGGCACCTCCGCCGCGGGCCCGGTGACGGTGACGGTGGGCATCCAGGCCCCGTCCTGCGGCAACGCGGTGGTCGAGCGCCTCGCCGGCGAGCAGTGCGACGACCCGACCCAGACCGGCCCGGTGCCCTGCAACGCCCAGTGCCAGGTGCAGGCGGCGGGCACCGCCTCGCTGCCCGGCGCCGGCCCGGTGACCCTCCCCGGGGGCTTCGCCTCGGGCTTGCAGCTCTTCCAGGTGACGGTGACCCAGGAGGTCTACCTCCGCGCCGAGACCTTCGCCCCGGACCAGGCCTCGGGCTGCCCCACCGCCGACACCGTGCTCGAGCTCTACGACAACGCCTTCAACTACCTGGGCGGCGACGACGAGGGCGGCACCAACAGCTGCTCGCGCGTGGACGAGAACTCCTTCTTCACCCGGCTCGCCCCCGGCACCTACTGGCTGGTGGTCGCGGAGTACAACGGCGGCGGCATCCCGGCCTACGTGGTGGTGGTGGACAGCCTCGCCATCGGGCCGAACACCCCCGCGCCGGAGGTGGAGCCCGACGACAGCCAGGCGACCGCGGTGCCGACCGGCCTGAACGGGCCCGGGGTGGTGCAGCTGCACGGCCAGATCGCGGCGGACGGCGACTCCGACGTCTACGCGTTCGGGGTGCCCGCGAACACCACGGTGAGCTTCACCGCCCGCACCTACGACACCATGGGCGCGCCCACGTCATGCGCGCCCAACAGCGACATCTCCGACACCCGGATCTTCCTCGAGCAGGCCGGGGTCGAGGCCACCGGCCCCGGGACGGGGGAGCTGGCGTTCGCCGACGACATCTCCGCCACCCAGTGGTGCTCCGCGATCCCCGCCCAGACGCTGAGCGGCGGCGCCACCGGGGCCACGTACTACGTGCGGGTCCAGGGCTACGACGACCTCGGCCCGCGGCAGTACTTCCTGCAGATCAGCCTCCAGTAGCCCCGCCCGAGCGCTTGAAGTCCTCGGCCTTGAGGCCGTGGCGGCGCATGAGCTGCCACAGGTTCTTGCGGTCGAGGCCGGCCCGCTTGGCGGCGTTGGTGACGTGACCGTCGGCGTCCTCGAGCACCGCGGTCAGGTACTCCCGCTCGAAGCGCCGCAGGAGCAGATCCTTCTCCTCCTTGAAGCTGGCGAGATCCTTCCGCCCCACGAGGGAGGTCACCGCCTCCTCCTCGTGCTCGTGGCCGAGCTCGACGTCGACCGGCTTCACCTCGCCGCTCCGCGCCATCACCACGATCTGCTCGATCTTGTTCTCGAGCTCGCGGATGTTGCCCGGCCACGGGTAGCCCTCGAGCTTGCGGAGGGTGCTGGGCGCGAGCCACACCGTCTTGTCGAAGCGCTGGTTGAACTTCTCGAGGAACACGGTGGCCAACAGCGGGATGTCGCCGGTGCGCTCCTTGAGCGGGGGCAGGGACACCGGCACCACGTTCAGGCGGTAGTACAGGTCTTCGCGGAAGGTCTTCTCGGCCACCGCCAGCTTCAGATCGCGGTTGGTGGCGGCGATGATCCGGACGTCTGCGATGCGGCTCTTGGGCGAGCCCACCGGCTTGTACTCCTTCAGCTCGAGGAAGCGCAGCAACTTCACCTGCACTCCGAGCGAGATCTCACCGATCTCGTCGAGGAAGAGGGTGCCGCCGTCCGCCGCGTCGACCAGGCCCTGGTTGTCGGCGTGGGCGTCGGTGAAGGCGCCGCGCCGGTAACCGAACAGCTCCGCCTCGAGCAGGCTCTCGGGCAGCGCACCGCAGTTCACGGTGACGAAGGGCTTGTTGGCGCGCTTCGAGAGGTTGTGGATGGTGCGGGCCACCACCTCCTTGCCGGTGCCGGACTCGCCGTAGATCACCACCGAGGCCTCGGTCTGGGCGAGGGTGGGGAGCTGGTTCTTCAGCTCCACCATCTTCGGGCTCTTCCCCACCAGCTGGTCGGTGGGGGACTGCTGCATGCTCTTCAGGCGCTGGACCTCCTTGGTCAGCGCCACCCGCTCCATCACCAGGGCCAGGCGGTGGAGGAACACGTCCTTGGTCAGGGGCTTGGTCAGGTAGTCGGCCGCGCCCCGCTGCGAGTAGTCCACCGCGCCCTCGATGGAGCCGTAGCCGGTCATGATCATCACCGGGATATGCGGGTAGTCCCGCTTCACCGCGGTCATCAGCTCGTCCCCGGACAGCACCGGCATCCGGAGGTCGGTGATCAGGATGTCCACGTCCCCCTGCTTGATCCGGTTGAGCGCCTCCTGCCCGTTGTGGGCCTCCACCAGGTTCACGTCCTTCTGCTCGCGACAGAAGAGCTTCAGGAGGAACAGGTTGGTCTTGTCGTCGTCGGCGATGAGGGCGGTGATCACAGGGTTCTCGTGCGGCGGACTGGGTGCTGCGGTTGAATAACCACGGCCGGATCCAGGGTATTTCGCCCGCGGATCAGGGAGATACGCGGTTTCTTAGGATCTCACAAGCGCCATGAGGCTCTTTTACCACGACATTCCGCGGTAACTACACCCCGTTTTGGTGTGTCAGCGGCGGACTACGGGGCGTTTCCCCACGGGATTCTGGCCCCGGTGAAGTTGGCACAGAGGGTGCTATTACCGAAATCCGTCAGGCACGGGGCGATCTGTCGTGTCCCCCCAATCGTCGAACGTGCCGGGTCTGACGCGGTTACCGAGTGCAGGCAAGCATCAGGTCCTGAGGATCCCCCCATCCAACTGACCGGGTGCTTGTCTCGCCTCAATCCTCCTCCGAGCCTTGGGGCCCGGCATCATCGCGTCCCCCCCCTGCGATGATGTCGGGCCCCTTTTTTTGCATCAACTCGATCCCCGGAGGCGGGGAGTCCCCCTGAATCCTGACGGAATCCGGATCCTGGGCCGGGGCCCTCTGCCGATCCCGCAAAGATCCGTCCCAACTGGGGCACCCGCATCCCTGTCCCCGCGCTCCTCGGTGTGACCAGAAAATTTGGGGGATGGGTCCCGATTTTCGGTGTCTGCCCGGGCTGGCACGCCCCTCACCTGCCTCCGAGGCCCTAGATGTTGGGTTGACAGTCCATTTGGGCGTCCATATGTTGCGGTCCTTGTCGATTTTCCGCCGGGAGCGGATCGGACCGGTCAGGTGAGCTCGGGGGCGTGTCCCGAGGTCCCGAGGCGGGTCCGAGGCGGGGAGCTACGCCCTCCGCACCCGGGAGATCGACCGGCCAGAAGGAGAGACGCGCCATGCATCAGCCCGAGCCCCGCGACCCCCAGATCGGGGTGAACCCCAGCCAGGACCGCGCCATCGGCGCCTCTGCCATCGCCGACACCCCCACCGCCATGCGGGTGCGTAAGCGCAGCGGCGCGTACGAGCTGGTGGACGTGGGCAAGATCGTGCGGGCGGTGGGGCGCTGCTGCTCGGGGCTGCAGAACGTGGACGCCAACCGGGTGGCGATCAAGACGATCAGCGGGCTCTACGACGGCGCCACCACCCAGGAGCTGGACCAGCTCTCCATCCAGACCGCGGCGGCCTTCATCGCGGAGGAGCCGGAGTACTCCAAGCTGGCCGCGCGCCTGCTCGCCACCTACGTCGACAAGGAGGTCCGGGGCCTCGACATCCACTCCTTCTCGCAGTCGGTGGCGGCCGGTCAGGAGCTGGGGCTCATCAACGACCGGCTGGGCGACATGGTGAAGACCCACGCCCGCAAGCTGAACGACGCGATCGTCGATCAGCGGAACAACCTCTTCGAGTACTTCGGGCTGCGCACCGTCTACGACCGGTACCTCTTGAAGCACCCCGCGAAGCGCCTGGTGGTGGAGACGCCGCAGTACTTCTTCATGCGGGTGGCCTGCGCCCTGAGCGAGACGGTGCACGACGCGATCGAGCTCTACCGGCTGTTCTCGACCCTCGAGTACATCCCCAGCTCGCCGACGCTCTTCAACTCGGGGACCCGGCACGAGCAGCTCTCGAGCTGCTTCCTGTTGGACTCGCCGAAGGACGACCTCACCAGCATCTACGCCCGCTACGGCGACGTGGCCCAGCTGTCGAAGTTCTCGGGGGGCATCGGCCTGGCCTACCACCGGGTGCGGGCCCGCGGGTCGCTGATCACCAGCACCAACGGGCACTCGAACGGCATCGTGCCGTGGCTCAAGACCCTCGACGCCTCGGTGGCGGCGGTGAACCAGGGCGGAAAGCGCAAGGGCGCCTGCTGCGTCTACCTCGAGACCTGGCACGCGGACATGGACGAGTTCCTGGAGCTCCGCGAGAACACCGGCGACGAGTCGCGGCGGACCCACAACCTGAACCTCGCCAACTGGGTGCCCGACCTGTTCATGCAGCGGGTGGAGGCGAGCCAGGACTGGTCCCTCTTCGACCCCAAGGACGTCCCCGAGCTCACCGACCTGTACGGTGAGGCGTTCGAGGCGGCGTACCTGGCGGCGGAGGCGGCGGGGAAGGCCAGAAGACGGTCTCGGCCCGCGACATGTACGCGGCGATGATGCGCACCCTGGCCCAGACCGGGAACGGCTGGATGACCTTCAAGGACGCCAGCAACAAGAAGTGCAACCAGATCGGCGAGGGGAGCCGGCGCGCGGTGCACCTGTCGAACCTGTGCACCGAGATCATCGAGGTCACCGACCACGACGAGACCGCGGTGTGCAACCTGGGCTCCATCAACCTGGCCCGCCACATGCGGGACGGGCGGATGGACTTCGAGCACCTGCACGCCACGGTGCACACCGCGGTGCGGCAGCTCGATCGGGTGATCGACCTGAACTACTACCCGATCGAGAGCACCCGGCGCTCCAACGCCAGGTGGCGCCCGGTGGGCCTCGGGATCATGGGGCTGCAGGACGTCTTCTTCGCGATGGGCTGGTCCTTCGACAGCCCGCTGGCCCGGCACCTGTCGGCCCGGATCCAGGAGGAGATCTACTACGCGGCCCTCGTGGCCAGCGTGCAGCTGGCCAAGGAGCGGGGGGCGCACCCCGCCTTCAAGGAGACCAAGGCGGCGCAGGGCATCCTGCAGTACGAGCTGTGGGGGGTCGCGCCCCAGGATCCGGCCCGGTGGGACGCCCTCAAGGCCGAGATCAAGGCCCACGGCCTGAGGAACTCGCTCCTGTTGGCGATCGCGCCCACCGCCACCATCGCGTCGATCGCGGGGTGCTACGAGTGCATCGAGCCCCAGGTGTCGAACCTGTTCAAGCGGGAGACCCTCTCGGGTGAGTTCCTGCAGATCAACCGGTACCTGGTGCAGGCCCTGAAGGCGCGCGGGCTGTGGACGGAGCAGGTCCGCACCGACATCAAGATGGCGGAGGGCTCGATCCAGGGCGTGGCCGCCATCCCGGACGATCTGAAGGAGGTCTACCGGACCGCGTGGGAGATCCCCATGCGCGCGCTCATCGACATGGCGGCGGACCGGGGCGCGTTCCTCGACCAGAGCCAGTCGCTGAACCTCTTCATGGAGAGCCCGAAGATCGGCCCGCTGTCGTCGATGTACTTCTACGCGTGGAAGAAGGGCCTGAAGACCACGTACTACCTGAGGTCGCGGCCGGCCACCCGCATCGCCAAGACCACGGTGGACAGCCAGATCCCGCAGCCCGCGGCCGACAGCAAGGCGGTGGCGTGCTCGCTGGAGAACCCCGAGTACTGCGAGGCCTGCCAGTAGGCGGCGCTGGACGAGTCAGGAGAGATTGCAAGCCATGTTGCTCGACCCCGGAATGAAGCTCACCTTGCGGCCGATGGCCTACCCGGTCTTCTATGACATGTACCGGGACGCCATCAAGAACACCTGGACGGTGGAGGAGGTCGACTTCGGCTCCGACGTCACCGACCTCGCGTCCAAGATGACCGACGGGGAGCGGCACCTGATCCAGCGGCTGGTGGCGTTCTTCGCCACCGGCGACTCGATCGTGTCGAACAACCTGGTGCTGAACCTGTACCAGCACATCAACGCCCCGAGGCGCGCATGTATCTGTCCCGCCAGCTCTACGAGGAGGCGCTGCACGTGCAGTTCTACCTCACGCTGCTGGACACCTACATGCCCGACCACGAGGAGCGGGCGAAGGCGTTCGCGGCGATCGAGAACATCGAGAGCATCCGGCAGAAGGGCGAGTTCTGCATGAAGTGGATCGACTCGGTGTACGAGATCAGGAAGCTCGAGACCAAGGAGCACCGGCGCCAGTTCGTCTTGAACCTGGTCTGCTTCGCGGCCTGCATCGAGGGCCTGTTCTTCTTCGCCGCGTTCGCCTACGTGTACTTCCTCCGCTCCCGGGGGCTCCTCCACGGCCTGGCCGCGGGCACCAACTGGGTGTTCCGCGACGAGAGCTGCCACATGGCCTTCGCCTTCGAGGTGGTGCGCACGGTGAAGGCCGAGGAGCCCGACCTCTTCGACGCCGAGTTCGAGCGCAGCGTCTACGCGATGATCGACGAGGCGGTGGACTGCGAGACCCAGTTCGCGGACGACGTGCTGTCGAAGGGGTGGCCGGCCTGTCGGTGAAGGAGATGCGCCAGTACCTCGAGTACGTGGCGGATCAGCGCCTGGTGACCCTGGGCCTGAACAAGATCTACCACGCCAAGAACCCCTTCGGGTTCATGGAGCTGCAGGACGTCCAGGAGCTCGCGAACTTCTTCGAGCGCCGGGTGTCGGCCTACCAGGTCGGGGTCGACGGCGAGGTCTCGCTCGACATGGCCTTCTGACCACGGCGAGGCCGATGCGAAGCGCGCCTCACGCTGCCCTCATCTCGGTCCTCCTGACCCTCGCGGGCGCGTGGGGCTGTGTCCGCGTCCCGGCCACCGTCCAGGTCGGCGCTCCCGAGGTCCCCATCGGGCCCCGGGCGCGGCTCCGGGTCACAGTCCCGCCGGGGATGCCTGGGACGGGCACCGTGCTGGCCGTCGCCTTCACCCCCGAGGAGTTGCAAGCAGACCTGCCACGTGACCTCGACCGCTGGGACGAGGTGCTGGCCCGGGTGCAGGTCGCACGGGGGGTCCGGGCCGAGGACGGCGTGGTGACGGTGGACGTGGCGGTGCCGACCCGCCCCGCGGTGGTGCGCCTCGTCTTCGACCCCGTGGGGCAGGGGATCGACGCCCTCTTCGACTCGGGTCCCGGGCTGGCGTCGGCGATGGTCTCGGTGCCCGAGCGCGTGGACCCGCCGGTGGTGGCGCTCGCCGGGACACCCTATGCGCCGCCCCCCGAGGCCTGCACGGGTGAGCGGGAGACCCTGCTCGTGATCGACGCGCCCGAGACGCGGCGGCCCGGGGACGACGGTCGGCGTCCGGTCTGCGTGCGGGTGCCGCCGTCGTATGCGTCCGCGCCGGAGCGGCGGTACCCGGTGATCTTCGTCTTCCCGGGCTTCTCCGGCTGGCACGCCAACAACAACACCTGGCGCCAGCGCGCCTTGTTCGAGCGGGTGGGGGCCGAGGTCGGGGTGGAGGCCATCCTGGTCGGGGTCAGCACCCGGACGCCCGAGGGCACGAGCTACCTCGGGAGCTCCGCCGGCTTCGGGGACTGGGACCGCTACGCCAGCCGACACCTGGTGGAGGAGATCGACGCCCGCTACCGGACCCTCCCGCGCCGCGGCGCGGTGGGGCACTCCACCGGCGGGTGGAACGCGCTGGCCCTCGCGCTCGCGCACCCCGACGTCTTCTCGGTGGCCGCGGCGAGCTCACCCGATGCGCTGGACCTGGACGCCTGGCTGCTGGACGCCGAGGGGACCATGCGGCCGAAGTGGCTGGCCTGGACCCGGGTGGAGGCGGCCCTCGGCGGACGGGGGCAGATGATCAGCTACGGCGCGGCGTGGTCCCCGGACCCGACCGCGCAAGGTGGCTTTCAGTGGCCGGTGGACCTCGCCACCGGCGCCCTCCGGCCCGAGGTCTACGCCCGCTGGCGTGCGCACTCCCTCGCCGCGGCGCTCGAGACCGAGGCCGGGCTGGCCGCGGCCCGGAGGCTCTCCGGGCGCCTCCTCATCACCGCCGGCACCAAGGATGAGTTCGGGCTCTACGAGCCGGCCGAGCGCTACGCCGCGGCGCTGCAGGCGGCCGGGGTGGAGGTGCAGTGGCTCCCCACCGAGCTGGGGCACTTCGGCGGCGACGAGGCGCGCTTCACCCCGGTGGCGCGCTTCGTCTACGAGCGCCTGCGGTCGGAGTGAGCCGTCGGGCTACTTGATGCCGTGCATCATCTTCCGCAGCACCGGAGAGAGCGCGGCCACGAACACCCCGCTCGCGGCCGGCAGCACCACCAGGAGCAGGAAGAAGCCGGGGAGGCCGGCGATCACGAAGTTGCTGGAGGCCGCTGACCCGTCCTCGCCGGGGAGGAAGCTCCGGGAGAGCACCGCAACCTGGCCTGCCACGATGTTCGCGCCCGCCATGGAGAGGAACCACACCCCCATCATCAGGGACTGCAGGCGCTTGGGGGCCAGCTTGGTCACCATCGACAGGCCCACCGGCGACAGGCAGAGCTCGCCCCAGGTCGACACGACGAACACGAGCAGAAGCCAGTGGGGGCCGGCCAGCCCGCCCTGGGCCTGGAGGGCGCCGAAGACCATCGCGATGAAGCCCAGGCCGAGGAGCCACTGACCCAACGCAAACTTCAGCGGGGTGGACGGGTTCAGGCCCATCTTGTCGAGGCGCACCCAGAGCCAGGAGAAGACGGGGGCGAAGACCACGATCGCGAGGGGGTTCACCGACTGGTACCAGGTGGCGGGGAACTCCGAGCCGAAGAGGTGGCGGTCGGTGTTGGCCTGGGCGAACACGTTCAAGGTGGTGCCGGCCTGCTCGAAGAAGGCCCAGAACATGATGTTGCCGAGGATGGCGAGGATCACGATGACCGCGAGG
This sequence comes from Deltaproteobacteria bacterium, assembly GCA_020632995.1. Lineage (GTDB taxonomy): Bacteria > Myxococcota > Kuafuiibacteriia > Kuafuiibacteriales > Kuafuiibacteriaceae > JACKEN01. Next base: position 1,850,359 of record JACKEN010000001.1, on the reverse strand, counting down.
CGCTCGATGTCGATCTTGTTCAGCGGGCGGGTCGCCTCGTGCTCGTCGTGCTTGGCCTGCTCGATCTCCTCGGGAGTGGGGTCACGGCCCTCGGCGTGGGTGGGGGCGTGGTGGGGGAGGCAGGCCGATGCCGACGAGGTACCGGGGCCGCAGGAACTGGTAGAACGCGAGGCCGGCGAGCATGCCCACCGCGGCGGCGCCGAAGCCCCAGTGCCAGCCCACCGTCTCGCCCAGGGTGCCGGCGACGATGGGGGAGAGCAGGGCGCCCACGTTGATGCCCATGTAGAAGATGGTGAAGCCGGAGTCGCGGCGCGGGTCGTTGGCCTTGTAGAGCTGGCCGACCATCACGCTGACGCAGGGCTTGAAGAAGCCGGTGCCGATGACGATGAGCACGAGGCCGCTCATGAAGGTGACGAACGCGCCGGGGCTGGTCTGCATGGTCACCACCTCGCCCGCGGAGATGCCGAACAGCTCGGTGCAGGCCAGGGTGATGTGCCCGAGGGCGATGATCCAGCCGCCGATGAGCATCGAGCGGTGGGTGCCGAGGAAGCGGTCCGCGAGCCAGCCGCCGGCGAGGGGGGTGATGTAGACGAAGCCGGTGTACCAGCCGTAGAGGTTGTAGGCCTCCGCCGCGCTCCAGCCGAAGCCGGGGTTCCAGTTGTCGGTGCCGTCGGCCAGGGTCTTGTTGGTGCTCGCGATCAGGTAGAGCACCAAGAGGGCCCGCATCCCGTAGTAGGAGAAGCGCTCCCACATCTCGGTGATGAAGAGGACCCAGAGTCCTCGGGGGTGGCCTTTTGGCACGTCAGGTGTGGCCCCGAGGGCGGCGCTGTCGCTCATGCGGCGCCGTTCGTCACAGATTTGTGCACCTCACGTCAACCATGAGGGCAATCCGGGGCGTTGCCAGCGGAGTTGCGCTCGTGAGCGGCGCGCTAGAACGCCGAGCTCACGCCCAGCAACACCGCGGCGCCGGACCCAGCCAGGATCGGCGAGCCGAGGAAGGTGTTGGGGAGCAGGTCGTCCTGCTTGTTCATCATCACCACGATCACCCCGTAGATCCCGTCCTGGTCGAAGGTCTCGGCCGGGATGGTCACGCTGGTCGGCGGGGTGCCCAGGATGAACTGGATGATCTCCTCCGCGGACTCGGGGCGGTTGTCGAACACCACCTCGGGGTTCTTGAGATCGTCGGCCTTCGCGCGGAGCACCGAGACGTACGCGTAGCGCCCGTACTGGCCGCCCGCAGGCCAGCTCACGGTGAGCGCGGTGTTCCGGGGGTGCACGCCCACCTGGGCCAGGTCCGGGAAGACCTCGGTCGGCTGCGGCTGGAGGGTGAGGACGGCGGGGGTCAGGCGGGTGGGGGCGCTGACGGTGCCGCCGTACTCCGCCACGCTCCCGTCGGGGAGCGCGGCGCGGAACGTGTACTGGGTGCCGTCCACGTACTCGAGCGCGGCGTCGTCCACCGATGTGGTGAGGTAGAGGCCGTCCTGGCTCCCCTCCGCCGGCAGGCTCACCCGGTTCCCCGCGTAGGTCACGGCGACGGTGGCGCCGTTGATCGGGGTCGGCTCGTCGGTCGAGGTCGCGCTCGCCCGCTCCGCCACCCAGGCGGAGGCCACCACCTCGGCGTCCACGTCGAAGTAGTTGGGCACCTTCACCTCGGGGGTGAGGACGAGGGTGCCCGCCACCACCGTGGTCGCGGTGATGTCGCAACCCGGGACGGCCACGACGAGGGCGGCGGGGAGGAGGATCGACGCGGTTTGGAGCTTCATGGCCTCACTCGATGGTATCGGAAGTCTGGCGCGGAGCGTTAGGTGCTTTGACTTCGCCCCCCGGCCTGGCCTCTCATGGCGGCGTGCCGCGCCTCGCCTTCGCCAAGTACCAGGGCCTCGGCAACGACTTCATCGTGGTGGAGGGGACCTTCATCACCCCCGCCGCGGCGGCCCGGCTCTGCCACCGGCGCCGGGGGATCGGGGCGGACGGGGTCCTCACCGTGCTCCCCCCACGCCACCCCGAGGCCGCGGCCCGGATGCATGTCTACAACGCGGACGGCTCGGTGGCGGAGATGTGCGGCAACGGCCTCAGGTGCGTGGTCCGGCACCTCCTGGCGGCGCGGGGCGGCGACCGGGTGGCGGTGGACACCGACGCCGGGGTCCTGGAGGGCTGGCAGGACGGCGAGGACATCGCCATCACCCTCGGCGAGGCCCGCCTGATCTCCGACGCGATCCCCGGCTGCGGCCCGCGTGGGCTGGGCCTGGGGATCTCCATGGGGAACCCCCACCTCGTGCTCCCTCCGGCCGCGCACGCGCCGCGCCCCGACGCCGAGGCCCAGGGGCCCGGTCTGGAGCGCCACCCCGACTTTCCCCAGCGGGTGAACGTGGGCTTCCCGGAGCTCCTCGGGCCGCACCACCTCCGGCTGGTGGTGTTCGAGCGGGGGAGCGGCATCACCGACGCCTGCGGTACCGGGGCGGGGGCCGCGGTCACCGCCCTGACCCGGGCCGGGCACCTGGAGCCGGGGGCCGAGATCACGGTAGAGCTGCCGGGTGGGCCGCTCCGAGTGCGGCTCACCGGGGATCCGCGCGCCGAGGCGGCGCCCGGGGCGGCGCTGGCCCGGGTGATCATCGCGGGCGAGGCGGTCCGGGTGTACGAGGGCGCGGTCGATCTGGCGGTGGATGAGCTGGCGGACCATGCAGGTTGAGTTGACGCGACGCCTTGTGCAGGATGGCTTGCGGGGCCTGGCCCTCGTCGCCGCCCTGGTGGGCCCTGCCTGCACCCCGCTCGTGAACGCGGACCGCTTCCGCAACGTCCTGGGCGCGCTCGAGCCCGCGGCGGTGGAGGAGGGCGAGGGCGGCCCGGTGTTCTTGGGACGCGGCGTCCCCCTGCTCCTGCTCGGCGGGTCCTTCGACGACGTGAAGGTGAGCGCGGACGACACGCGCATCCGCTTCTCCACTCCGATGGTGGCCGACGGGGCGATGTCGGTGCTCGCGTGGATCCCGGCCCTCCCCGAGCTGGGGGCGGGCGAGACCGCCACCGTCACCGTCACCGTCGGCGAGCGCACCTTCCCGCTCCTGATCCACGGGCTCCCCGAGCTCTCGCTGGCCGGTACGGTGGACGCCCGGAGCCTGGCGCCCCGCTACTCCGAGATCCGGAGCAGCGGCCCGGTCACCTTCACCGGTGACGCGGTGCCGTTCCTGGTGGCGAGCGGGGCGGTGGTGCTCGAGCACCCGATCTCGGTCGCGGCCTCCGGCACCCGAGCCGGGCCCCAGGCGCGGCGGGCGGCGGGCGGACCAGCCGGGGCTGGCGCGCGCGGTGGGCGCGGCGGGGGCCAGCGTGGCGAACGGCTGCTGCGCGGGCGGCGGCGCGGGCGGCGGCGGGAGCCGGGCCGGCACCGACAGGGCCGACGGCGCCCAGGGCGGCGCGGCGGCGGAGAGCCTCGGCCTGGTGCCCCCCGGGCCTTCGGCGGCCAGGGCGGCTGGCGGCGGCGGGAGCTCGGGTGAGTACGTCGGCCGGGACGGCGGCGGTGGCGGCGGCGTCCTGGTGGTGGAGGGCGCGGTGCTCCAGGTGGCCGCCACCCTCGACGCGCATGGGGCGGCGGGCGACGCGGCGGACGGCTCGGGCTGCGGGCAGGACGCGGCGGGCGCGGGCGGCGGGGGCTCCGGCGGAGCGGTCTGGCTGCGGGCTCGGGATGACCTGTCGGGCGCGGGCGAGGTGGACGTCCAGGGCGGGGCGGGCGGGGCGGGCGGCCAGAAGGCCGGAGGTGACGGGGCCCCGGGCTTCGTGCGCGTCGACGCTCCGGACGCGCCGCGGGTGGTGGGGGAGGGCGCCCTGTTCCGGGGGCCCGCGTGGCGCGTGGAGGATCCGCGGCTCGAGGGCCCCACGTCGCTCGCCTTCACCGCCCAGCCGGGCGCCATGCTCGCGCTCAGCGTGGACGGCGCGGTGCAGCCCGACCTGAGCACCGCCGATGCCCAGGGCGAGGGGGAGGTGCAAGTCGACCTGCCGGCCGGGCTCCACACCCTCTGCCTGGCCCTGGCAGGCGGAGCACCCCAGGAGGTCGCAGCATGCATGCGCGTCGCGTCGCTCTAGTCGCCCTGGTGGTCACCGCGCTCGTCGGCCCATCCGCCGCCTCGGCGGCCGAGGACGCGGCGGTGGTGCCGCTCCTGGTGGTGAACCTCGAGGACGAGGCGGTGGACCAGGTGACCGAGGCGCTGGCCCGGGCCCTGGTGGACGGCGGCGCGGGGCCGGTGCGCGGTGGGCGCGAGGTCCGCCGCCGCCTCCCGGGCGACGGCCTGTCGCCTGCCTGCCCGTCCGACCCCGCCTGCCTCGCCGACCTCAGGGCCCGCCTCGAGGCTGGCCCCCTGGTCTTCGTCGTCCTGGCGCGGGTGGGGGAGGAGCTCCAGGCGGATCCGACGGTGGTGATCGAGGGCGAGGCCGAGGCGCGGCCCGCGCTCAAGGGGCAGCTCAGCGAGCTCACCGCGCTGACGTGGCTCGCCCCCAAGGTGCAAGGCTGGTTGCCGATGCAGGCTGTCCTGCCGCCGCCCGACCCGGGCCCCCAGGCGGAGGTGACGAGCACCTGGCGGCGCCCCAGCTGGCCGGTGTGGGCGGCGGCCGGGCTCTCGGTGGCGGCCCTGGGAGCCGGCATCGGGCTCGGGGTGGCGGCCCGGGCCAAGGAGGCCGAGCTGGTGGACGCGGGGTGCGAGGTCCGCCCCTGTCCGGCGGCCGACGTCGACGCCCTGCTCACCCGGGCCCACTGGGCCGACGCGAGCTACGGCGTCGCCGCGGTGGCGGCGGCGGCGGCGGTGGGGTTGTATTATGTGCTGGACGTGGGCGGCGACGAGGTCACGGTGAGCCCGGCGGGGGCCGGCGTCGCGGTCTCGGGCCGCTTCTAGGCGAGGTCTTCAGGGTGAGCTCGAGCCAGCCCGAGGTGGCCCTGTGCCCCCACTGCCGGAGCGTGTTCCGGGGCGCGTACCAGCGGTGCCCGCGGGACGGCACCGCGCTCGAGGTCGGCCTGCAGGATGGCTTGCCAGGCACCACCCTCGGGGGCGGCCGCTACGTGGTGCGGCGCCGTCTGGGCGAGGGCGGGGCGGGGGTGGTGTACGAGGCGGGGGACCGTCGGCTCCCCCGGCGCTACGCGATCAAGGTCCTCTTCGGCGATCTGGCCGTGCTCCCCGACATGCTCCAGCGCTTCCGCCGGGAGGCGGAGGCGGCGGGGCGCCTCGATCACCCCAACGTGGCCGCGGTGGTGGACTACCAGCTCGACGTAGAGGGTGAGCCGCCGTTCCTGGTGATGGAGCTGGTCGAGGGCGAGACCCTGGCCGCGCGGCTGATGCGCACCGGGCCGATGCGCCCCGAGGAGGCGCGCAAGCTCCTGCGCGGGGTGTGCGAGGGCCTGGTCCACGCCCACGCGCGAGGGGTGATCCACCGCGACCTGAAGCCCGACAACGTGATCCTGGAGCAGCCCGGCGACCGCCCGCGGATCGTGGACTTCGGGGTGTCGCGGGTGGAGGGCGGCATCACGCAGTCCAAGTTGACGCAGCACGGGGTGCTGGTGGGGACGCCGGGCTTCATGGCCCCCGAGCTCCTGATGGGCAAGGCGGCGGACGCGCGCTCGGATCTGTTCGCCCTCGGGGTGACTGCGTACGCCACGCTGGCGGCGTGTCTGCCGTTCTCGGGCTCCGAGGAGGACGCGGTCGAGGCCACCCTGGCCGGCCTCGACCCGACCCTGGGCCCGATGGTGCCGCCTGATCTGGCCCAGCTGGTGGCGGACCTGATGGCGCCGGACCGGGAGGCCCGGCCGAGGGACGCGGCCGAGGTGCTGGCCCGCCTGGAGGCCGGGGCGCGGAGCGCGATGGCGCCGCTGCAACCCGAGACCGCGCGGGCCCTGAACGCGTCGTGGGCCGCCCCCACCTGGACCGGAGCGTCGTCCGAGCCCCGGACCACGCCGGTCGCCGCGGGGACGCCGGAGCCTGACGTTGAGGCTCCGTCGGAGCCCGCTCGAGGCGTGGCCGGCCGGGTGGCGGCGGGCGCGGTGCTCCTGACCCTGGGCCTCGGGTTCGGGATCTGGGTGGGGCGACCGGGGGCTCCGGCCGATGAGACCGCAACCTTGCCTGCGCCCGGCGCGACCCGCGCTCGTCGCCGGTCGCTGACCCTTCGGTCCGCTCGGCGGACACTGCAAGTGAGCCTGCGATTGGCTCAGCCGCGGCCGCCGCCCGCGAGCCGGCCGGGTGCCGCTCCGGTGCCCAGCGCCCCGTCATCGAGGGCGACCAGGGGCCCCGCGGCCACCATGGGCGTCCCCGCGCCGACCAGGGCCGCGCCCACCAAGCGTGCGGTGGCGCCGTCCGGCCCGGAGCTGCGGCCGGCCCCGCCCCCGCCAGGGCCCGCGCGCCGACCCCGCGCGTGACCGCGGCGCCTCCAGCGCCGCCGCAGCCATCCGCCGAGCCCCGTCCGCCCGAGCGATCAGGGCGACGCCTACGCGCGGCTCGGCCGTGCCCTGGACAGCCTGGAGGGGACGGCGGGGGCCGAGGCGGTGGCGCCGCTGCGCCGGCGCTACTTCGATCTGCCGCTCGCCGACGCGCTCCGGCGGCCTGAGGCCCGCGCGGAGGTCATGGCGCAGATCGCGCGGCTGGAGGCCGGAGGTGCAGCAGGATTCGAAGGGGGCTGACCAGAAGCCCGAGCCACAGGCCTGAGGTCCGCAGCCTGACGCCCTCGAGCGCCCTTGAAGCCTGTCTCTGATGCCAAAGCTCTGGGCTCAGGGCGGTATCAGGCTTCTGAGACAGGCCTCAGGTTTCAGGCCACAGGCCTCGACCGGGCCTCAGGCTCCGGACCTCAGGCTCCAGGCACCGGGGGCTCGGAGCCTCAGGCTCCAGGGTGACAGCTTCTGGGTGGCCTCGACCCTGAAGCTCCTAGCAGGCCATCGGAAGTCCCCACGCGCTCGCGGGCTCGTTTCCGTGGAACGTCCCAGAAGCTTCGCCTCTCATCGGTCGCGTATGGCCAGATATGCTCCCTCTTCGTCGGAACGTTCCACGAAAGTCGCTCCGCTCGCAGGTACTTCTCCGATGGCCTGCTAATCAGTGATTCCTTGCTGAAGTCGCGAGTCCATTCTCGTGTCTGGTGCTCGCGTGAGGAGGGCGCATACTCGTTGTCTGCAACCGACGAAAGCCGAAGCAGCGCGGGCAGCAGCTTCTAGAAGGGGCCGCGAATTTGGTGAGGAATCACTGACGCAGGGGACTAGGCGTCTGGCCGGGGCCCCTCGCGCGGTCAGACCTCGTCCTTGAGCCCGTGCCGTCGGATCAGGCGCTGCAAGGACTTCACGTGGATCTGGGCCTCCTCGGCCGCCACCGCCTGATCGCCGTCGTGCCGCCGCAGGAGGTCCAGGAGGTAGCCCCGCTCGAAGGTGCGCTTGGCCTCCTCCAGGCCGGGGCGCGCCCCGTCGGGGGCGTGGTCCTCGTGGGTGGCGAGGCGGAGGGCGGGGGCGAGGTTCCCGGCCGCGATCTCGTCCGGCTGGCCCAGGATCACCGCGCGCTGGAGCACGTTCCGGAGCTCGCGCACGTTGCCGCTCCAGGCCTGGCCCTCCAGCCACCAAAGCGACTCCGGATCCAGCTCCGGCTCCGGTCCCGGGTCGGCTTCGTTGAGCTCCTCCAGCAGGCTCAGGGCCTCCCGGAAGAAGGCCCGGGCCAGCGGCGCCACGTCCTCGCGGCGGTCCCTGAGCGGCGGGATACGCACCGGGCACACCGCGAGGCGGAAGTAGAGGTCGTCCCGGAAGGTGCCCTCGTTCACCATGCGGCGCAGGTCGCGGTGGGTGGCGGCCACCACCCGCGCGCTGAAGGGCACCTGCCGGTGGGAGCCGAGGGGCGTCACGGTGCGAGCCTCGAGGGCCCGGAGCAACTTGGGTTGCAGCTCCAGCGGGAGCTCACCGATCTCGTCCAGGAAGATCGTGCCGTGGCCGGCGCCCACGAAGGCGCCCGGCCGGGCGTCGGTGGCGCCGGTGAAGGCGCCCTTCTCGTGGCCGAACAGGGCGCTCTCGATGAGGGTGGGGGCGGCGGCACCGCAGTCCACCACCACGAAGGGCTCTGCCTTGCGGGGGCCGCCCTCGTGGAGGGCCCAGGCCGCCACCTCCTTGCCGGTGCCGGTCTCGCCCTCGATCAGCACCGGGAGCTGAGTGGCGGCCAGGCGCTCCAGGGTCTGCAAGAAGACCTGCATCGCGGCGCTCTTGCCGAGCATGCGCCCGAAGCGCCGCTCCCCGGTGAGGCGCTGCACCTCTGGCCGGCCCTCGAGCCGCAGCTCGAGCACCGAGGCCCCCACCGTGAGGCGGGCCTGATCTGCCACCACCGCGTCCCGCACCCGGTGCCCGCCGAGCCAGACCCCGTTGGTGCTCCCGGCATCGCGGACCGTGAGCCCCTCCGGGCTCTCCTCGAGGGCGCAGTGGTGCCGGGACACCGCGGGATCCGTCAGCACCACCTCGTTGCCGGGGGCGCTCCCTACCCGCACGGGGGGCGGGAAGGGGCCGAAGCGCGCGCCCGTGTCCGGCCCCTCGACCACGTGGACCGCCACCGGGCGGACCATGCGCAGCCCCTGGCCCGGCAACTGGAGCGTCTTGGCGGTGGACACGGCACGACTATATCCCGAAAAATCGTGGAGAAAAGAGCACTTGCGTGCGGTCCTGAGTCAGACCCGCGGGTCGGAACAGTTCGGTTCCAGCGAGAACCCAACGGCTCCGAAACGGGGGGGCGGCGCCGATGATCACCTGCCTCGCGGGGTCGGCACGGCGGCTGCAGTGACCCGGCGCATGCGCTTTCAGTATGTGCTCCTTCTTGGCACCCTGACCACCGTGGGCCTGGCCTGCGGCGGTCAGTCCGAAGACATCGACCAGGGGCAGCAGGCCCTCATGGCCAGCTGCGCCGAGACCGACGCCGACGTCCCCGCGGGGGCGTGGGTGTGCGGCGAGAGCCGGACGGTGGAGTGCACCTCCGCGAGCGGCACCGAGGTGGACGACATCTACGTGGTGGCCGACGACGTGGCGCCCAACAGCATGCTGTGCGGCGGCGGCGACAGCATCGAGGTCAGCGACCCCGGCCCCTACGCGCCGGGCATCCACGACATCATCGTGACCCGGGTCGACGCGACGGGCGTCGCCACCGACCTGTGCACCTCCGAGCTGCACGTGCAGGACACCCTGCCGCCCGAGATCACCATGAGCACCCCGATGCTCTGGCCGCCGAACCACAAGTTCCACACCCTCACCCCGTCCGACTGCGTGCAGGTCGAGGACGCGTGCGACGCGGATCCGGACGTGGTCTTCACCTGGGCGAGCAGCGACGAGCCCGACGAGGGCCTCGGCGACGGCAACCACGAGCCCGACATCATGGACCTGACCTGCGACAGCGTGCAGCTGCGGGCCGAGCGCTCCGGCAACCTGGACGGCCGGGTCTACAAGCTGGGCATCCGGGTCACCGACCACGACGGCAACCAGACCGAGGGCGTGTGCGTGGTCATGGTCACCCACGATCAGCGCGGCACCCCGGCGGTGGACTCCGGTGAGGATCACCGCATCGAGCTCGCCGCGGACGCGTGCACCGGCGGCAACGGCGGGAGCGGTGGCAACGGCGGCAGCGGGACCGGCACCGGCACCAGCGATCCCGCCAACGGTGGCACCGGCGGCACCGGCACCGGCGGCTCCGACGGCGGCGACACCGGCCCGATCCCCCCCGGGGGACTGTAGCCGTGCCCCTCCCGGTGGGCCGCGGCCCACCTCCGACGAGACCTGAGGCCCACGCGGCCCAACGACCTCAGCCCAGCTCCCGAAGAGACTCCCTCACCGAGCTGGGTTGGGCCCTGGCGATGCTGGCGGTGGTGCTGGTCCTCTGGTTCTTCGGCGCTTGAGACTCTCGGGGGGGAGGCTCCACAGGAGCCCGCGGGTCGGCACCCCGCCAGCAGAGCCGGTGACTACCGACCCTTCTTCCGCTTCTTCTTCACCTTCTTCTTCGGGGCCTTGCTCCGCTGCCGGTGGGCCACCCCCATCAGGACCCCCGCGCCGATCGCGGCCATCACCGCGAGGTAGCGGTTGGCGGGCTTCGACGCAGGCTTGCTTGCAGGAGGCGCCGGCGGTGGCTCGGCCGACGCGTCGGGGGCGCCCGCCCACAGCGCGAGGATCAGCACGAGTCGCCCCATGGGCCCATGATAGGCCGGGGCCGCTAGCGGGTGTAGTTCGGGGCTTCCTTCGTCACCACCACGTCGTGCACGTGGCTCTCCTTGAGCCCCGCGGCGGTGATCCGGACGAAGCGGGCCTTCTCGCGCAGGGACAACAGGTCCCTCGCTCCGACGTAGCCCATGCCGGCCCTCAGGCCGCCCATCAGCTGCCAGACCGTCTCCTCGAGGGGGCCCTTGAAGGGCACGCGCCCCTCGATGCCCTCGGGCACCAGCTTCGGGGCCTCGACCTCGGCCTGGCCGTAGCGGTCGGCGCTGCCCTGCTGCATCGCGCCGAGCGACCCCATGCCGCGGTACGCCTTGAAGGCCCGGCCCTCGAAGAGCACCACCTCGCCCGGGGACTCGGTGACGCCGGCCAGGAGCGAGCCGGCCATCACCACGTGGGCGCCGGCGGCGAGCGCCTTCACGACGTCACCGGAGTACTTGATGCCGCCGTCGCCGATGATCGGCACCGCGAACTCGCCCGAGGCGCGCGCGCACTCCGCGATGGCGGAGACCTGCGGCACCCCGACGCCGGCCACGATGCGGGTGGTGCAGATCGAGCCGGGCCCGATGCCGACCTTCACCGCGTCGGCCCCCGCCTGCATCAGCGCGCGGGCTCCGTCGTAGGTGGCGACGTTGCCGGCGATGACGTCCACCTCGGGGTGGGCGGCCTTGATCGCCTTCACCGCCTCGATGACCCCCTTGCTGTGGCCGTGGGCGGTGTCCACGACGATCGCGTCCACCTCGGCGTCGGCCAGGGCCGCGGCGCGGGCGGCGCGGTCGGGGCCGACGCCCACCGCCGCCGCGACCAGCAGGCGCCCCTTGGCGTCCATCACTGCGTTGGGGTGGCGGGCGCTCTTCTCGACGTCCTTGAGCGAGAGCAGGCCCACGAGCTTGTCCCCCACTACGATCGGGAGGGTCTCCTTGCGGTGCTGGTACATCAGGGCGCGGGCCGCGTCGGGGGCGGTGCCCTGCTCGCAGCGCACCGGATCCGGGGTCATGACGTCCTTCACGAGGACGTCGTCGGAGGCGGCGGCCCGGATGTCGCGGCCGGTGAGGATGCCGACCAGGCGCCCGTCTCGCACCACCGGGAACGATGAGAAGCCGTGCTCGCGCGCGAGGGCCTTGGCGTGCCGGATGGGCTGCTCGGGGCTGACGGTGATCGGGTTGTAGATGATGCCGGACTCGAAGCGCTTCACCTTGCGCGCCTCGGCCGCCTGACGCTCCACCGTCATGTTCTTGTGGAGCACGCCCATCCCGCCGAGCTGAGCGAGGGCGATGGCCAGGCGGGCCTCGGTGACCGTGTCCATGGCCGCCGACATCAGGGGCAGGTTCAGGGTGAGGCGCCGGGTGACCTGGGTCCGCAGATCCGCGTCCTTGGGCAGGGTCTCCGAGTAGCCGGGCCGGAGCAGCACGTCGTCGAACGCCAGCCCTTCGGGCAGCTCTTGGGCACGCATGGCGGAGCCCTAGCAGGCCGCCCCGGGTTGGTCACCTGTTTCCAATGTCGGTGATGACTGCTGGCTCTTTCAGCACCAACCGTGTATGGTCTCCCCGAAATCGCGTCGCCGCCGCCGGCCAACGCCCGCCAACCTGGCGGAGCGCCAAGGGGATCGGCCCCGAGCCGGGGCGGCCAGAGCGACATAGACTCCGGGTTACGCTGTAAGTGCGAACCCGAAAGAAGAGCCCACTCAAGGTGCGATCGCGCTCCGACGACCCGAGGGTCACCCACCTGCCTGCCCGCCGAGCCATGGACGTCTCCAATGGAGCGTGGCGCGGCGCGTGTGCGTGGGGCCCCTGTCGCGGAGACGCCCCTTCCTCGGGTGCCGGGTCGGCCGAGCCGCCCCACCCATCTCGGCGGGCCTCACGCCCGCTGCGCGCTTCGCTTGTGAAAACGGACGCAGCCCTGCCGCGAGGCGGGGCCCCGAGCTCCGCGGATCAACTGCCCTCTACCCCTGGCCGCGCCCCGCCACATGGCGAAGCCGGCGCCCTTGGGGTCACGGAGCAGGCCGGTCCGGCTCGGGCAGCCACCCTGGCCCTTGTCGACGCTCCGGGCGTCGGGGGCCCGTCACGAGGACGCCGCCGAGGCATGAAGGACCGGTCCCCGCCGTCACAGGCGAGGGCGGGCGCACCCCCGGGCTCATGGAGAGACCCTTTCCATGACCGTCCGAATGCTAGTCAACGCGACAGCTCCAGGGGAGCTGCGCATCGCCATCGTCGAAGATGGTGAGCTCATCGAGCTGGACATCGAGGCAGCCGAGAAGAGCACCGTCAAGAGCAACATCTACAAGGGCAAGGTGAGGAACGTCGAGGGCTCGCTCGAGGCGGCCTTCGTCGACTTCGGCCAGCACAAGCAAGGCTTCTTGCCGTTCTCCGAGATCTCGCCCGATCAGTACTACAAGAAGTGGGACAAGAAGGAGCGCCCCAAGATCACCGACGTCGTGCGTCGCGACCAGGACATCCTGGTCCAGGTGGCGAAGGACGCGGTGGGTGACAAGGGCGCGACCCTGACCACCTACCTGTCCCTGCCGGGCCGCTACGTGGTGCTGATGCCGGGCAGCGACGCCGGCGGCATCTCCCGCAAGATCGAAGACGAGAAGGTGCGGCGTCGCATCCGCACCATGGCCCAGAAGATCACCAAGCCCGAGGGCTGCGGCTTCATCGTGCGCACCGCGGGCCTGAACCAGACCCGGCTCGGGATCCAGAAGGACCTCGACAAGGTCGCGGCCCAGCTCGAGAAGATCCGGGAGTCGGCGAAGATCGCCCGGGCCCCGTCGATCCTGTACGCGGAGCCCGATCTCATCGCGCGGACCCTGCGCGACTACTTCAACGAGGACGTCGACGAGGTCTGGATCGACAGCCGCGAGGAGTACGAGGCGGCGGTCGAGTACTTCAACGAGGTGATGCCGGAGCTGGCAGAGCGCCTGAAGTACTTCCAGAACCCGATCCCGATCTTCGCGTACTACCACGTCGAGGAGCAGATCGAGGCGACGTTCGAGCGGCGGGTGAGCCTGCCGAGCGGCGGCTCCATCGTGGTCGATCAGACCGAGGCCCTGGTCGCCATCGACGTGAACTCCGGGAAGAACACCGCGGAGGGTGACCACGAGAACACCGTCTTCAAGACCAACCTCGAGGCGGCGGAGGAGGTCGCACGTCAACTCCGATTGCGCGACCTCGGCGGCATCGTGGTGGTGGACTTCATCGACATGGAGATGACCCGCCACAAGCGGGAGGTCGAGAAGGCCCTCTCCGAGGCGTCGAAGGACGACAAGGCGCGCTGGAAGATCTCGCGCATCAACTCCAAGGGCCTGTGCGTGCTCACCCGGCAGCGGATCCGGCAGGGCATGCGCAAGGCGTTCCAGAAGCGCTGCGAGGTCTGTCAGGGCACCGGCTGGCTCCGCACCGCGGAGAGCCACTCCCTGTCGATCCTGCGCCGGGTGGAGGCGCGCCTGGCCCAGGGCGAGGTGGGCGAGGTCCGGGTGGTCACCCACCGCGAGACCGCGGAGTACCTGTCGAACTACAAGCGCTCCGAGCTGTTGGGCTTCGAGCGGGAGTACCGCTGCCGCATCGTGATCACCGCCCGGCCCGAGATGGACCGGGGCAAGGACGAGGTGCAGTTCCTCTCGAAGGGTGAGCTGTTGGCCGAGATCACCGACAAGCTGCCCCCGCGGGAGCGCCGCGACGCGGCGAGCAAGCGAAAGCGGAAGAAGCGCAAGAAGGTCGAGGGCGCGCCGATCGAGTCCGAGTCCGAGTCCGAGTTGGAGGGGAAGGTCGACGGCAAGAAGCGCCGTCGCCGGGGCAAGGACCGGGACCGGGATCGCGAGGGTCGCGAGGGTCGCGAGGGTCGCGAGGGTCGCGAGGCTCGCCGGGCGGAGCGCCCGGCCGAGGACGGCAAGGAGGCCGCGGCGGCCCTCCGGGAGGCCCCGAAGGTGCTGGAGGCCAAGGGCAGCACCACCTTCACCGGGCGCCCCTCGCCGGAGCGCCTCGAGCAGCTGAAGGCGGAGCGCAAGGCGCGCATGGAGCGAGCCCGGGCCAAGGCGGCGGGTGAGCCGATGGCGGAGGCCGACTCGGCCCCGGCCGAGGTGGCGGATGCGCCGGTGTCGGTCGCGTCCCAGGCGGCGGCCGAGGCCGACCCGCTGCTCCCGGAGGCGACCCCGAAGCGCACCCGGTCGCGGCGGCCGCGGAAGGCCGCCCCCGAGGCGCCGGAGTCCTTGCCGGAGACGGTGGGGAGCGCGGCGCGTGCGCCGGAGCCCGCACCCGGGGACGGGGCGGCGGCGAACCCGCCCCCCAAGCCGAAGGCGGACGGGGAGGGCGAGCGTACCCGCAAGTCGCTCCTCGACCGGATCTTCGGCTCCCGCTGACGCCCGCCAAGCGCCCACGAGGTCCGCGGCGCCCCGTGCGGCGCCGCGGCGCAAAGATCAGAGTCCCATCTGGGGCCCGGTCGGGCTCTTCGGGGCCGTGTTCGCCCTCGATCGGGGCGGATTCGGGGCCTCGGTCGGCCGTGGGTTTGATCTCGAGCCGGGGTTGGAGTGAAGTGGGCGCGTCCATGACGGCCCGTAGCGTCCTGCTCGTCCTCGCCCTGGTGGCGATCCCGCTGGGGGCCCACGCCGGCCCGGCGAAGGTCGCGGTGGCCAAGGTCAAGGGCTCCAAGAAGGCCAACCCCGCCGGCTTCGAGTCCGGCCTCGTGAAGGGCCTGAAGGCCGCGGGGGTCACCACGATCGGGGTGGCGGCGGTCCGCCCGGGCACGCCGTCCTTCACCGCGCCGGCCGAGGAGGCGGGGGCGGACTTCCTGGTGGTGACCGAGGTGCGCTACGCGAAGAAGAAGCGCTCCGCCACCGTGCGCCTGTTCACGGCGGAGGGTGAGGAGCTGAAGAGCGTCCGCACCAGCTACCGCAAGCCGGCTGGCGCGAAGGCGGCGGCGGCCAAGGTGGGCAAGCAGCTCGGGGCCATCGCGGCGGAGCGGGCGGCCGAGGCGGAGGCTGCGGCCGCCGCGGCGGCCGAGCAGCCCCGGGTGGTGGCGCCGGTCGTGCCGAAGGACGAGGCGCCCCCGCCACCCGCGCCGGTGGCCACCGCCGCGGTGCCCAAAGACGAGGCCCCCGAGGCCGAGGTCAGCCGCCGCCGCAGCTCGTCCGGGCTGGGCGACAAGGAGGACGGCATCGTCCGCCTGAGCGTCGGGGTCGGGACCCAGATGGGCAGCGCCTATACGGTGGCGGTGGGCGGCGACGTCACCGGTCTCGCGTACACCCTGAGCCCGCTCCTGCTCGTCACCGCGCACGTGGTGGTGCGCGCGCCCAGGCTCGGCCTGGGCGGTGAGGTGTGGACCTCCTTCGTGCCGGTGAAGTTCGTGGTGGACGTGGATCCGCCGGTGGATCCGAACGAGCCGAGCGGGCGCTTCTTCGACGTCGGCGGCGCGGTCTCCTATCGCCTGAACCTCACCGACATCGGCACCTCCGGGGGCCTGTACCTCACCCCGCTGGTGGGGGCCGAGTACGCCTCGATGACCGCCCAGGGGCAGGGCGAGAACACGGTGGTGGTCAGCTACAGCGGGATCAACGTGCAAGGTGGCCTGCGCATCGGGGTCGCGCCGATGGAGGACCTCGTGTTCGAGCTCGAGGGCCGCGGCGGGCTGCTCCTCAGCTACAGCGAGGGGCCCACCACCACCGGCGAGGGCGGCAGCGGCTTCATCGTGCGAGTCGGGGGGCAGGTCCGCTACTGGTTCACCGACATGTTCGGGGCCTACGTGAACGCCGGGTATTCCTATCAGCGCGTGGGGCTCACCGGCACCGGGACCCGGGTGGCCTTCCAGGAGGACCCGACCCTGCTCGACGCCACCGTCTTCAACGGTGACTTCAAGCTGTCCACCGGCCTGCACGTGTCGCTGTAACCTTTACAAGCGTCCTGCGAGCGTCGTTAGGTTCCGCCGTGCGAGCACAGCGCCCGGGCCCAACCAGCGGTGCGCCGCCCGTGGACGTCCTGGCGGTGGCCCGGGAGGTCCTGCGGGACGAGGCGCGGGCGGTGAGCGACGCCGCCTCCCGCCTGAACGGCGACTTCCCGGCCGCGGTGCACGCGATCGCAGGCTGCGCGGGGCGGCTGGTGGTCTCGGGGATGGGCAAGGCCAACTTCGTGGCCCAGAAGATCTCCGCCACCTTCGCCTCCACCGGCACCCCCTCACATTTCGTACACCCCGGCGACGCGCTCCACGGCGACCTCGGGCGCATCACCCGGGAGGACGTCCTCCTCGCGCTGTCCCACTCCGGCGAGACCGAGGAGATGCTGAGCCTGCTCGGGCCGGTGAAGGAGATGGGGGCAAAGGTCCTGGCCATGACCGCGAGCAAGGCCTCGTCGTTGGGGCGGGCCGCGGATCTGACCCTCGAGATGGGGCGCTGGGAGGAGGCGGGCACCGGCCTCGCCCCCACCACGAGCACCACGGTGATGATGGCCCTCGGTGACGCGCTGGCCATGGCGGTCCTCAAGGTGCGCGGCTTCACCGAGGAGGACTTCGCGGCCTTCCACCCCGCGGGGTCCCTCGGCCGCAAGCTGCGCCGGGTGAAGACGGTGATGCGCACCGGGAACATGCTCCCGGTGGTGCAGCGCACCACGCCGCTGTCGCAGGTCATCGCGACGATGACCGCCACCCCGGGGCGCCCGGGCGCGGCGGTGGTGGTGACCAAGGCGGGCAAGCTGTCCGGCATCTTCACCGACGGCGATCTGCGGCGCCTCTCCGAGGAGGGGGAGCTCCACCTGGAGCGCCCGGTCCACGCGTGCATGGGGCGCCACCCCAAGACGGTGCGCCCGAACCAGCACGTCACCGCGGCGGCCGAGGTGCTGCGGGCCCACCACGTCGACCAGGTGGTGGTGGTGGACGAGGAGAACCGGCCGGTGGGTCTCCTCGATGTGCAAGATCTGTTGACGCTCCGGTTCTTGTGACGCCGCGCCATCTGGGCGACAGTGTCCGAGGTGCGGACCCAGCTCACCCCGACCCGCAGGGCCATCGTGGTGATGGGGCGCCTCCCCCTGCCCGGCAAGGTGAAGACCCGCCTCGCCGCGCGCTTCGGGCCGGAGGCGGCGGCGCGCCTGTACGCCGCGTTCCTCGAGGACGTCCTGGTGCTGGTCGAGGCCCTGGCCGAGGCCATCCAGGCCGAGGCGCTGTTCTGTTGCGCGCTGGACGGTGCGCCCCTGACCGAGGCGGCGGCCCTGTGCCCGCCCGGCGTGCGGGCCATTCCCCAGGGCGACGGGGACCTCGGGACGCGGATGGAGCAGGCCCGCCGGGACGCTGGGGCGCCGCACGTGGTCATCGTGGGCTCCGACGCCCCCACCATGCCGCGGGAGCGGATCTTCCAGGCCTTCACCAAGCTCGACGCGGGGGCGGCGGCGGTGTTCGGGCCGACCGTCGACGGCGGCTACGACCTGGTGGGGCTGCCGGGGCCGGCGGGGCGGCTCTTCCGCGGGATCCCGTGGTCCACCGATCTGGTGATGTCGGCCACCCGGGCCACCGCGCTGCAGGTTGGCCTGCACATCGAGGAGCTGGGCGTGGGCTACGATCTCGACGAGCCCGAGGACCTCGAGCGGGCGCTCCTCGACAGCCAGGACGGCCGCGCGCCCCGCACCCGGGCCGCGATCCGCGCCGTGCTGGGCCGCTGACCGACGTGGCGCGTGACGCGGCGCCCGGGCCGGGCTAGCTTCCGCGCGATGGGTAAGAAGATAAGGCTGACTCAGTACGCCCTGTCGGGCGGCTGAGCGGCCAAGGTGGGTCCGGGCGACCTGCGCGACATCCTCTCCGGCCTCTCCAAGCGGGCGGACGGGCGTGTCCTGGTGGACATGGGCCTGTCCGACGACGCCGGCGTGGTGCGCCTGGACCGGGATCGCGGGTTGATCCACACCATCGACGTCATCACCCCCATCGTCGACGACCCCGAGACCTTCGGGCGGGTGGCGGCGGCCAACGCGGTGAGCGACGTCTACGCGATGGGGGGCGAGCCCCTGTCGGCGGTCAGCCTGGTGGCGCTCCCGAAGGGGCTGCCGGCCCGGGCGGTGGGCGACATCCTGAAGGGCGCCCAGGACGTGCTGGATCGTTGTGGGGCATTCCTGGTGGGTGGCCACACCGTGAAGGACGCGGAGCTGAAGGTCGGGTTCGCGGTGACCGGCCTGGTGGATCCCCGGAAGATGACCACCAACCAGGGGGCCCGGCCCGGCGATCGGTTGCTCCTGACGAAGGCCCTCGGGACCGGGGTCCTCTACCAGGCGATGAAGGCCGAGCGCCGCACCGCGGCCGAGACCCGGGCCCTGGTGGCGAACATGGTCGCCCTCAACCAGCGGGCGGCCCAGCGCATGGTCGAGGTCGGGGTGCGGTGCGCCACCGACGTGACCGGGTTCGGTTTGGTGGGGCATGCCCTCAATGTGGCCCGGGGATCGAAGGTGGACATGGTGCTCGATGCCTCCCAAATCCCGGCCCTGCCCGGGGTGGAGGGCTACCTGGCCGAGGGCATCTTCCCCGGCACCACGAACGCCAACCTGAAGGGCTACGGCCGGGGGCTGGTGGTGGGGAAGGGGGTCCCGGAGGCGGCGGTGCGGCTGGCCGCGGATCCCCAGACCAGCGGCGGGCTCCTGATCGCGGTGACGCCCAGGAAGGCGGCGGCGCTGAAGGACGCCCTCGGCGCCTGGGAGGTCGGCGAGGTGCGCAAGCCCCGGGGCAAGGCGCCCGCGGTGCGGCTCGTGGCGAGCCTGGGCCCCGGCACCCCGTGATTGTTTTATGTTGATCGGGTCGCCCAGCCTGCTGTAGGGACCTGGCTCCTATGGCGAAGGCTGGCCGTGAGTTGATCAAGCTGGAGTCGTCCGCGGGGACTGGGACGTTCTACGTCACCAGCAAGAACCGCCGGACGATGACCAACAAGCTCGAGCTGAAGAAGTACGACCCGAAGATTCGGAAGCACGTGCTCTTCGTCGAGAAGAAGCTGAAGTAAGAGGTCCATATGAGCGACGTCGTCGTCACCGAGTCGCACGCTCTGCCCTCTGACGAGGTGAAGAGCCGCCTGAAGGCCTTCGAGGCCGACATCAGCAAGTACGGCATGAAGCTGGACTGGCAGGGTGATAGGGCCGACATCAAGGGGACCGGCGCGTCCGGCGACGTCAAGGTCACCCCCAGCTCCGTCACCGTCACGGTGAAGCTGGGGATGATGGCCAAGATGGCGGGCATCAAGCCCGACAAGCTCCAAGCCTCGATCGAGAAGCGCCTCAAGGCCGCGCTGGCCTGAGCCTGTTGCTCCACCTCGAGCACGCACCGCGGCCGCTGTCGCCGGTGCGGCGGTACGCCTTCACGGTGTAGTCGAAGGGGTCCGACGGTTGAAACCGCTCCACGTTTGGGCGAGGCTCGGCTCGATGAGCGCCCCTCGGCCTTCCCGCGCGGCTCCGCGCCGTCCGGCCCGAGTCGGCGCGTGGCTCGGCGCGGTGGCCCTGGCCGCACTGTGGTCCCCCGCCGCCCTGGCCGACGGCCAGCGAGACCTCGAGGACGGGATCGCGTTCTACGAGAACCTCGACCTCGAGCGGGCCCGGGAGCGACTCGAGGCCGCCGCTGCCGCCTCGGACCTGTCGAGCGGGGGGCGGGCCCGCGCCTTCCTGTACCTCGGGATGCTGGAGTTCGAGCTCGGGGACGCCGCGGCGGCCGACGCGGCCTGGCTCAAGGCGTTTGGCCTCGACAAGAGCGCCGCCGCCCCCGACGGCACCTCGCCCAAGACCATCGCGGCGATGGACGCGGTGCGGGCGAAGGCGCAGCCGCGACCGCCGCCCCCACCGCCGACCATCACCGTGGCGCCGCCACCGCCTACCCAGACCGAGCCCCCCGCGTCGCCCCCGCCCGAGGCGGTGACGCCCGCGCCCCCGCCCGAGGACGATGACGGGGGCACAAGCCCGTGGCTCTGGGTGGGGATCGGGGCCGGGGTCGCGGTCGTGGGCGGCGTGGTCGCTGGCGTCTTGTTGGCGGGCCGCGGTGGCGCAGAGGGCGAGTGTGGCCCGACCGGCGGCGGCTGCCTCGACGTGGTGATCCGATGAGCCTGCCGCGCACTTCGCTCCTCGCCGCGGTCGCGCTGGCCACCCTGTCGGCCTGTGGCGGGCCGGAGCCCACCACGCCGGTGGAGCTCGGCCTGGCGATCACCTCCCGGGCCCTCGAGGCGGAGGTCGAGACGGTGCGGCTGTCCCTCTTCGCCGGGGTCGAGGACTGCACGGTGATCGAGCTCTCCGGCCCCAACGTGCTCGGCGTCTACCAGCGCACCTTCGCCGTGCTGTCCGGCGCCGGGCAGGGCGGGGGCGAGATCCTGTCCATCGTGCCCGACACGTACACCGCGGTGGCGTGGGGCTTCGATGGCGCGGGGCGGGCGGTGGCGTTCGGCTGTCAGGCCACGCCGCTGATCATCGAAGAGGGCAAGCGGGCCAGCGTCGACCTGACCCTCGATACCTTCTAACGCAAGCTCACTTGCGCCCTAGAAGCGGACCCGGATCAGCTCCTCGACGTCCGGCTTCACGTGGATGACCTGGATGCGCTCCTGGCCGTCCTCCGCGACAAGCTTCACCTCCTGGCGACCCTCGTAGGCGGGGACGGTGATCGGCGTCTTCCCCTTGTGGACGCCGTTCACGTAGACCTCGGCCCACGGACGGGAGACGACGTTCAGGCTCCCCCGACCGACCTGCAGGCGCTCGGTGCTGAGCCCGTCCGCGGTCACCGTCACCACCACCGAGCGGCGGATGCCGAGCGGCTTGCTGGTGACCTTCAGGGTGTGGGTGCCCGGGGGGAGGTCCTTCTCGAGCGGGGTGGTGCCAAGGGCCTTGCCGTCCAGGCTCACTTGGAGGCCGGCGGGGATCGAGCTGAGGGAGAGGTGCCCGGTGACCGCCGCGGGCGCCGAGGGCTCCGTCGCAGCCGAGGTGGTGGTGCGCCGCCGTCGGCGCCGGGTGTTCGGATCCGGGCGCACCGTCGGTGGCGGTGGCTCCACCCGGGCCGCGCGCGGCTCCACCGCGGGTGGAGGGTCGTCGGCGGGCGGCGCGTCCACCTGCGGGGCCTCGGGGAGCGGGGTCGGGTCGTCCATCTCCACCAGGCGGCTGGTGGGCATCGGCTCGACCAGGACCACCTCCTCCGCCTTGTTGTGGAGCACCCAGCCCACCCCGAGCGCGCCCACCGCGGCCGAGACGAGGAAGAGGCCCCACCACAGCAGGGGGTGCCGGCTCTTCTGCGGCAGGCCAGCTTGCCGCAGCATCTCGGACGTGCCGTCCAGGCTCTCGTCCAGCGGCATCGGGGTGTGGTCGAGGGCCGGCGCGGCGGGCGGGGCGTCGTAGCTCAGCGCGGCGCCCGCGGCGGCGGGTGGGGCGGACGGCGCGAGGTGCGGGGGTGCGCCGGCCACCGGGGGCCAGCTGGCGCTCGAGGGCGGGGGGGCGCTGCCGAGGACCGGAGCCTCCCGACCGAAGGCGAAGCCGACCGAGCGGGCGCCCCGCGGGATCCGCAGGCGGGTGGCGTCGAAGGTCACGGTGTCGCCCTCGGTGAGGGCGCGGATGTAGTCGGCCACCACGTGCCGCCCGAGCGGGGTGGGGCAGTCGCGCAGGACGTGTTGCAGCTCGAGGTGGAAGTCCCGCGCTGACGCGTAGCGTTGATCGGGGAACTTGGCGAGCGCGCGGTGGATGGCGTGCTCGATGCCGTTGGCCAGGTCGGGGACGTAGTGCGTGACCGGGGTGGGCGGGTCGTCGAGGATGGACTTCAACGTCATGATGTCGTTGGCGCCCTGGAAGGGGCGGTGCCCGGCCACCAGCTCGTAGAAGCAGACCCCGATCGAGAACAGGTCGGAGCGCCCGTCGATCGGCTCGCCGGAGGCCTGCTCCGGCGACATGTAGGCCACCTTGCCCTTCAGCATGCCCGCCTGGGTCTCGCCGCTGATCGACGAGCCCTTCACGATGCCGAAGTCCACCAGCTTCACCGCGCCCTCGTAGGAGACGAGGATGTTCTGGGGGGAAATGTCGCGGTGGACCAGGTGGAGCGGTTCACCGCTGTCGGGATCCCGGAACGCGTGGGCGTAGGCCAGACCGTCGAGGGCCTGCACCATCATGAACGCGGCGAGCTCGGGGGGGATGGCCTGCCCGGTGTCGCGGGCCAGCTGCATGAGCTGGCGCAGGTTCATGCCGTTCACCAGCTCCATCGCGATGTAGAACTGGCCCTTGTCGTCCTGCCCCAGCTCGAAGACCTGGACCACGTTGGGGTGGTCGAACATCGCGGTGACGCGGGCTTCGTTCTGGAACATCCGCTGGAAGGTCTGGTCCGCGGCGAACTGGGGGAGGATGCGCTTGAGGGCGCAGCGCTTCTCGAAGCCCCCGGGCCCGGTGAAGCGGCCCAGGTAGAGCTCCGCCATCCCGCCGGTGGCGATCTTGCGGACGATCTCGTACCGCCCGATCCGCTGGACGGTGTCCTCGGCGGAGGCCATGCCAATATGAAGGGTCCCCGTTCCGAGGAACGCAGTCAATTTACCATGTGAAATCGGCCGCAAAGCTCATGGGCTGAGCTGCCAGGTACGGCCGCAGGCATGCGATGCCATGGCCCAGAGCTGGCCAGTCGCGCTGGCCGGACGGGGCCGGCCACCCGCCGGGTGCACGCAAACCCGGTGCAGTGGGCAGATCTGCACCTGCGAAGGTGCGCCGTGCACAGGAGCGGTGGGCTCCGGATCCCCGGGATGGGCGCCGATCGGGTTGGCCCACCCCTTGCTCTAGCTCCTGTCGCTGCCCAGGATGGGCGGCGCGGAGACGAGGAGAGACCAAATGAGCTTCAACATGAACTTCAACGTCAACCTGGTGGGCGGATCGCACCTGCTCCGCGCCCTCGGACTGGAGCCTGGTGGCTTCGTCGATCAGCTGCAGCAGTACCAGTCGCAGCTGGGGATGCTCCAGAACCTGTCCGACAGCTTCAGCCAGACCGCGGGCCTCTCCGGTGCCAACATGCTGGCCAGCCTGCTGCAGTCGGGCATCCCGGGCGCGGGCATCACGAGCGCCCCGAACCAGGGCACCTGCCCCTGCGGCCATCAGTACGCGCAGCCCCAGTCTTTCGATCTGGGCGCCTCCGACCAGCCCTTCAGCTTCCAGGGCCTCATGCAGCGTGGCAAGGCCGCTCAGTTCGAGCGCTTCCTGCAGCAGAACCCCTTCGCGCGCTCGCAGGTCGAGATGATGCTCGGCGGTCGCATCCTGAACGACGGCGCGGCCGACGGCCGCCTCCAGGTGCAGCCCTTCCCCGGCGGCCAGAACCCGCAGGGCAGCCCCGCCGCCCAGAGTGCCACCAGCGCCCTGGATCAGATCTCCCGCGCCGCGGCCGGCCTCGGCTTCCCGGGCCTCGGCTTCCCCGCCATGATGCTGGGCGCGCTGTCCAACCTGCTCGGTGGTGGCCAGGGCAACGCCCAGGCCGCGGGCAACGGTGGTCGGACCGGCAACCCGCTGGTGGATTGGTTCCGTGACCCCCGCGAGGCGAACCAGCAGGCGATGGCCGCGGGTGGCGCTGGCAACGGCGGTGGTGTGAACGGCAGCCCGGCCCTCAACGGCTTCACCAACCAGTTCGCGCCTGCGCAGGCTGGCCAGCACCAGGGTGCCTTCGGCATGGGTAACGAGGGCGACGCGAGCGGCGTCCTCAACGACCCGTCGCTGACGATCGAGGACAAGGTCGTCTTGATGCTCATGCTCATCATGAAGAAGATGGACAAGGACATCGAGAAGCAGGCCAACTACATCAACGACCTCCAGCAGCAGCAGAACGGCGGCGGCGGCGGTGGTGGTAAGGGCGGCGGCAAGGGCGGTGGCGGCGGTGGCGGCAGCAACTCCTCCATCGACATCGAGTCGATGAAGCTGAAGCGCATGGTCGACAAGCGCGGTCAGATGTTCGACATGCTCCGCCAGATCATCGACAAGTACAACGAGACCGCGAAGAACATGATCCAGAGCATCGGCCGCTAGGTCCTGCTCGCCGGCCTCGGCTCCCGAGGCCGGCGTCTCTGTTCCGCGGCCGCGTTGCGGCCTCAGCCTTCCTTCAAGCGACGCAGCGACCCGCTCCGGCGCCCATGCCAGCGCTCCAAGAGGGCCAATGGCAGGCTGCCCGGCGGCGGGTCGTGGCGCTCGGCCCGCGCGGCGGTGGCCGCGTCCTCCAGCGCCTCGGTGCTCAACAGCGCCCGCACCTTGGGCGCGAAGTCGAAGATGCTGTCGGGCACGTACCCGGCGGGCATGGGCGGCGCCGGCACCTCGACGAGCTGGGCGCGCAAGGTCTCCTGCTTTCGCTGGAAGACCTCGGCGTAGACCCGAGGCAGGGGGACCTGCCGCCCGCCGTCGTCCTCGAGCATGAACTCGTTCCGGAAGCAGCCGGTCTGCAGGAGCTTGCGGTTTCCGTAGGTGCGCACCATCGGCACGTGCTGGTGCCCGACCACGACGACCTTGTGCTCGTAGTCCCACTCCAGGCGCCGCACGAAGTGATCACCCATCGACACCTCGGGGTCGGTGGAGGTGAAGCGGTAGATCACCTCCTTCACCATGGCCCAGGTGGGGCGCTTCAGGGGGTCGCCGCCCACCAGGAGGTCCCGCCAGTAGTCTCGGGTCCAGTAGGTCCAGGAGCGGCTGAGGAGGAGGTCCCGCACCTCCGGGATGAGCTCGAACACCGCCTCTCGGGGCCGGAGCCGGTCCAGGTGGTAGAGGTGCTCCCTGAGCGGCATGAACACCTCCAGCAGGCCCAGGGCGCCCCACGGGATGTGCAGGATGCGTTGCCCCTGGTGGACGAGGAAGGGCTGCTCGGGGTCGACCCGGAACAGGCCGTCGGCCTGGGAGCCGTGCTCGATGTGGACGTCGCCCAGCTGCATCTCGAGGCCGGGGAAGAAGATCTGGTCGCTCGCGGAGAGGCGCTGCCGCAGGCTGGCCTGCACCTCGGGGAAGAGGATCTCGGGGTCGTGGTTGCCCGGCACGAAGAACAGGCGTCGGGCCCCGGGGCCGGAGGTGAGGAAGCGGCTCAGGGCCTCGAAGAAGGCCCCGTGGTGGGCGGCCACCGCCTCGAGCTTCGCGAGCCCGACCGAGGCGGGGATGTGCCGGGGGTGCGTCCCGTGCACCGCGGTCTTGAGGAAGTCGAAGGTGTCGCCGTTCAGCACCAGGTCTTGATCGAGGTGGTGGTACGGAGCCTCGAGGTAGGGCGCGAGGACCTCGCCCACATAGGCGGACTGGGGGAAGTCATCGGTGACCCCGCCGTCCCCGACCTCGATGTCGGAGAGCGCGATGATCAGCCGGTCTGCGCCGGTGGGGACTCCGTGGGCCAGGTCGCGGGTCACGCCTCCATTCGGCGTCCCCGCGGCGGGGGCGTCAAGGTGTCGGGCGTGGCCCAGGTTCGGGTTGCGCCCCCACGCCCGGTGCCCCACGCTGCCGCGGCCCATGGCCGAGGCCCCCGTCGCACCTGGACCGCCGAAGACCCTGCGGGGGATCTACCAGGAGGTCCGCACCGCGTTCCGGCAGACCCCCCGGGTCATGGGGCTGGTCTGGGCCGCGGACGCCCGATCCGCCCTCGGGATCATGCTGCTCTCGTTCCTGGGGGCGCTCCTGCCGCTGGCGATCGCGTGGATCGGGAAGCTGATCATCGACGGCGTGCTCGCCGCCTCGGCCTCCGATGACCCGGCGGCGCGTGCCCACGTCATGCAGCTGGTGGGGGCGGAGCTGGGCCTGATGCTCTTCACCGGGCTGCTCGGCATGAGCACGGGCCTGCTGCGGTCGCTGTTGGGGACCCGCCTCGGCTACCTGATCAACCTGCGCATCCTCGACAAGGCGCGCACCCTGGATCTCGTGCACTTCGAGACCCCCGCGGTCTACGACAAGCTCCAGAACGCCCGCCGGGAGGCGTCCAGCCGGCCCCTCAACCTCTTCACGAGCGCGGTGGACGTGGTGGCCAACGTGGTGACGCTGGCCAGCTACGGGGTGGTCCTCGTGACCTTCAGCCCGCTCACCCTCTTGATCCTGGCCGCCGCAACCCTGCCTGCGTTCATCGCCGAGGCCCGCTTCTCGGGCGCGGCGTTCCGGCTGTTCACCTGGCGCGCGCCCGAGGGGCGCCGGATGCGCTACCTGGAGCTCCTCCTCACCCGGGACGACTCGGCCAAGGAGGTGAAGCTCTTCGCGCTCGGGGACCTGTTGGTGGCGCGCTACCGCGCGCTCTACGAGAAGTTCTTCGGCGAGGAGCGGTCCCTCGCGGTGCGGCGGGCGGGGTGGGGCTTCGGGCTCGGCGCCCTGTCCACCGTGGCGCTCTACGGCTGTTACGGTTGGATCGCGAGCCGGGCGGTGGTGGGGGCGCTGACCCTCGGCGACATGACCCTCTACATGGCGGTGTTCCGGCAGGGGCAGGCTGCCTTGCGCACCATCCTGCGCGCGATCGGCGGGACCTACGAGGACAACCTCTTCATGAGCAACCTCTTCGGGTTCCTGGAGCTGCCGACGGAGGCCGAGGCCCCGGCCGCCTCGGCCCCGAGCGTGGCCGGCGAGGGCCGGGGCTTCGAGCTGGTGGACGTGAGCTTTCGCTACCCGGGGCGGCCGCAGTGGGTGCTCCGGCACCTGAACCTCAGCATCGGGCCGACCGAGAGCCTGGCCATCGTGGGGGAGAACGGGGCGGGCAAGAGCACCCTGATCAAGCTCCTGGCCGGGCTCTATCCTCCCACCGAGGGGGTGATCCTGCTGGATGGCCGGCCCCTGGTCGAGTACCCGCGCGAGGTCTTGTGGCGCCGCTTCGGGGTGGTGCTCCAGGACTTCGTCCGCTACCAGTTCAACGCGCGGGAGAACGTCGGCCTCGGCAACGTGGCCTTCATCGACGACCTGGAGCGGATCCGGGTGGCGGCGGAGAAGGGCGGGGCGGACGAGACGGTGGCGGGGCTCCCCAACGGCTGGGACACCCAGCTCGGCCGCTGGTTCGAGGGCGGGGTGGAGCTGTCGATGGGCAACTGGCAGAAGGTGGCGGTGTCCCGGGCCTTCATGCGGGACGCGGACATCCTGATCCTGGACGAGCCCACCGCGGCCCTCGACGCCGAGGCCGAGCACGCGCTCTTTCAGCGCTTCCGGGCGCTCACCGAGGGTAGGATGGCGCTGTTGATCAGTCACCGCTTCAGCACCGTGCGTATGGCGGACCGCATCGCGGTCCTGGTGGACGGCCGGGTGGCCGAGCTGGGCACCCACGAGGCCCTGATGGCCGAGGACGGGCGCTACGCCCGCCTCTTCACCCTGCAGGCCGAGGGCTACCTGGGGGCCGGCGCCCTGGCGGGCCCGCGATGAGCGCCCCGAGCCCGGCGCCGAGGCCGCGCGTCACCCAGATGTTCGGCGAGACGCTGGTCGACCAGCACCCCTGGCTGCGCGAGCGCGAGTCGGAGGAGGTGCAGGCTCACCTGCAAGCCGAGAACGCGCACACCGCACAGACGTGCGCTTCGCAGGAAGGATTGCGGAAGGCCTTGTATGCCGAGATCCTGGGGCGCATCCAGGAGGACGACCGGTCGGTGCCGGCGCGGGACGGGCCCTACCTGTACTCGTGGCGCACCGAGGCCGGGCGGCCCCACACCGTGTACTGTCGGCGAAGGGACGTGGCCGATGCGCCGGAGGAGGTGGTGCTCGACGTGAACCTCCTGGCCGAGGGCGAAGAGTACACCGCCCTCGGGGCCTACGAGGTGAGCCCCGACCACAAGACCCTGGCCTGGTCGGTGGACCACGACGGGGACGAGCGCTTCGTGCTGCGCTTTCGGGATCTCGAGACCGGGGTGGAGCACCCCGAGGCGATCGAGGACACGTCGGACGACGTGGCGTGGTTCAGCGATGGCCGGACGCTCCTGTACGTGGTGCTGGACGAGCAGTCCCGCCCCCACCAGGTGCGGCGGCACGTGGTGGGCACCGACCCGGCCGAGGACGTGGTGGTCTACGGCGAGGCCGACGACGCGTTCTTCGTAGGCGTGAGCCGGACCCGTGACGGGGCGCTCCTGTTGATCCAGGCCGACAGCGCGGTGACGTCGGAGTGCCGGTGGCTCCCGGCCGACGTGCCGGAGGCCGCCCCCACCGTCATCTGGCCACGGGCGCACGAGGTGGAGTACTTCGTGGACCACCGGGCGGGTCAACTCTACCTGCACACCAACCGGGGTGCGCCGCTCTTTCAGCTCCTGCGCGTACCGCTGGAGGCGCCCCAGGGGCCGGCGGAGGTGCTCGTCCCGGAGCGACCGGGGATCACCCTGGAGGGCATCGAGCTCTTCGCCCATCACCTGGTGTGGTGGGACCGGCAAGACGGGTTGACGAAGGTCCGGGTGCGCTCGCTCGAGACCGGGGCCGAGCACGAGCTCGAGTTCGCCGACCCCATCTACGAGGTGTGGGCGGTGGGGAACCTCGAGATGGACACCCGGGCGCTGCGCCTCGCCTACTGCTCGTTGGTGGTCCCCGCCACGACCTTCGAGTACCACCTGGACGACCGCACCCGCACCACCCTCCGGGTCGCGCCGGTGCCCGGCTACGACCCGGCCCGCTACGTGAGCGAGCGCCTGTGGGCGACCGCGCCGGACGGCGTCGAGGTCCCGATCTCGGTGGTGCGGCACGTCGACACCCCGATCGATGGCAATGCGCCTTGCGTCATCTACGGCTACGGCGCCTACGGTGAGCCGTACGAGGCCCACTTCAGCCGGCACCGGGTGAGCCTGTTGGACCGCGGGCTGGTGGTGGCCATCGCCCACGTCCGGGGCGGCGGCGACCTCGGGCGCCCGTGGAAGGAGGCGGGGCGGCTGGGCGCGAAGATGAACAGCTTCACCGATCTCATCGCGTGCGCGGAGCACCTGGTGGCCCAGCGGTACGCGGCGCCGGATCGCCTGGCGTGCTCGGGCGGGAGCGCGGGGGGCCTCTTGGTGGCGGCGGCGCTGAACCTGCGCCCGGAGCTCTTCCGGGTGACGGTGGCGCAGGTGCCCTTCGTGGACGTGCTCCAGAGCCTCCTCGACCCATCACTGCCGCTGACGGTGGTGGAGTGGGACGAGTGGGGCGACCCGCGGGCGGAGGCGGCGTTCCGCAACATCCGGGCGTGGTCGCCGTGCGACAACGTGCGGCCCGCGCCGTACCCCGACGTGCTGATCACCGCGGGCTTCAACGATCCGCGGGTGCAGTACTGGGAGCCGGCGAAGTGGGCGCTCCTGTTGCGCGCGGCCAACACCCGGCCCGACGCCCAGACCCTGCTGAAGGTGGACCTGGGGGCGGGCCACGGCGGGCAGTCGGGGCGCTACGGGGAGATCGAGGACTCCGCGTTCGAGCTGGCGTTCCTGCTCGACCGGCTCGGGGTCGGCTAGAGCAGCCCCTCCTCCGCCATCTTCTCCTTGATGATGCGGGGCGGGATGGTGCCGTAGGACATCATCTTCATCCGGATCTCCTTCGGCGACAGCTTCCCCTTGGCCGCGGCGGCCCGGAAGATGTCGAGCATCTCCTGGTACCCCACATAGTAGGTGCACAGCTGGGTCGAGGTCAGCTTGGCCCGCCGGAGCTTGCGGCTGGCCTCGGCCTCCTCCTGGAACCCGCGCTTGGTCATCAGCTCCATGGCCCAGGCGTCGAGGGCGTCGGGGTCCCCGGCGTTGGTGGTGTGCATGCGCACGTCGATCATCGCGTTGATGAAGATCCGAAGGCGCAGCTTCAAGTGAAAGAGGAGTTGACGCGGGTCATCCTTGCCGAAGCCCTCCTCGTGCATCAGCCGCTCCACCATCATGGCCCAGCCCTCGGCCATGGGGCCGCTCTCGAGCACCCGCTTCACGATCGAGGCGTCGGTGGCGTGGCTCGACCAGTACAGCTGCACGTAGTGGCCGGGGAAGGCCTCGTGGATGGTGAGGGCGTCGAGGATGTAGTCGTTGTACTCCTCTAGGAAGCTCTCGGTGTCCGCCGGGTCCTTGTTGGGGACGGTGCTGATCCAGTAGCTCTTCTTCAGGTCGGGCTCGAAGGCGGGGGCGGGGTTGTAGAAGGCCACCGCGAGGCCGTCGAGGTAGGCCGGGGTGGGCTCGATGACGAAGGGGTCGGTGGCGGGCGGCAGCTCGATGAAGTCGGTGGTGCGGAGCCAGGTCTTGATCGCCTCCGCCTTCTTCGTCACGTCCGAGAACAGCGACTCCGCGGTGCCGTGGCGCTTCGAGGCCTCGGTGATGACCTTGCCCACCACGTAGTCGATGCGCTCGTCGCCCAGCATGTCCAGGTAGCTGTGGTCGTTGGGGAACGCGGCCTGGAACAGGGGCAGGGCCACGTCGTACATCTGAAAGCGGGCTTGCTCGAGGCCGCGCTCCGCCCCCTCGTACACCGCCTGGGGCGACAGGTCCGTCCCGAGGGTGTGGGCGAGCTTCTGGGCGAAGCGGGTCGAGCCCAACCGCCAGTCCCCGTCCGAGCGAGGCAGGAGCGTCCCCTCCAGGAACGCCTGGAACTCGGTCAGCGCCTTCTCCGCCGCCGGCCGCGCCTTCGCGAGGCGGGCCTCGAGCTTCGGCTGGCCCTTGAACAGGGGCGGCAAGATGTCTTGCAGCGTCTTCAGGTTCCCGGGGTTCTGGGCGACCACGAACTCGGTGAACGCCTTGGGCGGGTGGCCGAGGCGGGCTTGGGCGGCGGCCAGGAAGCCGGGCAGGGCCTCCACCCGAGCCGCCAGGGCCTCGAGGCGCGCCGGCCACTCGGCGGGGTCCGCGGGGGGGATGGTGAGGTAGTACAGGCCCGCGCCGATCTGCTCGTTGTAGAGCTGCACGTCCCACGTGAAGGGATCCAGGGTGCCGTAGACGAAGCGGAGCCGGGCCAGCTCCTCACCCATGAGGGCGCGGTCGGTGGCGAAGGGCCGCGAGAGCTTCTTCGCGTCCACCCGGGCCAGCTCCTTCTCGAGCCCCTCGACCGTGCGGAGCGCGGCCTGGATCCCCGCGACCGAGTAGTCGGGCATCCGCCCGTCCCACTTGTGGTACCCGAGGGCCGAGGCCCGCACCGGATCCAGGCGCAGGGTGATGTCGAGGTACCGCTCCGAGAGCTGGGCCATCGCCCGATCCTCGGCGTTGGTCGGGGCGGGGCCGGCGTAGTGGTAGGGCGGCCTGGCCGAGGCGCAGGCGAAGCTCAGGGCAAACAGGCCCAGGAGGGGCTGGGCGATCAGGGCGGAGGTGATCCGGCGCATGCGCCTGTCCTAACTCCCGCGCAGGTCGAGGTCGACTTCCCCCCCGACCTTGCGTGTACAGTGGCTGTCTGAGGAGGATTTCCGGCCCGCCGGGTGTTCTCGGGAGTCGAACGTGTCCCGCATCTTCGCCAGCCTGGGGCGGCGCTTCCCCGTCCTCGTCCGGATCCGGGAGCTCTTCCCGCTGACCCCCCTGGGCCTCACCGTGGCCGCCGCGGCCGCCGCCACCTACTTCTGGTTCGCGAAGCCGCACGCCGACTACGCGCTCGGCCTCGCCAGCCGCCTCGCCATCGGGCTGGTGCTCCTGTCGCTCCTGGCGGTGGTGCTGGGGGCGCTCCTCATCTACGGGCGCCTCCGGCGCCTGCCCGAGTCGGGGCCCGCGGTGATCTTCGAGGCGGCTCGGGGCTACGCGCGGGGCCTGTGCCTGCCCCGGTGGCGGAGCCTCCCGCTCCTCGAGGTGAGCTGGACCTGGGCCGAGCCCGAGGGCTTCGAGGTGACCCTGATCCGCGAGGGCGGCGAGGTGATCGAGGAGGTCACCAGCCCCACCCGCGCCCGCTTCGAGCGGGTGGTGCGCCGCTTCGTGATCGAGGACGGGTTCGGCCTCGCCCAGGTGGTGCTCCGGCACGTGGAGCGGCGCCCGCTCCGGGTGAGCCCGTTCGTGGGGCGCCTGGATCAGGCCCCGGTGCTCCAGTCCCTCACCGCCGGGGACGACCTGCCGCACCCGCGAGGGCGCCCCGACGGCGACCGGGTGGACATGCGGCGCTACGTCGCCGGCGACCCCCTGCGCCTGGCCCTGTGGAAGATCTACGCCCGAACCGGCCAGCTCATGGTGCGCATGCCCGAGCGCGCCCTCGCCCCGTCGGTGCGGGTGGTGGCCTACCTCGTGGCCGGCCCGGGCGACGAGGCGGCCGCGGCCGCGTCCCGCTGGGCGGTGGAGCGGGGCCTGCTGGGCGACGACTGGCGCTTCGGGGCCGACGGCGGCCTCGGGGTGGCGGCGGACGCCGACGCCGCGCTCGAGCTGATCATGGCGTCGCGCGCGGTGCGTGAGGACCCCGCCCGCCAGGGCGCGGGGCTCGCCGCGTTCCTCGAGCAGGTGCTGGAGCGGGACGAGGCGCGGGTGGTGGTCTTCGTCCCCGGTCGGCCGGGCCCGTGGCTCGACCGCGTCACCGCCGCCCTGGCCGGGCGCGCGCGCAACGCAACTTGCGTCGTCGGGGTCGACGGCCTGCGCGACGAGGCGGAGCCGACCACCCGCGATCGGCTCACCCACCTGTTGACCCGACCCGAACCTCCGGATCCCGAGGAGGAGGCGGTGGTGAGCCCCGATGCCCTGCGCGCGGTGACCACCGCCCTCGTCCGGACCGGGGCCCAGGCCCTGGTCCTCGATCGCCGGGCCGGACGCGCCCTGCCGGTGGGCGGCTCCGGCCGGCTCGAGCAGGCCTACGCCGACGCCCTGGCCCACGGGGGGCACGCCGCGTGAGCTTCTCGCCCAGCCAGAACGCGGGCCACGCCCTGCACGCGCTCCTGTTGGCGGTGGCGGCGGCGGTCTTCGCCAACGAGCTGACCCTGCCCCCGGGGGTGGTGGCGGCGGCGGCGGGCGCCTTCGCGGGGAGCCTGTGGGCGGAGTCCCTGCACGCCCGGCGCCTCAGGACCT
The DNA here is from genome assembly GCA_020632995.1 of Deltaproteobacteria bacterium. GTDB lineage: Bacteria > Myxococcota > Kuafuiibacteriia > Kuafuiibacteriales > Kuafuiibacteriaceae > JACKEN01. Next base: position 1,817,399 of record JACKEN010000001.1, on the reverse strand, counting down.
TCGCGAGCGTGGCCCTCGGGCTCCTGGTGGGCGGCCTCGGCCTCGCGCTCACCCAGGTCTTCCTCGGCTCCGCGACCCTGGCCGAGGCCCTCGGCCCCACCGTGGCGATGGGGGTGGGCGAGGTCGTGCGCTGGGTGGCGGTGGCCCTCGGTGGCGCCTTGGTGCTGCGCGCGGTGGCCCTCGGCTACCGGGCCGCCCTCGCGCTCGAGGGCTCCATCGCGGTGCTGGTGGTGGCCACCACGGTGCAGGCCCACCGCGACGGGATGATCGCGCGGCCCCTCGAGATCTCCGACTGGTTCTGGCAGCAGGGCATCGACCCGGTGGTGGCCTTCCTCGGGGTGGGCCTGCTCGCGGGGCTCCTGTTGGCCGGGGTCATGGCGCGGGGGCGCTCCCCCGGCCGCACCCTCGCCCAGCTCCTCATCGTGCTCCTGCTGGGGCTCTGGCTCGGGGTGCGCCTGCACCGTGAGCCGCCCGAGTCGGACCTGCGCAACGCGGTGGGCGAGAAGCTCGACAAGGCGCAGGACGGCGACCGCGATGGCCCGGCCTCGGCGGGGCAGGGCGGCCAGGGCGAGTCGAAGGAGGGCAAGAACAAGGAGGACAACGACCTCCCGCCGCCCCCCAAGCAGCACGGCGGCCAGCAGCGACCGTCGGCGGTGGTGGTCTTCCACCGCGACGTCTTGCCCTTCGGCGAGGTCTTCTACTTCCGGCACGCCGCGTTCTCGCAGTTCAACGGGGCGCGCCTGGTGGAGGCCACCCGCCGCGGGGTCGATCCCGACGCCCGCTACGACGCGCGACCCGAGGGCTTCGACGTGCCCGGGGTGCACAACAGCGGGCTCGATCGCGAGGAGGTCGCCACCGACGTCGCCCTGATGTCCGAGCACAGCCGGACCTTCGCCCTCATCGACGCCACGCGGGTGGAGCCCCGCCCCAACCCCGACTCGGCGCGCTTCCGCCGGGCCTATCGGGTGGTCTCCCAGGTGGTGAGCGCCGACGTGCCGCTCGAGAACCTGCTCGGCCTGGCCCCCGGGGATCCGGGGTGGGACGAGGCCACCTGGAGCCTCTACACCGAGCTCCCGCACGACGAGCGCTACCACGACCTCGCCCGTCGCCTGCAATCCGAGTTGCGACCGGAGTACAAGAGCGACCCGATCGCCCTGGCCTTCGCGGTGAAGCAGTACCTCGAGGAGAACACCACGTACTCCTTCAAGCGCAAGTACACCGGCGACGACCCCACCGGGGAGTTCCTGTTCAGCGAGGACAAGCGCGGCTACTGCGTGCACCTCGCCCACGCCGCCGCGTACCTGATGCGCGCGCTGGGCCTGCCGGCCCGGGTGAGCGCAGGCTACGCGGTCCCGGCCGCGAACCTGGGCACCGGCTCGGCGCTCCTGATCAAGGAGGGCGACGCCCACGCGTGGGCGGAGCTCTACCTCGAGGGCCTCGGGTGGCTCCCGATCGAGGTCACGCCCCAGAAGACCGACGTGGAGCCGGCGCCCTTCGAGGAGCAGGACCTCCAGCAGCTCCTGGGTGAGATGGCCAGGAAGGAGGGGCGCTTCGAGCGCGCGCCGCCCACCGGGCCCAAGCTCATGGACTACCTCCGGGCGGCGTGGGACGCGGTTCCGTGGGTGCTCCTCGGCTTCCTCGGGGTGCTCTACGCGGTGAAGGTGGGGCGGCTCCTGTTGCCGCTCGTCTTGCGGGGGGGCGGTGGGCCCAAGGTGAGCTACCGGGCCGCCCTCGACACCCTGGCCTCGGTGGGCTGGGTGCGGGGCCGCGGTGAGTCGCGGGAGCGCTTTGCAGGTCGGGTTGCGGACCGGGTCCCGGCCTTCGAGGCGCTGACCCGGGTGAACGTGGGGGCCGCGCTCGGGGCCCGCGCCCCGCTCGAGGCGGCCCAGGGGGTGTCCCTCGCCGCGCTCTATCGGATGACGGCGGGGCAGGTCCGGGGCGCGGTGCCGTGGTACAGGTGGTTGCTGGGGGTGCTGAACCCCCTCTCGTGGTGGTGGTCGAGATGACGATGGAGAGCATGTTGACAGAGACGTCGAGCGCCTTCGGGCTGTCGGAGTGCCGCGAGGTGGCGCGCCGCCTCTTCGACCGCGTGAGCGCGGTGGTGCGGGGGCGCGACGACGTCATCGAGCTGGTGCTCGTAGCGCTGTTGGCCGACGGGCACATCCTGCTCGAGGACTTCCCGGGCTCGGGCAAGACCACCCTGGCCAAGGCGCTGGGTGAGGCGATCGTGGATGACCGCCCGTTCGACGTGAAGGGCGACATCGAGGCGTTCCGGCGCATCCAGTTCACGCCGGATCTGCTCCCGAGCGACGTCACCGGCACCACCGTCTTCGAGCCCGCGACCGGCACCTTCTCGTTCCGACCCGGGCCGGTGTTCGCGCACGTGGTGCTCGCGGACGAGATCAACCGGACCTCGCCCAAGGTGCAGGCCGCGATGCTCGAGGCGATGGCCGAGAAGCAGGTCACGGTCGACAACCAGACCCGGGCCCTCGACGACCTCTTCTTCGTCATCGCGACCCAGAACCCGCTCGACCTCGCCGGCACCTACCCGCTGCCGGTGGCCCAGCTGGACCGCTTCCTCTTCAAGATCCGGATGACCCACATCGACCGGGCCTCGGAGCTCGACGTGCTCCGCACCATGCGGGCGCGCAAGACCGGGGCGGCCCGGAGCATGCCGGCGGTGAGCCGGAGCGAGCTGTTGCGGGCGAGGTCGGTGGTGGAGGACCAGGTGCGGGTCCACGCCCTGGTGCAGGAGTCGCTGGTCGACGTGGCGACGCGCCTGCGCGAGGACCGTCGGGTCCTGCAGGGGGTGTCGACCCGGTCGCTGGTGCTCGCGGTGCCCGCGCTCCAGATCCGGGCCATGATGTACGGCCGCGACTTCGTCTCCTCCGAGGACCTCGAGGCCCTGTTGCCGATGGTGTTCCAGCACCGGCTGGAGCTGTCGGCGGGGGCCGAGGAGGCGCGCCCGGTGATCCGCGACGCGCTGGGGCCGGTGCTGGAGCGCCTGGCCAGGGCCACGGTGTAAGGCAAGTGAGCTCGAGCGGCGCCAGGGTGGTTGCGGTTCTTGGGGCGCTGCTCCTTTGCCACGCCGCGCCCGGCGCCGCGTCCGCCCAGACCGAGAGCGGTGAGGCGAGCGAGGCGACGACGGCCCCCGCGAAGGAGCCGCCGGCGTCCACCGGCAAGGGCATGCCGGCCCTCGACACCGACTGCCGCGGGGCGGAGGACTTCGGGGGCAGCGACCTCGAGCGGGCCGCCTACTGCGAGCTGATGATGGGCCGCTACGTCTCGGCCCGGACCCTGGCCGACAAGGCCCTCGTGCAGAACCCGGACTCCTTCCGCGCCCACTTCGCGATGGGCTACGCCCAGCACCTCGGCGAGGCCAACCTGCCGAAGGCGCTCTACCACCTCGAGCGGGCCGAGCAGCTCTTCGTCGCGCGCTACGGGCGCATCCCCGACAAGGACCGCAGCCCCTGGCGGCCCTACCTGCGGGTCCTGTTGGAGCTGGTCTACGTGCACGGCGAGATGGACCACCACGAGGCCAAGATCGAGTACGTCGACGCCCTCCGGGAGCGCCTGAACGTGGACTACCAGGCGCGCAAGTCCTGGCCCCTGTTGAAGCTGAAGCGCTTCGAGGAGGCCCGGCTGGTGGCGGAGCGGGCGGTCAAGAGCGAGGACGAGTGGGACCAGGCGGTGGGCTACACCGCCCTGTGCGCGGTCGAGAGCGAGATGCGGAACCGCAAGGCGGCCTACGAGGCGTGCAAGGCCGCCGCGCAACGCGTCTTGCGCCGCACCGCCGACGGGGCGGTGGAGCTGTCGAACGCGGCGGCGGCGGCCGAGGAGGTCTTCGAGCTGGACGAGGCGGAGCGCCTCTACCTCGAGGCCACCCGCCGCAACCCCGAGGGCTCCGTGAACCCCTGGGGCCGCCTGGTCCGCCTCTACCTGAGGCAGGGCCGCTTGTCGGAGGCCCTGTCGGCGTGGCGCCAGATGCGGGCCTACCGGGCCCGGCGGGGTGGGGCCCACATGGACCAGCAGGACCAGTCGGAGGCCGAGCTGGTGGGGGCCTCGGTGCTCCTGGTGGCGGGCCGCCCCGAGGACGCGGAGCCTATCACCCGGCGCACCGTGAACCGGCCCGATCGCCAGGGCACCAGCTCCGCCGCGAGCGATCAGAACGAGGCGGGGGCGGCGGTGATGGACCGGGTGGCGAAGCTCACCCTGGCCCGGGCGCTGGAGGAGGAGGCGGCGATCGCCCCCCTCGGCGAGTCCCTGGAGCTGCGCTGGCGGGCGCTCGAGCTGCGCTTCGAGGCCTGGGAGGTCGGGCGCCGGGCGGTGGAGGTGCTCGCGGATCCCGAGCGCCTGATGTCCACCCTGCGCCCCGAGTGCCCCGGCTCGATCGAGATGCCGAACTGGCTCGACGCGGAGGTGATCGGCCTCGTGGGCCCGGGGGTGGCGCAGGCTGCCCTGCAGAGGGCTCGGGCGGACGAGACCCTCCCGGAGGATCTCGCGGGCCCGGTCTTCGACGCGTTCGTGGCCGAGGCGCTGTGGCTCGACGGCGACACCGCGGAGGCCGAGGCGAAGGCCCGCTCGGTGGTGGAGCGCCTGCCCCCCTCGGAGGCCCTGGGCCGCGCGCGGGCCGCCGCGGTCGCTGCGGCGGCGGCGTGGGCCGAGGGCGACCACCCGGTGGTGCTGCAGATGCTGCGCGTGGTCCTCGCCCAGGACCCGGCCCTTATCCGGCGGATGGGCCTACGGCTCCCGGTGCGCTTCATGGCGAGCGGGGAGGGCGCGGCGATCGAGGCGGTGGAGCTGCTCTCGGGCTCGCCCCTGTTCGAGGAGGTCGACTGGGGCTTCACCCTGGCGGTGGGCGAGGCGCAAGCCCGGTTGACGACGGACGACGGCACGGTGATCACCGAGATGTTCGTCCCCCCGCGAGGCGAGAAGGAGACGGTGCCCGAGCCCCGACGCATCGCCCGGGCCGTGCACCAGCGCCTCCTCGCCCCCGACCTCGACATCACCCAGGCCGACGTCCGCTCCCTGGACGGCTCGCTCGGCACCGGCGGCAAGGCCAGCGATCGCGTGCGCTCGATCCTGGACGAGGTGAAGGAGGAGGAGTGAGGGCCGCCCTGCTGCTCCTCGTCGCGCTGAGCGCCTGCGGATCCGGCCGCAGCAAGGCGGACTGCGGGATCCCGGAGGATCCGGGCCCGATGAGCCCGGCCCGGGCCGCGATCCTCGCCCCCGAGATCAGCACCGGCCTCGCCCTGTCCACCGCGTGGATCCGGGGTGATTGCCGGCCCCGCCCCCCGGACTCGGCCCCCACCGACGACTGCGGCGACGGCCTCTGCCTGAACAGCCGGGCCGCCCTGCGGGTGCTGGTGGTGCCGGCCGACGTGAGCGTACCGCTCGCCCCGGCCTGCGGGGGCGCGCCCCTGGCCGACGCCCTGGCCTCGGCGGCGGTGGTGGACGCGGAGTCATCGACGCAAGGCGAGCTGGTGGTGGAGCTCCGGCCGGGGCTCTACAGCCCCTACCTGGTGGGGCGTGCGGGCTGCGCGCCCTGCGGAGATCCGGGCGGCGGCGCGTGCGCGGTGCTGGTGAGCGACGGCGCGGTGGCGACGCGCGACCTCGTGCTCGACGAGGCCGCGCACTGAGCCCATGACCCGGTTGCCACCCCCCTGCATCGGCTGTAGGACCACCCCGCCATGCGTACACTCTGGTTGATCCCCGTCCTCGCAGGCCTCGTTGGGGCCTGCGGTATCTCCAAGGAGGACCACGACAAGCAGGTCCAGTCCGCCCTGGACGAGCAGAAGGCGCGCCTCGACGCCGAGATGAAGAAGGCCCAGGCGGCCTGTGACGACGACAAGAAGAACCTGACCACGAAGCACCAGGAGGTCGTGGCCAGCAAGGATCAGATGATCCTGGGCCTCGAGAGCGAGGTGAAGAAGAAGGGCGGCGACCTCCAGGCGGTGCGGAGCGAGCTGGGTGAGCGCGCGGCCGCGCTGGCCTCGGCCAAGACCGAGCTCGCCGCGACCACCGCCGAGGTGGAGCAGCTCCGGCGCCTGCGCGCCGAGGCCGAGAAGGAGGCCGCGCAGTTCAAGGCGCTGGCCGAGCGCCTCAAGTCGATGATCGACTCCGGGCGGCTGCAGGTGGTGATGCGGGACGGCCGCATCAACCTCAAGCTCCCCGACAACGTGCTCTTCCCGTCCGGCAGCAAGGATCTCAAGAAGGACGGCACCGCGGCGCTCCTCGAGGTGGCGGCGGTGCTGAAGGACGTCAAGGACCGCGACTTCCTGATCGCCGGCCACACCGACAACGTGGCCCTCAAGAAGGGCGGCCGCTTCAAGGACAACTGGGAGCTGTCGACCGCCCGCGCGGTGACCGTGGTGAAGCTCCTCGTGGCCAACGGCGTGGCCCCCGAGAACCTGGCCGCGGCCGGCTTCGGGGAGTTCGATCCGATCGCGAGCAACGAGACCCCGGAGGGTCAGGCCCAGAACCGGCGCCTCGAGATCATCCTCCTGCCCCGCCTCGAGCAGGTGAACATGTGATGTGGCGCGGCGTGGCGGTGGGGTTGCTGACGTTGGGGGTGGCCGCGTGCCTCCCCAACCCCCAGTCGGTGAAGGAGCGGCGGGAGCAGTTCCCCCGCGATGACCTGATGGGCGACATCATCCTCACCGCCGCCCCGGCGGAGATGAAGCCGGTGGGTGCGGTGTTCGGCAAGAGCATCGAGCTCCTCGGCTACCAGGTCTCTCCCGAGCACCCCAGCGGGGGTGACCGCGTGACCGTCACCTTCTACTGGGGGGCGGTGGGCCCGATCGAGGAGGAGTACGAGGTGTTCGTCCACGGCGACGCCCTCGAGGGGCAGGCGCCCCGCATCCACGGCGACCACTTCCCGGCCAAGGGCAAGTACCCGAGCGACGTCTGGCAGGAGGGCGAGGTGGTGGTGGACGAGTTCACCCTGTGGATCCCGGTGGGCTACGGGGCCAAGCGCCTCGGGCTCTACACCGGGATGTACAAGGAGAACTACCGCGTCCCCCTCACCGACAAGGGTCAGCGGCCGGGGGCGAGCGACAACCGCAGCTTGGCGGTGGAGCTGACGTTCGAGTAGATTCGCCCCATGGCGACGGTGGACCCCGGCCACGAGGACCAGATCCGCGAGTGGATGCGCGCCTTCGAGGCGCTCCCGAAGGAGCGCCAGGACAAGCTCTACCGCTGGTTCGCCACCCAGAAGCTCATCATCGACAGCTCCGGCCTCACCGAGGCGGAGTGGTTCGGCTACGTCCAGTGGGCCATGGACAACCCCTTCGACTACGCCTTCATCAACGACTTCCCGGACATGCCGGACGCCGGGGCAACGACGACCGACGGGGCGGAGCGGGCCGACGCCACCAAGAAGGCCCGGGCCCTGGTGGGTGGGCAGGTCCAGGCGAGGGCCCCCGACGGGCCGGGCATCAAGGACAAGGGGAAGTCGGACAAGTCCCTCGAGCGGGAGCTCTTCGACCGCTTCATGCGGAACCGGCGCTCCTGACGGTCGGTGTGGGCCCGGGTGCGGAAAGCCGCAACTGTGACGACGCTCGCGCGATAACCATCACGTTGAATCGAGGCCGGTGCGCGATGTCGCCCGGCTCCCGAGGAGGAAACGAGAATGGCACTTCCCCTTTTGCTCGCTGGCGGCGCCGCCGTCTACACCGGCTTCAAGATGCTCGGGAAGCTGTTCGGCAGCGACCCGGACTTCACCCAGGCCTGGATGATGAACCGGATGACCGGCCGCGGGGGCTTCCTCAAGACGTTCTTCCAGGACGGCCTCGGCAAGCTCTTCATGGGGTCCCGCACCGCCTCCGCCATGTACTCGTCGGGGATGATGATGGGGATGCCCTTTGCGGCCTCCCTTTACGGCTCGCCCTTTATGGCGGGTAACGCCTATATGGCCAACCCATACATGATGGGCACGATGCCCTACGCGCCGATGGCCATGGGCCGCACGATGTGGGGCTGCTGAGAAGCTGCTAGGCTCGACCCGCCATGGCGGACGTCCAGCGCATCTCCCCTCGCGATCGTCGGATCACCAAGCACATCACGGCGATCGGCGAGGCCGGTTCGGACCTCGAGGCCTTCGCGGCCGCGGTCCGCTCGGTCCGCGATGACCCCTCCCTGACCTCGGCGCATCGCGACGCCATCTTCAAGACGCTGGCTCAGGACGCGGCGCAGGCCTTCTTCGTGTTCGCCACCGGCAAGGCGCTGGACATGGAAGAGCTCCTCGGCGAGGCCCCGCCCGAGCCCCCGAAGCGCCCTGGTACTTAGGGTCCCGGGCCGGCGGAGCCGTCCCACCCATCTCAGCCGGCCTGCGGCCGGCCCCGCGCTCCGCTTGCCGAGGGTCCCGGGCCGGCGGAGCCGTCCCACCCGGCCTGCGGCCGGCCCCGCGCTCCGCTCGCCCTGAGGTCAGGTCAGAGGCTCTCCTCGGGGTCCGAGGGGCGGTCCTTCCGCATCAGGATCAGCACCTCGGGCTCGCCGGGCGAGACCACCTTCACGATCGGCGCGTAGCCATCGGCGCTGACGTTCACGCGCACCGGCTCGTTGCCGCTCACCGTCACCGGGGTGTCGTTGGGGACCTGGCGCCCATCCACCAGGATCCGGGCGGTCTCGGGCAGCACCCGGATCCGCATGGTCCAGGTGGGGGTGGGGGCGGTCGGCTCACCGCCGGCCTCGGACTCTGCGCGGCGCGCGCGCTGGGCCTCTCGGGCCGGGCCCTGCCCGGGCGGGGTGGTGGGGGCCGGCAGCGCATCGGGAGCGCGCGCCGCCTCGGGGACCGGGATGGGGGGCGGCTCCGGCGTATCCGCCGCAGCGCCGCCGCCCTGCTCGGGGGGTGGGGTGGGCCGCGGCGCGGGGGCGCGGGCTGCGGCCCGGGTCGGCACCGGGATGGTGACGGTCGGGGCCTCCTGAGCGGTCTGGCCCTGGGTCAGGGCGAGGGTGACTCCGGCGCCGCTCAGCAGCACCGCCGCGGCGGCGCTCCACAGCATTGGGCGCCGCCAGCCGCTCGGCGCGGGCCGCTCCCCCGCGAGCTCCGCGTCCGAGATCGGGATGACCAGGTGGGCGGAGGAGGTCTCCTCCTGCTGCTGCGGCTCTGGCGGCGGGGCCGGGTGCAGCTCGAGCAGCGGGGTCGGGGTGAGCTCCGGCGGGCGGTTGAGCGGCGCAGGGGTGGGGCGCGCCGAGGCGAGCGAGGGTTCTGGGGCGTTCGCGACCACCCGGTTCCGCACCACCTGGGTGGGGATGGCGGCCTGGCCCGGCTCACCCTCGGGGGTCAGCCCCAGGTCCGGCGGCCCGGACGCCCACGCCATGTCCACCGGAGCGTCGCCCAGGGCGCTGGGCTTGGAGCGCCGCGGGCGGGCCACCGCGACGCGGGCCTCTCCGCTCGCGCCCCCCTCCGAGCCCACGAAGCTCGGTGCGGGGCGCAAGGCGGCCTGCACCGCGGCCATGGCGGAGCGGACCTCCTCGGAGTCGTCGTCCTCCATGGTGGGGCTGAGCCCGCTGTCGGCCCGGTGCGCGGTCGGCGCGGGGAGGACCTCCACCGCGCGCTCGAGGCGGGCCAGGGCGTCCGCCCCGAGGAGGTCCCCGGCCATTTCGTCCTGCAGGGTGTCGTCGTGGGGCTCGTCGTCCAGGCTCGCCCCGACCACGGGTGCGGGGGCTGGGGCCGGGGTGGCGGGAATCTCCAGCTCGAGGCCGTCCGACCAGCCCAGCTCCAGCGGGGTGGGGCGGCGGTCGGTGTTGGGGATCATCAGGGCCTCGGGGGCCAGCTCCTCGTCGAGGTCCCCATCGCCGTCGTCCCTGGGCTCCACCGCGTCGGCCTGGGCCCAGTCGAGCTCGTCGTCGTCGGGCTCCGCCTCGAATGAGCCCATGGGGGCGGGGGCGGCCGGGGGCGTGGCCAGGGGCGCCGGCTCGAAGGCGAAGAGCTCCAGCTCGGCCAGCCCGCCGGGCACCGGCTCGATCTCGTCGAGGGAGGTCGCGGCGTCGCTCAGCTCCACCTCGGTCAACGGCGCGGGCAGGGGCGGGAAGCGCCGCGTCACCTCGGTGGGGAGCTCCGGGACGAGGTTGGGCGGCGGCGAGGAGGCCAGACCTTGTGGCCGCCGCGGGCTCCGGCGCGGCTCGGCCGGCGGCGGCTCGACCTCGTCGCGGGTGGTGGCGCCGCGAGGCGCGGGGGAGAGGTCGCCGGGGGTGGGGACGTCCAGCTCCTCGTAGGTGTCGTCGGAGCTGCGGGGGGCCCGGGCGCCGGGCGAGGTCGGCTCGGTGGATGCAGGCGGGATTGCGGGGAGCTCTGTGCGCCGCAGCTTGAGCGCCGCGAGCTCCTCCCTCAGGTCGTCGTCCACCGTCCGCATGGAGTTCTGGGACTCCTCCACGATGCGGCGCCGCACCGCCTCGAGCGCGGGCGAGTCCAGCCGGAGCTCCTCGATGGTGGGGGCGCCCGCCCCGAGGAAGGAGGCCGGCCTGGTCTGGGCGCGGGAGGGGGCCCGGGCGCGTACCGCGGCGGGCTCCGCGCCGGGGAGGTCCGCCACGTCGGCCCACGCGTGCTGGCGGTCGGCCAGCTCGGTGCGGAGCCATGACGAGAGCGGCCCGGGGCCGACGTCGGCCCGGGTGGTGGCTACCAACCGCAAGGCATCTTGCGCGGCGCGCGGGGTCGGGAAACGGCCAGCGCGCGAGGGGCGGGTGAGCTTTCGCAAGACGAGCTGCAGCTCGATCGGGTAGCCGTCCCCGACCACGTCACGGGGTCGGGGCACCTGCACCAGGCGGATCCGCTCCTCGAGCTCGGGGGCCTCGGTGTCGAAGAGGCGGGTGCCGGTGGTCATCTCGAACAGGAGCACCCCCAGCAGGAAGATGTCGGTGCAGCTGTCGATGCCGTGGCCGTCCACGTGCTCGGGGGCCCGATAGCCGGCGCGGCCGGGGACTCGGGCGAAGCTCATCGCGTCCGGGCCTGCCGGATCGAGGAGGTGGACGGTGCCGTCGAAGCCCAACAGGACGTGGTGGGGCACGAGGTCGCCGTGGGGGGTGCCCAGCGCCTCCAGGCGGGCCGCGATCCCCATCGCGACGGTGAGGGCCACCGACATCGGGAGGGCCCGGCCCTCGGTCATGAACAGGTCGAGGACGGTGGCGAGGCTCTCCCCCACCACGGCGGGCCTGTGGGCGCCGAGCTGGCCGTCGTGCTCGACCCGGGTGGACTCCGGGTCCCTCAGGATGGACGCCTCGAACGCCGCGCGGTCCTGGCCGCTCCGGAGCACGCGGAGGACACGGAGGCCAGGATCTCCAGGCAGATGGCCGAGATAGGCGCTGGTCCGGCGCCCGCCCGCGATGCGCGCGACGAGGCGCAGGGGCCCAAAGGCGCTGGGACCCTCCGCGAGCCGCTCAGGCGGTGGCGCCGCTCCAGGAACTGCCATCGAGACCGGGGGGAGGATAGCCGCAAATCGTGCCTTTGGCTCCCCCCCGCCTCGCCGTGGGCGATTCGTGGTATGACCCGTGAGCGGTGGATACTCGCTGGCTGGTGGAGCTGTTCCAGGAGGTTGGTCTCGAGCCGGATCAGGCCGAGCAGGCGGCGGACATCACGGTCCGTCGGCTGCTTCGTCGGCAGCGTCCGCCCCGAAAGGGGCGGAGCAGCAACCTGATCCAGCACATGGTGCGGGATCCGCTGGTCAGCGTGAATCGCATCATCGGCAAGGGCGACGAGGGCCTGCCCTTCGTCGATCCCGACACCCAGACCTTGAGCGTGGCCGCCTTCAGCGACGTGCTGGGCGACGCCGGGCTGGATCCGGTGGTGTCGATGGCCTTCGCCAAGGTCGTGGTCGAGGCCTATGAGCCCAAGGACCTCTACGCGCCGGTGTGGAAGGCCCTCGGCAACGAGGGCGAGCTGGATCTGGAGACCCTCCGGCGCGCCGACTGGACGCCGCTGCGGCAGCTCTTCCCCGATCTCGCGGCGGACCAGCTGCCCACCCGCCAGGTGGCGGTGAAGCCGAAGGCGCAGCGGCCCGAGTAGGCCAGCCCTTCACTTCGGGCCCCACCAATCTGGCAAGTTCGCTTGCTCGGCCACCGCCGACGGGGCTCGAGTCAAAAAAACGGAGAGCCCCACGGCGACCGAGGTCACCGCGGGGCTCGTCATTCGGACCCGCCGAGGACTACAGCGAGACGGCGTAGAGCTCGACCACCAGCGCCTCATTGATCGTGAGGGGGCAGTGGGGGAGCTCGGGGTGGGCCTTGAAGGTCCCACGCAGGGCCGCGCTGTCGCGCTCGAGGAAGTCCGGGGTGTCCTGCAGCACGGGGCCGGCGATCTCCGCCGCCACGCGCTCGCGGTGCTTGGACTTCTCGCGCAGGGCCACCACGTCGCCGGGGCGGCACTGGTACGAGGGCACGTCCACGCGCTGGCCGTTCACCTCGATGTGGCCGTGGTTCACCATCTGGCGGGCGGCGCGGATCGTCCGCGTGAAGCCGAGACGGTAGATCACGTTGTCGAGACGGCTCTCGAGGATGCGGATCAAGTTCTCGCCGGTGTTGCCCTTGGCGTGCTTGGCCTTGACCATGTAGCGGCGGAACTGCTTCTCGCCGACGCCGTAGTGCATGCGGAGCTTCTGCTTCTCACGCAAACGGATGGCGTAGTCGGACAGCTTGATGCGCTGCGTGGGGCCATGCTGGCCAGGGGGATAGGGGCGCCGAAGCTCGCGGGCCACCATCAGACCCGGCAGATCCGCGGCGCCGAGCCGACGAACCACCCGGAGGCGAGGACCGGTATAACGCGACATAGGGCGGCCGTCTTAAGGGAGCAGATTCGGTCTGGCAACCAGAAAAATCACGGGAGTGTCTTCAGCAGGGTTCGGATGTAGGGGTGGTGCTCGAGCAGGTCCACCGCCAGCAGCAGCGCGTCCCGATCCTGCACGCTGGCGGTCCTCAGGTGCTCGCGAAGGGCGGCCAGGGTCCGGTTGAACTCACGGTTCGGGGCGGCCTCGAGGGTGCGGGCGGTGTCCGCTGTCACCGCGTTGATCGCGAGGCTGGGGCTGGCCACCGGGAGCGCCTCCGCCTCGAGGGCCTCGGTCGCGGCGTCCATGGTGTCACCCGGCCCGAAGCCCGGGTGCGAGCCCAGGCCCGGGCCTGCCGCTGCCCAGCTGGGGTGCTCCTCCGGCGCCATCAGGTCGTCGCGATCGAGCATGAGGGTGGCGCCGTCGTCCTGGGGCCCGGTGTCCACGGTGGCCGTGCCGTCGTCCCCCACGTGCTGGACCGGGACGTTCTCGAGCGGCCCGGGATCGCTGGTGGGGGTGACGTCCCCGGACCACAGGTCGTCCGCCGGCACCTCGTCGAGCGGGGGCTCGGCCAGGGTGTCCGCCGGGTCCAGCGGCTCCGCCGGCACCACCTGGGGGCGCGAGCCCTCGGAGAACAGGTCGTCGCCGCCCTGCACCGGCTCGTCGTCGAAGAGCCCCTCCGCCACCACCTGGCCGTCGTCGGGCTCGAAGAGCCCATCCCGGGCCCGCTCGGGGGTGTCGGCCTCGCCGAACAGATCCTCGCCGTCGGACACCTCGACGTCCCCGAACAGGTCGTCGCCCCCGCCCGGGCCGGCGTCGGCGCCCCGAGCGTCGTCGTCGAATAGGCCGCCGGGCACGTGGGTGGGTGGCTCCTCGAAGTCCAGCGAGGGCGCGCGCGGGGTCACCGAGCTCCGCGGATCGAGCGGCGCGACCGAGGCGTGGGCGCCGGACGGCGCGGGCGCGAACAGGTCGGCGTCGGACACCGCGGGCTCCGCGAACAGATCCCGGCTGGGCCCGCGGGTGGGGGGCTCCGCGAACAGGTCAGGTCCCGACGGGGTGGGCATCGGGAGCGGGGTGGGGTTGGTCACCCGCGGCGCCGGGGTCGGTATGGGCGGGGTGTCGGGCCGGCCCTTCACCACCCGGATCGAGGGCTCCTCGGCCGGCGCCGGCCGCTCGGTGGGGCCGGCGGGCGGGCGCGTGGTGAGCACCGTGCCGGGCTCGTCCACCGGCTCCTCGGCGGTGAGGGGCGGGGGCTCGTCGATCACCTCGGGGGCCTGGAACAGGAGCATGGTCCGCCCGATGACCACCTCGTCGTCGTGCTTCAGGCGGGTCTTCTCGAGCGCGTAGTCGCCGTTCAGGAGGGTGCCGTTGGCGGACTCGAGGTCCACCAGGTAGTAGGCGGCGTCCTCGTAGATGATCTCGGCGTGGTGCTTCGACGCTCGCTGATCGTTGATCCGGACCTCGTTGTCGTCGGCGCGCCCGATCCCGCAGCGCCAGCCGAGCGGGAGCGTGAACTCCTTGCCCTCGAGATCGATGTGGGTCAGCTGTGCGCGCTTGGGCCGCGGCGAGCCACGACCCTGGCCCGGGGTCGGCGCGGCCGGGCGGGGCACCGGCTGGGGGGCGGGAGATGCGCTGGGGACGGCCTTCTGGGCGAAGTCGCGGACCTCCTTCGGCAGGTTGGCGATGTCCTGCTCCTCCACCACCGCGGCGACGCCCTTGTCGGTGAGGAACGCGATGTCGTTGCCGAAGAGGTTCAACAGGCCCCGGCTCTGCAGGTACTCGAGGGCGGGGGCCGCCTTGTCCCGCGGGACCTCCATGTCCTCCAGGGCGAAGTAGACGTCCACCTGGCGGTTGGTCCGGCCCTCGGCGTCCCGGAAGAAGCGATCCAGGAGCTGCTCCGCGATCTTCAGCGTGCTCTTCTGCACCAAAGCCCCGAAAGCATAGGGGGTGCCGCCGATTTCGTGAAGATCCCGGGGGCTGTTTCCCGGCGTGGCCCGCTATTGCTCCAGTTGGGGACGGGCGCCGGCGAGCAGGGCCGCCACCCGGGCGAGGAAGCCGTTCCCGGTGCGGCCGTCGATGACCCGGTGGTCGTAGGAGAGGGCGGCGTACATGATCGGCCGCACCACCACCACGTCCTCGCCGTCGACCTCCCGCACCACCGGGCGCTTCACGATGGAGCCGATCCGCAGGATGCCCACCTCGGGCTGGCGGATGATCGAGATGCCGAAGAGGTTCCCGTCGCGGCCGGGGTTGGAGAGGGTGAAGGTCCCGTTGGAGATGTCGTCGGCGGTGAGCTTGCCCTCGCGCGCCCGGGCCGAGAGCTCCTCGATCGCCCGGGCCAGGCCGAGCAGGCCCAGCTCGTCCGCGCGGCGCACCACCGGCACCACCAGGCCGGCCTCGGTGTCCACCGCCACCCCGATGTTCCGCTCGCCGCGCAGCACCAGGGATCGATCCACCACCGTCGCGTTCAGCTCGGGGTACTCCGCCAGGGCGCGGGCCACCGCCTGCACCACGTAGGGCATGAAGGTCAGCTTGACGCCGGCCCGGGACGCGGCCGGGGCGTCCTTCGCCTTGGCCTGGGTCACCCGGAGCATGTCGACCTCTGCCACCGCGGCCACGTGGGCCGAGGTCCCGAGGCTGTAGACCATGTGCTCCGCGATCTGCGCCCGGCGCCGGGAGAAGGGCACCACCTGATCGCGGGGGAGGGCGGCGTAGGCGGGGGGGCGATACGCGCCGGCCGCGGGCGGGGCGGCGGGCGGCGTGGAGGGCAAGGCAGCCTGCGGGACGGGGAGGCGGGTGCCCTCCTGCAGGTCCGCTTGCACTGGGAGCCGGGTCTCGAACGGGGTCTGCTCCGAGCGCGAGACCGGCGGGGGGGTGCTCGGGGTGGGCGTGGGCGCGGCGCTCGGCACCGGGGCGGCCGGCGCCGCGCTCAGGTGCCTCAATACGTCGTCCCGGGTCACCCGGCCGCCGCGGCCGGTGCCGGGCACGCCGGTCACGTCGAGGCCATGCTCCCGGGCCAGGCGCCGCACCGCGGGCGAGGAGCGCGCCGGACCGCCCGGGCCGGTGGGGCGGGGCGCCAGGGTCCGGGCGGGGAGCCGGGTCTCCTCGGTCGGCGTGGTCGGCACCGCGCTCGGGACCGGGGCGGCCTCGGCGCCCTCGGCCAGCTCCAGGAGCAGGGTCCCCACCGCCACCGTCTCGCCCTCCGACACGTACAGCGCGCTCACCACGCCGCCAGAGGGGGCCGGGATCTCGTTGGTGGCCTTGTCGGTCTCGACCTCGGCCAGGATCTGCCCGCGCGCCACCGCGTCACCGACGCGGACGCGCCAGGCGACGAGGGTGCCTTCCACGATGCTCTCGCCGAGGCGAGGCATGGTCACGCGAGCCAGCGAGGTCGAAGACATGCACCGGTGGACCTAGCAGGGCGCCGGGCGCGGGTCACGGGGGAACCGCTCCGCCGATGTCGCTTGCGCTGGATGGTGCGGGGCTCGAAGATGCCGCCCCCGTGGACAAAGCCCACCCCTACCATCCCGACCCGCCGGCGCCCCCGCCGGACGCGGTGCCCGAGATCGGGGCCCGCGTGGATCCCGCCCGTCACCCGGGGCCCGAGGAGTCCAAGGCCCTCCTGAAGGCCATGCTCCTGTCGCGCCGGGTGGAGCGCCGCATCGTGGAGCTGTACCGCCAGGGCCAGATCAGCGGCGGCTGCTACACCGGCATCGGGAACGAGGCGACGAGCGTCGGGTCGGCCTTCGCGATGGTCGACGGGGACGTGCTCGTCCCCACCCAGCGCGACATGGGCTCGCACCTGGTGCGGGGCCACACCGCGCTCGACGTGATGCAGCAGTACCTCAAGCGCGGGACGTCCCAGACCGGAGGCAAGGACGGAGGTCTGCACCTGGGCAAGGAGGGCTCGGACATCGTCGGCATGGTCTCCCACCTCGGGCACATGATGCCCGTCGCGGTCGGGGTGGCGATGGCCGAGCGGCTGAAGGGCAACCACGCGGCGGTGCTCACCACGATCGGCGACGGGGCCACCTCTCTCGGCGACTTCCACGAGGCGCTGAACTTCGCCGCGGTGCAGAAGGCGGCGGTGGTATTCCTCATCGTCAACAACCAGTACGCCTACTCCACCCCCATCACCTCCCAGTACGCGTGCGCGCGCCTGGCGGACCGCGCGGTGGGCTACGGGATGCCCGGGTTCCAGGTCGACGGGACCGACGTGGTGGAGGTGCTGGACGCCACCCGGATCGCGTTCGAGCGGGGCCGCCGCGGCGAGGGGCCGACGCTCCTGGAGTGCCTCACCATGCGCATGCGCGGCCACTCCGAGCACGACGACTTCAAGTACGTTCCGCAAGCGCTCTTGCAGCGCTGGGGCGAGTGGGATCCGCTGGTGCGCTTCGAGACGTGGGCCACCCGCACCGGCCGCCTCTCGGTTGACATCATCAAGGAGCTGCACCGCGAGGTGGACCACGAGGTCGAGGCGGCGATCGAGGCGGCCAGCCGGGACCCGGACCCGGATCCGGCGACCGCCACGGATGGGGTGTTCCGGTACTGGGACCCCGCGTGGACGGTGCCGGACGGGGTGGACGCGGAGGTGGCCGGTGAGTGAGGTGACCTACCTGGGCGCGATCCGTGAGGCGCTCATCGAGGAGATGCGGGAGGACGAGCGGGTCTTCCTCATCGGCGAGGACATCGGGCACTTCGGCGGCGCCTTCAAGGTGACGTCGGGCCTGCTCGAGGAGTTCGGGCCGAAGCGGGTGGTCGACACCCCCATCGCGGAGTCCGCGATCATGGGCGTCAGCATCGGCGCCGCCATCCGCGGGATGCGGCCGGTGGCCGAGATGCAGTTCGCGGACTTCGTCACCTGCGGCTTCTCGCAGCTGGTGAACAACGCGGGCACCTTCCACTTCCGCCTCGGGGTCTCGGTGCCGATGGTGGTGCGCCTGCCCGCGGGCGGCGGGGTGGGCGGCGGCCCCTACCACTCCCGCAACCCCGAGAGCTGGTTCGCCCACGCCTCCGGGCTCAAGGTGGTGGCGCCCGCCACCCCGCGCGACGCCTACGGGCTCATGAAGACCGCGATCCGCGACCCGGATCCGGTGGTGTACCTCGAGCAGAAGTTCCTCTACCGGCGCCTGAAGGACGACCTCTCGGGCGCGGGGCCGGTGCCCCTCGGCCAGGCCCGGGTGGCGCGCTTCGGCCACCACGCCACCGTGGTGGCCTACGCCAACGGCGTGCACATGGCGGAGGAGGCGGCCCAGGCGGTGGCGCAGAACGGCTACGAGGTCGAGGTGCTCGACCTGCGCAGCCTCATCCCGTGGGACTGGCAAGCGGTGTTGACGTCGGTCAAGAAGACCGGGCGCCTGCTGATCGTCGAGGAGGCGAGCCGCACCCTCGGCTTCGGCGCCCAGGTGGCGTCCACGATGGCGGACCTGGCCTTCGATCACCTCGACGCCCCCATCCGCCGGGTGGCCGCCCCCGACGCGCCGGTGCCGGCGGCGCTGCCGCTCGAGGAGGCCTACCGGCCGAACCCCGCCAAGGTGGAGCGGGCGCTGCGCGAGCTCCTGACGTACTAGGAAAACGAGCCCGCGCAGCGCGTGGGGGACTTTTCCGATGGCCTGCTAGGGGACGTCCCACTTCGAGAGCGCTTGAGCGGTATTTCATTACTAGGCCCGGTAAACGACACATCTGCGCGTCGCCGATAGCGTCGGCGGCATGATGTTTCGCACTCTCTTCATGACCTCCTGCGCTGCCCTGGTCGCTGGTCCGGCCTGGGCGGCGGCCGACCTGGCGGTGGGCCTCTCCGGGCTCACCAGCCCGGCGGTCTATGCCAGCGCTACCTACACCGTGGACGTGAGCAACCACGGCAATCGCACCGCCGAGGGCATCACCCTCACCATCGGGCTCCCCGCCACCCACACCAGCCCCGGCGTCTACGTGATGGGGGTGTTGGGCGCCTACGACGGTCGCTGCAACCTCCAGGGCACGGATCTGGTGTGCGCGCTGGGGGCCCTGCGGAAGAACCGGGGCACGGCGGTGAGCTTCGAGCTGGCCTTGCCGCAGAGCGCCGCGCCGCTCGTGATCACCGCCGACGCGCGCACCACCACCAACGAGAACAACCTGGCCGACAACACCGGCAGCCTCACGCCGAGCCCCACGTTCGTGGCCACGCCGATCACCGGGCCGGCGCCGGCGCACAACCGGCACTGCACGGGGCAGAGCCTGACCGCGTTCTTCGAGTGCACCCTCTTCCCCGGCTCCATCGGCGAGCACGACATCGTGCTCGAGGCCAACCAGAGCGTCACCATCGTCGGCCAGCCGGGCTACGGTGGCACCTGGAGCCAGCCCAGCCCGGAGCGGCTCCTGTTCCAGTACAGCTACAATGGGCAGGTGGTGGCGGACTTCGGGGGCGACGGGGTGGGCGGCGGGTGCTTCGAGGGGCTCACCACCTTCCCGGGGAGCCCATACGTGGCGCCGTACGAGGTCTGCCTGTAGCCTGCGCGGGATGGCCGAGCACAAAGGGCTCGAGGTGATGCTCTTCCCGACGCAAGCCGCCTTTCGGAAGTGGCTGCGTCGGGAGGGCCGACGCTCGCAGGGGATCTGGATCAAGTTCGCGAAGAAGGGCTCCGGCCATGCGTCGGTCACCTACGAGGAGGCCCGCGAGGAGGCCCTGGCGAACGGCTGGATCGACGGTCTGTTGAACTCGCTGGACGACGCGTGGTTCCTGCGGCGCTTCACGCCGCGTCGCCCCCGGAGCAAGTGGTCCAGGATCAACCGCGAGATCGCCGAGGGCCTGATCACCGGCGGCAAGATGATGCCCGCGGGGCTGGCCGAGGTGGAGGCGGCGAAGGCGGACGGGCGCTGGGCGGCGG
Source organism: Deltaproteobacteria bacterium (assembly GCA_020632995.1). Taxonomy (GTDB): domain Bacteria; phylum Myxococcota; class Kuafuiibacteriia; order Kuafuiibacteriales; family Kuafuiibacteriaceae; genus JACKEN01. Next base: position 1,797,778 of record JACKEN010000001.1, on the reverse strand, counting down.
CCTACGAGCCCTCCTCGACGATCGAGGTCCCGGATGACCTTGCCTCGGCCCTCGCCCGCGTGCCCAAGGCGGCGGCCTTCTTCGCGACCCTCAACCGGACCCATCGGTACGCCGTGCTCTATCGGATCCACGACGCGAAGCGGGCCGAGACCCGGGCCCGCCGGATCGCCCACTACGTCGACGCGTTCGGCCGCGGCGACGTGGGGCACTGATGTTTCCAATTTACGGCGGAATTTTCGCGTCTAATAGAACGTATGAGCCGGGCCTACCGGCGCCGCGGTCATGATCTCCGACGTCCTCCCCGTACTCCGGCTATTTCGCCCAGGTGGCGCGCTCGACGCCTCCACCGCCCAGCTCGCGGTGGCCGAGGCCTGCCGCTCCCCCGACCCCGGCGTGCGCCTGCTCCACGGAGCTCGGGCGGTGGGCCTCGAGGCCCGGCGCCTCGAGGTCGCGCCTCGCAGCCTCGCGGTGGGCGCCGCCGCGCTGCCCCTCGTGATGTACAGCCCCGGCCACGCCGCCTTCGTGGTGGTGGATGCGGTGCGCGGGGGGCAGGTCGCCCTCCGGGTGTTGGGCGAGGCCGGCCCCGGCCCCAGGGCCTGGGTGACCCCCGAGGCGCTCGCCGACGCGCTGGCGGTGGCGCCCGATGCGCGGGCGCCGGCGTGGGTCCTCAGCCCCGCGCGGCCTCTGGACGCCCTGGCCGACCCGGTCGACGGCGACCCCTGGCGCAGGCTCTGGGCGTACCTGAGGAGCGAGCGACGCGACCTCTGGGTGGCGGCCACCTACGCGGTCGGGGTCGGGGTGCTGTCGCTTGCAACTCCGCTTGCGGTCCAGAGCCTCTTCAACACCGTGGCCTTCGGGACCGTGCTCCAGCCCCTGGTGGTGCTGGGCGTGCTCCTCACCGCCGCGCTCGCGGTGTCGGCGCTCCTGCAGGTGTTCGAGCTGGTGGTGCTGGAGCTGATGGGCCGCCGGGTCTTCGTCCGGGCCGCGCAGGACTTCTCGCGCCGGGTGCCGGCGGTGCGCCGTGATCGCCTCGGGGGTCAGAGCCTCGAGACCCTGATGAACCGCTTCTACGACGCGGTGATCGTCGAGAAGGCGGTGAGCACCCTGGCCTTCGACGGCCTCTCGGCCCTCCTGCAGATCTCGGTGGGGCTGCTCCTCTTGGCCTTCTACCACCCGTTCCTGCTCGCCTTCGACCTCGCCATGGTGCTGGCGGTCGGTGTCATCACCTTCGGCCTCGGGCGCAGGGCGGTCGCGACCGCGGTGGCGGAGTCGAAGTACAAGCACAAGGTGGCGGCGTGGCTCGAGGACCTGGCCTCCACCCCGGTGGCGTTCCGCTCGGTGAGGGGGCAGGCCTACGCCCACCGGCGCGCCGACGAGCTTGCGCAAGGCTGGTTGCACGCGCGCTCGGACCACTTCAAGGTGGTGATCCGGCAGCTCGCCGGCATGTTGGGGCTCCAGGTGGTGGCCTCCAGCCTCCTGGTCCTCATCGGCGGCTTCCTGGTGCTGGAGGGGCAGCTCACCCTGGGCCAGCTGGTGGCGGCGGAGGTCATCATGACCCTGACCGTGGGCTCCCTCGGCAAGATGGGGAAGCTCTTCGCCAAGGTCTATGACCTCCTCGCCGGGCTCGACAAGCTGGGCTCGGTCATCGACCTCCCCCTGACCCCGACGGGGGGCGAGGGTCTGCCGAGCTCCGGGCCCGGCCTCGCGCTCTCGGTCAGGCACCCGACGGTGGCGCTCGAGGCGGCCCCCGGGGACCGCGTGGTGCTGCGGGGCGGGGACCTCGCCGACGCGCACGGCCTGGTGGAGTGGTTGGCCGGTATCCGCGCGGTCGAGGGTGGGGCGCTGAACCTCGACGGGCGCGACGCTCGGGCCCTGGACCCCGCCGACGTGGCGGACCAGGTTGTGGTGCTGGAGCGGCGTGAGCTCTTCAGCGGCACGCTGTTCGACAACGTGGCGCTGGGGCGCCCGGAGTCGACCCGGCGCCACGTGCGCGAGGCCCTGGCGCAGGTTGGCCTGCACGATCTCGAGGAGCGCCTGAGCGACGGGCTCGACCACGCGATCGACCGCGACGGCGAGCCGCTCACCGACAGCGAGCAGGTGCTGGTCCTCTTGGCCCGCGCGGTCGCGCTGGCCCCTCGCCTGGTGGTGGTGGACCGGCTCCTGGATCCGCTGCCGCCCCCGCTGATGGACCGGGCGATCGAGGTGCTCCTGGACCCGGCCCGGGGCTGGACGGTGGTCTGCGTGTCCGACCACCCGGAGCTGGTGGCGCGCTTCCCGCGGCGGGTGTTGGTGGAGGAGGTGAAGTCATGACGGTCTGGGTGGAGACGCCGGTCTTCCTCCGGCGCCCCGCGCGCATGCTCGCCGGGCTCCTCGTGCTGCTGGCCGCAGGGTTGGTGTTCGCGCCCTGGCAGCAGACCGCGCCGGGGGCGGGCAAGGTGGTGGCCTACGCCCCGGTCGACCGGGAGCAGGTGATCGAGGCCCCGGTGAAGGGCCGCATCGTGCGCTGGTTCGTCCAGGAGGGCTCGACCGTGGCCAAGGGCGACCCGCTGGTGGAGCTCATGGACATCGACCCCGGCTACGTCACGCGGCTCGAGACGCGGCGCGTGGCGGTGCTCGAGACCCTGGCCGCGGCCCAGGAGCAGGCCGGCGCCTACCAGGCCCAGGAGGCGGCCTACGAGGAGGCGCGGCGCCTCACCCTGGAGGCGGCGGCGCAGAAGGTGCAGATGGCCCGCCAGAAGGTGAAGGCGGCCCGTCAGAAGGTAGAGGCCGAGCAGGCCAACCTGCAGACGGTGACCCTGAACCTCGAGCGGGTGAAGAAGCTCTACGCCGAGGGCCTGTCCTCGAAGCGGGACGTGGAGCTGGCGGAGCTCGCCTACGCCAAGGCGGAGACCGCCCTCAACGGGGAGCAGGCCGCCCTGGCGGAGGCGGAGGCCCAGATCGCGGGTCTGGAGTCGGAGCGCCTCCAGAAGGGGGCGGAGGCCCTCGCAAAGATCACGTCCGCCCGCGCCGCCCATCGGAAGGCGTCGGCCGAGGAGGCCAAGGCCAAGAGCGAGCTGGCGAAGGCCGAGGTCGACCTCGCCCGGCAGTCCTCGCGCCGCGTGCTCGCGCCTCGGGCCGGCACCGTGCTCAGCCTCTCGGGCAACCAGGGGGGCGCGGTGGTCAAGGAGGGCGACCGCCTGGCGGTGCTGGTGCCCGAGACCGAGTCCCGCGCGGTGGAGCTGTGGGTGGACGGCAACGACGCCCCGCTCATCACCCCCGGTCGGAAGGTTCGCTTGCAGTTCGAGGGGTGGCCGGCGGTGCAGTTCGCGGGCTGGCCCTCGGTCGCGGTGGGGACCTTCGGGGCCCAGGTTGCCCTGGTGGACGTGACGAGCACCCCCGACGGCCGGTTCCGGGTGCTCGTGGTGCCGGACGCGGCCGACGCGCCCTGGCCGGAGCCCCGCTTCCTGCGCCAGGGGGTGCGGGCCAAGGGCTGGGTGCTCCTGGACGAGGTGCGGCTGGGCTACGAGCTGTGGCGTCAGCTGAACGGCTTCCCCGCCACCGTGACTCCGCCGGACGGGGCCAAGGGGGGGGCGAAGAACGGGGCGAAGGAGAAGGGCAAGTGAGCCTGCGCATAGCGCTGCTGGCCCTGGCCAGCGTGAGCGAGACCGGCACCGCCAGCCTGACCCTGCAAGACGTCTTGACGTCGGTAGAGGTGCGCTTCCCGCCGCTTGTGGTGGCGCGGGAGAAGGTGGAGGCGGCCAAGGGGGCGCGAATGTCCGCCGACGGTGCCTTCGACCTGAAGGTGAAGGGGAAGGGCGGCTACGATCCGCTCGGCTACTACGGCGGCGCGGTGGCGGACGTCGCGCTGGAGCAGCCCACTCGCCTGTGGGGCATCTCGGTGTACGGCGGCTACCGGTACGGCGACGACTTCCCGATCTACGCCGCCAAGTCGCTGACGGGTGAGGCGGGCGAGCTCAGGCTCGGGGTGAACATCCCGCTGTGGCAGGGCGGCCCGATCGACGAGGCGCGCCTCGGGGTCACGCTGGCCGAGCTCGGGGTGGACGTCGCCGGCCTGGAGCGCGACCTGAAGGGCCTCGAGGTGAGCCAGAAGGCGGCGCACACCTACTGGAAGTGGGTGGCGGCGGGCCGAAAGCTCGAGGTGGACCGGGGCATGCTGCGGCTGGCCGAGGCTCGGCGGGGCTTCGTGGAGTCGAGGGTGGCGCGGGGCGACCTGGCGGCGCTGGAGCTGGTGGACAACGACCGGCTGGTGGCGGACCGGCAGGCCCAGGTGGTGGCGTCCGAGGCGGCGCTGGCCCGGGCGGCGCTGGCCCTGTCCATGTTCCTGCGGGACGAGGCGGGCGACCCGGTGGTGCCCGCGCCCGAGCGGCTCCCGCCCGACTTCCCGGAGGCCGCCCCGGTGCCGGCGGAGGGGCTGGAGGTGCTCCTCGCCCAGGGCCTGGCCGTCCGACCCGAGCTCGCGCGCCTGGAGCGGGTGCAGGCCGGCCTCAGGGCCGAGCTCGCGTTCCAGGAGAACCAGCGCGCGCCGGCGCTGGACCTGAAGGTGGAGGCGGCCAAGGACCTGGGCGACCCGACCACCTACGGGCCGGATCCCGCCTTCAAGACCCGGGGTGAGGCCCAGCTCGGCGTGTCGCTCGCGGTCACCTGGCCGGTGGAGCAGCGCAAAGCTCGAGGCAAGGCCGCGGCGTTGGAGGCGAAGCTCCGGGCGCTGGAGGCGGAGCAAGGCTTCTTGCGCGACGGGGTCCGGGTGCAGATCCGCGAGGCCCACGTTGCCCTCGAGGCGGCTCGGCGCCGGGCCGAGCTGGTCGACCGGACCTACGGCCTGACCCAGGCCCTCGAGCAGGCCGAGCGCAGGAAGCTGGAGCTGGGGCAGACGAACATCTTCGTGGTGAACCTCCGGGAGGAGGCCACCGCCAAGGCGGCAAAGGAACGAGTTGAGGCGCTTGCCGCCTATCACCTGGCCCGGGCGGACCTGGCGGTGGCGGCGGGGGACCGGCCCTGATAGCGTCCAGGGATGGGCTTCTTCGAGCACGTGGCCATCGCGGTGGACTTCTCCGAGCCGTCCCAGATCGCGCTTCGGGGGTGCCGCCAGCTCCTGGATGAGGTGACCGTCCAGCGCGTGACCCTGTTCCACGCCCTCAAGCAGGTGGTCCTGCCCCACGGTGACGTGCCCAAGGTGCGGGAGCGCCTCGAGCTCATGCGGGCCAAGATGCACAAGGCCGCCACCGAGCAGCTCGGCCAGATCTGCAAGGACATCGCCTGGCCCGAGGGCGTCGACGTGCGCTGTGAGGTGGTCGAGGGCAACCCGGCCCGGGCGGTGCCGATCGCGGCCCAGGAGGCCGGGGCGACCGTGCTCCTCATCGGCACCCACAGCCGCAAGGGGCTGCGGCGGTGGCTCCAGGGCTCGGTGGCGGAGCGGGTGGCCGAGGGCACCCGGATCCCGGTGCTGGTGATGCCGATGGGCAACGACGGAGTGGCACCGGAGGCGGAGCTCGCCGACCTGGGGCACGTGCTGGTGGCGGTGGACGTGCACCGCGAGGCGGCGAAGGTGGTCCGGGGGGCGCTCGAGGCGGCGGTCTCGTTCCATCGCCAGAAGGTGGACGTCACCCTCCTCACGGTGGCGGAGCTGCCCGACTTCCCGACCCTGCAGGCGGACGAGGACATGGTCACGGGGTTCCTGGACGCGCTGAGCAAGGACGCCGAGGCCCAGCTCGAGGGCCTCGAGGCGGAGTTCGGCGGCGACGTGGCCAACCTGCGGCACGAGGTGCGGGTCGGTGACCCCGATGAGCAGATCCTCAACGCGGCGAACGAGTTCAAGTCGCGCATCGTCGTCCTCGGGACCCACGGCCGCGACGAGGCGCCCCTGCTCCAGCTGGGCTCCACCACCGCCTACGTGATCCGCAACGCGGACGTCTCCGTGCTGGTGATCCCCTCGCACCCCGACCTCGACGCGTGAGCCCGGACGCACTCCACGAGCTCTTCATGCAACATGCCTTGCGCGAGGCGCGCCAGGCGGCGGCGGAGGGCGAGGTCCCGGTGGGGGCCCTCGTGGTCTTCGGGGGCCAGGTGATCACCGCGGCTCACAACCGCCGGGAGTCCGACCAGGATCCATGCGGTCACGCCGAGCTGCTCGCGGTCCGGCGGGCGGCCCGGGTGCTCGAGCGATGGCGCCTGTGGGGCTGCACGGTCTACGTGACCCTGGAGCCGTGTCCGATGTGCGCCGGGGCCCTGGTGAACGCGCGGATCGACCGCCTGGTGTACGGCGCGGCGGATCCAAAGGCGGGGGCGGCGGGGAGCTTGATGGACCTGTGCCGCGACCCGCGCCTCAACCACCGGATGGAGGTGGTGTCGGGGGTGCTGGCGGAGGAGTGCGGGGCCGAGCTGCGGCGCTTCTTCCGCGCCCGGCGCGCGGGCTAGCCGCCAGTAGTAGGCCGGGTCTCGGGGGGCGGGGTCCGCTCCGGGGGCATGGTGGTCTCGCCGCAGCGCTCGGCCCAGCGGCCGAGGAACGCGCCGCCCTCGCCGTCCTCGGCCGGGCGGTAGCGGCCGATGACGCCGCCGTGGTGCTCGCCGCCGCGGGTGATCCAGCGGCCCTCGAACTCACCCGCCTCGAAGTGCCCGGCGAGGCGGCCGATGAAGCGCCCGTCGGCCGCGATGACCTTGGCGAAGAAGACCTGCTCGCCGTTGGCGCGGGTGCCGTAGAGGCCGCGCAGGTGACCTTGCACACCGCCGTCGGTGGACATCCACCGCCCGAGGATGCGGCCCACCCCGCGGTCGTTGGGCGCGCTCCAGTGGCCGCGGAGGACGCCGGTGGGGCAGTCGTCCGGCCGGACGAGGAAGGCGTTGATCGCGACCTGGTTGTCACCCACGTCCACCACTCGCTCGAGGTGGGCCAGCTGGCCGAGCGGGATCTGGACGGAGTAGGCCACGGTGCGGAGGTTCAGGCTGCCGGTGCGGGCCTCGGGGGTCAGGGGCACCCGGATGAGGACGTGCACGCCGTCGTGGTGCGGGCGGGTGTGCGAGACCCAGCCCAGGGTGCTGCGGTCGTCACCGCGGCGCAGGGCGTCCTGCGCTTCGAAGCGGATGGGGCGCACCGCGGCGATCGCGCCGCCGTCGACGTGGAGCACGCCGCTCCAGTCGGTCACGTCGGTCTCCCGCGGGTCGGGGCGGAGCTTGCCCCACAGCAGGGTCACGGAGAGGTGGGCGAAGTCTCGGGCGAGCGCCGGGTCGGTCGGCGTGGCCCCGACCTCGCTGGGGTCGGCCGCGGTGTCCTCGGCCGCCTCGTCGAGGAGGGCGAAGCTCGCGTCGCCGAACATCGGGGCCTCGTCCGCCTCGTCCAGGCCCGCGTAGTCCTGCTCGAGCGCGTTGTCGGTGCCGAGGCTCTCGGGGTCCGTCGGCCCGCCGCAGGCGGTGGCCAGGAGGGCCGGGAAGAGGGTGGCGAAGAGTCGGTGGGTGAGCTTGTGCCGCATCGTTTGGATGCCTCCTTGCGGGGGAGACATCGCAAGACGTGGGCCAAGCCCTCGGGGTTGGGCTGCGGCGCCGGGTGCGGATCGCGGTCCGCACCCGGGCGGGAAGCGGCGCCCAGCGGGTGCGGACCGGGGTCCGCAGATCAGGCGGCCAGGCTGCGGGCCGCGAAGTCCAGCACGTCCACCAGGTCCTTGGGGCGACGTCCGGCCGCCTCGAGGGTCCGGCGGAGCAGGTGCAACAGATCCTGCGCCTCGAGGTAGGCGCGGCCCTCGGGCTGGGGCGGCAGGGTGAAGGGGAGGCCGAGCTTCTTGGCCTGCTTGCGCAGCACCCCGGGCCTCACCACCACCAGCTCGTGCGGCCGGGCGAGGCCCATCGGCACCGTCACCATCGACCAGGTCGGCTTCACGCCGGCCCGCACCAGGGCGGTCCGGAACTCGTCGAGCCGGATGTTGAGCGGCCCGCCCTCGTACAGGAGCCCGAGGAGCGCGCGGGCGACGTCCGCGTGGTGCGCGGGCGCCATGGCCTGGAGCGGCTTCACGTCGGTCTTCAAGGTGGCGAGGTCGGTCCCGCCGAGCACCGAGACCAGCGCCTCCACCGCCGCGGTGCCGCCCGCGTCGATCGCGCGCTGCAAGGCCTCTTGCGAGAGCTGGACCTTGGCCTCGGCCAGCGCGGGGCCCCGGTGCCGCTTCAGCGGGCGCTTGGCGTCGTCGCCGCGCACCTGCTCGAGCCAGCGGGGGTCCTCGAAGAGGGTAGGGAAGGCGTCGCTCAGCGCGCCGACCTGCTCGGCCACCTGGGCGTCGGCGTCCACCCGCACCCGCCGGCGCGCGGGCGGCGCGCCCACCCGCTCACGCTGCTCGTTCATCAGCGTCTGCAGGGTCCGTCGGATCTCGGGGGTGGTGGCGGGGACGCGCTCCAGCAGGTGGTAGTAGCCCCGGGCGATCGTGCGCTTGTGCCCGTCCTGGAACTCGAAGCGGCGCCGGCGCGGCCCCTCCGAGACCACCAACCCCATCCCCCAGTCGTCCCGCTTGGTGTGGCGGAAGAGGGCAGGGGCGTTGATGTACTCCACGGAGCTGGTCATGTGCGAACCTCGATCCCGGTCTGGCCCGGGCGGGCGCCCGGGGCGCAGGCGCTCGCAAACCAGGGACTCGGGGTGTCCCAGGGCGCCCGCGGTAGGTTGTCGTCGCCGGGCGCACCAGGGCAGGGAATGCGGCGCGCCGAGGCGGGTGCCAGAGCCCGCTCAGCGGGGGCTCCGAACTATAGTTAGGATACTAACGAAATCCCGTCGCGGCGTCAACAAGGGTATCTGCGGGCCTCGGCTGCCGGGTACCTGGCGGGTCGATGCCAGGATCAGCGCGGCTGGAGATCGGCGCCACGAAATCCAGGACTTGGCGGCCGATCGAATGACGCAAACGGGTCATTCGCGTCTCCCCTGATCTCGGGTTGCATGGGTTGCCAGCCAACCGAGTGCAGTCGGCTGCTGACTTGCGAACCGGGTTGGCGAAAGAGAAGGAGTCAAAGATGAACTGGACTGTTACGAGAGCGTTTCTCGCGTTCGCATTCGCCGCCTGCCTGGGCGTCGTCGCCTCCCACTTCGGCACGAGCGCCAGCCAAGACGGCGTGGAACCTGCGGCTCAGGCCGCGGCTTCGCCTGAGCTCACTCCTGCCATGGAGGTTGCGCTCTGCGGGGTCGAGGACGCCATCGAGTCCGCGGAGCCGGGAGATCTCACCCCCTCCGCGAACGATCCAAGGATCTGCTACTACATCTGCAAGTGCTGCGACATCCATGGCTGGCCGGACTGCTGCGCGAGGTGTGCGCAGTGCGACAGCGGCGGCGGCCTCTGATCCCCCCGAAGGGGGAGGCAGGGCCTTGTGCGGAGAGAGGGGGATTCGGATCCAGACGCCCCCAAGCTGGGGGCGTCGCCGACGTAGATCGCCCTCGAAACGCGAAAGGCCCTGCCCCCCCGAAGGGGGAGGCAGGGCCTCGTGCGGAGAGAGGGGGATTCGAACCCCCGGTGCCTTTCAGCACACACGATTTCCAGTCGTGCACCTTAAGCCACTCGGCCACCTCTCCATAGAACATGCCGGCATGCGCCGAACGGGGCGCATCTCTAGCCAAACCTCTCTGCGTTGGCAAGGCTCCAGATCACGCCACAACAACTGCTTGCCACTGGGCTCGGAACCTGTCTAACGTCCGCCTCGGTCGCTGGGTCCTACGCAACGGGCGGTCCCGAACCCCGCCAGGTCCGGAAGGAAGCAACGGTAGGGGCTTAGCTCGTGTGTTGTAGGGTGCCCGGCGGCCATTCTTCACCGCCCCCACCCAGACGAAAGCGCGCATGAGCTACGTGGTCCTGGCGCGGAAGTGGCGTCCGCAGCAATTCACGGACGTCCTGGGTCAGGAGCACGTCACCCAGACCCTGACCAACGCCATCGCGGCCAAGCGCATCGCGCACGCGTTCCTGTTCTCGGGGCCCCGGGGGGTCGGCAAGACCTCCGCCGCCCGGATCCTCGCCAAGGCCCTGTGCTGCGAGGCGGGCGACGGGCCCACCGCCCAGCCTTGCGGGGTCTGCCGGGCCTGCACCGAGATCACCGAGGGGCGCTCCACCGACGTCTTCGAGATCGACGCCGCCTCCCACACCGGCGTCGACAACGTCCGGGAGATCATCGAGAACGCCCGCTACCTGCCGTCCTCGGCGCGCTTCAAGATCTACGTGATCGATGAGGTGCACATGCTCACCCTCAACGCCTTCAACGCCCTGTTGAAGACGCTCGAGGAGCCGCCGGGGCACGTGAAGTTCATCCTCGCCACCACCGACGTGCACAAGGTGCCGGTGACGGTGAAGTCCCGCTGCCAGCGCTACGACTTTCGGCGCATCGCGTTGTCGCGGATCGCCGAGCGGCTCTCGTTCATCCTGCAGGAGGAGGGGATCCAGCACGACCCCTCCGCCCTCTCGGTGGTGGCGCGGGAGTCCGAAGGGTCGATGCGCGACGCGCAGTCCCTCCTCGAGCAGGTGCTGGCCTACGCCGGGGACCGCGCCCTCGACGCCCCCCTGGTGCGGGAGGCCCTGGGGGTGGTGGACAGCGCCCTCGTGGATCGGGCCCGCGCCGCGTTCTTCGAGCGGAAGCCAGGGGCCCTCATCGAGCTGGTGGGCGACGTGCACGCCCGCGGGCTCGATCTCAACCGCTTCGTCGGGGCGCTGATCGAGCACGTCCGGGATCTGCTCGCGGCCCGCCTGGTCGAGGAGCCGAAGGGGGTGCTGGATCGCCCCGCGGACGAGCTCCAGGCCCTGGTGGCGGAGAGCCGCCGGGTCAGCCCCGAGACCCTGGAGCGCCTGTTCGAGCAGCTCTGCCGGGTGGCCGAGGACGTCGGGCGCTCCGCCCACCCCCGCTTCGCGCTCGAGGTTGGGCTGGCCAGCATCGCCGAGAAGCCGCCCCAGGTCCCGCTCGCCCACCTCGTGGCCCAGCTGGATCGGGTGGAGGACCTCCTCGGCGGCGCCCCACGGGGTCCGCGCGCCCCTCAGGGTGGCCGCGGTGGACCTGGTGCGCCCGGCGGCGGCTATGGCCGTGGCGGCGCCGGCCACGGCCGGGGCCCCGAGCCCGCCGCCGCGTCGGCCCGCCCCGCCCCGCCCCGGGTGCCGCAGCGGGGGCGTGAGCCCGGAGGCGGGGCCGCCGCCCGGCCCACCGCGCCCGATGACGACGCGTCGCCGGAGCCTCCTGCCCCCCAGACCGCGGCTGTGCCGCGAGGTGAGGGCTCGCCGCGATCCGCCGGCCCGGCCACGGCGCCGCGTCCACTCACGTCCGACGCGGAGCCTCCGGCGTCGCGAGGCAGCGCTCTGTCCGCTCCCAGTGGGGCGGCCACCCCGCCCGGTGTCGTCGCCTCCGCCACCGATCGAGGCGCCGCCGGGGTCGCCGCGAGGCGATGGCCCGCCTCGTCCGGCGAACGTCGAGGTGCCGCCCCCTGGCGGACGGCGCCCACGCGTCGTCGCAGCGCCCCTGGCGTGGGCACACCGCGCGGCGAGCAATGACGCCCCGGACGCCCGAGCGCGCCACGCCCGGTGGCGCCGTGGGGCGACGACGAGCCGCCGCCGCCCGGCGACCACGACGCGCCGCCGCCGCTCTCGCGGGGCCGGACGCCTCCCGCCACCGGGCTGGGACGAGCCGCCGCCCCACGACGACCACGACGCGCCGCCGCCCGTCGGTATGGACGGCCCCCCGCCCGGCGCCCGCCCGACCGCGCCGCGCGCGGTGCCGCTGCCCCCCGAGGGGGCGCCCAAGGGCCCGATCTGGCTCCAGCTCGACGACGCCTTCGCCCACTTCGTGGGGGAGGTCCGGCGGCGGCGGCCGGCCCTGGCCGCGAACCTGGTCCACGTGCGGCCCCTCGCCTTCGGGGTGGACGGGGTGGTGCTCGGGTGCGAGACCGCCTTCGACGAGGGCAAGCTCAACGACCGGGAGACCCACGAGGCTCTCACCGCGATGCTGGGGGAGCACTTCCGGCGGCCGGTGCGGCTGGTGGTGCAGCGGGGCTTCGAGCTGGCGAGCACCGCGCCCAGGACCCTGGCCGAGGTGGAAGATGAGCACCAGGCGGCGGTTCGGGTGGCCAAGGAGCAGGCGGCCCGCGACAATCCAGCGGTCCGCGCGGTGGTGGGCACCCTCGGCGGGGCCATTGCCAACGTGCGCGTTCTCGATGAAGGGTGAGCTCAGATCATGAACATGCAAGAGATCATGCGCCAAGCGAAGCGCATGCAGAAGCGGATGGAAGAGGCGCGGGAGCAGGCCGGCGCGAAGACGGTGGAGGGCTCCGCGGGCGGCGGCATGGTGGTGGTGACCGCCAACGGGCGCTCCGAGATCGTCTCGGTGAAGATCGAGAAGGACGTGGTGGATCCGGACGAGATCGAGATGCTCCAGGATCTGGTCGTGGCCGCCACCAACCAGGCCATCCAGCGCGCCAACGAGATGATGAACGAGGAGATCGGCAAGGTGACCGGAGGGCTCCCCATCCCCGGGATGTTCTGATGTCGAGCCCGCTTCCCCACGAGCGGCGGGTGGATCCCATCGCCCGCCTGGTCCAGGCGCTCGGACGGCTCCCCGGCATCGGGGAGAAGTCTGCAACGCGTCTTGCGTTCTTCATCATGCGCCAGGGCCGGGACTTCGCCCAGGACCTCGCCACCGCGCTCCTCGAGGCGACCGAGCGGGTGGGGCTGTGCGAGACGTGCATGAACCTCACCGACGAGCTCCAGTGCGGGATCTGTCGGGACGCCCGCCGGGATCCGACGGTGCTGTGCGTGGTCGAGACGGTGCAGGACCTGCGGGCGATCGAGCGGAGCCGGGAGTTCGCAGGGCAGTACCACGTGCTGCACGGGACCCTCGCCCCGCTCGAGGGCATCGGGCCGGACCAGCTCAAGGTGAAGGAGCTCCTCGTCCGCCTGCGCGCGGGGGGGTGCGAGGTGAAGGAGCTCATCCTCGCCACCAACCCCAGCGTCGAGGGCGAGGCCACCGCGCTCTACCTGCAGAAGCTCCTCACCCCGCTCGGCTTCGAGGTGACCCGCATCGCGAGCGGCCTCCCGATCGGCGGGGACCTCGAGTACGCGGACCCGGCCACGATCTCCCGCGCCATCGCGGGGCGCCGTCACATGTGAGGGGCGCTGTGGGCCTCGAGGGCCCGCAGGATCCCGCGCAGCCAGGTCACCACGTCGTCGTGCGCGAGCAGGCGCAGCTCGTCGTGGTCGAACCACACCCCGAGGCAGTGGGCGCAGACCTCGAGGTGGGCGGGCTGCCCGGGGACCCGGTAGGACTCGAGGCCGGTGCGGCAGGTCGGGCACGAGCCGACCAGGCGATCCAGCGGGGCCTCCTTGAAGACGTCGTCCGGCATCACCGTGGGGTGCTCGGAGCGCTGGTCGATGATGCGGTCGAGCTCGCTCGGATCCAGCCACACCCCGCGGCAGCCGGAGCAGCGGTCCACGATCATCCCGTCCATGAAGAGGGTGGTGAACTCCTCGCCGCACTTGCCGCAGCGCTCCGCCACCGACAGCGCGATCTCGGTCGCGGCGCGCTCCGGCGGCTCCTGGGACAGCTCGCCCGCCTCGAGCACCCCGGGGGCGCCGCGCTGCAGGCGCCGGCGCAGGCCCTCGAGGGGCAGGCTGCCTTGCGCCTTGTGCTCCATGTACTGCACCAGCGCCCGCCGCATCTCTTGAGCGTTGGCGTAGCGCCGCTGGGCGTAGGGTTCGAGGGCCCGGAAGATGATCGCGTCGAGCTCTGGATCCTGGCCCTGGGTGGGGGAGGGCGGGGGCCCGGCCATGATCGCGGCGAGCACCTGGTTGGCGTTGCCGCGGCCGAAGGGCAGGTCGCCTTGCAGCACCTCGTACATCACCACCCCGAGGGAGAACAGGTCGGCCCGGGCGTCGATCAGCTGCCCCTTGAGCTGCTCGGGGGGCATGTAACGGACCTTGCCGAAGATCATGTCCCCCTCGAGGGAGGGCACGCTGTCGGACTCCGGGCTGTACTTGGCGAGGCCGAAGTCGAGGACCTTCACCGCCCCGGAACGAGCCACCACGACGTTCTCGGGCGAGATGTCGCGGTGGATGATCGGCGTGGTGGTGAGGTGCGGGCCGCCCCCGTGGGCCTCCTCGAGGGCGGACAGGACGTCCACCATGATCGCGGCCACCACCACCGGGGTGAGCGGCCGGCCGGACAGCCGGGCGCGGCGGGTCAGGCGCTTGAGGTCGACCCCGTCGACGTACTCCATCACCAGCCACAGGTCGTCGCCGGCGTGGCCCACGTCGAAGATGTGGACGATGTTCGGGTGGTTGAGGAACGAGCCGAGCCGGGCCTCGTTCAGGAACAGGCGCACGTAGTTGGGATCCCGGGCCAGCTCCGGCCGGATCCGCTTGAGGGCGACGCGCTTGGCGAACCCGGCGATGCCGGTGTGCTCGGCCAGGAAGATCTCGCCCATGCCGCCCGCGGCCAGGGAGCGGAGCAGGAGGTAGCGCCCCAGGCGGCGGGAGCCCGAGGCGCCCGAGGTCTCGCTCTTCGGTGTCGACATCAGGGCTCCGGGCTCGTGTTTAGCAGGAGCGGGAGAAAGTCGCACCTGGGACCGCGCCGGCCGGGGCGCGTCCTCGACGGCCTTTCCGGGGTGGTGCTAAGGTCTTCTGCGTGGTGAGCCCGGAGGCCGTGGCGGCGATGATCGACGAGGCCAGCGACGGCGTGGCCTTCGTCGAGGACGGGCGCTACACGTACTGCAACCGCGCCTGGGGGGACCTCCTGGGGCGCCCCAGCGCCGCCTTCGAGGGCCGCAGCGTCTTCGACGACGTGCACCCCGACTTCCGGGGCGCCTGGAGCGGTGGCTCGACGAGCAGGGGAGCTCCTCGGTGGAGTTCAGCTTCATCCGGGCCGACGACTCCCTCGCGATCTTCCACCTGTCCCCGATCCGGGGCCCGAGCCGGGGCTTCATCGCCCGCGACCTGACCTGGGTGAAGCGCTTCCAGGCCCGCCAGGTGTTGGTGGACCGGATGATGTCGGTGGGCGCTCTGGCCACCGGCGTGGCCCACGAGATCAACAACCCGCTCTCCTACCTGCTCGGGAACCTCAACTACATGGTGGAGGAGTGCGACGTGATCGCCGAGTCCCTCGGCGAGGCGCGCAAGCGGGACCTCAAGGAGTCGATGGGCGAGGCGATGGAGGGGGCCGAGCGCATCCGCGCCATCGTGGCCGACCTGCAGGCCTTCGCCCGGGCCGACCAGGAGTCGCTCAGGGAGATCGACGTCAAGCACATCCTCGAGTTCACGCTGAACATGGCGTGGATCTCGATCCGGTACCGCGCGCGCGCCTGGTGAAGGCGCTGGAGGAGGTGCCGCCGGTGCTCGCCAACGAGGCGGTGCTCGGCCAGGCGATGCTCAACCTGCTCCTGAACGCGGCCCACGCCCTGCCGGTGGGGCACGCGTCGGAGCACACCATCCGGGTGGCGTGCCGGGCCGACGGCGACAAGGTGGTGGTGGAGTTCACCAACAGCGGCCCGAACATCCCCCCCGAGGTGGTGCGGCACGTCTTCGACACCTTCTTCACCGACACCCCGCCCGGCATCGGCTCCGGCCTCGCCGTCTCCATCGCGCACACCGTGGTGATGGATATGGGGGGCAGCATCACGGTCGACAGCGAGCCCGAGCGCGGGACCACCTTCCGGGTGGAGCTCCCGGCCCACGGGGTGGTGGACCACGACTCCTCGCCCCCGCGGCGGCGCGGCCCCGCCCGGCCCTCGGACACCAAGCGGGTGCTCGTGGTCGACGACGAGGCGCCCCTCGGCAACGCGTTCCGGCGCGCGCTCCGGCAGCACGACGTGACCGCGGTGACGAGCGGCCGCGAGGCGGTGGCCTTGCTCACCGAGGACTCCGACTTCGACCTGATCTTCTGCGACCTCTTCATGCCCGACGTGAGCGGCATGGACGTGTACGCGTGGATCAAGAACCACCGCCCCGGCCTCGAGGCGGACATCGTGTTCATGACCGGCAACACCTTCAGCGGTGACGGCCGGCAGTTCCTCGAGAAGGTGAGCAACAAGCGCCTGGCCAAGCCGTTCGAGCTGAACGACCTGCGGCGCTTCGTGGCCGAGTACGTCGGCCACCGCGACGAGGAGTGATTGATTCCTAAGCGGTGAGGCGGCGGTACTTCAGGCGGTGGGGCGCGGTCGCGTCCATCCCGAGGCGCTTCTTCTTGTCGACCTCGTAGTCCTGGAAGTTCCCCTCGAAGTAGAAGGTCTGGCTGTCGCCCTCGAAGGCCAGGATGTGGGTGCAGATCCGGTCGAGGAACCAGCGATCGTGGCTGATCACCACCACGCAGCCGGCGAACTCCAAGATCGCGGACTCGAGCGCCCGCAGGGTGTCCACGTCGAGGTCGTTGGTCGGCTCGTCGAGGAGGAGCACGTTGCCCTCGGTCCTGAGGAGCTTGGCCAGGTGCACCCGGTTGCGCTCACCGCCGGAGAGGTCACCCACGCGCTTTTGCTGGTCGGCGCCCTTGAAGTTGAAGCCGGCGGCGTAGGAGCGGGCGTTCACCCATTTCTTGCCCAGCCGGATCTGCTCCTCGCCGTCCGCGATCTCCTCCCAGACGCAGCGCTCGGGATCCAGCGCGTCGCGGTTCTGGTCGACGTACGAGAACAGCACCGTCTCGCCGACCTTCAGGTTGCCGCCGTCGGGCTGCTCCTGGCCGGTGAGCATCCGGAACAGCGTGGTCTTGCCCGCGCCGTTGGCGCCGATGATCCCCACGATGCCGGCCGGGGGCAGCTTGAAGGACAGGTTGTCGAACAGGAGCTTGTCGCCGTAGGCCTTCTGGACGCCCTCGGCCTCCACCACCAGGTTCCCGAGGCGGGGGCCCGGCGGGATGAAGATCTCGACCTGATCGATCTTGTCCTTCTCGGACTCCGCGCGGAGCTCCTCGTACGCCGACAGGCGGGCCTTGCTCTTGGCGTGGCGCGCCTTGGGCGACTGCCGCACCCACTCCAGCTCGCGCTCGAGGGTGCGCCGGCGGGCGCTCTTGGCCTTCTCCTCCTGGGCCAGGCGCTTCTCCTTCTGCTCCAGCCACGAGGAGTAGTTGCCCCGCCACGGGATGCCGTCGCCGCGGTCCAGCTCGAGGATCCAGCCGGCCACGTTGTCGAGGAAGTAGCGATCGTGGGTCACCGCGACCACGGTGCCGGGGAAGTCGGCGAGGAACTTCTCCAACCAGCCCACGGACTCCGCGTCGAGGTGGTTGGTGGGCTCGTCGAGGAGCAGGAGGTCGGGCTTCTCGAGCAGCACCTTGCACAGGGCCACGCGGCGCCGCTCACCGCCCGACAGGTTGGTCACCTGGCTGTCCGGGGGCGGGCAGCGCAGGGCGTCCATCGCGCGCTCGAGGGCGACGTCGAGGTCCCAGGCGTTCTTGGCCTCGATCTCGTCCTGGACCCGGCCGTGCTCGGCCATCACCTTGTCCATCTCGTCGTCCGAGAGCTCCTCGCCCAGCTTCATGGAGAGCTCCTCGAAGCGGGTCAGGAGGGCGCGCTGGTCGGCCACCGCCAGCTCCACGTTCTCCCGGACGGTCTTGGTGGGGTCCAGCTGGGGCTCCTGGGGCAGGTAGCCCACCCGGGCGCCCTTGGCGGGCTTCGCCTCGCCGGTGAACTCGGTGTCGACCCCGGCCATGATCCGGAGCAGGGTGGACTTACCGGCGCCGTTCAGGCCCAGGACGCCGATCTTGGCGCCGGGGAGGAAGGCGAGGGTGAGGTCGTTGATGACCACCTTCCCCGGGTGCGCCTTCCGGAGGTTCTGCATCGTGTAGATGAACTCGTGGGCCATCGTTGGCGCTTCTGCCCGCCCCGTCAGGCCTTGGCAAGACTCTTCGTTTGACCCGTCCCTGCCGGGCTGTGTACCCCTCCGCGCACCATGGAAACCGGCGCGGGCGGCATTGAGGAGATCCTCCGGGTACGTAAGGACAAGGCGGACCGGCTGGCAGAGCAGGGCTGGCCGTCCTACCCGTCGGGCCTGGAGGTCCGGCACAGCACCCAGGACGTGGTGAGCGCGGAGGGCGAGGCCCCCGGCGAGCCGGCCGAAGGCGACCCCCAGTTCCGGGTGGCCGGGCGCCTGATGGCGGTGCGGGGCATGGGCAAGGCGATGTTCTGCGACCTGTGGGACCGCGCGGGGAAGATCCAGATCCAGATCCGCAAGGACCTCGTGGGCGAGGAGACCTTCGCCCGCTGCAAGCTCCTGGACATCGGCGACATCGTGGTGGCCGAGGGGCCCCGCTTCCTCACCCGGCGCGGCGAGCTGACGATGCAGGTGCGCGACATCCAGCTCGCCACCAAGAACCGCTACCCGCTCCCCGACAAGCACGCCGGCCTCACCGACATCGAGCAGCGCTACCGCCAGCGCTACGTCGACCTCGTGGTGAGCCCCGAGGTGCGCGCCACCTTCGAGAAGCGCTTCAAGCTCATCCGCCACCTGCGGAGCTTCCTCGACCAGCGCGGCTTCTACGAGGTCGAGACGCCCATCCTGCACGGGCTGATCTCGGGCGCGGCGGCCAAGCCCTTCATCACCCACCACAACACCCTCGACATGGATCTGTTCCTGCGCATCGCGCCGGAGCTGCACCTGAAGCGCCTCATCGTGGGCGGCTTCGAGCGGGTCTACGAGATCGGCCGGAACTTCCGGAACGAGGGCCTGTCGACCCAGCACAACCCCGAGTTCACCATGATGGAGCTGTACTGGGCCTACGCCACGTACACCGACCTCATGGACCTGAACGAGGAGATGTTCCGGAGCGCGGCGGAGGCGGTGGCGGGCACCCTGAAGGTCCCCTACGGCGGCTGGCAGGAGGGCACCGAGCCCACCATCATCGACTTCGAGAAGCCCTTCCGGCGCATCCCGGTGCGCGACGGGCTCCTCGAGAAGGCGCCGGGGCTCGATCTCAACGACCCCGAGGCGATCGCGGCGCGGGCGAAGCAAGAGGGCCTGCACCTCGACGCCAAGCTCCCGGCCGGCAAGCTCGTCATGGACCTGTTCGAGCACCTGTGGGAGGCGGAGCTCATCCAGCCCACCTTCGTCATCGACTTCCCGATCGAGGTGTCGCCCCTCGCCCGGCGCAAGGACAGCGACCCGACCCTCGCCGATCGCTTCGAGCTCTACATCACGGGCCGGGAGATCGCGAACGCGTTCACCGAGCTCAACGACCCCGACGATCAGCGCTCCCGCTTCCAGGCCCAGGTCGACGCCAAGAAGAAGGGCGACGACGAGGCGATGGACTACGACGAGGACTACTGCCACGCCCTCGAGATCGGCATGCCGCCCACCGCGGGCTGGGGCGCGGGCATCGATCGGCTGGCGATGATCCTCACCAACTCGGCCTCCATCCGGGACGTCATCCTGTTCCCGCAGATGCGCAAGAACGTCGGCTGAGGGCGCTTTGGGTAACCGGCTCTGGACGGGGGCGCAGCACGCCCTGGTGGTGGTGGTGGCGCAGGTAGCCTTGCTCTACCTGCTCGCCGCCGTGCCCACCGGCACCCGGGCCCAGGCCACCGGGGTGGCGGTGACGTCGCTCGCGATGCTGGTCTCCGGGTTCATCTTGGGGTTCCGGTTCCGGCACGGCCCTGGCGCCACCCTCAACGGCTCCAAGGGGGCTCAGCGCCTCCTCGAGCTGCGGGAGATCATGGCCCCCTGGAAGGGTGCGCCGTGGCCCGAGGTGCTGGCCACCGCGGCGGTGCTCGCCGCGGTGGGCCTGGTCGCCCAGTTCCTGGGGCTGTTGGACGGGGCGCTGCCGCCCGCGGTGGTCGGTGAGGGGGGCATGGCCCGCGCCGCGTTCGCGACCGACAGCGTGGGCGGGTTCGCGTACGTGGCCATCGGGGCGATGCTGGGCGTGAACCACCGGCCCGGCACCACCCGGGCGGCCGGGCTCGGCGTGGTCATCTTCGCCGCGGTGGTCGCGGTGGCGAGCGAGGGGGCGCGCTACGCCTCCTATGACGGCAACGTGATCGCGGCGCTGCGGGCGGTGGGGGTGCTGGTCACCGCGTGGTTGACCGGCTTCGTGCTCGCGTGGGTGCGCCGCAGGCTGGCTTTCGTCGAGCAGGTGATGGTGGCGCTCCTGGTGGGCTACACCCTCTTCCTCGTCGCCGCGATCGGCCCGACCTTCGCGGCCGAGGGCGGCGGCGGGGTGGGCGGGCTCCTCGTGGGCTTCATGGACGGGCTCCTGTCGCCGCTCCAGATGGTGCCGCAGGAGCAGATCCTGCTCGGCCTCGCGGTGTTCCCCACCGTGGCCCTGGTGTCGTTGATGACGGTGGGCGGGAGCCAGGGGTTCCTGCTCCACGGCGGGGGGCGCTTCGATCCCGGCTTCGGCATGGAGGCGCAGATCGCCTTGCGCTACCTCAAGGCCCACCGCCGGGACGGCTTCGTGGGCATCGTCACCATCATCGCGGTGGTGGGGGTGTGCCTCGGGGTGATGGCGCTGATCGTGGTGCTCTCGGTGATGAGCGGCTTCGAGAACGATCTGAAGATGAAGATCCTCGGGGCCCACGCCCACATCGTGGTGGGCAAGCGCGGCGACGACTTCACCGAGTACGAGGAGGTCGAGGCCCAGGTGCGCCAGGTGGACGGGGTGTCCTCCGCGGTGGCCTTCGTGCTCGGCGACGCGATGATCTCCACCGACGTGGGGCTCTCCGGCACCCTGGTGAAGGGGGTCGACGCCTCGGATCCCGAGGGGGTGGCGGAGCTCAGGCGCACGGTGGAGCAGGGGAGCTTCGACGATCTATTGCACCCCGAGAACATCCCCGGCGCCCGGCCGCGGCTCACCTTCCCGCCGCCCCCGGTGCGCACGTCGACCCCCGCGGTCGGTCAACCCATCATGCTCGACCAGCCCGCGATCCGGGAGCCGACGCAGCGGCGGATCCTGCCCGGCATCCTCATCGGCCGGGAGCTGTCGAAGACCTTGCGCGCCTACGTCGGCGACACCGTGAAGCTCGTCTCGCCCTCGTCGGACGAGATCGGGCCCCTCGGCCCCACCCCCAAGCTGCGCCGGTTTCGGGTGGCGGGGGTCTTCTACTCCGGGATGTACGAGTACGACGCGAAGTTCACGTACATCGACATGAAGCAGGCCCAGCGCTTCTTCGGTCTGCGCAAGGAGGCCACCGGGGTCGAGGTGAAGCTGGCCGACGTCGACGAGACCGCGCGCATCGCCGAAGAGGTGAAGCGCCGGGTGGGCGGGCACCCGTACACGGTCAAGGACTGGCGCGCGATGAACAAGGAGCTGTTCAGCGCGCTGTTGTTGGAGAAGCTGGCCATGTTCATCGCCCTCGGGATGATCGTGACGGTGGCGTCGTTCCTCATCGTGGCGGTGCTGGTGATGATCGTGCTCCAGCGCAAGCGGGAGATCGCCATCCTCAAGTCCCTCGGCTCGAGCGACGCCTCGATCATGAAGATCTTCGTCGTGCAGGGGCTGATCATCGGGGTCGGCGGGGCCCTGTTGGGCGGCCTCATCGGGGTCGGCATCTGCCTGTTCGTCGAGAAGTTCGGGGTGGAGCTCGACCCCCGCATCTTCTACATCGAGCGCCTCCCGGTGGTGATGGACTGGGGCGAGATCTCTGCCATCGCGGTGGCGGCGGTGATCATCAGCTATCTGGCCACCATCTACCCCGCGGTGACGGCGGCCTTGCACCCGCCGGTGGAGGGTCTGAGGGATGACTGAAGTGACGGGTGGCGCGCGGCCCTTGGTCGAGATCCGCGGGCTGGTGAAGAACTACTGGCTCGAGGATCACGAGATCCGGGTGCTCCGCGGCATCGACCTCGACATCCACGCGGGCGAGCGCATCTCGATCATCGGGCGCTCCGGCTCCGGCAAGTCGACCTTCCTGCACGTGGTGGGCACCCTCGACGTGCCCCACGCCGGCTCGGTGCACTTCAACGGCACCGACGTGTTCCAGAAGCCCCCGGCCATGCTCGCCGCGTTCCGGAACAAGGCGATCGGCTTCGTCTTCCAGTTCCACCACCTGCTCCCGGAGTTCTCCGCCCTCGAGAACGTGGCCATGCCCGGCCTCATCCAGCGCATGAACCAGTCCGAGGCGCACGATCGTGCGCGCGCGATCCTGGGTACGGTGGGCCTCGCGCACCGCGTGGACCACCGCCCCGGTGAGCTGTCCGGCGGCGAGCAGCAGCGGGTGGCGATCGCCCGGGCGCTGGTGCTGGAGCCCCAGCTCCTCCTCGCGGACGAGCCCACCGGCAACCTCGACGAGGCCTCCGCCGCCGGCATCCACGACCTGATGGACGAGATGAACGCCCGCACCGGCCTCACCATCGTCCTCGTCACCCACAGCTCCCGCCTCGCCCAGCGGATGCCCCGGCGCCTGAACATGGCCGAGGGCGTCCTGCACCCGCTCGAGGCCTAGCAGGCCCGATGCCCTGCTAGCAGCGGGTGCGCGCGGTCACCCGCGCCTCGCCGCGAGGCGCCTCTTTGGACCATCTGCCCCGCCGCGTGCGCGATCCGCGCCGGCGACGGGTTCGGTGATCGAGATGGTCATGGCCGCCCGCGCACGAACCACCCCCGACTCCGCCCGACGCGTCCTCCTGGGGGTGGCGCTGGGCGTGGCGTGGAGCGGCGCCGCGTTGGCTCAGGCCGAGGACGGTGCGGCCCCGGTCGAGGGGGTGGAGGCGGAGACCCCTCGAGCGCCGACCGTCACCCTCCACCTCGAGGCGGCGAGCGACGCGCCCATTCTGGTCGGCGGGATGCTCTCGGTCGAGCTGCCCGGGCGCCTCGAGCTCGGCGGAGGCTTCGGGGCGGTGCCCGACGCATACCTGGCCGCGGTGGGCGAGGTGGTGACCAGCATCGGTGGGCTGGCGTCGACCGAGGCCGACGTGGTGCAGAGCGCACTCGAGGGCCGCTGGGCCGCCCGAGCCTTCGTGGGGTGGCGGCCGTCGCCCAAGGCGGGCTTCTACCTGCGCTTCGGCTATCAGGCCCTGCGCCTGGGTGGCTCGCTCGGGGCCTCCGACGCCCTGGCGATGGTCACCGGGGTCACCACCGCGGTGAGCGTGAGCGGGAGCGTGTCCGCGACGTCTACCTTGCACATGCTCTACGGCGAGCTCGGGTACCGCTGGTCCCTGGATCCCGTCTCGATCCGCCTCTCGCTCGGGTTCACCGGGACGGTGGGGAGCACGGTGGACATCACCGTGGACACCCCCACCAACCAGGCCCTGGCGGATCAGCTGGCCGCCCTCGGGGAGTCGTACCTGCAGGACAACCTGCGGCAGTACGTGATGACCCCGACGATCGGGCTGGCGATCGGCTACGACATCGGGTTGTAGGTTTGCTCAGGGGGTCTGGCGCCGGGCTGACACGGTGATGGGTGTCGCCACCACCGGCAGGCCGCTCGGGGCGAGCGCGGTGCTCGTGACCTCGGCCGCCCACGGGGCGCTCTCGACCGCGCACTCCAGGTCCTGGATCGCGAGGGGCGCTGCGTCGGCGCGTGCAGGATCGAGGTCGATGCCCCCGTCGCGGGCGCGGACGTGGAGGGCCCAGGCGGCGCCGCCGTCGCCGTCGTCCGCCGCCACCGCGGCGAGGAGCGCCCCGCCTTCGTCGGTGAGGCGGAGGCCGGGGTGGGCCACCGGTCGCCAGGCTCCGGGCGCGCCGAGCGCGTAGTCCCGGGCCCAGAAGATCCGGCCCACCGCGTCGAGGCCCGCCGCGAAGATGGTCGGGGTGCGGGCGCGATCGGTGTCGCCGGTGAGGTCGACGGTGGAGCCCACCGCGACGTAGCCGCCGGTGGGCAGGGCCTGGACGTCGGTGAGGGTGAGGACCCGCGAGAGGCCGAAGCCGAGCCCCGGGAAGCGGGCGAAGCCGAGCGCGCCGTCGGGGCGCCAGGCGATCAGGAACGCGCCGCGGTGGCCACCCGCGCTCCCCACCACCGCGATCTGTCCGTCGGCCTCGAGGAGCGCCCGGGTCGGCGCGAGGTCCGGAGCCTCCGGGCAGCCCTCAACCTGGGTCGCTTGGGTGGGCGTGCCGTCCGAGGAGAGCCGGGTCGCGAAGAGGCGATCGCCGGCCGCGGTGCGCAGCACCCCCGCGACGAACGTCTCGCCGTCCCGCGCGGCCAGCGCCTGGGGGGCGAGTCGACGGCCCTGGGCGTCGCGCAGCACCCGCAGGTCGGCGCCCGACGGGGTGAGCTCGAAGAGCAGGGCAGCCTGCTCATCGACGCAGCGCGCGAGGGCCACCAGGCGCTCGCCGTCGCGGGCGAGGGCCACCGGCTGCGGGTCGCACGGCAGGTCGGCCGAGAGGGCCACTCGGGCGAGGGGCGAGCCGTCCTGCGCCAGCTGTACCACGCTGAGGGGATCGAGCCCGCTGGCGGCGGCGAGGCCGAAGAGGGTGCCGTCGGTGCCGTCGGTCAGGCGCACGAGCGCCAGCGCTTGGCCGCCGGCCTCGCTCGAGTAGCGGCGGCTCCACACCACCTCCCCGTCGCCATCGATCTTCACCAGGCCCTTCGCGTGGGCGCCGGCGAGCACGGTGCGATCGTCGATGGTGCGGTGGACCTCGGTCCACGCGGTGCCGTCGGCGGTGGGTGCCGCGGCGGCGAGGCCGTCCACCGCGCCGCCGAGGCTCTCGGCCCAGGGCGTGAAGCGCGGCATCGCGAGGGCGCGGGCGTCGGGGCCGGCGCCGGGGGGGAGGGCCGGTGCGTCGAGGGGGCCCAGGGTGCAGGCGCCCGAGGCCACGTCGAGCTCGAGGGGCTGGAGCGGGCCGGAGCGCCAGTCGGCCAGGGTGACGCGCCCGAGGAGGGGGAGGTTGGGGCTGGTGACCAGCACCCCGAGCTCCGCGTCGATCCCGGCCCGGAGGGTGAAGCACGGCCCGTCGAGCGGATCCGCGTCGAGGGCCACGAAGGCGCGGGCGGTGGCGTAGGGGCCTACCACCGAGTAGAGGGAGAGCACCAGACGCGCCCCGACCCCCGCCTTGGCGTGTGCGTGCAAGGTGACCTGCGGCTCCTCCGGCGTGAAGTCGATGTCCTCGAGGCGGGGGAGCTCCAGCTCGGGGGACTCCGGGTGCTTGGAGGACAAGGTCACCGATGAGTGGAAGAGGGCGTAGCCGTGCGCGCCGACCGAGAAGGCGCCCGCCGCGCTCCCCTCCACCCGCGCGACGATGTCCACCGAGGGCGTGAAGACCAGGAGGCCCAGCCCCACCGGCGGCAGCGGGACCGACCCGAGGTCGAAGTCCTTCGCGTAGTCCAGGACGGCCGAGCCGTGGAGGGACGCCGCGGCCACGAGGAGCGGATCCACCTCGAACGTGATCTTAGCCTCGGGCACGAGCTGCTCCAGCAGGCAGGCGGGGCCCGCGCCGACCAGCACGCCCAAGGCGCAGTCGCGCACCGTGGTCGGCAGGTCGGTGACCTCGCCCCAGTTCATGTCGATGCCGAAGCGATACTGGAGGCCACCGCCGAGCTCGCCATCGAACGCGATCTGGTCTCCCTCGGTGGTGGGGTCGCCGTCACCGTCGAAGAGCAGGACGGTCAGGTGCTGGGTGGTGTGCGCGGAGCCGGACGTCAGATCCAGGAGCGGCTGCCGGCGGAGCCCGACCCCCTTCGCGGCGCTCCAGGTCGCGTCCCCAAGCTCCCCGGTGTCCCGCTGGGCCCGCACGTGGACCCGACGAAAGGCGAGTTGCAGCGGGGCGTCCACCGTCTCCACCGTCAGGGCGGTGCCCTCGGCCTGCACCGCGGTGACGAGGCGGAGCAGGCCGCTCGGGGTGCTGTCGGACAGCCCGGCCACGAGCACGTCCCCCACCTCGAGCGTGAGCCCGGCGGGCGGAGGCGAGAACACCAGGCGGCCGGAGCCCGACTCGGCCTGGAGGGCCGCGAGGGCGTCGGCGCTGAGGACCCGGGTGCTGGGGAAGGGCACCACCTCCACCACGTCGGCGGGGCTCGGATCCTCGCCGCCGCAGGCCAGGATGGGCGCGAGGGCGAGGGCGAGGAGGGCGCGCGGGGCCATGGTTCAGTTGTGCCCACCGGCGTCGCGCTGTGACCGCCGGGGGTGGTGTCACCGCGGGCCGTGGCGCGGCTGATCGGTTCGTGAAGAGGGGTGGAAGATGGCGGGGCGCGAGCGGATGTCGCCGCTGCAAGACAGGCTGCATCGAATCGTGATGGCGCGCACCTCGGCGTGGTGGCCCATGATGTCGCCCGGGGGCGTCCGCTCGCGCGAGCAGGTGGACGGCCCGGTGGCGGCGTTCGAGCCTGGGCTGCAGGCTGGCCTGCACGGTACCGGTCGGTCGGCGGCGGGCGGGCCGCACATTGGAGCCAGGTCCGCACCTTTCTTCAGGGATGAAGGGCTGAACGCGAGCCATCGCGCATGGCACGGAACGTGATTCCGGCCACGCCCATGCGCGCCGCGTGGCTGACGCTCACCTGGGCGGTCCTCCTTGCCGCCTGCGCTCCAGAGGCGGAGCCCGGGGTCCAGACCGCCCCTCGGGCCCTCCGTCACGGGGCGCTGGCGGCGGAGACCGCCTTGTTGTCCCTGGTGCTGACCCCGGACGGCAAGGCGCGCTTCGACGCGGCCACGCGGCGGCCGATCGCCTTCGCGGCGCCGGCCGAAGGGGGCCACGCCGCCCACGCGGCCGATCACCTGCTGGAGATCTTGCACGAGGGGCGCCCGCCGGTGCGGATCCCGGTGGCGCTGGGGAGCGCCCTCGACCCCGAGGACGAGGCCCGGAGCCCGTGGGCGGGCGGGGGCACCATCCTGCGGGGGCCGTGCTTCGGGCCAGGCACCCGCTATCGGTTGCTCTCGGCGTCCGCCCCCGACGGGCACGCGCTGGCCGAGATCGAGGTGCGGGAATGAGGCCTCTCGCTGCAACCGTACTTGCGGCGGCGCTTGCCGCGACCTGTTTGGCGCCGCGCGCGGCCCGGGCTCAGAGCGGGTGCGTCGCGCACCCCGAGCTCTGCAACCTGAACGTCACCAGCACCATCGAGCAGCCCAACCTCGACGTGGCGATCGACGTGGTGCTGGTGGGGGACGGCTTCACCACCGCCGCCGACTGGGCGCCGGTGGCGGCGGCGGCGATCGCCCAGTTCCAGAGCGCCCCCGCCAACATGTACGGGCGCTTCCCCGGCACCTTCAACTTCCACGTGGTGGACGTCATCTCCGCCACCACCGACGTCAGCGACACCGACCCGGCCGACACCGCGCTCGGCATGCAGGTGGGCGGGGCGACCATCGTGGCCGACGCCGCGCGGGTGAACCTGGCCGCCCTGAACGCCCCCGACGTGGACGTGGTGGTGGCGATCGCCAACGCCACGAGCGGGCGGGCCAACGCCAACTACAACAGCCAGCTGGCCTCGGGCGGCATGGTGCGGATGCGCCGGGGCGGCGACGTGATCACCCACGAGCTGGGCCACGCGCTCTTCCACCTCGCGGATGAGTACGTGGAGGCGAGCCGCTGCGGCACGCCGTCGGAGGCAGGGCTGCTGCGGGAGGCCAACGTCACCGCCGACCCCACCTGCTTCAAGTTCCAGGGCATCAGCGGCGCGACCTGCGTCCAGGGGGGCAAGTACTGTGCGGCCGGCGTCTACCGCTCGGCGTCCACGTGCCTCATGCGCACGAACACCGGCGCAGCCTGCCCTGCATGCGCCCGGGAGATCGACGACGTGCTCCGGGAGCGCCGCAGCCGCGTGGACTGGGCGCCGCCGTGGGTGGCCACCACCGCCCCGGCGGAGGGGAGCGTGGTGTCCGGGGTGGCGAGCCTCACCGCGCAGGGCCACGACGACTGGTTCACCCCCACCACCTTCGCGTTCGAGCTGGACGGCGCCTATGTCGGCGCGGCCCAGGGGGGCACCTCGGGGCGGATCACCCTCGACTCCACCCGCCTCCCGGATGGGCCGCACACCCTGAGCGTGTACGGCGCGGACGCCCGCGGGTTCAGCGCCCCGGCGCGCACGATCGGCTTCACCAGCCGCAACGCGGACGACACCACCGCGCCGACCGTCGCCATCACCACCCCGGCCGACGGCGCAATCGTGTCTGGCATGGTGTCGGTGGTGGTGCAGGCGACCGGCGACACCGGGGACCTGCGGGATCTCGCCCTGTGGATCGACGGGGCGCCGGTGCTCGCGGCGGCCGGCCGCACGAGCCTCTTCTACCTTTGGGACGTAGACGCGGCGGGCCTCGGGGCCCACCAGCTCACCGCCCGCGGCACCGACTACGCCGAGAACGTGGGCGCGTCGCCCGTCATCACCGTCACCGCAACCACGGTTGCGGGCGGGCAGCCTGTCAACCCGCCCAGCATCGTGCGGCCCCAGGACGGGAGCCTCGTGGGGCCCTGGTTCATCCTGGAGTGGCAGGGTGAGGGGAGCGGCGGGGTGCAGGGCGGCGGGGCGCTGGACGTCGCGCTCATCCTCGACAACGTGCCCGTGGTGCCGAACCCGCTGCAGGGGGGGGAACGCAGCGCGGTGCTGGACGCGCGCGGGTGGAGCCCGGGGCCCCACCAGCTGCGCCTCCGCGCGGTGGTGGGTCAGGCGGTGGTGGAGAGCGACCCGGTGCTCGTGGTGCGCGGCACCCCGACCGCGCCGGAGGCCTTCATCCGGAGCCCTGAGGCGTACAGCACGGTGCGGGGCACGGTCAGCGTGGCCTTGGCCGGCGCGGACGATGTCAACCTGGCCTCCCTCACCCTCGAGGTGGACGGCGCCCCCGCGGGCTCGGTGAGCGGCGGCGTGGGCACGGTGGCGTGGCCCACCGCGGGCCTGAGCGGGTGCCGGACCCTCCGGGCGGTGGCGCTCTCCACCGACGGCGGGGTGGGGCGCTCGGAGGGGACCTCGGTCTGCATCGACAACAGCGCCCCGGCGGTCGCGATCGCTTGGCCTCATCCGGGCGATGTCGTGGCCCCGGGCGCGCAGGTGGTCCGCGCCGACATCAGCGAGGTGGGCTCCTCGGTGAGCCGCGTCGAGCTGCTGGTGGACGGCGCGGTGGTGGCGAGCACCACCGACTCCGGGAGCACCGCCGCGCTGGTGGCGGAGCTCCTGCCGGGCCCGCACACCCTGGTCGTCCGCGCCACCGATCGGGCGGGCAACGTGGGCAGCTCCAGCCCGGTGGCGATCACCGCCCAGGCCTGCCTGGCCGGCGGCTGCGACGACGGCGATGCGTGCACGGTGGACCGCTGCGGCGCGAGCGGGAGCTGCGTGCACAGCGCGATCGCGGGCTGCTGCGCCACCGCGGCCGACTGCCAGGACGGCGACGCCTGTACCACCGACACCTGCGTCAACGGAGCTTGCAGCCACGCCGCGGTGGCGAGCTGCTGCAACCATGCCTCCCAGTGCGACGACGCCGACCGGTGCACGGGCGACTTCTGCTCCGGCCCCGGGGGCGTCTGCAGCCACGCTCCGGCCGGGTGCTGCGCGAGCACCGCGGAGTGCGACGACGGGAACGCCTGCACGGTGGACGCGTGCATCGGGCCGCCCAGCGGGTTCTGCGCCCACGACTGGACCCCGGGCTGCTGCAGCGTGGACGCCGACTGCGATGACGGGCTGGCGTGCACCACCGACACCTGCAGCAACGGGACCTGCACCTCGGCTCCGGTGGCGGGCTGCTGCGAGTCCAGCACCGAGTGCGCAGACGCGGACAGCTGCACGCAGGACCTCTGCGTGGGCAACGTGTGCGAGAACCGGCCGATCGCGGGCTGCTGCGCGGTGGACGCGGACTGCCAGACCCTGAACGCGTGTGCCACCGGGAGCTGCGTCCGCAGCCGGTGCACCTTCACGGTGGCGCCCGGGTGCTGCAACTTCGACTTCGAGTGCGAGGACGCAGATCCCTGCACCGTCCACGCGTGCAGCAACAACGCCTGCACGTTGGTGTCCCCGACCGCGGGGTGCGCGGACGCGGGGGTGCCCGATGCGGCGGCTCCGGACGCCGCGCTCGGTCCGGACGCAGGCCCGGCGGACGGCGGGGTCGGGATCGACGCGGGCCAGAATGACACCGGGGTCGTTGTCGACGGCGGGGCGGAGGACGCCGCGGTCGAGGACGGCGGCGACGAAGACGCTGCGCTCGCGGACGCGGCCGAGCCTCTCGACGCAGCGCCCACCGACGCTGCCGAGGCACAGGACGCCGCCCCCGCCGACGCAGCGCCCAACGACGCGGCACGACCTGATGGCGCCGCCACCGACGCTGCGCCCGTCGACGCCGCACCGTCGGACGCTGCGCCCATCGACGCGGACGCGGGCTCCGTGAGCGCGGACGCCGGCGCGCCCACCAAGGATCGCGTCTCGGGCGGCTGCCGCTCAACCGCCCCCGCCGACGGCGCGCCGCTCCTCGCCGTCGCGCTCCTGGCCCTCTTCCTGCCGCGTCGCCGCCGCAGCTGAACGGCGCCCACCCGCCGGATGACCCCGGCCGAAAGCCCTGCTAGCGTCCCGCACCTTGCCGGTCGCGGTCTGCTTCTTCCTGTCCGGGGCGGCGGCGCTCATCCTCCAGGTCCTGTGGACCCGGATGCTGGGCCACGTCTTCGGCGCCACCGCCCTCGCGGTGTCCACCACCCTGACGGTGTTCATGGCCGGCCTCGCCCTCGGCAGCCACCTGGGCGGCAAGCGGGCCCCGAAGCTGAAGCGGCCGCTGTTGGCCTTCGCGGTGCTCGAGACCGCGGTCGGGGCCTACGGCCTCGCGGTGCCCACGATGTTCGAGCTCCTCCCCGCGGTGCAGCGCTCGGTGGGGCTGGAGCTCGGCTTCTGGGGCTACGCGCTGTTCCGCTTCGTGATGGTGGCGGTGATCCTGGCCCTCCCCACCACCGCGATGGGCGCGACCCTGCCGATCCTGGCCCAGGGGGTGGTGGAGCGCTCCGAGCGCATGGCGGCCCAGGTCGGCACCCTCTACGCCGCAAACACCTTCGGCGCGGTGGCGGGGGCCTTCGCGGCGGGCTTCTGGCTCATCCCCGAGCTCGGCATAGAGACCACGGTGTACCTCGCCGCGGCGATCGATCTCACGGTCGCGGTGCTGGTGGTGACCCTCTTCTCGGTGGGCGGGCGCGCGCTCCTGCTGAGGCGGGTTGGCGAGCGCGGCGCGGACGAGGTCCTCGAGGAGCTCGAGCCGCAACCCCACTTGCCGGTCACCCCCGCGGTGGAGCGCGCCACCCTCTTCGTGTTCGCCGCCTCGGGGGCGGCGGCGATGGCCCTCGAGGTGCTCTGGACCCGAGCGGTGGGGGTGGTGATCGGCGCGAGCACCTACTCCTTCACCCTGATCCTCACCACCTTCCTCGTCGGCCTCGCGGTGGGGGCGGCGGTGACCTCGGCCTTCGTGGAGCGCCTGAAGACCCCGGTGCGGGCCCTGGCGTGGGTGGAGGCGGCGGTGGGGCTCACCGCCATCGTGGCGAGCGTGCTCATCGATCGGGTGCCGTTCTGGCTCCTGTCCACCGCGCAGGCCCCGGGCGTGACGATGGACCGGGTCTACGTCACGAACTTCTTCATCGCGGCCGCCGTCACCTTCCCGTCGACCCTGGCCCTCGGGGCGGTGATGCCGCTCGTGGTGCGCATCCTCGCCCCGTCGGGGGAGTCCGAGGCGGGCCGGGTGGTGGGGCGGGCCTACGCCCTCAACACCCTCGGCGCGATCGTGGGCAGCTTCGCGGGCGGCTTCATCATCCTGCCCCTGTTGGGGGTGGAGCGCGGCCTGTACGGCGCGGCGCTGGTCAGCCTGGCCCTCGGTGTCGGCCTGGCCTGGGCGGCGGGGGTGGACCGAAAGCGCCTCACTGCAACCCTGGTTGCGGCGGTGTTGGTGGTGGTCCTGATGCCGGGCTGGGACGTGCGCCGGTGGACCGCGGGCATGTTCCGCATGTACCTCGCCAAGAGCGTGTTCAGCGAGGGCTGGCAGCCCTACGGCAAGGTGGTCTACCACCGGGATGGCATCGTCACCACCGTCACGGTCGAGCAGCAGGACGACGGGGTCGGCGTCTCGCTCAAGGTGAACGGCAAGGTCGACGCGAGCGACATCGGGGACATGCCGACCCAGGTGCTCTCCGGGCTCCTGCCGGTCATCCTGCACTCCGGCCCGAAGAGCGCCCTCGTCATCGGCTACGGCTCCGGGGTGACCCCGGGCGCGGTGCTGAAGGCGGACGTGGAGCAGCTCCGGGTGGCGGAGATCGAGGACGCGGTCTACGAGGCCTCGAACACCCTCTTCAGCCACGTGAACGGGCTCCCGGGGAACGACCCCCGCTGCCGCCTGGTGGTGGACGACGGTCGGAACTTCCTCCTCACCCGCCAGGACACCTACGACGTCATCATCAGCGAGCCCTCGAACCCCTGGATGAGCGGGGCGGCGAGCCTGTTCACCCAGGACTTCTTCCGCATCGCGAAGGCGCGCCTCAACGAGGGCGGGGTGTTCCTGCAGTGGCTGCAGCTCTACGAGCTCGACCCCGCGAACATCCACGCCCTCATCCGGACCTTCCACTCCGTCTTCCCCTACGTGCTGGTGTTCACCCCGGACCCCACCAGCAACGACACCTTCCTGGTGGGGGCGGAGCACCCCCTGAAGCTCTCGCGTGAGCGCCTGCAGGCCTTCCTGCGCGACCCCAAGCTCGGGCCGGAGCTCGCGCGGGCCAAGGTGGACGACCCCGACGACTTCTTCGGCCTCTTCCTCATGGGGAGCGACGAGGTGGGGCCCTTCGTGGGGGAGGGCCCGATCAACACCGACGACAACGCCCTCATCGAGTACGCGGCCCCCAAGGACCTCCTCACCTACGCGATCCGGGACGCCCGCATCCCGTTCCTCGAGGCGGTGGAGGGGCACCGGCTCGAGATGACCCGGAAGTACTTCGAGGGCTGGCGCTTCGATGGGCCGGAGCTCGCGCGCCTCGCGCAGGCCCTCTTGCGGCAGGGGCGCCTGGTGGACGCCGCCGCCTTCGCCAACGCGGCGGAGGAGGCGGGGGAGGACGTGGCGCGCCTCCGCCGCCTGATCGAGTACCTCGACGAGAACGACGACGAGCCGGTGGTGGTGGCCAACACCGACACCAAGGGCGACGAGCTCTACGCGCGCGCGGTGCTGGACATGATGAACGGCAACGAGCGGGACGCCCTGGCTCGGCTGGACAGCAAGGAGGGCTCCGAGAACCAGAGCCTGGCCCACCGGTTCCTCTATGCCTACCTGTGCTATCGCAACCAGCGCCTGGGCGACGCGGAGTTCCTCATCGAGCGGGTGGTCGACGACGAGACCTTCGTGGCCAACAACCCCAGCGTCCTATATTACGCCGGGCGCGTCGCGATGTACTCGGGGCGCTTCGAGGACGGGGTGGGCTACCTGGAGCGCTTCGACGACGCGCGGCTGTCCGAGACCGCGACCGTGGCCGCGCCCTGACGCCGGATCAGAGGCGCAGGATCTCGTAGGCGGGGGCGCCGTCGGTCTCGAGGTACACCCGGAGCTGCAGCGCCGGGATGGACCAGTCCAGGCCCCACGGCGCCTCCTCCACCTCGAGGCCGAAGGGCCCGGCCATTCGGCGCAGGAGCCTGGCCAGCGTCTCCACCTCACCGCAGAGCAACAGGGGCAGCGGCCGCCGCTCGGTGGTCAGGTCGAGCGAGAGCTGCTCGAGCAGGTCCAGCGCCCACGCGCCCGGGGTAGGGCGGTGGGCCTCGGCCAGGAGCGCGGACTCCAGCGCCGCGTGCTCGGCCGGGGACAGGCGCCGCTCGTGCATCAGGGTCAAGAGGTGCTCGAGGGCCTCACCGAGGTGGGCGGCGTCCGGCGCGAGGGGCGCGATCGGAGCCACCACGATGCGCGGGACAGCGATGGCGGGCGCCGGCGTGGGGTACTGCATACCGCGGCAGGCTAGCCCGGCCGAGTGGCGCCCGGGTGACGCGAGCGAGACTTCGCGGGTGCGCTCAGCCGCCACAGCCGCCCGCCGGCTTCGCCGCCTTGGTCAGTCGCTTGGCCTTCTCCTTGAAGGCGCGCTCGTGGGCGGCGTGAGCGTCGGGGAGCGCGTAGGGGTAGCGGTCGCCGAGCGCCGCGGTGAAGGACGCCAGCTGCCCGGTGGCGGCGGGGCCGGGCTGGGCGTTGATGTGCCCGTCCCGATAGACCGCTAGCCAAAGGTCGACGCCCCCCGCGAGGACGTAGCAGTCCCGGTTGCCGGCCGCGGTCGCGAGACGCCAGGCCTCGTCGGCCTCGCGCTCGCCCTGGGCGATGAAGATCTTCAGCGCCTTGGGGTCGAAGCGGGGCTTGGGCGGCCCCTCCCGCAGGCTCTCCAAGGTGATGCGGTGGGCGTCCTTGATGTGGAACAGGTTGAACTCACCTTCGCTGCGCACGTCGAGGAGCTGCAAGCGGCTCTGCGGATCATGCAACAGGACGTTCAGCTCGGCGGGGTCGAGGTGGATCTCGCGGCTCGCCAGCTTCGCGCTGAGCTCGGCGCCCCGGGCCTCGAGGTGGTCCTGCAGGGTGGGTTGACCGATGAAGGCCAGGGCGGCGGCGGCGCTCACCGCCACCGCGGCCAGGGCCGCGTTCATGCTCCTCATGACTCGTACCCCTTGGGGCGCCGGCCCTTGAACGCGCGCTCGAGGCGCTCGGCGCCGAAGAACATCCCCACCGCCATGAGCACCGCGAGCACCACCGTGACCCCCGGGTCCACGCCCAACAGGTCGAAGATCTGGAGGCGCCCCATGTCGCCGGAGTGCTCGAAGAACGCCCGGACCGAGTCGTAGAACTCCGAGAACACCCAGACCCCGAACGCCACGCCCCCGACGAAGAAGGCGCCGTCGATCTTGCCGGTGGCGGCGGAGACGAGCGAGGTCCCCGGGCAGTAGCCGCCGATGATGAAACCGGAGCCGAGGGCGAGGCCACCCACGATGGCGGGCCCCAGATGCGTCTCGTTCACGTAGATGCGGTCGAAGTCGACGAGGCCGAGGGCGGCGGACCAGAACAACAGGAGCATCGCGGTGATGATGGCGGTGAACATCACCTTCAGCACCCGCTGCTCATGAAAGTAGAACTGCGCGGCGAGGCGGCGCGAGTCGCCGAACCCCGAGCGCTCGAGGACGAAGCCGAAGCCGAACGCGATGGCGAAGGCCACCCCGTTGATGAGCATGCTCCCGCTGAGCTGCATGGGCCACATGGTCGCGCCTCCTCAGTTCCAGAGCCGGCGCACGAGCACCGACAGGGCATATCCGCCCGCAAAGACGGAGAACATGAACACCCAGGAGCCCACCGACAGCACCGCGCCGCCGGACAGGGCCTGGCCCGAGGTGCAGCCGCGCGCCATGCGCGCCGCCCAGCCCACGATGGCGCCGCCGAGGAAGGCGAAGAACCAGCGCGTGCTCGGGCTGATGGAGGGGCCGCGGAAGGTCTCGAGCTTCAGCCGCCCGGCGAGGGCGCCGGAGGCGAAGCCGCCCGCTGCGGTGCCCACGATCGCGAAGACCAGCCAGTGGTCGAGGGGGTGGCGGCCGCCGCCGGCCATCACCGCCCAGTCGTAGGTCAGGTCGACGTGGTTGGGGGCGACCGACTGCACGAGCGCCGCCATCACCCGGCTGATGCCGCCGGACGCGCCGAGGCCGTGCCCGGTGATGATGAAGGACAGGAACAGGACCACGCCGAGGGCGATGCCGCCCAGGTACGGGTTCCAGTAGGGCCTGCGTGCGGGGGCGCTCATTGGGACTCCTTGGGCTGGTGGTTCTCCACCTCTTCCCAGCCGGTGATCATGCCGAGCACGCCCGCGGACCAGGTGTGGCCGGCGGTGGTGGTCAGGTAGACGTGCATGAGGACGAACGCCGCGAAGAGCCAGGCGGCCAGGGTGTGGATGGTGGCCAGGGGGCCGAGCCCGCCCAGCGCCTGCACCACCGAGGGCCAGCGCTGGCCGCCCCAGATCAGCACCCCGGTGACGATCTGCAGCGGCAACAGCACGTTCAGGATCGCCAGGTAGGTCACCCGCTGCAGCGGGTTGAGCCGCTTCATCGGGGTCTTGGCGATCGGGTGGGGTTCGTCCTTGAAGATCCCGCGCAGGTAGTAGCGCACCTGGCGCAGGGCGAGCGAGATGAAGTCCCGCGGCTCGGGCAGGAACGAGCGGATGCGCCCGGTCGAGAGCTGGTAGAACAGGCCGAGGGCCGCGTTCAAGAGCAACGCCAGGCCCAGCACGTTGTGCACGAAGACCGCGTAGCGGAACCCGAGGAGCGCCACCGTGTGCGGCGCGTGGACCTCGAGCCCGGTGACCAGGAGCAGCATGATGGCGAGCGCCTGCCACCAGTGCCAGATGCGCTCGTAGACAGTGTGTAGATAGACGCGCCTCATGATCGGTCCTCACCATCGTCGGGCCGGCGCCGCGCCATCACGCGGGCGCCGCCGTGCAGGATGCTCCCCGCCAGCACCAGGAGCACCGAGGCCCAGCCGGCCAGGTCCACCACGGTGTTGCCGCCCTGGCCGAGCAGGTAGAGCTGGGCCTTGGCGGGGGTGGGGACGTAGCGGAGCTCGCCACCCTCGTGCACCACGTCGCCGGCCAGCGGCACCGGCGAGTCCTTCACCAACCCGGGGACGACGCCGGCCGGCGGTTGGGCGGCCAGGCGGGTGGGCTGGGTGAAGCGCGAGCCCTCGCTGTGGCAGGTCGCGCAGTCCTTCAGGGCGAAGCCGTGGCCCGCCACCTGGTGACTCAGCGCGTAGGGCTGGATCTCGCCCACCGCGCGCGGGGACGGCACGCCCACCGCCTCCAGCGCCGCCGCCACCGCCGCCACCTTGACCTCGGTATCGAGGCGCAGCTCATCCGGGCCCACCCTGCCGTCGTGGTCCTCGTCCAGGACGAGGACGATGCCGGGGGTGTAGTCGCCCTCCCAGAAGAAGGCCGCCTCGAGGTCGACCAGGCGGACCGGCGTAGGCGGGTCGCCTTCCACCCAGTAGAACGCGCTCACCAGGTTGTGGGGCGCCACCTTGGTGGCGCCGCCGTCGGTGGCGCGGGGTAGGAGCACGGGCTCGAAGCCGGAGATCAGGGTCCCCGGGTCGTCGATGGCGCCGGTGACGCCGCGGTAGCGGGTGCGCGGGCCGCGCTCGGGCGTCAGCACCGTCCAGTCCACGCTCTCGATGAGCGGGCTGTGCACCCGGGGGACGTGGCAGGTCTCGCAGAACATCGCCTGCAGGTGCCGGGCCGGGTAGGGCAGCCACTGGTGGGTCTGGTTGGCGTCGTGGCAGTCCTCGCACCGCTTCATCGTCCCCGCGTGTTGCGCCCCGAGGACCCCAGGTGCGGCGCGCCCGGTGGCGAAGTCGTGGTCCGGCCGACGCAAGTAGTCCTGCAGCGCCATGCCGCGGACCTCCGCCCGCAGGTGGGCGGGCTGCTCCTTCTTGTCGCGCGAGCCGTGCACGGGATCGTTGAGCGCGCCGTGGCAGTCCGAGCAGGACAGCATGCGCTCGGCGTGGATGTCCCAGGGGCGGGTCAGCTCGGTCTTGCCAGCCAGGTTGACGCCGGACAGGTGCATGGGCTGGCCGGAGTAGACCAGGCCGTCGGTGAGCCCGGGGCTCGGCCGGGCGCGGTCGAGGTGGGGCAGCGTGACCGGGGTCGGGCCGGGGGCGGGGGCCGCGCCGTGGCAGGTCCCGCAGGCCTGGGCGCTGGCCGCGTGCAGGCCGAGGCGGGCGGCCGAGACCGCGCCGTCGGGCAGGAAGGCGTCGGGGACGTAGGCCCAGCCGGCCTCGGTGGCCTCGACCAGCCCGCTGCCCTCGAGGGTCGCGGTGCTCTGCCACCGCCACTCGCCCGCGTCGATGGTGCGGGCCCGGGCCTCCAGGTTGGGCTTCGCGGAGTGGCAGAGCAGGCAGTTCATCTCCGCCTCGGGCGCGAGCTCGCGCACCGGCCCGCCGCCCACGTGGCGGCGGCCCCACAGGCGCGCCCAGGTGGCGAGGTCGGCGTCCGGACGCGGGTCACCCGGCTCCGACAGGCGCTGGTACACGAGGGGGCTCCAGCGGCCCCACGGGCCAGCGAAGCGGTCCCAGGGCCGTGGCCTATCCTCGTCGGTGTAGGGCCGGTTGCTCCCGAAGGCGGAGTGGTAGCTGTGGGCCTCGATCCAGTCGGCCTCGTGGCACTCGCCGCAGGTCTTGGTGAGCGAGATCGGGGCGCCGGTCTGCAGGACCGGTTGCGCGTCCGCGCCCCGGAGCACCACGTCGGGGTGCACCGAGCGGGCCGCTTCAGCCGCGGGGGCGGGCGGCGGTGCCTCGTGCTCGGGGCCGCTCGCCACCAGGGTGAGGAGGGTGAGGAGGGCGACGCTCATTGCTCACCCGCCTCTCGCTTGGTCCCCACCGAGCGCAGGGTGTTGCGCCCACCGGAGCGGATGGGGTCGCTGCCGTAGCCCAGGGCCTCCCAGTCCATCCGGCCGCCCTCGGCGTGGCAGTCCACGCAGGTCAGGGCCTCGGCGGCGGGGGGGATCATGTGGGCGAGCGGCCAGTACATCTTGGTCGGGGCGAAGCCGAACTCCCCGCTGTAGGCCAGGCCGGTGGCCTCCGCCCCGAGCCGGAGCGCCTTGTCCCACTCGAACTCGGTCCAGTAGCCGCCCTCACCCGCGGTCTTGGGGGCGAGGAAGTAGAGGTTCTGCACGTCGTACACCTGCTTTCCGCGGTGCACCTTGAAGGGCCAG
The DNA here is from genome assembly GCA_020632995.1 of Deltaproteobacteria bacterium. Taxonomy (GTDB): domain Bacteria; phylum Myxococcota; class Kuafuiibacteriia; order Kuafuiibacteriales; family Kuafuiibacteriaceae; genus JACKEN01. The sequence goes on along the minus strand of JACKEN010000001.1, from coordinate 1,759,314 downwards.
ATCTTCGCGGTCGGATCTGCAAGGCTGCCTGCGGGCGAGTTCAGCTCGGTGACCTTGTCGGGGTCGATGTTGTCCCCGGGCAGGTGCCGCTTCGACAGGCCGTTGTACCAGGCGTACTCCGGCGGCACGTTGGCCGCGTAGTGGAAGGTCCCCTTCTTCTTGAGGTAGTGGTGCAGGTCGTCGCCGATGTCCTGGCCCGCGGTCGACCAGTCCCAAGAGAGCTTGGTCGGGGTCTGCACCGCCATGTACGGGATGTGGCAGGTGGGGCAGGCCACCGCGTCGGTGTGCGAGTCGAGCCGCTCCTCGCCGTGGGGGCGGTCGGAGTGACAGTCGGTGCAGAAGACGCGGTTCTCGTCGTTCACGCTCACCGACATCGAGCGCCCGGTGATCTCGTGGTCGTGGGTCTTGTGGCAGTCCACGCAGGTGAGGTTGTACTTCCCCATGTGCACGTCGATGCGTGGCGGGGGGTTGAGCATGGTGCGGTCGAGATCACCGTGCTTGACGCCGTCGCCGCCGCCGCCGTCGAAGTGGCAGGCGCCGCAGTTCGAGCGGTTGGGGCGCCCTACGCTCTTGGCCGCGGCCAGCAGATCGACCCCGTCGGCAGGGTAGCCTGCGCCGCCGGGCTTCTTCGCGTAGCCGCCGCTCTGATCGTGGCAGACCAGGCAGTCCACGTTGGTGGGCTCGTCGAAGTCGAAGTCCTTGTCCTTCCAGCCGTAGCCGGCGTGGCAGCTGGTGCAGAACGGCTGGTTGGGCGTCACCGCGATGCAGAAGTTGTTGAAGAGGTTGGCCTTGCCGATGCGGAGCGGCTCCGCCCCGGGGCGGTGGACCTCGTCGCCGGTCCAGGTCCAGTGGGAGGTGGCCATGACCTCCTTGGCCGACTCCGGGTGGCAGCTCAGGCAGGTCTTGGTGACCGCGGGGCCGTCGGCGAGCGGGGCGGTGTAGAACGGGGCGTGATCGAGGTGGGCAGGGGGTTTCGCCACATGGGCCCAGGGATCATCCGGGGGTGGGGGCGGGCTCGGCCACGCGTAGACGAGGGCGGTGGCACCCAGCACCAGCAGCAGGGGGATGCCGACGCGAAGAAGGGGACTCATGGCGACCTCCGACTAAGCAATTCAAGGGCCATTATCGGTGCGTCCGCGCCGAACCCAAGCCGGGCGGCGTCGGAGCGCGGCCTGGTCGGCGCTTTCTGAGAACGCCGAACCCATCGGGCTGGGGCGGGCTCTCATGGAGATGTGGCGCACGACGTCAAGGGGTTAACACCTGTGTAGCGTGTAGCAAGTCGACCGTTACGCTGTCGGAAAAAGGTAACGTCCGGCCAGACCGACCGCTAGAAGCCGAAGCGCTTCTTCTTCTTCTTCTCTTTCCGGAGGCGCCCCACCCGGACCTGACTGAGGGCCTCGGGGTGGTGCTCGTCGTACTCCAGCACCTTCTCGAAGTACTTGAAGGCCAGGTCTTCCTTCCCCTGCGCGTTCTGGAGGTGGCCCAGGTAGAGGTAGCCCGAGGCGATGTTGGCGTCGTTCTTCATCAGCGCGAGGATCGCGCGCGCCGCCGACTCCGCGGCCAGGAGCGCCTCACCGCGCCGCGCGGCCGACAGGTAGCCGAGGTACTCCCGCAGGATCTTGAACTCCGTGTCGTCGGGGTTCAGCGCGATCGCCTGGTTGATGTGCTGCAGGGCCTCGTCGTACTTGCGGACCCTGAGCAGGATCTCGGCCTTCTTGAAGAGGGTCTCCGACTGCAGGATGGCCTGCGCCTTCTCCAGCGCCTCCTGGCCACCCACCGCCCCCGTCTCCAGGTCGTGCGCGTACTTGTAGCGCGCGTCCTCGGTCTCGAGGTGGTCGGCCGCCTCGCTCACCAGGGCGAAGACCTTGCGCCGGGCCTCGAGCAGCTCGGGGGCGGCCTCCTTCCTGATCTTGTCGGGGTGATAGCGCTTGGCCAGATCCGTGTACCGGCTGCGGACCTCGTCGTCACTGCTGGTCTGGCTGATGCCCAGGACCTCGAAGTAGTCCTTGCGCAGCAGCCGCTGGTACTCGGCCTCGGTGGTCTGCGCCTCGGCCAGCTCCTTGCGGATGAGCGGGTCTTCGCCGAACACCACGAAGCCCGCCTGCTCGCCGAAGTAGACCGCCTGCAGGACCGGGAGGACCTTCTCGTCCGATCCGCCGAGGTCGTCGAGGAGGTCCCCCAGCGCCTTGACCCCGTCCACCGCCTTCAGCGCCCGGAGCTCCCGCGGCTTCAGCTTCACGTCCTCGAGCTGCACGCCCTCCACCTGCGAGATGATCAACGGGCAGGCCCGCTTCGGGAGCAGGATGTCTTGCAGACGCGACCGGTTGAGGCCGCTCCGCACCGCGTCCATCGCCGCGCCCAGGCGGTCGAAGCCCAAGGGGACGGCGGGGGTGGCCACGTCGCCGGCCTCGAAGCTGACCTCGAAGGGCTCCGCCACCGCCGCGCCCAGCACCTTCTTGGCCCAGGCCAGGTACTTCTCGAAGTAGACGTGTGGCTGGACCTTCCCGAGGGCGATCAGGGCGCCGCCGAGGTCACCGCCCATGGACGGCGCCTTGGCTGCCGCCTCGTCGAGGGCCGCCTGGTCCACCAGCTCGTCGAAGAGCAGGAAGCCGGCGAGCGAGAGGCGCTCGATGTCGGTCGAGACCGACACGACGCGCCCGTCCTTGAAGTCGAGGGTGATCACCCCGTCCACTCCGCCCAGGGTCATGGTGCCGGTGGCGCTCTGGGCCGACAGGCGCACCATGCGCCCGATCACGGTGCGCTCGGCCGCCAGGACCATCGCCTCGGGCGTCGAGGGGGTCGGCTCGGGCTCGGACCAGGGATCCTCGCCCCGGGTCAGGGCCGCCTTCACCGTCTCCAGCCGTCCGAGGATCTCGGGCCACTCCTCGAGCCGGGTGAAGCGCTGACCGTCGAGGGACACCGGGGTGGTGCCGTCGACCACCCGGCTGTCGAACAGGACCTCCAGCCACCACAGCGGGAGGGGACCGATGGGCACACCCTGGGCGTGCCGGAGGAAGACCGCCGAGGGGAGGCTCACGACCCGCGCATCTTGATCGGCGCCCGGGGGTGGGGTCAACGGCTGCCAGGGCCCGGGCCCGGCGGTGGTGGCCCCCGGGTCGGGAGAAAAAAGTGTGAGCGCGGATGAATTTCGAGACGCGGGCCTCCGTCGTTCGTGCCCGAGGGGGTCCGAGCGCGGCTCCCGGGCCGACCTCGGGGCGTTCCCGCGCCCCGCGGTTCGTGGTACCGGGGCAGGTGTTCAGGACCGGGAGGCGAGAAGATTCCATGACCAAGCAAGACTTCAAGGGGCAGATGGGCCGCGGTTGGGCGCTGGGGCTCGCGGTGGCCGGCGTGATGGCGACGGCCGGGTCGGCCAGGGCCGAGGAGCCGATCGTGGAGAAGCTGGAGCACGGCCAGGTGAACTGGTCGGCCCAGACCGTCATCGCCACCGGCAGTGGCGCGCCGAACCTGAAGCTGGAGAACGTGGCTCAGGTGCGGCTGGCGGCGGAGCGGGCGGCCAAGCTGGACGCCTACCGCAAGATCCTCGAGGCGCTGAAGGGCGTCCGGATCACCGCCACCGAGCTCGGCTCGGCCCAGCTCTCCAAGGTGCAGGTGAAGACCCAGGTGCAGGGCATCATCCAGGGCTGCAAGACGGTGGACACCCGCTACTACTCGGACGGCGGGGTGGACGTGGTGATCCAGTGCCCGCTCAACGGAGGCCTGGCCACCGCGCTGGCGCCGGTCGGCCCGCAGAAGAAGGTCAGCACCGAGGGTGAGGCCAAGTACACGGGCCTGATCGTCGACGCGGTGGGCATGGCCGCGAAGCCCGCCCTGGCCCCCCGGGTGAAGTCGGGGGACGCCGAGGTCTACGGCCCCGAGATGGTGGGCCCGAACCAGCTCCGCCAGAACGGGGCGGCCCGCTACGTGGGCAGCGTGGACGACGCGAAGAAGGACCCCCGGGTGGGCGCGAGCCCCCTGGTGGTGAAGGCGACCGGCCTGGGTGAGGGCGGCAGCGACATCATGATCTCGGCCGAGGACGCGGCCAAGCTCCAGGGCGTCAACCTGGCCTTCATGGCCGAGGGGCGCGTGGTCATCGCCACCGACAGCCCGTGAGCGGACATCCAGGAAGGGGACGAGCGATGAGCAAGCAGAGCGTGGTTTCGATGGGGGCGTTGGCCCTCGTGCTGGTGGCCGGGGTGGCCCGGGCCGAGGTCCAGGAGACCGAGGTCGAGGGCGTGGCCGCGGTGGTGGCGGGCGACAAGGCGGTGGCGCGCGATCGGGCGATCGACGACGCCAAGCGCAAGGCGGTGGAGCAGGTGGCGGGGGCGCAGGTCTCGGCCGAGTCCATCTCCGAGAACTTCGAGCTGGTGCAGGACCGCATCTACTCGCGGGCCTCCGGCTTCGTGAAGAACTACCAGATCGTGTCCGAGCTGGAGGCCGAGGGGGTCTACCGGGTCAAGATCAAGGCCCAGGTCGACCAGGGGGCCATCGCACAGGACCTGTCGGTGCTCTTCGCCGACAAGCCCCGGGTGATCGTGATGGTGGCCGAGCAGAACATCGGCTCGAAGGGCTTCAGCTACTGGTGGGGCAACTCGGGCTTCGTGGCCGACATGGCGATGATGCAGAACACCCTGATCGAGAAATGGCAGCCCCGGGGCTACAAGTTCGTGGACCCCGCCCTCCTCGCCGGCAAGCTCAAGGTGAAGGGCGCCATGCAGAAGCCCGACGTGCCGGACGAGGCCGCGGTGATGCTGGGCCGGGACGCGGACGCGGACATCGCGGTGGTGGGCCAGGTGCTCGTGAGCGACGCGGGCCCGGTGATGGACGGGCTCAAGATGCACTCCTACCAGGCGGTGGGGACGATCCGGGTGCTGAACATCGACACCGGCGAGATCATCGCGGTGGCCGACGACACCGCGGCGGCGCCGCACGTGGATCCCAACGTGGGCGGGCGCAGCGCGATCAAGAACCTCGCGGCCAAGCTCTCCGAGAAGCTCGAGGGGAAGATCCTCGCCAAGTGGACGGAGGAGGCCTCCTCCAGCCGCGAGCTCGAGGTGGTGGTGAGCGGCGTGAAGTCCGGCAAGGACGTCAAGGAGCTCCGCCGGATCATCGGCGAGCGGATCCGCGGGGTCGAGTCGGTCTCGGTGCGGCGTCAGAAGAAGGGCCAGGCCTACCTCACCGTGAAGGTGCGGGCCCGGGCCCCGGACTTCGCGCGTGACGTCGAGGCCCAGGCCTTCGATGGCTTCAAGGTGGAGACCGACGAGGTCACCAAGAACCGCGTCGCCTTCAGCGTGGCCCGGTGAAGGAGAGCTTGCGATGAGGACCTTCATCGGAGCCAGCGTGGCGCTGGCGTTGTTGGTGGCGGCCGGCCCGGCCTCGGCGGAGTCGGCGGCCAAGGTCTCGCAGCTGGTGGGCGAGGCCCAGGTGCTGCGGCAGGCGAGCAAGCACATGCAGGGCGAGGCCATCGCGGCCAAGGCGCCCTGGAAGGCGCTGAAGTCGGGCGAGCTGGTGCACGAGGGCGACGCGGTGAAGACCGCCGCGGCCTCCCGGCTCGAGCTCACCGTGCCCGACGGCTCGCGGGTGCGCCTGGGGGCGAGCTCCCAGGTGGTCCTGAGCCAGGGGCACTTCGGCAAGGCGGGCGAGCGCAAGGTGACCTTCACCCTCTGGCTGGGGCGGGTCTGGGCCAAGGTGGCCAAGCGGATGGGCGGCGAGTCCTCGTTCGAGGTGAAGACGCACAACGCGGTCGCCGGCGTGCGCGGCACCTCGTTCGCGGTGATGGCCAACGCGGATCTGTCGAGCGTGGTGAAGGTCTACACCGGCTCGGTGGGGGTGAAGTCGCTCGTCACCGCGGCCGCTGCGGCCGCGCCGGGCACCAAGGCGCGGGTGCGGCGGGAGGTCCCCGGCCCCGAGCGGATCGACCAGAGGCAGTGGGAGGAGGTCGTGGCCACCGCGATGAAGCAGGTGAAGGTCACCAGCCTCGGTGAGATCCAGCCGGCCGAGGACTTCGTGGACGCGGGCGACGACGAGGCCTGGGCGATGTGGAACCAGTCCCAGGACGCGGCCCTGCAGTAGCGCGCACGGAGCCCACCCGAGCGCACGATCATCGCACCGTCGCCGGGTTTGGACTAAACTCCGCGCAATAATCCCCCGTGTTGGACCAGAGCCTCCATCGCTTCGGCCCCTTCCTCATCATCCGCACCCTCGGTCGGGGCGGGATGGGGGAGGTGTTCGTGGCCCGCACCCCGTGGGCGCACCGGCCCCTGGCTGCGCTGAAGCGGCTGCGGCCGGACGTGGCGCGGGTCCCCACCTTCGCGGAGCGCTTCCAGCACGAGTCCGAGCTGGCGGTGCGGCTGGAGCACCCCAACGTGGTGGGCACCCTCGACGTGGGCTCGGTGGACGAGCAGCTCTACGTGGCGTCGGAGCTCGTGCTCGGCAAGGACACCGGCCTCATCGCGGACCGGCTGCGTGAGCGGGGGCAGGGGGGCCCGGCCGCGGTGGCCATCCGGCTCCTCATGGACGCCCTCGCGGGCCTGTCCTACGTGCACGGGGTGCGGGAGCCCGACGGGCGGCCGCTGCGCCTGCTCCACCGCGACGTGACCCCGGGGAACCTGCTCGTGGGCTACGACGGGACCGCGCGGCTGGCGGACTTCGGCCTGGCCAAGAGCCTGCTCACCGAGCGCTCGAACCTCACCCAGCACGGCGAGATCCTGGGCACGCCGCACTACCTGGCCCCGGAGGTGATCCGGGGCGAGCCCGCGTCGACCGCGTCCGACCTCTACGGCCTCGGGGCGGTGATGTACCGCTTCCTGACCGGGGTGGCGCCGCACCACGGCACCACGGCCGAGGTCCTGATGAAGGTCCTTCAGGAGGAGCCGAGGCCGCTCTCCGAGCTCCGACCGGATCTCTCGCCGTGGATCGTGGCGTTCATCCACCGGCTGCTCGAGAAGGACCCCTCGCGGCGCCCGGACGACGCGGCGGAGCTGGGGGAGCGGCTGTTCCACGACGCGCGGCACGCGGGCCTCGTGGTCGCGCGGCAGGCGGTGGGGCAGTGGCTGGTGAACCTCTTCGAGGTCGAGCACTCGGACGAGCTCGACGAGTACGAGCGCATCGCCGAGTACGAGCCGGACGAGGCCCCCGCGAAGCCCGAGGGGACCGTCGTGCTCGCGCGGCCGGAGCCGACGCAAGCGCGCTTGCAGGCCAACAAGGCCGAGGTATTCCAGGACTACGACGACAACGACGGCACCCTGCTGGACGCCTCGGAGGACGAGGTCCGCCGGATCATGGGGGGCCTGCTGGACGTCGAAGGGGAGGGGGAGGGCGAGCTGCCCACCCGCGCGGTGTCCTTCCCCGGCGGCCTGTTGAGCTTCGACGACGGGACCAAGCTGGAGCGCGACGCCGACGACACCCTCGACCCCGACGTGCTCCGGCCCGAGGTCGAGCCGGGGGAGGAGGCGACCCACTGGGGGCAGCCGATCTCCCCGGCGACCGCCGCGCTCGCGCCCGGGCGCGGCGCGGCCCCGGTGCTGCCGGGCTTCGTCGGAGCGCGCGACACCTACGAGCCCGAGAAGACGCCGCTCGACGATGGGGACGACGTCTGGGGGAGCCACACCCAGGACCAGGACTCCGACCCTCGGCGCCCCGTGCGCCGCCGCCATCCCGACTCGGTGGTGGTGAGCCCGGTGGTGCCCGGCTCGGAGCCGCCGCTCGCGCGGACCACCCTCTCGCCCGGCAACAACCCGACCCTGCCCCCCACCCGCCCGATGCCCGCGGCGGATCGCGGCCGCTCGCTGCCGGTGCGGCCCGACGCGGTCGGCGCGCCGCCGGAGCCCGCGGTGCGGCCGGTGGCGCGGCCCCCGGTCTCCGAGCCCCCGCCGCCGGAGCGGGCTCGGCCGTCGCGTCCCGGAGTCACCGGACCCAAGGTGCGCATCGCGTACAACACCGCGCCGGACGGCCGCGGCCGCAACCTGACCCTCGCCGCGGTGCTCCTGGTGCTCGCGGTGGCGCTGGGGGTGGGGATCGGGGCGATGGTCGCCTCGGTGCGGAGCCGCCACGATCCGGTCCCCGCGCCCGCGGTGGCCACGTCCGCGAGCGCGCTGACCAAGCGCTTCCTCGCCCTCCGACAGAGCATGGACAACCGCACCGCGCAGGGCGAGGTGCTCCCCGAGCGGGTCCACCGGCTCTCCCACGACGCCGCGACCGCGCTCATCAAGAACGACGAGGCGGCGGCGCGGCTCTACATCGAGGAGATCGAGCGGCTGTTGGGCCAGGCGCCCACGCCCTGATCAGGGCGTGAAGTTGGTGCGATCGCCGTCGTGGCGGAAGCTCGCCCAACCGGCGTCGCTCATCCGCCCGCCGTTGGAGCGCACGCCGATGATCGCGCGGGACTTCTCGTTGAAGAGGATGATGCCGTCGTCGCGCAGCACCGGCACCGTGCCGGTGTAGGCGTTGGGGATGGTGGACGTCACGGTCCAGCGCACTCCACCGCCCGGGTTCAGGGCGAAGAAGGTGTCGCCGTAGCCGACGTAGGCCACGCCATCGTCCGCCACCGTGGGGTACGGGTCCTCGTAGTAGTCCTCGTGCCGGGTGAGGCTCCAGTCGCCGGGGAACTCGTAGGGCAGGCGGGTGCTGGAGATGACGTTGCCCATGCGATCCAGCTCCACCCAGTCGAGGCCCTCGCTCTGCTGGGTCTCCAGGTTGCGGCGCTCCATCAGCACCAGGATGCGGCCGTCGGCCGAGATCACCGGGTCGGTGCGCGGGAAGTAGCTGGGGTCGACCTCGGTCGGGTACTCGAAGATCTGGTTGCCCTCGAGGATCTCGACCCCGATGAGCTGATAGCTCGCCCGCGCCACCCCGAGGTTGAGGTCGGTGGACAGCGCCATCTCCTTCGTGATCACCGCAGTCGGCTGGCTCCACACCTGGGCACCGGTGTTGAAGTCGAGGGCGCCGAAGCGCCCGTTGGCCCAGAAGAGCACGCGCGGACCGGCCACGCCGAGGAACTCCGCCCAGTCCTCGGAGGTCCGCTCGTGGCGCCAGAGCACGTTGCCTTGCACGTCCTCGCGCACGATGACGAGGTTCTGGCGGGCCGGGTTCTCGGCGGTGGGCGCGCCCTGGGTGAGGGGCCAGATCACCCCATAGATGTGTGAGCCGTCGGGGAGCAGGGAGCGCCCGGTCTCGCCGCCCAGGGTCTGCACGCCGGACGCGAGGACCTGCCCGGTCCGATCGAGCAGGTAGGTGGTGGTCTGGGGCTCGTAGCCGTCCTGCGGGCGCTGCCGAACCCCGACGTACATCCGGACCAGGTCGTTCTGCCCGATCTGGATGCCGCGGCGCACGTAGCTGACCAGCACGTGCGCGTCCGGGGGCCGATAGGAGAACTGGTACACGTCGCTGCCGCACTGGTTCATCGCGAAGACCACGTGGGTGAGGCCCTCGTCGTTGGGGAGCCGCAGGTGATCGAGCCCGTAGAAGACGCTGCTCTCGCGGCTCATGCTGACCTCGCGGCGGTGGAGGAACGCGCCGGAGGGCCAGTTGATGAGCGGGTAGGTGAAGACGACGTCGCCCTCCTGGGTGGGGTCCACGATGGACTGGCCGGTGCACACGCCGCTCAGGCAGGTGTCGCCGGTGGTGCAGGAGTCGCTGTCGTCGCAGGCCTCGCCCTCGCGGACGCCGCGGCCCACGCAGGCCCCCTGGAAGCACGCGTCGGCCACCGTGCACAGGTCGTCGTCGTCGCAGGCCTCGCCGCTCGGCAGGTTCTCGTGCTGGCACCCCTGGGCGTTGCAGCTGTCGAAGGTGCAGTCGTTGCCGTCGTCGCAGGTGGAGGCGTCCTCGATGAAGAGGCACTCGCCGTCGATCTGGCGGCAGTAGTCCCGAGTGCAAGCAGAGTTGTCATCGCAGGTCTTCTGGCGGCCCAGGCAGACCCCCTGGGAGCAGACCGCGTCGATGATGCACTTGTCGGCCGGAAAGCACGTGAGGCCGTCCGCGAAGCGATGTCGGCACTCCGAGGTGTCGGTGTCGAACCAGTCCTCGGTGCACTGGTTCCCGTCGTCGCAGGGCGGCGGCGCCACCGCCACCAGGCGCACCGGCACCTCCTCGAGCGGCTCGTCCGGGTCGTCGCTCTCGATGATCAAGGTGGTCATGTAGGTGCCCACCACATCAGGGGCGTTGGCCGCGATCACCGCCACGTCGCTCACCCCCGCGCCCACCACGTCGCCGGGGTGCTTCTGGAGGCGGAAGAGGGTCTCGTCGCTCAGCCGGACGCTCGTGAGCGCCAGGGGGCCGTTACCCAGGTTGCGGATGGTCACCGTGCCCTGCCGCTCGACCCCGAAGGGGACCTCGCCCAGGTCGAGGGTGGTGGGGGCGACCTCGATGTCGGGGACCACGGAGAGCACCCCGGTCTCGTCGCAGCCCGCGCATCCGGCGGTCACGGCGAGGCTGCAGAGGGCCAAGGCGAGGGCTGTCTTCTGGAGCGGGATCGTCATGGGTTACCTGTGCCCGGTGGAGAGGTTGTCGCGGCGGTGCCGGGGCCACGCCGAGAAGTCGAGGGGCGCCACCGACTGCACCCCGAAGATCGCGTCCTCGATCGCCGCCACCAGCACCGCGTCGGGGGACAGGGTCACCGTCACCGCGGCCAGGGCCTCGCTCGACACCGGCAGCGACACCGCGAACAGGGCGCTGCCGTCGGGCGCGTAGCCCCGCGCCTCGCCGTCCTCGAGGAGGACGAAGACGTTGCCCTCCCGGTCCACCGCCGGGCTCATCCGCACCGCCCGAGCGGGGAGGACCCGATCGAAGACGGTGGCCCCGGTGGAGGAGGTCAGGGCGAGCAGGTGGAAGGTCCCGCCGGGGGCGCCGGGGCCGGCCGAGGGGGCGTCTTCCCGCCGCACCACCACGTAGATGCGGGCGCTCGTGAGCACCGGGGGTCCGGTCTCGATCACCGCGGGGTCGTTGGCGGGGGCGAGGAGCACGTCGACCTCGCCGTGGCGCGAGATCGAGTACAGGCCGGCGGTCCACAGCACCTCGCCCGCCTGGCCGATCGCGAGGTCGCTCTCCACCGCGCCCACCCGGCTGGTCGACCACGTGGTCTCGGGGAGCCCCTCGAGCCCGAAGCGGATCACCTGCTGCTGGGTCGAGACCGCGGTGGGCACACCGTCGGAGATCAGCGTGACCACCGCCTCGTCCTGGTCGATGGCCACGCGCCGGGCGTGGCGGGTGCCGAGGTCGCGGAACAGGCTCGCGATGTTGTGGCCCGGGTCCACCTCGATGAGCAGGCCGTGTTGCGACGCGGGGTCCGAGACCTCCTGGAAGAGCGAGACCACCAGGCCACCCGAGCCGCGCACCGCCACGTCCAGCACCTCTACCGTGACGGTGGCGGTCGAGGCGGTCTCGACCGCCGGGAACACGTCGGCCAGCTCCAGCCGCCGGGTGATCGTGCCGGTGACCGTCTCGACGTCGACGATGGTGGAGCCCACCGGCACGCTGAGGAGGCCGGGGAGAGAGGCGGCGGCCTCGAAGCGGGGGGTGCCGATCTGACGGTTGTGCCAGCGCACCTCGCCGCACTGGTCCACCGCGACCACGCCGTCCTCGGTGCCCATGAAGGTGGTGCTGTCGCGGTCCACGATGGGGTTGCGCGCGGCGCCGGGGGCGAGCGGACCCACCGGGGTGTGGTACTTCAGCTCGCCCACCTGGGCGCGGCGGTAGCCCGGATCGCGGCACCGACCCTCGATGCACTGGTCGTCGTGCGAGCAGGGGTCGCCGTCGTCGCACTCCTGGCCGTCGTCCACCGCGACCCCGCGGCACTCGCCGAGCAGGCAGATGTCGCCGGTGGTGCACAGCTCGAAGTCTTGGCACGGGGTGCCGTCCTCGAGCACCTCGTGGCGGCACCCGGTGGTGCCGTCACAGAGGTCCCGGGTGCAGCCGTTGCCGTCGTCGCAGGTGATGGTGTCGAGGTGCAGGCAGCCTTGCTGAGGGTCGCAGACGTCGTCGGTGCAGACGCTGCCGTCGTCACAGGAGACGCTCTCGCCCAGGCAGACCCCCTCCACGCAGGTGTCGTTCTGGGTGCAGGCGTTGAAGTCGTCGCACGGCACCCGCACCGCCTCGTGCTTGCACTGGCCGGTCTCGATGTCGAAGGTGTCCTCGGTGCAGCCGTTGCCGTCCTCGCAGTCCGGCACGTCCACCACCTGGGCGACCACCTCAACCCGCACCGGGTCCGGGGTCTCCTCGGCGTCGTGATCGAAGACGATGGTGGTGTAGCGGGGCCCGGGGGTGCGGGGGATGAGCTGCACCGTCATCGTCAGGCTGCCGCCGGCCAGGATCCGCCCCGCCGCGGGCCCCGCCCGGAGCCCCGCGGTCTCACCGCCGTCGAAGCGGGCCGAGAACGTCACCGGGACCACCCCCGACACCGTGAGCTGGAAGGTGTCTTCGGCGCTCCCCCCGACGAAGACCCGCCCGAGATCGATCCGAGTGGGGTTGGCGAAGATCTTCGACTTCCCGCTCACGACGCCGCCGCCGTCGTCGCAGGTGCAGTTGCTCGCGGTGAGGGCCGCCAGGGCGGTGGCCAGGGCGGCGACAGGGCGCCTTCCTGGGGTCCCGGGCCGGCGGAGCCGTCCCACACCTCTCCGCCGGGCTTCGTCCGGCTTCGCGCTTCGCTCTCGAGTTCGGGTCAACGCCTCCTGAGTGTGCATGATCGGGGCCGACGCCACCACCGGGCCGTCGTCCCGCCCGAGGCTGGCGTCAGGGACGCCGGAACTTGCGGATTTGACGGGACTTTCCGGCAACGGCGCAACCGCCCCGGGCCCACCCCACCCGCCGCGGGCGGCGGTCGCCTCGGACATCCGAGGCCGGCCGTTCATTCTCTAACGACGGGGCTACAGGGCGGTGGTGGTGCGGAGGCGGCGGGTGAGGACCTTGATGATGCCTCGGGCGATCTCCGCCTTCTCGTTCATGAGCTCGTAGAAGTCCTCGCGCTCGATGCGCAGGGTCCGGACCGGGCCGCTCGCCCGCACCGTCGCGCTCCTCGGCTCGGAGTCGAGGATCGCCATCTCGCCCACGCACTCGCGCTCGCCCAGCTCCACCACCATGCGGGCGCCCTTGAAGACCTGCACCCGGCCGTCGACGATGAGGTACATCGAGTCCCCCATCTCGCCCTCCTTCATGATGTGCTCGTCGCCCTCGAAGTCGAGCTCCTCGGCGATCTGCGCCACCCGGGCCAGGTCCTCGCCCGGGATCTGGCTGAACAGGTCGATGGACTTCAAGAACAGGACCTTCTCGACGGTGGAGATCAACGGGCGGATGTTTGCACATGGCGGGCCCCGGGTGTCCAGCCCGCCGCCGCCCGGCCGCGGTCAGGGGTCCCAGGAGAGCAGGTAGCCGCCCCGCCGCGGCCCGAGGCGGCCGGAGCCCGGCGTGATCTGGAGCTGGTAGGTGCCCGGCTCGAGCACCACCGCCTCCGGCGGCAGGCTCGGGCAGAGGGCGGCCGCGGCGTGGGCCCGGAGGGACCCCTGGGCGTCGAAGATCCTCAGCTCGGCCTCCAGCCCGCACGCGCCGCCGCCCGGCGCGGACAGGCTCAGGCCCCTGAGCGCGGCGCCCGGGGCGACGGTGAAGGTGTACAGATCGATGTCGCGGGCGAACAGCGTCCCCTCGAGCGGGGCCCCGGACCACGGCTGGGCCAGGCCCGGCACGTCGTTGGGCTCGACCTCGTCGGTGCCCTCGAGGAGGCAGGCCCGGTCGCAGCCGTCGCCCCCTTGGGTGTTGCCGTCGTCGCAAGCCTCGTTGACGTCCAGCACGCCGTCCCCGCACGCCCGCGCCTCGTCGCTCACCTGGAGCACGTAGGGGAGGCTGGTGGTCGCGCTGGGGTCGCGCCGCACCACCAGGAACCACGGCGGCTCGAGGTCCGCCAGCTCGGGGGCGGAGGCGCTGTCGAGCCGTGGACAGACGCCGTCGCTGCCCTCGACCACCCAGAGCGGGCCCACCGGGCCCTCCGCCCCCAGGTCGCGCCACACCTCGACCAGGAGGCCGGCCGGGCAGGGCTGGGTGCTCGTCAACCGAGCTTGCAGGCGCGCGTTGGTGCCGGGGAGGTAGAAGTAGTCCACGTCGTCGGGCGTCAGCCACGCCGCCAGGTCGGCCGGGCGCACCGTGAAGGGCCCCTGGGCCTGTTGGAAGTGGTCGTTCGGCTCGGACTCCGAGGTGCTCCCGTTGGAGCCGACGGTGAAGGGCAGGCCGGCCGAGGTGCTGCCGTCGAGCCCGGTGGCGATCAGGGTGGGGGTCGACGCGCCGGTGGTGTCCGCGCGGACGTAGAGGGCGCCCGAGGCCGGCACCCGCCGCGACTCCCGGAACGCGAGCAGCCACACCCGCTGGGCGCCGACGGTCTCCCACTCGAAGCGCACCCACCGGCCGCTCCGGGCCTCGGGGCGCGGGGTCTCGAAGCGCACGATCTCGGGGAGCGGCCCCGCGGCCAGCGTGAGGTGGCGCTCGGTCGCGCCCGCCGCGTTCACCGCGCGGAACCGCACGTCCACGGTGCGGGTGGCGGTCCAGGTGAGGGCGGCCTGGGCGTGTGTGGAGGTGGCGCTGAAGCCTGCGCCGTCCGACAGCTCGACCCGGTCCGCGTCGAGCACCTCCCAGTGGAGGGCGAGGCTGGAGGTGTCGGTGGTGCCGAGGGGGGTCAGGCCCACGATCGTGGGCAGGCGCGGGTCCACCTGGACGGGGGCGAGGGCGAGCAGGGCGCCTTGCCCAGCCACCTGACAGCGGAGCTGGACGTCCTGGTCCCGGGTGATCACCACGTCGGCCTCTCCGGAGAGCGGCAGGTCGCGGTAGGCGCGACCGTCGACCAGCAGGTCCACCTGGCTCACGTCCTGCGCTCGCCAGCGCGCGCGGACGTCGCCGCCGCTCCCGGTGACGGTGGGGGTGACGGTGAAGGACTCCACCCGCGGGAGCTCGGCCGGAGTGACCGAGATGCGCACCTCGTCCTCCTCGACCGTGTCCGCGGTCTCGAGGGTGAGGTGCAGGGTGGTGGTGCCCACTGGGAGGTCTCGCATCACGTCGCGGAGCTCCACCGGGTCCTCGCCCACCAGGTCGGCCCGTTGCACCTCGATGATCGTGAGCGGTCCGTCCGAGGTGTCGCGCCAGATGCGCGCCGTCGTGAAGCCCTGGACCTCGGCGACCACGGTCACCGCCGCGCCCGCGACGGCGGGGTTCGGGGTGGCGTTGAAGGAGAGGATCTCAGCCCGCTCGGGGAGGACGTGGATCGCGCGTCGGGCCTCGACCGCGGCAGGGGCGCCCTCCGCCCGGAGCACCACCTCGACGTCCCTGGTGGGCCGCAGCACGACCGCGCCGCTCGCCGCAACGTCGCTTGCGGCGCCGCCGTCGGTGGTGCGCAGGCTCACCGCGCGCGCCCCGTCGGTCGCCCAGCGCACCCGCACCGGCATCCCGGCCCGGACCGCGGCGGGGGTGACCTCGAGCAGGGTGATCGCGACCTCGGAGGTCGCCTCGATCTGCACCTCGACCCGGGCGCGCCGCTCGCCCCCGGGGCCCACCGCCGACAGGGTCAGGACCAGCGCGGCGTCGGGGTGCAGGACGCGTTGCCCCTCGGCGTCCACCACCACCTCGCCCTCGGGGAGCCCGCCGAGGGCCACCCGGTCCGCGCCCGCGGTCTCCCAGCGAAGGGTCACCGGGGCGCCTGGCGCGACCTGGAAGGGGGTGGCCGAGAAGCGCAGGATCTCGGGGGGCGGGGTCGGGTAGGAGAAGTCCGCGTCGGGGCACCCGGCCAGGAGGGCGGCGAGGGCCACCAGCGGAGGGAGGCGGGACACCGCGCGAGTCTACCCCAGGCGTTTCATCGGGCGTGGGCTCAAAAAAACCCCAAGCGAAGCGCGCAGCCCGGCGGAGAGGGGTGGGACGGCTCCGCCGGCCCGGGCCCCCAGGAATTCGCAAGCGAAGCGCGCAGCCGGGCGCAGCCCGGCGGAGAGGGGTGGGACGGCTCCGCCGGCCCGGGCCCCCAGGAATTCGCAAGCGAAGCGCGCAGCCGGGCGCAGCCCGGCGGAGAGGGGTGGGACGGCTCCGCCGGCCCGGGCCCCCAGGAATTCGTGATCGATTCGGACTACGCTTCCGGCGTAGGTGGATATGAAGCGATCACACCTCCTCACGCTCCTCCTGCTCCCCGCCGCCTGCGGCGGTGAGCCCACCGCCCCGGCCAACGTGCGCCCGCCCGACTCCGGCTACGTGGCGCCGGCGGACCGGCTGACCCTCGAGGCGGCCCGCGCCCTGACCCCGGGGGCGGCCGAGGCCCTGGGCGCGTCCCGGGCGGGGGCTGCCTACGACGCCCCGGTGGCGGCGGGCACCACCCAGCGGTACGTGGCGCCCGACGGCGACGACGGGGCGGACGGCTCCGCGGCCCACCCCTGGCGCACCGTGCAGCGCGCCGCCGACGAGGCGGGGCCGGGCACCACGGTGCACGTGGCGGCCGGGACCTACGCGGGCGGGCTGGAGATCAGCCAGGGCGGCGAGGACGGGGCGCCGGTGATCTTCGCCGGCGCGCCGGGGGCCCACCTTGTGGGCGGCCACGACGCCGACGCGGTGGTGCGGGTCACCGCCAGCCACGTGGTGGTGCAGGGCTTCGAGATCGGGCCCCACCAGCGGGCCGCGCTCGCCGACACCTACGGGGTGCTGGTGGAGCCGGAGGGCGCGGACGTGGACGACGTGGCGATCCTCGGGAACGTGGTCCACGACATCGGGCCGGGGGTGCTGGAGCAACAGACCTGCAGCTACGACGGGCACGGCATCCTCGCCCAGGCCGAGGGTGACCGCCTCACGAACCTGGTGATCGACGGGAACGAGCTGTTCCACCTCTACGTGGGGAGCAGCGAGTGCCTGGTGGTGAACGGGAACGTGTTCGGGTACCGGGTGGCCAAGAACTACGTCCACGACGTGAACAACATCGCGATCGACGTCATCGGCTACGAGAAGAACAACGACGAGACCCCCACCGGCGGCCTGGTGGCCGACAACGTGGTGCTCGACGCGTCGAACTACTGGCCCTACTGCACCCGGGGCAACTGCGCCTACCCCGAGGGCGACGAGTCCTCGGACGGGATCTACGTGGACGGCGGGGCGGAGCTCGTCATCGAGCACAACGTGGTGGGGCGCGCCGATCACGGCATCGAGCTCAACAGCGAGAACGGGGAGCTGATCCGGGACGTGGAGGTCCGCTTCAACGCGGTCTTCAACAGCAACTACAAGCACTTCACGGTGGGGCCGTCCGAGCGGGTGGTCGAGCACGACAACGTGTTCTTCGACGAGCCCAGCCTGGCCGACGCGGACCTCGAGCGCTGCCGCGGCTGAGGCGGCGCGGCCGCGGTGGGCCTGTTATCAT
The DNA here is from genome assembly GCA_020632995.1 of Deltaproteobacteria bacterium. Lineage (GTDB taxonomy): Bacteria > Myxococcota > Kuafuiibacteriia > Kuafuiibacteriales > Kuafuiibacteriaceae > JACKEN01. Next base: position 1,741,964 of record JACKEN010000001.1, on the reverse strand, counting down.
GGCGCGGTGGATCCAAAGCGGTGGCGACAGGTGCGCGCGCTGTTCGAGCGCGCGGTGGCCGAGCCGGATCCCGAATCCCGCCGCGCCCTCCTCGAGGCGGAGGCCGCCTCCGATCCGGAGCTGGTGGAAGAAGTGCAAGACCTGTTGTCAGCGGATGAGCAGCAACACAGCTTGCTCGATGGGCCCCACGCCGCCACCACCGAGGCTCTGGCCCCGGGGACCCCGGTGGGCGAGTTCGTGGTGGAGCGCTGCCTCGGCGCGGGCGGGTTCGGCGCGGTCTACCAGGTCCACCACCCGGTGATCGGCAAGCGGGCGGCGGCCAAGGTGCTTCACCGCGCGAGGAGCGCCAACCCCGAGCACGCGGCGCGCTTCATCACCGAGGCACGGGCCGCCGCGGCGCTGGGCCACCCGGGGATCGTCGACGTGTTCGGGTTCGGGGCGCTACCGGACGGGCGGCGCTACGCGCTCATGGAGCTGGTCGAGGGGCAGCCGCTGTCGGCGCTGCTCGCGGAGCGCGAGCGGCTCCCGATCGAGGAGGCGGCGCCGCTCTTGCTGGATGTCGCGAGGGCCCTCGAGGCGGCCCACGCCCAGGGCATCGTGCACCGCGACCTGAAGCCCGACAACGTGATGGTGCTGTCGGGGCCGCCGGCCTCCGCGAAGCTCCTCGACTTCGGGGTGGCCAAGCTCCTGGGCGAGGGCGAGCAGAGCCACCGCACCGCCACCGGGGTGCTCGTGGGGACCCCGGCCTATATGTCCCCCGAGCAGGCCCGGGGCGCGCCGGTGGGCCCGGCGACCGACGTCTACAGCTTCGGGGTCATGGCCTACAAGCTCGTCACCGGGCGGCTCCCGTTCCTGGGGAGCTCGGTGGTGGAGATGCTCATGCACCACGTGCAGACCCCGCCCACCCCGCCCTCCGCCCTGGTGCCGGTGAGCCCCGCGGCGGAGCAGGTCATCTTGCAGATGCTGGACAAGGACCCGGCCCGCCGCCCCACCGACCTGGTGGCCGCGGTGCGCGCGATGCGCCCGGACGGTGAGGCCACGGTGGCGGGGCCGCTGGTGGGCGAGGCGCGGGCGGGCCAACCGAGTGGGCCCCCAGATCGGCGCGCTACGCCGAGGACGGCCGCCGTGCGGGGCGAGCCTGCGGACCTGCCCGCCGTGACGGCTCCAGCGCGCGCGGCGACGACGCCGGGCACCGCCGCGTCCCCAACGCTCGATGGCCGGAGGCTTGGCGCCGCCGCGTCGGACGAGCCAGTGTCCCCACGCCCGGTCGAGCTCGAGGCCACGCCGGCGGGGCCGGGCGGCGCGCGCCGCCCGCTCGCTTGGGCGCTCGCGGTGACCGGGGCAGGGCTGCTGGCGGCGCTGGGCTATGCGGCCTTGGGCGCGGCCGTCCCTGCGCCGACCGCGCCGACCGCGCCGCCCCCGGTGGCCGCGACGAACGACACACCGTCGGCGCCGGCGCTGGCTCCGGCGCAGGTCCGCTTGCAGCTCGACGGCGCCCCGGTCGGCGCCCTCGTCCGGGGCCCGAGCGGCGTGGTCGGGCGGCTCCCGTTGCAAGTCGACCTGCCGAGGCAGGACGCCCCCCTCGTGCTCCGGGTGAGCGCGCCGGGGCACCTGACCCGCACCCTCGAGGTGCGACCGGACCGCGATCGGGCGCTGGAGGTGACCCTGGCCCCCGAGCCCGCGCCCCTGCACCCCGACCTGGAGGCACCGTGGCGTTGAAGTCTGCACGCTGTCCCGCGCTCGCCCTGTTCCTCATCGTCGCCGGGTGCGCGGACATCCCGCGCTTCGAGCCCGACACCTGCGGGAACCTGGTGGTGGAGGCGGGCGAGGACTGCGACACCTTCGCCGACCCCGACCGGGGCGAGGCCCTCTCGTGCGGGCCGGCCGACGGCAGCCCCTCCGCCTGCCGGTACCTCTGTGGCGGCGACGCGCGGTGCCCCGAGGGCTGGGTCTGCTCGGCGGATCTGACCTGCCGGCACCCCGACGGCCGCTTCGTCCTGGCCGATGATCCCGCCCTCATCCTGCGCGCGGATCAGCTCGAGCTGGCGGACCTGACCGGCGACGGGGTCCAGGAGGTCGTACGTAGGGTCGGAGGCGCGCTCGAGGCGCTGTCGCTCGCGGGCGAGCCCCGGGTGGTGGCCCAGGCGGCCTTCGAGGCGCTGCGGGGCCCGCTCCACGCCGCGCCCCTGGATCCGGAGCTGGGCCCGGGGGGCCTCTTCCTCCCCGCCGCGGCGGCGGCGGCCACCGACGACGCGCCGCTCGAGCTGCACGTCCTGTGGGGCGGGTCGGGTCACCTCGGCACCGCGCTCGCGCCCCGCCGGAGCGTCGCGGCGCCCGGCCCGGTCCTCGCCGCGGTGCCCGCGCCGGTGCTCGACGGTGAGGTCCTCGTCTACCTGAGCGCGGTGGGGGGCGGGGTGGCGCTCGCCGCGCCGGATCCCGCCTGCCCGTCCGCGGTGAGCGCGCCCATGGCGGGTGACGCCGCCGCCGCGCTGCGGCCGTCCATAGCGCGGACGCAGGACGGCTTGCGGGTGGTGGTGGCGTTCGAGGGCGCGGCCACCGCGTGGTGGGTGTCGGCCGCGCTCGGGGCCGACGGCTGCATGAGCTTCTCCCCCCCTGTGCAGGTCGACCTGCCAGGCGCGGTCACCGGGTTGGCGCTGGCGGACCTCGAGCCGGACGGCTGGCCGGAGCTCCTGGCGTACCTGAGCGACGAGACGGTGGCGGTGGCCCCGGGGGACGCGGCGGGCTTCGGCCCCGCCGCGGTGTCCACGCGGTTCCAGGGGCTCGATCAGCGGCCCGAGGGTCAACCGGTCGCCTGCAACGGGGAGCGGCTGGTGCTCGCCACGGGGGACCTCGACGCGGACGGGCGCCCCGACCTGGTCACCGAGGACGGCGTGTTCCTGCTCGGCGCCGACGCGGTGAGCCGGGTCTTCGCCCGGATCGAGGGCGACGCGTGGGCGGAGGCGGTGCTCGCCGACGTGAACCGGGACGGCCTCATGGACGTGGTGGCGACCCCCCGCGCGAAGAGCGCGGGCTGTGATCCGGTGGGGCTCACCGCGCTCCTCCAGGTGCGGCCTGGGGCGTTCTCGCCCCGCGCGGTCGCGGACGTGGCCAAGGCGCAGAGCCTGCGGGTCGGGGACTTCGACGGGGACGGGGTGACGGACGTGGCCGCGGTGACCGAGGGCGCGGCCGGGCAGGAGGGCGTCACGGTGTTCTTCGGCGACCCCCGGGCCCCGCTCGAGGACCGGACCTTCGCCGCCGGGCCGGAGGAGATCGCGGGGCTCGAGGCGGTGCTGAGCCTGCCGCGGGGCCCCAACCCGGATCCGGCGCACGACGTGGTGCTGTTCCCCGCCGACGATCGAATGCAATCCATCCTGCTCCTGGGCGCGCCCACCCGCGGCCTCTTGGGGCCGGCGCCGCTCGGCGACCCGGTTGCGGGCACACCGGGCCTCGCGGTGGTGGCGGGGCCGCTCCTCGGCGAGACCCCGGATCTGCCCGACAGCCTGGTCCTCGGCCCCGACGCCGCCTGGCTCCTGCCGGGGGACGAGGCGGCGATGGGCGGGGCGCCGCACCCGGTCTCGGTGGAGCCGCAAGGTACCTTTCACGGGGCCTGCGCCCTCTACGCCGGCCCCACCGACTCCGACACCCCGGTGATCTTCGCGGTGGACGGCGCGCGCCCGGTGGGGCTGGCCGACTCGGTGGATCCGGGCTGCGGCGGCGCGCCATTCATCGCCGCGCTGAACGTGGCGATGAATGGAGTGGAGGTGGCCACCCGCGCCGCGCCGCCCGGCGTGGGCGTCCCCACCCACCTCGTGCGGGCGGACCTCGACGACGAGGGCCACGAAGACCTCGTGGTGGTGTTCGCGCCCGCGAGCCCGGGCGGGCGGGGCACCGCGTGGCTCTATCTGAACCCCGAGGTCGCCGGCGCGACCCTGGTCGGGCCCGAACCGCAACCCCTCCTGCCTGGCCGCGACGTGTGGGGCGCAGCGGCCTTGAACGTCGACGACGATCCGACCCCGGAGCTCGCCCTGTTCACCGACGGCGGACTCTTCATCGCGCGGGACGAGGGCGAGGGGCTGATGGTCGAGGCCAGCCCGGTGGCCCCGGTGCCGGACCGAGACCCGCACCAGGGGCCGGTGGTGCTCCGCGCCGGGGCCCTCGACGCCGACGGCATCCCCGACCTCGTGCTCCTCTTCGGCGAGGGCCTGTTCCCCCTCCGCGGGAGGGCCCACCGATGATGCGCAAGATCGCTTGCATCGCCCTGGCCCTCGCGCTCGCGGGCCCGGCGGCGGCCCAATCGGAGGACGACGTGGCCCAGGCCAAGCGCCTGTTCGAGGCGGGGGGCGCGGCCTACGCCCAGGGGCGCTACGGCGAGGCGATCCGCGCCCTCGAGGCGGCCTATCGCTTCTACCCGGACCCCGCGGTGGCGTTCTCGCTCGCCCAGGCGTGCCGCCGGGGGTTCTTCGAGGACCGGGCGCCGGCCCGGCTGCTCCGCGCGCTGGAGCTCTATCGCGTCTACCTGCGAGAGGCCCCCCGGGGTGGGCGCCGCGAGGACGCGGTGGACCAGATCCAGCAACTCGAGGCGCTGCGCCTGCGGGTGGAGGCGCCGCCACCCGCCGCGCCCGCGCCGACCCCGACCGAGCTCCTGGTGTACAGCGCGGCGCCGGGCGCGACCGCCTCCGTCGACGGCGCCCCGCCCGCGCCGGTGCCGGCGCTGGTGGCGGTGTCGCCCGGGGCCCACGAGGTGCGGGTGGAGGCGCCCGGCTTCGACCCGGCGGCGCTGTCGGCCGAGGCGGTGGAGGCCCGGATGACCCCGGTGACGGTGCCCCTGAGCCCGCGCCCGGGTCGGGTCACGGTGGAGACCGCGCCGGGGGCCGAGCTCTACGTCGACGGTCGGGCGGTGGGCCAGGCCCCGCTCGCGGCGCCCCTCGCCCTCGCGCCGGGGCCCCACCGGATGGACGCCCGCCGGAGCGGCGCCCACCCGGCCGGGGTCGCGGTGGAGGTGCCTCAGGACGGCGCGCTGACGGTGCAGCTCCCGTTGCGGACCACCACCCAGCGCAAGGTGGCCTTCGGCCTGCTGGGGGCGGGGGCGGGCCTGGTGGCCCTGGGCGCGACCTCGGCCGGCCTCGCCGTGCACTTCCAGGGGCAGGCGGACCTCGGGACCCCGACCGAGAACCTGGAGCCGGAGGACGGCGACGCGGTGAACCAGGCCCTCGACCGCCGGGACGGGTTCCGCGCGGCGGCCGGCGCCCTCTTGGGGGTCGGGGCCGCCGCCGCTCTCACCGGGGGGCTCCTGTACCTCCTCGACGTGCCCGAGGCGCCGGTCGGGCTGGCTCTCGGCCCGCAGGGGGTGGTGGCGGTGGGGCGCTTCTAGCCGGCCATGTTCTTGGCGAGCCAGGCCCGGGCCACCCGCCAGTCGCGGCCGACCGTCGGCACCGACACCCCGAGGACCTCCGCGATCTCCTCGTGGGCCATCCCGCCGTAGACCCGCATCACCACCACCTGGGCCTGCCTGGCATCCATCGCCTCGAGGGTCTGGAGCGTCTGCTCGAGGGCGAGCAGGCGCTCCGGCTCGACCTCCTGCCCGAAGAGCTCGTCGGCGAAGGTGATCCTGCCCAGGTCGCCCCCGCGCTTCTGGGCCCGCCGGGCCTCGGCGTGGTGCCAGAGCACCCGGCGCATCGCCATGGCGGCGAGGGCCATGAAGTGGGCCCGGTTCTGAAAGACGCCTTGCTGGCCGGCCAGCTCGGCGTAGGCCTCGTGGACCAGGGCCGTCGCGCTCAGGGTGTGGCCGGGGGCCTCCCGGGCCATGCGTCGGCGGGCGAGGGCCCGGAGCGTGGGATAGACCTGGTCCCAGAGCTGGGCGAGCGCGGCGGGGTCGGCGCCCACCAGCGCGCCGAGGTCGGGGGTGTCCGGGAGGTCCGCCACGGCCCCCTTTGCTAGCACCATCCGCCCGCCTCCGGGGACCCCCCTAGGGGCGGCGAGGCATCACGATCTGGGACGTTGGAGATCCTGACCGGTGACGTGTTGCGCAAAAACCTGTTACGACCGAGTAGTTGGTGGGCCGAGTGTGGTCGCCTCGGGGCTCGGTTGACGCTGAGCACACCGCTTGCACCACGCGACCTGGACCCCAACCCCTGGAGGAACACACAGCATGAGCGGCAAGGCGACCTTGAACCTCGACGGCAAGACCTACGAGCTATCCACCCTTGAGGGGAGCGAGGGAGAGAAGGCCATCGACATCAAGCCCCTGCGCAAGCAGAGCGGCTACATCACCATGGATCCCGGGTTCCTCAACACGGGGTCGTGCACCTCCGCCATCACGTTCATCGATGGCGAGAAGGGCATCCTGCGCTACCGCGGATACCCCATCGAGCAGCTGGCCCAGCACTCCACGTTCACCGAGGTGTCCTATCTGCTCCTGAACGGCGAGCTGCCCAACAAGACGCAGCTCGATGAGTTCGAGGGCCTGCTCACCCGCCACAGCCTCATCCACGAGGACCTGAAGCGGATGATCACCCACTTCCCGCCCAACGCGCACCCCATGGCCATACTGTCGTCCATGCTGAACGCGCTGTCCTGCTACTACCAGGACGAGTACGACCCGCTGAACGCGGAGCAGGTGCACATCAACAGCATCCGCCTGCTCGCCAAGGTGCCCACGATCGCTGCGTTCGCCTTCAAGCAGTCGCGGGGGCAGGCCTACATCTACCCGGACAACACCCTCACCTACGCCGGCCGCCTGTTGAAGATGTTCTTCGGCTTCCGCAGCGAGCCCTACCACGTGGACGACGACGTCGCGCGGGCCCTTGACCAGCTCCTGATCCTGCACGCGGACCACGAGCAGAACTGCTCCACCACCACCGTCCGCACCGTGGGCAGCAGCCAGGCCAACCTGTTCGCCTCGATCTCCGCCGGCATCTGCGCCCTGTGGGGCCCGCTCCACGGCGGCGCCAACCAGAAGGTGCTCGAGATGCTCGAGGTCATCCGCCAGGACAACTCGGACGTCGACAAGTACATCCGGCTCGCCCAGGACAAGGACTCGACCTTCCGCCTCATGGGCTTCGGCCACCGGGTCTACAAGAACTTCGATCCGCGAGCCACGATCCTGAAGGCGGCTTGCGACAAGGTGTTGGAGAAGCTCCACATCAAGGATCCGCTGCTCGACATCGCGCGCCGGCTCGAGGACCACGCCCTGAAGGACTCGTACTTCAAGGAGCGGAACCTCTACCCGAACGTCGACTTCTACAGCGGCATCATCTACCGCGCGCTGGGCATCCCCACGAACATGTTCACGGTGATGTTCGCCCTCGGCCGGCTGCCCGGCTGGATCGCGCAGTGGCGGGAGAGCGCGGATCAGAAGCTCCAGATCACCCGGCCGCGCCAGATCTACACCGGCGCCAACTCGCGGGACTACGTGCCCGTGGCCAGCCGCTAGCCCTGCGGTTCTGCCCTGGCCGCCCCGGTCAGGGCAGGACCCGCCGCGCCGCGAACCCCTCCACCGTCCGGTTCGGATCCAGGCGCGCCGCGTCGTCGGCCACCCACGTCCGCCCGTAGTCCGCGCCCCGCACGCTCAGCACCGAGGCGTCGGTCATGTTCTGCAAGAGGCCTTGCGCTGCAGGCTCGTCCGGGAGGGTGAGGGTGCTGCCCGCGGGCGCGTAGACCACCCACCGGCGGCGGGTCTGGAAGAGCTCGAGGCGCACGAAGGCGGCCTGCGGCTCCAGCTGGAGATCGACCCGGTTGTTCATCGCGTCGATGGTCGCGGTGGGCAGGGCCGGGAAGGGCCCGGTGGGGGCCACGCCGCTGCCGAGGGCGGCGAGGGTGGTGACGAGGGCCGAGCGGGCCTCGCCCGAGTTCCCTTCGACGTCGCTCGCGGTCAGCACCAGGCGCAGCGGGTGCCCCTCGAGCCCCGCGTGGGGCGGGGCTACCGAGAGCGCGAGCTGCCCGTCCGAGAGATCTGCCGAGTTGGCCTCGAAGGGTCGGGGCTGGCCGGTGACCCGGCAGTCCCGTGGGTCGCGGTCGTCCTGGTGGTCCGACGCTGCGCCCAGGCCGAGCGGGACGAGGCCGCGCGGTCCGAGGTCGGCGACGAGCACCGCGGAGGCGTAGTCCGCGCACGCGCTGGCCGAGACCGCGGGGAGGTCGGGCACCTCCACCACCGCGTGCAGGGACGGGCGGTGGTCAGCCGCGAGGGCGTGGGCCTGGTAGGTCGCGTAGTCCGGCCGGCACGTCTCGAGGTAGCCGGGGAGCAGGGGGTCGGCGCAATCGCTCACCCCATCGGTGGGGACGCGGGGACCGTAGGGCAGGACGACCTGCGGATCCACGCCGTGGTACATCCCGCGGGAGAGCCAGGCCACCTCGGCGAGGACAGGCGCGGAGCGCTGGCCCTCCATCAGGCTCGCGAGGTCGTTGGCGAGGCTGGTGACCTGGGAGAGGCGGAGCTGGCCGGAGGTGCTCCAGACCGCGCCCGAGTCTCGGGGGACGGTGAACAGGTAGCAACCCAGCTTGCCGGTGCCCGGAGTCACTGCGCCGCACCGGCCCGCGTCGGCGGTGAAGGCGTGGTTCGCGAGGCCCATGAGCATCCCGCCCGGGAGCTCCGCGGTGTCCTCGATGCCGAGCTCGGGCGCGTCGATCAAGCTGAGGAACGGGTCGCGCCCCATCAGGGGTCGGCGGCCGAACTCCAGCAGATCCTGAGGCTGGGCGGGGCCCACCAGGCCCAGCTTCACGTCCGCCCGGCGGGTGGCCGAGATGTCCACCACCCCGCGCACGCCGCCCGCCTCGGACCACACCGGCCGCGGTACCCGGAGCACCACGTCGCGGGTCCCGGGGCTGACGATCGAGACGATGACCGGCTCCGCGAGCACCGTCACCGACGCCACGTCGGCTGGGCTCTCGAGGCGGGTCACGCCGTCCACGCCGGTGACCAGGCTGGTCGCGGCGCCGCCGGCCACCGTCACCGTCACCGGCGCCCCCGCCACCGGCGCGCCGTCGTCCGACCACTGCGCGGTGATCCGGATCGCCTGGGGCGGCAGATCGCCGAGGTTCAGGACGGTGATCTCACCCGCGCAGGGCACCCCGGTGTTGACGCTGGCGGTGAGGGTGGCCTCGCCCGCGGCGGTCCCCGCGGTGACGACCTCTCCGCTCACCCGTGCCACCTCCTGAGAGGTGCTGACCCACGCCGCTCCGAGCCGCAGCGGCGCCCCGCTCGCGTCGCGCACCACCGCCTCGAGCGGGAGGGTCTGCCCGGGCGTGAGGACCCAGCGGTGGGTCACGACTCTGCAGCTGTCCGCCTCGGTCGGGGAGGGGGGCGCGCCGCACGCGCCACCGATGCAGAGCTCGCCGCTCGGGCACTCGTCGTCCGCCTGGCAGACCCGGGGCCGGCACAGCCCCTCGAGCGTGCACTGCTCGCCCGGATCGCACTCCGCGTCGGACGTGCAGACGACGCGCAGGCAGACCTGCTCCGGCTTCGTGGGATCGTAGAGCGACTCGTCCGGCGTGTTGCAGATCGAGCCCGGCTGGCAGTTGAGGCTGAACCAGCAGCACTCCCCGTCCGCCGCGCAGCTCGCGCAGTCGGGCGCCGTGGTACACCCGGCCGGGCCCGCGTCCTCCACCCCAGTGTCCCCGGGGCCGCCGCTGTCCGGCGGGCCCGAGTCCGGCGCGGCGCCCGCATCCGCCGGCGCGCCCGAGTCGGGCGCAAGCCGGCCTGCATCGGGTTCGCCCGCGTCGCCCAGGAGCTCACTCGGGGCCTCGCTGCAGGCGAAGAGGAAGACGAGGGCGGGGACCACACGAGCGCGGCGCATGCATGACAGCCTGCCACGCATCGTCGTGCGGTTCGACTGTGAGGAAGCTCGCACGCGACTCGCGGCCACCTTGCTCACCCGTGCAGCGGACACAGCGCAGCGGTGCTCGATCCAAGGCTCTACATGAGCGGCACCGCGCCCGACTCCTTCTCCCCCGCGACGTCGTAGGTGATCACGCTGCCGCTGTGGGCGTCGCGCAGGAGCAGCGTGTCCCCGCCCGGGGTGATGTTGATGGACAGCGGGATGAAGCTCAGGGGCACGCTCTGGACCAACGCCTGTTGCACGTCGAGCGCGTAGAGGCCGGCGTCCACCACGAAGGCCCGGGCCGAGTCGGGGGTGAGCACGTAGTGGTCCATGTCCACCACCGGGCCGCGCACCGGCCGGACGGCCCGCGCCGCCACGTCGAGGAGCGCCAGGCCCTCGCTCGCCTCGCGGAGCGAGTGGTCCACGATGAGGGTGCGGCCGTCCGGGGTGAAGGTGTAGCGCGGCAGCACGTCCCCGATCGGCAGGGTGTCGAAGGTGAGCGCCTCGGCGTCGATGAACATCAGGTGGTAGCGCACGTCGCTGTCGCGCACCGCCGCGGGCAGGGGCGGGGCGTCGGGATCGACCGCGTCGCGATCCATGAATGCAACTACGGTTGCGCCGTCGGGGGAGAGCGCCACCGGCCCGAACCCGGGCAGGTTCTCGCGGAAGCGGCAGGCCTCTGCCTCGAGCTCTACCACCGAGACCGGATCACGCCCGCACCGGGTGGGGGCGAGGAAGGCCCGCGTCTCGGCGTCGTCCACCACCAGCTCCGCGCTGCAGTTGGGGACGTCGATCGCACAAAGGGCCGCGCCAGAGGGGGCGAACATCGCGATCCGGGTGTGCGGGTCCCGAGCCGCGTCGCGCGTGCTGAAGTAGGTGATGAGGAGCCGGCCGTCCGAGAGCACGTCCAGGTCGGCCAGGCCCTCGTCGCTGGGGACGTCGGCGACCTCGTCGCCGCTCCGGGCGTCCAACACCCGCGCCCCGTTGAAGCCCCACAGCACCAGCCGCTCGCCCGGCGCGACGTCGAGGCCGGTGTCGAAGCGCGGCAGCGTCTCGCGCCACACGATCTCGCCCCGCGCGAGATCGTACGAGAGCACCTCCTCGGTGGCGTCGGGCTCGAAGGAGGTGGGCATCGACAAGAGGAAGAAGCCCGAGCCTTCGGGCCAGAACGCGATGAGATCCGCCTTGGGCAGGCCCTCCAGCGCGCGCATGGCGCGGGCCTCGAGGTCACCCACCACGAGGTAGCCGTTGGCGTTGCTGAGGAAGTACCGGCCGTCAGGGGCCACCGCGATGTGGCCGAGCCCGACGTCGACCCCGCCCTCCGGAGTGCCGGGGGCCTGGCCGTGCAGGTTCGCGCCGCCGTCGAGGCAGGCAGTGAGTCCGAGGGTGAGGGGGAACAGGAGCGTGAGCGCGCGTCTGGGCATGGAGGGGCCTACAAGGGGCGGCCCCTGGTTGGGGGTGTGATGGCGATCACTCCACCACGAACTCGTAGATGACCTCACCCGTGGCGCTCTTCACGGTGAGGCGGCGGGTCCGCCAGTTGTCTTGCGGGCACTCCACCAGCTCGAGGGTCGCCTCGGGGGCGTCCTTGGCCGCGGCGGGGAGGGCGACCCGGGTGCAGGACACCTTGCGATCGCCCCGCTGCTGGGGCTCGAACGCGATCTCGGGGTTCTTGTCGCTCGCCACGGCCTTGAAGCCCACGAAGACCGGCAGCCATCGTTGGACCCGCTGCTCGGCCGGGACCTCGGTGAGGGCGCCGTCGGCCGCGACGTCCCACATCGCCTCGGCTGGGCGGGAGATGAGCCAGGTGCCCCGGCTGCCCCAGGTGTCGCGGATGCGGTAGCGGAAGCGGACGGGGCCCGCGGGGCCCTCGTAGGCGGCCTCGAGGGTCACCGCGTCTCCGTCTCGGGCCACCACCCGCTCCTCGACCTTCACCGGCGCGGGCCAGCCCTTGGCCCGGACCACGTAGGTGACCGCCTCGCCCACCGTCCAGTCGGCGAGCCGGGCGTCCTTCGAGATCCGGAGCGTCCGCTCGGGCATGTCGAGCACCACGCGGCGGCCGAGCATGAAGTCCATGCCCACCAGCCCGTAGTGCCGGACCTCGTGGTGGAACGCCTCGTCCGGGCGGTCGGCGAGGGTGGGGTGCTCGATCGTCCAGGTCAGCGGTCCGGCCTCGGCCGGGACGCGGGCCTTGGTGGTGAAGGCGGTAGCCCCCTTGCCGCCCGCGCCCGCCACCCGCGCCTCGCCCACCCGCTCGAGGGGCGGGCCCAGGGCGTCCCAGCGGGTGAAGAGCACGGTGTGCTGCGCGCCGGTGTCGAGGAGGATGGGCGCGACCGGCCGGTCGGGGGTCGCGACGCGGAGGTATGGGTTGTCCTCGGCCAGGGTGAGGGGGAGGGCGACGAGCTCGGGGTCGGGGCCGGCCGCGGGTGCGGTGGTCAGGGTGAAGGCGCGGAAGTCGAAGGTCACCGCCAGCGGGCGCCACGTGTTCTGGGGGCTCACGATGCCCGCCACGAAGTCGATGGGGAGGTCGAGCACCAGGGCGGGCACGCGCTCGACGTAGAGGCCGCCCATCGCGACGTCGATCACGGCGAGGCCGGCCTCGAGGAGCCCGCCGGGGGAGTGGACCTTGTGCTCGGTGCCGGGCACCACCTCGATCCCGTGGGCCTGGGCGAAGGCGCGGGTGAGCAGGGTCTTCGATGCGCCGGTGTCCACGATGAACGGCGCAGGCGCGGCGCCGCCGACCGAGACCATCGCGACCGGCGCGGTGCCCGCGAACTCTAGGGCCAGGGTCTGGGTGGAATCGCAACCCGTCTTGCAAGCGTCGAGGTCGGGGCCGGCGGCGGTCACCAGGGTCGCCATCACGCACGGGCTCCGGGCGGCCACCGCCAGGGGCTCGTCCGAGGTGCGCTGGGCCAGGGCGCACGCGCGCTGCCCGAGCGCCACCGCCACGTCGGGGACCGGCCTGAGCGTCAAGGCAGCTTGCGCAGCGTAGACCAGGGTCCGATCTTCGGGCAGCGCGTCGGGCTCGAGGCCCTCGAGCAGTCGGCGCAGGGTGTCCGCGTCGGTTCGGGTCATCGCCACCACCATCCGGCCCACGCGGCCCTCGAGCGCGCGCGGACCGCCGGCCCACGCGTCGAAGATCGCGAGGGCGCCCTCGGTGTCACCGCCGGTCTCGAGCAGGGCCCAGGGGTCAGCGTCGGGGTCGACCGGGGCCGGCGCGGTCGCGGGCGCGGTGGTGCGGCAGGCGGCGAACGCCACGAGGGCGAGGGCGAGCAGGGGGCGATGGTGGGGCATCGGCGCAGAGGGTATCTGCCTGGGGCGCTGTGTCATCCCCCGGCTGGCCGAGCACGTTTCCACCGCCGCAGTGCTCGCGCTCCAGGCCTCACGCTTCAGCGCTCGGGATGTCCGCGGTCCCGCCCTCGGCCGCGAGGGCGCGCCGGTGGAAGAACTTGAACAGGGTGACGAGCACCGAGGCCACCGGCACCGCGAACAGGGCGCCCATGAGACCCGCGGTCTGCTCGCCCACGATCAGCGCGAAGACCACGAGCACCGGGTGGATCTTGGCCGCGTCGCCCATGATCTTCGGGTTCAAGAGGTTGGCCTCCACCAGGTGGATGCCGATGACCCACAACAGCGCGAACACGCCCTTGGCGAAGCTGTCGGTGAGCGCCATGGCCACGATGGGCAGGGTCGAGAGGATCGAGCCGAAGATCGGGATGAGCGAGAAGGTGGCGGCCACCGTGGCCAGGATGAGGGGCAGCTTCACGTCCAGGAGCCACAGGCCGATGAACGTGAGCACCCCGTTGGCGAGGCAGATCAGCACCTGGCCCCGCACCACGCCGGCGAGGCCCACGCCCATGCCGGCCTGGATGTTCTCGTAGGCCGCCTGGTACTCGGGCGGGACGAGGGAGTGGAAGAAGCGGATGATCCGCGCCTTGTCCATGCTCAGGAACGCGGTGAGCATCAGGACGAGGAAGGCGCCGAACACCGCCTTCACCGCGCCGCCCACCACGTCGCGGCCGATGATGAAGAGCGAGGTGGCGAAGCGGCTGACCTCGTCCGCGGTGGAGGCCATGTTCTGCTCCACCAGCTGCTGGATCTCGGCCCGCTTCCACGGCAGCGCGTTGTCCACCGCGAAGGCCTCCGCCGCGTCCAACAGGCGCCCGGTCATCGCCCGGCCCTCGACCAGGAGCGACTTCGTGACCCGGCCGAGCCCGGCGGTCTCCTTGGCGACCTGGGATACCGCCCAGCTCCCGAAGATCCAGAGCACGGTGCCGAACACCAGGTAGAGGCCGATGATCGCCACCCCGCGGGGGATGTTCTTGCCGCGCACCTTCTGGCGGCTGAGCAGCTCCACCAGCGGATCGACGATGAACGCCAACAACAGCGCCAGCGCGAAGGGGAGGAGCACGGCGCGAAAGCGCACCAGCACCACCCCCATGAACACCCACAGGAGGGTGAGGATGAGGGCGCGGCGGACGCGGGGGTTCCGGATCCAGCGGATCCAGCCGGGCTCGTTGGGATCCTGGGTCAGCAAGGCGCGCCCGCAGTATGGGCGAAGGCGCTCGAAGGCACCAGATGAAGGAGGATCTCCACGTTGCCCTCGGGGCCGGGCACCGAGGAGTCCACCTGACCCGCCACCCGGAGGCCGAGCGCCTCCGCCGCCTCCGCCACCCGCCGCGCCGCGCCCGCTCGGACCTCGGGATCCCGCACAACACCGCCGGGGGCGTCGTCGGGGGGGACCTCGAACTGGGGCTTCACTAAGCACACCACCTCGCCCTCGGGCGCGAGCTGGGCCACCACCGCGGGGAGCACCTGGGTGAGGGAGATGAAGGAGACGTCCACCACCGCGAGCCGCACCGGCTCGCCGAGGGCGCCCGGTGCAAGGTGTCTTGCGTTCGTCCGCTCGTGGAGCACCACCCGGGGGTCGGTGCGGATCCGCCAGTCCACCACCCCGTAGGCCACGTCGACCCCGTGCACCTTGGCGGCGCCGCGGCGGAGGAGGCAGTCGGTGAAGCCGCCGGTGGAAAGCCCGATGTCGGCGCACACCCAGCCCGCGGGGTCGATCCCGAAGTGATCCAGGGCGCCAGCCAGCTTGCCGCCGGCTCGGGACACGTACGGGCGCGCGCCCCCCTTGAGGCGCAGGCTGTCCCAGGCCCGCACCGGCTCGCCCGGCTTGTCGATCTTGCGCTCTCGACCCTCGGGGTCGGTGGCCAGGACCCGGCCGGCCAGGATCAGCGCGCCGGCCTCGGCTTCGTCCTGGGCCAGGCCCTGGCTCACCACCAGGGCGTCGGCCCGCACCCGGGGCGGCTTCTTCACCGCCCGCTCCGCCGGTGCAAGGCGGCCTTCACTTCATGCGCTCCGCCATCTTGCGCACGAGGTCGATCAGGGGCGCGGCGCGGGGGCCGAACATGTCGAGGGCGGCCAGGGCGGCCTCGGTCTCGGCCGCGCCCTGGGCCCTGGCCTCGTCGGGGGAGGTCAGGCGGGCCACCCCGTCCCCGTCGAGGGCGTCGTCCACCAGCTGGAAGGCCAGGCCCACCCCGGCCCCGAAGCGCCGGAGGGCTTGCACGGCCTCGGGGCTGCCGCCGCCGTACTGCGCGCCCATCGCCGCCGCGGCCTGGATGAGCCGGCCGGTCTTCCTGCGGTGGATCGACACCACGAGCGGGAGCGGCGCGGTGGCGCCGCCCGAGGTCTCGGCCAGCTCCGCCGCGAGGTCGTCGGCCTGGCCGCCCACCATGCCCGCCGCGCCCGCGCCCCGGGCCAGCTCCACCGTGGCCGCGGCGCGCCGCTCGCCCGGCACCTGCGCGCCCGCGCCCAGCGGGGCGCCGTCGGCGACGAGGGCGAAGGCCTCGGTGAGGAGCGCGTCGCCCACCAGGAGCGCGGTGGCCTCGTCGAACTTCACGTGGGTCGAGGGCCGGCCGCGGCGCTCGTCGTCGTCGTCCATGATCGGGAGGTCGTCGTGGACGAGCGAGTAGGCGTGGATCATCTCCACCGCGCACGCGGCCGGGAGCACGTCGTCGAGCGGCGCGCCCACCGCGTGGGCCGCGCCGAGCACCAGGGCGGGGCGCAGGCGCTTGCCCTCCGACAACAGCGCGTAGGCCATCGCCTCGGCCAGCCGGCCGGGCACCGCGTGGGCGCCCTCGGGGCCGTCCTCGGGGCGGGCGACGTTCAGGCGCCGGAGGACCTCTGCGAGGGCCGGCTCCACCCGGGCCTTGGCCTCGGCCAACAGATCGATGGTGCTCACTCCAGGTCTCCCTCGGCCCCCAGCTCGGCCCCCGCCACCGGGCGCAGCTGGCCGCGCTGGGTGACCTCCTCGATGCGGCGCTCCGCGTCCTTCAGGCGGGTGTGCCCCTCCTGGGCCAGCGCGACTCCCTCCTGGTAGGCGTCGAGCGCCTCCTCGAGGGAGAGCTCGTCGGACTCCAGGCGCTCCACGATCTCCTCCAGCCGAGCCACCAGGTGCTCGAAGCGGGCGGGCTTGCTCTCGGTCATGGCAGCGCTTGTGCCGCCCGCCGCCGGGCCGGTCAACCGTCGTCGACGGTGTCGACGGTGGCGGTGAACCCGCCCTCGTGGAGGCGCACCCGCACCGTCTGCCCGGGGCGGACCTGCGCCGCCTCGCGGATGACCCGACCCTCGGGATCGCGGGCCAGGGCGTAGCCGCGGCTCAGCACCGCCAGGGGCGACAGGGCCTCGAGGCGCCCCACCGCTCGGGCCAGCCGGGTGTCTGCGGCGGTGGTGTGCCGGCGGAGCGCGGCGGCGAGGCGCGCCTCGAGCGCGTCGAGGTGCTGGTGGCGGCGGACCAGATCATTGGGCCCGAACGCCTGCCGCAGGCGCCGCTCCAGCACCAGCAGCTCGGCCCGACGCCGCCCCACGCCGGCCCCCACCTTGCGGAGGCGGTGGGCGAGGCCCTCCAGGGCCTGGCCGGAGCGGGCGAGGCGGGCGGCGGGGCGGGCCTGGGCCAGCCGCGCCTCGAGGGCCCGGAGGGTGTTGGCGCGGGCAGCCAGCTGGCGGCCCACCGCGCGCTCGGCCCGGGCGTCGAGCGCGTCGAGGGCCTGGGCGTGGGGCGCGATCAGGGCGCCGGGGGCGGGCAGCCGCACCTCGAGGTCGTGGAGGCGCCGGGCGAGCACGTGCACGTGGTGGGCGAGGCCACGATGCAGGCGCGCTTGCTGTTGGGCGAACGCGCGCTCCACCTCGGCCCGCTCGGGCACCGCGTGCTCCGCCGCCGCGGTGGGGGTGGAGGCCCGCAGGTCCGCCACGAGATCGGCGATGGTGGTGTCGGTCTCGTGGCCCACCCCGGTGATCACCGGGGTGCGGGCGGCCACGATGGCGCGGGCCACCGCCTCCTCGTTGAAGCACCACAGGTCCTCGGCGCTGCCGCCGCCTCGCACGAGGAGCATCACGTCGCACCCGCCCCGGGCGTCGAGGCGCTCGAGCGCCTTCACGATGTGGAAGGCCGCGCTCCGGCCCTGCACCGGGGCGAAGGCCAGGCGCAGGCAGGCCTTCGGATCGCGCCGAAGGACGGTGCGCACGACGTCGCGCAGCGCCGCGCTCCCCGGGCTGGTCACCACCCCGACCACGGCGGGGAAGCGGGGGATGGGGCGCTTGCGCGCGGGGTCGGTGAGGCCCTCGGCCCGGAGCTTCTGCACCCGGTCCTCGAACTCCTGCTGCAGCGCCCCCAGGCCCCGCGGCTCGAGCAAGCGGGCTTGCAGCTGCATCCGCCCGCCCTTCGGCCACACCGTCACCTGACCCCGGGCCACCACCTCCATGCCGTCGCGGGGGCGGAAGCGGAGCTGCCGGAGCTGATCCTCGAACATCACCACCGGCAGGCTGGCTTGCCGATCCTTGAGGGTGAAGTAGGCGTGGCCGGAGCGGTGGGCGGTGAAGTTGGAGACCTCGCCCCCGACCCAGACGTCGGGGAACTGCCCCTCGAGGGCCCCGCGGAGCCTACGCACCAGCTGGGACACCCCGAGGACGGTGGGGCCGGCCTCCGGGGCGGGGGCGGGCGCCTGGGTCGGCTCGGCCTGCTCGGGCGCGGGCCGGGGCTCGGGCGCGGGCCGGGTCTGGCCCCGGAACGTGAAGGGGAGCTGGGCCATGCCGACCCCGCAACCTACACCATCGGGCCCGGTTTCGGGCATAATCGGGGCATGCGACGCGCGGCCTGGCTCCTGTCTGCCCTCGTGGCGCTCCCGGTGGTCCTCGTGGCCGCTCCGGGGGACGCCCAGGCGCAGGTCTACAAGTACACCAAGGGCGACGGCACGGTGATCTACACCGACAAGCTCTCCGACCTGCCACCTCAGCGGCGCGCCCACTACGCCAAGCTCGAGGAGGAGGCGGCGGAGCGCAGGCGGGCCCAGGAGAACATGCTGGGCAAGGACGAGGTCGCCCGCCGGGAGGCCGAGGCCGAGAAGAAGCGCCTGGCCGACGCAAAGCTCGCGGCCGAGGAGCGCGCCAAGCGCATGGCGGAGATCGACGCCCTGCTCCAGGACATCGACCGGCGCCAGGCGGAGCGGGACAAGAAGCGCGGGTACTGGCAGGAGCGGCTCAAGAAGGCCAACGAGACCCTGGCCGAGAAGCTGAATGAGTTCCGAAAGACCCAGGAGGCCTACAACGCGATCGCGATCAAGCCCGCGTTCACCTTGTTCCCGGGCGAGGCGGAGCAGATGGAGAAGCTCAAGGCGGCCCTGGTGAAGCTGGAGGCCGAGGTGGACGCCGCGATCCAGGAGCGCTGGGTGAACCTGCCCGAGGATGCCCGCAAGGCGGGGGTGCCGCCGGGCTGGCTGCGCTGAGCGGAGGCGCTGCCCCAGATCGCCCCCGCCCCGCGAATCGCAGTGAGGGTCGGCCCGCGACTGCGGGCCTGGGGGGACATGTATGGACAACGCCTTCGTGGTCGCCTTGCTCTTCTGGCCGGCGGTGGTGCTCCTGTCGGCCGGCATCAACATGCTCGTCAGCTGGACCTTCAGCTGGAGCGAGCTGGTCTTCGACTACCTGATCGGGGTGGTCGCGGGGGCGCTCCTCTTCTTGGGGACCCAGGCCGACCCCAACGGGGCCACCGCGTTCTTCTTCGTGTTCTCCCACGGCCTCCCCGGGTTGCTCTGGCTCGCCTCCGACGGGTTCCGGGACGCGATGGGCAGCCCTGAGACCTACCTGTGGGTCATGGCGGGCATCCGCCTCGGCGCCACCCTGTGGGCGGCGGCGTGGGACCACCTCTCGGCCTACATCGAGGCCAAGCTGGGCCCCGGCCAGATCTTCTTCTCGCTCCTGGTGTGCCCGGCCAAGCTCCCCTTCGCCTGGGTGACCTCGGGGGTCGGGTTCCTGATCTGGCTCGGCGGCCTGTTCAACGCGATCTTCGGTGACGGCAAGGCCGGTTTCGCGGGCGGGGTGTTCTTCACCGAGTTCAAGCCGTCCAGCACCAGCTATCACGCCACCACGGTGGGCTTCACCGTGCACACCTGGAAGGGCAAGACGCCTTTCAAACACGAGCTGTACCACACGCGCCAGTACATCTACATGGGGGACTGGATGATCCCCTTCTGGCTCCTGGGGTGCCTGTGGGGCCTCGCCTCGGCCGGGATCTCGGACGAGCACGAGGTCAGCGCCGACCTGGCCTATGGGGCGGACGAGGACGACGAGATCGGGAACCCGCTCGAGGTCGCGGCCTACCATCTCTCCTGAAGCCTGCTACCTTGGCGGCATGACGCCGCTGGTGCCTGCCCTGCTCGCCCTCCACGTCGCCGCAGCGCCGCCGTCCGACGCGATCAATGCGGTCCTGGGCGACGCCTCCTGGATCGCGGCGTACGGCACCGCGCCTGGCTCGGAGGTGCCGAGCGAGGCCCGGATCGCGACGCACCTCGCGTACGTCGAGGCGCGCCTCCGCGCGAGTGATCGCCCAGGTTTGAGTGAGGCGCAGGGGCGGGCCCGCGCGCGCCTGCTGGACGCCCTCGCGGCGTATCGGGCGCGCGGGGTGTTCCCCCGCCGGGGCGAGGACGGCTACGCCGGGCGGCGCCCCCGCTTCAGCGACGACCGCGGGGTCCGCTGCGCGGTCGGGCACCTGATCGCGGAGTCCGGCGACCCCGCGCTCGCGGCCGAGATCAACGCGCGCTTCGAGTATGCGTACGTCGAAGAGATCGCGATGCCCGAGCTGCTCGCGTGGGCGACGGCGCACGGGTTCACCATCGACGAGCTCGCCATGATCCAGCCCTCGTACGAGGCGCCGCCGACCGAGGCGTCCACCCGGCGCGCGCTCGGGGCCAGCGCCGACGCGATCACCCTGCGCTGCGCGCGCGAGCACCGCCCGCCCGCCTCGGTCGTGGTCCACGTCGCTGGCCTCCGCGACGGGCGCGCGGAGGTCACCACGCGCAGCATGGACCCCTTCAGCGTGTGCTTCGCCGAGGCGGCGAGCGGGGTCGAGCGGGGCGGGGGCGCGTACGACGGGCCCATCTCCACCTACAGCTTCGACGCGCGCATTCGGATCCGCGATCCGCAGCAGATCCTCGAGGCACGCGTGCGCGCCCTGGAGATCACCTCGCACGGCGCGCGGTGCTGGCCGCGGCCCGGGCCGGTGGTGCGGGACGTGCGGTTCGAGGTCACGGTCGGCGGCGAGGGGGCGCGGGCGAAGGTCAGCACGGGCCCGGTGAACGACGAGGTGGCCGCGTGCCTGTCGACCTACATCCAGGAGGCGCTCAGGGACTTCGGGGCCGGCACCTGGCGGCTGCGCGCACAGGGCCATCGGGCCGTCACGCCGTACTTCGAGGCGGGGTGGTTCGCCCAGGCGCTCGAGCAGATGGTGCGGAGCGACGCGACCGAGTGCTCCGAGGCGCAAGCCGCCTTCCCGCTCGAGGTCGGGGCGGTGGCCAAGAAGGACGCCGACGGGATCGAGTTCTCGTTCCGGGGCGGCGACGAGGCGTTCGCGCGGTGCCTCGAGCCGAAGCTCCAGGCGCGGGTGCGGAGCGACCTCGGCGTGAGCCGCCAGCGCCCGGACGGGACCTGGGCGCGGTACTTCCGCATCGACGCGGACGTGAAGGTGAAGGTGAGGGTCGAGGTCGAGACGAGGGCGGAGCGGGCGCGGCGGGAGAAGGCGATGCGGGAGGAGCTGGAGCGACAGATCGACGGCATGCACTGAGGCGCCCGACCGCATGCTCGGTGTCTCGAAGCATGACGCCTCGGGCGCGAACGGGTGCTCATGTGTGAAAGAGCAGCAGCGACGCGGTGGTCCGCCGTTATCCAATGCGGGCGATTCCGGGACGCGGGAGGATCCCCAAACGGGGGATGGGGTTGATCTCCCCATGACCCGCTCGCATCCTGGACTCCAGCCGAGGCGAGATGTCCACCCAGCCCAGCACCAGCGGCCGCGAGTCTTCGTTCCGCCAGGTGCGACGGGGCTACGGCCTGGCCCTCGGGATCATCGCCGCGTTGACCCTCACCGCGCAGCTCATCATCCAGCACACCCTCGGCCAGCAGCTCCACGACGCGGAGATCATCAACGTGGCGGGCCGACAGCGGATGCTGAGCCAGCGCATCGCCCGGAGCGCCCTGGAGCTCCGCGCGGGCGACGAGGCCAAGCGTGAGGTGCTGCGCGCGGACCTCGCGGCCCTCGCGGCGAGCCACCACCGGCTCATGGAGGACGACCTCTCGTTCTTCAGGTCCATCTTGAGCCCGACGGAGCGCGCGGCCCTCGACGTCGCGGCCACCGACCTCGTGGAGGCGGGGCAGCGCGTGGTGGATGGCGCCTCCGAAGGGGACGGGCTCCCCCCGACCTCCGACGCCTCGGCCGCCTTCCTGCCCGCCATGGACCGGGCGGTGTTCGCGTTCTCGGCGCAGTCCGAAGGCAGCATCCAGCGCACCCGGAGGGTCGAGGTCGGGCTGGCGCTGTGCACCCTCACCGCGCTGCTCCTGGAGGCCCTCCTGATCTTCGGGCCGCTCCTTGGGCGCCTCCGGAGCAAGGTCCGAGAGCTCGAGGTGATCACCGACCGGCTGGCGGAGAGCGAGGCCCGCCACCAGCGGGCGCTGGCGGGCTCGCGGGACGGGCTGTGGGACTGGGATCGAAGGAGCGGCGCGGTGTTCTTCTCGCCTCGGTTCCAGGCCATGGCGGGCCTGGGGTCGGACGCGGGTAGCTGGGCCGCGCTCGAGGCGCGGCTGTCTCCCATCGACCAGGCCAAGCTCCAGGCCGGGCTCGACGCCTCGGAGGTCGACGTCGAGGCGCGCCTCATGCTCGACGAGGGCCCGCGCTGGATGCGCCTGCGCGGGCAGAGCGACGGCGCGCATCACATGTCGGGCACGCTGACCGACGTGGACGAGCGCCGACGCCTGGAGGACGAGCGCACCCAGCTCCTCGAGGCCCGAGAGCGGGACCTCACGGAGGTCCGCAACGACCTCGCCCGGGCGGAGGTCATGACCGCCATCGGCACCCTGGCGAGCGGGGTCGCCCACGACTTCAACAACTACCTGCAGGTCATCCAGATGGCGGCGGACTGCATCGATGGGGCGGAGGACGACGGTCCGCTCCTCGACTCGATCAAGGACGCCGCGGTGGAGGCCGCGACCCTCACGAGGCAGCTCCTCTCGCTGCGGCAGGAGCACTCCGGCGAGGTGCTCGAGGTCCTCGACCTCGGCCGCCTCGTGCAGGACAGCTTGTCATTGGTTCGCCCCGCGCTGCCCTCGAACGTGGAGCTCTCCACCGAGATCGCGCGCCCCCTCCAGCACGTGCGGGTGGATCGAGGCCAGCTGCGGCAGGTGCTGGTCAACCTGTGCATCAACGCCCGGGACGCCATGCCCGGCGGTGGTATGCTGAACGTCTCCCTGGCCCCCGCGGCGCGACGCTCGGTGGACGGCGAGGCGCCGGGCATCGAGCTCGTGGTGGAGGACGAGGGCCACGGGATGTCGCCGGAGGTCTTGCGCCGGGTCTTCGACCCCTTCTTCACCACCAAGAAGGCCGGCAAGGGCACCGGCCTCGGCCTGGCGATGGTGCACAGCATCGTGCGGCGCCACGGGGGCGTCGTCGACGCCGAGTCCGAGCCGGGGCGTGGGTCCCGGTTCAGGGTGTGGCTGCCGAGCTACGTCGGCCCCGCGACCGCGAAGCGCGCTCGCGCCCACTGGCGGCGGACCACCGAGACGCTCCATGTCCTGGCGGTGGACGACGAGCCGGCGATCCGGCAGCTGGCCCGCCACATCCTGCAAGGCGCTGGACATGAGGTCCTCGAGGCAGGGAGCGCGCAGGAGGCCGCGCGGCTGGGCGCCGCGGCCCCCAGGCTCGACCTCATCCTGTGCGACGTCATGATGCCCGACGGGCTCGGTCCGGACGCGGTGGCGCGGATCCGCGAGGCCCGCGGCCAGCCGGTGCCCACCGTCTTCGTCTCGGGCTACACCGAGCGGCCGCTGCACCTCGACGAGGCCTCCGCCTTCCTCCGAAAGCCCTTCACCTCGGCGGAGCTCTTCGACGCTATCGACCAGGTGCTGAGTCGCGCCAACGAGCCGGCCCCGCCGGGCTGACGCCGGGCCGTCGGGCCCGCCACTCCGCGATTGACAGACGGGTGGCGATCCCCGACGCGGGGGCATGCCCAAGCTGAGTGTCGTGACCGGGGGAGGGGGCTTCGTTGGACGCCACCTCGTGGAGGCCCTCCTGGCCCGCGGAGACCGGGTCCGCATCGTGGACATCGCCGAGCCGAAGTTCGCGACCGAGGCCGAGTACGTGCACGGCGACATCACCGACGCGCAGAGCATGAAGGACGCCCTGGCCGGGGCGGACGTGGTCTTCCACGCCGCCAGCGTGGTGCACACCAAGCAGAACCAGCAGGACTTCGTGTATCGGGCCAACCTCGACGGCACCAAGAACGTGCTGGACGCGTGCAAGGCACACGGCATCGGCAAGCTGCTCTACGTCTCGAGTGGCAGCGTGGTGTACGAGGGGCGCGACATCGAGAACGGCGACGAGTCGCTGCCCTACGCCACGGTGGAGCTCGCCCCCTACGCGGCGAGCAAGGTGGCGGCCGAGAAGCTGGTGCTCGCGGCGAACGGCGAGGGTGGGGTGGCCACCACCGCGCTTCGGCCCCACGTCATCTTCGGCCCCGGCGACACGCGGTTCCTCCCCGCGGTGATCAAGCACGCCAAGAGCGGGCGCCTGAAGTTCCAGGTGGGCCTCGGCAACTGGATGAGCGACTACACCTACGTCTCGAACCTGGTGGACGCGCTGATCGCGGCCGAGGAGCGCCTCAGCCTCGGCAGCCCGGTGGCGGGGAGCGCGTACTTCATCACCAACGGCGAGCCGATGCCGTTCTGGGACTTCGTGCGGGCGACGTTGGCGCGGCTGGGCCTGCCGCCGATCAAGGGCAAGATCCCCCACCAGATCGTGTACGCGATCGCCGCGGTGAAGGAGGGCTTCGACACCCTCCGCGGGGGCACCATCTCACCCGAGGACGGCCTGACCCGCTTCGCGATCCGCTACATGTGCACCCACCACTACTTCAGCATCGAGAAGGCCCAGCGCGACCTGGGCTACACCCCGAAGGTGACGGTGGCGGAGGGGATCGAGCTGACGTGCAAGCACCTCGAGGCGACGGGCGGGGTCTGACCTACCCGCCGGCTACGCGAGCTCGAAGTAGCGCTTCAGCTCCCAGTCGGTGACCGCCTTGTTGTGCTCCTTCACCTCGTGGCGGCGCGACACGAGGTAGTGGTCCACGAAGGCGTGGCCGAACAGGTCCCGCGCCGCCTCGGAGCGCTCGAGGTTCGCCACCGCCTCGGCCAGGGAGTGGGGCAGGCGCGGCCCGTCCTGCGCCGCGGTGTACGCGTTGCCCTGGATCATCGGCGGCAGCTCCAGGTCCCGCTCGATGCCCCACAGGCCCGAGGCGAGGCAGGCCGCCATGCCGATGTACGGGTTCACGTCGGCGGCGGGGAGGCGGTGCTCCACCCGCGTGCTCTTCTTGCTGCCCGGGATGTAGCGGAGCGCGCAGGTGCGGTTCTCGATGCCCCAGGTGGGGCTCCCGGGGGCCCAGTTCCCGTCCAACAGGCGCTTGTAGCTGTTGGTGTTGGGCGCGATCATCGCCGCGAGCTCCGGCATCAGCGCAAGCTGGCCTGCCATGAACTTCTTCACCGTCGCGCTCATCTTGTGGGGGGCGTCGGCGTCGTAGAAGGCGTTCTCCTTGCCGGTCCACAGCGACTGGTGGGTGTGGCCCGAGCAGCCGGGGAGGCCGTTCTGGGGCTTGGCCAGGAAGGTCGGCATGACCCCGTGGCGGTGCCCGATCTCCTTCGCCGCGGTCTTGAACAGCGCCGCGCGGTCGGCCGCCTCGAGGGCGTCCGAGTACAGGAGCGCGGCCTCGAACACGCCTGGCCCCGTCTCGGTGTGAAAGCCCTCCACCGGCACCCCGAAGGCCTCCAGCTGGTCCAGCATGTCGTGCACCAGCTCGGCGCTCTGGCTGCTCCTCAGCCAGGAGTAGCCGAACATCCCGGGCGAGAGGGGCTTCGCGCCTCGGTAGCCCTTCTCCGCCAGCTCCCAGGGGGTCTCCTTGTAGATGAAGAACTCGAACTCCAGGCTGCACTTGGCGGTGAAGCCCTTGGCCTCGAGCCGCTCCAGCACCCGCTTCAGCACGTTCCGCGGCGCCTGCTCGACCCGCGTGCCGTCCTGGGCCTCGAAGTCGAGGAGGAACGCGGCGGTGTCGGGCTCCCAGGGGATCTTCCGGTAGGTGCCGAGGTCGATCTTCGCCGGGGCGTCCGGGTAGCCGGTGTGCCAGCCGGTGAAGGAGGGCTCGTCGTAGAGCACGTCCCCCGCGTCCCACCCGAAGATCACGTCGCAGAAGCCCATGCCTCCGTCGACGATCGACCAGAACTTGTCCAACGTGACGTACTTGCCCCGCAGGATCCCGTCCACGTCGTGTCCGCCCAGCTTCACCCGGCGGATCCCGTCGGCCTCGAAGCGCTTCTCGATGTCCTTCTTGCTCGTCATCCGCGGCGGACGTTAGCCCGATCCGGGCCCGCTGGCAGGGGGGGCCTCGGGACCCCGGCTGGGAGGCTTCTAAGCATTTGGGAACACTCGGGGATCCTGCTCTCGCGGGGGCGGCTTTTCGCTTCCCCGATGGCGTCCGCCGGGGTAGACCTGCCGCCTCATGTCCGAGCTGGAGAATGGCCAGACCCCGCCGCCCGAGCCGCCCGACAGTGGATCGGGCGACGACGCCGGTGAGCTGCTTCCCGTACAGATCGAAGAGGAGATGCGCTCCTCGTATCTCGACTACGCGATGAGCGTGATCATCGGGCGCGCGCTGCCCGATGTCCGCGACGGGATGAAGCCCGTGCACCGCCGGGTGCTCTTCGCGATGTCCGAGGCGAGCAACTTCTACAACCGCGCCCACAAGAAGGCGGCGCGTGTGGTGGGTGACGTCATCGGTAAGTACCACCCCCACGGTGACGCGGCGGTCTACGACACCGTGGTGCGCCTCGCGCAGCCCTTCTCCATGCGCGAGCCCCTGGTCGACGGGCAGGGCAACTTCGGCTCCATCGACGGCGACCCGCCGGCCGCCATGCGGTACACCGAGGTGCGGCTCACCAAGCTCTCGGGCGAGCTGCTGGCCGACCTCGACAAGGACACCGTCGACTTCCAGCCGAACTACGACGGGCACGAGCAGGAGCCGGTGGTCCTGCCGAACAAGTTCCCCAACCTGCTGGTGAACGGGGCCCAGGGCATCGCGGTGGGCATGGCCACCAGCATCCCGCCCCACAACCTCAAGGAGATCGTCGACGCGACCATCGCGCTCATCAAGCAGCCCGACATCGAGCTCGAGTCGCTGATGCGCATCGTGCCGGGGCCCGACTTCCCCACCGGCGGCGTGATCTGCGGGCGCGACGGCATCCGGCGGGCCTACGAGACCGGGCGCGGCGCGGTGAAGGTCCGCGCGGTGGCCGAGGTCGAGGAGCGCAAGAAGGCCGGCTTCTACCAGATCGTCATCACCGAGCTCCCCTACCAGGTGAACAAGGCGCGTCTCATCGAGCGCATCGCGGAGCTGGTGGGCGAGAAGCGCATCGACGGCATCAGCGACGTGCGCGACGAGTCCGATCGCCGCGGCCTGCGGGTGGTGGTTGAGCTGAAGCGGGACGCGGTGCCTCAGGTCACCCTGAACCAGCTCTACTCGAACACCACGCTCGAGTCGTCCTTCAACATCAACATGCTGGCCATCGTCCACGGCCAGCCGCGCATCCTGGGCCTCAAGGAGACCCTGGAGCACTTCGTGGAGCACCGCCGTGAGGTGGTGACCCGCAGGACGGCCTTCGAGCTGCGCCAGGCCGAGCGGCGCTTCCACACGCAAGTCGGCTTGCTCGTGGCCCTCGACAACATCGACCGGGTCATCGAGATCATCCGCGGGTCGAAGGATCCGGCCGAGGCCAAGGCAGGCCTGATCTCGGAGCGCTTCCCCAAGCTGGGCAACCTCGCCCAGCTGGTCGAGGCGGAGGACGAGCAGATCAGCCAGGCCCTCGCCCAGGGCTTCGTGCACCTCACCGAGGCCCAGGCCCAGGCCATCCTCGATCTGCGCCTGCACCGCCTCACCGGCTTGGAGGCCGACAAGATCCGCGAGGAGGCCCTGGGTCTGAAGGACCTCATGCGCCGCCTGCGCCAGATCCTGGCCGACGACGACGAGCTCATGGGGGTCATCGTCAACGAGCTCACCGAGATCCGGGACAGCTACGGCGACGGCCGCCGCACCCAGATCACGGGCGAGGTGGGCGTCTACACCGACGAGGACCTCATCGCCGAGGAAGAGATGGTGGTGACGCTCAGCCACATGGGCTACGCGAAGCGCACCCCCACCTCCGAGTACCGCGCCCAGAAGCGCGGCGGGCGCGGCGTGGCAGGCACCGACACCAAGGCCGAGGACGACTTCGTGGAGATGCTCTTCACGGCGTCCACCCACGCCTACCTGTTGGTGTTCACCAACCAGGGCAAGGTCTACTGGATCAAGGTGCACGCGCTGCCGCTCGGCAGCCGCACCGCCCGCGGCAAGCCGCTGGTGAACCTCATCCAGCTCACCGAGGGCGAGCGGGTCACCGCGATCGTGCCGGTGCGCGAGTTCGAGGACGGCTACTTCGTCGTGACCTGCTCGAAGAACGGCACGGTGAAGAAGACCCCGCTCAGCGACTACTCGCGCCCCCGGGCCACCGGGATCATCGGCGCGGGCATCGCGGAGGGCGACGAGATCATCGCGGCCCGGCTGGCCACCGAGGAGAACGACGTCCTCCTCGCCACCCAGGGCGGCATGGCGATCCGCTTCAAGGCGAGCGACGTCCGGAGCATGGGCCGGCCCAGCGTGGGCGTGCGCGGCATCCGGCTCGACAAGGCGGACCAGGTGGTGGGGATGGCGGTGCTCGACGCGGGCGCCTCGATCCTCACCGTCACCGAGAACGGCTACGGCAAGCGCACCGCGGCCGAGGAGTACCGGCCCCAGGGCCGCGGCGGCCGCGGCATCATCCTGATGAAGCTCAGCGACCGGAACGGCAAGGTGGTGGGCATTCGCCAGGTGGTCGAGGACAACCACATCATGCTGATCACCGCCCGCGGGGTGATCATCCGGATGGTGGCGGGCGACATCTCCATGCTCGGCCGGAACACCCAGGGCGTGCGCCTGGTGCGGGTCGGCAAGGAGGACCGGGTCCAGGCGGTCTGCAACCTCGAGGACGACGAGGGCGAGGAGATCCAGGCCCCGGTGGAGTCGGCGGCCGACGTGGTGGTGGAGGAGGGCGACGACGAGCCCGAGCCCATGGAGGACGAGGCGCCGGCGGACGACGACGAGGAGGCGTGATGCCCGAGCCCCTCCGCGAGCGCTACCTCGCCCTCGAGGTGCCGGACGAGGAGCTCCTCGGCAGCATCGCCCAGGAGGCGGCCCTCACCGACCTCGGCCTCGATGCCCTGGAGGCCCAGCTCACCGCGCCCGGGCTCGACCCGGGCGAGGCGGCGGCGGTGGCCCTGACGGTGGGGCGGGCCGGTCGCGCCCGCTCCCGCACCGGGCTCGAGGCCTTGCGGGCTCAGCTCGTCGCGGCGGGCCACGAGGACGAGGCGTGGGCGGTGAGCCTGGCCTCCGCCCTGTTGGCGCCGCGCCCCGGCGCGGTGGTGGAGCGGGCCGAAGAGGGCTACCGCATGACGGTCGGGACCACCCGCCTGTACGTGGAGGACCCGGTGGCCGCCTACTGGCACCGTCGGGGGCGCTGGGGCCCGCCGATCCGCCCGGACGTGGATCGGCCCCCGACCCTGCTGCGGGGGCCGGGCCAGGTCGACGCCGCGATGGGCCAGGCTCGGGACGGGGCGGTGCTCCTCGTCACGTTCGCGCCGCGCCGGTGGCTGGGGGCGGCCGAGCCACCGCTCCGGCTCTGTCGGGCCGGGCTCTCCCGGCGCCCGGACCTGGGCGGGCTGGTGCGCTGGTCCGAGATCGGATCCCTGGGGCGGCTGGAGGACGATCGCGGCGCCCGGGTGGCCTGGGCGGGGCCGGACGGGGCGCCGGTGGGGCTCCCGGAGCGGCCGTCCGTCCCGGCCGAAGACCTCCTGACCCTGATGGAGCGACTCCTCAAGGACGCCCGCTCGTGATAGTCCTCGGGGCCGACATGCGGGGGATCCTTCGAACGCGGTGGGCCGGCGGGCTGCTGGTGGTGGGCCTCGCCCTGGCCGGCTGCGGCAAGGGGCAGGAGCAGGCGGCCGAGACGCAGGTCTACGACTACACGGCGGCGGCTTTCGCTGACAGCGACTCCAAGGCCCTGATCTACAACCTCATCGGGCGGTGGTTCCCCGAGGCCGAGATCAAGCGCCTGGACGACGACTCCATGACCCCCGAGGCGTGGTGCGCCCGCGAGCCGTCCCACATCCGCGTCCACCTCGACGAGGTGGTGGTGCAGTGCGACTCCGGTCCGACGTACTCCGCCGCCATCGCCCGTGTGACGCGGCACGAGAGCGGCGGCATCCAGGTGGTGCTCCGGGCGAGCGAAGATGCGCCGCTGAAGTCCCTGCTCTTTGAGAAGGTCATCGGCACCAAGGCCGAGATCAGCGGCAGCCCCTGCGCCGAGGGCAAGAAGATGGTCCACGCCCGCTTCCCGAAGATCGAGACCCTCCGCCGCCAGATCCTGGGCGGCCGGCGCTGCGCGCAGATCCACGATCGCGTCGACAACGACGCTCAGAACTGAGCACCGCCCATCCGGCTCCGAGGCCCGGGGGCCTCGGTCGAGGGCGCCGGACGGGGTATGCTCTCCCCGGGCGTGGGTGACATCGATCAGCGCGACGCGCGGCGGCCTTCGGGCGCCGAGGGCGACGCCCCCGACCCGGGGCTCGAGGCCCTGGACCGGCTCGGGCGGCTGGCCTCGTCCGTGGTGCACGAGCTCGGCAACCAGCTGACCGGCATCGTGGGCCCGGCCCAGGTGCTGGCGGATGGGCTGGCGGGCGCAGATCAGGAGCTCGCCGCGCAGGTGGTGCGCTCTTCCGAGTCGGTGCAGGAGGTCTTGCGGCGGCTCTCTGTCCTCGGGCGGCTGCGGCTGGACCGACCTCGAGGGATGGCCTCCGACGCCTGCCCCACCGTCCAGGAGGCGGCCCAGGCCCTGCGTTGGGTGCTGCCCCCTGCCACGACGGTCGAGGCGCGGGTGCCCGGCCACCGCCGGGTCGTGGGGCTGTCGCCGGCCGAGCTGACCCAGTTGCTCACCCGCCTGGTCCTCGCGCTCGCGGCCGGTGACGAGGGCGAGCCCCGCCTCATACTCGAGGTGGGTGAGGGCGCGCCCGGGGCGCCGGTGCAGGTCTCGGTCGCGCGGCCGGGTGGCGTGCTCCGGCTCGGGGCGGAGGCCGCGCGCGCGATCGAGGGGCACCTGGGCCTGCCGTCGGGCGCGGTGTCCTCCGAGCCCGGGTATGTGCAGGTCAGCTTGCCGGCGGGGGGGCAGGACGCGACCGAGGTCGGGCGCCGGGGCGTGGCCCTGGTGGTCGACCCCGAGCCTGGCGTGCAGCTGGTGCTCGGGGCCGCCCTGCGGCGCCTGGGCTACGAGGTCTTCGCGGTGGAGGACGCCGTCACCGCTCGCCAGCTGGCCGAGGCCCGCGGCGAGCCCTTCGCGGTGGTGGTGGCGGAGCTGCGCCTCCCGGACGGCGACGGCCTCGCCCTGGCCCAGGCGGTGAGCGCGACCCGCCGGGTGGTGATGAGCGCGGATCCGAGCGACCCCGAGCTGCAGGCTGACCTGCAGAGCTCCGGAGTGGCGCTCCTCGGCAAGCCCTTCCAGATGGAGGAGGTCGCCGCGCTGTTCCAGCGCTCCATCACGCCTGGGGGATGAACAACGCCACGGTGGTGCCCTGACCGGGGGCCGAGCGGATGTCGACCGCGCCCCCGTGCTCGCTCGTGATGCGCTCGACGATGGCGAGCCCCAGGCCGGTGCCCTGGGCCTTGGTGGTGAAGTAGGGGGTGAACACCTGGGCCTTCACCTCTTCCGGCATCCCTGGGCCGTCGTCCTCCACCTCGAGCCACACCCCGGCCACCCCCTCGTGGGTCCCGGCCTCCGCCCCGAGGGTCACCGTCACCTCGGGCGCCGCCTCGAGGGCGTTCTTCACCAGGTTGATCAGGGCTCGGGAGAGCTGCTCGCGGTCGGCCAGGATCTCGGGGAGCGCCTCGGGGAGGTCCGGGCGGAGGGACACCTGGCCCGCCGGCTGAGCGTAGAGGCTGGCCACGTGGGCGAGGACGGTGCGGGGCGCGACCGGGGCCCGCTGCAGGGTCGGCAGGCGGGCGAAGTCCGAGAACTCGGTCACGATGCGGTTGAGCGCGCGCACCTCGGCGAGGACGGTGCGGGTGGACTCCTCGACGATCTCGTCGAGCTTGGGGTGCTGCTTGTCGTAGCTCTTCTTCAGGGTCTCGATCGACATCTGGATCGGGAAGAGCGGGTTCTTGATCTCGTGCGCAACGCGCCTTGCGATCTGCTGCCAGGCGGCGAGGCGCTCCGCCCGGGCCAGGCGCTCGCGGCTGGTGGCGAGCTCCGAGGTCATCCGGTTGAAGACGCGGGTCAGGGCGCCCACCTCGTCGTCCGAGCGGGGCTCCAGGGTCACCGTCAGGTCCCCGGCCCCCACCCGGCGGGCGGCGTCGGAGAGCTCCAGGATCGGGCGGGTGAGGCGCCGGGACAGGAAGAAGCCGGCCACCAAGGCGGCGAGGAGCGAGGCGCCGCCGAGGGCCGCGGCGCCGGCCCGGAGCAGGCTCCGGGCGCGCTCCAGCCGCTCCGCGTGCAGGTAGATCTCGAGCCGCGTGGGCTCGTCCGGCTGGGCGGCGCTGCCCGGGTCGACCAGGGCGTGCCCGTTGGGGAAGGCGGCCACGGTGAGCACGCGCGGCTGGCGGCCGGGGGGCGCGTCGGCCGGGAACACCACCGGGCGGATGCCGGGCGAGCGCAGGACGAAGGTGGCCTGGGCCGCGCGGGCCACGTGGCCGAGCTGGGGCCCGTCGAGTCGGCTGCCCCCGTAGACCAGGAGCCCCGGGCGCCGGCGTGGCCCCGCAGGTTGGCTTGCGAGGAGGGCCGGGGCGAGGCGGGGCGGGTTCCCCTCCACCCAGTCGTGGGCCGCGCCGACGGTGGCGGTCCCCGCGGGGAGGAGGGCCTGGATGAAGGGTGGGGCGTCGTCCCCGACCGCCCCCGGGAGGTGGGCGCTCGACACCAGGATCCCGGCCTGGGGCCCACGGAGGGGCACCAGCGCGAGCAGATCGAGCCCGTGGGCGGAGGCGAGGCGGAGGGCGAGGCCCTCGTCGATCTGCAGGCCAGGTTGCCCGACCCCCGCCGCCAGGTCCCGGACCGCGTCGTCCCGCGCCACCGCGGCCACCGCCTTCGCGACCCGGTCCCGCTCGCTCGCGAGGATGCGGTGGGCCTCGGCCACCGTCTCCTGGGTGCGGACCGCGATCTCCTGGGCCACCAGGCGGTCGAGGAGGAGCACCGCGGCCACCGTGAGCACGAGCGCAGGCGCCGCCGCCACGAGGAAGAAGACCGTGACCCGGAGGGCGAGGCGAGAGCGCGCCTCGGGCTCGGGGGCCTCCCCGCTCATCGGGAGACCTCCGCGTGGGCGTCCGCCATCTGCAGGGCGCCTTGCGGCGTGAGGACGAGGGGCGCGACCTGGGCCTCGAGGAGCACGCCGGGGGGTCGGATCGCGAGCGGCACCAGGCCCAGCGCCTGCCGGGTGCGGGTCTCGAGGGCGGGCAGGAGGCTCGCCCTGGCCTCGGGGGCCGCGGCGTAGAAGGCGCGCAGGTCGCCTTGCGGGATGGCGCCGGGGGCGCCGAGGGCGGCGGCGAGGGACAGGAGGGCGTGCAGGGCGTCGGCCGGGTCCCTCGACTCCGGCGCGTCGGGGAGCACGCTCGCGAGCACGAGCTCCTCCGGGCCGGGCTCGAGGAGGGCCTTGGCCAGGTCTTCCGGGCTCACCCGGCGCAGGGTGGTGACGATGCCGCCGCGCAGCAGGTCGAGCTGCACCCGCTTCGCGAACTGCCAGCCCGCGCGATCGGTCTGGGACACCACGAGGTCGAGGCGGGCCTGCGCCGCCGCGGGGGCCGGCTCCTCAGGGGCGGGGAGGCCGGCGAGGAGGCGGGCGCTCGGGCGCGCCGCCGCGTCCATGAAGCGGGACACCAGGCGCTCGCGCTGGAGGGCGCGGCTCACCGCGGCCCGCCGGAGGGCCTGCTCAGGCCCCGGCCCTACCCGGAGCACCACCCGGGAGAGGGGACCGCCGAGCGCGCTCGGCCCGAGGGTCGGCCACGAGAGGCGCGGGGCCTCCGCGCCTCGGGCATCGGGGACCCCGAAGAGCACCGCGGCCTCCCCCCGGCGGGCCCAGGCCGCGGCGCCGGAGCGCGAGCTGTAGGGGCGCAGGGCCACCCGGTCCAGGAAGGGGCGGCCCGCGCGGTGCTCTAGGAACGGCACCAGCTCCACCTCACCCCGGGCGCCCCGAGCCTCGAGCTGGAACGGCCCGGTGCCGACCTCGCGGCCCGCCTCGGCCGAGGGGACCGCGATCACCGCGTGGGCGCTCGCGAGGAGCCGGGGGAAGGCGTCGTACGGTGCCTGGAGCTGAAAACGCAGGCCACCCTGCTCGGGCTGGAGCGCGGCCACCGGGGCGAGGACGTGGGCCCCCGCGCCGCCGGCCTGGCCCTCCAGCGCGGCGACCGCCAGCTCTGGGGTGAGGACGCGCCCGTCGTGGAGGCGCAGGCCCTCCTGCAGCGGCACGAAGACCGAGGCGCCCGAGACCTCCGGCGGCCCCGCCGCGAGCACCGGGACCAGCGCGCCGTCCTCCGCCAGCCGATAGAGGGGCTCGAAGAGGGCGGCCTGGGCGGTGCGATCCGCCGCGTCGGTGGCGGCGTGGGGGCTCAGGCCCACCGGCGGCCCGAACACGTAGGCCACCAGCTCGCCCCCATAGGGCACCCGGAGCCCGGCGTGGGCCGCCTGCGCCCCGCACAGCGCGAGGGCGACCGCCGCCGCCCAGCCCGCGCGCCTCACGGCGTCCCCTCCAGCGCCCACAGCCACAGGGTGCTGCGGCCCCGCTCGGGGCGCCAGGCGGCGAGGGCCACGTGGCGTCGGTCGGGGAACAGGCGCAGCACCGCCGAGGCCTGCACCGAGCCCGGCACCGCCGTCCACGGGCTCAGGGGCTCGAGGGGAGGGCCTCGCCAGACTCGGACTTGGTCGGTGCCGGGGGACTTCGCGGCGAGGCCGGGGGGCGCGGTGCCCACCAGGAGCAGGCCCTGGCCGACCACCCGGGCCGAGAGCCCCACGCCGATCGAGAGCTCAGGGTCGAGGTCGGGCGCGGCCGCCGCCGGGCCCGCGGTCGCCGGGGCCTCCGCGGCTTGCAAGTGGTATTGCGTGCTCACGGTGAGCCGGGCCCAGCCGGGCGGCGCGCCCGCCACCACCAGGCGCTGGTAGGCCGCCTCGCCCGTCTCGTCGGCGGCGAGGCGGTTGGTGCCGGCCTCGAGCGCGCCGGTGACCAGGCCGCCGTCGGGCCCGAAGCCGTGGGGGAGGCCGGCGAAGGTGCCCCACGGGGCCCCGGGCGCGGCGCGCCGCACCAGGTGGCCGGTGGCGAGGCCGCTGTGGCCGAACGCGAGCGTCTCGGCCGAGCACACCACCTGGCCCACCGGCTCCCGCGCGGGGCGGGGGGCGCGGGGGAGGCGCGACAGGTCCAGCTCGAGCTCGGGGTGCAGGTTGCCTTGCGTGGCGGCGAGCACCACGAGGCGCCCCTCGGTCAGCACCGCCAGCGCCTCTGGGGCGCCGTCGGGGGCGGGGCAGGGCGCAAGGTCGAGCACCCGCTCCGGGAGCTCGAGGGCGACCGCGGGGTCTCCGGCCGGGTGGAGGCCGGGCACCCCGGCCGGCGGGGGCGGCGGCGGAGGTGGGGTGGAGGCCGGCCCCGGGGTGGCCACGGTGGCGAGGGCGAGGCTGGCGGGCGAGCCGGGTGGCGCGCCCCACAGGCCCTCGGGGTCCACGTCGAGCAGGCTGGCCTGCAGGATCACCGTCCCCTCGGGGCCGCGGCGGGCCTCCACCCACACCAGCCACTCGGCCCCCGCGTCGCGCGCGGCGCGGGCCGCCTGGGGATCGAGGCCGGTCAACCGGGCTTGCGTCGGGAGGACGGCAGGGGCGCCCACCCCGAGGGCGCGGAGCTGCCCGGCCAGGCGCGCGGCCAGCGCGTCGGAGCCCGCGTCCCCGGTCACGAGCACCGCCACCCCGCCCCCGAAGCCGGGGCGGGTGGGCAAGGTGAGGGCCTCCACCGCCCGCTGAGCGGCCTGCTCCATCGCCCCGGGGTCGGGTTGCGCGAGGAGCCACAGTGCGAGCAGGCAGGGTTGCATGGGGGGCTCAGCGCGACGGCGACAGGGCGAGCACGCTGAGCACCGGGTAGGCCTCCCGGAGCTCGGCCTCCACCGCCTCGTCCCGGAGGGATAGACCGGTGGACGGACCGCCGTCCAGGTTCAACGCGAAGTCGAGGGCCAGCTCGGGGGCCACCCGCCCGACCCCCTCGGGCCCCAACAGGGTCATGAGCTCGTGCAGGGTGGGCCCGGCGGCCTGGCCGCCGTCGGGGTTGTGGATCACCACCAGGACCAGGCGCCCGCGGCCGTCGCGCCCCAGCACCGTGCGGTTGGCCCGGGCCCCGTCGTCGGAGTGGATCCCCGGGGCGCCGCCCGGCTCCACCACCCGCGGGCCGGCCTGGATGGCGAGCGCGGCGCCGCGGTAGGTGCTCGGCCGCACCTCGTCGCGGGCGAAGAGGCGGACCTCGTCGTCGTCCACCACGAGCACCCCGCTCCCCGCCGCCCCCGCGTTGGGGACGAAGGGGCTCAGCACCTTGCCGCCGGACACGAGGAGGCCGGTGGGGCGGCGCTCCTGGGTGAAGTAGCCCGCGTTCACCACCGCGAGGGCCCCGTCGGCGAGGTCGCGCAAGGCGGCTTGCTCTTCGTTCACGAACAGCTCGAGGCTCAC
The DNA here is from genome assembly GCA_020632995.1 of Deltaproteobacteria bacterium. Lineage (GTDB taxonomy): Bacteria > Myxococcota > Kuafuiibacteriia > Kuafuiibacteriales > Kuafuiibacteriaceae > JACKEN01. The sequence continues at coordinate 1,705,761 of JACKEN010000001.1, read as the reverse complement.
CGCGCTCGGCTCGGCGAAGAGCGCCACCAGCCGGCCCGCGCGGAGACTTCGGCGGTGCACGCGCGCGGTGAGGACCTCGACCCCGGGCGCCACCTCACGCCGGGTCGCGTCCGCGAGGCTCAGCGGGCCGGTGGGCCGGGGCTGGAGCAGCACGAGCGCCGCGGCGGCGAGGAGCACCGGCACGCCGAGCAGGAGCGGGAGGCGTCGAGGCAGCCCGTGGGCGAAGCTCAGCCAGGCGCGCACCGCAGCACCTCACTCGTACTCGTCCAGCATGAACTCGTCGGGAGGCTCGGCGCCGGTAGCGAACTCGGTGGGCTCGGTGCCGCTGATGAAGGGCTCCACCACCGCGCCGTCCGACTCGGGGGCGGCCAGCTTGCCGGTCTTGGGATCCACGGTGGCGAAGACCACGTTGGCGGGGGCCACGAAGTCGTTCACCGGGGCCCCCTGGGTGGCGGCCTGCATGAAGTCGAGCCAGATCGGGATGGCGGCGCGCCCGCCGGTCTCGCTCGGGCCGAGGGGATCGTTGTTGTCGAAGCCCACCCACACCCCGGCCACGAGGTCGGGGGTGAAGCCCACGAACCAGGCGTTGCGGGCCTCGTTGGTGGTGCCGGTCTTGCCGGCCACCGGGCGCTCGAGCACCTTCACCCGCTGCGCGGTGCCATCCTCGACCACCGACTGCATCAAGCTGGTGATGAGGTAGGTCAGGTCCGGGGCCACGGTCTGCTCCGGGGTCTCGTTGTCCTCGTAGAGCACCTTCCCGGCGGGGTCCACGATCTTGCGGATGAACACCGGGTCGGCGCGCAGGCCGCCCGAGGCGAGGGTGGCGTAGGCGTTGGTCATCTCGAGCGGGGTGACGTCGCCCGAGCCGAGGGCCAGGGTGAGGTTCCGCGGCAGGTTGCTCTTGATGCCGGCGCGCCGCGCGAGGTCGAGCACCGCGTCGGGCTTGAGCTTGTCGATCAGCTCCACCGAGCAGATGTTCTTCGAGAGGGTGAGGGCGGTCCGCAGGGTGATCTCACCGTCGAACTTCTTGCCGTAGTTCTGCGGCTTCCAGGTCTTGCCCAGCCACTCGTCGTAGTAGACGCGGGGCGCGTCCAGGCACTTGGTCACCGGGGTGTAGCCGAGGTGCTCGAACGCCGCGCCGTACACGAACGGCTTGAAGGTGGAGCCGGCCTGTCGGCGCGCCTGCACCGCGCGGTTGAAGCGCCCCGCGCCCATCCCGTAGCCGCCCACCAGCGCGCGCACCTCGCGGGTGTGCGGGTCGATCGCGACCAGGGCCGCCTCGGCCTTCGGGAGCTGCTCGAGCACCCCGATGTAGTGCCCGGCGCTCTTCTCGGCGGTGGGGCGCACCAGCACCACGTCGCCCACCGTCACCACCTCGCTCGGGGTGCGGGGGCGGCGGGTCCACTTGGTCACGCTGAAGGCGCGGGCCCACGACAGCCCGGTGCGGAGCGGCAGGTGGACCTGCACTCCGCCCAGGTCTACCACCGCCTCCTGGGCCGAGTCGCTGCTCTCGACCACCACCCCCGCGTAGATCCGCTCCATCGCGAAGCGCGGGAACCGGGCGGCCTGGGCCACCCGCTCCGCCGGCAGGGGCCGGGGGAGGCGCTCCACCGGGGAGAGGTCCCAGATCGTGATCTCGCCCGTCTTGCGCTTGTCGCCCACCTGGGCCCGCCGCTCGGTCAGCCGGGCGCGCACCGCCTTGAGCTCGTCGGCCTCGAGGTGGAGGAGGGGGCCGCGCCACCCCTGCCGCTTGTCCAGCGCGCGCAGGCCAGCCTGCACCGCCTCCTCCGCCGTCTTCTGCCACTGGGCCTGCACCCCGGTGTAGACCTTGAGCCCGCCGGAGAGGGTCTGCTCCTCGCCGAAGCGGTCCTCGAGGATCGCCCTGACGTAGGCCGCGTAGTGGCTGTTCTCGAGCCAGTTGGAGTCATCGCGGTCCCAGTCGAGATCGAGCGGGGCAGCCACCGCGGCGTCGTGGGTGGCCTGATCGATCTTCTCGAGCTCGAGGAGGCGCCGGAGCACGTAGGCGCGGCGCTTGAGGGCGCGGTCGGGGTGCTTGTAGGGGTCCAGGCTCGAGGGCGCCTGGGGGAGGCCGGCGAGCAAGGCAGCCTGCTCCACCGTCAGCTCGTCCACGTTGCGCCCAAAGTACGTGCGGGAGGCCTCCTGCACCCCGTACGCCCCGTGCCCGTAGTAGATCTGGTTCAGGTACAGGTAGAGGATGTCGCGCTTGGAGAGGGCCTGCTCCAGCCGGGTCGCCAGGATCATCTCCTTGAGCTTTCGCGCCATGCTCTTCTCCGGGGTGAGGAAGAACGTCTTGACCGTCTGCTGGGTGATGGTGGAGCCGCCGCACACCTTGCGGCCGGCGAGGGTGTTCTTCACCGCGCAGCGCGCGATGCCGAAGTAGTCGAGGCCCTCGTGGGTCCAAAAGGTCGCGTCCTCCGCCGCCACCACCGATTCCAACATGATGTCCGGCACCTGATCGATCGGGACCAGGGTGCGGCGCTCCTTCGCGAAGCGCGCCACCACGTTGCCGTCGGGGTCCATGACGGTGGTGGCCTGGTGGGGCTGGTAGTCGGCGAGCGAGTCGATCTCCGGCAGGTCCCGCGCGAGCACGGTGAGGGTGACCAGGACCCCGATGCCCCCCACGATCAGCCCCACCACCGAGGTCACCGCCAGGGCCCGGGTGATGCGGACCAGGCGCGAGCGCCGGGCGGGCGCCACGGTGGGGACCTCCTGGGTCACGTCGTCGGGGCGGACGGGCCCACGGCCCGCCTTGGGGCTGCCCTTGCTCTTCACGATGACCGTCTCGTCTTCCATGGTGCGCGCTGCCACCCCGCTCCTCGAAGCAAGTTCGAGGCCTGGACGGGACACCATCCAAACACCGGATATTCCTAAAGGACAACGGTGTGCGGGGGCCCCCGTGGTGCATTCCACCACGGGGTGAGGGTACAGCGCGCCACAGGTCCCCGTGTCCGTTGGATCTTTTCAACCCGTCGCATCCAACCCGCCAGGACCCGCTCAAGTGATCGGCTGGGCCGGACGAATGGCCCGGATGAGGACAACACGTTGACCGAAGGCATGGCATCCATCCTCCGCTCAGGAGCCGTCGTGGGCGGGAAGTACCGGGTGCTCCAGCACCTGAGCACGGGTGGCATGGGCCACGTGTACGAGGCGGAGCACATCTACACCCGCCGCCGGGTGGCCCTGAAGGTCATGCACGCCAAGAGCGACGACAACAGCGCTCGCTTCATGCGCGAGGCCGAGGCGGTGAGCGCGGTGGATCACCCCGGGGTGGTCGAGATGCTCGACGCCGGCCGGGACGCCGACGGCTGCTGGTACGCGGTGTTCGAGCTCCTGGTCGGGGACGATCTCGAGAGCCGCCTCGCGGGGGGCGGGATGCGCCCGGCCGAGCTGGTGGCGGTCGCCCTCAACGTGCTCGAGGCCCTGGCCGCCACCCACGCTCAGGGCTACGTCCACCGCGACATCAAGCCCGCGAACATCTTCTTGGACTGCGATCGCGGCGGCGTGCAGCGCATCAAGGTGCTGGACTACGGCATCGCCGAGCCGATGGGCTCGCAGACCTCGGTGGGGCAGCACCGCATCGGCACCCTCGAGTACATGAGCCCCGAGCAGGCCGCGGCCCGCCCGGTGGACGCGCGCACCGACGTGTGGTCGGTGGGCGCGGTGCTCTTCCGCGGCCTCACCGGCCGGGGGCCGGTCCAGGCGCCGAACCGGGTGGAGCTCGCCCGGCGCCTCCAGGAGGAGGACGTTCCCTCGGTGGGGACCCTCCGCCCCGATCTGCCCGAGGATCTGGTGTCGGTGGTGGACCGCGCCCTGGCCCGGGAGCCCTCGCGGCGCTGGCGGAGCGCCGAGGACATGGCCCAGGCCCTGCTGTGCCTCGACCCGGCCGAGCTCGCGCCGCTACCGGCCGCGGGCCGGCGCCCCACCAGCGTGGCGCGACGCCTGGACGCGCGCTTCTTCAGCCAGTCCACGGTGGACCTGCTCTCCCCGAACGCGCTCCTCGCGGTCGCGAGCTGAGCTCCGCCGGCCCGGGACCCTAGCAGGCCATCGGAGAAGTCCCCCACGCGCTGCGCGGGCTCGTTTTCCGTGGAACGGCCCGAACGGCTTCGCCTCTCATCGGTCGCGTATGGCCAGATATGCTCCCTCTTCGTCGAACCGTTCCACGAAAAGTCGCTCCGCGGATCGCATGGGCTACTTCTCCGATGGCCTGCTAGGTGATAGTGGCGACCAGGCCCACCGTGGCCGGGTCGTTCAGCGGGAACTCCGCCCGGAAGAACGCGTGACGCCGCCCCAGCTCGGCGAGGAAGGTCCGGCCCGCGGGGTCGGCCCGCAGGTTCGCGAGCAAGGGATCCTGCGCGAACCACGGGTGACAGGGCATGCCCTCCTCGGCCGTGCGCTGGAGCCAGTGCAGGCTGGCCTGCACATCGCCGAGGAGGCTCTCGGCGCACGCGAAGAGGTGGAACACGTGGTGGGGGTGGAGCTCGGCCTTGAGGTGGGCCTCCGCCTGCTTCATGGCCTGCCGGGCCCCGTCGTGGTCCTGGCGGGCCGCCGCGAGCACCGCCGACAGGGCGAGGGAGAGGGGCTCCGCCGGCCGCCGGCGCAGGTTTCCTTGCAGTGCCTGCTCCGCCTCGTCGAGGCGCCCGAGCACGATGAAGGCGTGGGCGAGGTTCCACCAGAAGAGGTGGTCCTCGTGGTTCGGATCGAGCTGGGTGGGGCGGGCGAGGAGCTCCAGCGCGCGCTGGGGGCGCCCCTCGCCGATGTAGAGGCCCGCGCTCAACAGGAGGGTGACCTCGTCCTGGGGATCCTGGGCCAGCCGCCGGGTGATCGCGGCCTCCGCCTGCTCGAAGAGCCCCACGTGCGCGGTGATGGTGGCCCACAGCCGGAGCGCGCCGATGTGGTCGGGGTCCACCTTGAGGGCGGAGCGGAGCTCCCGGAGCGCGGTCTCGTGGGGGAAGTTGAAGGTCTTCGTCCACAGCAGGCGCGCCCGCGCCACCCGCACGTCGGGGAGGTCGGGGTCGAGCGCCTCGGCCCGATCGAGGGCGGTCTGGGCCCGGTCGAGCCAGCTCGCGTCCACGTGCCCGGTGTTGAAGATGGCGGCGGTGGCCTCGGCGTACAGCGCGTGGGCGAGGGCGTACTCCGGATCGAGGCGCAGGGCCTGCTCCAGCAGGTCCAGGGCGAGGGACGACGAGGTCGTCATGCCGGTGAGGGCCTCGCGGGCGCGCTGGGCGAACTTCTCGGCCCTCGGGTGGGCGGGGGCGGGGCCGCCCACGGCGGGGGCCTCGGACGGCAGGCCAGCCTGCGCGAAGCTCTGGAGCTCGGCCAGCATGGCGGCGGCGTCCTGGTAGCGGTGCTCGGGGCGCTTGCTCAGGGCGCGGTGGACGATCTGAGCGAGCCCGCGGGGGCAGAGCGACTCCGGGATCTCGGGGGCGGCCTTGTAGACCACCGCGCTCAACATCTCGCCCAGCGTCTTGCCCTCGTGGCAGGGGGCGCCGGTGATCATCTCGTACACCACCGTGCCCAGCGCGTAGATGTCGGTGCGGGTGTCGACCGGGGTGCCCTGGATCTGCTCGGGCGCCATGTAGCGCGGGGTCCCGGTGATGCCGGTGTTGGACAGGCTGGTGGCCTCGCTGACGTCGTCCAGGATCCCCTTGGCGAGGCCGAAGTCGAGGATCTTCACCTGGTCGCGGCCGGAGATGAGGATGTTCTCGGGCTTCAGGTCGCGGTGCACCACGCCCTGACCATGGGCCTCGGCCAGCCCCTCCAGGATCTGCCGGGTGAAGGAGATGACCCGCTCCACCGGCATCGGCGCCCCCAACCAGCTCCGCAGCTGCTTGCCCGGCACGAACTCCATCGCGATGTACGGCACGCCCTCGTGCTCCCCCACGTCGTACACGTGCGCCACCGCGGGGTGGTTGATGCGGGCGGCGAGCCGCGACTCCCGCGCGAAGCGGCGCCGGGCCTGCTCGTTCTCTGCCCGCAGCGGGAGCAGGAGCTTGAGCGCCACCACGCGATCGAGGGCGTCGTCCCACGCCCGGTAGACCTCGCCCATGGCGCCCTCGCCCAGCTGGTCGAGGACCACGTAGCGGCCCACATGGGTGCCGGACGCCAACATCTGGGCGGAGGATAGACCAAGGTGGCCCCGGCGGTCAGCCCGGGGTCAGGAAGGGCGAGGTACGGAACAGGCTCATCCGCTGGATGACCGGATCCTCGCCCTCGTCCACACCGTCGACCTCCAGGCGCTGGTAGCGGTCTCGGATCTGGAGGATCTCCTCCTGGGCGTCCATGAACGCGTCCACGACCTTGGGGTCGAAGTGGCGGCCGCGGCCCTGCTCGAGGATGTCGAGGGCCTTCTCGAGGGCGAAGGCCGGCTTGTAGCAGCGTCGGCTCAGGATCGCGTCGAAGACGTCCGCCACCGCCACGATCCGACCCTCCAGGGGGATCTCCTCGCCCCCGAGCCCATAGGGGTAGCCGAGGCCGTCGAACTTCTCGTGGTGGGTGAGGGCGATGTTCTGCGCCATCTGCAGCAGCTCGGACTGGGCGCCGGCCAGGATCTCGCCGCCCTTCACGGTGTGCTGCTTCATGATCTCGTACTCCGCCTCGGTGAGGCGGCCCGGCTTCTTCAGGATCGCGTCGGGGATGCCGATCTTGCCCACGTCGTGCATCGGGGCGGCGAGGCGGATCGTCTCGGCGTAGACCTCACCCAGGCCGAGGGCCCGGGCGATCGCCGCCGCGTACTCGCTCATCCGGTGCAGGTGGTAGCCGGTGTCGTGGTCCCGGTGCTCGGCCGCCACCGCGAGGCGGAACACGGTGTCGACCGCGGTGTCCTTGAGGCGCGCAACCAGCCTTGCGTTCTTCACCGCCCCCGCCGCGGCGGAGGCGATGCCGTGCAACAGGCGCAGGTGATCCTCGCTGAACGCGCAGCGCACCCCGATGGTGTCGAGGTAGATCACCCCGAGCACCTCGTCGCGGTGCATCAGGGGCGCGCAGATCGCGGAGCGGATGTCCTGGTCGACGATGCTGCGGTGGGCGTCGAAGCGGGTGTCCACCCCCGCGTCGAGGGTCAAGACGCCGACGCGCTCGCGGAACGCGCGGTACGCGATGGTGCTCGAGATCTGAGGCTCGCCGTGGGGTTGCGCCCCGCGCTCGAGCCGGGTCGCCCGCACCGCGAGCTCGTCGTTCTCGGCCGTGAGCACCACCGCCCGGTGGGCGCCGAAGGTCTCGAACAGGGCGTCGAGGATGCGCTCGAAGAGCTTCTCGAGGTCGAGCTCGGCCGAGATGATCGCGTGCGCGGTGAGGAGGGTCCTCAGGTGCGCGCTGGCCTGCCGCATCACCTCGAGGTCCTGGCTCTCCAGCGCGTCGCCAAGGCGATCGTCCACCGGCACCGTGCGCATGTGCCCGGGCGCGGAGGTCTGGCGCTCCGGCAGCGGCAGGCCGGCCACGCCGCCGAAGATCGGGGCCTCGGGGAGGGTCTGCACGTCGTGCTCGACCGCGGCCTCCACCGAGGAGCGGAACCGCAGGATGGTGCGGCCGAGGACGATGCGCGCGTGATCGAGGAGCACCACCGTGCCCTCCACCGCGTGCCCGTCGACCGTGGTGCGGCCCTTGCCCGACAGGTCCTCCAGCACCCACTGGGGACCGCGGCGCTCGATGATCGCGTGGAAGCGGGAGATGTGCTCGTCGCGGAGGCTGAGCTTGTTCTCGGGCCTGCGCCCCAGGGTGACCCGATCGTGGAACTCGAACGTGGTCCCGGCCTGAGGACCGCTCACCACCACCAGACGCGCCAGTGTGTGCGGGCCCACTGATCGCAAGGTGCGGCCCAACGGCCCCGCTGTCAACGCGGGGTGACCCAAGGTGAGGCTCGGAGTATTGGCCGGGCATGTCTTGGGGCCTCATGATCATGGCCGAGCGCGTCCCTCCTGCACGCGGCGGGTTGGCGGTGGCCACCGGGCGGATCGCCGAGCACGCCGCCGCCGCCGGCCAGCGGGTCCACGTGGTGCACGTGACCTCGCAGCTGGAGCCCGGCCACGCGGGGCGACGCGCGCGGGGTGGTGTGAACCTTCACCCGGTCGGCGAGGCGCCAAACCACGAGGAGGAGACCCTCGCCGGGTGGCTCGAGCACGCCCGGCGCGTGGCCGTGGCCGAGCAGATCGGGCTCGTCCACGGTATCTACGCGCCTCGCGCCGGCTACCTTGCGGTCGTCCTCGGCCGGATGCTCGGGGTGCCGTCGGTGGTCAGCCTGCGCGGCAACGATCTCGACCGCGGCTTGTTCCGCGGTCGGGAGCTCCCATTTCTTCGCATGGCGGTGGAGCGGGCCGACGCGGTGACCGCGGTGAGCGCCACCATGGCCACCACCGCCGCCGCGGTGTTCGGGCGGCCGGTCGAGCACGTGACGAACGCGGTGGACACCGCGGCCTTCACCCCGAAGGGCGCCGACAACACGTTGCGGGCCGCCCTCGGGCTGGGCGAGGCCGAGGTCATCGGCTTCCTCGGTGAGCTCCGCGACAAGAAGGGGATGCGGTACCTGCTCCCCGCCCTCGACGCCCTCGTGCGGCGCGGGCGCGACGTGCGCCTGCTCCTGCTGGGCGGGGTCCGGGCCGACGCCCGCGACGCCTTCGAGGCCTTCGAGCGCATCGCGCCCGAGGCCTTCGCGCGGATCCACGTGGTGGAGTACACGCGCGATCCCGGCCGGCTCTCGAACCTGATGGGTCTTTGCGACGTCATGGCCTTCCCGTCCCGGCAAGACGGCACCCCGAACGCGGTGCTCGAGGCGATGGCCTGCGCCCGGCCGATCCTGGCCACCGACGCGGGCGGCCAGGCCGACCTCATCCACCACGGCGAGACCGGGGCGCGGCTCCCGGTGGGGCGCCTGGACCTGCTCCCCGAGGCGCTGGAGGAGCTGTTGGAGCTCCCCGAGGCGGAGCGGCGCCGGATGGGCCGAGGGGCCCGCGCGTGGGTCGAGGCCCACCACCGGCCGGAGCAGGAGCAGGCGGCCTATCAGGCGCTGTACGCCAGGCTGCGCGGGGCGAGCAGCGCCTCATAGGCGCTCACCACCGCCGCGCGCCGGTGGGCCCAGGTGGCCTCCGCCTCCACGAAGCGCCGGGCCCGCTGCCCGAGCCGGCGCCGAGCGTCGGGCTCGGCCGCGAGGGCTACCAGGGCCTCGGCCAGGCGGCCGGGGTGGGACGGCTTGAAGAGCAGGCCGGTGCGCTCGTGGGCCACGATCTCCCGCACGCAGGGCAGGTCGGAGGCCGCCACCGCGCGCCCCGCGGCCATGTACTCGAAGAGCTTGATCGGGCTGCAGCCCTGCTTGCGGTTGCGAGCGTCCGCGGACAGCGGCGCCACCCCGACGTCGGCCTCGGCGAGGTGGCGGGCGAGGGTGGGTTGATCCACCGCCGCCTCCAGCTGCAGGATGTCCTGCACCTTGTGCCGTCGGGCCCAAACGCTGACCGCCCGGGTCCAGGCGCGCCGGCTCGGGCCGACCACCACCAGCTCGAGCGGGACCTCGCGCCGCGCCTTGTGGGCGGCGGCGAGCAGGTGCAGGAGGCCTTGCCAGGGGGCGAGGGAGCCGGCGTACAGCACCCGCATCGGGCCCGAGCGCGCGGGGGCGGCGGGCGCCGCGAAGAGGGCGGGGTCGGCCCCGTTCGGCACCACCGCGAGGGGGAGCGGCCGCGCCGCCCGCAGGCGCAGGAAGCGCGCGGTGGCCTGGCTCTGGGTGAGCACGAGGTCGGCGGCGCGCATGAGGTGCTCCTCCCGGGCCCGGAGCTTGCCGAGGAACTGGGGGGCCGAGGCGACCTTCGGGTGGTGGTGGAACAGCTCCACGCTCGGGAGCCCGTTCACCTCGAACACGAAGCGGGCCCTCCGGGCATTTGCGTGCTCGAGGGCGGCCTCGCCCTCGAAGGGGCCGCGCACGTGGATCACGTCGGCCGGCCACGCGTACAGCGCCTCCGCCACCCGGGCCCTGAAGGCGAGGGCGCGGGCGAGGTAGTTGTCCTCCAGGATGGCGAGGGGGCGGTGGGTGACGCCCGGGGGGAGGGGGGGCGCGCCCCGCTCGCCGCGCAGGGTCAGCAGGAGCACCTCGGCCCCCGCGTCGGCCAGGGCGGAGACCACGTTGCCGACCCGGACCCCGGAGCCCTTGCGGTTCGGGAAGCCCTCCATGGCGGCGTAGGCCACCCGGAGGCCTGCGAGCGGGCGGTTCACGGCCGGGGGATAGTGGCCCAGCTGGGCGCCGGCCACCAGTCCGGGGGGCGTCTCCGCCGGGCTTGGCCCGGCTGCGTGCCTCGGGTGCAGTGGCAGGCGCGGCCGTCCGGGGTTAGCCTCGGGGGGTGACCGCGAGGCTGCACGTCCCCCAGCTCGTCGACTCCCCCGCGCCGCCCCACGCGTCGATCGTGGTGCAGGAGAGCTTGCCGCCCGAGGCGATGCTCGAGCGGTGCGTGGCCCTGCACACCGCGGACAAGACCGCGGAGGCGCGCAAGAAGCGCTTCACGACGCTGGGGGCGATCGCCGGAGGGGCCACGGTGCTCAGCTTCTTCGCCGCCGGGATCACCGAGACCCCGGCGCTGTTCGGGCTGGTGGCGGTGTTCCTCGCGCTCGCGATCGGCCTGTTCATCGCGCGCGGCGTGTTCGGGGCGGCGGACATCGACGATCGCCGCCTGCACGTGGTGCGCACCCTGGTCGAGGTGCTGAAGGAAGACATGAAGCGGCAGGCCCCGGTGCAGCTCTGGCTGGACTTCGGCGGCTACCACCGGACCCGAGCCGAGGGGCGGGGCACCGGGATGTTCCGCTCCACCGGGCAGCTCACCTACCAGCGCCCGTGGCTGCGCATGACCTTCACCCTGGCCGACGGCTCCCAGGTGGCGGTGCACGCGAGCACCACCTGCAAGCGCAAGGAGCGCTCGAAGCGCAAGTACACCAAGATCAAGGACCGCATCGTGGACGAGCTGTCGGTCTTCGTGCGCCCGCCCAGGGGCCAGAGCTTCGATCCCTCGGCCCAGGCCCGGGCCCGGGCTGCGATGCCCACCCGGCTCCCGCTCCGGTGCACCGCGGTGCGGGTGAAGCCGCGGCAGGCCGAGCTGGCGTTCCGCAGCCACCCCGGCACCCGCCTGCGCGGGCGTGGCGGCTGGACGGCGAACGTGGGCGGCCTCCTCGACGGCAAGAAGGCGCTGGAGGCGGTGATGGCGAGCTACCGCGCCTCCGCCGCCACCCGCGTCCGCGCCGCGGCGGGGGCCGAGTAGCGATGTACGACGTCCCCGCGCTCGTCTCCGAGCCGCTCCTCCTCGAGCCGCTCCGCCACGCGGTCGAGGACGGGGCGGTGCCGGCCTTCCTGCGCTCGGTGAAGATCAAGCTCACCGCGCGCTGCAACCTGCGTTGCGTGATGTGCAAGTACGGCCGCGGCCTGAACCCGGGCGAGCTGCCGGGGGAGCGCTTCGCCGACCTCATGGACGAGCTGGCCGCCCTCGGCTGCCGCAAGGTGCACTTCTCGGGGGGCGAGGTCCTCGCCCGCTCGGACTTCGAGCAGATCGCGGGCCGGGCGGCGGCGGCGGGGATGAAGGTCACCCTGACCTCCAACCTCACCCTCCTCACCCGCGATCGGGCCCGGGCCCTGATGCGCCACAAGATCAGCTCGGTCTCCACGTCGCTCGACGGCGCTACCGCCAAGACCCACGAGCGGGTCCGTGGCGTGCCCGGCGCGTTCCAGCGCACCCTCCGGGGCATGCGCTACATCGCGCGCGAGCGGGAGCGGCGCGGGCAGCGCACCCGGGTGCGGGTGAACTTCGTGATGATGCGCCAGAACTTCCGCGATCACCCGGCGCTGGTGCGCCTGGCGGCGGAGCACGGGGCCACCGAGCTGCACCCGATGCCGGTGGACTCCAAGCGGCCCGAGCTGCGCCTCTCGAAGCGGCTCATCCGCGAGTACAACGAAGAGATCGCGCCCGAGGTGCGGGCGGCCCGGGCCGAGGTCGGGTTCAGCACCGAGGCCCCCTTCATCTACCCCTTCGGGCAGGACCGCTTGCACGTGCTGGAGTCGGTCGAGGGGCGCTACGCGGGCGGGTACTACGCGAAGCACCTGTGCTACGCGCCGTACACCCACATGTTCGTGGCCTGGGACGGGAACGTCTACCTGTGCTGCATGACCAACGGGCGCATCGAGCCCCTCGGGAACGTGGGGACCCAGTCGGCGGCGGAGGTCTTCGGGGGCGAGAAGTTCCAGGCGATCCGACGGGGCATGGAGGCGGCGCGCCTCCCCACCTGCCACGCCTGCGACATGTACCTGGGCGAGAACGAGGCGATCGCGCGGGCGCTGGGTCAGGAGCCGGCCCAGGCCCCGTCGTCCTCGGTGGCGTAGGCGAGGGCGGCCGCGTCGTCGCTCCCGTCGAACAGGTCGAAGTCGTCGTCGCTGTAGCCGTCCGACGCGCCGGGTCGGCTGTAGTAGTAGAAGAAGTAGGGGTCGTCGACGAAGCGGCGGCTGGTCTGATCCTGGCCCGCGCGCCGCTCCTCCTGCACCATCTGCCGCACGCACCCCACGCAGTGCGGCTTGTCCTGGTGGTAGCGCATGTGCCGCTCGCAGATCGGCTTGTTGCAGCGGACGCAGCTCTGGGTGGCCTCCTCGGAGCAGGGGTGGCTGAACAGGACCCCGCTCGTCTCCTTGCAGCGCACCCTACCAGACCTCCTTCACGAAGATGAGCAAGGCAGCCTGCTGATAGAGGTCGAGGTCGGGCGCCGCGAGGAGGGCGGCGGGCTCCGCCCCGATCGTGCCCTCTATCGTGTACTTCACCTGGCCGCCCACCGACACCTCCACCCCGCCCGTCACCGGCCGGGCCGCGACCTGGACGCCACCCACGTGGCCGGCCGCCCCCTCGAAGGCGCCGATCTCGGTCTCGTCCTCGCGCTTGAGCTTCAGCTTGGACTCGCCGGACAGCTTGCCCTTGAAGATCACCTGCTCGTCCGCCGCGTAGAGCTTGAAGCCGTCGTCCTTCTTCTTCACCTTGGCGCGGGGGGCGTCGCTCGCGTCCTTCACCTTCACCCGGTCGGGCTCCACCGTGATCTTGCCGATCTTCTCACCCTTGGCGTCCTCGAGGCGGTAGGCGCCGGCCTCCCGAGGGGTGATGCGCAAGATGACCTGCCCCTGGGCGTCCTTGATGACCATGGGCGCCGCGGTCGGCGTGGGGGTCGGGGTCGCGGCGGGCGCGGCCGCGCTCGGGGTCGGATCCGGCGCCGCGGGCGGGGCCTCGCTCTTGGTGCAGGCGGCCAGCAGGAGCGCCGCAGCCAACGGGATCAGGGTCGGGGCACGCATGGCCGGGAGTATACGGGTCACCGAAGGACCCACAAGGTGGGCCGGTGCGCCCACCCCCGAGCGCCTGCTAGCATCGCGCCGTGGTCGGTCGAGGCTGGTGGACGGTGGCGGGGTTGGGGTTGGCGCTGGCCGCGTGTCAGAGCAGGTCGAGCCCGGACGCGGGCGTGACGGCAGACCCCGCGCCGGCGACGGCGCCCGACGCGGGTACAGCAGAGGCGACGGCTGAGCCCGCCGCTCCGACCGAGCCCCAGGTCCACGTGCAGCACGCAGGCGAGGGCGCCCAGGCCACCGGGGGCCTCGAGGCCATCCGCGCCCGCGGCACCCTCCGGGTGCTCGTCCAGCGGAGCGAGGAGGGCTTCCTGCCCCGCACCGGCACCCCGGCGCTGGCCGACGTCGAGCTGGCCGAGGCGTTCGCGGCGACGCTCGGGGTGGAGCCGATCTTCGTGGTGGTCGAGGCGCACTCCGAGCTGATCCCGGCCCTCGTCCGCGGCGAGGGCGATCTGATCGCGGCCCAGCTCTCGGTGACCCCGGCCCGGGCCGAGCAGATCGCGTTCGGGCGCTCCACCTTCGGGGTGTCCGAGATCCTGGTGGGCCGAAAGGGCGCGGAGGGCCTCCCGACGAGCATCCCCGAGCTGGCCGGGCACACCGTGCACGTGCGCCAGTCCTCGGCCTACGCGGAGACCCTCGAGCGCATCAAGGCCGAGCACAAGCTCGCCGACCTCACCATCGCCTACGTGCCAGAGACCGAGGACGCCGAGGACATCGTGTTCTCGGTGACGAACGGCGAGCGCGAGCTCACCGTGGTGGACAGCCACATCCTGACCGCCATCGAGTCCTACAACCCGCGCTTCGTGCGCCTGATGACCCTGCAGGACAAGCGCGAGATCGCGTGGGCGGTGCGCAAGGAGAACCCAGAGCTCCGCGCCGCGGTGGACAACTTCTTCCTCGAGCGCGCCCTCACCAGCCACCGGGCCGAGATCTTCACCGGCGACCTCGACGGCATCCGCGCCCGAAAGACCCTCCGGGTCCTCACCCGCAACAACGCGATCACCTACTTCCTCTACCGAGGGCGGCAGTACGGCTTCGACTTCGAGCTGGCCGAGCTGTTGGCCAAGGAGCTGGGCGTGCGCCTCGAGATGGTGGTGCCGCCCTCCCGCGAGGACCTCTTGCCCTGGCTCCTCGAGGGCAAGGGCGACCTCGTCGCGGCCAGCCTCACCGTCACCGAGGGACGCCAGGGCAAGGTAGCCTTCAGTCGGCCCTACCTCTACGTGAACGAGGTGCTGGTGAAGAAGCGCGGCACGCCCGGGCCCGCTGCGCCGGCCGAGCTGGCCGGCAAGACGGTGCACGTGCGCCGCTCGTCGAGCTACTACGAGACCCTCCAGAGCCTGAAGGCGTCGGGCATCGACGTGAAGATCGAGGCGGCGGACGAGGGCAAGGAGACCGAGGAGCTCATCCAGCTGGTGGCGGACGGCACCATCGAGTACACCGTGGCCGACGACAACATCCTCGCGGTAGAAGAGGCCTACGGGGCCGAGGTGGAGGCCGCCTTCCCCCTCGCGGCGCCGGCCGAGGACGGGGAGGGCACCAAGGCCATCGCCTTCGCGCTGCGCCCCGACGCCACCGCGCTCCAGGCCGCGGTCGACGCCTTCGTGAAGAAGACCTACCGCGGCCTCGAGTACAACGTGGCCAAGAAGCGCTACTTCCGGGACAGCCGGAGCATCCGCAACTTCCACGACGAGCGCCTCGCCACCACCGGGCGCATCTCGCCCTACGACCCGCTCATCAAGCGCTACGCGAAGCAGTACGGCCTGGACTGGCGCCTGATGGCCGCGCAGTCCTACGTCGAGAGCCGCTTCGACCCGAAGGCGAAGAGCTGGGTGGGGGCCAAGGGCCTGTTCCAGGTGATGCCAAGGACCGGGCAGAGCATGGGCTTCTCGGAGCTCGAGGACCCCGAGCAGGGCATCCACGCCGGCATCCAGTACATGCGCAAGCTCGTGCAGCGCTTCGACCCCAAGATCCCGCTCAAGGACCGGGTGCGCTTCGCCCTCGCCGGCTACAACGCGGGGGTCGGCCACGTGTACGACGCCCAGCGCCTCGCGAAGGAGAAGGGCTGGAACCCCCAGCGCTGGTTCGGGCACGTCGAGAAGGCGATGTTGCTCCTGTCGGAGCCGGAGTACGCGAAGGCCGCGCGGCACGGCTACTGCCGGGGGCAGGAGCCGGTGCGCTACGTCTCGCACATCCAGAGCCTCTACGACGCCTACGTGGAGGTCGCGACGCCCTGAGCCGCTACGCTGTGCGGGCGGCAGACCGCGCACTCCCCGTAGAGCTCCATCCGGTGGTGGGTGACCACGAAGCCATTCTCGCGCGCCACCCGGTGCTGGAGCGCCTCGATGCTCTCGTTCACGAACTCCACGATGCGCCCGCACTTCACGCAGATCAGGTGATCGTGGTGCTCCTCCGCCTCCGCCGCCGGCTCGTAGCGCACCGAGGTGCCTTCGAAGCGGTGGGGCGCGGCGAGGCCGCACTCGGTGAGGAGCTTCATCGTGCGGTACACGGTGGCCAGGCTGACGTTGGGGTCGGTGCGCCGCACCCGGTCCCAGACGTCGTCGGCGGCGAGGTGCCCCCCCGACTCGAAGAAGACCTCGGCGATGAGCCGCCGCTGGCGGGTGAGCTTCAGCCCTCGCCGGTCGATGTGGTGCTGCAGGACCTCAATAGGGTCTCTCTTGCTGTTCACGGTCAGCGGTGATGACTAGCACAGCTCACCGTCCCGACCCATCCTCCCCTCTGCGAGAGGGTAGGGGAACCCTCCACATCTCGTACACCGGCTGTACGGTCATCCAGGTCCACGTGAGCGCCATGAGCGCCGCGCCCGGGCCCATGAGGAACGCGAAGTCCGGCGAGGCGAACCGGATCAGGACCGGGGTCAACAGGTGCACCACCGTGGCCACCCCCGAGACCCCGATGAGGGCGAGCTTCGGCCCGCGGGCGGCCCCGCCCATCATGAAGATGTGCGCGATGATCACCCAGCAGACGCTCATGCTGAACAGGTGGAAGTGGAACGTCTCCATCACCTGCCGGGCCGGCTTCTCGAAGCGCATCCCGCCCGCCGCGTGCGGCTCGGGGGGGCGCTCCAGGGCGGCCTCGTCGGGCAGGTCGAGATCGGGGCCGTCATCGTCGGCCGCCGCTGCGGCGGGCGCCGGCGCGGTCGGGGCGGGCTGGCCCAGGTAGTAGACGCGCGCGCGCTCGGCCCCGAGGTCGAGGTCGTCGTCGAGGTACAGCCAGGCGCTGCTGACGTAGCCCAGGATCATGAAGCCCGCGAAGAGGGTGTAGATGATCCGCGCCTCGAGGGAGAGGCGCTCGAGCGGGAAGGGGCGGGCGAAGGGCCGCATGGCGGGACGTTACATCAGGGCGCGGCCCGCTGGCCGCTCCCGGTGGCGTTCGAGGCCACCGGCTGGGGCGGGTTCGCCCGCGCCGCGGCCACCAGGGCGACCGCGCGGCGCACCCCGATCGCCATCGCCTTCGAGCTGATGGTGGCGCCCGAGATGGCGACCACGTCCTCGCCGAAGCGGATGTGGTCGTCCGCGCCCTTGCCCTCGAACTGCTTCCTGAAGCGGCCCTCGCGGACCTCGTCACCGTAGCCCTCGCGGTAGACCATCACCTCCATGCGCTCCACCGCGCCGGTGGCGTCCAGCTTCACCCCGAAGCTGATCGGCTGGTGCTGGCCCATCTGGTCGTCCATCACCGCGTAGCCGTCGACCTGCTCGCCGCTGCGGGCCACGAAGACCACGTAGCTGCCCTTCGGCAGGTGGTAGCCGAGCTTGCCCTCGACCTCGGCCAGCGCCGCCCCCTGGACCTTCACGTAGGAGACCTTCTCGGAGCTCTTGAAGAAGTCCTTCAGGAGCGCCTTGGTCGTCCAATACACGTCGTCGGCCCGCGCCTGGGGCGCGAGGGCGAAGGTGAGCGTGGCCAGGGACAGGGCCGTGGTCAGGGCGCGACGCATCGAATTTGAGAATTGATATCAACCTCAGAAGAGGAAGGCAACTGACGACATGAACGTGAATTGTGCGTCGCTCCAGAACGCGCCCTGCCAGAGGTCGGGGGCGCTCCGCACCTCGTCCACCCCGAAGCTGTTCAGCTGGAAGTCGGTCTTGAGCACGTAGGCCTCGATCGGCCGGAAGTTCAGGCCGAACGTGAGGCGGCGCTGGTCGCCCTGGACCGACTGGCGCTGCAGGTCGGTGTCCTTGCCCTCGTAGCGCACCACCCCGGTGAAGGTGGCGTCGCTGAGCCAGACCGGCAGGTGGTCCCGCAGCCCGGGGAGCATGAAGTGGTAGTTGGCCTGTAGGTAGAACCCGAACATGTTCTCGGGCACCGCGTCGCGGGTGTTGGCGGTGCTGGAGGCGCTGAAGCCCTCGACGAACCCCTCGTCGATCCTGGCGAACACCGCCTCGCCGAGCAGCTCCAGCTTCCCGGAGCGCCAGGTGAAGTCCAGGTTGGCCATGTTCACGCGGTTGTGGGCCTTGTCGTAGGCCCCGGTGTAGCCGGACAGCGCCAGCTCGAGGCCGAGGAGGGGGCTGTACGCCACCCGCCCCACCACCGCCTTGTCGTGGTTGTTGTCCTCGAAGTGGGAGCCGCGCGCGGCCCGCATCCCGAAGCCGTCGTAGATGCGCGAGTCGAGGCCGTTCACCACGTACAGCTCGTAGTTGATGCGCTGGTGATCGCCGATCGGGATCGTGCCGTAGAAGCCCGCCCCGCTCTCGAACCAGGTGCTCGGCACGATCGTCTCGTACGCAATCGGCCTTGCGGTGAGGTCTCGGGTGGGGGCGTCGTGGCGCAGGTTGAAGGCGCCCACCGGCATCAGGATGACCCCGGCCCGGGCGACGAGCCACTCGAAGATCTCGAAGTCCACGACCGAGAACTCGAGGAGCACCTCGCCGATGCCGAGGACGCCGTCCTGCTTGTTCGGGCTCCCCGCGAACTCGAACTCGATCTCGGTCGCCACCGAGATCCGGTCGGTGACCTGGCTGTAGACGAACAGGACGTAGCGGTGGGCCCTGAAGTGCGAGACCCGGCCGGGGCCGGCCTCGAACTCGTGCTCGCCGTAGCCGCCGAGCACGGTGCGATCGATGATGCTCGCCGCGCGGTCCACCGCGTTCTTCATGTTGTCGGTGCGCTCCTTGTAGTCCTCGCGATCGTCCGCCTTGGCGGCCTGGGCCACCGTGGCGGTGTGCGAGGGCTCGGGCTCGTCGAGCTCGAGGCCCTCGAGGAGGAGCTCCGGGCCGTCTTCCTTGCCCGCGGACGTCGCCGCGGGCGCCCCCTGGGCGGCGGTGGTGGCGGTGGGGACTTGGGCGGAGGCGCCGCTGGCGAAGGCGATGGCCAGGGCGCCCACGAGCCCGAGGGCGGTGGTCTTCACGTCTCGGCTACCCCTTGATCTCGATGCCGTACTCGGCCTCGAGGGCCTGGACCACGGCGGCGGCGTCGAAGGTCAGCATCCAGTCCTGGCCCGCGCTCTGGAGCGCCGAGTCGAGCTCGCCCCGGATGGACGCCGCGCGCTGGGCCGACTCACCTCCGGCGCGGGTCATCAGCCGCTCGAGCGGCGCGAAGTACGGGCCCATCTCGGAGATCGCGTCCCACATCTCGGCCCGCGCCTCGTCGCTCGGGGCGTTGGCCAGCTCCTCCTGCAGCTCGACCATCTCCATCGCCTCGTGCCCCACCGAGTAGGCGAGGGTGAGCTGCATCTGCCGGTCGACGGACTCCACCGCCGCCTTCAGGGCCGGCACGGTGGTGTAGTCGAGCTCCTCGACCCCCGCCTCGTCGAGGGCCTCGGTGAGGGCACACGCGCCGTCGATCAGGCCGTTGAAGATGCCGGCGGCGAGGGCGGTGTTGTTGGCCGCGTCCCGCTCGGTGGCCTCGAGCGACATGCCTCGGCGCTGGGCCTCCGCGTTGTCGCTCGGCGCGCCGAAGTAGCCGTAGGCCTCGTCCCACTTGTCCCGGGCCCCCAGCACCATCTCGTGGTAGACCGAGAGGTAGAAGAAGTGGACGAGGGTCTTCTCGACCGTCTGCCGCGCGATCGACGCGTCGACCGCGGTGGTGGCGGTGGCGCCCGCGGCGAGGGCGTCCATGATGATCGTGTCGAGCTCGAGGCCCACCGCCGGCTTGTCGGCGAAGTGATCGTCGGTGCGCTCCTTCACCTTGTCGCGCAGGCTCGCGGTCTCTTCGTAGAGCCGCCGAGCCTCGGCGAAGTTGGTCGCGGCGAGGGCGGGGTCGAAGGGCGACGCGTCGGCCGCCGCGCTCATGAGGGCGCCCATCTGCTCGTGGGCGTCGAGGCGCAGATCCTGGTTCGTGTGGTGCGCGGCGTCGAAGGCGACGTACTCCGCGCTCCGGCACTGGATCGGGCGCTGATCCGTGTTGTTGTTCGGGGTCTCGCCGCCGCCGCACGCCGCGGCGAACAGGGGCAGGAGCAGGGTCGAGCTGAGCGTCTGGAGCTTGTGGTTCATGATGTTCCTCGTCTCGAAGGGTTGAGTCTCAGGGGGTGAGGCAGCGGCCCACCGCGTCGAACTCGGACTTGAAGCAACGGGTCTTGCCGGAGCAGTCGCTGTCGGTGGCGCAGCACACGCCCTCGCACCCGGTGCCGTCGTCCTCGACGACGCAGATGGTGCCGAGGGGGCTGTTCGGATCGATGCCGATGAAGGTCTCGGTCCCGTAGTACGGGTCCACCACCTTGCGGCCCGGGCTGCCCTGGTTGGTGTCGAGCCAGTCGTAGGTGCCGGCCAGCTCGAAGGTGTAGCGCCAGTACGAGAACGGCGGGCGCGAGACGCACACGCCGCCCTCCACCGCGTCGCACAGCGGGTTCTCGGGATCGTCGGGGCCCCGGTACTGGTAGGGCCGCACCAGGTTGGGCGAGTACAGGGCGGCCGGCCCGCCCTCGAGGCCGGTCACGTTGGTGGCGATCTCCGGCAGGAAGTTCCGGAACTCCACCGTGTGCCCCTTCCGGATCTCGAAGCAGTGGGGGCGGTAGGCGGCGAACACCCCGTCCTGGACCCGGTTGATGTCCACCGTCCAGCGGGGCTCGGCCTCCGCGCTCTTCTGCACGAAGGGGGCCTGCTGGAACTCCTCGATGGGGTCGCAGGCGAGGGTCGGGGCCGCCAGGGCCAGGGCGATGGCGCAGACTTCAGCGGGTCGCATGGAGGAGCCTCTCGGGGCTGGGCTGGAAGCGATAGAGCACCAGCTCGGGGTCGTGGGCCTGCACCGTCCGCGGGGTGGCGAAGCGGGCCTCTTCGGTCAACTCGGCTTGCAGCGCAGGCCAGCCTGCGGCGCCGCTCACCACGAGCACGGTGGCGCCGCGGGCGGCGGCGGCGGCGGTCTCGCGGGCCAGCACCGCGGGGTCGGTGACCCGCCAGACCCGGTGGGCGGGGGCGTAGCGCTCGAACAGGCGCGCCTCCTCGCCCGCGAAGATCTGGACCCCCTCGGGCGGGTGGCTCCGGATCACGTGGCGCACCAGCTCGGCCGCCGGAGGCAGGCCACCTTGCGTCATCGCCCGGGGGACGCTCACCGCGAGGAGCACCGCGGCCACGAGGAGGGCGGGGACGCGGGTGCGGGCGAGCGCGAGGCCGAGCCCAAGCGCGAGGGCGGGCACCACCGGGAGCAGGTGCCGCGGCTTGTCCACGTTCTGCCCGAGCCACACCCACACCAGGTAGCCGCCGAGCACCGCTAGAGCGCCGACGAGCGGGGGGGTGAGCCGGCGCGGCCCGCGCACGATGACGCCCACCGCGACCGCGGCGAGGGCGAGCACGCCGAGGGCGGCCGGCTCGGCCAGGGGCTCGGCAGGCCAGCTTGCGCCCAGGGTGGCCGCGACCAACCCCCACAGCATGGTGAGGAGCCGGGCGGGGAGGGCGTCGGCCGAGGGCGCGGCGCCCCCGAAGTCGGTGAAGTGGCCCTGGGCGAAGGCCGCGCCCTGGCTCAGCAGGGTGGCGGGGGGCACGAGGAGCGCCATCGGCACCGCCCACGCGAGGAGCCCGAGCGCGGCGCCCCCTGCGGCGGCGAGGGCGGCGGGACGAAGCTGGGGGCGACGGAGCGCGGCGGCGGCCAACAGGGGCGCGGCCCCGGCCACGAGCGGCCACGCCGACAGGCGCACCCCCATCAAGAGGCCCAGGGCCAGGCCTGCGCTGGCGGCCAAGACCGGGCGCGGCCTCGCTGCAGGGGTCGGAGCAGCGAGGCCGGCCAGGCCGAGGGTCACACAGAGCAGGCCTAGCCCCAGGCCGTCGGAGGTAGGCCAGCCGGCGGCGAGGACCGCGCCGGGGAGGGCGGTCAGGGCGGCGGCGGTCAGGTGGGCGGGCCGAGGGCCGAAGTGCCGGGCCACCGCGGCGAAGAGCACGAGGATCCCGGCCACGGAGGCGAGGACCCCGGGCAGGGCGAGGGCCCAAACCTCGGGCGCGCCGAGGGCGGCGAAGAGGCGGGCGCAGAGGACGTAGACCGGGTAGCCGGGCAGGTGGGGGGCCTGGGCGAGCGGATCGAAGCGGGTGAGGGCCCGGGCGAAGTTCACCCCGTCCACGTCACCGAGGGCGCGCGGTATGGCGGCGAGCCGGACGCCCAGCGCGAGCGCCGCCCAGCCCACCAGGGCCCATCGCTCGCGCGCTGTGTTCGAGGTGCTCATGCGAGAGAATGAGAACGATTCTCAAATTCATAAATCGTAGATTGGGCTCGACGTCAAGCCCGAAGTTCGATTCGCCGACCGCCGCATCGGCTAGAATCAGGCCCCCCATGACAGGCACGCCCACCATCCGCGAGCACATGAGCCCGGCGATCCACACCGTCCGGGAGTCCGATCCCATCACCACCGCCAAGGAGCTGATGCAGGTCCACGCCATCCGGCACCTCCCGGTCCTGGGAGAGGGCGGCGAGGTCGTGGGCATGGTGAGCCTGGGCGACCTCTACGTGGTGGAGGCGGTGGCGGAGCTGGACCCGGACCGCACCAACGTGTCCGCCGCCATGTCGCAGGAGGTCTTCACCGTCGCCCCGGGCACCGCCCTCGCCGAGGTGGTCTGCACGATGGCCAAGGAGCACATCGGGTCTGCCCTGGTCTTGGAGGAGGGGCGCCTGCTCGGCCTGTTCACCGCGAGCGACGCGTGCCGGGTCCTGGGGCAGGTGCTCCGTAGCTCAGAGGCGAGTCAATAACCGCTTTCGCGCCGGAAACGACTGCACTAAAGGGGGGGACCGGCATGAAGGACCAGAGGGAAGTCGAGCTCATCGAGCGCATCGCGCGCCGCGCGTTCGTGTTCGCCACGCGCATGATCTGGGAGGCGAACCACCGCGACGACGTGCAGGAGGGCGACCCCAAGGTGGGCGGCCACCCCGCCGCGTGCTCCTCCTCCATCCACATCCTGTCCGCGCTGCACCTCGGGGTGCGCCAGCCGCAGGACCTCATCGCGGTCAAGCCCCACGGCTCCCCCGACGATCACGCCCTCAACTACCTCATGGGGTTCATGCACGAGCCCTATGGGCGGCGCTGGATGGACGCGGACGAGATGAAGGGCGCGATGAGCCGGCTCCGCAAGTTCTCGCAGAACGGCGAGCCGGTCTTCCAGAGCTACCACGCGGAGTCGGACCCGGACGGGCACATCTACTTCCCCTCGGGCTCGGTCGGGATCCCGCCGGTGGTGTCGATCTACACCGCGCTCGCCTACCGCTACGCCCGCGACCACCACTTCGAGGTGCCGCAGGACGCCCACTTCTGGTCGCTGATGGGGGACTCCGAGTTCCGCGAGGGCTCGCTCATGGAGGCGCTCCCCGACGCGGCGGAGCGTGAGCTCGGCAACGTCACCTGGATCGTGGACTACAACCGCCAGAACCTCGACGGCACCCGCATCCCGAACATGCGCGGCCTCCGGGGCACCGACGCGACCCGCATGGAGCGGGTGGCGGTGGCCAACGGCTGGGACGTCATCCAGGTCGCGCACGGCCTCAGGCGCCAGGCGCTGTTCTCGAAGGAGGGCGGCGCGGCGGTGCGGAAGGTGCTCGAGGAGTCCTTCAGCGACTACGAGTTCCAGGCGCTGTTGCTGAAGCGCGACGGCAGCGTGGTGCGCGAGCGCATCATGCAGCTCGACCGGAAGACCGAGCGGGTCCTGAAGGACCTCAGCGACGCCGAGGTCTACGCGGTGTTCGCCGACCTCGGCGGCCACGACGTGGCGGTGCTCCTCGACGCCATGCGGCGCTCGAAGCTCGACCCGATCAACCCGACCCTGATCATCGCGCACACCATCAAGGGCTGGGGCCTCGAGAGCTACGCCCACCCCGGCAACCACAACTCGCTCCCCGACGAGTCCGAGGTGGTGGCGCTCCTCGAGAGCGAGGGCCTGTCGAAGGACGACCCCTTCGAGCTGTTCTCTGACGACAGCGCCGAGGGCCGGTTCCTGGCCGAGCGCGGCACCTACCTGCGCGAGGGGCAGGACGCCCTGTGGGCGATGAAGGACCGGAACCTCGCGAAGTTCGCCGAGGCGGGCAAGGCGGGCTTCCCGGAGACCTTCGGGCTCTCCTTGAAGTACCTGCCCCTCGTCCACACCCAGTACGTGTGGGGGCAGCTCGCGGCCAAGATCATCCGCATCGGCAACCAGTACCACCCCGAGCGCACCGGGGTGACGCCCGAGGACCACAAGCCCCTGGTGGGTGACGAGGCGCGGTGGGGCCCGGCGGCGGACCTGGTGATGACCATGGCCCCCGACGTGGGCACCAGCACCAACATCAACCCGGCCATGGACGACAAGATCTACGGCCCGGACACCGAGGACTACGAGGAGCGCCTGGGCGTGCGCGATCGGCGTCGGCCCCAGCTGGCGCCGCACGACGAGCCGTGGTCGCGGCACATCCGCTTCGAGATCGCCGAGGCCAACTGCATGAGCGCGGTGGGCGCGTTCGGGAAGATGCGGGACCACGTGGGCCTGCCCTTCTTCCCGGTGATGACGGTCTACGACTTCTTCATCAAGCGGGCCTTCGACCAGCTCTACTACAACCTCTACTGGGGCTCCTCGTTCGTGGTGGTGGGCACCCCGAGCGGCGTGACGTTGGCTCCCGAGGGCGCGCAGCACTCGTGGAAGAGCGACATCGCGATGCCCAACATCATCATCTGGGAGCCCTTCTACGCGCACGAGGTGGACTGGATCCTCTCGGACGCGATCCGCCGGCACTACGTGGGCGACAACAAGGGCCGGACCGGGGTGATCATCCGCGCGGTGACCCGGGCCTACAAGCAGGCCGAGATGATGGAGCGCCTGAGGAAGGCGCGGCGCTTCAGCGGCGAGTCCGAGGAGACCATCCTCGAGGCCACGCGGCAGGACGCCTTGCAGGGCGGCTACTACCTCGTCGACTACCGCGGCTACGAGGGCTACGAGCCGGGCGAGAACGTGGTGAACATCTTCACCCTGGGCGCGATGGGCAGCGAGGCCCTGGCCGCGAGCGACAAGCTCCTGGCGGATGGCATCTACGCCAACGTCATCGTGGTGACCTCTGGCGACCTCCTGGTGGGGAACCTGGCCGACGCGAACGGCTACCGGCACCTCCGGCACGGGCTCGGGATCAACGGCGACCTCTACCTGACCAAGGCCAACGGCGCCATCAACGGGCCGGTGATCTCGGATCGCGCCGACCTGGTGCTCGCGGCCGGCCGCCGGGTGCCGCTCGTGGCGGTGGTGGACGGCGAGCCGGGCATCCTCGACAACCTGGGCAGCGTGGTGGGCGTGCGGGCCGAGACCCTCGGGGTCCGAAAGGCGAGCAAGTGCGGCCGCCCGGTCGACGTCTACCGCTACCAGCACATCGACGGCGACGCGGTCTACGACGCGTGCGGCCGGGTGCTTGCCGACACCGCGGTCGAGAACATCCACCTGTCGCGGAGCCTGTTGGCGGCGGCGGCCCCCTCGGCCGGGGTGGCCGCGGACGAGCTCTGGCCGCCCCGGGCCTGATGCGGGTCCTCGTCCAGCGCGTGAGCGAGGCGAAGGTGACCGTGGGCGACGCGGTCACCGGCGCCATCGGCAAGGGGCTCCTGCTCCTCGTCGGCATCCACGACACCGACACCGAGGCCGAGCTTCGGTGGATGGCCGAGAAGTGCGCCAAGCTCCGGATCTTCGAGGACTGCGGCGGCAAGATGAACCTGAGCCTGCAGGACGTGGAGGGCCAGGCCCTGGTGGTCAGCCAGTTCACCCTCTACGGCGACTGCAAGAAGGGGAACCGGCCGAGCTTCAACCAGGCGGGCAAGCCCGACTTCGCGTCCGAGATGTGTGATCGCTTCTGCGTGCTCCTGGGGGCGGAGCTGGGTCGGGCGGTGCCCACCGGCCGCTTCGGGGCGCACATGATGGTGCACCTGGTGAACGACGGGCCGGTGACCCTGATGCTGGAGCGCGAGGCGGGGTAGGGCTCCGAGCCCCGTCAGGCCTCGGGGCGGCAGGCTTCGACGTCGCGCAGGCTGATCTGCACTTCGCCCGCGTCGGGGGCGGCGAGGAGCGCGGCGTGGGTCGCGTCGCCCAGCGCGCGTGACAAGGCGTCTTGCGTGGCGAGGGGGCCGTTGCTGACGAAGGCGCGGTCCGAGGCCTCGAGCACCACGAAGTTGGTCTCGCCCGAGGCGCGCAGGCCCACCGCGAGGGGGACGCCGTCGGCCGCCTGGTGGTCCTCGCTGTGGACCACGTGCGGGAGGAGGAGCCGGGCGTCTCGGAGCACCACGTAGAGGCGCCGGGCGGTGACCAGGAGCCAGGTGGCGTGGTGGCCCACCTCGTTGATGCAGAGCGCCTGGGCGCCGGCCAGGCCCTCGGCCTCGTAGACGTCCGACATCCGCACCCCGAGGAGGATGTCCGCGGGGGGGCGCACTGCGCCCGACGGGGTGTGGAGGGGGCTCGAGCTCATTGAGGGAGCCAGGCGGCGGCGAGGGCCACGAGCAGGGCGGCGAGGGCCAGCTCCAGCAGCAGGCGAGTGAAGCGCACGTCCTTCCGCGCCGAGGGGTTGCCAGGATCCGTCATCAGAGCACCTCCAGGTGGACCGTTCGGTACGGACCTGTTTATTGCAAAGCGGCGATGAAATGAACTGAGAACTAATCGCAACAGTTCATTTTGGAGAT
This sequence comes from Deltaproteobacteria bacterium, assembly GCA_020632995.1. Lineage (GTDB taxonomy): Bacteria > Myxococcota > Kuafuiibacteriia > Kuafuiibacteriales > Kuafuiibacteriaceae > JACKEN01. The sequence continues at coordinate 1,679,362 of JACKEN010000001.1, read as the reverse complement.
GTATTCGGAAGATGGCGCGAGGTTATCCCCGGTCTGGGGGATGCGCCTGCGAGGACGTCCGCTACCGGACCCGGTACAGGAGGAGTTGCAGGTCCGGGGCCGCGGTGGAGAGGACCCCGAAGAAGGTCTGGGGCAAGCCCAGGACCGGGGGGCGGCAGACCTGCCCGCACTCCGAGCCGGCGCACTGGGGCGGCGGGTCGAAGCACTCGGAGCCGGCGAGGGTGACCCCGCCGACGTGGATGGGGGCCACGCAGGTGTTGCAGCAGGGGTCCTCGTCGGGGCACGCCATGTCGGTGCACTGCAACGCGCCAGTGGTCGCGGTCCCGGTGAGCGCTACCACCCGGCCTGCGAGCACGCCGGCCTGGGCGCGGGCCTGGGAGGCGGTGACGGTGGCCTCTGGCATCGCCTCGAGGCAGGGGTCCCCCGCGTCCCCGGGGCCGGTGTCCGCTGGGCCGACGTCGGGGGGGCCGGCGTCAGGGCCGGTGTCTTCGGGCTCGGCGTCGAGGAAGCCGCCGTCGGGGCCGGAGTCCTCCGGCTCGGCGTCGCCTGCGATGAAGCTCCCGTCGAAGGGATCCATGGGCGTCCCCACGGTGTCGCAGCCGGCGCAGAGGGCGAGGGCGGCGCCCAGGAAGAGGGCGGTGGCGCGCTGCATGTCAGGGGGCCGGGGGGCTGAAGGTGACCCCACCCGAGCTGATGAAGCTGGCGATCTGGCCCTTGGCCTCCTCGAGCCAGGCCGGGTTGTCACCCAGGGTGCAGGTGAAGATGAAGAAGTCGTCGCAGGCGCCGTTGTGCTGGGACACGTGGTTGGCGTCGAGGCCCAGCGCGTCCTTCAGGTTGGTGCGCGCGGTCTGGGACACGTACTGGGTGACCCGGCCGGTGTTCATGAGCATGCGGGTGCGGGTCCCGGTGAGGCGCAACTTGACCTGCAGTGAGTCGCCCCAGGCGTCGACGTCGAGCGGCTTGAGCAGGGTGTCCTGCAGGCGGTCGAGGTAGTTGCTCAGGTTCGCCGCGGTGATCCCGGCGGGGGCGCTCGCCATGAACGCGGTCTTCTCGTCCTCGGGGCCGCCCAGGATCAGGTCCTTGTAGCCGGCACCCCCGGACGGGGTCTGGAGGGTGAGGGTGGTGAGGGGGAAGCTGACGTGATCTACCGCGCCCACCGCGGCCGGCGCGGCGTGCCCCTGGGCCACCACGTGGATCTGGTTGAGGTTGATGTCGACCGGGGCCTCGAAGAGCCCACCGTGCCGGAGCGCCTCGAGGACGTGGATGATCTCGATGATCGCCGCGATCTGGCTGTCGCGCAGGGCGCGGGGGTCACCGGGGAAGAAGCCGGCTCCGGAGGCGTCCGGGATCCCGTCGGCGCCATTGATCTCGGGGTTCCCGTTGTTGGCGTGGTCGTCGGTGAGCTCCGCCACCTCCTGCGCGTTGCGGTCCTCACCGCAGACCCCGTCCGCCCCCGGGGAGCGGGCGCCGTGGCAGCGCAGATCGATGGTGAGCACCGCGGTCCCCGCGCTGTCCCCGAGCACCGGGCCGAGGGCGCGACCGTCGAGGGCGCCGCGGCCGAAGCCGGGGATGAACAGCGCGACGCCGTAGCGGTTGACGCGGGACGGGATGGTGAGGGTGAAGGGGATGTCGATCGTCTCGGAGCGGGTGCCCCAGTCCGGGCGCAAGTGGCCTTGCTCGTCGAGGAGCTTCGGGGCCTTCAGGGTGCCGGCTCGGATCTCGCCCAGGCCCTCCCAGACCACGGCGGGGAGGCCCGGGTAGACCTCGCTGAAGGGCACGACCCGGTTGGTCTGGGTGTACGTGTAGCGGCCGTCGTCGATCGCGGTGAAGTAGGTGTCGACCGCGCCCTTCAGGTGCTGATCCCCGAGCTCGGTGGTGAAGGCGTGGATCGACGCGATGTCGGCGCCGGTGACCGGCGGGCTCGCCTGCGCCAGCACCTCGAGGGCGGGGGCCAGGGCCGCGCGCATGCGCTCGAGCCGCGCCGCGCCCTCGGCGTCGAGGCCCTCGTAGCGGCCAGCGGCGATGGCGGTGCTCCCGACGAGGGCCTCCGTCGCCTTGGACTGCCCAAGGCGCCCGGGCGGGGTCTCGGTGTCCTTGGGCGCTCGAGTCAGCACCGCCACGTAGGTGGTGGCGTACGCGAGGGGCCGGGTGGGTCGCATGCGGACCGCGGTGCCGTCGTAGGTCACCGACGCATCCACCAGCGACCAGCCGGCGGTGCCGGTGCCCACGTGCTGCATGAGCACCGCGGTGGGCAGGTCGCCCGCCGCGCCGCCGGGCTCGAGCGAGAACGCGGCGGTGGAGCTCAGGGTCAGCGGGTTGAGCGTGCCGGTGAGGGGGATGCGGACCTCGGAGGTCACCGGAGCCCCATCATGGCGCTGGGCCAGGGTCACCGCGGCCTCCACCGGGTCGGTGGGGAGCGTGCACCCCAGGGTCTCGGGAGCGCCGCTGGCGTCGAAGAAGAGATCGGTCGGGGTGGGGGTGTTGGCCGAGCATGGGTCCGACGGGGTGATCAGGACCGTGGTGACCTTGACCTCGGGGGTGGGCGGCGGCTCCTCCCCACCGCCGCAGCGCGCGGCGGTGATCCCCAGGGCGACGGGGATCCAGAGCGGGGCGCGGGGACGCGCGAGGTTAGCCGAGAGCGGGCTGAGCTTGGTCATGAGCGTGATCCTGCGTGAGCGGCACCATCCTATACGATCAGCGGGCTCTGGGGGGCGGGCAAAGCCCGGACTGAAGTGTCCGAGCACGACCACGACCACGGCCACGACCACGACCGCGGAGCGGCCACCGCGCGAGGGCCGAGTGCTCCCTTCTGGTCGTAGGTGTGAGGTGGGCGCAGATGTGCGCGAACCGGGTGCAGCGCGGCGAGGGGGGGCGCGGGCGCGGGTGGGACCCGCGCCCGGCTCAGGGGCTCAGATGCGAGCGCCGAGGGAGACGGAGATAACGTGCACCATACCGCCGGTGTACTCGCCCTGGTTCGGGGCGCCGGCCTCTGTGTTGATGGGGAAGTTCACGTTCTCGTTCGTCAGCTCGCGACCGGCCACGATCAGGCCCATGTAGGCGACGTCGGCCCGGAACATCCCGAAGTCGTAGCCCGCACCGGCCGAGAAGTAGATGCGGTTGTTGTCCGGGAGGGTCGGGTCGACCGTGGTGCTCGGCACGGGGGAGATGTCGTAGCCCACGCCGGCGCGCACCGCGAGGGCGTCGAGCACCATGTACTCGGCGCCCAGCCGGAACAGGGGCACCACCTTCCAGTCGCGCGGCGAGGCGCTGCTGGGGGTGGGGAGCCCGCTCGCGAAGTTCAGGCGGAGCTCCTTGTAGCTGTTCCACAGGGTCAGCTGCGAGGAGAGCTCCACCGTCAAGGGGCCTTGCACCCAGCCGACGCCGAACAGGAAGGTGTGGGGCAGGGTGATGTCCAGGGTGCCGGTGCCGTCGGGGAAGTTGGCCTTGATCTCCGACGGCGCGTCATCCGGGATGTCGAACTTCGCATCGCCGCTGAAGGACAGGTCGATGGCGGAGCGGAACGCCAGGCCCAGCTTCAGGTGGTCGATGAGCGTGACCTGGATGCCGGCGTTGGCGCCGACGCCGAAGGCGCTACCGCTGATCTCGACCGTACCCTCCTTCGAGTAGTTGGTGGTCGGGAAGAGCACCTGGCCATTGTCCGAGGCCCCCAGCGTCAGCTTGAGGTACGCGGTGGCCGGCACCAGCGACACCCCCACCGCCACGCTCACCATGTCGGAGAGCTTCAGGGCGATGGCGGGGGTGATGAAGAAGGTGCGCAGCGACAGCTCCTGCACCACGGTCCGGCCGGAGAAGTTCTCCGGGTCGTCCCACTCGATGCCGAGGCCGTAGGGGGCGTAGAAGCCGAGGCCCACGTACGCCTTCGAGGACAGGGCCCGCGCGGCGTAGATGTTCGGCACCGGCACCACCGGCGACGCGGCAGGCTCGCCTGCATCCCCGTTGCGCGGGTTGGGGTAGTTGGGGTTCGTCGAGGGGTTGCCGGGGCCAACGTAGTTGCCCCGCGGCTTGATCAGGCTGACCCCAACCTGGAACTCGGTCCCCTCGATGTTCGTGAGCCCCGCTGGGTTGTGCCAGATGGCGGACGGGTCCTTCACCGTGGCCACCACCGAGCTGGCCCGGCCGGTGTTCACCGCGGAGTGCTCGTTGATCTGGAACCCGCCCGCGAAGGCGGAGGGGCTGGCGAGCAGGAGCGCAGCGCTCAGCGCGGCCCCCCTACCCAGACGACGATGTGTCATCGTGTTCATGTCCTTCGTCCTTCCTTCCTACGGGCACGGGTTCGTGCAGTCGAAGATGCCTGCCACCGCGTCGGGCCGCGGCGGCACGCTGCCATCACCCGCCTCGAGGAAGCCGGCGGCCTGGATCTGCGCCCCGATGCTGTTGCAGAGGGCCTCGGTCAGGCACGCGCCGCACGCCTCACCGTTGCTCGCCAGGGGGCTCAGCAGGAAGCCGTGGCACCCGCTGCCGACCGACGCCTGGGGCAGGGCGGTCATGTCGAAGACCTCGAAGTGACTCGCCAGCGGGCTGTTGGGCGTGAGGTAGCCATAGGACCCCGCGAGCGCGATGCTGGCCAGGTTGCTCACCACCGGGTCCGGCTGCGCCATCTGGATCATCACGTTCTGGGCCCCGATGCCCGCGTGCACCCCGATCGAGGTGGCCAGCGGGTCGCCGGGATCCAGGGCCCACTGGGCGGTGAGGAGGAACTGCCGGAACGCGGGGGTGTCCTTGCAGCCGCCCACCGGGTTGTTGGGGATGTTGTACTCGCAGACCCCCGCCGCGTTCAGCGACGCGAAGAGGCCGGCCGAGATCTGGGGCACGGTGTTCACCAGGATGGTGGTGAGGCCGCCGCCGGCCACGTTCAGGACACCACCGGTGATGTTGTCCGGCGCGAACGCCATGAAGTTGCCGCCGGTGATGCCGCCGAGGGACTGCCCGATGTACCCGATCTGGCTGCCGTCGAGGATGCCCTCGAAGGCGCCGCCGGCCTGGCTCTCGAGCTCCAGGGTGCGGGCCAGCACCAGGTGATCGATGAGCGACTGCCGGAAGTTGTCCCGGGAGCCGAACACGTTCGTGCTGAGGAAGCCGGTGCCGGAGCTGTCCTGCACCCCGTCGCAACCGCCGTTGCACATGCCGGTCGTGGGGTCGCAGACGACCGCGCCCGGATCGACGTTGGGCCGGCCGTTGGCGTCGGTGCACGGCACCTCGGTGAAGCCGAGCGGGGTCTGGGTCAGGGCGGTGAGGTCAGAGGCGCGCGAGCCGTGGAAGGGCAGGTCGATGAGGACCGAGGCCCAGCCGCCCTGCGCGTTCGCGGTGGCGAGACGATCCGCGGCAAGCCAACCTGCCTCCTTCCGGGAGCCCAGGCCATGCTGCACGATGGCCACTGGCAGGCCGGTGGCGGGCGGGGTGCCGTTGCCCTGGAGCACCCAGACCTGGATGTTCTCGACCGTCGGGCTCTGCAGGGTGGCGGGGGTGAAGGTGCCCGCGACGTACGGGTTGCCGGTGGTCGCGCGGTAGGTCCGCATCAGGTACAGGCTCGCCTTCGCCAGGTTGCCCGCCACCAGGTTGATGGCCAGCTGGCACACCGGGTTCGCGGTCATGGCCGGGTTGGGGGCCTGGGCCGTCCCACACTGGGCGGGCGGGATCTGCGGCTCCATCTGGCCCTGCAGGCACAGCGGGAGGCAGAGGTTCCCTACCACGTTCAGCGCACCGGCGATCGACGCGGTGCCGGTCAGCTCGGCCACCGGGCCGATGACGCGGGGGCCGGGCGCCGCCGCGTCCCACGCCGGGATCAGGGTGTCGCGCACCGTGCTCATCAGGCCGCGGATGTCCTGGGTGTTGTAGGACCACGCGAACAGGATGTCCTCGGGCGGGATGGCCACCGGCTCGGCGGTGAGCAGGCCGATCGGCACCAGCCACTTCTGGTGGCCCAGGCCGGGCGCGTCGGGATCCGCCGGGTCCGCCTCGATGGTCGAGGCGAGCCCCGCCACCTGGGTGTCGTTGCCGAGGCTGCCGGTGGTCGACAGGAACGAGCACTGCAGCGCCGGCACCACCGGCGCCAGGACGGTGCCGCCCGCGTCGATCAGGGGGGCCGGGGTCTTCAGCAGGTTGAAGGTGGACTGGGGCTCGAGCTCGACCCCGTCGGTGTCCTTCACGCCCCGCTTGATGACGGTGACGTAGTGCGCGTTGTCCTGCAGCGGCGGGAAGGGCTGGATGGTGATGCTCGCCAGGCCACCCTCGGAGGCGCTGGAGGTCGTCACGATCACGTTGTGCGGCGTATTGTCGAGCACGCCGTTCACGACGCGGTACATCAGCACGTTCCCCGCGAGGCTGTCGGGATCGATGTTCCGGGTGGTGCTCACCACCTGGGGCGCGGTGGTCGAGAACCCGTTGAGGGTGTTCAGGCCACCGATCAGCGCCTGCGCGGTGGGGGACGCGCTGGGATCCACCGGCAGGTTGACCTGCAGCATGGTCGGATCCGTGAGATCACCCGCGGTGAGGAGCTGGGAGTTGGGGAACGGCACCACCGAGTTGGCGGGGTCGAAGGCCACCGTGGTGGGATCCCGACCGGTGATCCAGGTGTTGGTGAGGATCAGGTCCTTGCGGTCGGTGACCACGCCGTTCGCCACCGCGAGGTCGATGACCTTGTCGAAGAACTGGTACAGGCCGTAGAGCGACGCGCCGCGCGCCTGCACGGCCGCCGCCAGCTGCGCCTTCTCCTCGGCGGTGAGCTCCTCGGTGCTCTTGGTCGGGAAGAGCGCCTTCGCCACCAGGCCCTGCACGTTGCTCCGGAGCAGCGCGCTCTGGATGACACCGTCCGAGGTCACGGGATCGGGGGTGCCGTCGGGCACGTTGAGCAGCGCGACGAGCGCGGTGGCCTCCACCACGCTGCCGTCCTCGGCCCGCAGGCCGCCCGCGGCCGAGCTCTCGACCGTCACCACGTACTGGGTGTTGGGCTTGAGCGCGGTCGTGGCGGCCAGCTGGAGCTGGATGCCGGGCGGCTCCTGGTCGGCGGTGTAGCCGAACGCGGTCTGGCAGGCGGCGTTGATCGGATCGCGCGCGCCGGTGCGGAAGACGTAGTCCAGCTCGGTGAGGGCGCCGGTGGTCTGGTTGAGCTCCCAGAGCTTCACGCCGTCCTTCACCGAGGTCTCGTCCAGCGCGCCGGAGAAGTACAGGGTGATCGGGGCGGTGGTGGGCCAGGAGTCCACGAACGCCAGGCACTGGGCGCTCGTGGGGAGCTCACAGTCCTCCGGCGCCACCGAGGTCTTGCCCGTGGTCGGATCGACCGCGAACTTGAAGCCGTTGGTCGGGTCCTGCGCCAACAGCGTGGGCGAGGGCACCAGCTGCAGGACAGGGATGGGGTTGGTGGGATCGAACTGGGCCCGGACGACGGTGGTCAGATCCACCGGATCCTTGAGCTCCAGGTCCTTTGCACAGCCCGCGAGGGCCAGCGCCGACGCGCCAAGCGCCAGCGTGGTATGGGTCAGGCGTCGCCTGAGCAGCATGCTCATACCTCCTCCGAGTGACAGATCGCGCACGCGCCGGCGGGAGCATCCCACGGCGCCGCCCACTGGGCGGGCCGCAGCACGGTGTGGGGATCAGGGTTTGTGTCAACTCGCATTCGATGTTCTCGTGTTCGATAGGGATCGTCTCGATCCCGCCGGCTGGCTTACGTGATAGCGCGTCGTTGCCCTCATCGGCACTGTGCGAGCCATCACCGCCGTTGGGCGCGGAATATACCTGAACCCCTGCCGCACACGTACCCCCCGCCCCCCGGGAAAGTCGGGGATAGGCCCCTTGCGCCGCGGTGCGGCCGCCCGTAGCACTGGCCTCACCATGACCGTGTACACCGCCACGCCCCGGGGGCAGGCCGCCCACCAGCTCTTCCTGGACGTCCAGACCCGGATCACCGACGCCCTGGCCAGCCTGGACGGGCGCCAGAGCTTCCGGGTGGACCAGTGGGATCGCCCCGAGGGCGGCGGCGGGCGCTCCATGGTGATCGAGGACGGGCGGGTGTTCGAGAAGGGCGGGGTCAACGTCTCCGCGGTCTACGGCGAGCTCTCGGAGGCCTTCGCGCGGGAGCTGCCGGGCAGCGGGCGCCACTTCTTCGCCACCGGAGTCAGCCTGGTGATCCACCCGCGGAACCCCCACGTGCCCACCGTGCACGCCAACTTCCGCTACCTCGAGAAGGGCGACGGGGAGGACTACACCGCGTGGTTTGGCGGCGGCGCGGACCTCACCCCGTGGATCCTGTACGAGGAGGACGCCGTGCACTTCCACCGGGTGTGGAAGGCGGCCTGCGATCGCCACCCGGTGGCGGATCACGACCGGCTCCGGAAGTGGTGCGACGAGTACTTCTACCTGCCGCACCGAGGCGAGACCCGGGGGGTGGGCGGCATCTTCTTCGACTACTTCGGGACGGGCGGCGAGCGGGGCACCCCGGCCGACCTCGACGAGGTGCAGCGCTTCGTGGAGGACGCGGCGGGGAGCTTCCTCGACGCCTACCTCCCGATCGTGGAGCGCCGCCAGCACACCGAGTCCACCGAGGCGGAGCGGGCCTGGCAGCTCGTGCGGCGCGGTCGCTACGTGGAGTTCAACCTCGTCTACGACCGGGGGACGGTGTTCGGGCTCAAGACCGGCGGGCGCATCGAGTCCATACTCATGTCGCTGCCGAACCTGGTGGCGTGGAAGTACGACCACCAGCCCGAGCCGGGCTACCAGACCGCGCTCCTCGAGGTCCTGAAGCAGCCGCGGGACTGGCTGGCGTAGCCTCGCGGAGCCCTAGGCCGGAGCCTCCAGCACTACCGTGGTGCCGGGGGCCTCGTCCGCCACGAAGGCCCGGCCCCGGTGGTGGCGGGCCACGTCGCGCACGATCGCGAGCCCCAGCCCGGTGCCGCTGATCCGGGCGTCCAGCCGGTGGAAGGGCTCGAACACCGCGTTCCGGTCGGACGGGGGGATCCCGGGGCCGTCGTCGTGCACGGCCAGGCGCCACGCCTCGGAGGTCGCGTCCAGCCGGGCGAGCACCCGCCCCCCGACCGGGGAGAACTTGATCGCGTTCGACAGCAGGTTCTCGACCGCCTGCCGCAGGGCGGTGGGATCGAAGCGGGCGTGGACCATCGCGGGCCCCGCCACCTCGACCTCGACCCCCTTGGCCTCGGCGAGGGGGCGCTGGGCCTCCGTCGCGGCGTCGAGCACCGCCCGGACGTTCCCATCCTCGACCCGCCACACCCCGCTCGCGAACCGGGCGAGATCGAGGAGCTGGGTGCTGAGCTGGTCGAGGCGATCCACCTCCTCGCGCACGTCGGTGAGGGTCTCCCGGAGCGACTCGGCGTCCCGCGGGCGGCGGAGCGCCACGTCGACCTCGGTGCGCATCGCGGCGAGGGGGGTGCGGAGCTCGTGGGCGGCGTCGGCCACCAGGCGATCCTGGGCCCGGCGGGCCTCCTCCAGGCGCTCGGTGGCGCGGGCGATGGCCGCGGTCAGCTCGCCCAGCTCGTCCTTGGCCGGGTCCGGCCGGGGCCGGCTCGCGAGGTCGCCGATCTCGACCCGCCGCATGTGCTCGATGACGTTGTGGATGCGGCCCGCCCACCAGCCCGACAGGCGCAGCTGCACCGCCAACAGGAGCACCGCCACCGCGAGGGCGAGGAATCCCAGCACCCGGTAGTAGGTCCCCACCGTGGCCTGGATGCGGCCGAGGGGGCTGCGCAACAGGAGGGTGTGGGGGCGCCCCTCGGGGGAGATGACCCGGACCCTGAGCTCCCGAGCGGGGCCGACCGCGGTCTCGACCGTACTGAGGATGGGGCGGTGCGTGTCGACGGTCTCGGACGCCGGCATGCGGTCGGGGAGGGGGCACGCGCGGTCCTCCGAGACCAGGCGCGCGCCGTCGGGCCCGTAGATCGCCCGGGCGGCCACGAAGTCCACCACCTCCGGCAGGAGCGGCGACTTGGACAGGTGCAGGTGCGGATCCTCCCGGTTGTCGAACAGGGAGATCGCCTCGACCGCAGCCTGCCCCGAGAGCTGCTCGTCCACCGCCTTGAGCAGGTTGCCTTGCAAGAGCGCCCCGCCGAGCAGGACCAGCCCGCCCAGGGCCACCGCGGGCACGAGCGCCGCGTGCACGAGGAGCCGCCCGCGGATGTTCACGGCGCCTCCTCCTGTGCTTCCAGTCGGAAGCCCACTCCGCGCACGGTGCGGATGCTGCATCGGGCCGCGCCGACCTCGGCCAGCTTCTTCCGCAGGTAGCCGACGTACACGTCGACCACGTTGGGCTCCCCCGCGAAGGCCGACCCCCACACCGCCTGCAGGAGCTCGGTGCGGGTGTGGACCTCCATCGGGTGCTCGAACAGGCGCAGGGCGAGGGCGTACTCCCTCGGTGTCAACTCTGCTTGCGCCTTGGGGCCGACGAGGGCCCGCGCCTTGACGTCCAGGCTCACGTCGCCGAGGGCCCGGGCGTCATCCACGGTCGCGCCGCGGCGGTACAGGGCCTCGAGGCGGGCCAGGAGCTCGTCGAAGTCGAAGGGCTTGGGGAGGTAGTCGTCCGCCCCCGCCCGCAGGCCCGCCACCCGCTCCGGCACCGCGGCGCGGGCGGTGAGCATCAACACCGGGGTCGTGACCCCGCGGCTCCGCCAGCTCCGAAGGAGCGACAGGCCGTCCTGGTCGGGGAGCATCCAGTCCAGCACCACCACGTCGTAGTCGAGGCCGGAGAGCTGCTCGTCCGCGTCCTGGGCGTTGCTGCACACGTCGACCGCGTGGCCCTCCTCGGTGAAGCCACGGACCAGGGCTCGGGCCAGTCGGGCCTCGTCTTCCACGAGGAGGATCTTCAATGCGCCTCCGCGGGGGGTACCGCTTCGCCGGCCCGGGACCCGGGGCCTCGCTTGGCGAAGAAGGGGTAGAGCGACGGGATCACCAGGAGGGTCAGCAGGGTCGAGGTCACCAGGCCGCCGACCACCACGGTGGCGAGGGGGCGCTGCACCTCGGCCCCAACCCCGCTGGCCAGCATCATCGGCAAGAAGCCCAGGGCCGCCACCAGCGCGGTCATCAGCACCGGGCGCATGCGGGTGAGGGCGGCGGCGGTGGCCGCCTCGCCGGGAGGCATGCCGCCGGCCTCGAAGGACAACAGGCGGTTCACCAGCACCACGCCGTTCAGCACCGCGATGCCGGACAGGGCGATGAAGCCCACCGCGGCGGAGATGGAGACGGGCAGCCCGCGCATGGCGAGGGCGATCATCCCACCGACGCCGGCAAAGGGCACGTTGGTCAGGATGAGGAGGGCGGGGCGGAAGCGCCCGAAGGTCCACACCAGCAAGATCAGGATGCCGGCGAGGGCGGCGGGGATCACCATCCCCATCCGGCGCTTGGCCTCCTTCAGGGTGGCGAACTGGCCCCCCCACTCGGTGCGATAGCCGGGCGGGAGCTTCACGAGGTCGCGCACCGCGGCCTCGGCCCCCGTGACCACGTCGCCCAGGCTCTCACCGCGCACGTTGAAGCCCACCACGATCCGGCGCTGGCCGGCCTTGTGGTTCACGAGGGCCGGGGTGCCGCTCTCGGCCACCCGGGCCACCCGGGCGAGGGGCACCAGGCGCCCGTCCGCAGTGGGCAGGCCGAGACCGGAGAGGGCGCGGGCGTCCTCGGAGCCCTCGATGCGCATGCGCACCGGGATCCTGAGGCGCCCCTCGTAGGTGTCGCCCACCTGGATGCCGGCCCGGAGCGCGGTCACCGCGGTCAACACGTCTTGCACCGTGAGCCCGTGCTGCTCGGCCGCGAGGGCCGAGGGCACCACGTCGACGAGCGGCAGCTCGGGGGGCGCGGTGATGCGCACGTCCACCGCCCCGCGCTGCTTCTCGATCACCGCCAGGGCCGCCTCGGCCAGGCGCCGCAGCTCGGCCAGATCGTGCCCGTAGATGCTGAGCGCCACGTCGGTGGTCTCGCCCCCCACCAGCTCGTTGAAGCGCATCTGGATCGGCTGGGTGAAGCCGGCCTCGGAGTCGGGGTCGTGCTCGGCCAGCACCGCCTCCATCTGCGCCACCAGCTCGTCCTTGGTGAGCCCGGGGCGCCACTCGTCGGGGTCCTTGAGGTTCACGAACACGTCGGCCTGCTCGAGGCCCATGATGTCGGTGGCCACCGCCGGGCTGCCGATGCGGGACGCCACGCGCTTCACCTCGGGCACGTGCTCGAGGAGCGCCCGCTCCATGTGCTCCGCTGCCCGAGCCGCGCCCTCGATCGCGATGTCCGGCTCGCGGGTGGTCTGGATGACGAGGTCGCCCTCGTCCAGCTGGGGCACGAAGGTGGTGCCGGCCTGCACGAACAGGAGCAGGCCGGTGGCCAACAGGAGCACCGACGCGACCCCGATGAGCTTCGGGTGGGCGGTGGCGAAGGCCAGCTGGGGCCGGTAGAAGCGCCGGGCCAACAGGACCAGCTGGGGCTCGCTGTCCGGCACGTCGTCGGGCCGCAGGAACGTCACAGAGGCCGCGGGCACGAAGGTGAGGACCAGGATGAGCGACGTGGCGAGGGCGAGGATCACCGTGGCCGCCATCGGCCGGAACATCTTCCCGTCCACCCCGCTCAAGGTCACCACCGGCACGTAGACGAGCAGGATGATCAGCACCGAGAAGAACACCGGGCGCGCCATGCGGGTGGCCACGCTCTTCACGCGCTCGGTGAAGCTGCCGCCCTGGCTGGGATCGTGGGCGGCGTGGAAGAAGCTCTCGGTCATCACCACCGCGCCGTCCACCAGGAGCCCGAAGTCGATCGCCCCCAGGCTCATCAGGTTCCCGGGGATGCCGAGCACCACCATGCCCATCACCGCGCCCAGCATCGACAGCGGGATCGACAGCGCCACGAGGAGGCCGGCGCGGATGCTCCCCAGGAGGAAGAAGAGCACCGCCACCACCAGGATGCCGCCCTCGAGGAGGTTCTTGAACACCGTCCGCAAGGTGGCCTTCACCAGGGTGGAGCGGTCGTAGACGACGTCCAGCTCGACGTCGGAGGGCAGGATGGCCTGCAGATCGCCCATCCGGGCGTGGAGGTCGTCCATGACGTCGAGGGCGTTGGCGCCCCGGAGCATCTGGACCATCACGTAGACGGTCTGCCCCCGCCCGTTCTGGGTGGCGGTGCCGGTGCGGGGCTTGTCGCCCTCGACCACCCGGCCGATCTCCGACAGGCGCACCGGCCGCGGGTCGAGGCCGTGACCGGAGGGGGTGATGACCCGATCGCCGAGGTCCGAGGGGCCGGCGGGGAGGGCGCGGCTCCGCAGGAAGGACTGCGCCTCGCCCCGCCGCAGGCTGGCCCCCGGCCGGGTGCCGATCGACGCCGCGAGCTGGGACTCCACGTCGCCCAGGGTCACGCCGTGGCGGGCCATCCGCACCGGGTCCACCACCACGTCCAGGGTGCGCACGGCGCCGCCCCAGGTGTTGACCTCGACCACGCCCGGCACCGTCTTCAACAGGGGCCCGATCTCGAGCTCGGCCAGCTCGTAGAGCTGGGCCTGGGTGCGCACGGGGGAGCCGAGGGTGAACTGGAGGATCTCGCCCAGGCCGCCGGTGTAGGGGCCGAGCGCGGGCGGGTCCACGCCCTCGGGCAGATCGCCGGTGACGGTGTTGAGGCGCTCCTGCACCCACTGGCGGGCGAGGAAGGGGTCGACGCCGTCATCGAAGACGGTGATCACCGACGAGATGCCGTAGCGGGAGAGGCTGCGCTGCTCCTCCACCCCCGGCATGCCGCCGAGGGCCGCCTCGACCGGGCGGGTCACCAGGCGCTCGACCTCCTCCGGGCTGAAGCCGGGGGCGGTGGTCAGCACCACCACCAGGTTCCCGGTGACGTCGGGGAGGGCGTCGAGCTCCAGCCGGGCCCCCGTCACCACGCCGGTCACCGCGAGGGCGGTGGAGAGGGCGAGGATGGGCTTGGGGTGGGCGAGCGAGAAGGCGACGATGCGCTCGATCATCTCGGGGCCTCGAGCGCGCTGGCGTCCGCCGCCACCGACTCACCAGCCTTCAGCGCGCCGCGCACGAGGGTGGTGGTGCCGGAGTCGAGCCCGCGGGTGACCGCGATCTTCACCGGGGCACCCTCGCGCAGGACGTAGACGTGGGCGTCCTCGCCCGCGCCGAGCACCGCGCGGCTCGGCACCTCGATCGTGCCCGCGGGGGGCGCGATCCGCACCCGGCCCGCGAGCCCGTCGGGGAGCAAGATCTCTTGCGCGGGCCTGAGCCACACCGTGACCCGCCCGGAGTGGCCGTCCACCCAGCGGCTCACCGGGGCGGGCTCGAGCGCCAGCACCCGGCCGTCCTGACCCACGAAGTCCACCTCCGCCTCCTCGGGCAGCGGCCCGAAGAGCGAGGCCTCGATCCGCGCGCTCCGCGGGCCCTCGACCAGCACCAGGGGCGGTCCGCCGGGGGCGACCACCGCGCCCAGGCGACCGTTCACCTCGGTCACCACCCCGGCCGCGGGGCTCACCAGGGGCACCACGCCGCTCCGATCCAGCCGCGCCGCCTCGCCGTCCGAGATCCCGTACATCCGCAGGACAGCCTGCGCGGTGCGGACCTCGACGGTGAGCGCGCCGAGCTGGTTGTCGAGCTCGAACACCGCCTCGGCCCGGGCCAGGCCCTCCGCCTTGAGCTTCTTCAGGACCTGCAGGCGGGCCTCCACCGCCTCCATGCGCGCCTTGAGGCCGGCCACCCGGGCCGCCGCGTCGGCGACGGCGGGGATGGCCACGCGCACCAGGGGCTGGCCCTCGGTGACCGCGTCGCCCGGCGCGACGAGGAAGCGCTCGATGCGGGCATCGTGCAGCACCGTCACCACCGCAGAGGCCGGGGTGGTGGCGACCACCCGGGCGGGCGCCTCCAACAGGGCCAGCGCGGTGGGGGCCTCGGCCTTCACCCAGCGGGTGTCGGCGCTCATGGCTCGAAGGGTGGCCTCGGGCTCTTGGGCCTCGGGCTCTGAACTCGATCCGTTGGTGCAGGCGGTGGCCAGGAAGGCCAAGAGGATGAACTGACTTCGCACGGGCTACTCCTTGGCCTCGGCCGCGCTGAGGGTGGTGGCGAGGAGCAACCAGGCCTTCACCTCGGACCAGCGCCGCTCCTCCTCGAGCTCGATCAGGCGGATGCGCTCCGCCACCAGCCGGCGGCGCGCCGCCACCACCGGCATGAGCTCGGTCTCGCCCGCGTCGAAGCGCCGCTGGGTGAGGGCCACCCACTGCTCGACCTTCGGCAGCACGTGGGCGCGCACGTGCTGCTCCACCTCGCGGGTGTGCTCCACCTCGTGCAGGGCCTGGCGCAGCGTACGGCCCGCGGTGACCGCCGCGTCGCGGGCCTCGGCCCTCGCGGTGATCGCCTCGGCCTCGGCCAGGCCCCGATCCCGCTCCCCCTTGTCGAAGAGCGGGAGCTGGACGCTGACCCCGGCGAAAAGCAGGACGTCTTGCGGTCGCTCCATCTGGGCGTACAGGGTCGGGGTGAGCTTGGTGCTGTGGCTGGCCGCGACCTCGGCGCGGCGGGCCTCGGCCGCGCGGGCGGCGAGGGCGCGGTGGGCCGCGTCGGGGAGGTCCTGCGCGCGCGCGGCGAGCGCCGGCCACGCCTGCTCCTCGGGGATCTGGACCTGGGGCGGGCCGCCCGCGGTGGCGGGGAGCTGGGCGCCGTCCTGGCCGAGGGCGGCCACCAGGCCCATCGCGGCGTCGAAGCGCAGTCCTTCTGCGTCCAGCCGGTGGGTGGCGACCTCCTCGAAGAAGATGTCGGCCTCCACCCCGTCCGCCGCCAGGGCCGCCCCGGCCTCCACCGCGGTGCGGAGCCGGGTGGCGAGGGCGCGGGCCAGCTCGGCCTCCTCGTCGAGCGCGCTGAGCTCGGCCTCGTAGCGCCAGAGCTGGAACCACGCCCGGGCCGCCTCCATGCGCTGGGCCAGGGCCGCGGCCCGGCGCCCGGCCGCGAGCGTCTGGCGCTCGGCGCGGGCGGCGTCCCTGCGGCGCCCCGCCCAGCCCCCGAGGTCCAGCTGCTGGGTGAGCTGCATCTGGATCTCGAAGCCGGGGTCGTCGGAGTTCGGCAGGCGCCAGCCGGGCAGGATCTGGAGGGTGGGGTTCTGGGTGACGGCCGAGAGGTCGGCCTCGCGGGCCTCACGGGCCTGGAGCGCGGCGTCCTGGGCGGCCAGGGTCGGGTGAGCCTCGGCCAGCCCCAGGGCCTGGTCGAAGCTCATCGGCGTCCCGAAGGTCGCCTGGCCCACGAGGAGCAACCATGGCGCGGAGGACAACGTCACGCTCGATGGGAGTACCGTGCGCGCCAAAAGGCTTCATGCAAAGTCCATGAGAGTTTTCTTAGAGGCGCTCGAGTGCGCTAAAAGCGCTCCGGGTGGATGAGCTCGTCCTCAGAGCGGTGAACGGCCTGGCCGCGCATCCGGCGTGGGCGGTGCTGGGCACCGTGCTCTCCTCGCGGTGGATGATCGCGGTGGTGGGGGTGCCCCTCGGGGTCTTCCACCTCAAGCGGCGCCGCTTCGCGGTGGTGCTCAGCGTGGCCCTCGCGATGGGCGCGGCCGATGTCCTGGTGGCGCGGATCATCAAGCCGTTGGTGGGCCGGGAGCGGCCGTGCCGAGCCCTCGAGGGCCTGGTGCCGGCGGCGCGCTGCGGGGCGGGGGAGAGCTTCCCGTCCGGCCACGCCGCGGTGGCCTTCGCCTTCCTCGTCTCGGCCGCGCCGACGGTCCGGCTGGGCTGGCTGATCTACACCCCCATCGCGGTGGGCGTCGCGGGCTCGCGGGTCCTCTTGGGGGTGCACTACCCGTCCGACGTCGGGGCGGGGGCCATGTTCGGGAGCCTCATCGGCTTGGGCGCGGGCTACTGGCGCCGACGCCGCGAAGGGCGGGCGCCCGAGGCGCCCGAGGTCGAGTCCTGAGCTACCGCGCGTCCGCGAAGCCCCAGCCCTGCTCGCTGCCGCCCTTGGTCGACCAGCGCACCAGCTTCGCCACCGCCTCCACGCCCTCCGCCCGGATCACGAACTGCAAGGGCGCTTGCGAGGCATCGGCCGCGAGGTACACGTCGACCTCCATGTGGGGTCGCACGTTGTTGTTCAGCCCGTGGGTGGGCTTGCGATCGAAGGCCGTCTTGACGAGGTAGGTGTCCCGCTCGCCCGCCGGGGTGTCGACCGGCACGACCTCGTCCACGCTCGCGGTCATGCGCCACAGGCGCCGGGACGCGAACACGTCCTGGCAGGCCTTGAGGCCGGGCTGCACGGTGACCATGCGCGCCTGGTAGAGCAGGGTGAGGAGGTCGGTGAGGGCGTGCTCGCTGTCGTACTCCCGCCGCAGCTCGCGCCCCTCGAGGAGCACGTCGGCGCCGACCGAGCGGTGGTCGTCCGAGAAGCGGATCCGCTCCCAGCGGGGCTCGTCCCCGTAGGTGGACTCCGTCCGCACCCCGAGCGGATCGAGGGAGTGGGGGTCGACCATCGCCATGTACCGGCCCTCGAAGGCCTTGAAGGTGGCCACGAAGTCGCTCGTGCGGGCGCGGGCGAAGAGCGGGACGCGGATCTTGCCCTCGACCTTGCGGGGCTTGCCGACCTTCATCTCCATCCGGCCCACGAAGGCGCCGGACACCGTGATCTCGTAGGCCAGCTCCTCGCCCATCTGGAACGGCAGGTCGCCGGCCCGCTTGCCGAGGCTCTCGACCCCGGGGCACGGCTCCTTGTAGGGGTTGGGCAGGGGCGGGGGCTTCGCCGGGGCGGCGGGCCGGGGCGCCTTCGGCTTCGGCGCCTTCGCCGGCACCACCGTGAGCTTGGACTTCAGCGCGGCCGGCCCGGCCTTGGCGGCCACCGCGCGGGTGGGCGCCGCGGCGGAGGCGGGGGCGGCGAGGCCGGCCACGAGCGCGGCGGCAGACAGGGCAGACAGCCAGGAAGGAAAGACAGGGTTGGTCACGCCAGCGCTCCTCTTCATCCTAGAGCGCCCCGACGGGGGGCGCCACACCGGGGGCGCGCGGCCCCCGACACCCCTTGGACGGCGCACGCGCGGATTCGTTCTATCGCGCCGACGGGTCGGCTATAGTCCGCCTCCACGGTGCGAGCGCTCCCCACAGCCATCTGGTTGGCGGTCGGCGTCTTCGTCGGCGTACCGACGGCCCTCGGCCGGCCCCCCGAGCGGGTGGGGCCGGAGCGCTTCGGCCAGGTGGCGCGGGCCAACCGCGGCAGCCTGGTGCGGATCCGCACCGACAAGAGCGGGGCGATCTGGACGGACGGCGTGGTGATCGGGGCGGAGGGCGAGGTGCTCTTCCCCGCGCGGCCCACCCCCACCCCACGGATGTGGGTCGCGGTCGGCGACGCCGCGCCCCGCGCCGCGGACCTGCTGGGCTTCGATCGGGCCCTGGGGGTCGCGGTGGCCCGCCTGACCCCCGGCCCCCGGCTCACCCCTGCCCGGGCCGACGACACCCAGGAGCTGTGGGCGGACCGCTGGCTGGTGGTCCTCACCCACGACAAGACGGGGCAGCCCACCTCCCACGCCGGCCAGGTGGTGGGGACGGCGGCGCCCGGCGGGCTCATCACCGCCGAGCTCCCCGGGCGCCCCGGCAGCCCGCTCTTCGGGAGCGACGGCGCCCTGGTCGCGGTGGCGGTGGAGGGCGGAAAGCGCCGGGTGCGGGCGCGCCCCCTCGCCGGGCTGATGCCGTTCCTGCGCCGGGTGGTGCTCGGAGGTGCCGGTGGCGGACGCTGAGCCCGCGGCGCCCGAGCGCCCGGCCCTCGTGCGGGAGGCCTGGGTGGCCTCGGTGGGCATCCTGCTCACCCTGGGCCTGATCAAGCACCTCGGGCAGGCGGTGCCGCTCCTCGGGAAGTACGGCGGCACGGTTGCGCTCGGCTTGCAACTCTACTTGCCGTTGATGCTCAGGGGACGGAACGGGGTGAGCAACGAGAGCCTCGGCCTCACCCTGAAGGCGTGGCGCGTAGACCTGAAGGCGTGGGCGGTGTGGGCCGTCGTGGTCACGGTGCCGTTCGCGCTCGGGCACCACTACTGGCAGACCCTGGTGATGCACCGGCCCTTCATGCCCGCCCTGCCAGAGGACCTCCTGCAGCGCTTCATCATGCAGACGGTTGTGGTGGCGCTGGCCGAGGAGCTGTTCTTTCGGGGCTATCTGCAGGAGCGCTTGCAGCAGCTCTGGCCCGCCCGGCGCACCCTCTTCGGCGCGCCCTTCGGCGCCGCGATCCTCGTGACCTCGGCGGTGTTCGCGCTGGCCCACTTCGTGGGTGAGTACAACTTCGCGCGCCTCGGGCCGTTCTTCCCGAGCCTGTTGTTCGGCTGGCTCCGGGCCCGGTCGCGGAGCATCGTGGGGGCGGCGGCGTTCCACGCCTACGCCAACCTGCTCGGCGATCTGCTCTGGGCGTCCTATCGCTGACCGGCTCCGCGCCCGAACAGCTGCACCACGCACCGGCTCTCGGTGAGGCCCTCGCCCCCGGGCGCGGTGGCCACCCCGATCCCGAGGTCCTCGGCCGCGGGATCCATCAGGGCGGCGCGGTGGCTGGGGGACAGGAGCAGGTTCAGGTGGGCCTGCCCCACGCTCTGGGCGCGGGCCACGTTCTCGCGCACCACGCCCCGGTAGCCGGCGGCCCTGGCCCGGACGTCGGGGGGGGCGCCGCCGGGGAGCTGGTGCCCGGTGACCTTGGCCCGGCACATCGCCTCGGCGTGGGCCTGGGCCGCCGCGTCGAGGGCGGGGTCCACGCCCAGGGGAGGCAGGTCGGCCTCGCCGCGGGCCGCGTCGACCAGGGCTCGGGCCCCCGCCGCGTCCTCGCTCGGGGCCCGGGGGGCGGGCGGGGGCCAGGCGCCGGCGGCCTTCCCGCGGGTGAAGGTCCAGGCCGCCACCACCTCGGGGCCTCGGGGGCCGGGGCTCAGCATCTGGAACAGGTAGCGCCCGGCCCGGCGGGTCGCGGGGAGGTCGATCCGGACCTCCCGGGGGCCGGGCCGGTGGACCGCGAGGGCGGTGGGCGCCCCGGCGCAGCCGTCGTCGGCGCCCCCCGCGCAGGGGCCGAGCCACAGCGCGGTGAGGGTCTCGGGCTGCCGGGCCCGGCCCCGCACCGCGAGGCCTCGGGCCGGCAGCTGCGCGGGGAGGGGGGCGAGGGCGACCGGGCGGCGGGAGAAGATCAGGGCCAGCCCCAGGCCATCGGGGCCGGACGCCACTCCCAGGCCCAGGTGGGTCGGGCCGCGGGGCCGGGCCTGGTCTCGGGCGAACGCCTCCGCTTTCGCGGTCAGGTCCTCCCAGGTGTTTCCTACAGCAGTGAAGGGCAGGATCTGGGTGTCGGCCAACCCCTCTTTTCGGAGGGCGGCCTTGACCCGGCCCGGTTCGGCACTACCGAAGTCCCGAGTCGCTGCATGAGCCAGGTCACGCGCCACCTTGGAGAGGGTCGGATCGAGGTGAACCCCGTAGTCGCCGCTTGCCAGTTTGGCAACCCGGCGTGCCACGGGTGGACCGGCTGGCAGCGGCGGCGCGGCCCCCAGGGCGGCGCCCGCACACAGCAAGGCGCAAGCGAAGCGCACACGCATGCGAAGCCCGCCCGACAGGGCTCCATGAAACTTAACACCACCGCGGGCGTTGAAGAGGTAGGAATGGAGCATGGGAACAGGCGCTGTACATCCCATGACTATGCTGCGGGTCAGGATGACCACAAGAGGGTCAGCGCGCCACACAACGTTGAGGCTCGGCGGCCGAAGACGGTGACCTCGCGGCTTGGCGCGGGGTGTGCATAAGCGATCGAGTGCGCACGGACGGCGAACGAGAGCGTCGGGACCGGGCACAGAGGAAGGTCAGGAGTAGGACATGTTCGGATTCAAGCGGAAGCCCCAGCGGAATCGATCGGAGTTCGAAACGCTCACCCTGGAGCACATGGATGCGCTGTACGGGGCGGCCCTCCGCTTGACCCGCAGCCCCAAGGACGCCGAGGACCTGGTGCAGGACACCTTCCTCAAGGCGTTCCGCTTCTTCGACAGCTTCGAGAAGGGCACGAACATCAAGGCCTGGCTCTTCAAGATCCAGACGAACACCTTCATCAACAAGTACCGGCGCAAGGTGAAGGAGCGCGAGGTGGCGGACACCCCGGCCGAGGACGTGGTGCTCGACCGCTTCGTCTCGTCGGAGCAGGTCCGGGCGCTGCAGGACCCCGAGGGCGACTTCTTCGGCAAGCTCCTCTCCGACGAGGTGGTCGAGGCGCTCGACCAGGTGCCGGTGGACTTCCGGATGGTGGTCATCCTCGCCGACATCCAGGGCTTCTCGTACAAGGAGATCGCCGAGATCGTGGGCTGCCCGGTGGGCACGGTGATGAGCCGCCTGTTCCGCGGTCGGCGCATCCTCCAGAAGCACCTGTACGAGTACGCCATCCAGGAGGGCATCATCAGCCCCGAGGTCGACGAGGCGGGTGACGCCATCGACCTGGACTCGTACCGCGAGCGCCGCAAGAAGACCGCCTGACCCCTCCGGATCCCGCCCGACAGCGCGGGGAACCCCCGGTGACGGCAGACCCCGGCCGGTGGCGACTCCCTCCAGTTCTTGATCTCACGCAAGTCCGCGCCCCGCCTGCATCCGTCAGGTTGCGCGGGATCGCGCCTTGGACTTGCGAATTCTCCCTCGATGGCTCCCAATGGGCACGCGCTCGTGGGTGGGCGCTCCGGGGTTGCGCTCACAGGATTAGCGGGCGCGTCTCCAGGGTTTCAGAGCCGAAGCAATGGAGTGCCGCGAAGTCGAGAGGTTGGCCGACCTCAGCCTCGACGGCGAGGTCAGCGCAGGCGAGCAGGCGGAGCTCGAGGCCCACCTGATGCGCTGCGCAGAGTGTCGGGCCCGAACCACCACCCTGCGATGGATGCACGACAGCATCCGCGCCAAGCTGCAAGACTCGGTGGACGGCCTGGAGCCCCCCGCCGGTCTGAAGGACCGGATCTGCACCGAGCTGCGGGTCGAGGGCGGGGCCGCGCCGGGCACCGCCTGGCGGGCCGCGCTGCCGCTGAGCATGGCGCTGGCGGTGGTGGCCATCCTGTCGTGGTCCCGCAGCCACGCGCCGTCCCTCGACCCCGAGGAGACGGTGGACCGCCACACCCAGAACATGATGCCCGAGGTCCGCGCCCGGGGCGGCGAGCAGGAGGTCCAGCGCTACATCCAGAAGCAGCTGGGGCACCCGGTGGAGCTCCCGCAGCCCGACGACCGGAACCTCCGCCTGGTGGGCGCGCGGGTCTCGCACCTCGACAACGCCGACGCCGTGCACCTGCTCTACGACCACCGCGGGGCCCGGATCTCCGTGTTTGCCAACCCCAAGCGCGGGAACATGGCGATGCCGGCGTCCTTCTCTCGACGGCTGGTCGAGGGCCGGCCGTACCTGGTGGGGAGCCACCGCGGCTACAACGTGGTGGCGACCGAGCGCGACGACGTCGTGTATCGCTTCGTCTCCGACGTGGACGGGGCCGAGTTGGTGCGGATCGCGGCCTCCGTGCAGCCCTGAGGGCCGAAACGCCCCACTCCCAGGGCCACTTGCTTGATCTGGGCCGGGGCCGGTCGTAGCCTCGCGCCGCACATGGGCTCATCCGTTCTGATCATCGACGCCGAGGAAGACTTCGCGAACCAGCTCGCCCAGGCCCTCCAGCACCAGGGCGCCGATGTCCAGGTGACCGGGGACGGCAAGGCCGGGCTCGACGCCGCGCGCATCAACATCCCCCAGGCCATCGTGCTGTGCGTGGAGCTGCCGCGCATGTCGGGCTACTCCATCTGCGCGAAGGTGAAGAAGGACCCCACGCTGCGCGGGGTGCCGCTGGTGATCACCAGCGCCGAGGCGACCCAGGAGACCTTCGAGCGGCACAAGATGCTCAAGAACCGGGCCGAGGAGTACCTCAAGAAGCCCTTCGAGCCGCAGGTGCTGGTCGAGGTGCTGAGCCAGTACCTCGACTTCATGCCCGGCGACCCCACCGGCGAGGTGGCGATGGAGGAGCTGGCCATCGAGTCCGAGATGCCCGCGACCCTGAGCGACGACGAGGCCTTCGGCGGGAGCTCGCCGTTCATCGATCACGGGGTGGACGCGGATCTCGAGGCGGGCTTCGCGGCGCTGACCGGTGGCTCGGCCGGGCTCGCCGAGTCCGTGGGGATGCTCGACCGAGACGAGCTGCCCGAGCTCGAGGCCGACGACGAGGCGCGCACGATGGTGGGCACGATGCCCATCATGGCCCAGTTCCAGAACATGGAGGCGCAGCTCAGGGACGCCGAGGCCCGGCTCAAGCAGAGTGAGCAGGCGAGGGCGGCGGCGGAGCGGGCCATCTCGGACGCGGAGCAGGCCCGCGCCGAGGCGGAGCGCGCCCGGGACGAGGCGGAGCACCGCGCCGCCACGTCGACCGGCTCCCTGAGTCAGATCTCGAGCGCCTCGGGCGGCCGCGAGGTCCTCAGCCTGAAGAAGGAGCTCAACCAGAAGGACCGCGAGATCCTGGAGCTGCGGGACGAGCTGCAGAACAAGGGCCGCGACCTCCTCGCGTCCAAGGATCAGCTCACCGAGCTCGAGGATGGCCTGCTGCAGGCCCAGGAGGCCTACGAGCAGGCCGAGGCGGCCCGAGTGGCGGCCGAGGCGCGGATCGAGGCGGCCGAGAGCAGCGCCGCGCAGCGGGTCCAGCAGGCCGAGAGCAGCGCGGCGGAGCGGGTGCGTCAGGCCGAGGCGGACGCGGCAGGCCGCGTTGCGGCAGCGGAGCAGGACGCGGCCCATCGGATCCAGACCACGACCGACGAGGCGGCGGCTCGGGTGGCGGACGTCGAGGGCCGCGCGGCGGAGCTCGAGCAGCGGACCACCGCCCGCATCAACGAGCTCGAGGGGCAGCTCTCCGACTCCCAGCACTCCGCGGCGTCGCTGCAAGATCAGTTGACGTCCTCCCAGTCCCGGGCGGACCAGCTCCAGGCGGATCTGGCCCGCCAGACCGAGGAGGGCCAGCGCCTCGCCGCGGACCTGCGCGAGCGCACCGACGAGCGCGAGAGCCTCAAGGGCCAGAACCGGGCCCTCGGCTCGGAGATCACGAAGCTCAGCAATGAGCTGTCGGCGGCCAACGCGGAGTCCGACGCCCTCCGGGAGCAGCTCACCACGCTGCAGTCTCGCCTCAAGGAGACCCAGGACCGGGCCGACGCCCTGAGCAACGAGCTCGAGGGCGCGCTCGGCGGCCTGCAGCAGACCCGAGAGCAGCTGGCCGGGGCCGAGGCGATGAACGCCGAGGCCGAGGCCCGCCACCAGCGCGAGCTGGAGATCAAGGCGAAGGCCCGCCAGGCCCTCTCCATCGCCGCCGCTCTGTTGGGCGAGGCCGAGCCGCCGCCCCTCCCGGAGGAGGAGCCGTACGAGGTGGACGCCTCCCAGCTCGAGGAGGAGAACAGCCTCAACTACTGAGGTCGCCGCGCGCCTCGGGGCGCGAGCGCGGCGCGGGGTAGCCCGGCCCTAGGCTCGGCCCTTGGTGAGCTGGGTGGCCCGGGCCCGAATGCCCTGGGGGACGTTCCTGGACTTGGCCAGGAGCTTCAGGTCGCGGGCGTTGATGCTCGGGACGAGCCGGAGCGCGTCCGCGATCGGGCACTTGGGGTTGTTCACCAGCGCCAGCTTCACCTGGTAGTTCCGGGTCCAGTTGTTCTTCTTGTCCTTCACGATGTGGAGGATGACGTCCGCGTGGACCGTCCTCGAGTTGGAGGCCGCGATGACCTCCATCTCGGTGATGGCGGGTGAGGACACCGCGGCCAGCGCGACCAGGCGGTTGGTGTCCCGCATGAGCTCGCTGCGCACGGACTTGTTACCCTTGGTCGCGAGCGCCACCTTCTGGGCGATGCTGGCGTTCCGCAGGATCTCTTGCAGGCTCTTCCGCGCCTCCTCGTCCTCGGGCTCGTCGTCCTCTTCGTCGATGAGGCGGCGACCCTCGCTCCTGAACGAGTCGTCCAGGAGGTGCTCGGGCAGCTCCATGGTGTCGGCCGCGCGCTGGCGCTCCTCACCCGTGAGCCGGAGGTAGGCCTCCTCGAAGTGGTGGACGTCGTCCAGGATGACGCCGTTACGGACCAGGAAGTCGACCACGCGGTCGATGCTGGAGCGCAGGGCGTTGGGGTTCTTGGTGAGGCTGCGGGCGATCTCCGGGGCCTCGAGGAGCCGCGCCTGGTTGTTGGCGATGATCTCCGCGATGGCCTCGGAGCAGACCTCCGCCACCGCCGCGAAGGCGAGGGAGGGGGTCTTCGGGTTCAGGAGCAGCTTCTCGGCGTAGGCGTCGTTCGTGGCCAGGGCCTGGGCCAGGTAGCCCAGGACCTCGGGGTGGAGCTGGACGTCGCCCAGCACCGCGTTGGCCAGCCGCTGATCGAGCGACCCCAGCGCCTGCTGGGCGGCCTGGGCCACCTTCGCGTCGTCGTCGAAGGTGAGCACGAACTGCGCGGTGACGAGGTCGCGCGGGGCCATCGGGGCCATGCCCCGCGCGGTCATCAGCTTCAGCGGGCCTGGGGCCTGGGGCCCCACGCTCCGCTGGACCGCGGCGGAGAGCTGATCGAAGAGGATGGGGCAGGGCTGGCCGGCGTCGGTCATAGGCCCTCGGCTCAGTCCTCGTCCTCGTGCACGACGAAGCCGGAGTCCTTCACGATCTTCTCCTGGATGTTCGGAGGCACCGCCTCCATGTGGCTGGGCTCCATGGTGAAGGAGCCGCGGCCCTGGGTCATGGAGCGCAGGGTGGCCTCGTAGCTCTGGACCTCGGCCATCGGCATGGCGGCCTTGATGACCACGTACTTGCCCACCGGCTCGGAGCCGCTCACGCGGCCGCGGCGGGTGTTCACGTCACCCATCACGTCGCCCATGTTCTCTTCGGGCACCATGATCTCCATGTTCATGATCGGCTCGAGGAGCACCGGCCGGGCCTTGGCCGCGGCCAGCTTGAAGCCCTTGGAGCCGGCCATCTGGAAGGCCACGTCCTTGGAGTCCACCGGGTGGTACTTGCCGTCGAAGAGCCGCACGTGCACGTCCACCACCGGGTAGCCGGCGATCACGCCGCGGGCCATGGCCTTGCGCACGCCCTTCTCGACCGAGGGGATGAACTGGCGCGGGATGGAGCCGCCCACGATCGCGTCCTCGAACACCAGGCCCGAGCCGCGCTCCGCGGGCTCGAAGTCCATGAACGCCACACCGAACTGGCCGGCGCCGCCGGTCTGCTTCTTGTGCTTCCCTTCCACGTTCTTCACCGGGACGGTGAAGGTCTCGAGGTACGGGATCCGCGGGAGCTCCAGGACGCAGTTGACGCCGAACTTGCGCGCCATCTTCTCGACCGTCACCTCGATGTGCTGCTGCCCGGTGCCGTTCAACAGGAGCTGGCCGCTGCTCTCGTCGCGGCTGATCACCAGGCCCGGATCCTCTTCGACGATGCGCTGCAGGGCCGCGCCGATCTTGTCTTCGGCGCCCTTGTCGGCCGCCTTGAGGGCGCGGGAGATCAGGGGCGGGGCGAGCTGGATGGTGTCTGCCACGAAGCCGTCCACGCTGAGGGTGTCGCTGGTGACCACGTCCTTCAGCTTCGCGACCGCGAAGATGTCACCCACCGGCACCGCGTCGACCGCCTCGAGCTTCTTGCCGAGCACCACGTTCAGGTGCCCGAAGCGCTCGGTGGGGGTGTTGGCCCGCCGCTCGTTGTGCAGGGTCTCGTCGCCCCTCACGGTGCCGCTCAGCACCCGCATCACCGAGATCTTGCCCGCGTGCTGATCGACGATGGTCTTGAAGACCAGGGCGGCCACCGGGCCGTCGGGGTCGGGGGCCCGCTCCGCCGCCTCGTCCTTGACCTTGCCCTTCTTGGCCGGGGCGTCGACGGGGCTCGGGAACGCGTCCACCAGGAAGTCCATGAGCAGGTTGACGCCCTGGTTCATGGTGCCGGAGCCGCAGAACACCGGCACGATCATGCCGGCGGACATGGACTCCTTGAGGCCCGCCACGATCTCCTCGGTGGTGAGGTTGCCCTCGAAGAACTTCTCCATCAGGGACTCGTCGTTGGTGGCGATGTCCTCGATGAGGGCGTTCCTGGCCTCCTCGGCCGCGTCCTTCATGTCGGCCGGGATCTCGGTCTCGGTCACCGCGCCGGTGTCGTCGGCCCCGAACATGTAGGCCTTCTGCGAGAGCAGGTCGACGATGCCCTTGAAGTCGTGCTGCGAGCCGATCGGCATCTGCACCGCGGTGGCGTCGGAGCAGAGGTGGTCCTTGATGTCCTTGAACGCGGTCTCGAAGCTCGCGTTCTCGGCGTCCATCTTGGAGATCAGGAACACGCGGGGCAGGCCCATGTCGGAGGCCCAGTTGAAGACCCGCTCGGTCATCGGCTCGACGCCGTCACGGGCGGAGACCACGCAGACCACGCCGTCCATCGCCTGCATGCAGGTGCGGGTGTCCTTCAGGAAGTTGCCGTCGCCGGGGGTGTCCAGGATGTTGATCTTGGTCTTCTTCCACTCCAGCACGCCGAGCGCGGTGGACGTGCTCATCACGCGCTTCTGCTCCTCGGGCTCGAAGTCCAAGACCGAGGTGTGCTGCTGGGTGCTGCCGAGGCGGTTCGTCGCCTTGGCCGTCCAGAGGGCGGCCTCCGCCGCCGAGGTCTTGCCGCAGGCTTTGTGTCCGATCAGCCCGACGTTGCGGATGTCCTTGGAATCGAAGACCTTCATGGAAGCTGTTCCCCCTCGGGGGCGCCGGAGAACTTGCCGATTCCTTCAGCCACCCCGGTTTCTTCGCAAACACAGGGTTTCGGGGCAGAAACAGGCGATCCGGGCCTCGCGCGAGGAGGGGACGCTAACTTTGCCCGCTGGCGGGGTCAACGGTGGACGCGAGAAACGTCCAGCCCTCACCCGCGGTTCATGGCGTACAGGAGCCGGAGCCCCTCCAGCGTGAGGTTCTCGTCCACCGCCTCGATCGTCCTCGAGTCCCGCACCAGCACCGGAGCGAGGCCGCCGGTCGCGATGATCCGGACCGGGTCCTCCTGCATCTCGGCTCGCATCCGCTCCACCAGGCCGTCCACCAGTCCGACGTACCCAAAGTAGACACCCGATTGGATGGACTCGACCGTGCTCTTGCCGACCACGGACGCGGGCCGGGCGATGTCCACCTTCGGCAGCTTCGCCGCCCGGGTGAAGAGGGCCTGCATCGAGATGCCGATCCCCGGAGCGATCGCGCCGCCCGCGTACTCGCCCTTGCCGGTGATGGAGTCGAAGGTGGTCGCGGTGCCGAAGTCCACCACGATGCAGGCGCACTGGTAGCGGGCGTAGGCCGCCACCGCGTTCACGATCCGATCAGCGCCCACGTCCTTGGGCGGGTTGTAGAGCACCGGGACCCCGGTCTTGAGGCCCGGGCCCACCACGACCGGCTCGAGCCCGAACAGGCGCCGCACCATCGACTGGATGGTGCCGGTCAGGATCGGCACCACCGAGGCCAGGATCACCCCCTTCACCACCGCCGGGGACAGGCCGTCCCCCGCGATCAGCTGGCGCACCAGGAGCCCATACTCGTCCTCGGTGCGGGTGTGGACGGTCTCCAGGCGCCAGCCGTGGATCTGGCGCTCGCCGTCGTAGAGGCCCAGGGTCAGGTTGGTGTTGCCGATGTCGAAGGCGAGGAGCATGCGCCTCGGCTAATAGCGCAGGACGTCGGGGTTGATCATCTCGCCTTCGCGGATCTTGCGGCGGCTCTTGCCCCCGCCCGAGCCCACCACCCCCTCCTCGCCGGGGGCGTTGGCGGCGAAGCCGTGGGCCATGTACGCGAAGTCCTCCTCGAAGATCGGGCGCGCGCCGGCCGCATACTCGAAGGTGAGGACGAAGGCCCGCTCGCCCCGCACGAGGACGAACTGGTCCACCTCGTTCACGAGCGCGGCGTTCCCGCGCTCGTTGTAGGTGAAGACGGTGCGCACCGCGGGCACCCCGGAGAGGTCGAGGCGCTGCTCGGCCAGGACGCGGTAGTTCGGGGCGCTCTTCTTCACGTCCTGGTTCACGTGCAGGGCGTAGTGGGCGACCTTCACCCCCGGAGGCACCGACTTCATCTGCACCGAGGCGTGGGCGACCGCGCCGTGGTCCGGGTGGCGCTTCCAGAAGTCGACGACCGGCTGCTCGGGGTTGACTTGAGCCTGCCAGCCCAGCGGGAGGTCGATCGAGAAGCGCCCCTGCGGGTCGGCCCAGGTGCGGGGCTTGCGCCCCATGAGCTCCTCCCAGGGGTTCTTGGCCCACGCGGGGCTCCCGGCATCGAGGGCGAGGGTGCCCAGGACCAGGGCGCCCAGGACGGCGGCGCGGGCGGACCAGCGTTGGCGCGACATGGCCCCGGAGTCTAACAAACCGCGCCCGGGATGACACTCGACGGATGGCCGGGTGGGGCCCGGGTCTCTAGGTTGACCTCGCGCACACCGCTGCAAGGTGGGACGCGCGCGGCGGGCCGAGGCCCAGCCGGGGAAAGAACGTGAGCGACGCCACCGAGACCGCCGTGGTCCCCACCACCGGCGTGCCGCCTCCGCAGGGGGCGCGGGTCGGGCCCTTCGACGTGGTCCGCACCATCACCGAGGGCCCCGGGGCCACCCTCTTGGAGGCCCGCGACGGCCAGGGGCGCCCGGTGCTGCTCCAGGTCGTGCGCCTCAAGGCGGCCCGCGGCGACGCCGAGAAGGAGGCCCGCCACCAGGAGGAGCGCCGGGTGGCGCGTCGGACCACCGAGCTGATCGGCGAGCCTGGCTTCGAGCTGCAGGCCCACGGCGGGGCGGACGCGGAGGACGGCACCCGGCACCTGTTCTGGGCCTTGCCCCAGGTGGGCGGCCTGCCCCTCGCGGTGGACGGCGCCCCCCTCGACGTCATGACCCTGCTCCGGCTGGCCCGGGGGGTCGCGGCCCGGCTGGCCGATCGCCACGGTCGAGGCCGCTTCGAGCCGCTCCTGTCCGAGCACACCGTGGGCGTCGGCGAGGCGGGCGCGCCCCGCTTCTTCGTCGTCCCGGTGGACGCGGCCGACGCCTGGCTGGCCGCCGGCGAGCAGCCCCCGCGTCGGGCCCCCGAGGAGCTGGACGGGGCGCCCTCGAGGAGCGGCGACGTCTGGCGCCTGGGTCGGCTCCTCAGCGCGGCGGCCGAGCGGGTGGCGCTCCCCCCGGACGCCCTGCGCTTCGTGGAGTCCCTGTGCCGCGAAGATCCGGCCCGGCGCCCGGCCTCGGGGGCCGAGGTGCTGGGGGAGCTGGACGGCCTGCTGGCCTCGGCGCCCCAGCTCATGCAGGTGCCTACCCCGGTGCCGGTGGCGCTCTTCCCACACGAGGACGTCACCCAGAGCTCGGGGCCCACCTCCAGCCCAATCCCCTTGCCCGAGGCGGACGACCCCCTGGCCGTGAGCTCCTGGGGCAACGCGGTCTGGACCGAGGTAGGGGGAAAGCCCCAGACCGTGGCCGCGGCGGGCATCCCTGGGGTGGCCACGGTGGACCCAGAGGCCCCCACCCGGGCCGAGACGGCCGAGGTGCCGGGGGCCCTCGTGGGCATCACGGATCCCGCGGTGACCTCGTCGCCGCCGGGCCTGGTGGACGCCCAGACCGATCCCTCGGCCCTCCCCACGCTCCGGCCGAGCTCGAGCCTGGCCTTCGCGGCGAGCCCGGAGCTGGCCACGGATCCCGCGGCGGCGCACGCCCACCCCGAGGCGGGGACCGACCAGGTCGTCCCGGAGTCCGCGGACGCCGACCTCGAGGAGGTGGATCCGGCCGACGTGGAGCCCCTGGAGCCCGAGCAGCCGGACACCGTGATCCTGGCCCCGGCCGAGGCGGTGGCGATCGCGAGCGAGCTCACGGCGGGCCGCCACGCCCGGGAGGCGGATCCCGAGGCCACCGCACCGGTGGCAGAGGCGCTCCGAGGGGCGGCTGCGGCGGAGCCCGAAGTGGCGCTCGCGGGGGCGCCGGCGGCTGTCGCCGAGGTCGAGGCGTCCGCAGGGGAGCCTGCGGCCCTGGTGGAGCCGGAGGCGCAGGCGGAGACGCTCGCAGGGGAGCGCACGCTCGAGGACGGAGCGGCGCAGGCAAGCGGGCCTGCGGTGGCGGTTGAGGCTGAGCCGGTGGAGGCCGCGGCGGGGCCCGCAGGTGGGCCTGCGCTCGAGCCTGAGCCGGTGGAGGCCGCGGCGGGGCCCGCAGGTGGGCCTGCGCTCGAGGCGGAGCCGGTGGAGGCCGCGGCGGGGCTCGCAGGTGGGCCTGCGCTCGAGCCTGAGCCGGTGGCCGCGGCGGGGCTCGCAGGTGGGCCTGCGCTCGAGGCGCAGTCGGTGGCGGGGGAGGCCCTCGGAGGGGCACCCGTACTCGAGGCCGCCGCCCAGTCGGTCGTGGGAGCCTCGGACGCGAACGCCGGAGAGCCTGCGGCCGCGCAGGACGCCGGGGTCCAGCCGGAGGCGTCAGGGCGGCCTGCGCTGGATACCGAGGCCGTCCCGCTCTCGGTCGAGCCGGACCCCTCCGGCGTGGTCGCGGCGGGGCAGCCTGCTCAGGACGCTGAGCCCGAGGCCAGCGCCCAGCCGGCCGTCGAGCCGGGTGCCCCCGCGCTGGAGTCTCCCGGTGCAGGTGAGGTTGCGCACACGAAGATGGAGGCCGAGGCGCCGCAGGAGCCCGACGCCCCGGGGACCGGGGGCCTGGCGCCCGCGCAGACCGACGCCCTGGCCGCCTCGGCGCTGGCCGCGGCGGAGCTGGCCTCGGTGCGCGATCCCAGCACCCTCGACGACGAGACCACCCTGCCCGAGGGGACCCCGCGGGACCTGGCCGAGCTCGACGCGGCCGACACCTTGACCGACGACCACCCGGTCTCGGCCGTGCTGATGCGGACCACGGCCGAGGTCGACGAGCCCGAACCCGAGGACCGCCTGGCCATCGACGCGATCGCGGCGGGCTGGGAGCAACCCGTCCTGCCGGCAGGCGAGAGCCCGTGGAGCGAGGTGGTGAGCCCCCGCGGCACCCACCGGCGCGACTACGCCGAGTTCCCGGGCTTCGACGAGGACCTCCCCCGGGGCAGCAACCCGCCGGCAGCCGCGCCGCCGCAGGCGGTGGAGTACGTGCAGGAGGATCCGAGCGAGCCGTCGGTGGCCGACGTGGCCGCCGCGGTGTCGGGCTTCGACACCCGCAAGGTGGCGGGCGGCGTCCTCGCGGTGCTGGTGATCCTCGGGCTCTTCGCCTTCATCGCGCGTTCTGGCGGCGGGCAGGCCAACGCCCCGGCCGACGTGGCGCTGCCCGGGCAGGAGTTCGTCCTGGAGTCCCGGCCGGCCGGGGCCTGGGTGGTGGCGGAGGCCGACGGTCGGGTGCTGGGGAAGACGCCGCTCGCGTTCCTGGTGCCGGCGGGCAGCCACCCGCAGGTGTTCCTCGTCGCCCCCGGGCACGAGCCCATGCGGATGGAGCTCATGGAGCGGGGTGGGGTGGAGGCGCGCCTGCTGCCGGCGGGCGAGGCCGGGTGCACGGTGACGCTGAGCAGCCCCGACGGGGTGCAGGTCACCGCGTTCGACGACACCCCGGTGCCGATGGGCGAGGTCCCGGTGCAAGGCGCCTTGCTCGTCCGGGC
The DNA here is from genome assembly GCA_020632995.1 of Deltaproteobacteria bacterium. Taxonomy (GTDB): domain Bacteria; phylum Myxococcota; class Kuafuiibacteriia; order Kuafuiibacteriales; family Kuafuiibacteriaceae; genus JACKEN01. The sequence continues at coordinate 1,646,910 of JACKEN010000001.1, read as the reverse complement.
CGCCGCGGACCAGGAGCAGCAGGGGGCCCGCCTCGTGACCTGCCCCGAGCGCGGCGGCACCGCGAAGGCCAGCCTGCATTTCAACCCGCGCTGGGCCGGCGCGCCGATCCGCATCACCGAGCCGGCGGGGGTGGCGGCCTACATGAACGGCGACCCCGTGGGTCGGGTGCCGACCACCGGGCACGTCGATCGGGCCTTCGTGGAGGTCCGGGTGGATGACGCGGAGGGTATGAGCGAGTCCCGCTGGGTGCCCGCCCGGGGTCCGCTCGAGGTGCGGATGCCCACCCCGAAGCCGCGGCGCCGGCCGGTGCTGGTGGTGCCCGACAACCGGCCCGAGGACGCGGACGCCAACGTCGAGATCTCCGCCCCCGACACGGTGGCCCCCGCCGCGCCCACCGGCCGGGTGGAGCGGCTCCTGAAAGCGGGCCACAAGCACCTGAAGGCGGGCCGGAGCCGAAAGGCCAGCCAGGCGTTCCGAGAGTGCCTGCGGATCGCCCCCAACGAGCCCACCTGCACCGAGGGCCTGGGGCTGCTCTACCGGCGCATCGGGAAGGCCGACAAGGCGAAGGTCTACTTCACCCGCTTCCTGGAGCTGGTCCCGAGCGGGCCCGACGCGGAGCGGGTGCGGGGGTATCTCGCGGAGTAGCTCCCGCGGTTGCCCTTGTTCTGATGTACATCCAGATGTACATTTGAGGGGTGACGAAGCGCTACTCGATCGCGGAGGCGCGTCGGAACCTCCCCACGCTTGTCTCCGAGGCCCAGGCAGGGGCCGAGCTGGAGCTCACCCGGCGGGGCGAGCCGGTGGCGGTCCTCATGTCGATCGAGGCCTTTCGTCGGCTCCGCGCTGCCTCGCCCACGTTCTCGGAGGCGTATGCAGCCTTCCTCGAGCACCACGACCCGACGGTGGACGGGCTCACCGAGGCGGACCTGATCGGTCTCCGAGACGGTGCCGCCGGGCGACCCGTCGACCTCTGACCCGTGCGGTTCCTGCTCGACACGAGCATCGTCTCAGCGCCGATCGCCGCGACGCCCAACCCCGCGGTGGTCGCGAAGCTGCAGCTCCACGGCCACGAGGCTTGCATCGCAGCGCCCGTCTGGAACGAGCTCCTGTTTGGCTGTGCGCGGCTCCCGGCAGGTCGCCGGCGTGACCTCCTCCACAGCTACCTGCGCGATGTGGTCGAGGTCGCGTTCCCCATCTTGCCCTATGAGGCCGCGGCGGCCGTGTGGCACGCGTCCGAGCGCAGTCGGTTGGAGCGCCTCGGGCGGACCGCGCCGTTCGTCGACGGGCAGATCGCGGCGATCGCCCACACCGCGGGGCTGACCCTCGTGACCGTCAACGTTCGCGACTTCAAGCCCTTCGCGGAGCTGGAGGTCGTGGACTGGTCTCGCCGCTCGTCCCGTCGAAACAGCTGAAGCGGGTCCTCGCTCGCGTCGACCAGGAATGGTGCTAACGTCCGCCGCGCGTGAGGGGAGGGGAGCAGCCCCTGGCGGCGCGGGTGGCGTCGGCCGGGACCGCGGTGGTGGCGGTGGCGTTCCTCGCCGCCTGGGCGGTGCGGGTGCTGAGCCGGCGCGGGGCCCTGGACCAGCTGGGCTCGGTGCGCGCCCTCGACAGCCTCCCCACCCCGGCGGCCACGCCCTACGTGGTGGCGGCGGCCGCGCTCCTGTGCGCCCTGGCGTTCGTGCGGCGGCGCGGCCTGGCCCAGCCCCGGGTGGCCGCGGGGGCGGTGGGGCTGACCCTCCTCGCCTACGCGGCGCCCTTCCTGACGGTGGTGGGGCACCAGGTCCTGCTCCTGGTCGCCGCGCTGGTCCTCGCCGCGCTCGCGGGGGCGCTGACGCCGGGGCGCGAGAGCGGGGAGGGTGAGCACCCCAGGTGGCTGCCCTGGGCGCTCTGGGCCGGAGTGGCGGCGGTGAACGCCGCGTACTCGGTGCACCGCCAGGACTGGTACGGCTCGGGGTCCTGGGACCACGGGTGCATGACCCACAACTTCTATCGGGCGTCCCGCTTCATGGAGACCGTCTCCACCGTGCTCGGGGACGTGGACTTCCTCGGCGACCACTTCATGGTGGGCATCTACCTGTACGCCCCGATCTTCTGGGTGGCGTCGTCGGCGACCACGGTGCTGGTGATCCAGGCGGTGAACCTCGCCGCCACCGCGCCGGCGATCTTCCTCATGGCGCGGCACCACCGGATCTCGACCGGCGGTGCAACCGTACTTGCACTGACCACCGCGCTCTCCTTCGGGATGCAGAGCGGGACCTACTTCGACAGCCACGAGATCACGGTAGGCTTCGGCTTCCTCGCCTGGGGGCTTTGGGCGTTCGAGACCGGGCGCCTGCGGGCCGCCACGGCGCTCCTGTTCACGTTCGCGCTCTTCAAGGAGTCGCTCGGGGCCTACGTGGTGGGGTTGGGCCTGCTCGCCCTGTGGCGCGGGGCGAGCCAGCGGGACCGGCGGCACCTCCTGTACGGCGCAGGCTGGATTGCATGGGGCGCGATCTGGTTCGTGCTCGTGAACCGCGTCTTCATGCCCACCCTCATCGCGCGGGCGAACCTGCCCGAGCCGCACGAGACCTTCGGGGACTTCGGGCCGACCGTGTTCGCGGCCGCGGTGGGGATCGTGACGCACCCGGTGAAGGCCCTGGCCGCGGTGTTCGTGCCCGATCCCAAGCTCGTCTCGCTCGGCGTGACCCTGGGCGGCACCGGGGGCCTGGCCCTGTTCTCGCCCCAGGTGGGGATCGCGGCCCTCCCGCTCTTCGCGGAGCGCTTCCTCAGCTCCAAGGAGACGATGTGGGAGATGGGCTACCACTACGCGACCTCGCTCTCGCTCTACGCGGGGTGGGCGGCGGTGCGGGGCTATCCCTGGGCGCGGAGCGTGCTCCGGCGCGCCCTGCGGCGGCTCGGAGCGGGGCTCCCGGCGCGCGCCGCGGACGTGGTGCTCCCGGCCTACCTGGCCCTCGCCGCCCTGGGGATCACCGGGGTGGGCTACAAGCACCCCTCGAACTTCTTCCGGTGGCGGGAGTCCTACTTCGCCAGCCCCGAGACCAAGGCGGATCAGGACGGGGCGGTGGCCCTATTGGCCGCCCAGGGGCGGGGGGCCCGGCTGGCGGTGCAGAACCGGGTCCTGCCCCTGCTCGCGGATCGGCCGGTCATCTACCGTCTCGGGGACTGGGCGAAGGCCGACTGGGTGCTCCTGACGGTGGGGGCCTCGGCCTGGCCCTGGGACGACGGCTTCCCGGGGCGGCTGGCCCGGGACCTGGCGCGGAACGCCGATTGGAGGCTGGTGTACGCCTCGGGCGCCACCGCGGTGTTCGTGCGGGCAGAGAAGACCACCCTCGAGGCGGTGGCGCCCACCCCGGGCCTGAAGCTCCCCGCCCCGCCCAAGCCCTCCACGCCGCCCATGAACTCCTTGCCTCGGCTGAAGTGAACCGCTAGAACCCGCCCAAGCATGGGCAGCTACGGGACCCTCCTGGTTCTCTTCGTGCTCGCGGGCGGCATCGCGCTGGTGATGTTCACCCTCACGCACTTCCTTGGGCCCAAGGCCCCCAACCCCACCAAGGACATGCCCTTCGAGTGTGGCAACATCACCAAGCGCTTCGATCAGCGCGTCTCGGTGAAGTTCTACATCGTCGCGCTCCTGTTCATCCTCTTCGACATGGAGACGGTGTACCTCTACCCGTGGGCGGTGGTGTACCGCGACCTCGGCTGGATGGGCTTCTGGAGCATGGTGAGCTTCGTCAGCATCCTGGTGCTGGGGCTGGTGTACGTGTGGAAGAAGGGCGCGCTCGATTGGGAGTGAGCCGGAGACCTCGAGCATGACGAACCAAAACGACCACCTGATGGGGGCCGAGGCCCACCTCACCACCGTCGACGCTGCAGAGGGCTTCTTCCGCAAGCTCCTCAACAAGAACGAGACCGTCCAGAACGTGGTGAACTGGAGCCGGAAGTGGTCCTTCTTCCAGTACCCCTTCGTGACCGCGTGCTGCGGCATGGAGTACATGGCCACCGCGGGCCCGCGCTACGACTACTCGCGCTTCGGCTGCGAGCTGCCGCGCTTCTCGCCTCGGCAGGCTGACTTGCTGATGGTGGTGGGCACCATCACCCACAAGCAGGCGCCGGTGCTCCGCACCGTCTGGGAGCAGATGGCCGACCCCAAGTGGGTCATCAGCTTCGGGGTGTGCGCGTCTTCGGGCGGCTTCTACCGGAACTACGCCACCGTCCAGGGCATCGACACCATCATCCCGGTCGACGTCTACATCCCCGGCTGTCCGCCCCGCCCCGAGGCGGTGCTCGACGCCCTCATGATGCTGCAGGACAAGGTCCAGAAGGAGCGCCGGCCCCTGTTGCCGGTGGTCAACAGCTAGGAGCCGCCAAGATGAGCAAGGTCGCGCTGGATCGCCTCCTCGAGAAGTTCGGGGACGCCGTCATCGAGAGCCACGCCAACCACGGTGACGAGACCGCCATCGTGAAGGCGGAGCGCCTGCACGAGGTCATGGCCTTCCTCCGGGACGACCCGGTGACCTCGATGGAGCTCCTGTCGGACGTCACCGCGGTGGATCTGCTGGGGATCAAGGAGCCGCGCTTCGAGGTGGTCTACCACCTCTACAGCATCTCCAAGAACCAGCGGCTCCGCATCAAGGCCCCCGTGTCCGAGGAGGACCCCAAGATCTCCACCGTCACCGACCTGTTCAAGGTGGCGGTGTGGGAGGAGCGTGAGGTCTACGACCTGTACGGGATCCGCTTCGAGGGTCACCCGGACCTGCGGCGCATCCTGCTGTACCCGGAGTTCGAGGGGCACCCGCTCCGCAAGGACTACGAGATCGAGCACCGGCAGCCCCGGATCCCCGCCCGCGAAGGCCGTCACCACCTCTGATCGGCCGATGGCCCGCGCAACCCAGGTTGCCCTGGCCGCCCTCTGCAGTATCGCTTGCACTTCCGCTGCTGAAGCCGCCGCGCCCCGCGTCGAGTGGCGCACGGTGGTGACGCCGCGCTTTCGCGTCCACTACCACGAGGGCACCGAGGCCCTCGCCCGGCAGGTGGCGGGGTGGGCCGAGCCCACCCTCGACATGCTCGCGGCGTACCTCGACCACGTCCCGAGCGTCCCCATCCACGTGGTGATCACCGACGAGACGGACTCCCCCAACGGGTTCGCGGAGGTGCTCCCGATGAACGTGGTGACCCTCTTCGCCGCGGTGCCCCACCCGTTCTCGACCCTGGGGGACTACGACGACTTCATGCGCCTGCTCTTCGTGCACGAGCTCACCCACGTGGTGCACCTCGACACGATCTCGGGCCTGCCGGCGTGGGTGAACGCGGTGGTGGGCAAGCAGTGGGCGCCGAACCTGATCCAGCCCTCGTGGTTCATCGAGGGGGTCGCGGTGTACGCGGAGTCCACCTTCACCGCGGGCGGGCGCAACCGGAGCGCGTACATCGACATGCTGGTGCGGGAGCAGACCCTGGGCGACCAGTTCCCCGATCTGTCGGTGCTCAGCCACTACACGCGGCGCTTCCCGGGCGGGAACTTCCCGTGGTTCCTCGGCGGGCGCTTCGTGGACTTCATCGCGCGCCGGCACGGCGTCGAGGCGCTCGCGGCGATGTCGGTGGACTACGGCGGCCGGGCGCTCCCCTACGGCGTGAACCTGGTGTCGAGCCGGGCCACCGGGGAGACGCTGGTCGAGATGTACGAGGCGTTCCAGGCCGAGGAGCGGGTGAAGACCGACGCCCTGGTGGCCCGGGTGCGGGCGGCGGGGGAGGTCGAGGGCGCGCGGGTGATGCGCCCCTCGCCCCTCGTCACGTTCCCGCGCTTCTCGCCCCGAGGTGACCTCGCGATCGTGGAGGCGCCGCGCGACGACGACCAGACCCTGGTGATCGTGGCCCCGGACGGGGTCACCGAGCGGGCGCGCCTGCGCACCTCGGACGGGCGGGGCGCCTTCACCCCCGATGCGTCGCGCTACGTGGCCACGGTGAGCGACGTCTTCCACCAGGTGTTCAGCTACAGCGACCTCGAGCTCATCGAGATCGACACCGGCACCCGGCGCCGCCTCACCCACGGGGCCCGCCTCTCTGCCCCCGACGTGGCGCCGGACGGGCGGACGGTGGTGGCGGTCCAGCAGGGGGCGGGGCGCACCGCGCTCGTGCTCCTGTCGCTGGACGACCCCGACGCGCTCCGGACCTTGACCGCGCTAGCGGATCGCCAGGTCTACGATCCGCGCTTCTCACCGGATGGCCGGCACGTGGTGGCGTCGGTGAGCGAGCCGGGCACCGCGGCCCGGCAGCTGTGGCGCTTCGACGTGGCCAGCGGCGCCCACGAGGCGCTCACCGGGGCGGGCGAACAGAGCGCAGCGTGGGCCCGTCACGTCGGGCCGGCCTACAGCGCGGACGGGGCCTGGGTGTACTTCGCGGCCGACGTGGACGGGGTCTACGACCTCCACCGGGTGGCGGTGGCCACCGGTGAGGTCGAGCGCCTCACCCGGGTGCTCACCGGCGCCTTCACCCCCGCGCCGCGCCCGGGCAGCGAGGAGGTGCTCTACGTGCAGGGCGAGGTTGACGGGTGGAGCTTGCGGCGCCTGGTGCCCGAGCCGTTGGCCCAGGGCGCGACGCCCCTGCGCCCGGCGGTGACCGCCACCGTGAGCACGGAGACGTACCGGGACGAGGCCTACGCGGTCTGGGAGTCCCTCCTCCCGCAAGCCTACTTGCCGTCCTGGAGCGACGACGGAGTCGGGCAGGTGGTGGGGATCTCGCTGTCGGGCACCGACGCGGTGAAGATCCACGCCTACAGCCTCAACCTGCGCTACGGCCTCACCTCGAAGCGCCTCGGCTACGCCTTCAACTACAGCAACCGGCAGACCTTCGCGTCCTTCGGCTTCTCCTCGAACCTCTACACCACCACCCGGCCGTTCTCGTTCGCCGCCCGCCTGAGCACCGAGGACCGGCTCGAGAGCATCTTCACCGCGCGCCTCTCGGTGACCTTCCCCCTGTCGCGCTGGGACACCGGGCACAGCGTCTCGGTGAGCTACGGGGTTGAGCTGCGACGCGGGGTGGACCTGCCGGGCTACGACGTCTACGACGACCCGCCCCAGGGCCTGGGGGACCTCAACCTCGCGAGCCTCGGGGTCAGCTGGTACTACAGCCAGACGCGGGGCTTCGCGGAGTCCTACGGCGCGGCGGCGGGCAATAGCTTCGACGTCGGGGTGCGCCTGCACGACCCCCGCATCGGCTCCGCGGTGCGGGTGGTCGACATCACCGGGCACGTCCGCCAGTACCTGAGCATCCCGGGCCTCGAGCACCACGTGCTCGCGCTCCGCCTCGGCTTCGGCGGCGCGGCGGGCGACCCCGCGGGCCGCGCGGTCTACGCCCTCGGCGGGCTGCCGGTGCGCGACGTCTTCTCCGACGCCCTCAACAACCTCGGGGTGGGCTCGGACGTGATCCGGGGCTACCCGGTGGCGTCGCTGCGGGGGAACGCGTTCTACCTCTTCAACGCGGAGTATCGCGTGCCCCTGTGGGCGATCTACCAGGGTGTCGCCACCCTCCCGTTCTACCTCGACCGGCTCTCCGCCGCGGTGTTCTGCGACGCCGGGGACACTCCGGTCGGGACCCTCCGGCCCCAGGACATCAAGGTAGGGGTTGGGGGCGAGCTGCGCCTCGACCTGTCCGTGGCCTACTACCGGGGCCTCAACGTGCGCTTCGGGTATGGCCGCGGGCTCATGGAGGAGGGGATCCACAACGTCTACCTCGTGCTCGGCGGGGTGTATTGAGCGGGCACGTCACGCAAACGTCGGCTCCGTATTCATGCAGACATTGGTATCCTCTCCCGGATGATGCACTTCCGCGCGCTCGCCTTGTGCGCCCTCGCCGCGTTCTTCGTGGGCTGCGGTGAAGACCCGCCCGCGCAGCAGGGCCAGCCGGACGCGGAGGAGATGTTCGTCGACGTCGGCTTCTGGGACGACGACGCGGCCGAGCCGTGGGACGCCGAGGCAGACGGAGGCGTCGAGGACGCGGGCGGCGGCGACGACACCGGCGTCGCGATGGACACCGGGGTCGAGGCGGACGCGGGCGACGCTGGCGCGGCGGGCGATGGCGGCGCGGTGGCCGACGGTGGTGACGCAGGGCCCCTTGCCGACGCCGGTGTCGATGCAGGGCAGCTTGACGCGGGGCAGGGCGACGCGGGGCCGGATGGCGGGGTGGACGCCGCGGTGCCCGACGCAGGCCAGCCTGCGCCCGACGGCGGCACGTTCCTCGTCACCCCGGCCTTCACCGAGCTCCCCCTCGGCAGTCAGGTGACCCTCGAGGCGGCCGCGGCGGCGGGCAGCGCGGTGGTGTGGTCGGTGGACGGCGTGGCGGGCGGCGACGCGGTGGTGGGGACGGTTGTGCCCGAGGTCGACCCGGTCCGGGCGACGTACACCGCGCCCCTCGACGCGCCGCTCGTGCCGGTGAGCCACACCGTGGGCGCGGCGCTCGGCGCGGTCACCGGCGCGGCCCAGATCTCGCTCGTGCACCCGGTGCCCACCCTGAGCGCGGTGACCCCGGCCCAGATCGACGCGGGCGCCGCGGCGGCGCAGCTCATCGTGACCGGGAGCGGCTTCGTGACCGGCACCCGGGCCTACGTCGACGGCTTCGCGGTCCCCAGCCAGCGCCTCGGCTGGAGCACCCTGCAGGTCGACCTGCCGAGCACCCTGATCTCCGTCGCGGGGGCGCGGACCCTGCGGGTGGTGAACAGCGCCCCAGGCGGCGGTGAGGCGGTGGGGAGCTTCGACGTGATCCTGCGGAACGTGCAGATCGATCCGACCCTGCCGCCCACCATCGTGACCCTCTTCGACGGCGCCACGGTCGGCGCCGACCCCAACCGGCAGCCGCTCGTGACCTACCCCGAGCACCAGGCGGTGGCGCCCCACAACTTCCCCGCCCCCCAGGTGAGCTGGGACCACCCCGGCAGCAGCAACGCGTGCCGGATGCGCATCGCGAGCCCGACGGTGGCGATGGACGTATACGTGACGGTCCCGAACGCCACCGACCCCACCGAGAACACCAGCGCCAGCCACTCAGCGGCCGAGTGGAACCAGCTGTCGGCAAGCAACCTTGCGGACCACGACCTCACCGTCACCGTGGCCTGCGGCACCGTCCTCGGCAGCGGCGCGGCGGCGACGCTCGAGAACAACACGATCTTCGTCTCGACCCCGGTGACCTACACGGTGGGGGCGGGCAACGTGGCCGGCCGCATCGTGTACTTCTCGGGCCTGATCGAGGGCCTTTGGCGCATCGATCTCGGCCAGTCGGTGGCCACCGGCCAGCCCTTCGCGGGCCCCGGCCTCGCCTTCCCGCTCGACACCACCCCCCAGTGCCTGGGCTGCCACAGCTTCTCCTTCAACGGGCAGCAGATGGCCTACATCGCCAACGCGGTGGAGTGGAACGTGGGCGTCCTCGACGTGAGCAACGGGGTGCCCTCGGTGGCGGTGCCCGCGGCCCAGGGCGCGGTGGGGGACTGGACCTCCATGCACCCCACCGACCCGGTGCTCTTGAGCATCAACCTGAGCGGCCAGATCGTGCTGAACAGCGCCAGCACCGGCCAGATCATCGACGTGGTGCCCACCGCCGCGGCGGGCAACTTCGTCACCCACCCGGTGTGGTCCCCCCTCGGCGACGCCATCGCCTTCGTCTCCGGCGTCATGGGCGCGGACGGGGTGGCCGACGTGGCCCAGGGCCAGATCTGGAGCATGCCGGTCACCCGCAACGGCGCCCAGTACGTGTTCGGCCCGCCCACCCTGCGCGCCTCACCCGCGGTGGCGGGCGGCTCCGCCTACTACCCCGCGTTCTCGCCCGACGGGCAGTGGATCCTGTACAGCCAGTCGCCGAGCGGCAGCTCCTACGACAACCTCAACGCCCGGGTGGGCCTGGTGAAGGCCGACGGCACGGTGGGCCCGCTGGACCTGGGGCGCGCCAATCAGCAAGGCGCCTTGCGCGCGAACTCCTGGCCCCGCTGGGCCCCGCAGATCCAGGGCAGCACCTACTGGATCGTGTTCTCCTCCCAGCGGCCGTACGGGCCCTTCAACGGCACCGGGCCCCAGCAGCTCTGGGTGAGCCGCCTGGACATGAGCCTGTTGCCCGCGGACCCGTCGGCCCCCGCGGTGTGGCTGCCGGGCCAGGAGCCCTTCACAGGGAACCTCACCGCGGAGTGGACGGTGGACTTCTGAGCCGGCGGGGGTGATCAGGGAGACGTGGAGGCGTGGGAGCAGCTGTCGGACCGGATCTACGAGGCGCTCGCCGGGGGCGGAGTCGAGGCGCGACGGGCGCTGACCCGGATCGCGGAGGAGGTCAGCGAGCACGAGGCGGAGCTGTCTCGGGAGCAGCAGGCGTACTGGAGGCTCCTCGCGCTCGCGCATCTGCCGGGGGTCACGGCGGAGGAGGCGGGCGAGGTCCGGGCCTTGGCGTCGACCCTGCGAGAGGATGTGGAGTTGGCGTGGCTGGCGAGCTTCTACGCGGCCATGGCGCTGTTCTACGCGGGGCTCGTGGACGCGTGTGCAGAGGTGGTCGACGGCATGGCGGAGCCGCCAGACGCGGGCGAGCAGTTCGCGTGGAGGGCTCTGAAGATCAGTGAGCTGCAGCTCGCGTGCGAGATCTGGCTCCGCCCGAGTGATGCTCGTCCGGAGGCGATCGCGGAGTTCTTCGAGCGCTCGCGGCAGATGTCCGACCCCGCGAGCATGACGCTCCCCGAGGAGCTGCTCATGGCGCTCCCCAATCTTCAGTTTGGACCACACCACGAGTCGTCGAGACTCGAGGAGGTCGCTGCAGTATGCGTGGGGCTGATCTGAGATCAAGGGCGGTACCGACCTCTCGTGGGTTGCTCAGTGCAGAGTCCCTTCGCTTCCTCGCCTTCTACGACACGCGTGGCATCGACCTCGATGTCTCCCGAGCGGCGAGCACCACACTCCGCAAGGTCTTCTCCGGTTGAGGACGATGATGCCGCGGGCATCTCGCCAGGTCCCCCGGGGCTGCGGTCTCCAACGGCGCGCGCTGGTTCCGTGGGGCAAGCCGGGCGAAATGAGATCCTCGGCTATCGAACGCCAGCCAGCAACCAGGGCCTCACTCCACTGCGGCCAGCCGCCCCCTCCAGGAACCGCCGCTCCGCCGCGTTGCACGGCGTCTCCAGCGCCCGCCGATACGCCGCCGCGGCCTCCGCCCGCGCCCCATCCGGCGCAACAGGTCCGCCCGGGCCGCGTGTGGTACAGGTGGTACTTCGCAGCGGGCCTGCCAACTCCTCCAACAACGCCAGCCCCGCCGCCGGGCCCTGGGCCATCGCCACCGCCACCGCGCGGTTCAGCGCCACCACCGGGGTCGGGGCGCGGGCCATGAGGGCGTCGTACAGGCCCACGATCTGGGGCCAGTCGGTGTCTCGGCCGTCTCTGCCTCGGCGTGCACGGCGGCGATCGCGGCCTGCACCGTGTACACCCCGGCGCCCCGAGGCGCAGGCTGTGTTGCACCGCATCCAGGCCACGAGCGACCTGGGCGCGGTCCCAGCGGGCCCGGTTCTGGTCGGCGAGGAGCACGAGGTCGCCCGCCGGGGTGCTCCGGGCCTCGGCCCGGGCGTCGTGCAGGAGCATCAGGCCGTAGAGCGCCAGCACCTCGCCTTCTTGTGGCAACAGCTCGGCGAGCGCGCGGGCCAGCCGCAGGGCCACGCCGCACAGGTCCCGGCGGACCAGCTCCGCCCCCGAGGTGGCGGCGTAGCCCTCGTTGAACACGAGGTAGAGCACCGCGAGCACGGACTCCAGGCGGGGCGGCATGTCCGAGGCGCCCGGGACCGCGAAGGGGATGCCCGCCGCCTTGATCTTGTTCTTCGCCCGCACCAGGCGCTGGGCCATGGTGGGCACCGGGACGAGGAAGGCCCGCGCGATCTCCTCGGTCTCGAGGCCCGCCACCGCCCGCGTGAGGGCCACCCGGGCCTCGAGCGAGAGCGCGGGTGGCAGCAGGTGAAGACCAGCCGGAGCATGTCGTCGCGGATCGGCCCCTCGGGCGGGGCCGCGACCTCGGCCCTCAGCGCCTCGAGCCAGCCGAGCTCCTCCGCCTTCTTCGTGCGGAGGGCCCGGTGCCGGAGCGCGTCGATCGCCTTGTTGCGGGCGGCCGAGACCAGCCAGGCCCGGGGGTCGTCGGGGATCCCGGCCTCGGGCCACTGGCGGAGGGCCGCGAGCAAGGCGTCTTGCAGCGCGTCCTCCGCCAGGTCCAGGTCTCGCACCGTGCGCACGAGGCGCGCCAGGACCCAGCCGTGGTGCTCACGGGCCAGGCGCTGGATCTCGAGCCAGGCGCGCACGCGGCGTCACTCCATCTCGGCAGCTCGAGGATCAGTCGCACCGACGCAGCCGGTGCGGGCGGCGGATCCGGCCGCTACCGCCAGGGCCTCGTCGAGGTCCTTGGCCTCCACATGTAGAAGCCGCCCAGCTGCTCCTTGGTCTCGGCGAAGGGGCCGTCAGTGGTGACCGTCTTGCCGTCCCGGATCCGCACCGTGGTGGCGGTGCTCACCGACTCAGCGGCTCGCCCCGGGAACTGCCAGCCCCTTCAGGGCCGCGGTGACGCCAGGTACTCATGCAGCTCGGCGGTGCGCTCGGCCTGGGAGCGGCCGCCATCGCGGCCTCGTTCTCGTAGAGCAACAGCAGGTATCGCATGCCTATTGGTCGCACGGGCCGGCCCTGGATCGACCGGCCCCCTGATCTTTTTTCCGAGATCGCCTGTCGATCCGCGCCCCGCCGGCCCGACTCCTCTCCGTCCCCGAGCCGGGGATCCAAGGAAATCGAAGGAGAACGACATGACTCACGACTTTGGACGCTTCGTCTGGTTCCGCCTCAACACCCCCGACGTGCCCCGCGCCGCCGCCTTCTACGGCGAGGTGTTCGGCTGGAAGGCGGAGGACATCCGCATGCCCGACGGCACCCCCTACACCCTGATCAAGGCGGGCGAGGTCCCGTTCGGGGGCTTCGGCCCCGCCGAAGCCGGGGATGGCGTCCCACTGGATCGGCTACATCTCGGTGCCCGACGTCGACGCCGCCGCCGCGAAGCTGGTGGGGCAGGGGGCCCGCAGCCTGATGGACGCCTTCGAGATCGCCACCGTGGGCGCATGCAGCCCGTGGCGGATCCCACGGCGCGGCCTTCTTCGTGTATCGCAGCCTGAGGGCGACGGCCCGGCAGCCGAGGGCCGGAGCGTGCACTGGTGCGAGCTGGTGACCCCGGACCCGGAGGCCGCGGTGGCCTGCTGGGCGGCGCTCAGCTACACCCACGAGACCATGGACATGCCGGACGGCACCTACTTCGTCCTGAAGAACGGCGACGCGCTCGGGCGGGGTCTTCGCTGGCTCAGCCCGCGCGGTGGGTGCAGACGTGACGGTCGAGGACTGCGACGCGGCGCTGACCCGGGCGGAGCGGGGCGGTGGCCGGGTGGTGATGCCCGCGACCGACGTGCCGGGGGTCGGGCGCTTCGCTGAATCGCAGACCGATGGGGCCCCAGATCAGGCTCATCCGCCCGCCGCGCCCTGAGGGCCTCGGCGGTGCGGCGCTCGACCAGGCCGCTGCAGCAGCTGAGGCCTGCCGACTCCGCCGGCCTGAGGTCTGTCGACTCCGGCCTGCGGCCTGATGCCTGGCACTTGCCGCCGGAGCCCTGTCTCTGAAGCCTGACGCCGCGCCGCGTTCCCGTGCGTCCGAGCCCGACGCCGCGCCATCGGCTCCAGGCATCAGAGACAGGCTTCAGGCCTCAGTCTTCAGGCCTCTGGTCCGCACGACCGGCCTCAGGGCTCAGCCTTCGGGCTCGGGCCCCCTGCAAGCGCTCAGCGTTCAGGATTCGGGCTGCCATTCGGGGTCCAGCGGGTCGCCGTCGTACCGCACCCTCCCGCGGACGTCCGCGAACGACTCCGCTGCCGGGACCCGCGCTCGGATCGGGGTGATCCGGAGGACCGGCCGGTGGTCGTCTGTGACGATGAGCATCTCGCCGGTCTCCTCGACCTGCCGCAGGTACTCCAGCAGCTCCGCCTCGAGGGCGCTCTGGAGACCGTTGCCACACCGGAAGTTACCCTGACTACCGGCCGAGTCAACGCCCCCGCCTCCAGCCCACCAAAAACACCCCTTGCCAACCGGCAGGGCGAAATGGACAAGGAAGCCTCGCACCGCCATGGCCCCGCCTGACTTCCCTCTGGACCGTATCCGGAATTTCTCCATCATTGCCCACATCGACCATGGCAAGTCGACGTTGGCGGACCGGATCCTCGAGTACACCGGCGCCCTCTCCGAACGGGAGAAGAGCGACCAGTGGCTCGACAAGATGGACCTCGAGCGCGAGCGGGGCATCACCATCAAGGCCCAGGCGGTGCGGCTGGCGTACAAGGCCAATGACGGCCAGACGTACCAGCTGAACCTGATCGACACCCCCGGGCACGTGGACTTCACCTACGAGGTCTCGCGCTCGCTCGCCGCGTGCGAGGGGGCCCTGCTCGTGGTCGACGCCTCCCAGGGGGTCGAGGCCCAGACCCTCGCCAACGTGTACCTCGCGGTGGACCAGGACCTCGAGATCGTCCCCGTCATCAACAAGATCGACCTGCCCTCGGCCCGGCCGGACGAGGTGAAGCAGGAGATCGAGGAGGTGGTGGGCCTCGACACCAGCCAGACCGTGCTCGCGTCGGCCAAGACCGGGGTCGGGATCCCGGAGATCCTCGAGGCGGTGGTGCACCACATGCTCCCGCCCGAGGGAGACCCCAACGCCCCGCTCCAGGCGCTCCTCATCGACTCCTGGTTCGACCCCTACCGGGGTGTGATCTGCCTGGTCCGGGTGCAGAACGGCCGCATCCGGAAGCGCGAGCAGATCGTGTTCGGGCAGAACCGCGACAAGCGCTTCGAGGTGCTCGAGGTCGGCGTGTTCGCGCCGCACCCCACCGCGCTCGAGCAGCTGACGGCGGGCGAGGTGGGCTTCTTCGCCGCGTCCATCAAGGAGGTGCGTGACGCCAAGGTGGGCGACACCGTGATGGACGCGAAGTTCAGGGACACCAAGGTGCTCCCCGGCTTCCGCGACGTGAAGCCGATGGTGTTCGCGGGCTTCTTCCCGATCGTGAACTCGGACTACGACGCGCTGCGCGACGCGCTCGAGAAGCTGCGCCTGAACGACGCGGCGTTCTCGTTCGAGCCCGAGAGCTCCCAGGCGCTCGGCTTCGGCTTCCGGTGCGGCTTCTTGGGCCTGCTCCACATGAACATCGTGCAGGAGCGCCTGGAGCGGGAGTTCGGGGCGGAGCTGATCACCACCAGCCCCACCACCATCTACCGGGCCACCATGCCCGACGGGGTGGTGCTGAACATCGACAACCCCAGCCGCATGCCGAACCCGGGCGAGTACAAGTTTCTCGAGGAGCCCATCGTGCAATGTAAGTTGCACAGCCCCACCGAGTACGTGGGGCCGCTGTTGAAGCTCTGCGAGGAGCGGCGCGGCCTCCAGAAGGGGATGGAGTACGTCCACGAGACCCGGGTGATGATCACCTACGAGATCCCCTTCGCCGAGGTGGTCTACGACTTCTTCGACAAGATGAAGACGGTGAGCCGGGGCTACGCGTCCCTGGACTACGAGCTGGCCGGCTACCGTGAGGCGCCGCTGGTGCGCCTCGACGTGCTCCTGAACGGCGAGAAGGTGGACGCCCTCAGCGTCATCGTGCACCGGGATCGGGCCTACGAGCGCGGCAAGGGCCTGGTGACGCGGCTCCGCAAGGTCATCCCGCGGCAGCAGTTCGACGTGGCGATCCAGGCCGCGATCGGCACCAAGGTCATCGCCCGCGAGACGGTGAAGGCCTACCGGAAGGACGTCACCGCCAAGTGCTATGGCGGTGACATCACGCGTAAGCGCAAGCTCCTGGAGCGGCAGAAGGAGGGCAAGAAGCGCATGAAGCAGGTGGGTGCGGTCGAGGTACCGCAGGAGGCCTTCCTCTCCGTCTTGAAGGTGGACGACGAGTGAGCGGGAAGAAGAAGCGCACGCCCGCGCAGCGCGAGGAGTCCGCAGGCCCGAGCGGGCCGCCCGACGGCGCGACGCTGAAGAAGGCGCGGCGGTTCCTGAAGGATGTCGAGCGCCTCTTCGCCAAGCACCGCGCCAAGCTCTCCGAGAAGGACCAGGAGAAGGTCACGAGCGCGATGGAGAGCGTCCGGGCCGCGATGGAGGGCACCGGCGACGGCAAGCGCCTCTCTACCGCGCTCAAGGAGCTGGACGCCCGGGTGGATCAGGTCCTGGGCTTCGCGAAGAAGAGCACCAGCCGCGAGTACGTGGAGAGCATCGTGGTGGCGATCGCCATCGCCCTCGTGCTGCGGGCCTTCGTGGTGGAGGCCTTCAAGATCCCGACCGGCTCGATGATCCCCACCCTCGCGGTGGGTGATCACATCTTCGTCAACAAGTTCATCTACGGGCTCCGGGTGCCCTTCTCGAACATGTGGTTCGTGGAGTGGGGCACCCCCGAGCGCGGCGACGTGATCGTGTTCCGCTACCCGATGGATCTGTCCAAGGACTACATCAAGCGGGTGGTCGCGGTGGCGGGCGACGAGGTCCGGGTGGACGGCAACGAGGTCTACGTGAACGGCAAGGTGCTCGAGCGGAACGATCCCACCGAGTATCGCTACGTCGAGGAGGGTGAGGAGGACGGCTTCTTCTCCGAGGGCCCCTCGATCACCCGCGAGGCGCTCGCCTACCCCGAGACCAGCCAGGGCACCGACCAGCACTACACCGTGCTCTACGAGCCGAGCCGCCTCGGGCGCCGCCCGTTCCCGGCGGGGCACGAGCTCGACGGCCTCGACTGCGCGGGCACCGACGCCGAGGGCCACCCGGTCTGCAAGGTGAAGCCGGACTACGTCTTCTGCATGGGCGACAACCGCGACAACTCCTCGGACAGCCGGGTGTGGGGCGGCGTGCCGATCACCTACGTGAAGGGCAAGGCGATGTTCGTGTGGTGGTCGTGGGGCACCCACGTGGGCGTGCGCTGGGATCGCCTGGGCCACGTGGTGCACTGAGGTCCCATTGGAGGGGCGGATCCACATCCCCCAGGGCGTGGGCCTGGTCATCGTGGGCCGAAACGAGGGCCCGCGCCTGCTGAAGAGCCTGGAGCGCACCGACGCGGCGGGGCCGGTGGTCTACGTGGACTCGGGGTCGCGAGACGGCAGCCCCGACGTGGCCCGGAACCTCGGCTTTCACGTGCTGGAGCTGGATCCGGCCGAGCCCTTCACCGCGGCGCGGGGTCGGAACGAGGGCTTCGCATACCTCGCGCGCACCTGGCCGGGCCTCGAATACGTGCACTTCCAGGACGGGGACTGCCTGATGCACGCGGGGTGGCTGGACGCGGGGCGGGCCGAGCTGGCCCGGGATCCGACGGTGGGCCTGGTGTCCGGGGTGCTCCGCGAGCAGCACGCCGACGCCTCGGTCTTCAACCGGCTCCTCGACATGGAGTGGCAGCAGCCGGCGGGGGACGACGTCCGCATCGGCGGCAACGCCATGGTGCGGGCCGCGGCCTTCGAGGCGGTGGGCGGCTTCAAGAAGGATCTGCCGGCGGGCGAGGAGGGCGATCTGCACCTGCGCCTGCGCCAGGCGGGCTGGATCGTGCGGCGCATCGACGTCCCGATGGCCTTTCACGACGCGGACATGCGCCACTTCAGCCAGTGGTGGCAGCGCTGCGTGCGCTCCGGCCAGGCCACCGCCGAGGGGGTCGACCTGCACGCGGGCGAAGACGCGGCGGGCGCCCGGCGCCTCAGGAGCAACTTCTTCTGGGGCCTCGCGGTGCCCGCGGTGGGGGTCCTCGGGGCGCCGCTGACCCTGGGGATGTCCACCCTGGTGCCCGCGGTGGGCTTCGGGGCGCTGTATACGAAGATCCTGCGGGCGGAGCTGGCGCGGGGGCGGCCGCTGGCCGACGCGGAGCTCTACGCGCGCTTCATGGTGCTCGCCAAGGTGCCCCAGGCGGTGGGCCAGCTGCGGTATCGGCTGCGCCGGGCCCGGGGCGAGAAGACCCGGGTCATCGACTGGCGGGACGCCGGACGTTGACTTCCGGTCCGGTCGATCCGATAGCTCAGACGGCAGGGTACACAGTGGGCGAGCGCAAGGAAGTAAGGCTGTCCGGGGCCGGGAATCACGGCATGATCGAGGCGGGGCTCATCCTCCAGGAGGCCGCCGCCATCTACGACGACCTGAACGCACACCACGTGCAGAGCTACGGGCCCGAGGCGCGCGGCCCCTACGCGCGCTCCGAGGTCATCATCGCCACCGGCGATATCGACTACCCCAAGGCGACCCAGCTCGACGCCGAGGTCTTCACCACCCAGGAGGCCCTCGAGCGCTACACCGGCGACCTCAAGGTGGGCGGGATCCTGATCGTGGACGAGGACGTGGAGACCCCCGAGGGCATGGAGGCGCGCATCTTCCGCCTCCCGATCCTGAAGACGGCGGAGGAGGAGCTGGGGCGCCCCGGCCTGGTCCACGTGGTGGCCCTGGGCATCCTCGTGGAGCTGTCCAAGGTGGTCACGAAGGGGGCGATCGAGGCCGCGGTGAAGGACCACGTGCCGCGCGGGGGCGAGGATCTCCACATGGCGGCGCTGCAGGCCGGCTACCGCTTGGCCGCTTCTGCCCATTGAGGATTCCTGGGGGCCCGGGCCGGCGGAGCCGTCCCACCCCTCTCCGCCGGCTCTGCCCGGCTGCGCGCTCCGCTTGCGGAATCACCAGCCCGGGGCCTCGGGCTCAGATTCACTTGACGACTCGGTCTGGGTGGGGCTGATAGCGCCCCATATGGCGACTGAGCGCACCCTGAGCATCATCAAGCCCGACGCGGTGAAGAAGAACGTCATCGGGCAGATCTTCGCGATGTACGAGGCGGCTGGCCTCCGGATCGCTGCGACCCGCAAGACCTTCCTCACCAAGGCGCAGGCCCAGGCCTTCTACGCGGTCCACGCGGAGCGGCCCTTCTACAACAGCCTGGTCGAGTTCATGACCTCCGGGCCGGTGGTGGTGTCGGTCCTCGAGGGCGCGGACGCGATCAAGAAGAACCGCGAGGTCATGGGGGCCACCAACCCGGCCCAGGCGGCCGAGGGCACCATCCGCAAGAAGTTCGCCGACAGCATCGAGGCCAACGCGGTCCACGGCTCCGACGCGCCCGAGACGGCGGCGGTCGAGGTGGCCTTCTTCTTCCCGGCCTCGGAGATCTACTGAGGCATCGATGACCGAGGCTCGGCCAGCGCCGCGGGAGGCCGTGGCTCAGGATCTGAGGAACCTGGACCTCGCGGGGCTCGAGGCCCTGCTGGCCGAGCTGGGTCAGCCCGCCTATCGGGCCAAGCAGGTCTTCCGCTGGATCCACCAGCGGGGGGCCCGCTCGCTGGAGGAGATGACCGATCTCCCCAAGGCGCTCCGGGAGGCCCTGGCCGAGCACGCCACCCTGTCGTCCCTCACCGCGACCACGGTGGAGCGGGCCCAGGACGGCACCCGCAAGTACGCTTTCACGACGTCCCACGGGGACGTGGTGGAGGCGGTCTTCATCCCCGACGCCTCGGCCGAGGGGCGCAACACGCTCTGCATCTCGTCGCAGGTGGGCTGCGCCATCGACTGCAAGTTCTGCCTCACAGCCACCCTGGGCCTCATCCGGAACCTGGGGCCGGGCGAGATCGTGGAGCAGATCACCCGCGTCCGTGAGGACCTCGGCTCGCTGCCGGGGGCCAAGGGCAAGGTCGACGAGGGCGCCCCCACCATCGGCAACGTGGTGATGATGGGGATGGGCGAGCCGCTCCAGAACTACCCGAACCTGATCACCGCCCTGAAGATCATGACCGACGACCTCGGCCCGAACATGAGCTCCCGCCGCATCACGGTGAGCACCTCGGGCCTGGTGCCGCGCATCCCGCGCCTCGGGCACGACGTCCCGGTGAACCTGGCGATCTCGCTGAACGCCACCACCGACGAGGTCCGCGATCGGATCATGCCGATCAACAAGAAGTACAACATCCAGGCCCTGCTCCAGGCCTGCCGGGAGTTCCCGCTCCCCGCGCGGCGCAGGATCACCTTCGAGTACGTCCTGCTGGCCGGGGTGAACGACACCGACGCCGACGCGCGGCGCCTCACCAAGCTCCTCAGGGGGATCCGCTCCAAGGTGAACCTGATCCCCTTCAACGAGCACCCCTACAGCCCCTTCAAGCGCCCGAGCGACGAGCGGGTGGCGGCGTTCCAGGCCATCGTGGCCAACGCGGGGCTCTCGGTCTTCGTGCGCACCCCGCGCGGCGACGACATCTCCGCCGCCTGCGGCCAGCTGGGGGCCGAGGTGAACGCCCCCCGGAAGCTCCACGTCCTGCAGGACTGAGGCCTTGCGCCGGGCCGCCGGCCCGCTACCCAGCCCCCATGGAGCAGTTCCGCGCCGCCCTCGCGGAGCGCCTCGCGGGCCAGCCCGCCGGGCCGCGCCGGTGGCTCTACGTCCCCTACGACCAGCTCACCGACGCGGCGGGGCCGCTCGCCCGGGCTGCGCCCGAGACGCTCGGGGTGCTGCTGGTGGAGTCGGTGGCGAAGGCCAGGACCCGGCCCTACCACAAGCAGAAGCTCGCCCTCGTCCTCGCCAACATGCGGCACTTCGCGCTCGAGCAGGCGGCCCGAGGGGTGGCGGTCCGCTACCTGGCGACCCGGGGCAGCTACAGGGCCGCCCTCGAGCGGGCGGCGGCGGAGCTCGGCCCTCTCACCATGATGGCGGCGGCGGAGCGGAGCCTCGCGGTGGAGCTCCAGCCCCTCGTCGCGTCCGGCGCGCTCGAGGTGGTCCCCCACGAGGGCTGGCTGTCGACCCCCGAGGACTTCACCCGCAGCCAGCGCGGCCGGCGCCCGTGGCGGATGGACGCCTTCTACCGCCACATGCGCAAGGCGACTGGCATCCTGATGGACGAGGGCGCGCCGCGGGGCGGCAAGCTGTCCTTCGACGAGGAGAACCGCCGCCCCTGGCCGGGGACGCCCCCCGCCGCGGTGCCCCCCCGCTTCGAGCCGGACGTGATCACCCGCGAGGTCGGGGCCCTGGTCGAGGCCCGCTTCGGCGACCACCCGGGGCAGCTGGACCTCGGCGCGCTCCCAACCACCGCGGCCGACGCGCAGGCTGTCCTGCGGTGGGCGATGCAGGCCTGCCTGCCGGACTTCGGGCCCTTCGAGGACGCGATGAGCGAGGCCTCTACCACGCTCTTCCACACCCGGCTGTCGCCCCTCATCAACCTGCACCGGGTGCTCCCGCGGCAGGCGCTGGCCGCGGCGCTCGCGAGCCGGGCGCCCCTCTCCAGCGTGGAGGGCTTCGTCCGCCAGATCCTGGGCTGGCGGGAGTTCGTGCGCCACGTGCACGTGGCCACAGACGGGTTCCGCGACGCCGCGCACGCCGCGCTCCGCCGCACCCCGACCGACGCGGGCTACGGGGCGTGGCGGGGCGCCCCCTGGGCCGACCCCGACGCGCCCCCACCCGAGGCGGTGGAGGGCACCGCGCTCGGCGCGACCCGGCCCCTGCCCGCCGCGTTCTGGGGTGCGCCCTCGGGGCTGCGGTGCCTGGACAACGTGGTGCAGGACGTCTTGCGGGAGGGCTACAGCCACCACATCACGCGCCTGATGGTGCTCGGGAACCTCGCCACCCTGCTCGACGTCTCGCCCCGCGCCCTCACCGACTGGTTCTGGTGCATGTACACCGACGCCTACGACTGGGTGGTGGAGCCCAACGTCCTCGGCATGGCCACCTACGGCCTCGGGCCCCTCTTCACGACCAAGCCCTACGTCTGTGGCCAGGCCTACCTGAAGAAGATGAGCGACGCCTGCCGGCGCTGCGACCTGGCCGACGCGTGCCCGGTGACGCCGCTGTACTGGGCGTTCCTCGAGCGCCACCGGGCGGCCCTGGCCGAGAACCCGCGCCTGGCCCTGCCGCTCGCCAGCGCGGCCCGCCGCGCCCCCGAGGCGCGCGCGGCCGACGCCCGGGTGTTCGAGGCGGTGAGCGCGACGCTGGGGGCCGGCGGGCAGCTGTCGCCCGGCTACTGCGGGTAGCCGCAGACCCGCCAGTCGTTCACGAGGGTGCGCTCGGCCGGGGTGGTGCCCGAGATCCCGGGGGCGCCCATCGGGGGCATCCGGCCCGAGGTGAGGGCGTCGGCGAAGTCCGAGAGGATGGGCTGGATGCTGGCGTAGTCGTCGAAGTCCATGCCCACCGGCGCCCCCGCGCGGTTGGCCCCCTCCGCGTCCTTGGAGTGGCAGGACAGGCACTTGGCGTCGGAGATCTCCTTCACGGTGTTGGTGAAGGTGGGACCCGACTCGCAGGGATCGGCGGGCTCACCCCCGCAGGCAGCCAGGGCCAGGGCCAGGGCGAGCGGGGCGAGCACGCGACGCATACCCGACCAGGATAGCCGAAGTGCCGCTCGCGGTCCCGCCCGGGAGCCTACGATTGACGGTCTTCGCAGGCCGGTGATAGGCGCCACCACGCATGGGCGAGCCAACCGCGATCGGCGTCATCGGGGGCAGCGGCCTGTACGGCCTGGACGGGCTGGAGTCGGTCAGGGAGATCCGGGTGCAGACCCCCTTCGGGGACCCCTCGGACGCCCTGGTCGAGGGCTGGCTGAACGGGCACCGGCTGGTGTTCCTGCCCCGGCACGGCAAGCAGCACACCCTCACGCCGTCCGAGATCCCGTTCCAGGCCAACATCTGGGCCCTGAAGAGCGTGGGGGTGGATCGGCTCATCTCGATCTCCGCCGTCGGCTCGATGAAGGAGCACATCGTGCCCGGCCACTTCGTGCTCGTCGACCAGTTCATCGACCGCACCAGGGGCCGCCCGACCACGCTCTTCGGCCGCGGGGTGGTGGTGCACGTGCCCTTCGCCGAGCCGGTGTGCCCCGCGCTCAGGAAGAAGCTCCTGAAGGCGGCCGAGGCGGTGGACGTCACCGTGCACGACGGCGGCACCTACCTCTGCATGGAGGGCCCGCAGTTCTCGACCAGGGCCGAGTCCCTCCTCCACCGCAGCTGGGGCGTGGACGTCATCGGCATGACCAACCTGCCCGAGGCCAAGCTGGCCCGGGAGGCCGAGATGTCCTACGCCACCGTGGCCATGGCCACCGACTACGACTGCTGGCACGAGGAGGAGGAGTCGGTGGAGGTCGGGGCGATCCTCCAGGTGCTCCGCACCAACGCCGAGAAGGCCAAGGCGCTCCTCGTGGCCCTCACCGCGCTGCCGCCGGGGGACGACACCTCGCCGATGTGCCTCACCGCCGCCCGCACCAGCCTCTTGACCCCCCCCGACGCGATCCCCGAGGGCCTGCGGCGGGACCTGGACCCCATCTTCCGGCACTTCCTGCCGCCCCTGAAGGGAGACGCGTGATGACCGCGCAGTTCGACGTCACTGGAATCGGAAACGCCATCGTGGACGTGCTCACCCACGTCGAGGACGCCTTCCTGGCCGAGCACGGCCTGGTGAAGGGCGCCATGCGCCTGATCGACGGCGAGCAGGCGGAGTCGCTCTACAAGCAGATGCCGCCGGGCGTGGAGTGCTCGGGCGGCTCCGCCGGCAACACGATGGCCGGCGTCGCCTCGCTCGGGGCCAGGGGCGCCTACGTGGGCAAGGTGGCCCAGGATCAGCTGGGTGATGTCTTCGCCCACGACATGCGCTCGGGCGGGATCCACTTCGAGACCGCGCCCTCCAAGAGCGGCACCCCCACCGCCCGCTGCCTGGTGCTCGTCACCGGCGACGCCCAGCGCACCATGAACACCTACCTGGGCGCGTGCGTGGAGCTGGGGCCCGAGGACATCGACGAGGACGTGATCCGCCAGAGCAAGGTGACCTACATGGAGGGCTACCTGTGGGATCCGCCGGGGGCCAAGGAGGCCTTCCTCAAGGCGGCGCGCATCGCGCACGAGGCGGGGCGGAAGGTCTCGCTGTCGTTGTCCGACGGGTTCTGCGTGGATCGGCACCGGGCCGAGTTCCTCGACCTCGTCGAGCACCACGTCGACATCCTCTTCGCGAACGAGGCCGAGATCACCTCGCTCTACCAGGTGGGCTTCGAGGAGGCCGCGGCGCTGGTGCGGGGCAAGTGCGAGTACGCGGCCCTCACCCGGTCCGAGAAGGGCGCGGTGATCCTGGCCAACGGCGACAGCTACAACGTGCCGGCCGAGAAGGTGGCCCAGGTGGTGGACACCACCGGCGCGGGCGACCTGTATGCTTCCGGTTTTCTGGCAGGGTACACCCAGGGCCGCTCCCCCGCGGAGTGCGGGCGCCTCGGGGCGATCTGCGCGGCCGAGGTCATCAGCCACTACGGGGCTCGGCCCGAGACCTCGCTGTCGGCGCTGGTGCAGGAGCTGATGGGCTAGGGTGGGGCGGCTGGCCGACCCGGCCCCCTTGAAATTGACCCTCCTACCTTCGCCTGTTAGCGTCCCCGAGGTTTCCACATGCGTGTCGACTCATGGGCCCTCACGGATGTGGGTCGAGCCCGAAAGCACAATGAAGACGGCTGGCTGATCGATGATCAGCTCGGGCTCTACGCTGTGGCCGACGGTATGGGCGGGCACGCCGCGGGCGAGGTTGCGTCGGCCTACGGGCTGCGCTGTGTCCAGGAGCAGCTGGTCAAGAAGAAGCCCCTGCTCGACGACTTCGCGAAGAATCCCACGCCGGAGAAGCGCGCCCAGGTCTCACGGGAGCTGGAGCTGGCCGTCAACGTGGCGTCCAGCGACATCTACCACATGGCCCAGCGCGACAAGAAGCGCCACGGCATGGGGACGACCCTCTCCACCCTGCTCCTGGTCGGCAACAAGGCCTTCATGGCCCACGTGGGCGACTCCCGGATCTACCTGGCCCGGGCCGGGCAGATCCACCAGCTCTCCGAGGACCACTCGTACCTCTGGGAGCAGATCAAGAAGGGCGCGATCACGGTCGAGGAGGCGAAGCGCTCGCCGTTCTCCAACGTGATCACCCGGGCGGTCGGCATCACCGAGACGGTGCAGGTCGACACCCTGGTGTTCGACATCCTGCCCGGCGACACCTACCTCGCGTGCTCCGACGGCATGCACGGGTACATCGAGTCCGAGGCGGAGCTCGCGCAGATCCTGAGCTCCGAGGACGGCGAGAAGATCCCGAAGCGCCTGGTCGGGCTCGCCAACGCGCGCGGCGGCAAGGACAACATCACCTGCGTGGTGCTGCGGGTGCCCGGCGACGCCGGGGATCCTTCCGCGGTCGACGTGATCGAGAAGCTCGACACCCTGCGGCGCATCCCGCTGTTCCGGCACCTCAACTACAAGGAGCTGGTGAAGGTGCTGAATCAGACCCAGCAGCGGACCTTCGAGGACGGCGAGGTGGTGATCGAGGAGCAGTCCGACGGGGACGAGTTCTACATCATCCTCTCGGGCGAGGTCGAAGTCTCGAAGGGCGGCCGCCCCCTCACCGTGCTCGGGCCGAGCGTCCACTTCGGCGAGATGGCCCTGGTCGACAGATCCCCGCGCTCGGCCACGGTGCGGGCGCGGAACAAGACGCGGCTCATGTCGCTGTCGCGGAAGGCCTTCTATCACCTGGTGCGCACCGAGCCGGTGCTCTCCTCGAAGCTCCTGTGGAGCTTCGTGCAGGTGCTCTCGCATCGTCTGCGGGCCACGAACGAGGCGCTCAAGGACGCGCGCTCCGAGGCCTCGGCCCTGCCGCCCTTCGCGGAGCTCGACAACCTGCGCGAGCAGGCGAGCCGCCTCGGCACCTCCGAGGTGGTGGAGGCGGCCTCGGCCGACCTGGCCGGGGAAGACCTCTGAGCCGCCGACCTGCATGTGGCACCGCCCCCCACGCCAGCGCATGAAGTAAGGGCGGCGCGCAGGTTTTTTCTCTGTCGCCACCGTGGCTAGGATGCGTCGCGTGATCGAGTTCTCCGAGATGGCGGGGCAGGACGAGGAGACGCGGGTCTCCTCCGTCTCGCGGATCATCGACAAGGCGATCTCGGGAGAGTCGTGCCTCGTCACCATCTACGGGCGTGACCTGGGCAAGCAGTACCCGCTCAGCAAGGAGGAGATCGTCATCGGCCGCGGGGCCGACAACGACATCGTCCTCGACATGGACAACGTGTCCCGTCGCCACGCCAAGGTCATCAACCGCAAGGAGGGCTTCTTCCTCGAGGACCTGGGCTCCACCAACGGCTCCTACGTCAACGACGAGGAGGTCCGGAACCGGATGCTCAAGAACGGTGACCTCATCAAGATCGGCGGCGCGATCCTGAAGTTCCTGCAGGGCGGGAACATCGAGGCGCTCTTCCACGAAGAGATCTACCGGATGACCATCGTGGACGGCCTCACCCAGGTCCACAACAAGCGGTACTTCCTCGAGTTCATGGATCGCGAGATGGCCCGCTGCGCCCGCTACAACCGGCCCCTGTCGCTGATCCTCTTCGACATCGATCACTTCAAGAAGATCAACGACGTGCACGGGCACCTGGCGGGGGACTTCGTGTTGAAGCGCCTGGCCGAGCAGGTGGCCAAGCACATCCGCAAGGAGGAGGCCTTCGCCCGCTACGGCGGGGAAGAGTTCGCCGTGATCATGCCGGAGACCACCGGCGAGCGCGCACGCATCTTCGCCGAGAAGATCCGCCGCATGGTCGAGGTGATGGAGTACCAGTACGAAGACCGGAACATCGAGGTGACGGTCTCGCTCGGCATCTCCGAGATGGGCCCCCACCGCGACCCCCACGCCTTCATCAAGGCGGCGGACGAGAAGCTCTACCTGGCCAAGGACAACGGCCGGAACCGGGTGGAGGGCGGTGGGGTGGACGGACCCATCCCGGAGTCGACCTCGGATCTGTGACCTTTCACGAAGACGTGGTACGCCCTCATCCGTGGCACGCTACGTCGTGGTGATGGCCGGGGGCTCCGGCACGCGCTTCTGGCCGGCCAGCCGTAAGGCTCGGCCCAAGCAGTTCCTCTCGATCGGGCAGGACGGCTCGCTCCTCCGGCAGACGGTGGACCGGGTGCTCCCGATGGTGCCGCCGGCGCAGGTCTACGTGGTGACCGGCGCGGTGCACGCCGAGCATGCGCAAGAAGACTTGCCGGAGCTGCCCGAGGGGAACGTGATGGTGGAGCCCACCGGGCGGAACACCGCGCCGTGCATCGGCTGGGCGACGAAGGCCATCTTGCACAAGGACCCCGACGCGGTGATCGCGGTGCTCCCGGCCGATCACTACATCCGGGACGAGGAGGGCTTCCGGGACCACCTCGCGGCGGCCTTCGAGGCGGCGGCCGGGGGCATCGTCCTGTTCGGGATCGTGCCGGACCGCCCGGAGACCGGATACGGCTACATCCAGCGGGGTGGGGCGAAGCGCCCGGTGGCCGGGCACACCGTCCACCCGGTGGCCCGCTTCGTCGAGAAGCCAGACCATCCCACCGCCCTGAAGTACCTGGCCGCGGGCGACTACCTGTGGAACTCCGGGATGTTCGTGTTCTCGGCCCGCGCGATGGACGAGGAGCTGACCCGGCACCTGCCGGAGCTCTCCCGGGACCTCGATCGGCTGGTGGCGGCGCCCGAGCAGGTCGAGGCGATCTACCCGCAGCTCCAGTCGATCAGCATCGACTACGGGGTGATGGAGCGCTCGGACCGCACCGAGGTCATGCCCGCCGCCTTCACCTGGTCCGACGTGGGCTCCTGGGAGGCGGCCAAGGACGTCTACCCGGCGGACGAGGCCGAGAACGTGGCGCTCGGCGACGTGTTCCTGGCCGACGTGCGGCGCAGCCTGGTGGACGCCCGGGCGGGGCGCTTCGTGGCGGTGGTGGGCCTCGACGACGTGGTGGTGGTGGATACCCCGGACGCGGTCCTGGTGGTGCGCCGGGACCGCTCCCAGGACGTGAAACAGGTGGTCACCCACCTCCAGACCAAGGGGCGCGACCCGCTCCTGTGATGCGCCGCGGCGCGCGCGATCCTCGGGCCCCGGGTCGAGCGTGGGCCCGATGGGATGGGGCTCCCCACGTGGTGGCGGGGCGACGGGGCGGCTCTTGGCACGATCCAGATCACATATTGCCGGGTTTATGCCCCGTTTCCGTGGCGGTGTGGTGTCGGCCAGGTCGGGGCGGCAGGCGATCGGACGTTCGTACGATGGGGTCCTACCCGGTATCGGGGCGGTGGGGCGGACCGCGAGGCGGGCTTGGGATTAGAAAAAGTGGCCTAATTTCATGAGGTTGACTCGTGGGCCGGGAAAAAGGCGCGGACCATATCGAAGCCTGGTAGCGGAGTCAACCCAAGGAAAGTGATTCTCTTTACACTGCCGACGCAGCGTGTTACCTTTCCCGCCGTTCTCGAGGTGAGGAGGCGCAATCTGCCTTGCTGACCACGGGCGCATGCAGAGACGCTTAGGATTCATCGAGGACTCAACTCCCAAGAGCGTTTGGCCCACCGCTCACAATCGGGACGAAGACATTTGCTCGGGTGCGGCTGCGGCTGCCCCTTGGTGAGGATTCGTCTCTGGAGGTCTTGAATGGAGAGCTTGCCCTTCCAGGTCGGAGACAAGGCTGTTTACCCCGCGCATGGCGTGGCTGAGGTCACGGGTATCGAGAGTCATGAAGTCGGGGGAGACAAGCAGACGTTCTACATCCTCCGCATCCTCGACAATGGGGTGAAGGTGATGATCCCGACGGGCACCAATGGCCTGCGGGAGATCATGAGCCCGTCCGAGGTAGAGGAGGTCTTCGACGTCCTCCAGAAGAAGGAGATCTCGGTCGAGTCCACCACCTGGAACCGTCGCTACCGTGAGTACAAGGACAAGATCGACTCTGGGGATCCCAAGCAGATCGCCGAAGTGCTCCGCGATCTGTTCCTGCTGAAGACCGACAAGGATCTCTCCTTCGGCGAGCGCAAGATGCTGGACACCGCGAAGTCGCTCCTGGTGAAGGAGCTGTCGATCGCCCGCGACCTTAGCGAGGACGAGGTCGAGGCGCAGTTCGTGGAGATATTCCAGGCCTGAGCGCGAGCTTCGGTCCGATGAGAAGAGGCGCGGCACCCGACTCCGGGAGCCGCGCCTTTTCCTTTTCTTCTTGCTGGCCACCCGCCGCGCCCCAAGTACCATCGCGGGGTGAAGCGCGCGTCCCTGAGCATCTTCGCCGCCGCCGCCCTGGCGGGGGCCTGCGCCGGCCCGAGCGCCGCCCAGCGGGCGGAGCAGGACCGGCTGGCCACCCTCATGATGGAGGCCTCGGCCGTGCACATGCCCCCGGCCGGGGTGGACTCCTGCGTCGGGGTGACGCTGCGCCTGTCGGATCCGTCCGGGAAGGACGAGCCCGAGCGCGCCGCGCTCGAGGGCCGCTTCACCGAGGCCGAGGTGGGCGAGGCCCTGGCCGCGGCGGGGGTGGAGCGCTGCAAGCAGGCCTTCCTCGACGGCCTGTACGACGCGGACCTCGCGTCGGAGCCCCTCCAGGTCACGGTGGCGTTCGGGGTCGATCCGCTGGGCCAGGTGTGCGCGGTGGTGGAGCGGGGCCGCTCCCGGGTCATCGATCCCGGCGCGGGGCCCTTCGTGGACCAGGCCGCCACTTGCCTCAAGGACGCGCTGTTCCGCGCCCAGCTCCCGGCGGAGCGGGTGAAGGACACCGAGCGGGTGGTCCGCTTCTACAGCCTGGCCGTCCAGGAGACCGCCACCAGCAGCACGGCGGCAAGGTAGGTTGACATGCCCTTCAAGCTCTCCACCACCCTGACCCCGATGGGGGACCAGCCGGAGGCCATCCGGCAGCTGGTGAACGGCCTCGAGCGGGGCGACAAGCACCAGCTCCTGTTGGGCGCCACCGGCACCGGCAAGACCTTCACGGTGGCCAACGTGGTGGCCCAGCTGAACAAGCCCACGTTGGTGCTCGCCCACAACAAGACCCTCGCCGCGCAGCTCTACGGGGAGTTCAGGGAGCTCTTCCCCGACAACGCGGTGGAGTACTTCGTCTCGTACTACGACTACTACCAGCCGGAGGCCTACGTCCCGACGACCGACACGTACATCGAGAAGGACAGCCTCATAAACGACGCCATCGATCGCATGCGGCACTCCGCCACGCGCTCCCTCCTCGAGCGCGACGACGTGCTGGTGGTGGCCTCGGTGAGCTGTATCTACGGCATCGGCGCGTCCGAGGTGTACGAGGGCATGGTGCTCGATCTCGCCCCCGGGCAGCAGATCGAGCGGGACGCGGTGCTGCATCGCCTGGTCGAGCTGCAGTACGAGCGCAACGACGTCGACTTCTCCCGCGGCGCGTTCCGGGTGCGGGGCGACGTGGTCGAGGTGTTCCCGGTCTACGAGGAGGAGCGGGCCCTTCGGTTGGAGTGGTTCGGGGACGAGCTCGAGGCCATCCGCGAGGTGGATCCGCTGCGGGGTCGGGCGCTCAGGGATCTGCAGAAGATCCGGATGTTCCCGGCGAGCCACTACGTGACCACCGAGGACCGCCGGGTCAAGGCGGTGCGCACGATCGAGGAGGAGCTGCAGGTGCAGCTGAAGCTCCTGCGGGACGCCGACAAGCTGGTAGAGGCCCAGCGCCTCGAGCAGCGCACCACCTACGATCTCGAGATGCTCCAGACGGTGGGGATGGTGAAGGGCATCGAGAACTACTCCCGGCACCTGTCCCAGCGCAAGGCGGGGGAGCCGCCGCCCACCCTGCTCGACTACTTCCCGCAAGACTTCTTGCTCGTGGTGGACGAGAGCCACCAGAGCATCCCGCAGGTGGGCTCCATGTACCGCGGGGACCGGGCGCGGAAGGAGACCCTGGTGGAGTACGGCTTCCGGCTCCCCTCCGCGTTGGACAACCGGCCCCTCAAGTTCGACGAGTTCGAGGCGCGGGTGGGGCAGGTCATCTACGTGAGCGCCACCCCGGCGGACTACGAGTTCGAGAAGACCGAGGGGGTGGTGGTCGAGCAGATCATCCGGCCGACTGGCCTCTTGGACCCCGAGATCGAGATCCGGCCGGCCGGGCACCAGGTCGACGAGCTGTTGGAGGAGATCCGGATCCGGGTGGGGAAGGGCGAGCGGGTGCTCGTCACCACCTTGACCAAGCGCATGGCCGAGGACCTCACCGAGTACTACCAGGACGTGGGGATCAAGGTCCGCTACCTGCACTCGGACATCGACACCCTGGAGCGGGCGGACATCATCCGTGAGCTGCGCGAGGGCGTCTTCGACGTGCTGGTGGGCATCAACCTCCTGCGGGAGGGCCTCGACATCCCCGAGGTGTCGCTCGTGGCCATCCTCGACGCCGACAAGGAGGGGTTCCTGCGGGCGGAGCGCTCGTTGGTGCAGACGATCGGGCGCGCGGCCCGAAACGAGCACGGCAAGGTCATCATGTTCGCGGACACGGTGACGAAGTCGATGAGGGCGGCGATCGAGGAGACGGATCGGCGCCGGGCGCGGCAGGCGGCCTACAACGAGGAGCACGGCATCACCCCCCAGACCGTGCAGCGCCAGATCCGCGACCTCCGGCAGCTGGCCGGGTTCCGCACCGAGCTCAGCGTGCTGGGCGAGGACGGTGAGGTGGAGGTGGACGGCACCGTCTACACCCGGGACGAGGTGCCGAAGCTCCTCGCCGACCTCAAGAAGCAGATGCTCGCCGCGGCCAAGGATCTCGACTTCGAGCAGGC
The DNA here is from genome assembly GCA_020632995.1 of Deltaproteobacteria bacterium. Classification (GTDB taxonomy): domain Bacteria; phylum Myxococcota; class Kuafuiibacteriia; order Kuafuiibacteriales; family Kuafuiibacteriaceae; genus JACKEN01. The sequence goes on along the minus strand of JACKEN010000001.1, from coordinate 1,615,359 downwards.
GGCGGCGCTGCGCGACCAGATCAAGGGCATCGAGGAGGCGCAGCTCGGCTTGCAGGGCGGGACCATCCCGTCGGTGGCCGCCCAGCGCCGGAACAAGGCGAAGAAGAGCCGCGGCGGGCCAAGGGGTCGAGGCCGCCGGCCCTAGCCGAGGCGCATGGCGGGTCGGAGCGCATCCCGCGGCAAGCGGGCCCAGTGGCTGGAGCGGGTGGGGGACCTCCCGAGCGCCCCCGGCGTCTACATCATGAAGGACGCCGAGGGGGCGGTGATCTACGTCGGCAAGGCGAAGAACCTGAAGGCCCGGGTCCGGCAGTACTTCCAGGAGGGGACCCACGACTACCGGGCCTTCGTGGGCCTGTTGGGTGATCTGTTGGCCGACATCGAGACCCGGGTGGCGCGCTCCGAGAAGGAGGCCCTGCTCCTCGAGCGCGAGCTGATCCGGCGACACGAGCCCCGCTTCAACATCATCTGGCGGGACGACAAGCAGTACCTGTTGCTCCGCATCGATCAGGCCCACGAGTACCCGTGGGTCGAGGTGGTGCGGAACGTGAAGCAGGACGGGGCGCGCTACTTCGGGCCCTTCCACTCCGCGTCGGCGGCGCGCCAGACCCTGCGGGTGGTGAACCGCCACTTCCAGCTCAGGACCTGCCGGGACTCGGTGCTCTACAACCGCAAGCGGCCTTGCCTCGAACACCAGATCGGGCGCTGCCCCGCGCCGTGCGTGCTCGAGATCGACAAGGTGGCCTACAAGGAGAGCGTGGACGACGTGGTGATGTTCCTGGACGGCAAGGGCCAGGAGCTGGCGCGGCGCCTCCAGGAGCGCATGTGGAGCGCGGCGGAGCGGCAGGCCTACGAGGCGGCGGCCCACTACCGCGACCAGGTCCGGGCGGTGCAGAAGTCGATGCAGAAGCAGGGGGTGGCCTTCGCCCACCTGAAGGACCAGGACGTGTTCGGCCTCTACCGCGAGGGCGAGGACGTGGCCCTCGCGGTGGTCGAGGTGCGGGGCGGGCGGGTCGAGAACATCGCGCTCCGGCTCTTCGAGGGGCAGGCGTCTGCGGACGAGCAGCTGCTGACCTCCGCGGTGCTCCAGCGCTACGGCCTCGGTGAAGCCGAGACGTTGGCGCCGCCGCCTCCCGAGGAGGTGGTGGTGCCGATCCCGCTCGAGGACGAGGGCGATCTGGCCGAGCTCTTGTCGGAGCGCCGGGGCAAGAAGGTCCACCTCTGGGTGCCGAAGCGGGGCGAGCGGGTGGAGCTGGTGGCCCTCGCCCAGGAGAACGCCGAGCATGGGTTCCACGAGCAGCGCAGGAAGGACGGCGCGGCGGAGCGCACCCTGGAGGGCCTCAAGCGGCGGCTCCACCTCACGAAGCTCCCGGCCCGGATCGAGTGCTACGACATCTCGAACCTCGGCTCCGAGGGGATCGTGGGCTCCCAGGTGGTGTTCAGCGGCGGGCAGCCCGACAAGAAGCGCTACCGGCACTACAAGGTGAAGACCACGCGGGGGCAGGACGACTTCGCGTCGATGTACGAGGTGCTGAGCCGGCGCTTTCGGCGCGGGCTGGCGGAGGGGGATCTGCCCGACCTGGTGATGATCGACGGCGGCAAGGGCCAGCTGGGGGTGGCGGGGGCGGTGTTCCGCGACCTCGGGGTGGAGGGGGTGGATCTGATCTCGTTGGCCAAGAGCCGGGTCCAGGGGACCGATGAGGACGACGCCCCGGTGCGGAGCGACGAGCGGGTGTTCCGGCTGGATGCGCGGGATCCCATCGTCCTACGGCAGAGCTCGCGCGAGCTGTTGCTGCTGGCGCGGATCCGGGACGAGGCGCACCGCTTCGCGATCACCTTCCAGCGGAGCCAGCGCGGGAAGGCGCGGCTGCGCTCGTCCCTCGACGACGTCCCGGGCATCGGCCCGGCCAAGCGTCGGGCCCTGCTGGCCCACCTGGGCAGCGTGAAGCGGGTGGAGGCGGCGTCGGTCGAGGAGCTGGCTCGAGTGCCCGGGATCGGGGAGAAGGTCGCGCTTCGCATCCACCGGGCCCTGAACCCGGGGGCGGCCATGGACGAGGGGTCGGAGGAGCCTTGAGGGGCCATCGCCCGAAGCGTGCTTCGGGTGCGGATTTACGAGGGGATTCGGTTGACTCGCTCCTTGCTTGGGCATAGTCCAGGACCCCGCCGGAAGGCTCCGTGAGCCCTTCTGCGCCCAGGAACGATGCGTCTTTACCGTAAGATCATTCCCAAGATGTCCAAGGAGATCGTCGCCCGCCTGCGCGGGGAGGGTGACGTGGAGATCGAGGACACCAAGCTCGAGGAGGCGGAGCTCGATGTGGCCGCCATCCTGGTCGAGTACTGCAACGCCGAAGACCGGCTGAACCAGGAGACCAAGGACACCCTGACCCGGCGTGGCCTCTCCGCGGAGCGGTTTGCCCAGGTGAAGCGAGGCCTCGCAGAGGCGCGCAACCACAAGACGGGCGAAGAGGGCGCAGAGTACGTCATCAACCAGATGCTCGAGGCCCTGATGCACTCCCGCAACGTCGAGGAGGTCTTCGCGGAAGACCACGAGATGCGGAAGAAGATCAGCGAGACCATGCGGAAGTACCTCGGCATCGACGAGGAGATCGACCGCGAGGCTCGCAGCCGCCTGAAGAACCTGCGCGAGGGTTCGGCGGAGTGGGACATCGAGTACGAGAAGATCGTCAGCCAGCTGAAGCGGGCCAAGGGCCTCGGCTGAGCCGCATCCGCAGCGTCCAGGCTGCGCTCCCACCCGGGAAGGGGTCGCCACGGGCGACCCTGGCCCCCGACGGCCGAGGCTCGCCTCCAATCACCGCTACCGTCGGACCCAGAGGAAGTGGCTGCATCGCTGCCGCGGGTGCGTCCCTGCTTGCTGCTGCCTGAGAGCGTGAGCACCTGAATCCTGAGCCCTGTCTCTGATGCCGGAGGCCACCGGCGCCGCGTCGGCTTCGAGAGCTGAAGCGGGGGCATCAGGCCTCAGAGACAGGGTTCAGGCAGCAGGCTCGAGGCTCCGGGCGACTGGCCGCGGGCGCTCCGAACCGCAGGCCACCCCTGCGGGGCGCTCAGGCCTCGCAGAGCACGAGGTCCGCCACCACCGGCTCCCCGAAGGCCGCCACCAAGGCGCGGCTGTCGGGGCTGTTCAGCACGATGAAGCGGCCGAGGGCGCCGACCGCGAGGGTGCCCACGTCGACGCGGCGGAGGGCCTCCGCCCCGCCCAGGGTCACCGCACGCAGCGCCTCCTCCGCCGTGAGCCCCATCTGGCTGACGGCCAGGGTCGCCATGAGCGGGAGGTTCTGGGTGGGCGAGGAGCCCGGGTTGGTGTCGGTCGCCACCGCCACCTTCACCCCCGTGTCGACCAGGCGTCGGCCGAGCTTGGGGGCGGCGTCGCCGAGGTAGGTCATGGCGCCAGGGAGGAGCACCGCCACCACCCCCGCCGCCTTCAGGGCGGCCATGCCGGCGTCGCTGACGTGCTCGAGGTGGTCCGCCGAGGTCGCGCCGGCCTCCGCCGCCAGCTCCGCGCCGCCGCCCGCGGTGATCTGATCCGCGTGGATCCGCGGCATGAGCCCGTGGGCCCGGGCCGCCGCGAACACCTCGCGCGCCTCGTCCGCGGTGTACGCGCCCCGCTCCACGAAGGCGTCCGCGAAGCGGGCGAGGCCACGCCGGGCGACCTCGGGGATGAGCTCTTCACGGACCGCCCGCAGGTACTCGGCCCGATCCGCGTCGGGGGGGATGGTGTGGGCGGCGAGCAGGGTCGCCTCCACGTCGAAGCCCTCGGCCCGGAGCGCCGCCACGACCTCGAGCATCCGGAGCTCGTGGCTCACCGAGAGCCCGTAGCCGCTCTTGATCTCGGTCGTGCCGATCCCGTGCCGGGCCCGATCGAGGAGGCGCCGCCGAGCCGCGCTCAGGAGGTCCGCGAACGGGGTGGCCCGGGTCGCCTTCACGGTGGTGACGATCCCGCCGCCCTCGGCCGCGATCTCGGCGTAGGTCATGCCGCGTGCGCGGCGGGCGAAGTCTGCGACCCGGTCGCCGCCCCACACCAGGTGGGTGTGGGCGTCGACCAGCGCTGGGAGCACCGCGCGATCCGCCGCGTCGTACTCCGGCGCGTCGTGGGCCGAGGCAGGCAGCTCGGCTTGTGGGCCGAGCCAGGCCACCCGGCCGCCCTCGATGTAGAGGGCGTGCCCGGTGAGGCGCTGGACCCCGGCGCCCTCCGCGTCGGGGACGCAGATCTCGGCGGCGTTCTTCACCACCAGGCGGTGGCCGGCGCGGGTCGGGCCGCTCATGTCAGTACTCGAGCCGGCGGGGCAGGGACTTCGCGCGCTCCACCCACGCCTCCACGCCCTTCACGTGGGGGACCTTCTTGGCCAGGCTCTTCTCGGCGTTGATCTGGGCCAGGGCCTCCGCAAGGTGCTCGGGGTTGCGCCGCGCCAGCTCCATCACCGTGTCGACCCCGGCCGCCTCGAGGAGCTGGGCGTACTCACCCGCCACCCCCTTGATGCGCATGAGGTCCGCCATGTTCGCGAACTTCAGGACCAGGCCGTCGGAGATCCCGGTGGCCTCGGCCAGGGCCTTGCGCCCGGCCGGAGTGGCGGCCCGATCGAGGAGGTCCTCAGTGGTGGCGCAGCCCGCGGCGGTGAGCTTGCCGCCGTAGACCTCGCCTACCCCCTCGATGGTCTCCACCGGGTAGCCGGCCGGCTTCTTCTCCTTCTTGCTCGGCGCCTCGCCCTGGGCCGGGGCGCTGGCCTCTCCCTTGGCCGGGGCGCGCGCCTCGTCCTTGGCCGCCGGTGCGTCCTTGGGCGCCGCGGCCTTCCTGGCCTCCGCCGCCAGGGGCTTCAGGAGCCCGAGTGCGGTGCGGAGGCGCCGCCGCACCAGCGCGCGATCGAGCACGCTCATCACGTCGAAGAGCGGCGGCGACGCGGTGCGGCCGGTGAGGGCGACCCTCAGCACCATGAACAGATCCTTCGCCTTCACCCCCGAGGTCTCGGCGAACGCGCGGGTCGCCGCCTCGAGCGCCTCGGGGCGAAAGTCGACTTGCGTGTCGATCAGCTGCGCGTACGCCTCGAGCGCGGCGAACAGGTCCACCGGGCTGGCCTTCTTCGGCACGAGGTCCGCGGGGGCGGGGTTCACGTCGCCCACGAAGAAGTAGCCGGCCATGTCGACGAACTGCTCGGCCACGTCGATGCGCTCCTTGAACAGGGGCGCCACCTTGGCGAGGTAGGCGTCGCTGAACACCGCGGCCTTGAGGTGCTCGACCAGCCCGCGCTCGTCGAGGCGCTCGCGCAGGTACTTGCCGTTGAGCCACGACAACCTGGTGAGGTCGAAGACCGGGCCACCGAGCACGATGCGGGACAGCTCCAGCGCCTCGACGAACTCATCGAACGAGAACATCTCCCGGCCGTCGGGCATGGTGAAGCCCATCATCCCCAGGTAGTTCAGCAGGGCCTCCGGCAGGTAGCCGCGCTGCTTGTAGTCCATGATGGAGACCGGGTTCTTGCGCTTCGAGATCTTGGTCTTGTCCTGGTTCCGGAGCAGCGGCATGTGCACGAAGGTCGGCTTCTGCCACCCGAACATGTCGTACAGGAGCACGTGCTTGGGGGTGGAGCTGATCCACTCCTCGGCCCGGATCACGTGGCTGATCCCCATCAGGTAGTCGTCCACCACGTTGGCGAGGTGGTAGGTCGGGAACCCGTCCGACTTCATCAGGATCTGGTCGTCGAGCTGGGACGCGTCGATCTCGACCGGCCCGCGCAGGAAGTCTTGCACCGTGACCTTCCCCGCGAGCGGGGTCTTCATGCGCAGGACGTACGGGCGCCCCTCGGCCAGGTACCGGGCCACCGTCTCCGCCGGGAGGTCCCGGTGGATGCGCGAGGCCGCGCTCCGATCGCCGTTGGCGGCCGCGATCTCCTGGCGCTTGGCCTCGAGCTCCTCGGGGGTGGCGAAGCAGCGGTAGGCGTGGCCCTTGTCGAGCAGGATCTGGGCGTGCTCGGCGTAGATCGCCTTGCGCTCGCTCTGCCGGTAGGGGCCGTAGGGGCCGCCGACGTCCGGGCCCTCGTCCCACTGCAGGTTCAGCCACCTGAGGCCCTCCATGATCTGGGCCTCCCACTCCGGCTTGCTCCGCTCCTGGTCGGTGTCCTCCACCCGGAGCACGAACTTGCCCCCGTGCTTCTTGGCGAAGGCGAGGTTGAACAGCGCGATGTACGCGGTGCCCACGTGGGGCTCCCCGGTGGGGCTGGGGCCGATGCGGACGCGGACGGGACGATCACTCATGGCGGGCCGGGACTAGCACGCGCGCCACGGGCCCCTCAACGTTCGGTTTTGAGGCCCCGGGCCCGGGATCTGGCGCCCAGGCCGGGGCTTTCGCTAAGCTCCGCTGCGGTGCGGAAGAAGTTCGGAGAGCTCCTGCTGGAGCAGGGCCTCATCACCCAGGCGCAGCTGGCCGACGCGCTCACCTACCAGCGGCGGACCGGCATGCGCCTCGGCGCGGCGCTGGTGGCCAAGGGCCACATCGACGAGCAGCAGCTCGTGAACGCCCTCGGCGCAGCGCTCCGGGTGCCGGTGGTGCGCCTGGACGAGCTCCAGGCGGATCCCGCCGCCCTGACCAAGGTCAGCCTGGAGATGTGCTCGCAACACGACCTGCTCCCCTACGCCCTGCGTCGGGAGCGGGGGCGGGTGGTGCTCACCGTGGCCACCTCGGATCCGCTGAACTTCCGGCTCCTGGACGAGCTCGAGTTCATGACCGGGAGCAAGGTGGAGGCGGTCCTCGCCCCGGCCTCCGACATCGACAAGGCGATCCGCAAGTACTACGGCCCGCGGCTCGGGCGCCCCTATCAGATGGAAGAGGTGGTGATGGCCCTGCAGGAGGAGTCCTCCCCGGGCATGACCATCCTCCGCCGGGGCGGCGGCGAGGAGCGGGTCAACACCAACACCGGCCTGACCGCTGACCTGTTGGAGAACGCGCCGGTGAGCCTGCCGCCAGAGGCGAAGGACCAGTCGACGGAGGTCTCGGCCGTCCTCCTCACCGACGAGGTGGTGGACGAGACCCCGGTCGACCCGGACCAGACCCCGATCCCCCTCACCGAGGTGAAGGCGCGGGGGCCGACCCCCACCGGCTCGAGCCCGCCGAGCGGGGACCAGCTGGCCCCCACCATGCGGCCGGGGCCGGCGGCCAACTACCCCGACGCGCTCCTGCGCGGCCCCGCCTCGTTGGACGCGCACCCCCCGCCGGTGAGCCGGGCGACCCCGCCCTCTGGGCACTTCGCGCCGCCGGTGAGCCGGGCGACCCCCGCCGCTGGACGCCCCGCGCCGGTGGGCCGGCCGACCCCGGTCGCCGGGGTGTCGGCGCCCGCCCAGTGGCCGCCACCCGCGCCCTCGACGCTCCCCACCCAGGCCCCGGTGGCGCCCGCCGCGTACGGCGGCGGCGCTCACCCGATCTCGCCGGGGGACGGCTTCGACAGCGCGTTGGGGGACCTGATCGACGCGGCGAGCGACGCCGACCACGTCGAGGCGGTGCTCCGCCTCGAGCGCAAGTTTTGGGCTTTGATGCGGGTGCTGGCGAAGAAGGGGCTCCTCACCAACCAGGACTTCTTGCAGGAGCTGGGCGAAGAGGAGAAGTGGCGCCGGTAGGGGGCCTGCCGGGCGCGGCGGGGGCTACTCCGCGGGGGCGTCGCCGGTCTGGGGCTTGGACTCGCCCTTCCGGATCTGGAGCGCGGGGCTGGACGCCTTCTCGCCCTGGGCCGGCGTCAGCTGCGGCCGCCCCAGCATCGTCTTCGGCTGACCGGCGTTGATCACCGCCGGGTCACCCTTCAGGAAGATCTCGATGTTCGCCTCCTCCTTCCACTTCGCCAGGGCGTCGCGGATGGCCTGGTTGCGCTGACGCGCGGCCAGGGAGCGCTCGATCGACTCCTTCACCTCGTCGTAAGGCTTCTTGCGCGCCTTCTTGTGGTCGGTCTTCTTGATGATGTGGAACCCGAACTGGGTCTCCACCAGGTCGGACACCTGGCCCACCTTGAGCTTCCACACCGCGTCCTCGAAGGGCTTCACCATGCGGCCCTTGGTGAAGTAGCCCAGGTCGCCGCCGCGGTCCTTGGTCGGGTCCTCGCCGAACTCCTTGGCCAGGGCCTCGAAGTTGCCCTTCTTGGCCTTGGCCAGGACCTCCTTGGCCTTCTTCTCCTTGGCCGCCTTCTCCTCCGCGGTGGCGTTGGGCTGCACCCGGAAGAGGATGTGGCTGGCCTTCACCTGCTCGGGCTCGTCGTAGCGGGCGGGGTTCTCGTCGTAGAACTTCTTCACCTCGGCCGCGGACACCTTCACGTCCTCGGAGACCTTGGCGAACACCTTCTCCCGCAGCAGGTTGGCCTCGAACTGCTCACGCACGTCGTCGGCGCTGGTGCCGGCGCGCTCGAGGAACGCCTTGAAGGCCTCCTCGGAGCCGTAGCGCTTCTTGTGCTCTTCCCACTTCGTGTTCAGCTCGTCCGCGGCGAGGGTCACGCCCATCTTCTCGGCCTGCTGCCGGATGAGCTCCGCGTCGACCAGGCGGCGCACGATGTTGTCCTTCAGGCGCTCGCGCAAGGCAGGCTGCACGTCGTGGCGCGCCTTCTGGTAGCGCTCCAGGGTCTGCTTGTACTCCCGGTTGAACTTGTCGCGGCCGATCTCCTGGGCGTTGACCTTCGCCACCGGCCCATCGCCGGCGGGCAGCTCGATCGCCTCCGCGGTGGGGGCGGTCGGCTTGGCCTCGGTGGGCGCCGCCGCGGTGGCGGGCGCCTTGGTCTCGCCGGTGGGGGTCTCGGTCTTGTCCTGGGTGCAGCCGACCAGCCAGGCGGCGGCCAGCACCGTGGGGAGGGCACGTAGAGCGCTGTGCATGGGGCGTTCGCCTAGCAAGGGACTCTGCGGTCGGTCAACGACCCCGTGTCGGCCGGGCGTGCCATCACCGCTCAAGTCGGGGTAGCGTCCCCGCCGTGACGGGCGGCGCCTACGAGCCCCAGGTGGTGCGCCGGCCCCTCCTGATGGCCGCCACCGCGTTCTGCGTGGGGGCCCTCTTCGATCGGGCGGATCCGACCTGGGCGGTGGCGCTCCTCGTGATCTTCGCCGTCCTGACGGTGGGGATGGCCCGCCGGGGGCGGATCCTGGCCGCCGTGGCGTTGCCCGCGGTCTTCTGCGCGGCCGGTGCGGTGGTGACGCTCTTCCGGCTCCCCGCCACCGAGGACGTCTCGGGCAAGGTGGACCTCGCCGCGGGGCCCGTCCTCATCGAGGGCACGGTGGCCGAGGCCCCGGACTGGCGGGACGACGGCCACCGCCTGACGGTGGACCTGGTCGGCACCAGCACCAGCCCCCGGGCGGACCTCGTGCCCGTCCACGGCCGGGTCTGGCTCACCGTCACCGGCACCGCCGCGCCGTGCGGGGCGCCCGGCGCGACCATTCGGGCCTGGGCCCGGGTCCGCGAGTACTCGGATCCGGGCTTCCCCGGGGGTGAGGGCCGCCGGGCCCGCGCGGCCCGCCAGGGCGTGACCCTGCGGGGCTTCGTGGCCGACCCGACCTTCTGCCTCGAGGTCAGGCCGCCCCCTCCGGGGCTCCAGGCCGCCCTGGAGGGCTTCCGGCAGACCATCCAGGGGCGCATCCGGGCGGTGCTCCCGGGCCAGGAGGGCGCGCTGGTGCGGGCCCTCGCGATCGGGGACCGCTCCGGCATCAGCGACGACACCCGGCGGGCCTTCCAGCGCTCGGGGCTCGCCCACGTGCTCGCGGTGAGCGGCCTCCACCTCGCGGTGGTGTGCGGGCTCCTGGTGCTCGCGCTGGTGGCGGTGTTCCGGCGCGTCCCCGCGATCGCCCTCGGGCCGGGCGCGCACCGCACCGCGGCCCTCGTGGCCCTGCCGGTGGTGGCCCTGTACACCGCGCTGGTGGGGGCGGCGCCGTCCGCGGTGCGGGCGGCGCTGATGGTCGCGGCGCTCCTCGTCGGGCACGCCTTCGCGCGCCTGCGCGAGGCCTGGAGCGCGCTGGCGCTCGCGGTGATCGTGATGGTGGCGTGGGACCCCGCGACCCTGGGCGACCCCGGCTTTCAGCTCTCCTTCGCCTCGGTGGCGGCGCTCCTCCGGATCCAGCCCGCCCTCGCCGACTGGCTGGCGCCGCGCCGCCGGAGCTGGCGGGCCTGGCGCCGGGCCCCGGTGGAGGCGCTGTTGGCCAGCGTGGCCGCCACCGTGGGGACCACGCCGCTCGTGCTGCGGCACTTCGGGGTGCTGCCGGTGGCGGGGCTCATCGCGAACCTGCCCGCCGCGCCTTGGGCTTCGCTCGTGGTCGTCCCGCTGTCGCTCTTCGGGGGCCTCTTGGCCGGGGTCAGCCCGGAGCTGGCGGCGCCGGTGCTGAAGCTGGCCGGGCACGCGGCGGGGGTGCTCCAGGCGATGGCCGAGCACGCCTCGGCCCTGCCGGGGGCGGCGGTGCGGCTCCCGCAGCCCACGATCCTGGAGTGCGTGCTGTTCTATGGGGCCACGATCGGCTTCTCGCTCCCCGTGAACCGAGGGCGCGGGCCGCGGCGGCTGGCGTGGCTGAGCGTGGCTGGGCTGGCCCTGTCCCTCACCGTGGGCCTCGGGGCGCGGTTCCTCTCGAAGGAGGTGCAGGTCACCTTCCTCCCGGTGGGGCAGGGGGACGGGGCGGTGGTGGAGCTCCCGGGCGGGCGCGCGATCCTCGTCGACACCGGCCCCGGCGGCTCCGGCATGGACGCGGCGGAGCGGGTGCTCCTGCCGTTCTTGCGGGCCCGGCGGATCGACAGCCTGGACGCGGTGGTGCTCACCCACGCCCACGCGGATCACACCGGGAGCCTGGCCACCCTGGCCGAGCAGATCCCGATCAAGGAGGTGTGGTGGACGGGGGACGCGCGGGAGGGGCCCGAGTGGCTCCCGGGCCTGGTGGCGGAGCTCGGCGCAAGGGAGGTTGCGGCGGGGTCCGAGCCGTACGTGGCGGGGCCGGCCACGGTGCGCTTCCTGGGGCCGGTGAAGGATCCGCGGAGCTACGGCGACATCAACGACGGCTCGGTGGTGATCAGCGTCGAGCTCGGGGCGCGGCGGATCCTGATGGTGGGCGACGCCGAGGCGGTGGCGGAGCAAGATCTGTTGCAGGCGTGCGCCGAGTGCCTCGACGCGGACGTCCTGAAGGCGGGCCACCACGGGAGCCGCTCCTCGACCACCGACGCGTTCCTGACCGCGGTGAGCCCCGAGCACGCGGTGCTCTCGTGCGGGCTGCATAACCACTTCGGCTTCCCGCACCCCGAGGTGGTGGCGCGCCTGGAGGCGGCCGGGGTGCGGGTGTGGCGCACCGACCTCGAGGGCGCGATCATCGTGCGCACCGACGGGGAGGCGCTCGAGGTCTACAGCTACGAGGCGCGGCGCCAGCGCGGTCTCAGTCCTCGAGCTGACCCGCCGCCCGCTGTGCCTTCAACGCGACCTGCGCCTTGAGGATGGCGCAGTCCTCGCTCGAGAGGATGGGCTCGTCGAGCAGGGTGGGCTCGTCGGGAGGAACGCAGCTGCTCTCTAGGCACGCCGCCTGTGCCGAGGAGAATGGGCAGGCAGCCTGTCGGAGTATAGCCACGGGCTCGTCGGACCGGCCCGAATGCGCCAGATCAGCCTCGTAGGTGTGCGTGAGCCGGCTTTCGAGGTACTACTGGGTGGCTCCGCTCGCGACCATCACACCGCATTGGGCCCTCATGTTGGTACTACAGGATTCTGAGCTCGCCGACCGCTATGCGCTTCATCATGAGCTTGGTCGAGGTGCATGCGGCGTCGTGTACCAGGCCTATGACCGACTCCGCCAGGCTACGGTGGCACTGAAGATCGTGGCGGCTTTCGAACCCCAGAGGTACCTTGACCTTAAGGGCGAGTTCCGTGTCCGCGCGACTCTGGATCACCCAAGTCTCCTCGAACTCTACGAGCTACACGTCAGAGACAAAAGCGCTTGTTTGACGATGCGGCTGGTCGCGGGGGGGATGCCAATCACACATGCCTTGGCCTCGATCCGCGGAGTTGACTCTCCAGCTTCTCGGGAGGCGTTCGTCGACTTTGACCGCTTCGCGATCGATGTCCTTCAGGCCGTTGCCTACCTGCACGCCCAGGGCCTAGTCCATCGAGACGTCAAGCCACACAATGTTCTCGTCGACGAGGGTCGTACGCGAGCACTCCTTGCCGACTTCGGCCTCGCCACGCGACAGGGCCGGCGGGCCGGCGTCGCTGGCACTCTGGCATATCTCGCGCCTGAGGCATGGGGGTCCGAGCCGATCGGCCCGTCGTCTGATATCTACAGCGTTGGTGTCACACTTGCCGAGGCGCTCCTCGGGCGCCCCCCACTCGCCGGAGCGATTCGTTCGGAGGAAGACCTTCCATCCTGGCTTCCTTCTCCCCACAAGAAGTTGCTCGTGGGTCTGCTCACGGCTGACCCGCACCGACGGATGACTTTAGACGGAGCGCTGCACCTTCTCGAAGGCTTGGACGGGAGGCGCGTCGCCCCCTTGCGACGAGCGCGGAAGTGGGATCTCTTCGTGGGAAGGGAGAGCGAAATCGAGGCGCTGGAGCATGCTCTCACGGGGGTCCGACCTCGTCCGCGGCTCTGTGTCTTGCGGGGCCACTCGGGAATCGGGAAGTCGACGCTGGTGCGTCGCGTTCTCGCTCGGTTCGAGGATACGGATTCGCACCAGATCTTGCGAGGAAGGTGCCACCCTCAAGAGCAAGTGAACATGCGGGCATGGGATGAGATCTCCGACCAGATCGCTGACTGCCTCTCTGCCCGAGCATTCGAGGTCCGCGCCTCTTCCGTGGAGATGCGAGCTGCCGCGCGGCTGTTCCCCACGCTTCGTCGTTTGCCGGGCCATGAGGATCCTCCAGTTGAATTGAGCCACGCGCCCTCGGGTCGGGAGGAACTGATGGCGGCGGTGCGGGTCTTCCGGGACTTGTTGGGCTGCGTAGCGGATAGACCGACTATCGTCTGGGTGGACGACCTTCATTGGGCCGGCCGGGACGACATCGACCTCCTTATGTCCCTGGTCGAGTTCCAACTGGAGAATGTGACGATCGTTGTGTCCCTCCGGCCAGAGGCTGTCGACGGCGATGTCAAGACAGTTCTCGAGCGCCACGCGGACTGGGACTTGACGCTCGACAAGCTCGACGCTGCGTCAGCGCGTCGCCTAGCCGAAGAGATGGGGGTCGCCTCGGAACAACTCTCAACGCGCGAGCTGGATGCACTCCGCACACTTCCGATGTTGGTCCTCGACATCGCAGAGCAACATGGACAGAGGATCGAGGGCGACCTCACTGAAGCCCTGATCGCGTCCCGGATGAAGCGGCACGAGGGCGTTGGGCAGCAACTTCTCGAATTGGTTGCAGCGTCGCCAGCACCACTGAGTTGGGCACTCATTCAGGAAGCCACCCGCCAAGCGGATGGGCTCTTTCAGGCCTTTCTCGCTATGCAGCGCGACCACCTTCTCACGGAAGTCCTTGTCTTCGGCGAACCCACTGTCGAGGTCTACCATGATGTCGTGCGCCAGGCGCACCTTCGAGAGCACTCCAAGAAGGCGTTGGTCGATGCTCATCTTCGGCTTGCCCGTGCCTACGAGTCCGTGGCACCGACATCCCACGACCTCAAGGCCCACCACCTCGAAGCCGGGGGCCAGGTACACGATGCCGCGCTGGAGTTCGAGCGAGCGGCTCGCATGTCCGTCGAGCACCTTCGCTTCTCGACCGCCAAGGCGCAGCTTGACCGGGTGGAGGCGTTGGACCCGGCCCTGGCGAGAACCTCGTCGGTCTGTGGGCTCCGAGCCGACGTTGATGCCAGCCTGGGGCTGTCGCGGCTAGCTGGAACTCGGTTCCTCCAGGCTGCCGCCATCGGGACCGAGGAAGGAGGCCATTCAGAAGACATCGTTGGGTACCGGATGCGCGGCGCGCGTGAGCTGATTCGATGTGGAGATCCTGGGGCGGGGCTGTCGGAGCTCCAGCGCGTGCTCAGAGGCTTCGGCATTAGGCTCCCTTCTGGGCCTCGAAGCACCATCCTATGGTCTAGCCTCCTCAGGCTGCGTATCCTGTTGCAGGGAATTGGACTGCGCCCAACACGGCTCACGCCGACGCCGACTAGCGGCCTGCAACTCGACGTGCTCTGGGCAGGCTGCTCTTCGCTATCCCACGTCAATCATTCTTTGGCCGACGTGCTCTTGCTGCGGCACCTAATACTTGCTGAACGCGGTGGCGACGAGTCGGCGCTCATCCGAAGTCTTAGCTTCGAAGCGGTGGCCGAGTGCACGATTGGCGTGCCCTTCCTAGAACGCCGTGTCGATCGCCTGCTCGCGCGCGCCAGGGACCTCTGCGAGAGACACGGCACCAACTACGACTGGGCGTGGCTCGACATCTCCTTGGCCGCACGTGCGACTTTCGAGGCACGATGGGCCGACGCGATAGAGCATGGCTTCTCCGCGGAGCGCCGGCTCGACGACATCGAGCTCGGGATCGAGTGGGAACGCTCCATCAATCGAACCTACCTCGCGATCGCACTCGCGATGCGTGGGGATGTGGGCGCGTTGCGCGAACTCGTCGACACCGCGAGAAGGTCCGCTCTGCACCGTGACGATGACGTTGCTTTGGCCGGTGTATCCGCCGGTCACCCAGCGGTCATCGGCCTCGTCGATGACGCGGCAGAATCTCCTTACAAGCGCTTGGACAGAAGCAAGGCGTGGCCTCACGCGGCCTACAGCTCCGCTGATTACTACCGACTCGTTGCAGCAGCGGAGCGTCATCTCTATAGGGGAGAAGGACGCGCGGCCTATGAGGTCCTGCTTCGTGACTGGCCGAAGCTCTCCGCCGGCGCCTTCCTCGCACTGCGCTTCGTGGGCGTCGACGCAAAGTACCTCCGTGCGCGCGCGGCACTGGCCTACGACGGCGGCGAACGCGACGCGCGCCGCCAGTACCGGACTTTGCGCAAGAGCACCGAGCCCATCGCCCAAGCCTACGCAGCTGCGATCGCGGCAGCGCTCAACGCCCGAGGTCTATCAGTGCTTGGAAGTTACGCGTCGGCAGCTGCCGCCTTCGATCGCCTCGGTATGTCCCTGCACGCCGCATCAGCCAGAACCTGGGAACCAGCGTCGAGTCGCGGTGCCCGGGCTACGCTTGAGCGGTTGGGCGCCAAGGCTCCTGACAAACTGGCCGCTCTGCTCGTTCCCCCTCCTCTGTAGGTGTCTAGCGGCGAAGCCACCTCAGGGCGGGCAGTCATCTGATGACGTTGTCGATCGCTGTCAGGAGGGCCCTTACCGCGGAAGCGGGGTCATCCGATTGGATCGCCTTCTTGGCCGCCTGAAGGACGGCGGTTAGCAGATCGAAGGTCTGTTCGATAGAAAGGTCAGAGTCCTCAACCTGCTTCGGCAGCTTGTCGAGACCTATCAGGTCAAACACGTGCGGATAGCGCGGTGTATAGGCTTCGTTGTTAGGGATATCGTCCGGATAGGGGTGTCGCCCGTCTTCCGGCATCTCGCGTTGGCCTGCCGCTTTGAGCAACTCCTCGTCGATCCTCTTCCAGAAATCCAGGGAGGGAAGCTCGAACCGCCGAGGGTCCCAGACCCGGCAATAGTCGCCGAAATGCGTCGTTCGGTACATTGGCGTGTCCTGTGCCTTTACCTTTGAAATCGGCCCGCCTCGTTTGCGGAAGTGGCTCGCGGTCGCTTCGGCGGTAGTGGAGCCGCCGAACTCCAGCAACCGTTGCTTGAGTTCGCCCCGGTCGCCGTCATGCACTCCCGCGCCTGCCTCCGGAGGTGCGCCTGAGTGAACCGCGGACATATTCGGATCAGAGGTTCCTGCCCTCCCTCGGACTTCGTCATCTAAGTTGTTCAGGATCTTGTTTACGGCATGTCGGGCCGACTCCGCGGCTGACTCCATCGTGGCCATACGCGTGAAGGTTCGCATGTGCGCGCCCGCGAAGACCACCCGTGCTCCCTTACCGTGAAGGACGTAGCCGTCCGGTGGGGCACCTTTGCGTCGGTTCTTCCTCGCATGAGGGTCCCATGGCTCTCCAGTAGGCCTCGAGTCCCAGTCACCAACGACGTTGATCGGATAGGGGCTGAGGTTCCAGATCGGCAGCGGGTCTTCGCCCTCCTTTGCCGTGCGCCGGAACTGAATGTAGTCGTCGATGTGGAAGGCGTACGCGCTCGGTATATGAAGGTCTGGATCGAACTGGGCCGTCGTACCCATACACCAAGCCAACTGCTCCCTGGTCTCATGAGCTAGCCCGCGCGGAGCGTAGCTGCTTGGGCTGAGCCACGCTCGATCGTACTTAAGGACAGCCGTCCTGGGCTTATAGACCGCCTGCGCCCTGCATATCAGAGTCTTAATCCTGTCATCCAATTTGGGTGGCTCCCGCCACGCACCCCACACCAAGCTAAGATTACTTACGAAACGCGACCCTCCCCAGTTCTCACTCAGCCATCGATCCCAAAACTGGAACTGTGATACAGCCATGATGCCCCATGGCGACTCGCCGAAATACAGGTGTGCGTCTGCGAAGGATACGGGGCGCTCGAAGAAGAACTGCATACCACCGAGAAGCTGGAACCTATCACCCACATCCGGCTCAGGCGCCAATCGCTGGGGATTGCGGACTTCCCGATCAGGTCCAGGTCGTTGTACCCAGTCACGGTATCGTTCGATGAACCGGAGCGTTGACTCGGGGACCACCTCGTGCTGATCCGGGAGAACGAGAACGCGCTCCGTCGCAACCGGATCGAGGGCACAGACAATGTAGTCCGCGCGGCCGTCGCCTTCGTTCTTCTGAACCGAACGACGCTCGCCCGTCTCGAAGTCAATGTATTCGGCAGTCCCAGCGACGAGGTCCAGCTTGGTGACCTCCCCAGCGATGAACTTGACGCCTCGCTTCTCCAGGTAGTTGTACCAGTGCTCGAACCAAGCCTCACTCGACGGCCCGTTGAGCACAGAGTCCGTCATCTCGTTCAGACCCAACTGGTCGAACGCTAGTTGGATTGCCAGGTTGCCTTGAGTATGGGCGTCGGTTACGTCGGCGTCCATTGCTACGAGGGCCCGGGGCGAATGCTTGAGTGCACGCTCGATTCGAACCCCGTAGCTCAATCGCTTATGCGTGTCGCTGATTTTGTACCTCGATGCCACTTCGTCGCGAGGGGCAGGGGGGACGTGGTCAAGTCTCTCCAAGGACAAGAAGTCCCACCAGGTGATGCGCTCGTACTGGCGCTCCCTTCGCCGGTCCGACGAAGTCGCAAAGCGCGCGAGGCGAAGAACGAATCGCAGCATGTCGGCGTCCCTGAAGCCGAGGTCGTTCCGAATCGTGTACCACTGCTCGAGAAACTCCTGGGCGCTCTCGGGAGGGTGACGTCGGAACGCGGTAGGCGCAAGACGTGTTGGATCCGTCATGACCTGCCAGTCGACCTCAATCAGGTTGTCGTGGACTGTGCGGTCCGTGAAGCGGCCCGCCTGTGTGTCGTAGATCGTGATTTCGCGGAGCAGTTCCCGTAGGTGCCGGTAGAACCCAGGGAAGAAGCGAAAGCCGTGTTCGCCCGGCAAGAAGCCGACATCGCGATTCCCTGCATTTGTGACGGCCTCCGAGTCAGGTTGATGCACGCGGAGTAAAGCGCCTGGGAACTCCTCGGCGGTAGAGAGAAGTTTGGTGTCCTCGGAGTCCAGCGGGTAGTCGACTAGGGTCGTCGGCAGAAGGTCAGCGCTGCCTTCGCCTTTCGGCATACTCCTTCCTTCAAGGTCCGCTCCGGCCTTGGCCAAGCGTCGACATGTGTTCTCGATGCCCAGGATTGACGCGAGGGATTGTGTATCTTGATGCGTTGCGTAGGGATCCGCGAGGAAGGTCAACCCGACTAGTTGGAGGCGGCCCTTGTTTCTGTTTGCAGTGTACCAACTCTTGAGGGTTTCCAAATTCCCAAACTCGGAGTTCGAGCCTCGCTTGAACGGCACCGCGTGCCAACTCCCATCCCCGCCTTGCATCTGGATTTCATGTTCACCAGCCTTCTCAAGTATGAAGGAACCCAGCCCGCCGAGCGACTGGGTCGCGTGTACTCGCACCTCGGGGTTGGCTCCGGTGTCCGAGGGTGACTCGTGCGCAACGCTCGTCCATTGTGTGCGCGCCACTCCCCCGACGGTCGGCTCGAACCGCATGTCCTTCCTCTTTGGGTCGTATTGATCAACGATTGGCAGGCCCGGATTCGGCGTCATCCGACCGCAGGCCTTCTCCAAGACGGTCACCTTGAACCCCCGGCGTACTAGTTCGTGGGCTGCGCTGAGGCCAGCGATGCCTGCACCAAGGACGGAGACATGGACCTCGCGTTGGCGCTGACGAGGGTGGCTCTTGATATTGGGGTCGTTCAAGTGTCAATCTCCATTCTGCGAAGCGCGGCATCGATGGCCGACAACTGGCTTGGCCCCTCAGGTGTCCGGACGAGACCGTGAATGAACGTCAAAGCGGCGCGGCTCGCCAGGCTGAGGTCGCGGGTGGGGCCGAAGACCTCGAGGTTGCGGCTCTGGAGCGCCCGCAGGATCGTGCATCGGCCGTCGAGAAGGGCGCGCAGAGTCGCGGGGTCGAGCCGGACCCTGACCGTTGGAGCCTTGCCTATTCCCACGACCACGTGTCCGCCGTTCCTGTAAACGTCGAATCTCTCGTCGGAGATCTTCACCGACACGCAGGGTTCGGAGAGCAGTTCTAGGAGTCTCGATGCGTGCCAAGGGCAGCGCAGCTCAAGAGTAACCATGCCCTCGGCGACCAAGTCAGCAATCACTACGGTCCCTCCCGAGGAACTCGAATACACAGCGTCCTGTGACGTCCACGGGTCGACCTTCAATCGAGATCCGTCCTTTCGCTTCGCCGATGCACTCCTCGAGGACCATTGTAGACGTGGGCCCGGCGGAGGTCGGAACGAGGATTCTTGCGCGGCGGCGCAGCTCACATTGTACCTCGAGCTTCCGACCTTCACCGGCCGCCGCAAAATCTAGCCTCAGAGGGGGTGGATGACGGGCAGGCGGCGACACGAGAGCGAACACTGCCGGGATGGTCTCCACCTGGTCTGGGACGAGGGCTCCGTGGTGCGAGCTGCGGATCTCCGGGCCTCGCGCCGTCCAGAAATGGCGGTATTTGCTCCACACGAAGATCTGTTGGAGGCGGCGGGTCATGTGCGTCTTGCATGTCAGTGCACTGAAGACGATGGCTGCCCCAGCTGCATCGGGCATGAGGATGCCCCACTCCCATCCGAAGTCCTCCCCCCAGTCGAATCGTCCCCAGTTGTGATCATGGTAAACCGGGTCACCATCGAGGACGTGACGTGTCCCGTTCAACCACAGCTCTCCATGCACTCGAACGAGCGGGTACATCACCCAGTGCAGGCGGGCACGATCTACGATGGCGCGGTTCCGCGCCACGAGGGGCCGCGCTACTGGTACGAAGTGCATGTGGCCACTCACAAACCCGCTGTCATCAAGTTCGATTCGCCAGCCTTCTGCGAAGATGTCCAGGATGCATCCGTCCATTCTGCACCGGAGACCAGATGAGCCAAAGGACAGGTCCGGAGAGAAACGTACATCTGTCTTCCAGGTCGAATCGCAGTGAAGGACCAGTAGTCTCGCCTTCGAAGGCCCGGCGAGCGGTACTTCGATGCTAAAGTTGAGGATGAGAACGCCCGCCCTCGACCAAATGATGAAGTGCTGCCACTCGTGGCTCGACTGCCCGCACCAAGGACTTGCGTCCTCACGACGCCAGCGGTCGACCTCGTTGACATCCTGCTGCTCACGCTTCATCGCAGTAGGCTCCCGTCGTCGTTCGGTGGCGCTTGAGGCACTGCTTCGATGGTGGTATCGCGGGCATGCTTCAGGAGCTGCTGCCACCGCCGGCTGAGGCTCTCGATGCCAACGAGGGCGAGGAGCAACTCCTCCGGGGGGAGGGGCCGCCCATTCTCGCGCTCTGCCCGGGCCAAGCGGTGCACCAAGAGGGCGTGTCGCTCCAGCAGCGAATTCATGCCAACCAGGAAGTCGACCAGCCCATCGGGACCTCGGTCGTGCGGTCCCCGGGGTTCAGGGGCCCCGCTAGCTACCACGCTGGTCTCCCAGCCCGTCTAGGAACGTCTCAAGGTCACCGCGAAGTGCCACACGCTCGAGCACGTCTATGTAGCTGCTAGGGAGGGATGTCGGCTCGAGGTCGTCCAGCAGGCCCATTGTTAGTGTATTCCAGAGCAGTGCTCCCCGACGCACGAGACTCGACGCGGCAAGCTGGTTCCCGAGTCGAGCCCCATCGTCGGTCTTGATCGCTCGTCGCCCTTCGGCGACCAGCAACTGCCAAGCTGACCGTGCTGCTATCGGGTGCTGGAGGAGAGCCGAGTGAACCTCCAGCAGAAGACCGCGCAGTTGCTCATCGTCGAACTCGTTGACGGGTGCTTCTTCGAATTGCTCGATGTTCTCCTTTGCCTGGTGACGATTCGCTAGCGTGAGTAGCTGGAGGACCGTTGTTAGCGCTCGCACTCGGTTTCGAGAGACCAGTTGGTCGATCACGGGAGGCTGCGGTCTTCCGTGATCTGGCGGCTCAATACGTCGCTTGTCCAACGGCTTGGCTCGATCCGCTTGCTCCAGGAGCTCTCGGGCGATGGCACGTTCGAGGGGCCCACTATTCATCTCTGCCGTTCTATCACATACTGAAGCAGGGCGCTAAGAACGTCCAACGACTCCCCGGGGTGAAGCCTTGGCCGTACCGAGTCCAGGTGCTCCTCGGCGCGACGCCGGGCATCGCGGGCGGCGGTGCGTGCGAACTCTAGGCTCGCGTGGTCCCGAACAAGCTCGACGAGGAGTTGGATACCTGCGTGTGTCTTGTGCTCGGCGACTAGATGAGGTGGGAGTGCGCCGCGGAGCTCCAGGAATGCGGTCGCCGACAACTCGCCGCGTGCTTTGAGCTTCTCCAGGACGCTAGTGATGGACGGTCCCTTCGAGGAGCTTCGGATCCCTCGCAGGACCTCTACTGCCGCCCTTCGTCTCTGGGTGTTTCCTTCCTGCGCCATGGCATGCATGAGTATGAGGGTTCTCTTGCCCTCCCAGAGGTCGCCGCTATCCTCCTTTCCGTAGTCGACGCTGGGTTCGAGATTCAAGACGTCGTCGGTGATCTGGAACGCGAGGCCAAGGTCGGTAGCATAGAGTTCGAGCGGTCGAAGCAATTCTGAGTCGGCGCCTGCGGCTATGACTGCGATCCGGATTGGCGCAAGAAAGGAATAGGTCGAGGTCTTCTCCAAGACGAGCTGGCGGTAGGCGGCCTCGAAATCGGCGGGAAGAGGCCAGCTGTTGTCCCGGATCCACCTGAGCTCACGCTCCTGGCCTCGGACGGTCACGAGAAAGGTCCGAACGATGAGGTCGAAGACTTCGAGTGATGGCCCTAGCCCAAGAGACTCGCAGTTATCTAGGAGTGGTCGCAGAGCGAGGGCAAACATCGCGTCCGCTACGTTGACTGCGGTCGGTACGCCATGAGCCTCGTGGAGGGTCTGCTCGGAACGTCGGTGTGTCGAGCCATCCTCTACGTCGTCGTGAATGAGGAAGGCGTTGTGCAGAAGTTCGAGCGCAACAGCACTTCCGAATGCGAGCTGCTCCGGGGCGCCAAGGGCTTCCGTGGCCGCGAGACACAGCTTGGGGCGGAGGCCCTTTGCCGGGCGAAGCGGATAGTCGAGGATCATCTCCGTGAGCTGGCTATCGCCGAACGAGTTGGCGCAAAGGGCGGCAATGGTGTCACGTATTCGTTCCAGGCTAGCCGCGCACGAAGTCTCGACGAATCGTCTCGTGTCCATCTCTCCATACAGTCTAGTCTGCCTGGAGCCGACAGGGAATCCGAGACCGGCCCTAATACGCAGTGACTCCCAAATAGGTTCAAATGGGCTCTCTGGGTGCTCCAGCGTCGAGCTCGGGGCGCGGCGGATCCTGATGGTCGGCGACACCGAGGCGGTGGCGGAGCAAGATCTGTTGCAGGCGTGCGCCGAGTGCCTCGACGCGGACGTCCTGAAGGCGGGCCACCACGGGAGCCGCTCCTCGACCACCGACGCGTTCCTGACCGCGGTGAGCCCAGAGCACGCGGTGCTCTCGTGCGGGCTGCACAACCACTTCGGCTTCCCGCACCCCGAGGTCGTGGCGCGCCTGGAGGCGGCCGGGGTGCGGGTGTGGCGCACCGACCTCGAGGGCGCGATCATCGTGCGCACCGACGGGGAGGCGCTCGAGGTCTACAGCTACGAGGCGCGGCGCCAGCGCGCGATCAGTCCTCGAGCTGACCCGCCGCCCGCTGTGCCTTCAACGCGACCTGCGCCTTGAGGATCGCGCCGGCCACCACCAGCCACACCGCCACCAGCGCCACGTTGGCCACCGCGAACGCGCGCACCTCCCACGCCAGGTACGCGCCGAGGGCCACGAGGAGGGCGGAGCTGACGTCGCCCATGCGGACGAAGAAGGTGTCCACCGCCTGCTTGGCGAGGTACTTCATGTCCTTCGTGGTGGGGAGCCAGAGCATGTTCCTCAGGGTGTTGTTGAGCGAGTAGTCGGTGGCGTTCTCGGCCGTCTTCCCGATGCGGAGGACGGCGAGGGCGGGCACCACCACCATCGCGACCGCGTCGGCGAGCGCGATGACCGGGAAGACGAAGAACGAGGCCTTGAAGCCGGCGTACTTCACCAGGCGGGACACCACGAACATCTGCAGGAGCACCCCGAAGAGGTTCACCCAGAAGAAGAAGTCGGAGAACGCGCCGGAGATGAGGGCCTTGGTGCGCTCCCGTATCAGGAGCGCCTGCGCGACCTGGTCGCGGCTCCCCTCGAAGGTGAGGCCCGCGAAGTCGGTGGCCTGGTTGGCCTCGAAGTACGCCTTCGCCTTGGGCTCGTTCTCGGGGACCGCGAGCCAGGCCACCGCGTCGGCCAGGCTGACCTCGTCCTTGGCCTGGACCTTGGCGTCGCCGCTGATCAGCCGACCCAGCATGTACTCACCGTTGGTGTTCACGAAGGTGAACAGGAGCGAGAACACCGCGATCAGCCACAGGTAGCGGTGCCGGAGCACCATGGCGAAGGCGCCGCGCTTGGGCTTGTCGGCCGCCTTGGGCTCGGGCGGGGCCTCGGGCACGCGGCTCGACTCGCGGGCGTGCACGAGCTGGGAGAGGAGGGCGCAGACCGCAAGCAGGCCTGCGGAGAGCAGGAGCATGGTGTAGACGTCGACGAGCGGGGCCTCGCGGTCGGTGAGGAGGCCGGCGAGCCAGCTCCCCGCCACCGCCCCGGTGGAGGCCCCGACTCCCACGAGCGGGAAGAGGCGCTTGCCCTGCTCCTCGGAGTAGACGTCGTTGGCGAAGGCCCAGAACTGGGCCACCACCATCATGTTGAAGATGCCCACCCAGAGGAAGAAGAGCAGGCCCAGGTACGGCTGCACCGCCTCGATCGCGGAAAGGGCGTAGAACACCACCAGGTGCGAGACGAAGAAGAGCGTCACCCCGACCACCAGGCGGTTGCGGGGCAGGCGCCGCGCCACCCTCGCGTACGCGGGCACCGCGAACAACAGGGCCACCGCGATGGCCCCGCCCATGTACGACTTGTACTCGGCGCCGCCCCTCATGGCGAGGATCAGGGCCTCGCGCACCGGCTTGATGAAGTAGTACGAGGTCAACAGGAGGAAGACGTTCACGGTGAGGAGCACCGCGGTGACGCCTTCGCCCGCTCGGACCTCGGTGAAGAGCCCGAGGAAGGACTCCAGAGGTGAGCGTTTGCCGGGCGCTTCGGAGGCGGGGGGCATCGGGGGGAGCTAAGCCCGGACGGGCGTCGGGAACAAGGGGCGGGCCGCGCGGCGCTCGGCCTAGCCCTCGGTGAGGAGGGCCTTGGCCTCGCGGTTGAGGCTGGGGCGGTCCACCTTGCCGGTGGTCGTGCGGGGCAGCGAGGCCCGGAGGGCCACCCGCTCGGGGCGCATGTACTTCGGGAGGATCTCGGCCAGGTGGTGGCGGAGGCCCTCCTCGTCCACGTGCTGGCCGGGCGCCTCGGCCACGAAGAGCACGAGCCGGTGGCCGACCTCGTCCTCGGGCACCGCGGCGGCGCAGGCGTCCGCCACGCCCGTCACCTGGCGGGCTACGCTCTCGATCTCCGCCAGCTCAACCCGGAAGCCGCGGACCTTCACCGCGTGGTCGGCGCGCCCCTTGAAAACGAGGCGGCCCGCCTCGTCCCACGCCGCGCGATCCCCGGTGCGGTAGACCGGCTGGCGGCACCCGGGCCGCAAGGGATGTTGCACGAAGGCGGCGGCGGTGCGCTCCGGATCCGCGTAGTAGCCGGAGGCCACCGCCGGCCCCACCACGTAGAGCTCGCCCGGAACCCCGGGCTCGGTCACCGCCCGGCCGTCGTCGCCCATCACGAGGACGTCGTAGTTGGGGAAGGGGCGCCCGATGGGGAGGGGCTGGCCGTCAGCGGGGATCTCGTCGATCCGGTGGTAGGTGGAGCTGTTGGCCTCGGTCTGGCCGTAGACGTTGAGCAGCGTCGCCTCGGGCACCGCCGCGCGCAGGCCGCGCAGGGCGGGCAGGGGGAAGGGCTCCCCCGCGAACATGATGAGGCGGAGGCGTGACAGGTCCTTCGCCTCGAGCTGGCCGCGGTTCACCACCCCGACGAGGGCGGAGGGCACCGAGTTCCAGACCGTGATCGGAGTCTGGGCGATGAAGTCCGCCACCTTGGCCGGGAAGCCCAGCCACGCCTCGGGAAGCAAGGCGACCTGCGCGCCGGCCAGGAAGGTGCAGAACAGGTCGATGATCGACAGGTCGAAGTTGAAGGGGGCGTGGGAGGCGAGGGTGTCGCCGGCGTGCAGGCCGAAGATCTCGGTCGCGGTGCGGACGAAGGCGAGGGACTGCCCGTGGGTGATCGCCACCCCCTTGGGCAGGCCGGTGGAGCCGCTGGTGTACAAGACGTAGGCGAGGTCGTCCTCGGTGCGGCCGGCCACCGGTGCGACGTCGGCGCCGCCGAGCGCGCCCAGGCGGCAGCCGCCCCCCGCCACCCCGGTGGGGACGGTGCAGTCGTCGGGCACCACCAGGGTGTCGGCGACACGCTTGCCCGCCGCGGCGAGCTGCTTCAGCGGGCGGCCGCCCGCGAACAACACCTTCACCCCGCAGTGCTCGAGGATGAAGCGCACCCGCTCCACCGGCGCCTGGGGGTCCACCGGCACGTAGGCGGCGCCCGCCCGCAGGATCCCCAGCAGGGCGGCCACCGCCTCGGGGTGCTTGGGCATGTAGAGCCCCACCCGATCGCCGGGGCGGACCCCGGCCGAGGCGAGGCCCGCCGCCACCGCTTGCACCCGGGCCTCGAGCTCGCCGTAGGTCAGGCGCTGGGCCTCCATGCACACCGCGGGGGCGTCGGGGTCGTGGGCGGCGGCCCGCGCCACCAGCTGATCGAGGAGAAAGGCAGGTTGCAGATACATGGGGTCCCGGTTCACAGCCCGAGCCAGCGGGCGATGAGGTTGCGCTGGATGTCGGAGGTGCCGGAGTACAGCACGCTCCCCACCGAGTCGCGGAGCATGCGTTCCATCTCGTACTCGGCCATGTAGCCGTAGCCCCCGTGGATCGCCACCGCGTCGAGCGACGACTGCACGTAGGCCTCGGAGACGTAGAGCTTGGCGATCGCGGCCTCGAGCACCGCGCGCTCGCCCCTGTCCTTGAGCCAGCCCACCTTGTAGAGCATGGGCCGGGCCATCTCGACGCGGAGCTTCATGTTGGCGATGCGGTGGCTCACCGCCTGGTAGTTGCCGATCGGCTGCCCGAACTGCACGCGCTCCTGGGCGTAGGTCACACAGCGCTCGAGCTGGCGCTCCATCGCCCCGAGGTGGCAGGCGAAGAGGCAGGAGCGCTCCCACTCCATCTCCGAGTTGAAGATCGCGGCCCCGCCGCCCTTGCGGCCGAGCATGGCGGTGGCGGGGACCCGGACCTCGTCCAGGGTCACCTCGGCGGTGGGGGAGGTGCGCAGGCCCATCTTGTGGAGCGGGCGGCCCACGGAGACCCCGGGGGTGTCCATGTCGACCAGGAAGGCCGAGAGGCCGCCGCCGAAGCCCCGCTTCTCGCCCGTGGCGGTGGACGCGAAGATGATGAGCACGTCGGCGATCGGGGCGTTGGTGATGAAGGTCTTGCTCCCGTTGATCACCCAGTGGTCGCCGTCTTCCACCGCCTTGGTCTGCATCGCGAAGGCGTCGGAGCCGGAGCCGGGCTCGGACGTCGCGTGGCCGCCGATCAGCTCGCCCGTCACCAGCTTCGGCAAGTAGCGTTGCTTCTGCGCCTCGGTGCCGAACTTCAGGATCGGCAGCTCGCACGTCCACAGCTGGGTGTTCACCGCGAAGGCCAGGCCCTGGTCGGCTGCGCCGTAGCCGAGGGCCTCCATCGCCACCATGCAGCTCACCACGTCGAGCCCGAGGCCGCCGTACTGCTCGGGGACCGGGAGGCCCAGCAGGCCGAGCTCCGCGCACGCCATGAAGCCTGCCCTGTCGAAGGTGGAGGCCTCGTCCCGCTCCACCACGCCCTCGTTCAGGCGCTTGTGGGCGAAGTCGACGATCTGCTTTCGAAAGAGGACCTGCTCCTCGGTCAGCGCGAAGTCCACGGGCGCCTCACCCGGCCTTGTCGGCCACGAGCCGGGTCACGTCGTCGAGGGTGTCGAAGTTCTCGGGGAGGAGCTCGTCGTCGCCGATCTTCACCGAGAAGGTCTTCTCGATGAACGTCACCAGCTTCAGGATGCCCACCGAGTCGATGACCCCGGTCTCCACCAGCGAGTCGCTCGCCACGTCCACGTCGGGGGCGTTCTTGGCCAGCTCGCCCTGGATGAAGGCCAACAGCTGCGTGCGGATGTCCACGGGGCTGGCTTAGCACAGCCGGCAGGCTAGCGGCAGGACCGGGCGACCAGGTGGCTGTACAGGGCGTCGCTCACCGCGTCGCCCAACAGCTCGGGGTGCCACTGTACACCGCAGATCTCAGGGGCACCCACCATGCCGATCGCCTCGATGATCCCGTCGGGGGCGCGCCCCCACACCTCCAGATCGCGGCCCAGGGTGTCCACCGCCTGGTGGTGGGTGGAGTTCACCTGGAGCTCGGTCCGGCCGGCCATCGCCTCGAGGGGGGTGTCCCGCACCACGAGCACCGAGTGATCGGGCTTGGCGGGGGAGCTGGCCTGCTCGTGGGGGAGGGCGTCGGGGTGGGCCTCGGCGATGTCCTGCAACAGCGTCCCGCCCAGCACCACGTTCAACAGCTGCATGCCCCCGCAGATCCCGAGCACCGGGCGGGCGCGGGCGAGCGCGCCCTCGATCAGGCGGGCCTCGAACTCGGTGCGTCGGGGCTTCGTGGCGTCCCGGCGCAGGGCGCGGTGCTCGTGCCCGTAGCGATCCGGGGGGATGTCGAACGCGCCGCCGGTCACCACCAGCCCGCACATCAGCTGGATGAGGTGCCCGATCAGCTCGGGATCGTCGGTGGGCGCCACGAGGAGCGGGACCCCGCCCGCCTTCTCGACCGCGTCCACGTAGGCCCGCTTCAGGTGCACGTTCTCGAACGACACCCCGCGCCGATCCTCGGCCCCGGTGTCCACCGTGATGAGGATGTTGGGCCGAGACATCAGGACACCTTCGGCTGCCCGTCGGCGTCGAGGCCGAGGGCCTCGAGGCGCTTCCTGAGGGTGTTCCGGTGGATGCCGAGCATCGCAGCGGCGTGCACCTGCTTGCCCTCCGCGAGCTCCATCGCGACCCGCACGAGCGGGCGCTCGAGCTGCGGCATGATCAGCGCGTAAAGATCCTTGGCCTCGTGCCCCTGCAGGCACGCCGCGTAGTCCCGGAGCCGAGCCAACACCATCTCCTCCAGCGAGCCGGCGGGGGGCTCGGCGTCGTGGACGGGTTCGGGGGCCAGGGTCAGCGGGGCGAGGGCGGGCATGGACGGGTGATTGCGCCCCCTCGTGGGCGCCCCGTCAATGGGGGAGTCCGCGGCATCGTGCGGACGTCGGCGCAGGTCGGAGGGCCCGCGGGCCGGCACGGGGAGTGCAGTGGCAGCCGGCGTCGTGCCGAGCCCCACTCAGACCTTCGGGTACGCGCAGGAGATGGTCGCCGAGGACCACCTGATCCGCGCCGGCTACCACATCATCGAGCGCAACTGGCGCGCGGCGGGCGCGGAGATCGATCGCGTGGCGTGGGACGGTGAGATCCTGTGCTTCGTCGAGGTGCGGGCCCGGAGCCGCCGCGACTACGGGCGCCCTGAGGAGACGGTGGGGCGGGCCAAGCAGCGCCACGTGGTGCGGGCCGCCACCGCGTTCCTCATGGCCTTCGCGCCGGGCGCGCTCCCCATGGTGCGCTTCGACGTGGTCAGCGTGCAGCCCACCCCTGACGGGGAGTGGGCGGTGTCCCTGTTCAAGGACGCCTTCGACGCCGGCCACTAGAGCAGGCCATCGGAGAAGTCCCCCACGCGCTGCGCGGGCTCGTTTTCCGTGGAACGGCCCGAACGGCTTCGCCTCTCATCGGTCGCGTATGGCCAGATATGCTCCCTCTTCGTCGAGCCGTTCCACGAAAAGTCGCTCCGCGGATCGCATGGGATACTTCTCCGATGACCTGCAAGTGCTAAACAGGCGGCATGAGTGGCGTCCTCTACGTGGTGTCCACGCCGATCGGGAACCTGGAGGACATCACGCTCCGGGCGGTGCGGATCCTGAAGGAGGTGGCGGTGATCGCGTGCGAGGACACCCGCGTCACCCGCACCCTCTTGACCGCTCATGGCATCGGCACGCCGCAGGTTGCCTTTCATGCCCACAGCGACGACGCAGTAGCTCGGCGGCTGCTCGCGCGCCTGGCAGAGGGGGAGTCGGTGGCCCTGGTGAGCGAC
The DNA here is from genome assembly GCA_020632995.1 of Deltaproteobacteria bacterium. Classification (GTDB taxonomy): domain Bacteria; phylum Myxococcota; class Kuafuiibacteriia; order Kuafuiibacteriales; family Kuafuiibacteriaceae; genus JACKEN01. The sequence continues at coordinate 1,586,531 of JACKEN010000001.1, read as the reverse complement.
GCGGGGACCCCGCTGTTGAGCGACCCGGGGGCGGAGCTGGTGGCGGAGGCGGTCGCGGCCGGGATCCGGGTGGAGCCGGTGCCGGGGGCGAGCGCCATGCTCGCCGCCATGGTCGGAGCGGGGCTGCCCACCCACCGGGTGCTGTTCCTCGGGTTCCTACCGCGCAAGGCCTCCGAGCAGGCGGAGGCCCTGGCGGACCTGCGGGGCGCGCCGTACACCCTGGTGCTCTACGAGTCGCCGCGTCGCCTGCAGGAGACCTTGCAGAACCTGGAGCGGAGCCTGGGTACCCGGCGGGCGGTGGTGGCGCGGGAGCTCACCAAGCGCTTCGAGACCTTCGAGCGGGGCACCCTGGCCGAGCTGGCGGCGCGCTTTGTGGAGGCCCCGAAGGGCGAGGTGGTCATCGTGGTGGAGGGCGCGCGCCCGGGTGAGGCTCAGGAGGCGGCCGAGGATCTCGAGACCCAGGCCCGGGCGTTGCTGGCCCAGGGGGTGCGGGCGGCCGACGCGGCCAAGGCCCTCGCCGCCGCGCATGGGGTGCCGAAGAAGCAGGCGTATCAGCTCCTGGTGGCGATCCAGGCCGAGGGGGCGGAGTAGCGCTCAGGCGTCGTCGAAGACCTCTACGAGGGTGTCCGCGCGGAGGATGCGGTGGGCCCAGCGCTTCAGGTCGGCGTCGGAGCCCTGGTTCAGCCGGCTCGTGACGTCGTCCGGCAGGGTCCCGAACTTGTCTGTCAGCTGAGCAAGCAGCATCGCTGCCTGCCCCAGCTGGATGCCTTTCTCGAGTCCTCGCTGCTCACCGCGCTGCTCCAGTTGCTCCCGATAAGTCACGATCGCCTCCTCGAACCTCGGGCTGGCCGCCATCGCCGCACGCAGCGGCATCGGCTCCGCCTCCGAGCTGACCTCCACAACATACCTCAAGAACGCCTCCACGAAGGAGCTCTTGTGCTCCGGCGCGAGCGCCTCCCACGCCTCGACGTACGCCGCGAACCGATTCTCCTCGCCATTCCCACGGGTTCGGAGCAGCCACAGGGCCAGCCGATACACCGCCGACCGGGACCGGCCCTCGATGGTGTCGTGGTCCACCGACATCAGGTCGTCCACCAGGTACGTGAAGTCCGGGGCCAGGGGCCGGACCAGCGTCAGGAGCCACCCCGGGGCGTCGTAGAGCTCCGCGAACCGGGTCGGCGCGGTCCGACCGTCCGGGTCGTGCAGCACCACCACCGGGATGATGAGGGGCAAGCTCCCTTGCGCCGCCCGTCCCTCGCCCTTGATGTGGTCGTTCCACGCCCCGACCATGTAGCGGAGCAACCGGAAGCCCATCAGGCGGTCCGCCGTCGACTGGTGCTCCATCAAGAACCACACGTATGCCTCGGCGCCACCGACCCGGACACGGTAGAGGGTGTCGTTCGTGGTCTCGCTGAGGTCATCGTGGGTCGAGCGGTTTCGAAGCGGCGTCAGCGTCGTGAAGTCTACCTGCGCGAAGAGCTCGGGCGGCAAGACGGCCTTCAGCTCTGCGCGGACGACCTCCGGATCCTGAAACGCCACCTGGAAGAGCAGATCATGCGGTGACTGCAGCCGCTGCCCACCGCGCTGTCGCCCCCGCGCCACGACGCCGAGAAGAGCAGGACGCGTGCCAGGCGCTCGGCCCCTCGATCGAGCCCGAGCGCGTCCGAAATCCGGACGCGTCCGAAATCCGGACGGACGATGGCGCGGGCGTTCAGGCCCGCGGGGCGATGGCTCCCGCCCCTCGGGCGTGCCATCGTCGGGTCCGATGCGCGCCACCCTCCCGCTCAGCGCCCTGGCCCTCGCCGCCCTCACCACCCCAGCCTTCGCTCAGCTCCGCGTCGGGCCGGGGGAGGCCTACGAGACGATCGCGGCCGCGGCGGCGGCGGCCCAGGACGGCGACACGGTGGAGATCGTGGCCGGCACCTACCACGAGGAGGTGGTCTGGAGCGCGGACCGCCTCACCATCCGCGGGGTGGGCGGCCGCCCGGTGATCGACATGACCGGCCGCGCCCTCACCCGGCAGGGCGGCAAGGGGATCTTCATCCTCGACGGGGCGGACATCACCCTCGAGAACGTCGAGCTGGTGGGGGCCTCGGTGCCGGACGGGAACGGCGCGGGGATCCGGTGGCAGGGGGCGGGGCACCTGGTGGTGCGCGGCTGCGTGCTCCGCGACAACGAGGATGGGATCCTGGGCGGCAATCACGCCGACGACACCGCCCTCATCGAGGGCAACGAGTTCGTCGGCAACGGCCGCGGCGACGTCGGCTACACCCACAACGTCTACATCAACGGCATCGACACCCTCACGTTCCAGGGCAACTGGTCCCACGCCCTCGCGAGCGGCCTCGGGGACAGCGGGCACCTGTTGAAGACCCGGGCGCGCAACAACTTCGTCCTCTACAATCGCCTCACCGCGGAGGGCGGGCCCAGCAGCTACGAGCTCCAGCTCCCCCAGGGCGGCACCGCCTACGTCATCGGCAACCTCATCGAGCAGGGCACCAGCTCCAACAACGCCACCGTCATCTCGATCGGCGGCGACGGGACCCAGTGGCCGGAGCAGCGCGTGTTCCTGAGCCACAACACGGTGGTGAACCGCCTTGGGCGCGGCACGTTCATCTCCGCCACCGCGCCCGTCGAGCTGGACGTGGTGAACAACCTCTTCATCGGCCAGGGCGCCCTGATCAGCGGGGGCGTGGTGACCCGCGAGCAAGGCAACTTGACGCCCGACCTGTCGGTCCTCGTCGACGGCGCGGGCTACGACTGGCGCCCGGTGCCGGGGAGCGCGCCGGTGGACATGGGGTCGGCTCCGGGGAGCGACGGCGCGGTCTCGCTCGTCCCCACCCTCGAGTATCGGCACCCGATGGCCCTCGCGCCTCGCGCGGTGGACGGCGCGCTGGACGTCGGCGCCCTCGAGCTGGTGGCGGCGCTCCCGGACGCCGGGCCGCCCGAGGACGCGGGGCAGGACGTGGACGCCGGCCCGGAACCAGAGGACGCAGGCGAGGTTGCGGACGCTGGAGACGCGGGGGCGCCGGCCGACGGCGGGGTGGCGGTAGATGCAGGCCAGCTTGCCGATGCGGGCTCGGTCCCTCAGCCCGACAGCTCGGGTTGCAGCTGCCGGGGGGCCCGCGACACCTCCGGCGCCGCGCTCGGAGTGCTCGTGCTGTGGTTCGTGGCGCGGCGGAGGCGCTGAGCGAGCAGCCCGGGTGGAGCCAAGGTCCTGGAGCCCGAGCCCTGTCTCTGGTGCCTGCGCCTTGTCTCTGGTGCCTGCGCCTTGTCTCTGGTGCCTGCGCCTTGTCTTCTGGTGCCTGCGCCTTGTCTTCTGGTGCCTGCGCCCTGTCTCTGGTGCCTGCGCCCTGTCTCTGGTGCCTGCGCCCTGTCTCTGGTGCCTGCGCCCTGCGGCCTGATGCTTGAACCCTGTCTCTGCTGCCTGAACCCTGTCTCTGCTGCCTGAAGCCACGGCGCCGCGAGGTGCGTTGCGTGCGCGCCTGGATGATGTCCGAGGTCCGTAGCGGACGCGGGCGTCAGGCTTCAGAGACAGGGTTCAGGCCCGAGGCATCAGGCCGCAGGCATCAGGCCGCAGGCATCAGGCCGCAGGCATCAGGCCGCAGGCATCAGGCCGCGGGCGTCGGTGTCCCCGTGCACTGACGGGCTCCGGTGCTCCGACCCGGTGGCTGCGCCGTGCTAATCCCCGACGAGGCGGTGCAGCTCCTCGCGGATGATGGTCTCGGCCAGCTCCGGCACCACCTCCCACGCCACCTGCTCGATGACCTCGCGAGCGAGGGCCACCAGCTCCCCGCGGGAGAGGCCGGGGGCGGCGGGGGCCACCACGTCGGCCACACGCGGCGCGGCCGCGGCGGCGAGGGCGTCCACCACGCGGGCGGTGCCCGACTGGCGCATGTCCCGGGTGGGCTCTTCGTCCTGGATCTCGCGGGCGGGCGCGCTGAAGGGCGACACCGGCGGCTCGACGACCTCGAGGGCGTCGGACCCCAGCTCCTGCGGCTCGTCGTCCAGCGGGGGCGGGCTGCCGTCGGCGAGCGACCAGACGTCCACGTTGGGCCGGGGCCCGAGCTCCGAGGGCGGGGTGGGGGGCTCGAGGCTGGGACCGGCGGCGAAGTTGCCTTCCTCCACCATCTCCACGTCCTCGATCACCAGCTCCTCCTCGACGTCGATGTCGGCGCTGGCGATCGGGATGTCGGCGGAGGCCGGGGGCACCTGGGGCGGGCTGAAGGGAGACGCGGCGGCCGGCGCTGGCGCTGGCGCCTGACGGCGGGCGAGGGCGGCGGCGAAGGTGAGCGGGCGGTCTCCGTCCACCGGCACCCCGGTGAGCTGCTTCACGAGGTGGATCAGCTCGGCCGGATCGAACGGCTTTCGGGCGTGGCCGTCGGCCTGGGCCGCGGTCGCTCGGCCCACATCCACCGCGTTGGCGCCGCCTCCGAGGAGCACCACGGGGATGTGCCCGGTGGTCGCCTGCTGCTTGAGCGTGGTGCAGATGGTGTAACCGTCGCCGTCGGGCATCCCCACGTCGCACAGGACGATATCGGGCTGCAGGCCGGGCGCGCGATCCAGCGCCTCGCGGCCGCTCCCCACGCTCACCACCTGGAAGCCGGACTTCTCGAAGGTGATCTCCACCACCCTCCGCATGGTCTTGCTGTCATCCGCGACGAGTATGGTCTTGGCCACGCTACCCCCGGCAGACTCGCGGGATCATCAGTGATTCCGCGTGTGTCAGCCCACCTTGCGGCTACCACGGGCTCGACCCCGATTCAACCAGGGTTCCGCTTCAGTCGCAGGATGAGCTGCCGTCCCGCCTTCAGCTGCACCCCGCGCACCTGCCGCGCCTCGGGCCACAGCTCGCCCTGGCTCGCCAGCACCACCGACCAGCCCTCGCCCAGGTCAACCTCCAGGGGTACGTGCTTGGCCGCGTCGCGATCCCGATCCTCAAGCACAAGCTCGAAGCCCTGCGGAGGCACCGGCGCCTCGTAGAGCAGGGCGAGGCCGAGGGTCTGATCGTCGTCCGCTGGCCGATCCAGCCGGTTGGGCACCAGCTCCCGTCGCGTCCACTGCACCTCGGCCCCGTCCACCGTCGCCTTCAGCCAGAGCCGGGCCATGCGCTCCAGCGCTCCCTCGAGCAGGGTCTGCTCCGGTTGGCTGAGCGCCCCATCGCTGTCCCGGTCGAAGAGGGCGCGGGTTCGCAAGGCCTCCTGCCCCGGGTTCACGTCGAAGTTCACCGCGAGGAACATCCGATCCCCGCGCACCCCGAGCCGCAGGGTCTTCGGGTGCTCGAACGTGTGGGCCCGGGCAGGGATCGCCCACAACAGAGCGCCCACCAGCCACAGCCCGCTCCATCGCACCGGCGTGATGTTGCCGCCTCGGGCCGGCCCGTGGAAGAGTCCCGGCATGCGGGCCCGTGGGTCCCGAGCCAACCGAACCTCCGGCGCGGGCCTCCCCGCGTTGATCGCCTGCGCGGTGGCCCTCGGGGGCTGCCCCCGGCGCGGGCCCCCGCCCCGCGACACCCTGATCCTCGGCACGACCCGCGACCTCAGCACCTTCGACCCCGCCTTCACCCAGCTGTCCTCCGAGCAGGAGGTGGTGCGCCTCCTGTTCCGTGACCTCACCACCTTGGACGACGACTGGGCGCTGGTCCCCGACCTCGCCGAGGCGCTCCCCACCGTCACCGCCACGGGGGGGGACCAGATGGTCGAGTGGCGCCTCCGCCCCGGCCTGAAGTGGTCGGACGGGCACCCCCTCACCGCGTCCGACGTGCGCTTCGGGTGGCAGATCGAGGCCAACAGCGCGCTCGCGGCGGTCTCCCACGACACCGCGGCCCGCGTGCGGCGCTTCGAGGTAGAGGACCCCCAGCGCTTCCGGGTGGTGTTCCGGGGGGCCTTCGCCGACTACGCCGCGCCCCGGGTCCACGCGGTCCTCCCCGCCCACGCGTACCCCAAGCCGAGCCCCGATCGGCCCTTCGCCGGGATGACCGAGGATCCCATCAGCTCCGGGCCCTTCCGGGTGAAGGAGCACGTGCGGGGTCAGCACCTGATCCTGGAGCGGAACCCATTCTGGGCCGGCCCTGCGCCTGGCCTCGCCCGGGTGGTGTTCCGGTTCTTCCCGAGCGAGGACGGGTTCGAGGCCGCGCTCGCCACCGGGGCCATCCACGCCCTGGGCGAGGCTTCGGGGCTCACCCCGGACCGGGTGTCGGCCCTGCGGGATCGCCTGAAGGACACCCACCGGGTGGTGGCGAAGGACGGCGGGGTGCTCCTGCACCTGGACGTCCGCCACCAGCACCCGGCGCTGGGGCGGCCCGAGGTCCGGCGGGCGCTCCTCGCCGCGGTGGACCGCGAGGGCCTGGCCCAGGTGACCTACGACGGCCTCGCCACCCCGGCGGACGGGCTCTTCCCGCCTCGGCACCCCGGCTTCGACCCCGAGCTGCCGACGGTGGCCCACGACCCCGCCGCGGCCCGGGTGGTGATCTCGGCCCTCCCGGCCGACCAGCGCACCTGGACCCTCACCATCGGCGCCGGCAGCCAGGCGGCGGCCCGGGCGGGGGCGTTCCTGAAGGACGCGCTGGAGGTGGCAGGCGCCCGGGTGACCCTGCGCACCCTCCCGATGAAGGTGCTCTTCGAGGCGATGGAAGCAGGCACCCAGGATCCCCTCGTGCTCTTCGCGTGGCGGGTTCGCCCGGACTGGGACGGGGCGAGCGTGGTGGGCGCCGAGGGTCGCCAGAACCCCGGGGGTTACGCCAGCCCCGAGATGGACGCGCTCCTCGCCCGGGTCGCGGCCACGGTGGACCCGACCGCCCGGGCCCCGCTCCTGAGGGCGATCGACGCCCGCTTTCGCGCTGACCTGCCGGCGATCCCCCTCCTGTTCCGGCAGACGGTGAGCGTGGTCCCGAAGGACCTCGCGGGCTGGCGCCCCACCGGGACCGCCACCCCGGTGACCTGGAACGCCGAGGCCTGGCGCTTCCCCGAGTAGGCGCCTCGGGCGTGGACGTGGGGGGCTGCGTCATCGTAACCTCGCCGAGATTTGCCCCGAAGCCACGCGGTGTGCGCACCGAGGGTGCACAGGCGAGGGGTGGTCAGAGGAACTGTGGGCCCCAAAGCTCGGTCTCCAGTGGCCTTCGGGCCCTACATCATCACCCGGCGCATCGCGCGCGGCGGGATGGCGGAGATCTATCGTGCGCGCAACCGCGCCTCGGGGGCGGACCCGGCCCGCTGGGTGGCGGTGAAGATGATGCGCTCCTCCCTCGGGCACGAGGAGCTGCGCCTGCGCCTGTTCGAGCGGGAGGCCCGGATCGCGGCCCGCCTCGCCCACGACAACGTGGTGCCGGTGTACGAGTACGGTCAGGAGATGGGCCGGCCGTACCTGGCGATGGAATACGTCCGGGGTCGGGACCTGTCGCACCTGCTGAAGAACGAGAAGAAGGGGCGCGAGCTGATCCCCTTCGAGCTCGGGTTGTACGTGGGCCTCATGGCCGCCCGCGGGGTGGGGCACGCGCACCGCGCGGTGGACGAGGAGTCCCGGCAGCCGCTGGGGATCGTGCACCGCGACATGAGCCCCGGCAACGTGATGGTCGGCTACGACGGGTCGGTGAAGGTCCTCGACTTCGGCGTGGCCCGGATGAACGAGACCCAGGGCTTCCACACCCAGACCGGCACCCTGCGCGGCAAGTTCGCTTACATGTCGCCCGAGCAGACCCTGGGCGAGGATCTCGACGCCCGCAGCGACGTCTTCTCGCTCGGCACGGTGCTCTACGAGCTCCTCACCGGCATCAACTGCTTCCGCGCCAACAGCCCCATCGCCACCCTGGAGCGGGTGCAGGGCCTGCGCCCGGTGCCCCCGAGCCGGGCCAACCGCGCCATCCCCAAGGAGGTCGACCGGGTGCTGGCGCGCTGCCTCGCGAAGGACAAGCGGCGGCGCTTCAAGGACGGCGCGTCGCTCGCCGAGGCGATCGCGGAGTTCCTCGACAAGAAGCGCTACGACGGCCGGGCCGCCCTGGTGGAGCACATGGGGGCCGAGTTCGCGTGGGAGAAGCACGAGGAGGAGAGCGAGCTGTCCCGCGAGGAGGACGAGGTCGCGCTCTTCGACGTGGTGGACTTCGCGCTCTTGTCGAACACCGCGGAGCTCGACGCCAAGAACATGGCGGTGTCCACCGAGGAGGAGGCGAGCCAGGCCCAGGTCGAGAGCGTGGCCCGGCGCTCGGACCGCGTCAGCACCGGCGTGTTCGAGGGCGAGCACGGCGACATCTCGATGGAGGTGGCGGCCAACGAGCTGGACGACGCCACCCTCGCTCGCCTGCCCTTCGAGGACGAGGCGCACAAGGCGGGGGAGCGGGTGGAGGTCTCCTCGCTCCTCGCCCCGCCCGAGCCCACCAGCCGCATCCCGGCCCTCGCCACCGATCTCGCGCTCCCGGTGGGCCTGCCGCCCGATCTGGGGAGCAACCCGCCCGGCCCCGCGACCGGCGTGACAAGCGGGGTTGCGGTGACGGGCCCCGAGATCACCCGGGCCACCGCGGTGGAGGACGCGCGCCCCACCGCGCCCGGCCAACGCAAGCCTTTGGTGTGGGCGGTGGCCGCGGCGGTCCTGCTCGCGGGCGGGGGCTACGTGGCGTGGGCCGCGACCCAAGGCGACGAGGCGGGCCCGCAGCCCACCACCGTGGCGCCGGTGACGATCACCCTCGAGCCCACCACCATCCCCGACCCCGAGCGGCCGAAGCGCCCCGCGCCGGCCCGGGAGGCGATGGCGGTGGCGCCGGACGAGCCGGAGGAGCTCCCCGAGGGCGACGGCCACCCGCCGCTGGTGTTGCCCGGCGGCGACGGCGATGAGCCCGAGGCCCGGGTGGTTCGGCAAGGTGCCTTGCCGACGCGGACGGTGCTGAAGGACGTGCGGCCGCGCATCGCGCCGAACAAGCCGGTGCGGCCCAAGCGGGTGCGGCCGAGCACCGGGAGCAGCTCGAGCAAGAAGGCGCCGACCGGGTTCCTGAACGTGGGCGCCAAGCCCTGGGCCGAGATCCAGATCGACGGTAAGCCCTGGCCCTACCAGACCCCCCAGGCCGGCATCGAGCTCAAGGCGGGGAAGCACACCGTGACGCTCCACAACCCGGAGACCGGGGTCACCAAGACCACCGCGGTCTACATCAAGTCCGGGGCCTACCGCACCGTTATGATGGACATGCGAAAACGGTGATGAAGCCGCGACCTCGGCCCGCCGTCCCAAGGGACGGAGGCCACGAGGATGCGCATCACCACCTTGATCTCGCTCACGTCCTTCGCGCTCGCCGCCGCCGCCTTCGTCGCAGTGTTCGGCGGGCCCGGCGCCCCCGACCTCCGGCAGCTGGGCCAGCGCCTCGCCGCCATGCGCGACGACCTCGTCGCGGTGGCGGAGCCGCCCGGACCACCGCGCGTCATCTACCTGAACCGCGAGGGGGTCGCGCTCGGCGCGGGCGTGGACGACGCCCGGCGGAACCGCTCGTCCCTCGTGCCGGGGGCCGAGGCCGCCATCCCCGCGTTCTCGGGGAGCGACGCGGCGTGGAAGAGCTTCGTGAAGTGCGTGGAGGCGAAGGTGGCCCCCTTCGACGTCCAGGTGGTGGACCGCCGCCCGGTCGAGGGCGAGTACATGATGGTCGCGGTGGGCGGCCGGCCCAAGGACCTGGGCGTGACCTCGGGCGAGCTCACCGCCGCGGCCGGGCTCGCGCCCTACAACGGGCAGCCGATCGCGAACGCGGTGGTGCTGGTGTTCTCGGGCGCGATCGCCAACCGGGTCACCGAGATGTGCGAGACCGCGGGCCAGGAGATCGGCCACGCCTACGGCCTGGACCACGCGCGCCACTGCTCGGATCTGATGACCTACATGCCCCGCTGTGGCACCCGGGAGTTCCTCGACCGCGACCTGAGCTGCGGTGAGGGCGAGAGCAGGGCCTGCAAGAACGGCGACGAGAAGCAGAACTCCTACGCCTGGCTCATGCAGGTGCTGGGGCCGCGGGTCTAGGCGCTCGCGCTACTCCCCGGCGTCCGCCGCCCCGGCGTCCGTCATCCCAGCATCGACGTCTTCGGTGCCCTCGAGCACGCAGACGTAGCGGGTGGCGTGGCAGACGTAGCCCTCGATGCAGTCGTCGGCGTCCCGGCAGGGGAACAGGCCCCCGTCCAGCATCGGGTCCTCGAGGCAGCCGGCCAGGAGCCCGAGGCACACCAGCGCGGCGGCCAGGCGCAACATCACTTGCCCCCCGTGGAGACGAGGTCGAAGGTGAACAGGCCCGCCGCGCCCGCCACCAGCGCGGCGCCGGCGGTGATCAGCACCGTGCCCAGCACCGCGCGGCCCTCGGCTCGATCCTGGATCGCGTAGGCGTCGGCCTGGGTCAACGCGCCCTGCTGGGTGCGCAAGGGCTCCTGCGTGTCCTTGGCCCACATGCGCACCGCCACCCCGGTCACCGCCGCCGCCACCCCGACCCCGGCCGCGCCGATGACCCACGGGGTGTAGCCGAGGGGCTTGCCGGGGCCCTCGGCCACCAGCTCGTCGCGGGTGTCCCAGGCCAGATCGAAGGCCATCCTCGGGGCGCCCGCGAGCACCGGGCCGTGGGCGTGGCCCTCGGGGCGGGTCTCGATCAGGCGCACCGAGGCCTTACCGTCTCGGGCGGGGGTGACGAGGGCAACCCAGGTTGCGCCGCCGCGGGCGCCCGCCGCCGCGACCTCGCTCTGCAGCCCGGCGGGGAGGGGGCCCTCGGCCGGGAGGCGGGCCAGCCGCACCGAGACGGTCGGCGGCAGGTCGAGCTTCACCGCCGCCACCTTGGCGGGGTCGGTGTCGATCCACACGTCGCGCGCGAAGCAGTCGGGGGCCTTCACCTCGACCCGGTGGCGCCCCACCGGGAGGTCGTCGACGGTGAGGGGGCTGTTGCCGACCTTGCGCCCGTCCACGAACACCTCGCCCGGCGGGTCGGAGGTGACCTCGAGGCTGCTCCGGGCCCGGGCGGCGAGGCTGGTCAGGCGCCGCACCAGATCCGGCGGCCAGCTGGCCCCCTTGGGCGGGGACTTCTGGTCGAAGCGCGCCGCATACGCGGTCAGGGCGGCCTCCAGGGCCTCCTCGTCACGCTCCGCGTGGGCCACCGCCACCGCGAGGGCCAGGCGGCGCTGGTCGAGGGTCACGGTGGGGGACAGGCCGAGGTCGGGGTCCAACAGCTCGGTCGCCTTGGCCAGGGCCTTCTTTGCCCCGGGGACTTGGAAGTTCCGGAGCTGCTCGTCGGCCTGATCGAGGAGGGCGCGGGCCTGCCGATGGGCGGCGGCGTGGCTCTGGGGGGCGCTGCTCGAGAGGAGGAAACGCGCCCGGGCGGGCTCGACCAGCTTCAGCTCCGACCGCGCCGCCACCCCCCGCTCGACCGCCTCGACCAGGTTCAGGGCGGCGGGGCTGTTCGGATCCACCCCCGCCGTGGCCACCGCCACCGCGTCGTTCGCCTGGGCGGGGGTGGCCACCGCGGTCACCAGCCCGAGCACCGCGCCCACGGGGGCGCGGAGGCGGCGAGGCCTGCGGGCGGCAAAGAGGGTGGGAGCGGGGATGCGCACGTCGGATTGGGGTGCTTAGTGACCCGGAACTGAGGTGCTTGTCAAAACACGTCGGGGCCATCCTCGACCACCACCGCGTAGCCGTGGGCGGCCCGGTAGACCTCGGCCGCGTCCGGGGGCACCGCGACCGCCCGCCCGTGGGCGTCCCTGAGGGCCTCGAGGGCGGCGAGGACCCGCGCGGATCCGGGCTCCTGGGTGGCCAAGACCGCCCCGAAGGGCGCCGCCTCCCCCGGCTGGGCCTCCACCAGGCGGAGCAGGTCCACCCCGAGGCCCACCGCGGGCTCGGGGGCCCCGAAGCGGCCCAGGAGGTCGTCGTAGCGCCCGCCGGTGAGCACCGCGTCGGCCGCGTTCGGGACGTACCCGGCGAAGAAGAGGCCCGTGTAGTACCCGTGCTGGCGCCGGGTCCCCAGGTCGAGGAGCACGGTGACCTCGGGGGCGGCGTGGGCGAGCCGCTCCGCCACCTCCGCCAGGTGGTCGAGCGCCGCATGGGCCTCGGGGGCGGCGGCGGCGAAGATCCGGCGGGCCTCGTCCAGCACCGGTCGGGGGCCGTAGAGCCGGGCCAGAGGGCCCAGCCCGGGGGCCAGCCGGTCGAGGGCGGCGGCGTCCTTGCGGGCGAGGGCGGCCTGGACCGCCTCCATCGGCGCCCCTGGGGGTAGGAGGGCGGGGAGGAGCTGGGCGTGCCCGAGGTCCAGGGTGAGGGGGAGGCCCAGGGTCGCCACCCCGCGGACGCCGGCGAGGATGACCTCGACCTCCGCGTCCACCCCCGGCGCCCCGATCAGCTCCACCCCCGACTGGAACACGTCGCGGCGGCGCAGGCCCCGGCCCAGCGGGTCCCGGGCCCGCGCGATGCGCCCCTCATAGGACAGGCGCAGGGGCCGCGGCAGGGCGGCGAGCTTGCTGGTGGCCACCCGGGCCACCTGGGCCGTGAAGTCCGGGCGGAGCACCGCCACCTCGCCCCCCGCGGGGTCGACGAGTCGGAACAGGGCCCGGCGCTCCTCCGCCCCCAGGCCGGCCTCGAGGACCTCGAGGAGCTCGAACAGCGGGGTGTAGAGCCGGGCGTAGCCGGCGCGCTCGAAGGCCCGGGCGAGGTGGGCCTGGGCCTGGGCGAGGGCCCGGGCGCGGCCGGGGAGGAGGTCCACCACCCCGTCGGGGAGCCGGTTTGACGTCATGACCAAACCCTCGTAACCCGCTCTGAGTGGGGCTGCCAGGCCTGATGGCGCGCGGAGCGCAGGTGCTGGCCCTCTGGGTGGCCCTCTCGGCCGGGCTGTTCGGGCTCGTCCACGTGCTCCCGGGGAGCCCTGAGGCCCAGCTCCTGGCCGCCCACCCCGAGCTGTCGGCCGACGACGTGGCCCGGGTCCGCGCCCTCGAGGGGCTGGATCTCCCGATCACCACCCGGTACCGGTGCTGGCTCCTCGGCCGCAACCCGGCTTGCCCCCGGTGGCCGAGCCGAGCGGGCGTGCTGGACGGGGAGCTGGGCTGGTCGCGCCTCTACCAGCGCCCGGTGCGCGAGCTGTTGCAGGAGCGCTTGCCGAACACCCTGGCCCTGATGGGCCCGGCCCTCGGGATCTCGGTGCTGCTGTCGGTGCTCCTGGGGCTCCTCGCCGCGACCCGCCAGCGCTGGGATCGCGCTGTGGCCTGGGTGGTGGCGGTCGGCCTCGCGATGCCCGCCCACTGGCTGGGCCTGCTCGTGATCCTGGTGTTCGCGGTGGGGCTCGGGTGGCTCCCCTCCGGCGGGGTGCGGGGCTTCGACGGGGGCGGCCGGGGCGCCTACCTGGTGCTCCCGGTGGCGGTGCTCTCGGTCTACTACGTGGGCCGCTACACCCGGTACCTGCGGGCGGCGCTGAAGGAGGAGCTCGGCAAGCCCTACCTGGACACCGCGCGGGCCAAGGGGTTGAGCGAGGCGCAGGTCCTGTTGCGGCACGCGCTCCCCAACGCGCTCATCCCCCTGCTCACGGTGGTGGCCCAGAGCCTGCCGGTGCTCTTCTCGGGCGCGCTCGTGGTGGAGCGCGTCTTCGCCTACCCCGGGATGGGCCTGTTGATCTTCGAGAGCGTGGAGGAGCGCGACCACCTGGTGGCGGTCACCGTCTTCCTCATCTACGCCGCGCTCACCTTCGTCGCCGCCGGGGTGGCAGACGTCGGCTACTGGCTCCTGGATCCCCGGGTGCGGAGGCGCTCATGAGGCGCCTTCCTGCAGGCTACCTTGCGGCCCTGGTGGTGGCCTGCGTGGTGGGACCGGCGGTGCTGCCGCTCGATCCCTTCGGGGTGGATCCGGCCGCGCGCCTGCTGGGTCCGAGCCTCGGCCATCCGCTCGGCACCGACGCCCTGGGCCGGGATCTGCTCGTGCGGCTCCTCCTGGGAGGCCGGGTCTCCTTGTGGGTGGCGGCGGTGGCGACGTTTGCCGCGGTGGGGATCGGCGGGGCGGTGGGGCTGGTCGCGGGCTACTTCGGGGGCTGGCTGGACGCGGCCCTCATGCGGGTGACGGAGCTGTTCCTCGCGGTGCCGAAGCTGCCCCTGTTGGTCTTGTTGGCCGCGGTGGATCCGGTGCGGGCGGGCCTCCCGGTGGGGCCCCTGGGGCTCCTCATCGGGATCATCGCCGCCTTCGGGTGGATGAGCGCGGCCCGGCTCGCCCGGGCGGCGGCCCTCCCGCTTAGGGACGCGGACTTCGTCCGGGCCGCCCGGGGCTTCGGGGCGGGGCCGCTGCACGTGATCCGGGCGCACCTGTTGCCGCACGCCGCGGGGCCGCTCCTGGTGGCCGCCACCTTGGACTTGGGGGAGTTCATCATCTACGAGAACGTCCTGTCCTTCCTCGGGCTTGGCGTGCCGGCGCCCGATCCCTCGTGGGGGAGCCTGCTCGCCGAGGCCTTCGTGCACCTGGAGCGGGCGCCGGTCCTGGTGATCGCCCCGGGCCTGCTGACCTTCCTCACCGTGGCCGCCTTCAACCGCCTGGGGGACCACCTCAGGGACGCGCTGGACGTTCGGGGTGCAACCGCGAGCCGGACGGAGTAGGGTCCGGCTCGCGATGGCCAACGTTGTGGTGGTGGGCGCCCAGTGGGGCGACGAAGGCAAGGGCAAGGTGGTGGACCGGTACGCCGAGCGGGCGGACTGGGTGGTGCGGTACCAGGGCGGCAACAACGCCGGCCACACCCTGGTGGTGGACGGGCAGACCACGGTGCTGCACCTGGTGCCGAGCGGCATCCTCCACGAGGACGTGAAGTGCGCGATCGGCAACGGCGTGGTGGTGGACCCGGCCATCCTCCTCGAGGAGGTCGAGAAGCTGAAGGCGAAGGGGCACGACCCGACCGGGCGCCTCTTCGTCTCCTACGGCGCGCACCTGATCATGCCGTACCACAAGCGCCTCGACCTCGCCCGGGAGGCGTTCCGGGGGGTCGACAAGATCGGCACCACCGGCCGCGGCATCGGCCCCGCTTATGAAGACAAGATCGCGCGGCGCGGCGTTCGTGTGGCGGACCTCACCGACCGGCAGCGGGTGGACGGCCTGGTGCGGAACCGGGTGGCCGAGCTGAACGCGATCCTGGCCGCCAACAACGATCACCAGCCCTACACCGACGCGGAGATCACCGAGATGGTCGACCGCTACATGGCGTACGGCGAGAAGCTCGCCCCCCTCTTCGCCAACGTGGGCCACCGGCTCCACCAGGCGATGAAGGCGGGCGAGAAGGTGCTCTTCGAGGGCGCGCAAGGTGCCTTGCTCGACATCGATCACGGCACCTACCCCTTCGTGACCTCGTCCAACACCGTGGCCTCCAACGCCGCCACCGGCACCGGCGTAGGTGCCCACGCCCTGACCAACGTGGTGGGCATCATGAAGGCCTACACCACCCGGGTGGGGAGCGGGCCGTTCCCCACCGAGCTGTTCGACGCGACGGGCGAGCGGCTGCGCGCGGTCGGGCACGAGTTCGGCGCCACCACCGGGCGGCCCCGGCGCTGCGGCTGGCTCGACCTCGTGGCGCTGCGCTACGCGGTGCGGGTGGCCGGGATCCGGCAGCTGGTTGTGACCAAGCTCGACGTGCTGTCGGGGTTGGATGAGCTCAAGGTGTGCACCGCGTATGAGATCGGCGGCGAGCGCCTCGAGACCTACCCGGACAACGTGCACGACCTGGTGGACGCCAAGCCGGTCTATGCGAGCTTCCCCGGCTTCGGGGAGCTGGCGTCGGTGCGCCGCCTGGAGGACCTCCCGGTCACCGCCCGGCGCTACCTGGACTTCGTCACCGGCGACCTGGAGTGTGACGTGTCGTTGGTCTCGGTGGGCCCCGGTCGGGGTGAGGACATCGAGGTGGTGGACCCCTTCGCCTAGCAGGCCATCGGAGAAGTCCCCCACGCGCTGCGCGGGCTCGTTTTCCGTGGAACGTCCCGAACGGCTTCGCCTCTCATCGGTCGCGTATGGCCAGATATGCTCCCTCTTCGTCGGAACGTTCCACGAAAAGTCGCTCCGCGGATCGCATGGGCTACTTCTCCGATGGCCTGCTAGGGCTCTTGGGTGAGCCCCGCCTTCTGCAGGAAGGCTTGACATCGCGCATCTTGGCGCGCGTCGCCGCAGACGGCGAGGTAGCGCGTCGCCAGCTCCGGGCGTCGATCGCCTCCGAGGATGTGGCCCTCGAGGTAGGGCAGGGCCTGGTTCGGGTTGAGGAGCCCCTGCTCGGTCGCCACGTCGATGACGTCGATGGGGTCCTCCTGGATCCGACTGAGCATGGTGCGGATCGCCTGCTGGGCGCCACCGTGCAGCTCGACCTCGTCCGGCGGCTCCGTGAACAGATACTCCACATCCCGGATGGCGTGGAAGTCTACGCCCATCAGGATCCTGGCCCGCGGGCGGGGGTTCTTGCGGTGCACGCGCTCATCCACGTACACGATCTCCTCCCACAAGAGGGGCTCGGCGCCCAGGACGTTGAAGATGAACGCGGTGGAGCGACCCAGACGCTGACCCACGCTGTTCTCCAGCGTGATGTCGGTCTCGTAGCTGTGGCCGTTCTGCAGGCTGACCTGCACATGGTGCCGGCCCTCTGGCCGTGTCACCGTGACCATCGCGCCGGGCGCCAGCGCGAGCGTCGCGTCGCCGATGCGCACGTCGGCGGACGAGACGCACGGGTTGATGACGTGGATGGTCTGGTGCCCCTCGAGCCAGACGTCGGCGCCCCAGCCCAGGAGCACCGCGCCGGTCACCGCGCCCGCGAGCATCAGGAACGGTAGTGCCTTCTGGCGCGCGGTCGGGAGCGTCGGCGGGCGCTTCTGCCGCCCTGCGGGTCGGGGCGGCGCGGTGGGTTCGGAGGGCGGTGGCGGGGCGGCCGCGGATGCCGGGGTGGGGACGTCCCAGCCGAGGTAGACCGCCAGGCCGTCCTCCGGATCCTCCATGACGGGCTCGGTGGTGCGGAGCTCGGGGGGCGGGGGGACGAAGGTGAGGCGGGCCCGCAAGCGGCGTTGCCGCAACAGGTGCTCGACCCCGAGCGCCACCGCGAACAGCAGCCCGATGCCGAGGAAGACGCCCCCGAACCACGGGTACCCGACGTAGACGCCCGGCGCGCCGATGCCGGCGAAGATCACCACGGCCGACGCCGCCTTCAACCCCAGCGTGCGCCGGAGGCGGGCCGGCATCCGGGGATCTCGAGCGCCGCAGGATGGGCAGGGCACGAGGCCCCGGGCGGTGATCGCTTCCTCCAGCAGGGCGGCGTAGGCGTCCAGCGCGGCCCGGCGCCGGGCGCCGGCCTCGTCGATCATATAGGCGCTGTGGCTGCTGCCCGCGCCGCTGGCCTGGACGAGGGCGAAGGGGGTGTCGCCGCAGCGGGGGCAACGCTGCACCACCCCGACCTCATGGTGGACTCGCGTGCTATGGGTCCGGCCGACGTAGACCATGGGCCGACCTTCGCACGGGGCGGCGATCTTGTGACCTGTCCCAAGGGACAGGTCAGGGCCCTCAGCGGCCAAGCCAGAGGGGCGCCACCTGAGGCTTCTCGACCCCGTGCTCGTCGTAGAGCCCGGAGCAGGGCCAGTTGTTGAACAGGTTGTAGATGTTCGGGTCGAGGGCGCCTCGCTGGGGCATCCAGGTGCCGATGGGGGCGTAGTCCCAGAGGAAGCTGTGGTTGATGAAGGCCAGCTTGCCTTCGTCGGCAAGGGCCAGGATCCGGGTCATCCACCAGGCCTGGCCCTCGGGGCTCGCGTCGAAGCGCACCACCGCGGTGGTGTCGGGGGCCACCCACCACTGCAGGGTCGAGCAGCTCCGGGCCGACCACTCCGCGATCGCTACCGGCTTGGTCCAGCCGAGGCCGGCGAGGGCGTCGAAGGGATCGATGAGGGGCGGCATGAGGGCATCGGCGATACACGCGCCGGTGCCGTCGGAGTCCTCCGGGAGGGCGGTGATGCGCTGCTCGGGCACCCCGGGCGGCTGCATGCCCAGGCCGTCCGGATAGAAGGACAGGGCCAGCAGGTCCAGGTGATCGTCCCGGTCGAGGTCGTCGAGGGCGCCCCGGTCGAGGGGGAAGCACACCGCTGGATCGGGGGTGGCGGGGGTGGGCGGGGTCTGGCCGCAGGGCGTGAAGCCGAGGGCGTGGCAGGTGTCGCCGTCGAAGCCCAACAGATCGAGGAGGGTCAAGGTGGCGAACAGACGGACGTCGGGGCCCAGCTCGGCCCGGAGCGCGGTGTAGAGCTGATGGTAGAGCGTCACCAGGCTCGGCCAGGCGGCGGGGCAGAAGCGATGGAACAGGTTGGCCTCCACCATGATGCCGAGGTCGGTGGGGTGGAGCTTCTTCGCGAGATAGGTGACGAAGCGCTGGTAGGCGGGCGCAACCTGGATTGACCGACCGCCGAAGTCGGTGGCGGTGGTGGCGGTGAAGGAGGCGCAGGCCTCGGGGGTGTTCACCTCGGTGCCGTCCGGCTTGCGGAGCGCGGCGGGGCGGTCGCGGACCCCGCCGAGGGGCGAGACCGCGAGGTAGCGGTGCTCGAAGCGGGCGAAGTGGGTCACGAAGGCGTCCAGGTATCCGCGCAGGTCGGCGTCGATGCGGGCGTCGTAGAACGCGACCGGGTCCTCGCCCTGGGGCGCGTCGACCTCGAAGGCGGCCCAGGGGATGGCGCGATCGTAGTGCAGGACGGCCTGCGTGCTCGCGTCGGCCAGGCTTTGGAGCCACCGGTCGAGCTCGGCCGGGGCGGCCTCGATGGTGAGGGCGCAGTCCTGGGCCGCGAGGCAGGCGTCGGTGGCCAGGTTGTGCTGCAGCTTGAACTGCAGGACCCCGCGGGGGGCTGGGGTGCCCGCGTCCGGCTCGACGCCGGAGTCGAGGGGGCCCGCGTCGGCGGGGGTGCCGGCGTCGGTGGTCGTCCCGGCGTCAGCGGCGGGGCGGGAGGGGCTGTCGCTGCAGGCAGCCAGGAGCGCGGTGAGCGCCAGGAGCGGGGCGGCGGATCTCATCACGGAGATGGACAGGGCTGGGGGGCCCGAATGGAAAACGGGTTCCTTCACCCGGCCGCGTCGGGGGGCGGGGGCGGTGGGAGGTAGCGGTCGAGATCCTCGAAGAGCTCGTCCGCCACCAGCTCGAGGTCGAAGGTGGACAGCCGCAGGCTCTGGCCCGGGCCCGCCGGGTCGGGGATGCTCCAGGCGCCGTCGGGCCGGCGCTCGAAGGCCTCGACGGTGCGGGCCTCGGGCGAGATGAGGACGTAGGCCCGGAGCGAGGGGATGGAGCGGTAGTGGACGAACTTGGCGCCCCGGTCGTAGCCCTCGGTGGTGGGTGAGAGGACCTCCACCAGGAGGGTGGGGTTGGTGAGGGTCTCCTTGTCCTTGGGGTGCCGCTCGGGCTCGCCGCACACGACGCTGACGTCGGGGTAGGTGTAGAGGCCGGTTCCCGGGACGAAGACGCGCTGATCACTCGTGGTGGGCATGCAGCCCGAACCGCGCAGGCGGAGCTGGAGCGCCACGATGGTGTTGGCCGCCACGCGGGCGTGGGCCATCGAGCCCCCCGCCATGGCGTAGACCTCCCCGTTCACGTACTCGTGTCGCTCCGAGGCCTCCCGCTCGAACGCCAGGTAGGCCTCCTCGCTCATCCGCTGGGTCTGCACCGCGCCGCTCACGAGCCGATCCTCATCCACACGATGCGACCCTGGCAAGCCGGCGCGGTCTGGGGTGAAGTCGGTGCCGTGGCGCTGCCAAGGGATCTGGACCTGTTCGCGCTGGAGGGCGCGCTCTGGGTCGCCTCGCGCCCGGTGGGGGTGCCGGCCTACGACTTCGCCTTCGAGCGCTTCTTCGCCTGCCGACGGCCGTACCAGCGCCCAACGGAGGTCACGGCGGTGGGCCGCCTGGGCGCCCCCGAGGACTACCCCGCGACCTGGGCCGCGCTGGCGGCGACTGGGCTCCGGCTGGTGAACGATCCGGCGGCGCACGAGCGGGCGAGCGAGCTTCCGGCCTGGTACCCCCGCATCCAGGCGCTGACGCCCCGCAGCCGCTGGTACGAGGCACCCCCGTCGGCCGACGAGGTGGAGGCCGCGTTCGGCTGGCCGGTGTTCGTGAAGGGCGCTCGCCAGACCGCGCGCCACGCGGCGGGGCTCGCCATCGCGCGGGACAAGCCGGCCTACGAGGCGCTCCGAGCAAGCTATCTTGCGGACCCGATCCTGACCTGGCAGGCCTGCGTCATCCGGGAGTACGTGCCCCTGGTGCCGGTGGGGCCGGGGACGCCGGGTAAGGTGCCGGCCTCGTTCGAGTTCAGGACCTTCTGGTGGCGCGGCGCGCTGGTAGGGGCCGGACGCTATTGGCTGGACGTGCCGGAGTACCGGTGGTCCGACGCCGAGGCCCGGGCCGCCCTCGCCGTAGGCGCGGCGGCGGCGGCGCGGGTCGACGTCCCGTTCCTGGTGGTGGACCTCGCGCTCACTGCTGCGGGCCGATGGGTGGTCATCGAGTGCAACGACGGGCAGGAGGCGGCCTACGCGGGGGTGTCCGCGGTGGCGCTCTGGCGGGCCATCCTGGACCACGAAGCCGCGGCGCTGTGACGTCACTCCGGGCTGTGACAGCCGCTGCCCGCCAGGATCGAGGCTTGGCACCTACCTTGCTCTACCTGTCGCCATGTCCGGCGCACCGTTCTCCCCCACCACCTTGAAGGGCAACCGCTTCGCTCCCCTGGCCGACCCCGGCGTCGACCAGCAGCTGGAGGCCCAGCGGCAGAAGGAGGCCACGCGGCAGGCGGCCAAGGGCTACACGGTGCCCAAGCTGGACCTGTTCGGGGCCGACGTCCCGCCCACCCGTCAAGATGTCCTCGGCAAGGCGATGGGCGCCGGCTATCGCGCCTTCGACGCCGCCTCGGCGTACTCCAGCACCGAGGCCCTGGGCCGGCTGGGGCAGGAGAAGGGGATTCGGGACGACCTGTACGTCATCTACAAGGTGAAGCCGGCCGACGACGCCGCGATCCAGGCCGAGATGCGCGGCAAGGGGCCCGAGGAGCGGCGACAGCTCAACGCGAAGACGGTGTCGGCGCAGCTGAGCCAGGCGAAGGCGGCGCTGGGACGGACGCCGGAGGTCCTCATGCTGCATGAGCTGAGCGAGAGCGACACCGCGAACGACAAGACCCTGCGCCAGCTGGCCTCCTACGTGAAAGCGGGGCACGCCAAGGGGCTGGGCGCGAGCAACCTGGGCCTGGACGACGTCCGGCGCCTCCATCAGCGGGCCCGGGAGCTCGGGTGCAGGCTCTCCTGCGTCGAGAACCGCTTCAGCCCCTACCAGCAGGACGACGCCGTGCGCCGCTTCTGCGAGGACAACGACATCCGCTACCTGGGCTACGGGCTCATGGGGAGCACCCAGGTGGGCGCGTGCGTGGACGAGGGCTACGGGATGCCGACGCAATATCTCTTGCCCCGGCTGGATCCGCGCCTGACCGCGCTCGCCGAGCGGGAGGGGGTGAGCGCGGGCGAGCTGCTCATCCGGTGGGCCTATGAGACCGGAGTGGTGCCGGTGACGTTCTCCACCGACGATCAGCGCATCCAGGACAACCTCGGGGCCCGGACCAACCCGCGCATCACCCCGGAGCTGGTGGCCGAGGTCGGAGGCCTCTTCGTCCCGCTCACCCGTGACGAGCTCGACGCGAAGGAGCGGGCTCCGGACCTCTCGGGAGACGTGAAGGCGCTGTACGGCGCCTATCCCGACCGCACCATGTGGTACATCCTCGACCAGCTCACCGCCGAGCCGGGGATCGCGACCCTCCTGGGCGACACCGCCGCGTCCATCGCGGCCGAGGTGGCCGGCCCGGAGCGGGAGGGGGCGCTGCGCAACTTCGCCTGCAACCTGATGCGTCACGTGGCGGACCTCCAGTCCTCGGGGGCCGCGGACTGGCGCGACGGGTTCAAGACCCTGCTGGGCGCGGTGGCGGAGGCGGCGGGGGCGCGGCCGGAGGTGAAGGCGAACTTCAAGGAGTGGGCCACCAAGGACGCGACGGTCGGTGGGGGCTACGCCCGCGCGCAGGAGGTCTTCGCCGAGATGCTGGCCGAGCCGGTGCAGCCGGCCCAGGCGCCCGCGAACGAGATCGACCTGAGCGCAGGCTGGGTTGCCTACTCCGCCATGGGCGAGGTGGTGCCTGCGCCCGCGCTCGGCGAGACCTACACCTTCTTCAAGCAGGCCACCCAGGAGTCCCGCACCGCCCGCGTGGACGACGTCCAGGGGCAGCGGCTCACCATCCGCGACGAGGACTGACCTACCGGCCCAGCTGCCGGGCCCAGCGCCCGCTGAGGGCGTGGTAGTCCACCGGCCCGCGCCGCATCTGGGCCCGGCTGAGGGGCGGGGTCTCGATGCGGCTGTGCTCGGACACCACCTCCCGGCGGACGTCGAGGGGCAGCTCGTCCAGCGGCTTTGGCGCGGGCACGTCCATCCGCGGGGCGGCCTCGGTCAGGAACGCCTCGAACGAGTGGGCGGCGTGCACCCGGTCGCTGAGGAACGGCTTGTCGCCGCCCCAGAAGCGCGCGAGGACCGTCTTCAGGATCGAGCAGTGATCCAGCACCACGCCCGGGCCCTTGCCGGGGGCGACCCAGGGCGAGACCACGAACGTGGGCACCCGAACCCCGTAGGGGATCTGGACGTACCTGGCGGCCTCGTCGGTGGTCTCCCCCGGGTTCGTGCTGAGCGGTGCTTCGACCATCGGGTCCTCCAGCTCCAGGCCCAGCCCGCCGAGGGAGCGCCCCCGCGCGGCCCTGCGGCCCGCAACCGAGATTGCGCCGGTCCGCTTCGGCGCGATCACGTCGGCCAGCGGGGGCACGACGTGATCGTAGAGCCCGCCGTGCTCGTCGTAGGTGATGAGGAGGAGGGTCCTCCGCCACAAGTCCGGGTTCGAGCGCAGGGTCTGATAGACCCCCTGCAGGAAGATCTGGCCCCGGTGCATGTCCGCGTCCGGGTGGTCATCGTCCTGCGGGTGCGCGTGCATCTGGGGCTCGATGGCGGTGAACGCCGGCAGGTCCCCCCGCGCGACGTCGGCCGCCAGTCGCTCCAGCGGGACGATGTTGGTGTCGTCCGTCGCGTAGCGCGCGAACATGCGGAGCATGGTCACCGAGGGCGTCGACTCGTAGACCCGCCAGGTGAGCCCGCGCCGGGTCATCAGGTCGTAGATGGTGGTGGCGCGGGAGAGCAGGAAGTTGTCCCCGTTGTTGTTGTCGAGGATGGGGAAGCCGTAGCGGTCGTGCTGTACGTCACCGGTGAGCGAGTACATCCGATTGGGCAGCGTCGGGCCCGGGTGCGAGCAATAGTAGCGATCGCAGTAGGCGTAGTTCTCGGCCAGGTACTCGAAGAAGCCGAGATCGGGGCCCTCGTAGTAGCCGAGGACGTCGTTGGGCACCACGCCTTGCGTGTCCTGCCCGATCTTCGGCTTGAAGTTCTCGACGAAGCCCACCGGGCTGTTGATGGTGCGCCCGCCCGCGGTGGTGGTGCGCAGGCTGAGTTGCTCGGTCACGTCCTCGAGCTCGTGGCCCACCGGCTTCGGCAGGCGCGTCCTCTTGTCCGCCGCGTTCAGGGCGAAGCCGGCCTCGCGGTAGGGCCGCACCACGTAGGTCCCCGGGGCGCCGACGGCCTGGACGGCGTCGACGACGTCCTGGGTCAGGCCATCGGCGCCGTCGGGGGTGGTGCTCCGGGCGCGGTAGCCGAGCACGTGGTCGTAGGAGCGGTTCTCCATCATCACCACCACCACGTGGTCGATGTTCCGGGTGAGGTTCGCGGCCCCCCAGGTGTCCCCGAGGATCGGGGGTCGGAAGCTCATCCCCGGACGCACCGGGTCGGGCCCGAAGGCGCGCCCCACCGCCGCCATGTAGCCGGGGGTGGGCTTGGGCTCGTGCTCCAGCGGGGCGATGTGCTCGAAGACGAGATCGGTGCCCTGGAGGTGGATGCGCCGGTAGGTGAGGTGGGCCCCGAACAGGGTCATGAGCATCCGCGCCGCCACCGCCGGGTTCGCGAACGCCCGCCTGACCAGGCCGGCGATCACGTCGTCGATCGCGTGCTGGACGAACGCCTCCACCGAGAGGCCCCCGAGCAGGCCCCCCACGCCGAAGGCCGCGAGCAGGGCGGCCTTCACCACGGCGCTGATGTCGACGTCGAAGGGCGAGTCCGGCACCCACACCGCGAGCTGAGGCATCCCGCCCGATGCCACCTTGAAGCCGAGCTCCACCTCTAGGCGTCCACCCCGCACCCGACCGGTGGCCAGGGGGGCGCCCTTGAAGGAGATCTTCGCCGCCCCCGAGATGGAGACGCCGAAGGAGAGCGCGGGCACCGCGAGCCGCCGTCCGGTGCCGAAGTGGACGTCGATGGCCTCGACCTTCAAGGAGGCGAGGTCCAGCGTGGTGCCGTAGCCGGGCGAGGCAGAGGTGCGATAGACGGTGTACGTGACGCCGGCCTCGATGTCGTGGGGGTCGGCTTCCGCAGCCTGGCCTGCGTTGACCAGGGTGTCCTCGAGGAGCCCGTGCATGTCCAGGGTCTCGGCCGCGACCACGTCGTTGATCTTCAGCCGGATGACCGCGTCGTCGCCATCGCGGGCGCCGAAGATCTCGAAGTTCTTGCCTCGGGGTCCGAGGAGGGTGTCCACGCGCGTCTGGATGGCGGCGCTCTCGATGCGTGCCTCACCGATCACCGTCGCGAAGACGTGGGTCTTGCCGAGGATCAGCGGCGGGGCCACCACCCGGAGCGCCCACTTGCGCACCTTCCCCTCTGCGTCGCGCGAGCGGCTCAGGGTGCGCTGGTCGACCTGGAAGCGCAGCGTGCTCCGGTCGGTGTCTGCGACCACCGCGCCGTTGGGGTCGACGAGCTGCAAGCGGCCCTGCCAACGGACCCCGGGCAGGCCCGACGTCTTCGGGACCTCCGCCACGAAGGTCCCGAGCCGGAAGAGGTCGAACGGGAACTCGTTGGGGCCGGGGTGCGCTTCGGCGTCCACCAGGGGCGGTGCGCTCTCGGACGGGATCGGCTCCAGGATCGTCACCGCGAAGTGCCCGCTCATCCCGGTGACGGTGGAGTCCTCGTCCACCCACACCGGCGCGGCCTCCCCCCTGATTCGATAGGACCACGGGCCCGAAGGTGACCCGCGGAGGTCGCGGTGCTTCTGGAGGTCCGCGACGGTGACGGTGTCGGCGGTGAAAGGCTTGCCGTCCGGGGTGAAGAGCTCGAGGGTGAGGGGCACGGTGTGGCGCACCGTCTCGTAGCCGCCGTGCCGGGGGGTGGTGCCGGGGCGGGGCGGCTCACCGCCGACGGGCTCCGGGCCCACCGGGTCGACCCGGATCCGGTGATAGAAGTGGGCGGAGGCGCGACGGGTCAGCGCGCCGGCGAAGAGCACGTCGAACGTGCCTTCGTCGCGGACCACGACGCGAACTTGATCGCCCTCTTGTCGCCGCTGCAATTTCAGGGACTTGGAGACGAGGGTGTGGGTGAGCTGGAACGGCATGAGCCCCTCTTCGCGGTGACCGCGAGACCTGGGGCGAAGGTGGCTGAGGCCCGGGGGCGCAGGCTCAGTTGCGGTCCAGCCAGAGCTGCTCGAGGACGGCGCGGCCGGCCTCCCCGGTCGGGGCGTGGCGGGTGTAGCTCGCCACGCAGGCCTCCTGCTCGTCCGCGTCGAGGGCCTGGAATCGGTCGCGCTCGGCGCTCACGTCCCGCCCGCCGGCGGCCTTGGCGGCGAGCTCGATCCCGAGCCGTCGCCCGGCTTCGTGCTCGGGCGCCTGGCGCACCACCACGACCCTGGGGTGGGCCTGTGCCTCACGGATGGCCCGCAGCTCCTGGTTGACGTGGCGGCGGTGGCTCATGACGACGAGCTCGCGCGCGCTGTACGTCACCCAGTCTGACGCGTATTGGGTGCATCCGGTCACCGCGAGCATCGAGAGCAAGGCGAGGCGCTTCATCACTCCGATGGTGTTCCTGCGCGGTGGGGGTGGCCAGCGCGTGAGCGCGGTCAAGCGGTCGGATCAATCCCTGGCCGCCATCCACGATCTGATCGCGTCGACGACCTCGGTGGGTTGGGCGTACAGGAGGAAGTGATCCTCCGTCGGCCAGTACCGGGCGCTGACGCTGGCGGTGCTGGTGGAGAGCGCCGCCACCGCGGCCTCGGCGTAGCTCTTCGAGATCCTGCGGTCCATCGCGCCGTGCAGGAGCAGCACGTCGGGCCCCGACCACGCGGCCATCGCGGCCTCGTCCACCACCGCGCTGATCAGCACCACCCCGCGCAGGCTCGGATCATCATGCGCAACCTGCGTTGCGCCTTGGCCGCCCTGGGAGAGCGCGGCGAGGAAGACGCGGTCGGGGTCCGCGCCGAGGGTCTCTACCGCGAACCGTCGGGCCCGGGCCACCGTGTCCGCCGTGGCCGCCCGGTCGAGGTAGAGGCCGAAGCCGCTGGTGGGGCACACCACCGGCACGTCCAGGCGGGAGAGCAGGGCGGGGTACGCGAGGAAGTTGCCGGCCGAGCCGTGCAGGAAGATCAGGGCGGGGCCGCCGGTGCGGGTGCTGGTCGAGGTCCAGTACATGTGCTCGGTGCGCTCTTTGCCGCCGAAGACCTGATCGTAGCCGAACGCGAGGGCGCTCCGCCGGTCCTCGGTGCCGAGGGTGCGGTAGGTGGGGAGGACGAGCCGGGCCACCCGGCGGGCCTGCAGCGGATCGATGAAGCGGTCCACTCGGGGCGCGAGCGCGAGGCCCACCTTCACCTGGTCGATCTCCGGTACCAGCTGAGACAGCCGAAAGGGGATCGGGGTGCTGTGGATGACGCCGTCCGGTGCCTCGGCGGGCGGCACCGTGAAGAGCAGGACCGCCACGCCGCACGTCGAGGCCACCACCCCCACGACCGCGGCGCGGGCCCAGCCGGCGACGGCCAGCACCCCGGTCGCCACCCACCCGAGGGCCAGGTAGCCTGCGGCGGAGCCCCGGCTCGTCTCGGCCACCACGGCCAACAGGAGGGCGGCCGGGGTCACGAGGATCAGGGCGGAGAACAGGAGCGCGCGGGCGATGATCTTGAGGGCCGCCACCCGCCGCAGGGTAGCCCGGGCCGTCCTTGCCCACCACACCCCACCGGTGTAAGTGCGCGACATGCCTTACGAGCCCTCGAGCATCGAGCCGCGGTGGCAGCGGTACTGGGACGACAACGGGACCTTCTGTGCCAAGGAGGACTTCAGCCTCCCCAAGTTCTACGCGCTGGACATGTTCCCGTACCCCTCCGGCAAGGGCCTGCACGTGGGGCACCCGGCCAGCTACATCGGCGGTGACGTCCTGAGCCGGAAGCGCCGGGCCCAGGGCTACAACGTGCTCCACCCCATGGGGTACGACGCGTTCGGGCTGCCGGCCGAGCAGAAGGCGATCGAGGAGGGCGTGGCGCCCCAGAAGTCCACCGCCGAGGCGGTCGAGAACTTCCGGCGCCAGCTGAAGATGTGCGGGTTCAGCTACGACTGGAGCCGCGAGGTCAGCACCGCCGACCCCGACTACTACAAGTGGACCCAGTGGATCTTCACCCAGCTCTTCGACAAGGGCCTGGCCTACGAGGCCGAGGAGTTCGTGAACTGGTGCCCGGCCCTCGGCACGGTGCTGGCCAACGACGAGGTCATCGACGGCAAGAGCGAGCGGGGTGGGCATCCGGTGGAGCGGGTGCGGCGCAAGCAGTGGTCGCTGAAGATCACGCAGTACGCCGAGCAGCTCCTGGCCGGCCTCGACACCATCGACTGGCCCGAGATGACCAAGACCGGGCAGCGCGAGCGCATCGGCCGCTCCGAGGGGGCCGAGATCCACTTCAAGCTGGTGGGGCACGACACCCCGCTCGTGGTGTTCACCACCCGGCCCGATACGCTGTGGGGCGCGACGTACATGGTGGTGGCGCCCGAGCACCCGATCGTCGAGACGATCACCACCGAGGCCCAGCGGGAGGCGGTGCGCGCGTACCAGAAGCGCACCGCGAGCATGAGCGAGATCGATCGGCAGACCACCAAGGACAAGACCGGCGTCGACACCGGGGCGCGCGCCATCAACCCCGCCACGGGTGAGCAGATCCCGGTGTGGATCTCGGACTACGTCATCTACGGCTACGGCACCGGCGCCATCATGGCGGTGCCCGCCCACGACCAGCGCGACTGGGAGTTCGCCAAGGCGATGGAGCTCACCATCCGCCAGGTGATCAGCGGGGGCGACGTCGAGTCCGCCGCGCACGACGGCGAGGGCGTGCTGATGGCCTCGGGGCCGCTGGACGGCACCACCACCGAGGGTGGGGTCGCGATCAAGGCGGCGATCCAGTGGCTCGAGCAGCACGGCTGCGGTACCGCCCGCATCACCTACAAGCTCCGGGACTGGACCTTCGCCCGCCAGCGCTACTGGGGCGAGCCCATCCCGATCCTGAAGGATGAGGCGGGGAACGTGGTGCGCGCCCTGACCCAGGCCGAGCTGCCCCTGGTCCTGCCCGAGGTGGAGGAGTACGCGCCCACCGGCACCGGCGAGTCGCCCCTGTCGCGGGCGCAAGACTGGTTGCGGGTGGAGGAGGGCGGCCGGAGCCTGGTGCGCGAGACCGACACCATGCCGGGCTCCGCCGGCTCGAGCTGGTACTTCCTGCGCTACTGCGACCCGAAGAACGGCGAGGCGTTCTGCAGCCGCGAGAAGAGCGACTACTGGATGCCGGTGGACCTGTACGTGGGCGGCCCCGAGCACACCGTGGGCCACCTCATGTACGCGCGCATGTGGCAACGCTTCCTGCACGAGCAGGGGCTGGTGCGCGACCCGGAGCCGTTCCAGAAGCTCCGACACCAGGGGATGATCACCGCCTTCACCTACTACGACCCCGACAAGCGCATCGTGCCGTACGCCGAGGTGGAGGACCGCGGCGCCCACCACTTCAAGAAGGGCACGGACATCGAGGTCGTTCAGAAGATCGAGAAGATGTCCAAGCGCAAGGGCAACGTCGTGAACCCGGACGAGGTCATCCGGGAGTACGGCGCCGACGCGATGCGCGTGTACATCTGCTTCCTCGGCCCGATGGACCAGGACAAGCCGTGGGCGTCCACCGGCATCAAGGCCCAGTGGGACTTCCTGCGGCGCTTCTGGCGCCTGTTCTTCGAGGGCGACGCGGACACCCCGCGCGTCACCGACGCGGAGCCGAGCGAGGCGGAGCTGCGGGTGGTGCACAAGGCGATCGCCAAGGTGTCGGATGACATCGAGAAGCTCGCCCTGAACACCGCGATCAGCGCGCTCCACATCGCCACCCGCGATCTGGCCCAGCTCGGCACCACCGCCCGGGCGGTGCTCGAGCCGCTGTGCCAGCTCATTCAGCCCTTCGCGCCCCACATCGCGGAACAGATCTGGGACAAGGGCCTCGGCAAGGCGGGCGGCATCAGCTACGCGAAGTGGCCGGAGGCGGACGAGCGCTACGCGAAGGACGACGTCATCAAGATGGGCGTCCAGATCCTGGGTAAGACCCGGGGCGAGATCGAGATCCCCGCCGACGCGGACGAGGCGACCGCGATGGCCGCCGCCACCGCCAACGAGGCGATCCAGAAGCACATCGAGGGCAAGGCGATCGTCCGGGTCGTCTACAAGGTCGGCCGGATCCTCAACATCATCGTGAAGTAGCGTTCCGGTGGCGGCCGGCGCCCCGAAGGCGTACCTTCGCCGCCATGCGGAGCACCCTCATCAGTTCCCTCATGAGCGGCGTCCTGGTCCTGGGCGCGGCAGGCTGCAAGGACGAGCAGAAGGCGGCCGAAGAGCAGGCCAAGCAGGCCCAGGCGCGCGCGCTCGAGCTGGCCGCCCAGGCCGAGGCGGCGGCGGAGCAGGCCCGTGAGGCGGCGGCGAAGGCCCACGCCGAGGCGGGTGAGGCGGCCGAGGATGCCCCCCAGAACGTCCAGGACGCGCTGGCCCGGATGCAGGACGCCATGAAGGCGAAGATCGTCACCAACGTGGAGCCGGTCGACTTCCGGAAGCTCAAGGAGCGCATGCCCGAGTCGGTGGAGGGCCTGAAGCGGACCAAGGCCGAGGGTCAGAAGACCAACGCGGTGGGGATGAAGGTCTCGATGGCCGACGCCCGCTACGAAGGCGAGGGCGGCGCCCGCCTCGACCTGAAGGTGGTCGACATGGGCTCCATGCGCGGCTTCGCGGCGATGGCCGCCACCGGCTGGGCCGCGGTGGAGATCGACAAGGAGACCGACGACGGCTACGAGAAGACCACCACCTTCGAGGGCAACCGCGCGATGGAGAAGGTGACCGGCGACCGCGCCGAGCTGAAGGTCATCGTGGCCAACCGCTTCATGGTCGAGGCCACCGCCGACAAGGTGAAGATGGACACCGTGAAGGCGGTGGTGAAGGGGCTCGACCTCGCAACCCTCGCCGAGCTGAAGTAGCTCAGCCGAGCGCCGGGTAGTCGGTGTAGCCCGCCGCCCCCGGGGTGTAGAAGGTGCGGAAGTCGGGCGGGTTCAGCGCCGACCCCTGCCGGAAGCGCGCCAGCAGGTCCGGGTTGGCGAGGAACGGGACCCCGAACGCCACCGCGTCGGCCGCGCCCTCGGCGATGGCCGCGTCTGCCGCCGCGCGGTCGTAGCCGCCGTTCAGGATCAGGGGCCCGCGGAACTCGGCCCGGATGCGCGGGTGCACCGGGGCCACCCCCGCCACCGCGAGCATGTGCCCGGGGCGCGCCTCGAGCACGTGGACGTACGCGAGGCTGAGCGCGTCAAGCTGGCTTGCGCCGTACGCGAAGCTGGCGTGCGGGTCGCTGTCGCCCATGCCGTTGTAGCCCGACACCGTCGACAGGCGGATCGCGGTGCGCTCGGGGCCGACCGCCGCCGCGACCGCCCGGGCCACCTCGAGGGGGAAGCGCCAGCGCTTCTCGATCGAGCCGCCGTACTCGTCCTCGCGCCGGTTGCTCGCGTCGCGGATGAACTGGTCGAGCAGGTAGCCGTTGGCGCCGTGGATCTCGACCCCGTCGAAGCCCGCCTCGATCGCGTTCTTCGCCGCGGCGGCGTAGTCGGCCGCGATGCCCGCGAGCTCCTCCGCCTCGAGGGCCCGCGGGGTGACGTAGGGCTTCTTGCCGTTGGGCGTCGTCGACTCGCCGGCCGCGGCCACCGCGGAGGGCCCCACCGGGAGCGCGCCGCCGAGGAAGTCGGGGTGCGAGACCCGGCCCATGTGCCAAAGCTGCAGGAAGATCCGCCCGCCCGCCTCGTGCACCGCGGCGGTGACCGGGCGCCAGCCCTGCACGTGCTCGGGGGCGAAGATGCCGGGCGCGTTCACCCAGCCCACGCCCTGGGGAGAGATCGCGGTGGCCTCGGTGACGATCAGGCCGGCCTCCGCGCGCTGGCGGTAGTAGTCGGCCATGAGGGCGGTGGGGGCGCCGCCGGTGCTCGCCGCGCGGCCCCGGGTCATCGGGGCCATGACCGCGCGGTTCTTCAGGGTCAGGCGACCCACGGTGAGGGGGGTGAACAGGGGCGTCTCGGTGCTCATCTGCCCGTGTCTCTATGCGTGAGCGCTCCGGTTGTTACCGGGCGATCCGCGCGGTCGGTGGTCCCCAGTCACACATAGTCGCAGATGTATGACAGAAACCTCATGAAATTCAGGCGCTTGGAGGCACCAGGCGGATGGCCGGGCCGATAAGCGAGCACCTTGTCCAGGATCACGAGCAGCCCCTCGACGCGCCAGGATCGGCCGAAGATCGAGGAGAAGACCCCCGAGAAGGTCGCCGCGCGCCCGAGCGAGGAGGCCAAGAAGACCTCCGACGCCGGGCCCGAGGCGGCGACGGCGGCGCCCGAGTCCGCGCCCCGGGTCCGAACCGCGGAAGACCTGCAGCGGTCCGACGACGCGCGGCAGGCGTCGCGGGAGCGGGACGCCGCCGCGCGCGCGCGCATCGACCCGGCGGCGCCGTCCTCGGTGCTCACCGAGCGGCTGGACGACGGCGAGGAGAACTGCCTGGAGCGGGCGGTGGAGGGCGCGCGGCCCGGCCGGGACGAGGTCGTGTTCATGGACGACAACCGCACCGCGGCGGAGGGGAACGCGGATGGGGCGGGTCACGCGTTGATCCGGGACCGCGCCTCGGGGCGGGTGTGGGATCCGAACGACGGCGCCGCGCCCCGGAACCCTGGCGCCTGGCCGTACCGCAGCGCCGAGGACTGGGCCTCGCGCCAGGGCATGGCGGTCGACGGCAAGCCGCCTTACACCGAGGCGGCGGCGGTCAAGGCGGAGAACCTGCAAGACGTATTGTCGCGACCGCCCGAGGCGCGGGCGGAGCGCATCCAGGAGCTGGGTGACCCGAGCCTGAGCCGTGTGGCGGACCGGCTCTACGCCGATGCCGAGCCCGCGGCCGATGGTGCTTCGCCCGAGGGTTTGGATCCGGCGCGTGCCCAGCAGATCAGGGACTGGGTGGGCGACAACGCGACGGAGTTCCCCGCCGACCGGGCGGTGACCTCGGCCCTGAAGGGCGACAGCCCCCTCGGCGCGCTCAGCCCCGAAGAGCAAGGCTACTTGACGGACCAGGCCCTCGATCGCTGGCTCCCGAACAGCGACGAGCCGTGGAACGACACCACCGACTACGGCTCGATCCAGCGCCTCGCGATGAGCGCGGGCGAGGATCCGGCGCTGGGTCGGGTGGTCGCGGATCGCTACGCGGCGCGGGCGGTCGAGACCTCGCGGGGGGCCGAGGTGGGCCCGCCCGGTCACACCGATCGGGCCCGCGCAGGCGCGCTTGCGTCCGGGCTGATGTACGCGGCCCGGGAGCCCGAGGCGATGCGCGGGATCCTGGACGGGATGAGCATGCAGGACGGCGCGCAGCTCGGTCAGGCCCTCGCGCTCGGCGACGATCGGCTGCTCGACGGCGGCTCCTTCGCCTACGGCGGCGCGCCGGGGCACGATCACCGGGTCTTCGCGGCCCAGCGGGCCCTGGAGTCGGTGGGCCACCCGCCGAGCGAGGGGGCCCAGGGCTTCATCGCGGCCACGTTCCGCGACACCCCGCCCGAGGTCTACGCCAACTACCACGAGATGCCGGCCGCGATGGCGAACGCCATGGCGGCGTCCTGGAACCCCGATGATCCGGCGGCGGCGGCCCGCGACGGCGAGCGCTTCACGGGGATCCTCGAGACGTCCCAGGGCCGCGACCTGCTCGGCAACTCCGGGGTCCCGGACCAGGCCAGGGCCGACGCCCTGAACCTGCTCCGCCAGCACCCCGAGCTCGACGGCCGGGCCCTCGCCGCGCACGACGGCAGCGGCTGGACCCACCCGCAGGTCATGACCGAGCTGGCCCGGCCGCGGGCCGAGAGCTTCGCCGAGCTGCGCGGCGACGATCCGCAGGTCCTCCGGGGCACCGACCTCGACAACACCGTGGGCTTCGCGATGGGGATCCCGGCCACGGTGCCCGAGGGCGAGACCGACGCCGAGCGCACCGCGCGCGAGGCCGCGGTGGCGCGGGGCGAGCACTCCTACTACGCACAGGGCCCGGGGGCGGAGGCGGTGTCCCCGGTGGTCGACGCGATCCGCCGGGTGGGCGGCGAGGACGCGCGGGTGACCGTGCTCCCGGTGCAGTACTCGTCGGACGAGACCGGGCCGGTGGAGCTGCCGCTGTTCCGGGTGCAGGACAGGGAGAGCGGCCAGGACCGCTTCGTCGACAACACCGGGCGGACCTACGACTCCTTCGAGGATTGGCAACAGAACAACAAGCTCCCGCCCGGCAACATGACCTACCCGGCGGACGGGCACCTCACCCGCGGCGCGGATGGGCAGGTCAGCTTGCAGAGCGGCAACACCCCGGACACCGTGGACACCCTCGGGGAGCACGTGGTCCAGGCGCTGGACACCGCGGCCCTGGTGGGCGGCGTGGTCGCCGGCGGCGCGGTGATCCTGGGCAGCGGCGGCACCGCGGGCCCGGTGGTGCTCGGGGCGGCGTCCCTGTGGGGGGCCGGGCGCTCGGGCGAGCGGCTCCTGGACCGGGCCAACCACGGCGAGTCGATCAACCCCTTCACCGACGCCGACGCGCGCTCGGAGTGGCTGAACCTGGGGGCGAACGCCCTCGGGGTGGCGGCGGTGGGGGCCACCGCGGGTGCAGTCCGTCTTGCGCGGGCCGGGAGCGCCCTGAGCCCCGCCGCGGCCACCGCGGCGAGCGCCTTGAACGTGGGCGCGGCGGCGGCGGACACCCTGGCCATGGCTGACACCGGCTACACCCTGGCCACCCGCTGGGATGACCTCACCGGGGCCCAGCGGGCCCAGATGGGCCTATCGATGGCGTTCTGGGGCGCGGGTACCGCGGCCCGCACCCGGCTGTCGGGGTCGGACGGCATCAACCCCTTCGACGCGGGGGCGATGCGGCGGGCGATCCTGGCCGAGCGCCCGCCCAGCGCGGTGGCCGCGGACGACTTCGCCGCCGCCTACCCGAACGGGGACCGGACCGCGGTGCGCCGGTACCTCAGCGACCTGGAAGGCGACGCGACCCTGGCCCAGGGCCGCGGGGTGGACCTCGCCCAGGTGGACGCCGACGGCATGGTGAGCCGCCTGTCCCAGGACCCGCGGGTGCGCGGGATGGACGACTGGGTGACCGAGAACCGGGGCGCCAACCAGAGCCCGACCCAGGGGGCCGAGCACCGGCTCGACCACCTCAACGAGCTCCGCGAGATCGAGGCGCGCCTCCGGGGCCTGCCCCCGGACGCCCGGCTCAGCGCGTCCGAGACCCCGATCCCCGGCACGACCCGCAACGCGGACATCGCGATCGGAGACCACCTCATCGAGGTGAAGACGGTGCGGGACCCGGTGACCCAGCCCCAGGACGTCACCGGGCAGCTGGCCGAGGGCGTGGGCAAGTACGACGGCGCCACCGGCCCCGGGCCGCGGGAGGTGGTGGTGTATGGGGCGCTCTCGCCCGACCTCATCGCGGGCACCGGCGGGCGCGGGACCGTCCGCCCGCGTTACGTGGACGGGAACATCGAGATGGTCCGGGCCGACAACGGTGAGGTGGTGCGCACCAGCTCCTTCATGGGCCAGGTGGAGCAGTGGCTGAACAACCAGATGACGCGGTACGGCGGCCGGGAGCCCCCGGGCCTCGGCAACACCGATCGCATCACCGTCCGGCTGGAGAACGGCACGGATGGGGTGTTCGTGCGGAATGGCAACCGCTGGGAGTTGGAGTAAAGCACCATGGGTATGGCGGCGAACGAGCAAGAGGCGGCGGTGGCCCTGCGCTTCGGCGACGATGCGGTGCAATTGAACCTGCACTGGGAGGGCCCGGCGGAGCTGGCGTCGACCCAGGCGGCGGTGCTCGAGGCGCTGGCCGCGGTGGGCGAGCTGATGAGCGCCCCGCGGCTCATCGTTACCCTGGCCGAGTACCGGGGCGGCGCGCGGTGGGCGGACGGGCCGAGCGAGGCCCTGGCGTGGCCCGGGCCGGCCGCGGCCCTCGCGCCCCAGCTGGAGCGGTACCTGAAGGGTCGGGGCGCCACGCCCGCCGCGGGGGCCGAGGACGGCCTGGCCCTGGCCAGCCTGGGGCCGGTGGTGGCGCGCCGGGTGCGGGTGGCCCTCCCGGCAGGCGTAGACCCGGCGGCCCTCGGGGCCGGGATCCCGGCCGAGGACGAGCGGGGCCAGCCCATGAGCGTCAAGGTGGTCCCGGCGGAGCCGGTGGCTGGGTCGCCCTCGGTGTGGCTGCAGTCGCCGTCCACCGACCTGGTCTCCGGCTTCTCGCTGCACCTGGCGGGGGTGGGTGAGGCGCGCCTCGAGCTGTCCATCGGCGCGCTCCTGCTCGACCCCAGCCGGGACGGGCGGGCCGACCACCTGACGCTGGCCGGCGCACCCCTCGGCCGATGGCGCAGCGCGGCGCGGGCCCACCTCGATGCGGTGCAGGCCAGGCTGCAGGCGGGGGGCTGGTCGCCCCGGCGCTGACCGCTCGGCCTGTCGGCAGGCCACTGAAGACGCCCGCGGATCGCATGGGCGACGCCGGCGGCGGCCTGCTAGGCTCCCCGTATGGGGAGACGAGCCCTGCTCGCGGCGCTGCCCCTCGCCCTCGTCTCGTGCGGCGGGGGTGACCTCTACCTCGGACCGCCCCCCGACCTGACCGACGGCGGGTCGGTGGTGTTCGTGGTCCTCCAGGAGGGCGAGGCCACCACCGCGGTGGCGGTGTCGGCGGACGCGCGGCCCCTCCTCGCCCTCACCCTGGAGCGGAGCGGGCCGACGCAGGTGGTCGCGCTCCAGTACGCGGAGCCGCTGGCCGCCCTCGGCCTGGAGGAGGGCGACCTGAGCCTGGTGGCCCCCGAGCGCTGCGGCGCGGTGCGGATCCCGACGCAGGACAACTTGCATCGGGTGGTGCTCGAGGATGGCCGCCTGAGCGGCTGGGAGCCCCTCGGGGAGCGGCCGGCCGCGGTGGAGGCGCTCCGGTTGGCCGGGCCTTGTCCGTGCATGGCGTTCCCGGTGGCCGACAAGACGGTGCTGGAGCGGTCCGCGGTGGCGGTGGTGGAGGATGGGCAGGGGCGCCTCTTGATGGTGACGCGCGGCGGGGCCCTGTGGTCGGTGACGCCGGACGCGGCGATCGAGCAGCTGCTGCCCGACTCGGCCCTCCCGAGCGGCGGGCTGCGGGCGATCCACCTGGGCACCGACGGCGAGGTCTGGGTCGGGGTGGACGAGGGCGTCCTGCACGGGCCCTTCGGCGGCCCCTTCACCGAGACCGCCACCACCATCGACGACGAGCTGCGCTCCCTGGCGGGGGGCCCGGGGCCAGACGGCTACGAGGTGTTCGGGGCCACCGAGGGCGGGCGCCTCGTCCAGCTGGCGCCCGGCACCCCCCGCACCCTGGCCCGCAGGCTCGGGGGTGGCACCCTGCCGACCGCGCAGGAGGGCCGGATCATCTGGGAGGGCCCGGGGCGGGTGGTGGCGACCGAGCACGGCACCTGGGACATCTTCTGGATGGAGGAAGGGGTGGAGGTGGCCCGCCAGAACTTCCCCATCAACGGGCAAGGCGCCTTGCGGATCAAGGAGATCCCGGGCATGGGGCTGGTGGCCCTGAGCCCGGTGGGGGCGGTGATGGTGGTGACCCGGAGCGCGGTGCAGACCCTCCCGGCGCCCGACCTGGGGTCGAGCAACGGCCTGAGCGCGTTCCCCGAGGGCCTCATCTACGGGAGCGAGACCGGCTTTCTCGAGCAGTACCGCGTGGACTTTGGGTTCTGTCCGGCCCAGACCCTCCCGGGGCAGCCCCGGATCTTGGGGCTGTACCCCATGGGCGATCGGGTGCTCGCGGTGGTAGTGGCGGCGCAGTCCGGGAAGATGGAGCTCCTGAGCCTGGCCCCGGAGCCCCTCGATCCCGGCTGATCCTACGACCGACCGCGCCATGGACACCCCCAGCCGCCCCGGCCTGCTCCACGAGGCAGGCCGCCTCGTCCGCCTCGCCGCGCCGATGATGGTCGCCCAGGGCGGCCTCATGACCATGGGGGTGGTGGACACCTTCGTGATCGGCCGGGTCTCGGCCCTCGAGATGGGCGCGGTGTCCCTCGGGAACACGCTGGCCTCGGTGATCCTCGTGCTCGGACTCGGCCTGGTGATGGGGCTGGAGCCGCTCGTCTCGCAGGCCCACGGGGCGGGGGAGGGCGAGGCAGCCCGGGGCTGGTTCGCGAGCGGGATCTGGCTCGCCCTCATGGTCTCGCTGCCGCTCGCGGCCCTGCTCTGGATCAGCACCCGGGTGCTCGGCCCGGCCGGTGTCTCGCCCGCGATCGTCGAGGTCACCACCCTCTACGTCTACGCGCGCCTGCCCGGCGTGCCCTTCAACGTGCTGTACGGGGCCTGCCGCTCGTTCCTCACCAGCGTGGAGCGCGTGCGCCCGGTGCTGGTGGCGGTGCTCCTCGCCAACGCGGTCAACGTGGTGGCGGACGTGGTGCTCGTCTTCGGCCTCGACATGGGCGCGGTGGGGGTGGGCCTGGCCACCTCGGCGTCCTGGGCGATCATGTTCGGGGTGGCGGCGATGGCCGGGCGCGCGGCGGCGGGGCAGGCCAGCTTGCGCTTGCCTCGGCCCGACCCCGCCGCGCTGTGGCGGGTGGCGCAGCTGGGCTGGCCGATCGGCCTGCAGCTCTCGGTCGAGGTCGGCATCTTCGCACTGGTCGGGGTGCTGGTGGCCCGCTTCGGGGCGGAGGCCCTCTCCGGCCACCACATCGCCCTGACCCTGGCCTCGCTCACCTTCATGTGCGCAGTCGGGCTTGCGGTCGCCACCACCACCCGGGTGGGCGTCCACATCGGGCGCGGGGACCCTCGCGCCGCCCGGCGCTCCGGCTTCCTCGGGGTGGTCATGGGGGCGGCGTTCATGGGCCTCGGCGGCGTCGCCTTCCTGGTGATGCCCGAGACCCTGGCCTCCTGGTTCGCGCCCGGCGCGCCCGGGGTGATCCGGGTGGGGGCGGAGCTGCTCCGCATCGCGGCGGTGTTCAGCGTGGCGGACGGGGTACAGGTGGTGGCGGCGGGGGCGCTGCGCGGCGCGGGCGACACCCGCTGGCCGTTCTACGCCAACACCGCCGCCCACTGGCTCCTGGGCTTCCCGCTCGCCCTGTACCTCGGCTTCGAGGCCGGCCTCGGGGTCGCGGGCTTCTGGTGGGCCCTGGCCCTGGGCCTGGTCGGAGTGGCGGTGACGCTCACGTTGCGCTTCGCGTGGCTGTCGGGTCGGGGGCTGGCGCGCGTCAGATGAAGTCCCCGCGCAGCACGTGCGCGGCGTGGGCCACCCGCTGGAAGGGCCCGCGCACCCGCCGCATGTACGGGATGAAGCGCACGAACTCCCCCAGGAACCCATACTTGAAGCGCCACACCCCGAAGTTGTGGTGGCCCTCGACCGGCACCGGGCCCTCGCAGCCGCCGAGGTCGTACCAGGCGTGCCCGCGGTCGCGGAAGAAGCGCATGATCTCGTACTGCACCACCTGCGCCGCGCCGGGGACGTCGCCCCGCACGTTGGCGGGGGAGCGGGTGCCGAGCACGTAGCACGGCACGCCGAGGGCGTCGGTGATCACCATGTTCCCGATGCCCTCTGGGTAGGTCTCGACGAAGAGCAGGGCCTGCCCCGCCTCGATGAGCGGCTTCAGCCCGCGGCCGACCAGGGCCTCGGGCTGCACCGGGGCCTTCTTGCGCTCGCACATGTCGAGGTAGGCGGCGTAGAAGGTGTCGAGCAGGCTGTAGTCGTGTGACAACTTGACCTGCACTCCGCTCCGCTGGGCCTTCCTGATCTTGTTGCGGGCGCTCCGGTCGAAGCTGTTGATCAGCGCCTCGTCATCCCGATCGATGCGCACGAAGTAGGTGGTGTCGACCTTGGTGAGCGGGGTGTAGCCGTGGGTCTCGAGGCCCGAGCGGAGGGCGCGGTTCTGTTCTGCCCCCGGGATGCCGGGGGTCACCGGCAGGCGCAGCCGGAGCTCGGTCTCGAGCACCAGGTGCTTCCGCGAGAAGCGCTCCACCGCGCCCATCAGGGCGTCCAGCTGGGGCTTGAGGTGCTGGCTCGGGTCCACCATCAGGCAGTTGATGCGGGACAGCGCCACCGCCGCGTACGGGATGCGCTGCATCGACAGGATGAGGCCGCCCACCAGCTGGCCGTCCGCGAACAGGCCCAGGTTGTGGTTGGACCAGCCGGCCAGGACCTCCCAGGTAGGCACGATCGCCCGGGCCATGGGGTGGCTGGCCAACAGCTCGACCCAGCGCCCGTCCCCGGTGGGGACCTGCTCCACCTGCAAGTGCTTCATACCCGCTCTGGTCCCTTCGCCTCGGGGTGGCGATATAGGGCCTCGTACGCGTCCATCATGCGGGATTGATCGTAGCGCTCCAAGATCCAGGCGCGGGCCGCCTGCCCGAGGCGCGCGCGGCCCTCGGCGTCACCCAGGAGGCCGGCCAGGGCCTGGGCGAGGGCGTCGGG
Source organism: Deltaproteobacteria bacterium (assembly GCA_020632995.1). GTDB lineage: Bacteria > Myxococcota > Kuafuiibacteriia > Kuafuiibacteriales > Kuafuiibacteriaceae > JACKEN01. The sequence continues at coordinate 1,546,714 of JACKEN010000001.1, read as the reverse complement.
GGCTCGGGGCGGCACCAGCCGGGCCACCCGGCCGTGGTCGGTGACCTCCACCGTGCCCCCCGCCGCGGTGCCGACCGAGGGCAGGCCGGTCGCGAGGGCCTCCAGGAGGGCGTTGGGGTTCGCCTCCAGGTCCGAGCTCAGCACGAATACATCGAGCCCGCGCAGGAAGGTGGGCACGTCATCCACGTGACCGACCAGCTCCAGCTGTGACCGAAGCCCCAGCGCTTCTGCGCGATTCTCGAGGTCACCCCGCTCGGGGCCCTCGCCCGCGATCCGGATTCGAACCCCCCGCAGGGGCTCCGGGAGCCGGGCCACCGCCTCGAGGATGAGGGGGAAGTTCTTCACCGGATGTAGGCGCCCGGCGGCGCCGATCACCAGCGGGCCGGGCGGGCGGGGTTCCACACGGGGGGTGAAGCGCTCGGTGTCCACCCCGTTGGGGATGACGTCGACCCGGCCGCGCACCCCGAGCTCGGCCTTCAAGAGGTCCCGGGCCGGGCCGCTCACCGCGAAGACCCGGTCGGTGGCCAGGGCCAGGGCCTGGAAGGCCAGCTTGCGCTTCAGCGACAGGGCGTCGCCCTTCTCCATGCCGTGATAGCTGAAGACGAGGGCGGGGCGGGGGCGCACCGCGAGCCGGGCCACCGCCACGTCGGGCCACGCGCCCCAGTTCCGGGCGTGCACCACGTCCGGCCGGCTCTGCTGGAGGTACGCGCGCAGCTTCAGGATCAGCCGCGGGTCGTTGGGCGGGGTGACGATCCGGGTCACCGGGGCCAGGTCGCCGAAGTCGATCACGTCCTCGAAGTCGGACAACAGCACGATCTCGTGGCGCAGGCCGCGTTGCGTCGTCGCCGCCACCACCCGGTAGAGGTTGCGCTCCATCCCCCCGCTCCGGCCGAGGGTGCGCACCACGTGCACCACCTTGGGGCCGCTCATCGATCCACCCGCACCGGCAGGGCCGGGCCGCCCCGGCCGAGGCGCCGGGCCAGCGGCACCGCGGTGCGCTTCACCTCCCTGAGCAGCCGGGAGCGCAGGCCGTGGTGGTAGAGGAACACCGTCGCGTGGGGGCGCACGGTGGGGCTGCACTGCAGCTTGTAGGGGTCGGGCGCGCCCAGGAAGTCATAGCGCTGAAGGCCCTCCTCGAACGCCGCCTCGATGCTCTTGAGGAGCACCAGGCGCCCCGGGCTCGTGGCCTCCCACTCGGGGTCGAAGCCGGTCTTGTGAAAGTAGAGGCAGCCCTTGTGGGCGAAGCCCAGGAGGAACGCCACCTGCCGGTCCGCCGCGGTCAGGGTCACCATCCGCACCAGGCCGCGGGCGGCGAAGCGGCGCACCACATTCCGCATGAACGCCGCGGTCTCGGGCCGGCTCTTCATCGCGCTGGCCTGGGCCCCCTTCCAGCCGAGGGCCTCGACCTCGAGGCCCGCCTCGAACGCGGCGATGACCCGCTCGGGGTCGGTGAGCACCTCGAGCAAGGCGCCTTGCTTCTCGGCCTGTCGGAGGCGACGGCGGTCCTGCTGGCGCTTCTTGCCCGAGAAGCGCGCGCTGTACCACGCCTCGTAGCCCCCCTCGCCCAGTTCCAGGTAGGGGGAGGAGATGTTGCGCACCCCGTAGGCCGACAGCCCGGCCGAGGGCTGGCAGAGCGCCTCGAAGAACGGGGAGTCCTCGGGCACCTGGCTCAGCTCGGCCACGTCCCAGCCGCGTCGGTCGGCGTGCACCGCCTCGAGGAGCGCGTGGGCGTCGCCCGGGGCCTCGAGGAGCGCGTCGGTGCGGCCCAGGTAGTGGTTGAAGAGGGTGGTGAGGCGGCGGGGCGCGGCGCGCCCGCCGGGGGCCGGGAGGTAGGTCGGCAGGAGCGCGGCGAGGCCGTCGCCCCGCCTGAGGGCGTACATGTGCAGGCGGTCCTGCGGCTGGGCGAAGGCGGCCCACCAGGCGCTCAGCCAGTCGAGATCGTTGAACAGGTGCGCGGTGGCGGCGCGATCCGAGAGCGCGCGCCACGCCGGCGCCAGGTCGTCCAGCGCCTCCCGGGTCTCGATGACCGAGACGGACACGAGGTTGGGTTACGCGGCCCCGGGGAGGATCGCAAGCTGGCCGCAGGCGGCGCGAGCGTCCTGGCCCCGGGGGCGCCGCAGGCTGGCGAAGAACCCGCGCTCGATGAGCCGCGCCTGGAACGCGGCGGCGCGCTCGGGGGCGGCCGGTCGGAAGGGGAGGCCGGGGGCGGGGTTGACGGGGAGGAGGTTGAAGCGCACCTCGGTGGGGAAGCCCGCCAACAGCGCCGCCGCGGCGTCCGCGTGGGCGTCGCCGTCGTTCACCTCGTCGAGGAGGGTGAGCTCCACGAACAGGGGCTGGCCCCGGGCCGCGCACACCTCGGCGAAGGCGTCCCGCAGCGCCGCGACAGCGAACCGCGCGGTGGGTACCAGCGCGCTGCGGAGGGCGTCGTCGGCCGCGTGGAGCGACCACGCCAGGTGCCCCGGCCACGCGGTGGCCCGGCGCACCGCGGCGGGCGAGGGGGCCACGGTGGACACCGTGAGGTGGCGGGGGGCGAGCCCGAAGCCGCGGTGGTCGGTCAGGATGGCGAGCGCGGCCTCCACCGCCACCGGGTTGTCGAGCGGCTCGCCCATGCCCATGAGCACCACGTTCCGGAGCGGCGGGAGCGCGCCGTCGGCGGCCGCGATCGCGGCGAGGCCGGCGTGCACCTGGCCCACGATCTCGTGGGCGCCGAGGCTCCGGACGAGGCCCATGGTGCCGGTCAGGCAGAACCTGCAACCGCGCCTGCACCCCACCTGGCTCGAGACGCACAGGGTGGTGCGGTCGCGCTCGGGGATGAGCACGCACTCCACCGCGTGGCCCTCGTCCACCGAGAGCAGGAGCTTGGTGGTGCCGTCCGAGGCCACCGCGCGGGCCTGAATGGGGAGCGGCGCGAACGTGGCCGCCTCGGCCAGGCGCAGGCTCGCCTTCGGGGTGAGCTCGGCCCGCGGGTCAGCCCCCGCGGCGAGGGCGCGGAACACCGCCCGGGCGCGGCCCGGCCCGCCCAGGCGCTCGGCCAGGGCGTCGGGGGTCAGGCCCAGGAGTGGAGGGGGCCGCGCCATGGAGCCCACGAAGCCCCATGGCGCGGCCCGAGGCAAGTGGTTCAGGCCTGCGCCATCGGCGGCGAAGGCGGCAGGGGCGAGGCCTTGGGGGGCCGGCTCTTGGCGTCGATCCAGTCGAGCATCTTCGGGTACAGCTCGCGGGAGGCGCGGCTGCCCACCACCGCCCCCACGTGCCCGCCCGGCACCGTGAGCACGGTGGTGTCGTCGGTGCCCACGTTGTCCACCAGGCCCTGCGCGGCCGGGGGCGGGCAGATGTTGTCCTTGGACGCCACGATGTTGAGCACCGGGCAGGTGATGTCCTGCAAGCGAACCTGCCGACCGAGGGCCCAGTGCTCGCCCTTCACGAGGGCGTTCTTCTGGTAGAGCTCCTCGATGTACGTCTTGTACGCGGCGGCGGGGAAGGGCGTGTTGTCGCTCGACCACGCCTCGAGCGCGCTGAACGCGTCCATCGCGGCCTCGTCGTGCATCTTCCAGAGGTAGTTCACGAACTTCCCCACCGGGAGGGTGGGGCGGAGCGCGGTGAACCCGCTCTGCATCTGGGTGGCGGCGAGGTTGCCGGCCCCCACGATGGCCTCCACGTCGAACCAGCGCGGATCCACCAGGGTGGACAGCATCCCGCCCTCCGAGAAGTCGAAGGGGCCGGCCAGGTTGATGAACGCGCCGATCTGGTTGGGGTGGAGCGCGGTGTAGATCCCCGAGAGGGTCGCGCCCATGCAGTAGCCGAGCAAGGTGACCTGCGAGGCGCCGGTCTCCCGGAGCACCTTGCGCACCGCGCGGCCGAGCTTCTTGAGCACCCGGTCCCAGGTCTCGTAGCGGTCCTCGTCCTCCGGCACGCCCCAGTCGAGCAGGTACGTGTCGTAGCGGGCGTTGAGCGCCTCGACCACGCTGTAGCCAGCGCGCAGGTCCAGGATGTACCAGCGGTTGATCAGCGAGGGCACGACCAGGACGGGACGCCGGCCGGTGCCCACCGGCCGGGTGTCCGGCCGGCGGAACCGATACAGGCGAGCCGTCCCTTCGCTCAGGATCGTGTCCTTGGGCGTCGGGGCGAGCTCGACGCTCATCAGCTCAGCATCCAGGGCTTGCCCATCATCTGGGCGGCCTGCCGGGAGGTCTCGAGGGCCATGCGCTGCCACTCGGTGGCCAGCTTGGCGCTGTACTGCATCTGCTCCTTCATGAGCTTGGCGGCCTCGTCGATGGCGGCCACGGACTGCTCCATCGACTTGGTCTGGAGCTTGGTCATCTCCTGGAAGAAGGCCTCCATGCGGGCGATGTTGTCCTCGGCCATCTTGTCGAAGGCGGAGGCGGCGGCCGCCGCGGGGCCCTCGTTCTGCTGCGTCTGCGAAGTCGTCTTGGTGCTCATCGGTAAACCCTCTTCCTGCCGTTTTCCTGGGCGAATGCCCTGGATTCGACGCTGAGGCTAAGGATGAGACGCGGCACCGTCAAGACGGAAATTGTGCGGTGCACAAAAAAAAGATGGCTCGGCCTCAGCCCTGGTCCTTGAGGAGGGTGGCCTTGAGGGCGGCCTTCAGGTCGTCCAGCTCGCGGCGGAGCGCGGCGATGTCGCTCGCCCCGTTGCTCTCCTCCGCCTCGTCCTCGGGCTCGGGCTCCGGCGCGGCAGCCGCGGGGGGCGGCGGCGGTGGTGGTGCGCCCGCCTCGGCCCACCCGGGCCCGTTGGCGAACAGCCGGGCGAGCGCGTTGGTGGCGGTGAAGGGGAGGGTCGCGAAGGGGTTGAGGGGCGACAGCGCCTGGGCCCCCGAGCGTGCGTGCGTGTACAGCTCCAGCGCCCACGACATGTAGCGGCTGAAGAACTCCGCCAGCGCGTCGTCGCCCATCCGGATGAGCTGGGTGAGCAGGGGCACCGGGAGCAGCCGGGCCGCGCGCCGGCTCTCGAGGATGATCTGGGCGAGCGTCGACTGGGTGAGGTCCTCGCCCGACTTGGCGTCCACCACCCGCACGTCCTTGCCGGCCCTGATCTTCTGGGCCAGCTCCTCCAGCGTGATGTACCGGCTGTCGCTGGTGTCGTAGAGGCGGCGGTTGGAGTACTTCTTCACCACCACCGTGGGGCTGGGGGGTTGCACGGGGGCACGCTAGCACGGTGCCGGCGCCGCACAAAGACCTTCCTCCCGCGCCGCAACAAAGCGCCTTGACGACCTGATAGGCCGGATGTAGCGTCGGCCAAGATTTGTGCAGTGCAGCGAAGGGTCACTGCGCGGGGGAGAGAACATGTTCTGGGACGCCTACAAGAAGAGCTTCGACGCCTGGGAGAAGGCCACCGCCGACCTGATGGAGGTGTGGCTGCGGAGCCCGCTGGTGCTGGAGCCCGCGGGCACCATGCTCACCGCGGCGATGAAGGCCAAGTCCATGAGCGACAAGGCCTCCGCGATGTGGTGGGCCAGCCTCGGCCTGCCCACCAAGCGTGACCAGGAGCGCACCCTGCACGCCCTGAACGAGCTCGAGAGCCGCCTTATGGACCTCGAGGAGCAGCTGGACAGCAAGCGAGGTTGACGCCGTGCAGGTCGACCGTCACCTCGTCCTGAAGCCCACCCCCCGCTTCTTGTTCGACCTGCTGCCGGAGCGCGCGGAGCGCCCGCGCTTCATGGTGCCCGGGCCCGACGGGTTCGTGCCGGTCACCCATGCCGAGTTCGCGCGCCAGATCCGGGCGGTGGCAAGCTACCTGGCCGAGCAGGGGGTGCGCGACGAGGCCCGGGTGGCGGTCTTCGCCCCGAACTCGGTGCCGTGGGCGGCGAGCGCCATGGCCATCCAGTCCGCGGGTGGGGTGCTGGTGCCGGTCTACCCCTCCAACACCGCGGACCAGGCCGCGTACATCGTGGAGCACTCCGACGCGCGGGTGCTCCTGGTCGACGGCCAACCCCTCCTCGAGCGGGTGCTGGCCCGCTTCGACGCCTACGAGCAGATCACGAAGGTGATCTGCATGTCCGACGACGTGTCGGTGCCCGACGCGGTGGCGGCGGTGAAGGCCAGGGGCCTGCCGGTGCCGGCGGCGCAGGTGGTCGATCGCACCTTCGTGTCGTGGTCCTCGGTGCTGGCGCAGGGCGCGGCGGCCGACGAGGCCGACCCGAGCCGGTTCGAGGGCTGGCTCGCCGGGCTCTCCATGGACCAGATGGCGGTGATGCTCTACACCTCGGGCACCACCGGGCACCCCAAGGGGGTCCCGCTCACCCACCGGAACTTCGTCTCCAACCACCGGGACTGGCTCGAGGTGCTGGGGCCCCTGCTCGAGGAGGGCGACACCGACCTCCTCTGGCTGCCGATGAGCCACATGTTCGGCTACGGCGAGACCTTCGTCGGCCACGTACTCGGCTGGACGAGCTACCTGTGCAGCCCCCAGGACGTGGTGCGCCTGCTCCCCGAGGTGAAGCCGGGGGCGTTCCTGAGCGTGCCCGCGTACTGGGAGAAGCTCGCGCAGGACGCCTTGCACGAGACCACCCCCGAGGCGCGGAAGGCGCGCCTGCTCGCCGCCACCGGGGGCCGCCTGCACTTCTGCCTGTCGGGCGGGGCGGGGCTCAAGCTCGAGGTGAAGACCCTCTTCGCGGAGTGCGGGATCCTGATCATCGAGGGCTACGGGCTCACCGAGACCTCGCCCACGCTCACCATGAACCGGCCCGACGCCTACCGCTTCGACACGGTGGGCAAGCCGTTCCCGTCGGTGGAGCTGAAGCTGGCCGAGGACGGTGAGATCCTGGCCCGCGGCTCCAGCGTGTTCTCCGGCTACCACAAAGAGCCGGTGGCGACGCAGGAGGCCTTCACCCCGGACGGCTGGTTCAAGACCGGCGACGTGGGGCGGTGGACCGACGACGGGTTCCTCCAGATCATCGATCGCAAGAAGGACATCCTGGTCACCGCGGGCGGCAAGAACGTGCCCCCGGCCAACATCGAGCTGCGCTTCCGTGACGACCCGCTCATCGCGCACCTCGTGGTGTACGGCGACGGTCACAAGTACCTCGTGGCCGGGGTGTGGCTGGTGGACGAGGAGGCGCGGCGGCTGGCCCGCGCGGCGGGGCTGCCCGCGAGCGAGTGGTCGGCGTTCCTGCAAGGCGAGGTGGCGGCGCGGATCGAGAAGGTGAACGCGGAGCTCGCGCACCACGAGACGATCAAGCGCTTCAAGATCATGGACACCCCGCTCACCGTGGAGTCGGGGCTGGTGACGCCCACCCTGAAGGTGCGCCGAAAGCGGGTGTACGAGGCGTTCCGCCAGGAGCTGGAGGCGCTGTACGCATGATCGGCCTCCGGAAGGTGGCCGCGCGACTCCTGGGGGGGCGTCCGCCGGTCGGCACGACGCCGGCCGAGGAGGTGATCCGCGAGAACAAGTGGCGCCTGCTCCGCTACCGGCGGGAGGGCGCCCCCTTGAAGCACCGCACCCCGGTGCTCCTGGTGCCTTCGCTCATCAACCGGCACTACGTGCTCGACCTCCTCCCCGGGCGCTCCTTCGCCGAGTACATGGTGCAGGCGGGGCACGACGTGTTCCTGCTCGACTGGGGCACCCCGGGGCCCGAGGACCGCTTCCTCACCTTCGACACGATCTGCGATCGCTATCTGGGGCGCGCGCTCCGGGCCACCTGCCGGGCCGCGGGGGCCGACAAGGCCCACCTGTTGGGCTACTGCTTGGGCGGCACCCTCACCACCATCCACGCCGCCGCGCACCCCGAGCGCGTGGCCTCGCTCGTGGCCCTGGCCGCGCCGATCAACTTCCACGACCAGGGCCTGCTCTCGATCTGGACCAGGAGCCGGGCCTTCGACGTCGACGCCCTGGTGGACGCGTTCGGGAACGCGCCCTGGCCCCTGATGCAGGCCAGCTTTCACCTCCTCAAGCCGACCCTGAACCTCGTGAAGCTGAAGCAGCTGGTGGAGCGCTCGGCCGACGACGAGTTCCTGGACTCCTTCTTCGCGATCGAGACCTGGGGGGCGGACAACATCTCGTTCCCCGGGGACTGCTACCGGCGCTACATTCGGGCCCTCTACCAGGGCAACGAGCTCCTGCAAGGCAGCTTCACCTTGTCGGGGCGGCCGGTCCGGCTCGAGGACGTGCGCTGCCCGACCCTCGCCGTCACCTTCCAGCACGATCACATCGTGCCCCCCGAGAGCTGCCGCGTGCTCCTGGACCGGGTGGGGTCGGAGGTCACGCGCCAGATCGATCTCAGCGGCGGTCACGTCGGGGCGGTGGTGTCCCGGCGCGCCGCCACCGGGCTGTGGCCCCAGCTCTCGGCGTGGTGGGCGGAGCACGAGCTGGCGGAGGCCCCGAAGGCCCCGCCGGCCCGCTCGAAGAAGCGACCCGACGGCGACCGGGCCCGCGCGCGCACCTGAACCAGGTTTCGAACATGTGGAAGACAGCTTGCATCATCACCTTGGCTTGCCTCGCGCCCACTGCGGCCGCGGCGGGCGAGTGGAGCACCCGCACCGCGGGGGGGATGGACACCCGGCTCTACCTTCCCGACGCCGCGGGCGCGGTGGGGTCGGGGCGGAGCCTCCTGGTGCTCCTGCACGGCTGCACCCAGGCCAACGACGCCTTCGTGCGGCGCGGGAACCTGGAGCCGGCGGCCGAGGCCTGGGGCATGGTGGTGGCGGCGCCCCAGGTGCCCAACGGCGGCGTGGTCCTCGGGTGCTGGGACTACTACGGCGCGAACCACAGCCGCACCACGCGGCACTCGCCGTACCTGCTCGACCTCGTGCGTGATCTCCTCGCTGACGGGAGCCTGGGCATCGACCCGAACCAGGTCTACATCGCAGGGCTCTCCTCAGGGGCGGGGGAGGCGGTGGTGATGGGCTGCCTCGCGCCCGATGTCTTCGCCGGGGTGGGCGTCAACGCGGGGCCCGCGGTGGGCACCAGCCAGCAGCAGGCCGGGTTGGTGGGCACCACCGCGGCCGCGGCGGAGACGGTCTGCCGTCAGCTGGCCGGGGCCGCCGAGGCAGACTTGGCAAGCCAGGTTGCGTCCATCATCACCGGCACCGCGGACTACGTGGTGGCCCAGGGCTACGCGACCGTGAACGCCGAGATGTACGCGTCACTGGCCAGCGCCCCCGACGCCTCGGACCTCGACGTCACGACGCTGGAGGGCTACCAGCCGGCGGGGCAGGGGCGCGTGTGGTCCGACGCGGAGGGCGCGCGGGTGTCCCGCATCGTGGTGCAGGGGATGGGGCACGCGTTCCCCGCGGGCTCCGGCAGCGGCTTCGAGGTGGAGTTCATCGCCAGCCGGGGCCCGGCGTGGCCCGCGTACCTCGCGCGCTTCTTCGCCGAGCACAACCCGCGCATCGCCGCCGGCCCCGCCCCGGACGCCGGGGTCCCCGAAGATGCAGGGCCCATTGCGGACGCCGGCATGGCGGCGGATGGGGGAACGCCGGCGCCGGACGCGGGGACGCCGCAGGACGCGGGGACGCCGGCCCCGGACGCGGGGATCCCGCCGGACGGCGGCTCCGACGCCGACGCCGGGGCTTCGGTCGACGGCGTCGCCGACGCCGGGTTGGCGCCAGCAGCCGGCGGCTGCCGGGGCGCGGGCGCGCCCGGAGCCTGGGCGTGGGTCCTGGTCCTTGGCGTCGTCCTGTTTCGCCGCCGCTAGCCTCCGGGTGGCGCGTCCGTGGAATCCTCCGCACGGCGCACCCGCCCGCAGCCGACGTGGCTGGCTTTCGACGCTGTGCGTTACCTGTACTCCGATTGACGCTTCGCGTTGCAAAATAATTGCTGTGGCGCACAAGTTACGGCTTGACGGCATCTTGGGCCCGAATTAGTCCTGGTGGCCCCTTCGGGATATTGCGCTGCGGAAAAGTCCGGCGCCCGGGGGGAGGGGGGGAGAGCGAGGCCATGGACAAGCAGACGATCGCCTGGCTGGCCTTCGGGGTGTACGCGGTGGCGACGGCGGGGTTGGCCCTGCGCGGGATGAGCCGCACCAAGAGCCTCTCCGGGTTCGCGCTGGGCAACGGGGACCTCGGGCCGGTGATCACCGGCATCACCCTCGCCGCGGCCATCGCGAGCACCGCGACCTTCGTCATCAACCCCGGCTTCGTCTACAAGAGCGGCCTCGCCGCGCTCCTCCACTTCGGGGTGGCCTCGTTCTCGGGCGTGGTGGTGGGCCTGGTCCTCTTCTCGAAGGGCTTCCGCCGGCTGGGGATGGAGGGGCGGGTCCTGACCCTGCCGCAGTGGGTGGGGGCGCGCTACGGCCACTCCGCGATGCGCACCTACTTCGCGGTGCTGAACCTCGTCCTCTCGATCGCCTTCGTGGTGCTGATCGTGAAGGGCTCCGCCCTGGTCATGCAGCACACCCTCGGCACCACCTACGTGGTGTCGCTGGTGATCATCGTCGGCTTCGTCTTCTCGTACATCCTGATGGGCGGGACCTACGCCCACGTCTACACCAACGCGCTGCAGGGTGCGTTGATGGTGGCGGTGGCCATCCTCATCGTGGGCTCCGGCCTGAGCCTGTTCAGCGACGGGGTGGGCGCGTTCTTCTCGCAGCTCGCGGCCCAGGACCCGAACCTGGTGAAGCCGCTCAACCCCGAGGCGCCGCTCTTCGACTCCGCGTGGGGCGTGCTCGTCTGCGGCTTCGTGGTGGGGGTGGGGCTGGTGGCCCAGCCGCACATCCTCACCAAGTCGATGTACCTGCGCTCCGACCGGGACGTGAACCGCTACCTGATCATCGCGTCCAGCGTCTGGCTGATCTTCACGATGATCCTGATGGCCGGCATGTACGCCCGCATCCGCTACCCGGACATCGTGCGCCAGGACGAGGTCATGGCCATCTACCTGGCCCGCTCCTTCTCGCCCATCACCGGCGTCTTGATCAGCGTGGCCCTGCTCGCGGCGGGGATGAGCACCCTCGACGGCATCCTGGTCTCCGCCTCCACCATCGCGGCCAACGACGTGTTCCTCGGCGCGCTGGGGCAGCGCCTGCTCGGTGACAAGACCGAGGAGGAGCGGCACGCGGTGGCGCTGAAGGCGAGCCGCTACATCATCGTGGCGATGGGCGTGGTCTCGTTCGTGGTGGCGCTCGACCCGCCGAAGCTCGTCGGGATCTTCGCCCAGGTGGGGATCTACGGCCTGGTGGCCGCGTCCCTCGCGCCCATCGCGGGGGGCATCTTCGTGAAGGAGCTGGCCTCCCGGGACGTGTTCCTCGCCGCCCTGGTGGGGCCGCTCGTGCACTTCGCCCACTACGGCGTGGTGGTCTGGGGGCAGGGCAAGGTGCTGAACCCTGCGATCAGCGCGACGAGCGGCATCCTGAGCGCGCTGGGCCTGCTCACCGTGCTGACCCTGGCCCGCCGCTACGGCGCGCTGTCACCGGCCCGCGCCGCCACTGGCGACGCGCCCGGGGCTCGATGACCTTCGAGGAAGACTCGTATGCGCGGCCAGAAGCCTTCACTCAGGGGGAACGACTCGACACCGGGCGACGCTGGGTCGTCCCGAGTCACTATGGACCGTCGGGGCTGGAGCGCGACCCCAGGTGGCCCTGAACGAACTTGCGATGTGTCTGATGGTGGGTCTTGGTTGCCTCCTGACGCGGAGGCGCCGAATGCCCCACAGCTCAGCTTGAAAGGAAGAACACGATGAAACGGCTTGCTTCAGTAGCGATGGTTGGCTTCTTGGCGTTGGGCGTGTCGGCCTGTGGTGGCGACGATACGAACAACAACAACAACAACACGAACACCAACAACAACAACAACAACACGAACAACAACAACAACAACACCGGCTGCGACTACGACACCGTGGCCAAGGTGCAGGCGTTCCTCGAGGGGAAGACGTTGGTGATGAACGGGGAGAACATCCCCTCGCACCCGAACGGCTTCGACCGGAACATCAACTTCGGCGCCGCCACCCAGTGCATCTACGAGACCAAGATCGAGGTGGTGAACAACAACTTCCAGGTCACCACCGGCTTCGGCACCCTGAGCGGCGCGCCGAACCAGGGCGACGTGGGCACCTGCGACGTGAACACCAAGGCCGCGGTGGCCGACTTCCAGGCCACCTCCACCGGCGTGCTGGTGGAGAACACCGCCGCGGACTGCTCGTGCTTCGACGTGACCGTCACCTACGCCGGCTTCACCCAGGAGGGCCGCGCCATGATCTCGGCCGACGGCACCGAGGTGGACATGGAGCTCTTCTTCAGTGGCCAGGCCACCGGCCACCGCTGCGCCGACGGCGCGGTGGGTGCCGCGACCGTCACGCTGAACGGCGCCGCCTTCACCGGCGACGCGGTCCAGGTCTACGACGTCCAGTAGGACCCATCGACACAGGACCCGCTGCCCCTTCACCGGGCCCCAACGGGGCCCTGGGGCGGCGTGGTCCGTGTCGAGGCGCCCGCCCGACGCGGGCAAGCGAGGCTCGAGATGCGACGGACACGCGCTCCCTGGTTCACCCTGTTGGCCGCTGTCGGCGCCGTGGTGTGCACGGCGACGCCCGCGGGCGCCATACCCCCCGCTGGACCTGGCCCCTACTATGTGGACTGGGAGGAGCGGAACGCCCGCGAAGCGGATCCGCTGCCGTCGGAGTTCAAGCTCATCAACTACTTCTTCTCCCGGGTCACCGCGAGCAACGTGGTCGGTGATCCCTCGGGCCTGAAGGGCGTCTCGCTCGGGCCGATCGGGCCGGGGACCACCGGCTCCCAGACCCGGGTCGACAACGACCTTCCCGCGTTCTTCGTAGAGCAGCGCTGGATCCCGGTGATCCAATACGCCCCCCACTTCGTCGACGGGCTCGCCGCGTTCCGCGCCCAGTTCGAGGTCGACTACATGTGGGGCCAGGCCGCCAACGCGATCCAGAACAACCAGGGCGGTGGCTTCAACGCGGACCAGGTCAACATCCAGACCAAGAACGTCAACGTGGCGATCTACCCCACGCGGAACCCGCAGCGGCTCTCCATCTTGATCGGCACCCAGTCGATCTACGACTCGATCTACGACCCGACCATCACGTCGCTCTTCGACATCATCAAGACCGGCTACAAGCTCACGTACTTCGGCACCGACGCCACCGGCCTCTCGGTCTACGGCAAGTACGGTGGCATCTGGAAGGCCTCCTTCATCCCGCTGGAGGCCACTCAGCCCGACAAGGCCACCAAGGACGACCCCCGGCTCAAGTTCGCGTGGCTGGCCACCCTGGACTACGCCTACGTGGTGCAGCCGGGCACGGTGGTGGGCCTGTCGTTCTGGCACCTCCAGGACGCCACCAAGGGCAAGGCGTTCGCCTTCGAGGGCCTGGTGCGCGGCGGCCCGGCCTCCTCGGGCCTCAGCGGCTTCACCGGCACCGCGACCTTCAACATCGACGAGCCCAACGGGAACGTGGAGTTCATCGGCGCCCACTTCCACCACAACATCCACTTCGACAACGGCGACTTCGCGGCGTCGGGCTTCATGATGCTGAACGTCGGCCAGTACCGCAGCCAGGCCGAGACCACCGAGCTCAACCAGAAGATCGACATCCTCGGCCTCTCCGCCAACCTCGAGGGGCTCTACAACTGGGGCAAGACCACCAACGACGTGGTGTCGCTCGAGACCATGTTCGTCTCGGGCGACAGCGACCCCACCGACGGCAAGTACAAGTCGGCCTTCACCCTGAACCAGTACGGCCTCCCGGGCTCGGTCTGGTTCAACCACAAGATGCTGCTCCTGTTCCCCTTCACCCAGACGGTGAGCAACTACACCGGCGCGGTCACCGACATCTCGAACCAGGGCTACGGCCTCATGACCGTCCTCGGCGCCGCCAGGTGGGACATCATCCCGTACACCCTGAACCTGAAGGGTGGCCTCGGCTACGCGATGTCGACCGTGCGGCCCCCGGATCTCACCGACGGCGTCTCACGGGGCCGCACGATCGGCCTCGAGGTCAACGCCGAGCTGACCTGGAACATCCGCTACCTGATGACGGTGGGCCTGCACGCCGGCTACATGGTGCCGGGCAGCTTCTACGATGGGAACGACCAGGTGGCCGCCAACCCCTGGGTCATGTTCACCACCTTCACCTGGTACGCGTTCTAGGAGCGGGAGGAACGAAAGATGCGTTGCACTCGCCTGTCACCCGTCATCGCCGCCCTGGCCCTCACCGCGTGCATCCCCAGCTTCTCCCAGAAGGGGCCGATGCCGTTCTCCGAGTACCCCTACACCTCGGTGGAGGGCCAGCCCTGGACCGAGGGCGACCTCGTCCTCGACGAGATCACCCAGCGCTTCGACCTCGGCGTCCCGGCCCGCGTCCACTACGTGGAGCTCAACCCCGAGGGCAGGAAGACCGTCATCTTCGTGCACGGCCTCGGCTCCTACCTGAAGTTCTGGCGCTACCAGCTCGACGCCTTCGCCGCCGAGGGCTACCGCGTCCTCGCCCTCGATATGCTGGGCTATGGCAAGAGCGCCAAGCCCGCCACGTTCCCGTACACCATGGTGGCGATGGCCGAGGTGGTGCGCGCGTTCGCCAAGGCGCAGGGCGTCGAGCGCCCGGTGCTCGTCGGCCACTCGATGGGCGGCCAGACCTCGCTGTCCTACGCGATCACCTGGCCGGATGAAGTCGAGGCGCTGGTCCTCACCGCGCCGGCCGGGTTCGAGAAGTTCTCACCGGCGGAGCGGGAGTGGTTCCGCTCGGTGTTCAGCGTGGCGCTGGTGAAGAGCGTGCCCGAGGCCGGCCTGTGGGGCTCCATCCGGCGGAACAACTTCTACCGCTGGAGCAACGACTACGCGTGGCTGGTGGAGGAGCGGGCTCGGGTCATCGGCACCGACGAGTTCGACGCCTACGCCTACGCCCAGGTGAAGAGCGTGCAGGGGCTCACCAACACCGAGTTCACCCGGGGCAACCTCGGCCGCGTCAAGGCGCCCACGCTGATCATCTTCGGCAACAAGGACCGCCTGATCCCCAACCGCTTCATGCACCCGGGCCACACCCGCGGGGTGATGGCCTACGGGCACGACGGCATCCAGGGCTCGAAGATGGTGGAGCTGAAGGGCTGCGGTCACACCGTGCAGATGGACTGCTGGAAGGACTACAACCGCGAGGTCCTGGGCTTCTTGGGGGGCACCGTCACCGCCACCACCGGCTCGTCTGCCTCCACCCCCGACGTCGAGTAGCGCGCTACGCCGACAGCTGGGTGAGCAGCCGGGCGCGCGAGCGGCTCAGGAGCTGGCTCACCCGCGACGGCGACACCTGCAGGATGTCTCCGACCTCCTGCAGGGAGAGCTCCTCTTCGTAGTACAGGCTCAGCACCATCCGGTCCCGGTCCGGGGCGCTCTGCAAGGCCGCCTTCAGGTGCTCGAGCAGCTCCTGCTTGGCCAGGGCCTCTTCCATGTCCACTGCCTCCTGCCACGGGGTGCCGGTGATGGTGTCGTCCAGCACGAAGGGGTCGTAGCTCATCGGGGCCGAGAACGGCGTCCCGGCCATGGCCACGTCCTCGCCCCCGAACGCCTCGGGGTCGGCCTGGAGGGCCTGGGCGTGGTGGCGCTGGGTCCGGGTCAGGTGGTCCACCGACCGCAGCTCGTCCTGCACCGCCCCGCGTATGCGGATGGTCGCGTAAGCCTCGAAGGCGACCCCCTTGTCGGGGTCGAAGCGGTCCAAGGCCTGGAGCAACCCGACCATACCGGCTCCGAGGAGTCCGTCGGTGTCGGCCTCCCGCGGCAGGCCGCGTTTCACCCTGTGGACGATGCGCTCCACGAGCGGGATGTAGGACAGCACCTGCAGGTCTGCGGCGACGCGGGGCACACTGAACTGCGAAGCAGTCAGCGTGCCAACTTGGATCGCAGCGGACCGACTTCGGTCGAATCTGCAACGTGTAGCCAGCCGTAACAATCGCCCGTGATCGACTCGGAGGGCCGTTACGAATCCGTGCCGGAATGGAACGGCAGGCGGGTAGCGCACCCGGAGGGACTCGAACCCCCAACCCCTGGGTTCGAAGCCCAGTGCTCTATCCAATTGAGCTACGGATGCGTGCGAGGGCTTCTAGCAGACCCCTCCGCGCACGTCACGCGGGTTCCGCCCCACCGCCCGTGGCCAGCTCGGCCAGCTGCCCGCCGGTCGCCTTCAGGTAGTCGGCCGGGGCGACCAGGAGCTGCAGACCCCGGGTGCCGGCGGAGACGGCCACCACCGGCCAGGCCTCGATGCTGCGGTCGACCCACACCGGGTAGGGCTTCTTCGTGCCGAGCGCGGTGACGCCGCCGCGGATGTAGCCGGTGAGGGCCTGCACCTCCTTCAGGGGGACCATCTCGACCTTGCGGGCGCCGGTGGCCCGGGCCAGGGCCTTCAGATCGAGGGCGGCGTCGCCGGGGATGACGGCGAGGAACACGTCGCGGCCGCTCCGGGTCACCAGGGTCTTGAAGACCTGGCGCGGGTCGAGGCCGACCTTGTGGGCCACCGTGATGGCCGACAGGTCGGACTCGTCGACCTCGTAGGCGCGGGTCTCGAAGGGGACGCCGGCGCGCTCCAGGATGCGCATCGCGTTGGTCTTCACGGCGCGAGCTCCAGGGTCATCTTCCGGTGCGGGATGCCCGCGTCCATGAACTCGGGCCCGTGCGCCACGTAGCCGCGGGCGGCGTAGAAGCCGAGCACCGGGACCTGGGCCGAGAGGTCGACGTGGCGGAGGCCCTGGCGGCGGGCCTCGGCCTCGAGCGCGTCCATCAGGCGGGCGCCGAGGCCGGCGCCGCGCTGCTCGGCGAGCACCGCGACCCGCTCCACCTTGGCCCGCGCGCCGGGCAGCACGCGCATCCGCGCGGTGCCCACCGGGCGGCCGGCGTCGTCGGTGGCGAGCACGTGCAGGGCCTCGGGATCGAGCCCGTCCACCTCGAGGTCGGGCGGGACCTGCTGCTCCTCGATGAACACGGTGTGGCGCACCGCCAGACAGGCGGGCAGGGCGTCGAGGCCCACCAGGCGCACCTCCATGGTGCGCTCATAGCACTTCAGCGGGCGCCCAGCATCCCCGCCGAGAGCGCGCTCTCGAGGCGCTGGCGCACCTGGTTCAGCTCCGCCATGTGCTTGGGGGCGTAGCTGGCCCCGAGGTAGCCGAACCAGAGCCCGGCCGCGAGGGCGGCGGTGGCGAGGGCGGCGAGGGGGCGTCGCAGCGCGAGGTTGGTCGGGCGCTGCTTGCGCCACACCACGAGAAGAAGCAAGGCGACTTGCAGCATCGCGCCGGCGAGCACGATGTCTCGGAGCTGGTGCCGCGACAGGAGGGTGCGGTGGGTGTAGATGCGGCCGAGCGCCTCGCGCGTGACGTCCAGCCACCGGGCGGCGGTGCTGATCCGCGCCGGCGCGACGTGGCCGGGTCGCAGCGTCAGGTCGGCCACCAGGCCGTCGTGATCCGAGAGGCGCTGCTCGGAGCCGTCCGAGAGCCGGACCGGAGTGTCCAGCACCTTGCGCACGCCCCACACCGCGAGGTCGCGGCCGCCGCCGCCCCGCACCGAGATCGAGTCGATGCCGCACTCGGGGTCGGTGGGGCGCAGATCCAGGCGCTGGGCGAAGGCGCGGTAGGGGAGGCTGTCGCAGCCCACGTTCAGGTCGCCGGCCACGATGAGCGGGACGTCGTCGCTGCCCTCGAGGAACTCCGCCCCCTCGAGGAGCTGCGACAGCTGGATGAGCTCGTAGCGCCGGCTCCCGTAGGCCGCCTGCACGTGGGTGCTCGCGACGTCCACCGGGCCCGCCGGGGTGCGCAGGCGGACCCGCGCCATGCCCTTGCCGGCCAGCCAGTCCACGTGCCACGGGATGTCGGGGTAGGTCCCCTCCGCGTACTCCACGAACTCCGCCCGCTCGATCGGGTAGCGCGAGGCGATGAGGAGCCCGCTGTTGCCGGGCCAGGTGCTGTAGAAGCGCTGGCTGTGGGGGAGGCCCGCGCGGGCCAGGGCGTCGGCGAGGCGCTCGGCGTCCTCGTCCACCCAGACCTCCTGCATGGCGACGACGTCGGGCGCGAGGGCCGCGATGGCGGGGCCCATCGCCTCTATCCGCGCCTCCCGGGCCGGGCTCACCATCCAGATGCCCCAGGCGTTGAAGCTCAGCACGCGCAGCGGGAGCTCCTCCTCGCCCCGGGCTGGGCCCGCGGCCAGGAGCGCCGTGGTCAGCGCGAGGGTTCCGAGGTGCCGCCGCATGTCTTTGGACTCTGTCGGCGGCGTGGCCGGGAAGAAAAGGGGTGGACCCTGCTTTTTCCCCTCAGCGGTCTCCCGGGCAGGGCCTCGGAGCTTCTGCTTGCCGGCCCGAAGTGCCACGCTACCTGAGGAGCCACCATCGCACCTGCACCCGCCACCACCCGCCTGATCGGCCTCGGCACCGCGCTGCCGCCGCACCGCGCGGATCAGGCCGCCATCGCCCGCTTCCTCGGGCAGGCCGGGGCGGCCCAGCCGGGGGCGCCGGCCCGCTTCGAGCGCCTGACCCAGGGCCTGGTGCGCCGCAGCGGCATCGAGGCCCGGCACTCGGTGCTGCCCGACTACACCGCCGCGTCGCCCGCCGACTTCACCTTCTATCCGCCCACCTGGGCGATGGAGCCGTTCCCCACCACCGCCCAGCGGATGGCGGTGTACGAGCGGGAGGCGGTCCCCCTCGCCGAGGCGGCGGCCCGGGCCGCGCTCCTCGACGCAGGCCTCGCCCCCGACGCGGTGACCCACCTGGTCGTCACCACCTGCACCGGCTTCTTCGCCCCAGGGCCCGACGTGCGGCTCACCCAGCGCCTCGGGCTCCCCGCCCACGTGCACCGCGCCCAGATCGGCTTCATGGGCTGCTTCGCCGGGGTCACCGGCCTGCGGGCCGCCCACCAGATCGTGCGGGGTGACCCGACGGCCCGGGTGCTCCTGGTGGCGGTTGAGCTGTGCACGCTCCACTTCCAGCGCACCCCCGACCTCGAGACCCTGGTCGCCAACGTCCTGTTCGGTGACGGCGCCGCCGCCGCGGTGCTGAGCGCCGAGGGCGCGGGCCCCCGGGTGCTCGCCGCCCGCTCCGCCCTCGCCGACGACACGCTGGATCAGATGGGCTGGCAGGTAGGGGACCACGGCTTCGTGATGCGCCTCTCGGACGAGGTGCCGACCCACCTGCAGGACGCGGTGGGGCCCTTCGTGCAAGGCCTCTTGCAGGAGGCCGGCCTCACCCGGCGCCAGGTCGCGGGGTGGGCCATCCACCCGGGCGGGCGGCGGGTGGTTGAGGCGGTGGGGGCGGGCCTCGAACTCGCGCCCGAGGACCTCGCCCCCAGCCTCGACGTCCTGCGTCGGAACGGCAACCTGAGCAGCGCCACCGTCCTGTTCGTGCTCGACGCCCTGCGGCGCACCCCCCGGCCCGGCGCCACCCTGGCCCTCGCGTTCGGCCCCGGCCTCACCATGGAGGGCCTGGCCCTGTCGGACTGAGCCATGGAGCGGGTGGACTTCCTGGTGGTGGGGGCGGGGCTGGCCGGCGCGGCCCTGGCCACCCACCTCGCGGCCTCGGGGCGCGAGGTGCTCGTGCTCGAGCGGGGCCGCTTCCCCCGCCACAAGCTGTGCGGGGAGTTCCTGTCGCCCGAGTCGCAAGCGCTGTTGCGCAATCTGGGTTGCGAGCCGGACATCCGGGACCTCGAGCCCGCCCGCATCACCGCCACCCGCTTCAGCGTGGCGTCCGGGCGCGAGCTGGAGTTCCCCCTCCCGGGCGAGGGCCTGGGCCTGAGCCGCTACGCCCTCGACGCGCTGTTGTACGCGCGCGCGGTGGCGGCGGGGGCCCGGGTCGAGGTGGGGGTGGAGGTCACCGACGTCGCGCCCGGCCCCGACGGCGACCTGGTGGTTCAGGCCGGCGGGCGCGCGGTGCGGGCGGGTTGGGTGGTGGCGGCCCACGGGCGCCGGGCCCGCCTCGATCGGGCCCTGTCACGGCCGTTCATGGCGCGCGCGCACCCCTTCATGGGCCTCAAGCGCCACCACCGGCCGCGCTCGGGCCCCGAGGGGGCGCGGCTGGCCGAGGCGCTCGCCGGCCACGTCGAGATCCACGCCTTCGCCGGGGGCTACTGCGGGATGAGCTTCGTGGAGACGGGGGAGGTGAACGTCTGCATGCTGCTGCAGGGTGGCTTGCCGTCGGTGGGCGAGGGCGCCCCGTGGGCGCGGGTGGTGGCCCACCTCAGCGCGGCCAACCCCCGCCTGGCCGAGCGCCTGGGCGCCCTCGAGCCGTCCGAGCCGCGGCCGTGGGCGGTGGCCCAGGTCCCCTTCACCCCCAAGGAGGTCCACCGCGGCGGTGTCCTGTTCCTGGGCGACGCGGCGGGGATGATCGCCCCGCTCGCGGGGGACGGGCAGGCCATGGCCCTCGCCGGCGCCGAGGCCCTGGCCGCGCTCCTTCGGGCCGCGCCGGGGCGCCCCGGGCCGGCCGGGCGAGATCGGGTGGCCGAGGCCTGGGACCGGGCGTGGCGGCGCCGCTTCGCCCTCCGCCTGAAGGTCGGGGCGGCCCTGCAAGCCCGCTTGCTCGAGCCGGCCGCGGCGGACCGCACCCTCCGGTGGGTGGGCGCGGTCCCCGGGCTCGCCGGCCTCCTGGTCCGGGCCACCCGCGAGGGGTAATACTCGGGTCCCGGGCCGGCGGAGCCGTCCCACCCGACTCCCGCGGGCCAGGGCCCGCTGCGCGCTCCGGAATACTCGGGTCCCGGGCCGGCGGAGCCGTCCCACCCGACTCCGCGGGCCAGGGCCCGCTGCGCTCCGCTTGCCCGGGTCACCTGGCATGTACCCTCGGCCAGACTGTATGGTGCGCCGGTGCAAGTGAGCAGGGGTACGTGGAAGGTGGCCACCGCGCTGGTGGCAACGCTGGTGGCGCCTGGCGCGGTCAGGGCGGAAGAGGCCGCGGCCGACGGGTGGGCCGCCTACCAGAAGTTCGCGGAGGCGCGCTCGGGGGAGTGTGTGGGACCGGAGGGCACCCTCGAGACCCCGCTCGACATCGAGGTGGCGGGGCATCGCTACCAGCTCCTCGGGGACCGCCTGAAGCAGGTGGACACCGACAAGGACAAGGCCCTCCGCATCGGGGTCATCAGCGCGACCAAGGACGATCGCGAGGAGACCCTCGCCGCGATCGCAAGCCTGATTGCGCAGCTCAAGGCCAAGAAGATCGATCTCCTCCTCGTGAACGGGGACATCGCCTCGCATGAGATCAACGTCGACGAGAAGCTCTTCCCCGCCCTCGCCGACTCCGGGGTCCTGACCCTGGTCTTCGTGGGGAACACCGAGTCCTGCGGCTACTTCAACCAGGCCGCGACCAAGGTGTTCGAGACCCACCGGAACCTGATCAACGGCAACTGGGTGCGCCAGCTCGAGCTGGAGGACGGGGTCGTCTACACCCTCCCGGGCTACCACGACCGCCGCTTCGTCCACACCGGCGGGGCCGGGCACTACAACGAGGACGACGTCTACGCGATGCGGCACCGGGTGAAGGCGGGGCCGGGGCCGAAGATCGTGGTCTCGCATGGGCCGCCGATGATGAAGGGGCCGGCCGCGATCGACATCGCGACCGGCGCGGGGCACGTGGGCGACCCGCAGATCACCGACATCCTGAAGGTCGGCAAGGTACCTTTCGGGATCTTCGGGCACATCCTCGAGGCGGGCGGTCGCGCCTCTGACCTCACCGGCGCCAAGGGCCGCAAGCCCAAGAAGTGGGCGAAGAGCCTCTACGTGAACGCGGGGAGCGCGAACCCCGACCCGTGGACCATGCTGAACAAGCGCCTCAGCTACGGGATGGCGCTCTTCGTGGAGGTCCAGGGGGACAAGGCCCGCTACGAGGTGCTCCGGCTCCCGGAGCCCTGATTCGCCAACTACTGGCGGTGGTGCGCGCCGTAGTGCAGCCGCATCAGCCGCGGGCGCTCGGCCCCCAGCACCAACACGAACAGGTCGTCGTAGTCCTCGTGCTGCACCTCGGGGGCGTCGGCCCCCAGCGCGGCCAGGATCTCGGGCAGGGTGTTGGAGTGCCCCGCCACCAGGCTGACGCTCCCGGCCGGGGCCGCCTTCAGGCGGGCCACCAGCGCGGCCACGTCCTTCGCGGGCAGGGGCTGGGGCTCGAGGCCCCGCGCCGCGGCGAGGGGGGCCAGGGTCTGCCGGGTGCGCTTGAGGTCCGTGCAGTACAGGGCGTCGAGGGGCACGTCGGCCAGGGTGTCGGCGAGGGCGTGGGCCCGGGCCTCGCCCTGGGCGTCCAGGTCGGGGTCCCCGTCGCCCGGATCCGGGGCCTTCTCGGCGTGCCGGACCAGGTAGACGGTGCTCAGCGGCCCCCGGCAGGCGGCGGGCAGGGCGAGGAGGGCGACGAGGGCAAGGGCGGGGATGCGCACGGACGGGGAGGGTAATCGAACCGGATCCAGACGCAACCCGGGGTGCCGATGTGCGATAACCTCCTCGGGACCATGGGCATCCAGAACATGCTGAAGTACGGCGGGCTCGGCCTCATGGCCGACATGGCCGCCTGGCACATGACCACGGGCAAGGGCATGTTCTTTGGCGGGATCGCCGGCCTGTTCACCCCCGACTCCAAGGACATGGACGCGGTCTACGACGGCAGCCGCTTCGCCGGCGGCGGCCTCTTGGGGCGTCTCGGGTTCTCCATGAGCGAGGGGCTCTTCGGCGACACCCTCGGCCGACCCCAGGACCCCATGCGGAGCGAGGCCCCCCTGCCCAAGTGGGCGGGCGCGGCGGCCCTGGGGGTCGCGGCCCTGACCTTCCTCAACGGCGGGCGCCCCTTCAACTTCCCGCTCTACACCTTCGCGGCCGGCCTGACCCCCTACAACTCGGGGGGCATCATGGCCCTGGCCCGAAACAGCGGGCTGCTCCCGCGGGGCTGGGGCGCCGGGTTCTTCAGCTGACGCGTGACGCGGCTGGCCTGGGCGGCTAAAGGTCCCGGGCGGTGTTCCCCATCTTCTACACCCTGGAGCTGACCCCCGAGCTCGCCCGGACCGCGGGCGTGGTCACCGCGGTGCTGCTGTCGCTCTACATCGTCTACGACGGCTACAAGACCCACGGCCGCGCCAAGCTCGTCTCGACCCTCCTGCAGGCGGTCGCCTTCGGCACGGTCTCGCTGTGGGCCGCGCTGACGTTCCTCACCCCCGAGCGGCTCCCGGCCGAGTTCGGGGTGCCGCTTCGGATGTACGGCCTGATGGTGGTGGTGGGGATGGTGAGCTGCTTCGTCATCCAGCGGCACTTCGCGAAGAAGCAGGGCCTCACCGGGGACCAGATCCTCACCATCTGGGTCTACGGCGGAATCGCCGCGTTGATCGGGGCCCGCGGCCTGCACGTGGCGGTGAACTGGCACGACTACGCCGAGCACCCGCTGACCGCGCTCGCGTTCTTCGACGGCGGGCTCGCGTTCATCGGCGCCGCGGTGGTGAGCCTGTTGTTCGCGATCCTCTACCTCCGCCGGATCGGGGCGCCGCTGTTGCCGGTGCTCGACGCGCTCACCCTGGGCATCGCGCTCACCCACGGCTTCGGCAGGCTGGGTTGCTTCTTCGCCGGTTGCTGCTACGGCCGCCCCACCGACCTGCCGTGGGGGGTCTCGTTCCCGGTGGGCTCGATCGCCCAGGCCACCCTGGCCAACCTCGGGCTCATCGGCGCCGACGCCGCCACCCCGCACCTGCACCCGACCCAGCTCTACGAGTCCTTCGCCACCTTCGTGATCGGGTTCCTGCTCCTCGCCTGGTACCGAAGGAAGCCCGCGCCGGGGATGATCCTCACCGGCTACCTGCTCGCGTACCCGGTCACCCGCTTCTTCCTCGAGCTGGTGCGTGACGACCCCGAGCGGGAGTTCCTGTTCCGCTTCCCCGAGGACGCGCCGCGCCTGCTCTCGACGAGCCAGACCGGGGCGCTGATCATCGCGCCTCTCGCTGCGCTGGTGATGTGGCGCCTCTCCCGCCGCCCGAGCGCGCGGGTCGCCCCGACCGGGGCTACGCCGGCTCCAGACTGACGTCGAGCGGGCGCTGATCCTCGGGCAGGGCGGCCACGAACGCGGCCTTGAGGGTCTCGAGGTGCTCGTCCACCCGGTCCTCGCTCCACCCCGTGGTGTCGATGGGGGGCAGGAACGTGATGTCGATCGGGACCTTCCTGAGCAGGAGCGAGCCCTTGATCCACGCCTTGTGGGCCCCCACCGTCACCATCGGCACGATCGGCAAGCCGGTCTGCAGGGCGAGGTAGACGATGCCCTTCTTGAGGGGGAGCAGCCGCCCGTCGGAGGCCCGGGTGCCCTCCGGCAGCATGAAGATGTGCAGGCCGTGTTGCTTCACGAAGGCCCCCATCTTCGCCATCGAGGCCTTGGCCCGCTCGGTGCGCCCGCGGTCGATGAGGAGGTGGCCGGCCAGGATCCAGGCGAGGCCGTAGAACGGGTAGTAGATGATCTCCCGCTTCGCCACGCCCACCGTGCCCACCGGCGAGAGCCAGATCGAGGTGAAGGCGTCGAAGATCGAGGTGTGGTTCCCGGCGTAGATCGCGGGGCGCGAGCTGTGGACGTGCTCCTTGCCGTGCACCCGCACCTTGCAGCCGGAGATGTGCATGATCCCGCTCCCCACGACGGTGCCGAAGTGGTTGGTGAACTTGATCCGGAGCGGGTGCCACGGCAGCAGGGGGATGAGGCAGACGATCCCCAGAGCCACCATGACCCCGAGGAACACGAGGCCGACGAGGGCCCGCAGCAGTCCTTCAAGGGTCCGCACCCGGCACGGTTACCGGACTCGGGCCACATCGACCAGCGGGGCTCCCCCTGCGCTGCGCTGCGTCGTCCGAGGAGCGCGCCACTTCGAGACGCGGCCCTCGTGGAGCCCCGCTGCTCCATTGTGCGGCGCAGCATTTTCCTCTGGAAAGCGGTTGCCGCCCGCCCCCAGCGGGTCTAGACCTCAGGCCGCCATGGAACTCAACCAGATGAAGATCATCGTCACCGGCGCCGCCCAGGGTATGGGCCGCTACTTTGCCCTCCGCCTCGCGGAGGCCGGCGCCCAGGTGGCGGCGGGAGACGTGAAGGAGGACGCCCTCGAGGCCCTGGCCAAGGAGGCCGAGGGGTCATCGGGCAAGATCCACGTCAAGAAGCTCAACGTGGCCGACGAGGCCGAGGTGGGCGCGTTCGTGGACTGGGCCTACGAGGCGATGGGCGGCCTGAACGGCCTCGTGAACAACGCGGGCATCCTGCGCGACGGCCTCCTCGTGAAGAAGGACCGGAACACCGGCGAGATCATCAAGATGAGCGCCGCGCAGTGGCAGGCGGTCATCGACGTCAACCTGACCGGCGCCACCTTCATGGTGCGTGACACCGTCGCGAAGATGGCGGCCAACGGTCACAAGGGCGTGGTGGTGAGCATGTCGTCCATCGCCCGGCACGGGAACCGCGGGCAGTCGAACTACACCGCGGCCAAGGCCGCGCTGGCCGCCAACACCGTGACCTGGTCGCGGGAGTGGGGTGGGTTCGGCATCCGCGCCTGCGCGGTGGCCCCCGGCATGATCGAGACCCCGATGACCCAGGGCATGAACCAGAAGGCGCGCGACGCGCTGGTGGCGATGGTGCCCTGCGGCCGCGTCGGCGAGCCCGAGGACATCTGGCGCGCGGTGAAGTTCTGCATCGAGTGCGACTACTTCAACGGCCGCACCATGGACGTCGACGGCGGCCTCAACATGTGAGGTCCTGGCTCGCCTGCCACTCCTGCCGCTCGCGCAGGAAGTGACGGATGCGCCCCACCACCAGGTCGATGGCGATGTGGTTCTCGCCGCCCTCGGGGATGATGATGTCCGCGAAGCGCTTCGAGGGCTCCACGAAGGCCAGGTGCATGGGGCGCACCGTCCCGTAGTACTGCTGCCGCACCTCCGCGAAGGTCCGCCCCCGCTGCTCGAGATCCCGCCGGATGCGGCGCATGAGCCGGATGTCGGCCGCGGTGTCGACGAAGATCTTGATGTCGTAGAGGCTGCGGAGGTTGGCGAGGGCCAGCGTCAGGATCCCCTCCACCACCACTACCGGCGCGGGCTCGACTCGTGTCGACTCGGGCTGCCGCGCGTGGGTGGCGAAGTCGTAGTTCGGCTTGTCGATCGCGAACCCGTCCTTCAGGGCGCGCACGTGATCGGCCAACAGCTCGTTGTCGAGGGCGTCGGGGTGATCGTAGTTCACCTTCAGCCGGTCCTCGCGGCTCAGGTGCGACTGATCCTTGTAGTACGAGTCGTGGTCCACGTAGGCCACGTCGGGGAGGAGCGCCTCCCGGATCCGGTGGGCCACGGTGGTCTTGCCGGAGCCGGTGCCTCCGGCGATGCCGAGTACGAGGGGCGGCGTCACAGTCGGGCTGTTAGCACACGGATCCGCGGCCTGGGTACGGGATCCGGGCCCCTGCTCACGGGGTGATCCAAGCCAGGATTCGTTGGCGCGCCCGCTGGTAGGACGCGGCCGGGAGCCACGGGTAGTCGTAGCGGAATGCCCGGGGGGCCTCGCCCGGGCTGAGGCCCTCGCGGCGCGCCATCTCGACCTTCACCCGGTCCCCGACCCGGAACAGGCGCTCCACCTCCTCGGCCCAGGTGCCGTCCGGCCGCCAGAGGCGGGTGGCCCGGACGAGGCGCTCCTGGTCCCGGGCCGCGTCGAGGATCCGCTCGAAGCTGCGGTCGACCCGGCGCCCGTCGGGGTGGACGCGCACCGCGCGGCGGTGGCGGGGGAGGGCGTCGCGCTCGAGGTCCGAGCGCCGGGCGTAGCGGGTCACCTCGGAGAGGATCTCGCCCCACCCGCCCGCGCCGTCGGGGGCGAGCTCGGCCACCGCGCGCACCCACAGGGCGGGGTTGACGCCCTCCATTGTCTGCAAGCCGCCTTGCTCCTTCAGGGTCACGTGCGCGTGGCCCCGGCACAGGTGCATGGTGCCGTCCGGCCCGACCGAGCAGGAGGCCATGGCAAGCGGAGTTGCGCCGAGCACCGAGAGCACGGTGCAGTGGGCGACCTCCTCGAAGCGCGCGCGGGCCTCTTCGGGGGACGGCAGGAGCTTCAGCCGGGGCAACGGCCAGCCGGTGCGGCGACGGCGGCGCTCGACGTGGGGGCGCTCCCAGACGCGGGCGTGGTCCATGCCCTCGAGGTTCAGCAAGCGGTGGGCCAGGCGCTCTGTGGTCGTCCCGGGCGGATATCGGCCTTGGGTGCGGGGGTCCCCCGAGGGCACCTGCACCATCACCGGTGCATCCGCGGTGGAGTCCAACGGGTATGCGTGAGGTTTTCCGCATCAGGGCAGCCCGGCATTGTATGGATTTCAGGTTTCTCAATATCCTGCGCGTGATGGCGAGCACGTCCCCCATCTTGGGCGCCCGGCCGAACGGCGTCGCGCCCGCCAAGGCCGACGTGGTCCGCATCATCGAGTCCAACCGGTTGGCGTGCGAGTACCAGCCGATCGTGGAGATCGAGACGGGTGAGATCTGGGCCTACGAGGCGCTGTCTCGCTTCCACATCGACGGCGAGCTCGTCGCGCCGAACCTGGTGTTCGAGGCGCTCCAGACCGACCAGACCCTCTTCTTCATGCTGGAGTCCCGGGCCAAGCGCTTCCAGCTCCAGCACCGCCCCGAGGGGCGCCTGTTCGTGAACGTAGATCCCAGCGCGTGCCTCGAGGATTACCAACTGGAGCACTGGCTCGGCACCTTGCCGAACCACCCCGACGTGGTGGTGGAGATCGTCGAGAACACCACCGTGCAGCGCCTGGACGCGGTGCGGGCCTTCACCCGCCAGCTCGCCGACGCGGGGGTGCGGGTGGCGCTCGACGACGTGGGCGGCCGCCATAGCCTGTTCTCGTTCGAGCTCCTCGAGCACTGCCACGTGGTGAAGCTCGACCGCCACTGGCTCTCGCGGGTGGAGCGGGACCCCGCCTACGAGCGCCTGGTGTCCGGCATCCTCGCCTTCACCCGCGACCGCGGCATCCACGCGGTGCTCGAGGGGGTGGAGACCGAGGCGGACCTCGAGGTGGCGCGCAGGCTCGGCGTGGACCTCGTGCAGGGCTTCCTGTACCGCGACGAGTTCATCACCGTGCGGGACAGCCAGCGCACGTTCGCTTGAGGCTGGGGTCAGGGGAAGGTTGGTCCGAGCTCTTCGAAGCGGGCCAGGTCGTATCGATAGAGCCAGCGACCGTAGTAGTCCTGGCTGCCGCCAACGAGGCTTTCGACGAACCAGAAGTAGCTCCCGTCGACGCCGACGCTATCTGCGTGGAACGCGTAGCCCTCATGGGGTTCGATCCTGCGGATCTGGCCGTCCGAAACGCGCAGGATCACGAGCGCGTTCAGGGTCTCACCGTCGATGAAGGCGACGACGTAGTCGCCGAAGGTCTGAATGATGGTCCCGGTTGCGTCGGGGCCGGGACCGGCGCTGAAGCTCCTCTGCTGGCCGGTGGTGCGATCGAAGACCTGGATGACGGGGTCCTGCACATAGGTGTCGCAGGCCGCGGTCCGCTCGATGACGTCGCCGGTGACGAGGGCGACGTAGCGATCGCCGATACCGACCTCGCAGGGCCAGCCGGGCGCGGGGTCGCCAAAGGGCCTGAGGCCATGCTCACGGTCGTAGGTGTGCAACTGGAACTGCACTCCGGGGAGGAGCTCGACCATGACCGCGGTGCCGGCGGAGCCCTTGCCAGAGATGATCAGGCCCTGGAGGTCGGGGAAGGGGGCCTCGATCTCACTGGAGCCGGGTTGGCGAATGAGCTTCAGGGACCTCCCACACCCGAACAGGAGATGGGCGGGGTCGCCGCCGTCGGTGAACGGCTCACATAGGTCGAGGGGCGCCCCAGCGCTTGCTGCGATCCATGGTGGATGCCAGCTCCAGCCAGCTGCGTGAAGACTTCCTAGGAGTTCCTGGCTGGGATGGCCTGAGTGCTCGAGGTTCGGGATGCGAAACCCGCGGACGTCGCCCGGGAAGAAGTAGGGGTGACAGACCACGTCCTCGGCGGGGGGGAGGACGATGGTGCCTCCGAGCAGCGCGTTGCCGGTGAGGTCGAAGAGGGCAGTGACGTTCGGTCGCCCCGCCTCCTCCGGGGTGACATCGATTGCGCCCCCTCTGAGGAGCATGTGGCCGGTGTAGCCATCCACGCTGAGCGCTGGAGCGGCGAGCCACTCGGCGGGCGGGAATACGATAGAGGCCCGCATGCACCCAGGGCCGCAGGGTTCGAAGTCCAAGGGGGGCGGGGCGTCACCCACGATGCCCTGGCGGACCTTGCAGCGGTCATCGGGTGAGGTGCCCCGGACGCTCTCCCAGCCCCGAAAGCCAAGCCAGCGCGGGGTGGTGGAGGTGCCAGCGTCGGGCACATCGGCGACGCTGGCATCCGGAAGGCCGTTCTCCCCCGAGTCCATCGAGGTCGCATCCGCGAAACCGGCGTCGTGGAGGTCACCGGAGTCCGCAGGCCCGACCGGGTTGGACCCGCTGCTGCAGTTGCACCCGAGGAGCGCACCGAGCAGGAGTGTGCCGGAGAGTCGTCTCATAGCGTGCTCACGCTCGCGGAATCTTGAAGCGCGTCCAGGGCGATGTCGAGGATGGTATCCTCGCCGCTCGCCGGACGTACCGGCGCGTGCAGCGTCTCACCGACCACGAGGGGGAGGTCGAGCAGCTCGGCAGCGCTGATGCGCGAGTGCCCGGCTACGCTCATGCTCGCGCCGCTCACGTCGAGGCGCCACACGTCGAACCCGTTCGCGTCCGCGCGGGTGAGGATGAGCGCGCCGGACTCCGTGGTGCGCAGCGAGAGCTGCTTCGCGTCGCCGCCGTAGGCGAAGGTGGCCAAGGTGTCGACGGACTGGGTGCGAAGGTCCACCTTGACGAGGGCGGCCTCCGCTCCGAGCGCATCAGGGACGTGGAGCAAGTAGACCTGCGCGGACGGCACGTCGAGGGCGAGGCCGAGCACCGTCTGGCCAAGCGCAAGCTGGTCTTCGAGGACGAAGGACCACTTGCCGGAGGCCAGGTCGAAGCGTCGGAGCTGTTGGCCCATGGTGGGGCCGCCCGCGAAGAAGACGGCGTCCCAGTTCGCGCTGTAGGCGGCAAGCTCGCCTTCGTCCAAGGTGAAGTCGAGGAGCGGGGGGTTGTCATTCGTCGGGGTCGTCGATGCGTCGGCATCGAGGAGGCCCTCCGAGAACAGAAGGCGCCGCGGTGTGCTTCCGAGCGCGCCGTTGTGGGTGAGGGCGACACCCATGACCTTCTGGGCATCCGAGGTCAGCAACCAGCTTGCCGGCTCCGCACGGGGGATCCAGACGTCGGCGGCGTCGAGAAGGCTCGCCTTGGCAGTGGGGCTGAGCATGTCCTCGACCACCAGGGCCGGGCTTCGACCCGAGAGCTGGATGGCGTCTCCTTGGATCTCGAGGATGGCGGGGTTGGTGACCTGAGTGCGGATGTCTCCCGGCTCCATCACGGTGCGGGGGTCGAACGCGAGCCAGTGGAAGCACCCGACGAACTCACAGTCGCGGTACTGACCCGACAGACCCAGGGTCGCGTCGCTGAAGCGGGGGGCCTCGTAGTGCTGGAGGACCACGCGGCCGTCCTCGTCCACGTCTCGGTCGCTGAGGAAGAACTCGCCTCGATCAATGACCGAAGCCAGGACGCCCCCGATCTTGAACTGGACGTTGGGATCGCCGGCGACGGGGACACGATCGATACTGCTCCCCGCCTCGAACCACCGCCACTCGAAGCTGCGCTGGGGCTGAACGGCACCCTCCTCGTAGAGGCTCGAGAACCTCATCGCGGGTGTGGCGCGCTCCGAGAGGGTGACCGCCTTGAACTTCGACCGACTCGGGCTGCGGATGTTGCCTACGTCGCAGCGCCGCCTCGTGCCACGCACGCACTCGTAGTCATTCAGCAGAGTCCCATACTCATCGTAGCAGGAGCAGAACTGCGCACCAGTTTCCAACGTGGCGCTGCTCACCGGCCCCGGCATGTTGAGCCCCACCATCTCCAGCCCGGCGATGGCGCGACCCTGCACCGCGACGACGTTCCGCGGGCCGTCGAGGCCCGCCCCTTGCGGAGGCACGAAGAGAGGGCTCGGGATGGGCTGCGGGTTCAAGGTGAACTGAGGCACGGGATCGCAGGGGTCGGCGAGGTACCCGTACCCAGGGATCGACCAGTCGACCACCCGGACCGCCTCTGCGTGGTAGTTCGAGTTTCGGGTCTCACGTGAGGCCAACAGCGGACAGAGGTCGCACGCGTCCGCGATCAGATCCTGATCGGCGTCGCTGGGTCCGGAGCAACGGTTGCCTCGGCGGACCCGATCGAGACCTTCCTCGATCACACAGAAACCATGTGAGGCGGCGCAGGCTGCGTCGGTGCCGCAGGCCACCGGCGTGGGGATGCTCCCGTCGCACGTGGCGCAGACAGTGCCCTCACAAGGATCGCATGCGTCCCCGAGGCCGTCGCCGTCGGAGTCGGCCTGGCTGGGGTTGTGGCAGAAGAACGGCGCGCCGGGGGCGCGCTGCACTGATCCTGCGGTTCGCAATTGTCACAGACGTCGCCGACCGCATCGCCATCCAGATCCTCCTGGTTCGGATTGTAGACCTGCCGGCAGTTGTCGACGATGTTCGGTATCCCGTCGCCATCGGCGTCTTCGACGTCGACCTCCATCGAGATCCAGTTTCTATGCCGGCTCGGTCGCGCGAAGCCCATCTCGTCGATGTTCCAGAAGTCGAGTCCCGTCGAGTGGAGCGCTGAGCTGACGCCCAGGATCACCAGCTCGCCGGTCGCCAGATCGGTCGCAAAGAGTGCCCCTCCGCTATCCCCATCAGTGAAGTTCGCCGAGTTGGCGTCGATGGCGACCTTCACCGTGTCACGTTGGGGGCGCACTCGCTGGAGGAGCTGGCCAAAGCGACGACCCGTACTGCAGGAGTCCGTGCACGTACGCACACCGCCGCCGGTACCGGCCACGAAGAAGGGTGAGCCGAGGTTCGAGACGTCGGAGGATAGGTGCATCCGCGCCTTCATCCGCACGAGGCTGTCCGGAACAGGGCTCGTGAGTATGATGAGCGCGATGTCGGTACTATCGCTGCCTCCTGCCTGATTCATGGATTTGCCCGGCACTGTGATGAACCTCTGTGCCAGGAAGGTCTGTTCCAATAGGGAGTCACCTTGAACGAACTCGACCCTCAGCCTCTCTGCGGGGAGTTCGCTGCCATCGGAGTCCACCAGACAATGGGCGGCGGTGAGAACAACCGATGGCGCGACCAGGGCGCCCGAACATCGAAAGAGGCCAGACAGACGACTCATCCGTAGCAGCGCTATCGTCCCGATCTGTCCCTCGATGGTGTCGCGGTTCTCTGCACGGCTCGTTCCGTTCGGGGTAGCGCCCACACCCCAGATGGCTGACGGGCTGGACTGATGGTCGACTGCGGGCGCCTCCGAGCTCGAGCTGCAGGCAGTGATGAAGAGTGCGGTAGCGGGCCACAGCAGCACGCTTGGGTAGATGCCCCGCCCAGTTCTCGGGGGGAGATGCTCACGACGCGATTGGTGTTCAGACAACATGGCGGCAGGCTACTCGCTCGCCCTCATGCGCGTCTGCTGGCCCCCAGGGACAGGTCGGAAGGAGCAGAACGAGGCCAACCTTCCACCTTCGTTCAGACGTACAGCAGCACCCCGATGACCTCCGCCCCGGTGAGCGCACCCAGCGCGTGGGCGTACCATTGCACCTGAATCACGTGCTGCGCCCGGTGCGCCTCGGGGTCGGCGTCCGTCTTGAAGTCCACCACCACCCACCCCGACGGCTCCTCGAACGCGAGATCGATGCTCCCGTCGAGGCGCTGACCGAGCTCGGTCTCGAACACCACGGGGTGTTCACGGTGGCAGCGCGCGCTCGCCCTCGCGCGCCGCAGGAGGTCATGCTGCAACGCGGCCTGCACCGGGGCCACCGCGGCCGCGCGCTCGTCCTCGGGCGCGCCGAGCAGGCGGCCTTGCATCTGCGCCACCGCGCGGATGGTCTCGACGTCGGCCGCGAGGTCCACGTCGCGGAGCACCGCGTGGACCAGGGTCCCGAAGCGGCGCCCCTGGGGCCGGCCCGCGGCCCGCGGGAGCACCACCGCCTGCACCGGCACCGGCTCCTCCGGGCCCACCACCGCCTCGCTCGCGCGGATGAGGTCCACGCTGGCCGCCTCGCCCAACTCTCGGGTCACGAGGCCCGCGTCCCGCCACGCGGTGTAGGCGGCCACGCTGGCCTCCGCTACGCCCGGCTCGCCGCGGGCGAGGTAGCGCTCGTGGCGCAGGCCGTAGTTGAGCGGGGGCTCGAGCTCGAGGGTCCGGGGGTCGAGCCAGGCCACGGGGGGCGCGTCCGGGGCGCGGGGTGGGTGCAGGCCGGGCTTGATCGCCTGGACCGGGCGGCGGGGGTTCTCGGGGGCCCCGAGCACGGTGGTCTCGCCTCCGAAGGGGAGGCCGGGGGCGGGCGCCGGCTTCCTGAAGCTCGCCGGGGCGGGGTAGATGACCTTGTCGAGGGGGGCGGTCCAGTTGGGCTTGTCGGGTGAGCGGCTGAGGCCCTTCGGCCCCTCGCCGACCCCGGGGAGCACCAACAGGTCGCGGGCCCGGGTGGCGGCCACGTAGGCAAGGCGCACCGACTCGTGGGCCTCGAGGGCCTGCTCGTCCTCCGCGTGGTCGTTCAGCTCCTTCGGGGCGAGGCCCATCAGCTCCAGCGCGGCGAGGCGCCGGGCGGTGTCGACGTAGCGGGTGGGCTTGTCGAAGCGGCTCGGGGCCGCGATGTCGGCCAGGATCACGACCGGGAACTCCAGGCCCTTTGCGCTGTGCACCGTCATCATGCGGACGCCGTCGGTGTCCTCCTCGAAGGCGGGGGCCTCGTTGCTGCGGGGGCGGCTGGCCTCGGTGGCCAGGCGCTCCGCGAAGCCGCGGAACGACAAGCCGCCTTGCAGCTCGAACCCGCGCGCCATGTCCTCCACCCGCTGCAGGTTGGCCAGCACCTGGTTCCCGGCCGGGCGGAGGGCGAAGTTGGCGTGGGCCCGGGTCTCGCTCAGCAGGCGTGACACGGTGCGCGGGATGGGCACGTGGTTCCGGGCCCCCGAGATCTCGGCCAACAGCTGCAGGGCGGCCTGCACCGGGGCGAGGTCGTCGGCCAGCGCCTCCGGGGGCGCCTTGAAGGGGTGCAGGTGCCCGTGCGCGCTCCGGTAGCGGAACAGGAGGTCGTCCTCGAGCGCGAACAGGGGCCCGCGCAGGGTGGCGAGCACGCTGAGCTCGTCCTCGGGCCACTCCAGCGCCTGGCAGGCCGCGACGAGGGCGTTGATCTCCTCCTTGTCCTTGAAGGCGCGGCTCCCCAAGAGCAGGTGCGGGATGCTCCGGCGCTCGAGGTCCTCCACGTAGGGGCGGGTGACGTCGCTCTTGAAGGCGGTGAAGCGCTTGAAGAGCACCGCCACGTGGCGGGCCTGGATCGGGATGCGCCGCTCGGGCGCCTCGGGGTCGCGCACCGTCCAGCCGCTCTGCTCGAGCAGCCACTGGATGAAGCCGCCCACCGCGCTCGGGAGCCCGTCGCTCACCGCGAAGGCGGTGACGCCGTAGCGGCCGTGGGGCTGGGGGACGGGGAGGGCGAGCAAGGAAGGTTGCGTCTCGGGGCCCTCGGGCCCGCCCACCAGGGCCACGTAGCCCGGCTGCCCGGGGCCGTCCCCGCGCAGCTCGGGCGCGAAGGCCGCGTTGACCGCGGCCTGGATGGGCGCGGTGGCCCTGAAGCTGTGCTCGAGATGCACGACCCCCACCCCGCGCGCGGCGAGGAGGCTCCGCACCTCCTGGTAGAGCACCACGTCGGCCCGCCGGAAGCGGTAGATCGACTGCTTGGGGTCGCCGACGAGGAACAGCGCGCCCGGGCGCGGCCGGGTCTTGCGCCAGTCCGACTCCGCGGGGTCGTCCGCCGCCAACAGGAGCAGGATCTCGGTCTGGAGCGGATCCGTGTCCTGGTACTCGTCCACGAAGATGTGGGTGAAGCGGCCTTGCAGAAAGCTCCGCACCCGCTGATCGCCCCGCACCAGATCCCGGACCTTCAGGAGCAGATCCTGGAAGTCCAGCGCCCCCAGCCGCCGCTTCTTGTCCTCGTAGGCCGCCACCACCCCGCGCAGCTCCGCCGCCAACCGCACCGCGAGCTGAGCGTCGGCCCGGCGGCGGCACGCGCCGATGTCCGCCACCAGCTTGTCGCGGGTCTGGAGCACGTCCCGCCGCGACACCGGCCCGAACATCCCGTGCTCCCTCGGCTGGGGGTCGCCCTTCTTCGGCACGACGTCCCGGGCCAGCGCGAACAGGCGGCTCTCCAGCTCCACCAGGCTCCGGTCCCCGTCCAGCTCGGCCCGCTCCAGCCACGCGGTGACCTCGCGCGCGGGGGCGAGGCTCTTGAACAGGTCGTCCGTCGGCTCCGCGTGCACCCGCGACAGATCCGCCAGCTCCATGCAGCGCTCGGCCAGGCTGTCCATGTGGGCGGGGAGGTCGTAGTAGTCCTCCTGCCAGGGCGCGTCGTAGTCGCGCCACTCGCACAGCTGCCAGCCCGCGTCGGCCAGGCGCTCGAGCGGGAGCTGATCGCCGTAGAGCGGGCGGCTCAGAGCCCGGCTCAGCGTCTCGGTCGGCGCGGCCAGCTGGTCCTGGATGAAGCGCGCGAAGGCCTGGTCGTAGACCCGCCGCGCCTCGGCCTCGTCCAGCTCGCGGAACGCCGGATCCACCCCCGCCTCCACCGGCCGCTCGCGCAGCACCTCGGCGCAGAAGGAGTGGATGGTGCCGACCCGGGCCTCCTCCAGCCGGGCGAGGGCCGCGTCCAGGTGGCCGCGCACGGCGGGGTCGGGGCTGCTCTGGCGCGCCTCGTCGAGGGCCTGGCGCAGCCGGAGCTTCAGCTCGCCCGCCGCCTTCCGGGTGAAGGTCACCGCCACTACCCGGTCCACCGGCACCCCGCTCGCGAGCACCCGCACCAGGCGCTGCACCAGCTCGTAGGTCTTGCCCGTGCCCGCCGCCGCCTCCACCAGCAGGCTGTGGGCGGTGTCCTCGCGGATCCGGTCCCGGGCCGCCTGATCCATGGGGTTCGCGCTCATCGACGGCTCCTCAGGTCGGCCAGGGGCACCAGGCGCTCCCGCGCCTTCTGGGTGGTGCGCAGGCCCTCTTGCGGCCCGCAGGCCAGCCGGTAGTCGCAGTAGTCGCAGCCCCGGGCCCGGGGCGCGGCGGGGAGGAAGCCCTCCTCGATCGCGCCGTCCAGGGTCTCGAACACCCGCGCGAGATCCTGCTCGGTGCGCTCGTCCACCGGGATCTCGACCACCTGGTGGCCCCCGCGGTCGGTGCAGTAGTACAGGCGTCCGGCCTCGACCGGGGTGTGCAGGATGTCCTGCACCGCGAGCCCGTAGATCAGCGGCTGCAGGTGCTCGCCCCCGCCGATGCTCAATGGGAAGTCCTCGGGCTTGCCGAAGCCCCTGCCGGTCTTGTGGTCGGTGACCCGGAGCCCGGTGTCGTCCATCCGGCGCTCCACCAGATCCACCGAGCCCCGCACCGGGTACCGGCCCAACAGCGGCACCGCCTCCGCCACGCTCCGCCGGTCGCGCTCGCCGTGGTCCTCGTCCCCGAGGCCGAAGGCCAGCTCGGCCCGGATCGGCAGCCACCCCGCGTCGCGGTCCGCCACCTCGCGCACCCAGCGCCGCAGCTCCAGCCGGAGCTTGGCGGTCTCCCGCTGCCACACCGCGGGGATCGCGGGGGCCAGCTCGTCCTCCGCCTCGCGCAGGACACCTTGCAGCACCTCGTCGAGGTGCGAGAGCGCCTCCTCGACCCGCTCCGGGGTCACCGGGAGGAGCTTGTGCGCCTCGAGCCGGGTGAAGAGCCCGAACTGCACCTGGTGGAACAGGCTCCCGCGGGTGAGCGGATCCAGCTCCTGCAGCGGGACGGGGGCCTCGCGCGGCCTGAGGTGCAGCACCGCGTGCAGGTAGAAGCGGTAGGGGCACACCGCGAACTGCTGGAGCGCGGTGGGGGAGTAGGCCCGCCGGGTCGGCCGGTGGGCCTGCAACAACGCCAGCGCGGGCTCCGCCACGTCGCGTTGGGACGCGCGGTCCGACGCGGCCACGAGGCCGTCCACCCGGGTCCAGTGGCTCTGCCAACGCAGCCACTGGGCCCTGAGCGCCCGCACCACGGTGTCGGCTCGCGGGTCCTCGGAGGCCTGCGCCACCAGGTAGTGACCGCGCCCCGCCACCGCCTCGGGCGGCGCGTGAGCGAGCGGGCCGAGCACCGCGAGGTCGAACTCGATGTCGTCCACCGCGTCGGCGGGACTCCTCGGCGCCGGCCAGCCGAGCCGCGCGTCCGCCGCCTCCGCCGCCTGGCGCTTCAGCGCCCCCAACGCGGGCACCCGGCCCTCCACCGCCCGGAGCACGTCGAGGGCGTAGAACGACGGCACCCGCGGGCGCCCCTGGGCCACGTCGAGCCGCGGGTACGAGAGCAACGCGCGCTCCGACGCCGCCCCGAGCGCGAGCTGAAGGCGCGCGCGCTCCTCGCGCCGGCCGCGGGGGCGCCGGGCCAGCTGGGGCCGCACCCGCGCGCGGTCCTCGTCCAACAGGAGCGGGTCCTCGAACACCGGCTGGGGGAACACGCCCTCGGCCAGCCCGGGCACGAAGACCACCTCGAAGCTCCGGCCCGCCGCCTCGTCCAGGGTGCCCACGAAGAGGCGCCCGAAGCGGCTCCCGCTCGGCTCCTCCTGGAGGAAGGCGAGGCGGTCCGTCAACACCGCTTGCACCTCGTCCAGGGCCACCGGGCCCACCTGGCCCATCGGTCGGAGCTCGGCCAGCACCGCGAGCACCGGCTCGGGGGTGCGGAGGGTGAGGTTCGCGAGCGCGCTCAGGCGCTCGATCCACGCGCTCCACCGCGCAGCCTCGGGGAGGTCGTGCAGCACCGCGATCACCGGCTCAGCGAAGCGCCGCAGGTTCACCAGCGCGGCGAGGTCCCGCGCCTTTCGGTCCCGGCGCGGGCCGCCCTCGGGGCCGAGCGCCTTCACCTGGCGCTCCAGCTCGCGCGCGAGGCCGTCCAGCCGCCGCTTCCAGCGCGCCTGGCCGCCGATCACCGCGGCGTCCACCAGGAGCTGCTCCCAGCCGAGGGGCACCTCGAGGTGGCCCTCGATCACCGGCGAGCCCTCGCGCTCGGGCGGCTCTGGGGCGGGCGCGGGCGCGGGATCGACGGTGGCGAAGACCAGCTGCCGCTCGTCCTTCGGCACCACCCACGGCACCGGCCGCGGGGCGGGGGCGCCGGTCTCGTCCACCCGCGGCACCTGGCCGAGGCTCAGATACTCGGCGAAGCGGGACGCGCTCAGCCCCTCGGCCGCGCACGCGAGCAGGGCCAAGAGGGCCCGGCCGCCCGGGTCGGGGCGGCGGGCGCCGCGGCTGAAGAAGGCGGGGATCTCGGCCCGGGCCAGCGCGTCCTCCAAGAGGGGCTGGTAGGCCTTGTTGTTCCGGAGGAGCACCGCCATCTGATCGAAGGGGCGGCCGTGGGCCGCCTGCTTCAGCACCTGGCGGGCGATCTCCATGCACTCCCTGGCCTCGCCGGGGGCGGAGAAGAAGGTGAGCGACTCGTCGGGCTCGCCTCCCGGAGGGGCCTCCGCGCTGAACACCCACCGCCGGACCCGGTCGAGGGCGGGCGGGGCGTCGTCCTCGTCGAGATCCTCGGGCTCGCACTGCAATATGTCTTGCAGGAGCCGGGTGCGCTCCTCGTCTCGGGCCGGCGCGGTGCCCATCGCGTCCGGGGCGCGGGCGCACACCGCGCGCAGGAAGGCTTGCTCGGCCGGGGCGGCGGGGTAGAGATCCACCAGCGCCACCGGCATGCGGGACAGCGCGTGCAGGCCGGCCTGCGCTTCGTCGGTCGCCACCGCGAGCACCGCGGCGTAGTCGGCGAGGTGTTGCTCGGCCAGCTCCGCCTCGAACCCCGCGAGCAGGCGCGCGAGATCCGCGCCGCCCTGGCCGAGGCCGGCCAGGGTGTCGGCCGGGACCTGCTCGAGGCGCAGGTCCTCCAGGGTGCGGGCGAGGGCGCCCGGGAAGCCGGGGGTGTCGGCCACCGGCTCGAAGTACATGAGCTTGCCGAGGGCCCGGGTGCGGGCGAGGGCGCGGGCCGCCACCGCCTCCGCCCCGAGGCCGGAGAGGCGCGTGAGGCCGCGCCGGGCGAGGGCCACCGCGGACAGGTCGGCCGCGAGGTGTGAGACGGTGGCGCGGTGCACGCCCAAGAGGCCCCCCTCGGCGAGGAGGCCCTGGCGGACGATGTCATCCGCCGCGCGCTGGGTGGGGGCGACGAGGAGCGCCGCGCCGTCGCGGCCGCGCGCCGCTACCCAGCTCAGGGCCGCCGCGATCCGGGCGTGGGCGGCGTGGGCGCGGACCAGGCGCGGCATGGATCCGGTTGCAGCATCGAACCGGGCGGCTCGCAAGCATTACCAGCGCAGGCGGAGCATGATGCCGGCGTTGAGGTCGGTGTGGCTGCCGTCGGTGTCGGCGCTGGCGCCGACGTAGGCGCCGATGTCCCCGGTGACTCCGTTCCCGAAGCGCAGGTCCCGGGTCAGGTCGAGCTCGAGCGCGGCGCGGCCGTTGGCGTCCCCGCGGGCCACGCCGTCCCCGAAGGTGGCGGTGAGGCTGCCGACCGCGCGGAAGTCCGGGCCTGGCACGTAGCCGCCGGTGAGGCTGGCCCGCCAGCGCTCGGTCTTCATGTCGTAGGCGCCGGCCCCGTCGACCCAGTAGTTGTCGCCGGTGTAGTGGGCCCCGATGGTGGCGGCGCCGGTGAAGTGCTCGCTCCCCTCGAGCGAGAGGGTCCCGGTGATCCCGGCGCGCAGCGACGTGCGGTCGTTGAGCTGGTGGTGGAGCTGCCCCTCCACGTCGAGGTCGGGGAGGACGTTCGCGTCGCGGTAGACCAGGCGCCCCTGGGTGCGGAGGAGCCCGTCGTTGGTCTGGGTCTTCCACACCCGGATCTTCACCCCCAGGCTGTCCATCAGCTTGGCCGCGTCGGGGCTGGCCGCGCGCAGGCCGGTGATCGCGGCGAAGGCCACCGTGGCCGACTCCACCTTGTGGTCCTCGATGAAGGGGCCCACCTCGGCCTTCAGCCACGCCTTGGCCTCGTCCTGGAGGGCGCGGGAGAGCTCGTCGAAGCTCATGTTGGCCACGTCGAGCCCCTCCGCCCCGGGGAGGTTCCCGAGCGCCTCGGCGAGGCCCGAGCCCCCCGGCAGCTCGCCGATCGGCATGCGCTTGAGGGCGTCGGTGAGGAGGCGCTGCGCGTCCTGCTGGGAGATCTCCTTGTAGCCGGGCGCCCCCTCGAGCGGGGTGTAGTTGCCCGTGGCCATGTCCTTCGCGGTGATCCGCATCCGGGTCTCGAGGTCCCGCGCGAGCTGGTCCATCACCCGCTGGCCCCGGGTCATCGCGACCCCCTGGGGCGCGCCCTGGGCCTCGAGCACCGCGTCGACCGTGATGCGGCCGCGCTCGTCCCGGGGCACGTCGGCGCCCCGGTAGCCCTGGACGTGGACCCGGTAGAGCACCGTGCGCGCCTGGGCCATCTGGGCCGCGGTGATCTCACCGTTGGCGAGCCGGGCCTCGAGGGTCCGCATCGCGTCGTTGAAGGCGGCGACGTTGGGCTCCGCCGTCACCACCTGCACCACCGCGGCGGTCTCGGCCGGGGGGAGGGCGACGGTCTGGACCGGCACGCCCTGGGCCTGCGCCATCGAGGTGCCGAGGGTCGCGGCGAGCAGCACACCGGCCACCGCGGGCTGCAGGCGCCCCACCAGGCTGGTGGCGGGGGCGGTGGTGGTGGGCTTCCGGAACTCCACGTTGGGGAGGTCGGGGGTGCTGGCCTGGAAGGAAGGCACGTTCGTGGCGGAGGAGGTGAGGCCACCTGGGGTAACTACGCTGCTGGAGACGTAGCTGGGGGCGCTGGCTCGGGTCCTGCCGACGGTCATCCTCCCAGTTATCGCGCACTTCGTACGAGAGTTGCTCACAGAGTCGCACATCGGAGCCAGGTTTGATGAGGGGCCCGCGCCTGGGGTATGGCGGACCGGCCTTGCTCGACGCGACGCCCGCCGACCCCCGCCCACCCAGGAGCCTCGGCCCGCGCCGCTTCATCGCGGTGGCCGGCAACATCGGGGCCGGCAAGAGCACCCTGGTCGACTTCCTGAGCCGGCAGTACGGGTTGCGCCCGTACTTCGAGCCGAACGAGACCAACCCGTACCTGAAGGACTTCTACGGCGACATGAAGGCCTGGGCCTTCCACTCCCAGCTCTACTTCCTCTCCGCCAAGCTGCGCCTGCACCAGGCCCTGGCGAACGTGGAGGACGCGGTGATCCAGGACCGCACCATCTACGAGGACGCCGAGATCTTCGCCGAGAACCTGTACCGGCAGCGCAAGATGTCGAAGCGGGACTACGAGACCTACCGTGGCCTCTACGAGGCGATCATCCAGGAGCTCCGCCCGCCGACCCTGATGATCTACCTGAAGTGCGGGGTGGGGACGCTGCGTAAGCGCATCGCGCTCAGGGGGCGGCCGGAGGAGCAGGCCATCCCGCGCACCTACCTGGTGCGGCTGCAGGCGCTCTACGATGAGTGGTTCCTTCGCTACGATCTCTCCGAGACCCTGGTCGTCGACACCGACGAGCTCGACTATCTCTCCGACCTCGTGCACCGGCTCGACCTGTTCGAGCGCATCGAGGCCGCGGTGAAGGGGGCGTCGTGATGCGCAGGCTGGCCTGCCTGACGTTGGCCTTCGCCGCCTGCACCCGGCCGGAGGCGCCGCCCGCCCCAGCGGTGAGCGCGGCGCCGCCGCCCGCGCAGGTGGTGGCCACCTCGTCGTCCGCGGTGGCCTACCGGCTCTCGTTCCCGGCCCCCACGACCCACTTCGTCGAGGTGGAGGCCACCGTGCCCACCCCGGGCCGAG
The DNA here is from genome assembly GCA_020632995.1 of Deltaproteobacteria bacterium. Lineage (GTDB taxonomy): Bacteria > Myxococcota > Kuafuiibacteriia > Kuafuiibacteriales > Kuafuiibacteriaceae > JACKEN01. Next base: position 1,504,945 of record JACKEN010000001.1, on the reverse strand, counting down.
CCGAGCTCTTGCTGATGATGCCGGTGTGGACCCCCGGCTCGTACCTGATCCGCGAGTACGCCCGGCACCTCGAGCGGCTCGAGGCCTTCGCGCCCGACGGCGCGAGGCTGGTGGTGCGCAAGGTGAGCAAGAACCGGTGGGCGGTGGTCACCGGCGGCGCATCGCAGGTCAACCTGCGCTACCGGGTCTACGCCCGGGCCGCGGCGGTCCAGGGCAGCTACGTCGACCCGGACTACGCGGTGCTGGTCGGGGCGGCCACGTTCCTGCAGGACTTCGGGGCGCCCGACGCGCCCTACGAGGTCACGGTGGTCCGGCCCGAGGCGTACACCGAGCTCGCGGCCGCGCTCCCGCGGACCGAGGCCGGCGCCCTGGTGGCGCCGAGCTACGACGCGCTGATCGACGCGCCCCTGGTGCTCGGGCCGCTCCGGCGCCGGGCGTTCGAGGTGATGGGCACCGCCCACGAGGTGGTGTCGGTGGGCGGAGCGGGCTTCTGGCCCGACGACGAGGCGGCGGCCGCGGCGGCCAAGGTGGTGCAGGCGGCCCGGGCGCTGTGGGGCCCGCTCGACTGCGAGCGCTACCTCTTCTTGAACGTGATCAACGGCGAGGGCGGGGGCCTCGAGCACCGCTGCTCGACCTTGATGATGACCGACCGCTTCGGGGCTCGGACCCCGGATGCGCTGCGCCGGTGGCTGGGCCTCGTGGCCCACGAGTACTTCCACGCCAACAACGGCAAGCGCCTGCGGCCGATCACCCTCGGGCCCTTCGACTACGAGGCCGAGAACTACACCGAGGGCCTGTGGTTCGTGGAGGGCTTCACGTCCTACTACGACGACCTCCTGGTGCGCCGGGCGGGGCTGATGACCGACGCCCAGTACCTCACCGCGCTCTCGAAGCAGATCGAGCGCCTCGAGACGACGCCGGGCCGCCTCGAGCAGCCCCTGGCGCGGGCCTCCTTCGATGCGTGGATCGAGTTCTATCGGCCCGACGAGAGCTCCCGGAACACCACGGTGAGCTACTACACGAAGGGCGCGGTGGTGGGCTTCGTCCTCGACGCCGCGATCCGGGCCGACACCGGCGGGCGCAAGAGCCTCGACGATCTCATGCGCCTGGCCGCCCAGCGCTTCAGCGGCGCGCAGGGCTACACCGACGAGGCGCTCCTCGCGCTCTTCGAGGAGGTCGGCGGGCCCGAGGTCGGGGCGCTCGCGCGGCGGCTGGTCCAGACCACCGCGCCGGTGCCCTACGACGCGGCGCTCGAGTACTTGGGGCTGCGCTTCGCGGCCGACCCCGATGCCCCGAAGGCCGGCGCGAGCGACGAGGCCAAGGTCGAGGCGGAGCGCAAGCGGGCCTTCATCGGGGTGATGACCCGGCTCGAGTCCGGGCGCCTGGTGATCAGCGAGGTGGTGGCGGGCGGCCCCGCCGAGCAGGCGGGCCTGCAGGTGGGGGACGAGCTCCTCGGCCTGGACGGCATCCGCATCGGCCAGGATCTGACGAGCGCGGCGCAGCGCTACACGCCCGGTGACCAGGTGCGGGTGGACTACGCGCGGCGCGGGCGGATGCGGCAGCTCTCGACGACGATCGGCGCGCGACCGCGCAGCCAATACAAGCTCGAGCTGCACCCGGCCGCCCGCGGCACCGCCGAGGCCCGCCGGCAGGCCTGGCTGGCCGCTACTCCACCGTGAGGCCGCCGTCGGCCACGAAGGTGGCCCCGGTGACGAACTTCGCCGCGTCGCTCGCGAGGTAGACCGCGAGCCCGGAGACGTCGTCGGGGGAGCCGATGCGGCCGAGCGGGGTCTTGTCGACGATCATCTTCTTGATGCCGTCGTTGTGGGTGAGGGCGGCGGAGAACTTGGTGTCGATGAAGCCGGGGGCGATCGCGTTCACGCGGATGCCGCTCGGGCCCCACTCCACCGCGAGGGTCTTGGTCATCGAGATCACCGCCGCCTTGGTCATCGCGTAGACCCCCTGGAAGCGGCCCGCGCGCAGCCCCAACACCGAGGACACGTTCAAGATCGCGCCTGGGGCGCCGCGGTCGATCAGGTGCTGGGCCACCGCGCGGGCGGCGGCAAAGTAACCCTTCACGTTCACGTCGAAGGTCTTGTCCCAAGCCGGCCACTCCACGCCCATCATCGGGCCGAAGTAGGGGTTGGTGGCGGCGTTGTTCACGAGCACGTCGACCTTCCCGAAGCGCTCCACCGCGGCCGCCACCAGGGCCTCGATCTGTGCGGTGTCCCCGGTGTGGCAGGCCATCGCCAGCGCCTCGCCGCCCGCGGCGCGGATCTGGGCCGCGACGGCCTCCACGCCCTCCTGCTTGCGCGCGGCGAGCACCACCTTGGCCCCCGCCTGCACGAAGCTCTCGGCGATGTCGGCGCCGATGCCGCGGCTGGCGCCGGTGATGATGGCCACCTTGTCCTGGAGATCGATCTTCATGGCGCCACGCCATAACACAGGGGTGGACCGGGCGGAGGCGTGCACGGGTTCACCGTCCGGCGGTCCAGCGTGGGGTCGGGGGGCCGCGCGGGGGGCCAGCCTGACCTGTGGTCCACGCCGCATCGGCGAGGTAAGGTCGACTCATGGCGGAGATCGACCTCTCCCTCCCGACCGAGCCACACGCCATCTCCAAGCAGGCCTACGTGCTGTACGGCACGGGAAACCCCGGCCTCTCCGAGGCGGACCTCGAGGTGCTGCAGAAGGCCCTGAACGAGATCTACCCCGACCTCCAGCAGGTCTTCCACGCGCTCCTCGCCCTCACCGCGTTCGGGCTCTACGTGAAGCAGGCCGGGGACGAGGCCTCGATGGAGCGCCTGATGGTCCTGGTCCGGGCCCAGGCCCCCCACTTCGAGCCGATCAAGCACCAGGTGGCCGACCAGAACGCGATCCTGCGGGAGCAGTTCGCCCGCCTCACCGCCCTCGACACCACCCCCGACAAGACCGCGCCCCGCTTCGGCGCCGCCGCCCCCGAGGGCTCGATCAAGGCCGCCGCCCTCATGCCGAACCCCGCCCTCCAGCGCCCCCCGGCCCGCAAGAAGTAGGGCACGTCTTTCAAAGATCTGCTCAAAGGCCGCAGCTCCGCAGCCGAGCATAGGGGTTGTGAGCAGCCTCTCCCTCGCCCTGGCCCTCCTGGTTGCGCCCGCCCAGCTCAGCGCCGAGGCGACCCCTGGTCCCCGCAGCCACGCCCTGGAGCTCGGCTTCTACGGCGGCGCCTTCCTCGCCGCCGCCGACTCCGGGATGACCTCCGCCTCGGGTGGGGCGGTGGCCCTCGACCGGGCCGGCCTGGACTTCGCCCTGCGCCTCACCTACCTGCCGTTCACCTTCGTGGGGGTCGAGGCGGAGGCGGGCCACATCTCGCTCGCCAGCGCCGACTACGGCGACACCGAGCTGTACACCCTGCGCGGGCACGTCCTGGCCCTCTACCCGGCCCGGCTGAGCCCCTTCCTGCTCGCCGGCGCGGGGGTCCTGGGCCTCACCGGCCCGGACGACGCGATGGGCAGCGACCACGGGCTCGCCTTCCACTGGGGCGTGGGGGCCCGCTACCACTTCACGAACGAGGTCCAGGCCCGGGTGGAGGCCCGGCACATCGTGGCCCCGGTGGACGGCGGGGTGGCGAACCACTTCGAGGTCCTGACCGGGCTCTCCTTCACCCTCGTCTCCGCGGGTTCCTAGGCGGGTCCCGGCTGCCCGAGGTCGGTGCGGGCCGGGCTGGGCTAGACTCCCCGGACCATGATGGATCAGCACCCGATGAACCTCTCGGAGCGCCTGAGCCGCCTCGAGGCTCAGGTGACCCGACAGCGCCGCCTCCTCGCGCTCGCCGCGCTGGGGCTGGCGGGAGCGCTGGTCGGCGGGGCCGCGCCGACCCCCAAGCCGGTGATGGCGAGCGCGTTCGTCCTGGTGGACGACGGGGGGAAGCCCCGGGGCCAGATGGCGGTGGCCGAGGACGGCTCCGTGACCCTCCTGATCCAGAACGCGGCCGGTACCGGGGACGCGGGCTTCGTGGTCAGCCCCTCCGGCGCCACCGCCCTCCGGCTCCGGTCCCCCAAGGGCACCGCCGCCCTCGAGTTGTCCGACGACGGGCGCGCGGAGCTGCGGGCCAACCAGGCGTTCGCCAAGACCGCCTTCTCAGTGGGGCTGGACCCGGCCCGGGGCCCGAAGGTGGCGCTCACCGACAAGATGGGCAAGGCGGTGTTCCAGGCGCCATAGCTGGGGTCCCGGGCCGGCGGAGCCGTCCCACCCCTCTCCGCCGGCCTGCGGCCGCCTGCGCGCTCCGCTTGCCTGGGGTCCCGGGCCGGCGGTTGCGAATTGGGGGCAACCCGCCGGGCATCTGTGCGATAACGACCGCGTGGTACGCATCACCCATGACGCCAACAAGGTGGGGGTCGCCCGTGAGGTCGCGCCCGAGGCGAGGATCGACGCCCAGCGTGTGTCGGCTCACGCGACAGAGCCCCTCGAGCCTTCGGCTGCGGCCCTGAAGCTCGGTCAGGACTCCCGGCCGGGCCACGACACGGTGGGCACCGGCCATGGCGTGCGGCTCGCCGGGCTCCGGGCTGGGACCGACGGGCTGGCCGCGGCCTCGGCCCGCGTGAAGGCGCTCGAGGCGCTCCTGGGGGCCGGGGGCAGCGCGGCCGAGGTCGGCGCGCGGGTCACCGACATGAGCTGGCCCGGGGACGCGGAGGCCGCGTTCCTGTGGAGCCCGGCCGGCGACGCCATCCGAGGCCGCCTCAACGAGGTCGTCGCCAGCCTGGCCCGCCTCTACCCGGACGCGATCATCGAAGGGCGGCTCCTCGATCACGAGCGCAGCCTAGGCCCGGCCGAGCAGGCGCAGATCATCAAGAACCGCACCGTGCCGCTCGCCTTCAGCGCCGCCTCGATGCAGGTCAACGAGGCCCTCTACGCGGGCGACAAGGCCGCGGCGCAGGCTTCAGGGCCCAGGCAGGCGTGCCCAGGCACCAGGGGCCCGGCCCAAGGGCCAGCTTCGGGGACACCGCTTCAGCGCCGCCTCGATGCAGGTCGACGAGGCCCTCTGCGCGGGCGACAAGGCCGCGGCAAGCCGGATTGCGCAACAGACCCTGCAGCGCTTCGAGGGGCAGGAGCTCGGGCTCATGCCGTACCTCCGCAAGGTCGCCGCGGGCGAGGTCTGAGCCGACCCCGACCTCCGGGTGCCGCTGGTGCACGAGCCAGGCTTCAGGGCCGCGACTCCTGCGGCCCGAAACCTGTCGCCTGCGGCCTCGAGCCTGCCCCCCTGTCTCTGAGGCCGGATGCCACGCCTGGTCCTCCTGGTCTCGAATCGAACACCGGCGCCATCGGCTCCAGGCTTCAGAGACAGGGCTCTGGCCGCGGGCTTCAGGGCTCAGGCAGGCGTGCCCAGGCAGGAGGGGCCAGGCCCAAGGGCCAGCTTCGGGGACCCCGCAGGGACGCGTCAGGGCGCGAGCCGTTCGAGGGTGTCTCGCGCCGCCGCCCGTAGCTCCGGGTCCTCCGCCGTAGCGGCTCGCTCTGCCCATCGCCGAGCCTCGGGGGCGGCGCCCCGCGCCTCGGCCTGGCGGGCCAGCCAGAGCGCGGCCTCCGCCGCCCGCGGGTCCGCGGGATGCTCCGCCACGAGGCGCTGGAAGCGGGGGCTCGCGGCCTCCGGGTCGGCGTCCGCCCGCGCCGCGGCGCCCCAGTACAGGGCGTCGGCGGCGAGGGGGCCCGCGGGGTTCGCGGCCAGCGCGTCGTCGAAGTGCTCGCCCGCCTCGGCTTGCAAGCCTGCCTGCAACGCGCTCCACCCCGCGGCGAACGCCAGCTCCTGGCGGGTGGGGGTGGCGCCGGTTGGGGCGCGCCACACCTCGCCCGCGCTCAAGACCTTGGCGCCGTCGGGCAGCTCGATCCGGGCCTGCCCGGACAGCACCTCCAGCCGGGTCAGGCGGCCGCCCTCGGCCTGGGCCGTCAACCTGGCCTGCGCGGCGACCACCTCGACGTCGCCGCCCTGCAGGCGGAAGGTGTGGCCGGCGGCGAGCTCCGGCACGTCGAGCTCGAGCCGCCCGCTGTCCAGGACCACGACCTCCTCCTGGGCGTCGGGGCCGCGCTGCACCGCGCGCCGCTCGAACCGCGCATCGGCGCCGGGGCGCACCGCGAGGGCGGCGGGCGGGGCAGGCGGAGCAGGCTGGTGTGCGGCCACCGCTGGCTCGATCGAGGGCGCGGGTGGGTCGGGGAGGAGCTGCACCACGACCACCGCCGCCACCGAGGCGGCCACCGCGCCCACCGCCGCGCCGGTCCAAAGCCCGCGGCGGCGGGTGCGGGTGGAGGTGCGGGCGCGGGCCTCGCGGATGAGCGCGTCCTCCCGGGCCTGGGCCGACGCCGCGCGGGGCGGCTCGACCGGGAGCGCCTGGCCGAGGCGCCGCAGGTTCAAGAGCTCGTCCACCACCTTGCGGCACGCCACGCACTCCGCCACGTGGGCCAGCACCGCCTCGGGCGCGGCCTCGGACGCGGCGAGGGAAAGGGCCTCGAAGCTCGGACAGGTCATGGTGCCTCCTCCTCAAGGGCGGCGCGGAGCCGGCGCCGGGCGTCGTGCAGGCGACGCCACAGGGTCCCGGGCCGCAGGCCGAGGGCGCGCGCGGCCTCGGTGCCCGGGATCTCCTCGATCTCACACATCACGAACGCCACCCGGAGGTCGTGGGGGAGATCCTCCAGGGCGTCCATCAGGTGGCTCAGGGTCTGCTTGTGGGCCAACAGCTCGTCGGTGGCGAGCCGGGGCACCTCGGGCTGGCGGCTGAACAGGGCGAAGAGGCCCTCCCGCCGCAGGTGGGTGCGCCGCCGGGCCCGCGCGAGGTTGGCGCCGATGCCGAACAGCCAGGACGAGACCCGGGACTCGGCCCGGAACCGCCCCGCGTTCTCCCACGCGCACAAGAACGTCTGCTGCACCAGGTCGTCGACGTCCACCGCGTCGCGGCCCAGCATCCGGGTGAGGAAGCGGTGGAGGCCGGCCTCGTGGCGGCGGTAGAGGATCCGGAGCGCGGACTCGTCTCCGGCCGCGCAGGCCGCCACCAGGGCCTCGTCCGAGATCCGCTCCTCCACCTGGGCGGGGGGCGCGAGCGGGATGATCCGGGCGCTCACAGGCCGCCCTCCCACGCGAGGCCGAGGCTGATCCCGGCCCAGAAGCGGGCGGGCGCGGCGAGGGCCAGGCTGGCCTGCGCCGCCTCGGGTAGGGCCTCGGCGTAGGTCGGCACGAGGGCGGAGCCGACGACCGGGTCGAGGGTCGCGTCCAGGGTCAGCGCGCCCTCGAAGCCCGCCCCGAGGGCGAAGCTCACCTCGGCCCAGGCCCCCACGCGGGGGTGGACGGTCCAGGCCGAGAAGCCATCTTGGATCCGGGTCGCGTCCACCCCGCACGAGGCCTCGGGGCAGGGGGCCACCGCGCCGCGGGCGCTCCGGACCCCACCCGCGCCGGCGCCGGCCCCCGCGCGCAGCCGGAAGCGGGCCACCGGCAGGATCCCCGCCACCCCGAACAGGGCCTCGAGCGCCTGCTGATCCGTGGCGCTGGCGTTCGCGCCCGCGGTCGCGGCGGCCGCGGCGGTGCGCGCGCGCAGGATCAGCCGGAGCTCCAGCGAGCTCCACGCCAAGCCGGCGCCGCCCTCCGCCCCCCACCAGGGCGCGGCGCGCTCGTCCATCGCCGCCTGCGGTCGCAAGAAGGCCTTCACCCGGGGGCGTGAGGCGCGGGCCACGGGGGCCACGCCCACCGCGCGGGGCTGGCCGCCTGGGGGCAGGTCTCCATCCTCGACGTCGGCGTCGTCCCGGAGCCCGCCGGGCGGCGGTGAGACCGGGGTGGGGGCGGCGGTCGCGGCCGATGCCAGGGCGAGGGGCGGGGCGGGCGGCGCCGTCTCATCCGCGCCCAGGCGGGCCGCGCGCGCCGGGTCCCGGGTGGGGGGCGCCGTCGTACCTGGCTCCGCGGGGTCTCGCTCGGCGGCGCGCTCCGCTCGAGCGGTCGTGGCGTCACGGGGCGGAGCCGTCGCCTCCGCCGGGCCCGGCTCGGCGGCGCGCTCCGCTCGAGCGGTCGTGGCGTCACGCGGCGGCGCCATCGCCTCCGCCGGGCCCGGCTCGGCGGTGCGCTCCGCTCGGGTCGGGGCGCCGGCTCCAGCAGGCGGACTTGCGGTCGAGGCTCGCCCGGCGTCGGCGGAGGGGTCGGCCCCGATCGACTGGCCGCGGGCGCTGGCGACGGCGGCGGGCGTCTCGGCAGGCTGACCTGCATCAGCTGAGTCCAAGCGCCGGGTCGGGGCGCTCGTTGCGTCGCCGGCGGCGGCCTCCGGCGCAGGTTCGATTGCGTCAGTCAGCGGGCGGGCAGGGAAGGGCAGGGCGCCGTCGCCCGGGCCTCGGGTGGCGACCGCTGGCCCTTGGATCGAGGCGGTCGCGTCGACGGCGCGTCGGGCGATGGCCCGGGCAGGCTGGGTTGCGTCTCGAGCTTGCGCCACATCCGCGCGGGCCTCGGCCAACCCCAGGCCAGGACGAGCCCCACCGCGGACCTCGGTGGGCGCTCCCGCTGGGTCCCGGTCGGTCCGGGGCGGGCTCCCTCGGCCCGAGCGGGTGATGGCGCCGGACGCATTGGCGCGCGCCCCTCGGCGCGACGCGCTGGTCGACGCGGTGCGGGCTCGCCCGAGGCGCGTCGACACCGCAGGTGCCGTTCGGGGGTGGAGGAGCGCGCTCCGCAAGCTGCCCTGCGTCTCCGCGCCCAGCCATGACGCGACGAGCACGGCGGCCAGCTCGGGGGTGCTCACGGTGGCGCTGCGGGCGGCGCGGCCGGGGGGACGACCGGAGATCAGCAGCCCCTCGGCGGTGCTCCGGACCGAGATCCGCCAGCCGCAGGCCGCCCCGGGCGCCAGCCCGCGCGCGGAGAGGGCCGCCACCACCGGGGCCCGCGCGGCGTCGGGGCCGAGCACCCGCGCCACCGCCGGGCAGGTCGGGGGCGTGGCGAGGAGCGCGAGGAGGAGGGCGGCCGCGGTCATAGCGCGGCCTCGCAGGCGATCGTGGGGGGCCAGTAGCTCGGGATCATCGCGCCGGCCGCCAGGCACGCCGGATCCTGCGCGCACGCCGGGCCCAGGGCCTCCTGCTCGGGCAGGCAGGGCGGGGGCACGCACTCGGCGAAGTACATGTCGTCGATCGGCGTGCACTCCATCTGCTGGAAGCAGACGTCCAGCGCCTCCTGCTCCGCGAGGCAGTCGGGGGGCTCCCCCGGCTGGATCATGCACGCCTCGAGCGCGTCGCTGAAGGGTCGGCAGGCCTCCTCGCGGAGCACGCGGCACTCCTCGGATTGGCGCGCCAGATCCTCGCAGCGCAGCTGTCGCTCGGTGACGCACCGCTCGAGCCGTGCGTGGGCGTCCTCGCACTCGGGGAGGGGTGGGCAGGCCTCGGGGGCGGTGCGGACGGCGCCGAGATCGAGGGGCTCGGAGATCGCGCAGATCTCGAGGCCCGCAGGGGGGCCGAGGGGGCGGCTGTCGCTGGCGGCCACCACCACCGTCAGGCGGTGTCGGCCCGCCGGCAGCGCGAGGACGAAGCGCCCGTCGGCGAGCACCGGGGCGCTGCCGGTGGGGTTGGCGTCCGGGGCGAAGGCGCGGACCTGGAGCGCCTGGATGGACAAGGTACCTTGCACGAGCTGGAGGGCCTCTTCCCCGCCGCACGCCGACGCGAGGCCGGCGAGGGCGAGGACGGGGATGGTCCCCGCGAGGGCCCTTTGCGCCTTCACGGGGACCATCTTAGCGCGAAGCGCCTGGGACATCCGGATCACGGGCCTCCGGGATCGTTGGGGTCGACCGGGGGCTCCTCGCCACCGGGGGGCTCCTCGCCGCCAGGCGGGGGCGGCTCGCCGCCGGGGCAGGGCTCGGGACCCTGGCAGAGCGCGACCACCGCCTGCTCGATGAGGGCGCAGTCGGGGCGGCCCTCCTGGTAGCAGAGCTCCAGGGCGGCGTAGAGGTGCCCGCACATGTCGGCCTCGGGCGGCGGCGGGGGCGGAGGCTCACAGATGTCGCGGTACTGCTGCTCGAGGTCCCGGCAGGGCATCAGGCAGGCGTCCACCGCGGCGGCCAGGGGGTCACAGGCGGCGAAGCTCTGCTCGAGGCAGGCCCGGAAGTTCTCCTCCAGGGGGAAGCAGGCCTGCGGGTCCTGACCGTTCTCCATGCACTGCTCGAAGGCGAGGCGCGCGCTGTCGCAGGCCTGCTCGGTCTGCTGATGACACGCGGTCAGCGCGTCGATCTGCTGCTGGCAGGCCTGCTGCAGGTCCTCGTGGCACTGGCCGATCGCCTGCCGCAGGTCGTCGCAGATGGGGTCGAAGGGCGGGGGCGGGCAGACCTGGGCCAGCTGCGCCTCGAGCTGGTGGCAGGGCGCGTAGCAGGCGTCCAGGCCGGCCGCGAGCTGCTCGCAGGCGCCGAGGGCCTGGTCCATGCAACCGAAGAAGGCCTCCTCGAGGGGGAAGCAGGCCGCGGGATCCTGGGTCGTGGCCATGCACTGCTCGAAGCTCAGGCGGGCCGCATCGCAGGTCGCCTCGACCTGGCCACGGCAGTTGTTGACCGCCTCCTCCTGGGGGAAGCAGGCCGGCTGCAGGTCCTGGTAGCACTGGCCGATGGCCACCTGCAGGTCGATGCACGCCTCGGGGGGCGGCTCCTCGGGCGGCGGGGGCTCGCCCGGCTCGCCTGGCTGACCGGGCTCGCCCGGCCGTCCTGGCTCGCCCGGTCCGCTGCGCGGCTCGTCCGCCGGGCCTGGGTTGGTGTTGGTCTGATCGCCCCGCTGCGCGGCGAGGTTGGAGTCGGCCACGCTGGCGTCGCCCACCTGACAGCCGGTGCCGACGATGAGCGCCGCGCCGAGCGACAGCGCGAAGAGTGAACGAACTTGGAACATGGGTCCTCCCTGGGAAATGGCCCCGGTGGGGCGTCTTCACAGGGGTGGTGGTCACGACCCGGGGCCCCCTTCGGGGCGACCGTCGCTTTTCCGCAAGCGAAGCGCGCAGCCGGGCGAAGCCCGGCGGAGAGGGGCGGGACGGCTCCGCCGGCCCGGGACCCCAAGATTGTTGCGCAGGGCGGGCCGGGGGTGCCCCGGGGCGGGGTCGCCCTCCCGCCGAGGCGCGGGGCCCGGCGGGAGACAAGGGCCAAAGGTGGGCGGGTGGGGCGGCTTCCGTCGTCGGCTTGTTTTGATGCCCCACGCAGGGGCTTGCATTGCACATCTCTTCGTGGCGGGCTTCAAGTCGCATCATGGCGCGCGGGGGGAGTGTCGAGCAGCGCCGGAGTGAGCGCCGCGAGTGCCGGCTCCCGGTGGAGGTGGTGGACGGGCAGCGCCGCTGCGTCGGGACCACCATCGACGTCAGCCGCCACGGGCTGTTCCTCGAGGTGGAGGCCACCCTGCAGGAGCGCTTCCTCGTGCAGCTGGTCCTGCACCTGCCGGACGGCCCGCTCACCGCAACCGGGTTCGTGGTGCGGGTGGCCCCGCCGGGGGCGCGCCGGGCGGGGGTCGGGATCCAGTTCTTCGCCCTGTCCGCCGCGTCGAAGCACCGCTGGGACTACTTCGTGTACGGGCTCACCGGGGCCCATACGCCGACCCCCGATCTGGCCGGCCAGAACCCGGAGCAGGCCACCTTCCTCATCAAGCTCCGGGATCAGGCCCGGCTGGCCGAGTTCGTGGAGCGCAACGTGGCCCGGGGTGCGCTCTACATGGCCACGCCGGTGATCAAGCCGGAGGGCACCGGCATCGTCCTGATCCTCGTGCACCCCAACACCGAGGAGGAGTACGTCCTGTCGGGGTCGGTGGCCCGGGTGTGCCGCGAGCCGCCCAAGGGGATGGAGGTGCACTTCCCGCCCCCCAGCGCGGCGGAGATGCCGCCCCTTTGGACCTTCGTGCGGACCGGACACCTGCCGCGCCCGCCCCCGAAGGCGGACACGCCGCCGCCCACGCCGCGGGAGCCGAGCCAGGACATCCCGATCGACATCGAGGTGGAGGAGACCGCGCTGGACGAGAGCGCGCGGTTCTCGTGGGACGACATCAGCGACTACCGCATGGTGGTGGACTTCGAGCTGGCCAACCAGGACACCCTGGATCTGCGGCCGCGCGCCCGGCCGGAGGGCAAGAAGCGCCTGGAGATCACCATGGAGGTGCAGGCGCCGGGCCGCGATGGTGACACCACGGTCGAGATGCCCGCGCCCGCCGCGCTGCTCGCCCGGGCCCGGCCCTCGAGCCAGCACCCAGCCCCCACCACGCCGGCGCCCGAGGTGCTCGGGCGCGCCGCTCAGGACGGCAACGCGCGCCAATCGTGGCGCTGGCAGGGGAGCCCCTCGAGCAGGCCGGCGCAGGTGGACAGCCAGGCCCCGATCCCGTCGGAGCCCCCGCAGTTCCTGGAGCTCGATCTCGGGGGCACGCCCGACGTCCCGGCGGTCCGCGCGCCCTCGGATGATCTCAACATCCAGATCCTGGAGCCGGAGGGCGCCGAGCTCCCCATCTCCGGGGACCTGCCGATCCTCGAGGCGGTGGAGGGAGACTTCGACAAGATCTTCGCGCCCGACCTCGAGGCGAAGATCACCGGGTCGCTCCCGCGCATCACCGTGCCGGTGGACCCCCCGCCCGGGCTCGATGAGCTCCCGGCGGACGGTCCGGCGGATGGTGGGGTGATCATCGAGGCGCCGGAGGAGCTCGACGAGCCGCTGCCTGGGGCGGATGACGCAAGCCAGCTTGCTGATATCGAGGTGGCGGGCGACGTCGCCATCCCGCTGCCCGGCGCGGTGGCGCCCGCGGCCGGCGTGTCGGCGCCCGGCGAGGTGGACATCCCGCTGCCGGATGCAAGGGGGCTTGCGGAGGCGGGCGACGACACCTCGCCCGAGGCCGCGGCGCTGGCGGCCGACGCTGTCGCCACGCGGGTCGAGGCGGCTGAGGTCCCAGCCGAGGGTTCAGGCGATCCGCGGGAGGCCGAGGGCACCGCCGTTCGCGCTGGGGCGGACGCCAGGGCGGCCGAGCCTCGGCCCGCCGAGGTCTCCGACGCCGCCGATCCTGGGGGCGGGGCCCGGAGGGTCGCCGCGGAGGCCGACGTCGCCGGGGCGGTACCGAGCGGTGCCGAGCCGCAGGACGCGGCGGTCGGCGTCGCCAGGGCGGTGCCGAGCGGTGCCGAGCCGCAGGACGCGGCGGCCGACGTCGCCGGGGCGGTACCGAGCGCTGCCGAGCCGCAGGACGCGGCGATCGACGTCGCCGCGGCGGTGCCGAGCGGTGCTGAGCCTCAGGACGCGGCGGTCGACGTCGCCGGGGCGGTGCCGAGCGGTGCCGACCCGCAGGACGCGGCGGTCGACGTCGCCGCGTCGACGCCAAGCGGTGCCGAGCGGCGAGACGCGGCGGTCGACGTCGCCGCGGCTGGTGTTGAGCCGCAAGACGCGGCGGTCGACGTCGCCGCGACGATGGACACCGCTGAGCCGACCAGTGTCGCGGTGGCGCAGCGCGCGGACGCGGTCGCGCCGCTGGCCGGCGCCGGGGCCCAGGCCTCGTTGGGCCGGGACGCGGCGGAGTCGTCCTCCGTCCAGGCCGCCGCAGCGTCGCCGAGCGGCGCCGGGGCTCCCGAGCCCGCGGCCTCGGGCCCCGAACTCCCGGCGCCGGACGCGAGCGAGCTGGCCCGGCGCGCTGCCCTCGAGGCGGAGCTGGAGGCCGAGATCGAGGCGGCCCTGCACTCCGAGGCGACGGAGCCGGCCCCCACGCTGGCGCTGCCCGCCGCGGTGACCGCTCGGGTGTGGTGCGCCGGCTGTGACGGGGAGCTGGGCGTGGTGCGCCTCGGCCCGGAGCCCGGCTACCTGGGGCTGGTGGCGGAGAGCAAGCCCTACTGGAACCCGGACAAGCGGAGCCTGGTCTCGGTGCTGCGACCGCGGGCGTCGGAGGAGCGGGCCGCGGCGCGGGCCGCATTGCAAGGCGACTTGACGGAGCCGGTGCCCCTCGAGCTCCTCTTCGTGGTGGTCGACCTGAACCGGCCCCCCGCGGATCCGGACACCGGGGGGCGGGTCCGGGTGAACTCGCTCGTGAAGGCGGTCTGGGCCGCGCAGGAGACGTTGCAGGATCCGGGTCCGCTGGTCCTGCCGAGCGCGCGTTGCCCGGCCTGCCGGGCGGGGCCGGTGCTCATCGAGGCGCAGCGGGGCGAGACACCACCGCGGTGAGCGCGGCGAGCACGGCCAGGGCGGCGAACATCGCGGCGTCCGAGAGCGCGTCGCTCACCAGGCCGAAGAGCGGGGTCAGCACCAGGCTGGAGAGGTCCCAGAACGCGGTGAGGGCCGCCATCCCCGCCCCTCGCAGGTGGGCCGGGGTGTCGGTGACCGCGGCGCTGGTGAGGAGCGGGAAGCCCACCCCGTGCCCGATCCCGGCGAAGAGGCCGGCGACGAGGAAGAGGGGCTGCTGCTCCGCCACCGCGGCGGCGAGGGCGGCGAGGGTGAAGGACCAGAACGCCAGCGGGATCAGGCGGTGGGGCGAGACCTGCTGGGCCACGCCCGAGAAGAGCAGGCGCACCACCACCGCTCCGCCCGCGTAGGTGAGCCACAGGGTGGTGGGGTTCTCGACCCCGCGGGCGCGGGCGGTGACGGTGGCGAAGGCCATGAAGGTGGAGGCGAGGGCGGCGAGGGCCACCACCCCGACCCAGGTCTTCTGCAAGACCGGTTGCCGGAGGGCGGAGAGCACGTCGCCCAGCGGCACCGGGGCGGTGTGTCGCACCACCGGCGGGGCCCGCACCGCGGCGAGCGGGAGGACGGACAGGAGCACCAGGCCGCCGACCACCGGGAAGAACAGGCGGAGCTCGGACGCCGCGACCCCGAGGCGGTCCGCGAGCGGGTTCACGAGCAGCGGCACCAGGCCCGAGATCCCGAACAGCGCGATGCCCTGGGTGCGCCGCGCCTCGGGCACGAGCTCCGAGGCGAGGGCGAAGTAGCCGGTGAAGAGGGTGCCGGTCCCGGTGCCGACGAGGACGCGGGCGACCCAGACCCACGGGCCGAGGTCGCGGACCAGGCTGAAGGTGGCGAGGCCCGCGGCCAACAGGACGGTACCCACGGCCAGGGTGGGCTTTCGGCCCAGGCGGTCGAGGGCCCAGGCCACCGCGGGGCGGGAGATCAGGCCGGCGATCGCGGCGGTGGCCATCACCCACCCGATCTCGGCCCGGCTCGCCCCCAGGTGCGCGAGGTAGACCGGGAGCAGGACCATGGACGAGTAGCCCAGGCCTTGGAGGAAGTGGGCGACGGTGACGAGGCCGAAGTCGCGGGTGATGAGGGGCGCGGACATGCGGCTCAGCGTCCCTCGGTGACCACCTTCCCCCAGACGCTGCCCGCGCACTCTGCCACCTCGGAGCCTCGCTCCGCCAGGGGGCGCGGGTGCACCACCGCCCCCAGGCCGCGCTCGCGCTTCGCGAGGTCGATCTCGAGCGCGGCGGCGACCGCGTGGCGGGCCCGGTTCACCGCCGCGTTCCGGGCCAGCACCGGGTTCTTGATGCCGTCCACCTGGGCCACCCCCACCCACGCGCCGTCCTCGAGCCAGGCCACCCCCCGGGTCCACTCCGGGCACCCGGCGGGGGTCGTCGCCGGGTCATCCACCGCGTCGGGGCAGGCGGGCAGGTTCGGGGCGGGGTACTCGATGCGGGCGAGGGCGTACAGGACGTCCTCACAGCGGTGGACCTGGGGCACCTCGCTCCGCCGGACGGTGACCTGGCCCTCCTTGTCGACCTGGTCGAGGGCCTCGGCGAGGGCGAAGCGGGCCTGCTCGGTGGCCCGGGTGCGGCCGAGGCTGGCGTTGAGGTCCACCGGGGCCGAGCCCACCGCGTAGACGTGGGGGCCGCGCCGGCAGGGGGTCAGGCGCAGCCACCCTGGCCCCTGGCTGCAGCCGGGGTCGGGCACGGGCTCCACCGGGTCCACCCGCACGACCTCGATGGGTCCGGCGTCGGGGGCGGCCGGGGCCACCGGGGCGCCCGCGTCGGGGGCTTGGGGCTGCTCCGCGGGGCAGCCGGTCAGGCTCAGGGCGGCGCTGGCGGCCAGCAAGGCCAGGCGATAACGAGCCCGACCGTCGGTCGGCCTCTTCGCACGGCCCTCGAACGGAAACGCCCCCCTTCGGGGGCCGCCGTCGATGGCCAGGCGCGGGGGGCTCCTCGGGGGACTCACGGGGGGAGTTTGGCCGGTCGGTGCCAGTGGGGCAA
The DNA here is from genome assembly GCA_020632995.1 of Deltaproteobacteria bacterium. Lineage (GTDB taxonomy): Bacteria > Myxococcota > Kuafuiibacteriia > Kuafuiibacteriales > Kuafuiibacteriaceae > JACKEN01. The sequence goes on along the minus strand of JACKEN010000001.1, from coordinate 1,488,813 downwards.
CCCGGCCCCGAAGCAGTGGCCCCCGCGGGCCGGATGCACTATGCCCGGGGCAGCATGGACACCTCGGTCTCCAACCTCGCCGCCAACACCCTCCGCGTCCTCGCCATGGACGCGGTCAACGCCGCCAACAGCGGCCACCCCGGCGCGCCCATGGGCCTGGCCGACCTCGCGGTGGTGCTGTGGACCCAGGTCATGCGCTACGACCCCAAGGCGCCCGCGTGGATCGACCGCGACCGCTTCGTGCTCTCGAACGGGCACGCCTCCATGCTCCTGTATGGTGCCCTGCACCTCGCCGGCTACGATCTGTCGATCGACGACATCAAGCAGTTCCGGCAGCTGCACTCGAAGACCCCGGGCCACCCGGAGTACGGCATGACGCCGGGGGTCGAGACCACCACCGGCCCGCTCGGCCAGGGCTTCGCGAACGCGGTGGGGATGGCGCTCGCCACCCGCATGCTGAAGGCCCGCTTCGGCGGCCACGGCTTCGAGCCGATCACCCACCGGGTGTTCGGCATCATGGGCGACGGCTGCATGATGGAGGGCGTGGCCTCGGAGGCCGCGTCGGTCGCCGGCCACCTCGGCCTGGGCGAGCTCGTCTTCGTCTACGACGACAACCACATCACGATCGACGGCAAGACCGACATCGCGTTCTCCGAGGACGTCGAGAAGCGCTACCAGGCCTACGGCTGGCACACCCTGCGGGTGGCGGACGGGCACGACCAGCAGGCCCTGCTCGCCGCCCTCGAGACCGGCCGGGCCGAGGTGGAGCGGCCCACCCTGATCCTCGCGCGCACCCACATCGGGTTCGGCAGCCCGAACCGGGTGGACAGCTCCAAGGCCCACGGCGAGCCCATGGGGGCGGAGGAGGCGGCCCGCGTGCGGGAGGCCCTGGGTTGGACCCTGCCGCCCTTCGAGGTGCCGGATGAGGTTCGGACCCTCTTCGCGGCGCAGGCGGAGCGGGGCGCGGCGGAGCGCACCGAGTGGGAAAGCCAGCTTGCAGAGTGGCGGCTCGCCGAGCCGGAGCTGGCCACCCTCTGGGATCAGCACTTCGGGGCCGGGCGGCGCCTCGCCCCCGACGCGTGGAAGGAGGTGGTGGCGGCGCTCGAGGGCGCCAACACCGCGACCCGCGCGATGTCGGGCAAGGCGCTGAACGTGATCGCGAAGCGGATGCCCAACCTGGTGGGGGGCTCGGCCGACCTCGCGGGCTCCAACAAGAGCGACATCTCGGGCGGCGGCTTCGTGTCCCGGGCCGACTTCTCGGGCCGCAACATCCACTTCGGCATCCGCGAGCACGCGATGGCCGCGATCACCAACGGCCTCGCCCTGTCGGACGCCTTCGTGCCCTTCGGGGCCACGTTCCTGACCTTCAGCGACTACAACCGGCCCGCGCTGCGACTGTCGGCCCTGATGAAGATCCGGGCCCTGCAGATCTTCACCCACGACAGCATCGGCCTCGGCGAGGACGGCCCCACCCACCAGTCGGTGGAGCACGTGTGGGCGCTCCGCATGATCCCCGGCCTGTACGTGTGGCGCCCGGCCGACGGGGTCGAGACCGCGATGACCTGGGCCTACGCGGCGGGGGAGGGCGATCCGGCCCCCCACGTGATGGCCTACACCCGCCAGAACGTGCCCGCGCTCCCCCGGCCCGAGGGCTTCGACCCGAGGTCCGTCTGGCGCGGCGGCTACGTGCTCAAGGAGGCGGAGGGGGCCCGGGTGACCTTCATCGCCACCGGCTCCGAGGTCGACCTCGCGCTGCAGGCTGGCCTGCGCCTCGAGGGCGCGGGGGTGACCTGCCGGGTGGTCTCGATGCCGTGCCTGGATCTGTTCCTCGAGCAGGACGAGGCCTACAAGAAGGCGGTGCTCGGGAGCGGGACGCTCAAGGTCTCGGTGGAGGCCGGGATCTCGGCCCCCTGGGCCATGGTCACCGGCCTGGGCGGCCTGAACCTCGGGGTGGACACCTTCGGGGAGTCGGCCCCGGCCGAGGTGCTCTACGCCCACTTCGGGCTCACCCCCGAGGCGGTGGCCGAGAAGGTGCAGGCCGCGTTGCGCTAGCTACGCGACGGCCTTGGCGTAGGCCGCGAGCCAGGCCTTCTCGCCCGCGTCGAGGCGCTTCGTGTCGATGAGGCGCTTGTCGAGGGGGCAGAAGGTGAGCGGCTTCACTCGCAGGAAGCCCTGCACTCCGGGGAGCGGCTCCACCGTCACCAGGTTCTCGATGCGGACCCCGCCGAACTTCGGCATGTAGAGCCCCGGCTCGATCGAGAACACCTGCCCCACCTCGAGCGGGGTGCGGCTGCCTGGGTTCACGCGGGGCGGGAACTCGTGGACGTTCACGCCGACCCCGTGGCCGGTGCCGTGGTTGTAGTCCAGGCCCTCCGCCCACAGGGGGGCGCGCACGAGGGCGTCGAGGGCGGCGCCGGGGGTGCCGACCGGGAAGGTGGCCCGCATCCCCGCCATCGCCGCCTTCAGGACCAGGGTGTAGATGCGCTTCTGCTCCTCGGTGGCGGCCTGCTTGGGCCCGCCGACGAGGAAGGTCCGGGTGAGGTCGGTGGCGTAGCCCTCCTCGAAGTAGGCCCCGGAGTCGACGAGCATCAGCTCCCCCGCCTTCAGGAAGCGCCGGGGGTTGGGATCGGAGTAGTGGATGATCGCCCCGTTCTTCCCCGCCGCGGCGATGGTCGAGAACGACAGGCCGACCGCCCCGTGGGCCGAGAAGCGCTCGGCCAGGTGGTCGGCGAAGGAGCGCTCGCTCACCTTGTGGCCCGCCACGACCTCCTTGTTGGCCCACTGGATCGCCTCGTTCACCGCGAGATCGGCGCGGCGGAAGGCGTCTTGCATCACCTTCAGCTCGGCCGCGTTCTTGGTCGCCTTCATGGGGCCCAGCGGGCTGGTGGTGAGCACCACCTCGGCCCCGGTGGCCTCCACCTGCAGGCGGGCCTGCTCGGTGTTCTCGGCCACATCGAGCGCGATCGCCTTGCGCTTGGACTTCTTGCCCATCAGCGTCCACAGCTCGGCCTCGGGCACGAAGAGGACGTCGTCCCTGCACTTGCGCACCGCGCCGGGGACCTTGGCGGGGTCGATGCCCACGAAGAGGGTCTCGGGGGTGGCGAGGGCGATGCTCTTGAAGGTGGCCTGGTAGGGCAGCTCGGTGCCCCGCAGGTTCGACAGGTACGCGATGTCGTCGAGCCGCTGCACGAGGAGGGCGTCGGCCCCCGCCGCGGCCAGCTTGGGGGCGAGCGCCTGCAGCTTGTCCTGCACCGAGGCCCCGACCCGGGCCTGGTCGAGGGCTCGGATGCCGGGGTCGCGGGGGGCGGGGCGATCCGCGCCCCGGGCCTGCTCGACCGGGGAGGGGAACAGGGGCTTCCACGTGCACCCCGGGCCCACCGCGGCCTCGAGGCGCTGCAGGGTGCTGAGGGTCATGCGCTCCGGCTCGAAGCCCACCCGGAGCTTCTTGGGCTTGGCCGCCTCGACCTCCTTCAAGAGGGCGTCGGTGATCGCCTGATCGAGGCCGCTCCCCATCTGCACCTTGATGATGCTCCACAGGGACGTGTCGACCTCCTGGTCGGCCTGGATCCAGTAGCGCCCGTCCACCGCGAGGAACGCGGCGTCGTGGGTGATGAGCACCTCGCCCATCGAGCCGGTGAACCCGGTGATCCAGACCCGGGCCGACTCGTCGGTGGGCACGTACTCGTTCAAGAAGCGATCGGTGGAGCGCACCACCATCACGTCCACACCCATCCGGTGCATCTGGCGGCGGACCGCCTCCAGCCTGTTCTTCATGATGTCGTCGGCCATGGGGTTCGAGGTCCTCGGTCAGCGCCAGCTCGGATCGGACGGGCTGTGGCACTTCAGGCAGGCCCGGGCGTTGCGCTTGGAGGCGGTGTTGCCGCGCAGGCGCTCCGGGTTCGGGCCGTGGGGGTTGCCGCCGATCCCGCCCACCGCGTGGCACGTGGTGCAGTACTGCTCCTGGTGGCAGGACGCGCAGGCGCGGATGTTCCGCTGGGCGTGGAAGCCGTGGAAGTTCCGGCTCACTGGATCGAGCCAGCCGTCCGCGGTCATCGGGTGGGGGCCCACCGGGGCGTTGGTGCCCGGGTCGACCCGGACCGTGCGGTGCTGCACGATCGCCGCCACCGACCCGCCCGAGGCCACGCCGCTGGCGAGGTGGCAGTTGAAGCAGAAGGTCTGGGCGCGGTGGCAGGACTGGCAGCGGAAGTCGTCCTTCCGCGCGCGCAAGCTGTGTTGACCGATCCAGTCGCCGGGGTGGTAGCGGGCGTCCCAGCCCACCCCGTCGTGGCAGCTCGTGCAGTCCTTCTTCTCGTGGCAGCTGTCGCAGTACTCCGGCCCCCGCCGGGCGGGCACCGCGTGGTCGTGCAGGAAGTCGGCGTCGTGGATGGCAGCGACGTGCAGGCGCCGCGGCTTCAGCTCGCCCTCTGCATACCGAGTCACGAGCCGCCCGTTCACCCCGCTCGGGTGGCAGGTCTGGCAGGTCACCGGCGCGTCGCGCTCCTCATGGCACGCGATGCAGCGGTCCATGGTGGGGTAGTCGTCCCGGGTGGCCACCGTCTTGTCGGGGACGTTCTTGTGGCACTCCGTGCACTTCACCTCCGCCTCGACGTGGCGCTTGTGAGGGAAGATCAGGTTCGGGGTGGGGACCGAGAGCCGAGCCGCGGTGGTGGTGGTGCCGGCGGCGAGATCCTTGTGGCAGCGCGCGCACTCCTTCATCGGCGCGGGCTCGTCCTCGTCGCCGATCCACTCGTCGTGGCAGGTGTCGCAGCTGCCGTGGCCGGGGATGTCGCGGTCGGCGCTCGTCTCGGAGTCGCCCACGTTCTCGTGGCAGAACTGGCAGTCGAGGCCCTCGCCGGTGATGCCCTTCGCCTCGTCGGGCTTTCGGACGTGGTAGTCGTGGTTGAAGTACACCGGGATGGTCTGCCGCGGGTAGACCACCTCGTCGGGGCCACCCTCGAAGAACACCGCCCCGGTGGTGAGCACCGCGAGGCCCAGGATGCAGGTCAGCTTGACGGCTTGGCTTCGGCTGCGCATCGCGGTGCCCTCAGTACCTGACCGCCAGCTCGGAGTAGATCCGGTAGCTGCCCTCGAGCGCGGCGCCGAAGTTCTTCACGAACATCACCCGGGCGCTCAGGAAGTCGAAGAGGTTGGCGCGGCCCCCGAGGGCCACGTTCACGGTGGTGTCGGCGGGGGCGACCTGGCCCGCGTCGTTGCCCGCGTACCAGTCCGTCTGCACGGTGGTGAGGCTCACCCGCGCGTCGGCCACCAGCGTGCGCTCGAGGAAGGACACGTCGGCCCAGGCCCAGCCGCTCCGGTAGTTGCCGCCGTAGGCGTAGCTCCCGCCGCCGTTGGTGGCGGCCTCGCCGTGCACCCCGGCCCCGAAGCGCGGGCTGCGGTAGGAGACGCCGCCGGAGGGGCCGTGGCTCAGGTCGGAGCCGGGGAAGTCGGCGCCCGAGGTGGCGGTGGTGCCGCCGCCGAACACCTGCAGGAGGTACCCGCCCTGTACGGTCAGCCCGGGGATGAGCTCGAGCGACAGCTCGAGGCGGCCCCGGTCGTAGGCGAAGATGTTGAACCAGTTGAAGATCGAGTCGCCCGCGAAGCGGGGGCGGGAGCGCAGGTACTCGCCCTGGACGTGGACCCCGCGGATGGGGTCGTAGCCCACCCCGGCCCGGGCCTGCTCGATCGCGCCGGTGATCGCGTCCCAGATGAGCGAGCCGTACACGTCGGCGTGGAGCGGCTGGATGGTGTAGCCGGCCGAGGCCCCGAGGCGGCTCTCCTGGAGCCCGATGCTGCCGGCGGAGGCGGCCGCGCCGTCGAGGTCGTTCCGGAACGCCTCGAGCTCGCCCTTTCGGAACGCGACCTCCTGCCGGTACGAGACTGACAGGTCCAGGCCCCCGAACAGGGTGGCCCGCGCGGTGCCGCCGAAGGCGAGCCCGGCGGTGTTGTCCTTCACCTGGGTGCCGTCGTTGAGGAAGGGCTCGGACGAGAACACCACGTCGAAGCGCACCGGCATGCCGACGTAGGCCGAGAGGGTCACGTTGTCGCGGCCGGAGCGCCACGGGATGAAGGTCAGGTTGACGCCGTCCAGGCTGTACCAGGCGAGGTCGTCCACCAGCACCTGGCGGCCGAGGCGGCCGTGCAAGCGGCCTTTCACGATGTTCTTCCAGTCGACGTAGGCGAAGATCAGGTCGAGGTCGTTGCGCTGATCGGTGGCGGGGATGCCGACCTGGGCCGGGGTGTCGATGTGGAACCCGGTGCCGAAGTCGGTGTCGTAGCGCAGCGACATCACCGCGTCGATGTCGCCGCCCGGGCCGAGCGACCAGCCGCCGACGTCCAGCGTGGTGTAGAAGCGGTTCAGGTCGCGGTAGCCGAGGTCCTGCCCAGGCCACAGGTTGATCTGGTACGCGTGGTAGATCGTCTTCGCGGTGAGGCTCATGGACTGGGCCCCGGCCTCCCGGATCCCCCCGAGGCTCGCCGCGAGGCACAGCCCCAATGCCCAGCCCCCGACCCGCACGAGGTTCGGGTAGCATCGACGCGGGCCCTGCCGCAATCCCTGAGCCGCCCCCGAGCGCCAGATCCGTCCTCCCTTCGCGCGCGCCATCACCCCCTCGTTCTGGGCTGAAAACGGGGTCGGGCCGTGGTAGTTACTGGCGCCCTGATCCCGATCCGCGACATCAACCCGCGGCATCGCGTCCCGTGGGTCAACTACGGGCTCCTCGGCCTCAACGCGGCGGTGTTCCTCTACGAGGTGAGCCTGGGGGCCGACGTGGAGGGCCTGGTGGAGCGCCACGCCTTCGCCCCCGCCCAGCTGGAGGCGGCGCTGGCCAGCCCGGACCCCGGGGCCGCCCTCCTGGTCGTGGCGCAAGCCGTGTTGACCGGCATGTTCCTGCACGTCGGGTGGTTCCACGTCCTCGGGAACCTCCTGTACCTGCGCGTCTTCGGCGACAACCTCGAGGATCGCCTGGGCCACGTGGGCTACCTGGCCTTCTACCTCGCGGCCGGGGTGGCGGGGGCGGCCGGCCACTACCTCGCCGATCCGAGCAACCCGGTGCCGGCCCTCGGGGCAACAGGGGCGATCGCGGGGGTCCTCGGGGCCTACATGGTGATGTTCCCGGCCGCCCGGGTGGTGACCTTGTTCCCGGTGCTGATCTTCCTGACCTTCATCGAGGTCCCGGCGGTGGTGTTCCTCGGGATCTGGGCCGCCCAGCAGCTCCTCAACCAGTTCGCCACCCTCGCCGACCCGCTCCCGGACGCGGTGCCGTGGTTCGCCCACCTCGGCGGGGTCGTGTTCGGGGCCGCGGTGGGCGCGGTCTACCAGCTCACCGCAGGCCGCCGACGCCGCCAGCAGCGCGACTCCGCTCGAAGTACTTCCGAACATACTGCATGAGGTTGTCCACGTAGGCGTCGAAGTGCGGGCACCGGATCCCGGTGCCCTCCAGGGCCTCGGCGGTGTTCCGCGAGTTGTAGAACGCCATGTGGTTCAGGTAGTCGATCGCCTGGTGGCTCACCGGGGCCATCCGCTCGAGCCCCGGGATCCGCAAGAGGGCCTTCGTCACGTTCGGGGGCATGGGGTAGCGGGGCAGCTTCTTGCCTGCCAGCGCCGCGATCGCCTCGTAGACCCGCCGGGCCGACAGCGGGTTCGGATCCACCACGTGATAGGTGCGCCCCACGCTCTCGGGCTGGGCGGCGATCGCCTGCACCGCGTCCACCAGGTAGTCCACCGGCACGAGGTTGAGGGGCGCGCTCCCTTCGCCCACCAGGGGCACCGGCACCGCGACGGGGGAGGCCACCAGGAGCATGCCCAGGTGGTAGACGGTGTCGAAGCGATCGATCTCGCCGGTGCGGGAGTCGCCGACCACCCCGGCGGGCCGGATGATCGTAGCCGGCACGTCGGCGGCCCGGCGCACCAGCACCTCGGCCTGGTGCTTGGTCGCCTCGTACGCGTTCCGGAAGGTCTGCCCCTCCTCGAGCTCGTCCTCCATGATCACCCCGGTGCGCGACCCGGAGACGTAGGCGCTCGAGAAGTGCACGAAGCGCTCGAGGTTCGGGGTGGCGCGGGCGAAGGCGAGCACGTTGCCGGTGCCGTGCACGTTCACCCGCTCCGCGTGGCGCCGCTCCGCCGCGAGGGCGTGGGCCGCGGCGAGGTGGAAGATCTCGGTGACCGCGCCGGTGAGCTTCCTGAACTCACCCCCCGACAGGCCCACGTCGATCGCGGTGACGTCGCCGACCACCATCTCGACCCGGTTCACGAGGTCGAGGTCCCCGGACTGATCCGAGAGCTCGGCGATCGCGGCGCGGGCCGCGTCCTGCTGGCTGGGCTCGACCAGCGTGGTGATCCGCAGCCGGTCGTCGGTGAGCAGGGCCTTCTTGACCAGGCGGCGGGCGATGAAGCCGGGGTAGCCGGTGACCAGGGCGTGGCGGTCGCTCATTGGGGATCCTCCGTACAAAGGCGCTGGAACAAGGCCTCCACCTGGGCCCGGGTGGCCTCGGGGGTGCCGCGGTTGTCGATGACGTGCTGGGCTCGGGCCGCCTTGTCGGCCAACGGCTGCTGGGCGCGGATGCGATCCTCGATCTCGTCCGCCGGGAGCTGGTCTCGGGCCGCCACCCGCGCGCGCTGGGTGGCCTCGTCCACGTAGACCACGATCACCGCCTCGAAGCCGGCCGCGAGGCCGCTCTCGTAGAGCAGGGGGACGTCGTAGACCACGAGCGGGGCGCCGGCGTCCCGGGCGGCCTGGATGCGCTCCGCCGCGAGCTGGCCCACCCGGGGGTGGACGATCGCGTTGAGGTCGGCGCGGGCCGCGGCGTCCTTGAAGACGTGGCGGCCGAGGGCGCGGCGATCGAGGGCGCCGTCGGGATCCAGGATGTCGGGGCCGAAGCGGGCCACCACCTCGGCCAGGCCGGGGCTCCCCGGAGCCACCACCTCCCGGGCGAGGACGTCGGCGTCGATGACCACCGCCCCCAGCGCGCGGAGGATCGCGGCGACCGTCGACTTGCCGGACCCGATGCCGCCGGTGAGGCCCACCACTCGCATGGCTCAGCTCGAGGGGCGCACGGGGCACCCCCTCAGGCTGGAAGGGTTCGCACCGGGCCGGCGTAGTGTCAAACCACCACGCTTGACTGTGCGTCCGGGCCATGGCGTGGTCCCTGCCATGCCGCGCAGGCAACCTTTCGGAGCCGCGGTGGTGCTCCTGGGGCTGATCGTGGGGGTCGGCTCGGCCTCCGCTGCGCCCGACCCGATCGGGGCCAAGCGCTGCGGCGCCTGCCACGAGCGCGAATACGCGGACTGGAAGGCCTCGCCCCACGCCCAGGCCCTCGCCCGGTTGTCGACCCCCAAGCAGCGCGACCCGGTCTGCCGGAGCTGCCACACCACCGCGCCGACGTCGGCGGATCCGGATCTGGCGGGCGTCCAGTGCGAGTCCTGCCACGGGCTCGGAAGCCTGTATGCCCCTGAGTACGTCATGAAGGACGAGAAGCTCCGCAAGCTCCTGGGCCTCGAGAAGGTCACCGCCGCCACCTGCCAGGGTTGCCACGACGGCGACACCCCGAGCACCCGCAAGTTCGACTTCGAGGCGTGGGTGAAGCTGGTGAACCACGGCGCGAGCGGCGAGGGGGAGGGCTCATGATGACCTCGCCCGTCGATCGCCTCTGGCTGACCGTCTCCTCCCTCCGCACCACCGCGGTGCTGGCCACCCTGCTGACCCTCCTCGCGGGGGTGGCGGCGGTGGTCCCCCAAGGGAGCGACGCCCTGATGCTCCTCGGGGGCGAGCACACCGAGGGGCTCCGGCGGCTGGCCGCCCTGGGGCTCACCGACGTGTTCAACTCCGCCTGGATCCGGGCGATCGCGGTGCTCCTGTCGGCCAACGTGCTGGCGGTGGTGGTGCGTGGGCTCCGCGGGGGCCAGATCGAGGGCCCCAGCGCGCCGCCCAAGGCCGCGCCCCACGAGGCCGAGCTGGTGGCCTCGCTCCCGGAGCGGGCGGTGGACGCCCTCCGCCTCAACCTCCGCACCGTCCTCGGCCGCGCGCCCTCGGCGGAGAAGGTGGAGGGGGCCAAGGTCACCCTGGTGTTCGACACCAACCCCCGCAGCCAGCTGGTGCCGCTGCTCTCGCACCTCGGCCTGATCCTGGTGGTGGTGGGGGCGGGGCTCCTCGTGCAGCCGCCGCCCGCGAAGCACGCCCTGGTGCGGGCGCTCCTCAAGGTCTCCGACACCCGGAGCAGCTCGGTCGGCTACTTCGACATGGCCCAGGGCGAGCCCGTGAAGTTCTTCCAGTGGCGCGCGGAGTACGTCATCCGCGACTACCGCGCCTCGGCCGGCCCCGGCCTCGGCCCGGCCATCCGGATGGAGCGTGTCTCGCCCTCGGAGCAGCGCAGCGAGGGCTTCTGGATCTACCGCGACGCGCCGAACAACTTCGACCGGCGCCACCGAAAGGGCCTGGTCTCGATCGAGGCGGTGAGCATGGGCCTGCAGGCCGCGCCGGGCTACGGCATGTCCTCGAACCCGTACTCGTTCCTCCTGCTCCTGGGGCTGGGCCTCGCGGTGCTCGGGGCGGCTGGCGCGAGCCGGGCCGCGGGCCGGGTCTGGGTCGAGGCCGACGGCGAGCGGGTGCGCCTGGTGGGGGTCCCGGCCGCGGCGGCGGACCGCGCCTTCGCCCGGGTCTTCGAGCGCCTGGCCCTCGTCTCCAAGCTGTCGGTCGAGAGCTGAAAGAGGCCCTGGGGTCCCGGGCCGGCGGAGCCGTCCCACCCCTCTCCGCCGGCCTACGGCCGGCCCCGCGCTTCGCTTGACCTGGGGTCCCCGTCAGTCTTCCTGGAGCTTGCGCTTGGCCTCGGCCCGGTCCCACTGGTTCTGGACGCTGCTGGCGCCCAGCTTCCAGCCGAGCACGAACCCGATGCCGATGATCAGGGGGATGTAGATGAAGTGCGCGACGCCTGGCATGGCTAGCCCTTCTTCTCGGCCCGGTTGATCTGCTCGGCCAGGCTCGCCATCTCCTTGGCCATCTCGCTCTGCTTCATCACCACGTAGGCCACGAAGCCGAACAGCCCGAAGAGGATCGCGGCGTAGGCGCCCACCACCATCTTGGAGGCGTCCACCTTCTCGGTGTCGGGGGCCCCGGCCACCGGCTGGAAGCCCTCCTGCTTGGCCTTGTCGCGGGCCTCGGTGTCCTGGGCGAACGCGGCCGGGGCCGAGGCCAACAGGGCCAGCCCGAAGAGCCACGCTCCGCCGCGGGTCAGGCGGCGGCGATTGAATCCCTGGGGTCCCGGGCCGGCGGAGCCGTCCCACCCCTCTGCGCCGGGCTGCGCCCGGCTGCGCGTTTCGCTTGCGGATTGCGTTGTATCAGTCATCGAGGCCGGCCTCCGTCGCCTGCATGTGCAGGCGGTCCAGTGCGCTGCGCAGCTTGCCCATCCTGAGCCTGGCCCAGAGCATCGCCCCCCACGCGAGGTGGAAGGCGAGGACGCTCAGCCAGAAGGTCTGCTTCATCTGGGGCTCGAGGGTCTGGATCAGCTTGGGCGGGTGGGTCCCCTTCCACAGGTCCACCGAGAAGTACACGAACGTGGCGTTGAGCACGGCGAGGAGCGCGAGCCCGGCCGCGATCTGCTTGGCGTTGGGCCCCGCGTAGCCGCGCACGATCTTGCACGCCACCAGGGTCAGGACCATCACCAGGGTGGAGGTGAGGCGCACGTCCCAGACCCAGTACACGCCCCACGCCTTGCGACCCCACAGGGGGCCGGTGATCAGCACGAGGGCGCCGAAGAGGATGGCCAGCTCCACCCCCGCGTCCGAGAGGTGATCGTACTTGTCCTGGCGCTTGATGAGGTACGCCACGCTCCCGAACGCCATCAGCGGGGCGGACAGCAACATGATCCAGGCCGAGGGCACGTGGAAGTAGAAGATCTTCTGGACGAACCCCATCTCCTTCTCGAGCGGGGCGTAGAAGAAGACCATCCACGCCGCCACCGCCAGGAGCACCGCGGCGGTCACCGAGAGCGCCATCAGCGCGGGCGGGGTCTTGAGGCCGCGGGTGCGGTCGAAGAGGGCTTCATTCACCGAGGCGAGAGTTTCTGCGCTCATCTCGATCCTTTCGTCAGTCCATCACCAATGGCTCGAAGATCCACAGCGAGGCCACCAGGAACACGATATCGAACACCGCCAACAGGCGCACCCAGGCCACGAACTCCTCCATCGGGAGGTCCGGCGCGATCAGGGCCGCGGTGGCCTTCACCCCCACGATGAGCACCGGCAGCATCAGGGGATAGAGCACGATGGCCAGGAGCACGTCCTTGGCCCGGGCCCGAAGGAGCATGGCCGCGAGCAGGGTCCCCACCACCGAGTACCCGATGGTCCCGAGGGCCAGGGTCAGCGCGAGCAGGCCGGCCTGCTCACCGGTGAGGCGGAGGTTGAAGAAGAAGTCGACCGCGGGCACCACCACCAGCTCCACCACCACCATGAAGGCGAGGACCCCGAAGGTCTTCCCCAGGTAGATGGCGGGCCGGGACACCGGCGACAGGAGGAGGGCGCGGATGCAGTCGCCCTCCTTCTCGCGTTCGAGGATGCGGCCGAGGCCCAGGGTGCCCGAGAACGCGACCGAGACCCAGAGGATGCCAGACGCGACGGCGGAGATGGGGGCGTCGTTGCTGTAGAACGAGAACGAGAAGATCAGCACCACCAGGAAGCCGAAGTAGCCCATGGTGAGGAGGATCTCCTTGGAGCGCAGCTCCACCCGGAGGTCCTTCTTCGCGATCTCCGCCGCGTCCCGGAGCACCTGCAAGAAGCCTTGCCGCGCCACGACCTTGGCCCGCACCGCGGCGCCCGCCTCGACCTGGGCGCTCACGCCGAGGCCTCCTGGGCGGCCTGGCCCGCGCCCTCCGCCACCTCGGCGTAGCGGGCCCGGAGCGCGTCGCCGTCGAGCCGGCCCTGGTGCCGGTGGGTGAGCTTGCCCCGCACCAGGATCGCGATCTCGTCCGCGAGCTCCGCGGTGGTCTCCATGTCGTGCGAGATCATCAGGACCATCGCCCCCTGCTCGCGCAGGTGGTGGATGCGCTGGATGACGGTGCGGGTGCTCGCCCGGTCGAGGCCGGTGAAGGGCTCGTCGAGGAGCACGAGGGAGGGGCGCCCCACCAGGGCCCGGGCCAGCCCCAGGCGCTGGGTCATGCCGCGCGAGAAGGTCTTGGCCGGGCGATCGAGGGCCTCGCGGAGGCCGAACTCCTCGAGGAGCCGCCTCGACTCGCCCTCCGGGTCCTCGACCCCGTACAGGCGCGCGTAGAAGGTCACGTTCTCGAGCGCGGTGAGGTCGCCGTAGGTGAGGCTGGCGTGGGAGAGCAGGCCGATGTGCCCGCGCGCTTCGCGGGCCCGGACCGGGTCCAGGTCACCGAAGTGCATCGTGCCGGAGCTCGGGGTGGTGAGGGTCGAGAAGAGCCACAAGAGGGTGGTCTTGCCCGCCCCGTTGGGGCCGAGCAGGCCGGTGACGCGCCCGGGGGTCAGGTCGAGCGACACCCGGTGGAGCGCGCGCACCCGCCCGTAGATCTTGCTGACGTTGCGGGCCTCAGCCCGGTCGAAGCCGCCGGCCGCCAAGAGCTCACCCGTGGCTCTGCCCCGGCTTGGTGAGCTCGATCTCGCGCAGGACGTCGGCCAGCTCCCTCATGAGCTCGGCGTGGCGCCGGGCGTGGCGCTTGTCGGTGATCTTCTCTTCCGCGCGGTCGCGCTCCAGGAGCTCGAGCGCCTTCACGATGCGGTCGCGGCGGGCGGGCGCGGCCATCGCCCCGAGGGGCGCCTCGGCGCCGCTCCGCGCCGACATCAGCTGGAGCAGGAACCAGCCGACGAGGCCCGCCACCAGGATCATCGCCACGGTGCGGGGGAGGGTGGTCTTGCTCGGCAGGCCCTTCACCGTGAGCTCGAGGGTGCTGCCGGCGGGGAGGGGCTCATTGAAGTCGAGCACGAGGAAGTTCAGGCCGTTCAGCTCGCGCACCCGCCGGGTGAAGCGTAGGTTGCTGGACACCTCGACCCCCTCGATGTCCTCGATGATGACGCGCCCCACGCTGAGGTTCACCGGGATGACCCTGCGCTGCTCGGCGTCGCCCCCGTCGGTGGCCCACAGGTAGGCGAGGGCCGCGCTCAGCGGGCTCGTGCCGAGGGCCTGGGTCGCGTAGAAGCGCGAGGCGTCCTCGGCCCCCGCGAAGGCGGGGGAGTCCTCGACGTTGAGCCGCCGGCTCCCGGCGGGCAGGGGCACCGACAGGATCTGGGCGTCCACCAACTTGCCGCTGGTGTTGGCGAAGCTCCAGCTCTCGGACACCTTGATGTGGTTCTCGTCCGGCTCCAGGATCATCGTGACCGAGGCGGTCACGTCCTGGGCGGTGCCGCCGCTCGGGAGGTTGGGTTGCGATGCAGGCTGGCTTGCCGGCTGGGCAAGGGCCAGGAGCGCCACGAGCAGGCTCATGCTTGGGCCTCACCTTCGGGGGACCGCGGGCGGCCGCAGCCGATGCAGAAGCGGCCGTCCTCGGTGTTCTCGGTCTGGCACCCCGCGCACACCAGGACCCCGCTCGGGCCGGGGTCGAAGCGCACCGGGCGATGGTCGTAGAGGCCATCGAGGGCCGCAGCCGACGCGGGGCGGGCGGCCGGGGCGGCCTTCTTGGTGGGGGCGCTCGGGGTCGCCGCGGCGGCGGCGCCGAGGCGGCGCTCCACCAGGCCCTCCGCCGCCTTCAACCACTTGTCGTCCTGGGCCTTGATGCGCTGGATGATCGCCAGCGCGTCCGCCTCGGACTTTGCCCGCAGGATCTTGTAGTCCTCGGGGTCGACCTTGCCGACCGCAGCGTCCGCCTCGAGCTCCTTGATGCCCTGCAGGAGCAGCAGCTTCTCGTGCTCGAGGGCGGCCCGCGCCTCGTCCTCCACCTTCTCGACCATGTCGAGGGTGGGGTCGCGCAGGGAGCCCAGCATCCGGGCCACCGAGAAGACGGTGAACGCCACCGCGCCCCCCGTCACCAGGAACACCGCGGTCGGGGCGGCGCCGTAGGTCTTGCCCACGATGGCGGCGACCACCGCCACCGCCACGAGGACCTCGACCGCCACCAGGGATCGGTCCAGGGCGGTCTTCGCGGTGGGTGCTGACTGGGCCATGGTGGTCACTCAAGTGCCTCGCCGGGGCGCGGCGGCGGGACCTTAACACAGGCCCCCGCTGTCGCCGTCAATCGAGTTCGTCCAGCTCCCGCGCCAGGGCCCGGCGGGCCGCGTCGGCCTCGGGGTCCTGGCGCTGGGCCACCGGGACGGGGACCGGGGCGCTGCGGCCGCGCATGCGCATGCCCAGGAACACCACCCCGAACAGCCCCAGGATCGCGGCCAGGTAGGGCAAGAGGTAGCTCATCCGACCCAGCCCGGTGTCAGGCGGGATGGGGAACACCTTGAGGCCGTAGGCGGACTCGTACGCCTTCAGGATGTCCTCGCGCGTCTTCCCGTCGAGCAGGGCGAGCTGGATGGTGCGGCGGTTGAAGTGGGCCCAGCCGCAGTCGCAGTTGGTGACGGTGTGGCGCGGGCAGGTGCCGCAGAGGCACACCACTTCTTGGCCCACCGCCTTTGCGTAGTCGATCTGGGCCGGGTCCTTGAGCTTGCGCTCGTCCCGGTCCGGGTCGACCCCCAGCAGCTTCGCCGCCTTGTTGGCCGGCACGTTGGTGTCGTGCTCGGCCCGGGTGAGGTTGGCCCAACCCAGGGCAAGCACCAGCGCCCCCGCGCCGAACATCGCTCGCGTCGTTCGCTTCATGGCGTCAGATGAAGGCCAGCACCAGGGTCACGACCATCACCAGGAGGCTGGCCGCCCCCGCGAAGGCGGGCATGAAGCGCCGGACCCGGACCGTGGCCTCCTGCTTCTTCCGGTCGGGCCAGACCGCGATGGAGAACCCGAACATGGTGAAGGTGCAGCCGAGCCAAACGAAGTTCACCAGCGGGTTCACCTTCAGCTGCAGGGTCGCGAGCCGGTTCTCGGCGTCGTACCCGCCCAGCACCAGGTAGAGGTCGTCCCGCAGGCTCATCATCTTGGAGACCTCGGTGGTCACCTGGTCCTCGGGCTTCCGGTACGCCCACTTCGCGGGGTGGAGCTCGCCCATGTCGGCGCCGGCCTTCTTCACCGCGACGTCGGCGGTGATCATCGTCTTCTGACCGTCGTCCTCGAAGCGGAGCTGCTGCAGGGTCACCGCGTAGCGCCCGATGGAGACGCTCTCGCCCTCCTTGAGGGTCTTGTCCTCCTCGAGCTTGAAGGCCTCGCCTGCGAAGCCCACGAACATCAGGACGATGCCGAAGTGGATGACGTAGCCGCCGTAGCGGCGGCGGGCCCGCACCACGAGGGTGATGAAGGCGTCGAGCACGTTCTCCTTGGCGTTCCGCATGCGGTAGCGGGTGCCGCGGTAGAACTCCTGGAGGATGGTGGAGGTGACGAAGGCGCACAGCACCAGCGTGGCCAGGGGCTTCCAGTTGGTGATGTCGAGGCCGAACCAGAGGCCCACGGCCACGATCGCAGCCACCACCACCGGCAGGGTGAACTGCTGCTGCACGGTGGCCGCGGTGGACTTGCGCCACGACAACAGCGGGCCCACCCCGGTGAGGAAGAGCATCACCATGCCGATCGGGATCATCCAGGTGTTGAAGAACGTGGCCCCGACGTTCACCTCGTGCCCGGTGACGCCCTTGTAGAGCGAGGGGAAGAGGGTCCCGAAGAGCACCAGGAACGCCGCGGCGAGGAGGATCCAGTTGTTCACGAGGAACGCGAACTCGCGCGACAGGATCGACTCCAGGCCCTGCTGCGGGCGGAGCGCCTCCATCCGGTACAGGAGCAGGCCGAAGCTCACCACCACGGTGAGGATGATGAAGGCGAAGAAGTACGTGCCGATGTCGCTCTGGGCGAACGCGTGCACCGACTGCACCACCCCGGAGCGGGTCATCATCGTGCCCAGCAGGGTGAGGATGAAGGTCACGATGATCAGGACCAGGTTCCACGCCTTGTACATGCCGCGGCGCTCCTGGACCTGCACGGAGTGGATGAACGCGGTGCCGGTGAGCCAGGGGAAGAACGCCGCGTTCTCGACCGGGTCCCACGCCCAGTAGCCGCCCCAGCCGAGCTCCTCGTAGGCCCACAGGCCGCCGAGGGTCAGGCCCACGGTGAGGAAGAACCAGGCGACCAGGCACCAGCGGCGCATCGCGCTGATCCAGGAGTAATCCAGCTTGCCGTGGGCCAGCGCCCCGATCGCGAAGGTGAAGGGGATGGTCCAGCCGATGTAGCCCAGGTAGAGGCTCGGCGGGTGGGTCACCATGTACGGGTTCTGGAGCAGCGGGTTCAGGCCGCGCCCGTCGGTGGGGGCGCCCGCAAGGTAGGTTTCGAACGGGTTGGCCTGGAAGAGCATCAGCACGGTGAAGAAGATGACGATCACCATCAGCGTCGCGATGGTGTAGGGCATGATCTCCCGGTTCTTGTTCCGGTTCTGGTAGACCGCGATCGCGCCCCAGATGCTGAGCACCCAGACCCAGAAGAGCAGCGAGCCGTCCTGGCCGCCCCAGAAGGACGTGGCCTTGTAGAACAGCGGCATCGAGCGGTCGCTGTAGTGCTGGACGTACTTGACCGAGTAGTCGTTGGTGACGAAGAGGTACACCAGCGACGCGGACGAGATGGTGAGCGTCCCGAAGGTGGCGAAGGCGCCGTACTGGGCGCTCGCGGCCAGCCGCGGTGACTGCTTCAGGTGCCCCAAGATGGCAGCCAGGGCGGTGTAGGTGGCCACCACGAAGGTGGCGAGGATCGCGTAATATCCGAGGTCGGTCATGGATGTGTTCCTGGGGTGAGGGGCCGGCGCGCGAGGGGCAGGGCGCGCCGCCCGGGCTCACCGAGGGTCAGTACTTCTTCTCGTTCTTCTCGGCCGCCTCGTACTTCGAGGGGCACTTGGCCACGAGCTCGTTGGCCTCGAACACCGCGCCGTTCGGCGTGAGCCGGCCAGCTACGATGACCTCTGCGTCGTCCTTGAATGTGTCCGGCACCACACCGGTGTATCGAACCGTGACGGTCTTGCCCAGGGCCTCGGGGAACTTCGCCATCGCCGCGACCGGCTCGACCTCGAACTGGTACTCGAGCGTGCCGGGCTTCTGCATGATCGAGCCCTTCGCCACGTGCCCGCCCATCCGGATGCGCTGATCCTTGAACTGGCCGGGTTGGGCGATGACCACGTCGGCGCCGTGGAAGTAGGTCAGGGTGTCCGGATCCCGCAGGCTCTCGGCCAGAAGGTAGCCCCCTGATCCGAGGATCAATGCGGCGGACATGACGATCTTGACTGCTGGACCCATGTGTTGCCTCGTGTGACGCAAGTTGTGCGCCACCTCCTGGTTCGAGATACTGCCGATCTCGAGCCGGGTTGCCAAGCACCTCAAACCCCGGAAACGCCACGGAATTCCCGGAGGCTCAGAATTGTTCCCGGGCGCTTGGGCCAAACGCAGGACGGAACGGGACACCCCAGCAGATGAGGACACGATTCATCACCTCCGCCGCCGACGTGGGAGGCTTTCCCCAGCTGGGCCTGCCCGAGGTGGCCTTCGTCGGGCGCTCCAACGTGGGTAAGAGCTCGCTCCTGAACGCCCTGGCCTCGGCCAGGGTCGCCAAGGTCTCGCGGACCCCGGGCCGCACCCAGCTGGTGAACTTCTTCACCGTCGCGGGCAAGGACTGGGCGTTCTCCCTCGCCGACCTGCCCGGCTACGGCTTCGCGCGGGCCCCGAAGGCGGTGCGCATGGACTGGGGACCCCTCATCGAGGGCTACCTGGAGCGCCGCGACCCGCTCAAGTGCGTCCTCATGCTGGTGGACGTGCGCCGCGGGGTCCAGGCGGACGAGGAGGAGCTGGTGGCCTGGCTGATGGAGTCGGTGGTGCCGCGGGGCGCCGTCGTCGGGGTGGTCGGCACGAAGATCGACAAGCTCCCCAAGGCCAAGCAGAAGCCGGCCCTGGCCGGAATTGGACGGAGCCTGGGCATCGAGCGCGACATGGTCTTCGGCACCAGCGCGAGCACGAGGCAGGGCCTGGAGGACCTCTTCCTCCACTTGACCGATCTGTTGGGCCTGCCGGCCGGTGGTCCGGCCTGACACGACGTATTGACCACAGTCCACACCGATATGTAGAGCCCGGGACATGTCGTCCAAGAACCTCCTCCCGAGAGGCTGGGTCGGCGTGTGGGTAGGCGCGGCGATCCTCGGGACCACGGGCTTGAGCTGGGCCGGGGGCAACCCCAAGATCCTGGTGCTGCCCTACCAACACATGAACCAGGGCATGCCGGATGACCTGGGTGAGCAGACCACGGTGGTGGTGACCCGCGAGCTGAGCGCTCAGGGGCTCAACCTCATCCGCGCCGACGACGTGGGCCCCGCCCCGTCCGCGCCCCCGCCCGAGACCAACCCCGACGCCCCGACCGGCGATCCGCAAGCCCAGGCTCAGGCCGAGAAGTACGTCGAGCGGGCGCGCGAGGCGATGGACGACGGCGAGTTCGGCAAGGCCACCAAGATGCTCGAGCGCGCGGCCAAGCTGGTGGAGCAGAACGGGGACGCGGTGCCCGATCTGCGCACGCTGGCCGAGATCTACCTGCAGGCCGGCGTCGCCTACTTCCGGGACGGGATGGAGGACGAGGGCGACGACATGCTCAACCGGGCGGTGCACCTGGATCCCGAGCGGATCCTCGACGCCGCCGACTACCCGCCCATCTTCGTGAAGGTCTACGAGCGGGCCCGCTTCAACGTGCTGCGGCGCCCCCGCGGCCGGGTCGAGGTGAAGGCCCAGCCGGGCGCCTCGGTGCTCTTCGACGGACGCAACCTGGGCAAGGCCCCGCTCGTGCTCACCGACGTGCTCCCGGGCGAGCACTGGGTGCGGGTGGAGCGCCCGGGCGAGGCGGTCCAGGTGAAGAAGATCCGCGTCCGCGGCGACAAGACGCTCGACGTGGAGTTCAGCGGCGCGGGCGACGAGGAGCCCGCGCCGGCCGCGGCGGCCGGGGTCATGGGCGCGATCGCGGGCAACAAGGTCGGGGCCGACGACGTCGCCGCGCTGGCCAAGGCGGGCAAGAAGGCGGGCGCCGACTTCGTGATGTTCGGCGGCATCTACAAGACCGACACCGCGTACCAGATCCGGACCGCGTTCGTGGCGGTGGGCTCGGGCAAGGTCGGGCGGGTCACCGACATCGCGTTCGACCTCGACATGCTCTCGGCCGAGATCGAGGTGTTCAAGCTGGTCGAGGACGCGAAGAACCAGGCCGAGGCCGGCGCGCTCTCGCAGCCCGAGGCCGAGTCACCCTTCGTGCTCGCGCCCAAGCTGCGCGCGCCCCGCGCGGGCCGCACCATCGCGCGCCCCGGCCAGCCGGAGACCAAGCTCACCACCGTGGCCGCCGCGCCCGCGCCCATCAAGCAGCCCGAGAGCGTGTACGCCGAGGGCGAGGCCGCCGAGCCCGCCGCGGGCGGGGTGGTGGTCGCGAAGGCCGGTGACGGCGGGCGTCGCCCCGCCACCAAGGCCCCCAGCCTCGTGCCGAAGGACGAGGTGGGCCAGGTCGGGAGCGCCGGCGCGCCCCCGCCGCCGCCGCTGACCACGGTCGGCACGGTGATCCCCAAGGACGAGCAGGAGGACGAGGGCGGCTCGCTGTGGTGGGTGTGGGTCGTGGCCGGGGTCGCGGTGGCGGGCGCCGCCACCGCGGGCGGCATCCTCCTCGCCAACAACGGCAGCTCGGATCAGGGCAACCTGACCATTCGCTGGTGACAGCCATGAACCGACGGATCGCAACTTCTCTTTCATCGTCCGCGGTGGCCCTCGCGCTGGTGACGGCGTGCTCGGGCCCGGTGGAGATCTCCGTCAGCCTGGTGGACCCGTGCAACCAGGACGCGGTGGCCACCATGGACTTCCTGCGCTTCGAGCCGCGGGGCACCGACATCGACTCGGTCGGCCTGTCCACCATCCAGGCGCAGGAGGACGGCACCACCCAGCCGATCGAGATCCCGCTGGCGGAGGACTTCCAGCTCGTGGTGACCGGGCACCGGGGCAGCTTCGATCAGGCCCCGTCCGGCATCGGCGTCTCGGCGCGCACCGACCTCACGCGGGCCTCGGGCGCGGTGGACATCCAGGTGCCCTTCGCGCTGGTGAACAGCTTCTACAAGACCACCAGCCTCGGGGATCCGGAGCAGTGCACCGACCTGCAGGTGGGCCGCTTCGGCGCCACCGCCACCTTCATCCCCGACAACGGCAAGGTGCTCATCGTGGGCGGCGCGACCCTCGTCAGCCTGACCCAGGACGTGACCGAGCTCGAGTACACCCGCGTGGTCGAGATGTACGATCCGTCGACCGGCACCTTCGAGCGGGTGGCCGAGCTCCGGGTGGGCCAGGCGCG
Organism: Deltaproteobacteria bacterium; assembly: GCA_020632995.1. Classification (GTDB taxonomy): domain Bacteria; phylum Myxococcota; class Kuafuiibacteriia; order Kuafuiibacteriales; family Kuafuiibacteriaceae; genus JACKEN01. Next base: position 1,467,451 of record JACKEN010000001.1, on the reverse strand, counting down.
GCTCTTCCACACCGCGACCTATATCGGCGACGGGCAGGTGCTCGTGGCGGGCGGTGAGAACCGGGTGGACGGGGCGACGGTGGCCCTCAAGTCCGCCTTCATCATCGACGCGAAGGACGCCGGCGCGGTGAAGCCGCGCTCCGAGACCCTGGTGCTGCGCGAGGCGCGCTCGGGGCACACCGCGACCGCCCTCCCGGACGGCCGCGTGCTGATCACCGGCGGGCGGGATCTCGTGGGCGGCTCCAGCCGGCCCGAGGACCAGCTCTACTCCGGCTCGGTCGAGATCTTCACCCCGGCGGACTCCGCCTTCACCTACGTGAACGACGCGAACGGGAACGCGCTGACCCTGGACGCCCGCTACGGGCACTCCGCGGTGCTGATGCCGGCCTCCGGCGACGTGCAGCAGATCATGGTGTCCGGCGGCATGAACGCCTCGGGCCCGGTGCTCGGCGTGGATCTGGTGACGGTGGACCCCAACAACAAGGGCACCAAGGACACCTCCGCCGACCAGCTCGGGGTGGGGGCGATCTTCCACGCCGCGTCGATCACCGACACCGGCAGCGTGCTCCTCTCGGGCGGCTACGGGCGCATCCAGGACGCCGAGCCCTCTGGTCAGCTCCCCCAGAACCCCTCCGCCTCGGTGGAGATGTGGACCCTGGAGGGCAGCCGGGTGCGCCGCATCTGCACCGCGAACCTGGTCGAGGGCCGCGGCTTCCACACCGCCACCGTCGTGGGCCGCCGCGCCGTCTTCGTGGGCGGTCGGGGCAGCACCGGCCAGCCCCTCGCGAGCGCCGAGGTCGCGGTGCTCGCGCTCGGCGCGGCCTGCTTCGCGGAGCCGCCCACCACCCAGCAGATGAGCGATCCCCGCACCAGCCACGCGGTGGCGCGGATCGAGTCCTCGGGCGAGGTGCTCATCGTCGGCGGGCGTCGGCAGGAGTCGGCGAGCGACTTCGGTCAGTCCCTCTCGACGGCCGAGATCTTCAGCCCGGCCCGGGATCCGTAGGCCGGACCCCCCAGAAACGACGAAGCCCCGGCCGGTGAGTGCACCGCCGGGGCCCAGGGTGGGGCAGGGCGACGACTTCAGAGCGCCTGCCCACCCCTGTTTGGGGATGCGGATCAGCTGGCCATGGAGACGGCCAGCTCCGCGTAGTACTCCGCAAAGAGCTGCCGAGCCTCGCGACGGGCGCGCTCACGCTCGCGGTTCCGCTTGGGCCGGGGGCGAGCCTGGCTCTCCACACGGCGGTACTCGAGGTGGTTGCTCACCGCCTTGAGCCAGCTGTTGAGGACGTCGGGGGCGTGGTGCGCGGAGGTCGTCATGCCTGAGGGATATAGCAGGCGCCGTGCCAGGCGCTTCCGGGCGCCTGGGGTGTGTTCCAACTCATCGAAATTCAAGGGAATAGGCTGGTCGCTGAGGCTCCGCCGAGGCCCGGGCGCCACGTATCCTCACCGCAACGACTGTGGCAAGGAAACGACGGTGTTGTGATGGCGCTCTCGGGTTCCTGAGCGGCGTCGCGGGTGGTGACTCGTCGTTGGGTCATCATTGAAAGCCCGGTTGACGCGGCGCAACATGGAGAAGTCGACCTAAGTCATTGTGATGACAAGCGTAATTTCTGTTTGACGGGCCCGGCGTGGACCCCTAGCGTCCGCGCGCCAATGAGAGTCTTCGAGCAACTCGCCGCCAAGAACCACGAGCAGCTGACGTTCTGCTACGACGAGGTGTCCGGGCTGATGGCCATCATCGCCATCCACGACACCACCCTGGGCCCGGCCCTGGGCGGGACCCGGATGCGGGCCTACGCCAGCACCGACGAGGCCCTGACCGACGTCCTCCGGCTGGCCCGGGGCATGACCTTCAAGAGCGCCGCGGCCGGCCTGAACCTGGGCGGCGGCAAGGCGGTGATCATCGGGGACCCCAAGCGGGACCGGAGCGAGACCCTCTTTCGGGCCTACGGGCGCTTCGTGGAGGGCCTGGGGGGCCGCTACATCACGGCCGAGGACTCCGGGACCGACGTGCGGGCCATGGAGTGGGTGCGGATGGAGACCAACTGGGTCACCGGCATCAGCCGCGCCCTCGGGGGTTCGGGTGACCCCTCCCCCGTCACCGCCCGCGGCACCTACGCGGGGATGATGGCCTGCGCCAAGCTCCGGTGGGGCTCGGACTCCCTGGCGGGCAAGCACGTCTCGGTGCAGGGCGTCGGGGCGGTCGGCTACTACCTCGTGAAGCACCTCACCGAGGCCGGGGCCAAGGTCACGGTGTGCGACGTGGACGCCGACAACCTGAAGCGGGTCACCGACGCCTTCAAGTGCGAGGTGGTGGCGCCCGAGGCGATCTTCGACGTGCCGGCCGACATCTTCGCGCCCTGCGCGCTCGGGGCGGTGATCAACGACGACACCCTGCCGCGCCTCAAGGTCGAGATCGTGGCCGGCTCGGCCAACAACCAGCTCGACGACGAGCGGCGCCACGGCCGCGGGCTGATGGAGAAGGGGGTCCTGTACGCCCCCGACTACGTGATCAACGCCGGCGGCCTGATCAACGTGGCCAACGAGCTCGAGGGCTACAACCAGGAGCGGGCGCTGAAGCAGGCCGAGGGCATCTACGACATCCTCACCTCGGTGTTCGACATCGCCCGGCGCGAGGACATCCCGACCCACAAGGCGGCGGACAACCTCGCGCTCCGGCGCATCGCGGAGATCGGGAAGGTGAAGAGCTTCTACATCCCGGGCGCCAACACCCGGCAGGATCGCACCCTCCGCGGGGTCAGCTGAGCCTCGCAAGCGGGGTTGTCGCGCGACGATCGCGCGACGCCCTGCGAACCGCAACCTGCTCGACAAGGACCCCTGCCTGGCATGCCCGGTGCTCACCGGGAGCGCCGGGAGGGACCATCCATGTCCAACACGTTGCTCAGGCGAGGGCTGCTCGCCCTCGCGTTCGCCGCGGCCTCGGGCCTGCCGTCGACGTCCAGGGCCGACGCGCCGCTGCTCGACCCGTGTGACTTCACCCGGGCCTCTGCCTTCACCTACCAGGACGTCATCACCTGTTTCGAGAGCGTGCCGTGGTGCAGCGACCCGACCGATCCGGTGCGCTGCGATCGGGACAACCTGCTCGACGTGATCGACGCGAACTTCGAGCAGTTCAGCTCGCTGCGCGGGAACTACGACGCCCGCATCGAGTGGCGGGCCCGCGTGGCGGCCATGCGGAGCACCACCTTCGCCAACGACTACGCGCAATACCAGGCGGTCTCGAACCTGCTCGAGGACTTCCGCGACGCGCACTGGTACTACGGCGGGCCGCCCTGCTACGAGCAGATGTTCTTCGCGTCCATCCCGCTCGACTTCGGCTCGGCCTACACGCGTACGCGCCCCGGGCACGCCCGGGAGCAGATCATCTACCTCGAGGCGCCCTACGTCGGGCTCACCGACTGGTACCTCGCGATCACCGGCATCGACCTGACGCAGTACGAGGGCATGCGGGTCGTGTCCATCGACGGTCAGGGTGTGCTCGACTACTTCCGGGACTTCGGCGCCGACGTGCTGCGGGACGACGACGATCCCGGCGTCAACCTGATGGGCGTGCTCGAGTTCGGATACTGGTCCCTCCGGATGGGCAAGACGTACCCGACCGCGCCTTCGGTGACCCTGGTGCTCGAGACGCGCCGCGGGCACCGCCAGAGCGTGGTGCTCCCGTGGGTGTTCGCGCCCGCCGGCCTGTTCGGGGTTCCGGTCCCGGTGCCGGCGAGCACGGCGGAGTTCGAGGCGGCCTGCTTCCAGACCTACGGGGTGGCCGCCGCGGCGGCGGGTGCGATGCAGCTGCAGGATGTCTTGCCTTTCGCCACCGAGGCCCGTGCGCTCCAGCGCGCGGACCGCTCGGCGCAGGCCCCGATGGGCGTGTCCTTCGAGCGGATCGCGCGGCGCAACCTCATCGACCGGCTGGAGGGCCCCGACCCGTCCGGGCGGGGGCCGCGCCTCATGCGCTTCACCGAGTATTACGAGGTCCCCGACTGGGCGCTGGACCGCGACATCACCGAGGTCCTGCCGCTGAGCGACGGGGCCCGCGTCGTCGAGTACGCGGGCGACACGGTGGCCATCCAGCTCAACTACGACTTCGTGCAGCCGTGGCGCGACGAGGTGGCGGCCGGCGTGGCCTACGCGTGTGAGCACGCCGATCGGCTGATCATCGACCTCCGCGACAACTTCGGCGGGTACATCGGTCAGGCCGACTGGCTGGCCAGGCACCTCGCGCCCCAGGGGGCGACGCGCGACACCCGCCTGGTAGTGCGCGACCTCGTGACCTCCCCGGCCCTGAACGAGCTGCGCGCCTACGCCGAGCAGGTGCGGGCCATCGCCCAGCAGCTCTCCCCCGGGATGCCGCTGCCGCCCTGCGCCTTCACGTCCATGGAGGCGAGCTGCAGCCAGTCCCTCGCCACCGGTCAGATCGTGACGGACCCGCTCTGGTACCTCGAGGGCGACTACCAGGAGCTCCGAGGCGACGATGAGGAGCGGCTGAGCCCCGAGGTGATGTTCGCCGACTATGCGCTCGACTACCTCGGGATCCCGCCCATCCCCTGCCCGGGCAAGTTCACCGGCAAGGACCTCATCGTGCTCGTGAACGGCGAGAACGCCAGCTGTGGCGTCTTCGGGGCGGAGCTCGTGCGCGCCCACGGGACGCTGGTGGTGGCGGGGGGCTACGTGGGCGAGGCGATGGCGGCGGGTCAGGCGCGAGGCGGGAACGTGTTGGATACGACCTACTACGTCGACACCCAGGACTTCATCGCGCAGCTCGCGTCGACGTACGTGCCGGAGTACGCGGGGGCGACCCGCTACGACCTGTTCCAGTTCGCGCTGCCGCGGCAGGCGCGGGACGTCGCGCTGTTCATGGAGGAGCGCGGGATCTACCACCGGTCGGGGACGGCCCTCCTGATGGAGGCGCCGCCGGTGGGCGACGTCCAGATCCCGTTCTGGTCGAACTCGCGTGACACCGACGGCGCGGCGTACCGCGCCACGGTCAGCGCGGTGGAGCGCCAGGCGGTGATCGAGCCGCTCTGCGGCGCCCCGGAGGCGCAGTCCAGCTGCCGCGCCTACGACCGCTGCGCGGGGCGGGCCTTGGCCGCCGCGGTGGAGGACGGGCGGACCACGGTCGAGACGGCGCTGCGCACCTTCATCGACGCCGCGGCGGAGTGTGTGCTCAGCCGCTAGCGCCCGGAGCGCGGGTCGCGCATGGTGAGGGTCACCGGGAGCAACCTGCGTTGCTCGAGCGTCCGCGCCAGGGCGGCGGCGATGCGCTCGTTGCCGCGGTCACCGAAGTGGAAGCCGTCGAGGAAGTACTCCCCCTCCGGCTCCTCCGCGAACATGTCCGACAGGTCGACGAACTCGAGGTTGCGCTGCTCCTTGGCGAGGGCGCTCACCCGAGCCGCGATGTGGGGGTAGAGCGCGTCGAAGTACTCGTGTCGGGTCGGCTGCTGAGCGGCGAGCAGGGCCTCCTCCCGCGCGCTGAGGCGGGTGGCCGCGAAGAGGGTGGGCTGGAGCGCGTAGAGGTAGGTCGCGCCCTCCTTGGCGAGCACGAAGCTCGAGATCTCCACGTTCTCCACCAGGCGCTCCACCGCCAGCTCCACCGGGGTCACCGGGCCGAGCTCGCGCACGGTCACCGGGTCCACGAAGGATCTGTCGGCCAGCTCGCCCACGGCGGCGGAGACCCGGAAGTAGGCGTCCTCGTAGTAGGCCCGGAAGAAGTGGGGGTCGCGCCCCGCCGCGCCCCAGACCGCGTCGTTGGTGCCGGAGAGCGAGATCACCACGTCGGGTTGGAGGTGGCGGAGCACGTTCTCGATCGCGACGCGCTCATGGCTCGAGGCCCAGGCGGGGGTCGCGAAGGTGAGCACCTCGACGTCCCCGTGGAGGGCGAGCATGCGCTCGAGGTAGCCGCCGATGGTGTGGGCGTCGTCCGGTGCGCCCACCGAGAACGCGGTGGAGCCCCCGAGCAGGATGATCCGCGTGCGCCCGGCTGGCTTCATCCTGGTGGGGTCGTGCGGGCCTCTGAACCCACGTCGGCTCACGCGCGCCCGGTGGTCGTCCCGCTTGGCGACGGTGGTCCCGAGGAAGGGTGCGGGGGCGTTCGGCGAGACCCACACGTAGTCATCCATCTCACTGAGGGCCCGAGCAGGGTCGAGGTAGGCGGGGGCGAGGCGCTCTCGCGCCCCATCCAGGTCGGCGGCCCGGCCGAGGGTCAGCGCGTCGTCCCAAGCCGCGAGGGAGGCCGTGACCCGGGTGAGGGTGAGGTGGCGGCCGGCCAGGGTGCCGGCGCCAAAGGCGGCGAGCAAGCCGAAGGCGACGAGGCCACCGAGGGCGGCCCGCACGCGCGGTGTCGCGGACTCCATCCGTGGGTCCAGGTCGGCGGAGGGCCGGGATGATTGAAGGTCCTGGCGCGATCCGAGCCGCGAGGCCGGCGTGTGGGCGTCAACCCACCTTGACGCGTCCGAGGCCGGGTCGACGCCGCTCCTCGGGCCGCTCCGCCGGCAGCGCGCGCCCCCGCGCGATCTCCTGGAAGAGCGCGGCGGCCCGGGTGGGGGTGCGGGCCTGGGTGGCGTAGTCCACCGAGTAGAGCCCGAAGCGGGGGCCGAAGCCCTCCAGCCACTCGAAGTTGTCCATCAGCGACCAGTGGAAGTAGCCGCGCACGTCCACGCCCGCGTCCACCGCGTCGAGCACCGCGCCGAGGTGATCGAAGAGGTACGCGGCCCGCCGGGAGTCGTCGCGGTCGTCCAGGCCGTTCTCGGTCACGTACATCGGCAGGTGGTAGCGGGCCATCTGCTCGAGGGCGGTGGTGAGGCCGTGCGGGTGCAGCTCCCAGCCCAGATCCGTGACCCCGCGGCCGCCGCGGTCCTCGTAGAAGAGCTCCATCCCGGGGCGGGGGAGCAAGCCAGGTTGCACGAAGGCCCGGGTGTAGTAGTTGACGCCGAGGAAGTCGAGGCTGCCCGCCGCCTCGGGGATCTCGACCCGGCGCCGGATCCCCGGGAGCAAGCCGAGTTGCCAGACCCCGGTGGTGAGGGCGGTGGGCACCGCGTGGTTGAAGGCCCGGGCCCCGTACGCGGCGATCGCGCGGTCCACCGGGTTCCAGGGGCGGGCCGGAGCCAGCTCGAGGACGTGGTGGGCCACCCCCACCTGCGCGCCCGGGATCTGCTGGCGGATGAGGCGGGCCGCCCCCGCGTGGGCCCGGATGAGCTCCGCCCCCGCCTCGACCAGGTGCCCGAGGCTCTGTTCGCCCGGGGGGATCACCCCGGCCAGGTACGCCGCGGCCAGCCACACCCCGGGCTCGTTCAGCACCGTGAACATCCGGGCCTGGCCGTCGAGGGCCTCGAGCACCCGCTCCACGAACGCCACGAAGCGCCCCGCGGCCCGGCCGCCGCCGGCGTGCCACGGGGTGGTCTGGTGGAACCAACGGGGGTGGGTGAAGTGGAGGAGGGTCACCACCGGCTCCACCCCGAGGTCGCGCAGCGCCCGCACCCGCGCCCCGTAGCCGGCCAGGGCCGCGGGGTCGAAGCGCCCCGGCTCGGGCTCGACCCGGGCCCACTCGATGCTGAAGCGGTAGGAGTCGGCGCCGAGCGCCTTCAGGAGCTGGAAGTCGTCGGGGTAGCGGCGCCAGTGGTCGGCCGCCGCGCCGCAGCGGGTGGACGGGTCCTTGAGGCGCCCGGCCTCGGCCCACTCGCTCCAGTCGTTCTCGATGCCGCCCTCCACCTGATAGGCGGAGGTGGCGCAGCCCAGGAGGAAGTCGGGCGGGAGGGGGCGGGACACGGGGGACCTGCAGTCTCGCCGTCGGGGGGTGCTCTAGCTGGGCGGGGCGTCGGGGGCGGCGCCGGGCGGGGAGAGCTTCGGGGGGAAGCGCTCCGGGGGCCGCTCCAGGGCCAGGTCCAGCACCTCGTCCACCCGCTTCACGAAGTGGAAGGTGAGGCGCTCCTTCACCTCGGCCGGGACCTCGTGCAGGTCCTTCTTGTTGCGCTCGGGGAGGATGATCTCCTTCACCCCGGCGCGAAGGGCAGCCAGCACCTTCTCCTTGATCCCGCCCACCGGCAGCACGTTGCCCCGGAGGGTGATCTCGCCCGTCATCGCGAAGTCGCTCTTCACCTTGATCCCGGTGACGAGGGAGGTGAGGGCGGTGATCATCGTGACGCCGGCCGAGGGGCCATCCTTGGGGATACCGCCCGCGGGCACGTGCACGTGCACGTCGTTCTTCTCCCAGAAGCCCTCGGGCATCCCGAACTCGGGGGCCCGGGCCCGCAGGTAGGACTGCGCCGCCTGGGCCGACTCCTTCATCACCGAGCCGAGCTGACCGGTGAGGGTCAGGCCGCCCTTGCCGGGCATCTTGGTCGCCTCGATGAAGAGGATGTCGCCGCCCGCCGCGGTCCAGGCGAGGCCGGTGGCCACGCCCGCGACCTCGGTGCGCTGGGCCATCTCGTTGTAGAACTTCTCGGGGCCCAGGTACTTGGTGAGGTCTTCCTTCCTCACCACCGTGACCTCGGCGCGACCCTCGGCCACCTCGACCGCCACCCCGCGGACCACCGAGGTGATGGTGCGCTCGAGGTTACGGACGCCCGCCTCGCGGGTGTAGTCGATGATGATGGAGTCCAGCGCGTCGCCGTCCAGCTTGAAGAGCTGGTCCGTCAACCCGTGTTGCTCCAGCACCCGGGGCAGGAGGTGCCGCTCCGCGATGTGCCGCTTCTCTTCGTGGGTGTAGCCGGGGATCTCGATGACCTCCATGCGGTCCTTGAGGGCCGGCGGCACCGGGTCGAGCTGGTTCGCGGTCGCGATGAACAGGATCTTGGACAGATCGAACGGCACCTCGAGGTAGTGATCGCTGAAGGTGTTGTTCTGCTCCGGATCCAGCACCTCGAGCAACGCCGACGCCGGGTCGCCCCGGAAGTCGTAGGAGAGCTTGTCGATCTCGTCGAGGATGAAGACCGGGTTCTTGGTGCCCGCCTTCTTCAGCCCCTGGATGATGCGGCCGGGGAGGGCGCCCACGTAGGTGCGCCGGTGCCCGCGGATCTCGGCCTCGTCCCGCACGCCGCCGAGCGAGATGCGGTGGAACTTGCGGCCCAGGGTCTCGGCGATCGAGTGGCCGAGGGAGGTCTTGCCCACGCCGGGCGGGCCCACCATGCACAGGATGGGGCCCTTCATGTCCTCCTTGAGCTTGCGCACCGCGAGGTACTCGATGATGCGCTTCTTCACCTTCTCGAGCCCGTAGTGCTTGGTCTCGAGGTGCTCGCGCGCCTTCTGGATGTCGAGGATGTCCTTCGTGGTCTTGTGCCACGGCAGGTCCGCGAACCACTCCAGGTAGGTGCGGCCGACGGTGTACTCCGAGGAGCTCGAGGGCATCTGGCGCAGACGCCGGAGCTCCTTGCGCGACACCTTCTCGGCGTCGGCGGGGAGGTTGGCGTTCTTGAGCTTCTGCTCGAGCTCGTCGAGGTCGCCCTCGGAGCCCTCCGACTCGCCCAGCTCCTCCTTGATCGCCTTGAGCTGCTGGCGGAGGTAGTACTCGCGCTGGGTCTTGTTCATCTCCCCCTTCACCTGGCTGTCGATCTTGTTGCTGAGCTTCAAGACCTCGAGCTTGCGGTGGAGGAGCTCGAGGACGTTCTCGAGCCGGGCGGAGACCTCGACCAGGTTGAGGACCTCCATCTTCTCCTCGACGGAGACGTCCATGTTGGCCGCGATCAGGTCGGCCAGGTGCCCCGGATCATCGATGCCCTCGACGAACTGAGCCGCGCCGGAGGGGATCTCGGGCATGAGCCCCACCACCTCGCGCGCGGTCTTCTTCACGTTCATCACCAGCGCCTCGATCTTGAGCGGATCGGCGGTGATGTCCTGGACCTCGACCACCCGGGCGCGGATGTACGGGGTGGTCTGGGTGAGCCCCAGGACCCGGAAGCGCTTTATGCCCTGCAGGACGAGGTGGAAGCCCTCCTCGCCCGCCTTCAGGGCCTTCACGATGCGGCCGGTGGTGCCCATCGCGAAGAGGTCCTCGGCCCCCGGATCGTCGATCGAGCCGTCCTTTTGGGCCACGATGCCGATCGGCTCCCCGGACTCCTCGACCGCCTTCACCATGGCGAGGGTCTTTGGACGCCCCACCGAGATGGGCATGATGCTGCCCGGGAAGAACACCGAGTTCCTCAGGGGGAGGATCGGGATGTCGATGCCCTGCGATTCGCTGCCCTGTCCGAACTTGTTCTCGGCCACGTTGAACTACTCCTTCGCGGATGGGGGTGGGCCCCAGTGCCAGCTCAGCACGATGGTAGACGTTCCCGCAGGCTCTTGGGAGCCCGGGGAGGGGCGGTCTGGGGTCCGTCGAGGGGGGCGGCCCGCCCTGATGCGGGTGGGAATGGCGGCGACCCTTACTGTGCGTCGGTCTTGGCGAAGAGGACGGAGGGGGAGGGGGTCGTACCCTTCTTCTCGAGGTCCTTCTTGCGCTGCTTGCCCTGCGAGCGGTTCTTGTTCTTGCGGATGGATTCGGTCTGCTTGGTGTTGGACGCCATGGTCGGGTCTCCCGGTCCGGCGGGTGATAGCCACCGGTTCGGAGCGGGTCAAGGTGAACAATTCGATTTTCATCCGTCGTCTGGCGCCTTGTAACGCACCCACCTCGTCCCCGAGGATCCCAGGCTGGGCCTCCGCCCCGGACCGCACCACCATGCTCCACTCCACCCGCCTCCTCCTCGCCCTCGTCACCGCGGGCGCCCTCGCGCTGGCCGGCTGCAGCAGCGCCGACCCCGCCAACCCGCCCGGCCAGGGTGAGGACGCGGGGGCCGGCGCGGACGGCGCCATCGACGTCCCGGACGCCGGGGTGGTGGACGTCGACATGGACGGCCTCCCAGACGACTGGGAGCGGGACGTCGGCCTGGACCCGACCCGCAACGACGCGGACGAAGATCCGGATGGGGACGGCCTGAGCAACCGGGTCGAGTTCGCCCTCCGCACCCAGCCCTTCGACATCGACACCGACGACGACGGCCTGCTCGACGGCGAGGAGGACCGCAACCACGACGGCGCCCTGGGGGCGGACGAGACCAACCCCACGGTGGCGGACACCGACGGCGACGGCATCGGGGACGGGGTGGAGTCCGGCATCGGCGCGCCGCGCACGAGCAGCCGCCCCGGGATCCGGGGCACCGACCCCGCGGCGTTCACCCCGGACGCCAACCTGGCCACGACCACGGACCCCACCAAGGCGGATACGGACGGCGACGGCATCGGTGACGGGGTGGAGGACGCGAACCACGATGGGGCGTGGGACCCCTCGGAGACCGACCCCCTCGACCTCGACACCGACGACGACGGCCTCGCGGACGGGGCCGAGGACATCAACTTCAACGGGGTGGTGGACCCGGGCGAGACCGACCCCAGGAAGTTCGACACCGACGGCGACGGGCTCTCCGACGGCATCGAGCGCGGGGTCACCACCCCGGTGGCCGACCCCGACGGCGCCGGGCCGCTCCGGGGCACGAACACCAACCGGTGGCGCCCGGACCTGGATCCCACCACGACCACCGACCCCACCAAGGCCGACACCGACGGTGACGGGGTGCTGGACGGGGACGAGGACTGGAACCACGACGGGCGCTTCGACCCCGGGACCGAGCTGAACCCCAACCTGGGCGACACCGACGGCGACGGGGTGGCGGACGCCAACGAGGGCATCGCCATCGCGTGCTCAGGGGCCGCCCTCGCGCGGGTGAACCTGCACAGGCTGGCGAGCGCCGACGTGACCCTCGCCCTGCCCGAGCGCTACAGCGAGATCAGCATCCTGCGGCGAGCCGACGGCATCGGGGTCGGCATCATGTTCCGCGACCCCGCGGCCGACGTGGTGGGCTTCGCGCTGTCCAAGACCCCGCAGGCCGCGGATCTCGCGAACGAGAAGCGGCGCAACCGCGACCTCGTGGACGGGGTCTCCGGCCTGTCGAACGAGCAGGACCGGGCCCTCATCACCTGGGACGGCTTCGAGGGGGTCTTCACCACCGCCGCCGCCCAGCGCAACGGGGTCACGGCGTCCGAGCTGGGTGCCTCGCTCGCGGGCGCGCTCGCCGAGGCGGGGGCCCTCACCGGGGCGATCACCGGGGGCAGCGGCACCCCGCGGACCTTCTCGGTCGCGTTCGAGACGATCTGGCGCACCCCGCAGCGGGTGATCGTGGTGGGCGCGCTCGCCGCGGCCCCCACCGCCGACGCCACCATCATCGCGCTGCAGGACGTCTCGAACGGCACCGGCATCGCCCAGTTCTCGGACTTCACCGGGCTCGGCTGCGATCCGATCACCACCCCGCCCGGCAACGACGTGCTCGACCTGCTGTGGGTCGTCGACAACTCCTGCTCGATGTCCGAGGAGCAGGCCGCGGTGGCGGCGGCGGGCAACGCGATGGTGCAGCTGCTCTCCACCACCAACCTCTCGTGGCGCCTCGCGCTCACCACCACCGACCAGCTGAACGGGAGCATCACCTCGCGCGGGGTGAACGGCTTCACCCCGTCCGCCCCGCGGGCCACCGCGGAGCAGGCCTCGCGGGCCTGGGCCCAGGCGGTGGACGACCTCGGCACCGGCGGCAGCGGTGAGGAGCAGGGCCTCGTGGTGGGCCTGGCCGCCGCCAACGGCGCGCTGCCGGCCACCCCGACCGAGGATCCCACCAAGTTCCGCTCCGGGGCCTCGGTGATCATCGTGCACATGTCCGACGAGGAGGACTTCACGGTGAAGACCGCGGCGGGCGGCAACGACGCCTCCTGCCCCGAGAACGCGGGCAAGCAGGCGCGGATCGACGCGCTCCTGGCGCAGTACCAGGCGCTCCAGGCCAACCCCAGCATCGCGGGGCTCACCACCTTCGCGATCCACGGGATCCAGCCCGGCACCGCCAACTACTGCGACTTCGACACCGGGTCGGGGGACTGCACCGGGGCCTCGCAGCACGGGCGCGCCTACGTCGACGTGGCCGCCGCGTCCGGCGGTGGGGCGGGGTCGATCTGCGGCGACATGGGCCAGGTGGTGCAGGACATCATCCGGGCCGGCGCGGGCATCGCCTCGCAGCTCGAGCTCAGCGCGCCGCCGATCAGCTCCACCCTGCGGGTGGTGGTGGCGGACGAGAGCGGGTCCTTCGTGGGCCAGCCCGACGTGCCGAGGAGCCGCACCGACGGCTTCGACTACGCGTTCGAGCTCGACCGCACCGCGAACCGGGTGAAGCACAAGATCATCTTCTACGGGAACGCCCGCCCCGCCCCGAACCGGGAGCTGCTGGTGAGCTACCGGACCTGGCTGGACGGCTCCCCCGAGCCGGGTGGCCCGGTCTGCGACTGCCCGACCGGCCAGGTGTGCAGCGCGGACGACAACCGCTGCCAGATCGACCCCACGTGCGGGGGTGGTTGCCCCGAGGACCTGCCGTGCGACCCCCAGACCGGGATGTGCGAGGACCCCTGCCACGGGCAGTGCACGGAGGGGGAGCTGTGCATCGACGGCGCGTGCGTGGAGGACGACCCGTGCAACGGGGAGTGCCTGCCCACCCAGTACTGCGACGAGACCACCGACCCGCCGATGTGCCGGGATCGGGTCTGACCCCCGGGGCCTTTACTCCGGACTGAGGGCACGCATAAACTCGCGCCCAAGCTAGGTTTTTCGGATCGAACGTGTCGAGATTCCCCATACCCTTCGGCCGCCACCTCCTCCTCGAGCGGATCAACGTCGGGGGGATGGCCGAGGTCTTCAAGGCGAAGTCCTTCGGGGTGGAGGGCTTCGAGCGCATCGTCGCGGTGAAGCGCATCCTCCCGACGCTGGTGGAGGACGACGAGTTCACCACGATGTTCGTGGACGAGGCGCGCATCGTGGCGCAGCTCACCCACCAGAACATCGTCCAGATCTATGACCTGGGGAAGCACGAGGGGACCTTCTACATCTCGATGGAGTACGTGGCGGGGCGGGACCTGCGCGCGATCCTCGACTGGCAGAAGAAGCAGCGGCGCCCGATGGAGGTGGCCAAGGCGTGCTTCGTGGTCTCGAGGGTGTGCGAGGCCCTCGAGTACGCCCACCGAAAGCGTGATCCGGCGGGCCGTGACCTCAAGATCATCCACCGGGACGTGACCCCGCAGAACGTGATCCTCTCCTACGAGGGCGAGGTGAAGCTCTGCGACTTCGGCATCGCCAAGGCCGCGTCCCGGGTGTCGCGCACCCAGGTCGGGGTGCTGAAGGGCAAGTTCGCCTACATGTCCCCGGAGCAGGTCCGGGGGCAGCCGATCGATCGGCGGAGCGACGTGTTCGCGCTCGGGGTCATCTTCTACGAGATGCTCACCGGCGAGCGCCTCTTCCTGGGGGAGAGCGACTACGCGACGCTGGAGGCGGTGCGGAACGCGGTGATCCCACCGCCGCGCCAGTTCAACCCGAACATCAGCCCGGGGCTCGAGCGGGTGATGCTCCGGATGTTGGCCCGGGATCCGCGGGACCGCTACCAGTGGGCGGCGGAGGTGCACGAGGACCTGCTCGAGCACATCGTGGATCAGGGCCGGCCCTATCACAGCCGCCACCTGCGCCACTGGATCCAGCAGGTCTACGCGCGGGACATCGAGGTCGAGAACGCGAAGCTCGAGAGCTTCATGGAGCTCCGCCTGCCGCCCGAGAACACCGACGAGGGGCCGCCGGCCGAGGTGGTTGAGGCGGTCGAGGCGGAGCACCCCCTCGCGCCCGACCCCGCGGAGGGCCCGATCGAGCCCGAGCGCAACGATCCCACCGACCACTTCCCGGTCCAGTCCGCCGGGGGGGCAGATCTCACCTACGAGGACGCCACCGACTTCGCAGGGCAGCCGGCCCCGCGGGCGGGCACCGACAGCCCGGTCTCGGACCTCTTCGGGGCGCCGGAGCTGGACGGGGGCGCCTTCGAGGCGGACCCCGAGCGCGGCTCCGACAACGCGATCGTGCTCCCGGCCGGGGTGGGGCTCGAGGTCGAGGAGGGCGAGGGCGAGCGCACCCAGTTCGACATGGTCATGGACCCGGTGCTCGTGAAGGACGTCAACGAGACGATCTTCGACGAGGACGACGGGAACGAGACGGTGATGGGGGACCGCGCGCTGGAGAGCGAGCTCAGCGCGGCGCAAGCCGAGTTGCTCCATCGGCTGGGCGAGCTGCCCCCGGTCACCGACAACGGCGCTACGGTGGACGCGGAGGGGCTGCCGGACCTCACCCCGAGCGACCTGCACGCGATCGGTGAGGAGGAGCTGGAGGACGACTCCGCCACCCTGCACGGCGACGAGACCATCAACGGCCCCCTCAGCTTCAACGAGGCCACTCGAGACGACACCAACATCAACCCGATGGTGCTCGACAACGAGACCGAGGAGGACGCCTTCGCGGCCGCCTCGGTGCGGTCCGAGGGGATCAGCGACACGGTGGACGCCGAGGACGGCGGCACGATCGACGACGCGCCGCTCCCCAGCTTCGATCTCGCCGCGGTGCGGCGCTCCAGCATGCCGCCGCGCCCGCCGCCCCCGCTGCCCAACGATCAGACGCCGCCTCCGGTGATCCAGGAGCCGTCGCGGGCCCGGGCGCGCGTGGGGGTGAGCCAGGTGCAAGGCCGGTTGACGCCTCGCCCGGTGGTGGAGCGCAACCACACCCAGCGGCCCCAGGAGTCGCTCGGGGCCCCGATCGTCCAGGGGATCGCGGCGGAGCCCGGGGTCGGCGCGGGGCGGCGCTGGAGCCTGGGGCAGCCCCGCCTGGTGATGGCGCTGGCGGGGGGCGTAGGCCTGCTCGCCGCGGTGCTCCTGGTGGTGGTGGTCACCACGATGCGCCCGAAGAGCGCCTCGCTCCGCATCGCGTGCGAGCCCGCCGCGGTCGAGGTGCTGCTGGACGGCGCCTACGTGGGGGATACCACCCCGGTGGTGGTGCCCGGCCTCGAGGTGGGGCCGCACCGGGTGGAGCTGCGCGCGAAGGGCTTCGCGCCGTACCACCAGACGATCGAGATCCGCGAGCCGAAGCCCCACACCATGCAGGTGGATCTCTCGCTCATGGGTGAGCCGCTGGCGCCCGCGACACCGCAGGACGACGAGCTGCCGATGGGCGACGCAGCGCCCGACGAGGGCGAGGGGAGGGCGATGCGATGAGCGGGACACCTCGCAAGCGGGAGGTCACCCGGCGCGGCCGGGTGGTGAACACCAAGCGGTGGGACGAGTTCGAGTGCCCCGAGTGCAGCGCGCACAACCCCTGGGACGACGGCTTCGAGCAGGGGGACGAGCTGTTCTGCAGCTGGTGCGGAGAGGTGTGGTTGGTGCGCCTCATCCCAGAATCCGACCCCCCTCGCTTCCGCCTCGAGTCGCAGTGATCCCACCTGGGATCTGTGGCATAGCTCCTTCGATGCACGCGCGTTCGCTCACTGCGCTCTGTCTGGCGTTCGGTCTGGTCGCGGCCTGTGGGGGCGGGACCCCCAGCAACCAGAACAACAACAACAACGACAACAACAACACCGTCCCGGACTCGGGGGTGGAGGCCGCGGACGCGGGCTTCGTGGACACCGGCGTCGACGCCGGGGTGGAGGTCGACTCGGGGGTCGAGACCGACTCGGGGGTGCCCGAGGCGGACGCCGGCATCCCGCTCGAGCAGGAGCTGGTGCCGGGCAGCCACGTGCAGGTGAAGGAGGGCCGGATCTCGGTCATGCAGGACACCTTCGACGAGGTGAAGGCGCTGCTCGGCCCGGGGACCCGGACCGCGGTGGCCAACACCCGCTCGTACGAGTGGTCGCTCGCCGATGGGGTCACGCTCACGGTGTGGTTCGCGAACAGCAACCTGGATGACGACGACGCGCCCCCGAACGACGTGGACGCGACCGACGTGGTGCTCTGGGTCGCGGTGCAAGGCGGCTTCACCGCCACGACCCCGGCCGGCGTCGGCCTCGGTGCCACCCGCGCCGCGGTCGAGACCGCATACGGCGCCGCGCCCAACGAGACCTCGCTCACCAACCCGCCCGGGACCCTGCTGCAGTACTACAAGGAGGGCCTCATGGTGGCCCTCGACGCCGCCGGCATGGCGCGCACCATCACCGTGCACCGGGTCTACGGCCAGAACCCGGACGGCCAGATCGACGTGGCGAACGGCCGGATCCGGTTCCAGGCGGGGAACATCGAGGGCCAGGACGGCCTGAACCGGGGCACCAGCCAGAGCTCGCTGACCAACCTCCTCGGGATGCCCGATGCGCAAGGTAACCTGCGGGTCCAGGGCCAGACCCTCATCACCTGGAGCTACGGCTTCATCGGGCTGGAGTTCTTCTTCCTCGACAACCGCGACACCGTGCTCTTCATGAGCGTCCACGCCCCGTATTACGGCGTCACCACCGGCCAGACCGGCGTCGGGAGCACCCGCGCGGAGATGGAGGCGTTCCTGTCCGGCGCCGGCTACGATGGCGGCTCCGCGTCCTCCAACGCCCGCTTCATCTGCTACGGCGGCCCGATGGACGTGGGGGTCAGCTACTCCGCCGACACCCCGCCCGTGGTCACCTCGATCACCACCCCGCTCCTCGCCTGCCCGTGACCCTAGGACCGGGTGCGGGGCCGGGGCCGGCGGCTGCGGTAGGCGCCCTGGTTGAGGTCGATCTCGCCCGTGCGCGGCGGCTCCTCGCGCGCGGTGATCGCGGCGTCGGGCGGTCGGTCGGGGTGCTCGAGCCCCACGCACACCACGGTGGTGTCGTCGAACTGCGGGGCGTCGCCCACGTGGTCGCGGCAGCTTGTGAGGGCGCGCTCCAACAGGAGGGCGGCGTCCGAGGGCCCGCTGGCCATCGCCTGGACCAGGCGCGCCATGCCGTACATCTCGCGGCTGGGGCTCATCGCCTCGACGAGGCCGTCGGTGTAGAGCATCACGCTGTCGCCGGGGATGAGCTCGAAGCTGTCGGCCTCGTACTCCGCGTCCGGGAGCACCCCGAGGGGCAGGCCGGAGACCTGGTCGAGCACCAGCACGTCGCCCTCGTCGCGGCGGCGCACCACCGGGGGCATGTGGCCGGCGTTGGCGAAGTGCAGGCGCCGCCCGTGGGCGTCGAGCACCGCGTATAGGAGGGTGACGAACATGTCGTCCTGCCCGAACTCGATGACCGCGCGGTTCATCCAGCCGAGCACCCGGGCGGGGTCCGACTCGGCGAGGGCGAAGTAGCGCAGGTCCCGGGTGAGCCGCGCCATGTAGAGGGCGGCGGAGACGCCCTTGCCCGAGACGTCGGCCACCACCAGCCCCAGGCGATCGTCGGGGAGGCGGATGAAGTCGTAGAAGTCGCCGCCCACCTCGTAGGCGGGGTCGTAGCGGGCGCTGAAGGAGTAGCCGCGCACCTTGGGGATCTTGCGGGGCAGGAAGGACTGCTGGATCCGCTCGGCCAGGTGGAGGTCGCGCTCCAGGCGCTGCCGCTTCAACAGCTCCTCGTGCAGCCTCGCGTTGCCGACCGCGCCGGCGGACTGCCCCGCTATCCCGGTGAGGAGCGACAGGTCGGCCTGGGTGAAGGCGGCGATGCCGAAGCTGTCGAGGTAGAGCACCCCCAGCACCTCGGTGCGCCACACCAGGGGCGCGGCCATCATCGCGCGGATGCCGAAGTTGGCCACCGAGCGCCCGCCCTTGAAGCGCTGGTCCTCCATCGCGTCGTGCGAGAGCACCGCGTTCCGCTGGGTGGTGACCTCGTGCAGGATGGTCTGCGAGACCTTCACCTCGGCGTCGTCGGTCTCGCTCCTGCGCTTGACCACCTTGGGCACGAGGTGGCCGTCGTCGCCGGTGAGCATCAACAGGACGCGCTCCGCCTTCGGGAAGACCGCGAAGACCCGGTTCACGATCTCGGGCAGGAGCTCGTCGAGGTCGAGGATGCTGCTGATCGCCTCGGAGACCGCGTAGATGGTCTCGAGCCGCTCCGCCATCGCGATGACCGCCTTGGGGTCGGTGACGGTGGTGAGGGCGGCGGCGTCCTGCCGGAACAGGGGCTGCGCCGCGTCCACCCGCTTGACGATCTGGGCCATCGCGGCCGGATCGCCCACGTAGGTCACCGCGTCCGGGCGCTGCTCGTGCTCCTGGAACTCGAAGCGGGCCGAGCACACCCGGATGACGTCGCGGTGGCTGAGGAAGTGGCGGGTCACCGCCTTGTCGTTGACGTAGGTGCCGTTGCCGCTGCCGAGGTCCTCGACCACGTACCGCCCGTCGACCTTGCTGATGCGGGCGTGGCGCCTCGAGACGGTGAGGTCCCGGATGTGCACCTGACAGTCGAGCGCGCGCCCGAGCACGCACAGATCCCGCAGCTCGTAGACCGCGCCCGCGTTGGGGCCCTGGAGCTCCCGCAAGCGCCCCCGGAACTCGGGGGCGTCTGTGAGGGTCCGGGCTATGACCGGAACCTCTCCACCGCGCGGTCGATGGTGTCGAAGATGTCGAAGGCCTTGTCGAGGCGCAGGAGCTTGAAGATCTCGGCCGGCTGCCCCTGGAGCCGCGCGATCTTCACGTCGCCCTGCAGCGTGCGCACCCGCTTGAAGAGCGAGACGATGGCGCCCACCCCCGAGCTGTCGATGAGCTCCAGCCCCGCGAGATCGAAGACCACGTTGATCTTCCGCGAGGCCAACAGGCTCTCGATCTCCTTCTTGAGGGAGGGCGCGGTGAGGGCATCCAGGTTGCCCTTCAGCGAGAAGATGGTGACGTCGCCGCGCTCTTGTCGATCGTAGTCAAGCATGGTGCTCGGTCCCTTTCCTTCACGCCTCCGCCGCCCCGTCGGGCGCGTCGAAGGCCTTGACCATGGTGAGCACGTTCCTGCCGTGCACCCGCTCGTAGCGCACCTGGTCCATGAAGTTGCGGATGATGAAGAGCCCGAGGCCCCCCTCGGGGAGGGCGGCCAGATTGGGCTCGGGGACGTCCTCGGGGACGAAGGGTTGGCCCTCGTCGATGACGCGCACCGTCAAGTGCTGCGGCGCGACCTCCAGCTCTACCTGGACCGGCCCCTGGTCGCGGCCCTCGTAGGCGTGGATCACCGCGTTGTTGAAGGCCTCCACGAAGGCGGAGATCACCCGGTGGCCGGCGTCGGCGGGGAGGCGGCCCGCGCGGCTCAGGTGGTCGCAGACGTGAGCCAGGAACGCCCTCGCGGCGTCCCGGTACTCCAGGCGCCCCGGGAGCTGGAAGCTGAAACGCTCAGGGGCCCCTGCCTGGGCCTCGTGCGGCCCCTCTGCGGACGAAGACGACATTCCTCGTAGGCCCTGCCTACCGCTGAATCAAGCTCGGCCGCAAGACCGCCCCGGCCAGTTGACCTCCGGACTGGCAGGCGCTACCCACTGGGGCGGCCGGACATGGACTGGAAGACTCGGGTCCTCAAGCGCGCCATCGATGTGGCCGGAGCGAGTGTGGGTCTGGCCCTGACAGCGCCCCTGTTCCCGGTCCTCGCGGCGGCGGTCCGGCTCACCAGCAAGGGCCCGGTCTTCTACAGCCAGGTCCGCTGCGGGGCGGAGCGCCGGAGCGACATCGCGCCCACCCGCCCGCCCAGCCACGAGCGTCGGCAGGATCGCGGCTACCACACCTTCCGGATGTACAAGTTCCGCACCATGCGGACCGACGCCGAGAAGCACACCGGGGCGGTGCTGGCGAAGGAGAACGACCCGCGCCTCACCCCGATCGGTGGCTTCCTGCGGAAGACGCGCCTCGACGAGCTGCCGCAGCTGCTGCACGTGCTCCGGGGCGACATGAGCCTGGTGGGGCCGCGCCCCGAGCGCCCGGAGCTCATGGTGAAGATCGAGGACTCGGTGCCGTTCTTCCAGGAGCGGATGCGCCTCATCAAGCCGGGCCTCACCGGCCTGGCCCAGATCAAGCTGAACTACGACGGCTCCTTCGCCGACCGCACCGACACGAAGGCGCTCGAGAGCTTCCTCGCGTCGATCCAGCTCCCGGACATGGGTGACGACGACACCAAGATGTTCGCCAACAAGCTGCTGTTCGACCTGGCCTACAGTGCGATCTTGGAGAACCCGGTGGAGTGGCTGAAGACGGACCTCGAGATCATGGTCCGGACCCCGCTCACCATGGTCCTGGGCAAGGGGCGCTGAGCTTCACGCGCGGGCCGCGCCGCCGGTTGCCTTGCGGCAACTCCCGTGGTGAGACATGGGCATGCGCTCTTGGTGGTTGCCCGCCCTCGTCTCGTCCGGCCTGGCCGTCCTCAGCGGCTGCGGTGGGGCCTTCGATCCGACCTACAGCCTCACGTGCCCGGGGCCCCTGGCCGCCAAGGCCTCGGGGGCCGCGAACCTGGTCTACACCAGCGCGGATCCCATCTCGGTGGACTGGCGGGTCACGCCGAGCACCACCGGCACCTTCGTCCAGCCGACCACGGTCGGCCCCGCCACCAACGAGGACGAGCCGGTCACGGTCGGCTCGCAGTTCAACGCGGCGGCGGAGGGGACGGCCACCATCAGCGCGGTGGTGGACGGCGACACGGTGGCCTCGTGCACCGTGCAGGTGCTGCCCGAAGGCGTGGAGCCGGTGACCCTCACCCTGGTGGTGGTGGGGATGGGCAGCGTCTCCGGCTCCGCCGGCAACCTGGCTTGCCCCGGGACGTGCTCGGCCAGCCTGGTGCCCGAGACCGCGGTGACCTTGACCCCCACCCCGGCCACGAACTGGGACCTCACCTCGGTGACCGGCGGCTGCACCGACGCGGGCAACGGCACGTACACGGTGGCGCCCGCGGTCGACACCACCTGCGTCTTCACCTTCGAGGACGCCAGCGCGCCCTCCTTCGTGACGATCCCCGCCGGCCCCTTCAGCCGCGGCTGCGACGGCGCCAACTGCTCGGGCGACGCCCCGCTGACCACCGTCACCTTCTCGCAGGCCTACGACATCGACCTGAACGAGGTCACGGTCAGCCAGTACAAGGCGTGCGTCGACGGCGGCCCGTGCACCGAGCCGCTCCCCCGGAGCGCGGGCACCCCCTGTAACTGGGGCGAGGCGGGCAAGGACAACTTTCCCGTCAACTGCGTGACCTGGGCTCAGGCCGATGCGTACTGCAGCTGGCGAGGTGGCGCGCTCCCCACCGAGGCCCAGTGGGAGCGGGCGGCGCGGGGTGACGTCGACACCCGTAACTTCCCGTGGGGGAACGACAACCCCACTTGCGACATGGCCGCGGTGATCCTGGTGCCCTTCATGCGCTGCGCGGCCGAGTCGACGGCGGTCGGGCAGCACCCCACCGGGGTGAGCCCGGACGGCCTGCACGACATGGTCGGCAACGTGTCGGAGTGGGTGGCGGACTGGTACGACGGCGCCTACTACATGGAGGCGACCAGCCTGGTGGACCCCACCGGGCCGGCCACCAGCCCCATCGGCGCGCGCGGGGTACGTGGCGGCAACTACAACCTCATCCAGGACCTCACCACCGTGCACGAGCGCAGCGGTCACCTCGATCCCAACGCGCAGGATCCGACGGTGGGCTTCCGCTGCGTCAAGAACTAGCAGGCCATCGGAGAAGTAGCCCATGCGATCCGCGGAGCGACTTTTCGTGGAACGTTCCGACGAAGAGGGAGCATATCTGGCCATACGCGACCGATGAGAGGCGAAGCCGTTCGGGACGTTCCACGGAAAACGCTAACAGCGCACGTTTCCGGAGCCTGGAATAGCGACCAAGTGTTCTGCTCGCGATCAGTGATTCCGACGGCCCTTCTCGCGCCTGCTGCCCGCGCCGCCTTCGGCTTTCGTCGGTTGCAGACAACGAGTATGCGCCCTCCTCACGCGAGCACCAGACACGAGAATGGACTCGCGACTTCAGCAAGGAATCACTGACGCAGGGGACCAGCGCGCCTTCGGTGCGCGCTGGCCCGGGCCGCGTCGCACGCCTCGCAGCCCGCCCCCGCCGCGCACAGGAACGTGAGCGGGGCGTGGGTCAGGCGCTCCACCGCCACCGACACCACGTCCCTCGCCTCCGACAGGCGCGCGTCGGCGTTGCCCACCTGGCCCTCTCGCTGCAAGCCCGCTTGCCGAAGCCAGCCGTCGAGCTGGCGAAAGCCCTCGCAGCAGTGGTCGGTCTCGGGGATCAGGACCTCCTGGGGCGCGCCGTCCACCAGCACCACGCACGGGTGGGCGACCGAGTAGGGGACCCCGGCCAGGGCCTCGGCCAGGTGCACGGTGGTGCTCTCGCTGTGCTGGACCCCGAGCAGGAGCACCTGGCCGCCCCGCGCATGGACCCGGCCCACCGGGCTGTCGGGGCCGTGGGGCGGCGACAGGGGCTGGGGGGCGCAGATCTCCTCGGCCAGGGGCCCCTCGGCCGCGAACGAGGCGCCGGGGTGGGTGCTCCGCGTGACCCCCGGGCTGCGCCAGAAGGTCTCGGCGGTGATCCCCATCTCGTAGGTCGGGGTGCGGGCGGGGTCGAAGACCTCGGCGCCGTCGGTCATCGTGGGCATCACCAGGGTCCCCGCGGGCCCCAGGGCGTCGCGGAGCGCCTGGATCAGCCCCGCCGGCCCGCCCTCCACCGGGCGGACACGCGAGAACGCGGTGTGCACGAGGAGCGCGCCGCCCGGCCGGACGCCCAGCTCGAGGAGCTGGTCCCTGACCGCGGCGACGCTCCAGGTCACCGGGCGCGCCTCAGCGGCCCACCGCGAGCGGGAGCTTCACCTTCTGCTCGCCCTCGGGGCCCTGGTAGGGGAAGCGGGCGGTCACCGCCTGGTCCTGCACGCAGGACTCCACCGCCTCTACGTTGCCGGTGCGCTGGGTGATGATCGCGTCCACCACCTCGCCGGTGGTGCCGGTGGTGGTGACGGTGAGGTCGACCAGGAGCATCCCGGAGGCCCCCTGGCTCGCGTCGGGCTCCAGGCAGGGGCCGACCGCGAGCCGCACCGCGGCGAGGGCCTGCTGGATGGCGTGGGCGGGGAGCCCGGGCTTGGCGGGCTCCAGGGGCTGAGCGGTGTCGGGGCGCGGGTCCGCCTGGTCGTCGCCCCCCTGGGCCGGGATCAGGGACACGTCCCCGCAGTCGGGGGCGGGCGGGCAGGCCGGGCACGCGGGGCAGGGCGGGCACTCCCGGATGGTGTGCGGGGCGGGCTCCACCGGCCCGCTCGCGCCGTCGCCGTAGATGACCCGGGTGCCGTAGGCGCCCCCCACCGCGCCCGCCACCAGGGCGAGCCCACCCACCAGCACCAACCTGAACCCGCCTGCCATGCCGAGCACCATATCAGACCCGTATGGGGTCGCACCGGAGAACCGCGGGGCCGCCCCTGCGCACTCCCTTCGAAGCTCCGAACGCCCCCCGACGTCAGAGCATCCGGGGGGCGGGGTTGACTGCGCCCCCGGAGGGCGGTGAGTGATGCGCATGCGCGGGTGGAGCCTGGGGCTGGCCCTGGTGGTGGTGTCGGGGACGGGCGTGGGCGCGGGGGCCGCCCCTGGCACGGTCCAGGTGGCCCCGGAGCGGCCCGCCCCCGAGGAGGCCCACTGGTTCGAGGTGCGGGCGGCCCGGGTGGTGGCCGAGCAGCTGGCCTTGTTGGGGGCGCCCTCGGTCGACGTGGCCGGCCCCGAGGCCCTCTTCGTGGTGGTCTCGGTGCGGCCCGAGGCGGTGGAGCGCAGCCAGGACGCGGTGGCGGTGACCGCCACCCTCCGGCGCGGCAAGCAGAGCAAGAAGGTGGTGGCGAAGGGCGTAGCCGAGGATCTCGACGCCCTGGGCGCCCGACTGGCCCGCGACGCGCTGGCGTTCGGCGGGGCGGCGCCCGACGCCGGCACCGCGGCGCTCACCCCGGTGACCCGCACCCCGTTCGCGGTGCACCGCTTCCTCGGCCGGGCCGAGGTGCGCCTGCGGCGGGGGGACGTCCGGCAGGCCGCCCTGATGTACAGCCGGGCCAACGAGCTGGTCGCGGGCCTGTGGGTGCCGGAGGCCTTCGCGGGCCGGCACGCGGCCGAGGCCAGCCTGATCGCGGCCGGGCAGCTCGAGCCGGGCGCGAAGCGGGATCTCGCCACCTCGGCGGCCGAGCGGGCCCTCGTCGCGGCCAAGAACGGCCGCAGCGACGTGGCGCTGGAGTCCGTGGGGTCGTTCCTGCGCTACACCTCCGACCACGCCCTGCGCTGGGCCTGGCGCGCGCCGATCGGCCCCCACGGGGTCATGACCCGGCGGACCCCCTGGCTGGTGGAGGCCGCTGGCGCGCACTACGAGCTGGATCCGCGCGCTGGGGTGGCCCGCAAGGTGGCCCAGGCGCCCGCCCCGGTGGTGGGCACCGCGCAGGAGGACTGGCTGGTGCTCCGGGGCCGTGACCTGACCCGCGAGATGCCCGGCGGGGCGCGCCGCTGGAGCCTGAAGCTGCCCGCCGCTCCCGGCCCCGGGGGCACGGTGCTCACGAGCGGGCTCTTCGGGGTGCTCGGCGAGGACTCGGTGGCCTGGGTGGACACCTCGATCGGCAGCCTGGGCCAGGTGGCGCGCGGGGTGGTGCCGCTCGCCTGCGGGGTGGGGGGCGCGGTGGTGCTGACCCAGGCGCCGGACGGCGGCGGGGCGGAGGTCGCGCTCCTGCGGCCGGGCAAGAAGACCCCTGCGTGGCAGACCCCGGTGGCCGGGGTGCGGGGCACCGCGCTGACCCGAGACCGGGTGGTGCTGGTGGCGGACGCGGGGCTGGTGCTGCTCCGCTCCCACGACGGCAAGCCGGTGCGGGACGCCCTGCCGATCCCGGCCGGGATGCGCCTGTTGGGGGCCCGGGGGCGCTACGCGGCCCTGGCGGACGGCGACGGACGGGTGGTGGTGGTCGACATCCTGGCCGCGGAGCGCACCGCCACCGTGGTCGGCCCGGGGCGCCCGGTGGCCGCCGACACCAGCGGCCAGGGGGTGGTGCTCCTCTACGAGGGGGGCGACCTCCTCTTCGTCGATCGGGACGGGCGCATGCTGGAGCGGGCGTGGGTCCCGGGCGCGCCGCAGGCCATCCTGCAGGGCAGCCCCTCGACCCCCGGCCCGGTGGTGGTGACCGACGCGGGCCTGTTCGCGTTCGCGGAGGTCGAGGCGCAGGAAGGCCTGCACCGCGACGTGGACGCCGAGCTCATGGCGGCGGACCTCCTCGCCGGCCGGGGCGAGACCGCGGCTGCCCTCGGGGTGGCGACCGACGTCGCGCGGCGCGGCGCGGGGCGGATCGGGGCGGCGG
Organism: Deltaproteobacteria bacterium; assembly: GCA_020632995.1. GTDB lineage: Bacteria > Myxococcota > Kuafuiibacteriia > Kuafuiibacteriales > Kuafuiibacteriaceae > JACKEN01. Next base: position 1,441,390 of record JACKEN010000001.1, on the reverse strand, counting down.
AGACCCTGAGAGGGCAGCTCCTCGAGCGGGTGGGGACCCCCGAGGCGCGGGCGGCGGCGGTCCAGGCCCGGGCGCGGGCCCAGCGGGCGGCGGACATGAGCGCGCCCCTCGGGCCCTTCAGCCTGGGCGGATAGCGCGCGGTCGGGGTTGATCGGGCCGGGGCGAGGGGGCACGAAGACCGCATGCCACGCCTGTTCGGACACGAGCTCCACGTCGCGGTGGAGGGCCCCGAGGGCGGCCCCCCGGTGCTGGCCATCCACTCCTCCGGCCTCAGCGGGCGCCAGTGGCGCCGCTACACCGAGGTGTTGGGCGGGGCCGGCTTCCGGGTCCATCAGCCCGACCTCATCGGGTACGGGCGCTCCGAGCCCTGGCGGGGCGGGAGCCGCTTCCACTACCACGCGGATCTCATGGCGCTCATGGAGCTCGCCCGCGACGTGCAAGGTGGGTTGACGCTCCTCGGCCACTCCTACGGCGGGCACCTCGCGCTGCAGCTGGCGGCGGCCTTGCCGCCGGAGCGGGTGCGGGCGGTGGTGGTCTACGAGCCGGTCTCGTGGGGCGTCCTGGACGCGGGCGCGGCGGCCCCGGTGCCGGAGCTGGGCGCCCTGGCGGCCCAGGGGCTCTTCGATGAGGCGATCGGCGGGACCGAGGCCTGGGTAGGGACGTTCGTGGACTTCTGGAACGGGCGGGGGGCCTGGGCCCAGCTGGGCGAGGGCGGCCGCGCCGCCATGATGGCGAGCGCGGGCAAGATGTTCGACGAGGTCCGCAGCCTCTGCTTCGACTACACCCCGGCCGCGCACTACGCGGGCATCACCGCGCCGGCCCTGATCTTCACTGGATCCCGCTCCCCCGCCGCGGAGCAACAGGTGTGCGCGCGGCTGGTGGAGGTGATGCCGGCCGCCACCCTGCGGCGGCTCGAGGGGGCCGGCCACATGGGGGCGGTGGAGCAGGCCGACGCCCTCGCGGTCGAGGTCCGCGACTGGTTGCAGGCTACTTCGAGATGAAGCGGCCGGACGCGGCCGCCTCGTTCCCCGGCTCGTCCTTCACGCGCACCCGGATGGTGTGGGGCCCCTTGTCGAGCTTCGCGCTCCCCGGGCCGTCCACCTTGGCGAGCACCACCGTGAAGACCTCCTCGGGGGCGTCGGTCAACCCATCCTGCGCCGGCAGCATCAGCCACGGCCCGCCGTCGAGCGAGACCTCGGCCGAGGCGAGGGCGGAGACCGCGTCCTTGGCCTCCGCGGTGACCTGGACGCCGGCCGCGACCGGGGTCGCGGTGACGCTGCGGATCACCGGCGGCGCGTTGTCGACGGTGAAGGGCTCGGACATGAAGGCGTCCACCAGGGCCTGGTCGGGCGGGTTGCTCGGCCGATCGCTCGCGGTGACCCGGAACTGGTAGCGCCCGTCGGGGAGGGCCCGGCTGTCGAAGCTGTGGAAGGGGTGATCGAGGTCGTTGGCCACCTCGCGCCAGCCGTCGTTGGCCGCGGGGCCGTCGAGGGCGCTGAGCTCCACCCGGAACAGGAGGTCGTCGTGGTTCGCGTCGTCCGCCGTCCACGCCACCGTCATCATCCCCGGCTCCTCGCCCTGACGCACCCGGGTGCGATCGGCGTCGCGCCCCGCCGGCTTCCGGAGGTCCTTGAGGAGGCTGGCCGACAGGGACACCGTCCGCTCCTTCTCGCCCTCGTCGGGGAGCGCCGCCATGTAGACCCCGCGCCTGAGGAGGTAGACCTCCTTCACCTCGGGGGGCACGTTCATCCGCTGTATGGACGCGTGCATGGACTTCAGCACCGGGGCCTGGCCCTTGGGGGAGGCGGACAGCTCCGCCTTGAACTGGGCGTAGCGGCCGCGCCGGGCCAGGATGGGCCCGCCCGCGCCGTCGAGCACCGCCGCGCTCCACCCCGACCAGGTGTCGTCGGGGGTCTTGGTGTTGCCGGTGCGCAGGGAGAGCGCCACCTTCGCCCCCGGGGGCACGTCGGCGTCGTACCAGAGCCGGCCGAGGTCGCTGATCCGCTCGAGGTCCTGCTCCACCGACAGGTAGACCGACTTCGAGACCAGCCCCGGGCCGACCTGCATCACCTGGCCCTCCGGCGCGGTGCCGACGAGGAGCGCCCCGTTCGTGGTGGGCACGAGGGTGGTGGCCATCGGCGGCTCGAGGCGGGCGAAGAGGGCCACCCGGTCGCGGGCGGCCGCGTCCACCGCGTAGATGCGCGCCCGGCCCTTGGGGCCGGTGCCGGTGGCGACGTACAGGCGCCGGGCCTTGGCGTCGAAGGCGAGGGCCATGGCCCCCTCGCGCTTCGAGGTCCAGACCTTCTCCACGTGCCCGTTGAGCCGGATCCGCACCACCTCGCTGCTCTTGATCGGGCTGGTGTCGTCGTCCTTCGCGTCGCCCTTCACCGGGCCGATCCAGGTGCTGGGCTGGAGCGCGCCCTTGCTGCTCGCCGAGACCACCGCGGCGTAGAGATCGCCGGTGCCGGGATCGACCGCGAACGCGGTGACCTCCTCGAGGTCGGAGTCGTACAGGGCGAAGGCGCCCTTGCCCTCGACCTGGTACACGATCCCCTTCTGGCCGCCGCCCACCACCAGGCCGCGCTTGGGGTGCCGGATCATCGCCCTCAGGTGGGTCTCACCGGGGTCGAAGAGCACCTCGGAGCGCCCCTGGGCCGACACCTTCAGCACCCGGCCTGGCGCCCCGGTGGCCACGAGCAGGCCGTCCGCGTCGGGCAACAGCGCCCACAGGTACTTGGCGCCCGGCTGGAAGAACGGGGTGGTCTTCCCCGCGGCGTCCACCCGCACCAGCTCCCCGTCGGGGGAGGTGGCGGCGAACAGGCCCGACTTGTCCTGGGCGAGCGCGCTCACCACCATCCCGGGGAACGGCGCCACCACCCGGGCCTGACGACCCGCGGTGATGCGGAGCAGGCCGCCGCCCGCGGTGCCGGCGTAGGTGCCGCCGGGCCCGACCACCATGCTCACTACCGGGCGGTCCACCCCCCGGGCCATGTCGACGAGCACCGGGCCCATCGAGACCCGGCCCTGGGCGTCCACGCTGCTGCTCTCGGGATCGCCCTGGAGCACCTCGTCCGGGCCCTGGATGTACAGCTCCAGGGTGGGCTCGGCCCGGGCCGTGGTCGCGCCGAAGACGCCGACGAGCAGGGCCGCGGCGATGGGGAGGGTGACGTGGGGCTTGAGCATCGTGTCTGTTCTCACTGGATGACCTGCACGCGGACGGAGACCGCGCCGTTCACCACCTGGGCGGTGGGCACCTTCACCTCGGGGCCGGGGCGGGCCTCGGCGTGCTCGAGGCCGGGCGTCACCGCGAGGGAGAGCGCCGCCTGCTGCGAGGGCGGGAGCCCGGGCATGTAGGCCATGTCGGCGGTCAGGCCGGGCTGGGCCTCGTAGACGCGGGCGTAGAGGGCGTTCGCAGGGCGCCTTGCCGCGAGGATCGCCATGAGGTCCTCGACCGAGCGCGGGGTGCGCGGGCCGAGGGCCATGCCGTCCTTGTGGTCGAGCTCGAGCCCGCCGCCCACGTAGACCTCCACCTCACCCTCTGCGTCCTCCGGCACCTTCAGCTCGAGCGGGACCTCGAACGCCTCGCCGCGGTAGGGGCGCAGGCGGACGCTCAGCCGGACGACCTCGCCCGGCCGGGCGCGGGGGGCGGACGGGGTCACCGCCTCCACCTGGGCGAGCGCCACCTCGTTGCTGACCCTGAGGCGCACGTCCACCCCGGTGATCCGGGCCTCGCCCACCTCGTGGCGGAGCAGGATCGCCGCGTTGGTCGCGACGTCGCGGGACACGAAGGCGGGCAGCCGCAACGGCGAGGGGGCGCTCAGGCTGTCCCGGTACTCGAGCACCCTGTCGCCCACGTAGATGCGGGCCCACAGGTCGATGGTGCCGCCTGCGTCGTAGCCCATGCGGCGGCTCCCCGCCGCGGCCACCGCGTTGTCGAGGAGGGTCGGGAGCCACACCGGGTCGTCCACGATCTCGACCCGGGTCTCGAGCCCGGGCGAGGCCTCGGGCTCGTCGAAGCGCTGCACCAGCACCCGCACCGGGATCATCGGCGCCACCGCGCCGAGGTCGCCGCCGATCGCGGTCAACCTGTCTTGCAGCACCGCGCCGACCTCGCGGGCCGGCGCGCCCATCTTGTAGGAGCCCGCCTCGGAGGCGAGGGTGTTCAGGATCGCGGTGGTGACCATGGGGAAGGCGCAGCGGCCCTGGCCCATGAAGGGGTGCCCGAACGCGAGCACGCGACCCTTGTCGACGTAGGTCACCGTCCCCACCGCGGTCGCGTCGATGTCGCCCCGCATCAGGGCGGCGCCGATGGCGGAGGCGGGCGCGATCGGGAGGGCGGGGGTGGCCCCGGCCTCATCCTTCACGTTGCTCATCACCGTGCGCTGGTCGGCCGGGCGGGGCGCGAAGACCCCGAGGTCCAGGCGCCTCTTGGTGCTGCTCCCCGCCGCCACCGGCATGAAGCCCGCGCCCTGGAGGGACTCGGACCACGCGGCGAGCGCCTGGGGTGGCAGCCCCGAGACCGCGAGCGGGGTGGCGATCGGCAGGGCGCCTTGCGGGCCCCTGGGCACCTCGTACAGGGGCAGGGGCGGCAGGTCCGGCCCGCGGAAGGCGGAGACGGGGAGGGCGCCGCGGTAGAGCGGGGGGGCCGTGGCGGCGCGGGCCTTGGGCGGCTGCTTGTCGCTCGGGTCGATCTCGGGCCCGTAGGTGTCGAGCATGTCGTGGATGGGGGTGATGCCGGCGATCGGCTCCCGGGTGAAGGCGCCGAAGCGGTAGGCCACCGCGCCCACCAGGCGGCCGTCGATGTACACCGGGCTGCCGCTCATCCCGGCGATCACCCCGGTGAACTCGATGCGCTCGCCCGAGAGGCGGGCGAGGATCACCGAGCGCCCCGGGCCGAGCATGTCCTCCATGATGCCCAGGACCTCGACGTCGAAGGGCTCGACTGCATCACCCGAGAACACCGTGTAGCCGACCCCGCGCTGGCCCCGGCGCACCTCGGAGAGGGGATAGAGCTGGTCGGGCCGGGTCACCGGGAAGCCGTCCTTCATCGCCACGGCGGGGGCGGCGGAGACGTCCGAGGCGCCCCCCGAGAGCGCGGCGGCGAGCGCGATCGCGGCCCAGAGGGGGCGAGGAGGGACGCGGGGGGCGGATCGCGACATCGGTCTGGCTCCAACCGCGGAATGACCCGGTGCATTCTCGACCCGGCGCCCCCCTCCGCGGGTGGGGGCGCCGCTCCGGCCGAGCCTCGGGGCTTCCGGCAGATAGCGCAGGGCCGGTCGACGAACAAGGACGGCGCGATCCAAGCCAGTCGGCGTTCGAAGGGGCTGAATCCCAGGACGGGATTGCTGTAGTCTCCTCCCCGCGGCCATGGCCGACACCAAGCAAGCGCCCGGTCCCGGAGGCTGGGCTGGGGATCTGTTCGACGAGGGCCTCGAGGTCTCGCAGGAGGCCGCGCCCCTCGACCCCGTGGAGTTCGCCCGGCGCGAGCAGGGCATGCCGCCGGCCGCGTGGACCGCGCCTGCGCCGCCGCCCCGGGCGGTGCGCTGGTCGGACGACGAGGACTCGGAGTCCGACGTCCCCACCGTGCGCGCGCTGGACGGCCTCCCCGACGACCTGGATCTGGGCCTGCCCCTGGGCTCGGGCCCCGCGTCGGTCGGCGGCACTCGTGAGATCGGGAGCGGCACGGGGATCCTGGGCCTGCCCCTCGCCCCCGCGGTGACCCCGAAGCTGCCGTGCGCGGTGCTGGTGGTGGGCTCGGATCGCGTGGCCGCGGCCATGAGCGCGGCGGCCCTGGTGGCGTCGGGCTACACCTGCCGGGTGGTGCCCCCGGAGGAGGCCGGCGCGGTGCTCGCGGTCGAGCCGGTGGACGTGGTGCTCGTGGATCTACCCCCCGAGCTGGCCCGGGCCGCGGATCCGGCCGCGATCTCCCGGGCCTTCGGCGGCTACTCGGGTCCGGTCGTGCTCATGAGCGCAGGCCTGCTGCCCCCCGTGCACGAGCGCGGCTGGCGGACCCTGTCCAAGCCCGCCCCCGAGCCCGAGCTCATCGCGGCGGTGGAGGCGGTGCGGGCGGAGCGCGCCCCGGTGGCGACGGAGGTGCCCGCCGCGGCCGCGGTGGTCCCGACCCCGCCCCGGCCGCCTTCGTTCGGCGATGGTGGGCCACAGCTGTTCGAGCTGACCGACCACATGATCCGCGGCCTCCTGATCACCCCGCAGGGGAGCTCGCGCCGCGGGCGGATCCGGAGCATGTCCCACGTCGGCCACGTGGTGGTGGAGATCCGCGATCCCCTGCCGGTGGGCGTCGAGGTGGAGGTCGAGGTGGTGCCGGTGGACGGCCAGCGGGGCCTCTTCCGCGGCAAGGTGAGCCGCCGCAGCGCGGATCAGATGATGCTCGAGCTCCGCATGGACACGGCGCAAGCGGCCTTGCTCGTCCGCTTCGTCGAGGAGGCGCGGGACATCGCCCACCCGAACATCGAGCAGGTCCGGATCCGGGAGCTGCCTCGAGGCGTCGCGGCGCCGGTGGGCGACGTGGTCGACGACCGGGCCCTCGCCGTGATGTTCGAGCGGGCGGCGCAGGATCTCGACGACGACGGGCTCCAGCAGGCGTTCATCCAGGCCTGCATCAAGGCCCAGCGCCTGGAGTTCGCGGTGAGCTGCTACCGGGATCTCAAGGCGCGGCTCCCCGACGATGCGCGGGTGGCGCGCTACCTCCAGCAGGTCGGCACGATCCTGGGGTTCTACGCGTTTCGAAACAAGGAAGTGGAGGGCCCCGAAGGCGGGATGCCGAAGACCGTGAAGTGGGCCCTGGTGATCTTCGTGGTAGCCTCCCTGGCCCTGTGGGTCACCGTAGCGCTGCTGTCCTGACCGAGCCCCGCCGCGCGGCGGCGTGGGGCGCGATCCCGCTCGTATTGGCGGTCGGCGCGGCGGGCTGTCCGCGGCGAGCCGAGCTACCCCCGCCGGTGGTGGTCGGCGTGGTGCTCCCCCTGACCGGCCCGCAGGCCAGCTATGGCGTGGCCACCCGCGCAGGGGTGGAGCTGGCCGCGCGCGAGGTCAACGCGGCCGGCAAGGTGCGGCTGCAGGTGGTGGTGATGGACGACCAGGGGGACCACGCGCTCGCCGTCTCCGCCGCGCAGCGCCTCATCGCCCACGATCGGGCGGCCCTCCTGATCGGCGAGGTGAGCTCGGGGGCCTCGGTCGCCCTGGCCCAGGTGGCCGAGCGCGCCCAGGTGCCGCTGATCTCCCCCTCCGCCACCGCGCCGGAGCTGACCCGCCAGGGGCCCTTCGTCTTCCGGGCCTGCGCGGCGGACCCGTTCCAGGCCCTCGCGATGGCCCGCTTCGCCACCGAGGATCTGAAGGCCAGGCGCTTCGGGGTGCTGGTCGACCTCGGCAGCACCTACTCGCCCGCCCTCGCGGACGCGTTCGGCGCCGCGGTGGAGGCGGCGGGCGGGCAGGTGGTGGCCCGGCCCCAGTACGACCCCTCGGATCCCGACTTCGAGGCGCCCCTCGCCGCCCTCGCCGAGGCGAAGGTCGACGCGGTCTACCTGCCCGGCTATGCGCGGGAGGTCCGCCGGATCCTCGCCGCGGCCCGCGCCCGGGGCCTCGGCGCGGTCTTCCTGGGGGGCGACGGCTGGGACACCCCCGAGGTGTCGGGCCCGGACGCGGAGGGCCACTACTTCGTGAGCCACTACGCCCCCGAGGAGGCTGGAGTCCGGGCCGCGGGGTTCTCGGCCGCCTACCAGGCGGCCTACAACGAGGCCCCCGACGCCTACGCCGCCCTCGGCTACGACACCCTGAAGCTCGCCGCCAAGGCGATCGCCGAGGCAGGGGGCGCCCGCGGCGAGGGCCTCCGCGCCACGCTCGCGGGGCAGCGCGGGTTCGAGGGGCTCACCGGCGAGATCGCCTTCAACCCCGACGGCGATCCGGCCAAGGGGGTCGTGGTGCTGAAGTGGGCGGGCGGGCAGCGGGTGGTCGCGCGCGCGATCACCCCCTGAGTCGGAGGCGCTAGCCGGAGGTCGAGGTGGCGGCCCGCTCCTGCTGGTCGAGCTCGGCCTCGACCTGGCCGAAGGTCTTGTCCTTCGGCAGCCGCTGCTTGGCAGTGCGCAGCAGCGCTCGGGCCTTCGTGAAGTTACCTTGCGCCGCGTAGGCCTGGATGGCGGTGCGGAGCGCGGTGTTGCTCCTCGGGTCCACCTCGAGCACCCACAGCGAGTTCGCGAGGGCGTCCTCGGGCAGGTTGGCTTGCAGCTCCAGCGCGGCCAGGTTGGCCCGCACCGCGCCGAGGTGGGGGCTGTGCTCGAGGGCCCGGGACAGGGCCAGGCGGGCCGCCGGGTAGTCGCCCAGGTGGTAGTAGACCTGGAAGAGCGAGATGTAGATGTTCTCGGGGGCCCAGGAGTGGGCGAGGGCGGAGTAGAGCGCGACCTCGGCCTGCTTCGCGTAGCTCTGGGCGGTGTCCGCCGCCGCCTTGGCCTCCGCGTTCTTCCCTGCGCGGGCCAGGCCCTGGGCGCGGCGGCGCTCGACCTTCACCAGCTCCAGGTACTCGGACCCGAGGTTCTGCCGGTAGAAGCTCTCGTGGGGCAGCCGCTTGATCGCGGTCAGGATGTTGGCCGCCTTCTGTTGGTGGTACGCCACCGGATCGCGGGTGCGGATCGGCTCCTCGCCCACGAAGGCGCGCTCGGCCCGGTACACCCGGATCCCGCCCACCACCGCGTCGCCCAACAGGAGCACCCCGAGCACCGCCACGAGCGCGGTGATCCACAGCGGGGCGCTGCCGACGGCGCTCGGGTCGCCCCCGCGCCGGGCCGCCCACTGCTGCCGCAGGCCGACCAGGAGCGGGGTGGGGGGCTCGCCCTGGGCCGGCTCGAAGTAGGCGGCGGCGCAGCCCAGGAGGAAGAACAGGAACACCGAGCACGCCACCGAGTCGAAGCCCGCGATGGAGTACACCGCGTAGCTGAAGAAGCTGGTCACCACCCCGAAGGCGAGGGCGCGCTCCGAGCGGCTGCCGCGCTCGGGGTCGATGAAGCGCTTGAAGGACTGGGACAACAGCCGCCACAGCAGCCACAGGTACGCGGCCAGCCCCAGCACCCCGAAGGAGGCGAGGATGTACAGGTAGTTGTTGTGGGGGTTGTCGTGGTTCGTCATCGGGTCCAGCGCCTCGAGGCGCTTGGACTTGTGGCTCATGAACGCGTAGCGATAGGTCTCGATGCCGATGCCGAAGAGCCACACCTCGGCGCTGCGCCAGCCGGTGTCGAGCTTGACGTCCTCGGGCTTGTAGGGCCCCCAGTCCTCGGGGTCGAGCTCCCGCACCGCGCCCTTCTTCACCTCCTCCGCGTAGATCGCGCGGTCTTCGTAGAGGCGCTTCAGGGTGTTGGCGTGGTCGAGGAGCACCTTCGGGCTCTCGGACCACAGGTACTTCCGGGTGCCCTGGCCCTTGCCGTAGTCGTGGCGGTTGGGATCGAAGGCGGCGGGGATGCTGCGGATGGTGCGGGCGACGAGCATGCAGCGCCCGTTCTTGTCGGCGCAGACGCTCTCCGCCTTGGCCACGAAGCCGGCGAAGAGCAGGGCCAGGGCCAACGCGCTCCCCCAGCAGGCGTTCCGGATCCGGCTGAAGTGCGGGCTGTCGCGGAACAGGAGCGGCAGGAGCAGGAAGCCCACCGCGATCGCCACCGCGGAGCCGACCCAGGCGCCGCGGGTGCGGGTGAAGAACAGGCCGATGACGATGCCCACCGCCGAGGCGGCCATCGCGCCCGCGGCCACCGCGTCGGCCATCGAGCGGGCGCTCCGGGTGGCCAGCTTGAAGGGGCCGTAGCTCCCCAGGCCGGCCGCGGCCATCGTGCCGAGCATGCCGAGCCCCACCCCCAGCTTGTAGAAGCCCTCCCGCTTCTCGCCGTCGTCCACCGTGGACATCGCCCAGCCGGGGAAGAGCAACAGGAGCAGGAGCCCGACGAAGCCGACCGCCCACATGAGCCAGCCGGTGAAGGCGCCGTCCTCTTCCCAGCGCTCCCGGGACAGGGCGCCGGCGCTGGTGACGATGGCGAGGAGGGTCGAGATCGGGAAGATCAGGGCGAGGGCGTTCCCCGCGAAGGTGGCGTTCCCCAGGAACGAGTAGACCTTGGTGTGGGGCTTCTGGAAGAAGAACGGGTAGGGGTCCCAGCCCTGGGCCTGCAGGAGGGCATAGGAGCCCACCACCCCGCCGAGGAGGGCCAGCCAGCCGAGGCCCATCACCGCCCCGCGCTTGCCCCCGAGGCTGCTGGAGGTCACCGCGTACAGGCCCACGCAGGCCAGGAAGCCCTGCAGGCCGAACTGCCGCTCGTAGACCCCGTAGAGGCTGGTCGGCACGTCGAGCGACAGGTAGGTCGAGATCACCACCACCCCGGCGAGGGCGAACACCGGGCCCGAGAAGAGCCGGAAGCTCCGCAGGTCGTAGCCCCGACCGAAGAGCCCGTAGAGGAGCCAGACCAGGAACGCCCCGCCGCCCCCGACCTTGAGGGCCAGGGCCTTGGGGACGTCGAACACCCGGTTCACGTCCATCTTGAACCAGACCGCGACCAGCGCGACGGTCACGAAGGCCACCACCACGAGGGCGGTGGCCAGGGGGTGGTCCTGGGTCAGGGGCTCGAGGGGGGCGTCGGCCTCGCGGCCCGCTCCGGGGCTCGGCCCCTCGGAGCGCTGCTTCCCCTTCTTCCCCCCGCCCTCGTTGGCGCTCTTCGCCCTGCGGCTCACCCGGGCGCTCCTACGATCCCCGGGGGAGCATTGACAAGCGGTCTCCCTTTTCCAAGCGCCGCCCCGCGTGCTACCCGAGTGGCCCGCCCATGCTCGAGGCCATCACTCAAGGATTCAAGGCCGCCAAGGACCGGCTGGTCCAGGGCGCCGTCACCAGCCAGGCGCTGGACGCGGCCCTCCGGGACATCCGCCTCTCCCTGCTGGAGGCGGACGTGGAGCTGGAGGTCGCCAAGAGCTTCCTCGCCCGGGTCCGGGGCCGCGCCGACGAGGAGATCATCGCGGGGGTGGCGCGGATGGAGACCGCGGCCGGGGTCAAGGAGGTCACGCCCTACCACCGCTTCGTCGCGATCTGCCAGGAGGAGCTGGAGGCCCTGATGGGGCCGGTGGAGTCGAGCCTGGACTTCGCCCCCATGGGGGTGACGGCGGTGATGATGGTGGGCCTGCAGGGCTCCGGCAAGACCACCACCTCCGGCAAGCTGGCCCGCTGGGTCCGCGACCGGCACGGCAAGAAGCCCATGCTGGTGGCGGCCGACGTGCAGCGCCCCGCCGCGATCGATCAGCTCGAGCAGCTCGGGCGCCAGCTCGACGTGCCGGTGCACGCCGAGCGCGGGGCCGATCCCCTGAAGCTCTGCGGCGACGCGCTCGCCCGGGCCGGCAAGGCCAAGCGCGACGTGGTCATCTTCGACACCGCGGGCCGCCTGGCGATCGACCAGGCGCTGATGGACGAGCTCCTCCAGATCAAGGACCGCACCAAGCCCCAGGAGATCCTCCTGGTGGTGGACTCGATGATCGGTCAGGACGCGGTGCGCACCGCGAAGGCCTTCGACGAGCTGTTGGGCATCACCGGCTTCGTGATGACCAAGCTCGACGGCGACGCCCGCGGCGGCGCGGCGCTCTCGATCAAGGAGATCACCGGGCGCCCCATCAAGTTCCTCGGCATGGGCGAGAAGCTCGACGCGCTCGAGGAGTTCCGGCCCGAGGGGCTCGCGTCCCGGATCCTGGGGATGGGCGACGTGGTCGGGCTCGTGAAGGAGTTCGAGCGCCACGTCGATCAGGAGAAGGCCGAGGAGGACGCGGAGCGCATGTTCCGCGGCCAGTTCGACATGGGCGACTTCGTGGAGCAGATCGGGGTGCTCCGGAAGATGGGCTCCCTGAAGGACCTCTTCGACAAGATGCCGATGTTCCAGGACGGGATGCCCGAGGGCTTCCGCCCGGACGAGCGCGAGTTCACGAAGATCATCGCGGTGCACGACTCGATGACCCCGCTCGAGCGGCGCCGGCCGGCGCTGCTCAGGGACCCGGGGCGGCTGGCCCGGGTGGCGAAGGGCACCGGGCGCCCCGAGGGGCAGGTGCTCGAGGTGCTCACCAAGTTCGACACCATGCGCCGCATGATGATCGCCCTCGGTGATCAGCCGTCGCTGTTGTCGAAGCTCCCGGGCTTCGACCAGCTGGCCAAGGTCCGGCAGCTGCGCGGCCTCGACCTCGCGGAGCTCTTCGGCGACGCCTTCCAGCTCCCGACGGAGCCGGAGATCGAGGACATCCCGCTCGATGAGATCCCTGATACGCCCAAGGCGCGACGGGAGTATTTCGGCAACATCGCCAAGGTGGCTGGCGGCCCCAAGCCGCCCGACAAGGACAAGGCCAAGCGCAAGAAGCAGGCGGCCAAGAAGGCCAGGAAGAAGAACCGGCGATAGCGGCTTGAACTGGGCGCGGGTCGGGGTTCTGTCTGTGGGGTGCGCGCCTGCCCCAAACTGGCCCCCAGCATTTGTACCGGGATGAGGTTCCGGCGCGCAGAAGGTAGAGTCCCGACTCCGCGCGAAGCAAGATCCGAAACGCCCCGCGCCCTGTCGGCCTCGGCACCGACTGGCCTCCACGCCGCCTCCGCGGCGGAGAGTCGGTGAGAGATCACGAAGGACGACTACTACGGGTACGCGACGTACCAGACCGCGCGCCGACGACCCGGGGCGCATCCAGGGCCCAGAAGCCTGACAAGAAGCGCCTGATATGGTGGGCCTGCACCTCGGCTGAAGCCCAAGAGCTCCAGTCCGCGCTCGAGAAGGTCGAGGCCCCAACGGCAGCAGTGGTGGAGCTATGGCGGCTGCAGGAAGACAAGGCCACGCGAACGCTCGCCTGAAGGGAAGCGGGTGCTCGACGCTGGTGAGCGACCAGGAGCCGAAGCACGTCGTCGGCGTACACAGGCTGGCGCGGCTCGAAGCTGACGGAGGCGGTGAAGGAGGCGTCGAGCCGCCCACATCGTGGCCACTGAGTCTCGATGATCTGACCTCTCGCTCGGCGCCATCCACCCCAAGGCGGCCGAGACCAGCAAGACCCCGGTGGTCGGCGAAGATCGACGCGGGCCTCCGCTGCGAATATCAGCCCGACCTGCATCGACGGGTACGCGGACCGCCTGCCAAGCGCCTGTTCGAGGGCGTGGCAGCTCTTCAGGGTGGTCTGAGGGCTGCGCTGCGCCTGTTTGACGGCCCCGCCCCCAACGTAACCTCCTCTGACTGGGTCGAAGACCTGAAGGGTCGCGTGCTCGCGTTTCAAGAGTCGAGTGCTCCTGCACGCTGTGGCCCGGTCGTTGCAGGTCCCGAAGATCGCTACCGTGGGCATGGCGGAGCTCTTCCTCGCCAAGCAGGGATGGAGGGCTTCGAGCGTCGTCGCGATCAAGCGCATCCTGGCGCACCTGGCCTACGACGAAGAGTTCATCAACATGTTCCGGACGAGTTCGGACGTCGCGTGAAGCTGACCCACCTGAACATCGTCCAGATTCACGACCTGGGGAAGGCGGACGACCTCTACCATCGCGATGGAGGCGATCCCCGGGCGCAACCTGTCCTCGGTGGCTAAGAAGGCTCCGGGCCTGGGAAGAGAAGCCTGCCCACGTATATATCGCGTGCGCTGCGTCGGCCAGGGCCTGCGAGGGCCTGCACTACGCCCACACCCTGGCTGATATGAACGGCCGCCCCTCTGCATCGTGCACCGCGACGTGTCGCCGCAGAACATCATCGTCCTTCGAGGTACGGGCAGCTTACCGATCTCTGCATCGCCAAGGCCGCCACGGAAGACGCATTACACACCCGGGCCGGGGTCCCAGCGGCAAGTACGTTTCATGTCCCCGGAGCAGATCTGCTGGGGCGAGGAGGTCGACGCGCGCCTGACCTCTTCGCGGCCGGCATCGTAAAGGCGTTTCACGAGTCTTCCTCTTGCGGGCGGCGCCCGTCTGGTAAAGGAGAACTCGATCCAGACCCCGAAGGCGACGCAGAGGGCACCGCGACTGCCGCGACTCAACGCCGATATATCCCCGGACGCGCTGGCCGAGATCGGACCGCGCTCCCCGAGAGAAGGACCGCAACCGTTGCCACCAGGACGCCCAGGAGCTGCAGATCGCGCTCGAGGACTCCCCGTCCTGGGGGGCGGAGTGGTCAACAACCAATGATCAAGACGTGGGTGTAACCTTCGAGGAGGAGCTTCAGCTGCGAGCAGGGCGGCACGATGGTCTTCCAGGGGTGGGCGAGAGGTGATCCCGTCGAGGCCGACGAGGCCCTGGCCCTTCTGAGCCTGCGCTCCTCCGATCAGATCGGCGGCGCCCCTGCCCGGAGCTCGAGGTTGGCCCCGAGCGAGAGCGACGAGTCGGTGTCCCGTTCTGGTCTGCGGGCGCGGGGGGCAGCGCGGATCCGCGCTCGCCACCATCCAGGCTCTTCGACTATGGGCCGCCGCGGGCGAGAGCCGCCTGATCGAGGAGGTCAATGATCGGCCCTGGCCCGCGCACCAGCACCTACGACGACGACGCCACCGTGTTGGCCTGCCTGGCTCGCCCAAGCGGGCTGGAGAGCACCCTTGCCTGACGACAGCCGCACCGAGTCTGCTGGGCAGTACCTGCCGGAGCTGGCGCCAAAGAGCGTCCGGTGGCGGACGACGACTTCGACGACGAGCCGGTGGGGGCCTCCGAAGACCAGACCCTCGCGCCAGGGGCGATCTTCGCGGCCCCGACGATCGGTGGGCGGCCGCCGCCGGTGATCGTGTCGAGGGACGAGGAGTCCTCCCTCGACCTGATGAAGCCGCTCGCCCACGACTCCGAGGACTTCGATCAGGGCGACGATCCGTGGGACGAGGCCACGGTGGGCTACCCTGGGGACGGGGTGCCCGCGGAGCTGCAGCCGCCGACCGGCGAGCTCGGCCTGCCCGACGTGGCCGCGCGCGACGTCGCGGCCGAGGGGACCCTCGATCACCCCGGCTGGGGTGAGTCGTCGGACTTCGAGCTCGACGCCACCATGGCCGGGCCCCCGGAGGCCTGGGACGACGAGACCGCGGGCGCCGGCGCCTACCTCGATCCCGACGACGAAGCCCTGGACCCGGTGGTCCAGGAGCCGCTCGAGTACGAGGACTCCGAGCCGCTGAACATCGACCTCGGCGACGACGGGGACCACGAGCAGCCCCAGGCCGACGCCACCATCGCGGTGCCCTCGATCTCCGACGAGATCATCGAGCGGCACTCCTCGATGATGATGTCGCCCCGCTCGCCCCTCGAGCGCTTCCTCGACTCCAGCGCCGGGGACCCCGAGGAGATCTCGGACGCCGACGTGGAGCCCCTCGACTTCGGTGAGGAGCCGTACTCCCAGGACCTGACCCCGGCCCCCCCGCCGGAGTGGGGTGGGGACGCGACGATCGCCGGCGCCCCCCCGGTGCTGGGGCTCGACCCGGACGACGAGCTGGACCTGTCGGACGACCCGCCCGGCTTCGAGGTCGAGGTCGACTACACGGTCCGGGCGATGGACGACGAGCCCGAGCTGCCGGTGCCGCGCACCGATCGGGACGTGGACCAGGACGCCCGCACCGTGGCCGGCACAACGTCGGACTACCTCGTGGCCGGGGTCCGACCGCCCGACGGCAACACCTACGACGGCGAGGACTCCACCCGGCTCGACGACGACCCGGAGCCCTACTCGATGCCTTCGCCCGGCCCGCGCCGGGGGCAGGAGGCCCTGGGCGCCATCCGGCTGAACCGGGTGCAGGCCAGCTTCGGCTCCGAGGAGGTGACCGAGGGCGAGGTCCCCAGCTACGAGGCCGCGCCGGAGCCCGAGCTCGACGCGGACTTCGACGACGCCTTCGACTCCGATATCGACCTCCCTGGTGTGCAGGAAGACCTGCCGCTGGAGTTCGCGGAGGACGACGCCCCGCCGGTGCACCCCTCGCCCCTCGAGGAGCCGCCGGACGAGATGGAGCTGCCCTCCGCCGCCCAGGCGCGGGACGAGTACTCGGCCCTGTTGGCCCCGAAGCTCCCCGCGCCGATCAACCCGAGCCCCTCGTCGGGGGAGCTGCCGGCGGCCCCGATGGGCATCGGCTCCACCAACGTCCCGCCCGCGAACCTCTCGCTCTCCCAGATGCTCTCGCACCCCAGCCGGGCCAGCCGCTCGAAGCTGCTGGCGATCCCCCGCGGGGGCTCGGGCGCAGGGGTGCCCGATGCGCGCTCGGCGTCGGTGCTCGGCCGGCAGATCCGTGAGGTGGTGCGCGAGGGCGGCGGCTTCGACAGCCAGCCGCCGGCGCCGGCCTACCCGCCGCCCGAGCGCCTGGATCCCGTCTACACCCCGCAGATGGCCCCGCCGGTCTACAGCCCGCCGATGGACCAGGTGCTCCTCGCCCCCCCGCCGCCGATGGCCAGGCGCCGGGGTCCCCTCGTGGCGATGCTGGCGGTGCTGGTGCTGGTCCTCCTCGCCGGGGTGGGCTTCCTCGCCTACCAGACCGACTTCGGTGACCTCGGCCTGTTCAACACCGAGCCCCGCCTCACCATCCGGACCACGCCGGCGGGGGCCGAGGTGTACGTCGACAACGCCCTGCAGCGCGGCACCACGCCCCTCACCATCTCGGGCCTGAAGCCGGGCACCAGCTACACCGTCCGCCTGGTGCGCCAGGGCTACGAGCCGGTGAGCCAGACGGTGCGGCTGCCCGAGAACCGGCCCCTGATCTGGCGGATCCCGCTGAAGCCCCTGGCCGGGGCCACCGCGGCGCCAGAGGGCGCGGCCGGGTCACCGTGACTCGACGAAGAGCGCGTCCTTCGCGTTCTGGAAGCACCAGGCGACGTCCTCGGCGCTGAGGATGCCCGAGGTGGTCAGCAGCTCCACCTCGCGGCGCAGGTCGGTGCCGAGCATGTAGGTCGCGTCGGTGTTGATGGTGAACTTCACCCCGTTCGTCCGGAGGGTCCGGAGCACGTGGGCCAGCTCGTCCATCCCGGACACCGCGCGGGTGTGGAGGTTCGAGGTCGGGCAGATCTCGAGCACCACGTCCTCCTCGCGGAGGATCTTCATCGCCTCGTCGCTGTAGGCGGCGCGGATGCCGTGCCCGATGCGGTCCACCTTCAGGCGCCGCACCGCCGCGATCACCCCGCTCGCGTCGGTGTGGGGCGTCTCGCCGGTGTGGCAGGTGGTCTTGAGCCCCGCCTCCCGGGCCATCGCGAACAGCCCCGCGAAGCGCTCCACCGTGGCGGGCTGCAGCTCGAGGTTGTTCTTCTCGGTGCCGGCCAGGTCGATGCCCACCACCCCGCGCGCGCGGTAGCGGATGGCCTTCTCGACGATGATCTCGTTGAGGTCCGCGTCGAACTCCCGGGCCAGGCAGAAGATGAGCCCGCCGGTGATGCCGTACTCCAGGCACGCGCGGTCGAGGCCCCGCAGCGCGGCGTGGATGATGTGGTCGAGGTCGCGCTCACCCCCAAGGTTCCGCTTCATGGGGTTGAAGCGCAGCTCCATGGTGTGGACCTTCGCGCCCCGGAACTCCTTGGCGAAGATCTCGTAGATCGCCCGCTCGATCGCGTGCGGGCTGCTCTGAATCTTCTCCGTCCACTCGTGGAGGATGCGGAGGTAGTCCTCCAGGCTCTTCACCTTGTCGGGGTTCGAGGAGACGATGTCCACGAACTCGAAGAAGTCCTTGGTGGGGAGCTTGAAGCCCTGCTCGTGGGCCATCGCCCACAGGATGTGGGGCGCCACCGCGCCGCCCACGTGCAGGTGCAGCTCCACCAGCTCGTCCGGGAGGCCGGGGATCGGGGGGCGCTCAGGGGTGCGAAGGGAAGGAACGGGCACGTCCACGGGCATCAACCTCCGCGATCCGGCGACGGGGCGGGCGGCGGCGGGGCCAAGCCCAGGCTGTGGAGGATCGCGTCGACCTCCGTGCCCACCCGGTCGTGATCGCCGGCCAGGTATGTGGCGGTCAGGGTGAGGATGGCAAGGGATCCTTCACCGGTGTGGACGAGGGCGACCATGGAGCGGTGCCGCACCGCGACCGGGTCCCGGTCGGGCACCGGCACCGCGTAGAGCACGTCCAGCACCCCCACCGGCTGACCGTCCACGTGATGCTTCAACAGCGAGATGCGGCGCACCTTGGCCCCCTGGCCGTCCAGCTGGGCCTCCAGGAGGTTCTTCACCTTGCGGTGGGCGAGCTCCGGGTCGGTGAGGGTGGTGGGCTCCGCGCTCAGCACCACCCGGGGCGCGACGGGGGAGGCGAGGCCCACCCGCTCCACCCGGGCGAGCTGGGTGACAGAGTCTTCGTCCGGGGTGTCGGCGGCGGCCACCCGGCGCCAGGTGGGCGGCCACGAGAAGCGGGCCCCGGTGCTCGGATCTTCGAACACCGGCATCGCTACCGGGGCCGAGGCGTCCTCGGCCGCCGGGGGCGGCGCGGGCGCGTCGTCCTTGCAGCCCGCGGCCCACAGCGCGAGCCCCGCCGCCAGCCACGGGGTGGGCCGGCGCCTCATGGGGTCTCGCTCGGCCGCGCCGGGAGCAGGTCGTGGATCATCTTCACCCGGCGCGCGAGGTCGTCACCCTGGCGGCGTCCCAACAGCTCGGTGGCCTGGAAGAGGACGAAGAACAGGACCTCGCTCAGGGCGTCGTTCAGCGCCTCCGCCGACACCGGCGCCATCGCCATCCCCCGCAGCACGGAGTCGACCTCGAGGGTGCCGTCCGGGCGGAGCACCACGTTCCGGAGGAGCTGCGCGTAGACCCCGGAGCCGGCCTCGTCGGCGAGGAAGGCCCGGGCCGCCGCCCTCAGGGCGTAGGCCTGGCCGAGGCGGGTGACGTCGTCGAACACCTCCCGGATGGCCATCGAGTAGATGCTGATGATGCCGCGGGCCTCGCTCGCCTCGATGTTCGGAGCGGCGGGGGGGGCGAGCGCCGCGTCGGGGACGATCTGCACCAGGCTCGAGCGCAGCAGGTGGTAGGCGGCCCGGGTGGCCTCGAACTCGGAGCAACCCAGCTTGCGCATGAGCTCGGCGAGCGAGGCGGGCGCGGTCAGGACGTCCAGGAGCGCGCGGGCGTCGTCCCGGATCTCGCCCTCCATCCGGTGGACGAGGTCGGTGGTGCTCGGGCCCGCGGCGGCGTGGCCGGCCCGGCCGAGCCGCACCGCGGAGGAGCGGATGCGCTGCCGGTACACCATCATCTCGTCCATGCGCCGAAGGGCGTCCATGAGCAGCCCCTGGGCCGGGATGTGGAGCGGGGCGTCGTCGAGGGTGCCCTCCGCCACCCGGGCGAAGGTCCACATCCCCGCGTCCATCGCGAGCACGTGATCGAAGATCTCGACCACCTGGGCCCGGGTCATCTCCGCCACCGACTCCGCCGAGGCGAGGCCACGGGCCACGCAGGCCTGGCCGTGCTGGTGCCGCGCGGTGGGGTCGCCGTCGAGGAGCACGCGGTCCTCCTCGCTGAGCCGCCCGCGGCGCACCATGAGCGCGGTGAGCTGCTCCTCGGGCTCGGTGGACGTCGCCCACACCAGCGCCCCGCGATGCAGGAAGAGCGCGCGCTCGAGGTTCCGGGTGGCCACCGCGAGGATGCCGGTGCCGTCGCCCGCCTCGAGGAAGCCGAGGAAGTCGATGAGGGACAGGCCGCGCGGCCCGAGCACCCCCGCCGCCACCACCTCGGGCACGTCGGGGCTCGGCGGCACGCGGGACTCCCCCTCGCTCCGGAGCACCATCCAGCCGGGGGCGCAGGGGAGCAAGCGGGCTTGCTTGAGCCGATCGCGGAGGAGGTCCCGGGCCGCCAGGTGAGGCGCGCGCATCCGACCGTCGGGGAGGAGCTCCACCGTGAGCCGCGGCGCGTCCAGGGTCAGGGCGGAGAGGCGCTCCTCGGCGCCGGGCACGGGCGGGGCGGCGTCCCCCGGGTGCTCGTCGCCGCTCACCTCAGATCCTCGTGTCCAGCACCAGGTCCACGTTGTCCCCGGGCTTGGCGCCGGAGGACGAGGCGCTGTGGATGTCGCCGGGGGCCTTGGTCATCGCGTTGCCGTCGGCGTCGAGCCGGGCCTGCACGTCGAAGGGGCCGTTGAAGGGCATGCCCTTCATCATCACGTCGCCCGGGCCCACCTGGAAGGCCTGGGGGAACTTGGGGTTGTCGATCTTCTTCACCGCGAGGGGCGGGCCCCGGCCCACCCCGGCGTTGCGGATGATGACGAAGAGGGTGCCCGCCGGGTCCCCCATGCCCTCGCCGAGGGTGACGGTGCCGGTGACCGGCGCGGCGGCCGGCCCGGCGGCGACCGGCGCCTCGCCCCCGGCGGGCGCAGCGGGCGCGCTGGGCTGGGCCATGCTCCCCGGGGCGGGCCCGCCCTCGAACGGGCTGACCTCCTTCGGGGCGTCGCGGTTCATGCTGTAGATGACCACGAGCAGCACCATCAGGATCGCCACGAACATGAGCACGTTGCTCCCCACGCTGGACGTGGGCCGGCGGACCGAGGGCAGGGCGGCGGCCTCGGCCGCCAGGGCCTGCCGGTGCGCGTCGTCCTCCACGGGCGGTATGGACGGCTCGGGCGCCGCGACCTCGATCGTGGGGGCCTCGGACGGCGGCGGGGGGGCCGGCCGCGGGCCGAGCAGCTTGAGGCCGCAGGACGAGCAGAACCGGGCGTCCGCCGGCAGCTCGGTCGCGCAGTCGGGGCAGGTGGCGGGCGGCTTCTGAGCCGCGCCACACTGCTTGCAGAAGCGGGCGGAGGGCACGTTCTCCGTGCCGCACTCCGAGCACTTCTGGCCGGGCGGGGAGGCGGTGTCGGAGGGCGCGTGCATCGAAGGGGGAGACTAGTCCGTGCCGGAGGGGTTTCCAAGTCAAAGAGTCCAGCCTGGAGAACCCCAGTGGGGCGCGCGGGGATGCGCGCGGGCGATGGCGGAGCCCCTTGGCCCCCAAGGGTGATCGGCCTGTGATTCGCTCAACCCATTGGGCCGCAACATGTCGCAAGCGCCGAGGTCGGCAAGTCGCCTCGCGGCGCTGTGTTCCGCGCCTTCGCGCGCGGGATGCGTTGGGACGCAAGGCGCTCCCCCGCCCCCCGGGATCTGTCCGTTCGCGGGCCCTGTGAATCGGGTGTGGGCGGGGACGAGGGATCGGCCGTGGTGCGCCCCCGGGGCCGCCTCGTATACGCTCAACCGCCAACGATTCCAGTCATATGCGCGCATCTCAAGATGAGACCAAGGAAAGTCGTTGACGGCGATCCTGGCCAGGGCCACCGTGCCCCGGCGGACGGCGTGGAGGCGTCGTTCACCGGCGCGGCAGCGGCGTTCTTCGGACTGACCCGGGGCCCTCCGGGGCACTCCGAGGGCGCCGAGGCCGCAAGAACCTCAGGAGGGAAGGTCCATCCGAACCCGGAGAGACAAACCCGGCGGTCAGTCGACACTCCGAGGTGCAACCCACCGCGGCCGCTCCGTGTCCACCAGTCAGCTCGACGCCTGGCTGGAGGCGCGGACGGGCGCGGAGGGTGAAGCACGCGGGAGGAGGCTCGGTGCCACTGCCGACGGGGACAAGCCCTGGAGAGGAACCCAAGCCACCTCGAGCCCCGACGCTCCCAAGGAGCGTCGTCAGACGAGCCCCTCGGCCTCCCTGCTGCCCGCCCCGCGCACCGCGGACGGGACCAGGGTACGGGTCTGGGAGGGCGCTGCGTTGGTTGCCGAACCCCTGGCCGGACGCGCACGACCCACCGGGTCGCCCGCGGAGCGGGGGGGAGGTAGCGGTGGAGGCTCGACCCGCGCTGCGGGCGCCGAGGCCAAGGTCCACGAGGGGGGCGCAGCCGCGTCCGCCTCGGGGGCCGAGGCCGTGAAGGCGCTCGGGGTGCGGCCGTTGGTGCTCGTGGGCATCGAGGTGGAGAGCCCCAAGGTCGCGGAGCCCCCGCGACGGAGGGGCGGAACCCCATGAGAGGTGGGGTGGGCGCCGTGTCGGGAGGCCACGCACCGCGGGCGTGGTCTTGGCGCGCCACCGGCCGCGCTCTCGGACCCAGATCGGGTCCGGAGCACGGTGGAACCTCTGGAGGGGCCCCGGTGTTTGACTTGCCTCCACGTCGTCCGCGCGCTTCGATGCGGCCCCGGTGCGCCGCGTCCTGATCCTCGCGCTCATCCCTGGGCTGTTCGCCTGCCCCGACCCACTGGCCGGCACCCTGCCGCCCGATGGTGGGGTCGGCGCGGCGCTCCCCGACCCGCGACTGGATACCCGGTACGTGCAGGTGCGGAACCTGCTGGGCATGGATCCGGACAGCCCGGAGCGCGCCCAGAAGCTCTTCCCGCTGATCGCCCCGGTGTGCACGTCCGAGAAGGAGCGGGTCGACTTCGTGGACACCGCGAAGTGGTCGGTCTCCTTCAGCCAGAACGACTTCCAGCTCCCCGAGGTCCTCGCCGCCGACACCCTGGAGTTCGCGGCCACCACGTGCCTGCGCAACGAGCCCGAGGGGGCCTTCGATCTGCTCGACAAGGCGCAGGCTGCCTTGCCGGAGCTCACCCGGCTCTGGGTGGTGCGGTCGCGGCTCGAGGCGGCGCGGGGCAACCTCGAGGCAGCGGAGGTGGCGGCCAAGAAGGCGCTGGCGCAGGGCTCGATCCACGCCATCGCGCTCACCGCCAACATCCAGGCCCGGCGGGCCCGCGAGGCCCAGGTGGGCTATCGCGAGGGCATGCTCGACGAGGCGATCGCCACCGTGTCGGCGGAGCCGACCGAGAAGTGGCCGGTGGTGGACCTCGCGGCGGTGCTCTCGACCCGGGCGCGCCTGCTGTCCGAGCGGGCGCTCTGGCAGAGCGGCGAGGCGGCGGCGAAGAGCCGGCTCGAGGCGGACGGGGTCTATCAGCGTCTGTCGGGCGGCCCCTTCATCGCTGCCATGCGCCAGCGGGCCCTCGACGTGCTCTGCTTCGAGGCGATGAGCGCGGGGGCCGACCCGGCGAAGTCCTGCGCCCGGCTGGTGGCCGAGGCGCGCGACCTCGGGGCGGCGCGGGCGGTGGGCATGTCGGTCGACGACGACGCGCGCTTCGACGCCCCGCGCCTGGCCCGGCTCGAGCAGCTGGCGAAGGACGTGGCGGCGATGAAGCCCAAGCAGGTCATCCTGCTCGTGGCGCGGGGTGACGAGGCGGAGCTGTTGGAGTGGATTCGGCCGGCGCAGGCTCTGTTGCAGAAGATCGGCGAGCGGAAGCCCCGGTGGGTGGTGGTCGACCGCACCGACTCGCCCCGGGCCTCGGCCCTGCTGTCGCGCCTCCTCGAGGGGGCGGGGGTGAAGGCGGAGCTCACCATCGGCGCCCAGCGCGACACCATGGCCATGCCCTGCGTCACCGCGGTCCTCGCGGACCGGCGCACCCCCGCCGCGTGCCCGCTCCCCGAGGCCACCGTGAAGGCGCTCCAGCGCCTGCGGCCCTTCGGCCTGGCGGTGCTGGTGGGGCGCGACCTCGACGCGGAGATCGACGATCTCCGCCTGTACGAGCTGCGCACCGTCCTGCTCTCGTTCCGGCAGTCGCGGATGGAGAAGGGGGTCGACGCCTGGCTGAAGAGCCTGTCGGACGTGGGCATCGTGGTGCGGCCGGAGGGCTTCGGTGGGCTCGCCCGGTAGCCTCCTCGCGGTGGCCGCGCTCCTCGCCGCGGCCGCCCCCGCCCCCGGCGCGCCGGTGCGGCGGCCGATCCAGGTCCGCACCCTGTGGGGCACCCCGCCGGCCGAGCGCGGGGTGGGCCTGGGCCTGTTCTCCGCCGACCCGACCTATCGCTACCGCGCCCTGGTGGACGAGGTGGCGGCCACCGGCGCCACCCACATCTCGGTGGTGTGGGTCTGGTGGCAAGAGGACTTGCGCGCGACGCGCATCTCGAACGTAGCCGGCTGGAGCGCTACCGACGAGCAGGTGCAGGACACCTTGCGCTACGCGCGTGATAAGGGCCTGCACGTCACCGCGTTCCCGATCGTCCGGCTGAAGAAGAGCAGCCGGGACGAGTGGCGCGGGCGCATCGCGCCCGAGCGCGAGGACGACTGGTGGCAGAGCTACACCGACTTCATCCTCCACGCGGCCGAGGTGGCGAAGGCCTCGAGGGCCCAGCGCCTGTGCGTGGGGTCGGAGCTCTTGTCGCGCGAGGCGATGCGGGGGCGCTGGGTGGAGGTGATCGACCGGGTGCGGATGGCCGCCCCCGAGCTCGAGCTGCTCTACAGCGCGAACTGGGACCACTTCGAGGCGGTGAGCTTCTGGGACAAGGTCGACGTGGTGGGGATGACCGCCTACTGGGAGCTGACCCGGGACCCGGAGGCATCGGTCACCGATCTCATGCTCTCCTGGCAGAGCATCCGGCCCCAGGTGGAGGACTTCGCGCGGCGCCTCGGGCGGCCCATCATCTTCACCGAGGTGGGCTACCCCAGCATCGACGGCGGGGCCGCGTGGCCCTGGGACGAGACCCGCACCGCGCCCCTCGACCAGGAGGAGCAGCGGCGGGCCTACGAGGCGTTCGTGCGGGCGTGGTCGGGGGCCTCGGCCCTCACCGGGGTCTACTTCTGGAACTGGTTCGGCTTCGGGGGCCCGAAGGACGGCAACTACACCCCGCGCGACAAGCCGGCGGCCGACGTCCTCAGGGCCTGGTACCGGCAGGAGGGCGAGCGCTGACGTGGCGGGGCGGCGGATCATCCTGCGGGGCGGGACGCTCCTCTGCCTGGACGGGCGCCGCACGATCCGGCGCACCGACGTGCTGGTCGACGATGGCGTCATCGCGGCCATCGGCGGGGTGGACGCCCCGGGGGCCGAGGTGGTGCAGGTCTCGGGGCTGGTGATGCCCGGCCTCGTGCAAGCCCACCTGCAGCTCGACCTCAGCCTCCAGGGCCCCGGCTTCGTGGCCGCGTCCGACCCCGCGGTGCGGCGGCGGCAGGACGCGGCGTGGCGCGGCGGGATGGACGAGCACGGCGCCCGGATCTCGGCCCAGGCCGGGCTGAGCGCCGCCCTGAGCGCAGGGGCGATCACGGTGGCGGATCCCTCCAGCGTGCGCTTCGGGCCGAGCGCGCTCGCCGCGGCGCGGGCGGTGGGGAGCCGGCTGGTGCTGTTCGTGGACGCCGCGAAGAAGGACGCCTTCGAGGCCCTGGTGGTGGCGCGCGAGGGGGTGGCGGCGGACGGCGCCGACCCCACCGTCTCCCTCGCCCTGTGGGGCGGCGCGGCCGAGCGCACCCCGCGGGGGCGCCTGCGCGCGGCGGCGCGCCTGGCGGCCCAGGAGGGGGTGCCCCTCGTGGTGACGTTGGGCGCCGCCCCCGGCCTCGGGCGGGGGCTCGAGCGCCTCGAGCGTGCGGGCGCCCTGGGGCCGCAGACGGTGCTGGTGCACGCGCACGGAGCCTCTCTGGCCACTCCACGGGCCCGCGCCCGGGTGAAGGCGGCGGGCGCTGCGGTGGTGGTGACGCCCAGCCACGAGATCCTCACCGGCGCCCCCCCGGCGCCGGTGGCCGAGCTCCTCGCGGAGGCGATCCCGGTGGGGCTCGGCTCGGTCGGCGGCGCGGCCCGGCTGGGGATGGACCTCTTCGCCGAGGCGCGCCTCGCCGCTCGGCTCCTCCGGGGCAAGGTGGCCGCCCCGGCCAGCCTGGCCCTCGAGATGGCGGCGCGCTTCGGGGCCGACGGCCTGAAGGTGCCGACCGGGGTGCTCGAGGTGGGCCGGCGCGCGGATCTCATCGTGCTCGCGCTCGAGCCCGACCCCCAGGACGACCACGAGGCGGTGGCGGCCAAGGTGCTCGACAGCGGCGGGCCGGAGCTGCTCCGGGCCCTGTACGTCCAGGG
Organism: Deltaproteobacteria bacterium; assembly: GCA_020632995.1. GTDB lineage: Bacteria > Myxococcota > Kuafuiibacteriia > Kuafuiibacteriales > Kuafuiibacteriaceae > JACKEN01. Next base: position 1,415,688 of record JACKEN010000001.1, on the reverse strand, counting down.
CGTCCCGCGCCTGGGCGAGCACGGGAGCCGGCGGGCCCCCGCCCCCGACGTGGTCGCCGAGGTCCGGGGCCGGCTGGTGGAGGCCACCCGGCCCGCCGCGGGCCGCGCGTCCTGGACCGAGGTGGTCCGGGCGCCGCTCCGCCAGGGGCGCGGCTGGCACCGGCTCCCCTGGGGCTAGGGGTGGGTTGCGCCCGGACCGGGATCATCCTAACGATCTCGCGGGTCTCGGTCCGAGATCCGGGGGGGCGGTGTTCGACGAGGTCGATACCAAGGTGGTGGCGTTCCTGTCTGCGCACGGGGACGGGACCAAGGTGGCGCTGGCGCCCCCTCTGGGGGAGGCCGGCCCCGAGCCCACGATCAACGCCTACTTGATGGAGCTGGACGTACCCGTCCGGATGGGGGCCGCGGCGCCCGCGCCGGTGGAGGTGCTCCTCCGGTACCTGGTGACGGTGCACGACGCGGACCCGAGCCGGGGGCACCGCGTGATGGGGGCGCTCGCGGCGGCGGCCCTCGCCCAGGACGAGCTGCAGGCTGTCTTGCGACCGCTCCCGCCCGAGGCGTGGCGCGCGCTCGGGGTGCTGCCGCAACCCAGCCTGCTCCTGGAGGCGGTGGCGCGCAGGCCCCGGCCCGCGGTGGCGGCGAAGCCGGTGGAGCGCCTGGTGCTGCGGCTGAAGCGCACCTCGGGGCAGATCAGCGGGGTGGTGCGCACCCCCGACGGCCAGCCGTTCGTGCGGGCCGAGGTGGTGCTCCCGGCCCTGGGCCGGGTGACGCGCACCGACGGGGCGGGGCGCTTCCGCTTCGCCAACGTCCCCCAACCACTCGAAGACGATCGCATCGAGGTCCGGGCGAAGGGCTTCCATGCTGTGGCCAAGGCCGGGGTCGGCACCGTCGAGGTGCGCCTCGGACCCAAGGAGTGACCGATGGGAAACTACGCAACCCCCGGGGTCTACATCGAAGAGGTGTCCTCCGGACCTCGCCCCATCCAGGCGGTGGGCACCCGGACCGCGGGCTTCGTGGGCCAGATAGCCAAGCACAAGAAGCCGGCCAAAGAGGCGGAGGTGTTCAACAGCTACCGCCAGTTCCTCACCCGGTTCCCCGAGGTGAAGGAGGCGCCCAACGACCTGTCCCGGTCGGTGCGCGGCTTCTTCGAGAACGGCGGGGGCCGCTGCTGGGTGGCGGACGTGGGGGAGACCGGCGAGGTGGATCGTGAGGGGGAGCGCTTCGGGCTCTCGCTCTTCAACGCGATCGACGAGATCGCGATCGTGGCCGCGCCGGGCTTCACGACCGCTGCGGCCTACGACGCGGTGCGGGCCCACTGCGAGCGCCTGCGCGATCGGGTCGGCATCCTCGACGGCCCGAAGGACGTCGAGCCGAGGGACATCGAGCGCCTGACCCGGGCCATCCAGGACGCGCCCCCGCCGCGGCGGGCGGCCGCCGCGGCGCCCGACGCGGGCGACGGCGACGGCGACCCCGCGCCCTCCGGGTCGAAGAAAGGTGGCTTGCGCCCCTCGGACTCGGACCGCGGCTTCGTCACCACCTACTTCCCGTGGTTGCTGGTGCGGGATCCGGGCTCGAAGGAGGCGGTGCTGGCGCCGCCCGCCGGGCACATCGCGGGGGTCTGGGCCCGCACCGACGCGCTGCGCGGGGTCCACAAGGCCCCGGCGAACGAGCCCGTGTTGGGGACCACCGGCCTGGCCTACGACGTCACCGCCCAGGAGCAGGAGATCCTGAACCCGGTGGGCGTGAACTGCATCCGCTTCTTCGCCCGAGGCGGGGTGCTGGTGTGGGGGGCGCGGACCCTGAGCGCGGACCCGCAGTGGCGGTACCTCAACGTGCGCAGGTTGTTCTGCATGATCGAGGAGTCGATCATCACGAGCACCCGGTGGGTGGTCTTCGAGCCCAACGACGAGCGCCTGTGGAAGGCGCTCAAGCGCGACGTGAGCGCGTTCCTGCGGCTGCTCTGGCGGGACGGGGCCCTGATGGGGCGCACCCCGGACGAGTCGTTCTACGTGAAGTGTGACTACGACACCAACACCCCCGAGGACATCGACGCCGGGCGGGTGGTGGTCGAGGTGGGCATCGCGCCGGTGAAGCCGGCGGAGTTCATCGTGTTTCGGATCAGCCAGTCCGAGCCGGGGGGCAGCGCCTCCGAAGGCGAGGGCGGTGGCGAGGGCGGGGGTGAGGCATGAGCCAGGGGAGCGACACCAACACCGACGGCCAGGAGGGGACGGGGGCCCAGCCGGGGACCTTCACCGACCCCTTCCGCGCCTACAACTTCGAGGTGGTGGTCAACGGGGTGACCCAGGGGCACTTCACCCACTGCACCGGGCTCGGGGTGAAGGTGGACACCATCGACTACCGGGAGGCGGGCGGGGACCCGCTCCAGGTGCACCGCATCCCCGGCCGCGTCCGCTACGCCGACGTGACCCTGAAGTACGGCCTGTCCGCCTCCAGCGAGCTGTGGGACTGGTTCTGGAGCGGGGTGCAGGGGACGGTGGATCGCCGGAGCGTGACCATCCGACTCCTCGGCGCCGACGGCACCACCGAGGCCGCCCGGTGGGAGCTGATCAACGCGTGGGTGAGCGAGTGGCGGGCCGCCCCGCTGGACGCCATGGCGTCCCAGCTCGCGATCGAGACCATGACCCTGGTCTTCGAGCGGCTGGAGCGGTGACGCGGTGAGCGGGGGTCGGCTCAGGCGGCGGTGGCTGGGGCGCGCGGCGGAGGTCCTGGAGTGGGCCGCCGCGCAGGCCCGCCTGCGCGCCGAGCCGATCGCCCCCGCGGCCGAGGCGGCTCCGGCGCCGGAGCCCGAGCCCGCAAGCGAAGTTGCGGATGAGGTGCCGCGGGCGCCCGGCTTCGGGCCGGACCCCGGGCCCCCCGCGCACTGGCTGGCGATGGTCCAGGCGAAGGCGCCGCACCTGCTGGACCGCCGGCACCCCGCCTGGCAGGGGAGCGTGCTCGCAGGGCAGCTTGCGTGGTGCGTTGCGCGCGGCCGCGCCGATGGGGCGCCGCGTCCGGGTCCACGGGGGCGCCGCCCGGTGGTGCGGGTTCGAAGCGGGCTCCGAGCGGATCCCTCGCGCGGGGCGCGCGCCCGACGGCGGCGGGCGGTGGCCGCAGCAGGGGCCGACAGTGGGAGCGCGCGCGACGTCGCCGGGTGCCCACCCGGGCCGCGGGCAGAGCGGCCAGAGGCGCCGGCCGCGTGGAGCGCAGGCGGGGATCTCGCGGCCGAGACCCCTGGGCGGCCCACGTGGTGCCCCGATCAGGCGCCGGCCGCAGGGATGGGCGCTCGGTGGAGCAGGGCGTCCGGCCTCCCAGGGCGGCAGAGCCCGCCGCCGGTGGCCATCGACGCGGAGCGGCGGGCGCGGTCGGGAGTGGCGATTCCGCCGGCGCGTTCGAGGCGACAGGCGCCGCGGGTCACGCGGCCGAGGTGCTCGGAGCGGGCGGTGGTCCTCGCCAGGGCGTAGCCCCGTTCGGGGCGTGGGCGTCGAGGCCCGAGGCCGCGGGCGCTGCACGTGGGGCCGCCGGCGCGCCAAGCGTCGCGTCCGAGGTGGCCTGGAGCGCCGAGCGCGCGCCCAACAGCGACCGCGCCGCGCCGACCCAGGTCGGTCCGGTCGCGCTCGAGCCGCGGTGGTCGGCCGCGGGTGCGTCGGCGGGCGGCGACGCCGCAACCCATCTTGCAGAGGTCGCCTCGAACCCGTTCGGGGTGCCGCGGGCGCCCGCCCCCGCGTGGTCGAGCCCCTCCGCGGCGACGGTCGACCCCGGCGCGGAGGCGCAGGCTGGCTGGAGCGGGGCCCCGTCCGCCGGTGCCCGGGATCGGGCAGAGGCGCCCAGTGACGGCGCCGCAGCGGCTCGATGGTCCACGGCGCCGGCTGGCGTCGACGCCGCGCGAGACCCGTGGGGCTCTGACGCAGGCTCGCTTGCGACACAACCCTCGGCGCCCTGGCCGGACCTCGCGCCGTCCATCGGCCCGGCCCTCCGCCGGGGCCGCGACGAGGGCCGGCGGGCGCGCCTGCTCGCCGAGCAGCGGGGGCGCTAGATGGAGCGGGTGGCCTTCATCATCGAGGCGAGCGGGGAGCGGGTGGGGTGCCTGTTGAACCCCGAGACGTTCGAGGTGCGCCGACGCGCCGGGATCGCCCAGGTGGCCGAGGATGCAGGCCGTCTTGCCGGTCGGCGCCGCCGGGACGACCCGGTGATGTTCACCGGTGGCGGGGTCACCGAGCTGGAGCTGTCGCTCTTGTTCGACGTGCAGCTCGAGACCGCGGCCCAGGTGGTGCAGAGCGACGTGCGGGCCCACAGCGGCCCGTTGGTGGCCCTCGCCGAGGGCAATGGCGGGGCGAGCTGGGCCACGCCGCCCCTGGTGCGCTTCGTGTGGGGCAAGGCGTGGAACGTCCTCGGGGTGGTAGTGGCGGTGGCCGAGCGCCTGGAGCGCTTCACCTCCGAGGGCGTCCCCCAGCGCTCGTGGCTGCGCCTGGTGTTCCGGCGGGTGGACGAGGCCCCGGCGCCGGCGGACGACGAGGAGACGCCGCCGCCCGCGGTCCTCGAGGGCCTGGCCCAGCGGCCCCGGAGCGAGGTCCCGCCGCCCGGCCCGGCCGAGCGGGAGGTGGCGTTCAGTCAGGGCGATCGGCTCGACGACCTCGCGGCCCGGGTGTACGGCGACCCGCGCCTTTGGCGCTGGATCGCGTGGGTGAACGATCTGGCGGATCCGCTCAGGGTGCCGCCGGGGACGGTGCTCCGGCTGCCGCCGCCCACCCTCCCGGAGGCCCAGGCATGAGCGGCGCGGTCCTCGCCACCCCCGAGGTGGCGGTCTCGGTGGAGGGCGTGCCGCTCCCCGACCCCGCCGCGGCGGCGCTCATCAGCGCCACCGTGCGGGCCGAGCTGGGCCTGCCCGCCCAGTGCGAGCTCGTCTTCGCGGACCCCCCGGCCGCGCTCTGGTCGCAGCTCGTCCTGCGCCCGGGGGCCGACCTCCGCCTCTCGCTCGGCCCCACCCGGCGCCTCCTCTTCGCCGGCGCGGTGGTGGCGGTCGAGCACGAGGTGGCCCCGGGGGCGGAGCGGCGGCTCTACGTGCGCGCCTACGACGCCCTGCATCGCCTCAGGCAGCGGCACCGACTCCAGACCTACGCCGACGTCACCGCAACCGATCTTGCACGGCGCCTGGTGGGCGATGACGGCCTGCGGGTGGAGGCGGACCACGACGGCCCGGTGTGGCGGAGCCTGATCCACGACGGGCGGGACGATCTCACGTTCCTCCGGGCGGTGGCGGCCCGCGCGGGTCTCTACCCCGTGGTGTGGGACGGGGCGCTGACGTTGAGCAGCCTGGCCGGGCGCGACAACCCGGTGCCGCTGGTGGTCGGTGAGGGGCTCCTCGCGGCTCGGGCCGAGCTCAACGGCGATCGCGCGGCGGCGGAGGTGGAGGCCTTCGGCTGGGATCCGCGCCAGGCCCGGACCTTCCACGGCAGCGCGGGCACGAGCCGCGTGGGGCGGCACACCGAGGCCGAGCTGCGGGCGGCCGACGTGGGGGCCCGGGGCCCGCGGGTCCTCGTGGTCTCGCCCGCGGAGAGCGACGGCCACGCCGAGCAGCGGGCCCAGGCCGAGCTCGACCGCGCGGCGGCGGGATCCCTCACCCTGAGCGGCCAGGCCGAGGGCGACCCCGCGCTGTGGCCCGGGCGGCGGATCGCGGTGCAGGGCGTGGCCCCGCACCTCGACGGGATCCACGTGCTCTCGCGGGTGGAGCACCAGCTGTCGCCCCTCACCGGCTACACCACCGACTTCGAGGCGGGCGCCCCGCTCGTGCCCGAGCCGCAACCCAGCCTGCGGGCGGCGGAGGGCGAGGTGACCCAGGTGGCGGACCCCGACCGCCTCGGGCGGGTGCGGGTCAAGCTGTTCGGCTACCAGGACGCCGAGACCGAGTGGCTGCGCTGCCTGAGCGCGGGCGGCGGGGCGGGCAAGGGCTTCGTCACCGTGCCGAGCATCGGCGACCGGGTGCTGCTCCTGCTCATCGACGCGGATCCGGCCCGCGCGCTCGTCCTGGGCGGCCTGTTCGGCCCCGAGGGCCCGCCCGACAGCGGGGTCGAGGGTGATCGGGTGGAGCGCTTCAGCCTCCGCACCCCGGCCGGCCACGCCCTCTCGCTGGACGAGCGCACCGGCGAGGTCCGCCTGGCGAACGGAGAGGGCACCTACGTCCTGTTGTCGCCCGAGCGCGTGGTGCTGCACGCGGAGCGCGAGCTGGTGCTGGAGTCACCGGGGCGAGACATGAAGATCCGCGCGAAGCGGATCGACTTCGAGGAGGCCTGAGGTGTTGTTGCTCACCGAGATCAGCCAGCTCAAGTGCGCGCACATGGGCCTCGCGGTGGTGGGGGACGTCTCCCAGTCCTTCGTCCGCATCGCGGGGGCGAGGGTGGCGGTGAGCCAGGACCCCAGCGGCAAGCCGGTGGTCGCCTGCCCCATGACCGCGCCCAAGCCCTGCACCACCACCCGCCGGATGCAGACCGGGCACTCCCAGCTGGTGTTCATCAACGGCAAGCCAGCTTGCCTCAGCTCGGTCTTCGGGCTCACCGACTACCCCGCGCCCTACACCCTCTTCAACGCCAACCAGGTGTTCGTGGAGTCGTCCTCATGAGCGCCGCGCGCTTCTCGGCCTTCGCCTTCAACCACCCCGACATGGACGCGGGGGCGCCGGGGCTCGTGATCCGGCCGGGCGGGCGGGTCGAGATGGTGGAGGACCTCGCCTCGGTGCGGCAGGCGGTGTTCCTCCTGCTCTCGACCGAGCCGGGGGAGCGGCTCATGCGGCCGCGCTACGGCTGCCAGATCCAGCGCCTGGCCTTCGCGCCCAACGACGACACCACCGCGGGGCTCGCCATCCACTACGTCCGGGGGGCCCTCCTGGAGTGGGAGCCCCGGGTCGAGGTGCTCCGGGTGGACGCCACCCGCGCCCCCGAGGAGGCGGACCGGCTCGACGTGTTCCTGGAGTACCGGGTGCGCTCCACCCAGGAGGTGGACCGCTGGGTCTACCCGCTCCGACTGCAAGGAGGGTTGCGCTGATGCCCCTGACCCCGCCCAACCTCGACGATCGGACCTTCGAGCAGCTGGTGGCCGCCGCGGTGGCCCGGGTGCAGGCGAGCTGCCCCGAGTGGACCGACCTGTCGCCCCACGACCCCGGCCGGGTGCTCCTCGAGGCCTACGCCTACCTCACCGACGGGATGCTCTACCGGCTCAACCGGCTCCCCGAGAAGGCCTACGTGGCCCTCTTGAACATCCTCGGGGTGGAGCAGCAGGCGCCCTCGGCCGCCGCGGTGCGGGTGGTCCTGGAGCGGGCCGAGCCCGCGCAAGGCAACCTGCTCGTCCCGGCCGACACCGAGGTGTCGACCGAGCGGGGCGGGAGCGACGCCGAACCCCCGGTCTTCGCGCTGGCCGAGCCGGTGGTGTTCGAGGACGGGCAGGCCCAGGCCTCCGGGGTCTTCTATCACGCGCAGCACCGGCGCTGGCGCGCGGTGGGCACCGGCACCGGGGAGCCCGGGCAGTCGGTGCTCCTGCCGGGGGCGCCGCTGGTGGGGAACGCGGACCTGAAGGTGCAGATCGCGGTGGAGCTTGGCCCGGACGAGCCGCGGGACCGCTTCGGTGACACCCGGGTGGTGGACGGCAAGATCTGCGCGGTGTGGCGCGAGGTGGACCGCTTCGTGCGGAGCCGGGACGCGGCCGCGCTCGCGTTCGAGGTCGACCGGCACTCCGGCCGGGTCCGCTTCGCGCCCTCGGTGCAGCGGCGAGCGCAAGATGGCTTGCTCGCGGTGATCCCGGAGAACCTGGCCGCGGTGCCAGGGCGGGGGCGCGCCGTCTTCGCCGACTACTGGGTGGGGGGTGGCACCGAGGGCAACGTGCCGGCGGGGACCCTCACCCGGCTCAAGCGCGCGGTGGCGGGGGTGAAGGCGGTGCGGAACCCGGCCGCGGCGGCGGGCGGGCGCGCGGCGGAGAGCCTCGAGAACACCCTGAAGCGGGCGCCGGTCGAGGTGTTCTCCCTCGACCGCGCGGTGACCAAGCTCGACTACGAGATCCTCGCCCAGCGGGTGGGTGGGGTGTCGCGCGCCCGCGCCTTCACCGGCGTCCACCTGTGGCCCCACGCCCCCGCCGGGAGCGTGGAGGTGCTCCTCGTGCCCGAGGGCGAGGATGACGGCGCGAGCGACATGCTCGAGCAGGTCCGCGGGTGGACCCAGCGCCCGCTCTTGGGCGCGACCTGGCAAGCAGAGCCCGGGCGCAACCCAGCGGAGAGGGGTGGGACGGGCGAGCTGGTGCTCGCGGCGGTGCAGGCCCAGCTCGAGGGGCGCCAGCCGCTCGGGGCCACGGTGCGGGCAGGGTGGGCGCGCTTCAAGCGGGTGCGGGTCTCGGCCCGGGTGGTGGCGAACCCCTCGGAGAGCCCCGAGGACGTCGAGCGCCGGCTGCGCGAGGGCCTGCGGGCGATGATCAGCCCCCTCCCGCACGGCGAGAAGGCGTGGCCCTTCGGCCGCGCCCTCCGGATCTCCGACGTGTACGAGCGCCTGCTCTCCACCCCAGGAGTGCGCTACGCCGAGGACGTGCGCCTGTTGGTCGACGAGGTCCCCGACGGCAAGGTAGACTGCATCGCGGCGGTGCCGCAGATGGCGGGGTTCTGGTTCGCGGGCTCCGGGACCCGCCTGTTCCGGAGCCAGAACGACGGCGAGAGCTGGGAGGATCTGGAGATCGAGCGGGCGCTCCCGGACAGCCTGACCCCGCTGAGCCTGCGGGCGGTCAAGGCGCACTCGAGCCCGCGCTACGCGGGTCTGGTGGCGGCGGCGCTCAACGTGCGGAGCGGGGCGGACCGCCCGGCCGGCGCGGTGGTGGTGACCGACAGCACCGGAGAGACGTGGTCCCACTGGTTCACCCTCTCGGGGGCGGACCAGTCGGGGGAGGAGATCCGGGACATCGAGTGGATCGAGCGGGGCGGCCATCCGGTGCTCCTCGTGGCCACCGACCGGGGCCTGTGGGCCCGGACCTGGGGCATGGAGGCCGGCCAGCAGCCGGTGGCGATCGCGGGGGAGGTCAACCGGCCTTGCGAATCGGTGAGCGCGGTGCGGATGCCCCAGGGCCCGACGGTGGTGGCGGTGGCGCTGCGCCTGCAGGGCAACCAGCCCACCACCGACGTCCTGGTGGCGACCTTGAACCCCGAGGCGGCGGACGACGCGGTGGCCCACCCGCAGGCCACGAGCGAGGCGCTCGGCGGGGCCTTCGCCTCGCTCGGCGCCTCGGGCGCGCGGAACTTCCGGGTGGTGCGCCTGCAGCCGGTGTACAGCCGGGTGTTCGCCTTCATCGGCCTCGCGGTGCCCGGGAACCGGCAGGACCCCGGGGTGTTCCGCCTGGAGCTGGTGCAGGGGCAGGGCGGGGTCTTCGTGCCGAACGGCGGCTGGGCCGAGCCCGCGACCGAGTACGGCGGCGGCGGGAGCTGCTACGACATCGCGTTCGGCGCGAACGAGGTCTGGGTGGCGACCGGGCGGCGCGGCCTCATGCGGGCCGCCCACCCCAGCCGGACCCCGCCCGCGTGGGACGTCTTCGACGCCCAGGCGGGCCTGCCCGCCCGGCCTGGCAGCGGCCTCGCGGAGGTGCACGCGGTGGCCGCTCAGCCCGCGGCGGCGGGCAACCCGTGGTCACCCGGCCAGGCGGTGGTCATCGCCGGCGGCGAGCTCGGGCTGGTGCGTGGGCGCGGCCCCCTGCCGGCGTTCGAGAGCCGCTGCGAGCGCCGGGTGGAGACGGTGAGCCTGCCGCCCTCGGGCCTGTTCTGCTCGGGCGCGCACGAGCTTCGAGTGGAGACCAGCAATGAACAGGACTGACCTGGTCGGGCTGTTCCCGGCGGTGTTCCAGCGGGCCCTCAGCGAGTCCGACGGCCCCACCCTGGCCCGCCTCGATGCAGGCCAGCCTGCGGGGCACGGCGAGGAGGACCAGCTGACCCCCTTCGCGGCCCAGCTGGACGTGATGGCCGCGCTCCTGGCCCCGGCCGAGGCCGCGCTCGAGCGCTTCCCGGAGGCGCTCGCCCCCGAGCGGGCCCCCGCGCCGTTCCTCCCGCTGCTGGCGCGCTGGCTCCACCTCGACCGGAGCATGGCGCCGGACGAGGCGGCGCTCCGCGCGCTGTTGGCCCACGCGGCGCTCCTTTGGCGGAACCGGGGCACCCGCCGCGGTCTGGAGGACGCCCTGGCCTGCGTGCTCGGGCGCGGGAACTTCCGGGTGGAGCAGGCCCGGCCCCCCGCCGACGCGGCCCGGGGCGCGGCGGTGCGCTTCGAGACGTTCCACGTCCGGGTGAAGGTGGTGCCCGAGGCGGCCGCGTGGCGCCCGCACCTGGAGCGCCTGGTGGAGACCATGAAACCCATCCACGTGAGCCACGAGCTGCTCTTCGAGCCGGTGGCCGACAGGAGTGACCCGTGACCTCATTCGACATCAGCACCCCGGCCCTGAACGTCGCGGTCAAGGGCGGCGAGGCGGTCGACGTGACCTTCGTGGTCACGAGCTTCATCGCCGAGGACGTCGAGGTGCAAGCCGAGTTGACCGGGGTCGAGGGGCACACCTGGGTGACCCTCGGCGGCGCCTTCCCGATGACGTTCGAGGCCCGGGGGACCCGTCAGCTCACCGCTCGGGTGGCGCCACCGGCGGGCTCGGACGCGGTGATCCTGACGGTGGGGCTGAGCCTCTACAGCGTCCGAAACCCCAACGACGTGGGGACCAGCCCGAGCGTCCAGGTTCGGGTGAAGCGCGCCCGCCGGCCCTTCCCCTGGTGGATCGTGGTGGTGGCCGCGGTCGTCCTGGTGGGGGCGGGGGTCGGGCTGTGGCTGGCGACCCGGAGCCCCGACCCGCTGGGCCTGGGCGCGGCCTGCGGCGCCGACATCAAGGCCTCTTGCGGAGCGCCGCTGACCTGTGATCGAGGCCAGTGCCGGTTCCCAGTGGGCAAGGGCCCTTGCGCTGCCCCTGGCGACTGCGTCAGCGACGCGTGTGTGGACCAGCTGTGCGCGGTGCCGCGGCCGGTGCTCGGCCAGACCTGCAGCCCCAGCACCGGGTGCGCCACCGATGACCTCACGTGCGTCGCGGGCCGGTGCCGGCTCATCACCGGCCGCTCGGGCTGCACCAAGGCCGAGGACTGCGTGTCGCAGGGCTGCGAGGGCGGGGTGTGTGTCCTGCCGGGCGAGGGGCAGCCGTGCTTGCAGGGCCAGTGCGGGGCCGGCCTGAAGTGCTTCACGTTCCAACAGAGCGCGTTCTGCGTAGCGGGCGAGATCAACGTGGACCGTGCGGGCAGCGACTACTCGGTGACGCAGCTGAGCACGCCCAACCCGGCGGAGTGCCGGGCCCTGTGCAAGCGAGACCAGACCTGCAAGGCCTGGACCTTCGTCAAACCCGGCGTCCAGGGCCCGCAGGCCCGGTGTTACCTCAAGCGCCCCGCGCCCGGCCCCACCAACAACACCTGTTGCGTGTCTGGGCTCGAGCACCGCTGAGACCCAGGAGAGGAGCCCACCATGGCCCAGACGTTCTCGATCACGCCGAAGTCCGGCACCGTCACCGTGGCGGCGGGGCAGACCACCACCGTGGCCTTCACCCTCACCAACAGCAAGCCGGAGGCCATCGACGTCCAGGTCAGCCTGGACACCGGCACCCCGGAGCCGACGTCGTGGCTCACCCTGGAGGGCGCGGGGCTCCGCTCCGTCGCGCCGGGAGGCGCCCCCACCCAGATCGAGGTGACGGTGGCGCCCCCGACCGAGCACCCCGACGACGTCGTGACCCTCAAGGTGGTGGTGGCCTCCACCACCCACCCCGAGGAGGACTGGGCCACCAGCCCTGGGGTCTCGGTGCGGGTCGGGAAGGGGGACGGCCCCGCCTGGAAGAAGTGGCTGCCGTTGGTGGCGGGCCTGGTGCTGATCCTGGGGGCCGGCATCGGGCTGGCGGTGTGGCTGTCGGGGCGGAGCGGCCCCAAGGAGCCCAAGGTCGGGCAGGCCTGCACCGCGGAGGCGCCGTGCCCCGATGGGCTGGTCTGCGCGCCCCAGCCCGACGGCAAGTCGACTTGCCTCTTCCCGGACGGGGGCGCCTGCGTCAGCAATGCGGCTTGCAAGTCGGGCTTCTGCGACGGCGAGGTGGCGGTCTGCGCCCGCCCCCCGGTGCACACCCCCTGTGAGGGTGCCTCGCAGTGTTTCCCGGGGCAGGCGTGCGTGGACCTCGGGGGCAGCAAGCTCTGCGTGTGGCAGACCGGCGAGGCCTGTGGGACGGACCTGGAGTGCCAGGATGGCTTCTGCAAGGAGGCGGTGTGCGTGGCCTATGACGGCACCTGCGCCAACGCCGCGGCGTGCCGGGACTCGGAGAAGTGCATCGGCGGCACGTGCCTCCTGAAGGACGGCGAGCAGTGCGCCGACAACATCGCCTGCGCCAGCGGCGACTGTGAGGGTGGGGTCTGCAAGGCGTCTGGCCAGCCCACCACCACCAACCTCTGCGCCAACGGCTGCCCGGCCGGGCTGGTGTGCTTCCCCCGGCGGGGCTGCATGCCGCCTCGGGGCAACCTGGGGGCTCACTTCAGCGCCAAGGATCTGGAGCGCTTGAAGCGGGCCGCGGCACAGTCGGCGGCCCGGGTGAACTCCAGCGCCGCCATGAACGCGAAGCGGGCGGCCGCGAAGGTGCGCCCGCAGTGAGCCGGGACAAGGTGGTCCTCATCCTGCTGCTGGCGGTGGTCGTGGCGCTCGCGGTGGTGGCCTGGGGCCTGGCGGGCGGTCAGCCGAAGCGGAGTGAGGGCAACCTGATGCGGGGCAAGGACCGCACCTGGTCCGAGGACCTCCTGGCGGACGTGTCGCGGGCCAGCTTCTTCCCGAAGCCGAAGCCCACCCGCAGTGATGAGCTGAGCGCCGCGCCGGGCAGCGCCTGCCTCGGCGGCGAGGCCCCGACCCGGGTGGCGTCGCTCGCGAAGGGGAAGACGTGCAAGATCCTGGTGGCGGCTCGGGACGGCGAGCGGACCCGGAAGCTGGTGCTCGAGCTGGGGAGCGAGGGGCACCTGAGCGTGAGGTTCGCGCCGAAGGGCGGCCTGCCGGGCTCGGACACGGAGCTCAAGCTGCCGACCACCGTCAAGGACGAGGACGGCGACGACGAGACCCGGCGCGACGCCGACCTGCGGGTGCCGGAGGGGGGCGCGGAGCTGACCCTCGCCTGCGGCACCGACGCAGCATGCAAGGTGTCCTTCGTCGGGCTGGCCCTCAAGCCCTGATGCGGATGAGGCGCAGGGTCCCGGTGATGGCCGGGATCAGCAGGACGATGGCCCAGATGATGCCGAGGATGGCGCCGATCAGGGCGCCGACCGCGTCGGTGATGCTGCAGAGCAGGCTGGGCACGAGGCCGAGCAGGAACGACACCACGAGGTCCCCGACCAGGCAGGTGAAGAACAGGAGCAGGAGCCGCTTCTTGCCGAGCATCGACTGGTCGTAGAGCACGAGCAGGAGCCCCGCGATGATGCGGAGGAGCAGGGTGGTAGAGAGCAGGCCCATCGCGGTGCCGCGGGCGAAGCCGCCCCAGATCGCGGCGTAGATCGCGGGGCCGAAGGGCAGGGCCATCAGCACCGAGATCATCAGGATGAGCAGGCCCAGGGCGGCGAAGAGCAGGCCGATGCCGCCGAAGATCACCACCACGCTGAGCACCAGGTTCCCGGGCCCGTTGAGCCAGCGGGCCAGCCGCGCCAGGCCCAGCGCGTCGAAGCCCAGGAAGATCACCTGAGCGAACAGGAGCGCGTCCACCAGGACGAGGGCGGGCATCCCGCGGCCGGGCGGGGTCTGGCCGCTCTCACCGAGGATCGCGAGCACCACCGGCCCCGCGCCGAGGTCCATCAGCACCACCGCGAGGAAGAGGAAGAGCCCGACGTAGAGGAAGGGGGCCCGGAGCCGGTTCATCGCGCTCAGCTCTCCTTCGTGCCGGAGACGCAGCAGGCGTCGCGACGCTGGGCCGGCGCCGGATCCTTCAGGTAGCAGCGGGCCTTCGGGCCCTGCACGCCGGGCTTCACGTAGGTGTACGCCTTGCAGCGTCGATCGCGCAGGCACATCGTCTCGCAGAGCGAGGGGTTCGGGGTGTCGAGCCAGGCCGAGAAGTAGTCCTGGCCGGGGCGGTCGACGTTGGGCTCGCTCGTGGTCCTCGTGACGTAGAGGGCGCGCAGGAACACCTGGGTGTCCGGCGGCGGCCGGGTGGGCGCGGTGGGTTGCAGGATGGCCTGCATCACGTTGGCGCTCGGCACCCGGCGGACCACGAAGGACTCCAGCCCGTCGCTGGGCGCGGCGGCCGCGCGGGTCACCGGCACCACCAGCACCTGGCGGGCGGAGGTCACCCAGCCGGTCTCGCCTCGGTCCTTCGGCACCGTGCCGTCGAAGGTCTCCATCACCTTGTTCGCGCGGACATCCATCACCATGGTCTTGGCGTCGTCGCCCTGGCGCTGCTCGGCCAGCAGGAGCGCCTCGCGCCCGTAGGCCCAGCCCCGGGCCCGTCCGGAGAGGTTCAGGGTCATGACCTTCTTGGTGCCCCGCTCGACCACCTGGGTGCAGTCCGCGACCCGGCGGGCGGTGCAGAGCCCCGCCTCGGCCCGCGCGGCGCCTTGCATGAGGTAGAAGGCGCCGTCGGGGGAGAAGTGGAAGGCGTCCTGATCCTCCGCCGCCTCGGTCTTCCTCTGCGTGGGCGAGAAGCGGAGCACTCGGTCGGGCCGCGTCGCCTGGGCGGCGGGGAGGGCCCGCAGGTAGAGCACCGGCTCGCTCTTGGTGGTGAGCCAGTCCACCTCGAAGGGGTTCTCGATGTCCGGGACCCGGACCCTGGGGTGGCCGGGGGCGACGAGGTCCACCACCCACGCCGACTCGGGCGTGAAGCCGACCCCGCCCTCGTAGTAGGTGCCCACCACGTAGGCCAGCTTGCTGCCGTCGGGGCTGAACTTGTAGGTCTGGACGTCGGCGTCGATCACCAGCACCTGCCTCCCCTGGCCGTCCAGGATCAGCAGGCGGTTCTTCGGCGGGGTCTCGTAGTCACCGTTGGCGTTCAGCACCCCGTCGGTGCCCTCGATCACCGCGACGAAGCGATCGTCCGCCGACACGTCCACGTCCTGCACGCTGTCCTTGGGGGACTCGTAGAGGTCGAGCAGGCTGTTGGTGGCGGCGTTCCAGCGCACCAGGGACTTCCGAGAGCGGCTGGCCCGGCGCACGATGAGCGGCGCCTCCTGCTCGGCCGCCGCTTGCACGCGGTCGGTGAGGATGGCGCGTACCACCCCGCTGCTGGCGAGGGTGACCGCGGTGGCCGGGCTCGTGCCCGCGTCGGGTTTGGTACGGCGCGGCGTGCGGCGATAGGGCGGCACCGGCTGGGCGAGCGCGGCCGACGTCCACAAGAAGGCACAGGCGAAGACGATGGCGCGCCTCATGGGGTGACCTCCGACGCAAGGCGCAGGTGGAAGTGGTTGCTGTGACCGTTGACATGCGCGATGCGCGCGCCAGGGACGTCGCCGTCGTCGAAGCCGACCCGGGTGAGGTCGGCGAAGATGACGTCCACCTTGCAAAACTCGCCGAAGAGCTTGAAGAGGGCGAGGGTGGCGTCGCGATCGTAGCGGTCGGGGTCGCGCTTGAGATCGAGCGGGAGGTTCTTCTTGTCGAGCCGCATGTGGCGCATGTCGGCGTCGAAGCCGTTCTGGTGGGACTTGTGAGGCTACGAAGCGGCCGCCGCCGCGCTTGCTGAGATCGGTGACCCCAGCCTCCGTCCCCTGGGGCCGGAGACGCTGCCCCACCGTCTCCACACAATGGTCCATCGCGAGCACGCTCCAGTCGTCGCTGTCGACCGGGTCCCCGCCCGGGAGTGCTTATAGCCCTCGCCCGACGTCCGGGAGGTTGACCCCCTCGGGGAGGCTGCCGCCGAAGGGCTTGCCCACCGAGCGGCTGGGGTCGGGGTCGCAGCGCCCGATCTGCAATTTTGCTTGCCCGAGCCGCGCGTTGTCCTCTTCGATCGTGTCGCTGATCCCGTCCGCGTCGCCGTCCCGCGCGCTCGGCTGCTTGCCCGGGCAGGCCGCGGTGCTCGCGAGCCCGGTGACCGGGCCCACCGGTCCGTCCGGCTGGGCGACCCGCGCCCCTGCGTCCTTGGCCGGGGACGCCGTCTCCGGCCCAGGGGCGCCTGCGTCCCGGGCTTCTCGACTCGAGCAGGCTGAGACTGCGAAGGCCGTGAGGAGGTGGAGGGCGACAGGGGCTCTGGGCATGGCGGACCTCAGGGTTGGGCGGACTCGAAGACGTCCAGGATCTTGGGGGATGTTCGGTACAGGTCGAGCTCGTAGTCGGGATCGATGCGGGCGAGCTGCGCGAAGGTCGTCTCGGCCTCCGCGATGCGGTCCATCGCGACGAGCGAGGAGCCGGCGAGCCGGAGCAGCTCCACCTTCGGCCCGGGGGGCAGGCGGGTGTCGTCGCGCTCGAGCACCCGCTTGGCGTACTCGAGGCACTGCGCGTAGCGGCCCTCGCCGTACAGGCGCTCCACCACCTCGACCTGCTCCTGGGCCTCCTCGAGCGGGATGGGGCCGTGCTCGCTGGCGGGGCGCGCGGCGGCGCGGGGCTTGGCCGGCCGGGGGGCGTCGGCGGCGGCGACCTCGGCCGGCGGCGCGCCGTCGAAAGGCAGCTTGCTTCGGCGCACCACCGCGTCGTGATCGAAGGGGTCGGTGTCGAGGGGGATGCGGAGGGTGTCGCCCACCGCGATCGAGGCCCGGGGGAGCTTGTTGTACAGGGCCAGGAGCTGCTGCCGGCGAGCTCCGCCGTCCTGGTAGTAGAGGCGCCCGATCGAGGCCAGGGTCTCGCCCGGGCGCACCACGTGCTTCAAGGTGGTGGGGATCTTCAGGAGCTTACCGGCCTTGGGGGTCTTGGTCTTCAGGAAGTGCAGGACCTCCAGGTACTCGGCCCGGGCCGGGTCGCCCAGGTTCGCCTTGGCGAAGGCCTCGAGGGTCTGGCCCTTCTTGAGCGCGACGCTGCGGCAGGTCGGGATGACGAGGGTGCGGCCGTAGGTGAGGGGCTCCGGCACCCGGTTCACCACCCGCAGGTGGTGCCCGAGGGCGCGCACGCCGTAGTAGTGCTGCGCGATCTCGGCGTACGACTCGCGCGCGGAGGAGACCTTGTGCACCACGCCCTGCGCCGCCTCGCTGATCGAGGGGGCCAGGGCGGCCAGCAGCACCGCCACGCCGAGGGTCGCGCTACTGCGCGCCACGGCGGCCCTCCAGGGCGCGCGGGATCAGCGCCACCACCAGGTCGACCGTCTCCCCCTCCTTCACCTCGACCATCCGGTCGACCGGCTCGCAATACGGGTTGCGCAGGCTGATCCGGTGGGCGCCGGAGGGGAGCACGAGCGGGGCGGCGAAGGGGGTGGTGTCGTGGTAGCGCCCGTCGACGAGGACCCGGGCCCACGGGTCGACCACCACCCGCACGAACCCCTGGTTGCCGTCGGGGGCCACCGGGGCTTCGGCCAGGCGGGGCGCGCCGGGCGCCTCCGCCGTAGCCGGCGCGGGGGGCTGCTCGGCCAGGCGCCGCGCCACCTCCTCTTCGATGCGGAGCTCGGCCGCGCTCGCGACCGCAGGCACCGGATCGCCGAAGGGCAGGAGCCACGCGAGCAGGCCCGCGAGCAGGATGACCGCCAGGCCCACCGCGTGGGCCATCCCCACCGGCTTCAAGAGCAGCACCGGCGGGGGCGGGGCGATGCCCGCGTCGCCCCGCTCGATCAGGCGGTCGGCGAGCAGGCGCGGCTCGACGAAGGTCCGGGCCTCGGCCTCGGTGACGAAGCCGCGGTTCTTCAGGAAGAGCACCAGGCGCCCGCGGGGGTCGATGCCGGTGGCGCTCTGGCAGTAGCGCTCGAGGTCGCGGCGGACCTCGAAGGTGGAGCGGTAGCGCTGCGCCGGGTCCTTCATCAGGCAGCGCTCGACGATCGCCTGGAGCTCGGCCGGCGCGCTGGGGCAGACCTTCGCAAGGGGGATTGCGGGCTCGTCCAGCACCTTGACGGTGACGCTGCGGCCTTTCTCTTCCGGCCAGGGCTTCTCACCCGCGAGCATCTCGTAGAGCACGATGCCGAGGGCGAACAGGTCGGTGCGGAAGTCGACCTTGTCGCCCCTGATCTGCTCGGGCGCCATGTACGCCGGGGTGCCCACCGCGAGCCCGACCTGGGTCAGCTCGCTCTTGCCCGGGTCGCGCGCGATGCCGAAGTCCATGATCTTCACCTCGCCCCGCCGCGAGATGAGGATGTTCGAGGGCTTGATGTCGCGGTGCACGATGCCGCGGTAGTGGGCGTACTCGAGGCCCTCCGCGACCTGCAGGGCCACCAGGGCCGCGATGTCGGCGGGGAAGCGCTCGGTGTGGGCGAGGACGTCGAACAGATCGATGCCGTCCACGAACTCCATCACGATGAACGCGGCGTCCCTCGCCTTGATGAAGTCGTAGACGTGCACGATGTTGCCGTGCTGCAGGGTGGCGAGGCTGGTTGCCTCCCGCTCGAAGCGGGTGGCGATCTGCCGGTCGTGCACGTACTCCTTGCGGAGCTCCTTGATCGCCACCAGCCGGTCCAGGGCGGGCTGGGTGGCCTTGTAGACCACCGCCATCCCCCCCGAGCCGAGCTCGCTGATGATGCGGTAGGGGCCCACCTCTCGGCGGCCGCCGTCGGTGTTGTCGAGGGTGTCGGCCTCGGGCTCCGAGACCAGCGGCGGTGCCGGCGTCGGGGCGGGCGCGGGCGCCGGAGCAGGCGGTACGCTCGCCGTGCTGCCGCCGTTCTTGGCCCGCACGACGAGGGTCTGGGACGCCTTCTTCCCGACCGGCTTGCCCTGGGCCTCGGCCAGGAGCCCGGCGAAGGGGTTCACCGGGGGCATGTCCGAGAGGGTCTGCTCGCCCATGGTCTGGCCGTCCATGAGGTCGGTGGGGGCCACCGCGGGGCCGGGCGCCACCGGGCCTGGCGGGCGCACCGTCTCGAGGTCGTCGGCCACGCCCGGGGGGCGCACCATCTTGGTGGGCAGGCGCTCGTCCACCTCACCCCCGGGGCTGGTCTCCTCGGGCAGGTCCCGCTCGCCGGTCCCGGTCACCGCCCTACCTAGCCACGGGACCCACCTGAGGGCAATTGCCAGCGAAAGCGCGCGGCCGGGCGAGGCCACCCAGCTTTACCGTCATGACGCGGAGTGTTACCTTGAATGTTGCGCCGCTGCGCTTCGATGGTCCGCCTCAACGACATCATCTCCAAGGTCGAGTCCTACCAACCCAGCGCTGACCTGGACCTCATCCGGAGGGCCTACGTGTTCTCCGCCAAGGCCCACCAGGGCCAGGTCCGCAAGTCCGGCGACCCCTACCTCATCCACCCGCTCGAGGTCGCCGAGCTGCTGGCAGACATGCGCCTCGACGCCCACGCGATCTGCGCCGGGATCCTGCACGACACGGTGGAGGACACCGAGACCACGGTGAAGGACCTCGAGGTCCACTTCGGCAAGGACGTCGCCGACATCGTGGATGGGGTCACCAAGCTCAACATCCCCTTCAACACCGCGTTCGAGAAGCAGGCCGAGAACTTCAGGCGGATGCTGGTGGCGATGGCCCAGGACATCCGGGTCATCCTCGTGAAGCTCGCGGACCGCCTGCACAACATGCGGACGCTCGAGCACATGAAGCCCGAGAAGCAGGAGCTGATCGCCAAGGAGACCCTGGAGATCTACGCCCCGCTCGCCAACCGGCTCGGCATCTACTGGCTGAAGGCGGCGCTCGAGGACCTGTGCCTGCAGTACCTGCACCCGAAGGACTGGAAGGACCTGCAAGAGAAGCTGGCCGCCACCGCGAAGAACCGGGCCGGCTACATCGAGGAGGTCCAGGGCATCCTGGAAGAGAAGATGAAGGAGGGCGGGGTGCCGTGCCAGGTGAAGGGGCGGGTGAAGCACCTGTACTCGATCTGGCGCAAGCTCAAGACCCAGTCGATGGAGTTCGAGCAGGTCAACGACATCATCGCCTTCCGCGTCATCACCGACGACATCACCCACTGCTACCAGGCGCTGGGCATCTGCCACGCCACCTGGCGCCCGGTGCCCGGCCGCATCAAGGACTTCGTCGCGATGCCCAAGCCGAACGGGTATCGCTCGCTCCACACCACCGTCATCGGCCCCGACGTGCAGCGGGTCGAGATCCAGATCCGCACCGAGGACATGGACGACGTGGCCGAACACGGCATCGCCGCGCACTGGGCCTACAAGGAGGGCAAGCCGTCGGTGCGGGCGGGCGACGAGCAGTTCGCGTGGCTCCGCCAGCTGATGGAGTGGCAGAAGGAGTTCCAGGACCCGGCGGACTTCATAAGCACCGTGAAGGTCGACCTCTTCGCGGACGAGGTCTACGTCTTCACCCCGCGCGGCGAGGTGAAGGAGCTCAAGCGCGGCTCCACCCCGGTGGACTTCGCGTACCTCATCCACACCGAGGTCGGGAACCACTGCACCGGCGCCCGGGTGAACGGGCGCATCGTCCCCCTGAAGTACCGGCTCAAGAACGGCGACACCGTCGACATCATGACGGCGCCGCACCAGAAGCCGAACAAGGACTGGCTGAACTTCGTCAAGACGGCCAAGGCCCGCACCCGCATCAACGCCTACCTGCGCAAGGAGCAGCGGCGGCGCGCGGTCGAGATGGGCAAGGAGCTGCTCGACAAGGAGGCCAAGCGCTACGGGCGCTCGCTCCAGAAGATCCTGAAGTCGAACCTGATCGACAAGGCGGTGGAGTCGAGCCGCTTCCCGAAGGCCGAGGACCTCATCGCGGCGGTCGGCTACGGCAAGGTGAAGCCCCTCGACGTCCTCAAGAAGTGCCTGCCCGAGGACGTCATCGACAAGGGCCCGCAAGAGGACAAGAAGCCGAAGTCCGGCTTCGGCAAGCTCCTCGAGGCGGTCACCAAGCGCTCCAAGAGCCAGAGCGGCGTCAGCGTGGCCGGCATCGACGACATGCTGGTGCGCTTCGCCAAGTGCTGCAGCCCCGTGCCCGGTGACCCGATCGTGGGCTTCGTGACCCGCGGCCGCGGCATCACCGTGCACGCCATCGACTGCGAGAAGGCCCTGGCCCTCGACCCCGAGCGCAAGGTGGACGTCAGCTGGGACGCCACCACCAACGTGGCCCGCTCGGTGGAGCTCCGCGTGATCACCGACGACAAGCCGGGCATCCTCGCCACGATGTCGCAGGCGTTCTCGAGCGCCGGGGTGAACATCCTGAACGCCAACTGCCGCGCCCGGAAGGACTCCCGCGCCATCAACATGTTCATGGTGACGGTGAGCGACGCCAAGCAGCTCCGGAAGGTGATGAAGGAGATCGAGAACCTGAGCGGCGTGCACTCGGTGGAGCGGGTCAGCGCGTAGCCCCGAGCTCAGTCGTCGAGCGAGAGCCCGCCCGCGCCCTCCGCCTCGGACAGGGCGCCCGCCTCCTCGACCTCGTGGATCGACAACCGCCCTTGCAGTGGAGTGTCGTGCCGGCGCGCAGTGGCCAGCTCGATCAGCGGGCCGTGCCCGCTCGCGAGGGCCGCCTCGATCGCGCCTTCGGTCTCGGGTCGACCCGGGTAGCGCTCGAGGGCGAGGCGGAGGGCCAGGACCCGAACCGCCAGGTGCTCTTCGGGGTCCGCCACCCGGGCCTCGAGGCGCGCGGGCGTGCCGGTCGGGAGGGCCATGAGCGCCGCCACCACCGCCGCCACCCGCGCCCGAATGGCGCTCAGGTCATCCTCGGCTCGATCGCGGGCGATGTACACGGTGACGTAACCGTCCTGCAGCGCCACGTGGGGCCCGAGCACCGCCGCGTTCGCGGCGGAGAGCGCGGCCCGCACCTCGGGCGCCAGCAGTCCGACGAGCTCGGTGAGGTCACCGTCGGCGAGCAGCCACTCCGGCAGGGCGTCGTGCGGGTAGGCCATCCGGCGTCGGCTCGGGTCCCGGTGGAAGGCCACGACCTGCGCCCGCCGCGAGACGCCAGGGACGCTGACGAAGAACGTCGGGGGCCCCTTGGAGTGCTCCACCCGGGCCGCGCAGCCCTCGAAGGCCCCGGTCAGCGCGTAGCCGTCGGGGACATAGTGCAGGTCACCCTGCACGCCGAGGGCATCTGCGATCGAGCGGATCAGGCGATGCCGTGACCGCATCTGCTTGACGATGGCGCCCACCGCGAGCACGCCCACCGTCAGGACGAGACCCACCGCGGTCAGGCCCTCGATCAGCAGGGGCGGCTCACCCATCCTCGGCCCCCACCGAGAGCGCGCCGCGGTCGTCCACCTCGGACAGCGCGCCGAGCCCGTCGTCCACCCCCACCACCGACAGGTGCCCCTCCAGCGGCTCGGCCAGCGCGGCGGCCCGGGCGAGCGCGACCAGCGTCGGGGCGCCGCTCTGCAGGGCGGCTTGCAACGCCGCCTCGGTCTCGGGCGCGCCCCGGTGGTGGCCCACCGCGAGCCGGAGCGCCCGCACCCGCACCTCGAGGTCCTCGGTGGGGTCCGCCACCCGCTCCGCCAGGCGCGCCGCGGGCTCGGCGGGGAGCGCGTCGAGGCCCGCCACGAGCGCGGCGAGGTGCTCGGTCAGCCCGGCGATCTCGCTCGGGGTGGCGTGGCCGGTGAGGTCGACCCGGAGCAGGCCCTCGAGGAGCTCCACGTGCGGCCCCTCGGCCGCGGCGTTCGCGGCGGCCAGCGCCGCGCGCACCGCGGGGGCGAGCACCCCGACCAGGCCCACTGGATCGCCCCGGGCCGCCACCCGGGCCTGGAGCTCGGGCTCGGGGAAGGCCATCCGAGCCCCGACCGGGTCGCGCGACAAGGCCACGATCGAGATGTTGTGGGGGAGGTCGGGGCCGACCATCACCAGGCGGGTGGCGCCGCTCGCGGTGACCACCCGGGCCGGCCAGCCGAGGAGCGCGCCGTCGATGACGAAGCCGCCCGGCACCCGCCGCAGCTCGCCGGTGAGGCCGAGGGCGGCCGCCACCTCGCCGAGATCGGTCTTGAGCCCGCGCTCACGGCGGGAGAGGGCGTCGGTGGCGGCGAGGCCCACCGAGAGGCCCATCACCGCCATGGCGAGGAACACCGCGAAGTCCCCCATGCGCCCATGGTGGGCGCTCTCGGCGCCCGCGTCCACCGTGCGGTGCGTCCCACCCACGCCGGCACTGCCATGGACGTCTCCGAAGCCTGGAGCCTGTCTCTGAAGCCTACGGCGTACAGCCTGCACCCCGTCTCTGAAACCTGCGGCCTGCAGCCTGCAGCCTGTCTCTGAAACCTGCGGCCGGCGGCCTGCAGCCTGTCTCTGAAACCCGCCGCCTGCGGCCTGCAGCCTGTCTCTGAAACCCGCGGCCGGCGGCCTGCAGCCTGTCTCTGAAACCTAAAGCTAAGGGCGCCGCATCGGCTCGAGCAGACTGGGTCGAGACACGAGGCTCGGCGACAAAGCGGCCTCAGGCTTCAGAGACAGGCCCCAGGCTGCAGAGACAGGCTGCAGGCTTCAAGAGACAGGCCTCAGGCTCCAGGCCTCAGGCAGCGGGTATCAGGCTCCAGGCCTCAGGCAGCGGGTATCAGGCTCCAGGCCAGGCCTCAGGCTCCAGGCTGCAGAGACAGGCTGCAGGCTCCAGAAGACAGGCTGCAGGCCTCAGGCTCCAGGCCCAAGGCAGCGGGTATCAGGCGCCAGGCCCCAGCCGGCACGCTGCGGCTCCACCACCCCGCCCACACAAGGGGCTGCGGGGACCGGGCTGGCAACCCTGCGCCGCGCGCGCTACCCGCGGACCGCGGCGATCGCGTCGACCTCGACCAGCGCGCCCTTGCGGAGCCCCGCCGCCTGCACCGCGGCCCGAGCCGGCGCCGCGCCGTCGAAGTAGCTCTGGTAGATGGCGTTGACCCGGGCGAAGTCGCCCATGTCCGCGAGGTACACCGTGGTGCGCACCACGTCGTCCAGGCGCGCGCCCGCCGCGTGCAAGACAGCCTTCAGGTTGGCGAGGGCGCAGCGGGCCTGGGCCTCCACCCCCTCGGCCATCGCGCCGGTGGCGGGGTCGAGCCCGATCTGCCCGGAGCAGAACACGAGATCCTTCACCGCGACCCGGACCGCCTGGCTGTAGGGCCCGATGGCGGCGGGGGCGGCGTCGGTGTGGATGATCTTCTTGTCGCTCATGCCCGGGCCATAGCACCCGGCCGGGTCACGACGCCAGGAGGTGCTTCTTCACCTTGGCCCCGGTCTTCACCACGCTGATCGCGTCCGCGGCCTGGAGCGCGGTCCAGTACTCCCCCTCCACCCCGAGCCCGGGCAGCACCGCGGGGCCGGCGAGGAAGAGGTTCTTGTGCGGGGTGCGCATGCCCACCCCGGTGAGCCCCAGCTCGGGGTCCAGCTCGGGGTCGTAGAGCGGGTGCGGGAGCACCGAGCGCTGATCGCGGGTGGCCCCGCGGCCCGAGAGCACCCGGATCACCGGGTTGCCCTCGGCGAGGAAGGGCACCAGGCGCTCCACCCGGGCCCGCATCGAGGCCTCGAGCAGATCCAGGCCCTCGGCGTGCGCCCGCACCTCGCTCACCGGGTGCGACGCGATGAGCTCCTGCCGCCCCGGCTTGGTGCCGGCCCGGCGCACGAGCAGGATGGGCCGGTCCTCGAGGGCGCCGCCCTCGAGCTGGAAGCGGCTCGGGTCGCGCCGCCCGTTGAGGAGGATGACGTAGCGGCCCATCCCGGGCGGGATCACCGCCTCGTCCACCTCGAAGCCCAGCACATGCAAGGCGCCTTTCGGCCGGGCCGCCTGCAGGGTCAGGGTCAGCTCCTTCTTCTGCTTCTTGGCCGGGATGGTCGCGATGCCGGACAGGTCGGTGGAGCGTCGAGCACGCAGTCCGCGGTGATCTCCTCGCGCCCCTGGGCGAGGCTCACCTCCAGCACCTTCCCGTCCGGCTCGAGGCGCGCCACCGCGCCGCGGTGGATCTCGAACGCGCGGCGCGCCGCCGCCTCGAGGAAGAGGGTCCTGAGGCCCCCTCCGCGTCCAGGCGCCCGAGGCCCCGGAGCCAGCGCGCCACCGGGCGGCTCAGGCGGGCCACCGTGAGCTCGTCGGCCGAGCGCGCGTCGAGGTGGGTGATGAAGGGCAGCAACGCCAACAGCGCCTCCGCCAGCTCCCCCGGCGCCCCCTCGAAGAGCCGGTGCTCGAGCACCTTGGCCCCCGCGGTGGCGTGGCGGCGCACCGCGTTCCCCGCCGCGCGCTTGCCGAAGAAGCCGCTCGCCGGCAGCTCCTTCGCCTCGGCCAGGAACGCGCCCACCGCCTCCGCCCCCAGGCGGATGCGGGCCAGGGCGGGCTCCGCCCCCTCGGCCTGGCCGGCCCGCTCCCGCGCCAGCTCCGCCACCAGGCGGCGCTCCAGCGGGTGGAGCTCGAAGCGCTGGTCCGGGAACACCACCTGCAAGGAAGGTTGCACCGGGTGGAGGCGCTTGTCCGCGTCGAGGCGGATCCCGAGCTCGGCGTGCACCTTCTCCATCACCCCGGAGCCGGCGGGGGAGGGCACCAGGTCCCACGGGAGGTCGGGGTCCTGCGAGGCGAGCTCGCCCTGGTCCACGAGGAGGGTCCGAAGGCCCCGCTTGGCCAACAGCGCGGCGGCGATGGTGGCGGACAGGCGCCCGCCCACCACCAGGACGTCGTAGTGGCGGCTCACGAGGCCAGCCCCGCCGGGCTCATGAGCGAGGCCACCCCGCCCGGGAGCTCCAGGTGGAAGCGCCGCGGGCCGTCCTGGACCAGGCGCCCCTCGGCCAGGGCCCGCACCACCCGCGGGAGCACCCGGTGCTCCTGTTGCAAGATGCGTTGCGAGAGCTTGCTCTCGTCGTCGCCGGGGAGCACCGGCACCGCCACCTGGGCGAGCACCGGCCCGGTGTCCATGCCGTCGTCCACCAGGTGCACGGTGCAGCCGGTGACCTTCACCCCCGCCGCGAGGGCCTGGGCCTGGGCCTTGACCCCGGGGAAGGCGGGCAGGAGCGAGGGGTGGATGTTCACCACCCGGTTCTCGAACGCGCCGAGGAACACCTTGGTCACCAGCCGCATGAACCCGGCCAGCACCACCCACTCCACGCCGTGGGCCACGAGGGCGTCGACCACCGCCTGATCGAAGGCCTCGCGGGAGCCGTGCCCCCGGTGGTCGATGAACACCGCGTCGATCCCCGGCCGCCTTCGCGCGCTCGAGCGCCTTGGCCCCCGCCACGTTCACGATGACCACCGCCACCTGAGCCGGGCCCAGGTCCGCGTCGAGCAGGGCCTGCAGGTTGCTGCCGCTCCCCGAGGCGAGGACGCCGACCTTCACCGTCACGCCAGCACCTCGCCGCCGTCGACCCACTCGACCCGGGCCTCGCCCTCGCCGGCCACGATCTCACCGATCAGCGCCGCCGCCTCGCCCGCCCCGCGCACCCGGCGCATGGTGTCCTGGGCCGCGTCGGCCGGCACCACCAGCACCAGGCCCACCCCCATGTTGAAGGTGCGGTACATCTCGGGCTCGGCCACCCCGCCCAGGCGCTGGATGTGCCCGAAGATGGCGGGGCGCTGCCACGCCGCGCGGTCCAGCCGGGCCACCGTGCCCTCGGGGAGCACCCGCGGGAGGTTCCCGGGGATGCCGCCGCCGGTGATGTGGGCCATCGCCTTCGGCAGGCTGTCTTGCATCACCGCGTCGACCACGTCGCGGTAGATCGCGGTGGGGCGCAACAGCTCGCTCCCCACGTCGCCCTCGCACCCCTCGAGGCGGGCCTCGAGGCCGAGCCCGCCCCGCTCGAGGAGGGCCTTCTGGGCGAGCGAGAGCCCGTTCGAGTGGACGCCGCGGGAGAGGACCGCGACCACCGCGTCACCCGGCCGCACCGACGCGCCGTCCACCAGCTTGGGGCGGTCCAGGATCCCCACGCAGAAGCCGGCGAGGTCGTACTCGCCGGGGGCGTAGAGGCCGGGGAGCTCCGCCGTCTCGCCCCCACCAGGGCGCAACCGGCCTTGCGACAGCCGGCCGCGATGCCGATCACCACCTCGGCCGCCGCGTCGGCGGAGAGCTTGCCGGTGCCGAAGTAGTCGAGGAAGAAGAGCGGGCGAGCGCCGGTGGTGAGCACGTCGTTGACGCACATCGCCACCAGGTCCTGGCCGACGGTGTCGTGGCGCCCGGTGGCGAAGGCCACCTTCAGCTTGGTGCCCACCCCGTCGGTGCCGGCCACCAGCACCGGGTCGTCCATCCCCGCCCCGGCCTCGATCAGCGCCTTGATCGAGAACAGGGACGCGAAGCCGCCGAGCCCGGTCAGGACCTCGGGGCCGTGGGTTGCCCGGGCGGCGTCCTTGATGCGGGCCACCAGGCGGTCGCCCTCTTCGATGTCGACGCCCGCGTCGCGGTAGGTGAGGCCGGGGGCCTGATCGGCGTTGGAGGGGGCCACGCCCGGTCAAAAGCCCCGTTCGGGGGTGCGGGTCAAGGGCGGGGCACGCCCGTGTCCGGACGGGGCAGCGGGGCCCACATGGGGTGATTCCCCGCGAGGGCGGCAGAAAGCGGCCGTGTGTGCCGTCTCATGGGCCCCCGAGCCCATCGCGAGGCAGGACAGGCGGGGGTCGGGTGTGCTACGGCCGCCGCGCATTGGCCAAGCCGCGGACCACCCTCCTGTCGATCCACCCCGAGCACCCCGAGCCGCACCGGATCGGTCAGGCCGTGGCGCACCTCGAAGCGGGGCGGGTCATCGTGTACCCCACCGACACCCTCTACGGCCTGGCCGCCGACATCGAGAACCGTACGGCGATCGAGCGCCTGTACTCGCTGCGGCGCCTTGATCCGAACAAGCCCCTGTCGCTGATCTGCCGCGATCTCTCCCAGGTGGCGCACTACGCGATCATGTCCGACGAGTGCTACCGCTTCATGAAGCGGGCGCTGCCCGGGCCGTACACGTTCATCCTCAAGGCCACCCGCGAGGCCCCGCGGATGGGGCAGAACCGGCGGCGCGCGGTGGGCATCCGCGTCCCGGCGAGCCCGGTGGCCCAGGCCCTGGTCGAGGCGCTCGGGCGCCCGGTCCTGTCGACCAGCGCGGCCGGCCTCGACGAGGCGGCGGTGAACGACCCGGTGGAGCTGGCCGGCCTCTACGGCCCGCGGGACGTGGCGCTGATCCTGGACGCGGGGCTGCTCTTCGGCACCCCCTCCACCGTGGTGGACTGGTCCCAGGATGAGCCCGAGCTGGTCCGCCAGGGGGCCGGTGACGTGGCGGACCTCTTCGATTAGGCGGGGGGTAGGATGTCCGCTGCACCGCGGGCTTCTGCGTGCTAGGTTCCCACCGCGGTGGCGGAGGCTCCCCTCACGGAAAGGCTCCCGCGGGACTTTGGGAAGTACCGCCTGGAGAAGCGCATCGCCACCGGCGGCATGGCCGAGGTGTTCCTCGCCCACCGGCTGGACGAGCCCCTCAAGCCCCTCGTCATCAAGCGGATCCTCCCCCACCTGATCAAGAGCGGCGACTTCGTCCAGATGTTCCTGGACGAGGCCCGGATCGCGGCCCAGCTCTCCCACCCCAACGTGGTGGGGATCCTCGATATCGGCCAGGTAGAGGGGACCTACTACCTCGCCATGGAGTACGTCCACGGCGAGGACATCCGGCGCATCTACAACCGCGCCTACAAGCTGCAACGCAGCCTGCCGCTTTCGCACTCGATCCGGGTGATCGCCGACGCCGCGCTCGGGCTCGGGCATGCCCACAAGCTCACCGATCTGGCCGGCCAGCCCCTGGGCCTCGTGCACCGCGACGTGTCGCCCCAGAACATCCTCGTGACCTACGACGGCGAGGCCAAGGTGGTGGACTTCGGCATCGCGAAGGCCGCCAACAAGGTGGCCGAGACCCGGGCCGGGGTGCTGAAGGGCAAGTACAGCTACATGTCCCCCGAGCAGGCGCTGGGGGAGGGCATCGATCACCGCACCGACATCTTCGCGCTCGGCATCATCCTGTACGAGACCACCACCGGCACCCGCCTCTTCAAGCGCGAGAACGAGCTGGCGACGCTGCAGGCGATCATCAAGTGCGAGTACCTGCCGCCCTCCCAGGCCCTGCAGAACTACCCGCCGGAGCTGGAGCAGATCCTCCGGCGGGCCCTCGCCAAGCGCAAGGAGGACCGCTACCCCGACGGCGAGGCGTTCAGCGCCGCGCTCTACGACTTCCTGTACGACTCCGGGCTCTACGTGGAGCGCGAGTCGATCGCGGAGTTCATGCAGGATCTCTTTCACGACCGCCTGCAGGAGGAGGAGGGGAGCGGGGTCCCCGCCCACCCGCCCGAGCACGAGGTGCGCGAGGAGATGGTCGGGCCCCAGACCTCGGCCGAGCGCCCGCGCCGGCGTGAGGAGCCGGACCAGGAGGCCGCGCCCGGCCTGCACGCCGCCTTCGGTCTGGGCTCGAGCGTGCCCCGCTTCCCGCGGGCGTGGGCGCCGCAGGACGCGGGGGACATGGTGGTCGCGTACACCGCGTCCGACAGCGACGTCGAAGATCTCGAGGCCGCGGCCCGGGCCGCCGGGTTCGCGGACGAGGTGTCGGAGCTCGACGCCGACGCCACCCGTCGCGACCACTACGACGAGGCGATGGAGGTGCCCACCCCGCTGCCGGAGCTCGCGGTGGACGCCCAGAGCCACGTGGAGCGGCGCAAGAGCACCTACGTGGTGCGTCGGACGGTGGAGCGGGAGGCGCCGGACACGATCGCGGACCCCGAGCCGGCGCCGGATCAGGCCCCCACCGTGGCGGTGGCGTCCTACCGGCCCTCCAGCCCCGCGCCCTCCGGCCGCCCCGGCCTGGTCGAGGTGCCCCCGGAGCGCAGCCAGCACCCCCGCGGCCTGAACGAGAGCACGGATCGGATCCGGGCCCGGGCCGAGCGCGGCGAGCACCTGCACTGGGTGGAGCCCACCGCGCGCTCCCGCAACCCGTCGCGCCCGCGCGTGCCCCTCGGGCAGCCGTGGTGGTCGAAGCGCGTCGTGCTCGTCGCCGCGGCGGGGATCGTGACCCTGGTGGTGGCGGTGCTCACCGGGGTGCTCCTGTCTCGCTGGTCCAGCCGACCCGCGCTGCCCCCCGAGCGGGAGCAGGCGGTGGTGGACGCGCCGGAGCTGGTGCCGCCGCCCGCCCGACGGGGCGGCCAGGCGAAGGTCACCATCCTGACCGAGCCGGGGGCCGAGGTGTATGCCTCCGGTGAGCCCCTGGGCACCGCCGACGCGGACGGCGCGGCGGGCCCCTTCAGCATGCCCGCGGGCGAGGTCTTGATCCGGGTCTCGCACCGGGGCCTCGGCTTTGAGCGTCAGCGTCCGCTGAACGTGGAGGCGGGCCAGAACTACCAGGTGGAGGTGCAGGGCCGACACGGCTGGCTCCGCCTCGCGGTGGCCCCGTGGGCCCGGGTGACGGTGGACGGCAAGGAGATGGGCCTGACCCCGCTCCCCCGGCTGACCCTGCTGGAGGGCGTGCATGAGGTGGTCCTGGTCAACCCCGATATCTCCCGTCGCTACCAGGGGATGGTCCGGATCCTCGCGGGCGAAGAGGCGGCCCTGAAGGTGGACTTGCAGAAGTCGGGCGAGCGCCTCTAGCGCCGCCAGGGCACCCGAGCGGATTGACGGCACCCCCCTCCGCGCACCAGAACTTCCCCCATGATGCGGGCGCGCGGCGCGATCATCTCCAGCCTCGGCCTCCTGGTCGGCTGCGGCGGGTCCTGTGGCACCGACACCGGCCCGGTGCCGGGTGGGTTCCCCGTCGATCGGAAGATCGAGGGTGCGGTGCAGGTCAGGTTGACGCCCACGGGGCTCGACGCGCTGGCCGGTGCGTTGGCGGGGGAGATCACCGGCACCCGGTCCATCCCGGTGCCGAGCTCGACGCAAGGGAGCTTGACGGTCTGCCCGAGCGGGGCGAGCGCGTGCGCCCTCGACGTGACGGTCGACGCCCTGTCGCTGGCCCCGCGCCCGGGGCAGGGGCTGCTGGCCACCCTCCCGGCCCGGATCTCGGCCCAGGTGGCCCTCTCGGACGCGGCGAGCGGCCTCGACTGCGTGGTCACGGTGGCGGCGCCCCAGGGCGCCCCGGTGGAGGCCGACGTGGACCTCGGGGTGCACGCGGCGTCCGGCGCGGTGACGGTGGACGTCCCCGCGGTGCGCCTGAACCTCCCCGCGGCGGCGGTCTCGGTGGCCGCGGATCCGATCACCGGCGACGCGGCCGACGCGGCGGGCTGCCCGGGGGCGCCCCTCGGCGCCCAGGTGGTGGCCGAGCTGGAGGCCCGGCTGGCCCCCGCGCTCAGGGTCGGGCTGGCGAGCGCGCTGGGCTGGTCCTGCGGCGGCGACGCGCAGTGCCCGGCCCAGGCCACCTGCGACACCGCGGCGGGCCTGTGCGTCGAGGCCGGGACCGGCCGGGTGCTCTCGGACCCGCTCGCCTACGAGACCCGCCTGCAGCTCCCGCCGCTCCTCGGCGAGCTCGGCTACCGCGGCACCAGCGGCCAGGTCGACACCGCGGTCTCGGTGGGCGGGCGTGTGGCGGTGGATACGCAGGGCCTCGCCCTCGGCGTGCGGGCGGGTCGGAGACGGTCACCGCGAACCCGCGCTGCGCCACCGTGACCGACAGCCCGGTGATCCGGCCGACCTTCACCCCGCCGGTGCCGCTCCCCTCCGCCACCGAGGCCGACCTCGACTTCGACGGCACCCCCGAGACCCCGTACGATCTCGCCTTCGGGCTCTCGCAAGACGTCTTGCAGCAGATCGCGTGGAGCGTCTACACCTCGGGCCTGCTGTGCGGGGTGATCGGGCAGGAGTCCTACAGCGACCTGTCCACCGACACCCTCTCGCTCCTGATCCCGTCGGTGCGCTTCTTGACCCGGAGCCACCTCTTCCCGCGGTCCGAGGCCCCCGCGCGGCTCTCGGTGTACATGCGGAGCGAGCCCAAGGTGGTGATCGGGACGGGGGAGGTCCGGTCCACCGGCGGCAGCGACGTCTGGTACGAGCCCCTGGCCCGGCTGGACCTCGACGACGTGGAGCTCAACTTCTCGGTCCTGGTGGACGAGCGCTGGCTGCGCATCCTCACCGTGAGCCTCGACATCCACGTCGGCATCGGCGCGACCCCCACCCCGGGGGGCATCGAGCCCCTGCTCGGGGTCGGGGTGGCCGACCTGGTGAGCGACGTGCACGTGACCAACAGCGAGCTGTTGGCCGAGTCGCCTCAGAGCCTCGAGACCACCATCCCGACCCTGATCTCGATCCTCCTGTTGGACTTCACCGGGAGCCAGGGGGTGGTCGAGCTGCCTCAGATCCCCGGCCTCGATCTCTCGATCCTCGGGCTCCGGGGCGAGCCGGGCCCCGGCGGCGGGGCTCCTCAGACGC
This sequence comes from Deltaproteobacteria bacterium, assembly GCA_020632995.1. Lineage (GTDB taxonomy): Bacteria > Myxococcota > Kuafuiibacteriia > Kuafuiibacteriales > Kuafuiibacteriaceae > JACKEN01. The sequence continues at coordinate 1,383,423 of JACKEN010000001.1, read as the reverse complement.
TGGCGGTGTACGCCTCCGCCCAGCCTGGCTCGCAAGGCAACCTGCAGCCGGCGGCCGAGACCCGGATCGCGGCGATCGAGGCCCGCGTGCCCGCGACCGAGGCGTTCCGGGTGACGAACCCGGGGGGGCCCGAGGTGCCGGTGGTGCGCCTCGAGCTCGCGGCGGACGTGCCCGAGGGCGCGGCGGCCGAGTACCAGGTCCGGGTGGACGGCGGGCCCTGGCGGCCCTTCGCGCGCGGGCCGGTGCTCGAGGTGGCGGACCCGATCTTCCTCCTGCAGGGCGAGCACACGATCGAGGCGCGGGCGCGGGTGCGGGGGGCCTACCGGACCCTCGACGCCACGCCGGCCCTGGCCCGGGTGTGGATCGACTCCGAGGCCCCCGAGCTGACCGTCCAGGTGGACGCGGCCCGGGGCGGGGTGGTGGTGGACGCCTGGGACCGGCTCTCCCGGGTCACCGTCGAGGTCGTGCAAGGTGACCTGCGCCGGCCGCTCCTCTTGGCCGCGGACGGCTTCGCGCCCCTCCCCGAGCTGGCGGGCGAGGGCGCGCTCGCGATCGAGGCGCGGGACGAGGCGGGGCTCTCCACCCGCGCGGTCCTGCGCGAGGCGCCGGCCCCGGCGGCCGCGCCCGCACCCGAGGCCGCGGCGGGGTGCACCACCGCCCCTGGAGCAGAGCTGGCCTGGCTGGCGGTGGCCGCCGCCGCCCTGTCCCTCCGCCGACGCCGGCGGTAGGAGGCTGCGCGATGCCCGGGAACAGCTTCGGCCAGGCGCTGCGGATGACCACCGCGGGGGAGTCCCACGGGCCGGCCCAGGTGGTGATCATCGACGGCTGCCCGCCCGGGATCCCGCTCACCGAGGCCGACCTGGCCCACGACCTGGCTCGGCGCCGGCCTGGCCAGAGCGCCCTCACCAGCCCCCGGCAGGAGGCGGACGAGGCAAGGATCCTGGCCGGGGTGTTCGAGGGTCCGGACCACCGGCACCGCGGTCGCCATCCTCATCCCGAGCACCGACGCCCGCTCCCGCGACTACGACGCACTGCAAGACATCCTGCGGCCCGGCCACGCCGACCACGGCTACCTCGCGAAGTACGGGGCGCGCGATCACCGCGGCGGCGGGCGCGCGAGCGCGCGGGAGACCGCGGCGCGGGTGGCGGCGGGGGTGGTGGCGAAGAAGATCCTGGCGAGCGCGCTCGGGGCGAAGGTGGTGGGCTACGTCAGCCAGGTGGGCGACGTGCTGGCCGAGGTGCCGGACCCCGCCGAGGTGACCGAGGACATGGTCGAGCGCGGGCCGGACGGGGCGCCCAACCCGGTCCGCTGCCCGGATCACGCCGCGGCGGCCCGGATGGTGGCGGCGATCGAGGCGGCCCGGCGCGACAAGGACTCGGTGGGCGGCGTCGCCACGGTGGTGGCCACCCGGATCCCCGCCGGCCTGGGCGAGCCGGTGTTCGGCAAGCTCAAGGCGGACCTGGCGGCCGGGCTCTTCAGCCTCCCCGCGGTGGTGGGGGTGGAGTACGGGGCGGGCTTCGGCGCCGCCGCGATGCGGGGCAGCGCCCACAACGATCCGTTCACGGTGGACGGCGACGGCGCGCTCCGCACCACGAGCAACCACCACGGGGGCATCCTGGGGGGCATCTCGAGCGGGATGCCGATCGTCCTGCGGGCGGCGGTGAAGCCCACCAGCAGCATCCCCCGGCCTCAGGCCACGGTGCGGGCGGACGGCAGCCCGGCCGAGATCGAGGTCCGCGGCCGCCACGACCCCTGCCTGCTCCCGCGCTTCGTCCCGATGGCCGAGGCGATGGTGGCCTGGGTCCTGGCCGACCACTGGCTGCGCCATGTGGCCCAGACCCGCTCCTATCCGAGCCCCGAGTCCTGATACGCTGGCGGGATGTGGGGGTGCGGCGGTCGGGTATGGGCGGCGCTGCTCGCCTCGTGCTTGGGCGCCGCCTGCGTCGACGGCGTCGCGGTGCCCGCCCCCTTCGAGGGCCCGCTCGGCACCCTCGTGCTGGTGGTGGGCGCGACCGGCGACGCGCCGGTGATGCTGGTGCAGGGCGGCGACGAGCCGGCCGCCGCGCTCGCGTGGCCGGACGACGATGTGCTCGCGCTCGCCTTCGACGCCACCCCGGAGATCCTGCAGGTCCCACGGGGCCACCTGCGGCCCGGGGGTGACGGCCCACGCCCCTTCCCGAGCCCGGACCTCGTCCGCCAGGGTCGCCGTGAGGGCGGCGCCTGGGGCTGGGCTCCGGGAGAGCTCCCGGCCGGCTTGCTCGAGCGCTTCCGCTTCCCGGCCATGGACGCGGAGGCCTGCGTGGTGGCGGGCGGGTGCCTCTCGGCGGCTCGAGCGAGGTCATCTGCAAGGCGACCTGCGCGCTGGAGGACGTCGCGCCGCCCGCCGCGCCCACCGAGCCCTGCCCCTCGACCTGGACCCCGGGCGCCGACGGCTTCTGCCGCCCGCCCGCCCCCCCGATGGCCCCGTGCGACGAGGGCCAGCGCTTCGATCGGGTGGCGAAGGCGTGCCTGCCGATCGTGGCCTGCCCGAGCGCGCCCTTCTTCACCCCCGAGGACGCGCGGGCCCCGGTCTACGTACAGGCCGGCGCCGTCGGCGGTGACGGCACCGAGGCAGCGCCCTACGGACGCCTGGAGGACGCCTGGGCCGCCGGCGGTGACGTGGTGCTGGGCGAGGGCGCGTACACGCTCGACCCCGCGCTGCCGATGTACAGCGTGGGGCGGCGGGTGGTGGGGCTCTGCCCCGAGCGCACCACCCTCGTCATCGAGCAGCCCTGGGGGGTCTCGCAGGGCAGCCTGCGCCTTTCGCGGCTGCGGCTCGAGGTCCCGAACCGGCTCGAGAACGGGCTGTGGACCAGCGTGGACACCGCGCTGGACATGGTGGAGGTGAGCGCGCTCGAGGGGAACGCGCTCGCGGTGGCGGGGAGCACGCTCACGGTGAGCCGCTCGGTCATCCGGACCTCCGGGATCCGTGACATCGTCGCGGTCGCCACCATCGGGGGCACGATCCGCATCACCGAGAGCACGGTGGACGCGCACCAGGTGGTGGCGGCGTTCGAGGACAGCCGGATCTCGGTGCAGGACAGCCTGCTCTTCGGCCGCGCCGGCGTGGCGCTCCACCTCATCGCCTGCCAGCTGTGCGATGACGTGGAGCTGCTCCGCACCGACATCCGGGGCAGCCCCGGCAATGGCTTGAACGTGGTTGGTCCGCCCTCGGTGCGGATCGAGGACGTGGGCATCTACGACGTGCGCGGGGACGGGGTGAAGGTGTCCGCGTGCCAGCTGGAGTTCCACTGCACCGGCGGCTGCCCCGAGCACTGCGGGCCCACCGAGGTCCCCTACACCGAGCTGGTGACGCGTCGGCTGTATGTCGAGGGCACCGAGACCGGGTCCGGCGTGGCGGGGGACGGGATCCGGTTGGTGATGGAGGACGTGGGCTTCACCCGGATGAACATCCGGGGCATCGACGCCTCGAGCCCCCCGATGCACCGCACCGTCCTCGACCTCGAGCGGGGCTGGGTCACCCAGGCCCCGGGGGGCGCCCTGCGCCTCGGGGGCAACAACGGCCCGGTGGAGGGTAGGATCCGCGACCTGACGGTAGAGGGCACCGAGGTCGTCCGCTTCGACGACAGCGCGGTGATCAGCCTCGAGAAGGCGGACACCACCCTGGAGCGGGTCGTGCTTCGAGGTGCGGCCTTCCGGGGGATCCACGCCTACTGCGGGAGCGCCCACCTCCGTGATCTGGACGTGCGCGACACCGGGGGTGACGCGGTGTCGCTCGTCGAGGTGCGGCCGGCCACGGTGGAGCGCCTGGCCGCCTCCGGACGCGGCCGGGTTCGGGCTCTTCGTCGACGGGACGGTGCCGGTGCTCCAGCTGGTGGACTGTGGCCCGACCGAGGGGGAGGTGGAGGCGAGCGACGTCGCGGTGGAGACCGAGACCTTCGATCCAGGCTCGGGCGGCTTCGAGGTGGTGGACGGCGGCGGGCTCCGCGCGGAGCGCTTCCGGGTGCGGGCGGGCAGGTTGGCCTGCACATCGAGCCGGTGACGGACGCCCGGTTTCGCTCCGGCGCGGTGAGCGGGAGCGAAGTGGGCCTCACCATCGGGGCCGGACGCCCCCTCAACCTGAGCCTCGAGGACGTCTCGATCACCGAGGTGACGACCCCGATCACGCGGGAGTAGGGAGCGGCCCGAGCGCCGCGCCCAACGCGCCCACCCGAAGGAGCTCGATCGAGGACCCCACCGCGAGCACCGGCAGCGTGTGGCGTGCCGCCGTGGGATCGGCGAGCCGGACCACACCGCTCACCAGCCCCCGCTCACCGCGGCGGGGCGGGGGGAGGGCCTCGGCCCACTTGGCGAGATCACCTGCGTCGCGCGCCCGGACCGGGGCGAAGACCGCCAGGACCCCGGGGGCCACCGCCCGGGCGAGCCGCCGGGCGACGTGGCCCATGGTGTGGCGCGGGTTCACCTCGACCAGCGGGTGCAGGTGGACCTGCGCAGGTTCCTCGCGCCCGTAGATGAAGACGTCGAGGCCGGCCGGGCCGGCGTAGCCGCTCTCGGCGAGGGCCGCGCCCGCGGCGCGCACCGCGGCGCGCACCCGCTCCAGCCACGGGCCGTGGGCGTGGAGCGCGCGTCGCACCGGGGCGGACAGGCCCAGGTCGGCGGGGCCGAGCACGTGACCCAGGTAGGCGCCCTTGGGGTCGGTGAGCATCCACAGGGGGCCGTCCTCCCGCACCTGGCCCGAGGGCAGCACCTCGAACGGCACCCCCATGTCGCGCAGGCGTGGGAGCCAGGGCGCCACCCAGAGCGCCCCTGCCTGGCCCAGGGCCCCCTCCAGGAAGCCGCGCTGGCCGGGCGACAGCGCCTCACCCACCAGGAGCCGCACCCGGTGCCGGCCGCTGGCCGAGAGGGGGGCCTTCACCAGCGCCGCGCGGGCGGGCTCGGCCGCGCGGATGGCGTCCGCCGCGGCCAGGGCGGCGTCGAGGGTGGTCACCACCTCGCCGAGGAGCGCGTCGGGCGGCCCGAGGAGGCGGTCGTCGGCGTGGTCACGCAAGAAGGACTGCAGGAGGGCGCGGCTCGCGAGCTTGGAGGACCAGCGCCGCACCGGGGCCTCGGGGAGGGGGGCGCCCACCCGCCGGGCGAGGGCGGCGGCGCGCGCTGTGACCCCCCACGGCACCACCCGCTCCGGCGCGCGCAGGTCGTCCTGCAGGATGGCCTCGAGATCGCTCGGCAGCACGACCTCCGGGAGCTGCAGGCCTGCTTGCGCGAGGTGCTCGAGGTGGCCCAGCGGGGGCGCCGCGTCGAGGAGCACCTGGTCGTCCGGGCTGCCGAGGAGGGCGAAGGCGGGGGCCAGATCCCGGGCGAGGGCGGTGACCTGCGCGCGTGGGGGTGAAGGGGGCGTCGCCCGCGGCCAGGGCCTCCTCCAGCCACGGCTCGAAGAGCCAGAGCCGGGGTCGGCGGCCCTTGGAGGCGCTGTACACCGCGAGGTGGCGCACGAAGTCCTCGCTCAGCCCGGCCCGGCGCCGCCCCGCCACGTCGAGCACCGGCCCCTTGGCCCGGGCCGGGGTCATCGGGGCGGGCAGGCGCTTCAGGTACGCCTCCCAGTCGCTCTCGCCCGGGGGGCGCCAGGCGTTGAACCACCGGACCCCGTGGAGCACGTGACCGACCTCGTCCTGGTAGACCTGCTCCAGCACGTCGGCGCTGGCCGCGTCGCCCTCGGCGAGGAACCGCGCCTTGTAGTGCAGGCAGTAGTCGAGGTTGGCCTGCTCGAAGGTGAGGGCCATCTGCACCACGAAGGTGAGGGGGTCGGGGGCGCCGCGCATCGCCTGCCAGAAGAAGGCGCTCACCGGCAGGTCGCCGAGGCCCACCCCGAGGGCCTCCATCCGGCCCTGGTAGAGGCGCAAGTGGTCTTGCTCCTCGGCGATGGTGCGGGCGAGGTCCATGCGGAACGCGGGGTCCGCGTCGGGGAAGCGCAGGAGCATCAGGGCCATGAGCTCCATCGCCAACAGCTCGTGGTTGGCGAAGAAGTGCATGGCGAGGCCGCGCCCGGAGTCGGCGGTGAGGTCGGCGGGGAAGGGCGCCTTCTTGCCCGCGCCCAGCACCAGGCCAGCGGGGCGGCCGGGGGCGTCGGGGAGCTGGACGAGGGCGAGGGCCGGGGCGGCGTCGGTGAGCGCGTCGGGGCGGAGGAGCTTTCCGTCCATGCGGGCGCTGAAGAGCACCGCCTCGGCCAGGGCCCTGAGCTCCACGCCGCTCAGCCTCCGTAGTCGCGGAGCATCTTCTTCAGCTCGAGCTGATGGATCTCCTCCTGCCCGATCATGGAGCGCGCGAACTCCTCGAGGTAGACCGAGGCGTCCTCCACCACGTGCAGCAGCTCCTTGTACAGCGAGGTCGCGCGCTGCTCGTGGGCCAGGCTCTCGGTCAGGATGTCGCGGATGCTGTGCTTGTGGGTCTCGTCCAGCGACGCGATGCGGAGGCTGGGGTGCCCATCGAGGCCGGTGAGGAGCTCGCCCACCTGCTGAGCGTGCATGAGCGACTCGTTGGCCTGGCCCTTCATGAACTGCACGATCGGGATGCGGTTGGGCCCGGTGATCATGAGGGAGTAGTGGGTGTAGAGCACCACCCCCGCGAGCTCCGCCTCCATGATGCGGTTGAGCACCTCCACCGTCGCCGCGTTGTCGAGATCGTGCATGGGCATGGGGTCAGATCTAGCCCAGCCGCCGGGCTAACGCGAGCGCAGATGCCCGGGCACGTGGTTGGCGTCGCTGTGCTCCCGGAGGCCGAAGATGTGGCCGCCCAACAGGGGCGCGGCCCGCAGGCGGGTCACCGAGGCGTGCTCCGTCACGAAGCGCTCCCACGCCCAGGGCACCATCGGCAGGCCCAGCAGGTACGAGGTGAGCACCGCGTTGGTGCCCCCGTGGGCGACGATGGCCAGGACCTGGTCGGGCTCCGGCAGGTCGTAGAGCGGGGCCTCGGCCTCGGCGCCCTGCCGGCGCCGGATGCCGAGCGCGCCGAGGGCGGCGGCCATGTTCTCGGTCACCCGGGCCTCGAAGTCGTGGAACGACTCCCCGCCCGGGATCCCGGCCCACCACTGGGCCTCGGTGCGGCTGCGGGCGGTGGCGAAGTGGTCGCGGATGTCGAGGGCGGCGGCGCCGTCCCAGTCGGGGGGCAGGCGGATCTCCTCCAGCCACCCGTGCTCCACCGGCTCGAGGCCGAGGGCCCGGGCCACCGGCGCCGCGGTCTGCCGCGCCCGGGCGGCGGGGGACACCCACAGGGTCTTGGGCTTCCTGCGCCAGGCGTGGACCGCCTCGCCCAGGTGCTGGGCCTGGGCCTCGCCCTCGGGGGTCAGGGCGGGGTCCAACACCCCGCGGCCATCGGCCACCCAGCCGGGGCGCGCGTGCCGGATGAGGAGGATCTCCATGGCCGGGGACCATAGCGCGACCGGGCGCCCGCCGTGCTAGCAAAACCGGCATGCCCTCGCCGTTGGCCTCCCACTGGACCCTGGATCCGACCATCACGTTCCTGAACCACGGCTCCTTCGGGGCCTGCCCCCGGGTCGTGCAAGAGGTGCAAGCCGAGTTGCGAGCGCGCCTGGAGGCGGAGCCCGTGCGCTTCTTCATCAGGGAGCTGCCCGCGCTGTGGGAGGCGGCACGGGAGGCGATGGCCGCCCTCGTGGGGGCCTCGCCCCGGGACCTCGCCTTCGTGAACAACGCGACCACCGGGGTGAACACCGCGCTGGCGTCGTTCCCGCTCGCGCCCGGCGACCAGGTGCTGATCACCGACCACGGCTACAACGCGTGCAACAACGCGGCCCGGCGCTGGGCGGAGCTGCGGGGGGCGGAGGTGGTGGTGGCGGCGCTGCCGCTGCCCTGTCCGGGCCCCGACGCGGTGGTGGACGCGGTGCTGGCCGCGGTGACGCCTCGGACGAAGCTCGCGGTGCTCGACCACGTCACCAGCCCCACCGGCCTGGTGCTCCCGGTGGAGCGCCTGGTGCCCGCGCTCGCCGCGCGGGGTGGAGGCGGTGGTGGACGGGGCCCACGCCCTCGGCATGCTCCCGCTCGACCTCGACCGGCTCGGCGCCGCCTACTACACCGCCAACGCCCACAAGTGGCTCTGCGCCCCCAAGGGCGCGGCGATCCTGCACGTGCGCCGCGACCTGCAGGACAGCCTGCGCCCCGTGGTGACCAGCCACGGCGCCAACGCCCCCGAGGACGGCCGGCCCCGCTTCCAGGTGGAGCTGGACTGGGTCGGGACCACCGACCCCACCGCGGTGCTCGCGCTCCCCGCGGCTCTGGCGTTCATGCAAGGCATCCTGCCGGGCGGCCTGCCGTCGGCGATGGCGGCCAACCGGGCCCTGGTGCTGGAGGGGCGGCAGCTCCTGGTGGACGCGTTCGGGGTCGAGCCGGCGGGCCCGAGCGAGATGTTGGGGAGCCTCGCCACGGTGATCCTGGACGAGGCCCCGGAGCCCGGGGCGTTCGGCATGGACCGGGTGCACCACGCGCTGTTCGCGCGAGGGCTGGAGCTCCCGGTGATGCGCTTTCAGCGCTGGCGGCTGCTCAGGATCTCGGCCCAGGTCTACAACGCGCCCCAGGACTACCGGCGGCTGGTGGAGGCGCTCAGGGAGGTCTGGCGCGCTACTTCTTGAGCTTGGCCTTGATGCAGACGGGGCCCTCGTCGCCGGTCTCCGCGCAGCGGTAGACGCCTTGGAGGTCCTTGTTGTCGACGTTGATGAACACCCAGGTCGAGCTCTCGGGGCCGCCGACCTTGTTGGCGCCGTGCAGCTGGGTGCGCAGCCGCTCCCGAGGAGGGCAGCGGCGAGGGTGAGGGAGATGAATGCGAGCTTCATGTCCGCCTCCGCTACTATGATGCGGTGCGTCCTGGAAGACTTCATCGGATGAATACGGGTGGCAATCCGGCCGCTCCGTAGTAACTTTCCGCGCTCATGGCCACGGTGCATTTCACGCAGAACCTGCGCCGGCACGTGGACTGCCCGTCGGTGGACGCCGAGGGCGCCACGGTGCGGGTTGTGCTCGACGCGGTGTTTGCAATGCATCCTGCGCTCCGAGGGTACATCCTGGAGGATCAGGGCGGCCTGAGGAAGCACGTGACGGTGTTCGTGAAGGGCGTGCAGGTGCACGACCGCGAGGGGCTCTCGGATCCGGTGGGGGCGGCGGACGAGATCTACGTGATGCAGGCGCTCTCGGGAGGCTGATCGAATGGCGGACAGGTTGTTGGTGGGGACGCGCAAGGGGCTCTTCATCCTCGAGCGCGAGGGCGGCGAGTGGCAGGTGGCGGCGCGCCAGTTCATGGGGGTGGAGGTGCCGATGGTCCTCCAGGACCCGCGGACCGGGACCATCCACGCCGCGGTGAAGCACGGGCACTTCGGCACGAAGCTCCACCGCTCCACCGACGGCGGGCGCAGCTTCACCGAGGGCGCGGCGCCGGCGTACCCGCCCAAGCCCGAGGGCGTGGAGGACATCGACCCGTTCCGCAAGCAGCCGGTGCCTTGGAGCGTACAGATGCTCTGGAGCCTCGAGGCGGGGCACACCAGCCAGCCCGGGCGCCTGTGGGCCGGCACCATCCCTGGCGGCCTGTTCCGGAGCGACGACGACGGCGCCTCGTGGACCCTCGTCCGCAGCCTGTGGGACCACCCCGGACCGGAAGCGCTGGGCGGGCGGGGGCTACGACTTCGCCGGCATCCACAGCATCTCGGTGCACCCCGAGGACGGCCGCAAGGTGGCGGTGGCGGTCTCGGTGGGCGGGGTCTGGCGCACCGAGGACGACGGCGAGACCTGGCGCTGCGAGTACACCGGGATGCGCGCCGACTACGCGCCGCCCGAGCACGCGGGCGACCCGGTGGGCCAGGACCCGCACCGGGTGGTGCGCTGCGCCGCGGTGCCCGACGTGCTCTGGTGCCAGCACCACAACGGCATCTTCCGCTCCACCGACGGCGGCGACACCTGGACCGAGCTGCAAGGCGGCCTGCCCAGCACCTTCGGCTTCGCGATGGCCGCCCACCCGACCGACCCCGAGACGGCGTGGGTGGTGCCGGCGATCAAGGACGAGCAGCGGCTCCCCAAGGACGGCCGGGTCATCGTGGCCCGCACTCGGGACGGTGGGAAGAGCTTCGAGGTCCTCACCGAGGGCCTGCCCCAGGAGGACGCCTACGACCTGGTCTACCGCCACGCCCTGGACGTGGACGGGGCAGGGCAGTCGCTGGCCTTCGGGAGCACCACCGGGTCGCTGTGGGTGTCCGACGACCAGGGCGACGCGTTCCGGTGCCTCAACGCGCACCTGCCGCCGATCTACTGCGTGCGCTTCGGGTGCCCCGACGGGCGAACCTCCAGGCTGACCGAGGAGCAGATGCCTGCAATCATGAGGGAACGGATCCGCGAGATCGAAAAGCGCGCACTCGAAGGGCTTCGAAGCCCAGGGAATCAACAGAAGCCGTGGCGCGCCGACCTTTGGGACGGCAGCGCGTGGTCCACAGACCCATCTCGATCACCCCAGAGCTGGAGGCGGAGAGCCCGTGGGTCTACCTGGCTCGCCGGGAGCCCACGGACTGAGCCCGGAGCACCGCGCCGAAGGCCTCCCAGCCCCGCGTCCGCAAGCCGCCTTGCCTCCGCCCCCAGCGGCGCACCGCGCCGGGAGTACACCCCGGCCTCCAGCGCGGGCGGCCCGTCCACCAGCGGCCTGGGCCACCACGCCCTCGTCGGGCAAAAAGCGCAGGCGGAACAGGCTCACCACCGCGGGGCCGAAGCCCCGGGCCACCATGTCGACCATGCGGGGGTGCTCTCGACCTCGCACGCCGCCACCAGGGTGAGCGGGCCCGCAGGGTGGCTTGCGAAGTGCTGGTCCAACAGCGCCCGCGCCGGGCCGCCCCGGTGCACCACCATCGGCACGTCGTGCAGCTCGGCCAGGCTCACCCGCTCGCCGAAGCGCTCGGCCTGGGCGGCGGGGAGGATCACAGCCCAGGGGAGGCGGCCCCCACGGCTCGAAGGCCAGGTTGCGCGCCTCGGCGTCGGGGGTGCGGGTGCCGAAGCCGAGGTCCACCGCGCCCTGGCTCACCGCGGCGGCCAGGCGGTCGCCCGGGTACTCCACGAGCACGTAGGGCCCGCCCAGCTCCGCCACCACGTCGGCCAGCAGGTCGAAGGCCCCGGCCAGGGCGCCGACCCGGACCCGATGGGCCGCCGCGCCCAGGGCGTCCCGGGTCTCGGCCTCCCAGCGGTCCCATCGCGACAACAAGGCTTGGGCCCGGTCCCGCAGCGCCGCCCCGGCCGGGGTGAGGACGGTGTGGCGCTGCCCGGGGGCGCGCGCCAGCAGCTCCGGGGCGCCGAGCAGGGCCCGCAGCTCGGCCAGCTGGCGGTGGTAGGTCGCCCGGGAGCGCCCGCTCTTCTTCGCCGCGGCCTGGATGGACTCGGCCGCCGCGACCTCCAGGAACGCCTCCAGGTGTCCGCGGGTGATCACCGCCAAAATGTATCACCATCGAGACACAAAACCGGCTGAAATGTTTCATCTTGTGGGCACTTCGGCCCGGGTGGTACCTCAAGGCCCATGAAGCTCACCGGCCGCGTCCTCTGGCTCACCGACGATCCCGACACCGTCCGCAACCAGCTGGCGGGGGAGGGCGCCGCGCCGGCCGCCGACGCGCCGCTGCACTACGGCGTGAACACCGACGCCATGATCAGCGGGGCGGCCTGCACCCTCGGCTACACGGGCGAGATCCTCGGCCCGTACTTCTTGGAGAACTTCAAGGAGGCGGTGCAGAAGGACTCGGTCCGGCAAGGTGGCTTTCAGGTGATGGTGGGCGGCGACGCCTACGGCTCCGGCTCCTCCCGCGAGGTGGCGGTGGTCGCGCACCAGGGCGCGGGCATCGAGCTGGTGGTGGCGAAGAGCTTCCAGCGCATCTTCCAGGAGAACATGGTCTACAGCGGGCTGCCCTTCACCACCGACTTCTCGGTGCTGGAGCGGTTGCAGAAGGGCGAGGACGTGGATCTCGCCGCCCTCGCCGACGAGCTGCCGCCGTTCTTTCGTGCGGTGGCCGGCAACGGCGGGCTGATGCGCTACGGCACCCGCCTGCTCGCGGGCGAGGTGACGCCGTCCTACGACCTCGAGCGCCGCGCGCGCCCGATGAACTGCGTCGAGAAGATCATCGCCCAGCGGACCTTCCGGGCCCCGGGTGAGGCCACCGGCATCGGCTCGGTCGCCCCCGGCGATCAGGTGCTCTGCGAGGCGGGCTTCCGAGGCATGCACGAGTACACCGCGGGCATGGTGATGCACCTGTACGCGAGCGAGTGGGGCGACACCCCGGTGACCCGCCCGGCCGAGGTGGCCGCGTTCGAGGACCACTTCGTGCTCCTGTCCCACGAGACGGTGCCGCTCAAGGTGAAGGGGCAGCGCCTCGCCCCCGCCATGGCCCTCACCGAGGAGATGGTGGAGGCCTGCGACAAGAACGGCATCCGCCTGCACGGCCCCGGCCGCCCGCTCCCCCCCGGGGTCTGCCACCGCGTGGTGGTGGAGGAGTACGGCCTGCCCGGCACCATCATCGTCCTCACCGACAGCCACACCCCCACCGCAGGCGTCTTGAACAGCTTCGCGTTCGGGGTGGGCTCCACCGCCATGGCCTTCGCGCTCCGCACCGGGCTCATCCCGGTCACCGTGCCGAAGACGGTGCGGGTCGAGGTCACCGGCGACGCGCAAGGCATCTTGTCGCCCAAGGATCTCATCCTGCACCTGATCGGTGATCCCTACTTCCGCGAGGAGCACTGGCGCGAGTCGCCCACCGACACCTGCGTGGTGGAGTTCGCCGGGCCCGGCCTCGATCAGTGGAACGTGGACGAGCTCTCGGTGCTCACCAACATGACGGTGGAGGGCGGCCTGATGACCGGCATCGTGGCCCCCTGCAAGCCGGTGCGGGACTTCCTGGTGGCCCACCGCCCCGGCACCAACATCGACAGCCTCCTGGTGGAGCCCGACCCGGGCGCCCACTACGTGAAGACCATCCAGGTGGACCTCGCCGACGTGCCCCTCACCGTGGCCACCCCCGGCGACAGCCGGAACCGGGCCCCGCTCGCCGAGCACGGCGCGGTCGACGTGCACAACGTGGTCATCGCGTCCTGCACCGGCGGCTCGCTCGCCGATCTGCGGGCGGCGGCCGAGGTCCTGAAGGGTCCGCGCGGTGAAGCCGGGGGTGCGGGTCACCGTGACCCCGTCCTCGGCCCAGGTGGCCAAGGACGCCGAGGCCGAGGGCCTGCTCGAGCTGTTCCGCAACCTGGGTTGCGTGGTGACCCCGCCCGGCTGCGGCTCCTGCATCGGGAACGGGCCCGGGATCCCCAACGACGGCGAGACCACCGCCTCCACCACCAACCGGAACTTCGATCGTCGGATGGGCGCCCCCGGCCCGGTCTACCTGGTCTCGCCCGCGGTCGCGGCGGCCTCCGCGGTGACCGGCAAGCTCACCGACCCGCGCGCGCTCTGACCTGCAGGCACGCCCTGCTCAACTCGCGCTGACCAGCGCCACCAGGGCCAGGCCCAGCGCGAAGAGCGCCACCGTCAGCACGGCAACGTCGCCGCGCGCAGCGCGAGCACCACCGGGCTCTTCTTCGTGGCGAGCAGCCCCCCCGCGTCACGCTTGCCGATCACCAGCCGCGCCCCATCTCGTCCTTGAGCTCGTCGATGCTCTCGAGCCACACCGCGTGGTCGTCGAGCTTCTTGGCGTTGGCCTCGGCCGCGGGCCCGCCCTTGTCGCGCAGGCCCTGGGCGAGGGCGCGGAAGTCGCAGATGTCGCGCTCGCCGAACACCGCCCAGTCCGAGATGGGGGCCTTGGCGTAGCGGGCGACCTCGCTGCGCTTGGGGCGGATCTCGGGCGGGCAGGGGATCTCCTTGGGGATGATCGGCCCGGCCGCGGGGATGGGGGCGAACCCCGCGCTGTCGTCGCCGCCGCTGCGCGGGACGAGGAGGCGCCGCGCCACGATCCGGCGCCCGAACACCTTCTTTATGGGATCGACGACCACCCCCCGCCCGCTGACGCTGTGGGTGATGGTGTCGTTGCCGGCGTAGACCACCACGTGGGTGGGGAGGCCGTCGGGGCCGATGAAGAAGATCAGGTCCCCCGGCACCATGCTGAGGCCGGGCCGCCTCGGGTTCACGTCGAGGTCGACCCCCAGGTTGATCTGCTGCCGGGTGGTCCGCGGGAGCTCGACGTTGAAGAGGTCCCGGAACATCTGGCGCAGGTAGGCGGAGCAGTCGATCCCGCTCCGCGTGGTGCCGCCCCACTGGTACGGGGTCCCCAGCCAGCGGTTGGCGAAGGCGAGGATGCGGGAGCCGCGGGACGCGCCGGCGCTCAGGGCGGCGAGAACGGCGGGTCGGAGCGGAACCGACCCGGCCGCCGGAACGGCGAGGCCCAGGGCCAGGGCGATGAGGATGAGGCTGCGGCGCGGCATCTGGGGTAGAGACGGAGGGCGGGGCGCAGCCTATCATGGGTGAGGGGCTGCTTTGCAGGCGGGGGACGCGCGCGTGTGCGCCCCATCCCATGGATTGACCGGATGTGGCCCCGTTTGCTACCGGCAAACCACCCCTGAGGAAGATCTCTCGTGATGGCTCATTCCCCCCAGGCTCCGCGCCGCCGACCCAACCTGTTGCCCCACGTCATGCTGACGGTGCTGGCCCTGAGCTCCCTACCGCGCTGCTCGTGTGAGGAGACGCAGGAGTTCCTCCCGGCGCGCGCTACGAGCCGGACAACCTGCTCGACTTCGGCAACGTCTCGGTGGCGGACGAGAAGACCCTCACCATCGTGGTGCGCTCCAACGGGTCGGCGTCCCTGACCATCGCCGACGCCCTGGTGGAGGGCGCGAGCGACAAGTTCACGGTGACGGTGCCGGCGGAGCTGGCGAGCCTGGCTCCCGGCAAGACCTCCAGCATCTCGGTGGCCTACCGGCCGTGCCCGGACGCCTGGGTCGGCAACAGCCTCAAGGAGAACTTCGACTACAACACCTGCCCGGGCGCCCCGGACGCGTCGGACCTGGCGATCACCGACAACACCCCCACCGGCGGGGCCCGGATCACGCTCTCAGGTCAGCCGGTGCAGCCCCCGGTGGTCACCGTGTTGTGCCCGGTGGGCGCGGCGTGCGGCATGACCGACCCGAACATGACGGTGTGCAACGGCATGACGTTCGGCGCGGTGAACGCGGGCGAGACGCCCTGCGACCTGGTGATCGAGGTGCAGAACGCCTGGCGCAACGACAAGCCGGTCGGCGACCTGTCGATCGAGCGCATGGAGGTCATCGTGAAGGGCCTCGACGACGGGCGCTTCTACAACGGGGACGAGGTCGGCTTCTCGCTCCACGAGCTGTCGGGCTCGGACCTGGTGGTCGACACCGGGAGCCCGTTCGTGGTGCCGATCGACGCGGGTGATACCGAGGGCGCCAAGCGCTTCCTGATCCGCTTCTCCGGCATCAAGACCGGCCTGTTCCGGGGCGAGGCCGCCACCATGACCGGCCTGCGCCTGTTCACCAACGACCCCGACCGACCGCTGGTCACCGCGCCCCTGACCGCTCAGGGCTCGGCGCCCGACCTCACCATCACCATCGACGACCACGTGAACTTCGGCCCGGTGGAGCAGGGGCTCACCGCCACCGCCACCCGCACCATCACGAACTTCGGCGACGCCACCCTCCGCATCACCGACATGCGCGTCATGTCCGGGAACCCGGAGCTGCAGTTCGATACCACGCGTGGCACGAACTACCCGATCGAGCTGATGGCCAACCAGAGCATGGACGTCTTCATCCACTACACCCCGGCCGACACCGGCCAGGACGCCGAGCAGCTGGTCATCACGAGCAACGACCCCGATCCGATGATCGGCACTCCGGACATCATCTACATTCAGGGTGGCGCGGTGCCGACGATCAACGTCGACCCGCCGAACACCCTGGTGTTCGCGCTGCCCCAGCCGCTGCCGGACCCCCCGCTGCCCCCGCGCCGGGAGTGCCTGACCATCTCCAACGTGGGCTATGGCGACCTGGTCATCAACGAGCTCGAGATGCTGGGCTCGGACGACACCGCCACCCACCCCTCCGTGGACGACTTCGAGATCGAGGGCATCGCGTCCTGCGCGGGCACCAACAAGTGTGACCCGGGCATCACCCTCTGCCCGCCCACCAACCCGGGGTGCACCAACAGCTCGACCCAGCTCTGCATCGTCTACGACAACAACGACATCTCCACCACGGACCTCGTGAACCTCCTGATCCGCTCCAACGACCCGGTCACCCCGGAGCTCAAGGTGGTGCTGGACGCCAACGACATCCCCTGCTTCTTCCCGACGCCGGTGATCACGGTCGAGACGCCCCGGCCGTGCAAGGGTCAGCCGGTGCGCGTGAACGCCACCAGCTCCGCCCCGGGCGGGGCCGCCACCGGCGGCACCACCATCACCAGCTACGCCTGGAGCTGGCTCTTCGCCCAGCCGCCGAACCCGACCTTCATGCCGGCCGACGCCGAGTCCACCCTCTTCATCCCGGAGAAGGGCGGCCTCTACATCATCCGGCTCGACCTCGAGAACAGCTGCGGCTCCCGCAGCCAGACCGCGGGGCAAGAGACGGTGAACGTCGCCGATACCTGCAACTGAGGGCAGGGCCGCCGAGCGACCGGTGTTTCGGACTGCGAGCGTCCCATGAGCAAGCCCATCCCCAGCGCGGACGAGATCCGGAGCGCCCTCGCGTTCGACGTGCAGCGCCTGCGGAGCGCGGCGACCCGCCTCGAGCAGGTCGACGCCGCGCTCCTGCGCCTGCGTCAGGACCTGGAGCACCGGACAAACGTCCTCACCGGTGAGGGCACCCACCAGGAGCGGCCCGAGCTGGGCGGCGACGGCACGGTGGCGGTGCGCTACGCCCAGGCCCTGGCCACCGCGCAGCTCGCCAAGAAGGCCAAGCTCGGCGAGATCCTGGGCAAGGTCGGGGTGGGGCAGCTCGCCCTGATCGCGTCGATGGCGGTGAGCCGCTGGGTGGGCGCGCTCCACCGGGTGGCCCACCAGGCCCACCCGGACTACGTCCTGAAGGGGCACATCGACGCGGGGCGCCTCGCCCACCGGATGCTCGCGACCTTGCGCCCGCGCGACAAGCTGAAGAGCGGCTGCGGCCAGCTCGCCTCGGCGGTGGTGGCGGCGGAGCTGGTGCACGCCGACAACCTGCCTTTCGTGAAGGAGCAGATCGTGGAGGGCCTCATCCGCGGTCGGAGCGCGCGAGGCATCCACACCGACGCCGACGTCATCGCGGCGGTCTCCCGGGCCCTCAGGGCCGCGGCGAGCCTGCTCGAGTCGATGGCCGAGACCGCGGAGCCCGCGGTGCGCGCCCTCACCACCCAGGCCGAGCGGGTGGAGGCCTCGGTGGCCGAGGCGCTCGACAAGGCCCGCGGCGGCGCAAGCTGACCTGCTTCCGACCGACCCGCAGGTTGGAAGCGTGAGGGCCAGGCCCCCGAAGTTCCTTGCACTTCCCGCGTCGGCTGCCTAGCGTTCGAGCCGTGCGTCCCATCAAGGCGAGCGCGGAGTCCGAGTCCAAGCGGATGTTCGAGAGCGACTTCTTCGAGTTCTTCTCGCGCATCCCGCCCTGGCAGCCCCCCGCCATCTTCATCCCCCTCATCGCCTGGGTCAGCTACCGGGCCTTCGAGGTGGGCACCACCGGCCTGACCTTCGCGGGCCTGTTCCTCCTCGGCCTCGTGAACTGGACCCTGATGGAGTACTGGCTCCACCGGGTGCTCTTCCACTACGACGCCTCGAGCAAGCTCGGGAAGCGCTTCATCTGGCTCGCCCACGGCGTCCACCACGACTGGCCCAACGACAAGATGCGCCTGGTCTTCCCGCCCACCATCAGCCTGCCGCTCGCCGCGCTGTTCTGGGGCCTGTACTCCGTGACCCTGGGCGACGTGATGCGCTACGGCACCTTCGCCGGGCTCGCCTTCGGCTACCTCGCCTACGACATGATCCACTACGCCACCCACCACTTCGCGTGGGACAACCGGGTGATGAAGTACCTGCGGGCGTACCACATGGCGCACCACTTCAAGCACGAGCCGCTCCGGTACGGCGTGTCGAACCCGCTTTGGGACTACGTCTTCGGTACTGCGCCCAAGACGGCGGACTGAGGCTTGGGTGGTTGAGGGCTTGGGTGGTTGAGGGCTTGGGTGGTTGAGGGCTTGGGTGGTTGAGGGCGCGGAGGTAGGGCGGCGCTGCGCTTCCGGGCCCGAGGCCTTCCCCTCTCCGGGGGACCGGCGGGGTCCTCCGTCTTGGCTCTGATCGACGGTGGATCCGCCTTGTTGGGGCCCCGGCGGCTTCTACTCCACAAGACTTCTCCTGTGTCCCAACGGTCCCCCTCCGGGGGAAGGCCTCGGACCCTCCCGCTCCGCTTGCGTCTGCGCTCCGGGGACTCTCCCCCTGTGGGTGCAGGGTGGGTTGCGCGGAGGTCGAGGGGGTTGGCGTCACCCCAGGACGGGCGCCCGGCGTGGTTCGCGACCCACGTAGCGCAGGCTGTGCGGACGTCGAGCGAGGACGAGGTCGAGGTGCGCCACTCCGTCGAGATCTGTTGGCCTGGGCCACGGCCGCCGCCGACGCGGCGCTCGAGCGTCGGCATCCATTGACCAGCCGCCCACCCTGGTTTGCGAAGTGCGTGGAGCGGGGCGAGGAGGTGGTCGGTGAGGGCAAGGTGAAGGTGCGCTACTTCGTCTGGATCGAGGCTCCACTCGAACCCAATGAGGCCTGGGAGGAGTCGCCAACCGGTCGCCTGCTTGTCCGGACGGACACTGGCGAGAAGTGGGTGCCACTCAGCGGGCGGGAGAACGCGCTCGATGTGTTCACGGTTGTGTTCGATGCCAGCAGCGCAGAGGTAGCCGTGGTCGAGGAACGTGATCTCGCCACGATCGATCCAGCAGATCTCGCGGCGCTCCGGCACCAACGACAGCGGGTCATCGCTGCCGAACCTGGGCTCCGAGCGCTCGCCAATCCGTAGGCTGCGCCGTCACTGCTCGCGAACGGCCTTTTCAGTTCGCCGAGACAAGAGCCACGCGTAACCAAGCGCCAGCGCTCCTGCCGAACCGGGCCTGCCAGGATCAGAAGGTGCCCCGAGGGAGCGCGGAGCATCCGGGGCGAAGGCGCAAGCGGAGCGGGAGGGTCCGAGGCCTTCCCCCGGAGGGGGACCGTTGGGACACAGGAGAAGTCTTGTGGAGTAGAAGCCGCCGGGGCCCCAACAAGGCGGATCCACCGTCGATCAGAGCCAAGACGGAGGACCCCGCCGGTCCCCCGGAGAGGGGAAGGCCTTGGGCCCGGAAGCGCAGCGCGAATCACCTCCGCGCCCTCAGGCTCCCAGGCCCTCAGGCTCCCAAGCCCTCAGGCTCCCAAGCCCTCAGGCTCCCAAGCCTGGACCTCCGCCTCCGACGGCTACTGAGCCGTGTAGAGGTTCCGGTCGAAGGTCAGGATGGTGATGCTGTCCGGGTAGACGTAGATCTGGCGGCTGCCGAGCACGTCGACGCGCGCCTCGTTGGCGTCGGCGCCCGGCCACTCGGCGTTGGTCTTGCCGTCCTTGCACTGGCAGATGCCGTCGTCGCCGCACACCGAGCGGGTGATGACCGCGCCGATCTTCACCGCCTGGCCGCCGTCCTGGGTGTCAGCGGCGATCGCGGCGTAGAGGCCGTCGGCGTTGGTGCGGCTCCGGCTCTGGTCGACCTTGGGGTCCTCGAGGTTGCCGACGCCGGGCGGGTAGCCGACGTTGAAGTAGGCGAGCTTCTTCACCGCGGTGTCGACGCCGACCACCGCGTTGCGCAGGGTGTCTTGCGAGGTGCAGTCCTGGATCTCGCCCGCGATGTGGCCCTGGCCGGTGCCGTCGTAGAGGTCGTCGTCGCCGTCGATGCGCGAGACGCCGGCGGTGAGGGCCACCGTCTTGAAGGTGGTCTCGAAGACGGTGTTCACGTCGTCGTGCACGTAGCAGGGGTTGGCCGCGCAGTAGGTGGCGGGGTCGGTCACGAGCGGGGCGTCCAGCGCGGGGCCCTCGCGGATGGCGTCGTTTCGCAGCACGACGTTGTACTGGTAGGTGTCGACGTACTGGCGGCGGGACTTCTCGACGTGCTGGTCGGTGACCCGCACGATGAGGCGGGTCTCGGTGGGGACCTGGCCCATGGTGAACTGGCCGAGGTCGAAGCAGACCTCGCGCGCCACCGTCTTCGAGCGGGTGTGGCCTACCGCGCCGGTGTCGGGATCGGCGCCGACGAGGGCGCCGGTGGTCTTCTCGGCCTGCATCCCGGCCGCGCCGTTCAGGTCGTAGCCGGGGTCGGTGATGTTCCCGTTCACCGTCTCACGGAGCACGGTGACGGTGAGATCGTCGGACTGGGCCTCGAGACCGAAGGAGTTCACGCACCCGGTGAAGGTGACGTTGATCGGGGTGCCGAGCGGCTCGGACTGCCCGAGGCAGGACAGGTCCGGTGCCTTCTCTTCGCACAGGCGCTCCTCCTCGGTCGCCCCGTCGATCCCGTGGCAGCCGTCCACCTCTTCCTCGGGGCGCCGGAGCTCGAGGCCGTCCACGTTCTCGGTGCCGGTGATGTCGAAGCACAGGCCCGAGGTGTTGTTGTTCGTGTTGTTGTTGTTGGTCTCGCCGCCACAGGCCGCCGCCAGCACGGCCAGGGTGGCCGGAATCAATCTGCGCATCGGGTGATGCTCTTAGTGGGGCATCGCCGGCAGGGTCAATCGGCCAGGGCGTCGGCCGGGGTGGAGCAAAGGGCCCCGTCGGGGCCGCCCACGAGGATCCGGCGGTGCTCGAACCAGCCCGGGGCCACCACCACCGGGGCCCCGTCGGCCACCGGCAGGACGCGGTCGTGGTGGAAGTGGCCGACCAGGGCCCGCGCCGCCCCCTGGGCGGCGGCTCGGCGGCCGAGGGCCTCGAGGGCGCCCAGGGGCAGCACCCCGGTCTTGTAGCGGGTGTTCACCCGGGCCATCCGGGCCTCGGTGCGGGCGGCCAGCGCCCGTCCCGCCGCGCCCGGGAGCAGGCCGAGGAGCGCCTCCGCCGGCCGGCTCCTGCTCAGGCGGTGCCACATGAGGTAGGGCCAGTCGGCGCGGTTGAGCCGATCCCCGTGGCAGACCAGGGTGGGGCGGCCGGCCACCGGCACCACCGCCTCGTCGGTGAGGACCTGGTCGAACACCGTGCCGAGGAGGGCCTCGACCAGGTAGTCCCGGTTCCCCACCACGAAGCGGGTCTGCCCCCCCGCGGCCCGGACCGCTGCCACGCCCTCCAGGACGCGGCGCTGGAGCGGGGTCCAGAAGCGCTCCGGGGCCAGCCACGCCACGAAGAGGTCCCCCATGATCAGCAGATCCGCCCGGGCCTGGGCGGCCTGGGCGAGCAGCCGCACCAGCGCCCGGTCCGCGTCGGGATCGTGGCCGCCGTGAGGGTCGGCCAGCACCCACTGGGGGCGAGGGGTCATGGCGGGAGCGCACCACGGCGGGCCGGGGCAGGCAAGACCGCTTGCGCCTTGACTCGGAGGCCGAAGGGGCCGGACCTTCGGGCCAGCGTGACCCGCGAGGCGACAGGCGGCCGCATCAAGCGGCTGGACGAGGCGGTGGCCAACCAGATCGCGGCCGGCGAGGTGGTGGAGCGCCCCGCCTCGGTGGTGAAGGAGCTGGTCGAGAACGCCCTCGACGCCCAGGCCACCCGGATCCGGGTCGAGGTGGAGGAGGGCGGCACCCGCCGCATCAAGATCACCGACGACGGCTACGGCATGGGCCGGGAGGACGCGGTGCTCTGCCTGGAGCGCCACGCCACCTCCAAGATCCAGCGGGTGGAGGACCTCGACGCGGTGCGCACCCTCGGCTTTCGCGGCGAGGCGGTGCCCTCCATCGCCTCGGTCTCCCGCTTCACCCTCACCACGCGCGAGCCCACGAGCGACGTGGGCACCCGCGTCACGGTGGAGGGCGGCCGCGACCTGCTGGTGGCCGATGTCGGGGCCCCGCCCGGCACCACGGTCGAGGTGGCGGACCTGTTCTACAACGTCCCCGCCCGCAAGAAGTTCCTGAAGCGCCCGGGCACCGAGCTGTCGCACGTCTCCGAGCAGCTGGTGCGGCTGGCGATGTGCCGGCCCGAGGTCGGCTTCAAGCTCGTCACCGAGCACAAGACCCTGCTCGACGTGCCCCCGGCCAGCGCCCACGACCCCAAGGGGCGCCTCGCCCGGATCCTCGGCGCGGACGTGGCGGCGCGCCTGCACGCGATCCCGGACGACGGGCGGGCGTACGCGGTGCAGGTCCAGGGCTTCGTGGCCGAGCCGGGCCTCTCCGAGCGCGGCACCAAGGGCCTCTACACCTTCGTGAACGGACGCTTCGTGCGGGATCGCACCATCCAGCACGCGGTCCAGGACGCGTACCGGACCCTGCTTGAGCGGGGCCGCTACCCGGTGGTGGTCCTGTTCATCGAGCTGGACCCGGCGGGGTTCGACGTGAACGTGCACCCCCAGAAGACCGAGGTCCGCTTCGCCCGCACCGGCGACATCCACCGGGCGGTGGCGGGGGCGGTGAGCCGCGGCCTCGAGGCGCAACCCTGGTTGCAGCGAGGGGGCGCGCCCGAGGCGTGGGCGCCGAGCCCCGCTCCCATCCCCGAGCCCCAGTCGGGCGACCCGGCCCGGGCCCGCACGAGCCCGAGCGCCTGGGCGGGCCGCACCGGGGCGGGCCGCTACGTGCCGGAGCTGGACCTCGCCCAGCTCATCGGCGGCGCAGGCCCTGGGCGGGGCGCGAGCTCCGGGCCGACCGCGCTGCCTTCGTCGGGCTTCGGCCGTGGGGGCCCCGGGGCGGCGGAGCCCACCTCGGGTCCCTGGTCCTCCACCGGCGCCGCGCCCCGCGCGGAGTGGCCCGCGAGCGGCTTCGCCGACGTCCTCGGCGAGGCCCCCCAGCCCTACCGGGCCACCCCCGACGCCACCCCGCGCGAGCGCATGCGCTTCGCCGACCTCACCCCGATCGGGCAGGTCCTCGGCACCTACCTGGTCTGCCAGGCCCCGGATCGCCTGGTCCTCATCGATCAGCACGCCGCCCACGAGCGGGTCACCTTCCAGCGCCTGCGCACCCAGCGGCGGGCCGACGCGCTCGAGGTGCAGCCGCTCCTGATCCCGCTGGTGCTCGAGCTGGACGCCCGCCGCGACAACCTCGCCCAGGACATGGCAAGCGGCCTTGCAGACGTCGGCATCACCCTGGAGCCGGACGGGGAGGGGCGCTGGCTGGTGAAGACGTGCCCCGCCGCCCTCCGGGACGCCCCGCTCGAGCGCATGGTGCTCGATCTGCTCGACGAGCTGGCGGAGCTGCCGGAGAGCACCGCGATGGAGGACTACCTGGACGCGCTGTTCTCCTGCGCCGCCTGCCACACCGCGGTGCGCGCGCAGGACCGCTTGCAGGTGGAGGAGATCCGGGCGCTCCTCCAGCAGATGGACGAGATCGACTTCGGCGCCTACTGCCCGCACGGGCGGCCGGTCTTCGTGGAGTGGAGCGCGGCGCAGCTGGCCCGGCTCTTTCACCGCTCGTGAGCCCGAAGGAGCCCCTCTTCGCGGTGATGGGACCCACCGCCTCCGGCAAGTCCGCCCTCGCGGTGGCGCTCTGCCAGCGCCTGGGCGGTGAGCTGGTCACGGTGGACTCGGCCCAGGTGTTCCGGGGCCTCGACGTGGGCACCGCCAAGCCGACCCCCGAGGAGCGGGCGGCGGTGCCCCACCACCTCATCGACGTCATCGAGCCGACCGAGCAGTGGAGCGCGGCCCAGTTCGCCGCCGCCGCCGACCAGGTCATCGCGGAGGTCCGCGGCCGCGGCCGGGTGCCGATCCTGTGCGGGGGCACCGGCCTGTGGATGCGGGCGCTGGTGCGCGGGATCTTCGAGGCGCCGGACATCGATCCCGAGGTGCGGGCCCGGATCCGGGGCGAGCTCCTCACCCTGGGCCCGGTGGCCCTCCACGCCCGCCTCGCCGCGGTGGACCCCGAGGCGGCGGGGCGGATCCAGCCCACCGATCCCCAGCGGATCGGGCGGGCCCTCGAGGTCTACGAGACCACCGGCACCCCGATCTCGGCCCTTCAGGCCGAGCACGGGTTCAGGGAGGCCCGCTACCGCCTGGTGGGGGTGGCCCTGGAGTGGCCGCGGGACGCCCTCAACGCCCGGATCGAGGCCCGGGCCCGGGCGATGTACGCCCGCGGGATGGTGGAGGAGACCGCCGCCGCCCTGGCGAAGGGGGTGCCCCCGGACGCCCCCGGGCTCGCGATCATCGGCTACCGGGACGCGGTGCGCCTCCTCGCGGGTGAGATCGACCGGGCGGAGGCGGAGCGGAGCACGGTGGTGGCGACCCGCCGCTACGCCAAGCGCCAGCGGAACTGGTTCAACCACGAGCCCGACGTGCACTGGATCTCCCCCGAGCTGGACCCCGAGCAGGTCCTCGAGCACTTGCGAGCCCGCGGCGCCGCGGGGTAGCCACGCAGTCATGGCGCGGGAGCTGGAGTTCGAGCGGCCCATCCGGGACCTGGAGCAGCGCATCGACGCGCTCACCGAGCCCGGCGCGACCGACCCCGCGCTCCAGAGCCAGGTGGACGCCCTGCGCGGGCGCGCCCAGGCCCTGGAGCGGGAGATCTTCGAGCGCCTCACCCGCTGGCAGCGGGTGCAGCTGGCCCGGCACCCCGAGCGCCCCTACACCCTCGACTACCTCGAGCAGGCCTTCGAGGGCTTCATGGAGCTGCACGGCGACCGCGGCTTCGCCGACGACCCGGCGATCGTGGCCGGCCCCGCCCGCCTCGGGCCCCACCGGGTCATGGTGGTGGGGCACCAGAAGGGGCGGACGACGCAAGCCAACCTGCAGCGCAACTTCGGCATGCCGCGCCCCGAGGGCTACCGAAAGGCCCTGCGTCTCATGCGGGTGGCGGAGCGCTTCGGCCTCCCGGTGGTGAGCCTCATCGACACCCCCGGCGCCTACCCCGGCCTGGACGCGGAGGAGCGGGGCCAGGCCCAGGCGATCGCGGAGGCCCTCGAGGGCATGGCCGCGCTGCGGGTCCCGGTGATCTCGGTGGTGACGGGGGAGGGCGGCAGCGGCGGCGCGCTGGCGATCGGGGTGGCGAACCGGGTCCTGATGCTCGAGCACGCGGTGTACTCGGTGATCTCGCCCGAGGGCTGCGCCTCGATCCTCTTCAAGGACGCGGCGCGGGCCCCCGAGGCGGCGGACGCCCTGCGCCTCACCGCGCCGGATCTGCTGGCCCTGGGGGTGGTGGACGCGGTGATCCCGGAGCCGGCGGGCGGCGCCCACCGGGATCCGGCGGCGGCGGCCGAGGCCCTGCGGGCGGCCCTCCTCGAGCAGCTGGCTGCCCTCGTCGAGCTGTCCCCCGACGCCCTGGTCGAGGACCGGCACCAGCGCTTTCGGCGCCTCGGGGTGGTCTTGGGGCAGTTTGAGGGGTGACCGCCCCGAGCGTGTGCTCTAGAGGATCCTGGTGAGCTCCGACGTCCGCGATGACCTCACCCTCCCGGTGACATCCACCGACGCCGCCCAGGCCATCACCGCCGCGGCGAGCGGCTTCGCCGGGAGCGCCGACCCGACCCTGGTGACCCCCGAGATCGCGGCCATGGCGCCGTACTCGCCCGGTCGCCCCTGGCGCCAGGTGGCGCGGGAGCTGGGGCTGGCCGAGGCGGATCTGTTGCAGCTGGCCGCCAACGAGAACGCCCTCGGGCCCTCGGCCCGGGCGGTGGCGGCGGCGGCCAACGCCCTGAGCGACGCGCACCTCTACCCGGACGGGGGCTTCAGCGCCCTGCGGGCGGCCCTCGCCGCCCGCCACGGGGTCACGCCCCAGCACATCGCGGTAGGGAACGGCTCCAACGAGATCATCGAGCTCCTGGTCCGCACCTTCCTCGGCCCGGGGCAGACCATGGTGACCTCCTGGCCCTCCTTCGTGGTGTACCGGCTCGCGGTGCAGGCGGCGGGGCGAGAGGCCCTGATCGCGCCGCTCCGCAACGACCGCTACGACCTCGCGGCGATGGCCGCCCTGGTGGACTCCCGCACCCAGCTGGTGTTCATCGCCAACCCCAACAACCCCACTGGCACCTACGTGCCGCGCCGGGAGCTGGCTGCCTTCCTGGACCGGATCCCGCGCCAGGTGATCGTGGTGGTGGACGAGGCCTACGCGGAGTTCGCGGACGCCCCCGACTACCCCGACGCGATCCGGGACTTCGGCCACCACCCGCGCCTGGTGGTGCTGCGGACCTTCTCCAAGATCTACGGCCTCGCGGGGCTCCGGGTCGGGTACGGGATCATGGACCCCGCCCTGGTCCACTACCTCGACTGCGTGCGCCAGCCCTACAACGTGAACGGCCCGGGGCAGGCCGCGGCCCTCGCCGCGCTCGAGGACGAGACCCACCTGCGGGCCTCCCAGCGCCTCGCCCGCGAGGGCAAGGCCCAGCTCACCGAGGGGCTGGCCCGGCTCGGGCTGAGCGTGGTGCCGAGCCAGACCAACTTCCTCGTGGTCCGCCTCGGCCGGGAGGCATCGCCGGTGGTGGACCGCCTCCGGGCGGCCGGGGTCCTGGTGCGCGACATGCGCGGCTACGACATGCCCGACACCATCCGCGTCACGGTGGGGACCCGGGCCCAGAACATGACGGTGCTCGAGATCCTGGGCCGGGCCCTGGACGGGTGAGCGTGAGCCGGCTGATCATCCACGGGGGGCACCCCCTGGCGGGCGCGGTGACCCCACCGGCCGACAAGTCCATCACCCACCGGGCCCTGATCCTGGGCGCCCTGGCCCGGGGCACCAGCGTGATCGGCGCCCGCTCGGTGGGGGAGGACAACCTGAGCACCGCCTCGGTGCTGCGGGCCCTCGGGGTCACGGTGCGCGAGACCGCGGGCGGCTTCGAGGTGGAGGGGGTGGGCGGCCCCAGCGGCCTCTCGGCCCCGTCCGGGCCCCTCGACTGCGGCAACAGCGGCACCACCCTCCGGCTGATGGCCGGGGTGCTCGCCGGTGCGCCCTTCAGCAGCGTGCTGACCGGCGACGCGTCGCTCCGCCGGCGGCCGATGGCCCGCCTCGCCCCCCTGGTGGCGATGGGGGCTGGGCTGGAGGGCACCACCCCGCCCCTCACCATCCACGGCTGCCCCCTCACTGGGGCCCACCACCGCCTCCCTCTCGCCTCGGCCCAGGTGAAGTCGGCGGTGCTCCTGGCCGGGCTCTTCGCCGAGGGCGAGACCCGGGTCTGGGAGCCGGGCCGCTCCCGCGACCACACCGAGCGGCTCCTGAGGGCCCAGGGGGTGCGCCTGTCGGAGGACGAGGACGGGACCCTCATCCTCACCCCGCCCACCCGACCCCTCGCGGCGCTCGCCCTCGAGGTGGCCCCCGACGTCTCGAGCGCCGCGTTCTTCCTCGCCGCCAGCGCCCTGTTGCCGGGCTCCCGGGTCCAGGTGCGGGCCGGCGTGAACCCCCTCCGCACCGGCTTCCTCGACGCGCTCGAGGCGATGGGGGTGGCGGTGCGCCGCCGGGACGAGGCCCAGGCGGGGGCGAGCCGGTGGCGACCCTCGACGCGCACGGGCCGCCGACCCGCGCCGCCACCATCCGCGACCCGATCTCGCTCCGGGCCCTCGACGAGCTCCCGCTGGTGGCGGTGGTGGCCGCGGCGGCCCGGGGCCGCACCACGATCGGGGACGCGAAGGAGCTCCGGGTGAAGGAGTCGGACCGCGTCGCCCGGGTGGTCGCGCTCCTCGACGCGTTCGGGGTGCCGGCGGAGGCGACCGAGGACGGCCTGGTGGTGGAGGGCGGCGCGCCGCTGATCCCGGCCGAGGTCGACGCGGGGGACGATCACCGGATCGCGATGTGCGCGGCGGTGCTCGGCCTGGCCGCGCCGGGGACCACGGTGGTGCGGGGGGCGGACGTCATCGCGGTGTCCTTCCCCGGCTTCGTCCACCAGATGCAGGCGCTCGGCGCGCGCCTTGAGTTAGACTCCGCCGGGGCCTGATCCGTGGCTGACAGCTTTCCCATCGACTTCGGCGAGTACCGCCTCCTCCGGAAGCTGGCTCAGGGCGGGATGGCGGAGATCTTCCTCGCCCAGGACAAGAAGGGGGGCATCTGCGCGGTCAAGCGGATCCTCCCGCACCTCGCGCACGAGGAGTCCTTCATCCGCATGTTCATCGACGAGGCGCGCATCGTGTCGCACCTCGAGCACCCGAACATCACCGCGGTCTACGGGCACGGGAAGGTCGACGGCTACTACTACATCGCGATGGAGTTCGTGCAGGGGCACAGCCTCCTCGCGGTCTCGGAGCGGGCGAAGCAGGTGAAGATGCCGCTCCCTCGGGGCCTCTTGGCCTGGGTCGTCGCGGAGCTCCTCGCCGGCCTCGGCTACGCGCACGCGGCCAGGGATCCGCGCGGCCGCCACCTCGGGATCGTGCACCGCGACGTCACCCCGCAGAACGTCCTCATCTCCTACGAGGGCGAGGTGAAGCTGGTGGACTTCGGGGTGGCCAAGGCCCGCGCCCGCCTCACCCAGACCGAGGCTGGCTTCACGAAGGGCAAGCTGTCCTACATGTCCCCGGAGCAGGCGCGCGGCGAGGAGCTGGACGGCCGCTCGGACCTCTTCTCGGTGGGGATCATCCTCCACGAGATCACAACCAACACCCGCTTGTTCAACAAAGAGGGGCCGGGCGGGATCCTCGGGGCGATCGTCAACGACCCCATCCCCTCGGCCCTCGCTGAAGATCCGCGACTACCCCGGCCCGCTCGAGGACATCGTGATGCGGGCCCTCGACAAGGACGTCGGGACTCGCTGGCAGACCGCGGAGGAGATGCGGGATGCGCTGTTGCGCTACGGGCGGCGGGAGAAGCCGGCCCCCGGCCAGGCCCGGCTCAAGGACCTGGTCTACGACCTCTTCGGCGCCCCGGACAGCCAGCGCGACATCGACAAGGCCAAGGCCCTCGCCGCGCCGACCCCGGAGCGGGTGGAGGCTCACCGGGAGCTCAGCCAGGCCCAGGTCCGGGTGAAGAGCCACGTCGAGGCCCGGCCCCAGAGCGCCCACAAGCCGCGCGAGGACGAGACCCGGATGATGCCCTCGGAGCTGGAGCAGCACCGCTCCAGCGCGCGCTCCGCGGTGGCCCGGAACCTCGAGATCACCGGCGACCAGGTGCCCGCGGTGAAGCTCCCGATCTCGCGCGACGAGCCCGAGATCCCGGTGCCGAACCCCACCGAGCCGCTACGGGTGCGGTTGGCGCGTTTCCTCGCCGCCTTCGCCGAGGACCTGCGGCTGTCGTGGCGGACCCGGCGCAAGAAGTGGGTGATCGGGCTGAGCGGGGGTGGGGTGGCGCTCCTCGTCCTCCTGGGCCTCGCCACCGGGGCCTTCGGCCGGATGAAGGAGGGCCTCAGCGGGTTGGTGCAGTCCGCGAAGGACTTCAGAGAGACCGAGGGGATCTCGGAGCGCCCCGCGGTGGACGCGGGCTTCGAGCCCACCCAGCTGCGGATCGTCTCCGAGCCGCCCGGGGCGAGCATCACGGTGAACGAGATCGGGATGGGCTCGGTGACCCCCTACACCCTCGGCGACCTGCCCCTGGGCGAGAAGCTGCGCGTCTCGCTGAGCCTGCCCGGCTACCGCGTCTACACCGAGGAGCTGGTGCTGATCCCGAACCGGGGCCTGCAGGAGTACACGATGCGCCTCGAGCGCCAGGTGGGGGCGGTCCGGGTCACCTCTGACCCCCCGGACGCGCGGATCTACCTGGACGGCAAGGCGACCTCGAAGCGCACCCCGGCCACCCTGGAGGACCTCCCGGCCGACACCGAGGTGAGCATCAAGGTGGTGAAGAAGGGCCTCAGCCCCGACACCAAGGTGGTGATGGTGGTCGACGGCGTCACCCAGGAGCTCGCCTTCCAGCTCGAGGTGGACGAGGGCCAGATCCCGCCCGGGCGCATCTCGGTGGAGTCCTCGCCCACCGGGTGCTCGGTGTTCGTGGACGGCAACTTCGCGGGCACCTCGCCCGTCTCCGGGGTGGCGGCCAAGACCGGCTCGCATCAGGTGAAGGTGACCTGCGAGTACTACGGGGAAGAGACCCGGAGCGTGGCGGTGTGGTCCGAGCAGACCACCGACGTGTCCTTCACCCTCGAGCCGGTGGCGTTCGGGTACCTCACCATCCGGCCGGTGCCGAGCGAGGGCAGCGTGGTCCGGATCAACGGCAAGCGCGTGCCCACCCCGGTCGAGTTCAAGAAGGTGATCCCCGGGCGCCACGTGGTCACGGTCGAGAACCGTGGGCTCAATCAGAGCCGCCAGATCGAGGTCGACGTGGCCCCGAACGCGAGGATCACCCGCAGCGTGAACCTCACTCAGTGACCGCTTGCCGGACGCGGTCAAAGCTGGCACTCCAGCCCGACCGCCATGCCGGGCAGCACCTTCATCCTGGCCATCGACGGCCCCGCGGGGGCGGGCAAGAGCAGCATCGCGGGGGCGGTCGCGCGCCGCCTGGGCATGACCCGGGTCGACACCGGCGCCATCTATCGCTCGCTGACGCTGCTGTCCCTCGAGCGGGGGCTCACGGACGGCGAGATCCCCGCGCTGCTCACCGACCTCGACCTCCGCTTCGAGGGGGACCGCGTCTTCATCGGCGCGCGCGAGGTCACCGCGGCCATCCGCACCGCCGAGGTGAGCGAGGAGACCAGCCGGGTCTCGGCCCTGCCCGCGGTCCGCGCGGGCCTCCTGGAGCTGCAGCGGCGCCTGGGGCGCGAGGCGGCGGGGGGCGCGGTGATGGAGGGGCGCGACATCGGCACGGTGGTGTTCCCCGACGCCGACGTGAAGGTGTACCTCACCGCCTCGGCCGAGGAGCGGGCCCGGCGCCGGCTCCTCGATCTCGAGGGGGCGGGGACCCACCCGAAGTTCGAGGAGGTCCTCGCGAGCATCCAGGCGCGGGACGACAACGATCGACACCGGGCCCACGCGCCGCTCCGGCAGCCCGAGGACGCGGTGCGGGTGGACTCCACCGGCAAGACCCCGGAGCAGGTGGTGGACGAGATCGTGGCGCTGGTGGAAGTGGCTCGGGCCAGGTAGCCGAGCGCAAGGCGCCTTGCCGGCGCGCGTCGCGGGCGCGGATCAGCCCGCGGGCTTCTGCACGAAGAGCCGGAACACCCCGAACTCGGCGCGACCCGCGGTGTAGAGCACCTTGAAGAGGGTCTGGTACGACGTGTTCTTGTCGGCGATGACCGCGATGCGCCCCACGAACTGGGTGCCGCCGTACTCCTCGATGCGCTTGAAGTAGTCGGCCCGGGCCTCGAGGGAGTCGTACAGCGGCTTCACGAGGTAGCCGTTGATGCCCTCGGGCAGATCCTCGGCGAGGAGGGTGCCGCCGGGGCCGAGCTGGGCCACCACCTTCTGGTCCAGCAGGATCTCCTTCTGGGTGATCATCAGCTGGAGCGCCTCCTCGATCTCCAGCTTGGTCGTGGAGTGGGGGAGGGTGAGGTTGGCCACGTTCACGTCGGCCGACGAAGACGCGAAGCTCTTCAACAGGAAGACCAGGATGATGGTCATCATGTCGAGCATCGGCGTGATGTTCAGATACGAGATCTCGTCTTCGTTCTTCTTGTTGCGATGCTTGTGGACCCGCCGCTTGCGGTGGGCCTCGTACATCGCTTGCGCGGTCGGCTGGGGGCTGGTGGAGGACGTGGTCATTGGGATTCAGCCACCTGTCAGTTGATCTGGGTGAAGGCCACGTTGGGGAACAGGAGGCCCTGGGCATCCTCGCGGGTGGCGTCCAAGGTCTTCACGATGACCTCGTAGGGAGTGGAGGGCTCGGCCGCCACGTACACCGCGGTGGTGTCGGGGAAGGCCACCTTGATCCCCCGCAGCTTGCGGGCGAGCACCGGGAAGTCGTAGCTCCCGTCGCCCCGGAGCGGGATCGTCGGCGCGGTCCGGGTCACGCCCTCGGCCGTGAGGTCGCCCGTCGGCTCGGTCTCGCCGGGCAGCACGCCGCCCTTGGCCGCGATGTAGAAGCCGTCCTTCCCGATCCCGACGGTGAGGCGCAGCTTCGGCTTGTCGTCTTCGCCGCCTCCGCCGCCGGGGACCACCGCGTAGCTCGGGGCGGTCACGTCGATCATGCCGAGGGAGACCAGGGTCGCCTGGGCCACCAGCATGAACATGATGAGGTTCACCAGGATGTCGAGGTAGGGGACGATGTTGAGCTCGCCCGCCTCCTCGCCGCCCCCGCCCGCCTCTTCGGAGAGGCGGCCGCGCTTCTTGCGGACGTAGGTGAAGTCCTCGTGAGAGTAGGTCCCGGTGCCAGTGTTGGCGTGCCGGTAGCCCTTCTTTTCCTCGGAGTTGGACATGGCGGCAGCCGAGCCTTCCGGTTCAGCGGCCCTCAGGCAGCTCGGCCACGGCCCGACGGGAGAGCATGTTCTCCAGCTTCAGGCTGTGCAGCTCGATCTCCTCGATGATCCGCTTGGCCTGGGAGCTGATGACGAGGTGGCCGACGATGCAGATGACCGCGATCAGGAGGCCGAACGCGGTGTTGTTCATGGCCTCGGAGATGCCGTTCGTCAGGAGCGCCTGCTTCTGCTCGGGGGCCGCGAAGCCGATCGCCTTGAAGGCCTTGATCAGCCCGAGCACGGTGCCGAAGAGGCCGACGAGCACCGCGATGTTGGCGAGCGACCACAGCGCCGCCACCCGCTTCATCACCTGGGGCGTCACGGCGAGGGTCTCTTCCTCGATCGCGTTGCCGATCTCGAGGACGCCGCGGTTGGCGCGGGTCAGGCCGGCCCGGAGCACCCGGGCCAGGGCCGCCTTGGGGGCGGCGTTGCAGAGCTTGACGGCCTTGTCGATGTTGTCGCTCACCACGAGCTTCTCCACCTGGCTCATGAAGCGTCCGCCGTTCAGGTTCAGCTGGAAGAAGACCGCGATGGTCCGGTCGATGATGATCGCGATGGAGACCATCAAGAAGAAGATGTTCGCGATCATTGGGGCGCCGCCCGTCTCGATGATGTGCCCGAGTTCTGCCATTGCCGGTAGTGCTTCCTTGCCCTGAGAGATTTGGCTCGCGGTGTGAACGCGCTCGCGTATCGAGGCCACCCGCCAACGGGATCCTCGGCCCCCAAGGCCACGGCCGGAGCGCAGCGCCCGCCGTGGGTCCCGGGAAAGCGCTGCGAAATCTAGCCGCGGAATGTACGGGTGTCAAACCGCGAAGAGGCCAGCGGACCGGCCTCCACGGCCTCGGGAGAAACACAACGGGTTCGGACGGAGCACATTGCGCGGGACCACCACTCCCATACTCTTGTGCAAGCTCATGGGGTGCTAGCACGGGGGGGCAGGGGGATCGTTCGATTCCCTTTGACAAGGCCCATCGAGACCCTTAGGTTCCCCGCCTGCCGACGCCCTATCCGTCGCTTCTCGATCCCGAGCCCATCCCGAAATTCTGGGAGACCGGTTTCGCAGCCTACAGTGACGGCTAGCGCGGCAAAAGCACGTGCGACCCTGGGGGTCGACCCAAGCCGGTGCCCATGTGGCCCGGGGCGGGGCAGAAGGAACTGATGTCCGGTACCAACACCCACGAAGAGATGTCGTTTGGCGACCTCTTGGAGCAGAGCTTCAAGCAGGACGAGATCCGTGACGGGGATATCGTCGACGGTCGCATTGTCGCCGTGCAGCGCGATCAGGTGATCGTCGACTTCGGATTCAAGTCCGAAGGTGCGATCTCCGCGTCCGAATTCCCGCGAGGCGAAGATGGCAAGCCCGCGGTGAAGGAGGGCGACACGATCAGCGTGTTCGTCGAGTCCAAGCGCGAGAACCAGGACGGTCTGTGTGTCCTCTCCAAGGAGAAGGCCGACCGGATGCGGATCTGGGACGACATCGCCAAGGCCTACGACACCGACTCCACCATCGAGGGCACCGTGGTGTCCCGGGTGAAGGGTGGTCTGCAGGTCGACATCGGGGTGAAGGCCTTCCTCCCCGGCTCCCAGGTGGACCTGCGGCCGATCCGCAACCTCGACAAGCTCCTCGGTGAGAAGTTCAGGTTCAAGGTCATCAAGTTCAACAAGCGGCGGAACAACATCGTCCTGTCCCGCCGGCTGGTCCTGGAGCAGGAGCGCGAGGAGAAGAAGTCCGAGACGCTCAAGAAGCTCCAGGAGGGCGCGATCCTCGACGGCCAGGTCAAGAACATCACCGAGTACGGTGCGTTCATCGACCTCGGCGGCATCGACGGCCTGCTCCACATCACCGACATGAGCTGGGGGCGCCTGAACCACCCCTCCGACATGTTCAAGGTGGGGGACGAGGTTCGGGTCAAGGTCCTGAAGTTCGACGCCGCCACCGAGCGGGTGTCCCTCGGCCTGAAGCAGATCCAGGACGATCCGTGGATCGAGGCCGACAAGAAGTACCCCGTCGGGGCCCGGGTCAGCGGCCGGGTGGTCAGCCTGACCGACTACGGCGCCTTCGTGGAGCTGGAGCCGGGCATCGAGGGGCTGGTCCACATCACCGAGATGTCCTGGACCAAGCGGGTGAAGCACCCGTCCAAGCTCTACGCGATCGGGGACGAGGTCACGGCGATGGTGCTGGAGATCGACATCTCCCAGAAGCGCATCAGCCTGGGCATCAAGCAGACCGAGCCCAACCCGTGGCAGCTGCTGGCCAAGAAGTACCCCCTCGGCACCGTCATCCAGGGCCCGATCCGGAACCTGGCCGACTTCGGCATCTTCGTCGGGGTCGAGGAGGGGATCGACGGCCTGGTGCACATCTCCGACATCTCGTGGTCGGGCCGCCTGAAGCACCCCGGCGAGCTCTACTCCGAGGGGATCGACGTGGAGGCGGTGGTGCTCGACATCAACGTCGACCAGGAGCGCTTCTCCCTCGGCATCAAGCAGCTCACCGACGACCCGTGGCGGGCGATGCCCGACCGGCTCGAGCCCGGCTCGCACGTCCAGGGTCGCATCCTGAAGGTCGACCGGAGCGAGGCCTGGGTCGAGCTGGAGCCCGGCATCGAGGGCCTGCTGCCCGCCGACGAGTACTCCAACCAGGGCCCCGTGGACCTCACCCAGGTCCTCACCCCCGGCGACGTCGAGCTGATGGTGGTCATCAACATCAACCCCGATCAGCGCATCATCACCGTCTCCCGCAAGCGGGCCTGAGCCCGCCCTAGGCCCCCCTCGGGCCCCGCAATTCCCATACTAGAGCGCCAAGACCCCTTGCCAGGGGCCGGTGAGTTGTGGCTTAGCTCCCGCGGACATGGGTAAGCGGCTGGTCATTACGGAGAAACCCAGCGTCGCCAAGGATATCGTGGCGGCCCTCGGGGGTTTCGCTGAGGAGGACGGGTACTGGGAGAGCGACGAGTACCTCGTGACGTTCGCGGTGGGTCACCTGCTGGAGCTGGTGGCCCCCGAGGACCTGGACGAGAAGTACAAGCGCTGGACCCTGGACACCCTCCCGATCCTGCCCGAGAACTTCGTCTTCCCCATGAAGCCCAAGCCGGGCACCCGGGACCGCATCCAGACGATCAAGAAGCTGGCGAAGCGGGACGACCTGGAGGGCGTGGTGAACGCCTGCGATGCCGGGCGTGAGGGCGAGCTGATCTTCCGTGAGCTGGTGGAGTTCCTGGGCGTGCCCCAGCCGGTCGAGCGGCTGTGGCTGCAGTCCATGACCAAGAAGGCCATCCAGACCGGCTTCTCGGCGCTCCAGCCGGGCAAGAAGTACGAGGGCCTCTCCGCCGCCGCCCACTGCCGGAACTACTCCGATTGGGTGATCGGCATGAACGCGACCCGGGCCCTGACCCGGCGCCTGAAGACCCGCTCCGAGAACCAGGCGTGGAGCGCGGGCCGGGTCCAGACCCCGACCCTGGCCATGCTCGTGAACCGGGAGCTCGAGGTGCTGAGCCACGTGCCGGTGCCGTTCTGGCGTGTGAAGGGCCAGTTCGCCCACGCCGGCGAGCTGTACGAGGGCACCTGGTTCGATCCCAACTTCAAGAGCGCCCAGGCGGAGCGCTCGAGCGAGGACGGGGCGGACGACGCCAAGGAGGATCGGATCCTCGACGAGGCCACCGCCCAGAGCCTGGTGGCCCGCCTCGCCGGAAAGCCTGCCAGCGCGTCCGAGACCCGGAAGCCCTCGAAGGAGGCGGCGCCCCCGCTCTTCGACCTCACGAGCCTGCAGCGGGAGGCCAACCGGCGCTTCGGGTGGTCGGCCAAGCGCACCCTGAACGCGGCCCAGCGGTGCTACGAGGCCCACAAGATCCTCACCTACCCGCGTACCGACGCCAAGGCGCTGCCCACCGACTACCGGCCGGTGGTGGACGACATCATCGAGGCCCTGAAGGCCGACGCGCGCTTCGCGGCCTCGTGCGTGCGCCTGCAGAAGGACGGCCTGCTGAACACCCAGCGGATCTTCGACGACACGAAGATCAGCGACCACTTCGCGATCATCCCCACCGGCGAGTCGGCCCCGGCCAGCCTCTCGGGGGACGACGCGCGCCTCTACGACCTGGTGACCCGCCGCTTCCTCGCCGCGTTCCACCCGCCCGCGCTGTGGTCGCGGGTCGAGCGGATCACGTCGGTCGACGGCGAGTCGTTCCGCTCGCGCTCCAAGGTGCTGCAGGTGCCGGGCTGGCGTGAGGTGCTGGGCGACAACGAGGGCGGAGCAGGGGGCCTCTCGCCCCTGGTGCCGGATCAGGACCAGGCCGACGGCGTGCCGGTCGACACGAAGGGGTACGAGGTCCTGGCCGACGAGACCAAGCCCCTGCCGCGGATCAACGAAGCGCGCCTGCTCTCCTTGATGGAGAACGCGGGAAAGTACGTGGAGGACGAGGAGACCGCGGAGGCCATGAAGGACTCCGGGATCGGGACCCCGGCCACCCGCGCGGACATCATCGAGAACCTGATCGGCAAGGGCTACGTCCTCAGGGCGGGCAAGGCGCTCAAGCCCTCGGTGAAGGGGATCCGGCTCATCGACATCCTCCGGCGCATGCACGCGGATCGGCTCGCCTCGCCCGCGCTCACCGGCGAGCTCGAGCGGCACATGGGCGAGGTGGAGCACGGGCGCATGGCCCAGAACGCCTTCATGGCGGAGATCTACGAGTACGCGAAGGAGATCGTGGAGCTCACCAAGGGCTTCGAGTTCGAAGATCTGTTCCCGGATGACGAGGTGCTCGGGTCCTGCCCGCTGTGCCAGCGCCCGGTGTACGAGCGCTCCTGGTTCTACCGCTGCAAGGAGCCCGAGGGCCTCGAGGAGGCCAAGAAGGCGGCCAAGGAGGCCAAGAAGGCCAAGAAGAAGGACGCCGAGATCCCGGTGGTCGAGGACTGCCCGTTCCGGGTCTGGAAGGACAAGAACGGCCGCTACATCGATCCGATGACGGTCCGGGAGCTGCTCGCCGATGGGCGCTCCCGCCCGCTCGACGGCTTCGCCACCCGCCAGGGCCGCACCTATCGCGGCGTGCTGGTGCTGAACGACGGCGAGGTCGAGGTGGAGCGCGTGGAGGGCGGCGAGGAGGAGGAGGCCGGGTCGGCCACCCCCGAGTACGACGTGAACGACGCCCCGCTCGCGCCGTGCCCCACCTGCAAGGAGGGCGAGATCACCGAGACCCGCTCGACCTTCATCTGCACGAAGGGCCTCGAGGTGCTGCGGGCCCTCGGGCGCGACGACGCGGATCCGATCCCGGTGAAGCCCAAGCAGGTGCCGGAGGGCATGACGTACTGCGCGTCGCTCCTGCCGCGCACGGTCTGCAAGCGCGAGGTCACCCGCGAGGAGGCGGAGTCCTTCTTCAAAGAGGGCAAGACCGAGGTCCTCACCGACTTCATCTCGAAGCGCGGCCGACCCTTCAGCGCTACGTTGTTCATGAAGGACAACGGCCGGCACGGCTTCGAGTTCCCGCCCCGGGGCAACGAGGCGAAGAAGGGCAAGGCCGAAGGCGAGGCGGAGGGCGGTGAGGCCGAGAAGAAGGCCCCGGCGAAGAAGAAGGCCCCGGCGAAGAAGAAGGCCCCGGCGAAGAAGACCACCGCCAAGAAGTCCGCGACGAAGAAGAAGGCGACCAAGAAGGCGGGCGCGAAGAAGAAGAGCGAGCCGGTCGATGATGAGGCCCAGACGCCGGCATGACTCTTGCCTTGACGGCTGAGGGTCGCACCTGATAGGCCGCCAACGGGTCCACCAACTCTGATGTTGGTGACTCGAGCTCCTGGCCAACACGGTCATAGATGACTTCGAGTCGAGGTCTGATCGAGCCCGGATCCGGGCCGAGCGCGCGCCGAGGCGATCCCTGTGGGAGCGGCTCGGGCGCGGAGTGTTGCTGGTGGCGGTCCGCGGCACCTCCGGCAGCGGGTTGGCATGACCCGCCAGGTCGAGGTGCGGAGTCCGACGTGCACATCACCGTCGTCACGTTCCGAAGGACGCGCTGCGATGAGGACGCTGTCCTCGTCGCCCGGATCACGTCGTCCGCCCGCCCCGAGGGCTCCCCCAAGCGGGACCGGGCCCGCAAGCTGGTCTGCACAGGGGCCGAGCGGGGCTTCGGGAATGGCGGTCAACCCCTTGAGATCCCGTTCATTTCTGGTAGCTTGGGCCTGTACGGGCGGTCTGCGCGATCCCTGGGCCCAAGCCCTGACCCGGGCCCCGCGCCCGGACGACTCCGCACAGAACACAGAGGCGCGGCGATGACGGCCTGAGGCTATCGCCAGCGTCCAGGAGATACGAACGCATGAGCACGAAGCGCACGCCGGCCAAGAAGCCGAGCACGCCCAAGGCGCCCGCGGCCAAGAAGAAGGCCGCCGCCGCGAAGAAGCCCGGTGCTGCAGGCCCAAGGCCCCCCGCGGCGAAGAAGAAGGCCGCGGCCAGGACGGCTGGGAAGAAGGCCGCGGTCGCGAAGGTTGGCGTGAAGAAGGCGTCGGCGGCGAAGGCCGTGGCGAAGAAGGTCACCACCAAGAAGGTGGCCAAGGCGCCGGCGAAGAAGGTCACCGCCAAGAAGGTGGCCAAGGCGCCGGCGAAGAAGGCGAGCGGCCAGAAGGCTGCGGCAAAGAAGGCCGCCACCAAGCCCGCGGCGAAGGTGACGACGGTCGCCCGGAAGGTCGCGACGAAGAAGGCCGCCGACGGCAAGGCCACCGCGAAGTCCACCGGGGCCAAGGCGCAGGTGAAGCCGGTCGCGAAGGCGACGCCGAAGAAGGCCGTGGCCGCGGTGAAGCCGGTCGCCAAGGCGACGACGAAGCCGGTCGCCAAGGCGCAGGTGAAGGCTGGCGCCAAGGCGACGACGAAGCCAGTCGCCAAGGCGACGACCAAGCCAGTCGCCAAGGCGACGACGAAGCCGGTCGCCAAGGCGACCGCGAAGAAGGCACCGGCGGTGCCCACCGCGAAGAAGGCCGTGGCCACCGCGAAGAAGGTCGTGGCCACGACGAAGCCGCCCGCGGCGAAGGCCGCGCCGGCTGGCAAGGCCCCGAAGGCGGCGTCGGCCAAGGCCAACGCGAACGCCACGGCCGCCGTCCCGAAGGCCGCAACCAAGCCTGCGATGGGCGCCGCCCCGCAGGCCACCGCACCCAGCGCTGCGACCGGTTCGGTCGCGCGCAAGACCCCGGAGCCCAGGGGGGGCTCGGGGAAGACCGCCGGCAAGAAGAGTGAGACCGGCGCAGCGCCCGCCAGCGCGGGCGAGGAGAAGCGTGTGACGCAAGACGTGAATACGGGGGCCGCCCGCGGGGTGATCCGCCGCCGCCCGGCGGTGGCTGCGACGCCCGCGCCCGAGGTGGCGCCCGAGGCGCCGCCCACCCGGGGGGTGGTGCGCCTCAAGGCGGGAGAGCGGCAGGCACGCCGCGGGAAGGTGCTCGACATCAACCCGAAGCTGCAGAGCACCAAGGGCATCCTGCCCAAGGCCGAGGGCCAGACCGCGGGCGCGCGCCCCATGTCGGTGGCCGAGAAGCAGCGGGCGGCGGCCGAGGCGGCGTTCCGCCAGATCGCGCCGGCCTGGACCGACAACACCCCGCCCGTCCCCGAGGAAGAGAAGAAGCCGTACCGCTCGGAGTTCGAGATCCGGGTGAGCCAGCGGGATCAGATCACCACCGGCCTGCGCATGAGCGAGGACCGCAAGCAGGCCCTGGCCTATGCCCGGGAGCTGGTGGACAACAAGTGGGGCCTGCCGCCGGACCAGTCCGTCCTGGTGAAGGTCATCAACCTCGGCGACGACAAGCTCTCGAAGCTCGCGCTCGAGGAGCTCCTCGAGCTCGACGACCGGGGCCGGGTGCGGCCCAACGAGTCACTCCTGGCCGCGATCCGCGGGGTGAAGAGCACCGACCGGGACATCCGCTACCTGCAGGAGCTGTTCATCGAGAAGCTCGGCGTCCGCCGGATCGAGCAGGGATGAGCTCCGCCTCCGTCCCCTTCGCCAGCCTCTTCGTCGCGTTGCCCACGTTCTTCGATGAGCAGGGCAAGGTGGACTCCGCGGGGCTGGAGCTGCTGGTGGGGTACCTCCGCCAGCACGGGGTGGGCGGGGTGGCGCTGTTGACCGAGGCGGCCGAGGATCCCTTCCTCCTGCCGGACGAGCGGCGCGCGCTGATCGAGCGCGTCGCCGCGAAGCTCCAAGGGCAATCCAACCTGCTGGTCTCGGTCTCCGCCCCCGGCACCCGGGAGGCGATGGATCTGGCCCGCTTCGCGGAGGGGAAGGGCGCCACCGGGATCCTGGTGAGCCCGCTGGCGGTGCCCGGGCTGGGCTACCGCGAGCTGTACCGGCACGTGGACCGGGTGGCGCGCTCGGTGGCGCTGCCTGTCTACATCACGGTTCGCCCCCAGAACGCGGTCGACCTGCTGGCGCCCGAGGAGCAGGCCACGCTGGCCAAGCACCCGGGGCTCGCGGGGGTGTTCCTGCCGCAGTCCCCGCCTGCCCAGGTGAAGGTCTGGGCCCGGCGCTTCAAGGGCAACAAGGCGGCGTCGGTGCTCAGCGGGTGCGCGCTGACCTTCGCCGGCGCCGCGCGCTCTGGCGCCACCGCGGTGGTGTGCGGGCTCTCGGTGCTGGCGGTGGAGGCCTCGCAGAAGGTCCTCGAGGGGGTGAAGCGCGGTGACGTGGACGCGGTCCGCAAGATCCAGCGCATCGCCGAGCCCGCGGTGAGCTTCCTGGGCCCGCCTCGGTCGCCCGAGGAGCAGCAGGGGGTCGAGAAGCTCGCCGCCAAGCTGGCCCAGCGCCCCCTCACCCGCAGCGAGAGCGAGGCGTGGGTGCCCTTCGGCCTGATCAAGGCGGGGCTCGAGCTGCAGGGCCACAAGAAGATCTCGGCCCTGGTGCGGCCGCCCTCGGAGCAGCCGAGCCCCGAGCGGCTCCAGAAGCTGCAACAGGTCTTGCGCGGCTCGGAGCTGCTCTCGTGAGCGAGGCGGTGTCCACCGTGGGCACCCGCTGGGGGCTCCCCGCGGTGGTGATCTGGGCCGGCCTGATGCTCTCGGCCTGGGTCCACACCGAGCGGCTCCCCCAGCACACCACCGCGAGCGCGGGCAAGCTGGCCGCGGTGTTCCTGGGCGTCCCCGCCCTCCAGATCCTCGCGCTGGTGGGCCTGCGCAAGGTGCTCGCCCGGGCCGGGCGCACGAGCGCGATGGCGGACCTCCTCGTCTTGTGGCTTGTCGTCTTCCTGTTCGGGCTGCACGCCGCGATCCTGGCGGTGGCGGTGGGGATGCTGGAGTCCCTCGGCCGCGGGGTGCCGGTGGCGATCTCGCTCCTCCTGTTGGGCTTCGGGCCGGCCCTCGCCTTCATGGAGCCCGGCAGCCCCCTGGGGATCCGCACCAAGGCGACCCTGGCCAGCCCCGCCGCGTGGCGCGCCACCCACCGCTTCGCCGCGGTGGTCTTCGGCCTCGCCGGCCTCCTGGCGCCGGTCGGGCTCCTGTTCGAGGGCGCCGAGGCGCTCTACGCCGCCCTGGCCCCCGCCCTGGTGGCGCTGTCCCTGGCGCTTGCGCGGGGCGCGCTCGCCCGGGCCCCTCGAGATGAACACGGAGCGCCCGTGGAGCGTCCCATTCCCGAACCTGACGAGCCGCCCGCTCCCCCCGCCGGAACACCCGGTCCGGGAGCGGATTGAAGCCGCTCCTTGACGGGAGCGGAGCGGTTCGATTAGCGCACACCCCGAAGCGAGATCATCGTGAAATACGTCCTTCGCCTCCTCCCGACCCTGGCCCTCTTCATTGGGCTCACCCTCCCGGCGCAGAGCGCCCGGGCGGACGAGATCGGCTACGTCAACCTGGCCCGCGCCCTGCTCGAGGTGAACGAGGGCCAGCGCGCGATGGAGAAGATCAAGAAGACCTTCGACAAGAAGCAAGCCGAGCTCCTGTCCAAGGAGTCCGAGCTCAAGAAGCTCAAGGACACCCTCGACAAGGAGATCGGCGGCAAGACCGATCCGGCGAGCATGGCCAAGCAGGCCGAGTTCGAGGCCAAGGTCATGGAGCTCCAGCAGACCCTGCAGAACGAGCAGATGGAGCTGGAGCGCATGAAGGCGACCGAGCTCAAGGGCATCAAGGACAAGATGCAGGCGATCATCGAAGAGATCGGCAAGGGCGGCGGCTACAGCATCATCCTCGAGATCCAGGACAGCCGGCTGCTCTTCGCGAAGCCGCACCTCGACCTGACCAACGAGCTGATCCGCAAGTACAACCAGAAGTACAAGTAGGCGGCCTCAGCGCGGCTCCAGCCGGACCCGCACCACGTCGGGGCTCGCCGCGTCGAAGGGCAGCTCCTGGGGCGCGTGCCCCTCCCGCTCCAGTCGCAGCGTCCAGCGCACCCCCGGCGGAGGCCGCGGCAGCCAGAGCGGGCTGTTGCCCCGCAGCTGCCCGTTCACCCGCACCTTCGCCCCGCTGGGGCTGCTCTCCACCCGCACTCCGGGCGCGCTCGCCGGCGGTGTGGCCCGCTCGACCGCGGACGGCGCGGCGGCGGGCGGCGCGACGTCCCCACTCCCGCGGCTCGGCCGCAGGAACGCGCCCGCGGCGGCCAGGCCCACCAACACCGCGGCGACCGCGAGCACCAGCACCATCAGCTTCTGGCTCCGACCGGGCTCCGCCCGATCCGCAGGATCGCTTGCGCTCGGGTGGTGGGGCCGGGGGAGCCGCGCCGGACCGACCACCACCGGGGGATCGGTGACGGCGGAGATCGAGCGCGTGCGATCCACCGGCGGGGGGCGAAACGCGGGCTCCACCGGGACGGTGGCCGCGGGCAGGCTGGGGGCCCGCGGCGGCGCCGGGTTCGGGGCCAGGAGCGAGACCCCGAGGACCGGCCCCTCGTCGTGGCGGCCGCTGTCGGGCTCCCCGTCGTCCAAGCCCTGGGGCTGGACGGTGGTGAGGATATCGTCGGAGGCGTCGGCGGGATCCGCGCTCATCAGCGGGGTCACGAGGTCGTCGGTGTTGTCGTGGCCATAGGCCGGGCTCAGGAGGGTGCGCCCGCCCGAGGGCGTCTCGAGGTCGTTCGGGCCGAGCCGCGTGGGCGCGGGCAGGGTCTCGACAGGCTCCAGCAGGGTGCTCAGGGCCGACTGCGCGCGCCGGGTCTCGATGGAGGGATCCGTCGCCTCGCCGGTGGCCGCGACCGGCTCTACCAGCGTCGCCGGCGCCGGGATCCGGACCTCGTGCTGGGCCTCGGTCTCCTCCAGGCCCGCGGGGCTCCCCGCGAGGGCCGCGAAGGCGTCCGCCACCTCCCGGGTGCTCTGGGGCCGGTGGGCCGGGTCCTTCTCGAGCAGGCGCCGGTACAGGCGCACCAGCCCCTCGCTCGGCGGCTGGCCGTCGGCCAGCACGTCCGGCAGCGGCGGGGTGGGGGCGCGCATCTGCATGCGCATCACCGTCACGAGGTCGTC
Source organism: Deltaproteobacteria bacterium (assembly GCA_020632995.1). Classification (GTDB taxonomy): domain Bacteria; phylum Myxococcota; class Kuafuiibacteriia; order Kuafuiibacteriales; family Kuafuiibacteriaceae; genus JACKEN01. The sequence goes on along the minus strand of JACKEN010000001.1, from coordinate 1,339,698 downwards.
GCCCACGAAGGGCGGCGTGCCCACCAGGGTCGCGAAGAGCATGCAGCCGAGGCCGTACAGGTCGGCCCGGAAGTCCTGGGGCCGCTGGGTAACCTGCTCGGGGCTCATGAAGGCGGGGGTGCCCACCGTCTTGCCGGGGAGGGTGAGGGGCGCGACCTCGTCCGGCCCGCCGATGATCTTGGCGAGGCCGAAGTCGAGCACCTTCACCTGCTCGGCCCCGCCGGGCCCCTCGGTGATCATCACGTTGCTCGGCTTGAGATCGCGGTGCAGGATACCTTGCGCATGGGCCGCGTCGAGGCCCTCCGCGATCTGGAGGAAGATCCGGGCGGCCCTGACCTCGCTCAGCGGGCCCTCGCGGTTGATGAGCGCCTTGAGGGTGCGGCCCTGGATGCGCTCCATGGCCAGGAACGGGGCGCGCGTGGCCTCGTCGACCCCGAACTCGAGGATCCGGACCACCCGGGGGTGGTCCAGGGCGGAGGCGGCGCGGGCCTCCTGGTAGAAGCGGCGCACGTTCCCGAGGTCCTGGACCCGCTGGCCCTTCAGGACCTTCACCACCACCGGGCGCTGGTCCTGCACCCGGTGCCCGGCCAGGAGCACCCCCATCCCGCCTTGTTGGAGGAGCCCCTCGATGCGGTAGCGGCCCACGAGCACGGTGCCGACCTCGATGTGCTCCAGCGGCACCCGGGCGCCGTCTCGGGCCAGGGTCGGGACGCGGTGCACCGGGCACCAGGCGTCCACCTGGCCCGCGTCGCAGAGGGGGCAGTACCGATCTGCCAACGCCTCCGTTCCTAGCAGGTCCCGGGGGGCGCGAACATACCGGGAGCCCGGTGCTATGCTCGCACCCGGTGGGACGGGCGGACGCCAGCACGGTCGATGTGGCCGCTCTCCGGGAGGACGAGGCGGGCGCGGCGGTGCTCACGGTGATGGGCCCGGCCGGCGCGCGCAGCATCCCGCTCCCCGAGGCCGGGCGCCTGACGGTGGGCCGCCACGCCAACAGCGACGTGTGCCTCGAGGACGATCCCGCGGTCTCGCGCCACCACGCGGTCCTGCACCTGTCGCCCGCCCTCGAGGTGGAGGACCTGGGCGCGGCCAACGGCACCTTCGTGGGGGGCCGGAGGGTCCCCGGGGGCGGGCGGCGGGCCCTGAGGCCGGGCGAGCCGGTGCAGGTGGGGGCCACCGTGCTCGTGGTGCGGCAGCGGGCGACCCCCGCGCCCCCGGCGGAGGCGGTGGTGGCCAGCCCCGCCCTCCGGCGCCTGTACGCGGAGGCGGAGCAGGTCGCGGCGGGGCGCCTGGCGGTGCTCCTGTTGGGCGAGACGGGGGTGGGCAAGGAGGTCCTGGCCCGGCACATCCACCTGGCCTCACCTCGCGCCCGGGGCCCCTTCATCACCCTGAACTGCGGCGCGCTGGCCCCGTCGCTGCTCGAGAGCGAGCTGTTCGGCTACGACAAGGGCGCCTTCACCGGCGCGGATCAGCCCAAGCTCGGGCTGATCGAGGCGGCCCACGGCGGCACGGTGCTCCTCGACGAGGTGGGCGAGCTGCCGGGCCCGGTGCAGGTCAAGTTGCTCCGGGTGCTCGAGGACCAGGAGGTGCTCCGCCTGGGTTCGGTGACCCCACGCAAGGTGGACGTGCGCTTCCTCGCCGCCACCAACCGCGATCTCGAGGCCGAGAGCAGGGCGGGGCGCTTCCGGCCCGACCTCTTCTATCGCCTCGCCGGTGCCACCCTCACCGTACCCCCGCTCCGGGCCCGGGCCGACGAGCTGCCCGCCCTGGTGGCCCACTTCGCCGCCCTCGCGGCGGCGGAGGCCGGCGTGCCGCGCCCGGAGCTCTCGGCCGAGGCCCTCGCGGCCCTGGCCACGCACGAGTGGCCGGGCAACCTGCGCGAGCTGCGGAACGTGGTGACCCGCGCGGTGCTCCTGTGCCGAGGCGGCGCGGTGCGGCCGGAGCACCTGCCGGCGTTCGCCCCGCGGAGGGTCGAGGCGGCAAGCTGGGTTGACGACGGCGGGGGGACGGCCGACCTCGATCCGGCCCAGGCGGCCGAGCGGGCCCGCGTGGTGGGGGCGCTCAGGGCGCACAACGGCAACCAGACCCGGGCCGCCCAGGCCCTGGGGATCTCGCGCCAGACCTTCGTGAAGAAGCTCGACCGCTACGGCATCCCGCGGCCGCGGAAGCCGGTGGAGTAGTCGTCGGGCTCACCGCGAACGCGGTGACGCCGACCACACGGGGTCCGTCAGCGGGTCGGAGGCCGCACGCGGTCGTTCGCAGTGTAGTTTGCGGCTTTGAGGCCTACAGCCGGACGCCTGCTGCCTGACACCTGCTGCCCGAGCCCTGAACTCTGAGCCCTGTCTCTGAGCCCTGACGCCTGCTGCCTGACACGTGCTGCCTGAGCCCTGTCTCTGAGCCCTGACGCATGCTGCCTGACACCTGCTGCCTGAGCCCTGTCTCTGAACCCTGACGCCCTCACGAGCCCGACGCGGCGCAGTCGGCTTCAGACTTCAGAGACAGGGCTCAGAGTGCAGGCCTCAGGGCTCAGAGTTCAGGCCTCAGGGCTCAGAGTGCACGCCTCAGGGCTCAGGGTGCAGGCCTCAGAGTTCAGGCTGCGCACTCCGCGGGCGAGTCTCGGGTGCGGAGCGCCGCGTGCCCGGGCTATGCTCCGGGCCATGACCCGCCCCGACGTGGCTCGATTCCAGGAGACCGCGGTGCTCGCCCTGAGCCGGGGCGACTTCGAGGCCGCCCTGCGCGCCTGCGCCGCGCTCGAGAAGCTGGATCCCACCAACCCCGACTGGCCCAAGCGCACCGCGAAGGTGCTGCGGCGCATGCATCGCACGCCGGAGGAGGTGCAGGCCCTGTTGCGCGCGGCCGAGCTCGAGGTGCGCGCGGGCGGGGAGCTGCGGGCCGCCGCGATCCTCAAGCAGATCCTGGACCTCATCCCCAACCACGCCGAGGCCCGGGCGCGCCTGGCCCGGCTCGGAGCGCGGGGCGGGCCCTCGCGGCCGCCGGCCCCCGCGGTGACCCCGGCCCGGCCGGCGGCCTGGCAGGCGGTGCAGAGAGGCGGCCTGCAGCAACTCGCCTTGCGCGAGGTGGTCGGCGGCGCGCGGCCGGCGGGCAGAGGGCAGGGGGTCTATCACATCCCGCTCGAGTCCGGCGCGGACCCGGAGCTCAGCCTCGAGCTCGACGCGCTCGACCTCGGCCTCGAAGCCGACGCGCCGCTGCACGGGCAGCGGCCCCCGCCGCCGCCGCGGGCCGCCCCCCAGGTGAGCGACGACGACGCCATCCTCGCGGTGGAGGCCGAGTTCCGGGCGGCCGAGCGCACCAACAAGGCGCTGTCGGCGACGCCGCTGTTCAAGGAGCTGTCGGAGGCCCAGTTCAGCCAGGTCCTGATGCACGCCCGCTTCGAGGCGCACGAGGCGGGCGCGGTGATCTTCCGTCAGGGCACCCCGGGCACCGCGCTCTACGTGGTGGCGAGCGGGCGGGTCCAGGTGGTGGACGAGGCCAAGGGCGCGCGGCGGGTGCTCTCGGAGCTGGGGGAGGGCGACGTCTTCGGCGAGATGGCGCTGATCACCGATCAGCCCAGGAGCGCCACCGTGGTGGCGGCGAGCGACGTGGAGCTCATCGCCCTCGACCGCGCGGTGGTGGCGAAGCTCTCGGAGGAGGATCCGCCCTTCCTCGCCGCGCTCTTGCGCTTCTTCCGGCACCGCTCGGTGTCGCGCCTGCTCACCACCAACCCGGTCTTCTCCGGCCTCTCGACCCGCGATCACGCCGCCCTCGAGGGCCGGTTCCGGTTCCTGGAGGTCGACGCGGGAGCCGAGCTCCTGACCGCGGGCCAGGTGCCGGAGGGGCTGATCGGGCTGCTGTCCGGGCAGGCCGAGGTGGTGGTGGGCCAGGTCGCGGTGGCGCGGCTCGGCCCGGGGGACCTGATGGGCGAGATGTCCCTGATGAGCGGGGCGCCCGCCATGGGCACGGTCCGGGCTGTGACCCGCTGCTACGCGGTCCAGATGAGCGCGGCCGACTTCGCCCGAATCCTGGGGGCGCGGCCGCAGGCCCGGGCGTACCTGGAGGAGGTCGCGGCCCGGCGCCGGAGCGCGACCGAGGCGGTGCTGGCCCGCACCGAGCGCGACGGGAGCGCGCGCAAGGTCGTGTTCTGATAGATCCTGGTGCTTTCCCTTCGGTCGGTCTGAGGGGTCCCAAGTCCTACATTTACGCGTACGGGTAGTCCGTGATGCGACGCACGTGGCTCCTCGCGGCCTTGTCCCTGGCTCTGGTCGACTGCAAGTGCGGCGATGACCCGCCCGCTGGGACGTGTGCGAGCGCCGCCGACTGCCCGGAGGGCTTCGTGTGCATCTCTGGCATGTGCCAGGACCCGGGCATCACCCTCGACTCGGGGGTGGTGGACGACGACGGCGGGGTCGAGCCGGACAGCGGTCTGGAGCCGGACAGCGGGGTCGAGGCGGACAGCGGCGTGGCGCCGGACAGCGGAGCACCGGACACCGGCGCGCCCGACAGCGGCGTGCACCCCGACGCGGGCTCCAACGATCGCGACGGCGACGGCATCCCCGACGGGGACGACAACTGCCCCGACGACTTCAACCCCGGGCAGGAGGACTCCGATCTGGACGGGCAGGGCGACGCCTGCGACCCGCCCACCACCACCCGCACCACGTCGAACGATCCGAACTGCATCTACACCCCACCGCAGCGCGCCTTCACGCCCTCGCCCGAGTGGCTGTGGGTGCCGGGGGCCAACACTCCGCTCCCCACCAAGAACCAGGTGATGAGCACCCCGGCGGTGGTCAACCTGACCGACGACAACAACGACGGGCGCGTGGACGAGAACGACACCCCGGACGTGGTGTTCATCTCGTTCGACACCACCGGGCCGGCCGGCCTCCCCTTGCAACACCAGTTGCAGGCGGGGGTAGTGCGCGCGGTCGACGGCGGCAGCGGCGCGGAGCTGTGGAGCGCCACCGGGGTGGAGCGCCAGGTGGCCCCGGCCGGGAACGTCGCGGTGGCCGACCTCGACGGCGACGGCGTCCCCGAGATCGTGACCGAGCGCTGGTCCGGCGGGGTCATCGCGCTTCGGGCCAATGGGGACATCTACTGGCAGTGCTCGAGCGCCGCGTGCCAGCCGATCACCTCGTACTGGGGCGCGATCGCGATCGCGGACCTCGACGGCGGCGGGCCAGAGGTCATCCGCGGCGGCTGCGTGCTCGAGGGCACGAGCGGCGCCATCCGCTTCTGCGGCGACTCCACCCAGGGCCACGGCAGCAACGGCGTGGGCGGGGTCGCGGTGGTGGCGGACCTCGAGAACGACGGGGTGCAGGAGGTGATCGCGGGCCGCACCGCGTACCGGAGCAACGGCACCATCGCGTGGGACTTCCCGACGAGGAGCGACGGCTTCATCGCGGTCGGGCAGTTCGACGCCGACCCCTACCCGGAGTTCGCCATGGTGGGCGGCGGCTACGTCTACCGCCTGGACACCGACGGCACCCAGCTCTGGCGCGTGCCGGTGCGGGGCGGCGGCGCGGGCGGCCCGCCCACCATCGCCAACTTCGACGACGACCCCGAGCCCGAGATCGGCGTCGCCGGTCGGACCCGCTACACGGTCTACGACATCGCGACCGGGGCCACGGTGTGGTCGAACGAGATCTCCGAGTTCAGCTCGAGCCGCACCGGGAGCTCGGTGTTCGACTTCGACGGCGATGGCCAGGCGGAGATCGTCTACAACGACGAGAACACCCTCTTCGTGTACAGCTACGTGGGCACCGCGAGCGCCGCGGTGGTGTGGTCGACCCCGAACCCGACCCTCACCGCGCACGAGTATCCGGTCATCGCGGACGTCGACAACGACGGCAACGCGGAGATCGTGGTCGGCGCGAACGACTTCGGCCGCCCCTCGGCCCCGGTGCGCGGCCTGCGGGTCTTCGGCGACGTGCTCGACAACTGGGTCCCGACCCGCGTGGTGTGGAACCAGCACAGCTACCACATCACCAACGTCACCCCCGGCGGCCGCGTCCCGTTCCCGGAGCAGGCCTCCTGGCTCACCACCAACACCTACCGGACCAACGTCCAGGGCACCGGCACCAGCGTGGCCCGCGCCGCCCCCGACCTGGTCGCGGTGGACCCGCTGTCGCTCAACCAGTGCGCGGCCCGCATCCGGGTGGGGAGCTGGGTCGAGAACCGCGGCGCAATCCTGGTTGCAGCCGGGGTCTCGGTGGCGTTCTACGACGGCGCCCCCGGCCCCTCGAACCCCGCCTTCGCGGTCGGCCACACCTCACAGACCCTCCAGCCCGGCCAGGGCGAGCTGGTGGTGGTCACCTGGCCCAACCCGCCGACCGCGCCCCGCACGGTGTTCGTGATCGCCGATGACGACGGCAGCGGCACCAACACCGGCGCCCACAACGAGTGCGACGTGGACCAGCCGAACCGGGTACAGCTGAGCGGGCAGGGCTGCCCTTAGCAATCAGGGTTGCGGGACCCAGAGGGCGCCGAGCTCGGTGGGCACCGCGTCGAAGGGCCTCAGCGCGGCGATGGCGTCGCCCGAGGCGGTCTGGACCCGCAGCCAGCCGCCTTGCTCGTGCTGGAAGACCTCGATCGACTGGGCGTCCGGGTCCACCAGCCACGCCCACGGCACCCCGGCCTGATGGTAGAGGTCCAGCTTCTGGAAGCGGTCCCGCCGCGCAGTGGCGGGCGACAGCACCTCGCACACCCAGTCGGGGCGCTCGGTGTAGTAGGCCACCGTGAGGTCGAAGGTCGGGGTGCTCTCACGGCGCCAGCCGGCCAGGTCGGGCACGAGGACGTCGGGGCCCAGGTGGAGCTCGGGCTCGAACTGGATCCACCAGCCCCCGGGGCCGCCCTTGCCTCGATGGAACGCCGCGACGAGGTCGGCACCGAGCACGGTGGCGGCGTAGGTGTGGGGCTTGGCAGGCCGGGGCTGCAGGTGCAGCTCACCGCTCATCAGCTCGGCGATGACGCCCTCCGGCGAGTCCAGCACGTCCTGGTAGGTGGCGGAGATCTTGGCGGCTTGGACCATGCGGGCACCCTCTTGGGAAGTGTAGCACGAGCGCCGCGCGGCGCGCGGCCTCAGGCGGTCCTACACCCACCTGATCTCGAGGACGCCCGCCTCGTCGACACTCAGGCCAGCGAAGACCGCCGACGCAGGCGCGGCGTCGATCTGTGGGTGTAGCTGGGCGCAGATCAGCTGCCACACCGCCATGTCACCCAGGAGCACGTTGGACCGATCGATCGGGCCCCCGAGCCTTGGATGCACCCTATACATGTAGCACTGGCCAGCCTCCCGGCGCATCCCGTCTCGGTGCAGCGCCTCGACCAAGCCCGCGAGGAGCAGCTCATCCGCGCCGTCGTCGGTGCCGAGGAGCCTCGCGAACTCGTTGGTGCCACTCGCGACTTGGTCCAAGCGGCCTTCGAGGAGGTCGATTCGCGCAACCTGGCCGTCCGAAGTGGTGAAGAACCAATCACCAAATGGGCTGAAGCCGAGCAGCTGAACCGGTTCGGGGTGGAGGTACGCCCACAGGGGCAACATGGCCGATGCGTCGACCTCTGAGGGAGCGATCATCAAGGAATGCAGCTCAGCTTTCACTTCCAGCCCCTCCAACGAACACCTCGGTGCAGACGTCCCTCGGGAGCACCTCGAGCAAGGGTCGCGCCGCCTTCACGCCACACCACGTCACCGCCGCGCCGGCCCATGTACCCGAACGGTCCGCGCGGATGCGGCCCCAGAGCCCACTTCCATCGACCGCCGGGCGGGTGCTGCTGTGGAGCGGTCGTAGGCCACACCTCGCCCCGAGGCGCTGGAGCCCGTCCGGCGTGAAGTAGTGGACGTGGGGAGAAGGGAAGCCTTCCTGCCAGAGCCTCCGCATCGGTGCGCGATGGCCGACCGTGTGCAGACCGCTCGCGAGCCGATAGAAGACGCCCTCCGAGCTCGGGAGCGTGACCGCGACGCGCCCGGTCGGGCTGAGCAGGTCCCGCGCCATCTCCAGGGCACGACGGGGCTCGGGGATGTGCTCGAGGACGTCGTTGAACACGACTGCGTCGAAGCCCCCTCCACCCTTGAACGCCTCGAAGAAGCCGACGAACACGGTGTGGCCCTGCTGGCGTGCGAGCTCGGCCACCCGCGGGTCGGGTTCGACCCCCTCTGCGTCCAGGCCGCGCTCTCGGCACACGTCGAGGAAGTCGCCGGTGGAGCAGCCGACATCGAGCACCCGCCTCGTCGGGCCGAGGGCGGCGAGGACATCCAGCAGGCGGTGGTGCTCGCGGCGCCGCTGCTCGCTCAAGGCGTGCTTGAGGGCGACGTCATCCAGGGCGCTGGGACGGTCGAGGTCGGGCAGCAGCTCCGACCGCTGGTGGCCACAGCTGGGGCAGACGTGGCGGAACCTTGCCCACCGCATCTCCCCATCACAGACGGTGCAGATCACCCGCGCCGCCGCCGCCCCACCAACAAGCCACCCAACAAGAGGCCCACCATCCAACCCGCGCCAGCCTCACCACCATCCGCCCGACACGAGCAGCCCTCGGACGCCGGGGGCTTCTCGCCCGGTCCGGAGCACGCGCCCACGATGCACTGGTCCGAGCCCACCGGGCAGCGCTCGCGCGAGCCGTTGGTGACGCAGACCGGGGCCACCAGGTTGCCGAGGTCGCAGCCGCCCATGCAGCACTCCACCGTCTCGGGGAGGGGCGAGCACATCATGCCGGCGTCGACCGCGCCGAGGCGGCAGAGGCCGTCCACGCAGCCGAAGCCGGCCGGGCACTCGTTGCCGCCCTCGGTGCAGGCGATGCCGGGGTCCTCGGGGTCGTTGGGGTCCGACTCGCCATCATCGATGGCGCCGTTGTGGTTGGCGTCCTCGACCCCGTCGAGGAAGGTGTCGCTGTCGGTGTCGGCCAGGACCGGGTTGGTCTGGGTGGCGGGGTCGGCGTCGGCGACGAAGTGGCCCGCCGCCTCGTCGGTGCCCGCGTAGACGTAGCCCTGGTTCTCGCCCCCGTTGAGCGGGTTGCGGACGCCGAGCTCGGTGCCGTCGAAGAGCCCGTCGTCGTCGGAGTCCGGATCCATCGCGTTGGGGATGTCGTCCCCGTCGGCGTCGCCGGCGGGGTCGAAGTCGGTGCCGTCCTTGGTGGTGCGGCCCTCGGCGCCGTCGCGCACGCCGTCGTCGTCGGAGTCCTCGTCGAGCGGGTTCGTGCCGAGCGGGTGGAGCACGCCGCCGCTCCGGATGCCCTTGACCTCCTCGCCGTCCCTGAGGCCGTCGCGGTCGGTGTCGGCCACCGCGGGGTTGGTCATGGCGATGGCCTCCTCCTCGTCGTCGAGGCCGTCCGCGTCCATGTCGGGCACCGCGCTGATCTCGACCGTGACCCGGTCGGCGGGGGAGGTGACCTCGTCGTCCGCCACCACCAGGTCGAAGGTGAGGAAGGTGGTGCCCTCGACGCTCGGGGCGAGGAACGAGGGGGCGGGCGAGGAGGTGCTCGAGAGCTGCACCAGGGGCTCGGTCCCGGTCTGGACCTGCTGCCAGGTGTAGGTCAGCACGTCGCGCGGGTCGATGTCCGAGGAGGTGCTGCCGTCGAGGGTGTAGCGGCGGCGCTCGAGCACCTGGCCGTTCGCGCCCGCGCGGGCCACCGGCGCGGTGTTCACCACCGTCACGGTGGCGGAGCCCACCAGCGGCCCGAAGGGCTCCACCGGATCCGCGTCGCTCGGCCGCACCGTGAACCACCAGCGCTGGCCCTTCTCGACCATCGCGGCGGGGACGTCCTCCTGGTCGCGCAAGCTGGCCTGCTCGGCCCCGCGATCGTACCAGCGGATCTGGGTGCCGGCCTCGGCGTCGCCGTCGGGGTCGCGGTACACGTAGCGGGCCTGCAGCGCGGTGCCGGTGCGGACGTTGGCGTCCGGCTGGATGCGCGGGTCCAGGGCGGCGGGCGGGGTGTTCAGCACCACCACGGTGTTCGAGAACACCCGGGTCCCGAACTCGATGCCGTCGCGCGGGCGCACCTCGGCCCGCCACTGCTCGCCCTTGCGAGTGGCGTTGGAGGGCACGGTGGTGAGGTTCTGGTAGCCGGACTGGAGCTGGGAGTTCGCGGTCCACTGGATGGTGGTGCCGTTCTCGAGGTCCAGGTTCACGTCCGAGTACTGGTAGGTGACCACGAGCGGCTCCACCGAGCGGGGCTGGCTCGGGCCGAGCACCACCTGCGAGACCACCGGCGGCACGTTCAGGAAGGTGACCTGGCCGGTGCCGCTGGAGGTGCCCTCCACCGACTCCACCGTCACGTCCACCAGGATGTGCGAGATGCTCCGCAGGTTGACCTGCACTTCGCCCTCGGTCGACTTCACCTGGTGGCCCGGGATGTTGGGGTCCGCGTCCGGCTGCACGATCTCCGCCGCGTTGCTGGAGAGGGTGACGGTGTAGAGGGTGTCCTTCACCACCGCGAGGCCAGAGGCGCCGACCGCCGGCCCGAAGATCACCTCGGCCTCTGCCACGCCGTCGGCCGGGACCATCAGGTCCCCGGTGACGCTCATGGTGCCGGCCGGCACCTCGTCACGCACGATGCGGTAGAAGATGCGGGGGGTCGCGATGTCGAAGCGCACCGCGGCCACGAGGAAGTCGCTGCCGGGGCCCTTGGCCACCGCGGGCTCGAACGCGTTGGCGGACAGGGCGAGCAACAGGAAGCCGTCCTCGTCGATGAGGCTGCCGGTGACCGGGTCCAGGCGCGCGCCGTAGATCACCGCGTTGGCGGCGGAGAAGCGGCGGTCCTGCCACGCGGCCAGGGCGCTGTCGCAGGCGCCGACCACCAGCGGGCCGCAGCCGGCCACGATCGGGAACTGCTGGGACGCGGTGCCGGTGGAGACCGCGGCCTCCGGGCCGAGGGCGGTGAGCCCCGGAGTGAAGCGCCGCCCGAAGATGTCGGCGTCGAGGGCCTCGAAGGCCCGGTTGTCGGTCCAGACCGCCTGGATGTTGGTCCCCACGTAGCCGAGGCTGACCCGGGACTGGCCGAGGGTCGCGGTGCTCACCGCCACGTAGTTGGCCGCGGTGCCGGTGCCCACGGGCCCGAAGTCGGGCACGAGGCGGCTGTAGATGTCGCCGTTCGTCTGCCAGGCCACCGCGAAGTTGGAGCCGATCCCCAAGGCGCTGGGCGACGCCGCGTCCAGGGGGGAGACGGGGAATGGGGTGTCATCCAGGAAGCTGCCGTCAGGGTAGACGCGCCGGCCCTGGATCAGCCGGCCGCCGCCGATGACGTTCCGCTGGTAGGAGACGAGGAAGGTCTGGAAGCCCACCGCCACCGTGGGCTCGACCTCCGAGTCGGTGCCGGAGGTCACCTGCACCCCGGCGGTGGGGACGATGGTGGGGGCCTGGGGGGCGTTGTTGGCGAAGACCCGGGTGAAGAAGATGTCGGTGAGCCCGTCGCGCGCCTCGGTCCACGCCACCATGTGGGCGAAGGTCTGGGGGTTGTAGACGATCGTGGGCTGCGTCTCGTTGTCCGCCGCGGCGCTCGGGTCGAGCACCGGGAAGCCCATGGCGTCGAGCAGGGTCCCGTCCTGGCCGATCCGCGCCACGTAGAGGTCGATCCCGGTGGAACCCGCGTTCCTGCGGTCCTCCCAGACGATCAGGTAGACCCCGCGCTCCTCGTCGTACGAGATGGCCGGCGCCCGCTGGCTGGCCAGGGGGGTGGCGAGCTCGGTCACCGGCCCCACCGTGGTGGCCCACGCGGGTGAGGCGGCCGAGGCGGCCCACAGGGCGGCGGTGAATCCGAGCAGGAGGCGGGGCGTCTTTGAGCAGGGACGGCGCGACATGGTCGGGGCTGTTCTACCCTGCGGACGTAGTGCTTGGCACCCGTCCTGGCCTTCCGCTAGGGTGGGCGCCGCGTTTTTTCGGGCGGGCGACCTTGGGCGCGCCGCCTGCTTGGACCGCCGAGAAGGAGCGAAGTGCCCGTGATCACCACCTTGACCCTGACCGCCCTGGCCACCCTGGCCCCCGCCGCCCCCGCGGATGCCCCGATCCGCCTCATCACCGAGCACGGCGTGGAGCTGCGGGCCGATGAGCAGGTCTTCGTGCTCTTCGCCGCCCTGAACGCCGCTGGCTACTCAGAAGAGTCCAACCGCAAGGGCCCCCCGCTGCGCGCCCCGGTCTTCCACGAGATCCGGGTCGACGTCCGGGACGAGCTGAGGAAGGCCAAGGACGTCCCGAGCATGGCCCAGGTCCGGAAGCTCTTCGAGTCCAACCCGGGCGAGATCGAGGACTACCTGGCCGCGGTGCTCGGCCGCGACGACAAGGCGAAGCTGAGCAAGGCCGCGCAGGCGCTCCTGCCCAAGGTGATCCCGGTCCTCGACGCGTTCCGGGACGAGGCCAAGCTCACCGCGCTCTTCGACAAGGTGGCGGAGGAGCAGCGCGACCACGCGAAGGCCCTGAAGGCCCTGGTCGAGAAGGACTTCGTCGAGGCCCGCAAGATCACCGGCGACGCGAACCTCCGCGGGCCGAAGTCGCTCGTGGTGGTCCCGAACCCGCTGGACGGCCATGCCATGGTCCGGGCGGTCGACATCGGCGACACCCGGTACCTCGTGGTCGGCCCGGGCAGCGAGTCCGCCCGCTCCGCGATCCTGGCCGCGGCCCTGCGGCCCACCATGCTGCAGCTCGCGAAGCAGGCCTACCCGCGGGCCAAGGGCTTCAAGCGGAGCTGGGACGGCCTCAAGACCTCGCGTCGCATCACCAGCCGGTACCCCGACGGCGCCGACTATCTGGCCGAGGCCCTCACCGTGGCGTTGGCGCAGCGGGTGTCCCAGGCCGGCAAGGCCGACACTCGCGAGGCGGACGAGGACTTCATCGACGAGCAGGCCCGCCAGGGCATGCGCTGGGCCCGGGCGGCGCTCAAGATCCTCGAGAAGCACGACGGCAAGACCTCCCTCGCCGAGGAGCTCCCCAAGTTGGTCGACAAGATCAGCCCCTGATCGCTCAGAACACCTGAGCGGACAGCATCAGGCTGCCGCCCCAGGTGATGATGAAGGGGGCGACGTAGCCTTCCCCCCCGAGGCTCAGCACCAGGTCCACGTGCTGGCCCAACCCCAGCTCCACCCCCGCCGTGAAGTACGGGCCGACCGAGGCCTGGTCCTCCCGCGACGCCGGCCCGCGATCCCGCAGCCACCCGACCTGCGCGCCGCCCCGCAGGATCGGCCGCACCCGGTCCCCCCACGGCGCGAGGCTCGGCGCGATGCGCACCCCCGCGAAGGCGCTCAGGCTTGTGCTCAACGCGAGACCATCGTCGTCGGACGCGGTGTGCCCGGTCCCGCGCAGGCCGAGCTCGTAGACGAACACGCTCCCGCCGGGGAGGACCGCGCCGAGCTCCATCGTGCGGGCGAGGCCGCGCGCTCGGAGGGGGCCGCGGTCCCGGGCCTCCAGGGTCTGGCCCAGGCCGACGCTCACGAACGCCCCCGGGCCCGCGTCGGAGGATGAGGCTTGCGCCGCACGGGGCGCGCAGGTGATGCAGGCGGCATGCGCGACGACCGCGACGAAGACTGGGGTGAGGCGCCGCACGGTGATGTCATCGCTCGGCTCCTGGCCCAGCGCTACCCCATTCTACCCACGGAGAAGCTGACGGTGGACGTCCTCGAGGCGGAGCGCGGGCTGAAGCTCGTGCTCTTCGATCGCCGGCACCGCTACACCATCGGCGTGAAGTATCAGGCCGGCCTCCGCGGCCGGGAGGGCTGGATGCTCCTCGCCGACGCGTTGGACGCGCTCTTCGGGACGTTCATGGAGAGCGGCCGCCAGCACCGCGACCTCCCCGCCGGGGTGGACGTGGAGTACGAGGGCGCGCTCCTGCAGGTGGACGTGGAGCGCGACCTGCCCGAGGTGACCAAGCTCGCCAACCAGCTCCTGGAACAAGACAGTTGAGCCCGGCGGCTTGCCACCATGCGCCGGTGGCGCTACGCCTCTCGCGTGTCCGTGAAACTCGACAAGCTGACCAAGGCCTTGCGTGAGGCGATCGATGAGCTGCGCGCCGAAGAGGCCACCATCGACGCCAAGATCCGGGCGCTGGCGGAGTCCGCGAAGGCGCTCGGTGGCGCCGTAGGCCGCGGGCGGAAGGCCGCAGCGGCGGGTGAGGGCGGCGCCCCCGGGCGCAAGAAGCCCAAGTGGTCGCCCGAGGCGAGGGCCGCTGCGGCGGAGCGGGCGCGCCTGCGCTGGGCGAAGCAGAAGAAGACCACCGCCCAGGGCGAGGGCGCAGCGCCCAAGAAGGCCACCAAGAAGAAGGCCACCAAGAAGAAGGCCACCAAGAAGAAGGTGGCGAAGAAGGCGCCGGCCAAGAAGAAGGCGGTCGCGAAGAAGGCCACCAAGAAGAAGGTCACCGCCAAGAAGACGAGCACCGCCAAGAAGGCCCCCGCGGCGGAGTGACCCGCGGTCGGCGCAACCCGACTTGCGCCCGACCTACTCGGTGATCTCGATCGTGGTCTCGTCGATCTGGACCACGTCGCCCGCCTTGAGGAACGCCTGCAGCTTCGGCAGCCCGTTCACCCGCGCCGCGGACGACGATCCGAGCCGCACCAGGAGCAGCGAGTCGCGCACCTGCACGAGCAGGGAGTGCCGGCCGGCCACGTAGCGGCCCCGGAGCTGGATGTCGGCCTCGGCGTCGGTCCCGAGGATGGTCACGTCCTGCTCGAGCGGCCCCGAGAACACCACGTCGGTGCCCGCGGTGACCCGCACCGAGAAGCGGCGGCGCTTGGACTTGAGCTTCAGGTTCCGGTCGAGGTCCCGCTTGCCGACCATCATGGTCGACAGGATCTGCGACATGCTCGACTTGCTGCGCTCGAGCAGCACCGACGGCTCCTCCTGGTAGACGCCGGAGTCGTCCCGGCCGTCGTACCAGTCGTCGAGGTTCGAGTCCGGGCGCACCGGCGCCTGCACGTCCTCGACGTCGCGGTGCTCCTCCTCGAGCCGGCGCCCCCGCGCCTCGGGCCGAGCGGGCCGCCGGACCGGCTCTGGGGTCGGCTCCGGACGGCGCGGGCGGGGCGGGGCAGGTCGCTCCTTCGGCGCCGCCCGCCGGGGCTCGACCGCGACGCCGTTGCCTTGCGCGGGGCGCCGGGGCTCCTCGATCAGGGCGCGGCGGTCGTCGGCGCGGCGGGGCTCCTCGGCGCGACGGCCGGCGCGGGGCTCCTCGGTCCGCCGCTCCTGGATGTCGCGCACCGGCTCCTGCTGGCGGGTCCTGCGCTCCCGGGCCCGGACTGGCCGCTCCACGAAGGGCTCGCTCGGATCCGGCACCGACCGCTGGTTGGAGCGCGGCATCAGGGCGACCGGCGGCACCGGGTTGTCGTGGTCGGGGTCGTGGGTGTGCTCGGATGGGTGCAGCCGGTCGTCGTGCGGGATGATCGACGGCTGCAGCTCGTCCTCGTAGCCCATGTCCTGGGCGTAGGCCTCGGGGAACTCGGTCTCCTCGCGCCCGATGTCGGACGAGGGCCGCGCGGCCAGCGGCTCACCGCCGTCGCGGTCGGGGCCATCGTACTGGGCGGCGTCGGCGAGGTAGAGGATCGAGTACTCGGCGAAGTTCAACACGTCCCCGTGGTTCAGCTCGTAGAACTGGGGGATGCGCCGCCGGTTGACGTAGGTGCCGTTCTGGCTGCCGAGGTCGGTCAGGTAGAAGCCGCCGTCAGCGTCCTGGAACACCTTGCAGTGGCGCCGGGAGAGCCGGCGCTCGGCGATCTGGATGTCGCAGTCCTTGGCCCGACCGACCACCACCTCGGCCCCCATGACCGGGAACCGCTGGAGCTCGACGTCGTTGTACTTGAGCACCAGGAGGGGGGCCCGGTCGGAGGAGCCGCGCCGAGCCAGGTCGCCGGCCGCGGCGAGCTCCTCGGGGGCCTCGAGCTGGGTGACCTCCTGGGCTCGCCGGCGCCGCGGGGACGGGGGTGGCGACGGCGCCCGGGCCTGGGCCGGGTCCGCGGTGAACACGAACTGGTAGGTGCCGAGGGTTATCGTGTCCTGGTCGCCCAGGCGCTGGGGCCCGCGGATCCGGGAGTTGTTGACGAAGACGCCGTTCTGGCTGCCCAGGTCCTCGACCTCGAAGCGGCCGCTCCGCAGGTGCACCTCGGCGTGGCGCCGCGACAGGGCGAGGTTGTTGATGACGATGTCGTTGTCCTGGGCGCGACCGATAGTCGTCACCGAGGGCTTCAGGACGAACTTCCGGACCTCCCGCCCTTGGACCACCAGCGTCAGGTGTGCCACGCGGCGCGGACGCTAACACGAGTCGGCGCCAAGCTCACGTATTCATGAGGGGGGCGGGGGTGCCTGGCGGGGCCTGGAGCCCGGTTCCCCAGAGAGACAATTTTGACATAACGTCTATTATCGGTCTATCGCATCAGCCTTGGGTGGGAGCCCGGGAGCCCATTTGACTCCGAAATCAACCCTGGGCTACAAGCGTTGACTCGCGAGTCAAAGGAGCCCGAAGGACATGAGCGACCACCACGTCAGGATGCAGGACAACGAGATCTTCACCGAGGACCACCAGGCGTTCCGCCGCACGGTGCGGAAGTTCGCCGACGGGCTGGCGCCTCACTCGGAGGCCTGGGACGAGGCCGGGATCTTCCCGCGCGAGGTGTTCACGCAGGCGGCGGAGCTAGGGCTGCTCGGCATCCGCGTCGACCCGCAGTGGGGGGGCTCGGGCCTCGACTGGTGGTACACCACCGCGTACGCCGAGGCGCTCGTCCACACCCGCAACGCGGGCGTGAACATGGCGCTCATGGTCCAGTCGGACATGGCGACGCCGATCATCAGCGAGATCGGGTCCGACGAGGTGAAGCGGGAGTTCCTGGAGCCCGCGGTGAAGGGCGAGAAGATCGCCGCCCTCGGGGTCAGCGAGCCCGGCGGCGGCTCGGACGTGGCCGCGATCCGCACCACCGCGCGGCGCGACGGCGACGACTTCATCATCAACGGGCAGAAGCTCTGGATCACCAACGGCACCCGGGCCGACTTCATCACCCTCGCCGTCCGCACCGGCGACGACGGCTACGGCGGCATCTCCCTCCTCGTGTTCCCGACCGACACGAAGGGCTTCCACGTGGGCAAGAAGCTCAAGAAGATCGGGAACAAGGCCTCCGACACGGCGGAGCTCTTCTTCGAGGACTGCCGGGTGCCGCGCCGCTACCTCCTCGGTGAGGAGAACATGGGCTTCTACCACATCATGACCAACTTCCAGGGCGAGCGGCTGATCGCCGCGGTGTCCTGCGTGGCGGGCATGGAGCTGGCGGTGCGGGACGCGATCGCCTACGGCGACGACAGGAAGGCCTTCGGCAAGCCGATCTCCAAGTTCCAGGTGTGGCGCCACAAGCTGGTGGAGCACATGACCGCGATCGAGGCGGCCCGGCGGCTCACGTACTTCGCGGTCGACAAGTTCAACAAGAACCCCGCCAACGCCACCCGCGAGATCACCATGGCCAAGCTGTTCGCAGGCGATCTTGCACAGCGCGTGATCTACGACTGCCAGCAGATGTACGGTGGCTTCGGCTACGTCACCGAGTACGCGGTCGCGCGCGCCTTCACCGACATCCGCCTCATCACCATCGGGGGCGGCACGAGCGAGGTGATGAAGGAGATCCTGGTGAAGATGGAGGGGCTGTGAGCAGCACGAGCGAACACATCCGCTATGACGTGGCCGACGGCGTGGCCAGCGTCGCCATCGACCGGGCGAGCAAGAAGAACGCGCTGACCCTCGAGATGTACGAGGGGCTGGTCGCGGCGTTCGAGCGGGCGGCCGAGGACGAGGCGGCAAGGGTCATCCTCCTGCACGGCGCGGAGGGCGTCTTCACCGCGGGCAACGACCTGCTGGACTTCATGCAGAACCCACCCACGGGCGAGGACAGCGCGGTGTTCCGGTTCCTCCTCGCGCTGTGGAGCGCGGAGAAGCCGGTGGTGGTGGCGGTGGACGGCCCCGCGGTGGGGATCGGCACCACCCTGCTCTTCCACGCCGACCTGATCTACGCGTCGGAGCGCGCCCGCTTCCACATGCCCTTCATCAACCTGGGGCTCGTCCCCGAGGGCGGCTCCAGCTTCCTGCTCCCGCGCCTGGCGGGCTACGCCAAGGCGAACGAGCTGTTGATGTTCGGTGAGCCCTTCGACGCGCAGGCGGCCCTCTCGATCGGCCTGGTGAACGAGGTCCTGCCGGTGGACGCGCTCCTGCCGCGGGCCCGAGCCCGGGCGCGGGAGCTCGCGCAGCGCCCGGCCGAGGCCCTCAGGGCGTCCAAGCGGCTGATCCGTGAGGGGACCCGCGAGGCGGTGAAGGCCACCTTGCAGCGCGAGGGGGCGGTCTTCATCGAGCGGCTGACCTCGCCGGAGGCCATGGCCGCGTTCCAGGCGTTCTTCCAGCGCAAGTAGACGACCGGCGCGGGCACACGATCGGCGCGATCATCGCGGTTGCCGTCGCGATACCTTCGTGGTGCGCCCGCGACTTATCAGTGAGACTCCAGCGCTGCCGACCTGGCCGAGCATGATGGTCTCGATGATCGGGTCGGCCGTCAGCTCGCTCGTCGTTCCCCATCTGACGATGAAGTTCGCGCCAGGCCCACCGGATTTGTCCGATCCGGGGACGATGAACTCGGCGGTCGCCATCGGGCCGAGCTCGTAGACCTTGTCCACATAGTCTCGAACGACCTTCCCGTTGGAGTCGAAGTATCGGGCCTCCAGCAAGAAGATGGAGTCGGCCGGTTCGACGTTCCTGATGCTGGTGACCGCGACCAGCTCGTCGGTGTGAGAGTACATTCGCGCGTGGAAGCGGTAGATGCTCGAGTACACAGGGACGTAGACGGTCTTCTCGAGCACCATCGCCTCGGGTTCGACCGTTGCTGGGACCAACGCGGGGGGCGGATATTCGATTGGCACACCGCCTGCGCCCTGAATCTCGCACCCTGTGGCGACCATGAAGATCAGGAGCCACGATCGACCTGCCACGTGTAGACGGATCATTCCTGTCGTCTAGCACGCACGCACGGATAACGCTCCGATGGCCTGCTAGAACTCGTCCCAGTCGTCGTCGCTGCTCGCCTTCACGGCGCGGCTCGGGCGCATCGGCGCCGACGGCGCTCGCCCGCTGGGCCGCGCGGGGCGCATCGCGGCGGGCACCGGCCGCGCCGGGGCGGGCGCGGGCGATCGCGAGGGGGCAGGCGCCAGGACCGGCGGTGGCGCCATGGCGCGCCCCTCGTCGCCGGTGCTGAAGAAGGCCATGATCCGCAGGAGGTCGCGGACGCGCTCGTTCATCGACTCCGACGCCGACGCGGCCTCTTCCACCAACGCGGCGTTCTGCTGGGTGGTCTGATCCAGCTGCGAGACCGCCACGTTCACCTGACCGATACCGTTGGCCTGCTCCTCGCTCGCCCCCGCGATGGCCGTGATGAGCTCGGCCACCTGGCGGACCCCGGCCACGATCTCCTTGAGGGTGGCGCCACTCTGGCCCACGAGCCTGCTGCCCAGCTCGACCTTGTCGACGCTCTCCTTGATGAGCGTCTTGATCTCTCGCGCGGACGCGGCGCTCCGCTGCGCGAGGTTCCGGACCTCGGTCGCCACCACCGCGAAGCCGCGGCCCTGCTCGCCCGCCCGCGCCGCCTCGACCGCGGCGTTCAGGGCCAGGAGGTTGGTCTGGAACGCGATCTCGTCGATGACGGTGATGATGTCGGCGATACGCTTGCTGGAGGCGTTGATCTCCTCCATCGCCACCACCGCCTTGCCGACGACGTCGCCGCCCCGCTGCGCCACCGTGCTCGCCTGGGTCGACAGCTGCTTGGCCCGACTCGCGTTCTCGGCGTTGCGCCGCACGCTGGCGGTGAAGGTCTCCACCGTGGCCGAGGTCTCTTCGAGCGCCGCGGCCTGCTCCTGGGTGCGCGAGCTCAGGTCCGCGTTGCCGCGGGCAAGCTCGTCGGAGGCGTCCTGGATGACGTTGGCCGAGTCCCGGACGCTGCCCATCGCCCCCATGAGCTGGGTGCGGGTCTGGTTCACCGCCTCTGCCAGCCGCGCGAACTCACCCTCGTACTCGCCGCTCATGGGCACGCTGAGGTCGCCCTCGGCGATCGCCCCCATCACGGCCAGCGTCTCCTCCAGCACCTGCTGGGTCGTCCTGGCCAGGTTCTCCTGGGCGCTCACGTCGGTGGCGAACTTCACCACCCCGCTCACCTGCCCTCGAGGGTCGAAGATCGGGTTGTAGGTGGCTTGGAGCCAGATCTCGCGCCCGTCCTTGCGGAGCCTCCTGAAGCGCCCCGCGTGGACCTCGCCCCGGCCCAGCTTCGCCCAGAACTCACGGTACTCGGGGGAGTCGGCGTAGCCGGGCTCGACGAAGCGCCGGTGGTGGTGGCCCACCAGCTCCGAGAGGCCGTAACCCATCGTCTCGAGGAAGGCCTGGTTCGCGTCCCTCACCGTGCCGTCGAGCGAGAACTCGATGACCGCCTGGGACCGCTGGATGGCCGCGACGTACCCGGCGTCGCGGGCCGCCGCCTGCTTTGCCGCGGTGACGTCGGTGGCGATCTTGACCACCTTGTAGCAGCGCCCAGCCTCATCCAGCACCGGGTTGTAGGCCCCGTGGATCCAGACCTCGGCCCCGCTGCGGTTGACCCGCCGGAAGTCTCCGGTGGCCGCCTGACCCCGAGCGAGGTCCCGCCAGAATGCCGCGTAGTCGGCCTTCGCGGCGTCCTCAGGCAGGACGAAGATGCGGTGATGCTCGCCGACGATCTCGCCGCGCCGGTAGCCCATCGACCGCAGGAACACGTCGTTCGCGTCCAGGATGACGCCCTCGGGGGAGAACTCGATGATGGCGTAGGACCTCTGCAGGGCGGCCAGCACCCTGTCCGCGTCGTGGGTCGGTCCCCTGGTTGGCTCGTTCGATGTCACGCGTCCCCTCCGCCCGCGCATCGGGCTCTGCTGCTTGGAGCTGCTCGGCGTCGTTCATGAGAGACCTCCAAACTTTCCTTGGGTCCCGGGCCGGCGGAGCCGTCCCACCCCTCTCCGCCGGGCTTGGCCCGGCGGCGCGCTCCGCTTGCGAATCCCAGGAGGGGGTTCGGCGCCCAGGGGTGAACCTTGAGCAGGAAGTGGCCCTGTGGCCATAATCCCCACGATGTGGGCACGAGGAGTCGTCCTCGCGCTGCTCCTGTGCGGGGCCTGCGTCGACGGGCGCAGCGTGGGCTACCCCGACGAGCTGCCCGAGGGCACCCGCGCCCTCCTGCTGCGGGTGGAGGTCGACGGCCTCGGCTGGGCCATGTTCCTGCGCCCCGACGCGCCCCGCACCTCCATCGCGGTGCCGACGGAGGGCGACCTGTGGATGCTGGCCCTCCCGTTCACCCCGACGGACCTGCTCCTCGAGTGGGAGGTCCCCTCATGGACGTGGGTGCCTCCGGAGGCGCCGCCCTCCCTCCGCCGCTCGCCAGCTTCCGCCGCGCGCCCGACGAGCCGTGGGTGCAGGCCGAGCCGCCGGCCACGCCGTTCTTCCTCCCGCAGGTGACCTTCGCGGCGTGCAGCGCGGCGGGTGGGTGCCTCACGGAGTCCGACGGGCTCATCCAGTGCCTCGAACCCTGCCCGATCCCCACCGTCACCCCACCCGCCCCGCCGAGCCGCGCGTGTCCAGAGGGCTGGGGCGGGCGCGAGCTCGAAGATGCGGTGTTCTGTGCGCCGCCGCTCGGGAACCCGCACCACCTGCGGCAGAGGGGGCAGCAGCCGGTGGGCAGCGAGGCGTGCGCGAGCGTGTCGACCTGCGCGGCGGGGCCCTGGCCCGAGGCGGCGGGCGGGGGGCGGGCGTGGTACGTGCGCGGCGGCGCGGTCGGCGACGACGCACCCCTCGATCCCTACGGGACCCTGGCCGAGGCCCTCGCCGTGGCCGGCGACGGGGATGAGATCCTGCTCGGGGCGGGCACCATCCCGGCGGCGGTGGAGGTCGCGCGGTCCGTTCGCATCGCGGGGCTCTGCCCGCGGGACTCCACCCTGGTCAGGCCCTTGCGGGTGACGGGCGACGTGCGCATGCGAGACCTGAGGTGGTCTCGCGACCGTGGGCCCGGGCTCGAGGTCGCGGCGGGCGCGCTCGAGCTCGTCGGCGCGGTCGTCGAGGCCACGGAGGTGGGGGTCCGGGTGCAAGGCACCCTGCGGCTCGGGCCGGCCCTGTTGAGCGCGCCGGTGGCCCTCGACGCGGCCGGCGACGTCGCGATCGCGGCGGTGTCGACGCAAGGCAGCCTGCGCTGCGCGGGCGGCCTGCTGGTCGCGGACGACCTGGTGGCCGCCGCCACCAGCACCGTCGCCGATCTGAACGGCTGCACCCGCGCGGCGTTCTCACGGGTGCGCTTCGAGGGTGGGCGGCTGGGTGTCGTGGGCACGCAGCCGGTGGTGGTGGGCATCGAAGACGCCACCTTCGTCGGGCAGTCGGGGGTGGGCGTCGCGCTCGAGATCCCGGGCGAGCTCCCCGGGACCCTGACCGCCACCCGGGTGTCCTTCGTGGGAGGCGGCCGGGGTATCGTGCTCCGCGGGGTCGACGCCCAGCTCAGCGACGTCCACAGCGAGGGGCTGGCCGGCTCGACGATCGACGTGAACGTCCCCGCCGATGTTCCGGACTCGCACCAGGCGGTCGTGGCGCGCGGGGTCTGGGTGGAGGGCGGCGCGGTGCCCCTCGTCCGGAGCAGCCGCGACGCGGGTGATCGCAGGCGCCTCTCGATGACGCTGAGCGACGCGGTGCTCCACGGCACCTCGACCGCTCACCCCCTGGACGGGCTCCTCCGAGGCGGCCGGTTCGCGGAGCTGAACGTGCAGCGCGCCTGGGTGCGCACGGAGGGGCCCCCTGCCCTGTGGACCTCCTGCGGCACGGGGGACATCGAGGACCTCACCCTCCGGGGCAGCGCCACCGACGTGTTCCGCCTCGAGCCCGGCCAGACGATCAGCGCCCGCCGGATCCGGGTCGAGGCCGACAGCCGCGGCGGGGGGCTGTTCACCGCGACCGACAGCTGTGAGGCCGGAGGCGTGATGGTGGAGGACATCGAGGTGAAGGGCGCCTGCCCGCCCTGTGGGCCGAGCGACCCGGCGTGTCGCTGCCTGACCGGGCTCGAGGTGCGGAGCCAGGCGGCGGTGAGCATCCGGCGGTCTTCGGTGTCCGGCTTCAACACCGGCGTGCACCTCTTCGGGCTGGGGCCGATCCTCATCGAGGAGAGCCTCATCACCGACAACAAGGTGGGGATCTTCGCGCCCACCGACCTCGACCTCGAAGGGGTGCTCCGCCGGGTGGTGCTGGACGGCAACGAGCTCGGGCTGCAGCTCTACTGAGCGCGGCCGGGACCGGCCTCAACGCGCGCGGGCCTTGCGGGCGGCGTGGCGCCGGCGGATCACCTCCACCAGGGGCCTGTCCGCGGGCGGCATGGGGAGCTCGTCCAGCTCGTCGAGGTGGAACCACCGGATCACCTCGACGTCGACCGCCTGGGGCTGGCCGTGCAGCGACGCCTCGTACAACACCAGGGTGATCTCGACGTCACGGCTCACGTCGGTGGAGCGCGCCACCTCGTCGCCCACCGACGCCTCCACCCCGAGCTCCTCCCACAGCTCGCGCCGCAGGGCCTGCCGCCCCGTCTCCCCGGGCTCGACCTTGCCGCCGGGGAACTCCCAGTGACCGGCGAGGGAGCCCTGGTGCCGGCGGTCGAGGAGCACGCGGTGACCCTCTTGGATGAGGGCCGCCACCACGTGGAGGGTGAAGGGGCGGTTGGGGCGAGACACGTGGTCAGTCGTCCTTCGCGTGGTAGTAGCGCAGGCGGGGTTGACCACCCATGTAGTCGCAGATCACCGCGACCTCGGCCCGGCCGTCGCCGTCGAGGTCGGGGGTCGCGAAGGCCGGCAGCGGCGCGCAGCGGGTGCCGGGCACCAGGCTCACCTCGCAGGTGTCGAGGATCGGGCCCTCCTGGATCTCGCCCAGGGCGCCGTTGCTCGCCCCGACCCAGATGTGGACCTCCTCGGACGCCTTGTAGAGCACCGCGAGGTCCTGGTGGCCGTCGCCGTTGAAGTCCGCGAGGGAGGCCTGGCGCGGATCCCGGGGCTCCATGCGGTCGGCGAAGGGGGTCGGGATCAGGCCGTAGCTGATGCCCGGGGTGTCCAGCACGTCCGCGCCGGACGTGAGGTCATGGCTGGAGCCGAAGAGGACCCGGATGAAGCCGGGCTCGTCCAGGCTGCCGCCCGAGATACCGCGGGCCGACACCACCACCGCGTCGTCGTAGCTGACGCACGAGAGATCGCCCGGGCTGCACTGGAGCGAAGCCCGGCGCACGTCGCGGACGCTCATCCCGTCCCCGAGCGGTGAGGAGCGGCCGCAGGTGAGGCCGCTGCCCCCCACCATCGGCTCGGCGTAGCGCACGAAGGTGCCGCCGGGGGAGCCCACCACCACGTCGCTGACGGTGGGGTCGGGGCTCGGCCCGCCGAGGTTCAAGAGCGCGAAGCCGTTGGGGTTCTGGCCGAAGCGGGCGCAGGTGCAGGCGCCCGACTTGTAGGACTCGCCGGGGTCCGCGGAGGACGAATAGTAGAACATCACCGCCAGGTCGCCGCTGTTGCCCACCGCGAGGTCGGCGAAGCCGTCGTGGTCGAGATCCCTCGACTCGATCGAGATCTGGCTCTGGGGCTCCATGGGCGGCGCGCAGGGCTTGAGGCGACAGACGCCGGCCTCACAGGTCTCGTCGACCTCGTTGCAGTCGTCGTCGATGGTGCACGTCACGCCGGTGCGCTGACAGGTCTCGTGCCAACCGCAGTTCGCGCCCAGCTCGCCCTGCTGCCCGTCGTGGGGCACGAGCTGCCCGGCGCGCCACTCGAAGACGTACACGACCGGGAACTTGCCGCGTGTCAGCACCGCGGCCACCATCGGGCGCTGTCGGGTCGCCTCGTCGTAGTAGAAGCCGTGGACCGCGTGCGCCCGCAGACCCGGGAGCGCCACCGAGACCGGGGTGGCGCGCCCCGGGGTCCGCACCTCGAGCAGCGAGTTCAGACCGTCCTCGTACAGCACCGCCACCTGCTCGCAGCCGTCGGGGTTGGTGGCGCTGCACTGGCCGGGCGAGGCGGGGACGGTGGTGATCGCCTTGGGCTCGAGGTCGGCCGCGAGCTGCCGCTCCGCGAAGCACTCGTAGCCCTGGGCGATGGGGTCTGCGCACTGCACCTGGAAGCGCACCGACTCGTCCGTGCGCCCAGCGATGGAGGCCTTGATCGTCAGATCCCGCTCACACCCGTCCACCTGGAAGGTGGCCGACGCCTCACCCTTCACGTCGCTCAGCACGACCTGCGAGCTCGGGGTGGTCGCTCCCCCCGCCTGCTCGACCTCGAAGATGATGGGGGCGTTGCTCCTATCGTCGAGCTCCGAGCAGGCCGGCTCGGCGCACTTGAAGCAGTCGCTGGGCGCCTGCAGGTCGTCGCAGCGGGTGGTCCGCAGGCACAGGCTGGGCCCGGGTGCGAGCAGGCCGTTGCGCGGCGCGGTCAGGTCGAAGACCCCGTCGCAGGCCTCGAGGTGGAACTCGCTGGGGACCACCGGGGCCATCGAGACGATCCGGTCGCCCGACAGCTCCTCGTCGCCCATCAGCGGGCAGGCCTTGCGGATCGCCTGGTCCATGGCCCGGAGCTTCGGGTCGGTGGTGCCACCGTCGAGGGTGCGGATGCAGTAGCAGCCCGACAAGAGGGTCGCGGACACCTGCCCCGCGCCCCGCTCCGCCGCCCGGGCGTCCCCCCGAGCCTCGAGGAACACCATCACCGCGCCCCACGGGTTGATGTCCGGGTCGATGTCCGGCTTCTTGAAGGACACGTTCCAGGTGCCGTCGAGCGGCAGGCTCCGGGTCTCGGACGACTCGGTGAGCACGTCCCCGACGAGGTTCGAGAGCTTGATGGTCTCGGGGTTGAGGATCCGCGAGGGCGGGAAGGGCCCGATGTCCTCGCAGGTCACGAAGCTGATCTCCTCGGAGTCCGGGGCCCGCAGGATCGGCTCGAACGCGGTGACCGCGAGCGCGCTGGTGTGCTGCAGCGCCGACTCGGTGGCGAACTCGAGGGTCACGTTATCCTTGAGGCGACCGCACCCCGTCAGGACCCCGATCCCGAACACCGTCAGCGACCAAAGTGCGGGCTTCACACCCTGGAGTCTACCTTGCTGGCGTGGGCATCAGGCAAGGCTCAGGTCGGTCCTTCGCGCTCTGGCGGGCCGAGCGGAGTCCCTCGACGGGCCGATCGGTCGGGCCGATCGGTCGGCCCGCTCCGAGCCACCTGGGCCCTCCCGCGTCGCCTTCCTTCATACCGCGGTGCTATAGCCCGAGCGTGAGCGACCCACGCGAGAACGTCCGTGAGAACTATGCCCGCCGGGCCCTGCAGACCGCGCCGGAGACCGGCGCCCGGGGCACGCCCTGCTGCAGCGGCGACGCGCCGAAGCCGTCGGTGCTGGACGCGAAGGCGGGGCCGTCCTCGTCCCTCGCGGTCGGCTACACGGCCGAGCAGCTCGCGTCGCTCCCCGAGGGGGCGGACATGGGGCTCGGGTGCGGGACGCCGCTGCACCTGGCGGACCCCCAGCTGGGGGAGACGGTGCTGGACCTCGGCTCCGGCGGCGGGCTCGACTGCTTCCTCGCGCTCGAGAAGGTGGGCGCCGCGGGCCGGGTGATCGGCGTCGACATGACGGCCGAGATGATCGCCCGGGCGCGCAAGGCGGCGGCCGACGCGGGGTACCCGAACGTGGAGTTCCGCCTCGGCGAGATCGAGAACCTCCCGGTCGCCGATGGGGCGGTCGACGTGATCATCTCGAACTGCGTCATCAACCTCTCCCCGGACAAGCAGCGGGTCTACGAGGAGTGCTTCCGGGTGCTCGCTCCCGGCGGGCGGGTGGCGTTCTCCGACGTGGTCGAGATCCACGAGATGAGCGAGGAGATCCGGGCGGATGCCTTCCTCAACTCCTGCTGCATCGGAGGAGCGAGGACGCCGGGAGCGGTCGAGGCGATGCTCACCGCGGCCGGGTTCGAGGAGGTGGTGGTGGCGGTGAAGGGCGAGTCCAAGGCGTTCATCAAGGACTGGGCGCCTGGCAGCTCGGCCGAGGACTACGTGGCCTCCGCCGACATCTCGGCCACCAAACCCAGGATCACCCGGCTCGGGGCGCCGAAGCCCGCGGCCACCAAGGCGTGCTGCGCCAAGACGGAGGCCGCGCCCAAGAAGGGCTGCTGCTAGGCCGCCTCGAGCAGGAACTCGTTCTCCTCCAGCGCCCGACGCTCGCGGTAGATGGCGCGAGCGCGCGCGAACACGTGCTGATGCTGGAGGGGGTCGTCGGCGCGGCGCACCCGACGGGCGTCGGCGCGGGCCTCCAGGTAGCCGCTGCCGCTCGCGTGGCAGAGGAACGCCCGGCGCAGGCGCGCCTCGAGCTTGCGCACCCGGGCCCGGTTCCAGCCCATGCGGCGCGCGGTGTTCTCCTGGGAGCACCCGGCCAGGAAGCGGAGCCGGAAGAAGGTGGCCTCCTCGGCGGTCAGGGACTCCACGAAGCCCATCAGGAGCCCGTAGATCTCGAGGTTCTCGACCTGGTCGTGGCTGTCCATCGCGTCGCCCTCCCCCATCGCGGCACGCTGGGACACCACCCAGCTCTCGAGGGGCGACAGGTCGTCGTGGGGCGCGTCCCGCATGAGCGCCTCGCCCACCGGGATCTGGCGCCGACGAGAGGACATGTCGGTGATCACCGCGTTGCGGGCGATGGTGAACAGGTAGTTCTTGTAGGGCCGGACCCCGTCATAGGACTGCCGCGCTCGGACCCCGAACGCCCGGCGAAAGGTCTCCTGGACGATGTCCTCGAGGTCGTGGGCGTGGGACAGCCCGCCGAAGTAGAGCTCCCGCCCCTCGCTGCGAAATGCGAAGCCTCGCACCACGAAGTTCTTCAGGGGGCGCTCGAAGGCCCGGTACACCGCCTCGAGGGCCTGGGGGTGGCCTTCACGAAAAGCGTCCAAAAAAGCGGGGTTCTTCTGGAAAGGATCCACGCCACCTCCGGGTTGCCTCTGCGCTGTGTTGGTCCCGATCACCGGAACCAACACCCTCCAAGCGGCGTGCCAGAGTCGGGCGGGATGCCGGGGGTGGGCCGAACGGCCTCAGGATTCGGTTGGTTGCGCAGACGGCACGGGGGCTGCTTGGCAGGACGGGGCCCATCGGGGCGCGCCGGACCCTGACATCGCGGTCATAGTGATCTGGAACTTCGCAGGGCGGAAGTCAGCGGGCGGCGGCGCCGCCGCCCTCGCCCCGGCGCATGACCAGGAGCAGCCCCTCGTTGGTCAGGGCCACCATGTCATCCCCGCTGCGGGCGGGGGGCACCACCATCCCCGAGCCGGGGGTGATGAGCTGCACCGGACGGCCCCGAGCCGCGTCCAGGATGGTGATCGGGCCCTTGCTCACCGCGAAGGCCACCAGCCCGTGCTCGAGCGCGACCGGCTGGCTCGGGTAGCCCTTCTTGACCTTGTAGCGCCAGCGGACCTTGCCGTTGGCCTCGTACAGGGCCGCCACCTGCCCGCTCCCCAGGCTCGCCACCAACAGGCCCCGATCTATACGGACGAGCCCGGTGATCCGGCCCAGGGGTTGATGCCAGATCCGGTTCCCGGTCTCCGCGTCCAGCTTGAAGAGCCCGCCGTTGTAGCTGGCGGTGAGCAGGGCCTTGCCGTCGTCGACCAGGATCGGGGCGACGTCCACGTCGGCGAAGAAGTCCTTGCGGGTGCCGAGGGGGGCCACCCAGACCGTGCTCCCGGTGTCCTTGTCGAGGGCCACCAGGGTGCCGTCCGAGAAGCCCACGTAGACCCGCCCGCGGGCCGCGTCGATCACCGCCGGGCACTGCCCCCGCACCGTGATCGAGTCGGGGGTGGGCCGCTTCACCCGCCACAGCACCTTGTGCTCGACGAGGTCGACCGCCACGAGGGTGTTCGGGCGCACCGGCAACAGGGCCACGGTGCCGGTGACGGTCATCTCCGCCGCCAGCTTCCCCTCGATCTCGACCCGCCAGTGCTCCTTGCCGATCTGGGGATCCAGCCCGACCAGGGCGGCGTCGGAGCCCACCAGCACGCGCCCTCGGAACTCGGCCATGCCGTAGCCCAGGGTCCCCATGTCGGTGCGCTTCCAGAGGGACTCGCCGGTGGCGAGATCGAGGGCCTCGAGGATCCCGGTGCGCGTGCCTACGTAGAGGCGCACCCCGTCCGGGCTGATCAGCGGGACGGTCCACTCCTCTTCGTTGGTCTTCAGCAGCTCGAAGTCCGCGTAGCTCCGGGTGTAGCGCACCCCGAACACCCGGCGCAGGGTGCTCGGATCGGGTTGGATCCAGGCCGCGGGGGCCTCCGGGGCGGCCGCGGCGGGGGCGGCGGCGGCGGGCTGCCCGAGGGCGGCCAGCGCGGCGATGAGGACGGCGCTCACGGCCTACTGCAGGGCCTTCAGGCGGCCCTCGGCGAAGGACTTGAGGGCGGAGGCCGGCTCCATGTCGACGATCGACTTGTACGCGGCCGCGGCGCCCGCGTCGTCACCCTTGGCCTCGAGCACCCGCGCCTCGTGCTTGAGCGCGTAGTCCTTGTAGAAGCCTTCGGACTCGAGGGTCTTGAAGCGCGCGAGGGCCTCGTCGAGCTTGTTCGCGCCCTCGAGCGCGTAGCCCGCGCCCTCGAGCGCGAAGAAGCGGAGCGAGTCGTTCGGGCCCGCCTTCGAGAGGTAGACGTCGTACAGGCTCACCGCCTCGTCGTACTTCTCGAGCCGCCGCGCGAGGTCTGCCTGGTAGAGCGCCGCCATGCGGGCCGCGCCCGCCTCCGGGTGGGCCTGGCGGAGCTCGGCCAGCTGGTCGTAGACCTTCTGGTAGTCGCGCTTGAGGCTCTCGGGCGAGGTGCTGGTGAGGACCTTCTGGAGCCCGGTGGCCTCCTGGTACGCGTCCACCGCCTCGTTGAGCTGGGTGGTGATCCGCGCCGCCGCGGCCTCGGTGCGCGCGCCCATCAGCTGCACGCCCCAGATGCCCGCGAGCACCAGCACCGCCGCGCCGAGGATGGCCTTGAAGTGCTTCTCGAACCAGGCCTCGCCCTTTTGGGCATTCTCGAGGAAGGCATCCGGAGCCAGCAGCTCCTCTTCGTCCTTCTTCTTCTTCTTCCCCGCCATGAGGGCGCCCTTTTCCTAGGGCAACCCGACCAAGTCAAGAACGGAACGACGCCCCGCGCGCAAGGTTGACGTGCTCCTTGCACTTGGCCAGCGTTCCCCGCCGACATGGCAACGCCGCGCGCAACCGCCCTCCTCACCCTCGGCCTGGCCCTCGGGGCCAGCGGGGCGGCTCGGGCCGCCTCGGACGAGCTGATCGTGGCGGCGGAGCCCGGCTACCTCCGCCTGAGCAGCACCGAGGCCTCCCAGAACGCGGTGGGGGGCACCGCCTCGGTCTGGCTGGGGCTCACCGACGCCCTCTGGCTCGCCGCGTCCGGCGGGGGCTTCCAGGTGCTCGACGAGACCGAGCGCCGCGGGACCTTCTTCGCCTGGGAGGCCTTCGGGGGCCTCGTGGCCGCGCTCGACGTGTTCCGGGTGGTGCCCTACCTCGAGGCGATGGGGGGCGTGGTGGGCGGGCCAGAGGGGGTGCACCCGACCCTCCGGCTCGGCCTCGGCGCGGACTACCTCCTGACCCCGAGCCTGAGCCTGGGCGCGGTCGCCCGCTACCGGCCGCTCCCCGAGGACGACATCGCCGCGTCCGGCCTCAGCGCCCAGCTCCGGTTGGCGTGGCGCCTGGAGTGGTGACTCGAGAAGTGGTATGCCCGCCATCCAGTGGCGCGCCGTGCCCGACTCCTGGCCACCTGGGTCCTGATGGGCGCGGCGCTCGCCGCCCCAGGGGCCCTCGCGCAGCCGGCGCCGGTGCCCCCCGCCCCCGACGATGCCCCGGCCCCCGATGACGACGAGCCCGCCCCCGGCTTCGAGGACGACGCGCCGCCGCCCGCGCCGAAGAAGCCCGCGGAGTCCTTCGCGGGGGGCCGCATGGAGCGGGACCCCATCCGGCGCCCCGATCCCCAGGGGCCCGACGAGCGCCTGATCCGCGACATCAACGCCACCCGGGGCGAGGTCTCGCTCGCCGAGCTGATCGACGAGGTCCTGGCCGACGTCACCGCCGAGCTCGCGCTGATGCCGGCCCGCAAGCTGAGCCCGCTCGCCATCCGGCAGGTGAGCCTGGGGGCCAACGTGAAGCCCGGCTTCGCCGACAAGCTGCGGGCGGCCATGGTGTCGGCCCTGCACGCCGGCACCGAGATCCGGGTGCGGCGCTGCGTGGAGTGCGAGGCCACCCGCACCCGCATCGAGGACGGCCAGTGGGTGGTGACCAAGGGCGTGGTGGACACCGACGAGCTGGTCGCGCTCGGCAAGCGCCTCGGGGTCAACGCGTTCATGGACGTCTCCTTCGGCTTCGATCCCGAGTCCGGGGTGGTGGAGATGCACTTCGAGATCGTCCGCGCGAAGGACGCCCTGATCCTGTGGGCCGAGACCTTCCGCGCCGACGAGACCACCCCGATGCTCTTGCGGGCCTCGGACGCGCCCCAGCGCCGGGCCGAGCGCCTGGAGGATCTCCAGATGCTCCTCGAGGGGCGCCCGTACTTCGGCTACGCCGCGTCCGCCGGCTTCATGCTCGTGCCCTACGAGCACTCCGATGGCGACATCACCGGGGCCACTGCCGGGTTCCGGGTCTACGAACGCTTCGGCACCGACCGCCGCCTCATGTTCGGGCTCGACATGATGGGCTTTTTGAACACCTCGCGCCTGGCCGGCGCCTTCCTGTCGGCGGGCGGCTGGTGGATCCCGATCGCGCCCGACTTCGTGTGGCCAGAGCTGCGGGTCGGCGGCAAGGCCGGGGCCTTCGTGGCCGGCTCCGAGGGGAACGCGGCGGTGTTCCAGCTCGGGGCCGAGGCCCTGTTGCGGTACCGCTTCGGCGTCTACCTGTACGCGATGTTCATGACCAAGTCCGCGTTCGTGGACGGCACCCTCGGCGGCCTCGGCTTCTCCGCCGGGCTGTCCTTCAACTGGTAGGCGCGCCATGAAACGCATGCTCATCGCCCTCGCCCTCGTGGCCCCGGCCTGCAAGACGACGGGGCGCACGATCAAGATCCCGGACTCGGTGGTCGAGAACCCCGAGCACCCCAGCCGCCCCGAGAGCGCGGTGCGCCCGTACGTGATCAAGATGTCCGACGGCCGCCGCACCTGGCAGGTCGAGATCCCGGTCACCGGCAGCTCCCCCAACTTCTCCGCCGCGATCCCGCTCGACCTCGGCGAGGTCGCGGCCGAGACCACCAGCACCCCGGCGAGCGAGGCGGATCGCGAGATCATCGACGCCAAGCGCGCGGCGGGGGAGCCGGTGCCCGAGGAGGCCGCCCAGCCGGGCGGCGAGCCAAAGTCGTACCTCGCGACCCTGGCCCGGGTGCGTGCGTTGTACGCCCGCCGACAGTACGAGCTGGCCCTGGTGGAGCTGGTGGCCCTGGACCGCCAGTACCCCGACGACGAGCGCATCCTGGAGATGAAGGGCACCCTGTACCGCAAGCTCGGCCGCGATGATGAGGCCAGGGCGGCGTGGGAGCGGGTATTGGCTCTGAACCCCGAGAACCGCGGGGTGGCCAGGGCCCTGGAGCAGCTCGAGGAGACCCCCTAAGTGCACGTCATCTTCGGCATCGTCCTCACCGCGGTCGCGTTCTTCGCCAGCTACATGGTGAAGGAGAGCTTGCTCTTCGACGGCCTCTTGAACCCCGCCGCCCTGGTGCTCCTCGCCCTCGGGCCGCTGGGCGTCACCATGGTCTCCCACCCGTTTCGGGAGTGGGGGCGCAACCTGTCCGTCCTCGGCCGGGCGTTCCGCCACAACAAGGTGAAGAGCCTCACCCGCGCGGCGGAGGAGATGGGCCGCCTGGCCCGCGCGGTGCGTGAGTCGCGCTGGCAGGACGCGGAGGTCGCGGTGTCGACGGCGGAGTCGGAGCAGGTCCGGAACCTCGCCCCGCACCTCCTCGCCCGGCTCGAGCCGGACGCCTTGCACGAGGCGGTGTCGAACTCCTCCTTCGGCTGGATGGTCGAGGTGAAGACCGCGGACGAGTTCCTGCAGGGCCTGGCCCGGGTGTCGCCCGCGTTCGGGATGATCGGCACCATCATGGGCCTGGTCGACCTGTTCAAGAACATGCGGGACAGCGCGAGCCTCGGCCCCGGCATGGCGATGGCGCTGTTGGCCACGCTGTACGGACTCATCCTCTGCTACGTGTTCTACATGCCGCTCGCCCAGCGGGTCCGGAGCTACCTCACCGCCGGCGCCCACGAGCAGCGGGTGATCGAGCGGGCGCTCAACCTCGTGATGGACGGCCGCCCGGTGGGCGAGATCCGGAGCGCGGTGCTCAGCTCGGCCATGGAGGGCAAGGGCGCCCACATCCCCGTCGCCCCGGAGGCCGGAGCCCCGCGGTGAGGAACGGCAAGAAGAGCGCGGTGGAGCTGGCCCAGGACCTCCTGTCCCAGGCCCAGGAGGTCGAGGACCCCTGGCTCCTCTCCTACGCCGACCTGGTGACCAACCTGCTCGCCTTCATGGTGCTCCTGGTCTCGATGGCCGGCATCTCGTTCGAGAGCATCGAGGCGTTCGAGAACGCGTTCGACCACGCCAAGCGAGCGCAACCCACCTTGCGGAGCATGGCGACCGAGATCGAGGCCCTCGCCTCGCGCGAGGGGCTGCAGGGCAAGGTCACCGCCGACGTGGACCAGGAGGGCCTGGCGATCAAGCTGGAGGACCAGATCCTCTTCCCGTCCGGCGTCGCGACGCTGTCCCCCGACGGGCAGGGCCTGGTGTCGAAGGTCGCGCGCCTCATCCAGACCATGCCCGACAAGTACCGGTTCCGGGTCGAGGGGCACACCGACGACGTGCCGATCAACACCGCCCGCTACCGCTCGAACTGGGCGCTGTCGGCCGACCGCGCCCTGGAGGTGCGGCAGGCCCTCGCCGCGGGCGGCGTCGGTGATGACCGCCTCTCCATCTCCGCCTACGCCGACACCCGCCCCGCCGAGGTCCCCGAGGGGACCTCGGTGGAGGAGCGGCGCGCCCGGAGCCGCCGGGTGGTGATCCGGGTCTACTACTAAGGAACGCAAGCAGTGTTGCAGACCTCCGCCCTCATCGTGGCCCTGGCCCTCGCCGCCGCCCCCGAAGCGCCCACCGTGGACGAGGTGCGCACCCGCACCCGCGACCTCTTGTCGTCGATGTGCGGTGACCGCTGCGACGTGGTGGGGGTGCGCATCGAGCGCCGCCCCGCCGCGCCCCCCGGGGGCATCGAGCCCGGCTTCGACGAGACCCCGCGGGCGCGCGAGCTGCCCTCGAAGGTGCACCTCACCCTGCTCTTCGACGCCAAGCTCGACGCGGCCTACCGCAAGTTCGCCTCCGATCGGGTGAAGCAGCGCATCGAGGAGCTGGGGCTGCCGGTGGAGCTCACGGTGACCGCCCGGCCCTTCCCCGAGCCCCCGCCGATCCCCACCAGCGCCGACGCCACTCCGCAGCCGCCGCAGCCGATCATCATCCAGCCTCCGCCCCCGGTGGCCCAGGAGCCCACCCCGGCCCCCGCGCCGGTGAAGGCGGACCTCGAGGAGGCGCTGTGGCTGCGGCTCATCGAGGGCCTGCCCCTGCTCCTGGGGATGGGCCTCTTGGCGTGGTTGGTGCTGCGGGTCCTGCGCCGGATGGAGAACCTCGCGTTCGCCGCCGCGGCGCCGCCTGCGGTCGAGGAGGAGGTGGCGGCCACCATCACCCCCGAGCTGATCGAGGAGTCCGCCAGCCCCCGGCGGGCCGCGCCCCTGCCGCCGCCGACCCGGGCCGCGCTCGAGGGCGACCTCACCCGCCACCGCGGGAGCACCCGGCGGATCTTCCACCGCCTCCTCATGAAGGGTGAGCACGACACCGTGGCCCGGGCGGTGGCGCTGCTCGGCGACTTCGTGGTGCAGGACCTCGCCCATGACCCCGACGTCCGGCGCCAGCTGGCCGCGGCGGGCCAGCGGACGGCGGAGATCCTGCGCGCCCCGATCACCGACGAGGAGGAGCAGGATCTGTTGCGCACGGTGCAGGCGGAGCTCGTGGCGGACCGGGTGGCCCACCGGGCCGAGGACGTGCGCCGGGAGCTCGAGCCCCTCCTCGGTTGGGGGCCCGAGGCCTTCGCCGCCCTGTTCGATCGGCTGGACGACCGCCTGCAGGTGGTCCTGCTCCGCCACGCCCCCGGGCACCTCACCGAGAGCTTCCTGAAGGGCCTGCTCCCCGACGACCGGGCCGCGATGGTGCGCAAGGTGCTCGACGCGCCGCCCGCCACCCCCGACGAGCTCGCCACCCTGGCCGAGATCATCGACGCCCAGGGCCAGGCCGCCCTGGTGGGGGGCTACGAGGCGGACCACATCGTGGATCTGTTGGACGCCCTGCCCGCCCCCGAGCAGGACACCGTGGTCACCACCCTCGAGAGCACCCGGCCCGAGTTCGTGCGCCGCAACCTGGGCGCGCTCCCGGTGGAGTCGGCCCTGTTGCGGGTCCCCGAGCACGCCCTCGAGGCGGCGTGGGCCACCGTCTCGGTCGAGGACTGGATCGCGTACCTGAGGGCCGCCCCCGACACCATCCAGACCCGCGCCCTGGCCGCCTGCCCGGCGCGCCTGTTGGACGTGGTGCAGGAGGAGCTCTCGATGCGGGTGGCCGCCGACCCGGGGCGCGCGGCCCAGGCCCGGCGCCGCATCGTGCAGGCCGCCTTGCGCTCGGTGTGACTCGCGGTCAGTAGCTCTCGTTCGCGTGGCTCTCGCCGTGGCAACGCAGGTTGCACGAGCTGCCGCTCCAGGTGGGCTCGAGCGAGGAGCGCCCCTGCACGATGGATGAGAAGGCGACGAGGCGCGCGTACTGCCGGTTGGATGGGTAGAAGGCCCCCGCGGAGCCGTGCAGCGAGTTGTGACAGTCGTTGCAGCCGGCCCCCCAGTCCCGCACGTGGCGCCCGTGGTACCGGAACCGGGTGTCGGAGCGCGACGACGTGGAGCTGGTGTTGAAGGGGGCCGGTGAGTGGCAGGTGAAGCACAGCTCGTAGTCGGTGCTGCTGTACTGGCCGCCCGCGTTGAGCCGGTAGCGGCCCCGCAGGATGGCGCTCGAGTACGCGGCGGTCGGGGCGTCGCCGTCGCCGTGCGGGCCGGTGGGCACCGCCCCGGTGTAGCTCGAGACGGTGGTGACGGTGGTGGGGAGCGCCTGGCCCCCGTGGCAGTCGGAGCAGGTGATGATCGCCCCGGTGGTCAGGTGCGGCGTGCCGAGGCCCCCCGCGAGCGACGCGGCCATCTGCGAGGTCATGTTGGTCCCCGGCCCCTGGACGGGGTGGAAGGACGCGTTGTTCGGGTTGGTCTCGGTGGCGAGGTCGCGCGCTCCGGCGGGCAGGTTCGTCCAGGACGAGTGGCACTTGAAGCAGACCTCGAACTCGAACACCACGCCGCCGACGTCGGCCGCGCGCGGGGTGTAGGCCGGGACGGTGCCCCCGGCCCCGTTGCTGACGCTGATCCTCGACACCCCGCCCAGCACGTCGCTGGCGCGCGCGGCGTGGGGGTTGTGGCAGTCCGCGCACTCCGCGTGGCGGTTCAGGGCGCCGAAGGCGGCGGGGTCCAGCCCCTCGTCCGCCGCGTGCGCCCCCGCCACGGTGACCACCGGGTGGCGGGCGAGGCCAGCGGCGTTCACCTGCTGGGCGACGTCCACCACGGAGGGCCCGTTGGCGTCGTGGCACGCGAGGCAGAGCGCCTCTTCGCGGACGTAGCCGAGCACCGGGACCAGGCCCAGGGCGTCCTGGGCGCCGTGCGGGGTGTGGCAGTTGAGGCAGAGGCCCTGGCTCCCCGCGGGCCGCGGCGGGGGCAGCGGCCCCGGCCACAGCATGAGCCCGCTCGTCCAGTGCGCGGTCATGAGGTACGCGCCCGGGCCCTGGAAGATACCTTGCGGACCGGCGCCGTTGTGGCAGTCGAAGCAGAGCGCGTTGTCGTTGGTGGTGAACAGGCCCAGCGGGAACGTGGAGCCGGTGACGTCGGGCGCGGTGTGGCACTGGACGCACGCGCCCACCGGGCCCGAGGTCCGGTTCACGCCGGTGACCGCGTCACCGTGGGCGGTGGACATGTACACGCCCTCGCCCTCCCCCGCAGACGCGACGGC
Source organism: Deltaproteobacteria bacterium (assembly GCA_020632995.1). Taxonomy (GTDB): domain Bacteria; phylum Myxococcota; class Kuafuiibacteriia; order Kuafuiibacteriales; family Kuafuiibacteriaceae; genus JACKEN01. Next base: position 1,302,612 of record JACKEN010000001.1, on the reverse strand, counting down.
GGGCCCCACGAGCATGAGGGCGCACAGCGAGAGGCTTCGGCTCACATGCGATGGCATTGGTTGCACTCCGGGGTGACCTGGGTCCGGTAGGGGTTGCCGAAGGGGACGGCGGTCTGCAGCTTGTGGCAGCCCACGTTGGTGCAGGTGCGGGTGGCGGGATCCCACGCCGCCCCGGCCAGTGACACCGAGACCGGCCCGTACGGGATGACGTTCTGCCCGTCGAACACCACCTCGACGTCTCCGTTGACGTGGGCGGCGAAGCTGCCGATCGGCACCGCCTGCACCGTCGTCACCCCCAGCGCGGTGCGGGTGTAGGCGCCGCTGACCTCTACGGTGCTCGCGTGGCACGCCCGGCACGGCACCGGCGCGAAGCCGTGGTTGAACATGTGCAAGACCTCCTGCCCATCACCGCGCAGGAACGCGTGGGACTCACCGGTGGCGTCCCGCACCGTCGGGTGGGCCCCGCGGGCCGGGAAGCCGTGGCAGTCACCGCAGACCAGGCTCTGGCCCCAACCCACCGCAGTGTACCCGCGGGCGCGGGTGACCGAGGGCGGCGGCTGGTAGGCGATCGGGTAGCCGGTGAAGGGGAAGTCGACGCCCGGCACCGCGGGGGCGCTGGATGTGGTGTCGACCCGGCTGTGGCAGTACACGTCGCTGCACGTGCCCTCGGTGTAGCTCAGGCCGAAGGCGTCGGTGTTGGTGACCGGCCCCGGCACGTAGCTCGCGGTCGGCGGGTTGAGGGCCTTGAGCGACCCCGCGGGCGCGCTCGGGTCGTAGAGCACCACCTGCGCGAGGCCGCCGTTGAGGTGCTGGCTCGAGTCCCGCGGGTGGCAGTGCCCGCAGCCGAACGCGTAGCCGGTGGGGCTCGTGAGATCCGCCGCGGTCCCGAGCGCGCCGTACTGCGCCACCGCCAGCCCTGCGTGGGTCAGGTGGGCGCCGGTGGCGGGCGGGAGCCCGTGACAGGAGCCGCACTGGGCCAGGGCCTCGACCGTGCCGTTGATGTGCAGGCTCGTGTCGATGATCTGGAGCTGCGCGTTCACCACCGCGCCGTGGCAGGTATCGCACTGCGGGTTCGCGGGGTGCGGCGCGGGGGGCGGGAGCCCATGGCACGCCCCGCACGCCGCCTCGCCGGTGCCGACCGAGGTCCAGGTGGGCTGGGTGTTCGTGCCCCCGGCCAGGGTCGCGCCGTGGCAGTACGCGGTGCAGGTGGCGCCGTTGTAGCTCGCGTTGGCCCCGTCGTGGGTGGCGAGGCCGCCGAAGTTGAGCTCCGCCATGCCGTCGCCGTCCAGGTGGCCGGGCGACGTGACCTGGAGCGGCACCACGTGGCACTCCGCGCACGCCACGGCGTCTGCAAGAGGCCCTGCGTTCAAGTGGCTCTGGTGGGCGCCCACCCCGCGCGAGGTGGTGGCGCTGCCGCCGCTGAGATCGAGCGGGGGCGCCGGATCGTTCCCGGTGCCGTGGCAGCTGGTGCAGCCCTGGGCGACGTCGAGGATCCCGTCCACGTGGCGGAGGGGGTCGTCGGGGGTGACGCCGCTGAAGGGGTGGCAGGGGCCACAGTCGCTGGCCGCCACCTGGGGGTGCGGCAGGGGCGGAGGCACGCCGTGGCACGCCCCACACGCGGCCTCACCCGCGCCCACCACGTTCCACGTCGGCGTGGTGTTGGTGCCGCCGCTCAGCGATGCGCCGTGGCAGTAGACGGTGCAGGTGCCGTTGCCTGCGTAGGCTGGGTTGACACCATCGGCCTGGGGCACCGCGCCCCACGTGAGCTCCGCTGGCGCGACGTCGATGTGGCCGGGGTCGGCGACATCGGTGGGCACCACGTGGCAGTCCGCGCAGCGCCCGGTGCGGTGCGCCCCTGGGCTCAGGTGGGTCTGGTGCGCGCCCACCGTGCGGAAGGTGGTGGCGGTGCGGCCCTGGGTGTCGGCGGGCGGCGCGTCGTTGGCGGCCGACCCGTGGCAGGTGTTGCACTGCACGGCCACGTCCAGGATCCCGTCGATGTGGCGCTCGGGTTGGTCGGGGATGAAGCCGTTGAAGGGGTGACAGGGCCCGCAGCTCGCGCCGCTCACCGCGGGGTGCGGCGCGGGGGGCGGGAGCCCGTGGCAGGCGCCGCACGCGGCCTGGCCGGCGCCGACCTGGTTCCAGATCGGGCGGGGGTTGGATCCGCCGCTCAGGGTGCTGCCGTGGCAGTACACGTCGCAGCCGCCGTCGGTGCCGTCGTAGCTCGGCACCGCGTTGTCGGCCTGGGCCACCGCGCCCCACTCCAGCTCGGCCGGGGCCGGGCCCAGGTGCCCAGGATCTCCGACCGCGGTCGGGACGAGGTGACAGTCGCTGCACACCGGGTCCCGCGACAGGGGCGACGGCGCGAGGTGGGCCTGGTGCGCGCCGACGGTGAGGAAGGTCGTGGCGCTGCGACCCTGGGTGTCGAGCGGGGGCGCGGGATCCGAGCCCGAGCCGTGGCAGGCGGTGCAGCCGAGGGTCACGTCGAGCACGCCGTCGACGTGGCGCGCCGCGTCGATCGGGAAGAGCCCGCTGAAGGGGTGGCACCCGCCGCACTCGAGGGTCTGCAGCTCGGGGTGCGGAGGTGGCGGCGGCACCCCGTGGCAGCTGCCGCACACCACGGTCTGCTGCCCCGCCGCCGTCCAGGATGGGTTCACGTTGGTGCCGCCGTTGAGCGAGACACCGTGACAATAGACTTCGCAAGTTCCGTTGACATAGCTCGGCGCGACGCCCCCTGCCCCCGGCACCGGGCCCCAGGTGAGATCGGCCGGCGCGGGATCGACGTGGCCCGGGTCGTCCACCGCGGCGGGGACGAGGTGGCAGTCCGCGCACTCGCCGCTCCGATAGAAGACGCGCGGCGCCATGTGGCTGGCGTGGGCGCCCACCGTGGGCAGCGCGGGGTCGCTGCGGCCCTGCAGGTCCGTCGGCGGCGCGGGGTTCCCGTTGGCGCCGTGGCACGACCAACACGTGAGCCCGCCGTCCGTGCCTGCGTCTGCGCCCGCGTCGAGCGGCCCGCCGTCGACCTCGGCGCCGCCGTCCTCCGCCGCGTCCGCGATGCCCGCGTCGACCTCCGCGTCCGTGGGCATCACGCCGGTGTCGATCTCCGCGTCGACGCCGCCATCGGCGCCGACATCGGCCACCACGCCCGTGTCCGGGCTCCCGCCAGGGGGCGCCTCGGTGCACGCAGCCCCGACGCCCACCCACAAGGTGGCCACCACGAGGAGAGCAAGGCGCCTGTCGGTGCGCCGCGGTCTGGGGTCGCCCATCGGTTGGTGTCGGGCGGCGTGCAAGGCCGAGTCCACGGCGCCCGGGCAAGCGAATCGGACGAAATGCGCTACGACACGGTGCCGTCGGGTATCGTGCAGGTAGCCCTGCAACGAGCCAAGGCCCGATTATCGCTGCGAATGCTTCGCGACCGCACGTCGATTGTGTAGGCTGCCTCGTCATCGGAGGACGCGCTGCGTCAGTCATGAGGTTGCGTTTCAACGAAGGCTGGCTTGCGGAGCGCCCGGAGACCCTGGCGCTGTTCCGCGTGGTGGTGCCTTCGGTGGTGCTCACCTCACCGCTGACGTGGTCCGCCTGGTCCGCCGCTCAGACCCCGCGCGCGCTGTGGGTGCCGCCCCTCGGCACCGCGTGGGCCCTCGATGTGCTGCCGGTGGGTCCGGCGCCGGTCGCCGTGGCCCTCGTGCTCCTCACGGCAGGTTGCGTGCTCGGCGCGGTGGGCCTGCACACCCGGGTGAGCCTCGCCGTGGCGACGGTGGCCGCGCTCTACGTCCTCGGCCTGCCCCAGCTGTCGGGCTCGGTGGTCCATGACCACCACCTTGTCTGGTTCCTCGCCCTCCTCGCCGCGAGCCCGAGCGGGGACGTCTGGTCGATCGACGCGGCCCGCGCGCGTCGTAGATACACGCCGGCGCGGAGCGTAGCCTACGGCATCCCGGTGTGGGCGGCGCGCGTCCTGGTGGGGATCATCTTCTTCTTCCCCGGGCTGTGGAAGCTGCGGGCGTCGGGCTGGGCGTGGATCGCGAGCGACAACCTGCAACACCTCTTGCACCGCAAGTGGCTGGAGGCGGGGGTGTTGGATCCCATCCGGATCGACCACGTGCCCGGGCTCCTCTTCGCCCTCGCCCTCGCCGCGGTCGTGTTCGAGCTGGGCTTCATCCTCTGCCTCCCCTTCCGGCGCCCGCGACGCCTCGCGGTGTGGGCGGCGTTGGGCTTTCACGCCTTCACCGCGATCTTCCTCGAGATCCACTTCTCGGCCCTGTGGCTCTGCTACGTGGTGTTCCTCGAGCCGGCCGGGCTCGGGTGGCGTTGGTTCGGCCGCGTCCACCTGCGGCGCGCGCGCCCGCTGACCAGACGCGCCTGGCTCCCCGCCGCGGCGGTGGCCGCGGTGCTCGTGGTGGGCAACGGCGTGATGGGGACCCTCGGCCGAACCCAGGCCTGGCCGCTCGCCTGCTACCCGACCTTCCAAGACCTGGCCACGGACCGGATCCTCGGGCTCTGGATCGAGGTCCACCGCCCGGGGGGCGCGGTGGTGGTGCTCCGCCGGGGCGACGAGGGCGGCTCGTCCCGGAGCTGGGCCCGCCAGTGGGCGCTGATCCGGGGGCCCCGGACCCCGACCCGCTACGCGGCGTTCGTGGCCTCCGACCCGGCGCTCGCCCGGGCCGCGGCGGGGGCGCAGCACGTGGTGTTCGCGGCGGTGTGGCACGCGGTGGCGCCCGAGGCCCGCGGTGGCCCGCCGCTGGCGTCGGAGCCCCTGCTCACGCTGACGTGGCCGACGGGAGCCTCGCCCCAAACGGATCCCGAGGCGCCAGCGGTATTCCACGAGCGGCCAGCGGCGCCATGACCAGCCGGCGGAGCGAGCGGGTGGCGAGCGCGAGGTAGGCGTCGGTCTGCATCCAAGCCAGCGCGTGGGCGTCGCTGTCGGACGGCGGGCGGCGCTGGAGGTCGTGCCAGTTCACCCGCACGCTGTCGATCGCGCGGTCCGCGGCCTGCCCGAGGTGGGCGCGCGCGTCGTCGTCCAGCGCGTCGAGGGCCCAGTCGAGGAACGCGAAGCCGAACGTGCCGTGCGCCGCCTCGTCCTGCACGATGCGCCCGAGGATCGCCTTGGCCAGCGGGTGCCGCGCGGCGTGCCAGGTGCCCCGCAGGAGCGGGATCGAGAGGGCCTCGCCCACGCAGAACAGCACCGTCACCAGCTCCGCCGCCTGCACGAGGAGGGGCTGCTCGGGGTCGGGGCGCGGGGCCAGGGTCCCCGGCTCGTAGATGATCTCGGTGGCGCCGCCGAGGGCCATGGCCATCCGCGCGCACAGCTCCACGTGGACCATCTCGTCGAGCGGGAAGCGGGTGGCGAGGGCGATGAGGTCGAGGGGGGCCCGGGCCTCGAGGAGCAGGTGCAGGGCCTCGGTGCAGGCGGTGCCGGTCCGGTACTCCTGGAACGCCGCGGTGGTCCACGCCTTGCGCGCCGCGAGCAGCACGTCGGGCGGGTAGAGCTCGGGCCGGAGCGTGTCCCAGGGCATCGCCTCGACCTCGGGCCGCATCCGGCGGTAGCGCCGCAGGTGGCTGTCCCCGAGGAGCTCCAGCTCGAACCGGACCGGGTCGGCCATCAGTCCGTGCTCCCCGCGTCCTGGCCGTCCTCCCCCGCGTCGGCCTCGCCCCCGTCGGCCTCCCCCGCGTCCCAGGGCGGGTAGCAGCCGGGGGCGGCGTCGGCGGAGGTGCAGGGCTCGGGGGCCACGAGGTTCCCGAGGGTGATGCTGGGGCAGCCGACGAAGGAGACCGTGGCCACCCCCATCGACGCCACGAGGAGCTTCTTCGAGGTTCGCTTGCGCACCATGGCCCCTCTCTACCACCGCGGGCCCGGCTTGGGTGCAAACCATCACGCCCCACGCCAAGCGGGGGGCGTCCGTGGTAGAGATCGGGTGATGCGGTCGGTCATCGCCCTCGGACTCCTGGCCGTGGCCGCGTCGGGCTGCGTCTTCATCATCGGGCCGGACGACCCCAAGCCGCTGCCCATCCCGACCCCACTCGTCTGCGCCGACGACAACAGCGCGCCCACCGTCCACGTCTACTTCTCGGTCCGCATCGAGCGCACCACCGTGAACATGGTCCCGGCCTACACCACCCTGATGACCCGGGTGGTGACCGGCCTCGCCGGCGCGGGGCTGCAGGCCACCCAGGTGGCCCTGGTGCGGGCGGACGAGCGCCCGGGTGGCGCGCCGCTCCTCGCGGCCTGGGGCTGCCTGCTGGACAGCCCCGACGTGCTCCGGCCGGAGGACGTGCTCATGTGGTACGCGACCCAGGAGCAGCTGGATGACGGTCCCCTCGGCTGCGTCACCGACCCCCTGGTGCGGCTGGGCGTCGCCCCCGAGGCGGTGGTGACCCAGTATCCGCCGGCCCTCGTCGGCACCAACGGCCGCTCGGTGTTCGGCGACGCGCCGGACCTGGTGCTGGTGGTGCACCTCGACGCCCTCGCCCGGCGCACCAGCTTCGAGCAGGCCGAGTGCGGCTCGGCCCGGAGCCTGGCCGAGCTGAACGGCGACGCCCCCGCCTGGCTCCGCTTCGCGGGCGACGACCTCGCGGCGGACCGCGTGACCCACTGGTTCATCAGCACCCCCGAGGCCACCGACCGCGCCACCTTCATCGACGCGTGCCGGATGCAGGAGGGCTTCCCGAGCGACCTGTTGGACTTCATGGAGCCGAGCACCCTCGCGGTGTACGGGCCGGCGGCGAAGGCGGTGCGCGACCAGACCCCGTCCGGGGTGGCCTCGGCCGGGCTGTGTGAGCTCCTGGCGAACGACCGCAAGTTCCTGGTCAGGGAGCTGACCGCGGTGGCCGGGCGCGCCGGGGTCAGCGCGAACGCGAAGCAGATCGGCGACGTCCTCGACAACGGCCTCCCGCTCCCCGACGACACCCTCGGGCGCGACGACGTGGGCAGCAGCCTGCCGAACGGGGGCTGACGCCCCGCTCCGGGAGCCATGCCGCGCCCCATCCCCCACCCTCGGCTGCGCCGCCCGCCTCCGCGACCGAACCCGCCCGCGCAGCGGGTGTCGCCCCTGTTGGCCCTCGCCCTCGCCCTCGCCGCCTTCGCCCTGGGCCGGTACTGGCCGTGGGAGGCGCCTGCCCCCGCGCCGGAGCCCCCGGCGCCGGCGGAGGAGGCACCAGCGCAGCTCGCCTCCGTGACCTCCACCGCGGGGCTGTGCCCCTGCCCCGCCCCACGGCCGCCGCGGATCACGAAGAAGCCGCTCGCGCGCCGGGCGGTCCCCGCGCGCGCGGTGGATCCCGCGCCCCGGGCCGACCCATCCGCCGCGACCGCCCGCTTCCTGCGGGACGAGGCGGCCAAGCTCACCCGCTGCGCGCCCCCCGCGGGGGCGCCCCTGCGGCTGCACGTCGAGGTCGAGGTGGCGCCCTCCGGCGAGATCCAGGCCACCCAGATCACGAACCTCGAGCCGGTCCCGGGCGAGGTCTCCCGGTGCGTCCTCGACGCCCTGAACGCGCTCGGGCCGCCCGGCTTCGACGCGGTCGATCCCCGGCGCTTCGCCCTCACGGTGGTGCTGTGAGGCGGCTCGGCCCAGGGCTGGCGGCCGCGGCGCTGGCGGTGATGGCGTGCGCGCCGGTCACCTTCGTGGACCCGGACGCGGCGGCGAAGGCTGCCTTGCGTGTCGACTCGGTGGAGCAACTCGTGGTGCGGGACGACCCACGCCTGTATCTGCACGTCCGCTTCGCCACCCGGACCGCCACCGCGGGCACCGAGCTCGTGGCCCTCACCGCCGATGGGACCTATCAGCTCCCGTGGTCCGAGGCCGCGCGGAGCGCGTGCGGTGAGACCACCACCTGCGTCTCCTTCGTGCTCGGCCCCGGCGTGCGGCCCCCCGAGGTGGTGGCGCTCCTGGCGCCTGCGCTCGGGCATCGGCAGGAGGTCACCGTCACCCGGCGGCTGCTGGAGGGCTACCTGCTCGAGGCGGAGGCCCGCGACCTCAACCATGCGGTGCAGGTCAACTTGCATGATCCCATCCGGCGTTACTACGCCGAGACCAACACGGGCACGGTGGCGGCGACCCTCCCCTTCACGCGGCGCTTCGAGGCCCACGTCTCACCGGGGGCGTGCGGGGCCGCGCCCGACCCCGCGGATCCGGCCTGGACCAGGCTGAAGGGCCTGCCCGCCGCGCTCGACGCGGAGTTCTCACCCGCCCCGGACCCGGTGGCCTGCGTCTGGGTGCGGCCCGAGCGCCCGCTCCGGGGGGCGCCGCTCGGGGCGCGCTCGGTGGGGGCGCGGGCCGAGGTGGAGCGCTTCCGCCACGTCTACACCCCCCCGCTGGAGGAGGCGCCGCTGGTCTTCCTGCCGATCTTCGACCTCGAGATCCCGAACGCCGCGCGGTGCGAGGAGGCGGAGGGGCTGGTGCAGTCCGCGATCGTCGACGCGGCGGCCCGGATCTCCGAGGCCACCGGCGCCCCGGTCCTCGCCCTGGAGCCCCTGGAGATCGCCGAGGTCGATCAGGTGGCGTGCCGCCAGGCCAACGAGCGGGACTTCGACCCCGACGTGCTGGTGGCGCGGGCGAACGCCGCAATCCAGGCTGCATTCGGCGACCAGCGGGTGCGCATCCTGTGGATCTACGTCCAGAACCTGGACCTCTACCTGCCCGAGCCGCTCCTGAACTCCCTGCGTCAGCTGCGGAGCATCGTCCGCAACACCACCGCGCACGGAGACTTCATGTTCGCGATCTCGCCCGAGCGGGTGCAGGACCAGCTCGAGCCGGACCGGCAGCTGCTGTGGCTCGCGAGCGAGGAGCCGCTGTTCCGCGCGAGCATCCGCAGCACCCTCACCGCGATGTGGCCCTTCACCACCCTCCAGCACGCCCGGACCACGGTGGTGCACATGACCTCGGAGGGCGAGGCGGCGCGCTTCGAGGCCTACCGCTCTTGCGTCACCAGCGACCCGGTGGAGCTCCTCGGCACCCCGGTGGGGCGCCAGGGTGCCCGGCGGCCGGACGAGGGCGGCCCGAGCTACACGGTGGCGCTGCCCGATCAGTGGCTGGTGCCCTCCGGTGAGCTCGTCCGCCCCACGGTGGTGGTGGAGTGGGAGGCCTGCAGGGCGTACTGCGACCGCCCGGCCCCCGGGCAGGACCCGCGGCTCCCGTGGACCGAGTCGCCCGGTTGCTAGCCACCCCTGACCCCCTTGGACGTCACGGTTCAGGGTGATACCACTAAGGGTATGCACAGCAGGGTCCTCGTGATGATCACCGCGCTGGTGGCGGCTTCGGCTTGCTCCGACCGGAACATCCGGGTGCGGACGGTCTCCGAGTACAACGAGACGATCCCCATCGGGGGCATCCACGTCCAGCTCGACGATCAGCCCTGGGCCGTCACCGATGACGCGGGCGAGGTGGTGCTGGAGCCCACCGAAGAAGGCACGCACACCGTCCGCGTCTTCCAGCAGACCGTCTACGACCCGGGGGTCACCGAGCGCCGCGTGGTCTCGGACGACGTGTGGCAGTTCGCGGAGGTCGAGCCGGGTGAGTTCGTGGTGCTCGTGGACGGCTCGGAGTTCGACCAGCAACCCTGCACGCTCGAGGGCACGACGTCGGGCGCCGAAGGGGCCGCGTCGGTGACCATCCGGCTCGCGAACAGCGGCAGCGGCAGCGCGATGGACGGCGCCTTCGAGATCATGACCGAGGCCACCCCCGACCCCGTCGCGGTCTTCGGGTTGGCCGTGTTCGACGCCGGGTCGCCCGATGAGCGCTTCCGGTACGGCTGGGCCGCGGTCGACATCAAGCGCTCGGGCGACACCTGTGGCGCGAGCGGGATCACGTTGGAGCTTGCGCCAGTCCCCGCGACGCACCTCCACGGCCGCATCCGGCTGCCGGCCGAGTACAACCAACAAGACTTCGGTGTCGAGGTGGGGGTCCAGGTGGCCGAGGGCGACCAGCGGGCCTTCTTCGACCTCGAGTCCAACTATGGTGATGGTCCCGAGCTCACCTTCGACACCTACGTCCCCGCCATCGGCACCCCGTTCGTCGGCGGGGGCTCCAAGCGGGCGTGCACCGAGGGGCGCGCAGAGTTCATCGACGACTGCGCCCCGAGGGTGGCGCTGCGACTCGACGTCGAGGACCCGAGCCAGGAGCTGGTGATCGACCTCCCCGCGCCGCGGACGATCACCGCGCCCGGGAGCGAGGTGGCGATCGGGACCGAGTTCCTGTGGGACGCGGGTCCGACCGAGGGCACGTACAGCCTCCAAGGCCAGTGCTCGTACCGGGTCGAGGGCTACCGCCACGGGATCAACTTCCGCGGGTTGGAGACCACCGCGCCGCAGGTCACCCTCTTCGACGCCCCGGGCCTCGTGCTGGAGGCGGGCATGGAGTGCGCCATGACCGCCAGCTTCACGCCCGACACCTGGACGGGCTGGCTCTCGGCCCAGAGCCAGACGCGCTTGGTCACCGGCGCGCCCTGAGCTTCGGACCGGCCGGCGCGGGACTTGGGCCCGGCCATCGGGTAGGGTGCGCGGCGGTGCGGGCGGCGGCGGTGCTCACGGGCCTCCTTGTGGTCCTCGCGGCGGGGCGCGCCGAGGCCGAAGCCCCGCCCCCTGCCCCCGAGGTGCCCTGGGCCCTCACCGGCACCGCCAGCCAGCCGCTCTCCGACCCCGCCCCCGACCACCGGGTCGAGCACCGGCGCTTCGTCAAGCAGGGCCGGGGCGTGGTGCGCGCCGGCTTCTCGTACCTGTCGCGGGGCGACCTCTACACCAACCCCGGCGTGGCCCTCGAGGGCACCTGGTACCCCTTCGAGTGGCTGGGCGTCGACCTCGCGGGCACCGTCTTCTTCTCGCGCCTGGGCAGCACCGCGGCCAACCTGCGCACCCAGACCGGGCTGTTGCCCGACGCCCAGCGCCTGCGCGGGCGGGCCGCGGTGGGCGGCCGCTTCGCCTTCGCCTACGGCAAGCTCCTGGTGGAGGCGCTGGACACCGTCGTCCACATGGACGCCAACCTGCACCTGCACCTCGGGGTGATGATCACCGAGCGCACCGCGAACTTCGCGGGGGACGCCGGCCTCTCGGTCCAGGTGATGGCGTACGAGCGCGCCCTGGTGTGGGCCGACGCCTCGTGGGTGATGGGCTACGAGGACCGCAAGGAGGGCGACTTCATGGGCGGCCTGATGGGCACCCTCGGGGTGGGGTGGCGCCTTTGAGCCCCCTGGTCTGGGCGGTGGTGGCGGCCCTGCCCGTCTCGCCGGTGGACCTCGAGACGGTGAGCGCGCGGCTGTGGGCGGGCGACGCGGTCACCCTCGCCCGCGCCCAGGCCCAGCGGCAGGCCCGGGGCGAGCAGGTGGACACCGGCACCTGGGGGCTCCTCGACGATCTGTCGCGCCTGGGCCGCTGTCTGCCGCTCGGGCGCGTGCCCTCGGCCGAGGCGCCCGAGCTGCGGGCCCGCCGGCTCCTGGTGCGGCTCGAGCGCATCCGCCTCGAGCGGCTCATCCAGGAGGGCGCCCACCCGGGGACGGCGCTGGCGAACCTCCTCGTGCCCCCGCCCCTCGCCACCTCGGTGCCCGAGCAGCCCGAGCTGGTCCGGTGGCCGGTCGAGACCGAGCGCTGGCCGGGCGAGGTGAGCGACCCGCGCCCGGAGGCCTCGAAGTGCCCGGCCCGGGCGGGGCTCGAGGCCGGCCGCGCCGCGCCCGCTCGCGCCAGGGCCCGGGCGGCGGCGGAGCGGGCCGCGGTGGCGGAGCTGGTCCCGCACCTCGGCCTGCTCCCGGCTCAGACCGCGTGCAACCTGGCCTTCACCTACATGGTGGACGCGGAGCGGGCCCCCGAGGGGTTCACGGTGCCGCAAGATATCCTGCATCCGCTCGAGCAAGCCCTCTTGCGAGGTGAGGGCCCGCCGCGGGTGGCGGGGTTGATCGCGCTCTCTACGTTGTTCCAGCGCTCGGGGGCGGAGGCGGAGGCCCGGCGGGTGCTCGACGGGCTCCTGGAGGCGCCGGGGCTCACCCCGGAGCAGGACAGCCGGGCTCGGGTGCGCCTGGTGGCCCTCCTCGAGGGCGTCGACCCGGTGGACTGGGCGGCGGTCCTGCGGGCGGCGGAGGGAGCGGCGAACCCGCGCCCCGGGGACCAGCCGGTGCTCGAGAACGCCCGGGCGCGGGCGCTCTTCGTCACCGACCAGCGCGAGGCCCTGATGACCCTCGGCCGGCGCTTCGTGCTCCGGCCCCACGCGGGACCCTTCGACGCGCAGACCGAGGAGCTGCTCCTGCAACTCGCCTTGCGCCTCCCGGTGCGGGAGGGCCTGGCCTGGATGGAGGAGGTCCTGCCGACCGACCCCCGGGGGCGGCGCGCGCGGGAGGCCGAGCTCGGCCGAAGGGCGTTGGGGCACGGCGCCCTCGAGCTCGCGGAGGTGCTCTTCGACCGGCTGCGTCTGGCCGCCCGGGCCGAGCGCCCCACCCGAGGCCCGCGCGCGGTCGAGGACGAGGCGCAGTTCATCGCGGGGCGGGCCGAGGTGGCCTACGAGCGCGGCGATCCCGAGGCCTTCGGCGGGCTCGTGGCAGAGCTGATGGCCCTCGCGAAGGCCGAGGAGGACGCGCCCCTCGCGCGCTTCTCGCCCCACCGGGCGGTGGCCGAGCTGACCCAGTCGGTGCTCGGCCGGATGGTGAACCGCGCCCCCGGCGACCCCCGGCAGGCCGCCATGGCCGGGCACCTCCTGGAGGCGGTCGGCGCCCTCGGCCAGGCGCGCACCGCGTGGCGGGCCACCCTGGCCAAGCTGGTGCCGACCCTGGCCGAGGTGGCGGGGCCCTACGCGGCGGGGCGTCGCCCCCCGCGCCCGCCCGGCCGGGCGCCGCCGCCGGTGCGCCAGCTCGGCGAGGTGGTGGTGCCCCGGCTCCCGCCCCGGCTGGCGGCCGAGGACGTGCTCACCGACGCGCCGGAGGTGTCGAGCTTCCTGGTGTATCCGGGGCCGGGCGGGGTATGGCGCGAGGGCTCGCCGTGGCCCCCGAAGCCGCGGCGGCGCTGAGCGACCGGTGAGCCAGGCGACGGACCAGGAGCCCCGCCAGGGGTTGGGGCGGGCGCGCGGGCGGCTGCGCTGCCCGGCGTGCCTGATGCACGAGACCCTCTGCCTCTGCGAGGCGCTGCCGCGGCTCTCGACCGAGACCCGGGTCGAGGTCTGGCAGCACGCCCTCGAGCTGGAGCGCCCGACGAACACCGGGCGCCTCTTGGCGCTGATCCTGCCGAGCTGCCGGCTCCGGCCCTTCGGGGGCCCCCGCGGCGCGCCGCCCGAGGTCGAGCTGGACCCCGAGCGCCGGACCTACCTCCTGTTCCCCGCGCCCGACGCGGTGGTCCTCACCGCCGAGCTCGCGCACCAGGACCCGCGGCCGCTGACCCTGGTGGTCCCGGACGGCACCTGGACCCAGGCCAAGCGGGGTGTGCGGACGTTGCAAGCTGGCCTGCCCGCCCTCCGCCTCCCGGACGGGCGGCCGACGCAGTTCGCCTTGCGGAGCCCGCGGCGGGACCTCGACCGCCTCTCGACCCTCGAGGCGGTGGCGCGGGCGCTGGGCATCATCGAGGGGCACCCGGTGGAGGCGGCGCTCCTCGCCGCGCAGCGGCTGATGGTCGAGCGGACCCTCTTCACCCGGGGCGAGCTCTCGGCCGCCGAGGTCACCGGTGGCCTGGACGCGCGAGGCCACGCCCACGCCCTGAGCGCGGGGCGTCAGTCCAGGATGCCGGCGTCGAGGCTGGCGAAGAACAACGGGTAGCGGACCTTCACGTCGTCCCCGTGCGGCGACTCGAACTCGAGGCCCTGGATGGCGTTGAGCACGCAGCCTTCCATCATGGGGTGGCCCACGCTGGAGTCCGCCATCCCGACGTCGACGATCTCGGCCGGGCGCTCCGGCTCTGCCGCCGCCCGCAAGGTGAACTGCAGGACCACCTTCCCCCCGAGGGTGGGGTCGGCGGCGAGCCACGCCTCGTAGCACTCCTTCAGCTCGGGCTGAGCCGCCTCCACCGCCGCCTTGATGCCGTAGCGGTCGGGGGTGAAGCGCTGGGTAGGGGGCGGCGCGTCGTCCGGGGGCGCCGCGGTGTGCTCGCTCGCGGGCGCGGCCGCGGGGGTCGGAGCCGCCACGCTCGGGGGCGGGGGGTGGCTCGGCGGTGGGCGGCGCCTCGTCCGCGGGCGCGGGGTCGGCCAGGGCGGCCTCTGCCGCGGCGGCCTCGGCCGGCGCCGGGTGCGCGTCGGCCAGGGTGGCGGTGAGGGCCACGCCCGCGTCCTCCCCCGCCGCCTCCGCCGCGCTCGAGGTGTCGGTGAAGGCGGGGGGCGGCTCGGCCACGTGCCGGCGCCCCGGGTTCCAGATGAAGATGAAGAGCAGGGCCAGGGCGGCCGCGACGAGGACAAGGGTCAGGCCGCGTCCCATGGTGCCCTCACAGGTACTTGAGCGCGGGGCGCAGGAGGTCCTTCACCATCTCCTCCACCGCGATCTCGCTCCGCTCCGCCGCCGCCCGCAGCCGCTCGTACTCGGGGGCGGTGAGGCTGAAGCGTGATCTGCTTGGCGTCGTGCGCGCCGGTGGGGGAGTCCGACGATCAGCGCGGGCTGGGAGCCGTTCTTGCTGTCGCTCTTGGCCTTGCCGACCGCCTCGCCGGGCACCACCTCGGGCGCCGGCCCGGGGGGCGGCGTGTTGCGCTTCCGCTCCTGGGCGGCCCGGGCGAGGGCGGCGCGCTCCTTCTCGATCTCGTCCGCGAAGAGCTGCCGCATGAAGTTGGCGAGGTGGCTGTTGGTCGGGGTGAACTCCGCCTGGTTCAGCCAGGACTGCACGTCGTAGAGCATGTCCCGCGCGGTCTGGTAGCGCTCCTCCCGGTCCTTCGCGAGGGCCTTCATGAGGATCTCCTCGACCGGCTCGGGGACGTCCTCGCGGAAGTAGGAGGGCGGGTAGATGCGGCCGTCGATGATCGACTTCAGGATCGCCATCTCGTTCTCGCCGGTGAAGAGCTTGTAGCCGGTGATCCACTCGTACAGGACGACCCCCAGGGTGAAGATGTCGCTGCGCTCGTCCAGCACCTTGCCCATGCCCTGCTCAGGCGACATGTAAGACAGCTTGCCCTTGATCTCGCCCGCCTTGGTGTGGTCGGTCTGGCTGCTCGCCTTGGCGATGCCGAAGTCGAGGATCTTCACGTTGCCGTTCCACCCCACCATGATGTTCTCGGGGGTGATGTCGCGGTGGACGATGTTGAGCGGCTCGCCGAAGTCGTCGGTCTTGTTGTGGGCGTAGGCCAGGCCGTCGAGCACGCTGGCCGCGATGCTCATCGCGTACTCGAGGGGGAACGGGATCCCCATCTTCTCGGCCTTGGGGGCCACGCGCGACATGTCACGCCCGGAGATGTACTCCATGGCGATGTAGTAGGAGTTCGAGATCTTCCCCAGCTCGTAGATCTGCACCACGTTCGGGTGCTGGAGCTGCGCGGCCAGCTTGGCCTCGAAGAGGAACATCTTGAGGAAGGCCTCTTCGCTGGAGAGGTGAGGCCGGATGCGCTTGATCGCGAGGGTCTTCTCGAAACCCTCCAGACCCGGACGTACGGCAAGGAACACCTCGGCCATCCCGCCGACGGCGATCCTCTCTAGGAGCTTGTATTGCCCAAACCAGACGGGCGAACCGCGGGAGACCACGAGCCGGCGGGACGCTATCACGCCCAGGGCGGACCACAACTGTCCACATGACCGAGGGCGCGACGGTGTCCTCGATCACCCTGCATGCTTTGGCTCGGATCATCGGCGGATGGGGATCACCTCCAACCACCAACGCGCACTATTCCCCATACCTGACCCTGGGGTCAGGGCAGCGTTCTTCGGGGTATACGCGCTATCGTGCAAGTAATTCAGCGGAGTTAGAAGCAGGCCCTCCCCCACTTGACGTACGGGCCGGCGTGCCCGAGCCTAGCGACCGTTCGCTCCTGTGATCGGTGTGACGAAAATTCTCGCTTCCGGGAAGTCGACGGGTGGTGGCGGTTTTCCACTGTCCGATCCTCGGTCGACCCTATCGACCTGTGCGGGTGCTCACCCGCCAGGTCTCGTTGCTCCCACTCGCCATTGGCGTCCCGAGGGACGCGTTTTTCCCAGCACGCACGCAGGGAACGCCCAGGTCCTCGCGCCTCGACCCATCGGGTCGGGGGCGGACTTCGGGGGGACCCGCGGGGAAAGGTCTTCAATGAATTCTCAGCACGCACGCACGCTCTCGCCGTCCGGGGGGCGGGTGGTCCTCCCCCTCGTGGTGGGCGCCGCCCTCCTCGGGGCCCCAACCCTGGCCTCGGCCCAGCTGATCGCTCAGACGTATCCGAATACGTATCAGCAGCTGCCGAGCCCCACCGTCCTTCAGACGGACGTGGACGACGGGCAGACCAACGTCACCCTGCCCTTCCCGGTCATCTACTACGACGTGCCCTACACCAGCATCACGGTGGGGCATAACGGCGCCCTGGTCTTCCCCAGCGGCCAGTCGGTGTCGCTCGGCAACGTGGCGCCCGGGAGCGCGTCGACCCCGAACAACTTCATCGCGCCGTTCTGGGATGACCTGCGCCTGTACGCCGCGAACACCGGCTACATCGGCTACCAGGTCCAGGGCACCGCGCCCAACCGGACCATCACGTTCGAGTACTGGAACATCTCCCGGTTCGGCTCGACCGGCGTGACGTTCGCGATGCAGGTCCGGTTCTTCGAGACCGGCAACCCGGTGGTCGAGGTCGACTACGGCCCGATGACCGGCAGCGCGACCTTCAGCTCCACCATGGGCATGGAGGACGCGGCGGGCGCGAACGCCATCCTGTTCAGCGCCTCGGGCTGCACCAGCAGCTGCACGGAGACCGACTACCGCGCCCTGATCAACAACCGCGTCTCGGTTGGGGTGCCGGCGGAGCCCGACCTCACCGGCAGCTTCGGCGCCTTCCCCCGCGGCGCCCAGGCCGGCGCCTCGGCGGTGGGCGAGCTGATCCTCACCAACCGTGGCACCAACACCGCCACCGCGGTGGTCAGCAACGTCTACCTCTCGACCGACGCCAGCCTCGACGCGAGCGACGTCCTCATCGGGACCGCCACCGCGGACATCCCCTTCGGCGACACCCCGGTGCCGGTGACCGTCACCGTCCCCGCCGCAACCCCGGTTGCCGACTACTTCCTCATCGCCGAGGTCGACGCCACCAACGCCTGGACGGAGCGCAACGAGACCGACAACGTCTTCACCGCGACCCAGCGCTTCGCCACCAGCTACGACGTCCAGCCGACCGGGATCCGCGTGCTCAACCTCGGCGGCGTCAACGGCGGTGACCCCATCCTGTTCGAGGTCGACGTCACCAACAACGGCATCCCGTACTCCGGTCCCCTCGAGGTCGGCCTCTACGCGTCCTCCGACACGGTGATCGACGCCACCGACCATCCGGTCGCCACCGTGACGGTGACCCTGACCGGCGGCTCGAACATCGAGACCTTCCAGGCGAGCGGCACCATGCCGGTGCTGCCCCCCGGCGCCTACTACCCGGTGGCGGTGCTCGACCCGAACAACCTGCTCATCGAGTCGAGCGAGGTGAACAACCAGTTCCTGGGGTCGACCACCTTCAACACCGGCCCGGACTTCGCGGTGGCCGGCGTGGACATCCCGGGCTCCGTGCAGCCCGGCGCGAGCATCATGGTGACCACCACCATCGACTCGCTCTCGGTGCCCTTCACCGGCAACGTCCCGTACCGGCTCTACGCCTCCGCCGACAACGTCCTCGACACCACGATGGACATCAACCTCGGCCTCTTCAACGCCGCCATGGCGGGCGAGGCGAGCCTGCCCGACACCGAGTCGGTGGTCTTCCCGGCCAGCATCCCGGCCGGGCGCTACTACATCATCGCGGCGGTGGATCCGTCGAACTCCATCCCCGAGGTGACCATCGCCAACAACTCGGGGGCGTCGTCCATCCAGCTGTTCAACGCGGTGGACTTCACCATGGCGGGCACCACCGCCTCGCCGACCTCGCTCGAGGTCGGCCAGACCATCCACGTCACCGGGACCGCGGCCAGCGTGGGCCTGCCCTTCACCGGCAACGTGCCCTACTCGGTGTACGTCTCCCTCGACAACATCTGGGATCCGGGCGACCAGCGCGTGTTCAACGACCTGGTCTTCTTCCCCGGCAACGGCACCGGCTCGATCGACGCGACCTTCTCGCTCCGCGCGCTCCAGGGTGAGCCGCAGATCCGGCCCGGCACGTACTACATCGTGCTCCGCGTCGACTCGACGAACATCCACGCCGAGGTGGACGAGGTGAACAACGCCGCGGTGGGCACCCGGGTGACCCTCACCGGCTCCGACCTCCTCCCCACCTCCATCTCGTCGGATCCGGTGGCCTTCATCGGGCTGCCCTTCCGCATGACGGTGGAGATCGAGAACCAGGGCGTGGCCCCCGCGCGCGGCTTCACCTACTCGTACTTCCTGTCCGAGAACGACATCATCCGCGTGAGCGACGATCGCATCTACACCTCGCAGAGCGCCACCATCGCCCCCGGGGCGAGCCAGGTCTTCGAGGACATCGTGACCCTGCCCGCGCTGACGTCGACCGCGTGCCTCTACCTTGGCGTCATCGTGAACGATAACGGCTACGTCTCGGAGGCGAACATCAACAACAACACCCGCCGCATCGCCGGGTGCATCGAGTTCGTGTTCCCGATTCCGGACCTCGTGGCCCAGATCATCGCGACCCCCACCGTCGCGGCGGCGGGCGAGGAGTTCGCGGTCACCCGCCTGATCAACAACATCGGCGTGGCGGACGCGAGCTCGTTCTCGTACACCTACTACCTGTCCAGCAACCCGACGATCTCCACCGATGACATCCCGGTCGGGACGTTCAACGGCAGCATCGGGACCGGCGCCGACGACTACGGCATCGACGTCCTGCAGGTGCCGCCGACGGTGGCCCAGGGCAGCTACTACGTGGGCCTCATCGTCGACCCGGACGACACCCTGGACGAGGTCATCGAGGACAACAACACCGCGGTGGGCCCGCAGATCCCGGTGTACGGGGCGTCGATCCGCTTCATCACCGACAGCCTGCCCAACGCCACGATCGGCGTGGCCTACAACCAGGGCGTGTACGCGCGCGGCGGCCCGCTGCCGATCACCTGGAGCGTGTCCCGCGGCAACCTGCCCCCGGGGCTGAGCATGGACACCAACAGCGGCATCATCAGCGGTCAGCCGACCAGCGAGGGCCTCTACGAGTTCGTCCTGCGCGCCTCGTCCGGCACCTCGTACGCCGAGAAGCCCTTCGACATGCGCGTGATCGCGCCGACGGTCGAGCTCCGCGTGGCCACCGCGGCCCTGCCCTCGGCCATCGCTGGCCGCGAGTACACCGCCCAGCTCATCGCGGTGGGCGGTCAGGTGCCCTACACCTGGGCCGCGGTCTCCGACCTGCCGGTGGGCATGAGCCTGAGCGAGCAGGGCGTGCTCTCCGGTGCGCCCACCACGCCGGGCGCGCTCCCCATCACGGTGCGGGTGCGCGACGGGCTCGACAACGCGGCCTCGCGTGAGCTCGTGCTCAACGTGATCAGCGCCAGCCAGACCCTGCAGATCGCGCAGGTCCCCCTGCCGACCGCGGTCATCTCGACCCCGTACTGCGACCCGGATCCGGTGAGCTTCGAGGCCCGCAACGGCACCCCGCCCTACGCGTGGAGCGCGGTCGGTTCGCTGCCCGACGGCATGAGCCTGAGCTCGGCCGGCGATCTGTGCGGCACCCCGACCCAGGTGGGTTCGTACCCCATCACCGTTCGGGTGCAGGACGCCACCGGGCTCTTCGACACCTCGCTGTTCATCCTCGAGGTGGACGACGGGACCGAGCTGGCGGTGTCCACGTTCAGCCTCGAGGCTGGCAAGGTGGGCGAGGCCTACTCCGCCAACCTCACCGCCATCCGCGGGGCCGAGCCCTACGCGTGGTCGGTGGTGGACGGCGCGGGCGACCTGCCCGCCGGCATCAGCCTGGCCTCCGACGGCACCCTCTCCGGGACGCCGAGCGAGTCCGGCAGCTTCGCCTTCGTGGTGCAGGTGGTGGACGCCCAGCTCCGCGCCGACGTCCAGCCGCTCTCGCTGTCGATCGCGGCCAAGGACGTGCCTGTGCAGCAGCCCGATGACGGCTGCACCTGCGTGACCGATGACAGCCAGCGCGACGCGCCGTGGGCCTCCATGGCGGGGCTGCTGGCGATGGGAGGTATCTTCATGTTCGGACGACGGCGGCGTCGCGGGCTCCTCGGCCTGCTGACGCTCGGCGCACTGGTGGCCTTCTCGCAGAGCGCGGTGGCCCAGACCGTTCCGGTGCCCGGCACCCCCTACCAGCGTGGGCAGGAGGCCATCACCTACACCCCGCTCTCCAACCCCACCGTCCTCCAGACCGACGTGGACGACGGGCAGACCAACGTGACCCTGCCCTTCCCGTTCTACTACTACGACGGCCAGGAGACCTCGGTGACGGTGGGCCACAACGGCGCCATCGTGTTCCCGTCGGGGCAGTCGGTGTCGCTGGGCAACGTGGCCATGGGCTCGACCAGCACGCCGAACAACATCATCGCCCTGTTCTGGGATGACCTGCGCTTGTACGCCGCCAACAGCGGCTACATCGGCACGCAGCTCGAGGGGACCGCGCCCAACCGCAAGTTCACCATCGAGTACCGGAACATCTCGCTGTTCGGGAACACCGGCGTCACCTGGAGCATGAAGGTCGTGTTGTGGGAGGGCCGCGCGGCCCGCTTCGACCTCGAGTACGGACCGATCGCCGGCAGCGGCTCCTCCAGCGCCACCATGGGCTGCGAGGACAGCACCGGCGCGCGGCCGATCCTGTTCGCGGCGAGCGCCTGCACCACCAGCTGCGCGCTCGGGACCGACCTGGCCGCGCTGGTGAACCAGCGTGTCACCTACATCCAGGATCCGGGCGTGGAGTTGGCCGCGGTGGGCGTCACCGCGCCCGAGTTCGCGTTCCTCGGGGCCGAGACCCCGATCCCGGCCACCGTGCAGAACCTGCACGGGAACCCCCTCGGGCCGTTCACGGTCCAGATCCGGGCCGCGGACAACGAGTTCATGAACAACTCGGTGGCAGTGGGCTCCACCACCCTGTCGCTCGCCCCGTTCCAGTCCCAGACCGTCATCGTCCCCGTGGTGTTCCCGGCCAGCTTCGGCCAGACCCGCGTGTGGCTGCAGGAGGTCGTGGACTCGACCAACGCGGTGGCGGAGGTGAACGAGAACAACAACACCCGGAACTCCGACACCTCGACCCGGCTCCTGCAGGGGCGCCGGACCTGGCGGTGGAGCACGTGAGCGTGGATCGCCGCAACGCCCAGGCGGGCGGCCAGATCACCATCTACTCGCGCATCCGGAACGTGGGCGGTGAGACCGCCAACAACGCGGCCATCGGCATCATGATGTCGACCAACCCGGTGATCAGCCGACAGGACATCCAGCTGGCGACCTTCAACGCGACCCTGGCCGCGGGCGAGACGCTGACCTCGACCAACACCGTGACCGTCCCCGCCGGGACCAACTCCGGCTCCTACTACTTCGGTGCCCTCGCGGACATCGACGGGATGATCGTGGAGCTGAACGAGTCCAACAACGGCCGCGCCACCTTCGAGGCGGTGTCCCTGGCCGGCGGGGCCCTGGCGGTGAGCACCACCGCCCTCCCCACCGGCTACCTGTTCCAGCCGTACGTGGGCCTGCTCAGCGCCAACGGGGCCACCCCGCCCTATCGCTGGGAGATCGTGGGCACCCTGCCGCAGGGCATCGGGTTCGTGCCGGAGACCGGCGAGCTGTTCGGCCGCCCCTCGATGGCGGAGGTCCGGACCTTCACCGCGCGGGTGACGTCGAGCGACAACCAGACCGCGGAGCGGCAGCTCTCCATCAACGTGAGTGACCCGGCGGAGCCGCTGACCATCGTGACCCGGGCGGTGCCCGCCGCGGTGGTGGGCCAGGAGTACGCGTTCCCGCTGGTGGTCACCGGCGGCAGCGCCACGTCCTCGCTGACCTGGTCGCAGGCTGGCTTGCCCGACAGCTTCGGCGTGTCGGCCGAGGGCATCCTGGTGGGCAACCCCGCGATGTCGGGTGAGTACGCCTTCACGCTGACCGTGAGCGACGGGACCGAGACCGCGACCCGCGACATCAGCCTGACCATCCGCGACAACGCCACCCTGCTCATCGTGCCCAAGACCCTCGCCACCGCGCAGTACGGTCAGGCGTACGTCGAGCAGCTGGAGTCGACCGGCGGCATCGAGCCGATCACCTGGCTCCTCATGGACGGCAGCGACCTGCCCGACGGCATGAACCTCAGCCCCACCGGCGAGCTCTCGGGCACGCCGTCCGAGGTGGGTGAGTTCCGGCTGATCATCGAGGCGCGCGACAACCCCGGCACCGGCGTGGCGGCGCGGGACGTCAACACGTTCATCCTCACGGTGCAGGACGCCACCACCGACTTCCAGATCGTCACGGCGTCGCTGCCGGTGGCCTACATGGACGCCTACTACGAGGTGTCGGTGGCGGCCACGGGCGGCACCCTGCCGTACGAGTGGACGGTGGTCGAGGGACGGATCCCCGAGGGCCTGCTGGCGGACATCGATCCGAACACCAGCGAGTTCGTGATCCGTGGCCAGGCCGACGAGCCCACCACCGTGAACCTGCTCATCCAGGCGGTGGACGCCGACGGTCGCTCCGTGAAGCGGGCCTTCGTCCTCGACGTGCAGGAGACCAAGCAGATCGTGGTGACGCCCACCGAGGACACCGGCTGCACCTGCGTGGCCGAGGGCGATCGCGCCCCCGGCGCCGGGCTGATGCTCTTCGGCCTCGCCGGCCTGCTCGTCCTCGTGCGCCGTCGGCGCTGAGCCCCCCCGATGCCTCCGGCGCGGCCTGCGCCGGGGGCCCTCCTCGCAAGCTAAGTTGACATACCGACTGGAGCGCGACCTCCCGCTGGAGTGACGACGCTCACCGCTTTGCAGTTCTCGTGCGTCGGCGCTATTTCCGACCCATGGGTACTAAATACGCAGCCCTCGTCACCACCACCCTGCTCCTGGGGATCTCCGGCGTCGCGTCGGCGCAGGACGGGACCTATGAGCTCCGGCTCTCCACCGCTCAGGCGCTGACCCCGGGGCTGCCGGGGTTCCTCTCCGCCACCTCACCCGGGATCGGCTACAACCTCGACGCCAAGCTCTTGAGCCTCAACCTGGCGGGTGGGATCGGGTACTTCTTCACCGACGCGGTCTCCGCGGGCATCGACCTGTCGTTCACCTACCTCAACGCAGAGGAGAGCTCGGCGTACGTCTTCGCCTTCACCCCGTACGCCAAGTACGTCTCCAACATGAAGGACAAGGGCCTGGGCTTCTTCGCCGAGCCGGCCCTCGGCATCGGGGTCGTCGGCGGGGGTGACGACACCTTCAAGTACTTCACCGCGGGGGCGTGGGGCGGGCTCCACGCGTTCGTGTCGCCGTCGATCGCGGTGCTCGCCGGCCCCTATGTCAGCTACCTGCGCTTCCTCGAGGACGGGGTCGGCGACAAGGACAGCGTCCAGCTCGGCCTCCGCTTCGGGCTGAGCGCCTACCTGTTCTGAGCGCGCTCGTCGTCGAGCGCGCGCAGCTCCGCCTGCACCCGGCGCAACAGGCGCGCGTCATGGGTGCCGCGGGCCACCCGGCGCGCCTGGTCCAGCACCTCTCGGGCCCGGCGACGGTCGGCCTGGGCCCGGCACACCCGGGCCAGGTAGAGCAGGCCCACCGTCTCCAGCGCCCCGCTCTGGATGTCGCTCGCGATCTCGAGGCCTGCGCGGACGCGCTCCAGGGCCTCGTCCACGCTGTCGTAGTTCTCCTCCAGCGCCAGGGCCCCCAGGTGGATCTGGACGAGCGCCTCGCAGCGCCGGGCGCCGATCTCGCGCGCGATGGCGAGGGCCCGGTTCAGCTCCTTGCCCGCCCGCTCCAGCGCCCCGGTGCTCAACAGGTGCGCGCCCAGCTCGGCCCGCCACATCGCCTCGCCCTGGCGGCTGCCGGTCTCCGCCGCGAGATCCAGCGCCTCGAGCAGGTGCGCCTCTGCCGCCTCGTGATCCCCGAGGTCGCTCAACAGGCGCCCGAGCTCACCCGACCAGCGCTCCAGATCGCCTCGGAAGCCGCGGGCCTCCGCCATCTCCATCGCCTCGCGCAGGCACGCGGCGGCCTCCGCGTCGTGGCCCTGGGCCGCGTGGACACGAGGCCGACGTGGCCCAACAGGTCGGCCTCGCTGCGCTGGTCCTCGCGCGCTCGGGCGCGGGTCAGGCCATCCTCGAGCCGCTTCTTCGCGTCCGAGAAGCGGCCCTGGTGCAGGAGCGCCACCCCGATCTTGGCGTCCAGCTGCTCCGCGAGGTGCTCCAGCCCCGCCTCCTCGGCGATGTCGTGGCCGGCCTGCAAGACGGCCTGCGCCGCCTCGTACTCGCCCCGGGCCGCGCGGGTGCGGCCCTCGAGCTCCAGGAAGCGCGCCCCGAGGGAGCGGGTGGGCGCCGGGCGCGGGGTGCTCATCAAGGTGGCGAGGGTCTCGTCGAGCCGCCCCAGCGCGAACTGGGCCCGGGCCCGGCGCAAGAGGAGCTCCGCCGTCATGACGTCCGGGTTGCGGGCCGGCAGGCCAGCCTGCGGATCCGCGCGATCCAGGGCCTCCCGCGGGAGGCCGAAGTCCAGCAGGAGGTCTATCTCCTGCAAGATGAGCTGCAGCTTGCGGGTGGCGGAGGCGCTCGTGCGCGGACGATCGTCGACGATCGTCACCGCGTCCTCGATGCGCCGGACCGCGCCGTCGAGATCGCCCCGCCCTGCCGCGGCCTTCGCCATGCGCCGCAGGTACCGCACCGCGCGATCGGGCTGGTTCGCGGCCCGGAAGTGCCGGGCCAGCACGTGGGCCAGCTCCACCCGCCGGCCCCGGAAGGCGCGCTCCAGGGCCCGCGCCACGAAGGCGTGCAGCTCGGTCTTGCGGGCGGCGGGGAGCGCGCGCACCACCGCCTCCCGGAACCCCTCGTGGTAGAACTTGTAGCGGACCCCGTCGTGGGTCACGTCCTCCACCAGGAGGTTCGCCCGCACCAGCTCGTCCATGGCGTCGAGGAAGGTGGCCTCGTCGGTGCCCGCGAGCGCGCTCACCAGATCGGACGAGAGCAGGCGCCCGAGCAGGGCGAGGCGCTCGAGGAGGAGCCGCCCGGCCGGGGTCAGGGGCTCGAGCTTGGACAGCGCCACCTCGTCCGCCCCGCGCGCTCGGGTGCGCCCGCGGGGACGCCCGGCGCGGGACGACGCCGCGCGCGGCATCGGCGGCGGGGTTGGCGCGTCGTCCACCGCGGAGTCACCCCGGCGCTCCTGAGACTCCAGCGGCGCGTCCCGGAAGTGCCAGACGCCCGCCTGTCGCTGCAGGCTCCGGTCCGCCACCCAGCTCTCCAGGACCTCCTGCACCATCAGGGGCCGGCCGTAGGTGGCCTTCATCAGCTCGTCCACCATCGCCTCGGGCAGCCCGTGAGTGCCGGTCATGGTGTGGGCCATCTCCTCGACCGCCTGCCGGGTCATCGCGCTCACCGGGATGGTCTCGACCAGCCCGCGCTCCGACAGGCGGCGCAGGAACGGCTCGGACGCGTCAGGCCCCTCGGCGAGGGAGCGGCGGGTGAGCACCACCGTCACCGGGCACACCGTCTCGTGATCGCGGCCGCCCGGCCGCAGCGCCAGGAGGGTGCGGGACAGATCCCAGAGCAGCTCGAGGGTGGAGGAGTCCGCCCAGTGCACGTCCTCGATCACCATCAGCACCGGCCGGGTCAGCGCGAGGCGCCCGATCACCCCGACGATCGCCTTGTGCATCCGGACCTTGCGCTCGCTCGGCTCGAGGTGCTCGGCGCTCGCGGGGCCCCCGAGGCGGGCCAGGCGCGGCGACACCGCGCCGACGAGCGCCGCGTCGCGCCCCACGATCTTCTTCACCACGTCGGGGGGCGAGCGATCGGCGATCGCCTCGATCTCGTCGAGCACGCCCTGGATCGGCAAGTACGGTTGACCGCGCTCCGGCGCGCAGGTGCCCACCAGGACCGCGGTGCGTCGGCGGACCCGGCTCCGCAGCTCCTTCACCACCCGGCTCTTGCCGATGCCGCTCGGACCCTCGACCACGTAGAGGCCGCCCCGCCCCCGCTCCGCGTCCTCCACCGCCTTGAGCAGACGCCCGATCTCGTCCTGGCGCGCCACGAAGCGCGGCGCGAAGAGCTGCCCGGGGAGCGAGGTGTCGACCTGGCTCGGGGCCTGGCTCGGGCCCGCGGCGTCGTCGGCCAGGTACGCGAAGGCCTCCTCCGCGGTCTGCAGGCGATCCAGCGGGTCCTTCTCGAGCAGGCGCTGGGTCAGCGCGGCCAGGGTGGGATCCGCGCCCGGCTTCACCTCCAGCACGTGCGAGGGCTTGGTGTTCACGTGGTGGTGGAGCGCGGCCGCGGGCGGCTCCACCGGGAACGGGTAGTCGCCGGTCAACAGCTCGTAGAGCAGGATGCCGATCGCGTACAGGTCGCTCCGCCCGTCGACCTCCGCCCCTGCACCTGCTCGGGCGCCATGTACGCGAAGGTCCCGAGGAGCCCCGAGTTGTTGGTGGTGGGCGCGCGCAACAGGCGCGCGACCCCGAAGTCCATCAGCTTCACCCGGCCGTCCGAGCACACGATGACGTTCTCGGGCTTCAGGTCGCGGTGCACGATCCGCCGCGCGTGGATGTGGGCCAGGGCCCCGAACATCTGGCGCAAGACGCGTTTCATCTCGCGCTCGCGCACCGGGCCCTCGGGGATCGCGCGCAGGTGCCGACGGGCGTCCTTGCCGTCGAGGAACTCCATCGCGATGAACGGGACGTCGTTCTCGATGCCCGCGTCGAGGACGCGCACGATGTTGGGGTGCCGGAGGCGCGCGAGGGCCCGGAACTCGCGCTTGAAGCGGAGCAGGCCGTCGGACTCCTCGGCCGCGTGCGGCAGCAGGACCTTGAGCGCCACCCGCTCCTGGGTGCGGGTGTCGGTGGCCTCATAGACCACGCCCATGCCCCCCGCGCCCACGCGGCGGACCAGGCGATAGCGTCCTACGGTTTGGGGTCCGACGAGCAAGGCCGGGGGATGGTACCTCAGTCCTTGGACTGCTTGGCGAGGCGGTCGATGATCTTCTTCTTCTTGTCGAGATCGGTGTCGGGGGCCTCGAGGCCCACCTCGGCCCGGAGCTCGTCCATGCGGCCGCTCATCTCGAGGGCGCGGAGCTCGATCTCGCGGAGCTTCGCGGCCAGATCGGGGTTGTCCTGCCCCACCTGCGAGAGCGCGAAGTCATCGGACACGGCGAAGCCGCGGCGCATCCGCACCACCTTCTCCTCGGCGGCGTCGATCCCGGTCTTGGTGCGGGTCTGGGTGACCACCGCGGTCTTGGCGCCCTTCCTTGGCGAGGCTCGGTCCGTCATGTGTTCTGAACAGTAGGCGAGCCGTCCGGGACCCGTCAAATTTGTCGCCCTACTTGGCGCACCGGAACCCGATCGTGCTGTCTGCCTCCGTGGGCGACTTCGGGATCCGGGACGACACCCGCACCATATGGGAGGCGTCGCGGTAGGAGCCGCCCCGGACCACCCGCTCCCGGCCCCGCTCGGGCCCGGTGGGGTTCGTGGTCTGGTCGGAGGTGCCGTACCAGGTGGGATCGAAGTAGTCGGCCGTCCACTCGGCCGCGTTCCCGGCCATGTTCAGGGTGCCGAAGGGGCTCTCGCCGTCCTTGTAGGCGTCCACCGGGGCGCTCGCACCGTGGAAGTCTTCCTGGTGGCGGGTGTTGGCCTTCTTGGGATCGAAGATGCCCTTCCAAGGCCACTTGCGGAGGTCCGAGCCCCGCGCCGCGTACTCCCACTCCGCCTCGGTGGGCAGGCGCTTCTTCACCCAGGTGCAGAAGTGCTGGGCGTCGATCCAGGTGACGCCGACCACCGGGTGATCGGGCAGGCCGAGCTTCTCGTCCTCCATGTACGGCGTGGGATCGCAGGCCTTGGCCTGCACGCAGCGCGCGTAGTCCGCGTTGGTGACCTCGGTGCGGTCGATCCGGAAGCCGGACATCGTGATCTCGCGCTCCGGGTACTCGGCGGGATCGCCGTTGCGGTCGCCCATCGTGAAGCGGCCGGGCGGGATCGAGACCATGTCCTGCTTCACCTCCTCGGGGGGCGGAGCGGGGCGTCGCGTCGGGTGTGGCCGTAGCAGCCGGCCAGGGTCACCAGGGCGAGGGCGGAGAGGGTGCGCCGGGTGGTCATACCCGGCATCCAGAGCCGGCAACGGCACCGTCCGTCAAGGGGCCGATAACCCCGTCGGACGTCCCCCGGCTCAAATGCCGGCGTGAACCGGTTGGTCTCCCTGGGCGTCCTCGCCCTCCTCGCCCTGTCCGCCTGCAGCTCCGAGTCCGACCCCCTGGGGGACGGCGGGGTCCCGCCCTGCGCTTCGGACGACGACTGCGCCTCGGGCCAATACTGCGCGCAGGAGGCCTGCCAGCCCTGCCCCGGCTCCACCTGCACCGGGGACGAGGAGTGCGCGGCCGGCTCGACCTGCGTCACCGATCCCGCCGCCCCTGCCGCATGCGCGGTCCAGCAGTGCACGCCCACCGCGTGCACCGACGACGGCGACTGCCCCGACGGCGCGGTCTGCCAGGACGACGTCTGCGTGCCGGCCCCGACCTGCGACGACGAGACCCCTGCCCCGACGACATGGTCTGCGTCGAGGGCACCTGCATGCGCGGCGAGGAGCTCCGCTGCGGCGACGACGGCGACTGCCCCGACACCCTGATCTGCGTCTTCGGGATGTGCCAGGCCCCCACCCCGTGCACCGAGTCCGTGGACTGCCCCGGCGATCTGGTGTGCATCCAGGACGTCTGCCGGGCGCCTTGCACCCAGGACGCGGACTGCGGCTCGCCCCTGGTGTGGGCCTGCGATCAGGCGAGCGGCGAGTGCGTCCAGCGCTGCCTGAACGACAACATGTGCCCCGACGGCCAGTACTGCGACGCCGGCCTGTGTGCCGACGCGGAGTGCACCACCGACGCGGAGTGCAACCCACCCGGCAACATCTGCGAGGGGGCCGACCAGGGCCGCGGGCACTGCGTGGACGTCGTCCTGTGCGGGCCCAACGACGAGTGCCCGGTCGGCTTCACCTGCGACGCCACCACCGGCCGCTGCGAGCCCCTCCCCGGCTGCCGCACCGATCGTGACTGCGACGCCAGGACGCCTACTGCCAGGACGGCTTCTGCGTGCCCACCCAGGCCTGCACCGCGATGAGCTGCCCCGCCGGCTTCGAGTGCGTGGCCGAGGTCTGCGTGCCCGCGGTGTGCCGGAGCGACGCCGACTGCCCGAACCCGGGCGAGGTCTGCGTCGGCGGCGCCTGCCAGCCCGCGCCGAGCACCGAGTTCGTGACCCAGGTCCGCATCATCACCCCCGCCGGCTTCGTGCGGCCCGGCACCACCTACGCGTTCACCGCGCTCGCGCTCGATCAGGCCGGGCCGCGTGGTGCCTGGGGTGACCTTCGAGTGGTCCTCCACCTCGAGCACGGTGGCCACCATCGACGCGGCCGGGGTGGCCACCGGCGGCCCCACCGCCGGCACCACCCAGATCCGGGCCCGGGTCCAGAGCAGCATCGGCCCGGTCGACTCCGCGCCGGTGCGCCTCACCAACCTCGGCCCCCCGGTCGCCCAGCAGATCCGCATCACCGTGGTGCGCCAGGACAGCGGCCTCCCGGTGGCCGGCGCGCAGGTCGAGCTGCACAGCCCCGGCCCCCAGTCCGGGGTCACCGACGCCGATGGGGTCGTGGTGTTCACCCAGACCGGGCCCGCCCAGGCCTACTCGGTCACCGCCGCCCACACCGACTACGACTGGGTCACCGTGCTCGGCGCGAGCACCCCGGACCTCCGCCTCGAGCTGCCGGCGCTGAGCCGGACCGACCGGGCCGCGGGGGCCAAGGGCACGGTCGACCTCGGGCAGGTCACCACGCAAGGCGCCTTGTCACTCTCGCTCTCCGGCGCGTCGCTCGCCTCCCCCCTCTACGGCTCCGAGCCGGCCCAGATCTTCGGGGGCGACATCTTCAACGTCTCGGTGCCGATGGTGGGGAACATCCCGGTGCCGGCCGGGAACACGGTGGCGGTGGAGTTCATGGGCTTCCCCTTCACCCTCAAGGACACCTTCTACACCCGCGCGCAACCTGGCCTGCGCGCCCTCTGGAGCTTCGGGGGCCGAATCGACCTCGGGAACTCGGGGCTGGGCCTCGGCGACCTCCAGAACCTGCTCGCCGCGCTCCTGCCCTTCTACCAGCGCTTCGAGCACACCGTGGACCCCGCGGTGCCGATGCTCGCGGTCCCCACCGTGGCGGACACCAGCGACGTGAACGGCAACGGCGACACCACCGAGCTGGTCCCGAACTGGAGCAGCTTCCCGAGCCGCACCCTCGCCCCCCACCAGGCCCAGAACCTGAGGTACTCGCTCACCGTCGACAACCTGCCCTTCGTCAGCGGCGGCAACGCGAACACCCTGGTGGTGATGTCCGGGGTGATCCTCCCCGGGGTCGGCTTCGTGCCCCTCGGCCTCGACGGGCAGAGCGACAGCCAGGGCAACGGCATCGTCCAGAGCTTCGTGACCAAGATGGCGCCCCGCCACGGCGGCCTCGAGGCCGGGCCCTACGGGGTGATGGTCTCGGCGATCCGGCTCGACATGGGCGGCCTGCCCGGCCCCGGCTCGGTGCGCCTGTACACCTCCGATCGCCTCCCCACCGCGGTGGATCTGTCGGACGGCTGGCTCGACTCGCCGGTGGACGCGACCTTCGACGGCGGCCTACGGCAAGCCAGCTTGCCGACCCTCCCCGGGGCGGACCTCTACCACCTGAGCTTCGCGGGCCCCGAGGGCACCTGGCACGTCTACGCGGCGGCCGCCGCGGGCGCAACCCAAGTTGACGTCCCGGCCGCCCCGGCCGGCCTCCCGGATCGCGCGGCCGGCGCCGCGGTGACGGTGGACGCGGTGGACCTCGTGCCCGGCGCGGATCCCGCCACCCTCTTCGACGCCGCCGCCCCCGGCGGGATAGGCCTCGACCGCCTCACCCGCGGCTTCTCGCGCGCGGTGGTGCAGTAGCGCGGTGGACCTGGCCGCCCTCACCGACCTCGCGCTGGAGGAGGGGTTCCTCGAGCTGCACGCGCTCCGCGGGCTCATGTCGCCGCGCGCGGTCTTCACCGAGGTGGAGGGCCCGGGCACCGAGGGGCCGAGCAGCCGGGTCGGCGGTCGCCCGTGGGCCCCGGCCGACCTGGTCTGGCCCCTCGACTCGGAGGTGCGACCCGAGCCCTTCTGGCTGCAGATCGACCTGGACGATCTCCCCCTCGGCCTCGCCCCCGGCCTGAGCGGGCGCCTGCTGTGCTTCGCGTCCGCGGTGGTGCACGTGCCGCGCGGCGCCGGCGGTGGGCTCCTGGCGGGGCCTGATCTTCCTGAGGCCGTACGCCCCGCGGTGAGCCTCGTCGCCCATCCCAGCGGGCGGCTCCCCGCGCTGGAGAGCCCCGAGGTGGCGGCGTTGCTCCTGGACGAGGATCAGGAGGCCGCCTACCAGCGCCTGTATGCTCGGGTCGAGGCCGAGGCCGACGAAGCTGTGGCCGAGCTCCGGCTGCCCACCGAGGACGGGGCGCCGGGGCGCCTCACGTTGTGGCCGTCGCCCATTCTGGGTTGGGACGAGGTGCACCAGTGGGTTCTGCCTGCCTGACTCCCGGCCCAGCGCGCTGCCCGAGACCCGCTGGCTGCAGCCTGCTGCCTGCGACCTGTCTCTGAAGCCTGCTGGCTGTTGCCTGCTGCCTGCGACCTGTCTCTGAAGCCTGCTGGCTGTTGCCTGAAGCCTGCCGACTGAAGCCTGCTGACTGCTGCCTGCGACCTGTCCCTGTATCCTGCTGACTGCGACCTGTCTCTGAAGCCTGGCGCCGCGCACCTACGAGGAGGTCGGTCAGGATTCAGAGACAGGTTTTCAGGGTACAGGCTTCAGGCAGCAGGGTTCAGAGACAGGCTTCAGGCTGCGGGACGCAGGATTCAGGCCAGGCTTCAGGGCAGGAAGCAGAACTCAGCGACCCAGGGCCCCGGCTTTCCTGAGGTTCGGGCCCGGGCCGTCAGCGCATGCAGCCGGCGGGCAGCGCCGCGTCCTTCTGCCCCTCCGCCCGCTGGCCGACCCACCCGCTCGCATCGCAGGTAGGGCCGAGGTCCAGCCCCTCCACCTTCTCGACGAACGCGACCTGGGGGTGGGCCTTCCTGCCCGCCACCACCGCGGCGTCGAGGCGGTCGCGCAGGCGGGTGTGCGCGGCCCGCTCGGCCTGGGCCAGCTCCCCCTGGTAGCGCAGGAACCGGCCGTCGAGGGCCTCGCGCTGGGCGTCGATCTCCTCCTGGCGCCGCCGCTCGGGAGCCGCGCGCTGGGCCTCCTCGAGCTTGGCGAGGGCCTTCTTGAAGCGCTCCAGCTCCTCCTGGCGCTGGCTCTCGAGCCCGCTCAGGCGCCGGGCCTCCGCCTCGGCCGAGGGCATCTGCTGCAGGGCCGCCTGCATGTCGACCACCGCGAAGGCCCGCACCCGGCAGACCTCGAGCGCCGCGGGCGCGGTGGCCTGGCCGCGCAGGGCCTCGGCCAGCCAGGCGGTGCGCTCGCACAGGCGGTTGGGGGCCATGAGCGGCACGTCGGCCAGGGCCACCGTGCGGGACCCCGGCTCCCGGGCGTCCTGCGCCCGCAGGATGGCCTGCGCCTTGTCCAACAGGGGCGCGAGCAGCCTGTCCTGCAATTCCCCGAGGGCGGACTCCGCCCCGTCCACCCGCGTGTTCAGGGCCTCGACCTCCGCCGCGTAGGCCTGGGCGGTGAGGCTGCCTCGCCGCGCGAGCAGGCGCTCGCGCTCCGACTGCAGGTCGGCCTGCCGGCGCTCTCGCGCCTTTCGCACCTCGAGCTGGACCGCTTTGCCCTCCGGGGTGGCGGCGAGGGCCCGGGCGAGGTCTACGTGGTACAGGAGCACGCCGTCGGCGGGGGAGGCGGCCAGGGTGAGGAGGAGGAGCCCGAGCACACTTCGAGGGTACCAGCCGCGGTGGCCGATGCCAGCCCGGTCTGGTAGCGTGATGGGGCCCAACCTCCCAGAAAAGGCGGCCTGGTTCCGGTGAGCCCCAGGCATCTCCTCGGAGGCGATGTCCAGCGCGGGAGGCCCGCGTGAGGACCCATGGCAGGCGGCGCGGCGTCCTCGTGCGCCCTTCGACCATGGAGCCTTCGATGCAAGTAGAGTTTCACCACCTCGGCCTCACCACCCGGCACGTCCCCGAGACCGCCGCCCTCCTGGAGTCACTCGTGGGGGCGCGGACGGTCTCCGGCCCGCACCTCGGCCACACCCTGGTCGAGGTGGGCGGGGTCCGGATCGCCCTGGTCCCGTGGCGGACCGGTGATCCAGAGGGGCGCGGCTTCGGCGAACACCTCGCCTTCGCCCTCCCCGCGTCGCGTCGGTCCGCCCTCCTCGCCCGACTCGAGGCCGCGGGCTGCGCGGTGGAGGTGGTCGGCGAGCGCCTCTATGCCCGCGCGCTGGACGCGCTCGTCCTGGAGTTCCTGTTCACCGCCTGAGGTTGCCCGCCGCGGCCAGCGTCGCCGCCACCCCGGCGGCGGCGCCGGCCCCCGCCAGCACCTGGGACAGGGTGAAGCCCGCGTCCACCGCCCCGCCGACGAGCATGCTCGTGCCGGAGATCACCAGGGTCATGATCCCCAGCTCGGTGGCGAAGACCCGGCCGTGGAACGCCCCGTCCGCCTCGCGCTGGAGCAGCGTCCCGCTGAACACCCAGACCGTGCCGCTCCCCATCGCCGCCACCGCGAAGCCGAGGGCCACCCCGACGAAGGACTCGGCGGTGGACGCGGCGAGGTAGGCGACCGCCATCGTCAGGAAGCCGACTACGACCGCGCGCCGGAGCCCCGCGGCGCTGTCGGGCACGAAGGTCCGCGGCCCGAGCGCGCCCACGAGGGCGCCGAGGCCACGCGCCGCGAACAGGGCGCCGGTGAACCCGGCCGCTGCGGCCGCCCCGCCGTACGCCTTGCCGAAGAGCGGGATGAGGGCCACCGCGGCCATCGGGAGGGCCAACAGCGGCTTCAGCGCCACCAGCGCGGCGACCTTCGGGGTGCGCCACAGATAGCCGATGCCGGCCTTGAAGCCCGCCCGCGCCTTCGACTCCGCGGTCTCGGCCGGGGGGAGCAGGCGTGGGAGCCTCGACAGGAACGCGAACGAGACGAGGTAGGTCGCGGCGTCCACGAGCAAGGCGGCTTGCACACCGAGGGCCTCGGTCACCACCCCGCCGAGCGCCGCGCCCAGCGCCAGCATCACCGACCAGCTCCCGCCCGCGAGGGCGTTGGCGGCCGAGAGCTGCCCCGGCCCCACCACCATGGGTACTGTGGCGTTCTTGGCCGGGATCGCGAGGCCGGTGAACACCATCAAGAGGGTGAGGGCGGCGTAGACCAGGGGCAGGCTCTGGCTCCGGTAGGCCATGAGGAGCCCGAGCACCGCCACCGCGCGGGCCACGTCGGCCACGAGGAGGAGCGTGCGGCGATCGAAGCGGTCCACCAGGGGCCCCGCGATGGGCGAGACGAGGAAGGTGGGCAGGGTCCGGACAACCAGCACCGCCGAGACCGCGGCGGCGCGATCGGTGGCCGCCTGCACCAGCGTGTAGACCGCGACGGTGTTGAACCAGTCGCCGAGCAGGCTCACCACCTCGCCGAGGTAGAGGTTCCTGAAGTGGGGGCGGCTCAGGACCGCGCGGTAGCCGTCGGCGGACATCTCAGGGGGCTCGGGGTTCAGGGTGGCCTCTGCCGTGCTCGTGCTCATGGTGCGTCATCCTCTCGGCACACACCATGGTGTTTGCCTGCCGCCTCGTCGACCGTTCTGTCGATATACCGACAAGCGGCTACTCGGCCGACGGCACCCCACGAACCCGGCGAGGAAGCGCCGGTGGCCCGCGCGCTGGTCGCGGCCGAAGTCCTCCTCGGCCGCGTGCCGACCCCAGTGGGCGTGCTGCCGTCGAGGTCGGTGACCGCGTAGCGGTCGGCCAGGGCCCAGGAGCTGAGCACCTGCCCGCTGAGGCCGAGGCGCTCCGGGTCCGCCGCGAGGGCCGCGATGCCCCGCCCCACGTAGCGCGGGGTCTCGCTGAACATGAAGTGCGGGTCGCCCGCCGCGCCGTCCTGCCAGGCGTCCTCGGTGGTTCCCATGTGCTCCAGCATCGCCTCCGAGCGCAGGAACCCCGGAGTGACCGCCACGGAGGTGACGCCCTTGTCCCGCAGCTCCTCCGCGAACGCGAAGGCGAGCCGGATCACGGTGGTCTTCACGAGGTCGTAGAACAGGGTGCCCCGGTAGTACAAGGCGTCGCCGTCGGTGATCTCCACCAGCAAGCCACCTTGCCGCTTGAGCAGGAGGGGATCATGTGCCGCGCGGTGATGATGTGCGTCATCACCGCGCCCTCGAACATCGCCCTGCCCTTGTCGACGTCGACCTTCCAGGCCGGGGTGCCCCACTCGGCCAGGGTCTCGCCGCCCCAGATGTCGTTCACCAGGATGTCCAGCCCGCCCGCCTCGGCGTCGATGCGCTCGGCCAGCGCGGCCACCACCTCGGGATCGGAGTGATCGGCCTGCACCGGGATCCCGCGGCCCCCGGCCGCCGCCACCAT
The DNA here is from genome assembly GCA_020632995.1 of Deltaproteobacteria bacterium. Taxonomy (GTDB): domain Bacteria; phylum Myxococcota; class Kuafuiibacteriia; order Kuafuiibacteriales; family Kuafuiibacteriaceae; genus JACKEN01. The sequence continues at coordinate 1,267,001 of JACKEN010000001.1, read as the reverse complement.
GCGGGCGGTCTCCTCGATCGTCTCGGGCCGGTGCTTCAGCTCGAAGGGCGACACGCAGGCCGGCGCCTCGGGCCGCGCATCGACCTCGGAGGTGCGGCCGGTGCAGTAGACGGTGGCCCCCGCCTCACCCAGGGCCACCGCGATGCCGCGACCGGCCCCCCGAGTGGCCCCGGCCACCAACGCAACGCGTCCGGTCAGTGCTCCCATGGCGGGCCATCATACGCCTACTCGATCCCCAGCTGGGCCCGGATCTTCGCCCGCCAGTCGAGCTCGATCGCCTTCTTCTCCTCCTCGGTGCGCTCCGGGCGCATGTCCCCCTCGCGGCGCTCCAGCGCCTCCTCGGGCAGCTCCTCCAGGAAGCGGGAACGCGTGGTCGGGACGATCTTCCCGTAGCGGGTGCGGCTCTTCGCGTAGCTCACCGTGAGCTGCTCCCGGGCCCGGGTCACCGCCACGTAGGCCAGCCTGCGCTCCTCCGCCACGTCGCCCTCCCCGGCCAGGGTGCGCCGGTGCGGCAACAGCTCCTCCTCGACCCCGACCAGGAAGACGTGGGGCCACTCCAGGCCCTTGGAGGCGTGGATGGTCGAGAGCACCAGCATCTCGTCCCGGTCCTCCTTGGAGGTCTCGCCGTCCTCCCAGCCCGAGAGCAAGAGGTCCGACAGGAACCCCTCGAGCGAGGCGTGGGCCTCGGGGTCGATCAGCTCCTCGAGCTCGAGCTCGTCGCCGTCGTCGTCGTCCGACGCCTCGTCATCCACGTCGAGCGCGCGGTCCAGCTCCTCCTCGTGGGCCCGGCGCTTGGCCGTCTTCTTGACCCGCTGCTCGTAGCGCTCGATCTGCCGCACGATCTCGCGCACGTTGTCGACCTTGCGCGCCGCCCCGGAGGCGTTGTCGGTGCTCGCGAACACCGCGGCCTCGAGCCCGACCTCGGTGATCAGCTTCTTGGCCACCGTGCTCGCCTTCTGGCGCTTCAGGAACTTTCGGTGCTGGGTGATCAGCTCGAGGAAGGCGAGCACCGCGTCCTCGGCCTTGTCCGGGATCCCGGGGACGTCGCCCACGTGCTTGAGCGCGTCGCCGAAGGGCATGTGGCGTTGACGCGCCCAGTCATCGATCTTCTTGATGGTGGTGTCGCCGATGCCTCGGGGCGGGTAGTTCAGGATGCGCCGGAGCGCCTGCTCGTCCTCGGGGTTGTTGAGGTACTTCAGGTACGCGAGGGCGTCCTTGATCTCCTTCTTGTCGAACAGGTCCATGCCCCCCACCACCCGGTAGCGGATCTGGGCGGTGCGGAACGCGAGCTCGATCGGCCGGCTCTGCACGTTCGAGCGGTAGAGCACCGCGATGTCCGAGAGCTTCGTGTTGGTGGCGATGAGCCCGAGCACCGCGCGGGCGACCTCTTCGGCCTCCGCGTCCTCGTCCTCCATCGCCACGAGCTTCACCGGGTCGCCCTGCCCCGCGTGCGGCCTCAGGCGCTTGCCGTAGCGATCGGTGTTCTTCTCGATGATCGCGTTGGCCACCTCGAGGATGTTGCCGGTGGAGCGGTAGTTGGTCTCGAGCTTGATGACCTTCGCGCCCTCGAAGTGGGTCTCGAAGCTGAGGATGTTGGTGATGTCCGCGCCGCGCCACCCGTAGATGGACTGGTCGTCGTCGCCCACCGCGCACAGGTTCTGCTTCGCGCCGGCCAGGACCCGCATCAGCTCGAGCTGCGCGCCGTTGGTGTCCTGGTACTCGTCGATCATCAGGTAGTGCCACTTGTGTTGCAGCGCGCCGCGCACCTCGGCGTCGTCCTGGAGGAGCCGCAGGGTCAGGAGCAGGAGGTCATCGAAGTCCACCAGGTTCTGGGCCTTCAGCATCGCCTCGTACTTGTCGTAGGCCTCGATCGCGGCGACCCGATACTCCTCGTCCCAGTCCTTGTCGGCGTCGAAGCCCGGCACGTGGTGCGCGCCGAGGTCACCGCCCGCGGCGCGAAAGCGCGCCGCGTCCATGCCCGCGTTCTTGGCCTGGGAGATCACCGCCATGATCGCCCCCGCGTCGAAGCGCCGATCGTCGATGCGCAGGTTTCGCAGGATGCGGCGCAGGGAGCCGATCTGCTCCCCGCCGTCGGTGATGGTGAACCCCTTCTGCAGGCCGACCTTCTCGGGGAAGGTCCTGAGGATCCGGGAGCCGAGGGCGTGGAAGGTGCTGATCGTCGCCCCGCGCACCCCCTTGCCGGCCAGGGCCTTGGCGCGCTCCCGCATCTCGAACGCGGCCTTGTTGGTGAATGTGACGGCCAGGATGTTCTTGGCCCGGACCCCCTCGCGGATCAGATAGGCGAGCCGGAAGGTGATCACCCGGGTCTTGCCCGACCCCGCCCCGGCCAGGACCAGGACCGGACCCTGGGTGGTGAGGACGGCCTCCAGCTGCTCGCGGTTCAGGGTTGAGAGGTCCAGCAAGGGAGGTCTGTGTCTAGCACTGGACGCATGCCCGACTCCACGACCCTGTCGCTTGACAGCCTACATTCCCTGGCCTTGGATCGCGCCGCCCTCCCATGCGCCGCGTCATACCCTCCATCGCCCTCGCCCTCCTCGCCGTGCCCAGCGTCGCCCACGCGGTCGACGTCCCGACGAAGGTCTTCATCAACGGGATCCCAACCCCGGTGTTCTTCAACGACGGAGACAGCTTCCGCGTGCTCGGAGGCGCCAACACCGGCCTGAAGACCCGCCTCGCCGGCTTCAACACCCTCGAGAGCTACGGCCCGGTGCACCATTGGGACGGCTGGACCGCCCACGAGCTCTACGTCATCGCCAAGATGGCCACCCTCAACGCGCGCCGCGGGATCTGGCACTGCACCACCGACTTCAAGACCGACACCTACGGCCGCGCCCTGATGTTCTGCCCCGACCTCGCGATCGATCAGGTCCGGCGGGGCTTCGCGCACGCGATGAGCGTCGACGAGAACCCGGCCGACGCGCGCTACATCGAGGCCCAGAAGAAGGCGATCGAGGAGAAGCGCGGCATGTGGGCCCACGGCGTCCCCGCCTACGTCCTCACCTCGCTCCACTCGGTGTCCGAGGGGGCGGCTACAACGGCAAGACCTACAACCGCCTGGTCTCTTCAGTAGATGGGCACTCCGCCAAGTGGCTGCACGAGAACAGCTACGACGAGTGCCAGGACGTCTGCGCGATGGAGCGGGTGGTGAGCCCCGAGGTCATCGAGGCCGCGGTCGAGACCCTGCGCAACGACACCGAGATGGCCGACGTGGTGGCCCAGCTCCCGAAGAGCCAGCTCACCCAGATCGTCTCCGACTTCTCGCAGCTCGGCTGGTTCCGAGGCGTCAAGGACGAGGCCATCGCGAAGCGCATCACGGACCGGCTCACCGCGATGGACGCGGAGGGGAAGCTGGGAGGGCGAGCGCAAGCCGGGGGCCTGCGTGGTCTACGTCGATTTCGAGCGCCGCTACGGCGCGGGGCAGGCCAGCTGCCTGAGGAAGTGACCGCATGAAGCGCGCCATCAGCATCCTCGCCCTGTCTGCCTTCGCGGCGGGGTGCGAGTACATCAAGCCGCTCGAGCCGATCTACGGCTACGAGAACGACGAGCTGTCCTGCCAGGACTACATCGACAACGATCGCGACGGCCTGGTGGACTGCCAGGATCCGGACTGCATCGCGGGGGCCAACGGCTGGTGCGGTCAGGTCACCCCGGTGGACCCGACCTTCCTCCAGACCGAAGACACCTTCGCGCTCTGCACCGACCAGATCGACAACGACGACAACGGGCAGTACGACTGCGGCGACAGGAAGTGCCAGGGCATCGCCGAGACCTGCTGCCTGCGCGAGTTCTCGAACGCGCTGTGCTCCAACGGCATCGACGACGACGGCAACGGGTACGCGGACTGCCTCGACTTCGGCTGCTCCCGCGGCAAGTTCGTGGTGGTGTGCGAGACCGACGAGGTCGGCCTCTGCGACGACGGTTGGGACAACGATCAGGACGGCAGGACCGATTGCGCGGACCCGGACTGCGCCCCCACCGACCCCAACGTGGCCCTCTGCCGCGAGCTGGACTGCGGCAACGAGATCGATGACAACGGCAACGGCCTGACCGACTGCGCCGACCCCAGCTGCCTGGGCCAGCCCTCCTGTGCGGTGCCCGAGAACACCGAGGAGCTCTGCACCGACGGCAAGGACAACGACGGCGACGGCTACACCGACTGCCGCGACTTCGACTGCGACGCAACGCAGGCGTGTGCCGCCACCGGCGAGCCGGAGGACACCGTCACGAAGTGCTCCGACGGCCGCGACAACGACAACAACGGGTTCACGGACTGCGGCGACTTCTCGTGCAGCCGGCTCAACCGGGACGGCACCAACCAGGAGACGGTGGACTACTGCGCTGGCCTGGCCGAGAACACCAAGGACAAGTGCTCCGATGGCGTCGACAACGACGGCAACGGGTACACCGACTGCGGTGACTTCTCATGCAGCCGCCTGGCCGCCGACGGCTCGAACCAGGAGGCGGTGACCTACTGCGCCCAGTTCGCGGAGAACTCGTTCGAGAAGTGCTCGGACGGGATCGACAACGACAACAACGGGTACACCGACTGCGCCGACTTCTCCTGCAGCAACCCCGACCAGGGCGCGACCTCCAGACCCTCCGGGCCTGCCAGGAGAGCGCCGCCATCACCGCCGAAGAGGCCAACGCGCGCTGCAGCGACAGGGTCGACAACGACCTCGACGGCTTCACGGACTGCCAGGACTTCGACTGCGGCTGGGACCCTCTGGTCACGGTCTGCGCCAACCAGAAGGTGTGCTGCCCCGCGGGGCTGAAGTGTGAGTGAACGACCAATGAACGCGAAGATCCTTGCCCCCGCCCTGGGTATCGCCCTCGGGCTGTGCTTCGTCCCCTCCGCCTGGGCCCAGCAGCCCGAGAAGGAGACCAACTGCTCCGACCGCATCGACGAGGACGGCGACACCGTCACCGACTGCGCGGACGCGGACTGCTACGACGACCCGGTCTGCAAGACCGCCGGCGGCCTCGAGAACAACAACGTCCTGTGCTCGGACTGGATCGACAACGACGGCGACGGCGCGGTGGACTGCGAGGACGTGGACTGCAACGGCCCCGGCATCACCGCGTGCCAGGGCTCCTGGCAGGGCCCCCTCACCGGCACCGGCGCGACCCCCGCTCCCGGCACCGGCCCCGCCGACGGTGCGACGAGCAGCGGTGAGCTGCCCGTCCTCGGCGAGGGGCAGTCGGTCGAGGATCTCCTCGGCACCGGCAGCGACGCCGACGGCGAGCGCAACGACTTCGTGTGCTCCGACGGCTTCGACAACGACGGCGACGGCGCGATCGACTGCGCGGACTTCGGCTGCCGCTTCGACCCCAACGTGTCGGTCTGCCGCGGCACCCCGGGCCTCCGCTTCAGCGTGGCCGTCCACGCCCAGGTCAGCTACAACTTCGCGGCCGAGAACAACCCCGACGAGCTCGAGGCGGGCGAGGTGCTCGAGCAGCCCTGGGACACCCGGGTGAACCGGCTGCAGCTGCGGGCCTTCGGCCCCATCCCGTACATCCAGGACTCCTTCTTCCTCATCAGCATCCGGGCCGAGGCCAACCCCCGCCTGACGTTCGCGTTCTTCAACATGCCCCTCGGCGGCGGCCACTACGTGAACATCAACTCCGGCGGCGGGAGCCTCTCGAACCTGCCGGTGCTCTCGGTGTCGAAGAACCCGATGCTGGACGGCGCCTACTACCTCACCAACGCGTTCGAGCAGGGCAACGGCGCCGCGGCCGAGGTCGGCGGCCCCCTCGTCCCCGGCCTGCTCGACTACCGGGTGTTCGCCGCCGGCGGCTCCGGCCGCTTCAACGGCAACATCGGCGGCCGCTTCTTCAACACCGCCGAGCGGAACTACACCTGGGGCATCGGCGCCCAGCTGGCCCTGTACGTGTTCGGGCGCTTCGACCGCTGGGACACCCGGTTCCTCTACACCACCGCGTCCCGCGCCCTCACCGTCTACCTGGGCGGCCGGTACGACCAGCGTGAGTTCGAGCGCTACCCGTGGGCCAACCTGTCGGTGCTGTTCCGTTGGGGGCGCCTGCTCGCCTCCCTCGAGGCCAACTACAAGCGGGAGATCAACTTCAAGACCAACCAGGTGGCGGGGAACCTGCTCATCGGCTTCCTGATCATCGACAAGCTCCTGTACCTGTCGGCCGACGTCGGCGGCTTCACCGCCTCCGACTTCCAGAACGTGGCCGACCTGCCGAACCCCATCCCGTCCGACCTGTCGCGGCTCACCGACCAGTTCCAGTGGCGGGTGGCCCTCACCGGCTACGTGTGGCGCAACCAGGGCCTGCTGACCCTGCTCTACACCGACAGCTACACCGAGAGCTTCAGCGCAGACAACGACGCCACCAGGCGTCGGGAGCTCCGCCTCGAAGCCCAGATGCGCTTCTAGCCTCGCCCGCCTACGGCGCCACCGGCAGCGAGCGGTGGCGCCTCAGCTCCAGGTTCCCCAGCTGCCCGCACGCCGCCATCACGCTGCGCCCCTTGGTGACGCGGCGCTGGACGAGCACGCCGTGCTCGCGCAGCTGATCGAGGAAGCCCACCACCTCGTCCTCGGTCGGGGCCCGCGTGAGGGGCTGGGTGCCCGGGTTGTAGGGGATGACGTTCACCACCGCGCGGCCGAGCGGGGCCACGAACTCGGCCACCGCCCTGGCGTCCTCCGGCGCGTCGTTGAAGCCGGGGAGCAGGCAGTAGTTGATGGCGTAGATGAACTTCTCGCGCCGGGGGTGCTCGATCAGCGCCTGCTGGAGCTCGGCCAGCGGGTACTTCCGGTTCACCGGCATGAGCACGTCGCGCTTGTGATCGAAGGCCGCGTTCAGGCTGATCGAGAGGTCCATCCGCTTGAAGCCGAGCTCGGCCAGGCGCTTCAGCCCATCGACGCGGCCCGAGGTGCAGATCGTCAACCTGGGTTGACCGTACGAGAGGCCGAAGCGGTCGTGCATGACGCGCAGGGCCTGCAGGACGCCCTCCGGGTTGTCGAGCGGCTCGCCCATCCCCATGAAGACGATGTTCCGGATCTCCCAGCCGAGGACCGCCCGGGCCACCACCAGCTGGGCCACGATCTCCGCCGCGCTGAGGTTGCGGATGAAGCCCATCTTGGCGGTCTCGCAGAATCCGCAACCCATCTTGCAACCGACCTGGCTCGACACACAGAGGGTGTAGCGGCCCTGGCCCATGGGGATGCGGACGCACTCCACCTCGAGGCCATCCTGGAACGCCAAGACCGCCTTCACTGTGTCGTCGCCCATGAGCGACTCCTCGCCCACCGTCCGCACCACGGCGGGGAGCACGAGCCGGAAGCGGGCCCGCCAGGCCTCGGCGGACCGGGCCGAGAGGCCGTGGGCCTCGGGCTCGAAGCGCGCCCGGAGCACCGCGTCCTTGTAGAGGGTCTTCGCCAGGCCCGCGCCCGAGGCCACGCTCCGGCGCGCCTCGGCCTCCACCTCGTCCGCGGTGAGCCCGATGATGTCCAGCTGGCCGCTCATCCGGGTGCATCCTCAGCACCGCCGCCCCCTGACAGGCAAGGTCGACCTGGGGCAGCATGGGCGCGCATGCGCCGCCCCTGGCTCGTCCTCGCCCTCCTCCCCATTCTCTCGGTCGCCTGTCGGGCCACCTCCGCCCCCACGCCGGCCCCCGAGCCCGGCCAGGGGGTGCGGATCATGCCCCACACCCGGGCCTCGATCGACCGCCCCGACCTCCACGGGGCCTCGGGGCTCACCCGCGATCCCGAGGGCTACCTGTGGGCGGTGCTCGAGCGCGAGCACACCCTCTTCCAGCTCTCCTTTGGCTTCGGGGCCGAGAAGCTCGACGTGATCGGCGCGCCGCACCCGGTGCAGGGCGCGGGCGAGGTCGACCTCGAGGCGGTGGCCTGGCTGGACGACGGGCGCCTCGCCTTCGGGACCGAGACCAAGGACGCGGATCGCACCGGCGACACCGTGCTCTTCGCGGAGCGCGTCGAGCCGTCCCACCCCTCTTCGCCGGGCTCCGCCCGGCTGCGCGCTCCGCTAGCAAATTTCGTGGTGAAGGAGCGCCTCGAGGTTCCGTACGCGCCCTGGGGGCTCACCCCCGAGCGCAACCGCGGGATCGAGGGGCTCTGCCAGGCGGGCGGGCGCCTGGTGGTGGGGATCGAGACGGTGGGCGAGGACGCGGGCCGCCGCTTCGCCCCGGTGGCGACCTACAACCTGCTCACCAAGGCCTTCACCCACTTCCGGCTCTGGCTGACCTCCGAGACCGGCAAGATCTCCGGCCTCGGCTGCCGGGCCACCCCCGGCGGCACCGAGGTCTACGCGATCGAGCGGCACTACGAGGTGGCCCGGGTCCTGACCTTCACCCTCCCCCTCGCGGGCGCAGGCGGCTACGTCACCCCTCGGGTGATCGTCGACCTCGCCACGATCTTCCCCGACGCGATCCCCAACTTCGAGGGCATCGCGGTGATGAAGGACGGCAGCCTCGTCCTGATCAGCGACAACGACTACGGCGGCGTCACCGGGCCCACCGAGCTGCTCGCAATCCCGCCTGCGGGCGGGCCCGAGGGCTTCCGGGGCCTGGTGCAGTAGCCGCTACCAGGTCATCTGGAGCTGCTCACCCCCCTGGTGCTCGAAGTACTCGAGCCGGAAGCGATAGCTCCCGGGGGGCAGGACGAAGCTGTCGGTGACGATCTGGGGCGCGGTCCAGCTCTCGTACCAGAGGTTCGTGCCCGACCAGACCCGCAGCCCGTCGTCGTGGTGCACGTTGACGGTGGCGGAGACCCCCAAGAAGCGATCGCCGAAGTACTCGGCCCCCCACCGGTCCTGATAGCCCGCGCCGCTCACCCGGGTCGGGATCGTGGTCCAGCTCAAGGTGGCGCTGGCGATCACCTCCGCGCCCAGGCAGTCGCCCCGGTCCAGGGTCCAGCTCTCGGGGTTCACGGTGTAGATCACCGGGTAGTACGTGGCCCACCACTCGCTCGTGCTCAGGGTGGGTCGGGCGTCACACACGTTCTCGTAGTAGAAGGCCAGGCGGTCCCCGTCGGCCCGGTCGAACTTCTCGAGCCGCAGCTCGTGGGTGCCCACTTCGTGCAAGCTCCCCTGCGTGTTCCGCTCGGCCCCGACGCCCCACGCCCCCATCCGCTGGACGTCGTCGACGAAGAGCCGGTAGCCGTCGTCGTGCCGGGCCGAGAAGTGGGTGAGCCCGCGGAGCTCCCGGAGCCCGCGCGCCATCGTCACGTAGTCGTCCGTGACGCCCAGCGCCTGCAGCACCGTGGGCGCGCCCCCGGCGGCGATGTCCCAGTCGAGGAGCTCCTGGGTGCCCACGTACTCGGAGCCGTAGCAGTGGTTGATGTCGAGCGCGGTCTGGGCGGTCAGCGCGTAGTAGCTCAGCACCCAGCCGACGTCGGGGACCTCGAGCTCCCAGCACCCGCGCACCCAGTTCATGAGGAGGCGGGCCTGGCCCTCGTCGTCGAACAGCTCCACCCGGAAGTCGTGCGGCCCCGCGGTGAGGTAGGGCGTCCTGAAGGTCACCCCGAACGTGGCGTCGTGGACCCAGTCCTCGTACGCGAGCACGTCGTCGACGTAGAAGCGGATCCCGTCATCGTAGTCGACCCACACCGTGTGGACGCCCGCCTCGACGTCCCGACGCGCGGTGTAGCTCACCCCGAAGTCGAACAGCCCGCCGCCCGGCGACTCGTCGACGTCGAAGAGCACCGCCAGCTCCTCGTCGGGGAGGTCGTCCACCCCCGCGCAGGGGCCGAAGTCCGGGCCCGACCCCTGGAGCTCGAAGTACCGGGCCTGCCAGCCCGAGGTCGGGTAGGCCACCGGCTCCTGGCAGCGCGCCTGCCACGGGTCGCCCGCGTCCGGAGGCCCGGCGTCGCCCGGGTCCGCGTCGGGCACCCCCGCGTCCAGCCCGCCGTCGAGCGGGTCCGGCTCCAGGCCGCTGTCAGCCAGCCCTGCGTCTCGACCCGCGTCGAGGGCCGGCCCCGCGTCCCCGAGGCTGCCCTCGGGCGCACAGCGGCCATCGGCCGCGCAGACGTAGCCGGCAGGGCACGGGTCCTGTGCGCCACAGAGCCGCCCGGTGTAGTCCGGCTCGTTCACGCACCCGAGAGCGCCCAACAGGGCCAGGGCCGGGCTCCAGCGCCACATGTACGGTGAGGGTAGCCGCATCCACGGGCGCCGTCATCCCGGCCCGCGTGTGCTATGACCGAGGCCGTGCGGCACACCCTGGAGCACGCCCGCCTGGCCCTGGCCCGGCACAGCCGGCGCACCGTCCCGGTGAGGGGGATGATGAAGAAGGCCGCGGTGGCGGCGGTGCTGCGTCAGACCTCGGATCTGGAGGTCCTGATGATCCGCCGGGCCGAGCACGAGCGCGACCCCTGGTCGGGCATATGGCTTTCCCCGGCGGCCGAGTCGACCTCACCGACCCCGGCCCGCTGAGCGCGGCCAAGCGCGAGACCCGCGAGGAGATCGCCCTCGACCTCGACGCCCACGGGCGCCTGATCGGCGAGCTCTCCCACGTCCCCGCGGTGGCCCACGGCCGCAAGATCCCGATGGTCATCGTCCCCTACGTGTTCGAGGTCGACGAGATCCCCACCCTCGCCCCCGACCCGCGCGAGGTGCAGGAGGCGGTCTGGGTCCCGGTGCCGTTCTTCCTCGACCACGCCAACCGCGAGAGCATGCAGCGGACCTTCGCCGGGGTGCCGCTCACCCTGCCCTGCTACCACTACGAGGGGCGCCTCATCTGGGGCCTCACCCTGAAGATGCTCGACGAGCTCCTCGGCCTCCTCAAGGGCCCCTGACGTCGCCCACCGCGAACTGCTCGGCCCAGATCACGGTGCTCAGCACCGCGGTGAGGCTCATCCCCAGGGCCATCGCCTCGAGGCCGCGGGCCTGGGGCACCCGGGCGAGTGCCTTGGCCACCGCCTTCGGGTCGAAGACGTGGGCGGCGGCCAGACGCGCCGGTGACAAGGCGTCCTGCACCCAACCTGGAGGCGAGGCCCCGAAGAGCCACTCGGTGGACGGGGCCATGAAGGCCCGCTTGCGCCGCTGGGCGAGGGCGGGCGGCAGGTCGCCTTGCATCGCCGCCCGCAGGATCCACTTCTCGTTCGTGCCCTTGAGGAGCCGGCGCGGGGGCAGGCTCGCCGCGAGATCCACCAGCCGGTGGTCGAGGAACGGCACCCGGGCCTCCACCGAGTGGGCCATGCTCAGCCGGTCGCCCATCCCGAGCACCCAGCCGTCGAGGCGCGAGGCCTGCTCGAACAACAGGTCGTCGTGGAGCGGGGCCCGCGCGAGGAGCGCGAGGTCGGCCGGCGGCTCGGGGAGCGCCTCCACCCCCGCCCCGAACGCCAGCTCCGGGGTCCAACAGCGGCGCCGCCGCGTCCCGGAGGAGCCACCACTGCTCCACCCACGGCGGCACGAGGCCGAAGCGCTGGGCCACTCGGGGCTCCTCGCCCCACCACCCCAACAGCGCCCGGCTGAAGTCGGGCATCGAGCGGCTGAGGAACAAGCGCACCAGCCCGCGCCGCACGAAGCCCCAGCGCCCGCCCAGCACCCGGCGCAGGCGCGCGATGCGGAACGCCCGGTAGCCCGCGAGCACCTCGTCCGCCCCCTCGCCCGAGAGCACCACCTTGAAGCCCGCGTCGCGCACCGCGCGGGCGAGCTGGTAGAGGCAGAACGCCACGGTGTGCACCTGGGGCGCCTCCATCGCGCGCACCGTCCCCACGAAGTCCGCCTCGCCGATCTCGGCCAGGGCACCCGGTGGTGGGCCTCGATCCCGAGGTGCCGGGCCGCGAGGTCGGAGTGGCTGGACTCGTCGTAGCGCGCGTCCGCCCCGCCGAAGGTCATCGAGAAGGTGTTCAGCAGGGGCGCGTGCACGCGCGCCCGGGCCGCCACGCTCACCGAGTCGATGCCACCCGAGAGGTAGCTGGCCACCGGGACGTCGGCCATCAGGTGATCCTTCACCACCTCGTCGAAGCGGGCTCGGAACGCCTCCACCGCCTCGGCCTTCCCCACCCGGCGCTGCGGGTGTCCCGGTTCGGGTAGGCCACCCGGTGGTAGCGGTGGGCGCGCCGCTCGGTGCCCTGCACCTCGAGCACGGTGCCGGGGGGCAAGGCGCGCACCCCCACGAAGGCGGTGCGCGGGGGCATCGGGTAGCCCGCCGTCAAGACGTCTTGCAGCGCGCGGGCGTCCATCCGTGGCGCCACCAGGCCCGAGGCGAACAGCGCCTTCACCTCGGACGCGAACAGGAGGAGGCGCCCGTCGTCGCTGTCCGCGATGAAGAGCGGCTTGATCCCGAAGCGGTCCCGGCCCAGGAGTAGGCGCCGGGCCTGGGCGTCCCACAGCGCGAACGCGAACATGCCCGCCACGTGTTGGGGGGCGTCGGCGCCGTGGCGCTGGTAGAGCGGCAGGAGCACCTCGGCGTCGGAGCGGGTGTGGAAGCGGTGGCCCTCCGCCTCGAGCGCGGCGCGGTGGCGCGCGTGATCGTAGAGCTCGCCGTTGTAGGCGAGCACCAGGCCGGCCGAGGCGTCCTCCATCGGCAGGTGCCCACCCTCGATGTCGACGATGGCGAGGCGGGTGGAGCCCACCCCGCAGGTCGGCTCGATCACCTGGCCGCGATCGTCGGGGCCGCGGTGGTGGATGGCCTCCAGCATCCGCGCCACCAGGGCCGCCCCCTCCTCGGGGCGCAACCCGCCCTTCGCGAAGTACCCGGCCAGGCCGCACATGGCCCTCGGCATATCAGGGGCCGCCGGGCGCTCCATCCGTCGACGCGCAGGCCCTTGCCTGACCCCGCCTCGCCCTCTACCGTCCCCGCCAGGGCCATCGGCCCGTCGTGGTGAACCCGTGCCCCTGTTGAACGCCGACGATCTCCACCTGCACTACGGGCCCCGCACCATCTTCGACGGCGCCACCCTCGCGGTGGAGCCCCGGGATCGCCTCGGGGTGGTGGGCCCGAACGGCACCGGCAAGAGCACCCTCCTCAAGATCCTGGCCGGCCAGCTCACCCCCGACGGCGGCCAGATCACCCGCGCGAAGGGGATCCGCGTGGGCTACCTCGCCCAGGAGCACGGCGACCCCGGCGAGGGGCGCCTGCTCGAGTCGGTGCTCGCCACCGCCCCGGGCAAGGACCAGGTGGAGGCCCGCTTGCACGAGGTCGAGGCGGAGCTCCACGGCACCCACGACGAAGAGGAGCAGCTGGCCCTCGCCCAGGAGCTGGCCGACCTCACCGCCCGCCTCACCGCGCTCGAGGAGGACTTCGCCCCCCACCGGGCCCAGCGGATCCTGGTCGGCCTGGGCTTCTCGCAAGACGACTTTCAGCGCCCGGTGAAGGAGTTCTCGGGCGGCTGGCGCATGCGCGCCGCCCTCGCCGCCCTGCTCTTCCAGCAGCCCGACGTCCTGTTGCTGGACGAGCCCACCAACCACCTCGACATGCCGAGCGTGCACTGGCTCAGCGGCTTCCTGAAGACGGTGCGCCACGCGGTGGTGCTCACCTGCCACGACAAGGGCTTCCTCAACGCCCACGTGACCCGGGTGGCCAGCCTCGAGCTGGAGGGGGTGCGCACCTTCCGGGGCAACTACGACGCCTACCTCGAGCAGCGGGAGCTCGACCTCGAGCACCTCGAGCGCCGCATCGAGAAGGAGGCCCAGCGCAAGAAGGAGCTCGAGGCCTTCGTGGAGCGCTTCAAGGCCAAGGCGTCGAAGGCGCGCCAGGCCCAGAGCAAGGCCAAGGCGATCGAGCGCCTCGAGGCGGACCGGGTCGACCTCCCGCAGGTGCGCCGGCCGATGCGCATCGAGTTCCCGCCGTGCGAGCGGGCCGCGGACCCGGTGATCCGGGTGGAGGGCCTGCGCTTCGGCTACACCCAGGTGCCCCTGTTCGAGGGCCTCGACCTCACCGTGCGCCGCGGTGACCGCATCGCCATCGTGGGCGCCAACGGGATGGGAAAGACCACCCTGCTGCGCCTGATCGGGGGCGAGCTCACCCCCGACGCGGGCAGCATCAAGCTCGGCCGGAACGCGGCCATGAGCTACTTCGCCCAGCACCACGCCGAGGATCTCGTGGCGGGGCGGAGCGTGCTCCAGGAGGTCTGGGCGGCCCAGCCGGACATGGCCCAGACCCGGGTGCGGAGCATCCTCGGGTCGTTCCTGTTCTCGGGCGACGACGTGGAGAAGCCGGTCGAGGTGCTCTCCGGGGGCGAGAAGGCCCGCGTGGCCCTGGCCCGGATCCTCGCCGCGCCGAAGAACGTCCTGTTGATGGACGAGCCGACCAACCACCTCGACACCGAGAGCGCCGACAAGCTCACCGAGTCGCTCGAGGCGTACGACGGCACCATCCTCTTCGTCTCCCACAACCTCGATTTTGCAAGGCGCCTTTCGACCCTGGTCTGGGACGTGAGCCGCGGCAAGGTCGAGACCTACCCCGGCTCGCTCGGCGACTACCTCGATCACCTGGGCCAGCTGGAGGTCTCGCTCGAGGCCAGCCTGGGCGGCGGGGGCGCGGCGTCGGCGGTGGCGGAGGCGGTGCCCGACGACAAGGCGGCCCGCATGGCGGCCCGGCAGGAGAAGAAGGCCAAGGAGGCCGAGCACCGGAAGGTCCTCGGCCGGCTCACCCGCGAGATCGAGGCGCTCGAGGCCCAGATCGCCAAGCTCGAGGCGGAGCAGGCGGAGCTGGAGGCGACGCTCGCCGACCCGCCACCCACGCCGACAGCGAGCGCTCCCGGAAGGCCAGCTTGCGCTACGAGAAGGTCAAGGCGGCGCTGGAGGCGGCGATGGAGAGCTGGACCGAGAAGGAGGCGGAGCGCGAGGGTCTGGGCCCCGGCCTGAGTCGACACGACGCCGCGTCGGCTCGTATGCTCCGGCCCGGCATGAACCTGACCCCGGTCCGCGAGAACCACCGCTTCGACGAGGCCGCCCTCGCCGCGTGCCTGACCAGGAAGCTGGAGGGCTTCACCGGCCCCCTCACCGTCCGCCAGTTCAAGGGCGGCCAGAGCAACCCGACCTTCCTCCTGGAGGCCAGCGATCGCCGCTGGGTGCTCAGGAAGAAGCCCCCCGGGGAAGCTCCTGCCCTCCGCCCATCAGATCGAGCGGGAGCACCGGGTGATGGCCGCCCTCGCCGACAGCGACGTGCCGGTGCCGGCCATGCGCCTGTTGGAGGACGACGCCTCGATCATCGGGACGCCCTTCTACGTGATGGACTACGTCGAGGGCCGGATCTTCCACGCCGCCGACCTCCCCGACGTCTCGGTGGAGGACCGCGGGGCGATGTACCGGGACATGGTGCGCACGCTGGCCGCCTTGCACTCGGTGGACTACGCGGCGGTGGGGCTCGAGGACTTCGGCAAGCCCTCCGGCTACGTGGCGCGGCAGGTGAAGCGCTGGTCGGATCAGTACCAGGCCTCGCGCACCCAGGACGTCGAGTCCATGGAGCGCCTGATGGCCTGGCTGCCCGAGCACGTGCCGCCGGGTGACGAGACCACGATCGCGCACGGCGACTTCAGGCCGGGCAACCTGCTCTTCCACCCCACCGAGCCGCGGGTCATCGCGGTGCTGGACTGGGAGCTGTCCACCCTGGGTCACCCGCTCGGCGACCTCGCCTACTTCTGCATGGCCTACCGCCTCCCCGCCCTGAGCCGTGAGCTGGGTGGCCTGGTGGGCAGCGACCTCGCCGCCCTCGGCATCCCGAGCGAGGCCGAGGTGCTCGCGCAATACCGCCAGCTCACCGGGCGAGACGAGATCCCCGCCTTCGGCTACTTCATGGGCTTCTCGCTCTTCCGCCTCGCGGCCATCGCGCAGGGGGTCTACAAGCGCGCCCTCGACGGGAACGCGGCGGATCCGAAGGCGGGATGTACGGGATGGCGGCCCAGATGCTGGCCGACCTCGCGTGGCAGGTCGTCAACCCAGGTTGACGGGCCTGTGGCTCAGCGGAAGAGGAAGACGAGGAGCGCGGGCAGGCCGTAGAACGCGCCCGCCACGTAGGCCAGGGCCCAGCGCTTCTTGGTCACGGCCAGCTTGGCGAGGCGCTGCGCGGCCCACATCGGATACTTCCGGGTGGGGGGCGGCACGTAGAAGATCAGCATCCCCACCACGTTGAAGAGCAGGTGCACGAGGGCGATCTGGCGGGCCACGTCGGCCCCCTCGCCCGTCACCGCCATCGACGCCAGCAGCGCGGTCACCGTGGTGCCGATGTTGGCGCCCACCGTCACCGGGAACACCTGCCACAGGCGCATCAGGCCGGTGCCGGCGAGCGGGACCATGACGCTGGTGGTGATGGAGGAGGACTGCACCGCCACCGTCATCCCCGCCCCCACCGCGATGGCGGAGGCCTTGCCGAGCGGGCCGCGGTTCAGGACCTTGCGGATGACCGTCTCCATGCGGGAGAGCACCAGCGACTTCATCACCTTCACGATCAGCGTGAGGGTGAGGAAGATCAGGCCCACCGAGAGGCCGATGAGCAGGACGCTGTGCACGAAGGTGGAGCCCGGCAGCCACCCGGTGAGCGACTCCAAGCCCTGCACGCCCGCCTTCAGCGCGGTCTTGAAGGGGCTGTGGTAGGTGACGCCGCTGCCCGCCGGGAGCAGGCCGTTCACCCAGTGCGACAGGTGCGCGAGGAAGCCGGTGGCCAGCTCGAGCGGCAGGAGCACCAGCACCGTCATGTAGTTGAAGAAGTCGTGGCAGGTGGCCGCGGCGAAGGCCCGCCGGAACTCCCGCTTCTGACCGATCTGGGCGAGCGCGGCGATGGTGTTGGTCACCGTCGTGCCGATGTTCGCCCCCATGATCATGGGGATGGCGGTGCCGACCGGGAGGCTCCCCGCCGCCACCATCCCCACCACGAGCGAGGTGGTGACGGACGATGACTGCACGAGGGTGGTCGCGAGGATGCCGCTGACCAGCCCGAGGAACGGGTTCTGGACCGCGGTCATGAAGCTGTCCAGCGTGCCTCCGCCCAACGACTTGATGCCGTTGGAGAGGCCCTGGACACCCACCAGGAACAGGAAGAGGAGGGTCAGTGCGAGCAGCACCTTGAGGAGCGGGACCGGGGAGAAGGTCGCGGTGGGACCCTTCGCCTCTGCTTCCAACTCCCCGACTGGAGTGCTGTTCAACGCGCTGTCGGAGCTCATAGTTTGTCTCGAGCAAACTACAGGGGCCGCGGAGGAGAGGGTCAACGCGGCCGTTGTGACGTCTAGGTGACGGGGCCTCGGCGCCAATGTGACAACAATGTGTCACGCGCAAACATCAGGGAAGTCAGGACTTTTCAGCCCAGCGGGCAACGCCCCGGCCCGCGGCATCCCGTCGCAGCGGCGGGTATATCCTGGTATGCGGCAGGCCCACAGGGTCTCGTTCGGGCGCAGCCGCGGCCGAGGGCGTAGGCCATGCGGATCATTTCACAGCCCGCCGAGGACTTGGTATGGAAGCCCAGGATCGGACCATGGTCACGGATCAGAGCCGCACCTTCCACGCCAACGAGGCGGTGCACCTGAGCGATCTGATCAACCTGAAGTTCTCACCCGAGCGCTACGGCACGGCAAACCCGCGCTTCGTGCGGGTCACCGAGCCGGACGGGCCGAGCACCGACGGCGGGCTCAAGGCGCGGCAGGCTGTCCTGCTCTGCTCCCAGCGAGATCCCGAGGATCGCGGCCTGATCTGCGGGCACGTCGGGGTCCGCACCAAGGACGCAGAGCTGCGCTCCTACGCCTACGTGAAGCACCAGTTCGAGGCGCGCTACAAGCGCGACCTCGACCTCACTCGGGGCGAGTACAACCGCTTCATCGAGGCGCTGCAGGACTTCCTCAGCACCCAAGGCTATCGAAGCTCGATCCTCAACGCCCCGCGGAGCGGCAGCTTCGCGCGCCCGGCCATCGGCCCGGCCCCGGTGCCCGCTGCCGTGCCCGGGATCTCGGTGATGTGGATCGCGGTGGCCCTCGCCTACGGGTTCGGCTTCCTCACGTGCTACCTGCTGTTCCGCTTCCAGATCCTGTAGCCGGGTTCTGCCCGATGGAGGCGAGCCGACGGGCTTCGTGGCGGGCCTTCACGTCGCGCGGGATCTTCAAGGTGAACGTGCTGCCTTGCCCGAGCACGCTCTCGGCCCAGATCTCGCCGCAGTGCTCCTCGACGATCTGACGACAGATCGAGAGCCCCAGGCCGGTGCCCACCCCCACGCCCTTGGTCGTGAAGCCGGGCTCGAAGATCCGGTCGAGGTGCTCCGGTGCGATCCCCACCCCGCTGTCGGTGACCGAGACGTAGACGTAGGCGTCGTCCGACCAGGTGCGCAGCTCGATGGTGCCCGTCCCGGTGATCGCCTGCCGCGCGTTCATCAGCAGGTTCAGGAACACCTGGTTCAGGCGCCCGCGGAAGCAGTCCACCTTCGGCAGCGGCGCGAAGTCTCGCGCCACCGTGATGCCGTGCTTCAGCTCGTGGTGGATCAGGGTGAGGGTGTCCTCGAGCCCCTCGTTCAGGTCCGCGCCCTCCAGCTCCGCCTCGTCGAGGCGGGCGAAGCTGCGCAGGCGCCGCACGATGGTGGTGACCCGGCTCGTGCCGTCCGCGATCACGCGGTTCGCGTCCTCGATGATCCCGAGGAGCTTGGTCAGCCGCGGCTCACCGTCGACTCCGCCGGGCAGCTCGTGGTCGAGCACCTCTCGCATCCGGGCCACCGCGCGCACGAGGGTGTCGTGCATGCTCGCCACCGCCCCGATGGGGGTGTTGATCTCGTGCGCGATGCCGGCCACCAGCATCCCGAGCGAGGCCATCTTCTCGGACTGCACGAGCCGGGCCTGGGCCTCCTCCAGGGCGCGCTGCGCCTCCCGGAGGGCCTCCTGCTGCTCCTGACCGGGCGCGTCTGCCTCGCCCGGCGGCGGCTGGACCCCGTCCGCCATGCGCTTGGATTGTTGGCGCGCCCGGCCCGAATCCGCAAGGATTCGGCGATGCCTCCGCCTCGCAACGCCCTGCTCCTGTTCCTCGCCCTCGCCGCCGCGGGGTGTCTCCGCCGCTCGGAGGCGCCTGCGCCGGCCCCCGGCCCCCGCCCCGCTGACCTGGGAGGAGCAGGTGCTGGGCGGCGATCCCGAGGATCCGCGCCTGCCGCTGATCGTGGCCATCCACGGCCTCGGCGACTCGCCCGAGGGCTTCGCCCGGGCGTTCGAGGGGCTCCGGCTCCCGGCCCGGCTGATCCTGCCCCGGGCGCCCATCCCTTGGGGGAACGGCGGCCATGGCTGGTTTCGGACCCGCACCCGGGAGGGCCGGACCGAACAGATGGCCCAGGACATCGCGGGCGCCGCGGAGCAGGTGTCGGCCCTGATCTCGCGCCTCTCCGCCCGCTACCCGGACGCCGGGCCGCCGATCGTCACCGGGTTCTCGCAGGGCGGCATGATCACCCTCGCCCTCGCGGTCCGGCACCCCGAGCAGGTCGCGGCCGCGGTGCCGATGGCCGGCTGGCTCCCGCCGCCGCTGCTCCCCCCCGCGCGGCCGGGCCGGACCCCGTCCATCCGCGCGCTCCACGGGCGCGAGGACACCGTGGTGCCCTTCGCCCCCGCCGCGGCCTCGGTGCGCGCGCTGACCGAGCTGGGCTGGGACGCCCAGGTCATCCCGTTCGAGCGCGCCGGCCACAACCTCCCGCCCGCCATGCAAGGCACCCTCTTCGAGCTCCTCACCAAGGCGGTGGCGCCTCGAGCCACCGCGACCGCCACCACCGCCCGCTGACGCGGCCGGGCGCCGCGCCCCCCAGAGCGGGCATTGCACACCGCCGGTGGGCAGCCGCGCTCGCTCCGGCCCGCACGTGAAGGCCAGCCTGCGCTTGGCCCGCCCCTTGCTCTTGGACCTCCGCGTACCCCGCGCATCGGGGACAAGGAGTCCATGCCATGACCGCTGTGCTGAACACCCAACCCCAAGCCGCCCAGCTCCTGGGCCTCCTCGGCCTCCCGGCCCAGCCCCTGATGCAGCAGCTCTCCGGCATCAAGCGGCAGGCTGGCCTGCTGAGGAGCCTCATCGACAACTTCCAGCGCTCCGCCGGAGGGCTCTCCGCCAACGGGGTGACCCAGCTCGCTCAGCAAGGTGCCTTGCCCAACGCGACCCAGGTCGCGGCGCCGAACATGGGCGCCTGCCGCTGCGGCGCCCACTACGCGCCCTCCCAGACCGGCCGCGTGGACCTGGGCACCGGCCCCGGGGCGGCGCCGGGCAGTCCCGCGGCTTTGCAGGAGCGCCTGCGGGGCGCGAAGCTGGAGCGCTTCCTCGACACCCACCCCTTCGCGCGAGGGCAGCTCGAGGCGCGGCTGGGCGGCCGCATCCTCCCGGACGGGATGGCGGACGGGGTCCTCACCGTGCAGCGCCAGCCCCAGGGCCTGTTGGCCGGCGGGGCGCCCGCGGGCGCGCTGACCCCGGCTCACGCCGCCCTCGGCGGGATCCAGCGGGGGGCCGCCTTCGCCGGGCTGCCCACCGCGGTGGGCCCCGGCGCGTACCAGGGGATGATGCTCGGCGCCCTCAGCAACACCCTCGGCGGCGCGGGCCTCTTGCCCGGCGCCCAGCCCGCCATCGCCGCGGCGCCGATGTCGGCGCCCGCCCTCGCCTACCGGCGGCCGATCGGGTTCGACGACATCCTGCGCCCGCCCCCCGCGCTCGGCGGTGCGCCGGGCGGGGCCGCGTTCGGCGGTGGGGCGCCCGCGTTCGCCGGCCTGCCTGCGCCCGGAGGGGCTCCCGCGCAGGGCGGGTTGCCGATGTTCGGCGCTCCGGCGCAGGGCGGCCTGCCGATGGCGGGCGCTCCGGCCGGCAACGGGCTGGGGGCCGCGGGGGGGGTAGGCGACGCGCTCAACGCGCCCGGCATGACGGTGGAGGACAAGGTGGTGATGCTGCTGATGCAGATCACCAAGGGCTTCGACAAGAAGATCCAGGATCAGGCCAACCACCTGAACCAGCTCCAGCAGCAAGGCGGAGGCGGGGGCAAGGGTGGTGGTGGCAAGGGCGGCGGCGGCGGAGGTGAGTCGTCGATCGACGTGGAGTCGATGAAGCTCAAGCGCATGATCGACAAGCGCGGTCAGATGTTCGACATGCTCCGGCAGGTCATCGACAAGTACAACGACACCGCCAAGAACATGATCCAGTCGGTCGGCCGCTGAGCGAGAGGCGACGCCCGCTCCGCGTCAAAGGGGGGCTTCATCGGCCGGCGGCGAAGAACTGGTCGATCAAGAACTGCGTCTCCGGGCGGATGTCCATCGAAGGTGGGTCGGCCAGCTGCTCGAGGAAGCCGAGGAAGTCGACCTTCTCTCCGTCGAGCTGGCTGACCCCATCGTTCAGGCTGCCGAGGAAGTGGGGGACCCGAAGCCCCCCGCTCGCACCGTCGAGGACGCAGATGAACGCCAGCGGCGAGAACCCGGCCGCGATCTCCGTCGCGCGATCCCAGGTCCTACGCCGCTCCTCGGCCAGCGGCGTGCCAAAGCCCAGGACGGTGCCGACCTCGGACGTGTCGAGCCAGCCATCGAGCCACGGGACTTGGCCCGGGATGCTCGACAGCGGCACACCGGTCCGGGCCTCGATCACCGCCTTCATCTGCACGGTGACCGCGTCGAAGACCTCCCCCATGCCGAAGAAGTCCGCCTCGAAGGCGCCGAGCCCGGGCGCGTCGGCGCCCGTCGGGTAATGGTTCGAGTAGGCCCACGCCAGCGCTCGGCAGAGATCGAAGCGCAGGTGCGCGTGCGCGGAGCGCCCCAGGCAGAACAGCCCGAGCGCCGCATCGGCGAGGCCGGGGCCGAGCGCGCTCCGCGCGATGGCCGACCAATCACCGTAGGAGAGTCGGAAAGCGAACTCCCAATGAGCTTCGCATGTGCCTCGCACCTGAAAGGCTTCGAAGTTATCTCTGTATACGACATCGAAGTAGGCGATGCTCAGCAGGACGAAGGATGGGTACTGGAAGCGGCCCGATTCCACGGCCGTTGTCAGTTCCTCGCTCACCCTCGCGTATGACTCTGCAAACCAGAAGCGTCCGTCCTGCGGGGGGCCCTCTGGCTGGCCAGCCAGCCGGTCGGCGCGCAGGCGCTGCTCGTAGCGGATGCTGGCCGCCCACGCCCAGAGCCCGGCGAAGAGCTCTGCGTCCTCGATGACCCGCTTGTCGGGAGGTTCGAGGTCCTCGCTCACCGGGATCTCGCCGCGGAGGTTGCCCGTCTGTCGCCACGTCGCGTCATCTCGAAAGCTCAGGTTGGGACTACGCATCGAGAACGCGCTGTCGAGCATGAGTGGGAGGGGATACATGACGCTGCCCATCTTCGAGTCAGGGTACACAGCTGCGCTGAAGGACGGAAGTCTGCTAACTTTGGCGATCGTGACGCTGGTGAGTGAGTAGCCCATGACTCTGCCGCTCGTTCGCGTCCCCCGAATCATCCTCTCGGAGTGCAACGAGCGCCTCGTGGCTCAGCGCGCTGAGAGCGACGGCGGCGGCCCCTGCTTCCGCGTGGCGAGCTCGGTCGACGAAGAGCTCCGCGCGCTCCTGGGCGCGGTCGACGGCGCCATCATGCTGCTCGAGCTGTGCGGCTGGCGAGTGTCGAGGGTCGCGTTCGTGGAGAAGGCGAGCGGCAGCTCGAAGTCCGACGTCCTCGATCTCGACGCCTCGAGCTGGCTGCGCACCCCGCGCCAGAGCGCGGCCGACGCCACGTGGGCGGTCCCCGTGATCAGCGGCCCGAGCGCGGCGTCGTTCGCAAACACATCGCGCTGGGAGCTCCGGTTCGAACTCGGCGCTCACCCCGGCGTGAGCGAGCGGTTCCGGGTCGACCTCACCGGGCTCAGCGGTCGGCTCCGCGTCGAGGCCGACGGCACGGTGGTGCAGAGCGTCACCAGCGGCGCCGCGATCGGCGCCGACGGGGCGTTCGCCGAGCTGCACGGCGCAGGTGGGCTTGCGGACCAGCTGCTCCAGCGGCTGGGCGCCCTCCTCGCCGCGACGCCCGATCTCGATCGGCCCGGCGACGGCAGCGGCATGCTCGGCCTGTGGGCGACCGGTGAGTGGCGCTCTGGCCCGCGCGGCTCGGCCGGGATCCTGCGGGAGTGGGTCGCGTGGCTGGGGCCGCTCAGGACCTGGATGACGAGCGCGCTCACCGACACCACCGCGCG
This sequence comes from Deltaproteobacteria bacterium, assembly GCA_020632995.1. Classification (GTDB taxonomy): domain Bacteria; phylum Myxococcota; class Kuafuiibacteriia; order Kuafuiibacteriales; family Kuafuiibacteriaceae; genus JACKEN01. The sequence goes on along the minus strand of JACKEN010000001.1, from coordinate 1,243,934 downwards.
CGCCGACTTCCTGCGCGCGATCGCGCTGCCGCGCGCCCGGGGTGGCCTCAGCGTGGTGGAGCACGTCGAGAAGGTCCGCGGGGCTGGCCAGCCGATGCGCGAGCCGGCGAGCCTCGACCTCGTCGCGGTCCATCGGGCCATCGAGGACTCGCTGTCGAGCGAGGGGCGCTGGAGATCGCAGGGCAACTTCCAGAACGCGATCCTGAAGAGCCTCTCCCTGGGCGATCTGTTGCTGCTCCTCCAGAACGAGGGGGTGATCGACACCCTGAACGCGGTGTCCATCGACCCGCTCCTCGGGCTCGACATCCTCGACGCGATCGCCGGCGGCCACGTCCCGAGCGATCTCGAGTGGAGCGTCGTGATGGCCTTCGTTCGGCAGTACCCGACCCACGTTCGGGCACGAGAGGCGGTGGCGGCGCTCATCGCCGCCGCCGCGGGCCACCCGGTCACCTTTCGAGTGGAGGTGTACGAGTCGCTCCTGTCCATCCTCGCGGTGGCGCCCTACTCTCCCGGCCCGCCCGAGGGGCCGCCCACCGTCGACGAGTGCGGCGCATGGCTCTTGGATCTCTTGCTGATCGACACCGCCGCCGAGGACCTCGAGGGCTACCTCCTGGGGACACGCGCCGCCCTCGATCGCAAGCTGTCCGGCGCGCAGGCGGACGACCGCTTCGCTCGGGCGCTCATCGAGTTCGGGCTGTTCCACCCGGATGTGGCCGCCCGCTACTCGGCCGCGCAGACCGCCGCGGCGGTGTACGCCGCGCTCGGCGGGACTGGATTCGACGACCCGGGGCGCGCGGCGCTGCGCGCCCGCTTCGACGACCTCTGTGCGCTCGCCACCACCTGCGCGGGCTGGGACCGCGAGCTCGGCAGCGTCGATCCCGGGAACGCGCTCGCCGATGACCTCGAGGCCATCATGGACGCCCTGGGCCTGCTCGAGCCGAACCTCGACGGCATCGACTGGCGTGAGGTCGACCGGCGCACCGAGCAGCGGTTGCAGGCGGCCCTGCTCGCCGACGCGGGCGACATCAAGCGGCCCGACCAGTACTACACTCCCGGCACAGGCTACACCTTCGACCGTCAGACGCAGCCGTACCTGCTCCTGCTGGCGGCGTGCGATATGGCCCGAGACAGCGGTCCCGAACCGAGGTTCTCGAGCGGTCTGCGCAGACGCTTCGATCCGCTCTCGGCCGAGCGGGTGTTGGACGAGCTTCGGCGCTCCTCGGGAGTCCTACGCGACATCTTCGCGCGCGCGCCATTGCTGGCTCGAGATGAGGTCGTGGCCGAGACCTTCCCGGATCGGAGCATCGAGGCGATCTTCGACGCTCACGAGGCAGCGCTCCTGGACGAGTGCACGGTGGCCTGGGTGGCGACCATGCCTCCCGAGACGCGGAGCAAGTTCGTCGATGGCCGGATCCTGCCCATGCTCGCGGTCGACATGGCCCGGGCCCGGGACGTGGCGGCGAGCTTCGCGATCCGGCTGGCCGCGCGGGACCCGGCGAGCGCGTTCGGCGACTTCTCGCCGACCGAGGGCGATCGGCTCGCCGACCTGATGGCCGACGCGGCTCCTGACGGTACCGACCTCCAGGAGGCGCGCAAGTTCGGCACCGGCCTCGTCCGCATCTCCGGGCCGACGATCTATCACGCGCGGTTCGCGCTCTCGCTGCAGGAGGCGCTTCACAGAAGCTGCGCCCAGCCGCGGGGCAGAGCATCGCAAACGCCCGTGTGGCGCGGTGGATCCAGCGCCCCGGCGCGCCGAGCGATCAGGCTCTGGAGGAGCTATACGCGTCCGCCGACGCCCTGGACGACGCCATCAAGGAAGTGGAGCGCTGGAAGGTGGCGTCCCGCAGCCTCGGCACGCTCTTTGGGTTGCTCTCGATCGTGGTCCGCTGCTCCGACGACTCGATCGATCGGCTCGACACGCTCGCCATCGCGAAGGACGTCGCGTCGACCGTCGACAACCTCGGTGCGGTGGCCGGGTCCAGCCTGATCTTCGACTTCTCGGCGAACACGAAGTGGTGGATCAGGTTTCAAGGCCGGGGGGTGGGGGTCGTCTACGACGGGGTCGTGCTCTGTCTCAAGCTCAACTCCGCGGTCGAGCACTGCGCGAGGGGCGAGTACGACCGAGCGATGGTGGACGCGGTGTACGCGGCCTCCGCGGCGCTGTCGCTGACAGTGGGGCTGTACGTCCTGTTCTGGTGCACCGCGACCCTCGAGACCCCGCCGCTCGCCCTCGCGATCCTCACCGTAGGGGGCCTGCTCTCCCTCGGCGCGTGGTGCTGGGAGACCTTCGTGCTGCCGAAGTCCGAGGCCCAGCAGTTCATGGACGCCCTCGAGGCGTGGCTGGTGTCGGTCCGGGTCGTGTACCCGGACCCCGTCGCGCTCTACCCGCCCCTGATCCCCGGCACGACGACCGTGGCCGAGGGCGGCGCCGGCTTCTACGGGATGCGGCCGCTCCAGGTCGACGTGGGCCTCGACTGGACGCACTCGCGCGCCCCGGACGAGCGGATCGTCGCGGGCGAGGTGCTCGCGCACTTCCGGATCGCGACGGACGTCGGCATCGACGTGTTCCCGTTCGAGTTCATCGCGCCCCTCTCGGGGAACTTCCAGCGTGTCACCCCGGGGTCGGTGAAGGCCTCCGGGGACGCGGTGCTCTACCTGCTCCCTGACTTCACGGATCGGAGGCCCACGTGATCGAGACCTTCCTGCCCCTCGCCCGCGCCCTGGTCGACGCGATGGCGCCCCTCCGCGACGTCATCGAGGACCCCTCCGGCCATCGCTTCCAGGTCCTGATCCATGAGCTCGGCTGGGATGTGGAGGCCGGGTCGTGGTTCTCGGGCTTCACGCTGATAACCGCCCTCACCCCGGTGGTCGAGCGCGCAACCTCACTTGCGGCGACCCTCGAGCGCGAGGGCACCGAGGTCGGGACCGCGGTGGGCGAGGCGGCCGAGCTCACGATCACCGTGGCCGACGCGATCTCGGCCATCGCCTCGAACCCACCGAGCGGCGCCGACGTCCCCGCGGTGCTCAGGCAGGCCTCCTTCTGGACCGAGCTCGCGGGCGACCTGCCCGAGTACCTGCTCGTGCGCTGGATCGAGCGCAGCAACCCCGTCCTGTACGCGACCCTCCACCTGGTCGGGGTCATCGAGTCCACCCCGCGGCCGGCCAGCGGCGCGCGGCGCGCGGTCATCGTGGACGAGCTCCGCCTGTCGAAGCTCTCCGCCTTCGTCTCGAACCCCGCTGGCGCCCTCCAGCAGCGCTTCGGCTGGACCCGGGGCACCTTCGACCAGGCGCACGCCGACGACCTGCTCACCGAGCTCGCGAGCCTCGCCCGCGCGGGCGGGCGGCCGGTGCGCGCGGCCCCCCTCGACGACGCCCTGATCGGCGGCGGAGGGTTGGTGGCCGACACCAACCCCGCTCGCGACGAGCGTCGAGGGCCTCGAGCTCCCGCTCCTCCAGGGCTTCGTCGGCGTGCTCGGCGCGGAGACCTTCACCGAGCTGGGCCTGATGCTCGCGCCCATCCCGGCCACCCCTTCGAGCCCCACCGTCTCGGGGCTCTTCGTGGGCAACCTCTCCTTTGGGAGCGCGGTGCTCGAGACGCCGCTCTCGCCCACGTGGGCCCTGCGCGCCTCGGGCACCGGCGGCCCGAGCGGGGCGCTCGGCGTGCTCCTGTTCCCGGGGCAGGCCCCCGCGGCGCGCGCGGTGGCGAACACCGCGGCCGAGCTGGTCCTCACCGTCGCACGCGCCCCCGAGGCGCCGCCGCTCCTGCTCCTCGGCACTGCCTCAGGCACCCGGCTCGAGATCCGGGGCGCCGAGGTGTCCGCCGCGCTCACCACCGCGGGCGGCCCCGACCTGGTGCTGACCGCCCGCACCGTGCCGCGCTCCGGCGCGCCGGGGCTCGCCCTCGCGATCGAGCCGGGGCGCGGCGACGGGCTGGTGCAGGAGCTGCTGGGCGCCCAGCCGATCGTGGTCGAGGCGGACCTCTCTGCGAGCCTGTCTGCGCGCAACGGTCTGTCCCTCGAGGGCCACGCCGGGCTCGAGATCGAGATCCCGATCGGCAAGGTGGTGGGGCCCATCACCGTCGACCACCTCACCCTCGCGATCGAGCTCGGCACCGACGAGGCCAGCGCCAGCCTCGGCGTCACCGCGTCCGCGATCCTCGGGCCGCTGCAGCTGGCGGTCGACAACGTCGGGGTGATCATCGAGCTCGCGCCCCCCGACGCGCCGGGCGCGATCGCCCGGGTCGGTGATCGCAGCCTCGCGGTGGGCTTCAAGTCGCCCGATGGCATCGGCATCGGCCTCGACGTCGCGGGCGTGATCTCGGGAGGCGGCTACCTCGACGTGGACGCCGAGCGCGGCGAGTACGCGGGCGTCTTCGACGCGAGCCTGCTCGGGGTGGGCATCACCGCGATCGGGCTCATCGCCACGCGGCTGCCCGAGGCGCCGGGCGCCTGGTCGATGTTCGTGGCGCTCTCCGCCACCTTCCAGGGTCTGCAGCTCGGCTTCGGCTTCACGCTGAGCGGCGTTGGCGGCCTGATCGGCACCCACCGCGGGCTCGACGTCGACGCCCTCGGGGACGGCGTCCGCTCCGGCGCGCTCGAGGGCCTGCTCTTCCCCGACGATCCGATCGCCGACGCGCCGCGCATCCTCGCCGACATCGGCGCGATCTTCCCGCCCGCCCCGGGCCAGTTCGTCCTCGGTCCGATCGTGAAGATCGGCTGGGGCACCCCGAACCTCGTCCAGCTCGACCTCGGCGTGGTGCTGCAGCTCCCGAACCCGCTCACCGTGACCCTCCTCGGGGCCTTGTCCCTCGCCCTGCCCACCGAGGACGCCGCCATCGTCGAGCTGCACGCCGACGTCGCGGGCACGCTGGACCTGACCGCGGGCACCCTGGCCATCGACGCGGCGATCCGCGACTCCCGGATCCTGAACCTCGAGCTCGGCGGCGCCATGGCGGTCCGGGCCTCGTTCCTCGACGACCCGACCTTCCTCATCTCCTTCGGGGGCTTCCACCCCGCCTTCCGGCCGCCCGCGGGGATGCCGTCGCTCCCGCGCCTCTCGGTGGCCCTCGACGCCGGCAGCCTCCTCCAGGTGCAGCTGTCAGGCTACCTTGCGCTCACCGCGAACACCCTCCAGTTCGGGGCGGCCCTGTCGATCTGGGCGGCGGAGGCCGGCTTCACCGCCGAGGGCTCGACCTCGTTCGACGCCCTCATCCAGTTCAGCCCCTTCTCGTTCATGGTGGACCTCGGGATCCGGCTCGCGATCTCGGCCGGCAGCGCCGACCTCCTCGCCGCCTCCCTGAGCGGGCGCCTCACCGGCCCCAACCCCTGGCACGTGACGGGCGAGGCCAGCTTCAAGATCCTGCTCGTCAAGACCACCCTCCAGGTCGAGGCCACCATCGGGCGCAAGGCCACCGAGCCGCCCCCCAAGGCGGTGGACGTCGAGGAGCTGCTGGTCCAGGAGCTATTGCGCCCCGACGCCTGGCGCGCCCTCCCGCCCAAGGTGGACGGCGATGGGGTGCTCCTCACCGACGCCCCGAGCGAGGCGGCGTGCGTCGTCCACCCCGCCGGCATCATCGAGGTGCGGCAGCGGGTGGTGCCGCTCGGCGCCACCCTGGAGCAGTTCGGCAACGCCCCGATCACCGGGCCGGACCGCTTCGTGCTCGAGGCGCCCCGGGTCGGCGCGGTGTCGATCTCGACCAACGCGGTGTCCCCCGTCGAGGACTGGTTCGCCCCGTCGCAGTTCTTCACCCTGTCCGCGACCGAGAAGCTCTCGTCGCCCTCCTTCGAGATGATGCAGGCCGGCCTGCAGTTCGGCGACGACGGCGCGGCGGGCGGGCCGGGGGCGACCATGGTCCTCGACCACGAGGTCGTCTACGACGACCCCTCGCTGCGCGGGGGCCCTGCGCGGACCGAGGAGACGTCGCGGGTGTCGGGGCGAGCGCTCCGTCGCGCGATGGCGCGCGGGGCGGCCCGGGCCGCCCGCGAGGCAGGCCGCCTCCCCCGCGCCGGTCGCGCCCCCATCGCCGTCGTCCGCGAGCCGCGCTTCGCCGCCCTCGATCCGATGAGCGGCGACTTCGACGAGGCCGTCGGCCCCAAGGGCGGTGGTTCGTTCTTCACGGTGCGCTCCGCGATCGGGGCGCGCGAGGGGCGCGTGGTGGCCCCCGCCTTCGAGCAGGAGCTCTTGCAATGAGCGATGACGCGATCCTGACCTTCATCCCGTGGGTGCGGCGCGGCGTCGGGCGCGCCCTCGCGCAAGGCGCGGACGTCGACGGCGTCCCCCAGTCCGGCGGCGGCGAGCTCGAGGCCTCGGTGCAGGTCGGGTCGTCTTCGGCCAAGCGCGTGATGCGCCTGCGCGGCCCGGAGTCGGTGATCGGGCTGTCCCCGAACCAGGTCGTCCGGATGACGCCACCCGAAGGCACGACGGACTTCGAGACCACCGGCTTCGCCGCGGTGGAGCTGCTCAGCCCCGAGCTCCCCTGGGCCTTCACCCCGGCCGCCCCGAGCGGCGACCGGCTGCTGCCGTGGCTCGTCCTTGTGGTGGTGGAGGTGCGCGAGGGGATCCTTGTCGGCCCCATGCCCGGCGCGCGCCTCCCGGTGCTGTCGGTGGACGACGTGGCGCGCGAGCTCCCGACGCTGCGGGAGGCCTGGGCCTGGGCCCACGTGCAGGCCCAGGTGCCGCTCGTACCGGATCTCGGCGCGGCCATCGACGCCACCCCCGAGGGCTTCGTGGCGCGCTTGCTGGCCCCGCGCCTGCTCGAGCCCAGCACCGCGTACCTGGCCTGCCTGGTCCCCGCCTTCGAGCAGGGCCGACGCGCGGGGCTCGGCCTCGCCACCGACCCGACCGACGTGAGCACCCTCGCGTGGGGTGCAAGCGGCCCTGCTACGCTGCCCGTCTATCACCAGTGGTCCTTCCGCACCGCCAGCGCCGACGGCGACTTCGAGGATCTCGCCAAGCGGCTCGTGGCCCGCGCCCTCGACCCGCGCTCCGGCGCGCACGCGCTCGACATCGGCTCGCCGGGGAGCGATCGCCTCCCGCGCCAGCCCGGGCTCACCATCGACTTCGTGGGCGCGCTGAAGGCGCCCGACCTCAGGCCGAGGCCATGGCCGAAGCGCCACCGGGACGCGTATCAGCGCGACCTTGGCGCGCTCCTCGAGGAGGGGCTCTCGCCCCGAGGTGGCAAGGCCAAGCCCGCGCGCTACGACCCGCGGGTCGACGATCCGGTGGTGGCCCCACCGACGTACGGCGCGCTCGCGGCAGGCGAGACGCAGCTCCCGGCGCCGGACTCGGGCCGGTGGCTCGCCGACGCGAACCTGGACCCCGCCAAGCGCAGCGCGGCCGGGCTCGGGGCCGAGGTGGTGCGCATCCACCAGGAGCGGCTCGCCGCCGCCGCGTGGGATCAGCTGGCCACGCTCAAGGGGGTCAACGGCCTCTTGAACCGATCGCGGCTCGCGCTGGAGGTCGGCCGCCGCATGAAGGGGCGCGTCGACGCGCTCGACGACGGCGCGCTCCTGCAGCTGAGCCGGCCCGCCCACGCCCGCGTGCGCGGGGCGGGCATGGACGTCACGGTGCGCGGGCGCCTCGCGTCGAGCCCCCTCACCGGGCTGACCTCGGCCGCGTTCTCGAGGTCCGTGCGGCCCGGCTCGTCGGTCTCACGCGCGCTGTCGCGCTCGAGCGCGCCGTCGATGGCCCCGACACGGGTCGCCGCTGCCCTGACCACCCGCTTCATCGCCGAGCCCGCCGCGCTGGGCGCGTTCGCGAGCTACACCGTGCCCCACGGGGCGGTGCTCGCGGGGGCCGAGGACGCGGCCAGGCCAGCGCGGGGCGCCGCGGTCCGTGCGGTGAAGGCGCGGGGCCGCGCGGCACCGCGGGTCGCGGGCGCCGCCACTGCCGCGGGCGCGCCAGGGCCCCGCGACGAGGCGGGCCCAAGGCGCCCTCCTCGCCAGGACCGCGCGGGTGGTGCGCGAGCGCCTCGATCCCGCCCTGCTGGCTCAGGGCTCGCGTGCGCGCGTCGATCCGCGCTCCCGAGCGCCTCTGGAGGGACGAGGACGTCCCGGCCACCATGTTCGGAGCGCCGGAGTTCCCGGAGCCCGCGTACGCGCTCCTCGCGCGGATCGATCCGGAGCTCATCCTCCCCGGCGTCGGTGCGGTGCCGACCGACAGCGTGGCCCTCGCCAGCGTCGACGACGCGTTCGTCGAGGCGTTCCTCCTCGGCGTGAACGAGGAGCTGGCGCGCGAGCTGGTGTGGCGCGAGGCGCCCATCGATCCGCGCGACACCTGGATGCGGCGCTTCTGGGACTCCGTGGACGGCGAGGAGGACATCGCGCCGGTCGCCGATTGGCCTCCGCGGAGCGCGCTCGGGGCGCACGGGCCGGGCAACGGCGGCGCCGCGCTGGTGTTGCTCATCAGGAGCGAGCTGTTCCGCCGCTACCCGAGCACCCTCGTCTCCGCCACCCCCGCCACCTGGGTACCGGACGCGACCGGAGGCTGGAGCCGGGTCGAGGCGCCCGAGGGCGCGATCGACCCCGCCTTCGTCGGTCGACTCGGCCCGGACATCAGCTTCTTCGGCTTCGAGCTCCCCGCCGGCCTCGACCTCGATCGTGACGTGGCCGGGAGCCCGGACCAAGGTGACGGGAAGCCGGGTTGGTTCTTCGTGCTCGAGCAGCCGGCAGCGGAGCCCCGCTTCGGGCTCGACGCGGGCGCCGGCAAGGCGGCGGCGCCCAAGTACTGGAAGAACGTCCGTCGCGGGCAGGCCACCGGCGACACCGGGGCGAGCTACGTCCCCCTGGCGCCGCTCGCGGGGACCACGCTGCCCTACGACCGCTTCGGGGCCAACACGTGGACCGAGACCTGGGCCCGCGACGCGGCGGCGATGGCGCGCATCACGCTCCAGCGCCCCGTGCGCGTCTTGATGCACGCAGACCGCATGCTCCGAGGGGGTCGAGATGGCTGACCGACGCAAGACACCACGCGACACCAAGGCGCCTCGTGGGGCCGGAGCCGGGCGCGCAACGCGGCGGCGGGCCGCGCCGCGGCCGCTCACCGGACAGGAAGCCCTCGGAGCAGACGCCTCCGGAGAAGAAGCCGCCGGAGCGGACGCCGCCGGAGCGCACGCCGCCCGACAAGAAGCCGCCCGACAAGAAGCCGCCCGACAAGAAGCCGCCGGAGCGCACGCCGCCCGACAAGAAGCCGCCGGAGCGCACGCCGCCCGACAAGAAGCCGCCGGAGCGCACGCCGCCCGACAAGAAGCCGCCGGAGCGCACGCCGCCCGACAAGAGGCCGCCCGAAGAGCGCCCGAGCGGCCCAGGCTTCGGTGCCCTGGACGCCGCGCAACCTCTCTTGCTCCTCCCAGTGCGGCTGGAGACCCGCTTCCGCGGGGCGAAGCTCCTGGTCCGCGTGTATCCTGACCAGATCCATCACGACAGCCACCAGGTGGCGCTCACCGCGGTCGAGGAGGCAGCCGGGCGGCAATACTGGGCCGACCGCCGCGCCGACGGCACTGCGGCCGGGATCAGCGCAGCGAACGCGCGCCTCGTCGGCCAGATCCCGGGCCGCCGCGCGGCGTGGGTGGCCGACCGCACCCGACCCCAGCGGGCGAGCGCGGGTCCCACCCGCAGCGATCGCGATCCGGCGGTGGCCACCGCGCTGCCCGCCCGGTGGATCTTTGCAGGCTATGTTGCGGGTGAGCTCCGCTTCGCCGAGGAGGGCGCGGACGTCCCCGAGCGCCTCCCGCTCGTGCCGAGCCGCGATCCCGAGCGCGATCCTGCGGCCTGGACCTCGGACTTCCAGCGCGCCGTCGAGGTGGGGATGGCGCTCGAGCTCGCCCTCGACGCCACTCTGCTCGCAGACGTGAAGGCGCACGGCCTCACCCTGCTGGTCTTCGGGGCGCGTCGGGAGACCCCGAAGGAGGGCCAGCGCACCCTCAGCGCGCTCCTCGAGGCGCACCAGTTCACCGACGGCCTCGCGCTGGTGCCCCAGGGCACACCGACCTCGAACACCGAGGGCTCGGACGCAGGCTGGTCGGAGGGGCTGATCGACGTCGACGACTTCATGGCGCGCGCGCTGAAGGAGACACCGGCGAGCACCGGGGACGGCCGGGGCGTCGCCCGCGCCCTCGGCCTCGGCGACGACACCCCGTTGTCGAGGTTGGCCCACGCGGAGCGCGTCGAGGCGGCCGAGATGTCGGCGATGAACCGCGCGCTGTGGCCGGTGACCTGGGGCGCCTACTTCGACGACCTGCTCGCGCCGGTGGACGGGCCCAGCGTCGCCCCTGCGACCGCGGTGCGGACCCTGCGCGAGTGGTTCGTGGAGCACGTGCGGGGCGGTGCGCCCTACCCGGTGATCTCGGTCGGGTCCCAGCCCTATGGCCTGCTGCCGGTCCGACGCAGCAGCCCGCGCGCCAGCGCGCCGCCCGCCGGGTGGGCGCGCCTGGAGTACACGCTCCAGGCGCTGCAGGACCGCTGGCGCGAATCGCTCGGGGCCGTCCCCCGCCTCGACCCGGTCCGCGGCGACGGCATCGGCCGCGACCCGGGCGAGGATCTCCTGGCGATCCTCGGGACGCTGCCGCACCCGGAGCGCCTCGTGATCCGCAGGCTGACCTTCGGGCAGGAGTTGAAGACCCTGCTGTGGGAGTGGGGTTGGGAAGAGGCCCACGCCCCTGACAGCCCGCTGGTGCCCCTGGCGGTGATCTACGACCACAACGTATCCAGCGTGCACGACATCCGGGGCCAGCTGGCGCTGGTCAAGGACCTCCGCCCGTTCATCAAGGACAAGCTCCCCGTCTCCGACCGAGCCGAGGCCCACCTGTTCCTCGACGGGCTGGTGGACATGCTCGAAGCCCACCTCGCGCGTCAGACCCCGCACGAGCGCCTCTTCCCGGAGCTGTCCTCGGGGATCTTCGATCGCGAGGTCACCACCGACCCGAAGATCTTCTGGTCGGACTACGGGGACGCGACGGTGGACCAGGAGCTCACCCGACCGCTGGTGCGGAGCCCGGAGGCCACGCCCGAGGTCTACCTCGGCGCCCTGGCCGACAGGATCCCCCCCGACCTCAAGGGGCCCTTCGGCCGCCCGTCGCCCGGTCGAAGCAACAAGCCACCCGCACCGGCTGAACTCACGGATGCGTTCCACGCCGCCGAGCCCCTCCTCTACCAGCTCGTCGACGCCGCCCTCCCCCGGGTGGTGGGCGACGAGCGCGCCCGCTACGCGCAGGCGCTCGACACGCTGGCGGCCGCGTCCCCGGGCGCGCTCGACCTGCGCCTCCGGGAGACGCTGGGCCTCGCCACCCACCGCATCGACGCGTGGCTCACCGGCCTGGCCCACGAGCGCCTCCAGGCCGCCCGCGCGCGCGCGCCGAGCGGGGTGCAGCTCGGCGGCTTCGGCTGGGTGGAGGATCTCCGGCCCGATGAGGCGGGGACGGCCGAGAGCCAGGGCTTCATCCACGCGCCGTCCCTCGCGCACGCGGCGACCGCGGCGGTGCTCCGGGCCGGCTGGAACGCGCACGGCACGTCGGCCAGCGACAGCACCCTCGCGGTGAACCTGCGGTCGGACCGGGTGCGGCTCGCGGCCTGGCTGCTGGACGGGGTGCGCCAGGGGCAGGCCCTCGGCGATCTCCTCGGCTGCCGCTTCGAGCGCCAGCTCCACGATCGAGGCCTGTCGCGCTACGTCGACGACTGCCGGCGCGCGGTGCTCGCGGCGGCGAAGAGGCGTGGCCCGCCGCGCGGGCCGCTCGACGGCCTCGCGCTCGCCGCCCTCTTCGAGGGTGCCGGGGTCGCGGTCGGCGACCAGGGGCTCACGCTCACCCCGCACGCCGGCCCCGCGGACGAGGAGCTGCGTGGGGTCTGGGAGGCGCTGAAGGACGTGGGCGCCGCGATGGACGCGGTGGCCGACACGACGCTCGCGGAGTCGGTGCATCAGCTCCTCGAGGGCAACCTCACCCGCTCCACCGCCACCCTCGAGGCGGTCACGAGCGGCGCGATCCCGCCCCCCGAGCTGTGGGGCATGCAGACCCCGCGGGGCGGGATCAGCGTCACGCAACGCCTCCTGCTCGTGCTCGGGGACGGCGCCTTGCCGCCGGAGTGGGCGCGGGACCCCGCCGACGTCCGCGTGTCCCCGCGGGCCGAGCTCGAGCCTGGGCTCGAGGCCTGGTGCGCGCACATGCTGGGCGACCCGAGCCGGGCAAAGTGCAAGTTGTCCTTCGGTGACGCCGCCGGCGCGCCGCCGCCTCGGTGGGTGTCGCTCCGCGACCTCGTGGTGGCGCAGGCCCTCGGGGCGCTGGACGCCCTCTACGAGGCGCCCCACGACGCGGGCAACCCCAGCTCGGCCTGGGCCCGGCGCGCGGGCGCCCTCGCGCTCACCGATCCCACCGCCGCGCCCTACGCCAGCGCGCTCACCGTGGACGTGGAGCCGGTGGACCTTCCGGCGGACGCGGTCTCGTTCGCGGAGCTGGGTGAGCTCGCCCGGGCCCTCCGCGATCTCATCGGCGCCGCCCGGCCGCTGGAGGCCGCAGACCTGGCCCTGCCGGGGGCCGACCCGGGCGCGACCGCCGACGCGGCGGAGGTCATGGGCCGGGTGGAGGGCGCGCTGGCCCGCTTCGAGGCGGCCCGCGCTGCGCTCGCGGCGGCCCTGCCCACCCCGACCGAGGCCGAGCCCCACCCGGTCGGGTCGACGCCGCTCGCCACCTTGCGCGCGCGCATGCTGGACCTCGCGGGCTTCGAGCTCCCCGGCGCGGTGCCGAGCGCCGACGCCGACGCCGACGCGGCGGCGCTCCACGCGGAGGCCTTCGCCCTCGTGGACCGGGCGCGGCGCCGGGCGGACACGCTGACGAACCTGCGCACCGGCTGGGCAGAGGAGGCACCGGGCGACGGCGACGCGCGGGTGCTGGCCCATGCGCGCGAAGCGCTCGCGGTGATCATGGGCCCGGCGTTCCCGCTCCTGCCCCGCGCCGTGCCCACCGACGCGGCGGAGCTAGCGCGGGCCTTCGCGCGCGGACCGAGCCTGCCCGGCGCGGACCCGGTGAATGTGCAAGGCTGGCTGCAACAGGTCGCGAAGGTGCGCGCCCCCGCGGCGGCGCTGGACGAGGCCATGATGCTGAGCGAGCTGGCCGCCGACGCGCCACGCGCGCCCCTCGCCCTCGCCCAGCTGCCGGTGGTCGACGGCGAGCCCTGGCTCGGGGTCGCCGCCCCCGCGCGTCCCGGGGAGGGGCGGCTGGTGCTGACCGCCCTGGAGCACGGCGGCGTCGCCGCGCTCGAGCTGGGGCACCCGGTCGCAGGGCTCGCGCTCGACGCGTGGACGGAGCGCATCCCGGCGCGCGAGCAGCTCACCGGCGTGGCGCTACACTTCGACGCCCCGTCGTCGCGGCCCCCGCAGGCGATGCTCCTGCTCGTGCCGCCGGAGGACGGCGAGTGGTCGGCGGCGCTGGTCCGTGACGCCCTCCTCGAGACCCTGGAGGCCGCGAAGCTGCGCGCCGTCGACCCCGACATCCTGCTCGGCTTCGGCCACCAGCTCCCCGCGATCTTCCCCCCCTCCGGCATCGACGCCGGCCCGCAGAGAGGAGCCCGCCGATGAGCAACGACTGGGACCGCATCGAGCCCCACACCCGCACCGACCGGCTCGAGGAGGGCATGGCCGCGCGCGTCGCCGACCCGCTCTGGATGCTCGCGCGACAGTGGCAGGTCGGCGAGTTCCGGGGCGAGGACGCCGCCTCGCCCCTCCGCGCCCAGGTCCACCTCTCGTCCGCGCCGCTCCGGATGGACCGCGATGGCCAGCCGCTCGAGGCCCAGGTCGAGGCGGAGCCCACCGCCTCCGCGGCCTCGGGGTGGCGCCTCGCGGCCGAGGCGGGCCTGCAGCTGTTGCGGCGCCTCGATCAGGAGGGGCTCGGCGCGCTGCGCACCACGCTCCGTGATCGGTTCCCGCTGCGCCTGCCCGAGGATGCGATCGCAGGCCTGCCTGCGAGCGAGGTCCGCAGGCTGCGTCTGCTCGCCCGGCGCTCGGTCGACGCCCGGGCGGTGCTCGCGGCCACGCCCCAGGTCCGACGCGCGGCGGGCCTCCCCGACGCGATCGTGCAGAAGCTCGAGCGCGAGGTCGCGGCGCGTACGGTAGAGCCCAGGGGCGCGACCTCGAGCTGGGTCGACCGCAAGCTGGCCTACGACCTCTCGGTCTCGGCCAGCACCGACGAGGGTGAGCTCGTGCTCGGCGCCGACGACTACGCGGGCGGTACCCTCGACTGGTACAGCTTCCAGGCGCGCCCAGGCCGCGGCCCGCGGGCCCCGATGGCCACGAAGCGGCTCGACCTCGTCCCGATCCCCCTCTCCTTCCCCGGGATGGCCGCGTCGCGCTGGTGGGAGTTCGAGGAGGGCACGGTGAACTTCGGCGGGATCGAGGCAGGCCCCGCGGATCTGGGTCGCCTGGTGGTGGCGGAGTTCGCCGCGATCGCGTCCGACGACTGGTTCTTGCTGCCGGTGCGGGCCGCGGTGGGCTCGGTGGTGCGGGTCGAGCAGGTCGACGTGCTCGACGGCTTCGGGGGGATCGAGGGCCGGCACGCGGTGCGCTCCGCGGCCGAGCTCGACGCGGCGAAGCTCCCGCCCGGAGCGGAGCGCGCGTGGGGCTTCTTCGAGCTCGAGGGCGACGCTTCGGCGACGGAGGGGCGCGCACCGTGGCTGTTCCTGCCCCCCGTCGTGGTGGGCTCGCTGGAGGGCCCGGCCCTCGAGCGGGTGACCTTCACCCGCGACGAGAACGCGAACCTCGCCTGGGCGATCGAGGGCGAGGTCGAGACCGCCTACGGGCGGGCCCGCGGTCGGCGGCAGGAGTGGTCCCCACCCGCCTCGCGGCCCCCGCGCGGCGACGCGTGGGCGCACCGCCTCGAGTCCCCGGTGCCACCGCACTGGATCCCGCTCGTCCCCGAGCGCCCCAACCCGGCCAGCGCCGAGATCCAGCTGCGGCGCGGCCGCCTGTTGGCGTGGGGCGACGACGCGCTGGCCGGCCCGCGAGGGCGGCTGTTGGTGCCCGAGCAGCCGCTGTGGATCGACGAGGCCGCGATCCCGGCCAGCGGGCTCGAGGTGACCCGCCACTGGCAGCGGGCGCGCGGCCCGGACGGCGCGGTCTACCTCTGGCTCGGGCGGCGGAAGCGCCCGGGGCGCCCCAACCGGGGCTCGGGGCTGGAGTTCGACGCGCTGGAGCGCTGAGCGCCGCGCCTCAGGCCACGCGCTTTCGGAAGCGGAGGGTGCCGAGGGCCAGGATGCCCACCCCGAAGGTGAGCAGGGCCAACAGCGGCCCGGCCAGGTCCTCCACCCCCGCCCCCTTCAGGAGCACCGCGCGCAGGATCTGGACGAAGTACCGCGCCGGATCCAGGCGCGAGATCAGCTGGATCCACTCCGGCATGTTCTCCACCGGGCTCATGAAGCCGGAGAGCAGGATGGCCGGCATGATGAAGAAGAAGCTCCCGAGGATCGCCTGCTGCTGGTTGTTGGCCACGGTCGAGATGAACACCCCGGTGCCGAGGGTGCTCATCAGGTACAGGAGCATGCCGAGGAACAGGGCGAGCACCGAGCCGCGCACCGGCACGTCGAAGACGTGGGTGCCCACCGCGATCACCAGGCCCCCCGCGATGAGGCCGAGCAGCGCGAAGGGGATGATCTTGCCGAGCAGGAGGGCCACCGGCCGCATCGGGGTCACGAGGAGCTGCTCGATCGTGCCGAGCTCCTTCTCGCGGGCGATGCTCATCGCGGTCACCACCGTCGTCACCACGAGGAGCACCACCGCCGCCACCCCCGGCACCATGTAGATCGGGCTCTTGAGCGACGGGTTGTAGAAGACCCGCGGCACCACCGAGATCATCGGCACCTCGACCGCGCGCCCGCTCGCCTGGGCCATCGCCACCGCGCGCGCGGTCGCCATGTGCAGGCTCTCCTGCGTGAGGAACTCCAGCACCCCGGCCATCGCGGACTGGGCCCGCACCGGGTCGGTGCCGTCGATCAGCACCTGGATCTCGGCCGGGCGCCCCTTCTTGACGTCCTCGCTGTAGCCCCTCGGCACCACCACCGCCACGCTCACCTCGCCCCGGGCCATGGGGCCGTCGGGGTCGTCGCCCTCCTGGGTGCGCGCGAAGGTCGCGTCGGCCAGCATCCGGGCGAGGAGGTCGCGGCTGGCGGGGGAGCGATCCTGGTCCACGACCAGGGTGGGGACGTTGTCCACGTCCATGTCGACCGCGAACCCGAGCAGGGTCAGCTGCAGCACCGGCGCGATGAAGAGGATGGCCGCCATCCGCTTGTCGCGGAAGGTCTGGCGGAGCTCCTTCCGCACCACCGCCTGCACCGTGCGAATGAAGTACCGCATGTCAGTCCAGCCTCCGTCGGAACTTCAGGGTGGTGAGGGTGATCAGCGCGATGGCCAGGAGCACCAGGCTCAGGAAGGGCCCGCCGAGGTCGGTGATGCTGCGGCCCTGCAGGAGCACCGCGCGCAGCACCGAGATCAGGTAGCGGGCGGGCACGATGCGAGAGATGACCTGGAGGATCAGGGGCATGTTCTCCACCGGGAACAGGAACCCCGACAGCAGGAGCGCGGGGAGGATCGAGCTCACCGCGCCCACCTGGGTGGCCACCTGCTGGTTCCGGGTGACCATGCTGATCAGGAGCCCCTGCCCGATGCTGCAGGTGAGGAACAGGATCACCGCGAGGAGCACGGTGACGAAGCGGCCCCGGAGCGGCACGTCGAAGAGCCAGGCCCCCGCCGCGAGCACCAGCATGAACTGCAGGATGCCCAGCGCGACGTAGGGCAGCACCTTGCCGAGGACGACCGCGAGGCGGTCCACCGGGGTGGCGAAGAGCTGCTCCATCGAGCCCCGCTCCCACTCCCTTGCCACGGTGAGGGCGGCGAGGAGCACCGACAGCACCGCGAGGATGATCGCGACCAGGCCCGGCACCACGAAGACCGCGGAGTCCATGGTGGGGTTGAACCAGGTGCGCACCCGCGGCTCGAGGGGCATCGACATCGTCAACCCGTCCTGCACCCGCCGCAGCGTCTCGAGCTGGCCCATCTGGGACGCGTAGCCCACCGCCACCCGGGCGGTGGTGCCGTCGGCGCCGTCCATGAGGAGCTGCAGTTCGGTCGGCTCGCCCCGGGTGAGGCTCCGCGCGTAGCCCTCCGGGATCACCAGCGCCGCCTTGACCTTGTCGGCCCGGAACAGGGCCTCGGCTTCGGCCTCGCTCTCGAGGCGGAACCTGATCCTGAAGGCGTCGCTCTCGTCCATCCGGGCCGCGAAGTCGCGGCTGGCCGGGGAGTGGTCCTGGTCCACCACCGCGAGCGGGACATCCTCAACGTCGAAGCTGACCGCGTAACCGAACAAGACCACCAGGAGCAGGGGCATGCCGAGGGCGAGGAGGATCACCTGGGGGTCCCGCGCCATGTGCAGGACCTCCTTCTTGGCCAGGGCCCAGAGGCGGGTGATGAAGCCGGACATCACTTGGCCTCCACCACCGCAAGGAAGACGTCTTCCAGGGTGGGCGCGATGGGGGTGAGGGCGAAGCCGTCGAGGCCCTTGTCATGCAGGGCGGCTTGCAGCGCCGCCATGCCGGTCCGGGTCTCGTCGAAGCGCACGTGCAGGCCGGCGCCGAAGGGGTGCGCCTCGAGCACCCCGGGCAGCCCGCCGAGCACTGGGAGGGCGCGGCTCGCCCCGCTCCCCTCGACCCGGCAGATGCGCCCCGGGACGTGGGTGCGCTTGAGGACCTCGGGCGCGTCCAGGGCCACCAGGCGCCCGTCCACCATGAGCCCGATGCGGTGGCAGTACTCCGCCTCGTCCATGTAGTGGGTGGTGACGAAGATGGTGGTGCCCTGCCCGGCCAGGGTCCGGATCAGCTGCCAGAAGGTGCGCCGCGCCTCGGGATCCACCCCCGCGGTGGGCTCGTCCAGGAACAGGATGGGCGGGTCGTGGATCATCGCCGAGGCCAGGGCCACGCGCTGCCGCATCCCGCCCGGCAGATCGCCGGTGCGGGTGTCGCGCTGCTCGATCATGTCCACCGCGCGCAGGACCTCGTCCGTGCGCACCGCGAGCTGGCGGCGGGACAGCCCGTAGGCGCCGCCGAAGAACTCGAGGTTCTCGGTGACGGTGAGGTCCATGTAGAGGGAGAACTTCTGGCTCATGTAGCCGATGGAGCGCTTCACCCCCTCGGGGTCGTGGGCTACGTCGACCCCGTTCACCGCCGCCCGACCCTCCGAGGGCTTGAGCAGGCCGCAGAGCATGCGGATGGTGGTGCTCTTGCCCGCCCCGTTGGCCCCCAGGTAGCCGAAGATCTCGCCCCGCTTCACGTCGAAGCTGACCTTGTCGACGGCCAGGAAGTGCCCGAAGCGCCGGGACAGCCCCTCCACCTCGATGACCACCCCGTCCTTCATCACGCCGCCTCCCGCACCGCGGCGAGGAAGAGGTCCTCGAACGTGGCGGCGTTGCCGTGCTCGGCCATGAGCCGCGTGGGCGCGCCCTCCATCAGGAGCTGCCCGCGGTGTAGCAGCCCCACCCGGTGGCAGCGCTCCGCCTCGTCCATGTACGCGGTGGACACCACCACTGCCATCCCGTCCTCCACCAGCTCGAACAGCAGGGCCCACAGCTCGCGTCGGCTCACCGGATCCACACCGTTGGTGGGCTCGTCGAGCAGCAGCACCCGGGGCTTCGGCAACAGCGAGCAGGCCAGGGCCAGCTTCTTGTACATGCCGCCCGACAGCGCGTCGGCCCGGCGGTCCCCGAAGCGCCCGAGGCGCGTGATGTGCAAGAGGCGCTCCCGCTGGGCGCTGAAGGTGGCCTTGTCGAGGCAGAACATCTTGCCGAAGAAGGCGAGGTTCTCGTCGACCGAGAGGTCGCCGTAGAGGCTGTACTGCTGCGGCATGTAGCCCAGCATGCTCCGGACCGCGGGGTCACCCGAGAGCGGGTCCTTGCCCGCGATCCGGGCGTAGCCCTCGTCCGGCCCCATCACCCCCGCCATGATCCGAAGGGCGGTGGTCTTCCCCGCCCCGTCCGGCCCCACCAGGCCGTACAGCTCGCCCGGGGCGACCCCGAGGGAGAGGCCGCGCAATGCCTCTTGCGCCTTGAAGCGCTTGTGGAGCTGGTGCGCCACCAGCACCCGGGCCGAGTCGTTCATGACCTCACTCCCGCTCCGAGCCGGGGATCGTGACCTCCACCGGCATCCCAGGACGCAGCAGCCCCTCGGCGTTCTCGGCGCGGACCTCGACCCGGTAAACCAGGCGATCGCGGTCCTCGCGGGTCTGAACGTTGCGCGGCGTGAACTCCGCGTCCTTGGCCACCTGGGTGATCGCGCCCTCGAAGGTCTTGCCGGGCCAGGCGTCGGCGGTGAAGGTCACCTTGCGCCCGACCTTGGCCTCGGCCAGCTCGGCGTTGGGGATGTAGAACGAGGTCTTGGCCGGGCTCAGGCGCACCACCGTGAGCACCCGGGTGCCCGGCAGCACCACCTCCTGGGGCTCGTAGGCCCGGACCTCCACGTACCCGGTGAGGGGCGAGCGCAGGGTGCACTCCTCGACCAGGGACTCCGCCCGCGCCACGTCGGCCTCCGCCGCGGTCACCGCGACCACCGCCGCCTCCGCCTGGGCGCGGGCCGCCTCGGCCTGCCCCTTCGCCGCCATGGCCTGGCCCTTCGCCGCCTTCACCTGGGCGTCGAGGGCCCGGATCTGCTCCGAGAGCTGCCGCGCCTGCCCGCTCACCCGGTCGAGCTCCATCTCGGTCGCGCCGCCCTCGCCCTCCAGCTTCTCGAGCCGGGTGAGTTGCCGCGTCGCCACCCCGTGCCCGGTCTCGAGCGCCTCGCGCTGGGCTCCCGCCGCGCCCACCTGCGCCTGGGCCGCCTCGGAGGCCCCGAGCGCCGCGCGCATCTGGGCCTCGGCCGCCTTCGCCTGGCTCTTGCCGGCCTCCTCGCGCGCCTGGGCCGCCCGCAAGACAGCCTGCTGCTCGCGGCAGTCCAGCTCCACCAGGACCTGCCCCGCCTCCACCGCGTCCCCCTCGTCGACGAGCACCTTGGTGATGCGGGCCGGGATGCGGGCCACCACGTCGGCCTCGGTGCCCTCGATGATGCCGCTGCCGCCCGAAGGGCCGGACAGCGCGGCCCGGTTCTCCCGGACCTTGAGGGCGATGCCCACCGAGAAGACCACGATGAGCACGATGAAGATGCCTGCGATGCGTTTCACGATGCGCCTCCCGAGGGCGAAGCCCCACGTCCATAGACCTTCAGGGTCTCGGCCCTGATCATGGCCCGCTCGAACAGGGCCTTCTTCCGCGCCACCTTGGCCTGGTCCAGCCCCAGCTCCGCGGTGTGCACGTCGAGCTCGGTGCCCGCCCCCGCGCTCACCGAGGCCCGCGCCACCCGCAGGTAGACCTGCGTCTGCTGCAGGGTCTCGTCCGCCGAGGCGAGGTCCGCCTCCGCGGTCTTGGCCCGCGCGTCGAGATCGATCAGGTCCCGCGCCAGGTTCTCGCGGGTCGCCTCGGACATCCGCGCCAGGGCCTCCGCCTGGGCCTTGGCGGCGTCGATGTCGCTCCCCCGCTGAAAGCCGTCGAAGATGGACCACGACAGGGTCGCGCCCGCCTCGTAGACCGGGCCCAGCTCCAGCTTCATCGCCCGCGGGTACTGGAGCGAGGCCCGCCCCATCACGGTGAGGGTCGGGACGAGGTCCAGCTTGCGGGCGCTCGCCATCTGCAAGGACGCTTGCTCGAGGGCGGCCAGCCGGCGCAGCTCGGGGTGCGCCTCGGGGTCGAGCGGCGCGGTCGGCGCTCCAAGGGCCTCGAGGTCCCCCTCCAGCTCGGGCAGGCTGTCCTGCCCCATGAGCGAGGCCAGCCGCGCCCGGTAGCGCTCGAGCTCCAGGCTGGCCCGGCGCGCCTGGGCGGCGAGCCCCGCCACCCGCACCTTCGCCTGGGCGAGGGCCACGTCGCTCTCGACCCCCGCCTTCACCCGCAGCTCGGACCGCTTCTCCTCCTCCCGGGCCAGGGCCAGCGACGCCTGGGTGATGTCCCGGACGTCCCGCGCGTACAGCGCCGCGAGGAACGTCGCGCGCACCCCGTAGGCGAGGTCGGCCGCCCGTGCCTCGGTCTCCGCCACCTCCGCGTCGGCCTTGACCCGCGCCGCGTCCACCCGGTGGCCGCGCGACAGATCGAAGACGCGGTAGCCGGCCTGCAGGCCAACCTGCAGGTGGTGGACGTCGTCGACCTCCCCGATGTCGAAGCTCACCCCCGGGATGGTCGGGAGGTCGACCGGGAGCTTGTTCTTGGGCGATCGCGCCAGGTAGTTGGCCTCGAAGGTGATGCGAGGCAGGTACGCCCCGCTCGCCGACTCCGCTTGGGCCCGGGCGGCCGCCTCCTGGGCCCGGCGGGCCTCCAGCGCGGGCGCCCGCGCCAGGGCCACCTCGACCGCCTGTTTGATGTCCAGCCCGCCCCCGGGCTCGGCGCCCACTGCGCCCAGGGCCAGGGGGATGATCAGTGCCGCTTGCACGCAGCCCTCCCAAGCAACCCGGGTGCCAGCGCTCTCGTGGCGCGCACCCGCGGGCGGAACGGCCTGTTTCCGAGACCTTACGCCCCGGGGCGCCATCCGCGGCGGTCACCGGAGGGAAACGGCTGTATAGAGATCCGACAGGGGGCAGCCCCTGCCTGTAGAGAATCCGACAGGAGCCGCCGGCCACCCATGCAGAACGTCGCCCCCACGCCCTCGGAACGGATCTGGCAAGGGCCTCCCCAAGTGGACTGGACCCCCAGCCGGGACGCCATCTTCACCGCGGAGGTGGGGCGCCTCACGATCGTGCTGCGGCGCATCCGCGCGATCGGCCTCTCGATCGGGCTCGCGGTGCTGGTCTTGTGGTTCGGCGGGCCGCGCGGCGCGTGGGGCCCGGTCACCGCCATCGTCGTCCTCGTGGGCGTGCTCCCGGTGATCCTGGCCGACGTCTACCGCCTGTGGCGGGTGCCCCGCCCCAGCACCGCCGACACCGCGGTGGACCTCCTGCTCGGGGTGCTCGGCCAGGCCGCGGTGGTCACGATGACCGGCGGCATCGAGAGCCCGCTCCTGTTCGTGTTCATCGCCCTCGCCCTCGCCTCCGGGGCCAGCCAGCCCGGCCGCCCCGGGCTGGGGCTGCTCGCGCTGGTGTTCCTGGCCCCGTGGGGCATGGTGCTGCTCGGGCACCTCGATCTCACCCCGCGCATCGTGCCCCAGCTCCTGTCGCTCGAGCCCGGCTTCGCGCACCAGCTCCCCTACGCGATGACCCGCGCCGCGGTGGTGAACGTGGCGAGCGTCTTGCTGTTCCGGATGGGGCGCCTCCTCGCCCGCACCGTGCACCGGATGCTCGACGAGGCGATCGAGGCCCGGCGGGGCGCCCTCGACACCCAGCTCGCCCGAAACCGCGAGCTCGTGGCGCTTTCGAGCGCGATCGCGCACGAGCTCAAGAACCCCCTCGCCTCGGTGAAGGGGCTCGTCCAGCTGGTAGAGCGCGGCGGAAAGAACGCAGAGAAGCGCTTCGAGGTCCTGAACCGGGAGATCGATCGCACCCGCGGCATCCTCGACGAGTTCCTCAACTTCTCGCGCCCGCTCGGCGACCTCACCCTGAAGCAGGTCGACCTGCCGGAGCTGCTGGCCGGCCTCACCGCGCTGCACGAGGGCCTGGCCGAGGAGCGGCAGGTCACGTTGACACCCCCGCCCACCACCCCGATGACCCTGCGGGCCGACCCGCGCAAGCTCGAGCAGGCCCTGATCAACCTGATGCACAACGCGCTCGAGGCGTCCCGGCCCGGACAGCGGGTGACCTGGGTGCTCGAGCAGGCCGACGGCACGGTGACGCTCGGGGTGCGGGACTGGGGGCCGGGCATGGCGGAGGACATCCTGGCCCGAGCCTGCCAGGTCGGCGCCACCACCAAGGCGGGGGGCAGCGGCATCGGGCTCGCGGTGGCCCGCACCATCGCGGAGCAGCACGGCGGGCAGCTCCTCATCGAGAACCTCGAGGACGGCGGGTGCCGGGTGGCCCTCGCCCTCCCCGCGGGCGGCCCCCCGGTCGCAGGAGAGCTTGCGTCATGACCATGCCCCAAAAGGTGCTGGTGGCGGACGACGACGACGGGGTGCGCTTCACCCTGGTGGAGCTCCTCTCCGAGCTCGAGGTGGAGGTCCGGGAGGCGGCGGACGGCGAGGCGGCGTGGGCGGTGCTGGAGTCCGAGGAGATCGACCTGTTGATCACTGACTTCCGGATGCCCCGCCTCGACGGGATGGGCCTGCTGGCCCGGGTCCACGCCCAGCTTCCCCACGTGAAGGTGGTGATGCTCACCGCCCACGGCCTGAGGAGGCGGCGGTGCAAGCGATGAAGGCGGGGCCTTCGACTACTTCGCCAAGCCCTTCGACGTGGACCAGGTGGCGGACGCGGTGCGCCGCGCCACCGAGACCGCGCGCCTGCTCGCGGAGAACTGGCGCTCTGGGCCCAGCTCGCCCTGGGCCGGCACATGGTCTTTCGCCCGAGGCGATGCTCCGGGTCGCCCACCCGTGGAGCGGGCGGGCCCCGGGACGTGACGGTGCTGATCACGGGCGAGAGCGGCACCGGCAAGGAGCGGGTGGCCGACGCGCTGGTGGAGGCCTCCGCCCGCCGCGACCGCCCCTTCGTCAAGTTCAACTGCGCCGCGATCCCCTGCGAGGTGGCGGAGGACGAGCTCTTCTGGCACGCCCCGGCGCCTTCACCGGCGCCACCCGGGCCTGCACCGGCCTGTTCCGGCGAGGCCCACCAGGGCACGGTGCTCCTCGACGAGATCGGGGAGCCTCGACCTCACGGTGCAAGGCAAGTTGCTCCGGGTGCTCCAGGAGGGCGAGCTCCGCCCGGTGGGCGAAGACCGCCCCCAGCGGGTCGACGTGCGGATCATCGCCGCCACCCACCGGGACCTGCTGGCCGAGGTGAAGGCGGGGCGCTTCCGCGAGGACCTCTACTTCCGGCTCAACGTGCTCCCGATCCACCTGCCGCCGCTGGCCGACCGGCCCGAGGATCTCGAGCCCCTCGTCGAGCACTTCGTGAAGAAGTACGCCGAGCGCTTCGGCCTCGAGCGCCCTCGCCTGACCGAGGGGGCCAGGAGCCGGCTCCTCACCCACCGCTATCGGGGCAACGTGCGGGAGCTGGAGAACGCGGTGGAGCGCCTGGTGGCGCTCTCGTCCGGGGACACCATCGACGACCTCGAGCCCACCGGCGACGCGCCCCCGGCCCTCACCCTGAAGCAGCGGGTGGAGGCCTACGAGCGCGGGCTCATCGTGGGGACGCTCCAGGAGACGGGCGGGAACCGGAGCGAGGCGGCGCGGCGCCTGGGGGTGGGCCGGGTGACCCTGCTGGACAAGCTCAAGAAGTACGGGCTGGCCGAGTGAGGTTCAGGACCGCATGAGCGCCGCCTGCAGGATGGCGGACTGGCGGGCCTTCGCCTCCTCGCGGATCTTGTCCATCTCCTTCTTGTGCTCCCACTGCTCGTCGGTCATGGCGATCTCCTCCTTGGAGAGCCACGCGCTGGTGGGATCGCCGGCGGCGGGGTCGCCATAGCGGGCCGCGTAGCCCTCGTTCACCCCGGGCGGAGCGTCGGACGGGTCCGTCAAACGAAAGTCGTCTTGCAGATCCCGGTCGAGCGTGGCCCGCCCTGCCTGCTCCACGCCGACGTCAGCCCCCGGCTGATGCAGGGTGTGCTGCGGATCGACGCCGCGCAGCTGGGGCCCGACTCCGGATTGGATCGCACCGACCACGTATGGATTGTCGGTGGCCGGGAGGCCTGGTTGCTTCGAAAGTGGGGTTTTGAGGCCGTGTAGGGCCTAGTAGACCACGGTGCGCGAGCAGGGGATGAAGCCGTCGTCGGTCAACGCCCCCTCGACGTACGGTCGCGCGGGGGGGTGGTCATCGAGGGTGTCCGTGTAGCGGGTGGTGGACAGCTCCAAGCGGCCCACCGCATCCATGTCCGCGATCGGCCCATCGCCCTCCACCTGGCCGGTCGGGACGAAGCGCCCCTCGCCGTCTTGCACCCCCGTGACGTAGAGCCCATCCGGGATGTCCTCGGTCACCTCGCACGTGGTCAGCGCGAGGTAGGCCACATGACGTTCGTCCAGCATCGAGTCCTCCTCTCCGGCGCCCTGGACGCAGGGGCACCCACGCATAGCATGCGCCTTTGGGCCGGCGGATTGAAGGGTGCGCCCGGCTTCGAACTGCGCTAGGCAGGGGAGCGGTGGGGGCGCTCTCCAAGGTGCTGGCGCAGGTGCGACAAGAGGGCCTGGGCCCTGGCCTCAAAGGCGCGGCCCTCGCGGCGCGGGACCGGCTCGACCACAGCCGCGAGGCGATCTGTCTCCGGGTCGATCTGACCGATCCGCGGCATCACCTGCGGCCGAGAGATCATGGCATCGTCCAGATCCGCCCCTTCGATCGGAGCACCCTCCCCGCCCTGCTCGACATGCTGGCCCCGGCCCAGCGCGAGCGGGTGCGCCAGCGCTTCCTGGAGGGGGTCCTCGGCTTCGTCGCCTTCGACCCGAAAGGTGCGGTCATCGGCTACACCTTCTTCGTCCCAGGAAGCGACGATCCCCTGCGGGTGGTCCACCCCGACCTCACCTGGCTCCCCGTCCGCCCCACCGCGCGCGAGGTCTACGCCTTCGACTACTTCCTCGACGAGCAGGCCCGCGGCGCAGGCGGGCCCTTCGTCCGCGCGGTGCAGGAGGAGCAGCACCACATGGGGTACACTGCCTCGTATGGCTACGTGTACGCCGACAACCGGGCCGCGGCCTGGCTGTACCGCACCACCGGCTGGAAGGAGACCGCCCGCGTGAAGGAGCGGCGCCTCCTCGGCAAGGTGGCCCTGGTGGACGGCGCGGCGTATTGGATGCACCCCCACTCCCGGACCCGGGTCCTCCCGCGATAGGAACGACTACGATGCGGCGTCCCCTGCTGGCCATCCTGCCGCTCCTCGCGGCGTGCACCTCGGAGCCCGACGTGGTCACCGGCGGCTTCGACGAGTCGGTGATCGATCGGAACGTGCGCCACGGCCAGGGCCTGCGCGCGGTCGACATGGACGGCGACGGCAACCTCGAGCTGGTCGCGGCCCTCTCCCTCACCGACGCGGTGCAACTCTACCTGCCACCGCAAGGCAAGTTGACCGACGCGTGGGAGCGCATCTCGGTCTCCGGCCCCGGCCGCATCGTGGCGATGGACGTCACCGTCGACGACATGGACGGCGACGGAGACCTCGACATCGCGGCGGTGGGCCTGTTCCAGCGTGACGTGGGCCTGGAGTCCCCGGGCGAGGTGGTCTGGTACGAGAACCCCGGCGACCTGCGCGGGGTCTGGCTCACCCACCGGGTGCTGGTGCCGGTCTACCAGGAGGATCAGGACGCCTACGCGGGCGGCCTGTACGGCGCCCGCACCATCCGCTCCGGCGATCTCGACGGGGACGGCGACGTGGACCTGGTGGTGGGCGCGCTCGAGTCTGTGGCCCGGCGCTTCGCCCTGCTGCCGCCCGACGCGATCTGCACCGAGCTCCCCGCGCTCGGGAACGGGGTCTACTGGTTCTCCAACCTCGGCGACGGGCGCTTCGAGGGCCCCTTCGCGGTCGACCCGGCGCTCGCCGGCGTGAGCCAGGTGGTGGTGGCCGACATGGACGCCGACGACCGGCTCGACGTGGTGGCCACCGCCGCCACCAGCCAGCAGGTCGTCTGGTACCGGAACACCACGAGCGCCGACGGCCCACGCTTCGTGCGCTACGTGCTCCAGGCCGCGGGCGGGCAGTACTTCGGCCTCGAGGCCGCGAACATGGACGCGGATCCCCAGCTGGAGCTGGTGGTGGCCCAGGTCCGGGGCAGCGGGGCGTGGGTCCACACCCTCGACCCGCCCGCCGACCTCACCCTGCGCTGGAACACCTCGACCGTGGCGGCGGGGGTGGCCGGCCTCGAGTGCACCACCGACGCTGACTGCCCGCGCCTCGCCGACAACTGCGCCTCCGTACAGGGGGCGTGCACCCCGGCCGCGGGGACGAGCACGGTGGCGACCGGCCCCACCGACCAGTGCACGCCGGCCGAGATCTGCGGGAACGGCGAGGACGAGGACGGCAACGGCCTCAGCGACTGCGAGGACCCCGCCTGCGCCCTCCTCCCCGCCTGCGGCGCGGAGTGCCCCGACCCGGTCATGCAGTGCGTGAACAACCCGGCCGGCCAGACCGAGGCGGTCCTGTGTGAGGACAGCGAGGCGTGCCCCCGGGTGATCGACGTGTGCACCGCCGGGTTCTGCCCCGCGGTGGCCCAGAACCCCGTCGTCGCGGTGGGGGACTTCTCGGGCGACGGCCTCGCCGACGTGGTGGTGGGCGAGGCGACGGGCGAGCTGCGGCTCTACACCCGTGACGGCGCCGGTTGGCAGCGCCGGGACATCCGCAAGGGCTACGTCGGGATCACCTTCCTCGGGGTGGGCGACGTGGACGGGGACGACAGGCTCGACTTCTTCTCGAGCACCTACGAGTTCGGCAGCCGCGACCGCCTGGCCTGGTGGCGGAACGTGGGCAACTGACCTGCCACCTTGGCATACCCTTCGAGGCGCTCAGACTGGCGCGGAACCCCGACACGTGTGGCGTGCATCGGTCCCGTGTGCTAGCGAATCCTGCAGATGCAGAAGACTTCCGACCGAGTCGCCAAGTACGCCCGCCTCGCGATGCGCGGCGCGGGGCTGCCCGACGTAGGGACGCCCCCGTTCCTGGTGCTCTTCATCAACTCCATCTGCAACATGAAGTGCGAGCACTGCTTCTACTGGCAGCAGCTCAACCAGCGAAACGACCTCTCGTTCGAGGAGCTCGTCGCCCTCTCCGAGGAGATGGGGCCCATCCAGAACCTGAACCTCTCGGGCGGTGAGCCGTTCCTGCGCAAGGAGTTCGCGGACGTCTGCAAGCAGTTCATCCGGAAGAACGGGGTGAAGGAGATCTACACCCCGACCAACGGGTACTTCACGGACCGCTGCGTCACCCAGGTCCGCGAGACCTTGCAGGAGAAGAGCCTCGACCTGCTCGGCATCGAGATCTCCCTCGACGGGATGCCGGAGTTCCACGACACCTTCCGGGTCACCAAGAACGCGTTCGCGAAGGCGATGGAGACCTACGACGCGCTGGTGGAGATCCAGAAGGAGGACCCGCGGCTGGTCATCCACTCCATCTCCACCGCGACCCACACCAACATGGCGGAGCTGAAGAAGCTCACCACGTACCTCTACGAGCGCTGCCCGCAGATGGGGCACCACAACCTCGCGATCATCCGCGGCGACCGCAAGGACCCCACCCTGAAGGGCCCCGCCCTGCGCGAGTACCAGGACCTCTACGAGTACATCCGCCGGCTCTGGGCCCCCCGCGAGGAGGGGCGCTACGGCGGCATGGTCGAGCCCATGATGCAGCACGTGAAGGTGAAGGCCATCCAGCAGAACGCGCAGTACGTGCCCTGCAAGGCCGGCATCCTCACCGGCGTGGTGCACGCCAACGGCGACGTGGGGCTGTGCGAGCAGCACCCGCCGATCGGGAACCTGCGCGACAACACCTTCCGGCAGATCTGGCAGTCCGAGAAGGCGCAGCGCCTCAGGGCCTCGATCAAGGCCAAGGAGTGCTTCTGCACCAACGAGATCTTCATGTGGCCGAGCATCACCTACAACCCGCCCCACATGGCCAAGGCCATGGTGGGCGCCCGGGTCTGGGAGAAGCCGCGGCCCCTCGCCCCCTACGAGCGGGTGGACTACAACGAGAAGGCCCCGGCGCCGCCGGCCAACCCGAGCCTCCCCGTCGTCAACTGAGCTTGCGCTACATGCACACGCCGTCGACGCAGTTGACGGTGGTGCTGGTGCAGGTCCCGCAGCTCCCGCCGCAGCCATCGTCCCCGCACTCCCGCCCGGTGCAGCTGGGCTGACAGCACAGCCCGGTGTCGAGGCACACCCCGGTCGCCCCGCAGCTCCCGCAGACGCCACCGCAGCCGTCGTCCCCGCAGTCGCGCCCGGTGCAAGCGGAGATGCAGTCCACGCAGCGCCCGGCCGGGTCGCACAGGGGCGTGGGCGCGCTGCACGCCCCGCAGCTGCCGCCGCACCCGTCGTCGCCGCACTCGGCGAGGGTGCAGTCGGGCACGCACGGGTCCACGCACTGGAACTCGGTCGAGCACGCCTGCCCCAGCCCGCACACCCCGCAGAGCCCGCCGCACCCGTCCGCCCCGCACGCGCGACCCGTGCAGTCGATCGGGACGCAGTCGAGGTCGGCCTGGTGATGCGCGGTCTCGCCGCAGGCCCAGGGGGCGACGGCGGCGATCAGGAGGCCGGCGGCCAGGAGGTACCTCGGGCTCACGGCGTGGGAGCCTAGCGTCTCGCGGGCCGGCCCACCAGTCGCACCGCCGCCACGACGCTGCTATCTGTGGCCCCGTGAAGCCCCGCACCTTCATCAAGGCGGTGCGCCGCGCCCTGGGCCCTCCGGATCCGGTGCGCCGCAGCGCCGCCTTCGAGGTGGTGCGGCACCCGAGCGCGGCACCCACCGCCCCGTCGCTGCGCCTGATGAGCTTCAACATCCAGGGGGGCCACGTGGCGCCGCCGGAGGCCCTGGCCGACTTCGTGGGCGACCACGCCCCCGACGTCCTCGCGCTCCAGGAGGTCGACCGCGGCGTACCGCGGAGCGGCGGCGCGCACCAGGCCCGGGTGATGGCGGAGCGGCTCGGGATGTCCTTCGCGTTCGCCGGCACCCTCAGGGTCGAGGGCGGCGACTACGGCATCGCCCTCCTCTCCCGTTGGCCGCTCCTGCAGGTGGCCCGGCACGATCTCGTGGTGCCCTACACCTCCGAGCCGCGAGCGGTGATCGAGGCCCGCGTCCAGGGGCCCACCGGGCCGCTCCACGTCCTCGCCACCCACGCCGACTTCCTCCCCTGGTCCGCCGCCGCCCACGGGCGCGCCCTCGCCCGACGCGCCGCGCCGCTGTCGGGCCAACGCCTGGTGGTGATGGGTGATCTGAACGCCGGCCCCGGGATGGCAGGCCCGCGGGCGATGGTGCAAGCCGGCCTGCACGACGCGGTAGGCGGCTTCGACGACGGCCCCACCTTCGTGGACCCGCCGCGGCTCCGGGTGGACTACATCCTGCTCGACCCGCCGCTGGCGGCTGGGCTGCAAGGCGGCCGGCGGATCATGGAGGTCATGAGCGACCACTACCCGGTGGTGGCCGACGTGGACCTCACCTGAGCGGCTACCAGCGGCCGGTCTTGCGGCGCTGCTGGATGCTCTGTGCCATGCGCTCGGGGGAGCGCGCCGCCATCAAGGCGTGCACGCCCTCGAACACCGTACCCATCACGCCCTCTCCAGCCTCGCGCATGGCCCTGGCCATGGCCCCCGCCACCGGCACGTTCGCCTCGAACGCGGCCTGCACCGCCCCCGCCACCGGCACCTTCGTGAAGTCGGGCCGCACCCGCGTGCCCTGCTCGGTGACCCGGACCCCGTCCGCCTCCTGCTCGATCCGCAGGCGGGCGCCACCGTTGAGGAAGCCCGAGAACGAGCTGCCGATGTCCACGCCCCGGGCGTCCCGGCCGGTCTCGCGGATGGTCGTCTCCATCAGGTCCATGTGCCCCGTCACCGCGCCCATGGGGTTCTCCTTCGCGGTCTGCCCCCCGGCGTGGACCTGGCGGTCTCGGGTGGACGCGGTGCCGAAGAACCGATCGAAGGGCGCGGCGGTGAACATCTCCGCCACCTCCTCGGCCTTGGCGCCCTCCAGGTACATCTCGGAGTAGGCGCCGCCGGCCCCCACCCCGCTCCGCACGAACTGGCCCTTCACCTGGCTCATGGGGAGACCCTCTCATACCAGAGAGTACGGAACAGTCCCCCTCATGTCGGATATGGGCCTACTCCACAGCCCGCACCCCACCCTCGGCGTTGACCTCGAAGCGGAGCTGGCCGTCCGCCAGGCCGCTCACCACCAGGACGTAGCCGTGGCCGGGCCGAAGGGGCTCGGCCTGGATCATGGCGGCGAAGCCGTCGGGGGTGACGCCGTAGCGCAGGCTGGCTTGACTGGCCTCGTCGCCGAAGGGCGTGGCCCTCAGGTGCCAGATCAGCGCCTTGGTCTCGGCGTCGTAGACCTTCACCGTGTTGTAGCGCGGCCGGGCCCCGGGGGCCTCGCGCTCGGCGGTGACGAAGGCGGGGTTCGGGCGCTGCTCCTGGGCGGAGGCCAGGGTGATGTCGAAGGCGGGCTTGCAGCCCAGGAGCAGGGCGGCCACCACGCTCAGGGCGGCCAGGAGGCGGGCGAGGCGCATGAGGCGGTCCTACCAGATCCCCGGGCTCAGGGCGCGCCCTCGCCGTTGCGGATCTTCGTGAGGGCGGTCTTCAGGTAGTCGGTGTAGTCCACGCCGCCGTAGACGAACGTGTTGTGCTCCGGGTCGTTGAAGAAGCCCGAGGCCCACGCCTGCTCGATGAACTCCGCCTGC
Organism: Deltaproteobacteria bacterium; assembly: GCA_020632995.1. GTDB lineage: Bacteria > Myxococcota > Kuafuiibacteriia > Kuafuiibacteriales > Kuafuiibacteriaceae > JACKEN01. The sequence goes on along the minus strand of JACKEN010000001.1, from coordinate 1,212,516 downwards.
TGCTCCGGCTCCAGATCCTCCCACGCGGTGCCCGGCACGCTGGCCTGCCAGTCGTAGCCGTGGCCCCACCACTGCGAGGTCAGGGCCTCGCTCATGTAGTCGCTGCCGCCGTTCTGGAACTGCCACACGTGGGCCATCTCGTGGGCCATGAGCTGCGAGTCCACGGTGCGGTCCTCCACGCGGATGCGACGCGCGGACCTGCTCGGCCACGGTGCTGCCGGCGTCGATCACCACCGCGTCGGCGCCAGCGGACCTCAGCACCTCCACCTTCCCTTCGCTGCGAGAGGGTCGAGATGACCTCGAGCCCCGCCTGCTTGGCCATCGCGAGGGTCGCAAGTCCGATCGACGAGGTGCCACCCCGGATGAGCAGCGTCTCGCCGGCCTGGACCTCGAGGCCGGTGTGGAGCGAGCCGTGGCACGTCTGCAGCATCTCGGCAGCGCGCCGAGCACCTCCCAGGCAAGCTCGGTGTCGAGCGGGAAGACGCTCGACGACGGCACGCTCGCATACTCGGCGTACGAGCCGTCGAACGCGCGCCCCATGCCACCCATCATCGCCGCGACGCGCTCCACGCCCGGCGGCGAGCGCACCGCTCGGGTCGCTGACGACGGTGCCCACGCACTCGATGCCGAGCACGCGCGGCAGCTTCACGGTCGGTGACTCGCCGATGCGCGTGAACCACTCGGACCGGTTCAGGCCGAACGCCCGAATCTCGATGAGCACGTCCCCGCTGCGGGCTCGGGCCTCGGATGTCCTCGAGGACGAACGCGTCGGCGCCGCCAGGTCGATACAGTCTCCAAGCCTTCATGACACCATCCTCGCGCGGCTGAGTGGTGGAGAAGATGTAGCGGCCGATCCCCACTCGCCCTCGTGCTCGGGGCGGACGAGTATGAACAGCCCCTGGTGCCCTCGGACACCCGGGCCGCGTTGGCGACGATCGTCGTGGTCCCCATGCTGCGCGTTCGAGCGTACGCGACAGTCGGCGACACCACGACGAGCCCATCGATCTCGAAGCGGATATCGAGGCGGATGATGCCGAAGATCCTCACGATAGGCCGCCTCGATCTGCTCACGACCGACAGCCGGGCTGCGATGCTGCGCCATGAACACCGCGTCGGGAGCATAGAGCGAGACGATGGCCGCGACGTCCGCCGCGTCTTCAGCGCGGCCTCGTAGCCTCGAAGGAGCCTCATCGCGGCTCGACGCGAGGGTCCAGGTCGACTGCGCTGCTGGCGATGAGTTGGTCATCGCGGGTTCGGTTGTAGACCTCTCGGATCTCGCTGGGGTAGACCCACTACTCAGAGCCAGCCTCTCGAATATGAGAGGCCTACGGGAGGACGCACATGGACCTCAACGCGGTGAACCTGTTCGTGCAGGCGGCGGAGGCGGGCAGCATCTCGGAGGCTGCGCGGCGGACGGGCATCCCCTGCCGACGCTCAGCCGCCAGCTGCGCAAGCTCGAGGACGACCTCGGCCTGCGGCTGCTCGAGCGAGGTCCTCGAGGCCTGCGCGCTGACTCCGGCCGGCAACCAGCTCATCGCGGACGCTCAGCCTGCGCTCGCGGCCTTGGCGCAGGCTGAACAGCGGCTTCACGACGCGTCGGGGTCGCCGGGAGGCTCCGCATCTCCATGCCGCCCCACCTCGAGGCCTTGTGGCCCTCTTTCGAGCCCTTCGGCCGTCGGCACCCTCCTGCGGTCACGTTCGATGTCTTCGTCACGGATCGACGCGTCGACCTGGTGTCCGATGGGATCGACATCGCGATCCGCGTCGGTGAGCGGGCTCTGCTGGCTACGTCGGGCGCACGCTGACCCGCTATCGACACCGACTCGTCGCCTCACCGAGGTTCCTCGCGACTCACCCCTCGCTGCGCCGTCGGACTTGACCTGGGTCCCCTGCGCCTCGTTGGCGCAGCCCGGGGGAGCGCGTCTGGCACCTGGGCGACTCCGAGGTGGACCTCGAGCCGGTGTTCGTCACGAACGACTACCTGCATCTGCTGCGGCTCGCCGGCAGGCCGGCGATGTCGTGACCGAGGTACCACCCTTCATCGCCGCGCGGAGCCTCGAGCAGGGACGCCTGCTCGAGGCTCTGCCGGAGCACCCGTTGCCCGAGAACCCCATGCGCGCGCTCGTGGTCGAGCGACGGTCGATGTCGCCGCTCGTCCGGCAGTTCCTCGACTACGCCAGCGAGAATGTGGCCCAGGCGTTGAGCGGGTAGTCTCCTCAGGGCGCGCCCTCGCCGGCCCGCACCTTCTTCAGCGCGTCCTTGAGGTAGTCGGTGTAGTCCACGCCGTTCCAGATGAAGCTGTTGTGCTCCGGGTCGTTGAAGAAGCCCGAGGCCCACGCCTTCTCCATGAACTCCGCCTGCTGCTCCGGCTCGAGGTCCTCCCACGGGGTGCCGGGGACGCTGGCCTCCCAGTCGTAGCCCTTGCCCCACCACTGCGACACGAGGGCCTCGCTCATGTAGTCGCTGCCGCCGTTCTGGTACTGCCAGATGTGCATCATCTCGTGGGTGAGCAGCTCCTGATCCACGGTCTGGTCCTTCATGTAGAGCGTGTTGCCGTGGGCGAAGGGCCGGTCGTTGGTGCTGAACAGGCCGCTGAAGCCCTCCTTGATCCGCACCTGGTCGTAGTCGATGGAGTCGCCGTAGACCTTCTTCAGCTCCGCGATCTCGGCGTCGGTGAGCTTCCTGCCCGGGGGCTCCAGGCCGATCAGGGTCTGGATGGCCGAGATGCCCTTGCCGAGCCCGAGGATCAGCGCGTCCACCGGGGTCTGCACCACCTTCAAGAGGCCCAGGCCCATGTCCTTGAAGCCCTCCTTGAAGTCGCCCTTGAAGATCTTGCCGATGCCACCAAGGAACGTGCCGCCGGCCTCCACCAGGTTGTTGGCGGCGGACTGGATGATCCCGTGGGCCCCCATCACCACGCTGCGGCCGGCGTCGAACACCCGGTCGCTGACCCAGCGCACCGGCTTCTTCAGGAACCCGGGCAGCAGCTCGGTGACCCCGTTGAAGGCGGTCTGGGCACCGTCGATGACGCCGTCCAGCACCGCACCGGTGCTCTTGAATACCGCCTTGTCGATGCCCTTCCAGAGCGCGCCGAAGGCGTCCCCGATCTTCCCCTTGAAGAGGTTGCTGAAGAAGCCGCCCACGCCCTCGCCGATGCCGACGAAGACGTTCTTGATGCCCTTGCCCACGCCCTCGAAGACGCGGCCGACGCCCTTGGCCACGCCCTTGACCGCGTTGCCCACCGCCTTCGCGGCCTTCTTGATCGCCTTGCCCGCCGCCTTGAAGGGGTTCCAGAACTCCACCTCGATCGTCTTGCCGTTGACGGTGATGGTGCCCTTGTCGTTCTCGGCCCGGATCTCGGCCTTCTGGGCGTCGGTGAGCTTCTCCCCCGCCATCAGGCGGCGGAACATCTCGCCCTCGTCGCCCTGGGCGTCGGTCTTGTTGAGCTTGGTGTCGATGTGGTGGCCGGCCTCCTCCATGAAGGTCTGGGCGGCCAGCTTCGGGTTGCCGAGGAGCTCCTTGCTCAAGAAGACGGTGCCGGACTCCTTGTCGTACGCCCCGTGGGCCCCGCCCAGGGTCTTGCCGTCGACGAACTCCACCTTCGGGAGCCACGAGTAGTCGCCCTTCAGCGCCTGCTGGCGCATCTGCTCGGCCGCGTTCTTGTCATAGCCGGCCCCGTAGACCTCCTTCATCATCGCGTGGAACTTGTCGGGGTCGGAGGCGAGCTTGCCGAACTCCTGCTCGAAGTGCTGCCGCACGTAGGCCTCGGTGCGCGCCTCGGGGGTGCGCTCGGCTACGTTCGCCTGCACCGAGGAGACCCCGTCGCCGGTCATCGCCACGATCGAGGCCACCGCGGCCGAGATCCGCGCGGGCCGGTCCGCGGCCTCCCCGGGGGCCGAGTCCGGGCGGGCCTGGTCGTCGGGGCGGCGGTACTGAGGGAGTTGGTTGGAGGCCAGGTTGCCGTTTACGCGGGTCATGGCCCCGCGTTCAGCATCAGGCATGCCAAGGCGCGTCACCTACAGGCACCGCCCGACACACGCTGCGGGCAAACGCCGACGCGCAGCATCGGCACCTCCCCGGCGCAAGGGCTGCACGTGAACGTCCGCTCCGGCCGCTTGCCCACCCGCGGCCAGGGCCGTATGCAGCCGGCGTGCGCCGCATCGCCTTCCTGAGCATGAACGACCTCACGGACTTCGTGTGTGACGACGATCTCGCGCGACCCGCCCTCGCCGAGCGCGGCTTCGAGGTCGAGACCGTCCCCTGGCGCGCCGACGTGGACTTCAGCCGGTACGCGGCGGTGATCATCCGCTCCACCTGGGACTACACCCAGCACCTGCAGGACTTCCTGCACGCGCTCCGGCGCATCGACGCGCAATCCCTCCTGCTCAACCCCCTCGAGGTGGTGGAGGCCAACGTGCACAAGGGCTACCTGCTCGCCCTCGAGGCGGCGGGGGTGCCGGTGATCCCCACCCGAGTGGTCGCGCGGCTCACCGCGGAGGCGGTCCCCGAGCTCCGCCGGGCCCTGGGCGGGGGCGAGCTGATCGTGAAGCCCACCGTGGGCGCGAACGCGGTCGGCGCCCACCGCCTCCCCGAGTCCCTCGACGCCGACGCACTGGCCGACGTCGTGGCCGCCTGCGACGGCACCGAGCTCCTGGTGCAACCCTTCCTGCCCAACGTGCTCACCCAGGGGGAGCACTCCCTGTTCTTCTTCGAGGGCGCCCTGAGCCACGCGATCGTGAAGGTGCCCAAGGCGGGGGACTTCCGGGTTCAGGAGGAGCACGGGGGCGACATCCGGCCCGACCCGCGGCCGGCCCCCGACCTGGTGGCGGCGGCCCACCGGGCGTTGACAAGCCCGCCCTTCGGTCGGCCTCTTCGCACGGCCCTCGGACGGGAACGCCCCCCATTGGGGGCCGCCGCCGATGGCCAGGCGGTGGCCGCGGTGGCCGGGGCCCCCCTCTACGCCCGGGTCGACATGGTGCGGGACGCGGCCGGCCAGCCCCGCCTCATGGAGCTCGAGCTGGTGGAGCCCGCCCTGTATTTCCGAACGGATACGGCCTCTCCGGGCCGCTTCGCGGACGCCCTCCTGGCCCGCCTCGGGCCGCCCGGAGGGGGCGTGTGATGCTGCGCATTTACTCCCCGACTGAAGGCTGCTTAACTACATAGACCCACCCATGCAGGCCCGCCCCAGCCAGAAGCTCCAGCTCCCCCTCCTGCGCACCCTCGGCCTGCCCGAGGACCAGGTCAGCCAGATCCGGGATCAGCTGCACCGGACCAACGATCTCCTCGTCAACGGGGCCGGCCAGGTCACGATCTCCGCGGTGGAGCAGGCCGCCGCCGCAGTCGAGGCGGCGGGGATCAAGGCCGGGGCTCGCCTCGTGCCCTTCCCGGCCGAGGCGGTGAGGAAGCTCCTCGCCCCGGTGGGCGGCGACCTCCTGAAGGTCGGGCTGCCCGCCGACTTCCCGGTGCCGAGCCTGAGCGCGCGGGCCGCGGTCGAGCACCCCGACACCCTCGGCGCCGAGGTGGGCCCCGCCGCCCTCGGGAGCGCGGCGGAGGCGGCGCAGGCCTTCCTGCAGAAGGCGGCGCCCGAGCTCGCCCAGCGCCTCATCGATGGCAAGGCCACCGTGGGTGACCTCGGCCGCGCGCTCGGCACCCAGGAGGCGCGGGCGGCCCTCGGCGAGAAGCTGGACGTGGCCCTCACCGCCCTCGGCAAGGCCGGCGCCCCCGCCGCGAGCGCCCGGGACCTGGTGGTGAACGTCGACTCCCGCTTCTCGAAGCTCGACGGCGCAGGCGAGGTTGCGGTCTTCCAGCGCCGGTACCTCGATCACCTCAGCGTGAAGCGCGACAAGGACCCGGTGGGCGGCTTCACCGTGCACGGGTTCGAGCGGGACGACGTGCTCGTCACGGTGCCGAAGGGCGCCACCGTGGTGCTGATGGACGGCGCGGGGAACCAGCAAGGCGCCTACCTGCGGCCCTCCACGGTCGAGATCGAGGGGGCCAAGCACAACGCGGTCACCATCTCCCGCAGCCTGGTGCAGCACCCCGACGCCAAGGCCTACACCCGCGACCCGACCTTCGGGGTGCGGGTCATCGACGCCCAGGGTGAGGTGCTCTACGAGCGCAGCCTGCAGTTCGACAAGGGCGAGGCCTGGACCTCGAAGCGGGTCTTCTCGGGGCGCCTCGAGCACCAGCCCGCCCCCGAGCCCGCCCTCACCGCGCTGTGGGATCACGCGGTGCCCGACCCCCGCGCGAACCCCGCGCCCCTCGGCGAGCGGCCCCTCTTCCAGCTCGAGGGGCAGCCGAGCGGCGACCGGGTCCGGATCCAGCGGGACGGCAAGAGCTTCGATCTGTCGCGCCTGGTGCAGTTCCTCGCCCCGCCCAAGGCGGCGAAGCAGGACTTCCGGGTCGGCGGCACCGTGGTGTCGCTCGAGCCCCGGAGCAGCAACAGCACCGCCCTCACCGACGGCGAGTACGACCCCACCGCGGGGGGAAAGCTCCGCACCTCCCACGGCCACGGGATCACGTTCGATCCCAGCCTGTTCCAGACCCGCCAGGCCCGCTGGGGGAGCGAGGGCATCACGGTCTACGAGGTGGGTATGCGCAAGCCGCTGGCCACCTTCGACCCCCTCCGCGACGCGGCCCGCTGAACAGCCTCCCCCCGAAACGAAACAGCCTCTTCTCGGTGCTCGGCCTTGCCACCCGGGGCCCCAGCGCCTAGGGTGCCCCCGAGGACTGAATCGTCATTCAGTTTTCGTAAGACTCAACGGAGGCGAAACTAAAATGGCCCATCGACTCGATACCGCCGCGGTCCTGGGTGCGGGCGTCATGGGGACGGGCATCGCAGCCCACCTCGCCGGCGCAGGCATCAAGACGTACCTACTCGACATCGTCCCACCCAACCTCTCCGACGCGGAGAAGGCCGATCCGGCCGCGCGCAACCGCTTCGCCGCGGGCGCGGTGCAGAAGGCGCTCAAGAGCAAGCCCGCCACCTTCTTCGACCCCGACCTCGCCCATATGATCACGGTGGGGAACTTCGAAGACCACCTCGACAAGCTCGCCGAGTGCGATCTGGTCATCGAGGCGGTGGTGGAGAACCTCGACATCAAGCGCGCCCTCTTCGCCAAGGTGGCGAAGGTCCTGAAGTCGGACGCGCTGTTGTGCTCCAACACCTCAGGCCTCTCGCTCGAGGGCATGACCGCGGATCTGCCGCCCGACCTGCAGGCCCGCTTCTGCGTCATGCACTTCTTCAACCCCGTCCGCTACATGCACCTGCTGGAGCTGGTGCCGGGGCCGAAGAGCAGCGAAGAGACGATGGCTCGGGCCGCCGCGATCGGCGACTACCTGGGCAAGGGCGTGGTGTACGGCAAGGACACCACCAACTTCATCGCCAACCGCATCGGCACCTACGGCCTGATGAAGACCGTGCACCTCATGCCGGAGCACGACGTCACCATCGAAGAGGTCGACAAGATCGTCGGCACCCCGATGGGGCGGCCGAAGAGCGCGGCGTTCCAGACCGGCGACATCGTGGGCCTCGACACCTTCGTGCACGTGGCCAACAACTGCTACGACAGCCTCGCCGACGACCCCGAGCGCGACGTCTTCAAGATGCCCGAGTGGATCCTGGGCCTCGTGAAGGCCAAGAACCTGGGCCGGAAGACCGGCGCCGGCTTCTACAAGAAGGTCGGCAAGGACATCCAGGTCTACGACGTGGCCACCGGCGCGTACCGGGAGCAGAAGAAGGTGCGCTTCGACTCGATCGGCGCGGTGCGCGAGGTCGAGGATCCGGGCGCGCGGCTCAAGAAGTTCGTGGCCCAACAGGACAAGGCCGCGAAGTTCGGCTGGGCGGCCCTGGCCCACACCCTCTGCTACAGCGCCAAGCTCGTGGGCGAGATCTCGGACGACCTGGTCCAGATCGATAACGCCATGAAGTGGGGCTACAACTGGGACATGGGCCCCTTCGAGGCGTGGGACGCCATCGGGGTGAAGGACAGCGTGGCCCGCATGCAGGCCGAGGGCATCCAGGTGCCCAAGGTCGTCATGGACATGCTCGAGAGCGGCCGGGAGAGCTTCTACGGCGGCCCCCTGTCCGACCGGGACTTCTACGACGTCACGGCCAAGAAGGCGGCGAAGCTGCCCAAGGATCCCAAGAACATCTCGCTCGCGGCCCTCAAGGAGGACGCCAAGAACGTGGTGGAGAAGAACCTCGGGGCGCACCTCATCGATCTCGGTGACGGCGTGCTCTGCCTCGAGGTCCACACCAAGATGAACACCATCGACGACGACGTCATCAAGATGCTCGCGCGCTCGGTGGAGGTGGCCGAGAGCGGCTTCGACGCCCTGGTCATCGGCAACCAGGGGGCCCACTTCGGCGCCGGCGCCAACCTCATGTTGATCTACATGGGCGCGATGCAGGGCGAGTGGGGCATGATCGACGGCGCGATCACCGGGTTGCAGGCTGCCTTGCAGGGCCTGCGCTACGCCAAGGTCCCGGTGGTGGCGGCGCCCTTCCAGTACACCTTCGGCGGCTGCGCGGAGATCGCGATGGCGGCCGACGCGTGCCAGGCCCAGGCGGAGACGTACATGGGCCTGGTCGAGGTCGGCGCGGGCCTGCTCCCCGGCGGCGGCGGGTGCCTCCGCATGGTGGAGCGCTGGACCGAGGGCGCCCAGGACGTGAAGGGCGCGGATCTGTTGGCCTTCATCGGCCAGGGCTCCTTGAACATCGCGATGGCCAAGGTGGCCACGGGCGCCGAGGAGGCCAAGCGCCTGCGCTTCCTGCTCCCCACCGACGGGGTGTCGCTCCACAAGGGGCACCACCTGTACGAGGCGAAGCAGAAGGCGCTCGGCATGGCGCGCGCTGGCTACCGGCCGCCCCGCCCGCGGGTGATCAAGGCCGCCGGCCAGGACGCGGCCAAGAGCATCCAGATGTCGGTCTGGGGCATGGTGCAGGGCGGCTTCGCCACCGAGCACGACGCGGTCATCGCCCAGAAGGTGCTGCACGTGCTCACCGGCGGGAACGTGGCCCCGGGCACCGAGCTCACCGAGCAGCACTACCTCGATTTGGAGCGTGAGGCCTTCCTCTCCCTGTGCGGCATGGAGAAGAGCCAGGCGCGGATGCAGAGCTTGTTGATGAACAACAAGCCGCTCCGGAACTGAGGACGGAGGAACGACATGGCATTTCCGTTGAACACGATTGTGGCCAGCGCGGTGCGGACCCCCGTCGGCCGCGCGATCAAAGGCACCCTCAAGGACACCCGCCCCGACGACATGGCGGCGGTGGTGCTGAAGGAGGCGGTGGCCCGCGTCCCCGGCCTCGCCCCCGCCGACGTCGAGGACGTGGTGATGGGCTGCGCCTTCCCGGAGGCCGAGCAGGGCTTCAACGTGGCGAGGAACGCGGTGTTCCTGGCCGGGTTCCCCGACACGGTGACGGGCGAGACGATCAACCGCTACTGCTCCTCGGGCCTGCAGGCGATCGCGCACGCCGCGATGCAGATCCAGTGCGGGCTGTCCGAGGTGATGGTGGCGGGCGGCGTGGAGTCCATGAGCATGGTGCCCATGGCGGGGAACAAGGTCTCCTTGAACCCCTCGCTCGTCGACAGCCGCCCCGAGGCGTACATCGCCATGGGGCTCACCGCGGAGCGGGTGGCGGCGCAGTTCGGCATCTCCCGCGAGATGCAGGACGAGTTCGCCCTCAACTCGCACATGAAGGCGGTGCGGGCGATCGAGAAGAAGGTCTTCGCCGACGAGATCGTGGCGATGCCGGCCCGCGTCTACAAGGACGGTGAGGTCACCACGGTGCCCTTCACGGTGGACGAGTGCCCCCGGCCCGAGACCACCCTCGAGGCCCTGGCCAAGCTGCGCCCCGCCTTCAGCGCCACCGGCACCGTCACCGCGGGCAACGCGTCGCCGATGAACGACGGCGCCGCCGCCGCGGTGCTCCTGTCGGACGCCAAGGCCAAGGCCCTCGGGGTGAAGCCCCTCGGCCGGTTCCGCGGCTTCACCGTGCAGGGCGTCCCGCCGGAGATCATGGGCATCGGCCCGGTGCCCGCCATCCGGGCGCTGTTGAAGCAGACCGGCCTCAAGATCGAGGACATCGATCTGTTCGAGGTCAACGAGGCCTTCGCAAGCCAGGCTGCCTACTCCCAGCGGGAGCTGGGCATCCCGGCCGAGAAGATCAACGTGAACGGCGGCGCCATCGCCCTGGGTCACCCCCTCGGCTGCACCGGGGCCAAGCTCAGCGCGACGCTGCTCTACGAGCTGCGGCGCCGGGGTGGTCGCTTCGGCATCGTGTCGATGTGCATCGGCGGCGGCATGGGCGCGGCCGGCCTGTACGAGGTCACCGACGAGTAGCCCCGGGGTTGGGGTCGGCTCAACCGGCCCCGCCCTCCTCTCCCTGCCTCATCCCGAGCCAGGTCCGTTCGGCATCCCGGGACGCATCTGCTAGGTTCAGACCTACGGATGTGGATCTTCGGCTACGGCTCCCTGATCTGGCGCCCGGACTTCCCGTTCATCGAGCGCCGCCCGTGCACCATCCGCGGCTTCGTCCGCCGCTTCTGGCAGGCCTCGGTGGACCACCGCGGCGTCCCCGGCGCCCCCGGCCGCGTCGCCACCCTGATCGAGGCCCCCGGCGGTGAGTGCTTCGGCCTCGCCTTCCGCATCGAGGGCGCGGCCAAGGACGAGATCCTGAAGAAGCTCGACGTCCGCGAGCGCGGCGGCTACCGCCAGCACCCGGTCACCGTCCACTTCACCGACGCCGCCGGCGGCTCGGCCGAGGCGATGGTCTACTGGGCCACCCCCCAGAACCGCAACTACGCCGGCCCCGCCCCGGTGGAGCGCATCGCGGCCCAGATCGCGGGCGCGGTGGGCCCGAGCGGCCCGAACGTGGACTACCTGGTGAACCTCGCCGAGGGTCTGCGCGGCTGGGGGGCCCAGGACGAGCACGTGTTCGCGCTGGAGGCCGCGCTCCCGAAGGGACGGCGGTAGCGCCGCCCATGGCCCTCGTCGAGATCGTCGACTGGTCGCTCATCCCGGGGCCACTCCGCGACCCGCCGCCCAGCAGCGGCACGCTCGAGGACATCGAGACCTACGCGCCCGAGCGGGTCGCCGAGACCCTCCTCGCCCTCCCCGGCGTCGCCCTGATCCACAGCGCCGACCCGAGTTGGTGGGACTGGCGCGCCCGCTGGACCGGGCCCTCCGGCTGGCTGGACATCGGCTTCACCCTCTTCGATGTCGAGCCGGTCGCGTGGGGCGGCTCCGCGTTGGAGGGGGTCTGCGAGCTGGAGGATGCGGTGGCCCTGGTGCGCGCGCTGCGCGCGAAGCTGCCCGGCGTGTGGTTGCACAACGGTGCCTGCGAGATCCACTCACCGGAGTCTTTTGCAGGTTCAGTTGCAGTGCGCGGTGGCGGATGAGCAGGTCGACCAAGCGCAAACCCACTGCGTTGGAGCGGGTGGAAGGTGGGCTCATCGGCCTCCTCGTTGGCGACGCTCTCGGAGTGCCCTACGAGTTCCACCCCGCGAGCGAGATCCCAGCCGCCGGTCTCATCGAGTACCAACCGCCAGAGGGCTTCTCTCGTGCCCACGTGGGCGTTCCGCCGGGAACATGGTCGGATGATGGCGCGCAGGCGCTCTGTCTGCTCGCGTCACTCCTCCATCGTGGCGGCCTCGACGTGGAGGACTTCGGGCGGCGGCTGCAGAACTGGTACGAGCTCGGCTACCTCGCGGTCGACAACGATGTCTTCGACGTGGGCGTGACGACGGGCCGGGCGATCGCCGCCCTCCGCGCAGGCACGCCCGCGCTGGAGGCGGGGCCCTCGGACACCTACAGCAACGGGAACGGCTCGCTGATGCGCTCCCTCCCGCTCGCCCTCTGGCACACCGGCCCCGACGCGAGGCTCGTGGAGGACGCCTTCGCCCAGTCTCGCGTGACCCACGGCCACCTGCGGGCCCAGGTGTGCTGCGGGCTGTATTGCCTTTGGGCCCGGTGTTGGCTGGAAGACGCCGGAGATCCGTGGGGCGACGCCACGGCCAGGTTTCGCGCCCTCTTCCCGTTGGAGTCTCGAGAGCGCGAGGAGCTCGAGTGGCAGGTGCGCCCGGACGAGGCGCCCTCAGGGAACGGCTCGGGGTACGTCGTGGACTCGCTCAGGTCGGCGCGCCTCGCGATGGAGCTGGACTCGTATGAGGGTGTCGTTCGGCAGGCGATTCGACTGGGCAACGACACCGACACGACCGCCTGTGTTGCAGGTGGGATTGCAGGCCTCCGAGGTGGCGTCCAAGAGATCCCCGAGCGTTGGAGAGCCAAGCTGCGGGGAGAAGCGCTCTATCGCCCGCTCCTGGACGGGCTGCTGGCCCACCTGACCGTGGGCTGAGCCTGACCGCTTGGCCCGCCGGTCGGGGAGCCGCGCGACGGCGTCCCTGGCAAACCACGTCACGGCTCGCCTACACTGAGACCGTGAGCGCCCCCTGGCAGCACCCCGGTCCGCGCGAGGCCGCCGCCGCCCAGGCGTTCCTCGACGCCCACCGCACCCTGCACGACCTCCTGCGCGCCGGTGGGGAGGTGCTCGACGTGGTCATCCAGGACGAGTTCACCCACGACGTCGTGGCCCGGCTCCCGAGCAGCGCGGGCGCGCTCCTGGTAGTGTTCGACTCCACCTGACTGGGCGGCTTGCGGGAGGTCCTCCCAGCCACGCGGGTCCCCGACGCCGATGAGCTCTTGGCCGCGCGCCTCGCGCGGGGGTGGCGCCCCCTGCCCTCGCCCATGCGGGATGGGCCGGAGATCCTCGGCCACGCGCGCACGCGCTGCCGGCCGGTGGGGGACCACGCGGTCTGCGATCAGGTCGCCTGAGCGTTCAGCGGCGGCCGCGGCGGCCGCTGCTGTGGTGGCGGTGCACCCGGCTGGGGCCCCAGCGCCCCGAGAGCCCGGGCCGGGGGCTGCGCCCCCACGAGCGGCCCCAGACGCCGTACACCGGGTAGCCACCCCCGAAGGACACCGACAAACCCGGCTGCCAGCTCCAGAGCCACGGCGCGCTCACCCAGACCCAGCCGCGCCCGGTGAGGTAGACCGAGGTGTAGGGCGACGACGCGTAGCCAGGGACGTAGCTGTAGGCGCCCAGGGTGGGCGCCCAGACCCAACCGTAGGGGTTGGTGTAGACCCACTGGCCAGTGTCGTCGCCGCTCGTGCCGCTCTGGGCGTTGCTCGGCTGCGCGGTGCCCGGGGTGGTGGTGGCGGCGATGCTCGCCCCGCTCAAGGCGACCTCCTCGCCCAGGCTGTAGGGGAGGAGCCCGGCGAAGGTCATCGTCCGCGTCTGCCCGTCGGCCAGGCGCACCTTCACCTCGTAGAGCGAGGTCTTGTCGGCGCCGGCTCCCGGCCGCTCGAGGATGGAGACGACCTTGCCCCGCACCTCGGGCCCCTGGGGCACCTGGCCGGGGCCCACCGCGCCCGGGGTCACGCAGGCGCTGGCCAAGCCGGCCACGAGCCCACAGAGCATCCACCTCATCGCGTGCATGGCGTCTCTCGTCTCCTCCAGCATACCAGACGGGCGCGCCCCTCGGCGCGTCGGGCGAGGCAAGAGTAAACCCTCATGGACACGCGGTGGGTCTCCGAACTGACCGGTTCCGTGGCGCGGATGAGGGATCTCGCGCCGCCCCCCTGGCATCGTCAGCCGAAATAGCCTACATTGTGCGACACGCATGGGAAAGATCGGCCACGTCGTGGACTCCGTCCGAATCTCGGCCCTCACCGAGCCCGAGGCCCGTGAGGTGGCCGAGCTGGTGGACCAGGCGCGCCACGGCGAGGTGCCGAGCCGCACCCTGAGCTTCCCCGAGGTCCAGTGGGCGCGCGCGGAGCTGGATCGCCTGAAGGCGGGCCAAGAGAGCGCCCTCGGCGCGCTGATCCCCACCGGCCAGCTCGACGCGTTCGAGGCGAAGTTCGCGCGGGTCGAGCAGGCCTTCAACACCGGCCACGGGCTCCTCCAGCTGGTGCGGGCGCCGCCGCTGCGCCTCGCCGGCACGGTCTACGAGAACGTGTTCGAGCTGCCCAAGGACGCCCAGCTCGAGCCGATGCTGGAGCTCGCGAGGAAGAGCAAGTTCGACCTCATCGTGGTGCAGGACGCCCAGGACAAGCGCTACCTCGCGATCAGCGAGCGCGGGCGCCTCAACCGGGTCGAGAAGAACGCCGAGGCGATCCTGGCCGGCGACGACTACCAGCACGTGCGCGTCATCCACGTGGACGACGTGGTGAACTCCTTCTTCGAGGGCGCGATGCTCATCCCGCGCCAGATGGCCACGCTCCTCGAGAACACCTTCCGCGACTCCATCGACGGCTCCCTGCGGCGCGACGTGGTCAAGGGCGTCGAGCAGGGCATCGATCAGGTCAACGCGCCCGCCAACACCACCCCACCGAAGAGCAGGAACACCACCCTGCTCGCGGCGAGCGCGATCGGCCTCGGCACGGTGGGGCTGTCGACCTTCGTGGCGGTGGTGCCGCAGGTGGCGGTGGGGATCGCGGGGATCGCGGCCGTCGGGACCGCCTACAACGCGATCCGCGGCGCCGCCGCTCGCCCCGACCCGTACTTCATCCTGAACGTGATGGGTGTGCAGCTGGCGGAGGCCAAGCGCACCAAGATCGACAACCTCGACTGATCACGCCTCGACCTGGAGGCTCTCCAGGATCCCCAACATCTCCTTGCGCAGCCCCTGGAACGCCATGCCGGCGGAGCCGGTGCCCACGCACGTGAGCGCGAGCTCCCCCCGCACCACGAAGACGTGCAGCTGCTGGGCGACGCCGCTGCTCGGGGTGGCGAAGCGGACCTCTCGCAGCAGCGCAGGCGCGCCTGCGATCTCCGCGGTGTCCTCCTTCAGCACCTCGAGGTCGGGGATGGCCGCCTTCAGCCCCTCGAGGTGGGTCGCGGCGAGATCGTGCACGTCGAAGGTCCCGTCCGCCCACGCCCGGCTGATGATCAGGTTGCGGTTCATGTCCTGCACCGCCGCGGTGGCCATCCGCGCCTTCGGGCGCTTCACGAAGGTGAGGATGGTCTGGTCCTCCCACTCCCCGGGCAGGTCCAGGGTGAGGGCCCCGAAGGTGTGGCTGGCCATGGCGCGACCTCACACCGGCCCCCGGCGCGAGGCAACCTGCTGGACACGCCGATTTGTAAAAGGGCGGTAAATCCCGAGCGCCGACAGATCGTGGGCGCGCCCCCGCGCGTTGGGGGTGCATGCGAACCGCTCTCGTCGCCGCCTTGTTCGGCGTCCTCCCCACCCAACTCGCCCTCGCCGAGCTCGAGGCGGACTGCCCTGCCCCGAAGGGGACCCAGGCCAGGACCATCGACCCTGGGGTCAGGAAGGCCGCCCAGCGCGGGCTCGACTTCCTGGTCCGCGCGTCCCGGCAGTGGACCGAGCAACACAAGTGCTACGGCTGCCACGTGCAGGCGGTGACCCTCGAGGGGCTGACGGTGGGCCGGCACAACAAGTACGACGTGTCCGCCGACGACCTCGCGGTCATGGTCGGGGCGCTCGAGCTGGGCGTCACCGCAGGCGGCCGCCGCACCGGGGTGGCGTTCCAGGGGGCGGCGTGGGCCCGCTACGACCAGTGGATCGACGGCACCAAGACCGGGCAGCTGTTGCGCTACGCGGAGGAGCTGATCCAGCACCAGCAGGAGGACGGCGCCATCCCCGACGACGATCGCCGACCCCCGGTCGTCGCGGGCACCATGCAGACCACCTACCAGGCGATGCAGACCTGGCGGCAGGCCTACGCCCGCACCGCGGACGACGCGTGGCTCCCGCCGATGCGCCGGGCCGAAGGCTACCTTGCGCGGACCAGCCGAGCCTGGACCGAGAAGGACGAGATCTCGCTCCTCGACCTGGACTACGCCCTGATGGGCCTGGTGGCGGCCGGGGTGAAGGCGAGCGAGCCCGCCTCGAAGAAGCTCCAGCGCATGATCGTGGCGCGCCAGAACAAGGACGGGGGCTTCGGCCTCGAGGCCGGGCGGAGCGACGCCCTCGCCACCGGCCAGGCCCTCTATGCCCTCAAGCTCGCCGGCTATGACGACACCAGCCCGCAGATCTCGCGCGGCCAGACCTGGCTCGCGACCCACCAGCGCGACGACGGCGGCTGGGGCACGGTCCACTCCGGCCAGAGCGGCGCCGACAAGGGCGAGGCCATGTGGGCGGTGCTCGGGCTGGTGAGCGTCGACGTCATGAGCATCTCCGTCGCTGGCCTCAACGACGGGCAGCGCCTCGACGGCCCCGCCGCGCTCACCATCGAGGCCCAGGGCGTCGGCACCAAGGGCGTGCGGCGCCTCGAGCTGCAGGTGGACGACCGCCCGGTGGCCACCGCGTGCGGCGGGACCCTCCGCCACGTGCTCCGGCCCGAGGGGCTCAGCGAGGGCAAGCACCGGGTCGAGATCCACGCCACCAACGCCGAGGGCCAGGTCTCGCACCAGGTGCTCGAGCTCTACACGGGCGACGTCTACATGACCGAGGTCGGCGTCCGCTTCGACGAGCAGCGCCAGCAGACGCAGGTCAGCTTGCGAAACATCGCGGGGCGCCCGGAGCTCGCGGGGAGCATCCAGCTCGAGATCGAGACCACCGACGCCAAGCCGGTGGTGATCCACCGTCGGCAGACCAAGGGCACCATGGGCGCGATGACCCTCGCCTGGGACGGGCGCGGCAACGACGGCAAGGCGCGCGGGCGGGGCCGCTACCGCGCCAAGGTGTCCTTCCTCGACGCCAAGGGCCGGCGCCTGCAGACCGAGCAGGTGGTGTTCCTGCACGACACCCGGGCGGCCCAGAAGGCGGCCTACGCCGAAGTCGAGGGCCGCATCGGCCTGTCGGCCCAGGACAACAAGAGCTCGGCCAACACCCTGGTGGAGCTGGTGGACGACGACGGCAACGTGGTCCAGTCCACCCGCACCACCGCCCAGGGGAACTACCGCTTCAAGAACGTGGACCAGGGCAAATACAGGGTGCGGGTGAAGAAGGAGGGCTGGAAGACCCAGGAGGCCGAGGTCGACGCCAAGCGCGACGCCGCTCCGGCTGCGGCGAGCATCAGCCTGTAGCTCTGACGCGAAACCGCCCATGGCCGAAAGGCCCGCGTTCCTGAGCCGTTAGGCTGACCCGCGGCCGTCCACATTCGCCCACCTTGAAGGCGAGTTTGAGAAACAACCGCAGGATCGGGGCGATAAGCTCCCCATGCAGTCGGGTAAGGTCCAGCGGGGCCAACCACGAATCACCGTTCCGGCCGACGCGAGCGCACCGGCTTCGAACGCGGTGGTGGCGCCCGCCCCGCTGCAGGTCGGGCTGGCCCCGACCCAGGCCCGCACGCGCCCCGACCCGGGGCTCCAGGCCCCCACCGTCGGTCGCCCGGCCGCCCCGAAGGCGGTGGCCGAGGCCCTCCCCAAGAAGGCGGACGCGAAGTTCGACTACGTGGTGGTGGGCGCGGGCGGCGCGGGCGCGGTGACCGCGGCCAGGCTCGCGGAGTCCGGCTACAAGGTGCTGGTCCTCGAGGGGGGCGGCGACAAGAAGGTGGTCGCGAGCGAGGTGCCGGTGGCGCACGCGATCGCGTCCGAGCACCCGGACCTCGCGGTCGGGGGCTCCGGCTACTTCGTCGACCACTTCTCGGACCCGGCCCGCCAGCGGCAGGACCCGAAGTACGTCGAGGCCAAGGGCGGCATCTTCTACCCGCGCGGCGAGGGCATCGGCGGCAGCACGCGGATGAACGCGATGATCTTCGTGCGCCCGGACGACGTCGACTGGGACAACATCGCGAAGGTCACCGGCGACCCCTCGTGGAGCGCCAAGAACATGCAGCAGTACATGAACAAGCTGGAGAAGAACCGGTACCGCCCGGTGCTCCGGCTGCTGCACGAGGTCGGCAAGCGCACCGGCATCGAGGGGCTCCAGAACATCGGCGGGCACGGCTTCGACGGCTGGCTCGAGACCACCCGCGCCGACCCGAAGCTCCTGTTGCAGGACAAGCAGCTCTTGCGGATGGTCTGGGAGACCACGAAGTTCTCCTTCAAGGAGCTCGGCAGCGTCGGTGACAAGCTCAAGCGGCTCGTCACCCTCTTCGACCCGAACGACACCCTGAACCAGGGCAACGAGGGCCTCACCCTCACCCCGACCTCGATCACCAAGACCGGCCGCAGGAACGGCCCGCGGGACCGCCTCCTCGCGGTGCAGGAGCGCTTGCCCGACAACGTCGAGATCCGGACCGGAGCCAAGGTCGACAAGGTCCTGTTGGACGAGAACAACGTGGCGGTGGGCGTCCAGTACACCGGCCCGGACGGCAAGACCCACGTCGAGGCGACCGGGCGCGAGGTGCTCCTGTCGGCCGGCGCCTTCGAGTCGCCGGCGGTGCTCCTGCGCTCCGGCATCGGCAGCCAGGAGGCCCTCGACACCCTGAAGCCGATGGGGGTGGAGCCCAAGGTGGTGCGCGCCGGGGTCGGCAAGAGCCTGTCGGATCGCTACGAGTACGGCCTGGTGTTCCGCCTGAAGCAGCCGCTCGATCTCGTGAAGGACCTCGCGCTGAGCTTCGACGACAAGGACGCGGTGTTCAAGAAGTGGCAGGCGGAGGGCGGGACCGCGTACGCCACCAACGGCGCGATCGTCGCGTTCCAGGCCAAGTCCGACCCGAGCCTCAGCGACCCGGACCTCTACTTCTTCCTCGTCCCGGGCAAGTTCGCGGGCTACGAGCCCGGCTACTCCGCCGAGGCGGCCAGCGACCCGAACCTCGCCACGCTCGTGATCCTGGACGAGAACAAGCGCGACAAGCACGGCACGGTGCAGGTCGACCCCAAGCACCCGAGCGGGCAGCCGCGGATCAACTTCCAGTACCACGAGGAGGAGACCTCGGCCTGGGACGACCGCCTCCCCCTCGCGCGCGGCGTCCAGATGGGGCGCGAGCTGATCGCGCGCTTCGGCGACCTGGTCGAGCAAGAGGTCTTGCCGGGCCCGAAGGCCCAGACCCTCGAGCAGATCGCGGAGGAGGTCGGCAAGGCGAGCTGGGGCCACCACGCCAACGGCACCGCCAAGATGGGCCGGGCCGATGATCCGGACGCGGTGGTGGACAGCAAGTTCAACGTCATCGGCACCCAGGGCCTGCGGGTCATCGACGCGTCGACCTTCCCGAGCACCCCCGGCAGCTTCATCGTGAGCGCGGTGATGCTCCAGGCCGAGAAGGCGGCGGACGACGTCCTGAAGGCGGCGGCCCTCGAGGACGCGGCCCGGGCGATGCCGGTGTCGCAGCGCCAGTAGCTACGCGTCGGCGGCCAGGTAGGCGTCCACCGCGTCGTTCAGGTCACCCGCGCCCCGCGCGGTGTAGGCGTGGAAAATCTCCCCCAGGAGCTGGGGTGAGCTCGCCTCGAGGAAGCGCGCGTACAGGCGCGCGAGGAGCGCGTCCGGCGCCCCGAGGCATGAGCGCCACGACGCCCTGCCCTTGCCCACGATCCACTCGGTGAGCTCCTCGGTGGCGAGGGGGTTCAGGCGCTGCCCCTCGATCTCGGGGCCCTGATCGCGGGCGCGGACCAGGTTCCGGGCCACGATGACGTGGGCGGCGAGCGAGACCAGCGCCGGGGCGTCCAGCTCGGCCAGGCCGGCGGCGAGGGTGGCGCGGTCGGTGAAGCGCGCCTCGAGGAAGGCCCACCACGCGTCGCGGAGGGCGGGGTGCTGGGGCTCGGCGCTCATCCTAGCCTCGCCCCGCGTCGAGCACCCGCAAGGGCCCTACGCACTGCTTGGCCGCCCCGCCCTGCAGCTCCGCCAGCACCTCGTTGGGGAGCGGGAACCAGCGCAGGTGCTCGAAGTTCTCGGTGAGCACCGGGGCCTCGGCCGGGCGCCAGCCCTGGTACTCCTTCACCGCCCGGGCGATGATCTCCCGCGCCTGCTCGAGGTAGCTCGGCAAGGCGCGTTGCGTCTCGGTGGCGTGGCGGCTCGGGTACTCGAGGCGGCCGGACGAGTAGTCGAGGTCCGACAGGCGCCGCCGCGGCGCAGGGCGCCCTGCGCGGTGGTACCACAGGCCGGTGTTGGGCTCGAACGTGTAGTACGGCAGGAGCTTCCAGCCCTCCTCCGCCACCAGCTTCACCGCCTCGAGGATGTACTCGAACACCACGTCGGAGATGAAGTAGTTGAAGTTCACCCGGACCCAACCCGGCTTGATGCCCTCGCAGCCGCGGATGATCTCGTTCTCGAACTCCCGGGAGGTGGTGAGGTCGATTCCGAGGAGGCGGTGGCCATAGGGGCCGGCGCAGGAGCAGCCGCCGCGGGCCTGGATCCCGAACAGGTCGTTGAGGAGCGCCACCACGAAGTTGTGGTGGAGGTAGCGCTTGGCGTGGTGCACGAGGAACGAGACGATCGAGAGGCGCCACGCCTTGGTGTTGCCCAGGATGGTGATGTTGGGGTGGGCGTTCCAGGTGTCGATGGCCTTGTCGATGAAGGCCTTCTCGTGGCGCTGGATGGCCTCGTGGCCCACCGCCTCCTTGAGCTGGAACACCAGCCCGGCCCGGATGCTCTCGATGATCGCGGGGGTGCCGCCCTCTTCGCGGTGCACGGGGTCGTCGAGGTACTGGTGCTCCACCGGGTTCACGTAGGCCACGGTGCCGCCGCCCGGCTGGGTGGGGACGCGGTTCTTGAGGAGCTTCTTCTTCACCACCAGCACCCCCGGGGTGCCGGGGCCGCCGATGAACTTGTGGGGGGAGATGAAGACCGCGTCCTTGTAGGCGAGGTGCCCGTCGGGGCCCGAGCCCCGCATGTTCATCTCGATGTCCACGTAAGGCCCGGCGGCGGCGAAGTCCCAGAACGACAGGGCGCCGTACTTGTGCAGGAGCACCGCGATGCCCGCGGTGTCGGAGCCGATGCCGGTCACGTTGCTCGCGGCGGAGAAGCTGCCGATCTTCAGCGGGCGCGCCTGGTACTTCTGGAGCGCCTGCTCCAGGACCTGCTTGTCGATGCGACCGTCGCTGTCCTCGTCGATCGTCACCACGTCGCAGATCGACTCGCGCCACGGCAGCTCGTTCGAGTGGTGCTCGTAGGGCCCGATGAACACCACCGGGCGCTCCTCCTTCGGGATCTGGTCCTTGAAGTGGTAGCGGGCGTCGAGGTCGGCCGGGATGCGCAGGTTGAGGACGTCGACCATCTTGTTGATCGCGCCGGTGGCCCCCGAGCCGCAGAAGATCACCACGTCCTCGTCGGTGCAGCCCATCGCGCGGTGGAGGATCGCCCGGGCGTCCTCGCGCAGCCGGGTGGTCTGCAGGCCCGTGCCCGAGGTCTCGGTGTGGGTGTTGGCGTAGAGCGCCATCACCTCGTCCCGGATGAAGTCCTCGATGAACGAGAGCGACCGCCCGGACGCGGTGTAGTCCGCGTAGGTCACCCGCCGCGGCCCGAAGGGCCCCTCGATCACGTGGTCATCCCCGATGATCGAGCACTTGATGGACTCGATCAGCCGATCCCCGCGCTGCTGCATCTTGCGCACTGTGGCAAATGCTGTCGCCTGGGCCAAGCTCTGACGCGCCGTGCTACCCTCCGGGGGTGCCCGAGCGCCGCCGCCACCGGGGCCCGGACCCCGAGGACGCCGCCTCCTTCGGCCCGGACGCCCTCCCCCGCCTCAGGGCCGCTACCCACGACGCGAGCTGGCTCCTGAGCCGGGGGTACTCGTCCAAGGCGGTGGGGACCCTGACCGGAGACCGGTACCAGCTCACCGAGCGCCAGCGCCGCGCGGTGATGCGCTGCGCGGCGGGCGAGGACGCGGTGGCCCGCCGGCTGGCCCGGCAGCGCGCGCTCGAGGCGGCGGGCGGGCGCGCGCTGGCGGTGGACGGCTTCAACGTGCTCCTCACGGTCGAGGCGGCCCTGGCCGGCGGGGTGCTCCTGTTGGGGCGCGACGGGTGCCTGCGGGACATGGCGAGCATGCACGGGCGCTTCCTCGAGACCGAGGAGACCGAGGCCGCGCTGGTGGCGGTCGGCCGCACCCTCGGCGCGGCCCCACCCGCGTCGGTGTGGTGGCTCTTCGACGCCCCCGTCTCACACAGCGGCCGCCTCGCCGCCCAGGTGGAGGCCCTCGCCGCGGCCCACGGCTGGCCTTGGCGGGCCGAGACCGTCCCCAACCCCGACCCCGTGCTGAAGGGCGAGCCCCTGGTCGCCACGGCCGACGGGGCGATCCTCGAGGTGGCGGAGGCCTGGGTGAACCTCGCCCGGATCACGGTGGAGCGGTCGCGGATCTCGCCCTGGGTGTTGAACCTGGACGGGGCCCCGGCGGCTCACACGGACGGAGGCCACGGGTGAGCTTCGACGGCGGCAGGCGGGCCTACAAGCTGGTGGGCGGGCTCTTCATCGCCGCGCTGGTGGCGGTGGGCGCCTCGCTCGTGGTGAAGATCGCGTTGGTCCAGCTCGGGCCCGCGCCTCCCGGTGCAGGAGAGCCTGCGCCCGACTTCCAGGCGCCCCGGCTCGACGGCGGCGGCACCGTGCAGCTGTCGGCCCTGCGTGGGCAGGTCGTCTTGCTCGACTTCTTCAGCCCCTCCTGCGTGGGCTGCGTGGGCGCCACCCCCAAGCTGAACCGGCTCTACGAGCGCTACAGGGCCGAGGGCTTCACCATCGTCTCCATGAGCCAGGTCGAGGAGAGCGAGGCGGAGCTGATCGCCTTCGTGGAGCGCCGCCAGGTGCGCTACCCGGTGGTGGTCGACGTGGGGGGCAAGGTCACCGACGCCTACGGGATCTACGCCACCCCGACCGTGGTGCTCCTCGACGCCGACGGGGAGATCCGAGCGGTGCACCGGGGCAACGTCACCGAGACCCGCCTGCAGACCGAGATCGAGGCGTTGCTGCGCCCGAAGGCCTAGGCCATCGGACCCCGAACGGGGCGCGGCTACTGCCTTCGCCACAGGCGCATGCCGGTGCGCTCCAGGATCGCCGCCATCGGCGTGGCCACAGAGGCGAAGCCGCCCCCGAAGGTGATGGTCCGGGTGTGCATCGCGGCCGCTTTCGCCTGGTCGCGCACGAACCACACCGCGCCCGCATCACCGGGGCCGATCCGCTGTGCGCCGGTCTCCACGAGCAGCTTCCGCTCGCCCGAGTCGACGAGCACCATCCAGGAGGCGGTACCCGAGACGATGTTCGTGCCGCTCTCCGCCCCAGAGAGCTCGACGGACGCGCTGCGCAAGCCGTCGAGATCGAGCACGCCCTCGAACGCCTGGCCGAGGCCCCCGACCTGGTCGGAGAGGTCGGCGAGCGGCTTCGAGACGGTCGCCCAAGCGACGTCGAGCGCCTCGTCCGAATCGGCGAGCTCGCCGACCACGTTTGGGGCGGCGGTGCTGCCGGCCGGGCTGCTGAGCGCCCTCGTCGCGCCGGGGTACACCACGTGCCGCGCGGTCAGCGCGAAGACCCGGTCGGCCTTCGTCAGCCAGGCCCCGAGGGTGCCGCGCGCGGCGCGGTCCTGGGCCAGGCCGATCTCCGCGCCCGGGCCAACGGGTCTGGGCTGATCCGCGTCGAGCCTCGGCGCGTCCACTTCAGGGAGGCTGGCCGAGACCACGACGTCCGTTGGCAGCCCGAGGAAGGTCGGCGCGACGCGGCGCTTCGGGTCGAGAGCGCCCCGCTTCTCGGTCACGTGGAACCGCAGCGCGACCGCAGCCGTGGGCTGGCCGCCCACATACTTCGGACCCCACGACACCGCCTCCACCGCGCCGAGCTCACGAGCGTAGGCCACCGCGCGATCGAGCACGTCGCGGTGCGCGAAGGCGGGGTCGTCGGCCGCCGCAGCGGGCCGCGCATCGGAGGCCGCGGCGGGCTTCGCCGGCGCCGGAGCACCCTGGCTCGCGAGGACGCGGGCCGCGAGGGTCGCCATCCAGTCGAAGACCGGCATCCAGTTCCAACCCACCGCGATGGTCACCGCGAACAGGGCCAGGCTGCCCTGTTCCTTGGGCGGGGTGGCGTTCAGGCTGAGCAGGCCGCTGGAGACCGCGAGGTAGCTGACCATCCCGGACGTGGCGCCCATGAAGGGGGCGACGAGATACGTGGTCAGGAACCGGGGCCGGTAGTCCAGCCGGGACGTCTTCTGGTGGATCCAGTGTAGCGTCTTGATGATCGCTGCGGCGGCCCCCAGCGCGACGTAGATCTTGGGGACCTTCAGGATCTCGCTCGGGCCGCAAGGGCTGGCGGACCACCACACGACGAGGACGAGCATCGAGACCTGGAACGCCACGAGGAGCACGTTCCGCATGAAGAAGAAGTCCCAGAGTCGCCCGCGGAGCCGCTGCTGCTCCTGGAGCTGAAAGCGGGCCTGCATCAGCTCTTCTCTAACCGCGGGGAGGTCGGCGCCCTCTTGTTCGAGCCTTCGCTCGGCCGACACCAGCCGCCGGACGACCTCGTCCCGAGCCAACCGGTTCTCCGGGCGCTTGAACACCCTACGCTCCTCGAGCACCTGCAAGAGGTCGAGGAGCGCCTCGAGGTTCCTCCGGAGACCCGCGCGCGTGTCCTCGACCTCGCTCATTCCCCGTCGCCCCCGGCGTACAGGGCGTTCAACATCGCGAGCCCGGATGGCTTGTCGCTGCGTCTCGCCATGTCGAAGATGGCCTCGCGCACCGCGCCCGGGGTGACCGCCTCGCCCTCGTGAGCCACCTCGACGGCGAGGTTCTCGGCCGCCGCCCTTCGGTCGTCGATGCGCAGGTCTGCGACATACTTATGGCGAAGGAAGTTATCGACCTCGATCAGGGTGCTGGGCTCGACCACGCCAGCCCTCGACGTCGCCTGAGCGCGGAAAGCCTCCAGCACCTTCTCCGACACCGGCTCGAGCTCTGGCCGCCCGACCAGGCCGGCTCCGAGCAGCTCCTCGGCGACTCCAGCGCAGGTCCCGTAGGGGTCGGGGCAGAGGCGCAGGACCACGTTCATGAAGTGCTGCGCGGTCAGGCGCTCGCCCGGGCCAGCGAGCTCCCGCGCCCGCTCGGTGATTCGAACGAAGAGCCTGGCCTTCGCGTCCACGTCGAGGTCGCGGATCGCCGCGTGATGACCATAGTCCGCGAGCTCGATCTGGTAGGACCTGTCCATCTTCGCTCGGCCCGAGAGCGCGTCCCGCATCTTCGCCAGCGCGACCTTGTTCTCCCTCCGGATCTTGCTGGGTGACTTACTCATCCTTGCTCTAGACGCAGACTCACCAACTCATGACAGGCGACTATTCGCCGAACAATAACCCCTTCGGGGGACCCTCCGGTGACCCGCCCGCGGACCGCGTTCGATGCCCTGCTGCGCCCGAAGGCGTGAGCTGGCATGCTCGGCCTCATGCGCCCGCTCGCCATCGTCGGCCTCGCCCTGTTGGGCCTCGGCTGCGCCGCCAGCACGCCCTCCACCCAGATCGCCCGGGACTGCAGCCTGGACGGCGCCCACGCCCTCGGTCGGGCCGACGCCAAGGCGGGGCGGCCGAAGGTCGAGCGGCAGCTCCTGGTGTGCCCCGACAGCGTCATGCGGGGGCGCCTGATGAACGCCTACCGCCAGGGCTACGACGAGGCCGGGGGCTCGTAGGCGGGCGGAACGATTTTCGGACTGCCCCGCAAGCCCTCGGATACGCTCGCAGGCGTGCGCGCAAGTGGGCTTTTGTCACACATTTAGCGGCTTTTTGGCCTGGCGGGCCACCCTGCAACCGGGGCAGACTTCCCCTCGTCATGGTGGACAAGCTCCCAGCTCACGGCCGCCTCCGCCCCGCCTCGGGCGCCACCCCCGCGGAGCCCGCCCCCGTGGCCGCGCGCCCCGCCGCGCCCGCCCCGAAGGCGGCGCCCACGGGGCCCGATGCCCCGCCCGAGGCGCTGCGGGCCGGGTACCGTGGGGCGCAGGAGCACACCCCGCTCGCGACCTCCAACGCGGTGCGGCCGATGGCGGCGCTGATGCAGGCGATCGACGGCCGGCTCTCCATGCGGGGCGGTCCGGAGTCTGCCGAGGAGCAGCAGGCCGAGCGGCTCCTCTCCCGCCGGCTCCGGCGCGAGCTCAAGGCGGCCTTCGGGGTGAAGGCCGCGGCCCTGTTCCAGCTCCCGAGCGAGCTGATGAAGGCCGAGCTGGGCGTGAAGGCCCTCGACCCCGCCCTCCCCCAGCAGGTCGACGCGATGCTCGAGGTCCTGGCCCGGGCCCAGGCGCCGGGGCAAGAGCGCTTGCCGGCGCCGCTGGTGAACCGCCTCTTCGCGGCCCGGGACGAGCTGGCCCCGCTCCTCAAGCAGGTGGTGAAGCGAGAGGCATCGCCGCGGGACCTCTACAAGGTGAACCAGGTGCTCGTGCCGCTCCTGGTCGACGTGGCCCGGGCCCGCGGGGTGTACATCACCGGCGCGGCCGAGGACGGCGCGAGCGGCTTCGTCGTGCTGCGCGCGATGCGCGCCAACGAGAAGGCCCTCGCGAAGCTCGAGCAGGAGGACCCGGCCGCCTACGAGATCGCGGTCCGACGCAAGGCGACCTTCGCGGAGTACGACGCCAACGTGCAGAAGGTCTGCGCGAGGAACAACCTCGAGCCCGAGACCAAGCGCATCCTGGGCGCGCTGGTGACGGTGGGCGCGGACCGCGCCACGGGTGAAGAGGTGGTGTTCTCGCCCTACCACGGGGCGCTGCCGATGGAGACGTTCCTCACCGAGCGCCGAGCCTACCTCGAGGCCAAGAAGGTGGCGGAGCGGGGTGAGGCGGCGGAGGTCTCGGTGGAGGCGCTGGAGCGGCTCCCGGACGCGGTGGTGGACGCCCTCTTGGGCGAGGTGCGCTTCGCCAGCCTCACCGACGACCGCGCGAAGCAATCCGGGTTGACGCGCATCCTCCCGGTGAAGGCCCACGAGGGGGCCGACGTGGTGGTCGAGGGGCGCTTCAAGGGCCTCTACGTCGACCAGCTCGTGAACCAGAACGGGCGCATGATCGAGGGCGCGGCGTACACCTACGAGCCCGCCACCGGCCGGAGCACGAAGCTCCCGCGGCGCCCTGAGCTGGCGGACCAGGAGCCGTACATCACGGTGACCCAGAAGCAGGAGCGCGGGGCCCTCCGGGACAAGCTCTTCTTGATGATGCCCTTCAAGCAGGGCGAGTGGACCGAGCTGCGGCAGGCCATCCGCAAGCTCTCCGAGCGGATCCCGTCGATCCAGTACGTGGCGGGCTCCAAGAACACCTCGTTCTACTTCGACCCGAAGGACTTCGCGGTGGTGCGCGACACCCTGAAGAGCGTGTCGCTGTCGAGCCAGGCCCTGAGCTCGGTGAAGGGCTACTACCGCGAGCTGGCGGAGGCCGAGCAGGCGGCGGCGCCCGAGAACCTCGAGCTGTACGGGCTCGACAAGATCGGCGGCTTCAAGCGCCGCATGTCGGGGCCGGACGGCGAGGTGCGGCCGGTGGCGCTCAGCTCGAAGCAGCGCCAGGCGATCGCGTGGCTCGAGGCGAACGGCGGGCGCGGGGTGTGCGCCCTCGACACCGGGATGGGGAAGACGCTCACCGCGATCGCCACCATGCAGAAGATGCTGCGGGACGGCCTGGGCGACTCCGACGGGACCAACGGCAAGTTCCTCTTCGTCTGCCCGCCCGCCCTGCGCGGGAACCTGGCGAAGGAGATCCACCGCTTCATGACCCGAGAGGCGGCGGACGAGCTGCTGCGCCGGGTGGACGTGATGAGCTACGCCCAGTTCAGGAACGCGTCGAACACGAAGAAGCTGGGGGGCAAGCCGTTCCGGCCCGAGCGCTACGGGGCGGTGTTCTTCGACGAGGCCCAGGCCCTCAAGAACCCCGGCAACAAGACCGCGCAGGCGGCCCTGGCCCTGAACCACCCGCACAAGATCTGCCTCACCGCGAGCCCGATGGAGAAGAACCCGATGGAGGCCTACGTGCTGTCGTGCGTGGCCAACAACATCGACCTGTCGCACCGCACCGAGGGCAAGCAGAACCGCTGGGAGATGCGCAAGTTCAAGGCTCGCTTCTGCGAGACCTTCGGCGGGCGCATCGTGGGGCTCAAGGACGACCCGCTGGCGCAACGCGACCTGCACACGTGGGTGAAGCGGAACGTGTTCTACGCCGACAAGCGGGACCTCGCCGAGGCGCCCCTGCCGCCGCTCGAGCAGCACAGCGAGGCGGTGATCATGCCGCCCGAGGTCGAGAAGGCGTACCGGAAGAGCGCCAGGGCCTTCGGCAAGGCGATGGAGGGCATGGTCTCCCTGTTCCGCGACAAGGGCGTGCTCGAGGAGTACGTGGACGACAAGGGGCGTGCGCGGGTGCGCACCAACCCCGACGCGAAGGACAAGCGCATCGCCCGCGCAATGGGCATCGGCATGGCCAGCGTGATCAAGGAGCTGAACGACCTCGCGAACATGCCCGAGAAGCTGGTCCCGGGGGCCGGCTACCCGAAGATCGACGCGGCGGCCCGCATCGTGAAGGACCGCCTGCGGGCGTCGGGGGGCACGAGCCGCGCCATCCTGTTCTCGGACGATCGTGAGATGGTGCTGAAGACGGCGGAGCAGATGTCACGGCGCATCCCCGGCAAGCTCCACGCCGCCTGCTTGAACGACAGCATCCGGGTGTTCAAGAACGGCAAGGAGCTCACCGAGCTCGGGCAACACACCTTGCCGTTCCGCCAGAAGGCCTACCGGAACGACCCCGACGCGCCCTCGAACAAGACCACCAACCGGCACTACCCGCCGTCCCAGTGGCAGCAGTTCGTGCTCGCCGAGGTGCTCTCGCCCCACGAGGACGTGCAGTCCGCCACCCTGCTCGGGCAGACCTATCAGACCGGGCAGAACCTCCAGGCCTTCGACACCGCGGTCCACCTCGACCGGGACACCTGGTGCAGCGAGGACATGAACCAGCGCACCGCGCGATTGTGGCGTCAGGGGCAGGAGAACCCGGTGACCGAGTACGTCCTCGACGCGGTGTACGACGATCCCAAGCACGGCCTCGACGGGACCCTCGACGAGGTGCGCCGGTACCACCAGGTGCTGGAGGGCGAGCTGTTCAACTCGGTGATCAAGGCGGCCCAGACCATGGAGCTGGGGGCGGAGTGGTTCGAGATGCGGGCCCAGAACACCGCGTTCTTGAAGCTCGACCGGGAGACCCTGGAGCTGATGGTGTCGCCGCGCCTGCAACGCGCGCGGCCGCGAGGAGAACGAGATGTCGACGACCAGGCCTAGCAGCCTCGAGGAGTGGGCCCACTACATCGCGGGGCTGTCGGGCGACGACCTGCGCTCGAAGGCCCACGCGATCAACTCGATCGACTTCGTCGACGACCTGATGGACGAGGGCTTCGACCCCGACGAGGTCGAGACCCTCTTCATCCTGCTCGCCCAGCACCTCGAGCGCATGGGGATGATGCTCCCGGACGCCGGGCTGTACAGCTACCGGCGGATGGCGAAGCAGACCCCGCCCGTGCAGGTCAGCTTGCCACCACCCCACGCCGGGGTGGCGGTGCCGGACGACGTCGACGCGCTGGACGACGAAGGCTAGGCGAGCCAGGCCTCGATGGCCTTCCGGAAGCAGCCCGCGATGTATGCGTGGCCCAGGTCGTTGGGGTGCCCGCCCGCGCCGATCCACTCGGGGTGCACCGCGTTCTGGTCGATGACCGGCACCAGGGTCACGGCCGAGCAGGCCTCGGCCAGGCGGGCCACCACCCCGTTCTTCTCGGCCAGCATCGCGTAGTCCGAGGGCCGGTAGCGCGGCCCGTCGCCCCCGCCGTCGGCGCCCGCCACGTACGCGGGGTCGATGCGGAGGTCGCCGAAGAAGACGTGGCAGTTCCCGCCCTCGCGCACCCGCTCGTCGACCAGCGCCGCGACCTCGTCGAACAGGCGCGAGACCGCGGGCTCGAAGCTCGAGATCGGCGACTTCGCGAAGTCGGTGAAGGGCAACACGGTGATCAGCGAGGGGCGCGCGTCGCGGACGTCCTCCCAGCGGGCCAGGTAGTCACCCAGCCGAGCCCCCGAGCGCCCGAGGTTGTAGAGCTCCAGCTCCGGGAAGCGCTCGCCCAGCGCCTTCGCGAGGAGCGCCACGTAGCCCTTCGTGTGGGGGTCGCTCGCGCCCGTGCCGCACGTGGACGACGACCCGAGGGCCACGTACGTGTCGAGTCGGACTGCCGCTGCGCTCCGGACCACCGAGCCGGTCCTAGCAGCCCCCAACTCCCCCGTCACCCCCCCCGCCGAGAACAGCTCAGAGGAGGCGGACCACCGGCTCCTCGCGCATCATGAAGCGCTTCGTGTAGAGGTCGTACACCGTCGCACAGAGCCAGCGATCCGCGTTTACGCCAAAGGAGATCTCGAGGCGCGGCCGCTTGTCGTTGGGCATGTGGGGCGGCTTCAGGTAGCCGAGCGTGGGGTTGGACTCGTTCAGGGGCACCACCAGGGGCTCGCGGCTCGCGCCCTCGCGCCCGCCGAGCTTGTGCAACCTACCCTCCGCGTCCCAGGTGAACTTGCGATCGCCCTCGTAGTCCCGGCCCACCTCGCAGATCACCAGCTTGAACATCGTCTCGGGCTCGCCGAGCGAGCACGTGGGCACGAGCTGGCGCTTCCAGAAGTCGGTGGCGGTGGGGAAGCGCGTGCCGTGGGGGACGATGATCGCGTACTGCTTCTCGTGCGTCTTCAGGTCGTGGGTCACGAACGCGTAGTCGTGCACGATGAAGTCTGACTGCTGCGAGGCGTCGGCCGCGAACACCGCGGCGCCATAGGCCACCGCCTCGAAGGGCTGCCAGGCCCGCACCCGGTCGCGCCCGAAGCGCTCCTCCAGGGCGGGATAGACCCCGGGCAGGAGCGTGGAGCCCCCCACCATGAGGACGTCCTCGACGTCCGCCTCGTCGACCCCGTGCTGCCGCGCCTGGGCGAGCGCTCCGTCCACGCACTCCGAGAGCGCGTCGTAGAGCCCGCGCTTTCGCAAGATCTCCTGCACATCCTCCCGGGTCACGGTCAGGGTGCTCGACTCGCCGCGGATCCGCTCCTCGAAGCGGGCCAGCTCGTCCGGCGGCGTGGGGACGAAGACCTCCTTCTCGCGGAAGAAGACCGCCTCCTTCACCCGGCAGGTCTCCTCCAGCATCATCCGGGTCCACAGCGAGGCGTCGTCGTCGTCCGCGTCCTTCGGCACCGGGTAGCCGAGGCGCTGGCAGAACTCGCCCATGAGCCACCGGTCCACCAGGTTGCCGCCCAGGGGCCGGCCCTCCTTGCCCAGCACCTCGCAGTTGCCCTCGGCCACCCCCTTCGCGGTGAGCGAGACCGCGGCCACGTCGAGGGTGCCGCCCCCGAAGTCCACCACCAGGGCCACCCGGTTCTGCTTGAGCGTCAGGCCGTAGCCGAGCGCCGCCGCCACCGGCTCGTCCAGGAAGCGCACCCGGCGCACCCCGAAGGCCTTGAAGATCGCGCTCAGCTCGGCCCGGTAGGACTCGTAGGCCTCCACCGGGGTGGTGACCACCAGATCCCGGATGCGCTCGCCGGTGGCCTCCTTCACCTCGAAGAGGAGCTCACGGATGAAGAGCCGGGCCACGTCGCGGGCGGAGATGGGGCGCTTCCCCACCCGGGCCAGGGTGCGCAGGGGCGAGCGGCCCAGGAAGGGCTTGAAGGAGCGCGCGAAGCTGGGGCTCACCTTGCCCCGGTTCGCGTCCTGCGCCTTCTTGCCGATGACCGCCGAGTGGCCCCAGAACACGCTCTTGGCCAGGGGCGGCCACTGGCCGACGCGGGCCCAGAAGTCCACCTGCTCGAACGCGTGCACCAGGGTGGGCACCAGGAGCGGCGCCTCGAGGTGATCCTCGCTCCCCGGGCTGCGGCACACCTCGGCGAGCTCCACGAGCCGAGGCCGGGCCTCGGCCTCGCTCCACCGCGCCACGCCGGTGTTGGTGGTTCCCAGATCGATGGCCCACATGGCTAGGTCGCGGCCACCTCGAAGAGGTCACGGAGCCGCACTCGATCGGGGCGGCCTGTCAACCGAACCTGCAGTGTCGCGAGGCGGCCCTCCACCGGGCCCAGGGTCCAGCAGTCTTCGGCCGGCAGGGCGACCAGGTCGGGCTCGCCCGCCTCGTTGAGGGCGCAGATGTCTCGCCGCTCCACCCACGCCCCCGCGTCGTCCTCGTCCTCCCACCGAAGGGGCAGGCCCTGGGTGCGGCACACGTAGGGGCGGTCGGGGTAGATGCGGCAGGCCCCCGCCTCGTCGAGGAACGCGCACGCCCCCGCCGGGTGGGGCTGGCCCTCGGCGAGCAGGGCCGCGTGGTTCGCCCGGATCCGGGCCGCCTCGACCTCGAACACGGTGAGATCGTCGACGCAGCACTGGCTGCAGCCCTTCTGGCAGGTCAGGCGGGCGCCGTGCCGGGTCACGAGCGGCGCGACCTCGGCGTCCACCTCGGCGTGGAGCGCCACCAGCGCCGCCGCGGCCTCCTCGGCCCCCATGCCGCTCCGCGCACCCATTCGCCGGATCTCTGTAGCAGGCCAGCGGGAAACTCGCACGGGTCAGAGCGCGTCCCAAGGCAACCCCGGGGGCTCGACGCCGCGGTTGAGGAACCCGCGCCGGCGTGGTGACCTGAGGCGTCCCGTGAGCCGCCTGAGCCTGTTCGCCGACCTGGAGGGCCCCGATCGGCGCGTGATCCTCATCCTGTGCCTGGTGCTCTTCACCTCCGGCGCGGACATGCTGATCATCACCCCGATCCTCCCCACCCTGGCCCGGGATCTCGGGGTCGGGGTCGACACCGCCGGCCTCTGGGTCACCGCCTACGCCACCGCCACCGCCGGCTTCGCGCTGATCTTCGGCCCGATCTCGGACCGCTTCGGCCGCCGCCCGATCCTGCTCGCCGGCCTGTTCACCTTGACCCTCGGCACGGTGGCGTGCGGCCTCTCGAGCAGCTTCATCACCATGGTGGGCGCCCGCCTCCTCGCCGGGGCCGGCGCCGGGCTCCTGGTGACCTCCACCACCTGCTTCGTGGGGGATCACTTCGCCCCGCGCCAGCGCGCGGTGGCGATGGGCTGGGTGATGAGCGGCTTCTTCCTCTCGCTCATCTTCTCGGTGCCGCTGGGCTCGGCCCTGGCCGCCGCGGTGGGCTGGTCGCGCATGTTCTTCGTCTACGCGGTGTTCGCGACCGGGGTAGGCGCGGCCCTGCTCTTCCTGCTCC
Organism: Deltaproteobacteria bacterium; assembly: GCA_020632995.1. Taxonomy (GTDB): domain Bacteria; phylum Myxococcota; class Kuafuiibacteriia; order Kuafuiibacteriales; family Kuafuiibacteriaceae; genus JACKEN01. The sequence goes on along the minus strand of JACKEN010000001.1, from coordinate 1,179,483 downwards.
CGCGCCCGCGCTACGAGCAGCGGAGCACCACCCTCTCGGTGCGGAGCGCGTTCGTGGGCTACCGGGCCCTCCTCCTCGATCGCCGCGCGGTCGGGGTGCTCCTGATGTCCGCCACCATCGGGGCGAGCATGACCATGTTCATGGTCTACGCCAGCCCGTGGCTGGAGCGGGAGTACGCCTTCGACACCGCCACCCGCGGCCTCGTCTACGCGGTGGGCGGCCCCGCCGCGATCTTCGGCGGGCCCCTGGCCGGGCGGCTGTCGAACCGCTTCGGGCGGGTGCGCATGGTGGTGGCGGGCAGCCTCCTGATGGCGTTGATGCAAGTCATCATGCCGACGAGCTTTCAGCTCGGGCAGTCGCTCGGCGCGGTGGTGGGCGCCGACGGCTTCGCGCACCTGGGCAACGTGGGTTGGCCCGCCGCTCTCCCCACCCTGGTGGTCTTCTTCCTCGCGATGCTCGCCGGCACCTCCCGCTCCTCGCCCTTCCAGACCCTGGCCCTGGAGGTGGTGCCCCCGGAGCGCCGGGGGGCGCTGGCCGCGATCCGGAACACCTTCAATCAAGTGGGCACCGGCCTGGGGGCCGCCCTCGGTGGGGTCATCTGGGCCAGGACCGACGGGAGCTATGGCCTGCTCTGCCTCCTCGCGGCGGGGGTCACGGTGGCGGGGGTGGCGGCGCTCTGGGGCCTGGTGGGGGACCCGATCTAGGCCGCGCCACCGCGATCGCAGCTTTGGAGCCTCACCTGGGTCCTGAAGCCCGAGACATGCCGGCAGGGCTGAAACCTGGGGCTTGGGTCGTGAGTCCTGTCTCTGAGGCCTGAAGCTGACGGCGTCGCGTGGGCCTCGAGAGCGCGGTGGAGATCCCGCGCTGCCGTTCGACGCGTGGTGCCAGGCATCAGAGGCAGGCTTCAGGAGCCAGAGGCAGGCTTCAGGAGCCAGGCATCGGGCATCAGAGACTGCTTCAGGGGCCAGGCATCAGAGACGTGCTTCAGGCTCCACGCATCAGAGACAGGCTTCAGGAGCCAGGCCTCGGGCACTCGGGCTGAGGGGCAGGCCTTGGAGACGGGCTTTGGGAGCCAGGCCTCGGGATGAGGGGCAGGCCTTGGAGATGGGCTTTGGGAGCCAGGCTTCCCCAGGTGGGATTCGGAGCCCCTTCCTGCGCACGGCTCGGGCCCCGCATAGTGTGCGGTAGCGCACGATGGCCGCACGACGTTGGACATGCCCGGGGCTCGCCCTCGCCGCCCTGCTCGCCGCCCCCGCGGTGGCCCACGCCACCGGGGCGGCCTTCGCGTCCGCGCCGGGCACGGTCCACGTCCGCTCGGTGCTCGCCGCGTTCGACGCGGGGCCCGAGGCCCTGACCCTGGAGGTGGCGCTGGAGCTCACCGGCACCGCGACCCGAGTGGTCTGGGTGCTCCCCCTCCCCGCCCTCCCCCTGGCCCAGGTGGAGGAGGCCACCCCGGAGGCCCTCGACGCGCGGGAGGACGCCACCGCCTGGCAGGTCACCTTGCCGCTCCCCGAGGGGTGCCCGGTCAAGGCCACGGCGAGCAGCGCCGGGTGCGGCTGCGGCGACCCGCCCCCGCCCGCCGCGGCGCCGACCCTGGCCCACCCCGAGGCGCCCGTGGCCCAGATCCCGGTGACCGTCCGAGGCGCCGGACGCGCGACGATCAGCCACCTCGAGGTCTTCGAGGGGATCAGCGGCGCCGCGCTGGTCTCGGCGCTCCGCGACGCGAACCAGGCGGTGTCCGCCGCCAGCGCCGCGGCCCTGGTCGAGGCCCTCCCCCGCCCCGGCCCCGTGCTGTGGGTGGAGGCGGCGAGCGATCCGGGGGCCCGGCGCCTCCCGGTGCTCCGGCTCCGCCTCCCCCCCGACACGCAACCCAGCCTGCCGCTCCGGATCACCGCGCCCCAGGTCGACGTGCGCCTCGACCTGCGGGTGCTGCTGACCGCCGACGGCCCCTCGCTGGCCGAGAACTGGGTGGGCATCACCCCGCTCACCGACGAGATCCTCTTCGACGACCAGGGGCGCACCAGCTACGGCCCGTGGGTGGCCCGCGCCTGCGCGGCGGGCTCCGGCCACGTGTTCGCGATCGAGGCGGTGGTGACCGAGCCCGACGACCGGGTCACCACGCGCCTGTACGCGCTCACCGGGGCCGAGCAGCTCGACCGGGATCCCGCCTTTCGGCCCCACCCGCAACCCACCTTGCGGAGCTCCCCGCTCCTCGACCTCGCCGCCGCTCCGAGCCTGCTCGTCTGCGACGAGGTGGAGCCGACCCGCCTCCCCGCCCCCTGCGCCTTCAACTTCTGCGGCCCCTCCACCGAGTGTGTGGTGGTCGAGGACCGGGCCTCCTGCCGCTGTCCGGTGGGCGCGGCGGCGGCGGTGATCGAGGGCCCGGACGGCACGCCCTCCGTGGCCTGCACCCCGGCGGAGCGCCTCAGCGCCGCCGAGCCCCCTGGCGCGCCGGATCCGTGTGTCAACCTGGACTGCGGCGCGGGCACCTGCCTCGCCCGCGGGGGTGAGGCCCTGTGCGCGTGCGCGTCGAGCGCGGTCGCCCAGCTGGGTCCCCAGGGCCTGCGCTGCGTCTCGGCCCCCGCCGACACCCCGACCTTCGGCCCGGGCGGCGGGGTGGAGTCCCGGGGCGCGGCGCTGGTTCGGGCGGCCGGCCTCGGTTCGGGCGCGGTGTTCGCCCTGCTCGGGGTGCTGTTCCTGTCGCGGCGGCGGCGAAGTGCGGTGTAGGCTCCGCGCGTGTCCTCCCGCGCCCGCACCGAGTTCGACGACGCCTACTACGACCGCTACTACCGGGATCCCAGCACCCGGGTCTCCGACGCCGAGGACACCGTCCGCCTCGCCCGCTTCGTCCTGAGCTACCTCGACTACCTTGGGGTCCCGGTGGAGGGGGCGCTCGACATGGGCTGCGGCGTGGGCCGCTGGGGCCAGGCCCTGAAGGCGCTGCGGCCGGCCATCGAGTACACCGGGGTCGAGATCAGCAAGGCGATGTGCCAGCAGTACGGCTGGCACCACGGGTCGGTGGCCGAGTGGCGCTCAGACCCGGCGGATCTTGTGATCTGCCACGGGGTCCTGCAGTACCTGTCGGACGCCGACGCCAAGGCCGCGATCGAGAACCTGGCCCGCCACGCCCACGGCGCCCTCTACCTCGAGGTGGTGACCCAGGAGGACTGGGACCACAACGTGAACCAGAAGCTGACCGACGGGGTCATCAACCTGCGGCGGGCGAGCTGGTATCGGCGCAGGCTGGCGAAGCACTTCCACTCGGCCGGCGGCGGCGTCTACCTGCCGCGGGACGGCCACGTGGTGCTCTACGAGCTCGAGCGCGGGGCGGAGTAGCACTCACCCGAGGCGGCGCCGGAGCAGCACTACCGCGCCCAACACCATCCACCCCACGGACGACCACCCGCCGCGCGGGGGCCCCGCCTCGGTGCAGGCGCACGCCAGGTCGGAGTCGGCCGAGATGTCCGTTGGATCAGCGCTTGCGTCGAGGTCGGTGAGCGCGTCGAAGACGTCCGCGTCCGCCACTCCGGCATCGAGGACGGCCTCGCTGCAGGGCCCACCGTTGGCTTGCCACTCCGCCAGGCTCCAGTTGGCGGGAGGCAAGCCTGGCGCACAACCGAGGACGGACCCCAGCGTGCCCGCGCTCTCGCGGCCCAGGACATCGACCAGCTCGTATCGGAGGGTGGGCTGACCACAGTCCCGAGAGAACACCGAGAAGCGGAGCTCCGCGTCCCCGGTCGCGGCAAGCGCGTAGGCTGGGTCGCTGAGGGTGGAGGTACACGCGTAGGTCGGGATCACACGCACCACCGCGGGGAGCGCGGTCTGCACGCGAACGAACACGCTCGTGCCCTCGTTGGCGTGGACCGCGCTACAGCTGTCGAACGGCTCGTCGAAGGTCGGGTCGCGGAAGAAATACGCGCCTTCGTCGGTCAAGCTGGCCTGCGGTGGCGTCGACCCTGGCACCACCATGACCTGCTGGGTCGAGGACGCCACCACCGCGCCCGCCTCGGTGACCAGCTCGGCCGCGACCTCGACCGGCCCCTCCAACCCGGTCAGATCTCCGTCCGCGAGCCAGAGCGACGACAACCCCGCGTAGGGGTGTGGCGTCGAGAGGAACTTCGAGTCCATGCGGGTGGCGCCGAGCGCCGCGGTGGCGGTGCTGGTCAGGGCGCGAATCCGGAATCGTACAGAGACGCCCTCGCTCGTGAACGAGTCGGCGCTGACCAGGATCCGCGTGTTTGCTGGCACCGCGGTGCTGGTCGCCGTGGGCCAGACCGGCCACAACCCGGTCTCACCCGAGCACGCGTCGGCGGGGGCCGCATGACTCGCGACCAGCAGCGCAGCGCTCGCGGCACATGTCAGGAGTCCCTTCGACGTCCGTGCTCCGTACTCGTTCATGCTCACCTCCGGGCTCACCCAAATGGGGCATACGACGCCTGCCCCGGACCGTTCGCCCGCCAGCCTATACGGCGCAGGGACAAGGTCGGGCGCGGCCTATGCTCGTGGAGCGCGTATGGCCCGATGCGCGCGATGATCGTCGAACCGCTTCGCGACGAGGCGCGCCGCGGCCCGCACGAGCTACGGACTACCTACGCCGAGCGGGCCGGCGGCGTGTTCCAACGGGAGCCGCTCGGCGCTGCTCCGCCGCGCGCGCTTCGTCTTGGCCGCCAGCACCCCGCGCACGATGCGACGCTCCAGCCGGCTCCTGCGCTTGAGCGAGGCCTCGGCGCCCTCCGCCGGCTCCGCCCGCCGGGCGTGCACCAGCGCCAACGGCAGGTCCTTGGTGAGGTGCTCGTGCAGCTTCGCCAGGGCCAGGTGGGCCGGCGCGGCCAGCGCCGCGTCGTCGCCCGCCGCCGCCACCGCCTCCTCCAGCGCCCGCTGCGCGCGGCCCGCGTCGCCGCGCTTCCTGCACAGCTCGGCCTGGAGCAGGCTCGCTTGCACAGTGGTCCGCGCCTCGCCCCCGCCCTCCGCCGCCGCGCGGGCGAAGAGCTCGGCCTTCGTCGGATCCTTCGCCCGCGCCGCCACCTTCGCGAGGGCCAGGTGGTCCATCGGGTCGTCGTGGGCGTGCAGGCGCTGATAGCGGCGCGCCACCACCCCCATCAGCGCGGCCAGGGCCACCAGGTCGTTGGCGTTGTGCTCGATCACCTGGGCCATCTGGGTTCCGTCGCGGTGGCGCAGGAACGACCAGTACACGCCCGGTATCTCGGCCCCGTCGATGTCGCGCTCGCGGCGCATGCCGAGGACCTCCTCCTCCATCGTCACCAACCGCGCGCCTCCCAGCCGCTCCCGGAACATGCGCCGCGCGACGTGCAAGAGATCCAGGTGCGGCTTGGGGGCTGGCGGCGCCACCCGGTTCAGGACGAAGCGGGTGGCCAACAGCGGCCAGTCGAAGGCCTTGCCGTTGTAGGAGATGAGCACCGAACACGCCTCGACCGCCTCCTTCAGCGCCTCGAGCATCGGCGCCTCCTCCCCCGGCGCCTCGAGCAACAGCTGGGTCACCACGAGGGACTCGGCCTCGAAGCGGGCGAAGCCCACGAGGAACGGCAGCGTGCCGGTGCCCCCCGAGAGCCCGGTGGTCTCGGTGTCGATGAACAGCGCCCCCGCCGGATCGACGCCCTCGAGCGCAGCGTCGAACGCGAGGCGGGCCAGGGCCTCGACCTCCACCGTCAACGCATCTTGCACCGGGAAGCGGCCGTGACAGTGCCCGGGCTCGAGCACGTGGTCGACCCGGCGCACCGGCCCGTGTGGCGTCTCGACCCGAGCCCCCGGCAGCTCCACCTTGGGGAGCGCGGCCCGACGCGCCGCCTCGGCCTTGGCGCGGGCCGCCGCGCGCGCCTCGAAGTCCACCAGGAGCCCGCGCAGGTGCTGGATCCGCGCCTGACGCACCTTCTCGCGCGGGTCGGCCGAGAGCCGGGGCGGCTCGAGCTCGAACGAGGGGCGGCCCGGCTCCCGGGCGGTCATCAAGCCCTCGAGCTGACCTGCGACATCCCCTCCCGCGTAGCCGGCGCCCTCGTCCCTCGGCACCTCCAGCACCGCGGCCCGGGCGCCGCCCGGCCCCGCCCCCTTGAGGCGGCTCAGCTTCCGGGTCAGATCCATGGCTCAGCCCCCGAGCCCCACCGCGCTCAAGAGGGCCAGCGCCACCGCCCGCCGCGACCACCCCGCGGCCTGGATGTGCGGCGCCACCGGCCCCACGCACGAGGGGCACCCCTCCTGGCACCCGCAGCGCGCCATCAGGTGGTGGGCCCGCCGCAGCAAGCTCTCTTGCTCTTCGTAGAGCCGGGGCGCCAACCCGATGCCGCCCGCCACCGAGTCGTAGAGGTACAGGGTCGGCTCGAAGGAGCGCCCGCCCGCCGCCGCCCGCGCCGCATGCCCATCCGGGCCCACCGCGGGCTCGTCGACCAGGGTGCGGCCGAGGTCCCGCGGATCCATCATCAGCCCCACCGAGGCCACCGCGTGGAGCGCGTTCAGCAGGCCCGCCAGCGCGTCCATCAACACCGCCCGCGGAGCGTCCACCGCGGCCAGGGCGTCCTCCGGGAAAGTGTACCAGAACGCGGTCGTGGGCTTCTCGACCGCGGGCAGGTTCACCTCGCCGTAGCCCACGTTCTCGTGGCTGTGGAACTTGATCTTCTTGAAGCCCACCACCTTCTCCACCACGTCCACGTCGCCGTGGCCCACGAGCAGGCTCTGGGCGCCGCCGAGCTCCAGCCGCCCGCTCGCCGCCTCCTCGAGCACCGAGACCCGCACGTGGGTCATCGCGGTGGTGTAGTAGTCGGGCTCCACCCGCCGCACGAAGGCCTTGTGGTTCTCGTAGTCCAGGCGCTCCACCTGATACTGCGCCCCGTCGTGCTGATAGATCGCCTGCTCGTGGAGCATGGTGTGGGTCGAGCGGAAGTCCATCTCGGCGATCGTCTTGCTCCGGGCCACGTCGATGATGACGAAGTTGTCCCAGCTCGGGCTCCTGAGCGACACGTCGTTGGCGGGGTACGCGTCGGTGGACCAGTGGTACACGGTCTGCCCGGTGCGCCCCTGGACCGGGTGCACCACCCGGTGGTCCGCGAGGAACCGCAAGGCATCCTGCACCGGCTCCGGCTCGACGTCCCCGAAGGACTCCCCCGCCTCGAACGGGAGCTCGAACGCCGCGCACTTGAGGTGCTGGATGAGGATCTCGACGTTGTCCGGATCGACCCGGGCCTCCTCCACCGGCGCCTCCATCAACATCCGCGGGTCGCGGGCCAGGTACTGATCGAGCGGCCCGCTCGAGGTCACCAGCACCGCCAGCGCCTCACCCTGGCGCCGGCCGCTCCGCCCGAAGCGCTGCCAGGTGGAGGCCATGCTCCCCGGGTAGCCCGCGCACACCACCGCCTGGAGCGACCCGATGTCGATCCCCAGCTCGAGCGCGTTGGTGGCCACCACGCACTGGATCTCGCCCTCCCTCAGGCCCCGCTCGATCGCCCGCCGCTGCTCGGGCAGGTAGCCGCCCCGGTAGGCCATCAGCGCCGAGTCCGGGAGCTTGTCTTCCCGCAGGGCGTCCCGGAGGTACTTCAGCATCACCTCGACCTGGTTCCGGCTCTGCCCGAACACGATGGTGCTCACCTTCGCCCGCACCAGCTCCGCCGCGAGGCGCACCGAGGCCTTCACCGAGCTCTGGCGCAGGCCGAGCTCTGCGTTCACGAGCGGCGGGTTGTAGACCAGCACCCGCCGCGCGCCGGTGGGGGCGCCGCTCTCGCCCACCAGGGCGACCTCGCGTCCCGCAAGCCGGCTTGCGTGCTCGGCCGGGTTCCCGATCGTGGCGGACGAGAACAAGAAGCGCGGAGACGCCCCATGGAAGCGCGCCACCCGCAACAGGCGCCGCATCACGTTCGCCAGGTGCGAGCCGAGCACCCCGCGGTACATGTGGAGCTCGTCCACCACCACGTACTCCAGGTTCGCGAAGAAGCGGGCCCACGAGGCGTGGTGCGGCAGCACGCCGGTGTGGAGCATGTCGGGGTTGGTGATCAGCACCCCGCTGCGATCGCGGGCGGCCCGCCGGGCGTCGGGCGGGGTGTCGCCGTCGTAGGTCACCGCCCCGTGGTCCAGGCCCGCGTCCTTCAGGAACCCGCGCAGGGCCTCCTCCTGGTCGCGGGACAGGGCCTTGGTCGGGAACAGGTAGAGGGCCCGGGCGTCGCTCCGCCGCGCCAGGGCGTCGAGGACCGGCAGGTTGTAGCAGAGGCTCTTGCCCGAGGCAGTGGGGGTAGCCACCACCACGTCGCGCCCGGACGCGGCCAGCTCGAAGGCGGCGGCCTGGTGGGTGTAGAGCTCGGCCATCCCGCGGCGCCGCAAGGCACCTTGCACCGCGGGGCTCACCCCCTCGGGTATGGGCACCACCTGGGCCGGGCGCGGCGGGACGGTCTCGTCCAGCACCACGTTGGACCAGATCTTTTGTTCACCTGCCCATCTGTTCAAGACCGCCGAGAGGCCGTATGCTCCCTCCCACGGCGCCGCCTGACGGCGCGCGAAGGCGCGCGAATCCAACTCCACCACCGTGCCCATGGCGGATGATCCTATACATTAGTTCAGTCCACGGGAAGGGCCTTGGTGGCGGGAAGAGGCCGGCTAGAGAACCCCAGGGTGGCTCACCAGCCAGGCCTCGGCCCGGGTCACCGCGGCCAGGCTCTCGGCCTCGAAGTCCGGGCGCACCGACGTCTGCACCGTCTCGCGGGCGAGCACCCGGTCGGCCCACGCCCGGATGTTGGGGCGGCCGGCGAACAGGTCCACCCAGCCTCGCTTCTTCGTGATCTCGGCCCGCATGAGGAACGGGGCCATCGCCACGTCGGCGAGGCCGAAGCGGGCCCCGTCCCCCGACAGGTACGCCCTGCCCTGCATGGCCTCCTCGACCCGGTCGAGCGCGGTGTGCAGCGCGGCGAGGGCCTTCTTCACCGAGGCCTCGTCCTTGCTGTGGTCTAGGCGGAAGTGGTTCATGAACAGGTCCTCGGAGGCGAGCGCGAACCACGCCCGATCGCGGGCCCGCTCCACCGGATCCGACGGCCGGAGCGCGGGCTCGGGGATGGTGTCCTCGAGGTACTCCACGATGGCCTGCGACTCGAAGAGCGGGCTGCCGTCCACCACGAGCACCGGGACCTTCCCGCGGGGGGAGATCTTCAGGAACCACTCGGGCTTGTTGGCGAGGTCGATGTACTCGATGTCCGGGCTCTGCCCCTTCTCCTTGAGGGTGATGACCGCTCGCTGGACGAACGGGCACAGGGCGAACGAGATCAACTTCAAGGTCATGCGTGGACAGTACGCGCGGGGCATGGACTCGCAACCCGAAACCGAAGAACCTCGGGGCCCATGCCCAAGACAGCACACTTCACGCCGGCGCTCTTCCAGTTCCTCGCCGAGCTGGGCCTGAACAACGACAAGGCCTGGTTCGAGGCGAACCGCGAGCGCTTCGAGGCCGACGTGAAGGGCCCGATGCTCCGCTTCATCACCGAGTTCGGGCCGAAGCTGGAGAAGATCAGCCCGCACTTCGTGGCCGACCCGCGCCCCAACGGGGGCTCGATGTTCCGCATCTACCGCGACACCCGCTTCTCGAAGGACAAGACGCCCTACAAGACCAACACCGCGGCCCAGTTCCGGCACGAGGCGGGCAAGGACGTGCACGCGCCGGTCTTCTACCTGCACCTCGACCCCGGCCGGGTGTTCATGGGCGGCGGGGTCTGGCACCCCGACCCCGAGTCGCTCCAGAAGATCCGGGAGGCGATCGCCGAGGATCCGAAGGGGTGGATGAAGATCCAGGGCAAGAAGGCCTTCAAGGACGCCCTCGAGGTCGGGGGCGAGTCCCTGAAACGCCCGCCCAAGGGCTTCGACCCCGAGCACCCCGCGATCGAGGAGATCAAGCGCAAGGACTACATCGTGTCCGCCACCATGACCGTCAAGCAGGCCTGCGCGCCCGACTTCATGGACGCCTACGCGAAGACCTGCAAGGCAGCCTCCGAGTACGTGAAGTTCCTCACCGACGCGCTGGGGCTCCCGTTCTGAGCGCGCGGATCATCGCGCTGGTCGTCGCATCGGTCGCAGTGCCCCGAGCCGCCGCCGCCACCTACTCGATCGCCGCCACCGACATGGCGACCGGCCAGGTGGGCGGCACCAGCGCGTCCTGCGTGGGGGATCTCGAGCTGTCGGTGATCTACGGCGGGGTCCCCGGGGTCGCTGTCGCCCACGCCCAGGCCCGGCTCAACACCGCGGGCCGCGACCGGGCGGTGGCCGATCTGCAGGCCGGGTTGACGCCGGATGAGGTGATCGCCGACCTCACCCGCGCCGCCTTCGATCCCCAGTTCCAGACCCGCCAATACGGGGTGGTCGACCTCACGGGCCGCGCCGCCGCCTTCACCGGGAGCCAGGACGGAGCGTGGGCCGGGCACCAGACCGGCCAGCTGGGCGCCCTCACCTGGTCGGTGCAAGGCAACCTGCTCACCGGCCCTGCGGTGGTGAGCCAGGCCGAGGCGGGGTTCGTCGCCCCCGGCTGCGACCTCGCCGACCGCCTGATGCACGCCCTCGAGGCCGGGCGCGAGGACGGCCAGGGTGACGCCCGCTGCACCCCGCGCGGGGTGCCGGCCGACGCCGCGTTCCTGCGGGTGGACGGCGCGGCGGGGGGCGCGCCGGTGGTGTTCCTCAGCGTGCGCGACACCGGCAACACTGACCCGGTCGCCCTCATCCGGGCGCAGTACGACGCGTGGCGTGCCGAGCACCCCTGCCCCGAGCCCCCCGACGCCGGGGTGTGGCCCGACGCGGAGACCGACGCGGGCGAGGCATCGGACGCCGCGCTGCCCGAGGCGGGCGGGCCGGACGCGGCCCCGATGGACGCCGCCCCGGCCGACGCCGCCGCGCAGGACGCCTTGCCAGCTCTCCTGGACGCGGGTGCAGCGCCCGCGCGGGGCGCCATCCGGAGCGCGTGCGGGTGCCGCGCGACCCCGGGGGCCGAGCGCGGGCCGCCGCTGGGCCTTGCGCTGTGCGCCCTGGCCGTGGCTCAGCGGGTCTGGAGCTCGAAGCGCCCCTCGCGGAACGCGAAGTAGTACTTTTGGGCCGCGGCGGGCTCCACCAGGACCTGCTGGCCCTCGACCTCGTCTCGGCCCACCGAGAGCATCTTCTTCGGCATCGGCACCGCGGCCCGGAGCCCGAGGCCATCGAACAGGAGCACCCGCACGTCCCCCGCCTTGCCGCCCTCCGGCGTCCAGGCCCCGTCCATGATCGCCACGTCGGCCTGCCCGTTGCCGTCGAAGTCGCCGAAGACGCAGTACACGCCCTCGGCCAGCCGGGCCTCGGACACGTCGATCTGGGCCAGCGCGTTCTGCCCGTACTTGATCTGGCCGGCGCACTTGCAAGGCGTCTTGCCGTCGCACGCCGGGTCGACGTAGCGGATACCCGAGGGGTTCGGCAGGCCATGCACCAGGGCCGAGGGCTGGGACGCCGGGGCCGCGGGCGGCGCGGCCGGCTGCGAGGCGGGGGCCCCGGGGCCGGACGCCTCGGGTGGGGGGGCCTCGTTGCTCGGGCACCCGGTGAGGACCAGCAACCCCAGGCCCAGGATGGACACAGCGCGGAGCTTCAGCACGGCGCGGAGTCTAGCAGGATACCGCCCCTGCGCGAGGATCTTCAGCCGAGCGCCGCGGCCAGGTGCTGGTGGAAGTGATGCACCAGGCCCTCGTGGGCGGGAGCATACCGCCCGCCGCGGTACAGGCGGGCCCGGATCCCCCGGCCCACCGCCTCCACCGCCGCCTCGTCCTCCATCTCGACCTGCACCAGCTCCGCCCCCGCCCCGACCTCGAGGAGCTCGGGCCGCGCCACGAAGGACCGAAAGCGCACCACGGTGCGGTCGGGGCCCCGGGGCTCGATCATGTTCAGGGACAGGCCCCACGGGTAGAAGTTCAGGAGCACGTTGGGGAAGAGGTGGAAGTAGAACGCGGCCACCCGGTGGCCGTGCTCGGGGTGCCCCTCGGGGAGCTCGAAGACCGAGTCACCGCCCAGGCCGATCTGCAGGCTACCCTGCGGGAAGGTCTCGTAGCGGTAGTCCTGCCCGTCCAGCACCGCGGCGAGCCCGGGGTGGATGTATGGGATGTGCAGGCCCTCGAGGTAGTTGTCGAGGTAGGCGATGAAGGACGCCGCCACCTCGAAGTCCCGGGCCCGCTCCGGGGCCTCCTGCATGGCGTCCAGCGGGTAGAAGCCCATCCGGGCCACCACCGGGGCCAGCCAGTCCTCGAACGTGGGCCCGCCCCCCAGGCTCGCGAACAACAGCGGCCCGAAGCGCCCCAGCCGGGCCTGTTGCAGGTTGTCCTGCTCCCGGGGGAAGTCCTCAGCCCCCTCGAAGCCGGGTGCGCCCTTGAGCCGGCCGTCGAGGCCGAAGCGGCGCCCGTGGTAGCCGCAACGCAGGTTGCGGACGCGGCACGGCGCCTCGATCATCACCATGCCCCGGTGGGTGCAGACGTTCGAGAGCGCCCGGACCTCGCCCGCCTCGTCGCAGGTGACGAGGAGGGGCTCGTCGACCGTCCCCGGCCCGAGCACCGCGGGGAGCACGTCGCCCGGGGTCGCCACCTGGGCGGCGGGCCCCACGTAGTGCCACGCGGGGACGAAGACCCCCTCCACCATGTGGCGGAACAGCTCCGGGTCCCCGTACCAGGACCCGGGCGGGGTGGCGGCGCGGCGGACGTCTTCGTGGATCATGGCGTCACCAGAGGCCCTCCAGCACCCGCTCGTCGATCGCCGCGAGCCGGTTTCGGATCTTCGCCTCCATCTGGGTCAGGGCCTCGTGGTTCCACACCTCGTTGAGGCTCCGGGCCGATTTCATGATGCGGGCCAGGTAGGTGAAGAGGCTGCCCTCCTCCATCCCCAGCTCCTCCTTCTGGACGTAGTCCATGAAGGTGAGGTCCTCGTCCTCCATCGTGGCCCAGATCTTCTTCTGGACCTTGCCCCCGTGGAGCTCGGGGTGCGGCACCTTCGAGAGCATGTCCTGGTGGATCTGCTCGGCGAAGGACAGCTCCCGCGGGTGCTCGGCCCAGTACTCCTCCTCGATGTCCTCGAAGGTGAGGAGCGGGTTCTCGCGGCGCCGCTCCCGCAGGCGCTGCAGGATCCATTGCCGGCGCTTGTCCGCCTCGCGGCGATCGAAGACCCGCTGGATGGTGTCGTGGTCGACCAGCAGCTCGACCAGCTCCCGGATCTGGAGCGGCTCGAGCTCCCGCTTGGTGAGCGCGAACCAGACGAAGGGCCCGTCCATGCCCCGGATGTCCTTGATCATCCAGCCGTCGATCTGGCGGCCGTGCTCGTCGAGCACCCCGAGCGCCTGGAGGTTGGCGGTGATCATCGCCAGCCGCCGGTGCAGCTCATAGCGCTTGTTGGGCGCCATCAGGAGGTGCTCGATGACGGTGGCGATGTCGAGGCGCCGGAGCTTCGGGTCGTCGTGCTCGGACGTCTTCACCGGCAGGGTCGGCATCGGCGGCGGCGGGCGCGGGGCCGCCACGACGGGTGCGGCCTTCGGCGCGGGCGCCGCGTCGTCCTCGCCGCCCTCGTCCTCGCCCTCCGCGCCCTCGTCCTCCGCCGCCTCCGCGGCCAGGCGGGCCTCCTGCTCGGCGCGCTTCTGCGCCTCCTCGGCCAGCACCACCTGGCCCGGCAAGGCCTCTTGCGCGAGGTCGGGGAGCCCGATCGCGAGGATCTGCTCGGCGGTGATGCGGGTCTGGGACTGGAGCTGGGCCGGCTCGCCCTCCACCAGCTTGGTGTGCTCCTCGGGCCCCCAGGTGACGTCGTTGCGCGCCTTCGCGTCGGTGCGCGCCTTCGAGTAGTACTTCTGCTTGATCCGGGTCTCGTCGACCATGGCCGAGCCCCGCTTCTTGAGGTCGCGGATCTCCTTCCTGAACTCCTGGATCACCTCCTCGGGCCCGAGCGTGATCGCGATGCCCTCGGTGTCGAACTGCGGGCGCCCCGCCCGACCCGCCATCTGGTGGTACTCGGCCGGATAGAGCAGGCGCCCCTTCTTCTTGATGACCTTCTTGAGCGACGGGAACACCACCCGCTTCGCCGGCAGGTTGATGCCGGCGGCGATCGTCTCGGTGGTGACCACGAACTTCAGGAGGCGGTCCGCGGTGAGCTCCTCGACCAGGCGCCGATAGGCCGGGAGCACGCCCGCGTGGTGCACGCCGATGCCGTGCTGCAGGAGCTTCTCGAACTCGGGCCCCTGCCCCACCGGCAGGAGCACGCTCTCGGCCCGCTTCATGATCTCGGCCTGCTCCTCCTTGGTCACGAAGCGCGGGCAGCTCCTGAGCAGCCGCGCCCGCTCGAAGCACAGCACCCGCCCGAACGAGAAGATCAGGGCCGGGTACTCACCGTTGGCGAACAGCGCCTTCACGGTGTCGACCAGGTAGTCCTCCCGGTACACGTGCTGGAGCGGGACCTTGCGCTCGTCGCTCCGCACCAGCTCGAGCGGCACCCCGCGGGTGATGCGCACCCACTGGCAGAACGCCTCCGGGTAGCCGACGGTGGCGCTGAGGATCACCAGCTGGGCGTCGGGGTGCAGGCCGATGATGCTCTGCTCCCACACGTAGCCGCGCTCGGGGTCATTGAAGTAGTGACCCTCGTCCATGATGATGATGTCCGCCGGCTTGCGATCCTTGCTCCCGTAGATGCGGTTCCACAGGATCTCCGCCACCAGCACCTGGACGGGCGCCTCCGGGTTGACCTTGTAGTCCCCGGTCGCGAAGCCGACGTTGTCCTCGCCGAAGTCCTCACACAGCTCGCGGAACTTCTCCTCGGTGAGGGCCCGCAGCGGCGTGGTGTAGATGGCGGTCCGGCCCATGGCCAAGGCGAGCTTGATGCCCGCCTTGGCCATCATCGTCTTGCCGGTGCCGGTGGGCACCGTGACCAGGACGCTCCGCCCCGCGAAGATGTGGTTGAAGGCCTCCTCCTGGACCGGATAGGGCTCCAGGTCCTTGCTCAGGAAGAAGTCCTCGTAGAACTCCAGCTCCGCGTCGGCGGCGGTGGTCATCGCGCGGCTCTACTTCACGTCCAGGAGCTGCACGTCGAACATCAGGGTGGAGTTCGGCGGGATCACCGGCGGGAACCCGCGCGCCCCATAGCCCATCTCCGGCGGGATGGTGAGCCGACGCTGCCCGCCCACCTTCATCCCCGCCACGCCCTTGTCCCAGCCCTGGATCACCTGCCCGGCGCCCAGCCGGAATTGGAAGGGCTGGTTGCGGTCCAGGCTGGAGTCGAACTTGCTCCCGTCGGTCAGGGTGCCGGTGTAGTGCACCGAGACCGTCTTGCCCGCCACCGCCTCGGCGCCCGTCCCCACCGTCAGATCCTCGATCTTCAAGCTCATCCTTCGTCGTCCTTCCTCCGGCCAGGGCCTGAGCGCCCGGGCCGCCACCCCGTCCTGTCAGCCCCCCTCCCCTCCGTCAAGGTGGGGTTGCGCGTATCTACCGGACAGTAGATAACAGCGGGGATGGGGCGGCCGCGGCAGCACGAGGGGCAGGTGGCCACCACCGCGCGCCTGTTGTCCGCGGCGGAGGAGGAGTTCGGCGAGCACGGCTACCACGGGGCCAAGCTCCAGGACATCGCGGCCAAGGCCGGCATCAGCCGCCCCTCCCTGCTCTACCACTACGGCTCCAAGGAGGCCCTCTACGACGCGGTGGTGCGCGCGGTGTTCGCCGAGCTCGGCGCGACGCTCGAGGCGGCCATGGCGGAGGCGGAGTCCTTCGAGGAGCGGCTGGACGCGATCGTCTCCGGCTTCGTCCGGTTCGTGCGCGGCCGGCGGGCCACCGCCCGGCTGGTGCTCCGCCAGGTGATGGACGAGCAGGGGCCGGGGCAAGCCCTCTTGCTCGAGGTGGGCGCCCCGCTCATCCAGCGGGTGGAGGACTTCATCCGGAGCGAGGGCGGGCCGCGGGTCCCGGCCGGGCTCCCGGTCCGCGGGGCGCTGTTGCAGGTGGTGAGCAGCACCTTCGTGAAGGCGGCCTCC
This sequence comes from Deltaproteobacteria bacterium, assembly GCA_020632995.1. Lineage (GTDB taxonomy): Bacteria > Myxococcota > Kuafuiibacteriia > Kuafuiibacteriales > Kuafuiibacteriaceae > JACKEN01. The sequence goes on along the minus strand of JACKEN010000001.1, from coordinate 1,163,510 downwards.
GGGCCGCTCGAGCACGCCCTGTGGGGCGACGACGACCCGCACCTGACCCTCATCCGATACCTGTTCGCATCGAGGATGGACGCATGAGAGCAAGCACCCTTGCAAAGAACGTGGTGGACAACCTCGGGGTCCTCCGGGACGCCACCCAGGTGGTGAACCTGAAGGTCCTGAAGAGCATGCTGGGCCCGGCCTGGCGGGGCCTGGTGGAGCAGCGCGCCAAGCGCTCCGAGATCACCGAGATCCCCACCGCGTACACCGCGCGCTTCGACTGGGCCTACCACCGCGATCAGCCCGAGCTGGCCAGCCTCTACTCGAAGGCCAAGGCCTCGCAGTGGAACGCGGAGACAGACCTCGACTGGTCGATCGAGGTGGACCCGCACCACCCCGAGCGGACCCTGATCATGGACGAGATCCTGCCCCTCGAGCAGGTCCCGGCCTACCGCGGCCTGCCCCGCCGGCAGCAACAGGTGCAGAAGCACGGCCTGCTTTCGTGGATGCTGAGCCAGTTCCTCCACGGCGAGCAGGGCGCGCTCTTCGCCGCGTGCCAGCTCACCGAGGCGGTGAGCTCGATGGACGGCAAGTTCTACGGCTCGACCCAGGTGGTGGACGAGGGGCGGCACGTGGAGGTCTTCCACCGCTACCTCACCGAGAAGCTCGGCAAGCTCTACCAGATCAACGACAACCTCTACGTGCTCATCGACGCGCTGATGAGCGACGGGCGCTGGGACATCAAGTTCCTCAGCATGCAGATCATGATCGAGGGCCTGGCCCTCGGCGCGTTCGGCACCATGCGGCACCACACCGAGGAGCCGCTGTTGAAGGAGCTGTTGCGCTACGTGATCACCGACGAGGCGCGCCACGTGCACTTCGGGGTGGTGGCGCTTCGGGACTACTACCTGAACGGCCTGACCGAGAAGGAGCGTCAGGAGCGCGAGGACTGGGCGTTCGAGACCTCGGTGCTCATGCGGAACCGCTTCCTGGCCCACGAGTTCTACGACGAGTTCTACGGCCACGTGATGCGGCGCTCGGCCTGGAACCGCCTCATCCTCGAGTCGGAGTTCATGAGCCGCTTCCGCACCAGCATGTTCCGGCGCATCGTGCCCAACCTGAAGCGCATCGGGCTGCTCTCCGAGCGGATCCGGCCGCACTACCAGAAGCTGGGCCTGCTCGCGTTCGAGCACGACAAGGCCGCGCCGGACCTCACCACCCACGAAGTGCTGGCCGCCTGAGGCGCATGGGGCCCCTCTTCCCGCTCCTCGTCGCCGTGGTGGGCGCACAGCCCGCCCCAGAGCGGATGGCGGTGCTCCCGGTGCTCGTCGCGGCAGAGGGCTTGGTCGACGTGGACCAGGTCTTCGCCGCGGTCGAGGCCGCGGCGGCGTGGCGCCTGGGCCTGCGCCCGATGACGGTGGGCGACTACTACTTCCACGGCGGCCAGGAGCTGGCCCGGCGCAGCCTGGCTTGCGGACCGGACGCGGCCTGCATCACCCGCGAGCTGCGGCCGATGGACGCGGGGCTCGGCCTCGTGGTGCTGGTGAACGGGGAGCTCGACCCACCCCTGGTCTCGGTGCTCCTGCTGGACGCCCGCCGCGGCGCGGTGGCCGCAGAGTGGGCGGGCCAGATCTCCGGGGGTCCCGACGCGGTGCGCGACGCGGTGCAGCTCCGCACCTCCGCCGCCCTCGACAAGCAAGGCTTCCTGCAGATGGGCCGGGTCCGGGTGCGCACCAGCCCCGCCCAGGCCGCCCGGGTGATGGACGGTGCCACCGAGCCCGACCTCGGCACCCTCGACACCTTCACCCTGCCCCCGGGCCCCCATCGCCTGCACGTCTCCGCCCCCGACCACCGACCCAAACAGGTCGAGGTCGAGGTACGAGCGGCCGAGGTCACCGACCTCGAGGTGCGCCTCGAGCCCGAAGGGGGGCTTCTGAGCTCCCCCTGGCTCTGGGTGGGGGTCGGGGTGGTGGCGGTGGGCGCCGCGGCCGCGGTGACCGCGGTGGCGGTGGGGCAACAGAGCCCGGTCTGCGCCTGCGTAGTCACGCGGGACCAGCCCAACTGCGTGTGTCCACCGTAACGCGCTGCAGGGCCCGAGGCCGCGCACCCTCCAGGTGTGTGCATGCTCAGCATGGGACATCAGCCAATACCGCGCGGACCAGCTCGACTTGCTCGATCGAGTTGTACAGGTGTGGCGCAAACCTGATGGCACCTCCGCGGACCGCGATGTGAACGTCGGCACGGAGCAGGGCCTGGCCGAGTCGATGCAGGCGGGCCTTGTCCTCATGACCGACGAGCACCAATGTGGACCGTTTGAAGGACGGCTCCCGCGGACTGATCAGCCGAAGGCCGTGGTCTTCGGAGGCCGCGACGAGGGCCTCGACGAGCGCCTGATCGTGCGTGGAGATCGCTGCCGGGCCAAGCTCGAGGTGCAGCTCGACCGCCGCGGCGAGGGCCGTGAAGTTGAAGAAGTTCGCCGTGCCAAACACATCGAGATCAATGGCCGATTGGATTGGGCCGATCTTCAGCTCCCCAAGATCACCCGCCAGGTCGTCGGCCGTGAGCATCGACAGCCAGTAGGCCCGAGTTCGCCGGAGTCGTTGGAGCACCTCCGGCGAGAGCCAACAGAAGCCAGTGCCGTAGGGGCCGCACAGCCACTTGAAGCCGACCGAGGTCATCGCGTCGATCGGGTGGTCGCCGACCTGGAGATCCCGTGCGCCGATGGCCTGCGAGGCATTGACGACGAAGGTCACACCGCGCGCGCGGCAGATCTCCCCCAGGGCGTCGAGGTCCACCGCATGTCCCGTGAACGAATGCACCCAAGAGGTGCAGAACAGCCGAGTACTGGCGGTGATCGCCTCGCTGAGCTCGTCGGGCGAGATCACCGCCCCGGTCGGCATCACGCGCCGCACCCTCACCCCAAACCGGCTCTCCAGCGTAAGCCAGGGCAAGATGTCGGACGGAAAGTCCGTCGCAGACACCAGCACTTCGTCTCCGGCCTGCCAAGGCCACGCTTCGGCCAGGACCTGCAGGCCGTACGAGGCGCTGTTGGCCAACATGATCTGGTCGTCCGGCGCTCCAATCAACTCTCCGAGTGCGCACCGCAGCCGGGACGGAACGGCTGCGAACCGATCGCTCGTCAACGCCGCGGGGCGCATCTTCCATTCGATCGCCAGTCGAGTCGCTGCGGCCGCCCTGCTTGGGAGCGCGCCTTGATGAGCGGTGTTGAGCCAGATCGCCGTGCCGAGATCGAAGTGGCTCGCAAAGCGAGGTGTCATCACGTCTCTCCTTCGAGATGCCCACCCACCGGGCAACCCCGGTCGCGACAGATCGCGTGGTCGCAGTCCAGGCAGAGTCGCCGGGCCTGCTCGCGGCTCTCGGCCGCGCCCTCGAGCATCCGCGCGAGGAGCCCCCGAAGCGTGCGCGCCTCGCTCGGCGATAGACATGCAAGCCTTCTATCGAGGGCTCCACCCTGCGCTTCGTGCATTCGATGGACGGCGCGCTGCCCGGCCTTGGTCAGCGCCAGGGCGACCGCGCGGGCATCCGTCGCCTTGGTGCGACGCACGAGGGCGGCCGCCTCGAGGCGGTCAACCACGCGGACAGCACCCGAGTGGGTCAGACGGACGATCGAAGCGACCTCGCCGACCGAGAGGCCGGGATGCGCCGCCACCGCGAGCAGCACAGTGCTGTCGGGCTCGGTCCGCTCCCGTCGGTGCTCCGCCTCCTTCAAGACCAGATGGCACAATGCCAGGACCAGGTTGTGAAGGTCGCCAATATATGCTGGCGTCATATGTTAGAGTCATACATATGTAGAGCAACGGTCAAGGCCAGGGGTCAGGCTGACCGCTCAAGGCGACGTGGATAGCCGGCCGAGCTCCGCCTCCAGGCCGTCCAGGAGCGCGTCGCTCGCCGCGCCCGGTCCCGCCGCCTTCAGGAGGGTGAGGCGCGCGAGGAGGCGGTCCATGTCCGCGCGGCGGGGGTCGCCCTCATGCAAGCTGGCCTTCAGGCGGAGCGCGGCGTCGAAGAGCGCCTGCACGCGATCCACCGGGGCCTCGGGCCTGGACGCCTGCGCTGGCGTGGCGCGCGCGGGCTCGGGGCGCGGCTTGAGCGGAGCGGGACGCGGGCTTGCCGCCGGCGCGGCGAGCTCGACCGGGGCCGCCTCCACCTGGGGCGCGGGGGTCACCTCGGGAGCCCTCGGCACGACCGCGGGCCGCTCGATCGGCGCCACCGCCGCAGGCGGGGCCTGAGGAATCGCCACCGACCGGCCCGCGCTCCGGACCCACGCGCCCAGCGCCACGCCGAGGCCCGCCACCGCCACCGCGACCAGGCCGACCGCCCAGCGCCACGCCGTCGGCTGCGCCCGACGGAGCCCGTGGGACTGGGAGCCCGGGTAGCTCAGCATCATGGCCTCCGCCGGCGACGGCCACACCGGCGCCGCGAGGGGGTTGCCGACCACCCGGGTGGCGACCAGCGCCTGCCCCTCGGGCTCGGGGGCGATGCCCGGGCGCCGCACGAAGATCCGGGTGGGCACCACGGTCGGCTCCAGCGCCTCCTCCCACGGCTGCGCAAGCAGGCGCGCCACCTCGCGCCTGCGGGCCTCGAACTCCGCCCCGAGGACGTGCTGCAGGAAGGCCTGCACCCCTTCCGGCGGCGCGGGCTCGCCCAGGGCCGCGCGGAGCCCGCGCCGGAACGCGGCGGCGTCCGGGTAGCGGGCCTGGGGATCGTGGGCCATGGCGGTGGCGACCACCTCGTCGACCGCCCGGGACAGCCCCGCCCGGACCGCGGAGGGCCGCGGGGGCCCCTCGAGGGCGAGCGCGGCGCGGAGCATCTCCAGCGGCTCGGCCCGCGCCACCAGGCGGGCCCCGATCAGGAGCTCGTGCAGGATGGTGCCCATCGCGAACAGGTCCGCCCTGCGGTCCAGCGGGCGCCCGCGCATCTGCTCGGGGGCCATGTAGCCCGGCGACCCCATCACCCGGCCGGCGGTGGTCTGCCACTCCTGAGCGTTGGTCTTCATGAGGCCAAGGTCGATGACCCGGGCCCGCCCGTCCTCGCCCACCATGATGTTCTTGGGCGAGACGTCCCGGTGGATGACGCCGAGGGGCGCGCCGTCAACCGACCTTGCATCGTGCAGGGCGTCGAGCCCCGCCAGGGCCTGCTCGACCAGGGCGTGCGCCACCGGCAGGGGAGCTTGCACCTTGTTGCGCTCGATCGCGTGCATCACCCGGCCGAGGGTCCAGCCGGGCACGAACTCCATCGCGATGTAGAGCTCGTCCCCGTGCTGGCCCACGTCGAACACCGCGGCCACGTGGGGGCTCTCCACCGCGACCGCCACCTCGGCCTCGTGGCGAAAGCGCGCCACGAACTCGGGGCGCGCGGCCAACGCGGCGTGCATCACCTTCAGGACGAACGGGGTGGGGACCCCGCTGTCCGGGGCGAGGGGCCGGGCCAGGTACGCCGCGCCCGCCGCGCCGGCGCCGAGCTGGGCGAGGCAGAGGTACGGCCCCATCGGCCGGGGCAGCCCGCTGAAGTCGCCCGTCACGCGGGGATCCTACGCGCCGTCGCCCCGGCTCACCACCGAAGCGGGCTCGACGGTCATCCACTGCAGGTACGCCCCGGCCAGGGAGACCCGCAGCACGGCTCGAAGCAAGGCGGTGCCCTGCTGGAGCGCCACCCCAGCGATCAAGAGGCCGACCCCGCCCCGCGGGAGCGCCGCGTCCAGGAGCGAGGCCCCCACCGTGAGCGCTATCGCGGCCACCGCGTACAGCCCGGTGAGCGCCCACAGGCGCCCGGGGCGGGCGAGCGCGGCCATGACGCCCTGGCCGAGCGCCCGCGCGGCCCGCGGCTCGTCCCGGGCCACCGCGGCGGCCCGGGCGAGCCCCGCCACCCCGGTCAAGAGAGCCAGCACCGCCCCTGCCGACGCCGCGCCCGCCACCCGAAAGGCGAGCACCTTCACCTCCGACGTCTCGCCCTCGAGTCCGCGGCCCAGCGCCCACCCGAGGCCGAGGGCGACAGGCGCCATGACCGCGACGATGATCAGCGTCGTGAGGGGGAGCAGGCGCAGCAGGCGCCCGTAGGCCCGCCCCGCCGCGGCCAACAGATCGCGTCGGGCTGCGTTCAGGGCGAGGCCCTGGATCAGCGGGGTGGCGAGGAGCCACAGGCCGAGGGCGGCGAGCAGGCCGGGGCCGAGGGCCATGAGCTCGGCCTGCTGGTTGAGGATGAAGTCCACGGCGGGGAGCGGCGCAAGCTGGCTTGCCATAGCCTCCCCCGCCGCCCGCGCCCCGAAGAAGCGGTGGAGGAGCGCGGCCAGGGAGAGCGCCGGCCCCGCGGCGAGCGCCGCGGTCAGGGCCCAGGTGGCCAGGGCGCCCCGCCACCGCGCGCGCACCCCGCTCATAGGAGGCCCCCCAGGGCGTCCAGCACGGTCTGGAGCACGTACAGGGCGGTGCTGCCCCAGGTCATCGCCGCCCCCGCGTCGGCGCTCCGCCGGCGGGTGTCGTTGGTGGGCGAGGCGTCGAGGAGCATCGGCGCGTCCGGGTACAGGTGCGCCGACTCCGCCTCGGCCGCGCTCGTGAAGCGGAAGCGCTGCCACCGGTAGCGGCCGTCCCAGAGCGCGCTCTGGGTGGAGCCATCGGTGAAGCGGACCTCGAGCCCATGGGCGAAGGGCACGTCGCCGTGCCGCACCACCAGCACCTCGGTCTCCCAAGCGGCACTGGGGTCGAGTGAGGACGCGCGCTCGACCTCGGCGGGCAAGCGCCCAGGCGGCCCGGCCGGATCCTCGAACAAGCCCTCGCGCGCGGGGGGCTGCTTCGAGCTCAGCCCCTCGACCCCGTAGTCCACCTTGCCGGGGGTGTAGATCGCGCGCTGAAAGAAGGCTTGCAGATCGCGGCCCGAGACCTCCTCCGCCACCTGGATGAAGTCCCGGGTGGTGGGGTGCCGGTAGCGCCAGCGCAGGTGGTACAGGCGCATGGTCTGGGCCATCACCCGGGGTGACAGGAGCACCTCGAGCTGGCTCAGCACCGCGCCCGCGCGGGGGTACGAGTTCACGCCGTAGGAGCGGCCGTCGAGGTAGCTCCACGCGTTTCGCACTACCTGATCGCGGTCGGGCGAGGCCATGAGGCCGAAGCGGAAGACGTCGGTCTGGCTCACCTCGAAGCGGGAGAACCACGGCAACAGCGGCACCCCGAGCACCCGCGGGGCCATCACGAAGGGGCCGTAGGCCCGGTCGAGCACCTTGCCGGTGCTGTAGGTGTTGAAGCCCTCGTCGAGCCAGGACTCCTCGAACTCGTTCGTGCCCACCAGCCCGTACCAGTACTGGTGGCCGAACTCGTGCACGGTGACCGACTCCGGGCGCGGCACCCGCGCGGGGGCCGGCCACGACACCCCGCCGGTGATCAGCGTCGGGTACTCCATCCCCATCGCGCCCCCCGCCCCCCGCGGGCCGTCCACCACGGTCAGGGTCCGGTACGGGTAGGCGCCGTACCACAGGCCGAACCACTTCAGCGCGCTGAACACCGCGGCGAAGTACCGCTCCGCGTACTGTGCGTGCTCGGGCTGCAGGAGCGCGGTCACCTCGACGTCGGACAACCGCAGGTCCTCTTGCACCAGGTCCAGCCGAGCCGCCGCCTCCTTGCGCTCCCCCGCGGTGACCTCGGCGTCGGTGAAGCGCCGGGTGAGGCGGACGAAGCGGGGATCGGCGGTCCACGCGAAGTCGTGCACCGCGTCCTGGAGGTACTCCCAGGTCACGAGCCCGTCGGGCCCGTCGGCGCGGCCCACCTGCGCCCCGGTCGCGCCCACCTGGTAGGCCTCGGGCACGGTGATCGCCACCCGGAAGCGCCCGTAGTCGGCGAAGTACTCGCTGTGGGCGTGGTACTGGTGGCAGTTCCAGGCCGGCTCCCCGTAGGCGTCGAGGGGCGGCGCCTCCGCCCGCTGAAAGGTCTGTTGCAGCACCCCCAGCTTCGGGAACCACTGGGCGACCATGTGGAAGGTGCCGTGGTAGCCGGAGCGCGCGAAGACGTGCGGGAGCCGCGCGCTCCACTCGAAGCTGACCTCCACCACCCCGTCCGCCGGCACCTCGAAGGGGAGCGGGGTCCGCATGACCGTACGGTCCTCCGCGTTGTCGTCGTCCGGGTGCTCCCAGGTGCGGCCGGCCAGGATGTCCACCGGCGCCGCCCCCGGCAGGCCAGCCTGCATCTGGGTGACCTCCACGAAGCCGAAGTCACCGTCGGTGCGCTTGTCGCTGCGGTGCCCCCCACCGCTCTCCCTGAGGAACGTGGAGCGCGTGTTGCGGAAGGCGTTCAGGTACAGGTGCCACCAAAGCGCCCGCACCGGCGCGGTGCCGCGGTTCCGCCACTGCACCCGCCCCCGCCCGGTGAGCCCGTGGGTCGAGGGGTCGAGGGTCACCTCGAGGCCGTAGTCCACCACCGGCGCGTAGTTGGCGCTGCCGTCGTCCAGCAGCTGCGCCCTGAGCGGCGCCGCGCTCGGGTTCGCCCGCTCGATCCCGGGCTCGGCCTCGGCCGGGCCCAACAGGGCCAGCGCCAGCACCCAGCCGGGGCTCATGGGTCGCGATCACCCCGAAGGACGAGGCCGGTGGACGAGCTGCGCGGAAAGCCCACCACGAAGACCTGGTCACCGTCCGCGAACCAGGCGTCGAAGACCACGTCGTTGCCCGCGTACGGATCCGGGAACCAGCCCTGGGGCCCGCGCCACCAGATCGGGTGCCCGCCGATCGGCTCGCCCGCCGCCAGGATGGTGTCGCCGACGCTGGCGATGGTCTCGAAGTCGTCGCTGCCCGACGGATCCCGCACGAAGTGCCAGGTGCCTTGCTCCTGGCCCAGGATACCGCCCTGGCTGCCCACCGCGAACCGGCCCGCCCCGGTGGCCTCGATGTCGTAGATGAAGAAGTTCGCGATGGTCGCGGTGCTCCAGCCGGGGGGCCAGTCCGCCGCCTCGTCCCGCGTCCCCACCCCGTCGTAGAGGACGACGCGGCCGTTGCTCGCGATCCGCACCTGGGGCCCGGGCTCGGCCAGGACGCCGTTCACCGACGCGACCTGCAGGTCGCTCGCGACCTCCTCCACCGCGGTCCCGTTGAAGCGGTACAGGCCGCGGCTCGAGTTCTGTTCGGCCACCAGGTAGACGAGGTCGTCCGAGAGGCCGTGCATGCCGCCGATCGACCAACCCACCGAGTACGCGGTGGGGGGCGTGGCGAAGCCGTCGTCGCTCACGTAGAGGTTGCTCCTGTCCGCCACGAACATGCGGGTCGGGGTGCCCCAGATGGCGACGATGTCGAAGTTGCTGGGGCTCTGCCAGAGCCGCTCCAGCCCCCCGCCGCCGAGGCGCAGCAGGATGCCGGCCGAGGTCCCGAGGTAGACCTCTCCGCGGGAGCGACCCCAGACCGCGTAGACGGTGCGGTCGAAGGTCCCCAAGCTGACGCGGGTCCAGGTGAAGCTGGGCGGACGGCCCCCCGCGTCGGGGCCCTCACCCGCATCGGTGGGCGAACCGGAGTCGGCGATCCCGGAGTCCTGCTCGGCGACCCCGGAGTCCTGCTCGGGGACGCCGGTGTCGACCACCCCCGAGTCGGACCCGGAGGCGTCCAGGCCGACGCCCGCGTCATCGAGGACGACGACTTGCTGGGGGCAGCCCGCGAGCAGGACGGTCAGCGGCAGGAGGACGCGACGCACACCGGCACCGTGCCCTCTCGGCCGCTTCAGGACCATCGGGAGACCGTCGGGTCTCCCGCGCGGGGCTAGCCCTCCTGGCTGCACTCCTTGGCGCACTTGTCCTTCGCGGTGTCACAGGCCAGCTTGCAGGCGTCCTGGTCGGCCTCGAGATCCTTCTCGCAGGCGTCCTGGCACTTCACGCGGGCCTCTTCGCAGCTCTGCTTGCAGGCCTCGTCCTTGGCGCCGGACTTGATGTCCTGCATGGTCCCGCTCTTACAGGCCATGCCGAGGGCGGCGAGGCCGAGGGTGAGGATGGCGACTCGAATGATACGCACGAGGGGCGGCGTACACCAACCCGAGGCCAAAGTCATCCTCGTCCGGGGACCGTGGCTTTCGCCGGGGGCCATCCCCGGGCATACTCCGCGGTCGTGAGCCGAATCGTCCTGGCCAAGGATCCCGCCTCTGCCCTCAAAGGGGCCGAGAGCGCGCTGCTGGTGGCCTCCGCCGCCACCTTCAAGCAGAAGCTGCCCCGCCTGTTCAGCCCGAAGGTGAGCAAGCTCGTGGGCGAGCTGGTGAAGGCCACCAAGCCCGGTGACCACGGCAGCGTCGCCAGCACCCTCACCGGGGGCGAGCCCGGCCGCCTCTGGGTCGGCGTGATCCCCGACGGGGGCTCTCGCTACACCGCACCCGGCCGCCCCGACGCCGTGCACAAGGTCGTCTCTTCGGCCGGCGTCGGCAGCGACAAGCGCGCCGCCCTGTTCCTCTGGCTCGCCGACGAGGCCCACCTCGCCGGGGCGCTCGGCGCGGTGGCGCGCGCCTTCCCGGACTACGAGCGCAAGCAGACCGGCACTCACAACCGCGTGAGCCTCGTCGTGCTCGGCCCGGACGGCGCCCCCTTGAAGCTCTCGACCGAAGCGAAGGAGCACTTGCACTCGGTGCAGGCCGCGGCCCGCCTCGTCGACACCGCCCCCTCCGACCTCCACCCCGAGGCCCTGGCCGCCGAGGCCCAGGCGCTCCTGGACGGCGTGGCCGGGGTGACGATCGAGGTCATCGTCGGCGATGACCTGGTGGCGAAGGGCCTTGGCGGCATCTACGGGGTCGGCAAGGCGGCCGCGGTCGCGCCCCGGATGCTGGTGGCCACGTACACCCCGGCCAACCCGTCCGGTACCCACGTCGCCCTCGTCGGCAAGGGCGTCACCTTCGACACCGGCGGCCTGCACCTGAAGCCGCGGGGCGCGATGGAGACCATGAAGTGCGACATGGGCGGCTCCGCCGCGGTGCTGGGCGCGTTCCGGGTGCTGGCCAGGAGCAAGGCCACCAACCACACCGTCTCGCTCGTGATGTGCATGGCCGAGAACGCGATCGGCCCCGGGAGCTACAAGCCCGACGACATCCTCACCCTGCACTCCGGCAAGACGGTGGAGATCAACAACACCGACGCCGAGGGGCGCCTGCTGCTCGGGGACGGGGTGAGCTACGCCGCCCGCGAGCTGAAGGCGGACGTGATCATCGACGCCGCCACCCTCACCGGGGCGCAGATGATCGCCACCGGCTCGAACCACGCCGCGGTGATGAGCAACGACGGCCCGCTCGAGGCCATCGCGGTGCAAGCGGGCTTCATCTCGGGCGACCTCGTGCACCCGCTGCCCTTCGCTCCCGAGTTCTACAAGCCGGAGTTCAAGAGCGCGGTGGCGGACATGAAGAACTCGGTGAAGAACCGGGCCAACGCCCAGTCCAGCTGCGCGGCCCAGTTCGTCTACAACCACATCGAGGACACCCGCGCCCGCTGGCTGCACGTCGACCTCGCCGGCCCGAGCTTCCGGAACGAGCGGGGCACCGGCTACGGGGTCGGCCTGATCGCCGAGGTGGTGCGCCGGATCTGACGTTCGCGTAGATCCTCGGGCACCCTCGACCGTTCCCCCGGCATGCGACGCCCCCGCGTGCGAGGCCGAATGGTCCTCCCGGCCGCCGCCCTGATCCTGACCGCCACGGTCGCGGCCCTGGCCGCCGCCCGCTGGCGCACCCCGCCGCCGGACCGCCTGGCCGCCTGCCGCTTCCCCCCCGGCTTCGCCGCCCCGACCCCGCGCATACCCAGCGGCGTGTACCCCTTCCGCGCCTCGAAGCCGACCCCCGACTTCGAGGCCGGGACGCCCGACCTCGAGACCCTGACCGCGCTGGCCGACGAGCTCGACGGCTGGAGCTGCAGCCTCGACGCGAGCCACGCGGTCGAGGCGTGCACCCTCCGCTTCAGGGGTCTCTCGACGAGTGAGCGCGCCGACGAGTGGAAGCGCGCGTATGACGCGTTTGCCAGGATCTCCCGCGTGGCCTCAGGGCCCTTGATCGCGCGCACCGCCCACCCCGACCTCCGCCCCCTCCTCGCAGACCCGTTCTGGCGGGACGCCCTCGGACCGAAGTGGAAGACCACGAAGGACGGCCGCGACTACGTGACCGAGTTCAGGGCCCCAGACGGCCTCCGCGGCAGCCTCACCGAGGCGGACGTGCCGATGACCGACGCCGAGCTGGACGCGCTCTGGCGGGACCTCCCGAGGAGCACCATCCCGGTGACCAGCAGGCCGTACACGATGCCGTGCGATCCTGTGAGACCGCCGTGCCCGCGGTGGGCGCCCGGCTTTCTCTGCAAGGACGATTGCGGCCCCCCGGGAGGCCCACAGGACGCCTGCGTCCCGCTGATGCCCCCCCAGTGGCGCCGCGGGACGGCGCGGGTGGGTTCGGAGGTGCGCCTGGTGGCGATGGACACCATGGCCCTGCTCAACGCCAGGTTCAACGCCGAGATCTGGCCCCACGTCCCCCTCCCGCGGTGCGTCGACCTGATCACCCGGGAGTGGCTCCCGTACGAGGAGTGCATGCGGACCGGCAGCTGGCTCTCGCGCTGAGGGTGCGCGACCTCAGGGCAGCGCGCAGACCTGCTCGCCGCTGCTGAGCCGCACGCACACCAGGCCGTTGATCGCGGCGCAGTCCGCGTCGCGGACGCAAGGCAGCGTGCAGTACGCCCCGCCGAGGCGCGCGTCGTTCAGGCACAGGCCGCTCTGGCACGAGGACGCCCCGGTGCAGGTGTCGCCGTAGGCCCCGCCCACCGCGCCGCCCGGCGCGCAGACCTGGGCCACCCCACCCTGACCGTCGTCCACCGCGAGGCAGCTGTAGCCCGCGGGGCACGGGATCTGATCGCAGGTGCTGGTGCAGACCCCCTGGCCGGTGCTCGGCACCCCGATGCAGAGGCCGGTGGCGCAGTCCGCGGCCCGAGCGCACGCGCCCCCGAAGCCCTCCCCCGCCCCGCCGGGGACGCAGACTGTCACCGCCCCGCCCTGGCCGTCCGGCACCGGGGCGCAGGTGAGCCCGACCGGGCAGGTGGGGAGCGGCGCGCAGGGCTGGGTGCAGAAGCTGCGAGTGCTCGACAGCTGCAGGCAGATGCCCGACGCGCAGTCCGCGTCGCCGTTGGGGCATGGGTCGCCCGGCTGGCCGCCGGCCTGGGTGGTGGCGCACAGGCGCCCCGCCCCCGGGACGTCGGCGCAGGTGTCCGGGTAGGTGCAATCCGCGTTGACCGCGCAGGGCTTCGTGCAGCGCCCGCTCGTGGCGCCGGCGGGGCCGAGGCAGAGCCCCGAGGCGCACTCGCTCGCCGCGGCGCAGACCGCCCCATAGGGGAGCCCGCCGACCCCGGCGTCGACCCCCGCGTCCGGCACCACGCCCCCGTCCGGCCCGGCGTCCGGGGCCACCCCGCCGTCGTCCAGCTCCACCCCGGCGTCCAGGGTGTTCAGGATCAGCGCCTCGCAGATCCCGCCGATGCAGGTCTGGTTGACAGGGCAGTCGCTGGTGGCGGCGCAGGCGTTCTGGCCGGGCTCCGGCTCGACGCAGAGCTGGCCCCGGCAGACCTGCTTGTCGGCGCAGTCCCGGTCTTCGCGGCACTGGGGGACGCACTCCCGTTCGACGCAGAACAGCGGCGCCTCGCAGTCGCTGTTCAGGCGGCACTCGCCCCCCACCGTCCGGAGCCCCTGGGTGCACCCGGCGAGCAGGAGCAGGCCCGCAATCCAGGCCCTCACCGGCCGTCCTCTCGGGCCAGGAAGGCCGGGCACCGCAAGACCGGTTGCGGCAGGTACCGCGTCGGGAGGCGCTCGCACATCAAGAAGGTGGACCCCTTGGCGCTCACCACGTAGCGGCACCCCACGCACCGGTGGCAGAGGCTCTGCGGGAACGGGAGCGAGGGCGGCCGGGCCACCCTTCCCCTATAACACCGGGCTCAGGTCAGGACGATCCGCGTGATCTCGGCCGGGGCCATCAGCCGCATCGGCGGCCCCCAGTAGCCGGTGCCCCGTGACACGTAGATCTGGGTCGCGGGGTCGTGCTGGTACAGGCCCGCCACGTAGGGCTGGGCCAGCTTCACCATGGCGCTGAAGGGCCACAGCTGCCCGCCGTGGGTGTGCCCGGAGAGCTGCAGGTCCGCCCCCGCCTGGGTGGCGAGGTCGATCTGCTTGGGCTGGTGCGCCATCAGCACCAGGGCCCGCTCCGGATCCCGCCCAGCGATGATGCGGGAGACGTCCGCCCCGTGCCCCCGGGCCATGCCGTTGGCGTTGGCGTCGTCCACCCCGCCGAGGTCGATGCTCACCTGATCACCGAGGGCCACCCGCTCGTTCCGGAGCACCCGGATCCCCATGCGGCGCAGCTCGGCCTCCCACTCCTCGGCCCCCGAGTAGTACTCGTGGTTGCCCGTGACGAAGTAGACCCCGAAGCGGGTCTTCAGGTTGACCAGCGGCGCCACGTGCGCCCGCAGCTGGGCCACCGTGCCATCCACCAGATCGCCGGTGATCAGCACCGCGTCGGGCCTGAGGTCGTTGGTCCTGGCCACCACGCTCCGCATGAAGCCCGCCCCCAGGGTGGGCCCCACGTGCACGTCCGAGAGCTGCACGAGGTTGAGGCCGCTCAGCTCGGGCGGGAGCTTGTCGAGCTTGACCTCGACGTCCCGCACCTCGACCTCGGCCAGCCCCGAGCGGAGCGCCGCGCCCGACAGGCCCAGCGCCGCCACCCCCGCCACCCCCGCGGTGGCCTGCTGGAGCACCGCCCGCCGCTCCGGCGAAGGCAGGGTGCCCTCCGTCGGCGCGCCCGCGCCGCCCGCGAAGAGGTTCCCCACGTGGAGCACCGCCTCCGTCACCCACCGGGCGAGGTCCACCGCGAACAACACGAGCAGGAGGTAGAACGCGGTGCCCATCCACGCGAAGGACGCGTGGGCGAGGGGCTGGGCCCACGCCCGCGGGAGCGACCGCGAGAGGATGATCCCCGCCGGCATGAGCACGGCCAGGAGCACGCAGAGCACCAGGCCCGCCTGCCGCACCGCGTCAGGCCACCCTGGATCCCGGAAGAGCCGGACGTAGAGGTAGCGGTGGGCGAGGACGTCCAGCGCCACGACGACGCTGAAGAACAGGTAGAAGATGCCGTGGCGCATTGGGGCTGAGCCTTGAACCGGCGTCATCGGTGCGATGTTCCGCGCGGCCCGCCCTCTGGTCCGAAAGCGCCCGCGGTGCTACCCCGGCCGGGTGAAGATCGTCTCGATCGGCGGCGGCCCCGCGGGCCTGTACTTCGGCATCCTGATGAAGCGTGCCGACCCGAGCCACCAGGTGGTGGTGTACGAGCGGAACCGCCTCGGGGACACCTTCGGCTTCGGGGTGGTGTTCTCCGACGCCACCCTGGGCAAGCTCCAGACCGCCGACCCCGAGACCTACCAGCGCATCACCGAGGCCTTCGCCCACTGGGACGACATCGACATCCACTACCGGGGCCAGGTCGTGACCTCCACCGGCCACGGCTTCTCGGGGCTCTCCCGCATGACCCTGCTCGAGATCCTCGCCGCCCGGGCCCGGGAGCTGGGGGTGGAGCTGCACTTCGAGCACGAGGTCACCGACTTCGAGGCGCTGAAGCAGGACGCCGATCTCGTCTTCGCGGCGGACGGCGTGAACAGCCGGGTGCGGGAGCAATACGCCCAGCACTTCAAGCCGGTGGTGGACATGCGCCCCAACCGCTTCATCTGGCTGGGCACCACCTTCCCGTTCCAAGCCTTCACGTTCTACTTCAAGGCCAACGACCACGGGATGTTCCGGGTTCACGCGTATCGCTACGAGGAGGGCAACTCCACCTTCATCGTGGAGTGCACCGAAGAGACGTGGCGCGCCGCGGGCCTCGACACCGCCACCGAGGCCGACAGCGTGGCCTACTGCGAGCAGCTCTTCGCGAAGGAGCTCGACGGCCACAGGCTGATCGCCAACCGCTCGATCTGGCGCCAGTTCCCCAACATCACCTGCGGCGCGTGGTCCTTCGAGAACGTGGTGCTGGTGGGCGACGCGGTGCACACCGCGCACTTCTCGATCGGCTCCGGCACCAAGCTGGCGATGGAGGACGCGATCGACCTCGCCGAGGCCCTCGCCAGCACCTCCAGCGTGCAGGCGGGCCTGCAGGCCTACGAGGCCGGGCGCAAGGCCGAGGTCGCGAGCCTGCAGCGCGCGGCCCAGGTGAGCCTGGAGTGGTTCGAGCAGACCGAGCGCTACATGAACCTGGCGCCGCTGCAGTTCGCCTTCACCCTGCTCACCCGGAGCATGCGCATCACCCACGAGAACCTGCAGGTCCGCGACCCCGCCCTGATGGACAAGGTCGATCGCTGGTTCCACGAGGAGTCCCAGCGGGCCCTCGGCGAGCCCCCCGCGGTGAAGGTCCCGCCGCCGATGTTCAACCGCTTCGGCCTGCGCGAGCTGACCCTGCCGAACCGCGTGGTGGTGTCGCCGATGTGCATGTACTCGGCCGAGGACGGCACCGTGAACGACTTCCACCTCGTGCACCTCGGCAGCCGCGCGATGGGCGGCGCCGGCCTGGTGATCACCGAGATGACCGACGTGAGCGCGGACGGGCGCATCACCCCCGGCTGCGCGGGGATGTACGCGGATCACCACGTGGGCGCGTGGCGGCGCATCACCGAGTTCGTGCACCGCTACACCGAGGCCAAGATCGGCATGCAGCTCGCCCACGCGGGGCGAAAGGGCGCGACGTATCGGCCCTGGGAGGCCCGCCCCGACGCGCCGCTCCCGGCCGACGAGGCGTGGCCCCTGATCGCGGCCTCCGCCATCCCCTACCTGCCGGGCAGCCAGGCGCCGCGCGCGATGGACGACGCGGACATGGACCGCGTCGTCTCGGACTTCGTGCACGCGGCGGAGATGGCCGACGCGGCGGGCTTCGACATGCTCGAGCTCCACTGCGCGCACGGCTACCTGCTCGCCACCTTCATCAGCCCCCTCACCAACCAGCGCACCGACGCCTACGGCGGGAGCCTCGAGAACCGCATGCGCTTCCCCCTGCGGGTGTTCTCGGCCGTGCGCGCGGTGTGGCCGGCCGACAAGCCGATCTCGGTGCGCATCTCGGCCACCGACTGGCACCCGGATGGCCTCGACGGCGAGGACGCGGTGGACGTCGCGCGCCTGTTGTACGCGGCGGGGGCGGACATCATCGACGTGTCCACCGGGCAGACCGACCCGGGCAGCAAGCCGCGCTACGGGCGCCTCTACCAGACCCCCTTCAGCGAGCGGATCCGGCTCAGCCTGGGCCGCCCCACCATGACCGTGGGCGCGATCACTTCCTACGCTGACGTGAACAGCATCCTCGCCGCCGGCCGGGCCGATCTGGCGGTGCTTGCGCGCGCGCACCTGTTCGACCCCTACTGGACCCGGCATGCGGCGTACGAGCAGGATGTTCCACCTGCGTGGCCCGATCAGTACAAGGCGATCTCGCGCTTCAACTTCCGCTTCAAGTAGCGCTCCTCGCCACCTTCGGGTGCGCGTCGGCCCCACCTGCGGCGCCCGCGCACGTCGACACCACCCCGGTCAGCCACACCGACAACGCGGCGCTGGAGCTGGCCCAGCGCCTGGTCTACTCCTTCGGCTACGACCACCTCCCGCAGGTGGCGCAGCTGAACTTCCGCTACGTCTTCGAGTCGGGCGACGAGGCGGTGTTCACCGCCACCCACCACTGGGACCTCGCCGGGCACCGGGATCGCGTCGTGTGGCGCGACCCGGACGGCCACCGCTACGACGCCCTCCTCGACCTCCAGACCGGGGTGGCCCACGGCTACGTGGACGAGCGGGAGGCCGAGGGTGACCTGCAAGACGTCTTGTCGAGCAAGGCCCAGCAGCGCTTCTCGGTCGACACCTACTACCTGGCCCTCCCGATGCGCCTGTTCGATCCGGAGTCGCACCTGATCCACGGCGGCGAGGGGCGGCTCGACGGCCGCACGGTGGAGATCCTGGAGGTGCACCCCGACGCCCCCCGCGCCCCGGTGCTCCGGCTCTACGTGGATCCCGAGGGGCTGCGCGTGCACCGGTCCGAGGTCGCGATCGACGGGCACCCCGAGCAGCTCCGCGGGGCGAGCTGGGACGCCTACCGCCCGGTGGGCCCGCTGTTGTTGGCCCACGAGCACCGCCTCGACTCCCGCGGCCACCGCATGGTGCTCGAGGAGGCCAGCGCCCTGCCCTCGGTGGATCACCAGATCATGACCCCCGAGCCCCAGGCCGCGCGCTGACGGTTCCCCGGCACCTCGGACCCGACTATGCTCCGACCGTGCTCACGATGAGCCTGGTGTTGTCGCTGGCCCTGACCGCGCAGACGGCGGGGCCGGCCGGGGAGCAGGACATCGCGCTCAACAAGCGCGCCCCCCTGGCGTTCCTCCTGTTCACCCCCACCGGCGAGGCCGGGGTGGTGAGCAGCTCGGTCCTGATCCGCGCGGTGAACGAGCGGGTGGAGCGCGACACCGACCTCTTCGTCACCCAGCTGGACCCGCTCGAGGCGGCGGAGTGCGCGGGCAGGCTGGCCTGCATCGCCAAGAAGGCCCGCCCCGACTACAACCGCCTGCAGTACGAGCTCGGGAACGGCGAGATGGCCCCCTTCGCCGAGCACCAGGCCTACGTAGCGAAGAAGAAGCTCGCCTACCCGAAGTACCTCATGGTGCTGTCCAACATCACGGGCGGGGAGCGCGATCGCCTGGGCGTGACCCTCCTCGACACCGACGTCGCCCTGGCGACCATCCACACCATCGATCCGCGCCGCCCCGGCGCCACCCAGGAGCTCGAGGTGCGCCTGCGCCAGGACGCGGTGCTGGGCGAGCCGCAGTGGGGCGAGGTGGCCTCCGCCGCCGAGGCCGAGCGCTTCCTGTCCGACGTGTTCGCCAACCACCTGCGGCGCCGCCTGGACGACGCCGGCCACTGGCGGCCCTACGGCACGGTGGAGCTCCTCACCACCCAGCCAGGGCTCGAGGTGCGCTGGGACGGGGAGCCGGTGGGGGTCAGCCAGGGCGGCCCGGTGCGCCTGCTCGGGGTCCGGGCCGGCGCCCACACCCTCTCCCTCACCCACCCCGAGTTGCGCACGTACGAGACAGAGGTGGCGGTGGCGCGCGACGGCGTGGTGCAGCTCCGCCCCGAGCTGGTCCCCGCGGTGGATCCCACCGCCCGAGCGATGCGGCTCGGCCTCATGTACGGCGGCCTGGGCATGGTCGCTGCGGGCGGCGCGGTGACCGCGGTGGCCCTCGCGAAGCAGGACGGCGACGTGCTCACCGTCTGCCCGACCTTCGACGGCAAGTCCGATTGCGGCGGCAGCGGCTTCATCAGCACCGGCTACGACCCCGGCGCGGCCCCCGGCTTCGGGGCGGACGTGAACCCGGGCGGGGTGCTGATGGCGCCGCTCGGCTACAGCATGGTGGCCACCGGCGCGGTGTGGTCGCTGGGGACGCTCCTGTTCGGGGACGACGAGCACATCCCGTGGATTCAGGCGGTAGCGGGGCTCGCGGTGGGCGGCTTGAGCTACGGCCTGAGCCACGCCCTGAGCCCCTGAGCGCTTGCGCCGCGGGTCCGGCCCGCTATGGCATGGGTGTGGGCACCCTGCGCCGAAGCACCGTGCTCCCTTGCGCCCCTGAGGTGGTGTTCGCCTTCCTCACCGTGCCTGAGAACGCGCGGCGCGTGATGCGCGGCGTCACCCGCTTCGAGCCGCTGGACCCGGGGCCGATGCGCCTGGGCAGCCGCTTCCTCCAGACCCGCGTGGTACGCGGGGTGCCAGCGAGCGCGGAGGTCGAGGTCGTGGCGTTCGAGCCGGCCCGCCGCCTCGTGATCGCGGGGGGCGCGCGCGGGGTCGACGTGCGCTTCGAGTACCGGCTGACCCCCGAGCGCGGGGGGACCCGGGTCGACATGGCGTGCGAGGTGGCCGCGAGCGGCGCCCTCCGGCTCTTCACCCCGCTGATCGCCGCGCTGGTGGAGCGCGAGGAGGGCGAGCACCTGGAGCGGCTCGCCCAGCTCCTTCTCAGTCCAGCCCGTTGATCACCAGCGCGTAGTCCTCGTCGCAGGACCACCCCGAGTAGCGCACCACCCGGATGAAGTAGGTGCCGCTGTCGCTCGTCCCGAACGACTCCCCGTAGCTGATCGACTCGCTCGCGTTCCCCGCCGCGTCGGACACCGCGAGCGCGTCTCGGGCCTGGCACTTGCTCTGGCTCTCGTACAGGTAGAGGTCGTAGTCGTTCCCGGCCGGGATGTCGGTGAGCCGTAGCTCGATGTACTCCCGGTAGTAGGCGCTGTCGTCGGCGACGAAGCGGAAGCAGTCCACCTGGTCGTCCACGCTGTCGAAGCGGGCCGAGATGCGCAGATCGGGGTCGGGCTCGGGCTGCACCAGGCGGCACTGGCTGCAGTCGTCGTTGGGCTCCCAGCCGTCGGGGTTGCGCAGGTCCGCCCCGTCGCAGTCCTGGTCCACCCCGTCGCCGCAGATCTCGGCCTCGCCGCTGCCCCCCTCGCACGCGCCCCAGGTGGTGCCCATGCAGGTCTCGATGCCGACCCCGCACGCCCCCATGCAGCGCCGGGTGGCCCCGTCACAGTCGGGATCCATGCAGTCCACGAGGTCGTCGCAGTCGTCGTCCACCCCGTCGGTGCAGTTGGTCTCGCGGGTGCCGGTGCGGCACACGCACTGGGCGTCCGAGCACAGCTCGTCGAAGTCGCAAGGCTGATTGCAGGCCCCGCAGTGGGCCGCGGTCTTGGTCACGTCGACGCAGGCGGTGCCGCACGCCTCGGTGCCGTCGGGGCACACGCAGTCCCCGTCGATGCACATCCGGTCGCCCGGGCAGGCGTGGTTGCACTCGCCGCAGTGGGCGCGGTCGGTCATCAGGTCGGCGCAGGCCGCCCCGCACTCGGCGAGGCCGGGGGAGCAGATCGTGGCGCAGCTGCTCCGGTCGCAGAAGGAGCTCGCGGGGCAGGTGTTGAAGCAGGCCCCGCAGTGGTTCGGGTCGTTCTGGGTGCTGACGCAGCGATCCCCGCAGAGCTGGAGCGGGGGCTCGCAGAACCCCGCGCTCGTGCCCCCGGCGTCGGGGGTCGAGGCCACCGGGCCCTCCTCGCCGCTGCAGGCGGTCACCAGGGTCAGGGCCAGGAGGGCCATCCCGGCCCGATGTCCCACATCTGTCACACACCACCTCATGCCGGCTGTACGATAGTCGCAGGGCCGCGCAGGACCCGGGAGACAGGGATGCCCCTCCCCCGCTCGCGGTGGAATCCGATAGATGTCGTATCAGGTAGGATACCGGATCCGGTAGACTGCAGTCGGGGAGACGCAGATTTGGTGAACAAGACCCGCGGCCTGAGCATCCTCTTCGCGAGCACCGTCTGGGCGGGCGCGCTCGCCTGCAGCGGCGGCGACACCGTCGAACCGGTGGGCGAACAGCCCGAGGTCGACGCCAAGATCCTCGCCCTGTCCACGTATTCGGCCTCGGTCGGGGCGCTGGTCGAGGTCTACGGCACCGACTTCCCCAAGCCCGCGGTCGGCCGGACCTACCTGCGCTTCAACGGGGTGTTCGAGGGCGCCGACGGCACCCGCGAGGCGGTCGACTACAGCACCGAGCCCCGCCGGGTCGACAGCGGCACCCTGCGCTGGGACCAATTCGGCCCCTACCGGAACCCGTTCTCGCAGCGCGGCGCGGTGGGCACCTTCGTCGGCACGGTGTCGACCCGGGTGGTCAAGGCCGACGGCCAGGTGGTGGACGAGGCCAACCCGATGGAGGTGACCTTCGAGGTCAAGCCCTCCGTGCTGGTGGAGGAGTTCCAGCCCACCACCGCCACCTGCGACACCGGCATCCTCCGCGGCATCGGCGGCGCCGCCTACCGCCTCGGGGTGCAGGCGGTGGGCTTCGAGCCCGAGTCCTTCACCTACGCGATCAGCGCCCCGGCGCTCCAGATGGAGCCCATCCGCGTAAGGCAGCTTGCCGACGGGACCAAGGGCGAGGTGGGTCGGCGCGGCGACATCATCCTCCCCGAGGTGCCCGAGGGCGTGCCCTCCTACGGCGCGGTGATCACGATCTTGGCGCGGGGCAAGGCGGGCGAGCAGGTGCAGTCCTCGTTCGGGCTCACCGTCCACCGGCCGCTCGAGGTGTTCTACAACGGCTTCATCGACGTGGCCGAGGTCCTCGCCCCGGTGCCGGTCTCCGGCTGCATGCCGGGCGGCACCTTGGGCGCATCGGTGGACTACAGCGAGTCCCAGGCCGAGTCCCGCAACCGCTCCTACTCGGTGAACTGGAACGAGGGCTGGGTGCAGAGCCACACCGTGTCCCAGGGCTCGAGCGAGACCATCGGGCTGTCGGAGCGCAACGGCATTGGCTTCTCGACCACCAACGGCACCAACTTCAACTGGTCGCTCGGAGCCGAGGTGACCGGCAGCGTCGGCGTCGACAAGCTGGTGCAGATGGGGGTCGGCGTCAGCTCCGAGGTCGGCGGCGGCGGCAACCAGTCCAACACCCAGAACAGCAACCGCGAGACCGGGGTGGACGCGTCCACCACCACCACCGACTCCGAGTCGGTCTCCGAGGGCAACAGCGGCTCCACCGGCGAGGACTTCTCGTGGTCGGTGAGCTCCAGCCAGGTCATCAGCCGAGGCTTCGGAGGCTGGATCATCCCCGGCACCTACGGCGTCTTCTACCGCCAGACCCTGCGCCTCATGCGCCGCGCGGCCATGGTCGCCTACAACCAGTGCGGCTACGCCCAGGTGGTGGGTGAGGTGGACTTCGTGGACTGGACCTGGTCCCCCGACCTCGCCCTCGGCGAGAGCTGCCCGCCCCTGCCGCAATCCAACCTGCCGGACGCGGAGTGCAACATCTCCCCCTGCACTGGGCAGTAGGTCATGCAGAAGCTGGGCCCCCTCGTCGTCGCGCTTGCCTCGGTGTGGACCCTGGCGTGCGATCCCACCGTAGAGCTGCCGGATGGCGGCCTCAACCTCTCGCTCGATCGTGGCGTCGACCCGCCTGCCGCGCCGCAGGTGACGCCGCCGCCGAACACTGACCTGCGCACGGCCCTCCAGGGGCAGCGCCGCAGGGCCGCCGGGTGATCATCTCTGGCACGTGGACCGACGCCAGCAAGGGGGCGCACTTTGGCCTCGCTTGAGCGGTGACCCTGGGCGTCGGCGGTCGTTCTGCGCCGACCTCCGGCTCCCCGAGGAGGCGGTGTACAGCTTCCAGCTGCAAGCCTACGGCGCGGACAACCAGGTGGGAGCGAGCCCCTCGCGGCGCTGATCCGGGCGCCGATGAGCCGCCGCCCTCCCGGACGAGAGGACCTGCGCCGGGTAATGACCCAGGGCTGCGCAGGCACGGTCGGATCTGCGGGGACGATCGCGACAACGACTGCAACGGCCTGCGGACGAGGGAGACCCCCACTGCGCCACCTGCACGACGGACGCTCCAGGAGCTAACAGCGACGTGGACGCCCCGGATCAGCCCCGCCTGGCGTCTGATCCCAGATCTGCCAGGAAACCAGACTACTACCCGATCACCGCGCGCGGGTAGGCGCCTCGAGGTGATCCTCTTCCAGCACACCGAGGGCAACCTCGACCTCAGCGAGCTGCTCGGGATGGACAGACCACCGATCCTCACCGAGGCACATCCAGCGAACGTCAGAGCTATCTGACAGCCACCGTCTCAGGCCGCGACCACCTGCTCAGGTGTTCGGGAGCAGACGCACCACCAACGGCTACCAGCTGCGGTCGGATCTTTCGATAACTAGACCTGCACTTCCTTGAGCCATGAGCGCCCCCTCGGTCCCAGTGCCTCAGCGCTGCTCCTCACGTTGCTCAGCGGCGGCCTCGGCCTCGAGGCCCGCGCCGACGACGCGCGCCCGCAGTGGCGCTGGCGCAGATCCTGAGCGTCCACGGATCGGCTCACGCCTCCAGGACGATCACCGTCGATCAGCGCGACCCGCGCCGGATCTTCGTGGGCACCGAGGGGGCCCCTCCTCAAGACCACCGACGGCGGCGTCACCGGGTGGAGGTGGAGCTGCGCCCCTTCGTGCTCTACGACCGGAGCCTGGGGCTCAGGTCTCCCAGGCTTCCCGCGCCTCGGCGCCAGACCCCAACAACTTCAAGGTCTTCGTGGACCCACCGAGCCAGGAGTTCACGGACCGCATCCCCCATCCCATCGGTCGCGGACCCGTTCCCGGTCCGCCCGGGAGTTCTTCTTTCACCAGGCTTCCTTGCGACCGGCGACAGGTAGGCTCTCGTTCATCGGGACGTCACCGGTCCCGCTACTGCTGGGTGATCCCGGTGCGGCGCGTCGCCTTGTGCCCCGGAGGTGCCTACCCGGTCCTCGTCGCCACCAAGCGCGACGTCTTCGGCAGCCAGGACGACGGCGACACCTTCGTTCGCCTCTTCGCCAACCCTGGTCCGGTGGACATCGCCGTGACCTGCAACCCGAAGAACCCCAACGGGGTGGCGTGGCCACCGGCGTCGGTCCTCTTCGTCTCGGAGGGACGGCGGGCTCACCTTCGACCAGGACCTGGACGCCTAGCCGGACAACGGCCACCGCGGGCCTACGGCGTCGACGCCAGGCCGCTCCCGCTCTACTCTGCCTCCGGCTCCGAGATGTTGCGGGCACCCCGGTAGGCAACGAGGGATGGGTATGCCTGCCCCACCGGCGACTCCTCCACCGCCCCCTGGCGCGACATCTGGTGGATCGCCACCACCCCCAAGCAGCAGAGGTCTGGCTCGGCCCCGGACGGCGCGCGCTACTCGGCCGACTACGGCGCCAACTGGTCCACCGCGGCGCGAACTCTCTTGTCGCGGCAGGACGGCCCAGGTGCAGATCCGGAAGGCAGAGCACGGCGGCACCCGCATCGCCTGATGCTCAACGTAGAGCCGGTGGGTGAGCTGCACGACAGCGTGGTCTATTCGTCCGGACGACGGCGGCGAGACCTGGCACCTTCTTTTCAGGCTCAGCCGCCGGTCCCTGCATCAGATGGACTCGGTGCCCTCGGCTACAGGCCACCCTGCGGGTGGTGGGTGGTCACGAGCGGCAGGGTCTGGACCACCTACCCTCCGAGATCCGCGCCCGGACCCGAGGCCGGGACTGGGCGCGCCGCAGGCTGGCCGTGACCCCACCGCTGACGCGATGCCGGCCAACGCGCTGGACAACACCCAGCTTTCCGAACGAGCGGATCCGCAGCATCGCCAACAGCCACCGGGCCCTGAACTGCGTGCCACGCCTGGAGCAGCTCTTCGAGCTCACCGCAGGACCGCGCGGTGGAGGAAGAACGTAAGCCGTCGACGCCAGCAGAGGTCCACAATCCCACCATGGAGCGCGCCCCAGCGATGACAGCTTCTACTACGGCCACCTGGGAAGCGTTCGTGAGAGCGCTGGGACCTGAAGGACGTCATCCAGCTGGCCGAGGACTTCCTTACCGCGACACCCTGCACAGGCTCCGCCGACAGGTGTCCTTTGCGTCCGAGGACGCGTGGCACGAACGCGTGAACCTGCTGCGTCAGCTCGACGACGGGCTGAGCGACCCATTCCAAATCGAGACCTAGGGCCGGATCGCGGCCTTGGGGGCCATGCTCGATGTCTGGCTGGCTCCGCAGCCGAGAGCTGGCGCCTCAGCAGGAGGACCGCCATGAGCACAACAAGACTGCGAAGTCTCACTCCAGCACGCGCCGCCGCGCTGGCGCTGGCGGCTGCCCTGGCAGCAACTTCACCGTTTGGGCCCAGAGCCAGGACGCGCTGGCCAAGGCCAAGGCCCGAATGGCCAAGGAGCCCCCCGTCGCCGAGGTGGTCGACGTGGCGCTGCGCTACTTCCGCGTCCACCCCGAGGTGCTGGACAGCCTGCGCTCGAAGGCCAAGACCCGCGCCCTGCTCCCCCTCGTGGCGGCGGGCTATCGCCGGGACCGCGAAGGACTACACGCGCGTGGAGCCCAGGCCCCGGTGCCCGTTCAGATCTCCGGAGGCCACCGGCACCGGCAAACACGCCCTCTCCGTCGGCGCGGTGTGGGACTTCCGCGAGCTGGTCTTCAACCCGGCCGAGGTCCAGGTCTTCGGTCTCATCGGGGTACAGCGCGACATCATGCTGGAGGCGACCCGGACGTATTACCTCCGGAAGCAGCTCGTGCTCCGCAAGGTCTACAAGCCGCCGGAGGACCCGATGGCCCTCGCCGCCCTGGACATGCGCATCGACGAGTTCACCGCGCTCCTCGACGTCCTGACCGGCGGCTGGTTCTCGCAACAAGCCAGCCAATAACTCGCGAGATCTTCCCCACCCTCCAGGCGCCCGGAATCCTTGACGCTCCGCCCAGAGCGTCGTGAGAATACCCGCTGCCGTGGCGCAGACCGGCAAATACCGCCTCGGCCCCCGCCTCGGCGGGGGCGGGATGGCGGAGGTGTTCCGCGGCACCCTGTTGGGTGCGGAGGGATTCTCGCGCCCGGTGGCCATCAAGCACATGCTGGCCGACCTCAGCACCGAGCCGGACTTCGAGGAGATGTTCCGGAACGAGGCCCGCATCGCCGCCGCGCTCCACCACCCCAACATCGTCGGGGTGATGGACTTCGATCGCGACGAGAAGGACCGCCTCTTCCTCGTGATGGAGCTGGTGGAGGGCAAGGACCTCCGCCACCTGATGAAGGTGCAGCGCCCGCCGGTCGAGATCAGCGCGTACATCATCGCGAAGCTCCTCGAGGCGCTCGACTACGCCCACGCCCTCGAGCTGGACGGCCGCCCGCTGCACCTCGTGCACCGCGACGTCACCCGCACAACGTCTTGCTGAGCTGGGACGGCCACGTGAAGCTCTCCGACTTCGGCATCGCCAAGGCGGCGGAGCGCACCACGGTGACCAAGTCCGGGGTCGTGAAGGGCAAGGTCGGTTACATGAGCCCCGAGCAGATCGAGGGCTACGACCTCGATGGGCGCTCCGACCTGTTCGCGGTGGGCATCATCTTCCACGAGCTCCTCACCGGGCAGCGCCTCTTCGGCGGTGACCTCCCCGACCGCGTGGTGCTCAACCGCATCCTGATCGCCCCGGTGAACCCGCCGCACGAGCTCGTGCCGGACGTGCCCCCTGAGGTGTCCGCGGTGTGCATGCGCCTGTTGGAGCGCGACCTCACCAAGCGCTACCCCACCGCGCAAGCTGCCTTGTCGGCCCTCCTCGACTCCGACGCGGTGAGCCCGCGGGGGCCGCTCGCGCTCCGGGGCCTCCTGAAGACCCTCTTCCCCGGCGAGGCGCCCTCCGGGACGTTCCGCTCGGTCGATGACCCCTCGGCGGCCGGGCCCGACGTCGGCCTCACCGCGCTCACGCCGGCGCCGGCGCCGACGCCCTCCGCGCCCTCCACCGGGCCGCTGGTGCCTCCGCCCTCGGCGTTCCCCACCATCCCGCTGCCCACCCAGCAGCTGCCCGGCGCGAGCACCCGGCCGATGAACCTCGACGTGGCGAGCGGCCCCCTGCTCCCGCCGGCCACGCGTCAACGCGGCTTGCTCGTCACCACCGCGACCTTGCTGCTCGCCGCGATCGGGCTGAGCGCGGCGCTGTGGTGGCGTCAGCAGCCGGCGGAGGGCTTCATCGAGCCCGCCCCGGTGAAGGCGGCGGCGGCCCCCGCGGCCGCGCCGGTGGTGACCCCGTCCGCCCCGATGGCCGAGCCCCTGAAGGAGCCGAAGCCAACGCCGACGCCCGAGGTCGCGCCCGCCCCGGCGGAGCCCCCAAAGTCCACGCCACGCACCCGCCACGCCTCCACCCGCGTGTGGGGCCGCCGCCGAGCCGAGCGCGCCGCCGCGCCGCGCTCCGCCTGCCCACTTGCGGCGCCGCCGCAACCGCGGCGGCATCCCCTCCCGACGCGGGACAGGGTAAGGTCAAGCCGCGCAAGCCCATCGGTGATGATCTCCTCGAGCCAAGCTTCGTGCAGGACTGAGCGCCCGCGTCGGCGCACCGGCCGATCCCTCTTCGCGCTGACCCTCGCCCTCGGCCTGGCGCTGGCCGAGGCCGCCCACGCCCAGGCCCCTGCGCCCCAGCCCACCCCCGAGGCGCAGGCGGCGGCCAAGCGCCACTACAAGCAGGCCCGCCACGCCTACGACCTCGGCCGCTTCGAGGACGCGATCCGGGAGTTCGAGGCGGCCTACGAGGCCATGCCCGCGCCCGAGTTCCTGTTCAACCTCGCGCAGTCGCACCGCCAGCTGGGGCACTGCCGTGAGGCGCTGTTCTTCTACGGGCGCTTCGCGTCCAGCCGGCCCGACTCGCCCCTGATGCCGGACGTGCAAGGCTACGTGACGGAGCTGCAGGCGCAGTGCCCCGAGCCGCCCCCGACGCCGGAGGCCCCGAGGCCGGACGCAACACCGCCTGCACCGCCGCCCTCCCTACCCCCACCCACGGTGGAGGCACCTCCCCCTCCGTCCTCCGCCCACTTCCTGATGTTGGACGCGCAGGCCGGCGTGGGCCTGCTGGACGCAGGAGACGTTGCGGTCCAGCCGCAACCCAGCTTTCGCTTGTCCGCGACCTATCCGGTCCCGGCCGGGCCGCTGGAGGTGCGGTTGGGGGTGCTCTCCACGATGCTGTTGGTGCCGTACGGAGGTGATTTCCCGGGGAACGCCCTGCAGACCCAGGTCTTGGGCCACCTGGAGCTGGCCCTCCCCCTCGCCTCCTGGCTGGTGGCGCGCACCGAGGCCGGCGTGGGCATGTTGATCTTCTCGGGGCTCGAAGAGGGCAACCCCTTCACCGAAGCGGCCCGTCCCGCGAGCGGCCCCCTGGGCATGCTCGCGGTGCGCGGTGCGCTCGGGGTGGAGCTCCCGCTCGGCCCGCGCCTGCGGGTCGCGCTCACCCCCTTCGCGTTCTCCTACAGCCCGCCCAAGGACCGCATGGAGCCGAGCATCAAGCGCCTCACCCGCATGGACTTCACCCTCGGCGTCGCGCTGCGCCTGTGAGGCGCAAAGGGGTGGCGCCCGCGCCCCTCGGGTACTAAACCCGAGGGGTGACCCCCGAGCGCCCCATCGATCGTCCCCTGCATGAAGACGTACGCTGGCTCGCCTCGGCCCTCGGCGACGTGATTCGCCGTCTCGAGGGCGAGGCGGCCTTCGAGGCGGTCGAGCGCATGCGCCAGGACTGCCGTGCCCGCCGCCGCGCCGAGCCCGGCGCGCCCAGCCTCGAGGCGCTCCTCGAGCGCGCCGACGCGTTGCCTCTGCCCCTCGCCGCCACCGTGGCCCGGGCCTTCACCCTCTTCTTCTTCCTCATCAACACCGCCGAGCAGGTGCACCGGGTGCGCCGCCGCCGAACCTACCGCCACACCCCCGACGCCCCCGCCCAGCCGGCCTCGCCCCGCTGGGCGTTCGAGCACCTCAAGGCCGAGGGCCACGGCGCGGCCGAGGTGAAGGCGGTGTTGTCACGCCTCGAGGTGCGGCCGGTGCTCACCGCGCACCCCACCGAGGCCACCCGGCGCACCGTCCTCGGCCTCCAGGCCCGCGTGGCCGAGGCGCTCCTCGCGCGCAGCGACGCGCCGCCGGACGAGCGCGCCCACCACGAGCTGCAGATGCAGGCGGACATCGAGCTGCTCTGGCTCACCGCGGATCGGCTCCGGGCCCGGCCCTCGGTCCACCACGAGATCAGCACCGGGGTCTGGTACCTGAAGGACCGCCTGCTCGCCGCCTCCGAGGCGGTGCACAGCGTGGTCGCCCACGCGTTCGAGGCGACCTTCGGAGAGCCGCTCGCCCACCAGGTCGACGTTGCCCCGGGGAGCTGGGTGGGCGGCGATCGCGACGGCAACCCGTACGTCACCCCCGAGATCACCCTCGCCGCCGCCCGTCGCGCCGCGGTCGTGCTGGTCGCGCACCACGAGGCGCGGGCGAACGACCTGGTGGAGCGCCTCTCGGTGTCCAGCAGCTTGCGCCCCGCCCCCCAGGCCCTGCTGGACGCGCTCGAGCGCCACCGGGCCCTGCGCCCCGACGTCTTCGAGGCGAACCAGCGCATGTGGCCGGACGAGCCGGTGCGCCTCACCGCGGTCTTCGTGGCCGCCCACCTCGCCGCCCTCAGGGCCCGGCTCGAGGCGACCGCGAGCGGCGCGCCGCCGCCGCAGCACCCCGGCTACGGGAACCCGGACGAGCTCCTGGCCGACCTCGAGCGCCTGGCCGAGGCCCTCGACGCGATGGGCGCGCGCCGCGCCCGCGGCGCGATCCTCGACCCGTTCGTAGACCAGGTGGCGAGCCAGGGCTTCGCGGGCTTCCGCATCGACGTGCGCGAGGACTCCCAGGCCCACACCGACACCGTCGACGCGCTGGCCCGCGCGGTCGGCCAGGCCCCCTTCGACTCCCGGGCCCTGGTGTCCGAGCTCGAGGGGCGCCGCCCGCTGTGGGCCAACCGCATCGCGCTGCCCGAGAAGCCCGGCCGGTGCTTCGAGGTCTTCAAGACCATGCGCACCATCCAGGACGAGCTCTCGCAGCGCGCGGCGAGCACCTACGTCATCTCGATGACCCACTCGCAAGATGACCTGCTCCGGGTGCTCCTGCTGGCCCGGGAGGCCGGCCTGCTCGACCTCGCGGGCGACAAGCCCTGGTCGCGGGTGGACGTGGTGCCGCTCTTCGAGACCGGCCGCGACCTCGAGAACGCCCCCGCGGTGATGCAAGCGCTCTTTCAGCTCCCGATCTACCAGCGGCAGCTGGCGGCCCGTCGGCAGCGCCAGGAGGTGATGCTCGGCTACTCCGACTCGGCCAAGGACGTGGGGGTCCTGCCCGCGGCCTGGGCCCTGTACCGGGCCCAGGAGGCGCTGTCGGAGGTCTGTCGGCAGCACGGGGTCGAGCTCACCCTCTTTCACGGTCGCGGCGGTACGGTGGGCCGCGGCGGCGGCTCCCCGGTGGCCCGCGCCCTCTCCGCCCTGCCCCCCGGCACGGTGGACGGGCGCATCAAGATCACCGAGCAGGGCGAGGTCATCTCGCAGAAGTTCGGCATCGCCGACATCGCCGAGCGGACCCTCGAGGTCATGCTCACCGGCACCCTCCTCGCGACCTTCGAGGACTGGCGCCGGGGCCGCGACCCGGCCGAGGTGGCCCGCTTCCGCGAGGTGATGGACGAGCTCTCCGCCGCCGCCCTCCCCGTCTATCGCGGCCTCGTGCACGAGCAGGACGCCCTGTTCCACATGTTCCTCGACGCGACCCCGGTGCGGGAGCTGGCGCACGTCCACTTCGGCAGCCGCCCCGCCTATCGTGAGCGCGGCGCGGGCACCATGGCGGGCATCCGCGCCATCCCGTGGTCCTTCGGCTGGACCCAGATCCGCCTGATGCTCCCCGCCTGGCTCGGGGTGGGCACCGCGCTCCAGGGGGTGATCGCGCAGCCCGAGGGGCTCGCCACGCTGCAGGCGATGGCGCGGCACTGGCCATTCTTCGACGACCTGATCGGCAAGGTCGAGATGGTCCTCGCCAAGTCCGACCTCGAGCTGGCCCGGCTCTACCTCGCCCACCTCGGCGCGGACCCCGCCCTCGTGGCGAGCCTGGCCGAGGAGCACCAGCGCACCCTGGCCGCGGTGCTCGCCATCCGCCAGCAGCCGCACCTGCTGGCGGGCAACCCCACCCTCCGGGCGGCGATCGACCTCCGCAACCCCTACGTGGACCCCCTCTCCCTCCTGCAGGCCAGCCTGCTCTCCAGGAAGCGCAGGGGCGAGGTCCCCGAGGGAGACGCGGCGGCCCTCGACGCCGCCCTCGGCACCACCCTCAACGGCGTGGCCCAAGGCCTCCGCAACACAGGTTGACATCATGAAGCGCATCGCCCCCGCCGCCGAACGCAACACCGCCCCCATCCTCGAGGTCCTGGGCCGCTTCGTGCCCGAGGCCGGGCTCCTGCTCGAGGTCGCGAGCGGCACCGGCCAGCACGCAGTGGCCTTCGCCCGGGCCTTCGCTGGCCTGACCGTGCAGCCCACCGAGCCCCAGGCGGCGGGCCGGGAGAGCATCGAGGCCCACCGGGTCGAGGCCGGCCTCGAGAACCTCCTGCCCCCGCTCGACCTGGACGTCACCCACTCCGAGTGGCCGGTGGCGCGGGCCGACGTGCTGGTGGCGATCAACATGATCCACATCAGCCCCTGGGCGGCCACCCAGGCCCTCATGGCGGGCGCCGGGCGCGTCCTGCCCCCGGGCGGGGTGCTCTACCTCTACGGGCCCTACCTCGTGGACGGCGAGCCGACGACCGAGAGCAACCGGACCTTCGACGCCTCACTCAGGATGCGGGACCCCCGCTGGGGGATCCGCGACCTCCAGGTGGTGACGGACGAGGCGGCCGGCCACGGCCTCGAGCGGGTCGACGTGGTGCCCATGCCCGCGAACAACTTCAGCGTGGTGTTCCGACGCCGCTGAGGTGGGCCGTCATTCATCGCGCTTCTTCAGGAAGTCCCGCGGGAACATCATCGGCAAGCTCTCCTGCCGCTCGTGCCGGGTCATGTACAGCTCGAGGGCGGACGGGCCCTCCAGCGCCTTGGCGACGCGCCGCTGCACCATCCAAAGGGGCTGGCCGGCGCCCACGAAGGCGGGCAGCTCCTCGATCCGGAACGTCTCCCCCCCCGTGGCGGCGGGATCGAAGCCGAACGCATCCACGAGCCACGGGGCCTCCTCGAAGCCCCGCAGGAGCACCAGCGCGAAGGTGCGCTGCTCGCTGAAGCGCTCATCCCGGGTGCCCTTCCTCATCGTGCGTCGAGGCCGGGCCTCCACCCCCTCGCCCACCGCCCGCACCAGGTGGGTGACCTGATCGTGCTGGGTCAGCACCACCAGATCGCCCACCGCGGGATCACCCAGGCTGTCCGCGTCCTCCGGGCTGGCGTGCAGCTCGAACAGATCGCCGGGGTGCCTGGGCTCCCGCGCCCGCACCGAGGGATCCCGGCCCGCGTAGGCCAGCTCGCCCTCCTCGAGGGAGACGCTCTTCACCCACAGGATCTTGCGGAACGGGAGCATGGCGCTCAGAGGGTGGCCCGCACCTCGGGCCGCACCACGTCATCGGGTTCGAAAGGTACCTTGCCGCGGAAGGGGTCCTCCGGCCAGTCGAGATCCTCGCCCACGAAGTAGTGGGTGGCCTGCTTCCGACAGTCGAGGGCGCACCCGATCTCGGCCAGGAGCGACACCAGCCCGAACCCGATGCGGTTCAGGAACACCGCGTCGGCCGGCATGTTGAGCTTCAGGAGGTTCGGGTTGTCGAGGAACATGCGCCGGAAGGTGTCCTCGGGGCGGTGCTCGGCGAAGTCGAAGGGCCCCGCCTTCAGGTACGGCAGGTAGAGGTAGCGCAACAGCGAACGGAACGCCTCGTAGTCGTACTTCTGCTCCGCGGTGACGAAGCCCATCCCCACCGCGAGGCGCTCGATCTCGGCCCGATCGTCGACGAACACCGCCTGGCACAGACGGATCCAGTCCGCGAGGCGCTCGGGCTCGAAGCGGCGCGAGCACCCGTAGTCGAGGAACACTACCCGGCCGTCGTCGAGGAACAGGTAGTTGCCCGGGTGCGGATCGCAGTTGAAGAGGCCGTCCAGGTAGAAGGACCCGATGTAGAAGCGATAGAACAGGCGCGTGACCCGCTCCCGCGCCTCGGGGCTGGGGTCGTCGGCGAGCCACTGGTAGAAGGTGCGGCCGCGATAGAAGGTGGTGGTGAGCACCTTCTTCGTGCTCAGCGCCGCGTGCACCTCGGGCACCACCGCCCACGGGTGGCCAGCGAAGCGGGTCGCGTAGGCCCGCTGGTACTCCGCCTCCTTGCCGTAGTCGCACTCGTCCATGAAGCGCGTCTCGAGCTCGCCGAGGATGGCCTTCGAGTCGGTGCTGAAGAAGAACATGCGCTGGAAGAGCCCGAGCACCCGCGCGTTCTTGAGATCCGCGGACATCGCGTCCGCGATCCCCGGATACTGGATCTTCACCGCGACCTCGACCCCCTCCTTGGTGATCGCGCGGTGGACCTGCCCGATGCTCGCCGCCGCCATCGGCGACTCGTCGATGTGCTGGAACAGCTCGGCCACCGGCGCCCCGAGCTCCGCCTCGAGCTGCTGGCGCACCGTCTCCCACGGCATCGGGGCCGCGTCGCGCTGCAGGACGGTCAGGATCTTCCTGGCCTCCGGGGGCAGCGCGTCATCGAGGTAGCTGAGCATCTGGCCCAGCTTCATGCTGATGCCGCGCAGCTCGGAGAACGTCTGGAGCATCTGGGCCGCCAGCTCGACCCCGCGCCCTGGATCCGGATCGTCGGTCCGGCGCATCGCCTCCCGGGCCCGATCCATGAGCAGCCGGCTCCCGCTCTTCATCGCGAAGCTCGACATCTTGAGCGCGCGGCCGACCCGGCTGGTGGAGATCCGCTCGGTCTGCCCCGAGAGGGCCTTCGTCACCGCCTCGGTCGCCCGCTCGCTGAGGCCCTCTCCGAGGATGCTCCGGAGGTGCTCCGGGATGGCACCGGAGCCCGGGCCCCGAGGATCGCGGCCGTCGGACATGGTGGGAACCTAGTGCGGGACCTGCCCGCGCGCCACCGCTATGTGTCGTCGCCGCCGTCGTCGTCGTAGTCGTCGGGCACCGCCACGAGCGCGGGCGGGGCAGCCGGGCCGATCCCGGTGATGTAGATGCGGATGATGTCGGCCCGGTTCCGAGCGCCGACCTTCTTGAGGAGGTTCCGGATGTGGAACTTCACGGTGCGGGGGCTGATCTGGAGGCCCTCCGCGATGTCGAGGTTCTTCTCCCCCATGATCACGTGCTGGAGGATCTCGGCCTCGCGCCGCGAAAGGTCATGGTGCTGGGTGAGCCACGCGAGGACGTCCTCGAGCATCAGGTGCCGCGCGCCCGGGATGCCCTGATCCTTGACGAAGCTGGTCACCGCCGCGGTGTTGGCCGCGTCCGAGTCCAGGAAGGGCGGCGCCGTGGCCCGATCCGGGCGGTTGGGGGTGCCCTGGATGGTCGAGCGCCACGCGCGGGTCTTCACCACCACGTCCCGCACCGCGTTGAGGAAGTCGTCGAGGCTGAAGGGCTTGATCAGGAAGCCGTCCGCGCCGGCCCGGATCGCGTCGGCCCCGGCGTCGGGGCTGGAGGAGCCGGTCATCATGAGCGCGCAGCATGGGTGACGGCCACGCCGGAGGGACTCGATCACCTCGAGGCCCAGCCGATCCAGGAGGTAGTAGTCGACCACCGCCGCGTCGAGCGGCTCCGTGGACTCATAGATCACACGCTCCGCCTGATCCGCGGTGCTGCAGGTGATGACCTGCGCCTTACACTGCTCGAGGACCCTTACGATGGACGACAGCGTCGCTGGCTCGTCGTCCACCACGAGGATGATGGCGCCCTCGAGCACCGAAAAGTCGTCCGCAGAGTCGCCTCCGGACCGTCCCTCAACCACGCCCGTTGCCTCCGAACCCGCGTTCATCCTACCCATGCGGCTCGGTGAGCACACCTGACCCCAGGGACAGGTTCGACGGATTTTCCGAGAGTTAGAGACCCGTCGGTTCGTACCTATACCCCAATCCGTGGACGGTTTGGATGATTCTGGGGCTGGTCGGATCCAACTCGACCTTCTTTCGGAGCTTGGAGATGTGCTGATCCAGAGTTCGTGAGTTGGGGTACGCCTTGTGGCCCCACCCGGCGGCGAAGAGCCGATCCCGATCCAGGGCCTGGCCGGGGTGCTCGAAGAAGCACCTCAACAGGCGCACCTCCCGCAGGCTCAGCTCCACGAGCTGATCCCCACGCCGGGCCCGCAGCTCGGCCGGGAGTACGGTGAGGTCGTGCAAGATGAACTGCGAAACTTCGTGCGCCGGCGCGGTGCGCAACGCGCGGCGGCAGATCGCCCGCACCCGGGCCGCGAACTCCTTCACGCCGAACGGCTTCATCACGTAGTCGTCCGCCCCGAGCTCCAGGCCCAGCACCTTGTCCACCTCCTCGGACTTCGCGCTGAGGAACATGATCGGCACGGTGGCGCTGCTCCGCCGGATGACCCGGCAGACGTCGTAGCCGTTGAGCTTCGGCATCATGATGTCGAGGCACACGAAGTCCGGGGCGTGGCTCCGGTACGCCTCCACCGCCGCCTCGCCGTCCGCCACCGCCACCACCTGGTAGCCCTCGCCCTCCAGGATCTCCTCGATGCCCCGCCGCATGTGCGGGTCGTCCTCTGCCACCAGGACCTTCATGCCTCCTCCTCTCTCACCCCCGGGACCTCGAGCGCGAACCACGCGCCAGGCCCCCTGTCCTCCAGGAGCGCCAGGCGCCCCCCGCACTCCTCGGCCAGGGTACGCGCGATGGCGAGGCCGATCCCGGTCCCCGTGACCGCGTCGCTCAGCTTGTGGCTCACCCGGTAGAACGGCTCGAAGATCCGAGCCCGCGCGGCGGCCGGGACCCCGGGCCCCCGGTCGCCCACCACCACCCGGGTCACCGCCGCGTCCTGCTCCGTCCGGACGATGAGCACCCCGCCGCTCGCGCCGTACTTCTCCACGTTGTTCACGAGGTTCGCCAGGATCTGCTCCACCGCGTCCGGATCCGCCCGGCAAGGCGCGGGCGCGCCCAGGGTCACCTCGGGCTCGATGCCCTTGGCGGCGAGCGCGGGCCCGAACTGGGTCAGCACTCGGCCCACCGCGTCATCCATCCGCATCGGCACCGGCGTCACCCGGTGGGTGCCGCGACGCACCTTGGCGTAGACGAGCACGTTGTCGATGAGGCGCGCGAGGCGCTGGCTCTCCGACACGATGACCCCCACCCGCTCCCGCGGGCCGCCCTCGTCCTCGAGGTCCGCGTCCAACAGCTCGGCGTAGAGCCGGATGTTGGCGAGCGGCGTCTTCAGCTCGTGGGAGACCTGGGTGACGAACGTGACGCGCTGCGCCGCCTCCCGCACCTGGCGGGACGACTCCCGGTAGGCGTACACGCCCAGCCCGAGCAGGGCGAGCACCAGCGCCCCCAGCCCCGCCAGCGTCCCGAGCGGCGTCGAGGCGCCGAGGAGCGCGGCCCCGCGGGCGGGGGCCAGGTGGTAGGCCAGGCGGTAGCCGTCCAGCGGGTAAGGCAGCCTGCGCTCGGTCACCGCCGCCTCGCCCGCCGGGACCTCGTAGGGGCCCCACTGGTGCACCGCGTCACCGCGGGAGTCCACGAGCACGATGCGGTCCTCGCCCACCGGGAGCGAGGGCAGCCGCCCCAGGATCCGAGCCAGGAGCACCACCCGCTCCACCTCCACCCCGATCACCCCGCCGCTCTCGAGCCGCCGCCAGAACAAGAGGTGCAAGCCATCCTGCCAATACCACGCGATCCACCCCTGGGGGCGACGCACGGCGAGGCTGACCATGTCGTCCCCCGCGATCCGCGCGCTCGACCTCGAGACCCGCTTCTTGAGCTCGACGTTGGGCTCGGGCGTAGGCGGCTCGTAGAGCACCGCGCGCCCGGCCCAGATGTCACGGGTGCGGACCATGAAGGCGTCCTCGTCCTCCGAGCGCGGTCCGGCCGCGGGCGGGTACGTCAAGTTACCTTGCGGGTCGAGGACGAAGGCCATCCCCACCAGCCCGCTCTCGCGGCGCAGCTGACGCAGGGCCTCGGCCGAGGTGGGCGGGGTGCCGAGCAGGCCGTCTCGCTCCGGTTCGAGCTCGGTGGCGAGGTCCTGCTCGAGCCGAGTCAGCTCCGCGGCGATCGTCTGCTCCAGGTCGGCGAGGCGCTCGTCGAGCAGGGTCTCGAGCTCCATCCGGGCGACCCGGCGCTGGTTCTCGAGCATCCGCCAGCCCAGCGTCACCACGGTCAGGGTGGGCACGGTGACCAGGAGGGCCAGGACCAGGAGCAGGCGTCGTTGCATGGTTCCGCTAGTAGGACTGCTGGGTGTCCAGCTCGTACTGGGTCTTGCGCATCGACTTACGGCGCTTGTTCCAGCCCTCGCCCTCGAGGTTCTGCGCGTCCTGCATGTTCTGGGTGGAGTAGGTGTTCAAGCGCGGGGCCCTGTAGCGCTCGGCGCTGGAGCGCAGGTAGGCGGCGTTGTCCTGCAGCTTCTGCTTGGCCGCCTCGACCTTCCCCTGGTCGCGCAGGGCCACCGCCTCGCGGTTCGCCTTCACCGCCAGCGCCTCGACCGCCGCCACCATCACCTCGCGATCCTCGGCCCGCGCCACCTCGGCCGCGGAGTCCGTGAAGCGCACCGCCGCGGCCTCGTGCAGCCGCTCGGTCTTGCCGCTCGGGAGGGCGGAGTAGCTCACGTGCACGTCGGCCAGGGTCAGGGCCTCACCCGCGCGGCCCGCCGGCGCCTCGACCTCGAGGAGGGCGTACTTCTCCTGGCCGGCGTAGAGCTGGTTGAGGGCGATGAAGACGTCCTGGCCGGTGATCTCGCCGGGGCGGTTGAGGAGCTGCACCGGCCGGAAGCCCGCGGGGAGCGCGATCCGCACCGAGACCTCCTGCGCCACCACGCTGAGCACGTCGCCGAGCTCGAGCTTGAAGATCTGGGCCAGCTCCTCCGCCGACTCCACGAACGCGTGGTTGCCGTCGCTGCGCCGCGCGATCTGGGCCATCAGGTCCTCGTTGTACCCCAGGCCCAGGCCGATGGTGGTGATCGAGATGCCCTCCTTGCCGGCCGCCGCCCCGAGGGTCCCCAGCTCGTTCGGCGAGCTCGGGCCCACGTTCGCCTGCCCGTCCGAGAGCAGGATCACGCGGTTCACCCGCTGGTTGTCCAGGAACTTGCGGACCTCCTCGATGCCGGCGGAGACCCCGGCGAACAGGGCGGTGGAGCCCCGGGGGGTGATCGCCCTGATGCGGGCGGCCAGCTGCTCCTTGTCGCGCAGCCGGGTGGCGGGGACGAGCACCTCGACCTGAGAGTCGTAGGTCACCACCGAGACGATGTCGTCCTTGCCGAGGCGATCGAGCACCATCAGCGCCGCCTCCTTGGCCTTGGCGATCTTGTCGCCAGCCATGGAGCTCGAGCGGTCCAGCACGAGGGCCAGGTTCACCGGGACCCGGCTGCTCGCCTCGGGGCTCCGCCCCACCAGCCCCACCTTCAAGAAGGTGCGCTGGGCGCGGTTGGACAACAGCAGGGGCTTGCCCGTAGACACGCTCAGGCTGGCCGCGCTGTCGGCCCGGGCGGGCCCCGCGTCGAGGAGCAGGCCGGTCAGGGCCAGGGTGAGGAGGAGGTGCTTCTTGGTCATCGGTGGAGGTCCCTTTCTTCGACGAGCCTACGGCGGGGGCCCCGAGGAGTGGTCAGCACCGGGTCAAGGAGTTGTAAAACGATTGTATCCGCGGCTACCCCGCGGTCAGCGCCGCCTCCACGAAGTCCAGGCGGTCGTTCCCGAAGTACAGCGCCCCGTCGACGAACATCGCCGGCGCACCGAACGCGCCCCGGGCCACCGCCTCGTCGCTCGCGGCCCGCAAGGCGTCCTTCACCTGCTGGCTCGCGGCCTCGGCCAGGACCGCGTCCGGATCGAGCTCCAGCCGCGTCAGCACCTCCCGGAGCACCGGCTCGGTCGACACGTCGAGGGCCTCCTCCCAGTACGCGCGCATCGCCGCGTGGCAGAACGCCTTGCCCATGCCCCGCAGGTCCACCGCGGTGGCCACCCGCATCGCGAGCACGCTGTTGATCGGGAACACCACCTCGGTCAGGGGCAGCTTCATCGGGACCCCGTAGCGCTTGCGCCAGCGATCGAGGTCCGTGCTCAGGTACACCGCGCGGGCCGGCACCACCGCGGGCGCCACGTTCCCGGTGGCCTTGAACACGCCGCCGAGGAGGAACGGGCGATACACGACCTCGGCCCCGGTGCGCTCGGCCAGCGCGTCGAGCTGGGTGCTCGCGAGGTAGGTGTACGGGCTGCTGACGTCCCAGAAGAACTCGAGGCGGGGGCTCACGCGGTCACCCGCACGTGCGCCTTCACCTCGGGCCCGAGGCGGCCGGTGAGCATCAGGCCCCACATCTTGAAGTCCCCGATGAGGGACCACAGCGGGTACTTGAAGGTCGCGGGGCGGTTCTTCTCGATGAAGAAGTGGCTCACCCAGGCGAAGCCGTAGCCGGGGACGAGCGCGGCGGGGATCAGCCACGGCTGCAGGGTGCCCACCGAGTAGGCGGCGAGGCTCACCGCGATGGTGGTGCCCACGAAGTGCATCCACCGGGTGGACGGCTTCGAGTGCTCGTTCAGGTAGAAGGGCCAGAACGCCTGGAAGGACTGGTATCGCTCTTCGGACATCGGCCGGCATCCTAGCCGAAAGCCCCGCCCGAGCGCATCCGACGCCCGGCTTGACCCCCGATCCCAGGCGTAGGACCAAATGGGGCGTGAGCCGCCTCATCGACTCCATCCGGCGGGTGCGCACCACCTTCCGGGGGCCGGGCCCCGGCCCCACCGAGCAGACCCCGATCGCGGTGGCCGGGCGGCGTGTGCTGGTGGTCTACCTCTTCGACGCGGTGGGCGACGCCATCCTCCTCGGGCCCGCCCTCGCCGCGCTCCTGGACGCGGGCGCCAAGGCCCCCCTCGGGGTCCTGGTGCGCCCCAACGCGGCCCGGGTCCTGAAGCTCCTCGACCTGCCGCTGAAGCTGCACACCCTCCCCGACGAGCTCCACCTGCCGCCCGCGGACCCCCGCCGGCCCGAGACAGTGCGGGCCTGGAAGGCCCCCGAGGTGCGCGAGGCGCAAGAGAAGCTGCAGACCGCCCTCGCCGGCCGCAAGTATGACGTGGCGGTGGACCTCACCTACCGGGCCGACACCGACGCCCGCCGCTGGCTGGCCGCGTCCGGGGCCGAGGTGCGGCTCGGGTGGATGGGCGACGGTGAGGATCCGGCCGAGGCCGGGCTCACCGGGGGCGTCGAGGACGAGCGGGTCATGGCGACCCGGCACTGGTCTCGTTACCTCACCCTGCCCCTGGCGCGGCTGGGCGTCCGAGCCCCGCGCTTCGAGCTCGGCTTCAGCGTCCCCGACGCCGCCCGGGAGGCGGCGGACGAGCTGTGGGGCCCGGGCCCGCGGGTGGTGCTGGTGCCCGGCGCAAGGAACCCTGCGAAGCGCTGGGACCCGGAGCGCTTCGAGCGGGTGGGCCAGTGGGTGGTGCGGGAGGCCAGGGGGAGCGTGGTCATCGTGGGGGCCCCGAGCGAGGCCAAGCTCGTGAAGGGCCTGATCAAGGGCATCGGCGGGGCGGCCGAGGGCTACACCAAGAAAGACCTGGCAACCCTGCTTGCGCTCATCCAGGGCGCGGACGCGGTGCTGACCAACGACACCGGCCCCATGCACCTCGCCTTCCTGGCCGGGACCCCCACCGTGGCCATCTTCACCTGGATGAACCCCCTGTGCTGGGGCCCGCCGGTCACCGACCCGCGCTTCGTGGTGCTCCGGGTGCCGGAGGGTGCGGCGGAGGACGCTGAGGGCATCTACACCCGGGCCGCCCTGCACTACCTCGACACCCTGCTCGGCAAGTTCGCGCGCCGGGCCCGCTGAGGACGCGCCATGTGCACCCTGATCGTCGCCACCCACGCCTTCAGCGACACCCCACTCCTGGTGGCGGCCAACCGGGACGAGGCGCTCGACCGCCCCGCCGCCGGCCCCACCGTGCGCGCCGTGGGCCCCCGCCGCGCCCTCGCCCCCACCGACCTCGTTGCGGGCGGCACCTGGCTCGGGGTGAACGACCGCGGGGTGCTTGTCGCGATCACCAACCGCTTCGGCGTCCCGGTGGATCACGCGCGGGCCTCCCGCGGACACCTCGTGACCGCCGCCCTCGCCCACGGCACCGCCAAGGACGCCTATGAGGCCCTCCGCGAGGTCGACGGCACGGGGCAGAACGGCTTTCACCTCCTCATGGCCGACGCCGAGGGCGCCTTCCTGACCTGGGGCGACGGGGCGCGCCTCTACCACCTGGTCTTGCAACCCGGCCTGCACATCATCACCGAGCGCTCCTTCGACGCGACGGGCGCCCCCGCCCCGCGCGAGGCCCTGATCCAGCGCCTGGCCCCCACCCCCGGCGGCCCCGCCCCCGAGGAGGCGGTGTGGCAGCGCCTCCTCACCACCCGAGCCGAGCCCAGCTACGACGGGGTCGTGGTGCGCTGGCCGGAGCGCAACTACGGCACCCGCTCCGCCACCTTCGTGCGCCTGGGGCCCGCGCCGCGGTTCCTGCACGCCCCCGGCCCCCCGGACGAGGCCCCCTTCGAGGACCACACCGAGGCCCTAGTGACCCTCCTCGGCCGCTGACGCCACGACTTCGCCACAACCTCTCCCAGAGCCCTCCACGCCCGGCCACCCCGCCTCCACGCGCGGGGGTTGAAGTGGCCTCATGGAGCGCGCCGTCCCCCTCCTTGGCCTCGAGCGGCTCCGCGCCCCCGGGCTCCCCCTCGTCGCGGCCTGGCTCTTGGGGCTGGGGCCCGCCCTGCTCTGGAGCGCCCGCACCCTGGCCCGCCCCGAGCACCACCCGAACCTCCTCGTCTTCGCCCTCGCGCTCCTGCCCGGCCTGCGGCGCCTCCCCTGGCGCGTGCAACCCCACCTGCGCGCCGCCCCCGCCGCCACCGCGGTGGGTGGCCTGACCGCCGGGGTCCTCCTGCAGCGGGCGGTGGACATCCACCTCTTGAGCGCCGCCGCCGCCTTCGTGGCCCTGTACGGGATCCTCGGGCTCTTCGTGAGCCCGGGGCGGTGGCGCCGGGCCCGGCCGGGGCTGCTGTTGGCCCTCGCCGCCCTCCCGATCTTCGAGCAGGCCCACCACTACGCCGGCTTCGCCCTGCGGGTGCTCACCGCCAAGGTGGTGGCCCAGCTCCTGTCGGCGGTCGGCCTGAGCCCGGTCGCTTCCGAGACGATCCTCGTCCTCGAGCGCGGGGTGGCCCACGTCGAGGCGGCGTGCAGCGGGCTCAAGAGCGTCTGGGCGGGGAGCCTCCTGTTGCTCGCGGTGGCCCACGTGCGGGCCCAGCCGGCCGGCCTGCGCCTCGGTGTCGCGTTCGCGCTGCAGGCCAGCCTGCTCTTTCTCGGGAACGTGGTGCGCATCGCGGTCCTCGTGGCGCTCGTCCACCACTTCCAGCTCCCCGAGGCGGCGGAGCTGGTCCACCAGCCCCTGGGCGTCCTGAGCTTCGTGGCCGCGGCCGGCCTCGCGGTGCTGGTGCTGGAGCGTAGCGTCCACGCGTCCCGTGCACGGTCCCGGAGGACGGGACCCGAAGATGGGTCGCCAGGGCACCACGCACGGCCCCGCCCCACGACGCCCGCTCGGCCACCCGGCCGCACCCCCATCATGGGCCTCACGCCGACCCTCGTCCTCATCGCGCTGCCCGGGCTGGCCTGGGCCCTGTACGCCCCGCGCCCGGACGACCCGCGCGCCGCCCTCCCCCTGCCCCTCGACCTCGGCCCCGGCGTCACCGTGACCCCGCTCGAGCTGTCACACGCAGAGCGGGAGCTCTTCCTGCGCCACGGCGGCGCCGGCGCGGCGAAGGCTCGCTTGCAGACCGGCGAGCTCACCGCGGAGGTGCTCTGGGTGCCGGCGGTGAGCTTCCGGCCCCACCACCCACCTGAGCTCTGCCTCGCCGGAGCGGGGCACCGCTTCGATCACCTCGTGCCGGCGGACCTCGGGCTGGGCCTCGAGATCCGGCACGCGATCCTGGACGGCGGCCGCCTCACCGCCGCCCACTGGCTACAGGCCAGAGGCACCACCACCCCCGAGCTCATGGAGCGGATCCGGGACCACGTCCTCGGCCCCCGCCGCCGCTGGGTCCTCGTCTCGGTCCTGGTGGACCGCGCGCTCCCCCCCGACGACCCGCGCCTGAAGGCGCTCCTGTTCACCCTCCACCGCGCGGTGGAGACCGCCCTCGCATCGGAGCCACAGTCATGAAAGCCAAGCTGACAACCCTCGCCCACATCGCCGCCCTGCTCGTGTTCTTCGGCTGGAACGCGGTGTTCATCGCGCTGGTCTACTTCGGCCTGCTCCCCTTCCACTTCGACGAGCTGCAGGATGTCCTGCACCTGACCCAGGCCCCGCCCCTCGCGATCGCTGCGCTGGTGGCGATGGCGGTTGTGCCGCCCCTCGCCAGCGTGCTCGGGGCCATCAAGCTCCGCCGGAGCCCCGGGGCCCTCATGGCGCTGTTCTACGGCCTCGAGGTGCCGGTGCTGGTGGTGGGCCTGTACGTGATCATCGCGCTCCGCGACCCCGACCCCGGCGTCGTGCTCCTCCTCGCCGCCTACGGGGTGGGCGCGGTGGGCCTCGTCATCACCCTCCTCGCAGGAGCACCGACGAACCTGCGGCCCCGCGTCAACCTCGCCCTCACCGGGCTGCACGCCACCGGGAGCTTCTTCGGCCTCTACCTCGGCGGCCTCCTCGCCTTCTTCGTGCCGCCGCTGACCGGGTGGGTGCTGTCGACCCTGGCCCGCGGCGAGTTCTGGCACGACCTGCTCCGCGCCCTGACCCGCTTCGACCTCCTGGAGGCCCTCGCCGTCACCCTGTCCTTCCTCACCGCCACCCTGCTCGTGTTCCTCCCCGCCGCCCTCGTGGTGCAACCCATCCTGCGGTGGTACCACGGCGTCCGCGCCCTCCAGC
Source organism: Deltaproteobacteria bacterium (assembly GCA_020632995.1). Taxonomy (GTDB): domain Bacteria; phylum Myxococcota; class Kuafuiibacteriia; order Kuafuiibacteriales; family Kuafuiibacteriaceae; genus JACKEN01. The sequence continues at coordinate 1,119,170 of JACKEN010000001.1, read as the reverse complement.
GCGCGGGGGCCGGGGCGGCCGCGGTGGCCCTCACCCTGCTCGTGCTTGCCGGCTGGGGGGCCGGTCTCGCCGCCACCGCGCGGCAGCCCCAGGCCGCGGCCTTCGCCGCCACCGAGGCCCCGGTGCCCGGCGCCGAGGCCCAGGCGGCGTGGCGCCAACAGGCCGCCCGCACCCGCGCCGGCCTCGTGAACGCCTACCTGCAGCGCTTCCGCTACCTCGACAGCACCCGGCACGGCGGCGACGTCCGCTCGCTCTACACCCACGCCCGCTACGTCGACCTCGGGGAGGCGGTGGCCGAGCGGGCGGAGGCCGCGTTCATGGCCTGGGCGCGCCCGTTCTACTTCCAGGATGACGACGGCCGCTTCACCCCGGTCGAGGCGGCGGCGCGCTTTCGAGCCTACTTCGACGAGGACATCCAGGTCGGCGCGGCGCCCGAGGTCCGGCGGGCCACCGCGATGGCCTTCCTCGGGTTCCGGACCGGCCCGGCCGCACCCGCCGACGCCGAGGCCCGCCGCGTGCACCTCGACCGCCAACAGATCACCGTGCACCCGGGCCGCGGCTACGCCGACGTCGAGCTGCACGAGGTCCTCCGCAACACCGAGCCCGAGGATCTCGAGGTGGTCTACGCCTTCGAGCTGCCCCCCACCGCCGCCCTCACCGGCCTCTGGCTCGGCGCGAGCGAGGACCGCTCCCAGGCCTTCCCGTACGTGGTGGCGCCTCGCGGGGCGGCCCGCGTGGTGTACGAGCAAGAGGTGCGGCGGCGGGTCGATCCGGCCCTCCTCGAGCAGGTCGGCCCGCGCCAGTTCCGCCTGCGCGTGTACCCGGTCCCCGGCCAGGTGGACCGCGAGGTCCCCGCCCCCGCGCTGCACGTGTGGCTGCGCTATCAGACCCTGCCCGGCCCCGACGGCTGGCCCACCCCGCGGCGCCTCTCGTCCCGCAACGTGTTCTGGGACGGCGACACCATCTTCAGCCCGGCGCGAGACGACGAGGCGTGGTGGCCCGAGGTGCTCCCCTTCGACGCGCCTACTCCGCAGGTTACGTTGCACGTCCCGGTGGACGACGCGCTCGCGCTCCGCTTCAGCCCGGCGGGGGAGCGCCCCGCCCTCCCCGCCGGCCGCCGCTTCCTCGTGGTGGTGGACCGCTCCTACAGCATGTCGCTCGTGCAGGATGAATTGCATTCGAGCCTCGACGAGCTCTCCGCCGCCCTCGAGCCCCACAACCAGCTCGACGCCCTGCTCACCAGCGCCCCGGCGCGGGCCGAGCCCACCCGCCACCTCGGCCTCGCCGAGGTGCGGGCGGCCGACCTCGCCCCCTTCGGCGGGCACGGGGTCCGCACCCTCTTCCGGGCCGCACGCCCGCACCTCGGCGCCTACGACGCGGTGATCTTCATCACAGACGGCGGCTCCCGGGCGATGGACGCGGCGGAGCTCCGAGGCGAGGACGGGCCCTACCCCGCGGCGGTGCCCCTGTACCTCCTCGCCCTCGGCCACCCCGAGGGCCTGCCCGACGACCTGAGCACCGCGGTGCTCGGCAGCGCGGGCGACCAGGTCCCGGATGTCGCCGCGCTCCTCGATCGGCTCGCGTGGGCCGCCCAGCCGCAAGACGAGGCGTTGGTAGCGGTGGCGGACGGCTGGCGCGTGACCCTGGAGCCGGCGGAGCGTGGGGCCGAGGGGCCCGAGGCGCTGGCCGCGGCGTGGCTGATCCGCGCCCACGGGCAGGCCCGCCCGCACCACGCCCTGGACACCCTCGACCGCCTGCACGCCCTCGCGGTGCAGAGGTCGGTGGTGACGCCCTACTCGTCGCTCCTCGTCCTCGTGAACGAGCGGCAGCGGGAGGCCCTCCGCGCCGCCAGCGCGGACCCCAGCCGCTTCGAGCGCCCCGACGGCGAGGTGGTGGAGCCGCTCCCCGGGGCGGATGGCCTGGGCCTCAGCGGGGCCCCGGAGCCGGGCACCTGGGCGCTGTTGGGGCTCGCCGCAGCGGGGGCCTGGGCGCGCCGCAAGAGGCGCGGCGGAGCGCCCGCCCCGAATTGAGAACCCCGAGACATCCTCGCGCCAACGCCGGTCATCCCGGCCCCGGTTCCCTCCCGTCCGAGAATGGGCTCAAACTGTCGCGTCCCTGACCGAATGGATAACGGCAGAGGAGTCACACATGCTGCTTTCGAACACACCGCTGGACGCGGAGCGAGTCTACGAGGTGGCGGGAGACGACACGTCCTTCCTCGAGGAGCTGGTGGACCTGTACGTCTCGGACAGCCAGGCCGCCCTGGACGAGCTGATGGCCTTCGCCGGTCAGCAGGATCCGGTGGGGATGCGCAAGACCGCCCACCGCCTCAAGGGCAGCAGCGTGAACATGGGCCTCGTCAACGTGGCCGTCCTCGCCAAGATGGTCGAAGACGCCGGCAAGGACGACACCTGCGACGCCGCCTTCCAGCTGGAGGGCGCCCTCGGGAGCGAGCTGAAGCGCGCCCACATGGCCCTGAAGGGCCTCCTGCGCGAGGCGGCCTAGGCCCGCCGGACCAGCTCCGCCACCGCCTCCACCCACGCCGGGTGCGCGTTGAGCGAGGGCACGAGGAGCAGATCCTCACCTCCGCCCGCGATCCAGTCCTCCTTCGCGCGGATCCCGATCTCCTCGAGGGTCTCGAGGCAGTCCGCCACGAACGCCGGGCAGAGCACCGCGACCCGCTTCTTCCCCTCGGCCACCAGCGCCTTCAGGGCCTCGTCGGTGTAGGGCTTGATCCACGGAGTGCGCCCGAGCCGCGACTGGAACGCCACCGCGTGCTCGCTCGACCCGAGCCCCAGGGCGGCGCTGAGGGCGCGGGTGGTGGCGTAGCACTGGGCCCGGTAGCAGAAGCGGTTCTCGGGCCCGATCCGGTCGCAGCAATCTGACTTGCGCAAGCAGTGTTGCTTCGTCACGTCGCTCTTCTCGACCTGCCGCTCCGGCACCCCGTGGTAGCTGAAGAGCACGAAGTCCGGCTTGAAGCTCGCGAGGTGCGGCCGCGCGACCTGCGCGAAGGCCTCGATGAAGCCCGGATCCTCGTAGAAGGCCGGCACCGAGGACACCGCGGGGACGTTCCAGGCCGCGCCCGCCTCCTGGTAGACCCGCTCCAGGGCCGAGCCAGTGGCGGCGGACGAGTACTGCGGGAACAGCGGCACCACCACCAGGCGCTGCACGTCGGCCTCCACCAGGCGCTGGAGCGCGGCGGCGACGGAGGGGTTCCCGTAGCGCATCCCCAAGGCCACCACGTACTGCTCCCCCAGCGCAGCCTGCACCCCGGCGGCGAGGTCGTGCCCGTGGCACAACAGCGGTGAGCCCGCCTCCGTCCAGATCGTCCGGTAGGCGTGGCCCGACTTCGCGGGGCGGAACGGGAGGATGATCAGGTTCAAGAGCAACCAGCGGCCCACCGGGTTGATGTCGACCACCCGCGGGTCGCTCAGGAACTCACGCAGGTAGCGGCGCACGTCGCCGGTCTCGGGGCTGTCGGGGGTGCCGAGGTTCACCAGCAGGACGCCGATGCGCTCCCCCTCGGCGGCGGGAGCGGGGGCGGTGGCCAGGACGGGGCTGGGGCTGGTCATCGGCGCCCTTTTAGATCGCGGCCTCCCCACCCGCCAGCGACTTCCGGAGCCCGGCCGCCAGGGCCCGCCGATCCAGCTTCCCGGCCGGGGTGAGGGGGAGCGCGTCCAGCCGGATCCAGCGCCGGGGCCGCTTGTGGGGGGCGAGGCGGGCGGCCACGGCGGCGGCCCAGGTCTCGGGCGCCCAGGCGGCGCCGGGGGCGAGCACCACCGCCGCCGCCACCACCTCCCCCCAGGTCTCGTCCGGGATCCCCGCCACCGCCGCGTCCGCGAACGCGCCCAGGCCCGCGAGGGCCGCCTCCACCTCGAGCGGGTAGACGTTCTCGCCCCCGGTGACGATCAGCTCGGCGTCGCGCCCCAAGATCTGCAGGTTGCCCTGCTCATCGAGCCGGCCGTGATCCTGGGTCTCGAGCCAGCCCTCGGGGTCGAAGCCGAGGCGCCCCTGGCCCACGTACCCGCTCATCAGCTGGGGGCCCCGCACCTGCACGCGGCCGTGGTGGATGCGCACCGTGCCGGGGGTCAGGGGCGGCCCGACCGCCCCCTCGGGGGCCGGCACATCGGGCCGCTCGGTCGCCACCTGGGCGCACGCCTCGGTGAGCCCGTAGGTCTTCAGCACCGGCCAGCCCGCCGCCCTAGCCCGGCGCACCAGGCCCTCGGGCGCCGCCGCCCCGCCCAGGAGCACCGCCCGCAGGCTGGCTGGCGCGGGGCCGGCGTCGAGCAGGCGCGCCAGCTGGGTCGGCACCACGGAGGCGAGGGTCACGGCGTGGGCGGTCATGATCTGCAAGGCGACCTGCGGAACGCCGGGCGGGGCGAGCACCACCGCCCGGCGGGCGTACAGGCACCGGGTGAGGATCGAGAAGCCCCCCACGTGGGCCACCGGCATGGCGAGGAGCCAGCGGTCGTCCTGCTGCCAGCCCAGGTGGGCGGTGTGGGCCTCGGCCGCGGCGAGGAAGGCCCGGCGGGGCAGCGCCGCCGCCTTGGGGACCCCGGTGGTGCCCGAGGTGAGGAACACCGCGAGGGGTGCCTCGGGCGCGAGGGCAGCGGGGGCAGGCGGAACCTCGGAAGGCGCTGCGTCGGGCGCAGTGTCCGGCGCCGCGGCGGCGGGGCTCAGGAGGATCTGGCCCACCGGCCCTGGCCAGCGCGCGGTGAGGAGCGCCACCTGCGCCTCGACCTCGGGCGCGGTGAGGCGCGGGTGGAGCATCACCAGCGGCACCCCGTGGGCAACGAGGCCGAGCAGGCGCGCGATGGACTCGGGATCCGCGTGCCCGGTGACGAAGAGCGGTGCTCCGGTCAGGGCCCCCGCCCCGTCGAGCTGGCCGAGGTGAGCGGCGGCCCGGCGGGCCAGCTCCGCGAAGGTCCAGGCCACCCCCGGCCCCACCAGGGCGAGGCGCTCCGGCGCCTCCGCCGCCGCGCGCCACAGCGAGAGGCGGTCGCCTGACGGCTCAGACATCGGGCGCCCTCGGCCAACGCAGGCCACCTTGCACCGGGTCGGTCGGCACGAGGGCGGCCAGGCCGGGGTGCGGGGCGAGGCCGTGGGGGCCGCTCCCCACCGCCCGAGCGAGGGCGAGGTACGCGCGCTGGGCCACCGGCCCGTCGAAGAGGTGCCCCACCGAGACCCACGCCCCCGCCGCGCGGGCCGCCCGGACCCACTCCAGCGTGGCCACCAGGCCCCCGAGCACCGCGGGCTTGAGGGCCCAGCCCACCACCACGCCCGCCTCGGTGAGCCGCACCGCCCGCGCCAGGGCGCCGGGCCCCCGGAGGCTCTCGTCCAGCACCAGGGGCACCGGGCTGGCGCTCAGGGTGTCGACCGCGGCGGGCGGCCCCGGCTCCTCCACCGCGTCCACCCCCAGGTCGGCGAGCGCGGCCAGGCGGTCGGGTAGCTCGTCGGGACCGAAGGCCTGGTTGACGTCGACCCGCAGGGCGCCGCCGGGCGGGAGCGCGGCCCGCACCGCGCGCAGGACGGCCTGCTCTTCGGCGAAGCGCCCGGGCCGCCCCACCTTGACCTTGACGTGCCGCGCGGTCGCCGCCAGCCGGGCGGCGGCCTCTGGATCCAGGTGGTCCACCATGTGCTGCACGCTGACCTGCGGAGCGGCGTCGGGCGTGGCGAGGACCGCGGCGAGCTCCCGGCCTGCCTCTACCGCGGCCAGCTCCAGGAAGGCGGCCTCCAGCGCGAAGCGGGCCGACGGCGGCCCCTCGGACCCGACGAGAGCGGCGGCGTCCTCGAGCAGATCGCCCAGGCGCTGCGGGGGGCTTCGCCGCTCATCGGTCGCGACCGACCAGCTCCTCGAGTCGCCGGCTCGCCCGCGCAGCCAGGCCTCGGCCTCGGCCAGGGTGTCGGGGGAGTAGCCGGGGAGCGGAGACGCCTCACCGAAGCCCCGGGCCCCAGCCGAGCTGGTGAGCACCACCCCGAGGCCGCGCCGCTCGGACCAGCGCGCCTGCGCGTTCTCCGCCCCGCCCGGGAGCGGCCCGCCCAGGGGCACCAGGTCGAGCTTCATGCGACCAGTCCACCTGCGAAGAGGGCACCGAAGAGGAGGAGGAGCTTCGCGGTGCCGGCGAGGGTGGCGTTCAGGGGCTTGCCCTCCAGCCGGAAGAGGTCCCGGGTGAGGCGCGCCGCCACCGGCAGGGTCACGAGGGGCAGGAGCACCGGCAAGCCGGCTTGCTTCGTGGCCCACAGCGCCACCGGGACCGCGTAGGCGGCGAGCATGAGCAGGATGTATTGCACCTCCGCGAAGCGCCGACCGAAGCGCACCGGGAGGGTGCGCTTGTTGGCGTGCACGTCCTGGAGCCGATCCCGGACGTTGTTGACCACCAGCACCCCGGTCGACAAGGCCCCCACCGGCACCGAGGCCCACCAGCCCAGGGCCGGCCAGGACAGGGTCTGGACGTAGGTGGTGCCCATCACCGCCACGAACCCGAAGAAGATCATGACGAAGACGTCGCCCAGCCCCAGGTACGCCAGAGGATACGGCCCGGCGGTGTAGAGGACGCCGCTCAGGATGGAGAGGACGCCGATCGCTACCACCACCCAGCCCCCTACCCACGTCAGGTAGAGGCCGGCGAGCACCGCCAGCCCGAACACCACGTACATGCCGACGCGCACCTGCCCGGCCGAGAGCAGGCCAGCCTGCACCGCCCGGGTGGGGCCGAGGCGCGCCTCGGTGTCCGCGCCCTTCTCGTAGTCGAAGACGTCGTTCGCGAAGTTGGTGCCGATCTGGATGCAGATCGCCCCGAACAACGCGGCCAGGGCGGGCAGCAACCGGAAACCACCCACCGCCACCGCCACCGCGGTGCCCACCGCCACCGGCACCACCGCCGCGGTGAGGGTGGCGGGCCGGGAGGCCAGGATCCAGGCGCGGAGCCCGCCCCGGGGCTCGGTGGTGATGACCGCGTCGCTCATGTCCACTCCTGCCGGGCCCGGCGGGCCAGCTCCTGCAAGGCTTCCTGCGCACCGTGGGGCGGCACCACGACCTGGACCACGCTGACGCCCGGGCGACGGTGGGCCTCGGCCACCGCCGCCGCGACCGCATCGGGCCCCTCCACCCGGAGGTGGTGGGCGCGGTAGGCGGCGGCGAGCGCGGCGAGATCCACGTCGGGTGGGGTGGTGAACAGCTCCATGGGCGCGCCCGGGGTCTGGGCCAGCGGGAGCATCTCGAAGATGCGCCCGCCGCGGTTGTCGAGCACCACCACCACCAGCGACGTCGCGAGGCCCTGGCCCAGCTCCAGGCTGGTTGCGTCGTGGAGCAGGCTCACGTCACCGAGGAGCAGGGTCACCGGGCGTCCGGCCGCTCGCGCTGCCCCGGTGGCGGTCGCGACCAGGCCGTCGATGCCGTTGACCCCCCGCTGCACGAGCACCGTGAAGGCGCGATCGCGAGCGGGGGCGTAGGTCTCCACGTGGCGGATGGGGAGGCTGTTCCCGATCACCACCACCGCGCCGTCGGGGGTGCCGGCGAGCGCGGCCCGGGTGGCCTCGCCCTCGCTCGCCCGCAGGTCGTCTTGCAGCGCCCAGGCTCGGGTAGAGGCCGCGTGCCAACGGGCGCGGTAGTCCCCGGCGCCCCCCTGCCCTAAGCGCCCCACCGCGTTCGCCAGAGCCCCTACCGGCCCGAGCAGCACCCGCTCCGCCCGGTTGTCGACGTCGGGCCAGCCGGCCTCGGCCAGCACCCAGCGCGGCGCGCGCCAGGTGGCGAGGGCGCTCAGCAGGGGCGCCGACGTGGGCGGCGCGTCCACCGAGATCACGAGGTCTGGCGCCAGCGCCGTCACCGCGCCGGGCGAGCGCAGCACCACGTCGTAGCCGTCGAGCACCCCGCGGGCCGCGGCCCCGAAGCGGAGCTGGCTCCCCGCCTCGGCCAACAGCGGAGCCCCAACCCGCTCCGCCAGCCCCGCGATCTCGGCCGCGCGGGCCGGATCCAGGTGCACGGTCGGGCCACACACGAAGAGCGGGCGGGCGCTCTTTGCGAGCGCCGCGTCCAGCGCCGCCACCGCGGACGGGTGCGGCGCCATGGCGGGGGCGATGGCGGCCGGGCACGGCCGGGCCAACAGGGCGGCCACCGTCGCGTCGAGGGCGCTGCCCTCTGGGCTCTCGTCCGGCCCCGGCTCGAGGGGCTTTCGGGCGCGCAGGTTGACCTGCACCGGCCCCGCCTCCGGGTAGGTCGAGCGCAGGACGGCCTGCGCCGCCACCCGCCGGAGCCCGGCCAGGGCGGCCGGAGCGGGGTCCGGGGTCCCAAGGTCGAAGTAGCCCACCGCGTGGGCCCCGAAGAGGTGGTCCTGCGCCGCGGTCTGGGGTGCGGCCATCCCGTGCAGCTCGCCCGGGCGGTCCGCGGTGATCATGAGGAGCGGGAGCCGGCTCGCCCGGGCCTCCATCACCGCCGGCAGGTAGTGCCCGGGGGCGGTGCCCGAGGTGCACACCACCGCGACCGGGCGCCCGGTCACCCGCACCATGCCGAGGGCGAAGAACGCGGCCGCCCGCTCGTCCCGCACCACCGTCAGCTCGATTCCCGCGCCCGCGAGGGCGAGCACGAGCGGGGTGGAGCGCGAGCCGGGGCTGACCACGAAGCGCGCCACCCCGGACTCGATGAGGGTGTGGACGAAGAGCTCGGTCCAGCGGGCGAGCAGGTTCCTCGGCGGCATCAGGCGCCCCCGTCCGGGGCCTGCTCGAGGCCGAGGGCGCGAAGGACGGCGGTGGCCTTGAGCTGGGTCTCCGCCCACTCGCGCTCGGGGTCCGAGCCGCGCACGATGCCGGCCCCCACGAACGCGGCGCCCCCCTCGGGGGTCAACAGGGCGCTCCGGAGCGCCACGAAGAGCGCGCCGTCGCCCGCCCCGTCCACCCAGCCCACCCCGCCTGCGTACCAGCCCCTGGGCCCGGCCTCGGCCTCGCGCAAGATGGCCTGCGCTGTCTCGAGGGGGGTGCCGCCCACCGCGGGGGTCGGGTGCAGGGCCTCGGCAAGGCGGAGCACCGAGGCGCCCGGCGCCACCCGGGCGCGGATCGGGGTCCACAGGTGGGTCACGTACGACAGGCGCCGGTGCTGGGGCGCCGCGGGGACGTCGAGCGCCTCGACCCGGGGGGTCAGCCGGGCCGCGATGTAGCGCACCACGAGGTCGTGCTCCTCGCGCTCCTTGGCGTCGGTGAGCCGGAGCTCGTCCCCCACCGCGGCGGAGCCGGCCAGGGCGTCGGTGCGCACCTCGCAACCCGCCTTGCTCACCAGGCGCTCCGGGGTGAGCCCGAAGAAGGTGTGCCCCGCGCGCTGGAACATGAAGCGGGTCGCGCCGGCGGGCGCGGCGAGGAGGGCCTGCCAGAGCCCGGCGGGGCGCACCGGCCCGGCCGCGCGGAGCGGGATGCGGCGGCTGAGCACCACCTTGTCGACGCGCCCCGCCGCCATCGCGGCCTGGGCCGCCGCGATCCCTGCCGCCCAGCGCGGGCGGGCGTCGGCCGGCTCGGGGCAGAGGGACACCGCGGGGCCGGCGGGGATGCGCCCCGCCTCGAGCCGCGCCCGGGCCGCGCCGAGGGCGAGCGCCGCCGCCTCACGCCCCTCGGGCGAAGCGTCGGTCGTGAACATGCAGAGCCAGGCCCGCGAGCCCTCCACCACGTAGGCGAGCCGCGGGAGCACGAAGGTCAGCGCGTCGAGCGGCGCCCAGCCGCCGGCGGGCTCGTCCTCGAACCCGAAGCCGCCGAGCATCACGGGCGCGGGTCCCGTGCCCACCGCGGTGAGGTCCGTCAAGCTGGCTTGCACCGCCTCCGCCGCCTCGCTCAGGCGGCCGGGGCCGCGCGCTTGGACCCGCCGGGCCTCGCCCCACCCCACCCAAGCCGGACCCTCGGGTGGGGCCAGGGCCACCACCGGCTCGGCGTCGTCCGGGAGCGCCGCCGCCCCCGAGGTCACCGGCGCCGGCACCGTGATCCACCACGGGCCGGGGCCAGGCCACGGCGCGGCCAGCACGTCCGCCCACCCGCCCGCCGCGGCGGCGCCAGGATGGGCGGCGGGCCTCACGCCACCTCCCCCAGGTAGAGGACGCAGGCGCCGAACGCGAAGGGGGTGAGCGCCACCTTGGCGAAGCCCGCCTCGCGCATCAGGTCGGCGAACGCGTCGGGGGGCGGGAAGGCCTGGATCGAGGTCTGCAGGTACCGGTACTCCTTGGAGCCCGACACCACCGCGCCGATCAACGGCACCACGTGGTGGATGTGGATCCGCGCGAAGGGCGCCATGAAGCCCGTCCGCGGCTCCGACAGCTCCAGGATCCCGGCCCGGCTCCCGGGGGCGAGCACCCGCACCATCTCCCGCAGGGCCTGGGCGCGATCCGGCACGTTCCGGATCCCGAACGCCATGGTGATGCGATCGAACGAAGCAGCCTCGAACGGGAGCGCCTGGGCGTCGCCCTCCACCAGGGTCACCCGCGCCGCCTGGCCCGCCGCCGCCACCTTCTCGCGACCGACCTCGAGCATCCCCGCCGACGGATCGAGCCCGGTTACGGTGACCTCGGGGGCCTGGCGCAGGATCTCGAGCGGCAGGTCCGCCGTCCCGGTGGCGAGATCGAGCACCCGGTGGCCGGGCTGGAGCTCGAGGGCGCGCACGGTGTGCCGCCGCCAGCCCTTGTCCATGCCCACCGAGAGCACCCGGTTCAGCCGATCGTAGCGCCGCGCGATGCGATCGAACATCGCGCCCGAGCCGTCCACCTTGGCTGTCGTCACCTCGGTCATCCTCGCGCCTCCTCGCTCGTCTGCAGGCTGGCCTGCTTTCGGTGGTGGAGCCGCATGTGCCCCTTCTGGATGCCCTCCCCCGCCAACGCCCGGAGCGCGGACAGGTTGCAGGCGAGGCCGGCCGACGCGACCACCATCGCAAGCTCACCTGCGTTCGTGGCCCCGGTCATCTCCAGCGCGGCGGCGAAGCCGGGGTGGGCCCGCACCGAGCCCCCCACCGTGGCCACCGCCAGCGGCATCTCGAGCCGCCCCTGCAGCCCGTCAGGGGTGCGCTGCCACACCGCGAGGGGCCGATAAGCGCCGCTCAGCGCCGCGAAGGCGTGGGCTCCGGCCTCGATCGCGCGCCAGTCCTGGCCGAGGGCGAGGGCCGCGGCGTCCACCCCGTTCATGATGCCCTTGTTGTGGGTCACCGCCCGGAACGGATCCAGCTCCGCGAAGCGGCTCGCCCGCGCCACGCCGTCGGCCAGCGCCTCGCCCCCCAGGGCGGCCGCGCTCACCCGGGCCTCGACCCGGACCATGCGACGCAGCGGCAGGTTGGAGAGGATCCGCAGGCCAACCTGCCCGCCCACCCGGCGCTGAACCTCGGGGGCCACCGCCTCCGCCACCGTGTCGACCAGGTTGGCGCCCATCGCGTCACCCACGTCCACGTAGAGGTGGAGCACCACGAGGCCCAGCGAGGCGTCCACCACCCGGACCTCGAGGTCCCGGCAGCCGCCGCCCCGGGCCACCATGCGCGGGATGGCCGCGTTGGCGAGCTGGATGAGCGCCGCCTTGTCGGCGGTGAGCGCCGCCGCCGCCGCCTCGGGCTCCGGCACCTCGTCCAGCTGCACCTGGGCGGTCATCACCGGCGCGTCCGCGTCGCCGGTGAACCCGCCGCACAGCCGGACCATCTTGGCCGCGTGGCTGGCCGCCGCCACGATCGAGGGCTCCTCGACCGCCATCGGCACGAGGGCGTCCCGCCCGTTCACCCGGAAGTTCAGCGCCACCGAGAACGGCAGGCACTGGGTGGCCACCACGTTCTCGCTCATCTTGTCGACCTGGGCCAGGTCCACCCGGCCCCCTCGCGCGAGGTGCTCGAGGCCGGCGTCCGACAGGAGCCCCGAGGACTCCAACAGCGCGAGGCGCTCGGGCACCGAGGCCTTGTGGAAGCCCTGGATGCGGCTGCTCCGGGCGGTCACGGCGACACCCCGAGGGCGCGCACCAGCGCGGCCAGCTGGTCCGGCAACATGGCTTGCGGTCCGTCGGACAGCGCGGACCCCGGATCGTCGTGGGTCTCGACCATCACCCCGTGGGCGCCCGCCGCCACCGCGGCCCGGGCCAGGGGCATCACGAGGTCCCGCCGGCCGGTGCCGTGGGACGGGTCCACCACCACCGGCACCCGGTGCACGTGGGCCAACAGGGCCACCGCCCCGAGGTCGACCAGGTTGCGGGTGCTCGGGTCGAAGCTGCGGATCCCGCGCTCACAGAACACCACCGAGGGCGCGCCGTGGAGCAGGCAGTACTCGCCCGCGGCCAGCCACTCCTCGACCGTGGCCGCCATCCCCCGCTTCAGGAACACCGGGCGGCCGGCCTTCGCCACGCTCTTCAGGAGCGCGTAGTTGTGCATGTTCCGGGAGCCGATCTGGACGAGGTCGGCGTGCTCCGCCACGTCGTCCCGCTCGTCGACCCCCATGCACTCGGTGACCAGGCCCATGCCGTTCTCGGTCGCGGCCCTCTTGAGCCAGCGCAAGGCCTCTTGCCCCTTGCCCTGGAACTCGTAGGGCGAGGTGCGGGGCTTGAAGGCGCCGCCGCGCAAGAAGCGCACCCCCATCGCGGCCAGGCTCGCGGCGAGGCGCCGCACCTGCTCCTCGCTCTCGACCGCGCAGGGCCCGGCGAAGACCACCGGGACCTGCCCGGGCCCGAGGCGCACCGGGCCGACCTCGAGCACCTCGGGCATCGCGTCCACCAGCGGGTGGGCCGAGGCCGAGGTGGTGACCAGCTCGACGTCGGGGAGGTCGCCGAGGCCGTCGGCGGGCACCTGGGCCGAGTGGGCGGCGACCACGAACTGCACGCGGCCCGCGCCCTCCAGGCGCTTGGCCCACAGGCCCCGCTCCACGAGCGCGCGGCGGACCCGATCCGGATCCCCGCCCTGACGAACGGTGACGATCATGGCGCTCATCTCACTTGCTCCGATGCACGGCGGCCTGGGCCACCAGGGTCAGGGCGCGGCGCGCCACCCCGTCCGGCACCGCCTCCAGGTGCTCGCCCGCCCGGCGGGCGTGGGCCTCGGCCTTCTTCCGGGTGGCCTCGAGGGCCCCGGTGCGGCGGAGGGCCGCGACCACCTTGGTCGCCACCTTCGCGTCGACCCCGGCCTCGCTCGCCATGGCGTCCTCCACCAGGCCCCGGAGCGCGGGATCCGCCTCCGCCCCCACCAGGAGCGGGTAGGTCATCTTGCCCTCGAACAGATCGGTGAACAGGGCCTTGCCGGTGGCCTCGGCGTCGCCCGCGAGGTCGAGGGCGTCGTCGATGATCTGGAAGGCCACGCCGAGGTCCATGCCGTAGGCCATCAGGGCCTCCTGGGCCTCGGGTGCAAGGCCGCCTGCCGCCGCCCCCGCCTGCATCGCCCACCGGAACAGGGCCGCGGTCTTGCCCTCGACCACCCTGAAGTACACGTCCTCGTCCAGCACCAGGCGCCCGCGGCACTCGAGCTGCAGGGCCTCGGCCCGGATCATCTCGTCGATGGTGGCGAGGAGGGCCTCCATCACCCCGGGCACCCCTGCCCCCTGCACCCGCCGGAGGGCCTCGATGAGGAGCCAGTCCCCCGCGAACACGCTCGCCGCGTTCCCGTACAGGACCCGCGCGGTGGGCCGCCCCCGGCGCAGGGTCCCGTCGTCCACCACGTCGTCGTGGAGCAGGGTCGCGCTGTGCACCAGCTCCACCGCGGTCGCGAGCCGCACCACCGCCGGCCCGCCACCGCGCCCGATGCGGGCGGCGAGGGCGACGCAGAGGGGCCGCAGGCGCTTGCCGTCGAGGGTGAGCAGGTGGTGCAGGCTCCGGCCCACCACGTCCTGAGCCCGCGGCACGTGCTCGAGCTCGTGCTCCACCCTCTCCAGATCTTCGCCCACGTACGCCCGGAGCTGGGCGAGGGCGGCGGAGAGCCCGGTCAGGCCCTCCCCCGCGGTCAGGTCGCGGAGGACCCCGAGGACCTCCACGGCGGGTTGGGGGGCGGGGGTCAGGTTCAGAGCGCTGTCCGTCATGGGGCCTCCGGTCGGCTCGCGCCTTCGCACTGTTCAACGTTCATCGAACAGCTCCTCATTTCCCGGCGCGGGCGTCCCCTGGTCGATTCTCGCCGAATCTGGACGCCCTCAAAGGAGGAGCGCCGCAGGACCGGCCAGCCCGCCGCGGGGACGCCCGACACTCTGGCCCAAGCGACAGAGTTGTTCAATAACAATTGAACAACTCCGCGCCAGGCGTTATCCGGAGTAGGATGGCCAGGGTGAGCCACGCCGAGACCGCCGAAGCCCCCGATCGCCTGGGGGCCCGGGTGCTGACCGCCTGCGACGCCGTGGGCGCCTACATCGAGGCCTGGGGCTTCCGCGCGATCCATGGACGGGTGTGGACCCTCCTCGCCCTCCGCTCCACCCCCATGCCGCAGGCGGAGATCGCGGAGACCCTCGGGGTGAGCCGAAGCATGGTGAGCCTTGCGGTGGGGGAGCTGACCCACTACGGCCTCGTGCGCGCGGTGGGCGAGCACCGGAACGCCCCCTACGAGGCCTGCCTCGACGTGTGGCCGACGATCACCGACGTGCTCCGCTCCCGCGAGTGGATGCTGGTCGAGCGGGCCCGGGTGGCGTTCGAGGGCGCCCTCGCCGAGGCGGTCGAGGCCCGAGCCGCCGGGCGCCCGATCCCCTACGACATCGACCGCCTCCGGCTCCTGTTGCGGATGGCGGAGTTCGCGCAGGTCGTCTTGCGCGCGGTGATGACGGTGCGGATGCCCCGGAACCTCGACACCTTCAGCCACTGGCTGGGCCGGGCCGGCCGGGTGCTCGACCACGTGCAGGCGCTGTTGCCGGACTGATGCGCGGGTTCGAGGCCCTCACCTGGTGCCACGACCAGGGACGACGCTTCGGGAGCTACCACGCCCAGGCCGCGGCTCGGCCGTGGCCGCGGGCGACCGCGCTGTGGGCCCCGGAGCGCGGCCTCCTGGTGGCTGGCGCGGGGGCCGGCGGCGGCGCCCAGCAGGCCCTGTTCCGCGAGGAGCTGCAAGCCTACCTGCAGGCCGGGCTCGCCCGCTGGCCCGAGGGCAGTGACCTCGGGGCCTACTTCTATGCGGTGCAGGCCGCCTTCGACGCCGCCACCGAGCCCGCGTTCGCGGAGCAGCTCCAGGGCACCGCGGTGGCCGCGCTCCTCACCCGCGAGGCGGTGAGCGTCGGCAACCTGGGTTGCGAGCGCGCCTACCTGCTCCAGGCCGGCGTGCTCCGCCGCCTCACCGAGGACGACTCTGCGGCGAGGGGCGCGCCACCCGGCCCCCTGGCCGGGGTGCTCCGGAGCGCGCCCATGTCGTGGTTCCGCCAGGGCGAGGCCGCGCGCGCCCGGCCCACCGTCCGTCGGGTCCCCTGGGCCGAGGGGGACCTCCTCCTCCTCGCCACCGGCCTCGCCCCCGCCCTCGACGAGGCCGCCGATGCCGCCCTCGAGCGCGCGCTCGTCGATCCCCACGCCCCGCTCCCGGAGCTCATCGCCAACCTCGTGGCCGCGCTCCTGGACGCCGCCCCCGACGAGGACGCCAGGGACGCCCTCCTGGGCCGCACCGCGCTGGCCCTCGCCCGCGCGGCTGGCCCCTGAGCCGCTGGCGTCGCCCCCATCGCTCCGTCGGCACTGTCGCCCCCAGCGGGCGTCGCCCGTCGCCCCGTCGCTGCGGGCTCGTCACCCGCCCGCGTCGCCGGCCACAGACCGCTCATGCATCGCCCATGCGCGTCCGCTCGGCGCCCGGAAGCGCCCGCCCTTGCCGCCGCTCGCGCCGCCCTCTATGTCGCCCCCGTGGCCCGCCGCGTCGCCCCGCTCGTCCTGCTCCTCCTGGCCTCCTGCGCCGGCCCCCGGCCGCCCGTCATCGGCCCAGACGTGACCCCACACCCGGGCGAGGCCTGGTTCGCCTATCGCGCGGCCAGCCTCGGCATCACCGAACAGGAGGCCCGGGCGCGGGACGCCGACCTCCCCACCGCAGGCCCGCCTGCAGAAGGCACCCTCGACCTCACCGTCGCCCGGGAGGCCGCGGCGCTCTGGCGCGACGTCTGCGCGGCCTGCCACGGGCTCGAGGGCAAGCTGGAGGGCGCCCCACCGATGGAGCCCAAGCCCAAGGTGTGGGGGACGTTCGGGGTGCGGATGGGGTTCCTGTTCGGCGGCGACAAGATGCGGGCCGGCATCTACCGCAGCATCGCCGAGGGCAAGCGCGCCCCCGACGGCCAGGTCACCATGCCGGGCTGGGGCGCAGCGCTGAGCCGAGAGCAGCTCTGGGGCCTGGTCCAGCACATCGAGGGCCTCTGAGCGTCACTTGCGCTCGTCCTCCTCGACCCGATAGAGGCTCCGCTGGGCCCGACGCGCCGCGGCGCGCACCGCCGCGCTGCGCCCGGACTCCGCCAGGGCCTGCAGGCGCGTGAGGGCTCGGATGTCGCCCACCTTCGCCAGCGCATCACCGAGGGCATCGGCGGTCCGCGCGTCGGCCGCCTCGAGCGCGTCGAGGAGCGCGAAGGTGGCCCGCTGATCCGCCCGGCGCCCGAGCTCGGCCGCGGCGGGCAGCGCCCGGGCGGGGCCCCGCGCGAGGTCGCGCATCAGGCGCGGGGTGCTCCGGCCCCGGACGTCGACGCGCGGCGCGGGCGCGGGCGGATCGCCGCCGCGGGCGCGGGGAGCGGCAGCGCCGAGGCGCGCGGCGCGGGACCACCGGCACCGGGACCTCCGCCGGGGGACGCCCGGCCGCCCCGGTGCGGGTGGGCGCCGACGGACCGCCGACGTGGACCGCGAGCACCACCCCGGCCGCCGCCACCGCGAGCCCGAGGAGCACCGCCCGGTCCATCCCCGCCCCGTCCTGAGAGCCAGGAGCGGGCACCACCGGGAGCCGGGTCACCGACAGCGCCCGCACCGCCTCGGGCCCGCCCGCGGTCTCGGCCGCCTCCAGGGCCTCTACCACCGCCTCGAAGTCCTCGAAGCGGTCGTCGGGCGCCTTGGCGAGCATGCGCTCGACCGCCTGCGCCAACGCCTCTGGGCAAGCCGGGTTGCGCTGGAGCACCGGCGGCAGGCTGGCTTGCGCGTGCTTCAGGAGCAGCGCCACCGCGTTGTCGTCGTGGAAGGGGGGCGCCCCGGTCAGGAGGTGATAGAGCGTGGCACCCAGCGCGTACTGGTCGCTGCGGTGATCGAGGGGCTGGCCCTGGCCCTGCTCCGGCGACATGTAGTGCGGCGTCCCCATCGTGGTGCCGTCCTGGGTGAGGCCCGAGGGCCCGTTCACCAGCTTGGCGAGCCCGAAGTCGGCCAGCTTCACCACCCCGGCGTCGGTGATCAGGAGGTTGTGCGGCTTCACGTCCCGATGGAGGACCCCCACCGCGGCCGCCGCCGCGAGGCCCTCGGCCACCTGGGCCCCGATCTCCGCCACCGCCTCCGGCCCCAGCGGGCCCCGCGCCCGCAGCACGTCGTAGACCGGGAGCCCATCGACCAGCTCCATGACGATGTACGGGCGCCCCTCGTGCTCGCCCACCCCGAACACCTGCACGACGTTCGGGTGGATGATGCGCGCCGCGGCCTGGGCCTCGATGCGGAAGCGCTCCCGCCCCTCGGGGTCGCCGTCGTCGTCGAGGAGCTTCAGCGCCACGCTGCGCCCCAAGCGCCGATCGGTGACCCGATACACCACGCCAGAGCCGCCGCGCCCCAGCACGCCCTCTACGCGATAGCCGTCCACCTCAGGCAGAACCGTGGGGCGCGGAGCGGCCATGCCCTGGATGGTAGTGGAGGTGGCGCCCCCGCCCAATGCCCGGGTCAGCCCTCGTCGCCGTCGGGAGCCTCGACCGGGGCCGACAGCCGCCCCCGCGCTTCGGCCAGAGACAACCCGCCGCCGCCATCGGGCGCAGCGAGGCTCAGGGCGCCCTCCCGCGCGGCGGCGTCCCGCGCCCGACCGGGGAGGACGGCGAAGGCCGAGGTCTGTACGAGGCGCTGATACGGCGCCTTCAGGCCCGGCCCGAGCCGGCACGGCACCGCGCGGAACAGGAGCACGGGGACCACGAAGCCGGCCGCCGCAAAGCCCGCGGTGGTGATGAGGTGGGCGCTGTCGAGGGTGAGCGCGGCCCGCGCCAGGAGCGGGATGAAGCTCGCCGCCGCCACCGCGCCTCCCCGACGGCTCACGCGGGCGAAGCGCGCCAGCTCGGCCTCGGTCATCAGCGGCATCATGCGCAGGAGCGCGAGCGGGGTGAGCACCGCCCCGAAGCCCAGTCCCAACACTCCGAGCGCGAGGAGCAGCCCGCTCAGCACCGCCTCAGGCTACGAGGACGCGCCGGACTATGCCAGCACCAGGATGCCGGACACGAACCGCGGGTCCACCGCCTGGCCCACCAGGGGCCACAGGGTCTCCGCCGCCTCGGCGAGGCCCGACGCCACCCGGCGCGCCACCGCCGGCTCGGCCCCGAAGGCCTCGGCCGCCGCGGCCTGCGCTCGGTCCAGGTCCTCGGGCCGGAGCCGCCCGGGGGGTACCAGGCGGTCCGCGAGGTCGGCGAGGGCCTCCGCGTCGAGGGGCCGGGGCTCCGCCGCCTGCCCCAAGAGCGCCCGGGCCGCGGCGGTGGCGAGCACCACCTGGGCGGTGCGCTCCTCGGGGGGCGGCAGCGCGTCGTCGGCCTCGGCGAGTCCGGCGGCGAGGCGCGGTGCCACCTGCGCCAGGGCCTCCGCGTCGGCGAGGAGCGCCTCGACCGCGGCGAGCTCCTCCGGAGCCTGGAAGGCGCGCGTCTCGTGCTGCCGCGCCTCGTCGAGGCCGCCCGCGGGGCGCTCGCCCCGGGCCAGCGCCGCGGTCCAGGGATCGAGGGCCTCGCAATAGCGCGGGCGCTTCTTGCCGAGGGCCGACAGGGCCTGGCGCTCGGCGTCGCACAACAGCCCCAGCGGCTGGTCCTCCGCCGAGAGCGCGCCGCTCTGGAGCAGCGCGCGGGCCCGCCCCGCCGCCCGCACCGTCAGCGTGTAGCCCACCCGGAAGAGCGCGGTGACGTGATGGCGGGCCAGGCGCAGGGCCGCGGTCTCGACGCGCTCGGCCCCCGGCGCGGTGCCGTGGGCGAGCGCGAGCTCGATGTAGCCGCGCGCGCGTGACAAGGTGTCTTGCAGATGGTCCAGGTGCCCGGGCTCCGCCCCGTCCGCCACCAGCGCGGCGTTGGCGAGGGGCACGAGGTCGCCCTCGACCCGGGCCACCACCTTGGGATCGTCGAGGCGCTGCATCGCCAGGTGGAAGAGCCCGGTCGAGAGCGGCGCCACGAACGCGGCGGGGAGCGCCTCTGGCAGCGACGGATAGCGCGCCGCGGCGGGCTCGGTCAGCACGGCGGGATCCAACAGCCCGTACACCTCGAGCGCGCGCTGCAGCGGCGGAAAGCCGAGGTCCTCGAGGCGCCCGGCCCGGAACTGGCGCGCGTCCTCCTCGAGGCTCGAGGTGAGGTCGGACTCGGCCATGCGCAGCAGGCCCGCCACCCACTCCCAGTCCTCGGTGCGGTAGAGCTCGTCCACCAGCCGGAGGATGCCCTTCCTCTCCTCCTCGTCGAGGAGCTCGTCGTCGCGGTCGGCCTGCTCGTCGGTGGCCCGGGCCGCGACGTAGAAGCGGCCGTCGGGGGTCGTGATGATCGGGAGGATCTCCTCCGGCGGCTCCGCCGCCCAGTCCGGCAGCGGCTCGGGATCGGAGGCGTCCTCCTTGGGCACGAGGGTCACGAGGAGGCGGCGCCGGAAGATCCCGGCCAGCGCCTCGGGATCCAGCGCCCGCGCCGCGGTCTCGAGGGCCGAGATGCCGGCCTCGCGGAACGCGTCCAGCCAGGTGAGGACGTCGGCGATCTCGAGCTGATCCCGGTGCCAGACGTCGAGATCGAAGAGGGTCCGGGCCTGGTCGACCGACATCAGCCCCAGGACCGGGGTGGCGTCGTGGGCGCCGAGGCTCTTGACCGCGTGGTAGACCTCCAGCTCGCCGAGGGCCTGCACCGCCTCGGCCGCGTCCGGGGCGTCGAGGGCCGACAGCACCCGGGGCCGCGCCACCGCGCGCCGCAGCGCCATGTCCCAGGGGGTCAGGGCCACCACCGAGTCGGAGGGCTGGGGTTCGGACATCGCGCGCTTATGGAAGCACATCCCTCTGCCCGGCAAGCCGAAACGTCCAGAACCAGGCTCATCGTATCCACAAGCCAGGCTCATACCGCCGCGATATCAAGGAGTTGTTCGGGGATAGGGCTTGACTCGACCCCGGGTCACCGCTCAGTAGCAACCAAGACGGCGGATTCATCCACGCCTGGGGGCGGCGGGGCATGCCCTCGCTCCGCCTCGAGGCGCAAGAGCGAGACACCATGAAGCTGACCTCGATCCTCACCAAGGTGCTCATGGCCCTGACCGGCTTGGCCTGGTTCGGGTTCCTGATCGGGCACCTCACCGGCAACTTCCTGATCTATTCGGGGCCTGAGGCCTTCGATGCCTACGGCCGGGGGCTCCGTGAGCTCCTGCACGGTCTCGTGGTGTACCTCACCGAGATCGCGCTGGCCGTGTTCTTCATCACCCACATGGTGATGGGCATCAAGACGTCCCTGAAGAACCGCGAGGCGCGCAAGCAGGGCTACGCGACGTCCGGCAACTCGGGCCAGAGCACCCTCGCCTCCCGCACCATGCTGGTGGGCGGCGTGATCATCGCGGTGTTCCTGGTGCTCCACCTGTACCAGTTCCGGATGCAGTGGAAGCACGACGACCCCAGCGACAGCCTGTGGGGCCTGACCGTGGGCACGATCGCGCACCCCGCGATCGGCGGCTTCTACGTGCTCGCGATGGCCTTCTTGGGCATGCACCTGTCCCACGGGTTCGGGAGCGCGTTCCAGACCCTGGGGATCTTCAAGCCCACGTGGCGTGACGGGCTTCGAAAGGCCGGGCGCGGCCTCGGTTGGATCATCGCGCTCGGCTTCGCCAGCTTCCCCGTGTGGGCGATGCTGACTCAGAAGGTGTGAGGGACGACATGACCTTGGATTCAAAGGTTCCCGCGGGACCGATCGACAAGAAGTGGGACGAGCACCGCTTCAAGCTGAAGCTGGTGAACCCCGCCAACAAGCGCAAGCACACCGTCATCGTGGTGGGCACCGGCCTCGCCGGCGCGTCGGCGGCCGCGTCGATGGCGGAGCTGGGCTACAACGTCCACGCCTTCACCTTCCACGACAGCCCGAGGCGCGCGCACTCCATCGCGGCCCAGGGCGGCATCAACGCGGCGAAGAACTACCAGAACGACGGCGACAGCGTGTTCCGGCTCTTCTACGACACCGTGAAGGGCGGCGACTACCGCTCCCGCGAGGCCAACGTCTACCGGCTGGCCCAGGTGAGCGTGAACATCATCGACCAGTGTGCGGCCCAGGGCGTGCCCTTCGCCCGTGAGTACGGCGGCACCCTGGCCAACCGCTCCTTCGGCGGCGCCCAGGTCTCGC
Organism: Deltaproteobacteria bacterium; assembly: GCA_020632995.1. GTDB lineage: Bacteria > Myxococcota > Kuafuiibacteriia > Kuafuiibacteriales > Kuafuiibacteriaceae > JACKEN01. Next base: position 1,097,769 of record JACKEN010000001.1, on the reverse strand, counting down.
GGACGTTCTACGCCCGCGGCCAGACCGGCCAGCAGCTCCTGATCGGCGCGTACAGCGCGCTGATGCGGCAGGTGAACACCGGCAAGGTGAAGCTCCACACCAAGAAGGAGATGCTCGACCTGGTGCTCATCGACGGGAAGGCCCGCGGGATCATCGTCCGCGACCTCTCCACCGGGAAGATCACCCGGCACATCGCGGACGCGGTGGTGCTGGCCACCGGTGGCTACGGAAACATCTTCTTCCTGTCGACCAACGCGATGAACTGCAACGTGACCGCGGCCTACCGGGCCTACAAGCGCGGCGCGTTCTTCGGGAACCCCTGCTACACGCAGATCCACCCGACCTGCATCCCGGTGGCCGGCGACTACCAGTCGAAGCTCACCCTGATGAGCGAGTCGCTGCGGAACGACGGCCGGGTCTGGGTGCCCAAGCAGCAGGGCGACAAGCGCGCCCCGAACCAGATCCCCGAGGCGGAGCGCGACTACTACCTGGAGCGCCGCTACCCGTCCTTCGGCAACCTGGTGCCCCGCGACGTGGCCTCACGCGCGGCCAAGGAGCGCTGCGACGCCGGCTACGGGGTGGGCCCGGGCGGGTTCGGCGTGTACCTGGACTTCGGCGCCGCCATCAAGCGGGACGGCCTCGACACGGTGAAGGCCAAGTACGGCAACCTGTTCGACATCTACCACGAGATCACCGCCGAGAACGCCTACGAGGTGCCCATGCGCATCTACCCCGCGGTGCACTACACCATGGGCGGGCTCTGGGTGGACTACAACCTGATGAGCACCATCCCCGGGCTCTTCGTGTTGGGTGAGGCGAACTTCTCGGACCACGGCGCCAACCGCCTGGGGGCCTCGGCCCTCATGCAGGGCCTGGCCGACGGCTACTTCGTCATCCCGTACACCATCGGTGGCTACCTGGCCGAGTTCAAGAACGACGGCGCGGACACCAACCACGCCGCGTTCGCGGACACCGAGAAGGAGGTCAGCGCCAAGCTCGACAAGCTGATCTCGATCAAGGGCAAGCGGACCGTGGACGACTTCCATCGCCACCTGGGCAAGCTCATGTGGGATCACTGCGGCATGGCCAGGAACGAGGAGGGCCTGAACCTCCTCTTGAAGGAGATCCCGAAGCTCCGCGAGGAGTTCTGGTCCGACGTCAACGTCACCGGGAGCACCGGCACCATCAACCAGAACCTGGAGCGTGCAGGCCGGGTTGCGGACTTCCTGGAGTTCGGCGAGGTGATGGCGCTGGACGCCCTGGAGCGCAAGGAGTCCTGCGGTGGGCACTTCCGTGAGGAGAGCCAGACCGACGAGGGCGAGGCCAAGCGCAACGACGATGACTTCCGACACGTGTCGGCCTGGGAGTACAAGGGCGTCGGTGAGCGCCCCACCCTCCACAAGGAAGCGCTCGAGTTCGAGTACGTGAAGCTGACGCAGCGCAGCTACAAGTGAGCCGAAGGGGAAGCCTAAGACATGGACTACACGCTCAAGGTTTGGCGCCAGAACGGCCCCGACGCGTCCGGACAGTTCGAGACCCTGGAGGCGAAGGACATCCCCACGGAGGCCTCCTTCCTGGAGATGCTCGACATCGTGAACAACCGGCTCGAGGCGGCGGGCAAGGACCCCATCGCCTTCGACTCGGACTGCCGTGAGGGCATCTGCGGCACCTGCGGCATGGTGATCAACGGCCACGCCCACGGGGAGAAGAAGCTGGTGGCCACCTGCCAGCTCTACATGCGCGACTTCCCGAGCGGCTCCACCATCACGATGGAGCCCTTCCGGGCCAGCGCGTTCCCGGTGGTGAAGGACCTGGTGGTGGACCGCTCCGCACTGGACCGGATCATCGCCAAGGGCGGCTACATCTCGGTGAACACCGGGGCGGCCCCCGACGCCAACGCGATCCCGGTGCCCAAGGTCGACGCGGACACCGCGATGGACGCGGCCCAGTGCATCGGCTGCGGGGCGTGCGTGGCCTCCTGCAAGAACGCGGCGGCGATGCTCTTCACCTCGGCCAAGGTCTCGCACCTCGGGCACCTGCCCCAGGGCCAGGCGGAGCGGCAGCTGCGCGTGGTGGCGATGGTCGAGCAGATGGACGCCGAGGGCTTCGGCAACTGCACCAACGAGTACGAGTGCGAGGCCCACTGCCCGAAGGGCATCTCGGTCGCCCACATCGCCCGGCTGAACCGGGACTACTGGCTGGCCAAGCTCCTCGGCTGACGCGGCGGCGCGCCGTCAGCGGTGCGCCATCAGCATCATGTAGAGGGCGCCGAGCAGGGTGAAGAAGACCACCTTCTGGGCGAGGAAGAGCTCCGACGGCATCAGCCGGGTCGGCGCGCACTCCCAGGCCTCCACCGGATCCACCCCCGGGTCGTCCAGCAACCCATCATCGTCGTCCTCGTCCTCCTCCAAGAGGAGCGCGTCGAGCAGCCCGGCCAGCGGATGGAGCGGCGCGTGGGCCACGCGCTCGCCCGCCGCACACGCTCGACAGGCGCGCCACTGGGCCTCGGTCAGCAAGACACCCTGCACCCGCCGGAGGGGCCCCGGCCCCTCGAGGAGCGCGGCGTCGTGCGCACGCATGGCCACCGTGAAGTCGATGACCAGGCGCCGCGCCGCTCCGATGTCCGCGCCCGCGGTCACGTGGCGATCGGCCGCGCTCGCGCGGGCCACGAGCGCGGCCCCCGAGGCGCGCCAGTCCAGGCCCAGGGCCCAGAACGCCTGATCGATGGCGACGTCGTCGTTCATGGCCCGCTCCCAAGCAAGGCGCGGGCCACGCACGACGGCCTGCGGGCTCAGCGCGATCCCGCGGCCGTCCGGCCGGACGTCCGAACGGGGCCGGACGGGCCGGGCGTGAAGAGGACCCGCACCGTCCGGCCGTCCATGCCCAGCGCGCGCTTGAGGGCCCGCTGCATCCGAGCGGTGTCGCGAAAGCCGCAGCGCCACGCCACCTCCTTCTGGGCCAGCTCGGTGGAGGCCAGGAGGGTCCGCGCCGCCTCCACCCTGAGCTTCTCGATGAGCTTGGCCGGTGTCAGCCCCAGGTGCGCCTCGGTCCTGCGGTGGAGGGTCCGGACCGAGAGCCCCGCGCGCTGAGCCAGGCGCTCCACGTCCACCTCCTGCAGGTGCTGGCGCGCCCACCCGAGGGCCGGCCCCAGGGGGTCGGACGCGGCCTGCTGGGCCACCAGGGCGTCGCTGAACTGACTCTGGAAGCCGGGCCGCCGCACGTAGAGCACCAACCTCGCCGCCACCCCGTCCGCCACCGCCCGGCCGAGGTCCTCCTCCACCATGGCCAGGCTCATGTCGATCCCGGTGCTCGCGCCCGCCGACGTCCAGATCGATCCATCGCGCACGAAGATGGCATCACGGTCCACCGCGCAGCCCGGCACCAGCTCCGCGAGCCGGTCGCAGGCCGCCCAGTGGGTGGCACAGCGACGGCCCTCCAGCAGCCCCGCCGCCCCCAGGATGAAGGCCCCCGAGCACACCGAGGCCACCCGCCTGGCCCGCCCCGCCGCGCGCTGAAGGAAGCGCAGGAGCACCGGGTCGGACGCCGCCGCCCTGACCCCCGCCTCCTCACCGCCCGCCACGATCACCGTGTCGCGCGGCCCGGGGCGGGTGGAGGCCAGCGGCACCGTGGCCACGGTGGTCGGCGTGGTCAGGGCGATGGGCCCTCCCCGGCTGGAGGCGAACACCACCGCAGGTGGCACCCCCAACTGTCGCGCCGCGGTGGAGAAGACCTCCCCCGGCCCGAAGACGTCGAGGCTGAGCGCGCCGTCGAAGGTCACCACGATCACGCGGTCCAGTCCTCGGGATCTTCGCATTGGCAGATTCTGTCATCTCATTGTCATAGCTGCCAACCCGGTTCCACCCGCATGATCTCTTGCATGACCACCCGCATCGGCCTGCTCTTCTTCCCCGGCATGACCCACCTCGACACCACCGCGCCCCAGCAGGTGCTGTCGGCGATGGACGACGTCCAGCTCCACCACCTGTGGAAGACGAAAGAGCCGGTCACCTCGGACAGCGGCCTCACCTTCGTCCCCACCACGACCCTCTCCGAGTGCCCGAACCTCGACGTGCTGTTCGTCGGGGGCGGCGGCGGGCAGATCCCGTTGATGTCCGACGACGAGGTGCTGTCGTTCCTCGCTCGTCAGGGGGCCCAGGCCCGCTACGTCACCGCGGTGTGCACCGGCTCGCTCCTGCTGGGGGCCGCGGGGCTCCTCCGAGGCCGGCGCGCGACCACCCACTGGGCGTACACCGACCTCCTGGCCACGTTCGGCGCGACCTACGAGCCGGCCCGGGTGGTGGTGGACGGTAACCGGGTCACCGGGGGCGGGGTCACCGCGGGGCTCGACTTCGCGCTCCGGCTGGTCGCGCTGCTGGAGGGAGACGACGCGGCGCGCGCCATCACCCTCCGCTACGAGTACGACCCCGCCCCGCCCTTCGCGTGCGGCCACCCCGACCGCGCCGACCCTGCCCTGGTGGCGGCGATGCGCGCCAGGGCGCGGGCCGGGGTGCCGGGTTGAGCGGCTGCTCTAGAACTCGCCAGTCATGTACATGAGCCCGAAGAACGCGGCGCCAAGGACGACCGCCACAGCGAGGCAGATGCCCACCACCGGCCAGGGCGACGCGGTCGCGCCCCCTCGGGCCACGTGCGCCTGGTAGGCCTGCTTCTGGACCTGGGCGAGCCCCACCGCGGCCCCGATGTTGGTCCAGCGCAGGAGCTGGTCCGCCACCCGGCTGTCGTCGGGCAGGACCATCGCCACTCCGAAGAGCGCCGCGAAGGCCAGCGCGCTGAGGGCGATCGCCGGCACCTTCTTCTCCGGCTGGCCGAGGCGCTCGTAGTTGAGGCCGAGCAGGATCCCGCCGGCCACGAAGGAGAAGAAGAACGAGATCACCCCGACCGCCCGGGGGCTCCAAGGTGGCTTGGTGCTGGCCGCGACCGGGAACACCTCGGCGTTGGGCGCGGCGAAGGGGTCGTTGGAGGGGGGCTGGCTCACCCCTCGACCCTACCAGGTTCGCGCTCCGATCGGACGCCCCGGCTCAGCTCCCCGGCGCCCAGGCCCTGAGGCGCACCGTCAGCCCCTTCGGCAGGCCATCCTGCGGATCCGGCGCGGCGGGGAGCGCGGTGGGCTCCGAGAGCGCGGCCGACTCCGGGATGTCGGGCGCAACAACGGGCCGGGCCTCGGGCTTCGGGTACAGGATCGCGTAGCCTCGGGCCCGGGCGAGCACCGCCTTCACGAAGGCCCGGGTCTCGGCCACCGGGATCTCCTCCGCCAGCTCGTCCGCGGCCGGGAGCACCCCGAGGCCCCGCCCCTTCACCCCCGCGATGGTGCGCACCCGGCGGTCCATCCAGGCGCGGACCGCCTCGGGGCCGGCGTTGTAGGCGGCCAGGGCGAGCGGCTCGCTCCCCTCGAAGGTGTCGAGGAGGGTCCGGACGTAGGCCGCACCCAGGCGCACGTTCAGCCCCGGGTCGGTGAGGAGCCGGCGCCGCGTCACCCGCCCCGCCCCCACACCGATGCGCCCCGCCATCTGGCGCGCGGTGGGCAGGATGAGCTGCGCGAGCCCGTAGGCGCTCATGGCCGAGACCGCCTCGGGCCGAAAGCCGCTCTCGGTGCGCACCAGGCCGAAGAGGAGCTCGTGGGGGAGCCCGAACTCGTCCGCCGCGGCCCGGACCTCGTCCTCGAACTGCATGGGCATCGCGCGCTGGGCGGCGGCGATGAACGCGTCCGAGCCGAGGGCCGCGGGGTGCTCGAGCGCCCCCTCCTGCCGCACCCGCCGCGCCTCCCGGCGCTGCCCCAGCTCCTCGTACAGGTCGGCCAGGGCGAAGAACGCCGCCTCGGGGATGGGGCGGGCCTCGGCCCGCGCCGCCTGCTCGTAGCCGCGCGCCGCCTGCAAGGCCTCTTGCGCGAGCCCCAGCCGCGCGTACTCGCGCGCCCGCACGAGGGCCTTCGGCACCTCGCCCTCCGCCTCGCGGGGGACGTCCGGGGCGGCGCCCGCGTCCTTGGGGCGCTCCACCAGCTGGGCCTGGGCGAGGGCCGCGTAGTAGCCGAGGGGCTGGCGCCGCAGCACCTCCAGGAAGCCCGCGCGCGCCTCCGCCGGGTGGCCGAGCCGGGCCTCGGTGCGGGCCAGCCAGTAGCGGGAGGCCGCGTCGAGATCGGCGGGCAGGCTCATCCGGGTGAGGGCCGAGAAGAACTCGTGGGCCCGGGCCTCCTCCCCCAGCCGGTAGTGGCCCCACCCGATGCTCCACAGGCAGCGGCGCCGGTACGGCGTCACCGGGTTCTTCAGCAGCAGCGCCTCGCAGCGCCCCCGCGCCTCCTTGTACTTGCGGGAGCGGAGCTGGATCTCGGAGGCCCGAAAGAGCGCCTCCTCGGACTCCGGGCGGTCCGCGAAGCGGGACGCCATCTGCTCGTACGTGGCGAGCGCGGTGGCCTCCTGCCCGAGCCACTCCTGGGTCCGGCCGAGGGTCAGGGCCACCCGCGCGCGCAGCTCCACCGCGTCCGACGGCGCGAGACGCTCGGCCCGGGCCAGGTGCTCCGCCGCCCCGCGGAAGCGCCGGGCCGCCACCAGCAGGCGCCCTCGGGTGAAGGCCACCTCGGCCAGGAGGCGCCCCCGCGGCGCGACCCGGGCCAGGCGGTCCTCGAGCTTGGCGAGGGCGGTCAGGAGCTGCTCCCGCGCCTGCGGGTCGCGGCTCCCCGCCCCCGCGCTCTGCCCCGGGTCCCCGAGGTCGAGGCCGCGGGTGCCCCGCACCGCGGCCCGCTCCGCCTCCGGCAGCAGCGGCTTGTCGCCGATCTCGAGCTCGGTGAGGCCGAGCAGGGCCGGCCCCGCCACCGCGGGCTCCTCCGCCTCCTGCCACGCCTGCCGGAACGCCCGGTAGGCCCCCAGGACGTCCCCGGTGCGGTGCCGCGCCCGCGCCCACACCAGGCGCAGCTCCGGCGGCAGGTTGGCCTGCGCATCCTCCTCCGCCAGCCACCGGGCCAGCCGATCGAAGTCGGTGGCGTACAGGAGCGCCCAGGCCCTCAGGCGCCGCGCCTCGACCCCGTGCGGGCCCTCGGGGTCCACCTGGGCGAGCACCCGCGCCGCGTCCAGATAGCTCTGCCACAGGTAGAGGGCGCGCCCCCGCTGGAACAGGTGCTCATCGCGCAGCACCGGGTACGACGTCGCCAGCTGATCGAAGAGCTGCGCCGCCTCGCCGTACTCCCCGACTCGGATCAGCGACAAGCCCAACAGATAGCGAGCCTGCGGCCGCTCCCTGGCGTCGGGGTACTCGCGCAGGAGGCGTTGCAGGAGCGTCACCGCCTGACGGTGGGCGCCCTGGGCCACCAGGCGCTGGGCGGCTCTGAAGGGCCCCTTGGCGAAGTACGCGCCCTGCTCGGGCGCGGCGTCCTCGACCCCCGGCACCTGCGCGAGGGCGATCAAGAGCAGGATGGCCTTCACCCGGCCCCCGACTCACTCAGCTCAGTCGGAGAGGTCCTGGATGGCCTCGAGCACCTGGCGCTCGGTCTCCTTCTTGAGCTGGAGGAGATCCTCGATCTCACGGGTCCGATGCTGCTTCTTCAGCCAGAAGGTGTCCAGAACCCCGAACTCGGCCCGCATCGCCGCGTCTGACAAGCCGGCCTGCACGGTCTCGAGGGCCTCCTGGGCCACCCCGTTCACCGGGGCCTCGGCCTCGGCCTTCAGCGCGTTCAGGTCGGTCTCGATCCCGGTGAGCTCCTGGTAGAGGCTCCCCAACAGGGCCAGGGCCTCGGTGCGGCGCCGCTCGGCCGCGCGGTCGGCCTCGGTGATCTCGGCCTCCACCGCCGCCCCCATCACCTGGAGGTGCTCGATGAGCCCGCGCAGGGCCTTGGCGTCCTCGGTGTGATCGTGGGCCACCGCCCCCGCGGCCGAGGCGTGGGTCTGGGACGCGGCCTGCAGGGCCTGGCGCGCGTGCCCCTCCTGGTGCCGGATCTCCTGCAGGAGCGACTCCAGGCTCTTCCTGCGGAGCTCGAGGGTGCCGCGGGCCTTCTCCGAGCGCAGGGTCTGGGCGATGACCTGGATGTCCAGCATCAGCACCCCGAGCTCGCCGCCCGCGTGCTTCAGCCCGCGGTCGACGCGGTAGGCTTGATCGACCGCCGGGGTCCAGGCGTCCGCGAACAGGGTGGCCGGGCCGGGCGAGACGCCGTCGTCGTTGGCGGCGGCGCTGCGCTCCATCGCCGCGAACATGAACTCCGCCGGCCGGCCCTGGAGGCTGGCCACCGCGCCGACGAAGGCCTCCCGCTCCTGCACCAGGTCGGCGTGCAGGGCCTCGTAGCGCTCGATGGAGCGGTCGTACTGCTCCATGTGCGCCATGAGGGAGGCCTTGAACATCTGGGCGTCCACCCCGCGGTTGCCCCGCGGGCCGAGGTCCATCACGCACTGCATGCGGCGCTCGGCCGCCCGGTGCTTGCCCTGCTCGAGCGCGAGGTACGCGCCCTCCCAGCAGGCCTCGGGGAGCACCGGTGAGCCCTCCTGGATGCGGCGATAGGCCACATCGGCCCCCTCGTGGTCGCCCCGCTCGTAGCGCAGGCGCGCCGCGCTCAGGGCGGCGAGGTCGCGCACCTGCTGCTCGAGGGCGTGCTGGGTGGTGCCCGGCTCGGCCACCACCGCCCAGTCCATCACCGCGCCGAACCAGCGCTCGGCCTGGGTGAGGTTGCCGTCCTCCACGAACAGGACCCCGGCGAGGTACGCCGCGCGCGACCCGAAGGCGCTCTCCGACGGCACCCGGGCGAGGAAGGTCCGGGCCTCCTCCCGGTTGCCCTGGGCGCGCAGCGCGAACGCCACCTGGTACATGACCTGCGACCCGGTCTCGGTGCCGGCGGCGCTCGCCCCGCCCCGGGCCCGCCACAGGTCGAGGATCTCGACCAGGCGATCGTTGCGCTGGTTGCGCCGGGCGAGCCGGAACCACCGCGCCCCCGCCTCGGCCATCTGCTCAGGGTCGCCGCCCTTCACCAGGGCCTGCTCCGCGTAGAGCATCGCCCCGACGTCCTCCGCCTCCTGCTCGAGGATCTCGGAGGTCATCAGGAGGGTGTCGACGTACTCGGGGAGGGCCTGGAACGCGGGGTCGGCGAGGCGGCCGAGGAGGATGCTCAGGGCCCGGTCGGTGTGGCCGAGGCCCAGCTCGATCTCCGCCGCGCCCAGGGCCCGGCGTTGGTCGGCCTCGGTCACCGGCGCCCCCGCGAGCGGGGAGCGCTCCTGATAGAAGCGCAGGGTGTCAGCCAGGCGCTGGACGTCCTTCGCCAGCTGCTGGGTGTTCACGTGGATGTCGTGGGCGCTCGCCGAAAGCGGCCACGCCAACATCGCGGCCGAGAGGCCGACGGTGGCGAGCACGCAAGCGCCACGGGGGCGGTGGGGCCGAGCCGATCGCATTCGCACGCAGTCTAGAACACCTAGCAAGATGTAGGCACGCCGGCCAGGCTGGGATTTTCCACTCCGAGTGTCCCGCCGCACGACATGAGTGGCCGGAAAACTGAGATTCCTTCGAATTTTCCTCAATCGATGTCCCAAACCGCCGCCCTCGCCGCCCCTTTCCAGGCCCGGGCCCAAGTCCCGCATTGACCGCGATCCCTTTCGTCGATAAATCGCCCTGAACAAATGGACCAGATCTCGGAGGTTGCCCTCAGCACCGAGGCCCAGCGGCTGTACCTGAACTACGCCCTGAGCGTGATCCAGGCCCGCGCCCTGCCGGACGTCCGCGACGGCCTCAAGCCCGTCCAGCGGCGCATCCTGTACACGATGCACCACGAGCTGCGGCTCAACCCCCAGGGTAAGCCCGCGAAGTGCGCCCGCATCGTCGGGGACGTGATCGGCAAGTTCCACCCCCACGGAGACGTGGCGGTGTACGACGCGCTGGTGCGCATGGCCCAGGAGTGGGTGATGCGCGCGCCGCTCATCAAGGGCCAGGGCAACTTCGGCTCCCTCGACGGCGACTCCCCCGCCGCCTACCGGTACACCGAGGCCAAGCTCGAGCCGATCGCGATGGAGCTCATCCAGGAGCTCGGCCAGGGCACCGTCGACTTCCGCCCGACCTACGACGCGGTAAGGAGCGAGCCGATCGTGCTCCCGGCCCGGGTGCCGAACCTGCTGGTGAACGGGGCTCAGGGCATCGCGGTGGGCATGGCCACCTCCATCCCGCCCCACAACCTGGGCGAGGTGGTCGACGCGCTGGTCGCGCTGATCGAGGACCCGAGCCTCACCGTGGCGAAGCTCATGGGGAAGGTGAAGGGCCCCGACTTCCCCACCGGCGGCGAGATCACGAGCACCAAGGCCGAGCTGAAGGCGATCTACGAGACCGGCCAGGGCAGCGTGCGGCTGCGCGGCGAGTGGAAGGTCGAGGGCATCAAGGGCGGCGGCGAGCAGGTGGTGATCAACACTGTCCCCTACGCGCTCGAGAAGCGCGCGCTGGTCGAGAAGATCGCCGACGTCATCATCTCGAAGAAGCTCCCGGCGCTGCTCGACGTGCGGGACGAGTCCACCGACCAGGTCCGCATCGTCCTCGAGATCAAGAAGGGCGCCAACCCCGAGCTGGTGATGGCGTACCTGAACAAGCACACCCCGCTGCAGGGGAACGTGGCCGTCAACCTGACCTGCCTCGTGCCCACCGATCGCCCCGAGGTGCAGACCCCGGCGCGCCTCGACCTGAAGACGATCCTCCAGCACTTCCTGGACTTCCGCTTCGAGGTGACCACCCGGCGCCTCGAGCACGAGCTCGGCAAGCTGAAGGAGCGCCTGCACATCCTCGAGGGCTTCGAGAAGGTCTTCGACGCCCTCGACGAGATCATCCGGATCATCCGCAAGAGCGAGGGCAAGCAGGACGCGGCCGAGAAGATCATGAAGCGCTTCGGCCTCGACGCGGAGCAGACCGACGCGATCCTCGAGCTGAAGCTGTACCGCCTCGCCAAGCTGGAGATCCTGATCATCCAGAAGGAGGCGGACGAGAAGCGGAAGGCGATCAAGAGCATCGAGGCGCTCCTCAAGGGGAAGACCAAGCGCTGGGACCTCGTGAAGAGCGAGCTCGAGGACATCAGGAAGACCTACGGCGACAAGCGCCGCACCAAGATCGTGGCCGGCGACAAGGACCCGGAGTTCTCGGCCGAGGACTTCATCGTCGACGAGGACGCGGTGGTCATCGTCACCGAGCAGGGCTGGGTGAAGCGCCAGGCCACGGTGCGCGACCTCAGCAGCACGCGCCTCAAGGCCAACGACCGGGTGCTCGCCTGCGTGGCCGGCTCGACCCGGGCCTGCATGGCCTTCTTCACCAGCAAGGGCCACTGCTACGTGACCCGCATCGCCGACGTGCCGCCCTCCACCGGTTACGGCGACCCGGTCCAGAAGCTCTTCAAGTTCGACGACAAGGAGCACGTGGTGGGCGCGGTCTCCTTCGACCCGCGCTTCCTGGTGCTGCCGGAGGAGGAGCTGTTCTGGGAGGACGGCACCCCCTGCCCGCCCTACGGGGTGGCGGTGACCAAGCAGGGCCTGGCCCTGAGGTTCCCGCTCTTCCCCCACAAGGAGCCCTCGACCCGGAGCGGGCGCAAGTTCGCGCGGCTCAAGGAGGGCGACGAGGTGCTCACCGTCTTCACCCAGATCGAGGGCCAGGACGGCTACGTGATCGCGGCGGCGCGGGACGGCCACGCCCTCGCGGTGGAGCTCGAGGAGACCGCGATCCTCGCCGGGCCCGGCCGCGGGACGATCCTGATCAAGGTCGGGGGCGGGGTCGAGCTGTTGGCCGCGCGCTACGCCAAGTCGCCGCGCACCGACCCGCTGGTGGTGCGCACCGACAAGGGTAAGAAGTTCGAGCTGTTCGCCGAGGGCCTGCTGGGCGCCCGGGGCGGGCGCGGCAAGGCGGTGGTGAAGCGCAGCGACTTCGCCAGCGTGGACTGGGAGCTGCCCGAGGTGCCTGACCTCGGCGGCGCGAAGGAGTAGCCGGATGGCGGGCAAGAAGAGCGGCGACTACGGGGCCGAGAGCATCACCGTGCTGGAGGGCCTCGAGCCCGTCCGGATGCGCCCCGGCATGTACATCGGGGGCACCGACACCCACGGCTACCACCACCTCCTGCGCGAGATCCTCGACAACAGCATCGACGAGGTCATCAACGGCCACGCCAACACCATCAGCGTGGTGCTGGACGAGGACTACCGCGGGGTCAGCATCGAGGACGACGGCCGCGGCATCCCCGTGGCGTTGATGAAGAAGTACAAGAAGCCGGCGGTGGAGATCATCCTCACCACGCTCCACGCGGGCGGCAAGTTCAACAGCGAGAGCTACGACGTGTCCGGCGGCCTGCACGGCGTGGGCTCGTCGGTGGTGAACGCGCTCTCCGAGGAGCTCACGGTGTGGGTGACCCGCGACGGCGCGGAGTTCACCCAGAGCTTCTCGCAGGGCAAGGCCACCACGCGCCTCAAGAAGCTGGGCGGGCGGCGCGGGCACGGCACCCGCATCCACTTCCGCCCCGACCCCGCGGTGTTCACGATGGCCGGCCGCTTCGACCCGAAGCGGGTGAAGGAGCTGCTCGAGGCGAAGGCCTTCCTGCACCCCGAGGTCACGATCCACTACCAGGATCCGCGCGGGAACGAGGAGCTGACCTTCCACCACCCCGAGGGCCTGAAGGAGTTCCTCCCCCGGGTGCTCTCGGAGAACAAGCGGCAGCCCACCCACGACGTGCCGTTCCTCCTCGAGCACGAGGAGTATCCGCGCACCCAGCTGATCCTCGCGTGGACCGACGGCACGAGCGAGCTGCACCTGTCCTACGCCAACGGCGTCCGCACCTCGGACGGCGGCACCCACGAGGCCGGCCTCAAGCAGGCGGTGGTGAAGGCGGTGCGGGGCTATATGCAGGCCAAGAAGCGCCTGCCCAAGAACCTCAACATCACCGCGGAGGACATCCGCGAGGGGTTGGTGGCGATCCTCTCCCTCTACATCCGGGAGCCCCAGTTCCAGGGCCAGACCAAGGGCCGGCTGAACAACGCCGAGGCCCAGACGATGGTCGAGAACATCGTACGCCCCGCCCTCGAGCAGTGGCTGCTCCACCACGGCTCGATCGCGGACCGGATCTGCGACCGGGTCGAGCTGGCGTCGAGGGCTCGCCAGGCCTCGCGCGCCGCGGCGGCCCAGGTGCAGCGTAAGAGCGCGGTCTCCCACCGCCTCAACCTCCCCGGCAAGCTGGCGGACTGTTCGAGCACCGACCCCCGCTCCTCCGAGCTGTTCATCGTCGAGGGCGACTCCGCCGGCGGCTCCGCCAAGACCGGGCGGGACCGGAAGACGCAGGCCATCCTGCCGCTTCGGGGCAAGGTGCTGAACACGATGCAGGCCTCGTTGACGAAGGTGCTCGAGAACAAGGAGATCGGGAACATCGTCTCGGCCCTCGGGTGCGGCATCGGCCCGAAGCTCGACAAGTCGAAGCTCCGCTACGAGCGCATCTTCCTGTTGATGGACGCCGACTCCGACGGGAACCACATCGCCACGCTCCTTCTGACCTTCTTCCTGCGGCACATGCCCGACCTGGTCGAGGAGGGGCACGTCTACATCTCGCAGCCGCCCCTGTTCCGCATCGACACCGCCAAGGAGACGTTCTGGGCCCGGGACGAGGCCGAGCGCGACGCGTTCCTCAAGAAGCTGCCGAAGAACGCCAAGGTCGACATCGGCCGCTTCAAGGGCCTCGGCGAGATGAACGCCGAGGAGCTCAAGCGCACCACCTTGGATCCGAAGTCACGGCGGGCGGTGCAGGTGCGCATCGACGACGACGCGCACGACATGATGGAGAAGCTGATGGGGAAGGACCCCTCCCCGCGCTACGAGTTCATCATGGAGCGCGCCCGCGAGGCGGACGCCGAGGCCCTCGACGTGTAGGTGTCCGTCCACGACCACGACCACGACCACGAAGCCCCAGGCGAACGCGCCGACATGCGGCCAGAGCGAGCCGCCGAAGCGCGGCCGGAGACGGGGGGAGAGATCGTGGGCGTGGGCGGAGTATCAGAGGGCGCAGAGCTCCGGCCGCAGGCTGACCTGCGCGGTGCCCGGTGACACCTGGGCGGTGTTGGTGGCGGCGTCCCATGAGATCAGCGCCGCCTCCCAAAGCTCGCCCGGGAGCACCCGGGCGCCGTCCATGATCGGGACGCGCTGCACCGCCTCGCCCCGCACGTACACCTCCAGCCACGCATGCACGTTGGTGTTCACGTGGCGGCTGTCGCAGTAGTGGGCGTAGGCGGTGTAGACGCCGTCCTCGGGGAAGTCGAGGCTGATGACCTCGGGGCCCCGGGCGCTCACCACGTCGCGCTCGAGGTTCGGATCGTCGGCGCGCTGGCCCACCGCGCCCCAGGCCGGGCTGCGGTTGAAGGTGGAGCAGTCGCTCCCGGTCGAGGTCCCGACGCTGCCCGAGCCGTAGTCGCCCACCACCCCGCCCGGCCGCACGAGGTGCAGATCGACGTCGGTGGCGAGGTCCCAGGTCAGGTAGATCTCGAGGTCCTTCGGCAGGATCGCCACCCGGCTCTCGGGAGTGTCGAAGCTCTCGAGGCCGCGATCGTCCTTCGCGACGAGGCGGAGCACGTAGCGCCCCACCCGCGGCACCTCGACCTCGCCGGTGGCGCGCTTCCTCTGGACGATGTCCTCGGTGCCGAACAGGAGCGTGGGGTGGGCGTCGGCCGGCTCCTCCTCGATGCGCCACGAGAACTCCAGCTCGCCGCCTTCGGGATCGGCGCTGTCACGGCCGTCGAGGCCGAGCAGGCGCCCTACCCCGGCGCTCACCGAGCGGGCCCGCCGATCCTCGGCGCAGCCCACGTCCCCCGGGCGCTTGTCGCAGATCCAGGCCAGGGCCCGGGGGGCGAGGTTCGCGCGCCCGCGGGCACGCACGGTCACCTGGGGCTCGTCCTCGTCGTTCGAGGTGATGACCAGGGTGCCGCTGTCGGCGCCCAGATCCGTCGGTGCGTACTGGAGCCACACCGTGGTGGAGGTCATGGCCGCCACCGTCAACGGCAAGCCATCCGGCATCAGGAAGGTCAGGTCGGCGGAGGTGGAGGTGTAGGCCAAGCCGCTCACCACCAGCGGATCGCCACCCAGGTTGCGGATCTCGACCCCGCGGCGAGGCGCGGTGCCCTCGTTCACCACCCCGAAGTCCACCTCGGTCGGGATCACGTCGATCTCGCGGATCCCGCCGACCCCATCGAGCGGCACCTCGAGGTTCGGGTTCTGCGGATCGTTGGATCGGATCACCAGCTTGCCGCTGTAGGCCACCTTTGGTGCCTTCGGCATGAACACCACGACGAGCTCGTCCTCGAGCTGGCTCCCGAGGATCGCGGGGAACACGCCCACCGAGAACACGTCCGCGCCCTCGGTGACGTCGACCGCCGCGATCTCGAGCCGCCCCGCCCCGCGGTTGGCGAGGCCCAGCGAGAGCACGTTCTCGGCGTCGACCACGCCGTCACCGAAGTCGAGCGCCTCGGGCGTCACCACCAGCTTGGGCTCGAGGCGCGTGAGGGTCTCGTCCCCGCAACCCCACGACGCCAGCGCGATCCCCGCGCACGCCAGCCAGACTCTTTGACTCATCGTGGACACTCTACCTTGAATGCCCGGGCGCTCGGCCTCGGGTGATGTGCCATGAACGGAGATGAGCGCGTCTGGCGCCACCACGGGCACCTTGGGGCCGCCTTCTTGACAGCATCTCCGGTCGGCCCCATCATGCCCCACGTACCGGGTAGAGACATCTTCTACCGGCAATCCCCATCGGAAGAGGAACGAATGGCGAACACCGACAAGCGAAAGCAGTCCCTCTACTTCCCAGAGGAGATGCTGAAGGAAATCCAGGACGAAGCGAACCGGCAGGACAGGTCCCTGTCGTGGATCGTGCAGCAAGCGTGGCGCATCGCCCGGACGGAGATCATGCGCTTCCCGTCGGTCAACGACGTCCTCGAGAGCTCCAGCTCCGGCCGGGACGACTAGCCACCCTCTCCTTCGAGGCCCGCCCGGCCGATGGCGCGAATGTGCGCCACCGACCCCGGGCGGCGCTCCTCAGTCCATATCCAGGTCGATCTCGCCCTCGTGGGCGAACTCCTCTTCCACGTCGTTCACGCTCACGGTGCCGAGCACCCGGTACTGCAGCTTCCCCGTCTTCAGCTGTGCGGTGACGCCCGGGAACGTCTTCTCTTCCAGGACCGCGCTCACCTCGAACTCCTGCGCCGCGCCCGCCACCAGGGTGGTCCCGATCCCGGCCTGCTGCTCCTTGAGCTTCTTGCCGTAGATCTCGAGCGCGTAGTCCACCTCACCCACGGTGACGGTGAACGCGTTCTCGTTGATCAGGCGCAGGAAGAAGGTCACGTCGATGCCCTCCTTCCCGTAGCGGGCAGCCTGGGCGTCGTGGACGATGAACTTCGGGAGCGACGGGGTGGCCACCGCCCCCACCCGGGTGAAGGGCACCGCCCCTACCCCCTCGAAGTTGGCCTGCCCCTTCACCTCGAGGGGCACGGTCTCCCTGGCGAGGATGGCCATGTAGGCCGCGGCGTCCGACTTGTCGAAGGGGATCTCGACCACGAACTCGGCCTCGGCCACCTGGTCGGGATCCACCGCGGAGTCGATCGGCACGGTGCCCTTGATGACCCCCGCCACCTCCTTGGTGTCGACCTCGTAGGTGATGTCGATCAGGCGCACCGGCTTGGAGCGCGGGTTGTAGATGGCCACCTTCACCGCCAGCTTGGAGGCGTCGAGGCTGTCCGGCTGCGGGAACAGCCGGTCCACCTTCACCGCCGGCGGATCCTCGGCCACCGGGGCCGCCTGCTGGGTCGCGCAGCCCACCATGGCCAGCGCGGCCATCGAGAGCATCACCTTCTTCATCATCACGTCACTCCCTCCCATCCACCCTGTTCAAGGGATGCACGTCAGGGCGTTGCAGCTGTCCGCCCCCACGCAGGTGCCGGTGGAGTCGCACACCCGCCAATCGCACACCTGATAGAACGTCCCGTCGAAGTCCGTGAACTTCGCCACCCCGAGGCCCGGCACCATGAAGTAGTTGGCGGTGCCGCTGCCGGTGTCCGCGGTGATGCGGTACTGGAGCTTGATCGCGTCCTTCTCGCCGTCCGGGGTGGTCACCGCCTCGTTGCCGAGCACCGTCCACTCGTGCCGCTCGAGCCCGCCCGGGGCGCAGCTCTGGTCGACCCCGGTGCACAGCTCGGGGGTCGACTCGGTGCTGAAGCGCGCGCCCGCCTCGAGCTCCACCCCGCCGCCGGTGGCGAAGTCGAGGGTCCCGAACAGGGGCGACGGGTCGGTCTCGTAGCGCCGGGTCTCGCGGCTCGCCTGATCGCGCCCCGACGTCGCCCGCAACAGGCGCACCTCGGCGTCGGCCTCGGTGTCGAGGAACCACTCGACCGGCAGCCCGCCCGACTCGAGCGAGAACTTGCGCACGTAGACCGTCTCGCCCGCGATCGAGGTCTCGTTCGGCCCGCTCACGTCCACCCGGGCGAACAGGGTGGCGCCCGACTTGATGAACTTGTAGCGCCAGCAGCTGTCGTTGTTCAGGGCGAAGTAGTCGCGCACCTGGGTGGGGCTGGGCACCTCCTTCGGGGGCGGATCTTCGCCCCCGCAAGCGGCGAGGAAGGCCAGGACCCCGGACAGGGCCAGGGCGGGGGCGCGGTGAGACCGGTCCACACAGAGCGTCATCGCCGCAGACTCTATGCAGGGGTGATCGATAGAGTAAACCGAAGAGGGAGCCCCAGCACGGCACACTCGAGACGGGGCCCCGGGATCCGCCGTTGCCCCAGACCGGGAAGTTGGCTAGTGGCGCAAGTACCGGTCATGTCGGATGAAGAGGACGAGCTCGAGCAGCGTCGGCGGCAGCGCGAGAGCGACGCCTACAACGCCCGAGGCATCGAGGCCGCCGATCGCAAGTGGCTGGACGAGGCCGAGAAGGCCTTCCTGCGCGCGATCGAGCTCGACCCGGACTCCGCCGCCGCCCACGACAACCTGGCCACCGTCTACGCCGAGAAGGGCCTCTACATGCAGGCCCTGCGGGAGTACCTCGAGGCCATCCGGCTCGAGCCGGACAGCCCCACCGCCCACTACAACCTCGCCTGCTTCCTCTCCGCCCAGGCGAGCGACATGGCGGTCGAGGAGTACCAGGCCGCCATCCGGCTCGAGCACGACTACCCCGACGCCCACGTGAACCTCGGCCTCTGCTTCGTGGACCGGGGCGAGCACGACCGGGCGATCGAGGAGTTCCGGGTGGCCTGCGAGCTCGACCCGAGCGACGCCGGGGCCCGGCAGGAGCTGGCGGCCAGCCTGATCGACATCGGCGAGCACGCCGAGGCCATCCGGCACCTCAAGGAGGTCCTGAAGGCCGACGACGCCAACATCGACGCCGCGATCGACCTCGGGATCGCCTACTCCGCCCAGGGTTTCTATGCAGAAGCGGAGCGGGCCTTCAGCCAGGCGGTGGCGGCCGACGGGCAGGAGATCCTCGCCCAGTACCACCTCGCCGCCCTCTACGCGGCCTGGGGCCGGCCGGCCGAGGCGTACGAGAGCCTCGGCAAGGCCCTGGCGCTCGAGCCCGAGCGGGTGAAGCAGTGGGTCGACTCGGACCGGATGTTCGACCGCCTGCGCGACGATCCCGAGCTGCACCGCCTCCTCGGCCGCTGAGCCTGGTTGCACCGTCGAAACACCTCGGCCCCGCCCGGGGTTTCATCCTCATATGCCCCGCTGCAGGTGCACCCGGCGCCGAGATCCGCGCCCAGCAGGCAGCGGGAGTTGCTTGCGAGCCCCAATATCTGGGGGTGTCTTTGTCCGGGACCCCCTACGTGAAGGGTTGCATCCGCGTTTCGGGGCGAGTACACCGGGCCAGAACTCCCCATGAAGATCCGCCGCCTCGAGATTCAGGGTTTCAAGAGCTTCGCCGATCGCACCGTGCTGCGCTTCGGGGAAGGGATCACCGGCGTGGTCGGTCCCAACGGGTGCGGCAAGTCCAACATCGTGGACGCCATCCGCTGGGTGATGGGCGAGCAGTCCGCCAAGCACCTGCGCGGCGCGGGCATGCAGGACGTCATCTTCGCGGGATCGGACGCCCGGGGCCCGATGGGCATGTCCGAGGTGACGATATCCTTCAAGAACGACGGCCAGCTGGTCCCGCCCCAGTACGCCAAGATGGAGGAGATAAGCGTCACCCGGCGCCTCTTCCGCGACGGCACCTCCGAGTACGCGATCAACAAGGTCCCCTGCCGCCTGCGCGACATCCTCGATCTCTTCATGGGCACCGGGATCGGGAAGAACGCGTACTCGATCATCGAGCAGGGCCGGATCGGCCTCATCGTCACCGCGAAGCCCGAGGATCGGCGCGCGATCATCGAGGACGCGGCCGGGGTCAGCCGCTACAAGGCGCGGCGCAAGCAGGCCGAGCGCCGCATCCAGGCGACCGAGCAGAACCTGCTCCGCATCACCGACATCACGGATGAGCTCGACGGCCGCCTGAAGAGCCTGGAGCGCCAGGCCAAGAAGGCCGAGAAGTACAAGCGCATCAAGAGCGAGCTGCGCGACCTCGACCTGCACGCCGCCGCCCACGCCTACCTCGAGCGGTCGGTGCTGGAGCGCTACGAGGCGCGCAAGGTCGCCGAGCTGAAGGCCCTGGTCGAGGCGGACGAGAAGGCGATCGCCGAGGACGAGGCGCGGATCGCGGCCGAGATGGAGGTGCTCGAGCACCGCGAGGCCGAGCTGCGCGAGGCCGAGCTGCAGGCGGCGGAGCAGGCCCAGGCCCTCGCCCTCGCCAAGAACAACGCGGCGTTCCTCGGGCGCGAGCGCGACACCCTCTCCGCTCGCCGGGCCGAGGCGCAGGCCGAGCAGACCGACCTCACCGCCGAGCTGGCCACCCTCAAAGAGGAGCAGGCCGAGGCCGAGGCGGTGGGCAACGACCTCGAGGCCTCGGGCGGAGCCGAGGTCAACGCCCTCGACGAGGCCGAGGCGCGCCAGAAGGAACTGCAAGAGGGGTTGACCAAGGCCCGAAAGGCCCTGGACGACGAGAAGCAGGCGATGGTCTCGGCCCTCACCACGATCGCCGAGCAGAAGAACAACCTGGCCAACCTGGCCCGGGCCCAGAACGAGCTCGAGGCGCAGCTCGATCGCGCCCTCGGGGTGAAGAAGGCGGCGGCGGAGCGCGCCCGCGAGGCGCAGAAGAAGGCCAAGGAGGTCAAGAAGAGCCTCGACGGGAACCGCCAGCTCAAGCTCTCGCTCGACGACGAGCGGGCCAACCAGGAGCTCCTGGTGGCCGAGCTGAAGACCCAGAAGGCGGAGACCGACACCCAGCTCCAGGCGACCCGCGACGAGCTGATCTCGAAGCGGCACCGCCTGCAGACGCTGCTCGACATCCAGAAGAACTACGAGGGCTGCACCGACGCGGTCCGCCAGATCATGCGCGAGAAGGGCGCCGACTCGCACATCGGCTCGTCCCTGCACGGGCTGGTGGCCGACGTGCTCTCGGCCGAGCCGCGCTACGAGGCGGCGGTCGAGGCGGTGCTCGGGGATCGGCTTCAGTACGTCATCGTCAACAGCCAGGACGACAGCGTCGCGTCGGTGAACTACCTGAAGGACGCCCAGCTCGGGCGCTCCTCGTTCATCCCGCTCGATCTGCGCGAGGACCACGTCTCGTGGGTGCCGCGGAACGTGACCAGCCGGCCCCCGTCCTCGGCCGAGGTGCGGCACCCGGTGCCGGAGCCGGTGGGCGAGCCGATGGCCGCCGCGGCCGCAACTCAGGTTGCGGGTGGCGGCGAGGGCATGTCGGTGGAGCTCCCGACCGCGGCCCCCCAGCCCCTCAGCCTGATCAACCCCGCCACCGGGGTCACCACCCAGACCTTCCTGCCCCCCGGCGCGGACGATCTGGCGTGGGAGGCGCTCGATCTGTGGCCGCGCCTCGACGCCAACGGCGTGTGCGGCAAGATGGTCGACCTCGTGAAGGCCCAGCCCGGCTACGAGCACGTGGCGCGAGTGCTCCTCGGCGACGTGGTGGTGGTCGAGAACCTCGACACCGCGCGGGACATCTGGGTCAACAACGGTCACCTGAAGACCCTGGTCACCCTGTCGGGCGAGGTGCTGGATCCGGTGGGCGTGCTCACCGGCGGCAGCGGCGAGGGCAAGGCGGCCGGCATGCTCGCGCAGAAGCGCGAGATCAAGGACCTGCAGGACTCCGCCCACACCCTCGAGGCCAAGGTCGAGCTGGCCAAGGAGCGCTTCAACACCCTGGCCCAGCGGCTCGAGGACGCCCAGAAGCACGTGGCGCGCCTCGCCGACGATCGGCACAAGGAGGAGCTCTCCATCGTCAACCTCGAGCGGGATCTGCGCCGCTTCGAGGAGGAGGCGGAGCGCGAGCAGACCGAGGTGAACGCCCGCACCGACGAGGTGGAGCTGCTCCGGCGCAAGCTGGCCTCCATCGACGAGGAGACCGGCGCCTCCCAGACCTCCGTGCAGGATCTTGAGGGTGGCCAGGCCGAGGCCGAGGCTCGGGTGCAGGCCCGCTCGCAGGAGGTGACCCGCCTGAGCGAGGCCCTGGCCGCGCTGTCGGAGTCGCTCACGGATCTGAAGGTCACCGCGGCCGCGAACCGCGAGCGGCGCGACAGCTCGCGCCGGAACCTGGCCCGCATCATCCAGCGCATGAAGGACGTCGAGCACCGCCTGGTGCGCCTGGCCGAGGTGCTCGCCGAGAGCGAGCAGGAGCTGGGCCGCCTGGGTGAGCGCATCGAGGAGGCCCACACCGAGGCCACCCGGCTCGACGCCGAGGTGACCGCGAAGAAGGCCGAGCTGGCCGAGGCCAGGAGCGCGCTCGAGGCTGACCTGCACGCCCTGAAGGCGGAGGACGCGGCGCTCAGGGACACCCGGGCCCGCATCGACCACAACAAGGACGAGGCGAGCGGCGCGGCGATGAAGGTGCGCGAGCACCAACTCGGCCAGGAGAAGCTGGTGGAGCAGGTCGAGGAGCGCTACCGCGCCAACCTGCTCGAGCTGGTGGTCGAGTACCACGGCGCACCGCCCCAGAGCCCGGAGGACGCCGACACCGCCAACAAGCTCCGAAAGCAGCTGGACGGCATCGGCGCGATCAACCTGACCGCGATCGAGGAGTACGAGGAGGTGAAGCAGCGCTTCGAGTTCCTCAGCGGCCAGAAGAAGGACCTGGAGGAGGCGATCGCCTCCCTGAAGGCTGCTATCCGGCGCATCAACAAGACGAGCAAGGAGCGCTACGTCGAGGCGTTCCGGATGGTGAACGAGAAGTTCCAGCAGATCTTCCCGAAGCTGTTCAACGGCGGCCGCTGCGCCCTCGTGCTCACCGACGAGTCGGATCCGCTCGAGAGCGGCATCGAGGTGCTGGCCCAGCCCCCAGGCAAGAAGCTGCAGAGCGTGAACCTGCTCTCCGGCGGCGAGAAGGCCCTCACCGCGGTGGCCCTGATCTTCGGCATCTTCCTCATCAAGCCGACGCCCTTCTGCCTCCTCGACGAGGTCGACGCGCCGCTCGACGAGGCCAACGTGGGCCGCTACAACGAGATGCTCCGGGAGATGAGCGCCATCTCCCAGTTCATCCTCATCACCCACAACAAGCGGACCATGGAGCTGCCGGACCGCCTCTACGGGGTCACGATGGAGGACCCGGGCGTGTCCAAGATCGTGCCGGTGGACGTGCGCGAGAGCAGCTCCGACCTGCCCGCCGCCGCCTCCTGAGCCGTTTCGCTTGCCGAACCTCGCGGGGGCTCACTACCCTCCCCTCATGCATCGTGGTGCCTGGCTCGTGGCGGCCGCCCTCCTCGCCGCCCCCGGGGTCGCCCTCGCCTACGGTGAGCCGGACGCCGCTGGGGTCCCCAACCCCGAGGAGCGGCTGACCCACGTCTACACCAACCAGATCCGACAGGCGCCGCACGCCTGGCCGGGCTGGAACACCGCCCTCGCCACCCCCGCAGCCCGAAAGCCCCTCGCCATGATCCCGGGGCTGTACAGCGCGGCCCGCTTCCACGCCGACGACATGGCGGCCAACGGGTGCTTCCAGCACGAGAGCTGCGACGGCACCCTGTTCGAGACCCGGATCGCGCGCTACTTCGACGGGCCGAGTGCGGGGGAGAACATCTACTCCGCCGTCGGGATCCCGGGGGCCGCGGCCGCCCTGACCGGGTGGATGAACTCCGACGGGCACCGGGTGAACATCCTGCGCCCGGAGTGGAACGCCCTCGGCACCGGCTTCGCCGACGCGGGGCAGGTCTACTACGTGCAGGACTTCGGGGTGGCGAGCGTCAGCGTGCCGCCGATCCCCGCCGCCGCCTTCGAGTCGGTGGCGGGCGGCCTGCGGGTGGTCGCGAACTACTACGACCCGACCGGCAAGGCCCCCGCCCGCCTCGAGGCGGTGCTGGGCGAGGCCCACCTCGCGCTGAACCGGGTGGCGGGCGCGGACGGGAACGAGACCCTCGACGCCACCGCCGCGGCCCCGACCGGCTGCGTCCCGCTGTACTTCGTGGCCGAGGCCGCAGGCGGGGCCCAGACCGCGTTCCCCACCAGCGGCGCCCTCCTGGTGGGCCCCACCTGCACCGCGGACTACACCACCAGCCGGACCGGCGGTCCGATCGGCGGAGGCGGTGAGGTCATCGACGCCAACGATCCGGGCGGCTGCCGCTGCGCCCGCCCGGCGCGGGGCGCAAGCTGGCTTGCCTGGCTCGCCCTGGCCCTCCCCGCCCTCGGGCGGCGCCGCCGCGCACACCGGCGTTGACCCCACCGACCCGGGGGGGCTAGGAGCACCCTCGCATGGTCGGAATCGACGCGGGGGCCCTGGTTCTACTGGGGCTGGGCATCCTCTTCCTCGTCCTGGTGGGGGCCGCCATCCGCAAGATGGCGCGGGGCCAGGTCACCGAAGGTGAGAAGCAGGCCCAGCTGGAGTCGGGCGAGGACGCCGCCCTGGCCCGCGAGGCCCTCGGCGAGGCGGAGGCCCCGGCCGAGCCGGAGGCCGAGGCCCCCGAGGCCGCACCGGCCGAGTCCGAGGTGATGCGGCGGGGTCTGACCAAGACCCGCCAGGGCTTCATGGCGAAGCTCAACGCCCTGATCACCGGAGGCGGCCTCGACGAGGACCTGGTCGACGAGCTGGAGTCCCTACTCGTCACCTCGGACATCGGGATCCGCACCTCCGAGCGCCTCCTCGGCGACATCCGGAGCCAGCTCTCCCGAAAGGAGATCAAGGACCCCGAGGTGGTGCGCACCAAGCTGAAGGCCAAGGTGGCCGAGCTGGTGCGGCTGGACCGCCCTCCGATGGACTGGGGCAAGGGCCCCACCGTCCTGATGGTCATCGGGGTCAACGGGGTCGGCAAGACCACCACGATCGGCAAGCTCGCCGCCCGCCTCACCCGCGAGGGCAAGAAGGTCGTGCTCGCGGCCGGCGACACCTTCCGAGCCGCCGCGGTGGAGCAGCTCGAGGTCTGGGGCCAGCGGGCCGGGGCCGAGGTGGTGAAGGGGGCCGAGGGCGCGGATCCGGCCTCGGTGATCTTCGAGGGGGTCCAGCGGGCGAAGGCCGTCGGGGCCGACGTCTGCATCGCCGACACCGCGGGGCGCCTGCACACCAAGGTGAACCTCATGGAGGAGCTCAAGAAGGTCCGGCGGGTGATGGACAAGGCCATGCCGGGCGCCCCCCACGAGGTGATGATGGTGCTCGACGCCACCACGGGCCAGAACGCGATCCAGCAGGCCAAGCAGTTCAAGGCCGCGGTCGAGATGTCCTCGATCGCCCTCACCAAGCTCGACGGCACCGCGAAGGGCGGCGTGGTGGTGGCGATCTGCGACGAGATCGGGGTGCCGGTCCGCTACGTCGGCATCGGCGAGCAGGTGGACGACCTCAGGGACTTCGATCCGGACGCCTTCGTCGACGCGCTGTTCGCGGAGGACTGACTTCACCTTGGCCATCGGCCGGCCGAGACCAGTAGCCGGCCACCAGTGACCCTGCTAGACTGCGGATCGGTGGA
Source organism: Deltaproteobacteria bacterium (assembly GCA_020632995.1). Classification (GTDB taxonomy): domain Bacteria; phylum Myxococcota; class Kuafuiibacteriia; order Kuafuiibacteriales; family Kuafuiibacteriaceae; genus JACKEN01. Next base: position 1,072,819 of record JACKEN010000001.1, on the reverse strand, counting down.
CGAGGTCGAGACCCCTTCGGAGCGCGCTCGACGCTCCCTGGAGCTGGAGCTGTTCGGCCAGCGCCTGACGGTGGTCTCAGATAGCGACCCGGCGCTGGTGCGCGAAGTGGTAGACTTCGTGAACCGGCGGATGGAGCAGATCCGAGACGGCGCCCCGCGCGCGGGGGCCGATCAGGTGGCGCTCCTCGCGGCGCTGAACATCGCGGAGGAGCTGTTCGAAGAGCGGCGCCGCCGCGACGCCCTGAAGCGGACGGTGCGGGAGCGGTCCCGCACCCTCCTGGGGGCCATCGATCGCCTCTCTCGGCAGGCCGAGGGGCGCGAGCTGGAGGCCCCGTGACGTTCTTTGATTTCCCTGCCTGGTTCGTGATGGATCGAGGCCGAATTGTCGTGAACCGATGCGAATCAAAAGGGAGGCGTTCCTCTCGGCACCGCGCGTACTGCCGCCAAGCGTGGGCAGAGGCAGGGGGTCGGGGTCACGTCGCCCACCTGCTTAGGCAGGTTCCGACGGCGCGGTCCACACGGCCAAGGCGGGGAATTTGTTTTGGCGCAGGTTGTCCTGCGTCTTTGGCGGGCGACGCGAGTCCGCGTTGAGCCTGCACTCGGAGAAGGTGGCGGCCCGACAGGCGCTCAAGGCGCGGCGGGCCGCCCTGCCCGACGCCGCGCGGCGCCTCGCGTCGGCCACCGCGGCCCGGCACGTCCTCACGAGCCACATCCTCGATGGCGCCCGCACCGTGGCCCTGTTCGCCGCGTTCGGGGACGAGGCGGACCCGGCCCTGGTGGGTGAGCTCTTCGAGGGCACGATCGTGTACCCGGCGGTGACCCCCGAGGGGCTCGTGTTTCGCGCCGCACCGCGCTTCACCCTCGCGCCCGCCCCGCCCTTCGGGATCCCGGAGCCACCGACCTCGGCCCGGGCCATCGAGGACATCGACGTCTTCGTCACCCCGGGGCTCGGCTTCACCCGCGACGGCCGGCGCCTCGGGTACGGCAAGGGCTACTACGATCGCGCCCTCACCGCGGCCAGGGCTCGGAACCCGGCCACGCGAGCGATCGGCTTCGGGTTCACGACCCAGCTGGTCGACGACCTCCCCGCCGGTCCCGACGACGCGATCGTCGACGCGGTGGTCACGGAAGACGGCCTCTTCTTCACTCACCCCTGAGCGGCTAGAGATCGCGAAGTGATGAAGGACCCCACCTCCCGACACCAGCACAAGGTCATCGTGGCGGTGGATCCCGCGGTCCGCGGCATGAGCCGGGTGGCGGACGCGCTCGAGGCCACCCCCGCCCTCCCGAGCCGAATGGCCATCCGCCAGGCGGTGGCGGCCGCGCGTGAGGAGGCCGGAAACGGCGACGCTGCGCCCCTGGTGGGGGTGCTGGTGCCCTCCAGCCGGCCGAACCTCGCGGTCTACGCCCGGCTGGCCGGCGCGGACCGGGTCGCGATCTACCACGCCGCCCACATCCACGTGGGGCCGCTCACCCGGGTCCGGCTCAGGGCGGTGCTGGCCGCGGTGGACCTGTGCATGGTCCCGGACGCCAGGTCCGAGCGGGAGGCCGCCACCCTCGGCGCGGACCCCGAGCGGCTGGCCCGGCTGAGCCGCCCCGCCGCGGTCCGCCTCTTCCGGGAGCCCCCGCGCAGGAGCTGGAAGGGCGCGGGGCTCGAGATGGCGGCCAGCCTGGCGCTGGACGGCGCCGAGGCCGCCGGCCTCGTGCGGGCGCTCGAGGTCCTGAGCCCGGACCGCGGGGTGAACGTGGTGAACTACCACCGGGTGCTCCCGGTGGACGAGCTGGTGGCCTACTGCCGGCCCCAGATGGCGCTCGCCGCGCCGGTGTTCGAGGCCCAGCTGGAGGCGATGGGGGCCCGCCGGGGCTTCGCGCCGCTCGAGCGGATCCACGACCCCGAGGCCCGAGACCGGGTCGCGGTGACCTTCGACGACGGCTACGAGGACAACTACCGCGTCGCCTGGCCCGCCCTCACCCAGGCCTCCGCGCCGGCCTGCATCTTCCTCGTGACCAACCAGGTGGGCCAGCCCGCCGCCCTGTGGTGGGACCGGGTGGGCGCCGCCCTGTTCGCCTACTGGCGGGCGGGGGCCCCGGGCGAGCTCCCTGAGAGCCTGCCCGAGCGGGCCCGGGCCCTGCGGGGGCTCGAGAGCCAGGAGGCCGCCCGCGCCCTGATCTCCGAGGTGCTCTCGGACCTCAACAAGGTCCCCGAGGCGGCGAGGGACGCGGCGGTCGCCGCGGCGGAGGGGCTCATCCCCCCCGAGGCCGCCCTCGGGCGCACCATGCTCACGTGGGACGAGGTGTCCGCGCTGGCCGAGGGCGGGGTCACCTTCGGGGCCCACACCCGGAACCACGTCCCCCTCGACGAGCTCCCCCGGGAGGAGGCCACCCAGGAGCTCATGGGCAGCCAGGCCGACCTGGACGAGCACCTGGGCCCGCACCCCTACCGCACCTGCGCCCTGCCCCGCGGGCGCCTCGGAGCGCTCGAGACCGAGGACCTGGCCAAGAGCTTCGACTCGGTGATGACCACCGACGCGGGGGTCCACGACCCCTCGGACGACCACCTGTTCGTGAAGCGCCGGGATGGGCGGATGCTGACCCTGGCCGGCCGACATCACCCGGCGAAGCTGCGGCTGGAGCTCAGCGGCTGGGTGGACCGGCTCCGGAACGCCTATCACGCCCGGACCGGGCAGGCCCCGGACTGAGCGGGGGGCCAGAAAGCAGGAGAGGCGGCCCCGCGACGCCTGAACGCGCGGGCCCGCCTCCATGGACTCTTCAGGCCCCTCGGTCGGGCCTTGCAGCGCTTCCGGTCAGGCCGCGTCTTCGGTCTCATCCTCCGGGTAGAGGGGGATGATCAGCACGCCCCGGTCGTCGTCCGGCTCCTGGTCGGGCGCACGTGGGGCTTCCCATGCCTGCGGCACCGGGAGCTCGAGCCAGATGCGGCGTCCCTCCTCGGCCTGGCGCTCGCGCTCCAGCTCCTCGCGTCGGATGGCGTCGATGATGTAAGCGTCGAGCATGATTTGACCCCTTCGCAAGCGCCGCAGTCCTTCCTGCGTTTCCGATTCGGCGGCCCTCGGTGTTTCTATAGGTTTGTACGCGCGGACTGGGCGTTGGGTTCCATTTGGTGATGGCCCTTACACTTTCGACCGCGCTGCCCCGCCCTCCTGTCCATGGGTGATGCGGTCGGCGTCGCCTGTGACATCACCCGCGAGGACGGCAAGCACGTGGAGCGCTGCGTCAAGGTGCGTCTCAGCGCAAGTCGTTGCGCACGGGGGAGAATCGGGCTATGCCCCTGGCCCTCATGGCCGGAGCCACGACCCTGCGCGCCTACACCTTCCTGGACAGCCTGCAGCCCCAGCTCACCTCCCACATCTGCACCACCTGTCGGGGCTACTTCCCGGTCCCGGGGATGGCCTCGCTGTTCGTGGAGATCGCGCCTTCCATGCACATCCACAAGCTGCTGGATCGTGCGTTGAAGGCGACCGACGTGCAGCCCGCGACCCTGATCGTGGAGCGGGCCTTCGGCATGCTCGAGGTCCACCACGAGGACAAGGGCCAGGTCCTCGCCGCCGGCGAGGCGATCCTGACCGAGCTCGGGGTGAGCGAGCACGACCGCCAGAAGCCGAAGGTGGTGTCCAACACCATCATCCGGTCGATCGAGCCGTACCACGCGATGATCCTCGACAAGATCCGCTTCGGCTCGATGATCAAGCCCGGGCAGAGCCTCTTCATCATGGAGGTGGAGCCCGCGGCCTACATGGCGATCGCCGCCAACGAGGCCGAGAAAGCGGCCAACATCGAGCTGGTCGACGTGCTGACCTTCGGCGCGTTCGGACGGCTCTACCTGGCCGGCACGGAGGCCGAGATCGACTCCGCCGCCGAGGCCGCCAACGCGGCGATCCAGGCCATCATCGGGGGGCACTAGCCCCTGCTACCGATCCCTTTTCTGATCGCGCGGTGCTGGAGTGCACCGCATCAGGTCGACCCCGCCGAGCGGCGGGTCTGGAGGCACGAGAGACATGACTGACGCACTGGGGCTCATCGAAACCAAGGGCTTCGTCGGATCCGTCGAGGCGGCCGACGCGATGGTGAAGGCCGCGAAGGTTGAGCTGGTGGGCTACGAGAAGGGCTACGGCGGCGGGTACGTGACCGTCATCGTGCGCGGCGACGTCGCCGCGGTGAAGGCGGCGGTCGAGGCCGGCGCCCGCGGCGCAGAGCGCATCGGCGAGCTGGTGAGCACCCACGTGATCCCGCGGCCCCACGCCAACGTGGATCTGGCCCTCCCCTTGGGCCGCACCGCCCAGGCCAGGGCTGCGCTGGGCGGCGGCAACGAGTAGGCGCCGTGCTCATCGGCAAGGTCATCGGGACCGTCGTCGCCACCAAGAAGGACCCCGAGCTGGAGGGGCTGAAGCTCCTGTTGGTGAAGGGCGCCGAGCCGGACGGTAGGACCTCCGGCCCGGTGCTGGTGGCGGCGGACGCGGTGGGCGCCGGGGTCGGCGAGCTGGTGCTCTACGCCGCCGGCTCCTCGGCTCGACAGACCGTGCAGACCAAGGACCGGCCGGTGGACCACGTGGTGATGGCCATCGTGGACACCATCGAGATGGACGGCCAGGTCCGCTACGAGAAGGACCGCTGATCCCGGGAGCCCGGGGTGGCGGTCGGGGGTGAGGCGTGGCCGAGCTCGACGAAGCCAAAATCGCAGAGATCGTGGGCCGGGTGATGCAGCGGGTGCTGCCCCAGGTCCAGGGCGGGGCGGCGCAGGCACCGGTGAAGGAGCCCTACTGCGCCCCTGCCCCGCCGCGCTACAGCCCGGGGCCCGCGGTGCACACCAAGAGCCGCGCCCCCGGCGTCTTCGACGACATGGACGCCGCGGTGGCGGCGGCCCACGCGGCGTTCGAGCAGTACGAGGCGTCGAGCCTGGACCTCCGCTACAAGGTGGTGGAGGCGATCCGGGCGTGCGGGCGGCGTGAGGTCGAGAAGATCTCGTACGACGCGGTGGTCGAGACCGGCCTCGGCCGGGTGGACCACAAGCTCAAGAAGAACGCGCTGGTCATCGAGAAGACGCCCGGGCCCGAGATCCTGCGGCCCCAGGCGTGGTCCGGGGATCACGGGCTCATGCTCACCGAGCGGGCGCCCTACGGGGTCATCGGGGCCATCACCCCCACCACGAACCCGACCGAGACCATCATCTGCAACGCGATCGGCATGGTCGCGGGCGGCAACGCGGTGGTCTTCAACGTCCACCCGGGCGCCAAGGGGGTGAGCAACTACCTGGTGGCCCGGATGAACGAGGCGATCATGGCCGCAGGCGGGCCTGCAAACCTCGTCAGCTCCATGGCCGAGCCCACCATCGAGTCCGCCCAGGCCCTCATGCGGCACCCGGGCATCCGGCTCATGGTGGTCACCGGCGGCCCCGGGGTGGTGAAGGAGGCGATGCGGAGCGGCAAGCGCGCGATCGCGGCTGGCCCCGGCAACCCCCCGGTGGTGGTGGACGAGACCGCGGACCTGAACCGCGCCGCCCAGGGCATCGTCGACGGCGGGAGCATCGACAACTGCATCGTGTGCGTGGCCGAAAAAGAGATCATCGCGGTGAGCGAGATCGCCGATCGCCTGAAGCGCCTGGTGATCGACAAGGGCGGCTACGAGGTGAAGGGCGCCCACGTCGAGAAGCTCCGAAAGCTCGTCGTGGGTGAGGATGGCCTCCACCCCAACAAGGACTGGGTGGGCAAGGACGCGTCCAAGATCCTGAAGGCGATCGGCATCGAGGCGCCGGGCGCGCAGATGATCATCGTCGAGGGCGATGAGCAGAGCCCCTTCGTGCAAGGTGAGTTGCTCATGCCGGTGCTCGGCTTCGTGCGGGTGCCGAGCGCGGATGAGGCCATCGCCATGGCCAAGCGGGTCGAGCACGGGTTCGGGCACACCGCGGCGATGTACTCCACCAACATCGACAACCTCCACAAGATGGCGCGCACCATCAACACGTCGATCTTCACCAAGAACGCGCCGACCTACTCGGGGCTGGGGCTTGGCGGTGAGGGCTACACGTCCTTCACCATCGCCTCCCCCACCGGCGAGGGGCTCACCAACGCGATCCACTTCACCCGGGAGCGGCGCTGCACCCTGGTGGACTCCTTCCGCATCGTCTGATGGGGGCGTGGTGAGGTATCTCGTCGCAACCCTGCTTGCCTGCGCCGCCCTCGCGGGCTGCGCCAGCCCGCGCTACGTGGGCTCGATCGGCCGCGATCAGGTGTACTCGAACCGCGGCTTCGGGGTGCTCGCCCGCCTGACGCAAGGTGACCTGCTCTCACGCTGGAAGCCGGTGGACCCGGCGGACATGGCGGAGATCCCGCCCGGGCTCCGCCCGGCCCGGGTGCGGGAGCAGCTGGACGTGAACGGCGACGGCCTGCTCGACGTGAGCGAGACCGTGGTCTTCTACCGCCCCACCCTGCGCCTGCTCTCGCGCACCTCCTCGGTGGCCCGGATGGACCTCGAGGTGGAGCTCCTCGGGCAGAACAACGCCCGGATCCCGCTCGACGCGATCGTGGGCATCGACCTCAAGCGCCTGGCCGGCACCAGCACGTCGGCCCGGGACGCCGCCTTCGCCCACATCCAGCGCCGGGTCCTCTCCGGCGAGATCCAGGCCCGGGTGGCGGAGACCGAGACCACCGAGGGCGGGGCCCACCGCGTGGTCCGCCGCCTGGTGGCGGACGTGCCCGAGTTCCGCACCGAGGAGGGCCAGACCCGCCGCCACATCGTGCGGCTGACCCTCTGGGACGACGCGCTCGACGACCAGGATCGGGCGGACTTCGACCGGGTGGTGGAGGGCCTCGTGCTCGCGCCCCAGGGCGGCCCGACCGGCACCGGGGAGCGCTGGTGACCCCGACCCCCCTCGAGGCCAGCGGCGAGGCGGTGGCGGCCTACGAGCTGGCCACCGTGGCCCGGGGGGTGGTGGTGCTCGACCAGATGGCGAAGCGCGCCGCCACCACCCTGGTGGCCGCCCGCACCCTGAGCCCGGGGCGCTACTTCATCCTCCTCACCGCACCGGTGGCGGAGATCGAGGAGGCGATGGACGCGGCCGACCGCGTGGCGGACGACGACCGGGTGGACCGGGTGATCCTGCGGGACCCGCCCCCTGCCCTGCGGGCCGCCCTCGCCCAGACCCTCGAGCCCCGCTTCGGCGAGTCCCTCCTCATCGTCGAGACCTCCACCGTGTGCGCGCTCCTGTTGGCCGCCGACCGCACCCTGAAGGAGGCCGAGGTGGCCCTGGTGGAGCTCCGGCTCGGGGCCGGGCTGTCCGGCAAGGGGGTCATGACCCTCACCGGGGACCTGCCCATGGTCCAGGCGGCGAAAGAGGTGGTGCACGAGGCGCTCGAGCCCGGGCGGATCATCCGCACCGAGCTGATCGCCCAGCCCCACCCCGACCTGCCTACGCTGCTGCTGGGGGCCGAGCCCGCCCTCCCCAGAGGACCCCGAGACGCTTGAACAGGCACCCCGGTGACCGCGTCTGAGGAACACGCACCGCACCGCAACCTGGCCCACGGGCGCGGGTTGAACTTCGCGAGGACCCGTGCTGGCACCGGATGAGGATGCCGCCCTGATGGCGGAGTTCGTGAGGACGCGGGACCGGAGGCGGTTCGAGATGCTGTTCCAGCGGCACAAGAGGGGCGTGCTCGCCCACCTGCGACGCTACGTGCGGGACCCGGCCCGGGCCGAGGAGCTCGCCCAGGACGTCTTCCTGCGGGTGTACACCACCAAGAGCTACACCCCCGACACGCGCTTTCGCACCTGGCTGTACCGGGTGGCCACCAACGTCGCCCTGAACGAGCTCCGGCGCCCCGAGCACCAGCAGCGCCTGGAGTCGATGGACGCCAAGGCCGAGGGCGCCCCCGGGAGCCGCGAGGCCCTCCCCAACCCGGCCCCCAACCCCGAGGGGGCCCTGGCCGGAGCCCAGCTGGCCGGGCGCATCCACGGCGCCCTGGCCGCGCTGCCCGAGAACCAGCGCGCCGCCTTCCTCATGGCCCGGCAGGACGCCCTGAGCCACGAGGAGATCGCCCACGCCCTGTCCACCAGCGTCTCCGCCGTGAAGTCGCTGATCCACCGGGCCCTCACCACCTTGCGCAGAGAGGCCGCCCAGGCCCTCACCGAGAGCCCCGAGGGGGTGCCGTCATGACCCAGAAGCCGCCGCCCAGCCGAGACGACCTGTTGGCCTTCCTGGCCGACCCAGAGACCCTGCCCGAGCACCAGCGCGAGGCCCTGGAGGCCGCCCTGGACGAGGCGGTGCAGGGCGCGGTGGACGCGCTCCCCCCGGTGGAGCCGACCCCGGGGTTCGAGCGGGGCCTCTTCGCCCGCCTCGACGCGGTGGACGCCGAGGCGCGGCCCTCCCTCTGGGCGCAGGTGCGCGCGTGGTGGACCGCGCCCCGGGCGGGCGTGGGCCTCGCCCTCGCCGCCGCGGTGGCGCTCCTGTTCGCCCTGTGGCGCCCCGCCGCGGGTCCCGAGGCCCCCCCGGTCGCGCTGATGGCCCAGGCCGAGTCCCTCGAGCTCGCGCAAGACCTCGAGCTGTACGAGAACCTCGACGTGGTGGAGGTCCTGGACGTGCTGGACGACCTCGAGGTGATCGAGAGCATGGAGGAGGAGGGATGAGCGCGCAGGCCGCCTTGCATGCCCTCCGCCTCGCGCTGGGCGCCCCCGACCCGACCCCGAAGCCGGGGACCCGCACCAGCACCGGCGCGGTCTCCCCCGCGGACCTGGAGCTGGCTCGCTACCTGAGCCTGCTCGAGAACATGGAGCTGCTGCAGGACCTGGAGGCCCTGGAGCTGCTGCCCATCCTGGAGGATGACGATGAACCCTGACCTCCGCCTCCCCCGTCGCACCCTCCTGGGCGCCGCCTTCGGGCTCGGCCTGCTCGCCGCCTCGTCGACCGCGTGGGCCCAGGAGCGCCCGAGCGCCGAGGCCCTGGAGCGCGTGAAGAACATGACCCCCGAGCAACGCGAGGCGCTGATGGGCAAGCTGGAGCGGCTCAAGAAGATGCCGGCTGCGGAGCGTGCCCAGCTCGAGGCGGCGGCCGAGCGGCTCTCGAAGATGAACCCCGAGCAGCAGGCGGAGCTGCGCGCCGCCCACCAGCGCTTCCGCGACATGTCGCCCCGCGCGCGAGCGCGGGTCCGCGCCAACCTGGACGAGTTCCGGCGCCTGCCCGCGGAGCGCAGGGCCGAGCTGAAGCAGGCTGCCTTGCGATTGCGCCAGCTCCCGCCGGCCAAGCGGCAGGCCATCCTGCAGAAGATCCGGCGCTGGCGGAGCATGAGCCCGGAGCAGCGTCAGGAGGCCCGAGACCGCTTCCGGCAGCGCCGCGACGGGCGCTGAGTCAGCGCGTGAAGACGACGAAGGCCATCGCGGGGCGCTTGCTGGACTCCCGCATCGCGAAGTGGATCCCGTCCAGGGACCACCCCTCGGCCGTCCACTGGTTCAGGGTCTCCTCCAGGGACTCGTCGGTGACCGTGGTCAGCTCCACCACCTTGTAGGTGAGGCGCTCGGGGGCCTCGGGCGCTACTTCGTCAGCCACCTCGCCACCTCCGTCGCCCAGTAGGTGAGGATCAGGTCCGCCCCCGCCCGCTTCATGCACAGGAGCGTCTCCATGATGATGCGCTGCCGGTCCACCCAGCCGTTGGCGGCCGCGGCCTCCACCATGGCCATCTCGCCGCTCACGTTGTACGCGGCCACCGGGAGCTCGAACTCCTCCTTGAGGTCGCGGACGAGGTCCAGGTAGGCCAGGGCCGGCTTCACCATCAGCATGTCCGCGCCCTCGGACACGTCGAGCTGCGCCTCACGAATGGCCTCACGGGCGTTCGCCGGGTCCATCTGGTAGGTGCGCCGGTCACCGAACGCGGGGGCGCTCTCTGCCGCGTCGCGGAAGGGCCCGTAGTACGCCGAGGCGAACTTCACCGCGTAGCTGAGGATCGGGATGTGGTCGTGGTCGTTCTCGTCGAGGGCCTCGCGGATGGCGGCGACCATGCCGTCCATCATGCCGCTCGGGGCCATGATGTCCGCCCCGGCGTCGGCCAGGCTCACCACCTGCTTGCCCAGGTTCTCGAGGGTGCTGTCGTTGTCCACGTCGCCGTCGACGATCACCCCGCAGTGGCCGTGGTCGGTGTACTCGCAGAAGCACACGTCGGCGATGACACAGAGCTCGGGGCGCGCCTTCTTGATCGCCCGGGTGGCCTCCTGGACGATGCCGTGGTGGTTCCAGGACGAGGAGCCCTCGTCGTCCTTCTTGTCCGGGATGCCGAACAGGATCACCGCCGGCACCCCGGCCTCCCAGGCCGCCTCGGCCTCCGCCACCGCGAGATCCACCGAGAGCTGGGCCACCCCCGGCATCGACTTCACCGGGTTCTTGACCCCCTTCCCCGGCACCACGAACAGGGGCTGGATGAGGTCGTTGGGGGAGAGCGCGTTCTCCCGCACCATGCGGCGGAGGGCCTCGGTGCGCCGGAGCCGGCGCATGCGAACGAGCGGAAAGTCCATGCAGCGCTCTTATGCGCCCGGGTGGCGCGACGCAAGGGCGGGCCACCGCCAGCCCCAACGCGGCCCGGATCCTCACCGAGGCGTCTCTGGAGGCCGTGCTCCGAGCCTGAGGGCGAGCGCCTCCACCAGGCCCTCCACCGTGGCCTGGGACGGCACCACGTCCACCCGGACCCCGAGCGCCTCCGCCCGCTTCGCCGCCACCGGCCCGATCACCGCCACCACCGCGCGCGCCAGCACCTGTTCCGCGACTGGGGCGGGCACGACCTGGAACCACGCGGCCAGGGTCTCGCCCGACAGGAAGGTGACCGCGTCGACCGCCCCCAGCTCGGCCAGCGTCAGGTCATCGGGCGCAGCCTCGGGGGCCAGCCGGTAGGCCTCCACCACCGTCACCAGCGCCCCCGCCGCCTCCAGGGCCGCCTTCAGGACGTCGCGCCCCTCGCGGGCCTGCGGGTAGAGGATCCGGCGCCCGCGCAAGCCACCTTGCGCTTCGAACCCCGCCGCGATGGCGACCGCGAGCGCCTCGGCCCGGAAGACCTCCGGGATCCACAGCGGGCCCGGCAAGACAGCCTGCACCGAGGCAGAGCCCCGGATGTACTCCGCCGTCTTCTTCCCTACGCAGGCCACCGGCCCGGACCACACCCGCCCGGCCAGCGCCTCCACCAGCGCGTCCACCGCGTTCGTCGAGCCCACCGCGACCAGGTCATAGGTGTCGATGGCATCGGCCGCCGCCTCCAGCGGACCTGGATCTTCAGGGGCCGCCACTCGGATGGTGGGCACGAAGATCGGCTCGGCGCCCAGCGCCCGGAGCGCCTCGGCCAGGCCCTCGGCCTGCGTCGCGGCCCGGGTGACGACCACCCGCCGCCCGGCCAGCCTCACGCCTGGGGGCCGCCCGCCTCGGCCTTGAGCGCGTCCAGGATCCTGTTGGCGCCAGCGGCCAGGAGCCGGTCGGCCAGGGCCGTCCCGAGCGCCACCGCGTCGCCCACCGGCCCCGCCGCCTCGTCCTCGTAGACCAGGCTCCCATCCAGGGCCGCCACGAGGCCGCGCATCTGGATCCGGTCTCCGTCCACGGTGGCGTGGCCGGCGATCGGCACCTGGCAGCCGCCCTGGAGCTTGCGCAGGAAGGCCCGCTCCATCAGCGCCGCGGCCCGCGCACCGGCGTCGTCGAGGGCCGACACCCGGCGGTTGGTCGCCTCGTCCTCGTCCTTCGTCTCCACCGCCAGGATCCCCTGGCCGATCGCCGGGAGCGAGACCGACGGGTCCAGGACCTCGGTCGCCACGTCGGCCATCTCGAGCCGAAGGAGGCCGGCGTACGCAAGCAGGGTTGCGTCCATCCCCTCCTCCTCGAGCTTGCGCAAGCGGGTCTGCACGTTGCCGCGGATGGGCACGATCTGCACGTCGGGGCGCCGCCGCAACAGCTGCGCGGCCCGGCGGAGGGAGGAGGTCCCGACCTTCGCGCCCTTCGGCAGGTCCGCCATCGTGTAGCCCTTCAGCGAGACCAGCGCGTCGCGCGGGTCCTCGCGCGGCGGGAAGGCGCGGATGGACAGGCCCGCCGGCAGGTCGGTGGGCACGTCCTTGAGGGAGTGCACCGCCACCTCCGCCCGACCGTCCAGGAGGGCCATCTCGATCTCCTTCACGAAGAGATCCTTGCCCCCCACCTTGCTCAGGGCCTGGTCCAGGATCTTGTCACCCTGGGTGGTGAGCTTCACCAGCTCGGCCTGGAGCCCCGGCTCGAGGGCCTGCAGGCGCTCGGCCACGTGCTCGGCCTGCCAGAGGGCGAGCGGGCTCTTTCGGGTCGCGATTCGGACGGTCGTGCTCACGGCTTGTCTGCTCTACTCGCCCGCGCCGGGGGCCCGCAAGGGCACCACGTTGCCGGGGTCTTCGGTCTTGCCCTCAGCCGGCTTCGCCGGGGCCTCCTCCGCCGCCGCCTCGAGATCGAGGGCGAACAGCTGCACCAGGACGTCCACCATGATCTGCGGATCGCCCTGGGCCCCCTCCTCCTTGAGGCGGGTGAGGACCGGGTGGAGCATCTTGTTCACGATGGCGTTGGCCATCGCCTTGATGGACTGGGACGTCTTCTTGTCGCCGTCCTTCACGTTGGCCAGGGTGCGCTCGACCTCGGCCCCCGCCACCCGCATCGCCTGCTCGCGCAGCGCCTTGATCACCGGGACCACCTGCTGGCTCTTCAGCCACCGCAGGTACGCGGACAGCTCGTCGACCACCAGCTGCTCCGCTGCCTGGGCCTCCCGCGCCCGGGCCTCGCGGTTCAGCTCCAGGACCTTCTCCATGTCGTCCACGTCGTAGACGAAGCAGTTGTCGAGGTCGGCCACCCGCGGGTCCACGTCCCTGGGCACCGCGATGTCGACGAAGAGGATCGGGCGGTAGCGCCGCGCCCGCACCACCTTGCTCATCAGCTCCTTCGTCACCACGTAGCCAGGGGCCGCGGTGGAGGAGATGACGATGTCCGCGTTCTGCAGGAGCATCGGCAGGTCGGTGATCGCGGACGGGATGCCGCCCACCTCGTTCGCCAGCTTCTCGGCCGACGCGAGGGTCCGGCTCGTCACCCGCACCTGGCTCACGCCGTAGGACATCAGGTGCTTCGCGGCGAGGCCAGCCATCTTGCCGGCCCCCACCAGGAGCACCTCCTTGCCGTCGAGGCTGTTGAAGATCTCCCGCCCGAGCTCGACCGCGGCGAAGCTCATGGACACCGCGTTCTCGGCGATGCCGGTCTCGGTGCGCACCCGCTTGGCCACGCTGAAGGCCTTCTGGAAGGCGCGGGTCAGATCCGCCCGCACCGCGCCGTGCTCGCTCGCGACCCGGAACGCCTCCTTCACCTGGCCCAGGATCTGGGGCTCGCCCAGCACCATGGAGTCCAGCGAGGAGGCCACCCGGAACAGGTGCCGCAGCCCCTGCTCCCCTTCGTGCACGTACAGGTGGGGATCGAGCTCCTCCGGCGGCAGGCCGGCGAGCCCGAGCAGGTGACCGCGGAGGGCGCGCACCAGCGCCGTGGGCTCGGCGTGCCCTGCGACGTAGAACTCCACCCGGTTGCAGGTGGAGACGATGCACGCCTCCTCGACCAGCTCCAGCGCCTTCAGCTGATCCAGGGCCGCGCACAGGTCGGCGGTCTGGTGCGCGAACCGCTCCCGCACCTCGATCGAGGCGGTGCGGTGGGAGAGCCCGATGGCGGCCAGCCTCATGACATCCCTCCCACCCCGTGCGGACCCACCCCGGCCAGGGTCATGCCCAACAGCGCCACCAGCGTCGCCACCACCCCCACCAGGGTCAGGACGGCGGCCTTGCGCCCCCGCCAGCCGATGGTGATCCGGAAGTGCAGCTGCAGCGCGAACAGGACCCACACCAACACGCTGACCGTGTTGAGGAGGCCCCAGTGCCAGTAGGCCCCGGTGACCTCCTTCGAATAGACCGCGCCCGCGCCCAGCCCGATCGCCATGAATGGGAAGCCGAGCTGCACGAGGCGCACGCCCACGTTGTCGAGGATCTCCAGCGCGGGGAGCTTGTTCAAGCCGGTGCCCACCTTGGGGAGCCGCTTCTTCTTCTGCTTCAGGCGCCGCTCCTGGATCAGGTAGACGATGGCCACGATCCCCGCCACCGCGAACGCCGCCTCACCCAGGAACGCGAAGGCGATGTGGACCGGCAGCCACGGGCTGCGCAGGTGGACCGGCACTCCCTGGAAGGGCTCCGCCCACACCGAGATCGCCACCATCAGCGTCACCAGCACCGCGGCGAACGCGGCCGCCTGCGGCACCCCGCTCCGCCACGCGATGCCGATCGCGATCATCGCGGCGATGAAGCCGAACAAGGACAGCCCGTCGTGCAGGTTCACGAGGGGGAAGTTGCCCAGCTCCACCGTGCGCCCGCCGATCGCGAGGGCGTGGGCCACCACCGCGAGGGCGAGGCCTACGAGGACCATCCGGTCGCCCGAGCTGCGAGGCCACTTGAGCTGCAGGAGCCCGAGGATCGCGACCACGGCGTAGAAGACCGCCGCGACTTCCAGCAGAAGGAGTGCCATGGCCTGCCTCAGCCTCCCCGGGCGGCGGGCGCGTCCCGAAGGATGCCCACGTACCCTGCCTCGACCACGAAGGCCGCCTCACCGAAGAGCACCGAGTCACCCATCATCTCGCCCCCGAGCTCGTTGATCCGGCGCTCCGTGAGCACCTTCCCGATCAGGTCCGGCGCCTTGCCCTCGGGCACGGAGGCGACGAAGCGCACCGCCGGCTCGAGTTCATACGCCCGACCGTGGTTCTTGAGCACGACCAGGCTGCTCTCCATGTCCACGTGACCCGAGTCGAGCCACGACTCCAGGGTAGCCTGGGCGATGAACATTCGGGGATGCAAGGTCGCCATGATCGAAGGGAACGTCCGTGTCGGACGTTCGTACCTATGGAGTATAGGGGTCGTGCCTGGCCATGGAAAAGTCCAGAAACCGGTGCTGACCAGGCCCCGCCAGATCTGCTAGAAGAGGACGCGAAAATGGCCAGTGACAAGCTTCACATGTTCGATGACGGCACCTTCGAGAGCGAGGTGCTCAAGTCATCCGTGCCCGTGTTGGTGGACTTCTGGGCGCCCTGGTGCACCCCCTGCAAGATGATCGCCCCGTCGGTGGAGGCCCTGGCCCAGGAATACGCCGGTCAGGTGAAGGTCGGGAAGCTCAACATCGACAACTCCCCCATGGTGGCTCAGCGCTACCGGGTGATGAGCATCCCCACCCTGCTGGTCTTCAAGGACGGCCAGCCCGTGGACCAGATCATCGGCGCGGTCGGCAAGGACCAGATCGCCGCCATGCTCGACCGCGCGCTCTAGACCGCCCGGACGCGACGACCCGCAAAGCCCGCCGTCCTCCGGGACCGGCGGGCTTCTCTCTTTGGAGCTCGATCGATGGCCTGCTAGAGGCTGTCGCAGAGGCGCTGGGCGGGCTTCGAGTAGCGGAGCGAAGTGCCGGCGGCCAGGTAGCGCTCGCATGCCTTCTTGGCCTCTCCGCGGTCCCCTGTCTTGGCGAGGGCGATCGAGCTCCGGTACCAGCCCTCCATGGCCCCGAGGGACGCGGCCTGCTTGAAGCTCTCGAGGGCCACGCCGTCCTGGCCCTGGTCCTCCATCAAGCGCCCGTATGACAGGAGCACGTCGGCCTGCTTCAGGCGCGGCGCCCGCTCCATCGCCTCGATCGCCTTCTCGAGCTGCTGCCGGGCGAGGTCCAGCTTCTCTTCGGAGCGGTAGTAGCGGCCCAGCTCGAGGTGGACGTCGACCTTGCTCGCCGGCCACTTCTCGAGCATCCCGTTGAGGAACTCCACCGTCCCCGGCCGGTTCTTGCGGCGCATGAGGCGCCCCTTGGCCAGGTGCACCTGGAACTCGTCGCCCGCGGTCTTCAGGGTGTCCTCGACCAGCTTCTCGGCCACGTCGTAGTTGCCGACGTGCATCTCGGCCTCGGCCAGCTCCACCGCGAAGGCCCACCGGTTCGGATCCATCTTCACCGCCGCGCGGAGGGGCTCCAGCGCCTCCTTGGCCCGGTCGTTCTCGAGGAGCCAGTGCCCCAGCCCGTAGGGGAAGTCGGGGTTCTCGGGGTCCAGCCGCACCGCCAGCTCGTAGGCGCCGGTGGCCTTCGCCTCCTCGCCGCTCGCGAGCATGATCTCGCTCCGGGTGAACTCCGCCAGGGCGTTGTCGCGGCGGGAGACGTCCTTCGGGTGGTCCTTCGCCACCTCGTCGAAGCGGGCCAGGTCGGTCGCCGCCCCGTTCATGTCGCCGCGCCGCAGGCGGGCCAGGGCCAGGCCAGCGAGGGCCCCGGAGTGCTGGGGCTCCGCCCGCAGGGCGCCCGAGTACGCGGAGATCGCGGTGGCGAGGCGACCGGCCAGGAACGCCGCCCGGGCGTGCCAGACCTTGGCGCGCACGCTGCCCGGCAAGACCTCCTTCACGTTGCCCAGCCGCTTGGTGGCCGCGTCGTACTCACCCAGGGCCAGCTCGATGATCCCGAGGGTCAGGTCCGCGTGGGTGGGGGCGGCGCCGCCGTCCTTGGCCATCCGCACGAGGGGCTCGACGATCCCGACCGCGCTGCGGGCCGCCGCCTCGCGCTCCTTGCCGGAGCCCGCGTACAGGGTCGCGAGGCCGCGCGCCGCCACGGTGTGCGAGACCTCCGGGGCGTAGCGCTCCGCCCGGGCGAGGATCTCGTCCAGCTTCGGCTTGAGGTCCTTCTCGCCGTGCTCGCCCCACAGGATCGCGTACACGTACGCGAGCCGCCCCAGGGTGAGCGGGTGCTTGCCGTCGTAGTCCTCGATGATCTCCTCGAAGAGCGAGGCGGACTGCTTGTAGCCCCCGTAGGTGTCGCGGTTGAACAGCGGCAACGCCAGCGTGGTGAGGCGATCGATGTTCTCGACCTTGTACTTGTGGAAGAGCCGCTGCCCCACCACCACCGCGGACGCCACCAGGAGCACCGCGATCAGGATCAGCGTGGTCTTCGGGCGGCCGCGCGGGGGGCGCTCCTCCGCCACCTTCTGGGCGAGGCGCTCGAGCTCGTCCTCACCCTCGAGGCGCTGCGGCCGCATCGAGTACGGCTGCGCGGCGCCGGGCACCTGGGACGCGAAGCGCGGCGGCGCGGTGAGCGCCGAGCCCGCGCGCGGCGGCGCGCTCATCGGCGGGGCGCCCACCACGGACGGCCCACGCGACATGCCGCGGTCGGGCAGGTCCATGGTGTCGACCATGCCCTGGCCGACCGGCGTCACCATCACCTGCGGGGGCGGCTCCGGCTCTGGTTCGGGCTCCGGGTACACGATGCCCTTGCCGGCGAGGAGGCTGGAGGCCTCCTTCGCGGTCGGATCCAGATCGACCGCCCGCTTGAGATCCTCGACCGCGCCCGCGTCGTCTCCGCTGTCGAGGCGCACCTTGCCGCGTGACAAGAAGACTTGCGAAACGTCTGCGCTGCTCGCCGCCAGGGCGTCGAGCTCGGTCAGCGCGCGCTTGTACTTCTTCTGGCGGGCGTAGACCCGCGCGAGCAGGATCTTGGCCTCTACCGAGTCGGGGTGTGCCTTGATCCCCTTCTTGCAGACGACCATGGCCTCCATGAACCGGCCCTGGTCCATGTAGGCCTCGCAGAGATCGATATACGCAGAGGACTCCGGATTCTGCGCGAACTGCAGCTCCAGCTCGGTGATGGACGCATGGCGCGAGGCGTTGTCCGCGGCGCCGTTGCCCGAGGAGGGCCCGCCACGTTCTGCGCCCTGCGCCTCGCCCGAAGGGGACTCGGTGTCGCCCGCCGACATCTGGTGCATTGCACTACCAAAGGTCCGGTCTCGCCGTCAAAACGCGTCTTTGCTCGATGACGATTCCTCTTGCCGAGCCGAAGGGGTTCGAGTAGACAACTCCGCACTTCGGGGCTGTAGCTCAGCTGGGAGAGCGCTGCGTTCGCAATGCAGAGGTCAGGGGTTCGATCCCCCTCAGCTCCACTTTCCTCCCTCCTTTCCACCAAACCAGAACGAGTCACCGGTGACGCACCGGCGCCGCTCAGGTAGGTTCCCGGCATGCGTCCCCCCACCAAGCGCGAAGACGCGTCGCCGGGCATGTCCAGCGCCCAGCTGGAGATCACGAAGTCCGTCATCGCCGCCTCCGCGGAGATCACCGCGGCCATGGTGACCGTGACGAACGAGAAGAACCCCGCCAAGATCAGCGAGGCGTACCGGGTCATCTACAAGACCATCATGGAGACGGTGCGGGGCCCCAGCAAGAAGCCGACGACCTGAACCCCAGGCTACCGCCTGGGGCCTTCGGCCTGGACCCTGAGGGCTTTGGGACCACGCGTGGCTGGTTGGCGGGCGCGGCGTCAGGATTCAGAGACAGGTTTCAGGCCGCAGGCTTCAGGGCTCGGGTTTCAGGCCGCAGGCTTCAGGGCTCAGGTCGGCCCCGACAGCCCTCGGACCTCGAGGCTCAGCGCTGCCGGACCTCGACCACCCGGGCCAGGCGCGCCGCGAGCGCCGGTCCAATCCCCTTCACCCGCTCCACGTCCGCCACGGTGGTGAAGGGGCCCCGGGCCTCACGGTCCGCCACGATCCGCGCGGCCAGGGCCGGCCCCACCCCCGGTACCACCGTCAGATCTCGCGCGGAGGCCCGGTTGAGGTCGAGCGAGGTCCCCATCCACCAAGCCGCGAGGGGCGGCAGGGGCGCGCCCGGGGTCGGGGCGCAGGCCACGCCCCGCTCGGTCCGGACCGCCCCATGCGGGCAGCGGGGCCCCGGCGCGGGCTGGGTCTCCCCGCGCCCCCGGATCAGGGCGGGCAACACCAACAGGAGGGCGGCCACCACCAGCGCCCGGACCCTGGCCCCCTCGGCCGCGGCCAGCCGGGGCCACCCGCGGGCGCCCTCGGCGCTCACCTGAGGCGCGCCTTGAGGTCGGTGACCTTGCGCTCGACCGCGGCCCGGCGCGGGGACTTCGGATCCAGGATCAGGTAGCGCTCGTAGGCGCGGACCGCCGACGCGTACTCGTCCACCTGCTCGTACTTGTTCCCGAGAAACCAGTACACGCAGGACTCCCGTGGCATCTCGTCCGCGAGGTCGCTCAGCGCCCGGATCGCGTCGCGGGGGTTCGAGAGGTGGGCCCGGGCGGTGCTCCGGCATCGCTCCATCGGGCTCAGCGCCGCGCTCGGCGCCGCCGCGGGGACCGGGCTCGGCGCAGCAGCCGGCTCGGGCGCGGGGGCCTCGGGGACCTCCACCCGCCGCCGACGCAGCGGGCGGCCCAGCTCGGCGAGCGCCACCCGGGCCTGCTCGGCCTCCGGGCTGTCGGGGTGGCCCTTCGCCACCATGCGGTAGAGCCGGATCGCGTCCTCCTGCTCACCCAGCTGGCGCAGGACGTCGGCCCGCCCCAACACCGCCTTGGCCCGCAGGGCCGAGCCGTCGGGTGAGGCCCGGATCGCGGACTCGAAGAGCCGCGCCGCGTCGTCGAGGTGCCCCGAGAGGCGGGCCGCCTCGGCGTCCTTGATCAGCTCCGCCGCGGGGCGGGGGCGGACCAGCTCCAGCTCCTGGCCCCCCGGCAGCGCCCGGATCCCCTCCCGGGGCTCGACCACCACCGACGGCTCCTCGACCGGCACCAGCCCGCTGTGGCTCGGCGGAGGCGGATCGCCCCGCTTCAAGCGGCCGAGGGCCAGGCCGAGGGCCACGCTCGCCAGGGTCGCGGCCAACAGGAGCACCACCCGCTTGCGCATCAGCCGGGAGCGCTCGAAGCCCTCCAGCACCGGATCGCCCTTCACCCGCACCTGGGGGCTCACCCGGGCGGGCCCCGGCGCAGAAGGTCCGATCGTGCGGCGGGCCACCGCCGCGCTCTTCGGCAGGTCCAGCTCCGGCGTCGGCCCGCGCGGCCCGGACAGCTCACGCTCCCGGGCCCGCAGCCCCGCGGCGGCGTCGGCGAGGGGCGAGGGCCGGTCCGGCAGGCTCTCCGCCGGGTCGACGATCTGGGCCTCACGGGTGCGGACCAGGTCGGCGTCCAGCACCGCCGCGCCGCCCTCCCCCGGCAGCTCGAAGTGGGTCTGGGTCGGGAGCTCGTCGGGGTTCAGGGCGTCGAGGGGCGCCGGCTTCACCACCACGTCCTCCTCGTCCACCAGCGAGGCCTCGATCCGGGAGCGGCGGGCGCGCGGCGGCACCGCTCGGGCGGAGGCCACCGCGGCCTCGGTCGCGGCGTCCGCGTGGGCCGGGCTCCGCACCACCTGCTCGGTCGCGATCAGGCGCTGGTGCGCCCGGACCACCGGCTGGTTGCGGATCTGCGAGGGCACCCGGAAGTGCGGGTCCGCCACCGTCTCGTCGTCGGTGTTCTCGTCGTTCTCCGGCGCGTGGTCGGCGTAGGCCTCTTCGTCGACGTCGGTCGCGCTCAGCGCGAGCAGGTGCCCCGGCGGGATCGACGGCGAGGTCCGCTCCAGGGATGGCTCGGCGAAGTCGTCCAGCCCCTCGACCGCCGGGGCCTTGCGCCCCTGCAGCTCGCGGGTCTCCCGCAGCAGGGCCAGATCCGGCCGGGTGCCGAGCACGTCCGCCACCTTCACCGGGGCCTCGGGGGTGGGGGCGTGGTCGTCGTCGTCCAGCCCGATCGTGGGCGTGTCCGCCCCCTCGTGCGCCGCGACGAGCTCGGTGGCCGGGGCGCCGGCCTCGACCGGGGCCTGGGGATCGGTCGAGCTCGGCTCGACCGTGAGGTCGAGGGGCGTGAGCTGCCGGTCGAAGGTGTCAGGCTCCGCCTCCAGCCGGCCCGTGTCGTCGTCGGCCACTGGCGCGGTGCCCGCGGGGGCCGGGCTGGGAGCGAGCGGGGTCGGGGCGGAGGGGCTGGTCTTCTCCAGCTCGTGCTCCTCGGGCTCCTCGGCGAAGACCCGGGCGAGCTCCGCCGCCTCCAGTTGTCGCAAGACACCTTGCAGCGCACTCGCAACCCCGCCTGCGCTGGCGAAGCGATCCTCGGGGCGCTTGGCGAGCATCCGATCCAGGATGTCGGCCAGCGCGGCCCCGGTGGAGCTGCGCTGGTCCAGGCGCCGGTGCGCGGTGCGGGTGATCTTGTCGATGACGTCGTAGACGTCGTCCCCCACGAAGGGCGCCTCCCCCGTGAGCATGGTGTACAGCAGCACCCCGAGCGAGAAGACGTCGGCCCGACCGTCGATCGCGACCTCCTTCTCGCGCAGGCGCTCCGGCGCGAGGTAGCTGGGGGTCCCGAGGATCTGCCCCTGCCGGGTGAGGGCCACGTTCCCGGCCTTGGCGATCCCGAAGTCGAGGAGCACCGCCTCCTCGCGGTTCCGGAGGAAGATGTTCGAGGGCTTGATGTCGCGGTGGATGATCCCGGCGTCGTGGGACAGCTGCAGGGCCTCCGCGATGTCCGCCGCGATCCGGACCGCGTCCACCTCGGGCAGGCGCTCCTGCTCCCGGAGCACCCGGGCCAGGCTGCAGCCCTCGAGGTACTCCATCACGTAGTAGTACAGGGCGGTGTAGCGGCGCCCGGAGACCGGGTCCTTGGCCCGCTCGCGACCGGAGTCGAAGACGGTGACGATCGCCCGGTGCTTCAGCCGGCCCACCACCTTGGTCTCGCGCCGGAAGCGCTCGACGACCTCCTCGCGGTCCTCCTCGGGCACCAGGTCCGGCTCGACCGTCTTGATCGCCACCCGGCGCTCGATGCCGGGGTCCCAGCCCTCGTACACCACCCCCATCCCGCCGCGGCCGAGCTCGCCCACCACCAGGTAGCGGCCCACCGTCATCCGGGAGCCCGGCATGCGGGCCCGCTCGAGCATCCGGTCGAAGATGCCGGCCGGCAGCTCGTCCCGGGCCAGGCCGAGGGTGTCCAGGGCGGCCTCGACCTGCAGGCGGGCCTCGTCGGACGGGGATTGGACCGGGGACGACTCCACGAGGCTTCTCGATGCGCCCTCCCGAGGCTGTTCGTGGCCACCTGGGCACACCTCGGGGACGGTCCCGGGCATCCTAGGTTCGCACCCGGGGGCGGTCAATCAGGCCAATAGCCGCACCGCATCTGGAAGGATCCGGGACGCGGCCGGGAGCATCCCGATCGCCTCCCCGTCCACGTCCAGGAGCACCCGCTCGTCGCGGGTGGACCGCGCCTCGACCAACCGGCCGCGGGTGTGCCGCACCGACGGCCAGTCGATCATCCTGCCGGTGTAGAGGTCGCGGATCCCCACGTACTCCCTGAGCCCGGCCGAGACCTGGGCCACCACGTCGAAGAGCCCGTCGTCCACCGCCGCGTTCGGGGCGAAGCGCATCCCACCGCCGAAGTACTGGCCGTTGGCCACCGCGCAGGTCAGCAGCTCGCCGGAGTAGAAGTCCTCGCCGTCCACCCTGATCTCGACGTGCACCGGGCGATAGGCCAGCAGGGCCTTCCCCAGCCCCAGCATGAACGAGGCGGTGCCGCCGAGGGCCTTGCTGCTCGCGTTCACCTTCTCGTCGACCAGGCCCGAGAGCCCGAAGCTCGCGATGTTCAGGAAGGCGGTCCGGGCGGTTCGGCCGTCGTGCCGGGTGTACTCGAGGAGCCCGAGGTCGCAGAGCCGCGGCGTCCCACTCGCGAGGTGCGCGACCATCTCGGGGAGCTTGTGGGGCAGACCGAGCAGGCGGGCGAAGTCACCGCCGGTGCCCGCGCGGACCGGCGAGACCACCACGTCCTTGCGGATGAGCCGATCCGTGATCCCCGCCTCGGCGTCGTCCTCGAACAGGCCCGCCACCAGCTCGCTCATCGTGCCGTCGCCACCCACCGCGACGAGGGCCTCGTAGCCGTCGCGCACCGCCTGGCGGGCGAGCCGGGTGGCGTCCCGGGGGCCCTCGGTGAAGGCGGGATCCCAGCGCTCGAGCACCCGGTCCAGGGCGGCCTTGATCTCGGGCCAGCGGCGGCCGGTGCCCCCGTTGGCGCTCTTCGGGTTCACGATGACCAGCGTGCGCAGCCCCAACCCGTCCTCCTCCCCCCGGCGGCTACAGGCGCCCCAGGAGCGTCCCCATGTCCACCACCGGGGCGGTGGGGTCCACCGATTTCAGGTGCGCCGCGCACCGGGGCGAGGCCACCGCGAGCTGCGCCGCCCCCGAGCGCCGGAACGCGTCGAGCCTGGCCTCGGCCATGGCCTGGGCGGTCTCCGGCGCGGTGAGCGGCAACAGGCCGCTCGCCCCGCAGCAGTCCACCGCCCGCCCGGTGTCCTCGTCGAGCTCCACCACCCGCTTCCGGAAGCGCTTGGCGATCAGCCGCCGGGGCGCGTCGGTGATGTCGAGCCCCCGGGCCAGGCTGCAGGTGTCGGCGTAGGCGATCCGCTCCTCCGGCGGGCCCTTGGTGCTCGCCTCGGCGTCGTGCGCGCGCAGGCCGTCCATGAGGTAGCGGGTCACGTGCACCACCTCGGGCTCGAAGCGCACCCCGACCTGCGGGTAGAGGTGGATCAGGGCGTGGGCGCAGGCCGCGTCGTGCACCACCAGGCGCTTCACCCCCGTGAACTGGGCCGCGAAGCGGGCCGCGTGGCCCCGGAAGCCCTCGAGCTCCCCCGCCCAGAACAGGGGCAGGCCACAGCACGAGGCGGACGAGGGCCGCACCGCGAGATCGGAGAGCCCGGACAGCGAGGACGCCCTCAGGAACCCCACCGCGGCCTCCGGCATCAGCTCGAGGGTGCTGCAGCCGGGGAAGTAGACGTGCTCCCCGCCCCGCACCTTCTTGTGCCCGGTCTCGGCCAGCACCGCGTCCAAGGCCGGCTCGAGCGAGGTGCCCTGGGGGTTCCCGGAGACCCCGAAGTGCCCGACCACCTCACGCACCGCGTGGGGGGCCGCCCCCGCCGCCATCACCCGGCTCCGCGCCGCGGCGAGCACCATCGGCACGTCGTTGTCGTGCAGGCACGCCTCCGTGCACGCCCCACACTGGCTGCAGTGGTACGGGAGCGCCCGGGCCGCCTCCACCGACACCCTCCCCCGCTTCATGAAGCCGGCCAGGACCACCAGCCGCTGGGGCGAGGTGGTCTCCCGGGCCTCGGCCTCGGCCACCGGACAGGACCAGCGGCACAGGGTCGGGCACGTGGTGCAGGTGGCGATGGCCCGATCCTCGGCCTCGTCCAGGACCTGGAGCACCGTCCGACCCTTCGCCATGGGCGTTCATTTACTCGGTCTGGGTGATGGCGGCAATCCGAGCCGGCCATGTCCACCCACACCGTTGGGCCTCAGGGGCGGAAGACGTTTCGCAAGCTGGCCGTCGCTTCGCGGGGGCGCTCGCCCATTTCGGGACAAGAATCTCGCACCTGGTCCGGCCGATCGATCGCCCTGCGACACACTGGTATCAACCCTAAGTATCATACCGTTTGGGATGGAGGATCCTGGGCGCTCAGCCCGCCGCAAGCTGTGAGAACTTGCGCCAAGCGCAGGCAAAGCGTCACGCTACAGGCCTCCAATGGCCGGCCCGGATTCTCTTCTGAAAGACACGGCGGATCTGTTGGACGAAGCAAACGAGCTCGTCGAGGTCGGGCTCGAGCGCTACGGCCGCAACCTCATCGATCAAGCGATCGCGTGCTGGAAGCGCGCCCTCGAGCTAGAGCCAAATAATTCGCGGGCCCTCGACTATCTCCAGGCCGCAGGCTGGAAGGAGCAGCGCCCGAGGACCGACGACCTCGTCGCGAACCACGCCAACGGGAAGCGCCCGGCCGGCGCGCCCCCGTCGACCTCGGTCGACACAACGAAAGGAAGAGCATTGTCCAACGTGAAAGATAGCCTTCGGGAGGCCATGACGATCGAGGGTGCCATCGCCGTCGCGCTCGTCGACTACGAGAGCGGCATGACCCTCGGGAGCGACGGCGACGTCCGCTCCTTCAACATCGACGTGGCCGCCGCCGGGAACACCCAGGTGGTGCGCTCCAAGCTCGACGTCATGCGGCAGCTCGGCATCGGCGGGACCATCGAGGACATCCTGATCACCCTCGAGGACCAGTACCACCTGATCCGGATGCTCGGCGGGACGACGCTCTTCCTCTACATCGCGATCAACCGCGGCCGCGGGAACCTGGGCATGGCCCGGCACCGCCTCAAGACCATCGAGACCAACCTCGTCGTCTGACGCTGCAGGCCTGACACTCGGGGGCGCCCGGCGGTCGATGCCGAGTCGGTCGACCGGGTCCCCCTCAACATCCACGTGCCCCGGTCTCCGACCGCGCGTGCGCACCTCGATCTGGCCGGGGCACGTCAGCCCGGCCGAGGGCAGGCGCCCGGAGCGGCTAACTACCGCTCCCGGAACACCCCGCTGGGATCCAGCCCCTCGACCAGGCGCCCGAGCACGTCGTCGTACGGCCCGGGGCGGCGCCTGGTCTCGTCCTCGACCACGATGTCGCGCCAGTGGGCGCCGGTCTCGTGGCTGAAGCTGGACTGGTCGGCCGGGGCGAGCACCCGAGCCCCCGCCACCACCCGGGCCCCCGCCTCGACCGCGGCGTCCACCGCGCGGGTCCGGGCCTCGGCGTCGGCCACCCGGGTCACCACCGTCACCCCCTCGGGGGCGAGGAAGTCCAGCCAGGTCTCGCCCCCCGACGCCGCGGCGAGGGCGGCGTGGGTCGCGGCGGCCTCGGTCCACAGCGCGGCGGCCTCCACCACCGCGTCGTAGCGCCCCTCGAGCGCGAGGTTCTGCGCCCCGGCCTCCACCGGGACCCCCTCCGCCTCCGCCACCGCGGACAGGAGCAAGGCGCGTTGCGCCTCGAGGATCTGCGGGCTGGCCGCGGCCAGCTCGAAGTCGGCCCGCACCCCGCCCTCCACCGGCACCACCCGGCCCGCGGCCGGGCGCAGGCCCCGCTTGTAGACCCGGCGGGCGGCGTCGGTGGCCGCCTCGACGGTGGGGAGGATGAACGCGGCCTGGCCCCGAGCGTCGGGCAGGAGCGCCACCCGCAAGGTGGCCTTCGTGATGATCCCGAGGCGCCCCCGGGCCCCGATGAAGGCCCGGTCGAGCTCCGGCCCCACCGCCGCCCGCGGCACCGGGCGGGTCTCGACCGGCGCGCCGTTGGCCAGCAGGCCGCGCACTGCGAAGCAGAGGTCGCCGAGGTCCCCGAACGCGACCCCGCGCCGGATGAGGAGGTTCCGCGACACCCCCGCTCCCACCGAGCGGGTCACCGCCCGGGGGTGGACGTGGCCGAGGGTCAGGCCGTGCGCGTTGAGGAGGCGCTCCAGGCGGTCCACCCGGCAGCCCGCCTCGACCTCGACGAACAGGGCGTGGTCCGAGATCCGCGACACTCCCTCGAAGCGCGACAGGTCGATGTGCACCGAGCGCTGGGGGGCGCGAAAGCCGGTCTGGTCCGACACCACGCTCACCCCGCGGGCGTGCGCCACCCGGAGCACCGCGGCGAGGGCGGTCTCGTCCGGGGGCCGCACCACGGTGCGGGCGGGGGTGCGGTCCACGTTCCGCTCCCCCACCGCCAGGGCGATCTCCTTCGGGAGGTCGTCCCCCGCGGTGGACGTGCCCCGGGGCCGCCGGGGCGGCACCACCCGCGGGGGCTCGAGGCCCAGCTTGCCCGGGTTGAGGGTGCCGCGGGGGTCGAAGGCGGTCTTGAGCCCGGTGAGGAGGCGCATCCCGCCCGGGCCGTGCTCCCGCGCCATCGCCTGCGCCTTGGACTCGCCCACTCCGTGGTGGTGGGAGATCGTCCCGCCCGCCTCGTGCACCGCGAGGAGGCCGTTCTTCCAGATGCGATCGTACCGGGCGAGGGCCTCGGCCGGCGCGTCGGGATCCACCGCCGCTCCCGCGAAGGTGAAGTAGATGCTGCAACCTTCACCGTACGCATGAGAGAAGTGCGCCATCACCACGGCATCCTTGCCGATCGCGCGCCGCACGCCTCGGTAGAGCGGGAGGAGCCGGTCCCAGGTGGCGGCCACCTCCATCGTGTCCACGAACAGGCCCGAGGCGTAGACCTTCGACTGCTTGAAGGACACGTTGTAGCGGTTCGCGAGCCAGTGCTCGCCGGGCGCGGGGCCCAGGTCGCGGGCCCCCTCCTTCACGCAGAGCTGCTTCGCGAGCGCCAGCTCCGCGCTCACCAGCGCGGGGTGCCCCTCGAAGCCGAGCACGAGCAGGCAGTCGTCCGGCAGCACCTGGAGCGCGCGGTTCAGCACCATGGGCGAGCCGAGCACCGCCCGCACCGTGCCCCGCACGAGCGCGTCCCTGAGGCGCCCCGCCGCCTGGCCGCCCGGGAGGCGCTTCTGCACCTCCCCCGCCCAGCCCTGGGCCCGGGCCGCGAGCGCGTCCCAGGAGCCCACCTCGTCGTGGTGCTCGTCCGCCCCGTGGCCGCGGCCCATGAAGGTGTCGAGGGCGTCGTACAGGCGCACCACCGCAGGGCGCAGGCCGGCCCGGAGCATCTTGCGGATCCCCTCGATCCCCGCCTCGACGCTCGGGAACTGCAGGCCGAGCATCTCCCGGGCCGCAGGCAGCGGCCGGATCCGCACCTCGCCCGCGGTGATCGCCCCGAAGACCCCCTCCGAGCCGAGCACGAGGGCGTTGAAGTCCGGCCCGTCGCCCGGGCGCGGGCCGAGCATCAGGCGGCGCACCCGGCCCGGGGTCGCGACCTCGAGGCCGAAGGTCATGTCCTCGATCTTCCCGTACAGGGTCGACATCTGGCCCGCGCTCCGGGCGGCCAGCCAGCCCCCGAAGGTCGAGCACAGGATCGAGGACGGGAAGTGGCCGAGGGTGAAGCCGCGGCGGTTCAAGGCGCGCTCCAGGCGCTCCCCGATGATCCCCGCCTCGATCTCCGCCCGCAGGTTGTCGGGCTCGAGCCGCCGGACCGCCTTCAGGCGCTTGAGGTCGAGGGTGATGCCCCCCGAGCTCGGCCGGGCGCCTCCGCTCACCCCGGAGCCGGCGCCGTACGGCACCACCGGCACCTCGTGCTCGTCCGCGAACTGGAGCACCCGGGCCACCTCGTCCGGGCTGCCCGGCCACACCACGCAGGCCGGGGCGGCCCCGAAGTCGCCCGCCCGCAGGCGGAGCAGGTCGCGGGGCCAGCAGTCGTGGGAGTAGGCGAGGCGGTCCGCGTCCACGTTGGACACGTGCTGGGCGCCGACGATCCGGGCCAGATCCACCACCAGCGAGGCCTGGGCGGCCGGACGGGGAAGGAACGGCATCGGGCGGGACGGTAGCCCCGATTTGTCATCGGGTCACGCCCGCGTGATAGGACAGAGCCATGACTTCGGTGCGCGAGCGCGTCCTCTTCGAGCTCTCCAAGCGGATGATCCGGCCCCCCGACGCGGCGGTGCACGACATGGACGCCTACACCGAGTGGCGCGCCGACCACCTGGCCCACGCCTGGAGCCGCTTCGACGACCAGCACGTCACCGGCAAGGACGTGCTCGACTTCGGCAGCGGCCAGGGCAACCTGGCGCTGTACCTCGCCAAGAACAAGCGCCCCCGGCGCATGGTGGGGGTGGAGCTGCACGCGCCTTCGGTGGCCCGCGCCCGCGCCCGGGCGGAGCAGGCCACGCTCCCCGAGGGGGTCCAGCTCGAGTACCTGGTCGGGCGGGTCGATGGCCTCCCGGTGCCCGACGAGAGCTTCGACACCCTGCTCGCCTTCGACTGCATGGAGCACGTGATGCAGCCCCGCGCGGTGCTCCTCGACTGGCACCGGGTGCTCCGGCCGGGCGGCCGGGCGCTGTTGGAGTGGTACCCCTATCTCAACCCCTGGGGCCCGCACATGGAGGCGCTGATCCCGGTGCCGTGGGCCCACCTGATCTTCGGGCAGCGGGCGATGATGCGCGCCGCGGAGCGGATCTACGACCTCCCCGAGTACGCGCCGCGCACGTGGGACCGCACCGACGACGGCGACAAGGCCCCCAACAAGTGGCGGCAGTGGGAGACCTTCCGCGAGCAGGGCTACATCAACGAGCTCACCATCCCCACGTTCCGGCGCATGGTGGGCGAGGTCGGCTTCGACATCGGTCGCCTGGATCGCCACGGCTTCTGGGCCGAGAAGCCCCGCGCGCCCCTCGGCAAGGCGCTCGCCAGCCTCCCCGCGGTGGGCGAGCTGTTCACCTCGTTCTGCATCATCGAGCTGGTCCGCCGTTGACCCGCTCCCTCGGCCTCCCCTAAGCGGGCCTCGTGACTGCGCACCGCGAGGTCGTCCTGGACGGCCGCTCCCTCACCATCGACGACGTGGCCGCGGTGGCGGCCATGGAGGCCCACGTCAGCCTGGGCGACGCGGCGCGGGCGGGGGTCCGCGCGGCGCGGGCGCTGGTCGAGGCCAAGGCGGCGTCGGGCGCCGCGGTGTACGGGGTGAACACCGGCTTCGGCTTCCTCGCCCGCACCCGGATCCCCACCGAGGACCTCGCGAAGCTCCAGGTGAACCTGATCCGCAGCCACGCGGTGGGGGTGGGCGCGCCGCTCTCGCTCCCCCAGACCCGCGCCCTGATGCTGCTCCGGGCCAACGTGATGGCCACCGGCAACTCCGGCGTGCGCGAACAGGTCATCGACCTGATGCTCGCGATGCTCGCGCAAGACATCCTGCCGGTGGTGCCGAGCAAGGGGAGCGTGGGCGCGTCAGGAGACCTTGCACCCCTCGCGCACATCGCCCTCGCGATGATCGGCGAGGGCGAGGTCTTCGTCGACGGGGACCGGCGCCCGAGCGGCGCCGCCCTCCGCGCCGCCGGCCTCGAGCCCCTCACCCTCGCGGCCAAGGAGGGCCTCTGCCTCATCAACGGCACCCAGGCGATGGGCGCCCTCGGGTGCCTGGCGCTGTTGCGGGCCGAGGCCCTGGTGAAGGCGGCGGACATCGCGGGGGCCGCGTCCCTGGAGGGCGCCAAGGGCACCGTGGTGGCGTTCGATCCTCGGATCCACCAGGCCCGCCCCCACCCCGGCCAGCTCGCCTCGGCCGCCGCCCTGCGCGCGCTGCTGGCCGACTCCCGCATCGCCGACGACCACGCGGAGTGCGACAAGGTGCAGGACGCCTACAGCTTCCGGTGCATGCCCCAGGTCCACGGCGCCACCCGGGACGCCCTCGCCTACGTGCGCCGGGTGCTCGAGGTGGAGATCAACAGCGCCACCGACAACCCGCTGGTCTTCGCGGCGGACGGCGACATGATCTCGGGGGGGAACTTCCACGGGCAGCCCCTGGCGCTGGCGCTGGACTTCCTCGCCATCGCGGTGGCGGAGCTCGCCAACATCTCCGACCGGCGGGTGGAGCAGCTGATCGACCCCGCGCTGTCGTCCCTCCCCGCGTTCCTGACCCCCCAGCCCGGGCTGAACTCGGGCTTCATGATCGCCCAGGTCACCGCGGCCAGCCTGGTGAACGAGAACAAGGTGCTGGTGTACCCGGCGAGCGCCGACAGCATCCCCACCTCCGCCAACCGCGAGGACCACGTGTCGATGGGCATGACCTCGGCCCGAAAGGCGCTCGAGGTCATCGGCAACGCCGAGGTGTGCCTGGCCATCGAGCTCTTGTGCGGCCTGCAGGCGGTCGACCTCATCGGCCTCGCCCCCGGGGCCGGGGTGGCCGCGGCCCACGCCCACGTGCGCGCGGTGGTGCCGTTCATGGCCGAGGATCGGGTCCTCTACCCCGACGTGGAGGCGGTGACCGAGATGCTGCGGAGCGGCGCACTGGTGCGCGCGGTGGAGGCCGCGGTCGGCCCCCTGTGAGGGGGGAGCCCCGGTTTCACCCACCCGCCAGATCGTGCCAGAATCCCCAGCCATGTCTGGGGCTCGCAGCTACGCGCTCCACTACGAGAGCGCCCGGCGGCTCCTCGCCGACCACGACGCCTACCTGACCCACGGGGGGATGCTCGTGCCC
The DNA here is from genome assembly GCA_020632995.1 of Deltaproteobacteria bacterium. Lineage (GTDB taxonomy): Bacteria > Myxococcota > Kuafuiibacteriia > Kuafuiibacteriales > Kuafuiibacteriaceae > JACKEN01. The sequence continues at coordinate 1,042,100 of JACKEN010000001.1, read as the reverse complement.
ATGGGTTCCGAGCTCGCCCCCGCCCCGAACGATCTGGTGGAGCTCCGCATCGAGGTGCCCGGCGGCGACACCTTCACCCTGCCCGGACGGGCGGGGAACCTCATCCCCGGGCGCGGCCTGATGCTGAGCTTCGAGCCCGCGGCCCAGCCCGCGCTCGGCGCCCTGCAGTCCTACGTGACCTCCGCCGAGTTCCAGGCTCGCTGGGACGCCGAGGATGCGCCGGGCCCCGAGCCCCGCCTCACCACCATAGACCTGGCTGAGGACGAGGCGACGGATCCCAGCATGCCCGCGCCCTGGGCGCCCGGCCAGGCGCCCGCGGTGGCCGACCTCGCCCCGCCCCACGCCCCCGACACGGCCGAAGAGGCGCCGCACGCCCCGGGCCTCGCCCTGGCCAGCGACCTGCTGGACATGGCGACCGAGGACGTCCCGGCCACGGTGGTGGGCGACGAGGTCCTGGCCGCCCTCGAAGGGGGGACGGACGACCTCGACAGCGACGACCTGGACGGCCTGGCCGACCCGGAGCTGGATGACGATCCCGACTTCGGTGACGACAGCCGCGAGTACGGCGAGGCCGAGGTGCGGCCCCCGCGCCCGGGCGAGACCTACACCGTGCTGGTGATGAAGTTCACCACCGTGCGCGCGTTCGCGGGGCTGGCCACCGCCTTCGCGGCCCGGGGGCTGTTCACGGTGCCGGTCGACGACCGAGACGGGATCGCGGCGGGCTCGGTGGCCCAGCTCCGGCTCGCCCTGCCCGGCTTCAACGTCTACGAGATGTGGGCCCAGGTCGAGCACGTGAGCGAGGCAGGGATCACGGTGCGGGTGGATCCCGAGAACGAGAGCTTCAGGAAGGCGGTGCTCTACCCGACCACCCCACCCGCCCTGAAGCGGATCGAGCGCGAGGCGCAGCGCGAGGACGAGCCCCCCACCTGCCTGCGGATCACCCAGGAGCGCCCCAAGGAGGACTTCGACCGCCTCCCCATCCGCCGCCGGCTCGCCCGCATGGGCATGGACGACAAGATCAACCTGGCCCTGTCCGGCAACCGAGAGGAGCGGATGGCCCTGGCGATGGACGGCAACAAGGCCATCCACCACTACCTCCTGAAGAACGCCAAGCTCACCCTCGACGAGGTGGGCTTCATGGCCCGGCTCCCGTCGCTCAACCCCGACGTGCTCGACAAGATCGCGGAGAGCCCCGGCTACACCCAGAACCCCACCATCACCAAGGCGCTGGTCTACAACCCCAAGACCCCGGTGAAGACCGCGATCCGCCTGCTCGACCGCCTGCCGCGGTCCGAGGTGATGAACCTCGCCAAGCGCACCACCATGAACCAGCGGCTGGTCATGGCGGCGAAGAAGAAGCTGGAGCGCAAGACGCGTTGACACCGAGGCGCGCCGCGAGGGCCGGGAGCACCTCGCCCAGGCGCCCCGGGAGCTTCACGGTGGCCAGCGGGTCGCCCCGCGTCTCGCCCTGGTTGAGGACCACCACTGGCACCCCGCGCGCCGCGGCGTGGCGCACGAAGCGCAGGCCCGAGAGCACCGCGAGCGAGGAGCCGGCCACCAGGAGGGCGGCGGCCTCGTCGACGCAGCGGTAGGCCTCCTCGACCCTGGGGCGGGGCACGGTCTCGCCGAAGAACACCACGTCGGGCTTGAGGTCCCCGCCGCAGGTCAGGCAGGTCGCGACGTGGAAGGCCTCCACCAGCGCCTCCGGGAGCTCCGCGTCGCCGTCGGGGTTGTACTCCGCCGCGCCCGCGGCGTGGGCGGCGAGCCCGGGGTTCATCGCGAGCAAGCGCGCTTGCAGCGCAGCTCGCCCCTCGCGGACCCCGCACTCGAGGCAGCGGACCTCGTGCAAGGCGCCATGCAGCTCGATGACCCGCGCGCTCCCCGCCGCGTGGTGGAGGCGGTCCACGTTCTGGGTCAAGAGGCCCGACAGGCGCCCCGAGGCCTCCAGCCCGGCGAGGGCGTGGTGGGCGGGGTTGGGGCGGGCGTGGGCGATGCGGGGCCAGCCGACGACCGCGCGGGCCCAGTAGCGCCGGCGGGCCGCCGGGTCGCGGACGAAGGTCGCGAAGCGCACCGGAGACCGAGCCCGCCGCGCGGTGCCCTCCCCCCGGTAGTCGGGGATGCCGGACTCGGTGGAGCAGCCCGCCCCGGTGAGCACCGCCACCGGCCCCGCCGCGAGGAGGGCGGCGGCGGCGTCCAGGGCGGCCTCGGTGGGGCCGGGGCCCTCGGGCCAGAGGCGAGGCGTCATGGGATCAGGATCGGGGCCCGGACCGCCGGGGGCAAGCCTGTCGGGGTCGGGTCGCCAACTCCGGGGGCCGGGTTGTACGACGGAACATGATGAGGCGAGCCGCCATGCTCCTGCTCATCACCACCGCGGGCCTCGCGGCGTGCGGCGGCGCGGACGAGGAGGCCCCCTACGTCTGCCGCATGGTCGAGCGGGGCCCGGATGTCCTGGCGTCGGAGCTGCCGGACTCCCCCGACGTGCTGAACGCCGCGGTGTGCGACGTGGTCCCGGGCTTCGGCGGCTACCGGGCGGACTTCGTGGCCCACACCTTCACGGTGCTGCTGGTCGAGCCCAACGAAGCGGACGCCGAGGCGGCGCGGGCGGCGCTGGCAGAGTCCTACCAGCGGCCGGAGATCCTGAGCTTCACACTGAGCTGGGCCGCGACGGAGTTCGACTACCTGACCCTCCGCCGCTACTACAACCGGAGCTTCGGGATCTTCGGGATCGACGGGGTCGCCTCAACCGACCTCGACGAGTCGCGGGGCAAGCTGGCCTTCGGGGTGGTGAACGACGAGGCCGCGGCGTGCGTGCGCCAGAACCTCCTCACGATGGACATCCCGGAGTCGGCGTTCGTCATCGAACCCGGTGAGTACGTGCAGCCTCTATGACTCCGGCTTCTCGATGCTGGCCACGTAGACCTCGGCCAGCTGCCCCGCGTCGATCGCGGTCGGTGCGCCGGTCATGAGGTCGAGCCCCTTCTGGGTCTTCGGGAAGGGGATCACGTCGCGCAGGGACTGGGCCCCGCACACCAGCATGGCCAGGCGGTCCATCCCCGCCGCGATCCCCGCGTGGGGTGGCGCGCCGTAGGACAGCGCGTCGAGCAGGAACCCGAACTTGGCCTGCTTCTCGGACTCGCTGATCCCGAGGGCGTCGAACACCTTGGCCTGCACCGCGCTGTCGTGGATACGCACCGACCCGCCCGCCACCTCGTTGCCATTCAACACCAGGTCGTAGGCCCGAGCGCGGCAGGCGCCGGGGTCGCTGGTGAGGCGGTCGACGTCCTCGGCCCGGGGTGAGGTGAAGGGGTGGTGCGCGGCCACGTAGCGGCCGTTCTCCTCGTCGTGCTCGAACAGCGGGAACTCGGTCACCCAGAGGACCTTCCACGCGCCCTCGGGGATCATCTCGAACTTCCGGCCCAAGGTCAGGCGCAGGTGGCTCATCACGGTGTGGACCACCTTGGCCTTGCCCATCTGGAACAGGAGGAGGTCGCCCGGCTGGGCGCCGCAAGCCTGGTTGACGGCCTCCCGGAGCGCGTCGCTGATGGTCTTGGCGAAGGGGCTCTGGCTCCAGGCCCCGTCCTCGCCCACCTTCGCGCGGCCGAGACCGCCCGCGCCCATGGCCTTGACGTCCTTCTCGAGCTTGTCGAGGTCCGAGCGCGACAGCGCATACTCGGCCGGCAGGCGCATCGCCTTGATCAGGCCGCCCTCGTCCAGGGTCTGCTTGAAGAACGCGACCCCACCGCCGTCGTGGGCCGCCACCAGGTCGTTCAGCCCCACGTGCTCCATGCCGAAGCGCAGGTCGGGCTTGTCGGAGCCGAAGCGGCGCATCGCCTCTTCGTAGGTCATCTTCGGGAACCGCTCGGGCAGCTCCACCCCGAGGACCTCCCGGAAGATGCTCCCGACCACGTCCTCCATCACCTGCTGGACGTCGTCCTCGTCGGCGAACGACAGCTCGAGATCGATCTGGGTGAACTCGGGCTGGCGGTCCTGCCGCAGGTCCTCGTCCCGGAAGCACTTCACGATCTGGAAGTAGCGATCGAAGCCCGAGACCATGAAGAGCTGCTTGAAGATCTGGGGGCTCTCGGCCAGGGCGTAGAAGGTCCCCGGGGTCAGGCGGCACGGCACGAGGAAGTTGCGCGCCCCGCCCGGGGTGTACTTCACCAGGTAGGGCGTCTCGAGCTCCAGGAACCCGTGCCGCACCAGGGTCTGACGCGCCACCGAGGACATCTTCGAGCGCATCATCAGGTTCCGCTGGATGGCGGGGCGCCGCAGATCGATGAAGCGGTGGGCCAGGCGCTTGTCCTCGCCGGTGTCGACGTCGTCCCGGACCTCGAACGGGGGCGTCCGGGCCTGGTTCAGCACCTCCACCCGGGTCGGCACCACCTCCACCGCGCCGGTGGGGAGGTCGGGGTTGGCGTCCTTGCCGCGGGAGCGGACCTTGCCCACCACCGCCACCACCCACTCCGGACGGAGGGGATCCATGGCCGCGAACACCGCGGGGTCGTCGTTCTCCTCCAGGGTGACCTGGACGATCCCGGCCCGATCCCGGAGCACCAGGAAGGTCACGCCGCCCTTGCGGCGGTTGCTCTGGACCCACCCCATGAGCACCACGTCCTGGCCCACGTGGGCCTCCCGGAGGGCGCCGCACATGTGGGTGCGCTTGAGGGTCGACATCAGGTTCGGCTGGCCGGACATGGCGAACCAGGCGGTTAGCCCGGTGGGGGGAGGCGGTCAACGGCCTCCGCGCCCGGTGCCCCTCGGCGGCCCGCCGGGTATGCTGTCGGGGCCGTGGAGGAGCCGCGCATCTGGTCCGTGTTCGACCGGGAGGGCCGCCTGGTGCTGGCCCTGGCCGAGCAGCCGGGTGAGTTCAACTTCGCGCGCCTGCCCGACGACGACGTGGAGCCGGTGGAGTGCCCCTTCGCCACCGTGCAGTGCTACAGCACCGAGCAGGAGCCGCAGATGCTCAACCTCCTGTTCAAGGCGGCCGACCTCGACGACTTCCTCGAGCGCCTGCAGGCCGCCCGCTATCGCGTGGTGGAGGGCCGACCCAAGCCCTACAAGTTCGCCCGTCTGTAACCACCGCACGCGGGAGGTCACCCCGGTGGCCCATCCGGCTCGAGAGCCTATTCCTCGGTGCAGGGAATGCAGCTTGCATGTCTGCAACTGAAACTGCGGACCTCCATCCGTCCGCAGAGAGGGGGGGCCTTCGACATGCAACTTAGACTGCATCTCATCAACAGGACGTTACTGTTCGCGGCCGCGTTGGCGGTGGGCGCGGCGCCGGGGGGCGCCTTCGCTCAAGGCGGAGGAGGCGATCACGGGTCGGGTGGGGGCGGATCCGGCTGTGGAGACGTCTTCGGCGACCTCGTGCACGTCCTGAGGGACGGCGTCACCGGCCAGCCCATCCTGGCCAAGCGCTGGATCGAGTATCCGCAAGACGTCTACGACTGGGGCTACTGCCCGCTCCCGATCGACGCGCAGGGCGTAGAGCTGCCGCTCATCGATCTGACGTGTGACCCCGTCGACCCGACGGCGGCGGTGGAGGTCGACTACTTCGGACGCCTCAGCGGCGGGCGCACGAAGGAGCGCAACCAACGCATGCACTTCGATGAGGTCATCATGGGCATAAAAGACGCGGAGCAGGTGCGGCAAGATGCCGCAGGCCGCCTGCGCCTCGGCACCGGCTGCTTCGTCAACGCGGCTGGCAACATCCGTTGCGCGAGCTGGCGGACCATCGACTCTCCGATGGAGAACCTCGCGCTCTACGCGCGGCTCATGCGCTATGGCCACATCCAGACCGACCCGGCCGAGGTAGACATCTGGGCCGAGGGCGATCCGGCGGCGGGCACGGTCTACCACCCGGCGCTCGCCCCCGAGGACTACGAGAAGTTCGGCGGCGGCGTCCTCCACCTGCTCCCGGGTGCGGCGGACTGGCTCACCCGGGCGACCACCTGCTTCGTCGGCGGCGCGTTCCAGGTCACCTGCGCCGCGCCGAAGGTGTTGCAGAACCGCGACCTCATCCGCGCGTCCTCCTTCCTCGGCGCCGCCGCCAACAAGGAGGGCATCATCACCATCGACCTCGTGCAGTACATGAACCGGATCCTGGCCATCACCAAGGACACCCCGGCCTCGCTGGCCACGCTGCGCACCCTCCCCGCCCTGATCCGCGACTGCGGCGACGATCCGGACGATCCGCTCCCGCCGGACCAGTGCACGATCGTGCCCGCGAGCGCGGAGCTCCCGTGGCCAGCCAACGAGCGGTTCGTGGCCTATGACCGGGTCCGCTACCTCAGGGACGGCTGGCGTGATCAGACGCTGGCGCTCATCAAGCCGGTGGGCGCGGGAACGTACATCCAGCAGGCCACGCCGCTCATGGGCTGGCTCGAGTTCTCGAACGGCCCAGCCGAGGACGAGGTGTTGGACATCGCCGGCTTCGTGCTGTCGACGTCGGACGCGCTCCGCACGAACCAGCTCGTGCACGAGTACGAGGTGCCGGCCGATCTCGGCTGGAGCTTCGACTAGAGCGCTAAGTCAGCCCACCGGCTCGAAGCGCGCCTGGAAGAAGCGCAGGTCCTGGGGCTCGTAGACGAAGCGCAGCCCGGTGATCTCGGCCCGCCGCGCCCAGACCCGCATCACGCCCTCCGCCACCGCCTTCATGTGATCGTTGGTGTAGACCCGCCGCGGGATGGTGAGCCGCACCAGCTCCAGCGCCGGCCGGCAGTTCTCACCCGTGGCCCTGTCGCGCCCCTTGGACACGTTGCCGCGCTCCATCGCCCGCACCCCGCACTCGATGTAGAGCTCCGCCGCCAGGCGCTGGGCCGGGAACTCGTCCTGATCGATGTGCGGGAGGAACCGCTTGGCGTCGACGAAGATGGCGTGGGTCCCGGGCGGGGTCACGATCGGGATTCCGGCGTCCATGAGCATGCGGCCCAGGCGCTCGGTCTGCTCCACCCGGGACGCGATGTAGCGATCGTCGAGCATCTCGTTGATGCCCCGGGCCATGGCCGCAAGATCTCCTGCCGCGAGGCCGCCGTCGGTGACCCGCCCCTCGTTGATCCTCAGCAGCTCCTCCGCCTTCTTCTTGGCCGCGGCGTCGTCCTTGAAGGCGAGCAGGCCCCCGATGTTGATCAGGTAGTCCTTCTTGCCGGAGACGGTGCACCCGTCGCCGTAGGCCATCATCTCGCGCAGGATGTCCTTCACCGCCACCCCGCGGTAGCGCGGGTCCTTCTTCTGGATCATGTACGCGTTCTCCACCGAGCGGGTGGAGTCGAAGTACACCGGGATCCCGAGGTGGCTGCAGTACGCGTAGACCTCGCGCATGTTGTCCATGGAGACCGGCTGACCGCCCGCCATGTTCACGGAGTGCTCGAACGAGATGTAGGCCACCTTGTCCGCGCCGTGGGTGTCCACCACCGCGCGCAGCTTCGCCATGTCGATGTTCCCCTTCCACGGGAACTCGCTCTCGGGCTTGTGGGCCTCGTCCACGATGATGTCGACGAAGGTCCCGCCCGCCTTCTCCTGATGCACCTTGGTGGTGGTGAAGTACATGTTCCCGGGCACCAGCTGCCCGGGGCGGATCCTCGACTGCGAGAGGATGTGCTCGGCCGCCCGCCCCTGGTGGGTCGGGATGATGTGCTGGTAGCCGTAGGCCTCCCGCACCGCGTCCAGGAACGCCTCGTAGGCCTCGGTGCGCCCCGCGGTGGCGCGGGCCGCGTCGTAGGCCGCCCACTGATCGGTGGACATCGCGGAGGTCCCGGAGTCGGTCAGCAGATCGATCGTCACGTCGGCGGACCGCAACAGGAACGTGTTCCAGCCCGCCTCTCGGATCGCCTTCTCGCGCTGGGCCCGCTCCAGCCAGCCGACCCGCTCCACGGTGTGGATCAGGAACGGGTAGCCGCCCGAGGCGTCGCGGTTCGCGAGGTCCGCGAACACCGAGCGGAAGTTCAGCTCGTCATGCCACGCGGCGTCGCCCATCGGCTCGAGCACCGCCACCTTCTCGCGCTGCTCGAACAGGTGGATGACCGCGGCCGCGATCTCCTCGAGCTGGCGGCTGGTCATGGCCAGCCGCGGGATCTGCACCGGCACCAGGTGATCGCGGCCGACGCGCCCGGTCGGCACCGCCCGGATCCCCGTGGTCTGATACAGCGCCGCCGCGAGCGCGTGCTCCGGGTAGACGGAGATCCCGGGCAGGAACTCGTCCGCCAGCAGGTAGGCCCCGTCGCAGCCCCGCTCCATCGGGATCCCGGCCGCCCGCAGGCGCGCGGTGAAGATCTCGGTCTGGTGCATGATCCACTGCACCTCGGCCTCCTCCACCATCTCCACCAGGCCCCGAGCCAGGAGCTCCATCGTCCGCCCCGACATCCCGCCGTAGGTGTGCAGGCCCTCGTAGAGCACCACCTCGTTCATGAAGCGCTCGTAGTCGGCGGGGTTGTCGGTGGTGAGGAGGCCCCCGGTGTTGGCCTTGGCGTCCTGCGCGCCGTCCAGCATGACCACGTGGGCCAGCTTCGCCATCTGCTTCACCAGCTCGGCCACGCTGCGATCGCCCTGCCCCGCCTCGTGGGTCTGGATGTACCAGGCGTTCTCGACCAGGCGAGACGCGTCCAGCACCAGGCGCAGGCCCGCGCCGTCCGCGAAGCGTCGCACCGCGGTGAGGTTCTGCAGGCTCATCGGGTGCATCCCGTCCGAGAAGGCCTGCAAGAGGAGGAGCGCAGGGCGCCTTGCCTTCACCACCGCCTCGATGCGCACCAGATCCACGTCGCCGGCGAAGGTGCCGACGCCCGCGCGCACGTCCATCGGCTCGACCCCGCGCGCGGTGAGGAGCTCGGAGCGGGCGGAGCCGTTGCAGATCACGGTGGAGCCCGCGGGCGCGATGGTGGCGCACAGGAGCTTCACCGACCCGAGCACGTTGTGGGTCGGGCACACGTAGGAGTGGCCGAGCACCTGGTTCACCGCCTGCTCGAGGGTCTCGAAGTTGCGCGAGCCCGCGTAGGCCTCGTCGCCGATCAGCTGCCCCGCGAGCTGCTCCTGGCTCATCGCCGCGGTGCCGAGGGCGCTCATGTCGTAGCTCACGGCCGAGGCCGGCAGGTGGAAGACGTTGAAGTTCGCCGCCGCCAGCGCCTTCTTCCGCGCCTCGAAGGACGGGAACGGGATGAGCCGGACCGTCTTGATCTTGTGGGGCTCGAAGGTGGGGACGCGGGCGCTCATCCTTCGGTGCTAGCACTTCCCGAGGTCGGCGGCAGAGACTTACGGGTGAGTGTCTCGAAGGTGTCCAGCCGCGGCGCCGCGCCCTTCCAACCCCGGGGGCGGTTCCTCGGATACGCGCCAGTGCACGGCGCCGCCTCCGCCCGCCGCCTCGATCGAGCGCTCCGCCAGTGATTGGAACCGCTCCTTCGCGCGCACCTGTACCGACGGCTCGCCGGGGGTCATCGACAGCCTGAGCCACGTCTCCGTCCGCAGGGTGCGCTGCCCGAAGATCGGCCGCGCCCGCTGGGGTTCGTCGTGGACGAAGGCGAGCACGAGCTGGTCCACCGCCGGCCCGACCACGCCGATGACCTCCAGCACCCGCTCCACCGGCGTGTCGCGGTCCACCGCCAACAGCGCGCTGAAGGGCCGCCGCGCGGAGGAGCGCATCGCCTCGACCTGCTTCGCCTGCCGGATCCGGTCCGGCAGCGCGTGCAGGCCCTCGATGGGCGCCGCCTCCACCTGGAGGATCTGTGGGCCCACGACGATGACCAGCCCTCGTGGCACCTCCGCCAGCGCCCCCTCGAGGTCTGGCGTCGTGACGGGCAGGGCCGCGGGCAGGAGGAGCGCTCGCGGGCTGAAGGGGGGCGGCCGGCTGACCTCCTTCGCAAGCGGCATTGCATCTGCAATCAGCAGCGCGCTCAACACGAGGGCCACCCCGACGAAGACCGCGGCCGGCCTGGGCCGCTTGACCTGGAGCCTCGCCCGCACCAGGGCCAGGCCCCCCAACACCAGCCCGGTGGCCAACGCGAGCACCGCCACCGCGATGCCGGCGTAGAGGATCGGCAGGGCGGCTTGCAGCCCGTCCCGAAGCGCGCTCATCTTGTGATCGGGCGACGCCGACGCCACCGCCCCGAGCAGGCGGTTCAGGCGCAGCACGTGCCCGAGCCCGGACGCCGACACCAACACCACCGCCAGCGCACCCAGGGCCGCGCCCGCGCCTGCCCACCGCGGCAGCTGCGCCTCGGGCGCGCGCGGGGCCGCGGACAGGCCAGGGACCCGTGTGGACGCCAGGAGCCCCAGCACTCCAGCCAGCATCAGGCCGTTGGGGATGTTGATCAGCGCGCTCACGGTGCTGGCCGAGAGCGCCACCCGCAGGCCCAGCACGAAGTCGGTGACCAGCTGCTCCCGGGCCACCTGAGGCTCCGGCACCAGGTAGGTGAGGGCCTGGTGCTGGACCACCGCGGCCGCCAGCAGGGGGGCGGCGAGGAGCACCACCGCCGCCAGCTCCAGGCCGTGCCGCGGGGGCGGCGAGAGCTCGTGTCGCACCCGAGTGCGGCGCGCCAACGCCAACGCGATGAGCACGGGGTCGAGCAACAGGGTGCTCACCCCGACGAGGACCAGCAGGCCCAGGCTGGGCACCGCTTCGACCAGCTGTGCGAAAGCGACCACGACGCCGATCGGGGCCCTAGAGCCAGGGGGCGGCCATGACCCGCAGGAGGTGGTCCATGAAGCGCGCGTGTTGGTAGGCGGACATCAGGAGCGCGCCGCCCAGCGCCGCGGCCGCCCCCCAAACGAGCCATGGCCAGACCCGCTCCATAGGGTGGCCCCTTGCCCCGATTAGGGGTAAGACTCAAGCAGAATCCGCTCGTATTGAGACTGCAGAGACGCGGGCCGCTCAGCCGCGACGGCGCGGGCCGCCGCGACCCCGCGGGCTGCTCCGCCCGGAACGCCCGGACGCGCCGCGCCCGGCCGAGCGACCGCCAGCCCTGACCCCTCGGCCCGAGCTGCGGCCCGCACCTCGGCCCCAGCCCGCCAGGCCCCGCCGCCTTCGTCTCTCGCGCGCGCGCGTGTCGTCTCGACGGCCCCGGGTCCCGGTCGTGTCGCGATCACGCGCGCCGCCTTCACCCCCGCTCGTAGCGCGCACGGCCGGAGCCCCTCGCCCTGCTCCCTGACCTCGTCCCCGAGGCGCGCTGCCCTCTGCGCCCGCGTCGCGGCGGCCGCGCGCGGTGCGTAGCCCTCGCCCGCGTCGCGCCGCCTCGCGGTGCGGAGCCCTCGCCCCGTCGCGCCGACCGCGCGGCGCGGAGCCCTCGTCGCGCCGGCCTCGCGGTGCGTAGCCCTCGCCCGCGTCGCGCCGACTGCGCGGCGCGGAGCCCTCGTCGCGCCGGCCGCGCGGTGCGTAGCCCTCGCCCGCCTCGCGCCGACCGCGGGCGCCCTCGCCCGCGTCGCGCCGACCGCGCGGTGCGACGCCCTCGCCCGCCTCGCGCCGACCGCGCGGTGAGTAGCCCTCGCCCGCGTCGCGCCCGGCTGCGCGGTGCGCCGTCGCCTTCCTCTCGCGCCGGCTGCGTGGTGCGTAGCCCTCGCTCCCGTCGCGCCGCCCACGGGGCGCGGGGCCGTCGCCGTCGCGCCGGCCGCGCGACGCGACGCCGTCGCTCTCGCCCTGCCGCCCGCGCGGTGCGTAGCCCTCGCCTTCGGGTCGACGCCCACGCGGCGCATAGCCGGCGGTCTCGCTTCGACCCCCACCTCGCGGCGCTTGGCCCTCCCCCGAGTCGCGCCGACCGCGCGGCGTGTAGCCCTCGCCTTCGTCCCGGCGCCCGCGCGACGCGTAGCCCGCGCCACCGCGCGACGCGTAGCCCGCGCCCTCGCCACCGCGCCCGCGCGATGAGGAGCCCTCGCCTTCGTCCCGGCGCCCGCGTGACGGGTAGCCCGAGCTCGCGCCGCCACGCCCACGAGCCGCGAAGCCTTCGCCCTCGTCACCGCGCCCACGCCCGCGGGACGCGTAGCCCTCGCTCGCGCTGCCGCGTCCGCGCGACCCGTAGCTCTCGCGCCCCTCGCCTTCGTCCCGGCGCCCGCGTGACGCGTAGCCCGCGCCCTCGCTACCGCGCCCGCGCGACGCGTAGCCCTCGCCACCGCGCCCGCGCGATGAGTAGCCCTCGCCTTCGTCGCGGCGCCCGCGCGACGCATAGCCCGCGCCCTCGCCACCGCGCCCACGAGACCCGTCGCCCTCGCCTTCGCGCCCACGCCCGCGCGACGCATAGCCCGCGCCCTCGCGCTGCCACGCCCACGAGACCCGAAGCCGCCGCCCTCGTCGCCGCGCCCACGCCCGCGTGCCGCGTCGTCACCCCGACCACGGGACGCGAAGCCCTCGCCCCCGCGGCCGCGCGGACGCGCAAGCCCTTCGCCCTCGTCGCGGCGTCCCCGGCCGCGCGACGCGTAGCCCTCGCCCTCGTCACCACGCCCGCGGGGCGCATGGCCCTCGCCCCGGCTTTGGCGACGCGGCGCCTCGTGGCCGCCGTCGCGGCTGGCCCCGCGCATGCCGCCGCGGCGACGGTGCTCGGCGCCCTCGCCGTCGCCGCCGGGGCCCGAAGCGCCGGGCGACCGGCGAGGAGCGGGGACCGCCCCGCGGGGCCCAGCCGCTGCCCTCGTCGCCGCCACCGCGCTCGCCCCGGGCCTCGAACCGCGCGTCGCGCCGGACCCCGTGCCGGGTCGGCGCCGCGCTCGAGGCGTCGGGCCGGGTGGCGGGTCGGGGCTCGTCGCCCCCCGGCAGGAAGCCGCGACCCCGCCGACCCTGGCCCAGGGCCACGTAGCCCGACTCCTCGGCCCGCACCGGCGACTCGGGGGTGTTGGCCTGCTTGGCCACCGCGTAGAGGCTGGTGAGCTCCTGGGGGGTCAGGTAGCGGTACTGGCCGGGCTTGAGGCCCTCCATGTTCAGGGTGGCGAACTCGGTGCGCACCACCCGGAGGGCCGGGTTCCCGACCCCCTCGCACATGCGGCGCACCAGGCGGTTGCGACCCTCGGTGACCACCATCTCGATCCAGGTGAAGCGCGCGCCCTCCTCGGTGACCTCGACCACCGCGGGCCGGGTGATGCCGTCCTCGAGCTCGACGCCCTCACGCAGCTTGTCGAGCGCCGCCTTCTGCAAGCGGCCTTTCACCTTCACCATGTACACCTTGGGCACGTGGTACTTCGGGTGGAGCAGGTGGTTGGCCAGCTCGCCGTCGGTGGTCAACAGGAGCGCCCCCTCGGTGTGGTAGTCGAGGCGCCCCACCGGGATGAAGCGGAAGGGCTCGCTCGCCACCAGGTCCGCCACCGTCTCGCGACCCTCGGGGTCGTCCAGGGTGGTCACCACCTGCACCGGCTTGTGCATGATGATCGTGGCCGGCTCCTGGGGCGCGCCCAGGGGCTTTCCGTCCACCAGGATCTCGTCCTTGTCGGGGTCCGCGCGGGTCCCGAGCTCGGTGACGGGCTGCCCGTTCACCGTCACCCGCCCTTCGCTGATCATGGTCTCCGCCGTCCGGCGGGAAGCCAGGCCCGCCCGTGACAGGAGGACCTGCAAACGCGTCTCGCTCACTTGTACGCCTCGCCCGCGCCGCCCAGCGGCGGCGCGTCATTCATTCGGGTGCTTGCGCATCCTCGTCCACGGCCGCCTCACCGGCGGTCGCCTCATCTGCAACTCCGTCTGCACTCCCGCTGTGGACGCCCTTGGGGTCCAGCGCCGCCTCCGCGGCGCGCCGCACCCGGTCCGCGTCCTGGACCGCCTTGTCCAGGGCCTCGAGGTCGGGGTCGTCCTCGCGCTCCACCAGGAACTGGGCCGCCTCGGCCAGGTCCCGCACCGACTGCTTGCCGCCGGAGAGCGCATCCACTTCCTTCTGATGCTCGTCGTCCAGCTCGTGGTACTCGCGCAGGGTCGGGAGCTCGGCCAGGCTGCGCAGGCCGAAGAACTCCAGGAACAGCTGCGTGGTGCCGTAGATGATCGGCCGGCCCACCTCGTCCTTCTTGCCCAGGATGCGGATGAAGTCCCGGTCCAGGAGGGTCTTGAGCGCGGCGGCCACGTCGACCCCGCGGATGGACTCCACCTCGGGCTTCGTCACCGGCTGGCGGTACGCGATGATGGCCAGGGTCTCGAGCACCGGCTTCGAGAGGCGCTGGGGCTTCGCGGCGAGGAAGCGCCGCACGTAGGGCGCGTTCTCGGGCACGGTCCGGTACTGGAGTCCCCCGCCCACCTCGTCCACCCGGAACCCGCGCCCGAGCGGACGCTGCGGATCCTGATAGCCGGCGAGGAGCTTCTGGACCGCGGCCCGCACCGCCTCTTCCTGCGTCTGGGGATCCTCGATCTGGATGACCTCGACGAGGCGGGCCACCGGCACCGGCTCGGGGCTGATCATCAACAGCGACTCCAGGATGGATCGCAAGCGCTCTTCGGCCAGGGCCACGGGAACGCGGGTGATAAGGCCGGGGCTCCGGTGAGGTCAAGGACGACCTCCGGCCCCGAGACACTGAAAGTCCGCACAGGCGCCAGCTCGGACCCGCGAGGGCTCGGCCCGTAGTCGAACCGCGCCTCGGCGTGAGAGGGGTGAGGAATGACCAAGCTCGCCTACTTCGTCGTGGCCTTGGAGTGCCCGACCTGCGGCACACGAGCCGACCCCCACGACAACGGGACCCAGACCGCGATCCTCGACTATCGCCCGTGTCCGCCCTTCGACCCGAGGATCGAGCTGGGCCGCGAGATCCCCGACCTCGAGCCCTTCGCCATCGAGGACGCCTACATCATGCTGCACGCCCCCGCGGACGGTGAGGCGGTGCACATCCTCGAGACCTGGAGCTGCCGCCCCTGCAACGCCGCCAAGCGGCCGTACTCCTTCTGGGCAGAGGTCGTGTTCGAGGGCCGCCGGTTCGCGTCGATGGCCCCCCGACCGCTCACTCTGGCCCTCCTGGATCGCTGCCACTTCGCCTGCCAGAGCCTGGTGCTGGAGGTGATCCATCCGCTCCTGGGGGTCGAGGTGCTCACGAAGTACACGCTCGAGTCGGGGGACATGGATCCGGGCTTCATCCCGCTCCTCGCCCCCTACCTCCCGCCGGAATGAGGGTGCCCAACCGGAAAAAATGTACAGTATCCAGCACCCGAAGCGCGCTACACTGGACCGCCGTGGCCGCCCCCCTCGCCCCCTTCCACCCCGTGGTCCAGGGGTGGTTCCAGCGCACCTTCGAGGCCCCCACCCAGGCCCAGGCCAAGGGCTGGCCGGCCATCGCCCGGGGCGAGTCCACGTTGCTCCTGGCCCCCACCGGCTCCGGTAAGACCCTCGCTGCGTTCCTGTTCGCCCTGAACCGCCTGTTCTTCGGCGCCCCCGCCCCCGACAAGAAGGCCCGCTGCCGGGTGCTCTACATCTCGCCCCTCAAGGCCCTCGGGGTCGACGTGGAGCGGAACCTGCGCGCCCCCATCGTGGGGATCCAGGCCGAGGCCGAGCGTACGGGCACGACGCTCCACCCGGTGGAGGTCGGGGTCCGCACCGGTGACACCCCGCAGGGCGAGCGGGCCCGGATGCTGCGGCACCCGCCCGACATCCTGATCACCACCCCCGAGTCCCTCTACCTGCTCCTCACCTCCCAGGCCCGCGCCACCCTCGCCTCGGTCGAGGTGGTGATCGTGGACGAGATCCACTCGATGGTGGCCACCAAGCGGGGGGCGCACCTCTTCCTGGCCCTCGAGCGCATGGAGGCCCTCCCCGGCCGGAAGGCGCCGTTGCAGCGGGTGGGCCTGTCCGCCACCCAGCGCCCGCTCGACGAAGTCGCCCGCCTGCTCGGGGGCGGGGTGGTGGACGGCGATGCGTGGCGCCCGCGCCCGGTCACCATCGTCGACGCGGGGCGCAAGCGGGCTTTCGAGCTGAAGATCGAGGTCCCGGTCGAGGACATGAAGAAGGTGGGCCAGGGGCCGGGCCCCGAGGACGAGCAGCGCTCGATCTGGCCCTCCATTCACCCGCGCCTGGTGGAGCTCATCCGCGCCCACCGCTCCACCATGGTCTTCGTGAACAGCCGCCGCCTGGCCGAGCGGCTCGCCGCGGCGATCAACGAGGTGGCGGAGGAGGAGCTGGCCCTCGCCCACCACGGCTCGGTCGCCAAGGACAAGCGAAAGGAGATCGAGGACCGCCTCAAGCGCGGCGACCTGCCCGCGATCGTGGCCACGTCATCGCTCGAGCTGGGCATCGACATGGGGGCGGTCGATCTCGTCATCCAGATCGAGGCTCCGCCCTCGGTGGCCTCCGGGATCCAGCGGGTGGGCCGGGCCGGGCACCACGTGGGCGGGGTGTCGCGCGGGGTGGTGTTCCCGAAGTACCGCGGCGATCTGTTGGCCTGCGCGGCGGTGGCGGCCCGCATGCACGAGGGCCAGGTCGAGGCCACCCACTACCCGCGCAACCCGCTCGACGTCCTCGCCCAGCACGTGGTGGCCGAGGCCGCGATGGCGCCCTGGCCGGTGGAGCGCCTCTTGGCCCTGGTGCGGGGCGCCGCGCCCTTCGCGGAGCTCCCCGAGAGCGCGTTCTTCGGGGTGCTCGACATGCTGTCGGGGCGCTACGCGAGCGACGACTTCGCCGAGCTCCGCCCCCGCCTCAACTGGGACCGGGTGGCAAACGTGGTCGAGGCCCGGCACGGCGCAAGGCGCATTGCGGTGGTCAACGGCGGCACCATCCCCGACCGAGGCCTGTACGGGGTGTTCCTGGCCGGCGCCGACGAGGGCGGCAAGAGCCGCCGGGTGGGCGAACTCGACGAGGAGATGGTGTTCGAGAGCCGCCCGGGCGACGTGTTCCTGCTCGGCGCGTCGTCCTGGCGCATCGATGACATCACCCACGACCGCGTCCTGGTGACCCCCGCGCCGGGGGAGCCGGGGAAGATGCCGTTCTGGCACGGCGACCGCCCCGGCCGGGCGGCGGAGCTGGGGGCGGCGGTGGGCGCCCTGGCAAGACAGCTTGCCCGCCTCGGCCCCGAGGCGGGCGCCGCGCACCTCACCGAGAAGCACAGCCTCGACGAGAAGGCCGCCGCGAACCTGATGACCTACCTCGAGGACCAGAAGGAGGCGGCGGGCGAGGTGCCCACCGATCGCACCATCGTCTTCGAGCGCTTCATGGACGAGGTGGGGGACTGGCGGGTGTGCCTCCTCAGCCCCTTCGGGGCCCGGGTCCACGCGGCGTGGGCCACCGCGGTCCTCGCCCGCCTCGAGGACGAGCACGGGGTCGAGGTCGACATGATGTACGCCGACGACGGCATCGTGTTCCGCCTCCCCGAGGCCGAGGCGCCCCCCGAGCCCGGGCCCTTCTTCCCCACCGCGGAGGAGGTCGAGGGCCTGGTGGTGCGCAAGATCGCAGACACCTCGCTCTTCGCTTCACGCTTTCGCGAGAACGCGGGCCGGGCGCTCCTGTTGCCCAAGAAGAGCCCCCAGCGGCGCACCCCGCTGTGGGCCCAGCGGCGGCGGAGCGCGGACCTGTTGCGGGCGGCGAGCCAGCACCCCGAGTTCCCGATCATCCTCGAGACCTACCGGGAGTGCCTGCGCGACGCGTTCGACCTCCCCGCGCTGCAAGACATCCTGCACCAGGTCGCCCAGCGCCAGATCCGGGTGGCCGACGTGGTGAGCCGCGCCCCCTCCCCCTTCGCCGGCGCCCTCCTGTTCAGCTACGTCGCCAACTTCATCTACGACGGCGACGCCCCCCTTGCCGAGCGGCGGGCGCAGGTGCTGGCCATCGACCACGCCCAGCTGCGGGAGCTCCTTGGCGAGGCGGAGCTCCGGGCGCTCCTCGACCCCGACGCCATCCTCGAGGCCGAGGCGCGCCTGCAGCACCTGGCCGACGAACGCAAGGCGACCCACATCGACGCGGTGCACGACCTCCTTCTCTCGCTCGGCGACCTCACCCGGGCCGAGGTGGCGGCGCGTTGCCAGCCGAGCGAGGCCGCCGCAGGCTGGGTTGACGAGCTCCTCGCCCGGCGCCGGGCGGTGGAGGTCAACGTGGGCGGAGAGCGCCGCCTGGTGGCGGCAGAAGATATCGGGCGCCTCAGGGACGCGCTTGGGGTCCCTGCCCCGCCCGGGATCCCCGAGGCCTTCCTCGACCCGGTGGAGGACCCGCTGGGCGACCTCGTCTCTCGCTACGCCCGCACCCACGGCCCCTTCACCGCGGAGGCGGTGGCAGCCCGCCTTGGGCTCGGTGTGGCGCCGGTGCTCGCGGCCCTCGGCCGCCTCGAGGTGAAGGGCCGGGTGGTCTCGGGCGCCTTCCTCCCCCGCGCCCTGGGCGGCGCGCATGGCCCCGAGTGGTGCGCGCAAGATGTCTTGCGGGCCCTGAAGCGCCAGAGCCTGGCGAAGCTCCGAAAGGAGGTCGAGCCGGTAGAGGCCGAGGCGCTGGCCCGGTTCCTCCCCGCCTGGCAGGGGCTCACCCAGCCCCGCCGGGGGCTCGACGGGGTGCTGAGCGCGCTCGAGCAGCTCCAGGGCTGCCCGGTGCCCGCCTCGGCCCTCGAGGCCGAGCTCCTCCCGGCCCGGGTCGAGGGCTACCAGCCAGGCATGCTCGACGAGCTGTGCGCGGCGGGCGAGGTGATGTGGCGGGGGCTCGAGCCGATCGGGGCCTACGACGGCCGCGTGGCGCTCTACCTCACCGACCGCTACGCCGACCTGGCCTCGCCCCCGGGCCGGGCTGAGGGTCCCCACGTGGACGCAGTACGGGCCGCCCTCGAGGCGAGCGGGGCCCAGTTCTTCTCCGGCCTGGTGCGCGCGGTGGGGGCCTTCCCGCCCGACGTGGCGGCCGCGCTCTGGGCCCTGGTGTGGGCGGGCGAGGTCACCAACGACACCCTCGCCCCGCTCCGCTCCAGCCTGGCCCAGGCCCAGCCCAAGGACCGGAGCCGCCGGGTGGCCACCGGGCGCCCGCGCTTCACCTCCCGCCGGATCGGCCCCCCCGGGACCGAGGGGCGCTGGGCCCTCCTGCCCGCGGCCGAGCCGGCCTCGGACACCGCGCGCCGCACCGCCCTGGCGAAGCAGCTGTTGGATCGCTACGGGGTTCTGGTGCGGGAGGCGGTGCACGCGGAGGGCGTCCCCGGGGGCTTCGCCACGGTGTACCCGGTGCTGAAGGCGATGGAGGAGGCCGGCCAGATCCGGCGCGGCTACTTCGTCACCGGCCTCGGGGCCACCCAGTTCGCCCTCCCGGGGGCCGACGACCGCCTCCGGAGCTTCCGGGCCGAAGCCTCCAACCAGGCGCGCGCGCTGCTGGGCAGTGGCTGGCGGGCCGCGGGCAGGGAAGCAGGGCCTGCCCCCCAGGTCCTGGCCGCCACCGACCCCGCCAACCCCTACGGCGCCGCCCTCCCCTGGCCCGAGCGCTCCGGCGCCAAGGCCCAGCGGGCGGCGGGGGCGCAGGTCATCTTGCACCAGGGGCGCCTGCTCGCGTACCTGGGCCGCACCGAGCGGAGCCTGCTCACCTACCTCCCCGACGACCCGGAGGCCCGGGACGAGGCGGCAACGCAGCTTGCATCCACCCTGGCCCGCTTGGTGGAGCGCGGAGGGCGCCGGGCCATCCTGGTCAGCAAGATCGATGGGGGCGAGCCCGGCGCCTCCGTCCTCGCTCCCTACCTCGAGGCGGTGGGGTTCAGCGCGTCCAGCCGGGGTCTGTTGAAGCGCCTGCCGGCCGGCGCCAAGGCCCGGGGCCGTGCCTGAGGGCGACACCATCCACCGCGCGGCCCGAGTGCTGGGCGAAGCCCTGTGCGGGCAAGCCGTCCTGCGCTACTGGGCCCACCGGCCCCAGCTCCTCGCCCCCCGTCGCGAGGGCCACGTGATCACCACGGTCGAGGCGCGGGGGAAGAACCTCCTCATCCACTTCGACGACCAACGCGCCCTCTACTCGCACATGAGGATGACCGGCGCCTGGCACGTGTACGGGCACGACGAGCGCTGGCGGCGGGCCCAGGCCCGCGCGCGGGTGATCATCGAGAGCGAGGGCCGCGTAGCGGTGTGCTTCGACGCCCCGGTGATCGAGCTCCTCACCGCCCCGGAGCTCCTGCGCCACCCCACGCTCTCGCGGCTCGGCCCGGACCTGTTGGCCGAGCCCCTGGACGAGGACGGGATCCTCGCCGGCTTCACGCGGCACCCGGCGGTCCCCCTCGGCGAGGCGGTGATGAACCAGGGCATCGCGGCCGGCATCGGCAACGTCTACAAGTCCGAGATGCTCTTCCTGGCCCGCCTCAGCCCCTTCCTGCCGGTCGAGGCCGTGCCGCAGGAGCGCCTGCGGAAGCTCGTCCAGGACACCGCGGCGATGATGCGCCGCAACCTCGGCCCCGGGATGCGCACCACCCGCACCGGGCCCGGGAGCCGCCTCTGGGTGTACGAGCGCAGCGGTCAGGCCTGCCTGCGGTGCCGGACCCGGATCCAGATGCGCCGCCAGGGAGAGCAGGCCCGCTCCACCTACTTCTGCCCCCGGTGCCAGGGCGTCGAGGCCGTGGGCTAGAAGACCGATCGGTCAGGTGGCGTGCACTTGGAGGCAACGGCCCGCCCGCAGGGCCGACAACCTCTCGTGTCCCACATTGACACCAATCGTATACCCGCATGGCTCGCTCGTCACATCCCGGCCGAGGTGCCCCCGGTGGCCGGCCCGGCCCCGGTGGGCGCGGCGGCCCCGGCTGCCTCGGTAGATGCGACGGCCGACGCGCCCCTCCGGCGCGCGATGGCCGAAGGTGGCGGCTCGCGGGCCGACGCCCGATCGGCCCCGGCCGAGGGTGAGGTCCGCCCCTACGCGGCCCGGAGCGCGGGGCCAACCCGGAAGGCGCGGCGCATCGCGGACCTGTTGGCGGAGCGCCCCCTGTTCTGGCGCCCGAGGCTGACCCAACTGCTGCGGGCGGCCACCGACGACGACCTCGCCAGCCTCAGCGTGGCCCAGCGGGCGAAGGCGGTGACCGCCCTCCAGGAGGGCCCGACGGTCGAGGCGGAGGAGCGGGCGATCGCCCGGGTGTTCCTGGCCAGCGCCGGAGCCGACCTCACCGCGCTGAAGAACCGGGTGGACGCGGGCGACCACAACGACATGGTCCAGCTGATCCACGACGACATCGACGAGGCCGACATTCGCGCAAGTCTGCTTGCCCACTTCGCGGCCCAGGCCGGCCCCCGGCCCGGCCCCGAGAACAAGGTCCTCAGCGACATCGACGACACCCTGAAGGCCAGCATCAATGACAAGCGGTACCCGAAGGGCACCGTCTACCCCGGGGTGCGGCAGCTCTACCTCGAGCTGGACCTCGGCGGCGCGGGGGCGGGACGGGTCGGCGATCTGGGCTTCCTCACCGCCCGGCCCGAGATCGAGGGGCTGGCCGAGGACCTGTGGACCCGCCAGACCCTGAAGGACGCGGGCCTCGGCCACGTCACCATCCTCTCCGGGGACCTCGCCCACGCCTTCGATCACGACGCGATGGCCGAGAAGAAGGCGGAGAACTTCCGCGCCTACCACGGCGTGTTCCCGGAGTACGGGGTGGTGTTCATCGGCGACAGCGGCCAGGGCGACGAGGCGGCGGGGCGCGCGATGCTGGCCGGCGCCCCCGACCACGTGCGCGGGGTGTTCATCCATGACCTCGACGGCACCAAGCCGAAGGACGCCGGTGGCGACGTCATCTTCTTCGACACCTACGTGGGCGCCGCGGTCCAGGCCCACGCCCGGGGCCTGATCAGCGACCAGGGCCTCGCCCGAGTGGCCGCCGTGGCCCTCCAGGAGCAAGAGGCGGTGCCCTTCAAGACCGACGCCCAGCGCGAACATGCGCAGGCCCTCTTGCAGGCCGACCTCGCGAAGGCCGCCGCCGCCCTGGGCGAGCACTGACCCGCTCAGACCGTTCGGCGTCGGGCCCGCCTCCACGCAGGGCCTCGTCTGGCCCGCTCCGGGCTGGCACGGTGCAGGGGTGAAGCACAGCGACACCGCAGAGCCCTTCCGAAGCCGGGAGTCCGCGGAGGCCCGAGACCGGCTCCTGGCCCCCCTCGCCCCCCTCAGCGCCGCCCTCCACCTGACCATGCGGGCCGCCCTGGCCCCGCTGCCCCCGGACGCCCGGGTCCTCATCGTGGGGGTGGGCACCGGGCCGGAGCTGCTGGACCTGGCCGAGGCCAACCCCGGCTGGCGCTTCACCGCCCTGGATCCCGCCGAGGCGATGCTGGACGTGTGCCGCCGCCGGGCGGAGGCGGCCGGGGTCGCGGACCGGTGTTCGTTCCACTGCGGGTACCTCTCCAGCCTGCCGCCCGGCCCGGGCTTCGATGCGGCCACCGCCCTCACCGTCTCGCACTTCTTCCGGGTCGAGGCGGAGCGGGTGGACTTCTTCCGGGAGATCGCTGGCCGCCTCGCGCCCGGCGGCATCCTCGTCAACTCCGACCTGGCCGGAGATCCGGCCGCGCCCGAGCACGCCGACCGGGTCGGCCAGTGGGCGGCTCTCCTGCAAGCCCACCTGCCGCCGGCGATGGCCGAGGGGATGGTCGGCGCGCTCTCCACCGCGGTGGACCTGCGGGCCCCCGAGGCCGTCGCCCGGCTGATGAGCGCCGCCGGCTTCGAGCGGCCCGTCCAGTTCTATCAGTGCGTGTTCCTGCACGCCTGGTGGGCTCGGCTCGGGGGCGCACCCCAGGCGCCGCACCGCTGACGCGGCGGACCTGCTACCCTCCGAGCACCCGGGCGGCATCGAGCAAGCCAAGCTGCGAGTAGGCCTGCGGGAAGTTGCCCAGGCCCAACCCCGCCTCCGGATCGTACTCCTCACAGTAGAGGCCGAGCGGCCCCGCGATACCGCGCAGCGCCTCGAAGCGCGCCCGCGCCGCGTCCCGCTCGCCGACGCGCCACAGGGCCTCCACCAGCCAGAACGCGCACAGGATGAAGCCGCCCTCGGCCCCTGGGAGCCCGTCGTCCATCCGGTAGCGATCGATGACCGGCCCCCGGCCGAGGGCGCGCTCGATCGCCATCACGGTGGCCCGCTCCTGGGCGGCTTCCGTGAAGAACCCGGATCCGATGAGCTTCAGCACCGCGGCGTCGAGCTCGGGCTCCCCGTAGGCCATGGTGAAGGCCTGCGCCTCGGGGTGGAAGCCGCGCGCCGCGACCTGGGCCTGGATCCGGGCCGCCTCGGCCTCGTAGCGGGCCACGTCGCACCCCGCCCGAGCGAGGACCTGGGCCCCCCGGGTGAGCGCCAACCAGCACATGCCGCGGGAGTAGACGTGGCTGCGGGCCCGGGCGCGCAGCTCCCACACCCCGTGCCCCTCCCGGTCCCAGGACCGGGTGATCGCGTCGAGGAGCTGCTCGAGGAGCGCAAGGTGCCCTGCGTCGAGGCGCGCACCGGCCTCCTCCAGCACCGCGCACAGATCGATGACCGGCCCGAACGCGTCCAGCTGGGTCTGGCCCGCCGCGCCGTTCCCCACCCGCACCGGGCGGCTGCCCGCGTAGCCGTCGAGCTCCTCCCGGAGCACCTCCCCCTCCAGGCGCTCCCCCGCCACCGTGTACAGCGGCTCGAGCATGTCCGCGCGCTCCAGGTCACCCGCGCAGCGCTTCAACCACTCGAGGAGCCCGAGCCCCACCGACGGGTCGCCCAGGCGAGCCAGGGTGGCCGCGGCGTACGACGCGTCCCGGGGCCAGCAGAACCGGTAGTCCCAGTTCCTGACCCCGCCCAGGACCTCGGGCAGGCTGCACGTCGCGGCGGCCAGGATGGCCCCGGTGGGGGCGTGGACCAGGGCCTTCAGGGTCAGGGCGCTCCGCGCGAACAGCGCGCGCGGGCCGGGCGGCAGGGTCAGGGTGTCGAGCCAGGACCGCCACGCCGCCGCGGTCGCCGCGCGCCGGGCGGGCTCGGGGGCCACCGGCAGGTCGGCGTCCACCGCCAGCTCGAGGAGGAGCCGGCCGTCCACCTCCACCTCCGCCACCAGCGTCTGATGCAACCCGTCTTGCCGAAGCTCGAGAGGAATCGGGGGTTCACAGCGGAGCACCACGTCGGTCCCCGCCACCCGCCACCCGCCTTCCGCTGGCACCAGGCTGGTCGCTCGAGCGCCCAGGTCGAGCCGCGGCGCGAAAGAGACGCGCACCCGGCCCCGCCCCTCCACGCAGCGCACCAGCCTGCAACCCTTCCTGCACTCCAGATCGAGGTAGTCGGTCAACGTGAGCGCCCGGGCCTCGCTGCGCAGGACGAGGGTGTCGCCGTCGTAGGCCTGGCTGGCCCAGACCCCGGTCGCGGGGGCCAGCTCGAACGCGCCGGCCCCCGGATCCAGGAGGCGCCCGAACAGGGGCGGGTCGTCGGGCCGGGGCGCGCAGAGCCAGACGACCGCTCCGCTGGGCTCCACCAGGGCCAGCCCACGGTTGTCGGACAGCAGCGCGTGATGATCGATGGGGGTCATGACGGACACGAGGTACAAGGGCGGTGTGGATGCGCGCGAGCAGCTCTCGGCCTGCGCCACCGGCGCTGGCATCTTGGCCTCCCCGGAGGACCGGCACAACTACCGACGGGTGTGGGCCCGCGACGGCGTGATCGCCGCCCTCGGGGCGGTGGTGGCCGAGCTGCCGCGAGGCCCGGGGTGGCTGAGGACCACCCTCGAGACCCTCGCGGGCGCGCAGGGGCCGGTGGGCCAGGTGCCGAGCAACGTGACCTGCGGCGAGAGCCCGGCCGTCAGCTACGGCACCGCGGCGGTCCGGCTGGACGCGAGCCTCTGGTTCATGGTGGGGGTGGGCGTCTTGGCGCGTCTCGATGGGGGCGCCTCGGAGACCTTGGTGCAGGCCGCCTTGCGCGCCCGCACGTTCCTTCGGGCTTGGGAGGGCAACGAAGGCGGCCTGCTCTACGTGCCCCGGGCCGGGAACTGGGCCGACGAGTACCCCGTCCTCGGCTACACCCTCTACGACAACGCCCTGCGCTTGTGGGCAGAGCGCGAGGTCGACGGGCTGCTCACCGCGCGGGGCCAAGCGGCCGAGGCGAGGGACTACATGAGCCCGCTCCGCCGCGCCCTCCTCGCCGGCCCGACGCCGCTCGCGTGGTCGGATCCCGCCGAGCGGAGCTCGACCTTCTGTGGGTTCGGCTCGGCCCTCCTCGCCCTCCTCGCCCCCGAGGCGGACGCGAGGCCTGCCCTGGACTGGCTCGAGGCGCATGTGCAGGCTGGCCTGCTCCCCGCCTTCTCGCCGCCGATCAGGCCCGAGGACCCCGCCTGGGCCCACCTCGAGGCCCTGGCCGGCTACGGCCTGCGCAACACCCCCGGCCGCTACCACAACGGGGGGCTCTGGCCGGTGGTGTCCGGCTGGGCGGCGGCGGCGGCCCGCCTGCGCGGCCGCGATGCCCTGGCCGACGTCCTCGCCGCGGGGATCTCTGCCGCCAACCGAGACGGCGCGTTCCCGGAGTTCGTGGACGCCATCGACGGCACCTTCGGCGGCACCCGCGGGATGGCGTGGTCCGCCGCGGCCGAGCTGCTGGCCACCGCGCCCCGCCGCGCGGTGGCGGCGCTGGTGGGCGCAGCCCTCACGCCTCCCGCAGCCGAGGCGTGAAGTCGGCGTCGAGCACCACCCGGGCACGCGGCGCAAGGGCGCGTATCTGGGGCTGCTCGCGCAAGAGGACCTGCTCGATGAAGGGGTCCATCGGATCGCGCCCACGCCGCTCACGATCGGCCCGGGTCTGCAGGAAGGTCCGGTCGATGAAGATCCCCACGTCGACGCTCGGCAGCCCGAGCACATAGGTGCCCTCCACCACCAGGCACGGACGCAAGAGGGCGACCGGCGCGGCCAGGAGCGGAGGCTGCACGCGGGTCGCGCCGGCGATGAAGGCGGCCACGTGCGCCGCGAGGCGCTCGAGGTCCACCTCGCCCGGACCGACCCGCGCGGGATCCTGCACGCGCGCCGCGTGGTTCTCGGCCGGAGGGAGGCGGAAGTAGTCGTCCTGGTGCAGGAGCGCCGCCCCCGCATGGGCCGCGAGCGCCTCGGCCAGGGTGCTCTTGCCCGCGCCGGACTCTCCAGCCACCGCGAGGACCCGCCAGCCCCCGAGGCCACTCGCGCGCAACAGGGCGAGGCAGGCCTCGGCCGCCTCAGGCGGTGACATCGAGGGCCGCCCCCACCCCGTCGCTCTCCTCGACCTCGAAGCCCTCGCCGTAGCGGCGCCGGTGGGCCTCGTCCTCGGCCTGGCAGACCTCGGGGGACTTCAGGCCCTTGTACCAGAAGAAGTACAGGCCCACGCCGCACATCCCGACCACCGCGCCGAAGAAGCCCAGCTTCAGCCAGTCGTGGAAGACGAAGGCCATGCCGGCAAGGAGCAGCGCGAGCTGGAACGGCACCGCGAAGAACAGCGCCATGGCGTCGTTCACCTTCTCCTGGAGCTGGGCGCCCGCGTCCTGCAAGCTGAGTTGCCCGGTCTTCATGGCCTTGTCCATCACCTTGCGCCAGAACCCCCACGGCGCGACCTGGGTGTAGAACCGCACCAGCACCCGGTCCTCCACCGGCGGCGTGGCCAGGGTGGCGCCGACGCAGATCGCGAGGCTGATCGCCACGATGGTGGGGAAGCCGGTGTGGAGCGGCATCTTCAGGCCGAGGTCCACCACCAGGGCCGCCAACATCCCGCCCCCGGTGCCCAGCGCGAACCCGTAGCCGTTGAAGCGGGGCCAGTACCAACGCAAGAAGAGCGGGACGAAGAGGGCCGGCCCGAGGGCGGTGGTGATCAGCCCCCAGATGGAGTTGATGTTGGGGATCACCGCCGAAAGGAGCACCCCGGCCAGGCACAGGCCGATGGTGGCCCAGCGGCTCACCCGCATCAGATCCTCGCCGGTGGCGGAGGGCTTGATGTAGCTCTCGTACACGTCCTTCACGATGTAGCTCGCCCCCGCGTTGAGGGTGCTGTCGAAGGTCGACATCGCGGCGGCGATCAGGCCGGCCAGCACCACCCCCTTCACCCCGGCTGGCAGGGTCCGGGACAGGACCACCGGCAGCACGCTCTCGGGGTCATCGGCGATCGCCTCGGCCCCCGCCGCGCCGTGCTGCACCATGTACAGGCCCATCACCACGAGGCCCGCCACCATGGTCCAGCGGAGCAGGCTCAGGACGATGGCCTCCAACGTGAGCAGGCTCGCCTCACGCTCGCTGCGCGCGGCGAAGAAGCGCTGGTCCGTGTAGCCGCCCACCCCGCCGCTCCCCTCCAGGGTGGTGCGCAACAGGTAGATGCAGATCACGAGGCCGAACATCTCGAGGATCGGCTGCCAGCCCGCCTGCGAGGCCAGCCGCAGGGCCCCGGGGCCGACCGGGTTCTCCAGGTTCAGCTCCAGGAAGTGCGCGGGCAGGGTCACGTCCGGCGCCATCCCGAAGGCCACCACCGTGATGTAGAGCGCGGTGAAGGACAGCAGGATCATCTGCACCACGTCGGTGAACACCACGCCGTACAGCCCGCTCATCAAGGTGTAGAGCAGGCCGATGGTCACCATCACGGTGGTGCACGTGAGCTCCGAGAACGGGAGGAAGTGGGTGAGGAACTTCCCGGCCCCGGTGCAGAAGTAGATGATCATCCCGAGGCTCAACACGATGTTGGCGATCGCGCTGAGCAGGTGGGCGGCGCGGCCCTGACGATCGGTGCCGAAGCGGAGCTTCATCCACTCGGCCGAGGTCATGACGCGTGAGCGCCGCAGCCACTTGGCGAGGAACACCATGAGGAAGGCCAGGCTGAGCCCCACCCCGCCCCGCAGCTCCACCAGGAAGCCCTTGTAGCCGAGGCCGAACACCGCGGCGACGATGATCATGGTGCCCGACATGTCGAAGTTCGAGGTGGAGGTGGAGATGCCGAGCACCCACCACGGGATCTTGTTCCCGCCGAGGAAGTAGTCGTTGAGCCCTCCAGACGCGGCCCGGCTCAAGGCGAAGCCCACGATGGTGACCAGGACCAGGAAGCCCAGGACGATGATCCAGTCGACGGTGGCCAGCTGCGTCATGTAGTCAAAACGCCTACCATAGCCATCACGCCCGGGGCATGGGCCGCCTGCCCTACCCTCGCCCCTCGACGGTACGCAAGCCGACCTGCATGGCGCGGCGTAAGCGGGCGTAATCCCCTTCGCCCGCCGCCTGGGGCACGGTGGCACCATGGTCAACGCGGTCGGCAGCAGCTTCACCCCCTTCAACCCGATCGGGCCGGGCCAGTGGTCGCCGATGCCGTGGTCGCCGGGCACCAACGCCGGTGAGATCAGGCCGCTGCCCTTCTACCCGGGCATGAGCGACAGCTTCGGTGTCCAGCCCATGGGCGGCGCGCAGAACGACATGCTCGCGGGGATGATGCAGATGGTGCTGGAGCAGGCCCTCCTCGGCCTGCTCATCGCCTACTTCGAGCAGATGGGCGGCCGCAGCCAGGACGCCGGCAGCCTCGGCGGCAGCCCCGGTGGCGGCAACATGACCCCCACCTCCTGGAACCCGCGCAGCTCCGGCGGCGGCAGCGCCCCCCGCGCCAGCAGCGGCGGCGGTGGCGGGCTGACCAACGTGGACACCAGCGCCCCGGCCAGCCTCTCCCAGCTGCCCCAGGGCGACCGGAGCGTGGGCCGCTTCCTGAACGCCGCCCTCGCTCAGAACGGCGATGAGTACGAGTACGGGGCGGGCCGCAACCTGAACGACGCCAACCCGCACGAGTTCGACTGCTCTGGGTTGGTGTACTGGGCCTGCAACCAGGCCGGCATCAACCCCAACACGATCGGCGGCTACAGCGGCGCGCAGGCCGCCAACACCAAGCACATCTCGGTCGACGAGGCGCTGCGCACCCCCGGCGCGCTCCTGTTCAAGCCGGGCCACGTGGCGATCAGCCTCGGTGACGGCCGCACGATCGAGGCGATGGGCGAGAAGTGGGGCGTGCGCACCGCGAACGCCAACGGCCGCGGCTGGACCTCCGGGGGCCTGATCCCCGGCATGGACTACGGCGGCAGCATCGGCGTGGCCTAGCCCTCAGCGGTAGTCGTCCAGGATATCGCCCTCGAAGCGCTTGCCCGTCATCTCCACCCAGATGGTGGGGAGGGGCTCGTCCTGCCACGGGGTGGCGCTCGGGTTGGCGAGGGCCTCGGCCCGCGCCTCCTCCCGGGCCGCCTCCTCCGCCTCCTCGGCCGCCATGCTCGCCTCGAGGGCCTCGAGCTCGCGGGCCAGGCGCAAGGTCTCCTGCAACGCGCCATCGGCCTCGGTCGGCCCCGCCGGCCGGGGCGTCTCGGTGGGCGCGGCGCCCTCCCCGTCCTCGTCGTGCTCGGGGTGCAGGGCCTCTTCGATCTCCTCAGGCTCCGGCGCGTCCTCCACGTGGGACAGCCCGTCCTCCCAGCCGTCCACCTGGTGGGTGTGCAGCGGCATCATCGGGTGCTCGGCCGGGTGCTCCTCGTCCGCCACGATGCGGACGAGGCCGAGCTTGGTCATCTCGAGCACCGCGATGAAGGTCACCACCAGCTCGGAGCGGGTCATGATGCCCTCGAGGAGCTGGACGAGGGTGAAGCGGCCCTCCCGCGCGTCCCCGAAGCCCATCACGAAGTGGATGCGCTCCGCGATGCTGAAGTGCTCGAGCTCGATCGCGTGCGAGAGCTTCGGCGGGGCGCGGCGCATCATCTTCGCCATCACCTCCACCAGCTTGAAGATGCTGATGTTCCTGAGGCCCGGGTCGAGGTCGTCCACCGCGTCGAGGTCGGGCGGCATGCGCGGGAACACGTCGCGGCCGAGCTGATCGCGATCGCCGAGCTGGTCCGCCGCGTCGCGGTACTTCTGGTACTCGAGCAGGCGCCGCACCAGCTCCTCCCGAGGGTCCACCTCGAGCTCGGGCTCGTCGTCCTCCACCGCCTCGCCCTCCTTGGCGGGGAGCAGCATCTTGGACTTGATGTGGGTCAGGTCGGCGGCGAGCACGAGGAACTCCGCCGCCACGTCGATCTCCAGCGCCTGCAAGACATCCAGCATCTGGATGTAGCGCTTGGCGATGAACGCGATGGGGATGTCGAGGACGTCGACCTCGTGCTTTCGGATCAGATAGAGCAGCAGGTCCAGCGGGCCGGCGAAGTCCGCCAGCTCGACCCGGAACAGCTCGGTGAGCGACGCGTCGAGCGGCCGGTAGTCCTTGGGGATGCCCACCGGGGTGCGCACATCCGGCCCCAAGAGGCTCTCCAGCTCCGACTCCTGCTTGAGCTTCTCGGCGTCCACCGCGGGCAGCGGCGGCGCGTCCTCGGGACGCGGCGCGTCGTCGCCCTCGGACGACGGCGGGCCGGCCTCCCCGTCGGGCGGCAGCTCCGCCCCCTCGGGTTCCAGACGCACGGGGGCCTCGTTCGCGCCGAACGCCCCGTCCACCCGGTCTTCTTGGCCCTGGCCCGACACCGGTCGACTCAGAGATCACGCATCTGCGCCTGGTGGCAAGAAACTAGCTGGCACCCCGAACTAACCCTTACCGTGAGCGCCCTCCGGGAGCGGTACCCCGGCGCACGGCCCTGTGCTAACGGCCCATCTTGATGAGCGCGCACCCCCACTCCCGGTACCGCGTCCCGGGGCGTCCCCTGAACCTCACCGACCGCTTCCTGCTCGAGAACCTCCGGGCCGGCCGGGGCGGCAAGGTCGCCCTCATCGTGGACCACCCCGAGCGCGGGGTCGCCCACTACACCTACCAGGAGGTCGCGGAGCTGGCCGCCCAGTACGGGCACGAGCTCCGGGCCCGCGGCCTCGGGCTGGAGGACCGCGTCTTCATCGTGCTCGAGGACGGCGTGGAGTGGGTAGCCGCGTTCTTCGGGGCCATGCAGATCGGCTGCACCGTGATGTTCCTGAACCCGAAGGTCAGCGCCGAGGAGCTCGCCTTCTACATGGACGACAGCCGCTGCCGGGGCGTGGTCACCACGCGGGAGGTCACGGCGCAGCTCCCCTTGCACCGCCCGCACCTGAGGACGGTGCTCGCGGTGGACGACGAGGCGGCCCAGGCCGCGCTCTCGGCCCGCCCCACCGTGCTGGACGTGGCCCACACCCTGGAGGAGGACTTCGCGATCTGGCTGTACTCCAGCGGGAGCACCGGCGCCCCCAAGGCCGCGGTGCACCGGTCCTACGACTTCGTCTACAACACCGAGCGCTACGCGCAACACGTCCTGCAGATGACGGAGACCGACGTCACCGTCTCGGTGCCCAAGCTCTTCTTCGGCTACGCGACCGGGAGCAACCTCCTGTTCCCGTTCTTCTTCGGCGGCACCGCGGTGCTCTTCCCCGACCGCCCCACCCCCGGCCGCATGTACGAGCTGGTGGAGCGCCACCGCGCCACGATCCTGGTGAACGTCCCCACCCTCATCGCCCAGATGGCGGAGCGCTGGGAGGGCAGCGATCGGCGGCCCGACATCGAGTCGCTCCGCCTGCTCACCTCGGCCGGTGAGGCCCTGCCCGAGGAGCTCTACAACCGTTGGATGGCGGGGCCGGGGGTGGAGATCCTCGACGGCATCGGCTCGGCCGAGATGTTCCACGTCTTCATCTCCGGCACCCTCGGCCAGGTCCGGCCGGGGAGCCTCGGGACGCTGGTCGACGGCTACGAGGTCCGCATCGCCGACGGCGACGGCAACGAGGTGCCGGAGGGCGAGGTGGGCACCCTGTGGGTGGGCGGCGGGAGCGCGGCGGCCTTCTACTGGAACCGCCACGAGAAGTCGCGGGACACCCTGCGCGGGCGCTGGGTGGTGACCTCCGACCTGTTCCGGCGCGACGCGGACGGCTACTACTGGTACCAGGGCCGCTCGGACGACGTGCTCAAGGTGGCGGGCCGTTGGGTGACCCCGAACGAGATCGAGGCGTGCCTGTGTCAGCACCCGGCGGTCGCCGAGGCGGGCGCGGCAGCCTACGTAGACGCCGGGCTCACCAAGCCCATGGCCTTCGTGATCCTGCGGGGCGACGCGGAGCCCTCCGAGGCCCTGGCCAAGGAGCTCTCCACCCACGTCGCCGACACCCTCGCCCCCTACAAGGCCCCGCGCTTCGTGGAGTTCGTCGACACCCTCCCCCGCGGCGACCGCGACAAGCTCGACCGAAAGAGCCTGGCCGCCCGCGCCAAGGACGCCGCGAGCCAGCGCGGGGTGAAGGAGTAGGCGTGGAGCTGGCGGGACTCACCTATCCCGAGGTGCAGGCCACCCTGCAGAAGGGGGCGGTGGCGCTGTGGCCGATCGGGTCCACCGAGGCCCACGGCCCCCACCTGCCGCTCGACACCGACGTGCTCATCGCGGCCGAGTCGGCCCGCCGGGCGCTCCCGCTGTTGGCGGCGCGGCTCGGGCTGCAGGGCGTCCTGCTCCCGCCCCTCGCCTTCACCGTCACCGAGTACGCGGGGCCCTTCTCGGGCACCATCTCCATCCCGAAGGAGACCGCCACCGCCTACGTGCGGGACGTGGCCCTCGGGGCGGCCCGCCAGGGCTTCAAGGCGGTGTGCCTGGTGAACGCCCACCTCGAGCCCGCCCACCGCTTCGCCCTCAGGGACGCGGTGAAGGCGGCCCGGGCCGAGGCGCCCTGCCCGGTGGTCCTGGCCGACCCCTGCGACCGGCGGTGGGTCTCGTCGCTCACCGAGGAGTTCCAGACCGGGAGCTGCCACGCCGGGCAGTACGAGGGCTCGCTCGTGCTCGCGGCGCGGCCCGACGGGGTGCGGGAGGACCTGATGAAGGCCCTCCCCGACAACGACATCGATCTGGTGGCCAAGATGCAGGCCGGCCTGCGCACCTTCGACGAGATGGGCGCGGAGCAGGCCTACTTCGGCCACCCCGCCCAGGCCACCCGGGCGGAGGGCGAGGCCACGTACGCCGTCCTGGCGGACATCGTGGCTCAGGTGGTGGCCGAGGCCCTGGAAGGGGCAAGGTAGGTTGTCATGTCGAAGACGAAGGACGCAGTCGAAGCCCAGCTGGAGCTGACCCTCAAGGAGACCAACTTCGCCGGTATGGGCGAGCTGTACCGGGGCAAGGTGCGGGACGTGTACCGGCAGGGTGATCGCCTGATCATGGTCACCACCGATCGGGTGAGCGCCTTCGATCACGTGCTCGGCACCATCCCCTTCAAGGGGCAGATCCTGAACGCCATGGCCCTGGACGCGTTCCAGGCCACCCAGGACATCCTGCCCAACCACGTGCTCGACGTGCCCGACCCCAACGTGGTGGTGGCCAAGGTCTGCCGGGCCTACCCGGTGGAGCTCATCGTGCGGGGCTACATCACCGGCTCGCTCTGGCGCGACTACATGGCCGGCACCGCGGGGGCCTACGGGGTCCCGCTCCCGAGCGGCCTGAAGCGCGACCAGGCCTTCGACGCCCC
The DNA here is from genome assembly GCA_020632995.1 of Deltaproteobacteria bacterium. Classification (GTDB taxonomy): domain Bacteria; phylum Myxococcota; class Kuafuiibacteriia; order Kuafuiibacteriales; family Kuafuiibacteriaceae; genus JACKEN01. Next base: position 1,008,933 of record JACKEN010000001.1, on the reverse strand, counting down.
CATCCTGACCCCGACCACCAAGGCGGCGATCGGGACCCACGACGAGCCGATCTCTGCTCGGCAGATCGTGGCGCAGGGCCTGTTGACAAAGGAGCAGCTCGCCCAGGCGAGCGAGGCGGCGTTCGCGCTCTACGCTCGCGGGCGCGAGAAGGCGGCGTCCCGCGGGCTCATCCTGGTCGACACCAAGTACGAGCTGGGTGAGGACGCCGACGGCAACCTGACCGTCATCGACGAGATCCACACCCCGGACTCGTCCCGCTACTGGATGGCGGACGAGTACGAGGCCCGCTTCGAGGCGGGCGAGGCCCAGGCGATGCTCGACAAGGAGAACCTGCGGGGCTGGCTCATCGAGCGCCACGGGTTCTCGGGGCACGGCGCCCCGCCCCACCTCGACGACGAGATCCGGGTGACCCTGGCCCGGCGCTACATGGAGGCCTACCGCCTCATGGTGGGCGCCGAGTTCGTCCCCGAGGTGGGCGACGTGTCGGCGCGGCTGGCCGCCAACCTGAAGAAGGCTGGCCTGCTGGCCGAGGGCTAGGGCGGTGGACGCCCTGGCCGGCCGGACCGCGCTGGTCACCGGGGCCAGCGGCTTCCTCGGCGGGCACCTGGTAGAGGCCCTGGTCGGGCACGGCGCTCGGGTGCGCGCCCTGGTCCGCAGGTCGTCGGACACCACCGCCCTGCGCGCCCACGGGGTGGAGCTCTTCCAGGGCGGCTTCGAAGACCTCGAGGGCCTCCGCCTCGCCGTCGCCGGAGCGGACTACGTGGTGCACGCCGCGGGGGGCGGCAAGGTGGCCTCGGTGGAGGACTTCTACGCCCAGAACCGGGACACCACCCAGCTGTTGCTGCAGGTCATCTTGCAAGAGGCGCCCCACCTCGAGCGCTTCGTGCTCGTGAGCTCGGCCGCCGCCGCCGGCCCCTCGGAGCCCGCGCGCCCCGCCACCGAGGACGGCCCGCCCCACCCCACCTCTCACTACGGCAAGGCCAAGCTCGCGGCGGAGCAGCTGGTGCTGCTCGAGAAGGCGCGCCTGCCGGTCACCGTGATCCGCCCCCCCGCGGTCTACGGCCCGGGCGACACCCGCATGCTCGGGCTGTTCAAGGCGATCCGGCGGGGCGTCATGCCTCGGCTGGGTCGGGGCGGGGTCACCTCCATGATCTACGTCTCGGACTGCGTGGACGCGATCCTGCTCGCGCTGGTGCGGCCCCACCCCACCGGGCGGATCTACTTCGTGGCCGACGGGGAGCCCTACGATCACGCCCGCGTCGGGCGGGCGATCGCCGCTGCGGTGGGCGCCTCCCCGGTGACGGTGCCGCTGCCCGGGCCGCTCCTCAGGGCGGCGGGCGCGGTCACCGAGGCCTTCGGCAAGGCCACCGGGCGGCCGGTGGCCCTCACCCGCGACAAGGTGCAGGATCTCTTGCAGCCCTCATGGCTCGTGAGCGCGGCCCTCGCCCGGTCCGAGCTGGGCTTCGCCCCGAAGGTGCTCCTCGAGGAGGGCGCCAAGCGCACCGCTGAAGGCTACCGCCGGGCGGGCTGGATGCGCTGATGGACGCAGCCGAAGTCATCCGGCGCCTCGGCCTGTCGCCCCTCGGGTTCGAGGGCGGCTACTACCGGGAGACCTTCCGGCAGAGCGGCGAGGTCGACACCTACGGCGCGGCACGCGCGCCGAGCACCGCGATCTTCTACCTCCTCACCCCGGACACCTGCTCCCTCATGCACCGGCTCCAGGGCCCGGAGGTCTACCACTTCTACCTCGGCGATCCGGTCGAGCAGCTGATGTTGGGGGCGGCGGGGCCCGAGGTGGTGCACCTCGGCCAGGACCTGCTGGCCGGGCAGCGCGTGCAGCACGTGGTGCCGGGCGGGGTCTGGCAGGGCTCGCGGCTCCTCCCCGGCGGCCGCTTCGCATTGATGGGCACCACCATGGCCCCGGGCTTCGACCTCGCCGACTTCACCCTCGGCCGGCGGGATCAGCTGTTGCCGCTGTGCCCCGGCCACGAGGCGCTGCTCACTGCCCTCACCCCCACCCGGCTCGGTACCGAGCACCTCGAGCTCGCCGCCGCCACCCTCGACCTCCTCCACGCCGAGCGCCGCGGCTCGACGTTCCTCGCCGCCGGCCTCGGGGCCGAGCCGCCCGAGGCGTGGCCGCCCCCCGGGCGGACGCAGGACGACCTGCAGCGTGAGCTCACCGCCCTCGAGCAGGACCGCGGGCGCCGCGGCTGGGGGAGCTACTACGTCCTCGCGCCGGGCGGGCGCCTGGTGGGGGTGATCGACCTCGGTGGGCGGCCGGGCCCCGAGGGCCGTGTCAACCCGACCTGCATGATGCTGCCCGAGGGAGAGATCTGGGCGGAGGAGGCCCGGGCCGCCCTGACCGCCCACGCGCAGGCCGCGGCCGCGCTGAAGCCCCCCACCGAGCCCGAACCCGCGCGTGCCCGCCCGCGGCGTCCGGTGGTGGGCGTGATGGGCGGCGGGGACGCCACCCCCGAGGTGGCGGCCCTGGCCTACGCCCTCGGCCGGGCGGTGGCGGACGCGGGCTGGATCCTGCTGAACGGCGGCCGCGACGCGGGGGTCATGGCCGCCTCGGCCCGGGGCGCGCACGAGGCGGGCGGCCTGGTGGTGGGCGTGCTGCCCGGCGCGGACGACATCGGCGCGAGCCCGCACCTGGACGTGGTGGTGCGCACCGGCCTGGGCGACGCGCGGAACGCGGTGAACGTGCTCTCGAGCGACGTGGTGGTGGCGCTCCCGGGCGGCGCCGGCACGGTCTCGGAGGTGGCCCTGGCGGTGAAGGCGGGGCGGCCGGTGGTGCTCCTGGGCTGGAGCCTCCACCGGCTGTTCACCCCCGCGCAGGTGACCGAGGTCGGCTCGGTGGCCGAGGTGGTGGCCGCGGTGCAAGCCCGCTTGCCCAGCTCCGGTTAGCGCTCGTCGAGGCGCCAGCTCCGGTCGCGCACGAAGCGCACCACCAGGTACCAGAGCAGCCCCACCGGGCCCGCCATCAGGGTCGCGAAGAGCCCCGGCACCACCAGCCAGTGGGGCACCCCTCGCCGCCGAGCGTCGCGGACCTGCCACGCCCCTACGAAGAGGTCGAAGATCAGGTAGTGCACCCAGGCCGCCAGCATCATGTGGCGGTCCTGGAGCAGGCTCATGGCGCCGGTCAGGGTCAGGGCGTCGGCGTCGTGGGCGGGCTGGGCGGTGGCGAAGCCCCAGATGTACAGCGCCCCGAGGAGCAGCGGGACGAAGCCCGAGTGCACGAGGGCGCGGGTGATGCGGTGGTGGGGCAGCAAGGCGAGGAGGAGCCAGAACGGGAGCACGCCGTAGTTGGCGAACACGTAGAGCGTATCGGGTTGCATAGAGATGACCTCCGGAGTCATGCGCGATCGCGCGCGGCTCTGCGCGGCGACCAGGGGACGAGAGTGGTTTCGTCAGCGGAGGGTCATGAGGCGACGCGGTTGGCCGCGTCGTGCACTTTGATGCCGGAGCCCCGCGGCGCTGTCAAGTCAGCGCGCGGTAGCAGCGGGGAACGGTCGCCGCCACAGTTGGGTGAGCCCGCCGCGGCGCGCCGCGTCCACCACCCACCCCAGCTGTCCGATCGCCCGGTACAGCCCCGGCGTCAACACGGCCTGCGCAAAGCGAGCGCTCGTGGCGGCGGAGATCGGGCGCCCCGCGTCGAGCTCGTGGGCCGCGGCCTCCAGCGCCTCGACCTGGGGCCGCGCGCGGCCGCCCAGCGAAGAGAGGGGCTTGCCGCCCAACGCCCCGCCCCCACCCATCGCAAGGTGGCCTGCCCAACCCAGGCGGAGCAGGTCCGCGGCGTGCCGCGCCACCGAGACCGCCACCTCGGTGTGGCTGAGCTCCGGGAAGCCGCACTGGATGATCGGCAGCAAGGCCGGGCGGGCGGGGCCGAGCTCGGCCCCGGCCAGCGCGTCGAGGCCGTGCAGGACGAGGGCCGGCAGCGCGTCGAAGTAGACCGGGCTCGCCAGGATCACGAGATCCGCCCGCATGAACGCCTCCACGAGCCGCGGCGCGCCGGCCCGCGACAGGTGGGTCACCGCGGCCGCGTACACCACCTCGGAGGTCCAGCCGCGCCGCTCCAGGCGCACCGCGAGGTGCCGACCGAGCGCCTCGGAGGAGCTCGTGCCCTTGGGCTTCGCGCTCCCCACCCAGACCACGACGTGGCGCGGGCGGCCGGCGATGTGGGCCGGGCCCACCGCCCCCGCGGGTCGGATCGCCGCGGGCACCGGGGCCGGCGCCTGCGGCCCGCCCAGGTGCACGAGGCCTTGGAGGACCAGCTCGCGCACGTCGGCCTCGGCCGCGTCCGCGGGCACGAGGCCCACCCACGGTGGGCCTGCGTAGACGTTGAGGGTGTTGCGGTACACCAGCCGCCGGAAGGTGTCCTGCTCCTGCCGCGAGACCTCGGGCCCCACCACCCCGAGCACGCCCCAGCGCGGGTAGCTGGCGTAGCGGCGATGGTGGCGCGTCTCGCCGTCCCGCGCCTTGAAGAACGGGGACAGGATCCCCAGGGAACGATCCAGGGCGGCCTTGGTGGCGGCGCCCCAGCAGCCGTAGCGCACCTCGGTCGTCCACAGGACCGCAGACGCGCCGATGACGTCGCGCATCACCGCGTTGCCGCCGTCCGCCGTCTTGCAGGTACCGGGGTGCTCCACCCAGCAGCCCCAACAGCCCTGGCACGGCGCCAACACCTCCCGCCCGAGGCTGTGTACGGGGCCCAGGGCCCCGGCCTCGGTGAGGGTGGCGCGGACCGCGGTGGCCAACGGGCCGGGCTGGAGTCCGTCCAGGAGCGGGATGGCGTCCATGCCGTCGCTCCCTGCATTCGCCGGACCCCGCGCCGCCCCTCCGTTCCCGCCCCCGGCGTCCCCGGCTCGAAACCACGGACGATTCGGGCGCTACCGCACCGCGCCCACCCGATCGGGTAGGCCGGGTCCCCCACCTTGGAGTGCAGGGCGCCTACTCCACGTCGTGTTGGGGCCATGGCGGAGAAGGCGCATGCTCCCCTCATGAGGACGCTGCCGTGCACCGAGTAGATGATCTGCCCATCCACCTCGAGCGCTGGGCGTCCGGTGACCCCACCCGCGCACCCGTCGCCGGCGCGCTCCTCGCCTTCGCGTCCGCCGCGGTCGCGATCGCAGAGCTCGTGCGCAAGCCGAACTGCAGCCAGGACCCGCCCGCGACGCGTCGCGAGGCCCTGGAGATTCTGCAGTCCAGCCTGCATCGGCACGCCCAGGTCTTCTTCGGCGACGTCCCCGCCGGCCCTGCGCTGCAACCGTCGCCCGGGCTCGCCGCCATCGTCCAGCCCCTCACCAACCACGACAAGCTCGACTTCAACGGGCCCCTCGGTACGATCGTCTCGCTCGTGCCGGTGGTCGGCGGCGACGCACCCCGGATCGATCCTCGTGGGCGGTCCCAGCGGGCGGCGGCGATCGTCTCCTACGGCGCCCGCACCGACCTCGCCCTCACCGTGGGCGAGGGCACCTGGGTCTTCGATCTGGACGCCGCCACCGGGCGCTTCGTGGGCACCGGCCCCCGCCGCGCGGTGCCGCCCAAGACCAACCGCTACGCCCTCAACACCGCCCACCAGGGCGACTGGAACATCGCGATCCGCGACTACGTGAGCGAGCTGTTGGCCCGCAACGCGGGCCCCATCCCGAACGCGGTCACCCTGCACTGGACCAACTCCCTGGTCCTCGAGACGTTCCAGGTCCTCACCCGGGGCGGGGTCTGCATGTACCCGAGCGAGGGCGCGGCCGGATGCAACGTGGGTTGCGTGAGCCTGGTGAGCGAGGCCAACCCCATCGCCTTCCTGGTCGAGCAGGCGGGCGGGCGGGCGATCAACAGCATGGACCCGATCCTCGACCTCGAGGTGGTGGGGGAAGGCGGCGGGGTGCGCACCCCGCTGATCTTCGGCGCGCGTGAGGAGGTCGACCTCATCGAGCGCTACTGCCGCACCTCATCTGCCCTCGGCACCCACTCGCCACTATTCGGAACCCGCGGCTTCTTCCGCCCCTGATCGAAGAGAGGTCACAGCGCCATGTCCACCAAGTACCCGATCATCTCCGTGACCGGCTCCTCCGGCGCGGGCACCACCACCGTCAAGCACACCTTCGATCGCATCTTCCACCGTGAGGGCGTCAAGAGCGTGTCGATCGAGGGCGACGCCTTCCACCGCTACGACCGCTACGACATGAAGGTGAAGATCGCGGAGGAGGCCGCGGCCGGGAACCACTCCTTCAGCCACTTCGGCCCCAACGCGAACCTGCTGAAGGAGCTGGAGGACGTGTTCCGGACGTACGGCGAGACCGGCGCGGGCCGCACGCGACACTACGTCCACAACGAGGAGGAGGCCGCACTCTTCGGGACCCCGGCCGGTCGCTTCACCGACTGGGCGCCGTTCGAGGAGGGGTCGGACCTGCTCTTCTACGAGGGCCTGCACGGCGCGGTGCGCACCGACGAGGTCGACATCGCGAGCCACGCGGATCTCAAGGTCGGAGTGGTGCCGGTCATCAACCTGGAGTGGATCCAGAAGATCCACCGCGACCGCTCGAAGCGCGGCTACTCCACCGAGGCGGTGACGGAGACGATCCTGCGCCGCATGCCCGACTACCTGCACCACATCTGCCCGCAGTTCACCGAGACGGACATCAACTTCCAGCGCATCCCCACCGTCGACACCTCGAACCCGGTGGTGGCCCGGTGGGTCCCCACCCCGGACGAGTCGATGGTGGTGATCCGGTTCCGCGACCCCCGCGGCATCGACTTCGCCTACCTGACCCAGATGATCCAGAACAGCTGGATGTCCCGGGCCAACTCCATCGTGATCCCGGGCGGGAAGCTGGACCTGGCCATGCAGCTGATCCTCACCCCCTACATCCACCGACTCGTCGAGCGCAGGCGCCGCGCCTCCTAGACCAGCCCCAGGAGCGCTTCGAGGCTCGCCTGGCGGTGTGGCGGGGTGCTATCCTCGCACCGATGACGCACGGGGCGTCGAACACGACTCCGCTCGAGCGCTCGCCGTCGCCGCCGATCCGGGTGGCGGTGGTCGACAAGAGCCCCCTGGTGCGGCTCGCCCTGCAGCAGCTCTTCCGCGAAGATCCGCGCTTCGAGCTGGTCTTCGTCACCGACGATGGCCAGCAGCTCATCGCCGCCCTCCCCGAGCTCCGCCTGGACGTCGCGGTCACCGGCTGGGTGATGCCGCGAGGCGACGGCCGCTACGTCCTCGAGCAGCTGCGGGCGGCGCACGAGTCGCTCCGGGTGGTGGTCTACACCGGCGTGGCCAACCCGCGCGTGCCGGCCGAGGTGATGTCCCTGGGCGGCGCCGCGTTCTGCGCGAAGACCGAGCGCCCGGAGCACCTGCTCGAGGTGCTCGAGGCGGTGGCGAAGGGGCGGATGGTCTTCCCCTTCATGGACGTCCGCAACCTGCTGGACGACGGCCTCCCCGAGCTGACCGAGCGCGAGCGCGACCTCCTGATCGCCCTCGCCTCCGGCGGCACCAACGCGCAGCTGGCGGATCAGCTCGGCGTCAGCGTGAACACCGTGAAGTTCCACCTCGGCAACCTCTACGAGAAGCTGGACGTTCGGAACCGCGCCCAGGCGGTGGCGATGTACCTCGAGAGCCGTAGCCACTGCCAACAGGACTGAGCCCCCACCCGATCGGGTAGGCACGAGGCCGCCCAGGAGATTCTGCAAGCCCACCTGTCGAGGCGTTCCCCCGCCCGCGCGCTCACCCCTACCCTCAGGAGGCCTCGCCAAAGGAGGGACCTGTTAGATGCCGCTGAGCAACGCCTTCATCCACGCGCTCCGCGTGGTCACCGAGAACGCCGCCCTCGCCGCCTTCGACTGGGTGGGGCGCGGCGAGAAGGAGCTGGGCGACGGCGCGGCGGTGGACGCCATGCGCGACGCCCTGGCCCGGATCCCGGTGTGCGGAGAGATCGTCATCGGCGAGGGCGAGAAGGACGAGGCGCCCCACCTGTTCCGCGGCGAGCGGATCGGGTGCCTCGAGCGCGAGCCGGAGTGGGACATCGCGGTGGACCCGGTCGAGGGCACCACGTTCTTGGCCCACGGCCTCGCCGGCTCGATGGCGGTCATCGGCCTCGCCCCCCGCGGCACCATGTTCGACCCCGGCCCCGCCTTCTACATGGAGAAGCTGGTGGTGTGTGGACCCGCCCGCGGCAAGGTCGACCCCCGCTGGCCCCCCGAGCAGATCGTGGCCGCGGTGGCCGAGGCGATGAAGAAGCCGGTGGAGGACGTCACCGTCTTCGTGCTCGACAAGCCGCGCCACCGCGACCTGGTGGCCCGCCTGCGCGCCACCGGCTGCCGGGTCAGCCTCCAGGCGGCGGGCGACGTCGCGGGCGCGCTCCTGGCCGCGATCACCGAGTCCCCGGTCGACATCCTCATGGGCACCGGCGGCACCCCTGAGGGCGTCCTGGTGGCCGGCGCGGTGAACGCCCTCGGCGGCGACATGTTCGGTCGCCTCGACCCACAGCGTCCCGATGAGGCGGCGGCGGTGGCAGAGGCCGGCCTCGACACCACACGCTGGTATGGGCTCGACGAGCTCACCTCGTCCAACGACACCCTCTTCTGCGCCACCGGCATCACCTCCGGCCACCTGTGCAGCGGCATCGACCGCACCGCCAAGCTGGACCGGATCCAGACCCTCCTGATCTCCGGACGCACCCGGGAGCGTCAGCTCCTCACCACCTGGCGCGCCCGCAACTGAGCTTGCCCGAGGACCGACCATGCACGACGACCTCATCCACAAGAACCTGCACATCCGCCCCATGGCCAACGCCATCCGCGCCCTCACCATGGACGCGGTGCAGGCCGCCAACTCCGGTCACCCCGGCATGCCCATGGGCATGGCCGACGTGGCCACGGTGCTGTTCACCAAGTTCCTCGCGTTCGACGCCCAGGATCCCACGTGGCCCGACCGGGATCGCTTCGTCCTCTCCGCCGGCCACGGGTCGATGCTCCTGTACTCGCTCTACCACCTCACCGGCTACGCGGAGCTCGGCATCGAGGACCTCAAGGCCTTCCGGCAGCTCGGCTCCCGCACCCCCGGACACCCCGAGGTGGGCCACACCGTGGCGGTGGAGACCACCACCGGCCCCCTCGGCCAGGGGCTGGCGAACGCGGTCGGCATGGCCCTGGCCGAGCGCCTCCTCAACGCCCGCTTCGGCGACGGCCTGGTCGACCACTACACCTACGCCATCGCCGGGGACGGCTGCCTGATGGAGGGCATCAGCCACGAGGCGGCCAGCCTCGCCGGGCACCTGGGGTTGTCGAAGCTGGTGGTGCTCTTCGACGACAACTCCATCTCGATCGACGGCGCAACCAACCTTGCCGTCTCCGACGACCAGCTCGCACGCTTCGCGGCGTACGGCTGGTACACCGCCCGGGTGGATGGCCACGATCCGGTGGCGATCGAGGGCGCGATCGCCGCCGCCCGGGACGCGGACCGCCCGGCCCTCCTGGCCTGCCGCACCACGATCGGCTTCGGCGCCCCCACCAAGTCCGGCAAGGCCTCCTGCCATGGCTCGCCCCTCGGGCCGGAGGAGATCGCGGGGGCCCGCAAGGCCCTGGAGTGGGACGCCGCGCCCTTCGAGATCCCCGAGCCGATCCGCGCCGCCTGGCTGGAGGCCGGCGCCCGGGGCCGCCCCGCCCGCGAGGCCTGGGAGGCCCGCCGCGACGCGCTCTCGACCGAGCGCAAGGCGGCCTTCGAACAGGCGATCTCGGGCGCCCTGCCCGCCGACCTCGACGACGTGGTGCGGGACGCCAAGGCGGCCCTGTTGGAGGGTCGCCCGACCCGCGCGACCCGCAAGTCCAGCCAGGCGAGCCTCGACGTGCTCGCCGCCGCCATCCCAGGCCTCCTGGGCGGCTCCGCCGACCTCACCGGCTCCAACAACACCCAGGCCAAGAGCCAGGGCGTGGTCGGGCCCGGCGCCTTCGAGGGCCGCTACATGCACTACGGGGTGCGGGAGCACGCGATGGGCGCGGTGATGAACGGCGTGGCCCTCCACGGCGGCTTCATCCCCTACGGCGGCACGTTCCTGGTGTTCAGCGACTACTGCCGGCCCGCCATCCGCATGTCCGCCCTCATGGAGCAGCGCGTGGTCTACGTCATGACCCACGACTCGATCGGCCTGGGCGAGGACGGCCCCACCCACCAGCCGATCGAGCACCTCGCCAGCCTGCGGGCCATGCCCAACGTCGCGGTGCTCCGGCCCGCGGACGCGGTGGAGACCCTGGAGTGTTGGCAGTATGCCTTGCACAACGTGGGCGGGCCCTCGGTCCTCGCCCTGACCCGGCAGGACGTGCCCGCCCTGCGGGACACCACCACCGACCCGGACCCGGCCGAGAACCGCTCGGCCCGGGGCGCCTACGTGCTCCACGCCCCCGAAGGGCCGCGCGACGCAACCCTGATTGCGTCGGGCTCCGAGGTCGCCCTCGCGCTGGACGCCAGCCGCGCCCTCGCCAAGGAGGGCCTCACGGTCGCGGTGGTCTCCATGCCCTGCTGGGAGGCCTTCGCGGCCCAGCCCGCCGCCTACCGCGCCGAGGTGCTCGGCTCAGCGCCCCGGGTCGCGGTCGAGGCCGGCGCCTCCTTCGGCTGGCACCGCTGGGTGGGCGAGCGGGGCACGGTCGTGGGCATCGACCGCTTCGGCGCCTCCGGGCCGGCGGAGGACCTGTTCGAGTACTTCGGCCTCGTCACCGATGCGGTGGCAGACAAGGTTCGGGCGGCGGTGGCCGCGGGCTGAGCCGGAACGAGGGGAACAAAGCGATGATGATCACCCTGCGCGAGCTCCTGGATCACGCGGCCGAGCGCGGCTACGGCGTGCCCGCCTTCAACGTGAACAACATGGAGCAGATCCTGGCCATCATGCGCGCGGCCAAGAACAAGGACGCTCCGGTGATCCTCCAGGCCAGCCGCGGTGCCCGCAAGTACGCGGGCGATCTGATGCTGCGACACCTGGTGGAGGCGGCGGTGCAGATGTTCCCCGGGGTGCCGGTGGTCTTGCATCAGGACCACGGCAACAGCCTCCAGACGTGCTTTTCGGCCATCCAGAACGGCTTCACGAGCGTGATGATGGACGGGTCGCTGGAGGCGGACGGCAAGACGCCAGCCAGCTACGCCTACAACGTGGAGGTCACCCGCCGGGTGGTGGACACCGCCCACGCGGTGGGGGTCTCGGTGGAGGGCGAGCTGGGGGTCCTCGGCTCGCTCGAGACCGGCATGGGCGAGGCGGAGGACGGCCACGGGGCCGAGGGCGTCCTCTCTCACGACGCGCTCCTCACCGACCCCGAACAGGCGGTGGACTTCGTGAAGGCCACCGGGGTCGACGCGCTGGCCATCGCCATGGGCACCTCTCACGGCGCCTACAAGTTCTCGCGCGCCCCCGACGGCGAGATCCTGGCCATGGACGTCCTGGCCCGGATCCACGCGCGCCTCCCCGACACCCACCTCGTGATGCACGGATCCTCCAGCGTGCCCCAGGAGCTGCAAGACACCTTCAACGCCTTCGGGGGCGAGATGCCCCGCACCTGGGGCGTGCCGGTGGCGGAGATCCAGCGCGGCATCGCCCTCGGGGTCCGCAAGATCAACATCGACACCGACTGCCGCCTCGCCATGGCGGCCGAGATCCGGAAGGTCATGGAGGTCGACCGGACCGAGTTCGACCCCCGCAAGTTCATGGCCCCCGCCATGAACGCCATGCAGGCCCTGTGCGAGCAGCGCTACGAGGAGTTCGGCGCGGCCGGGCAGGCCTCCAAGCTGAAGGGCATCGGCCTCGCCGGCATGGCGGCGCGCTACAGCGCCCACGCCCTGGACCCGCGGATCGCGGCCTGAGGAGGACCCATGCAGCCCCTGAAGATCGCCCCCTCGATCCTGTCGGCCGACTTCGCGAAGCTCGGCGAAGAGGTCCGCGCGGTCGACGCCGCCGGCGCGGACTGGATCCACGTGGACGTGATGGACGGCCACTTCGTCCCCAACATCACCATCGGCCCCAAGGTCGTGGCGGCGCTTCGGCCTCACTCGGACAAGATCTTCGACGTCCACCTGATGATCGCGCCGGTGGATCCGTACGTGGCCGAGTTCGCGGAGGCGGGCGCCGACATCATCACCGTGCACGCCGAGGCCGGGCCCCACCTGAACCGGACGCTCCAGCTCATCCGGAGCCTCGGCAAGAAGGCCGGCGTGAGCCTCAACCCCGCGACCCCGGTGGAGGCGATCGAGTACGTGCTGGATGACGTCGACCTCGTGCTGATCATGTCGGTCAACCCGGGCTTCGGCGGCCAGCGCTTCATCCCCTCCGCGGTGCAGAAGGTCGAGCGGGTGCGGGCGATGCTCGGCGACCGCCCGGTGCACGTGGAGGTCGACGGCGGCGTGAACCCCGAGACCGCGCGCCGGGTCCACGACGCGGGCGCCGACGTGCTGGTGGCGGGTTCTGCGGTGTTCAAGGGCGACTACGCCGCCAACATCGAGGCGATCCGGAGGGCCTGCCGCTGATGCCGCTCGACGCCCTGATCTTCGACGTCGACGGCACCCTGGCCGACACCGAGGAGGCCCACCGCCGGGCCTTCAACCTCGCCTTCGCGCAGGCTGACCTGCCATGGCGTTGGTCGGTGGAGGAGTACCGGGTGCTGCTCGACGTCGCCGGGGGTAAGGAGCGCATCCGCGCCTATTGGTCGCAGCTCCCCGACGCGCCTGGCCCAGAGGCGATGTGGGACCGGATCCTGACGCTGCACGCCGCGAAGACCGCGCTCTACACGGAGGCGGTCCGGAGTGGGCAAGTCCCCTTGCGCCCCGGGGTGGAGGCCACCTTGCGCTCGGCGCGGGACGCGGGCATCACCCTCGCCATCGCCACCACCACCAGCCGGGTCAACGTCGACGCCCTCTTCGAGGGCACCCTGGGCGCAGGGGCGCTGGGCTGGTTCTCCGCCATCTGCACCGCGGAGACCGCGGCCAAGAAGAAGCCGGCGCCCGACGTGTACCTCGCCGCCCTCGCGCAGCTCGGCCTGCCGCCCGCGCGGTGCCTGGCGGTGGAGGACTCCCGGAACGGGGTCCTGGCCGCGCGGGCCGCGGGCCTGGAGGTGCTCGTCACCGAGAACGCCTACACCCGCGGCCAGGACTTCAGCGGCGCCCTGGCCGTCCTCGACGACCTCACGGGGCTCCACGCGCTCCCGGACCCGCCCGCCTCGATGATGGGGCCCATGCTCGACGCGACGCGGTAGGCCTGAAGGGCAGGCTCGCCCCGCGCCCCCTGTTCCCGTTGGCGCATGGCCGGCCTCCTGCCCCTCGCCCTCTGCCTCGCCGCTGCCCCGTCGGCCGCCGCTCGAATGGACGCCGACGCGGCGGCCGGGCGCCCCCTCGTGGCCCACGTCCACGTAGCCCTGGCCGACAACGCCCACCAGGGCATCTCACCCGTGCGCCCCGCCCGGCTGGGCGAGGGTCGCAGCCCCCGCGCCAACCTGTACTGGGGGGCCCTCTACGGCGTCGACCGGTACCTCCCGCGCAACGGCTGGACCCGCCGCCCGACCCCGCCGGGCCCCCTCCCGGACGGGGTCCTGGCGAGGGCGGTGTTCACGCAAGGTGGCCTGCGCGCCGGGCGGACCGTGACGTGGGTGGTGGTGGCCGACGCGTGGGCGGGAGACCGGATCCAGGACACCACCGCCGCCTTCCTGCGGCACGCGGCCGGGCTGGATTCAGTCGCGCTGCGGGTCCCCGGCGTCGGCCCGCTGGAGGCGGGCGGGCAGGCCCACGTCGTGGCCTACGTGGGCCACAACGGGCTCATGGACTTCGAGGTGCCCGACCCCGACCCGGCGCCGAGCGCCCCGGCCCGCGCCGCGGTGGTGCTCGCGTGTGCAAGCCAGCCTTACTTCCAGGCGCGGCTCGAGGCCCTCGGCGCGCAACCGCTCTTGCTCACCACCAACCTCATGGCGCCCGAGGCCTACACCCTGGACGCCGCCCTCGTTGCCTGGTTCGGCGGCGGCGCCCCGGCCCAGGTCCACGAGGCCGCGGCGGCGGCCTACGCCCGCTACCAGCGCCGCCTGTCGCTCCCGCGGGCCCGGCGCCTGTTCGCTACGGTGCCTCGGCCAGGGCCCGATCGATGAGGGCGTCCACGTTGGCGAGGTGCCGGGACAGGTCGAAGCAGGGCTCGAGCTCCTCCGGCTTCAGCTTGGACATCAGCTCCTCGTCCGCGAGGAGCGCGGACTTCAGGTCCAGGCCCTCGTCCCACACCCGCATCGCGGCGCGCTGGACGATGACGTAGGACTCCTGGCGCTGCAGGCCCTTCCGGGTGAGCTCGAGCAAGACGGGTTGCGAGAACACCAGGCCGCGCATCTGCTGGAGGTTCTCCATCATGCGCTCCGGGTACACCACCAGGCCCTCCACCACCCGCTTCATGCGCCGGACCATGAACACCACGGTGATGGTGGCGTCGGGCGCGATGACCCGCTCCACCGAGGAGTGCGAGATGTCCCGCTCGTGCCACAGGGCCACGTTCTCGTACGCGGCCTGGGCCCAGCCGCGCACCAGCCGGGCGAGGCCGGTGAGGTTCTCGGTCAGGATGGGGTTCCGCTTGTGGGGCATGGCGGACGACCCCTTCTGGCCCTTGGTGAAGGGCTCCTCCGCCTCGCGCACCTCGGTGCGCTGCAGGTGCCGCACCTCCACGCTGAAGCGCTCCACCGAGGCCGCGATGGTGGCGAGGGTGCCGAAGAACTGGGCGTGGCGGTCCCGGGCCACCACCTGGGTGGCCACCGGCTCCGGCTGGAGCCCGAGCGCGGCCAGGGCCTGGGTCTCCACCGCGAGCGGGAGGTGGGCGCTCGTGCCCACCGCGCCGGAGATCTTGCCGCAGCGGATCTCGTCCCGCGCCTGGCGCAGGCGCCGGACGTTCCGGGTGAGCTCGGCGTACCAGCCCGCCATGACCAGCCCGAAGGTGATCGGCTCGGCGTGGATGCCGTGGGAGCGGCCCATCATGGGCGTCTTCCGGTGCTCCTCCGCCCGCACCTTCACCGCCTCGCGCAGGGCCAGCAGGTCCTGCTCGATGATGTCGGCCGCCTGCACCAGGCGCAGGCCGAGCGAGGTGTCCAGCACGTCGCTCGACGTCATCCCGTAGTGGACGTGGCGCGCCACCGGCCCCGCCACCTCCTCGAACGCGGTGAGGAAGGCGATGACGTCGTGCTTGGTCACCGCCTCGATCTCGAGCGCCCGCTCCGCGAGCTTCTCGGTGTCGCAGCCGTCGGCCGCCGCGCGGATCGCCTTCACGTCGTCGGCCGGCAGGAGGCCCTGGGCGGCCATCGCCTCGCAGGCGGCCACCTCCACGTCGAGCCAGGTGCGCACGCGGTGGGCCTCGGTCCACAGGGCGCCGATGTCGTCGGGGGTGTAGCGCGGGATCACGGGGCCCTCCTACGAGACCGGGCAGCGGCGAGGCAACCGTGGTATCCAGGCGAGACACCCATGGTCGCCCTCCCCGCCCAGCTCGAGACCTCGCGCCTCATCTTGAGGGCCTGGGGCCCCGAGGACGCGGAGGCGCTCCGGGCGGCCCTGGACGCCAGCGACGCCCACCTCCGCCCCTGGATCCCCTTCATGCAGGCCGAGCCCAGGACCCTGGCCGCCACCCAGGCCTGGCTGCTCGAGCTGGCGGCGGCCTTCGCCGAGGGGAGCGCCGCCCGCTGGGCGATCTGGGGCCCGGCGGGGGACCTCCTCGGGGAGGTGATGCTCCTGGATCGGGTGGGCCCTGACGCGCTCGAGCTGGGCTACTGGCTCCACCGGGATCACACCGGCCAGGGCTACGCCACCGAGGCGGCCCGAGCGGTTGTGCAGGCTGGCTTTCAGAGCGGGATCCACCGGGTGGTGATCCGCTGCGACGTGAACAACGCGCCGAGCAACGCGGTGGCGGCCCGGCTGGGGGCCGAGGAGACCGGCACCGAGCACGTCGGCGCGCCGCTGCCGGGCACCCTGCGGGTCTGGACAGTATCGCGCTAGCTCAAGAGGCCAGGTCCGCCAGGGCCTCGAGCACCTCGGCCCGCCCCGCCTCGAGCCTCTCGCGCCCGCCCGCGATCACCGCGCTCGCCTCTTCGAAGCTCAAGGCGAAGACCAGCCGGATCCCGCGCATCCGGGCCGGCGCGTCCAGGCCGTCCGCCTTCATCGCGGCGAGGACCGCCTCGGGGGACGCGCCCGCGTCCCGCTGGGCCGCGTAGGCGGTGAAGTCGTCGGTGGCCTTGAGCTTGATCATCGGGGCGCCGGCACCTTCATCCGCTTCACGAACATCTCCATGTCCCCGTCGTCACCGAGGTCGTCCGGGACCGGGCGCACCGTCGCCTCGAACGCCTGACGCTTCAGGAGCGTCTCGATCTTCCCGTTGATCACCGCCGCGCCGCCCAGCTCGATCTCGTCCTTGCCGAAGGCCCGAGCGACCTCGAAGGCGTGCTGCCGGAACGACGACATGATCGTGAGGCCGTGCCCCACCGCGTGCACCGAGACGATCGCCGCCTTCACGTGATCGCCCGCCACCTGGACGGTGCCGATGGTGTCGTCATCCCACGGGTTGCCCCGCACCACCACCACCTCCTGGCCCGCGGCCACGAGCGGCAGATCGTCGGGCCGCACCCCCATGAGGGCGAGGACGGCCCGCTGCGCCTCCGTCAACTCGGGTTGCACCACCGGGATCGGCGCCCCCTGGATCTGCGCGATCTGGACCGCGACCCCCGCCGGCATCGCCCGTTGGGTGCGGGCGTCACCCGCGCCCCGCCCGAGGGCCTCGGAGGCCCCCCGCAGGTCGTCCAGGCGCTGACCGGCCAGGGCCACCACCTGCGCCCGCAGGGCCGCCCGGGCCGCCGCGTCCGCGGGGGCGGCGGGGCTGGCGTCGAGGATGGCGAGGGCCGCGCCCACCTCGTCCGGGACCCGCGCCCCGAACACCGCCTGCAGGCTCGCAAGCTGGGCTGCGTCGGGGGCGATCTTCACCGCGCTACTCCGGCTCCGAGCAGCAACGGAAGCCCAACGAGTCCGCGGTGCTGGTGCTGGACTTCTTCTTCCGCGCGGCGCACCGGCCGTCGTAGCCGGGCCGGTCCGAGGCCCCGCCCTTCACCACGTAGCCCGAGCCCCACTCGGTCGCCGTCCACTCCGCCACGTTGCCGGAGAGGTCGAACACCTTGAAGCCCGAGTAGCACTTCCTGAAGGTGCCGGACTTGGCCACCTCGCGGTCCGAGCCCTCTTCGTCCTCGGTGTTGCAGCGGGTGGGGTCCCACTGGTTGCCGTAGGGGTAGCGGGTGCCGGCCGCGCCCTTGCACGCCTTCTCCCACTCCGGCTCGGTGCAGAGCCGCTTGCCCTTCTTCTTGCACGCCGCCGCCGCCGCCTTGAAGCTCATCCCCGTCTTCGGCGACAGGCCGCGGCCGTTGGGGAACTCGTAGTAGTCCATGCAGAACGCCCCCACCTCGGTGGACGCGTAGGCCAGGTCCCCGAAGTTCCGCTCGGGGTCGTTCCGGGCCGAGCCCATCATGAACGCGCCGGCGGGGACGAGCACCATACCGCGAGGGCACTTCTGACCCGCGGGGGCATCCACCGCCGCGGTCATCGCCGAGGCCTCGGCCTTCGTCTTGGCGTCTTCCTCGGCCTTGGCCGCCTCTTCCGCCTTGGCGGCCTCGGCCGCCTTCTTGGCCTCCTCCGCCTTGCGCTGGGCCTCGGCCCGCCGCCGCTCCTCGTCGAGCCGCGCCTCCTCGGCCGCCGACACCGCGGCCTCGGCGGTGCGGCGCTTGGCCTGCTCGTCCGCCAGGCGCTGGGCGCGCTCCTCGGCCTTCTTGGCCGCCGCCGCCTCCTCGCGGGCCCTGCGCTCCTTCTCTTCCTTGATGCGCTGGGCGTCCTCGCGCCGCTTCTTCTCGGCGTCCGCCTTCGCCTGGGCCTCGGCCTGGCGCACCGTCGCGGCCTCGACCGCCTGGCGCTGAGCGGCCGCCTTCTCCTTGGCCGCCGCGGCTCGGGTCTCGGCCTCCGCCTTCGCCTTCGCGTCCGCCGCTGCCTTGACCTCGGCCTCCGCCTTGGCGGCCTCCTCGGCCCGGCGCTGGGCCTCCGCCTCGGCCTCAGCCTTCGCGACCGCCTCGGCCTCGGCCTTCGCCTTGGCCTCCTCCTCGGCCTTCGCCGCCGCCGCCACCTCGGCCCCCTGGGCCTGGGCCTCGGCCTCCAGCTTCTGCTGGTTCTGGCGCGCGGTCTCGGCCAGCGACTGCATCTGCTTCATCTGCTCGGTGAGCGCCGCGATCTGCTGGGACGCGGCGGTCTGCTGGTCGCAGGTCACCTTGAGCACGATGAGGAGGGCCAGGATCACCGCCCCGATCGACGTGGCCACCGTGAAGTAGAGCGGCCGGTTGCTCGGCGGGGGCGGCAACAGCCCCGCCTCGGGCGGGATGGTGCCCACCGCCGCGGCCATGGTCTGCGGCCGCGCGCTCCCCGGCGTGGCCGAGGGGACGGTGGAGACCATCGGGATGGCCGAGGGCTGGATGGTCGGCATCCGCGGCCGGGTCATCGGCCGCTTCTTGTGGCCCCGGGCCTCGGGCGTCGCGGAGGCCGCCCCATTGGCGCCGTTGGCCCCGTTGGTCGGCCCGTCGCCGTAGGCCAGGGTCGGGCTGCGCGGCACCTGGGAGGGCGGCAGCGCGTCCTCGCTCCCGTCGAGGCGCCCGTGCTGGGTCGAGTCCCGGGCCACCGCGGACGCGAAGGCCGGCTCGGGGAGCGCGCTGTCGGGCAGCGGCGTGGGCTGCAGGGTCTGGTGCCCCCCGTTGCTCCGGGGCTCGGACACCGTGGGCTCCACCACCTGGCGGTCGCGGTCGACCCGCAGCACGTTGGTGGCCCGGGGATCGGAGATCAGCTCGATCGCGGAGTTGCTGATCTCGTCGAGCGGCAGGTCCAGCGCCTCGATCGTGGCCGCCTCGACCTCGACCGCGGCGGCGCGGCTCGACACCACCGGCTCGGGATCGAGGATCGCCTGGGTCTCCTCCTCGTCCTCCATCACCTCGCCCGGGTTGAGGTCGTCCTGGAGGTCGTCGGTGGGGATCACCTGCGCCGCGACCGAGACGTCGGAGGGCGCCACCGGCTCGGGCGCGGGCATCGGCGGCGGGGCCACCTTCGGCGCGGGCGCGACCAGCGGGTTGGGCGCCGCCGCCACGCTCTTGTGGGCCTCGGAGCCCTCGATCATGTCGTCGTCGATCTCGAAGGACGCGGTCGCCTCGCGCTTCACCTCGGCCTCGCCGAGGACCACCTGGGGCGAGACCTCGACCGGCGGCGCCTTCGCCGCCGGCGCTGCCACCGGTCCGGAGTCATCGACCGGCCGCGCGCCGTGCTTGGTGATGTCCAGGCGCTGGGTGGGCGCCTCGGCCGCGGCGGCCGGGTGCTCCTCGGGCGGCGGCGGCGGCGCGCGCCGCGCTCCACCCACCACCCCCTTGGTCATGGCGGAGCGCAGGTCCTCGTAGAGCCCCTTGGCGCTGCCGTAGCGATCCTTCGGCGCACGGGCCAGGCAGCGCTTCAGCACGCTCAGCACCGACGGATCCAGGCCCGACCCGGCCAGGGTCAGCTGCTCGGCCTTGGCCTCGTCGTAGACGGTGCCGGTGAGCATCTCGGCCAGCACCACCCCCAGGCTATAGATGTCGACCGACTTCTCGAGATCCGGGACCTCGAGGCGCACCTCGGGGGCGAGGTAACGGAAGTTGACGCCGCGCGACTTCTGGATGGCGAGGAACGGCTTTCGCGGCAGCCCCCGCAGGAGCGCGAAGTCGGTGACCTTCAGCAGGTCGGGCAGCACGATGACGTTGTCGGGCTTCAGGTTCCCGTGGAACGTGGTCTTGTGGGCGTAGTCGAGCGCCTGGCAGAGCTGGTTGAAGATCGGCTCCACCTCGGTGAGGGCGAAGGTCTGCTTCTTCTCCTTGCGCAGATCGATGATCTTGCGGAGCGAGAGGCCCTCGAGGAACTGCATGGTGAAGAACGGGCGCTGCTCGTCCCGCCCCTCGTCGTACAGGCGCACCACGTTCTGATGGCTGAGCTTGCGCGCGATCTTGGTCTGGCGCGTGAACAGGCGCTGCTCGTCCGAGGTCTGGACCAGCTTCGCGTTCACCACCTTCACCGCCACGTCGACGTCGATCTCTTGATCGCGCGCGCGGTACACGACCCCCGCTCCACCCGAGCCCACGATGTCCTTGACCCGGTAGCGGTTCGAGATGAGGTCGCCGATCTTGTAGACCACGCCGAACATGCGGCTGCCGGTCCGTTGCTGGGCCCGCAGCTCCATGGTTGAGGGCCTGTCCTGGCCCTTCTTCGAGCTCAGGACCGTCCCGCAGTTCCAGCACTTCTCAGCGCCGTCCTGAACGTGGCTCCCACAGCGATAGCAGAGCAATGTCGTCGACTCCTGTCCTCGGGGTGTCCCGGGGCCTGAAGACCCCATACCCCCGCTGGTTTCTGTCGCGGATGGGCCGACTTGACCATCGGTAAGTCACGCGCCGCCGGAATGCGCGGCGCGGAACCGTCAGCGGCCGGTGTGCCCGAAGCCCCCCGCCCCACGGGCGGTGTCGTCCAGGACCTCCACCTCCGCCCAGACCGCCTGGCGCACCGGCGCCACCACGAGTTGGGCGATGCGCTCGCCCACCCGCACCACGAAGGGGGCGGCCGAGAGGTTCACGAGGATCACCTTCACCTCGCCCCGGTAGTCGGCATCGACCGTCCCCGGGGCGTTCAGCACGGTGATCCCGTGATTGAGGGCGAGCCCGGAGCGCGGCCGCACCTGGCCCTCGAAGCCGGGCGGGAGCGCGATGGCGAGGCCGGTACCCACCGCGGCGCGGCCGCCCGGGGGCAGCGTGAGCTCCTCCGCCGCCGCGAGATCGAGGCCGGCGGCGTGGGCGGTGGCGTAGGCGGGGAGCGGGAGCTCGGCCGGCCGGTGCGGGAGGCGCAGGACGCGCACCGTCACCGGGGCTGGGTCGGGGGTGCTCATGAGAGAGGGGCGCGGCGGGCACGCTCGCCCGCCGCACAGGGGGATCAGCTCACTCGCTGATCTTCTGGCCGATGGCCTCGCGGCGGGACAGGCGGATCTTGCCCATGCGATCGATGCTGGTGACCTTCACCAGCACCTCGTCACCCTCGCGCACGATGTCCTCGACCCGGTTCACCCGCTTCTCAGCGAGGTCCGAGATGTGGACCAGGCCGTCGGTGCCGGGGAAGATCTCCACGAAGGCGCCGAACTCGGTGACCTTGCGGACGTTGCCCAGGTAGATCTTCCCGATCTCGGGCTCCCGGGTGAGGTCCTTGATCATCTTGATGGCCTTGTCGACCATCTCCGGATCCGCCGAGGCGAGGCTGATGGTGCCGTCGTCCCCGATGTCGATCGCCACGCCGGTCTTGGCGACGATGTCCTTGATGACCTTGCCGCCGGGCCCGATGACGTCCTTGATGCGCTCCGCCTTGATCTTGTACTTCGTGATCCGCGGGGCCCACTTGCTGATCTCGTCGCGCGGGGCGTCGATGGTCTTCTTCATCTCGCCCAGGATGTGCAGCCGGCCATCGCGGGCCTGCTGCAGCGCCTGCTCGAGGGTCTCACGGCTGACGCCGGTGAGCTTGATGTCCATCTGGACCGCGGTGATGCCCTTCTCGGTGCCGCACACCTTGAAGTCCATGTCGCCGAGGTGATCTTCGTCGCCGAGGATGTCGGAGAGCACCGCGATCTTGCCGTCCTGCTCGATGAGGCCCATCGCGATGCCGGCCGCCATGGCCTTCATCGGCACGCCCGCGTCGAGCATCGACAGGGTGGCGCCGCACACCGACGCCATCGAGCTGGACCCGTTGGACTCGGTGATCTCGGAGACGATGCGCACCGTGTACGGGAACGCCTCCTGGGTCGGCACGAGGTTCTCCACCGCGCGCTCCGCCAGCTTGCCGTGGCCGATCTCACGACGGCCGGGCGAGCGGAGGAACTTGGTCTCACCCACCGAGTACGGCGGGAAGTTGTAGTGGAGCATGAACCGGTTGAAGGAGAAGCCCTCCAGGGTGTCCAGCTTCTGCTCGTCCGCGCTGGTGCCCAGGGTCGCGGTCACGATCGCCTGGGTCTCGCCGCGCTGGAACATGGCGGAGCCGTGCACGCGCTCGAGGTTGCCCACCTCGCAGAGGATGGGCCGGATGTCCGCGAAGCCGCGGCCGTCGATCCGGACCTTCTCGTTCACGATCTTGCGACGCACGAGGTTGTACTTGAGGTCGGAGAACGCGTTCTTCGCGATCTTCTCCTTCTCGAGGTACTTCTCCTCACCGAGCTCGCTCTTGAGGGTCTCGAGCGCGCTCTTCTTCGCCGCGTCGATCGCCGCGTAGCGCTCGTGCTTGTCCTTCACCACCACCGCGGTGGACAGCGCGGGGGTGGCCAGCTCCACGAGCCGGCCCTCGACCGCCTCGTCGTGATCCTCGGGCGGGATCTCACGCTTGGCCTTGCCGATCTCCGCCTGCAGCTCCTTCTGGAACTGGATCAGGGGCTGGCAGGTCTGGTGCGCGAAGAGGAGCGCGTCGACGACCGCGGTCTCGGGGACCTCGAGGCCGCCGCCCTCCACCATCACGATCGCGTTCTCGGAGCAGGACACGAAGAGGTCGAGGTCGCTCTTCTCGCGCTGGGCGCGGCTGGGGTTGGCCACCAGCTCGCCGTCGACGCGACCGACGCGCACCGCGGCGATCGGCCCCGCGAACGGGATCTCGGAGATCGTCGTCGCCACCGAGGACCCGATGAGGCCGCACACGTCGGTGGGGAAGTCGGGGTCGTAGCTGAGCACGGTCGCGATGACCTGGGTCTCGCAGCGCCACGTCTTCGGGAACAGCGGCCGCATCGAGCGGTCGATGATCCGGGACATCAGCGTCTCGTGGTCGCGCGGGCGCCCCTCGCGCTTGTAGAAGCCGCCGGGGATCTTGCCGGCCGCGAAGGTCTTCTCGAGGTAGTCCACGGTGAGGGGCAGGAAGTCCATGCCCGGCCGCGGCTCCTTGGCGCCACACACCGTGCACAGCACGGCAGAGTCACCGAAGTAGACCATCACCGAGCCGCTCGCCTGCTTGGCGATGTGGCCGATGGAGAATGTGAAGTCCTTGTCGCCGACTTGAACGGTCCGCTTGATGTGCGTCATCGTCTCGCTTTCCTGAGCCTGCGGTCCGACTTCCCCCGAAGAGATCGGGTGAGGTGGGTCAGACCGGCAAAACGTTCATTCCATGCCAGGGGCTCGAGGCGGGACCGCCGTCGGTGGATCGAGCAATGGGCTGAGCGGGGAGAAGCAAAAAGCGGTTCGGATGGCTCGTCAGAAGACGCAAGATGCTCGGAACCACTCAGCCCATTGCTCGACCTACCAACGTGCGGCGGTGTCGCCCCGGGGCATCGACGGCATCATCGGCCATCCGGCCTCGAAGGTCTAGCCCAAGGCCAACCTTCCTCCGTCGAAGCACCCGGGACACCCCCTATCACCTTAGAACCCTAGCCAACTCCATTACTTACGGAGGCCGAGCTCCTGGATCAGGTTCTTGTAGCGGTCCTCGCTCTTGCTCCGAAGGTAGTCGAGCAGCCGGCGCCGCTGACCCACCATCTTCAGCAGCCCGCGGCGGCTGTGGTGGTCCTTCTTGTGGGCCTTGAAGTGGTCCTGCAGGTCGTTGATCCGGGCGGTCAGGAGGGCCACCTGGACCTCCGCGGACCCGGTGTCGTTCCCGTCCTTGCCGAACTTTTCGATGATCTCCTGCTTGCGAGCTGCGAGAAGCGCCATTTGATTCCTCTTTTCGAATCACCCAGTCATATCAGCGGGTTGCAACCCACTCCAGTCTGCTGGCGGCCCCACCGTGGGGCCGGTACCGGACGATCGCGCCCGGACGACCGTCCGGGGGTCATGAGCCCCGGGGGGCTTCACGACGCAGGGACCCTAGGGCTCGGCCACAGACGTGTCAACAAGAACGCAGGCATAGCGGACCGCGGGCTCGCCTGGGGGCGCCTCGGCGAGGGCCGCGGCGTCGACCGTCGCGTGCCCCACCGCCAACAGCGCCCCGTCGGGCGCCACCACCCGCACCGGATCCCCGGCGTGGAAGCCCTCCCCCTTCGCCCGCCCCGCCAGCACCTGGCGGCCGAACGCCACGCCCTCCGCCGCGACCGGATCGGCAAAGAGGGCGGGGAGGAAGGCCACCGCCTCGCCGGGCGGGATCAGGGTGGGGAGCGGATCGGGGCGCTCGGCGCCGGGCTCGGGGGCGGGCCACGCGTCCGCTACGCGGTAGGGGCCCACGCCGGTCCGGCGCAGGGCGGACAGGTGGGCCGGCAGGCCGAGCGCGGCGCCCAGCTGCACGGCCAGGCTCCGGATGTACGTGCCCTTGGAGACGGTGACCTCGACGTCGACCTCCGCGCCCTCGACGCGCAGGACCTCGAGCCGATGGATCACCACCGTCCGCACCGGGAGCTCGACCTCCTCCTGGCGCCGGGCCTTCGCGTAGAGGCGCTCGCCCCCCACCTTCACGGCGGAGAACGCGGGCACCTCTTGCTGGAGCTCGCCCACGAGGCCGCGCGCGGCGGCCTCGACCTGCTCGACGGTGAGCTCGGGCACCGGGGCGGTCTCGAGCACCTCGCCCTCTGCGTCGTAGGTCGTGGTGCTCACGCCGAGGGTGATCGTGCCGAGGTACGTCTTCTCGGTCGCCTCGAGGAACTGGGCGAGGCGGGTGGCCTTGCCGAGCGTCACCACCATGAGGCCGGTGGCCATCGGATCGAGGGTCCCGGTGTGGCCCACCTGGGGCTGGCCGTAGTGGCGCCGGACGCGGGCCACCACGTCATGGCTGGTGGGCCCCCTGGGCTTGTCCACCAGCAGCACCCCGTGGTGCGCGGCGGGGCGGCGACGCCGACCCACGCCCTACCCCTCGGCCGCCGCGTCGCCCGCCTGGGCCTCGGCTTCGGCGTTGATCTCCTTGAGGAGCGCCTC
The DNA here is from genome assembly GCA_020632995.1 of Deltaproteobacteria bacterium. Lineage (GTDB taxonomy): Bacteria > Myxococcota > Kuafuiibacteriia > Kuafuiibacteriales > Kuafuiibacteriaceae > JACKEN01. The sequence continues at coordinate 984,008 of JACKEN010000001.1, read as the reverse complement.
GATCCGCGCGCCGTAGGCCATGCTGTCGTCCACGAGGAACGCGAAGTCGGGGGTGAAGCGCAGGCGCAGGCGCCGCGCGACCTGGAGGCGCACCTCGTTCTTCGCCGACGCGAAGCCCTCGAACACCGAGGTCAGGAGCGCCTCGTCCGAGTCCGGGAACACCGAGATCAGCACGCGGCCGAGGCGGAGGTCCGGGGTCATGCGCACCTCGGTCACCGTCACCATCGCCCCGCTCGGATCCAGGCGCGGGTCCTTCAGGGCGCCCTCCTGCAGCAGCTCACCGATGCACTGGCGGATCTGCTCGCCCACCTGCACCGGCCGGGCCCCGGGGCCCCTCTTCTTCGTCGCCACGTTCGTCGCCTCACACGTGGATCAGCTCGAGGTCCGAGGACAGGATCTCCGCCCTGCCCAGCGCGTCCAGCTCGAGCGCGTCCAGGATCTTGTCGAGCACCGAGTTCACGAAGGGGCCGTCGTTGGCCACCACGCTCACCCCGATGATCGCGCGGTTGTACAGGTCGTGGTCACCCACCTCGGCCACGGCGCAGTTGAAGCGGTTGCGGGTCCGCTCCACCAGGCTCTTCACCACGCGCCGCTTGGCCTTGAGGGAGTCCGCCGCCTCGATCCCGAGCGAGATCTTCAGGACGCCGACCACCATGGGATGCTTCAGGCGCCGAGGGCGACCGACCCCACCGAGGGGCCGGCCGTCACCTCGTGCGTGTCAGGCGCGGGCCTCATTGCTGCCCAGCGGGCCATCCAGCGTGGCCGCGGTGAGGACGATCTCGTACGCCTCGATGATGTCGCCCTCGCGGACGTCGTCGAAGCGGTCGAGGTTCATGCCGCACTCGAAGCCTTCCTTGACCTCGCGCACGTCGTCCTTGAACCGCTTCAGCGACGCCAGGCGCCCATCGTAGATGGGCTTGGAGTCCCGGAGCAGCCGGATGTTCGCGCTTCGGGCGACCACACCGTCGACCACCGCGCAGCCCGCCACCGTACCGACCCGCGGCACCTTGAAGGTGGTGCGCACCTCGGCCCGGCCCAGGTACTTCTCCTTCTCCACCGGGGACAGGAGGCCCTGCATCGCCAGCCGCACCTCGTCCACAGCCTCGTAGATGATGCTGTAGGAGCGGATGTCGACCTCGAGGGCCCGCGCCGCCTTGAGGGCGTTGGTGTCCGGACGGACGCCGAAGCCCACCACGATGGCCTCGGAGGCCTTCGCGAACTCCACGTCGGACTCGGTCACCGCGCCCACGCCGCCGGAGATCACCGACACCTTCACCTTCTCGGTGGAGAGGTCGGTCAAGGCCTGGCGCAGCGCCTCGACCGAGCCCTGCACGTCCGCCTTGATGATGATCTTGAGGTCCTTCTGCTCCTCGCTGTGGAGGCGCGCGAAGAGGTCCTGCAGCGAGACCTTGCCCTGAGTGCCGACCTCGGCCGAGCGCCGCTTGTCGCGACGGTGGGACGCGAGCTCCTTGGCCGCGTCCAGATCCTTCGCCACGCGCAGGTCGTCGCCGGGGTTCGGGACGCTGTCGAGGCCGAGGATCTCGACCGGCACCGAGGGGCCGGCCTCCTTCAGCTTCCTGCCGCCGTCACCCAGCATCGCGCGGACGCGCCCGATGGACTCGCCCACCACGATGATGTCGCCGGTGCGCAGGGTGCCCTCCTGCACGAGGACGGTGGCCACCGGGCCCCGACCCTTGTGCACGTGACCCTCGACCACCTTGGCCACCGCCGGAACGGACGGGTTGGCCTTCAGCTCGAGGATCTCGGCCTGCAGCGCGATGAGCTCGAGGAGGTCCTCGACCCCGTCGCCGGTCTTGGCCGAGATCCGACGGGACAGCACGTCGCCGCCCCAGTCCTCGACCAGGATGCTCATGTCCGCCAGCTGCTGGAGGACGCGGTCCGGGTTGGCCTCGGGCTTGTCGATCTTGTTGACCGCCACGATGAGCGGCACCCGAGCCGCCCGCGCGTGCTCGATCGCCTCTCGGGTCTGGGGCATCACGCCGTCGTCGGCCGCCACCACCAGCACCACGATGTCCGTGACGTTGGCGCCGCGGGCACGCATCGCGGTAAACGCGGCGTGACCGGGGGTGTCGAGGAAGGTGATGAGCCCCTTGCTGGTCGGCACCTGGTAGCCGGCGATGCGCTGGGTGATGCCACCCGCCTCGCCCGCCGCCACGTTCGTCTTGCGGATGCGGTCGAGGAGCGACGTCTTGCCGTGGTCGACGTGACCCATCACGGTGACCACCGGCGCGCGCAGCACCGCGTCCGGATCCTCGGAGTAGTCCGCGCCAGCCTCGCCCATGAGGAGGTCCTCCTCCTCGAAGCGGTGCGACTCCACCTCGTACCCGAACTCCTCGCAGACCATGGAGGCGGTGTCGAAGTCGACGGGCTGGTTGATGTTCGCCATCACCCCGTTACGCATCAGGAAGCCGATGATCTCGGCCGCCTTGCGCCCCATCTGCTGCGAGAGCTCCGCCACGGTGATGGTGTCACCGAGGGAGATCGGCTGCTTCGCCACGTTGCTCATGGACTCGGGGCGCTTGCCGCCCTTCTTCACGCGCGGCTTCTTGCGGCTCGGCGCCGGGTAGTAGACCTGGCCTCGACGGTGCTCGAGGAGGTCCTTGGCGCTCATCTCCTCGCGCCGACGAGCCCCCAGCTTGCCCTTGCCCTTGGCCTGCTCCTTCCGAACATCCACCAGCTCCTTCTTCTTGCCGGTGGCGTCGGTGCGCACCACGAGCTCGGTGACCGGCGATGCCGCCATGTCGTAACCGGGCTTGCCCCACTCCTTGGGGGGCTCAGGGCGCTTGGAGGCCTTGAGCCGAGCCTTCAGCACGTTCGGGTCGATCGTGCGGAGGATCTTCGGCTTCACCTCCTCCTCCTTCTTCACCTGGGCAGGTGTGGACGGGGGCGGCGGAGCCACCCGGGCGATGTTCACTTCAGTGGGCTCACGGGCCGCAAAGTCGAGTTCCGAGATACCGAGATCCTCCACGTCAGGCTTTTCATCCTCTTCGTCGTAGTCTTCGTCCCGCTTGTTGCGATCGGGGCGCGCGGTGCGCGCCTCCCGCTTCTTGTCGCGGGCATCCGACTTCGACTCATCGTCTTCTTCGGTGGACTCGGCCGTAGCTGCAGCCTCCACCGTGTCCTGGCCCTCGGCGGCGACGGCGGGGGCCTCGCCCGCCTCCGTCACCACGGGCGCCGCAGCCTCGGGCTCGGACGCCTCGTGCGCCACCTCGGCCACGCCAGCGGCGGCCTCGACCGCCACCGGGGCCTCACCCGCCGCGGGCCCCTCGGGGGCCACCGCCACGGGCGCCTCTTCGACGCGCGCAACGGGCGCGGTCTCGACCGCGACCGGAGCCGCCACGACCGGCGTCTCCGCCTGGGGCGCAGCCTGGGCAGGCGCCGCGGCCTCCGCCGTGGCGCGGGGTTGGACCTGGACCTCCTCCGCGGCCCCGGGCCGACGCCGCACCACCGGGGTGGGCGCCACCGGGGTGGTGGTGGTCTCTCCGTCGTCCTTGCGCCGACGCCGAATGACGTTCCGGCTCACCTGATGCTCGACGGTGTTGGCCTTGCGCTGCTCGTCCTCGCGCTCGAGCGCGCGACGCACGTCGTCCTCGTCTACCGTGGACGAGTGGGACTTCGCCTCGAAGCCCAGCTTCTGGAGCTTATCGATGAAGTCTCGGTTGTTCGTGTAACCGAGCTCCTTCGCCAGCTCAAAGACCCGCTTCTTCCCCATCAGCTACTTCACCTCGCTTCGGCCCTGCCCGGTGCCGATCGCGCCGCCCTTCGACTGCGCCCCCTGACGTGTCCCGGTCAACGGGATTTCGGGGTGCGTTCCCCCACTCCCGCCGAGCGACGACCACCGGTCTGCCTCGGCCATCACCCGGTCCGTGTGACGGGAGGGGCGCATCGCTATCACACCCACCTCCGTTCGGCCCAGCCTTGATCCCAAGTCCTGCTTCTTCCCGACGCGGATCACCCGCACCTGGGTCCCCCTGGCCGTCGCGGCGGCCAGGAGCTCGTCCAGCTTCCGGGCGGAGGCATCACCGAGATCCTCGGCCCGAATCACAAGCCAACCCGCGAGGTTGGCACCTGCCAGGGCCCGCGCCGTGGGGTCCATCCCCAGCTCCAGCAGGCCCGCCCGGCGCGCGATCCCCAGCATCTCTACGATCCGGGTCTCCATCCGCACCAGCGCGTCGGCGAGCAGGCGCTCGACCTCCTCGGCCGGGATCGGGCGCACCTTGCCCCGGAAGGTCCGCCCGATCCCCTTCGGGGACAGCGCCTTCCGGAACACCTCGGGCTCCGGGCTGACATACACCCCGCGGCCCGGCGCGCGACCGATCACGTCGACGTACGGCGCGCCGTCCGGCCCCAGGGCGATCCGCAGGAGCTCAGCCTGCGGGGCGCGCCGGCGCGTGACCGCACACTGACGCATCGGGACATGTTCCCCCGACGCCTCCTCGCGCTGCGTCACAGTTGCCAACACGCCGATCCTCCATGACCTGCCTCGGCCTCAGGCCGAGGCCTCCGCGGGCTCATCCGCTGCTTGGGCCGCCGCCAACAGGTCGGACGGCGCGTAGCCGTCCTCGGGCCCCGCGTCCGCGCTCGAGGGGGGCAGCTCCTGCCCCGCCGCCTCACGCGTGAGGTAGACCGAGGCCGCGTGCCGGAGCTGGTCCACCTGCTCCAGGCTCAGCTCGGCCCGCTCCGCCGCCCGCTTCAGGTCCGTCAGCGCGGCCAGCTCCTCCACCGAGTGGACGTCCGCCGCCTCGAGGCGCGGGATCATCGCCTCGCCCACGCCCTTCACCCGGGCCAGGCGCTCCACCTCGGGGCGCAGCGCCTTGCGCGCGTCGTGGACCCGGAACATCTCCTTGGCCTGATCACGCGCCCGGACCTCCTCCTGGCGCTTGGCCTCCTGGTCCTCCGCCTTCTCCTCACCGACCACGCGCTGGGCGTCGGTCTTCAGGCGGGTGGCGAAGTCGACCCCGATGCCGGGGATGTTCGACAGGAAGCCATGGTCGGCGTTCAGGATGTCCTGCGCGCAGCGGATCCCGTAGTTGTACAGGGTCTGCATGTGGATGTCGTTGACCCCGTTCAGGCGGCCCAGCGACTTGAAGGCCAGATCCTTGATCTCGCGCACCTTGGACTCGCTCACGATGTCCAGGCGCCAGCCGGTGAGCTGGGAGGCGAGGCGCACGTTCTGACCGCGCCGGCCGATCGCGAGGGAGAGCTGGTCGTCGGGGACGATGATCTCCATCGCGTGGTTCGACTCGTCGACGAGCACGCGGCTCACCTCGGCCGGGGCCAGGGCGTTACAGACGAAGCGGGCGGTGTCCTCGTCGTAGGGGACGATGTCGACCTTCTCACCGCGGAGCTCCTGGACCACGGCCTGCACGCGCGAGCCCTTCATGCCCACGCAGGCGCCCACCGGATCCACGTCCCGATCCGAGGACGAGACCGCGATCTTGGAGCGGGCGCCCGGCTCGCGGGCCGCCGCCTCGATCTTCACGATGCCCTCGTAGATCTCGGGCACCTCCATCTCGAAGAGCTTGATGAGGAGGCCGGGCGAGGTGCGGGACAGCACGATCTGCGCGCCGCGGGCCTGCTTGTTCACGTCGACCACGTACGCCTGGATGCGGTCGTTCACCCGGTACGACTCACGCGGGCACTGCTCGCGCAGCGGCAGCACCGCCTCCGCGCGGCCGAGGTCCACGATCAGGTTGCCGCGCTCGAAGCGGCGCACCACGCCGGTGACCAGCTCCTCCTTGCGGTCCGCGTACTCGTTGAAGACGTTCTCGCGCTCCGCCTCGCGGACGCGCTGGATGATGACCTGCTTCGCGGTCTGGGCGGCCACGCGGCCCAGCTGGTCGTTGTAGATGTCGAGCTCGGCCCAGCGGTCCTTCGGGACCACGCGCGCGGGGAGCTCACCCACCAGCTTGCCGAGGGAGTCGCCCACCTCACACTCGGGGTCCAGCTTGGCGCGGGCCTCCGGCAGGAGCACCTCGGTGGCCGGATGCTCGATCTGATCCACCACCGTGCGCCACTCCGTGATCTGGACCTTGCCGGTGTCCGTGTCGAAGTGCGCCTCCAGATCCTGATCCGGGCCGAAGACCTTGCGTGCCGCGGTCAGCATCGCCGCCTCGAGGGCCTCGACGAGGACGTCCCGCGCGACGCCCTTGTCCTTGGAGACCTGGTCGATGATGGTGTTGAGGTTCTCGAGTTCCATGGCTCTTTCCCGCCTTCTCGTCTCAGAAATCCAAAAGGGGCTCGAGGTTGGCCTTGGCCACCCCGTCCAGGGGCACCTCGAAGGGCTGCCCGTCCACGTCCACGGTCAGGTGGCCCTCCCCGTGCTGGGTCAGGGTGCCCACGAAGACCCGGCGCTCGTGGACCTTGTCGTAGGTCTTCACCCGCACCCGCTCCCCCAGCGCGCGCTCGAAGTGCGCGGGCTTGGTGAGGGGGCGGAACAGCCCGGGGGACGAGACCTCCAGGTTGTACTCACCGGGGATCACGTCCTCGACGTCGAGGAGATCGCCGGCCACGCGTGAGACGTGGGTGCAGTCCTCGACCGAGACGCCGCGCTCGGGCGTGCTGGGCGGCACCGTGTCGATGTACAGGCGCAGGATGGCGCGGCCCCGCTCGGTGACCAGCTCCACGTCCAGGAGCTCGTACCCCTCGCGCGCCGCCACGGGCTCCACGAGCTCGTACACACGCTCTGCCGTCGCGTTCCGCTTCACGGTGCTTGGTGCTCCCCAGAAACAAAAAAAGGCGGGACAGCCCCGTGAAGGGCTCCCACCTTATCCGCCGGCTCACGCCGAGAGAAAGGTTTCGCCGCCATAATGACCAGCAGGCAACAAGAGGCAAGGGAAAAGTGCGCGTGTCACCCGGCCCGACCTCGGACGTAGCACATGGACGTGACCACACCCGTCATCGATCATGGCGCCCGCATGGACATCTTCGAAGCCATCCGCCTGCGCCGCTCCATCAAGCCCGAGCGCATGAAGACCGACCCCGTGGATCGAGGCCTCATCGAGCAGCTCCTCGAGGCGGCGAACTGGGCGCCCTCGCACGGGCAGACCGAGCCGTGGCGCTTCGTGGTGATGAGCGGCGACGCGCGGCTCGAGCTCGCCGAGGCGGTGTGCCGCGACCTCGCGGACCCGGGGCAACCCACGTTGCCGGCCGGCGACCCGCGGCGCGAGAAGCTCATGGAGAAGTTCCGCACGCCGCCCTACGTCATCGCCATCGTCGTCGCGCCCTCCACCAACCCGAAGATCTTCGAGCACGAGGAGCTCGCCTCCACCGCGATGGCCGTCCAGAACATGCACCTCGCCGCGCGCGCGCTCGGGCTCGCGGGCTTCTGGTCGTCGGGCAAGAAGACGTTCGGCCCCGAGGTCGCCCAGCACCTCGAGCTCGAAGCGCCCGCGCGCTGCCTCGGCTTCTTCTTCGTGGGCTGGCCCGGCGTGCCGTGGCCCGAGGGCACGCGACGCCCAGCGGGCGACAAGGTCACCTGGCGCTGAGTCGGTGGTCGGTCGATGATCGTGCGACGCGTGTTTGTGTTCGCGCGATTTTCGTCTACAGTAAGAGCACCGATCTCGATCGGATGGCTCGTACGTTCCTTGGGCCCCGCTCAGCACCCGCTGAGTGGGGCTTCGCTTTTGTAGGGATCACGAATCATAGCGCCAGCCCGCTCCGAGGCGCGGCCGCACGAGCACGACGAAGTAGATGCCCGGCCCTTCAGGCCGAAGGCCTGAGGGCTACGCCTCTGGGGGAGCAGGCGGTGCTCCGCGAAGCGGAACGCCGACTGCTGTAGCCAGGAGCGCGCCCGCCGCCATGATGGCGAAGAAGACCCCAGCGATGGCGAGGTTGTAGAGCGTCATCGCCACGAGCGAGATCGCCGCGATCCCCAGCGCCAGCGCGGGGAACACGGGGTACGCCACCGCGCGGAACGGCCGCGCGAGCTCGGGCTCCTTGCGCCTCAGGATGAAGAGCGAGGCCATCGAGAGGATGTAGAGCGACAGCGCGCCGAAGCACGCGAGGGTGATGATCTCCCCCGTGCGCCCCGAGCGGATCGCCACGATCCCCACCGCGAGGTTGGCGGCGAGCGCGAAGATGGGGGTCCCGGTGCGCACGTTCACCACGCCGAGGACGCCGGGCAGGAAGCGCGCCCTACCCAGCTCCATCGTGGCCCGGGCCGCGGCGAGGATGATGCCGTGGAACGACGCGATCAGGCCGAACAGGCCGATCAGGAGGAGGACCGAGAAGAGCCAGCTCTCCTTGCTCACCACCTTGGCGAGCGCGAGGGGGAGCGGCGCGTCGCTCGGGTCGGCGCTCCCGGGCGGGAACACGATGGTGCTCCAGCCGTCGACCCCCACCGCGGTGAAGATGCCCGGCCCATCGGGCCAAGGGCCCGTGGGCTACGCCTCTGGTGCCAGAGGTCGTGCTCCGCGCAGCGGTGCACCAGCTCTGGTCACCAGGAAGACCCCGAGCGCGAGCACCACGAGGGTCACGATGGCGGCGCCGAACCCGATCGCCACGTTGCGCTGCGGGTTGCGGGCCTCCTCCGCCGCGTTCGCGACCCCCTCGATCGCGAGGTAGAACCAGATCGCGAAGGGGAGCGCCGCGAACGCCCCACCCCACCCGTTCGGGAGCGGGTCCTTGTGCAGGTTCGCGACCGAGAAGTCGGGGGCCACCACCGCCATGAACAGGAGGAGCTCGCCCACCGCGAGCACCGTCACCACCAGCTCGAACGCGGCCGCGAGGCGCACCCCCGCCGCGTTGATGCCGGTGAACACGAAGTAGGCCGCGATGGCGGCGTGCTCGGGGTCGACCGACGGGTAGCGCTGCTGCACGTAGGCCCCGATCGCCATCGCGATCGCGGGGGGCGCGAAGACGAACTCCACCACCTGCACCAGGCCGGCCATGAAGCCGCCGAAGGGCCCCATCGCCCGGGCCCCATACACGAAGGCCCCGCCCGCCCGCGGGATGGCGCACGCGAGCTCGGTGTAGGAGAGGATGAACGCCACGTACATCACGGTGATGACGAGCGTGGCGGCCAGCATCCCGTAGGTGCCGCCCGCGGGCAGACCCAGGTTCCAGCCGAAGTACTCGCCGCTGATGACGTAGCCGACCCCGAGGCCCCACAGCATCACCGGGCCCAGGGTCTGCTTGAGCGCGCCGGGCGCGGCCGAGGTCCCGCTCAAGAGCCGTTCCTCGCTCAGCCCGCCTGGCTGGCGCCGCGCGGCGGCGGCGCGGGGAGGATCTCCACCGTCAGCGGCTCGCCCTCGACCTTCACCTCGAACACCCGCCCGCCGAGGCTCCCGCCCAGCTCGATGTGCACGGCGAGGGTCTCCTTCTTGATGGCCTCCGCGCGCTCCGCGCACACCGCCATCACCGCGGGGTCGCCGTTGAGGGCGAGCTTGATGCGGGCCGCGAAGTCGAGCTGCATCTCCTTCCGCGCGGCCTGGATGCGGGAGAGCACCTCGCGGAACAGGCCGTCCTTCACCAGCGCCTCGTCCAGCGTGCAGTCCAGCACCACCACGCCCTCGGGCCCGGTGGCGGCGGCGAAGCCCTCCTTGGCCTCCACCTGCACCAACAGGTCGTCCGCCCCGAGGTCGACGGTGTCGCCGTCCACCGGCAGCGTCACCCGCCCGTCCTTGTCGAGGGCGCGCTTGAGCTGGTCCGCCGAGGTTCGGGCGAGCGCGACCTGGGTCGCCTTCATCTTCTTCCCGAGGCGCTTGCCGAGGCTCTGGAAGTTGGGCTTCACCAGGTAGGTCACGTAGTCCTCGGCCCGGCCGACGAACTTCACGCCCTGGACGTTCAGCTCCTCCTTCATGATGTCGACGTAGGGCGCCAGCGCGGGCTCGCGGCTCACGTCGGCGAGCACGATCTCCGCCTCCTTCAGGGGCTGGCGGGTCTTGATCTTGCTCTTCGCCCGGACCTGCAGGCCGAGCGACACCAGCGCCCGCACCTCGGCCATGTCGCGCGACAGGCCCTCGTCGATGCGCGCGTCGTCGCCGGACGGGTACAGGCGCAGGTGCACGCTGTCCGGGTAGCCCTCGCCACACACCTTCACCACCAGGTTCTGGTACATGTCCTCCGCCGCGAACGGCAGGAACGGCGCGATCATCACGCTGAAGTCGCGCAGGCACTGGTAGAGGGTCCAGTACGCGTCGAGCTTGTCCTGGCCGCGGCCCTCGGCCCAGAAGCGCTCGCGCGAGCGGCGCACGTACCAGTTCGAGAGCCCGTCCACGAACTCGCTGAGCACCTGGGTGGCCTCGTAGGACCGGTACTCGTCCATGAAGGTCACCACCTTCATCTTGGTCTTCTCGAGCTCGCTCAGGATCCAGCGATCGAGGAGCGGGCGCTCCCGGGTGGGGCGCTTCGACGGCTCGTCCTTCATCGGATCGAAGCTGTCGATGTTCGCGTAGGTGACGAAGAACGAGTAGACGTTCCGGAGCTTGATCGGGAGCTCCTTCTGGAGCACGCGCACGTTGCTGAGCGAGTGCCGGGTGTTGTTCCACGGCGGGTTCGACGCGTAGAAGAACCACCGGAACGCGTCGGCGCCCGGCGCCGGCACCTCGTCGAACTCCACCACCACCCGCTGGTCCGCGGGCTGCGAGGGCACCTCGGACGGCATCACGTCGGTCTTCGCGAGGGCGAGGCCCAACGCGGCCCGGTCCTCGTCCGCCATCAGCACCACGCGCCGGGGCAGCCCCTTGCCCACGTGGATCGTCAACGCCGACCGGGTCTCGGGCGCGGCCTTTCGGTACAGGTGGACGTGGGCCCCCTCCTTCAGGTCGAGGCCCTCGAGATCCTCACGCGCGATGTAGACCGAGCCCGGCTTCACCGCCTTCACCGCCTTGGCGTAGGGGGCGTCGAGGGTGACGGGCGCGAACTCCATCCGCACCCCGTCCAGGATCACCTCGGGCGGGGTGTAGTTGCCCTTCGACTTGGACTCCTTCTTCCCGTCCCGATCGAGGACCAGCCCGAGCACGATGCACCGCTTGTAGGGGTGCGGCGCGGGCGCCTTCTCGAAGATCAGGTTCGAGATGGTCATGAGGCTGTAGAACCAGCCCCGGGTCTGGTCCACCGCCTCGCTGATGAAGTCGGCCGGGAAGGCGCGCTTGAACGCCTCCTGGCTCCCCGGCTTGTGCGGGTAGCCGAGCTGCGCGAACGGCATGCAGCCGGAGTCGAACCAGCAGTCGATCACCTCGGGCACCCGGCGCATGGTGCCGCTCGAGCACTTCGCGCACCCGAAGGTCACCTGGTCGATCCACGGCTTGTGCACCATGAGGTGCTCGGACAGCGTCGGGTCCTCGGCCTGAGCGGCGCGGAAGTGGGCGAACGCCTCGGGGTTCTTGGCCTCGATGGCGGCGCAGGAGTCCGGCGCCTCCATGTGCCCGCACCCGTCGCAGATCCAGATGTTGAGCGGCGTGCCCCAGAAGCGCTCGCGCGACAGCGCCCAGTCCACGTTCGAGCCGAGGAAGTCGCCGAAGCGGCCGTCCCGGATGTGCTCGGGGAACCAGGTGGTCTGCTGGTTGTTCTCGATGACCTGATCGATCTTCGCGGTGGTCCGGATGAACCACGCGTCCCGCGCGTACTGGATCAGCGGGTCGTCGTCGGCGCGCCAGCAGAACGGGTACTCGTGCCGGTAGGTCTCGTGGAACAGGAGCACCCCGCGGGCGTCGAGGTCCTTGATGAGCGCCTTGTCGGCGTCCTTGACCCAGACCCCCTCGAGCCCGAGCGAGGCGAGGCGGTGGTCGAGCTTGCCGTCCACCCGGACGCTGCAGAGCATCTCCACGTCGTCCCGGGTCATCTTCTCGTTGCGCCAGACCTTCCAGTCGTCCTCACCGAAGGCGGGGGCCAGGTGCACTACCCCGGTGCCGGCCTCGAGGGTCACGAACCACTGCGGGGTGCCGGTGGGGGCCTTGTTGCCGGGCACCACCCGCCAGTAGCGATCGTCGGTCTCGGGCAGCTCCTTGGCGTAGACGTCGAAGGGCGGGGTGTAGCGCTTGCCGATGAGCTGGCTGCCCTTCACCACCTTCGTGATCTCGAGCTCACGCCCGAGCTTTTGGGCCAGCGTGGGGACGAGGTCCTTGGCGAGCACCAGCGTCTCGCCGCTCTCCTGGTCCTTCGCGTAGGCGTACTCGAACTCCGCGTGCACCGCCGCGAACATGTTGCTCGGGAGCGTCCACGGGGTCGTCGTCCAGACCACGAGCGCCGCGTCTTCGCCCACGAGCGGGAAGCGCACGTAGGCGGAGGGGTCGTCCACCGTCTTGTACGCGTTGCCGACCTCACCGCTCGACAGCGCTGTGCCACCCTGGGCCCACCACCACACCACCTTGTGGCCGCGGTAGAGCAGCCCCTTCTTGAACAGCTCGGACAGCGCCCACCACACGCTCTCGACGTAGGACTTGTGGTAGGTGACGTAGGCCTCGTCGAGGTTCACCCAGAAGCCGATGCGCTCGGTGAGGTGCTCCCACTCCTCGGTGTAGCGGAACACGCTCTCCATGCACTTCTTGGAGAAGCGGTCGACGCCATACTCGATGATCGCCTCCTTGCCGGAGATGCGGAGCTCCTTCTCGACCTCCACCTCGACCGGGAGGCCGTGGGTGTCCCAGCCCGCCCGGCGCGCCACGTGGTAGCCGCGCATGGTCATGTAGCGGGGGAAGAGGTCCTTGATGACCCGGGTGAGGACGTGCCCGTTGTGCGGACGGCCGTTGGCGGTGGGCGGGCCCTCGTAGAACACGAACTCGGGCTTGCCCCGGGTCTCCTCGAGGCTGCGCTCGAACACCCGGCGCGCCTTCCAGAGCTCCAGGATGCGGGACTCCAGCTCCGGGAAGTTCGGAACCGCTTGATCCACCTTGTCAAAAGCCATCGCGCGCGGAACCTAGTACGAATCCCCCGAGGATCGCCACGGGTTTCGGAACGCCGTACACTGGGCCCGCCGTGGCCTACCTCGCCGCCGTCGTCCAGCTCACCACGACCACCGACGTGAGCGCCTCCATGGCCCAGGCCGAGGCGCTCGTCGCCGAGGCCGCCGGCCGGGGGGCCCAGCTGGTGGCCCTGCCCGAGAACGTGGCCTTCATGGGCCCGGAGGCCGACAAGCGGGCCCTCGCCCAGCCGGTGGACGGCCCGCTCTTCCGCCGCCTCGGTGAGCTGGCGGGCCGACACGGGATCCACCTCGTGGCCGGCACCCTCCCCGAGCGGGGGCCCGACCCCGAGCACGTCTACAACACCTCGGTGCTCTACGGGCCCGACGGCCAGGCCCGGGCGGTGTACCGCAAGATCCACCTCTTCGACGTGGCCCTGGGCGAAGGCGCGACCCACACCGAGAGCGCCTCGGTCGCGCCGGGGGCGGGCGCGGTGCGGGCCGAGACCCCGCTCGGCACCTTCGGGCTCAGCGTCTGCTACGACCTGCGCTTCCCCGACCTCTACCGCACCCTGGTCCGGGCGGGGGCGGAGCTCCTCTTCGTGCCCGCCGCGTTCACCGTGCCCACCGGGCGCGACCACTGGGAGGTGCTGCTCAGAGCCCGCGCGATCGAGTCCCAGGCCTACGTGTTGGCTCCGGCCCAGGTCGGGAACAACGCCCCGGGGCGGGTCACCTACGGGCGCTCGGTGATCATCGACCCCTGGGGCACGGTGCTCGCCCAGGCCCCCGATCGGCCTGGGGTGATCTACGCGGAGATCGACCTCGGCCGCGTGCACGACTTTCGGCGCAAGCTGCCTTGCCTTGACCACGAGCGCCCCACCGCGTACCGCGTCCTCCCGTGAGGATCGTCGGGGGCCGGTGGGGCGGGCGCCGCCTGGTCGCGCCGCGGGGGACCGCCACCCGGCCCACCGCGGACATGGCCCGTGAGGCCCTGTTCAACGCCCTGTTCGACGTGGAGGGCTGGCGGGTGCTCGACCTGTACGCGGGCACCGGCGCGGTGGCCCTGGAGGCGCTCTCCCGGGGCGCGGCGGCCGCGGTGTGCGTCGAGAAGGCCCGCCCTGCCCTCGCCGCCCTGGCCGAGAACGCCGCCGCCCTCGGCGCGGGCACGGCGCTCGTGGTGCGGGCCCAGCCGGTGGCGACGGCCCTGGCCGCGCTCGCCCGGGAGGGCGCCCGCTTCGACTTGATCTTCGCGGATCCGCCCTATGACCTGGCGCAGGATGCCTTGCCAGCGGTGCTGGCAGCGGCGGCGGGGCTGTTGGCGGACGGCGGCGTGGTGGTGCTGGAGCACCGCAGGAGCGACCCGGCGCCCGCCGCACCCGCGGGGCTGGTGATGACCAAGAGCCGACGCCACGGGGAGGCGGCCATGAGCTGGTACGCGGCGCCCGAGGAGTGACTTCGACCACGACCACGACCACGTCGGAGGTGCAGGGCGGAGGCCGGTACCGTGGCCGTGATCGTGGCCGTGGCCGTGGACGGACACTTCCCCTCCGGCGTGGACTCCCCCCCGACAACAGCGTATCACCCCTCCATGAAGCTCGCGGACCGCCTCTCCACCGTGGCGCCCTCGGCCACCCTGGCCATGGCCCAGAAGGCCCGAGACATGAAGGCGAAGGGCCGGGACGTGGTGTCCCTGACCACCGGCGAGCCCGACTTCCCGCCCCCCGACCACGTGATCGAGGCCATCCACAAGGCCCTCACCGACGGCTACACCCGCTACACCCCGGTGGGCGGCCTGCCCGAGCTGGTCGAGGTCATCCGGGCCCACTACGCGAATAAGGGCCTCTCCCTCGCGAGCAACCAGGTGGTGGTGTCCGCGGGCGCCAAGCAGGCGGTGTTCAACGTGGCCATGGCGGTGTTGAACCCCGGCGACGAGGCGGTGGTGCTCGCGCCCTACTGGGTGAGCTACCCGGACATCATCCGGATCGCCGAGGCCACCCCCGTCACCGCGGTGGGCACCCAGGACGACGGCTTCGTGGTTCGCCCCGAGGTCCTCGACGCCGCGATGACCGACAAGACGCGGCTGGTGATCCTGAACAGCCCCTCGAACCCCACCGGCGGGGTCTACAGCCGCGCCGACCTCGAGGCCACGGCCGAGGTGCTCCGCCGCTACCCGAACGCGGTGATCATCTCGGACGAGATCTACGATCGGTTCCTCTACGAGGGCGCCGAGCAGATCTCACTCCTGGAGGTGGCCCCCGATCTCGAGGACCGCACCGTGGTGGTGAACGGGTGCTCCAAGACCTTCGCGATGACCGGCCTACGCCTCGGCTGGGCGGTGGGCCCGAAGACCCTGATCGCAGCGATGAACATGCTCCAGGGGCAGTCCACCAGCAACGCCTCCGCCCCCATCCAGATGGGCGGCGTCGCCGCGCTCACCGGCGACCCGGGTCCGGTGGAGCGCATGCTCGCCGCCTTCGACCGCCGCCGGCGCTTCATCGTCGACAAGCTCCGCCACTTCAAGGGTGTCACCTGCTTCGACCCCCGCGGCGCCTTCTACGCCTTCCCCGACGTGAGCGGCCTGTTCGGCAAGGCTCGCCCCGACGGCACCGTGGTGAAGGACGCCGACGACCTCTCGGACTACCTCCTCGAGCAGTACGCGGTGGTGGTGGTCCCCGGCGCCCCCTTCGGCGCGCCGAACCACGTGCGCCTCTCGTACGCCACGGACGAGGACACCCTGGACCGCGCCCTCACCCGGATGGCGGAGGCGTTCGAGCGGCTGCGCTGAGACGGGTTCGCGGTTCCGAGCCCCTCACCGCCGCCTGTGCGTTCCGCAGGATACCTTGCACGCACAGTTCGGCGGCCGAGACCACCTCCTGCATTCCTACTCCATCAGAGGGGCCGGCGCTCGAGCACAGCCAGGAGCTCGGCCACGAAGGTCCGTGCATCGGCGTCCACCTCGACGATGTGAACGAGGAGCCGGTCCCGCCAGCGAACATCCGGCGCCCCCCGCAGCCGCCCGCGACACAGCTCCAATGGTTGAAGGGGCCGCAGGGACAGATGTCCGGGCGGCCCCTGAAAGACGCGCACGCGCATATGGCTTCCAACTCGCGGTCCGATGACGCGCCGACTTGAAGCAAACAGGAAGGGGGCCTCAGAGGGAACGCGGTCGAAGCGTGCTGGTCCTTCCACCTGAGTCGACGCCGCTTGCCCAAGGTGGACGACGAGATCGGGGGGGACGGAGTCCAGCATCTCTCCGTCCTCGTCGTACCATCTGGGCGAGTCTTGCCACCTCACCCGGTAGATGGCGACCAAGCAGAACTGCCACGGAACCGGGATCCGCGTTGCGTCTTGCACATGCTCCTCGCGGTTGGCACCACCCACGAAAAGCGCCGCTTCGGACCTCCAAGGCCGCGGGGCCGAGCACGAAGTCCGCGTAGTCGACCTCGTCGGGCGTAAGCGCGCCGTCGGTGACGCGGACGGCCACGACCTCGTCTGGGTCCACTCGAAGGACCAGCCCCTGCCTGGGCCGAGCACCTCCGGGGCCCGACGGAACGACAGTGGCTCGGTCCTCCCAGTCGACGACTGCGAACTCTGAGAACTCGTGCTCGTACGTGAGGAAGCAGTTCGTCATGATCGGCGTCCGAGGATCCCACCTGCAGTCCTGCACGGCCACGTCGCCCCGGCCCATCCGCGGCCTCAGCCGTCCTCGAACACCTCGTCCAAGGTCTGCGCGGAGAGGATGCGCACCGCCCAGCGACGGATGGTCTCGACATCGGCGCCGTGCACGCGGGCCTCGAGGTCGCCCGGGAGCGCGCCGAAGCGGGCCGACAGCTGCTCGAGGAGCACCTCCTCTCGGCCCTGTACGACGCCCTCTTCCCGACCCTCTTCCCGACCTCGGGCCACGCCCTCCTCGATCCGTTGGTGCCAGATGCCCATCACGCCCTCCGTCAGGGCCGGGCTCGCCGCCCGGGCCGCCTGGAGCGCCACGGGGTTCGCCTCCCGGCTCGTCTTCAGAACATACCGCATCATCGCCTCCGCGGTCTCCTGGTTTCCTTCCGCCGCCAAGCGCGCGAACTGCGCACGGTACGCCTCGAGCCTCTCGGGCGGCGCCTCTCCCCGGGCCCGCAGCAGCCACAACGTCAGCGTGTACACCGCGGACGTCGAGCGTCGAGCCAGCGCCTCCTCGGACTGGGCCATCAGGTCGTCCAGCAGGAACGTGGACTCCGGCAGCAGTGGCCGGAGCAACGCCAGCTGCTCGGGCGTGGCGTCGTAGAGCGCGGACAGCCGCGCGGGTGGCCTGCCCCCTTCCCGATCATGCAGGATGACCACCGGGATGATCAGCGGCAGGCGCCCTCGCGCCTTCCCGGCCGCGCTCCGCAGATACACCGACCATCGGTGCACCTGGTATCGCAGGACTCGAAAGGCCATGAGCCACTCCGCCTGAGACTGGTGCTCGAACAGGAGCCAGAGGAACGCCGCTTCGCCGCTCCGCATCGGCGCCTCGAACATCAGGTCGGTGACGAGGTTCTTCAGGCGCGGGCTCACCGTCCGACTGGGCACCGGCCGCAGCTGACCGAGGTCCAGCTGGGCGCAGACCTCGGCCGGCAGGACCGCCTCCACCTCCAGCCGGGCCACCGCGGGGTCGGAGAACGCGTGGTGGAACAGCGTGTCGTGGGGCGTGCCCACCTCATCGTCGTCGCTGCCCGCCACGGCAAGGTGTTTTGCCAGGACCGTGCCAACCCAAGGCTCCGCGCTTCAGCCTGCCGCGCGTCCGAAATCCGGACGCGTCCGGATTTCGGACGGACGCGCGAACGCCAGTACCGCTGTCCAGTCATGCAGAACACCCCAACCCGACGTATCTTCTGCCCCGTCTCGCTCGTCTCCACCGCATGAACACCGACGACCCCGAACTCCCTGACATCCTCCGAAGGTCCTGGCACCGCTTCGCCGACACCTACGAGCCGCTCCGGGGCGAGCTCTTCCGCTACTGCCGGCACCTCACGCGCTCGCCGTGGGACGCCGAGGATCTCGCCCAGGACGCGATGGCCCGAGCGTTCGCGACCCTCGGGCGCATGGGGGTGGCGCCGACGAACCCCCGCGCGTGGCTGTTCCGGGTCGCGTCGAACCTCTGGCTCGACCAGGTGCGACGACCGCGGCTCGCCATCGAGCCGCTCGAAGACGTCACGCGCCCGCCAGCCGAGCTGCGCGAGGCCGCGGGGACGCTCCTCGTGCAGCTCGCACCCCAGGAGCGCGCGGCGGTGGTGCTGAAGGACGCCTTCGACTTCTCGCTCGCCGACATCGCGGGCATCCTCGGCACCACCGTCGGGGCGGTGAAGGCCGCCTTGCACCGAGGCCGCGGCAAGCTGCGCGAGCCCGACCTCGAGTCCGGTCGCGTGCCCGCCCGGGGCGTCGTGGACGCGTTCTGCGCCGCCTTCAACGCCCACGACGTCCACGGGCTGGCCGCGCTCCTGCTCGACTCCGCCGCCGTCGAGGTCGTCGGCGCCACCGCCTCCCACGCAGCGGACGAGACCCGCGAGCAGATGCTCCGCGGCATGCTCTTCGGGAGCGAGCGCCTCGCCGACGCGGCGACCCTGGGGGGCATCGAGGCCCGCTTCGTGTGCGGCGCGCGCCCGACGTTCCCGCGGGCCGAGACCCGCATCTACCGCGACGAGGCGCTGGCGCTCATCTGGTACGCCCACGAGGACGGTGAGCACGTGAGAGCCATCAACCGCTTCGAGACCGACGATGGCCGCATCGCGGGGCTGAGGAACTACTTCTTCACCCCCGACGCCATCGCCGAGGTGTGCGCAGAGCTCGGCGTCTCACATCGCCCGAACGGCTACCGCTGGTGGCTCTCGCGTGAGGGCTGCCCGTGATCAGCGCCGCCGCTCGATGGTGTGGATCTTGAGCATGTTGGTCGGCTGCGCCTCGGTGAAAGGCATCTTGCTCGTGATGATGATCGTGGCGCCGTGGGGCAGGATCCCCTGGTCCACCGTCGCGTTCTCCACCGCCGAGACCAGGCCCTCCACGCTCGCGGGGGGCGGGATCTTCAGGGGCCGCACCCCCCAATAGAAGGCCATCCTGCGCACCTCGGAGTCGGTGGTGGCGCACCCCAGGATCTCGCACTGGGGGCGCCAGTGGGCGATGAGGCGCGGGCCCAGGCCGCCGCGGGTGTAGCCGACGATCGCGTCGGCCTTGAGCTGGGAGGCGGTGAGCACCGCGGCGCGGCAGATGGCGCCGGCGTGCGAGCCGCTGATCGCCTCCACGACCTCGGGGGCGTCGTAGCACTCCGGGGCGTCCTGGGCCGCGTGGGCCAGGGCGGCCATGGTCTCGACCGCCTTCACCGGGAAGTCGCCGGCCGCGGTCTCGTCCGAGAGCATCACCGCGTCGGTGCCGTCGAACACCGCGTTCGCCACGTCCGACACCTCGGCGTGGGTGGGCCGCGGGTGCTTGGTCATGCTCATCAGCATCTGGGTCGCGACCACGGTGATCTTGCCGTGGCGTCGGGCCAGGCGCAGCGCGCGGCGCTGGATGCCCGGCACCTGCTCGGGCGGCATCTCCACCCCGAGGTCGCCGCGGGCCACCATGATCCCGTCGCTCGCCTCGACGATCGGCACGAGGCGCTCCACCGCCTCGGGCTTCTCGATCTTCGAGATGATCGGCACCACTCGACCGAGGCGCCGCATGTGCTCTCGGAGGTTGTCCACGTCGAGCGAGGAGCGGACGAAGGACAGGGCCACGTAGTCCACCCCCATCTTCAGCCCGAACTCGAGGTCGGCGAGGTCCTTCTCGGTGAGCGAGGGCACCGAGAGGCGCGAGCCCGGCAGGTTGATGCCCTTGCTCGAGCTCACCACCCCGGGGACCTCGACCTTGCAGGTGACGTCGTTGACCTCGATGCTCTGGACGCGCAGCGCCACCCGACCGTCGGCGAGCAGGATCCGCTCCCCCACCGACACGTCCCGGGCCAGGCGCTCGTAGGTGGTGGGCATCCGCGGGCGGGTGCCCACGAAGTCGTTGTTGGCCGACAGCACCACCGTGCCGCCCAGCTCGAGCTCCACCACCCCGTCGAGCTTGCCGAGCCGGATCTTCGGCCCCTGCAGGTCCTGCAGCACCGCCACCGGCTTCTTGGCCCGCCCCTCGGCCGCGCGGAGGCGGTCGTAGACCTTCTGGTGGTCCTCGTGGGTGCCGTGGCTGAAGTTGAAGCGGGCCACGTCCATGCCCGCCCGGATGAGGGCCTCGAGCTGGTCGTCGCCGTTGGAGGCGGGCCCGAGCGTGCAGATGATCTTGGTGCGGCGGGGCTGGGTCTCGGCGGTCACGCCGCGTTGCTACCAAACCCGCGGCGGCGTCGCCAGAGGACGAGGAGCCCAGCCGCCATCAGGACGCTGAGCCACGGCTCATCCCGGGGCCGCAGGCAGGCACACCCGCCGCGGCTGCTGCCGCCGCCGGTGGTGCCCCCACCCCCGCGGTAGCCCCGAGCCACGACCTGCACCTCGCGGGTGGCGGTGGTGCCGTCGCTGTCACGGACCGAGAAGGTGACGGTGGCGGTCGACGCCTCCTCCACCCGGCCCATCAGGCGCCCCTCGGGGACCAGGGTGAGGCCGGACTGCAAGGCGCCCTGCACGATGGACCAGGTGTACGGCGCCACCCCGCCCTCGGCGGTCAGCTCCACGTTCACGTCGGAGCGTAGGTTCACCCCGAGCTCCGAGAACGTGATGCTCAGCTCCCGCAGCTCGGTGACCCGCAGGATGACCTGCCCCGCCGCGGTCGCGCCGGCCGAGTCGCTGATCTGCACCGTGACCTGCCAGCTGCCCGAGCTGGACGGGGTGCCGCGCAGGTAACCCTCCGCGTTGATCGCGAGGTCGTTGGGGAAGCTCCCGTCGACGACGGTGACCTGGTACGGCGGCCGCCCGCCCTGCACCACCCGCTGATCGTAGTAGCGCTGGGCGACGCCGGCCGGGATCGAGGCCACGAGGTCGAGGGGGCCCGCGGTCACCACGTCGAGGGTCAGGATCGCGATGGAGTCGGTGAACTCGGCGTCGAACACCGAGACCGTGAGCTGGTGCTGCCCCGCCGCGTCGGGCGTGCCGCTCAGGTTCCCCTGGCTGTCCAGCGAGAGCCAGTCGGGTCGCCCCGAGATGATCTGGAACGCGTAGGGCGCCACCCCGCCGCTGGCGGAGACGCTGGCGCTGTAGGGCGCCCCGACCGTGGCCGCGGGCAGGGTGGTCGGCTGCACGGTGATCGTCCCGGTGCCGCCGTTGACCACGTTGATGGACAGCTCCGCCCCGTCCGGGGTCAGGCCGGCCTCGCTCGCCTCCACCACGAAGAAGTACTGGCCCTCGGTGGTCGGCGAGCCGGTGATCCGCCCCCCGGTGCTCAGGGAGAGCCCGGGCGGCAGGCTGCCGCTGATCACGTTCCAAGACGGGCTGCTGCCCCCGACCTGCTGGAGCTGGCTGTCATAGGGGACGCCGAGGGTGCCGCCGGGCAGGGACGACGTCGTGATGGTGATCGCCGAGCCCCCGCCCACGATGCTGACCTGGCCGAGGCTGTAGGTGTTGTTCGACTCCGACGTCTCGGAGACCGCGCCCGACGGATCCACCACCAGGGCCGCGAAGTACGTGCCGGGGATCGCGGGGACGCTGAAGGACAGCGTGCCGGAGTACGCGTTGCCCGCGGTGAGGGCGGGGACCGAGGCGCTCGCCATCTCGAAGTCGCTCGGGGGCGACGACAGGCCCACCATGAGCGCCACCCGGGTGGCGCCGGCGCTCCCGCTCCCCTGGTTCACCACCTCGAAGTCCAGGAACACCGAGTCCCCCGCGTTCAGGGTGCTCGGCACCGTGCCGAGCGCGGTCACCACGAGGTCCGGGTTCTGGGGGGTGGCCTGGGGGGTGAAGGTCAGGACCGTCCCCTGGGGCACGTCGGACGGGAGGCAGCTCGGGGTGCAGGTGGTCTGGCTCCCCACGAAGGAGACGGGATCCTCGAGCCCGACCGTCGCCCCGCCCCACCCCTCCAGCACATTGCGGGGCCCGTAGGCGTAGCGAACGACGCCGTCGGCGCTGATCCGGACCTGGAACGAGAAGGTGTCGGAGGCGCCGGTGTAGTACCTCACGCTGGCCCACTCCACCACGAGCTCGGCCGAGCTGCCGGAGCCCACCAAGGCCGCGTACACGTCGGTGGTGGTCGGCACGAGCAGGTCGTCCCAGAACGGCGCCAGGAGCGGGACCCCCGCATAGCCGCCAGGGAGGCTCCCGTTGCTGTAGTCGGAGTAGCTGGAGCCGATCGCCAGCGTGCCGTTGCTGCTCGCGTACAGGCTGGTGCCGGAGGCGATGGTCACCCCGAAGAGCGGGAACGCGAAGGGCGCCGAGAGCGCCGCGGCCGCGTCGTCCTGGCCGACCAGGCCCAGCGCGGTGCCGCCGGCCACGATGCTGCTGTAGCTGCCGGTGCCGCTGCTCAGGGCGTAGCCCTGCGCGGATGCGGCGGGGGACCAGAGCAGCGCGGTCGAGGCACCGATGAAGGCGAACGTGAGGGCGGCGCGGCCGCGGGCGTTGAGATCAGACATGTAGATGGTCCCCCTTCGAGACTCGGTCGAAGGCAGCGGACGGCCTGTCCCCTCGGCTCCATCCTGGAGCCCCGTCCCCCATCCTACGTCATCCGCGCCCGGATCTTCCTGCGCTGCAGGGACGGTGCGCACGCGCGAGCCCCGGACCGTCGGGGCCCGCCGCACGGACGCTCAGTAGCGATCGTCCTCGTCGCCGTCGCCGTCCTCGTCGAGGTCCTCGTCCTCTTCGTCGTCGTCGTCGAGGTCCTCGTCGTCGTCGAAGGCGTCGTCATCGTCGTCGAAGTCGTCGTCCTCCTCGTCTTCGTCCTCGTCCTCGTCGAGGTCCTCGCCCTCTTCCTCGTCTTCGTCGAGGTTGCCGAGGCCGACGTCGCTGTCGTCCGAGCCGCCGTACGGCGCCGGGAGCGCGTCATTGTCGATGTTGAGCTCGAAGTGGATCTTGTTCCGCACCGCCGCCATCGCGCCGAGCAGATCATCCAACGCCTGCGCCAACGCGTGGCACCGGTTCGAGGAAGGACGTGCCCCGCAGTGGGAGCACTTGAGGCTGTTGGGCCGCTCGAGGAAGTGGGTGACGTTCACCTCAAAGTCCCCGTTACAGGCCATGCATTCGAAGGCGATGTTCTCCATGCGTCGCTCCGCAGACTCCCACTGGGGGCCCTGGGCAGGCGAACCATCCTCCGAGCGTAGAACCACACGACATGCGCGGCCTTGAGCTCGATCCGCCTTGGGCGCCCCGAAGGGTCGGGAGATTGAAGGCGAAGATGGTGTCTTGTCGAGGCCCCTTTGGCGGTTTTTTGAGGGGCGCCCGAGGCGCCTTCGCGTCGACCCCTGGCCCGGGCTATCCTGGACCCCGGACGACCACGCCCGTGCCCCGACATCCTTGGTTCAAAATGGCGCTCCTTGTCGCCCTCGTCCCCACGGCCTGCGCCCCCGGCGGCGCGCCGGACGGTGGCCTCAAGCCGCGGGACGGCGCGCCGGCGGTCGACGCCGGCGAGCTCGACGCGGGCTTCGACCTCGACGCGGGGGCGGTCGACACCGGCGCCCCCGACGAGCCCGACGCGGGGCCGGCCCCCGACCAGGACATGGACGGCCTGCCGGACGACCAGGACCCCAGCCCGACCCGCGCCAACCCGGTGCTCCTCAGGGACGAGTTCGACGCGATGGGCGACTGGATCTTCAGCTCCGTCTCCATGGCGATCGAACCGCAAGACAGCCTGCTCGCGGTGGACACGATCGAGCCCTTCGAGCGCGAGGGCTGGATCGGCCCCCGCCCCGGCTGGTTCGACTACCTGGTCCGCAGCCGGATCCGGATCGACGCGGTCGGCACCTCGAACGACGCCCGCAGCGGACACGCGGGGGTCATCGCGCGGGTGAACCAGGTGACCCCGAGCCGCTACATCACCTGTGGGGTGGATCTGCGCCGCAGGCAGGTGGTGCTCGCCGAGCACCAGGGGACCCGCCGCACCACCTTGGGCGAGGCCCCCGCCAACATCACCGCCGGCGCCTGGCTCCTGCTCCTGTTCACGGTGGAGCAGGACGGCTTCACGTGCGAGATCGACGGGGTCCGGGTCACCGGGGCGTCGAGCACCCTGCCGAGCGGCTCCGTCGGCTTCCGGAGCTACGACGCGACCTTCGCCGCCGACTGGATCGAGGTCTACGAGCTGCTGCCCTAGCCGCCCTGGCCCTCCCGCGCCTTCGCCTCCTCCCAGTAGCGATCCATCTCGGCCAGGGTCAGGTCCGACAGCGCCCGCCCCTCGCCCGCCGCCCCCGCCTCGACCGCGCGAAAGCGCCGGGAGAACCGCTCCACCGCGTGCTGGAGGGCCTCCTCCGCCCCCACGCCCACGAAGCGCGCCACGTTCACGAGCGAGAACAGGGCGTCACCGAGCTCGTGGCCGATCGCCGCGGGGTCCCCGGCCTCGATCGCCTCGGCCAGCTCCCCGACCTCCTCCGCCACCTTGCCGAGGGGCCCTGCCACGTCCGGCCAGTCGAAGCCGACCCGGGCCGCCTTCTCACCCACCCGCTGGGCGCGCAGGAGCGCCGGCAGCGCCCGCGGCACCCCGGCGAGGGCCGAGGTGTCGCCCCCCTTGTCCCGCTTCTCCTGGGCCTTGATCTCGGCCCAGGTCGCGGTCACCGCCTCGGGGGTGTCCGCGGTGCCATCCGCGAACACATGGGGGTGCCGCCGCACCAGCTTGTCGGCGATGGCGTGGCAGACGTGGGCGGCGTCGAAGGCCCCCTCCTGCCGCCGGATCTCGGCCTGGAAGACCACCTGGAGCAAGAGGTCTCCCAGCTCCTCCTCGTGGGCGCGCGGATCGCCCGCGTCGATCGCGTCGAGCACCTCGTACGCCTCCTCGACGAGGTACGGCTTGAGCGAGGCCAGGTCCTGGGCGCGGTCCCACGGGCAGCCGTCCTCGCCCCGCAGCCGAGCCATGATCCCGACCAGCCGCTCGAACGCGTCACCAAAGTGGGCTCGCTCGGCCTCGTCGGGGCGGGTGAGGCGGTGGTGGTCGTCGCTCCAGGGGCGGGGGCGCTCGGTCATGCGCGGGACGATACATCTGCGCGCCGAGGGGCGGGGCCGCTCTCGCTCACGAAAAAAGGCGCCAGAAACTCCTTGACCCGGATCCGGTCGGACTCCGAGCGCAGGATGTGATCCCCGCCTCACCCGGACCAGGACGATCCATGGTGTTTCCCCGCCAACACACCAGGGTCAACCCGTACCCGCCGGATCCCACCAGAACGCCAGCCTGATCCCGCCGCGAACCTCGCAAGTGCTTGGGACACAACGCCATGCCGGCCACGTGACCCGCATGGCATTGCGCCCCAACACCTTCATCCGCTCCACGGCCGAAGAGCCCTCTCTCCCAATGACCTCCGCCCGCAGGACGGCGCAACCCATTGAGCAACAACGCGACCCGGGGCGGCAGCGAGGACGCCCGACCGGCCGGTACAAATCGGTGCACACGAATTGAGCAGGACCCTGAAAGGACGCGAGGCCAGGGGGACTTGGGCCGGCCACACCCAGAGTTCCCCACACGTTCTTCACAGGGATGTGGAGCCGCCCACAACCGGCCTCGGCCGCGTCCGGACGCGGCGTGGATCTCGATCCCCGACCTCAGCGTCGACCGGGGAGCCGGCGCCGGATCATGCCCCAGAGCAGATCCACCTCACCCACCCGGAGCAGCTTCGCGAGGGCGACGTAGCCGCCGCCCACCACCACCAACAGACCACCGAGGACCACCGCGCCGAGGAGGTTGCGGCCCTCGAACCAGGTCCACCGGCCGGCCAGGAACCACGCCAGGAGGGCGCCGGGGAGCACCGCGACAACGCAGCGCAGGCCGTGCTGCACCACCGTCATCGCCGGCGTGGTCGGGGCCCGGGCGGGGACCGGGGCACCGGGCGCGCCCGAGAGCGCGGCCCGGAGCCGGCGCCGCAGGAGGACGGCCAGGATCACCCCCTGGACCGCGGCGGCCAGCATGGTGGCGAGGGTGAGGCCGTGGATCTGGAGGGCGTCGCCGAGGAGCCAGCCCGCGAGCGCGGTGGTCACGAGGGAGCCGGTGGCGGCCCAGACCGGGGTCCGGGTGTCGCCCACCGCGTAGTAGGTGGGCACCAGCACCCGCACCGCCCCGATGGGGACCAGGGCGGCGCCGAGGATCTGGACGAGGGCGGCGGTGAGGGCGCCGTCCTCGGGGGTGAAGTTCCCGTGCCGGAACAGGACCCCCACGATCGGCTCGGCGAGCACGATGAGGGCCACCATGGCGGGGACGGTGATGAAGTTGGTGGCTCGCAGCGCCCGGCGGAAGGTGGCGAGCACCGCCGCGCGATCCCCCCGAGCGGCGTGCTCGGACATGGTGGGGAGGGCGGCGATCGAGATGCTGACCGCGAACACCCCGAGCGCGAACTCCTGCAGGCGGGTCGCCCAGAAGTAGCAGGACAGCTGGCCCTCGGGCAGGAACGACGCGATCTGCCGGATCACGATCATGTTGAGCTGGTAGACCGCCACCCCGAACAGGGCCGGGAGCATCCGGCGGGCGAGCAGGCCCACCGCGGGGTGCCTCGGCTCCCAGCTCGGGGCGACCAGGAGGCCCTCCCGCTTCAAGTAGGGCACCTGGAGGGCCAGCTGGAGCACCCCGCCCAACACCAGCCCCCACGCCACCGCCTCGATCGGGACCCGGAACCAGGACCGGGCCACCACCGCCCCGAGGATGATCGCGACGTTGAGCAGGATCGGGGCCGCGGCGGGGGCAGCGAAGCGCCCCTGGACGTTCAGGGCCCCCGAGGCCAGGGCGGTGAGGGAGATGAAGAAGAGGTACGGCATCATCACCCGGGTCAGGTCCACCGCGAGGGTGCGGCGCTCCCCGGTGAACCCGGCCGCGAAGGCCTCCACCAGCGCCTCCGGGAAGGCCATCCCGAGCGCGCACATCACGAAGAGGAGCGGGATCAGGAGCCCGAGCACCGCCCGGGTGTAGCGGCGCATCGCCTCCGGCCCGCCCCGCGCCTTCTCCTCGGCCAGGATCGGGACGAAGGCGATCATGAGGGAGCCCTCACCCACCAGGCGCCTCAGGACGTTGGGGATGGTCTGGGCGGCCACGAAGGCGTCCTGCGCCTCGCCCGCCCCGAACACGTGGCCGAGCACTGCATCTCGGGCAAACCCCAGGACGCGGCTGCCGAGGGTGAAGGCCGCCACCACCCCGGCCCGGCGGGCCATGGTGCGGCCTTCACCGCCGCTTGGATCTGGCTGGTTCATGTGCTTGACAAGCCTGGCGCCCACATATACCCAAGCCGCCTTCTTATCGAGGGAGTATCGAAGTGGCCAATCATCGTTCCGCCGAGAAGCGCAACCGCCAGAACCAAGAGCGCAATGCCCGCAACCGGAGCATCCGCGCCCGCGTGCGTCGCGCCATCCGCCTCGCCCGCGAGGCCGTTACCAACAAGGCAGAGAACCGCGACGAGCTGGTGAAGGCCGCCGTGACGCAGGTCTACATGGCCGCGTCCAAGAACGTGCTGCCCGCCGGCAACGCCAGCCGCACCGTCTCGCGGCTGATGAAGGCTCAGTAGCCTCTCCTTCGCCCCACGCCCTGCAGGCGGAGCCGTCCTACCCGGCTGCGCGCTTCGCCTGCGGTCCTGGCGCGTCGGCCCCACACGCGGTACATGCAGGCGTCCCTTCGAGGGGACGTCCGCGTGGTCGCGTCGCCTTCCCGCTTCCAGGCCAGCGCGCTGGCCCTCCAGCGTGCCCTCTTCGAGGCCAACCACCGGCGGATCAACGCCGCGGTGGAGGGCTACACCGAGGCCTTCCGTCGGTACGAGCGCACCTACCGCCGTACCGTCCGCACCGCGGCGGGTCCGGCCCCCTTCGAGGCCCTGATCCGCGCGACCCAGGAGGCCCAGGTGGTGCTCGTGGGCGACTACCACACCCTGCGGCAGTCCCAGCGCGCCTTCTTCCGGCTCCTGCGCCGCCAGCCGGTCCGCGACGTGGACGTGGTGGTGGCGCTCGAGATGCTCCCCGCCGACCGTCAGGCCGACGTGGAGCGCTTCCTCGCCGGGCGCATCCACGAGGCGACCTTCGAGCGCCGGGTGAAGTGGCGCGAGCGCTGGCCCTTCGGGTCCCCGACCGACTTCGAGCCGATCTTTCGGCTCGCCCGCACCCGGGGCTGGCGGGTGATGGGCGTCGACCTCCCGGAGCCCGGCCACGGCCTGGGGGCCCGCGACGAGTTCGCGGCCGAGCGCATCGTCGAGCTGCTCGCCGCCCACCCCAACGCCCGCGTGTTCTGCCTGATGGGGGACATGCACCTCGCCCCCGCCCACCTCCCCCGCGCGCTCCAGCGGGCCGCGAAGAAGCGCAAGCTGGGTTGGCAGCCCGCCCCGGGCTCCGTCCTGCGGGTGCACCAGAACCCGGATCAGATCTGGTTCGAGCAGGCGGCGGCCGGGGTGGTGGACGAGCACGACGCGGTCGCCCTTCCCGACGGCGCGTACGCCTTGCTGACCGCGTCCCCGGTGGTGTGCCAGCAGTCCTTCCTGACGTGGCTCGACCAGGTCTACGACGGCGACGTAGAGGGCCCCCACGGGGTCGAGCCGGAGGCCGGCCACCGCCTCTTCTCCGAGGCGGTCCGGGTGCTGGGGCGGGCCCTGCGTCTGCCCGCGCGCGCCGCGCTCGCGGACGTGCGGGTGGTGGGCCCGGCCGACCTCTCGTTCTTCGAGCGCCTGGTCGAGGGCGGCCTCTTCACCCGGCAGGAGCTCCGCGGCATCCGCGCCCACATCCTCGCGAGCGAGAGCTACTACATCCCGCGGGCCCGGCTGGTGTACCTGGCCACCCTCTCGGTGAACCACACCGCCGAGGAGGCCTCGCACTTCCTCCGGCACCACTGCTCGAAGGAGGGCATCGACGAGCCCCGGGGCCTGGTGGACGCGTTCTACTGCCGGGTCCTGAACGAGGCGATCGGGTTCATGGGGAGCAAGATCGTGAACCCGAAGCGAAAGGGGGTGGACCTCGAGGAGCTCGCCGCGCTGGCCGGCCCCGATCCGGAGCGGGCCCCGCCGCCGCCCTCCCCCCTGCGCACCCACCCCGAGCCGCGAGCCACGTCCACCGCTGGCCACGGCCCCGCCCTCGTGGGCGAGGTCGACGCCACGGTGGCGCGCTACGCGCTCGCCCACAAGCGCATGGAGCAGGGCCAGAGGGTGCCTTGGCTCAACCAGGTCTTCCACGGCAGCCCGGGGCTCTTCAACGCGGTCACCCACGTCCTCGGCTACCTGCTCGGCGAGCGGCTCTACTACGGCCTCGTGCGCGGCGTGCTCAGCGACAAGGAGGCCCGCGACCTGTACTTCGAGCCCTTCGAGGAGGAGGGCGCGGCCCTGTTGAAGTACTTCGAGCTCGCGGCCCGGGTGGGGATGCTGAGCGTGCCGAAGCGCGGCTGATCGGAACCGGCGGCGTCGCGCCGCTGTCGGTGCCCTCGTGGCACGGCGTAGCAAGCCCCCCCTGGCGTTCGAGGCGGTGCTCCGGTGGGGCGACACCGTGCTCGACTTCTGCTCGGTGACCGAGGCCCGCCCGGTGATCCTGGGGAGCGGCGGCCTGTTCGCGGATCCCGATCTGCGCTGGGAGGCGGCGGGTCGGCGCTTCGTCCTCGCCCGACACCTCGGCGAGGCGGCCGAGGTGTGCGTCCCTCCCGGCGCGCGGGCGGAGCTGGTGCTCGGCGATGGCCTCACCTGCCGGGTGGAGCACGTGGGGCGCCTCGAGCCGCAAGAGCGCTTGCGCATCTGGCTCGGGGCGTTCTCGGTGGAGGCCTACCTCGCCGAAGGAGGCGATCTGCTGGGCGGATTGCATCCGTAGCGCTCGCGATTGGCGAAGCGCGAACGGCGGCAGGAAACGCACGGCGCGCGACCCGTATTCGAGCCAAACCGGCGTGGCACCTCGCTTGCTTCGAAGTGACCCATGCGTCGCGCCCTGCCCCTCACCCTGCTGCTGGCCCTCGCGGGCTGCAAGAACGACCTGAAGGCAGAGGTGGCCGAGGAGCGCGCGGCCAGGGAAGCGGCGCAAGTCGACCTGCAGACCTGCGACGCGTCCCTCTCGGCCGAGGCGAGCCGGGCCCAGGCGTGCGAGGCCCAGCTCGAGCCCTACCTCAACCCACCCGTCCCGGATCTGAAGGACCGCCTGCTCGCGATCCCCGGGCTCGAGGTGGAGGAGCTCGAGGGCGGCGTCCCCGGCCACCGGACCTTCGCCCTCAAGCTGGAGCAGCCGATCGACCACAACGACCCCGCGGCCGGGACCTTCAAGCAGCGCATGGTGCTCACCCACTGGAGCGAGGACGCCCCGATGGTGCTCTCGACCACCGGCTACGGGCTCTTCGGCGGGCCCCAGATCTGGCTCGGCTACCGGGCCGAGCCCACCCTGCTCGTCCAGGGCAACCAGATCGTCCTCGAGCACCGCTACTTCGAGGGCTCGATGCCCTACAACACCGACCCCTCGGAGCTGGACTGGAGCTACCTCTCGGTCTGGCAGTCCGCCGGTGACTCCCACCGGGTGGTGCAGGCCCTCTCCCAGATCTACGGCGGGCCGTGGATCGCCACCGGGCACAGCAAGGGCGGGATGACCGCGATCTTCCACCAGCGGCACTACCCCGAGGACCTCGCCGGCATCGTCCCCTACGTGGCGCCGATCTCCTTCGGCATGGACGACGCCCGCTACGAGCTCCACATGAACGAGATCGGCCCGGCCGACGGCGCCTGCCGTCGCGGCCTCGAGGATCTCGCGCTGCAACAGGTCTTGCAGCGCGACGCGGTGGCCGAGGTGCTCGCCCAGCGCGAACCGGCCTACCGGGTCTTCGTCCCGAGCGGGGTCGCGGCGGCGGTGGCCGCCACCGCCTACACCTTCGCGTGGGGCAGGTGGCAGTACTCCGGGAGCCCCCAGCTCTGCGACACCGTCCCCGAGCCGGGGGCGCCGGCCGACGTGGTGGCGATGTGGTCCCAGGCCGACCCGAGCCTCCTCGTGGCGAGCGGCGACCCCGACCCCTTCGAGGCCTACAGCTACCAGGTGGCGGCGGAGCTGGGCGGCCCGAGCTACCGCGCGAGCTACCTCGACTTCGCCATCCGGCAGGTCGACTTCTCGCTCCTCGCCCAGTCCCCCGGGCCCTCCTGGCTGGGCCAGCGGCCCCGCTTCAACCCGATGTCGATGCAGCAGGTGGACACCTACCTCAGGGAGTCGGCGCGCAACGTGCTCGCCATCTACGGCGCCTGGGATCCCTGGTCCGCGGGGCAGATCACCGTGAACGAGGCCAACAACGCCCGGGTGTTCATGGCGCCCGAGGTGGGCCACGCCGCCGCGATCGCCGACCTCCGGGAGCCGGAGCGCACCCAGGCCACCCAGATGCTCATGAGCATGGCGGGCGTCCACAGCTTCGCCCCCCGCTGGCCGGGCGACAGCCCGGTCTGGGACGAGGCGCGGGCGAGCCGGGCCTGGGTGATGAACCTCCACCGCGGGGTGGAGCAAGCCGCCTTGCAGCGGCCCTAGCTAGTTCCAGTACTTCGGATCCTTGGGGTCGGGGCCCTTCGGCGGCCCGTCCGGGCCTCGGGTGCCCTTGCCCCCCTCGAGCACCTTGAGCTCGTGCTCGACCCGGCGCCGCTGCTTCTGGAGGCGGGCCCGCCGGAAGATCTCTTGCCACTTGCTCGGCCGCCACAGGCCCCGGCACAGCACCAGGCCGGCGAGCATGCCGCCGAAGTGGCTGGTCGAGGACACGCCGTCGAAGGAGAGCGCGCGCAGCAGCTCGATCGCGATGATGATGAGGACGAACGTCTTCCCCTTCATCCGGCCGAGGAGGAAGAAGTGCATCTCTTCGTTCGCGTAGACGAGGCCCCACGAAGCCACCACGCCCATCACCGCGCCCGAGGCCCCGAGGTGCGGCCTCACCCAGAACGAGGGGAGCAGGGGCGAGAGCACCGCGGTCTTCGACAGCAGGCCGACGAGCAGGGTCAGGGCCGCGCCCCCGAGCAGGAACACGAAGTAGGCCCACAGGAAGCGCTTCTCGCCCCACCACTTCTCGAGCCGGCTCCCGAAGAGCCACAGCCAGAGCATGTTGAAGATCAGGTGGAAGACGTCTTGGGGGCTGTGGAGGAAGCCGTGGGTCACCAGCTGCCACACCTGCCCGCGCTCGAAGATCCCGGCCGGCGAGAGGTAGAGGTCGACGACCCAGCCCTGGTTCGCCCGGAGCAGGATGAGTTGCAGGACGTAGGCCACCACGTTGGCCACGATGAGCCCGATGATGACCTTGCCCGGCCGCGGCCAGGCGATCTGGGTCTGGACCTGGGGTCTCACGCCTCCGCCTCCCCGTTCTTGTTCACCTTCTCACGCTTGCCGCGCTCGAGTCGCTCCTTCACCTTCACGATCTGGCGAGCCTTGTAGGCGGAGTGGCGGTTCTCCCCCTGCTCGTTCGCGTGCGCGGTCACCACGTCCAGGACCTGGAACTCCACCGTGCCGAACACCACCGAGCCGCGGCCGCTCAGGTGGCGGCTCTGGAACGGGAGCACCCGGTCGATGCGCAGCGGCACCTCCGAGACGAAGTGCACCACCCGATAGCCGGGGCCCGAGAACTCGTTCCGGGAGCCGTGCAGGTCGAGGCGGCTGGACTCGTTCAGCTCCTCCTTCGGCGCCATCAGGGCCCGGATCAGGCGCTGGTTGCCCGCTCGCTGGAGGAGCCGGTCGAGGTCCACCAGGGTGTTGTCGGACTGGCTGGGCACCACGAAGTTGAAGGGGAAGAGCTCCCGGGTGAGGGCCACGAGGAGGGCCGGGAGGTCCTCCAGCCGCTTCATCACGAACCGGAAGCGCAGCTTGTCGAACACCTGGGCGGCCTGGGTGTCCTTCTTGGCCAGGAGCTTGGTGATCACCGAGTAGTCGGACTTGGCGTTCCCCGAGAACTCCACGATGGGGAAGCCGCGCTCGATGAGGCCCCGCACCACGTTCTCCACCCTGCCCCGCAGGATCACCGCCAGCTCCGCGTTGGAGATCGGGAGCATCGAGAGCAGCTCGTGGGCGGCCACGTAGTGCACCACATGCATCACCTTCAGGATGAGGCACGCGTAGAGCCGGTGGGCGCGCCGCCCGCGCCCCGAGGCGTACTCGAACAGGTCCTCGAGCTCCGCGTCCCGGATCAGCTCCGGCACCCGGCGATAGCGCAGGTGCTCGGTGAGGTACTCGACCGCGTGGGCCTGGATCTCGCGTAGCCGCGCCCGGTCGGTGGGGTCGTCGGGGTCGAAGCCGTTGACCCGGATGTAGGCGCGGACCTCGTCCACCGTCTTGAAGTGGAGCCGGTACCAGTCGACCACCGAGCTGCCGCGCAAGATGAGCCGCAGCACGTCCAGGTCGTGCATCTCGATGCGGCCCAGCGGGACCACCCCGCCGCCGGGGTGGAGCGAGACCACGCTGCTGGCCAGGTCCCTCAGGGCGCCCTCGTCACTGCGCCCGCACGCGGACCGGGAAGTCCAGGGGCATCGAGGAACCGGCGAACTGTGGGAAGGTCCACTTCTTCACCGCTCCCACCATGCACTCTCCCACCGCGGTGCGGCGGAACTTGTCGGGGCGGACGCGCACGTCCTTGGTGCGGCCGGAGGAGCGGATCACCAGCTCGACCGTCATCGTCCCCTCCAGGGTGGGGTCAGCGGCGGTCTGGGCCTTGAGGCAGCGCTGCACGTCGCCGCGGTTGCTCCGCAGGACGCCCAGCACGTCGGAGTCGTCGAGCTTGTCGGGGAGCCCGCGCTTGGGCTCAGGGGCGACCCGGCGGGTCTTGGCCACGCCCAACAGGTCGTCCTCCACCGTCTTCGGCTTCTCGGCCGGCGGGGGCGGAGGCGGCTCCTCCACCCGGGTGGGCGGCGGCGGCGGCTCACGCCGAGTGGTGGTCCTGCGCTCCTTGCGGCTCGGACGGGTGCGCTTGGGCTTGTCCTCCACCACGGGATCCGGATCCGGCGCCGCGGGGGGCGGGGCCACCTCGGCGGGGGGCGGCGCGGCCACCATCGCCGCCGCGGTGGGCGGAGTGGCGGGGCCGTCCGGGGTTCCCGCGGCGGCCGGGGCGGCCGCGGGGTCGGGCGTGGTCGGGGCCGGGCGCAGGCTGTCCTGCGGCGGGTCGACGGGCGGGGTCACCAGCCCCGGCGCGTTCGCCAGGGTCGGCGCGGTGCCGGCCGAGGCCAGGGCCCCCTCCGGCGTCTTCAGCTCGGGGGTCGGGTTGCGGAACAGGGCCATGCCGCCGAGCACGAACACCCCGAGGAGCGCGAAGCCGCCCAGGATGTACAGGCCGAGGTTGGAGCGCTGCTTGTCCGCGGTGGGGTCGCGCAGCGGGAGCGAGCTGACCGTGTCGGCCCGGCGCGGCAGCGGCCGCACGTAGGACTCGCTCTTCTCCGCCGCCCCGAACTGGGCCGCGGCGCTCTTGTCGCCCTCGCCCTCCAGGAGCTTCTCGAGCGCGTCGCTCGCCGCCAGCCCGACCGGCGCGGCGCCGAGGGGCGCCATCGACGCCGAGGGCGACGGGGCCTCCGCCGCGGGGGCGGGGGCGGAGGACAGCTCCTCCGCCGCGAGCGAGGCGAGCAGGCTCGCCGCCGAGGGCCGCCAGGCCGGCTCCGGCTCGGGGGGCGGGGGGACCGGCTCGGGCTCCGGCTCGATGCGCGGGGGCTCGGCCGCCAGCAGCTCGGAGCTGCTGGGGGACGGCGCGCCGCCCACCGTCACCGCGTCGTCCTCGTCCTCGGCCAGCGCGGCCACCGGGGCCGCGACCGGCGCGGCGACCAGGTCGGCGAGGGGCGCCACCGAGCGGAGGGCGCTCCAGTCGCCCATGCCCGCGCGCCAGCAGAGCGAACCCGGCTCCAAGCGGCCCGCCTCGACGTGCTCGGCCACCTCGGCGCGGGTGAGCGGCCCCACCTGCTCCTCGTCGATCGCGACGTACCACTCCTTGGGCTCGGGGGCCTCGCCCGCGTCGACCCCGAGGGCGCGGTCCTGCTCCGCCTCCACCTTGGCCATGGCCTCGGTGTCGAAGACCCGGGTCTCGGCCTTGTTGACGGAGTCGTCGTCGGCCAGGGCCGAGGTCAGGGCGCTGAGCGGATCCTGCTCCTCGCCCCCCTCGCCCCCGAACATGGCGGCGAAGGCGCTGCCGATCTCCTCGGCGATGGAGTCCTCTTCGCCCGGCGGGATCCCCAGCTCGGGCATCGAGGCGCCCAGCGGCTGGTCCGGGGCGGTGGTGAAGGGGTGCGCGGCCTCGGCCGCAGCGAGGGCCTCACCAGGGGACAGGTCGGCGAGGGAGCGGGCCAGCCCGGCCTCCTCCTCGGGGTGGGGGGCCACCACGGTCTGGGGACCGTCGTCCGCGCCGTCGAAGGCGCTCATGTCGGCGCTGATGCCCGCCATGTCGGCGTCGAGCGAGGCCCGCATCGCGGCCAGCTCGTCGAGGGCGTCGTCATCGCCCGCCGCGTCGTCTTCGTCACGCACCTGGGGGAGCGGCGCGGTGGACACGTCGACGCTCGGGGCGAGGTCGAGCGAGCCGAGGGGGCTCTCACCCGCCTGGGTGTCCTCGTCCTCCTGGTCGACGTCGTCCTGCTCGTCCTCGAGCTCGGTGGAGGCGCGGGCCAGGCCCTCGAGGTTCTCGACCCGGGTGGAGGGCTCCTCGCCGTCGTCCGCGAGGGCCGAGGTCCCCAGACCAGCGCCCCAGTTCAGGTCGCCGGTCGGGAGCGCGCTGTCGTCGGTCTTGGCTTCGTTCAGCAGCTCGGTCCGCTCGTCCCCGAAGGGGTGGACCATGAGCGAGTCCACCGCGGTGCGATCGCCCGGCCCCGGCTCGGGGGGCACGAGGTCCAGCGAGCCGCCGGTGCGCTCTACCGCGAAGGGGGAGGTCTCGCCCGAGACCCCGGCCGCGTGGCTCAGGTCCAGCCCTACGCTCAGGGTCGCGGCGCGCGGCTTGGCCCGCTCGCCCTCGTCGAAGCCGAGGGCGCGGAACTCCTGCGAGAGGCCCATGTCGGACGAGGTCGCCGCGGCGAGGACATCCTCGGCCAGCCCGCCCCGGGACGCCGCCGCCACCGAGGGCGCCACCGGCACCGAGGAGGCGCTCCCCCCGGTCTGGGGCTTGTGGCCGTTGCTGGGGCGCTCCGTGACCCCCTCCATGGGGTCCCGGGCCGCCAGGACGTCGGGCCGCAGGATGATGACGTGCGAGCACTTCTTGCAACGCACCTTGACACCCCGGGGCCCGATCTTCTCGTCGGCAATGAGGTACTGCGCTCCGCAGCTATCGCATGTGAACTTCATCGCAGCCTTACTCGTGCCCAGCGTCACCCTCTCATGCACGGATCGCCAGTCCAAGCTTTTCTCTAAGCTGGAAATGGTCCTCACTAAGGGTAAACAGCATAAGCTCCCGGACTCGGGCCCGGAACGAGACGTCGACCAACAGATCCGCGTCCCCGAGCCCTCGCTCCGCCGCCGCCACGTCCCCCGCCATCAGCAGCGCCGCGCGCGAGGCCGTATGCTCGCACCCCTCGAGGAACCTGCGCATCCGCTTCATGTCCCTCTTCTGGATGGCCACCGCCACCGGGTCCCGCAGCGCCTTGAGGGCCTGCGGCGAGAGCACCCGCCGGATGTCCTGCGACCACGCCTGGACCCGGCGCGGATCCAGGTTGAGGTCCACCCCGCTCCCCTCCGGGAGGAAGAGCTGGATGGCCGCCTCGATCGCCGCCCCCACCTCGTCCGGGGCCATCAGGGCCCGGATCGGCGCGAGCTCCGGCCGGGCGCAGGCCATCTGGCGCGCCACCGTCCACGCGAGCAGGCGGGGCGGCATGGTCTTGAACACGTCGTGCTGCTCCCCCGCGAAGAGCACCGGGGTGCCGCCGGGGTACATCCGCGGCGCCTGCCCCATGCCCGGGCGGTGGAAGTGCTCCATGTCCCCCACGTTCATCGCCGCGTGCAGGCGCTGCCAGACGTCGAAGTAGCGCAGGCGCACCCGCGCGTTCCGCCCCTTCGCCGCGAGGTCCACCCGCTCCTTCTTCGACAGCTTCAGGCCGCGCTGGGCCTCCTCGAACAGGGCGGGCCCGCCCCGGTAGAGCACGCTCAGGATGTCGGCGAGGGCGTTCCTGCACGTGGGGTGGAGCACCTGGGTGCGCCACAGGTTCTCGGTGAGCCCGCCGGTCGGCCACTGCGGCGCCTTCTTCAACAGCAGGGTGTAGACCTTCACCTCGTCCGCCGTCGCCGCTCGCATCAAGACGAGCGAGCCGAGGGCGCAGAACGCCCGGTCCACCTGCCCCAGCGCGTGGTACAGCTCGAAGAGCCGCCGCGCCGGCAGCGCCGGGTCCTCCACCTTGCCGAGGAGCCGGTGGTACAGCACCACCGCCTTCGGCGCGGTCTCCCGCTTCTTCGCGTAGAGCTCGGCCAGCTGCTCGGCCACGTCGTTGGCGTCCGGGTCCAGCTTGTTGAGCACAACCTCGTACGCAACCCGCGCCCCGTCCTCGTTCTTCAGGACCTTGGAGTACAGGTCGCCGAGCGACCGCCACAGCACCAGCCGCGCCTTCTGCTGCTCGAGCGGCAGGCGCTTGATCATGCGGTGGTAGTTCTCCTCGAGGGCCGGCCAGTTCCGGGTCTCGTAGAGGATGCCCTCGATCTTCTGGAACGCCGCGATGTGCATCGGGTCCAGATCGAGGGCGTTGTTGAGCGCCACCACCGCGGCCACCGGGTTCTTCTCCTGCTGATAGTGCACGTCGGCCAGCTGGGTGAACACGTCGCGCCGCGCCCGCGGATCCTCGAGCACCTGACCGAGGTCATTCAGGACCTCGATCGTCTGGGGCACCTGCCCGGTCTGATCGAAGAGCCGCCCGAGGGCCCGGAGCACCGCCTCGTCGTCCGGCCGCTCCCGCCGCGCCTCCTGGTAGGCGTCGATGGCCCGGTACGGCTCCTGGATCTTCTCCTCGCAGAGCCGCGCCTGCTCCACCAGCGCCTCGAAGCGGGGCTCGCCCACCAAGAGGCCGATCAGGCGCTCCCGGTGGTCGTAGGCCTCCTCCCAGTCCTCCTGGCGCTCCGCCAGGTGGGCGGAGGCCATCAGGGTCGGGCCGTGGTCCGGGTCGAGGTCGAGCGCCTTGCTGAAGCTCTTCTTGGCCCGGTCGAGCTGATCCAGCTTCGCGGCGAGCTCACCGATCTGCCAGTGCAGGTCCACCACCTCGGCGTCGGTCAGGCTGGTGCGGTGCTGGATGAGGATGGTCTGGAACACCCGCTGGGCGTCCTCCCACCGCTGTGAGCGCAACAGCGCCGCCCCCAGCCCCTCCAAAGTGGGAAGGTAGGTTGCATCCAGCTCGTAGCTGGCCAGGTAGCGCTTCAGCGCCTGGCGATCATCCCCGAGCTTCTCGGCGATGTAGGCCAGCCGGTAGTACTGCCGGCACAGCTCCTCCTGGTCCGCCGCCCGGTCCAGGCGGTCCACCAGCCCGGTCAGCAGGCGCTCCGCCTTCTCCCACTCCTCGCGCGCGAAGAGCAGGTCAGCTTGCGTCCGCAGCGCGGGGGTGTGCTGCGGGTCGGCCTCGAGGGCCCGGTCGAAGTACCGGATCGCGGCCTCTTCGTCGTCGAACTGCTCGAGCGACAGGTCCGCGGTCCGGGTGAAGAGCTCCGCCTTGTCCTCGGAGTCGCCCGAGTACTGGGCCTCTTGGGCCAACAGGCTCACCACCTCGCCCCAGCGCCCGTCCTCCTCGTGCATCTTGCGCAGCGCGCGCACCGCGGGGGCGTAGCCGGGGTCGATGTCGAGGGCCCGGGTGTACGCGTCCATCGCCGCGTCCCGGTCCATCAACATCTCCTCGTTGATCTTGCCCATGCGGTAGTGGATCTCCACCGCCTCGGGCCGCGCCCCCAGGAGCTTGGCCTCGCGCCCGAGCATGTCGAGGGCGTTGAACCAGTTCCCGTGCCGCTCGTGCAGCGCGCCCAGGGCGTGCACGCCGTCCTTGGACGCCGGGTCCAGGGCCAGGGCCTCGCCGTAGGCCGCCTCCGCCGCGTCCACCCGGCCCAGCTGCCGGAGCAGGATGTCGCCGATCTCGAGGTACAGCCCGACCTGCTCCTGCGGATCCGCGGTGAGCTCGATGTGCCGCTCCTTGGCCTCGATCAGGTGCTCCCAGTCCTCCGCCTCGCGCCAGATGCGCTCGAGGCTCTTCACCGTGGGCAGGTGCTCGGGGTCGACCTCGAGCACCCGGATCAGGGTCTTGGCCGCCCCGTCCAGGTCGCGGAACTGGTCCTCCCAGATGTTGGCCACCCGGGTGAGGAGGCGGATGGCCTCCTCCGCGTCCTGCGTCAACCCAACCTGCCGCTCGTAGACGTCGACCAGCTCGATCCACCGCTCGTCGCCGGTGTAGAGCCGCTCCAGCGCCTTCAGCGCGGGCAGGTAGCCCTCGTCCAGGACGAGCACGTCCTTGTAGTGCTCGATCGCCTGGGCGGTGTCCTCGATGCCCTGCTCCCAGACCTGGGCCACGTCCATCCGGAGCTTCTTCTGCTCCTCCGGGTCGTCGGACTTCTCCAGCAGGCGCTGGAGCGCGTTCAGGAGCGGGTGCCACTTCTCGTGGGTGCGGAAGATCCGCGCCAGCTCCATCAGGGCGCGGCGGTCGTCGGGGTCGAGGTCGAGCACCCGCTTGGTGCTCGAGATCGCCGCCTCCACGTCGCCGAGGCGGGTCTCCTCGATCTCCGCCATGCGGCGGTACAGGAGCTTCTTCTCCTCGAGGTCGGTGGACAGGTCCACCTTGTCGGTGAGCTGGGCGATCAGCTCGCCCCAGCGGTCCTGGCCCGAGTAGAGGCTGATCAGCCGCTCGCGGGCGAGGTCGTCCTCGACCCGCATCGAGAGGACCAGCTCGAACTGGTGCTCGGCCTGGTCGGCGTCG
The DNA here is from genome assembly GCA_020632995.1 of Deltaproteobacteria bacterium. Lineage (GTDB taxonomy): Bacteria > Myxococcota > Kuafuiibacteriia > Kuafuiibacteriales > Kuafuiibacteriaceae > JACKEN01. The sequence continues at coordinate 944,259 of JACKEN010000001.1, read as the reverse complement.
TCCAGCTCGTCGAGGTAGATCTCACCCAGGCGCCGCCGGAGCTCCACCGCCCGGGCCACGCCCACCTGGTCCACCTGCTCCTCGTAGACCTCGGCCAGGATCTCCCAGTTGTCGGTCTCGTCGGCCAGGCGCTCGGCCAGCGCCTGGGCCTCGGCGTCCGCGCCCTCCTCCGCGAACGCGCGGCACGCGGCGGTGAAGGCCAGCTCGGGGTGCCCGAGCCAGCGCTCCTGCACGTCGATGATCGCGTACAGGAGCTTCTTGCGCGCCTCCGCCTCCTCGGTGACGTCCAGCCTCCGGTTGTAGAGCTCGACCAGCTTTCGGTAGTCGCCGTTCTTCTCGTAGATCGCGGCGAGGGCCTCGTAGGCCTTCGTCGAGGTCGGCGACAGCTCGAGGATCTGCTCGTAGGCGGTGGCCGCGCCGATCAGGCGCCCCACCCGCTCCTCGTAGATGCGGGCGATCTCGAACAGGATCTCGATCTTGTCGGCCTTGTTGTCGGCCTGCTCGGCGCGGTGGTTCATCACCCGCACCGCCTCGCCGTAGGCCCCGCACTTCACGAAGAGCTCCTCGAGGGCCATCAGCTCGGCCCCGGTGTGGGGCTCCACGTCCAGCACCCGCTTGGCGCTCTCGATCGCCTCCTCCCGCTGGTCGAGGTGGCTGAGGAACACCTCGGCCAGCTCGAAGCGGATGCCCTTCACGCCCTCGGCGTCGAGCTGCAGGGGGATGAGCTTGCGCAGGGTCTGCACCAGCTCCTCGTAGCGCCCCGCCTCCCGGTAGATCTGCCGGAGGGCTTGCAGCGCCTCGACGTCGTTGGGGTTGCGCTTGAGGATCTCGGACCACGAGCGCACCGCCTCGTCCACGCTGCCGAGCCGGGTGCCCTTCACCAGGCCCAGGCGGCGCTGCAGGCGCACCAGCTCCTTCTCGTCCCGCGCCCGCTCCACCTGGCGCTCCAACAGCGCCGCGAGGTCCGCCCACCGCCCCTCGTGCTCGTACAGGGCCTCGAGCCCCTCCAGCGCCTTGGGGTTGTCGTCGTCCAGCGTGAGCACCTGCCGGTACAGGTCGATCGCCTGCCCCGGCTGTCGCAAGCCCTCTTGCGCGATCTGGGCCATCCGCAGCTTGTGCCGCAGGCGCTCCCGATCGTCGCTCGCGCCCTCCTCCAGCGCCTCGAGCACCGCGAAGAGCTCCTTGGCGTGGGCCTCGGGGTCCAACAGGCGCGCCAGGGCCAAGAGGGTCTCCCGGTCGCGGGGGCGCTCCGCCCTCGCCCTTCGGTACCAGTCGATCGCCTCGGCCGGCTCGCTCAGGCGCTCGTCCCACACCGCGCCGAGGCGCCGGCACAGCTCGTGCCGCTCGTCGCCGTCCTCGGTGAGCTGGATGCGCTTCTCGAGCACATCGGCCACCGCGGCCCAGCGGCCGAGGGACTCGGACAGGCGGTCGAGGGCGGCCAGGCCCTCGGGATCCATCGGCGCGCTCGACAGCACCCGCTGCCAGGCCTCCGCCCCCCGCTCCTTGTCCGCCATCTTCTGGTCGAGGACCTGGGCGATGCGCCGCTGGATGTCCTGGGCGAGCTCCGAATCATGGGCGTTCGGCAGGCCTGCTTGCAGGACCTCCACCAGCTCGTCCCACATGAGGAGCTCCTCGGCCAGGCGGTCGAGGTTGCTCCGCACGTCCTCGAGGCCCGGGGCGTCGGCGTAGACCCGGCTCAGGGTCGAGAACGCGAGCTCGGGCTGCCCGAGGTGCTGCTCGAAGATCTCCGCCACCTCCCGGTCGAGGGGCACCCGGGCGAGGGGCGAGGTCACCACCTCGGCCCGCATCCTGAGGACCGAGATCAGCGGTCGCCACTGCTCGGTCTTCCGGAGCGCGGTGGCCAACAGATCGCCCATGGCCTCCGCCCGGTGGGCGTCCTCCTCCGCCACCGCGTCCTCGAAGCGCTCCTGCAGGAGCTCCTTCGTGGCCTCGTGGCCCGGATCCCGCTCCAGGATCTCGGCCAGGAGCGCCTCCGCCCCCGCCACGTCGCCCAGCTTCTCGAGCTTGAGGCGGGACAGCTCCAGCATCGCGTCGAGCCGCGCGGGGCTCGCCTCGTCCGCGGTCTCGATCAGCTGGGTGAGCACGTCGGACAGCTCCGAGGCCCGGCCCTGCTGCTTGCAGAGCCCGGCCAGGCGCTGCAGGGCCTCGAGGTCGTTCGGCTCGAGCTCCAACAGGCGCCGGAGCGACGCGATCGCGCCGGGGGCGTCCCCGAGCTCCCGCGCCTGCAGGCGCGAGAACTCCCGGAGGAGCTTCGCCCGCGCCACCACGTCGTCGGTCTGCGCGATGCGCCGCCGGTACACGTCGGCCAGCGCCCCGAAGGACCCCGCCTCGCGGTACAGGCGCTCCAGCGCCTTGAGGGCGTCGGAGTCGCCGGGGGCCACGTCCAGCACCTTGCCGTACTCGGCGATCGCCCTCGGCACGTCCTTCAGCTCCCCGTCGTAGATCTCGGCCACCCGACGCCGGAGCATCAGCGCGAGGTCGTGGTCGGTGACCCCCTCCACCTCGTCGAGGTAGTAGGCGGCCAGCTCCTCCATGAGCTCGTTCTCACCCGCGAGGCGCTCGAGGCGCGCCCGCACCCCGCCGTTGCCCGGGTCCTCGTGCAAGGCCCGTTGCGCGTAGGTGAAGGCGTGCTCGGGCCGCCCGAGGCGGCTCTCGTAGGTCTCCGCGATCTCGACCAGCAGGTCGCGCCGCGCCGCCGCGTCCCGGCTGTGCTCCACCTGCAGCTGCAGGCACTCCACGTACTCCGGGAACGCGCCGTTGCCCCGGTACACCGGGGCGAGCACCGCCGCCGCCGCCGCCCGGCCCTGCCCGGTCGAGCGCAGGATCGCAGCCAACCCGGCGATCGCGCCGGGGTCGCCCTTTCGGAGCTCGAGCACCCGGGCGTAGGACTCCACCGCCGCCTCCGGGTCGTCCAGCCGCTCCCGCTGCAAGGTGGCGAGCCGCAACAGGACCTGCGCCTGCTCGTCGGTCGAGCCGGCCAGCTCCACGTCCTTGGCCAGCACCTGGGCCAGGTCCTCGAGCCGGCCGGAGCGCTCACAGAGCGCGGCCATCCGCTTGAGGACGCTGCGGTCCTCGGGATCCACCTCCAGCATGGCCCGGTAGGCCGCGAAGGCCCCGTCGGAGTCCGACAGCTCGGAGTCCAGGATCTCCGCGATGCGCCCGTGCAGGTCCTTACGGGCCGCCTCGTCCGGCGCCACCCGCAGCATGCCGCGGTAGACGTCGGCCAGCGCCCCCATGTCCTGGCGCTTGGTGTGGATGCGCTCGAGCGCCTTCAGCGACGAGAGATCCTCGGGCTCCAGGTTCAGGACCCAGTTGTAGTAGGGCACCGCGAGATCGCCGCGCGACAGCCGCGCGTCGTAGATCTGCGCGGTGGTGCGGGCGAGGTGGAGCGCCAGCTCCCGCTCGTCGATGCTGGGCAGCGCCTGCCCGAACAGCTCCGCCAGCTCCTCGTGGGTGTCGGCCCGGTCCGCCAGGGCCTCGAGCGACTCCACCAGCCCGCGGTCCGCGGGGTGCTCGCTGTAGGCCCGGGTCAGGCTCAGGAACGCCATCTCCGGCTGGCCCAGATCCTCGGCGTAGTGCCGCGCGATCTGCTGCAGGATGCCCTTCCTCGCGTCCGGGTCCTGCGCGGTGGCCACCTGCACCTCCTTGGTGCTCACCACCTTCGCGATCTGCTCCTTGGCCAGGAAGTGCGGCTCCAGGATGCGCGCCGCCTCCCCCGCGATCTCGGGGTTCTGGCCCTTGATCGACTCCATGAGGTCGTCGAGCGCGTACAGGGCGCCGTCGAACGCCCCCTCCCCCGCCGTGGCCGCGCCATCGGCGAGGATGCCCGCGTAGGCCTCGAGGGCCCCCCGCGGGTTGGAGCGCGCCGACAGCTCGATCTGACCGAGGCGCAGGCGCAAGCCAGCCTGCTCCTCGCCCTCGGAGTACGCGACCCGCTGCCGCAGCACCCGGGCGAGGTCCTCGTGGGCGCGGGCCTGGGCGTAGAGCGCGTCCAGGCGCTTCAGCGCGTCCGAGTCGCCCGGCTGCACCATGATCACCTGCTCGTACAGGTGGGCGGCCTGGGCCCGATCGCCCAGCTGCTCCTCCAGGATGCGGCCGGCCAGCCGGAGCCTATCGGCCCGCAAGTCAGCCTGCTCGAGGATCCCGGCCATCTTCTTGAGGACGTCCACCAGCTCCCGGTGCTCGCCCGCCTTCGCGTGCAGGCGCTCCAGCGCCTCGAGCGCGGCCAGCGCGTCCGGCCGCTCCTCCACCGCGCGCCGGTAGGCGTCCACCGCCCGGGCCCGGTCCTGGAGCAGGGTCTCGGCGTAGCGCGCCACCCGCAGGCGGAGCGCCGCCCGCTCCTCGCTCACGTACGGGAGGGCCTCGGCCTGGTCCTCCAGGACCCCGATCAGCTCCTCCACCGAGCCGGAGAGCTTGCCGAGGCGCTCGAGCCCCGACAGCAGGTCCTCGCGGGTCGGGGCCTCGCGCCACGCGCGCGCCGCGGCCTGGAACGCGCGGTCGAGCTGGCCCAGGCGCTCCTCGTAGATCGAGCGGATCGCCACCAGGCGCTCCACCCGCTCCTGAGGCTCCTCGGAGGTGGCCACCAGGATCTCGTAGGCGTCGACCAGGCGACCCCAGTCGCCGGCCGCCCGGTACACCGGCTCCAGGGCCAGCGCGGCCTTCGGCGCCGCGTCGGAGCTCAACAGCTTCTCGAGCCCCTGCCGCGCCGCCGCGTGATCCGGCGCCTTGCCCAGCGCGGCCGAGAAGTCCTGGATCGCGCCCGCCAGCTCGCCCCGGCCCTTCTTCACCTCGGCCCGGCGCACCAGCACGTTGGCGACCGAGAGGGGCTCCTCGAGGCGCTCGGCCTGCGCGCCAAGCACCTCCTCCAGCTTCGCGGTGTCGCCGTGCTCCGCGTAGTACCGCGCCAGCTCGGCCAGGGCGCCCCGATCGTCGGGATCGAGCGCCCGCGCCGACTCCATGACCCGGATCGCGGCCGGCAGGTCTTCTGCCGCCTCCTCGTAGATCGCGGCCGCGCGCTTCAGGAACGCCACCCGCTCGGCGTCGGTCGCCGCCGCCTCGGCCCGCTTCTCGAGCACCTGGCCCAGCGCGCCGGGGTTGTCGCCCGCCGCGGTGAGCCGCTCCAGCGCCTCGAGCGCCTCGCCGTCGCCCGGCGCCGCCTCCAGCACCCGGTTCCAGGCCGCCCGCGCCTTGGCGGGATCCGCCGCCGCGCCGTCGTAGAGCCGGGCCAGGGCCCGCGGCAGCTCCGGCTGGTTCGAGCCGGCGCCGAGGGCGTCCTCGTACAGGCGCGCGAGGTCCTTGGCCCGACCGGCCTGCTGGGCCAGCGCGGCCATGTGCTCGGCCTGGCTCTCGGTGAGCAGGCCCTCCCGGAACGCCCGGGAGAGGGTCTCGAAGGCCCCCACCGGGAGGTCCAGCTTCTCGGCCTCCACCGCCGCGATGCGCTCGAACAGCGCGCTCCGCTCCGCGCGGTCCATGTGCCCCGCGAGCTGGCTCTCGAGCGCCAGCACCAGGTCCGGCCAGCGCTCCGCCGCCTCGTAGCACGGGGCCAACAGGGCCCCCGCCCGGACCCGGTGGGCGTCCTCGTCCAGGAGGCGCTCCAGCCCCCGCACCGCCCCCGGGTGTGCGGGAGAGTGGGCCAGCGCCCGCTCGAAGCGGGCCAGGGCCTCGGCCGGATCGGAGAGGCCCTTGTGGGCCACCTCGCCCGCCCGCACCTCGGACTGGGCCTTCACCTCGGGGTCACCGCTCGCGTCCCGGATGCGGTCCAGGACCCCCACCAGCTCCCGGTGGCGGTCGCTGCGCGCGTAGAGCTCGGCCAGGCGCGACAGCGCCGAGGGCTCCTCGCGGGCCACCGAGAGCACCGCCTTCAGCGCCTCGATCGCGCCGTCGGTATCGCCGAGGTGCTCGTCCAAGAGGCCGGCCAGCGACAGCCCGAGCTGCACCCGCGCCGCCCGATCGTCGGTGGCCGCGATGCGATCCTTCAGGAGCGCGGCCAGCTCGGGGTAGCGGGCCTCGGCGCCCAACAGGCGCGTGAGGGCCGCGATGGCCGAGGCGTTGCTGCCGTCGGCGTCGAGGGCCTGCCGGAACCGCGCGATCGCGTCGGCCGGGCGCCCCAGGTCGCGCTCCAAGAGCTCGGCCAGGGCCGAGGCCACGCGGGAGCGCACCTCGGCCTCGAGGGTCTGGGTGTCCAGCACCTGCCCCAGGGTCTCGGCCGCCGCCTCCACCCCGCCGTGGGCTCGGGCCAGCTCGAGGGTCGACGCCAACAGGGCCTCGTCCCCCGGCCGCGCCGCCACCGCCACCCACGACAAGCGCAAGGCGGCCTGCGGATCCTCGAGGCGGGTGCGGGCGATCTCCGCCGCGCGCTCCGCCAGCTTTGCCCGCGCCTCGCCCAAGGCGTGCTCCATCCGGACCGCCAGCATCTCGACCTGCCGCGCGGGCTGGCCGCGCCGGCCGTACACCGGCTCCAGGGCCTCCGCGATGCGCACCTGGGCCACGCCCCGCTCCAACAGCGCGGCGAGGGCCGGCGCCGGGGCGGGGTGGTCCGGGAAGTGGTTCAGGACGTCCAGGTAGAGGTCCGCCGCCTCCTCCGCCCGCTCCAGGCGCTCCTCGAGCACCTTGGCCCGGCGGCAGGTGAGGTCGGCCCGCTCGCCCTCGCCGTCCGCGCCCTGGGCCCGGCGGTCGAGCACCTTGGCCAGGTCGGCCCAGCGCTCCGTCTTCTTGTAGAGGTCGTCGAGGCTCGCAAGCGCGCTTGCGTTGTCGGGATCCTGGGCCAGGACCCCCTCCATCATCTCGATCGCGCCCGGCCAGTCGCCGAGCTCGCGCGCCATCACGTCGCCGATCTTGGCGCGCAGGATCAGGGCCTGCTCCGGGTCCTCGGTGCGGGTGAGCTGGGCCCGGAACATCTCCACCAGGGCCGCCGGGTCGTCCTGCTCCCTGAGCAGCCGCTCGAGGGCGGCGTGGGCCTCAGTGTTGTCGGGGTTCAGGCGCAGCGCCTCGCGGAAGGCCCGCAAGGCGTCCTGCGGGCGGGGGAGCTTGCCGTCGTAGAGGCGCCCCGCCGCGATCCACAGGGCCTCGGCCTGGGCCCCGGTGCGCCGCGCCGCCGCGGCCGCGAAGGTGTCGGCGAGGGCCCGGTAGCGGGACAGCTCGCCCGCGAGGGTCTCGAGGCGCTCCCGGGCCTCGGCCGCGGTGGGGTCGAGCTCGAAGGCCAGCCTGCGCACCGCGAAGGCCTCGTCCTTCGAGACCTCCTCCGCCACCTCGGCCATCTCGGTCAAGAGATCCAGGCGCGAGAACAGATCGGGGCAGTGGTCCAAGAGGACCTTCTGCACCCCCAACAGCAACGGCGCCTCCCGGGCGTCCTTGTAGAGGGCCCGCAGCGCGCTCGCGGCCAGAAAGTGCGTGGGCTGGAGCGCCAGCACCGCCTCGAAGTGGTTCCGGGCCCGGGCCGAGTCGCCGAGCTGCTCGGCGTAGACCCGGCCGAGGTTCAGGTGGACCTGGGTGCGATCGTAGGGGTCGGTCAGGGCGGCCAGGTGCCCCTCGAGCACCTGGGCGAGGTCCGCCGCGCGGCCCTCGCCGGCCAGGATCTCCACCAGCCGCGCCACCGCCTCCCGGTGCCCGGGCTCGAGGGCCAACAGGCGCCGGTACGCGTTGACGATGCCCTCCACCGCCTCCGCGTCGGGCGGGCCGTCCTCGGGCACCATCCCTTCGAGGAGCTGGGCCACCCGGAGCAGGATGTCCGCCTTCACCCGCGGGTCCTTCACCGAAGCCGCCATCGCGTTGAGGCGCTTCAGGAGACCGCCCTCGCGCCCCTGGGTGCGGTGCAGGGCGTCCAGGTAGCGGAGCGCGGGCGGGAAGCCCGGGCTCAGGAGCAGGCAGCGATCGAGGTACTCGTCCGCGCGCAAGGCATCTTGCCCATAGCGGGCGTAGAGCTCCGCCGCCTGCAGGTAGAGCTCCGCCGCCCGCCGCTTCTGGGGGGCCTCGAAGCCGGCGTCCCGGAGGCCGGTGGCCTTCGCCTCCCACCCGGTGCGCAGGTGGGCCAGCTCGTCCAGGCGCGACAGCGCCTCCTGGTCGCCCAGGGCCCGCGCCCGGGTCAGGCACAGCTCGGCCAGGTCGTGGTGGGTGGCGCTGGTGAGGAGGGCCTCGCCGAGGCGCCGGTAGGCCTCGGCCAGGCGCCGCACCGCGGTCACCGCCTCTTGAGCGGCCGGGTCGTCGGCGTGGGCCTTGGCCGCGTCCAGGGCCTCCTGGGCCCGGGCGGCCAGGGCGTCCGCCCCGCGGTCCACCGCCTCCCCCAGGAGGGTCCGGGTCTCGTCGTCCAGCACCTGCTGGGCGTCCGCGAAGCGCCCCTGGGCCTCGAAGAGGGCCCGGGCCTGCTCCAGGACGTCCCAGCGGGCGGGATCCAGCTCGTAGGCGTAGCGCAGGGCCGACAGGGCCCGCTCGGTCTGCCCCAGGGGCCCCTGGGCCACCTCGGCCAGCGCCGCCAGCACCGGGACCCGCTCGGGCTCCGGGAGCACCTCGACCAGGGCCTCGGCGAGGTCCGCCGCCTCGGCGTGGCGCCCCTCGGCCCGGGCCGCCATCCAGAGGCCGCCGAGCGCGTCGGGGTTGCCGGGATCCGAGGCGAGGACGCGGGACAGGTAGATCCGCGCCCGGGCGGGGTCTTTGAGACGCTCCAGCCACACCAGCCCGGCCGAGAGGAACATCTGCCGGCCGACCGCCGGCTCCGCCGCGCGCTCCGCCGCGCCTGCATACAGCTGAGCCAGCTCCTGGAAGGCCCCGCGGCCCACCAGCTCGGCCTCCACCGACCTCAGGCGATCCGCGTCGAGGAGCCCGTCATCATCCAGCACCGCGCGCACCGCGTCCGCCTGTTGGGGCTGGGCTGCGGCGGGGATGGCTTCCTCGCTGACCTGGACCTCGGACATCGGCGGGACGATATCCGCGCACCGCCAGTGCGTCGAGCCCCCGAACGTCGGGGGCGGGGGATCAGAAGGTGTACTTCACGTGGGGCATGAAGGTGATGCCCAGCGCCACGAACGGGGCGCTCACCAGGGTCGCGCCCAGGTTCGCCCCGATGGACAGGTGCCGGAGCATCGCGAAGCGCTCGTAGCCCACCAGCACCGACCCCACGACCCCTGCGCCACCGTGGTCCACCCCGTCGATCTTGCCCGGCAGGGCGAGGCCGAAGCCCGCGTCGGCGCGGAGCCACAGGAAGTCGCGCTCGGTGGTGAGCACCGCGAAGCGCGCGGTGAGGCTGGGGGCGACGTAGAACAGGTCCCCCCGCAGCTCGGGGCTGCCGCCCGCGGCGAGGCCGGTGACCCCCAGTCCGATGCTGAGGATCGGCAGCACGTCGTAGCCCCCGAACACCGAGAGCTGGGTGGCGGCGCCGAGCTTCTGGTCGCCGTCCCCGGTGTTCACGATGAACCCGGTGACGCCGCCGTCGCCCTCCACGAACAGCCCGCGCTCCACCGCGTGGATGGACTGCACCTTGGGGGCATCGGCGCCCTCCCCCTCCTGGGCGTGGGCGAGCCCGGAGGAGGCGAACAGGGGCGCGAACAGGGCGGCGATCAGGCCAACGCGGACCATGGGCGGGGGGAACTTCACCCGGAGAGGTCTCAGGGTCAATCGGCAGGTGGCCGAGGGGCCGCCGGGGCGGACCCTCGAGGCGACGATCGGGCCCCTGTCAGAGGCTCGCGGGGCTTCGCGTATCCCATGAGTGTGCCGATTCGGGCACCCAGCAGGAGGACACATCATGCACAGGATCCGTCTCGCCCCCGTCTTCGCGCTGCTCGCAGCGCTCGCCCTCACCGCCTGCGGCGGTACCGACGAGTACCCTCTCGACGACGACGGCGCGGCCCCCGCGGTCGAGCAGAGCGAGGACGCCATCACCGCGCAGCCCTTCTGCCAGACCACGACCGAGGAGGAGCGGGAGTACGAGGCCTGCGGGGTCGTTACCCCGCCCGGGCAGGATCCGCACACCATCTACAAGCTCTGCACGCGGACCTGCACCACCCGGCGGCAGATCAAGTTCACGGTCAACGGCACCGAGTGCCAGGTGTCCCCGACGATCTGCTCGCAGTGGCAGTGCGGCCCCTGCGGCGGGTAGTCCCCTGTGTCAGGGGACTAGGGCCTACTTCACCAGCTTGGAGATGGCCTTGAAGGTGTCCGTGCCGGCGGCCTCGAGCATGTCGAACAGGACCACCTCGGTGGACGTGATCACCGCCCCCGCTCGCTCCATGAGGCCGAGGCCGATGCGGTAGTTCTCCTCGGTGCGGGAGGCCAGGGCGTCGGCCAGCACGTGGACCGAGCGGCCGTCGGCGAGCAGGTGGCGCACGGTCTGCCACACGCAGACGTGGCTCTCCATGCCGGTCACCAGGACGGTGCCCTTCCCGTGCGCGGCGATCGCGCCGCGGATCGATGGATCTCCGCAGGCGCTGAAGGCCAGCTTGTCCTGCACCGCCACCCCCGTGAAGGCGGCCTGCACCGCGGGCAGCGTCGGCCCCAGGCCCTTCGGGTACTGCTCGGTGAGCACCACCGGCAGCCCCAGGATCTCGCGGGCCGCGCCGAGGCGCTCCAGGTTCTTCAGCATCCTGCCCATCAAGGTGGGCTCCATCGCGGGGGCGAGGCGCTCCTGCACGTCGATGACCAGGAGCAGGGTGTCGTCCCGCCGAACTCTGAGACCGTCGATACCCATGTTCAACCCTCCAGGGTGAGGGCCCAGTGCTCGAGCCCCACGTTCCCGGTCACCGCGTTGCGCGGGCCGTCCAGGTGATAGCGGGAGAAGTCGAAGCCGGCGTCCAGGGCCGCCCGGTAGGCGTTGGGCCCGATGAGGACCTCGCCCCGGTCCGCCACGTCCTCCCCCAGCTTGAAGGCCACGTTGACGGGGTCGCCGTAGGCGTCGTCGTCGAGCTTGATCAGCGGCCCCGACTCCACCCCGATGCACATGTGCACCTGGTCGTCCTCCGGCAGGTGCGCGTTCAGCGCGAGGGTCGCCTCCTGCATGGCGATCGCCGCCTGCAGCGCGCCCAGGGGCTCCTCGAAGAAGCCGATCAGATCGTCGGCCTCCTGCTTCATGAGCACCCCGCCGAAGTGGGCCAGGATCGGCATGCAGGTCACCTCGCAGCGCCGGAAGACCTGCAGGAAGTGCAAGATACCATGCCGCTTGGTCTGCTTGGTGAAGCCGGACAGGTCCGTGACCAGGATGGCCCCCTCGCGGCCGCGCGACGCCCACACCGCCTCGTCGAAGGCGGTGCGCGACTCGGGGTCGTCGCCCCGGTGGTCCAGCGCGTCCAACAGGGAGCGGGTGTCGGTGATGTGCTTCGGGTCCACCTTCACACCTCGTAGGTCCGCCACTCGCCCTGGCACGCGGGGCCGTGCACCGCGCGCAGGCGCCGGGTAGCGGGGTTCATGATGACGCTGCCGTTGCTGGAGATGCCGTTGTAGTCGTGCCGGCAGATCGCGTTCACGCCCCCCTCGTGGTCCGCGAGGTAGCCCTCGAGGTCGGCCGAGGTGTGGGCGGGCTTCGACGCAAGCAGGCTTGCGAGGCGCCCCTGCCGCGCGTAGGACGACGCGACCGGGGTGCCCTGGGACTCCAACGGCAGGATGTCTTGCGCCAGCACGTGGTTGCAGTGCACGTAGGCGCCCGCCACCGGGATGCGGGCCGACGCGGCGGCGCTGCACTCGAGGGCGACCGCGGCCCCCGAGGCGTCCATCAGGTAGAAGTAGTGGGCGCCGGCCCGGGGGGCGTCCTCGATCGCCGCCACCGCCGCGGCGAGGGAGCCCTGGTGGAGCGCCTTGTGGATCACGTCGAGGTAGCAGACCCCTGCCCGCGCATCGAGGGTGCGGATGTTGGTGGTGCCCACCGCCACCCCGGCCTCGTTCATGCCGATCAGGCTCAGACACCCCACCGTGGTCAGGCAGGTGGTGGCCAGGCCCTCCTTGGGGCGGCGCCGCACGATGCGCACGAAGGGCATGTTGCTGGTCGACAGGTCCCAGGTCTGGCCGGCGTAGCCGGTGCCGTCCGACGCCCGCTCGGGCCCGAGGAGGAAGGACGAGCACCCCTCCCCGTCCGCCGGCGCCGCCCAGAGGGCGACGTCGGTGTAGGCGGCCACGTCTCGCAGGTCGGTGAGGGCGTTCATCACCCAGACCCGCACGAGGTCCATCCCCGCCCCCCGGGCGATGCCGACGAGCTCCTCGTGGCCCTGGGGGTGGTAGCGCTCCACGAGCGGGAGGGAGGCCCGCGCGATCGCGATGAGGTGGCCCTCGGTGACGGTCTTGCCGCCGTACTCCTTGGCCTGCTCGATCGCGTTCAGGACCCGGGCCTCGTACAGCCCGCGGATGTCGTCCCGGCACGCCTCACCGAAGCCCTCGCCGAGCTCCGTGAAGGTCCCCTGGACCTCGATGACCTCCATGCCTTGGGCATAGTCCAGGCGGCTCCCCATGTCACGCCGGGGGTCCCGGGTCGGCGGAGGGGCTGGGCTAGAAGGAGTTGCCGATGCTGAACTCGAACAGCGGGCCCTTGTTGTCGGTGGGCCGCTTGGTGAGCGGGATGCCCCACTCGAAGCGGAGGGGGCCGATGGGCGAGAACCACCGGAAGCCCCAGCCGACCGACCAGAACAGGCCGAGGGGCAGGTCGCCGCGGTACGAGAAGTCGAAGGCCGGGTCCAGGCGCTGATCCGGGCGGAACTTGTTGCCGAGGTAGAAGAAGTTCTCCTCCTCGGCGTAGACGTTGCCGGCGTCGAGGAAGAGCACGCCGCGGATGCCCACCGCCTCGAAGATCGGGAACTCGACCTCGAAGTTGGCCAGGAACTCCTTGTTGCCGCCCTCGATGAACACGAAGGAGTCGGAGTCCGGGTCGAGCAGGTTGGTGCCGCGGTCGTTGCGCACCGCGCGGCGCTCGGGGCCGATCGAGAACGGCGTGTAGCCGCGCAGGGTGTTGATGCCGCCCATGATGAACTTCTCGGACGGCGACAGGCCCTGCTCGGAGGTCGCGTTGAGGTAGCCGACCCGGATGGACGCCTTGCCCACCACCTCCCAGAAGAGCTTCTTGTAGAAGCGCGAGAAGCCGCGGAAGCGCTGGAAGGTCCGGGTGTCGGACGCGCCCAGCCACTGGGCCGAGACCTCGAGCGAGAGGCTGTGGAACATGCCGTCGGTCGGGAAGAGGCGGTTGTCCCGGGAGTCGTAGGTCAGGGTGCCCCGCAACGACGAGATGCGGCCGCGGTTGTTGAGGGCGGCGAAGGCGGGCTGGCTCGCCTGACCATCCTGGCCGCGGCTCCGCACGAACTCCAGGTTGTAGGTCATGAAGGCCCGGATGTAGTCGGTGATCGGGTAGCCGAGGGTCAGATCACCGCCGGTGGAGGAGCGCAGGAAGGACCGGAACTGGGTCTCGGTGTTGAAGGCGTTGAAGCTCAGGGTGACGTTGGTGTCGAGGAGGTACGGCTCGGTGAAGCGCAGCTGGAAGAGCTGGCGCAGCTTCGAGATCTGAGCCGACAGCGACACCGACTGGCCGCGCCCGAGGAAGTTGTCCTGCGAGATCTGGGCGGTGGCGATGAAGTTCTCTGCGCTCGAGAAGCCGGCGCCGACCTGGAAGGTGCCGGTCGACTTCTCCTTGATCTCCACGTCGACGATCTGGAGGTTGTCCTCGGAGCCGCGGCGGGTCTTCAGCTCCACCTTCTCGAAGTAGCCGAGCGCGTTCACTCGCCGCTGGCTCAGGTCGCGGGCCGAGGCCGAGGTCAGCTCGCCCTCGTAGATGCGCAGCTCGCGCCGGATCACCTTGTCGCGGGTCTTGGTGTTCCCCACGATGTTGATGCGCTCGTAGTAGACCTTCTGCCCCTTCTGGACGTCGAAGGTGATGTCGATGGTGCGCTTGTCGGCGTCGATGGAGGTCAGCGGGGTGATGTTGGCGTACGCGTACCCCTCGTCCTCGTAGCGCGTCTTCAGGGACAGCAGGTCCTGGCCGAGCTTGCTCCGGTTGAAGACCTGGTCGGCCTGGGTCTCGACCTTCTCGAACAGCTCCTCCTTGGTGACCAGCAGGTCGCCCGAGAAGTCCACCTTGCCCACCGAGTACTGCTCACCCTCCTCGATGCGGATGGTGATGTAGATGTACTTGCGGTCCGGCGAGATCTCCGCGTCGGGGGTGTCCACCTTCACGTTGATGTAGCCGTTGTCGAAGTAGTGGCTGGTGATCCGGAGGATATCGACCTGGAAGGCGTCCTTGCGGTAGGTGCCCGCCCCGGTGAGGACCGAGATCAGGCTCCCCTCCTGGGTGATCAGCCCCGCCTTCAGGGTCGCGTCATCCAGGTTGCGGTTGCCCACGAAGCGGACCTGCCGCACCTCGACCTTGGCGTTCTCGACCACGCGGAAGATCACCTCGACCTGGCGGTCGCCGACCTTCTTCACCTCGTGCGAGACCTCGGCCAGGTAGAAGCCCTTCTCGTTGTAGAGGTCCTTGATCTTCTGGACGTTCTTCTTGACCTTGGCCTCGTTCAGGATCGTGAAGGGCTTGATGTCCACCACCTCCTTCACGTCGTCGTCCGAGATCTCGTCGTTGCCCTCGATCACCACCTTCTGGATGGCCGGCTTCTCGGTGACCACGTAGATGAGGCGCACCCCGCCCGACTCGAGGTCCTCGCGGAAGACCTGCACGTCGTCGAAGTAGCCCATCGAGTAGATGGCCCGGATGTCCTCGGGCACCGCCTCGGCCTTGAAGGGCTTCCCCGTGCGCGAGGTCATGACCACCCGCACCGCGGCGGGCTCCACCCTGCGCAGCCCCTCGAACTGCAGATCCTCGATCTTGGGCCCGTCGGCCTCCTGGGCGAGGGCGTCCGCCGCCCCCCCCGCGAGGGCCAAGCCCAGGATAACAGGCAAGAAACCCCTGGGGATCGATCCGAGATTGGCGCGCCGCGTCAGCCCCATGGGGTCCGGGTGCGCGACAGGCAGATCCCGCCGCGCCGGGGGCCTATAACAGGTTCAACCGCCCGAGGACACGCGTTTTTCACACGTGGGCGCTGTCATCAGAGCAGCTCGACCCTCAGGCCGTCCCCTGCCACGTCCACCCGGGCCAGGCTGGGCTCCACCACCTCACCGGTGATCAGCTTCAGGGCCAGGGCGTCCACCACGTCGGTCTGGATGACCCGCTTGAGCGGCCGCGCCCCGAACTGGGGGTCGTAGCCCTTCTCGGCCAGCCAGCCGAGCGCCGCGTCGCTGACCTGGAGCTTGATCCCCTGCTCGGCCAACCGCCGGGTCACGTGCCCCAGCTGGATCGGCACGATGGCCCGCACGTCCCCCGGCTGTAGCCGGTGGAACACGATGAGGTCGTCCATCCGGTTCAGGAACTCCGGCCGGAACGAACGGGCGAGGATCTCCTGCACCCGGCGGAGCATCTCGTCCCGCTCGCCCTCCGCATACTGCTGGATCATGTCCGACCCCAGGTTCGAGGTCATGATGAGGACGGTGTTGCTCATGTCCACCGTGCGGCCCTTGCCGTCGGTGAGGCGCCCGTCGTCCAGCACCTGCAGGAGCACGTTGAACACCTCGGGATGCGCCTTCTCGATCTCGTCGAAGAGCACCACGCTGTAGGGGTGCCGCCGCACCGCCTCGGTGAGCTGCCCGCCCTGGTCGTACCCCACGTACCCGGGGGGCGCCCCGATGAGGCGGGAGACCGCGTGCTTCTCCATGTACTCGGTCATGTCGAGCCGGATGACCCGGTGCTCGTCCGCGAACAGGAACTCCGCCAGCGCCTTGGCCAGCTCGGTCTTCCCCACCCCGGTGGGGCCGAGGAACATGAAGTTGCCGATCGGCCGGTTCGGGTCCTTCAGCCCCGCCCGGGCCCGGCGCACCGCCCGGGAGACCGCGGCCACCGCCTCGTCCTGCCCCACCACCCGCTGGTGGAGGACCGACTCCATCTTGCCGAGGCGGCTGCTCTCGGACTCGAGCATCTTGCTCACCGGGATCTGGGTCCAGCGCGAGACCACCTCCGCGATCTCCCGCTCCGTCACCTCCTGCCGGAGGAACGACCCCTCCTTGGTGACCTCGGCGTGCCGCGCCTCGGCCGCCTTCAGCGCCCGCTCCTGCTCGGGGATGCGGCCGTAGCGGATCTCGCCCACCTTGTTCAGGTCGCCGGCCCGCACCGCCTGCTCCTCCTCGATCCGGAGGTGCTCGATCGTCTCCTTGGTCTCCGCGATGGTCTGCAAGGTAGCCTTCTCGGCCTGCCAGCGGGCCTTCATCGCCCCGGACTTCTCCTTGAGCTCGCTGATCTCGCGGTCGAGCTCACCGAGGCGCGCCTTGGCCTTGTCGTCCTTGTCCTTCTTCAGCGCCTCCCGCTCCACCTCGAGCTGGAGCACCCGCCGCTCCACCTCGTCGATCGGCTTCGGGAGGCTGTCGATCTCGATGCGCACCGTGCTCGCCGCCTCGTCGATGAGGTCGATCGCCTTGTCGGGCAGGAACCGGTCCGAGATGTAGCGGTCCGACAGCTTCGCCGCCGCGACCAGGGCCGCGTCGCGGATCCGCACCTTGTGGTGGACCTCGTAGCGCTCCTGCAGGCCGCGCAGGATGGCCACCGTCTCCTCCACCGAAGGCGGCTCCACCATCACCGGCTGGAAGCGCCGCTCGAGCGCCGCGTCCTTCTCGATGTGCTTTCGGTACTCGGCGATCGTGGTGGCGCCGATGCAGTGCAGGTCGCCCCGGGCCAGGGCCGGCTTCAGCATGTTGGAGGCGTCCATGGAGCCCTCGGAGGCCCCCGCCCCCACCAGGGTGTGGATCTCGTCGATGAACAGGACGATCTGCCCCTCGGCCGAGGTGATCTCCTTCAGCACCGCCTTCAGGCGCTCCTCGAACTCGCCGCGGTACTTCGCGCCCGCGATGAGGGCGCCCAGGTCGAGCACGAGCAGGCGCTTGCCCTTCAGCGACTCCGGCACGTCGCCCGAGGTGATGCGCTGGGCGATGCCCTCCACGATCGCGGTCTTGCCCACCCCGGGCTCGCCGATCAGCACCGGGTTGTTCTTGCGCCGCATCGAGAGCACCTGGACGGTGCGGCGGATCTCCTCGTCGCGGCCGATCACCGGGTCGAGCTTGCCAGCGCGGGCGCGCTGGGTGAGGTCGATGCAGTACTTGTCGAGGGCCTTGAACTTGGACTCCGGATCCTCGTCCACCACCCGCTGGTTGCCCCGCACGTCGCGGAGCGCCGCGAGCACGCTGTCCTTGTTGAAGCCGTGGCGCGTCAGGATGTCTTGCGCCTTGCCCTTGGACTCGAGCGCCCCGAGGATGAAGTGCTCGGCCGAGATGTACTCGTCGTGCAGGCTCGCCGCCGCCTTCTCGGCCGCGTCGAACATGCGCCGCAGGGACTCCGCCACGTAGAGCTGCCCCGCCCCGCCCCCGCTCACCTGGGGGAGCACCGCCACCGCCGCGGCGAGGTCCGCCCCCAGCCGCGAGGGCTCGGCGCCGATCTTCTTGGCCAACGACAGGGCCATGCCCTCGGGGTCCTGGAGCATCGCGAAGAGCACGTGCTCCGCCTCGAGCTGCTGGTGCCCCCGCTCCCGGGCCATCGACTGGGCCTGGGCCAGGGCCTCACGGGACTTCACGGTCAGCCTCTCGCCGTTCATGGGGCGACGGTAGGTCCAGATCCCCGTGCGTCAAGTCACGCGCCCGGAGTAGCATGTGCGGCGCATGCGTGACCTGTTCGAAGCGGCGGCCGAGGGCCCGGGGGTGGACGATCCCCTGCCGGATCGCATGCGCCCGACCCGGCTGGACGAGGTGGTGGGCCAGGGGCACCTCCTCGGCCCCGGGAAGCTCCTGCGGCGCCTGCTGGAGGCGGATCGGGTCCCCTCGCTCATCCTGTGGGGCCCCCCGGGCACCGGGAAGACCACCCTCGCCCGCCTCGTGGCCCGCACCACCCAAGCCCACTTCGAGTCCCTCTCCGCCGTCCTGTCCGGGGTGGCCGACCTCAGGAAGGTCCTGGCCGAGGCCAAGCAGCGGCGCGGCCAGCACGGCGAGCGCACCATCCTCTTCGTGGACGAGATCCACCGCTGGTCGAAGGCCCAGCAAGACGCCTTGCTCGACGCGGTGGAGCGCGGCCTGGTCACCCTGATCGGCGCCACCACCGAGAACCCCTCCTTCGAGCTGAACGCCGCCCTCCTCTCTCGCGCCCGGGTCTTCGTCCTCAAGTCGATCACCGACGCCGAGCTCGAGGGCCTGTTGGCCCGGGCCCTCGCCGACGCGACCCGGGGCCTCGGCAACAGCGGGGTCCAGGCCGACGCCGACGCCCTCGCCACCATCGCCCGCGGCGCCTTCGGCGACGCCCGGCGCGCCCTCACCGTCCTCGACATCGCGGTGAAGGACGCCCTGCTCCTCGCCTCACCCGGCGACACCCCGCGCATCACCGTGGCCTCGGCCGAGGAGGCCCTGCAGCACCGGGCCCTGCTCTACGACAAGGCGGGCGACGCCCACTATGGCGTGGTCTCGGCCTTCATCAAGTCGATGCGAGGCTCCGACCCCGACGCCGCGGTCTACTACCTGGCCCGGATGCTCGAGAGCGGCGAGGACCCCCGCTTCCTCCTCAGGCGCATGGTCATCTTCGCGAGCGAAGACGTCGGCAACGCCGACCCGATGGCCCTCGTCGTCGCCACCAGCGCCCTGTCCGCCTATGAGCTGGTCGGGCTGCCCGAGGGGGTGCTCCCCCTCACCCAGGCCGCAACCTACCTTGCCTGCGCCCCCAAGTCGAACGCGGTGCTGACCAGCTACGGGGCCGCCAGGAAGGACGTCAAGGCGCAAGGCCCCTTGCCGGTCCCGCCCAAGCTCCTGAACGCCACGTCGGGCCTGAGCAAGAGCATGGGCCACGGCAAGGGCTACAAGTACCCCCACGACCTCGGCGGCCTGGCCCCGGGCGAGGCCTACCTCCCCGAGGCCCTCGAGGGGCGCCGCTACTACCAGCCGAGCGAGAACGGCCAGGAGCGCGAGATCGGCGAGCGGCTCAAGGCCTGGCGGAAGGCCTAGCCAGCGAGCCCTACCCGACCACCTTCTTGTCGAGCAGGTCCGCGAGGATGCGCACGGTGTCCAGCCGGGGCATGCCGGAGAGGGCCACGAGGTCCTCGTACGTCACGGTGCCGTCGATCTGGGAGAGGATGAACCCGGCGCGGTGGTTGAGGTTCAGCCAGATCACCTCCTCGTCCGAGATCACCACCCGCGGGGTGTGCTCGAAGTCCCCGATCTTCGACTCGTACATCTTGAGGAGGTTCCGGCGCGCCTCCGCGGCCAGGCTGCGGGCCTCCTCACCCTGGGCGAGGTCGGGCGGGAGCTGCTCCAGCCGCTCGAGCACCCCGTCGAAGTCGTGCAGCCCGAAGCGGTCCCGGGCGTCCTGCAAGATCTCTTTCGGAGCCTTGGGCGGGAAGCGCCCGGCCTCGGTGGGCTCCTCGTCCTCGGCCACGTCGTGCTCGGAGACGATCGCCTCGTAGGCGATCTCCTCCGCGCTGATCTCGCGGCCCCAGTCCTGCTCCACCGGCTCGGGCTCGGGCTCCGACAGATCGAGGGGCGCGGAGCCCGGGACCTCGACCGGGTCGTCGAAGAGGATCTCCTCGGAGAGCCGGTGCAGCGCCTCCGGGGGCGTCATCACCTCGGCCGGGAGGTCCCCGGTGGCCCGGAGGAAGTTGACGATCTCCTCCCGCGACTCGGGCGCGCGCCCGAAGAACTGATCGCGATCCAGGTTCGGCAGCGGGGTCGGCTCGGGCACCGCGTCGAAGCCGCCGCTGTCCTGGATGGTGACCACCGAGGTGCGCGAGGGGCCCTCGTCCCAGGGCGAGCGGGTGACGCCGGTGGGCGGGGGCCGCTCCCCCGAGCTGGTGGTGGCGGAGCGCCGGCCCCGGGCCGCGAAGTCGAACGCGTCGTTGGTGGACGGAGGGCTCGCGGGCGCCGGGAAGCTCTGGCTCGACGTCGGTCGAGTCGAGACCCGGTGGGGCTCCATGATGCCCGGCGGGCGGTCGTCGAGGCCCTCCACCAGGGAGGCGGGGGACGGGATGGGCCCGGCGGCGGGGCTCGAGGGCGACGGCGCGAAGGGGTTCACGGCGTCGGTCTTGAACCCGGTGCTCGACGTCTTGTTGAGCAGGCGCAGGCACTCGTGGGCGCGGGAGTTGCGAGGGTCGATCTCGACCGCGCGCTGCCACCACGCCTCGGCGGCGTCGAAGTCACTGCGGCCGAACCAGTACATGCCCGCGCGCACGCACTCATCCGCGGTCGGCTCGGAACCCGAGCCACCACCGCCGCCCTGGTGCCCGCCTGTCGCCACGTGCTTCAACCCATCTTCTGGGCGACGCCCCTGAGCATCCTGAGGGTCCGCTCGAGCGGCTCACGCGCCGCCTTGAGCTGCTCGAGGTCACGCCCCGCGCTCGCCCCCTTGGCCCGCTGCAGGGCGCCGGACGCCTTGGCCAGGGCCTCGCGGCCGAAGTCCGACCCGCTCATGAAGCCCTGGACCTGGGGCAGGATCGTCTCCACGTCGCGGATGATCCCGTCCACGTCGGCCTTCATCTTCTCGAGGGCCTCGTTCCGCTTCACGTCCACCGCGTAGTTCGCGGCGTCCTCCGCCATCCGCTTGATCTCCTCCTCGGTGAGGCCGGAGGTGGCGGTGACGGTGATCGACTGCTGCTGGCCGGTCTCGAGGTCCTTGGCCGAGACGCTCACGATACCGTCGGCGGAGATCTCGAAGGTCACCTCGATCTCCACCTCGCCCCGGCGCGCCTCGCGCAGCCCCGAGAGCAGGAACTCACCCAACAGCTCGTTCTCCTCCGCCCGCAGGGAGTCGCCCTGGACCACCATGATGCGGACCGAGGTCTGGTTGTCGCGGACGGTGGTGAACACGTGGCTGGCCGCGGTCGGCACCGTGGTGTTCTTCTCGATGATCGTCTGGAAGTAGCCGCCCACGATGACGATGCCGAGGTTGTGCGGCGTGACGTCCAACAGGAGCACGCTGGACCGCTCGTCCTGGAGCGAGGCGCCCTGGATCGCCGCCCCGAGCGCCACCACCTCGTCGGCGTTCACGCTCTTCGAGGGCGACAGGCCGAAGAAGTCCTTCACCATCTCCTGGAGCTTCGGGGTCCGGGTCTGGCCCCCCACCAGGATGACGTCGTCGAGGTCCCGCTTCTGGATCCCGGCGTCCTTCAGCGTCTTCTCGCAGATCTGGAGGCACCGCTCGCACAGATCGATGACGAGGTCCTCGAACTTCTCGCGCGTCAACGTGCGTTGCAGATGCAGCGCGTCGCTCTTGCCGGTCGAGATGATGAACGGGAGGTTGATCTCGGTCTGGGGGGCCGACGACAGCTCCACCTTGGCCTTCTCGGCCGCGTCCCGGATGCGCTGGAGGGCCATGCGGTCCTTGCGCAGGTCGATCTTGTGCTCGAGCTGGAACCCGAACACGAGCCACTCGATGATGCGGTTGTCGAAGTCCTCGCCGCCCAGGTAGGTGTCACCCGCGGTCGCCATCACCTCGAACACCCCGGTGCCGATCTCGAGGATCGAGATGTCGAAGGTGCCGCCGCCGAGGTCGAACACCGCGACCTTGCGCTCCATCGTCTTGCCGTAGCCGTAGGCGAGGGACGCCGCGGTGGGCTCGTTGATGATGCGCACCACGTCGAGGCCCGCGATGCGCCCGGCGTCCTTGGTCGCCTGGCGCTGCCCGTCGTTGAAGTACGCGGGCACCGTCACCACGCACTTGGCCACCTCGCGCTCGAGGTGCTGCTCGGCGATCAGCTTCATCTCGCTGAGGATCATCGAGCTGATCTCAGGGATGCTGTAGATCGTGTCGCGGAGCGCGATCCGCACGTCGTGGTGCGGGCCCTCGATCAGCCGGTAGGTGCAGGTCTCGAGCGCGGCCGCGACCGCGGGGGACTCCCACTTTCGACCGATGAGGCGCTTGGCCGCGTAGACCGTGCCCTCGGGGTTGGTGATGGCCTGCCGCTTGGCGATGTGGCCGATGAGGCGCCGCCCGCTCTCCGCGATGGCCACGATGGACGGCGTGGTCCGGTACCCGGCGCGGTTGGGGATCACCTTGGGGACCCCATCCACGACGACGGCGACGCACGAGTTGGTGGTCCCCAGATCGATTCCGATGATCGGCTCGCTAGACACAGAGTCTCCCGGCTAGAAGCCCCACTTCAGGCTGCGAAGACGCTTCTTCGCGTCGCTGTAGTTGGGCTTGAGCTCCACCGCCCGGGCGTAGGCTCGGACGGCGGCCTTCTCCATTCCGCCCTTTTCGTAGCACAACCCGAGGACAAAGTGCGCTTCCGGGTCCTCGGTGAGCACGAGTGCCGCCTTCTGAGCGTGTGGGCTGGCCTCCTGGGGATCCCGGCCCCCCATGATCAGGTTGAAGGCCAGCCGCAGCCGGGCCTGGGCGTGCTCGGGCGCCAGCCGCACCGCCTCCTGGAACGCCTCGATCGCGGCCTCCCAGTTGGTCAGGTTCTCCTGCGAGTTCCCGCGCCGCATCAGGGGCTGGATCCGGAATTCCCCGGCCTCCACCTGCAGGGTGGCGAGGAGCTCCTGGTACTCCGGCTTGTCCTCGAAGGTGGCGGCCAGCTGCACCACCCGGAGGGCCTCGAGGAGCTGCCCCGAGGCGCGGAGCTGCTTCGCCTCGTCATAGAACGCCCGGGCCTTGTTCAGCCGCTGCCGCATCGGGTTGTTCTTCTTGCGGCGCTCCTCCGCCTCCCGGATCCGCCGGGCCTCGCGCTCCTTCTTGCGCTGCTCGGCCAGCATGTCGGCGATCTCGTCCTCGTCCGCCATGAGGACGTTCGCCTCGTCGTAGGTCTCCCGGCGCTTGGGGTCCGAGAGCACCCGGTAGGCCTCCTGCACCTGCTGGAAGATCCGGTCGATCATCGCCTTGAAGGGCCCCAGGTTCGGCCGCCGGAACCGGTCCGGGTGCCACTCCTTGCTCCGCTCGAAGTAGGCGCGTTTGATCTCTTTGACGTCGTCCTTGCGCTTGGTCTGGAGCAGCTCGTAGTGCGTCCAGCGGTCCAGGTGGTCGTGGTAGAAGATGACCCGCTTGCGCTCCTCCTGCTCGAGGTCGCAGGTCACCTGCATCAGGGCGGGGGCGAAGATGTAGTTGCCGTACTCGCCCACCGCCGCGTCGGACGCGGTGGGCCGGTTCTGGTCCAGCTCGGGCTCGTCGCCCATCCGGACGATGCCGGCCCGGGCGAGCCGGACCAGGAGCCGGTGGGTGTCGTCGGCGCTCTTGCCGACCAGGTGGGCGAGGTCGCGCACCGAGGTGCGGCCGTCGATGCGGGACGCGAGGAAGCCCTCCTCCACCGAGAGGCCGGCCTTCATGATGTCGATGCCGTCCCGCATGCGGGGTACGACGGCGAGCTTGTCCTCCAAGGTCCCCCACCTGACCACCGCGGGGACGCCCGCGTGGCCTCCATCCGACTTCCCACGCCCCCCGGGCGCCGGTCAATCACCGCTACATCAAGGTCGAGAGCGCCCGATCGATGGCCTGCAGCCCCTCGACCGCCTGGCCCTCGGTCAGGATCAGCGGCGGCACCAGCCGCAGCACCCGCGGCCCCGCCACGTGGGTGAGGACCCCCTGGGCCCGGCACGCCTCCACCAGGGCCTTGGCGTCGAAGCCCACGTCGGGACCGAGCTCCGCCCCGATCAGGAGCCCCTTGCCGCGCACCGCGGTGAACGCCCCCCGGTGCCGGAGGCCCAGCTCGGTCAGGCCCGCCCGCAGGGTCGCCCCCACCGCGTCCACCTGCTCGAGGAAGCCCGGCTGGGTCAGCACCCCCATCACCGCGTTCCCCGCCGCGCAGGCCACCGGGTTCGTGCCGTAGGTGGTGGCGTGGGTGCCCACGACCAGGGACTTGCCGACCTCGGCCCGGCACACCATCGCCCCGAGCGGGAGCCCGCCCGCGATCCCCTTGGCGAGCGACATGATGTCGGGCTCCACCCCCTCGTGCTGGTGCGCGAACATGCGCCCGGTGCGCCCGAACCCGGTCTGGACCTCGTCCACGATCATCAGCGCCCCGGCCGCGTCGCAGATCTGACGCACCGCGGCGAGGAAGCCCGGCGGGTGCTCCCGCACCCCGCCCTCGGCCTGGATCGGCTCGATGATCACCGCCGCGGTCCGCTCGGTGACCACCTTGGCCAGCGCCTCCGGATCACCGGGCTCGACGTAGTCGAAGCCCTCCGGCATCGGCCCGAAGCCCTCGTGGTACTTCGGCTGGGCGGTGGCGGCGAGGGCGCCGTAGGTGCGCCCGTGGAAGGAGTGCACGAAGGAGACGATGCGCACCCGGTCCTTGTCGCCGCGGTCCCACGCCGCGCGCCGGGCCACCTTGATCGCGGCCTCGTTCGCCTCCGCCCCGCTGTTGCAGAAGTACAGCTGGTCCGCGAAGCAGGTGCCGATGATCTTCTCGGCCAGCTCCACCGCCGGCGCGTTCAGGTAGAGCATCGAGGTGTGGGCGATCTTGTTGACCTGCTCCGCCACCGCCCGCGTCAGGGCGGGGTGGGCGTGCCCGAGGGCCGACACCGCGATCCCCGCCACCAGGTCGAGGTAGCGGTGGCCGTCCACGTCGTAGACGAAGGCGCCCTCCCCGCGATCCAGCGCCACCGGGGCCGGTCGGTAGTTGGGGAGGAAGACCGCCTCCGCGCGGCTCGCGTACTCCTGGCTCTTGGACATCGCCGGGATACTACAGGACGAAGCGCGACAGGTCTTCGCTCTCGAGGACCGGGGCCAGCCTTTGGCGCACGAAGGACCGGTCGATCTCGAACACGTGGTCCGGCTTCTCGGGGGCCTCGAACGAGATCTCCTCGAGGAGCAGCTCCAGCACGGTGTGCAGGCGCCGGGCCCCGATGTTCTCCTGGCTCTCGTTCACCCGGCTCGCGATCTCCGCGATCGCCTCGACCGCGTCGTCGGTGACCCGCAGCTCCACCCCCTCGGTGGCCAACAGCGCGGTGTACTGCCGGATGAGGGAGTTCTTCGGCTCCTTCAGGATGCGGATGAAGTCGTCGGTGCCGAGGCTCGAGAGCTCCACCCGGATCGGGAAGCGGCCCTGCAGCTCGGGGATGAGGTCGGAGACCTTCGAGATGTGGAAGGCCCCCGCCGCGATGAACAGGACGTGGTCGGTCTTGATGCGCCCGTACTTGGTGCTGACGGTGCTGCCCTCGACGATCGGGAGCAGGTCGCGCTGCACCCCCTCGCGCGACACGTCGGGCCCCCCCGATTTCTTGGCCGCCCCACCCGCCGCCACCTTGTCGATCTCGTCGATGAAGATGATCCCGCTGTGCTCGGCCAGGGCGAGGGCGTCGCGGTTCACCTGGTCCATGTCCACCAGCTTCGCCGCCTCCTCCTGCTCGAGCAGCTCCTTGGCCTCGCGCACCGTGGCCTTCCGGCGCCGCTTCGGGCCGCCGCCCTTCGAGCCCAGCATGTCCTGGATCTGGAAGACCATGTCCTGGACCCCCTCCGCGCTGAAGTTCTGCACGAAGGACGTCGGGGGCTTGCCGCTGACCTCGATCTCGAGCTCGCGCTCGTCGAGCTTCCCCTCGCGCAGCATGCGCCGAAAGGTGTCACGCGTCTTCGACTCTGACTCGGGGGAGTGGATGCTGTCGGACGCGGTCGCCTCGAAGGTCCGGCTCGGCGGGAGCAGGATGTTGAGGATCCGCTCCTCCGCCGCCGCCTCGGCCCGCGCCTTCACCGCCTCCTGGGCCTCGTCCCGCACCAGGTTCACCGCGTCCTCGACCAGATCGCGGACCATCGACTCCACGTCGCGCCCCACGTAGCCGACCTCGGTGAACTTCGACGCCTCCACCTTCACGAAGGGGGCGCGGATCAGCTTCGCAAGACGTCTTGCGATCTCGGTCTTGCCCACCCCGGTGGGGCCGATCATCAGGATGTTCTTGGGCACGATCTCGTCGCGCAGCTCGTCCGGCACCCGCTGGCGGCGCCAGCGGTTCCGAAGGGCGATGGCGACCGCGCGCTTGGCGGCGTCCTGGCCCACGATGTAGCGATCCAGCTCCCCCACCGTCTCCCGGGGGGTGAAGGCCGCGCGATCCTCGCTCATGCTCCGAGCTCCTTCACGGTGATGGCCGTGTTCGTGTAGATGCAGATGTCGGCCGCGATCAGCAGGGCCTTCTCGACCACGTCGCGGGGGCCCAGCTCGGTGTTCTGGGCCAGCGCGCGGGCCGCCGCGAGGGCCATGGGGCCGCCGCTCCCGATCGCGGTGATGCCCTCCTCGGGCTCGATGACGTCGCCGTTGCCCGAGAGCACCAGGGTGACGGTCTCGTCCGCCACGATCAGCATCGCCTCCAGGCGGCGCAGGTAGCGGTCGGTGCGCCACTCCTTGGCCAGCTCCACCGCCGCCCGCAACAGCTGCCCGCCGTGCGCCTTGAGCTTCTCCTCGAAGCGCTCGAAGAGGGTGAAGGCGTCAGCGGTGGAACCCGCGAACCCCGCGAGCACCTTCCCGTCGTGGAGCGTCCGCACCTTCCGAGCGTTGGCCTTCACGATCGTGTTGCCGAGGCTGACCTGGCCGTCCCCGCCCACCGCCACGTGGCGGCCCCTCCTCGCGGTGACGATGGTGGTTCCGCGGAGCTCCTGGCTGTCGCGCACGGCCCTACTCAACAAACGGCCAGGACAGCGTCAAGCCCCCTTCGGGGTGCCGAGGGGATGAGCGTCGTCGTAGACCGCGCGCAGGTGCTCCACCGACACCGCGGTGTAGCGCTGGGTGGTGCTGAGGCTGGCGTGGCCCAGCAGCTCCTGGATGGAGCGCAGGTCCGCCCCGCCGTCGAGCAGGTGGGTGGCGAAGCTGTGACGCAGCATGTGGGGCGTCACCCGGCGCCCGAGCGCGACCTCGAGCACGCGCCGGTGCAGCCGACGCCTGAGGCCCCGGTCCGACAGGCGCGCCCCGCGGCGGCTCACGAACATCGCGGTCTCGCCCGCCCCCGCCACCTTCGGCCGGACCTCGAGCCAGCGCACGAGCGCCGCGTGGGCCTTCGAGCCGAAGGGCACGGTGCGCTCCTTGTTGCCCTTGCCCACCACCCGCAGGCTCCGCCCGCGCAGGTCGACTTGCAGAAGGTCGAGGCTCACGAGCTCCGCCGCGCGCAGGCCCGAGCCGTAGAGGAGCTCGAGCATCGCGAGGTCGCGGCGCATCTCGGGGCTGTCCTCCGCCGCGCCCTCGAGGAGCTGGAACACGTCGTCCACCTGGATCGCCCGCGGGGCCGAGGTGGGGAGCTTGGGCGACAGGACCTCGTCCCCGATGTTGCGCGGCACCAGGCCCTCCCGGTGGAGGTAGTCGAGGAAGCTCCTCAGCGCGGAGAGCTTGCGGGCGCGGGTCCGGGCCACGGTGCGGGCGTGGATGTCCGCGAGGTAGGCGCGCACCTGGTCCGCGTCGAGGGCCGCCGGCCCGCCCTCGAAGCCCTGCTCCGTGAGGTGGGCGAACAGGCCGCGCAGGTCGGTGCGGTACGCCTTGAGGGTGTTGGGGCTGTAGCGCCGCTCGAGCTCGAGGTGGGTCAGGAAGCGGGCAAGCGCCTCGTCGAGGCTGGGCCCCCCGGCGCCCGCCGGCGCGGCCGCGCGAGGCTGCGGACGCTTCCTGATCGTGCGCTTGGCAGCAGCCACGAGCGCCATCGTACGCGGACCCGATCCGGCTGGCCAGGAATCGCGCCGCCCACCGCCCGCGGCACCTCGGTGAGGCCGTGAGATCTAGTAACCCTTCGGTGAGTCACGATCCGCCTCGCTCAGCGCGATCGAACGCGAGAGAACTCGCGCTCGAAGCTTCGCATGTGTGAATCCGGCACCGGCACGCGGCGAGCTGGGCCCAGGTGCGACGGGCGCCTCAGATCCGTTCGCCACAGACGCACGCTTTCGGGGAGGCGCCGGAATGCGCAGAGCCCCGGAATCATTCACTCAGTCCTGAGTCACGCACCCGTTTTCGACAACCCGAGAACGCTGCAAGGTGGCCTGACGCGGTGGAATTTCGGCGCAACGAGCCCTGGGGTTCGGCGGGCGAAGTGACTAGGATCCCCGGCCATGACGCGCGCCACTCATGCTCCCCACCCCGTCTCCCTCGCAGTCCTGGCCGCCCTGCTCGCGGTGGCTGCGTGCGAGCCCCCGCCGGACGAGGCGGTGGACACGGAGGAGCTGAGCTCGGTCGCGTTGGGCGCCTACTATGTGGGCCAGAGTGTGCACTTCGAGGTGTACTCGGCCCACGCCACCCGGGTGGAGGTGTGGCTGTACTCCACCGCGCTGGGGGCGGGCCAGAAGGGCAAGGTCACCCTCACCCACTCCGGGGACCGGTGGTACGCGAACGTGCCGCTGTCGACGATCCAGGGCTGGGGCATCACCGGCACCATCTACTACGGCTACCGGGCGTGGGGCCCCAACTGGACGTACAGCAGCTCCTGGTCACCGGGCTCGAGCGCGGGCTTCGTGACCGACGTCGACGCGCAGGGGAACCGCTTCAACCCCAACAAGCTCCTGTTCGACCCCTACGCGCTGGAGCTGTCCCACGACCCGATCAACATGGCGCACACCGACGGGACGGTCTTCGCGTCCGGACCGAGCTACCGGCTCCTCGACAGCGGCCCGTACGCCCCCAAGGGAATCGTGATGACCGAGCCCGGGATCTACTCGGGCAGCAAGCCCACCCGCGCCTTCAAGGACGAGGTGATCTATGAGGTCCACGTCCGCGGCCTGACCAAGAACGACACCAGCATCGCGTCCGCCTACCGCGGCACCTACCGCGGGGCCGGCCTCAAGGCCGCCGCCCTCGCCAGCCTCGGCATCACCGCGGTGGAGTTCCTGCCCGTCCAGGAGACGGACAACGACGCCAACGACTACGACCCCTCGACCACCACCGGCGACAACTACTGGGGGTACATGACCCTCAACTACTTCGCCCCCGACCGGCGCTACGCCTACAACAAGGCGCCCGGCGGCCCCACGGCCGAGTTCATCCAGATGGTGAACGCGTTCCACGCCCAGGGCATCAAGGTCTACATCGACGTGGTCTACAACCACACCGGCGAGGGCGGGGTGTGGGGCACCGACAAGCGCGTGATGAACGTGATGTCGTTCCGCGGCCTCGACAACCAGAACTACTACAGCCTCACCGCCGACCGTCAGTTCCCCTGGGACAACACCGGCGTGGGCGGGAACTTCCAGACCCACAACCAGCCCGCCCGCGGGGTGGTGATCGACTCGCTGCGCTACTGGTCCGAGCGCCTCGGGGTCGACGGCTTCCGCTTCGACCTCGCCTCGGTGCTCGGCGACACCTGCACCCACGGCTGCTTCAACTTCGACAAGATGGACAGCCAGAACGCGCTCAACCAGATCACCCAGCAGCTCCCGGTCCGCCCGGCCGGCGGCGGCAGCGGCATCGACCTGATCGCGGAGCCGTGGGCGATCGGGGGCAACTCCTATCAGGTGGGCGGCTTCCCGAGCGGCTGGGCGGAGTGGAACGGCAAGTTCCGCGACGTCCTCAGGGCCGACCAGAACCAGATGGGCGTCGAGGCGATCACCCCCGGGCAGCTGGCCAGCCGCTTCGCCGGCTCCTCGGACCTGTACCAGGACGACGGCCGCAAGCCCTACCACTCGGTGAACTTCATGGTGGCCCACGACGGCTTCACGATGAAGGACCTCTACAGCTGCAACTCGAAGTACAACACCCAGGCCTGGCCGTACGGGCCCTCCGACGGCGGCGAGGACAACAACCGCTCGTGGGACCAGGGCGGGGCCGGGGCGGATCAGCGCCGGGCGGCCCGCAACGGCATGTCGGCCCTGATGCTGAGCGCGGGCGTCCCGATGTTCACCGGGGGCGATGAGTTCCTGCGCACCCAGTACTGCAACAACAACACCTACAACCTGGACTCCTGGGCGAACTGGCTCGGCTACTCGTGGAGCAGCGACCAGAGCACCTTCCGCACCTTCACCCAGCGCCTGATCGCCTTCCGGAAGGCCCACCCCGCGCTCCGGCCGAGCAACTTCTACTCGAGCTCCGACACCAACGGGAACGTGATGGAGCAGCTGCGCTGGTTCACCCCCGCCGGCGTGGTGCCGGACAGCGCCTACTGGGCCAGCTCGAGCAACCACGCGATCGCCTGGCGCATCGACGGCACCGAGTTCGGAGACTCCGCGGCGGCGATCTACGTGGCCTACAACGGCTGGTCGGGGTCGGTGAACTTCGCCCTGCCGTGGCCGGGCTCCGGCCGCAACTGGTACCGCGTCACCGACACCTGCAACTGGGCCGAGGGCACCAACCAGTTCGCGAACCCGGGCTCGGAGGCGTACATCGGCGGGGAGTGGACCAACTACGGCCTGTGCGGCCGCGGCCTCCTCCTCCTCATCGCCAAGTAGCCGGGTTCCCCGCAACCTGACCGGCCGGTCTGCTGATAATGTGGGGGTCATGACGCCGCAGCGCCCCCGCGCCCTCCCCGTCCTCGCGCCGGCCCTCCTGGGCGTCACAGTGCTCGCCTGCAGCGAAGACCCCGGTACCCAGATCCAGAAGGTGCCCGACAGCCCGGTGATCACCGCGGTGGCGGCGGAGGTGACCCCGACCCGGGTGGCCGCCGGCGCCCCGAGCACCGTGGCCTGCAAGGCCACCTTCAGCGATGGGCGCGTCGAGGTGGCCGAGGGCGCGGTGGTCGAGGTGGGCCCCGGCGCTGGCGTCCTCGTGGAGGGCGCGACCATCTCCACCCCCGAGGCCGGCGCGTACCAGGTGTGGTGCCGCCTCGACGACGTCGACGCGTCCACCCCGGCGGACTGGGTGGTGGAGGCGGCCGAGTCGGTTCGGATCATCGCCACCGTCACCCCGACGGTGGCCCGGGCGGGCGACCCGGTGACCGCGACCTGCGAGACCGAGGACGTCCACGGCAACGTGGCCGCCGCCCCCGACGCGACCGTGCGCACCAGCCCATCCCGCGACGTGACCGTCACCGGCCGGAGCGTGGTGGCGGAGCACGCGGGGGCCTACGACGTGGAGTGCCGCCTGGGGCGGCTGGAGCAGGTCACCGCGCCCCTCACCATCCTGCCCGCGGCGCCCGCGCGCCTGACCCCGGTCGCCAACCCCGAGCTCCCCCACGCGGGCGAGCGGGTCGAGGTCACCTGCTTCGCGGTCGACCGCTTCCAGAACCCGGTGGTCACCGCGGCCGAGATCCGCGTGGCCCCCGCGCCGAGCGCGCTCGAGCCCACCGCGTTCCTCGCCACCGTCGCCGGCCCCTACGCGGTGACCTGCGAGGTGCCCGGGGTGGCCGCGCAGTCCGACGCCCTCACCGTGGTGGTGCAACCCAACCTGCCGGCGTCGATCGAGATCGTCGCCGTCGCCCCGAGCCAGCCGATCTACGCGAGCGGCGACGCGGTCACCCCCGAGGTGGTGGTCACCGACGCGTACGGGAACCTGATCGCGTCCCCCCACGTGCGCTTCAGCGGCATCCCCACCGACAGCGTGGCCGACGCGGTCGGGCGCGCGGTGCTCCTCGGCGACGGGCCGGTGACCCTGGTCGCCACCGTCGATCCGCCGACCCACATGGACCAGACGGTGGAGGCCACCTGGGACGTGCTGGTCGACGGCCTGCCCCCCGAGGTCCTCGTCACCTTCCCCGCCCGAGGCGAGATGGTGCAGCGCGATCCCACCCAGCCCATCACCATCCGGGGCACGGTGAGCGACAGCGTCAGCGCGGTCACCGACCTCGTGGTGAACGGAGCGCCGGTGACAGCGGACGCGAGCGGCGCCTTCACCGCCCAGATGAGCCCGGCGTGGGGCACCAACCTCATCGAGATCTCGGCCGTCGACGCGGCGGGCAACGTGCGCCAGCTGGCCCAGTCCTTCCACATCGCGACCGCGTATCGGCGCGTGAGCCCCACCCGCACGGTCTCTGGGCGCATCCCCGACGGGCTGCTCGCGCACCTCGGCCAGGCCGCGCTCGACGACAACGCGAGCGACGTGGACGACCTCGCCACCATCGCGAAGCTCGCGATCCAGAACGCCAACATCGCGGCGCTGATCCCCAACCCCGCCACCACCTTCAGCTCCGACTGCTGGCTGGCCACCGGGCGGCTGCGCCTGCACGTGGACGCGGTGCGCTTCGGCACCCCCTCGGTGGACCTGCAGGCCCGAGCCGGCGGGCTCTACGCGAGCATCACCATCCCCAACGTGGTGGTGGACATCCACACCTCGGGCGACGTCTGTGACATCGGGATCTCGGTGTCCGGGTCCGCCACCGCGTCGAGCATCACCGCGAGCGGCTTCCTCGCGGTGACCTCCAGCGGCGGGCGCGCCACCGTCACCATGCCGAGCGCGACCGTCAACATCTCGGGCCTGCGCATCAACCTCAACCTGCCCAGCATCATCGACTGGGCGGTGGACGGGATCATCAACCTCTTCCGCGGCACGATCACCAACCAGCTCCAGTCCGCGTTCCGCGACGTGATCCGCCAGGAGGTGCCGGGGGTGATCGAGGACTTCCTCAACGCCCTGGACCTGTCTACGGGGTTCGATCTGCCCGCCCCGCTGTCGACCCGGCTCTCGATCTCGACCGGCCTCGGCACCCTCGCCTTCGACCCCGGCGGGGGCCTGCTCGGGCTGAGCACCGCGGTCTACGCCACCCCGGCCCGGAGCCCGGAGCCGCGGGGCGGGATCCTGCAGGAGACCCACAGCCTGCCGAGCTTCAACGCGAGCCGCTCCTTCGGGGTGGCGCTCGCCTACGACCTGCTCAACCAGGCCCTCTACTCCGCCTGGTACGGCGGCGCGCTGAACCTCGACCTCGACGACTTCGTGAGCGGCGGGCTCGGCGGCCAGGGCGTCACCGTGACCGCGGTGGCCGACCCGCTCCTGCCCCCGGTGGTGCGCCCCTCGGGCAACGCGAGCTACCCGGTCGAGATCCAGCTCGGCGATCTCGGGATCGATCTGGCCGTCACCGGCATCCCGAACCTGCCCGACATCCAGTCCACCATCTACGCGTACGCGGTGCTCCAGGCCAACGTGACCGTCTCCCCGAGCGGCGCCCTGCAGCTGGCGATCGCCCCCAACCCCACCATCGCCCTCGACGTGCAGTCCTCGCTCGACGCGGTGGTGGACCCGGTGATCCTCCGGGACACCCTGGAGACGATCATCAACGCGTACCTGCCGCAGGTGGTCGGCAACGTCATCGGCGGCATCCCGCTCCCCACCATCGACCTGTCCTCGGTGGCCGGCGGGTTCCTGCCCCCGAACATCGTGCTCGGCCTGGGCAACGCGCAGACCCGCTTCCACGCCACCTACCTGGTGCTCGAGGGCGACCTCGTGCCGGTCCCCTGAGCCATGTTGACCCTGTACGGGAGCCAGCGCTCCGGCTCGGCCGCGGTGGAGATGGCCCTCAAGGCCTGCAACCTTCCTTGCAGGAAGGTGCGCGCCTCGTCCTGGGAGCCGGACTCCGCGCGAGACAAGCTGCGGCGCGTCAACCCGCTCGGCCAGATCCCCACCCTCGTGCTCGAGGACGGCACCGTGCTCACCGAGAGCGCCGCCATCCTGATCCACCTGGGCCTCATGCACCCCGAGGCGGGCCTGCTGCCCGCCGCGCCCGCCGCCCGCGCCCAGGCCCTGCGCGGCCTGGTCTACATCGCGGCCAACTGCTACTCGGCGATCGGCATCATCGACTATCCGGAGCGCTGGACCACCAGCAAGAGCAAGGCCGAGCGGGAGCGGGTCCGGAACGGCGCGCGCCTGCGCCTGCACGCAAACTGGGAGATCTTCGCCGACCTCTTCACCGCCGCCCCCTACCTCACCGGCGAGCGGCCCGGGGCCCTCGACTACCTGGCGGTGGTGGTGTCGCGCTGGTCGAAGACCCGCGAGCACCTCGCGGCGGCGCGCCCCCGGCTCCTCGAGGTCCTCGAGCGGGTGGAGGCCGACAAGCTCGTGAAGCCGATCATGCGCCGCCACTTCGCGGCGTGAGCTCACCCACCACCGCCTTCGCGACGTCCCACCACGCCGCCGCGTCCGCCACCGCGCGCTCCCCGTAGCGGCGCTTCCGCTCCTTCTTCGGCACCCGGCCGGGCAGCGCGGGCAAGAGGCCCCAGTGGATGTTGCTCGGCACGTGCCCGTGCTTCTCGGTCCCCTCGGGCATGTTGAGGCCGAGCACGTGCTCCCTCAGCGCCCCAAGGGTCGAGGTCGAGGGCGGCAGGGGCAGCGTCGTCCCCATGCGGCGGGCCGCCACCATGAGCCCCACCAGGAAGCCGCAGGCGGTGGACTCCACGTAGCCCTCCACCCCGGTGATCTGCCCCGCGAAGCTGATGTGCGGATCGGACTGGAGGCGGAGCTGCGCGTCGAGGAGGCGCGGCGAGTCGAGGTAGGTGTTGCGGTGGATGCTCCCCATGCGCAGGAACTCCGCCCGCTCCAACCCCGGGATCATGCGCAGCACCTCGGCCTGCGGGCCCCACTTCATCCGGGTCTGAAAGCCCACCATGTTGTAGGCGGTGCGGTCCCGGTTCTCGGGCCGGAGCTGCACCACCGCCCACGGGATCTTCCCGGTGCTCGGGTCCGGCAGGCCGACCGGCTTCATGCACCCGTAGCGCAAGGTGTCCTGCCCGCGCTCCGCCATCACCTCGATCGGCAGGCACCCCTCGAAGTACTTCGCCTCCTCGAACGCGCGCGGGGTCACCTTCTCCGCCGCGAGCACCGCGGCCACGAAGCGCTCGTAGGTCTCCCGGTCCATCGGGCAGTTCAGGTAGTCGTCGCCCTCCCCCTTGCCGTAGCGGGAGGCGGCGAACGCGATGGAGGTGTCGATCGACTCCGCGTCCACGATCGGGGCGATCGCGTCGTAGAAGTACAGGCGCTCCGCCCCGCCGCACCGCGCCTGGATGTCCGCCGCGAGGGCGGTCGCGGTGAGGGGCCCGGTGGCGATGATGACCTCGTCCGACGCGTCCGGGCCGGGCACCGCGTCCACCGCCGCGTGCACGACCTCGATCAGCGGGTGGCCCTCGACCTCCGCCGTGACCGCGGCGCTGAAGCGCTCCCGGTCCACCGCGAGCGCGCCGCCGGCCGGCACCTGGGTCTGGTCCGCGATCGCCATCAGGCGGCTCCCCGCCGCCCGCAGCTCCACCTTGATCGCGCCCACCGCGCTCTCGAGGCCGGCCCCCCGGAACGAGTTGGAGCACACCAGCTCGGCCAGGGTGTCGCTCACCTGGGCCTCGGTGCGCTGGGTGGGCTTCATCTCGAACAGGCGCACCGGGATCCCTCGGCCGGCCAGCTGGAGCGCGGCCTCGCACCCCGCCAGGCCTCCGCCCACGATGATCACCGGTCGCTGGTTCTCCATGGCGCTCCCCTTGCGGTGCGGGGGCCGGGCTCGTCAACGGCTCGTGCTGGTGGTGGTCCGGGCGGGGTCCTGGAACTCGACCTCGGCCGGGGGCTGATCGCTCGGCGGCCGCCACGCCGCGCTGGAGTCGCGGACCGCCCGCTGGGCGACCAGGGCGATGAGGAGCGCCGCCGCCACCATGGCCAACCCCAGGAGCACCATCACGAGCCGTCTGTCCATGGGGTCCCGGGCCGCCGGAGCCGTCCCACCCCTCTCCGCCGGGCTGCGCCCGGCTGCGCGCTCCGCTTGCGAAGACATGGGGTCCCGGGCCGGCGGCGCCGAGTCCGCGGGGCCGGGGCCTGCTGGGTCCCGGGGGTCGAGGTGCGGATCCGAGCGCGGGCCTCGCTCCTCGATCGCGGGGCGCGGGAGCCCAGAAGCCCGGGTGATGGTGGGGGGCCGGACGGGTGTGGCGCTCGGGCGCACCTCGCTCGGGGCGCGCACCGTCTCGCCCCCGTCGCCGAAGCGGATGGGCCCGACCGCGAACAACACCATCTCGGCCGCCCGGAGGTCGCTCGCCACCTTGCGAGCGTCGTCGGGGCGCAGGCTGGGCTTGAGCTGGAGGCACGCGTCCACCACGTCGGTGAGCTCCTGGGGCAGGATCTCCTTCTCGGGGTTCACGGTGATGCGGGGCGCGCCCTTCAGCTTGGCCAGCACCACGTCGCGCAGGGAGTCGCCCTCGTGAGGGCAGCGCCCGGTGATCATCTCGAACAGGAGCACCCCGAGCGAGAACAGGTCTGCCCGCCCGTCCACCGGGGCCCCCGCCGCCTGCTCCGGCGCCATGTAGCGCGGCGTGCCCACGAAGGTCCCCGGCTTCTCCTCGCTCGTGGGCATGCCCGCGGTGCGGTCCACCGGGAGGAACTTCACCACCCCGAAGTCGAGGAGCTTCACGCGGGGCGCCGCCCCGGCCACCTCGGCCAACAGGATGTTCTCGGGCTTGAGGTCGCGGTGGACGATGCCGCCCCGGTGGAGGGCGGCCAACGCCTCGCAGATCTGGATCCCCACCTGGATGGCCAGCCGCAGGTCGAGCGCGGTCTCGCGCTTCAGGCGCGCCCGCAGCATCTCGCCCTCGACGAACTCCATCGCGTAGGCGAGGCGGCGCGGGTCCTCCTCCTCGACGAAGTCCAGCACTCGGATGAGCCCCTCGTGCTGCACCAGGCTCGCCGCCCGGACCTCGTCGAAGAAGCGCTGCACCACCCGGGCCCGCTTCACCTTGGCCGCGGCCAACACCTTGAGGGCCACCGCCCCGCCGTCGGACCCGACCGCCTTGAACACCGAACCGGCGCCCCCCTTCCCGAGCAGGGCCTCCAGGCGGTAGCCCCCCACCACGTCCCCGACGCTGGGATCCGGGGCCACCCGGTGCCCGTCGCTCGTGAGGTTGGTGCGTGGCCGCGAGGGCGGGAGCTGCGGCTCGACCTCGGGGGTCGGGGCCTGGGGCTCGGCCGGCCGGAGATCGGCGGTCTCCGCCTCCTCGTGCGCCTTGGCGCCCTCGCCCCCGTCTCGTCGCGACGTCATGACCTCATCCGCGGGCCCGGGCCCGGGCCCGGCGAGCTTGCCTTCAGCCGCGCCCCTCTGCAACGGGCGACCTCAGGCGGAACACCCCGCCCGAATGTGCGCTCACGACCTGGGTTATCTCGAGGAGGCTGAGCCGCGCCAGGATCTCCGTCACCGGCACGCCCAGCTGCGCCGCCAGGACCTCCGGCCGCGCCGGCCCGTCTGCCAGGGCCGCGAGCAGCGGGTCCTCGTGCCGGCCCGCGGCCGCGCGCGGCGCGGGCTGCGGCGCACCGGGGACCCCGGCGAGGACGTCCAAGACGTCCGCGGTGCCTCGCACCATCGCCGCGCCCTCCTTGATCCAGGCCAGGCAGCCGTCGCCGTACGCGTCCCCGACCGCCCACGGGAAGGCGGCTCGCGCTCGGCCCAGGCGCAAGGCAGCCTGCATCGTGTGCTGGGTGCCCGAGCGGAGCTCCGCCTCGACCGCCACCACCACGTGTGCGAGCGCGGCCACGAGGCGGTTGCGCTCGAAGTAGGCGTGCTTGCCGACCCCCGCCTCGAGCTCCGAGAGCCAGGCCCCGCCGCCCTCGAGCACCTCCCGGAAGAGCCCCCGATGGCTGGCCGGCAGGGGCGCGGACAGGGGCGAGGGCAACACCACCCACGTCGTCCCCCGCGCCTCGAGCGCGCCCCGGTGCGCGGCCCCGTCGATCCCGAGGGCGCCGCCGCTCACCACCGTGACCCCCGCCGCCGCCAGCCCCGCGCCGAGCTCGTGGGCCAGGCGCCGCCCCCGCTCGGAGGGCCGCCGGGTCCCCACCACCGCCACCCGAGGACCCGTCAGGTCGAGGGCACCGCGGACGTGGAGCAGGAGCGGTGGGTCCGGCAGGTCCAGGAGCGACGCCGGGTAGCCGGCCTGCCCCGGGCAGAAGGTCTGGGTCGACATCCCCGCAGGGTCGATTGCAGAACCCGGCGGGTCAACGCGGGCGTCGACCTGCAACGAAAAGCGGATCAGTTGGCGGACATGACGATCTTGTCGCCGACGGACAGCTCTCGCAGGGCGAAGGTCACGATCGCGGTGGCGCCGGCATCTTGCACGTCGACCACCATCAGCTCGCCCACCGCCTCGTTCGGAAGGTTCTGCACCTCGCGGGTAAAGCCGTCACCGCGGTCGAGCACCGAGAACAGGTTGCCTCGCTGCACGCCGTGGTTCCGGCCGCGATCGATGAACACCATGCTGTACTCGCCGATGGGGCCGAGCACGTCGCCCACGGTGTCCACGATGTAGCCCTTGGCCTCGCCGGAGCTGGGCACGGGGGCGATGCGGGTGCCGAAGTTGTCGGGCCACGGGCCCACGTAGTCACCACGCTCGATCGGCCGGTAGGCCTGCGCGATGAGGCCGGTGGCCACCTTGGGGCTCGTGTCGACCACCTGCAGGCCGCCGATGATCTCGACCGAGTAGCCGAAGGGCTCGCCGGTGACGGGGTGCTCGATCTCTCGAACCGGTCGATAGATCGCGAACTGATCGCCCTTCTTGGCCGGGGTCTTCATCTCCACGTAGGCCCGATCGTAGTCGGCCAGCATGTACGACTCGGACTCGGCGTTCACGATGATGCCCGCGCGCGCGTGGGCGTCCTTGGTGATGTAGCCGATGTGCGAGGTCCAGACCGAGTTGGGCGCGGTGCGCCCCACCCGGATCGAGCCGACCGAGGTCACGAGATCCTCGGGGTCCAGGGTGTCGGGCACGTCCAGCTCTTCGTCCGCCGCGGTGATCTCACGCGACGACGCGATCTGGGTGGGGAGGTTCTCGTCGCTCGGGTAGAAGCGCAGCTCGTTGCCCGGATAGATCCAGTGCGGGTTGGTGAGCTGCGGGTTGTACGACCAGATCTTGGGCCAGTACCACGGGCTGTTGAGGTACTTGGAGCAGAGATCCCACAGGGTGTCGCCCGGCTGAACCACGTGGGTCTCGGCCGCCTGGGGCGGGGTCCCGGTGGACGGCGCCTCCGCGACCGCCCCTTCGTCGTCGCCGCCGAAGTCGTCCTGGGCCTGCGCCGCCGCGGGCAGCTGCAGCGCGAGCGCCGCCCCCAACACAACCGCGCCCCGGGCCGCGTGGCGCAACAGAGCCTGCAAGCCCCTCGGGCTGGAATGCTTGGCGAACATCAGTTTCCTCCCTCGATATCGAGACGGGCGCTGGCCCGGCGGGCCGCATCGCTGGTGGGGTGCTTGTCGCGGACCTGGCGCAGGGTGTCGAGGCCCTTGCCCCGGTCACCGAGCGCCAGCCAGCTCTCCCCGATCCGCAACAGCGCATGCGGGACCTTGGCCGACTTGGGGTAGCGGTCCACCACCAGCTCCATCTGCACGATGGACGCCTCGTAGCGGGCCAGGATGTAGAGGCACTCCCCGCTCCAGTAGGCGGCGTTGTCGGCCAGCTTGGAGCCAGGGTGCTCGGTCAGGAAGGCCCGGAACTTCTGCAAGGCGAGTTGCGGGTCCTTGTTCTTGCGGAGGGTGTCCAGCGCGTCCTGGTAGGCCTCCCGCGGGGGCTGCTTCTTCTCCGCGTGGAGCACCGGGTCGCGCTTCTTCAGCACCGAGTGATCCACCGGCAGCGTGTCGGGGACGTCGTCCGAGGGCCCGAGCCGGATCTCGACCGGCGGCTGCCCCTGATCGAGGGCCCCCTGATCCATCCAGGCCTC
The DNA here is from genome assembly GCA_020632995.1 of Deltaproteobacteria bacterium. Taxonomy (GTDB): domain Bacteria; phylum Myxococcota; class Kuafuiibacteriia; order Kuafuiibacteriales; family Kuafuiibacteriaceae; genus JACKEN01. Next base: position 904,807 of record JACKEN010000001.1, on the reverse strand, counting down.
GTCGGACTGAGGCTCCGCCTCGGCCGCCGCGGCGCTCGCGCCGAGCCGCACCACCGGCAGCACCTTCTGCCCCGCCCCTCCATGTGGAGCCGGCGTGGCCACGGGCGCGCTGGGCGCGCTCGCGACCTGGCTCTTCGGCGCGGGCTGCACCGCGCCCTTCCCGAGCGAGAGCAACGTCACGCGGCCCTCGAGGCGCTCCACCTGCCGGCGCGTCTCCGACAGCTCCTGCTGCATGCCGTGCATGTCGCGGCGTATGCGGCTCAGCTCCTGCTCGAGGCCATCCGTGCTTGCGCAGGCCAACAGCGGCAGGCACGCCCCCACGGAGATCCCAAGGCGGAGCGGGGTGGGACGGCGGCGCCGGCCCGTGACCCCTTTGGACAGAACCCGCATCGGACGCCGATTCTAGGGCACCCTGGGGCCCAGTCAAGAAAGCCACTCTCCTCACCTTCCCATCAAAGACCTATAAAGATGCGTCTTTGATTGCACCCTCTCCGCCCGCTGCCATCGACGGCGGGGCCCCGCTCTGGTCAGATGCCCGAGCCCATGGCCCGCCGCCGCTGCGCTCTCGCCACCCTCCTGCTCGGCGTAGGGGGGTGCACCACCCCGCCGCCCCCGCCCCCACCCGCGGCGGCGCCGCCCCCGGCACGGAGCGCCGCGCCCACCGGGGTCCGCCCCGTCGCGCTCCCCGGGGTCGGCCCCGCCGCCCCGGCCCCCGCCGACGCCTGCCCGCGCACCGCCCACCCCTTCGCCCAGCCCCTGGCCCTCGAGGAGGACTCCGGGCTCCCCCGCTACCCCGCGGTGATCGGATTCCCCATGGCGTTCCCGCGGGGCGGCGGCCTGCGCTCGCTGACCGGGTTCTCGGCCGTCACCCTCGACGGCGAGACCCTCGCCACCCAGGGTGAGGTCCTGAGCCGGTGGGGCGACGGGCCACAGACCTGCGAGGCGCCCATCCGCTGGGCCTACTTCTTCACCGCCGCCCAGCCTCCGCCCGGCCAGCGGGCCTACGTGTCATTGAAGCACCAGCCCGGCCAGGATCCCGCGCCGCCGGTGCACCTGACGGTGGACGAGGATCCGAAGCGGGTGGTGGTCGACACCGGGGTGGCCCGCTTCACGGTCCAGCGGGACTGGTTCAACGGCCTGTCGAAGGTCGAGGTGAAGGTAGGCGAGCGGTACGAGACCGTGGCCGACGGCACCGGCCGCGCCGACGCGGGGATGCTTGTGCTCCACCGCTCCCAGCTCGCGTCGACCTTGCACGGGAAGGTGCTCTCCTTCGAGGTCGAGCGCGCGGGCCCGGTCGTCGCGACGGTGGCGGTGAAGGGGACCTACGCCTTCCGCGGCCAGGGCCAGTACTACCGCTACACCCTGCGCCTGCACTTCTACGCCGGCAGCGGCGCGGTGCAGCTCGACCACACCTACTACAACGGCGAGGTCGAGAACTCGAGCGCGGAGGGGGCCAAGAACCGCAAGGTCTCCGACCGGGTCTTCTTCCGCCTCCCCCTCACCCTCGGCGGAGAGCCGGTGGTGCAGGTGCGGGGCAACAAGGAGGTGCACGGGGTCTCACCCACCGACGTGGTGAGCGTGGCGCAGGACAAGCGGACCCCCGAGCGCCCCGCGCCGGTGTTCGCGGTGACCCACGGCGCCGAGCGCCTGGAGCTGGGCGCATTCGCCGATCACCCCTTCATCGCCGCCCTCGGCCAGCAGGCCTACGCGGTGGCCACCATCGGCCTCATGGGGATCCGCGAGCCGCAGGCCCTGCGCTACGACCCCAAGGCGCGCGCGCTCGAGCTGGACTGGCAGAGCGAGGAGGTCTTCATCGGCGGGGCCAAGGGGATCTGGTCCAAGGCCGCCCTGGACTTCGGGCCGGTGGCCGCGGTCGACGCCGGGGTCCGGGCCTCGCAGCTGCAGGCCCACGTCACCCGGCCGCTGATCGCGGTACCGAACCCCGCCTACCTCAACACCACCCACGCCTACGGCCCGCTCCCGAGCGCCGCCCTCCCCTCGGGCCTCGCGCGCCTCGACAAGACGGTGGATCAGCTCCACGCCAACACCGTCCAGTACCTGCGCAAGTACCGGATCACCGGCGCCCAGCTCTGGCCCGACCTCAAGCGCGACGCGTGCAGCCTCGACGACACCTGCAAGCTCCTCGAGGAGGGCTTCTTCGAGGGCGGCGACAACAACTACTGGGACTGGAGCCTGGTGGAGCTCGAGCAGTTCCTCAGGACCGCGGACCCGGTGTTCCTGCACGACTTCGCGCTGGGCGAGGCCACCACCATGGCCGAGACGGTGAGCTTCCGCCCGAACTGGTACGACAAGAGCAAGGAGTCCGTCTTCGCCGGCCAGTCCCCGTGCTACGGCACCGCCCGCGGGTGGGGCGGGCCGTGGGTCGAGGGCCTGTCGCACCGCACCGGGAACTGCCCGGGCGACTACGGCTACAACAAGGTGCACCGCCTCGCGTACATCCTCACCGGGGATCGGCGCTTCACCGACTTCTTCACCGACGGCGCCAACACCGCCCTTCGGCAGTACGGCACCCGCCTCCGGGACAAGGTCGAGGACTGGCGCGAGCTGTCGCCCAGCCGGATGACCTCGCAGTACTTCGAGCCCCTCCTCACCGCGGCCGAGTTCGGGCGCATCGGCGGCGACGCCGAGAACCGGCGCTTCCGGGACCAGGCCCTCGCCTACTTCGACTTCATGAAGGACCGCGCGCTGGAGCGCGGGCACTCCTGCAGCCTGCTCGGGAGCGGCCACAACACCCCCGGGGGCATGGGCCAGTGCAACAGCGCCCAGCAGTGGATGATGCCCATCTTCGTGGACTGGGTGCTGCGCCTCTTCTACCTCTACGACCACGCCCCGGCCCGGGAGTGGCTCCTGGCCTACGTCAAGCAATCCACCTTGCAGACCACGGTGCTCGACGGCGACGGCCTCCCCGACATCGACGCCTCCCGCGCGAGCGACGGCTGGCGCACCCTCTATACGTGCAAGGCGAACGGCAAGAGCGGGGTCCTCGACGACACCTGCAAGCGGATCACGGACTACGAGAACCAGGCCTACTACTACGCGAACGGCATGGTGGCCTACCTGAACGCCCTGGGGATGGTGGGCGAGGTGGATCCGCAGGATAGCCTGCAGCTCTGCAAGTGGTGGCCGGAGGCGGCCGAGAAGGCGATGGCCCGGATGGACAACAAGGATCTGAACGAGCTGGTGTGGGGCAAGAGCCCGGCCCAGGCCTTCGCCTTCAGCCAGCGGGCGATGGGGGCCCTGGAGCGGTGCTGGAAGAAGTGAGCGCTCAGCCCGCCATCTGGCGGTAGGCGTGCGCGTAGATCAGGTACGACAGCGGCATGGTGAAGAACATACCGACGAAGAGGGCGATCATGCCGGCGGCGCCGATGATGCTGGCCACGATGGTCAGCGCCAGGACGATCCAGTATTGGCCCGACGTCGCAGCCCAGGCCGCCTTGACCGCGTCCACCGCCCCCATCCCCTGGTCGACGACGAAGAACGGCGCGTAGACCATGCGGATCATGACCCCGAAGCCGACGGCGTAGGAGTAGACCTGCCCGATCACCATGAGGCTCTGCTTGCCGGCGAAGGCGCCGCCGATCATCAGCCCGTAGGCCGGGATCATGACGCCGAGGTACATCAAGAGCAGCAGGAGCATGGGCAACAGGGCGGTCCCGTAGTTCCGGAACCCATCGAAGACGTCCCCGATCTCGCCCTGGCCGTCGGCGAGGTTGAGGAGGAGGCGGACACCTCCGTACACCACCACCGGGAGCAGCACGAAGATGCCGATCACGGTGATGTAGCTGAGGAGCGAGAGCACCCCCACCAGCAGCAGCCCGCCGATGGCGACCCCCGCGTTGGCGGTCATGCTCTGCCAGGCGGCGGAGATCGCCTCACCGAGATCGATGCGCCCGTCGTTGGTGCGGCCGTCCACCGGGGCGGTCATGAAGGGGTCCGGGGCGGAGGGGGTCTGGAACGGGTTCTGGCTCATGGCGCCGGCATCCTCGCACAACGGCGCTCTGCGGCAACCCCGAACCCCTTGCCGAGCCGAGCGCGTCCCGACTACAGAGGCGCGGTGACCCCCCTGCCCCCCCGGCCCGGCCTCGCCGAGCTGTTCGCCATGGCCCGCCCGGACCGTCCGCTCCTGGCCCTGGCGCCGATGGAGGGGGTCTCGGACTACGTGGTGCGGCAGATGCTCTCGGCCCTGGGCGGGATGGACTTCTGCGTGAGCGAGTTCGTCCGTGTCCTGCGGCAGCCGGTGCCGGCCAGGGTCCTGCGGCGCGACTGCCCCGAGCTGGCCGAGGGCGGACGCACCCTGAGCGGGGTGCCGGTGGTGGTGCAGCTCCTCGGCGGGGTGCCGGAGGCGGTGGCGGCCACCGCGGTCACCGCGGTGCAGCTGGGCGCGCTCGGCGTCGACCTGAACTTCGGCTGCCCCGCCCGCTCCGTGAACGGCTCGGACGGCGGCGCCGCGCTCCTCCGCTGCCCGCCCCGCATCACCGACGTGGTGGCGGCGACCCGGGCCGCGGTCCCCGCCCACGTCCCGGTGTCGGCCAAGATCCGCCTCGGCTGGGACGATCCGGCCGACGTGGTCGGCCTCACCCGCTCGGCCGAGGCCGGCGGCGCCGCGTGGGTCACCATCCACGGGCGCACCAAGGTGCAGCTCTACAAGCCGTCGGCCGACTGGGCCCGCATCCGCGAGGCGGCCGACGCGGTGTCGATCCCGGTGGTGGCCAACGGCGACATCTTCGACCCCGACGCCCTCGTGCGCTGCCGCGAGGTCACCGGCGCCACCGCCTTCATGCTCGGCCGCGGCGCGTTCCGGCGCCCGAACCTGTTCCGCTGGATGCGCGGGCTCGACCCCGAGCCGTGGCCGGTGGAGCGCTGCGCTGCCTTCCTCTTCGAGTTCGTCGCGCTCATGCGCACGCGCCCCCTGAAGCGGGACCCCGACCGCGTGATCCTCGCCCGCCTCAAGCAGTGGAGCAACGCGATGCGCGAGGCCTACCCCGAGATGCGGCCGGTCTTCGACCGCCTCAAGCGAGCGACCACGGTGCAAGACGCCCTGCAACCACTCGCCCACCTTGCCCCACACTGATCTGCGGTCGTGGCCCGTGAGCGCGAACACCGCGTGAAAGAAAAATGCGGTCTCGGGCACCCACCTGGGTGTGCCGAACGTAGAGAACAGGGGGCAGGTTGCCTCTCGGCCTACAAGTCGAACGTTGGGTGACGATTGAGCAGGAATGCGAGGCCGGTATCGGCGTGTTGTCGGATTGGAACCTGAACAGGGGTCCACCGGACTTTGGAGGAGGAAACGCGCATGAGCAGCAATCTTGAGGTCCACGTCTCAGATGCCTTGATCCGACACCTCGAGCGGCGCGCCGCGCGTCTCGTCCTGCTGGTGGAGACCGCCACCCAGGCCAGCGCCGAGCGCTCCGTCCGGGACGGCGGGGCCCAGCTGGTGGAGCGCATCCTGGAGATGGTCGAAGAGCTCCAGGACCTGCGGGCCGCTGGCGACTCCGACCTGCCAGAGCTGGTCGAGGGCTTCCACCGCCGGCTCTACATCGCCCAGAAGAAGGTCGACAGCTGGAACATCCCGGACAGCGTGCGCCGGATCCTCGAGCAGCGCACCGGGGACGGCGGGGCCAAGCCCAACCGCCGCCGCCGCGCCAAGGCCGCCTGAAACGCCCTGGCGCCGGCCCCATCGGCGGGGGTCAGCGCCAGTGGTTCTCGCCCCCGTCCACCACCCCAACGACCCCCTGGACCACCCGCGGCAGATCGCAGCCGGTGAGGCTGACGTCGCCCGGATACTTGGGATCCACGAAGAGCGGCTGCCCCAAGGGCACGTCCTCCAGCCGGACCCGCCGGCAGGAGACGGTGGGCCGCGCCCCCGGCGCGCCCGCCACGTAGATCGCCTGGCCGCCCGAGGGGGTGGTGGCGCGGGATTTTCCCACCGTCACCGCCTCGAGGGAGACCTTCGCCTCCCCCTCCACCGCCAGGGCCCCGCCCTGTCGGGCGTGGCTGCGTGAGATCTGCGAGTCCCGGACCCGCGCGGTGGCCCGCCCCTCGATCCGCAGGGCGCCCCCGCGATCGCCGCTGACGTCGTTCACCCGGAGCACCGAGGCGTCGAGCTCGCCGCCCTGGACGTGGATGGCGCCGCCCCCACCGCCCGCCGCCTGGCAGCGCTGGATGTGGACGTTGAACAGGCGCAGGTGCCCCGACTCGAGCAGGATGCCCGCCCCGCTCGGCGCGTCGCCGCCCTCGAGGAGCACCGACTCCAGGCCCGCCTGGGCCCCGTCGGGCAGCCGCACCTCCAAGAGGCGCCCGCCACCGCGGCCGAAGATGCGGGTCAGGTCGCCCGCCCCCCGGATCAGCACCGGCTTGTCGATCACCACCGGGCCGGGGTAGCGCCCCGGCGCCAGCTCCACCACCGCCCCGTCTGGACAGCTGGCCACGAACTCGGCGAGGGACCGCGCCTTGCCGTCCGGATACCGGAGCGGAGGCTGTTGGGCTTCCGGGGTCACGGGGAGATGTCGAGACGGTGGCACGACTCGACCCCCCGCACCATCCCTGGCCCTAACGCTTCGTTCTCGCCGACGCTTTCGCCTCGGGCCGGCGCACCTCGAGGGCCACCCAGCGCTGGCCGGGGGTGACCCGCAGCACCGGCCCCACCCCCGGCGCGTAGGTGGCCTCGGCCCGCCGGCCGCCCGGCGCCAACGCGGCCTCGCTCACCCGGACGCAGCCGGGGAAGGTCCCGGCCGGGGTCTTGATCGTCTCGCCCGCCGCCTCGACCCGGTAGACCACCTTGTGGAAGGTCCACTGCTTGCCCGCCTCGAGCGGCGCCTTCAGGAGCGGCGGGCGGAACGCGGTGGGGGCGTCGGCGTAGCCCGCGTACGCCACCCGATCCGGCAGGTGCTCGTACACGAAGCTCTCGGTCTCGGTCTTGCCGCCCGGGTGCAAGGTGACCTGCTCGACCCGGCACAGGCCCATCGCGCCCTGCCCCTTCACCGTCTCGGTGATGCGGACGCCGCTGTCCTTGCCGTCGCGCTCGACCCGGTAGGTGATCGCGAGGTCGGGGGTGCAGGGCCACAGATCGCCCACGGCGGGGGGCGCAGCCAGCAACAGAGCCCAGAGCACGGTGGACATCGGCGGCTACCTCTTCTTCACCGAGGTCAGGACGCTCCGCTCCCCTCCCGGCGACCACACCTCGATCTTGCCCCGCTCCACCACGAGCGCGGAGCCCCCCTCACCCGGCTCTCCCAGCCCCACGTCGGTCATCACCAGGCGGCCACGGTGGCGCAGGATCGGCACGCTCGGCCGGCCCCCGACCAGCGTGTCCGTCCGGGTGTGGCCCACCAGCATCTGCCTCGCCCCCATCTGACGCAGGGCGGCCTGCAGATCTTCACGCACCACCTTCGCGTTCGCCACGCAGTAGGCCCGGTGCCACAGCGGGCCGAGCGGGTCGCGGAACAGGCCGTTGGGATCCAGCGCCTGGTAGAAGCGGTCGGTGGACGCCCAGCACTGCTGCGCCTCCTCCTCGAGCCCCTCGAGGCCGAGGTCGGCCCACTGCGGGCTCAGGCCGCCGTGCACGAACAGGAGGGTCCCGAGCTTGAAGGCCACCGGGAGCCGCCGGATGTACGCGCCGTAGACCCCATCGGGCCCCAGCGCGGCCCTGAAGGCGGCCTTGCCGGGCGCGTTGGCCTCCTCCCACGCGCGGACGCGCCCGCCCATCGGCTCCACGTACTGGGGCCGGTCGGGGGGCCCGAGCAGCTCGTACATGAAGCGGGTGCGGTCGAGATAGAACTGGTCGACCTCGGGGTGGGTGGCGAACTCGAGGTACTCGTCGGCCGAGACGTAGGCCTCGTGCCCGAGCGCGGTCATCACCTCGTGGTTGCCGAGGAGCCAGTAGATCTCGCCCCCCGCCTCCCGCGCCTCCATGCGCAGGCGGATCATCAGATCCATCGCGGCGCGCGAGGTGCCGCCCCGGTTCGGGATGTCGCCCATCTGGACGAGCACGGTCTTGCCCCCGCACCAGGCCCCGCTCCGCTTCATGAGCTTCATGCCCTGGAGGAAGCGGACGAGCAGGTTGTGTTGCGCGTTGAGATCGCCGATCACCACCACCCGGGCCGGGAGCTCCTGCTCCAGGGTGTAGGCTGGGCAAACCTCTTGCGGCAGCTCCACCGCCGCGGGCTCGGACTGGACGTCCATCGCGTGCTGGCCTGGAGCCTACTGGGGGATGGTCTCGTCCTTCTGGAGGACGAAGCTGTAGTCGGCCTTGAGCTCGCCCGGCGCCACGTCCTGCGCGATCTTCACGTAGCCGCCCGCCTCCACCGCGATCTTGTGCGGCTTGTTCGGATCCACGTCGGCCATCTTGAAGCTACGACCGGTGTGTACCTTGTCGTCGAAGGTGATGCTGGCCGAGACCGGCTGCACCTGCACCGACACCGTCATCAGCCCCGGCTTCGAGATCGGGGTCAGCTCGACCTCCTTGCGGTGCGCCTCCTCGCCCTCCTCGATCAGCGCGACGAAGGCCTCGTTCTGGTGGCCCTCGAGCCGCACCTCGATGGTGTGCTCGCCCGCGGACAGGGTGAGCTTCACCGGGGTGACCTCGGAGGACTTCTTGCCGTCGATCAGCACCTCGGCCTTCGGCGGGTTGGTGTGCAGCTCCAGCACGCCCCTCGGCTTCGGGGCCAGCGCGGCGAACAGGAGCGCGCCGCCGATGACCACGATGGCGATGAGCACCACCGCGGCCTTCAGCTTGGACTTGGCGGCCTCCTTCTTGGAGACCTTGGGCAGCACGTCGGGGGTGGCGGCGCCGCCCACCACCGCGGAGGCCGGTGGCTTGGGGGGCTGCATCCACAACAGGGTGTTCTCACCGAAGCCGGTGTTGCCCGCGGTGGGCTGAGCGCCCGGAGGCCCGACCTGCGGCGTATGCGCGGCCGGCACGGTGGCGCGGCCGTGCACGGACATCGGCTCGGTGGGCGGCCCACCGACGTGCCGCGGGCCGTGGCTGGCGGGGTGCGGTGGGTTCGTGCCGATCTGGTCGATCGAGACGTTGCCCTCGAAGGTGGGCAGCGCAGGCATGGCCCGGGTGGGCGCATCACCAATGTCCTCACCGGTGTCGGGGCCGATGACGATCTGGTGGGCGACCGCGCCCTTCTTCGCCTGCATGCGCTGGCGCGCCTCGCGCAGCGCCTTGAGCTCATCCGAACTCAGCGGGTCGAGAAGCGTCCGATCGTCCGTCGACTGCTTGTTGCCGCCACCTTTGCCCTGACCATCGCTCATCGGGGGAACTCCACGGGCGTGGATATCACAACTGTAGGACGACGCACAGGATTGCAGCGATCTATGGATCGAGCACCTGGTGGACGGCCACCGCCCCGAAGGCCTCCACGTTCGCGCCGCCGGGCAGGAAGATCCGCCCCCCCACCGCCGCCGCCCCCATCCCGTGCCGGGCCGGGACGAGCGGCGGCAGGCTGGACCACCGCCCGGTGACGGGGTCGAAGGCCTCCACCTCGGAGAAGAGCGCGCCCCCACGGTTCCCCTCCCCGCCCATGACGTAGAGCCGGCCGTCGAGCACCGCCCCCGCCGCGCCCCCGCGGGAGGTGGGCATGGGGGGCCCCGCGCTCCAGGTGCCCGCCGTCAGGTCGAGGACGTCCAGGTCGGGCCTGTGGTTCTGGATCAGCCCCCCACGCCCCCCCGCCACGTACAGCCGATCGCCGATGACCCCGCCCACCCCGTGGTCCACCCCCCGGGGGATCGGGGGCAGCGCCTGCCAGGCCCCAGAGGCAGGGTCGAAGCGATCGACCAGCCCGACCGCACCCCCGAACCGCATGCCCCCCACCAGGTAGATGAGGCCCTGGTGGACCGCCACCACGCTGGCCCCTCGGGCCCGGTTGGCCGGCATCTCGCCCTGGGCGGACCAGGCGTCTGCGCCGGGATCGTACCGGTAGATCCGTCCGTCCTCTTCGAAGCCGTCGCTGAGGAAGCCGACCACCCAGAGCGCGTCGCCCACCACCGCCACGTTGGCGTGGTGCATCCGCACCGGGACGCTGGGGAGGCCCCGCCACGCATTCGTGGCCGGGTCGTAGGCCTCCACCCGCCGCCCGAAGACCTGGTCGGCGTCATAGCCCCCGAGCACCACCACCTCGCCCTGGTAGGCCACCACCGCGGTCTCCTGCCGGGCCTCCCGCATGGGCGCGACGGTCGACCAGCGGGGCCCCTCCACCGGGCCGGCGTCCACCGCCCCCGCGTCCGCGAGCACCCCGGCGTCGACCCCCGCGTCCGGGTCGAGCGCGGTGGGCGCCGCCCCGCACGCGGCGAGCAGGCCGACCGCGAACGAAGCCGCTCCAGTGAAGCCCCATCGGATAAGTGGCGGAGCGTACCGACCCTGAGGCCGGCGCAGGGTGACCCTGCCGTGACTCATCTCAGATTTACGCCAGCCCACCTCCTCCCGGCCGCCCTGGTGCTGCTCCTGGCGGGCGCGGGGCCGGCCGCCGCCGGCCCCCTGGACGGCCCGAGCTCCGAGGTGATGCTCCAAGGCTTTCACTGGGAGTCCCACGAGCACGCCTGGTGGAGCATCGTGCAGCAGAATGCAGGTCCGATTGCAGATGCGGGCTTCGACATGGTGTGGCTGCCTCCGTCCTCCCGGTCGGCCGACGCCGCGCCCGAGGGGTACCTCCCGAACGAACTCTACACGCAAAACTCCGCCTACGGCTCCCAGGCCGAGCTGAGCGGGGCCATCTCCGCCCTGCACAGCCGCGGGGTCAAGGTCCTCGCGGACATCGTGATCAACCACCGGGTGGGGACCTACGACTGGGCCGACTTCACCAACCCCACCTGGGGCGCGGACGCGGTCTGCCAGGGCGACGAGTGGCCCTACGCGGCGGGGGCGCCGGACACCGGCGACGGCTACTCCGCCGCGCGCGACATCGACCACACCAAGGCCTATGTGCAATCCAGCTTGACGGGCTGGATGAACTGGCTGAAGGGCACCATCGGCTACGACGGCTGGCGCTACGACTACGTGAAGGGCTACGCGGGTGGCTACGTCGGGCAGTACAACCAGGCCACCAGCCCCTACTTCTCGGTGGGCGAGCTGTGGACCACCCTGGACCTCAACAACCCCGACGCCCACCGCCAGCAGATCATGAACTGGATCAACGCGACCGGGGGGCGCTCGGCCGCGTTCGACTTCACCACGAAGGGCATCCTGCAGCAGGCGGTGGCCTACGGGGAGTACTGGCGCCTGCGCGACGCGAGCGGCGGCCCCTCGGGCGCCATCGGGTGGTGGCCGGAGCGCTCGGTCACGTTCCTCGACAACCACGACACCGGCCCCAGCACCGGGGGCGGCGGCGGGCAGAACCACTGGCCCTTCCCCTCCGGCGGGGTGATGCAGGGCTACGCATACATCCTGACCCACCCCGGCGTCCCCAGCGTGTACTGGGTGCACTACTTCGACTGGGGCCTCGGCGCGGCCATTGACGACCTCATCGCGGTCAGGAAGAGCGAGGGCATCACGTCGGCCTCCAGCGTGAACATCGTGCAGGCCGACAGCAGCGTCTACGCCGCGCTCATCGACGACAAGGTGGCGGTGAAGATCGGGCCCGGGTCCTGGAACCCTGGCGCGGGCTGGACGCTCCGCGCCTCCGGCACGAACTACGCGGTGTGGAGCCGCGCCACCACCCCGCCGCCGAGCGGGGTCCGCACCGTGATCTACATGCTCAAGGCCACCGTGCCGGGCGAGGACATCTACATCCGCGGCGGCCACGACGGCGGGCTGGTGTCGGCCGGCCACTACCCGGCGATGGACGAGGGCATCAGCTACCTCAACACCCTGAACCCCACGACGCTCCCCACCAAGAGCGGCGACACCACCCTGGACTGGTTCAGCGACTCCGCCCTCGACTGGACCTGCGCAAGCTGGCCTGCATCCTGGGGTCCAGAGCCCACCTACGCCACCAACGGCTACGGCACCGACCCCGAGAACACCTTCGGCCTGCACTACTGGAAGTTCGACGTGTCGATGTCGGGGCAGGCGGGCGACTGGTTCGAGTTCAAGGCGTTCCTGCGCCGCGGGAGCGCGGTGGAGTGGGAGGGCAACATCTCCCAGGCGGGCACGCCCTACAGCTCGATCAACCACTGGGCGAAGAAGGGCTACATCACCGTGGTGACCTTCGGGCAGAGCGGCGTCACGTACATCCCGCTGCCGTGACGCGGCCGGCGGCTGCTATGCTCGGGGCGCCGTGAGCGCCAGCGAGCCCACCGACGCGGGCGAGAGCCTGGAGGGCACCCTGGCCCGGGTGATCTTCGAGAGCGCGGATCGCCCCTGGCGGGTGGTCCGGATGGACACCCCCCAGGGCGAGGTCACATGCGTCGGCGAGCTCTCCGGCCTCGCCCCCGGCGAGCCGGTGCGCCTGGTGGGCAAGTGGGTCGACAACCCCAAGTTCGGGCGCCAGTTCCAGGCCGACAGCTACGTCCCGGTCCGCCCGGGCACGGTGGCCGGCATCGAGCGCTACCTCGGCTCGGGGCTGGTGGATGGCATCGGCCCCGGCCTCGCGAAGCGCCTGGTGGCGCGCTTCGGCGAGGACACCCTGGACGTGGTGGAGAACCACCCCCAGCGCCTCACCGAGGTCGAGGGCATCGGCCCGGTGCGGGCGGAGCGGATCCAGCAGGCGTGGCAGGGGGCCCGGCACCTGAAGGAGGTGATGGTGTTCCTGCAGTCCCTCGACGTGGGCACCGGCTTCGCGCTCCGCATCTTCAAGCGCTACGGCGAGCGCGCGGTGCAGGTGGTGAAGAGCAACCCGTATCAGTTGGCGCTGGAGGTCTCGGGGGTGGGCTTCCTCACCGCGGACCGCATCGCCAAGGCGCTGGGGCTGTCCCCCGACGACCCCGCCCGGCTCGCCGCGGGCCTGCTGCACGCCCTCGGCGAGGCGGCCGAAGACGGCCACGTCTTCCTGCCCGGCCCGGAGCTGATGAGCCGGGCGGGCGCGCTCCTGGGGGTCGAGGAGGCGGCGCTCGCCGGCCCTCGCGACCGCCTGGCCCTCGGCGGCTACATCCAGATCGAGCCCCACGGGGTGAGCCTGGCCCGGCTCTACGAGGCCGAGCGCAAGGTGGCCCAGGGCCTGGCCCGGGTGCTCGCGGGGCCCCGCCCGGCCCGCGAGGTCGACGCCGAGGCCGCGGTGCGGGCCTACGAGCTGCAATCCGGGTTGACGCTGGCCGACCAGCAGCGCGCCGCGGTGAAGGCCGCCTTGCGAGCCAAGATCCTCGTGATCACCGGCGGCCCCGGCACCGGCAAGACCACCATCGTGAAGGGCGTCTTGCGCATCCTGGAGGCCGAGCACACCAACATCCTCCTCGCCGCCCCCACCGGCCGCGCGGCCAAGCGGATGGCGGAGGCCACCGGGCGCGAGGCCAAGACCCTGCACCGGCTCCTGGAGTACGCGCCTCAAGACGACGGCTTCGTGCGGAACGAAGAGAACCCGCTCGAGGGCGACGTGGTCATCGTGGACGAGGCCTCCATGGTCGACATCGTCCTCATGCAGAGCCTGGTGGCCGCCCTCCCCGACCGCTGCCAGCTCATCCTGGTGGGCGACGTGGACCAGCTCCCCTCGGTGGGGCCGGGGGCGGTGCTCAACGACGTCATCCGCTCGGGGCGGGCCGACGTGGTGCGCCTCACCCAGATCTACCGGCAGGCCCACCACAGCCTGATCGTCGAGAACGCCCACCGCATCAACCACGGCGAAATGCCGGTGCTCCCGGGCGCGGGCGACGCGAGGTCGGACTTCTACCTGTTCGAGCGGGACGCCCCCGAGGACGTGCTCCGCACCATCGAGAGCCTGGTGAAGGACCGCATCCCGAGGGGCTTCGGCCTCGACCCGGTGGACGCGGTGCAGGTCCTGACCCCGATGCACAAGGGGCCGCTCGGGGCGCAGAACCTGAACCTGCGCCTGCAGGCCCTCCTCAACCCCAGCGGGCCGGAGCTGGTGCGCGGGCAGGTCACCTTGCGCGTAGGCGACAAGGTCATGCAGACCAAGAACGACTACGACCTCGGGGTCTTCAACGGCGACCTCGGCCGAGTGGTGCGCGTCGACGCCGAGGACAAGGCCCTGGTGGTGGACTTCGAGGGGCGGGAGGTGGTCTACGACGCCCAGGCCCTGGAGCAGCTCCAGCTGGCCTACGCCACCTCGATCCACAAGTCCCAGGGGAGCGAGTACCCGGCGGTGGTGGTGCCGGTGTCCACCCAGCACTTCGTCATGCTGCACCGGAACCTGCTCTACACCGCGATCACCCGGGGCAAGCGCCTGGTGATCCTGGTGGGGAGCAGGAAGGCGCTGGGGATGGCGGTGCGGAGCGTGAAGGACCAGCGCCGCTACACCGCGCTGGCCGACCGGCTCCTCACCGCGTGAAGGTGCCGAGGTCGCGCACCGCGCCGTCGGTGGCGACGAAGTCCACGTTGAAGCGCGTGACCCTACCCGCAGCGTCGACATCGAGGGCGGAGATCACCACCTCGTCCTGCTGGTAGAGGTAGGTCACCCCGCGGTCCGCCCCCTGCCCCAGCGCCACCGAGCTCGGGCCACTGCGGTGCAGCTCGCCGTCCGCGTTCACGGCGTGGAAGTGGAACTTGGCCAGGGCCGGGAGGGGCTCGTGCGCCGCGGGCAGGAGGTAGGTGGCGGCGGTGGAGTCTTGGCTAGCGGAGGGGATGACGTCGAACGTGGCCACCCCGCCCTCGGCCTTCACGAGGCCCCCGTGCTCCCAGGCTCCGTCCGCCAGGTCCGCCGAGAGGGCGTCGGCCAGCGCACCGCGCACCGCGGGGGCCTGGAGGGCGTCGAGGAGCATGTGCATCTTCACCAGCTTGGGGGCGCCGAACGCGGCCGAGCTCGTCTCGGCGTACTCCGCGTTGGAGTCGAGGCGCAGGAAGGCTTGCGACACCCGGGCGTCCAGCTCCGCCCGGAGGTGGGCCTCTGGGGCCGCGGTGTAGCGCGCGGGGGCCCGGCTCCAAGCGTACAGATCCGCCACCGCGAGCGCGCCGCCGCCCACCGGGATCAGCGCCTCCAGCTGAGCGCCGGCCTGGAGCGCCTCCAGCACCTGCGCCGCCTCCGGCACGGTGGGCCGGCGCCCCAGGCGAGCGCCCAGCGCGTCCAGCCCGGCCGCCAGGGCCGCGTCGTCCCCGAAGCGTGCCGCCTCCCGGGCAACCTTCACCACGTAGTCAGCGTCCCGCGGGTCGTCGAGCGGCGCGGTGCGCGCCAGCACCACCCGGGCCCGGGCCGCGCCCGCGCCGCCGGCCAGCTCGGCCAACAGCGCCGCCTCCGAGGGGCGCAGCGGTGAGCCGAGGGCCACGAGCTCCGCCGCCGCGGCAAGCACGCCGGCCCGCCCCTCGGGGGAGCGCCAGGGGAGCCGGGACAAGAGGTGCGTCAACTCACCCTGCACCGGCGAGCCCAGGGGGCCGAAGCCGTGGTAGCGACGCTCGAACGTCAACCCCGCCTGCTTCAGACCACCGAGGAAGCTGGTGATGGTCTCCACGTCCTCGGGCCGCTGCCGGCCCAGCACCCAGAGATCGTCGGCCATGGGCCGGTAGCCCACCGCCTCGACCAGGGCCTTGGCGCGCGGCGCCCCCTGGGCGGGCGGCGCGCCCGAGGCGGTGCCCGCGTAGAGGACGTCGTAGGGCGAGGCGTAGAGCTCGGCGGGCTGGGTCGCAAGCTCACCTGCGAAGGCGGCGCGCCGCACCGCCATGAACGCGTACAGCTCGGCCGGGGTGAAGGCCGCGGCCGAGCGCCCCGGGTCCCGGGCCAGCCAGAGCTCCAGCAGGCCGGCCGCCCGGGCCGCCGCGCCCGGCGTCGTGGTCAGGGCGCCGCCTCGAGCGGCTTGCAGCGCCTGGGCCGAGACCCCCAGGGCCTCCAGCACCGGCCACGCCGCCCGGTCCAGCGCGGCCAGCGGCGCGTCCAGGGCCTCGACCCGGCCCCGCGCCGCCGCCCACCGGGCGTCCGCCGCCTGGAGGACCGCCTCCGCCTCCGCCTGGGCCTGACGGGCCGCCTCCAGCTGCGCCTCATGGTCCGGCGCCTGGTCCAGGACCTCGGCGAACCGGGCCAGGGCAGGGTCGGAAGGGGGCGTGGGCCGGGGCGCCACGGGCCCCGCGGACAACGCCACGAGCTCGGTGAGATCGGCCACCTTCACCCGGAGGGCGTCGGCCCGCTGCATGGCCCGCTCGTACTCGGCGCGGGCCGCGTCGAGCTGCTCGACGAGGGCCATCCGCTCCGCGCTGAGCCGGGTGTGCTCCGCCAGCAGGGTCGCGCCCGGGCCGGCCCGCTCGGCCACCCAGGTCACCTCCACCCCACCCGCGGGCACGCCCTGGGCCCCCAGCATCGCCGCCCGGGCCGGCGCCGGCACCAGGCTGTTCCCCACCATCAGGGCCACCAGGGCCCCGGTGCGCAGGCGTCGCCCGAACCCGGCCAGGCGCCCCGCCCAGCCAGAGCGCAGGGCGGTCTGCGGGGCCTGAGCCGGGGCAGGCGTCGTGACGCGCACCGGAGCGCTGGCCTCCGCGCGGTCCACCCGCCCGCCACCTGGGATCCGGAGGCTCATCCCATGGGTACTACCACAACCTACATTCACGGGACAATCCCTGCAGGCCCATTTGGGAGGATTCGCCGGCCCGGGACCCCGTGTGCGCCCTCACACGAAGATCAACTTTCCCCCCGGGCGTGGGTGCTCGGTCCATCCCACAGACCCCTGAGGAGGGAGCCCCACAGATGAAGAAGCTGATCCTGACCGCCCTGCCCCTGACCCTGGCCATCACCGCCTGCCAGCGCCCCGGCGACGAGTTCCGCGAGGCCCTGCCGCACCGAAGCGACGTCACCGTCGCCTTCCCGGAGGACACCGCGCAGTCCAGCCAGGGGCTCAGCCGCCAGGCCCTGGTCGGCGAGCCGGCCGGCTACTACACCACCACCTACTACGAGGCCCGCAAGATCAACGGCTTCGGGGCCTTCGTGGTGAACCTGGTGGAGACGATCACCGCCTATCCTCCGACCACCCTGGACGCCGACGTGGCCACCTGGGGCCCGTTCTCGGACGACCGTGAGCCCAACGAGTTCCGCCTCACGGTGGAGCGCCGCGACGCCCCCGCCCTGCACTACCTCTGGTACCTGGAGGGCCGCCCCAAGTCCGCCACCGACTACACCGGGCTGGCCGGCGGCGCCTTCGAGCCCTCGGCGGTGCCCGATCAGGGGCGGGGCTGGTTCGGGGTCAGCTTCGACAACATCCGCACCCTGGATCCGACCGAGGACGGCGCGGGGCAGATCGCCTACGCCTTCGCGAAGGACGACGAGGGCCTCGCGGTGCAAGTCGTCTTTCAAGGCCTCGACGCCACCGGCGCGGTGGCCACCGCGGGCTACTTGTTCGGCCAGCGCACCACGGGTGAGGGCTTCGTGAGCTTCGCGTTCCCCGGCGACATCAACGATGGCGACCCCACGATGCCGGCCCAGGAGGACATCCTGCTCCTGTCCCGCTGGACCGCGTCCGGCGCCGGCCGCGCCGACATCATCGCCACCAACGGCGACCTCGGGACCCAGGCCCTCTACGGCGCCCAGTGCTGGAACGACACCTTCGTCTCGACCTTCGAGGCCATCGTGCTGGACGAGAACATCCTGAGCGCCCAGGGGGACCCCACCTCCTGCCGCCTGGGTGAGCTCCAGCCCGAGTCCCTGCCCGACGCCGAGAGCCTCGTGAACCCCTACGCCGAGGAGCTCGAGTGAGCCTGGACCTCTGCATGCTCCTGGCGCCCGCCCGGGCCCCGGCGGCTTGTGCCCCCGGGGCCCCGGTGCCAGGATTCGCGAGCGGCGCGCTGAGCGGGGCCAAGCCCCGAGCGCTCCGCGCCGACGCCGCGCCGATGAGCACCGTGGAGCCATCGCGGCGCGCCGAGATCGCCCGGCTGTACGAACGCTACGGCCACCTGGTCACCGCGCGCTGCCGCTACCTCTTGAAGGACCCCGAGGCGGCCCGCGACGCCACCCAGGAGGTCTTCGTGAAGGCCATCCGCGCCCTGGACGCCTTCCGCGGCGACGCCGCCCCCCACACCTGGCTGCTCCGCATCGCCACCAACCACTGCCTCAACCTGATCGCCGCGGACCGCGCCGCCTGGAAGGAGCGCTTCCGCCGCCACGTGCAGCACCTGGACGAGCTGGGCCTGTTGTCCGGCGCCGACCCCGAGCGGGCGCGCCTGGTGGAGCAGCTGCTGTCCAAGATGGACCCCGAGACCCAGGCGGTGGCCATCCACTATCACCTGGACGAGATGACCCAGGAGGAGATCGCCGCCCTCCTCGGCCGCTCGCTCCCCACCATCCGCAAGCGCCTGAAGACGTTCGAGCGCATCGCGAAGAAGGAGCTCGGCCATGCGCCCGTCTGAGCTTCAGCACCAGCACGTCCGCCTCCTCGATCTGCGGAGGCTCCACTTCGAGGAGGTCGAGGGCCCCGAGGCCGAGGCCCTCCTCGCGCGGGTCGAGGCCTGCCCGGAGTGCAGCGCCCGCCTCACCGCCCTCCGGCAGGAGGCGCAAGCCTTCCTGCGGGAGGTCAACGTGGGGGTCGAGAGCGCCCACGTCCTCACCCGCGTCGACGCGCCCGCGCCGCGGCGGGCCCGGTGGTGGGCGCGCCCCTGGGTGCCCGCGGTGGTGGCGGCGGCGGCCCTCATCGGGGTGCTCACCGCCCTCCCCTCGCCCCAGGACCCCGGCGCCCCCACCACCCGCCTCAAGGGCGGAGGCCCCGGCCTCGTGATGTTCGTGAAGGACGCCTCGGGGGTGCACCGGGGCGAAGACGGGGCCCGGCTCGAGGCGGGGGACCAGGTGCAGTTCCGCTACGACGCGGGGGGGCACCGCCACCTCTTCCTCATCTCGGTGGACGCGGCGGGGGTGGTCTCGCCCCTCTACCCCGACGCCCCCACCGAGAGCATCGCGGTGGAGCCGGAGGGGGTCCACGTGCTCGAGGGGAGCGTGATCCTGGACGACGCGGTGGGGCCGGAGCGCTTCTTCGCGGTGTTCTCCAACGCCCCGCTGACCTACGCGGACCTCGCGGCGGCGGCCAGCCGGGGGTTGGCCGATGGGGGCCCCGTCACCGACTTGTCGGCCCTGCCGCTCGGGCGTGAGGATGTGGCCCAGGCCAGCGTGCTCATCGTGAAGGAGTGAGCGAGTGAAGGTGCGCACCATCTTCGGCGTCGTCCTCGCCCTGTCGGCGGCGGCGCCGGCGTCCGCCGCGCCGGTGCGGCGCTTCGCCCTCCTCCTCGGCAACAACCGGGGCGGGCCCGAGACCGAGCCGCTCCGCTACGCCGAGGCCGACGCGAAGAAGGTGCAAGCCGTCCTGCGGGAGCTGGGCGGCTACCAGGGCCAGGACGTGGTGCTCCTGGCCGGGGCGCCGGCCGACGAGGCGCTCACCGCCCTCACCGCCCTCGAGGCCCGGGTCGCGGCGGCGAAGGCGGCGGGGGCCCGCACCAGCCTCCTCATCTACTACTCGGGCCACGCGAAGGTCGGCGACCTGTTGATGGGCCCGAGCCGCCTCGACATGGGGTTGGTGCGCGAGCACCTCAAGCGGAGCGCGGCCGACATCAAGATCGGGATCATCGACGCCTGCGAGTCCGGGGCCCTGACCCGAGCCAAGGGCGGGCGGCGCGGGCCGTCGTTCCTGTACGACACCGACGATCGCGAGGCGACCCAGGGGCTCATCCTGATCAGCTCCAGCTCCGAGAACGAGTCCAGCCAGGAGTCGGATGAGCTGGGCGGCTCCTTCTTCACCCACTACCTGACGTCGGGCCTGCGGGGCGACGCCGACGACTCCGGCGACAGCCGGGTCACCCTGGGCGAGGTCTACGAGTACACCTACCACAAGACGGTGGCGGTCACCGCGAGCACCCGCTCCGGGGTGCAGCACCCCACCTACAGCTACGACCTCGCCGGCCAGGGCGACATCGTGCTCACCGACCTCTCGAAGGGGCAGGCTGGCCTGCTCTTCGGGCCCGAGCTGGAGGGGCGCTACCTCGTCTTCGACCTCGGGCGGGAGCAGGTGGCGGCGGAGATCAGCAAGGCCGCGGGCGAGGCCCGCAGCATCGCCCTGCCCGCCGGCGAGTACGCGGTGAAGAAGCGGATGCAGGATCACCTGCGGATGGTCCGGCTCTCGCTCGGCGAGCACGGCGCGGTGCCGGTGCTGGAGTCGCGGATGGAGCGGGTGGCGTTCGAGGACGACTACGCCAAGGGCCCGATCCTGCGGGCGGAGCTGGAGCGGCGGCGCAGGCGCCTCTCCCTCGAGGCCCAGGTGGTGTACCAGGGCTTCCTCTCCGGCGCCGCGCGGCGGGAGCTCTTCCCCGCCCTGCCCCTGTTCGGGGCCACCGGGCGCATCGGGCCGATGCTCGGCGGCGCGTACCTGTCGCTCGACCTCTTGTTCGGCTCGCGGCGCGGCCTCGTGTTGGACCTTGGAGCGCTGGCCCTGAGCCAGGACTTCTTCGAGACCCAGGTGGCGGGCAGCCTGATGTGGCGCTTCGGCGGGAGCATCGTGCAGTTCGGGGTGGGCCCGCGCCTCGCCGCCCTCTACATGCGGCGCAGCTTCCCCTTCGACCCCGACCTGAAGACCCAGGACATGCTCGGCCTGTCGCCCGCCGGCGCGACCGAGCTGATGTTCTTCGTGGGCCCGGGCGGCCACGTGGTGCTCAGCGCCTTCGGCCGCGCCGGGCTCCTGTTGTACAGCGTCGACGACAACCGCGCCCTCGCCTACGCCGAGGGCGGGCTCACCGTGGGGTACCGGCCATGAAATGGAAGCTGGCTTGCGTAGCGTTGGCTGTGCCCCTGGCGGCCTGCAACGCGCCCTTCAGCAACGACGAGATCCTCTTCCTGAAGGCGGCCCCCCGGGGCCTCCGCATCGAGGTGCCCGACGAGCAGGGCGTGCAGCACCAGGGCCTGCGGGTGGCCCAGTCCGACGAGAGGACCCCGGCGCGCTTCTACCAGGACACCCTGCGGAGCGCGCAGGAGGCCAACGACGGCATCCTCTCGCTCCTCGACATGGTGGACGCGCTGGTGGTGCTCGAGCCGTCGGTGCGGGAGGACGACAAGCGGGTCTGGGGCCCGCTCCCGGCGAGCGAGGCGGCGGAGCTCGCGCTGGTGGTGACCCGGGTGCGCACCGCCACCGTGGTGCAGTTCACCTCCACCAGCACCCCGGCCGAGGCGGACCAGTACTTCGAGTTCTACATGGCGGCGCGGCCTCCGGGGACGGGCGACGACGCCTGGGTGGTCCTCTTCGGCGGCACCTCCCTGCCCCAGACCTCCAACCGGCAGGGCACCGGCGTCCTCGCGGTGGACTTCGACAACTTCCGCCGGTTCGACCCCACCATCGACGCGGCGGGGCTGGTCTACGTGGCCTATGACACCCGCTTCGAGCAGACCGCCATCGATCTCGCGATCGACGTGGTGCGGCAGGGCCCCTTCATGGCCAAGGCCGCGTGGGCGTACCGCGACGACGGCGAGGGCGGCGGCCGCTTCGTCTACTACCTGATCGAGGACCTCGTCCCGACCACCCCGGCCGAGGAGATCCTGGGGATCGCGGCCCGCTGGCTCCCCACCGGGCGCGGCCGGGCCGACGTTGTGGTGACGGAAGGCGACGTGCCGACCTTCTACCTGGCGAGCGAGTGCTGGAACGACGCCTTCGAGCGGGTCTACCTCGCCTCCTCGATCCCGACCCCGGACTTCACGCCGAGCGGGGAGGTGAGCGCCTGTGGGCCGGACCTGCTGAGCCCCCAGTTCCCCGACGACTGAGCACGGCCGAGGCCACCGTGTTATCCTCGGTCCCGCGTGTTCTCGCCCGAGTTCGAGGTCGCCCTCACCTTCGCCGCCCACCGCCACGCGGGCCAGACCCGCAAGGGCACGGGCGCCGCGTACCTCACCCACCTCGTCCACGTCGCCCGCATCGTCCGCGGCTACGGCTATGACATCGACCACGAGATCACCGCGCTGTTGCACGACGTGCTCGAGGACACCTGCGCCGACCAGGCGGAGCGGCACGCGGTCACCGCCGAGCTCGAGGCGGCCTTCGGCTCCCGGGTGGCCCAGGCGGTGGAGGCCCTCTCCGAGCCCCGCTTCGACGCGGACGGCGGGCGCCTGAGCTGGCTCGAGCGCAAGCAGGCTTACATCGAGCACCTCGAGCACGCCTCCGCCCTCGCGGTGCGGGTGTCCGCCGCCGACAAGATCCACAACCTCGCGACGCTCATGACCGAGCTGGACGCGAAGGGGCCGCACATCTGGTCGCGTTTTCGAGGCTCGCCCGAACAGAGCGCGTGGTTCTACCGTGCGGTGGCCAAGCACGTCGCGCACCGGATCCCGAGGGAGCCCATCGCGGCCGAGCTCTCACGCCTCTCGGCGGCCCTCGACGCCCAGGTGGGGGCCAGCGCGTGAGCCCCCGCGTACACCCCCTGACGGTCGACACCGGGCTCGAGATCCTCCTCGTGCTGGACGAGATCCTCGCCCGGGACCGGCACGCGCTCCTCAGCCCGCGTGAGCACCTCGAGCCGGTGGGCGAGCGCGTGCTCGACGTCGAGGATGGCCGGCTCCTGTTGTGGGCCGAGTGGCAGGGCCGCCCGGTGGGGCTGGTCGACGCGCGCCTGCACCACCCGGGGCCGGGCGCGCTCACCTACGCCCAGCTCGCGGTGGCGAGGACCGCCCGCTTCAAGGGCGTGGGGCGGACCCTGGTCGCCGCCGCGGCTCGGGCGGCAGAGGCCCAAGCCGGCCCGCTGGACGGCCTCTTCGCCGCGGTGCGGCCCACCGCCGACGGCGCCTTCGCGTTCTGGAGCAGCCTGGGCTTCGAGCCCTCGGTGACCTACCCCGAGCTCCTGGAGACCCTGAGCCTGCCTGAGTGAGGCCGGCGCGGCTGTCACCGCTGACCGATGCGATCTAGCATCCGCGACGTGACCCGCCGGGTGCCCATCCTCGCCCTGCTCGCGGTGGCCGGTGGGTGCACCAACCTCGCCCCCACCGAGCCCACGCCACGGCCCACGGTCGAGATCCGGAGCCCCATCCCGGACGTGGAGGTGCCCTTCAACACCGCCTTCAAGCTCGAGGTGCACGCCGAGACCACCGTCGGCGCGCTCCTGCAGCTGCAGGTCACCTTGCGCGGCGCGGCGAGCGCCCGCCGCACCATCCCGCTGAGCGGGGTGGCCCAGACGGTGGACGTCGACCTCACCGTGCCCAAGGACGCGCTGGTGGGCCCGGACCACCTCCCCCTCGACGTGGTGGTGGTGGCGGAGGCCGCGGTCGACGGGCGCACCGTCACCAGCCCCGCGGCGGGGGTCACGCTGCGGATGGTCGACCGCAGCGCCCCCACCCTGACCCTGAGCAGCCCCGACGCCCTCCCCGACCCACCGACCGGGGTGGATCTGGCCTTCCCGGCCGGGGGTGGCCCGGTGCGGCTGATCCTCCAGGCCGAGGATCCCATCGGCGGGGTGGTCCTCCTGGCCCTCGACCTCCCGGAGCAGCTCGGGGGGAGCCGCGCCCGCACCCAGCCCGCGTCCCGGGCCGGCCGCCTGGAGGTGGTGCTCGACGCGCCGGCCCAGGGCGACTTCGAGGTGGTCGGCCGCGCCCAGGACGCGGCGCTGGACCCCAACCAGGCGGTGGCGCGCTACCACCTGCGGGTGGGCGCGGGGGGCGAGGACACCACCCCGCCCGAGCTCACCCTGGTGGCGTCGGCCACCTTGGCCTGCGGCGGGGTGGGCGAGGTGCGCGCCACCGCGGTCGACCCGAGCGGGCCCGAGCGCGTCGTGCTCACGCTGGCGGGCGGGACCCGCACCGCCTACGGGCCCGACCCCGCCCACCCCACCCGCCTCAGCCTCACCGCCACCGTGGCCGGGCCCCGCCCGGGCGGCCGGCAGGTCGTGGTGTCGGCCCGCGCCACCGACGTGTTCGGTTGGAGCGCCTCGAGCGCCCCCGCCGTGCTCACGTCGGTGGACACCGAGGGCCCGGCGATGGCCGCCACCGTCTCGGGCCCCGCGGTGCCGGGCGGGGTCCTCACCGCCACCGTGAGCGCGGCCGAGGCCTGCGGGCAGCTCGCCGCCGCCCGCCTCACCGTGGTGGACGGCGCGGGGACCGCCACCGTGGTGCAGGTCGGCCTGCAGGGCGCCTCCTTCGCGGGTCAGGCCCGCTTCGCGCTCCCGGCCGACCTGTGCGCCCTGGCCGAGGTCGACGCAACCCTGGTTGCGGTGGACGACTCCGGGCTCACCTCGGCCCCCCGGCGCTACGTCCTGCCGACCCGCGACCCGGCGGGCCCGCTCGCCGTGGTGACCTCGCTCGTGCCGGACGGCCGGGCCCGGCCGGGCCAGCTCGCCCCGGTGCAGGTGGAGTTGACGGATCTGGCCTCCGGGGTGGCCAGCGCCACCGTGACGGTGGAGGCGGTCGGGGTCGAGGGCGGCCCGGTGCGCCTGTCCGAGCTGAGCCGGGCCTGGCCCCGCCCCACCTGTCTGGGGCGGGTGGCTCGACGGGTGGACGTCCCGGTGCTGGTGCCCGCGGATCTCCGGCTCGACCCCGGCGCCGCCCTGCGGGTGACGGTGCGGGCCACCGACCACGCGGGGGCGAGGTCGGTCCACGCCGCCTTCGTGCCCCTCCTGGACGACGCCCCACCCCTGATCACGTTCCTGGAGCCCGCCCCCGGCACCGTGCTCGCCCCCGGCGCCACCGCCACCGTGACGGTGGCGGTGCGGGACGTGAACCACGACGTGGCCGAGCTCCGGCTCCAGGTGGTCGGCCCCGGCGACGTCGGGGGTGCGCAGGCCGTCCTGCGGTCGATCGGCGCCGCGTCCGCCACCGTCAGCTTCGCCCTCCACGTGAATGCCACCGCGCCCCTCGGCGCGGCCCTCGACGTGGTGGCGCTGGCCACCGACACCGCCAGCCCCGCGGTGTCCGCCCAGGCCATCCTCGCCCTGGGCACCTGCGGCGCCCCGACCTTGAGCGCGGTGAGCCCGCAGGTGGCCCCGGTGGGGGGCGACGTGCCCCTGACCCTCACCGGGGCGGGCTGGCTCCCCAGCCGCACCCGCTTCTCGGTCGCGGGGGTGGCCCTCGAGGCGCTGGTGGTGCGCTCCGCCACCCTGGCCGAGGCCCACCTGCCGGCCGGCGCCTACCCGCCCGGGCCGACCGCGGTGACGGTGGAGAACGTGTGCGGGGCCCAGGTCGCCGCCGACGTCCTGCAAGACGGCCTGCGCTTCGTGGCGCCGCCCACCGTGCTCCGCCTCCGCCC
The DNA here is from genome assembly GCA_020632995.1 of Deltaproteobacteria bacterium. Classification (GTDB taxonomy): domain Bacteria; phylum Myxococcota; class Kuafuiibacteriia; order Kuafuiibacteriales; family Kuafuiibacteriaceae; genus JACKEN01. The sequence goes on along the minus strand of JACKEN010000001.1, from coordinate 879,571 downwards.
CGCCGCTGGGGCGGGCACCCGCCCGGGCGCCCTCCTCCCGGTGGCGGTGGGCGCCCAGGCCGACGGGGTGGCCCTGCTCGAGGTCGGGGTGCAGGTGGCGGGCGGCGCCCCCGCGGTGCAGCCGCTGGCCGGCTCCCAGGGGGTGCTCGACGCGGTGCTCCTGGTGCCGGCCTCCGCTCCCGGGCCGGTCGCGATCCTGGCCTGGGCCCAGGACGTGCTCGGGCAGCGCACCGAGGTGCAAGACCTCCTGCCGCTGGACGGCGACCAGCTGACCGAGGTCCGCCTCGTGCTCCCGCGGCTCGCCGCCGCCCTCGGCGAGACGCTCCCCTACGCGGTCGAGGGCCGCACCCGGGACGACGGGCGGCGGAGCCTGACGCCGACCGCCAGCGTGGCGTCCGACCGACCGGACCTGGTGCAGGTGCTGGGCCCCGGGCGGCTCCGCGCGGTCGGCGCGGGGAGCGCCACCCTCACCGTCACGCAGGCTGGCCTGCAGCACCAGGTCACCCTCCAGGTGCTGGACGGCGCCCTCTACCTCGCCCCCGAGCCCCTCTACTTGTCGCCCCTGACCGAGCCCGGGGCCCCTGCCCCCGCGCCGGCCCGCCTCGTGGCGCTGCGCATGGCGGGCGGGGTCACCGACGACGTCTCCGCGCTCGTGACCTGGTCGGTGACCCCACCCGACCTCGCCGGGGTGCAAGGCGACCTGCTGACCCCGGCCCGGGCGGGCGCGGGGTCGCTGCAGGCCAACTTGCCCGGCCTCCCCGTCGTCTCTCGGCCCGTCTCCATCAGCGCCACCTTGGACGTGGCGGCGGGTGAGGCGGGCGAGGTGCCGAGCGGGCAGCGCTTCAGCGGCGGGCTGGTGGCCGGCACCGCCCGCGCCCAGGCCCCCGCCACCGGGCCGTGGCGCCTTAGGGTCGACGGCGCCCTCGTGATCGGCCCGGGCGGGCGCCTCGACCTGGCCGGGGCCCCAGGCTGGGCGGGCGGCAGCGGCGGGCGCGCGGCCCCGGCGCGGGCGGCGGCGGCGGCGCCCCGCCCGGGCTCGGAGATCCGAGGCGGCCTCGCCAGCGGCGCGGGCGGCGGCCCCGCGGGGGGGGCGAGCGGCGGCGGCGGCGGCGGGCGCGGGGGCCGGCGGCAGCGGCGGGCACGGTGGGCCAGCCCACCCCAGCCGGCGGCGCAGGCGGCCTCTTCGACGCGGTGGGCGGGGGCGGGGCCACCGGCGCCGCGGGTGGTGGCGGCGGCGGCAGGTCGGGCCGAGCTCCTCCTCGCGGGCGCCACCCTCACCCTCGAGGGCGAGCTCGACCTGGCGGGCGGCCCGGGCAGCGCCGCCACGAGCACCACCGCCGGGGCCGGCGGCGGGGGCGGCGGCCGCCTGCGGCTCGAGGCAGCGGTGCTCATCGGCGCGGGCCGGGTGCGCGTCTCAGGCGGGCCGGGCGGCGACGGCGCCACCGGGGGCGGGGGCGGAGGCGGAGGTGCGGTCGAGCTGGTGATCACCGGCGCGGCGAGCCCCTTCGTCGACGTCGATCGGGCCGGCGGGGCCGCGGGGGTCGAGACCGCAGGCCAGGTTGCAGCGAGCGCCGGCACCGCGGGCGCGGTGACGCGGTGAGCAGCGGGCGCCGAGACCGCAGGCCGGGTTGCGGCGGGCGCCGGAACGGTGGCGCGGTGCTCAGCGGGCGCCGAGACCGCAGGCCGGGTTGCGGCGGGCGCCGGCAGGACCAACTCGGGGCATCCCGGCGCCCAGGCCCCAAGCCAGACTGCGGCGCGCCTCGACACCGCGACCTCGCGACCGACTGGCGCCCAGGCCCCAAGTCAGGCCGCGGCGTGCCTCGACACTGCGGCGTCGCGCCCCCCCGGCGCCCAGACCACGGACGAGGTTCCGGCGAGCCCCGGCACCGCCTCCGACAACGAGACCGCAGGACCGGTTGCAACCGGCGCCGGCACGGCGGCACGGTGACCGGAGGGCGGGCTCACCGGCCACCGGACGCGAGGCGCGCGAGCGCGAGGGTGCTCGGCGTCGTGGTCCTCGCCGCGGCCACCCTGTCGTCGACCGCGTGCCGCGACTGGCGCGAGGCGGTCATCCCCGGGCTGGCCAACCCCCAGCCCCAGCAAGCGCTGCTGCAAGACCGCCCGCCGCAGCCCCTGCCGGGGCACCCCGGCGTCACCTTCACCCCCCGCGCCCGGTACCAGAACCGCGCGTGGGCGGTCGCCCTGGACGACGCGCCAGACGATGCGTGGGCCGAAGTGGTCCCGCTCGACGTGGCCCTGGCCTGGGGGCCGGTGGCCAACCCCGGGGTGCTCACCGAGCTGAGCCTGCACCTGAAGCGCCGCTACGTGTCGGTGCGGTGGAGCCACCCCCTGCCGCTGAGCGAGCAGGACGTGATGCGCCACCTGTCGAACCACCACCTGATCCCCTCGACCCCCGCGGTGATGACGGATCTGGAGTTGATCCGGCCTGGGGATCTCGTGACCCTCGACGGCCTGCTCGTGGACCTCGACGGCCCGGCCGGGCGCATGGCCACCAGCCTCTCGAGGACCGACGTCGGCAACGGCGCCTGCGAGGTGGTCTACGTCGAGCGGGTGGAGGTCGCCCGGCCCGAGTAGGGCCCGCTCACTGCTCCTCCTCCTGCTCCGCCTTCGCGGCGCGCTTGATCGCCCGGTGCACGAGGAAGGCCGCCCCCACGTGCACGAGGATCGTGCTCACCACGAGGAACACCATCAGGGGGCTGCTGAGCAGGAGGTCCACGGCGCCTGCCCCAGTCTGCCCCACCTTGCCCGCCATCACACGCGCCTTGGGCGGAGGGTGGAAATAGACCCGCCGTCAGCCCTGTTTGCCTCATGAAAGCCAGGCGCCGGAGGGTGCATCGCCCGACCCCCTCCCCGGCCCTTGTTCCCCTCCGGGGCCTGGCTTGCTGACGTTCTCTCGAGGTTTCGGCCCCGAGGGGTGAGGATCCCAAGAGAAGGGGCAGCTTGCGGGATCCAAGCCTCTCGGGGCCGTTTCATGTCATCCTCCGACGCCCATGCGGGACTTCTCGCCCATGCAGCGCGGCAAGCTGGGCATCTTCGCCCCCAGCAGCCCGTTCCCCGAGGACCGCTTCGAGGCGGGGTGCACCCGACTGCGGGCGCTCGGGTTCGAGCTGGAGATCCCCGCCATCACCCACGCACGATCGGGCTACCTGGCCGGCTCCGACGCCGAGCGGGTCGAGGCCTTCCACGCGCTCCTCGATGACCCCGCGGTCACCGGGCTGATGGCCGCCCGCGGGGGCTACGGGCTCCACCGCATCGTCGACCGCCTCGATCCGACGCGCCTGGCGCGCACCACCAAGCCGGTGGTGGGCTTCTCCGACCTCTGCGCCCTCCACGCCGCACTGCAGGGGGCGGGGCTCACCTCGATCCACGGGCCGGTGGTGACCCAGCTCGCGGACCTCCCTACCGCCGACGCCGAGCGCCTCGCCGCGCTCCTTCGGGGCGCGCCGGTGGCGCCGCTCGAGGCCGAGGGCCCCACCCTCCACCCCGGGGTGGCGACCGGCCCCCTGGTGGGGGGCTGCCTCTCGGTGCTCGTGCCCCTGGTCGGCACCCCGTTCCTCTTCGTGCCCGAGGGGGCGGTGCTCCTGCTCGAGGACGTGGGCGAGGCGCCCTATCGATTGGACCGCATGCTCACCCACCTCCACCTGGCCGGCGTGCTCGCCCGCGTGGCCGGGGTGGCGCTCGGAGCGTTCGAGGGGTGTCGCCGCGCGAGGCCCCACGAGCCCGACGCGCTCGAGGTGCTGGCCGAGCGCCTCACCCCGCTCGGGGTGCCGGTGCTGGCGGGGCTCCCGGTCGGCCACGGCGCGCGAAACGCTGCCCTCACCCTCGGGGCGACGGTGACCCTGGACGCCGACGCCCGCACCCTCGCGCCCCACCACGCCGCGGGTGCGCCGCGGCCCTCGGCCTGATAGATCTCGTCCCGTCGTGGCCTCGCCCATCGACATCTTCGCCGCCGGCGCCCGGGACGGCGTCTACCCCGGCGGGCAGCTCTCGGCCTCCCGAGAGGGGCGGTGGCTGGTGAACGCGGCGGTGGGGGAGCTCGCCCCCGGCATGGGCCCGACCCACGAGCAGTGCGTCTACGACCTCGCGTCCCTCACCAAGCCCCTCGGCACCACGCTCCTCGTCGGCCAGGCCCTCGAGATGGGGCTGTGCGCGCTCGAGGATCCGATCGGCAAGTTCGTGCCCGGGGTGGACCCCGCGATCACGATCGAGCACGTGCTCGAGCACTCTGCAGGCTTTCCTGCGCACCTTCGCTTCGATCAACGGCTGCCGGCTGGCTTGCAGCCCGGCACCTGGGACGCGTGGCGCCACATCGTCTTCGACGCGGCCAAGACCCCGCGGGCGCGCGCGGTGGGCGCGGCCGCGGAGTACAGCGACATCGGCTTCATCCTCCTCGGCGCGGCGCTCGAGGTGATGTTCGCGCGCCCCCTCCCGGTCGCCCTCACCCTCCTGAAGTCACCGCTGTTCTACCGGGACTTCCGGGGCCCGCCCTCGCTGCCCCCGGTCCGGCCCCGCTGGCCGATCGCCCCCACCGAGGACGGCCTGTGCGGCGACGTCCACGACGAGAACGCGCGGGCCATGGGCGGGGTCGCGGGCCACGCGGGTCTGTGGGGCAACGCGGAGAGCGTGCTCCGGCTGTCCGAGCAGCTGGTGGCGGCCTACCATGGGCACCGCGGCGGGCCGCTGTCGCCCGAGACGGTGCGCCGGATGTGGCAGCCAAGCCTGGTCCCCGGCTCCACCCGCACCCTCGGCTGGGACCGCCCCGCCGCCGTCGGCTCCTCCACCGGCGGGCGCTGGCCGGCCCACGCGGTGGGCCACCTGGGCTTCACCGGCACCAGCGTGTGGATCGAGCCGGACCGCGCGTTGATCGTGGTGCTGGTGACCAACCGGGTGTGCCCCTCGCGGGCCAACAACACCATCCGGCGCCTCCGGCCCGCCCTCTACGACGCGGCCTGGCAGCAGTGGGCCCACGCGCACCCCAAGCCGGCCCGGCGCCCCACCGGCGCCCCGGTGCGCGGCGGGGTGCGCCCCGAGAGCGGCCCCTTCTTCGCCCCGCGCCGCGCGGAGCCCAGCCCGCAGCCCGAGCCCGCGCGCCCGAAGGCCGCCCGGGCCCAGCCGGTGCGACGCCCCGCGCCCCGAGGTCAGGCCTCGGTGCACACCGAGGCGCCCACCCTGCGCATCGAGATCGCCGGCCCGGGACCCCAGGACTCCGGCCCGACCAAGCCCCAGGTGCGGAGCGCGAAGAAGCGCAAGTCGCGTTGACGCGCGCTCAGCCGTTCATCATCGCCGAGAACACCCGGGCGAGGTAGCGGGCGTCCTCACCCGCGTGGTGGAGCTTGTCGAGATCGATCGACTCGACCCCGACCTTCGTCCGCACGTTGCGCAGGCTCGTCTCGTTCCACGACATGCCGAGCTTGCCCATCGCCAGGGCCTTGGTATCGAGGGCGGAGTGCCCGAAGGGGTTCTCCACGTCGAAGTGGCCGCAGTAGTAGACGAAGAACATCCAGTCGAAGGGCGCGTTGTGGGCCACGAACACCGGCCGGTCCTTCTTCGAGGTGCGGTGGTGGGCGTTCACGAAGTCGACCAGGGTCTGCATCGCCCTCTCGGGCGCCATGCCCTCGGACTCGAGGCGGGCCGCGTCGAGCTTGTTCACCGCCATCGCCGCGTCCTCGAACCCGGGGAAGACCGGCTGGAGCTCCACGTAGACGTCCTCGAACGGCTGGTAGCGCCCCTCGAAGCGGCGCACGTGGGTCATCCCCACCGAGAGCAGGTTGTGGATGCCGGGGATGGGCCCCGAGGACTCGACGTCGACGCAGAAGTAATCCACCCGGGGGTGGTGCCAGACCGGTGCGCCCCCGTCCACCTGCGTTCGGCTTTGACGCGCCCCGAGCGCGGGATTCGGCTACCCTGTACCCGTGGCGCCTCGCGGCACGGCTTGGGGAGGGGTGTTGCTCGCGATGGCCGCGTGCGCGCCGCTCGAGCCCGAGATCATCGGCCGCGAGGTGGTGGACGCGGGGATCACCGTGCTCGACGCGGGCGCGGCGGGTCCGGTCGACGCGGGCGAGCCCGAAGACGCCGAGACCCGTCTGGACGCCGCGGTCACCCGAGCCCCCGACCTGGTCCTCGCCGCGGTGGATCCCGCCCCAGCCTCGTGGGTGCCCGGGAGCGGCCGCACGTTCGAGATCACGGTGCGTGACCTCGAGGCCGCCGCCCCCCAGACCACGGTGCGGCTCGAGCTGGTGGATGAGCTGGACCCTGCCCACCGGGTGGAGCTCGGGGTCAGCGCGGTGCCGCCCCTCGGTCCGGGCGGCTCGGTGGTGCTCAGCGTCGCCGCCTGGATCCCCGCCGCCACCGCGCCCGGCCGCTACGGGGTGGAGGCCACGGTGGATCCGGAGGACAACCTGCGCGAGGCGGACGAGACCAACAACCGGCGCAGCGCGGGCGCGGTCTGGGTCAGCGCGCTCGAGGTGAGCCCGGGCCGCTTCGACTTCGGAGTGGTGGGCCTCGGCTGCACCGCCACCCAGACCCTCAGCCTGCGCAACCGGGGCCAGAGCCCCGCCTTCTTCTCGACGATCAGCCCCACCGATCCCACCGCGCCCCTGCGCGTGGTGGGCGCCCCCGCCCCGCCCTTCGCCCTCGCCTCGGGGGCGAGCCTCGAGCTGTCGGTGGTGTTCGCGCCGGCCTGGGTCGGGGCCCACCAGGCCACCGTCCGCCTCGTGCACGATCAGCTCGGGGTGCCGGTGGAGCTGCCGGCCACCGGCGCGGGCGCCGACCGCCCGCTGCGGGTGGAGCGCTTCGTGGCGTGGCCGGCGCGGCGGGTGGACGTGCTGGTGGTGGTCGACGACTCCCCGACCATGGCGGACGACGCGGCGGCGATCCAGGGGGCGAGCGGCGCGCTGGTGGCGCACCTCGAGGATCTGCAAGTCGACTTTCACATCGGCGTCACCACCACCGACGTGAGCGCCACCGGGGCGCGGGGCTCGCTCGTGGGCCGGACCCCGCTCATCACCCCGGACACCCCCCAGCCCGCCCACACCTTCGCGGCGAACCTCCGGGTGGGCGCGGCGGGGAGCGAGGACGAGCGTGGCCTCGAGGCGGCGCGCCTCGCCCTCACCACCAACGGCGCGTTCCGCCGACCCGAGGCAGCGATCGTCGTCCTGTGGTTCTCGGACGAGGACGACCACGGCGCGGCGCCCGCGCCAGAGGTGGCCGAGGCCCTCCTCGCCCTCACCGGGCCGCGCGGTGTCCGCGGGTGGTCGGCGCGGGCGGTGGTGAGCCCCGCCGCCAGCCCCTGCCCCACCGCGGTGGGCCCCGGGGTGCGCTACCAGGCGGCGGCCGAGGCCCTCGGCGGCGTCGCGCTCCCGCTCTGCGCCTTCTCGTGGAGCGCCGCGGTGGGCAGCCTCGTCCCGGACACCCTCGGCCGGCAGATCGACTTCCCGCTCGCCCGCACGCCGCTCCCCGGGACCATCGAGGTCAGGGTGGACGGGCGGGTGGTGGCGCCACTCGACGCCGCCGGGGCCGAGCGCTGGGGCCTGGTGGGCGACGTGGTGCGCTTCAGGCCGGAGGCCGCCCCTGCCCCGGGCGCCGCGGTGCGGATCAGCTACCGGTCGGGGTGTTGATGGCCTGCTAGAGCGTGCACGCGGTGGCGGTGCCACCCTGCCGGACCCGGAGCGTGACCGAGACGGAGCTGCTGCCGGCGGCGCGAACGACGTAGTCTCCTTCCGCCAACGGCGGGGTCTGGCAGGTCACGCGGCTCTGACTGCACACCGCGGCGCAAGCCGTGTTGCGGGGCAGCTCGCAGAACACCCCGAGCCCACGCAGCGTCAGGACGCCCGTGCTGGTCGCGGTGATCTCACATGCGCTGATCGAGCCCGTACAGCCACCGCACTCTTCCATCGCTTCCAGGGTGATGGGCGTGTCCGGAGGCGCGTCCGCCGGCGCACAGAGGGCGCCGACGGGGGTCGCTGCGTCGACGCAGTCGGCCGCCGAGTGGCAGCCAGCGGCGAGGGCGCAGAGGGCGAGGATCGACCAGCAGGTGCTTCGCATGCCCGAGGCCTTCGCAAGGTCGGTGCCAAGTCGTGACGGCAAGCGTTCACCGCGCCCCCGGTGCGAGGCGGGACCGCACCGCCCGGCCTGATCGCGCCCCCTCGGATCTCTGAGGGGGCGGGACTGCAAGTCGGATTGCGAGCGGAGCGCGCAGCCAGGTCGGCGGATGGGGCAGGACGCTCGGGACGGGCAGCGGCTACCGCTCGGCCGGCTGATCGCCCGCGCAGGCCGCGTCGACCCGCGGGAGGTGGACCGAGCCGGGGGCCTGGGCCACCAGCTTCGCCCGCGCCGCTCGGCCCGCGGCGAGGTCGCCTCGGGCGCAGTGGGCCATGGCCTCGGCGGCCAGGCGCTCCGCCACCAGGGCCCCGGTGGGGAAGCGGGCCGCGTGCTCGGCGGTGAGGGTGAGGACGAGCTGGGGGTCGTCGTCCCGGAGGGCGCGGCGGACCCGGGTCATCAGGCGGGCCTCCTCGGCCAGGCCGGCCGCGTCGACCTGGGCGACGGGGGCAGGGTCTGCCGCGGGTCGCCGGGCTGCGGGCGGGCGCGCTGCCGCCCGCTTGGGCACGGCCGGGCCCGCCACGGAGGGCTCGGCCTGGTCGGCCACCGCGGGCGCGGGTTGCTCCGCCACCGCGGGCGCGGGTTGCTCCGCCACCGTGGGCGCGGTCGCCTCGACCGGCACGCTCGAGAGAGGGGGCGGGGGCGCCGCGGGCACGGCCTGCTCGGCCGGGGGCGCCAGGTAGAGCGCCCCCGCGAGGAGCCCCACGGTCAGCGCGCCGCCCCCCAGCAGCTTCGCAACAGAGGCTCCCTTGGCCGCAGCCGTCGCCACCGGCGCCCCCGCCGCGACCTGCGTCATGACCCGCGCCTTGATCGCCGCCTTGGCCGCGGCGTCCGGGCGCTCCATCCGGGCGGCGTCTACCAGGGCCCGGGCTTCGGGGCTCAGCTCGCTCATGCTCTCCTCCGTTCGTCCCGGGCGCGGTGTCGCTTGACCCCGTCCTCGAAGATCTTTCGCGCCGCCCGCAGGCGGCTGTAGACCGTGTTCAGCTTCGTCTCGGTCGCCTCGGCGATCTCGGGCGCGGTCAAACCCTCGAGTTCAGCCATCACGAACACCGCCCGCTTGTCATCGTCCATCTGGTCCAGGATCTGGTCGAGGACCTCCACCGCCTGGCGCCGCTCGGCGCCCTCGAGGGGCCCGGGGCCGCCCGCCGCCGGCTCGGCCAGGAGCGGGTCGGTCGGGCGGCGCCGCGCGGTCCGCCGGTGGGAGCGCACCACCCGCAGGCTGATCCCGAAGAGCCAGGTCTTGAAGCTCGAGCGCTGCTCGAAGTCGGCCATCCGCCGGAACGCCACCACGAAGACGTCCTGGACCGCGTCGTCGACCGACGCCTCGTCCATCCCCAGGCGGCGCACGCTGCGCCAGACGAAGTCGAAGTGCTCATCGTAGAGGGCCTCGAAGGCCGCCGCCGACGCCGGTCGGCTGGCAGACTCCGAGGCCTCGCCCTTACGGATGGAGCTCACGCCCTCTCCTTCCCCCCGCCGCGGATCCGCACGCATGGCCAGCGGCGACGCGATGGAGAGGACGCTCGCCCACATTCCGGCGTATTGGTGTCCGCATCCGCCCCGTTCCGTCCCGGAAAAATGAGGTCACTGGCGGAGGTCCAGGAGCGCCCACCGCACCCCGAACCCCAGGCCCGCGCTCACCGCCGGGACATCGTACACCGCCAGCTCCGCCCCGCTCGCCAGCTCCACCGCCATCCCCTGGCGGATCCCCGCCACCGCGAGCTCCGCCCTGAGCACGACCTCCGCCCCCAGGGCCAGCGGCAGGTCGGCCTCCACCCCGACCAGCCCCCACGCCCACGGCGCCGTCCCGTGGCCCACCGCGGTCCCGCCCGCCGTCCCACGGAGCTGGCCCACCTCCGCCCCGAGGCACCCGGCGATACCCCAGCCATCCAGGGCCGCCCGCCGACAGGCCCGCGCGGTGACCGCCCAGGCCCACAGGGACGCGGTCGGGCCCGCCTCGGTCTCCACCCGCCCCGCCCCGTGGGCCACGAAGCCCAGGGCGCCCCGCCAGGGCCCCACCGCGACCGCCACGGCTCCGCCCGCCCCGAGGCCCGGGTCGGGCAGGGCCAGGTGGGCCGAGACCGTCGCCTCCACCCCCACCCAGCCGACCACCGGGGGCGGCGGCCGGGGCCGCGCGGGGCGGGGTCGGATCACCCGCGGAGCCGGCGTGGCGGGGGGCGGCGCCGCGGTGGTGGCCGTGCTCGCGGTCGCGGTGACCAACGGGGGCGGGGGCGCGGGGGGCGACGGCGGCGCGGCGTCCACCGCGAGGGCGACCATGACCGCGAACGCGTCGGCGAGGGCGCTGCAGCCCTCGGCCTGCAGGCGGCGGAGCTCGTGGGCCTCCCCCGCCACCAGCTTGACCTCCGCGAAGAAGCGGCGGCCCCGCCGCTCGACCGTCGCGTGGGCGGACAAGGCGGCGTCCGGGCCCACCACCAGGGGGCGGCCCACCAGGTCGGCCACCCGCAGCTCCACCTCGCCCTGGGGCGGGCACGGCGCGGGGGCGGCCCACTCGATGTCGAGCTCCGGGCGCGGGCCTGGGCCTGCCCCGGCCAGGAGCGCGGCCAACAGGAGCGCGCTCACCCCGCCTCCCCCGGGCGCACGCTGAAGGCGGGGGCGTCGGGCGGCCCCACCCGCTCCGCCCGCACCCCGAACACCTCGAGGATCCGGGCCGGGGTCAGCACCTCGTCCGGCGGCCCGAACGCGGCCACCCGCCCCTGGTGGAGCATCAGCACCCGGTCCGCGAAGCGCTGGGCGAGGTCGAGCTGGTGGAGCGCGGCCACCACCGTGCAACCCAGGTTGCGAATGCGGGTGACTATGTCGAGCTGGTGGCGGAGATCGAGGTGGTTGGTGGGCTCGTCCAACAGGAGGAGCGCGGGCTCCTGGGCCAGGGCCCGGGCCAGGAGCACCCGCTGCTTCTCGCCCCCGGAGAGGGTGAGGAAGCCGCGCTCGGCAAGCTCGCTTGCGTCGGCGAGCGCGAGGCTCTCCGCCACCACCCGGGCGTCGGCCGGCCCGTCGGGGGCGAGCAGGCCCTTGTAGGGGCTGCGGCCGAGGAGCACGAGCTCCCGCACCGAGAAGTCGAAGGCCAGCTCCGGCTCCTGCCGCAGCACCGCCACCCGCTGGCCGAGGGCGCGGCGCGGGATGCTCGACAGCGGCGCCCCGTCGAGGCGGACCGACCCCGCCTCGGGGGCGAGGCTGCGGTAGAGGGCGCGCACCAGGGTGGTCTTGCCGCTGCCGTTGGGGCCGACCACCGCGCAGAACGCCCCCGCCGGCACCGCGAACGCGACGTCGCGCAGGACGAGGCGCTCGCCCAGGCGCACCGAGAGGCCCTCGGCCTCCACCGCGGCGGCCCCTACCCCCACCGCTGCCCCCGGAGCAGGACCAGGAAGAACGGCCCGCCCAACAGGCCGGTGAGGATGCCCACCGGCAGCTCCTCGGGCGCCATCAGGGTGCGGGCCCCGGTGTCCATCACCACGAGGAGCAGGGCGCCGAACACCAGGGTCGCGGGGAGCAGGCGCCGGTGCTCGGGGCCGGTGAAGGGGCGCAGGGCGTGGGGCACCACGAGGCCGACGAAGCCGATCGCCCCCGCGAAGGCCACCAGGGCCCCCGCGGTGAGGGCGGCGAGGAGCACGAGGGCCCGGCGCGCCCGGGCCACGTCGAGCCCGAGGGCCAGGGCCGCCTCGTCGCCGAGCAACAGGAGGTTCTGCCAGCGCGCGGTGCCGATCATCACCGCCACGAACGGGAGCACCCAGGCCGCGGTCCAGGCCAGGCCGTCCCACCGCACCCCGGCCAGGCCCCCCATGAGCCAGAACACCACCCCGCGCACCGCGGTGGCCTCGGGCACCATGAAGAGCAGGAACCCGGTGAGGGCGGTGGCGAAGGCCGACAGGGCCACCCCGGCGAGGATCAGGCGCACCGGCGGCAAGCGGCCCTGCACCTGGGCCACCCGGTACACCACCCCGACCGAGATCAGGGCCGCGGCGAAGGCGAGGCCGGACCGCAACAGGAGCCCCACCGCCGCCCCCGCCCACAGCGCGGCGAGCGCCGCGCCCACCGAGGCCCCGGACGAGATCCCGAGCACGTAGGGGTCGGCGAGCGGGTTTCGCAAGACGGCCTGCAACACCGCGCCGGTGACGGCGAGCGCGCCGCCCACCAGCGCCGCCCCGAGCACCCGGGGCAGGCGCAGCTCCACCACGATCGGCCGGGCCACCGCGTCGGCCCCGCCGAGGAGCGCGTCGAGGACCCGCCCCGCCGGGAGCTCGGCCGCCCCGACCCCGAGGGCGAAGACGGCGGCGAGCAGGAGCGCCCCCGCGCCTGCGGCCATCAGCCCCACGTAGGCGGCGGTGCCGAGCCGCATCACGCCTCGACGTCGTCGTCGTCCGCGCCGGCCCAGATGACCAGGACCCTGGCCGCGCCCACCGCGCTCATCCGATAGCGCACGTGCGGGGGCATCGTCACCGAGCGCCCCGGCCTGAGGACGTGGTCTTCGTCCTCCTGGTCGGGCAGCTCGAGCACCACCTTGCCCTCGAGGACGTGGAAGGTCCGCTCGGCCCGGGTGTACTTGCGCAAGGCGACCTGCTTGCCCGCGTCGAGGGTGATCAGACGCGCGCAGTGCTCCTTGCCGTTGGCGAGGTTGAGCCTCGTGCCGTACGCCGTCGCGACCGGGTGCGGGGTGAAGATCTCCACCTCGGCCCGGGGCCCCGCCCGCAGGCCCGCGCCGGTGTGCTCCTCGGGCGCGGGGACGCGCTCGATCGACGCCCCCGCCGCCTCCTCGAGGGCCGCGCTCCAGGGGCGCAAGGGCGCCTTCAGCACCTTGGCCAGGCGATCGGTGTGCAGGGTCGGGGAGCGGGGCCGCAGCTCGTGCTGGGGCAGGCTCCGCCCCGCCGCGCCCCGGACCCGCTCGGGATCCAGGCCGAGCGCCCGCGCCGCCGCGCGCAAGAGGTCCGCGCGGCTCACCGGCGCGCCGCCGTTCGCGACGTGCACCACCCCGCCGGCCCGCGCCTCCACCAGCGCCGCCACCGCCCGGCCGAGGTCCACCGCGCCGATCGGGCTCACCAGCTCGTCGTCGGCCTCCACCACGTCGCCGCTCAGCCGGCCGGCGAGGTCTACCAGGCCGTCCTCCAGCACCGGGCCGGTGCGCACCACCAGGCCGTGCTTCGCCGCGCGCAAGAGGAACTGCTCACCCTTCAGGCGGCTCCGGGCCCAGGTCGACAGCGGCTGGGGCGGATCGGCCTCGGACCACGGCCCGCCCGAGCCGCCGAAGACGTCGGCGCTCGACAGGAGCACCGGCAGGCACCCGAACTCCAGCGCCGCCGCCGCCACGTTGATCGCGGGCTCGGCGTTCCGGGTGAAGGCCCGGGCCTCGTCGGCCTCGCAGCCCTCGAGATCGTCCCACTGCGCGGTGAGGAGCACCGCCTCGGGCCGCACCTCGGCCACCGCCGCGCGCACCTTCTGCATGGAGTTGAGGTCGGTGCCACGATCGATCGTGACGTTCATCCCCTCCGCCTCCAGCCCCCGCGCCAGCCCCGACAGGCGCGCCCCGTCGCCTTGCATCACCAGGATCATCGATACCTCACCACCAGGGCCCCCCGGGCCAGCTCCTCGGGCAGGCTCGCTTGCGCGCGCTCCACCGCCCGCCGGTCCGGGTACGGCCCCAGCCGGATCCGATACCACACCCCCTTGCCGGGCAAGCGGGCCTCCACCAGGAACACGGTCTGGCCGGCGAGGGCCGCGCCGTGTCGAGCCACGAAGTCCCGCGCCTCGCCCTCGTCGGGGTAGGCGCCCAGCTGCAGGCCGAAGCCGGGGCCGGGATCTGCGTCGACCTGCCGGATCTCGGGCCCGGGCGGGGGCGCCTGCACCTTGGGCGCGTCGTCCGCGGGCTGCACGGGCGCCTCCACCGGGGCGTCCGGGGGGGGCACCGCGGGCGCGGGCAGAGGTGCGGGGGTGGACGGCTGCGGCGCCGCGACCAGGCCGGGGCCGGGGGCCACCCGGACGTCGGCCGGGTCGAGGGCCGCCCGCGCGCTCCGGGGCGGCTCGGCACCGGCCAGCGGCTGCCCCTGGCCGAGGCGGTAGCCCGCCGCGAAGAGCCGGCCCCCCGCCGCGAGGGCGACGAACAGCCCCAGGGCGATCGCGCCCCGCCCGACGCTGAAGGTCAGCCGCTCGAGGCGCGGGCTCGCGGCGCGACGCCAGCGCGGTCCCGGCTGCTCGGTGGCCGCCAGGGCGGCCGGGGGCGCGACCGCAGGCGCCTCCACCACCAGGTCCTCGTGCACCGGCAGCGGCGGCGGCAGGGCATCACCCGCGCCGGAGGTGGCCTCCGTCGGCCCCGGCGCCCCTGCGCTCACGGCGCGGTCCCGAGGAGGTAGATGGCGCCGGTCTGCAGGTCGGTCACCACCACGTCGTCCAGGCCGTCCCCGTCGGTGTCGCCGCAGGCGACCGGGCCCCCGACCCCGCCCGCGGGGAGCGGGAGGAGCTGGGGCGGGTTCAGGAGCCCGCCGCGCCCGTCGCCCGCGAACACCCTCAGGTCGGTGCTGTCGCGCGAGGCGAGGACGACGTCGACGTGCCCGTCACCGTTCATGTCGCCGGTGCACATGCCGTCGGGCGCGACGTCCACCATGTAGCGCCGACACCCGCCGAGCGACGGCGGTCGCAGGTTGAAGACGCTCTCCTGCCCGTCGGTGTAGTAGGCCCCGAGGCAGCCCTGGGCCACCGCGTTCTCGTCCGCCAGCTCGGTGAGCGGGCAGATGACGTTGTAGTTGAAGCCGGCCAGGCAAGGAGACCGGGCGTACCAGACGAGGTCGCCCCGGTTCTGATCCACCTCGGAGTCCAGCTCCACCACCTCCGCGCGGCTGATGTTGGGGTTGATGATCGCCTCGCCCTTCCACTTGTAGAGCCGGCCGCCCCGCCCTTCGCCTCGATGAACTCGAGGCCGCTGATCGACGGGACGACGATGTCCCACTCACCGGCGTTGTCCACCGGCCCGCTCGCGATGCCGAGGGGCATCACCGGCGAGTCGTCGTCGCCCACGTAGATGCGATCGGGGGCCTTGCAGCTGCAGCCGTCCTGACCGGAGCAGCGGTTCTCGGTGACGTTGCTGTCCTGGCAGGTGCACGAGGAGGCCTCGGACGAGATCGGGTTGCACTCGAGCAAGGGCCGCTGGCACCCGCCGCGGTTGAAGAGCTCCCGCGTCAGGCTGTCGGGGACGAGGAGGTCCACCAACTTGTCGCGCGCCACGCACATCCCGGGGACCTGGGTGGACGCGCAGCCCGGGCACTCGCACCGCTCCTCCACCGGGCACCCGCACTGCTCGGGGGCGCCTTCGCAAGCGGGGTTGACCGCGGGCTCGTAGGGGAGGCAGCGGTTCGCCTGGCTGCACGGGCGGGTGTGGTTCGCGCGCCCCTGGGCCACCACCGCGAGCCCCAGGTACGGGTTGTAGTCGTTGCTCTTGACCGCGGTCAGGCCCACCGCGTTCGACGCGGTCAGGGTGTGGCGGCTCCGCAACACCACCTGCGCGCCCTCGAGCGCGAACACCCGGACCTCGGAGCCCTCGCACGGGCACGGGCCCCCGGGGACGCCGAAGCACTTGCACTCCCCGTTCGCCGGGCAGGTGCGGTCCTGGCAGCGGGCGAGCCGCGCGTTCACGAGCGCGATCTCGTCCACCCCCGCGGCCGGGGCGATGTCGGCCACGGCCAGGCCGTTCGGCAGGATACCTTGCTCTCCGACCACCGGGACCGAGCGCGCCCCCGCCCGCAGGTCCTGCAGCACGGTGAGGACCGCCTCACCGAAGGGCGGCGCCGCACCCGCGCCGCGCACACACCCCGCCTCGGTGCCGCGGCACCCGAGCATGACCACGTCCGGGTCCAGCCCCGCGTCGAGGTAGCCGATCGCCACCTCCATCGGCCGGACCCCGGTGCCCGTCTGGAGGACCCGCCCGGTGGAGAAGCTCACCGGCTCGGTGACGCTGAGGCTGAAGGTCACCTCGTCGCGCCCGTCCGGCACCCACTCCTCCAGCTCGGGGGCGAAGGCCTGGATCCGCCCGGAGCCCGCCTGGAGCGGCAGGGTCACCCGCGCCCGGGCCAGCCCGTCGACGTCGGTGTAGGTCTCGAGGGTGTCGCCGTTGCCCTCGGGGAGGGTGTAGCCAGGGGTGACGGCGGAGTAGCGCACCGTGACCCCGGGGATGACGTAGGTCCCGCCCGCGCCGTTGGGGGCGTCGGCCTCGGCCCGGACCGTGAGCGGCGCCGCGACCTCCTGGCCGGCCCTGCCCACCTGTCGGTCGCCGCCCGCGATGACCAGGCGGGCGCTGTCGGGGACCACCAGCTGCAGGTAGACCGGGACGTCGAGGGACTCCTCGGCCGAGCCTCCGCTGTCGAAGCGGTCGGTGCAGCCGTCGAGGATGGGGGTCGCGCCGTCCTCGGTCTCGGCGTACGCGAGCACGTAGATGATCTGGCGCCCCGGCTCGATCTTCAGCAGCTCCTTGCCGTCGAACCAGTCCTCGGCGCACCGGGCGTCCTCGGTGTCGACGCAGGTGTAGTCGCCGCGGGTCGGGGTCCCGAGCGGGTCCTTGCCCTGTCGCGCGAGGTCCACGAAGGAGTTGCAGTCGCGGTCGCTGGCCGCCGCGCCGCCGGTGTTGGGCGCATAGGCCTCCACGCGGAGCCGGCGCACCGCCTGTTGGCTCACCGCGTTCGGGAACACCAGCGCGATCGAGGTGTCGCTCTTGCCGCACCCCGACCCGACGCCGACCAGGCCCAGCGCGAGGGCGACGAGGCCAGTCGAGGTGCGCCGACCGCGCATCACTGCCCCCCCGCCACGCCGCCGTTGCGGATCCCGAGGGTGATGGAGTCGCCGCCGCCCTGGGCCGCGACCACCCCGAGGATCACGCCGCCGACCACCACCGCGCCGATGCCGATCCACGCCCAGACCGGGAGGGGGCCCCCGGAGCTGGTGTCCATCGGCGCGACCTTCAGGCGGAGCGGGCTCTTGGCCTCCCCCGCCTCGGCCAGGGTGCCGCGGTCGACCGCCCGGATGAAGTACTCCATCTCGTACCCTTCTCGTCCGGGGGCAGCGCGAGGGCCGGGATGACGATCGAGACGTTCTCGTCCGCGCGGGCCGAGACCACGGTGTAGACCTTCACCCCGTCCCGTCGGAAGTAGACCTGGACCTGGTCCACCAACCTAAGGGGATCCACCACGCACCGGGAGCGAGACCGGCGCGTTGGCCTGCACCTCCGGGGGCGCCTGGTGCTGGACCGCCAGCTCCCGGCGCTCGGCCGGCACCCGCTTGGCGTCGTCGAAGCACGCCTGGATCTTCGGGGGCACGTCGGCCGGCATCACGTACTCGGGATCCAGCGCGAGCAGGATCTCGAAGGCGCGCTGGCACCGCTCCCGCTCCGCGTTCACCGCGTCGACGAAGGCCTTGAGCCGGTAGATCTCCGCCAGGTCCCAGCGGCAGTTCTTGGAGTACTCGAGGGCCCGCTGCAGGGTCCGGCCGGCCCGATCGAACTCCAGGCGCTCGTACTCGTCCTTGGCCCGGGACAGGTGGGGATTGGGCCGACACTCGGCGCCCGTGGCCTGGGCCAGGGCGTCGGCGGCCGGCAGGATCCCGGCCACCACCAGGGCCGCCAGGAGGGGTGAGGAGAGCCCACGGCGCACAACCACGACCAGGGACCTTAGCAGAAGTCCCGCCTGTGTTAGAGTGCCGGCATGTCCGACCGCCAGGGCTGGCTCCTGCCGGCTTCCTCCCTGTTCGCGCTCTCGGTCCTCGCCATGGCCGGCGGCTTCGCCCTCGGCCCGGGTTGCCAGGTGCGCTGCGAGAGCAACTTCGATTGCGGCGACCAGGGCTACTGCTCGCCCGCGGGGCGCTGCGAGACCGAGTGCTTCTCGGACCAGGACTGCCAGAAGCCCCCCGAGTGCCTGAACAACCCGACCGCCTGCCGGCCCAAGGGCCTGCGCTGCAACGGCGTGGGGCGCTGCGTGGGCCAGTACCAGTTCGTCCGCCCGCAAGTGGACTTCGAGCCCGACGTCGAGCGGGTCCCGGACGAGATCCAGGGGTGGGACGATCCGCCCGGGTCGGGCCGCGCGTTCATCATCAACCAGATCGCGATCGCGGGGCAGGACCGCGGCTTCGACATCGACGGCCAGTGCACGGCCGACGGCTGCATCGACAACTTCCTGTGGCACCTCGGCGAGCTGGGGAACGACCAGATCCGCCAGGGCCTCCTGGGCGGCGAGTCGCTCCTCTTGCTCGAGCTGGCCGGCCTCGACGAGCCGTACCGGGCGACGACTCCTCGATGACGGTGAAGATCTACGGCGCGCGCGACGCGGACGACCCCTTCTTCCCCGCCAACAACTTCAAGGTGCCGCCCGGCTTCACCACCTGCTGTGAGTTCAAGATCAACCCGCAGAGCCTGTCGGGCCTGCCGCCCCAGGCCCGCGCCCGCGCCCCGGCCCGCATCGAGCGCGGCCGGCTGCGCTCCCTCGCCCCGGTGCCCATCCAGTTCACCCTGACGGTGGGGAGCCCGCCGCACCCCGAGATCCGGCTGGAGCGGGTGCTCCT
The DNA here is from genome assembly GCA_020632995.1 of Deltaproteobacteria bacterium. Taxonomy (GTDB): domain Bacteria; phylum Myxococcota; class Kuafuiibacteriia; order Kuafuiibacteriales; family Kuafuiibacteriaceae; genus JACKEN01. The sequence continues at coordinate 860,911 of JACKEN010000001.1, read as the reverse complement.
GTCCGGGCGCGTGCCCTCCAGCCTCGACGAGTTCGACGAGGGGCTCCTCGGCGGCGCGGTCCCGATCAACACCCTCGCCCAGACCGAGAACCCCTACTGCAAGACGCCCAGCCCCCGCTGCTCGGTGCAGTTCGTGGACTCGACCCTCATCGACCTGGTCAGCACCCTGCTCGGGCCCCAGCCCGACGTCGACCTCGACTTCGACGGCCTCGAGTGCGTCCGCGACACCGACGGCGACGGCGTCATCAACGTGTGTTGTGACGGGGTCGGCCTGAACGACTCCTGCGCGGGCGGCACGACGATGGGCTGCCCGGGCGCGATGGTCGACCCGGTGGATCGGACGAAGCCCTATACCTGCGCCCAGGCCCCGGACATCGCGGACGGCTATTCGGTGGGCATCACCTTCACCGCGGTGAAGGCCACCATCGTGGGGTTCGGCCAGTAGCCTGCCGCCCCAACCTGCGCTAATCCTGGCCTCCCATGTCCCGCCCGGTCCTCGCCGTCGCGCTGGCCCTCACGCTGTGGGCGCCGTCCGCCCTGGCCCAGGGGCGCGTCCCCATCGCGGTGATGGATCTGGCCGGGCGCGGCGTCGACGAGGCCGCGGCCGGCGCGCTGACCACCGAGGTGGGTAACACCCTGGCGCAGCTCCGGGTCTTCCAGGTCATCACCCGCGAGGACATCAAGCGGATGCTCCAGCTGGAGCAGACCAAGCAGCAGTGCACCGGCTCGGTCGACGCAGCGTGCATGGCGGAGATCGGCGGCGCGCTCGGGGTGGACTACCTGGTCTACGGCGACGTCTCGAAGATCGCGAACGTCTACAGCGTGAGCCTGGTGCTCCTCGACATCTCGAAGGCCCAGGCGACGAACCGGGTCAGCCGCAAGATCAGCGAGGCGGGCCTCCTGCTGGCGGAGGCCGAGCAGGCCACCAAGCTCCTGGTGCAGCCGCTGTTGGCCGACAAGAAGGGCTACCTGGTGCTCGACGCGCGGGAGCGCGGGGCGCAGGTGAAGCTCGACGGGCGGCTCATCGGGATCACGCCCCTCGCCGGCCGCCTCGAGGTGGCGATGGGGGCCCACGAGATCCTGATCGAGAAGGAAGGCTACCTTGCCTACGCCAAGACGGTGGACGTGCCGCCGAACCAGGCGCTGGTCGAGCCGGTCTCGCTCGTGCCCAGCCAGGCCTTCATCGAGGACTACGCGGGGCGGAACCGGGTGCTGCGGGGCTCGGCGTGGGCCACCGCGGGGGTGGGCGCGGCCCTCCTCGGCACCGGCCTGGCCCTCAAGCTGGTGAGCGACGCGCGCTTCGACGATCTGGTGAACAAGAACTACCTCACCCAGAACTCCGCGGTCTGCTCGGTCCAGAACCCGAGCTACAACGGCAGCAACTACTGCGCGACGGCGGAGGGCTACGCCCACGACGTGACCGGCACCGTCGACAGCATCGAGACCCAGGACTCCGTGGCCCTCGGCCTGGCGATCTCCGGCGTGGTGTCGGCGGTGGCGTCGGTGGTGCTGTTCATGGTGTCCGAGGATCCGGATCGATATGAGGCCTACGGCGCCGGAGGTGGTGCGGCGGCGGTCTCGGCGGGGCCGAACGGCGCCCAAGTGATGTTCAGGTGGTGATCATGAAGCGTATCGTGACCGTTTTTGCTCTGACCCTGGCCGCGGCGGCCTGCTCCGGCGAGGACACCCCGGCCGACGCCGGTCCGCAGTACGAGTTGCCGCAGATCCTGCCCGACGTGGCCCCGCTGTGCCTGAACTACGACCTGATCCGGGTGGGCGACGTCCGCTCGATCCCGGTGCAGCTCGAGAACAAGGGCCGTCAGCAGCTGGTGATCGAGTCGGTGGAGGTCGAGGGCGACACGCGCGGCTTCTTCACGAAGAACGGCCCCGACCTCACGGTGGTGGAGACCTACGAGAAGGCCCTGGTGCAGCTCAACTATCAGCCGACCGCGGCGGGCTGGGACTACGCGGAGCTGGTGGTGAAGTCGAACGCCGAGAACTACCCCACCCTGCGGATCTCGGTGCTCGGGCGCGCCGCCCCCGAGGGGGACGTGGACGGCGGGGTCGAGAACTGGGACGCGGGCCCGAAGCCGCCCGAGGCCACCGAGGACGGCGGCGAGACCTGCCGCGACGAGCGGGACCAGTAGTGTCGCGCGTGCCCCCGCCGACGGGGCGCCCTTCGCCCAGGGCCGGGGAGGCGCCCGCCCACGCGGGTGAGGTGCGCTCCGTCCCCGATCGAGGCGGGCGATGGCGTCGACCGACCGGATCGCGCGCCGGGCCCGGTGGGCGGCCCCGCCCGCCGCACCCGGGTGGAGAGCACCGTGAAGGAGACCCCCGCCGCCTTCGCCCTCGGCGCCCAGCCCGTCGCGGGCGCCCGCTACCCGGCCGAGGTGCAGCTGGGGCGCGCCTACCGAGATCAGGCTGGGTTCGGGAGCTTCGTCGTCCCCGCCCCGGCCGGCAAGGTGCAAGTCGACTTGCCGGGGATCTCGTTCGGGGCGCGCCTCGACCTCGGCGCGGTGGCGCTGGATGGCCCCGGCGGCGCCCCCCGCTTCGAGCTCTTCGTCACCTCGGCCAAGCAGCTGAAGTGGCGCCCTGCCCTCGAGCGCCTGGTCGAGGCGCTCTCGGCCCGCTTCCCCGGCTTCAGCGCCGACGACGTCCTCGACGCGATCGCGGCGCGGGGCCTGGATCCCGACAAGCCCCTCCGGGTGGAGGGCGCGTACGTGACCCTCCAGACCGTGAAGGTGGACTCCGGGGTGCCGGAGCAGCCGGTGGGCCTCGCGGAGGGGGTGCGGGGCGCGGTGCAGCGCACCACCCTCCCCGACGTGGGCCAGGCCGAGAGCACCATCGCCAGCGGGCTGGCGCGGGCCCAGGCCGAGGGCAGGAACGCCCTGGCGGTGAGCATGGAGAACTACTTCGGCCTCGAGGCGCTGGAGGTGTCGAGCATGCCCGCGGCCTGGCGCCACAAGCACGCGGTGACGCCGAGCGAGTACCCGGGCAAGGGGCGCAACCTGGCCTACCTGAACGACGCAGGCCAGGTTGCGGTGGATCGGGCCGCGGTGTTCATGGACCTGGTGGCAGGTGGGGGTCGGCAACGCGCGTTGGCGCTGTCCGACGGGGTGGCGGCGCCGATGGCGTACCTCGAGGCGTCGGTGGCGGGCGGCCAACAGATCACGGCGGGGAAGTACATGAGCGGTGACGCGGCCGCCGCCGGGCTCTCACCTTTGGGGGTGAGCCACGACAAGTGGCACGGCGAGCTGGTGCCAGGGGTGGAGCGGGATCGGCTGTTGGCGGATGGGATCCGCAACGTGGCCATGGATGTCGCGTAGTCATGGGCCGAGCTTGCGCAGCCGTGGTCCTCCTCCTGCTTGCCGCGTGCAGCTCGAACAGCCGCGATGACGCCAGCGTGCCGACGCCGGACGGCGGGATCGACGACGCAGGCCCAGGGCCAGACGCGGGTCCCCTCGACGGTGGTGCGAGTGCGGATGCGACCAGCGAGCCTTGTGCCCCATCGACGGGTCTGGCCATGCCGCTCGCGGCCTGCACTCCACAGAATCCATGCGTTCGACCCGCGAGTGATGTGGGCGCCCGGGTCATCACCGAGCCGAGCCCTGCGCCGCGGTGCGCCCACCCGGCGCTCACCACCGAGCGCATCGAGGTTGCGGGGTTCCGCAGGTTTGCTTGCGTGGCCCGCCCATCAGGAGCCTCCGCGGCAGAGCCAAGGCCGTTGATCTTGTTCTTTCACCCCGGCGGCGCCGACGGCGCCGACACGCTGGCGCTGTCGACCCAGCTCGTGAATCGGCTGCAAGCGCACGAGTGGCCCGACGGCACTCGCGGCTTCTTCATAGCCGCCCTGCACGGCCGCAACCTGCACTACCCCACGGTGGCGGACCGAGATGGGCGCCACCACGACTTCCTGTTCCGGGACCTCGGGTACCCGTCCGCGAACCCGGACGTGGCGGCGGTAGACGCGCTCGTCGCGTCCCTCCTGCCCGAGGGTGTCGATCCCTCGCGCATCTACGTGATGGGCTGGTCCAACGGAGGGTTCTTCGGCCAACTCCTTGCCATTGCCCGACACTCACCGACCGGGGCGGGCTATCGGATTGCTGCCGCGTCCGTCTTCGCCACGGCTGATCCGTTCGCCGGCGTGGAGCGCGATCCTCAGAGCGACGCGCTGCTCCCCGGCCCCGCGTGCGCGCTGAGCCAGGTGCCCACGTCGTCCGTGCCCATCCAGCTGCTGTACCGGACCTGTGACTATGCCGTCCCCTGCGACCAAGCCCAGGCGGCGTGCTTCCATCCCGAGCCGGGCTATGACACCACCGCCTGGTTGGCCCGAGCCCGCGGGCGACTCGACATCACGCCGCTCCTCCTGGGGGGCTACGAGTCGGGCGAGGGCTTCAATCGCGACGCCAACACCTGCCACGACCTCGGCCCGACCTGCCCGCCACCGCGCACCGCGTCCTGCGCGACCTCGGACCGAGACGTGGACTGCCTGTGCTACTTCAACCACCTGCTGTGGCCGGACGGGGTGCGGGACTCGGGTGGCACAGTGATCGGACCCGACCGTGAGCTCGACATGCTCCGGTTCCTGGGCGCACACCCGCTCCGATAGCGAGGGCCGCGCCGTTCGGCCGTTCTGAACCCCATGCACACCATGCACCGAGTTGGCAGGACAGGTTGCGTCCACCCGCACCCTGAAGCGGTAGCGCCCGGTGGCCGCGATGTCGAAGTCGTCGCGATCGAGATCGGTGATCCGGAAGTAGTGCGGCCCCACCGTGGTCACCTCGCGGAACACCACGAAGCACTCGCTCGGGGCGCCGAAGGAGACGTCGAACCCGTTCTCGGCGTCCGGGAACTGGCAGTTGAAGGGATCGTTCGGGCTGGGATCGCGGCAGCGGCGCCCGTAGCCGGAGTAGCTCTCGCGCGGGCTGTTCCTCGGGCCGTAGAAGAAGGCCTGCAGCTCCACCGGGGTGGGCGCGGGCATCTGGAGCTCCAGGGTGACCATCCAGTCGCCGTTCTGGGCCGGATCGGTGCTCTGGGGACCGGGGATGTCGAACGAGTACCAGTCCTCGTCGCCCGCGTGCGAGATGTAGCCCTCCACCCAGGGGAACTGGAGCGTCGCGCCGTTGGTGCTGGTGATGACCGGCACCGCGGTGTCGCGCCCGTCGAGGGCGTAGGTCTCGTGGGTGTCGGGCTCGGCCGGCAGATCGATGGTCACGGTGTAGGCGGTGCCGGTGTCGAACTCGTTGTCCTGCTGGTCGCCCACCATCACGTAGTAGGTGCCGGGGGTCTCCGCCACGTGGGCGGTGATCAGATCCGCCGGCCCCTCCGAGCCGTCCCGCACGAAGCGGTAGGCGAGGCAGAGGTCGCCGTCCCGAGCCTCGCAGATCAGCGTCTCGCCGTCGGGCATCAGCACCGAGAAGTTCAGGTCGACCGGGCTCGCGCTGGGCATCTGGGCCCGCACCCGGATGAGCTGGTTCGGGCGCGTGACCTGCACCGCGTAGTAGTCCACGTCGCTGGTGGCGGCCACGTAGCCGGTGACCGGCGTGCCGGGGCTCACCGCGGTGGCGGTGGCCGGGGTGTCGTTCGGCGCGGCCTGCTCATGCACGTCGGGCTCCGCCACCAGCTGGACCGTGAGCACGTAGACCCGGGAGAGGTCGGCGTCCTGGCCGTCCGCCGGATCGTCGATCACCTGCAAGAGGTATCGACCCGCCGCGTTCCCCACCGCCCGGTTCTCGACCGGCCACAGGGTGCCGTCGGTGGGCTCGTCGGACTGCGCGATCCGCACCGTCCCCGAGGGATCGAAGAGCGACCACTGCAGGTGCACGTCGGAGGTGCCGCCCACGCTCATCTGCACCTGCACGAGCTGGTTGGCGCCCACGTCGATCGCGAACCAGTCCTCGTCGCCCTGGAAGCCGATCGTGCCGCTCGTGGCCGCCCCGGCGGTCAGCACGGTGGCCTCATCCTTGTTGTTGTTGTCCTCGTTCTCGTCGGTCTCGCTCAGGATGTCGACGGTGACGAAGTAGGGGTTGCGGCGATCCGCGCCGTCGCTGCCCACGTCGGCCACGGTGAGGGAGTACGTGCCCGCGGCGGGGGCCACGACCTGCAGCTCGACCCGCTGCCGGCCGTTGCCGACGAAGCGCTGGTTGTCGACCGCGGTCCCGTCAGGGGCTGACAAGGCGACCTGCAGTCGGACGGGCGAGAAGTCGGCGTCGTTCTCGACCACCACCCGGATCACCCGCCCCGCCGCCGGGACGTCGAAGGTGTAGGGATCCACGTCCCCGACCTCACCGATGTACTCGGTGGCGCGCTCGCCCGGAGTCAGGGCGCAGGGCGCCTCGTCGGTGCACACGTCCGGGATCTCGCCCCCGTCGGGGACCCCCGCGTCGGTACCGGGGCCGGTCTCGCCGCCGGAGCAGCCGGCCACCCAGGCGGCGGCCGCCAGTGCCACGAGCGTCTTGGTCTTGGTCATGCGCTTCAGTCCTTCCGCACCGGCGCGGTGCCGGGCGTGCAGTGCAGGTCGGGATCGAACTCGGTGGGCAGGTAGAAGGCCTCGGGCGGGATCGCCACCTCGGGCAGAGGCGGATCCCGGAAGTCCGGGAACAGGAAGGTCTGCTCCACGCACGCCACCCGGAACACCCCATAGTCGTTCGGATCGTCGAACGGGGCCTGGGCCACGTGGATGAAGACCCGGTTCCGCCCCCCCGCGGTGTCGGCGAGGGTGATGTTCTCGATCCGGAAGTCGTAGCACGCGCGCCCCTGGGCCAGGATGAGCTGGCGCGGATCGCCCTCCTCCAGGCTCTCGAGGGTGCGCTCCACCACCTCGTACCGGTAGGCGAGCGAGGACCGCTTGGCCGCGTCGTTCACCACCGGATCGGAGTGGCCCCGCACCTCCTCGCCGTTGCGGGCGGCGTCGAAGTCGAGGTCGAGCTTGGTGTCGTCGGTGACCGGGTTGGTGCCGAAGCGCAGCTCCACCGCGTCGGGGATCCCGTCCGCGTCGGTGTCGACCCGGAACTTGCTGGTGCCGACGAAGCGCTCCTCGCAGTCCCTGAGCCCGTCGCCGTCGCTGTCCAGCTTGTCCTGCGGGAGCGCGCAGTCGGCGTCGCTCGGATCGAGCGGGTCGAAGCCAGAGGTGGCCAGGCGCGCCTCGAGGTAGTCGCCGAAGCCGTCGCCGTCGGTGTCGGTGTTCAGGATGTCGGTGCCGAGCGCCCGCTCCTCGAAGTCGTCGAGGCCGTCGCCGTCCGAGTCCGCGGTCGCGCGCCCCACCCGATCCTCGGGGCTCGCGAAGTACAGGCGCGGCCGCGCGTTGCTGTTGGTGGCGAGCAGGTTCTTCAGGGTGAAGACGCGGCGGATCGACGTGAAGTCGATGCGCAGGAAGTTGATCGCCTCGCCGTTCGGGAACGAGCGGAAGGTGCCGTCGCCCACCTCGGCCATGGCCGACAGCAGGCTCTCCGCCTCGTCCTGGATCCCGACCCAGACGCAGCCGCCGGCCTGCGCGCACGCCGCGGCGGTGGTCACCGCCTGGCAGCCCTGGTCGCCGCCCTCGAGCCCGTCGTCGGTGCAGCGGGCGCCGGTGCGGATCGCGCCGAGCACGAGCGCGGTGTGGAGCCGGATCTCGGCCGGGCGGTACACCCGCTTCAGGTTCTGGATCTCCGCCACCCGCTCGAGGATCGAGGTCCGGGTGTTGTCGGGCGGATCCACCGGGCTCGGCAGGCCGTCCGACATGAAGATCACCACGTACTTGGCCCGGGCGAGGTTGTCCTCGGGCATGTTCATCATGTCGTTGCCGAGCACCCGCACCACGTTGCGCAGCGCACCCTCGTAGTCGGTGGGCTGCTCCGCCACTCCGAGCCGCACGATGGCCTGCTGCAGCTGCGCCTGATCCCGCGTGAAGCCGTCTTCACCCGGCACCCGCTGGGTCAGCACGTTGGTGGCGCCCGAGAACTGGATGATGCCGAACTCCACCCCCGGGTCGTTGATGTACGTGTCCACCACCTCCTGCACCGCCACCAGCCGACGCCCGGTGGGGTCGGTGCGGTTCATGGACTGGGAGGTGTCGACCACGAAGAGGATCTTGACCGGGAAGCTGAGGGTGGTCGGATCGTCCGTACAGAACGAGGACTCCACCACCAGCTTGTTGTCGATCGGCCCCTCGCCGAGGCCGGGGGCCGAGAACAGGCTGCGGTCGGTGCAGCCCGCCGCCACGAGCAGCGCGAGGGCCGACAGGAGCGCCCTGTTCACGGCGCGCTCCCCGGCGGGGGCAGCGGACCCACGCAGTCCGCCTGGGTGAGCTCCTCGGGGAGCTTGAAGTCCTCCGGCGTCAGCACCACCTTGCCGTCGGGCGGGTCCTTGAAGTCCGGCGCCACGTAGCGCCCCTCGACGCAGGCCACCTTGTAGGAGCCGAAGTCGTCGGGATCGTCGAACGGCGCCTGGGCCATGTAGACCAGGATGTCGTTCCGCCCGAAGCTGTTGGCCTCCCCCGGCCGCGCGAGCGGGGTGCCCAGCTGCACGTTCTTCACCTCGAACCTGTAGCACTGCTGGAGGTCCTCGTTCACCCCCAGCTCCTCGGTGCGGTAGCGGTACGCGAGCTTGGGGCGCCGGGAGGCCTCGTCCATCCCCACCCCGGTGTGGAAGCGCACCTCGTCGCCGTTTCGGACCCCGTCGAGGTCGCCGTCCGAGAGCGCGTCGGCCCGGGTGGGATCGAGGCCGAGCAACACCTCGAGCCCGTCGGGCAGGCCGTCCGCGTCGGTGTCGTACAGCTCGGTCGAGGTCCTCAACAGGAGCTCCTCGCACTGGCGCAGGCCGTCCGCGTCGACGTCCCGGCGGTCGTCATCGGTGCTGCAACCCGGGTTGACGTTGGCCGGATCGAGCCCGTTCCGGCGCTGGGCGTACTCGAGGGTGTCGGAGAAGCCGTCGCCGTCGGTGTCCGCGCTAAGCCGGTTGAGGCCCAGCTCGAACTCGAGATCGTCGAGCAGGCCGTCCGCGTCGCTGTCGAGGGCGAGGCCGTTGGGGGTCGGCACCAGGTTGGTGTTGGTGACGATCAGGTTCTTGAGGGTGTTCTCGCGCTTGATGCTCAGCAGGTCGAACGAGAGGAAGTCGATCTCCTCGGCCCGCGAGAAGTCGCGGAACACCCCGTCGCCGATCTGGGCCACCGTGCCGAGGAGCTCGCGCGCCTCGTCCGGGCACACGAAGCCCACCCCGGCGATCGTGTAGCAGCCGTTCGCGTCGAGCTGCCCCACCAGGCTCGGGTCGAAGAGGAACGCGGTGTGGATCCTGAGCTCGCCCACGTTGAAGGTCTCGGCGAGGTCCACGATGTTCTGGGCCGCGTCGTAGATCTGATAGGGCTGGTTGTAGTCCTGCCCGCCGATCAGGAACGGGAGCTGGTTCGGGTTCTGGCGGATCACGTCCGGGTCGGTGCACAGGGTCGAGATGATCTGCTGGGTCGGCGCGCACAGCCCGGCCAGCTCCGACTCGGTGCTGCAGCAATCCGGGAAGGGATCGCCGTCCGAGAGGAAGAGCACCACGTACTTGCTCCGGCCCACCGTGGCGGCCGGGGTGGCGATCATGTCCTGGAACAGCACCTGGTAGGCGGCCGAGAGCGCCCCCTGGTAGTCCGTCACCGAGTCCGCCACCCGCAGGCCCTCCACCGCGTCGCGCAGCACCGCTGCGTCCCGGGTGAAGGCGCCCGACAGATCCACCCCGAGCGGATCCGCGGCCGAGATCTCGGAGCCGGGCTTGGTGAGCACCGCGTCCGACTCGTTGAAGCGGATGATGGCGTACGACACCGCGGGGTTGGCGCGGGTTCGCAAGATCACTTCCTCCACCGCGCGGGCGCGCTGGGTGGGGTTGTCGACGAACTGCATCGAGCCAGAGCCGTCGATGATGAAGAGGATCTTGACGGGGAAGTCGGTGGCCAGCGGCGGGTCGGTGCAGAGCTCGCCTTCGATCTGCAGCAGGTTGTCGACGATGTTGGTGTTGATGTCGTCGACCGGCTGGAGCTCGGCGCGAGTGCAGGCGGAGGCGCTGGCCAGGACGACCAGGGGGGCGAGGAGGAGCTGAGCGCGGAGTGAGAGCATGAGCAGGGCTACCAGATGTTGGCACCGAGCCCCGCCGGCGTAAACCGCGGGGCTCGGTCCTTCCTGGCTAGCGGCGCCGCCGGATCCCCAGCAGGCCGAGGAAGCCCAGGGCCATCAGGGCGGAGGCGCCGAACCCACCGCGGAGCCGGGTGTCGGTGCAGCCGCTGCCGCCCTCGCCGTCCTCCACCGTGAGGGAGAAGGTGGTCCGGCTGGTGTTGTTGTCGGGGTACTGCGGGTCGGGGAACACCAGCTCCGCGGACAGCTGCACCTCGTACTCACCGGGCATGTCGGGGACCAGCTGGGCGACCTCGTCCTTGAGGTAGCGGTACTCGAAGGCGTTGGAGTAGGTCACCGAGCCGCGGGGGTTGTTGATCCGGGCGTCGCTGCCGTTCGGCTTCTTGGTCAGGGTCCAGACGTACCGCATCGCCGCGTTCTCGCGGTTGGCGAAGATGTGCAGGTGCTTCTCCTCACCGACCTGGGCGAGGTCGAAGGGCACCGAGAGGACCTTGAAGGTGGTGCGCGGGTCGAGGCAGTGGGCCTCCTGGCTGTGGGCGCCGACGTCCTCACCCGGGCCGCGGATGACGAAGCAGAAGTTGTCGTCGCACATGTCGCCCACGCCATCGCGGTCGCTGTCGAGCAGGGAGGCGTCGGCGTTCAGGGGGCAGTTGTCGCGCAGGTTGGGGATCAGGTCGCCGTCCATGTCACCGTCGCACACGTCGCCGATGCCGTCCGCGTCCTTGTCGGCCTGCTCGAAGTTCGGGGTCGCGACGCAGTTGTCGACGTTGTCGGGGAGGCCGTCCTTGTCGGAGTCCACGTCGCAGACGTCGGCGCCGTTGGCGGGGATGACCTGGTTCGCGTTGGCGAACAGGGGGCAGTTGTCGATGCTGTCCAGCACGTTGTCGTTGTCGTCGTCGTCGTCGCAGGCGTTGCCGAACGCGTCGCCGTCGGTGTTGAGCTGGGCCGGGTCGGCCACCTCGGGGCAGACATCGACCGCGTTCAGGATGCCGTCGTTGTCCTTGTCGGGGTCGCACTCGTTGCCGACGCCGTCGCCGTCCACGTCGATCTGCAGGAGGTTGGAGGCCGCCATGCAGTTGTCACAGGCGTCGCCCACGCCGTCGCCGTCCGCGTCCGCCTGGAGGGGGTTGCGGGCGAAGGGGCAGTTGTCGAAGTCGTCCTCGAACCCGTCGTCGTCGTAGTCGTCGGAGTACTGGTAGGTGTCACCGCGATCGGTGCGGTTGATCAGGATGGAGCCGCCGCCGCAGCCACAGCCGCCGCCGCCGGTCTGATCCGGGGTGCCGCAGAGGCCGCCGGAGCACTCACCCCCGGCATCGCCCGAGTTCTGGGCCAAGGCGGCGGGCGAGAGCGCCAGGGCGGTTACGAACAGGGGGGTGACCAGGAGGGCATGGACCTTCGACATGCCTGGTTCCATAGCGAACGGCGTGCCAACTGCTGCGCCCTCGCCCTCCCCGCCCCGGGGGCTCCGTCCCCTGGGGGCCAGCGCCCCCAACCGCCACCCCCCTGGGGCGGCCAGCCCCCACTCCCAACTCGGTACAGTGGCAGTCATATCCACAGGTTAGCATCCGGCGCCGGTTTGACACGACCCCCGGTGGGGAGGTACTTCGGGAGGTGATGCGTCTCTCCTTCGCCGTGGCCCTCGTCGTGGGGCTGGCCTTCATCGCGTCCGAGACCCCGGTGGACTGGGCTCTCGGCGGCCCGTCCACCGCCCAGGCCGCGCCCAAGAAGAAGAAGAAGGTCACGAAGACCAAGGCCCCCGTGGCCAAGAAGCCCACCCCCGTGAAGGAGCCGGAGCCCGCGCCGGCCTCCGACCTGGTGCCGAGCACGAGCTTCCGCGGCCCGACCCGCATCGACTTCGACGACCGCCTGATCCAGGGCCAGACCAACAAGAGCGGCGCCGTCTACCTGTTCGACCGCAAGGAGACCGGCATCACCAGCATGGTGAAGCGGCGCAAGTCGTTCCGGCAACTCACCTTGCAGACGGTCTACGATCGCTGAGCGCCCGATGTCCGAACCATCGGTCATTCAGGTCTACGTCTTCCGGGACGGCGAGTACCTCGGCAGCGAGGTGTTCGCCGAGCCCGAGATCAACATCGGCTCGGGCCAGGCGGTAGACCTGTTCCTCGACGACCCCCGGGTGGCGGCCCGCCACGCGGTGCTCCACAACGCCGGTTCGCAATCCAGCTTGCTCGACCTCGGCGCCCCCGGCGGCACCAAGGTCAACCACACCCCGATCCAGCACTCCTACGTGGGGCCGCGGGACGAGATCCAGATCGGGCCCTTCACCCTCAAGCTCAAGCCGGTGGGCGGCAAGTCCTCCCTGCGCCCCACCCCGGCCCAGCCCCAGGCGCCGCAGCGCCAGGAGCCGGTGGCCAAGCCGTACCAGGATCTCGAGACGCAGGTGATGGACACCGCGCCGTCCGCGCGGCCGGCGCAGGCGAGCGGCCGCCCCGCCGCGCCGTCCACGCGCCCGAGCGCCCCCTCCACCCGGCCGACCGCGCCCTCCACCTACTCGTCGGTGCCGTCGGCCCGCCCGGCCCAGGTCTCCGGGCGCCCGGCGGAGGGCGCGATCCCGAGCTCGCGCGAGGCCAAGATCCCCACCCACGTGATGCGGGACCGCCCGCCCGCGCCGCCGATCGACGACCTGCTCGGCCACGACCTCAAGGTGGCGCCGAGCACCACCCCCGCGCCCGCGGCCCAGGCGCGCAGCGCGGGCCCGCTCGGCTCGGCCGCCCTCCCCGAGGCGCCGGCCCGCACCGCGCCCACCGCCCCGACCGCGGGCGCCTCCGCCGCCGCCGACGAGCCGGACGAGGATCAGGAGTCGGAGGTCCGGGCCGGCTTCTCCCTCGTGGAGCGGCTGGTGGTGAACGACGACCCGAACGTCCCGGTGGCCCGCCGCACCGCGCTCGAGATCATCGCGTTCTCGGGCGACGAGGTCCGTGGGCAGGCCATCCTGCAGAACAAGGGCGATCGGTACGTGCTCGGCCGGCGCCAGGGCGGCTCGGCCGCCCCCGCCGCCAAGCACCCCGGCCTCAAGCTGGCCCGGGTCGAGGGTCCCGGGCACGCGGTGGTTGAGTTCCCCTCCTCGGCCCGGGGCGTGCTCCTCGACGGCACCAAGAAGGTGCCCCTCGACAGCCTCAAGGTGCCGCAGAACGCGGTCTCCAAGAAGGGCGACGTCTTCCAGGCCCGCCTCACCGGGCAGCAGACGCTGACCCTCGAGGTCGGTGACCACGGGTTCCATCTGCGCTTCGTGGCCCCGCCCCCGGCGGTGATCGCGACCGTCAAGACGAAGATGGATCCGCTCATCTACAAGGCCCTCTCCGCCGCCTTCGCCATCCACCTGATGGCAGGCATCGTGGTGGGCATCCTCTCCGAGGACATCAGCTTCAGCGCCGTCCCGAGCGAAGAGTGGGCGGAGCTGAAGCAGGATGACCTGCGCGACGTCGAGATCCCGGAGCCCGAGCCGGAGCCCGAGGTGGTCCCCGAGCCCGAGCCGGAGCCGGAACCCGAACCCGAGACGCCCCCCGACGACGCGCCGGCCCCCGAGCCGGAGCCCGAGCCGGACCCGCGCCCCCGCCCCAAGAAGGCCGTACCGAAGGGTGTCAGCGCCAAGGAGGTCAAGAACGCCGGCGTCCTCGGCGCCATGGGCAAGCTCAACCTGGCCGCGCCGGGCAAGAAGAGCATGGTCCAGGCGGTGTCGAACCTCGACGCGGTGCGGACCCCCGGCGGCTCCAGCTTCCGCGTGGGCGCTCTGGTCGGAAAGACGCCCTCGTCGAAGATCAGCGTGGGCGGCGGCGGTGGCGGCAAGCTCCTGACGCGGGGCAGCGCGGCCCTCCTGAAGGGGGGTGAGGGCTTCGCCACGATCGGCAAGCGGGGCGGCAACACCGTCCGCGGCACGGTGAGCCGGGCCAGCTCGCAGCGCCTGGTGGCCAAGGGCAGCATCTCCCGCGAGGAGGTCGCCCGGGTCATCAACCAGCACCTGGGCGAGGTCCAGTACTGCTACGAGCGGGCCCTCCTGAAGAGCCCGGGCCTCAAGGGCAAGCTGGTCCTGGAGTGGACCATCAAGGAGAACGGCACGGTGGGGTCGGTGAAGCAGCAGCTCGCCACCCTGAAGAGCAGCGAGGTCTCCACCTGCATCATCGGCAAGCTCAAGCGGTGGACCTTCCCCAAACCCCGGGGGGGCGTCGTCGTGGTGTCTTACCCCTTCATCTTCAGCTCCGTCGGGTTCTGAAGTAGCCTCCCGCATCGTGACGGCGAAGAGAACGGCCCTGGCCCTTGTCGCCCTGTTGGGCAGCGCCCCTTGGGCCCCCGCGCTCGCCGCGGGGAGCGAGCCCGAGCGGACGGCGATCCAGGAACGAAAGTTCCAGCTCTTCCACGAGCTGAAGATCTCCGCGGGGGCCATGCCCCTGAACGCGTTCCAGAAGGGCTGGAGCCTCAGCCTCTCCTATACGCATCACCTCAACGACTACCTGTCGTGGGAGATCTTGCAGGTGACGGGCGCCTTGCTGACGTCCACCAACTTGCGCGACAGCCTGATCGATCAGTTCGCGGTGCCCCCCGAAGACTTCGCCGCCCCGCGCTTCATGCTGACCACCGGGCTCGAGGTCAACCCGCTCTATGGCAAGCAGGCTTTCCTCAACGACGAGGTGAGCCACCACGCGCTGATCGGCGGAGTGTACGGAGGGATCGTGCTCGGCGACCGCGCCTCGGTCGCCGACATGCTCACCGACCTGCGCCCCGCGGTGGGGCTCGGCGTCGGCTACCGCTTGTTCCTCGACGAGACCTACTCGGCGCGGCTCGACATCCGGGACTTCCTCAGCTTCCGCCGCGCCATCCGCGAGAACGAGTCCTTCCAGGTGGAGAACGTGCTCCTCATGACCCTGTCCCTGAGCTTCAACCTCTGGAGGGATGACGCATGAGACGCGCCGCCCTCCCCCTCTGCCTCGCCGGCGTGCTGCTGGCCTCCGGCGCCGCGCGCGCCGACGAAGACGAGCTCGAGGCCGGCCGCGTCATCGCGGTGCAAGACCGGCCCTTCCGGCTCGCCCACGAGTTCACGGTGAGCGCGGGCGTCCTGCCCATGGACGCGTTCTACACCGGCCTCTCCCTCGGCGGCTCGTACACCCTGCACCTCACCGACCTCGTGAGCTGGGAGGCGATCGCGTTCCACTACTCGGCCAGCGTCGACAAGGGGCTCAGCGACCAGCTCCTCGAGCGCTGGTCGGTCGAGGACACCGACGAGCCGGTGATCCAGTACCTGGTGAGCTCCCACGCGATCTTCACGCCGTTCTACGGCAAGCTCACCCTCCTCAACAACTCGATCGTGAACGTGTCAACCTACCTTTCAGTGGGCGGCGGAGCGATCCGCTACCAGGGCGAGGGCGGCTTCCGGCCGCACTTCAGCATCGGGCCGGGCCTGCGCTTCCTGTTCGGGCAGGTGGTCTCCGCCCGGCTGGACGCCCGGAACATGATCTCCCCCGACTTCCTCGGGGGCGCCGACTACATCCTCCACGTCACCGCCTCGGTGTCCTTCAACTTCGGCTCGTCCCGCCCCACCGACCTCGGCGACGACGAGCTCGAAGAGGCCGACCTGGCGGATCCCTTCGGCGACCTGGATGAGCTCTACCCGCTGAGCGATCCGGAGCGCGGCAAGAAGCGCGAGGGCGAGCAATGACGTACTTGAAGCGCGCACCCCGGCACCGAGCCTGGCTGACCCTCCTGTTGGCCCCACTCCTGGTGGCGGCCGAGCCCGCCCCCGAGGCGGGGGACGACACCCCGCCACCCCCGGCCGCGGAGGCGCCGTCGGCCCGCCGGCGAGCCGCGCCCCCCGAGGTGTTCGAGGACGGCCTGGGCCACTACTACGCCGACGACTTCGAGTCCGCGGCGGCCGAGATGTTCGACTACCTGTCCACGAACGAGGACACGGTCGAGAACTACGAGTGGGCGGAGTACTTCCTCGGCGTCTCGCTGAAGGAGCTGGGCTTCACCCACGCCGCGGCCGAGTACCTGTACAACGTGGCCAAGAACCGGACCCGGCCCGAGATCCTCCCCGAGGCCCTCGAGCAGATCGAGGTCCTGATGCAGGGCCCGCACGACGAGGAGCTCCTGTTCCGGCGCCTCCTGGTCGACAGCGAGTTCGGCTACCTGCCCGGCCGGGTGGCGGACTTCGTGAACTACAAGAAGGCGATGGCCGACCTGTTGGATGGGCGCATCGAGTGGGCGGAGCGCCTCTTCGACGAGCTCCCCGACGACAGCCCCTTCAAGCCCGAGGCGATCTACACGGTCGGCGTGCAGCGCCTGAAGGGGAACCGGATGACGGACGCGGTGAAGAAGTTCCGCACCGCGCTGAACCACCCGCTCGCCAACCGGGACACCCGCAACAAGTCGCGCCTCGCCCTCGCCCGCATCCTCTATGAGAAGGAGCGCTACGCGTCGGCCCGGAAGCTCTACGACCAGGTCGAGGTCCCCGAGCTGACCACCGCGGAGGCCTCGCTCTACCTCGAGAAGGCGTGGACCTCGTACTTCCTGAAGGACTACCGGCGCACCATGGGCATCCTGTACGCGCTGGAGGCCCCGTCCTACCGCACCTACTTCGCGCCCGAGCGGTTCCTGTTGCGGGCGCTGGTGTACCGGAGCCTGTGTCACTACATCCCAGCCAAGCGCGAGATCCGGCGCTTCAACTTCCGCTACGACCGGACCCTCGCCAACATCCGCGCCCGCATCGACCTGAGGGACGACGAGGTGCTCCGCACCGCCGCCCTCTCGCGCGGCGCCCTGCAGGGGGTGGCGGACTTCCGTCGCCTCCTGTCCGACGAGGCGGACCGCATCGACACCATCGGCGGCTCCTGGGTCGAGGTCGGGCTCGACGAGCACCTCCGCCGGCTCTACGCGCTGAAGGCGGAGCAGGTCGACCTGCACCTGGCGGCCGAGCTCACCAAGGCCACCCGCGCGGTGGCCGAGGAGCTGGTCGACTTCGAGGAGCAGATGTACCTGTTGGACTACGAGGTCGGCCTCGAGATCTACAAGCGCCTCCGCAAGGAGAACGCGCGCCGGCCGAGCAAGGCCGACAACCTCGACATCCCGTACGGCGGCGACCAGGTCTACTACGCGTTCGACGACGAGTTCTGGAACGACGAGCTGGCCCACTACGACTTCTTCGTGGAGAACCGCTGCTTCGACGAGGGAGGTGACGAGTGAGCGCTTCGAGAGTCACGACGTTCGCCCTGGCCCTCCTCTTCCCGGTGGTGGCCAGCGCCCAGCTCCCCGGCACCGCCGGCTTCCGGAGCGAGACCGAGAAGCGGCAGGAGCTGGTCGAGAAGCTGCGGCGCGACATCGCCAAGGTGGCCCACTCGGTCGAGGTCACCAAGGAGCTGATCGCCCGGTCCCGAGGGGCCCCGTACCTGCCGGACATCTACCTCCGGCTGGCCGAGCTCTACGTGGAGCAGGCGAAGTACGAGTTCTACCTGGTGCACGAGGAGCGCGGCGAGAGCGCCAAGGGCTCCGCGGTGGCCCCGACCGCTCGCCTCCTCAAGGAGAAGGCGGTCGAGACGTACCAGCGGATCCTGGCCGAGTTCCCGGAGTTCGCGGACAGCGACAAGGTCCTGTTCTTCCTCGCCCACGAGTACCGTGAGCTCGGGCGCTACGATGAGATGATCCAGACCTACGAGCAGCTGGTCGGGAAGTACCCGAAGAGCTCGCTCGTGCTGGACGCCTACCTGGTGCTCGGGGACTACCGCTTCGACAAGCAGGACCTCATCGGGGCCAAGCGCTACTACCAGAAGATCATCGACTCCCCGAAGTCGTCCTCGCACCCCATGGCCCACTTCAAGATGGGCTGGGTGTTCCTGAACGAGTCCGACCACAAGGAGGCGCTCTACCACTTCGAGGCCGCGGTGCGCCGCGAGGGGGCCGAGGCCGACTCCCGCGCGGCCGAGGAGCGCCTGGTGAACGTGCAGCGTGAGGCGCTCGTCGACCTCGCCTACGCGTACACCGAGGTCAGGAAGCCCGCGGGCGCCCTCAAGTACTTCCGGGGCCTGGCCCCGAGCCGGAACATGTACCTGTTGGCCCTCGGCAAGCTCGCCAAGCGCTACTTCGTGAAGCAGGACTTCCCCGCCGCGTCCCTGGTGTACCGCGAGATCGCGGACCTGTCGGCCGACGCCGAGACCAACCTCGACAACACCGGGCAGATCTACGAGGCCGACAAGAAGGCCGACAACTACGCCCGGGTGAACAAGGACGTGGGCCGGATGCTGGCCGCGCTCGACGGCTATCGCTTCGACTGGCGCGCGGCGGAGGCCCAGCGCACCGCCGCCACCGTCGACTTCGAGAACTACAGCCGCGACCTCAGCACCCGCTCCCAGCGCTCGATGAAGGGCGGCAAGTCGCGGATGGGGCCCCGGGTGGCCGCGGCCTACGAGCGGTACCTCGAGAGCTTCCCGAAGAGCCAGCACCGGCAGGACATCCTGCAGAACCTGGCCGACACCCTCTTCGAGGCCAAGATGTTCCTCGACGCGGGCGATCGCTACGAGGAGGTCGCAAGGGGCGCCGAGGACGAGAAGGTGAAGGAGGAGTCCCTCTACAACGCGTGCGCCGCGTTCCACGAGGCGCTCAAGAACAGCCAGAAGATGACCCGCTTCGAGCGGATCTGGGCCCAGGAGGGGTTGATCAAGAACGGCGCGGCCTACGTGCAGGCGTTCCCGCAGTCCGACAAGGTGCCCTCCATCAAGCTGAACATCGGCCGCAGCTACTACGAGGCGGGCGAGTTCGAGCAGGCCATCGGGGTGTTCGACGAGTACATCGCGGCCTACCCGCGCAACGCGGAGGCGGTGACGGTGGCCGACCTGATCCTGGACTCCTACGCCAAGATGCAGGACTTCGCGCGCCTGGCCGAGAAGGCCAAGGCCCTCGCCTCGGCCGGCATCGGCGACGCGAGCTTCCAGCGGCGCATGCTGTCCACCGCCAAGCAGGCGGAGGAGCGTCAGATCGGCGAGGTGATCCTCACCGCCAGCGTGGACCGCGAGGCCGGCGGCGACGCGGGCGCGCAGCTCCGGAAGTACTGGGAGCAGAACCAGAACTCACCGGTGGCCGAGAAGACCCTCTACACCGCGTTCGTCCAGTACAAGGAGGCGCGGGACTTCGACAAGACGTTCGAGACCGGCAACCAGTTCATCGGCGCCTACCCCAACAGCCAGTACCTGGGCGACGTGTTCGGCACCCTGGCCAGCTTCACCACCCAGACGGGCGAGTACGAGCAGGCCGCGGTGTACCTCGAGGAGTACCACAAGCGCTTCCCCAGCGATCCGTCGGCCCAGCGCATGCTGGCGCAGGCCGCCACCATCAAGCAGCTGATCGGCGATCACCGCGCCGCCATCGCGGCGTTCCGGACCCTCATGGCGTCGGTCCAGGACGCCAAGAAGCGCGCCGAGTACGGGGCCGAGATGTTGAAGTCCTTCGAGGCGCTCGAGGACTGGGACGGCGCGCAGAAGGCGGCCGAGGAGGTGCTGGACGCGGCGCCGGGCAGCGTGAAGGCCCACCTGGTACTGGGCCTGGCGGCCCAGCAGGCCGGCGATCTCGACACCGCGGTCGATCAGTACACCGCCGCGGTGCGCGCGGCGGGCCGGGGCGCGGACGAGGCGGTGCAGGACGACGCGGCCCGGGCCGCGTTCCGGCTCGGCGACGTGCTCTACCGCGAGTTCGAGCGGGCCGGCGCCGACGGCGACGTGCAGGCGGCCGTGCAGCGCAAGGGGGACCTGTTGGGTCGGCTGGAAGAGGCCATGGTGGACACCGTGGGCTACAACCGCGGCGAGTGGGCGGTGGCCGCGCTCCACCGCGGCGCCCTCGCCTACCAGAGCTTCGCCCGGTTCCTCCAGGCCGCTCCGATCCCCGAGGGGCTCTCGGCGGCCGAGGTCGAGCAGTACCGCGGCCTGGTGGGCGAGCAGGTGGCAGGTTTGCAGGCGCGGGCCGACGAGTACTTCGACACCTGCGTGAGCAAGGCGCGCGAGCTGGACGTCTACACCGGCGCGGTCCTCGGCTGCCTGCACCGCGGCCCGGAGGAGACCCCGGCCCGGGTGAGCCGGCCCGGCGGCAGCGCCACTGAGCAGCGCCACGCCGAGCTGAAGGAGGCGCTGACCAAGAACCCGAAGAACCTGGAGGCGATCGCCGACCTGGCGGACTACTTCCTGGTGGCAGGCCAGCCTGCGAAGGCCAAGCTCATGGCCTCGAGCGGGGTGGAGATCGACGAGCGGGACGCCCGCTTCTACAACAAGATCGGCATGGCCGAGCTGCTCCTGGGCGACCAGCAGGCCGCGTTCTTCGCGTTCAAGCGGGCCGCGGACCTGGGGCACCCCTACGCGGCGGCCAACGAGATCGCGGTCCGCCTCACCTTCGAGGATGAGGCGGGGGCCAAGAAGCTCCTCGAGCGGGTGGACGTGGACGAGCTGCCGGCGGGCGCGCCGGATCTGCACCCCGCCGCGGTGGCTTCGGTCCGGAGGATCGGCGGATGAAGAAGGCCAGCTTGCTCCTCACGTCGGCCATTGCGCTGACGGTGGGCTGCTCCGGGGGCGAGACCCCCGCCGACAGCGGGAGCCCGGACGGCGGCGAGATCGGGACCGACGGGGGCACCAACCCCCAGGCCCCGGAGTTCGAGCGGGACGTGGTGGAGGGGCTGGGGACGGAGGCGGTGATCGGGGACTTCGCGCAGGCCGCGGTGGCGCCGGACGGGCGCTTCACCGTGGCCTACGGCTACATCCCGCCCGGCGGCGGTGAGCGCGAGATCCACTACGCGGTCCGGGGCGACGACGGCACGTGGGCGACCGAGCTGGTCACCGTGCCCGGGGCCGCGATCCCCGGCGGCGACGACCTGAAGGGGCTCGGGCTCGCCTACGTGGGCGGCGCCGCCCACGTGGTGTTCCTCGGCGGCGACGACGACGGCCGCGCCACCCTCGAGGAGCCGACCGACCTGCTGCTCGGGGTGCGCAACAACGGCGCGTGGAGCTTCCGGACCCTGGTCGACATCTCCACCGAGGCCACCGGCGACTGCAGCGAGTACTGCAACGAGGGCTTCGTGGTGGGGAGCTACGCCGCGATCGCGGCCAACCCCGACGGCGCCGGCTTCGCGGTGGTGTACCGCGACACCCACCTCGGCTTCGCCACCGACGACCTGAACCAGTCCGACGTCGAGGTGTACGCCGAGGGCGGCCCGGTCGCCAACGTGGTGGTCGATCCGGAGCGGAGCGGCGGGCCCCACGGCAACATCACCTACACCCCGCAAGGTGGCCTGCTCGTCGCCTACAACCTCGAGTTCCAGCCCGGCAACGAGGACATCACCGGGGTCTGGGCCGCGGTCTACAGCGGGGGCGAGTGGCGCCTGCGCCGGATCCTGCCCACCCTCACCTCGGCCAAGGTCGGGGTGGCGAGCGCGGCCGACGGCACCCTCTACGTGGCCTTCTACGACGTGGCGGACTCGGATCTGATCCTCGCCACCTCGCTGGACGACGGCGACACCTGGACCACCGAGCGCGTCGACTCCTCGGGCAAGACCGGCCTGCACCCCAGCCTCGCCCTCGACGCCGAGGGGCGCCCGGTGCTCGCCTACACCTACTGCGGCCCGGCCTCGGACCGGAACTGCCCCAACAGCCTGGGGCCCCAGAGCAAGGTGCGCCTGGCCCGGCGCGAGGCCTCCGGCTGGAAGCTGTACGACGTGGACGACGGCCAGGGCTTCGGGCGGGTGGGCTTCTTCAACTCCATCGTGGTGGGGCCCGACGGCAAGCTGGGCGTCGCCTTCGCGGATGACGCGAACGGGGACCTCCTGTTCGCGCGGGAGCTCTGAGATGCGCGTAGAGACCTGGGCCGCGGCCCTCCTGGCCGTCGTCGTCGCGGGCTGCGGCGGCGAGGACGGTGAGAAGCTCTGCAACGGGAGCGGCGGCGCCAACCGCCTCGAGGGCAGCTACTGCGAGGACGTGGAGATGCGCTTCACCGAGACGCGGCTCCTCCTGCAGGCGTCCGCTGGCGACTCGAAGTACCTCTTCATCGAGTACGTGCGCCCGCTCGGCACCGGCCTCGAGAAGACCCTGTTGGTGGGCTTCAACACCAGCCAGCTCACGATCACCGAGGGCGAGCGCATCTCGTTCCTGCCGGCGAGCGGCACGGTGCGCCGGGTGCTCACCGAGGGCAGCGTGACCCTCACCAGCGAGCTGGACTCCACCACCTCGGTGACCCTCGACTCCTACAGCGGCGAGGTCGGCACGGACATGTCGGGCCACGTCGACCTGTCCTTCACCAGCGGCCGCAAGCTCACCGGCTACTTCTCCGGGACCCTGACCGAGTCGAGCGCGGGCCAGCAGTAGCGCGCGGCCCGCTCAGGTGCCGGAGGGCTTGGTGACCTCCACCGTGATCGCGTAGTCGGCCACCGAGTCGGACGCGACCTCCACCAGGTGGTCGCCGTCGAGGTAGACCTCGCGGCTCACCTCGAGCACGCGGTCGCTGCCGGCCTCGATGAAGATGTCCTGGCCCTCCGACGCCCACTCGTAGGTGTCGATGCAGCCCGGCTCGCTGATGAGGATCCGGGTGTCCAGGCCGTGGGCGCCCTGGGTCACGAAGAACAGGCGCACGGTGACGATCGACTCCGCCGGCGCGGGGACGATCAGCTCGCGGCTGCCGGGGAAGCTCCCCTCGAGGTAGCGGTTCTCGCCCATCACGCAGCCCGCGGTGGTCGAGCAGATCGGGTAGGTCCCGTCGCAGCGGTCTCGGGTGAGGCCGCGGGTGAAGTTGTCGGCGGCGGAGAGGCCGCAGCCCGACGCGAACACGAGAGGGATGATCGCCCACTTCATTCGAACACCCCGTTGTCCACCGTCAGCCGGGTCTCTGCCACCGCCTCCACCTCCAGGAACGCGCCCGCCTCCGGCTCCACCCCGCGGTAGCGGTGGAGCTGCACGCTCAGCGTGTAGGTCTCGGCGTTGCCCGCGAGGAGGAAGTTCGTGGCCGCCACCGGCACGTCGAAGCAACCCTCGTCCTTCACCTGGCACACCACGAGGCCGCCGTCCTCCACCTGATCCGACTTGGGCTCGAGGGTGATCTCGACCCAGTCCGCGCCGGCCGGCGTCCAGCGCACCGGGAAGGCGTCCACCGTCAGGGCCGCGGTGCCGTCCGCGGCGGGCACGCTGAGCATGACGTCGCTCCGGAGGGCGGGCAGCGCCTCGTCGAAGCCCGGGAACGGTGTGGACGGATCCGCGGTGCCCAAGAAGCGCAGGGCGTCGGTGCCCAGGAGCGGATCCCCGACCGCGACGTAGGTCCCGGGCGAGGCCTGGCTCGCCAGCACCGAGCCCCGCGCGGTGCCCTCCACCCGGATCTCGGCCATCGTGAGCGGCTCCGACTGGCCGCTCTTCACCGGGAGCGAGATCAACCCGAAGCACGACGGCCCCAGCGGCATCACCTGCGCCGGGGTCGAGGTCACCGCCGACAGGTCCGCGAAGCCCGCCTGGAGGCGGCCTGAGCGCACCGTCTGGGGCACCCCCGCCTCGTCGTCGGTCTGATCGAGGATGTCCCGGATGCTCACGAAGCCTACCCGTGTGGCATCCGATCCCAACGGCCCCTGGGTGGCCGTGGGGTCGTCGCTGCATTGCCCTTGGGGATCCAACCCCTCCCCCGAGCAGGCGGCTGCCCAGGCGGCGATGGCCAAAACCAGCGGCGTGCTCGGGACCCGATGAATTCTCACCCGGCCGATGATAGCCTCCGGCCCGTGCCTGTCGAAAGAGCGGATCTCGCCCTTACGTTGGTGCTCCTGGCCAGCCTCGGGGCCGCCTGCGCCACGCCCCCCACCCTCAGGGTGCGGTCGGACGTGCTGGACAAGATCACCATCGAGAACAAGCTCCTCCTGTTCGACGCGGAGAACGAGCTCAACATCGCGATCGACGCCCGGGATCAGGTGGTGGACGAGATCGCCCGGCTCAAGGACGACATGCGGCGCGCCAAGAAGAAGCGCCAGGTGGCGGAGCGCGACGAGGAGGTCTTCGCCGAGAAGGGCGACGCGGAGCGCGCCCGGCTGGCGGTGCTGCGCGGGCAGGCGGCGGACGCGCAGACCGAGTACCTCGACGCCCGCCTGGAGTGGGCGCGCGAGCGCCTCGACAAGGAGCGGCGGCAGCTGGTGGTGGCCAAGGCGAAGTTCGAGCTGGCCAAGGCCAAGCTGGTGAAGAAGAACAACGTGCCCGGGGCGTCCAGCATCGATCTGGCCGACTTCGAGGAGCAGGTGGCGGACTACGCGGAGGACGTCGGCGACAGCGAGGCCGACATCCAGGAGGCCGAGGCCGTCATGAAGGAGGCCGAGGCCCAGTGGGTGGCGGCCAACGGCGCGCTGCGCGACGCCAGCGGCGGTGCCCTGGGCTCGCGCTGGCTGGACTGATCGGGGGCGACGCGGTGCGTGTGGTGGGAGGAAAGACGACGGGGCCCTGGCTGCTCGGTCTGCTGTTGTTGGCCGGTCCGGCCAACGCCCAGGAGCCGGCGGAGCCCGAGGATGCGCCCGCCTTCGACGCGGAGAGCTACCGAGACCCGCTGGATCAGGAGGCGCTGAAGAAGGAGAAGGCGGAGCTGCAAGCCGCCTTGTCGAACGGCCAGCCCGACCCCGAGAAGACCAAGCGGCTGGCCGCGGTGCTCTTCCACCTGGGCGAGCACGAGGCCGCGCTCTTGATGCTCGGGCGCCTCGCGGCGGCGGACACCCGGGACGGCGACACCCAGTACATGCTGGGCGCCCTGTTCGAGAGCACCGGCGACCTCGAGCGGGCGATCGCCACCTACGAGCAGGCCGCCTTGCTCGAGCCCGACAACGCGGTGCTCCTCCTCGACCTGGGCCTCGCCCACCGGAAGGCCGGGCACTACGACGAGGCGATCGACCTGTACGACAAGGCCCTGGCCAAGGATCCGAACCTCGCGGTGGCCCTGTTCAACAAGGGCGAGGCGCTCGAGCACCAGGACAAGAACGACGAGGCCATCGCCGCCTACCGCAAGGCGGCGGAGGTCGACCCGACCTACGCGCGCCCGCACGTCGCCCTCGGCAAGATCTACGGCGAGCTCGGCCTCAACGACAAGGCGGAGCAGGCGCTGAGCAAGGCCCTGCGGCTCGATCCGGAGGAGGACGACGCCCACTACGACCTCGGGGTGCTGTTCTTCCGTCAGCGGCGCTACCGCGACGCGGTCCGCGAGTACGAGGCCGCGCTCAAGATCCGACCCGGGTCGGCGCGCGCCCACAACAACCTCGGCGTCGCGCTCGACCGGGTGGGCCGGCACGAGGACGCCCTCGCCCACTTCAAGACCGCGGCCGACCTCCGCCCCACCTACGTGGACGCCACCTTCAACCTCGGGCTGGGCTACTTCCGCATGGGCAAGCTCGAGGAGGCCGGCAAGGAGTTCGAGAAGGTCCTGAAGCTGAAGCCGGACCTGCCCGAGGCCCAGTTCCACCTCGGCGAGGTCTACTACCAGCGGGGCCGCACCGTGAAGGCCCTCGACCTGTACAAGAAGGCCCTCTACACCCGCCCGCAAGACGCGTTGACATACCGGCGCATGGCCCGGGCCTACCTCGACCAGGGTGAGCCGAAGGAGGCGGTGGCCTACCTCGAGAAGCTGGTGAGCCTGGCCCCCGCCGACGCGTCGGCCCACGCCGCCCTCGGCGAGGCCCTGGCCCAGGTCGGCGGTCCCGAGGCCACCGAGCGCGCGATCGAGGCCCTGGGCGAGGCGCGGCGCCTGGATCCGGAGTCGCCGGCCATCCTGGTGAGCCTGGCCAAGGTGGAGTACTCGGCCAAGAACGCGGGGGCGGCGCTGCAGGCCCTCAGGAGCGCGCTCGCGCTGGATCCCACCCACCGCCCCGCGGTGCTCCTGTTGGGCGACATCCTGGAGGCGCAGGGCAAGGACGACGAGGCGCTCGACCTGTACGGCGAGGCCACGGTGAAGAGCCCGACCTTCACCGAGGCCTACTACCGGCTCGGCCGCCTGCACCGGCGCCGCGGCGCCAAGGACGAGGAGCGCCGCGCCTACGAGCGGGCCCTGTTGTTGAACCCGACCCACGCGAAGAGCCGGGCGGAGCTCGGGGGCCTCCTGGCCGAGGAGGGCGCGCTCGACGACGCCGAGAGCTCGCTGCAGGCCGCCTTGCGCCTGGATCCGGACTACGCCCGCGCGCACTACTACATGGCCGGCGTGTACGCGAAGCGCACCAACGAGGAGGCCGCCCTGACCGAGGCCAACCGGGCCACCGAGCTGGATCCCGGCCTGGGCCAGGCCTGGGCCCTCATCGGCGTGCTGCAGCGCCGGCGGGGCAACCTGGAGGCGTCGAAGACCGCGTACACCAAGGCCCTGGCCCTGGATCCCAAGAACAGCGACCTCGCCTTCGCCCTGCAGGACGTCACCAAGGCCCTGGCCGCCCCACCCCCGTGAGCGCGAGAGTCGTCACCCCGGCCGCCGCGCTGGTCGTCGCCCTCACCGCCTCCGGCTGTGGCCCGGAGCGGTTCCTCGCGGTGGACACCGGAGTGCAGGATGACCTGCGCGGGGTCCACGCGGTCGGGCCGGACCGCTTCCTCGTCGCCGGCGCGGCGGGGCGCATCATGGCGTGGGAGGACCGGATCTTCACCGACACCTCCACCGACGCGGACCCGGGCCCGCGGGTCCCCGGCTTCTACGACATCACCAGCGTCGGCGGACGCGGGGTGGTGGTGGGGGACCAGGGGCTGGTGCTGCGGGCCGAGGGGAAGGAGTGGCTCGAGGAGGCGAGCGGGGTGCAAGATCGCTTGCTCACCGCGTTCCGCGCCACCCCGACCATCCTCTACGCGGGCGGCGAGGCGGGGCGGGTGGTCCGGTGGACCAGCGGCGAAGACCGCTGGCGCCGGGTCAACGTGGGCGCGGGCCAGGCCAAGATCACCGGCGGTTGGGCGCAGTCCGACCAGGCGGTGGTGCTCACCACCGACCAGGGCGCGGTGATCGAGCGGGTGGGCGAGGACTGGATCACCCAGATCGTGATCACCGAGACCTCCAGCGTACCGCTCCCCCTGTTCGGCGCGTGGACCGCCACCGCGGGGGCGGACCTGTGGGCGGTGGGCCTCGGCGGCAGCATCTACCGGCGCCCGGCGGGCGACGAGGCCTGGGTGCAGGAGGAGGTCGACGTGCAGCAGGACCTCTACTCGGTCTGGGGCGCGGCGGCGGACGACGTGTTCGCGGTGGGCGCCCGGGGCACCGTGCTCCACTTCGACGGCACCGCGTGGAAGGGCCTGCCCTCCAGCACCGCCCGGGACCTCTTCTCGGTGGTGGGGAGCACCGACGGCGCCACCGTGGTGGCGGTCGGGAGCGAGGGCGCGATGGTGGTGCTGCGACGGTAGCCCGGCCCCGGAGCTCAGTGCCCCCGGAGCGACGACTCGAGCTCCATCACCCAGGAGCCGTCGGGCTGCTTGAACCAGTAGAACAGCATCTCGGTGTCCCGCTGGGCGTCCTCCTTCTCACGCACCTCGCGGTCGCCGAGCACGTGGTAGCGCACCAGGGTGCGCACGCGCCCGCGCGTCTTGCCCGTGTCCAGCTCCACCTCGATGATCTCGAAGTCCTGGATGTCGAGCACCTCGTGCGGGATCTTGAAGACGCGCTGGAGCAGGTTCGGGATGTCGCGAGCCTTCTGGGTCGACTCGAGGTGGTAGGTGGAGGCCTTGGCGAAGTCCTTGAACTTGATGTCCTCGAGGAACTCCCAGGTGCGATCCCGGATGTAGCCCCGGTCGCCGGTGGCCACCACCCCGGGCACCGCGACCCCGCCGGGCTGGGAGACGTAGAAGAGCACCCCGCCCGCGACCAGCAGCACCAAACCCAGGATGATCGCGCTCTTCACCCTACCCTCCTCGGTCAGTAGCGGGCCCGGGAGAGGACCCAGACCGTCCCCACGTAGCCGGTGCACACCATGAGCACCAGCATGAGCACCGAGCCCAGCACCGTCCAGGCGTCGGTGCCCGCGTCGCGCACATTCTCGAGGATCCGGAACGCCCAGTGCACCGGCATGAGCTTCTGCAGGCCCTCGGTCCAGTTGTGGAGGGCCCCGCCCGGGAGGACCAGCTCCGAGAAGAGGATCTGGGGGATCACCACCAGCGGCACCAACATCACCGCCTTGTCGGCGGTCCGGACCACGGCCGAGATGAAGAGCCCCACCACCGTGCCGGTGAACGCCACCCCGACGAGGACCGGCCCCAGGACGAGGGGCGAGACCTCCATCGGGATGAAGTGGTCGACCACGACCGTGAGCACCGTGCACTGCAGGAGCATCGACATGCCCTGGATGCGGAGCTTCGAGATCACGTAGGCCCCGGCCGACAGGTTGTACATCCGCTCCCGCAGGAAGAGCGCCCGCTCCTTCACGATCTCGCGGGCCGAGTTCACCGCGCCGAGGAAGAACGCGGAGAGCGCGAGGACGAAGTAGAGCGAGAGCGAGTCCGCGTGGACGTTGGACCACACCCCGGCCACCAACCCCCCGATGAGCGGGGCCTGCACCATGAGGAGCAGGAGGGTGCCCGGATCGCCGAGGAGCACGTCCAGGTAGCGATCCGACAGGATCGAGGCCTGCCGCCAGTCCACCGAGAGCCGCCCGCTCACCGCGCCCCTCCGCAAGTCGGCCTGCAGCTCGCGCGCGTCATCGCCCCGGCTCCAGGCGGTCGAGGACGTGCTCCCGGTACAGGCTCGACGCCTCCAGGCGCCGGGCGAAGCGGGCGGCGTCGCCCTCGGCCAGGGCGCGGTAGACCGCGGGCAGATCCCGCGCGCCGAAGAAGTCCGGGGCCCCGTCCGGGGGCCCCACGTAGACCAGGCGCCCCGCCGCCAGCATCACCGCCAGATCGACCTCGTCGAGGGAGGCGAGCACGTGGGTGGTGACCACGGTGATCCGCTCCGGCCCGGTGAGCCGGCGGAAGAGCGCCATCATCTGCCCCTCCAGCGCGGGGTCCTGACCGGACGTGGGCTCGTCGAGGAACAACAGCGGCGGGTGGCTCAACAGCTCCATCGCCACCGAGACGCGCTTTCGCTGCCCGCCGGACAGGTTGCGGACGCGGACGGTGCGCCGCTCGACCAGGCCCACCTCGCGCAGCACCGCGGTGACCGCCCCCGAGATGCGCTCCAGCCCCGCGTCGGCGGGCAGGCGCAGCCGGGCCGCGTAGGTCAGCGCCTTGTCCACCGTGAGGCTGGTGTGGAGCACGTCGTCCTGGGGCACGAAGCCGATGCCGGTCTTGAGCGCCTCGAAGTCCTGGTAGAGGTCGCGGCCCGACAGCCGCACCCGCCCCTCCCCCGGCCGAAAGCCGTTCAGCGCGCGAAGGAGCGTGGACTTGCCGGAGCCCGAGGGTCCGAGGAGCGCCACCAGCTCGCCCGCGAGGAAACACAGGTTGACGCCACTGAGGATGCGGGCGCCGCCCGCGGTGACCGCGAGGCCCCGGGCGGACAGCGAGAGCGCCGCGCCCTCACTGCTCGAAGAGCGCGAAGTCACCCTGCTCGAGATCGTACCCGTTCACGACGGGCAGGTCGGGCGGCACGAACTGCACCCGGAGCTGGGTCACGTAGAAGACCCCGTAGCGCTCCAGGTCACCCTCGGGGACCTGACCGAAGTACACGTCGATGTCGTTGTTCCCCACCCCGTAGCCCCGGTCCAGGGTGGACACCAGGGTCACGTTGCTGATGCGCACGTCGTAGCACTGGCGCAAGTCATCCGTCAGCCCGAGGTCGGTGATGCGGTAGCGGTAGGCCTGCTCGGCCCGCACCTTGGCGTCGTTCGAGCTGGGATCGGTGTGGGCGAGGACCTCCTGGCCGTTGCTCTTGCCGTCGATGTCGAGGTCGTCGAGGCCATCCGCGAAGAGCGGGTTGGTGCCGGCCCGGAACTCCACCCAGTCCGGGAACCCGTCCGCGTCGGTGTCGAAGAGGGTCTTGTCGGTGCCGAGGAGCTTCTCCTCGCAGTCGCGCAGGCCGTCCCCGTCGGTGTCGAGGGTCTCGTCCTCGCAGTCGGGGAACGTGTTCGGGACCTCCGGGTCGAGCCCGAGGGTGCGCAGGAGGTGCTCCAACTTGTCGGAGTAGTAGTCACCGTCCGAGTCGGCGTCCACCGGGTTGAGGCCGAGGAGCGTCTCCTCCGCGTCGGAGAGGCCGTCCGCGTCGGAGTCGGGGATGAAGCCGTCGGGGGTGGGGATGGCGTTGCGGTTGAACACCAGGAGCTCCTTCATGACGAAGGTGCGCTGGGTGCTCCGGAAGTCGATGCGGGCGAACGAGGTCTGGTCGGCGTAGGGGATGCGCTCGTAGCGGCCGCCGCCGGCCAGCGACAGCGCGATCCCGAGCTGCTCCATCCGGCAGGATGACCTGCAGTCCGGCTCGCAACCATCCTGGCCATTGCAGTTATAGGGGTAGGCCGGGTTGCTGCAGTCCATGTCCTGACCATCACCGTCGTTGTCCAGCCCGTCGAAGCAGGCCAGCTCCCCGCGCGCGCAGTAGTCGATCGGGCTGCCGTCGGGCAGCTCCACGTGGGCGCAGGTGGTGCGGTTCGGATCCGCGTCGCAGATCGGGGTGGCGGGGTCGCACAGCTGCACGCAGCGCCCGCTGTCGACCCGGAGGCCGTTCCGCATGCAGGCCACCCCCGGCCAGCCGCCGCACTGGGCGTCGCCGTCGCGCGGATCGCAGGGGGCGCCCTCGAGGTGGGAGGGCTCGATGAAGATGTTGTGGAAGGCGAGCTCCGCCGCCCCTAGGCCGAGGACGGTGTCCCGGATCGAGCGCACCTCGCGCTCCAGGAACGCGATCTCGCAGTTCGCGGGCGGGGTGGCGAAGATGTCCTCGCAGCGGGTGGCGGGCACCGGGGGCGCGGGGGAGCCGCTGGTCACGTTGACGATGACGTACTTGGTGCGGGACAGCGGCCCGAGATCCTCCTGGAAGGCGTCGCCGGTGATGATGCTCCGCGCAAGGGAGATTGCGGCCGGCAGGTCGCGGGCCCCCGCCCCGTTGCGGAGGGTGGCCAGCGCCCCGTCCACCAGGGCGTCGTCGCGGGAGAAGCCGCTCACCTGGCGCCCGCGCTGCTCCTGGATCAGGCTCTCGGCCTCGGTGCCGTAGCGGATCACGCCGACCCAGACGTTGGCGATCGGCAAGAGCTGTTGCACCGTCTGCTCCATCGCCACCACGTGCTCACCGAGCGGCGCCGCCTCACGCATGGGCCCGCTGGTGTCGACGAGGAACAGGATCTTGACCGGGAACTTGCGGGTCGCCGGGTTGTCGGTGCACAGCACCCCGGTGAGGGTCACCTTGTCCGGGATGCGGGGCTCCTGCCCCACCTTCCCGTAAAGCGTCCGATCGGTGCACCCACCGGCCACCAGCGCCAGCAACAGCGCCAACTCGACGGTCCCGCGGGCATCGCGCATCGCCCGTCGACCATAACACGGGGCGCGCCCCTGCCCAGCCTGCCCCGCCCGCCCCGCGCGCGACGCCTGCTGACCCGAACCCCGGATCGGCGCTATGCTCCCCCGCGTGAAGGCTCCGCCCCGCGCGCTCGGCTTGCTCATCCCCCTCGTCCTCGCCGGATTGGCCGCCTGCACCGGCGACAATGACGGCGTCCTTGACGCTGGTGCAAGCCCCGACGCGGGCGTGCCGGTGTGGGTGGTGGAAGCAAACGTGCCCACAACCGAGGATCTCCTGGCGGTGTGGGGCCGGGCGGCGGACGACGTCTACGCGGTGGGCTTCGAGGGCACCGTGCTCCACTACGACGGGACCGCGTGGACCCGAGAGACCACCACCTCGACCCAGCCCCTCACCGCGGTGCACGGCCTGCCGCGGGAGCCGGACGCCCTGCCCACCGACCCCACCCCCCGCACGGTCGCGGTGGGCTGGAAGGGCACGATCCTGGAGCGCGCCCAGGACGGCACCTGGAGCCCCGCCGCGTCCACCAGCACCGCGACCGACGACCTCTTCGGGGTGGCCCTCGGCGAGGAGGAGAGCGGCCTCGCGGTGGGCGACGGCGGGCGGGTGCTCGGCTTCGACGGCACCACCTGGCTGGACGTCCCCTTCGCGGTGCCGGGCGAGTTCTCGGGTGAGCTCATCGAGCCCAAGGGGGTCCTGAAGGGGGTCTGGACCGGGAACGGGCGGCGCTACTACATCTCCGGCAGCGGCGGCGCCACCTACCGCTCGGCGTCGGGCTACGCGTCCTTCGAGGCCCTCGACACCACGGTGAGCGAGCCCCTGCGGGGCATCTGGGGCACCGCCAACGACAACGTCTACGTGGTGGGGCTGGACAGCCTCATCCTCCGCTACAGCGGCCAGTGGCGGCGCGTGGTGAACAACGGCGCGAGCGACGTGCCGCGCACCTTCCTGTTCGGGGTGTGGGGCCGCAACAGCGAGGACATCACCCTGGTGGGCTGGAGCGGGGTGGCCATCCGGCGCCTCGACGGCGCGTGGATCGCCGAGGACACCACGGTGGAGTCGGATCTGCGCGGGGTGTGGGTGGACGCGGAGACCGGCCTGACCTTCGCGGTCGGCTCCGCCGGCACCGTGCTCCGGCGCGAGGAGCCGCCCGAAGAGGTGCCGACGGAGTAGTCCTCGGCGGCGGTGCACCTGCTCCGCCGCCGGTGCACCCGCCCCGCCCACTCCACGCCGCGCGCCCCGCCGCCCGCCGCGGGCGCAGCGGCACGAAGGTTGAATTGCACTTCGGCATGGCAGCCGTGACCAACGGCGGGGTCCGCACCCCGGTCCGTACCCAGCAGAACAACCAGCCCACCCGGAGGCCCGAGGCGAAGCAGGCCGGGGGCCCGGCCGCGCGCGGCCAGGTGAAGGACAAGATGAAGCAGGACCTCCGGGCCGCCAAGGCCGGGGATCCGAAGGCGATCGAGCGCCTCGAGGCCCTGGCCAAGAAGAACCAGGACATGATGGACAAGCTCACCAAGCTCCTGAACCCCGGGACGGACACCCCGCCCGGCCTCGGCCCCACCCCGCCGGTGGATCCCAACGCCCCGACCCCGGCGCCCAACGGCGGGGGCGGCGGCACTGGAGGCGGCGGCTGCGGCCCGGGCGGCTGTGGGGGCGGCGGCTGCGGCGCAGGCGGGGCCCAGGGCGCGGGCGGGGCCCAGGGCGCGGGGGATCAGCAGGATCCCCTGCAGAAGCTCCTCGCCATGCTCGCCCAGCTCCTCGGCATGGACCCGCAGCAGCTGATGCAGATGCTCCAGCAGGATCCGCAGGGCGCCTTGCAGGCGATCGGGCAGGCCCTTCAGGGCAAGCTCGGTGACCAGGCCGGCGGCCTGATGCAGGGCATCCAGGGCGCGCTCGGGGGCGGCGGCGCCCAGGGCGTGGTGCAGGCGCTCCAGGGCCTGCTGGGCGGCCGCTGAGGCGCGCGGTGAAGGTCATCAGTGCCTCCACCCGCCCGGCCCAGCCTGCTGCGGCGCAGGGGGCGCAGGCCCCCCGCGCCGGGCGGGGCGATGCCCAGCAGCGCTACCAGCGCCTCTTCAAGACAGTGGAGGCGCAGCAATACGCCTTGCAGTCCGCGATGCTCGGGGTGCTGCAGCGGGTGGAGCGGGGCGAGGGCCCGACCGGGAGCGCCCTGCCCTCCTTCGCCGCCAACATCTTCACCGGCTTTCGGCAGGGCGGCCAGGGCAACTGCGTCACCGTCGCCGCGATCAAGGCGGCGATGACCCGCTTCGGCACCGGCGGGGTGTTCAAGAGCGTGCGCTTCGACGACGCGGGCAACGCCCAGATCTGGATGCGGGACGGCGTCCGCCTGAGCCTGAGCGCCCAGGAGCGGGCCCTCGCCGCCCGCTACTCGGGGTTCAGCGGGCGGGATCCGCGCCTGCTGAGCTACGCCCAGTTCTACTACGCGGCGGCGGCCAAGCGGGCCCAGCTCGGCGGCAACGATGGGCTCCGGGGGATGTCCTATGCCCGGGCCCTGGGCTCGCTGAACGACGGAGAGTACACGGACGAGGGCCTCAGGTGGCTGGGGCTGGCCAACCACATCCGACCGATCAGCCCGCACTGGGGAAATGTCGCCCGGTACACCGCGGTCGTGGGGTCCAACACCGGGCACGCGATGTTCGTGTCCCGAGGCTGGGTGGAGCGCTACGGCCAGGCGAGCGCCGGCCAGTGGGGCATCCATCGCACATACGCCCTGGAATGAACGGGCCTCCTCGCCTGTCCGATCGGACAGCTGGTGACGCCGGGAAAAACGTGGTTACCAGTCGTGGTGGCGGGGAGCGCCCGCCGGCACCAAGAGGAAGACGTCATGCACCAGAGCCCCTATGGAAACTCCCAAGCCCCCGACGCATGGACGGTGGCCCAAGCGTCGGTGGAGACCCGCTCCGACTTCATCCACAAGACCTACCAGCACCTCGCCCTCGCCCTGGTGGCGTTCGTGGGGCTCGAGGCCCTGCTCCTGAACCTGCCGGGCATCGACGGGCTGGTGCGGACCATGATGGGCGGCCGCATCTCGTGGCTCATCGTGCTCGGCGCCTTCATGCTGGTGTCCCGCGTGGCCGAGAACTGGGCCCGCAGCTCCACTTCGCAGGGGCAGCAGTACATGGGCCTGGGGCTGTACGTCCTGGCCGAGGCGATCATCTTCGTCCCGCTCATGTACATCGCGATCCGGGTGGGCGGCCCTGCGGTGGTTGCGAAGGCGGCGGTGGTCACCGGCATAACCTTCGGCGGCCTCACCACCATGGTGCTGGTGTCGAAGAAGGACTTCAGCTTCATGGGCGGCATCCTCACCGTGCTCGGCTTCAGCGCCCTCGGCCTGATCGCGGCCAGCCTGCTCTTCGGCTTCTCGATGGGGAGCTGGTTCGCGTGGGCGATGGTGGCCTTCGCGGCGGGCGCGATCGTGTACCAGACCTCCAACGTGGTGCATCAGTACCAGCCCGGCCAGCACGTGGCGGCGGCCCTCGGCCTGTTCGCCTCGGTGGCCCTCCTGCTGTGGTACGTGGTGCAGCTCTTCACGCGCCGCAACTGAGCCGGACCTCGGGTCTGCGGCTGGCGGCCTACGTCTCGTACTTCTTGAGCAGCTTGTGGAGGTACTTGCGGTCCATCTGGGCCGCACGGGCCGCCGCGCTCACGTTCCCCTGGTGCTGGCCCATGAGCCAGCCCACGTAGGCGCGCTCGCGCTGCTCGAGCCACCGCTCCTTCTCGGCCTGGTAGCTCGACGCGGGGTCGAAGGCCCCCGGGTCCGGGGCGGCGGGGGCCGGCGGGGCGGCGGCGCCCGACTGCAGGCGCCCGATCTCGAGCCGCTGCCCCGGCCGCACCGCGGACAACAGGACGGCCCGCTCCATCACGTTCCGCAGCTCCCGCACGTTCCCCGGCCAGTCGTGGGCGGTGAGGCGGTCGAGGGCCGCTGCGTCGAGGCGCGGGGCCCTGAGGCCTCGGGCCTCCGCCACCTCCTCGAGGAAGCGCTCGGCGAGGAGCGGGATGTCCTCCGGGCGATCGCGCAGGGGCGGCAGGCGCACCGTCACCACCGAGAGGCGGAAGAAGAGGTCCTCGCGGAACACGCCGCGCTCCACCTCGCGCCCCAGGTCGCGCCGGGAGGCGGCGATGAAGCGCAGGTCCACCGGCAGGTGGCGTTGACCGCCGACCCGCTGCACCTCGCGCGCGTCGAGCACCCGGAGCAACTTGGGTTGCAGCGGCAGCTCCAGCTCGCCCAGCTCGTCCACGAACACGGTGCCGCGGTGGGCGCGCTCGAACGCGCCGGGCCGCTCCGCCACCGCCCCGGTGAAGGCGCCCCGCTCGTGCCCGAACAGCTCCGACTCCACCAGCTGGCGCTGCACCGCGCCGCAGTCCACGACCACGAAGGGCCCCGCGGCCCGCGCCGAGGCCTGGTGGATGGCCTTCGCCACCGCGCCCTTGCCGGTTCCGGTCTCGCCCTCCACCAGCACCGTGGCGTCGGTGGGGGCGATGCGGTGGAGCAGCCCGAAGAGCCGCCGCATGGCGGCCGAGCGCCCCACCAGGCCGCCGAAGTGGTCCTCGTGCCAGGCGAACTCCTCCACCGTCTGGGGGATGGGGGCGAAGGCGATCTCCACCGTTCCGGCCTTGAGGACCGCCCCCGCCTCGATCGGCGCCTCGAGCACCCGGGCCCCGCCCAGCCAGGTCCCGTTGGTGGAGCCGGTGTCCACGAGCAGCCACGCCGACCCCCCGTCCGCCCCCCGGGTCCGGTGGATCCGGAGGTGCTGGCGGCTGACGGTGTCGTCGGTGAGCACGAGATCGCAGTCGGAGCGCTTGCCCACCGTGACCACATCCCGGTCGACGACGCAGCGCCTGCCGGCGTCGGGCCCGGAGCGGACGGTGAGCTCCAGGCGCCACAGACGGGGAGAGGGGTCGCTCACGGCCCGCGCAGCCTAGCAGACCGCCAGGGGCCGCGCAGCGTGCCGAGGCCGGCAGAGGTTCGTAGGCCCCCCGGAATGAAAACCCGAGGAAAACCGTTTGACGTTGGCGCGCCAGGGGCTAGGTTCGCGCCCGCCCTGGGACCGGGTGCCTGTCGCGCCTGACGCACTCAGGTAAATCACCGAATCCAATACTTCGGAGGAACGGCGTGTCACTCATCGAAGTCCGTGGTCTGACCAAGCACTACGGAGCAGTCCGAGCCCTGAACGGCATCTCCTTCAGCGTCGAGAAGGGGGAGATCATCGGGCTCCTCGGCCCCAACGGGGCTGGCAAGACCACAACCATGAAGATCCTGACGGGCTACCTGCAGCCCACCGAGGGCACCGCCTTTGTCGCGGGGCACGACGTGGTCGAGGCGCCCCTCGCGGTCCAGGCCGAGCTCGGCTACCTGCCCGAGAACGCGCCCCTGTACCTCGACATGGCGGTGCAGGAGTACCTGCTCATGATGGCGGAGCTCCGCGGGCTCGACGGGGCCCGCCTGAGGAGCCTGTTCTCGGAGGCGGTGTACTCCACCGGGCTCGAGAAGCACCTCACCAAGCCGATCGGGAGCCTGTCCAAGGGCTATCGGCAGCGGGTCTGCCTGGCGCAGGCCATCCTGCACAAGCCCCAGGTCCTGATCCTGGACGAGCCCACCAACGGCCTCGACCCGACCCAGATCCTCGAGATCCGAGGCCTCATCCAGCGCCTGGCCGAGAACGCCACGGTGATCGTGTCGACCCACATCCTGTCCGAAGTCGAGGCCACCTGCCATCGCGCGATCATCATCATGGAGGGGCAGATCCGGGCCGACAGCCGGCTCGACGAGCTGACCCATACCAGCGGCGCGGTGGTCGCGGTGAACCGCGAGGCCGACGTCGAGGCCACCCTGGGCGCGGTGTCCGGCATCAAGAGCGTCAAGCGCGACGAGGGCGGCAACGGCTTCGTGCGCTACCGGGTCACCGGCGACAAGCACCTCGATCTGTGCCCGCTGATCTTCGACGTGGCCAAGGACAAGGCCTGGCGCCTGGCCGAGCTGCGGCCAGAGACCCGCACCCTGGAGTCGGTGTTCCGGGAGCTCGCGGAGACGAAGGGGGTGACGGCGTGAAGCACGTGTTGTCCATCGCCAAGAAGGAGCTGCGTGGGTACTTCCTGTCCCCCGTGGCCCTGATCTTCCTGGGGGCCTTCCTCTTCCTGAGCATGGCCACCGTGTTCGTGTTCAAGGGCTTCTTCGCCCGCGGGGTGGCCGACGTGCGGCCCCTCTTCTCCCTCCTGCCCGTCTATCTGATCTTCCTGTCCGCCGCCGTCACCATGCGGCTGTGGAGCGAGGAGCAGAAGATGGGCACCCTCGAGGTGCTCCTCACCCTCCCGGTGAAGGTGCACCAGCTGGTCATCGGCAAGTTCCTCGGCGCCCTGGGCCTGACCGTGCTCGCGCTGCTCCTCACCCTCTCGGTGCCGGTCACGGTGTCGATGCTCGGCGACCTCGACTGGGGCCCGGTGATGGGCGGCTACATGGCGGCGGTCCTGGTGGCGGGGGCGTACCTCGCGATCGGGGTCTTCGTCTCCAGCCTCACCGACAACCAGATCGTGTCGCTCATGCTCACCGTGGTGGTGTGCGGCGCGTTCTACATCGTGGGCGAGGATTGGATCACCAGCCAGGTGGGCACCCGCCCGGCCGAACTGTTGGCCGCCCTGGGCACCGGAGCGCGCTTCGAGAGCATCCAGCGCGGCGTCCTCGACCTGCGCGACCTCGTCTACTACCTCGGCATCATCGCGGCCTTCCTCGGCCTGAACGTCTACGTGCTCAAGACCAAGGGCTGGAGCCAGGGCGTGCGCACCGCGACCCAGCGCCACAGCGCCACCCTCGCGGTGGTGCTGGGCCTGGCCAACGTGCTCCTGTTGAACGTCTGGCTGAGCGGGGTCTCCGGCCTGCGCATCGACATGACCGAGCGCGGCGAGTACAGCATCTCCGACACCACGAAGGCGCTGTTGCACGGCCTCGACGAGCCCCTCCTCATCCGGGGCTACTTCTCCGAGAAGACCCACCCCCTGCTCGCCCCGCTCGTGCCGCGGATCCGCGATCTCATCGAGGAGTACGGCGAGGTCTCGGGTGGGAAGGTCATCACCGAGTACGTCGACCCGCGCGAGGACGAGGAGCTCGAGAAGGAGGCCAACCAGCTCTACGGCATCAAGAGCTTCCCCTTCGAGTTCGGGAGCCGCCTCGACCGCGAGGTGGTGAACTCGTACTTCAGCATCCTCATCAAGTACGGCGACCAGTACCAGGTGCTGAACTTCTCCGATCTCATCGAGGTGAAGGTGACCGGGGTGACCGACATCGACGTGCGCCTCAGAAACCCCGAGTATGACCTCACCCGGGCGATCAAGAAGGTGGCCTACGGCTTCCAGACCCTGGAGGGCCTGTTCGCCGACCTGAAGTCCCCGGCGGAGTTTTTCGTCTTCGTCACCCCCGACACCCTGCCCGACAACTACAAGGGCGCCCCCAAGGTGATCGAGACGGTGCTCGGCAAGATGAAGGCCGAGTCGAAGGGCAAGTTCGACTTCAAGGTCGTCGACCCGAGCAAGCCCGGGGCGGACGAGACGGCGGAGAGCCTGTACAAGAAGTACGGCTTCAAGCCCTTCGCCACCTCGCTGTTCGCGGAACAGACCTTCTACCTCCACCTCCTGTTGAAGGTGGGCGATCGCTACGAGCGGCTCCTGCCCCCGGACGGCATGTCCGAGGCCAACCTCGAGAAGGACATCACCGCCGCCCTCAAGCGGGCCGCGCCTGGGTTCCTGAAGGTGGTCGGCTACGTGAAGCCCAAGCGCGAGGCGCCGCAGCTGCCGCCCCAGATGCAGGGCCAGCGGCCCCCCGAGCCCCCGGACATGGCCCAGACCATCGCTCGGCAGCTCGAAGACAGCTACACCGTCCAGGAGGTCTCCCTCGACAGCGGCACCGTCCCCTCCGACGTGGACGTGCTCCTCGTGTACGGGCCCCAGGACTTCGGCGACAAGGAGCGCTTCGCGATCGACCAGCACCTGATGCGGGGCGGCACGGTGATCGTGCTCGCCTCCAAGTTCATGCTGGATCCCCACGGCGGCCAGAACCTCAAGGTGAAGAAGGTGAGCACCGGCCTCGACGCGATGCTCGCGGCCTACGGGGTCGAGCTGGGCGACGAGATGGTGATGGACGCCCAGAACGAGGGCATCCCGGTGCCGGTGATGCGCGAGGTGCGCGGCATGCGCATCCGCGAGATCAAGATGCTCGACTACCCGTACTTCGTGAACGTGCGGCCCGACGGCATGGATGACGCGTCGCCGGTGGTCTCCGGCCTGCCCGGCCTCACCGTCCCCTGGGCCACGCCGCTCACCCTGAAGAAGCCGGCCGAGGGCGAGGCTTCGCCGCTCCAGTACACCGTGCTGCTTCGCTCGAGCCCGCGCTCCTGGGTCAGCGCGGCGACCGACGTGCAACCCGACTTCGCAACCTACCCTGCCAATGGCTTTCCGCCCGCCCCGACCGAGACCGAGTCCCGGCCCCTGGGCGCCCTGGTCACCGGCACCTTCACCTCCTTCTTCAAGGGGAAGAAGGACCCGACGGTGGAGGGCAACAGCGGCGGCACGGTGTTGGAGGAGTCGCCGGCCAACGCCCGGCTGGTGGTGGTGGGCTCCACCGCGTTCGCC
Source organism: Deltaproteobacteria bacterium (assembly GCA_020632995.1). Classification (GTDB taxonomy): domain Bacteria; phylum Myxococcota; class Kuafuiibacteriia; order Kuafuiibacteriales; family Kuafuiibacteriaceae; genus JACKEN01. The sequence continues at coordinate 820,811 of JACKEN010000001.1, read as the reverse complement.
AATGACCTGATCCTGCAGCTGACCCAGCAGGGGCAGAGCAACCTGCAGCTGGTCGAGAACCTTGTGGACTGGGGGGTCGAGGACGTCGACCTGCTCTCCATCCGCTCCCGCGGCGCCTTCGCCCGCACCCTGGTGCCGATGGACGCGAGCGAGGCGCTCAAGTACGAGCTGTTGAACTACGGCTTCGTGGTCCTGGCCCTGGCGGTCATCGTGCTGTTGACGGTGAGCCGCCGGCGCAACCTGAAGCCGGTGCCCCTGGAGGGCTCGGCCGAGGCGGTGCGCCGGGCCCACCACACCCCGACGGAGGTGGCGTCGTGACCAACATGAACAAGATCCTGGCCGGGCTCATGGTGGCCCAGCTGGCGCTCGTGGTGGGCGTCAAGCTGCGCAACACCGACCAGGCGATGCAGATGAAGACGGTGACGGTGCTCGAGGGGCTCGACCCCGCCCAGGTCGACAAGCTCGCGATCTGGGGCCCCCCGAAGCGCGGCGACGGCCCCGCCCAGGAGTCGGTGGTGCTGGCCAAGGTGAACGGGGCGTGGACCATCGACGGCGCCGACGGCTTCCCCGCCGACGACGCCAAGGTGAAGGACCTCTTGGACCGCCTGAAGGCGCTCACCTCGCGCACCGTGGTGCTCGAGGGCCCGAAGTACCACGACAAGCTCGAGGTCTCGCCCGAGAAGTTCCAGCGCAAGGTGGTCATCACCGCGGGTGGCAAGGACCGCACCCTTTACGTAGGGACTTCGCCGAGCTTCAAGAACACCCACGTCCGGCTCGATGGCTCGGACCAGGTGCTCCTGGTGAACGAGTTCGGCCCCAACGACCTGGGGAGCCGGGCCTGGCACTGGGTGGATCGCAAGTTCCTGGACATCCCGGCCGACGACGTGTGGGCCATCCAGATCCAGAACGCGCAAGGTAGCCTGCAGCTCGAGAAGGACCCGGCCACCAAGGCGTGGGCCGTCCTCGGCCTCACCGAACCCCTGAACACCGCGACGGTGGAGGACCTGGTGCGGAAGGCCCGGACCCTCAACCTCGAGACCCCGGCCGGGAAGACGTCGAAGCCCGAGTACGGCCTGGACGCCCCGCTCGCCACGGTGACCCTGACCACCGGGACGTCGACCGTGGCCGGCGCGCCGCCTCCCACCACCGAGAAGGTGGTGGTGCAGGTGGGCAAGAAGCTCGACGCGGAGAACCAGTACTTCGTGAAGACCTCGAAGAGCGACTACGTGGTCCGAGTGGCGGCCTGGGGGCTGGACCCCCTGGTGACGAAGGGCATGAAGGACCTCATCAAGAAGGACTGAGCGGGCCGACGCCCCTGCTATAGTCGCCGCCCATGCGCGGCCAGTTTCGACGGGCGGTCCAGAACCGCCTGGCCACCACCCTCCCCGCCCACGGCATCACCCCAGCGGACTGCGCGGCTCGCACCGGCCTGCCCGAGGCGGTGTTCCAGGCCCTCGTCGACGATCCGAGCCTGGTGCCCGACCCCGAGCTGATGCAGTGGCTCTACGTGGCGGCCCAGCTGCCGCCCTGGGAGCTCGTCGAGCCCCTGGCGCAGGCCCCCGATCCCTTCGCGCTGGGTTGCTTCTCGCGCCCCAGCGGCCCCTTCACGGTGGCGGTGGTGGGCGGCGGGAACCTCGGCCACGCCTTCGTTGGGCAGCTGGGCGGCCGAGAGGGGCTCGCGGTGCGGTGGCTGGTCTCCAGCCCCGAGCGCGCCGCCACCCTGGCCGCGGGGATGACGCCCCACCGCGGGGTCCGGGTACGGCAGCCCGACGGCACCGAGGTGGTGGGGCGGCCCGAGTACCTCGGCGCAGATCCCGCGGCGGCGGTGGCGGGAGCGCAGGTCGTCTTGCTCTGCCTGCCGACCTCCCACGAGGCGGCGGCGGTGGAGCGCATCGCCCCCCACCTGAGCCCCGGCGCGTGGCTGGGCGCGGTGCCCGCCACCGGGGGCTTCCAGTGGATGGCCCGGGCCAGGCTCGCCGCCGCCGGCAAGCAGGCGCGGGTCTTCGGGGTCTCGGCCATCCCCTGGATGTGCAAGTCGGACCGCCCGGGCGAGGTCCGCATCCTCGCCGCCAAGACCATGAACGGGGTGGCGGTCACCGGGGAGGGGCCGAGCGCGGGGGTCGCGGTGGCGGACGTCCTCACCGCGCTCACCGGGGCCGCGGTGCTCGACATCGGCCCCTTCCTCCAGATCACCCTCAACGCGGGCAACCAGGTCCTCCACCCCGGCATCATGCACACCCGCTTCGCGGGCTGGGACGGCGCCCCGTTCTCGGAGCAACCCTTCTTCTACGACGACCTCTCCGCCGCCGCCGCCGACACCCTCGCCACGCTGGACGGCGAGCTGATGGACATCAAGCGCGCGGTGGAGGACGCGACGCAAGTCAGCTTGCCGACCGTCCTCCCGCTGATCTTGTCCATCCAGGCCTCCTACGGCGACGCGGTCGAGGACCCCACCGACCTCAGGAGCACCATCACCAGCAACCGCGGCTACCGGGGCATCCGCATCCCCATGCGCGCGGTGCCCGGCGGCTACGTGCTGGACCCCGACAACCGGGTGTTCATCGAGGACGTGCCGTACGGTCTGGTGGTGCTGAAGGGCATCGCCACCCTGGCGCAGGTGCCGACCCCGAAGCTCGACGAGATCCTGACCTGGGCCCAGGCGCAGATGGGGAAGGTCTACCTGGTGGATGGGGCGCTCACCGGGCCCGACGCCGCCGCCTCGGGCGCGCCGCAATCCTACGGCATCACCACCCTGACCCGGCTGGTGACCTGAACCCCGCCACATCGACAGGGCCGGCGCCGTGCCGCCCGACGAGGAGCCTCGAGTCAGAACCCGAGGCCGTCGCCCTCGGCGTCCGCCCACACCGGGTTGCTGATGCTGATGAGGTCGCGCACCAGCGGCGCGGCGGGCGGCCCCTCCACCTGCACCATGAAGTAGGTGTCGGCGGTGACGGTGGCGGTGAAGGTGCCGCGGAAGCGCAGGCCAGGCTGCGCGGGGTCCGGACCCACCTCGGGGATGGCCCGCTCGGCCAGCACCGCGTCCCGCTCGTAGATCTTCACCCGCTCCGGCCGCATCCACGAGGGCGCCTGCACCGTGACCTCGAGGGTGGCCGGGCCCTGCCCGGTGAGGATCTCGCCCACCTCGGCCGAGGCGGCCTCCCGGTGCGCGGTCAGGGTGACGAAGGGGCCGCTGGCCGCCACCGCCCTCCCCTGCAGGATGCCTTGCCAGAGCCGCTCGAGGTCCAGCTCCTTCAGCGCCCCCGCCTCGGGGACGCGCACGTAGGTCCGGGCGTAGCCGACCCCGAAGTCGACGTGGATGTCCGAGGAGCCGGTGAGGGAGAGGCGCCGGCCGGCCCGCACGAGCCCGTGGAAGTCGGTGAGCACGAGCGGGTACTCGTCCACCCGCTTGCCGTTCAGGAGCTCCGCCGCGTCGGCGCCCGGCCAGGCGCGGGCGCTCTGCCCGTTCGCCGCGTCGAGCTGGAGGTAGTCGAAGACCCCCTGGTCGGAGCGCGGGTGGTTCAGCTGCACCACCTTCGCCCCCGCCGCGCGCAGGCCCTCGACCACCTCATTCGGCTCCAGCACCCGCTCGAAGCGCCCCTCTGCGTCGTACCGGAACCAGCCCGGCCGCCAGTGGTCCTCGGGCTGGCTGGCGGGGACCGGGAAGCCGTTGATGTGCCCGTAGAGCATCGACATCTCGGTCCCCGACGCGGTCCGCAGGCGGTCTTGCAGGCCCAGGGCCACCGCGTCCGGCCCGTAGTCGGTCACCGCGTCGTGGTCGGTGGCGAGGAGGACGTCGAGCCCCTCCGCCGCCGCGCCGAGCACTCGCACCCGCCGCGCGGTGGCGCTGTCGGTGCTCCGGGTCCCGTGGACGTGGAGGTCGGCGCTGACCCAGCCCCGTCGGTCGACCACCCGACGCAACCTGGCCTGCGCCTCGCTCACCTCGCCCGGGCCCACCGTCACCCCGACCGCGTCGAGCTCGTGCTCGGGGCCGCGGGAGACGATCAAGGTGTACTCCCCGGCCGGGAGCACGAAGGTCTCGTCGCCCTGGGCGTACAGCTCACGCACCGCCGGCGCGTCGATCGCCGCGTCGCGCCCCGCCGCGGCCCGGACCCGCACCGGGGTGGGCCCGAGCTCCGCCCCGTCCAGGCCCACCTCGGCGCTCACGAGGCGCACCCGGCCCAGGCCGGCGACCGGCAGGGGGATGCTCTGGGGGTCCGCGGTGTCCGCCACCGCGACGTCGAGCTCCGCGACCTTCAGGCCCTCGGCCCACACCGTGGCCCGGTAGGCCCCCGGCAGCAGGCTGGCCTGCACGGCACCGTCGGGCCCTGGCTGGGCGGAGGTGACCGCCTGCCGGCCCTCCGCCTCGGCCGGGTTCGTCAACACCACCTGCACGTCCCGGGCGGCGCGGATCTCGGCCCCCTCCAGGCTGAAGGTCACCGCCCGGCGTCCCGCCGCCTCGCCCGACAGCCGCCCCGCCGCCACCAGCGCGCTCTCGACGTCGCCCCGGGCCCCGACCGAGAAGCGGTAGCGGGTGGTGACGGTGGCGTTGGCGAGGAACGGCACCGGGTCCGGCCCCACCGGGAGGAAGGGCAGCCCGCCGATCAGCACGTTGACCGGGCCCTCGTCCGCGGTGAGCGCGTAGCTGGCCGCGCCGCCCGGGGCCGCCGCGACCAGGTAGTCCAGCTCGCCCCCCACGTCCTCGGTGAAGCCGCGGCCCGGCGCGAAGAGCTGGTAGCCGTCCCCGGGCAGGAGCACGAAGCCGCAGGAGATCTCCCGCGCCTCCTTCTTCCTGAGGTCCTTGGCCGAGATGATCACGTCGAGGCTGTCCGCGTCGGGGGCCAGGACGTAGTCGACCGTCAACTGAGCCTGCAGCGGCTCCCGCGGGAGGATCGCGTCCAGGAAGGGCAGCCCCCCGTCCTCACCCACAAGGCGCAGGATCCCGGGCTGCCCGGGGCCGCCCGGCTGCACCACCTCGGCCGAGGTGGGCCGGAAGCTCCGCAGGTCACACTGCACGAGGGCCGCCTCGAGCCGCTCGTCGGTGCTGCCGGGCGCGCCCAGATCCACCAGGCCGCCCCCGTACAGGCCCCAGCTCGACGAGGAGCCGGGGGCCTCGACCACGAAGCGGACCCGGCCGTTGTCGAGGAGGAAGTCGCCGTCGCGGCCGGTGGACTCGACCCCGGCGAGGTGCTGCTCGGGGCGCTGGATGACCTGCACGAACCCCTCGGCGGTGGGGCCGGAGGACTTGGACGGGCACCCGGCGAGGAGCAGGCCGGCTGACAACGCAAGCAGGGCGACGCGAGACATGGGGCCCAAGCTAGCAGCCCGGGCCCGGGTGGGAATCAGATCACCGGCCAAAGACCTCGGCGCCAGCGTAGCGGGCGGCCGGGCCGAGCTCCTCCTCGATGCGCAGGAGCTGGTTGTACTTGGCCATGCGGTCCGAGCGCGAGGCGGAGCCGGTCTTGATCTGACCTGCCGCGGTGGCCACCGCGAGGTCGGCGATGGTGCTGTCCTCGGTCTCACCGGAGCGGTGGCTCACGATGGTGGCGAAGCGGTTCGCCTTCGCGAGGTCGATGCAGTCCAGGGTCTCGGTGAGGGAGCCGATCTGGTTGACCTTGATGAGGATCGCGTTGGCCGACGCCTCCTTGATCCCGCGGTGGAGGCGCTCCACGTTGGTCACGAAGAGGTCGTCACCCACCAGCTGACAGCGCTTGCCGAGGGTGGCCGTGAGGTGGCTCCAGCCCGCCCAGTCGTCCTCGGCGAGGCCGTCCTCGATCGACACGATCGGGAACGCGCTCACCAGCTCGTCCATGTACTTCACCATCTCTTCGCTCGTCAGCGTGCGGCCCTCGGCCTCGAGGGTGTACTTGCCGTCGGCGAAGAACTCGGTGGAGGCCACGTCGAGGGCGAGCGCGATCTGCTCGCCCGGCTTGTAGCCCGCGGCCTGGATGGCGTCGGTGAGCAGCTCGAGCGCCGCGCGGTTCGAGGGGAGGTTCGGCGCGAAGCCGCCCTCGTCGCCCACCGCGGTGTTGAGCTTCTTGTCCTTCAGGATCTTCTTGAGGTGGTGGAAGGTCTCGACCCCCCAGCGCAGGCCCTCGCGGAACGAGTCCGCGCCCTTCGGCACCAGCATGAACTCCTGGATGTCGAGCGCGTTGTCGGCGTGCTGGCCGCCGTTGATGACGTTCATCAGGGGCACCGGCAAGACGCGCGCGTTCACGCCGCCGAGGTAGCGGTAGAGCGGCAGCTCGTAGGCGTTGGCCGCGGCGCGGGCCACCGCCATGGACACCCCGAGGATGGCGTTGGCGCCCAGCTTGCCCTTGTTCTCGGTGCCATCCAGCGAAAGCAGGGTTGCATCGATGTCGTAGGGGTCGCCAGCGTCGTAGCCGAGGATGGCGGGCGCGATGGTCTCGTTGACCGCGGCCACCGCCTTCAGGACGCCCTTGCCGAGGTAGCGCTCCTTGTCGCCGTCCCTCAGCTCGATCGCCTCGTGGGCGCCGGTGGACGCGCCCGAGGGCACGGCCGCGCGGCCCTCCGCCCCCGACGAGAGCCGAACCTCCACCTCGACGGTGGGATTGCCCCGGGAATCCAGGATCTCGCGTGCGTGAACGTGGGTGATGTCCAACATCGGGCCGTTCATCAGATCGAACCCGACCGGAGTCAACCCCGCGGTCAGAGGTCGATCCGAATCACGCCATCGTCCTCGTGCTCGTCGTGATCCTCGTCGTCGTCGGGCTCGTGCTCCTCGCCCTCGCCCCGCTCGCGGGGCGGCGGGACGTTGCGCGGGATCTCGATGTGGAGACGGGGGCGACCTTCGTCCCGCCGGCGGCGCTCTTCCTCCTGCCGCTTGATCTCCTCGATGATGTACGCGTCGAGCACGTCTTCCTTATCTTTGGTGGGCGGTTGCGGCCGATGCAAGGTGCGGGATAACCCGTGATTCGCGCCGATCCATCCACCCCCTACAGGTCGCCGTAGTTCGGCTTCCGATCGAAGCGGTGCTGCGCCTCGATGAGACGCACTGTCATGGTCTTGGAGCGCATGACCATCGAGTTGGTCACCGCGCCGCCGCGGCGGAACCGCACCCCGCGCAGCAGGTCACCGTCGGTGATGCCGGTCGCGGCGAAGAGCACGTCACCCTGCGCCATGTCGTCCATGGTGAAGATCTGGTCCACCACGTCGACGCCGAGCGCCTTGATCTGCTCGGTCTCGACCGCGGAGCGCGGCCGGAGCTGCCCGAGCATGTCGCCGCCCACGCAGCGCAGCGCGGCGGCCGCGATGATGCCTTCGGGCGCGCCACCCTCGCCCAGCAGCATGTCGATGCCGGTCTCGTCGCGACAGGTCGCGATCGCCGCCGCCACGTCGCCGTCGGGGATCAACTTGATGCGGGCACCGGTCTCGCGGATCTCGCGGATCAGCCCCTCGTGGCGCGGACGATCCAGCACCACCACCGTCAGGTCCTCGGGGTACACGCCCTTGGCGTCGGCCACCGAGTTGAGATTCCACCTGATGGGTCGGTTCAGGTCGATCGCGCCCTTCCCGGCCGGCCCCACCGCGATCTTGTACATGTAGGTGTCGGGCACCCGCAGGAAGTGCCCGTTGCGGACCATGGCGATGACGCTCATCGCGTTGGGCATCCCGCGCGCGCACAGGCGGCTCCCCTCGAGCGGATCGGCGGCCAGCTCCACCTCGGGATCCGTCTCGCGCCCGCGCCCCACGCGCTCGCCCACGTAGATCACCGGGACCTCGGCCTCGGAGCCCTCGCCGATGACCACGGTGCCGCTGATGTCGAGGCTGTCGAAGGCCTGCCGCATGGCTTGCACCGCGGCCTCCTCCGCCCGGTGCAGGTCGCCCAGGCCCATGGTGCGCGCCGAGGCCAGGGCCGCCGCCTCGGTGACCCGCACTGCGTCCATGGCCAGGTTTCGATCCATGTATGGTTCCCTTCGCTCCATCAGCCCGGGTTCAAGGACGCGCGCAAGCTGTCCGGCAGGCGCACGATACGCCCCTCCGGGTTCACGCATGCGTGCACCGTCTCGCCGGTGGCGATGATCGCGTCGTCGGCCGGACGCCGCAGGACGTAGCTGAGGCGCACGCTCCCGAAGCGGAGCTGCTCCACCCTGGTCTCGAGCTCCAGCTCATCATCGTAGCGGGCAGAGGATACATACTTCGCGCTCGCCGAGGCCACCGGGAGGGCGTGTCCGCCGGCCTCGAGGTGCTTGTACTCCACCCCGGCGGCCCGCAGCAGCTCGTTCCGTCCCGCTTCGAAGTACCGGAAGTAGTTGGCGTAGTACACCACCCCCATCATGTCGGTGTCTCCGTAGATGACACGAAACCGATGTCGATGGGTGTGCACGGGTTTGCGCCTAACCGGGTTCGTCCAACCTGTCAACGCGCCGAGGGCAACCGGAAACCGCAGTTGACACAGCTCGTGCGCCCCTCCGGATTCGGTGTGCCACAATCGCGACACTCCACCTCACCGTGCACCCCCGCCGCTGCCTTGGGCTTCACCCGACGCCGCACCCGATAGCCACAGTGCGGGCAGAACGCCTCGGGGGCGTCCCCCTGGGGCTGCTGGCACTGGGGACACACCGCATAGGTGTAGACGTCGTCCGTGGCCTCCACCGGGGCCACCACCGCAGGCGGCGCGGTGCGCGGCTCCATGACCAGCGCGGTGGACTCGAAGCCCTCCAGCGTGGGCCCATCGCCCTCCAGGGGCATCAGGGCGGTGGGGTCCAGCTCCAGCGGGAGCGGCTCCGCCGCCATGGCCTGGCCGGTGACGATCCGCACCGCGGCGCCGTTGGGATCCTGGTAGCCGCAGGCTCGACACGCTGCGCCGTCGAAGGCCACCACCGAGCAGACCGGGCAAGGGAACATGCGACCCTCAGGCTAGCAGCACCGGCCGGCGAACGCCTAGCCGCCCGAGACGGCCACGACCACCGGGTGCCCGCTGCGGGTGCGGGCCATGTCGACCCGGACCGTCTTGCCGACGCGGGCATCCAGGCCCACCGAGCTCACGTCCCGGGTCGGATAGAGGCGGTAGTACCAGCCGTCGTGGATGGTGTTGGCGCCGATGGCGGCTTTCGTCTCCACCTCGTGCGCCCCCTGGGCGAGCAACACAGCCTGCTGCGCCGGGGTGACCGCGGTCCCCAGCAGGACCATCCCGTCGTCGTGCCGCTGCAAGACGGCCTTCACTCGGAGGGTGGCCCCGGGCACCAGGTCATCCGCCGCCTGCCAACGCGCGGGGCGCTGCGCCTGGCTCTGGAGGCGCTCGAACGAGGCCTTCAGCTCCGGATCCACGTCCAGCTTCGGCTTGACTCGCCGGGCCGGGGGCTGGGCCGCCGCGGTGGCCGCCACGAGCAGGGTCGCCGCCGCCATGAGCACATGCTTCGTCATCCGCATCGCGCTACCTCCTCAGAACTCGCGCCACAGGTAGAGCCCGGGCCGGCTGCGCTTCTTGGTGTTGAGCTTGGCCGAGGTCCGGGTGGTGATGTCGGCGTGGCTCACCAGCACCGGGCTGTCTCGCGGGGTGAAGAAGAACAGGCCGCCGCCGATCTCGGTCTGGCCCGTCCACACCTCGCGCTCGGTCGACGCGTCGGCGACGCCGTCGCCGTTCACGTCCACCACCGGCGCGCCCACGCAGTTGTCCACCGCGTAGACCCGGTCGATACCCGAGGCCCCGCCGCACTCCTCGGCGACGACGGTGGGCTCGAACGTCTTGTAGTAGGCCACCCCGTCGAAGATCAGCGGGTCTCGGAGCATGCGCTCGTTGTCCTTCAGCTCCAGCCGCCAGCCGTACTTGCCGTCGCCCAGGATCTCCTGCGCGGTCTTGCTGGTGCCGCCGGTGATGTCCTCGAGCTGCGCCTCGGTGAGGGTGGAGGGCGCGCTCGGGAGGTCCCAGACCACGCCGATCAGATCCTGGCCGTCGGTGATGCTTGTGTCCGCCAGCTCGCTCTTGGAGGTCGGGCGCTGGATGTTGCCGGTGCCGAAGTAGACCCCGACCACGCTCTGCCCGGGGCAGGTCGACTGCACGAGGTCGAGCCGACGGAAGATCTTGCGGTAGTCCTTGGTGACCCCGATCCGCCCCCGGTTGAGGTTGATCATGCGCCGGGCCTTCCAGGTGGCGCCGTAGTCGGGCGTCCACGCCTTCCAGATCTGGGCGCACTCGTCGGCCCAGTACATCGCCCGCAGCTCCCCCGCCTCGCTGTAGCCCGAGACCTCGGCCGAGATCGGGCAGACCATGTCCGCGAGATCCGGCGAGGTGGCGGCGTCGATGCACCGTGAGCCGTCCAGGCCCTCGCAGTCGTTGGTGAAGCGCAGGAGCACGCCGTCCGCGCTCACCCGCTTGGCGAAGGCCTCCACCGGGGCGCCGTTCCACCGGTCGAGGTCCAGCACGTAGACCGAGGGGTGGCTGTCCCGCCCCAGCGTCCAGCCGGAGATCCGGCCCGGGGCCTGGCCGCTCTCGTCGGAGCGCGCCACCGGCATCCACTCGAGCGAGTGCACCGAGTAGCCCGAGTCGCCGGTGTCCACGCCGTCCGTGATCAGGTGCAGCACCAGGCGGTTCCCATACACCCAAGGCGTCCAGCGCCCGCCGAGGTCGTTGTTCGTGAACTCACCCACGACGTTGCCGGCCCGGTCCTCGATGCGGAGGACGTCGTTCGGGTCGAGCTGGAAGGTGTCGAACTTCGCCCGCAGCGCGCCGGCCTCCCAGACCCCGTCGTCGAACCCGATCGGGTAGGCGAGGTCCTGGGGCAGGCCCGCGGCGTCGTAGCACGGGTCGGTGCCGTTGCCGATGCAGCCCGGCCTCGAGAAGGCGGAGCACCACGCGCTGTCGTAGCCGTTGAACTCCGCAACCCCGCCTGCGCCCGAGCACGCCACCGAGAGCGCGTTGGACAGATCCAGCGCGGGGGGCGCGGGCGCCTTCGGCACCTCACCCACCCCGACCGGGAAGTCCAGGTGCTTCTCGTGCCCACTCGGGACCACCGCCACCCGCCACACGTCGGTGCCCTTCCTGAGCTTGCCCAACCAGGGCGCGGCCCAGGTGTCCTTCAGCTCCGCCAGGCTGGTCCCGGCCTCGGGGAGGAGCGGGAGGATGGGGTTGTCGGTCGCGTTCAACGCACCATTGACCAGGCGGCTCACCGGGATCCGGTAGTAGGCGCGGCCGCCCCGCCCCAGGCCGAACACGAGGTCGGCCTTCTCACCGGCGTCGATGTGCCCGTCGCCGTCCACGTCCTCGTGGTAGAGCCGCGCGCCGCCGTCGACGTAGTACCGGTGGGTGAAGCTGAGGTTGGGCTGGTCCTCCATCTCGTAGATCGGAGAGGAGTTGACTCCGTTGGGCTTCCACAGCTCCGCCGGCACCAGCGCGGTGGTCTCGCGACCGTCCGCCGCGTCGAAGAAGTGCAGCATGCCGTCGTTCATGCCCGACACCAGGTAGCAGACGCCCGCCACCGGCGCGCCGGAGGTGTCCTCGCAGTCGCCGTAGGTGAGCAGGAGGGGCGCGAAGTGGACGGGGTCGCCCACCGGCCAGCCCGCCGCGGCCACGGGGTTGCCGTTGGTGCAGTTCGCGTCCCAGGTGTAGCCGTGCAGGTGGTTCAGCACCCGCGCGTGCTCGCAGCCGTTGCTCCAGCTGTCGTCGCGCGTCCACGTGCTGGGGGCGACGCTGACGTACTGCGATGTCCCCGGGCGCCAGGAGACGATGTTGCGATGCCCCCAGTACGGCGTCACCGGCACACCGCCCTGGTTGGTGCCCATCTGTCGCAGCACCACCGCGCCCGCGCCGCCGATGTCCGCCGCCACGGAGCGGACTCCGGTCCACATGTCCATCACGTTGGGGTTCGTCTCGAGGTTCTGGCCATCCGGGGAGATGAAGATGCAGGAGTCGACGCTCGTGTCGTACTGCCCGGTGGAGGTGATCGAGGGGACCACGCAGTGCTTCTTCAGGGTGCCGCGCCACGGCCCGCCCGCCTGCGGCTTGAACGCGGCGGTGTAGGCGAAGTTGCCGGAGAACATGGACTCGGTCTGGATCGCGATCGGCGCGAAGAACAGGGCGCTCCGCGAGACGATCGCGCTGATGATGTGCTCGAAGGACTCGCTGAGCTGGTCGGCGTCGGACGCGTAGAAGTACTCGCCGCCGCCGTAGTCCGCGATGTTCTGGAGGTTGGTGGGGCTGAAGTCACCCGGCTGGCCGAAGCCGATGGTGTACGTCTTGATGTCCTGGTTGCCCGGCACGCTGCACAGCAGATCCTCGTGCCGGTTCAGGTAGTCCGAGCCGAACCAGGGCTGGTTGGCGGAGACGTACTTGGACTCCACCGGCGAGGTGCACTCGTAGTCGAAGGTCGACGCCCCGCCGTTGGGGTTGCCGTCGCTCAGCATCACGAGGAAGTTCGGTCGGCAGCCGAGGGTGTTCGCGCCGGTGAAGTAGGTGTTGAAGTACTTCCCGTGGTCCCGCAGGCCCTTGGTCATGTACGTCGATCCGGAGGCAGGCACGTCCATCACGCCGGCCTCGAGCGCGGCCAGGGTCGAGTCGAAGGGGACCTTCATCGCGGTGGTGGAGCCGAACTCCCAGACCGAGAAGTTGATGCGATCCGCCCACTGGTCGAGGATGCCGTCGCGCTCGTTCCGACACCCGACCAGCACCGCCTTCATCTGCTCGTTCTTGTTCAGGGTCGCGGTGACCGCGGTGCCGGAGGGGTTGGGTCGGCAGACGTCCAGGGTCGGATCCTGCCCGTAGGCCGCGCCCACGTTGTTGGCGCAGTAGCCGGACTTGCACTCCGCGTTGGAGTCGCAGTCGCCCATGTCGTCATCACACGGGCAGTTCGCCTTGCAGTAGTCCCAGCCCCAGATGGAGCCGATGTGCCCGGATGGGCACTGCTGGGCGAACCAGGTGCACGCGGTGGGCGCGTCCCCCCAGTCCATCGAACCCGAGCGGTCCAAGAGCAAGCCGACCTGCGGGACGACGTCGCCCGCGCGGAGGTGGTCCAGGGCGTCGGGGTACTGCCCGACGAACCCGGTGGCGATGAGCACTGCAACGGCGCCTGACATGAGCATCTCGACCTCCTAGCGCCCGTGCACGCGGGGCTGGATCATCCCGGACTGGCTCGAGACCACGCGATAGACCTCGGCCTCGACCCCCGCCGTGGTCCCGTCGCCGGCCTCCGCGTCGACCGCGACCTCGAAGAGCACCGCGCGCACCACCGAGTGGGAGCTCTCCAGCATGGGGGCCATGCGGACCAGGCGGATGGTGGCGTCGTAGCTCCGGCTGCCCCGGTAGACGGTGGGGTTGTCGAACACGCTCTGGGCCGGCGGGGTGTATTGCACCTCGAGGTTCGGCGTGTCGGCCTCCGGCAGCATGTAGGAGAGCCCTTGTGCGTTGAGGACCTCCATCAGGCCGCCCTCCGCCGCCTCTCGGGCCTCCTCCCGCTGGCGCTGCACGAGCAGGATGTCCCGCTCGCTGCTCAGCTCCACGATCAGGATCGTGGCCGCGACCGCCCCGACCGCGAGGAGGGTGATCAAGGTGAGGAGGGTGAAACCGCGCCTTGCGCGGCGACGAGGGCTCTTCATGTGCGCCTCCATGCTCGTCAGGGTCGACGTATGGCAGAGACGCTTGAGCGATTAGCGGATCTGCATGCGCCCGGAGTTTCGAATCTCGACACTCGAGCGCACCGCGTAGCGCTGGACCTTGTCGCGCGGACGCCCGCACGGCCCGGGCACGCAGACGGTGGGCGACAGCTCGGACCGCAGCACGGCTTGGTCGGCGTCGCGCTCGTCGGAGTGCGCGGCGCGGACGCCAAGCTCCAGATCGATCCGGACCCGGCTGCGGTCGGTGAGGTCGCCCGCCGTGGTCCGATCCACCCAGGTCTGGGTGTCCTCGTCCCACTGCCAGACCGAGGCCTGGAGGAACTCCACGTTGTCGGCGACGGTGCCGCCGCAGGTCTCGTCCGCCGCGGCGCAGGGGTTCTGCGCGGTGACCTCCGCCCGCTGCAGGAGCCCGCGGCCGTTCGCGTCGGCGACCAGGAACCACACCAGATGCTGGAACTCACCGGCCATCTCGCCCTCGGTGTAGTCCGCGTTGGTCGCCTCGACGTCGGACAGGTAGGAGCTGTCCGAGGCGAAGGTCACGTCCTCGCAGCCCTGGACGCAGGTGCCATCGCGGCAGACCGCGGGGCCGAACGCCGAGACCTGCACGGTGCGGGCGTGCAGCCCCTCGCGGGTCAACAGGACGACCACCTCCCCCGCTTCGAGGTCCGCGCCCGCGCAGAGCTGGGCGGTGGCGGCGGAGTACGACGCGACGGTGCGGATCGAGCCCGCCGCCAGCCGGATGCCGATGTCGTCGGTGCGCACCGTGCCTGAGCTCAGGGTCACGACCCGATCGTCCGCCTGGAAGCTCGCGCCGCCGGAGACGGTGAAGTTGCCGCGGCTGAGCCCGGCGAAGGTGCCGTCGGGTCGGTAGCCGAGGCCCACGCTCGCGTGCCGGAGGTCTTGCGCCAGCAGATCGGTGGCCAGGCGCGCGGCCTGGTGCATCTCCAGGCGGCTCGAGGCGCGCCCGAGGAGGCGCGACTGGTCCGAGGTGAGCTGCACCGCGGCGGCCAACACGAAGAGGCCGACCGTCATGCTGACCATGAGCTCGATGAGGGTGAAGCCCGCTCGGGCCTTCTTGTGGCCTGTCATGTCAGATCTCCGGGACCAGCATGCGCTGGACCTGCACCTCCTGGACGGTGCCATCCAGGTCCGTCCAGCACGCGCTCACCGTGATCACCTGGGCGCCGGCCAGCTGGCCCGGATCCGGGTGTGCGACGACGGTGGTGTCCACGCGGAACTTCGCCTCCGCGGGCCCCGCCACGTTGGGGTCTGCCACCGACATCCCGTCCACCATCTCGGTGCACGGGTAGGTCGCGTCCGCCGCCTTGGCCGGGCTGTAGGCGGTCCGGTCCTGCCGGCAGCCCCCTGCGGTGGGGCAGCTCGGAAGATCGGTGGTGGCCAGGGTGACCAGCCGCTCCGCGCGCTGCTCTGCCAGCTTGAGGGCGGCCACCCGGGTGCGGCTCTCGGCCAGGCCGTGCTCGCTGAAGACCGTCATCCGGGTGAGGCTCAGCACGCCCACCCCGAGGATCGCCACCGACACCAGGGTCTCGATCAACGTCACGCCGCGCGCGCCTCTCCGGTAGGCCATCACGCTGGGTCAGTTCGTCGGATCCCGGCGCCGCTTGAGGGGTACCGCACCCTAAAGCGCGCGCCCGCACCTCCGAATCAGAGGGTTGATGGACCCCTCGGCCAACCGGTTCTACTCCGACATCGGCGTCGACATCCTGTGGACCGGAGATCTCTCGGTGACCGAGGACATGGGTCGCCCCTCGTTCCTCGATGAGGACGCGGTCCTCAATGAGACGCCCAGCGGCTCCCTCCCCTCGCGCCGCGGCTTCGAGCGCTACGACCTGACCCGCAGCTACGTCCGGGCCACCGTCCAGCAGCCCAACGACCACAACGCCTCAGGACGGGTCACCAACGCGTCGGTCACCGGCATGTGGGTCGAGACCGACAAGCCCCTGCCCTTCCGCACCCAGGTCCTCGTCGACTGGTGCGTGATGAACAACTTCAGCATGCGCTTCGAGGGCCGGGTGGTGCGCACCACCGAGACCGGCATGGCGGTGGTGATCGACGTCGACGACAGCTCGTGGCGCTTCCGCTCGAGCTTCATCGACCTCGCGCGCACCCCCTCCGAGAGCCCGCCCACCGTCGTGGTGCAGCCCCACACCGGCAAGACCAACCCCCGCCAGCCGAAGAACGACGCGATGTTGGACTCACTGGCGACCCAGTGGGCGGCGATGAACGACGACCTGAGCGACGATCGCGCGCACCAGGCCTTCATCACCGCCTGCCTGAAGGCCCACCGCCTGGAGTACGCGCTCGAGCGCTACCGCGAGCTGAAGGTCCTGCAGCCCGAGGCCGAGCGCGTGAACAGGTACCTCCAGCAGATCGGGACGATCCTCACCTTCTCCACCATGCAGCGCAGCGAGGCGGCGGAGGACACCAAGCGCTGGAAGAAGGGCGTCCTCTTGCTCGCGATCCTGGTGGTGGTCGGCACCGGGGCGCTCTCCATCGCCCAGCGCCTCACCGCCCAGCAGCTGAACCGCCCGGCCGAGCAGGTCCAGGTGCTCCCGCCGGGGGCGCGCCGATAGAACACGCGTGGAGCGGCTGGCGGAGCGCGTGTAGACTCGCGCGCCATGGAGCTGCGCGCGGCGACCGAAGCAGACACACTGGGCTGCACCCTCGACAGCCCCCGGGTGGCGCAGCTCCTCGAGCGGATCTTCGAGGACGTGGAGGCCAACCGGGTCCAGGCGCGACAGGTCCTCGCCACGATGACCCCCGAGCAGCAGGCTCGCTTGCAGTCCGGCGCGGAGCAGGACTACCGCCACCTCTACGGCCTGGCCCGGGAGCTCTACCTGGCGGTCTCCCGGGACACCGCACGCCTGCTCTACATGCAGGCCCGCGCCATGGGCGCGCGGACGATCGTGGAGTTCGGGACCTCCTTCGGCGTCTCGACCCTCCACCTCGCCGCGGCCTTGCGGGACAACGGGGGCGGCCGCCTGATCGGCACCGAGCTGGAGCCGGCCAAGATCGCCCGCGCCCGCGCGAACCTGGCGGCGGCGGGCCTCGAGGACCTGGTCGAGATCCGTGAAGGCGACGCGCTCGAGACCCTCGCCCGGGGGCTGCCCGAGTCGATCGATCTCGTGCTCCTCGACGGCCACAAGCCCCTCTATGCCCCGATCCTGGACCTCCTCGGCCCCCGCCTCCGCCAGGGTGGATGCGTTCTTGCCGACAACACCGACGCCGCCCCCGACTACCTGGCGCGGGTGCGCGCGGTCGGCGGCGGCTTCGTGTCGGGCCCCCTGGGCGCCGACGTGGAGCTGTCGCTGAAGCTCTGACCGGCTCACGCCCGCACGAGGGCGAGCCGCTCCGCGAAGCGGCGCCGGACCTCGCTCGCCAGCGCCCGGTGGGCCGGCGCGTCGAGGTCTGGGTCCTGCGCCAGGAGCGCCTCCGCCGCCTGACGGGCCCGCTCGAGCACCGGGGCGTCGCGCACCAGATCGGCGAGGGCGAGTTCCGGCAAGCCGGATTGACGGGTGCCGAGCACCTCACCCGGGCCGCGCAGCTCCAGATCGCGCTCGGCCACGAAGAACCCGTCGGAGGACGCCTCGAGCACCGCCAGGCGCTCCATGCCCTCGGCCGCAGCTCCGCCCGCCACCAGGAGGCACCGGCCCCGGTGGGCGCCGCGCCCCACCCGGCCCCGCAGCTGGTGGAGCTGGCTGAGCCCGAAGCGCTCCGCGTTCTCGACCATCATCACCGTGGCGTTGGGCACGTCGACCCCCACCTCGATCACCGTGGTGCTCACCAGCACGTGCACCTCGCCCCGGACGAAGCGCGCCATCACCGCCGCCTTGTCGTCGGCCGACATCCGCCCGTGGAGCAAGCCCACCTGCACACCGGGCAAGCTCTCCTGCAAGCTCTTCAGCTCCTCGGTGGCCGCCTTCAGCTCCAGCTTGTCCGAGGCCTCGATGAGCGGGAACACCACGAAGCCCTGCCGCCCCGCCGCCACCTCGGCCCTCAGGACCTCCAGGGCCTGCTCGCGCCGACGCGGCCCGAACACCCGCGTCTCGGTCGGGCTCCGCCCCGGGGGCAGCGCGTCGATGATGGTGACCCGCAGGTCTCCGTAGGCGGTGAGGGCCAGGGTGCGCGGGATCGGGGTCGCGGTCATCACCAGCACGTCGGGGACCTCTGCCTCCCGCTTCGCGGCGAGGGCCGCCCGCTGCTCCACCCCGAAGCGGTGCTGCTCGTCCACGATGGCGAGGCCGAGGTCCTTGAACACCACCGCCGGCTCCAGGAGGGCGTGGGTGCCGATCAGCAGGTGCAGCTCCCCCGCCCGGAGCTGCGAGAGCAGCCACCGGCGCTCGGAGGTCTTGGTCGAGCCGGTGAGGAGGGCGGCCCGGATCCCGGCCGGGCCCAGCATGCGCTGGGCGTTGGCGAAGTGCTGCTCGGCCAGGATCTCGGTCGGCACGAGCAAGGCAGCCTGCCGACCCGCCGCGCAGGCCACCGCCGCGGCCACGAAGGCCACCGCGGTCTTCCCCGCCCCCACGTCGCCCTGCAGGAGGCGGTTCATGGGCCGAGGCCCGGCCATGTCGCAAGTGATCTCGTCCAGGGCCCGGGCCTGGGCAGGGGTCGGCTCGAAGGGCAGCACCCGCCTCGCGAGGGCCCGCCAGCCCTCGGGCGCCGCGCTCACCACCCCCGGCTCCGCCTCCCGCCCCTGCCGCGCGAGCCCCAGGGCCAGCTGCAAGAGGAGCAGCTCATCGAACACCAGCCGGGCCCGCATCGCGTGCAGGGCCTCGCCCTCTGCCGCGTCCCCCGGCTCCGGCCGGTGGGCCCGCAGCACCGCCTCGGACAGCGCGGGCAGGCGCAGGGCGTCCAAGAGCGGCCCCGGCAGGTGATCTTGCACTTGGACCGCCGCGGCCTCGGCCAGCTCGGTGAGGATCGCCCTCAGCTTCTTCGCCGGCACCCCCTCGATGTCCGGATAGCGCGGCACCAGCCCCTCCGGCTCGACCTCGCTCGAGACGCCTAGCACCTCGATCTCGGGGTGCACCATCTGGCGCATCGCGCCCCACTGGGTCACCGCGCCGCTCACCACCACCTGGGTGCCCCGCGGATATCGGCTCTCCATCTGGCCCTGGTAGAAGCGAAAGAACCGGCAGCTGAGGGTGCCGGTGCCGTCCCCCACCGCCAGCTCGAAGACCCGCTTGCCGCGCCCGGCCGGCCGCACCGTGGCGGCCAGGACCTCACCCCGCACCATGACCCGCTCCCCCGCGGCGAGGGTGGCGATGGGGCGGAACGCGGTGCGGTCCTCGTAGCCCAGGGGGAGGAAGAAGAGCGCGTCCTGCACCGTCTTCAGGCCCCGGGCGGCGAGGCGCTCCGCCGTCTTCGGCCCCACCCCGACCACCTCGGCCAGGGGGGTGCCCGGGTTGACCGCGGCCATCTTCACCCGCCGCCCTGTCGCGTTCACCTCGGCCTTGGGCGCTGCCTGGCGGACCTTCTTGCCCGACGGGGCGGGCCGGGCCCGGGGCGCGGCCGGCGGGGGGGCAGCGGGTGGCGGCGGAGCTGGCGACGCGGGCGCATCGACCCCCGCGAGGAGCGCGAGGAGCCGGCTGATGCGGGCGCGCTTGTCGGGCAGGGGCGCGGCGTCGAGGCCTGCGATCAGGCCCCGGACCTCCGCCACGGTCTCGTCGGTGGCTCGACCCTGGAGGGCCGGCAAGCCGCGTTGCAGAGCGGCCTCCAGCCCCTTCACCACCCGCAGGTTGGCGAAGTCGTTGCGCGCCGCGAACTGGAGCGGCTTCAGGAGCGGCGCCAGCGCCTCGCTCAACTCAGACGAACTCCACCTTCTCGACCTCGAGCTCCTTGTTGCCGCGCTTGGGGAGCTTCACCTCGACGATGTCCCCCACCCGCTTGCCCATGAGGGCGCGGGCGATCGGCGCGGTGAGGGAGATCTTCCCCTCCTTCAGGTCGGCCTCGTCGAGCCCGACGATCTGGTAGCGCGAGGTCTCGCCGGACTCGCCGTCGACCACCGTCACCGTGGCCCCGAAGACCACCTTGTCGCCGGTGAGGGTGGAGGGGTCGATCACCTCGGCCAGGGCCAGCTTCGACTCCACCTCCTTGATGCGGCCCTCGATGAAGGCCTGCTTCTCCTTGGCGGCGTGGTACTCGGCGTTCTCCTTGAGGTCGCCGTGGGCCCGGGCCTCCTCGATCGCCGCGCTGATGGCGGGGCGCTGGACGCTCTTGAGGTCCTTCAGCTCGTCCTTGAGGCGCGCGTAGCCGGTGACGGTCATCGGTTCACGGTCCGACATGGCTCTTCTCCTATAGGCCAGAAAACGACGAGGCGCCCAGCCCCTCCCATCGGGAAGAGCGGGCGCCCCTCGGGGTCAGCCGGTCGAGCCGGCTCGGACCCGGGCTCAGCCGCCGATCAGGGGCTTCAGGGTGGCGAAGACGGGCGCGAGCACCAGGGCCACGACGCTCATCAGCTTCACCAGGATGTTCAGCGAGGGGCCCGCGGTGTCCTTGAAGGGGTCACCCACGGTGTCGCCGTTCACCGCCGCCTTGTGCTTCTCGGAGCCCTTGCCGGTGTTCTTCTCCTTGTCCTTGGGCTCCTCCTCGATCTGCTTCTTCGCGTTGTCCCAAGCGCCACCGGCGTTGGACATGAAGATCGCGAGGCACACACCGGACACGGTCACGCCGGCGAGCAGGCCCGCCAGGGCCTCCTTGCCCGCCACCCAGCCCACGAGGACGGGGACGACCACCGCCATCAGGCCGGGCACCATCATCTCCTTCAGCGCCGCGGCGGTCGAGATGTCGACGCAGCGGGCGTAGTCGGCGTTCGCGGTGCCCTCCATGAGGCCCGCGATCTCACGGAACTGGCGCCGCACCTCGACGATCATGTCGTTGGCGGCGGAGCCCACCGCGCGCATCGCCATGGCGGAGAAGAGGAAGGGCAGCATGGCGCCGATGAAGACGCCGGCCATCACGATGGGCCGCGACACGTCGATGGCGTCCACGCCGGCCTGGGTCTTGAAGGCCGAGAACAGGGCCAGCGCGGTGAGCGCGGCGGAGGCGATGGCGAAGCCCTTGCCGATGGCGGCGGTGGTGTTGCCCACCGCGTCCAGGGTGTCGGTGCGCTGACGGACCTCGGGGGGCAGCTCGCTCATCTCGGCGATGCCACCGGCGTTGTCGGCGATCGGGCCGTAGGCGTCGACCGCCAGCTGGATGCCGGTGGTGGAGAGCATGCCGAGGGCGGCCATGGCGATGCCGTAGAGGCCGGCCACCTTGTAGGCGGTCACGGTGGCCACCGCGATGAGGATGATCGGCACGGCGGTGGACTGCATGCCCACCGCGAGGCCCGAGATGATGTTGGTGGCGGTGCCGGTCTCGGAGTCCCGGACGATCCGGTTCACCGGGCCCTTGTGCTTGGCGCAGTAGTGCTCGGTGATGACGCCCACCAGGATGCCGGCCACCAGGCCGGCCACGGTGGCGATGAACACCTCGGTGGCGCCGATGGGCTTGGCGAAGTCGGGGAACACCAGCGGCTCCTTGAGGATGGCCGAGGCCACGAAGTAGGTGGCGACCAGCATCACCGCGCCGGCGCCGAAGGTGCCCACGTTCAGCGCAGTCTGCGGGTTGCCGCCCTCCTTCGTCTTCACGAAGAAGGTGCCGATGATCGAGATGACGATGCCCACGCCGGCCAGCACCAGGGGAAGGATCACGCCGGTGAGGCTGTTGATGGAGGCGGCGATGACCATGGCGCCGATGATGGCGCCGACGTACGACTCGAAGAGGTCGGCGCCCATGCCGGCCACGTCGCCCACGTTGTCGCCCACGTTGTCGGCGATGGTGGCCGGGTTACGCGGATCGTCCTCGGGGATGTCCTTCTCGACCTTGCCAACCAGGTCGGCGCCCACGTCGGCCGCCTTGGTGTAGATGCCGCCGCCCACCCGCGCGAAGAGCGCGATCGAGGAGGCGCCGAGCGAGAAGCCCGACATGATCGAGAGCAGGTGGGTCAGGTCGAGCCCACCGCCGGCCGCCTGCAGGAAGGCGATCCCGGAGTTGGTGTAGAGGATGTAGAGGGTGCCGAGGCCGACGAGGGCCAGGCCCACCACCGACATCCCCATCACCGCGCCGCCGCGGAACGCCACCGCCAGCGCGCCCACGAGGCCCTGCCGGGCCGCCGCGGTGGTGCGGACGTTGGACGCGGTGGCCACGCGCATGCCGAAGAAGCCGGCGAGGCCCGAGCAGAGCGCGCCCACGATGAAGGACACGCCCACCAGCGGGTGGCCCTGGGCGTTGCTCCAGTTGGCCGCGGCCAACAGAGCCGCCACCACCAACACGAACATGCCGAGCACCTTGTACTCGCGGCCGAGGAAGGCCATCGCGCCCTCGCGGATGAAGCCCGCGATCTCCTTCATGCGGTCGGTGCCTGCGTCCTGTTTGTTGATCCAGGACGAGGACAGGAAGGCGTAGATGAGGGCCAATACGCCGGCGCCAGGTACGGCGTAGATCAAGACGTCGGTGTTCATGTGGGGCGGGGGTATCTTCGTTTGCTCCACCCGGGTCAAGCAAAACGTCATGGCCGAAACCCCCCTCGGGGCAGGCCCGGACTCCCCTTTTGCCGAGGCCCCGGGAGGCGTTATGGGTCGGGCGTGCGCCGGCTCGCCCTGCCCCTCGCCTTCGCCGCCGTAGCCCTGCTCGGGTGCCCGGACCGCCCCCTCGACGAGGCCAAGGCCCTGGCCGCCCGGGGCGAGCACGCCGAGGCCGGCGCCCGCTTCCTCGCCGCAGCCAAGGCCGATCCGGCAAACCTGGCCGCGTGGGACGGCGCGGTGGAGTCCTACTGCCGCGCCGCGGCCGACGTGGGGCGCTGCATGGAGGTGCTCGACCTGGAGCTCGAGGTGCTCGGGAACCTCCAGCGGCACCGGGACGCGCTGAGCGAGGCCCTGGAGCGCCGGGCACGCGCGCGGCTGAGCCAGGGCATGGTGGACGCGGCCCTCGAGGACGTGGCCCGGGCGGAGAAGGCGGCCCCGGAGCGGGCCGCGGTGCAGGTGGTCCGCGCCCGGGCGCTCATCATGAGAGGGGAGCGCGCGGCCGCGGTCGAGGCGCTCGAGCGGGCCCGCAAGCTCGATCCCGAGGATCGCGAGGTCGACCAGGTGCTGGAGCTGGTGCCCTCGGTGCCCGAAGACGATCCCGACGCCCCGAGCGAGGGCTTCGGGGGCAAGTAGGATCAGCCGGCCAGCGTCCCGATCCGGCGGCCGAGGCGCATCACGTCCCCGCCCTGGAACGGCTCGAGCTCGAGGCCGCGCTCGGTGGCCACGATGACGGTGGAGCCCATCTCGAACACCCCGAGCTCGTCGCCGCGCGCGATGGCGATCGGCGGATCGTAGGCGTGCCGCTCCAGCTCCCGGTGGCCGGTGTTGGTGGCCACCGCGGCGTCGAACGCGAGGGTCATGTGCCCGACGTTGGTCGCCCCGACCATCACCACCTCGACCCGCCCGAAGGTCTCGGTGCTGAGGTGGATGATCAGGCGCTCGTTGCGCGCGAAGAGCTGATCGACGTGGTTCACCCCGGCCGAGTTCACCGGGAAGAGATCACCGGGCACGTAGGTGTAGCCGGTGATCGCGCCGTCCACCGGGCAGTGCACCCGGTGGTAGTCCCGCGGCGACAGGTAGATGGTGAAGCAAGCTCCGTTGCGGAACGTCTTCGGCGCGCTGGGCTCGGCCAGGAGCGCCCCCAGGCTGTAGGTGCGCCCCTTGGCCTGGACCAGCTCGCCGTCCCCCACGGGGCCGCCGACCAACCAGGCGCCGTCGGCCGGGCTCACGAGCGCCTTCGGGTCCGGGTCGATCGGCCGCGCGCCCGGCTTGAGGCGCCGGGTGAACAGATCGAGGATCGTCTCGTACGCCTCGATCGGCTGCTCGGCCTCCGTCATGTCCAGGTCGAAGCGGGCCGCGAAGCGCCGCACCGCCATCTGCGAGCGGACCTGGGTCAGCCGCCGCACCGTCCGCGAGAGGCCCTTCTTGGGCACCACCCGGAGCGCGTCGAGGTAGAGCTTCTGGCGGTCCATGCTCGCCTCAGCCCATCGCCTCGAGGTCCGCGAGGATCTCGGCCGCGTGGGTCTTGGGGCTCACCTTCGGGTAGACCTTCGCGATCTTGCCCTTCTCGTCGATGAGCACGGTGGTGCGGAGGATCCCGTCGAACTCGCGCCCCATGAACTTCTTGGGCCCCCAGCTCCCGTAGGCCGAGATCACCTCGCCCGCCGGGTCCGACAACAGCACGAAGTCCAGCCCCTGCTTCGCGATGAACCCCTGGTGCGACTTCACCGAGTCCCGGCTCACCCCGAGCACCACCGCGTTCTGGGCCGCGAACTCCGCCGACGCGTCCCGGAACCCGCACGCCTCGATGGTGCACCCCGGGGTGTTGTCCTTCGGATAGAAGTACAGCACGACCCGCTTGCCCTTCAGCCCGGCGAGGGACACCTCGGCGCCGTCGCTGGCCGGGAGGCTGAACGCGGGCGCCACCGAGCCCACCTTGGGCGCGGGCCGCACCGCAGGCGCCGGTGCCGCGGTCGCTGGCTTCTTGGCCGGGGCCTTCTTGGCCGCGGGGGCCTTCTTGGCCGGCGCCTTCTTGGCCGCGGTCGCTGGCTTCTTGGCCGCAGGGGCCTTCTTGGCGGGCGCCTTCTTGGCCGCGGGGGCCTTCTTGGCGGGGGCTTTCTTGGTGGCCATGCACCGCGGTGTCTAGCGGCGCGGGCGAGCCCAGGCAAGGGGCGCGGGAGGGAATGGGGGCAGGGAGGCGCGTGACGCCCGGCTGGGTGACCGGCGCGTCACGTGGGGGCGGGGCTCAGCGGCAATCGCCGTTGGCTTGACAGGTCTGGCCCGTGGGACAGCCGCCTGCGGCGTTGCAGTCGTACAGGCAGAAGCCGAGGCTACCTCCGTTGCCGTCGTCGTAGTAGTGACAGGCCGAGCCAGTGTTGACTGCTTTGCAGACAGCGTTGCCGCCAGTGGTGCAATCTCGGATGCAGCCGTCGCCGTAGTTCATTCCGTTGGGGCTGAGGTCCAGGTTCAGGCAGAACGACGACTCCGCGCAGAGGCTCAGTCCAGAGCAACTCGCCGCACAGAGCCCACCGAACTCAGTCACACACTGCCCGGAGATCATGCAGTCGGCATTGGTCGTGCAGGCAGCAGCGTCGTCACTTGCCGTCGGCAACGGAGCGTTCATGCAGAGACCGAACGAGCCATCCTGCGAGAGGCTCGTCGCGCAAGCATAGTTGCCGAACGACGGACACAGCGAGTTGTTGCCTGCGGGACAGAAGCGCGCACAGAGCCCTGTCGGCGCGGACGGGCTCGCACCCCAGCAATAGTAGTTCGGAGCGCAGGTGCTATCCGTTTGGCGGTTCATGGCATCAAACATTGCGCTGCAGCTCGCCCCCTGAGTCCCGCCGCCAGCGTCCTGCACACAAAGACCATCCGGAGTAGATCCATCGAGCCAGATGCAGATCTCGCCAGCGTCGCAGTTCGACATCGGCCCAGTGGGGAGGTTGGGCGTACAGGCGGTGAAGCAGCCGCAGTTCGCGGCCCCGTTGCAGGGGCCCACGTTCTGCCCACCAACGTCGAGGCACTGATCCCCCAGGGCACAGTCGCTATCCACCGTGCAGCCCTGCTGGGTGTTGTTGTTGTTCGTGTTGTTGTTGTTGTTGTTGTTGACCGGGTCACAGACCATCGTGGAGGCGTTCCACTGGTAGCCCGTGTCACACACGTTGAGACAGTTACACGCCGGAGCCGCACCAACCAACTCGTGGAGCGCGCAGCCATTCGGGTTGGCCGAGCAGTCGTTCGTGTTGTTGTTGGTGTTGTTGTTGTTCGTGTTGTTGTTGTTGTTGTTGATCGCGTCGCACGACCGCGTCCCCGAGTTCCACTGATACCCGGTGGCGCACACGTTGAGGCAGGTGCACGCGGGCGCAGCGCCCATCAGCTCGTTCGCCGCGCAGCTGTTCGGGTTGGCCGAGCAGTCGTTGGCGGTGTTGTTGTTGTTCGTGTTGTTGTTGTTGTTGTTCGCGGGCGGCTTCTTGGTCCCGCTGGAGGTCCGGTCGCTGCCGCAACCGGCGGCCAACGCGGCAACCCCGAGGGCGATGAACATGAGCTGAGCTGAGCTGGGTCCTGTGCGCATGGTGTTCTGAGGACCTACTACCGGCGTAGCCCACTTCGGGTCGGATGATCTCCGTATCCTGCCCCGTCCGCGGCGTCGGCCGGTGGGCCGTCCGTCCGGAACGGTCGGAGTTCCGGACGATGCTGTAGGCATGGTGTGGCTCAACCCTCCATCGCACCTCCAACTGGGGGCCATGGACATTCATGGCGCGCTTCGTGCTAACCACGAGTGGCATGAGGCGATACCTGCTCGTTACCCCGATGCTCCTGGCGAGCTGCTTCGGCGAGATTGTGCCCCCCGACGATGCCGGACCCCTCGACGCCGAGGTCACCCTCGACAGCGGGTCCCACCCTGATACGGGCCCCGGCCAGGACGGAGGGTCCCAGGACGGCGCCCCCGACGCGGAGCCGCTCGACACCGGGGGACTCGACGACGGCGGGCTCGACTCCGGGTCTCTTGACGCAGGGGCGAGCGACGCGACCCCCGCGGACGGCGCGGTCGACGCCGGCCCTCCCCTCGTGACCTTGACCGTAGTGCTCACCGGAGACGGTGGCGGCACCATCACCGCCGCCGGCACCAACCTGGCGTGTCCAGGCGCTTGCAGCCTCCAGGTCGAGGCGGGCAGCACCATCACGCTGGTCGCCCAGCCAGACTCCAGCAGCACCCTCGACGCCTGGTCAGTGGCGGCCTGCGGCCAGGACCCCAGCTGCGAACTCGTTCTGAACGCCAATGCCGAGGTCGAGGTAAGGTTCGATCTGCGCCGCTACTCGGTCACCCTCACCACGAGCGGAGACGGGCGCGGCCAGGTCACTGAGGCCAACCAGGGCCTCGCATGTCCAGGCCAGTGCGAGGTGGAGGTCGCCCACGGCACCCAGATCGAACTCCGGGCTCAGCCGGACGCCAACAACGGCTTCGGAGGCTGGTCCGGGGACTGTCAGGGCCTCGCCGCCACCTGCGCCCTCACCGTCACCGCGCACGTGACCGCCAACGCTGCGTTCGACCAGAACCGCGCCACCGTCTCGGTCTCGGTCGTCGGGACGGGCGGTGGCACCATCACCTCGAGCGACGGCGTCATCGACTGCCCCGCCAACGCCTGCACCGCCAGCTACGCGGTGGGCAGCTCCGTCACCTTCACCGCGAGCCCAGACGCCACCTCGACCCTCGTCGGCTGGCAGGGCAACGCGGCCTGCACCGGGACGCAGCCCTGTACGTTGTTCGTCGGCAGCGCCCAGAACGTCGCCGCGCAGTTCAACCGTATCACCCACCCGATCAACGTGACCGTCGACCCTGTCTCGACCGGGGCGGGCACCGTCACGTCGAACCCGGCCGGGATAAGCTGCCCACCCACGTGCTCGGCCGACTTCGTCGTGGGGACTCAGGTGGTCCTGACCTCGACCCCGGACGCAGACAGCTACCACGACGCCTGGGCCGGAGCCTGCACCACGGCCGACGCGGACTGCACGGTCACCGCGAGCCAACCCCAATCCGTGCAGGTGACGTGGCACCAGGCTCCGGTCCAGCTCACGCTCGGTGATGCTCATACGTGTGCTCGGTTCGCCGACGGCTCGATCAAGTGCTGGGGCCTCGGCACTTCGGGACGACTGGGTCACAACACCACGACGAACGTAGGCGACGCACCGAGCCGCTCGGTTGCCCAGACCCCGCCGGTGACCGTAGGCTGGGCGGCGACGCAGGTTACCGCGGGCGCCGAGCACACTTGCGCGCTGTCGGCCCAGGGGGCAATCCGCTGCTGGGGCTCCGGCGAGTTCGGGGGTCTGGGGCACAACAGCACCAACAACGTCGGCGACACTGTGAGTAGATCGATCGTCGCTGCAGGCGACCTGCCGTTCCCGTCCAGCCAGTGGGTGGCTTCGTATGTCGACGTGGGCTCGGGGTTCGGATGTCGGGTGATCTTCGGCGGCTTGAATTGCTGGGGCCGCGCCGACGCCAATGGTCTCGGCCTCTCAACGAACCTCGGAGACGGTGTGGGGCCCGACCTGAGTCAGTCAGGCCTCGGAATCGGCTTCCTCACGACGAGAATCAGCGCTGGATTGGACCACGCATGCGCTCTCAGCTTTGGCACCGGTACGGTCCGGTGCTGGGGCAACGGCGCAGATGGCCGACTCGGGTACGGTGACACCATGTCCGTAGGCGGGAGCGGCGAGCCAAGAACACACACGACGACAGATGTCCCCGTCGGAGCGACTGTCCAGGCGATCGTGACGGGTGACGCGCACACGTGCGCGCTGCTCACGAGCGGTGCCGTCCGCTGCTGGGGTGAAGGCGGAGGGCAAGTCGTCATCCCGCAACCCGGTGGACAGCCCAGCCTCCTCGGCTATGACTTCAACGGCGATGTCGGGTCGGGAACGATCTCCATTGCACAAGCCGGCGACGTTCCAGTTGGCGGAACCGCAGTGGAACTTGCAGCGGGTTCGAGACACACCTGCGCACGACTCACCACGGGCGCAGTCCGTTGCTGGGGGCCAGCCGGAGGCGGAAGCCTCGGCTACGAGCTGTCCCCCTTCGCCAACCTCCGCTTGCAGTGGGTCGGTGGAGCGGCGTTCGGCCTTGCATACACCAGGGTGAGCTCCATCCTCCAAGTCGGCGACGTCCCCCTCCCCGCCCCCGCCCGACACATCGCCGCAGGCGGCAACCACACTTGCGCGGTCCTCACCAACGGCGACACCTACTGCTGGGGCGAGAACACCTACGGCCAGCTCGGCCTCTCCCACACCGACGACGTCGCCACCGGGACCGGCCCCTACCCGACCATCATCTCGGCCGGGAAGGTCCACCTCTTCTGAGCCCCACCCACCAAAGAAGAAGGCCGCGACCCCCAGACAGGGGATCGCGGCCCACTCTCGAAGCCTCGGCTCCAGCCCGAAGCTAGAACCGGTAGCCCAGGCTCGCGTTCACGAACATGTTCCCGCCGCCCGAGCCGCTCGCGCCGCTCAGGAACTCGGGGCCACGGTTGAACCACAGCGGGTCCAGCTGCATGTCGAGGAAGAAGCCCTCGTAGTGCGCCGCGAAGCCGATGAAGTAGTCGAAGTACGGGGTGTCGCGGGAGATGTCGTTCAGGCGGTTGAAGTCCGCGTTGTTGTCGTCCACCCGGTCCTCGGTGACCTTCTCGTTGAGCATGTACTTCACCACACCGCCGCGGAAGTCGAGCCACGAGAAGACCCGGGCCTCGACCGCGAGCCGGAAGTACGGCACCGCGCTGTAGGCATACGCGTCGCGGTAGTACTCCAGGTTCTGGTCGGTCCGGGTGTTGCCGTTGTCGGGGGTCTCCGCGATGAGGTGCTCGAACTTCTGGGTGACGTTCAGGATCTCGAAGCCCACGGCGCCCCAGAAGTGGATGCCGTCGGTGGGCTTGAAGTGCCCGGCCACGCCCATGTCGAAGATCAGCTGGCTGAGGGCGGCGTCGGTGATGAAGTAGTCCTCACGGCCGGTCTCGGCGTTGTTGTAGGTGAGGCCGTTGCCGTAGTTGGCGAGGTCGGCCGCCTTCAGGTTGCGGGTGCGCAGCGACAGCGCGGGCACCACCTCCCACCACTCGGTCACGCCGATCATCGCGCGCACGTCGGCCTGGAACTCGATGCCGCCGCCGCCGTCGATCAGGTCACCGCGCTCGTTGGGGCGGTACTTCAGGCTGTGGAAGGTCATCCCCAGGCCCGCGTCGATGGTGGCCGCGTCACCGATGGCGAGGCCGCCGGAGAGCAGGAACGAGAACGCGCTGGTGCCGATGCTGTCGGACTTGCGGCTCTCCACGTTGCCCTGCAGGTCGGCGACCACGTCGGGGTCGTTGTCGTTCGGGTTGCGCGAGTAGCTCGAGGACCCGTACGACAGCTGCAGGCCGAGCTGCACCATGTCCTGGAGGTTGTAGGCCAGGAACATGTCCAGCTTGCGGTTCGCGCTCTGGGGCGACTCGGGGGCCACGTCGGGGATCCAGGGGAAGCCCCGCGGGTCGTTGCCCGAGGTCGAGGCCAGCCACGCCAGCATCTGCGGCACGGTCGGGTCCTCGTAGTCGGACAGGTGCAGCGACAGGAAGATGTCGTCGGTCAGCCCGATGATCGCGCCGCCGCCCGCGGTCTGCTGGACCGGCACGGTGTCCGCGATGTCCAGGGTGTACGTCGAGGCGCTCTGCCGGTTGGAGGTGGGCGCCGACGTGCTCCGAGAGGGCGACGAGCCGAAGAGCTCGACGTAGAAGAGGTTCCCGTACTTCGTGATGATGTGCGGGTACAGCCACCGGTTGGTGTCATCCAAGATGAACCGGTTCATGGCGCCCAGGGTATAGACCCGGGTGGTGGTGGCCTCGGCGGGCCGCGCCAGACCAAGAGTGGCGCCCATGGCGATGGCGGCCAGGCTGCCGATTCGCAAGGCGGCCGAGCTTCGATTGCGGATTGCCCCAGTTCCCATCAACTCTCCCTTTCAAGCCGCAGACGGGCGTTTGCCCCGACGGCGGCGCGGTCGCTAGCAGGCTTGCGTCCGCGAAACAACCGATTCTCCTTACGAAGGGACCTGGCGCTTCTTCCCTACCTCACCTCAGAACGCGAAGAAGGACTGGGCGAAGTCGATGTAGACGGCGGGGGGACCCACCCGGAGGCGCCCGGCCTCGTCCACGAGGGGGAACGCGATGTCCACCGCCATGACCCCCGGCCGCACCCCGAAGTAGTCCAGGTAGATGCGAAAGCCGTAGCCCACGTCGGCCCGCGGAGGCCTCGCGCCAAGGTCCGAGAGGCTGTCGCCCAGCACCCCGAGGTCGGCGTACAGGGCCCCGTCGAGCCGGGTGATCCACACCAGCCAGGCCGCGTTCACGTCCAGATCCGCCAGGAGGAGGTGGACCCACTCCCCGCTCAGGATGCCCCGCATCCGCCCGACCTCGTCGTCCACCACGTAGCCGCGGAGATTCCGCCGCCCCCCCACCGCGTACTGCAGCTGCGCCCGAGGCGTTCCATACAGATACGCTCCCGCGCTGGCCCGGACCGAGAGCTGATGTGCGGCGTTGAGGCGCCAGGATCGGAGGGCGCGCAGGGTCAGGTTCACCGCGTCCCGGGTCACCGCGGCGTCCGCGGCCGGCGCCCCGAAGCTGTGCGAGATCCCGAGCGAGGCCCGAAGGCCCAGGCCCGCCTCCGGTGCCCACGCGGTCTTGCGGTCGTCGTAGCCGTAGTAGAGCGAGCCCGACAGGGCCAGCGCGCTCTCCTCGGTGCCCGCGAACTCGGGCCGCAGGTAGTCGCCCCCCAGCACCATCCCCACCCACTGGCTGAGGCCGTCGGCGGTGGTGGGGGCCCCGAAGTAGTAGGTGGCCCGCCCGCTCAAGGTGATCGCCTCGGGGGCGTAGGCCGCCCGCGCCGCGAAGCGCCACCGCACGTCCCGGACCCGCGAGAAGCCCACGTCCAGCGCGGTGTCCAGGTTGTTGGCGGAGGGTGAGTACAACACGTTGAAGCTGTTCAACAGGAACCGCCACTTCGCGTGGGAGCGGTTGTCCAGCTTCGGCGAGGGGACCTCCACCGACGGCGCCTCGGCCAGCCGCCCGTAGGGATCCAGCTCCACCCTGGCGAGCGGCGCGGCGAGGGTCGCGGTCACGGTGCGCAGCACCGCGGTGCTGGTCCCGGCCTGCACCAGCCGGGCCTCGCCCTCCTCGTCGATCAGGCGCAGCGTCACCGGCTCGGCCACCGGCGCGCCGGTGCGGGTGAAGCGCACCGTGGCCCGATACGCCTGGCCCTCCTGCGCGCTGCCCCAGCTCGTCAACACGTATTGCACGTCCGGGTAGGCGCCCGACCACGCCGCCACCGTAGCCGGCCCCTCGGGCCCGAGCGCGGCCGCCGCGTCCTCGAGGGTCGCCCCGTGCGCCACCGCCCGCAGGACGCCCTGCACCGCGGGCTCGCCGAAGCGGTCCAGGAGCTTCTCGTAGATCACCTTGCCCGGGGGCCCAGGGCGGGGCGGGTCGAGCAGGTTGGGCGACAGGGGATCCTCCTCCCGGATCAGCCGGAAGTACGCCCCCACGAACGGGAGCTGCGGCGCGTAGAGGAGCGAGTCCACCGCCGGGATGAAGGACCACAGCGACAGCACGTCGAAGGCGTCCTCCGCCTTCCCCGCCCGCGACGCCACGTACGCGTCCACCTGGAAGCCGCCCACCGCGTCCGCCGCGAGCGCCGCCTCGGGGTCGGTGCGCCCGGCCAGGGCCACCGCGCCGAACACCGCGCGCAACAGCGGGTAGCGGTGGAAGCGAAGGAAGCGCTCGAAGGGCAGGAGCCTGAACGCCCGGTCGCTCACCAGCACCACTCCATCCGCGACCTTCGCGAGGTCGTGGCGGAGCGGCGCCTCCACCACCACGAGCGGGCGCTCCACCGACGGCACCGGGAGCCCCTGCCGCTCGAGGAAGTGCAAGCCGTCCGTCACCGCGAAGCGGACCTGCTCCGCCCACAGCCGCGCCACCGGATCGTCGACCCGGTGGAGGCGGGGCGAGACCACCCGGGCCCGCCCGCCCGCGGCGGGGGCCGAGCCGGTCCACGGCGGCAGCACCACCAGCGGCACCTGCCGGGCCGCCCCCGACCACGTGACCCGCCGCGCCGCGGGCTCGGGCACCGGCGGCGAGTAGGCGTCCCCGAGCACCACCGCCACCCCCGGCGGCGCGGTCAGCTCGACGTGATAGCCAAGGGCCGGGGCAGGCCCGCCGGGCGCGCGGGGCACCCCGAACCACCCCGCCCCGAGGGTGAGCTGCCGGCCCAGGCGCGACAGCGGGCCGTAGCGCTCCGGGACGCGCAAGGTCGCCTGCACCTCCACCTCCACCGTCCCCACCCCGGCCGGGAGCGGGCAGCGAAAGGCCGCGCTCCCATCCGGGAGCCAGACCAGGTGCACCGGGCACTCCGCGCCCCCCACCCGGGCCGAGACCGCGTCGAAGCCCCCGAGCGCCACCCCGCGCACGTAGAGCTCGGGCTCCGCGTGGGGCGGGAGGGGATCCGGCACCCGCGCGAGCCGCGCCGCCGGGAGCACCACCTCGACCTCCGCCGCGCCGTCCACCGGCCAAGCCACCGCGAGCCGGCTGGTCACCTCCGACAGGTCGTCCGAGACCTGCGCGGTCAGGTGGGCGGGGGGCGGCGCGGCCCAGGCCGGGCCCGCGACGAGAGAGAGCGCAAGGCAGCCTGCCGCGACGAGGCGGATCGGTGCGTGACCAGGCCGTGGGGAGCAGCGGGCGCCGGGCACGGGGACCTACTGGATCATCACCACGTTGCCGAAGCGGTGCAGGGCCTCGCGGCCGGTGCGGTGCATGCCCTTCCGGTTCAGGACGGCGGAGATCGGCGCGGCGAGCACGGGCACCAGGCGTCCCATCGCCCCGAGGCCGTGGCGCATCGCGAGCATCCGGGCCAGGGCGCCGAGGACCTGCGGCCCCGCCCGCACCAGATCGGGCACCCCGTGGGCGCGCCCGATGACGTCCAGCACCGCCTCCTCACCCGCCTTGCCGTCGAGGGCGATGCCGTAGGCCTCGGCGATCGAGACCACCACCGCGACCTGGAAGTAGGTGAACAAGAGGACGTTCAGCGGCACCCCGAACAGGCCGGCCGCGCCGGTGACCCCGCCCTCCACCGTCGCCACCTTGGTCCAGCGCTCGAGCACCACGTGGGCCACCCGGTCCGACGAGGCGTCGGGCTCCATGCGCTGGATGATGTCGATGTGGAAGCGGGCGCGCTTGCGCTCCTGGGCGATGAGGTCGCGCAGGCGGCGCTGGGCCTCGACCGAGGCCCGCTGACCCCAGGAGTCATCACCGGGTGCGCCCGTCACCGCCCCCGCATAGCAGCCGGGGCGGCGGGAAGGAAGCGCTCAGGCGGCGTTGGCGAGGGCGCGCAGGCGGGTCTTGATCTTGGCCTTCTTGCTGTAGACGGTGCTCACCGAGACCTGCATCCGCTCGGCGATCACCTCGGGCTCGAGGGCCTTCACGAAGTACAGGTCGACGAAGTCCCGATCGCGCTCCGAGAACTGGGCGAGCGCCTGGTCCACGAAGTGGCGCTGCTGGCGGTCGATGAGCTCCACGTCCGGCCCCTCCACCGGCTCGGTGAGGCGCTCGAGCTCGGTGTCGATCACCGGGTCGAGCCGGCGGCGGCGCTCCCGGCGCAGGAAGTCATGGGCGGTGGAGCTGGCGATGACACCCACCCAGCTCGACACCGAGCAGCCCCCGTCGATCCGGTACAGGCGCAGGCGCCGGTAGTCGTGCGCCACCATGTTGAGGGTGACCTCGGAGACCAGGTCCGCCATGTCGTCGGACTGCAGCCGCACCCCGGAGCGCTGGCACACCCGCACCACGCACGCCACGATCAGGTTCCGGAAGCGGTTGTAGAACTGCTCGAACGCCTTGCCATCCCGCTCCAACACCCGCTGCAAAAGGGCGAGGTCGTCGAGGGCAGCGCCGGGGGCGGGGCGGGCCTTGGGCGGGGCCGCCACCACCACGGCGGGCGCCGCCACCTTGGCCCGGCTGCCGCCGGTGGGGCGGCCGGTGGGCAGGAAGCGGTCGTCGGACACGGGCCGCACCGTCC
This sequence comes from Deltaproteobacteria bacterium, assembly GCA_020632995.1. Classification (GTDB taxonomy): domain Bacteria; phylum Myxococcota; class Kuafuiibacteriia; order Kuafuiibacteriales; family Kuafuiibacteriaceae; genus JACKEN01. Next base: position 786,585 of record JACKEN010000001.1, on the reverse strand, counting down.
AGGCGGGGGCGCGCCGGACGGGCTCGAGAGCCTCGGGCTGGTGGGTACGGGGGGAGACGGCGGGTGCGGCGATCATGGGTGTTGGGTCCTCCGTTGGGTGTCGCGGTGGGATATTCCAAGGACCGGGCCAGATCTGGCATCTCCGCCATCTCTTGGAGATCACTTCGATTTGTCGGAATGTGAGCCGCCGCACGCGCCCGCCGCCTCGGAGAAAAAGATCCGCGTCCTCTGAGGAAGATCCGACCCCGACCGGCGTAGGCGGGGCAGCGCTCCCACCCGCGCCAACCTCCCCCCACCTTCAACCCATCGAAATCACTCGGCGTACACGCACTCGAGGCCCAGCACCAACCCACCCCAGGGGTGCGTCGACCCCGGCCGGAAAAAAATCTCCGACCTCCCCCGGGTGGCAGCGTTCTGCCCATCGTTCCTTTGATTTCAGCCCCTTACCGGACCCACCGGATCTAGATCTCCGAGTCCGTGGGCTCCCGCCGACCCCGAGTCCAGGGGACGGCGTGCAGCTTGAGCTTCGCGTCCAGGGTCACCCGGGAGATGCCGAGGGCCTCGGCCGCGGCGGACTTCACCCCGCCGGCCCGGGCCATGGCGCGGATGATGAGGCCGCGCTCCAGGCGCGCGACCGCGTCGGCGAGGGACTCGCCCTCCCCCGCCGCCCGCCGAGCCGCCTCGACCCCGGCGAAGAGCTCGACCGGGAGGTCCCCCACCCCGAGCTCGGGCCCCTCCCCCAGGATCACCAGGCGCTCGAGCACGTTCCGGAGCTCCCGCACGTTGCCCGGCCAGCCGTAGGCCTCGAGCGCCGCCTCGAGGTCAGGGGTGAGGGGGCGCGGCGGCAGGCCGGCGCCCCGGGCCACGTCCTCGGCGAAGCGCCGGGCGAGGGGCAGGACGTCCTCGGGCCGGGCGGCGAGCGGCGGGACCCGCAGCCGGATCACCGCGAGCCGGAAGTAGAGGTCCTCGCGGAAGCGCCCCTCCGCCACCATCGCCTCGAGATCGCGGTGGGTGGCCGCGACCACCCGCACATCCACCGGGCGTAGCCGCGCCTCACCCAGGCGGCGCACCACCCCGTCCTGGAGCACGCGGAGCAAGGCGACCTGCGTCCGGGGGTCCATCTCCCCCACCTCGTCCAGGAACAGGGTGCCTCCGTCGGCCTCCTCCACCAGGCCCGCCTTGTCCCTGGTGGCCCCGGTGAAGGCCCCCCTGGCGTGCCCGAACAGCTCCGACTCCTGCAGGCTCTCCGGCAACGCGCCGCAGTTGACCGCCACGAAGGGCCCGGCCGCCCGCGGGCCGTCGGTGTGCAGGCGCTGGGCGAGCACCTCCTTGCCGGAGCCGGTGGGGCCGGTGATCAGCGCCGCCGCCCGCCCCCGCGCGGCCCGCCGCACCTCGTCCAGGAGGCGCCGCATCGCGGGGGACTCCGCCACCACGGCCTCCGCCACCACCCGGTGCCGGCTGCGGGCGCGCGCGACCCGGGCCTGCAGGCCATCCTGCGCGAGGAGGGCCAGCCCCAGCACCCGGGCGTGGGGCAAGAGGCGCTCGAGCTCCGTCGGCCCGAAGCCCCCGCGCTCCGGCCGGTCGAGGTGCACCAGCCCCAGCACCTTCCCCCGGTGGATGATCGGCGCGGCCACGAGCGAGCGGATGCCCCCCGCCGCCAGGCTCACCACCGGGGCGAGGACGGTGTCGGCGGCCGCGTCCTCCGAGACCAGCGCGGTGGGGCCCGTCAACACCTCTTGCACCACGGTGCGGCTCACGGTGATCGGCCCCGGCCCGAAGCTGGCCACCACCCGGGGCCGCCCGTCTGCGCCATCGACCCGGGCCACGAAGCCCCGGTGGGCGGAGAACGCCTCCGCCACCCGGGCGAGGGCCGGGCCCACGAGATCCGTGGACTCGTCCTCGCCCTCGGCGAGCGAGAGCAGGACGCGCCCCGCCTCGGCCTCCGCCTCGGGGCTGGCCTCGTCGCCCCGCACCCGGGCCGCCGCGGTCGAGACCGAGCCGAGCGCGGCGCCGGCCACGATCACGTCCACCGGGCCGAGGAGGTACTCGACCGCCGGATCGAGGACGAAGGTGGTGGCCCCAACCGTCACCACGTCCTCGGGCCCGAGGACCCGCGGCCCGGTGATCCGCACCCCGTTCACGAGGGTGCCGTTCTGGCTCCCGAGGTCGCGCACGGTGACGCCCGCCTCGCCTACGGCAAACGTGGCGTGGCGACGGCTCACCGCGTCGTCCACCAGCTGGATGCCGCACTCGCTCGCGCGGCCCACCACCACCTCGCCCGGCTCGAGGGCGTGGGCCACCCCGGCCCGCGGCCCGGTGACGGCGAGGAGCCTCACTCGGCGTCGCCCTCCGGCAGGTCGTCCTGCGGCGCCTCGGGCGCGGGCGGATCGCCGTGGTGCAGGACGTCCTGCACCCGCACCGCGGGGGCCGGCTTCGCGGGGGCGATGCCGTAGTGGTACGAGAGCGCGGCGCCGAGCACCCAGACCTGGCCGCCGGCGTCGTAGCTCCCCACCGGGTCGTCGCGGGTGACCTTGGTGTGGCGGCGGTCCGGGAGGTAGTGGAGCGCCGCCGCCACGTCGAAGGTCAGCGGCCCCGCGAGGGCGCCCAGGGGGTCGAAGAAGCGCACCCCCGCCCCGAGCGAGAACGCGTGGGCGGTCCCGTCGATGTAGTTGGTGCCCGAGCTCTGGACCGGCGCGGGGCTCGGCCGGAGCGCGTAGCCCGCGCGCACCGCGAAGAAGCCCATGCGCTTCTCCACCCCGAAGCGGGGCACGAAGACGTCGCGGTACCCGAGCTCGACGCTGCGCTCCCGGCCGGGGGCGGGGGCGTCGAAGGCGTCGTCGAGGCCGGTGCCCTCGACCAGGGCGCCGCTCACGTCGATGCGCGAGTCCACCGAGGGGTCGGGGGCCTTGGACCACAGCGCGTAGTCGAGGTTGAAGGCCAGGGTGAGGTCGAGCTCGGCCCAGTCATAGGAGCTGCCGAGCGAGATCTGGTGCGGCATGTACTGCACCCGGAAGAAGGTGGTGACGAGCAGGTCCGCGACCCCGGTGACCTCGAGCTCCACCGGCAGATCGATCTCGGAGTCGATCTCCGCCCGATACGACAGGCCCACCCGGAACCCGGGGAGCGGCCGCACCTCGATGCCCGCGATCGGCGCCGCCACCGGCTTGATGTCGAAGGTCACCGACTTCCTGGACAGCTGGCCCGCCACCACGTCCAGCTCGTAGTCGAGGCGCCCGGAGAGGCCGGCCAGGATCTGCACCGAGAGCCCGAGCGACAGCCAGTCCACCGGCTTCGCCCCCACCCCGAGCGCGGCCACGATGCGCCGCGGGAGGGACTGGTACATCGACCACTGGGGGATCGCGGGGTCGAGCGCCTGTCCCGAGAGCAGGGAGCTGGTGGGCACGTTGATCGCGAGCCCCATCGCGACCCGGTTCTTGAAGCCCTCGCCGCCGAGCGGGAAGAGGAGCCCGAAGGTGATCCCGTTGGTGGTCGGCGGCTCCACCTCCGCGATGCTCCGCTCGTCCTTGTCGAAGTGCAGGTGGAGCTGCGGCTTCATCATGTTGAAGCCGAACCCGAAGTTGGCGTCGGGGGCCTGGGTGAGCGAGGCGGGGTTGGTGTAGACCGCGGTGAAGTCGTTGGCGCTCGCGGTCTGCGCCCCGCCCATCGCGATGCCCCGGGCGTTGAAGCCGAAGAGGTCCCATGGGTTGGCCCGCGCCACCCCCGGCAGCGCGACCACCGCCGCGACCGCGAGCACCACCACCCTGCTACCCACGGCCGCAGCCCTCCAGCAGCGTCACCACCGCGTTCAACAGCTCGGTCAGGATCTCGTCCTCCAACACGTCGATGAGCACCGGCACCACCTGGTTCGCCGCCGGCTGCTCCAACAGGAGCACCAGCATGTCCCGCAACACCACCTGCACCGCCTCGTCGGTGCGGAGCACCCGCACCACCTCGGCCAGCAGCTCCAGCTGCGAGACCACCACCTCGAGCTTGAGCACCCCGACCCCCTCCAGCACCGCGTCCAGGCCGACCTCGGGCGAGGCCGCGAGGTCCACCACGAGCCCCAGGAGCACGTCCCTCGGCGCGGGGTACATCATGCCGCAGCGCATGGCGCCTTGCAGCGGCAGGAGCACCCCCGCCGCGGGGTCGGTGGCCTCGCCCATGAGGTCCACCAGGCGCTGGATGTCCGCCTCGAGCTGGGCGTCCACGAGCGGGTAGACCGCGCTGTCCAGCAGGGTCTGGACCCGCTCGATCGCGAACTCCTCGTCCGCCATGAACGCCATGATCTGCCGGAGGATGCTGACGATGGCCGGCTTGCCCGCCTGGCCGCCCTCCTCGAAGCTGGTGAGGAACGGCTTCAGGGTGGGGTTGGCGAGGAGCGGGGTCACCGCGTCCAGGACCGCCACCAACCACGGCCGCCCGGCCGACGGGCTCTCGAGCCGCATGACCCCCTCCACCGCGGTGAGGAGGTTCTGGGTGTCGCAGCGATCGATGAAGAACGAGGTCGCGTCGGCTACCTCGTAGTGCGGCTGACCGTCGAGGCGCCCGTCCACGAACTCGAGCACCACCACCAACAGCGGCGACAGCTGGTCCTCCAGCTCCGGGTCCGCGGCGAGCTGGGCCACGATGCCCAGGTCCTCCAGCCCAAGCTGCTGCACCAGCGACAACAGCGCGTTCACCACGAGGCGCCAGGACGGGTTCGGGGCCGGATTCGCCTCCGTCGGCTGCAGGCGCGCCTCCACCACCTCTTTCAGCGGTGCGTACTTTCCGTCGGCGATGAACTGCTCGAGGCCGACGAAGAGGTCCTCGGTGCTCCCGCACATCCCCACCTCGGTGGGCGGGTCCATGTAGGGGGCCTCGGCGTCGGTGTCCACGCCGCAGGCCGTCAGGATCGCCACCAGCGCGGCCGCCCCCCACCTTCGCACCGCGCGAACTGGCCAGGGTCGGCCCTGATGGTCAAGGCGTGGGTGACCGAGCCGGTCTTTGGCGCTACCGTGCGCGCCGCATGACGCGTACCCGGCTGCTACCCGTCGCCCTGGCCGCCCTGGCCCTGGCGGGGTGCAAGACTCAAGGTGCGGGATCGGCGCCGCCGCCCCCGCCCCCACCCGCCCCCGAGGCCACCCCGCCGCCGCCCGCCCCACCGCCGGCGCCCGAGGGCCCCACGGTGGCCCTGCCCTTCGAGCAGTACACCCTGAAGAACGGCCTGACGGTGATCCTGCACCAGGACCGGCGCCTGCCCCTGGTGGCGGTGAGCGTCTGGTACGACGTGGGCGGGCTGCACGAGCGCGAGGGGCGCTCGGGCTTCGCGCACCTGTTCGAGCACATGATGTTCCAGGGGTCCGAGCACGTCGGCGAGGACCAGCACTTCCGCATCCTCGAGCAGATCGGCGGCACCCAGATGAACGGGACCACCGACTTCGACCGCACCAACTACTTCGAGACGGTGCCGGCGAACGAGCTCGAGACCGCGCTGTGGCTGGAGTCGGATCGGATGGGCTGGCTCCTGCCCTCGATGACCGACGACAGCCTCAAGAACCAGATCGACGTGGTGCAGAACGAGCGGCGCCAGTCGGTGGTCAACCAGCCCTACGGGCTGATGAACGAGCAGATCACCCACATCCTCTACCCGAAGCCACACCCGTACTACGGGGACGTCATCGGCTCGATGGAGGACATCGCGGCGGCCTCGCTCGACGACGTGAAGGACTTCTTCCTCACCTACTACACCCCCGCCAACGCGACCCTGGTGCTCGCCGGCGACTTCGACGTCGACGCCGCCAAGGCGCTGGTCGAGAAGTACTTCGGCCCGATCACCGGGCGCCCGAAGCCCGCCCCGGTGAAGATCCCGGCCCCCGCGCTGAAGGAGCCGGTGCGCATCACCTTCCCCGAGAAGGTGGGCAAGCTCGCCAAGGTCCACATCGCGTGGATGGGCCCGAGCGCGTTCGAGAAGGACTCCGCCGCCCTCGATCTGCTGACCCACGTCATCAGCGGCACCCGCTCCTCGCGCCTCGACAAGCGGGTCACCCACGATGACCTCATCGCCCAGAGCGTCACCGCGTACTACCAGGAGTACCGCTCCGGCGGGCACATCCACATCGACCTCACCGTCCGCCCCGGTCGCACCCCGGCCGAGGCCGAGACCGCGATCGACCAGGTGCTGGCCGACCTGAAGGCGAACCCGCCGACACCGGAGGAGCTGAAGCGGGCCCTCAACAACCACGAGACCCGGCTCCTGCAGGGCCTGGAGCGCCTGGGCGGCTTCTCGGGCCGGGCCGAGCGCCTGCAGCTGTACCACCACTACCTCGGCGACCCCGACAAGCTGGCCTGGGATCTGGCCCGCTATCGCGCGGTGACGGTGGAGGACCTGGCCCGGGTGCTGAACACCTACCTGGGCGCGAACCGCCTGGTGGTGCACGCGCTGCCCGAGGCCGACGAGGGGGGTGCGAAGTGAAGACGATCTGGTTTGCAACCGGCCTTGCCATCACCTCGCTGGCGATCCTCCCCGCCGCCCGGGCCGACGACGACGCGGCCTGGCGCAAGGCGCGCCCCGCGGTGCCCCCGCCGGTGACCCCGGTGCTCCCCGCCTTCGAGCAGGCTACCTTGCCGAACGGCCTCACCATCCTGGTGACCCACCTGGACGCCCTGCCGGTGGTGACCTTCAACCTGGTCTCGAAGGGCGGGGCCACCTACGACCCCAAGGGCAAGGCGGGCCTCACCTCGCTGACCTACGACCTCCTGGAGGAGGGCGCGGGAGAGCTCGACGCCCTCGCCTTCTCCGACGCCGTCGCGGACCTCGGGGCCGACTTCGGCGCCGCGGCGGACCGCGACTCGGCCGGGGTCCACATGGGCGGCCTGTCCCGGAACGCCGACGCGATGATGAAGCTCCTCGCCGACGCGGTGATCCGGCCGCGCCTCGAGGCCCCGGACTTCGAGCGCACGAAGGCGCAGACGATCGCCACCCTGCTCCGGCGCCGCGGCTCGCCCCAGGGGCTCGCGTTCGAGAAGATCCCGGCCCTGATCTACGGCGCCACCCACCCCTACGGGCACGCGCCCACCGGGACCCCGGACACCGTCGACGCCCTCACCCTCGACGACGTCAAGGCGCAGTACGCCAAGATCATGGGGCCGAAGCACAGCGCGCTGGTAGTGGCGGGGGACCTGTCCCTCGCCGACGCCCAGGCCCTGGCCGAGAAGCACTTCGGCGCCTGGGCCCCTGAGGCCGCGCCGCCGCCCACGGTGCCGGAGGTGAAGGCTGCCTTGCGCAAGACGGTGACCCTGGTCGACAAGCCCGGCGCGGCCCAGACCATGATGGTGGTGGGGCGGCCGCTGTTCGCCCGCGGCCACAAGGACGAGTACGCCCTGACCCTCGCCAACGAGGTCTTCGGCGGCACGTTCTCGGCCCGGCTGAACATGGATCTGCGGGAGGCCAAGGGCTACACCTACGGCGCCTCCTCGCAAGCCGCCTTCCGCACCGGGGCCGGCGTCTTCATCGCCTACTCGGCCCTGCGGGCCGACGTCACCGCCCCCGGCCTCAAGGAGACGATGGCCCAGCTGGCCGACATGAAGAAGAAGCCCCCGACCGAGCAGGAGCTGGCCATGGCGCGCTCCGGCCTCATCCGCTCCCTGCCCGGGCAGTTCGAGACCACCGGCGCGGTGGCGGGCGGGGCGGCCTCGCTCTTCATCTACGGCCTGCCGCTCGACCACTTCGCGACCCTGGGCGCCCGGTACGAGGCGGTGAGCCTCGACGCGGTGCGGAAGGCCGCCGCAACGTACCTTGCGCCAGCCACGATGCAGATCCTCCTCGTGGGGGATCGCGCCTCCACCGAGAAGCCGGTCAAGGCGCTGAAGCTGGGCAGGTTGGTGCTGGAGTGAGCCCCGAGGCGGCCACGGTGGACCTCCTGGACCGCCGGGCCGCCCCCGATCTCGAGGCGATCAAGCAGCACCACTTCGAGCACGGCTGGGCCCGGGTGGGCCCTGCCCTGACCCCGGCCGGCGCCGCGGCGCTCCGGGCGCGGGCCGACGCCATCATGCTGGGCGAGGTGGTGCACGAGGGGCTCTTCTTCCAGCACGACAGCCCGACCGGGCGCTACGAGGACCTCCCGCTCGGCGAGGGCTGGGTCGGCCCCTCGCTCCACTACCGCAAGATCGAGAAGCTGGAGCGAGACCCGCTCTTCCTCGCCTGGATCGAGAACCCGCTCTTCGAGCGGATCGTGCGGGCGTTCATCCCGGGTGAGGTAGTGATCTACCGGGCGGTGCTCTTCACCAAGCCCGCCTCGGGCGGCGCGCCCCTCCCCTGGCACCAGGACGCGGGCCGGTTCTGGGGGGTGGAGCCGGATCCGTTCCTCCAGCTCTGGACCGCCCTCGACCCCGCCCCGGTGGAGGCGGGCTGCGTGGAGGTGGTCCCCGGCTCGCACCTGGGGGGCCGGGCCACCCCCCTCGGCGGGGTGGTGCCCGACGACGTGGTGGCGGCGGCGGGGGCCGAGGCGAAGGCGCTGCCCCTCCCCGCGGCGGAGGGCGAGGTGCTGACCATCCACAACCACACCTGGCACCGGGCCCAGGTGAACCGCTCGGGGCGCCCGCGCCGGATCCTGACGGTGTGCTACATGTCGGCAGACACGAGGTGCCTGCGGAAGAAGCACGCCCCCCGGGTCTTCTTCCCCGTCTTTCGGCGCCCGTAGTTACCCCACAACTAGACACACCGGCCCTCGGGAACCATGCTGGAAGAGGCGTCGGGGGGAACTCACGGGAACCTCTGGGCGTCCTCAGCCGTTGAAGCTGCACCGGAGCCTGCATGTCGAAGCGAAGCCGAACCGTCCCGCTCACCCTGGCCCTGTTGACCCTGGGCGCCGCCGCCCCCGCCTGGTCCGCCCCCGCGACCGACGGGCTGGTGATCGACCTGGCCGACGACACCACCGACGCCGACGAGGCCGCGATCGAGGCGAAGCTGGGCGGCCTCGACATCAAGCTGAACTCCATCCACAGCGCGGACGAGCGCTTCTTCGTGGCGGACGTGCCGCCCGAGCGCATGGCCGAGGCCATCCAGGCCCTCGCCGGCGACCCGCGGGTCGAGAGCGCGGAGCCCAACTACCTGTTCTCGATCCCCGAGGCGGAGACCGAGGTCACAGCGCCCGAGGTGACCCCGAGCCACCCCGGCTTCCCGAACGACCCGATGTTCGAGCAGCAGTGGTCCTTCCCGATGGTGGGGGCCAAGGACGCCTGGAAGGTGGCCGACGGCAAGGGCGTGGTGGTGGCGGTGATCGACACCGGCGTGGCGTATGAGGACTACGGGCGCTTCAAGCGGGTCGAGGACCTCGCCGGCACCGAGTTCGTGAAGGGCTACGACTTCGTCAACGACACCGACCACCCGAACGACGATCACGGGCATGGCACCCACGTGGCCGGCACCATCGCCCAGACCACCAACAACGGCATCGGGGTGGCGGGCCTGGCCCCCGGCGCCAAGATCATGCCCCTCAAGGTGCTGAGCGCCGCCGGCTCGGGCTCGGTGGCCGACATCGCCGACGCCATCCGCTTCGCGGCCGACGAGGGCGCGAACGTCATCAACATGTCCCTCGGCGGCGGCATGCGCACCCTGATCATGGAGCGCGCGGTGGCGTACGCCCACAACAAGGGCGTGGTGGTGGTGTGCGCGGCCGGCAACGGCGGCCGAAAGAAGGTGGAGTATCCCGCGGCGTACAAGGGCGCGTTCGCGGTGAGCAGCGTCGGGCCCACCCGCAAGCTGGCCTACTACTCGAGCTACGGCAAGCAGGTCGCCATCTCGGCCCCCGGCGGCGACCGGCAGCTGGGCGAGGCGGCCACGATCATCCAGAACACCATCGAGCCCCGCAGAATCGACGCCACCAACCTCTACCTGGGCTTCCAGGGCACCTCGATGGCCACCCCGCACGTGGCGGGCGCGGCGGCGCTGGTGATGAGCGCCGGCGTGACCAACCCCGACGACGTGGAACGCATCCTCAAGGACACCGCCTCCGAGGCCGGCCCCAAGGGCTGGGACGAGCGCTTCGGCTACGGCATCCTGAACGCGGGCGCGGCGGTGAAGCAGGCGGCGGCCGAGGCGAACGGCGGCTGGCACCTGGGCGCAAGCCTCCTTGCGGTGCTCGCCTTCGCGTGGCGGAACCGGCGCCGGCTGGCCCTGGCCAAGCTCCTCCCCGGCGCCCTCGCGGGCGCCGTGGTGGGCGGCTCGGGCCTGTTCTTCCTCGCCGGGCTGCTCCCCGCGGTGTTCACCACCGCGATGCCCAACTGGGATCTCGCCGCGTTCGGCGTCCACACCGCGCTGTGGGCCTCCGCCCTGCCCGTCTTCGGGCTGAGCGTGGTCCTGCTCGGCGCGCGCCGGCTGCGCCCGCTGCTGGTCGGCCTCGCCCTCGGCTGGGCCGCCCACTTCGTGGTGGCCGGGCTCTTCGGGGTCACCGACGTGGCCTTCGTGCCCGGCGTCGCTTCGGCGCTGGATCAGGCGTGGCTGCTCGTGAACGGCGCCGCCCTCGCCCTGTTGGCCACCCTCGTGGCCCGGGTCATGGCCCGCTGAGCGTCCCGCCCTACCGCACGCACGCCAGCGAGTAGCTGGTGATGTGGTTCGCGGAGCTGGGGTTCGACGTGAAGAAGCCGTTCCGACCCGAGGTGGTGTACGTGGTGCCGCGCCGGGGCAGCTCCAGCGTGGTGCCCACGCTCACCGCGTCGAACACGCTCACGTCCTCGAAGTAGTCGATGCTGACCACCGGCACCGCGCCGTCTTGGAGGGTCGCCGAGAACGTCTTCTGCCGCGTGGCGGTGGAGCGGTCGTCGTCGAAGGGCTGGCCGGCCTGCACCGAGAAGCTGCTCGAGTAGCTGGAGGTGAGGTTGTTGTTCAGCCGGTGCTCCACCGTCACGGTGCAGGTGGCCACCGACGGGGCGCGCGCCTCCGCCCCGCGGAGGTAGACCCCGGTGACGAGGGCGAGGGTAGCTGAGACGGAGAGGACGGTCTTCGTGAAACGCTTCATGGGTTCTGTGTTCCTTCTGGTTGCGATGCGTGGGTGACGGCGCACCTCGCGCCGTCGATGGGGCCGTACGGGGCGCCCCACGCCCAGAGCGGAACTTTCTCTCTCCGTCGTTCGCAGGCGCTCAGGCGCGGGTGGACCGACGACGCCGGAGCCACGGGAGTGCCAGGGCGAGGAGCCCCCAGCCCGGCCCGGACCGCCCATGCGAAGCCTCGGCGCGGCACGCACACCCCACGTCCTCCGCCGGCTGGATGCCCAAGGCGCCGCCGTCCACGGGTTCGCCTGCGTCCGCCACGCCCGCGTCCGCCTCCCCTGCGTCCGCCTCCCCTGCGTCCGCCTCCCCAGCGTCCACCGCGCCTGCGTCCGCCGAGCCCGCGTCGGGGCGCGCGGGGATGCACTCCACGTGCGACATGAAGGTCAGGGTGCCGTCCGCCTGCAGCGCCGCGATCCGTACGCACGCCTCCTCGACCTCCCCCAGGTAGACGGACTGCGGGCGTGCCCAGAACGTAGCGGCGGGCGGGAGGTAGGTGCCCAGCGGACGCCCCCCCTCGTCGAAGAGCCGCCAGGCGACGATGTCGGCTCGTGCGAGCCCCACCGCCTCGACCGCGACGTACAGACCCGGGGCAAAGCAGGTGCTGGCCTCTTCGGCCAGCGAGAACCGAGCCGACCACCCGACCTGAGGGACCGGCCGCTGCGGCTCGGGTCCTCGAGCGGTGCGGAAGTAGAGGACCTCCACGCCATGGCCGAGCAGCGCATAGGTCGAGTCGGGGGCGAGCTCGAACAGGTGGATGCGGGTCAGGTTGGGATCGACCTGTTCGAACTGGAGCGTCCGGACGACGCCGTCGCGCCCCCGCAGGGCGTAGTACCCCGCCGGCGGCGCGGGCACGGGCGGCACGTACGAGAGCCAGAGGTCGGCCCCGAGCGGATACGGGTCGATCGCGAGGGCGGAGTGCCCGACCAGACTCGACAGGCACTGGTCGGCGGGCGCCGCACAGAGCACCGCCGCCGCCATCAGGCCCACGGGATAACGCGCCTTCATCTCATGGTCCTACGCGTCGGGGCCCCGAGATCTGACAAGCTCCATCGACCGCGGGAGCCGGTACAGATCGCGGGCCTCGCCGTCCGGGAACACCGGCCGCCCGATCTTCTCGCCCCCCAGCCGCAGCACGAGCGCCCGTGCCGCGTGGTTGTCGTCCGTCATGTAGGTCTCGACCGAGGTCCAGCCGAAGCCGTCGTACGCCTGGCGCAAGACGGCTTTCGAGGCCTCAAGCGCGAGGCCCTGGCCGCGCGCCTCGGGGAGGAGCCACCACGTGAGCTCCCTCGGCCAGCCCCGCCCCTGCCAGAACCCGCAGACCCCCACGGTCTCGCCGTCGTCGGCCCGCTCGATCGCCCACACCCCAACCTCACCCAGATGCCAAGTGCCGAGGTCGCTCGCGAGGCGCGCCCACGCCCCCGACTCCGAGAGCGGCCCCCCGTACATCCGCGAGGCCTCGCCGTCGGTGTAGAAGCGCCGGTAGGCGTCCCACGCGGCCGCGCTCGGCGCCACCAGCCGAAGCCGATCGGTGCGCAGGGCCGGTACGGGGCCGCGCTCTGGACCACCGCGTTGGGCCCCGGCTCCGCCCTCGCGCGGCGCGGCGCCTCGTTCTGTCGGCGCGGTCGCCCGGGCGCGAGGGTCTACCGGCGCAGCGCCCTGCTCCATCGGCGCGGTCACCGCCGGGCGAGGCGCGGCGGCCTGTGCCGCGGCGCGCGCTCCGTAGCGCCGCAAGGTGTCCTGCGTCGCCCCCGGGCCGGGCCGGGGCTCCATGTCACGGCCGCTCAGGGGCGCGCCGTCCTCGCCCCGGATCCGCAGCGGCGGCACCCGGCGGCCGGTGCGGCGGTCGACCAGCACCAGGGGCTCCTTGCCCTCACCGAAGACCCAGCGGTCGCCCCACTCCCTGAGCGCGGTGATGACCGTGACGAGGTCCTTGCCCCGCGGCGCGAGGCGGTACTCGAAGCGGGTCCCGTGGGTCCCCGCGTCGACCCGCTCGAGGATCTCTGCCTCCACCAGGTGCTGCAGGCGCTGGGTGAGGACGTTCTTGGAGATCCCGAGCTCAGCCTGGAAGTCCGCGAAGCGGCGGTGCCCGAGCATGGCCTCCCGCAAGATCAGGAGCGACCAAGCGTCGCCCAGGGCCTCGATCGTCCGGGCCACGGAGCAGTTCTGGGTGTCGAAGTGGGTTCGGACCATGGTTTCACCTGAATACGGTTGCTTTAAGAGACCATATCTGCCAGCGTACCCGCATGTCGAACCCGCCCTCTCCGTGGAAACCCACTGCCTGCATCCTCTGCGAGTGCAACTGTGGCCTCGAGGTCCAGGTCGTGGGGCGGCGCCTGGTGCGGTTCCGGGGCGACCGCGCCCACCCGACCTCCCAGGGCTACGCCTGCGAGAAGCCCCACCGCCTGGACCACTACCAGAACGCGACCGACCGGCTCACCACCCCGCTCCGCCGCCGCCCCGACGGCACCTTCGAGCCGATCGACTGGGACACCGCGATCGCTGAGGTTGCAGGGCATCTTGCACGCATCCGCGACGCCCACGGGGGCGAGACCATCTTCTACTACGGCGGCGGCGGCCAGGGGAACCACCTGCCCGGGGCCTACGGCACCGCCACCCGCCGCGCCCTGGGCTCGCGCTACCGCTCGAGCGCCCTCGCGCAGGAGAAGACGGGCGAGTTCTGGGTGTCCGACCAGATGCTGGGCGGCTACACCCGCGGCGACTTCGAGCACGCCGAGCTCGCCCTCTTCATCGGCAAGAACCCCTGGCACTCCCACTCGATCGCGCGGGCCCGCGTCACCCTGAAGGCGATCGCCCAGGATCCCGCGCGCAAGATGATCGTCGTCGACCCCCGCCGCACCGAGACCGCGGAGCTGGCTGACCTGCACCTGCAGCTCAGGCCGGGGACCGACGCCTGGCTCCTCAGCGCGATGGTCGCGGTGCTCATCGAGGAGGACCTGGTCGACCACGCCTTCCTCGGTGAGCACGCGGTGGGCTTCGAGGCGGTGCAGGCCGCCTTTCGAGAGGTCCCGATCGCGGAGTACGCCGCGATCGCCGACGTGCCCGAGGCGGACGTGCGCCGTGCCGCTCGGCTCATCGCCGAGGCGAAGAGCGTGGCGAGCGCCGAGGATCTCGGGGTGCAGATGAACCTGCACTCCACCTTCGTGAGCTACCTCCACCGGCTGCTGTGGCTCCTGACCGGGAACCTCGGGCGCCCGGGCACCCAGTACATCCCGCTCCCCCTGGTGGAGCTGGCCAGCGGGCGCCTCAAGCGCCGCTCCCCCGTGGTGGGGGCCCCGCTCATCGGGGAGCTCGTGCCCTGCAACGTGATCCCGGACGAGATCCTCACCGACCACCCCGCCCGCTACCGCGCGATGATCGTGGAGGGCGCCAACCCCGCCCACTCCCTCGCCGAGGCGGCGCGGATGCAACACGCGTTGCAGAGCCTGGAGTGCCTGGTGGTCATCGACGTGGCGATGTCCGAGACCGCGCAGCTCGCGCACTACGTCCTCCCCGCCACCAGCCAGTTCGAGAAGGCCGAGGCCACCTTCTTCAACACCGAGTTCCCGAAGAACGCCTTCCACCTGCGCCACCCCGTGCTCGCCCCGCCCGAGGGGCCCCTGCCCGAGCCCGAGATCCACGCGCGCCTGGTCGAGGCCCTCGGCCTGCTCGACGAGGCGTTGGTGGCCGAGCTCTCCGCCGCCGCGGCCGCGGGCCTGGACGCCTTCGCTCCGGTCTTTGCCCAGAAGGTCGCCTTCGACCCCGCAGCGTCCGGCCTCGCCGCGGTCCTCCTCTACCGGGCCCTCGGCCCCCACCTCCCCGAGGGCCTGGCCCCCAGCGCGGTCCTTTGGGGCCTCGCCCTCCGGCGGGCGATGGAGAGCCCGGCCGCCCTGGCCCGGGCCGGGTTCGAGGGCAGCCCGCTGGAGGTGGCGAACCGCCTCTTCGAGGCCATCCTCGCCCACCCCTCCGGAGTGGTCTTCGCGGTGGACACCTGGGCCGACGTGATGGCGCGGCTGGGCACCGCCGACAAGAAGGTGCACCTCGCGCTCGAGCCGCTCCTGGCCCAGGTCCCCGACCTGCGCGCCGGCCCGCCCCCCGTCGATCCCGACTTCCCGCTCGTGCTCGCGGCGGGGGAGCGCCGGTCCTTCACCGCCAACACCATCCTGCGGGACCCGGCGTGGCGGAAGAAGGACGCGGAGGGCGCCCTGCGGGTCAGCCCCGAGGACGCCCGCCGCCTGGGCCTCGTGACCGGCGGCCCGGCCCGGCTGGTGACCCGGACCGGGGCCGCCCAGGTCATGGTCGAGGTGAGCCCGAGCATGCGCCCCGGACACCTCGCCCTGCCCAACGGCACCGGCACCCGGGACGGCGGGGTGGCCCCCAACACCCTGACCTCGCTCCAGGATCGCGACGCCTTCGCCGGCACCCCGTGGCACAAGTTCGTGCCCGCGCGGCTGGAGCTGCTGCACGACGGCTGACCCCCATGTGGGACAGTTCGCCCCACCTCCGGGGCGCCCTGGCCCCAGAGTTTACCCCAAGAGAGCCCGCCCAACCCGCGCCGGCCTGCGTTGGCCCGTCACCTGCAGACTACAGGGGGCATGGACTGCAGCGCCGCCCTCCGCCCCCCTCTGGCCCTCGCCGTTGGCGTGCTCGCGGTGGCGGCGGCCCTGCCCACCGACGGCCGGGCCGAGCGCCGCGACGCCGAGGTCCCCGCCCACATCGCGGGCCCGGTCCGCTTCCCCGGCTGCGTCCCGCCGACCGACCTCGAGGTGTGCGCCACCCCGGTGAGCGGCGGCGCGGCCCGCTGCGTGCGGCCCCGGCAGGGCGAGGAGGAGCTGCAATACACCCTGCAGGTCCCGGCCGGCGAGTACCTCGTCTTCGCCCGGAGCGACTCGGTGCAACCTGGCCTGCGCGCCTACTACACCCGCGCGGTGCCCTGCGGCCTCAGCGTGGACTGCCGCGACCACGAGCCGATGGTGGTGCGGGTGGCGGCGGGCCAGACGCGGGTGGACATCGCCCCCGCGGACTGGTCCTCGGTGCAACCCGCGGGTGTCCCGGCGGCCTGAGCCCCCTGCCCTCCTCGCGTGGCCCGTGCGATAGTGAGGTCGGTGCCCGGTCCGACCAAGCCCCCGCCCCGCGGCGCCTCCGGCGTGCTCGGCGCGGCCCCCCTGCTCTACCTCACCCACCCCGAGACCGGGCAGCTCCTGCGCCGGCGGTGGCAGGCGATGGTCGAGGAGGGCCCGGACGCAGGGCGGGTTGCGGATCTCACCTCCTGGACCGCCCTGGTGGGCGCGGCCCCCGCCGCCGCCCTCGTGCTCACCGACGACGCGGTGTCCCGCTACCACGCGGAGCTGGATCTGTTCGCGGAGGGCCTGCGGGTCCGGGACCTCGACTCCACCAACGGCACGTTCGTCGAGGGCGCGACCCCGATCGAGCAGGCCTTCCTCGCCCACGACGACGTGTTCCGGGTGGGTGAGACCACGGTGCGGGTGCTGGCCCGGGACGAGCCCGTGCCCGAGCCCCCCCTCGAGGAGCGCGGCGAGGCGACCCTCGGCACCATGGTGGTGGTCTCGCCGGTGGGGCGCCGGCTCTTCGCCCGCCTGATGCGGGTGGCGGGGGTCCGCAGCACGGTGCTCCTGGTGGGGCCCGCGGGCACCGGCAAGGCCACCCTGGCCCAGGGGCTCCACGCCGAGAGCCGCAGGAAGAACGGGCCCTTCATCGCCACCGACCTCAGGAACCCCGAGCCCTTCGCGGGCTCGATGGAGGCGGCGCGCGGCGGCACCTGGCTCCTCGAGCACGTGGAGGCCCTCCCTCGGGCCCGCCAGGCCGAGCTCCTGGCGGTCCTGGAGCGGCTCCCGGTGGGCGGGCGGGACGTGCGGGTGGTGGCGACCAGCACCCGCCCGCTGGCACCGCCCCTGCCGATCGATCCGAAGCTGGCCGCGCACCTGTCGGTCGTGGTGCTGGAGGTGCCGACCCTGGCCGCCTGCCCGGAAGACATCGTGCCCCTCGCCCAGCGCTTCGCCCAGACGATGGCGCCCCCGCTCCCCCTCGGGCCCCGCACGAACACCCTCCTCGCCCGCCACGACTGGCCCGGCCACCTCGCGGGGCTCGAGCGGGCCCTCCGACGCCTGCACAACCCCACCCCCCAGGACGACGGGCCCTTCATGCGGAGCCTCCGCACCGCCTTCCTCGAGGACCTGATGGCCGCCCACCGGGGGCACGTCACCCAGGCGAGCGAGGCCCTCGGGCTCCCCGCGACCGCCCTGTTCGCCACCCTCCACCACCACCAGGTCGACATCGACGACCTTTGACCGGCGGGGAGGTGGGACTACCATGCCCCCCGTGAGCGCTCACCGCCTCCCCCGCGCCCTCCTGGCCCTCGGCCTGGTCCTGTTGATGGTGGCCGTCCTCGGCCCCGAGGCGTGGGCCGCCAAGGCCGCCGCCGCGGGGTCGGCCAGCGCCGCCGCCGGGCTCGTGAAGTCCGCCTCGATGATCGGCCCCCTGGGGATCAGCCCGTTCCTGGCCCTCGCCGCCTTCGGGATCGCCGGCGCCCTCGGGCTCTGGGAGCTCCCTCCCGGGCTCGAGATCCTCGGGCACGCGGCGATGTTCATCGTCTTGGCCCTCCTGGGCCTCCTCCTGCAGTTCGGGCGCTCCACCAAGCTCACCAAGCCCCTGGCCGAGTTCCTCGGCACCGGCGAGTCGCTCTTCGGGGTGGCGGCGGTGGTGCTGTTGATGGCTCCGCACATGGCGGCGGCCGAGCCGGTGGCCAAGGCGGGGATCGGCACCGGGATCCTGATGCTGGCCGCGGGCCTCAGCGCGCTGATCGCCCTCGTGATCATGCGCACCGCCCTCGACGTGCTGATCTGGCTGTCGCCCATCCCCTTCGTGGACGGCCTCTTCCAGCTCACCAAGCTGGTGCTGACCCTCGCCCTGGTCGGCCTGGCGGTGGTGTTCCCCACCGCCGCCCTGGTGATCAACGTGGTGCTCCTGGTCGCGACCGCGTTCCTGGTGCGCTGGGCCCTCCGCACCGCCCGCTTCGGCGCCACCGTGGTGTACGACCTCACCCTCGGCCGCCTCCGCGGCAAGGTCGCCATGCCCCGGGATCCGGTGGTGGCGACCGACCTCGGCCCCTTCGTGGTGTTCGCCCTCGACGTGCCCGACGTGCGGCGCCGGACCCGGGGCAGCCTCGAGATGGACGCCGGGCGCTGGTTCCTGACCATCCCGAGGAAGCTCGGCAAGGACCGCCGCCGCCCGCTCGGGGACGAGCACCAGGCCACCCTGGCCAAGACCTGGATGGGCCTGGAGCTCAGCCTCCCCGGGACCCGGGTGCTGCTGCCCCCGCGCTACAAGCACCTGTACGACGAGGTCCTGAAGGAGACCCGCATCCAGGCCCCCACCCCGGGGGCCAAGGCGGCCCGCCGGCTCCCCCAGGCCGCGCAGGTGTCGGCCTAGAGCGCCGGAGCCGCGCCGAAACCCTTTCACCTCCCGGCCGTCCTGGGCTATGGTCCGCGCCATGCGAGCTCTTCGCCTCGCCCTCACGTGCGCCCTGCTGGGCGTGACCGGTCTGGCCTGCGCCCCGGTCCAGAGCAAGACCCACTTCCAGCGGTGGGACGAGTACCACGCCAAGCTGGACGCCGAGGAAGCCGCCGCCGCGGCGGCCGAGGGGAGCGACGCAGCCCCCGCGGCCACGCCGGCCAAGGCCAAGGCGGCGCCCACCGCGGCGTCGGCGAGCACCAGCACGCCGCCCATCACCACCACGGCGACCGCGAGCCGGGTGGTGCGGCCCCAGGAGACCACGCCCCCCGCCGACGAGGACGTGATCTACTAGAGGCCGGGTCGGCCCGCCGGGCCGATCCCTCCCTGCCATGGCCGCCTCCTCCCGGCAGACCATCCTCGTGGTGGACGACGAGGCGAACCTCCGCAAGGTGCTCGCTGCCACCCTGCGCCGGGAGGGCTTCGAGGTCCTCACCGCGCAGGATGGCGTCGAGGGCCTGGCGCTGCTCGCCAAGCACCCGATCGACGTGCTCCTCACCGATCTGCGGATGCCGCAGATGGACGGGATGGCCCTGTTGGCCCAGGCCCAGGCCGAGTACCCCGAGGTGCCGGTGGTGATGCTCACCGCCCACGGCACGGTCGACACCGCGGTCACCGCGATGAAGCTGGGCGCCTTCGACTACCTCACCAAGCCCTTCGACTCCGACGAGCTGCGGCTGGTGATCAGAAAGGCGGCGGCCTCGGCCGAGATCTCGGCCCGCGAGGCGTCCGAGGCGGGGCCGGGGCGCTTCGGGATCATCGGGGTGAGCGCGGTGCTCCAGGAGGTCTTCAAGACGATCGAGAAGGTGGCCCCCAGCCCCTCCACCGTGCTCGTCACCGGCGAGTCCGGCACGGGCAAGGAGCTGGTGGCCCGCGCCCTCCACGCGGAGTCGCCGCGCCGCGACAAGCCCTTCATCCGCATCAACTGCGCCGCCATTCCTCGGGAGCTCATCGAGTCCGAGCTCTTCGGTTACGAGAAGGGGGCGTTCACCGGGGCGGTGAGCGCCAAGCCCGGCCGCTTCGAGCTGGCCGACGAGGGCACCCTCTTCCTCGACGAGATCGGCGAGATCCCGCTCGAGATGCAGGTGAAGTTGCTCCGAGCCCTGCAGGAGTCGGAGTTCGAGCGGGTGGGCGGGGTCACCACCACGAAGGTGGACGTGCGCCTGGTGGCCGCCACCAACCAGGACCTCGCGGCCGAGGTGAAGGCGGGGCGCTTCCGCGAGGACCTCTTCTACCGCCTGAACGTGGTGCCGATCGTGCTGC
This sequence comes from Deltaproteobacteria bacterium, assembly GCA_020632995.1. Lineage (GTDB taxonomy): Bacteria > Myxococcota > Kuafuiibacteriia > Kuafuiibacteriales > Kuafuiibacteriaceae > JACKEN01. The sequence goes on along the minus strand of JACKEN010000001.1, from coordinate 766,770 downwards.
CCCCGCTGCGGGAGCGTCGGGAGGACATCCCGCTCCTGGTGGAGCACTTCCGCACCAAGTACAACGACCGCCTGGGCAAGAAGGTGGAGCGGGTCGACGCCGACGCGATCCGCCTGCTGTGCGCGTACGCGTGGCCCGGCAACATCCGCGAGCTCGAGAACGTGATGGAGCGGGCCGTCCTGTTCGCCGAGGAGGCGGAGGTCACCCCGGACGAGCTGCCCGAGCAGATCCGGGGCAAGGACTCCGAGCCCCCCACGCCCTCCACGCCGCCCACCACCATGGATCTGATGCCGGCCGGGCCGGTGGGGCCGCTGAAGGAGATCGTGCGCCTGCACACCGAGACGGTCGAGAAGGACCTCATCCGGCGGGCCCTCGAGGAGACGGGGGGCAACGTCACCAAGGCCGCTCGCCGTCTCGAGATCTCCAGGAAGAGCCTCCAGAACAAGATGAAGGAGCTCGGCCTGCGCGACACCTCCGATGAGGGGTGAGGCCCATAACTTGACAGGATCTCTGGTGAAGGCTACCGCCTGGGGGCAGCGCATGCGGTGGACGGCGTTGATCTCGGCGGTGGCGCTGCAGGGCGTCCTGGTGCTCCCGGCCGAGGCCGCGTGGCCCACCCACGTGCTGACCGCGGTCGAGAAGGACCACCCCCTCCCCGAGGTGTGGCTGGGGGTGGGCTACGAGCACATCCGCAAGTCCGCCAACATCACCCGGGAGTGGGTGCAGCGGGACGCCAACGGCAGCCCCACCACGGCCGAGGACATCCGTGAGCTGGCGTTCTCGGAGTACCAGCACCGGCTGAACATCGATCTGCGGGCGGGCATCTTCCGCGACCTCGAGCTCCACATCCGCGCCCCGATCATCCTGGCCTACAAGAGCCAGATCGCGTTCGCGGACGGGGTCGAGGGCACCTCGACGATCTGGGGCACCGACAACGCCAACGACCCCAACTACGACTACCGCTACCCGATCACCGAGGTCCCCGCCTCCCGCGAGCGCGCGGGGTTCGGCGACATGACCTTCGGCCTGTCCTGGTCGCCCTTCGTGGACGCGAAGGACGAGGCCTACCCGACCCTGACCCTCACCGGCGACCTCATCGCCCCCACCGGCAGCCGCCGGGACCCGGCCGACATCGCGGCCCTCCCCGATCAGGCCGGCAAGGGCGGCATGGGCCAGGGGCAGACCATCTTCGACCTCTCGGTGGGCCTGTCGCGCCGGATGCGCCTCGGCACCCCCGCCCTCGACCCCTACGTGGTGCTCGGCGCGCGGATCCCGGTCGCCACCTCGGCCCAGAAGGCGCTGGGGATGCAGCCCCCGCCGAGCGGGCGCGCCAAGGTCGGGGTCGACGTGATCATCCACGAGGTGCCCGAGAAGGAGGAGCTCTACTCCGTCGATCTCGGCTTCAGCTTCCGCTACGTGGGCATCGGCCGCACCTACAGCGAGCTGTCCGACTACCTGCCAAACCTCGACCAGACCCGGGTCCCCGCCAACCGCGCAGACCCGTCGATCGCAGCGGACGCGGTCACGTATAACGATTACGCAGACCCGCGGAACTACACGACCGCCCAGGACGGCACGAACTGCGGCGCCCTCGTCGGGGTGCCCTGCGGCGAGCTGAACCGGGTGGACGAGCACATGGAGATGCAGGGCTCCTTCGCCCTCCTCCTGAAGCCCTCCAAGTGGCTCATGTTCCGAGGCGGGGTGCAGGTCGGCTTCGTCACCAACCACCTGATCACCGCCGAGAAGGTGGGCGAGGACACCGATCCCGAGGGGAGCAACGCCACCTGCGGCGGCTCCCCCTGCGCGGGCCGCGTGAACGCGTCGAACTCGCGCGGCGAGGACGAGCGCTCGCCGTACTACGACCCGCGTTACGATCAGCCGGGTCGGCGCCTCCGGGCCGAGGGCATCTTCACCCTCACCGCCTTCGCGAACCTGGCCATCACCTTCTGACGCAAGCGGAGCGCCCCTCTGTCCTTGACTGGCGCCCGAGCCGAGTCGACGGTGCGGCCATGGCGCTCGACCACACCTCCCGGCAGCTCATCGCCCTCGCCCTGGCCGAGGACATCGGGCCCCAGGACCTCACCTCCGCCCTGCTGCCCGAGGACCTCGTCGGCGAAGCCACGGTGCGGGCCAAGGACACCCTCGTGCTCTCCGGGTTCGAGGCGGTCGAGGCGGTCTTCGCCGCGGTGGATCCGCGGGTAGAGGTGCGCTGGGCGAACAAGGAGGGCGACCTCGTCGAGCCGGGCGCCGCGGTGGGGAGCCTGCGCGGCCCCGCCCGCTCGCTCCTCACTGGGGAGCGCCTCGCCCTCAACCTCCTGCAGCGCCTGTGCGGGGTGGCCACCATGGCCCACAAGGCAGCGCAGGCGGTGGCGGGGACGAAGTGCAAGGTGGTGGACACCCGCAAGACCACCCCGGCCATGCGCGCCCTCCAGAAGGCGGCGGTGCGCCACGGCGGGGCCTACAACCACCGCTTCGGCCTCTTCGACGGGGTGCTGATCAAGGACAACCACATCGCGGCCCTCGGCTCGATCACGAAGGCGGTGGAGCGCGCAAGAGAGGTTGCGCACCACCTGGTGCGAGTCGAGGTCGAGGTCGAGAGCCTGGCCCAGCTCGACGAGGCCCTCGCCGCCGGCGCCGACGTGGTGCTCCTCGACAACATGGACACCGCGACCATGCGCACAGCTGTCCAGCGCACCGCGGGCCGGGCCCTTCTGGAGGCGAGCGGCAACGTGACCCTGGCCCGGCTCCCCGAGATCGCGGCGACTGGGGTGGACTACGTCTCGATGGGCGCGCTCACCCACAGCGCCCCGTCGGCCGACATCGCGCTGGACTGGGGGGCCTGACCGGTGGAGGTGGTCAGCGCCTCCAGCCCCCTCGGCGTCGCCCGCGGCCTCGACCTCGCCCCGCACCTGTCGACCCGGCGCCTGGCCCGGGTGGTCGAGGTGCACCCCACCCTCCCGAGCACCAACGACCGCGCCCTCGCGCTGGCTCGCGCCGGGGCCGAGGCCGGGCTGGTGGTGGTGGCGGCCGAGCAGAGCGCCGGCCGCGGGCAGCGCGGGCGCGCCTGGTTCTCGCCCGCGGGGGCCGGCCTGTACGCCTCGTTCCTGCTCCGACCGAGCCTGTCGCCCCGCCTCGCCCCCGCCCTCACCCTGGTCGCGGGAGTGGCGGCGCACGAGGCCCTCTCGCGCTTCATCGACGCGCCCGGAGTGCTCGGCCTGAGGTGGCCCAACGACCTCGTGGTGGCCGCCCCCGGGCCCCACTACGGCAAGAAGGTCGCGGGGATCCTGGTGGAGGCCTCGGCCGACCACCAACGCATCGAGCACGCGGTGATCGGCGTCGGCGTGAACCTCACCGCCGCCGCCTACCCCGCCGCGCTCGCCCCCGCCGCCGCCGCTCTGGCTGATCTCGGCGCATCCGCGCCGGCGCTCGCCGAGGTGCTCGCGGCGCTCGCCAACCAGCTCGAGGCTGCGTTCGAAGAGGCCGAGGCGTCGGGTCTCGGCCCCGCCGCCGCACGCTGGACCGCGGCCGCGATCGGGCTCGGCCAGACGGTCGAGGTCACCGACGAGCGACGCTTCTTCCGCGGGCGCCTGCTCGGCATCGCCGAAGACGGCGCGCTCAGGATCGACGCGGGTGAAGAGGTCCACACCGTCTACCGTGGCGACGTGGTCCTGCCGGGCGCGCCAAAAGGGCCCCGCGTCTTTTGAAGAGCGTTGACACCCTCGAATGCGTTTGCTACCAACCCGTCCACCTCGACGGGCCCAACCCGGCGGTGGCGTGACAATTGATTTTCCTTCCCTTTTTGGGGCTGTAGCTCAGTTGGGAGAGCGCTTGAATGGCATTCAAGAGGTCGTCGGTTCGACCCCGATCAGCTCCACTGTGAAGAGGCCCGGTATCCTTGATGATACCGGGCCTTTCGTTTTTTGGGGTCGTAGCCCACTTGCCCCTCACGCCTCGTCGAGGCTCTTGCGGAAGTACCCGTTGGAGTACTCGTTCGCGTAGAGCACCGAGACCGACTCCGGCTTGTCCGCGAAGAACTCGTCGGTGGCGCGCTTCACGCCCGGCGACTTGAAGGTGTCCCAGGTCTCGTCCCGGCGGAACACGGTCTCGTCGTAGTACACGCCGAAGGCGCAGATCGCCCCGGGCGACAGACGGGCGTAGACGTGCGGCAGCACGTGCTTGGTCGAGCTGTAGAGGTCGGCGTCGATGTACGCGAAGCTGATCTGGTCGGGCATCTGAGACGGGATAGTGTCTTCGAACCACCCCTGGTGGATGTGAGGCAGGTCGAGGCCGAGCTGCTCGAATCGGCCGACCAACACCCGGCGCGAGGCGGACATGTCCCCGGACTTGTAGATCCCGTTCGAGCTGTCGTCGCCGGCGGGTTCGGGCAGCCCCTCGAAGCTGTCGTAGACGTGCAGCGTCTTGTGCGGCGCGTAGGTGTCCAGCACCTTGCGGATGACGATCGACATCTCGCCCGAGTTGCAGCCGATCTCGACCACGTCTCCCGGCACCCGGTAGAACGCGGTCTGCGAGACGAGGTGGAAGACGTTCATCCGCGCCTCCACGTTGGCGTTCTCCCAGCAGAAGGAGAGCGGCGCGAGCTGGAGCTTGAGCACGCGCTCCACCACACGGCTCAAGAGGCGCTGCCTCGGCCGCAGCGACCTGCAGTCCCACTTGAATTCCTTGGCGATGAAGGCGTTGTCCATGTGGACCCCTGCTGCACGGACGGTACGAGGCGTCCACGAGGTGGACAAGGGCGTGGTCCGCTCCGCCGAATATTCGGGAGCACGGTCGACTCCATCGTCCGCGCGGTCGCCTCGGGATGCGGCAACACATGCACGAGCCCCGAGCGCACGCGCACCGCGGCGGTTCAGGCTGGACACGGGCCCCCCCCATGCCTAGCATGCGGCCCCGGAAAGCCAGGCATTTCTGGGAGTCGTGATACGGTCATACGGTATCCGCGCTGCTCCACCTTTTGAGCCCTGGTTGCTTTGGTTTGATCGGGCGGTGCCTCGGCACCGCCCTTTTTTTGTTCGTGCCCAGCCAGCCTCAGTCGCTTATCTGGAAGCAGGGCGCTGCGAACAGCTTTGGCGCGAAGTAGAACTCGTGCACGTTCTCTTGCGCCGAGCGCGCCAGGTAGAAGCGATAGCCGACGGTGAAGGTCACGAGCGGGGAGTAGGTCCCGCTTGAGCAGTCGCCGATGTTGGCGAGGTGAAGCAGGTCGAAGCCGTCACGCGCGGTGTAGCCGGGCGTCACCCCCAGCCCTGCGCTCCCCCCGAAGAGCGCGTAGCCGCCGGACGCCTGTCCCTGGGCGTAGCCCAGGGTGGGCGAGGCGTAGAACGCGGGCTCGAGCGCCACGTAGGCGACGTGGTCGACCGCCACCGTGCTCGACTCCGGGAGCGGGAGCAGGATGTATCCGAGGTCGCCCTTCGCAAAGGTGAACCCAAGCCCCAGCTCGGCCCCCACCGAGAGCTCACCGTCCGTGGTGACGCCGATCTGAGGCCCGCCGCCGAGGTACGGGAGGCAAGCGACCGGCCCCAGGCAGAGGCCGGCGAGGACCATGCACCGACAACAGGCAAACCCCATGGTGGGAGCCTACGCCCCCCTGGCGCCTCGAACCACCGACCCGCGGCGGCGCCGCTTCCGGCGGTTCAGGTGGATCTCATTGAGCGCAAATCTGCTCTCCGGCTCCGCTCGGCGGATGCGCACCCCGCCCCACTCCTGTAACCGAGGGTTCGTGATTCGCGCATCGACGCGCGGGGTAGGCCCCCTCCTGGCCCTGTTCACCCTGCTCCCCACCAGCGCCTCGGCGAGCGGCTTCGACGAGGCGACGGGCAAGGTCGTGCTCGACGACGCGGCCCTCGGCGTGGGCTTCGAGGCGCGGGACGCGTTCCCCGCCAACGTGAAGCTGGCCGCGCTCTCGGCCTTCGCCCAGCCCCTGCCCTCCTATGCGGTCGACGAGCTCTTCGTCAGCGCGCCGGGCGACGCGATCGAGGGGGACGGGGTGTTCTCGATGGGCGGCCGCACCGCGGCGGTGTTCCTCGACCTGCGCGGCGCGCTGGATCAGCTCGCGGGCCGCCGGATCGAGGTGCGGGTGTGGCAGCGCGCGAAGGGCACCCGCGCCCACGTGGCGCTGGTCTGGTACGGGGCGGGGGCCGACGACGTCCTCGCGGGCGACCTCATCGGCGGGGTGGAGCTGGGCTCGGTGCTCTTTCAGCCGACCGGCCGCCTGACCCAGGACGGCTGGGAGGAGTGGAGCAGCGGGCCGGTCGACGCCCGCATGGGCACCCTGGACCCCACCGTGCTCCGCGTCTTCGACGAGCAGCTCTTCGGCCTGCAGTCCGGCACCGCGGACTACGACAGCACCCTGCGGGTCGAGCTGGACGGCCTCGAGGTGCGCGACCTGGGCGAGGCCCGCGTGCCCGACCTCGCCTGCCGCCTCGTCGACGAGGACACCACCTGCGGCGCGGACGGGCTCTGCCTCTACGGCCGCTGCGTGGACGGGGCGGCGGTGATGGGCGGCATCGTCGAGGACTCGGAGCTGCGCTCCCAGTACCTCGAGCGCCGCATCTTCGAGCTGCGCTACTTCGAGGGCGGGCGCTACCCGCTCACCCAGATCGATCTCTTCGAGCCCTCGCTGCGCTCGCAGATGGCGAGCGACGCTACCGCGCGCAGCTTCCGCTCCGCCCTCGCCATCGCCTACCAGCGGCTGGCCGACGGGCACGCCGCGCCGCCCGTCACCAGCCTGCGCTTCCCGGTCGCCAACGCCGGGGTGTGCATCCACATGGGCGAGGCGGACCTGATGCCCACGGTGGAGTCCGCCCCGCTGGTATTCGGCGCCCAGGCGGGCAGCCCTTTCGCGACCATGCTCGCCCCCGGCGACGTGCTCATCAGCATCGACGGGATGGATCCGCTGGACTGGGCGCCCCTCGCGCGCCGCTACTCTGCGTTTGCAGGTGATCCTGCGGCCCGCACCTTCGTCAGCACCCCCGAGCTCTTCGAGGCGGCGCTCAAGTCCGGGGCGGAGATCACCTTTGGGCGCTGCGCCCGCACCGACGGGCAGCGCTGCAACGTCGCGAGCGTCCAGCGCATCACCATCGACCTGGCCGAGCTCGCCCAGGAGGTGTGGAGCGGGCTCCCCCCCGCGTGGCTCACCGCCTACCTGCCGTGCGACTTCCGGCTGAACAGCGCGGTGCCGGGGGCCAACGATCACGAGTACGCCTACGCCGCGACCAGGAGCGAGGGCGGGGTGCAGTACCTGCAGATCAACGGGATGCCCGATCAGAGCCTGCCCGAGGGGGCAGCATGGAAGACCACCGTGACCTCGGCCCTCACCGGCGGCCCCGAGCGCGTGGTGCTCGACCAGCGTCTGGGCAGCGGCGGGAGCGTCACCGCGGTCGACCACCTCGCCGGCTACCTCACCCCCCGCAGCGACTTCTACGCGATGAACCTGTTCCCGCAGCTCGACCGCACGTTGGACGCGACGCTTCGGAACCAGCTGGTGCGCTGCGATCGGCAGTCGAGCTTCACGAAGTCCTGCGCGAGCTTCCTCGACTGGCCGCTCGGGGCCTTCTCCAGCTCCAGCTCGCGGGCGGGGAGCGCGCGGGTCGCGGTGCTGAACGGGGCCGACGTGAGCGGCAACGACTTCATCAGCCGGATCCTCACCTTCCGCTCCCTCGGCCAGACCCGGATCTTCGGCGGAGCCCGCAGCTACGGGGCCTTCGGGGTGGTGTGGCGGCGCCCCGCGTTCCTCGGTGAGATCGCGGGGGGCAGCTTCCAGGTGCACGACTCGGTGTTCCTGCGCTCGACCTCCGACACCAACCTGGACTTCACCACCGGCCGCGGCGTGGCGCCGGACGAGGTGGTGCTCCAGAAGCAGAGCGACGCGGTGCAGGGCGTGGACACCGTCCTCGAGGCGGCGAAGGCGTGGGTGATGCAGTGAAGGTCAAGTTGCACTTCGTGGTGGCCGCGGCCGCCCTCGTGATCTCCGCCTGCACCGGCGCCGAGCCCGAGGAGGCCCAGCCGGACAGCGGCGTGGTCGCGGACGGCGGGGTCGAAGGCACCGACGCCGGGCCCCAGGCGGCGCGCTACCTGGTGGCCAAGAAGGGCCTCTTCGGGGACTCGCCCACCGACAACCGCTTCTTGAACCCCGACTTCGACCTGCTGGCGGAGGGCTGGCAGCCGTACCCCACCAACCTGATCGGCGCGACCGCGCTCCCGGTGGTGCAGCGCCTCTTCGTCACCGAGAGCCCCACCCGTCAACCCATCTTGCTCATGCCCAAGGCCCCCAAGAACACCCACGGGGTGGGGATCGTGGGGATCGCGCGGGCCGGCGCGGGCGCCTTCGACGTGAGCGTCTGGATCGGCCGCAACACCGACGCCGCAGAGGAGCCGGTGAGCGCCTCGGTGGTCGGCGTCGACCCCGAGCAGGGGGAGCTTGCGTGGGACCTCACCCCCGATGCCGAGACCAAGGTAGAGCTCGGCGGGCGGGTGTGGGTGCGCTACGCGGTCCGCCTCGCGGTGGGGCCGGTGGGCTTCGCCAACCTGGTGGTGGCGGACGAGACCGAGGCCCCCATCTACCTCACCGGCCCGGTCATGGTCCCGGCGGCGCTCGGGATCCGGGCGTCGGGGAAGGCGGGCGTCTCGGGGCGTCCCCTGAAGGTGCACGAGCAAGCCGGCCTCTCCGCCCTGAGCGCGGCCCAGCTCCAGCTGACGGATCCGACCCGGGCCAACGGCCCCAAGCTCCCGCGCCCCGCGCCGCTGCGCTGACGCAGCGCGGCTCACCTCCGCCGAGCGGCGGACGGTCGCATCTTCTGTTTTGGCCCCCCGGCCCGGGGTGCTAGCGTCCCGCCCGCATCATGTCCTCCGAGATCTACGACTCCATCCTCCAGGCCATCGGCCAGACCCCCATGGTCCGCATCCAGAACGTGGGCAAAGAGTACGGCTGCGAGATCCTCGCCAAGTGCGAGTTCATGAACGCGGGCGGCTCGGTGAAGGACCGCATCGGGCGCCGCATGGTGCTGGAGGCGGAGAAGTCCGGGCGCATCAAGCCGGGCGACACCCTGATCGAGCCCACCAGCGGCAACACCGGCATCGGCATGGCGCTCACCGCCGCGATCCGCGGCTACCGCATGATCATCACGATGCCCGAGAAGATGAGCCGCGAGAAGCAGGTGGTGCTCGAGGCCCTCGGCGCGGAGATCATCCGCACCCCGACCGAGGCGGCGTGGGACGCCCCCGAGAGCCACATCGGGGTGGCGAAGAAGCTCCACGAGATCCTGCCGAACAGCCACATCCTCGATCAGTACGCGAACCCCGATAACCCGGACGCGCACTACTACGAGACCGCCGAAGAGATCCTCGAGCAGACCGGCGGCAAGCTGGACTTCCTGGTCTCGGCCGCCGGCACCGGCGGTACCATCACCGGGGTCGCGAAGCGCCTGAAGGAGGTCCTGCCCAACGTGAAGATCGTGGGCGTGGACCCGGTGGGCTCCATCCTCGCCGGTGAGGGCCCGATCTCGTCCTACAAGGTCGAGGGCATCGGCTACGACTTCATCCCCGACGTGCTGGACCGGAGCCTCATCGACGAGTGGATCAAGACCGAGGACCGCGAGTCCTTCATCTTGGCCCGCCGCCTCATCCGGCGCGAGGGCCTGCTCTGCGGCGGCAGCTCCGGCAGCGCGATGTACGCCGCGCTCGAGATCGCGAAGAAGAACCCCGGCGCCCGCATCGTGGTCATCCTCCCCGACTCGGTCCGGAACTACATGACCAAGTTCATGGACGACCAGTGGATGAAGGAGAACGGCTTCACCGAGCGGCGCTGGGCCGAGGAGACGGTGGGCGACATCCTCCGCCGCCTCCCGAAGCGCGAGCTGGTGGTCGCCACGAGCAGCGACGTGGTGGCGGACGCGGTGCGGCGCATGAAGCGGCACGGCATCAGCCAGCTCCCGGTGATCGACGACAGCCGCCTCGTAGGCATCGTGACCGAGTCCGACCTGCTCGGCCGCATCGTCGAGAGCCAGGCCACCCTCAACACCACGGTGGCCGAGGTGATGTTCCGCAAGGTGAACACCATCCACATCGCAGACGGGGTCTCGCGGCTGCTCGACACGTTCGCCCGGGAGGAGGTGGGCCTGGTGATGGACCACCAGGAGAAGCTGGTGGGCATCGTCACCAAGATGGACCTGGTGGACGACCTCACCTCCGCGGTGGCCGCGCACTGAGCGGTCGTCCGACGGAGCCCTCAGCCGTCCTCGAACACCTCGCCGATCGCCTGGGCGGTCAGCACGCGCACAGCCCAACGTTCCAGGCTCGCCGAGTCCGCATCGCGGACCCGCGCCTCGACCTCGGTAGACACCGGGCCGAAGCGCGCCTCGAGCAGCCTCAGGAGCATCGAGGTGCGCCCGAGCAGATCGCCCTCCTCTCGGCCCGCTTCACGGCCTTCCTCTCGGCCCGCTTCACGGCCCTGCGCCTCACCCTCCTGGATCCGTTGCTGCCAGATTCCCATCACCGCCTCCGTCAGCCGCGGGCTCGCCTCGCGCGCCGCCCGCAGCGCCACCGGGTCTGCCGCCCGGCTCGTGTTCAACACATAGTGCATCATCGCCTGCCCAACCTCCACCTGCCCCTCCGCCGCCAGCCGCTCGAACAGCCTACGATAGGCCTCTTCCCGGGCCTCGGGCACCTCGCCTCGCGCCCGCAGCAACCACAGCGTCAGGGTGTAGACGGCCGAGGCCGAGCGCTGCGCCAGGTCGGCCTCCGAGCGCGCCATGAGGTCATCGACCAGAAACGTGAAGTCTGGCAGCAGCGGCCTCAGGGCCTCCACCAGCTCAAGCGGCGCGTCGTACAGGTCCGACAGCCGCGCAGGCGGGCGCCGCCCCCGCGGGTCGTGCAGCAGGAGCACCGGCACCACCATCGGCAGCCGGCCACGCTCTCGTCCTGCCTTGCTCCGCAGATACACCGACCAGCGGTGCACCTCGTACCGCAGGAACCGGAACGCCATCAGCGGCGGCGACGTCGACTGGTGCTCCAGGAGGAACCACAAGAACACCGTGCCGCCCCCCCGCAGCGGCACCTCGTACATCACGTCCGTGTACTGGCTCTTCAAGCGCCGGCTCACCGTCCGGCTCGGCACCTGCCGCATCCGGGAAAAGTCCAGCTGTGCGCAGACCTCGTCCGGCACGACCGCCAGCAGCTCCGCCCGGGCCACCTCTGGATCCCCGAACGCCAGCTGAAAGAGCGTGTCGTGGGGATGCCTCACCCAGTCGTCGTCACCGGCCACTGCAAGACACGTTGCGAGCAACGTGCCAACCCTCCCTGCCGCCATCCCGGCCCACCACGCGTCCGAAATCCGAACGACGTCCGAAAACCGGACGGACACCGAACGGCCCACGACGCCCCGCTGAGCCGGTCACCGGACCGGCCACCGTCGGGAAGGGGAAAAAACGCGGCGCCTGGAATGGCCGCGCCATCCCGACCGGTTGCATCGATGACCGCCCGGGACGGTCCCGACCCCTCCCCAATCCCACGTCCCGGGCGGTCTGCGGTCGTCGAGCCCACGACGCTTTCTCCTCAGGCCGATCGAACGTCCGTCCGGTGTCCGGTTCGTCCGGACGAGCATGCCCACCGCGGATCTCGAATCCTGGGCCTGCCGGGCTCTGAGCATCCTGGCGCGGATCGTGCTTTTCCGTTGGACATGGCCTCGACTTCCACCGTGACCAGCTCCGCGACCACCCTAGCGGCAACGCCACCCGACTGGGGGCCGGACGCCGGCGTGCGGCCCGCGGGCGCCGAGGCCCCAGTCCCGGAGGACGACGCTGTGGTGGACACCGAGCCGCTGCCTGGGGGCGTGCGGTGGTCGGAGCGCGGGCCGGCCCCGATCGAGGCGCTCTCGGACGAGGCGCTGGGCGCCCGCTTCACCGCGCTGTCGAACCTCGACGGCCCCCTCGCGGCCGGGCTTCTGGATGAGGTGGTCGAGGAGATGGCCAGTCGCCTCATCCGAACAGTAGGGCCTGCGGGCTCGAGCCCGACCCGACCCGCGAACACCATGGTCACGCCGGAGATCGGCCTGGCGATCCTGAGCAACATCGCGGACGGCAAGCCGCCTTTCAAACCCGAGCTCGGGAAGGGCCAGGCGTCCTGGTTCGTGGTCGAAGGCGACCCCTACGTGGGCCCGCTCGTCGGCAAGGACGTGCCCGTCCGGGTCGAGATCGTGCGGCCCACCGCCAGCGTGGTACTCGGCGAGGCTGAGCTGTCGCAGATGCTGGCGGAGAAGATCGCCGAGACCGCGCCGGAGGCCAGGGCGGAGATGCTGCGGCGGTTTGGTCTCCCGGACGAGGCCGCGCTCAACAACCGGCAGAACAAGGCACTCCGAAAGCTGGGCCGCGGCATGGCGGAGTCACGGATGTGGGACGAGGTCGGGAGGCTCGCCGGGCGAACCCGGGACGGCGTCGTCGAAGTCGTCTTGGAGCCTGGGAGCCAGTTCTCGAGGCAAGGCCCTGGCCGATTCGTCGTGGTCTCGAAGCCCGAGGTCATTCAGCTCAAGGATGGCCTCCCCGGCCTCGTAGAGGCGGTCGAGGCAGCCGGGGCCGAGACCCCGGCCCACCTCCAAGCGGCGGCAGACGCCTTCGCCACGAGGATGAAGTGGGCTGGACGCGTCCGCGCCGCTTTCCACTACGGCGGGCGGGTCCTCCTCGTGGTCGGCGTCGCCGCGGACGCCTACCAGGTCGCCGTCGCCAAGGACAAGACCAAGGCCCTGCTCACCTCTGCAGGCGGCTGGGCCGGTGCGTGGGCCGCAGGCAGCGGCTTCGCCGGTGCCTTCGCACCTGCGGACACAGCGGGCCCCGTGGCGTGGGCGATCCATGGCGTTGGGTCGCTCGTAGCCGGAAGCTGTGGCTACTGGCTTGGGAGCGAGTCCGTGAGGTACACCTACGAGCTGGTGGAGCCCGACGAGCCATGAACGCCGACGACGTCCAGCAGCTCTACAACCTCGCGGGCCCGCTGGGTCCGCTCGGCGAAGTCGCGGAGCGCGAGCGAGACGACCAGGCGTGGATCGCCGCCCGCCTGCCCGAAGACGCGCGACCGATGCTGGAGGCGCTCGACACCCTGCCTGGCCCCTGGGTGAACGCCGAGTCGGCGGCGTACCTGGTGATGATGGCCTTGTGCCGGTTGGCGCGAGAGGCGCCAGACCAGGTGCTGCCTGTCCTCACCGGGGCCATCGCAAAGCCCGGTCTGGGCCAGGGCGCCGCCATATGCGCCTTGGGTGACCTCCCTGACGGCGCGGGCCTCGCGGTGCTGCTCGGCATCGACCCGCATCGACTGCACGACGACGCCCAGGTGGACTGGGTGCTGACCCTGGCCGAGATGGGCCTCCCCAAGGCAATGGCCCGCGTGCGCGCAGTCGCGGCTTCTGAGGGCAGCCCGCCGGCTGCGCGCGCCGAGGCTCAGCGCGTCATCGCCAACCTGAAGCCGTAGCCCCAGCCTATGCGCTCGCGGCTCCGCCGAGCGCGGTGACCACAAGCGCGCGCATGAAGGGGCGTGTCGCGAAGGCCGCCTCGCGGAGGCGATGGGTGTCGCCGTGGTTCGCGTGCGCGGACCACGCCTGGAGGGATGCCTGGACCTGGCCCCACCGCATGCCTTGGACGTAGGCGCGCTGGAGCGAGGCCATCCGGCGACGCGCGCGCCGGACCGCGACGGGCCCCAGCCGGATCGTCTGCGGGTGGACCGTAAAGCCCAGGAAGGTCACCCCCTCCCGCAGCCGGCGCACGCGGGACTTGCCCCGGTTCAGCCGCAGGCGCAGCTCGAGGAGCTTGCTCTCGACCCGCTCACGGAGCGCCCACAGCGCGGCCCTGTCGTCACCGAAGAACGCGAGATCGTCGGCATAGCGCAGGTAGGCCTTCACGCGGAGGTCGTCCTTCACGTGGTGGTCGACCCGATCGAGCAGCACGTTGGCGAGGAACTGCGAGGTCAGGTTCCCGATCGGCAAGCCGGTGCGGCGGCCGAGCGGGGTCAAGAGGTCGTCGCCCGGGAAGTGCGCCACTGCTGACGGCAGGTCCGACGCGTCGATGACGTTCGCGATCAAGGCGCGGACCTCGGGGTCGCGCACGACGTCGAACGCCACCGCCTTCATCACCTCGTGGTCGACGCTGGGGAAGAAGCGGTGCACATCGAGCACCATCGTGTGGCGGTGCCCGCGCGCCCAGCGCACGAACTGGCACAAGGCCCGGTGCTGGCCCTTGCCGGTGCGGCACGCGTAGCTGTGGTGGATGAAGCGGCGCTCGAAGCGCGGCTCGAGCACCCGCACCATCGCGTGGTGCACCACCCGGTCCCGCAAGGTCGCGGCGGAGATGGTGCGGGGCTTGGGATCGAGGATGTCGAAGTGGCGGTAGGGCCCGTGCCGGTAGAGCCGCCGCGCAGGCCTCGTTGCAGCTCGAGGAGGCGAGGCTCGAGGTCACGGAACAGGGCGTTGGCGGACACCTTGCCCCGCTTGCCTCGGAACACCTCCCACGCCGACTGCCGGAGGTTCTCGAACTCGGTGATGCGATCGAACAGCTGGCCCATAGGTTGAAGGGTGGCGGCGCCGGACCGGCCCACGCGGTGGGAAGGCCCGGGCCGCCGGGGGTTTTCGGCTAGCGCCCGAGCCCGAGGGCGCGCGCGGAGCCAGGACGCGAGGGTGTCACCTCAGAGAAGCCGGGCCGCCCGTCCGTAGACGTGCAGCATCCCGCCCGAGGGCGCGTAGGCACCAAGGTGGCTGGGCGCGCCGCCTCGACCGTCGATCCGGCGCAGAGCATCACTGCCGTGAGCGCCCCCACGCGAACCCGAGTTCCCCTCACCATCTGTCGTTGGATCGACCGAGCGGGCCGAACATGCAAGCCCCCGATCGGGTGACCGCCCACACCGGAGGCGCCGACCGGCGGGTCCAAGTTGGCGCCCGCCTCAGGCCAGGCCGCGCCGGAAGGCCTGCACCGCCTCGAAGCGGTCGTCCTGCCCCACGTACGGGGTGAGGGTGTCGAGGCGCAGGCCGGGCAGCACCGCGCTCTGTTCGACCTGCACGTAGGCCCCATCCTGGAGCACGTAGCCGAGCAGGCGGTCCTCCACCCAGAACCAGACCTCGCGCACCCCAAGGCCGCGGTAGAGCTCGAGCTTGTCGAGGTTCCCGGAGGTGTAGATCACCTCGATGGCGAGGTCGGGCACTTCGCGGCCCTTGGAGAATGCGTAGGACTCATCGGGCTCGGCGCCGCGCTCGAGCGCGGGGTTCTTGAGCGTGGTGGAGGCGATGGGGTCGAAGTAGATGCCCTTCGCGAAGCAGTAGGCTTCGATGAGCATGCCGAGGATGGACTTGGTGCCTTCATGGCGCCGGGAGGGGCTCATGAGCTCGATGACTCCGTTCATGTAGGCGATGCGCGGCACGGGCGCATCACCGCGGGCGGCGAGGATGGTCTCGAACTGCCACCAGCTCATCCCCCGCAGCGTCACGCGCTGATCCTGATCTGGGGAGGCGATGGTGGGGAGTGAGACCGCGGCGGTCATGGGCCAACTCTAGCACACGAGCACGGTCGAGCCTCACCAAACCTCAGTCGTAGCTCTGGCGCTCCGCCCCGGAGCCCAGATCGATGCGCAGGATCAGGTTCTGGTTCGGCCGCACCACCACGTTCTTCACCACCGCCTGCCCCGTCACCGGCGACAACGCCTTCAACGTCACGCAGCCCGCCAGCACCGAGACCTTGGCCACCGGCGTGGTGCCGCGGGGTTGGCCGTTCAGGTAGATCTCCGACCAGGGCGTGGTGTTCACGGTGATGAAGCCCCACTCCCGATCGGGGTTGGGCTCGCAGCCGGCGCGGGTCGCGTCGCGCACCGGGACCTGTGCTGACCCGGCGAGGGCGTCCATCAGCTCGCGGCGGAGGGCGTCCCGCTTGTCCTGGTCGCCCTCCTTCTCGGCGAACATGATGCGGCCGAGCCAGGCCTCGTGGCGCTCGGGGGCCACGGTGCGGGCGCGCTCCAGAAGGGCGAGGAGCTCCGGGCCTCGGGCCGGCTGCTGCAAGTGGAGTTGCCACGCCTCCCGGCGCAGGGCGTTCAGCAGGCTCGCTTGCGCGGCGCCGCCCGCCTCGACCAGGGTCACCATCAGGCGGCCCGCTGCCACCGCATCGACCTCCTTGGCGCGCCGGAGCGCGGCCAGGACCTCCTCCCGGGTGGCGTCGCCCGGGCGGGGGTGGGGGCCGGGCGCCGGGGGCGCGCTCGGCCCGGGGGCGCACTGGGCGACGAGGCGCTCGAAGCGCTCCGCCGCCGAGGCGAGGGCGGCGCAGTCGCGGCAGGCGGCGAAGAAGCGACGGTAGGCGTCCACCGCGTCCGGGCAGCGGCCCGCGGCGTCGTGGAGGGCGGCGAGGGCCAGGAGCACCTCTGGGCGCTGGGAGGCCACGAAGGCGTCCTCCAGGGCCTGGGCCGCGCGGACCGGGTCGACCGGAGGCGCCTCCGCGGGTGCCTCGGGCTGAGACCCGACCAGGGGCTGGCTCCCCGGCGCCGCCTCGGGCTCCTGCGGGGTCAGGGCCAGCCAGCCGGTGGCCAGCCACATCCAGGCGCCGTGCATGGGGCAATCGTGGCAGACGGTAGGGCTTGACGTCACCGTCCGGCCCGGTATCCTTCCCATATCCGTTCATCCGGATAACCGGATTCGATGCTCAACCTGCAGAGCGCAAACGACCTGTGCCGGCTCCTGGGGGATCCCACGCGCATCCGGCTCCTCGCCCTGTTGGCCCACGAGGAGCTGACGGTGGCCGAGCTGACCCAGGTCACCGGGCTGGCCCAGTCGCGCGTCTCGACCCACCTCGGCAAGCTCAAGGACGCGGACATGGTCCACGTCCGAAAGAGCGGCCCGGCCTCCTTCTACGGGCTGCGGGTGGCGGCGATGCCGGAGCACGTGCGGCGCTTCTGGCAGGACCTCGAGGGGAGCCTCGACGACCCCACCCTCGGCCGCGACCTCGAGCGCGCGCGGGCCCTGGTGGCGGCCCGCGCCGAGGCGGCGACCTGGGCCGACAGCGTGGCCGGCCAGATGCAGCGGCACTACAGCCCCGGGCGCACCTGGGAGTCCTTCACCCGCGGCCTGGTGGGCCTGCTCCGGCTCGGCCACGTGCTGGACGTGGCCTCGGGGGACGGCGCACTGTCCGAGCTGGTGGCGCCGAGGGCCGACAGCGTGACCTGCGTCGACGTGAGCCCCACCGTGGTGGACGCGGGCCGTCAACGCCTCTTGCATTTGGGGAACGTGCGCTTCGTGCAAGGTGACATGCACGCCCTCCCCCTCCCCGACCAGGCCTTCGATCAGGTGCTCTTGATGAACGCCCTGACCTACGCCAGGGACGCCGCCCAGGTCCTGAGGGAGGCGGCCCGGGTGCTCCGCCCCGGCGGCGACCTCGTACTCACCACCCTGGACGCGCACGCCCACGCCGACGCCGTGGCGGCCTACGACCACGTCAACCTGGGCTTCTCGCCCCGCCACCTGCAGGCGCTGCTCGAGGCCGCCGGCCTCGAGCCCACCACCTGCCAGGTGACCCACGAGGAGACCCGCGCCCCCCACTTCCGCGTCATCACCGCCCAGGCCACCCGGCGCCCGGCGGGCCTCGAGGAGAGACCGTGAGAGACCAACGCATCGCCGCCCTGAAGTCCGCGCTCGAGGAGCGCATCGTCATCCTGGACGGGGCCATGGGCACCATGCTCCAGGGCTATCGCCTCGTCGAGGCCGACTACCGCGGCGACCTGCTCAGGGACCACGCCAAGGAGCTCAAGGGGAACTACGACGTCCTCTCCCTCACCCGCCCCGACGTGGTGAAGGCGGTGCACGCCGCGTACCTCGACGCGGGCGCGGACGTGCTCGAGACCAACACGTTCTCCGGCACCCGCATCGCGCAGGCCGACTATGCGCTCGAGCACCTGGTCTACCAGCTGAACTTCGAGAGTGCCCGCATCGCCCGGGAGGCGGCGGACGAGGCCACGGCAAGGGACCCTGCGCGGCCCCGCTGGGTGGCGGGCGCGATGGGCCCGACCAACCGCACCGCGTCGATCTCCCCCGACGTGAACCGCCCCGGGTTCCGCAACGTGACCTTCCAGGAGCTGGTGGACGCCTACACCGAGCAGGCCCGCGGCCTGGTCGAGGGCGGGGTCGACCTGTTGATGGTCGAGACGGTCTTCGACACCCTCAACGCCAAGGCGGCGATCTATGCCCTGAAGAAGTACCTCGGGGACGCGGGGCTCGACATCCCGCTGATGATCTCCGGCACCATCACCGACGCCTCCGGCCGCACCCTCTCCGGCCAGACCACCGAGGCGTTCTACAACTCCCTCGTCCACGCCGAGCCCCTCCTCATCGGGCTGAACTGCGCGCTCGGGGCCGAGCAGCTGCGGCCCTACATCGAGGAGCTGTCGCGGGTCGCCCAGTGCCACGTCTCGGCCCACCCCAACGCCGGGCTCCCCAACGCCTTCGGGGAGTACGACCAGAGCGCGGAGCAGATGGCGGCGTTGGTGAAGGAGTTCGCGACGAGCGGCTTCCTCGCCATGGTGGGCGGGTGCTGCGGCACCACCCCCGCGCACATCAAGAAGGTCGCCGAGGCGGTGGCGGGCGTCCCGCCCCGCAAGATCCCGGCCCGCAAGTCAGCCTGCCGGCTCTCGGGCCTCGAGCCGCTGAACATCGACTCGGACTCCCTCTTCGTGAACATCGGGGAGCGCACCAACGTCACCGGCTCCGCGCGCTTCAAGAAGCTGGTCAAGGAGGGCGACTACGACACCGCGCTCCAGGTGGCGGCCCAGCAGGTCGAGGCGGGCGCCCAGCTGATCGACGTGAACATGGACGAGGGCATGCTCGACTCCGAGCAGGCCATGGTCACCTTCTTGAACCTGGTGGCGTCCGAGCCCGAGATCGCACGGGTGCCGGTGGTGATCGACTCCTCGAAGTGGAGCGTGATCCGCGCGGGCCTGCAGTGCCTGCAGGGCAAGGGGGTGGTGAACTCGATCTCCATGAAGGAGGGTGAGGGGCCTTTCCTCGAGCAGGCCAAGGAGATCCGGCGCTTCGGGGCCGCGGTCATCGTGATGGCCTTCGACGAGAAGGGCCAGGCCGACACCAAGGCGCGAAAGCTCGAGATCTGCACCCGCTCCTACAAGCTCCTCACCGAGGTCGCGGGCTTTCCGCCCGAGGACATCATCTTCGACCCCAACATCTTCGCGGTCGCCACCGGCCTCGAGGAGCACAACAACTACGCGGTGGAGTTCATCGAGGCCACCCGGGAGATCAAGCGCACCCTCCCCGGGGCCCGGGTGAGCGGCGGGGTCTCCAACATCTCGTTCTCGTTCCGGGGCAACGACCCGGTGCGGGAGGCGATGCACTCCGCGTTCCTCTATCACGCCACCCGCGCGGGCATGGACATGGGCATCGTCAACGCAGGCCAGCTTGCGGTCTACGAGGACATCCCGAAGGACCTGTTGGAGCGGGTCGAGGACGTGCTCCTCAACCGGCGGCCCGACGCGACCGAGCGCCTCCTGGAGATCGCGGGCACGGTGAAGGGCCAGGCCAAGGAGGCGGTGCAGGACCAGGCCTGGCGCCACAAGCCGGTGACCGAGCGCATCACCCACGCCCTCGTGAAGGGCATCTCGGACTTCATCGAGGCCGACGCCGAGGAGGCGAGGCAGCACGTCTCCCACCCCATCCAGGTCATCGAGGGCCCGCTCATGGACGGCATGAACGTGGTGGGTGACCTCTTCGGGGCGGGCAAGATGTTCCTCCCCCAGGTGGTGAAGAGCGCCCGGGTGATGAAGAAGGCGGTGGCCTACCTCGTGCCCTACATCGAGGAGGAGAACGCCCGGCTCGGGCAGACCGGCTCGGGGGCCAAGGGCAAGGTCGTCATGGCCACCGTGAAGGGTGACGTGCACGACATCGGCAAGAACATCGTGGGGGTGGTCCTGCGCTGCAACAACTACGAGGTGGTGGACCTCGGGGTGATGGTGCCGGCGCAGAAGATCCTGCAGGCGGCGAGGGAGGAGCAGGCGGACGTCATCGGCCTGTCGGGCCTCATCACCCCCTCCCTCGACGAGATGTGCCACGTGGCCCGGGAGCTGGAGCGGGAGGGCTTCGACATCCCGCTGTTGATCGGCGGCGCCACCACCTCGCGCGCCCACACCGCGGTGAAGATCGAGCCCGGCTACCGGCGCGGGCCGACCATCTACGTGCCCGACGCCTCCCGCAGCGTGGGGGTGGTCTCCGCCCTCCTCTCGGATGAGGGCAAGGAGCCGCTGTTGGCCCAGGTCCAGGCCGAGTACGCCGCCCTCCGGGAGCAGCACGGGAACAAGAAGAACCGGGTCGGCCAGGTCACGCTCGGCGAGGCGCGGCAGAACCGGCTCCCCACCGCGTGGGCCGAGCTCGAGGTGCCGCGGCCGCGTCAACCCGGCCTGCACGTGTTCGAGGACTACCCGCTCGCGGAGCTGGTCCCGTACATCGACTGGACCCCGTTCTTCAAGACGTGGGAGCTGGCCGGCCGCTACCCCGACATCCTCCAGGACGCGGTGGTGGGTGAGCAGGCCCGCGAGCTCTTCGCCGACGCACAGCGCATGTTGACGCACCTCATCGAGGCGCGCCGGCTGACCGCGAAGGCGGTGGTGGGCCTCTTCCCCGCCAACGCCACCGACGACGACGACATCGAGATCTACGCGGACGAGGAGCGCCGCAAGGTGCGTTGCGTGATCCACACCCTCCGGCAGCAGGCGAAGAAGGCCAAGGACCGGCCGAACCTCGCCCTCGCCGACTTCGTGGCCCCGAAGGGCTCGGGGCGGCCGGACTGGGTGGGCGCCTTCGCGGTGACCACCGGCCTCGGCCTCGAGGAGGTGGTGGGGGAGCTCGAAGCCGACCACGACGACTACGGCAGCATCCTCGCCAAGGCGCTGGCCGACCGGCTGGCCGAGGCGCTGGCGGAGCGGATGCACCAGCGGGTGCGGACCCAGCTATGGGGTTACGCGGCCGAGGAGCAGCTCGACAACGCTGGGCTGATCGCCGAGGCCTACCGCGGGATCCGCCCCGCCCCGGGCTATCCCGCGTGCCCCGACCACACCGAGAAGGGCACGGTGTTCGAGCTCCTGCGGGCCACCGACACCACCGGGATCCGCCTCACCGAGAGCTTCGCGATGCTGCCCGCCGCGAGCGTGAGCGGCCTGTACTTCGCGCACCCCCAGGCGCAGTACTTCGGGGTCGGCCGGGTGCTCCGGGACCAGGTCACCGACTACGCCCGCAGGAAGGGCGTCGAGCTCCGGGTGGCCGAGCGCTGGCTCGCCCCGAACCTCGGCTACGACCCCGCCGGGGACTGATCACCGGCCGACTTGGCGCGCCTCCCCCCGGGATGCCACCATCCGGGCTCCGCGCATGCTGCCCCCGGGGACCATCGACGCGGTGCTCCTTCTGGCCCTCACCGGCCCGGGGCCCGATCTCGCCGTGCAGACGCCCGCGCCGTGGCGATCGCCGGCCCCCGAGCGGCGCTTCACGCTGGACACCATCAACGACGGCTTCGCCACCTGGTACGACGAGGGCTACTCGAGCGGGGTCCGCGTGCTCGCCCGCGGCGGCCCGCCGATCGACGCGCTGGCCCTCGGGCGAGCCCTCGGCCCAGGGCTGCGGCGTCGGCTGGTGGCGGAGTACTGGACGGGCGGGATCGCCCACGACATCTGGACCCCCACCGACCTCACCGCGGACGAGGTGCGCTTCCTCGAGGGCGATCGGCCCTACGCAGGGCTCCTTTCAGGCGAGCTCAGCACCGACCTGGTGTTCCGCGGCGCCCTCACCACGGGTGGCTACACCCGGGTCTCGGCCAAGCTCATGGCCGGGGTCACCGGGAAGTGGTCGCTCTCCCAGCCCATCCAGAAGCGCGTGCACTCGGTGCTGCGGGTGTTCACCGGCGCCGAGTACCCGATCGATCCCCAGGGCTGGGGCATCTACGAGGTGCCGGAGACGGTGCTGGTCAACCTGCGCTTCGGGGTGGAGACCGAGGTGCTGCGGGTGCGGGCGCCCTCGGGCTGGAGCGGCCTCACCCACGCCCCGCTCGGCGCCCGAGCCACCGCGCGCTCCGACTGCGACCTCGGCACGTTCCGGGTGGGCTGCGAGATCGGCACCATGGTCCGGATGGGCTGGATGCCCGAGCTGACCCTGGACGGCGCCACCCCCATCGTGGAGGGCGAGGAGGCCGCCCTCCCCCTCAACGGCCACGTCTTCGCCGGGACCCGCATGGGGGTGGTGCTGTTCGACGCGCTCCTCGACGGCCCGATCGGCACCGACGGCCCGACCGCGAACCGCCGACTCGTGCGGGCCCGGCTGGAGTTCGGCTTCCTCGTGCAGCTCTGGGACGTCGAGGCGAGCTACACGTACATCGTGGAGACCAACGAGCAATCTCCCTTGCCGGAGTACGCGCTGAGCTTTCAGCGCATGGGGCAAGTGAAGTTGTCGTACCGCTACTGATGCGCCTCGGCGAAGCGCTTCCAGGCAGCCACCGTCTCCTTCGCCATGTCCGCGCTCAGCCGCAGGATCTCACCCCGGTTGGCCTCGAGCATCGTGAGCAGGGCCCGGCGGAGCTGCTGCCCGAGCGGCGCCGCGATCTGAGCCGCGTGGCCCCGCCCGAGCTGCACCCCGACGTCGTGGACCACCTCCTCGAGCTCCTCGACCCGCTGGAAGCTCTCGGCCAGCTTCACCTCGCGGTAGTTGTCGACCCACGAGTGGATCCAGAACACCTTGCCGCGGAGCTGCAGGTAGCCGAGCAGCTCGTAGGGCCGGTAGGCGATGCGCGACTGCCCCACCAGGATCCGGAACGGATCCACCTTGGCGTTGTGGGTGATGCACGACACGCCCCGGAGGTCGCGCACCTCCTTCACCTCGAGCACCACGTCGTCCTCGGGGGCCTCGGTCTTGCCTTCGACCCGCACCAGGAACTTCATGTCGAGGGCGCTCCCGATCCCCATCTGGAGCAAGCCCACCTGCTTCACCCGGAAGAAGTCGGGCGGCAGCGAGGGATCCTGGGCCCGCATGCTCTCCACGTAGGGCACGAAGGCCTGCCCCAGCTCCTCCCCGAGGTCGTCCGGCATGGGCTGGATGATCGAGTCCACCCACTCGAAGTAGCGCTTGCGATCGTAGGTGAAGCCGCCGCGGATCCGGGCCGCCACCGTCGGCTCGCTCGGGGCCACGTCGGGGTTCTCGAGTCCCTCCTTGTAGCCGTCGAGGAAGCGCTGGATGAGCGCCTCGGCGTCCTTCGTCCAGCCGTTGGCCTCCGCCGCCAGCCGGAGCGAGACCGAGAAGCGCACGAGATCCAGCGCCGCCGGCCCCGCGGTGGAGTCATCGAAGTCGGTGAGCCCGCGCCCGAGGTCGGTGACCGCGTACTGCTCGAGGTGCGCGTCGCCGTGCAGGTTGACCACCGGCGCGTCGGCCAGCCCCGGGCTCATGCGGTTGCACACCTCGGACGCGAAGGGCCGGTTGATGAAGCGGAAGTAGCCGTGGGGCGTGGCCAGGATCCGGGCCAGGAGCTTCGGGTTCTGCGAGAAGTCGAAGCCGTCGGGCGCCACGTAGAGGGGCTGCCCCTTCGACGTGCTGGCGCACCCTGCCCCCAGCGTCGCGAGGCAGAGCCCCAACAGAGCGGTTCTTGCACCAACCACGCCTCGGCTGTAGGCAGGCGGCGGCCGCATGTCCAGCCCGCGCGGCGCGACATACGCCGCTTGACGCTCCGCAGGCCTTTGGGCATGTTCACGCCCCTCCCGACCCGAGCCCGGGTGGCGGAATGGTAGACGCGGCGGATTCAAAATCCGCTATCTTCACGGATGTGTGGGTTCAAGTCCCTCCCCGGGCACTCCTTCAATCAGCCTAGCTAGAGACCGGTCTCGCACACGCAGCCCGCATGGCTGGCCGCCTCTGCCCCCGCGCTCCCCCACCAACGCCCGATGCCGAGGCTGTTGGGCCCGTCGCCGAAGGCCGCGCTGCCCTCGGTGTCGGGGTGGTTCCCGAGCTGGTCGAGGGTCGCGGCGTCGAAGAGGCGCCCGTTCACCATCACCATCCGCACCTGCTCGGACTTCCGGATGTCGTCGAGGGGGTTCGCGTCGAGCACCACCAGGTCGGCCAGCTTGCCGGCCTCGAGGGAGCCGAGGTCGGCCGCCATGCCGAGGGTGGTGGCCGGGCTCATGGTGGCGGCCCGCAGGGCCTCGTGCGGCGTCATGCCGCCTTGCACGAACATCCACAGCTCCCAGTGCTCGCCCAGGCCGGCCATCTGGCCGTGGGCGCCGGTGTTCACGAGGCGGCCGTGGTCCACCAGCTTCTTCAGGTTCTTCGCGATCGCGACGTGGTTGTAGTCGCCCTCGGGCGCCTTCTGGCGGCGGCGAGAGCGCGGGTCGACCACGTAGTGGGGGACGAAGCGGGTGAGGTGCGCGTTCCGCCACACGTCGGTGTGCTGGTACCAGTAGAACTCACCGCTGATGCCGCCGTAGGCCACCACCAGGGTCGGGGTGCTCGCAACCTCGCTTGCCGACCACAGCTGCATGACGTCGTCGTAGAGGGTCTCGAGCGGGATGTTGTGCTCGACCGTGGTGTGGCCGTCCACCACCATCGTCATGTTGTGCATGTAGGTCGCGCCACCTTCGGGCACCACGAGCATGTCGAGCTGCCGCGCCGCCTCCAGGACCATCTGGCGCTGATCGCGGCGGGGCTGGTTGTAGGACTTCACGCTGAAGGCGCCCACCGCCTTCATGCGCTTCAGGTGAAAGAGCGCGTCGTCGAGGCTCTCGACCTTCGACTTGTAGTCCGCGCCGGCCGCCCCGTAGAGGATGGTGCCGGTCGAGAAGATGCGCGGGGCGCGGATCATGCCCGCCTTCTGCAGCTCGCTCGCCGAGAAGACCTCCTCGGTGTCGTTCGAGGGGTCGTGGATGGTGGTGACCCCGAAGGCGAGGTTCGCGTACTGCCCCCAGTTGTGCTGAGGGATGATGCCGTCGGTGCCCTGCGCCCCGTGCGCGTGGGCGTCGATGAGCCCGGGGATGATGGTCTTCCCCGCCACGTCCACCACCTTGGCCCCCTTGGGGATGCTCACCTTCCCGGCCGGGCCGACCGCGGTGATGCGGTTGCCGGTGATCAGCACGGTGCCGTTCTCGATCACCTCGTCGCCCTTCATGGTGATCACGCGCGCCCCGGTGAGCGCGATGACCCCGCTCGGCACGTCGGTCTGGGCCTGAAAGCCGACTTGCATCCCGGTGGCCGGCGGCTCGGGGAGCTCCTTCGGCGCGCCGTCCAGGAACGCGAATGCGTCGGTGAGGGGCCGGGTGAAGAGCTCCGGCCCGAGGTTCCAGTACAGGGCGCGGCTGTCCCCCGCCCACGACAGCGAGGCCCCCGCCTCCTTGGTGACCTTGGCCACCGGCAGGCCCTTGCCCTCGGGGGCCAGGCTCACGGTGCGCCCGGTCTCGACGAGCGGGGTCACGTAGACGTTGAAGCCGTCACGGAAGGCCAGCCACCGACCGTCCGGGGACACGAGGAGCGCCTGGGCGCTCTCGCTCGTGTACAGCTCGCGCTCGGTCTTCTTCACCAGGTCATAGGCCACCAGGGTCCGGGTGTCCTTGGTCTCCTCGCCCTTCGAGCGCATGAAGTAGAGCCGATCGCCCCGCGCCCCGAAGTGGGGCTCGACCCCGTTCTGGGCCACCCGCTCGGCAGGACCGCCTGCGGAGGCCACCCGGTAGATGCCCGGCTCGTCGCTGTAGCGCGCGTCCCTCAGGTAACCGCCCGCCACCTTCTCGAACACCACCCAGGCCCCGTCGGGGCTGAACTTCGGGCGGATGAAGTGGCCCGGGGTGCGGGTGATGACCCTGGCCTTGCCCCCCGCCACCGGCGCGATGCGGAGGTCGCCCAGGTCGCGGTCACTCCAGGTCGCGAAGACCACGCTCTTGCCGTCGCGGCTGAACGCGGGGTCGTGCTCGAAGCGCGCCTCGTCCTGGGTGAGCCGCCGGGGCTGCCCCTCGGGCAGGGGCCGCACCCAGACGTGGCCCAGCGCCACGTAGGCCACCATGTCCCCCGCGGGCGAGACCGCCACCGAGCGGAGCATCTTCACGTCGAAGCGCTCCGGCGCCACCGGGCGCGAGGAGCGCACCACCTTGGCCACCTTCTTCGTGGTCTTCACCCGGAACGGGATGGCGCTCACCGCCGCCGTCGCCACGTCGATCTTGTGCAAGCCACCCTTCGCCCAGAACACGATCGCCTTGCTGTCGGGGGTCCAGGCCATGCCCGGGTACACCCCGTGGAGCGCCCAGACCTCCTGGTTGTCGCGCTCCATGCCCCCGAAGAGGGGCCGCTCTGCCCCCGTCTCGAGGTCGCGCACGAAGAGGGTGGTCGCGTAGTCGACCCGCCGCACGAAGGCGAGGTGCTTGCCGTCGGGCGAGGGCGTGGGCCGCGCCGCGCCGCCGGGGCCGCCGGTGACCTGGGTGACCTCGCCCGTCTCGCGATCGAGGCGCTCGATGACGTAGATCTGCTTGGACGAGTCCTTGTTGTACTCGAAGAAGCGCCCCGGGGTGGCGTCGCGATCGAAGTACAGGTAGCGCCCGTCCGGGCTGAAGGCGGGGTCGTTCACGTCCTTCTGCTCGTTGGGGCGCGCGGTCATCTGCACGCCCTCCCCGCCCGTCACGTGGTAGAGCCACATCTCCCCCGCCCCGAGGGAGCGCTTGCTCGTGAAGTGCTTCTTGCCCACCAGGTACTGCCCCGACGGCTCCCACGCCGGGTTGTTCACCAGCCGGAAGGACTCCTTGCTCACCGCGGCGGCGTCGGAGCCGTCGCGGTTCATCACCCACAGGTTGTCGCCCGCCCCCTCGTCGCTCGTGAAGGCGATCTTGCGCCCGTCGGGGCTGTAGCGGGGCTGCTGGTGCCAGGCGAGGCCGCTCCGGAGGGCCTTGGCGTCGCCGCCGGTCATCGGCACCTCGTAGAGGTCGCCGAGCAGGTCGAACACGATGGCCGAGCCGTCAGGGGCCACGTCGAGGCTCATCCAGGAGCCCTCCGCGGTGTCGATCGCCACGTCGTGCCAGCCCCACTCCCCCGGGGGCTCGGTGACCTTCCACTCCGGCTTCTTCTTCTCGTCACCGCTCGCGGGGGCGGCGGCGGGCGCAGGCTGGCCTGCGGCGACCTTGGGCGGTGCGGCTGGCGCGGCCTCGGGCGGCTTCGGGGTGGTGGCGCAGGAGGTCGCGCTCAGCAGGACCGCCGAGGCCCACGGGACGAGAGAGCGGGTGCGATGCATGGCCCGCTTGATCCCAGATCGGGAACGGGCTGGCAACGGAGGCGGGCGGTCAGGGCAGGCGCGAGAAGACCGTGACGTGGTCGCCGTCGATGGCCACCGAAGGCGCGGTCTCGGTCAGCAGGCCGTCCGGCTGCACGTTCAAGGTGTGGGTGGCGCTCCCGGTCACGAACATGTGCTGGCCGTCCGGGGTCACCGCGAGATCCGTCGCCCCCGCCACCGGGAAGCCGGTGGGGCCGTTGATCGGGTCGCCGTCCGCGTCGATGAGCCCGAGGGTGCCGGTGTTCGGCGTGATGACGTAGGTGAAGACCTCGGCCGCGGTCTGCACCCACAGGAAGCGGCGATCGGGATCCACCGCGATGTGCTTCGGATACGCGACCGGCGTGAAGTCCCCCGCAACTCGAGCGAGCGTCCCATCGGTGTCGTCGATGGTGTAGGCCATCAGCTGAGGCCCGAGGGTCGAGTCCTGGCCCACGAAGTAGAGGTACTGGCCCAGCGGGCCGATCACCATGTCCAAGGTGTAGGCCGGCAACGTGAGCTCGTCCACGAGGATCAAGGCCCCGAGCGGCTGCGGGGCGCCCGGGTCCCGGTTGATGCGGTAGATGCCGACGTCGCGCCCCTGGCCGAGCACGTAGAGGTAGCGGCCCATGGGGTCCACCGCCAGCTTCGAGGGGGAGGAGATGTCGCTCACGTTCGCGATGAAGGTGAGCCTGCCGTCCTCCGGGTCGCCGTTGATGAGGTACGAGTACACGCGCTGCGAGTCGGGCCCCTCGTCCGCCGCGAACACGAACTGTCCCTGGGGGTCGGCCACCACCGCGCGCCAGTTCTGGAGTGACCCGCCGGTGGTCAGCTGGGTGTACGGGTTGCGGGTGAGATCACCGCTGCTCGGATCGACATCGAACGCGGTGACCGGGACCCCGCCGTTTCGGCCCTTGGTGACGTACGCGTGCCGCAGGTCCGGAGTTATCGCCACCTCCGCCGTCTGGCTGTCGCCGGTCGCCACGGGTGAGCTGGCGCGGACCGAGAGCGCCGCGCCCGGGCCCACCGAGAGCACGTCCACCGCGCGCCGCTGCTCCTTCGTGACGTACACCGCCACCGCCACCGGTCGGCAAGTGAAGTTGTCCTCGGTGTCGTCCGCGTCGAGCGGCTTCACCTCACAGCGGTCACCGAGGCCGTCATCGTCGGTGTCCGGGTTGTTGGGGTCGGTGCCCATGGCCTTCTCCTCGAGGTCCGAGAGGCCGTCGCCGTCGCTGTCCGCCCGGGTTGGGTTCGAGGTCACGCGGTAGGTCACGGTCCGCGCGCTCCCGCCCCTCAGGTAGGCGATCTGGACGTCCCAACCCACCTTCGTCTCCTGGAAGTCGGTGAGCCCATCGTCGTCGCTGTCCGGGTCGTCGTCGCTGCTGCCTAGGACCGCCTCCTCGCGCTCCATCAGCCCGTCGCCGTCGTGGTCGCGCACGTAGACCAGGCGCACCTCGTCCCCCGGGAACAGGCGGAGCTCCTCGAACGGCAGGTCCGCCTGCGCTTGGGCGCGCCGCTTCACGTAGACCACCCACAGCGCCTCGCTGTCGCCCGACACGCCGTTGGCGGGATCGCCGCGGTCCGCCGCACGCGCGTTGGCCAGGCCCCCGAGCGAGTCCAGCACCGCCACCATCACCGTCTCTCCCGCGTCGTTGGTGCGCGCCGCCGTCGTGGTGGTGAAGGGGACCTCCAGGATGTCGCGCAGCACGGTGCCCATCGGCACCCCGGCCAGCTCGCCGTCCTCGGTGCGCTCCACGTTGGTGGCGATCTGGCGTCGGTAGATCGGTGAGCGGCCGTCGTCGATCACCAGGGTGGCGGTCCGCGCGAAGGTCTCCTCGGTGAGGAACTGGAAGTCGACCCCGTCCCGATCGTTCAGCGCGAACTGGGCCGGGCTGAAGAAGATCGCCTGCGGCCGGGCGAGGAACGCCTTGATGAAGTCCGGGTTCACCTCGCGGTTCTCCATCTGCACCAGCGCGTCCTGGTTCGGGCCCAGGGTGAAGGTCCGGTTGCCGTTCGCGTCGAGCTGCCCGCCGTCGATCGGCCTGAGGGTCGCCAGGGTGCGGAACGCCCCCGCGCCTTGATCCGCGGTGGCCACCGGCGAAGGCGTCCACTGCATCATGGTGACGGACGGGTTGACGAGCTCGAAGGTCGAGATGCCCACGTTCCGGAGCCGGAACGCGATGCTCACCGTGCCGTCCGCCGCCGTCTCGGTGCGGGTCTGGCTGTCGGTCCGGTACTCGGAGTAGCTGTCGGTGGCGGACTGCTCGGACTCGGTGGTCAAGGTGGTGGAGGTGGTGTTGGTGGTCTCGGGCGAGGGCTCGTCACACACCCCGGTGCCGCCGAGGTTCGCACCCTCGAAGATGTCCGTCGCCAGGCCCCCGAGGAAGTTCACCGCCTGCTCCAGGATGTTCGGATCCTCCTTGTCGAAGACCACCCCGCCGTTGCCCACCAGCTGACAGACCCCCTGCCGGCCGAGCTCCAGGGCCTGGCCGCCGAAGAAGGAGATCGCGCCCTCCTTCGTGAACTCCAGGTCGTCGAAGAAGCCCACGCCGCCCTGGGACGCCGCCATCGTCACCGCGGTGCTCTCCATGTCCGAGCGCGAGCGCCGGTTGGTGTTCGTGGTGCTGTACTCGTTCCCGTAGGTGGTCGAGGTGCCGTTCGAGTCCTCGTAGGTCACGTTCATCTGCACCGTGAGGTCACCCTCGGTCTGCAAGTCGACCTGCGGGATCTCCGCCACCCGCGGGTCGCGGTTCGCCGCGTCCCGCTCCTCGAGGTCGGTCTTGCCGTCCCCATCGGTGTCGGCCAGGGTGGGCGAGGTCCCCGCCTTCAGCTCTGCCCCGTCGAAGAGCGCGGGCAGCGGCACCGCGTTGCCCGACGCGTCGCGCGAGTCCCCGTCGGAGTCCACCGTGGTCAGGTTGGAGTGCCAGCGGTGCTTCTCGTCCCCGTCGGTGAGGCCGTCGCCGTCGGTGTCGGCCCGCCGCGGGTCGCTGCGCTCGGTGAACTCCTCGAGGTCCGTGAGGCCGTCCCCGTCGGAGTCCGCCGCCTGCGGATTGCTGGTCAC
Source organism: Deltaproteobacteria bacterium (assembly GCA_020632995.1). Taxonomy (GTDB): domain Bacteria; phylum Myxococcota; class Kuafuiibacteriia; order Kuafuiibacteriales; family Kuafuiibacteriaceae; genus JACKEN01. The sequence goes on along the minus strand of JACKEN010000001.1, from coordinate 736,443 downwards.
CTTGCGGCGGGTCACCAGGTCCGCCCCCGCCGCGAGGCCGAACCCCTGCTCGTCCACCACGATCTCCCAGCCCGCCATCTCGTCCGCGTCGAAGAGCCCGTCGCCGTCGGTGTCGCTGTCGGTGCCCGGCTCGCACGTGAAGCTGACGCACGCGTAGCCTGCGCTGCAGTCGGCGGGCACCATGCAGGATGTCTTCGGGGCGGGATCCAGGCCGCCACAGCCCGCCGCCAGGACCAGGGCCAGCGGTGTGAGTCGAGTCAGGAGCTCGCTGCTTCGGTTCATGCCACCTCCTACGTGCGCGCCACCGGGCTGGGCCGCTCGCTCCTCAGAATTTCCCAGAGATCCCCACCACCGCGCCCGGCCCCTCGTCGTTCGAGGGCCTGGCGCTGATCCAGAGCGCCGTACCACCGCCCGCCGCCGCCGCCGCCACCGCGGCGCCCACCCAGGTCGCCACCCTCAGGCGATCATAGCGCGCCGCGAGCTCCATCGCCGGCTGCTGCAAGGTGGTCTCTTCGAACTGCGCCTTCGTGTGCGCCGCGGCGATCCCGGTGACGATCGCCGACACCACCGCGGCGGCGGACGCCGACCACAGCCCCACCGCCGCCTTCTCCTTCCACGTCCAGCGCAGCGCGAGCGGGTCCACCGCCTCCACCGCGAGGTCCACCGGCACGAGCGCGCGGCTGTCCACGAACCCCCGGTAGTAGGCCATGTCGTAGGGCGCGGCGAAGAGCTCCTGACGCAGCGCGGTGTCCAGGCTCCCGCGCGACGCCAGGCGCACGGTGCGAAAGCTCAGGTCATCGAGGTCCACCACCCCGCCGTCCGAGGGCGGGAGCTCCGCCTCACCGTCCGACGTGCGCAAGTAGGCCTGCCGCTCCCACGGGAGCAGGATGGTGGCCACCTGCCCCGCGCCCAGGTTCGCGTCGAGGTACCGACGCCCCCCCGCCAGCTCGATGAAGAAGTGCCCGAGGCGCCCCACCTTGCCGCGCAGGAAGGGTCCGGGCAGCGCGTCGAGGGCCACCAGGGGCATCCGGTGGTCCCGGGCGGGCGGGATGGCCTGCACGTCGGGCCGAGCGCGGGGGTCGGTGATCCGGCTGTTGGACGCCCCCACGAAGGCCTGCACCTCGGAGTACTCGACCCGCAGGTCGCCGTTGATGTCGGCCGGCCCCAGCAGGCCCGAGAGGAGCTCGTGGGTGAACACCCCCGCCTCGATCCGCGACCACTCGTGGGCCTGTTGCCCCGCGCTGGTCGCGATGATCGCGCCCACGCTGGGGAACCGCGCGAGGCTACGCCGCTCCACCACCGCGGCGCGGGTGGCCTCCGCGACCGGGACGCTCACCGCCTCCCCCGCCTCGTCCAGCGGGCCCCGGGCCCCGACCATCGCCCCCGCGTTGCAGGCGTCGATGATCAGGTGCACCGCGGGCGCATCGAGCGCGGGCAGGATCTCCTCGAAGAGGACCGCCCTCGTCAGCGCGCGGTCCAACAGCGCCAGGAACGGCTCCCCCGAGGCGTCGCTGCTCCCGTGGCCGCTGAACACCAGGTAGACCGGGCCGGGGGCCTCTCGCAACCCAGCTTGCACGCTGGCCACCGCCGCCCGCAGCGCCTCGAGGGTCGGGGGCTGGGTGCTCGCCGCCAGCCCCGGGTTCTGCCGCTGGGTCTGTGCGTCGAGCACCGTCAACAGGTGCACCTCCCCCACCAGCCGCCCCAGCACCTCTCGGTACCGGACCGCGTCGTCGTCGGCGAAGCCGAGCGGCGAGAGCTGGGGGTCCTCGGCCGGCGGCGCGTTGTTCCCGATGATGATCGCGTAGCCCGGCCGGCGCGCCCCCGCCTGAGCCGGCAGGGCCCACGCGCAGAGCACGAGGGTGCACGCAAGAGAGAACCTCACCGAGCCCCCGGGAGCTGGCGCCGCACCACCGTCACGCGGGGAGTGGACTCGAGCCCCCCCTCGAGCGCGGCGGCGAGCTGACCCCGGGTGTGGGGCGTCTCGGTGAACAGGCCGAACACCTCGAGGTCCGAGGCGTCCAGGACGAAGCCCCGCTCGAGCAGGCCAGCTTGCGGCGCGGAGGGCTGCTCGCCCTCCGGCAGGAGCCACAGCAGGCTCCCGTCGCCCCGGCGCGCCACCGCGGCGAAGTGGGTCCGTTCCGCGACCGGGGTCACCTCCAACAGGAGCGTCGCGCCGGGCCCGCATGCGGCGGGCGCGGTGCCACGGACGCAGGACAGGCCCAGGCCCGGCTCCTCAGCCCCGCGCGGGGTGAAGGTGCCGGCCTGATCCGGCGGCGGCCGCACCGTGACCGCCAGGAGCGCCGCCACCGCGGCGGCCAGCGGCAGGGCCAGGGCCAGCCAGCGGCGCCGCCGGGGAGGTGCCGGCAGGCCGGCCATGACCCCCTCGAACACCGCCTCCCGGTCGAGGACCGAGGGGCCATCCCGGCCCGACAGCAGCCGGGCCAGCTCCCTATCCGTGGGCTCGTTGCTCATCCGCGATCTCCACCTTCCCACGTCCCTACGAGCGAGCCCAGGGTCTGGGCCGCTCGCCCCCTGCCGCTCCTCAAGGAAGTCCGCGCGCGGCCAGGAACGCCCGCAGGCCCTCGAGCGCGCGCCGCTCCAGGGTGCGCACCCGCCGCCGGGTCACCGCCATCGCCTCCAGCACCTCGTACTGGGAGCGGTCCTCCACGAAGCGCAGGGTCACGAAGCGCTGCAGCTCCGCGTCCTGAGAGGCCAGGAACGCCTGCGTGGCCTCCTTCAGCCGCTGCCGGTGCAGGTCCGCCTCGGGCTCCGGGACCTCGGGCGGGAAGAGCCGCGCCTCCGCCTCGGGCCCGTCCGCCACCGCGGCGAGCGGCACCTCCCGCCCCCCCGCCCGCAGGCGATCGATCAACAGGTTCCGGGCGATGCGGAGCAGATAGGGCCGGTAGGGTCGCAGCCCGTCGTAGCCGGCCCGGGCCGCGGGCGAGAACGCCCGCAGGAAGACGTCCTGGGTCAGCTCCAGGCAGCGGTCGAGGTCGCCCAGCCCCGCCACCCGGGCCTCCCCCGCCACGAAGCCGTGCCGGAAGAGCCGCACCACGTCGTCGACGTGCGCGCGGTACACCCGCTCCAGCGCGGCCCGCTCCCCACGCCGGAACGCGTCCAGGAGCGCACGATCGCGGGTGAGGTCGGCGTCCATCCCGGACTGCCCTGTTAGCAGCCCCAGGGGCCTGGTCCTAGGGTCCCGGGCCTAGGGTCCCGGGCCGGCGGAGCCGTCCCACCCATCTTGGCGGGCCGGTGGCCCGCTGCGCGCTCCGCTTGCCGAGGGTCCCGGGTCAGTCGTCGTCGTCGTCGTCGGGCGGGGGGAGGACGAGGTGGTCCCGGCTCTCGGACACGTTGTCCCGGGCGAACTCGTCCACGGACTTGCTCACGCCCTTCACGAGGTCCGCGTAGGCATCCATCTGCTGGATGGACGCGTCGACCACCGCCTGGAAGGTGCCCCCGATGAGGCCGGCTACGAAGTCCGGGAAGTCCACCCGCTCCACCGTGTCCTTTGCGGTGTCGGCGGCGGCGGTGGTCTCGGCCGAGGCCTGGGCGCCGGAGGTGACCTTCAGGTCCTGCTGAGGCGGGCGTTGGATGCGCATGCCCTGTGCGTCAGCAAGGCCGATGCCAGCGGTGGCGGCTGAGGTCGTGCCCTCGCCCGCCCGCGCAGACCTCAGAAAGGTGCAGAAGCTGCGTCAGCGCTTGGGCTCGGAGCCCACCCACCGCGCGTGCCGGAAGCCCTCGGGGGTGATGACCTCGACCTCCCGCGGCGTGAACTCACGCTCGGGGGTGGCCACCACCTCGACCTCGTCGGACAGGAAGACCACGGAGCCGTCCTGCTCCAGCATCTTCAGCAGATCTGCCTCGGTGGGGGGGACGGCGCGGGTGAGCCGGCGGCTGTCGTCGGCGCGCCGGATCTCGGCCACCACGCGGACCTTCACCGGCGCGGTGACGGGGCCCTGAGCGGCGGCGCCGGCGACGGCGTCCGTCACCACCCGGTCATCACCGCCCACCAAGAGCTTGAGGGCGAAGAAGGCCGCGGTGGCGATGGCCGGGGAGAGGAACCACGCCCGCTCCCGGCCGTGGCGATCCGCGGCGGCGCCCATCTGGAGGGGAGTCTAGGGGGCGCGAACGCCCCCTGCCAAGACCCCGATCGGCTACTTCTTGAGCTCCTCGTCCACCACCGCCTTGAAGGCGGGGTAGGGCTGGGCGCCCGAGACGAGCCGACCGTTGATGAAGGTGGCCGGGGTACCCCGCACACCCACCTTGCTGCCCTCCGCCATGTCCTGGTCCACCCAGGCCGCCAGCTCGGGGTCCTTCAGGTCCTTCTGGAACTTGCCCACGTCGAGCCCCAGCTCGCCCGCGTACTTGACCAGGTCCTCCTCACCCAGCGCCTTCTGGTTCTCGAAGAGCTTGGCGTGCATCTCCCAGAACTTGCCCTGCCGGTGGGCGGCCAGCGACGCGATCGCCGCGGGCTTGGCCTGCTGGTGGAAGGGCAGCGGGTACTGCTTGAAGGCGAACTGGATCTTGGTCCCGTACTCCTTCTTGAGCTGGTCGATGCTGGGGTTCACGCGGCCACAGAAGGGGCACTGGAAGTCGGACCACATCACCACCTTGATGGGGGCGTTCTTGGGGCCCATGGTCGGCGCGCGGCCGATGTCGATCTTCACCGGGCCGGTGGGGGCCGGCGGCGCCGACGGGGTCGGGGCGGCGCCCGCCACCGTCTTGCCCGCCTCACGCTTCAGGATCTCGGCGTAGACGTCCTTCTTGGCCACGCCGTCCTTCATCACCTTCTCGGCGAGCTCGAGCTCCTTGTCGATCACCGTCTTGAAGGCCGGGAAGGGCTGCGCACCGCGCACCGGGATGCCGTTCACGAAGAGGGTCGGGGTGCCGCGCGCGCCGTACTTCGCGCCGTCCTCCATGTCCTTCTTGATGATGGCGTCGACCTCGGGGCTCTCCATGTCCTTCTTGAACTGAGCCACGTTGAGGCCGATCTCGGCCGCGTACTTCTCGAGGTCCGCGGGCTGCAGCGCGCGCTGGTTCTCGAAGAGCTTGTCGTGCATCTGCCAGAACTTGCCCTGCTTGTGGGCGGCCTGGGCCGCCTTGGCGGCGGGCATCGCGCTCTTGTGGAAGCTCAGGGGCTGGTTGCGGAACTGGACCTGGACCTTGTCCTTGTAGGTGTCCATGACCTCCTTGATGGTGGGGTTCACGCGACCACAGAAGGGGCACTCGAAGTCCGACCACTCCACGATGGTGACCAGCGCGTCCTTGGTGTTGCCCTTGGCCGGGGTGCCAGCCACCAGGTCCACCTTCTGGCGGGTCTGGGGCGGGGCCTGCGGGGCCTCACGCGGCTTGGGGGGCGGCGCCGAAGTACGGCCGTTCTTGGTCAGCTCGGCGTAGACGTCCTTCTTGGACACGCCCTTCGCCACCAGCGCCTTGGCCTTGGCCAGCTGCGCGTCGACCACCTCCTTGAACTTCTCGTAGGGCTGCGCGCCCACCAGGTTCTCGCCGTTGATGAAGAACGCGGGGGTGCCGTTCGCGCCCACCTTGCGGGCCAGGTCCTGGTCCTCCTGGATGGTCTTCTTGCCGCGGCCGGACTCGACGAACGCCTTCACCTTGTCGAGGTCGAGGCCAAGCTCCTTCACGTAGCGATCGAGGTCGTCCTGGGACAGGGCCTTCTGGTTCTCGAAGAGCTTGTCGTGCATCTCCCAGAACTTGCCCTGCTCGCCCGCGGCGAGGGCGTACTCCGACGCCAGGGGGGCGTCGCGGTGGAAGGGCAGCGGCTGGTGCTTGAACACCACCCGGACGTCGCCCTCATAGTTCTTCTCGATCTGGTGGAGGGTGGGGACCACGCGCCCGCAGAACGGGCACTGGAAGTCCGAGAACTCCACGATGGTCACCAGCGCGTCGCTGGGGCCGTTCGCGTACGAGGTGCCCACCGGCACCTGGTAGATGTCGGACTCGGGCTCGGCCGCGGGCTTGGCGGCCCCTTCCTTGCCCTGGGCGATCTTCTTGCTGCCGGAGTCGGCAGAGGGGGAGGCTCCCTGCTTGGCCTGGTTCACGGAGTAGCCCACCGCGAACCCGACCACAGCCGAGAACAAGAATCCTACGAATGCTGCGCCTGTCTTCATTGTCGATCCATCGCTCCTGAGAAGCCGGGCAGGTTCGCCCACTGAGCCCTCGCGCGTCGTCGGCCGGCACCCATGCCCCTGAGTGGCCCGCCCTCGTCTCGCCCTTCGAGCTCGTGCGTATCCCCTGGACCCGCCTTCGCGTTTCGGTTCTCCCCCCGCCCGCGAGACCGCCCGTTTCGCAGCCGGAGAGGTTGGGGGTCGAACACGTCGATCCCCTGAGTTGTTCCGCCCTCTACCCGAGCCCCGCGGGTTGGTCCAGCCAAACCGGTCCCCAGATGGGGACTTGCCCTCTGTCCCGACGGCGCGCGCCCGGTCGGCATCCAGGCGGCCCGCGCGGCCTCGGGCAAATCCTGCATCTCTTTGTGATTTGACGGAAAAAGGGCCGTGACTAGCGTCCCCGCCGGGGGTAATCACGGCCGGTCTCAGCGGATCGGGCGAGCGCTTCGACCGCACCCCAACCAATCGGAACTAGGAGCGATCCTCGAACATGGGCAAGAAAGTCATTGGAATCGACCTCGGCACCACCAACTCCGTGGTGGCCGTCATGGAGGGTGGCGAGGCGAAGGTGCTCGTCAACGACGAGGGCGCTCGTACCACCCCCAGCGTCGTCGCATGGACCGACAAGGGGGAGATCCTGGTGGGCCAGGTGGCCCGCCGCCAGGCGATCACCAACCCCGAGAACACGGTCTACTCGGTGAAGCGCTTCATGGGCATGAAGCTGGCCGACGTGAAGGTCGAGGGCGAGCGGATGCCGTACTTCGTGGTGGCGTCCAACAACGGCGACGCCGCCATCCGCATCAAGGACAAGGTCTACGCCCCGCCGGAGATCTCGGCCAAGGTGCTCCAGAAGCTGAAGCGCGCCGCGGAGGCGGTGCTGGGCGAGGAGGTCACCGACGCGGTGATCACCGTGCCCGCGTACTTCAACGACGCCCAGCGCCAGGCCACCAAGGACGCCGGCCGCATCGCCGGCCTGAACGTCCAGCGCATCATCAACGAGCCGACCGCGGCCGCCCTCGCCTACGGCCTCGATCGCAAGACGAACGAGATCATCGCGGTCTACGACTTCGGCGGCGGCACCTTCGACATCTCGGTCCTCGAGGTGGGCGACGGCGTGGTCGAGGTGGTGGCCACCAACGGTGACACCCACCTCGGCGGCGACGACTTCGACGGCGCGCTCATCCAGTACCTGATCGACGAGTTCCGGCGCGACACCGGCATCGACGTCTCCAAGGACAAGATGGTGATGCAGCGCCTGAAGGAGGCGTCCGAGAAGGCGAAGATCGAGCTGTCCTCGGCGTTCGAGACCGAGATCAACCTGCCCTTCCTCACCGCCGACGCCACCGGCCCCAAGCACCTGCAGTTGCGGCTCACCCGGGCCAAGTTCGAGTCGCTGATCAGCGACCTCGTGACCCGGTCCTTCGAGTCGGTGAAGCGCTGCCTCCAGGACGCCAAGAAGTCCCCGCGCGAGATCGACGAGATCGTGCTCGTGGGCGGCTCCACCCGGGTCCCGATGATCCAGGAGGAGGTGAAGAAGTTCTTCGGCAAGGATCCGAACCGGAGCGTGAACCCGGACGAGGTGGTGGCCCTCGGCGCCGCCATCCAGGGCGGCGTGCTCACCGGCGAGGCCAAGGACATCGTCCTGCTCGACGTGACCCCGCTGTCCCTCGGCATCGAGACCCTGGGCGGCGTCTTCACGCCCCTCATCGCCCGGAACACCACCATCCCCACCCGCAAGTCGGAGACCTTCTCCACCGCGGCGGATGGCCAGAGCCAGGTCGAGGTCCACGTCCTCCAGGGCGAGCGCAAGATGGCCGCCCACAACAAGACGCTGGGCCGCTTCGTGCTGGACGGCATCCCCCCCGCCCCGCGCGGCGTGCCCCAGATCGAGGTGACCTTCGACATCGACGCGAACGGCATCGTGCACGTGTCCGCGAAGGACAAGGCGACCGGGCGTGAGCAGTCGGTGCGCATCCAGGCCTCCTCCGGCCTCTCCGAGCGCGAGATCGACCAGATGGTCGAGGACGCGAAGGCCCACGAGGCGGAGGACGAGGAGCGCAGGAAGCACGTCGAGCAGCGGAACAAGCTCGACCAGCTCGTCTACCAGGTCGAGAAGACCATGAACGAGTCCAAGGACAAGCTCCCGGTCGAGATCGGCCAGGAGGTCTCGGCCGCCCTCGACGGGGCGAAGTCGGCCCTGAAGGGCGACGACGCCGCGGGCTGGAGCCAGGCCGAGGAGAAGCTCATGGCCGCCTCCAGCAAGATGGCCGAGCACCTCTACAAGTCCTCGGCCGGTGGCCCCGACATGGGCGGTCCCGGGCCGGGCCCCCAGGGCGGCGGCGGCGAGCATCCTCCAAAGGACGGCGGCGCCAAGAAGGACGACGACAACGTCATCGACGCGGACTGGTCCGAGGCCAACTGAGCGCCCCTGACGGTGCACCCGGGCGCCCCGGCCGGGGCGCCCGCGCAAGCTCTCCTGCACTTCCCTTCCTCGCGCGCCTCGGCTACCACTGAGGCATGCGTACCCTCCTGCGGGCCCTGGCCCTGACCTCCCTGCTGACCCTCGGCGTGGGCTGCTACGGCCAGTTCGCGCTCACCAAGAAGATCCACAGCTGGAACGGCCAGATCACGGACAACAAGTTCGTCCACAGCCTGGTGTTCTGGGCCTTCGTGATCGTGCCGGTGTACGAGGTGGCGGGCCTCGCCGACGCCATCGTCTTCAACCTGGTGGAGTTCTGGAGCGGCTCCAACCCCCTCGCCGGGAGCGGCCCCATCCAGGTCTCGGCGATGGCCGACGGCTCGACCGTGTTCCGCACCGCCGAGCACAGCTATCGCCTGCAGCCGCTCGGCGAGGACGCGGTGCGCTTCTGGGTGGACGGCACCCTGGGCGGCACCGCCCGCCGGACCCCGGAGGGCGGCGTGGCCCTGGCCGACGAGCTGCGCGGCCAGAGCCTCCTGATCAGCGCCGCCCAGGTCGAGGCGCTGGTTGCTCAACGCTAGAGCCGTCCCACCCTTCTCCCCGGGCCAGAGGCCCGCTGCGCACACCGCTTGCTCGGAACTGGAGCAGTCCGCAGGCCGACGCCGCCGACGCACGTGCGCCCTCCGGCCGTGGCCGTGGTCGTAGGCGTGGCCGTGGACGAGCCATTACCCTATCCGCGGGTGTTCGTGGCCCACACCGCGCGGCCATCGGCAGCGTAGATCACCACGTTCCCGTCGTCCTGCACCGCGAGCCGCGCCCCCGCGTAGCGATGGGTCCCGCTGTTCCAGAGCGCGCGGCCGTCCGGGGCGTAGAGCACCAGGTTGCCGTCCCCCTGCATCACGAAGCGAGCGGTCGCGCTGCCGTTGGTCCGGGTGTGCCACAGCGCCCGGCTCCCCTGGTAGAGCACCACGTTGCCGTCGCCCTGGTGCACGAGGACGAAGCGCCCGTCACACGAGGTCACCGAGGCCCCGGGCGCCAGGGTCTGGTTCGCGGTGAGGCGCCCGCAGTCGGCCGGCGCAGGCTGGCCTGCACCCGCGGTGTTGGTGGCCCACACCGCGCGGCCGCCGTGCACCACCACCACGTTCCCGTCGTCCTGCACCGCCAGGGTCGCCCCGCTCTTACCCGCGGTGTTGCTCGCCCACAGCGCGCGCCCGTCGCGCCCGTAGAGCACGAGGTTCCCGTCGCCCTGCATCACGAGGCCGCTGGTGGCCTTGCCGTTGGTGCCGGTGTGCCAGACCGCGCGGCCGGAGGCGCTGTTGTAGAGCACCACGTTGCCGTCCGTCTGGTGGGCCAGGCGGTAGGCGCCGTTGCAGGTGGGCATGGTCTGACCCGGGCCGAGGACCTCGTTGCCGAGGAGCGCCCCGCAGGTACGCGAGGGCGCGCCGGGGCCGGGAGCGGGCGTGGGCGTCGGGGTCGGGGTCGGGGTCGGGGCGCCCCGGGCGCGCTGGCGGAGCTCCTCGAGCCGCCCCCGAAGGACGCTGCCCGGGCACGCGGTGGCCTGGTAGGGCTGCTGGCCGTGCCCCTTGATGCGGTCCGCGTCGATGGGGATGCCGAACTTCCGGGCCAGGGCGCCGATCGCCCGGGCCGCCCCCGCCATCATCGCCTCGGGCGGGTTCGTCCCGCCCAGCCCGTCGCAAGCCGAGCTGCCGTCGAAGCAGCCCACGAAGACGATGCCGATGTTGCCGCCGTTGTAGTTGCCGCTGTGGCCGCCGAGGATGTCCACCTCGCGCGCCTCCCAGACCCGGCCGTCGGCGGTGACGAAGAAGTGGTAGCCCACGTCGCAGTAGCCGCGGCCGTCCATGTGGAAGGCCTGGATCATGCGGAGCACCGGCTCGTAGGCCCCGCCCTGGGTCCGGGCGGTCACCGCGTGGTGGATGGCCATCCGCACCTTGGGCTGGTCGCGGTTGCCGCAGCGGCGCGCCCTCGCCCCCCACGCCGAGCGGGGCAGGATCCCGGCCGCGGCGAGGTCGGCGCTGAGGCCCCGGGCCGACGTGGCCACCGCCTCCTCCGCGGCGCTTGCCTCGTCCACCTCCACCGGCGGGTCCGCCGCCACCGTCAGGTTCACGACCTCGGGCGCGTCCGTCATGCGCAACCTCAGTTGCACCTCTTGGGCGGGCGACGCGAGGTCGACCCGGGCCACCGCGAGCGCGCCCTCGTGGAACACCGCCTCGAGCGGCTGCCACGGGCCCACCGCGCCGTCGGCCGCCACCCCGCGCCCCTCGAAGAGCCCATCCGGCGCCAGGGCACCGGTGCGCCCCTCCAGCATCACGGCCAGCCGCCCCACGTCGCCCTCGGTGGCGATCGGCGGCGAAACGAGGTGCTCACCCTCCTCTGACCACGAGGCCCTGAGCGCGTCCCCCGAGACGCTGAGCGCGGGGTGGTCGTCCAGCGGTCGCTCCGCCCCCGCGGGGACACAGGCCACCGCCACCAGGGCCAAGAGCCCCAGCACGGTGCAGGTTGTCTTTCGTGGAGCGCGGCGCACGTGCATCACCGCACGGTGCGCCCGGGGTTCGAACCCGGGCAACTCGTCACCCCGACGATGTAGCCCTGGAGCCACATGAGTTGAACATCCCTGATCGCGCAATCAGGATTGCACAGCACCGGTCAGAACGCTTCAGGCGTGCTCCGCACCGGATGCGCGATGTCGAGGGTGGCGTGCCAGTCGAGCACCACCTCCTCGCCGCCCTCGAGGGTCACCGCCACCGCGGTGTGGTACGGGGTGAGGGCGTCATCGCGCCCCGCGACGGTGCGCCGCTCGATCGTGCGGACCGCGTCCACCCCCGGCAGCTCACCGCGGCGCCGGGCCGCCTCGAGGACCTGCGCCGCGCGCTCCGCGATCCCGGTGCACACCTTCGCGGCCACCGCGGGGTCGCCCGGGTCCTCACCCTTCAGCATCCCCACCGCGTTCCGCGCCGCGCCCGCCCACCCACCGAGGAACCGGTAGCTGGGATCGTCGGCCCGGGAGACCAGGTCGGCGTCACGCCCCGCCACCACCACCGCGTGGTCGACCGGGTCGGGCGGGGCCTCCTCCTTCGGCGGCGGGGGTGGAGGCGGCTCCACCGGGACCAGCCGGGGGACGGGGACGCTGCTGTTCACGGGCGGAGGCATGCCACATCACCTTCCAAGCCCCGTGCCAGGCCACGCAGCAGGTGAAGCGGCGCGCCTCGACGGACGCCGACCATGGCGTGACCCCGCCACAAGGCTGGATCCTGGGGCCTCTGGGCCGATCTGTTGGCTGATCCGAGCGTCCGGAGCGCGTCCGGACGCGTCCGGGCAGCGCCGGACACCCAAGGGAAGCCGGACGAGCCCCCGAGGCATTGAGCTGCTGTGTCCCCCACCACCTTCGCGCTCGTGCTGTGGCTCTTCGGCTCGCCGACCGGGGCCCCGCGGCGACCCGTGGGACACCGCGCCCTCGCCTACAACGTGCTCTACGACGGCGCCGACGACGACGCGTCGATCGACGCGATCGCGTCGGTGGACGCAGACGTCGTGTGCCTGCGCGAGGTGACGCGCGCCTTTCAGACCAAGGCGAACAAGGCGCTGCGCGAGCGCTATCCCCACCGCCGGTTCAACGCGAAGAGGTCTGGCACCTGGGGCCTGGCGATCCTCAGCAAGCACCCCATCGAGCGCTTCTCGACGTTTCGCCAGCGCCCGCATCGACTGCCCGCGGGCGAGGCGCTCGTACGCATCGGCGAGCGCGCCTTGCTCGTGGTCTGCGTCCACTGGATCCCGCCGGTCGCGAAGCACCGAAAGAGTGATGACTTCTTCGAGTCCATGGCCAAGAACGAGGCGATGCGCGCCAAGCAGGCGCAGTACCTCGTCAAGCGCTACGCCCGGGAGCGACGCCCGATCCTCGTGCTCGGCGACTTCAACGAGTCCGAAGACGACGACGGCGTCCGCTACCTGCTGTCGAAGGGCTATACCGACGCCTGCACCGCTCCAAGCGAGGACTGTGGGGCCACGTGGCCCGGCGCCACGTCCCTCATGCCCGCGACGTTCCGGATCGATCACGTGCTCGGCCGAGGGGTGGTGTTCGACGAGGCTGGGGTGGTCCGCGAGGGCGGCTCCGACCACTACCCGGTGTTCGCGCGCTTCCACTTCGAGACTCCACGATAGGTGCTCGTCCCAGCGGACCACGTGGGGTGCCACCGGACGAACGCCTTGACCGCGACGGGCCCCGGCTCTATCCGGGGCGCGTGGATGCCAGGAACGTGCTCGGCGGCCCCCTCGCCCCCTGCAGCTTTCGCCCCAAGACCGGGTTCTTTCGGGACGGGTGCTGCAACACCGGCCCCGAGGACCGCGGGCGCCACGTGGTCTGCGCCCAGATGACCCGCGCCTTCCTCGCGTTCTCGAAGGCCCGGGGCAACGACCTCTCGACCCCCGCCCCCGCGCACGGCTTCGCTGGCCTCGAGCCGGGGGACCGCTGGTGCCTCTGCGCCGCTCGTTGGCAGGAAGCCTTGCAAGCCGGGGTGGCGCCCGCGGTGGTGCTGGCCGCCACCCACGAGGCCGCGTTGGAGGTGGTCCGGCTCGAGGACCTCTTCGCCCACGCGGTCGACCGCGCCGCCGACGCCTGAACACCCGCTTGTCGACGAGAGGACGGCGAGCGAGGCTGGGGCCGATGACGAGCGGCGACGACCTCGGCGCTCCCTACCCGCCGGAGCTCGCGCTCCTGGACCCAGAGCGCTCCGGCTGGGGCAACCTCGGCCTCTGGCACGAGACGAGCACCTACCCAGCGGCGGCAGCCGCCCTCGCGACGCAGGTGGGGCGCGGGGCCGAGCTCGGCCCCGATGATCGCGTCGCGGAGCTCGGCTGCGGGCGCGGGGCGTCGCTCGCGCTGTGGCGCCGCGTGTTCGGGGTCGAAGACGTGGTGGGCTACGAGCTCGACGCCACCGCGGCGGCGGTCGCCGCGCGGCACGGGCGGACGCACCACGCACCGGCCGAAGCGGTCCGAGAAGAGCGGGCCCTCGACGCCATCGTGTCGGTGGACGCCGCCTACCACTTCGATCATGAGCGCCTCTTCGAGGCCTGCGGCGCCGCCCTCCGCCCGGGCGGGCGCCTCGCCTGGACCGACCTCTTGCGACGCTCGGACCTGGGCGCCCTCGGTCGCGGCGCTGTCCACGCGGCGGCACGCCTCTTCGGCCTCGGCCGCTCGGCACCCCTGGATGCGCAGGGCCTCGAGTCCCGCCTGAACAGGGCCGGGCTCGAGCTGATCGCGCACCGCGATCTCACCGAGCCGGTGCTCGGCGGCTTCGCCCGCCACGTGCAGACCCTCGGCGATGCCGGCCGGCTCCGGGGGCCCGGCGCACGCAAGCTGCTGATCACCGCGGCGGGGTGTCGCGCCGTCCTCAGGGGCGACGCGGTCCGCTACGTCGAGCTGGTGGCGCGGCGGCGCCCGACCCGAGGATGCCCTCTGCAACCGCGCTTGCGCTGACCACACCCGCCTCCAGGAGCGGGAAGCCGTCGGTGAGATAGCTGCCGCAGAACCAGAGGCGGCGCCCCGGCGCGCGCTGCAGCTCGGCGAGCCGGCGGACGGCGGCCTGGCCCTCGAGATCGAGGAGCGGCCGATCGAGGCGGATGCGGTGGTGCTCGAGGGCGGGGTCGGGCGCGCGGAGGGGGTTGATGGTCTGGAACAGGTCCGGTCGCCCCCCGAGGTCGTCGATGATCGCGTTCATCCACATCGTGTACATGGGCATCCCCCGCGGATCGCCGATCAGCGCGTTGATGGGGCGCCATCCGCGGCGGTCCTCGGGCATGAGGGCGGGGTCGGAGTGAACGACGCACTCGAAGGACGTGACCCCGACCGCGTCGAACAGCGCGCGCTCCTCATCGTCGAGGTCCGCCACCAGCCTGCGCGCCAGGTGCGCCTGCGTGGCCATCACCACGTGATCGAAGCGCTGCTCGGCCTCGCCGGCCTCGACGAGCACCCCGTCCGACGCGCGACGCACCCGCCGAACCGGCGTGCCCACGTGGATCCGGGCCGCGCGCGCCGAGAGGCGCTCCACCACCGTCCTCGTGCCGGTCGCCACCCGGCCGAAGCTCGTGCCGGCGGAGCGCCCGAAGAAGTCGATCACCGCGGCGGCCGGCGCGGCGCGGACGTCGTCCTGCGAGCAGGTGAGGATGGCCGCGAGCGTCGGATAGAGCACGTCCTCGGTGAAGGCGGCCGCGTACCCGCGTCGGCAGAGGTAGGCCTCGAGGGCGACGTCGCCGATCGCGCCCGCCTTCAGGCGCAGCGGCTCGCTCAGGTAGAAGCGGGCCCCCTGGGCCAGGCGGGTGAGGTTCTCGCTCGGCCGCCCCACGCGCGGGTCCGGGAGCGAGACCGCGCGGTCCCCGCCGAGCTCGACCGTCTTGTAGGCGAAGTAGCTGGGGCCCCCGAGGCGGCTGTAGCTGGCGGAGTAGTCGGCGCCGCCCCGAGGGATGCCGGCCTCCGCGTAGAGCTCGGTGAGGCGCGGATAGTAGCCGCTCCCGAACACCCGGAGCGGCACGTCGACCCGCGCGTGCGCCCGGCCGAGGTCGACGCTCACCGAGGCGGCGTCCATGCCGAGGGTCGGCTGGGCCTCGAACAGCTCGACCTCGTGCTCGAGGCCGAGCTTCCAGGTCGCGGTCAGCCCCGCGATGCCGCTGCCCACCACCGCGACGCGCACGGGCTTCAGGCGCCTCTCCGCTCCCGCGATGGGGAGAGTTCGGCGAGCGGGGTCAGGGCGCCGATGATCGACCGCATCGCGCGGCGAGCCTGGGCCACCCGGGACCCGCGGGCAAGCCCGTCCGGGCCCGAACACATCAGGGCCGCGCGCGCTCACCGGACGCGGCGGGGAGGAGCGGTGCTGCGTGATCACCCACCGCCCGGCAAGCGACCTTGCAGGGTGCGGCACCCGCCGCGTGCCGACGGGACCGACGCACCGACGCCTGACATCCCCCTCGACCCCGGCTAACCTCTGGCCCGTGCCCGGCCCCCACGCGCTCCGAAGCGGCGGCATCGCCCTGTTGGCGGCGGCCACCCTCCTGGCCGAGCTGATCCTGACCCGGGTGCTCTCGGCCGGGCTCTTCCACCACCTGGCCTTCCTCGTGGTCTCCACCGCCCTCCTCGGCACCGGGGTGGCGGGGGTGGTGGCGAGCGGCCTGGCACCCCGTCCCGACGCGCCCGACCGGCGCCCCGCCCTCGCCGCCCTCGGCTTCGCGTTGTCGCTCGTGCCCTGCTACGCCCTCGCCCAGGCCCTCGCGGTGGAGCCCCTCCTCCTCGCCACCGAGCCCGGCCAGATCCTGCGCATGGGGGGCGCCTACCTCCTGCTCGGGATCCCGTTCTTCTTCTCGGGCCTCGGGGTGGCCTCGCTCCTCGACGCCCACGCCGACCGGGCCCCCGCCCTCTACGGGGCCGACCTGGCGGGGGCGGCGGCGGGGAGCCTGCTCGCCCTCGGCGCCGTGCCCGCCCTCGTGGGGCAAGACGCCTTGCTCCTCGCGGCCGGCCTGGGCGCCGCCAGCGCCGCCCTCTTCTTCGCTGGCCACGCGGTCAGGCCCGCCCGGGGGGCGGCGGCCCTCGCCGCCGCGCTCGCGGTGGCAGCGGGGGTCCGGGCCGCAGCCCCGGGCCCGGCCTGGCTGCCGCTCCACATCTCCCGCACCAAGACCACCCAGACGGGCGAGCCGTTCCGCGACGTGCTGGCCGATCCCCGACACACCCTCTCCACCCGCTGGACCACCGGCGGCCGGGTGGACCACGTCCGGTTCCGGCCCGGCCTCGAGCGCCTGGTCCTCGACGGCGGGGTCGCGGCGGTGCGGGTGCCCCCCGCCGGCCTGCGCCCCGCCGCCAGCGACGCCACCCTCCCCTACGAGCTGCGCCCCGGCGGGCGCTTCCTCGTGGTGGGCTCCGGAGCGGGCTGGGAGGTCGCGGAGGCCCTGGCCTTCGGCGCCCGCGCGGTGGAGGCGGTGGAGCTCAACCCCGCGGTGGCCGCCGGCACCCCACCCAGCCTGGCCGAGGATCCCCGGGTGAAGCTGGTGGTCGACGAGGGCAGGAGCTACGCGGAGCGGGCCCAGGGCCCCTTCGACGGGGTGGTGATGGTCCACACCATCTCCAACGCCGCCTCCGCCTCCGGCGCCCTCCACCTCGCCGAGGACTTCCTCCTCACCAAGGAGGCGATGGAGCGCCTCCTCACCCTGCTCGGGGACGACGGCCTGCTCTTCATCACCCGGCCCGAGGCCCAGATCCCGCGTCTGGTCGCGACCCTGCGGGCCGCCCTGGGCGAGGGACGGCCAATCTCGAGCCGCATCGCGGTCTGGTCGGAGCGCGGCCCGGGCGAGACCTTCTACGGGGCGGTCCTCGTCAGCCCCGGCCCGCTCTCACCCGAGGTGGTGGCCCGGGTTCAGGCCCGGATCGCCGAGCGGCGGGGGCTCGAGGCCGACGCCCTCCCCGGCGCGGTCTCTCCCAAAGGGGTCCTGGCCTGCCTGCTCGCCGCCACCCTCGAGCTCGCGCGCTGCGAAGCGCAGGCTGGCCTGCGCCTCGACGTCCCCACCGACGACCGCCCCTTCTTCCACCAGCGGCGGCGCCTCTTCGACCTCAGCCTGCAGGATGCCTTGCAGGCCCTGGGGGTCGGCGACCAGGCCCGGATGGCCCTGGAGTCCGAGCCCCTGGCCGAGCTCTCCTCGTGGGTGGTGCTCCTCGAGACGAGCCTGCTCGGCGCGGGCTCCCTCGCGGTGGCGCTCCTCCTCGCGCGCCGACGGCGCCGCGCCACCCCCGGCGCCCCCAGCCCGCAACCAGGCCTGCGCCTCCAGGTCACGCTCTACTTCGCGGGCCTCGGCCTCGGCTTCATGCTCCTCGAGGTGGCGCTGGTGCAGCGCCTGGGGCTCCTCCTCGGCCGGCCCGCCCTCGCGTTCGCGGTGGTCTTCGCCGGCCTCCTCCTCGGCGCCGGCGCCGGCAGCCTCCGCTCGGCCCGCCTCGCCGCCCGCCCCACCCTCGGCGCCCTGGGCGCGGCGGGCGCGGCGGTGGCGCTCGCGCTGGCCCTCGGCCCCCTCACCGAGGCCGGCCTGGGCTGGCCCGACCTCGCCCGGGTGGCCCTGGCCCTCGCCGCGGTCCTCGTCACCGGCTTCGCCCTCGGCGCCCCGTTCCCCCTGGGCCTGCTCGCCCTGGGCGGCCCCCAGCGCGCCGGCCTCGTGCCCTGGGCCTTCGCGGTGAACGCCTTCACCTCGGTCGCCGCCACCGTGCTCACCCTGCTCCTCGCGGCCGAGGTCGGCTTCACCGTGGTCCTGGCCCTCGCCGCGGTGTGCTACCTCGCCGCCGCCGCGGTGTTCCCGAAGGCCTGAGACGCCTGGGGCCCGGGGCCTGGGCCGCGAGCGCGACGCGCGTCAGGGTTCAGAGCCAGGCCTCAGGCAGCAGGGGACCAGGGTCCAGGCCGCAGGCTCCGGGCGGTCACAACCGGCGCCCGAGGCCTCGGGCCTCTGACGCCCTGGACCCGGCCCTGAGAACCGTGACCTGAGAACCGAACCCTGTCTCTGAACCCTGAAGCCACCGCGGACACGCAGGCGATGCTCCTGCATCTCGCGGCGGCACCAGGCCTCGAAGCGAGGCATCAGGCCGCAGGAGGGCCGCAGACGGGCTCCAGCCCCGCGTGGAGGGCCAGCCCGCGTGCCGCGCCACAATCGGGCCCATTCAGCGACGGAGGACCTCACGAAGCCCCCTTCGGGGCCTCCCCAGGCCTCGCGGCGAGTCGGCCCGGCCAGCCGGGACCCACGGCCGCGGGCGCCCTCGGAGGATTCTGTGGCCTGGGCCGGGCCCGGGTGTTACTCGGGAGACATGCGGAGGTCGCTGCCCGTCATCCAGGACGCCCAGGGCCAACCCCTGGCCGAGCCGGCCACCAAGAAGCCCGAGTGGCTGAAGATCAGGCCCCCGGGCGGCGAGCACTACACCGCCATGAAGCACCGGGCCCGGCGCCTGAAGCTGGCCACGGTGTGCGAGGAGGCCCGCTGCCCCAACCTCTCGGAGTGCTGGGGCGGGGGCACCGCCACCTTCATGCTCATGGGTGAGATCTGCACCCGCGGCTGCCGCTTCTGCGCGGTGGACACCAAGAAGCTCCCCCCGCCGCTCGATCCCGACGAGCCCCGGGCCATCGCGGAGGCGGTGGAGGAGATGGGGCTCTCGTACGTGGTGCTGACCTCGGTGAACCGCGACGAGCTCCCCGACGGCGGCGCAAGCCACCTTGCGGACTGCCTGAACGCCATCCACCAGCGCACCCCGAGCGTGCTCATGGAGATGCTGAGCCCCGACTTCGAGGGGAACATGCGCTCGGTGGAGCTGGTGGCCTCGACCCCCCTCGCGGTGTTCGCCCACAACGTCGAGACGGTGGAGCGCCTCACCCCGTCGGTGCGGGACCCCCGGGCCAGCTACGCCCAGTCCCTCGAGGTGCTCGAGCACGCCAAGCGCTTCGTCCCCCACGTGCTCACCAAGAGCTCGCTCATGGTGGGCCTGGGCGAGAGCGAGGCCGAGATCGAGGCGTGTCTGCGCGATCTGCGCGACGTCGACTGCGACATCGTGACCTTCGGCCAGTACCTGCAGCCGACCCCGAAGCACCTGCCGGTGGTCGAGTACGCCCACCCCAACACCTTCGAGCGCTACGCCGAGCTCGCCCGCGGGCTGGGCTTCGGCTACGTCGCCTCCGGGCCCCTCGTGCGGTCCTCCTATCGGGCCGGCGAGCTCTTCGTGGAGCGCCACTTGCGCGCACGCGCCCAGGTCTGAAGCGGCTGAAAGGCCCGACCGCGGTCGCCCGCGGCGCGCCATCGAACGGGCGCGTTCATGCGAATAGCTCTCATTCCTATTCAAATGCGCAGGGACATTTCCCTTGTGTACGGGCTGGTACGCCGCCCAAGCTGGTCCTGACCTGACCCTGGGGACAGGGTCGCGCTCGGCTGAGCCCCTCGAGGACCTGCACGACGTGAGTGAGTTCAAGAAGACCCTGCTGTTCACCGCCTTCTCGCTGCTCTTCGCGGTGGTCGCCCTGGAGCTGGTCTCCTTCGCGGTGGCGGAGATGAAGTCGTTCCCCAACGACCGGCCCTTCGTGGCCCGGACGGTGACCCACGACTGCGACCTGGACGGGGTCGACGCCCTGTTCGGCTACGCGGTGGGGGCCTGCCGGACCCCCGACTTCCTCACCCTGCGGGAGGGCCTCGGCTTCTACTACGACGGCCAGACCCAGGCCTCCGCGCCCACCATCCTGACCCTGGGCGGCTCCACCACCGACCCGGTGGTGATGTCGAAGCGGTCCGACATCGGGTTCGACACCTGGCCCAAGTACCTGGCCGACCGCTGCCGGGAGGGGTTCGAGGGGTGCAGGGTGGTGAACGCGGGCCGCGCCGCCTTCACCTCGTCCCAGGAGCTCCTCGCGCTGGTGCGGGACGGCACCGCCCTCGCCCCCAAGGTGGTCATCTCCCTCAACGGGATCAACGAGTTCTATGCGTTCAAGGACGAGATCTTCCGCGAGCACCCCTACGTGACCAAGCAGCAGCGGGCGGTCACCGCGGAGGCCTGCGACGATCCCGGGCTGGGCGACGTGATCGCCCACTCCCGCTTCCTCCCCAACACCCGGAGCCTGGTGCGGGCGACGCAATACAAGCTGCAGACCATGGCCGAGGCCAAGGGGGCCGCCCCCGCGACGCCCGCCGCCGGCCCCAAGGATCGCTGCCACCTCACCCTGGGCCTCGCGCGCGAGGGCGACATGGCGGATCCGGTGAAGCAGTGGACGCAGAACGTGCGCTCCATGGAGGCCCTGGCCCGGACCAACGGCGCCCGCTACCTGGTCTTCCTCCAGCCGACCCTCGGGGTAGGCAAGTACGTCCCCGCCGACGAGGGCGACCTCGCGCTGTGGGACGAAATGATGAAGGTCCGCGGCGAGTACGGCAGCTACCACGAGACGATCAACGCGCTGTACGGCGACCTCCGGGTGGCCTGCCGCGAGCTCGACTTCTGCGTCGACCTCACCGACCTCTTCGAGGGCCAGTCGGGCCCGGTGTACTCCGACGCGCGCCACCCGAACCGCAGCGGGAACCAGCTCCAGGCCAAGGCGATCTGGCCCGAGGTGGAGGCCATCCTGAAGGCCCCCAGCGTGGCCGCCGCCCCCTAGACCAAACCGGTCGGCGCTCTAGTAGATCCGCTCCGCCACCGCGCCGTTGTAGTAGTGCCCGAGGATCTGCCGGAAGCCGTGCCCGCGCTCGGCGCGGCCGATCGCACCCATCTGGCACATCCCCACCCCGTGGCCCCAGCCGCCGCCCACGAAGGTGACCGCGGTGAGGGCGCCGTCCGGCCCGCGCTCCTCGTCGAGCACGAACAGGCCGCTGTTGAGGTTCCCGAACAGGCGCCGCACCGGCAGCTCCCTGAGGACGTCCTTCTTCCCCTGGCTGCCCCGGATCCTGAGGCCGGTGATGCGCCCGCCCGGCCCTCGGCCCAGGATCTCGATGCCCTTCACCTCGCCGACCCCGAGCTGCTGCCCGATCTTGCGCAAGCGGTCTTGCGTGAAGGTGCGGCGCCAGCGGTACTTCTGGGCGTTCACGAAGGACGAGCGGGCGCAGGCGGTGGGCGGGTAGGCCTCCAGGAAGGCGCGCACGTTCCCCTCGTTCAGGCCCCCCTCGAACGGGGCCAGGGCCGGATCGTGCCCGATCGCGTCGAGCTTGGACCGCAGGCTCTCCGACGCCTCGTCGTCCCACACCGCCTCGTTGGCCTCCGAGAAGCCGCCGCAGGTCGACGAGTACACCGAGTCCACCAGGCGCAAGGCGTCCTTCGGATCCTCTCGAGGCCGGAACGCGAGCAGGCCCCGGGTCTCGGCCACCGCCTGGTTGCTGGCCGGGCGCTCGTGCCCCGCCCCCGCGTACACCTGGCAGTGCTGCTCGCTGCACAGGTGGAACGGCTCACCGAAGTGCCGGTGCCCGAGCTTGCTGAAGATCTCCCCCCGCGCGGTGACCGCCTGCGCCTTCAGGGCCTCGAGGGGCGCGGTGGCGAAGATCTCCGCCGGCACCAGCCCCTGCAGGAGCTTCTCCGCCCCAACCGAGTTCACCACCGCCAGGCGCCCCGACCGATCCACCGAGACGTAGATGTGCCCCCAGAACTGGCGGTGCTGGCGCCCGTGGCCCTTGTAGCCCCGGGAGTGCTCCACGTCGCGGACCTCCACCAGCCCCCCGTCCACCGTGCCGAAGTAGACCGAGTCGGTGGCCCGGTGGATGAGGCGATCCTGGTCGTCGTAGACCCCGACCACCCCCTCCGGCGGCCGCGCGAGCTCCTCGTGGATGAAGGTGCGCAGGCCGTACCGGCGGAAGATCCGAGCCACCTCCTTGTCGGCCCGGCGGGTGTCCGGGTAGCCGCCCACCGCGACCTGGCGGGCCCGCGTGTCGAGCACGTTGCCCTGCAGGGCCACGATCGTGCCGACCTCGAAGGTCTTCACCAGGTAGCCACGCGCCTCCCAGGTCTTCCGGGTCTCGTCGGCCTGCTCGAGCGCGAGGTACGGCGCGGTCTCGACCACCACCCAGTGCCGCAGCTCGGGTGGCCTCGCGGACAGCGGCCGGAAGGTGAAGCGGGTGCCGGGGGGCGCGTACACCGCCTTCGGCAGACTCGCCTCGTCGAACATGACCCGCACCGGCCCGTCCGCCTGCAGCACCACCTCCGGCTGGTGCTCCATGATCCCGACCGAGATCATCGGCTCCCCCGCCGTGAAGCGCATGCGCTTGGCGTAGAGCTCGGCCTGCGAGAGGGGCACGAAGGTGCTGAAGCGCCCCGCCGCCGGGTCGGCCTCCGGCGCCTCGGCCCACGCCGGTGATCCGCACAACAGGGCGGCCAAGGAGATCCAGGCGAAGCGACCCATGGTGCCGCCTGGAACCTAGCACGGCCTCGATGAAAGTTGGCTTGCTGAGAATTCGAGGGCTCACCGCGAACGCGGTGAACCGAGAACTGCCAGGCGCAGGCGCGCCGCAGGCGGGCCGGGGCCGTAGACAAAAGACGACGACCGCCCCAAGCGCGGGCCGAGGAGCCAGGCTTGGAGGCGGTCGTGGTGCCCCAGGTCGGGGCGAGGGCCAGATGGCCCCGGGATCAGCGCTTGGAGAACTGGAACCGCTTGCGGGCGCCAGGCTGGCCGTACTTCTTGCGCTCCACCTTGCGGGCGTCGCGGGTCACGAAGCCGGCCTTCTTGAGGGTGGGGCGCAGGCCGCCGTCGGCCTCCATGAGCGCGCGGGTGATGCCGTGGCGGATGGCGCCAGCCTGACCGGAGAGGCCACCGCCGCTCACGTTGATCAGGATGTCCCACTTGCCCAGCTGCTCGGTCAGCTCGAGGGGCTGCCGAAGGACCATCTTCAGGGTCGCGCGGGGGAAGTAGATCTCGAGATCACGGCGGTTCACCATGATCTTGCCGCTGCCGGGGCGAAGCCACACACGGGCCACCGCCTCCTTACGCCGACCGGTCGCGTAGTACTGCTCCATGATTGTCGTTCCTTAGATCAGGCGCCCGGGAGCTTCACGGGCTCCGGCTTCTGGGCCTTGTGAGGGTGCTCCGCGCCAGCGTACACCTTCAGCTTCTTCATCATGCTGTTGCCCAGCGCACCCGCCGGGATCATGCCGGCCACCGCCAGCTCGATCACCTTCTCGGGCTTGCGGGCCAGCATCTCGGCGGCGGTCCGCTGCTTCACACCACCCGGGTAGCCGGTGTGCTTGTAGTAGACCTTCTTGTTCGCCTTGTCGTTGCCGCGGAACTCGACCCCGGCGGCGTTGATCACCACCACGAAGTCGCCCGCGTCCGCGTGGGACGTGAAGGTCGGCTTGTGCTTGCCGCGCAGCAGGTTGGCGATCAGCGTGCTGATCCGCCCCACCGACTGACCCTGGGCATCCACAAGCAACCACTTGCGCTCGGTGTTCTCGGGCGTGAAGTGCTTGGTAGGACGCACGTTCACGAGCTTCTGACCGCTCTTGTTCACAGTTTCCTCGGCCATGAGACGGGTGCTTCTATGGGCCTCGATTGGACCTGTCAAGCGGGGATGTGGCCCTTCTGCATCAGCGCCTCGAGCGCCTCCGCCACCCGCTCCCGCAGGGCCTCACGCCCCGCGTCATCGTCGCTGTAGCCCTCGGTCGGGATAGGGGTTCCCACCCGAACCGAGATGAGCCCAGGGTGGATCCGCCAGTCGTGCGGCCTCAGGACCTGGGCCGACCCGATCACCGCCACCGGCAGGATCGGCACCCGGGCCTCAGCCGCGAGGTGGAAGGGCCCCTTCTTCAGCGGCGCCACGTGATCCGGCGCGGATCGGGTCCCCTCGGGGAACAGGAGCACGGAGCGCCCGCCCCGGATCGTCTCCCCCGCTCGGGCGATGCTGGCCTTGGCCTTCTCGCGGTCGCCGCGGTCGATCATGATCGCCGCCCCCGCCCGCAGGACCCAGCCGAAGATCGGGATCCGGCCCAGCTCCCGCTTGGCCACCGGCCGCATGTCGATCGGCATCTTCGCGAAGATCCCGAGGAGGTCGAAGTGGCTGGAGTGCTTCGACATCACCAGGTAGGCCGGCGCATTCAGGGGCTGGTCGTCCCCTTCGATCCGCACCTCGACCCCGCACAGCCGGGTCACCGAGCGGGCCCACTGCCGGGCCACGTTGCTGGTGTAGCGGCCCCGATCGAAGGGCAGCACGAAGGCGGCGGGGAAGCTCCACGCCGCGGTGCCGCCCACCAGGAAGGCCCCGTTCACGAGACTGCGGAGCATGGGCCCCATCTTACTCCCCCTCCCCCGCCGCCGGACGCGGATCCAGGTCCCGATTGTCCTCGGGTCGGGGCGGGAGGCGGTCATCGTAGATCACCTCCTCCAGGCAGAGCCCGTGGCCGGGAGCGGTCACCCCGCCGCGGGTGCGGTCCCGGGAGGCCAGGATCTCGGCCACGTCCTCGGGCGCCCGCCGGCCCAGGCCCACCTCGGCCAGGGTCCCGGCGAAGATCCGCACCATGTTCCGGCAGAACGCGTTCCCCACCACCACGAGGTCCACGCGGGCCCAGGGGCCCACCTCCACCTTCAGGTCGTACATCGTGCGCACCGCGTGCTGGGCCGAGCAGCCCGCGCTCCGGAACGCCTCGAAGTCGTGGGTGCCCAGGAGGTGGTCGGCCGCCGCCTGCATCCGCTCGAGATCCAGCCGGCCCCGCACCCACCACGCCCGCTCCCGCTCGAGGGCGGTGGGGGTGGTGTCGCTCCAGTAGCTGTAGCGGTAGCGCTTGCCCCGGGCGCTGCGCTTCGGATCCCAGCCCGGCGGCGCCTCCTCGGCCCGCCGCACCACCAGCTGGGGCGGGGTGAGCTGGGTGAGGCCCCGCTCGAAGCCGAGGACGCCGATGCTGTCCTTCTCGGTGTCGAAGGCCGCCACCTGGCCTCGGGCGTGGACCCCGGCGTCGGTGCGGCTCGCCCCCCGGACCCGGGTGGCGACCTGGGTCATCTTCTCGAGCGCCTCCTGCAAGGCACCCTGCACTGTCTCCCGGGCCTGCAGGCCAGCCTGCACCTGCCAGCCGCTGAAGGCGGTGCCGTCGTACTCGACGACCAGGCGGATGGTGCGCACGCGGTCAGAACTCGAGCATCAGCCCGGCGTTCCAGGCGAGGTCGGACAGATCGAAGCCCTCGCTGTCGAAGCTGTCGACCTTGGACGCCTGCAGCTCTGCGAACAGGTAGGTGCCGCGGATGCCGGTCGAGTTGAAGAGCGCGTGGGCGGCGTGGGGCTCGAAGGTGTTCAGGAGCAGCGAGATGCCCAGGGTGCCGGTGAGCCCGAACTTGCCACCGCGGGCCACCAGATCACCCCCGTCGGGGGCCGCGCCCTCGATGCGAGAGATGTTGCCCTTGCCGTTGGTGGACCACCACACCGAGTACGCCAGCCCAGCCTTCACGTAGGGGACGAGCGGGAACCAGGTGTGCTCCGCCAGGTAGTCGAAGCGGTACACCCCCTCGAGGGTGAAGGGGAGGATGTTCAGCGCGGTGGTGTCGAGGGACTCCTCGTTGCTCGCGGTGTACAGGCCCTTGCCCGCGTACCGCATGTACCCGATCGAGCCGCCCACCCCCGCGGTGCCGAACCCGCGGTAGAGCTGCACCTCACCCGCCATCCGGAACGCGGGGACGGGGTTGGAGCCGAGGAGCTGAGCGAAGGCCTGGTTGGCCTGGCCCGCGTTCGCCATCGTGGGCAAGTACGGCCCGGCCTTGAACTCGAAGGCGAGGCCGAGGGTGCCCAGGGTGGACTCGGGGCGCTCGGCCTGGGCCGGGCTGGCCGCCAGGGCCACCAGCGCCAGCGCCGCCGCCCCCACGAGGCCGGCCCGGACCCGCCGGAGCACCCGCCACGCGAACAGGCCCAGGGCCACCGCAGGCAGGATCATGATGGCGAGGGCCACCAACCCCACCAGCACCAGGAGCACCCGGGCCAGCGGCGCCCACGGCGAGCCGGCGAGCGCCTGCGCCACCGGGGGCGCGGCGCGGTAGTAGGCCCAGGTCAGGGTGCGCCCGAGGGCGCTCCGGGCGAGGACCTGGTCGCGGAACGCGCGGAGCACCCGGACCACCGGGTGCGCGTAGGAGCCGTAGGCCGCGGTGGCCACGAAGCAGAAGCCGCCGTCCTCCATCCCGCCCTGAGCGCGGTAGTGCTCGTAGAAGTCGGTGACCGCGAGGGGGGTCGCGGTGACCACCGGCGACAGCACGCCCTGGTTGCCGAACTCGTCGACCGCGCGCACCGCCACCGCGGCCGGGACCCCGTTCACCAGGCCGTCCTCGATGAAGATCTCGGTCACCGTCTTGCCCGCGGTCTTGGTCTTCTGCTCGTCCGCCGGACACGGCAGGGCGATGGTCGAGGTGAAGGTGGCCTCGACCTGGGGGCAGTAGACGACCTGGTACTGGAACACGTCGTCGGAGCGCTCCGTCGGAGGGCTCCACGCCACCAACACCCGATCCTCACCCGGGATGGTGCTGGTGACGGTGGGCTGAGCCGGGGCCAGGGTGTCGTACTGGAACTGCCAGACCTGGTTCGCGCTCGAGGTGGTGTCGAAGGGGGAGCCGGCCCGGAACACGTTCACCACGATCTGGTAGTCGGTCTTGTCCTGGCCCGTCCCGCCCCGGTTCGGGTCCGCCTCGGCCGGGAGCATCATGCTCGGGAGCATGTAGATGGTGTACGTGCGCCCCGAGATGCTGGTGCCGCTGGGGTCGTCCGCCGAGTCGACCTCCTCGACGATCACCGTCTGGGCGTCGGAGGTCTCGACGTCCGCCGCCTCGTAGGTGACCTCGTAGTTGTAGGTCTGGAAGGTGTTGTGGGTGGACGTCCACTGCAGACGGACCGCGACCTGGGTCTCGGGGTCGATGTCCGCGAGCGAGATCTCCTTCTGGTTCTGCTCGAGGGGGACCAGGGTGACCGTGGGCTGGAACTGGGCCCAGGCGGGGGCAGCCCACAACAGGGCGGCGGCGGCGAAGATCAGGCGTCGGATCGAGAACATGGGAACGACTCGGGGGATCACGAGCACCCCATCAAGGGCCGTACCATGTTTGAACGGCTCGGCGAAGGGCTCGTTGCTTGTCAGCATGTCCGGCGCGGGCCGGGGTTCATGACAGGTTGTCAGCCAGCCAGCGCTCCACCGCCAGCGCGACCTGGGTGGCGCTCCCCCGCCGGAGCCGGTCGGAGGTGAGCCACAGCCGGAGCCGGTCCTCGACCCGCCGCACCCGCCCCACCTGCGCGTCGTCCCGGCCCACCGCGTCCAGGCTCGGCATCACCGGATCCTCGGCCCGGCGCAGGGTTCGCCCGGCGTCGAGGGCATCGAGGGCCGCCTCGAGGTCGGGCGCCTCGGCGAAGCCGACCTCGACCACCGCGGCGTCGGCCGAGAACGAGGGCACCACCGCCCGGGTGGCGAGCACCGGGAGCGCGAGCCCGAAGCGGGCAGCCCCCGCCGTCACCGCGGCCTCGAAGGCGCGCTCCGCCGCCTCGGGATCTCCACCCCGAGGCGCGGTGGAGGGGATCACGTCGAAGGCGAGGGAGGCGGGGAACAGCTCGGGATCCGGCGCGTTCATGGTGAACACGCCGCGGGTCTGGGCCGACAGCTCGTCCATCCCCTCCTGATCGAAGAGCGCGGCCGACTCGTAGGTGGCGACCGAGGCCCAGGTCGGCTTGAAGGGCGCGAGGGCCTGCAGCACCGCCACCACCGGCGAGGCCAGCCCCACCGGGATCCGGTTCGGCGCCGCGGTGTCCAGCGCCGCCCCGGCCGCGGGGTCGAGGCCGGGCCACAGGAAGAGCCCCTCGCCCTCCCCGTCCCCGCGCACGTCGAGCACCGGCTTGTTCAGCGCGGCCAGGCCCTGGGCCATCCCCCGCGCCATCGGCCCACTGAACGCGAGGACGAACAGGTCGCCGACCTTCAGGACCGCCTCGTCGATCGGATCCAGACCGGGGCCCAGGTGCTCGGTGAGGGTGGCCTGCCGGACCTGGACGTCGAGGTCCCGCTCCTCGAGGCACTCCACTACGGCCCGACCCACCGCGGTGTGGGCCCCAAGCACGACGACGGTTCGCATGCGGGGATCGAAACCACGGCGCGGCGCCGCGGCCAACGGATTTCGCGCGCACGCTGCGAGCCTTTGGCCAGCGCTCCAGGTCGCGCCGAGACGCAATGGGGCCGCGAGGGCGCGCCGCGGGTGGATGCTCGCGGTCAGCCCGCGAGCTGGGCGAGGCGGTCCTTCTTGGCGAGCTTCAGCTTCTGGATCATCTTGCGCTCGACCTGCTCTTCCGGACTCAAGTACAGCCGACTGTTGAGCTCCGAGAGGCGGGCCTTCAGCTCGCGGTGCTCACGCTCGAGGCGGACCAGCTCGGCGTCGCGGCCCGCGGTCCCCATGTCCTCCACCTGAGTCCGAATCGCATTCTGCATCAGCGTCGATCCTCCCCGACCGGGTCGAGGCGCGGCCTCGCGCACCGGTCGGTTGCTAGTCGGGCGTGGCGCCCGGGTCACAGGTATGATCGGCCTGCCCTGGTTTCTGAGTCAAACCCCCCGGGTGGCCGATGGGGTGATCAGTCCACAGCGCAGATCCCGAGGCTCTCCTCGGCGGCCGAGAGCTGGTGGTAGATCGGCGAGACCCGGGCCACCTCGACCCCCTGCCCCGCGACCAGGCGCGGCCACGCCAGCGCGGCCAGGACGTCCGCGCGCGGGGTCCAGGTGGCCTCGGG
Organism: Deltaproteobacteria bacterium; assembly: GCA_020632995.1. Classification (GTDB taxonomy): domain Bacteria; phylum Myxococcota; class Kuafuiibacteriia; order Kuafuiibacteriales; family Kuafuiibacteriaceae; genus JACKEN01. The sequence goes on along the minus strand of JACKEN010000001.1, from coordinate 707,697 downwards.
CGCGATCACCCCGGCCTCCGGAGCCACCACCGGGGCGCCGTCCCCGATCCAGGTGAGCGGGAGCCCGCCCAGCCGGGCACGGAGGGCCTCCGCGGGGTACATCCCCGGCGACAGGTCCGGCTCGGGCTCGAGCGCGGGCCCGAGGAAGCGGGCCGCGAACACGTTCCCCCGGCGGGCGTCGACCACCGCCACCCGATCCGCGGGCTCGGCCCCGAGTCCTGCGGCCAGGACCTCCAGGCTCCCGACCGGCACCACCGGCCGCGGGTGCACCATGCCCAGGCCCTTCAGGAACGCGACCCCGATCCGGAGCCCGGTGAAGGAGCCGGGGCCGGCGCTCACCGCGTACCCGGTGAGCCGCTCGAAGCGGCCGCCGAGCAGGCGCTGCACCGCGGGGGCGAGCCCCTGGGCGTGGTCCCGCGGCGCCCCGAGGTCCACCCGCTCGAGGAGCCCGGTGTGGTCGAACAGGGCCACGGAGCCGGCCCGGCTCGATGTCTCGATCGCGAGGAGCATCGCGGGTCAGCGGCCGTCGACCGTGCTGCTCGGCTCGGAGGACTTGAACAGGCCGAGGTCGTTCCCGAAGGCGAGGCCGAACAAGGCCACGAGGAGCACGAGCCCCACCATCATCGCCGCCTCCTTCACCCGCAGCGAGACCGGCTGCCGCTTCACCGCCTCGATCAGGCAGAACAGGAGGTGGCCACCGTCGAGGATCGGGATGGGGAGGAGGTTGAGGAAGGCCAGGTTGATGCTCAGCACCGCGAGCATGGACAGGTAGTTGAAGACGCCCCGCTCCGCCGCCACGGCCGCCACCCGGAAGAAGGTGATCGGGCCCCCGAGGTTCTTGTACGAGACCTCGAGGGTGAAGAAGCGGACGAGGCTCACGCCTACGCTCCCCATCGAGGCGCCGGTCTGCTGGAGCCCGAGGAGGAAGGCCTCACCCACCGACAGGCGCACCGGCTCCACCAGGGCGGGCAGATCCGAGGCCCAGTGGCTGCGGGTGAGCATGCCTTCCGCCACCACCTCGCAGGGGGGTGTGGCGCCTCCCTGGGTGTAGAGCCGGGTGCCGAGGCCGTGGTCGTAGAGCTCGAAGTCGTTCTGGGTGACCGGATTGATGCAAGTCACCTTGTCAGGGGTCAGGGTCTCGTCGACCCGCCGCCCGTCCCGCACCACGGTCACCGTGAGCGGCTTGCCGTCGCTCGTCTCGACCGCGTGGAGGAAGGACCAGAAGAGCCGGAAGGGGTGGCCGTTCACCGCCACCAGCCAATCTCCGCTCCGGATGCCGGCCCGCTCCGCCGCGCCGCCCGGCACCACCGCGCGCACGAAGGCCCCCGAGGGCGCCCAGCCCAGATCCGCCATGCCGGTGGCGCCCGCGGGCACCGTCGCCTCGAGCGTCACCGGGACCTCGGCGTCGGCCACCAGCAGGCCCCCGCCCTCCATCGGCTCGGGCCGCGCGAGGGTCACCTTCACGGTGCGGCCGGCCGCGCGCTTGAGGGCGCGATCGAGCTCGTGGGCCATGGTGATCGGGTGCCCGTCCACCGCGAGGACGCGGTCGCCCGTCCGGACCCCGGGCGGGCTCTTCGCCGGATCCTCGACCCCGATGCGGGCGGCGGGGATCGAGGGCGTCACCCCGATCTGCCCGTACTCCACCGGCCTGCCGAACTGATCGAAGCTGGTCACGGTGTCGGGGGTGATCTCGAGCGGGACCTTCTCGCCGTCCCGGTCCACCACCATGGACACGGTCTGGCCGCCGCGGGCGCGGACCAGATCGGTCATGCGCTCGAAGCTCCAGACCCGCTCGTGGTCGAGCTCCACCACCCGATCGCCCGGCATGAGGCCCGCGCGCTGGGCCGGCTTGCCGACCTCGACCGTCCCCACCATGGGCGCTTCCTCAGTCGGCTCGAGGAGGTTGTAGGCGAAGAAGCAGAGGACCGGGAACAGCAGGTTGAAGGCGGGTCCGGCCAGGGCCACGATCGCCCGCTGGTACACCGGCGCGGTCGAGAACGCGCGCGTGCGATCCTCGGGCTCGATCTCGTCGTGGGGGTCCTGCCCCACCATCTTCACGTAGCCGCCGAGGGGCACGAGGGCGATCTGGTAGGTGGTCTCGCCCTTCGTGAAGGCGACCAGCGGCGGGCCGAAGCCCAGGCTGAACTTCAGCACCTTGATGTCGAAGAGCTTCGCGGCCAGGAAGTGCCCGAGCTCGTGCACGAAGATCAGGACGCCGACGAACGCCAGCACGGCGGCCACGATCTGGGGGGTCCAGGTGACGTTCACGGTGTCCTCCGCGCCCGAGGGGCGCTCCGCGCAGTGTACAGAAACCTACTCCCCAAAGTCATGCTTGGGACCGGAACACTCCGACCGTGCCCTCCACTTCCGGATCCATCCAGAGTCATCCAGCGACCAGGGTGAGCCAGGTCACGGGGAGCTTCAGCACCACGGTGGCGTAGATGAACAGGGTCGGCCCCACGAAGATCAGGGCGTCGACCCGGTCGAAGAGGCCGCCGTGGCCGGGCATGATGCTGCCCGAATCCTTCACCCCCACCGAGCGCTTCAGCATGCTCTCGGTGAGGTCGCCGATCTGGCCGAGGGCCGCCCCCAGCGGGGCCATGATCAGCAGGTGCACGGTCTCGACGTCGGGCCCCACGATGGCGCGAAAGCCGAAGGCCAGCGCGGTGGCGGCGATGACCCCGCCCACCGAGCCCTCCCAGGTCTTCTTGGGGCTGACCTTCTCGTAGAGCTTGTGCTTCCCGAAGAAGCGGCCGGCGAAGTAGCCGCCGGTGTCGCTCCCCCAGGCCAGCACCAGGGCCAGGTAGAGCCAGCCCTCCCCCTGGGGCAGCGAGCGCAGGGCCCCGGTGACGCCGAGGAGCCCGCCCGCCCAGAGGATCCCGGTGCCGGCCAGGCCGGCCCGGCTGGCCACGGTGGCCATGTCGCCGGTGTGGAAGACGTAGAACAGGAGCACCCCGAGCGGCACCACCGCGATCAGGCCGGGGGCCGCCGGCCCCGCCGCCACCCCGGTGAGGATGGCGAGCATGACGAGGAACCCGAGCCCGGTCATCGCGACCACCGCGACGCGATCGCCGCCCTGGGTCATGGTCATGAACTCGTACAGGCACACCGCGCCGGCCGCGACGAGGAGCCCCCCGAACCACCACCCGCCCTGATGCAGGAGGAAGAGGACCACCGGGAGCGCCACCAGGGCGCTGATGACCCGGGTCAGCACGTCAGAGCAGCTCCTCTGTCACCTGGGCCCCGGTCTTGCCGAAGCGGCGCTCGCGCCGCCGGAACTCGTCGATGCAGGAGAAGAACTCCGCCTTGTCGAAGTCCGGCCACAGGACGTCGGTGACCACGATCTCGGCGTAGGCCGCCTGCCAGAGGAGGAAGTTCGAGAGCCGCAGCTCGCCGCTCGTGCGGATCAACAGATCCAGCGGCGGCAGCTCCCGGGTGTACATGTAGCGATCGAGCAACCGCTCGTCGATCCCCTCGGGGGCCAGGGCGCCCGCCGCCACGTCCCGCGCGAGCTTCTGGCAGGCCTCGACGATCTCCTCGCGGCTCCCGTAGGACAGGGCCAGGGTGAGGGTCATCTTGTCGTTGGCCTTCGACTCCTCCTCGAGGAAGCGGAGCTGCTTGAGGACGTGGGCAGGCAGGCGCTGGGTCTGCCCGATGCCCACCAGCCGGATCTCGTTGTCCATGATGGTGTCCCGCTCCTCCACCAGGTAGTCGAGGAGCAGAGTCATCAGGCGCTCCACCTCTTCCGAGGGCCGGCCCCAGTTCTGCACGCTGAACGCGTACAGGGTCAGGGCCTGGATGCCGTTCTCTCGGGCGGTGGTGACGATCTCGCGGACGGCGCGCGCCCCCCGCGCGTGCCCCTCCCAGCGGTGCAAGCCACGTTGCTCCGCCCAGCGCCCATTGCCATCCATGATGATGGCGATGTGACGCGGGAGCAGCCCGGGCCCCAGCGTGGGCTCGGCTTCTTCAGGGGACGCAGCGGCCATCAGACCTCCATGATCTCCTTCTCCTTCTTGCCCACCAGCTCCTCGATCTCCTTCACGAACTGGTCGGTGAGCTTCTGGATCTCGGTCTGCCCCTTCTTCGCGTCGTCCTCGGGCAGGTCGCCGTCCTTCTCGAGCTGCTTCAGCATCTCGTTCGCGTCGCGGCGGGCGTTGCGCACCGAGACCTTGGCCTCCTCACCCTTGGCCTTGGCGACCTTGGTGAACTCCTTCCTGCGCTCCTCGGTGAGGGGCGGGATGGGCAGGAGGATCTTCTCGCCGTCGTTCTGGGGCGAGATGCCGAGGTCGGAGGCGGAGCGGAGGACCTTCTCGATCTCGCTCATCAGCGACTTGTCGAAGGGCTTGATGGTGATCAGGCGCGGGTCCGCCACGGTCAGGGTGGCCACCTGGTTCAGGGGAGACTTGCTGCCGTAGTACTCCACCCGGATGTTGTCCAGGATGGACAGGTTGGCGCGGCCGGTGCGGATCCGGGTCAGGGCCTGGCGCAAGGCCTCCTTCGCGGACTCGCCGCTCGACTTCATCTCCTTGATCACGTCGTCCTTCATCACATCACCTCTTGGATTCGTCGGGCTCGGCGGGCTGCGGCCCGCCTCGCGTCAGTCCGCGTAGCGCGTGGGCTCGTCGTTGACCACCGTGCCCACCGTCTCGCCGTTCAGCACCCGCTGGAAGTTGCCCGCCTCGTTCATGCTGAACACGATGATGGGCAGCTTGTTGTCCATGCAGAGCGAGATGGCGGTGGCGTCCATGACCTTCAGCCCCTTGTTGAGGGCGTCCAGGTAGCTCACCTGTGCGTAGCGCTTCGCCTCGGGGTGCTTCACCGGGTCCATGTCGTAGACCCCGTCCACCTTCGTGGCCTTCAGGATGGCCTGGGCGTTGATCTCCATCGCCCGCAGCGAGGCCGCGGTGTCGGTGGTGAAGTACGGGTTGCCGGTGCCGGCGGCGAAGATCACCACCCGCCCGAGCTCCAGGTGCCGCACCGCGCGGCGCCGGATGTACGGCTCGGCGATCTGCTCCATCTTGATCGCGCTCTGGACCCGGGTCTCGAGCCCGGTGCGCTCGATCGCGTCCTGCAGGGCCAGGGCGTTGATCGAGGTGGCCAGCATGCCCATGTAGTCGGCGGTGGCCCGATCCATGCCCGAGGTGGCGGCGGAGACCCCGCGGAAGATGTTGCCGCCCCCGATGACCAGGGCGACCTCGACCCCACGCTCGTGGGCCTGCTTCACCTCCTGGCTGAGCCGCCCCAGGATGGCCGGGCTGATGGTCTTCCCATCGCCCTGCAACGCCTCGCCGGAGAGCTTCAGGAGCACTCTTCGGTACTTGAGACCTTCATCCGCTGCGCCCATCGCGGCGGACCCTAGCCACACCGGCTCAGGGGGGCAAGGCCAGAAGTGCGGGGCTCACACCGTGAGCGGCAAGGCGGCCTGGAGCTCCAGGGGGAACAGGAGGCTGAAGGTGGTTCCCCGCCCTTCCTGGGACTCCACCCAGACCTCGCCCCGGTGCGCCTCCACGAAGCGCTTCACGATGGCCAGGCCCAGGCCGGTGCCGCCGTACTCCCGGGTGACCGAGTTATCGACCTGGTAGAAGGACGAGAAGACCTTCTCCAGCTTGTCGGCCGGGATCCCGATTCCGGAGTCCCGAACCTGTATCCGCATGAAGCGCTCGTCCGGGGTGCCGAAGCGCCCCTCCTCGCCGCTGTAGCGCCGCGGCCCCACGAAGACGTCGGCCGCCACCGTGATGCGGCCGGCCTGGGGGGTGAACTTCACCGCGTTCCCGAGCAGGTTGATCACGCACTGGCGCAGCTTGTCCCGATCCGCCCGGAGGGTGGGGAGGTCGGGCGCGGTCTCGATCTCGAGGGTGATGCTCTTCTTGCTCGCCTGCGGCACCACGTAGGACTGCGCCGCCTCGAGGAGCGGCCGGGCCTGGATGTCGCTGAGGTTGAGGTTCATCGCCCCCGCCTCGATCTTCGACATGTCGAGGAGCGATCCGATGAGGTCGAGGAGGCTCTCGCCCTTGTCCTTGATCGTGCCGACGTAGTCGCGCTGCTCGTCGGTGATGTCGCCCGCCATCCCCTCGAGCAGCATCTCGGAGTAGCCGATCACGCTGGTGAGCGGGGTGCGCAGCTCGTGGCTGATCATCGCCAAGAAGTTGGACTTCAGCCGGTCGAGCTCGGTCAGGCGCTCCAGGCTCTCCCGCAGCTTCTGGTTGGACGCGGACAGGTCGTTGTAGCTCGCGGTGATCGACTCGAGGTGGAGCTGCTGAGTCATCAGCGCCTTCATCGCGATGAACGTGATGGTGTCGACCACCCCCCGGAAGTTGGTGAGGATCTTCATGATCATCTCATCCGGGGCCCGACGGATCTTGTCGCCGTACGCCCACAGGCGGGTGGGCTCGAAGCCGTCGGGGAACGCGAAGACCTCCTCGCCGGGGGCCTCCACGTCGGCGGGGAGGAAGGGCCCGTACACCACGCGGCCCAGCTGATCGCCGCCGTAGTTGATCGGCATCAGGATGTACTTCAGGCCGGAGAAGCAGCGCTGCTCCACCACCTCGCCATCGGCGAGGCCGGGGTACTCGAACTGCTTGATGCGGGTGACCAGCGTGGTGCAGCGCTGGCGCCCCACGCTGTTCTGGAAGATGTAGCCGCACCAGTCCCCGTTGCCGACGCGGATGTCCACCAGCTTGGTGCCGTCCACGTCGAAGAGCTTGATGCCGATCTTGTAGAGGTCGACGAACGACGCGCAGACCTCGCGGAACGCGTTGATGTCGAGGAGCTCCGCGAGCGAGATCCGCCGCTCGAGCACCGACGGCGGGAGGTCCCCGGTGAGATCGCCGGTGAGGTCGATGCTCTGGGTCTCCTCCATCACCGGCAGGGACGGGTGTCCGTGGGAGCTCAAGGCGCGGCCTCCCTCCGCCCCGCCGTCGGCAGGGCGTGGAACACCCCGTTCATGAACTCGTCCCGGGTGATGCCCAGCTTGCGCTCGAAGTCGTGCTCCGCGTTGAGCGCGTCCCACAACAGGGCCATGCAGCCCTTCAGCGTCTCGACCACCCCCTCGCCCCGGATCGCCCGCGCCTCGAAGATCGGCTCCCGCCCGCGGCGCCCGTAGTCCTCGATCTCGGGCCGGGTCAGCGAGCCCGGCAGGTCCAGCTTGTTGAACTGGATGACGATCGGGACCCGGTCCGCGTCGATGCCATTCGCTCGCAGGTTCCGGAGCATCCCGGCGTAGGCCTCGTTGTTGCTCCCCCGCTGGTCGCGCTGGCCGTCTGCGATGAAGCAGATCGCGTCGGTGCCCGCGAGGACGATGCGGCGGGTGGACTCGTGCATCACCTGCCCCGGCACGGTGAAGAGCTTCAGCTTCACCTTGAAGCCCGAGCGGGTGTTGAAGTGGACGGGGAGCAGATCGAAGAACAGGGTGCGGTCGCCCTTGGTGTCCAGGGTCATGAGCCGACCCTTGGCGGTCGGGTCCATCAGGGCGTGCAGCGCCTGGATGTTCGTCGTCTTCCCGGAGAGCGCGGGTCCGTAATAGACGACCTTGAGGGTGATCTCGCGGTCCTTGGTGTTGAACTGCACGCGCGCTCCTCTTGCGACCGCCTAGGCGTCCACGCCCACCACGTCCGCCAGTCCATCATACCGGGACTCGCGGAGTCTCTGATCAAGACCTTCCACAATCGAAGCGATCAGACCAGGCCCCTCATAGATCAAGCCCGTGTAGACCTGAACAAGCGTGGCCCCCGCCCGGATCCGGCGCCACGCGTCCTCGGCGCTCCGGATGCCCCCGACCCCCACGATGGGGAGCCGCCCCTCGAGGCGCCGGTACAGGCGCCGGGTGAGCTCCAGGGCCCGCGGGGCGAGGGGCACGCCGGACACGCCCCCCTCGATGCCTGCGCTCCGCGACAACAGGTCGTGCCGGAGGGTGGTGTTGGTGGCCACGATGCCGTCCAATCCGCTCGCCACGGCGAGCTCCGCCACGGCGTCGACATCTGAATCGGCAAGATCCGGGGCGATCTTGAGCAGGACCGGGACATTACGCCCGTGCTCCGCCGCCAGCGCGCGATTGGTACCCACCACGCGGGCCACCAGGGGCTCGAGCGCGGCGACCGCCTGCAGGTCCCGCAGCCCGGGGGTGTTCGGGCTGGAGACGTTGATCACGATGTAGTCGGCGTGGGGCCAGACCGCGCGGAGGGTGGCCTCGTAGTCGTCGGGGGCCTCGTCGAGCGGGGTCACCTTGGCCTTGCCCAGGTTCGCCCCGCACGGGATCCGGGTGCGGCGCGCGGCGAGGCGCCCGGCGAGGTGGGGGGCCCCGCGGTTGTTGAAGCCCATCCGGTTCACGATGGCGCGGTCCTCCACCACCCGGGTCAGGCGGGGGGGCTCGTTGCCGGGCTGGCCGTGGCCGGGGGTGACCGTGCCCAGCTCCACGAAGCCGAAGCCCAGCGCGGCCCACAGGTCGATGGCCTCGCCGTCCTTGTCGAGGCCCGCCGCGAGGCCCACCGGGTTGTCGAAGGTGAGGCCGAAGGCCTGCATGCGCAGGCGCGGGCTGGGGGCGGGCGCGTAGAGCGCCGCCGCGAGCTGGCAGAGCTCGGGGGATCGGGCCACCCGCCCCGCCATCTTCAAGGCGGTGACGTGGGCGCGCTCCGCGTCCATCGAGAACAGGTAGGGCCGCGCGAAGAGCCGGTACGCCAGATCCACGGCGGGGTGGTTAGCGGCCCGCGTCGCCTCGGATCAAGCCCATGAGCTCATCCATGTCCATCGCCGCCGCCGCCCCGGTGCCGTCGAGGACCTGGCCCACCAGGGCCCGCTTGGTGGCGTGGAGGGCGTAGATCGCGTCCTCCACCGTGTTCTGGGCCACCAGGCGGTACACCGTCACCGGGGCGTCCCGGCCGATGCGGTGGGCGCGATCGGTGGCCTGGTCCTCCACCGCCGGGTTCCACCATGGATCGAGGAGGATCACGTTGTCGGCCGCGGTCAGGTTCAACCCGGTCCCCCCCGCCTTGAGCGAGATGAGGAAGAGGGCCGCCTCGCCCGCCTGGAACGCGTCCACCCGGCGGGCCCGCTCCGCCTCGGGGGTGCTCCCGTCGAGGTGGAGGTACGGGATCCCGGCGGCCTGCAAGGCCTCCTGCACCAACGCGAGGTGCTGGGTGAACTGGCTGAACACCAGGGCGCGCTGCCCCTCGGCCAACAGGTCCTCCACCAGGTGCATCACCCGGGCGAGCTTGGCGCTCGGCACCTCGGAGGCGGGATCGTCGAGGCGCGGGTGGCAAGCCAGCTGGCGCAACCGGGTCAGGGCGGCGAGCACCTGGAAGCGCCCCCCCTGCCCCGCCGGCTCTTCGGAGGTGCCCTCCTCGAGCCGGGCCAGGGTGGCGAGGCGCACGTCCTCGTAGAGCGCGCGCTCGGGCTCGCTCAGGACCACGTCCACCACCACGTCGGTGCGCGGGGGGAGCTCCGGCGCCACCGCCCGCTTGGTCCGGCGGAGCACGAAGGGCCGGATCGCCCGGCTCAGGGCCTCGGCCCGCGCCGCGTCGCCGTCCCGCTCGATCGGGGTGGCGAAGGAGGTCTTGAAGCGCTCCCACGAGCCGAAGAGCCCCGGCTCCACCACCCGGAACAGCGACCACAGCTCCGAGAGCCGGTTCTCGACCGGGGTGCCCGACAGGGCGAGGCGCCACTTCGCCGGGATCCGCCGGATGGCTTGCGAGCGCTGGGCCTGGGCGTTCTTCACCGCCTGGGCCTCGTCCAGCACCATGCTCGCCCACTCTACTGAAGAGAACGCGGCCTCGTCCCGCACCGCGAGGCCGTAGCTCACCACCACCACGTCGCCCGGGCCCAGCTCGGCGAGGGCCGCCGCGCGGTCCGCCCCCAGGTAGCGGCGGACGGTCAGGCCGGGGGTGAAGCGGGCCGCCTCCCGGGCCCAGTTGAAGGTGACGCTGGTGGGCGCCACCACCAGGGCCGGCCCCTCGGCCGCGCGGTACAGGAGCACCGCGAGGGTCTGCAGCGTCTTCCCGAGGCCCATGTCGTCGGCCAGCACCGCCCCCAGGCCCCAGGTGGCGAGGCGGGCCATCCAGCGAAAGCCGGCCTGCTGGTAGGGGCGCAGGTCAGCCTGCAGGCCGGCCGGGAGCTCGGGCTCGAGGCGCAAGGCGGCCTGCATCTTCGCCACCGCGGCCCGGAACCCTTGCCCGGCTTCGAACTCGCCCGCGGCCTGGCCCAGGGCCTCCACCTCGGCCAGGGCGGCCCGGGACACCGTGGCCTCGCCCCGGCGCTCGTGCACGAGCGGCTCCACCGCGGCGAGGCGAGCCATGAGCGCCTCCTCGAGCACCACGAAGGCGTCGTCGTCCACCTGCACGTAGCGCCGGCCGGCCCGGGCCGCGTCGAGGAGCAGGGCCAGGGCCACCCGGGCCCCGTCCACCTCCACCCCGCCCTCGAGGCCGAACCAGTCCGGGCGGTCCCGCACCTCCACCCGCAGGTCCTCGGTCACCGCGCGCTCTACCCGCCACGGGCGCGCGCCCCACTCCACCTCCACTCCGTCCTCGCCTCGGGCGGCGTCGAGGAGCGCGAACACCGCCTCGGGGGTGGCGAGCTCGAAGCGGAAGTCGTCCGCCCCCTGCACCAGCCCGCCGAGCACCGACGCCGCCCACGCGCGCTCCGACGCCAGATCTCGGGGCGTGAACACCAGGGTGCGGTCCGGGCGGGCCGCCACCGCCTCCTCCGGGCCCTCCCCCGGCACCAGGGGCGGCGCGCTCTGGAAGTAGCGGACCAGCGCCTCGCCCCGCGCCCCGCCCGCGTCGCCGGTCAGCCGGAGCACCAGGCGCGGCGCCGCCGGCACCCGGCTCCTCGCCACCGCGGCCGAGAAGCGCACCGGCCCCACCGCGGCGAGGGCGGCGAGGCGCGCCACCAGCTCACCCTCTTGCTCCCGTGGCACCGGGGTGGTGAAGCGGGTGAGCACCGCGAGCGCGCGTTCGTAGGCCGGGCGCACCACGTCGAAGAGGACCCGCGCCTCGTCCATGACGTAGATCAAACCGCCCGCGCCGCGCCCCACGCGGTGGTGTGCGAGCTGTCCGAGCGGCAGGGGCACGCCGTCGAGATCGGGCACGAGGTGAAAGCCGTCTTGCGCCGCGTCCACCGTGAGGCCGAGGGTGCCGCGCACCAGGGCCATCGGCGTGACCTCGTCCCCCACGAAGATCCGCGGATGCCCGGCGAGGGCCACCACCGCCTGCACGGTGAGCCGCTGGGCGTCCTGGGAGGCCCGGCGCGCCGCCACGTCGGCCAGATCGAGGAGCTCCGCCGCCCGCCGGTCCTGGTGCCCGAGGCCCTCGTCCGCGAGCACCACCGACAGATCCACCGGCTTCGGCCGGGCCAGGCCGCCGTCGCGCTTCAGCTTGAGGTGGGCCGGCCGCACGCCGAGGGTGGGCTCGAAGCCCAGCCACCACCCGAGCGCGCCCTCCCGCGCCGCCGCCTCGGGGTCGGCGACCGCCGCCTCGAGCGCCATCAGGCCCCGCAGCCACGGGGGGTGGGCGAAGGCGTCGAGGAGCGGGCCAAGGCTCTGGTCCTCGGGGTCGTAGACGCGGGCCAGGAGCGCGTCGAGGGCGCTCAGCACGTAGGGATCGACGTCGGTGCCGGAGTGGGTGGAGCGCAGCTCCAGGCCCTGGTCGTCGCGCACCCGCACCGTCACCTTGACGGGGAATGCAAGGCGGCTTTCGGCCTCCTCCTGATAGGTGGCGGTGGGGAGCTCCCCCGCCTCCACCGCGACGCTCCACGGCCGCCGCCGCTCGGCCGAGCGCGGGCTCACCGCGCTGCGCACCCCGCGCCGGGCCGCCAGGAGCGCCCCGGCCAGGGCCTGGCGCGCCTGCCCCACGGGCACCGCGCCGCTCAGCCAGGGGAGCGCCGCCTCCTCCTCCACCGCCCTGGTCGCGTCCTTCGCGGCCGCCTGCAGGAAGGCCCACGTCGCCTCCTGCACCCGGGCCAGCTGGCGCCGCACCACCGCGTCGCCGCCCTCGAGGAGGTCGCGATCGCACAGCACGTCGGCCAGGGTGGCCCGCGCCACCTCGGGCGGCGTCCAGCCCCGGAAGAGCTCCGGCTGCCCATCCGAGAGGGTCCGGAACGCGGTCTGCTCGAGGAGCGGGCCCACGCCCTCCGCCGCTGCCCACGCCCTCAGCGCCGCCTCGTCCCGGAGTGGGCCGTCAGCCCGAGACGAAGGAGACGGTGCAGACGCCCGGGTCGGCTGAGACGGCGGGGGCGCAGGCGGAGTTGCGCCGCCGTCCTCGGCCTGGGCTGCCTGGTAGAGGTACGTGCGGGCGTGCTCGAACAGCTTCTGCTTCACCCCGCGCTTGGCCGGCGCGGCCAGCAGGGCCTCGCCATCCATCAGGAGCGCGGCCACGTCGTCGGTGCCGAGCGCGGCGGCGAGCTGGGCGATCTCCCGGGTCATCCGACCAGGGATGGGCGCTTCCCCCAGGACGCGCTGCATCGGGGCCCGCAGCGCGGCGTTGAGGCCGAAGTCCCGAGCCAGCTCACCCAGCTCCTGCAGGCTTCGTGCCCTGAGGAATGCGTCCGCCTGCGCCACTCGGCGGGAGGTACTCCGGGATCGGGACGGGGTCAACGCGCGCCAGGCGGGATGCTGCCGCGCAAGACGCGTTGCGTGTGACGAGAACCGGGTGCGGTATGTTGACGCAGGTAGGGCTCGCCGCACGTCACCGCGACACCACGTATCGGCTTTTGCCAGCTACCGAGAGCGCGCCGTCGCTGAGAGGTCGTTTGGTCAGTTTTCGCCGCTTTGGTCGAAGGATCCGCGCTGCCTTCCATTGAAGCGACCAGGAACCGGCGTGACCCCGATCAACGCCCGGATCGTCTGGCAACAGACGCAGCGCGGGCCTCGGGGAACAGCGGTTGCAGGTGTTCTTGCTCCGTGGGTCACGCGGTCGAACGCCTCGAGCTCCTGAAGCCTACTGCGGTGCCTGCACTGCTCACGCCGGGCGGCGCGGCGGGGGTCATCGTGGGCCCCACCCCGCCCTGGGTGGCGCGCGTGGACCCCGACACGCACGTCGTGCTCCCCCGCGCCGAGCGGCTGGCGCGCCTGGAGCAGCAGCCGGTGGCGGTGCGCGACCGGGTGGTGGCGTGCGGGGAGTGCGCGGTGATGGTCCGGCGGCTGCTCGCCCACCGCGACGTCGACGTGGGCACCTCCGCGAACGTGGAGACCGCGCTGCCGGTGCGGGAGAGCGACCTCAGCCACATCTACGTGACCTCGTGGAGCATCGGTGACGGCAATGCCGCCGCGCTCCTCCAGGCCCTCCGGGCGCACATGGATCCGCCGCTGCCCTGCGTCGTGCTCCTGGGTGAGAACGAGCGGTCCCAGACCGAGCGCTGCTTGCGGCTGGGGGCGAGCGCGGTGGTGGACATGGACGACATGGCCGGGCTCTTCACCGAGCTCTCCCAGCTGGTGCCGCTGCGCTTCGGCACCGAGCCCCGGGTGCCGTTCGACTCCCCGGCCACCGTCTCCACCGAGACGGCGGACTTCGAGACCGAGGCGACCGACCTGCGCCCCGGCGGCATCGCGGTGCGCGGTCTGGACGACGCGCTCGGCGTGCGGGCGGTGCGCATCTCGTTCGTTCTCGGCCACCAGACCCTGATGTTCTGGGGCTACCCGGTGCGGGAGTGGCTGAGCGAGCACGAGGGGCACGCCGCGTTCCGCTTCGTGGGGGTGCCGCCGGTGGGCCGCCGCTGGATGGCCGACCAGGTGGAGCACATCCAGCGCTTCGGGCCCTTCGAGCCCGAGCAGACCATCCTGGGCGACTGGCGCCGGCAGGTGCGCGGGCTGGTGACCCTGCTCCGGCGCCCCTCCGGCCACCTCACCTGGAGCGAGCCATGACCACGCTGCTGACCCCCGACGCCCCCGCCGCCGATCGGCTCCTGTTGGCCACGCGCGAGATCCTCGCCTTCGTGGACGAGGCGGGCTGGGTGCCCGGACCGACCCTCATCCACTTCCGGCGCTGCATCGAGCCCGCCGCCCTCGACCGGCTGGCGGAGCGCAGCCCGCGCCTGTGGACCCGGGTCCGCCAGGCGGCGGCGCCGCTGCGCTTCACCCTGCGGGAGGGGATGGAGCTGCTGGCCGCCGCCGCTCACCTGGATCTCGAGCTGGTGCCCGAGTTCGACGCCCGCGCCGACACCATCTGGGCCGAGGCGCGGGGCCACTACCCGGTGATCGCCGACCGGAGCTGGGCCGCCCTGCGGCGCCGCTACGACCGTGATCCCCACCGTCAGCTCCACCGGGTGTACCTGCTCGCCCACGGGCGGCCGGTGGGCTACTTCGTCCAGACCTCGCGCTTCGTGCGTGGGGTGGACACCACCACGGTGCTGGACTTCCTGGCCTCGCCCCGCTGGCTCCCCGGCTTGCTGGTGGCGTGCGTCCTGTACGCGCACGAGACCAACGCGGGTCTGTTGGAGCTGGCCACCAACGACGGGATGGCCGCCTACTGGCTCCGCGCCCTCGGCTTCAAGGGCACCCAGATCCAGGCGCTGCAAGCCCACCTGCCGGCGGGGCTGGGCGATCCGCGGAGCCTGCCGCCCCCCGACACCTGGTTCCTGAGCGCGGCGGACGTCCTCACCCTGGAGGACGTGGACGTCCTGGGCGCGCTGCGCGCGGCCGCGCCGCAAGATCACTTGCACATTGTCAGCCAAGCAGAGGAGGGCGAGGCATGAGGACCCGAGAGCGCATCAAGAGGTTCATCGAGGAGAGCTTCGTCGTCCACGACGGCACGCCGCTCGGCGACGACGACTCGCTCATGAGCTCCGGGCGCATCGACTCGACCGGGGTGCTGGAGCTGATCTCCTTCCTCGAGGACGCGTTCGGCCTCGAGCTGAGCGAAGACGATCTCATGCCCGAGAACCTGGACTCCGTCTCGCGCCTCACCTTCCTGGTGGAGCGCCACCAGACGAGGGGGGAGGTGCGCCTCCAGGAGGCGTCATGAACGCGCTGCTGCGACCCGAACGGCTGATGCCGGACCTCCTCCTGTCGGCCGCGGCCCGCAACCCGGACGGCGCCGCCCTCATCACCGATGGCCATCGCCTCACCTGGGCCGCCCTGGCCGAGCGCGCCGCGCGGCTGTCGAGAGCGCTTGCAGACAGCGGCCTCGAGCGGGGCGACCGGGTGGCCCTGTACATGGACAACGGGGTGGACGCGGCCGCCGCGATCTTCGGCGCGATGATGGCGGGCGGCGTCTTCTTGGTGATCAACCCGCAGATGAAGGCCGACAAGCTGCGCTTCATCCTCGAGGACAGCGAGGCCCGGGTGCTGATCACCGAGGCGGCCCACGCGGACGAGGCGCGGCGGGCGGCGGACGGGCTCCCGCTCATGCTGTGGTGCGCGGGCGCGGACGACCTCGACGTGCGCCTGGCCCGGGCCCCGCCGGCGCCGCCCTCCCCCGGCACCATCCCCCTGGATCTGGCCGCGCTGATCTACACCTCCGGGAGCACCGGCCTGCCCAAGGGGGTGATGATGACCCACCAGGCCATGGTGTTCACGGTGGGCAGCCTGGTCGAGTACCTGCGGCTCACCCCGGACCTGAAGATCCTCGACGTCCTCCCCCTCTCCTTCGACTACGGGCTCTACCAGCTCTTCATGGCCGCCCGCCTCGCCGCCCCGTTGGTGCTCGAGAAGCACTTCGGCTACGTCGGCCAGATCATCAAGCGGGTGCGGGAGGAGGAGGTCAGCGTCTTCCCCGGCGTCCCCACCATCTTCCAGACCCTGCTCGCGGTGGGCGAGAAGCACGCGCTGGAGCTGCCGACGGTGCGCCGGGTGACGAACACCGCGGCCGCCCTCCCCGCCTCCATGATCCCGCGCCTCGCGCGCCTCTTCCCCAACGCGCTCATCTACAAGATGTACGGCCTCACCGAGTGCAAGCGGGTCTGCTACCTGGAGCCGGAGCGCCTGGCCGACAAGGCGGCCTCGGTGGGGAAGGCGATGCCCGGCACCGAGACGTTCCTCCTCGACCCCGAGGGCCGCCCGGTGCCCCCGGGCGAGACCGGCATCCTTCACGTCCGCGGCCCCCACGTGATGGCCGGCTACTGGAAGCGCCCCGAGGACACCGAGCGCATGCTCCGCCCCGGCCGCCTGCCGGGGGAGCGGGTGCTCTGCACCCAGGACTGGTTCCGGCAGGACCGCGAGGGCTTCCTGTACTTCGTCGGCCGCAGCGACGACATCATCAAGACCCGGGGCGAGAAGGTGAGCCCGGTGGAGGTCGAGAACGTCCTCGCCAGCATGCCCGGGGTGCAGGAGGCCGCGGTGGTCGGGGTCCCGGACGTGCTCCTCGGCGAGAAGATCCGGGCCTACGTCGCCCCGGTGGCCGGGGTCCAGCTCACCGAGCACGACGTCAAGGCGTATTGCGCCACTCACCTCGAGCCCTTCATGGTGCCGAGCGAGGTGCGCTTCGAGGCCTCGTTGCCCAAGACCACCTCGGGCAAGATCAGGAAGAAGGGGCTCTTGGAGCGCGACGGGCCGGAGTGCGCGCGTTCCGAGGCCGGCGCCGGCTGAGCCCTGGAGCCGAGCGCGACGCGGCATCAGGCTTCAGAGACAGGCATCCGGCAGCACGGACCAGGGTCCAGGCCGCAGGCTCCGGGCGGCCAGCAGGAGGTCAAGACCGGAGCCCCTCGAGCCTCTGACGCCTGAGACCCGAGCCCTGAACCCTGTATCTGAACCCTGAAGCCACGCGCACACACAGGCTCCTGCGTCTGGCGGCACCACGCTTTCAGAGACAGGCCGCTGGCAGCAGGGTCCAGGCCGCAGGGTGCCCGGTGGCCGACGGCTCTACGCCAGGCCCACCTGGGGGCTCTTCTGGGTCCCCACCCCTGGCTCCCGCGCCCGGGCCGGGTAGCCGACCAGGGCCAGGCGCACCACCTCGTCGAGGTCGCGCACCAGGTGGATCTCCAGCTCGTTCCGCAAGGCAGCCGGCACCTCGGAGAGGTCGGGCTCGTTGGCGGAGGGGACGATCACCGCGCGGATCCCGGCCCGCGCGGCGGCGAGGAGCTTCTGGCGCAGGCCGCCGACCGGGAGCACCCGGCCCCGCAGGGTGATCTCGCCCGTCATGGCCAGGTCCCGCCGCAAGGGGAGCCCGGTGAGGAGCGAGATGATCGCCGCGGCCATGGTGATGCCGGCGGAGGGGCCGTCCTTGGGGATGGCGCCGTGGGGGACGTGCACGTGGATCTCGTGGTCGCGGAGGCTCCCGTCGTCGACCCCGAAGTCCTTCCCCCGGGAGCGCGCGCATGACAAGGCAGCTTGCGCCGACTCCTTCATCACCGTGCCCAGCTGCCCGGTGAGGGTCAGGCCCGGGCGCCCCGGCATCAGGGTCGCCTCGACGTGGAGGATGGTGCCGCCGGCCTCGGTCCAGGCGAGCCCGGTGGCGAGCCCAACGCGATCGGCGTCGTCCGGACGCTCGGGGTCGTGCCGGCGCGGGCCCAAGAAGCGCTCGAGGTCGTTGGCCCGGATGCGCACCGCACGCTTTCGCCCCTCGGCGAAGCGGCGCGCCACCTTGCGGGCCACCGCGGCGAGCTGCCGGTCGAGGCCGCGCAGCCCCGCCTCGCGGGTGTAGCGGTCCACCATCGCCTCGATCGCGGAGACGCTGAAGTTGAGCTGGTCCTCCTCGAGGCCGCACTCCCGCTTCTGCTTGGGGATGAGGTACCTCCGCGCGATCTCGACCTTCTCACGGATGTCGTAGCCCGGCAGGTGGATGAGCTCCATCCGGTCGCGGAGCGGTGGCGGGATGGTGTCCACCACGTTCGCGGTGGCCACCCACATCACCCGCGACAGGTCGAAGGGCAGGTTCAGGTAGTGGTCCCGGAACGTGCTGTTCTGCTCGGGGTCGAGCACCTCCAGCAGGGCCGCCGCGGGGTCGCCCCGGACGTCGCGCCCGAGCTTGTCGAGCTCGTCGAGCATGAACACCGGGTTGCGGGTGCCGGCCTGCTTGAGGCCGCCGATGATCCGGCCGGGCATCGCGCCCACGTAGGTGCGACGGTGCCCTCGGACCTCGGACTCGTCGTGCACGCCGCCGAGTGAGAGCCGCACGAACTCGCGCCCCACCGCGCGGGCGATGCTCCGCCCGAGCGAGGTCTTGCCCACGCCAGGGGGCCCCACGAAGCAGAGGATGGGCCCCTTGTGGTCGCCCTTCAGCTTCAGCACCCCGAGGTACTCGAGGATGCGGTCCTTCACCTGGTCGAGCCCGAAGTGGTCGGCGTCGAGGATGGCCTGGGCCTTGGCGAGGTCGATGCGGTCCTCGCTCTGGTTGCTCCACGGCAGGTCCGCCATCCAGTCGAGGTAGGTGCGCACCACCCCGGACTCCGCGGACTCCGCGTTCATGCCCTCGAGGCGCCGCAGCTGCTTGTCGGCCTCCTTCTGGGCCTCGGCCGGCAGCTCGGCCGCGGCGAGGCGCCGGCGGAGATCCTCGATCTCCTCGTGCTTGTCGTCGAAGTCGCCGAGCTCGTGGCGGATCTGCTTGAGCTGCTCCCTGAGGAAGTACTCGCGCTGGGTGCGCGACATCTCCTCCTTGGCCTGGCTCTGGATCTTCTGCTGCCAGGCCACCACCTCGAGCTCGCGGGCCAGGATCTCGTTCACCTGGTTCATCCGCTCGAAGTCGGACGCCGCGGCGAGCACCGTCTGGGCCTCGGTCACCTTGAGCCCCAGGTTCGCCGCCACCAGGTCCGCCAGCGCCCCCGGCTCGTCGAGGCCGAGGAGCACCGTCATCACGTCCTGGGGCAGCGCCTTGCCCACCTCGTCCAGGCGGCGCAAGCCATCCTTCACCGCGCGGACCAGGCCCTCGATCTGGCCGGGGCCCACGCTCGTCGAGACGTTGTCGACCAGCTCCTCGGGGCGCACCACCAGGCACGGCTTCTCCTCGAGCACCCGCTTGATGCGGGCGCGCCGGAGGCCTTGCACGAGGATCTTCCACTGCCCGTCGGGCTGGGCCCTGGCCCTGAGCAGCTTGCCCACGGTGCCCACGGTGTGGAGGTCGCGCGGGGTGGGGTCGTCCAACCCGGCGTCCTTCTGAGCGGAGAGGAACAGGTAGCGATCGCCGGCCTGGGCCGCCTCCACCGCGGCCCTCGAGACCGGGCGGTTCACCAGGAGCGGCACCACCATGAAGGGGAACACCACCATGTCCCGCACCGGCAGCAGCGGGAGGGCCTTCGGCAGCGGCCCAAAGTCGTCTCCCTTGGCGACCTCACTCATCCGTGTCTCCCCAGGCGCGGGCAGCGCGCCTGGGTTGCTCATAGCGCCTCGACGCCAGGGGAGCAAACACCCCCCTGCGCGATGGCCCTAAGCACCCGGATCTTCGGGGCCCGGGCCGGCGGAGCCGTCCCACCCGACTTCGCCGGGCAGAGCCCGGCTGCGCGCTCCGCTTGCATCTTCGGGGCCCGCCCCCCTCCACCACAGGGCGAGTCCCTCCAGGTCATCGACCCGCTGGGCGGGGGGGAGCGCGTCGAGGAAGCGGCGGCCGTAGCCCTTGCTGGTGACGCGGCGGTCGAGGATGGCGACCACCCCGCGGTCCCTGCGGCTCCGCACCAGGCGGCCGAAGCCCTGGCGCAGGCGCAGGATGGCCCGGGGGAGCAGGAGCGAGTTGAAGGACGACTTGCCGAGCTGCTCGAGCACCTCGCCCCGGGCCGCCACCAGGGGGTCGGTGGGGCTGTCGAAGGGGAGCCGATCGATGATCACCAGCTTCAGGGGATCGCCGGGGAGGTCCACCCCCTCCCAGAACGAGGCGGTGGCGAACAGGACCGCGGGGGCGAAGGTCACCATGTCTTCGAGCAAGGCGCGCTTCGGGCGCTCGCCCTGCATGAAGACCGGATATCGCAACCGCGGTTGCAGTATTCGGTGCACCGCGTGCATCACGCGGTAGCTGGTGAACAGGAAGAGCGCCCCGCCCCCCACCAGGTCGATCAGCGCCTCGGCGTGCTCGGCCAGGGCCTCCGCCGCGCCGGGGGCGGTGGGCTCTGGGGCGTCCTTCGGCAGGTAGAGGGCGGCCTGCGACGGGAAGTCGAAGGGCGACTCCAGCATCAGGGTCTCGGCCTCCTCGTGCACCCCCACCGCCTCCCGGAAGTAGCGGGCGTCCCCCTTGCCCGCGCTCAGGGTGGCGCTGGTGAGGGCCACCGCGTCGAAGGACTCGAACATGAACTGCGACAAGAGGTTCGAGACCCGGATCGGCGAGGCCCCCAGGGTGGCGTGCTTGGGCTGGCGCTCGGTCCAGTACACGAAGTCCGGATCCTCGGCCGCGAGCACGAAGCGCACGCTCTCGAGGATGTCCCGCGTGCGACGCGACAGCCCCTCCGCCGCCGCGACCTCGAGGGCGTCGGCGTCCAGGCTCGCCACCAGGGCGAGGAAGGCCGCCTCCATCTCGGGCAAGGCGCGTTGCGCCCCGGCGAGCGCCCGCGCCGCCCCGTCGCGCGACAGCCGCACCCGCCCGTCGCCCCGCGGCAGGGCGCTGAACACCGCCTCCGCCGCGCTCACCGCCTGGGCCACCTCGAAGGTGACCCGGGTGCGGTCCCGCCGCGCCCCGCCCTCGCCCAGGTAGGCGTCGAGGTCCTTGGCCAGCCGCTCCAGCTTGCGGGTGGAGACCTGGCCGCCGAAGTACTCGGACGCGGTCTCCTCGAGGGTGTGGGCCTCGTCCAAGATGAGGGCGTCGGCGCTCGGGATGACCTCGCCGAAGGCCCGCCCGTGCCCCTGCAACTGGGCCTGCGCTTTCAGCGCGAGGTCGGCGAGCAGGAGGTGGTGGTTGACGATGATGAGCTGCGCGTTGGCCGCCTCGCGGCGCATGCGGACCACGAAGCAGGACTCGTAGTGCGCGCAGCGGGCGCCGTGGCAGATCTCGGAGCGGGCGTCGAGCTCGTTCCACAGCGGGCTGCTCTCGCTCAGCCCGGCCAGCTCGGCCCGATCGCCCCGCGGGCTGGTGCGCGCCCACTCCGCCAGCTCGCTCAAGAGGTCCGAGTCGAAGTCGAAGCTGCGCTGCCGGGTCTTGTTGTGGAGGCGGTCGAGGCACAGGTAGTTGTTCCGGCCCTTCATCAGCGCGTAGTGCACCTGGCGCCCGCCCGGCTCGGGCTGGAGCTCCGCGTCGGCCCGCACCAGCTCCACCCCGACCTCGGCGAACATCCGGGCGAGGGCGGGGAGGTCCTTGTGGATGATCTGGTCCTGGAGGGTCTTCGTGTTGGTGGAGATCACCACCCGCCGCCCGCTGAGCACCGCGGGCACCAGGTAGCCCAGCGTCTTGCCGACCCCGGTGGGGGCCTCGATCACCACCTGGCCGCCGTCCACCAGGCGCGCGTGGATGGCCCGTGCCACCTCGAGCTGGGCGTCCCGGACCTCCCAGTCCGGCACCAGGCGATCCGCCACCCCGCCGGGCCCCAACAGGGCGTCCACGTCCAGCCCGAACACGCGCGGGCAGCCTAGCAGCCTGGTCTCGGGCCGCCTATCGAAGATCCCGCCGCTGGTTGTCCTCAACGAAAAGCGCGATGCCCTGCTAGGCTCTCCCCCGATGCGCGCCTCCCTCCGGTCTGCCCTGGCCCTCCCCGCCCTCCTGCTCTCGGCCGCCTGCACGAGCGGCGAGACCGCGGCGCCCGACGCTGGCCCCGCGGACTCCGGCGTCGCCGCGGACGCGGGGACCACGACCCCCGACGCGGGCGACGGCGCGGACGCAGGCCCGGGCGCCGATGCCGGCCGCGACGACGCGGGCACCCCCCTCACGGTGGAGACGTTTTGCCCCGCCTACTACGACCGGATGTGCGCCTGGAACGGCGCCTGCCGGAACCCCGGGCGCACCGACTGCAACTTCCCTTACGCCGCAGACCTGCTGAGGTCGTGCGTGGGCTTCGCGAAGCGCGCCGCGGCCGGGGCGATGCGCTTCGACCCCGAGGCCGCCGAGGCCTGCCTGGCCCAGGACTTCGAGCTGTGCGGGAGCCCGCGCCCCTTCGAGTCCGAGGCCTGCCTCGCGGCCTTCGTGGGGCAGGTGCCGGTGGCCGGGGACTGCTACGTCATCAACAACCGCCCCTTCGACCGCGAGTGCACCCCCGACGCGTACTGTGACAACCTGGCCTGCCCCGGGGTCTGCGCGGCCTACGGGACAGAGGGCCAGGCTTGCGCCAACGGCAACCCACCTTGCGACAGCGCCACCTACTGCAGCGAGGACGTCTGCCGCCCCCGCCCCCAGGAGGGAGAGTCCTGCGGCCAGGCGCCCTGCCTGAGCCCGCTCGGCTGCTACGACCAGGTCTGCCGGCTCGGCCGCGGCATCGGCGAGGCCTGCGCGGCCGACGCGCCGTGCACCTTCACCCTGATCTGCGCCGACGGCACCTGCACGAACCACGTCGGCTCGGGCGAGCCCTGCGGCCGGGCCGAGCACTGCCCGACGGGCGAGCTCTGCATCGGCAACGCCACGGTCGGCCGAACCTGCCAGGCGCCCCTCGCGGTCGACGCGCCCTGCGACCCCGCGATCGAAGGCGGGGTGTGCGGCCTCGAGGGCCTCTGCCGGGACGTGTCGACCACCTCGACCCCCGAGTACCGCTGCCGGGCCGCCGGTCGGGACGGCGAGTCCTGC
Organism: Deltaproteobacteria bacterium; assembly: GCA_020632995.1. Taxonomy (GTDB): domain Bacteria; phylum Myxococcota; class Kuafuiibacteriia; order Kuafuiibacteriales; family Kuafuiibacteriaceae; genus JACKEN01. The sequence continues at coordinate 685,153 of JACKEN010000001.1, read as the reverse complement.
GATCCGCTCGGCTGCGCCAACGGCTTCTGGTGCCGCTACGGCGGCGCGGGCGACGACGTCAACGGGACCTGCCGGCCCCTCGGCGGGCCCCAGGACAGCTGCGCGTCCGCCCGGGCCTACGACGGCGAGACCCGGTGCATCCAGAGCCTGTACTGCATCGAGGACCTCTGCGCGCCCCCGAGCGCGGCGGGCGGCCCCTGCAACTACTCTGGCACCTGCGAGGCCGGCCTGTGGTGCTCGGGCGCCCGGTGCGTCGGCCCCGCCGGCCCCGGCGAGCCCTGCGACGTCACATGGGCCGACACCTGCGTGGCCGACCACTTCTGCGACGGTGGCACCCTGCGCTGCGCCCCCAAGCGCCCGCTCGGGGCCCTGTGCGACAGCGGCGAGGTCTGCCTCTCGGGCAGCTGCGGCGAGGACGAGAACGGGATCCTACGCTGCGTCCCGGCCCCGGTCCCCTGCGTCCGCCCCTGACCCCCGAGGTCTCCCCGATCCGGTCCGGCGCACCCTTCCTCCGTCCTGGAGTAAAACCAGGCGCCCGCCGCGGGGGCCTGCTAGGCTCCCCAGGCCCATGAAGGACCCGCTGAAGGCGCCGGAGCTCTACAACAACCGCGAGCTCTCCTGGCTGGAGTTCAACCGCAGGGTGTTGTCCCTCGCCACCCGGCCCGACGTCCCGGTGCTCGAGCGCCTCAAGTTCATCGCCATCACCGGCTCGAACCTCGACGAGTTCTACATGGTGCGGGTGGGCGGCCTCGAGCGCCACCGCCGCCGGGGCGAGGCCCGCTTCGAGCCGGGGCCGGACGGCCTCGGCCTCCGGGAGCTCCTCACCCAGGTGAGCGACCACGCGCGCGAGCTCTACGAGGCCACCGGGCGGGCCCTCTTGGACTCGGTCCTGCCGGAGCTCGCCAAGAACGGGATCCGCTTCCTGGGCCGGGACGAGGTCGACCCCGCGGTGCAGGACGAATTGCAGGAGTTCTACCGGCGCGAGGTCCACCCCTGCCTCACCCCGATCGCAATCGATCCTGCGCACCCGTTCCCGATGTTGAAGAACGGCACCCTCAACCTGGCGCTCCGCGTACAGCACCACCCCGGCTCGGCCCGGGACGACCGCCTGGAGCAGCCCGAGGGCGAGCTCCTCGCGGTGGTGCAGGTGCCGTCGATGCTCCCGCGCTTCCTCCCCCTCCCCACCGAGGACGGCAGCCACCTGTTCGCGACCCTCGAGGACGTCATCGCGCGCTTCGCGCACAACCTCTTCCCCGGCTACGACATCGCCGAGGCGGCCACCTTCCGCATCACCCGCTCGAGCGACCTCGACATCGACGAGGAGGACGCCGAGGACCTCCTGACCACCATCCAGGACGAGCTGCGGCGCCGCGATCGCGGCGAGCCGGTGCGGCTGGAGGTCAGCCAGGACACCTCACCCGAGCTCACGGAGAAGCTCCGGACCCTCGCCCACGTGCAGCAGCGGCAGGTGCTCCGGGCCCCGAGCTTCGTGGCGGTCTCGGCCCTCATGAAGGTCTACGGCAGCCTCTCGATGCCGGAGCTGAAGGACGACCCCTTCACCCCCGCCCCGGTCGAGCGCCTGCGCTACACGCCGATGATGTTCCGCGCCATCCGGGAGCGCGACATCCTGATGCACCACCCCTACGAGTCGTTCCGGCACGTGGTCGACTTCATCGATCTCGCCGCCAAGGACCCCGACGTGGTGGCGATCAAGCAGACCCTCTACCGCACCAGCGGCGACTCCCCCATCGTGCGCTCGCTCGCGCGGGCGGCCGAGGCGGGCAAGCAGGTCACCGCCCTGGTGGAGCTGAAGGCGCGCTTCGACGAGGCCAACAACATCCAGTGGGCGATGGCGCTCGAGGAGAGCGGGGTCCACGTGGTGTACGGCCTCATCGGCCTCAAGACCCACTGCAAGATGCTCCTGGTGACCCGGCGCGAGGGGGGGAAGCTCACCCGCTACCTCCACCTCGCCACCGGCAACTATCACCCCTCGACCGCGCGCCTGTACACCGACATGGGCCTGTTCACCGCGCGCGAGGACATGACCCACGACGCGATGCTCCTGTTCAACGTGCTCACCGGGTACGCGGAGCTCCCGAAGATGCAGCGGCTGATCGTGTCGCCCTTCACCCTGCGTCAACACGTCTTGCGCTCCATCGAGCGCGAGATCGAGCACGCGCAGGCGGGGCGCCCGGCCGGGATCAAGGCCAAGATGAACAGCCTGGTGGACGGCGAGGTCATCCGCGCCCTGTACCGGGCCAGCCAGGCCGGGGTCCAAATCGACCTGATGGTGCGCGGGATCTGCTGCCTGAGGCCGCAGGTGCCGGGGGTGAGCGAGAACATCCGGGTGCAGTCGATCCTCGACCGCTTCCTGGAGCACACCCGGGTCTTCTGGTGGCGGAACGGGGGCGAGGACGAGGTCTACCTCTCGTCCGCCGACTGGATGCCGAGGAACCTCAACCGGCGCATCGAGGTCGCGTTCCCGGTGCTGGATCCCGCCATCCAGAAGCGCATCGTGGAGGACATCATCCCGGTGGAGATGGCCGACAACACCTTCGCCTGGGACCAGGGCCCCGACGGTCAATACAGCCTGCGGAGCCCGGGCGAGGCGGCGGCGGTGCGGGCCCAGGCCACCTTCGTGCGCCTCACCCGCAAGCGCGCCCACTCGGTCAGGAAGGCGGTGCGGCCGGAGCTGAGCGGGAAGCTGGAGCGGCTGAGCCCGGCGCTCCGAGCCGCCGCGGCCCAGCAGCGGCGCCAGCGCCAGGAAGGCTGACCTCCTGGCCTGCTACGGACCGGCGCACCGAAAGCCCACATGCGGGAGGCGATCCCGCGGGCTGAACAGGGTCCGACCACTGGCCCGGACACCGGTGGGGTCACTGCCGTAGCTCCCGCCGCGAACCACGCGGGACTTCCCGGTTACGTACCAGTCCGAGGTCCACTCCCAGACGTTCCCGGCCATGTCGAGGGCGCCATAGGGCGAGGCCCCGGCGGGCTTGCTCCCTACCTGCCAGGTGGTCTCGCCCCGCCCGCAGGCGTTGCCGCCGTCGTCCAGCACCGCGTACGCACAGCTCGAGGGCGCGTTGCCCCAGGGGTATCGGCGACCGTCGGTGCCGCGGGCCGCCTTCTCGAACTCGGTCTCCGTGGGGAGGCGCCGGCCCGCCCAACGGCAGAACGCGTCGGCCCCGCTCCAGTTCACACAGTTCATGGGGTGCTGGTCGCGCTCCGGCCGCCCCCAGTTGCAGCTCTCGCCCGAGCGGAAGGTGCTCGCCTCGCACGCCCCCGCGTCGACGCAGCGCTTGAAGGCAGCCACCGTCACCTCGGTCTTGTCGATGGAGAACGCCTCCAGGATCACCGTCCGCTCGGGCCGTTCACCCCCGTAGCACTCTGGAGCCCCCGGCTTGGGGACGCATCCCTTGATGAAGGGGCCCGCCGGGACCGCGACCATCTCCGCGGGCGGAGGGGCCAGGGTGGTCGGTGGCGCCTGCACCGCGGGCGGCTGCGCCGCGGACGCCTTGACCGCGGGTGCCTGCACCGCCGCCTGCAAGTCGGCCTGCGCCTTCGGCGCCTCGCTCACCCCGCTCACCTGGGCCAGCGCCGCGTCGAGCGAGGCCATCACCGCCTCCTCGCTGCAACCTCCCTTGCCGGTGCCCGCCGCGTCCTGCACCGCCTGCGCGAGGTCGAAGAGCTTCAGCGTCACCAGGCAGGTGCGCCCGAAGCGGCTCACCGTGCCGGCCAGGGTCTTCGTGGCGGCGAGCTCCTTGCCGATCTCGATCTGACAGGACTCCGCGTAGCAGGCCTTGTAGGACGCCGCCTTCTGGGTCTGGAGGGCGCGCTTCAGCTCATCCTGCGGTACCACGGTGTAGCGCCCGGAGCTGGTCAGCGAGGCCCCCACGTAGTCCAGCAGCCGGTCCAGCTCCTCCTGCTTGAAGCGGGTGCCCTTGTTCTCGAGCGCGAAGACCGCGACCACCGGCCGCTCGGCCCGGGCCGCCTCTGCCGCCAGCCCGATCCCTGCCAAGGCGCCCAGCGCCAGCGCCGCCCGCAGATCACTCATCCCCTCGACTGATGCGCCCCTCGTGGAATGACGGCAACTTGGCGCACGCCCAGCGCTCCAGCCTGGGACTCCACACGCCACAGGTGGGGCCTGCGCTCCTCACCTCGCGGCCCGGGAAAGGGAAGAAAACCCAGCCCCCCCGGCCGGTGCACCGATTGCGGGGATCGGTCCGCATGGTGTCCAACAGGGGTATGTCAGCCCGCGTCGCCCCCCAGGAAGACCTCCTCACCGTGTCCTCCGGGGTGGTCGAGGCCCTGGATCCCGCCGAGGCGGCGGGCGGCGAGAGCAGCCCCTTCCCCGCCCTCGGCGAGGGCGCGGATCTGGCCGACCCGCTGCTCAGCGGCGCGCCACCAGCGCGCGAGCGCCCTCCCGCCCTGCCGAAGAGGGCCAGCCCACCCGCCCTCCCCAGCGCCAGCGCGGAGGAGGACGAGGTCGCGGCGGCCCCCGCCACCAACGAGCGGAGCGGGCACCTGCGCCTGGTCTCGGAGCCCCGGCCCGAGCCAGAGGCGCGCCCCGAGCCGCCCCGGCGCCGGGTCACCCGGCCCCTCAGGGCGCCGTCCCGGGTGCGGAGCACCAACGGGCGCGCGTTCGGCACCAACCCCGCGCGGAGCCCCACCCCGCCCCCGGTGAGCCACGCGATCAAGGCCGAGCTCGATGAGTGGACCCCGCCCCTGCGCCGCGAGGAGTCGGTGATCCAGGAGGCCGCGGCCCTCAGGGGGGGCAACCTCTTGAAGGTGAAGCGCAGCCTCGGCGGCCTCGGCAGCGCGCTGCTCGAGCGCGGCATGCCGCTCGTGTCCCGGCTCGGCGAGGCCGCGGTGCGCGCGATCCGGCGCTTCGAGAAGCTGCCCCGCCGCACCCAGATCGCGCTCGTGGCGGCGCCGTACCTGTTGGCCGCGCTGGTCGCGCTGGTGCTGAGCGCCCGAGGCGGCGAGGAGGAGGTGCCCACCGAGGCGCAGCTGGTGGCGGCGACGCCCGAGGTCGTGGCGCCGGAGCCCCCCGCCGCGCCGACCCCCTCCCCCGACGCGGTGGCGGCCCAGGCCGAGGCCCAGGCGGCGGCCCACGCCGAGGAGGTGCGCCAGGCGGCGGAGGCGAAGGTGGCGGCGGCGCTGCAAGCCACCTTGCCCACCGCGGACGAGGCGGCGCGGATGAGCGGCGAGGCCCGGGTGCTCCCGCGCGCCTCCGCCCTCTATCGCCGCCCCGACGGCAAGCACAAGGGCGCGGTGCCCCTCAGCGCCGGCACCCCCGTCGAGACCTTCGACCGGTTCCCCGCCCCCGAGGGCTGGACCCTCGCTCTCACCCAGAAGGGCACGGTCGGCTACCTCTCACTGAAGCACCTGGCCAACGAGGACGATCCGCGCCTCGAGACGAAGGCCAAGGTGAAGCGCAAGGCTCGCCGCAGGCGGCGTTGACGCCCCACCCGCTCCGTCAAGACGCCGCGGGGCCGAAGCGCTCCCCGTGCTGGGAGGCGTCGAGGCCCTCGTCCTCCTCATCCGGCGTGACCCGGAGCGGGATGATCAGCCCGGTGAGCTTGAACAGGAGCCACGAGCCGCCGAGCGAGAACACGGTGATCCCCACCAGCGCGCCGACGTGGACGAGGAAGGTGTGCGTCTCGCCCGCCATGAGCCCCACGTCCTTCGCGAAGACCGCGGTGAGGAGCATGCCGACGATGCCGCCGAGGCCGTGGCAGGGGAAGACATCGAGGGTGTCGTCGAGGCCGGTCTTCGAGCGCCAGTGGGCCGCGTAGTTGCTGATGATGGCGGCCACGAAGCCGATGAAGATGCTCGCCCGGACGTCCACGAAGCCCGCGGCGGGGGTGATCGCGACGAGGCCCACCACCGCGCCGATGCTGGCCCCGAGGGCGGAGGGCTTTCGGCCCTTGAGCACGTCGAGGAGCATCCACCCCATCATGGCCGCGGCGGAGGCGGTGTTGGTGGTGAGGAAGGCCATCGCCGCGGTGCCGTTGGCGGCGAGGGCGGAGCCGGCGTTGAAGCCGAACCAGCCGAACCAGAGCATGCCCGTCCCGAGGAGCACGTAGGGGACGTTGGCGGGCTCGTGGGCCCCCGCGTAGCGGCGCGGGCCGAGGACCAGCGCGCCGGCAAGGGCGGCGTAGCCCGCGTTCATGTGGACGACCGAGCCCCCGGCGAAGTCCAGGACCCCGAGGTTCCGCAACAGACCTTGCGGGTGCCAGGTCATGTGGGCGAGCGGCGCGTACAGGACGAGGCTGAACACCGCCATGAACAGGAGGTAGGCCGAGAACTTCACCCGCTCCGCGAAGGCGCCGGTCACGAGGGCCGGGGTGATGATGGCGAACTTCAGCTGGAAGAGCGCGAAGAGGGTGAGGGGGATGGTCGGCGATAGATCGGGGTGGGTGGAGGGCCCCACGCCCCGGAAGAACAGGAACGTGCGGGGGTCACCGATGATCCCGCCGATGCTGTCGCCGAACGCCAGGCTGAAGCCGACCACCACCCAGAGCAGGCTCACCGTGCCCATCGCCACGAAGGACTGGAGCATGGTGGAGATGACGTTCTTCGGCCGCACCATGCCGCCGTAGAAGAACGAGAGCCCGGGGGTCATCAGGAGCACCAGCCCGGTGGCGGTGAGCATCCAAGCGGTGTCCCCGCTGTCGATCGGCGCCCCCTCGGGCACGATCGCGTTGGGCGTCCCGAAGAACGCGGCGGCGGAGCAGAGGATCAGGAAGACGAAGGGCAGGATCGCGCGGCGCTTCAACACAGCGCGTCATGCTAGCGGCAAGCGCTCCGCGGGCCAATGGGGCGACCCCTCGGCCCCCCTAGGTCACCTCCTCGTTCAGGGCCTCGGTGAGGCGGGCCACCAGCGCGTCGAGGCGGACCTGGGACTCCACCTTCTTCCCCGTGGCGGCGTCGAAGACGTAGAAGCCGTCGGCCACCCGGTGCCCCTGGGTGGAGATCTTGGCCAGGCTGATGGTGAGGCCCTCGGCCATGAAGGTCTTGGCGATGGTGTACAGGACGCCGAGGCGGTCCTCGCAGAACACGTCGATGACCGTCTCGCGGTTGGAGTCCTCCCGCGCCACGCTGACCTCGGTCTTCACCGCGGGGCGGTGCCGCGCGGCGAGGCGGGAGCCGCCGAGGCGGCGGCGGAGGAGCCCCTCGACGTCCTGGTCCCCGAGGATCACCCGGCGCAGATCGGCCCGCACCTCGGCCCAGCGATCCGGATCGTCGCAGAGCTGGCCGTGCTCGTCGGTGACGAACAGGACGTCGAGGGCGATGCGCCCCGCCCGCGGCGGCTCCTTGGCCGGCTCGAGGTGGTCGTAGGCCGACGGATCCGGGTCGAGGTCGCCGGTGATCGCCGGCTCCACCTCCTCGTGGAACTCGGCGGCGGGGAGCGCGTCGACCGAGAAGACCTGGGCCGAGAGGATCTGGAGGCGGTGGGCGGCCAGGGTCCCGGCCAACAGGGCCAACAGGCCCGGTCGGTCGGGGCAGGACACCGTGAGCTTGGTGGTGCGGTCCCGCCGCATGTGCCGCACGTGCACCGCGAGGCCGCCGCGCTGGCTCACGTCGCGCCACATCTGGACGTGGCGCACCATGCGCTTGGCGGTGAAGGAGAGCATGTAGCGCGCGGGGACCAGCTTGGAGAAGGCCCGCACCTCGTCCGGGGCCAGCCGGAGCTCGCCCCGCCGCCCCGCCTCCTCGAGCAGGGTCCGCTCCGCCTGCTGGCGGCGGCCCTCGAAGTGCAAGTCGACCTGCTTCTGGCCCTGGGCCTGGTGGGTGAGCACCCCCCGGGTGGCGCGGCAGAGCTCCGCAAGCAGGCCTGCCTTCCAGTCCGTCCACACCTTGGGCGAGGTGCCCCGCATGTCCGCGAAGGTCAGCAGGTAGAGCATGTTGAGGCGCTCCTCGTTGTGCACCTCGGACGCGAAGGACTCCAACAGCTCGCGATCCGAGAGATCGCGCCGCTGGGAGATGTCGCTCATGGCCAGGTGGTGCCGCACCAGCCACGCCATGTCGTCGGTCTCCCGGGGGCCCCACCCCGCCACGTGGGCCTCCTCGAGCCGGCGGCCGACGGTGCGCGAGACCCGCTCGCCCCGCACCGAGTGATCGCCCCGCGGCCAGCCCTTGCCCACGTCGTGCAGCAGCCCGGCCATGTAGAGCACCGCCGGCCGCGGCAGCTCCGCGCACATCCGGGTCATCTCGCGCTGCTCCTCGGCGAAGGTCCCGTTGCGCAGGCGCTTGAGGTTCTTGAAGACCACCAGCGAGTGCACGTCGACCGTGTAGACGTGGTAGAGCGAGTGCTGCCACCGCGCGGTCACCCGGGCGAACTCGGGGATCAGCCGGGCGAGCACCCCGAGGTCGTGCATGGTGTTGACCACCGCGCCGTCCGCCTTCGGGTCCTCCAGCAGGGCGAGCAGATCGCGCACCACCGCCGGATCGCGCCGCTGGGTGCGGGTGATCAGGTGCGCGTGCTCCGAGATCAGGTTCTTGGTGTAGCTGTAGATCTCGAGGTGCTCCTCCTGGGAGACCCGGAAGATCCGCACCAGGGCGGCCGGGTCCTTCAGGAACTGGGCCCGGTCGGTGACGGTGAGCTTGCCCTCCCACTCCTTGAAGCCGCCGGGGGCGGTGACCGCCTGCACCGCGCGGCGCCGCCGGTGCGAGGTCCCGCGCTCGACCACGAGGCCAGAGTTCAACGCAAGCTGTCTTGCATGGAAGTAGTAGGCGCGCATGAAGCGCTCCACCCCGTGGGTGCGTCGATCGGCGTCGGTCTCGGTCGGGTCCACGTAGCCCAGGAGCGGCGCGATCTGCTCCTGGTACTCGAAGCGCAGGTGATCCTGCCGACGGCGGGCGAGGAAGTGGAGCTCGGTCCGCACCCGGAGGAGGAACCCATAGGCCCGCTCCAGCGCCCCGCCCTCCCGGGACGAGAGCACGCCGAGGCGCACCATCTCCCGGATCCCGTGGGCCCGCCACCGGGCCCGGGCCACCCACAGCGCGGTGTGGAGCTCCCGGAGCCCGCCCTCGCTCTCCTTCACGTTGGGCTCGAGCAGGAACACCGAGTCGCCGAAGCGCGCGCGCCGGGCCTTCGCCTCACTCAGCTTGGCCTGGATCAGCGCCCCCACCTGGGGCCCGCTCAACAGGTCCGCCTCGAGCCGGCGCGAGAGGGCCTCGAACTCCGGCGCGGGCGGGGTCGGGGCCCCCGGCTCCACCGACGTCCGCGGCACCAGGCGGGCGTCGAGGAGCGAGGTGAGCACCGAGGCGTCCTGTTGGGCCACCTGGGCGGTGTCCTCGACCGTCCGCACCGCCTGGCCGACCTCGAAGCCGAGGTCCCACAGGCCGTAGAGCACCCCCTCCACCCACGCCCGGGCCGGCGCGGCCTCGCCCGCGTCGAGCGGCGTGCCCTCGGGCACGAGGAAGAGCAGGTCCACGTCCGACCACGGGCAGAGCTCCTGGCGGCCGTAGCCGCCGAGGGCCACGATCTCCACCCGGGCCGCCGCCTCCGCCGCCTCGGCGCCCATCCGGTCCCGCACCGCGTCCAGGGAGGCCTCGGCCAGGCTGCGGATCACCGCGTCCACCTCGGCGGTGATGGCCAGGACCACCTCCTGGCCCCGGTGCGGCGGCAGCCCCCGGGTGGAGGCCCGCAGCTCGGCCCGCATGGCCTCGAGCCGGGCCTTCAGGCCCGCGAGGCGCTCAGGATCGACGGCAGGCAGCACGAACGCATCCTATCGGCCGCCTCGTGGGACTGCTACCTTGCCGGCCCATGGCCTCGGCCAAACGCGCGCCCAAGAAGAAGAAACCCGCGGAGCCAGAGCGCTTCCTGATCCGCGAGGTGCAGCCCCGGGATCTGGAGGGCCTCTACGGCCTCTCCCGGCACCTGAACTCGGTCAACTTCCCGCACGACCGGCGGGTCCTCAAGCAGCTGATCACCAAGGCGCGCCGCAGCTTCGCGGGCCAGGAGAAGGACCTCGGCCAGAGCCAGTACATGTTCGTGCTCGAGGGCGCGGAGTCCGGCCGGATCGTGGGCACCAGCATGGTCTTCGCCCAGCACGGCAGCTCCGAGGCCCCCCACATCTTCTTCGACGTGTTCCAGGACGAGCGCTACTCCACCACCCTGGATCGCCACTTCACCCACACCACCCTGCGCCTGGGCTTCAACTACTCCGGCCCCACCGAGATCGGCGCCCTGGTGGTGCACCCCGATTGCCGCGCCCTGGGCCTCGGCAAGCCGCTCTCCTTTGTCCGCTTCCTGTTCATGGCCATGTACCGCGAGCGCTTCCGCGAGGAGGTCATCGCCGAGCTGATGCCGCCCCTCACCTCGGACGGGCGCTCCCGCCTGTGGGAGCACCTCGGCCGCCGCTTCACCGGCCTCAGCTACCAGGAGGCCGACAAGCTCTCGCACACCAACAAGGAGTTCATCGTCAGCCTCTTCCCCCAGGCCATCCACGCCACCCTCCTCCCCGACGACGTGGCCGAGCTGATCGGTCAGGTCGGCGAGGACACCAAGGGCGTGAAGAAGATGCTGGAGTCGGTGGGCTTCCGCTACTCCTGGCGCATCGATCCCTTCGACGGCGGCCCGCACTTCCACGCCGCCACCGACGACATCAGCCTGGTCCGCAACAGCGACCAGTTCCGCGTCGCCAAGGAGGTGGTCTCGGCCGAGGAAGAGCAAGCCCTGTTGACACGCCACCCGGCGCGTGGGCTCTCCCGCTACATCGTCGGGGTGGGCAACCCCAAGGGCTCCACCCGCTTCCGCGCCCTGGTGGTGGGGGCGCAAGAGGACGGCGACGAGCTGCGCCTTTCGATGCAGGCGAGGAAGATCCTCAAGGTCCGCACCCACCACGAGCTGTGGGCGGTGCCCTTCTGAGCTAGCCAGGGCCAGGGCCAGGGCCGGGGTCGCGGCACAGCCCGGTGTTGCGGCAGACGTAGCCGCTCGGGCACGGCCACCCGCTGAGGCAGCTGGGCACGCAGAGCTGGCTCGACGACTCGCACACGAAGGCGCTCGGGCACCCGTCCCCGCAGGTCGGCAGGCACCAGCTCCCCGCCTCGAGCGCCACGCACCCGAAGCCGGCAGGGCAGCTTGCAGCACAGACCTCCGTGCAGACGCCGAGGGTGAAGCCCGAGGCCACGTCCAGCAGGCACAGCCCGCTGTCGCAGACCGCGTCGCTGCTGCAGGTGGCGCCGAGGCCAGACAGCGGCGCGGGGTTGGCGTCGCAGAAGCCCGTGGTGCTGGAGCAGGTATACTCGGTGCCGCAGTCGTAGCCCCCTCGGCAGTCCGGCATGCACACCCCCTCCGGCTGGGTGCAGACGTACCCGTCCCGACAGGGCGACGCGTCGTCGCACCCCGGCAGGCAGTACGGATACCCGCCCAGCACCACGCAGCCCGACGTCTCGGGGCACCACGCGCTGCCGCAGAACGCCGCGCAGGTCCCCTCGGGCCAGCCCGCCGACTCCGGCAGGCAGACCCCCGTCTCGCACGCGAAGTCGCTCAGGCAGGGCGCGCCGAACGCCGCCACCTCCGCCATCTCCAGCGCGCAGCGCCCGTCCTCCCCGCACGCGTAGCCGGTGCCGCAGTCCCAGCCGAGGCGACAGTCCGGCAGGCACCCCCCCAGGGCCTCCACGCAGACATAGCCGTCTCGGCACGCGCCCTCGGCGCACTCCGGCACGCAGAGCAGGTAGTCCCCCAGGCGCAAGCAGGCCCCGCCCTCCCCGCAGTCCCCCGTCGGGCAAGGCAGGCTGCACATTCCCCCCGTCCACCCCGTGAAGGCCCCCGCCTCGTCCTCCGCCGCGAGGCAGAGGGCAGAGACGCAGTCCAGGCCCCCCTCGCACGCCGCCCCCAGCGCCCCGCCCGGGGTGGCGGGCAGGGCGCAGGCCCCGGTGGCCTCGTCGCAGACGAAGTAGGGGCCGCACTCCCAGGACACCCGGCAGTCCGGCAGGCACACCGCGAGCGACGGATGGCAGACGTAGCCATCCCGGCACGCGGGCGCGCCCGGACCGCAACCCAGCATGCAGTAGCCGCTGTCCTCGAACGCGACGCAGGTCCCCCCCGCGCAGGTCGCGTCGTCCTGACAGGGCGCGGTGCAGATCCCCCCCGGCCACGCGGAGGCCTCACCGCCGCTCACGGCGGGGATGCAGAAGGCCGACTCGCAGTCCAGGTTGCGCTGGCAGGCCTCACCGACCGACCCCCGGGTGGCGGCGTCGGTGCCGTCCTCCCCTCCCCCTTCGCAGCCGGCCAGGGCCGCGATCACGACCAGCCTCAACAGCGCATGGAGGCGCGCCATGTGCCCTCCTCACGCCCAGTGGGCGCCCGGGGGCGTGGGCGGTCAACGCGACCGGTTGACGCAGGTCGGCTACTCCGCCCGCCACACCGTGGTGCGCTGCAGGTGGAGCCGACCCCGGTGCAGGTTCCAGGGCGCCACGCCGTAGAAGTCGCGGCGCCACAGCCCGTCCAAGGGCCGGAGACGCGCCTCGGTGTCCCGGTGGTCGGAGTTGTCCAGGATCAGGAAGCCACCCCGCGCCACTCGGGGCGCCGCGGCGAGGAGCGCCGCCACCCGGTCCGCGCCGCCGTCCACCAGCACGAGGTCGAACCAGCCCTCGGGGTAGCGCTCGATCACCTGGCCGAAGGCGTCCTCGGGCACGAGCAGCGGCTCGTAGCCCGGCCCCGGCGGCACCCGCTGCGTGACCCGCCGGTACCAGCTCGGATCGTGCTCGACGCTCACCAGGTGGCGGACCCGCCGCCGGAAGTAGAGGGTCGAGCCCCCGGAGCCGAGCTCGAGCACGCGCCACCGGGAGCGCAGGTTGTCTTGCAGCCACTCGATCGCCCCGAACGCGAGCCAGGGGGTGCCGAGCTCCAGCGGGTCGACGCCCGGGCGGAGCGAGCTCAGCCACGGCACCAGGTGCCGCCAGGCGCCGCGGTCCCGGCGCAGGAGCACGTTGGCCACCCGCAGGGGCAACAGGGCCCGGTCGACGCCGCTCACCCGCCCGTCTCGCACCTCAGGGAGGCTAGCAGGCCCTCCAAGACGAGCCCATGCGATCCGCGGAGGGACCTCTCGCGGAGCGGAGGTCGACCGAATGCGCGCTCCGTGGCAGACCGTGGGAATGGGCAAGTATCCGTTCGCGGCTGCGCTCGCGCACCTCGCGCTCCTCGCGGCGTGCGGACACGCGGCGCGGCAGAGCGTCCCATCCTCGCGACTGACGGTCGCGGTCCCCCTGGAGGAGCGGATCGCCTTCGCCGAGGCGGAGCTCCGCGAGCTGCTGAGCGAGGTGTGCGTGGCGTCCGTGGTGCGTGATGCTCGCCTCCGCTGCGAGAGCAGGCTGGACTTCGTCGACGACACCCTCCTCATCGCGCCGCCCTGCGACGAGCATGCGCTGGCCTACGTCCCGGACGGCGACGGCAAGAGCGAGCTGAGGATGATCTGTAAACCGCGGGCCGCCCGTGGAAGCCTCGATGTCCGTCTGGCCGATGTCCGAGACGTCAAGGTCCGGCAGACCGCGTCCCTCTCCTGCCTCGAGCTCGACGCCACGGAAGGCTGCCGGATCTTCATGAAGGCCGACGTGCCCCGCGCATCACACCTCGCCACCGCGATCATGGAACTCGGGGCGATGTACCGTGAGCTCGGCCCGAGTTCGGCCCCTCAGTGACCGGAGCCGAGGAAGTCGCGGATGGAGCCGTAGATCCCTTCCTTGTCCTTGATCTCGCTCGTCACGACCCGCTCCTCGTCGCCGAAGTGTTCCTTCAGGTCCTTGATGAACTGGCCGGACCCGTAGGGCGACTCCACCTGGCCGTAGCAGAACATGTTCACCGCGGGCAGGAGGCTCTGCTTCAACAGCGAGATGCACTGGTTGGTGTCGTCGGCCGACCAGTTGTCGCCGTCGGAGAAGTGGAAGGGGTAGATGTTCCACTGCGAGGGCGGGTAGTGCTCCTCGATGATGCTCCAGCACAGCTTGTACGCGCTGGAGATCATCGTGCCGCCCGACTCACGCGTGTGGAAGAAGGTCTCGCGATCGACCTCCTTCGCCATCGCGTCGTGGATGATGTAGCGCGACTCGATGCCCTTGTACTGAGAGCGCAGCCACGTATCGATCCAGAAGGACTCGATGCGCACGATCTCCTTCTGCTCGTCCCCCATCGAGCCCGACACGTCCATCATGTAGATGATGACCGCGTTGGCCTTGGGCTCGATGACCTCCTTCCAGGTCCGGTAGCGCCGGTCCTGGCGGGTCGGCACCACGAGCGGGTTCGCGGCGTCGTAGGTGCCGGACGCGATCGTGCGTCGCAGGGCCTGCTTGAAGGTCCGCTTGAAGTGGCGCAAGGACTCCGGCCCCGTGGTGTTGACGCCGGTGTACTTGTACTTGACCTCGTTGACCTGCTCCTTGCCCTTCGGCTCGATGCGCGGGAGCTGGAGCTCCTCACCGAGCATCTCCGCGAGCTCGTCCATGCTCACGTCCACCTCGAGGACGTGCTCACCGGGGTTCTGGCCGGCCTTGCCGCTGCCGTCACCCTCCTCCACCTGGCCGGGCTTCAGCACGTCACCGACGTCGCCTTCGCCTTGCCCGGTGCCGCCGGTGTCGCGGTGCCCGAACTTGAACTTGGGCAGATCGATGGAGGGCACGGGGATGGACACCAGATCCTTGCCCTGCTTGCCGAGCATCTCCCCCTTCTGGATGTACTTCTTGAGGTTCTGCTTGATCTTGCCCCGGACGATGGCCTTGAAGCGGCCGTGATCTGTCTCGATGCGCTGGGCCATGGCCCCTCGACGTTAGCAGCCCGGGAGATTTGGGGGGAGATCAGCGGTGGAGAGATGCCGCAAAGCTGAGCAGTAGATCCCGCGGACCGTTGTCCTTGTAGCCGTACTCGAGGGGCGCGCCGGCGAGGGCCAGGCGCTGCAGGAGGCCGTCGGCGGTGACCAGGCCCTTCTTGATGTCCGCCGCCTCGAGGTTGCCTTCACGCAACCCCTTGGACAGCCGTGTCATCTCGGCCCGGACGATCGACATCGAGAGCTTCCCCCGAGCCAGGATCTGCATCATCAGGGTGTCGGTCCCCGAGGCGCGCATCGCATCGACGCCCGACTTCGTGAGCTGCGAGCGCGGCCCCCGCACCGCCTGCTGAATGCTGGTCGCCAGCTCCTCGCGGTGGTGCTCCATCGCCTGGTCGAGCCGGGCCCAGATCTCGTCCTGGCCCATGCCCTCGGCCAACCCGGCCGCGCTCTTCGCCTGATCGAGCAGGCTGCCGATCTGCCCCACCAGCCGCGCGAAGGCCGGGCGCTCGAGGCGGCCCAGCTCCTTGATCGCGTCGGTCTTCAGCTTCTTCTGCCGCGTACCCTGCCGCCGCTTGTTGTCGGCGAGGACGGCCACCTGCGACGAGGGCCCCTTGGTGGTGCCCCGCAGGTTCGGCTGATCCGCCAGCGGGTGACGGGTGGTGGGCGGCGCCTGGAGGGCCTGGGCGTGCGCCGGCGCGCCGCCCTCGGGACCGGCCACCGGGCCCACCTGCCCAGCCTGGGTCGAGGGGGTGACAACGGGGCGGCGAACGTCACTCGTCTTCATCGCGATCCTCGGGGGCGAGTCCAACCTACCACGGTCCGGGCCCCCCCTGGCAACGGGGTAGCCCGAATCACCAAGCGGGTCCGACGCCCTACGACACCTTACAAACACGCATAGTGACTGGGAAGCGCAACGTCAAGGGATACCTTGACGCGCCGTGTCAGGCTCAGCGGCAGCGGAACTCGGTGGCCTCGTCGGCCATGAAGCGCACGCTGGCCGTGCGACGGATCTTGCCGTTGCACACCACGCTGATGGTGCGGAAGCCGGGGGGGATCGGCCGGTCTACGGCCGGGGTGCGGCCCGCACACTGGGAGTCCACGATGATGGCGCAGTCCTTCGGGCAGGCCTTCACGGTGAGCTTCGACAGGCCCGAGTACACGGACTGGGTGCACTTCTTGGCCAGGACCCGCACGTCGTCGTCGGCGCCCCCGCCCACGTCGATCACCATGCCGCGGGGGCCCACGATCGCGCCCTGGCCCAGCTGGGGATCACCCCCGTCGTTCTTGCGCTGCTTGCGGGTGGTGCGGCCGTGGCGCCGGTGGCCGGCGTCGGGGGCGACGGTCACCACCTCGAGCCCGGCGTCGGGGTCCTCCGCGCCCGCGTCGACCTCCGTCTCGCCCGCGTCGAGCTCGTCCCCCGCGTCCGGCGGCGGCAGCGCGACCTCGACCACGCCGGCGTCGAAGCCGAGGGCCGCCACCGGGCCGAGCGCGCCCGCGTCGGGGGTCGGCGCCGGGCGATCCCGCCACGGCCCCATCATCCCGAAGGTGACCCCGCCGACCACGAGCAGGCCCAACAGGCCCCCCACCACGATCGCCACCCACCCGCGCGAGCCGCCCTCCCCCACGTCCTCGGCCAGGGGCGGGCGCACGGTGGAGATCGCGGTGTCGGCGGCCTGGGCCGGCTGGGTCGCGGCGGACACCCCCGACATCTGGCTGCGGCCGCGGGGCACCACGATCGGCTGGGTGTGGGCGTCGGGGTTGAGGGCGCGGCGGATCGCGCCGAGGACCTTGATCACCTCCTCGGCGGTCTGAGGCCGATCCTCGGGCTCCTTCGCCAGGCAGGCGTCGATGAGCTCATCGAGGGGCATCGGCGCGTCGGGGAGGCGGTCACGCAGCTTGGGCGGCGCCTGGGTGGTGTGGGCCGACAGGTACTGGATCGAGGTCTGCGCCACGAAGGGCGGCTGCCCCACCAAGCACTCGTAGAGGATGAGGCCGAGCGAGTAGAGGTCGGAGCGCGCGTCGACGTCGGCGGTCGACATCGCCTGCTCGGGCGACATGTAGCGCGGGGTCCCGAAGACCTGGCCGGTGGAGGTGAGGCGGGTGGCCTCCTCGTCGAGCAGGCGCGCGATCCCGAAGTCGAGCACCTTGGCGTGCACCTGGCCGGCCACCTCGGTGAGGAAGATGTTGGCCGGCTTGAGGTCGCGGTGGACCAGGCCGAGCACGTGGGACTCTGCAAGGGAGCTTGCTACCTGCTCGCCGAGCTGGAGCACCGCGTCCACCGGCATGGGGCCCTGCTCCTTGAGGCGCTCGTTCAGGGCCTTGCCCTCGAGGAGCTCCATCACCATCACCGCGAGGCCGTCGGGCGTCTCGCCGTAGTCGATGAGCTGGATGGTGTTGGGGTGCTTCAGGCGGCCGATGATCTCGGCCTCGCGCCGGAAGCGCTGGCGGACGTGATCGTTGTGGACGAGGTCGGCGCGCAGCACCTTGAGCGCCACCTCGCGCCCCACCGTGGGCTGCCGACCCACATAGACCGCCCCCATGCCTCCGGAGCCGATCCGACGTAGGACCTCGTAGCGATCGAGGAGGACGCGACCGATGAGCGGATCGAGGGTGACGGACCCCGCGCCGCGAGGCAGGGCCGGGCCCCGATCGCCGCCGTTGGAGCCCGCGCCGCCGCCGGGATCCGAGGGTTCGCTGCCGCTCACGCCGCCCGGAGAATCCAGGGGACCGCGCGGGCAGTCAAGGAACTAGCCCTCGGCCCCCAGGGAGACGTCCACCATCTCCGCCATCGTCGGCACCCAGGACTCGTCCTGGATGGGCGGCGGGAGCACCAGGGGCTTGCCGTCGTAGGTCATGCGGCGCCCCGGCCAGATGTACGCCTTCCAGCAGTAGGCGAGCAGGGAGCCCTGCTCGAGGGCGGGGTGGATGGTCGGCGACAGCTCCCGGGCGTGGGCCTCGGGCAAGAGGCTCCAGTGCAAGCCAGGGTGCATGTGGTGGATGCCGTGGTACCCGTTGTTGAAGGTCCACCAGTTCACCAGCCGGCCAGTGAAGTTGCGGCTGTGGTTCACCGGGTGCTCGTGATCACACCCGTCGTGCTGCACGAAGTTGATCCCGATGATCCCCCACGAGGAGAACAGGTGGGGGATGAACCCGTAGAGCAGGAAGGGCTCCACCCCGTAGACCGCGAGGAGGGCGACGTAGACCCCGTACAGGAGCACGCTCTCGGCCAGGAACTGCCGGAACCAGGATCGCTTCCGGGTCCGCATCGACCACACATACCTGTAGGTGTGCTTCAGCAGATCTCCGCCGATCACGAACATGAACAGGAGCTGGTTCAGGAGGTTCCACCGAAAGCGCATCTTGGACGTGCGCATGGTGTCCTTCGGCCCCTGCAGGTGGGTGTGGTGCCCCAGGTTGTGGCCGGGCACGAAGCTGCTCACCGGGTCGCCCTGCCCCAGCGTCAACAGGAACTGCACGACGCGGTTCAGGCCGCGGTTCTTGAACATGGGGCAGTGCAAGGTGTTGTGCGAGATGACGGCGCAGACGAAGGACGTCTGGCAGGCCGCGACGCACAGCAGGATCTTCGCCGCCCACGACTCGGGCAGCAGGACGAAGCCAGCGGCCTGGACACCGATGGAGAAGAGGACGAAGAGCAGCGCGCGAAGGTCGGCTTTTCGCTTCAGCATGGGGACCTCGGGCGGGGCTTCGCACGGTGGATCCTGCCTGGCAAGGGGGTGCGCGCGGGCAAACCGGACCGCGGACGGTGCCAAGGCGGAAGATCTCGCACAAACGCCCCCTCCGCGTGCGTCGGGGGCATCTGTCGCCGAGTGTGAAGAAGTTTGAGCACGTCGAGCCCCCCTACTCCGAGGCCTCCAAGGCCTCGTCCACCAGGTGTACCAGCCCCATGAACGTGCGCCCGGTGGCCCGCCCGATGCCGACCTCGCAAGTCAGGTTGCTCGAGTAGCAGCGCGCCTCGGGGTGCCGGGCGAGCTCGTCGCCCTCGTCGTGCAAGGCTGCCTGCACCAGCTCGGGGAGCATCAGGCCCCGATCGCCCGCGGTGCCGCAGCACGAGGGCTCCGCCGGTATCACCACCGTCTCCGCCGACGCCTCCGCCACCCTGGTCAGGGCCGGG
Organism: Deltaproteobacteria bacterium; assembly: GCA_020632995.1. Classification (GTDB taxonomy): domain Bacteria; phylum Myxococcota; class Kuafuiibacteriia; order Kuafuiibacteriales; family Kuafuiibacteriaceae; genus JACKEN01. The sequence continues at coordinate 666,253 of JACKEN010000001.1, read as the reverse complement.
ACGAGCCCCAGCTTCCGCGCCGCGCAGGTGGGGTGGATGAACGCCTCACCCGGGCGCGGCACGAGCGGGAGCGCGGGGAGCAGGCCCTCCAGCCACTCCACCGCGTCCAGGATCCGGAGCCCGCGCCACCGAGCGAGATCCTCGCCCGTGAGGTGGTCCTCGGCGTGGCGGAGCGAGAAGGTGCAGGACGAGGCGTCCACCACCACCGGGAGCGCCCCCTCCCCCGTCCACCGCCACAGGGCCCGCACCGTGGTGGCGAGGGCCTCGGCCTGGGCGTCGGCGTAGCCCTTCGAGCCGAAGGGGAGCCCGCAGCAGTGTCCCGGCAGATCCGGCGGCACCCACAGCGGGCGCCCCGCCCGAGCGCTGATCCGGAGCAGGGCCTCCTGCAGCCCCCGCGCCGCCCCGTCCGGCCGCGCCATCGCCCGCCCCAGGCAGGACGGCATGTACACCGCGTGCGCCTCACCCACGGCTCCGCCGGCCCGGGACCCGAGGGCAAGCGGAGCGCGCAGCGGGCCCTGGCCCGCGGAGTCGGGTGGGACGGCTCCGCCGGCCCGGGACCCGAGGCCCGGCAAGACCGGCAAGGCCCCCAAGGCCATCAGCGGCGACACGGTGGGCCGGGCCCGCGGCCGGGCGGGCCGGGGCTTCATCCCGAGGAGCCGGGCCACCGCGCGCCCCAGCCACACCCCCACCGTCATCGAGCGCTCCACCCACGCGAAGCGCCGCGCCACCATCACCGCGATGCGCCGGCGCCAGGCCGGGTGCTGCTCGGCCCGCAGGCGCTTCACCAGCGCCCCGGTGTCGATGCTCACCGGGCACGCGGTCGCGCACAGGCCGTCGGTGGCGCAGCTGTCCACCACCGCCAGCCCGAAGTCGCGCGAGAGCGCGGCCCGCCACTCGGGCGCGGTGGCGCGGGCCTGCTCGCGCCTGAGCGCGATGCGCTGGCGCGGGGTGGTGGTGAGGCGGCGGCTGGGGCACAGGGGCTCGCAGAAGCCGCACTCGATGCAGCGGTCCACCTCCTCTTCGACCCGCGGGAGTGACTTCAAGTCGCGCAAGTGGGCCTGCGGATCCGCGTTCAAGATCACCCCCGGGTTCAGCAGGCCCGCCGGGTCAACGGCCTGCTTCAGCTCGGTCATGATCCGGTGGGCGTCCTCGCCCCACTCCCGCGCCACGAAGGGCGCCATGTTCCGGCCGGTGCCGTGCTCCGCCTTCAGCGCCCCCCCGAAGCGGTCCACCACCATCGCCACCACGTCGTCCATGAACGCGGCGTAGCGGGCCACCTCGGCCTCCGTGTTGAAGGACTGGGTGACCACGAAGTGCAGGTTCCCGTCCTTCGCGTGCCCGAACACGATGCCCTCGGGGTAGCCGTGCTTCGTGAACAGCCCCTGCAGCGCGGTGACCGCCTCGGCCAGGTGGGCGTGGGGGAACGCCACGTCCTCGATGATCACCGTGGTGCCCGGAGCCCGGGCCGCCCCGACCGAGGGGAAGAGGCCCTTTCGGATCTTCCACAGCGCGGCGCGGGCCCCGGCCTCGGTGGTGAGGGTCACCGGCGCCACCAGGCTGAGGCCGGCCGCCACCTCGTCGGCCCGCCCTCGCGCCTCGTCGAGCGCCGCCGCGTCCGCCCCCTGCCACTCGACCAGGAGCGCCGCCGCGCCCTCGGGGAGCTCGCCCAGCCAAGGCGGCATCCCGGGGCGCCCGGTCACCGCCCGCAGACAGGCGCGATCCATCAGCTCCACCGCCCGGGCCGCCGTCGCGGTGAAGGGCGCCACCGCCGCCGCCGCCTCGGCCACCGACGGGAGCACGAAGAGCCCGGTGAGCTTGTGCGGGTGCTCGGCGACGGTGTGCAACTCAGCCTGCGCGATGAAGCCGAGGGTCCCCTCGGAGCCGATCAACAGGTGCGCCAGCACCTCGGCCGGCCGGGTGAAGTCCACCAGCGCGTTCAGGCTGTAGCCGGTGGTGTTCTTCTGGTCGTACTTGCTCCGGATCCGGGCGAGGAGCGCCGGATCCGCCTGGATCCGGGCGGCGAGACCCTCCAGCGTCGCCACCAGCTCCGGCGCCTCGGACCGAAGGCGCACGTCCGCGTCGTCGGCCCCGGTGTCCACCACCAGCCCGTTCGGCAAGACGACCTGCATCCGCGCCAGGGTGTGGTAGGCGTTCTCCACCACCCCGCAGCACATCCCGCTCGCGTTGTTGGCCAGGATCCCGCCCATCATGCACGCGTCGATCGAGGCGGGGTCCGGCCCGATGCGCCGCCGGTAGGGGGCGAGGAGCCGGTTCACCCGGCCCCCGATGACCCCCGGCTGCACGCGCACCCGCGCCCCGCCCTCCAGCACCTCCACCCCGCCCCAGTGCGGGGCGAGATCGACGAGGATCCCGTCGGTGATCGCCTGGCCCGAGAGGCTGGTGCCCGCGGCGCGGAACACCAGCGGCACCCGGTGGGCGCGGGACACCGCGAACAGGCTCCGGATCTCTTCAATGGATTGCGGCTGCACCACCGCCCGCGGCACCAGCCGGTAGAAGCTGGCGTCGCTCGCGAAGGCGACCCGATCGAGGACGCGGCCCTTCACCCGGGCCGGGGCGGTGGCCGCCGCCAGGGCCTCGAGGAGGGCCTCTTCGGCGACCATCGGCGTCAGGGGTTGATGGTGGTGCCCATCACCTTGAGGAACGCGGCCAGCCACTTCTGGTGGGCGGGCCACGCCGGCGCGGTGACGAGGTTGCGGTCCACCACCACGTCGGTGACCGGCACGTCGACGTACTCACCGCCCGCGAGCCGCACTTCGGGCCCGCACGCCGGGTACGCGGTGAGGGTCCGGCCCTTCACCACCCCGGCCGCGGTCAGCACCTGGGCGCCGTGGCACACCGCGGCCACCGGCTTGTTGGCGTCGAAGAAGTGCCGCACGCAGTCGAGCACCTTGGCGTTGAGCCGGATGTACTCGGGGGCGCGCCCGCCCGCGATCACCAGCCCGTCATAGGTCTTGGGATCCACGTCGGCGAACGTCGCGTTCACCGTGAAGTTGTGCCCCCGCTTCTCGGAGTAGGTCTGGTCCCCCTCGAAGTCGTGCACGGAGGTCCGGATGGTCTGGCCGGCCTTCTTGTCGGGGCACACCGCGTCCACCTGGTAGCCGATCATCCCCAGGGCCTGGAACGGCACCATGGTCTCGTAGTCCTCGGCGTAGTCGCCCACCAGCATCAGCACACGCTTGGTCATGTTCGCTCTCCTCGCAATCGCCGCCCGCGAGGCCCCCGCGGCCCCGCGCAGAGTCGGGCGAGGCGGATCACACACCCGGGCGGACGGAGGGTCAACGGAAGGAGGGGAAGCCCAAAAGAGAAACGCCCGGTTGGCAATCTGCCAACCGGGCGTCAATCTTTAGCGTGAGCGGGAGACGAGAGTCGAACTCGCGACTTCAACCTTGGCAAGGTTGCACTCTACCACTGAGTTACTCCCGCGTGGCCGAGGTGAGAGGCGTGATAGCACCGGCCAGCGGGCTCGTCAAAACATTTCTGCCGACGCCTCCACCGTTCGCTCGACCGGCAACAGGGGCTCCAGCTGCCGGGCCAGCGTGTCCTCGTTCCAGTCCGGTTTCGCGAGGTTGAGCGACGCGTAGATGCGGCGCGCGGTGTCCGCGCTCAGGTGCCGTCGGATCGGTCCCAACAGGCGCGCCTCGGCCATCAGGATCAGCCCGTCCACCTGCGACTCCCGCACTCCGGTCTCGAGCACGTCGGCCAGCCCGAGGGTGAAGCGGACGAGCGCCAGCTTCTCGGCCGCCACCTCCTCGAGGTCCGGCGCGTCGTCGGTCGGCTGCACCCCGGCCAGCTCCTGCAGGCAGCGGACGCCGGAGCCCGGCCGGTGCTCGTACAAGGATGCGCGCGCGCGGTGCGCCACCAGGATCCACGTCATACCCCTCTCCTTCGCCATGAGTCGTCGATCTTGGGCATGAGCAAAGTGCGGGCCAGTTCACCGGCGCACGAGATCCCGCGGATCACCGCGGAGCCTTCCCCAGTGTTACGCAACTCGTGCGTCCGGACAGGACGCCTCGCGTCCCTCAGGGACGGGAGGACGCAGGGTGCGCGCGAGGCGCGGGCGGGGCCGGGGCCGGGGGCGCGGCGGGGGGCGGGGTGGCCTTGCGCTCCCGCTCCTTCTCCTGGACCCCCTTCACGAAGCCCCAGAAGTAGTCGGCGGCGGAGAGCACCGAGAACAGCACCGAGATGTAGAGGAAGATCGTGCCCACCCGGTGGAAGTTCACCGGCTCGTCGAAGATGAGGTCGAGGAGCGGATACGGGTAATGCACGAGCAGGGCCCAGATCCCCACCATCTGGAACGCGGTCTTCTGCTTGCCGAGATCGCGGGCCGCGATCACCGTGCCCTCCCCCATCGCGAGGGTGCGCAGGGTGGTGATGATGATCTCGCGCGACAGGATGATGAACACCACCCACGGGTTGGCGCGGCCGAGGTGCACAAGCATCACCAGGGTGCCGGTGACCAGGAGCTTGTCGGCCAGCGGGTCGAGGAACTTCCCGATGAACGAGATCAGGTTCATCTTGCGGGCCAGGTAGCCGTCGAGGAAGTCGGTGACCGAGGCGGCGGCGAAGAGCATCGCCGCGATGAACGCGTTCCGCGGCGAGTCCGACTGCATCACGAACAGCACCCCGGGGATGCAGAGGATCCGGAAGTAGGTGATGAGGTTCGGGAGCGCGAAGGCGTTCCTGAGCACGCGTGGGCGCCCTGCCGCTGCAGCCTGGGCGGGGCTCATCGCTTCTGCTCCGCCCGCCGGTAGTGCCGGTACATCTGCAAGACGCGCCGCACGTAGCGCTGGGTCTCACGGAAGTTGGGGACGCGGCCCAGCTTCTCGACCCGCTCGGGGCCCGCGTTGTAGGCGGCCGCGGTGAGGGCCATGTTGCCGTCGAACTTGTTGGCGAGGATCCGCAGGTAGCGGGCCCCGCCGAAGATGTTCTCTCGAGGATCGAAGGGATCCTCCACGTCCATGTCGGCCGCGGTGGCGTCGATGAGCTGCATGAGCCCCTTGGCGTGGGCGTGGGAGTGGGCGCGCGGGTTGAAGTTCGACTCCACCTTCACCACCGCCTTCAAGAACGCGAAGGGGAGCCGGTAGTGTTCCGCCGCCTCGCGCAGGATCGCGTCGAAGCGGGTGACGTCGACCGGGTAGAGCACCCGCTCCTGGCCGCCCTGCACCACCACCACGAGGGGCTGCTCGCCCCCGAAGCCCTCGGCGTCCTCGCCCTGGTAGGGCCGGTAGTTCGCGTTCGGGGCCCGGGTGGTGAGGTGGTAGACGCCGTCGTCGTCGACCCAGCTGAACAGCTCGGCCCGGGCCTCGGCGAGCGGCGCGGCCGCCAGGACCAGGCCGAGCAGGCACCATGGGGCGCGGCGGAGCATCCGGCGGGATCCTACCCGATGGGCCCGCGGGGGCAAGTTCGGGGTATGGGTGGCCTGCGAGAGGCGCGGGGATTGCCGCGGAGTGACACCCACACTACCGTCCGCCCATGGCGCGGGTATTCGACGACCTGATCATCGGGAGCGGCATCGGGGCGCTGTCCTACGCCCTGACCGCGTCGGATCAGGGTCGGGACGTCCTCATCGTCACCAAGCGGGCCTTGAACGAGGCCAACACGCGGTACGCCCAGGGCGGCATCGCCGCGGTGATGCGGTCCGAGGACTCCTTCGACGACCACGTCCAGGACACCCTCCGGGCCGGCGCGGGGCTGTGCCGCCGGGAGGTGGTGGACCTCGTGGTGAGCGAGGGGCCCCGGGCGATCGAGCGCCTGGTCGAGCTCGGGATCCGCTTCGACAAGACCGGCGACGTCACCGCGGCCCAGGCCGACGCGGAGGAGAGCGGCGCCTACGACCTCACCCGCGAGGGCGGCCACAGCCACCGGCGGGTGCTCCACTCGGGGGACATCACCGGGGCGGAGATCATGCGCGGCCTCGAGGCGGCGGTGCGGAGCCGCTCGAACATCACCGTGCTCGAGGAGCACTGCGCGGTCGACCTGCTCACCACCCGCAAGGTGGAGGGCCTGCGCACCGGCCCCGCCCACCGCCCCCCGGCGGACGAGAACCGCTGCCTCGGCGCCTACGTCCTCGACGAGACGACCGGCCAGGTGAAGACCTTCCTCGCCAAGGTGACGCTGTTGGCCACCGGCGGCGCGGGCAAGGTGTACCTCTACACGTCGAACCCCGACGTCGCGACCGGCGACGGCATCGCCATGGCGTACCGGGTGGGGGCGGAGGTCGCGAACCTGGAGTTCATCCAGTTCCACCCCACCTGCCTGTTCCACCCCAAGGCCAAGTCGTTCCTGATCAGCGAGGCCCTCCGCGGCGAGGGCGGGATCCTGCGCAGGATGGACGGCACCCGCTTCATGGAGGCCTACCACCCCATGAAGGAGCTCGCCCCGCGCGACATCGTGGCCCGGGCGATCGACACCGAGCTGAAGCGCACCGGCGACGACCACGTGCAGCTCGACATGACCCACGAGGATCCCGACTTCCTCGCCAAGCGCTTCCCCAGCATCCACGAGACCTGCATGTCCTTCGGGGTCGACATGCGGACCCAGCCGATCCCGGTGGTGCCGGCGGCGCACTACGTCTGCGGCGGAGTGCGCACCGACCTCGACGGCGAGTCCACCATCCCCGGCCTCTACGTGGCGGGTGAGGCGGCGTGCACCGGCCTGCACGGGGCCAACCGCCTGGCCTCCAACAGCCTGCTCGAGGCCACGGTGTTCGGCTTCCGCGCCGCGCACGCGTCGCGGAAGTACATCGAGCAGCCGGCCCCCGACGCCTCCGCGGTGCCCGACTGGGACACCGGCAACGCGGTGCCCTCCGACGAGCGGGTGGTGATCACCCAGAACTGGGACGAGATCCGCCGCTTCATGTGGAACTACGTGGGCATCGTGCGGACCAACCGGCGCCTGCAGCGGGCCCAGCGCCGCATCGAGACGATCCGGGAGGAGGTGCGCGAGTTCTACTGGTACGCCACCGTGACCCGCGATCTGCTGGAGCTGCGCAACATCACCACCGTGGCGGAGCTGATCGTGAACTGCGCCCTCAAGCGGCGCGAGAGCCGCGGCCTGCACTACAACGCGGACTATCCGGACCTGAACAAGAACGACGCGCCCAGCGACACCATCCTGGTGCGGCGGGCCCTCGTGTAGCGTCGCCCGGCTGCGCGCTCCGCTTGCACATCAGTCCCAGACGAACCAGGTCACCGCCGCGCCCACCGCCAACGCCGCGCTCGTGCCGAAGAAGACGTTGGCCCAGGTCGCGCGAGAGGACGCCTGCTCACCCAGGCGATCGCGCTCGGCCTGACTGCCGATGTACTCGTCGTACGCGCTCCGCGCTTGGCCGGCCGACACCGCGAAGCCGACCGCGGCGGCGAGGGCGGCCACGCTCGCCCCGCCGAGCGACAGCGCCACGACCTTGCCAGTCGGGACCTCGCCGTCGCGCAAGACGACCTTCACTCCGGGGCGGTAGATCGGGCTGGCCGCGAAGCCGTCGAAGTAGGCCCGGTTGAAGGGGGTGGCGAAGAGGAAGCGGCGAAAGCTCTCGTCCTCCGCTCCGCGCCGGCGGAAGGGCTCCGCCGTCGCCTCCAGGCTCCGCGCGTCGAGCTCCGCCACCGCGTCGGCCGGGATCCGGCGCTCCAGCCCCTCGCCCCGCAGGTAGTAGCCGCGCTCCGGCAGCAGCGTGAAACGCACCGCGCTGCCCCGCCCCATGTTCACGTCGGCGAAGCGCACCCCGCGCGAGTCCTCGAGGTAGTAGCGGCCCGCGAGCTCCGGCGGCACCACCAGGTGTCGGGGCGCGGCGCGGCCGTCGAAGAGCGGCTCCACCACCCGGATGCGGGGCGGGCGCACGTAGGGCTCCAGCCGGGCCCGGGGATCCTGCACCGCCTGGTTCGCCGCGCCCAGGAAGGCCCGCACCTCGCCGTAGGTCACCGCGCCGTCGCCGTCGACGTCGGCGCCGCCCACGAGGGCGGAGCGGACCTCGTGGCTGAAGACCCCGGCCTGGAACTCGGACCACTCGTGCACGTCGGCGGCCCGCGAGGTGGCCACCACGATGCCGGTGTTGGGGTAGCGGTCCAGGTTCTCCTCCTCGACGAAGCGGTCGACCGCCGCGTCCACCGCGTCGTCAACCTCGCCTGCACCTCGCTTCGCCACGAGCAGGTAGGAGTTGCACGCGTCGATGATCAGGTGGTTCACCGTCGCGGGGGACCGCGCGATGACGTCGTGGAAGACGTCGGCGCGGGTGAAGCGGCGGTCCAACAGGTGCATCGCGCCCTGCCCGCCCGCCTCCACCGAGCCGTGCCCCACGTAGACGAAGTAGAAGGTGGTGCGGACCCCGCGCCGGTTCGCGGCCTCCATGTCCGCGAACAGGGCGTCCAGGGCCCGGGTCAGCTCGGCCCCGCTCGGTGGCCGGGCCACCGCCGCGGTGGCGGGGTAGAGGCGCTGGCTGCCTTCGTCCAGCACCGTGAGCACCTCGACCCGGCGGGCCACGAGGGCGAGGAGCTCGTGGTAGCGCGCCCCGTCGTCGTCCGCGTAGGTCAGGGGCGCCAACACCGACTCGAAGCTCTGATTGTTGGCGATGATCAGGGCGTACGACTCGGCGGCCGGCTCCGGCGCCCCGAGGAGCAACGCGGCCAACACTGCGACGCTCACTGCGCCGCCCCTTCCACCACCAGCGGCAGCACCCGGGTGGCGCGCTCCGGCCCGTCCTCGGACACCGCGTCCGGCGCGGGGGGCGGGGCCGCGCCGCGGTGGAAGACCGCGACCAGGCGGGTGGTGCCGGGCGGGAGCGCCTCCACGCTGAAGGTGCCAGGCACCTTGCGGTCGACGCCGGCCTCGAGCGCCACGTCGGTCGCGAGCGCCTGCACCGAGCTCCCCACCGCGTAGACGGACAGGCGCGTGTAGGCCGCCCCGTTGGTGTACATGAGCTTGAGCCGATCCGAGCTCTGCAGGCCAGCCTGCGTGGCGTCGGAGATGTCCAGCGCGCCGCCGGGGCCGCCGCGCACCCTCAGGGCGCGGAGGCCGACCTCCGGCGAGACCGCGACCTCCCCGCCCCGGGCGCGAAAGTCGCCTTGCCCGCGCGGGACCACCGCGAAGAGGGTCACCGCGAGCCCCGCCGCCGCCGCGAGCCCAGCCACCCGGGAAGGCCACCGGGCGGGCGCGGGCGCGGGCGGGGGGGCGTCGAACAGGCGCGCGCCCACCCGCTGGAGGCTGGCCGGGCTGAGGTCCTCGCCTGCGTGGTACAGGGCCGCGTCCAGGCCCGCGAGGCGCTCGTACGCCGCGTCGCACTGCCCGCAGCGCCGCAGGTGCGCGCGGACCTGCTCGCCGTTCCTGCCGCCCAGGCGGCCCAGGTAGAGGGCCTCGATCTGCTCGAATGTCGCGTGGCTTTCCGTCTCCATGACGTTCCCCTCAGGAGGCCCTCAGCGCCGAGAGCCACCCTCCCTTTCGCTGCTCGTAGCCTACGAAGTAGCCGTTCTTCCGCATGAACTTGAAGAAGCGGACCCGGATCCGCTCCTCCGAGGTCTTCACCCGGGCCGGCGAGAGCCCGGTCTGCTCGGTGATGTCCTTGTGCTCGAGCCGCTGCTCGAAGCGGAGCTGGTAGATGGTGCGCTCCCGCGCCGAGAGCCCCTCGATGAAGCGCACCACCAGCGCCTGCAGCTGCGCCTGCTCGGCCGACTGCTCGGGGCTCGGGGTCGCGCGGGGCACGAAGTCGTAGGCGCCCGCGTCGGTCCCCGCCGGCTCCGGCACGTCCTGGAAGCTGTAGTCCACCAGCGCGTGCTCCTTCTTCCTGAAGTCGTCGATGATCAGGTTCCGGGCGATGGTCCGCAGGTACTGCCCGTAGGGCGAGATCCCGTCGTAGCCCAGGCGAGCGCGCTCCGAGAAGGCCCGGGCGAAGGCGTCGTGGAGCTTGTCCTCGAGGTCGAAGGTGGAGCGCGCCCCGTTGTAGCGGCAGGCCCGCCCGCCGCTCGAGAACGAGAACCCGTGCCGCAGGTAGCGGGCCAGGTCGGGGCCGTAGCGGTGGTAGACCTCCTGCAGGGCGGCGGGGCGCCCGGCGCGGAAGCCATCGAGGAGCGCCCGGTCCTCCTCCAGCGCGGCGGGTCCCCCGGGCCGGCCCGGGCCGCGCGCGGGGTCTGTCGTCTCAGTGCCCACTGCGACCACTTACGGGACAAGTCGCGCCGGGAGCGGAAAAAAGCGATCACGCCCGAATCGACGCGCCCGAGACCGCGGCCAGGCGCCGGGCCACCGCCACCGGGTGCGGCTGGTCCTCGGGCGCCTTGGCCAGCACCTTGACCAGCGGCCCGAGCCCATCGAAGGCCTCGAGGGTCGGGACGGGCGACCCGCCCTCCACCAGCTCCATGACCAGGTACGCAGGAGCTCGGGCCCGGTGGTCTTCAGGGCCACCAGGCGATCCGTGCGCAGGTCCCGAGCCCGGTACACCTGCGCCCCGGCGCCCGACCCGAGCCAGTCCAGCACCAGGTAGCCGCCCATGACCCGGCCCGAGAGCGGCTCGGGCGCAGGCTCGAGGCGGGGGACGACGGGGTCATCGGGCCGCGGGCTCACGAGGTCCCGTACGGGGCCGGCCTCCGCGGGAGCGGCAAAAAGGGCTCAGCGGGCGCGGATGGTGGCGGCGAAGACCAGCTGGGCGGTGAACGCGGGCGCGGGCGGGCTCGGGAAGTCGCCCCGCAGGCGCACCGAGAAGGTGTTCGCGAGCATGTCGGTCTCGAGGGCCGCGAGGCCGGCGACGTGGGTCCCGTTGATCACCAGGGTGGCGCCGGTAGCGGTGGGGGTGCCGGTCCCGATCTCGACCCCGGTCTCACCCGCCGCCGCCTCGAAGGTCGCGGTGACGGAGACGAAGAGATCGCGCAGGTCGGTGAGGCCGTTGAGGGTGGGCGCGGTCACCGTGGCCTCCAGCACCTCGAAGGACTCCGGATCCCGGCCCAGGCCCGCCCGCGCGTTCGTAAGATAGGTTGCAAACTGGGCGCTGGAGGCGGGGAAGTCCACCGTCAGGCGGTTGCCGCCGCCCACGTCGGCCTGGTTGATGCCGGCCACCGTGAAGGTCACCTGGGCCTCGTACGGCGCGGGCACCCCGGAGTCGGTGACCCCGCCGTCGGACACGCCCCCGTCGAGCCCCGCACCGAAGGAGACCACCACCCGCGACTCGACGCCCGCCACCACCGTGGCGTCCGCGGTGCGCCGATCGACCTCCGTCGTGCCCTTGAGCGCGATGACGTCGATGGTGACGCCGCCAGCCGGGATGGTCTCCACCAGGAGGGCCCCGACCCCGCCCGCGGCGGTGCTCCGAAGCTCGGTGCTCGCGCTCCCCTGGGTCAGCGTGAAGGTGAGGTTGTCCACGTCGAGCGGGAGCCCCTCGACGTCGATGCGCAGCGCGCCGTCCACCCGAGAGAGCTCGGGATCGCACCCCGTGCCGGCCAGGAGGACGCACACCAGGGTCGCCGCGCTGAGGGGGACGTGCCGCATCTGCCCTACTCTACTACCACCTGGGCCCGCTCGGCTCAGCCGCGCCCGTGACCGCCGTGGGCCTGGCAGACGCCGTCGTCACACTCCTCGCCCCCCGCGCAGTCCGCGTCCACCGTGCACGCCGCGCCGCTCCCGGTGCCCGCGCCGCCGCCGCCGTGGGCCTGGCAGGCGCCGTCGTCACACTCCTCGCCGCCGGCGCAGTCCGCGTCCACCGTGCAGGCCGCGCCGCTCCCGGTGCCCGCGCCATCGTCGTCGCAGGCCTGGCCGTCGTCGTCGCCACCCTGACCGTGGTCGTCGGTGCCGTCGTCGTCGCCACCCTGACCGTGGTCGTCGGTGCCGTCATCGTCGCCACCCCGGCCGTGGTCGTCGGTGCCGTCGTCATCGCCGCCCCGGCCATGGTCGTCGGTGGCGTCATCGTCGCCCCCACGGTTGCCGCCGTGGGCCTGACACGCGCCGTGCTCGCACTCCTCGCCCCCGGCGCAGTCCGAGTCCGCCGTGCACGCCGCGCCGCTCCCGGTGTCGTGGTGGGTCCGGCAGAGGCCGTCGTCGCACTCCTCGCCCGCCGGGCAGTCGGCGTCCGCCATGCAGGCGTAACCCGAGCCCGTGAGCTGGGCCGCGCCCCCCTGGACGTCGGCGCCGCTGCCGCAGGCGGCCAGGAGGCCCACGAAGAGGAGACCCGATAGATTCTGGTGCTTCATGATCTTGTTCCCTTTCCTCAGGCGCCATCCGCGCCCGGTTGAGGGGCCATACGGGGCGAGGCGCGCGGGGAGCGGTGAAAAAGACACGAGCGCTACGACGGCGTGAGCACCCAGGCCATGTGGGCGGTGCCGAGGGCGCTGGTGATGGTGAGGTGCATCACGCGGGTCCGCGGGGTCAGGACCGGGTCGCCCTCCGGGGTGGTGAGCGGGAACCGCAAGCGGTACGTCTTCGCGTAGTCGGTGATGTACGGGTAGATGACCCGCAGGTTGGCGTTGGTCTTGATGCGCTCCACCTGCGCCTCCACCGGCTCTCGATCGTCGGCCTGCAGGGTGATGCGCCAGATGGAGTCCGGCTTGTCGAAGTCGTTCCACTCCGGAAGGTGGGTTGCGCCCGAGAAGAAGAACTCGTGGTGGAGCTCCGCGTCGGGGCCGGTGAGGAGCAGGCGGCTCGCCTCCTCGCTCCCCGGGCCGTACATCACCGGGTGCCGCAGCCCGAAGGCGCGGCGCACCTCGGAGGAGTGGAAGGTGGCGTGCGCGAACAGCACGCTGTCGAGGTCGTGGTAGACCTCGTCCGAGCGGGTCCAGGCCTGGAGGATCTCCTCGTAGTCGTCGGCGCCGAGGACGTGGTCGGAGTTCAGGCGGAGCTTCCGCTCGTGGGCGCAGCCCGCCAGGGCCACCGCCACCAACCCCGCCGCCGCCCACCGCCTCACGAGCGCACCCGCTCGTCGGGCATGAAGTCGCGCCGGGTGTAGAGGGTGACGAGCTCCAGGCCCGCCGCCTCCACCGCCTCGCGGCCACCCTCGAGGCGGTCCACGATGCCGAGCACCAGGTTCACCGGGAAGCCCGCCGCCCGCACCCGCTCCACCGCCTTCAGGGCGGAGCCGCCGGTGGTGACCACGTCCTCGACCACGCAGACCTCGGCCCCGTCGGGGACGTTGCTCATCCCCTCGAGGTAGGCGCCGGTGCCGTGCCCCTTGGCCTCCTTCCTGACGATGAAGGCGGGGATCGGGGTGTCCTTCAGGGCCGAGGTGTAGGCCACCGCGCTCGCGATGGGGTCGGCCCCCAGGGTCAGGCCCCCCACCCCGCCCACGATGCGACCGGTGCGGGCCTGGTAGGCGTGGATCTCGCCCAACAGCAGGTGCCCGAGGAGCACGTGCCCCGCCGCGTGCAAGGTGACCTGCTTACAGTCCACGTAGAAGTTGGACTTGCGCCCCGACACCAGGGTCACCTCGCGCTCCGCGAACGAGAGGGTCCGCAACAGCTCCAGGAGCTGACCCCGCGCCTCACCCAGATCGTCTACCCGCATGCTGGGAGGCACTAGCAGGCCGGCAAACGGCACGTCCAGCCCTTCCCCCGCCCGGCCCGGGTGCGAAAACCAGGCCTTGGAGGTCGCCGGCCCGCCGGGCTAGCGTCCCCGGCATGGGGTTTCGCAAGATGGTGCCCAAGGTGATCCTCGAGGGCACCCGGCTCACCCACAAGACCGACCTGGCCTTCGCCCTGAACGAGCACCCCCGGGTGGTGGGGCCCCGCAAGTACCGCTACCACTCCCCGGTGATCTCCGGCGAGTGGTGCGGCTTCACCAACACCCCGTGGGGGCGCGGCCTCATCAACTTCGAGCCCGACGAAGAGGCGAAGGCGCTCGAGACCTACGACACCTGGGTCCGCCTGTTCGAGCTGCAGCGCTACTACTCGTGGATGGTGGATCGCTTCCACATCTCCACCAAGCTCCACCAGCGGCTCTACAACCACCGGGAGTATGACTTCACCGCCCTCGAGGCGCGCCTTCGCGCCCTGAACTTCCGCCTCGTCTTCGTGCACCGCACCCCGGAGTCCTTCGCCGCCGCGCGGGCCGAGCGGCTGAAGGTCTCGGGGAACCCGGCCCAGTACGACGACCTGTCCCGCTTCGTCACCGAGCAGTCGGTGCTGAGCCAGCTGGTGGCCGAGAGCCAGCTCCAGACCCTCCACGTGGACATCTCCCACGACGACGTGAACACCGCCGCGGACGAGATCGCGGACTGGCTGGAGGCCACCGGCGGCCTCTGGCTGGAGTAGGCAAGCCATGTTGCGCAAGCTCACCTGCATCGCCCTCCCCCTCGCCCTCCTCGCCTGCGGGGGCGAGGACACCCCGCCCACCCCGAGCGACGGCTGCGACACCATCGCGACGGCGGCGGACGAGGCCGAGGCCTTCGCCCGCACCGTGGCCTGCCTCACCGCCCTCGGCGACCCGAGCGAGGAGGCCCGGGACGCGGCGGTCGACGCGCTGGTGGCCAAGGTGGACGCGGGCGAGGGCTTCCCGATCGTGCACGGCAACGAGGTGACCTTCGTCTACGTGGCCGCCCTCCGCTACGACCCGCTGGACGACAACAAGGGGGGCGAGGCGTTCGAGGCCAACCGGCGGCTCGCCCCGGTGCGGGTCTACGGGGCCTTCAACGCGTGGGATCGCGACACCGCGCTCGAGCTGAGTGAGGCCCCCGGCCACTTCTTCCACCTCACGGTGCCGCTCGCCGACGTCGCCGGACGAGGCTATCGCTTCCTCGCGAAGGACCTCGGCGACTACGACATCGTGTTCTCGGACCCCCTCTCCCGCCGCTTCGACTACGACCGGGACGGGCGCCGCTCGCTCGTGCGCGGCGACACCGAGCACGGGCACCTCGCCTGGGTGCCGGAGCTCCCCGCGGCGGGCCTGAACCACCCGCGGCCGCTCTACGTCTGGGTGCCTCCGGGCTACGACCAGTCCGAAGACCGCTACCCGGTGCTCTACATGCACGACGGGAACAACGTCTTCGACAGATTCCAGGTGCGGAGCTCCCCCGGCGGCACCTGGGACGCGGACCAGGTGATGGAGGACCAGCTCGCGGGCGGACACGTGCGCCCCGGCATCATCGTGGGGGTGCCCAACAGCGTGGACCGCTTCGAGGAGTACACCCACGTGCCCGATCGCTACTCCGGCACCCTGCGCGGCGGCGACGGCGACGACTACGTGGCGTTCCTCGTGGACGAGGCGAAGGCGGCGGTGGACGCGCGCTTTCGGACCCTGCCCGACAAGGCCAACACCGGGGTGATGGGCTCGAGCCTGGGCGGCCTCATCTCGTTCCACGCCGGCTACCTGCGGCCCGACGTGTTCGGGTTCGTGGGCGGGATGTCCTCCACGTTCGGCTGGGGGCGCTTCGGGCTCGACGGCCCCACCATCATCGAGCGCTACGCGGCCCTCACCGACCTCCCGGAGCGCGGGCAGATCTTCTACCTCGACAGCGGGGGCGGCCCCGCCCCGGTGTGCCCGGGCCAGGAGGACAACTACTGCGTGACCCTCGAGATGCGCGACCTGTTGGCCGCGAAGGGGGTGGACCGCACCCCGCCGGATCCCGACGCCTCACCGCTGCCGGCGGACGTGAACCTGTTCTGGTACTGGTCCGAGGGCGCGGCCCACAACGAGCCCAACTGGCGGGTGCGCCTGCACCGGGCGCTGCGGCTCTTCTTCAGCCCCGCTTCTTGACCACGACGCGCTTTCGGCGCCGGTCGTCCTGCACCGCGTTCGGGACGAACCCGGTGACGGTGGTCTTGTGGTGGGCCTCGGGCGGCTCGGGCCGGGCCTGGGGCTGCGTCGTCTTCGGGGCGGCGGGGCGCGGGGCCACCTCCACCCTGGACACGTCGCCCACCTCCAACAGGCCGTTCAGCTTCGCGCCGTCGTCCACCCGCACGGTGGGGGCCCGCAGGTCACCTTGCACTCGAGCCTGCGCGGTGAGCTCGATGAGCTCGGACGCGGTGACGTCGCCGACCACGGTGCCCGCGACGGTGACCCGCACCGCCCGCACCTCGGCCTTCACCACCCCGCCCGGGGCCACGGTGAGGGCGCCGTCCAGCTCCACGCTGCCCTCCACCCGCCCGGCCACCCAGAGATCTTCGCTCCCCTGGACCTTGCCCTTGACCTTGGTGCCGGCCTGGATCTCGGTCCGAGTGTCGCTGTTCGCGGTGTTTCTCGTCGCCATCTGCCCTTCACCTCAGCCCATGTCGATGTTGCCCTTGTACTGGGCACCATCCGCGATCAGGATGCGCGGCGCGCGCAGGTCACCGGTGACCCGGCCCTCGGCCGTGATCTCCACCCGGTTGCGGGCCTCGACCTGGCCCACCAGGCGCCCGGCCACCGCCACCGTCTCGGCCTCGACCTCGGCCTCGACCTCGCCGCCCTCGTCCACCGTGACGTCGCCCGCGCTCCGGAGCTTGCCGACGACCCGCCCCTGCACCATCACCGGTCCCTCGGCGTCGATCTCGCCGTCGATGGTGATGGTGGACCCGATGATGGTCTGCTCGTCCTGCCGCGTCGTCGTCGCCATGTCACACGTCCTCGGGGATGCCGGTGTCCATGTGGACCCGGCCCTTGAACACCGCGCCCTCCTCCACCACGAGTGAAGGGGCGCGCACGTCACCCTCCACCTGGGCGGAGGCGCGCACCTCCAGGCGCTTCGACGCCACCAGCTGGCCGGCGGCGCGCCCGGCGATGACCAGCTCGCTCACCTGCACGTCCGCCGCCACCGTGCCGCCGCCGTGCACCACGAGGCGGTCGAGCGCCACGCGCCCCTCCACCTCGCCCGCAACCTCCAGCGCCCCGGTGCCGGTGATCTCGCCCCGCACCTTGATGCCCTTGCCGATGGTGCCCGTCGCTTCGGCCATGGCTCGTGCGTAGCCCGGCCCCGGGCGGGGCGCAAGAAAGCGCCCCGGCGCCGCTGTGGGGGCAAGTCGGAGGGTCGGAGCCTACACGCCAAAAAGATCCAGCACCGAGGAGTCCTGGGTGGCCGGCCGGGCCCGGGTCCGCGCCCAGTCCCGCAGCCATTTGATCTTCTCCTCGTAGGTTCGATAGAGCGGCACCGTCTGCTTGAGGGAGAGGTCCAGGTCCTCCTCCGACAGCTCCCGGGTCTCCGAGAAGGCGCGGTACAGGGCCGAGATCACCACCTGCTCCAGCTCCGCCCCCGAGAAGTGCTCGGCCCGCTTGGCGAGGTCGGGCAGCACCGCCGCGAAGCGCGAAGGATCCCGCCCCCGCTTCTTCAGGTGGATCTCGAGGATCGACTGGCGCTCGTGGGGGTTCGGCAGGTCCACGAAGAAGACCTCGTCGAAGCGCCCGCGCCGCATGAGCTCGGGCGGGAGGTTGGAGACGTCGTTCGCGGTGGCCACCACGAAGACCTCGGCCTGCTTCTCGGCCAGCCAGGTGATGAAGCTGCCGAACACCCGGGAGCCCGCCTCGTCGCCCTCCACCTGGATGAAGCCCTTCTCGATCTCGTCCACCCACAGGACCACCGGGGCGAGGCTCTCGGAGATCTTGATCGCCTCCCGGAGCGCCGCCTCGGGCGCCGCCTTCGAGGAGAACAGCGCGCCCACGTCGAGGCGAAGGAGCGGGAACTTCCAGAGCTCCGCCACCGCCTTGGCCGACAGCGACTTGCCGCAGCCCTGGACGCCGAGCAGGAGCAGGCCCTTGGGGGGCGGCAGGCCGTAGCGGCGCGCGTCGTCGCCGAAGGCCCGCGTCCGCGCGTTGAGCCAGCGCTTGAGGTCCGACAGGCCCCCCACCTCCGAGAGGCCCTCGCCGAGCTCGTGGAACTCGAGGACGTCGGTCTTTCGCAAGACGCCTTTCTTCTCTTCCACCACGAGGTTGAGGTCCTCGCCGGTGAGGCCCTTCCGGAGCACCATGACCTTGCGGAACACCCGGGCCGCCTCGTTCAAGGACAGCCCCAGGGCCGAGCGCACCGCGCGCTCCGCCACCTCGGGATCGACGGTGATCTTCTCGGAGCGGGCCACCTTCTCGAGCTCGGCCCCCAGCTCCTCCTGGCGGGGGAGCGGCAGGTCCAGCACCGCCGCCTCCTTCTCGAGCCCCGGCGGCAGGTTGAGCACAGGCGCCACCACCACCACCGACTGGCGCCGCTGCACCAGCTCGGGCAGCCGGTCCCGCAGGCGCCGCACCACCGCGGGGTCGGTCAGGTAGGGGTCGAAGTCCAGCAGCGCGATGAGGGCGGCGCCCTCGTGCTGGCCCACCGCGTCCATCGCGGCCACCGCGTCGCTCGGGCCGGCGCCCTGGAAGCCCTCGGACACCGACCACCTCAGGTAGTCCTTGCGCACCGCCCGAGCCGCCGCCTCGACCAGGCGCAGGGCGCGATCCTCCTCCTGGGTGACGATGTAGATCAGCGGGTAGGCGCTCCGCGAGAGCACCGCCAGGTCCCGAGCCAGGGGATGCAACGCCATCGGCGGCGAGGCTACGTTGGGGCGGGCCGCCAGGAAAGACCTCGGCCGTCCTCGAAGACCGCCGGACCAGCTCAACCCAGCGCCCGCCCCGCCGAACCTCACCCCTGTGAGCACCTGCCTGCGCCTGGAGCTCCCGGACGCCGAGGCCTGGGCCGCGCACCAGGCGGGCCTCCAGGCCCACGGCGGCTTGATGGTCCCCGGCGGAGGCGCCGCGAACGTGGCGCTCTTCGAGCCGGTGGAGGTCGAGGTCGCCCACGCGGGGCGGGTGCACGCTCGGGCCGAGGGGCGGGTGGTGCAGCTGTCCGCCGCCGGTGAGGCCGCGGTGCTCTTCGAGGGCGCGGCGAAGGAGGCCCTGCTCGCCCTCACCCTCTCCGATCCCACGGCGGCCACCGCCGACGCCCCGCTGTGGGCGCGCTACGAGACCCTGTCGAGGGCCGAGAAGCTGAAGCTGGCCAGGAACGGGAACCCGGACGCGCGCCGCCGCGTGCTGCGGGACCCCGATCAGGCCATCCACCCGTTCCTGCTCACCAACCCCGGGCTGACCGCGCAGGAGGTGGTGGGCTGGCTCCGCTCCGGGCTGGTGCCTGGCGCGCTCACCGAGCAGATCGCCAAGCGGCCGGAGCTCATCGGCAACCAGGGCGTGGTGGACGCGCTGGTGCAGGATCCCAAGACCCCGATGCCGGTGGCCTTGCGCTTGCTCCCGAAGGTCTCGATGGAGACGTGCCGGCGCATCGCGAAGGCCGGCAAGCTCAGGCAGCAGATCGTCTCCGCCGCCCGAAAGCGCGTCATCAGCCCTTGACGATCACCTTGGTGGAGCGCTTGCCGCTCTGGTTCACCAGGGCCGCGTCCTGGCCGGGCGCGAGGCCCATGTGGGGCTCGATCGCGCCCTGCTGGGGCGCCTCCTCGGCCTCTTCCTCTTCGGGCTGATCGCGACGGCGCCGGTCGGCCAGCACCATCGCGAACGTGCGCGCCGGCTTGCCTCGGGTGAGGCGCTCGTGTTTGTCGCGGCGCTTCTCCAGCTCCTCGATCGCCTCGGGGTCCGCGTTGTTCCCCGAGCCGACGCGGTAGGGCTGACGCTCGATCCGACCACCCATGCCCCCATTGTGGGGCCGGGGATCCTAAACGCGCAACCCGCGCTGCTTCTCGAGCTTGTAGGTCTTGAGGGCGTCGCCGCTGACCTCCAGGAACTCGGTGAGGCCCTTGAGGTAGTCGTCCCGCTCCATCGCCTCGGGATCGACCGCGTCGATGATGCCCTTGAGGCGCCGCCCCATCTCGAGGACCTGGTCCCCGAACGCCTCCATCGTGAGGCCCTGGGGGGCGAGCAGCCACTCGTCCGGCTCGTAGGGGTCGCCGGCGAACATGCCGATCATCACGTCGTCACCATTCGGCTCGAGCGCGAAGCCGTGCTCGCTCTCGGCGAGCTGCTGCAGCTCGGACTCGCCGTCGATGACGGACGCCACCGCCCGGACCAGGTTGGCCACGAGCGGGAAGATCGGGTCGGGCTTTCGGTCCACCAGCTCTTTGTCGCCCTCGCTGATGATGACGGCGCCGTAGACGTCCGGGAAGCGAAGCTGGTCCCGATGCTGTGCGGCCACTGCCAGCAGATCTTTGCTGGTCAGCGCCTCCGCACCGTCGTCCGGGTCACCCAGGTACACCACGAAGTCCACTTTAAGGCCGCTCATCTCTCCCTCGGTTGTAGAGGCCTACGAACAGGCCACTTCGCTGAGGGTTAACACAAGCCTGGCCCCGTGCGCTACCGACGCAACACGGAACCTCCGCGAAACAGTGGTTTACAGCAGGTGTGGAGTCACCAACACGGCGGCCCGACGCACCGCCCGCAGGGCTTGCGCGGTGACCTCCGGGCGACGCACCGCGAGGACCACGTAGAAGTCCTCCGGCAGGCGCTCCACCAGGAGGTCCACCTCCGCGTAGCGCATCGTGAGCCCTCGGAGCGCGCCGGCGTGGCCGATCTCGCAGCGCCCCTGGAACAGCCGGAGCAGCGCGCACGGCTCGGCCCCGGCCAGGCGCATCAGGAACGCCTTCAGCGGCATCTCCAGCCCGAGGGCGCGGGGCACGTGCTCCTGGGCCCGGGCCAGGGCCTCGGGGGGCGGAGCTCCCGCCCCGAGGGCCATCACCACCGTCTCGCCCTCGAAGTCGCACAGCACCGCCCCGATCGCGTCCGGCACCTCGAGACAGAGGGCCTGGAGGACACCCTCCAGACCCTGAGCGCTGGGATCCTGCAACTCAGGCCTCCGGGGTCGGCGTCGCCTCGCTCACCGCGGTCGCGGCCAGGAGCGTGATGCCCAGGCCGCCGGCCAGCTTGGTCAGCGCCGCCCGGGCCGCCTCGAGGCGCCCGTCCGGATCCAGGAGGATGATCTCGTCGAAAGCTGTCCTGCGCTTGCCCACCGCCTGCAAGAACGCCCTGACCAGCCCCACTTCATCCTCTCCGGCCACGGAGGCACCGAAAGCCACCTTGCGGGCCAGGGCCTGCTCGAGCACCTTCACCGCCGCGTCGAGGTTCACCGCGTCGGCGGCCTTTCGCTCGCCCAGCCCCAACAGGAAGATCCGCTCCGCCCCGACCCGGCCCAGGCCGAGCATGAGCAACGCCTCACCCGCGAGGCCGGTGAAGCGGCCGCTCTTGATGAGGCGCGCGATGCGGCCGGACAGGCGCCAGTCCGCCAGGCCCGCCACCGCCTGGGGCTGGGTGCGCACCGCGAACAGGGGCAGCGCCAGCGCGTCCACCTCGAGGGCGTCCAGCCCCGCCAGGTCCCCACGGGCGATGCGCGCGGTGGTCACTTCTTCTTCCCGATCCGATCGAGGATGCCGTTCACGAACGCGCCGGACTCCGAGGTGCCGAAGCGCTTGGCCACCTCGATCGCCTCGTTGATCGCCACCTTGCGCGGCACGTCGGCCTGCTGGTGGGTCAGCTCGAACGCGGCCAGCCGCAGGACGTTGCGGTCGACCACCGCCATCCGGGCCATGCGCCAGTTCCGCGAGATGCCCTGGATGAGCGCGTCCAGCTCCTCCATGTGCCGGCCCACCCCCTCCACCAGGAGGGTGGCGTAGGCCTTCATCTCCTCGTCCGCCCCGGTCACCCGGTAGGCCTTGGCGTCGGCCTCGGGCGGCGCGTAGGAGGGCGGCGGATCCAACGGCTCACCGTCGCCGAAGGACGTGAAGAAGCGCTCCAGGGCGGTGTCCGGCCAGTGGCCCGCCACGTCCATGGAGTACAGGGTCATCAGCGCGCACTCGCGCGCTCTGCGGCGGGCGCCCATGCTCGTCTCCTCAGCCGAGCTGCTTCTTGAGCACGGCCATCTCCAGCGCGGCGAGGGCGGCCTCCCAGCCCTTGTTCCCGTGCTTGGTGCCGGCCCGCTCGATCGCCTGCTCGATGGTGTCGGTGGTGAGGACGCCGAGGGCGACCGGCAGGCCAGCCTGCATCTGCACCTGGGCCGCGCCCTTGGTCACCTCGGCCGAGACGTAGTCGAAGTGCGGGGTGCCGCCGCGGATCACGCAGCCGACCGCGAGCACCGCGTCGAAGCCCTTGGCCGCCATCCACTTCACGCCGAGGGGGATCTCCCAGCTGCCCGGGACCCGCACCACCTCGATGTCCTCGGCCGCCACGCCGTGGCGCACCAGGCAGTCCATGGCGCCCTCCAGCAGGCGCTCGGTGATCAGGCTGTTGAAGCGGCCCACCACCACGCCGAAGCGCAGGCCCTGGCCGTTGAGGTTGGCCTCGTAGGTCTTGCTCGCCATCTCGAAGTCACTCCTTGGCCCCGCGCTAGGCGACGGGGGCGGGCACCGGGAGCGGCACCCGCTCCGTCATATGCAGGCCGTAGCCCTCGAGCCCCACGATCCGGATCTCGTGGTTGCTCATCATCCGGAACTTGCGGATCCCGAGCACCTTCAGGATCTGGGCCCCGGTGCCGAACTCCCGGAGGTCCAGCCGGGTGCCGACCCGGTGATAGGTGGGCGGGGTGTTGTTCTGCTGGTCCACCCGCTCCAGGCGCTTGGCGAGGGTCGAGCCGTCGACCGAGCGCACCAGGTACACGAAGACGCCCTGCCCCTCCTGCACCATCCGGTCGAGGGCGGCCCGCATCTCGGCCCCGCCGCCGGAGAGCACGAGGCCCAACAGGTCGGCCGGCATGTCGATCGACTGCACCCGCACCAGCGGCGCGTCCTCGGGGCCGATCTCGCCCTTCTGGAGCACCAGGTGCTGCAGGCCGTCCACCTCGGACTCCATCACCCGCACCGTCAGCTCACCCCAGTGGGCCACGTTGAGCTTCTTCTCGGCCACCAACCGCACCAGGATCTCGTTGGCGATCCGGTACTCGATCAGCTCGGCGATGGTGACGATGCGCAGGCCGTGTTGCGCCGCGTACTTCTCGAGCTCCGGGCGACGGGCCATCGTCCCGTCCTCGTTCATGATCTCGCAGATCACCCCGGCCGGCCGGAGCCCCGCCAGCCGCGACAGATCCACCGAGCCCTCGGTCTGGCCGGTGCGCACGAGCACCCCGCCCTTCCTCGCCCGGATGGGGAACACGTGCCCCGGCGTCCGGAGGTCCCGCGGGCGGCAGTCATCCCGCATCGCGGCCCGGATCGTGGTGGCCCGATCGTGGGCGCTGATCCCGGTGGTGACGCCCTCGCTCGCCTCGATCGACACCGTGAAGCCGGTGCCGAAGGCCGAGGTGTTGCGCTCGACCATCATCGGGAGGTCGAGCTGGGCGATCTTGTCCTCGGTGAGGGTCAGGCAGATGAGCCCCCGGGCGTGGACGGCCATGAAGTTGATGGCCTCGGGCGTCACCAGCTCCGCCGCCATGCAGAGGTCGCCCTCGTTCTCCCGGTCCTCGTCGTCCACGAGGATGATCATCTTGCCGTTCCGGATGTCCTCGATGGCGCCTTCCACGTTCTCGAACGGCACGTGCCACCTCCCCGCGTGGCCCAGTAGCCGCGCCCCCGAGTCCCTAGTCTTCGCCCCGGCTTTGGGCAAGATCTTTAGAAGCCGTGCTCCCGGAGGAAGGCCTCGGTGATCCCACCCGCCTTGGGCTCGGCCTGCTGCGCCTCCAACAGGCCCAGCACGTACCGCGCGATCACATCCACCTCCACGTTCACCGCGGAGCCCACCCCCTTGTCGGCCAGGCTGGTCACCTTCCAGGTGTGGGGGATGATCGAGAGCGAGAAGGTCTCCGCGCTGCGGCCGGTGACGGTGAGGGAGATGCCGTCCACCGTGACCGAGCCCTGGGAGATCACCATCTTCAGGACCTCGGGCGGCGCCTCGACGTCGAGGTCCCACGCGTTCTCACGCGCCCGCACCGCCCGGATGTGGCCCACCGCGTCCACGTGGCCCTGCACGAGGTGCCCGCCCAGCCGGGTGCTGAGGGTCGCGGCGCGCTCCAGGTTGAGCTTCGAGCCGGTCTTCAGGGCGCCGATGGTGGTGCGGGCCAGGGTCTCGGGCCCGGCCTCCACCCAGAAGGTGTCGCCGTCGATCCGCACCACGGTGAGGCACACCCCGTCGTGGGCGATCGACTCCCCGAGCTCGAGGGCGCTCGTGAACCGGTGGCGCACCACCAGGGTCCGCCCACCCCCCTGCCCGGGGGCCACGCGGGCCACGGTGCCCACGTGATCCACGATGCCGGTGAACACCGGATCACCCCGCGCGATCGTCGAGGCGCTTGATGAGCTGACGCATGAGCTTCGACCAGTGATCGAAGTCGTCGGACTCCTCCCACACGTCGCGCAGCTCCGAGTCCTCGAAGACCGCGTGCATGGCGGTCTGGGCCCGCTCCATCAGCTGAGCGTCGGGCCGCTTGGCGTGCTCCTCGAGCCACGCCTCGAGCTCCTCGGGCATGTCCTTCACGGTGGAGCCGGCCATGGCCAGGACCACCACCGCGGCGGCTACCGCCCGGGCGCCGTCGACCGCGTCGATCTCTTCCTCGTCTGCCACGAGGAGGGCGGACTGGATGGCATCCATCCCCGCCTCCTCGAGCTCACCCAGCCAGTCCTGAGCGTCGTCGTTCTCGAAATAGCCGGCACCCCATGCGCCCATAGCCCAGGGTCATGGCCAGAAGCGCACCGAATGCTCAAGCGGAGATCTGAAAAATACTTCGACCACGTTCACGACCCACGACCACGGCCACGAAGGGGGCGTGCAGGTGCCACAGTGGAGGCGTGGCCGCGGTCGGGCTAACGGATCCGGCCGGAGATGCAGACGTCCCCTCCGACCTCCTCCACCACGGGGTCCACCAGCCGCAGCGCGTCCTCGAGCCGGCGGGCGCCGAGGCCCCCCAGGGCGCTCTTGGCGTCCGCGCCGCCGATGAGGACCGGGGCGACGAAGGCCACCACCTTGTGCACCTGGCGCGCGTCCACGAAGGCCCCGGCCACCGTGGGCCCGCCTTCGACCAGGAGCCCGTTGATCTCCCGGGCCGCCAGGGCGGCCAGGGCAGCCCCGAGGTCGACCTGTCCGGCCCGGGTCTTCTTGACCGGCACCACCGCGACCCCCGCCGCCTCCAGCCGGGCGCGGCGCTTGGCGTCCGCGGCGCGGGTGGTGAGGATCAAGGTCGGGACCTCTCGGGCGGTCTGGACGACCTGGGCCTGCGGTGGGGTCTTCAGGGTGGAGTCGACTATGACGCGGAGGGGATCCCGCCCCCCCGGCAGCCGCGTCGTGAGGCTCGGGTCGTCGGCGAGCACCGTGCCGACCCCGACCAGGATCGCGTCCAGCTCGTTCCGGAGCGCCCGGCCCCGCGCGCGCGCCGCCTCGGAGGTGATCCACTGGCTGTCCCCGGTGCGGGTCGCCACCCGGCCGTCGAGGGACACCGCGAGCTTCAGCACCACGAACGGCGCCTTGTGCACGATCGCGTGGTTGTAGGCCTCGTTCAGGGTCCGGCACCGGTCCTCGAGGACCCCGGTGAGGACCTCCACCCCGCCCCGCTGGAGCCGGCGCACCCCTGCCCCCGACACCAGCGGGTTGGGATCCAGGGCCCCCACCACCACCCGCGTGATCCCCGCCTTGAGGATCGCCTCGGTGCACGGGCCGGTGCGCCCGTGGTGGTTGCAGGGCTCGAGGGTCGAGTAGAGGGTGGCGCCATCGGCGCGAAAGCCCACCTGGCGCAGGGCCGCGACCTCGGCGTGGTCGGTGCCCGCCTTGGCGTGGTGCCCCACCGCGAGGACCTGGCCGTCCCGCACCAGCACCGCGCCCACCGCGGGGTTCGGGCTGGTCCGGCCCAGCCCCCGCCGGGCCTCGTCCAGGGCCCGGGCCATCAGCGCGGTGTCTTCGGGCGAAGGCGCAGGTTGTGCGCGCTTCCTCGTCACGGCGGGGTCCCGAGCTCCGCGCGGCGCGCGCGCTCCTCCACGAGGCTGTTCAGCTCGCGGGTGAACTCCTCGAGATCCTTGAAGTTCCGGAAGATGGAGGCGTACCGGATGTACGCCACGTCGTCGATCTCGGACAGGCGCACCAGCACCTCTTCTCCGATCGTGGCCGCCTCGACCTCCTTCTCGCCCGTCTCCTGGAGCTGCTTCTCGATGTCGTCCACCAGCTCCTCGATCTCGGACAGGGGCACCGGCCGCTTCTCGCAGGCCGCCCGCACCCCCGCCACCACCTTGTTGTGGTCGAAGGGCTCGCGCCGCCCGTCCGCCTTCACCACCATGGGGAGCACCTCCTCGATGCGCTCATAGGTGGTGAAGCGCTTGCCGCAGTCGTTGCACTCCCGGCGCCGGCGGATCACCTGACCGTCCTTGGACAGCCGGGAGTCGATGACCTTGTTCTCCATGTTGCCGCAGAACGGGCACTTCATCGGGCGCTCCTGTCAGGTCGACTTGCACCCGATTTAGCCGCGATACCCGAGAAACGCAATAGGGTGTGGTGGCGGCGACGATCACCACCACAGCTTGTGCCCAACGGCGCGGGGCTCAGGCCTGCCTGACGATCGGCGGCGGCCCCCAACGGGGGGCGTTTCCGTCCGAGGGGCGTGCGAAGAGGCCGACCGAAGGGAGGGCTCGTTATCGCCTGACGATCGGCGGCGGCCCCCAACGGGGGGCGTTTCCGTCCGAGGGGCGTGCGAAGAGGCCGACCGAAGGGAGGGCTCGTTATCGCCAGGCGGGGTAGAGCGGATAGTGCGCGGTGAGGGCGTGGACCTCGGCCTTCACCTTGGCGATCGCCGCGTCGTCGTCGGGGTTGCTGAGGACGCGATCCATCAGCCCGACCACCGCGCGCATCGCGTCCTCGTCCATGCCCCGCGAGGTCAGGGCCGGGGTCCCGATCCGCACCCCGGAGGTGACGAAGGGCGACTCGGGATCGCCGGGGATCATGTTCTTGTTCACCGTGATGTCGGCCTTGGCGAGGGCCTCCTCGCCCGCCTTGCCGGTGAGCCCCTTGCTCCGCATGTCGAGGAGCACCAGGTGGTTGTCGGTGCCGCCGGAGATCAGGGTGTAGCCCTTGGACAGGAACGCCTCCGCCATCGCCTTGGCGTTCTTCACGATCTGCTGCGCGTAGGCCTTGAAGTCGGGGCTCATCGCCTCCTTGAAGGCCACCGCCTTGGCCGCGATGACGTGCATCAGCGGCCCGCCCTGCATGCCCGGGAACACGCGGCTGTTCACCACCTTCGCCTCGGCCTTCTTCATCAGGACGAGGCCGCCGCGGGGCCCGCGCAGGGTCTTGTGCGTCGTCGTGGTCACGAAGTCGGCGTACGGCACCGGCGAGGGGTGCTCGCCCGCCGCAACCAGGCCTGCGATATGGGCGATGTCGGTCATCAGCTTGGTGCCGTAGTTGCCGGTGATCTCGGCCAGGCGCTCGAAGTCGATGGTGCGCGGGTACGCGGAGGCGCCGGCCACCAGGAGCTTCGGCCGGTGCTGCTTCACCAGCTTCGCGATCTCGTCGTACTGGATGCGGTGGGTCTCGGGGTGCACGCCGTACGCGACCGGCTTGTACAGGCGCCCCGAGAAGTTCACCGGCGAGCCGTGGGTCAGGTGCCCGCCCTCCGACAGGCTCATCGCCACGATCTCGTCCCCCGGCTCCAGGGCCGCGAAGTACACCGCCATGTTGGCCTGGGCGCCGGAGTGGGGCTGCACGTTGGCCGCCTCGGCCCCGAAGAGCGCGCAGGCCCGGTCGATGGCCAGCTGCTCGGCCACGTCCACGTGGACGCAACCGCCGTAGTAGCGCTTCCCGGGCAGGCCCTCGGCGTACTTGTTGGTGAGCGGCGACCCCATCGCCTCCATCACCGCCTCGCTGGTGAAGTTCTCGCTCGCGATGAGCTCCAGGCCCTCGGCCTGGCGGCGGGCCTCCGCCATGAGCACGGCGTGGATCTCGGGGTCGGTGGTCTTGAGGGCGTCCAACATCGGACCGCCTCTTCACCCCGCGCCGGGGCCCCGGTCAAGCGCCAGGCCCCACCCGCACCACAACCTCGACCCGGGCTGCCTCACCGTTGGACCCGGGTCGGTGCGCGCCGTACCCCACCACCGCGAGCCGGCTGGGATCCACCCCCCGGACCTGGAGCCCCCGCACCACTGCGGCGGCCAGGGCCGAGGCCTGAGCCCAGTCGTCGGCGCTGACCGCCTGCCCCATCACCTCCGAGGCGGTCTCCGCGGTGTAGCCCTCGACCCGGGCCCGGGCCCGAGCCTCCACCAGGGCCTCGGCCAGGGCGTCGAGCCCCGGCCCGGCGGTCGGGAGCAGGCTCGCCTCCCCCTCCCGGAACAGCGCCCG
Source organism: Deltaproteobacteria bacterium (assembly GCA_020632995.1). Lineage (GTDB taxonomy): Bacteria > Myxococcota > Kuafuiibacteriia > Kuafuiibacteriales > Kuafuiibacteriaceae > JACKEN01. Next base: position 638,161 of record JACKEN010000001.1, on the reverse strand, counting down.
GGCCGGGATCACCAGCCGCAGGGCATCACCCTCGGGGCGCACCTCCGCCCCCAGCCGGCTGGCCGCCGCGTCCAGGGCGCGGGCCGGCAAGCTCGGGGTGGTGGGCACCTTCCCTGCCTCCCAGGTCATGAGGCGGATCTCCTTGTCGGCGAGGGAGCGCTCGAGCCGGGCGAAGCGCCGCGCCTGGGCCTGGGCGCCCTCGGCCGAGGACGTCAGGCAGGCCGCCCGCTCGTCCTCCGCCGCCGCCTGGCGTCGGCGGGCCTGGGCGAGGAGCGCCTCGTAGCGGGTGCGCTCCTGATCCAGCGCCGCCTCGTGGGCGGATCGGGAGATGGACGCCCCGCACGCCAGGTTCGTCGCCAGGAGCCCCGCCAAGAGCACGCGCCGCATCACGGTGGGCTTACCACGCCGCCGCCGTGATACGAATGCGCCATGCGTTGGGCGGCGCTGGGGCTGGTGGCGGCGGCAGGTCTGAGCGCGAACGCGGCGGCGGCGCCTCCGCCCCGCTGGGTCGACGCCCATACCCACCTGTCCTCGAGATCCATGGAGCGCGCCCACCGGGTCATGGACCAGGTGGGCATCGACTGGGCGGTGAACCTGTCCGGCGGGTGGCCGGGCGGGCCCCTCGAGGAGTCCATGGACGCCGCGAAGGCCTCGGGGCGGGAGCTGGTCTGCACGAACCTCCCCTGGGCCGCCGCCCGGCGCTTCCCGCGCTTCCCCGAGGGCGCGGCGAAGCTGATCCGAGAGGCGGCCGGGCTGGGGGCCCGCTGCCTGAAGATCGAGAAGGCGCTCGGCCTCGTGGTGAAGAAGCCCGACGGCACCCGCGTCGCGGTCGACGATCCGTGGCTGGATCCGATCTGGGAGACCGCCGGCGCGATCGGGATGCCGGTCCTGATCCACACCGCGGACCCCGAGGCGTTCTGGCTGCCGGTGGACGAGCACAACGAGCGCAGGGCCGAGCTCACCGCGCACCCCGCGTGGTCCTACGTGGGGCGCGAGGTGCCGCCCTTCGCGGACCTGTTGGACGAGCTGATGCGGGTGGTGGCCCGGCACCCCGACACCATCTTCGTCGCGGTGCACTTCGGGAACCGGGCCGAGGACCCGTTCTGGGTGGCCGAGCAGCTGGAGCGCTACCCGAACCTCTACGTCGACGTCGCGGCCCGGGTGCCCGAGCTGGGGCGGCACGACCCCGAGAAGCTCCGGCAGGTCTTCTTGCGCTTCCAGGATCGGATCCTCTTTGGCACCGACCTCGGGGTGTCGGGCGAGGACTTCCTGATGCTGGGCTCCTTCGGCGAGGAGCCGAACCGCCCCGAGGAGCTGGTCCCCTTCTTCGATGCCCACCACCGGTGGTTCGAGACCCGAGACACCATGCCCAGCCCGACCCCCATCCAGGGCGAGTGGCCGATCCACGGCATCGGGCTGCCGGACGAGGTGCTCGAGAAGATCTACGTGCGGAACGCGGTGCGGCTGTTCGGCCCGCCCCCCGCGAAGGCCACCACCTGGCGGATGCGCCCGCCCTACTTTCGGGCCGACTGAGGCGCCACCACCCGCTGCAGCACCGTCAGGAGGTCCCGCGGGAGGAAGGGCTTTCGCAGGATGTGTTGCATCGGCTCGCCGTGATCGTCGACGTCCACCCCGTCCCCGGTCACGAACAGGACCGGCAGCTCGGGCCACGTCGCGTGGGCGCGCCTGGCCAGGGCCCAGCCCGACATCTCGGGCATGCGGACCGCGGTGATCAGCGCGTCGGGTCGCGCCATCTCCAGGGCCGCGACCGCCTCACGCCCGGAGGCGGTGGCCACCACCGTCACCCCGGTCGGGCCCAGCACCCGCTGGATCATGGTGAGGAGCGCGGGCTCGTCCTCCGCCACGATCACCCGGCGCCCGGCCAGGCTCAGGTGCACGGGTGCCTCGTCCAGGCGCGCGACGTCTGACTCCGCGGCCTGCGAGAAGCCGGGCAGCAGGATCTCGAACGCGGTCCCGAGGCCGGGCTCGCTCCGGACCGAGATCTGGCCGCCGCTCTCCTGCACCAGCTTGTAGACGGTGGCGAGGCCGAGGCCGGTCCCCTTGTCCGGCCCCTTGGTGCTGAAGAACGGCTCGAAGACCCGGGAGCGGGTGTCCTCGTCCATCCCCACCCCGGTGTCCTCCACCCTGAGCCGGACGTAGGCGCCGGGAGCGAGCCCCTGGGCCCGGGCCTCCGCCTCGGTGAGGGCGGCCACCGCGGTGTCCACGGTGAGGGTGCCGCCGTTGGGCATCGCGTCCCGGGCGTTCACCACGAGGTTCATCAGCACCTGCTCGAGGGCCACCACGTCCACCACCACGTCGGGGAGCTCTTGCGCCAAGCGCAGGTCGACCTGCACTCCGGGCCCGATGACGCGACCGAACATCTGGCGCAGGCGCGCGATGACCCCGTTGAGCTCGGTGCGCACCGGGGCCATGGACTGCCGCTTGCTGAACGCGAGGAGCTGCTTGGTGAGGTCGCCCGCCCGCTGGGCCGCGTCGAGCACCATCGCGAGGTCCTCGGCCGGGGCCCGCCCCGCCTCCACCTCCTCCTGGCCGAGCGCGGCGCTGCTGGTGATCACCGCGAGGTAGTTGTTGAAGTCGTGCGCGATGCCGCGGATCAGGCGCCCGAGCGCCTCCATCTTCCGGGCCTCGTGACCCCGGGCCTCCGCCTCCGCCAGCTGGGACCGGGCCAGGTGGAGCTCGGTGAGGTCGTGGGCGACCACCGCGTAGCCAGCGGTCCGGCCCCTGTGGTCGTGCAAGGTCGTGAAGGAGGCCTGCACCCAGATCGCGCGCCCGTCCGCCGTGGTCTGCTGCAGCTCCCCCGCCCAGCGCCCGCCGCGCCGGAGGGCCTGCTCCACCTGCTCGGGGTCCTCCCGGCCGAAGTCGCGCGGGAGCACGTCCCACAACCGCGCGCCCACCGCCTCCTCCCGAGGGTGCCCGTAGATGACCTCGGCCCCCGCGTTCCAGGTCAGGATCCGGAGCTCCGGGTCAGCGAAGATGATCGCGTCGGAGAGGGCCTGGAGCAAGGCAGACTGCCGGCTCAGCTGCGCGCTGCGCCGCGCCACCTCCTCCTCGAGGGTGAAGTTCCGCTCCTCCAGCGCCCGCCGCAGGTTCTTCAGGCGCAGGAGGTTCCGCAACCGGGTCTGCAGCTCCAGCGGCTCGAAGGGCTTGGTCAGGATGTCGTCGGCCCCGGCCTCGAGCGCGCCGAGGCGCACCGCGGTGTCGTCGTGGGCGGTCAGCATGATCACCGGGAGGTCCTGCAGGTGAGCCTGCCCCCGCACCGCCCGCACCAGCTCGAGGCCGCTCACCCCCGGTAGGGCGTGGTCCAGGACCAGGGCGTCCGGCATCACGTGCTCGAGGCGCTCCAGCACCTCGTCGCCCCGGTGCACGACCACCGGGAAGTGCCCCGCGTCCAGCAGGCACTCCTCCAGGACGTGCCGCATGGCGAAGTCGTCGTCGGCCACGAGGATGGCCGCGCCACCGTCTCTGTGTTGGCCCTGGCTCACGGGCGGGGGTCTGATCGTGCCCGGGCCGCGGAAGGGAGGCAATCCAGTGGTCTCTTCTTGAGACGCAATGGTTCGTCCACGTCCACGGTCACGTTCACGACCGGACCAGGCCTGGGACCCCAGCCGGGCGAAGCCCGGCCTATCGCTTGGACAGGAGGGCGGACACCGCCTCGGGGGTGTCCAGGTGGAGCTGCTCGATCGTGCTCGCCTTGATCTCGGCCCGGCCCGACGGCTTGTTGGTGGTGGTGTCGAACATCGACAGGCTGAGCACGTAGACCTTGCCCAGCCGCGAGACCTTCCCCGACACCACGAAGCGGGCTTGCAGGGCCTTCGCCATCCCCGCGTAGCAGGCGTCGTCCGCGCACTGGTCGAAGCTGGCCGCGAGCGCGCCGAAGCGCATCATGTTCCGGAGGTCGTCCCCGCAGAGCACCTCGTGCTTGTCGGCCTTCGACAGGGCGTTGCAGGCGGCGGTGGAGATCGCCGAGGCCTCATGGGCCTCCACGCCCTCTGCCACCAGGTCCTGGAGCAGGAGCTTGTCCCCCTTGGCCTCGGCCGCGCCGGGGGCGGCGGCCAGGGTCAGGGCGAAGAGCCCGGCGGTGAGCAGTGCTTTGGGATGCCTCATGGTTCCTCCTCGTCACGTCCCAGGGCGGCAAGCACGGTCTTCCTGACCAGCTCCAGATGGCGGGTCACCTGGACGTCGTCGCCGGCCTTGGACGCACCCGGTACGCGGATATTCAGGCCCTCGGAGCTTATTATGACGAACTGGCCAGGACCTTCCAGCCCCAGGGCCTGCCGGGCGAGGTCGTGCACGTCGAAGGTCACGGGGAACGGCACCGCGGCCCGGCGCACCCGGGCCAGGTCCGCCGCGGCCTCCTCCCGAGTGGCCAGGAGCACCCCCACCACGAGCACCCCGCGCCGGCTGAGGTCCTCGAGGCGCGCCGCCACCGCCGCGCAGAGCCCGCTCGGCTTGGGCTCGTCCGGGCCCAGGCCGCCGACGCACCCGTCGGGGCGGGTGGAGAACAAGACCACCGCCTCCGCCTTCGGGAGCCCCGGGATATCCGTCCTGCGGTCCGGCCCCACCACGTCCTCGAGGTGCAGCAGGCGGTGTCGGCCCAGGGTCTCGGGGTTGGCGACGTCGAGGGTGAGCCACAGCGGCGCCGGCGCTGGCGCGCCCGAAAGGAGGGCCCACAGGGCCAGGGTCGGCAGGCTCAGAAGTCCACCCGGAGGCTGGCGCTCACCCCGTCCGGGCCAGGCGCCACCCCCCACCGCACGGTGGGCTCGTCCTCACCGCCGGCCTTGCTGAAGAACTCGGGGCCGTCCTCGAGGAAGAAGGCGGCGATCGTCGCCCCACCGAACGCCGCGGTGGCCCCCCAGGCGATCCACTGGACGAGGACCGAGGTGCGGGCCGATCGGCAGAAGTCGCTTTCGTAGTCCCTGTCGTCCGGTGTCTTGCAGGCGTACTGGTAGGGCTCCGAGTTGATCTCCTTGTCCGCCTGGTAGGTCCGCACCATGAAGATGGTCGCGGTGGAGGCCGCCAGCACCGTGCCGGCCGCGAAGACCCAGGTGAAGACCAGCTTCGGCGCCTCCGTCTGGGTGGGCGGCGGGAGCGGCGGCGGCGGCGGAGGCGGCAGCGCCGGGGGCGGCGGCGGCACCGACACCACCGGTGGCGGCGGGGTCTCGATCGGCGGGGTGACCTCGGCCGGCGGCGGCGGGGCGACCTCGACCGGCGGCGCCGAAGCCACCCGCTTCGGCTCGAACACCACCCCGACCCGGGTGGTCCGGCCGGGCCGGACCTGCCCCAGCCAGATGAAGGTCTCGAAGCCCTGCTGGTGCACCTCCAGCCGGTGCTTGCCCGGGGTGAGGCCGGCGAGGGCCGCGGGCTCCACCTTGGTGTCGTCGAGGAACAGCTCGGCCCCGGCCAGCGCCCCGACCTTCGAGGCGGTGTAGAGCTCCATCCCGCCGAGGAGCGCCCCGGGGTTGCGGCCGAGCCCCTTGGCCACGTGCCACCGGAACTCGGGCACGCTCTCCTCGTCCACCCCGAGGAGCTCGGCGTCGTAGGTGGAGGCCTTGGGGTTGCGAGTCCGCACCACCATCACCTTCAGCTGGAGGCGCTCCGCGGTGCCGCGGGTCACCACCCGCACCACCCGCGCCGCGCTCAGGGTGCGCCCGATGCTGGCCAGGCAGGTCGGCGACGCGTCCACGCAGCCAGCGGCCAGCTGCATCTCCATCAGGTCGAGGGCGGGGGGCGGCAGGAGGCGGTAGCGGGGCAGCGAGGCCTTCACCTCATCGCGGATCGCCTGGTTCAGCGCGGTCGCGGTGCCGGTGGGGAGGTTCTGGTGCTCGAGCGGCAGGACCAGCACGCCCCGCGGCGCGGCCTGGGCGCCAGAAGACGCCAGGAGCGTTGCGAGGACCACCGCCCCGACCGACCAGCCGCACCTCGCCATGCCCAAGCCCGGCTACCACGCCCCCGTTTATACCGTCAAACCGTGGGCGGCTCGGTGCGCACCACCCACCCCGGATCCAGCCATTCCAGCAATGCGTGAAAGGCCGCGGCCACCCGGGCAGGGTCTCGACCCTCCACCGTCAGCTTGGTCTTCACCTCGGCGTCGTCCAGCTGGGGGTAGGAGCCGAAGTCGAGATCCGGGAAGCGCGCGGCCTCCCGAGCGAAGGGGATCGCGAGCCGATCCTCGGTGACCCGGAGGAACAGCTGGCTGAGCACGAAGGGCTGCTCCACCTTCAGGTGGGCCTTCAGGTACTCGAACTTCATCCGCAGGTACCGCGGCACCCCCGGGAACACGTAGACGTTGCGCACCCGCATGACCGGGAAGGGCAGCTCGCCCAGGCCCTCCAAGGTGGTGCCCTCGGGGAGCCAGGCCATGCGGCGGACCGCGTCGTTCATCCGCTCCTTGAAGTAGGACTCCAGCAGCGCGAGGACCTCGGGCTGCTCCCGAAGGGGCACGTCGAAGGCCTTGGCCACCGCGCTCAGCGTCACGTCGTCGTGGGTGGAGCCCACCCCGCCCGAGGTGAAGACCCACGTGAAGCGCGCGGCCATCGCCCGTAGATCCTCGGCGATCGTGTCGACGTCGTCCCGGACCACCACGATCCGCTGCAGGTCCACGCCCAGCGCCCGGAGCTCCCTCACCAGGTAACGCGCGTTCTCCTCCTCGACCTTGCCGGAGAGGACCTCGTTGCCGATGACCAGGACGCCCGCGGTGCTCACTGCCCCCGGTCTACGCCCGGTCGGCGCGGCGCGGCAAGCGGCGCCGACGCCCGAGGGCGGCGAGGAGCAGCCCGCCCCACCCGAGGAGCCAACCCAGCCCCGCGGGCCCCGAACCCGAGTGTCGACACGTGCAGCCGTCTTCGACCCCGGCCAGACCATCGCCCGGCCCCGCGTCCTGCCCCGCGTCGGTGACGACGCCCGCGTCCACGTCGACGCCGGCGTCGACGCCCGCGTCAGGGGTCGGGGTCTGGGTGCAGGTCAGGTTGACCTGTACCGGATCGGTCTCGAGCAGAAGGTTGGCCCCCGGCAGGGTAGCCTGCATAACCACGGTGTGGACCCCCTGCGTCAACCCATACTGCGCCGCGCCGGAAGGCAGCTCACCGCACGGCGCGAAGACGGTGTCGCTGCCTCGACCCCGCCACGAGCCCCCCACCGGGAGCTCCCGGGGCGCGAAGTCCTTGGGGCGCCACTCCACCCCGTCCACCAGGGTGCGGTAGAGCAGGAGCGCGGCCCAGGGGCTGGCGCCCTCGCTCAGCGACACCCGGAGATCGGCGAAGGCGGAGGGCACCCCCACGCTGCACTGGGCGCTGGCCTCGACCTGCACCGCGCCCTCGGCCTCCTGCTCGACGAGCAGGGTCCCCAGGTCGAGCGGGAGGTCAGCGTGCCCGTCCACCACGAACTCCGCGGTGAAGCCGGTCTGGCCGGTCGGGCCCGCGCACGCCCCGGGATCGACGAACCGGTACGCCCCCTGGGAGAGCGGCACCGGGAAGGTCAGCACCAGGCCGCTGTGGTACTGCGCGACCTCGAAGGAGACCTCCGCGCCGGAGTCGACCCGGGTCAGGGTGGCGGTGACCTCGTCGAGGCCGTAGCTGTACCCGGCGTTGGGCCGCCACACTATGGCCTGGGTGCCGAGAGGCACCTGGCGCCCCGCCGGGTAGAGGTAGCCGTCGACGCAGTTGAGCCCCGAGCAGGCCCACGCCCCGTCCGACCACGCGACGACCCCAAGGCCAGCGAGCCCGGCCAGCGCCCACCCACGCATGCATCCCTCTACCCGTCGGGTGGGGATCCTGGCGCGCCTCAGGCGGCGACCGGACGGGGGACCTTGCTGAACACCTGCCGCAGCTTGTGGCCGGTGGCCTCGCGCTCCAGCGTCGGCACCACCGACACGTCGAGGCGCACGCACTCCGCGAGGTGGTTCTGCGCGAAGTAGCGCCGGAAGCGTTGCAGGAGCTCAGCCTTCACCGCCGCCACGTCGGCGCCGGGGCCGGTCACCACCCTGATGTGCAGGTGGTTCTGCGCTTCGTGCACGAGCTGGTACTGCTCCAGCCCCCGCAGATCGAGGAAGAGCACCTCGAACGGCACCGGCGGGTAGGCGTGGAAGCGCCCCTCGTGATCCGCGAGGAAGAAGGTGTCGTCCGAGCGCCCCTCCACCCGGATGACCGGGAGGGCGGCGCCGCAGGGGCACGGCTCGTCCAGCACCGTCACCGAGTCCATCAGCTCGTAACGGATGAGGGGCTGGGCGCGGTTCAGGAGGTTGGTCACCAGCACCTTCTCGGACGGCACCCCCACCGGCACAGGCTGGCCGTCGGCGTCCACCGGCTCGAGCACGCACAGGTCGGTGTTGGCGTGCAGGCGCCCGTGCCGACACTGGTTGGCCATCGGCAGGCACTCGGTCGCCCCGTAGGTCTCGCTGATCTCCGCGTTGGGGAAGGCGCGCTGGATGGTGGCCCGGGCCAGCGCGCTCACCGGCTCGCTCCCGAGCGAGATGAACTCCGGATCGATCTGCAAGGCACCTTCCAGTTGCACCCTCGCCAGCATCTCGAGGTAGGTCGGGTAGCTGTGCAGGTAGTGGGGCTGGTAGCGGTTCAGCTTCTCGACCGTCGCCTCGATCGGCTCGGTGATCGAGAAGGCCTCCATCGTCATCATCCCGCGGGCCAGCAGCGGCTGGAAGGTGGAGACCAGCCGGGTGATGAAGTGCCCGCCGGTGGCCACCGCCATCGCCATCCGGTAGCGCCGCATGGGTGAGAAGCGCAGCACCTCGCGGGGGATGAGGCGGTGCCGCAGGATACGCGCGAAGAGCGCGCCGTTCAGCGCGGCCCAGGCCCGCTTGTCGGTGACGAAGTAGCCCACCCGCCCGGTGGTGCCGGAGGTGGTGGCGCAGATGAACTCGTCCTTGAGCTGGTGCCCCACCTGGTCGCGCGCCGCGGTGAAGGCCATGACCTCGGCGAGCGAGGGCACCCCGTGGGCCACCGAGTGATCGAAGCGCTCGGTGAGGAGCTGCTTGGTGATGGTCGGGACCCGGGTCAGGTCGACCGCGTCCAGATCCAGGTGGCCGAGGCGCTCCTCGCCCAGGGCGGTGTGCGCCCGGGCGTGCTGCAGCAGCGCGGACAGGCGCCGGGCCTGCACCGCCTGCATCTGGGCCTCGGAGTAGCGACGCTCGCGATAAAGCGCGCCCGCCGCGGATCCGAGGAAGGCCATCAGGGACATGGCGAGGTCAGCATGACCAGGGATCGCGCGCCCTTGGAATCCGCCGGGGTGCCGAGGGGCATCAGGCCCTCACCTGGACCACCCCTCGTCCGTCGGGGCTTCCTCGCCCTCCGCCGGGGCCGCGGCCTTGGGGGCGAGGTTGTAGTGCATCAGGCTCTGCTCGGTCTGGGGCTCGATCTTGCCCTGGTATTCCAGGGCGGTGGTGATCTTCACCAGCCCCACCCCCCGCGCCCAGTAGAACTTGGAGTGGAGCGTATGCTGGGCGTCCTGCCGGATCGACCCCGCCACCACCAGGCAGTCGGTGAAGGCGCCCGCCTGGGCGGTGCAGGGCTCCCCCACCCCCTCCAGGGTGTAGTGCTCCACCGCGGACGCGCTCACCACCGCCTTCCAGGTCGCGCCCACGGTGAGGGGGTTCCGCAGGAGGAACCGGACCTGGTCGCGGAGCCCCTCGGGGGTGTGGCGGAGGGCGCCCCCCGCGCTGTCCACGAAGTAGCCGTCCTTCTCCTCGAGGATGGTGATCGTGCGCTCCCCCGCCTGGCCAGGGAACTTCACCGCGTAGGTCCACGAGGCCCCGACCTTGAGCGGGGCGTAGTCGGCGGCGGTGGCGGGGCCCTCAGGGCCGGCGCCGGGGGTGGTGGCGCAGGCGAGGACGGGCGCGAGGATCAGCGGGGCGAGGAAGCGCAGCACGGGTTCGGGCTTCCCACCTTTGAGGGTGCCACGCAAGCTACTCTGCGCCGGCCTTCCGGCTCAGCTCCTCGAGCGCCTGGGCCGCCGCGGCCCGCACCTCGGGGTGGGGGTGCCCGCTCTGCACGGTGAACAGGTAGGCCTCCGCCTCCCGCCCGCCGAGCGCCCCCAGGGCGTAGATCATCTGCACCACGTACTCCGCCGGGCGGTCCCGGCAGGCGTCGATGATCGCCCCCGCCGCGTCGGTGGCCCGCATCGCCACCAGGGCCCCGACCCCCGCGACGACGAGGTTGGGTGGCTGCTCGGGGTCCCGCACCAGCGCGATCAGGGCGGGGGCCGCCGCCGCGAGCCGCCGCTGCCCGGCCGCGTCGACCGCGAGGAGCCGGCGCCACTCCTGTTCGGACTTCAGCCCCTCGAGCACCCCGGCGTCGGGGCCCCACGCGAGGTCCATCGCCACCTGCATGCGCCGCCCCGCGTCTTCGATCGCCGCGGCCACGGTCTCACCGAAGGGGGTCGCCTTCGGGACGTCGGCGGTGAAGAGGCTCTCGACCGCGACCTGCGACGGGTCGCGCTCCACCTTGCCGACCGCGCGCAACAGGAGCTGCACACCGACCGAGCGGTGCAGGAGCTCCGGGTGATCGTCGGCCTCGCGCTCGGTGGCCTGGGGCACCCGCACCGTGAGCTGCCACCCGACCTCGCCCGTGTTCGCGGTGCGGAACGCGAAGTCCGGCCACGCCTTCATCACCGCGGTGAGGGCGGCCTCGGCCTGGGCCCGCGCCTCGGGGTGGCCCTCCGCCTCCAAGAAGCGCTCCGGGATGTCGACGTAGACGATGGGCAGCCGCCCCTGGTCCCGCCACGCCTCGATCTGCTGGCAGCCCACGGCCAGGAGCGGGAGCAGGGCCAGCGCGAGGGGGCGCATCAGATGCCGAGGAGGAGCCGGGTCCCGAAGTTGTGGGCGAGGCCGGCGTCGATGATCTTCTGACGCTGGGTCTCGATGTCGTACTCCACCCGCACGTACTCGAAGCGCCGCGCCTCGGTGTCGTAGAGCCCCGCGCAGGCCCGCGGGTCGTAGTCCCGCGGCTGGCCCACCGAGCCCACGGTGATCACGTACTTCATGTCCGGCTTGAGGCTGAACTTCGGGGCGACCACGTCCATCGCCTCCTCGCCCGACAGCGCGAACACCTTCGGGAGGTGCGAGTGGCCGATGAAGGTCACGTCGGCCAGGTCCGCCTTCTGCTGGATGAGGTCCCGCGCCTGCTCCAGCGCGAAGATGTAGTCGTACTCCTCGGGCTGGAAGGGCGAGCCGTGGGACAGCTCCACGTGCTCCACCCGGTGGGTGTAGGGCAGCGCCTTCAGCCACGCCATGTTGTCGGGCGAGAGCTTGTCCACGCACCAGTCCAGGGCCTCCCGGGCCGCAGGATAATAGTAGGAGTAGTCCATCCGCCCCGCCACCGCCGCGTCGTGGTTGCCGAGGAGGGTCACCTTGCAGAGCTCCCGCACCCGCGAGCAGCACGCGTCGGGCTCCGCGCCGTAGCCCACGATGTCGCCCAGGCAGAAGTACTCGTCGATGCCGCCGATCTGTTCGAAGCGCGCCAGGATCGCTTCCAGCGCTTCGATGTTCCCGTGGATGTCCGAGATGATCGCGTAGCGCATCGGGGGGGCCAACCTAGACGCCTGCGGCCGGGAGCGCAATTGCAACCTGTCACCTGGGGCAAGAGGCGCCCCGAGCCCCCAAGAATTGGATCTGATCCAGGATTCCTCGTACATCCCAGGGTGGACATGTGGCACGAGCTGACCCGCCGGGGCGTGGCCCACCCTCGCCCCTTCGCCCTCCCGACCGCCCACCCCCACTACCCCCCCGACCGCGCGGTCCGGCTGGAGCACGTGCGGCTCGAGCTCCGGGTTGACCCGGCCCAGGGGCGGATCCAGGGGGTGGTGACCCTCACCGTGGTGCCCCGGCAGCCCCTCAGCGTGCTGACCCTGGACGCGGCGGAGCTCACCATCACCGAGGTCCGGGACGCGGACGGGAACCCCCTGCCCTTCGAGGCCCGGGACCCGCACCTGGACATCCGGCTCCCTGCCCCTCTTCCGGTGCACACCGAGCTGGTTGTCACCGTGGCCTACGAGGGGACCCCGCGCCGGGGCCTCTACTTCATCTCCGGCAGCCCCTTCGCCCCCCAGCGCCCGACCGAGGTCTGGACCCAGGGCCAGGACGACGACAGCCGCTTCTGGTTCCCCTGCCTGGACCACCCCTTCCACAAGGCCCGCACCGAGCTGATCGCCTCCGTGCCCGAGGGGCTCTTCGCCCTCTCGAACGGTGAGCTCCTCCACGACCGGGTGGAGGACGGCCGCAGGATCCTCCACTACCGGCACGACACCCCCCACCCCGCCTACCTGATGACCCTCGTGGTCGGCGAGTACGTGGCGATCGAGGACCAGGCCGGCGCCCTGCCGGTGGTGAGCTACGTGCACCCGCACCAGCTCGAGCAAGGCAGGTTGACGTTCTCCCGGACCGCCCAGATGGTGGCGCACTTCGCGGAGCGCACCGGCATCCCGTACCCCTACCCGCGCTACAGCCAGATCGTGGTGGCGGACTTCATCTTCGGCGGGATGGAGAACACCACCGCCACCAGCCTCACCGAGCACATCCTGTTCGACGCCCGAGCGGAAGAGGACGTGCGCACCCGCTCCGAGGCCCTCATCGCCCACGAGCTGGCCCACCAGTGGTGGGGCGACCTCGTGACCTGCACCGACTGGGCCCACGGCTGGCTCCACGAGGGCTTCGCCACCTACTTCGAGATCCTCTGGCGGGCCCACGTCGACGGCCCGGGCGCGGCGGACCACGACCGCCTCACCCTCTTCGAGAGCTACCTGGCCGAGCCCTACCGGCGGGCCCTGGTGACCCGCGAGTACGAGGAGCCGATCGAGCTGTTCGACCGGCACCTGTACGAGAAGGGGGCCTGCGTCCTGCACTACCTCCACCACCTGCTGGGCGATGACGCGTTCTTCCGCGCGCTGGGCCACTACGCGGAGCTGTTCCGGAGCCGCTCGGCCGACAGCCACGACCTCGCCCGAGCGATCGAGGAGGAGACCGGGCGCAACGTGGAGCGGCTCTTCGAGGAGCTTGTGCACCGGCCCGGTCACCCGAAGCTCGAGGTGAAGGGCCGCCGGCGCGAGGGCCGCTACGAGCTCGGCGTCCGGCAGACCGCCGACGTCTACCACCTCGACGTCGACGTCGACGTGGTCACCGACCAGGGCCGCGCCCGGCACGTGGTGCACCTCGAGGCCGAGCGCCACACCTTCATGCTCCCGGTGCAGGGCAACCTGCGCTACGTGGTCTTCGATCCCGGCGGACACCTGCCGGCCGAGGTCGCCCTCGGGCTCCCCCCGGCCGAGCTGCGGGCCCTGCTCGAGGCCGAGGAGGACACCCGGGCCGCCATCGCCGCCCTGCGCGCCCTCGCCCGGCTGGGCGACCCCGCCTCGCTCGAGGATGTGCAATCCACCCTGCAGGATGACACGCGGCCCGAGGTGCGCCTCGAGGCGGCGAAGGCCCTCGGCCGGGTGCCGACCGAGGCGGCCCGGGAGGCCCTCACCGACGCGGTGCTCCAGGACGGCAGCGTGCGGGTGCGGCGCGCGGCCATCCGGGCCCTTTCGCGCTTCACCGCCCAGGCGGTGCCGGTGTCCGAGTTCTTGATCCGGCACATGGAGCTCGAGCGCTCCGACTACGCCCTGGCCGACACCGTGCGCACCCTGGCCGAGCTGGGGGCCGAGACCCTCGAGCCCCACGGGGCCCACGACGCCGCGGCCCTCGGCGCGGCGGCGGAGGTCGTGCACCGCGCGCTCGATCGGCAAGGCCACCTGCACTGCATCCGCGCCGCGGCGGTGGAGGGCCTGGCCCGGCTCCGGGCCCTCGACGCCCTCCCCCGCCTCGCCAGCTGCGCCGGGCCCGAGAACCACCCGCGGGTGCGCGAGGCGGCGGTGAGCGCCCTCGGCACCCTGGGCGCCTTCGCCCCGCCCCACAGCCTGGCCCGGGCCGAGACCCGGGAGCGCCTGGAGGTCCTCCTCGACGACGCGAGCCTCCGGGTCCGGATCAACGCGGCCCACGCCCTCCTGACCCTGCGCGAGCCCGCGGCGGGCGCGGCCCTCGAGGCGGCGGCCGCCCGCGAGCTCGACGGGCGGGCGCGAAGGGCCATGCGCCTCGCCGCCCAGGGCCTCGGGCAGGCGGGGGCGGAGCCCGCCCGGGTGGAGCGCCTGGACCACCAGCTCCGCGCCCTCACCCACCAGCACCAGGCGCTGAAGGACAGGTTGCAGGCGCTGGAGGCCGCGCCGGGCAAGCACAAGAAGGAGAAGAAGAAGAAGAAGAAGAAGGAGAAGGAGCGCTGACGCCCAATCCGCCGCGCTATTCCTCGGCTTCCGCCTCAGCCGCAGCCGCCGCCCGGGCCTCCTGGGTCTCCATCACGAACAGGAGCCCGAGCGAGATCTCCGCCATCCGCTCCACCAACAACGCCCGCTGCGGTCCGTTGAGCTTCTTCACCGCCCGCTCCAGGTTCTTGAGGCCCCCACCCTCGGTGGAGCGCTCCTTGCTCCACTTCGCCAGGACCTTCTTCACCTGGTCGTCCACGTCGAAGGTCCGCTGGGACCTGAGCTTGTCCCTGAGGCTCACGCGTCGTCCTCCCCCGGGGCGTCCGGGGTGGCGGTGGTGGCCGAGACGCCGGCCGAGCCCGCGCCCCGACGAGGGGCCGAGACCGCCTCGCGCCGGCGCCGCAGGCGCTCCGTGCCGCCGCCCTCGGGCAGCTCCCCTGCGCGTCGGATCGCCTCTCGGATGATCGGGTTCTTGGCCCGCGGCGGGGTCGGATCGACCAGCGATCGCGCCCGCTGCGCCAGCGCGGGGCCGTTGAGATCCGCGAGCACCCCCATCCCGAGCCCGCGGGCCATGGCGGCGCCGATCACCGCGGCGGTGAGGCCGGGGCCGCTCCGGCCGGCCCGATCCAGGGCGTCGAGCCAGGCCTCGAGCGACACCCCCAGGGCCCGGGCCAGGGCCCGCTGCTCCTCTGCCCAGCGGGCGCCCGCGTCCTCCTCCGTCACCCCTGGGAGCATATAGCAGGTTGCTCAGTAACAGTCCTGGTGGGGCGAGGGCTCCGGGCGCCCCGGGCCCTCGAAGGTCCCCTGCAGCACGTCGACGATCCCCGCCCGCCAGAGCTCGCCCGGGCCGATCACCCGCTGGGCCGCCCCCACCCCGCCCTCGCCATCCGTGGCGGTGACCAGCACGTCCACCGACTGCGCACCGCCCGCGTGGTGCACGTACACCGCGTCCTGCGGGGCGTCCTGGAGGTACACCTCGACCTGCGCCCAGCCAGGGCCCTCGTCATAGCCGGCGTAGCTGACCCCGAACCCCTGCAGGTCCGCCCCCGGTCGGCAGGCGGTGACGTCGTCCGGGACGTCGAAGGCCTCTCCGCCCGACCGCACCAGATGCAAGATCACCTGCGCATCTCGTCCAGGGTCCCACTCCGCCCGGATCACCAGCGGGTTCACGGTCGGCTCGGACAGCGCGGTCGTGGCGGTCACGGTCACCCGCTCCGCCCCGACGTCGGTGAGGATCTGCAGGACGCCCTGCGATGGCCCGAGCGCCCCGAGCGGATCGAGGAAGCCCACCTGCACCGCCGCCCGCGCCCCCGGCGCGAGGGCCAGGGGCCACGCCCCCGGAGTGAGCGAGAGCCGCCCCCCCGCGTCGTCGAGGAGCGCCACTCCCTCCACCACCACCGGGTCCGAGCCCACGCTCAGCAATGACACACGGCCGGTTCGGTGGCGCCCGCGGGGCACGAACCCGAACGCGAGCTCGTCGCGCACCAGGAGGTGGCGGGAGGGGCCCGTCGACACGCCTCGGCCCACCACCTCCACCGCCACGTCGGGGTGCTGCGGATCCGTGGTGTGGAGCACCAGCCGTGCGCTCACCGGGCCGGGCGCCTCCGGGGTCCACGTCAGGTCTGCCGCGTGCCAGGCCCCCGCGACCAGCCGAAAGCCCACCGGCAGGGGCAGCACCGCGCCGAAGGGCCCGCCCGGGGCGGGGAACGGGGCCACGAGGTCCGCCGAGGCGGCCCCCCGGTTCTCCACCACCAGCCCCCGCCGCGCGGTGACCCCCACCGGCACCTCACCGAAGTCGATCCGGCTCGGCATGCGCACCTCGGCGTTGGCGGTCGAGCGACCGTAGCCCGTCAAGAAGACTTGCGCCCATCCTCCCCCGGCCTCCCAGAGGTTGAGGGCCGCCGTGTTGGCCCTGGCCCCGGTGGGGCGGTAGCCGACCTCGAGCGCGATCGCCTCGCCCGAGCCGAGGGTGGCGGGCAGGGCCTGGTCTGGGGTGACGACGAACGGCGCGTCGGCAGGGACCAGGACCGGGGCCAGGAGCTCGAGCGGCGCCGCCCCCACGTTCCGGACCTCCACCGACCGGGCCCGGGTGGTCCCCACCGCGGTGCCGGCGAAGTCCAGGCTCGTCGGCGAGGCCTCGAGGAGCGAGACCAGGCCCTCCCCGCGCACCCGAAAGTACGGGGTGTCGGCGTCGGGGTCGTCCTCCACCAGGTACATGCGGCCCTCGTGGAGGCCACCGAACTGCGGCCGAAACACCACCTGGAGCTCGCCGCGGGCGCCGGGCACCAGCTCCAGCGCCCCGTCCAGGGTGGCGGTGAACGCGCTCGTGCCCTCCCGGCCCACCGCCACCACGCGGATGGGCACCGCGCCCTCGTTGTGGAGGGCCACCGTCGCGGTCACCGGGGTGCCGAGGAGCGCCGCGCCGACGTCCAGCACCTCGGGCGTCACCCGCAGGGCGGAGCGGGCGCCGGTGCCCGCCACCGACACCTCGACCGGCGCCGCCCCCTCCGCCTCGACGAAGAGCGAGCCCAGCCGGGTGCCCACCACCTGCGGCCGGAAGACGAGGTCCACCGCCCCGTCGTTCATCGCGAGGAGCGCGGCCGGGGCCGCGTCCACCGTCAGATCGGTGGCCAGCTCACCCCCGATCCACACCTCGAGGGACCGGCGGCGATCGGCCAGGTTTCGCAGCACCAAGCGCCGGCGAGCGGCGGCGCCGAGGCGCACCACCCCGAGCTCGAGCACCGGCGGGGTCACCTCCAGCTGGGGACCAGGGTCGGAAGGTGCGCTTCCACCACACCCCACCGCCAGGAGCAGGGCCCACGCCCCGACCGCCACGCGCGCGCGCACGCCTCACAGTGTGGACGACAGCCGGGTGTTTGCAAGTCACCTTCCCGCCCCACCACCAGCCTTGCGGGATTCCGAGGCCCTGGCTAAGGTCCGCGGCCATGCACCGCTCTCGCCTCCGCCCCCTCCCCCTCGCGAGCGCCCTCGTGGCGCTCCCGCTGGCCTTCGGCTGCCCGGCCAAGAAGGAGAAGGCCCCCGAGGCCCCGAAGGCCGCGACGGCGCCCAAGGAGGTCGCCAAGACCCCGGCCGGCTCCGCGGACCCGCTCTGCATGGCGGCCTGGAACCCGGCGGGCGAGCCGAAGACGTTCCAGGCCGGCGAGCGCGCCTTCCAGCAGACCGGCACGCAGGTGGTCGAGACCAGCCACGACGAGGACGCCAAGGCGGTGCTCGGGGTGCTGGCCAACATCAAGGAGGACACCGAGGACAACCTCGCGAACATCGCGGCGGCCCTGGCCTTCTTCAAGGACAAGGGCGCCGACGCGATCGTCGTGGTGGGTGATCTGGGCGAGAGCCAGAGCCAGATCGAGAACGTGCTGAAGCCGGTGGCCGCCACCGGCCTGCCGGTCTTCACGATCATCGGCAACCGCGAGAAGAAGTCGGACTACTCGAACGCCCTCAAGGCGATCTCCGCCGCCTCGCCCAACGTGGTCGACATGAACCAGGCCCGCCTGGTGAAGCTCGACGACGTGGCCCTCGTCTCGATCCCCGGCTACTACGACAAGGCCTACATCCACGCCGAGGACGGCTGCCAGTACTTCCCGGCCGACCTCAGCGGCACCAAGGCGGTGATCAAGGCGGCCGGCACCTCCCCGGTGGTGCTCGTGAGCCACGGCCCCCCGCGTCAGGAGGGCTCGGAGGCCCTCGACCGCACCCTCGAGCAGGCCAACGTCGGTGACGCCAACCTCTCCCGCCTGATCGAGGAGAGCGGGGTGAAGCTGGGCATCTTCTCCAACATCCAGGAGGCGGGCGGAAAGGGCACCGATCGCACCGGCCAGAGCCTGGTGAAGCCGGGCACGCCCTCCGATGTGCTCTTCTTGAACCCCGGCGCGATCGACGCGGTGAGCTGGGAGATGAACGACGGCTCCCGCTCGACCGGCATGGCCGCGGTGATGACGGTCGACGGTGGCAAGGCGTCCTTCGACGTGTTCCGGGTCCCCGCTCCGGCCGAATAGTTCGTCCACGTCCACGCTCACGCTCACGTCCACGACCGGACGCGTCTGCCCGACTGCGCGCTACGGTCGTGAGTCGCGTCGCTCGGTCTCGATCGCCGCGAGGGCGCGATCGAGCTCCGCCACCCGCTCCCTGAGCGAGGTCACCCGCCGGTGCAGGCGCCGCACGTCCTGCCGCGTCGGCAGCGCGATCAGGTGGAGCATCGCGCCCTGGAGCTCCTCCGCCCACACCCGCAGCTGCTGCACCTCCGACACCACCTCGAGCACCCGCTCGGTGTCGGCGTCCGCGTCGAACAGGGCGCGGGTCGCCGCGCTCCAGAGTCGGTTCCTGATCTGGGTCCTCATGGGCCTCGCCGCGTCGAAGCATGAGACATCGCGCGCAGCGCGTCCACGCCACACATGGCGCCCGCGGCCGGGCGAGGGGTACCGTGGCGAGGTGGGGCGCGACGACGGCAGGGACCGCGGTTGGGCGGACATCGTGGGGCCGCTGGACGAGACGCCGGACCTGCGCCCCGCGGCCCCGCCCGAGGCCCCACCGGGCCCCGCGCTCGACTTCTCCGCCCAGGAGCTCGTCAGCGCCCTCGACGCATCCCCGGCTGCCCCGACCGAGGCCCCCGGCGACCCCCGGAACCGGCGCGCGATATGGACGGTGGCGCTGGGGCTGGCCGTGGTCGTCGGCGCGGTCGTGGTGACCGCCTCGACCCGGGAGCCGCCCCCGGCCCCCAAGGCCCGACCGGACCCCCGCGGCGGCGTCCCGCTGCCCGCCCCACCCCGCGCACCGCCCGAGGAGGCGCCGAGGCCCGGCGCTTCGCAACCTGTCTTGACAGTCCTCAGCACCCCGAGCGGAGCCGAGGTCGAGGTCGGAGGCCTGGTGTTGGGAAAGACGCCGCTGGTGACCGCGGCCCCGGGTGAGGGCGGGCCGCTGGAGGTCTCGGTGGCGCTCGGCCGCCGCCGTTGGCGGGGCCAGGTGGCGCCCGGCGAGGGCGGCCACTACCGGGTGCGGGTGGCGCTGCCGCCGTAGCCGGGGGCTACTCCTCGGCCTCGTCCTTGGCTTCTTCCTCGACCCCCGCGTCGGGCGAGGTGCCGGCGATCTCGTCCTCGGTGGCCTCGACCACGTCGGCCTCCCACGCCTCGCCCTCCTTGAGCTTCCAGCGCTCCGGGATCGCGAACTTCTCCCACTTGAGCTGGGTGTCGTGCTTCCCGCCGCCCTTCTTGGCCGAGTAGCTGTACTCGATGTCCATCGCGTGGGACTCGCGCGGCATGACCGGGAGCCAGATGTAGCCGACCGACACGAACGACGGGAACTCGTCGATGTACTTCTTGGGGTCCTGCAGGATCAGGCGCGGGGTGGCGTCGCCGTCGGCCTTGCCGAGGACCTCCTCCACCTCCTCCTCGACCGTCTTCTTGCCCTGCTTGACCTCCTTCATCCGCTTCACCCAGTAGCGCAGCGCGATGTCGCCCCAGGTCATGCGGGTGTTGTCCTCGATGCCCCAGAACAGCACCTTGGCCTCGAGCACCGCGTTGCCCTGGTCGTCGCGGATCCGCTTGATGCTGTACATGTCGAAGCGGGTGTCGCCCTCGCCCTTCTGGGTCAGGATGGGCTCCCAGTTGGCCGCCATCAGCGTGTCGTAGGCGTCCTTGACGATGTCATAGCCCTCGAGCATCGACTTGCGCTGGGCCTCGTTGAGCTTGCCCTCCTTGAACTCGGCCTCGACGCGCTTCTTGAAGGCCTCGGGGTCACGCCACTTGGGCTTGTCCTTGTAGACCGCCTTGAGGTCGGCGTCGTAGGCCTTGAGGGCCCCCTTCATGCTGCGGAGGTAGTCGTCGTCGTCATCCTCCGTGGCCGCGGCGCGGGCCTTGTCGGCGAAGGTCCGGCGCGCATCCACCAGCCTGTCGGCGATGCGGGCCTTGGCCTCCTGCTCGGACTTCTGCATCCACAGGTACCCTCCGCCCGCCACGAGGATGGCGAAGATGACGATGATGCTGAAGAAGCGGGACATGGTGGACTGCCCTAGTACGAAACCTGGGGTCAGGCAATCAGGGAGGTCCACCGCTCCGTCAGGAGGACGATGACGGCTTGGGCGGGGCCCACAGGGGGGCGAAGACGTCCAGGGTCCACCTCGTGAAAGCCCGCTCTGCCTTCGTGGGGAGCCCCTTCTTGGCCGCGAACCGCCAAGCGCGCAGGCCCGCCGCCAGCGCCCCCTCGGTGTCCACGTCCTCGCGGTCGCCCACGTGGACGATCTCCCCCGGCGGCAGCTCGAGCGCCTCTGCCACCCGCAGGAACGCCCTGGCGTGGGGTTTCAGGGCCCCCTCCCCCTCGGCCGAGACCCGGACGCGCCAGGGCAGGTCCGCCAGGCCCAGGTTCGCCAGCTTCTCGTCGGGATCGTAGTCGGAGAGCACCGCGAGCTGCAGCCCCCGGGCGTGGGCGGCCTCCAGCGCCCCCCGCACCCCCGGGAACGGCCGGATCCGCTCGGTGAGCGCGCCCGCGATCTCCCCCCGCAGGGCCTCGAGCCGGGCCTCGGCGGCCTCGAGCTCCAGCTCGAAGGACGGCGCCACCAGCTCCGCCTCCCGCCGGTGGAGGGCGGCCCGGGTGGGGAACGGCGGCTCGTGCCGGATCTTCTCCCGCGCCGCCATCAGGGCCAACAGGAGCCCCCGCTCGTGCCGCAGGCGCCAGGCCACGGTCAGCCGCCGCACCCGGTACAGGGTGCCGTCGACGTCGAGCGAGATCGCCCGGGCCGGCCCCGCGCTCATGACGCGGGCTCCACCATGCGCGCCACCCCGAGGGCCAGGAGGTGCTCGGGCACCTTCAAGAGGTGCGGCGGCTTCACGTGGCTGTCGGGGGCCCCCGCCTCGACCCGGCGGGCCCGCTCCCGCGCGAACGCGCCCGGGGCGAGGATCACCAGCTGAGCCGGCCCCAGGCGCTGGGAGCTGCGCTTGGCCTCGTACTCGATGTTCACCGCCCCCAGCGCGCCCTCGAACGCGGCGAGGAGGCGCCGGGCGTCGGCCTCGCCCAGGTCCTCGACCGGCTCGACCCCCACCAGGTAGCGCGGCGGCTGGGAGAGCTGGCAGCTCACCGAGAACCCGGCCAACGCGAGGCCGGTCTCGGCCTCCGCCCGCCCCATCGCCTCGACCACGTGGCTCTCGCCCACCTTCTCGCCGGTGATGCTGAGCATGTTGCCGCCCTTGTGCACGAAGGCGATGCAAGCCGTCTTGTCGTAGTAGCCGGTGCACTCCACCACGTCGTTGATGTCGTAGCGATAAAGGCCGTGGGAGCCGGTGACCAGCACCCGGTAGCGCGCGCCCACCTCGAGCTCGTCCGCCAGCAGCGGCCGGCCCACGTCGCCCGCCGCCATCTCGTCCTCGGGCACGAACTCGAGGACGTGGCCGAGCACCGAGACCACCCCGGAGGCCCCCTCGGTGGACAGCGGGATGGTGAAGCCGCCCTCGGTGGCGAGGAAGCCGTAGTCCATCACCTCGCGGTCCGGGAACCAGCGGGGGAGCTGGGCGAGGTAGAACGGGGCGCTGCCGCCCTTCCAGCAGCAAAGCCCCGCGATGTCGGGCCACAGGTCGGTCGCCAACACCCGGCCGTGGTTGGCCCGGGAGCGGCGCAGGCGCCCCGCCGCGGCGCGATCCTTGCGCAAGCGAGCTTGCAAGATCCGGCGCTGGGGCTCGGGCACCTGCTCGAGGCCCCGCATGGTGCCGGCCTCGAGGTCCTCGGCCAGCTGCTCGGCGTTGGCGTTGAGCTTCTCGGCCAGGAGCACCAAGGTGGACGGGTTGATCGCGGCGGCCAGGCTCACCCGCTCCTGCGCGGCGAGCCGGAGCAGCGCGTAGTACTTGAGCTCGAAGTCCTCGAGGAGGAAGACCTCCTTCGGCACCGCGTCGAGCGGCCCGGTCACCAGCGCCCGCTCCGGCGCGCCCCGCTTCACGCTGAGGCCCACCGTCACCGACCCGTAGGGCACCCCGGCCGGGGTCTCGCCCTCGACCTTGGGGCTGTGCACGGTGAGGATCTTGCCCCGCACCAGACCCGGGAAGGCCTGCATCACCTGCCGCGCCCACACCCGGCGCGGGAGGCGGTACTCGGCGGTGTAGACCTCGGTCACCGGGATGTACTTCGGGGTGCCGGTGGTGCCGGAGGAGCGCCCGAAGAAGTAGGGCTCGTCGGGGATGAGGACGTTCTTCTCGCCCTCCACCATGCGGAGCAGGAAGGGCTCGAAGCCCTCGTAGCCCATGATCGGGACCTTCGCCTGGTAGTCGGCGAGGGAGCGCACGTCGGCGAAGCCGTACGTCTTGCCGAACGCGGTGTCCTTCGCCCGGGCCACGATGGTCTTCAGGCGCTCCTCCTGCACCGCTCGCGGGTCCCGCACCGCGGCCTCGAAGCGGCGCCACGACCCGCCGAACAGGACCCGGCTCCCCGCCCTGAGCGCGTCGTCCGGGAGGTGGCCCAGCAGCCAGAGCAGCCCCGAGGCGAGGCTCATCGCGGCGCCTCCCGCAGGAACAGGGCCACCGTCAAGGCCGCCTCCTCCTGGGGCGCGAGGTCCAGGTCGACCACCAGCCGGAGGGTGAGGCCCTGGCGCAAGCGCTCCTGCCCCGCGGGGGTCTCGAGCTCGGTGAAGACCTCGGACACCTCGAGCCGCACCGGCCGGCTCACGTCCAGCACCACGCGCAGGCCGTCCTGCGGGTCCTCGATCAACAGCTCGCCCGCCAGCGCCCGGGCCCCGATCACGGGTGCCCAGCCCTCGGCGCTCCGGACCCGCGCCTGCTCGGACAGCGACAGCGACAGCTCGGGGCCGAACGCCGCGCTCAGGCGCTCCGCGCCCCGGTTCAGCACCCGGTACGCGGTGGCCAGGTGGCCGCCCTCGAGCTCCACCCGGTAGGTCTTGTCCACCGTCACCGGGGCCTCGCCCACCCAACCCTCGCGGCGGAGGTGCAGTCGAGCTTGCACGTCCTCGTCCTCGTCCACCGCGAGCTCCACCACCCGGTAGCGACCGGACGCGAAGTCGCCGAGGTCGGGCCCCGACCCCTCGGGGGCGAAGAAGCGGTCCACGAACGCGGCGCGGGTGCGGTCGTCGCCGTCCTCCCCCGCTCCGTCGCCGGGCCAGCGGGCCATGACGTCCACCAGCTGCAGGCCCCGGACCTTGTCGTCGAGCCCCCGCACCGCCCCGCCGTCGTGCGGCGCCACGTGCGCGGCCAGGGTACGGTTGGCCAGGCTGACCTCCAGCTCACCGTCCAGGTCGAGGTCACGCTCCTCGAAGAGCACGAACGGGTCCTCACCCTGCTGCGCCCGGTCGAGGAGCGCCTCCGCCCGCACCAGGGCCCGGTGCGCGTCGGCCCGCAGGAACGGCAGGTGCACGCCCCCGAACCAGCCGCGCCAGTACGGATCCGCGCCCTGGGCTCGGTACAGCTCGCGCTGGGCGCTGGCGAGGCGGTCCTGCTGGGCGCTCGGCATCGGGCGCCCCCCCGCCTGGGCGGTGGCCTCGTCCAGCGCCTGGCCCAGCCGCTCGGAGACCGAGAGCATGCGGCCGTGCAGCCACCCCGCCTCGGGGTAGCGCACCAGGAAGTCCCGCCAGGTGCCGCCCCGCAGGTGGGCGCGGTCCAGCTCGTCCGGGCCCACCGCCGCCTCCACCCGCGCGAAGCGGGCGCGCGCCTCGGGCGACAGGGCCCAGCGGCCCAGCTCGGGGTACGCGCCGCTCGGGATGTAGACCCGGCCGCGCGCCGGCGCGGACTCGAGGTACGCGGTGGGGAGCACCGTCCGCACCCGCCCCGCCTCGCCCGCCGCGCTGAGCGCGCCGAAGAAGCGCGAGAGCCAGCCTGCCTCGTGCACCCACGGGTACGAGCCCGGCCAGAGCCCCAGCTTCTCGCCGTCGTCGGCGAAGGTGAGCACCCCTACCCCGGGCGCGCCCGCGATGTAGTCCACCACCCCCTCGGGCTCCGCGGCCGGGATCCGATCCCTGAGGCCCCGGTCCACCGGGAACACCGCCAAGAGCTGGCCCGCCTTCTCGGTCACGAAATAGCCGTCCGCGGCGCCCCGCTCCGGCAGGACAGCTTGCACGTGGTGCGCATCGAGGAACGTGAAGCGCGCCCCCGCCGGCGCGAGCACCCGGGGCAGATCGGGCTCCCAGACCCGCTCGGTGAGCCACACCCCGGCCGGCCGCGCCCCGAAGTGCTTGTCGAGGCACGCGCGCATCATGGTGAGCTGCCCCGCGACGTCGGCGTCGGGGAGGACGGAGAGCATGGGCTCGTAGAAGCCGCCCCCGAGGAGCTCGACCTGGCCCGCGCGGACCCGGTCCGCCACCGCCTCGATGAACGCCCGCCGGTGGAGCGCGGCGTGCTCGAGGAGGGCCCCCGAGATGTGCAAGGCGACCTTCACCGCCTCGAAGCGGGCGAGGGTCGACAGGAGCGGGAGGTAGCAGCGGTCGTAGGCCTCGTCCAGCACGGAGGGGAGGTTCCCCGCCGGCTGGTGGCAGTGCAGGACGAACAGGAAGGGACGCCCCCCGTCGGCGCTCATGAGCGGCTCCTCAGCGCTGGCCCAGCCGAGCCACCACGCCGCCAACCAGCGCGATGACCGACTCCTTGAGGGCCTCTCCCGCCGCCTTCACCTCGTCGTGCGACAGCGGCGTCTTGGACAGCCCCGCCCCCTTGTTGGAGATGCACGAGATGCCGAGCACCCGGGCCCCCATGTGGCGAGCGGCGATGACCTCGTTCACGGTGGACATGCCCACCGCGTCGCCCCCGAGCCGATGGAGCATCTGCACCTCGGCCGGGGTCTCGTAGGAGGGCCCGAGGAGGCCCACGTAGACCCCCTCGCGGAGCGGGATGTCGAGCGCCACCCCCACCCCTCGCGCCGCCTCGAGGTACGTCGCGTCGTAGGCGGTGCTCATGTCCGGGAAGCGCGGCCCGAGGGTGGGGTCGTTCGGCCCGTAGAGCGGGTTGTGCCCGCTGAGGTTGATGTGGTCGGTGATGAGCATGATCTCGCGCTCGTCGAACTCGGGGTTCACCGAGCCGGCGGCGTTGGTCACGATGATGCCCTCGACCCCCAGCTTCACCAGCACCCGCACCGGGAACACCACCTCGGAGATCGGGTACCCCTCATAGAGGTGCACGCGGCCTTGCATCACCGCCACCCGGACCCCGCTCAGGTCGCCGATTACCAGCTTCCCCGCGTGGCCCTCCACGGTGGAGCGCGGGAAGCCCGGGATGTCGGCGTAGGACACCGCCCCCGCAACGTCCATGGCCTCCACCAGATCGCCGAGCCCAGAGCCCAGCACGATGCCCATCTTGGGCGCGGGCCCCGGCACCGCGGCCTGCACGTAGGCCACCGCCGCGTCCAGCGCGGCCCGGTAGGCCTCGATCCCCTCGCTCATCACTTCACCTCCGCGGCGCCGAGCCGCTCCAGGATCAAGGTCGGCACCTCGGGCGCCTCATCGGACAGCTCCACCGCCTTGCGCAAGACGTCCTGCACGAGCTCGAGATCCCCCGACCCGCGGTGATCCACCAGCGCGAGGACCTGCCCCGCCCGCACCTCGTCGCCCAGGCGCGGCAGGAACTCGAAGCCCACCGCGGGGTCGATGATGTCCGAGGACCGGGCCCGGCCCGCCCCGAGGAGCATCCCCGCGCGGCCCACCGCCTCGGTGTCGATGCGGCTGACGTAGCCGGACGCGGCGAACGTCGCCTCGCCCCGGTGGGGTGCCATGGGCAGGCCCGCCCGCCGCTCCACCGAGGTCGGGTCGCCGCCCTGGCGGGCCACGCAGGCCTGGAGCTTCGCGAAGCCCGAGCCATCGGCGATCGCCGAGTGGATCTGGGCCCGGCCGTCGGCCAGATCGGAGGCCACCTTGCCGAGCACGAGCATCTCCGCCCCCAGCTCCACCGTGAGGTGCACGAGGTCGTCGGGCCCGCCGCCCTTCAGCACCTCGACCGCCTCCCAGGTCTCGTTGGCGTTGCCCACCGCGCGGCCGAGCACCTGGTTCATGTCGGTCACCAGCGCCCGCACCCGCTTGCCCATGCCCTCGCCCACCGCGATCAGCGTCTGGGCGAGCTCCCGGGCGTCCTCGAAGCGCTTCATGAACGCGCCGGAGCCGGTCTTCACGTCGAGCACCAGGGCGTCGATCCCCTCGGCCAGCTTCTTGGACATGATCGACGCCGCGATCATCGGGATGCTCTCGACCGTCGCGGTGACGTCGCGCAGGGCGTAGAGGCGCTTGTCGGCCGGCACCAGGCGCTCGGTCTGCCCGATGAGGGCGATGCCCAGGTCGCGCACCGCGGCCTCGAAGTCTGCCGCCGACAGATCCACTCGGAACCCGGGGATGGCCTCCAGCTTGTCGAGGGTGCCGCCGGTGTGCCCCAGACCGCGGCCCGAGATCATGGGCACCGGCACCCCGCGGGCCGCCACCAGGGGGGCAAGGCAGATGGAGACCTTGTCCCCGACCCCGCCGGTGGAGTGCTTGTCGACCTTCACCCCCGGCACCGAGGTGAGATCCATGACGTCGCCCGACGCCATCATCGCCGCGACCAGGGCGGAGCGCTCCTCGGGCGCCATCCCCCGGAAGAACACCGCCATCGCGAAGGCCGCCATCTGGTCGTCGCCCACCTCACCGGCGGTGTAGCGCTGGATGAGCCACTGCACCTCCTCCGCGGTCAGGGCTCCCCCGTCCCGCTTCTTCCGGATCAGGTCCACGGCGCGCATCGCGGGCTAACAGATCAGGTTCGCGCGCCCCGGGCAAGCGCACAGCAAGCCGATGCCCGGGACTCCAGCCCGGCCCCCGGCCCGGGACCCCGGCCCGGGGCCCTATGATTCGACGTCCCCCGGCCCACCGGCTATCCTCGCGGCCATGCTGCGCAGGCTCGCCCTGGGACTCCTGACCTTCGGCCTCTCCGCCCCCGCCCTGGCGGAGACGCCGGTGGGCTACGACGAGGACGATCCAGCAGAGACCATCACCCGACCTGGCCTCACCCACGACCTGTTGGATCCGGAGGGCAGGACGCGCTTCCACCTCATCACCCGCCTCACCCCGAGCACGGGCGAGGGCAAGTTCACCAACGACGTCCGCGCCACCATCATGGCCCGAGCGCACATCCGGGTCTTCGAGGGGCTGGCGGTCAACGCTGCCCTCCCCGCCGCCAGCGCGTGGCCGGACCCCGGCGCCGACGCGTACCTGGTCGGGAACATCCGCCTGGGAGTGGAAGGGGGCCACGCCTTCTATGTGGGCGACAGCCGCGCGGACGCCGCTCGACCTCGCATCGCGCTGGGCGGAGCCTTCGACCTGTACCTGCCCACCGCCGCCACCGCCAACAACGCGTTCTGCGGCACGGTCGACGCGTGCGACGGCACCGTGCTCGTCCGCGACCTCAACGCCTACGAGCCCGAGAGCTTCATCGACGACGCGCTCATGACCCGCCTGCGCTTCCACGCAGACTTCTCGATGGCGATCTTCACCGCCGGGCTGGAGCTGTCGCTCTCGCCCGGCCTGACCTTGGACACGAACCCCGAGTTCATCATGCTCTTCGGCTGGATGGTGCGAGGCGCGGTCGCCGCCGGCCCCTACCTCGAACCGTTCGTCGAGATCGGCAGCTCGAGGATGGCGACAGGCCCGTCCAACGGCCTGCTCGATCTGCTCGTGTCGAACTACACCACCCCGACCACCATCACCCTCGGGGCGCGGGCGCACCTGGGGGGCTTCGACCCCGCCCTCTTCCTCTCGGTGGACGCGCGCGACGGCTACCTGATCTTCGGCCTCGACCTCGCCAGCGTATTCGCCACCGACCGCCGCAGCGCCCGTGAAGCCGGCGAGACCCGGGACTTCCTCCGCGGCTTCGACTGACCCGACCAGCCGGCCGCGGCACCTCGGCGCGTCAGTAGCCCTTCTTGCCGTCGCTCCGCTTGCACTGGACGATCGCCACCGACGACGACGCGCCGATGCGGGTGGCGCCAGCGGCGATCACCGCCTCCGCCTCCTCGATCGTCCGCACCCCGCCGGACGCCTTGACGCCCATGTCCGGGCCGACCACCGCGCGCATCAGGGCCACGTCCTCGGGGGTGGCGCCGCCGCCGCCGAAGCCGGTGGAGGTCTTCACGAAGGCCGCCCCCGCCGCCTTGGAGAGCGCGCACGCGATCACCTTCTCGTCGTGGTCGAGCTTGGAGGTCTCGATGATGACCTTCACCGGGACCTTCTGTGCCGCGTCCACCACCGCCTTGATGTCGTCGAGCACCAGGGCCAGGTCGCGCGACTTGAGGGCCCCGATGTTGATGACCGTGTCGATCTCCTGGGCCCCGTTCCGGATGGCCTCCCGGGTCTCGAACGCCTTGGCCGACGGCGTGGAGGCCCCGAGCGGGAAGCCCACCACCGCGATCGCCTTCACCCCCGAGCCCGAGAGCTGCTGGGCCACGAAGCGCACGTTGGCCGCGTTCACGCAGACGGTGGCGAAGCTGTACTGGCGCGCCTCGTCGCACACCTTGCGCAGCTCCTCGCGGGTGGCCTCGGGCTTCAGGATGGTGTGGTCGATGTACGGCGCCACGTGCGCGCACGGCGCCGCGCCGAGGAAGCCGCTGGTGCCCACCCGCTGGGCCCCCTGATCGAGGCTCCCGGTCACCGCCTTGATGTCGCAGCAACCCTTCGCGTCGCAGCTCGCGCACTGACGCCCCGCGGACGCCCCCGGGCCGGCCGCAGGCCGCACCCCGAGCCGGGTCAGCTCGCCCTCCACCCGGCGGGCGATCATGTCCACGATCTGATCAACGTCTCGCTCTCTCACTTCGCCTCTCCCAACGCCCGGCGGACCTCTTCCGCCACCACTTGTCGCAGGTCAGCTTGCGCCGCTCGGGCCACCGGGGGCACCACCGGCCCTCGGTGCAAGCCCGCCTTCACGCGCAGGTCCAACAGGTGCGCCCGCTCCGCGTCCGAGAGCGGCTCCGGCGCCCCCACCCCGCCCTGCACGATCGCGAGGATGCGGCAGTAGTGCTCCAGGAGCTCGAGCCGCAGGTACGCGGTCTCGAGGTCTGGCCCCACCGTGAGCACCCCGTTGCCCGCCATCAGCGCCACGTCCGCGTGGGCCACCGCCTGGGCCGCGTGCGCCCTGGCCGACGGGTCCTTCGGCAGCACGCGGGCCATCATCGGGATGTGCTCGCCGAGCGACACGAAGACCTCCGGCATGCTCACCGGCGGCAGCGGCCGCCCGGCCAGCGCGAACGCCGAGGCGTAGGGCGGGTGGGCATGCAGGACAGCCTGCACATCGCTCCTCGCCTCGTACACCCCGACGTGGAGCGCCACCTCGCTCGGCGGGCGCCCACCTCGGGTGACCGGGCTCCCCGCCGCGTCGCATCGCACGATGGTGTCGGGCGCACACAGCCGCTTGCTCACCGCGGTGGGGGTGATCAGGAACCCCCCGCTGGTGCGGGCGGAGACGTTGCCGTCGTGGTTCGCCACCCAGCCCCGCTCGTGCAAGAGCACCGAGAAGCGCGAGACCTCGGTCGCCAGCCGCCGCTGATCGCTCACCGCTCGCCTCCAGCCGGCGCCACCTGCACGAGGTCCACCACCGCCACGATCGTCTCGAGGATCGGCAGCACCGCGGTGGGGTCACCGACGAGGATCTGGCGGACCCCGTTGCCCTCCTTGAGGACCAGCACGGTGTCCCCGGCCCCGGCCTGGGCGGAGTCCACCGCGAGGAAGTCGTCGCCCGCGCGGCGCCCGTGCTCGTCCACCGGCGTCACCATCAAGAGCTTGTGGCCCTCGTACGCGGGGTGCTTCACCGTGCTCACCACGGTGCCGGTGACCCGCCCGAGGATCACAGGATCACCTCGCGGTCCGCGCGATCCACCACCCCGACGATCGCCGCGTCCACCGGCACGAAGCGCACCGGCAGCGCGTGAGAGGCCTCGCGCGCGGACACGCAGAACACGGTGTCGCCCGGGCCCGACTGGGCCTCGTCGCACGCCACGATGTACGCGCCCGGCTTCGCCTGGCCGTTCTTGTCCAGGGGCGCCACGAGGAGGAGCTTCGCCCCCTCGAGGCCCTCGTACTTCACCGTGGCCACCACCGAGCCGACTACCCGCGCCAAGAACAAATCGGCTCCTCCTACTTCCCGAACGGGGGCTTTGGCAACGGGGCCTCCACCGCCAGCCCCAACGCCGCCCGCAGCTCGAGGAACGGGCGGGACAACGCGAAGGTCACCAGGTCACGCCCGCGGGTCCCCATCGCCCCGACCTCGGCCAGGGCCACCGCGGGATCCCCCACCGCGACCAGCCCCGCCCGATCCAGGATCCGCGTCGCGGCGGAGGGCGGCTCCGCCGCATCGTCCAGCCCTTCGGCCAGGCTCGGCTCCACCAGCGCGGCGTAGGCGCGGGCCAGCCAGAAGCGCGCCCCGCGCGGGCTCGGGGCGGCGCCCTCTGGGACCCCCACCCGGCCGTCCCCCGCCCACCAGCGGGGCGCGCGACGGAACTCGGGCGCGCGGACCCCGAACAAGAGGCCCAGATCCGCGAGGACCTCGGGGTGCGGCGCGGCGAGGGCGGCGCCGAGCTCCGGCGCCTCCACCGGGTGGCCCGCCGTGCCGAGCCAGGTCCGCACCCAGCGGGGGCCCGGCGCGCCGCGAGGCCGCGCCCGGAGCGCGCCCCGCCACGCGAGGTAGGCCCGGCGGACCTCCGGCCCTGCCGCGCCCCGGCCCACCAGGCAGGCCGCAGCCACGAAGCCACGATCCGCGTGGCGGGCGGCGAGGGCGCGCCGCATGAGACCCTCCAGCCCCTGGTCGACCCGGCCCTCGGCCCGGGCGAGATCCCCGGTGCCGCTCCGGATGCCGTCCATGCCCAGCCGCACCAGCGCCTCCGCCGGCTCGCAGGCCAGCGCGTCGGCCTCCGCCGCCGCGCGGTAGAAGCGCTCCGCCTGCTCCGCGTCCCCGGCCAGCCGGGCCGCGTCACCCCGGGCCATCCACCAGCCTCCGGCCGCCGCGGGAGGCTCCGGCGCCCCGCTCACCCAGCGATCGACCCCGAGGGTGTCGCCGTCCTCAGCGCACATGCGCACGAGGGCGGTGCGCGCGTCCCAGCGGCGGGGGTCGGCCCGCACCGCGTCGGCCAGCCAGGTCCGCGCCTCCTCGATGCGCCGCGCCCGGAGCTGGGCGAAGCCCACCGCGGCGAGCGCCTCGGCCCGGTCCTCGGGCTCCGTCGGCAGGCCGCTCACCCGGCCGGCCGAGACCAGGGCCTTGGCGTACTCACGGTGCGCCCCCTCCCCCGCCGCCACCCGAGCCAGTGACTGCAGGGCGACCTGCGCATGACCGGGATCCGCCTCCGCCGCGCGCGCGAAGGCCAGCCGCGCCTGCACACCCAGACCGAGGCCCGAGGCCGCCTCACCCACCTCCATCCAGAGCGCCGCCGCGGCCTCACCCCGGCAGGGGCTCAGCGCGGCCTCCGCGCGGCTCAGATCGCCGCGAAACAGGGCGGCCCAGACCTCCGCGCTGACCGCAGGACCGGCATCGGGAGGCGGCGCCTCAGGCTCCGATTGGGCCTGTTCCTCGTGCACGGACTCGGACACCGCGCCACCTCACCACGAGCCAGGGCCGCTGTCGATCCTCTGGTATGCGCAGCGGGCGTCAGCCCGCAGAGATGGGGGCCCCCGGCCCGGGACCCGGGACCCGGGACCCGGGACCCGGGACCCGGGACCCTAGTACGACTGCTTCTCGAGAACGAAGGGCACAACGATCTGCTGCGGCTCGCCCTCGAAGCTCGGGAAGCGCCAGTCCTTGATCTTGTCGGCCACGCACAGCCCCACCTTGCTGCCCTTGAAGGCGGTGGTCTCGACCGACGTCTTGGACACCTTCCCGTCGGGCTGCACGGTGACCTTCACCTCGAGCTTGCCTCGCAGATCCTCGCGGCCGCGCAACGACTGCTCGTAGCAGATCGACACCGACTTCTTGCGGGCGTTGATCACCGCGGTGATCGCGTCCTGGCTCAGCGTCTTCTGGTCGACCGGGACCACGTCCTCGATGCCCGAGCCGGGCAGGCGCGCGTCACCGACCCCCGCGGCGCGGCCGCCGCCGCTGGTGCTGAGGTCACCCTCGAGCGCCAGGGCCTCGGCCCCGGTCTCGCCCCGGGGCCCGCCGCTGCCGGAGCCCTGCCCGGAGCCGTCGTCCACGTAGTCGTTGGTGGCGCCAGCGGTGGTCTTGGTCGCGGAGGACTTGCGCCGCTGGGTCTGCACGATCGCCTTGCGCCTGGCGGGGTCCTTCACCCCCTCCAGCATCTTCTTGAGCGCGTCGGGATCCTCGACGTCCTCCGCCCCGAGGGCGGCCAGGTCGTCGTCGGTCACGGTGTCGCCGCGGTGGAAGGGGTTGCCGATGCCCGGGATCTTCACCTCGATGATCCCCGCCGCCCACGCGCCCACGAAGGCCCCGAGGCCGGCCAGGATCACCAGCCCGATCACCAGGCCCATGCGGGCCCGGGACTTCTGCTTGTTGACCCCCGCCGCGGCCACGAAGAAGCGGGTGGACTCGCGCTGCGGATCGGCCTCGTCCGAGGCGCGGGGCACGTTGGCGAAGATGTCCTCCTGGTTGTTGTCGAAGGACAGGAGGTCCTCGATCGTCGCCTTGGCCTTGGCCGCGCTCGGCACCGCCTTCTCGGGCTCGGCGCGGGCGGTCTGGCCCTCGCCCGCGATGCCGAGGGCCTCGTTGAGCACGTGGTCGAGCTGCTCGGCCCGCTCCGAGGTCGAGGGCATCACCAGCGCCCCCGCCTCCGGTGACTCCACCTCGGTCTGCTCGAGATCGGAGTCCATCGGGGCCACCGCGCTGGCCCCCAGCTGGCGCTGGCGCTCCGCCTTCTTCTCGGCGAAGTCCACCACCTTGTCGGCCTCGTCGCCCGTCGCGCCGGGCGGCGGCGGGGGCGGCGGCTTCTTCTTGCCGGTGGGCTGCAGGTAGCCGGCCAGGTCCTTCACGTCGCGGACCCGGGTCCAGTTCTCCATCCCGTCGTGCCACGCGTAGTGGCGGCCGAGGATCTCGCCCCCGCTGATCTTCTTCACCAGCTCGGGAAAGGCGAAGGGGCCGTGCTGCTCGCCGTCGATGGCCACGTACCACTCGACCCCGGCGATCTCGAGGTTGGCCGGCACCGGGGCGATGCTGGTGGGCATGTCGTCATGCTCACCGCCGTGGCCCTTCATCGCCTCGTCGTAGGCGTGGGCGAGGGCTGCCCCGCCCCCCTGGGCGCGGGCCGAGACCGAGCGGCGCTCGGAGACCACCGCCTCCGCCTGCTCGTCTGCCACCGGCGCCACCGCGGTGCCGCCGCCCGCGTCTCGGGCCAGCGACTCGCGCACCAGGATCTTCGCGCCGCACTTCTTGCAGCGGATGGTCAGGATCTTCCCCCGGACCTTCTCGTCGGAGATCTGGTACTTCGTCCGGCAACTTCCGCAGAGAAACTTCATGCCTGTCCCAGGGTGCCTGCTCGCTACACGCTTTGTGTCAGCGTCTCAATCGGTCGGTTCATGGAACGCCCGGGGGCAAGCCATCACGTAGGCCGTTCGGCGGTCGCGGCGCCGATGGTACCAGAAAATCGCCGCGGGGGGAGCGGATCACCAAACCCCGGGCCAGGCCCGCTCAGAGGAGCTGGATGAGGTGCGCCTTGATCGTGTCGCGCACCGCATCGGAAGGTGAGGCGTTCAGCGCGCGCATCCAGAGCTCCACCGCCTTCGACTTGAAGCCCTGGCGCTCGTAGAGCACCGCCAGGTTCTTCAGGGCGTTGAACTGGGAGGGGGCCAGCTCGACCACCCGCTCGTACTCCGAGATCGCCTCGTAGACCCGCCCCGCCCGGTGGAGGGTGGTCCCGAGGATGAAGTGGGCCCGGGCGTCGAAGGGATCCGCCTTCACCGCGGCCTGGGCCGCCTGGAGCGCCTCATCGAGCTGCCCCGCCTTGGCCGCCTCCCCCGCCCGGCGGAGCTGGTCCTCCACCGTCCGGAGCACCTCCGCCTGCTCGGGCGAGGGCGAGGCCCCGCCCTGGGTCTTGCTGAGGGTCTCCTCGACCTTCCGCACCAGCTCCATGATCCGGAACGGCTTGGTCATGTAGTCGTCGGCCCGATACATGGCCTTGACGTCCTGGATGAGGTTCCACCCGGTGTAGACGGCCGAGATGATGATGACCGGGATGTGCCCGTACTGCTCGGAGCGCTTGATCTGCGCACAGATCTCGAAGCCGTGGATCTCCGGGAGCATCGCGTCCAGCAGCACGATGTCCGGGTTCGTAGCCCGGAGCTGATCGAGCGCCTCTCGCCCGCGGGTCGCCCGGACCACCTCCATCCCCTTGTGGGTCAGGGCCCGGTCGATGATGTCGAGGATCGCCTCCTCGTCGTCCACCACCAGCACCCGGGGCTTGGCGTGGTCCGCCCGGGGCCGGGGCGGCGGCGCCTTCGGGAAGTCGTCGACGGCCCGCTGGGAGAGCTCCGGCTCCATCGCGGGGGCGGCGGGCGCCGGTGGCTGCACCACCTCGAGGTGGACCTCTTCGTGGGTGCAGTCCGCGCCCGGGCTCAGCGCGGCGCCCTCACCCTTGGCCCGGTAACCTCGGCGCACCGCGTCCTCCAGGGTGGAGCGCACCGCCACGAACGGGAGGGTCTTCTTGCCCGAGGCGAACGCGATCTCGTCCAGGAGGACCTGATCCACCGGGTTGGCCAGCGCCACCTTGAGCGTGGCCCCCTCCACCGCCATGGGCAGGATCCGGTGCCCGGACGCGATGCGCTCCGGCACCAGCCCCAGCGCCTCGCACTGGATCGTGCTCTTCGAGAGCACCACCCCAGGCACCCCGTGCTGCTCGGCCAGCGCGAGCACCACGTCCTCCTCGGAGGCCGTCCCCAGGCGCACCATCGTGGAGCCCAGCGGGAGCAGCGACGCTCCCTGGGCCAGAAGGGCCTCCTTCAGCGCCGCGGCGGTGATCGCGTTCCGGCGGACGAGGATCTCACCAATCTTGGGCTTGGGCACCAGCTAGAAGCTAACTCCGAACCGCGCCCGGCCGAAACCCCCTGTCTCAACGCCGACCAATGGTGATCGGATACTCGATGTTCTGGACCTCACCCTTGTAGGCGCGCCAGCTCACCCGCGCGATGTGGCCGCCGAGGCAGTCCTTGAGCTGTGACTTCCGCAGGAACCGGTCGGTCAGGGAGAAGTTCTGCGCCTTACCCTGGTTGTCCACCGAGAAGGTCAGCACGATCTGCTCGGGCACCGAGTCCTTGTCCCGCTTCAGCTGCTCCACGATGCACTGCTTGAAGCCGGGGAAGGCGGAGGCCATGCCCTGCATGATCTCGTTCTTCGTGATCTCCCCGCTCGCCGGGGTGCCCGACCCGCCGGAGAAGCGGGCCACGCCCTTCTTCCGCCGCCGGGGCCGCTTGCCGCCGCCGGTGTCCTCGGGCGGCTCGTCCACCACCGACAAGAGCGGCGGCTCGATCGTGACGCTGGCGAGGAGCGCGTCGAGCTCCTCCTTGAGCTTCGCCTCCTTGGCCGCCTTCTCGGCCGCCGCGGCGGCCTCCCGGCTGGAGCGCACCCACATCGCGATGCCCGCCGACCCGCCCACCGTCACCACCAGGGCGAGGCTGGCCCAGCCCAGCCGCCGCTTCAGGCGCCGCTTGGCCTCGGCCTGATCCCGGGCCTTGTGGGCCTCGAGCTCCTTCCTGTGGGCCTCGACCTTCGGGAGGTGGGTGCGGAACACGCCGATGCGCCGGAGCGGCAGGAAGTCGCCGTCCTCGGGGGAGATCGGGGTGTCGGGAGAGATCTCCCCCCGATAGAGCATCTCCAGCAGCTCCTTGGGGCGCACCGGCCCGAAGACCTGCCCGTGCACCTGGTACAGCCACTGGGAGTCCAGCCGCTGGACGGCGTCCGAGGACTCCTCCAGGAGGCCTTCGAAGAGGTTCGCGTCGCTCGCGATCCCAGACCCCGCTCGGGGCCGAGGGCTCCGCTTCGGCGCTGGCGCCTCCTCCGCCTCGGGAAGATCCTCGTAGGCCCCCGCGTCGTCCGCGATCCCGGTTCGCTTGTCCGCCGGCATGGGGTTCGACGATGTTAGCAGCCCCCCATGTTGGACGCGACCTACCGCGCGACACTGGCCTATTCCGGGGCCGGATTCGCCGGCTATAGCCGCCAGCCCGGCCTCTACACGGTCGAGGACGCGGTCCGCGCCGCCCTCGCCCTGCTCCCGGCCGAGGCTCGAGCCCTCGCCGTGGCCGGCCGCACCGACCGCGGGGTGAGCGCGACCGGCCAGGTGATCTCGCTGCGCCTGCGCCCCGCCCTCCCCCCCGAGGCGCTCCGCGAGGCCCTGGACGGGGTCGACCCCAACCTCGCCTGCCCCGAGGTGCGCGTGGTGCCGCGGGCCTTCCACGCTGGCTTCTCGGCCACCGGCCGCCGCTACGCCTACCTCCTCCCCGACCTCGACCCCGCGCTGGTCCGACGGGTGGACAGGCTCCTCGCCCCGCTCGTCGGCCGGCGCTGCTTCTCGGCCTTCGCCCGAGACACCCGGCCCGGCCAGTCCACCGTCCGTCGCCTCAGCGAGGCGCGTCTGTTGCCCGCGCACGAGGGTGAGCGCCCGGCCTGGGCGGTGCTGCTCACCGCGGACGGCTTCCTGCGCAAGCAGGTGCGGATCCTGGTCGCGACCGCGCTCCGGGAGGCCGAGGCGGGGGCGCCCGAGGATCGCCTGCTGGCCCTCGCCGCGGCGGGTGAGCGGGCCGCGACCGCCCCGCCCGCCCCCCCCGAGCCCCTGCGGCTCATCAGCGTCCTCTACTGAGCGGACCCGCCGTCAACGCACCTTGCGTTCGAGCTGCGACACCAGGGCGCGGATCTCGTCGCTCATCGGGTGGCTCGGGCCGAGCACCAGCGCGCGCTGGTAGGCCTCGAGGGCCTGCTGGTCCCGACGCTGGAACTGGAGCACCGAGCCCTTCAGCACCCAGGCCCGGAACGAGCGCCGATCCAGGGCCAGCGCTTGATCCGCCATGTGCCCCGCCGCCCCCAGGCGGTTGGTGTCGACGTAGACCATCCCGCTCAGGATGAAGACGGCGGGATCTGCAGGCCGGGTTGCACGGAGCTGCCTGAGGAGCCGCTCCGCGTCGTGGTAGCGCTCCGCCTCGACGAGGGACTCCGCCTCACGCACGTCCTCGGGCGCGTCGGGGCCGGCCACGGTGGGGCGCAAGCCGTCCGGCGCCGGGGCGGGCTCGGCCACCGTCGCGGTCGCCACGGTGGCGGTCGCCACCGAAGACGTGGCCACGGTGGCGGTGCGGACGGGGATCATCGGGAGCCCCGCGTCCTCCCCCGGCGGCGGTTGGTCGCCCGACCGGAGCAGCGCCGCGGCGGCGAGCACCACGAAGAGCAGCGCGACCGCACCGACCCCTATCGCCACCCGCGAGCCGCCGACCCCCGCCTCGCGGAACACGTCGTCGTCGTCCTCCGCCGGGTGCGGGGTGCGGGTCGAGTACGGCACGCCGGCCCGGATCCGGGCCGCGGAGTCGGAGCGGGTGGGGGCCACGCGACGCTCGGGTGCAGGCGCAGGTTCGGTCGATATCGCCGCCGTCGGCGTGGCCCCGACCGGCGCAGGCGCGGCGGGGGCAGGCGGAGGCGCAGTCGGTGGCAAGGGCTCACGCGTCGCCGGAGCATGCGCCTTCGGTGCCGGCGCGACCGGCGCCGCGCTCGCCCGCGCGGTCGCGGCCGGGGGCCGGGAGGGGGTCGGCGCCCGCGTGGGGGCCTGGCTCGGCGTCACCGGGGTGGCGGGCTTGGGGCGCTCGTCGCCGTACGCCTGCACGAACGCGTCGTCCGACAGCAAGGTCGCTGGCGGCACCTCGTCGGCCAGCCAGCCGCGGATGTCGGTGGCCACCGCCTGGCCCTCGAACTCGTTCGCGTCCTCCTCGGGGAGGGCGGAGGTCTGCCCCCAGCCCGAGCGCGGCATGGTGAACTGCGCGCTCTCGAGGCGAGGCGGCGGCAGGAGCGGATCCGCGGCGTCGTCGGGGCCCAGGACCTCCAGCACCCCGTCCTGGACCAGGCGGGCCAGGATGCGCGCGGTGAGGAGCTCGTCCAGCCCCGAGTCCGCCAGGAGCAGCGCGACCGAGCGCCGCCCGTCCACCAGCTGCGCCACCTGCTGGACCACGTCGGGCGCCGCGCCGAGCGCGCCCGCGCTGGCGGCGGAAGAGCGCAGGATCGCGGCGAGCCCCCCGAGCGGGGTCAGGTGCTCGCGGACGCTCGCGGCCCAGGTCCGCGCCTCGGTGAGGAGGAGCGCGAGCGGCTTTCCGCTCGACCCCTGACGCGGCACCGGATCCGGCCCGGACTCCAGGCGCCCGGTGTCGGCCAGGAACGCGAGCCCGAGCGCCCGGATCCCGTCTCGCGGGCCCGCCCGCACGCTCACGGTGCGACCAGGCCCGACCCGGAGCCGCACCTCGGGGCTGATCGCGCGCACCGCGCCGGCCAGGAGGAGCATGATCCGCTGCCCGCCCTCGGCCTGGACCGTGCGGGTGAGCATCGCCTCCAGGCTGTTGGGGTCGAAGAGCTGATCCGGGCGGGTCATGGGAAAACCGGCGGTGCGACCCTAGCCCGGGGAAGCGTGTGGGTCCAGATGGTCACCGTGTCCGCTCTGCACTACCCTCCTTGCATGCCCGTCGGGCTCGATTCTCTTCTTCGCCGCCACCGCACCACCTGGGGTCTCGTCTCGTTGGCGCTCGCCGCCTGCACAAGGAGCGCGGGCCCCGCCGACGCCGGCGCGACCGAGGCCGCCCCACCCCCGGCGATCGAGGTCACCGCCGCGCGCACCGACCTCGTCTTCAGCTACCCCGAGGAGGGCGGGCGGCGCTTCGCCACCGCGACCCGGATCGACGACATCCCCACCCCCGCCCGCAAGGAGGTCGTGGTCACCGACCTCTCGCTGAGCCCCGAGGTGCGCCAGGCCGGCCGCTACATCTACCTCGCCGATCTCTCGAAGGCGCGCGACGACGGCACCTTCCCGGTGGCCCTCGCCAGCCGCTACGGCTTCGAGGTCAACGGCACCGCCACCGCGACCGCCGCGGCCGCGCGGGGCGCCCGCCAGGTCGTCATCTACAGCGCGAGCTGGTGCGGGGTCTGCAAGACCGCCAAGCGCCTCATGAAGAGCTGGGGCGTGCCCTTCGTCGAGAAGGACATCGAGGCCTCCCGCGCAGCCCAGCAGGAGCTCGCCGCGAAGGCCGCCGCCAAGGGCTTCCGGCCCGGAGGCGTGCCGGTCATCGACGTGGACGGGGTGATCCTGCAGGGGCTCGACGAGCGCACCCTCCGCCAGGTGCTGAGCGACGCCGGCTACCTCCCGAAGGGCTAGCAGGCCATCGGAGAAGTAGCCCCGCGGATCGCATGGGCTACTTCTCCGATGGCCTGCTAGGCGCTGCTAGGCGCAGCCCGGGCGCTCGGACAGGCGCGCCAGGTGCGGCGCACCCTCCTCGTCGCGATCCGCGATCTCCGGACGCACCGAGACCGCGGTGAGCGCCTCCAGCTCCCGCGCCGCCTCGAGGAGCAGCGCGCGGCGCTCGCGCAGCGGCAGGAAGGCGCTCTTGAAGCCCATCATGATCACCTGCATCAGCTCCTCGAGCGAGAAGCCCATGTGCTGGTGGGCGAGCCAGAGCTCCTTGCTGCTCGTGGTGTCGGTGATGAGCCGGTTGTCGGTGTTGATGGTCAGCCGGATCCCGTAGTCGAAGTAGAACCGCATCGGATGCGTCTCGAGCGAGCGCACCGCGCCGGTCTGCACGTTGGAGCTCGGGCACACCTCGAGCGCGATCCGGTGATCGTTGACGTAGTTCAGCAGATCCCCGTCCTCGGCCAGGCGCACGCCGTGGCCGACGCGATGCGCACCGCAGTAATGGATGGCCTGGTGGATCGACTCGGGGCCGTACGCCTCCCCCGCGTGGAGGGTGCAGTTCACGTTGTTGTTGAGGATCAGCCGGAACGCCTCGACGTGGTTCTTCGCCGGGTAGTCGACCTCGGCCCCCGCCAGATCGAAGCCCACGACACCTGCGTGCTTGAAGGCCACTGCAAGCTCCGCCATCCGGAACGACATCAGCGGATCCATGTTCCGGATCCCGCACAGGATCACCCCGCTCCGGATCTTGTGGTCGCGCTCCGCGTCGCGCAGGCCCTGCACCACCGCCTCGACGATGTTGGGCAGCGGCAGCCCGCGCTGGGTGTGGAGGATCGGCGAGTACCGCACCTCCATGTACCGCACGTTCTCCGCCGCCGCGTCGGCGGCCAGCTCGTACGCGGTCCGGTAGAGCGCCCCCTCCGTCTGCATCACCGAGAGGGTCACCTCGAACGCCTCGAGGTAGGCCTCCAGGCTCTCGCAGTTCTCCCCGAGGTGGAGCCGCCGCGCGAGGGCGTCCTCGTCCGTCGCGCCCAGCGGCACCCGATCCTGCTCGGCCAGCTCGAGGATGGTCCTCAGCCGGAGCGAGCCGTCGAGGTGGCAGTGCAGGTCGGTCTTCGGCAGCGCCCGCAGGAGCTCCAGCGTGACCGGCGGCGCCCCCGACCCCACCGCCTCGCCCGACCCGTCAGGCTGGGCCTGATCGCGCCCTCCAGCAGGTTCCATGACCACCCGGCAGTTCTAGCAGGCCGACAGCGCATTCGCACGGAAACGGGGTGTACAGGCCGTGGTCAACCACACCCCAGGGCCCGTGGTCACGGCCACCCGCGGCCCGCGCTTCATCAGACATCTCGCGCACCTGGCAACTTTGCACGGTCCTTGCTGTCCAACCAGGCATGACCTCGCCCCAGTCGATCTACGCCACCCCCGCCTGCGCCTCCACCAAGACCCGCGACGCCCGACGCGCCCAGCAGCAGCGCCTCGACGCCCGGCGCGCCGCCGCCCTCCAGGACGGCCCGACCCGACGCCTCGAGCGCCTCGGGCCGGTGCTGAGCCTGCTGCGGCGCTACCGGGAGGGCGAGGAAGGTGGCACGGTCAGCTCGCCCCTCGCCACCTTCGTGCGCGAGCTCGGCGCCGAGGTCGGCGAGCTGGAGCGCTGGACCGAGACCCTGCCCTCTCGCCACCACCGCTCGGGGACGGTGGTCCGCCAGGCCCTGGACTTCCTGCGGGTGTTCGGGCGGCTCACCACCCTCGACTTCAGCGTCGTGCCCGAGGAGGACCGGCCCCACCTGGTGACCCTCCTCGCCCTCGAGCACCGCTGGTGCTACGCGGCCGCCGGCACCACCCGAGACGCCTTCAAGGCCGCCACCGGCCGCACCGGCGCCCGGTAGGGCTAGGCCGCGATCTCGACCATCACGCAGGTGATGTTGTCCTTGCCGCCGCGCTGGTTGGCGATGTCGATGAAGCGCTGACAGGACTCGGCGAGGGTCGAGGCCGACACCACCGGCGCGATCTCGTGGGTCTCGAGGTACCCGTGCAGACCGTCAGAGCAAAGCAGGTAGCGATCGCCCGGCTGCACCGGCACCACATAGGTGTCGACCTGCACGTACTCACGCGGCCCCACCGCGCGGGTGATGACGTTGCCGCGCGGGGAGTTCTTGGCCTGCTCGGCGGTGATGAGCCCCGCCTTCATCTGGAGCTGCACGAGGGTGTGATCCTCGGTGACCTGCCAGGTCCGGTTGCCCCGCACGAGGTAGGCGCGGCTGTCCCCCACCGAGCCCAGGACCGCGATGTTGTGGACCACCGCCATCACCGTGATCGTGGTGCCCATGCCCTTGTGGGTTGGGTCCTGCTCCGCGATGCCGAACACCATGTACGTAGCGGCCTGGATCGCGCTCTCGACCAGGCGTCGAAGCCCCGCCACCGTCTCCTCGCTCGGCTGGTCGGCGTACGCCTGGAGGATCTCACGGCCACGACGCACCATCCCGTGCACCGCCTCGACCGCCTCCCAAGACGCCACCTCACCCGCCGCGTGGCCACCCATCCCGTCCGCGACGACGTACAGCATCAGCTCATCGGTCGCGAGGTAGGCGTCCTCGTTGTGGTCCCGCTTCATGCCGACATCGCTGAGGGCGTGTGACAGACAACGCACTGTAGGCCGAGATTACTGACGCGCGCGGGGGACTCTCAAGCCTCGTGTGGTGTTTCTCACGGTTGGGCGATCCGCGTTGCGGCGCTCTGGCCCGTGGGCGATGCTGCGCGCGGTGCGAACTCCCCTCCCGTCCCTGGCGCTCCTCCTCCTCACCGCGAGCGCGGCTCCAGCCTTGGCCCAGCCCGCCGACGGCGACGCCCCCGCCCCGAGCGAGGTGTCGGCGCCCGAGTCCGAGGCGCCTGCCCCGTCCGAGCCCGTAGTCCAGAGCGTCTCCTGGGACATCACGGCGGGTGGCGTGCCCACCTCGGGCGCCATCGCCCAGCTGGAGGCCGGGTTCTCGGGCCTCCCCCGGGCCGCCTACCACTACTCGCTCCGCCGCGGCTTCTCGGTCGGCGGCCTCGTAGGCT
This sequence comes from Deltaproteobacteria bacterium, assembly GCA_020632995.1. Lineage (GTDB taxonomy): Bacteria > Myxococcota > Kuafuiibacteriia > Kuafuiibacteriales > Kuafuiibacteriaceae > JACKEN01. Next base: position 595,549 of record JACKEN010000001.1, on the reverse strand, counting down.
TCGACTACGGCCTCTGGCGCCCCAGCCGGACCTTCGGCAAGAACCTGGTTTTCGCCGCCCCCATGCGCTGGACCATCTTCCGCGACCAGGCGTGGAGCGTCGGCGCCCGGGTCGATCCCGGCCTCGCCTTCGGCTTCGAGGGCGGCTTCACCCTGGGCCTCATGGCCAACCTCCAGGCTACGGCAGGCTACGCCCTCGAGAACCGGATCATCCTCGGCGGCGGGCTGGAGCTTCCGATCCTCCTGGCCATCCCGACCAAGAGCGGCCGCTCCACCGTGTTCGCGGTCCCGGTGCTGGTCGGCCCGGTGGCGGAGTTCCACCTCACCCCGCCCCTGGCCATCACCATGGACGTGAAGGTCGGCCCGCACATCGCCACGGACGACGTGCGCTGGGGCCTCAAGCTGATGGCTGGAGTCGCCTACCGGCTCTGATCAGGCTCGTAGGCGCCGACCACGAGGGAGGCGTTCGTGCCCCCGAAGCCGAACGAGTTGCTCAACGCCACCTTGATCGCCCGGGCCTGGGCCACGTTCGGCACCAGGTTGAGGTCACAGCCCTCGTCCGGGTTCTCGAGGTTGATGGTGGGCGGCAACATCCCGTTCTTGATGGCCATCATCGTGATGATGGCCTCCACCGCGCCCGCCGCACCCAGCATGTGGCCATGCATGGACTTGGTGGACGAGATCGCGAGCTTCTTGGCGTGCTCACCGAACACGTCCTTGATCGCCTCGATCTCCTGGGTGTCGCCCACCGGCGTGGAGGTGCCGTGGGCGTTGATATAGTCGATGGCGCTCGTCTCCACCCCGGCGTCGGCCAGCGCCATGCGCATGCAGCGCCGCGCACCCTGACCGTCGGGAGCGGTGATGTGGTGGGCGTCGGACGTGGAGCCGTAGCCGAGCACCTCGCCGTGGATCCGCGCGCCACGGGCCAGCGCGTGCTCGAGGCTCTCGAGCACGAGGATCCCGGCGCCCTCGCCCATCACGAAGCCGTCTCGATCCTTGTCCCAGGGCCGGCTCGCCCGCTCGGGCTCGTCGTTCCGGGTGGAGAGCGCCTTCATGGCGTTGAAGCCACCCACCCCGAGTGCGGTGATGGTGGCCTCCGCGCCGCCCGTCACGACCACGTCGCAGACCCCGCGCCGGATGTGCTCCGCCGCCTCGCCCACCGCGTGGGCGCTGGTGGCGCAGGCAGAGACCGGCGACCAGTTTGGTCCTCGGGCGCCGATCCGGATGGAGATCTGGCCGGGGGCCAGGTTCACGATGAGCGCCGGGATGAAGAAGGGGCTGATCTTCTTCGGGCCCCGCTCGAACAGCACCTTGGCGGTGAGCTCGATCGTCTCGAGCCCGCCCAGGCCTGCACCCACGATGACACCGACCCGCTCCGACTCCTCGGGCGCGACCTTGTAGGCCGCGTCCTCCATCGCCATCTCGCTCGCGGCGATGGCGAACTGGATGAAGAGGTCGTTCCGGCGGACCTCCTTGGGCTCCATCCAACGCTTGGGATCGAAGTCCCGCACCTCGCCCGCGAAGCGGGTCTCGTGCGGGCCTGCGTCGAAGTGCGTGATGGGGCCGATGCCGCTCTTGCCCTCGATGATCGAGGACCACGACTTCTCGAGCCCAGTCCCGCAGGGTGTCACCAGGCCCATGCCGGTGATCACCACGCGGGGGCGCCCCCGGTGGTCGACCATGCTGCTCATGTGGAGTGCCCCCGTCAGGGCATCAAGCCGACTTGTGCTTGTCGATGTACTTGATGGCGTCGCCGACGGTCTTGATGTTCTCAGCCTCCTCGTCGGGGATCTCGATCTCGAACTCCTCCTCCATCGCCATCACCAGCTCAACGATGTCGAGAGAGTCCGCGCCCAGATCATCGATGAAGGAAGCCTCGGGCTTGACCTCATCTTCGGAGATGCCGAGCTGCTCGACGATGATCGATTTGACCTTGTCTTCGATGGAAGCCATTGAGATTCGCCTCTTGCGATTTCCGGAAAAGTGGGACCGAAGCCCCTCTGGAAAAGTGGCCGGGTGGTACCTCGAATCCAGGCCCGGAATCAACCAGGAATCGAGGGAACAAGGCGGCCCGAGGGTGAATCCGCGTTCAGGGGGCGGCCGCACCGATGGTGCTGGTGGCAGCGGGCGCCGGCGGGGGCACCAGCAGCACCGCCTCGCCCCGCAACCGCTGGAGCAGCGCAGTCAGCGCCGCCGCCCGCGCCCGAGCCTCGGTCGCGACCGGCGCCCCACCCTTCGCGGACACCTCGAACTTCTCGATCGCCTGCTGTAGCGCGGCCACCGCCTGCGCCTCGAGCGCCTTCGCCTCGACGAAGATGGCCTGCTGCCCCAGCGCGTCCACGCGCCCGCGCTGCTCGACGTTCAGCCCGGGGAGCGCGCGGAGCTGTTCGAGGTAGGCCACCGAGAGCTCCGGGGTCCGGGCGTTGTTCGCGGCCAGGGTGTGCTCCAGGGATCGGACCAGGAGGTCGTAGAGCTGCTGATCGAGCTCGACCCGGTCGAAGAAGCTCCGCTCCCCACGCTCGACCGTGAGCCCGCCCGGGAGCGGGAACGTACGGTACGCCTTGCGCTGCGTGGGCTCGGTCGGCACGAAGGGATCGTAGCCCATGGGCAGCATCCGCCCGCGCCCCACGCGCACATCGGTGGGCCCGACCACCAGGTAGTAGCGGCGAGCGTTGAGCCACGAGGCGCCGTAGAGCCCGGCGCCCAAGAGCACCAGGAGCAACATGAATCCAAAGATGCGGCCCCAACGGACCTTCTTCTTCGGGCTCGGCGCGGCGTCCTCGTTGGCCATGGCAGCTCCTCAGTCCATCGTTCCGATGTAAGGCAGGTTGCGATACCGCCCATCGAAGTCCAACCCGTAGCCCACCACGAAGCGATCCTCGATGGTGAAGCCCAGGTAGTCGATGTCTATCTCAACCCTGCGCCGCGCGGGCTTGGAGAGCAAGGAGGCGATCTTGACCGATGCCGGCCGGCGGGTGGCCAGGTTCTCCAGCAGGTAGGCCATCGTCAGCCCGGTATCGATGATGTCCTCGATCACAAGGACGTGCTTGTTCTCGACCGGATCGCCGAGGTCCTTGGTGATCGCCACCACTCCGGACGACTCCGTCGCCGATCCGTAGGACGACAGCCCGAGGAAGTCGCACGTCAGGGGCCTCTCGATCGCGCGGACCAGATCCGCCATGAACACGAAGCTCCCCTTCAGAACCCCCACCACCGTGAGGTCGCGCTCGTCCAGATCCCTCGCGATGGCCTCGCCCATCTCCTTCACCCGCTGGGCGATCTCCTCAGCCGAGATCATGACCTCGGGAACCTTGGTGTAGTCGTTCATCTGTCGCTCTCTCCTCAGACGTAGGCGTTGTTCATGAGCTCACCGAAGCCGCCGCCCCCGGGGACGATGTACTGGTGGTCATCCAGGCCGTTCTCTTCATCCCACCGCTCGCCCGGCACCGCGCGGAGCACGTCGGCCGAGCTGAGCCCGCGATCCAGCCGAACCGCATAGATGGTGGCGCTCGGGAACTGGGTGGTGACCCGCCGCAGGTACTGCGGGGTCACGATCAGGTTCATGAGGATCACCTTGCTCGGCGGCTGCATGCCGGGCGCATGGTAGATGTCCACCGCCGCGCACGCCGACGATCCCGTCGCGCCCATGGGATCGGGCACCATCAACACCGCGCCGGCGGCGTCCCCGGCCACCTTGGAGCCCGACATCGACACGCCGGTGACGGCGCCGGTCCGCTCATCGGTGGTCCGGCTCATCACCACGTGATCCTGTCGAACACCGCGCGGATCGAGGGCGTGGTTCAGCGCATCGTACACCACCATCGCCGGCAGCATCCCGGCCCGGGCCACGTCCACCACCACCGCGCGGGTCCGAGGCTCGAGCACCTCCCCCACGTAGACGCCCCGCGGCGTCGACGCGATCATGCGGGTGGGCATCTCGACCCGACGGCGCGGGAACTCGGTGGCCATCACCTTGGCGGTCATGAACCGGTAGAGCTCGTGAACCAGCCGGTTCACCACGGGCTGGACGGTATCCGGGCTGCAGAGCTGCGCGAGCAGCGTGAGCAGGTAGGGATCGGCGAGGAGGTGTACGTTGGGACCGTAGCGGTGCTCGATCTCCGACACCGCGAAGGTCACATGCTCATAGACGTGGTCGGGCATCCTGCTGAGTCAGAACCACGGCGAGGGGCACCGGGACAAGCGGAAGGGTCAGCAGGGATCGAGCGCAGCAGGAAACGTCCCGTCGGGATCCGCGGCCCAGGCGGGCCGTTTCCTGCTGCGCTCTCGGACCGCCAGGCACCTCGGCGGAACCAGTCGGAATTGGACCGAGATCGCCGCCCTTCGGTCAAGCGAGAGCACCAGGGATGGTGCAGTTGCTCGCCGTCGACCGCCAGATGTTGGGCCGGCGAGCATGCGACGATCGGGCACAAAAAAAGCCCCGTGAAGCCAAAGGCCTCACGGGGCGGAAAAAAATCCGGCGGCGTCCTACTCTCCCACACCATCACTGGTGCAGTACCATCGGCGCTGTGGGGCTTAACTGCCGAGTTCGGGATGGGATCGGGTGTGACCCCCACGCTATAGCCACCGGAAACTGAAAGAAGACGAATGAGATTCTTGCGCTGTGCGCTGAGTGGCTCGAAGGCCGAGCCCTAGCCCCGACGAATTGAGCATGGTCAAGCCGCACGGGTGATTAGTACCGGTTAGCTCAAGGGCTTACACCCCTTACACACCCGGCCTATCAACGTCGTAGTCTTCGACGACCCTTCAGGGGACTTGCGTCCCGGGATACCTTATCTCGGAGGGGGCTTCCCGCTTAGATGCTTTCAGCGGTTATCCTTGCCGCACTTAGCTACCCAGCTATGCCATGGGTATGACAACTGGTCCACCAGAGGTGCGTCCTTTCCGGTCCTCTCGTACTAAGAAAAGCTCTCCTTCAAGTATCCTGCGCCCACAGAGGATAGGGACCGAACTGTCTCACGACGTTCTGAACCCAGCTCGCGTGCCGCTTTAATTGGCGAACAGCCAAACCCTTGGGACCGACTTCAGCCCCAGGATGCGACGAGCCGACATCGAGGTGCCAAACCTCCCCGTCGATGTGAACTCTTGGGGGAGATCAGCCTGTTATCCCCAGAGTACCTTTTATCCGTTGAGCGATGGCCCTTCCACTCAGAACCACCGGATCACTAAGGCCTACTTTCGTACCTGCTCGACCTGCCGGTCTCGCAGTCAAGCTCCCTTATGCCTTTGCACTCTTCGGCTGGTTTCCAATCAGCCTGAGGGAACCTTCGCGCGCCTCCGTTACCTTTTGGGAGGCGACCGCCCCAGTCAAACTGCCCACCAGACAGTGTCCCTGACCCGGATTACGGGCCCAGGTTAGACATCCAGAACAGACAGGGTGGTATTTCAAGGTTGGCTCCTTCGCCGCCGGAACGACGAGATCATCGCCTCCCACCTATCCTACGCAATCTGTCCCAAATGTCAGTGCCAAGTTGCAGTGAAGGTTCATGGGGTCTTTCCGTCCGTCTGCGGGAACGCGGTCTCTTCACCGCG
>JACKEN010000001.1:0-585000 GCA_020632995.1 Deltaproteobacteria bacterium | reverse complement strand
AGATGCTCCGCGCGGTGTGGGAGAGCGTCTCCAGGAGGCGCTTGCAGAGGGACGTCTTGCCCGTCCCCGAAGCGGCCGAGATCACGATGGGAATGCCTCTTCTCTTCACGTCCTCTGGCCTCGTCACTCGATGTTCTGGACCTGCTCGCGGATCCGCTCGAGCTCGGTCTTGAGGTCCACCACCAGGTACGCCAGCGGCGCGTCGCCCGCCTTGGACCCGATGGTGTTCGCCTCTCGGTTCATCTCCTGCACCAGGAAGTCCAACTTCCGTCCCACCGGCTCGTCCTGGGTGAGGATCGTCGCGAACTGGTCCACGTGGCTCCCCAGGCGCTCGACCTCCTCGGTGACGTCGGCCCGATCGGCCAGCACCGCGGCCTCCTGGGCCAGCCGGGACGGATCGAGCTTCACGTCCGCGGTGAGCTGCTCGAGGCGCTCCTTGAGCCTGCGGAGCCGATCCGCGTTGGCCCGCGGCACGTCGGCGCGCACCCGATCCACCAGCTCCCTGACCTTCGCCAGGTGGCCACGGAGCACCTCGGTGAGCGCCCCGCCCTCCCGATCCCGCATCGCGACGACCGACCCGAGGGCCTCGTCCAGCGCCGCCAGGACCGCGCGCTCGACCGCGGCCTCGTCCCCCCGCGCCTCGGCTCGGATGACGCCGGGCGCCTGGGCGATCTGCTGGAGGCTGAACTCAGGTGGAATGCCGAGGGCGCCCGCGAGCTCCTCGAGAGCCAGGCGGTAGCCGCGGGCCCGGGCGAGGTCGACCACCGGCACCACGGTCGCGTCCTCCGCGAACGCCGCGGCCGCCGTCAGCTCCACCCGCCCCCGCTGGATGCTCGCGCGGACCCTGGCCTCCAGACGTGAGGTCAGCCAGGTCAGCTCTGCCGGGAGGTGGCACCGGACATCGCAGTAGCGATGGTTCACGGTGCGGATCTCGACGGCGTAGACGTGGGCGCCGTCCTCGCTGCGCCCCGCGCCAAAGCCGGTCATGCTGCGCGGCATGCGCCACCACAGCCCGGCGCGGCCTCTGAGTCAAGGCGACGCTCCCAGGCCGGATCAGAGCAGGCGATCCAGGGCCTCTCGGGCCGGCGGGAGCGCGTCCTCGGGCGCTTCTTCGGGCACGACGACCACCGCGTGCCCGAGGGGGGTGTGCCCCCAGCGGATCGGATCAGCGCCCCGGAACAGGCCCAGGGTGCGGGCCCCGCACGCCACCGCGAGGTGCATGGGCCCGGTGTCGTTGGCCACCACCACCCGGCAGGCCCGCATCAGGGCGGCCAGCTCGTCCAGGTTGGTGGGCGGCGCCGCGATCGCGCTCGGGCAGCTCGCCTGCACCGCCTGGACGAGCGACTCCTCGCCGGGGCCCCAGAGCACCACGATCCCGTGTCCGCGGGACGCCGCCTGGTCGCCCAGCGCAGCGAACAGCTCGGGCGGAGTGCGGTGATCCAGCTTCCGGGCACCGGGAGCGAGGCCAACCAGGCGCGCCGGATCGAGGCCGGCCTCGTCGATCCAGGACCGCATCCTCGCCTCAGCCTCGCCTCGACCAAGGCCGGTCTCCAGAGGAGGCGGCTCGGGCGAGGGGTGGCCCAGCGGCGCGAGGAGCCGGAGCTTCGTGGCCACCTCCCACTCCGCTGCGGAGGGCGGCGCCACCGCGTGGGTGGCGAAGCGAGCAGCGGCGCCGCGCTCGTGGGTGATCCTGAGCGGCGCGCCGATGAAGCCCATCAGCAGCGCGGACGTGAAGCTGAAGTGGTGCCAGTGGGAGGCGTCCAGCACCGCGTCGTACCGGGCGGCGCGCAGGGCCCAGAGCCGTCGCATGAAGCGGATCGGGTTACGAAAGAGCTCCTTCTTCTCGAACGGGATCGTGTCGGCGATCCCGGTGAGGATGCTCGCCTTCGACGCCGCCACCAACACCTCGATCCGGGCCTCGGGGCGGGCCATCTGGAGCGCCCGCAGGAGCGGGGTCGTGAGCAGCACGTTCCCGACCCGCTCATCCACCCGGATCACCAGGATCCGGGTCGGCTGGTTGCCGGCCTCGAGCCGAGGACGACGGGCGAGCGCCGCTGCCACCGCCCCCAGGACCCGGGCCAGGCCGGCCTGGAGGGCCTTACGGATCCGCCGCGACAGCCTCACCGCCCCTCCAGGACGGCGCGCACCGCGCCGGCTACGGTGCCCCCGCCCAGGTCGACCAGGCAGCGGTGGTGGCCCTTCGGGCACCGGTGCTGACCGTGTGGGCTGCACGGGCGGCAGTCCACGGGCACGGTCAGCACCCGATCCGCGGGCGCTGGCCAGTGCCGATCCTCGGGGGTGGGCCCGAAGAGCGCCACCGTCGGGACGCCGAGGGCGCGCGCCATGTGGAGCGGCCCGGTGTCCCCTGCCACCAGCACGTCCAGGCCCGCCAGGCGATCCAGGAGCGCGCCGAGGTCACCGCCGACCGCGTCCTCATGCGGGGGCCCCTCCCCGCCGAGCACCGCGGTGAGGGCCTCGAAGAGGGGCCGCTCCCGGGCCGCGCCGAGGAACACCACCACGTGGCGCTCAGGATCCAGGGCTCGCAGGAGCTCGGCCGCCCGCTCGACCGGCCAGCGCTTGGTGGCCCACTCCGATCCCAGCACCAGGCCCACCCGTCGCGGCTCGGGCGCCGGCGGCGGGCGTGCGGCCTCGAGCACCCCGCCCAGCTGGCCCAGCTCACCGGGGACGGTGGCCCACGCGGGGTCGATCAAGCGGAGCCGGGCCCCCACGAAGGTGTCGCCGGACCGCTCGGGGAGCCAGCGGGTCAGCCACCGGCGCGCCAGCCAGCCCGGCGCGGAGCCCACCCGCTCGGGGATCCCTGCCCGGGCGGCCAGCCAGGTGCTGCGGAGCGAGGGGTGCGGGATCAGGGCCAGATCGTAGCCGACCTCGGCGAGGACCGAGGCCACCCGGCGCAGCCCGCCGAGCCCGCGATCCGCGCCGCGCTTGTCGAAGACGTGCACCCGATCCACGTGGGGCATCCGGGCCGCGAGCTGATCGGCCGGTGGGCGCACCACGAGGCCGACCTCGGCCCCCGGCCAGCGGGTCTTGGCGGCCCGGGCCAGGGCGGCGTCGAAGACCGCGTCCCCCAGGAACGCCGGGTCCACGATCAGGATCCGGCGAGGGTCAGAGCTCATCCCCGAAGGTGCCCTCCGTGGGCGGGGCGAAGCGGCTCAGCTCCCAGAGCCGGGCATACTTCTGGAACACCTCGTAGGCCTGGAGCCCCGCGATCACCAGGCCGAGGGTCCCCTCGAGGAACCCGGCCTTCAGCACGTAGATCTTGAAGAAGCGCCCCGCGGTGTGGACCGCCACGTCCCACCCGGTGGCCCGGCGACCCCGGCCGTAGGCGTCCCGGGCGAAGGCGGTCGAGTAGCGCCGGGACTTGCCGAGGAAGTCGTCGAGCGACTCGAAGGAGTAGTGCTCCACGTGGCCCCGGAGCGCGCCGGTCTCGCCCTCGACCAGCACCCGGTCGTGGGCGGGCCTGGCCGCGTCCCACTGGCACTTGTCCTGGCGGACCAGGCGGACGTGGGGATCGGGGTAGTAGCCGCAGCGGCGGACCCACTGATCCCGAAAGTAGTTACGAAACGGGATTCGATAGGCGCTGGGGCCGGCCTCGCCCCCATCGGCGACCGCCCGGACCTCCTTGGCGAGCTCGGGCGAGACCACCTCGTCCGCGTCCACGTTGAGGACCCAGCGGCCGCGGGCCTGCTGGCGGCCGAAGTCCTTCTGGCCGTTCATGCCGAGCCAGGGCTGCTCGAACACCCGGACCCCCCGGGCGCGCAGCAGCTCCAGGGTGCCGTCGGTGGACCCGGAGTCCACCGCCACGATCTCGTCGCAGAAGGCCAGCGCGTCCAGGCAGGCCTCGATCCGCCGGGCTTCGTCCTGGCAGATGAGCATCCCCGACAGGCGGATCTCGGTCACGCTGGCCTCATAGCACGCGGATCAGCGCCGGAGGACCTCGAGCGTGGCCTCCGTAGCCTGAATGAGGCGCTGGATGCGGGCCTGGGCCGCCGCCGCCGCGGCCTCGACCCCGTCGAGGAGGGCCTGCCCCTCTTCGGTGAGCTCCGCGTCGCCCTCCGCCCTGGCCACCTCCCGACGGGTGCGCTCGAGGCGCTCGAGGAGCACCTCCTCGAACGCCTCCCCCACCCGGAGCTCGGTCAGGGCCTCGGCGAGCGGGCCCACGTGGGCGCCGGCCGCCGCCGCGCCCTCCGCCACCGCGCCTGCGTCCTGCCCCAGCTGCCGGGTGGCGCGAGCCCAGCCCTGCAGGCCCTGGCCGGTGAGCTCCGCCGCCCGAACCAGGCTCGACGCGGCCTCGTAGAGCGGCGCGCGGGCCCGGTGGGCGGCGTCGGGCGGGGGATCGACCACGCTGTCGGCGAGCTGGGTGAGCGCGTCCGCGAGAGCCCGCAAGTCCTGACGGACCTCGGCCAGGGTGCGGGAGATCTGGCCGAAGGCCGCCCGGCCCTCCCCCGCCAGCGCCAGGCCCCGGGCCCCGTCGCGTCCCTCCCCCGCCGGGGCGGAGGACAGGCTGGCCAACAGGTTGAGGCCCTGCTCCAGGACCTGGGCGGACTGCAGGAGCTGGTCGACCCGCTGAGTGGCCGCGCCGACGTCACCGGCCCGGCGGCTCACCTGCAGCAACGCGGTCTTCAGGTGCTGGGCCACTCGGCGCTGCTCGAGCGCCGCCTCCTCGGCCGCCGCCACCGCGTCCTCGAGCCGGTCCGCGCCCTCGAGCACGTTGCGCTCGGCCTCGGCGGCACTCTGGGCGAGGCGATCCAGGGCCTCCCGCTGGGTGCGAGTGGCGCCCTCGAGGCGCCGCGCAGCCGGGGTCATGTCGACCGCGTGGGTCGCCACCGCCTCGGCCACGCCGTGCAGGCGCGACACCCGCGCCAGCAGGTCGCGGCGGGCCCGATCCAGGGCCCGGGAGAGCGGCCCGAAGGGGGCGGCGAGGCGCGGGGTGAGCTGGCGCAGGTCGCCGGTGCCCAGCTGCTCGATCGCGAGGGCCGCGGCCTGGATGTCCTCCTCGCGCGCGGCGCGACCGCGGTCTTCGAGGCGCACCGCCCGCTCGATGAGCTGGTTCACGGTGCGGGCCAGCTCGCGCGCCTCCCGGCCGCCGCGCTCCTCGTCCGCTCGGACCCCGGGATCGCCGTGCACGAAGGCCCGGGCCGCCTCTGCGGTGTCCGAGAGGGGTCGTGAGAGCCGAAGAGCCGCCCAGAGCGCGGCGAGGAGGGCCACGAGCAGGGCCACCGCCCCCGCGATCGGGGCCGGGTGCAGAAGCGGCCACGCGGGGGGTGACGGGGCGGCCAGGTTCCCCACCACCGCCCGGGCGTCGCGCAGGGCGGACGGCGCGGCGGGCGGTGCGGCCAGGGGCACCCAGGCCAGGGCGCGCCGTGGGCCCTTGGCGCCGATCCCGAACACCCCGCCCGCGCCGCGGATCACGAGGGGGCCGCGGGAGTCGGCGGGGGCGGCGCGCAACGCGGCGGCGAGCTCCGGGTGCTGGGCGCTCAGGGTGGCGGTGGTGGTGCCGAGGGCGAGGCGATCCGCGCCGAGGTCGATCCAGCCGAGGCGCTCCTCACCGCGGGGGGCCAGCCCCGGGGGCGGGACATGCCCATCGGCCGCGAGGAGCACGAGCTCGGAGGCGCGGCGCTCCGCCGCCTCGCCCCGGGCCCGCCAGAGGTCGGCGCGCGCCGCCTCCACCTCGGCTGCTGCCTCGTCCAGGGCATCGAGCGCGGCGCGGCCGGCCTGATCCCTCAGGGCGAGCGCTTCGTGCAGGTTGTCCTGCATCTGGCGCTCGTGGGCCAGCCACAGGTGGCCCGCCCCCGCGAGCAGGAGGGCGCTGCACGCCGCCGCCAGCCCCACCACGGTGGGCAGCCGCAATCCGACGAAGCCCCGGCGCGTCGGACGGGGCGGCGCCACTCAGCCTCCCACCGTGACGAGCTTGCGATCTGCCAGGCTGTGGAGCGCCCGGAAGACGTCGAAGCTCGGCCGGGCGACCGAGCGCACGAGCTCCGCCACGGTGCGCCGGCCGTCCACGTGGGAGAGCACCAGGCGATCCTCGGGAGACAGGCCGCGCACCACGTCCTGGTTCGCGGCCAGCGGGTGGAGCACCGCGGCCATGTCCCCCACCTGATCCTCGATCCGCTTCCACTCGTCCAGGCGCCGCATGCCCTCGAGGAGCAGGTGCTGCACCGGGATCCGCAGGCGCGCGCGCACGGCCTCGGCGGGGAGCGGCTCCCCCGAGAACACCGAGAAGCGGCCGTCACGCCAACGGACGACCTCGTAGACCAGCTCCTCGGTCTGCCGGCGCAGGACCTCGCGCACGTTGTCCGCGCTGACCAGGCCCTCGCGGATCAGGCGCTGGCCGAGCCAGCCGGAGAGGCCCCGGCGCGGATCGAGCACCGCCTCGACGTCGCCCTCCCGCACCAGGCCGTGGGCGACCAGGAGGCGCCCGAGCATGAAGCCCTCCGGCAGGTTGTCCTGCCGCGCGAAGACCACGTGGGGCCCGTCGTAGAACACGTCGATCGCGGCCCGATCCAGCTCGAGCCGACACCGGGCCACGCCGTCCACCGCGGTGGGGAGCTGCAGGATCTGATCGATGGCGAGGTGGCGGACGTAGCCCGCCACCACCAGCCGGGTGCCCTCGGTGGGGGTGGTCACCGGCGGATCGGGCTCCATGTCCACCGCGGCCTCGCAGGCCCGCACGCACGCGGCCAGCAGGCGGGGCTCGGCGCCCAGGCCCTCGCGCTCGAGCGAGGCCCGGATCAGCGCAGCCCGCCGGGCCGAGCGCCCGTCGAGGACGATGTTGAAGTTGGTCTCGACGTCGAAGGGATCGTCGTCGTCCTCGGGCAGGCCGGTGCCGCCCTGGAGCAGGTGCGCGAAGGGGAAGACGTCGGTCTTGGAGCCCTCCTGCACCTCGTCGTCGAAGGGCACCGCGTCGACGTTCACGAGGGTGTCGAGGCCGATCTCGCGCGTGCCCCCGAGGGCCCGCGACAGGGCCAGCTCCACCGCGTGCAGGAGGCGCTCCGGCGCGAACGGCTTCTCGAGCACCTCGGCCACGTTCAGGCCCAGCCGATCCGCGTGGTGGGTCACGTCCCGGTTCATCGCGTCCCGCCCCTTCTGGACGGTCAGGATGATGTGCAAGGCGTCCTGCTCCTGCTCGGCCAGGGCCTCCAGGACCTCGGCGCTCGCCTGCTTGGCGTCCATCAGCACCACGGAGGCCCGGCGCTGGGCCACCAGCTTCACGCCCTGCCGGGCGTTGGACACCGCGAGCACGCCGTAGCCCGCGCGCGCGAGCACGTTGCGCGCGACGATCAGGATGCCCGGGTTGGGCTCGACCATGAGGACGCTACCGGCGCTCATCGTCCGCTCAGTGATCCTCCATGACAGATCCTGCCGCGGCGCGGCAAACGTCGCGGTCGGTACCCCCCAACGTGGGGGATTCTTCCTGGTAAGCCCGCCTGTAGGCAAGGGTCCTGTTGCGTCTCAGATGCCTCAGGCCTGGACATCGGAGACGTTCAGCTGGGCGTCGATCACCAGGGACGCCCCCTCCGGGATGACCTCCCAGCCGGGGCGCTCGGAGAGGTCGCCGGGGGCCACCACCACCGCACGGAAGCGCTTCAGCGCGGCGGCCAGCTGCTTGAAGTCGGTGAGCGCGGGGTCGAGCGGGCCGGCCGGCAGGCGCTCGAGGCCCGCCTGGAGCTTCCTCGAGAGCGGGGCGCCGCCCTGGTGGACGAGCACCACGCGCCCGTTGGTGGCCACGAAGGATGCCCGCACCGGGCCGCTCCCCGCCTCGTCGGCGAGGCGCTGGATGGTGTCGGCGGTGCGGGCCAGGGCCTGGGCCAGCCGGGCCGGATCCGCGAGCTGATCCTCGAGCACCGCGCCGCGGTGCAGCTCGGCCAGGAACATGCCGAAGGCCAGGGCGCCGCCGCTCGCCTGCCCGACCTCGGAGCGGACGAAGTCCGGCAGCTTGTCGCGGACGGTGTCCCGCAGGGCGAGCAGGCCCTCCATCGCCCCGGTGTGCGCGAAGAGCCACCGGCGGAAGCGGTACGGCGGCGCCGCGCTGCGCTCACCCGTCCCCTTGGCGCAGGCGAGGAGGATGCGGCTCTTCACCTCCGGGGCCAGGGCGTAGGCGGTGCGCTGGTTCAGGATGGACGCAGGCTTCTTGATGAGCAGCGCGCGATCGTCCGCGTAGTACCCCAGCCCCCACGTCTCCTGGGCGCCCCCGTTCTCGGGGACATCCAGCTCCGCGGCGAGGGCGTGCAGCAGCGAGGGCATGTGGTCGGCGTCATTGGCGAATGTGGCGAGCAGATAGACCATTCGAGCTCCTCGGCGAGTATTCCGGGCCGGCGTGGTGCGGCGCCCCCAGGAACGTACAGCCTGCAGGGTGGCATTCCGCCACGGTGGGCACCAACGTGCGCCCGCTCACCTGCATGCCGCCTCCTACGCGCGCCGATCCCGAGGCCGGCCCAGGGTCGATCATAGCGGGCGCGGATCGGGGGTCGCAAGACACCCCCCAGGTTCAACCTGTGCTATAGCCTGGCGGTCTCGCCGAGAGGCACTCGACGGGCGACACTGGAGTTTGAACAAGTGACCGAGCTCGCGATGGGCATCGACCTGGGCACCAGCTACAGCTGCGTCGCCATCATCGAGGACGGCGTGCCGACCGTGATCCCGAACGAGTGGGGCGAGCGCACCCACGCGTCCGTCGTCTCCTTCATGGACGACGGGCGGGTCCTGGTGGGCAACGACGCCAAGAAGCAGATCATCACCAACCCCGAGAACACCGTGTACTCGGCGAAGCGGCTGGTCGGCCGGTTCTTCTTCTCGGAGGAGGTGCGCAAGGCGCGCAGCGTGGTGCCCTACAACCTGGTCGAGGGCCCCAACAACTCGGTCCGCATCCAGATCCGGAACCAGCTCTACTCGCCCCCCGAGGTGTCGGCCATCGTCCTCAAGGAGATGCGCCAGATCGTCGAGAACCACACCGGCGCCACCGTCACCAAGGCGGTGATCACTGTGCCGGCCTACTTCAACGACAACCAGCGCCAGGCCACCAAGGACGCGGGCAAGATCGCGGGCCTCGACGTCCTGCGCATCATCAACGAGCCCACCGCGGCGGCGCTGACCTACGGGTTCGGGCAGGGCTACCACCAGCGGGTGGCGCTCTACGACCTGGGGGGCGGCACCTTCGACATCTCGATCCTCGACATCGGCGACGACGTGTTCGAGGTGATCTCCACCGCGGGCGACACCTACCTGGGCGGCGACGACTTCGACGACCGCATCATGCACTGGCTCGCCGACTCGTTTCAGCAGCAGCAGAACGTGGACCTGCGCCAGGACAAGTACGCGCTCCAGAAGCTCAAGGAGGCGGCGGAGAAGGCGAAGATCGGCCTGTCCGAGCACGAGGTCGTCCAGATCCACATCCCGCTCATCTACACCGACGAGGCGGGCTACTCGCTGGACTTCTCCACCACCCTCTCGCGCGCGGAGTTCAACCAGATGGTGATGGACCTCGTGCAGCGCACCTTCAAGGTGTGCGACGAGGCGCTCCAGTCCGCGCGCATCACCGCGTCCGACATCGACTGCGTCATCCTGGTGGGCGGGCCGACCCGGCTCCCGATCCTGCGCAGCTCGGTGCGGCACTACTTCCAGAAGCAGCCCCTCACCGACGTCGACCCCGACGAGGTGGTGGCGATGGGCGCGGCCATCCAGGCCCACGCCCTGTTGGACAGCCAGCAGTCCACGTTCCTGCTCGACGTCACCCCGCTGACCCTGCGCCTGGGCACGGTGGGGGGCTACACCGAGCGGATCATCGAGAAGAACACCCCGATCCCCATCGATCGGACCCGCTCCTTCACCACCGCCTCCGACCACCAGGAGCGCGTGAAGATCCGGATCTACCAGGGGGAGTCCAACATGGCGGACGACAACGTCCTGCTGGGCGAGTTCGAGTTCTCCGGCTTCCGGGTGGCGCCCCGGGGCGAGGTCACGATCGAGGTCACGTTCGAGATCGACACCGACGGCATCGTCAACGTGTCGGCCCGCGACGTCGAGACGGGGGCCCAGGCCAGCACCACCATCAACCTCAGCTCGGGTCTGTCGGATTATGAGGTGGCCGAGGCCATGGCCCGCAACGACGAGCTCATGGTGTCCAACCGCTGAGGCGGGGGACGGAGCCTTCACGAGGAGGGTGCAAGGTGCCCGAAGATCCCAACGTGCATCCCCACTGGGCGGCCGAGACCAAGCAGATCGCCGCCCACCTGGACGAGCTGGACTACTTCCAGGTGCTCGGGGCCAGGCATGACGCCCCGTTCCCCGAGCTGAAGGCCAAGTACCACCAGCTCCAGCGGAACTACCACCCGGACTCGTTCTTCACGTCGCCCGACGACGACCTGCGGCGCGCGGTCACCGCGATCGCAAAGCGGGTTGCAGAGGCGTACGTGATCCTGAAGGACGCCGAGAAGCGGGCGAAGTACGTCAAGGACATCACGGGCCCGGAGAGGGCGAAGAAGCTCCGCTACACCGACGAGTCGGCGCGCGAGCAGCGCATCGAGAAGGAGCAGCAGCTCGGCAAGACCCCCCAGGGGCGGCAGCTGTGGCTGAAGGCCCAGGACTCGGTCAAGAAGGGCGACCTGGCCGCCGCGGTGCGCGACCTGAAGACCGCGCTGATCTTCGAGCGCGACAACGACCTGTTCAAGGCGAAGCTGGCCGAGCTGGAGACCCAGCTCAAGGGCGGCTGATGGCCGACGCGTCGCTCTTCGCCCGGGTGGCGGCGCTGGAGGCCCAGGGGGCCCGGGCCGCCCTGGTCACCGTGGTGCGCACCTCGGGCTCGGCCCCGCGCGCTCCCGGCGCGCGCATGATCGTGCACCCCGACGGGGCGATCGAGGGCACTGTGGGCGGCGGAGCGCTCGAGCACACCGCAACCCAGGCTGCGAAGCAGACCCTCGAGGACGGCCGGCCCCGCCTGGTGGAGCACAACCTCACCCAGGAGCTGGGCATGTGCTGCGGCGGCACCGTGACCCTCTTCGTGGAGGCGCTGGTGGCCCAGCCCCGGCTGATCGTCTTCGGCGCCGGCCACGTGGGCCGGGCCCTGGTGAGCGCCGCCGCCAGCGCTGGCTTCGTGGTGCACGTCGCCGACGAGCGGGAGGCGCTCCTCGTCCCCGCGCAGCTCGGCATGGCGCGCGCCCTCCACGACGACCTGGACGACCCCGCCCTGCCCTTCAGCGAGGACACCTTCGTGATGATCACCACCCACGACCACGGCCTGGATCAGCGCCTGGCCGAGAAGTGCCTGGCCCGGCCCCACCGCTGGCTCGGCGTGATCGGCTCGCGGCGCAAGGCGGAGCTCATGCGGCAGCGCCTCCTCAACAAGGGCTTCGGCGCCCCCCAGGTCGCGCGCCTGCGGGCGCCGGTGGGCCTGGCGATCGGGGCCGAGACCCCGGAGGAGATCGCGGTCTCGATCGTGGCGGAGCTGGTGGCGGAGCGCCGCGGCGCGGTGCATCGCGACGCCGAGGGGCGGCCCGAGGTGCGGCCCGAGCTCAAGACTCGAGGTGGGGCGTGAGGGCGCGGTGGCTCGCGGCGACGGCGCTCGCCGTCAACCTGGGTTGCAGCTCCAGCCTGCCCCGGCCGGAGTTCGAGCGCTTCGCGATGGACGCCACGCCGGTGGCGACCCTCTACCCCGACGCCCCCGCGGTGGTGGTGCTGGACCGGGGTGAGCTGCTCCTCACCGTCGACACCCGGACCGGCAACCCCCTGGCCCGGCTGCGGCGCGTCCGGCGGGTGAAGGTGCTGCGTGAGGCCGGGCTGGCCCAGGCGGAGGTGAAGGTCGCGTACGAGCCCGGCACTGCGATCCACGGGCTCCAGGCGCGGGCGGTGCTGCCCGACGGCGACGAGGTGGTGGCGGACGAGGAGAACATCGCCGACTCGCCCCTGGCGGGCGAGGTGCGGGCCAAGACCCTCTTCGTCCCCGGCGTCACGGTGGGGGCGGTGGTCGAGACGATCTACGACCAGTACGTGCAGGACCCGCGCTTCCTCGCCCCCTGGGTGTTCCAGGGCGAGCTCCCGACCGCCCGCTCCGAGCTCGCGGTGATCGTGCCCGAGGGCTACCAGGTGGACCTGCGCTTCTCGGAGGAGGGCGCCTTCGTGGAGCGCCCGGCCGAGCGCTTCGAGACCGACCTCGGCACCCGCTTCTCGTGGTCGCTCAAGGACCTGCCGCCCCGCTACCCCGAGCCCGGCATGCCCGACGCAAGCCTGCTTGCACCGCGGGCCCACGTGATCTTCCTCGGGGCCCGGATCGGGCGGCGCGACTACGACGGGTTCCGCACCTGGGACGACGTGGCGGCGTGGTTCGTGGCCCGGATGCCCCACTGGGCGGAGCTGAAGCCCGAGACGATCGCGGAGGCGCGGCGGGTGGCGGGCGAGGCCCCCGAGCTGGAGCGCGCGCTCAAGATCATGGAGGTGCTGGCCAAGGACCTCCCCGAGGAGCCCGGCCCGGTGCCCCCGCTGTGGCGGGCGCCCCTGCCCCACCCCGACGGGGTCCTGGCCAAGAAGAGCGCGAACCCCACCAGCCGCGGGCTCCTCTTCGTGGCCTTGCTGCGCGCGGCGGGGCTGGACGCGGTGCCCGGGCTCTTCGTGTACCGCGACGAGGACGTGATCCTGCCCGACCTCCCCACCGTGCGCGCCCTGGACGGGGTCTGTGCGGTGCTCCCGCGGCCCGAGGGCACCGTGGTGCTCGACCCCTCGCAGCCCCTGGTGAGCACCCAGGTGGCGGCGCCGCGCCTGCAGGGTACCCGGCTGGTGGCCCTGATGCGGGACGGGGCGCAGGTGATCCGGGTGCCCGAGAGCGACCCCGCCGACTCCCTGGCCGAGATCCGGTTCGACCTCACCCTCGACGAGCGGGGCGACGTGTTCGGGCCGCTGAAGGCCACGTTGACCGGGGCGGAGGCCGGGGTGCTCCGGGCCGAGCTCTTGCGAGCGCCGCCCGAGAGCTACTCGGAGCGGGTCACCGCGTTCCTGCGCACCCGCGGGGTGCCGTTCGACGTCGAGAGCGTGAGCATCGCGGACCTCACCGCGCTGAGGCGACCCCTGGGGATCAGCGCCAGCGTCAACGCCCGGGGGTTCCTCGAGGGGAGCGACCCCGACGTGAACGTGGCCCTCGCGCGCCTGGTGGGCGCGCACATCAAGATCCCGGCCGAGGTGCGGCGGGCGGAGCTGGTGCTGGGGGCGCCGGCCCAGGTCGAGCTCCGAGCCACCCTCACCCTCCCCGAGGAGTTCGAGGTCCAGGGCCTGCCTGAGCCCACCACCGCGTCGTGGGCCGGGGGGCAGGTCAGCTTGACCGCGCGCAGCGAGACCCGGCGCAGGCTGGGTTTCGTGCGCACCGAGACCCGCACCTGGATGTCGGTGCCGGTGGCCCAGTACAAGGCGTTCCGGCGCTACCGGGAGGCGGTGCAGGTGGCGGAGGACCAGAGCTTCCTCATCCGTCGGCCGCCGCCTCGGACGCTGGAGTACTAGCCGGGCGCGTGCGCCAGCGTTTGTGGGTCCAGAACCACTGCGCCGGCCGCGCCTTGATCGCGTCCTCGATGACCCGGGTGTAGACCTGGGTCATGTGCCGCACCGTCTCCTCGCGGTCCGCCTGACGCTCGAAGGGGATGGCCGGGAGCACGGTCAGCACGTGGCGACCCGGCCCCTCGCGCCACGGGACGGCGGCGATGACCTCGGCCCCGGTGCGCTCGGCCAGCACCGCGAGGCCGCTCATCGTGCAGGCGGGCTTGCCGAAGAAGTCCACGAAGACGCCGATGCTCCGGGTGGCGTTCTGGTCGAGCACGAAGACGACCGCCTCGTTCCTGCGGAGGGCCTGCATGATCGGCCGCACCGCGCCGTCGGCAGGGATGACGCTCAGCCCAGAGCCCTGACGGAGGTCGGTCATGAACCGCTCCATCGCGGGGCCGAAGCGCTTCACCACGAGGTGCACCGGGGCGGCCGCGGCGGCCACCCCCGCCACCCCCAGCTCCCAGTTGCCGAGGTGCCCGCTGACACAGAGGACGCCCTTCCCCTTCGCCTTGGCAGCGTGGAAGTGCTCGAGGTCCTCCACCCGCACCGCTTGCTCGAAGCGGCGCCGATACCGGGGGATCCGGAAGACCTCGATCAAGGTCGTCACGAGGTGGGTGCAGGCGGCCCGGCCCAACCGGGCCCGCTCGGCCTCGGAGCGCTCGGGGAAGGCCTGGCGCAGGTTGTCCTGCATCACCCGGCGCCGGTAACGGAGCACGTGCCACCACAGGCCGCCCAGCGCCCAGGCGACCGCGGTGACCAGGGCCTCCGGCCACAGGCCCAGGAACCACGAGAGCAGGCGCAAGAGGCCGGTCACGGCGGGCCCCCGACCCGAGCGAGGGCGGCGGCGAGGTGTTCTTCGCCCTCGATCACCCGGTGCCCCACCCGGAGCACCTCCACCCGCGCCCGGGCGACCTCGGACATCCGGACCGCGTCCTTCTCGGTGGTGATCAGGCGCTGGGCGCCCGCGGCCCGGGCGACGGCGGCGAAGGTCTCCACCGCCGCGTCGTCGAGCGGCGCGTGGTCGGGGCGGGCCTCGGCGTGCACCACGGCGGCGCCCAGGGCCTGCACCGAGGCCAGCAGGCGCCGGGGCCGGGCGATGGCGGAGAGCAAGCCGACCTGCACCCCGGCCAGGGCCGACGGGTCCTCGAGCGGCCCCGCGAGCGGCCCCACCCCCTTCGGCACCACCCGCACCCGCACCACCGGGCAGGGGAGTGGGGGCGCCGGCGGGGGTGCGTCGGACGCGCCCTGGTTCAGCACCACGAGGTCGGCCCGCGCGAGGGCGGAGGGCGGCTCCCGCAGGGGCCCGCGGGGCAACAGGGCCCCGAACGGCCGAAACGCGTCGAGGAGCACCACGTCGAGGTCCCGGGCGAGCCGGCGATGGGAGAAGCCGTCGTCCAGCACCACCACGGTGGCGCCGAGGCTCGCCGCGTGGGCCGCGCCGCGGACCCGGTCCGGATCCACGATCACCATCGCCTCCCGGGCCCGACGGAACAGGAGCACCGGCTCGTCCCCGGCCTCGGCGGCGGTGGTCCCGCGCGCCACCACGAGGGGCCGGGGGCCCCCCTGGGCCCCGTAGCCCCGGGTCACCACCGCGGGGCGGTGGCCGGCCGCGACGAGGCGGGCCAAGAGCAGGATCGTGAAGGGCGTCTTGCCGGTGCCCCCCACCGCGAGGTTCCCCACGCTAATCACCTTCACCGGCGCGCGGCGAGCGGCGAGGAGCCCCGCGTCGTAAGCTGCCTTGCGGATCCCGGCCCCCGCCGCGAAGGCGGCGCCGCCGACCCAGAGCAGGGGGCGGGCCCACGCCGGCGCCTCGTTCTCGCCCGGCTCGAAGGGGCGGCCGTCGGTGCCCCTCACCGCGCGCCCCCGGCCAGGGCGGCCTCGGCCGCGGCGAGCACCTGGCCGACCTCCAGCTCCCGCAGGCAGGCGTGGTTGCGATCGGTGCGCGGGCAGGCGTCGCCGCCGGTGTTGCTGCAAGGCATGCAGTCCAGCTTGCGGCGCACCACCTGGTGGGGCGGCCCCACCGGGCCCCAGCGCTCGGGGGCGGTGGGCCCAAAGATCACCGCGGTGGGGACCCCGAAGCCGGCCGCGAGGTGGGCGGGGCCGGTGTCCACGCTGATCATGAGGTGCAGGCCGCCCACCACCCGGGCCAGCTCGGGCACCGGGAGGCCGGTGACGTCCTCGGGGCTGAGCGGGGCCCGCGCGGCGGCCCGCACCGCGGCGAGCACCTCGCGATCGCCGGGGCCGCCGATCAGCACCAGCTCCGCCTCGGGGTGGGCCTCGACGAGCGCGTCGGCCAGCGCCCCGAAGCGCTCGGGCGACCAGCGCTTGGTGGCGTGGGTGGCACACGGTGACAGGCCGATCCTCAGGCCGGGGCCCGGGGGCGGGGCGCCCTCCAGTCGAAGGGCCAGGGGCGCGTCACCCGGCACCCCGAGGGGGGCGAGGACGTCGAGGTAGAGCTGGGCCGCGCGGCGGTCGACCAGGGGCGGGTCGTAGCCCACCACCGACAGCAGCGCCCGGCCGAAGGAGCGCTTCTGCAGGCGCAGGCGGCGCTGGGCGGGGACGCGCCGGGCGAGGGCCCGGGTCCGCAGCTTGCCTTGCAGATCGACGACCGCGTCGTAGCTGGTCTCGGGGAGCCGGGCCACCACCGCGGCCGCGTCCTCGTTGTGGCGCTCGAAGGGCACCGCGCGGTCGTAGCCCAGGTGGACGGTGGCGAGCTCCGCGTAGCGGGGGTCGGTGACCAGGTCCACTCGGATACCGGGGTGTGCGGCCCTGAGCGCCCGGACCGCGGGCTGGGTGAGCACCACGTCGCCCAGGGCGCTCACCCGGATCAGGAGGACCCGCTCCACGCCGCGCATCCTATGCAGGCCGGGGGCGCCTGGGTGAAGTTTTTGCCGCGGGACGGCCCTGGCAAAGTGCGCTATGGGTGCCCATGGCTGCGGTCCCCACCGTCGAGCTGCACCGCCACTTCGAGGCCGGCCTCACCCCCGAGACGGTGGCCCGCCTGGCCGAGAAGCACAGCGTCTGCGAGGTCCGCACCCGCACTGGGATCCTGATCCCGGGCGTGGATCCCCAGGACCCGGACTCGATCCGCGCCTACTACCGGCACATCGCGGACGACTTCACCCGGCCCGACGGATTCGCCCACTTCGTCGACAGCTTCGGCCTCCCCCTGTCGGTGCTCACGAACCTCGAGGACCTCGAGGAGGCGGCCTTCGACCAGATCGTGGCCCTCTACGAGCAAGGCAGCCTGCACACCGAGCTCCGGGGCTCGGCCATGACCTACCAGGAGCGGATCGGCGCCCCGGTGCCCGAGATCATCTCGGCGCTGCGCGCCGGGGTGGAGCGGGCCTTCACCGAGCGCGGGGCCAGCGGCACCTTCATCGTCGCCTTCAGCCGACAGAACGGGCTCGGCCCCGAGGACGGGCCCCGCATGAAGCGCCAGGCGCCCGAGGTCTGCCGGGCGGTGGCCGAGCTCTACGACCCCGAGCGCCCCATCGGCCTCGACATCGCCGGCTTCCCCGAGATCACGTTCCCACCTCGGCTGTTCGAGGCGGTGACCGCGCCGGTGCGCGAGGCCGGGGCGCCCATCACCATCCACTGCGGCGAGCAGGGGCGCGCGCCCGACTTCGCCGACGCCCCGCCCGAGCTGGTGGTGGAGGCGATCGAGCGCCTCGGCGCCCGCCGGGTGGGCCACGGGACCTGCCTCGTGGCCTCGGCCGAGGCCCGCAGGGTCGTGCGGGAGGCCGGGGTGGGGGTGGAGTGCTGCCCTCAGAGCAACCGCCTCATGGGCTTCGTGCCGCGGCTGGAGGACCACCCGCTCCGGAGCTTCCTCGACGAGGGGCTCCTCGCCTCGATCAGCACCGACGACCCGCTGATGTTCGGCGACTTCACGGTGGGCGGGCTCCTCGAGCACGGCGGCGACGCCCTGGCCCTGGGTGACGCGGAGCACTGGCGGCTGGCCGAGAACGGTGTGGCCACCGCCTTCGTCAGTCCGGCCCGCCGGGCTCTCCTGCAAGAAAGATTGCGGATGCTCCGGGCTCAGCCCGCCTGAGGCACGAGATCCAGCACCGCGACCTCGGCCGAGGCGCCCTTCCCCACCCGGAGCCCGGCCCGACTGTGGCCGAGGCCCGCGTTCACGTACAGGCGCGCCTTCGCGGCGTCGTACCAGCCGCCCATGTACGGCATGCCCACCGCGCGCCCCACCGCGTCGGTGAGGCCGGGGACCTGCACCTGGCCCCCGTGGGTGTGCCCGCTCAAGATCAACCGGCCGCCGTGCTCCGCGATCTCGTCCGCCACGCTCGGATCGTGGGAGAGCACGAGGGCCGAGCCGGGATCCTCGACCCGGTGGAAGGCGCGCTCGAGGTCGTGGTTGTTGGTGCGGGCGTCGTCCACCCCGACGATCCGCAGCGCCTGGCCGGCCGGCCGCGCCTCGACCCACTGGTTCCTGAGCACCATGACCCCCTCCCGCTCGAGGAGCTTGGCCATACCAGGGCCGTCCGCCCAGTGATCGTGGTTGCCGAGGGTGGCCACCACCGGCCCCGGCAGGGCCCGCACGAAGCGCCGGAGCGTCTCGCCGTGCTGCAGGCTGGTGTTCACGTAGTCGCCGGTGAGGGCCACCAGGTGCGGGCGCGCGACCCGCGCCGCGTCGACCGCGGCGGCGAGCGCCACCCCCGGGGTGCTCCACCCCACGTGCACGTCGGTGATGTGCACGACGCGCAACGCTTGCCGGCCGCTCCAGGGCACCTGGTGGTGGCGGATGCGGACCCGTGGCGCGCAGTCCGCGGCGGCCCTGCCGGTCACCGCGGTGGCGGCCACCGCGGCGCTGGCCTGGAGGAAGCGACGTCGACTCATCACACCGCCAGGGTAGCGACCGACGACAGCGCGGTGGGGGCGCGGCCCGGGCACGTTCGTGGCAGTTCGGTGGCACTCGCGTCGGAGCACCTAGCTGGACCACCGCCCGGTGAGCGGGCGCCAGTCCAGCTCGGCCGGGAGGAGCGCCCGGATCACGTCGAGCCGCGGCGTGAACTCACCCTTCAGGAGCCGCGGGCGCGCGATCCGATCCATGCGGAACATGCGCGGCTCGCCCTTGTCGACGTCGAGGGCCAGCACGTACCAGACCGGGGTCTGGACCAGCAGCCCGTGGGGCTCCACCCGGCGTTGGGTCTGGCGCCCCTCGCGATCGCGATACTCGAAGCCGAGCCCGCGGCCGGACGTGAAGGCCTCCTCGAAGCGGCTCAGGAGCTCCACCGGCGGCGCCCCCGCCTCCGCTCGGACGTTGGCGCTGGCGGGCGTGCCCACCACCACGCGACCACACAGCGCGCGGAGCGCCCGGGCGCGCGCCTTGGGCATCGAGCCGAGGAGCTTGGTCATCGCGGTGGACGAGGCCCCGCCCCACGGCAGGTCGCTCGCGGCGCGGGAGAGCCGCGCCCCGAGCCAGAGCGCCACAACCTCGTCCAGGGACATGTGCACCGCGGTCAGCCCACGCGCACCCTCGAGGCGGACCCCGCCGCCGTGCCCGGGCTCGCCGCTGATGGGCATGCCCCGCTCGCGCAGCGCGGCCAGGTCGCGCAGGAGGGTGCGGCGGCTGACCCCGAGCTCCGCCGCGAGCGCGCTCACCGGGGTCGCCTCTCGCCCCCGGAGCAGCTCGGCGAGATCCATGAGGCGTTCGGCTCGGGGCATCTTTGGTGCCAATTTCTGGCACCGATGGGTGCTACGTCAACGCCCGCACCATGGGCGAGCCACTCAAGACCTTCTTCTCCCCCGAGCTCGTGCGCCGGATGGCGGCGGACATCGAGCGCGTGGCGCCGGCCTTCCCCGCCCGGGCCTTCGCGCGCAGGGCGAGCCGCGGGCTCGACGGGCTCGAGCTCCTGGAGCGCGCCCGGCAGATCGCCGACGCCCTGGGCGAGCACCTCCCCGCCGCGTACCCGGACGCGATCGAGGTGCTCTTGAGATCCCTCGGCCCCGAGCACGCCACCGACGAGCTCATAGGCGCCGGGATGGCGCCCTTCTACTACCTGCCGCACACCCTATTGGTCGCCGAGCGCGGCCTCGAGCACTTCGACCTGTCCCTGGATGCGCAATATGCGTTGACCAAGCGCTTCAGCGCCGAGGGGAGCATCCGCACGTTTATCGCGGCGGACCCGGAGCGCACCTTCGCGCGCCTCCACGTATGGGCCACCGACGACGACGCGCACGTCCGCCGGCTCCCCTCCGAGGGGACCCGGCTCCGGCTGCCCTGGGCCCGCCGGGTCCCGTGGCTCGACGCGAACCCCCGGCGGGTCCTCGAGCTCCTCGAGCGCCTGAAGGACGATCCCGCCCCGCTCGTGCGCCGGAGCGTCGCCAACAACCTGAACGACCTGAGCAAGGTCCACCCGGAGCTCGCGGTCGAGACCTGCCGCGCCTGGCTCGGCGCGCGGTCCGCCGGCACCGAGGCCCTGGTGCGCCACGCCCTGCGCTCCTTGGTGAAGAAGGGGCACCGGGGCGCGCTGCAGGTGCTCGGGGTGGGCGCCCATCCCTTCGTCGCGGTTCAGGGCGGGCGTCTGTCGACGCGCTCGGTCCGGCTGGGAGGCGAGCTGGGCTTCTCCTTCGAGCTCGTGGGCACCAAGGCGCGTCCCCAGCGGCTCGCTGTCGACTATGCAGTGCACTTCGTGAAGGCGAACGGCACCACCCGCGCCAAGGTCTTCAAGCTGAAGCAAGTCACCCTGCATGGCGCCACGCCGATGCGCTTCGAGGGCAAGGTGTCCTTCGTGCCGATGACCACCCGCCGGCACTATCCGGGGCGGCACCGGATCGAGATCCTGGTGAACGGTTTCGCCTTTCCCCTGGGTGAGTTCGAGCTGCGCCGATGAAGCGCCGCCAGCAGGTCTCGGTGGACGGCTTCCTCAGCCGGCTCGAACCCCCCGTCGTCCCGCTGGTCCAGGCGGCCCGAGCGTGCATCATGGCGGCGGTCCCCCACGCCACCGAGCGAGTTCGGCCGGGCTGGCAGCTCATCGGCTACAACGCCCCCACCTACTTCGCCTTCATCGCCCCCGACCGCGACGGACTCCGCGTCGGGTTCGAGTGGGGAGTCCTGCTCGACGACCCCGCAGGTTTGCTGGAGGGAACGGGTCGCCAGGTCCGCTTCGTCCCGATCCGGCACGTCGCCGACCTCGGTGAGGCAGCGCTGACCCGCCTGCTTCGCGCAGCGGCGGCCCTCCCACCACGCCGGGCGATGCGCTAGGCGTGGAGAGCGCCCGCGCCCATCTTGCAGGCCATCGTTCTGCTAGACCGTGCGTGGGAGCCTGAGCTCGAAGGTCGCCCCGCCGAGCGCCGACGCCCCCAGCGCCGCCTCGCCCCCGTGGGCTCGGGCCACGGTGCGCACGATGGCCAGGCCCAGGCCGGTGCCCGCGGGCGCCCCCTCGGGGCGGTGGGTGAAGAAGCGCTCGAAGATGCGCCCCCGGTTCCCCTCCGAGACGCCGGGGCCGTCGTCCGAGACCCGCACCACCGCCTGGCCGGCGTCAACCTGCAGGCTGACCTGCACGCGTCCGGCAGCGAAGACCAGGGCGTTGTCCACCAGGTTGCGGACCGCCTGCGCCACCCGCGCCTCGTGGACTCGCGCCATCACCGGCCCGGGGGCGTCCACCTGCAACTCGACCTGCGCGGCGCGGGGGTGCTCCGCGAGGCTGGCCACCGCCTCGGTCACCAGCGCGGCGAGGTCCACCATCGCCCGGGCGTCCTCCTCGAGCTCCGCCTCCAGGCGCGCGAGCGCGAGGAGCGCGTCGAGGGAGCGCTCCATGTGGGCGGTGGCCGAGGCCAGGGTGTGGGCCAGCCGGGCCCTCCGCTCGGGCGCGAGCGGCCGCTCCCCCTCCAGGAGCTCCCCCGCCGCCCGCACCGCGGCGAGGGGGTTCTTGAGGTCGTGGGCGAAGTCGGCGGTGACCCGGGTCGCGTGGCCCAGCCGGGCCTCGAGGCGCTGGCGGAGGTCCTCGAAGCTCCGGGAGAGCTCGCCGAGCTCGTCGCCCCGCTCCAGCACCAGGCTGCCCGCGGGCTCGCCCCGCAGGTAGGCTTGCACTCGTCCGCGCAGGGTCTGGATCGGCGACACCACCTGGTAGCCCAGCCACAGGCCCATCGCCGCCGCCCCGAGCAGGAGGCCGAGGGTGAGCTTCAGGAGCTGGTACCTGAAGTCGTACAGGGCGCGCACCGAGCGGCGGGACATGCGGGTCAGGTAGAGCACCCCGCCCCCGGGGGCGGGGACCGCGCGGTACAGGATCAGCATCTTCGGGGTGACCCGGCGGGCCTCCCCCTCCGGCGCCCCCCGCAAGACTTCTTGCACCTCGGGCCGGCTCGCCTCCGGGCCCAACGCGGCCTCGTGGCTCATCAGATCTGGCGGCCCGCCCGGACCGAAGAAGTAGTCGGCCAGCCCGCGGAAGATCCACTGCTGGGAGAAGCGCCCCTCGGCGTCGGAGGGGTCGGTGGCCGCCACCCGGGCCCCCGACCGATCGAGGATCCGCAGGTAGGCGTCGTGGG
This sequence comes from Deltaproteobacteria bacterium, assembly GCA_020632995.1. Classification (GTDB taxonomy): domain Bacteria; phylum Myxococcota; class Kuafuiibacteriia; order Kuafuiibacteriales; family Kuafuiibacteriaceae; genus JACKEN01. The sequence continues at coordinate 562,959 of JACKEN010000001.1, read as the reverse complement.
CGTGGCCGAACTCCTCGAGCCAGGCCGGGTCGGTGAGGCCGCGTACCTGGACCTCGGCCGTGAAGGCCTCGCCGCTCTTCGCGAGGTCCGCGGCGAGGCGGTGGGTCTCGAACGCGTCGTACAGGCCCATGATCCAGGCCACGGCGAGGGGCGCGGCCACCAGGATCAGGCACGCCACCAGGATCCGCACCCAGAGGCGATCACGGGCGGTAGCGGTAGCCGACGGCACGGATGGTCTCGATCTCATCGAAGCCGGGATCCACCTCCCGGAGCTTGCGCCGGAGGCGCTTCACGAAGGTGTCGATGGTCCGGGGCGCCACCACCACCCCCTCGCCGTAGACCGCGTCCACCAGGTCGTCGCGGGTCTTCACCAAGCCTGGCGCGCCGACCAGGGCCCACAGGAGCTCGAACTCGGTCGCGGTGATGTCCCGGACCACGTCGTCGCCCAGCCGGATCTCACGTTGAGCTCGATCCACGCTGAGCGCCCCCACTACGCAGCGCGCGCCCGCGGGCTCCGGAGCGGTCCCCTGCACCCGCCTCAAGTGGGCCCGGAGGCGCGCCACCAGCTCCCGGGTCGAGAACGGCTTGGTCACGTAGTCGTCCGCCCCGATCTCGAGCCCCACCACCTTGTCGAGCTCGTCGTCCCGGGACGTCAGCATCACCACCGGAGTGTCGGCCGCGCGGCGGATGCGGCGGCAGAGCTCGAAGCCGTCGAGCTCGGGCATCGTGACGTCGAGCACGCACAGGTCGGGGCGGCGCTCGTTGAACGCGGCCCACCCCGCCGCCCCGTCATAGGCCGCCCGCACCTGGAAACCGGCGTCGGACAAGGCCATCTCCAGCACGTCCTGCAGGTGCCGGTCGTCGTCCACCACGAGGATCTCGGCTCCCTGCACCGCCCCAAGATAGCGCCTCCCCCGCCGCCGGCAAGCCGCCGGCGCAAAGTCCTTTGCCAGCGAGGGGGGAATGTGGCTTCTCAGGCCCATGCAGCACGTCCCCTCCCGCGCCGCCATGCTGCGCGCCGTCGCCGGCCTCCGCGGGCACCCGGTGGCGGTGGTGGGGGACCCCGTGCTCGACGTCTATCTGATGGGCTCCACCCACCGGATCAGCCGCGAGGCCCCGGTGCTGATCGTCCGGGAGGACGCCCGGGAGTTCCGCATCGGCGGGGCCGCCAACACCGCGGCCAACTTCGCCGCCCTGGGGGCGCCGGTGCGCCTGGTGGGCCTGGTGGGTGACGACGAGGAGGGCCGGATCCTCGCCGCCACCGCGGGCGGCCTCGGCATCGACGCCGGCTACCTCGCCAAGCGCAAGACAGGCTGCACCGTCACCAAGACCCGGGTGCTCGCGGGCGGCCTGCACACCACCAAGCAACAGATGTTGCGCATCGATCGCGAGAACTCGGGCGCGATCCCCGCCGCGGACGAGGCGGCGCTCATGGACCAGGCCACCCGCGCCCTCGAGGGGGTCGAGGCGCTGGTGATCTCCGACTACGGCGAGGCCACCACCACCGAGCTCTACGTCGAGCTGGCGCAGCGCGCCCGGGCGAAGGGGATCCGGGTGGTGGTGGACAGCCGGCATGCCCTCTTGCGCTTCAAGGGGGTCACCGCGGTGACCCCGAACGAGCCCGAGGTGGAGGAGGCGCTGGGCCTCACCCTCCGCACCGAGGCCTCCGCCCTCGCCGCGGCGTCGCGCCTGGTCTCGGACCTGGGCCTCGACGTGGCGGTGGTGACCCGGGGGCGCGAGGGCATGGCGATCGCCACCAAGGCCGGCCGGCAGGCGCTCCTCGCCGCCCACGGCGGGCACGAGGCGGTGGACGTCACCGGGGCGGGCGACACCGTCACCGCCACCTTCACCCTGGCCCTCCTGGCGGGGGCAGACGAGGTCGACGCGGCGGCCCTCGCCAACTGCGCGGCGTCGATCGTGGTCAAGGAGATCGGCGCCGCCACCTGCACCCCTGAGGCGCTGGCCGAGCTGGCGCAAGAGGAGTTGACGTGATGTCCGACGCGGGCACCCTGGACAAGCTCACCACCCTCGAGGCCCTCGCCGAGCGCTACCAAGAGCGCGGCGACCTCGCGGTGGTGCTCACCAACGGGGTCTTCGACCTCTTCCACGTCGGCCACCTGCGCTACCTGGAGGCGGCGGCCGAGGAGGGCGACATCCTTGTGGTGGCGGTGAACTCGGACCGCTCCACCCGCGCCTACAAGGGCGAGGGGCGCCCGGTTATCCCCGAGGCGGAGCGGGCCGAGATCATCGCCGCCCTCGCCTGCGTGGACCACGTCTTCGTGTTCGACGACCTGAACGTGGAGCGGATCCTCGCCACCTTGAAGCCGGACGTGCACGCCAAGGGCACCGACTACACCCCCGAGACCGTGCCCGAGCGGGCGGTGGTCCAGGGCTACGGCGGGCGGGTGGCCATCTGCGGCGACCCCAAGGACCACTCCTCGTCCGACATCATCCGCCGCCTGGGGCGGTAGACGCCGGCCGACCCTGCTATATTGCCCCACGTGTCCGACTGGCCGCGCACGTACGGCCCGTACCTCCTGCTGAAGAACCTCGGCACCGGAGGCACCGGGGACGTGTTCCTGGCCCGGCCTCGGGACGAGGGGGCCGGCGTGCCCTCCCCCGTGGTGATCAAGCGCCTGCATGGCGCGCTGTTGGACCAGGGCGACTTCGTGAAGCGCTTCCGCCACGAGGCGGAGCTCGCGGTGGCGATCGACGACCCCCACGTGGCCAGGGTCTACGACGTGGGGCGGGTCGGCGACTCGCTCTACATCGCGATGGAGTACCTGTCCGGGTGGGCGCTCGCGCGGGTGATCCAGGACCTCAAGGACACCGGGCACCGCCCCTCCCTCACGTCGGTGGTGGACATCGTGGCCGGCGCGCTCGCTGGCCTGCACGCCCTGCACACCGCCCGCGACCCGCGCACCGGGCAGCCCCTCGGCATCGTGCACCGCGACGTCGCGCCCAAGAACATCATGGTGGGCGAGGACGGCCGGACCCGCCTCATCGACCTCGGCCTCGGGAAGTCCACCCTGCAGGACTGGAAGACCGGCACCGGGGTGGTGATGGGCTCCCCCGGCTACATGGCGCCGGAGCAGGTGCAGGGGCTCGCGGTCGACGCGCGGACCGACACCTACGCGGCCGGCATCGTGCTCTGGGAGACGCTGACCCTGACCCGCTACATCAAGCGGGGGCCGGTGCCGCTGATGCTGCGAGCCCAGGTGCAGCCGGAGTTCGTGCCTCCCTCGCACCTGCGGGGCGATGTCCCGCCCGCGCTCGACGCGGTGTGCAGAAGGGCGCTGGCGGTCCCCGAGGAGGCGCGGTTCCAGTCCGCCCGCGAGTTCCGGGACGCGCTCCTCGAGGCGGTCCCCCTCGATCACGAGGCGCCCCAGGTCTCCACGTTGGTCGGCGCGCTCCTGTGGGGCGAGCTGGACCGGGCCAAGACCGAGGTGACCCACCTGCTGCACGTCGGCGCGCCCACAGCGCCCTCGCTCCCAGAGCCGGTCGAGGTGCTCGCCGCGCGCCCCGCCCACGCCGCGCCGCCGCCCTCGGGTCCGCAAGAGAGCTTGCTCCCGCCCCTCGTGCAGGTCGCCTCCCCCGCCACCGGCACCCCGACCCCGCTCGGCTACGCGGCCGCGATGAGCAGCGGCCCCCTCCCCGCGCCGGGGCGCGGGGTCCCCTTCCAGGTGGTGGTCGGCCTGATGGCGGCCACCCTCGCGGTCGGGATCGGGGTGGGCGCGTTCCTCTTGCAGCCGGCCGAGGAGGCCCCGATCCCGGTCCGGCTCCCCGAGCCGGAGGCGCCCGCGGCGGCGCCCCAGGTCGCGCCGGTGGTGGTCACGGAGGCGCCGGAGGAGCCCGCCCCGGCCGAGCCCGCCCCCGCCCGGACCGCGCACCGGCGCCCCTCGACCCCGACCCGGACCGCGCCTGCACCCGAGCCGGTGCCAGCCCCGACCGAGCGCGCCCCGCTCACCGCGCTGGGCCTGTTGAAGCGCGCACGCGCCGCCCTGAACGCCCTGCCCCCCGGCGCGCCCGCGACGGCCGAGGGCGAGCGGCTGGTGAGCGCGCTCCAGGCCGAGGCGTCGGCTCTGGACCCGGCCCCCGCTCGGCTCGAGGCGCTGGCACGGCGGGTGGCGGCGCTGGAGTCGGCGGGCGCCCGATGAGCGCGGCGGCGGCGCTGCTGTTGATCGCGCTGGCCGTCCCCGCCGGCCCGGAGCGGCTGGCGATCCTCCCCGCGGTGGTGGAGGGGCCGGCGGGCGAGGCGAGCGCGCGCGCGGTGTTCGACGCGGTGGCGGAGGGGGTCGGGATCCGGCTCGGGCTCGACGTCATCGGCTACGACGAGCTCTTCCTCCAGGGGGCGACCTCGCGCGCCACCGAGGCCGCCCGCTGCGGGTCGGACCAGGCCTGCGTTGCCCGGATCCTCCAGGACGTGGGGGCCGATCTGGGGCTGCGGGCGATCGTGAACTTCGCCCTCGAGCCGCCCCTGGTGACGGTGGCGGTGGTCGCGGCGGACGGGCGCCGCACCCGGAGCCCCACCCTGGCCGAGGCCGGGCCCCGAGCCCCGTGGGATCAGGTCTTCGTGGAGGCCACCCGCGCCACCCTGGACGAGCTGGGGTTCGTGCCGGCCGGCCGCCTCGAGGTCACCACCGAGCCGGCCGGGGCCCCGGTCATGGTCGACGGCGCCCCGCCCGACGCCTCGGGGGGCTGGCGCCTGCGGCCCGGGCGGCACGTGGTCCGGGGCGAGGGCCCGGGCGGCAAGGCCGAGGTCGAGGCGGTGGTGCTCGCCCACCGCACCACCCGGGTCGCGCTCCCGCTGCCGACGGCCCGCGTCGCGGACTCCGGCGGCGTGCTCGCGTCACCCTGGTTCTGGGCCGGGGTCGGGGTGGTGGTGCTGGGCGCGGCCACCGCCGCGGTGGTGGCGGCGGATCCCTTCGCCCGGGACCCCGCCCCCGGCTGCTTCTGCGTGACCACTCAGGGCGGCCCCTGCACCCCCTGCCCGTGACCCTCGACGTCACCTTCGCGACCTGGGCGACGTGATAGGCTCCGGCCGACCTTGAGCAACGAGCCCCAGCTCCCGGAGTCGCCCAACGCGCTCATCGGACGACGGATCGCGGGCAAGATGGAGGTGCTGGAGCACCTCGGGGGCGGGGGCATGGGCTGGGTCTTCTCGGCCTACCACCACGCCCTCGGCAAGAAGATCGCGATCAAGGTCCTCAAGCGCCTCGGCGACCCCCTGCACGCCCAGCGCTTCGCCCTCGAGGCCCGCTCGGCCAGCCGGCTCGAGCACCCCAACGCGGTCACCATCCTGGACTTCGGCGAGGACGGCCCCGACCGCCTCGTGTACCTGGCCATGGAGTTCCTGGAGGGCCAGGACCTGGACCGCATCATCCGGCTCGAGGCCCCCATGGAGCCGCGCCGGGCGGTCTCCATCATGGCCCAGGTGCTGGCCGCCCTCACCTCGGCCCACGAGTCGGGGGTCATCCACCGCGACCTCAAGCCGGCCAACGTGATGGTGGCCAGCCGCACCGACGACGACGGCGAGCTGGTGGAGTTCGTGAAGGTCTGCGACTTCGGGCTCGCCAAGATCATGGACGGCGAGCGCCCCGGCCCGGGTCTCACCCGGCGCGGGATGATCGTCGGGACCCCGGAGTACATGTCGCCCGAGCAAGCGGTGGGCGACCCCCTCGACGGGCGCACCGACGTCTACGCGTGCGGCGTCATCCTCTACGAGATGCTCACCGGGCGCCGGCCCTTCGAGGCCGAGGATCCGGGCGAGATCCTCCTGATGCACCTCAACAACGTGCCGCGGCCGCTGCGCGCGCGGGTGCCCTCGATCCCCGAGGAGCTGGAGCGGGTGGTGCTGTGGGCGATGGAGAAGCGCCTGGAGCGGCGGGTCTCGTCGGCGCGGGAGCTGCGGGACGCGCTCAAGCGCTTCCTCGCGCGCCCGGACCCCTTCGATCTGCAGACGGTGGTCGACCTCGAGCAGCTCATGCGCGGGCTCAACGAGCCCCGCCCGGCCCCCGAGAGCATCACCGACCAGGTGCAGGCCCCGCGGCTGGCGTCCTCGGACCGCCAGGCCGCCGCGCGACCCGGCCCCGACACCCTGCTCGAGGAGCCCATGATCCAGCGGTCCTCCAGCGCCGACGCCTGGCGCCGGGGCACGTCGGCGCCCGCCGAGCCGGTCAGCGACGACGGGCCCACCGGCCCGATCCCGCCCGGCCTGGGCGAGCCCCCGTCCGACGCCGGCGACGGGCCGACCGGGCCCATCCCGCCCGGCGCGCTGCTCGGCCTGACCCCGGTCCTCGCCGAGGTGGGGGTGAGCGAGCCGCCCCCCACCCCCGATCACTGGGAGGCCGACGTCCTCGCGCAAGAGACCTTGCGCGCCTACGGTGAGCCCGAGGTCGGGGAGCCTGCGCCCTACGAGGGGCCGAGCCCGTTCTGGTTCGCGGACGCGGCGGCTCGGGTGTCGGGCCCCTGGGACTACCTCACCCTGAACCACCTCGTGCAGGACGGGTTGCTGATCAACCCAGCGGCGGAGACCAGCGTCTCCTTCGACGGCGAGAGCTGGCTGGGCCTCACCCGCTACCTCGAGCTCACCGCGCAGGAGGCCTTGCGGCCGGGGAACATCGCCCCCGCCACGAGCCCCAGCCCTCCGATGGGGGACCTGTCCGAGATCTCCGGCGTGGCCATGCTCGCCAACGTGGCCAGCTGGCGGCCGTCGGGGCGCCTGGTGGTGGAGCACGAGCGGGGGCGCACCGAGATCCACCTGCGGCGGGGGCAGCCGGTGGAGGTCCGCTCCTCGGACCCCGCGGAGCAGCTCCCCGCGCTCCTCGTGAGCCGGGACCTCGTCCGCCCCGACGCCCTGGCCTCGCTCGTCCACACCGCGCTCCGCACCGACACCCGGGTGCAGGAGGTGCTGGCCAGCGCGGTCGACCTGCGGGTGCTCCGCACCGCGCTGATGAAGGAGCGCCTGCTCGCGGTGGTCGCCCTGCAGGCCGGGCGCTACGGGCTCGACGTGCAGGTCCTGCCCGCGGTCGGCTCGCCCCTCGCCCCCTCGCTCCTGCCGCTGCTGCCCAACATGGTGTTCCGGGCCCTCTCGGAGGCGGCGCTCCTCACGCGGCTCGCCCCCGCCCTCTCCCGACCCCTGAGCCCACGGGTCGACGCCGAGGCCCTGCTCTCAGAGCTCCAGGCGAGCCCCGCCCAGCACGAGGCGGCGGTCCGGCTGACCAGCGGCGTCGCCCTCGCCGAGCTGCTGGACGAGGTGCCGGAGCAGCGCCACGTCATGGCCTCGCTCGCCTACACCTTCATCGAGGTCGGGGTGCTCGAGGTGCTGTGAGCCGGGCTCAGGCCCGCCGCAGGCGCAAGCTGTTGGACACCACGGTGACGCTCGAGAACGCCATCGCCCCCGCCGCGATCATCGGGTTCAAGAAGCCCAGGGCAGCCAGCGGAATGGCCAGCACGTTGTAGAAGAAGGCCCAGAACAGGTTCTGGGCGATCGTCCGGAAGGTCCGCCGCGCCAGCGCGAGGCCGTCCCGCACCAGGGCCGGATCGCCGCTCACCAGCACCACCTGGCCCGCCTCGACCGCGACGTCGGTGCCGGTGCCGATGGCCACCCCGAGGTCGGCCTGGGTCAGGGCGGGGGCGTCGTTGATGCCGTCGCCCACGAAGGCCACCTTGCGCCCCTCGGCCTGACGGCGCGCGACGTAGGCCGCCTTGTCCTCGGGGAGGGTCTCGGAGATCACCTCCTTGATGCCCAGGCGGGCCGCGATCGCCTCGGCGGTGCGGCGGTTGTCGCCGGTGACCAGGGCGACCTCCAGGCCGTCGCGCAACAGGGCTTGCACCGTGGCCTCGGCGGTGTCACGCAGGGTGTCCGCCACCGCCACCAGCCCACGGACCTGGCCGCCCCAGGCGGCGGCGAAGACCGTCTTGCCCTCGGCCTCGAGCGCGGCCTGGCGCTCGGTCAGCGCGTCGGGCAGCGCGACCCCGGCCTCGGCGAGCCACGCGGGGCGGCCCACCCGGACCTCGGCGCCATCGACCTCGCCCACCACCCCGCGACCGGCGTGGTCCACGAAGCCCTCGGCCGGGGTCACCTCGACCCCACGCGCCCGGGCCCCTGCCACCACCGCCTGGGCGATGGGGTGGCTGCTGCCGGCCTCGACCCGGGCCACCCGGGACAAGAGCGCGGCCTCGTCCTCGCCCTCCGCCGCCACCACGTCCACCAGGGCCATCTCGCCCTTGGTGAGGGTGCCGGTCTTGTCGAAGACGAGGACGTCAACGTGCCTTGCCCGCTCGAAGACCTCGGCCCCACGGAAGAGCACCCCGCGCTCGGCGCCCCGCCCCGAGCCGACCATGATCGCGGTCGGCGTCGCGAGGCCGAGGGCGCAGGGGCACGCGATGATCAGCACCGCCACCGCGCGCTGGATGGCCTCGGCGAGGGGGGCGTCGGCCCCCAGGTACCAGCCGAGGAAGGTGATGATGGCCAGCGCGATCACCGCGGGCACGAAGACCGAGGCCACCCGGTCCACCAGGTGCTCCACCGGGGCCTTCTTGGCCTGGGCGTCCTCTACCAGCCGCACGATGCGGGACAGCGCGGTGTCCTGGCCGACCTGGGTAGCCTCGACCACCAGGCGCCCCTCGCGGTTCACGGTGGCGCCGAAGACCTCGTCGCCCGGGGTCTTGTCCACCGGGAGCGACTCGCCGGTGAGCATGCTCTCGTCCACGCTGGAGCGCCCCTCCAGCACCTTGCCGTCGGTGGGGATCTTCTCGCCCGCGCGGACGACCATGTGGTGCCCGGGGAGCACCGCCTCGATGGGGACGGTGTGCTCCTTGTCTCCGTCGAGGACCCGCGCCTCCTTGGCCGAGAGCGCGGCGAGGCGCCCCAGCGCGTCGGTGGCGCGGCCCTTGGCCCGGGCCTCCAGCCAGCGCCCGAGCAGGATCAGGGTGACGATCACCGCGCCGGTCTCGAAGTAGATGTGCTGGCCGGCGAAGAGGGCCCAGGTCGAGTACAGGACCGCGGTGAGGGTGCCGACCGACACCAGGGTGTCCATGTTCGCGTCGAGGTTCTTGAGGCGCTGGGCCGCGATGACGTGAAAGCGCGCCCCGAACCCGAACACCACCACCGCCGTCAAGACGGCTTGCAGGACTCGCGACCAGGTCGCGTCCACCCCGGACATGGCCAGGATGAACACCGGCAGGGTCACCAAGGCGCTCCCGATGAAGCGCCGCTTGCCCTTCCGCGCCGCCTCCTGGTGGCGCTCGGCCACGCTCGGGCCCTCGCCCTCGACGTGGGGGGTCAGGCCGAAGCCGATGTTGGTGACCGCGGCCATCAGGGCCTCGGCCTCGGCCCCGTCCACCACCACCGTGGCCTGACCGGCCGCGAAGTTCACCGCCGCCAGCTGCACCCCGTCTTGCTTCTGCAAGGTCTTCTGCACCCGGGCCGCGCAGGTGGCGCAGGTCATCCCCTGCACGTCGAAGCGCAGGGCCTGGGTGGTCTCGACGGGGGTGATGGCCATCTCCTCAGCCTCCTGCCACGGTGAAGCCCTGACCCTCGATCGCGTCGACGATCGAGGTCAGCGGCGTGGCCGCGGGGTCGAAGCGGACCTTCACCTCCTTGGCCTCCAGCTTCACCTCGCACTGCACGCCGCTCAGCTTGCCGAGGGCGCCCTCGATGGAGGCCTTGCAGTGGCCACAGGTCATATCGGGGACATTCAGGATCTTCTCGTCCATGGCTGCTCACTAGAACCGCCCTCGGGGCCGGTCAACTCCGGCTGTCCGAGGCGGCGCCTCGATGGATCACTACGGGCGAGCCCCCCGAAGGCTACCGGGCCTTGCACCGAGGGCCCTCGCCGTGGCCCCATGGCCGGGTGAAGCGCGCCGCCCTCCTCCTCACCGCCCTGTGCGCGGCGTGCGCGGGCGAGCCCGCCGTGGACAGCGGCGTGCCGGACACCGGCGCGCGGACCGACTCCGGCCTCGACGCGGGCCTGGACGCGGGCGAGCCCGACGCGGGCTTCGACGCGGGCGAGCTGGACAGTGGTCCCACCGACGCCGAGCCCGCGGACGCGGGGGAGGAGGACGCGGGCCTCGAGGGCGAGCAGGTGCTGGTGGTGGTCACCCTGGACGGCGCCCCGGTGGAGGGCGCGGTGGTGCTCCAAGGCGGCAGCCTCACCCACACCCTCACCGACGCACGAGGCTGGGCGGTGCTGACCCTCGACGACACCATCGTCGGGGACGCGCTGATCGTCGCGTCGCACCCCGAGGCCCGGGAGGGGGTGGGCACGCCCCCCGCCACCCGCCCCGGGCGCACCACGATCGAGCTCCTCCGCTACGACCGCAGCGACTACGTTGACTACCGCTTCCAGGATCCCGGCGAGCCCGACCGGCGCCCCACCACCGCGCAGTGCGCCCACTGCCACCGGACCCTCTCCGCCGACTGGTTCCCCTCGCCCCACCGCACCTCCGCCAGCAACCCGACGGTGCACGACCTCTATGCGGGGGCGGCGAGCGCGTACGCGAGCGAGGCCGCCTGCCTCGCCGCGGGGGGCCGCTGGGTCGACGGGCGGCGCCCGGGCGGGGGCCGCGGCATGGGGTGCTACAAGGGTGATGGGCTCCTGCCCGCGCTCAACCCGTCCTGCACCGAGGCGCCGTGTGAAGGCGCGCTTGCAGAGCGGGGCGAGTGCGCGGACTGCCACGCCCCCGGCATCGACGGCGACCTCGGGGGCCGCGACCTCCTCGAGGCAGAGGGGTTGGCCTACGAGTATGGCGTCCACTGCGACGTGTGCCACCGCGTGGAGTCGGTGAGCCCGGCCGACCCGCGCCCCGGCGTGGGCGGCCGCCTCGGGCTCATGCGCCCCTCGGAGCCGGGCTCGCCCGCCCTCGGCGCGGGCGGGCGGCTGCCCCTCACCTTCGGTCCCTCCCACGACAGCCCCAACCCCCGGATGGGCCTGGTGCAGCGGGATCACTTCCGCGAAGGCGCGCTGTGCGCGGGCTGCCATCAGCTCGACGTCGCGGTGAAGGTGCCCGGGCAGGCCCTCGACCCGAACCGCTGGCCGCAAGGTGTCCTGCCGGTGCAGAGCACCTACCTGGAGTGGCAGACCGGCGCGCTCGCCGACGCCCCCTGCCAGTCCTGCCACATGCCGCCCGCCGCGGAGCGGGCCAACGGCGCCGACCTCCAGCTCACCGGCGACGCCGAGGCGGGCATCCAGGGGGGGTGGTATCGACCCCCGGGGGCGGTGCGGCAGCACGCCTGGTTCGGGCCCCGGCAGCCCGCGAGCCGGATGCTGGAGCTGGCGGCGGCGGTGTTCATCCAGCACCAGGTAGCGAATGGCACCCTCACCGCCGAGGTCACGGTCAAGAACGTCGGCGCGGGCCACGCCCTCCCCACCGGCGAGCCGATGCGGCACCTCGTGCTCCGGGTCGAGGCGAGGTGCGGCGCCGTGCCCCTGGTGGCGACCGGCGGCGACGTGGTGCCGGACTTCGGGGGGGCGCGCGCCCAGCGGTCGGCGGGCGAGGACCGCACCCGCTGGCCCGGGGCCCAGCCGCAGGACAGGTTGCGGGTTGTGAACCGGCTCCGGGGCTACCACGACTACGCCGGCTTCGGCCCCTTCGGCGACGGCACCTTCGGCCCGGCCGAGAAGGGCATGGAGCTCGAGGACTTCGTGGGCGAGGTCACCATCACCCAGGTCGCCCCCGACGGCACCGTCACCACCGACGCCCCGCTCCCGGACGGCGCCCTCACCTACCTGGTGCGAGGGGCCGAGGATCACGCCGGCGCCCCCGGCTTCGGCTTCGCCCGGGTGATGCGCGACGCGGCGGGGCGCCGCATGGTGCCGCACTTCGTGGCCACCGACGTGGTGAGCGACAACCGGCTCATGCCGCAGCAGGGCTACACCACCACCCACCGCTTCGCGGCCACCTGCCCCGACCCGGTGGTCGAGGCCCGGCTCTATCACCGCCCCTACGCAACCTGGCTTGCCGAGGAGCGGGGCTGGGCCAACCCGAGCCACCTGATGACGGAGGCCCGCCGATGAAGCGCTCCGCTGTTCTTCGCCCTCGTCCTCGCCGCGGGATGCAAGGCGCCCGCCCCCGACGTCCGGAACGCGGGCCCGAGCCATCTCCCCCGCCGAGGCCCCGGATCTGGACCCCGCGCCGGGGCAGGCCCGCTTTCACCTCACCGCGGCGGCCCTCCCGGATGGGGCCGCCCGTACCTGTACGCCTACGAGGGGCAGAACCCCGGGCCCACCATTCGGGTACAGCGCGGCGGACACCGTGACGGTGGAGCTCGACCAACCAGCTCGACGCGCCCACCACCATCCACTGGCACGGCCTCCACGTGCCCTTCGACATGGACGGGGTGGCGTGGATGCGCTCGCCGGTCGGTGCGGGCGAGACGTTCACCTACAGCTTCACCGTGAACCAGGTGGGCACCTTCTGGTACCACCCCCACTTCAACACCCACCAGCAGGTCGAGGGCGGCCTCTACGGCGCCTTCATCGTCGAGGATCCGGCCGAGCCGGTGGCGGACCAGGACGTGGTGCTGATCTTCGACGCCGAGGCCGAGGCCCGCGCACCGAGCCCGACCCACGGGCACGGCAAGCTCGCGACGAAGTGGCGGGTGAACGGCCTCGAGCGCCCCACCCTGGAGGCGGCGGGGGGCACGGTGGTGCGGGCGCGGCTCCTCAACGCGGCCAGCGCAGGCTACCTTGCCCTGCGCGCCCCCGAGCTCACAGGTCATCGCCCACGACCAGGGCCTCGCCTCGGCCCTCGAGACCCCCGAGCTGCTGGTGCTCGGCCCGGGCGACCGGGCCGAGGTGGAGTGGCGCATCGGCGAGGCCGGCTTCACCCTCGAGACCCTGCCCTACTCCCTCAACGGTGGCCTCGCGTTCGGCGATCCCACGCCGCTCCTCGACGTCGCGGTGACGGCGCCCGCCCCGGCCCCCGCGGGCCTCGCCTGGGCCTTCGACGGCGCCGCCCCGACCGCGGATCCGGGGGCCACCGACATCGTCTACGCGTTCGCGGGCTCGGACCGCACCGGGGTGTGGATGATCAACGGGAGCGCTTCCCCAACGTGACGATCCACGAGCTCCCGGTGGGCCAGCCACGGATCATCGAGGTGCGGAACCTGAGCCCGAGCGAGCACCCCTTCCACACCCACGGCATGTCGTTCGAGGTGCTGTCGATCAACGGCCAGGCGCCCGCCGCCCGCCGGGTGGAGGACACCCTCAACCTCGGCATCCGTGACGCGGTGCGCCTCCTGGTGCGCCCTGAGGTCCCCGGCGACTGGATGACCCACTGTCACATCCTCCCCCACGCCGAGGACGGCATGATGACGGTGCTCCGGGTGACGCCCTGAGGTAGAACCTCGGCATGACCTCGGTGGTCACCGTCAGCCTCAACCCCGCCATCGACCAGAGCACCTCCGTGGATCGCGTGGTCCCGGAAGACAAGCTGCGTTGCGCCCCGCCCTCGTTCGAGCCGGGCGGCGGCGGCCTCAACGTGTCCCGCGCGCTCGGCCGCATGGGCACCGAGAGCCTCGCCCTGTGGACCTCCGCCGGCCCGGCCGGGCAGCAGCTCCACGGCCTGCTCGACGCGGCCGGCCTCACCCACCGCGCCATCCCGGTCAGCGGCCTCACCCGCACCAACGTGGTGGTGTTCGAGGCCAGCAGCACCCACCAGTACCGCTTCGGCATGCCCGGCCCCACCCTGGACGAGGCGGACCTCGCCGCGGTGCTCGGCGCGATGCAGCGGCTCGAGCCCACCCCCGAGGTGGTGGTGCTGAGCGGGAGCCTGCCGCCCGGCGCACCCGCCGACACCTACGCCCAGCTGATCCGCGCCCTCCCCGAGACGGTGCGCGTGGTCCTCGACACCAGCGGCGAGGCCCTGCAGGCGGGCTTGCAGGCCGGGGTGCACCTGTTGAAACCCAACCTGCGCGAGCTCTCCCGACTCGCCGGGCGCGCCCTCGAGAGCGACGCCGACGTGGTCTCGGTGGCCCAGGACCTCATCTCGGCCAAGAAGGCCACGCGGGTGGTGGTGTCGCTCGGCGCGGGCGGCGCGCTCGCGGTGAGCGCGGAGGAGGTGCTCGAGGCCCGCGCCCCCACCGTCCCGATCCGCTCCAAGGTCGGGGCCTGGCGACTCGATGGTGGCCGGCATGGTCCACGCCCTGCGCGCCGGTGGGGGGCTGGGGGAGCTGGTGCGCCACGGGGTCGCGGCGGGCGCCGCGGCGGTGATGACCGACGGGTCGGAGCTCTGCCGGCCGGAGGACGTCGCCCGGCTCGCGCCCCAGGTGCACGTGCGGGCGGTCCAGCTTCTAGTGCTTACCCTTGTTATCGCCATGGCGACCGGTCTGGACACACGCGACACGAACTTCGCCCTGAGCTAGGGTCAGGGAGGGGCCCATGAAAGCGGAGGAGCCACGCGCACTCTTGCAAAGAGCGCGTCACGTGTTTGCGTCCTTCGCCCGCATCGTGCGGGCCTACCGCCTCTACAACGCCGACAACGCCACCGTGGTGCGGATGATCGACGAGCTGTGGCGCGGCTTCGGCGATGTGCTCGAGGTCACGCCCGAGCTGGTGATCACGGTGCAGGCGAACGCCCTGCTGTTGGGGGAAGCCAGCCTGCTCGAGACGGCCGACACCGACGAGTCGATCCCCTTCGCCCTGTACCGCGACGGCATCCGACGCATCGAGTTCCTCCACGGGCTGCCCCGAGACGAGCTCGAGGCGCTGGTGGAGGCCACGTCCCTCGGGCTCGGCTTCACCGGGGTCGGCGACGACGTGGTCTCGCTCCTGTGGCGACGGGACCTCCGGCACATCTCCTACGTGGTGGTGGACACCACGATCGTCGAGTCCGACGGGCGCGTGGCCACGGAGCGCGGCGACGCCTCCACGGTGGACGCCCAGATCAACGCGCTCCTCGCCAGCCTCTACGGGCACAGCGACGACGTCGAGGGGCGCCTCTCGCTCCACCTGGACGGGGCGGACCTCCCGGCCAAGCGGGTGGCCGAGGCGCTCGACGACGTCGAGGACATGGCGGCGGGGGGGCGGCCGGTGCGTCACCTGGGCCAGCGCGCCGCCTATCAGGACGACCTCGAGCGCGAGGTCGCGGAGGAAGGCGACTTCGCGATCTCGGTGCGCGGACTGGAAGGCGCCTTGCGGAGCCTGGCCCAGCCCCTGCCCCCGGCCGAGGCCCGCACCATGGCCGACGCGCTCCTGAGGATGCTCGACACCGCGCTCCTCGAGGACCGCTTCCAGGTGGCCACCGGCATCGTCAGCGGCGTCCGGCGCTCCGGCCAGTCTCGGCCCTCGTGGGCGGCTGGATGGACGAGGTGGTGTCCGAGGCCCGCACCCGCCACGTGGCCGCCGCCTTCAACAACCCCCAGGCCACCGAGGAGGTCCGCGCCACCGCCCTCGAGTACTTCCGCGCCTGCGGCGCGTGGGTGGTGGAGCCGCTCCTCGGGCTCCTGCCCGGCATCGTCGACGCCCAGCTCCGGCGCGCGGTCTCTACCCTGCTCCTCGAGATCGGGATCATCGACCCCGCGCCGGTGAAGGCCCTCTTGCAGAACGAGCAGGCCTTCGTGGCCCAGGAGGCGGTCTACCTCCTCGTGCACATGGGCCGGGACACCGACCACGACGCCCTGTTCGCCGCCGCCCACCACGTGAGCCCGCAGGTGCGGATCACGGTGGCGGAGCACCTCGGCCAGCTCCCCGAGCAGCTCGGCCGTGACCTCGCGGCCCAGCTGACCACCGACGTCGAGCTTCGGGTCCAGGTCGCGGGATCCGCGGGCTGGCCCGCTACCCCGGCCAGAGCGCGCTGGCGGTGGTGGAGGGGCTGGTGACCCGGACCGCGCTCGAGGGGAAGCACTTCGAGTACAAGCGCGCGGCCCTGGAGTCGTACGCCGCCCTGGGTCAGACCCGGGCGGTGCAGGTCCTGCACCGCTACATCCGCGACGGGGACGGCTTCCTCACCGGCCGCGAGGCGGAGGAGACCGCGGTCGCGGCGGCCCTGGCGCTCGGCCGCATCCGGAGCATGGCGTCGGTCGAGATCCTCCGGCGCGGCGCGATGTCCCGCAACAAGCGGCTGCGTGAGACCGCGCGCCGGTCGCTCATCCAGATGAAGGAGCGGGCTTGAGCGAAGAGCAGGTCATGATCGATCGGGCTCCCCGGCTCTCCGAGCGCGCGCTCCACTACGCGCACGACTTCCTCGGCGCGCTCTTCATGGGGGTGCGCACCGCTCAGATCCACGACCCGAGCAACACCGCTTTCACCAACGCGGTGGCCCGGGTCTACGAGTGCGCACAGGCCCTCTTCACCGCGAGCGGCGGCATCGAGCTGCAGGTGGTGGACGACTCCTTCTTCGTCAACGGGGTCCGGCTCCGCTTCCACGGCAAGACCCACGACTCCATGCGGACCCTGCGGCACATCCTCGAGTCGCAGGAGCTGGGCGGCCTCCGGATGCGCGCCCCGCCCACCCACGAGGCGATCAGGCGGCTGGTGTCGATGTTCGCCGCCGGGACGCGGGCGACGCTCGAGGAGACCCGGGCCGCCCTGGCCAGCTTCGACATCGGCGTCCTCGGCGTGCAGCGCCTCGCCGACGGGCAGGGCCCGGTGCGGGTGGACCGGCGGGTCTTCGCCCTGCACTCCTACGCCAAGCTCATCCTCGCGTTGCGTGAGCACGCCGCGATCATCGAGCATGTGCAGCCCACGGCCCGGATCCGCGGCTGCGCCCCCGGATCCGGGTGGTGCGCGTCATCCAGGATCTCACCGAGCTGTGCGACGACCGCCTGGACCTGCTCCTGAAGCTGGCTTGCAACGCCCAAGGCGCCCCGGCCGAGGAGCTCGTCTCGGCCAACACCTGCGTGGCCGCGCTGGCCATGGCCCACGCGCTGGACCTGCACCGGCGGGACGTCGGCGACATCGGCATGGCCGCCCTCTTCATCCTGGTGGGGCGCTGGGCGGTGGGTGCGCCGGATCGCCCCGACGCCCAGTACAACGCGGCCTCGGTCGCGCACCTGCTGGCGGAGAGCGGCGTGGGCCAGGGGCTCTACACCCGGGCGATGGTGCTCAACGAGCAGATCGAGCTGCCCACCGCGGGGGCGGAGGGGCTCCGCCGCGCCCACCCGTTCTCGCGCCTGGTGCGGGTCGCCCACGCCTACGCGAAGCTGGTGGTGGGCCTCGACCGCTCCGACGGGCGCGCGCTGCGCCCGGTGGAGGCCCTCGGCGCCCTCCAGGCCGACGAGAGCGGGTGGCTGGACCCCCGCTACGTGGACCTGCTCGTCAACCTCCTCCGCAGCTACCCGCGCGGCACGCAGGTCGTGTTGACATCCGAGGACCGGGCGGTGGTCACGCAGGCTGGCCTGCGCCGCTGGGACCGGCCCGCCTTGAAGGTCGCGGGGAGCCCGCCCTTCCACATCGCGCTCGAGGATCCTGGGCAGGCCCACATGGAGATCGCCTACACCCAGGCGTTCCGAGGCAACGACTCCGCCCGCCCGGCGCCCGCCTTCGCCAGCCCCCGCGCCCCGCGGCCGAGCCACTCCCCCCTGCCCTCGCTCCTGTCGCTCGCGGTGAACGGCGTGGCGGGGACGCGGGGCCGGAGCTCGCCCGGCGCGCCGACGACGGCGCCGGCCCACGAGCCCCCTATCGTGCTCTCGGAGCTCCTGCCGGAGCCGGTGCCGGACCTCCTCGACCCGAGCGCGCTCATGGAGCTGCCGCCCGAGCCCAGCCAGGAGGCCCTGCTCCCGCCGCTCCGGCGCCTGGATCTCACCGCGGACCTCGCCGCCGAGTTCCTGGGGCCGCCCCCGGTGCGGCCGCTCCGGGAGGACTCGGTGCCGATCCTCGACCCGGTGCTGGACGAGGTGATCGGTGAGGCCTCGCTCGCCGATCAGCAGAACGAGACGATCCTCACCCTCCCGCCGAGCGCGTACAGCGACACCGCCCCGAACCGCCTGATCGGCACCTACCTTGCCGGCAAGTACCGCATCCTCCAGAAGATCGGCGAGGGCGGGATGGGGGCGGTCTACACCGCCAACCAGGAGCCGATCGATCGCAAGGTCGCGGTGAAGGTGCTGCTGTCCAGCCTCGCGCACGACGAGGTCGCGGTGCGCCGCTTCGAGCAGGAGGCGAAGGCCATCTCGCGGATGCGCCACCCCAACACCGTCACGATCTACGACTTCGGGAAGACGGCGGCGGGCGAGCTCTACATCGTGATGGAGTACCTCGAGGGCGAGACCCTGGCCGAGCTCATCCGCCGGGAGCGCCAGGTGGCGCCGGACCGCGCCGCGCGGATCATCCGCCAGGCGTGTGCGTCGCTGAGCGAGGCCCACGCGGCGGGCATCGTCCACCGCGACCTGAAGCCCGACAACATCTTCCTCACCGCGCTGGGCGGCGAGCCGGACTGGGTCAAGGTCCTCGACTTCGGCCTCGCGAAGCTGGCCGACAACGAGACCACCGCCCAGCTCACCCAGCGGGGCAAGGTGTTCGGGACGCCGCGCTACATGTCACCGGAGCAGGCCCAGGGCCTGATGCTGGATGGGCGCTCAGACCTCTACACCCTGGGGGTCGTGCTCTATGAGCTCCTCACCGGCGAGGCGCTCTTCACCGCGGACAGCATGGTGGCCCTCCTCGTGAAGCACATCGCGCAGGCACCGCCCCCGCTGCGCGAGGTGCGCCCCGACCTGAAGGTGGATCCGCGCCTGGAGGCGGTGGTGATGCGGGCGCTCGCCAAGGAGCCCGAGGAGCGGTACTCGTCGGTGGACGCGCTGGCCCAGGCCCTGGAGCCGTTTGCCTACGCCACCCAGCGACCGCAACCTGCCCTGCCGGGCGAGCCGGCCAGGATCCCGCCGAACACCACGCCTCCCCCCGAGGTCCAGAGTGATGAGCTGGGCGCCCTGCTCACCGACTTCCTCCAGGACCTGACGCCCCTCGAGCACCTCGACGTCGAGCCCGAGAGCCCGTTCCGGGGCTACACGCCGCTGCCCGAGGAGCCCCAGGGCTAGTGCCCGCGTTCGGGCAGCGGCGGGGACTTTCCATTAACGCCAGTACGAACCCACGAGTGAGATCCGGGCCACCAGGCCCCGCCGCCGAGCGTCGTCCCCAGGTCGGTCAGGGGCACGCGGCCGAACACGCTGGCCCGCGCCCGCAGGAAGCTGAGGAGCGTCAAGTCAGCCTGCGCGAAGCCGCCGACCTCCCGGAGGGCGCCCGCCTCGGGGTGGTCCTCACGGTAGAGCGGACGCAGCCAGAGGCTGAGGCGCTCCGCCGGGCGGAGCTGGAGCTGCACCCAGGCGGTGCGCCCGGGCAGCCAGCCGAGGGCCTCCTGATAGCCGACCCACAGGCCCCCGGCGTGGCCGAAGAGCGTCGGCAGCCCCACCTCGGGGCCGACCACGCCCCGGGCCAGGTCGTCCTCCGAGAGGCGCCCGACGCCCCCCGCGAGACCGAGCGAGATCCCGCGCCAGCCCTCCCAGCGCACCGCGGCGCGGGCGTGGTCCGCGTCGACCACCATCCCCGGGGCGTAGGGGTCGGGCCCGCCGTCCCGCATGCGGCCCTCGAGGGAGACCTTGAGGCCGGTCACCGGCTCCACGTCCGCCCAGGCCCGCAGGCTCGCCAGGCGCGGGCCACCGTCGCCGACCGCAAGTCGCCCTGCAGCCCAGACCGCACCCAGCCGCTGATAGCCGAGGCGCAAGCTGGCCTCCACCTCGCCCTGGGTCCCCGTCTCGGGGGCACGGACGACCCCGCCCCGCGCCGCCACGTCCAGGCGGGCGCGGGTCCAAGCCTGGGCGTAGGCGGCGTAGGCCCCCGCCATCCAGCGCTTCAGGCCGGGCTCCATCGCCACGAGGTCCGGCAGCCCGCCGCCCAGCACCCCGAGCTCGAGCCCCTGCGCCGGCCGGTAGCCGACCTGGAGCCCGTCCAGGAACGGCACCCCGGGGCGTGCCACGGGCGGATCCGCCCCACCGAGAGGACGAGATCGTGGTCCACCGCCCGCCGGGCCACCGCGGTCTCGTGCACGTAGAGCTGGGCCCGGCTCCCCGCACGAAAGCGAGCGTCGTCGGGCCGCGCGGCGTAGGTGAGCACGGTGAGGTCCACGTTGGCGGTGGTCCCCAAGAAGCCGAGCGGGATGTCCCGCACCGCCACCTGCAGGGACTGCCGGTGATAGGCCCCGCCCTGGGCGACGAAGAAGGTGTGGTGGGTGAGCGCCGCGTCGGCGCGGAATGCAAGTCGACCTGCACCCGGCGTCGCCTCGTCCACCACGTGCGCCCGGCTGCGGTGGTGGCTACCGCGGCGCGCACCCGGGGCTAGGGCGGCGCCTGCCACCACCTGGGGCCGGCCGCCGGCCTGCGCGCTTGCCCCGGCCGGCCGCTCGGCCGGGACGAAGCAGGCCCGCTCACCCATCGGCGCGCCCGCGAGCGCGCACCGGGCGTGGTGGGCGCTCGCGAGGTCCACCTGGCAGGTGAGGTCCCGCCCCGGCCGCGGGATGCGGACGGCGGTCCCCACCACCAGGCCCTCCTCGGTGCCCGCCCCGAAGAAGGCGTGGCGGTAGGTGGCGTCGACCACCTTGGCGCGCCCCGCCTCGGTGCAGGCCGACTTGCGACGCGGGCGCGCCTCGGCGGGGCCGGCGACCACCGCCAGCCCCAAGAGGAGCCCGAATGCCCGCAGTCCCCGCATGCTCAGTCCCCGTCACCGGTGGGGTGGCACCCGGACTTCACGCAGGTGGGCGAGTCGTAGGCGTAGCCGGTGCGGCCGCGGTGCTGGCCGTCCATCTCGCTCCGCCCATGACAGCCGAGGCAGTCGAAGGGCTCGAAGTTCGCCGACGGGAACGGCCGGTTGGGCAACACCTGGGGGTGGCACTCCAGGCACTCGGCGCGGGAGGGCCGGTGCTTGCTGGTGGCGGTGATCCGGAACGGCTGGTGCCGCGAGACCCGGAAGACCGAGCTGTCGTAGTGGCACTTCTCGCACAGCGCGGTGTCGTAGCGGTAGCCGCCCACCGCGGTGTGGGCGGTGCTCATGTCAGCGCTCTGGTGCGCGTGGCAGTTCACGCAGGTGACGTTCTCCCGGTTGCTCGCGTCCACGTGGCAATCTGCGCAAGCCGTGTTGCCGTGGGCGGTCGCGGCGGAGACCGGGAAGATCGGGTCGTGCTCGATCCGGGAGATCGCCCCCGCCTCCCCGTCGTCGTGGCACATGACGCAGGCGCCGGACGCGTAGCGGTAGTCCGCCTCGCCCTGGTGGGCGGCGTCGGTCTCGGGCTGCAGGTGGCAGCCGAGGCAGTCGAAGGCGCCGAAGTCCGCCGACGGGAAGGGCCGGTTCGCCTGCACCTGGGTGTGGCACTCCAGGCACGCGGCGTTCTCTGCCTTGTGCTTCGCTTCGCCGTCGATCCGGAAAGGCAGGTGCTGAGCGATCCGGGGCACGCTGCTGTCGTAGTGGCACTTCATGCAGTCCGAGGTGACGTAGGCGTAGCCGCCCACCAGCTGGTGCGCGGTCTGTGACGGCCCCACCTCGTGGGCGTGGCAGTCGACGCAGGTCACCGCCTCACGGTCCGCCGGATCCACGTGGCACTCCGCGCACGCCGTGCTGCCGTGCGCCGTCGTCTCGGAGACCGGGAAGATGGCGTCGTGCACGTCGCGGGACAGCGCGTCGCCGTCGCGGTGGCACCCGATGCAGGCCTGGGTCTCCCACGCGTAGCCCGGCGTGCCGCCGTGCTGGGTGGCCATCGGCGCCTCGTCGTGATCGTGGCAGTCGATGCAGCTGACTACGCTTCGGGTGCTGGGATCGACGTGGCACGAGCTACAGGCCAGCGGCTCGTGCGCGGTGCCGGGGCCGATCGGGTAGAACGCGTCGTGCGCCACGCCCGCGCCGTCTGCCTCGCCCCGCGGATGGCAGGTGAAGCAGCTCTTGCGCTCGTAGGTGTAGTCCGGCACCGCGGCGTGCGCGGGGTCGGTCTCGGTCTGCGCGTGGGTGTGGCACGAGATGCACGTGAACTCCGTGAAGGTGTCGAAGTCACCGTGGCACTTGTTGCAGTCGATGCCCTCGTGCTTCCCCGAGTTGATGGGGAAGTACTGCTCGTGGCTCAGGTGATCCGGCGCGGTCACCCACGGCACGTCCGCCGGGAGCTCACCACCGCGACACCCCGCCGCGGCCACCAGGCCGATCATCAACGTTCTGCGAATCGATGGCATTCGTAGCATTTCTGATCCTTGTACTGATAGCCCGACACCTCTCGGTGCTCGGGGTCGGTCCGTTCCTGGGTGTGCTCGTGGCAGCCGGTGCAGCGCGCGGTGCCGGTGTTGCACTGCCCGCTGATCTGGGCCCCCTGCAGGCTGTCATGACAGCCGAGGCAGGAGATGCCGGCGTGGGGACCGGCGCTGATGTAGAAGCAAGCGTCGTGCTGGTCGAAGCGGCCGCGCTCGAAGGTCCACGGGGTGTGACAGCGTCGACAGTCGGTGTCGAAGCCGGCCTGCACGTGGTCGATGCCGGTGAGCGCGGCGCGGTCGTAGTCCTGGGCGTGGCACTTCACGCAGCCGGCCGCCGCCCGCACGAAGCCGCGCCCGAAGGTGTCGCTGTGGCACTCCTCGCATGGGATCATCGCGTGGGCCCCCGAGAGCGGGAAGGTCGTGCTCTGGTGCGCGTCCGCGTCGAAGCGGCTCTCCCAGCTCAGCTCCTGGTGGCAGCCCTCGCAGCGCTGGCCGAGCTCCCCGCGGTGGGGATCGCGGTGGCAGCTTGCGCAGTCCCTGGACAGCGGGGTCTTGAGGTCGGTGCCGTGGCAGGCGCCGCAGCGGGCCTCGGCGTGCCGGGCGACGAGGGCCCAGCCCACCTGGGCGTGGTCGAAGGCCGCGGGGGCCCAGCCCCGGGTGGCGTGGCAGGCCGCGCAGGTCCCCTGGGTCGTGGTGACGGTGGCGGTGCGGGTGCCGACGAAGCTGTCGAAGCCGCCCTGGTGGTAGTCGGCGTGGCAGCCCTCGCAGACCAGCGGCAGCGGCTGATAGCGCACAACCTTGGCCCCCGCCGCCTCCACCGTCAGGTGGCACTTCTCGCAGCCGGTCTCCTGGTGCTTCCCGGTGAGGGGGAAGCGGGTCTTCTCGTGCAGGAAGGCCTGCAGCTTGAAGGAGGAGGTGTCATGGCAGCGCTGGCAGTCCTGCCCCAGCTGCCCCGCGTGCACGTCGGGGTGGCATGAGGCGCACTCGGTGGCGAGCGGCCGGTACCGCACCGGCTGCCCCGCCTTCGGGGCCACGTGGCAGTCACCGCAGCGGGCCTCGGCGTGGGCGCCGGTCAGCGGGTAGCGGGTCTGGGTGGCGTGATCGAGCCGCACCCGGCTCCACGCCTCGGCGTCGTGGCAGCCCTCGCAGCCCTCCGCCTTCACCCGCGCGTCGAGCTGCCCGCCGTGGGGATCCTTGTGGCAGTCCAGGCAGCGCCGCCCGGGCAGATCCAACTTCATCGCGCTGACCTCGAAGGCGCGCTTGCGCTTCTTGAGGGCCTTGGCCAGGGCCTTCGTAGGCTCCTCCTTGCGCTTGGACACCTCGTGGCAGCGCTGACAAGCCACCGCCCGGTGGGCGCCCTCGAGGGCGAGGGCGGCGCGGGCGTGGGCCTCCTCGTCGTACCGGGCGGGGACGAAGCCGTTGAGGTCGTGGCAGTCGGCGCAGTCCCCCTTCACCTGGCCCTGGTGGGCGTCCAGGTGGCAGCGATCGCAGCGGTCGAAGGGCAGCCCCTTGAAGACCTGCCGCGTCTTCCCGAGGGGGAGGTGGCACGCCTCACAGGCGACGTCCTCGTGCTCGCCCTCCAGGGGGTAGCGGGTCTTGTCGTGGAAGGCCCGGTTGCCCTTGGCCTTGCTCTGGATGACCCCCCACCCGACCTCGGAGTGGCACTTCTCGCACCGCTTGCCGAAGCGGCCGTCGTGCGGGTCGGCGTGGCAGTCGGTGCAGCGCTCGTGCTCCACCGGGCTGTAGCGCGCGAACTCCCGCGACACCGGGGCGGGGAAGGCGCCGCTCGGGGTGCGCCCGTCCACCTCGGTGGCGTGGCACTTGTCGCAGGCCACCTTGCGGTGCAGCCCCTTCAGCGCGTAGTCGGTCTTCGCGTGGTCGAAGCCCTTGGCCGGCTTGAAGGCCTCGGCGTCGTGGCACTTGTCGCAGGCCAGGTCCAGCTGGCCCCGGTGCTCGTCGAAGTGACAGTCCCGGCAGCGGGTGCCCACCCCGAGGAAGGTCTCCTTCTTGTTGGCGCGGGCCAGGATCTTCTTCACCCCCGCGTCCTTGATCAGGCGGACCTCGTGGCAGCCCTCGCACTTGGCCTTCCTGTGCGCGCCCTCGAGGATCCAGCCGGCCTCGCGGTGATCGAAGGCCTTCTTGTCCCATCTGATCATCTGGAACTTGAGCCCCTTGTGGTCCCGGTGGCACTTCTCACACGCCTTCTCGGTGAGCTTGCCGTGGTAGCCCTTGCCCTGGGCCACCCGGTCCTTGAGCTCCGTGTGGCAGTCCAGACAGCGCGCCGCCTCGAGCTTGCCGCCCTTCGGGTGGCACTTGGTGCAGTTGTCGAGGCCCTCGAGGTCCGCGTGGGCCTTGGCCAGCTTGCCCGGGCTGAACAGCTGCGCCCGGGCCGAGCCCGGCCACGCCCCACACACCAGGACGGCGATCAAGCCCCCGAGCAACCGAGCTTTCAAAACAGGATCCACCCGTAGCCGAGGTAGAGGGCCACGCCGATGTGCGCGCCCATGATGACCACCAACAACAGGGCCAGCGTCACGTGGAGGATGCGCCACCAACCCAGGAAGCGGCGCAGGGCCTCGTAGAGCTCGAGCTGGAACTTGAGGCGGAACAGGAGCCGCGAGGTCTCCGCGTAGTCGCGGTAGTCGGCCGGATCCGCGTAGAGGCGGCGCTGGTTCCAGAGCCGGAACTGCTCCGCCACCAGGGCCGCCGGATAGCGGAAGAAGAGCCCCGCCACCGAGCTCTTGTGGTCGAAGCGCGGCTCCAGGGCGTGCACGCTCCGCTCGAGGGCGGAGGGGTTCATGGAGCGCAGGATCCGGGTGCCCGCCCGGTCGAGCAGGCGCCGCATCTCCTCCTCGAGCACCTCCCGCGCCACCACGCGCCCGTCCGCCCGAGGCACGAGGCCGTACACGAAGCGGCCCACGAGGCCGGTCCCCACCACCACCAGGAGCGAGAAGAAGGTGCCGGTGGCGATCAGGTTGTTCGACTGGAACGCGGCGTGGAAGGCGATGACCGCGGGCGACAGGAGCCCCACGAAGACATGGAAGGTCAGCCAGCGGTTGATGGGCGCGGCGCCCTTCAGGAAGCCCAGGCGCTTACGCATGGGGTAGAGGAAGTTGGAGAGCATCACCATGCTCGCCACCACCCCGATGCCGTGCCCGACGTCGCCGGCCGGGCGCCACGCGTCGTGCATCGGGCTGTCCCAGCGGGCCTCCTCGGACAGCACGTAGTAGTCCCAGCCCTTCACCGCCAGAGCCGCCACTGTCACCACCCCGAGGGCGAACAGGGCCCACGACAGGCGGCGGGTCTTCGCCCGCTCCTCCTCCTCGCTCGCGGTGATGAAGCGCCCGCCCACCAGGCGCGGCTTGGCCGCGGGTGACAGCTGGGCCTCCTCGCCTTCATGCCGCCGCATGCTGATGCGGGAGCGCGACAGGAAGCCGACCGGGAGCTCACCGCCCGCGCACACGATGACGTAGTCGTTGGGGATCGCCTCCTCACCCCGCTGGGTCTGGAGCACCACGTGATCGGGCTCCACCCGCACCACCTCGGACGGGGTGTAGGCCAGGAGCTCCTGGTTCATGATCGCGGCGCCGATCGCCTCTCGGTTCGGGCCACGGCAGCGATTGAAGGTCGGCTTGCGGTAGGAGATGATCGTCTCCACCCCGGCCCTGGCCAACGACAACGCGGTCTCGACCGCGGCGTCGCCGCCGCCCACCACCATCACCCGCTGGCCCGCGTATTGCTCGGGGTCGAGGAGAGAGTAGGTGACCTTCTCGAGGCCCTCCCCCGGCACCCCCAGCCGCCGGGGCGTGCCCCGCCGACCGACCGCGAGCACCACCTTGCGCGCGTGGACCTCGCCCTTGTCGGTGTCCACGACGAAGGCGCCGTCCTCGCCTCGGATCCCCTCCACGTGGATGCCCTCGTGGATCGGGAGCTTGAAGCGCTCGATGATGCTCGCGAGGCCCTCGATCAGGGCCTCCTTCGTCATGCGCCGCGCGCCGAAGCTGCCGAAGCCCGGCACCTCGACCTTCTCGGTCATCACCAGCTTCTGGCGCGGATAGCTGGCGATGGCGCCACCGGTGTGGCGCTGCTCGAGGAGCACGAATCGCAGGCCGGCTTGCGAGAGGGCGGTGGCCGCGGCGATGCCCGCCGGCCCCGCCCCCACCACCACCACGTCGTACCGCGACTCTGCTCCTGGGGCCTGGCGCTCGAGGCGCTCTGCCAGGTGGGTGCCCACCTGGAGCCCCTGGATCATTGCGTTCTTGATGAGGCCCATCCCGCCCAGCTCGCCCACGATGTGGACCCCGGGGCGGCTGCTCTCGAAGTGGGCGTCCACCTCGGGCAGGTCGATGCCGCGCTGGCTGGACCCGAAGACCAGCTTGATCGCGTCCACCGGGCACTCGAGGGCACAGCGGCCGTGCCCGATGCAGCTGGCGCCCCGCACGAGGGTGGCGGCGCCGTGCACGATGCCCAGGATGTCACCCTCCGGGCAGGCCGACACGCAAGACAGGCTGCCGATGCAGACCTGGGTGTCGATCACCGGGTGGAGCGAGGGCGGCAGGTGCGCGCCCTCCTCCTGTGAGGCCTTCAAGGCGGCCAGGGCGCGAGCCTCGTCCTGAGACGCGCGGCGTTTGAGTATCGCCGCCGCCGCCAGGGCGACTGCGGCCCCGGCGGCGACGACGATGGCGTTCACGGGGTCCACAGGTCACGCCTTGTCCGTCTACATACGGACGAGGCCAACCCGGGAGCGATCCGCGAGACAAAAAAACACAGGCGACAGGCGAGACTACTGGCCGGCGGACAACGTGATGACCAGGTTCAGCTGGCCCCGGACCTCCTCTTCGAAGGTCCGCCGCGCCTCACCAGACACCGTGACGGTGAGCTGGTGGGCGGATTCGAGCCCCTCGGGCACCTCGACCCCCTGGACGACGCCCAGCTCGACGCTGGCGGTGTCCTCACCCAAGCTCGCGCTCGCCACCTGCACCGGGGTATCACCTGCCGACGCATATAGATCGAGCTCGTCCCGCCACAGGTCCTGGAGCTTCTCGACCTCGTGGGACGCCGCCCGATCAACCACCAGCCGGGCCGAGGCCAGCCGCGCATCCTCCGGGGCGCTCCCGAGCGCGGCCTCGACCTGGTCCACGAAGGTGCGGATATCGGCCGCGGGCACCACGCCGGAGCCGGCGAGGATCCCGCCGCTCACGTCGCTCTCGCGCAGGGGGCCGATCGGGATGGTGAGCGGAGCGGACACCACCACCGGCTCCACCACCCCGCCGCTGTGGAGGGCGACAGTGACCGGGATGATCGCGCCGTCCACCATCTGCAGGAGCACCGCGCCGGACTGGATCAGGGTCCCCGCCCGCCAGGCCTCCACCCGGACCTCCACCCGGCCCGCGGGCACCGACTCCACTACGTGCTGGGCCCCAGCGAGCGTCATGGACGCCTCGTAGCTGCCGCCACCCTCGGCCGCGACGTGGAGCGCGAGTGCGTCGGCGTCGGTGGCGACCCCACTCGCGTACACCTCGAGCCGGCCCGCCTGGCGGGTGAGATCGGGACCGCACGCTCCACCTCCCGCGGCTGAAGCAAATAAAATCGCCAGCGAGATCGCCCTGGCGCGGCCTCCGGACGTAGGAAACATCGAGACCAGGACTGTACGGCCAACGATGCTGATGGTGGAAGACCGAAGCCTGCTCGAAGGCTTCCGACGGGGAGAACCCGCAGCCCTGATGCAGGTGTACCACCGCTATGTCGGGCGGGTCGCCGGGCTCCTGCGGGGCGGCTTCTCCTTCGAGAGCGGGGGCCGGCGCTGCCAGTTCCACGGCACCCGCTCCGCCTTCGACCTCGAGGACCGGGTGCAGGAGGTCTTCGCCCGGGCCTTCTCCGAGCGCGCGCGCATGGCCTACGACGGCCTCTCGTCCTACGAGGCCTACCTCCTCACGATCGCGCGCAACCTGATCATCGACGACTTCCGCCGGAAGGAGCGGGCGCTGGTGGAGTACTCCATCGAGCTTCCAGAGAGCGCCGCCGAGCGCCCCAGCCCCGCCTTCGACCCGCTCCACGGCCACCTCTCGCTCAGCGGCGACCCCCACGACGACGTGGGCCGGGCGGAGCTCGTGCAGCTCGTCCAGCGCTTCGAGGCCGACCTTCCGGCCCGCGAGCGCGAGGTCTACCGCCTCCGCTTCGTCGAGGAGCTCGAGCACAAGGACATCGCGGACATGACGGGGCTGTCCCCGTCCAAGATCAAGACCTCGGAGCAGCGCATTCGCACGCGCTTCTTCGAGTTCATGCAGGCCCACGGCTACTTCGCGGGCTACGTGCAACAAGAACGTGGATGGCTCCGCTGGATGCGGAGCTTCGGGAGGGGAGCGTGATGGACCAGGCGGCGCACGCCCAGTTCGAGGCGCAGATCCATCGTCACTTCACCCGCGGCCTCGCGGCGGAAGAGCAGGCTGCCTTGCGCGCCCACGTGCGGGAGTGCGCGGCGTGCGAGCGGGTCTTCGGTCGCTACGCGGAAGCGGAGCACGGCCTCTACGGGGGCAAGGCGAACGCCTTCAACCCCGGCGCAGAGGACCGCGTGGCGGCGGCGCTGTTCGGCGCGCCCGCCCCCGCCCCTCGCCCGTGGCTGACCCCCGCCCTGGCTGGCCTCGCGGCGGCCGGCGCCCTGGCCCTGGCCCTGTTGGCCCCCGCGCCCCGCCCGACCCCGCGGGGCGACGAGCTCAGGCCGCGCGGCGTCGAGGCCCCGGTGACCGGGCTGGGGCTGCGCGCCCTTCGGCTGCGGGACGAGGGCGGCCGGATCGCGGTGCTCGACCTCGCCGCGCCCGAGGACGCGGAGCTCGTGCCCGGCGACAACCTGGCGCTTCTGTACGTGAACCTCGCAGGCGCCGAGGCGTTGGAGGTCAGGCTGGAGCCCGAGGACGGGCAACCCCGGGTGATCCACCCCCGCCAGCCGGTGGTGACGGGTGAGGACAAGGCCCTCGGCGCCCCCCAGACCGTGCAGGCGGACTGGCCGGAGGGTCGGGTCGCGGTGGTCGGACACTTCTTCGGCGCGGATGGTGGGTTGTGGACCCGGACCGTCTGGGTCACGGTGAGGAAGACGCCATGAGCGCCCCCCTCCTCCTCGGCCTGCTGGCCGCCATGAACCCGGTCGAGCCGGCCTCCGAGGCCCCGGCGGTGTTCGCGGTCATCGTGGCGCACAACCAGTCGAGCGACGGGAGCCTGGCCCCGCTCAGCTACGCCGACGACGACGGCGCGCGCTACGCGGAGCTCCTCGGGCTGGCCTCTTCGCAGGTCAGCCTGCTCTCGGTGCTCGACGCGCCCACCCAGCGCCTCCACCCGGCGGTGGCGAAGATGGCCCGGGCCCCCACCCGGGGCGAGCTCCTGAGCACCCTTTCCCGCACCTTCCAGAAGATCGAGGCGGCCCGCGACGCCGGCCGCCGCACCGTCTTCTACTTCGTGTACGTGGGCCACGGGAGCATCGGCGACGACGGCGAGGGCACGATGCACCTCTCGGACGGCCGCTTCACCCGCGCCGACCTCTACCAGGAGGTGCTGGCCAGATCGCCGGCCACGGTGAACCACGTGATCATCGACGCCTGCCACGCCTACTTCATGGTGGCGCGCCGCGGCGGTGACACCGCCCAGATGGAGGCCGCCCTGCAGTCCTTCTTGCAGAAGGAGGGCCTCGACGCCTACCCCAACACCGGGGTGCTGCTCTCGACCTCGAAGGCCAAGGAGGTGCACGAGTGGTCGCGCTTCGGGGCTGGGATCTTCAGCCACGAGGTGCGCTCCGCCCTGGTGGGCGCGGCGGACGTCGACGGCGACGGCCGGGTGACCTACGACGAGACCCGCGCCTTCATCGCGGCGGCCAACGCCCGGGTCGACAACCCCATGGCGCGGCTCGAGGTCTATGCGCGGCCCCCCGCCATCCACCTGAACGAGCCCCTCTTCGACCGGTCCTGGGCCCAGGACGCCCCGCGCCTGGTGGTGCCCCAGGGCCGTGCCGGCCGCTGGTACCTGGAGGACGAGCGCGGGGTCCGCTACGCGGACTTCCACTCCGCCGACCAGGAGCGCCTCGACCTCACCCTGGTGCCCCAGCCCCGCTACTACCTGCGCAACGACACCTCCGAGCTCGAGATCGACCTCGGGGTGCTGAAGCACGCCGACGCAGGCGACCTTGCGCCCGAGCCCCTGGCGCTGGCGATGCGGGGCTCCGAGGACGCCACCTTCCAGAAGGACCTCTTCGCCCTCGCCTTCGGCCGGGCCTACTACGAGGGCTACCGCTCCGCCGCGCCCAGCCCCGAGCCCGCGATCACCGCGTTCGCGCCCCCGAAGAGCTCCGGGGTGAGCGCGCGCCGCTGGACCGCGGTGGGCCTCGGCAGCGCGGGGGTGGCCGCCGCCGCCACCGGCCTCGGGCTGTGGCTCGCGGCCGACGCGAAGGCCAACCAGTACACGACCTACGTCGGCGACGACGACGACGTCGTCCAGCTCAAGGGCACGGCCCAGGACTACACCACCGCGTCCCGCGTCCTCGTCGGGGTGGGTGGAGGCCTGGTGGCCGCCGCGACCGCCCTGTGGCTCTGGCCGGAGTGAGCCTGGCGGTGACGACGCCCCTGTTGGCCAAGGCCATCGATCTTGCGCGCGAGGCCCACCACGAGCAGGTGGACAAGGCCGGCGCGCCCTACCTCGACCACCCGCTCCGGGTCATGGCCCAGATGCAGACCGACGCCGAGAAGATGGTGGCGGTGCTCCACGACGCGGTGGAGGACTCGGAGCTGACGCTCGAGGATCTGATCCGCCACGGCTTCCCCGGTGACGTGGTCGATGCGGTCGACGCCATCACCAAGCGGGCGGGCGAGCCCTACGAGGGCTACCTCGCGCGGGTGAAGGCCAACCCGGTGGCGCTGCGGGTGAAGATCGCGGACATGAGCGACAACATGGACCTCGGGCGCATCCCCAACCCCACCGAGAAGGACCACCAGCGCCTCCTCAAGTACCAGGGCGTGCTCCCCCAGCTGCAGGCCGCCCTGGCCGCCCTCGGCGAGTAGCATGAGCGAGCGGGTGCGGGGCCGGGTGCTCCAGGCCACCTCGGACGGGGTGGTGCTCGGTGCTGGTGGGCGCCGCCGGGCGTGGCGGCTCCCCGGCCAGGCCGCGCCGCCGGTGGGTGCGCTGGTCGAGGCGGCGGCCGAGGGCGACGCCCTCCTCCGGCTCGAGGTGGTGTTCGAGCCGCGGGTCCCGCTGCAGGACGCCTTGCGCTGGTGGGACGACGCCGAGGGCCCCGCCCGCCTCGAGCTGCTGGCGGCCGGGCACCAGGTGCGCCGGGCCCTGCGGGGCTACCTCGACCGCGAGGGCTTCGTGGAGGTGCCCTCTCCGCTCGTGACCCGGGGCGCGTGCCCCGACGAGCACATGGACTCGTTCCTCACCGAGGGGGGCGAGGCGCTGGTCACGAGCACCGAGTACCAGCTCAAGCGCCTGGTGGTGGGCGGCCTGGAGCGGCTCTACTCCCTCACCCAGAACTTCCGACGGGAGCAGCCGAGCGAGCGCCACAACCCCGAGTTCACGATGCTCGAGTGGGCCCGCGCGTGGGAGGACCTCGCCGCGATCGAGGCCGACGTGGAGCGCTTCGTGGGGGCGGCGCTGGTGGCGGTGGCGGGGCCCGAGGCCACCACCGCCACCTGGCGCGGGCACACCGTGACCCTCCGCGGCGTGCCGTGGGCCCGCCTCACCCTGCAGGAGGCCCTGGCCCGGCACCTCGGGATCGAGGTGTCGGAGGCCTACGAGCTGCAAGAGATCTTGCGCGGCGCGGACGCGGCGGGGGTCGAGCTCCCGGACGGCTTCCGCGGCGACCGGGCCTGGGCGCTGTCGTACCTGTTGGACCTCCTGACCCCCCACCTCGGGCGCGACGTCCCGGTGTTCATCCACGCCTGGCCGGCCTTCATGACCTCGTCGGCCGAGATGGTGCCGGGCAAGCCGGAGCTCGCGGTGCGGAGCGAGCTGTTCATCGCCGGCCTCGAGGTCGCGGACGGGTTCCCGTTCCTGCGTGACGCCCAGGTGCAAGACGCCCTCTTCGCCCGCGAGCTCACCCGGCGGCGGGCGAGCGGGAAGACGCCGGTGCCGGTGGATCACGCCTACGTGCGGGCCCTGGCCGAGGGCCTGCCCCCCGGGGCTGGGATGGCCCTAGGGGTGGACCGCCTGATCATGATCCTCACCGGGGCCGACAGCATCCGGCAGGTGCTGCCCTTCGCCTGGGACGAGCTCTGATCAGGTGCAGTAGACCTGCTCCTCCACCCCGTCCACCACGCAAGCGCCCTTGCGGGTCATGCCGAAGCGGCGGGCCACCCGCGCCCCGTCCTCGGAGACCGTGATCGCGCAGAGGCCCGCGTGGGGAGCCATGGCCACGTCGTTGGCGAGGGCGCGCAGGAGCTCCCCCGCCACCGGGCCGCCCCGGAGCTGAGGGATCACGCTGTAGTTGAACAGGTACAAGGCCCGCTCGTCCGATGCTTCGCCCAGCGGCAGGACCTCGCCGCGGTCGGTGATGCTCTCGGGGCTCAGGCGGAGGCGCTCGAAGAGCTCGGGGGCGATCGGGTACCAGCCGGAGTAGCCGACCGGCACCGGACCCAGCTCCGGGTGGTCCAACCACCACGTCCGAAAGCCTTGCGGGAAGGCGTCCAGCACCCGGGTCAGGCGCGCGAGGGAGACCTGATCCACCGGGGCGGGGTAAGAGGCCCAGTCGGCGAGGAGCACCGCGGCCCGCTGGGCCCGCCACTCCGGATCCGCAGTCCAACCTGCGATCGGCCGAGGCCCGCTCACCACTCGTGGCGCGCACGCGGCCACCGCGCCCTCGCCGAGGGTCATGGCGAGCAAGCCCGCCTGCCGAGCCGCCACCCACGCCAGGACCTCGTCGTCGCTGCCGACGGCCGCCATACCTAGCCCTCACCCGCCAGCGCTCGCAGGCAGGCCTGCACCGAGGGGCCGAGGGCCTCCACCGCGTAGCCACCCTCGAGGAACATCCCCACCCGCCCGCATGCGCTCTCTTCGGCCAACGCGACCGCCCTCGCGGTGAGCGCGCCGAAGTCCTCCTCGGTGAGGGCCACCTCGGACATCGCGTCGAGGCGGTGGGCGTCGAACCCGCACGAGATCAACACCAGCTCCGGCGCGAAGGCCCGCACCGCGGGCGCGACCTCGCCATCGAAGGCGCCCAGGTAGGCCATGCCGTCGCTCCCGGGGGGCATCGGCACGTTCAGGGTGTAGCCGAGGCCCGCGCCCACCCCGCGATCCGCGGCCCGACCCCGCCCCTCGGGGAAGAGCTGGGACTGGTGCATCGACACCACCAGCACGTCGTCGCGCTCCGCGAAGATGTCCTCGCTGCCGTTGCCGTGGTGCACGTCCCAGTCGAGGATCGCCACCCGGGTGAGGCCAAGCCGCAAGCTGGCCTGCGCGGCGAGGGCCACGTTGTTGAACACGCAGTAGCCGCAGCCGTGGTCGGCCGAGGCGTGGTGCCCGGGCGGACGCACCAGCGCGAGGCCCCGCCGGGTGCGGCCGAGCACCAGATCCGTCGCGAGGTCGATCCCCGCCGCGGCGGCGAGGAGCGCGGCGTCCACGCTCTGCTCGGACAGCGGGGTCTCGTGATCGAGCGCCCCAGCCCGGCCCCTGAGCGCGAGTACGTGGTCCACGTAGGCCGGGGTGTGGACGGTGAGGAGCTCGTCCCGGGTGGCGAAGCGCAGGTGGTCCTGCAGCGTCAGCCCGGCCACGCCCGCGAGGGCGCCGCGCACCGCGGCGAGGCGCCACGGCCCCTCGGGGTGCTCGGGCCCCGGGTCGTGCGCCAGCATCCTCGGGTCGGAGTAGACGTGCATGGCCAAAAAGACGAAACCCCCGGAACCGCTTGGATTCCGGGGGTCTCGAGTTGTGAGAGTAGAGGGAATCGAACCCCCAACCTATGGATTAAGAGTCCATTGCTCTACCAATTGAGCTATACTCCCACAGAGTGGCTTCATCTGCCGAAAAGTGAGCGATGTCTATCGACTCTCTGCCCACTGATCAAGCAGTTTTTTCAGGGTGACTGACGGGGCTTGAACCCGCGACCTACGGAGCCACAGTCCGTCGCTCTACCGACTGAGCTACAGTCACCGACGCGGGGAGTGGTCCTACACGGTCCGTGCCCCCTCGTCCACCGCGAATGGTACAAAAAGACGTGGCCGCGCCACGCCGAATCCCTCCATGGGTGGTCTTCGGGGCCGTCCTCGCACCCGTGGCCGCCCTGCGCCTGACGAAGGTGATCCCGGCTGGAGCGCCGTCCGAGACCACGGTCGCGGTGGGCGCCGCGCTGGGCGCGCTCGGGGTGATCCTCTCGGTGTGGAGCGTCCTCGCGCTCCTGCGCTTCGACGGCACCGGACCCGTGGTGAGCGGCCCGTTCCGCTTCTCGCGGCACCCGATGTACCTCGGCATGTTCCTGATCCTCGGCGCGGCGGCGGTGTGGGCGGCGGAGTGGGCCCTGGTGGCGGTGATCCCGGTGCTGGCGCTCGGGGTGGACCGCTTCGTGGCGCGCCCCGAGGAGGCTGAGCTCGCCGCGGCGTTCCCCGAGGCCTGGGCCGCCTACGTCCGGTCGGTGCGACGCTGGCTCTGAGCGCTCGCGCTTGCCGTAAGTGGATCGTCCGCGCTACGCACCGCCCCGACATGGCCAAGCAGGACAAGGATCTGTCGCGCATCACCCCCCGAGCCGAGAGCTACCCGGACTGGTACCAGGACGTGATCCGCGAGGGTCAGCTGGCCGAGGTGGCGGGCATCGTGAAGGGCTGCATGGTGATCAAGCCCCACGGCTACGCGATCTGGGAGAAGATCCAGCGCGAGCTCGATGATCGCTTCAAGGCGACCGGGGTGCAGAACGCCTACTTCCCGCTCCTGATCCCCGAGTCGTTCATCAAGCGCGAGGCCGAGCACGTCGAGGGCTTCTCGCCCGAGCTGGCGGTGGTGACCATCGCGGGCGGCGAGCAGCTCGAGGAGCCGTACGTCATCCGGCCCACCTCCGAGACGATCATCGGCCACTTCTTCGCTCAGTGGATCCAGTCGCACCGCGACCTGCCCATGCTCATCAACCAGTGGGCGAACGTCATGCGATGGGAGAAGCGCACCCGCATGTTCCTGCGCACCGGCGAGTTCCTCTGGCAGGAGGGCCACACCGCCCACAGCACCCACGAGGAGGCGGTGGAGCGCGTGATCCAGATGCTGAACGTCTACGCCGACTTCGCCCAGGACTTCATGGCGATGCCGGTGATCCGGGGCCGCAAGTCCGAGACCGAGAAGTTCGCGGGCGCCCTCGCCAGCTACACCATCGAGGCGATGATGCAGGACGGCAAGGCCCTGCAGTCCGGCACCTCGCACGACCTCGGCCAGAACTTCGGTAAGGCCTTCGACGTGAAGTTCCAGAGCAAGGAGGGCCAGCTCGACTACGTGTGGCAGACCAGCTGGGGCGTCTCCACCCGGCTCGTGGGCGGCCTCGTGATGTCGCACTCCGACGACAACGGCCTCGTCATCCCGCCCAAGCTCGCGCCGATCCAGGCGGTGATCGTGCCCTTCTTCCGCAAGAACGAGGCCGAGAACGAGCAGGTGCGCGAGGAGGGCAAGAAGCTGCAGGCCACCTTGCAGGCCGAGGGCGTGGCCGCGGTCTTCGACGACAAGGAGGGCCAGCCCGGGCCCAAGTTCTACCACTACGAGCGCCTCGGGGTGCCGCTCCGCTTCGGCGTCGGTCCGCGCGACATCGCGAACCGCACCGCGGAGTTCAAGCGGCGCGACCAGGCCGAGAAGCGCTCGGTCTCGCTCGACGGCCTGGTGCAGCTGGCGAAGGACGAGCTCGCCGCGATGCAGCGGGAGCTCTTCAGCGCCGCCCTCGCCCGGCGCGAGGCCAACACCGTGCGCCTCGACACCTGGGACGACTTCAAGGGCCTCTTCGACGCCGACGAGGGCAAGTTCGTCTTCGCCCACTGGGACGGCACCAAGGAGACCGAGGCGAAGGTGAAGGCCGAGACCGGCGCCACCATCCGGTGCATCCCGATGGAGGGCCAGGGCTTCGAGGCCGAGCCCGGCGAGTGCGTGGTCACGGGCAAGCCGTCGGCCCAGCGGGTCATCTGGGCCAAGGCGTACTAGAGCGCCGGAGCCCGAGCCCCGGAACCTGAGCCCCGGAACCTGAGTCCCGGAACCTGAAGCCTGAGCGCTGAAGCCTGTCTCTGATGCCTGAAGCCGGCGGCGCTGCACGAAGCGCGGCGTCAGGCTTCAGAGACAGATCTCAGGCCGCAGGATCCAGCGTTCAGGCTTCAGGCAGGCCGCAGCCCGCGCGGTGGGCAGGCGCGAAGCCGGCTGGCAGACGCCGGCTCGGCCGGCTAGAGCGCCGGCGTCACCTCGAACAGCCCCGCCACCGCGTCGAGCACCGCCGGCTCCTGTTTCGCGTTGAAGTGCAGGCGGTCCTGCACCCGCCGCACCTCCGCTCCCAGCCGCCGCCGGAACGCCTCCTCCGCCACGTCGGCGGGTGAGGCCGGCACCGGGTCGTCGTCCGACAGGAGCACCACCACCCGCCGCGCGTGCTCGCGCACCGCCGCGTCGTCGAGGCTGAGGTCGAGCCAGGCCTGGATCTGGGCCCACGGGATCCCGAAGTCACCCCAGTTCTCCCGATCGATGTCCCACCACCCGCCCACGATCACGAGCGCCCCGGCCTCCCACCCCGGCGGGAGCCGGGTGAGGGCGTGCAGGAGGGCGTGGCTGCCCACGCTGTGGCCGAGGAGCACGGTGTTGGCCAGCGCGTCCGGGGGCATCGCGCCGAGCACCGCGTCGAGGCGGCGGGCCCAGGCCTCGGGGCTCGGCCACGGCCCCTCCGGGGTGGAGAGCGCCTCCACCGAGACCTCCGGCACCCGCAAGGCCAGTTGCGCGGTGAGCCAGGGGTAGAAGTCGTCGTCGGGGCGCCCGCCCCAGCGGGGCGCGATCATCAGCCTGTCCATGCGACCACCTCCGAACGGAGCGCGCGGCGCGGCGTGCTCCAAGGCAAGGGTAGCACTCGGCGCTCAGTCCAGGTGATACGGAACGCTGACGTTGGTGCGCTCCTGGCTCCGCACCCGCGGGTAGCGGATCCACAGCACCGCCTCGTCGACGCAGCGCTGCATGTCGTCGGCATAGCGCCGCGGGCGCACCTCCGGCGCCACCGGCCGCCCTCCCGCGTCGATGGCCCACGCGAAGCTGAGGTCGGTGCCGGCGAAGCGCTCCTTGTCCTGCCGAGCCCGCTCGAGCACGCAGCGCTCGAGCACCGGCAGGGCGTCGGCGTGGACCCGCTCCAGGTCCTCCGAGGCGAGGACCGCCTTCGGGCGTGCGCGCGAGTAGTCGATGAGGGTGGCGTAGCCCACAAGCTCGAGCTGAAGGCGCGTGCAGCGCCCCGGGCCCTCCGCCGCGTCGAGGGCGCGGCAGGCCCGGGTCAGCTCGGCGCCGCGCGCGTAGCGGCGCTTCTCCTCGGGCAGGTCCTCGCTCCGAGCGGCGTTGAGCCGCACCGCGGCCCGGGCCGCCCCCATCACGTCCTCGGCCTCGAGCCGGGCGTAGTAGAGGGCCTCCAGCCCGACCTCCAACACCGTGCGCGCCCCCGGTCGCGCGATCAGGCGCTCGGCCCGGCGCGCGCCGCCCTCCGGGTCGCCGGAGCGGGCGAGCACCAGGGCCCGTGCGCCCTCCACCAGGCGCACCGCCTGCCAGTCGCGATCCTCCCGGTAGAGCTTGGCCGCCTCGTCCAGCTTCTTCATCACCCCGGGCACGGCGCCCTTGCTGGTGCGGGGCCGGCGCAGGATTCCTTGCAGCAAGATGTCCTGCCGGAGCCCTGCCCCCGCCCGCTTGGCGTCGGCGACGAGCCCCGCCTTCTTGGCCACCCGCTCCCGGGCCGCCAGGTAGCGCCGCCGCTGCCGGGGCGCGTCCAGGGCCCACCGCGCGGCCCGCGCCAGCGCCTTCACCGCCCCCGCCGGCCGCTCGGCGCGCTGCTCGACGTCCGCGCACACCGCCCACGCCTCGGCGCCCCGGGGACCGCCCCACTTGGGCTCCTCCGCCGCCTCGACCGCGGCCCGGCACGCCCGCACCGCCGCGTCCAGATCCTGGGCCTTCAACGCGGCCCGCGCCGCATCCAGCTGGGCTACGCGCGCCGCCTCGTCGGCCACCGCCGACCTCGCCAGGGTCGCCACGAGGATCAACCCCAGGCCGATGCTCCGCCCGGACACGGGCGCATCCTCCCCAACCCCAGGGCCGAGGGCAATGACCGCGACGGCGGCGTGAATAAAGGGCCGACTTCGGCCGTTCATCCCCGCGTATCGGTGGGGTCGGGCCGCGAGTTGACGTCGGTCCGGGCCTGTGGCGTGCTCGCGCCGCATTAGAC
Organism: Deltaproteobacteria bacterium; assembly: GCA_020632995.1. GTDB lineage: Bacteria > Myxococcota > Kuafuiibacteriia > Kuafuiibacteriales > Kuafuiibacteriaceae > JACKEN01. The sequence continues at coordinate 524,413 of JACKEN010000001.1, read as the reverse complement.
CGCACTCAAGGAGTCACCATGAAGTTCCGCGCTGCTCTGTTCTCCCTCGCCCTCCTCGCCGGCATCGGCCTGGCCGTCCCCAAGGCCCACGCCGAGGACGAGAAGGCCAAGAACCTGAAGGTCCTCCAGGACACCGGCAAGAAGCTCCAGAAGGGCATGAAGGAGTTCACCAAGGGCCTCGGCGTGAAGTGCAACGCCTGTCACGTGAAGGGGAAGTTCGACTCGGACGAGATCAAGGCCAAGCTCGCCGGCCGCGAGTTCTTCAAGACCACGTTGGGCGAGAAGGACGCCGCCAAGCGCGACGCCGCGCTCAAGGAGCTGTTGAAGGCGCTCAAGCTCGAGGCGGCCAAGGACAACTCCAAGGTCTGGGCCGGCGTCGACATGCTCGAGAAGAAGTAGCCCCAAACGGGTGATTCTCGCCGTCCCAGGCGCGTGCTAGGGGGGCTGATGCTTCGTCTGGCCCCCGCCGTCGCCCTCTCCCTCCTCGTCCTGGCGAGCGCCTGCAGGCGCGCAGAGTCCGACACCGCCACCGCCATGAGCCCCGAGTGCGTGGCCATCAATGACGCCTTGAGGCCCCACGTGCAGAAGCTGGAGGGCCTGCAGAAGGCCCAGCCGAACACCGTGCCCGAGGCCCTCGCGCTGATGAAGCAGGTCGTCGCTCTGGTGGATGACGCGCTGGCACAGCTGGACAAGATCGAGGTCTCGGACCCGGTGCTCACGAGCCGCCTCAAGTCCTTCAAGGACACCTTCTTCATCCTCCGGTCGATGGGGCAATCCGTCCTGACGAACGTCAGCGCGGGCCACATCGACTCGGTGTTGGCGCAGGTCGAGGAGATCGAGCGCTTCCAGGCGCAGGTCGACGCGGCCGCGGACGCGCTGGACGCCTACTGCGAACCTTGAGCCCGTCTCAGTCGAGGCGCGCGAGGTACAGCTGCTTCATCCGCTCGAGCGACTTCGACGTCTTGTCGACCCACTCGTTCTTCTGGCCGATGCGCTCGGCCATCTCGAGCGACATCTCGTAGACCTTGATCGCCTTGGTCACCAGGACCTCGACCCGCTTCTTCAGCTCCTCGCGGTAGACGCCCTGCTGCTCCTCGCTCAGCTCGGGGGGCACCGGCACCTTGATCAGGTCGTCGTACAGGCGCTCGTAGAGCGAGCCGATGCGGAACCCGGCCGCGGTGGCCCAGCCGTGGTGCCCCACCCGGATCGTGCGGATGAAGTTGTTCTGCGCCCGCAGGAGCAGATCGCACTTCTTCTCGAGGTCCTTGCCCATCATCTCGACCCAGTCCGCCTCGGGCCCCGACGGTGCCGACAGCTTGATGGCCTCCATCTCCCGCGCGTAGATCTCGCCCAGGTAGAAGCGGGACTGGCCCACCCAGTACTCGGCGGGGAGGAACTCGGTCTTCTTCTTGTCCTCGTAGAACGTCAGCGCCCCTCGGAACTCGGCCTCCGCGGTGGCGAAGTCGCCCTGCATGAACATGCCGACGCCCTGCCCCACCCGCGCCTCCAGCTCGTCCATGGTGGTGAGCCCCTCGAGCTGCCGGATGGCCCAGAACGTGTTCGCGACGTCCTCCCAGCGCTCCTGCTTCCCCAGCATCAGCGCCTTCCTGAAGTGCGCGTCGCGGAAGCTCTCGGTGCCCGGGTAGCCATCGATGATGCGCTGGTAGCGGTCGGTCGCCTGGGCCCACTCCGCCAGGTGCTCGTAGCAGAGCCCGGTGTTGTAGAGCGCGGGCACCACGTAGCCGCTGTCCGGGAACTCCGCGATCAGCTTGTCGAACACCGAGATCGCGCGATCCCAGGCCTCGGCCGCCATCTGCTGCCGCCCGAGCTCCATCAGCTGCTCGGCGTCGTAGCCCTCGAGCCCGGTGAGGGGGTCCTTCTCGGTGTGGACCACGATCGGGTCCATCTGCACCCGCTCGGGGCCCTGGTCCCCCTGGGTCGCCTGGGTGGTGGCGCACCCCACCAGCCCCCCGAACACCGCCAACACCGAGACGAACGAGACTGCACGCTGCATCTGGCTCCTAGGACAACCGAAGCGGCGCCCGTGTTTCCAGCCTCCCCCAGGAAAAATCGTCCCGACGTCCCAGGTGCCCCGGACCGACACGCAGGGTTACCGCTGAGGAGGCGGGGCGAAGAGCCCCTGGCGGAGGCGCTCCAGCCCCTCGAGGTCGTGCACGTCCCGGGGCAGCTGGGGCACCGCGACCACCGCACACCCCTCGGTCTCGAGGGCCAGCTCCTCCGCCGCCTCGCGGTGGGCCAGGGCCTCCTCGGCCCGCTCCATCGCCAGGGCCTCGAGGCGCGCGGCCAGCTCGGGGGTCGAGGCCAGGGCGCGGGCGAGGGCCTCGGGGGCCGGCGCCTCGCCGGCCAGGAACGGCGCAGGGGTGGCGCGGTTCAGCACCACGCTCCCCACCCTCAGCTGGCGCTCCCTGAGGCGATCCCGGAACGCCCGGGCGTCCACGAGCCCGGACTCGGACGGCGTGCTCACCACCACGAACGAGGTGTCGGCCGCGGCCAGGATCGTGCGCACCGCCGCCGCCCGATCCCGAAAGCCCTGGAACATGCCCTGAAACCCGCTCAAGAGCTCGGCCAGGTCCTCGAGGAGCTCGGTGCCGGTGAAGCGCGAGATGGTGCGGATGAAGAGCCCCGAGCCGGCGTCGAAGATCCGCGACGCGATGCCGCGGCGGCGCTCGTAGGGCTCGAGCAGCCAGCGGGTCGCGTCGTTGTCGAGCGCGTCGAGCATCCGCGACGGCGCCTCGAGGAAGTCCACCGCGTGGTTGGCGGGCGGGGTGTCGAGGATGATGACGTCGAGGCGGTCCTCGGTCCGGGTGGAGAGCTGGTAGAGCTTCTCCATCGCCATGTACTCCTGGGAGCCGGCGAGGGCCGAGGACATCGCCTCGTAGAGGCGGTTCTGCAAGAGGCGTTGCTTTCGCTCCGGGTCGGGGTGGTAGCTGTCCACCACCTCGTCCCACGCCTGCTTGATGTCGAGCATCAGCGCGGTGAGCTTGCCCTCCGGCGCCTCGAGCCCCGCCGCCTCGAACGCGGCCTTCGGGACCTCGCGCTCGATGTTGCCGATCTCGGGCAGGCCGAGGGCGTTCGCAAGCCGTCTTGCGGGGTCGATGGTCAGCACCGCGGTGCGGCGCCCCTGCCGGGCCGCCTCGATCGCGAGCGCGGCGGAAGTGGAGGTCTTCCCCACCCCGCCCTGACCCACGCACACCACGCAGCGGGCCTGGGCCAGCACCTCGGAGAGGGTCGGATCAGCCACCCGCCCCGCCCTCCCCCGCCGCGCGGTCCAGGATCTCGATGAACACGTCGAGATCCGCCAGGCGCACCCCCGCCGCGCCCAGATCCGGGAGCTGCAGGGTCATGAGGCCGCTCTGCTCGACGAAGCGCTCAGCGTGCTCGGCCTGCCAGGCCTCGCGATCCGCGCGGGCCCGCGCCGCCCGCAGGTAGGGTTGCAGCTCGGGCCCGCCCCCCTCGAGGCCATCTACGAGGGCGCGCTCCTCGGGCTCGAGGAGGGGCGGCAGCACCCGGTTGACCACCCCGAGCCCGCGGGCCATGCGCAGGCGGTCCTGCGCCGCGGCGACGAGCTCGAGCCCCTCGTTCACCGGCATCTCCTCCGGCAGGGTCACCACGTGCAGGCAGGCGTCCCGGTCGGACTCCACCATGGCCGCCATCCGCTCCGCCGCCTGCTTCATGATGCCGGGAGGCGAGACGTTGGCCACCAGCCGAGCGAGGGACAAGAAGGTCACGGAGTGCCCGGTAGCGGGGGCGTCGATGATCACCCGCTCGTACTTGGGGCCGCCGTCCACCCGGTTCTCGGTGGTGTGGAACCACGCCTTGCCGAGCATGGTGAACTCGCCGAGCGAGGGGATCGAGCGCAGCAGGTACTTCACCAGCCGGTTCTCGAACACCAGGTTGTAGAGGGGCTTGAAGCGCAGCACCATCAGCGCGTACTCGCGCATCGCGCCGGGCGGAGACATCCGGCAGAGCCAGAGGTTGTTCATCACCTCGCGGGGCTCGTCCACCGCCGGCGCCACGTGGAGCTGGGCCGCGGCGGAGTCCGGGGCGTCGACCTCGAGCAACAACGTCCGGTGCCCGGCCCGCGCCGCCCGCACCGCGAGCGCGGCAGAGAGCGCGGTGCGGCCCACCCCGCCCTTGCCCGCCACCACCTGCACGCGACGGTTCAGGCGCTCCCGCACCAGGCCGGAGTCCAACGCGCAGCCGGACGGGCAGAGGGACACCGCCCGGGCCGTGGGCTTGGTCTGGCTGGCCTCCATGGCCGCCGGAAGTCATGGCACGTTTCATGGCCGGGGTCGACGACGGCGTTGCCGGGCGGGGGGCCCTTCGGCAATGCTCCCGCGCCATGGCCCTGGACCCTGTCTTCGTCGCCGATTGCCCCTACGGGCCGGGCGGCCTCCTCATCGACGACGTCCTGCACGTGGATCGGGAGGCCAGCCTGGTGCGGGTGCGCATGCCCACCGACCGCCGGCTGCCCCTGACCGAGGAGCAGCGCACCGATCCCCTCCGCCACCCCGAGCACGTGAGCGGCGGCCTGATGGTGCACATGACCGGGATGGTGGGGTTCGTCCACGCCTACTACGTCATGGACCTGCGCCACGCGGACGGCTGGATCGGCTACGGGGTGCGGATCCACGACGCCCGCTTCAGCGCCCTCGCGCGCCCGGGCGAGCCCCTGGTGCTGGAGGGCACCGCGACCCGCATCCGGAAGATCCGGAACCAGATCTTCGCCCGCTATCGGTTCCTCTTCACCCAGGGTGAGACGGTCGTCTACGAGGGGGACCAGACCGCGATCTGGGAGCAGGTCGCCCCGCCCGTCACACCATGATCTGTGCGTCGTCGGTGATCAGCCGATCGCCGACCACGATCGCCCGCTCCTTGATGCGGGCGTCGCTCATCGACGACAGCACCGCGCGGATCTCGGGGTGCGCGCCGAGGATCTCGACGAAGTCCTCCTTCGGAAGGAAGAGCACCTCGCCGATGCTCTGCGCGGTGACGGTGGCGTTGGTGGGGGCGTCCCGCAACAGCGAGATCTCGCCGAACACGTCGCCGCCCCCGAGCCGGGCCAGCGCCACGTCCTTGCCGTCCTTCTTGGTGTTCACCGAGTAGTCGCCTCGGAGCACCAGGAACAGCCCGCGCCCCGGCTCGCCCTCCTCGATGAGGATGTCGCCGGTGTGCACGTTGCGGGGGCGGAACTTCGACATCAGGGCCCGCCGATCCGCCTTGCCGAGGTCCCGGAAGAGCGGGCTGGTCGCGGCCAGGTTGGCGAGGAAGCGCCCGCGGGTGAACTTGCGGAGCGCGAGCTTCACGCTCTCGAGCTCGCCCGCGTGCTGCTCGAGATCGCCGCGCGACAGCTCGAGCAGATCCACGTCGCCCATCGCGGTCACGGTGGCGGCGCGCGGCGCGTTCGAGACGAGCGCCATCTCGCCGAACACCGCGCCCTGGTGCAGGTGCGCGAGCACGGTGTCCTTGCCCTCGAGGCTCTTCGACACCACCACCACCCCGTCCGCGAGCATGAAGAAGGAGTCCCCGCTCGCGCCCTCGGCCACGATCTGCTGCCCGTGGGTGAAGCGGCGGAGGCGCAAGCTGCCCAGCACCTTCATGAAGGCGTCCTCCGACAGGTGCGAGAACAGCGGGATGAGCGGGAAGCGCTCCGGCACCGTGGTGATCGGGTCGGTGTCGGCCGCCTTCTCGGCCGCGGTGGCCAGCAGCGTAGGCCCGTCGAGCGAGGGCAGCCCGGGGGCAGGCGCGCCGTCGGGGAGCGGCAGGGGCTCGGGCAGATCCACGTCGCCCACCCGGTCCGACTCCGAGGAATAGAGCTCGGCCAGGATGTAGAGCAGGTCGTCGTAGCTCGGGTCGAGCGCGAGGACCATCTTGCAGACCACGAGGCCCAAGAGCGGGTGCCCCGCCTTGATGTAGTGCCAGGCCAGGCCCTTGTAGACCTCCTTGGCGCGCTCCCGATCCCCGAGGTTCAGGAGGCTGTCCGCCACCCGGTACCGGGCCCGGGTGAAGCGGGGGGCCGCGTCGATGATGGCCAGGTAGCCGCGGAGGGCCTCCTCGTAGCGGCCGGACTGGAACAGCGCCTCGGAGCGGGCGTGTAGATCGGAGAGGGTCTCCATGCGCGCGGAGTCTAGGGGATTCGGGCCGCTAGCGGTAGACGCGCATCAACAGCTCATCCAGCATCTCCGCCGTCACCAGGTGCGGGTTCACCGGGCGGTGCAGCGCCTCCATCACCGCCCGCAGGCGGGGCACGGTGAGGCGCTCGAAGGCCACGAACGCGGTGTCCTCGGAGTAGAAGAGCACCACCGCCCGGTGGGCCCGGGCCTCGCCCTCCGACAGCCTCCGCGCCGCCGCCTCGTCGAGGTTCTGGCGCGCGAACTCCGCGCTCGCCGCGCGCTCGTGCGGGGTCACCGGCCCGGGCTGCATGGTGAGGGGGTCCTCGCCCAGGGGCTCCATCTCCCGCTCGATCTGCAACAGCTGGTTCAGGAGCCGGGGCACGTCGGCCCGGTTGGGGGCGGTGCGGAAGGCGTCCTGGCCCACCAGGCCGTGGGCCCGGCCCCGGTTCCCGCCCTGGAGCAACAGGCCCCCGAGCCGCACCCGGGCCCCCGCGGCGAGGGCGAGCACGTCGCCCACCGCCACCTCGGTGCCCGGGCTCACCGGCACCGCCTCCTTGTCGCCCTCCTTCACCAGCCAGGCCCGGCCCTCGAGGGCGTCCACCGCCATCGGCCCGGCCTCGGCCCGGTGCAGGTCCAGGATGTTGGTGTCGGGGAGGCGCGTCATCAGTCCATCCAGCCCATGGTGGTGAGCTTGTTCCGGGCCATCCGGGCGAGCTTCGCGTTCTCGGACTCCGCCACCGCCATCAGGATGTCTCCGCCCAGGCCCTGGGAGCCCTCGTTGCCCTCGGCGAGCGAGAAGCCCAGGTAGTACAAGGCGTCCTCGTCGACCCCCGGCTCCTCACGGAGGCGATCGAGGAGCGAGAAGTCCCGCGCCCGGCTGAGCCCGCCGAGGGTGCTGAGGCACGGATCGGGGTTCGAGCCCCGGGCCAGCTTGCGCTTCGAGAGCATCAGCTCACACACACCCAACTGATAGCGGGCCTCCGCGTCGACGCCAGCGGAGACGATGCGCTTGAACAGATCCGCCGCGTCGCCGTAGCGCCCCTCGCGCTTGAGCTTCATCGCCTTGTCGAAGAGGCCCTCGTGGGCCCGGTCGGCGTTCTCGCCCCCGCTCCCCTTCAACAGGCCGATGATCACCCCCGCCACCTCGGGGGTAGCCTCGAGGGCCGCCTCCTCCAGCGCGTGCAAGGTGGCCTGCAAGAGGGTCCCGAGGTGCGGGCGCAGGCCGCGGGCGATGAAGGTGGCCTTGTCGGCCTCGGTCAGCTTGCCCATCGCCTTGGCCAGGGCGTTCTTCCCGCTGTTGGTGCTGAGCGCGGCGTCGAGCGCGATCTCGCGATCGGTGGCGTCGCCGGTGACCAGCGCCTCGACCAGCGCCTTGGCGGCCGGCGCGCTGTCGAGCCGCCCGAGCCCCTTCAGGGCCCAGCGCCGCACCACCGTCTCGTCCGCGCCGAGGAGCTTGCGCACCCGGGGCTCGAGGGCGAGGGGCACGTCGAGCACCACGAGGGTGTCGGTGGCCGGACCGAGCAGCGCCTTGGGGGTGCCGGGCGCCTCCACCAGCTCCAACAGCTCCTTGAACACCCGCTGCCCCGGCTTTCGGCCCTGCACCGCCCCGCGGAGCGCGGCCATCGCCGCCGCCCGCACCGGGATCGGCGCGTTGGCCCGACACAGGTCCAACAGCGGCCCCGCCGCCGCCTCGTGGGTCACGAGGGACAGGAGCGCCACCACCGTCAGGCCGAGCTTCTCGTCCTCGGCGATGCGCGCGCGGTCGATGCGGGCCGCGATCTCCTCGACCGCGGCCTCGGCCTCGGCCCCCTCGAGCTTCGGCAACAGCGGCTCGAGCGCGTCCTTCACCGCCTCGTAGATCCGCGCGCTCCCCTCGGAGAGCTGGGTCAGGATCGAGCGCCGCGCCTCCCGGTTGCCCATGGCGCCGAGCACCGCGATGGCGGACACCCGCTGGCGGTCGTCCTTGGCCTCGAGCATGCGGGCCACGTCCTCGGCGGTGACCCCGCGCCCGGAGGCGAGCACCGTCTTGGCCGCCTCCCGCACCTCGATCACCGCGTCCTTCAGGAGCGGGCGGAGGTCGTTCACGATGCTCTTCGGCGCGATGGCGCCGATCGCCTCGGCCGCCCGGCGTCTCAGCTCCGGATCGTCGGCGCGCCGCACCGCCTTGCGGAGGGCCTCGAGGGTGTCCTCGTCCTCGGGGGCGAGGGCGGTGAGCACTACCGCGGCGGCGGCCCGCCGGTGTGCGGCCTCGTCCTCGAGGAGGGCGACGACCCGGGATACGGTGGTCTCGTCGTGCTGCATGGCTCGAACCTCAGGCGATGACGGGCTGGCCGATCTTAGCGAGGTACGACCAGGTGTAGATGCCGGTGTCGTGGCCGTCGGACCACGTGAACTTCAGGGCGTAGTTGCCCACCTCGGCGATGTTCATGAGCAGGACGCCTTTCACCTGGGGGGGCTCGACCTCCCCCGGGCTGTGGCCCTGGCACGAGGCGCAGGGACACTGGTTCCTCAGGTCGTCCAGGTAGTACTGGAGGCGGGACTCGTCGTCCCAGGTGATCAGCACCCGGCCGTTGTCCCGGTCCAGGCGCACCTCGGTGGCTTGCTTGTCGCTCATCGCGATGTCTCCTCGATCTGCTGCATGACCTTCTCGTTGTGTTGCAGGCGATCCTGCATCTGGTCCGCGGCCTTCCTGGCGTCGTCCACCAGGGTCTTGGGATTGGATAGCGCGCCCCCCGACAGCCCCGCGGCCCGGCGGAGCCACCCGAAGTAGGCCCCTGCCACCAGCACGAAGATGGCGGCCACGAGGCCCAGCTTCAGGAGCAGGCGGCCGGTGCGCCGGACCAGCTGCAGCCCCAGCACCATCACCAGGGCGAGGGCGAAGCCCACCGCGAGGGAGGGCAGGTCGAGATCCTTCACGAAGGGGAGGACGTCCCCCACCTCGCGCTGGACCCCCTCCGCCGCCTCGCGGCCCTGACGGCCGAGGGCGCGTGCGGTGGCCAGGGCCTCGTCCGCCGCGCTCTCCTTGGGCGCCTTCTTCTTCTTCTTCGCCGCCGGGGGCGCCTCGGGGGACATCGAGAAGGTCTCGGCCTTGCCGCGCGAGCCCTCCGGCACGAGCGAGAGGTCGTTGACGTAGACCCACTGCCCCGCCGCATCGGGGTACCGATAGATCACCGCGCTCGGGTCGGGCCGGGGGGTGGGGTCCTGTCGCAGAGGCTCGGGCAAGCGGATCGGTCCTTCGGGCGGCCCCGGTCCGGGGGACTCCCGGGAGGGGCGCGGCACGTGGGTTGTCGGGCGCGGCGCTGGGGCCAGGAAGGGCCCAGAGCGCACCCGGGAAGCTAGCAGGGCCCCGCCGGAGACTCAACCACGTGCGCCGCCACACGCCCGACCCGGTTTGGGGTGTGCAGCGGTGACCACCACGTGTAGGATTCTGCGCCCATGGGGAAGTCCACCGGGAGCTTTGCGCAGCTGGGCGGAGACCTGGTGGTGCGCTTCCTGGATGCCGACCACTTCCTGCGCGAGCTGTCCGGCAACCTGGGCCGGGGCCGCGCGGTGGTCCGCACCCGGCGCCCGTTCTCGGTGGAGGACCGGATCTCTTTGGAGATCGAGGCCCCGGGGGTCGAGTGGCGGGTCTCGTGTGACGTCCGGGTGGTGGTGGTGCGGGACGGCTTCGTCGGCCTCGAGATCCTCGACTTCGGGGGCGTCCAGCCCGAGCTGAGCGAGCTGGGGATGGCGGCGGAGGCCGGCATGAGCGTGGTCCCGGCCGAGAAGACGGTGGTGGCGCCGATGCCGGACCTGGCCCGGCGCTTCCCCCCGGCCGCGGTCACCGTGGCCACCGCGCCCGACCTCCCCTCCGCCGACGGCACCGCGGACCTCCCCCAGGCCCGGATCGCACCGCCGCCCCTCCCCCGGGATCGCCGGCGCCGGCCCCGCCCGCTCGGCCACGGCCCCGATCACCACGGGGACGAGATCGTGGCCCCGTCGGTGAAGGCCCACCGGGAGCGCCTCGCCCACACACATGAGCCGGAGGCGGCGCCGACCAATGACGACGCCCCCGCGCTCAGCGATCCCACCCGGATCCCCACCGAGGACGACGCGCCGCCCCGCCGGAGCCAGGCCCGGGACCAGAGCGCCCTGGTGAGCGAGGTCTCGGGCACGCCGCCGCCGGAGCTGGCGATGGACGAGCTGGTGGTGATGGATCCGTCCGGGCGGGTGGCCGCGCAGGATCCGGCCGAGGTGCCTGCGTCCGATCCCGGGCTCGAGGACGCCGGCGCCACCGGCGCGATGGCGCTGCCCGACTTCAGCGACGAGGTGCTCACCACCGACGACGCGCCGCCGGTCTCCACCGTGACCCCGGTCCCCGTGCTCGACCCCGCGGAGGGCCTGGAGCCCGCGCCGCCCTCCACCCTGGGCTCGGTGGTGCCCCTGGTGATGGCGGAGGACATCGACGCGGAGGAGGCGCCGCTGGCCCGGGTGGTCCCGGACGCGCCGCCCGAGCCCGCGCCGCCCGAGCCCGCGCCGCCCGAGCCCGCGGTGGACGTGGCCGCGGCGCCCGCCGAGGTCGCCGCTCCGCCCGCGCCGCAGGTTCCCTTGCAGAACCTCGAGGCCCTGGCCGAGAAGCACGCCGCGACGCCTCAGGTGACCCGGGGCGGGGTGCTGCGGGTGACCGACGTCGGCACCCTGCTCGGCCTGTACCTGTCGCAGCTCCGCCACGGGCGCATCACGGTGTGGGGCCCCCTCGAAGGCGAGCCCGGCGACGAGGTCCGCCTCAAGATCATGGGCCCCACCGTGGTGAGCATCGCCACCGAGGTCGTCGGTCGTGTCGGCGAGTGGGTGACGCTGGCCGTGCCGGCGCCGGAGGCGGTGGCCGAGGTCCTCGCCGACGCGGCGAGCGAGTGGCGGCCGCTCCTCGAGGCCCTCGCCCCCACCCCCGCGCCGGTGGCGCCGCCCCCACCCACGTCGTCGCAGGATCTGATCGCCGCGGTGGTGACCCCGCCCCCGCCCTCGCGCTCCGAGCTCCCGAGCGCGGCCCAGAGCGCCGAGGTGCCGGCGGTGCTACGGCCGAGCTCCCAGGAGCTCCCTGCCGCGCCGAGGCCCTCGGCCCCCGCGCTCGTGGCGCCGCCGACGCCACCGCCGGTGGCGGACGACGCGGGCCCGCCGGAGGTCCCGCGGCTCAGCGGAGATCGGGTGGTGTTCCGGCGCAGGAAGGACCTCGCGCACGAGATCGAGGTGAACCTGAAGAACGGCGGCCTCTTCGTCGAGTCGCCGCCCCTGCCCATCCGCACCAAGCGGCAGCTGACGGTGCAGGTTGGCCTGCAGAGCTGGGACGTCGACCTCCAGGCCGACGTGGTCTTCGCGGACGGCGGTAGGGTGGGCTTCTCGGTGGTCAACGCGGCGGACGCGCTGCGCGCCCTCGAGGAGCGCCTGGCCCGCCCCGAGGGCGCGGCCTCTGCACCGCCCTCCGCCTCCGGTGATGACGAGGACGACGAGGAGTTCGACGCCGCCGCGGCGAGCGCCGGCACCCTCGACATGAGCGCGTACATCGGGACGATCCAGAAGCCCCTGGGGGACGCGCAGCTGTTGACGCTCACCGAGCGGCGCCTGGGCGACCTGGCCGCGGTGGAGCGCACCACGGTGCTGCAGCTCCTCGAGCACGTGATCACCGAGCGCTGGAAGGGCGTGCTGAAGCTCGAGGCCGGCGCCCACCAGGTGGTGGCGTGGCTGCACGAGGGGAGCGTGGCGTTCGTGTCCTCCAAGCCCTACGACGAGGCGAGCAGCGTCGGGCGGATCCTGATCAACCAGAAGAAGCTCAACGAGGCCGGCCTGCGGGAGGCGCTCGAGAAGTCGAGGGCGGGCAGGAAGTCCCTGGGCCGCGCGCTCGTGGCGCTGGGCCACGTGAAGAAGTCCGATCTGTCGACCGCGCTGCGCGAGCAGATGCGCCTGAAGCTCGAGGAGGCCATGGCCTTCGATCACGGTCAGTACGAGTGGACGCCGTGGCGCGAGCCGCCGGGCGACGCCGACCTCGTGCTCGCGCGCGGCGCGGGCATCCTGGCCCACCACGTCCGCAACCGCTTCGAGGCGATGAACCTGGCCGAGATCGAGGCGTTGTTCGCCAAGAACCTCTCGCGCCCGGTGGGGCACGACGGCGAGGTGGATCAGACCACCCAGGGCATGCACCTGCAGCCGCGGGAGCTGCGCTTCCTGGAGCTCCAGCTCGACGGCCGCCGCAGCCTCGAGGACGGGGTGCGGGGCAGCCCGGTGGGGCGCCTGGCCTCACTGCGGCTGGTCGGCATGGGCCTGGCGCTCGGCTTCCTGCGCTTCACCGACGGCGCCCGGACCCCACGCGAGAGCACCCGCCTCGGCGTAGCCCCCAGCCAGTTCGACGCGGTGAAGAAGGATCTGAAAGAGACCTTGCACATGTTCCGGGGCATGAACCACTTCGAGATCCTCGGGGTGCACTGGTCGGCCCACCACCGGACCTTCAAGCAGGCCTACGAACAGGTGAAGCGGCAGTACGACTCCGGGGGCCCCGGGCTGAAGGACGCCCCGGTCGAGGTGCGGACGCTGGCGCGAGAGGTGAACAGCCGCATCGACGGCGCCTTCGGGACCCTCCAGGACCCGAGGAAGCGCATCGACTATCGGAAGCAGCTCTTCGACGCCACCGAGCGCCAGTACGCGGCGGACATGCTCGTGAAGCAGGGCGAGGTGGCCCTGATGCGCGGCGACCGGGTCGGCGCGATCGAGGCGCTCGAGACCGCGGTGGAGCTGGATCCCAGCCAGCGCAACCGGCAGCTCCTGAGCACCGCCCGTGAGGGTCGCCGCTGAGCGGTAAACCCGCGGAGCCGTCCACCCGTTGCTGCCGGGCTCCGCCCGAAGCGCACGAGACGACCGTATCGACCTCCACACCGACGCAATGCGTCGGTTACAGGCGACGTCCCAGGCCCCCCAAAACGAGATGCGCCGTGGCCTGGCACTGCCCCTGCACAGGTGGGCCGGCACCCATGTCGTTCGCCGCCGACCTACAGGCCCCCTCGATAGGCCGCCGCCCTGAGGTCTGCCCGCTCCTGGACAAGGCCCCGGCGTCCGAGTTCCCGATCCTCGACGAGCGTCACCCCCTGCTGCGGCGCCCGGGGGAGTACTTCGCCCTCCCCTCCTGGCCGGTGCAGGCCGCCATCCTGGGCGCCAACCCCCACGAGAGCGTGGACCTCTCCGGCGCCCGGGCGGTGGCGATCAACCGCTTCGGGCCCTACAGCACCTGGCTCGTGCTCAGCGCCCAGGCCGCCTACACCGCGCTGGAGGACGGCGCCGGCCACGCGGTGGTCCTCACCATCTCCGCCCGCGGGCCGCGGGGGAGCATCCCCGCCCACTTCAAGACGGTCGGGCAGACCCGGTACCTGGTGGTGCTGTCCCGCGACGGCGCCCGCTCGATCGTCGTGAACCCGCCCCGGGGCGACGCCATCATGCTTACCAGCCGGGTGCTCGACCTGCTCGAGCACCTCGTCCCCCGCGCCGGTCAGAGCGAGAAGCGCACCGGGAGCTCCAGCGCCACCGTGTCCGCGGTGTAGCCGGCCGGCAGCCCCGGGAACGGCGCCGCCGCCTCCACCATCCGCAGCGCCTCCGCGTCGAGGAGGGCGTGGCCCGAGGATCGGATCAACACCGGCGCCTCGGCCAGCGCGCCCGCGCGGGTCAGCCGGACCGAGATCACCGCGGTGCCCTGCTGCCCGAGGCGCTGGGCCCGCCGCGGGTAGCGCTGCTGGGCCTCCACCTCCGCCCGCACCGCGCGGAAGAGCGGGCCGAGGTCTGGCGCTTCGGGGGCGGGCGGCGGGCTCGGCAGCGCGGGCGCGGCAGGCGGGGTGGGCGGGGCCGGAGGACCGGCGGGGCGGGGCGGGGCTACCGGCTCGGTCGACGCGGGTGGTCCGGGTGCCAGGGGCGCGATCGAGTCGGCGGGTGCCGGGGGCGCGATCGACTCCGCGGGTGCCGGGGGCGGGATCGGCTCCGCCGGTGCCGGGGGCGCACGCGGCATCACGACGCGGGCCGGGGGCGCGGACGCCGGGCCCCCGGGAGGCCCTGGCGTGGCCGCCGGCGCGACCGCGGGCTTCGGCGCGGGCACCGGCGCGACCGCAGGCGGGACTGGGGGCGCGCGGGTGACCACCGGCGCGCAAGCCCGGCGGCCGGCGCAGGCTCGGTCGGCCGCGGCGCGGGCTGGAGCCGTACCGCGACTGGGGCGAGGGCGCGGTGCTCCCGCGCGGCCGGGCGGGTCAGGGGCACCATCAGCATCGCCACGTGCAGGCCCAGGGCCAGCAGGCCGGGCAGAGCCCATCCCCTGCGCTCGGGCCGCAGGCGAGCACCGCGCACAGCGCGGTGGTGCTCCTCGGGCCGGCGCTCACCGCGCCTCCGGGGGCCGGGCCGCGATCGACACGGCAAGGTAGCCTGCAGCCCGGAGCGCGCCGAGCACCGCCACCGCTCGGCCGGCCTCGGCGTGAGCGTCCACCAGGATCAGGACCGGGCGCTCCGCCCGCCCGCCCGCCTCGCGCAGCGCGGCCGCGAGGCCCTCGAGTTCCGTGGCCAGCCCCGACACCAACAGGGGCCCGGCGGCGGGGATCTGCACCGTCAACTCAGCCTGCGGTGCGGGCTCGCTCGCCTCCGCGGCGGGCAGCTCCACCTCGAGGCTGCGGAGCCGGGTGAAGCTCGCCGCGAGCACCACGAAGATCACGAGGATGAAGACCACGTCGATCAGGGCCGTCAAGTTGACTTGCGGCGCCTCCCGGCGGCGGGTCGACAGCTCCACTCAGCCCTCTCCTCGCGGCGCGGCGGCGGTGATCAGGCGCTCGACCGCGTCCACCAGGGCGAGGCGGAACAGATCGACCCGGCTCGCGAGGTACGCGTGACCGGCCAGGGTGGGCACCGCCACCCCGAGCCCGGCCGCGGTGGTGAGGAGCGCCTTCCAGATGCCGGCCGAGAGCAGGCTCGTGTCCACGTCGCGCAGCCCCGCCCCCTCCAGCCCGAGGAAGAGCTCCACCATGCCGAGCACGGTGCCGAGCAGGCCCAACAGCGGCGCGGCCTGGGCGATGAAGGCCAGCAGCGCCAGGTACGCCTCCAGCCCTGCACCACCTGGCTCCCCGCGCGCCGGGCCTCCGCCTCGACCCGGGCGGGCCGGTCCGCGAGCACCCCGAGCACCTCGGCGAGCACGCCCGCGGCGGGGTTGGGGGTCTTCTGCAGGTCAGCTTGCGCCCTCGCCTGCTCACCCGCCTCCACGTCGGCGAGCACCGCGGGCAGCCACGACCAGTCCCGCAGCCGGAGGGCGCGAAAGTCGAAGAGCTTCCGCAGGAACACCGTGGCCGCCACCACCGAGCAGAGCCCGATCGGCGCCATGAGCCACCCCGCGGTGGCGAGCAGATCCAGCCAGCGCATGGGGCCGCGATCAGTTCGTGGCGTCGTCGGTCCGCTTGCCCGCGGCCTGGGCGCCGCCGGCCTCGGGGTCACGCCGCATGGAGCCCTCGTCCCCCCGCACCTCGGACTCGAGGGCCGACACCCGCGCCTCGGCCTGGGTCTTCTGCTTGGCGGTGGGGCGGCCGGCCAGCACGTCGCGCCACGCCTCGAGCTTGGTGCGCGTGTCGACCCGGGCGATGCGGTCGACCGACTGGGCCTCGGTGAAGAGCTGGTCCTGGAGAGGTCCTTCACCCGCTTGGCGGCCGCCTTGGCCTCGGAGCCCTTCCCCTCCCAGTCGAGCACCGCGCCCCACGCGCGGATGCGCTCGACCTTGGGTCGGCGCCCCTTCTCGACCGCCTCCGCCGCGTCCACCAGGCGCCGCGTCTCGGCCCGCCGCCAGTAGGCGACGCGCTTCTCGGCCCGGCGGCCCTCGTCGGACTTGGGGTACAGCTTGGCTACCTCGTCCCACTGGTTGAGCTTGTCGCGGGCGGACACCTGGGGGTCCTCGTCGGCCTTGGCCGCCGCCTCGACCAGGCGGACCTTGGCCGCGTTCTTCCAGCGGTCCACCGCCTTGTGGGCGTACGCGGTCTGCTCCTGCGCCCGCTTGATGAAGCCTGCCACTCCGCGAGCTTCTGCTCGTCGGAGACGCTGGGATCCTGCTCCAGCTTCAGGAGCCCATAGAAGGTGAGGACGGTGCCCGTCTTGTTGGCTCCGCCGTCGTCCTGGGCCCACGCCTGGCCCCCCAGCGGGAGGGCGATGAGGGCAAGCATGGAGAGGGCGCGACGCATGACCAGGGCAACCTAGCGCTAAAACCCGCGCTCGTCAGTTCTGTACGTTCCAACCGAACGGCATGAAGTTGAACACCGGCCCCGGGGGGTCCGAGGGCTTGGGCGCGGGTGGGGTCTCCCCAGGGCCGTAGAGCCTGAACTTGGCCCCCTTCTTCACCACCAGGGTCAGGGTCAGGCTGACCTCCTTGCTGGGCGGCGGGAACTCGTAGCCCTTGGCCACCCCGGCCACGCAGGGCCGCAGGTTGCGGGCCCCGCCCAGCTTGGTATCGACAGAGGCGTCGGTGACCGCGCCCTCCTTGCCCACCTTGATGGTCAGGGTCAGGGTGCCGTCCGCGGCCGGGAACTCATCGACGTAGCGGTCCACGCACTGGTCGATCTGGGCCCCCTTGCCGTTCAGGACGGCGATGACCTTCTTCTGGACTGCCTTGTCGTCCTGGGCCTCCTCGGCGAGGGCGGAGGACGCGAGGAGGCTGGTGCCGAGTACGAGGCAAAGAAGTCGTCGCGCCATGTGGGGAGCGTAGTGCGTCGGCTTCGAAGGTGGAACAGGCAATCCCCGAGCATGTCCGACTGAGGCGGCCAGATATCGAACAAACCCTATACAGGCCTGACGCTGTCTCATGATAGGAATCTCTGGTTGGCGGCAGGCGGCCGAGGCGGTCCAATGACAGCATCACTCCTCCACCGCCTGGGCCTCGGCGTCGGCCTCGTCCTCGGAGCAATGTTCGCCTGCACCGACGGGGTCGATCCACTCCCTCCGAGCCCCACGGACGCAGGAGCCCTGGCAACAGGACTGGCCTGCTCAAAGGGCGGCGAGTGTCGAGGTACACCGCCGCTACGCGAACTGCGGAGACATCGAGCGGGCGGCGCTCTTCCGGTGCCTCGGCCAGGTCGAGGCGGGGCTATATGCGAAGCGGGAGGATCATCTGGACAGGGTGCCGAGGGCTCTATGACACTTGTTTGCTCTGGGCCGCACAGGAACTCACCTGCGATGACACCGAGGAGCTGGCGATGTGTCGCGATGGACACTAGAGCCGACGCCACACCGCCGCCAGATCATCGGGCAGCGGGGCGTCGAACGCGTGGCTCACCCCGAACAGGGTGAAGGCGAGGTGCTCGGCGTGCAGGAGCGGGCGCTCGGCCTTGAGCACCTCACCCCCCAGCCGGGCCGCCGCCTTGGCGCCGTACTGGGTGTCCCCGAGGATCGGCGCCCGGAGGTGGGCCAGGTGCACCCGGATCTGGTGGGTGCGGCCGGTGTCGAGGGTCAGCCGGAGCGCGGCCATGCCGTCGCGCGCCGCCACCACCTCGACGTGGGTGCGGGCCGGGCGCCCGTCGGGGCGCACCGCGAAGCAGCGGGGGCGGCGCTCGTCCCGACCGATGGGGGCCTCGATCCAGCCCTCGGGGGGGACGCCCATGCTCACCGCGACGTAGCGCTTGTCGACCTCGCGCTCCCGGAAGAGGGCCGAGAGCGCCTCCGCCGCGCGGGCGGAGCGGGCGAGCACCATCACCCCGGTGGTGTCCCGGTCGAGGCGGTGCACGAGCCGGACCCCGGGGCCGAGCTTGTGCACCAGGGCGTCCCGGGCCGAGGTCTCGCTCTCGTTGGCGGACAGGCCGGCCGGCTTGTCGACCACGATGATGTCGTCGTCCTGGTGGAGGATGCGCGGGTCGGGGGTGGTCTCGGCCGGGGCCAGGTGGACCACGACCTTCGTGCCGGTCTCGGGGGTGCGGGAAGCGACCTTGCAGCGGCGGCCGTCCACGAAGACCGCGCCGGAGGCGATGAGGGCGCGGGCCTGGCGGCGGCTGAGCTCGGGGTGGGCAGCGGCCAGGACGCGGTCCAGCCGGTCCGGCGCGGTCACCGCGAACCGGAGGGTCTTCACGCCTCCTCGGCCGGGGCCTGCTTCTTCACCAGGTGCCCCTTCTTCCCCAGGAGGAACTCGTCCTTGAGCTCCCCGTCGAACGCGTCGTAGCGGTCCTTCACCGACCAGCCAAGCTCATGCAGGGCCTGGGCCGCGCGCCGCTTCACCCGGGCGCTGTGCTGCTCCGTGGTGCACACGTTCACCAGGGGCTCGCGGGCCGCGCTGCTTCGTTCGCCAGGCGCTCGAGCGCCACCACCGCCTGGAACTGCACGTCGTCGTCGTGGTCCTCGAGGTACGGGGCGAACAGGGCGGCCTCGCTCGCGTCGACCAGCTCGCCCAGGGTGATGACGAGGGTGGTCTTGGCCTGCACCGAGCGGTGATCGAGCGGCTCGTACTGCTGCAAGGTGGCCTTCAGGAACTCGATCCCCGCCTCCTTGCCCAGGATCTTGAGGACCGCCCGCACCGGGAACGAGATGTTCTTCTTCTCGGTCTGGACGAACTCCTTCAGGGCGGGGAGCACCGGCTCCCCCACGCCCGCCAGCTGATCCACCAGCTCCCGCTTCTCGGCCTCGTCCGCGATCTGCCCGTGCGCGCTGATGGTGAAGCGCTTCAAGAGGGCCCGGTAGGCCTCGTCGGTCCCGATCTCGAAGAGCTTGTCCATCGCCCCGCGCCGGTACTCGGGCTGGGCGTAGGGCTCCCGGACCTGGGCGGCGGCCTTCTCCAAGGCGCTCTTGGGCTTGATGAAGTCGAGCAGACCCACAGCCCGCCCTCGATAGCCACCGCGCCAGTGGGGGTCAATCGGTTTGACCGGCCGTCACCCGGCCTTGTCGAGCCGGTCGAGGACGCGGGTGATTCCGCCCGAGAGCTGAAAGGTCAGGCGTGACACGTGTTTCAGGCCCGCGACCGCCCCCGCCGCGGTGAGCTCGGCGAGGTCGGGCGCGCCGGCCCCCGCGGTGAGCACCAGCTGACCGCCCGGGGCGAGGTGGGGCGCGGCCACCGAGACCAGCTCCAGGGGCGGGATGGTGGCGCGGGAGACGATCCGGGGCACCGGCCAGGGGATCCCGGCGGCCGGGCGGGCCTCCAGCTTCCCCTCCACCACCCGGACGTTGTCGAGCCGGAGGTGCGCGGCGGCGGTCCGCAGGAACGAGCCCCGCTTCCGGATGGGTTCGAGGAGCACCAGCGGGAGCTCGGGCCGGGCCAGGGCGAGGATCAGCCCAGGGGAACCCGCCCCCCGACCCCACGTCGACGGTGAGGCCGGTGTCACCTTCGGGGATGAGCGCGGTGAACAGCAGGCAGTCGAGGCCGTGCTTCACCGCGGCCTCCTTGGGCTCGGTGACGGTGGTGAGGTTGATGCGCTGGGCCCACTTGTCGACCAGGGCCTGGTGCTCGGCCAGGCGGTCGGCGAGGGCCGCGGGCACGTCGAAGGGGACGGCGGCGGCCGCGTCGAGGAGCGCGGTGACGTAGGCGGCGGTGTCCATGGCGCCGGCCGAAGGGTGGAGGGGGGCACTCCGGATTGCAAGCGGGCCAGCGCTCGGCCGACGCTATCCGCAGGATGGCGATCGGGCAGACGCCAAGACAGCGGGCCGCCATGGCCCTGGGCGCCCTCGGGGTGGTCTACGGCGACATCGGCACGAGCCCCCTGTACGCGATGCGGGAGTGCTTCTTCGGCGCCCACGCGGTGCCGCCCACCCCGGCCAACGTGCTCGGGGTGGTCTCGCTCATCGTCTGGGCCCTCTTCATCGTGGTCAGCCTCAAGTACCTGGCCCTGGTGATGCGGGCCGACAACGACGGCGAGGGTGGGATCCTCGCCCTGATCGCCCTCGTGGTGCCGCCGGGGCGAGAGCGGGGCCTGAGGAACCTGGTGCTCGTCGCGCTGGGCCTGTTCGGCGCGGCGCTCCTGTACGGCGACGGGATGATCACCCCCGCGATCTCGGTGATGAGCGCGGTGGAGGGGCTCGAGACCTTCTCGCCCCACCTCGATCCCTACGTGGAGCCGATCGCGCTCGCGGTGCTGGTGGTGCTGTTCTCGATCCAGTCCCGGGGCACCCACCGCATCGGGCGCCTCTTCGGGCCCGTCATGCTGGTGTGGTTCGCCACGCTCGCCGCCCTCGGCGTCTGGTGGATCGTGAAGGCGCCCCGGGTGCTCGAGGCCCTCAGCCCGACCTTCGCGATCCAGTACTTCGCCCACAACGGCCTGCAGGGCGTGGCGATCCTGGGCACGGTGTTCCTGGTGGTGACGGGCGGCGAGGCGCTCTACGCCGACATGGGGCACTTCGGGCGGAGGCCCATCCGGCTGGCGTGGTTCACGGTCGCCCTCCCCGCCCTCCTCATCAACTACCTCGGGCAAGCCGCCTTGCTCCTCGACCCGCCGGCCGGCGTCACCAGCCCCTTCTTCGCCATGGTGCCGAAGGCGATCCTGGTGCCCACCGTGGTCCTCGCGACCTTCGCCACCATCGTGGCCTCCCAGGCCGTCATCTCCGGCGCCTTCTCCCTCACCCTGCAGGCGATCCAGCTCGGGTACCTGCCTCGCATGCAGATCACGCACACCTCGAGCGAGGAGTTCGGGCAGATCTACCTGCCGCTCGTGAACTGGATCCTCCTCGGCGCCACCATCTTCCTCACCGTCGCCTTCGGCTCATCGAGCCACCTCGCCGCCGCCTACGGCATGGCGGTGACGACCACGATGGTGATCACCACCCTGCTCCTGTTCTTCGTGATGCGGGACCGCTGGCGCTGGGCCCTGTGGGCGTGCTTCGGGGTGACGGTGCCGCTGTTGACGGTGGACATCGCGTTCCTCGGCGCGAACGTCCTCAAGATCAAGGACGGCGGGTGGTTCCCGCTCGCGATCGGCCTGGGCATGCTCGCGGTGATGTCCACCTGGCGCCAGGGGCGCGCCTACCTCACCGAGCGGATCGCGTCGCCCGAGGTCACCTTCGAGGACCTCTTCGCGCGCTTCGAAGAGCAACCACCCTTGCGGGTGCCGGGGACCGAGATCCACCTCTTCGGACGGACCAAGGGCGTCCCCCCTACCCTGCTCCGCAACCTGCAGCACAACGGGGTGATGCACGAGACGGTGCTGATCGTGACCGCCATCCAGGCGTCCAGCCCCTTCGGCCCGCGCAGCCAGCGGATGCGGGTGGAGTCGATCCGCGAGGACATCCACCACGTCTACATCGTGTACGGGTTCATGCAGCAGCCGAATGTGCCGCGCTCGTTGGAGGAGCTCCCGAAGCACGGGGTGCAGGTCGATCTCAGCACCGCCTCGTACTTCCTGGGGCGGGAGACGCTGCTGCCGAGCAAGCACGTGCTCGGCGGGATGACTTTCTGGCGCGGGCACCTGTTCGGGTTCCTCGCTCGGAACCAGAGCCGGGCCACCGCCTTCTACGACATCCCGCCCGAGCAGGTGCTCGAGATCGGCGCTCAGGTCGAGCTGTGAGCGCGCCCTACTCGGGGATGGCGTCGGCCTCGACGAACTTGCCGAGCAGATCTCCGTAAGGGATCAGCTTCACCTTGTTGCCGTCGAGGGTGAGGTCCTCGCCCGAGAACTTCTTGTAGACCACGCGATCGCCGATCGCGACCTCGTCGCCCGCGTCGGCGGACATCGCCCGCACGTAGCCCTCGGCCGGGCGCTGCTGCGCGCTGTCGGGGACGTAGATGCCGCCTCGGGTCTGCTGCTCGGCCTCCACCGGCTCGATGAGTACGTATCCGTTCACGGGTTGCAGGTTCATCTTCACATCTCTCCTTGGGTCGTTGGTTGAACGAGATTGGTCGCTAGGCCCCGGCGCTCTTCAGGCCGAGGAGGCCGTCGATGCGGCCCTGGTCGAAGCCGACGATCATGGTGCCGTCGATGTCGGTCTGCGGGACGCCCTGCTGGCCGGAGCGCCGCACCAGGTCGGCCGCCGCCTGCGCGTCGCGCGACACGTCGACCTCGCGGAACGCCACGTTGTTCTGGCGCAGGTAGCTCTTCAAGCGGGTGCACCACGAGCAGGTCGGGGTGGTGTAGACGGTGACGCTGTGGCGGCGGGGGGCCTTGCCCTCGGCGTCCTTCGGCCCCGCGTAGCCGTGGGGGATGAGCGCCCGCGCGTAGTAGGCCGCGCTCTGGCGCCCCACCACCTGCCGAAGGACGCTCCCCTCGCGCAGCGAGATCACGGTGGGCACCGAGCTGACGCCGAAGCCCTTGTGCGCGCCCCGGACCTCGCCCACGTCGACGAGGTAGGTCTCGAGGTCGTCGTTGTCGCGGCAGAAGGCCTCGAAGTCGACCCGGGCCTCCTTGGCGGCGGCGGAGAACTCGCCGAAGAAGCCCACCACCGCCAGCGTCTCGTTGGAGTGTCGCGCGGCCTCGAGCTCGGCCGCGTCCTTCACGATGTGCATCGTCATCTCTGTCTCCCGCGGGCTCAGCCCGCCTCGGGCTCCAGGCCCAGGGCCCCGAGCACGTGGAGCACCCGGTCACGCTGCGCGATCGTGTAGACGCGCCGCTTGCCGTCGGCCTCCTTCGTGACCAGCCCCGCCTCCAACAGGAGGCCCAGGTTGCGCGAGATGGTGGGCTGCTCCGCCCCACACTCGCAGACCACGTCCCCGACGCAGCAGGGACCGCTCAAGAGGCGCTGCAGGATCTCGAGGCGCAGGGGGTGCGCGAAGGCCGCGGCCAGCGCCGCCGCCTCTGCCCTCGCCTTCTCCTGTCGCCGCCGGGTCGCCATGCCTCATTCATATTCGATCTACCGAATATGTCGAGGCCAGCCTTGTGCACGGGGATCGGAGCGTCAAGCGATGAGGCCTCCCTCGTGCCCGCGTTCGGATCGGGGTTTCGGTGAAGGGCCGCTGTGGCAGAACTCCGCGAGGGGGGCCCCTGGACCGGGCAGCGAAAGAACGACCGAAGGCCCGCGCAGCGGCTGAGCGCTGACCAGCGAGGCTGGAAGGGGCTTCGGAACGTCGGCCTGGGGCCGCTCAGGCGGGCAAGGCCACCGCGGGGGCCTGGACGAGCTGCGCGTCGGCCTCGCGCCGGGCCCCGAGCTGCAGGGTGTCGGGGTGGGCGGCCACCGCCTCGGGGCTGGCGAGGGGGTGCACGCCCACCGGCGGGATCCGGAAGGTGCGGTGCACGTCGTCCATGGTGAGCCCGTGCTCCTTCAGGACCGCCCGGTAGTGCACGGACATGCTCCGCACCATGGCCTCGATGTCCGCCTCGCTCAGGTGGTTGGTCACCGTGAAGCGCAGGCCGCCACGGCGCATGGGCACCGCGGGGTAGACGGCGGAGTTCAGGTAGAAGCCGTCGCCGAACATGCGCTTCATGATCGTGTAGTTCACCGTGGTCGTCCCGGCCGGCACGAAGAAGAGCGGGGAGTCGTTCTGCACCAGCTGGGGCATCCCCGCCGCCGCCAGGCGGTCGTTCATGAAGGCCACCCTGCGGGCCAGCCGGGCCTGGAGCTCGGTGATCTCGGCGCTGAGGTGCAGGCGCGCCGAGGCCACCGCGGCGCCGAGCATCGGGGGCTGGATGGGCCCCGAGAACATCAGGGTGGGCCCGCAGTTCCGCACCGCCTGGGCCGACTCGAGGTCCGGGAACACCATGGCCCCGCCGGCGGAGGCGAAGGCCTTGTTGAGCGACACCGTGAGCATCATGCGCGGGTGGTGCGGGATCCGGCTCCGCACGTGCCCGGTGCCGTGCACGCCGGCCCAGCTCATGCCGTGGGCGTCGTCGACGTACAGGTGCATGCGCTCGTGCCGCGCGAGCATGTCCATCAGCGCGTCGAGCGGGGCCGAGTCGCCGTACATCGAGTAGATGCCGTCCGCGAGGTACCAGACCTTCGGGTGGGTGGCCGAGAGGTCCCGCACCTTGCGCTCCAGCGCCCGCATGTCGTTGTGCCGGATCACCGCCACCGGCACCCCTTGGGCTCGGAGCACCTCGGTGGCCATCTGCACGCTGGCGTGGACCTGCATATCCAGGATCACCGCGTCCGAGTCGCCCACGAGGACCGGCAGGGTGGCCAGGTGCCCCAGCGTGGTGGACGCCGTGACCAGGGTGGGCTGGCCGAACATCTCGCTGAGCGCGGCCTCCAGCTCGGCGTAGAGGCCGAGGGAGGCGTAGGTCCTCGACGAGGAGAACTGCGTCCCGAAGCGGCGGAGGGCGTCGATGGTGCCCTCGATCAGCGCCGGGTGCTTCTCGAGCCCGAGGTAGCTGCAGGAGCCGAAGTTGACGAGGCGCCGCCCGTCGAGGGTCATCTCCCGGCCCGTGAGCTCGGTGTCCTCGAGCACGTGGTGCCCGACCCCGAGCGCGATCCCCTCCCTGATGACCTGATCGAGTACGGCGAGGGTGTGTTGGCTCATGCAAGTCGACTAGCAAAAGCGCGTGTGGGCGGCACGGACGGATTCGAACGTGTCTCGCGGCTGATCAAACCGAAGCGACCGGGCCTTGGAGGTGCCCCGTATGGTGCAGGACGGCCTGCACAACCCTGACCTCGACGGGGTTATTGCACCCCCAGGTTGCGGCGTCTCGAAACCCTGCGTGCTCTATATGGGGCGCGGAGTATTTCGCTCGGGGTTCTGGGCATCCCTGGGCGCCCGGACGGACGACGTCTGCTTCGGCCATCTGGGTGCGGTGCCGGGTGACTTGGCCGATGGCGCGGTTGACGCGCCGCTGGGGTGCGGCTGAAGTTGCGCTGGCGGGTCGCGGTTGCGCCGCCGCTGGCGCCATCGATGGAACTGGAGAGCAGTATGGACGTCTTCACGTGGGCCAGGGCGTTCGTCCTCTCAGCCGCCTGCAGTGATTCATTTGCGGTGGCCATGCAACAGGACTTGGGTGCGGCGTTCGAGGCAGCGACCGACCGGAAGATGACGGAGTTCTTCCTCGCTCCCCACAGGGAGGACGTGACGGACCGTGGTCCGAGCTTCCGGCAGACCGTCGACGGCTCCACCACGACCGTGCGCGGCCGCCTGGTCGGAGGTGGCGGGATCGTCCCGGTCGAGTTCGCTTGGGCACCCACGAAAGATGGACCCGCGGTGTCCTGTCGCGCGAAGGTCGCGCCGGGCGAGCTGAAGTTCTGGTGGGTGACCTTGCCCACCGCTCTCCCTGAGTTCCGCTGGGTGGAGCCCGGATGGGCCAGGGCTGTCGACGGGGTGACCTTCCCAATCCGCGCCGTCGAGGGCCTGCAACTCAACGCTTGGATCCGCGTCCGACTCGCTCGCCCGGCTACCCAAGGTGATGTGAAGCGCATCGAGGCGGCCTTGGGGGCTGCACGCCAAGCCTTCCGCGGCTACGGGGTCGTTCACAGCTTGGCGCTGTCACCTACCAAGCGCGAGGGCAATGTTGTGGCGGTGCAGGTGGACTTGGGCTCCGCTGGCCATGAGGCACTTCCCGCGCTTTTGGCAGCGCTGCCGAATGTCGGGTTGCCGATCGAGGAGGTGCGTCTTGCGCCGTAGAGCTGGGTCGCCCTTCGTGGTGCTTGCCCTCGTGGCGTGCGCTGAGAGCCCCAAGCCGCTGGACCTCCAAGACGGAGGCTCCTTGGATTTCGGCTCGCCGACCGACGCAGGCCTGCTTGCCGACTCCGGGGTCGAGGACGCGGCGACGGAGGATGCGGGCCCGCTGGAGGAGCTCTATGCCCAGGACCTCGACTTCGGGGTGGTCCTCGTGGGGGAGGAGGTCCGCAGCGCCATCGTCCTGGAGAACCGCACGCCCTACGTCCTCGACCTGCGCCTCGTGCCCGCGGAGGTCGAGGGCGGCGACTTCACATGGGCGCTGCCGCCCCCGCTCGCGCCCGGAGCGACGGGGGACCTTCAGATCACGCTCATGCCCGTGAATCTCGGCGAGCTGCGGGTGGACCTCGACGTGTGGGGACACCCACGAGGGAGCGCGGTCCCCTTCCAGACCCGCGTGAACGCGCGCGCCACGTCGGTGCTGACCACCCTCGAGGCAAGCCCCACCGAGCTCGTCTTCGAGGCCAGCGACACCGCACCCCTGGCCGAGACCGTGGTCCTCACCAACATCTCCGACCTCCCCCGGTCGGTGCGGATCTTCGGCGACGAGAACGTGGAGCCCTGCGCGGTCACGACCCCGAGCACCTTCTTCTGCCTGGAGGTCGACGCGCCCGAGGCCCCCGACGGGAGCGGGCGCTGGCAGGTGGACGCGCGCGGGACGGTGGCGGTCCACGTGGGCTTCCGGCCCCGGGTCCGCGGCGAGACGCGGCGGGCCGAGCTGACGCTCCAGGACTGCGCCGACGGCCAGGACTACTGCCTCACCCACCTGTCGCTGACCGGGCAGTTCCGCTGATCAGCCCGCTCGATCGTCCACCTGCAGCGTCCATATCCAGGCCGGCACGAGGCGCACGCGGCCCGCCCCGACCTGCTCCTCACCTTCATCGTCGCGTGTGACAAGGGTGGCGTCGTCGATGCCCAGCTCCGCCATCGCAGATTCCAGCGCGCTCTCACGGACCCGGTCGCGGGGTCGGACAGGTCCGCGCAGACCTGCACGAGGCGCGGGCGGCCCTCGGGATCGCGGCCACAGAAGTCGACCTCGAAGCCGTCCGCCGTTGTGTAGTACCCGAGCTCCTGGACGCCCCGCCGTCGGAGCTCGAGATAGACCAGGGTCTCGAGCCGATGACCGACGTCCTCCGGCTTCGCGAACGCATATGCGCTCCTTGGCGTGCAGGAGGACCTCCCCGAAGCTGAAGGGGAGGATCTCGGTGGCCAGCGCCCCACCCCGGAGACCGGTGGCGATCTCGGTGGACAACAGCTTCGAGGACGACCCGGTGACGAGCACCTGAACGCGCCCCTCGTCGAGGAGCCGCCGCACGAAGCGCTCCCAGCCGGGCACGTTGTGGACCTCACCGAGGTACAGCCAGTGCGGCGCGTCGATGACCTGCGGGTAGCGCGCGTACCAGGAGGCCGGACAGCTCTGCCTCCTCCACCGCGAGGCGCTCGTCCTCCAGGTTCACGTAGAGCCCGCCCGTTCAAGTGCTGGAAGAGCCGTCAGGTCTTCCCGACCCGCCGCATCCCCACCAGGGCGTCGGCCTTGCCCGGCAGGTCGGCCAGCTTGGCCGTCCTCGGCGTGGGCACGGGGAGGGCGCGCTCCTCGAGCTCGGCGACCAGGACCGCGAAGCTCTGGCCGCTCACACACTGTCCTTCTCAGAAGGACGGCTTGTTCGCCAACTGTCCTTCCCAGAAGGACGGCCTCTACTCAGCTCCGGCCGGCTTTCTCGAGGTCCTGCTTGCGCCGGTTCCCCAGCACCGCCTGGCCCATGGGGCTGTCGATCATCGGCAGGCTGAAGCGGCGCTTGCCGTCGAAGGCGTAGAGCGCCCCCGCAACCGCGCCGGCGGTGGGTACGAGGCCGATCTCGCCCACCCCCTTGGCGCCGTAGGGGCCCTCGGGCTCGGCCTCCTCCACCAGGATGACCTCCACCGGCGGGGTGTGGCGGGCGCGCAGGATGCCGAGGCCCCGCATGGTGTCGTTCACCGGGACGCCGTCGGTGTCGCAGATCAGGTCCTCGGTGAGGGCGTAGCCGAGGCCCATGTGCACCGAGCCCTCGATCTGGCCCCGGCAGAGGGTGGGGTTCAGGGCCCGGCCCACGTCGTGGGCCGCCACCACCTTCTCGACCATGCCCTGCCCGTCCAGGATCACCAGCTGGGTCGCGTAGCCGAAGCTGGTGTGGGTCTTGGGGTTCGCCACCGGGGCGCCCAACGGCACGGTGTCGTCGATCAGGAACTCGCCCTCGAAGACCTGGCCCTCCAGCTTCGACAAGTCACCTTGCACCCCGTCCAGGGCCGCCTTGAGCTTCTTGGCCGCCAGCACCACGGCGTTGCCGCCGAACAGGGTCGCCCGGCTCCCGGTGGTCTGGCCGCACTGCAGGTCGAAGCGGGTGTCCACCTTGGCCTGGAACACCGCGGGCGACAGGCCCGTCTCCTCCACCGCGCACTGGATGAGGATCGTCAACAGGCCTTGCCCCATCTCGGTGTAGCCGTTGTAGAGGGCCACCCGATCGCCGGCCTCGACCACGAGCCGGCTCTTGCCCCACTCCTTGGCCCCGTTCCCGATGCCGGTGTTCTTGATGCCGCAGCCGATGCCGACCACCTTCCCCGCCGCCACCGCCGCGTCGTAGTGCGGCTTGATGGCCTCGAGGGTCTGCCTGATGCCCACCGACTTCTCCAGCACCTGGCCGGTCGAGAAGGTGTCGCCGACCTGCACCGCGTTCAGGTAGCGGATGACCCAGCGGTCCATGCCGACCTTCTCGGCCAGCATGTCCATCATCGACTCCATCGCGAAGGCGGCCTGGTTCGCCCCGAAGCCGCGCATCGCCCCGCACGGCGGGTTGTTGGTGTACGCCGCGGTGGCCTCGAGCTTCACGTTGTTCACCCGATACGGCCCGCACGCGTGGCCGCCGGCCCGCTCGAGCACCTTGGCGCCGACCGAGGCGTAGGCCCCGGTGTCGCCCACCATCCGGGCGTTCACCGCCACCAGGCGCCCCTCCGCGTCGCAGCCCACGCGGTAGTACATCTTGATCGGGTGGCGCTTCGGGTGGACGCGGATCGACTCCTCGCGCGTCAACTTGACCTTCACCGGGCGCCCGGTGAGCAGGCACAACAGCGACGCGTGCGCCTGCACGCTCATGTCCTCCTTGCCGCCGAAGGCCCCGCCGTTCGGCACCAGGGTCACCTTCATCTTCTCGAGCGGCAGCCCGAGGAACGCGGCGCACTGGCGCTGGTCGTCGAAGATGCCCTGGCCCTGGGAGTAGAGGTGCACGACCCCGTCGGCCTCGGGCACCGCGAGCGAACTTTCTGGCTCGAGGAAGGCGTGCTCGATGCGCTGGGTCTGGAACACCCCCTCCACCACGTGGGTGGCGGAGGCCAGGGCAGCGTCGGCGTCGCCCCGCGCGATGCGCGCGGTGGAGAGCCGGTTCGAGCGGCCCGGGTGCACCTCGGGGGCGCCGTCCGCGATCGCCGCCTCGGGGTCCACCACCGGGGTCAGCACCTCGTACTCGATCTCGATCGCCGCCGCCGCCGCGCGCGCGGTGCGGACGTCGTCCGCCGCCACCGCGGCGAGCACCGAGCCCACGCAGTGGGTCACCTCGCCCTCCGCGACGAAGCCCGGCCAGTCCTTCTCGATGAGGCCGTAGGTCCGCTCCCCCGGCACGTCCCGGAAGGTGGCGACCTTGTGCACCCCCGGCATCGCCTCGGCCTTGCTCGTGTCGATCTTCACCACCTTGGCCCGGGCGTGGTCCGACAGGCGCACCGCGCCGTGCAAGAGGCCTTGCGGGTACATGTCGTCGACGTAGGGGCGCATGCCGAGGGTCATCGCCTCGCCCTGGTAGCGGTCGAGGCTCGTGCCCACGCGCCCGGTGGTGTCGGCGGGCGGCAGGGTGCCACCCCGCTTCACCAGGGCCACGGTCTGGATCGCCTCCACGATGCGCTGGTAGCCGGTGCAGCGGCAGAGGTGGACGTCGAGCTTCTTTCGGATCTCGTCGTCGGTGGGCTCGGGGTTGGCGTCGAGGAGGCTCTTGGCCCGCATCACGAAGCCCGGGATGCAGAAGCCGCACTGCAGGCCGCCCACCCGCGCGAAGGCCTCGCCGAAGAGCTTGCGCTCCTCCGGCGGGACGCCCTCCAGGGTCACGACGTGCTTGCCCTCCGCCTTGGTGGCCGGCATCGCGCACGAGACCTGGGGCTTGCCGTCGATCAGCACCAGGCAGCAGCCGCACTGCCCCTGGGGCGCGCAGCCGTCCTTGGGCGAGATGACCCGGTACTCGCCGAGGTCCTCCCGCAGCACCTGCAAGAGGGTGGAGCCCTCCGCGACCGTGGGGACGGTCCGGGTCTCGCCGTTCAGGACGAAGGTCAGCGCCATGATCGCGCGACTATAACAAGATACGCCGACCCCGAAAGGGTCAGTGGGCCCAGGGAAGCGGGACCCTAGGCTGCCGGCACGGGGACGCCGTAGGCCGGCGTGCGCTCGAGGAGCGACGTCTCCTCGACGAAGCGATCGAGCGGGTTCTGCACCAGCTCGTCCACGTCGACGAACAGCGCCCCCACGTAGAAGACGCCGTCGTGGTCGCGGTAGTGGCTGTGCTGCACCACCGCGGACATCGCGAGGGGCTCGGTGCTGTCAGGGATGTTCAGGCGCACCGTGATGGGGTCACCGCGGCGCAGCGGTATGAGCTCGTCGATCTCGAAGCCGACCCCGCCGGACGAGATGTTCCCTCGGACGTAGCGATCACCGTCCACCAAGCCCACCACGAGCTGGGTGACCGGGACCCTCGGTGACGCGCGCATCTCGTGGCCCAGCAGCATGACTTCCCCCTTGTCGGTGGGCCTGCCAGGCGCACCCCCCGATGCCCCTACGGAAAGCCCTCCTAGGTAAATTACCATAAAGACGCGTCAGTCGGTGCGGATCATTCCCGCCCGCGCTCATTTGCCGCAGTTTTCGGGGCTGGATGGTGGGGAGAGGTGTGGAGATCACCCGTCTGTGGGACGGAGATCCCCGGCGAAGAGGGGGTGGGACCCAGGTCAGGCGTCCTTGCGGTGGGCGATGAGATCCTCGACCACCGCGGGGTCGGCCAGGGTGCTGGTGTCGCCGAGCTGCTGGTACTCGTTCGCCGCCACCTTGCGCAGGATCCGCCGCATGATCTTGCCCGAGCGGGTCTTGGGGAGGCCCACCGCGAACTGGATGAAGTCCGGCGAGGCGATGGCGCCGATCTCCTTCCTCACCCACTTCACGAGATCCTCTCGGAGGGTCTCGTTGGGCTCGATGCCCTCCTTCAAGGTGACGTAGCAGTAGATGCCTTGCCCCTTGATGTCGTGCGGGAAGCCCACCACCGCGGCCTCGGCCACCGAGTGGTGCGCCACCAGCGCGCTCTCGACCTCGGCCGTGCCCATGCGGTGCCCGGACACGTTGATCACGTCGTCCACCCGGCCGGTGATCCAGTAGTACCCGTCCTCGTCGCGGCGGCACCCGTCGCCGGTGAAGTACTTGCCCGGGTAGGTGCTGAAGTACGTCTTCACGAAGCGATCGTGATCGCCGTAGACGGTGCGCATCTGGCCCGGCCAGCTGCCGAGGAGCACGAGGTTGCCGCTCACCGCGCCGTCCAGGGTGTTGCCCTCGGCGTCCACCAGGGCGGGCTCGATGCCGAAGAACGGCTTCGTGGCGCTGCCGGGCTTCAGATCCGTCGCCCCCGGGAGCGGGGTGATCAGGATGCCGCCGGTCTCGGTCTGCCACCACGTGTCGACGATCGGGCAGCGCCCGTCGCCCACCACCTCGTGGTACCAGCGCCAGGCCTCGGGGTTGATCGGCTCACCCACCGTGCCGAGCAGGCGCAGCGACTTGCGCGAGGTGCGCTTCACCGCCTCTTCGCCCGAGCGCATCAGGGCGCGGATCGCGGTGGGCGCGGTGTAGAAGATGTTGACCTTGTGCTTGTCCACCACCTGCCAGAAGCGCGACGGGTCGGGGTAGGTCGGCACGCCCTCGAACACCAGGGTGGTCGCGCCGTTCGCCAGGGGCCCGTACACGATGTAGCTGTGGCCGGTGATCCAGCCGACGTCGGCCGTGCACCAGTAGATGTCGCCGTCCTTGTAGTCGAAGACCAGCTGGTGGGTCAGCGAGGCGTACACGAGGTAGCCGCCGCTGGTGTGCAAGACGCCCTTCGGCTTGCCGGTCGAGCCCGAGGTGTAGAGGATGAACAGCGGATCCTCGGCGTTCATCGGCTCCGCCGGGCAGTCCGGTGAGGCGTCGGCCATGAGGCCGTTCGCGTCGAAGTCGCGGCCGACCTCGACGTTCACGTCCACCCCGGTGTGGGTGAACATCAGCACCTGCACGTCACCGCCGGCCTTCTTGATCGCCTCGTCGACGTTGGCCTTGAGCGGGATGTGCCGCCCGCCGCGGACCCCGCCGTCGGCGGTGATCACGAGCTTGCTCCCCGCGTCCTGGATGCGGCCCGAGATCGCCTCGGGGGAGAAGCCGCCGAAGACCACCGAGTGCACCGCGCCGATGCGGGCGCACGCCAGCATCGCGTAGCAGGCCTCCGGGATCATGGGCATGTAGATCATGATCCGGTCGCCCTTCTTCACCCCCATGTCCTTGAGCACGTTGGACAGGCGCCCCACCTTGTCGGCGAGCTGGCGGTAGGTGATGTGGGCGCTCACCTCGGGGTTGTCGCCCTCGAAGATGAAGGCCACCTGGTCACCGCGGGTCTCGAGGTGCCGGTCGATGCAGTTGTAGGCGACGTTGAGCTCGCCGTCCTCGTACCACTTGATGCTCACGTCGCCGGTGAAGTCGACGTTCTTGATCTTGGTGGGCTTCTTCGCCCACGTGATCCGCTCGGCCTGTTCGCGCCAGTAGCCCTCGGGATCTGCCACCGAGCGGTCGTAGATCTCCTTGTAGCGAGCCTCGTTCACCAAAGCGGCGGCCGCGACCTCTGCGGGGACGGGATAGACATCCTGCATTCCGATCTCCTTTTCCTCGGCGCGGAGCATACGCCCCATTCGGAGTTCAGCGGTAGGGTGCCGGGCGAGGCCCGGGAGGTTCCACGTCGCTGAGCTGCCCTGCCTGCGGATCCGCGGGGCTGAGCGAGAGCTGCCCGTGGGTCGCCTCGGTGGGGCCGCCTGCGAGGAGCTCCCTCTTCAGCGCCAGTTCGACGCGGTGCGCCGCGGACGCGGTGAGGTAGGCGAGCGCGCCGCCCATCAAGAACACCGCCGCCACACCGACGCCGAGGCCCAACCCGAGCAGCACCGACCACGCGAGGCCGCCCTGCCACAGCCCGTCGGGCAGCCAAGGGGCCATCACACCGAGCAGGGCCATCCTCCAACGAGCAAGAGCACGCGCCGCATCGTCTCGATCCCCCGCGCGGGGAGCTCCAGTATCCACCCCTCGGCCCCTACAAGGAAGGCCGGGCCCGCCGACCTGATCAGGGAGGGCTCCTACATGACCGCCGCGCACCCGCTCCCCTTCACCTCCGAGCCCGCCCACGCCGGCCTGGGCCCCGTCTCGCTCATGCCCGAGCCGGTGGTGAGCCTGGACGCCGAGGGGCGCGTCTTGGATTGGAACGCGCAGGCCACCGTGGTCTTCGGCTACACGGCGGAGGAGGCCCGGGGCCGGCCGCTGGTCGAGCTCCTGATCCCGGAGCCGCACCGCGCCCGCTTCGAGAGCAACCTGCCCGCCTACCTGCAGCGCCGCGAGCAGGGGGACCGCATGAAGGTGGACGCCCGCAGCCGGGACGGGCGGGACGTCCCGGTGGAGGCGATCGTGGTCGGGGTGCCGAGCACGCAGGCTGCCCTGCAGCTGTGCCTCATCGATCGGAGCGCGCGGCTCGCCACCGAGCGCCGCCTGCGCGACGCCCTCGGCCACCACGCCCTGCTCCTGCGCTCCCTGAAGGCGCTGATCGTCAGCGTCGACGCGGCCGGGGTGGTGCAGGAGTGGAACACCGCGGCGGAGGAGGTGCTCGGCCTCGGGGCGGAGCGGGCCATCGGGGTCCCCTTCGTCGATCTGCCCC
Source organism: Deltaproteobacteria bacterium (assembly GCA_020632995.1). Classification (GTDB taxonomy): domain Bacteria; phylum Myxococcota; class Kuafuiibacteriia; order Kuafuiibacteriales; family Kuafuiibacteriaceae; genus JACKEN01. The sequence continues at coordinate 490,757 of JACKEN010000001.1, read as the reverse complement.
TCGACTGGGACTGGCGCCGGGTGCGGGACGCCCTGGCCCAGGTGAAGGCGGGGGTCGAGCTCCGGCTGGACGACATCCCCTTTCGGACCTCGGATCAGCGCTCCCGAGTGCTGGGGCTGGCCCTCACCGGGATGACCGGGGACGACCGGGTGCTCGCCGGGGTGCTGGTCACCGGGGCCGACATCACCCAGCGCCGCGAGCTCGAGCGCCAGGTGCAGCAGGCCCAGCGGCTCGAGTCGATCGGCCGGCCTCGCCGCCGGGATCGCGCACGAGATCAACACCCCGATCCAGTTCGTGGGCGACAACCTGCGCTTCTTGAAGGACGGCTTTCAAGATCTGGCGCGGCTCGTCCGCGCGCAAGCCGACCTGCTCGAGGCGGTGGCCGAGGGCCAGCACACTCCAGAGCGGGTGGCCGAGGTGAGGGCCCTGGCCGAGGAGCTGGAGCTGGACTACCTCGAGGACGAGATCCCCCGAGCCATCGACCAGTCCACCGACGGCGCGGGCCGGGTGGCCCGCATCGTGCGCGCGATGAAGGAGCTCAGCCACCCCGAGAGCAGGGCGCGGGCGCCCGCGGATCTGAACCGCGCCCTGGAGACCACCGTGACGATCTCGCGGAACGAGTGGAAGTACGTGGCGGAGGTCCAGCTCGACCTCGCCCCGGATCTGCCGGCGGTGACCTGCCTGATCAACGAGCTCCAGCAGGCCTTCCTCAACATGATGGTCAACGCCGCGCACGCGCTCCAAGACGCGGGCAAGGGGGACGGCGACCTGGGGCACATCACCCTGCGCACCCGTGAGGACGGCGAGGACGTGCTCATCGAGATCGAGGACGACGGGTGCGGTATGAACGACGAGGTGCAGGCCCGCTGCTTCGACCCCTTCTACACCACCAAGGAGGTGGGCCGGGGCACCGGGCAGGGCCTCGCCCTCGTGCACGCGGTGGTGGTCGAGCAGCACGGCGGCCGCATCGACGTGCGCTCCGCCCCGGGCGAGGGCACCACGTTCTCGCTCTGGATCCCGGTCGCCACGGTGCACGAGGCGGTGGCCTGAGCCCGCGCGCCCTCAGAACAGGAGGGTCGCCCCGGTGAACACGCTCGAGAAGCCGTTGGCCACCCCGGTGGTGTTCCAGAAGGGGAAGCGCATCCCGTTGCCGTCCGCGGTCTGGATCGGCTGGAACGAGGACAGCCCCGCGCTCACGAGCAGGAAGTCCGTCGCCGGGTAGGTGAGCTGGAAGGTCCCGCTGCTGAAGGTCCGGGCGTTCACCCCGGCCCTCGCGTTGGGCGACGTCAACTCATCTTGCGGCCCGGAGTACGCGCTCACGAAGCTCAGCACCCCGAACCCGAGGGACGCGGTGACGTCCCACCGGGTGTACGAGACCTGGAGCTGGCCCGACAGGTTGGCCACGTTGGGCACCACCCCGCAGGCGTCGCTGCTGCGCTCCCCTGGCCGGGTCAGGCAGTTGGCCGCCTCCTGCTCGAGCGAGGGCCGTCCACCGTGCCGGTGGCGCGGAGCGAGGCCACGCTGGAGTTCAGCTGCCCGCGCAGGCCGACCACCACCTGCAGGCCGTCCACCGGCGGCGACCACGCCAGGTTCGCGCCGGCGAAGACCCCGCCGACGCTCCCCTGGGCCCGGCTCTGCCACGACACCGGGAGGCGCACCCCGCCGCTCAGGGCCAGCCGGGAGGCGATGGCCGGGATCGGCAAGGGATATTGCACCCCGAGGGTGGTGTCGAAGACCTCGACGCGCCGCCCGGTGGCGTTGTCGGGGTCGGTGTACTCGACCTGCACGCCCTGGCTCGCGAACACCAACAGGTCGCCCACCGAGAGGGACGGCGACACCGAGAGCTGGGTCAACACGGTGCCGCTTCGGCCCTTCCCCGACGCGAAGACGCCCTGCCCCACGTAGGTGGCCACGCCCGCGTTCAGGTGCCAGGCCAGGCCCTCCTTGTCCTTGGTCACCACCAGCCCCGCCGCAAGATCTGCGGCGGAGGGGCCGGTGTCCTCGTCCTCGGACGCGGAGGCCTCGGCCTCCGCGTCCCCGCTCTGCTCCGGGCTGGCGCCCGCGGGCTGGGCCCGCCCCACCGCTGGTGCCGAGACCAGCAAGAGGGACAGGCCCGCCCACAGCGGCCACCCTGGCGCGCGCGCCGTCATGGCGCCCTAGAACCCCACGTCCCCGGAGTCGACGAAGGCGTCCCCGAACAGGTTGCCGGTGCCCCGGATGATGTTCAGGAAGCGCAGGTCGCCCCGCGGCCGCCAGTCCGCCACGCCGGGGAGGAGCTCGCTCCCCGGCCCGCGGCGCCGCCGATGAAGTACTCATCCTTGATCCGCTTGATCATCTCGTACGCGGTGCTGTGGATCGGCGTGGCCGTCCGCCCCGGGAGGCTGCGCTCCACCCGCACCGCCCACCAGATCTCCCCCGTCACCGGGTCGCGCACCGACTGGAAGCGCTCCGGATCGTTCAGGAGGTCCGCGGGGAGCTCCACGTCCGAGAGGCTGAAGGTGCGGCCCGCCTTGAGGGTCTCGGCGAACTCGTAGTCGTCGGTGATGTACGAGCTCTGGTAGGCCGCGTTCATCAGCGCCACCAGCCGGAAGGTGTACTCCTGGTCCGGATCCACCAGCGGATCCCGCGCGCGGCTGGGGTCGAAGATCCCGCTGCCGAACACGTCGAGCACCGGCACGTCCTTCACCTCGCCCTGGTGGAGCACCCGACCGTAGACCGGGGCCTCCTCGAGCACCGCGCCCGCCACCACGTTGTTGATCTCCTCACCGAACAGGGTGGTGAGCGAGATGAGGAAGCTGGCGGTGTCGCTCGCCGCGTCCACCCCCTTGAAGTCGGTGTAGGGGTCCGACAGGGCCTTCACCGCCATCCACTTCTCCCACCAGGAGCCCATGATCGTGGGCTTCCAGTAGAAGTTGAAGCCGTAGCGCTCGCGGTCGTAGGTCGAGCGGGAGGGCTTGCCCACCCCGAGGCCGATCTCGTGGGCCGGCTCGCTGATCACGTCGTCGGTGAGCAGGTCGCGGACCTCGAAGGTCGGGTTGCCGGAGTCGTCGGTGTCACACGCCACCGAGTCGTCGAGGTGGATGAAGGCCGAGTTGCGCGCCACCTTCAGCTTGCCCACCGGCAGGCTCCCGAAGGGCGGCTCCTGGGCGGTGTTCGCGTAGTCCTCGGGCTGCAGGGGCTCGAAGGTGTCGCAGAACGCGGGGTCGCTGCTCACCATGTTGAGCTGGCTCGGGTCGCTCAGCCCGCCGTTGGAGGTGTTGGTGGCCGGGGTCTGGTAGCAGCCGTCTTGAGCCGGGCGTAGCAGCCCACGTCGGGGGTGGTGATGACGCTGGCCAACAGGTTGACCGCCTCGGCCGAGCCCACGAACCCGGCCAGACCACACGCGTCGGCCACGAACCGATCGGACTCCTGCTGACGCTGCCCGTCCTCCCACCACACGCAGGGCTCGTCCGCCCGCACGATCAGCTCCTCGTTCACCCAGTGCTTGTACTGGTCGAGCATCGGCATGAACTGCCGCTTGTAGATGTAGCCGATGTACCCGTAGACGTTGGTCCCGAAGGCCAGCCGCTCGCGCTTGAAGGCGTTGAACCAGTAGTAGTTCTGGTAGTCGAGCACGTGCTTCAGGGTGCGCTCGAAGTTGTCGACGCCCTGGTCCCAGCGCTCGCAGTCCGCCGCCGCGCCCACGTAGCTGTCGCCGCAGAAGCGGTACGGCACCTCGACCAGGAGCGGGTTCTCGGACACCTTGCGGAAGCCCACCGTCTTCCTGCGGTACAGGGCGTCGGCGCGCGCGCCGTACTCGGCCGCGTCGCTCACCAGCTCGGGGTAGAACGTGTAGTGGAGCGCGCCCCGCTGGAAGAGCTTCGCCCGCTCCCGGGTGATGTTCACGTCGGGGTGATCGGTGTCGAAGATCTCGACCGCGTCGAAGTAGACGTACTTGACCCACGCCACGTCGTACAGGCCGGTCTCGATGTCCGAGCCGTAGGTCGACATGTACTCCATGCTGGTCGAGGACTGCATCGCGCGCATCCCGGCCTGGAGCGCCTCGTCGAAGCCCGCCTCGTCCTGGATGTTCCACTCCGGCACCGGGCGCTTGCCGTCCACCATGCCCGCCTTGGCCTTCAGATCCCACCACTGGCGGTCGAAGTTGATGGCGTCGGCGGAGCCGGCGAAGTTGTGCATCATGCCCATGGTGTGCCCCATCTCGTGGAGCATGGTGTCGATGAAGCTGCGGGCCTCGACGTAGTCCATCGCCGCCGCCTCATCCAGCACGCCGTCCTTCAGGAAGCGCGCCTTGATCTCGCTGAACAGCTCCAGGTAGCGCTCCTCCAGGTACTCCTCGGCGAGGTGGATGTGCCGGCCGCCGGGGCCCTGCCGCAAGAAGGCCTGCCGCTTGTCGTACAGGCCGAAGAAGTCGGGGGACAGGTAGTTCGAGATGGTGTCGGCCGACGCGAAGGCCTCGGCCCCCTGCTCCGCCACCACGCCCTGGCCGAAGGCCTGGCGCATCTCCTCGGTCACCGCCAGCTCGTCCAGCGCGCTCGCCTTCAGGCGCTCCAGCTTGCCCTCGCGCTCGTCGTGCAGGGCCTCGCCGCTCTCGACCAGCTGCCGCAGGCGCTGGGCCTTCTCCACCACCTGGTTGCGGTCGAGCACCGCGCGGACCTTGTCCATGTCGAGGTGCCGCAGCGCCTTCGGGCGCAGGCTGCGCGCGTCGGGGTACGGGAGCCGGGCGCGGACCGCGCCGCCGTTCGCGATGTCCTCCTTGTCGAGCAAGCCCTCCTGCACCTTGAACAGGTCCAGGGTGCGGCGGGCCAGCCAGCGGCTGGGGGCGCCGTAGAAGTAGGCGGCGGCGGAGGATCTCACCCGTGGTGGGATCCACGTTGGTCGGGCCGAAGCCGAGCGGCGAGGACTCGTGCTCCTCCGGCACGTAGTAGATGAAGGAGTAGCGGATGTCGCCGATCTGGGGGTTCAGGCCGGGCTCACCGCACTCCGCGGGGTCGCCCTCGAGCACCGGGTTGTTCACGCAGACGCGCACCAGCCGCGAGCCCGCGAGGTCGGCCTCGGTCAGGTTGGTGGCGTCGGCCACCGCGCGCTTGAACACCGCGTCCCAGGCGTCGCTCAGGGCGAGCGCGGCGTCCTTCAGGTGGGCGGGGTGCTCCTCGGCCACGTGATAGACGATGGTCCGCAGGTCGCTCGCCTTGCAGGTGCCGTAGGGCAGCTCCGCCTCGGGCTGATAGCAGTCCGCGCCGGGCTTCAGGATGTTCCAGCGGTTGGCCAGCCGCTTCACGGTGGGCTCCACCACCCCGTACTCGTCGTCGTAGGTGTAGCGCTCGGTGCGGAAGGCGCCGAACTTGTTGAGGCGCGTGTCGCTGTACTCGGCCGGCCGGTAGTTGCTGGGCTGGACGCGCGCGAAGGAGTTCCTGACCTTCACCACCCCGCCCTGACAGTCGGTGTGCATCTTCGAGTAGAGCCAGCAGGTGGGGATCGGGTAGCCGAACCACGCCTCCGAGCCGGGCACGGTCGACGCCTCGAGCGCCACGTGCTGCACGAAGTCGATGTAGTCGGGGCCGATCTGGGTGCGCTCCTTGCCGAGGTCACGGGAGTCGTCGTCCTGCGGCACCACCCGCGACGCCGCCCCCTTCACGGTGGACATCGTGAAGTTGATGTCGCCCACCCGGTTGTCGGACCAGTCCACCCGCATGTACTCGCGCTGGTACCAGGGCCGATCCGACGTGTTCTCCTCGATGACGTTGGTCTGCTCGCCCGTGGCCGGGTTGTACTGACGCTGGACGTCGAAGTGGCTCTTGATGGGGAAGATGGCGATCGGCGCGCCGGTGGGCCCGGTGGAGCCGGGGCGGGTCTGCTCGTCGCCGCCGTTGCCCTGTCCGTCCTTCGCCGCCTCGATCCACGGGAACGCGCGGTAGACGTAGAGCATGTCCTCCTGGATGTCGAAGACGACCCGGTTGGTGACCTGGAAGTTGGTGTCGCCGACGAAGGCCACGTCGCTCGTGGCGGGCACGTCGATGACCGTCTGGTTGTAGTAGAACTCGGTGGGAGTGCGCTCCGCGAAGGAGAGCGTGCTGTCGCAGCCCTCCTGGAAGAACATGCACTTCTGCACCTTGTCGGGCTGGGTGCGGTCCACGTCCTGCACGTTGCAGGCGGCCAGGGTCAGGGCCATCGCGGCGTACAGGGGGGCTGAGTGGGGCGGCGCGCCTCGGCGCCAGGGCTGGGTATCGAGCAAGGTGTCCTCCCGTCGGTGCGCACAGCACCGCTTCCCAAGGGGCGAGTTGGGACGGGAGGACCGAAGTGTCCGAACCTGCTGTCTACAGCGACTTGATGAAGACCTCGAGGTCCTCGAGCTCGGCCTCGCTCAGGCTCGAGGTGTCGCCCATGCTCCCGCCTCGCGAGCGGAGCAGGAGGTCACGCAGGGTGGCCGAGGAGCCGTCGTGCAGGTACGGCGCGGTGGTCGCGACCCCCAGCAGGCTCGGCGTCTTCACCCCCTGGAACCCGAACATGTTGTACAGGGCCTTGTCGGTGTAGAGCGGCCCGCTGTGGCAGCCGGCGCAGCCGACGTCGCTCCGCTCGAAGATCGCCTTGCCGCGAGCGACCTGGGTCGGGTCCGCGTGGAGCCCGGGGTGGTCCACCGCGCGCACGAAGTCGATGTACGCCTCGATCCGCTGGGCGTCGGTGCGCACCAGGCCGTTGCCGCCCATCAGCCCCTGGCTGGTGGCCAGCGCGTCGTCCGCCACCGTCGGCATGTCGCCCTCCCACCGGACCGGCGCCCGCATGGACACCACCCCGGCGAGGGATGGGGTCTGCCGCGGCCCGCGCTCGAAGACCCACGTGAGCCCGTCGTCGCGGCCCTCGGCGTGGCAGGTGGCGCAGCTGACGCCGCTCGTGCTCGGAGGACATCCGGGTGTCGTTGCTCGCGTAGAACAGGCGGCGACCCGCGGCCACGTCGGCGGGCAGAGGCTGGGACACCACCGAGACGTCCCCGAAGGACATCCCGGAGCGGCGGATGAAGCTGCCGCCCTGGTCGAGCTGGTCCTTGGTGTCGCTCACGTCGATCCGGGTCACCACGCCGTCGATGAACGAGAACACCGAGGCCATGCGATCCGCGGTGAAGGCCACCGCCCGCGGGCCGGCCGGGGTCTGGATGAAGTCCGTGGGCTGGGGCTCGAGCACCGACCCTCGCGGCTCGATCGGGAACCCGTCGGACGGGCTCTTCCGCGGATCGAACAGCGCGATGGCCGCGGAGCCCTCGATGGTGGCGACCACCAGCTCGCCGTCGGGCGAGAACAGGGCGCTGGCGGGGTAGCCGTTGACCTCGAAGGTGGAGATCGCCACCGAGCGCGCCTCCTCGTCCTTGGGGAGGCCCTGGCCGTCCACCGGCACCAGGGTCATGCCCGGGTTCATGCGGCCGCCGTAGCCGTCGTCGGGCGGGGGGGCGACGGTGCTCGACTCCGCGAACGGCGTGGTGTTGTCGACGAACATCACCGGCACCGCGAGCAGGTTGCCCTTCGGCGAGACCGCGGGGTCGCCGGTGAGCCGCATGGAGAGGGTCAGCGCCTCGCCCCGATTCGAGAAGCCCTCGGGGACCGGCACGCTGATCGCCCGCGAGGCGCCGGTCACGAGGTTGATGTAGAACAGCCCGGGGTTGCCCGTCCCCGAGACATACAGGGCCTCGCCGCCCGGGTGCAGCCCCAGCCACTTGGGCTCGCCGGGCACGTTCCAGACCCGCAGGGTGGCGAGGCTCACGCCGTCCAGCTCCAGCACCTGCCCCGCGGTCGAGATCGCCGCGTAGACCCGGGTCCCGTCCTCGGTCGCCACCAGGCCCACCGGCTCGGTGCCCACCGGGACCTCACGGACCTTGCTCAAGGCGCCGCCGTCGTCCCGCAGCTCCAGGATGCTGCCGTTGGTCCGCAGGCTCACCAGGACGCGGTCCCCGATGCGCGCGACGCGCGTCGGCTCGCCGTCCACCGCGAGCTCCGAGACCCGGCCCCTGCTCGGCGTCCAGCCTCGCGACGATCCCCTCGTCGGCCACCGCCACGTACAGCGCGCGGTGATCCGCGCTGGTCACCATGGTCTGGCTCCCCATGGGGTTGCGGCCATCCTCGGCCCCCGAACTGCAAGCGGCGGCCACCAGCGCCAGCGCGCCCACGGCGACCCCCCGCCCTCTTCCGTTGCCCATGCTCATGATCTTCGTCTCCCTCTTCGGTTATACCCGCCATGGCCATGCGGTGTTCGGTCCATGAGTACCCGCGGGCTGGGAACCCTTCGGAAAGAACCTGGCGGCCCGGCCGGGCTCTCGCGCCTGAGAAAAAGGGCCCCGGTGGGCGAAGGGTCGGGCCGGGGCGGACACCCATGGGAGTACAAGCGGCCGTGAGGGCCAGGTGAGGATCTTGCGACGTCGGGGGGTGATGGCGGCGGTAGGGGTGGTCTGCCTCGTGAGCGAGGTGGCCCTCGCCCAGCCCTGCCCGCCCCGGCTCGTCGGCTCCGACCCCGACCTCCTGGCCGCCGTGCAGCGACACCTGGACGAGGCCCCCGTGCGCACCTCCACCACCACCGACCCTGCCTGCGTTCCCATGGTGGTGGAGGGTGCGCGCGGACGCCGAGGGCCTGAGCCTGGCGGTGGTCGAGGGCGGGCGGCGGCAGCGGGCCCGCGGGATCCAGAGCCCCGCCACCGCGGCCGACCTCGTGACCGCGTGGAGCGCGTCCGCGGTGTCCGACCTCGCGCTGGGCAGCCTCGACCTCGTCGTGCTCCCCCGCCGTGCCCAGACCGCCACCGCGGCGGCCACCGGCACCGTCGCCCTGGCCGGGGTCCAGGCCGCCGCGAGCACCGCGGCGCCAGGCGAGCCCCGGGCCCTGGCGCCGCCCGCGCCCCGACCGGCCCGGCGCCGGATGGCCCCCAGGGCCCCAACCACGTCCGCGATCAGCAGCGGGTCACGGCCGCCCCAGCCGAGTCCCTGCCTGGCCCTCGCGCCACCGCCGCCCGGCCCCCTGACCCCCGAGCTCAGGCCCCCGGGCGCGCGCCCGCTCGACGCCGCCCGCGGTGCCCGTCCGTCACCCGCCGACCCCACCGGCTGGGCGGTCACGGTGGGCAGGGTGGCCGCGGTGAGCGACGGCAGGGCGCTCGGCGGCAGGGTGGAAGGTCAGCGCCCGGGCCGAGCGCGGCGACCTGCACTTCGCCCCGAGCGTCCGGGTGCTCGGCGACGTGCAGACCAGGGGCGGGCGAGGAGGCGTCAGGGCGCGCGCTCGAGGTCAGGCTCGCGGCCGGCGCCGGCTACCAGCTGCTCCGCGGGCGGTGCCCCTCGGCCTCTCCGCCGCCGCCCGGGCGGCGTGGCGCTGGGTCGACCCCACCGAGCCGGTCGGCAAGCTGGCTTGCCAGCCGAGCGAGCCCTGCAACCTCGGAGACGTCTTCCCCGAGGACTCGAGCCCCTTCCACGCGTTCACCGCGTGGCTGGAAGCTGGCGGTCGACACCCGGGTGGCCCTCGACGACGCCGTGGCCCTCGAGCTCGGCCTCGGGTTCGGGGTGAACCCAGGCTTCGTCACCGCGGGGCGCCCCGATCTCAGCGGCATCGACCCCGGCCTCCTGGTCCGACAGCCGCCGCGGCTGCCCCGGTGGCGCGCCGGGCTCTCGGCCGGCCTGTCGTGGGAGGTCCGGTGAACGCCCGGCTCATCCCCTTGCGCCCCGCCGGCGCGCCCACCGCGGCGCCTCGGAGCGACGAGGCCCTCATGCGGGCCTGCGCCGGGGGCGAGCAGGCCGCCCTGGGTGAGCTCTACGATCGGCACCACACCGTGGTGCGGCGCTTCGCGGCCCGCCTCACCGGCTCGTCGGACGTGGAGGACCTCGTGCAATCCACCTTCCTCGAGGTCTGGCGGAGCGCGCCACGCTTTCAGGCCCGGGCCCAGGTCCGCACCTGGCTCCTCGGCATCGCCAACAACCTGGTGCGCCGTCAGCGCCGCGATCAGGTGCGGCGACGCGCCGCCATCAACGTCCTGATGGACAACACCGCCACCCCCCTCTCGCCCGAGGGGACGTGGCAGGACCGCCTGCTCATGGAGCGCGTGCAGTCTGCCTTGCAATCTCTCACCCCCGACCAGCGGGCCGCCTTCATCCTCTGCGAGCTGGAGGAGCTGAAGGGGGTGGAGGCGGCGGAGGTGCTGGGCATCCGCCCCGGCACCCTCTGGCGCCGCCTCTTCGACGCCCGGCGGGCCCTGCGTGACGCCCTGGAAGGAGTTCGCGAATGAGCGGCCTCTCCGATCAAGAGCTGAGTGAGCTGGTCCGCGCCGCGGACCCCGAGCCGCCCTCCGAGGCCCAGGTCGCCGCGACCCGGCAGGCCCTGTTGACGCTGGCCGCCCAGACGCCCCAGGCCCGGCCCCGGGCCCGCGGGCGGTGGCTGCCGATGGCGGCAGCGGCGGCGGCGGCGGTGCTCCTGGCCGCCGCCGGCCTGTGGCGCGTGTGGCCCGAGGGGAGCGCGGTCCCCCGGCGCGCCCTCGTCACCGCCTCCGGCCACGCCACCTTCGAGCACGGGCGCGCGAGGGCCTGGGCGAGGTGGTGAAGCTCTCGGACGGCGCGATCCGGGTGGAGGTCCCCGCCCTGCCCGAGGCCCGACCCCTGCGGATCCAGGCGGGTGAGGCCGAGGTCGTGGTGCAAGCTGGCCTGCTCGAGGCGGTGGTCCAGGGCGGCGCCCTGACCCGGGTCACGGTGCTGACAGGGCGGGCCGAGGTGCTGCGCCCGCGGGAGCCCAGCCTCTCCTCGGCGAGGGGCGAGACCTGGGCCCGCCAGCGCCCCACCCCCGAGCCTGCGGCCACCGCGCTCGCCGCCCCGCCACCGCCACCCCACCGCGCGCCCCACCCCGGGTCCGCCGCGGGCCGCCCCCCACCGGCCGCCCCCGCCGCCCGGCGAGCCGGCGACCGAGGCCGCGTTCAGGCGCGGCTGGGACGCCCTCGAGGCCGAGCGCTGGACCGAGGCGGCGGAGGCCTTCCGGGCCGCCGACACCCCGGGGAGCGCGGTGGCGGAGGAGGCCGGCTACTGGCGCGGCGTGGCCCTGATGCGCTCCGGCGCGCGGGGGCCGGCCATCCGGGCGTTCGAGGCGTTCCTGGCCCGCCACCCGCGGAGCGCCCGGGCCGACGAGGGGGCGCTGGTGTTGGGTCACCTCCTGCGCGAGGCGGGGCGCGGGGCCGAGGCTCGCCCCTGGCTGGAGCGCGCCGCGCGCTCGCCGGAGGCGAGGTCCGGGACAAGGCGCAGGTCATCCTGCAGCAGCTCCGGTAGACACCAGCTCCGGCCGGCCCCACCGCTCGAGGGCGGACTGGAGCTCCCGGCGCTCCAGCGGCTTGGTGAGGAAGTCGTCCATCCCCGCCTCGAAGCAGCGGTCCCGCTCCGAGTCGAGCGCGCCCGCGGTGAGGGCCACGATCGGCACGTGCGCGAACCCCGCCTCCGCCGCGCGGATCCGGCGGGTGGCCTCGAACCCGTCCATGCCCGGCATCTGGCAGTCCATGATCACGAGGTCGAAGGGCGCGGCCTGCCAGCGCGCCAGCGCCTCCGCGCCGTCGGCCGCCACCTCGACCAGGCACCCCTCGCGCTCCAGCAGGCCCCGGGCCACGAACTGGTTGACGCGGTTGTCCTCCACCACGAGCACCCGCAGCCCCTCGGCGGGGGCGGCGCCCGCCTCGTCCGGCGCGGGTGAGAGCACCTCCGCCGCCGCCGGGTCCGCCGGGATCTCGAACGAGAAGGTGGAGCCCACCCCCTCCTCGCTGACGAGCTCCAGGGTGCCGCCCATGAGCCCCACCAGCTGGCGCGAGATGGCGAGCCCGAGGCCGGTCCCCCCGAAGCGCCGGGTGGTGGACGCGTCGCTCTGGACGAAGGGCTCGAACACGTGGGCCTGACGGTCGGCCGGGATCCCCACGCCGTCGTCCTCGACCTCGACCCGGAGCCGGCCCGCGCGCGGCCAGGACATTCGCAAGTCGACCTGCCCTCCGGGGCTGAACTTGAGCGCGTTCCCCACCAGGTTCAAGAGCACCTGCAGGAGGCGCTTCTCGTCCGCCACCACGCGCGGCGGCACCTCGGGCGCCACCTCGCTCTCGAGCCGGGTGGCCGAGGTGCTGGCCACCCCCGAGACGGTCTGGAGCACCTGCCGCACCAGCGCCCTCGGATCCAGCGGCGCCGCCTGCAGCTCCATGCGGCCCTCCTCGATCCGGGCCACGTCCAGGATGTCGTCCACGATGCGGAGCAGTGAGCGGGCCGAGCCGTCGAGCATCTCGGCCCGCGCCCGCTGGGCCTCTGACAAGTCGTCTTGCATCATGAGCGAGGCGAGCCCGATCACCCCGTTCATCGGGGTGCGGAGCTCGTGGCTCATGTGGGCGAGGAAGACCGACTTGGCCTCGCTCGCCGCCTCGGCCCGTCGTCGGGCCTCCTCCAGGTCCCGGGTCCGCGCCTGCACCAGCACCGCCAGGTCGTGACCGCGGAGCCGGAGGAAGCGCACGTGGTGGCCGAACAGCACCGCCACGAGCCAGGTCAGGATCAGGGCCGCGAGCGGGATCAGGCTGCGGTGGCGGGCCTCGTAGGCGGCGCTCGCCGCGACCACCAGCTCGAGGCCGTGCAGGGGCGCCACCTCCACCAGGCTGGCCTCGTCCACCCACCGGGCGAGGTCGGCGTCCGGGGTGCCCTGCGCCGCCCGGAGCATCGGCGGCGGCCCGCCCGCTGGGTCTCGCACCAGGATGTGCAGGCCCACCGGGTCCACGTGGGCGACCGCATGGCGCCCGGCCTCACCCAGGGTGGAGTGCTCGAGGGTGTGGCGGATCTCGCTCGTCTGGCGGGCCAGGTCGGCCCGCATCGCCTTGAGCTCCATCGTGGACATCGCCCACCACGCCACCACCCCCAGCGTCGCGCCGGCCAGCGCCACCGCACGCACCAGCCGCTCCCGCGACGTGATCCCCAGCAGGAGCGGGGTCACCACGAGCACCCCGAGGACGTCGGCCATGTACCAGCGACCCGCCACCGCCCAGGCGTCGCCGAGCGGCACGTGGCCGGACCACACCAGCCCGAGGGTCCCGAGGAAGGCGGCCGGGAGGCTGGCGAGCGGGCCACCCGCCACGACGAGGACGAGGATGCGCGCACCCACCCCCGGACCGGCCGCGGGCTCAGCGCGAGCAGCGCGCGGAACGCCACGAGCGCCAGCCACGCCCGGAGCATCACCACCGCGGCGTTCTCCGCCGCCCCGATGAGCTCCTCCAAGGTCAGGTGGCCGTCGTGCCCCAGACGCAGGATGGTGTAGAGGGCGCCGCCCAGCCCCACCCCGGGGAGCAGCCGAGCCCCGCCCCGGGCCATGGCCACGAGCCCCACCGCCGCCGCGGGCCACAGGAGCATGGTGTTGTTGGGTGGCGCGGCGAGCGAGCTTCCCGAGCCCCGCCGCCGCGAGGTACGCCACCGCCACGAGCGCGGTGTCCCGAAGGAGCGACCAGCGACGCCCCGATGGCGTGGCACCTTCCAACCCGTTGGGGTCAATCGGCGGTCGCGGGCACACCTGCATCGGTCGCCCGACCCGGCGGCGGAGGGTCTCGCTTTAGAACGCGCCGACCGAGAAGTGGAGCTGGGCGTCGTTCACGATGGCGTCCCGCTTGTTGAAGGGGATGGCCAGATCGAGCGCCAGGGGGCCGATCGGGGTGGTCACCCGGAGCCCTACCCCGCCCCCGTGGGCCAGGGTGCGCCGCACCGTCCCGCCGTTCCAGGTCTGGGTGGTCGAGAACGCGAACTGCCCGCCCTCCCACAGGTCGCCCACGTCGTAGAACAGGGCCAGGGCGAGCGGGCCGTACACCGTGAGGCGGAGCTCGCTCTTGAGCGCGAGCATGGAGCGGCCGCCGGTGGAGATGGTGGAGGCGACGACGCCGGTGGTGGGGTCGATCGCCGCGTCCTGGGGGATGAGCGTGCGCTCGGCGTAGCCCCGGACGGTGGAGCGGCCGCCGGCGAAGAAGCGGCGGTTGATCGGGATGTCGAAGTCGTCGCCGATCTGCTGCAGCGGGAACAGGCGCCCGAAGATCCCGGCCAGGGCCAGGGTGAGCCGGGAGGCGAGCGGGATGTAGGCGTGCACCCGGCCCTCCACCGACAGGAAGTCGGGGCTGGTGCTGTCCAGGCCGAACGCGGCGTCGGTGGTGAGATCCATGTACACGCCCTTGCTCGGGTCGACCGCGTCGTCGCGGAAGTCCCAGCTCACCCGCGGGCCCACCGAGACGTAGACGTTCGTGCCCTGCAGGCGGAGCGTGCCCACCGACGTCTCCTCGGTGGTGGAGCACAGGGCGTAGCGGTCCGAGATGTTCGGGTTGCACTCCAGGGCCGCGCGATCGAACGACGAGCGCACCTGCAGCGTGGCCGGCCGGGCGCCCCGAGCAGCTTGGGGCGGAAGCCCTTGTAGTTGCCGACCAGGGTGAGCCGCTGGGTGTCCTCGGCGAAGGCCGGGTCGTAGTCGCGGAGCACGATCATGTCGAAGCCGGCCGAGAACCCGGCCGGGAGGCCGAAGATCCGCGGGTACGAGAGGCCCGCCGCCAGCTCGTACTCCAGGCGCTCGAAGGTGGAGAAGCCGTTGTAGAACTCCTCGATCGCCGGGCGCACCTGGGGGTCGTAGAGGAGCAGGAGGGGTTGCAGGAACACGTTGACCTTGGCCTGCACCTGCAGGCGCAGCGCGGTGCCCATCAGGTTGCGGTCCTGGAACGCGACAGTGCCGCGCACGCCCTCGGCGGTGGAGGCGCCGATGCCCACGTCGAGCGCGTAGGAGCTGCGCTCCTTCACCTCCACCACCACGTCCTTCACCGCCTCCATGCGCTCCTCGTCCAGCGGGTGCACGTCCACCCGCTCGAAGACGCCCACGCGCAGGAGGTTGTCGCGGGTGGCGGTGAGCTCGGCCTCGCTCAGGACCGCGCCGCGGGTGACCTCGACCTCGCTCTCCACCACCCGGGCCCGGGTCTTCTCGCGGCCGCGCACGATCAGCCCCCCGGTGCGCACCTGCAGGCCCTCCTCCACCCGGAACACCAGCTCCACCGGGCAGTGATCCTCCCTCGCCGCCTCGGCCCGGCGGCAGACCCCGCGCACGTCGAGGGGCGCGGTGGTCGAGGTCCGCACGTAGTCCCAGCCGAGCGAGCCGCGGGGCGGCACCTGGCGCAGCTCCTCGTACAGGCGCACGTACAGGAAGCCCTGGTCCCGGTAGTGGTCGAGGATGGCCCGCCGCGCGTCCTCGACCCGGTCGAAGGACAGCGCGGCGCCGCCCGCCGCCGCCGGCTCGAGGCCGCTCAGCTCGAGGAGCGCCGCCGACTCCACCGCGGCGTTGCCGGAGAACGACAGCGCCCCGATGCGCCACTGCAAGCCCTCCTTCACCGGGATCTGGACGTCGAGCTGGTCGCCCCCCTTCAGCACCTTCACCACCGGCGGCAGCACCTCCGCCGTCTGGTAGCCGGCGGCGCGATAGAGATCGGCCAGGCTCTCCGCCGCCGCCCGGTAGGCCCGCGGCAGGTACACCCGCTTCGGATCCGGAGCGGTGTTGTCGGGCTGCTTGGAGTCGCGCGGCGCCCCGGTGGAGTTGTCGCCGAACACCAGGCTCACCACCTCCGGATCGGCGCCCGGGCGATCGAGCTCCGACGACAGGGCCCGCGCCACCGTGTCGTGCACCTGCGCCGCGAGGTCGTCCTCGTCGAGGGCGTGGTTGCCGGGGAAGCGCAGGGTATCGACGTCGGCCACGTCGCCCTCGAAGATCGAGAAGAGGACCTCCTTCTTGTTACCGTCCGGGGTCACCCGCGCCGCCACGTCCACCTCGGCCCGCCAGTGGCCGCGCCGCCCGTAGCGGGCCAGCAGGCGCTCTCGCACCTCGGCCAGGGCCCCAGGACCGGTCCCCAGCTCCATCAGGGGCGCGGCGTCCTTCTCGAGCTCGCGGGCCGGCACCGCGTGGTGGCCCTTGAAGCGGACCCGCACCTTGGGCCCCGCGTCCACGTCGAGCACGAGGTCCGCGACCGGCGCGCCGTCGGGGCCGCGCCCGACCTCGCGCACCACCGGCTCCGCGATCTTCGCGTCGAGGTAGCCCAGGCTCCGGTAGGTGCCGAGGAGCTCGGCCAGGGCCGGACGGATCCTCAGGAGGTCCACCGGCGCGTGAGGGCCCGAGCCCCACCGCGCGACCGATCTGCCACAGCGGGAGCCTAGGCCGCCCGCGCACCACCACCTGGCGGAGCCGGGTCACCGGCCCCTCGTCGATGCGCACCAGGAGGGCCCGCCCGCCCGCCTCGTCCACCGGCTCGAGGGCCAGGCCCACCGCGGGATCCCGGTGGCCCTGCTCCACCAGGTGGGCCTCGAGGGCGTCGGTCCAGCGCTCCAGGGCCCCGCGCTCGATCGGCGCGGCCAGGCGCAGGCCGGTGCGCTCGGTGATGTCCGCGCTGTCGAGCAGGTCGGATTGCAGGACCCGCACCTCCACCAGCCGCGGCTCGGGGGGCAGGCTCACCGTCAGGTGCACGCCGTCGGCGTCGGTCCGGGCCCGCACCTCGACCGTCTCGAAGCGCCCGAGCGAGAACAGGAGCTTGATCGCGCGCCGGACCTCGGTGATGCGGTAGGGCGCGCCCACCCGCAGGCCGCTGACCCGCACCAGCTGCTCGGGGTCCTCGGTGGGGGGCGCGACGACGCGCACCTCGGCCACCGGGCGACCCTCCAGCTCCAGGGCCGGTGTACGCAGGCCACCTTGCGACCACGCGCACATCAGCAGCGCCGCCGCTGCCGCCCCGACCGCGCTCACGTCACCACTCCCACCGGCGCTTCAGATCCAGACCCCAGTCTCCGTACGGCACGTCCTCGGACGAGGTCCAGCCGAGCTGCAGGTTGAGCCGCGGCGTCAGGCGCATGCGCAGGGCGGCCCGCTGGTCGTTGGAGCGCAACAGGGAGGTGGAGTACTCCAGGCGCGTCGGGCGATCCAGGATCGAGAGGTCCTTGGCGATCACCACGCGGGGCTCGTACTGACGGGAGAGCGAGGAGTACTCGGTGGTCACGTCCAGCTGGTCGATCGGGATGACCTTCTTCACCTCCCGGTCCACCCCGGAGAGCTTCAACAGCGCGCTCCCCGCGAAGGAGGCGAGGTCCTGGTCGAGGTCGGACACCTTCACCCCGCGCACCAGGCACGAGACGATGTCGCGCTGATCCATCTCCGGGTAGCTCGAGTAGACGGTCTGCACCTCCTCGAAGGAGCCGACCAGGTTCAGCGAGATCCGGGCGTCGCAGGCCTTGGCCGAGAGCACGAGATCGTAGCGGGTCTTGAAGCGGTAGCGGTCGCGGAACTCCACCACCCCCGACTCCATGGTGTACTCGCGCCCGAGGAAGATCACCCGGCCGCCCCGCACCACGCTGGCCGCCCCGAGCATGCCGAAGCGCTCGTTGGTGCCGGTGAGCCGCACCTCGCCCTGCACCTCGAGGTCGGCCTCGTCGTTCTTCACCCGGATGGGCTCGTCGGCCTTGAAGAGGATGTCGAAGTCCATGATCTCGGCCGACGGGTCGTAGGCCTCGGCCACCCGCCGGCTGCCCACCATGCTCTGCCAGTCGATCTTCGGGTTCACGACGCCGCGCTCCACCACCAGGGCGCCGGACATCTGGGAGCGCGTCCACGGCCCCGACCAGTTGATGCGGCCGGACACCGTCCCGACCATGTCCAGGGTCGGGAACGCGAAGCGGGGGCGCGCCTTGGTGACGTCGAGGCGCAGGGCCAGGGCCTTCGGGAGGAAGCGCTCGAGCTTGAGGCTGCCGGAGATCGCGAGCTTGCCGCCCGCCCACCGGCCCTCGGCCCGATCGATGAGCACCGACGACTGGCTGAAGGTGAGGTCGCCGGTGAAGCCGGTGGCCCGGTTCTCGAAGCCCCTGAGCTGGATCAGGCCCCCCTCGATCCGGCCGGTGCCCACCAGGTTGACGTCCGCGGGGGAGCCCCCGAGGGCCGGCGTCGAGGGTGAGGACGCCGCCCGCCTTCTCGACCGTGGGCGAGGTGAGCTCGAACAGGCCGAGGTCGACCCGGCCCGCCACCCTCAGGTCGAGCCGCCGGGCCCCGATCGCCCCCTCCAGGTTGAGCCGGGTCTTGGGCCCGCTGATCACCAGGCGCCGGGTCGACAAGACACCTTGCGCGAGCTCGAGCTTGGCGGGGGCCGCGGTCTCGAGCGTCACGTCGCCGGTGACGAAGCGCGCCCGCTCGAGGAGGACCGACCCGCTCGAGAGCTGCCAGTCCACCAGGCCGCCGCGGAGCTCGGCCCGCAGGGTGGCGCCGCCGGTGTAGTCCTGGTGCCCCTGCAGGCCCGCCGCGATGTCGGCGAGCGGGGTGCCGTCGAAGAAGAGCGTCGCCTTGTAGGGCAGGCCCGCCTTCAGGGTCACCTCGGCGGACTCCAGCTTCACCGTGCCCACCGCGCCCTTCAGCCGCGCGATCGCCCCCTGGACCGGGCCCGCGATGCGCCCGCTCCCGAGCGCCACCGCCCCCGCCCGCACCTCGGTCAGCCGGGCGGAGACGGTGCCGGTGACCCCGTAGAGCGAGCCGCTCAGGTTGAGGCGGGCGTCGAGGCCGCCGTCCATGCGCGGCAGGCTCTGTTGCACGACGTCCAGGTCTTGCAACCTCGCCTGCGTCGTGCGGGCCACCAGGCGCACGTCCCCCTTGTTGGGGTCCACGAAGCCGTAGGCCTGGATCCGCGCCTTGTGCTTGGTGATCTCG
Source organism: Deltaproteobacteria bacterium (assembly GCA_020632995.1). GTDB lineage: Bacteria > Myxococcota > Kuafuiibacteriia > Kuafuiibacteriales > Kuafuiibacteriaceae > JACKEN01. The sequence continues at coordinate 472,055 of JACKEN010000001.1, read as the reverse complement.
ATGGCGTCCGCCACCACCCGCCCCTGCTCCAGGCGCCCGATCACCGTGGCCTTCTCGGCCTTCTCCCCCACGATGCTCAGGTCCTCGACGTCGAGATCGAGGGGGCCGGTGAGCCGATCGATCGGCCCGTAGAGGTCGAAGCGCGCCCGCAGCTTGCCGCGGGGATCGCCCCAGTCCCGGCCGTCGACCCTGAAGGGCACGAGGGCGTCCTCGAGCCGGCCGCTCCGCACCTGGCCGGAGATCCGCACCGGGACGTCGCCCTCCAGCCGCACGTTCACCGTGCCGTCGAAGCGGCTCTCGCCCAGGCGCCCCTCGATGCTGTTCACGTCGAGCGCGACCACGTCGTGCCAGTCGACGTTCCCGGTGCCGTGGCCGAACGGGATGCCGCCCACGCTGATGTCGTCCAGCTCGAAGGTCCCCACCCCGGAGATGTTGCTCATCGGGCCGCTGATCACCCCGGAGAGGGCCCCGTAGCCCCCGAACGCGAGGCCCGCCACCGGCCCCAGATCCACGAAGTCGAAGCTCGGGAGCTGGGTCTCGATGTCGAGGCGCCGCTCCCCGCTGATCCCGATGCGCGCCTCGCAGGTCCCCGCGGTGGCCCCCGCGACCAGGGTGGCCTGGGTGAACTCCAGCGCGTCCGGGTCCACGTGCCAGCCGCCTCGGATGCGCACCTCGGGCACCCGCAGCATCCGCGACTTCGGCGGGATCTCGGACCAGCGCCGCCCCGCGATCTCGGGTCGGTCCCAGCCCCGGTCGTAGACCTCGAGGTCGGCCACATCGAGCTGGAAGTCACCGGCGAGGGCGAGGGGCGACAGGCGCCCGGTGGCGCTCGCCTTGCCGGTGGCCATCAGGTCGGCCCACGAGCCGGTGATGCCGATCGCGTCGAGCACCCGGGCGAGCGCGAGGTGGTCGGTGTCGGCCCGCAGCTCCAGCGGCAGGCCCTCTTGCAGACCCAGGCGCCCCTCCGCCACCACGCCGCCCGAGCCCATCCGCACCGAGACCCGGCTGAACACCAGCTCCTCGGGGGTGGCGGCGAGCTCCACCTCGGCCCGGTCCCCGAGGCCGAAGTCGCCGATCCGCGCCCCCTCCAGCACCACCCGACCCACCGCGCGCGGGTGCACCGCGGTGCCGGAGATCGAGACCTCGGCCTGGGCCTTGCCCCGGGCCTGGGGGAAGTCGGGCAGGAAGTCGCGGATGGCGGTCAAGGGCAGGCTGGCCTGCACCTTGGCCTCGTAGACCGGCCCCAACAGATCGATGGAGCCCTTGGCCTCCGCCTCCACGTCGCCCAGGCTGACCACCACCTTGTCCAGGCTCAGGGCCCGGGGCCGCACGAGCGGGCCCTCCACGTGCCCGAGGACCCGGAACCGGTGCAGGTCGAGGGGCCCCCGCGGCGACGCGCCGTCCTTGGACCCGGGCGCGGCGAGGGAGATCCGCCCGCCCTCCATCCCCACCGCGAGGTCCATGCCCCCCGAGGAGGCGGGGGCCAGGCGCACGTCGATGGCGGACAGCTCGGCCGCGAGCACGTCCTTCACGATGAGGTCGAAGCGCCCGCGCTCCACGCTGAGCTCGCTCACCCCGAGGGCCAGGGGCGCGACCTCCTCGTCGCCTTGGGGCTGCACGCAGGGGGGCAGGCTCTGGATGCCGCCGTCCGCCCACCGGATCGTCGCCTCGGGCCCGAGCAGGGCCACCCGCTCGAGCTGGTAGCGCCCGTAGAACAGGGGCAGGAGCTTGAGGGCGATGTCGGCCTGCTCCACCGCGAGGAGCGGCTCCTTGTCGCCGTCCATGTGCCGCATCTTCAGGTCGAAGAGCTGCACCTCCCGGTGGAGGGGGTCGAGGGTCAGGGCGGAGAACTCCGCCTCCACCCGGCAGCGCTCCTCGAGCTCGCGCAAGATGTCTTGCCGAACCGCCTCGGCCGCGCGGCCCGACTCGAGCGCCCACGCCCCGAAGCCGAGCGCCCCGAGGAAGGCGAAGCCGAGCGCCACCGCGATGCCCTTCAGGATCCGGCGCAGCAGGGTCCGCCGGATCAGGGGCTGGTGGTGGCGCTCGCGACTCATGGCCGGGGCCTACTCGGGGTAGGTCAGGATCCTCCGCGCTCCGCGGTAGGCCCGGCTGTAGTACCGCGAGTTGAGGTCCGCGTAGACCACCCCGGTGGACGAGCTGGCGTGGGCGAAGCGGTCCCCGCCCACGTAGACCCCCACGTGGTTCACCCGGCCCCCGTCCGCGGTGTCGAAGAAGACCAGATCCCCGGGGCGAGGTCCCGGCGGGACACCGACTCCCCGATCCGGAACTGGTCGCGGCTCACGCGAGGCAGCGGGACCCGGAACACCTCGGCGTAGAGGCGCCGGGTGAAGCCCGAGCAGTCCGTGCCCACCTTCGGGGTGTCGTTGCCCCAGCGGTACGGGGTGCCCAGCCAGCCCTCCACCGCGTCGGTGAGGCGGCGGGCGTAGGCCTTGGCCAGCTCGAGCAGGCTGCGGCCCCGCACCGGATCGTCCGGCGCCACCTTCGCCCCGGCCCGGGCCTGGGGCGGCAGCGCCACCGGGGGCGGGGCGTCGGGCTCGGCGAGGGGGGTGCCGTCGGCGGCGCGGGGCAGCTCGGGCTCGGGCGGGGCGGGGACCTCGATCGGGGGCGGCGGCGCGGTGTTCGGGTCGAGGAGCCGGTCCTCGTCGGTGGGGGCGAGGCCCATGTCCTCGAGCTGGATCAGGAGCCGGTCGTAGGGGCGGCGCTTCGGGTCCACCACCGCGGCCCGGCGGGTGACCTTCGAGAAGCTCCGGACCAGCTCGGCCTCGAGCTCCTCCGTGTCCCGCTGGATCTCGGCCTTCCTGGCCGGCCCCGCCACCTGGCGATCCCGCTCCAGGCGGGCCATCAGGCGGAGCTTGTCGAGGAGGAGCGGCCGCATCTTCACCCGGGTGGCCTGCAAGGCCTCCTGCGTCTCCAACAGCGCATCGTCCGGGATCTTTCCGTCCTCGAGGGCCTGCTCCCAATAGGCCACCAGCTCCGGCGCGATCTCCTCGTTGTAGTACTCGGGGAACTTGAACGCGAGGTCGATGGGCCGGCCCCGCGGCTGCCGCCCCTGCAGGGTCAGGAGCTGGTAGTGGACCGCGATCGGCGGCGGCACGTAGCCCAGGGCCCCGCGCCAGCCCTCCCAGGCCGCGTCCACCGCCTTCTTCTCGGGGGCGTCCATGAACACCGCGGAGGCCAGGATCGCCTTGGCCACCCCGATCTCGGGGCGCTCGGGGATGTCCTCATTCATCGCCGCCCCGCCGAAGCGGAGCCGGATGGCCTTCTTCCAGCGGGCCCGGGTCGCCCGGGAGAGGTCGTCCCGGCCGTCGATCCAGTCCTGGAGGTTCGCGTTGGGGGGCGCCGCAGCCCGGGCGACGCCGCCCTGACCCAGGATCAGTAGGAGCGCCCCCACCGAGGCCCACCGCCACATCTTGCCTGCGACCATGACACAATCATGGACGATCCGCCTACTTTCGTGGGGCATCCGGGCCCCGGCGTAGCCGCCATCACCCCCGGTGGCCCGACCCGAGCCGGGTGCGCGGGCGCTCACAGCGGACAACCGCATGGAAGACGCGGGCCCCTGGGCACGTTCTGTGACTGGTGCGTGCTATGCTCTACTCCGAGGGTCGAGCCGGCGGGGGGCCTGAATGGACGGGTCTCCCAGCAGCACCGCGATCGAAGAGGAACATGGGGCTCTTGTCGAGAATCGGAGACGTGCTCCGGGCCAACATCAACGAGATCATCTCGAAGGCCGAGGACCCGGAGAAGATGCTGAACGCGGCCATCGAGGAGATGCAGAAGCAGCTCATCGAGGCCAAGAGCCGGGTGGCCATGGCCATCGCGGACGAGAAGCGCCTTCTCAAGAAGTATGAGCTCGAGCGCGAGAAGTCCGACGAGTGGGAGAAGAAGGCCATGAGCGCGGTCCGCGCCAGCCGGGACGACCTGGCGGTGGAGGCGCTGGCCAAGAAGAAGGAGCACTCCGCAGCGGCCCAGCTCTTCGACGACCAGCTCGGGAGCCAGAAGGCGGCGGTGGACGAGCTCAAGCGGGCCCTGTCCGCCCTGACCTCCAAGCTCGAGGACACCAAGCGCAAGCGCACCATCCTCATGGCCCGGGCCAAGCGGGCCGAGGCCCAGCGCCACATCGCGAGCACCCTGCACGCCGCCAACGAGACGTCGGCGGCCGAGCGCCTGGAGCGGCTCGAGGCCCGGGTCGAGCGGGCGGAGGCGGAGGCCGAGGCCACCTGGGAGGTGGCGGCCCTGACCGACGGCCTCGACCGGGACGAGTTCGCGCTGCTCGAGGCCCCGAGCGACAACGAGGAGCTCCAGGCCCTGAAGGCGCGGATGAAGGAGCAGGGCCTGCTGGGGGCCGGCGGCGGCCAGAAGGCCCTCCCCGCCCCCGCCGCGGCGGCGGACGAGGACGACGACGACGACCTGGCCGCGTCGCTGCCGCCCGTCGAGGCGGACGACGACGACGTCGTGACCGCTGATACTTAGGGGCCCGGTTCGGCGGAGCCGAACCACCCAGCTCCGCGGGCCTTCGCCCGCTGCGCGCTCCGCTTGCACTTAGGGGCCCGGTTCGGCGGAGCCGAACCACCCAGCTCCGCGGGCCTGAGGCCCGTGTCGGCGGAGCCGTAGGTAGAAACAGGCACTTCCGAATGGCCCGCCCTGGCGGTATGACCAGGGCCGTGCGGCGGGCCGCCCTCCTCATCGTCGTCGGCGCGGCGGCCTGCACGGGCCCCGCGGCCCCCGAGATCCCGGACGACGTCGGCCCGCCCCCGCCCGCGGCCAACCCGCAGGTCTGCATCCCGCCCTACCCGATGAGCTTCGGGCAGGACTGGTACCTGCTGGCCGACCTGGACCGGGGGGTGGGCTGCGTGGCCTTCCTCGAGCGGGACGAGTGCATCCTCGGGATCTTCCGGGACTGCACCGACGAGAGCGAGGCCCCCCGCCAGTGGCGGGGGGTGGTGGAGCAGGGGCGCGGCATCAAGCTCTACCCCGAGCACAGCGCCACCAGCGGCACCCTGATCGCGCGCAGCCCGAAGTGCTGCCTGGGCACGCTCCCCGACGACGCGGATCCGTGGGCGCTGCTCTCGTGCCGCAAGGTGACCTGCAGCAACAACAACGACAAGGGCCACGTCGGCCTGTACCTGGAGCGCTGGCAGCCCGACCTGGACCCCACCTCCGGGATCCTGACCCAGCAGGCCATCCCGGCCGAAACCGCCACCCTGGTGGTGGCCAGCGACGGCACGCTGTGGGGCCTCGGCCCCGAGGCGTTGTTCTCGCTCACCCCGGGGGGTCAGGCCCAGATGCAGGCCACGTTGACCGCGGGCCGGGCCCTCGCCGCCTCGGCCGAGGGGGTATTGGCCTCCGACGACGACAAGGTGGCCAGGGTCGACCAGGCCAACCCCACCTGGCGCTCCGTAGGCGGCCCGGTGGTGGCCCTCGCCGCCGCGCCGGAGGGCGGCTGGGTGGCGGCCCTGGACGCCGAGGGTGGCCACCGCCTGGCCCACCTGGACGCCGCCGGAGTGGTCACCGCCACCGCGGCGCTCAACGGGCGGGTCAGCGGCCTCGCCGGCGGCGCCGCGGTCTACCTGACCCTCGAGGGCGACGCCCGGGTCCTGAATGTGGGCTCGGACCTCAGCCTGTCGACCATCGTGGACCTGAGCGTGCGCTCCGGCCAGACCGGCGGGGCGGTGGTGCCCCGGAGCCCCCTCGCCCTCCCCGATGGCAAGGTAGCCTTCGTCGCCCGCTGCCACACCGAGACGAGCAAGACGCACTGCGTGTTCGAGGCCGACGCCCCCGACGTGGAGCCGCTCCGTCGAGGCCTGGCCGGGGTCGAGAGCATCCTCTCGGTGGCGCACGATCCCGATGACGATCGCCTGGTGGTCACCAGCGTCGAGGGCGCGGTCACGGTGATCGAGCGCACCACCGGCCGACCCCACCTCCAAGCCCAGATCCGGCTGGGCGCGACGGTGGTGACCGCCGCCTTCAGCCCCCTGGATGGCCGCCTCTACGCCGTCCTGGAGGGCGGGAGCACCCTGCAGCCCGTGGATCCCGAGGTCTGGTGAGGGCCGCCTCGCTTTCAAGCCCCCCATCCGGTATGAGGCATTCCGTCATGGGCAGGATGGCCGCATATCTCGGACCGCGCACTCGGATCGCAGACGTGTTGGAGGGGGGCTCCTACTCCCTCCTGCAGCAGTCCAGCGAGTGCCCCGACGGCTTCGGCGTCGCCTGGTACCCGGAGGACGGCGATCCCACCCCGGTGGGCCTGACCTCCGCCCTCCCCGCCGCCCGCGCGGAGGCGGTGCTCGGGGTGCCGCGGCGCTACGAGAGCGAGTGCGTGGTGGCGAGCCTGAGGAAGGCCGCCCACCTCCCCGCCGCCACCTGCGGGCACCAGCCCCTGAGCGCGGGCCCCTTCCTGTTCACCTACGACGGCGAGCTGGAGCGGTTCGAGGAGGTCTTCATGCGAGCCCTCCGGGATCGCCTGAGCGACGAGCGCTATCAGGGGCTGCGCACCAACGGGGTGGCGGAGCTCCTGTTCGCGACCTGGCAGGACGCCCTCGAGGACGACGGCGGCCCCGACGCCATGGCGAGCGCGCTCGAGAAGATGGTGGGCACGGTGGGCGACATCGCCGCCGCGGCCGGCGTGGGCGCCTCGTTCGCGATCGTGGTCACCGACGGCCAGTGCCTGATCACCCTCCGGGCCGCCACCCAGGGGCCGCCCCCGGCCTTGTACACCATCGTGGCCGGGCCCGACGCCCCGGTGCCGGCCACTGCAAGGGTGGTTGCATCCGAGCCCCTCTTCCCCGGCGCATGGAGCTCGCTCGATCCCCACTCTCTCGTGATCTTCACGGTGGAGCCCGAGGCGGAGCAGGACGACCACCCGACCGAGACCTCGGTCTAGGCCATGGGCGAGCTCCCCGCCCCCGAGTCACCCTACGACATCCTCGGCGGCGCCGACGCGGTGCGCAGGCTCACCGAGGCGTTCTACGACGCGATGGAGGCCCACGAGCCGGCCCTCGCCGCGATCCACCAGACCGACGCCGAGGGCCGCATCAAGCCCGAGGTCCGGCAGCGCTTCGGCCTGTTCCTCGTGGGCTGGCTGGGCGGGCCCCAGGACTACAGCGCGCGCTACGGCCACCCGCGCCTCAGGATGCGGCACGCGCGGGTGCGGGTCGGGGTCGAGATGCGCGACGCGTGGGTCCGCAGCATGACCCGGGCGATGGACGCGTGCGGGGTCGAGGGCCAGGTGCGGCGCTTCCTCGACGCGCGCTTCTCGGAGGTGGCCACGTTCTTGATGAACGTGGAGGAGTGACCGGAGGCCACCCACCCCTGCTATGCTGGCCCCATGGTCCACGCCGCCCGAGGGGCTCACCTGAGCCTCCCCGCATATCTGGCCGCGGAGGCGCTCAGCGAGACCAGGCATGAGTGGATTCGGGGGGAGATCTTCGACATGGCGGGCGGCTCCCCCGAGCACGCCGCCCTCGCCGCAGCGGTGGCGGGCGAGCTGCGTACCGCGCTGCGCGGCCGGCCCTGCCGGGTCTTCTCCTCCGACCTTCGGGTCTTCATCCGCGAGGCCGAGGTGGCCACCTACCCCGACGTGAGCGTGGTGTGCGGCGCGCTCGAGAGCCCCCCCGAGGATCCCAACGCGATCGTGAACCCCGCCCTCCTGGTCGAGATCCTCTCGGACTCCACCGAGCCCTACGATCGAGGTGAGAAGTTCGCAGCGTATCAGCGCCTCCCGAGCCTGAAGGCGTACGTCCTTGTCGCGCAGCGAACCCGCCGGGTCGAGGTCTTCCGGCGCCAGGGCGAGCGCCGGTGGGAGCTGGAGGTGTTCGGGGCCGGGCAGGCCGTGGCGTTGCAAGACCTCGGCGTCACGCTGGACGTCGACGCGCTGTACTTCGATCCCACTGCGGCGGAGTAGCCGGGCGCGCCAAACGCCTACCCCGGCCGGGGCCCGTGGGCTAAAAGGCGCGCATGGTCTCCGCCATCTTCGATCCCCAGCGCTGGGACGCGGTCCCCGGCTTCGAGTTCACCGACATCACCTATCACCGGGCCAAGGATCAGGGCACGGTGCGCATCGCCTTCGACCGGCCCGAGGTGCGGAACGCGTTTCGCCCCCACACCGTGGACGAGCTCTACACCGCGCTCGATCACGCGCGGCAGTGGAGCGACGTGGGCTGCGTCCTCATCACCGGCAACGGCCCCTCCCCCAAGGACGGCGGCTGGGCGTTCTGCTCGGGCGGTGACCAGCGCATCCGAGGCAAGGCCGGCTACCAGTACGAGACCAACACCCCGGGCGCGGTGGATCCGGCGCGCCTCGGCCGCCTGCACATCCTCGAGGTCCAGCGCCTGATCCGCTTCATGCCGAAGATCGTCATCGCGGTGGTCCCTGGCTGGGCGGTGGGCGGCGGACACAGCCTGCACGTGGTCTGCGACCTGACCCTGGCCTCCACCGAGCACGCGATCTTCAAGCAGACCGACCCCGACGTGGCCTCCTTCGACTCCGGCTACGGCTCCGCCCTCCTCGCCCGCCAGGTCGGCCAGAAGCGGGCCCGCGAGATCTTCTTCCTCGGCCGCAACTACTCCGCCGACGAGGCCTTCCAGATGGGCATGGCCAACCTCTCGGTGCCCCACGCCGAGCTCGAGGAGGTGGCCCTCGAGTGGGCGGCGGAGATCAACGCCAAGAGCCCCACCGCGATGCGGATGCTGAAGTACGGCTTCAACCTCCCCGACGACGGCATGGTCGGCCAGCAGCTCTTCGCGGGCGAGGCAACCCGCCTTGCCTACGGCACCGACGAGGCCCAGGAGGGTCGTGACTCGTTCCTCGAGAAGCGCAAGGCCGACTGGGGCAGGTTCCCCTGGCACTACTGACCCCGCGCCACCACGTCGCATGGCGCGCGACGCGTCGCGCGACAGCGCGCGCCTCGAGCCCCGCCCCGAGGCCCGACGCCAAGGCCGACCGCTGGTCCGGTTCCTGCTCAGCCCAACCTGACGCGCGCGGAGGCGCGCAGGGAGGGACACGACATGAAGAGCGCTTTGAGCATCGCCCTGGCCGTGGCCGGCTGGGGCGTGTCCGGGGCCGCGTGGGCCCAGGAGGTCCAGGTGATCATCGAGGCCGACGGCGCCGACGCCCAGGCCGCGCTGCAGGCCCGGCTCGCCGCCGCGGGCGCCACCGTGCACCGCACCTACCGCGGCATCCCGGCGGTGGCCGCGACGGTGCCGGCGGACCGCCTCGCCGAGGTGGCCGCCTCCGCCGGGGTCCTCAGGGTGACCCACGACGCCGCGGTGTCGCTGCCCGCAGCTCCGGACGCGGCACCCACCATCGCGCTCGAGGCGGCGGGGCGCGTCGTCGCCCCGCTCGGCGTCACCAGCCCTGGCGCGCTGCCCACCGGCTACGTGAACTTCCTCCTCACCGGGGCGGCCGAGATCTGGCAGGCCACCGGAGCGGGCTCGGGGAGCGTGGTGGCGGTGGTCGACACCGGCACCGCCCGCAACGCGTGCATCGGGCACGCGGTGATCGGGGCCCCCGGCTTCCCGGAAGGATTCTCTTCAGTGGACGACGGCCTCCTCGCCACCAGCCCCCTGAACGAACCCCACGGGACCTTCGTGGGCGGGATCATCGCGGCCCAGTGCGGCCTCTCGCTCTCCCCCGACGACCCCCTCTGGCTCGCCATCGACCGCTGGCTGCCCGGGGTCTTCACCCCGGACGCGGTCCCGATCCTCGGGCAGGCGCCCCTCGCCCAGCTCTACCCGGTGAAGGTGATCGACACCAACGGGAGCGGCAGCGTCAGCGGCATCCTGGCCGGGCTCGACCATGTCCTCACCCTCAAGCAGAGCGGCGCCCTGGACATCGACGTGGTGAACATGAGCCTGGGCCTGTGGTCGTTCGACGATCGCCGCGGGCCCTTCGCCGCGATGGTCACCGCACTCCACCGCGCCGACGTGCTGGTGGTGGCGGCGGCGGGGAACTCCGGCCCCGGGCCGGCCACCGTCCTGCCCCCCGCGATCGACCTGGACTCGATCGCAGTGGGCGCCCTCGACTACGCGGTCCCCTCACGGGTGCTCTACGACTACCTCGGTGAGGCGTTCCTTGGCGCGCCGGGGCAAGCGCAGATCATGCGCCCGACGGCAGAGACCCGGGTGGCGACCTTCTCGAGCCGGGGACCGACCGCGGACGGCCGCAGCGGGCCCGACATCGTGGCCCTGGGCACCTGGGTGCTGGGCGCGCAACCGGACGACAGCTTCAGCTTCGGCAGCGGCACCTCCGGCGCCTCCCCCGCCGTGGCGGGGGTGGCCGCGCTCCTCGCCGGCTACCACGAGGCCACCTTCGGCGCCGACGCCGACGCCGAGCGCCTGCGCCGGGCCCTGTTGAGCTCCGCCAACCCCTACGAGGTCGCGCCCCTGTGGCAGTCCCCCTGGGCCCAGGGGAACGGCGCCCTGGATGCCCCGGCGGCCCTCGCGGCGCTCGGCCGCCACAACCTGCCGCGCTCCACCATCCACGCCGGCCACCTGCACGCCACCGCGCTGCCCCCGCCGGGGCGGCACCGGACCCACACCGCTGACCTCGGCACCTTCGTCCTCGCCCCCGGCGCGTCGGAGGACGTGGTGATCGAGGTGAACGAGTTCACGGATCGCGTGGTGATCGAGGTGACCCAGGCCCTGGCCCCCGACAACTCGGCCACCGCGATCTGGCCCAACACCATCCACCTCGTGGCGCGCTCCGCCCGCCGGAGCACCCCGCAGCTCGGGGACGAGCTCGACATGCTCTACGACCCCAACCTGAGCGGCCCCGAGGGGGTGCTGGTGATCGAAGATGGCGCCTGGTTCCTGAACGGCCAGCAGATCTCCAGCATGCCGATGCAACCTGGCCTGCTCAAGCTCACCGTCGGGGGCGACATGACGAACCAGGACGCGGTCTCGCTCGCCCTCCGGGTCACCCGGAGCGGTGACCGCAAGCCCTTGCGACACCCGGTGGTCAGGTCCGAGATCCGCACCGGCGACCAGCACGTGTGGGCGGTGGAGGTGCCGCCGGGCACGGCGGAGACAACGTTCGACCTGGTCTGGAGCCGAGACTGGAGCGTCCACCCCACCTCGGACCTCGACATGGTGGTGGTGTCGCCCGACCTCTCGGTCATCGACTTCAGCGGGACCACGTTCAACGCACCCGAGCGCGCGATAGTCAGCGCCCCGATGCCGGGGGAGTGGCTGGTGGTGGTGGACGGCTACGAGGTCTCGCGCCCCGACCGCTACTCGCTCTACGTCACCCACCGCTGAGCGGCGCCCCGTTGCGAGACGGCGCTGCACTCCCCCCGAACCCCGCCGACCGAACCGGGCATGAAGCCCCATGTCCTGGCCTTCGGCGTGATCCCCCTCATCGCTTGCGGCGGCCCTGGCGGCGACACCGGTGACCCCGGCCCCAGCGGCACCGCCGAGGCAGCCCTGGACGTCTACCTCGCCCAGCCGGGCGCGGTGGTGCGGACCGGCCAGGGCCTCACGGTGCGGCACGGCGCCCTGGAGGGCGAGGACGTCTTCGCCTGCGACACCGGCCCCGGGCCCCAGGGCCCGGCCCGCGGGGTCTGCCTCACCCCCCACAACGTCTGGGGCTGGGCGAGCGACCTCAGCCTGGGCGGCGAGCCCGACACCCCCCGCCCGGTCGGCCCCGACGGCAACCCCGAGCCCAGCGTGTGCGGCCCGGGGCGCCTGCTCGCCTTGAACAGCTTCACCGACTCGGGCGGCCCGGCCCGCGGCGGCGGGGTCTTCGACCTGGCCGACCCGCGCCCGGTAGGCGGCAACACCGCGCTGTTCTGCGAGGAGTACCTGGCGATGCAGTGGACCTCGGTCTCGGTCCGGATGGCCTACCTGGACACCCAGATCCGCGTCCCGGGTGAGTTCTGGACGGTGCGCTGGATGTTCGAGCCCAACCCGATCCTCGCCGACCCGGAGTTCAGCAACCCAGCCTGCGGCATGGACCCCCACTACGCGGCCCAGCTCGGCTTCCTGGACGACCCGCGGGCCCTGTTGCGGGGCGACATGCTCGTGTGCAGGAAGGCCGACGAGGACGCCCCCTGCACCGACGCCGAGTTCCAGTGGCTGGACCGCGACCTCATGACCTTCACCTCCACCCGCCCCGCCAACCCCCAGCGCTCCGGCTACATGATGTCGTACGGGGTCGGCCAGGACGCGCAAGGCAACTTCCAGGAGGTCTTCTGCAACCTGAACTGCAATCCCGGCGAGCCATACTGCGGCTTCAGCGCGGGGGGCTACGAGGTGGGCTTCAGCATCCCCCAGGACCGGCGCTTCCGGCTCTTCTCCGAGTACGTGATGAAGGAGGACCCACGCCACCCGCGCTACGCCGAGACCAGCACCTCCGCCCCGGTGGCCTGGTACCACTTCGAGGACGCCGCTGGCGCGGTCGAGGAGGGCGTGGGCGACGACCTGACGGTGGTGGTCCGCTTCGACGTCACCGGCCTCGTGTTCCTGGAGGGCGTGGACGATCCGAGCGAGGTCGACGGCTACACCCCCGAGGAGCTCTTCGAGCACCTCAACCTCAAGGACATGGCGGCCCGACGCGACCCCCACAACTTCGGCCACGACCCCGTCCACGAGGGCTGGGTGGAGGTCAGCCTCGCCCCCTAGCGCCCAGACCGCGGGGTATGGCGGACCGAGCGATGGAATAAAGATCCGCGGCAGCCCGCACTGAGCGGGCATGAACAAGCGTCTCCTCCTCGTCCCCCTCGCTGCCGGCGCGATCGCCGCCGCGCCGCTCGTGAGCGCCGAGGCGAGCGCGTGGCTCCGCGCCCGCCAGCTCGCCAACCTGCAGTCCAACGCGGGCCGGCTCGCGTCGCTGTGGATCACCTACGCCCTCGGTGATCCGAGCTTCAACCCCACCGCCGAGACCGGCGCGGTGGACTGCCTCCAGAACCAGCCCGCGCCCGGCCAGGTCACCATCCTGACCGGCAGCTTCGGCGGCGCCGCCACCCGGTCCTGCTCGGTCCCGGCGCGCACGCCCCTCTTCTTCCCGGTGGTCAACGACATCTTCATCAACAGCACCACCGACGTCCCGTGCACCGCGGACGCCGAGTGCGCGTTCGTCGCCGGCACCTGCAACGCGGAGGGCCTCTGCGACACCGGCTACTCGGTGGAGGACAAGGTCGAGATCCTCGAGCAGTACTTCGCGGTGGACGACCAGTGCGCGCTGCGCGTCTGGCTCGACGGCGCCCAGATCTATCCCGCCGTCGACGGCATCCCGCTCCTCCGCACCCCGAGCGAGCCGACCACCGCGGTCAACCCCTCCTCCGGCTTCGTGGACCACGAGACGATTGCGAGCGGGCACTGGGCCCTGGTGCCCGGCCTCGACCGCGGCCTCCACTCGCTCCGGTTCGCCGGCCAGTGGCGCGGCAGCGACGGCCAGTGCGGGAGCCCCGACGGGTTCACGGTGGACGTGACCTACGATCTCGACGTGGGCGGGGCGCACCACTAAGCGCGGGGCGCAGGGCGCTCACTGGGTGCGCTTGAGGTACTGACCGGCCTTCGGGACGCCGCGGTAGACGTAGTGCCAGGTCGCGCCCTGGTCGTCCGAGGCGTAGTACGCCTCGAAGGCGGCCGGGAACTGCCCCGAGACGCCGAAGTGCGAGGTCATCCCGTAGTGCAGGTGCGCCGCCACCGGCCCGACCTTCGCGATCTCGGTGCCCTGCGACACCGCCTGCCAGGTGAAGGGGTACTCGTAGGTCGGGTCGAACAGGTACTGCGTCCCGCCGTGGAAGACCTCGGTGAAGGAGCCGTAGGCCATGTGCAGGTAGCCGGCGTACTCCCCCTCCGCGCCCTTGATCGTCACGTAGTAGGGCTCCCGGGGGTTGTTCGGGTCCGGATCGTAGGTCTCGTTGACCTCGACGATCTGCCCGGTGGCGGACGCGGTGACCTCCGCGTAGGCGGCGCCGCTCGCCTTGGCGAAGTCGATGGAGAAGGCCGCGTAGCCGTTGTGTGAGCCGCCAGGCGCGTCGTAGGGCTGCACCACCCGCCAGACCTCGTTCATGGGGAACGGCAGCTTGTAGTGCGCGGTGGTGGGGGCGACGAGGAAGGGGTTGTCGAACTGGAACGAGTCCGCGGCGACGTCGCGGGGCCACGACAGCGGGATGCGATAGGCGGTGTTGGTGTTGGTGACGGGCCGCTTGAGGGCGGGGTTCAGCAACCCCCAGCTGAGGGGCTCGAAGTCGTCGAAGGTCCAGCCGGCCAGGAGGTCGGCCTCGTCGCCGTCGACGCGCTGGTCGGACGCCATCTGGAGGACCTGGCTGGAGGTCTTGGCCACGTCGTACACCGCCACGTCGTCCAGCATGCCGAAGTACTGCCAGGTCTGGCTGGACTGGAGGTTCTGCCCGCTCGTGCGCCGACCGAAGCGCAGGTGGCCCTGCGGTCCGCCGGTCATCGGATCCGCGTCCGAGAACGTGATCTCGGGGGCGGACGCGATGACGCCGTTGGCGTTGGTCATCGAGTACAGGCGCTGCCCGTTCAAGTAGAGGTAGAAGCTGTGGAAGCCGCCTCGCCCGGGGGCGGTGCGCACCACCGCGATCTGGTTCCAGCCGTGCTTCACGAGGCCCGGCGCCAGGTAGTGGGCCGACTTGTTGCCGACCTTCATGTACAGGACGGGGCTGCCCGCGTCCTTGTAGCCGCCGTCGCCCTTGCGGTAGTCACCGAGGCCCACCACGAAGTAGCCGCCCCCGCTCTCGCCGAAGATCGGCCCGTAGAAGCAGGACGTGTACTCGGGCATGAACCAGGCAGAGATCGTGAATGGGCTGCCGAAGAACTCGGACATCTGCAGATCGGTATCGACGATGGCCTTCTCGTTGAGCTTGTAGCCCCGGTTGCTGCGGCCCAGCCCCGTGAACCTGATCAGGCTCGCCTGCTGGGTCTCGACTGCGCCCTCGCTGGCGAGCTCGCCCGCGTCGGGCACGTCGGGAGCGCACGCGCTGGTCGCGAGGGCGAGCGCGGCGAAGTGGGCGGTCAGGTGATGTGGTCGATACATGCTGTCCTCCGCGGTCCACGGCCCGGACGTCTTGCCCGGGCGGGCCGTCTGACGAGGACATTCCAAGCGGCGTGCCAGCCCCGAGCCCGCTCGATGCGGCGGGAGGGGGACCGTCGGACGCCGTCTGACGGCGCGGGTGTGCGTCGGCTCACGCGTCAGCAGGCACGGTCGGCGCGGCCACCCGGCGACCCACCTGCCGCAGCGCGAAGCCCGCCACCAGCATCGACGCGCCCAGCGTGACGGAGCGCCCCCACAGCTCCAGGCTCAGGGGCACGGTGCGGAAGAAGGCGCCGCCCAGCTGCACGATGGCCACCTGAGCCGCCACCGTCGCCACCATCACCCCGATGAAGAGGTGGCTCTCGGCCAGGTGCCGCAGCACGCCCCGATCGAAGCGCGTGGAGCGCGCGTTGAGCTCGTTGAACACCTGCATCATCACGAAGGTGTTGAACACGAAGGTGAGGCGGGCCTCATGCGTGATCCCGGCCGGGGTCAGCCAGTCGGTGAACATGGTCGCCATCAAGATCGCGAGCATCACCCCGCCCATCGCGAGCACGCTCGTCCACATGCTCTTCGTGATGAGGGGGGCGTGGCGCCCGTGGGGCGGCTGCTGGAACAGGGCGCGGTCCGGGGGCTCGGTGGCCAGGGCCAGCGCGGCCATGGTGTCCATGATCAGGTTCACCCACAGCAGCTGCACCGTGTTGAGCGGGATGCCCACCCCGAACACCGCGGCGATGAACGCGGTGGAGAGCGCCACCACGTTCACCGTCAACTGAAACTGCAAGAACTTCCTGATGTTCTCGAAGATGGAGCGGCCCCACAGGATGCCGTTCACGATGCTGGCGAAGTTGTCGTCCAACAGGACGATGTCCGACGCCTCCTTGGCCACCTCGGTGCCGGTGAGGCCCATCGAGAAGCCGACGTCCGCCGCCTTCATGGCCGGGGCGTCGTTGGTGCCGTCGCCGGTCACCGCCACCACCGCCTTCTCGGCCTTCAACAGCGAGACCAGCCGGAGCTTGTCGCTCGGCACCGAGCGCGCGAGCACGCGGAGCCGCGGCAGGAGGGCCTTCACCTCGTCGTCGCTCTTCGCTCGGAACTCGGGGCCCTCGAGCACCACGTCGTCGGGCCGCATGAGGCCGATCTGCTCGGCGATCGAGGCGGCGGTCAGGTGGTTGTCACCCGTGACCATCTTCACGTCGACGCCCGCGCTCCGGCACGCCGCCACCGCGTCCTTCACCTCGGGGCGCACCGGGTCCGCGATCGCCACCACCGCGAGCAACGTGAGCGCCTGCTCGAGGTGCTCGGCGTCCTCGGGGGTGTCCGCGGCGGGGAGGTCCCGGTAGGCCAGGGCCAGGGTCCGGTGGCCCTCGGCCGAGAACGTGGTCACCGCCTCGGTGATCGCGGCCCGGTCGGCCTCGGTGAGGGGCCGCGCGGCGCCGTTGGTCGCCACCGCCCCGCTCAGCGCCAGCACCACCTCCGGCGCCCCCTTCACCAGCAGGCGCCGCCCGTCCTCGGTCTGCACCAGGGTCGACATGCGCTTTCGGTCCGACGTGAAGCCGAACTGGTGGAGCGCGCGCGCCGCGTCGCGCCGGCCGCGCCAGTCTTCACCCCACGCCTTCACCTGGGCGAGGAGCGCGCACTCGGTGGGGTTGCCCACGTACTCGGTGACCCCGTCCTCCCGCTCCTCCAGGAACGCGGTGGCGTTCACCGAGGCCACCTCGCTGAAGCGCTCCCGCGCGGGCCCCGACACCTCGGCCAGGGCCCGCTCCCCATCCACCAGCGCCCCGCTGATCCACCCCTTGACCACCGTCATCCGGTTCCTGGTCAGGGTGCCGGTCTTGTCGGAGCACACCACGGTGGCCGCGCCCATCGTCTCGCAGGAGGCCAGCTTGCGGACCAGGTTGTTGTCCTTGGCCATCTTCCGGACGCTGTAGGCCAGGCTGATCGTCACCGCGAGGGGCAGGCCCTCCGGCACCGCCACCACCACGATGGTCACCGCGATGATCAGGAACGACAGGATCTGCCCCCCGGTCTCGAGGTCGAGGCCCACCGGGCCCTCGGCCCGCAGCACGTAGGAGGCGGTGAGCGCCCCGAACGTCAGCACCGCCGCCCCCAGGCCGAACAGCCCGATGCGGTCCGCGAGGCGTGACAAGCGCTCCTGCAGCGGGGTGGGCTCCTCGTCGGTGTCGGTGAGCGACAGCTGCAGGCGCCCCATCTCGCTCCTGGCGCCCACCGCCTCGAGCAGCATCGCGCCCGAGCCGGTGCTCACCACCGTGCCACCCTTGAGCTCGAGATCGTCGGCGTCCTTGTGCACCGGCACCGACTCGCCGGTGAGGGTGGACTGGTCCACCGTGACGTCCACCCCCGACAAGAGGCGCCCGTCGGCCGGGAGACGGTCGCCGGGGTCGAAGTACACCACGTCCCCCACCACGAGGTCGTAGATGGAGACCGAGCGCACGTGCCCGCCCCGGAGCACCTTGATCGGGATGTCCTCCCGCGCCTTGTTGAGGAGCCGGAACTCCTTGGCCGCCCGGGCCTCGTTCAGGGTGGTGACGAGCGAGGCGATGAGCACCGCGGCCAGGATGGCCACCCCGTCGATGTAGTGGGGCGTCGTGCCCTCCTGCAAGCGAGCCTTCAACAGCTCCACGCCGAGCGACAGGAGCGCGGCCCCGATGAGGATGAGCAGCGTCTTGTCCGAGAGGGCGGCGAGGAACATCGACCACACCCGCCTCGGCTTCACCTCCGGCAGCCGGTTCTCACCGTGCTCCGCCCGCGCGCGCTCTACTGCCGCCGGGTCCAGCCCTACCGCCGAGTCCACCCCGAGGGCGCGGGCGGCGCTCACCGTGGCGTCGTAGGTCTGCATCCGTGGGCGTCCTAACACGCCCGTAAATGGCGGCCTACCCGCCGTTGGCCCGCAGCCACTTCTTCGCCTTCTGGTGGGCGGGGTGGCTGGACTCAACGTACTTCACGATGCGCCGGAAGACCTTCTTCGTCTCCTCGGGGTTGGTGTCCTTCTGCACGTAGGCCTCGTAGTAGAGCTGATCCACGCGGCTCTTCAGCTCCGCGTAGCGGTTCTTGGCCAGCTTGTGGCTGGGATCCACCCGTAGGGCCTGCCCCAGGAGCTGGTAGGCCTGCAGATCGTCGCGCTCTTGGTAGGCCTCGATCCCCTTCAGGTAGAGCGCGTTGGCGTAGTAGCGATCCAGCCGCTCGCGCACCTTGCCGTCGCCGCCCGCGATGCGCTTGTCGAGGTCGAGCGCGGCGGGGACGATGCGCAACAGCTCGCCCGCCGCCTTGGCGTGGTGCGCCCTCGACGCGTCGGCGAGCAGGCGCTTCACCTGCTCCATCTGCGCGATGTACTCCTGCGCGCGGTCGCCGCCCGCCGCCTCCGCCGCGTCGATCGCCGCGCTCACCTTCTCGTTCTTGTACAGGGCGATCGCCCGCACCAGCTGGGGCGGGATCGTCGGCCGGGCCGGCTTCGGGGCGACCTCGACCTTCGGCGCCTCCGCCCCCTCGATGCGCTCCTTCAGCTCGAGCGCGGGCCGATAGCCCGGCACCAGCTCCAGCGCCCGCGCGATCAGGCCGAGCGCCGCCTCCGCGTCGTTGTTGCTCGTCCACTCGGTGCGGGCGTCTGCAATCAGGCCTGCCGCCAGCCGCTGTCGATAGCTCGACGCGAGGGTCGACGCATCATCCGCGTAGGAGCTCTCGGGCGGGATCTTCTCCAGCACCTCGAGCGCCTCGATGATGCGCCCCTCCCCTGCCAGCCCGCGCGCCCGCTCCAGCTCGTGCCAGCGGCTCACCTCGGCCTCGCAGTGCGCCCGGTACTGGGTGGCCCGCGCGTACTCGGGCCGGAGCGCGAGCACCCGATCGAACATGAGGATCGCGTCGCCGCAGCGCTCCGCCTTCACCAGCTCCACCCCGACCAGGAACTCCCGCTTGGCCCGGGCGAGCTTCTCGGCCGGCGACTCCCCCGCCCACCACCGGCGGTAGGCGAAGAAGCCGCCGACCCCGAGCGCGGCCAGGAGCGCCACCGCCCCGATCCCGATCGCCACCTTGCGCAGCGCCTCGCCCTGCCGCGGCCCCTTGGAGGGCGGCGCGTCGGACGGGTCCGCCAGGTTGACCCCGGGCTCCGGGACCACCACCCCCACGTCGAGCTGGGAGACGCCGCCCAGGGGGGCGAAGTCGTCTTCACCCGCGAGCGGGTCCCCGAGGGCGGGCTCGGGCGACGCCCCCGCGATCGGGTGCGCGGCCGCGGTCGCCGGGGCCTCGGTCAGCTCGACGAAACGGAAGGTCCGTTCGCCCACCGTGATCTCGTCGCCGGGCGACAGGGGCTCCCGCCGCACCTTCACCCCGTTCAGGTAGGTGCCGTTGCCGCTGTCGAGGTCGTACAGGACGTACTCGGCCCCCTCCAGCACAACCCGGGCGTGGCGTCGCGACACCGCGATGTCGCTCATCATGAGCTCGCAGTCCTCGTCGCGGCCGAGGGTCACCTCGGGGACCTTGAAGGCCCACTCCATCCCGAGGTCGGGGCCGTCCACGATGATCAGCTTCAGGCCCCGGGGCGCGACGGGCTCGGCCTCGACCTTGGCCCGGGTCTCCTTGGCGCTCTCCTCGAGGTCCGCCAGCTCGCCCAGGAACTGGCCCTTGTCGAACATCGCGGTGGGCTGGTGGAACCCGTCGATGTTGGGGTCCACCGTCGCCGCGCCACCGGTGACCTCGGAGTCGAGCAGATCGCCCGGCCGCAGCGGGTCCACGCCGGGCTCGGACTCGTAGGCCTCCACCGAGAAGGTGGTGTTGCGTCCGGGCCGGCCCGACCCTTGTCCTGAACGTTCGCCGCCCATGCTCCCTCGACGCACCTGGGGTAGCCCCGCCGTCGGTCGGCGCAGTATCGCACAGCCCGGCCCGGCCGTCGCGCACGCGGTGCAAGGCCCTGGTAAGCGCCCTTGGCCCGGCCGTCGCCGATGCTCTCCACATGGTCGCAGCAGCCATCTCCCGTCTCGCGGGCCCCCTCCTCAAGCGGGCCTCAACCACCCTCGCCAAGCATGGCCCGAAGCTGGTGAAGAGCCTCAAGGACGGCCTGAAGAGCCTCCTCGACAACGCGGATCAGATCCCGGTGGCGGACCTCGCCGGCGAGGTGGCGAAGAAGCGCGCCACCACCTCTGCCGCAGGCAAGACGATGGTCCGGGTCACCCAGGAGGGCGCGGTCTCGGTGACGGGCGGCTCGCGAGAGAAGCAGCTCAAGGCTCTGAACGACGCCTTGAGCATCCTCCGAGGCCGGCAGTCGGCGGCCCCGACCGCCAGCCGGGCCCGCCAGATCGCCGCAGTCGAGGGCGCGATCGCCCAGCGCCCGGCGACCGCGTGAGGCCGCCATGGACAGCATCGACACTCCGATCCTCGACCTCGTCTTCGGGCTGATCAGCGACGGCGGGGCCCTGACCCCCGACGATCAGGACCTCCTGGGCTCCATCCTCGGCGCGCTGCAGGATCCTGCGGCCCTGAAGGACGCGATCACCCAGCTCCTCGCCCTCGCCGCCCAGGCCGACGCCTCTGGGGCCGACGCGGTGGTCACCACCCTCGTCGCGGTGGTCGAAGGCGCTCTCCCCCACCTCGAGGAGGTGGAAGACCGGGCGGCGCGCGCCGCGGTGCACGCCCAGCACATCCGCTTCTCGGGCTTCGTCGGCGCGCGCCGACGCCCCGCCACCCTCACCGTGGCGCCGACCGAGGAGGCGGTGAGCCCCTTCGTGGTGCCGCGGCGCGTCTGACCGGTTCGCTTGGCACCGAGATCTTAACGACACAGATCGAACTCATACTTATCGAATTCGCTCCCTTAACGCGCGCCGCCGGCCCAACTATAAGGAGGGATGCCTCGCCGCGCCCTCGCCCTCCTCTTCGCCCTCGCCCTCCACGCCGGCTGCTCCGGCGCGCGGGAGCGCACCGACGGCCCCGACGCGGGGGTAGCGAGCGGGGATGGCGGCTCGTCGACGGTCGATGGGGGCGGCGGGCTCCCCGACGCTGGCGCCCTCCCGGACGCCGGCACGCTACCCACCGGCTCCATCCCCGCTGAGTTGGTGGGCATCTGGCAGGAGACCCGCGCCTCCGCGGGTGAGTACACCAACGGTTGGGGGCAGGACTTCGACGTCACCTCCGGGTTCAGCGTGGTCCTGAAGATGAACTCCGAGGGCCAGTACTACTTCGCGCACTTCGCCTCGGGAGTCTCGCCCTCCTGCGCCGCGGTCAGCTACTTCGATCAGTCGGTGGGCGCGGCCACCCTCGTGGGGAACGTGCTCACCCTGCAGCCGGCCCAGCGGCGCCTCGACATCCAGGACTGCCAGGACCCGCGCTCCGTCGACCTGGGCTCGGAGCCGATCGTGCTCACCATCCAGCTCCAGGAGGCCCACCACCCGGTCGGCGGCCTCCGGACCCTATCGATGAGCGCGAGCGGCGGGCCGGTCCCGCTGGATCTCACCCTCCTGCTCATGCCTCCGCTCGCCAACCCTCCCCAGCCCGCGCAGCCGGCGGACTTCGTGCTCGGCACCGACCTCCCCTATCAAGAGCTGCAGGGGCAGTTCGTCGGCGCCCAGGGCACCGACGCCACCTTCTTCGATCCGACGACCGGCGCGTTCCACTTCCCCGAGCTGAACGGGAGCCCCCACAGCTGGCTGCGCTTCAACGGCGCGCGCTACGAGGTGGCCATCGCGCTCCAGAACGTCAACTACTTCGAGGGCGTGTGCAAGTTGGACGTCATCTTCTACGAGACGGGCGAGGCGCTGTTCGCCATCCTCGAGGACGTGGGCGGCCAGGGGAACCACTTCGTGGGCCACACGCGCTTCGCGGCCGATCACGCCCTGATGATCGCGCGCATCCGCAACTGCGACGACGACGACGGCGACTACGGCATCGAGCTCGTGCCCCAGACGAGCTACTACCGCTTCATCTACTACACCGCGGCCTCGGGCGGGTCCGAGCGCATCGAGCTGCCCTGCAACTTCCCCGAGAGCGAGTACCAGTCCTTCATCTGCGGCGATAACTCGTTCGTCCGCCGCGACTGACGGCAAACAGAGGGTATTCACCAGTCAAGGGGAGCCCTCCCGAGCCGGCCCGACCGGCCATCTCAGCGCTTCACCTGCCGCCGCCAGGTATGCCATATGCGGCGGGTCCAGGACCGGCATGGCGCGCACGAACACCCTCCAAGGCCTCCTGGCGGCCGGCCTGGCCGCCGCCGCCCTGGCCCCCGGCTGCAAGAAGGGGGGCTTCGGCGAGGACTTCGCGTTCGGGGCCGCGGTCGCGGGCTTCCAGGTCGACATGGGGTGCCCGACCATCCCGGCCGAGGAGTGCGAAGACCGGGGCAGCGACTGGTACCAGTTCGTCACCTCCACCGTGGCCCAGGCCCGCTCGAGCAACTTCCTCTCCGGTGATCCGGTGGGGCGCGGGCCCGGCTTCTACGAGCTCTACGAGGAGGATCTCGACCGCGCCCAGGCGCTCGGCCTGACCCACTTCCGTTTCAGCGTGGAGTGGAGCCGCGTCTTCCCCACCACCACCCGAGGCGTCGAGGGGCACGAGGCGCTCCTCGCGGTCGCGTCCCCCGCCGGCCTGGACTACTACCGCCGCATCATCGCCGCCCTGAAGGCGCGCGGCATGAGGCCGCTGGTCACCTTGCACCACTACACCCTCCCCGCGTGGATCCACGACGCGGTGGGCTGCAACCAGGATCTGACCCGCTGCCGCCCTCGGGGCTGGCTGGAGCCGGACATCGCCACCGAGCTGGCCAAGTACGCCGGCTTCATGGCCAAGGAGCTCGGCCCCGAGGTCGACGAGTGGGTCACCGAGAACGAGCCCTTCGCGGTGGTGCTGCCCGGGTTCCTCCAGCCGACCGAGACCCGCACCAACCCGCCGGCAGCCTCGCTGCGCTTCGAAGAGGCCCGCACCGCGATGCTCGCGATGATCGACGCCCACGCCGCGATGAGTGACGCGGTGAAGGCGGCCGACACCGTGGACGCGGACGGGGACGGCGAGGCGGCCCGGGTAGGCATCGTCTACAACGTCACCCCGATCCACGCGAAGGACCCTGACTCCGCCCTCGATCGCCGCGCCGCCACGAACATCGACCACCTCTACAACGGGTTGTTCCTCGACGCGGTGCTCCTCGGGGTGCTCGACGACGACCTCGACGGGGTTGGCGAGCCGCAGGCCCGCTTGCAGGGCAAGACGGACTTCCTCGGCGTCAACTACTACACGCGGGTGGTGCTCCAGGGCACCATCGACTCCCTCTTCCCGGACTTCTCGCCCCTCGCCACCTTCGATCCCCTCACGCTGGAGCAGGGCGCGGTGTACCCGGAGGGCATGTACGAGGTCCTGACCCGGCTGCAGGCCGACTACCCCGGGGTGCCGCTCGTCATCACCGAGAACGGGGTGGACGTCGGCGCCTACCCCGAGACCGACCGCTTCCTCGCCGCCCACCTGCAACAGGTCTTGCGCGCGAAGGACGAGGGGGTCGACGTCCGGGGCTACTACTACTGGTCCCTGATGGACAACTACGAGTGGAACCACGGGATGGGGATGCGCTTCGGCCTGTTCTCGGTGGACCCCGACGCGCCAGCCAAGACCCGCGCCGCCCGCCCGGTGGTCGAGGCCTACCGCCGTGTCATCGAGGCTCGGGACGTCCCGGCCGACCTGGCGGTGGAGTGAGGCACCCGTGCTGAGCGTTGTACACAGCCTCCGCGAGCACCGCTTCGTGCTCCAGAACTTCATCTCCCGGGACCTCAAGGTGAAGTACCGGGGCACCGCCTTCGGGTACCTGTGGAGCCTGCTCGAGCCGCTCTCCCTCGTGCTCGTCTACTACTTCGTGTTCCAGGTCATCGCCCGCCGCGGCGGGGCCGCCTACCCGCTGGTGGTTGCGCTCGGGGTGTTCGCCTACAACTTCATGGCGTCCGTGGTGCAAGGCGGCGCCTCGGCCCTGGTCTCGAATGCGTCCTTGATCCGCCGCGTGTACCTGCCGCGGGAGATCTTCGTGTTCTCCCAGGTGGGTTCGAACGTCACGATCTTCGCCTTGAACCTGGTCGCGGTGATCCCGTTCCTCATCTACTACCAGGTGATGCCGGGGTGGCGGATCGTGCTCCTGCCGCTCGCCGCCCTGTTGATGACCATGTTCACCACGGGCCTCGCCCTGGTGGTCGCCTGCGCCAACGCGGTCTACCGGGACGTCGGCTACGTGATCCGGGTGTCGGTGCGGCTGTTCATGTACGGCGCCCCCACCATCTACCCGCTCACGATGGCGAGGGACGCGATGTCGCCCCCCGTCTACGAGCTCTACCTCCTGAACCCGGTGACGGTGTACATCTCGCTCGTCCGCAACGCGGTGATGAACCAACCCTTCCCCTTCGAGGCCCGCCACGTGCTGGTGTCCGCGGTCTTTGCGGTGGCCTCGTTGGCCCTCGGATTGTCCGTCTTCGCCCGCTGGGAGAAGCGCGCGGTGAAGTACCTATGAGCGAGCCGATCATCGAGGTGAAGGGTGTGCACCTGTCCTTCCCGGTGGTGCGCTACCACGCCCGCGGGGTGAAGGAGGCCTTCCTGGCCCTGGTGCGCCGCCAGAAGGTGGACCCGGAGCAGAAGCGCTTCTGGGCCCTCACCGGGGTCGATCTCACCGTAGAGCGGGGCGAGGTGCTGGGCATCCTCGGGCGCAACGGGTCCGGCAAGAGCACCCTGCTCCGGGTCATCGCGGGCATCTACGCCCCCGACAAGGGCAGCGTCCGCAGCGTGGGCCGGATCTCGTCCCTGCTCGAGCTCGGCGCGGGGTTCCGGGACGAGCTGAACGGCTACGAGAACGTGCGGCTGTCGGGCGCGATCATGGGGTTCGACGCCCGGCAGATCGAGGAGCTCCTCCCCAGGATCGTGGACTTCTCGGGCCTGAGGGACTTCATGGGCCAGCCGCTGAAGACCTACTCCTCAGGCATGCGCGCCCGGCTCGGCTTCGCGGTGGCCTCCAACGTCGACCCCGACATCCTCCTCATCGACGAGGCCCTCGCGGTGGGCGACGCCGCGTTCCGCGACAAGTGCATGGAGCGCATCGAGGCCATGGTGGCGGACGAGGACACCACGGTGATCATCGTCTCCCACAGCGCAGGCGACCTGAAGCGCCTGTGCACCCGCCTGGTGCTGCTCGAGCGGGGGAAGCTCTTGATGGACGGCGCGGTGGAGCCGGTGCTCGAGCGCTACGAGGCCATCCTCCGGACCGGGGCCCCGGTCCGAGCGTGAGCGCCTCGGTCATGCGGGTGCGGATGGCCGACCTCGCCGCCCTGCACGGCCCCCTCCTGCCCGAGCTGCAGGCTGCCTTTCAGCGCGTGATCCAGCGTGGCCGCTACGTCCTCGGCCCCGAGCTGGAGGCGCTCGAGGAGGCGCTGGCCCTCCGGCTCGGCGCAGCCCACGCGGTGGGGGTCGCCTCCGGCACCGACGCGCTCCTGTTGGCCCTCGGGGCGGCCGGGGTCGGCCCGGGGGGCCTGGTCATCACCACCCCCTACACCTTCGTCTCCACCGCCCAGGCGGTGACCCGGCTGGGCGCGACGCCGGTGTTCGTCGACGTCGACCCGGCGACCCTCAACCTCTCCCCCCCCGCGGTGAGGGCGTGGCTCGACGCCCACTCGGAGCTGACGCCTCGCGTGCAAGCCATCCTGCCGGTACACCTGTTCGGCCGCGCCGCGGACCTCCCCGCGCTCGAGGCGCTGGCCGGGCCGCTCGGGATCCCGGTGATCGAGGACGCGGCCCAGGCCCTGGGCGCGATGGACCCCGCGGGGCGGGCGGCGGGCAGCGTCGGCAAGCTGGGTTGCTTCTCGTTCTTCCCCACCAAGAACCTGGGCGCCCTCGGGGAGGCTGGCCTGGTGGCGACCTCGGACCACGAGGCGGCGGAGCGGGTCCGGCGGCGCCGGAGCCACGGCGGCGCCCCCCACCGCTTCGACGAGATCGGGGGCAACCACCGGCTGGATGAGCTCCAGGCCGCGGCCCTGTTGACCTTCCTGCCCCACCTCGAGCGCTGGAACGCCCGCCGTCGGGCCGTCGCGGCCCGCTACGCGGAGGCGCTGGGCCGCTCCCTCACCGTCCCCGCCGAGCCGGCCGCCCCCGCGGTCCACGTGTGGCACCAGTACGTGGTCCGGGTCCCTGGGCGGGACGCGGTGGTGGCGGCGCTGGCCGCGGCGGGGGTGGGCACCGCCCTGTACTACCCGGTGCCCCTCCACCTGCAACCCTGCTTTCAGGAGCTCGGCTACCGCGCGGGCGAGCTCCCCGAGACGGAGCGCGCGGCGGCGGAGACCCTGGCCCTCCCCATCCACCCCGCCCTCTCGGACGAGGACGTCGAGCTGGTGATCGCCGCGGTGCTCGCCGCGCTGGAGGCCACCGCGTGAGGCGGGTCCTGGTCGTCGCCTACCAGTTCCCCCCCATGGGTGGGGGCGGGGTGCAGCGCACCCTCTCGTTCGTGCGCCACCTCCCCGAGCAAGGCATCTTGCCGGTGGTCCTCACCGCGGCCCAGCCGGAGCGCTACTGGGCCCAGGATCCCTCGCTCCTCGCGCGGATCCCGGACGGGGTGGAGATCATCCGGGCCTCGGATCGCGCGCTGTTCACGGTGCGTCGAGCGCTCCGGCGGGCACTCCCCGCCTCCGCGCGCCCGCGCCTCGACCAGCTCCTGGACCTCCCCGACCGGCAGGCCACCTGGTGGCCCGCCGCCACCGTGGCCGCCCTCCAGCGGGCCCGGCGCGGCGACCTGGACGCCGTCTACTCCACCAGCGCCCCCTGGACCGACCACCTGGTGGCCCGAGCCCTCGTGCGCCGCACCGGCCTCAGGTGGGTGGCGGACTTCCGGGATCCCTGGACCCAGAACCAGACCTTCGTCGCCGCCACTCCCCTCCACCGGGCGTTGCAGGAGCGGTGGGAGGCGGCGGTGCTGGCCGAGGCCGACGCGGTGGTCGCCAACACCCACGCCAACGCCGCGGCCCTCGCCGCCCGCTTCCCCCAGGCCGCGGGCAAGACCGACGTGCTGCCCAACGGGTGGGAGTCGGACGAGCTCCGCGGGCTCCCCGCCCCACCGCCGGGCGGGCCGCTGGTCATCGGCTACGCTGGGTCCTTCTACCCGGGCTACCAGCCCGACGCGTTCTATCGGCACCTGAAGGCGGCCCTGGGCGCCGCCCCCGGTCTGCAGGTGAACCTGCGGATGTGCGGGAAGACCGAGCAGGCCGACGCGATTCGGCAGGCGGGCCTGCAGGGGGTGGTGGAGGAGCGCGGCTACCTCCCCCAGGCAGAGGCGCTGGCCCACCTCGCGGCGAGCCACGCGGTGCTCTTCGTGCTGCCACCGACCGAGGGCCGCTCGGGCTGGGTGCCCCAGAAGCTCTACGTCTACCTCGCCCTCGGGCGCCCGGTGGTGGCGGTGTGCCCCCCGGGGGAGGCCCGGGACATCCTACGCGAGGCGGGAGGCAACAGCCTGGTGCTCGACCCCGACGATCCCGACGGCGGCCCGCGGCTGGCCGGCTGGCTGACCGAGCTCGCCGCCCGCCGCACCGCCCCGGCCGGCTTCGAGCCGCAGGTGGTGGCCCGCTACGACCGTCGGGCCCTCACCGCCCGCCTGGCCGCGCTCCTCGGCCAACCCGGCCGCGGTCTGTGACCCGTACACATACATAGCGGCGGCACCGCGCGGGATCCCCCACCGAACGACGTGACCTCCCCGATGATGCGAGCTAAGACGGAGCCTGGGTGAGCCCCCCCGCCGACAACTCGCAAGCGAAGCACGCAGCCGCGCGAAGCCCGGCGGGTGGGACGGCTCCGCCGGCCCGGGACCCGCCAGCCCGGTACCCCATGACCTGGCTCCCGGCCGCGACCAGCCCCGCGGCGAGCACCCGAACCCGCGAGGAGAGCGTGGTGCGGGTGGCCGCGGTGGCCCTGGCCGCGGTGGCCATGGTGTTCGCGGTGCACTTCGGGGTCCACTCGGGCTTCGGGCACCCCCGCCCGATCTTCTACCTCGGCAACGCCGCTGCGCTCCTGATCGCGGCCTGGGCGGTGTCCCGAGCCGGGGCCGCCCTCACCGGCTTCGTGGTCGGGCTGCTGATCCTCCTGGTGATGGGGGTCGCCCAGTTCACGCAAGGTGGCTTTCGGATGTCGGTGCTCCCGTGGCTGGCCGCGTGCCCCCTGGTGTTCACCGTGCTCGCCGGTCCGAGGGCCGGCCTCGGCCTGACCTTGGGCGCGCTGCTCATGCAGGGCGCCCTCTTCGGGCTCGATCACGTGGGCTACACCTTCGTCGACCTCGCCCCCGAGGCCCCGACCGAGGCCCGCTCCCTCGCCCTGTTGTCGACCCTGGCGGCCACCGCCCTGGTGACGGTGGTGGGCGCGGTCTACGAGGTGTCGCGGCGCCGCGCCCTGGCCCTCGCCGCCCACACCACGGCCGAGCTCAAGCGCGCCAACCGCGACCTACGCGAGGCCCGCGACCGGGCCGACGAAGCCAACCGGGCCAAGACCCAGTTCGTGGCCAACATCAGCCACGAGCTGAGGACCCCGATGAACGGGGTCATCGGGATGGCGGACCTCCTGCGCACCTCGGAGCTCTCGGAGGAGCAGCAGGAGTACACCGAGACCATCCACCGCTCGGCCAGGGCCCTGCTCGGGATCATCGACGACATCCTCGACTTCTCGAAGCTCGACTTCGACAAGCTGGAGCTCACCACCCAGCGCTTCGACCTCGAGGCGACGGTGAACGAGGTGCTCTCGCTCCTCGCGGCGGAGGCCTACGGCAAGGGGGTGGAGCTGTCGGCCACCCTGCACCGCGACGTGCCCTCGGAGGTGGTGGCGGATCCGGGGCGGCTGCGCCAGGTGTTGCTCAACCTGCTCAGCAACGCGATCAAGTTCACCGCCAAGGGCGAGGTCAACCTCGGTTGCATCCTCGTCAAGACCGAGGACGCGAAGGCGCTCTTGCGCTTCGACGTGCGCGACACCGGCATCGGCATCCCGAAGCACCTGATGCCCAAGGTCTTCGACTCCTTCTACCAGACCGACAACTCCAGCACCCGGCGCTACGGGGGCACCGGCCTCGGGCTCACCATCTCCAAGCGCCTGGTCGAGCTCATGGGCGGCCAGATGGGGGTCGACAGCACCCCCGAGCGCGGGAGCACCTTCTACTTCACCCTCCCGGTGGTGGTGCCCGAGGACGTGCTCGACAGCCACGACGAGCGCTCCGGCACCTTCACCGGGCTGCGCGCCCTGTGCCTGGTCTCCGCCTCGCGACCCCGGGCCCAGGGCGCCCTGGCCGCCGCGCTGGAGCGCGAGGGCGTGCTCACCGACGTGGTCAGCTCCCTCACCGAGGCCCAGCACGCCCTCGAGCAGGCGGCCGAGCGCGACCTGCCCTATCGGGTCTGCATCGTGGACGCCCTCGGCGCGGGGGAAGACGCCTTGCAGCTCGCCACCCAGCTCCAAGCGCTCACCCTGCCGGTGCGGCCCTCGATCCTGCTGTTGATCCCGCCCGGCCGCCGCGACCTGCGGGCCGAGATCACCGCGTTGGGCTTCCCGGCCCCGGTGAGCAAGCCGGCCCGGCGCGTCGCGCTCATGGCGGGCATCGCGGCCTCGCTCTCCGAGGCGGGGCGCAAGCGCCACGAGCGCGCCCCCTCGCCCCGCCCGCGCACCGGCGAGGAGCGGGGGCGCCTCCTGTTGGCGGAGGACAACGAGACCAACCGCCGCACCGCGCTCCTGATGCTCCAGAAGATGGGGTACGAGGTGGACCTGGCGGAGGACGGCGCCAGGGCCCTCGAGATGATGGACGTCCACCGCTACGACGCGGTGTTGATGGACTGCCAGATGCCGGGGGTCGACGGCTACGAGGCGTCGGCGCGCATCAGGGCCCGCGCCGACGACGCGCGGCACACCACGATCATCGCCCTCACAGCCCACGCCAGCCCGGCCGACCAGCGCCGCTGTCGGGACGCGGGCATGAACGACTACCTGGCCAAGCCGGTCCGCTACGACGACCTGCAGGGGATGCTCGACAAGTGGGTGCACGGCACCGCCTCCGGCCCCATGCCGAGCCCGCTGTCCCGGCGACCCGAGTCCAGCCGCGAGTCGGTGGACCTGCGCCTGCTCGCCAGCCTCCGGGCCATGGCAGGCGAGGACCAGCACATGGTCAACGATCTGATCCTGGCCTACCTCGACGAGGCGCCCCGCATCATCGAGACCATGGGCGAGCGGCTGGAGGAGGACGACGCGGCGGGCCTCGCGGAGGCGGTGCACAAGCTGGTGTCCTCGAGCGGCAACGTGGGGGCGAATGAGCTCTCCGAGCTCGCGATCCGCCTGGAGGCCCAGGCCCGGGCCCGGGAGCTCTCGGGGGCCCCGGAGCTGGTGCGCCGCATCGAGGAGGCCTTCCTCAACGCGCAGGTCATCTTGCGGGCGCAGGTCGACCGGCCGGGCGAGGTCGAAGCGTGAGGGCTCAGCCTTCCTCGTCGGCCAGCTTCACCAGGTACTGACCGTAGGCGGTCTTGCCGAGGCTCCGGCCGGCCTCCGCCAGGGCCTTCGCGTCGATGTAGCCCATGCGGAACGCCACCTCTTCGATGTTGGCCACCATCAGCGACTGCCGGTTCTCCACCGCCTCCACGAAGTTGGCGGCCTGGAGCAGGCTCTCGTGGGTGCCGGTGTCGAGCCACGCCATCCCGCGGCCCAACAGCTCCACCTTGAGCTCGTTCGCCTCGAGGTAGACCCGGTTGAGGTCGGTGATCTCGAGCTCGCCGCGCTTGGACGGCTTCAGGGCCCGGGCGCGCTCCACCACCTGGTTGTCGTAGAAGTACAGGCCCACCACCGCGTAGTTGGAGCGCGGCTCGGCCGGCTTCTCCTCGAGGCCCACCACGTTGCCCTCCTTGTCGAACTCCACCACGCCGTAGCGCTCCGGGTCCTTCACGTAGTAGCCGAACACGGTGGCGCCCCGCTCCTGCTGCGCCACCCGCTGCACCGTCTTGGCGAGCCCGTGGCCGTGGAAGATGTTGTCGCCGAGCACCAGCGCCGCGGGGTCGTCGCCGATGAAGTCGGCCCCGATGGTGAACGCCTGGGCCAGCCCCTCGGGCCGCGGCTGCTCCGCGAACTCGAAGCGCATCCCGATGCGCGCGCCGTCGCCGAGGAGGCGCCGGAACAGCGGCAGATCCTCGGGGGTGGAGATGATCAACACGTCCCGAATGCCGGCCAGCATGAGGACCGACAGCGGGTAGTAGATCATGGGCTTGTTGTAGATGGGCATGAGCTGCTTGCTCACCGCCAGGGTCAGGGGGTGGAGCCGGGTGCCCGAGCCGCCAGCGAGGATGATGCCCTTACGCGCCATTGGCCGGGTGGTAGCCGGGTCCCGCGGCACTGTCAAAGCCCTGGGACTTGACCCCAGCCTGCGCCCAGGGTGACAGGGCCGGGGTGCGTATCCTGGTGATCACCGCGGTGGAGCCTCGCGCCTCGGTGGCCAGCGCGGCGGCCGAGGCCCTCGCCGCGGCCGGGCACCGGGTGGAGCGGGTGGAGGGCAAGGGCGGCGCGGTGGGCCAGGCCGCCCTCACCGCGCGCCTCGCCGCCGCCCGCCTGGTCGGCCGCCCCGACGTCGCCCTCCTCGAGCTCAGCCCCGACGGCGCCGCCGCCGCCGCGGCCCTGAGCGCGGCCCGGGTGCCCTACGTGATCTACGGGAGCCCGACCCTCCTCGAGGCCGCGGCCGGCCCGGGGGCCGAGCTCATGCAAGCGGCCTTGCGGGTCGCCTGCAACGGCGCCCGCGCGGTGCTGGTGCCCGACGACGCGGTGGCCGAGCACCTCGCCCAGCTGGCCGGGGTCGAAGAGATGGAGCTGTTGGCCGCGGGGCTCGACCTCACGAACCTCCCCCTGGGCGAGCGCGGGCAGGCCCGGGCCGCCCTCGGCCTCCCCGAGGGGATGAAGGTCCTCGGCCTCGTCGGACCGCTCGACCCCGCCACCCACCTCGAGACCCTGAGCCTGGCCCACCGCCACCTCGCCGGGGTGGCCCTCCTCGTGGCGGGCGACGGCCCCGCCGAGGGCACCCTCTTCGCGATGGCCAACGCCACCCGGCCCTCGTCGCCGGTGATCCACGTCGGCCCCCTGACCCCCGCCACCCGGGTGATCACCGCGTGCGCGGCCGACGTGGCCCTGACCCTCACCGAGGGGCGCCTGAGCGAAGAGAGCTGGGCCCTGGCCGCCCTCGGTCGCCGCCAGGTGGTGTTCCCGGCCGAGGGCACCGACGGGGTGGCCGCCCTCTACCCCGAGCACCGCACGGTGTTCGAGGCCTCACCCGAGCAGGCCCCCTTGCAGTTCGTACTGCAGGCGGCCCTGCAGGAAGAGGCGACGCAAGGTGCCCTGCCCGACGCGGCGGTGGCCTCGGTCCGGCGCCGGCTCGACGCGGCCACCCGCTGGGCCCGGTTGGCGGAGCGGGTGGTGGAATGCGCCTGATCCTGGTGACCAACGGCCTGGGCTACGGAGGCGCCGAGCGCATCGTCGAGGCCCTCGCCCTCGATCTCAACGCGGCGGGCGAGCGGGTGACGGTGGTCGCCACCACCCGGGACGGCCCGATCGGCGACAGCCTCCGGGCGGCGGGGATCGAGGTGACGGTGCTCGGGATCAAGAGCCCAGCCGACGCGCGGGTCCCGGTGGCCCTGGCCCGCGTCGCCCTCGCCCGGGGCGCCCAGCTCATCCACAGCCACCTCGCGGTCTCCGACATCGCCACCGCGGCGGCCGGGTTGGCCCTGCCCGGGGTCGCCCGGGTGAGCACGGTGCACAACCGCGGGGTGGAGCTGGACCGCCTCAAGCTCCGCCTCTGGCACAAGGCCCTCACCCGCTTCCACCGGGTGCTGCCGGTGAGCGAGGCGGTGCAGGACAGCCTGCCTCCCGGGCTCCCGATGGAGATCCTCCGCCCCAGCCTGATCGACCCCGCCGCCGCCCGCCCGTCCCGGGACGAGGCCCGAGCCGCCCTGCGGGTCCCGCGGGACGTGCCGCTGGTGCTCGCGATCGGCCGCCTCGCCCCGGTGAAGGGTTTCCGACGCTGGCCCGGGCCGCCGCGCCCAGCAAGACCCAGGGCCCGGTGTGGTGCGGGCGAGGCCCGGAGCGCCCCTGCCTCGTGCACGGGTGGCGGCCCTAGCTGGTGGGGGCCGCAGCGACGTCGACGCGATCCTGCCCGCCGCCGACGTCGTGGTGTGCCCGTCCTGCTCAGAGGGTTTCCAGGTGCTGCCCACGCGATGGCGGCCGGTGCCTGGTGGCTACCCTGGTGGGCGGGCACCCGGAGATCGGTGCCTGAACAGACTGGCCTGCTGCCGCGAGGATCCCGGCCCGGCCGAGGCCCTGACCGCCCTCGTCGATGGGCGCAGGCCCAGTGCCCCGCGAGGGCGGGCGTCGGCGGGGTGGCGGAGGCGGGTTCACCTGCCGCCATGCTGGCTCGCACCTGGCGGTGGCTAATGGCGGTGCTGGTGAGAACGCGGGCGGTCCCCCGGCAACGCGCTGAACGCCGAGGCCTCGAGCGGTACAGCACCCTGGCGCCGCGCCGATCGCCGGGGCCGATATCCAGGGATGCCAGGAGCATTTGCCCGGTGCAGTGGAGCACCGACCCCCTGATGGGCGCATGGTCACGGCGGCGGATCCCCGCGCCCCCTGCCCACGCCGACCTGCGGCGCGGCGCCTGTCTGCTGGACGGGTGACGGGGCCTGACGGGGCCGCCCGCCTGGAGCGCCTGCCGAGGACGCCCCCCGAGGCGGCCGACCTGCCCCTCGCCCCTGGACCAGCGTGGTCCACCCACCCACTGACCGCGCCTCGAGGATGCCTTCGGCGGCGCGGTACGCCTGCCCCACCAGCGCCCCCCGATCCGGCCTCCGACGGGGAGTTGCGCTGCTACCTCGGGCTCGCGGTCGGTGTTTGGCAGCTCTTCTCCTGCCGAGCGCGAGGAGGAGAGGCAGAGCAGTACCGGCTGGCGGTAGAGGCGGCACCCACTGCCTGTTGATGGTGGACACGTCGGGCATGATCACACTGGTCAACCGGCAGATTGAGGCCATGTTCGGCGCGACCGTTCCGAGCTGCAGGGCCAGCCACTCGACGTGCCCTCCCTGCACCGGTGCGCGGCCATCACACCAAGTTGATGGCGGCCTTCATGGCCGAGCCCACCAGCGGCCGATGGGTTGCAATCGACCCTCTTCGGCGTCCGGAAGAGACGGCGGTGAGTTCGCCATGAGACGCCTGAGCCCCGCGCAGTGGGACCCGCCAGCAGGTCTTGGCGCTGCGGTGGACGTCAGCCAGCAAGCGCCAGGAGCTGAGCCCCGGGAGCGGGTGGAGGACCCAGCAACCGCCCAGATGGACATGTCAGCGAGATGTCGTCGCCCGCAGCACGCGGTCACCCGGAGGAGGCGTACGAGATCGTGGCCGCCTTCGGGCGTCGGCTGCTCGCCCCCATCTTCCCGACGTCAGTGGCCATCTACACGTCGCGGGCCTCCGCCGACGCGCTGGAGCTGCGGCAGGCCTGGGGCCGCACGCCATGCAGGAGCGCTTGCCCGGACGACGCGGGCCCTCCGGCGGTCCCCGCCCCACTGGCGCGGTGAGCGCCGACGGTAGCCGCGATCTCCCGACTGTCGCCATAGTGCGCAGCTGCGGCACCTCTGCTTCCCCATCTCCGGCTCACAACCAGCTGGTCCGATGACCCTCCACGGCCACCAGAGCTGGACCACTTACGGAAAACCTGGAGCGAATCGCCGGCCATCGCCGACCAGCTTGCCCTGACCAAGAGCAACATCGGCCTCAGGGAGTCGCTACAGTTCCTGGCCACCCGCGACCCGCTCACCGGCCGGTTCAACCGCCGGCACCTGGATGACTCCATCGACCGCGAGTTCTCCCGGTCCAAGCGCAACAACAGCCCGGTGGCGGCGTGGATGGTGGACATCGACCACTTCAAGGCCTTCAACGACACCCACGGCCACCCCGCCGCCGATCGCGTGCTGGCGGAGTTCGGGCGGCTCCTGCGCACCAGCTGCCGGGACATGGACCTGGCCTGCCGCTTCGGTGGCGAGGAGT
This sequence comes from Deltaproteobacteria bacterium, assembly GCA_020632995.1. GTDB lineage: Bacteria > Myxococcota > Kuafuiibacteriia > Kuafuiibacteriales > Kuafuiibacteriaceae > JACKEN01. The sequence continues at coordinate 437,008 of JACKEN010000001.1, read as the reverse complement.
TCGTGGTGATCCTGCCGGACTGCACCCGAGAGGACGCTGCCCGGCGCGCCGAGGCGTTCCGGGAGAAGGTGGCCAACACTGCCCTGGAGATCACGGTCTCCGTCGGCGTGGCCGAGTTCCCCGGAGATGGCCACAGCTGGGAGATGGTGCTGCGGCGGGCGGACGACGCCCTCTACCAGGCCAAGCGAACGGGCCGCAACCGGGTGGTCCTCGCCTCCCGCGAGCAAGAGGGAGCGTGAGGCACCAGGCGCAAGCTCGCCTGCGCCCGGCTTCCCGACCGGCGGAAGGTGTGTCAGCCTGCGCAGGTGGCAAGGCTGAGCGGAGTGATCTGCGCCCTCCTCGTGGGCGCGACGGGCTGCATCATCGTCGACGGGTCGAGCCCCGGCAACGGCCCCCAGCCGGGGAACATCACCCTGGAGTGGAGCTTCGAGGGGCAGGCCTGTGCGGACACCCAGGTGAGCACGGTGCAGGTGAGCATCCCCGGCGAGGCCCTCGCCAACGATGGCCGCTACGCGTGCTCGGCCGGGGGCGTGGACGGCATCACCCTGCACGACTTCGCCACCGGCACCTACACGGTGGAGCTGAAGGCCGAGTCCGAGAGCGGGGAGCTCCTCTTCCAGGGCTCGAGCTCGGTGGTGGTGAACGGGGACGTTGCGCTCCAGATGGACCTCACCCCACCCTGACCCGGCGGAGCCCTCAAACCCCTGGGCATCCAGCCCCACAACGACTAAGACCAGCCGGGGCGCGCGATGGACTGGAGCTTCGACCTGGGACCGTTCCGCTACGTGGCCGCCTTCACAGTGGCCTTCGGCCTGTCCCTGTACTTCACCCCCCTGATCCGGCGCGGCGCGATCGCCTACGGGGTGGTCGACCAGCCGGACGGGCGCCTGAAGGTCCACAAGGACCCGGTGGCCTACCTGGGCGGGGTGGCGATCTACCTCGCCTTCCTGGTGGCGATCGCCTTCACGTACACCTTCGACGCCGAGGTCCTGGCCCTGCTCCTGTCCGCCTCGATCGTCGTGATGCTGGGGCTCTTCGACGACCTCAAGGTCCTGACCCCCGAGGTGAAGCTGGCCGGCCAGGTGGTGGCCGCCCTCGTGCTCATGAAGGGCGGGATCATGATCCGGCTGACCTTCCTCCCGGAGTGGGCGCTGATCAGCCTGACCCTCTTGTGGCTGGTGGGCGCGACCAACGCGATCAACCTCATCGACGTCTCCGACGGCCTGGCCGCCGGCACCGCGGCCATCGCGGGGAGCTTCCTCTACGGCTTCGCGGTGTGGAACGGCCACACCACCATCGCGATGCTCACGCTGGCCCTGGTGGGGGCGAGCCTGGGCTTCCTCGCCTTCAACCGCCCGCCCGCCACCATCTACCTCGGCGACGCCGGCTCGATGTTCCTCGGCTTCATGCTGGGTGCGCTGGCCATGAAGGGCCACTACACCTTCAACCACCGGATCGGCGCGCTGGCGCCGGCGATCATCCTCGGGGTGCCGATCTTCGACACCTTCTTCGTCATGGGGGTCCGCGCCGTCCGCCGGATCCCGCTCATGAAGGGCAGCCCCGACCACTTCGCGGTGCGGCTGCGCAACCACGGCGTGCGACCGGGGATCATCGCGCTGTGGGCCTACGCGGCCTCCACCCTGCTGGGCCTCGCCGCCCTCGCGCTGTGCTACGTGCCGAGGACGTGGGCGTACGGCATCCTGGCCGCCCTCACCCTCATCTCCGCCGCCGCGGTGCTGGCGCTGTGGCGCCTGGGCCGAGGCCCCCTGCGCCAACCCGCATCGCAGGCCCCGAGCGCACCATGAGGGGCACCTGCTGCCCAAGGTGGGACACGGTGGTCGAGTGTTTGTGGCGCTCGAAGGGCGGGGCTATACTCGCCCGGCGCCGAGCCCGGGTTCGGTGAAGCCTCGTGGCCAACAAGAACAAAATCATCGTCATGGCCCAGAAGTTCATCGCCAAGTCCCAGTGGGACAAGGCGGTGAAGGAGCTTCAGAAGGCCGTCGCTTTGGACCCCGGGGACGTGCGGACGCTCCTGAAGCTGGGGGATGTCTACGCCAAGAAGGGCGACCGCGAGAACGCCACCAAGACCTACAAGGAGGTCGCGGACAGCTACAGCCAACAGGGCTTCTTCCTCAAGGCGGTCGCCGTCCACAAGCAGATCCTCAAGCAGGACAAGGACAACCTGGACGTCCGCCTGAAGCTCGCGGAGCTGTATGAGCAGCTGGGCCTGGCGAGCGAGGCCCAGGCCCAGTACCAGGAGATGGCCCGGATCCACGACGAGAAGGGCAACACCCGGGGCTCCCTCGACGTCCTCAAGCGCCTGGTGGAGCTCGACAACGAGAACGTCGCCTCCCGCATCAAGCTGGCCGAGGGGTTCTCGCGGGCCAACCAGGTCGAGGACGCGGTCCAGGAGTTCAGCAAGGCGGCCGAGGTCCTCAAGCGGCAGAACCGGCTCGATGACTACGTGAAGGTCGCGGAGCGCCTCGTCTTCCACGATCCCGACCGCATCCCGGTGATCAAGGATCTGGCCCGCCTCTACCTCTCCCGAGGTGACACCAAGCGCGGCCTCGCCAAGCTCCAGCTCTGCTTCAAGGCGGAGCCCCGTGACCTCGAGACCCTGACCCTCCTCGCCCAGGCCTTCAGCGAGCTGGGCCAGGTGCAGAAGACCATCTTCGTCTACAAGGAGCTGGCCGCGGTCTACGCCGAGAACGGCATGGTGGAGCAGGCGGAGCAGGCCCACCGGCAGGTCCTGAACCTCGACCCGACCGACGGAAACGCCCTCGCCGCGCTGGGCCTGGGCACCCAGGACTTCGCCCAGTCCGGGACCCACGTGCCGCTCTCGATCGGGAGCCCCTCCCAGAGCAGCTTCGCGGCGCAGCCCCTCTCCAACCCGGCGAGCGGCCCCCTCGCCCCTCGGCTGGCCCCGCGGCCGCCGTCCCAGGCCGTCGCTGGCCCGCGCACCAACGCCCGCCCTCGCACCAACCCGCCGCCGGTGCCCCAGCCCGACATCTCGTTCGAGGAGCCCGAGCTGCTCGGCCACGCCGCCCTCCCGGAGGACGAGCTCGAGCTCGAGCCCTACTACGACCCCGCGAGCGACCTCTCGCCGCCGCCGAGCCCGGCCCCGCGGCCCTCGCTCGCCCCCCGGCCCCCGGCCCCCACGCCGGCGCCCCCGCCGCGGTCCAACCTGGCCCCGCCGCCGGTGCCGCCGGACGCCCACCGGGACGTGCAGGAGATCCTGACCGAGACCGACGTCTTCGTGCGCTACGGCCTCACCGAGAAGGCCCTCGCCCACCTGCGGCGGGTGTTCGAGCTCGATCCCGACAACCCGCTGGCCTACGAGAAGATGCGCGACATCTACATGTCGGTGGGCGACGGGGCCCGCGCGGCGGAGGCGGTGGCGAACCTGATGCACGTCCACGCCAACCGCGGCGATCGGGACGGGGTGGAGCTGGCCCGGGCCCAGCTCGCGCGCCTGGCCCCCGGGCACCCGCTGGCCCACGGCGGCCTCCCCGGCGCCCTGCCGCCCCCACGCAAGCGGGAGGAGGAAGAGCTCTCGATCGACATCATCGAGGACAGCGGCGTCTTCGAGCTCGACGACTACGGCGACCACGCCGCGGCGGACGGCCTGAGCGCCCCCGCGGCGCTGGACCCCATGGCCGACGCCCTCGTCTTCGACGACGAGGAGCCCCTGCACTTCGAGGACCCCGAGCCCGCCGATGACTACGGTGACCACGCCGCGCTGCAGGCCGACCACGGCTGGGGCGCCCCGGCCCAGGGCCACGACGACGCCTGGCACCACCCGGAGGCCCGGGTCGAGCCGGACCGGCTCCCCATCCTCGACGGCCCCGCGTTCAGCGCGAGCTTCCCGCAGTCGATCGTCACCGGTGACCTCCTCACCGACCCGCCCGCGGCCGCCCCCGGCTACAACTACGGCCAGCACTACGGGGACGACGACGCCCCGATGGAGCTCACCGCGGAGGACGAGCTCGAGGCGCCGGACTGGAACCACCCCGAGGGCAACGACCTCTCGGATCCGTTCCTGGAGAACGTGGTCACCGAGTTCGCCGGGGTGGAGCACCAGGCCGCCCTCGCGGCGATCGTCGCGGCGCGCGGCAACGCCAACCACCAGGCCGACGTCGACCCGCTGGACCCTTCGACCGAGGACGACCTCGAGGCGTTGTCCGACGAGGCCGACGAGGACGGCTCGCTGTCCACCCTGAGCGGTCAGGCCCCCACCCCGCCCGACGTCGACGACGATCTGGAGGAGGTCTCCTTCTACCTGGACAGCGAGCTGTGGGAGGAGGCGCGGGAGGCGCTGCGGCTGGTGATGGAGCGCGCCCCCGATCACCCGCGAGCGCAAGAGCTCTTGCAAGAGCTCGAAGAGGGTGAGGCGCGGGCCGAGGCCGAGGCCGCCGAGGCGGAGGCCGAGGACGACGACGACGAGCCCGAGACCATGACCGCCTCCAACGGCGTCGAGGAGGACTTCGCCAGCCTCGCGGGGGAGCTCGAAGAGGAAGAGGTCGACGACCCGGAGAACGAGTACGACATGGGCATGGTGATGATGGACACCATGCAGTTCGAGCAGGCGATCGCCCACTTCGAGCGCGCCAGCCGGGGCCCGACCCGCGGCCTCGCCGCCCTCGAGATGCTCGGGAACTGCTACCGCCAGAAGGGGCAGCCGATCGAGGCGATCGAGTACTACGCCCGCGCCCTCGAGAGCGGCGCCGAGGGCGCGGCGGCCAGCAACCTCAAGTACGAGATCGGCGCCGCCTACGAGGAGGCGGGTGAGCTCACCCTCTCGCTCGAGTGGATGGAGAAGTGCGCGGCCGACGACGAGACCCACCGTGACGTCGAGGCGCGCATCGACTCGCTCGTGAAGCAGCTGGGCGTGCCGACCAACGGCGCGAGTGGCCCGGCCAGGAGCGGGCGCCGCGGCCCCACCACCGGCAAGAAGAGCAAGATCTCCTACCTCTGATCCGCCCCCTCCGAGGCCATCGTGTCGAGCATCTCGACCACCTGCAGGTAGAGGGCGCGCGCCTCGTCCACCGTCTCCTCGACGCACACGCAACCCAGCTTGCCGAACTCGGACAGGCACCCGAGCAGGTGGAACAGGGCCCCGGTCTCGTTGGCGCGGAACGACATCCCCTCGAGCACCAGGCGGTCCAGCAGGTCGAAGGGCATCAACCCGCGGTACTTGGGGCTGCTCAGGCAGTCGGTGGCGAAGTAGGCGCGGGGCTGGCCCTGGGTGGTGTAGAAGGTCCCGGTGCCCTCGTCGTAGGTGCCGTCGGTGAGGAGCTTCAGGGTGTTGAAGGGGTGGGTGGTGCCGCCCTGGCGCAGGTTGATCTCCACCGCGTAGATGTCGAGCTCGCCCGACTCGTAGGGCACGACGAGGAAGTCGACCCCGAAGCGCCCGATCACCCCACGGCTCGAGAGCACCTCGCCCACCCGGCGCCCCATCGCCTGGATCTCGAGGCGGTAGGCGGGCTCGGCCGGGAATGTCGCGCCGAGGAAGACCTGCCCGCTCCGGCCGCCGAGCACCTGGTCGTGGGTGGAGACCGACTGCACCTCACCGAGCGGGTTGATGCGGAGCTGGGCGCTGGGGGAGCGCTTGCCTGGCCCCTCGATCCAGGCCTCGCACACCCCGCCCATGTGATCGAACTGGGCCCGGTAGGCGTCGACGCCGATGTCCGGCGCCTCGAGCGCGAGGTGGTGCAGGCCACGATGCACCGCGGCGCGCCGGGTGGCGGCGCTCGGGTTGGAGCCGAGGTGCTCGGCCAGCGGCCGCAGATCCAGGATCGCGTTGCCCTCGCCGCTGAAGCTGTCGTTGAGCTTCACCACCACCCGCTCCTGGTCCGGATACTCGGCCCACAGCTCGGCCACCCCCTCGGCGAGGTCCTCGACGTCGCGCAGGCCCTCCCGCCCCGGGGGCATGCGCAGCTCCGCCTCCCGGAACACCCCGCGGGAGCCGGTCTTGCTCCCGTAGCCGACGAGGTCGGGATCGGTGGCGCTGAGCGGGATGTCGAGGGCGAGCGAGAGCTCGCGCTCGAGGGGCGAAGAGTTGAACACGTTGAGGTGGGCGCGGTGGGGGTCCCCGATCGCCTCCCGGATCCGGGCGAGCAGCCGGGGGCGCTCCAGGATCTTCTGGGTCAGCGGGCGCGGCGAGGCGTCGTCGCAGTCCAGCATGACGAGGCGGCGACGCGCGTGGGCCGCGGGCACCCCGCGCATCTGGTGGAGGTAGTAGTCCACCACGAGCGGGTTGAGCCGCTTCGAGCTCACGAACACCACCCGCTGCCGGGGGCGCCTGAGGAGCATCAGGTTGAACAGGGCGCGCTCCTCGTAGTGCGCCACCCCCTCGATCTTCTCGAGCTCCGCGGTGTCCACGCTCTGAGACGGGATCACCACCGCGGTGTACGGCTGGTTCGGGTCGGCGCGGAAGCGCTCGAACTGCCCGGCGAGGCGAGCCTGCAGGGCGCGGAACGCGGCGGCCGACTCCTCGGGGGTCACGGGGGTCCCTCGCCCTTGGGTCCCGGGCCGGCGGAGCCGTCCCACCCATCTTCGCCGGGCTTCGCCCGGCTGCGCGCTTCGCTTGCGGGTCCCGGGCCGGCGGAGCCGTCCCACCCATCCTCGCCGGGCTTCGCCCGGCTGCGCGCTTCGCTTGCGGGTCCCGGGCCGGCGGAGCCGTCCCACCCATCTTCGCCGGGCTTCGCCCGGCTGCGCGCTTCGCTTGCGGGTCCCGGGCCGGCGGAGCCGTCCCACCCATCTTCACCGAGTTCGATCCGGCTGCGGAGCGTGAGGACCGGGCACGGCGCGTAGCGGGCCACCCGCTCGGCCACGCTCCCGAGCACCAGGCGCTCCACCCCGGAGCGCCCGTGGGTCCCCATCACCACGAGGTCGTAGCCGCCCTCGTCCGCCGCCCGGACCACCTCGTGGCCCGGATCCCCGACCTCGACCCGCACGTGCTCGTGCTCGGGGATCTCTGCCAGGAAGGCGGCGATCTCCTCCTCGGCCTGGCGCCGGGCCTCGGCGAGGAACGGCGCGCCGCGGGGGCCGTCCATCGACGAGACGTGGCGGATCACGTGCACCAGATCCAGCTCCGCCCCGCACGCCGCCGCGAGCTGGGCGGCCAGGGCGAGCGCGGCCCGGGCACACCTCGAGAAGTCCACCGGGACCAGGATCCGCTTCGGCACCCCCGGCCGCGGCTCCGCAACCTCGGGCGGCCACCGGTAGGTGATGAGCGGCGCGGTCACCGCGCGCAGGGCCTTCTCGGCCAGGCTCCCCATCACCCACCGCTCGAAGCCGCGGCGCCCATGGGTGCCCAGCACCACAAGGTCCGCCTCGTGCTCGCGCTCGAGCACCGCGGCCAGGGGATCGTCGAACACCACCTCGCTGCTCAGCGGCACCGGGCTCGGGCCCACCCGCGCGAGGAGCGGGCCCATCTGGGCCTCGGCGTCCTCGCGGGCGAGGTCCTCCACCGTGACCACCGCGCTGCCCTGCACCAGGCGGGTCACGCTCTCGCTGCTCAGGTGCGACGGGGCGGTGGTGGCGTGCATCACATGCACGCTCCCGCCGAGGCGCTCGGCCAGGACCAGGCCGTACCGGAGGGCACCCTCGGAGTGCCGTGAGAAGTCCACCGGGACGAGGACTCGACTCAGCTCCACGCCCGAGGACTACCCCAACCCGAGGTCCCCCGCCAGCCGGGCCCCCTGACGGTTTGACAGTGCCCTCCGGCCAAGGGAGATTCGCCCGCGGCGCCCCCCGCCGAGCCGACGGCAGCGATGGACTACCTCGACTTCTACGGACTCAACCAGGAGCCCTTCTCCAACGCGCCGGTGAGTCGCTTCTACTACGACTCCGCCCAGCACAGTCAGGCCCTGGTGCGCCTGATGTACGCCCTGAACGCGATGAAGGGCCTCGCCCTCCTGGTGGGCGACATCGGCGCGGGCAAGACCACCCTCGCCCGCCGCCTCCTGGACGCGCTCGACGAGCGCGAGTACGAGGCCGCGCTCCTGGTGATCATCCACCGGGACATCACCAGCGACTGGCTCCTGCGCCGGATCGCGATCCAGCTCGGGGTCGAGCACCCCGACTCCGACAAGCTGGTGCTCCTGTCGCAGCTCTACCGGCGCCTGGTCGAGATCTACGAGCAGGGCAAGAAGGCGGTGGTCCTCATCGACGAGGCCCAGATGCTCGACACCAAGGCGCTCATGGAGGAGTTCCGCGGGCTCCTCAACCTCGAGGTGCCCGAGCGCAAGCTCCTGTCCTTCGTGTTCTTCGGCCTGCCCGAGATCGAGGAGCACCTGAAGCAGGATCCGCCGCTCGCCCAGCGCGTGGCCCTCAGGGTGCGCCTGAACCCCTTCGACGTGCAGTCCACCGACGCGTACGTGCGGCACCGCCTGCGCATGGCGGGGGCCCAGCGCACCGTGATGGACAGCGAGGGGATCAAGATGGTGCACCGCGCCTCGGGTGGGGTCCCGCGCCTGATCAACACCGTCTGCGACAACGCGCTGTTGGAGGGCGCGCTCGAGAAGAAGCAGGTCATCGACGGCGACCTGGTGCGGAGCGTGGCCCGGAACCTCTCGCTCCCGGTCGAGGAGCCGGTGACCGACGCCGACTACCGCGCCGCCGGCGCCCAGCAGAGCCACCTGCCCACCATCGTGCCCGGCTCGCCCCTCGCCCCGCCCCCGGTGACCCTCCTGCCCAGCGCCGCCGCCAACACCGGCAACAGCGCGGCCGACCAGGCCCTCGACGAGATCGACCGGGTGCTGGAGGCGTTGAACAAGCTGGGCTGAGCGGGTATCGAGCTTCGTCATGTCCCCGCCCCGCCGCCGGTCCCTGACCGGCATCAAGCCCACCGGCGTCCCCCACCTGGGCAACTACCTGGGCGCCATCCGGCCCGCCCTCGAGCTGGCCAAGGCAAACGACGCCTTCTACTTCATCGCGGACCTGCACGCCCTCACCAGCACCCCGTCGCGCGAGGAGCTGATCGAGCAGACCTACAGCGTCGCCGCAACCTGGCTTGCGCTGGGCCTCGACCCCGAGGAGACCCACTTCTACCGCCAGAGCGACATCCCCGAGGTGACCCAGCTCGCGTGGCTCCTGTCCTGCGTGCTCCCGCTCGGGATGCTCACCCGCGCCCACTCCTTCAAGGAGGCGGTGGACAACCGCGGCCTCGCCCCCGACGACGTGCGGCACGGTCTGTTCAGCTACCCGGTGCTGATGGCGGCCGACATCCTGCTCTTCGACGCCGACGTTGTGCCGGTGGGCAAGGACCAGAAGCAGCACCTCGAGATCGCACAGGAGGCGGCGCGCAAGGTGAACCTGACCTACGGTGAGGGCACGCTGAAGATCCCCGAGGCGGCGATCGACGAGCGGGTGATGACCATCCCGGGCATCGACGGCGAGAAGATGTCCAAGAGCCGTGACAACGGTGTCGACCTCTTCATGGACGACAAGCCGCTCAAGAAGCGGATCGGCAAGATCGTCACCGACTCCCGCGCGCTCGGAGAGCCCCTGTTCACCGAGAAGGAGACGGTGTTCCAGCTCTACAGCCTCTTCGCCGACGCGGCGCAGGTCGACCTGCTCCGCCGCCAGTACGCGAGCGGCCGAAAGGACCCGGCCCGGGCCGACGACGCCTTCGCGGATCCGAGCGAGAACTACTTCGGCTGGGGCCACGCCAAGGGAGCCCTGTTCGAGGTGGTGCGTGACACGTTCTCGGGGGCGCGGGGTGAGTACCAGCGGCTGATGGCGGATCGCGCCTACCTGGACCAGGTGCTCGCGCGCGGGGCCGACAAGGCCCGCGAGGTCGCCACCCCCGTGCTCGAGCGGGTGTGGCGGGCGGTGGGCATCCGCCCGGCGTAGGCGCTATCATCGTGCGGGTGCGTCGGTGGGCGTGGAGTACAGGGCTGGCCCTCGTGGCGGCGTGCGGCGGGGAGCCGCTGCGCTACGGGCAGCCCGCCTGGCCCGATGAGCACGCGGTGGTGGTGCTCCCGGTGGACGAGGCCCTGCGCCCGGTCGACGCGCCCCGGCTCTTCGCGCCGGGCGCGCCGGTGACCCTGCAGGTCGACGCGGACGCGGCCCGGGTGGTGGTGCTGACCTACGGCGAGGGGCAAGACACCTTGCTCACCTGCGGGGTGCGCCTCGACGGTGACCGCGAGCCCCTCCCCGCCCCCGACGGCGCGTTCCAGTCCAGCTTGCTGAGCGCGGACGCGCTGACCTTCACCCCGCTGAGCGGCGCCTTCCCCCAGCTCCACTACGACGTCTGCGACCCGCCCCCCGACCCCTGCCCCACCATCACCACCGAGGTGTTCCGGGTCCCCGGCCTCGCGGACCAGAACCTCACCGCGATCGCGGTACCCACCCACGGCGAGGTCCTGCTGAGCACGAGCGGCCTCTTGAACGGCCCCCGGATCGTCACCTGGTCCGAGGCCGGCGTCGGGGCGCTGGACCTCCCGGTGGGCGATCCCACCCGCGGCTTCGAGCAGCTGGTCCCGGTGCCGGAGGGGATGTGGGCCACCCAGGGCCCCGAAGCGTGGCTCGTGGACGCCCAGGGCCAGGTGGTCGAGACCGCCTCGGTCCCCTTCGGCATCCAACAGCTCGTGGTGGACCCGTCCGGTCCGGTGCTGGTGCGCAACGGCACCGAGGGCGGCATGGTGGACCTCACCGGCGCCCTGCCCCCCCTCGAGGAGCTTGTGCTCGGCCTGCTCGCGGACGGCCCCGACACCACCTTCGCCCTCGCCTGGGGCACCCTCGAGCGCCTCGAGGGCGGGGCGTGGTCCACGGTCCGGAACTTCGGGATCACCGAGAGCTGGCGCGTCCTTGGCGGCGATCGCCGGATCCAGGTGATGGGAAACGGCGACGGCGAGACCCTGATCCGGCAGCCCGACGGGACCTGGCTCGGGAGCGCCCAGCCCCCGGCCGAGGCGTTCAAGATCCGGAGCATCCTGCCCATGAGCGCAAACTCCTTCATCGTGGGGGGGAACGACGGTGGGGTGGCCGTCCACACCGGCACCCGCTGGTGCATGACCCCGCGGTCGGTGGTGAACGTGCTGGTGGTGGGGGCGGCGGACCCCGACGGGCGGACCTTCTACTTCAGCACCGGGGAGCAGGGGGACGTGCTGGACGACGACGCCCTCCTGGTGCGGGTCACGGTGGATCCCTGACCCGAGGTTCCCCCCGGCGTTTCCTTGGAGCCCAGGACGGGTGAGGATGTCGGGGTGGCGCTGAAGGCCGCGTTGGAAGACGTCCAGGCGTTCATGGACATGGTGCCCTTCAACCGGGTCCTCCAGATCCGGATCGAGGCCATGGACTGGGGCACCTGCCGGATGTCGATCCCGTTCCGAGAGGAGTTCATCGGCGACCCGATCCGGCGGGCGCTGCACGGCGGGGTCATCTCGGCCCTGGTGGACACCTGCGGCGGGGCCGCGCTGTGGACCCAGTGCGACCCCGAGGACCGCCTGAGCACGGTGGATCTCCGCGTCGACTACCTCCGAAAGGGTGAGCCGGAGATGCTTTTCGTCGACGGGCACGTACTCCGATTGGGCAACCGGGTGGGTGTCACCGAGATGGTGGCCTACCACGCGGGCCGCCGACACGAGCCCGTGGCCTCCGGCAAGGGGGTCTACAACGTTCGCAGGAAGTCCGAGAGCTAGCCCCGGCGCGAGGAGGCGGGCTTTCGAGTAGAATCTGGGTTAGGTCCGGGGAACATGTCTACGAAACCATCGAGCGGCACCGAGACCCTCTCGGAAACGCGGAAGGCGACCAAGAAGCCGCCGATGTACAAGGTGCTGTTCCACAACGACGACTACACCACGATGGAGTTCGTGGTGTCGGTCCTGATCACGGTCTTTCACCACAGCGAAGCGTCGGCGTTCAGGATCATGATGCACGTTCACACGAATGGAGTGGGCGTGGCCGGCGTTTTCACTAAAGAGGTGGCCGAGACAAAGGTGGCGCAGACCATCGCCGCGGCCCGCAAGAACGAATACCCTCTCGAGGTCACGATCGAGCCGGTGGACTAGCCATGGAATACAGCCAGGAGCTCAAAGACACACTTGCCTCGGCCTTCAACGAGGCCCTGAAGCGCCGCCACGAGTTCGTGACGCTGGAGCACGTGTTGTACGCGCTCCTCGACGACCCGAACGGCAGCCGCATCATCAAGGCCTGCGGGGGCGACCTCGACGGCCTGCGGGCGGATCTCGACAAGTTCTTCGAGAGCAACATGGCCCCGCTCCCAGAGGGCGTGGAGCAGGATCCGCAGCAGACCCTGGCCTTCCAGCGGGTGTTCCAGCGGGCGGTGATGCACGTGCAGTCGTCCGGGAAGAACATCATGGACTCCAGCAACCTGCTGGTGGCCTTCTTCCGCGAGCACGACTCCTACGCGGTCTACCTGCTCCAGAAGCAGGGGATCTCGCGGTTGGACGTGGTGCGCTACATCTCCCACGGCATCGCGAAGGTGCCGCAGGAGGGCGACGCGCCGTTCGAGGCGAGCGGCAGCGCCACCGAGGGCAAGCCGGAGGAGGCCTCGAAGAGCCCCCTCGAGTCCTTCGCCACGAACCTCAACACCGAGGCGGCGGCGGGGCGCATCGACCCGCTGATCGGGCGCGACAAGGAGATCGAGCGGACCCTGCAGGTGCTCTGCCGGCGTCGCAAGAACAACCCGATCTTCGTGGGCGACCCCGGGGTGGGCAAGACCGCGATCGCCGAGGGCCTCGCGCTCAGGATCCACGAGGAGAAGGTCCCCGACATCCTGAAGGACGCGGTGATCTACAGCCTCGACATGGGAGCCCTGCTGGCCGGCACCAAGTTCCGCGGCGACTTCGAGGAGCGGCTGAAGGGGGTGCTGAACGAGCTGAAGAAGCACCCCGACGCGATCCTGTTCATCGACGAGATCCACACCGTGGTGGGCGCTGGCGCGACCCAGGACGGCTCGCTCGACGCGGCCAACCTCATCAAGCCCGCGCTGCAGTCCGGTGAGCTGCGCTGCATCGGCAGCACCACCCACAAGGACTACAAGGCGAGCATCGAGAAGGACCACGCCCTCGCCCGCCGCTTCCAGAAGATCACGGTGCGCGAGCCGACCATCGACGAGACGTTCCAGATCCTGAAGGGCCTGCGCCCCTACTACGAGGAGCACCACGGGGTGAACTACACCGACGGCGCCCTCCGGAGCGCGGCGGAGCTCGCCTCGAAGCACATCAACGAGCGCTTCCTGCCCGACAAGGCGATCGACGTGATCGACGAGGCCGGCGCGGCGCAGCGCCTGGTGCCCGAGAACAAGCGCAAGAAGAAGATCCGCACCAAGGACATCGAGACGATCATCGCCAAGATGGCCCAGATCCCGCCGAAGAACGTCACCTCCGACGATCGGACGGCGCTGTCGAACCTGGAGAAGGAGCTGAAGATGGTGATCTTCGGCCAGAACCAGGCGATCGACGCGCTGACCCAGGCGATCAAGCTCAGCCGCTCCGGCCTCGGCACCCCCGAGAAGCCGGTGGGCTCCTTCGTGTTCGCCGGCCCCACCGGGGTGGGCAAGACCGAGCTGGCCAAGCAGCTGGCCCGGGTGATGGGCATCGAGTTCATGCGCTTCGACATGTCCGAGTACATGGAGAAGCACACCGTGAGCCGCCTCATCGGCGCCCCTCCCGGCTACGTCGGCTTCGATCAGGGCGGCCTGATGACCGACGCGATCCGGAAGACGCCGCACTGCGTGCTCTTGCTGGACGAGATCGAGAAGGCGCACCCGGACATCTACAACGTGCTCCTCCAGGTGATGGATCACGCCACGCTGACCGACAACAACGGTCGGCAAGCAGACTTCCGGAACGTCATCCTGATCATGACCACCAACGCGGGCGCCCGGGAGATCGCGGCGAACAAGATCGGCTTCTCGCGCGACACCGACGGGGTGGACGCGGACAAGGCGCTGGAGCGCACCTTCAGCCCCGAGTTCAGGAACCGCCTCGACGCGATCATCACCTTCGGCCAGCTGCCGGAGGACGTGATCCTGATGGTGGTCGACAAGTTCGTGAACGAGCTGGACGTCCTCCTGGCCGAGAAGAAGGTCACGATCGACTTCTCCCCCGCCGCCCGGGCCTACCTGGCGCGGAAGGGCTACTCCAAGCAGTTCGGCGCGCGGCCGATGGGGCGCCTCCTCCAGCAGGAGGTGAAGCGGCCGCTGGCCGACGAGATCCTGTTCGGCCGCCTGGTGCACGGCGGGCACGTCGAGGTCGACGTCGAGGGCGACACGGAGGAGACCGAGACCCTCGCGTTCGTCTACACCGAGACCGACAAGCCCCAGGAGCCCGAGAAGGAGCAAGCCGAAGTCTAATTGTCCGACCACGGCCACGACCACGATCACGTCCACGACCGGATGGCCGCTGCGCGGCCTGGGCCCCGGACTTGGCGTGCAAGCCCAGCGCCGGGATGAATGGGCGGGTGGCCGGAGTCTTCCGGTCGTGGTCGTGGTCGTGGCCGTGGTCGAACCATTCGACCCAAGGCGGAGGGCCGTCGCCGGCCCTCCTTCCCACCCTCCCCTCAGCGCAAGACGCCGGTCATCGCCAGCACCACCACCGCAACGAGCGGGACCAGGAACGCCCAGAACGCGAACCAGCCCGCGGGCTGGTCGAACTCCTTGGCGGGTGCCTCCTCGGCCTTGATCACCTTGTTGTCTGCCCTCATGTCCATCTGACGAACCTCCAGCGCGACCTCGGGTCGCCCCGCGACCTGAGATTCGCGCCCGCGACCCCCACACGGGGTCGCGTCCACGCGGGCGCAGAGGCCCGCCCACGGCGACGATGGTGTGTCCGCAAGGCACCTTGCGGTGCCCGCGTCAGGCGACGTCGGAGGCGGGTTCGTCCTGGCGTGGGGCGGCGCGTCGATGATGGCGGCGCCGGACGTCGTGTCGGAGGTCGGGGGCCGGCTGGCCCGCGCGCACGGCCAGGCGCTCGAGGCACCGGGGCGCGCCGCGCGCGTGCAGGGCGTGGAGCCCAGGCTGGGGCCCCACCTCGGGGGCCTCCTCCGGCACCGCGACCGCCGCTGGCACCATGGCCAGCGCGGCGTGCGCCCGGAGGTCGTGGCCCTGCTTCGTGGTGGCGGTCGCCGCCGGCGCGGGCAACAGGGCCCACGCCAGCCAGAACACCGCCAACGAGGCGATGAGGCGCCGCATCGAGGTCAAGCTACACCGGGCGTCGGCCCGGAGTCATGCTAGTTCAAGCCGCACATCCCGCTGGAGCACCCGCCCGCCCCGCAGCTGGGTGCGGGGGCGGAGTAGGACGAGGCGCCGCCGCCGGTGCCCATCCGCACCGCGGTCTCGGACACCAGGCGCTCCACCGGGGCGTCGGCCGGCGTGTCGCCCAGGGGGAGCTCGGCCTTGGCGCACAGCTCGCCCCAGGTCCGGATCTCATCGAGCATGCGGTGCTTGACCTCGAGGGTCTGGCCGTTGGTCGCGCAGTGGTAGTCGTAGGCAGGCATGGCGGTTCCTCGAGTTGGAGCCCCGGCGCGGGCAGAAGGGTTCGTCTAGCCGCGGGGCGGCGGGAGGGCGGCGAAGTCCGGGTGGTCGAGCCGCCCCTCGGCCAAGATGAGCGCGTACAGGAGGGGCCCGATGGGCTGGACCTTGCGGCCGTTCATCACCACCAGCGGCGTCCCCTCGAGGTCGTAGGCGAAGGCGTACTCGATGTCGGCCCGCAGCTTGGCCTCGGTCTCGGGGCGCCCCATGCACTCGGACAGGTCGGCCTTGGAGCGCCCGCTCGCGTCCGAGGCGATGCCCAGCACCATGTCGGGGCTGCTGAGCTCTTGCTGCGCCTTGAAGAGGGCGTGCCGCGCCTTGTCGTAGCCCGGGTCACCCTCGAGGCAGATCATCACCCGGGCCCCCGCGCAGCGCACCCCGGAGCCGTCGGTGTGCCTCGGATCCAGCTTGGGGTTGCACTCCGCGTCGAGCGGGAACCAGCGCGACTCCTGCGCGAAGGCCCCCTCGGGAGAGAGCCGGCGCAGCTCGTCCCCGGTCACCGCGAGCTGGGCGCAGTGCGGGCATTGGATGTCGCTGAAGTCCAGCATCTGGACCGGGGCCGAGGCGTCACCGTGGTGGAGGATGCGCCGCTTGAAGGCGCTGACGTCGGGCACCGGCGCCGCCTTCATCTCGGCCAGCACGTTGGCCAGGGCCTGCTGGGCCTGAGGGCTCAGCTCCGAGAGGAAGCGCCCCAGCCGCGAGGTCGGCTCCGCAGGCTGGCTTGCGTTTGGTGCCGCTGGCGGTTGGGTCTGGTTCGAGTGCGCGTGCTCGGCCGGGGCTGCCTTCGCCGCCGCCGCGGCCAACTCGGCCCCGGTCTCGTCGCCGGTCGGGGTCCGCAGGCCCGGGTAGAGCACCACCAGGTACCCGATCACCACCAGGCCCGCCGCGCCAGCGAGCGCCGGCACCAGGGCCTGCTGCTTCAGCGGGCGATCGAGCGGCAGCCGGAGCGCGAAGAACGCGAACAGGAAGCTGAGCGCGTAGGTCGTGAGGCAGGTCAGGCAGAACGCCCCGATGGACGCCGACAGCCCGAGGAAGGCGAGCGAGGCGAGCGCCCCGGCGGCGCCGAAGATCTTGGCCACCACCGAGAAGCGATCCGCGCTCTGGCCTGCCATGCCCTGGCGCACCACGCCGAGCGCCGCCACCAGCGCGCCGAGGGACCACACCACGCCCCACCCCGCCACCGGCACGTGGGTCGCGCTCTGCAGCGCCTTCGCCACCGGCGAGCTCCACACCGCGGTGCAGTTGAGGGTGCTGCTGATGCTGCAGAATGAGTCCCCGGTGACCTGGGCCAGGAGCAGCTCCATCCACTGCACCACCCCCAGCACCAGCTGGAGGATCGCCGTGACCAACAGGCCCAGCGGGATCAGCGTGCCTGGTTCTCGCTTCGCCATCGCCCGATCTCTCTCCGCGGGGTCGCCCCGGAGGCGACACCCACCAAGGTCCAATACACCAGCGCCACCCCCGCGTGGTGCAGCGTGGTGTGAAAGAGCCCCACCACGCTGAGGGCCACCAGCCCGAGGAGCACCGCCTCCTCGCGCACCGCGCGGGTCCGGCGGGCCGCCCGCACCGCCGCCACCAGGGCCGCCCCCCAGGCCACGGTGAACCCCAGGGCGCCGACGAGGCCGGTCTCCGCCAACACCTGGAGCCACTGGTTGTGGGGCGAGGTCAGGTGGACCCCGGCCAGCGGGGGCCGCGCGTAGGCGTCCACCGCGAGCCGATACACCCCGTGGCCCACTCCCAACACAGGGTGATCCTCGAACATGCCCACCGCGCACTCGAACATCGCCCGCCGGAGCTCCAGGTCGGGCAGGAGGTCCGCGAACCGGCGGCGCCCGTACTCGGTCAGGAGGAACGTCCCGCCCGCGAGGGCCCCGGTGAGCGCCACCCAGACCAGGGCCCGGCTCCGCCGGCCGGCGCGCACCAGGAGCACCGCCGCCACCCCGACCACCAGGCCGAGCATCGCGGTGCGCGCGTAGGTGAGCACGACCGCCGCTGTGAGGAGCGCCGCCCCGACCGCGGCGAACACCCGCGGGCGGCGGGGGGCGTCGCCGCGGAACGCCACCAGGCCGAGCAGGCCCAGGGCCACCACCCCGACGTGGGCGAGGCGGAGCCGGTTGTAGAACAGGCCGCTCGCCGCCCGCTCGTGGAAGACCCGCCCGGGGATGTAGAGCTGGGCGTTCTCGGGGTTCTTGAGGAAGAGGTGGTCCCAGGGGAGCGCCCCCACCTTCCACTGCACCAGCCCGTAGATCCCGTTCAGCACCAGGGCGCCGCCGAAGGCCCAGGCGAGCCGATGCTGAAGACGCGCGGGCGCCGGGGCGACGGACCACGCGCCCACGAGGAGGGCCAGGGCCATCAGCGGCTTCGTGGTCTCGCCCGAGGAGAGCCCGTGCCCCCGCATGATGATCAGGCCGGGGATCCCGGCGAGGCCCCACAGGAGCACCCCCAGCGTGATGACGTCGGGCCGCCAGCCGCGCGCCGCGCCCGCCCCGAGCGCGAGGAGCAGGCAAGCCACCGTGAGGATCTGAGCTGGCCCCTCGAAGAGGCCCAGGAACGCGGCCAGCGCCACCAGCGCGCCCGCGTGCAAGGCGGCGAGCCGCCCCCCGGTGTCCGGCCCCCCCATTCGGCCGCGAAGGATACCGATGTTTTGAGGCATTCGCGCGCATTCCTTGGAGCGTCTCGCCCCGTTGTGCTGAGATGCGCGCGTGCATCGGCCCTTCGAGGTGGTGATCTCCTGTGAGCACGCCTCCAACGCGGTCCCCCCCGACGTGGATCTCGGCCTCCCGGAGGACATCCTGGAGACCCACGTGGCCTGGGATCCGGGGGCCCTGCCGGTCGCGCGCCTCCTCTCCCGGGCCCTCGGCGCCCCCCTCTTCGCGGGGGAGTGGACCCGGCTCCTGGTGGACCTGAACCGCAGCCCCTGGAACCCCGAGGTGGTGCCAGCGGTGGCCTTCGACGTCCCGGTGCCCGGCAACCAGGGCCTGGACGCCGCGGCGGTGGAGGCCCGCATGGCGCGCTTCCACACCCCCTACTGGAGCGCGGTGCACGGAGAGATCTCCCGGCGCCTGGCCAAGGGCCCGGACGCCCGGGTCCTCCACCTCTCCATCCACAGCTTCACCGGCGAGTTCCGGGGCGAGATCCGGCCGATGTCGATGGGGATCATGATGGACCCGAACCAACCGCTCGAGCGGATGGTGGCGGACATCCTGCTCGCGGAGCTCGAGGCCCAGGGGGTGCACGCGGTCGAGAACCAGCCCTACGACGGGCGGGCCGACGCCCTCGTCACCTCCGCCCGCCCGCTGTACGGACACGAGCGCTACGCGGGGGTCGAGGTGGAGCTGTCCCAGAACCACCTCGACGAGATCGAGGCCCTGGGGCAACGCCTCTTGCAGGCGGTGCGCCGCCTCAACCTGGTGGCGGAGTAGCCTCGCAGAGGGCCTCGGGCACCGGGATGCGCATCCGCCGCGCGAGCGCCACCATGTCCTCCGGGAGCGGCGCGGCCTGGGTGAAGGTGCGGCCGTCGTCGGGGTGTTGAAAGCTGGCCTGCCACGCGTGGAGGGCCTGCCGCGGGTGCCCCACCGACCCCACCAGGGAAGCCTCGTCGTAGTCGCCGCGGATCGCGGCCACGAAGAAGTCCTCGGACCCGAAGTAGAGCTTGTCGCCCAGGATCGGGTGCCCGATGTGCGCGAGGTGGAGCCGGATCTGGTGCTGCCGCCCGGTCTTCGGCCGCGCCTCGACCAGCGCGGTGCGATCGCCCCGCGCCACCACCCGCACGTGCGTCAAGGCGGGTTGCGCACCCGCCCCGCCCACCTCCATGAGGCACTTCGTCAAGCTGTCCGGCACGAGGCGGAGCGGCAGCTCGATGGTGCGCTCGTCCCACTCCGGCGCGCCCAGGACCACCGCGAGGTAGCTCTTCTCGACCGTGCGGCGGGCGAACTGGAGCGAGAGGTGGGTCGCGGCGGCGGGGTTCCGGCTCATGATCACCAGCCCCGAGGTCTCCTTGTCGATGCGGTGGGCGAGGTCGAGGCGATCGTCGCCCATGCGGGTCCGCATGATGTGGACCAGGGTGCGGTGGTAGGCGGAGGCGGTGGGGTGCACCACCAGGTCGCCCGGCTTCGACACGAGCACCATGTGCTCGTCCTCGTGCAGCACCGGCACGTGGATGTGGTCGGTGGGGCCCTCGTCCATGGGCCGCCGACGCATCACCACCACCTCCCCCTCGAAGACCCGGGCGGAGGGCTTGTCGATCGGCTCGCCGGTAGCGCGGCGCACCGCGCCGCTCTTCACCACCCGCGCCGCGAGGGACCGGGACATGCGCCGCATCTTGCGGATGAGGAAGAGGTCGACGCGCAGGCCGTGGTCCAGGGCCTGCACCTCGAAGGGGATGTCCACCATGCGCTCCGGGTCCGCCACGGCTCGCGGACCTGAATGCGGCGCGGGTGCTCGGGTCGTCAACCGGGGGGCGGGGGCGTGCTACTCGATGACCTTGCCGGTGCCCTCGAGGAGCCGGAAGCAGCGCTCGTGCAGGCGCACCGAGATCTTGTCGGTGCGGCCGCGGGCGTCACCCGCCATCTGCATCGGCAGGGGGACGCTGCTCTCGACGTCGGCCCCCTCCACCAGGAAGTCCACGATGTCCGGGCTCTTCAGGCTGCCCTTCCAGAGGCTGGGCAGGTGCGACAGGAGGTACGAGATCGACGCGGCGGAGACCCGGATGTGGAACCGGTCGGTGCGCCGCAGGGCGTGGGGGAGCGCCTTCAGGCCGTAGCCGTAGAAGGGCGAGGTCCCCATCGCCACCGCGCGGGCGGTGCCCTCGAACAGGGTGGCGCCCGCCTCGAGCGGGATCTCCTCGGCCGTCTCGGGGTCGAGGATCGACGCGCGACCGCGCGCCACCACGCGGACCCGAGCCCGCTCCTGCTTGAGCTCGGTCGGGATGGTGCGGGTGCCGATCGCCCAGAAGTACCCGGGGAGCGTCTTCATCACCGCCTTGCCCACCGCGGTCTTCGTGCTCTTCACGGTGTCGACGTAGTCGTTCAGGACCTGGGCGTCGTAGCCGAGGGACGCGAAGGGGTAGACCCAGCCGCTCTCGACGTCCTCGATCAGCCGGAGCACGTGGGCCTTGGGGCGCTCGCCCGCGAGCAGGCGCGCCACGTCGTCGGTCGGCCGGCCGGCGCCGGTCATGTTGGCCAGCCCGTTGCCGGTGCCCAGGCGCAGGATGCCGAGGTCCGGGAGGGCGTGGCGGAAGTCGCCGCGGCCCATCTTCTCGGCCTGCTTCACCAGGAGGTTGATGGTGGTGGCGATGGTGCCGTCACCGCCGCCCATGAGGACGGTCCCGTAGCGCTGCTCGAGGATGGTGCGGACGTGGCCCTCCGCCTCCTCGAGGGTGTGGCAGTAGAACAGGTCCCCCGCAGGGACGACCTCGCCCATGGTCCGCTTCACGCGCTCGTTCACGCGCTTGGCGTTGGCGTTCAGGATCACCGCCACGCGGTTGGTCCGAGGCACCAGGCGCAGCTCGGGGCGCGGCGCGAAGGGCAGCTCGGTCTGGGGTCGGAGTTGGCTCGGGCTGGGAAGCATGGTTTTCCTGAGGTCGCTGTGTGAAGCCCAGGTGGCACCCAGGTTACGCACTCACGCCTCGGACCCTTGGTATGAGCAACGGCCGGGCCAACTGACCTGGCGGACGAAAGGTGACGCAAAAAGACCACACCCCCCGGCTGAATGAGGACTCACCCTGTCGCCAAGGTGCGTACTTCGGTTCGCACCGCGTCGCGCCATACGCAGGCGGCGGCGCCCCACCGAGGGTTAGCGGTGATAGGCGTAGCGCTCGGGATCCCCGATGAAGATCAGGCGGTTACCCGCGGCGCAGAAGTAGTGGTTGCGATCCATGTAGACCGCCGATTCGGTGCTGGGATCGCGCACGCACCGGGCGCCGCTCACCGGATCCACGACCTCCTGGCCGAGGGGCACCGGCTCCGGCGCGCCGCCCAGGACCTTGGGCGGGCAGCCAGCGGCGCCCGCGAGCAGGAGCACCAGGGCGCTCCAGCGGAGCCTCATGAGCGCGGCGCGCGGCCGAGGGTCGCGCAGGTGGCGGGCGGCGCGGCCTGCTGGGCGTCCACGCTCCCCACCTCGTCGAGGCGCACCGTCTTGCTCGGGAAGGCGACCCCGTGCAGGGCGCCGGTGCCCTCCTCCACCTCGACCCGGGCCGGGAGCTCGAAGAGCGCGCCCGGGTCCTGGGCCGGGCCCTCGGGGGTGCCCTCGGGCGCTCCCAGCCACACCAGCCGGAGCCAGAGGATGTTCGTGCAGCGGTCCCCGCCGGTGGCGTCGGAGATCGTGACAGCGCGGGTCTCGCCGCCGTCGAAGTCGAGGACCCCGATGATGGCGTACTCGTCGGCGCAGAAGCGCGTCGCGAAGTCCTGATCGCAGCCGCCCCGGAGGGCCTCGTCCGGCGCCCGCACCTCGAGGCCGATCGCCTCGGGCAGGCGGTTCATCAGCACGAGCTGGTCGGCGCCGCCGCCGCACGCGGCGAGCAGGAGGAGGGCAAGGGGGGCCTGGCGCGCGGGGGCCACGGCCCCATTCTGCCCCGGCCAGCCAGAAAGCGGAAACTTCGGGCCGGCTGCGGCAAGTTCGGGCCGAGCACCTGGAGCCTCGAGCCCGACGCCTGGAGCCCGCGCGCTACGGCTGTCTCTGGAACCTGAAGCCGGCAACCCGAGGCCTGTCTCTGGAACCTGGAACCTGAAGCCTGTCTCTGGAGCCTGTCTCTGGAGCCTGAGGCCTGATGCCTGTCTCTGGAGCCTGAGGCCATGCCCACGATCGAACTTCGAGCCCGTGTGGCCGATGGGGCGCCATGGGCGTCAGGCATCAGAGACAGGGCGCAGGCCGCAGGCCACAGGGCTCAGGGTTCGGCCCACAGGGCTCCGGGCTCGAGGCTCACGCCACGGGCTCAGCTTCTGGGCTCGGCAGCGTCGATGCACGAGCTCGAGTCCAAGGACCACCCTCGGCTCCGAGGCGCTACGCGAGGAAGGACAGGTCGGTGGGCTCCTTGGTCTCGCCGAAGTCCACGTCCATCTGGGCGAGCTGGAGCTTGCCCGCGAGGTCCTCGTTCACCGCGTGCCAGCGGGTGTACGCGTCGATGACCCAGACCCCGGACTCGCGGGTGCCGTTGCCCGACCAGCCCACCCCGCCGAAGGGCATGTGGGCCTCGGCGCCGTTGGTGGTGTTGTTGATGCTGGTCATGCCAGCGTGGATCCCGTTCTTGAAGCGCAGGATGTCCGTCGGGTTCATCGTGTAGCACGACGACGACAGGCCGTAGGGGGCGCAGTTGGCGGCGGCGAGGGCCTCGGCGAAGCCGTCGACCTCCATGACGGTGACCACGGGGCCGAAGATCTCGGTCTGCGAGAGCTTCATGTCGGCGGTGACGCCCTCCCAGAGGGTGGGGAACACGTAGTAGCCGGCGTCGGGGTCGCCCACGAAGTTCGCGGGGGCGTTCTCCTTGGTGATGCGGCCGTGCTTCTCGGTGAGCAGGCGCGCGCCGTCCGCCTTGCCCATCTCGAAGTGCTTCATGAAGTTCTCGTAGAAGCGCTGGTTGATCATCGGCCCGTAGAGCACGTCCTCGCTCTTGGTCACGTCGCCGATCTTGATCTCGGAGAGGCGCTTCAACAGGCGCGCCTTGAACTCGGCCGCGATGGGCTTGTCGAGGATCAGGTTGCCGAGCGAAGTGCAGCGCTGCCCCGCGGTGCCGTAGCCCGAGAAGAGCGCGCCCTCGACCGCGACGTCGATGTTCGCGTCGCGCAGCACCACCATCGGGTTCTTGCCGCCGAGCTCGAGCGAGGGGATCTGGAGGTTGCGCCCGCAGACCTCGCCCACCTTGCGGCCCACCGCGGTGGAGCCGGTGAAGGAGATCTTCTGGATGAGGCCCTTGTCGACGCACGCGAGGATCGCCTCACCCGCGCCGCCGCCGCCCGCGCCGTGGACGATGTTCACGACGCCGGCGGGGACGCCGGCCTCCTCCATGATGCGCCCGAAGAGGTAGGCGATGACCGGCGCGTCCTCGCTCGGCTTCCACACCACGGTGTTGCCGGTGAGGATCGCGGGCAGGATCTTCCAGGAGGGCACCGCGATGGGGAAGTTGCCGGCGGTGATCATGCCGGCCACGCCGAGGGAGCGCCGGTACGTGAACAGCTCCTTGTTCGGCATCTCGGAGTGCACGGTCTGCCCGTAGAGGCGCCGGCCCTCGGACTGGAAGAAGTGCGCGGTGTCGATCACCTCCTGCACCTCGCCGCGGGACTCCTTCATGGACTTGCCGATCTCGCGGCAGACCAACTTCGAGAGGAGCTCCTTGTGGTGGCTGATCGCCTCGCCGATGCGGCCCACGATCTCGCCCCGCACCGGCGCGGGGGTGGCGGACCACGCAGGATAGGCTGCGGCGGCGGCGCGGCACGCGGCCTCGACGTCCTCCATGCCGGACAGGGGGGCGGTGCCCACCACGTCGACCTGGTTGGAGGCGGAGCGGGAGTCGAAGCGCACCCCGCCGGTGGCGTCGCGCTCCTCACCGCCGACCCAGTTGCGGACGATGACGGAGGGGGTGAGGTTGCCGTTGGCTTGAGTCTGGAGCTTGCGTGCCATGGGGCCGCGAGTACCACGGCCCACCCTGCACCTGAACTGTTTTCGGGGTCTTGGGGTCCCGGGCCGGCGGAGCCGTCCCACCCCTCTTCGCCGGGCTTCGCCCGGCTGCGCGCTCCGCTTGCTGGTCCTGGGGTCCCGGGCCGGCGGAGCCGTCCCACCCCTCTTCGCCGGGCTTCGCCCGGCTGCGCGCTCCGCTTGCTGGTCCTGGGGTCCCAGGCGGCGCCTACGAGGCGTGGCGCTCCGGGCCCCTCGCCTCACGCTGGGCCCGCTCCTCGGCGCGGCGCTTCCGCGCGCGGCGGCTGCGGGCCATGGTGCGCTCGGAGACCGGCGGGACCTCGATGTCGTAGGCCCGCATCTTCCGGTACATGGTGGCGCGGCCGACCCCGAGGAGCTCGGCCGCCCGGGACACGCAGCCCCCCGCCTTCTCGAGGGCGAACTTGAAGATCTCGGCCTCGTAGACATCGTAGGACTGCACCTGACCCGCGGGATCCAGCTGCGGCTGCCAGGCCGCGTTCACCGGGTCCGTGGGCATCGCGGCTACCGCGACGGGCGCCATCACCGGCGCGGGGGTCGGGAGCTGGGGCACCGGCTCGGGCTCGGCCCGAAGGGTGGGGTCCAGCACCAGGCGGTTCTGGGCGTCGTAGGCCGCGGCGCGGCACACCGCGCTGATCAGCTCGGGGATGTTCCGCTCCCAGGTGCGGTGGGCGAAGTCCTCGACCACCGCGGGATCCACCACCACGCCGGGGGCGTGGACCTTGGCCTGGATGGCCTCCACCACCCGCTGCACGAGCACCGGCACGTCGGCGTCGCGGTCGCGGAGCGGGGGCACGGTCACCACCGCGTCGGCGAGCAGGTCGACCAGCTCGGCCTTCACCCGACCCGCCTTCACCTCCACCGAGAGGGGGCGCTCCACGCCGATGACCATCGGGGGCCAGCGCACGTCGGTGCCGGCGGCGCGGGCCGCCTTCAGGCCCTCGAGGAGCTTGTAGACCCGCTCCTGCCCGGCCTCGCCGAGGGAGAGGAGAGACTCGATGTAGACGATCCCGCCCTTGGCCTTGGCGAAGGCGCTCGGGAGGCTCCCGACGCCGAAGAGCACGTCGTGGGGGGTCTGGCCGGCGGTCGGCAGCGCAGGGACGGGGACGAAGGGCCCGTCGGCGCGGTCGGAGGCGGCGTGGTAAGCGCGCGCGAGGCCCTCGTGGCCGGCGCCGGTCTCACCCTCGACCACCATCACGAGGGGGCGGGTGGCGAGCTGGCGGGCCCGGGCCAGGGCGGACCGCATCGCGGTGCTCTCGGCCACCATGACGTCGACCTCGGGATCCTCGGTGAGGCCCAGCGGGCGGTTGGGGCTCTCGGCGCCCTTGGCGTCGGGCCGGGGCAGGGCCGCCTGGGCGAGGAGGCGCACCAGGCGCTCGCCGTCGACCGGGCGCTCCATCACGTCGAGGGCGCCGGCGCGGACGGCCGAGACCACGTGGGCGAGGGCGCAGCCGCGGGCCACGCAGACCACGTCGAGGGGCTGGGCGGCGGCGCGGAGCTGCTCCACGAGGTCCATCCCGGTGCTGGCCTGGAAGGCCAGGTCGACCAGGGCGAAGCGGGGCTTCTTGTGGCGCGCCTCTTCCAGGCCGCGGTTGGCGTTGTCAGCCTCGAAGACGGTGTAGCCGTGCTCGGCAAGGAACCGACCCGCGTTGCGGCGGTAGGTGGGGTCGGCGTCAATGACAAGGATTGTCCTCGAGTTACTCATCACCGGTCCTTTATCGGCGAACCGGCATGCGGTTTGAGGGGGCACCCGGTGATTCTTTCTAAGTCACTCCAACAGACGGGTTTTTATGCACGCGCGACCCGCCAGCACGCTAAAAGGGGAGGTGGGAGTCGCGGTGGCCAAGCGTAAGGAACAGCCCTTCAACAACCCCTTCACCGCGCTCGGCGAGCAGCTCCAGAAGGACCTCAAGAAGGCCCGCAAGGAGGCGAAGAAGGCGCAGGTCGCGGCTTGGACCACACCGAAGCCAAAGGCGCCCGAGCCCGAGCCCGAGCCCGAGCACGCCCCCGGCTCCGACGCCGACCTGTTCGCGGCGGCGGTGCGCGGGATCGACCGCACCCACGATCCCCGGGGCAAGGTTCGCCCTCCCCTGCCTCCGGCCAACGCGGACGCGGTGCCGGTGTACGACGAGGACGCCGAGGCCCTGGCCGAGCTCGCGAGCCTGGTGGACGGCACCGGCCGCTTCGACATCTCGGACTCGGACGAGTTCATCGAGGGCTGCATGGAGGGCCTGGATCGCCGGATCCTCCAGAAGCTGAAGCGGGGCGACTTCGCGTTCCAGAGCCACCTCGATCTGCACGGCATGATGCGCGAGGACGCCCGCAGCGCGGTGGACAAGTTCATCGCGGATCAGCGGGTCGCGGGGCGCCGCTGCGTGCTGATCGTCCACGGCCGCGGGCACAACTCCAAGGACCAGATCCCGGTGCTGAAGGGCCTGCTCAAGAACTGGCTCGAGCGCGGCCGGATCGCGAAGAGCGTGCTCGCCTTCTGCACCGCGCGCCCCCATGACGGCGGGGCCGGAGCCATGTACGTTCTGCTCCGGCGGTGACCGTTGAGCGACCCTGAACCTCGGCTGGCAAAACAGATCGCGAAGCGCGCGGGGATGCTCGCGTCCTTCTCCTACGCCATCGATGGCGTGCTCAGGACGCTCTGCACCCAGCGCAACATGAAGATCCACTGGGTCTCGGGGACCGCGGTGATGCTCGTGGGCATGGCCCTGAACCTCGACCTCGCCTCCCGGGCGAGCGTCATGTTCTGCGTGTTCCTCGTGCTCAGCATGGAGGTGCTGAACACCGCCCTCGAGGCCTTCGTGGACCTGCACGCCAAGCAGTACGCCCACCACGCCATGGTGGCGAAGGACGCCGCCGCCGCCGCGGTGCTGGTGCTCGCGATCGGCGCCATGGTGGTGCTCGCCGACGTCCTCCTACACTCGTGGCGCATGGTGGCCTCCTCCGGCGAGGCCATCGTCCGCACCGTCGCCCTCGGGCTCCCCCTGCTGGTCGTCGAGGCGGTCGTCCTGTCGATCCGCCGCAGCGTCCCCGTCATCGCCAGCCTCACCGTGCTCGCGGTGCTGGCTCTGTCGACCCTGGCCTGGTTCAGCCGGGACGAGGTGTTCAGCCTGGGTGCCCTCACCTTCGTGCTCGCTGGCGCCTACGCCCGGCTCCGGGAGCCGACCCTGGTCCAGGATCCCGCCCTCCCGTGACACGCGACCCAGTTCATGGGGTCCCGGGCCGGCGGAGCCGTCCCACCCCTCTCCGCCGGGCTTTCACCCGGCTGCGCGCTCGCTTGCGAGTTGTGTTATAGGTGTTCGTGATGGCCCTGAAGCCCCTCAACCGGAAGGCCGAGACCCTGGCCAGCCGGGCCCCCGACGACGCCCGCACCTACTCCTTCGGGGACTGCTGTCCGGGGTTCCTGCCGGGCTGGGAGGTGGGACAAACAGGCCGCATCGATCCGTGCGGCAGCAGCGGGTGGATGAACGACATCCGCGCATGCCACCCCTGCTACTGGTCCGCCCAGGTACCGGATAGCACCAGCCACTCCGAGTGGCTCGACGACTGCCCCAACCTCTCGAACGACCTGGCATCGGTCCCCGTTTACTGAATCCCCCGCCCGTTGATCAGGGTCGGGCGAGGTCGAACCGAACCAGGCGGTTGTAGCCGCTGTCGACCACCCAGAGTTGGCTGCCAAAGACGCAGAGCGACTCCGACACGCTGAGCGCTTGGGCGCTTGGCCCGTTGCCGCCCAGCACGTTCAAGCTCGGAGCCCCAAGCACCGCTGTGGCCGGGGCACCGGAACGCGTCGGAACCGGCGTCCAGAGTACCACCCGCTGATTGCCATAGTCCGATACAACAAGGGAGTCCGACGTGAACACCACGTCCCTCGGGACTGACAGCCCGACCGCATTGGGCGTTGGCTGCCCTGCGTTCTCGGCTGAGGCGCTGAACGATGTCTGACCCAAGACGATGTCCGCTGGTTGATTGTTCTGAGTCGGGAAGGTGTTCCAGATCAAGATCCGGCTGTTGAAGGTGTCGGCCACTGCGAGCCGCCCCGATCCATCGAGCGCGACCCCGCTTGGGCCGCCCAGAGAACTCGCGGTCGGCGGGTGGACCCCGACCGCGCTCGTGAATGTGGGCTGCCCGAGGACTGTGTCCGCAGGAACGAGGCCGCCGGATGTCGGCACCTGGTTCCAGAGCAGGACTCGGCTGGCGGAGTCCGCGACGGCAAGCCGACCTGCCGACACAGCGAGGTCGTTGGCAGAGGCGACATGATCCGCGCTAACGCCTGTCATTGCCGTCGTCCAGGCTGACTGCATCAGAACACGGTCTGGCAGACTGCTACCTTGAGCGGGGAGCGAGTCCCAGACCAGGACTCGTGCAGACTCGTCCAAAGCATAGAGCCGCCCGCCGAAGATCGCGAGGCCTCCCGGGCCCCGCAACGAGTTCTGGCCGAGAGGCCGCGTCACTACGCTGACCATGTTGTTCTGCCCGAGCGCGAAGTCCGCGGAGGTTCCGGAGAGCTGCGGGACGCTGTTCCACCCAAGGACGCGCTTGCGCAAATACTCCGACAGGAACAACCGACTCCCATCCGTCGCGCAGTGGGTCGGGAAGTCCGTTCGCCCGCCCGTGATCACGGTCCCGTCGTCCTGCGACGTGAAGTCCGCCTGCCCGAGCACCAACGATGCCGCCTGCCCGTTGCTCACCAGCTGCGGCACCGACTCGAACTCGGCGAAGACCAGCCGCGCCTGGCTCATGCTCACCGTGCATGTCCGGGCGGTGCCAGTGCAGTCTCCCAGCCAGCGCCTGAAGCGGCTGCCGGGGTCGCCGTGGGCCTCCAGGTCGACCGAGGTGCCCGCAGGGTAGCTTGCAACGCAAGCGCCGGGGCAGTCGAGGCTCGGGGCGGCGAGCACCACGCCGGTCCCGGTGCCCGCCGCGATGCGGACCTCGAGGTCGTAGTCGACGAGGACGAACTCCGCGCCCACCGTGACGTCCGAGTTGACGGAGAAGTTGCACGAGCCGCCCTGCCCCACGCAGGCGGCGGGGCTGAGCCAGGCGTCGAGGCGCCCCTGGGCGTCGGGCTGGGCCTGGACGGTGAGGGTCGCGCCTGCGGGCACGGATAGGGTGCACTGGCCCGGGCAGGTCACCCCCGCGCCGACCACGGTGAGGCCGCCGGGCCCAGTGGGGGCAAGGGTCACGGTGTAGAGGCCGCCGTCCGGAGACCCGACGTCCGCCGGGCCGCTGTCCTGGGCCCCGGTGTCGACGGGCCCGGTGTCCTCGAAGCCCGCGTCGAGGTCGCCGCTGTCGAGGGCCTCGGCATCCTCGTGCCCGGAGTCGGGGACCTCGGCGTCCGGCCCAGCGTCCAGCGCGGCCCCAGCGTCGCCGCCGTCGGGCGGAGCGCCCGAGTCGGGGTCGGTCGCGCCGCCATCGGGCGCGATGCCCGAGTCACCGTCGGTGACGCCGCTGTCGGCGTGCACGCCCGAGTCCTCCGCGAGCAGCACCTCGCCGCACCCCGCGGCAGGGCCCACCAGGGCCAACCCCCAAAGCAGCGGCCACCACGCCCGTTTGGGCGCGTGCGGGCGAACCAGGCCACGGTCTGTCAGCATGCCCCCATCTCCGCATCCCACGTTAGCGAGAACCGTGCCACCGGCCAGGCCTCGGATTCAATGCCACCCACCCCGGACGTGACCGGACGCGTCCGGGCGTGGGCCGGACGGCTGCGCAGACGCCGCCGTCAAGCGGCAGCGTCCTCGGTTGCCTCGGCCGACGCCTCCGCCCCACCCGCCACCGCGTAGGCCCGGCCCGCGAACAGCACCGCGCCCAACCCCACCAGCGCGCCGAGGCCCGGCCCGAGCACGTTGAGCCACGCCAGCCCCGCTGTCAGCACCGGCGGGAGGAGCGCCACCACCCAGGTTCGGCGCAAGGCCTCTTGCCTGAGCTCGGGGAGCCGCGGCAGGCGCTCGGCGAGGCGCGGCAAGCCGGGGCGGAGCACGCGGGGAGCGGAGCGCGCGGGCAGGTCCAGGTCCAGCGCCGGCTCCACCACCCGGATCCGGGCGCCGGAGCTGGGGAGCTCGGCGTGGGGAGTGAGCAGCGTCGCGTCGTGGCGCCCGAGGGGCGGGCCGTCGCAGGTGACGCCGGCCGCCTTGGCCACCGCCTGTCGCGTGCCGTCCGGGAGGCCCGGCATGAGGGTGGCGCTCAGGGCCTTCGCCGCCTTCACCGCCTCGGGCTCCGCCCCCACCGAGATCCCGAGCGCGCCGAGCACCCCGCCGTCGTCACGCCCGAGCAGGTACACGGTGTGGCCCTGGTCGCGCAGGAACTCGAGCGGGCTCTTCATGTCCGCCGTCAACTCGGCTTGCGCCTCCACCGCGGCCTCGAAGCCGAGGTACCAACGGCGCCCGTTCACCGTGCCGCGCCACAGGGCGTCGTCCTTGCGTGTGGCCGCGACGGCCAGGCGCTCGAGGTTCTTGGCCTTCAGCGCCTCGCGCAGGGACGTCTGCTCAGGGCCGAAGCTCTCGCTCAAGAGGGCGTCCGCCACCGCGAGCAGGGTGTCGGCCGGGGTGTCGCCGTACACCACCACCTCGACCTTCCCCGGCGCGGCGAGCAGGTGCGGGTCGATCTGCCAGCGCCGAGCCCGCATCAGATCCTCGAGATCCTTGGCCCGGCTCAGCATCAGGCCCCCGCGGCGCGCCTCGGCCGCCGCGGCGAGCTTCGCCCGGCCCGCGGCCAGGGCCGGCGCCGCCGCCACCACCGCGAGCGCGACCCCGGCCCACGTGGCGAGGATGTCGCCCCACGCCGGCGCGACCTCACGCCCCACGAAGGGGGTCGCCGCGGCCAACAGGGCCAGGGCGATCAGGAGCCCGCCCCAGATCCAGGCCCCGCGGTCCGCCGCGCCGAGCTCCGCCACCACCGGCTGGAACGCCCCCTCGCGCTGCGCCAGGAGCGACCGGGCCAGCGGTCGGGCCACCTTCACCACCAGCTCCGGCGCAGACGAGATCGACCCCGCGAACACGGGATCGCCCGGCTTCTTGGCGGTCGGCAGCCCGGGGCCGAGGAGCGCCGCCTCGTCCACGAAGCCCGACCCCTCGACGACCTCGCCGTCGGCGAGGACCTCGGCCCCCGCCTTCAGCTCCATGAGGTCACCCGCCTCGAGCGCGGCGCCGGGGACCTCGGGGCGCTTCTTCTGGCCCTCCCGGATCAGCCGGGTCTTCCGCTTCTCGCCCAGGCGCAGCGGAGCCACCGCCCGCTCGGCCTGGGCCCGAAAGAAGCGCAGCGCGGACACGATGAGCGCGAAGCCCCCCGCCGCCTCGAGGCCACCCGGCAGGTAGGCTTGCGCCCGGGTCGGATCCACCACCGCCAGGCCCGGCATCGCGAGGGCCAACAGCGCCGCCACCGGGAGCAGCCCCCACTCCAGCAACGCGTCGCGGGACGGCCGAGCCAGCCACGCCGAGAGCACCGCGGCGAGGGCGAGGGCGAGGGCCGCCCAGTGCAAGGCAGCCTGCTCGAAGAGGGTGGGGAGCTTCAAGGTCAGCGCGCCCCGGAGGGCGAGCCCGGAGGCGAGGGCCAGGCCGCCGATGATGAAGCCGAAGGAGGCGCGAGCGCGCCCCATCCCTGCGTCCTTCACATGGGGGTTCTATCGCGCCGAGGCGCCCGGGGCTACGCCGATGGCCCAGGGCGAGATGTCATCGAGGTGGGCCTTGGCGAGGAGGCTCTTGGCCTCGACGTCCACCGTGAGCACCGCGCCGCCCTTCTCGTCGATGGTCTTGGCGATGAACGCCTGCTTGCCGTCGCCCCGGACCGCGCAGCCCATCAGGCCGCCCGGGAGCGCGAGCTCCCCGGTGACCGCGCCGGTGGCGGCGTCCAGCCACACCAGGCCGTCGCCGGTGTTGGCGAGCACGGTGGCGCCGTCGGGGGTCAGGGCCAGCCCGCGCAGGGCGGCCGGCCGGCCGAGCGAGAGGTTCCGGACCTCACCCGAGTCCAGGTTCACGTCCATGATCCGGGCTGGGGTCCCCTCGACCGGGAGGTACACGTGCCCCGCCTGGTACGCCACCGTCTGGCGGATCTGCCACGCCCCCTCGGGCTGGATCCCCGCCGCGGGGTTCAGCTCCCGCCCCTTCCCGAGGGGCTCGGTGGGCCGGCCCAGCACCACCTCGTTCGACTCGTACACCACCAGGCTGTGCCGCCCCGGCCCCTCGGAGGGCCGCGCGTAGCGGACCCGATCACCGATCTCGACCTTGGAGAGCACCGCGCCGGTCGCCACCTCGAGGGTCACCATCGAGAACGGGTGCACCGTGCGGGTGCCGTCCTCGTTCTTGGTGACGAAGTGCTCGAGGACGAAGAGGCGGGCGCCGTCGTCCGACAGCTCCACGAAGCGGGCGGGGTTCTCGGTGAGCTTGGCCTTCAGCTCGAAGGTGGTGGTGTCCACCGCCCGCACCCCGTCGCTCGCCGCCAGGTACGCGGTGGCGCCGTCGCGGCTGAAGGCGATCTCGTTGACCGTCTTCAGCATGTCGAGGCGCCCAACCACCTGGCCGGCGTCCCCGTCCAGCACCCGCAGGTTCGAGGACGCCGCGAAGACCAGGGTGGGGGCCGGCTTGGCCTCGACCGCCCGCGCGGCCTTGGCCGAGGCCGCGCCATCGTCCTTGCTCTTGCACGCGACGGCCCACGCCGTCAGCGCGAACACCGCAACCCAACTTGCCGAACCTCGCCAACCCATCTTCACCATCGAACTCTCCTCACTGCCCCTGGGGCTGGCTGCACGCGGAGGGGCTGCGCTTCTTCAAGAGCACCTCCAAGGCCCCGGGGGCCTCCTCCAACAGCCGCGCGTACGTGTGAAGGCCCAGCCGATACCAGCCCCTCAGGAAGTCACAGAACCCATCGCTGATCGTCCACGGCGCGGTGGCGTCCTTGTCGGAGTGCAGCCACGCGATGTGGTGGCAGCCGCCGCCGCACAGGTAGCGGGCCCAGCAGGTCTGGCAGGGGGCCCGGTCCCGGGGCTGGATCCGCTTCAGGAGCTGGAAGCGCCGCTCCGGATCCACCCCCTCCTCGAGGGAGCCCATCCGGAACTCCTCCTGCCCCACCAGCCGGTGGCAGGCGTACAGGCCCCCCTTGTTGTCCGCCGCCACCAGCCGCGTGGCCGCCCCGCAGGGCATGGCCCGGGGGTCGCCGGACGCGATCTGCTCGACCACGGTGCGGATGTTCGAGAAGGGGAAGATCTTCCCCTCCTTCGCCCAGGCCACGAAGTCGTCCGCGAGCTCGGTGACGCCGCGCAACAGGACCTGCAGATCGTCGTCGTCGAGGTCGAAGCGGGCGTGGCCGCTCGCCACCGGCGACACCCCCACCTCGCGGAACCCGACGTCGACCAGGTGGCGGACGATGCGTGGCACGTCCAGGCACTTGCGGGTCAGGGTGACGCGGGCGTTCGCCTGCACCCCGCTCTCCTTCACCCGCTGGATGATCACGTCGTAGCTCTTGCTGCCGTCCTGGATCGGCCGGAGCCGATCGTTCACGTCCGGGGGGCCGTCGATGCTGAGGGTGAGCGCGAAGCGCTCCTGCTCGAAGAACTCCACCAGCTCCCGGGTGAGGAGGGTCCCGTTGGTGGTGAGGCCGAAGCCGATCACCCTGCCCTCCCGGGCCGCGCGCTCCTTGGCGTAGGCGTGGGCCGCGTACACCACCGGCATGTTCATCAGGGGCTCGCCCCCGAAGAAGGTCATCTGCACCGTCCGGCCCGAGCCCAGCTGATCGAAGAAGCGCTCGGTGTGGGCCACCGCCTGCTCCGGGGTCATGTAGCCGTAGTCGCCGCCGTAGCGCCCGTAGTCCGCGTAGCAGTAGCCGCAACGCATGTTGCAGTCGTGGCTCACGTGCAGGACCAGGGTGGACAGCGGCTCCACCGTCACCGGGACCTGGTCCCGGCTGTACAGCGGGAAGTCGTGCGGGAGCAGGATCTCGAGCTGCTCGAAGCCGAGCACCGCCTCCTCCGCCTCCGCCGGGGGCAGGTCATCGAGGAGGGCCAACAGCTCGCTCCGCCGCGCCCGCTCCTGACCGATCAGGTGCTGGGCGAGGCGCCACGAGGCCTCGTCGAGGGCGCAGAACGCGGCGTTGTCGACCACGAACATCAGGCGCCGCCCGCCCTCCTCGAACGGGAAGAAGCGGGCCACCCGGAGCAGATCCCGGGGCGGAGCGGGCATGGGGACGAGCTCGGCGGTCACTTCGGGTCTTTCCTCGGCCGCGCGCGTCGCGCGAGGGCCGCCCCCAGGCATAGCAGGGCGAGCCCGGTCAGACCAACTGGGCCGCCCCCGGTTTCCTGACAGTCACAGCCTCCGTCGCTCATCTCCGGTTGGCCCGCGTCCGGCGCCGCCACCCCGGCATCCACCCCCGTGTCGGGCCTGCCCGCGTCCGGTTCGACCCCGGTGTCGGGCGTCCCCGCGTCCGGCGGGTCGCAGCCGACGATGGAGTCCACCGGGATCCGCACGCTCACCCGGGCCATCTCCTCCGGGCCCGGGTTCACCTCCTGGTACGCGATCTCGAGGGTCTGGCCCCGGATCGAGCCCGCCTGGTCGCGCACGAGGCTGTCCACGTAGACCTTGGTGACGGTCTGGTACCAGAGCACCGCGTCCACGTGGACCTCCATCGCGGGGCTGTCGCAGGCGACGGTGCCGGTCACCGTGACGTCGTCCCAGTGGGCGAGGATCCCTGGCGCCACCTCCGGGTAGACCTTGCCCACCGGCGCGGTGGTGGCGGTCGGCACGAAGCCCTGGGGCGGGATGCGGTTGTCGAAGTAGATGGTGTCGTTCAGGGCCAGCCGGTAGCCGGGCCCGATCCCCCGCTGGCCGTGCACCGCCCGGTAGAGGGCGGCGGGCGCGGCGATGGCGTCGGCCAGCGCGTCGTAGGTGCCCCGGGCCAGGCCGAGGTCCGGCGCCCGGACCTCGAGCCACATCCGCCGCCCCTCGGGGTAGCCGGTGGGGAGCTTGTGGCCGGTGAGGTTGGTGATCCGGAAGGTCAGCGACACCGGCACCCCACGCTGCACCATCCCTGGCGCGGCCTCCACCGTCAGGGTCGCGGCCCGGGCCAGGCTCTCGCGGTTGGCGGCCTCGCCCAGGGCCAGGGCCTCCCCCAGCCCCAGCTCGGGGTACAGGAACGCGATGGCGGCGGGCAGGAAGGTGTTCGCCCCCGCGATGCCGTGATCGGAGCGATCCGTGCGGATCGGGCCGGTGCGCCCCACCACCCCCTCCCCCTCCGGCATGTGGCAGCTCTGGCAGGAGCGGGCCTGGGGGCCGGCGGCGAAGGCGCTGGTGGCCCACTCGGTGTAGGTGGTCTGCTCGGGGAAGGGCTGCCCGGTGTCCTGGCCGTCGAGGTCGAGGCGCCGCACCAGGGGGTTTCGGAGGTCGTGGCAGGTGCCGCAGAGCCGGGAGTCCGAGATGAAGTCCGACTGGGCCCACTCGTGGGGGGCCGGGGTCTCGGCGTAGGGGCCGCGGTAGACGAGGTCCTCGGCCAGCCAGAACTGCCCGTTCCGCTGCCAGGGAGACTCGCGCATCCGGTGGCAGGTCGCGCAGGTCACCCCGCTGTCCTCCGGGAGCAGGCGCTGGCCGTCGGTGGGGAAGCAGCGGCCTTGCACCCAGGCCTCGGGGGCGTGGCAGCGCAGGCAGTAGTCGCCCACCCCCGGGACGTCGCGCTCGGCCTCGCTCAGGGCGGCGAGGTAGAGCGGATCGCGGGCCGCGTGCCCCATGACGCTGCCCTTCCAGGTGTCGAAGGCCCCGCCGTCGAGGTCCCCGTGGCACGGCTCGCACGCCAGCGGGGGCTGCATCGGCACCGACACGCTGCTGGTGCCGGGCAGGGGCACGAAGGCCGCGAGGCTGACGAGAATCGGGGCCGAGATGCTCACGCGGGCCCTATAGCTCCAACGTGGTCACCCCACGTCAAGGGGGGCGCCGGTCGGGCCGTCGGCGGGGCGCTCCGCTTGCGATTGACAGGTCCGGACAGACCACCGACGGTTTGCCCACGCTTGGCACCGGGCCACATCAGCCTACATGTGCCCCACCCGAGGAACACCATGCCGAAGATGACGCGCTCGCTCCTGCTCTGCTCCCTGGTCCTCGCCACCGCCGCGTGCGGCGAGAGCAAGACCAACAACGGGACCAACAACAACAACAACAACAACAACAACACGAACAACACGAACAACAACAACAACAACAACAACCCCGGCGTCACCTGCCCCGCCTCCGCCAGCCTCACGGTGTGCGACCTCAAGGTGGACGGCGGCGAGCACCAGCCGCTGCTGGGCGACCCTGTTGTGTTGGAGCAGGTCGTGGTCACCAGCCCCACCTTCGTGATCCTCAAGGACACCGACGGCAACCCCACCCTGTGGGCGTTCTTCGTGCAGGACCTCGCCACCACCGCTG
Organism: Deltaproteobacteria bacterium; assembly: GCA_020632995.1. GTDB lineage: Bacteria > Myxococcota > Kuafuiibacteriia > Kuafuiibacteriales > Kuafuiibacteriaceae > JACKEN01. The sequence continues at coordinate 400,471 of JACKEN010000001.1, read as the reverse complement.
AGCTGGACTGGCGCTTCTCCGGGATCGAGGTGACCTACCGGGCCGACGTGCAGGGCCAGCTCCCCGCGGTGGGTGACGTGATCCGCATCGAGGGCAGCTACCGCGACTTCGGTCAGGAGGGCGCGGCGCGCCAGAAGCAGCTCTCCGCGACCTTCTTCGGCGACGCCGAGTCCGTGATGCCCGCGACGCCCAAGCTCGTGGCCGACGCGAGCGCGATCTCCACCGGCGGCACCCAGGCCGACGACTACGAGGGCGTGCTGGTGAAGCTCGAGAACCTGACCGCCTCGGTGGTCACGAACGTGCCCGGCGCGGGCGGGAACTCGATCTTCGGCGCCTTCGTGGTCGACGGCGGCCTGATCGTCTCCGGCACGATCTACGAGGAGCGCCGGGTCGCGGTGGGCGAGGAGTTCAACAGCATCACCGGCGTCCTCCGCATGGGCACCGCGCCCTTCGACTCCGGCATCTCGATGCTGACCCCGCGCAGCGCGGACGACGTGGATCGCAAGAACCCGATCGTCACCGTGGACTCGGTGGTGGCCATCCAGGATCCCACCCACCCCGACCACCCCAGCATCTGCCAGAAGAACCCGACCACCACCGAGACCTGCCCCGCGGTGGACTTCAAGAACATGACGGTGACCGCGAACGACAGCTACGTGAGCACCAACCTGCGGGCCCTGTGGATCCAGGACATGTCCGTCACCGACGGCAAGTTCGCTGGCATCAAGGTGACCTACGCGGCGAGCCTCGCGGACGTGCCCCAGGTCGGCAACGTGATCAACGTGACCGGCCAGGTGGCGGACTTCTACGGCAGCCGCCAGCTCGAGTTCCCCACCTTCGAGGTCGTCAACAGCCAGACCGCCACCGTGGCGCCCATCGTGGTGAGCTCGGCCGACCTGGCCCGCAACAGCGGCACCGACAACCCCTATGAGGGCGTGCTGGTCGAGATCCAGGACGTCGAGGTCACCACCGTCTGCGTCGAGGCCACCAACGGCCGCGACTTCGGCAACTTCCTCGTCACCGGCAACGTGTTCATCGGGAACGCCTTCAACTACGCGTACAACGGCACCCTCGTCCCCAGCACGATGTGCGACGCGGGCGTGGACTGCTCCTGCGCGGGCATGACCCGCCCCGACGACAACCGCACCCTGGGCGACCGCTTCACCCGGATCACCGGCGTCATGAACTTCTCGTTCGACGACATGCGCCTGGAGCCCCGCGGCGACGACGACCTCGTCCTCGAGTAGCCGTAGGCGTAGTCAAACGCCCCCCGCCCCGCCATAGTCGGCCCCCGTGGCCAAGCGTAAGGCGCTCTTCTCCATCAACGCGTCCAAGGTGACCTGGAGCGGCGCCGTCTCGCCGCTCTTCGAGCCCGATCCCGACGAAGTCGACGAGGTGCCGCCCGCGCTCGTGGTGTGGCTCGACCCCGACAAGAACCTGGCCGCCTTCCACCTCCTCGAGGGTGAGGACATGGCGGAGGAGCTGGTGCGCACGTTCCGGGCCGCGGTGACGGAGGCCAACGAGACCCGCCCGGTGCGCCTGCGCCTCGAGTCCCCCGAGCTGGTCGCGCTCCTCGAGCCGCTCCTGCCCGAGATCACGCTCGCGGTGGGCCCCACCCCGGCCGCGATCGAGGCCTGGGAGGCGATGGCCGACGAGTTCATCCGGCGCTGGGAGTCGCTCCCCGAGCCCAGCCTCCTGGTCGGCGAGGGCGTGACCCCCGAGGTGGTGGGGGCGCTCTTCGAGGCCGCGGCCACGTTCTACGAGGCCCGGGTCTGGGAGAAGCTCCAGGACGGCCCGCTGCAGGTCGACCTGCCCGGGATGAAGCGGGAGGGCCTGGTCCTCGTGATGCCGGACGCGGCCGAGGAGGGCCCGGCCCTGGTGCTCCTCGACTCGGTCGAGGCGTTCGTGGACTTCGCGTCGGAGGACGACGAGGAGGAGGCGCCCACCGGCGCCCGCGCCATCACCCTCGGCCCCACCGCGGACGTGCTCCCCGAGGTGCGGCAGGAGACCTTGCGCCACGGGTGGCGGGTGGCCTCCACCGACGCCCATCCCCTGGTCGCCTGCACCGACGACGAGGCCCTCCCCCGCCAGCCCAACCGCGAGGACCTCGAGCTCCTCACCGCCGCCCTGCAGGCCGCCTTGCGCGCGCTGGAGGGGGCGGGCGCGGACGGCCTCTTCCCCGAGGGTGAGGACTTCCGGGCCGAGCTCACCGCGACCCTCGCCGACCGCTCGGAGCCCGCGGTGGTCGTCTACCCGCCGGCGCGGCTCGAGGACCTCCTCACCGACGAGATGCTGGAGGAGGAGGACAACGACGAGGACGAGGACGAGGACGAGGACGACGACGACGACGACGCGTAGCCGCTACCTGCGGCGCCGCGCCCAGCCGAGCGCGAGCAGCAGGAGCGCGCCGGCGAACACCCCCTCGGGGCCTTCACCGGTGGCCACGCAGGTGCAGGAGCCCTCGCACTCCGGGTCGCAGTCGCAGTCCTTGTCGCACTTGCTGGTGGTGTCACACGCGCAGTAGCCCTCGGTGAGGCCGCCGCCTCGGCTGGGGTCGGCGGAGCGCGGGTCGGTGTACTGCTCCGGCCAGCACAGCCCCTGGTCCGAGCCCGCGCCGGCCAGGCAGCGCAGCCCGGGGACGCAGTCGTCCGGGTTGGTGGTAGCGCAGGCTCGGGTGCAGAGCTGGAGGCTGCCGACCGTGCGGCACACCCCGGAGACGCACTCGGCGTCGGCAGAGCAGCCGTCCCCGTCCGGCTTGAAGCCCTCGTTGGGCACGCACAGGGGCGGGATGCCGTCGTACGCGAGGCACTGGTGGTTCGCGGGGCAGTCCGCTTGCCCGTTGAAGCACATGCGGTAGCACAGGGCGGAGTCCAGCCCCGCCACGTCATCCCAGGCGCAGAAGGCGGTGGACTCACAGACCTCGGGGATGCACGGCTGGCCCTCCCGGGCCACGGTGAGGCAGGCGTTGGCGTTGATGCCGTTCAGCGGGGTGCACACCGTGCGCTCGAGCCCGCAGCCCGCCCCCGCCGTGCCGCAGTCCGCGTAGCAGTAGTTCAGGCCGAGGTTGGAGCCCTGGTAGTACTCCACGCACCTGAAACCTGGCTTGCACGAGCCGTTGGCGTAGCAGGCCTCGTTCTGACCGCCCTTCCCGATCGGATCGCACACCCCGGAGTTGGGCACGCAGGCTCCGATGAAGCTGGTGCCCTGCTGGGTGCCCACGCACTGGAAGCCATTGGGGCACTGCTGGGGCTGGCCGGGCGTGGGATCGCAGGCCCGGCTGCAGAAGGGGCGGTTGAGGTTGACGTTGGGGACGTTGACGCACAGGCCAGAGGCGCACTGGCTGGCGCTGCCGCACAGATCGCACAGCTCGTCCACCGCGGTGGGCGCGAAGCAGAGCCCGCCGTAGGCCTCGGTGTCCTCGCACACGTAGCCCGCCGGGCAGTCCTGCTGGGCCGGGTTGCACTGGCCGGTGCAGTAGCTCCGGGAGAGGAGCTGATCCTCCAGGCAGAGCGACGAGAGGCAGTCGCTCCCGTCGGTGCAGGGCGAGCCGACCGCCGCCCCGCTCTCCTCCCCCGGGACCGGCTGGCCGTTGGGGTACAGCGAGCAGACCCCGCGCACGTCGTCGGTGGCCGGCCCGCGCTGCTTGAGCTTGTTGTTGGAGGGGTACATCGCCGCGCTCTCGTCGCTGGAGTGATCGAGCCCGAGGAAGTGCCCCGCCTCGTGGAAGACCACCGTCTCGATGTCCACCTTGGCCGGGGTCCCCTGTCCGATCTGGGCGTCCACCGTGGTCCAGGTCCAGTTGACCCCGTTCACCACCATGTCCGCGTCGACGATCTTGCGGTCCCCGGTGCTCGTGTAGAACGTGTACGTGAGGGCCAGCGTGCCGGCCTGCCCCGGCCACTCTGCCTGCTCCTCGACCCACATGATGCGATGCCCGCCGTCGTTGGCCACGGTGCGAGGCGGCGCCCAGGTGGCCTCGGTGAAGCGCAGGGCGGAGCAGGCGACCTCCTCCCAGGTGTTGAAGGCGTTCCGGATGGCGGTGAGGTCCGAGCCGTCGGTGACGTCGTCCGAGCCCTCGGGTTGGAGCTGATAGGTCACCGGCGCGGTGGTGTCCCACACGTAGCCCTGAGCCTGGAAGGCCTGCGCGGGCGCGGAGGCCCCGAGCCCGAGGGCGAGCGCGGACGCAAGGAGGAACCGGGACGTGGACATGGCCTTCATCGCACCTCCGAGGAGTATGAGCGAAGCGCGCACGACGCCTCAACTCGCTTATCGGGTGCGTGGCCGGGATGGTTGTGAGGAATGCCGGCGACCCCCGAGGGGCCGCCCGAACCGCCGCAGAGGGAGGGGAAACTACCGCCCGAAGTAGCGGTCGATGTCCGACACCATCGACGGGACCTTCTTCTGGCAGATCTTGAAGGCGCTGGTGGAGGCGGCGGACTTGATGTCGTTCCGCGTGCCCTTCTCGGACCCGGTGATGGTGCGGACGAGCTTCCCGGTCTTGGCGTTGATCAGCTTCAGGGTGAGGGTGGTCTGCACCACGTTCCCACCCGCGATCTTGCCCCGGTTCTCGGCCTTCACGGTGCCCTTGATCAGCACGTCGAAGCTGCCGCTGATGTCGATCTCGTCGTCCTCGTCCTCGTCGACGTTGAAGGCCAGCTGGTAGCCCTTGTCGGTGAGGGCCTCCTCGAGGCACGCCCGGACCCGCTCCGCCCCCGCGCCGGACAGGGCCAGGCCGAGCTTCAGGTCACCCGCCGCCTCGTCCAACAGGGCCAGCAGGTCGGAGAGCCGATACGGCGAAGGGATGCCGCTGCCGTCGGCCTGGATCACCCGGAGGTCGGCGTTGAGCGCCTCGCGCTCGAGGTGCGCGCGCACCGCGCCCTTCAGGGCCTTGAAGCGCGCCACCTTGTCCTCGGCCGCCTTGGCCTTGTTCACGCCGTTGCCCACGTCCTGGTCGAGGCCCTGGATCCGGTCCCGCAGCGCGCGGCCGGCCTGGGCCCGATCGATCACCGCGAGGGACCAGTAGCGCTTGTTCCCGTCGACCCAGCGGGCCGCGATCTGGGACATGGTCACCACCTTGTCGGTGGACACCATCGAGTACTCGGCCACCGCGTTGACCTCGTACCAGCGCTCGCCGGTCTTGCTCGAGATCTCGCGCGCCGCGGCGTCGAAGCTCTGGGAGACCGCCTTGATGTTGGAGCGGAAGATCCGGGCGATCTCGGCCCGGGCGTCGTTGTCCGCGGCCTTGCGCTCCGCGCCGTCACCCACCCCGCACAGGAAGCGGTTGATGTCGCAGGTGCCGTCCTTCCAGGCGGGCGCGGGCCCGGTGGTCGGGGCGGGGCCGTCCTCGGCCGCGGCCGGCGGGGCCACCGGCGGGGGCGCGGGGGGCGGCTCGACCGCCACCGGCGGCTCCTCGGCCGGCGGCTCCTCCTCGTCGGGCTGGACCGGGGCGGGCTCCGCCGCGGGCGGCGGGTTGCCCTTCATGTCGCCCTCGAGGTTGCCCAGGGAGTCGCGGCCGTGCTCGTCCAGCCACTTGCCCACGTCCGAGCTCCCCATGGTCGCCTTCACCGAGGCGATCTCCTTGGCCCGCTCGAAGTTCAGCTCGGCCAGCGCGTAGTAGGTGCCGGAGGCGGGGTCCACCCAGTTGTTCACGATCTCCACCCCGGTGAGGAGCTGGGCCGAGAAGGTCTTCACGACCTCCTCCACGTGCTGCTCCTCCGATGAGTTGGAGAGGTCCCCGGTCGAGGTCGAGGCCGCGTAGTCCTTCATCAGGGAGGCCGAGTAGGTCTCCATGATCTTCGCGATCTCCTTGCGCGCCCGGTTCGCGGACGTGCTGCGGGCGTGGCTGGGGTTCTTGATCCCCGCCACCGCGCCCACGCCGTACATGGACCCGTCCTGCACCACGCTGCCACGGGCCACCCACTCCGGCGCGTTCTTCGACAGCCCCTGCTTCTCGGGGGGCTGGTGCTGGGGGCCACCACACGCGGCAAGCAGGCCTGCCATGGCCATCGCCGCGCCGGCGAGGCCCGGGATCCCGGATCGGTTGGGTCGCGGGACCCGATGAGTCAACTGGGGCATTGGGTTCATGTCTTGGTGCCTCCTGCGCCTTCCCATCTTGGACGATGTCGACGCCTCGAGTGATAGCGAACCGCGGCTGTGCGCGCCGGCACGGGCCTTACTGCAGGGTCCGCACGCTGATGATCCGGCGCTCTCCCGGCTTCAGCGTCATCGCGAACTGATCGGTGCGGCCGACCTGGCCGGCCGGGGTGAAGTAGCGGACCTGGATGGTCTGCTCGCCCGCGGGGACCCACATCCGGGTGGCCCCGATCTCGGCCGGCAGGGTGGTCCACGCCCGCAGGTCCGCCGCCTCGGACACCGCCGAGGCCACGTTCCCCGCGATCCCGACCAGGGCGCCGATCAGGGCGCGCTTGGAGTCTTTGCCATCGCCCTTCACCGCCTTCTCGGCCCCCTTGGTGGCCACGTACTTGATGACCGCGCGGGCGATGGCCCGGGCGGTGATCGCCGGCAGCCGGTGGGTGTAGTTGTCGAGGGCGATCCGGGTGATCGGCTCCATCAGCTCGGTGCGCCGGGTCTGCCCCGCCACCTCGAGCTCGGCGTACGCCACCTGATGCAGGTTGGGGACGAACTTCGGGATGGCGATCCGGATGATCTTCTTGTCGGGCATCAGGCCGTCGATGAAGGTCTCCTGCTTGTAGGGGGCCTCACCGTTGCCGTGCAGGAGCACCACCTCCGCCATCCCCTCCGACGCCGCCTTGAGGCTGGCCCCGTCGGCCGCCCCGCTCAGCTCCGCCACCGCGTCGGTGCGGCCGGCCAGCTCCGCCGTCCGGAGCATGTCCTCCTTCAAGAAGCTTGGGCTGGGCGCCCCGAACTTGCCCGCGTACTCCTTCTGGTAGGCGTCGTACGCGGTCTTGTAGGCGAGGTAGGCGTCGGACCAGCTCCCCTCGAGCTCGTAGAACAGCCCCACCATCCAGAGCATGAAGGCGTCCTGCTTGTAGAGGGTGCCGACCTCCTCCTTCTCCTTCTCGTATGCGATCTGGAGCTTCTTCAGGAACTCGTCCGCCCGCCGCGCCTCGACCAGGGCGTCCTGCAAGTTGCCTTGCTTCACCTTGTTGAGCGCGGTGTAGTAGTAGACCAGGACCTTCTCGAAGTCCTCGCCCGGGTAGTCCTGGATCGTCTCGTTCACCAGGAACTTGGACGCCTCCTGGGAGATCGACTTGGTCCACAGGTCCTGCATCGTCTCCTCGGCCCGCACGAAGTTGGCCTGGGAGGCGTCGTACTGACCGGCGTAGTGCTCGGCGGTGCCCAGGTTCAGCCAGAACATGACCCGGTCCGCTTCCTTGTAGACCGTGTCCTTCGAGCCCTGGATGACCTGCGCGGTCTTGTCCCACTCGCCGGCCGCCATCATCGGCCGGAGCTGGACGTACTGCTGGCGAAAGCCCGCGTGGCTCCGGCAGCCGGTGCCGCCCACGGCGGCCACGGCCAGCGCCACGATGGCCAGGGGGGCAGCGGAGCCACGCATCGCCGACTACCAGCTGGCCTTGGCCTGGCTGACCACCTTGCGGATCTGCTTCTCGCCGATCCACACCTTCTCGTTGGTCTCGACGTTCACCAGCTCCATGTTCACCAGGTAGGCCCGCACGCTGTGCCCCTCGCCGTCGGTCTCGTTCTGCGAGTTCACGATGGTCTGCAGGGTGAAGTCCGCGCCGGTCTCGTTGCCCTGGCTCTTGGCGGTCTCGTCGTCGGCGTGGGTCGCCTGACGCGCCCGCTCCACCACGTTCACGTTGTCCTGGCCCCAGGCCGCCACCACCCGGACCCGGCCCGAGTTGAGGAGCTGCCGCTCGAGCTGCTTGGTGAAGAACTCCTCGTTCACGTTGCGGTCGTCGGTGCGCTTGTTGACCCCCATGAGCTTGACCACCGGCTTCTTGCCGCCGCTCTGCTCCTGGAAGTCCGAGGCCCACGGGGAGCCCAGGCACTGCTGGATCATGGCCTTGGCCACGATGGTGGCGTCCATGTCGTTCCAGTAGCCGGACAGGTCACCGCCTTCGCCGCTGCCGGCCTCGGTCCGGACCACGGATCGCTTGGGGCCACAGGCAACCACCAGGGTGGGGCACGCCAGGGCCACGGTGAGCAGCATCGCACGCGAGCGCATCATCATCGTTCTCCTCGAATGTCGCCGATCCCGTCACGGACGGGCACAGGCGGATTAACACCCCCCGGTATTGTGAGCAACCGGGGGGCCTAGATCCGCGTCTCGAACTTCAACGTCTGCCAGACCTTGCCGGTCACGGTGGAGACCACCTTGAAGTCGGCGCGGCGGCTCCCGGGGGAGCCGATGAACTTGCCGGTGATGACGAAGTCCACCCCGGCCTTGTGCAGCTGCTCCAGGGCCTTGGTCTTCTTGCTGCCCCGGCCGAGCGAGCGGGCCAGCTCCGCCACGTCGTCGTCGGACTTCGCCACGAAGCGGTCGGACTCCTCGAGGGTCTCGAGGAGCTTGTCCTGGAACATCTTCACCAGGTCCTCGTTGTCCTCCGCCTCGTCCACCAGCTCGCCCACCGCGATCCGGTACTTGTAGCGCGCGTTGGACACCCGGGTGCCGAGGCCGAAGTCCCCCTTCTTCTTCTTCTCGGGGTCCTCCTCCTTGATCCACCGGGCCACGAAGCCGGCGCCCTTCTCGTCGGGCTCCTCCACGTAGACCACGCCGATGGGCTTGTCGTTCTCGCCCAGCCCCTCCTCGTAGACCTGAAGCGGCATGCCGGGCTTGGGGCGGCCGTGGCGCAGCTTCACGTGCACCTTCTTGCCGCCCATGTCCTCGTCGATCTCACCCTCGTAGCGCCAGTCGTCGAGCCGGGTGAGGGCCGAGATGCACGCCTCCGCCGCGTCGTGGAAGGAGCGCCCGTCCACGTTCAGGAACGCCTCGTGGCGCCCCTTCTTCGCGTCCTCGCCCGCCACCATGGCCGCGACCTTCTTGGCCAGGGTGCGCACCGCGACGCGCATCTTGCCGACGTCGCGGAAGTCCACGTCCTCCGCCATTTCGAGCTCCAACGTCTCGACGTTGGTGAGGTGGACGGTCATGGTGAACGCGTCGCCGGTGTACGCGATCATCCCCGAGACCACGTAGTCCGCCTTGAGGAACTTCCCGATCTGCTTGACCTTCGCGCTGTCGTACAGCCCGGTCATGGCCCGCTCGAAGCGCTTGACCGCGTCGTCCGCGCGCTTCTCGTCGACCACCCGGACCTTCTTCGACTTCACCAGCTCGGTGATGAAGGTGGGCTGGGCGTTGTCGCCCATCTCGCTGTACCTGGTGGGGCTCCCGAAGGGCAGGACCGCGACCACCTGCTTCTCGGCCGCGAGGGCGGCCGGCCCCGTGCAAAGGACCAGCGCGCCCAGCGTGATGCAAGCGAGCTTGCGCATGACTACCAAAGACCCATGCCCTTGGACTTGTCCTTGACCTTGTTCTTGCCCTTGCCGGACTTCGTCTTGATGGTGTCGCTCATCTCATCCATCATCTTCTCCATCTTGCGCATCTCCTTGACGCGCTCGGAGACGAACTGGTCCAGCTTGTAGGGCCGCGCCTTGGTGAGGTGCTTCGGCTTCAGGTTGTCGGCCTCCTGGGTCTTGCCCTTGGCGGCCGGGGCGCCCTTCATGTTGCGCGACACGGTCTCGGTGTCCTGGGCCGCCTGGGCGAACTCGGGGTCATCGGCCACGTCCTGGCCCTTGTCCGGCTCCACCACCACGACCAGGGTCTTCCCGTCGCCGCTGTCGACCTCGTACTTCTCCTGCTCGTCGTGCTTGGCCGCGGCGGGCTTCGTCTCGGCCGGCTTGGTGTCCGCCATCGCCACCGCGGTCCCGGCCACCGCCGCGCCGCGCAGGCTGTCCGGCAGGTAGTCGGGGGCCACGTAGGCGAGGTTCATCAGCTTGCGCTTGGCCAGCCAGTCCACCGCCACCGAGCTCTTGAGGCTGAAGTTGATGTCGGTGATCGCGAGGCCGTCCGCCGCCTTCCTGGAGATGCAGGTGTTGATGCCGACCATGTGGCCGTAGGCGTTGAGGAGCGGGCCGCCCGAGTTGCCCCGGTTCACCGAGGCCTCGGTCTGGAACACGTCCTTGCCGTGCACGCCTTGGAAGTCGGCGATCACGCTCGAGATCGAGCCGGTGGTGAGGGTCCACAGGCCGCCGGTCTCGGGGTGGCCGATCGCCACCACCGGCTCACCGATCTCGACCTCGTCCGGGTTCACGAACTGGATCACCTGGAGGTCCTTGGGGGCCTCCACGATCTTGAGCAGGGCCAGGTCGAGCTCGGGGTTCAGGTCCATCAGGGTCGCGGTGAAGCGGTGCTTCAGGTCCTGCTGCATGGAGCCCTGGAGCTTGTCGGGCTTCAGGTAGACGAAGAGCTTCTTGTACGGCCGCCCGTCCTTCGAGACGACGTGGGCGTTCGTGATGACCTGGCCGTCCTCGGTGATGATCGAGCCGGTGCCCGCGCTCCCCTGGGCGGAGCCGTCGGTGGCGAAGACCAGCACCACACCCTTGCCGTAGGTCTTGTAGATCTGCCGCGGGGTCAGCGGCGGGTTGGCGGCTGTTGCCGTCAGGCTGGTGCCCAGCACGAAGGCCAGGGCCAGTCCGAAGGCGCTGCGACGGAGGATGGTACGAGTCATGGCTGGTCTCCTGAGTCAGCGTGCGACGGCGCCGAGCCGTCCACGGGATCGTCGTTTGCCGGGGTGCGGGGCGCGGGGGCGGGCGCGGGCGCCGCCTGGGCCGCCCTGCGCTCCTCCATGGCCTCGAGCTCGTCGAAGGCGACTCGGGCGCGCTCCTTCACCGCGGCGATTTCGTTCTTGTGCTCTTCGCCCGGGTAGGCGGCCTCGAGCTTGTCGGCCAGGTCGGACACGGACTGGTTGATGTCCATGCAGGCCAGGGCGTAGGTCATGCCCGTGCGGGACACCGCGCCGGTGCCGTCGAACCAGTATGAGAGGATCTCGGCCCCCGCGAGCACTCCCTCGTTCACCGCGGTCACGACCTCCGAGACGATGTAGTTCTGCACGGAGCCCCCGCGCGACGTCTCGGTGTCGTACATGATGCTGCTGATGTGCACCTGGATGGACCGCGCCAGCTCGTTGCGGGCGGCCTCGGCCGCGTTCACCCGGCCGTCCTGCCGGTAGAAGGTGGGGTCGACCGCGCCGGTGGCGCAGACCTTCCCGGCCATCTTGGGGATCTGGTAGACCCAATCCGGGACGTCCACCGGCGGTGGCGGTGGTGGCGGCGGTGGCGGCGGTTGCTTCGACGCGCACGCCCCGACGGCAAGCGCCAGCCCGACCCCAAACACCGCTCGACGTAGGCCCATGTTCATAGCGCTACCAGTCGTCCCCACACCCACGCCTCACAAGCCTTCGTTACACGATGGGACGACGAACCCCGGCAGCCGATTCATGGAGCCTTGCGCGGCCGGGTTCGGGTCGGCTGAACCGCCCTCCCCCACTGCCTCACGCCGAGCCCGCTCGCGCGCCGATCGCCCCCCCAACGGCGACGCGCGGTCGAGGCGAAGCCGCCCACGACCGCGCGTTCGCGTCTTCAACTCGAGCCAGGCATCTGCCTGACGCTCACTGCTCGGCGCGCTTGGCCTCTTCGCGCTCGAGGTCGGCGAAGGACTTCTCGGCGGCGCGCTTCACGGCCTCCTTCACCTTGGCGTTGAGCTCCTTGGAGGTGTCGATCATGCTCATGAAGCCCTCCAGGTCGAGCCGCGCCAGGGAGTACATGGTGCCGTCCACCGGATGGATCCAGTGGTCGACGATCTGCACGCCGTTCAGGGTGCCCGCGGCGAAGGTCTTCACGGCCTCCTCCACGTGCTGCTCCTCGGACGAGGCGCTGAAGTCACCAGCGGTGGTGCTGGCGGCGTAGTCCTTCATCAGCGAGGCCGAGTAGGTCTCGAAGATCTTCTGCATCTCGGCCCGGGCCCGGTTGTCGGCCGCGGAGCGGAGCAGGGCGGGGTTCTTGATGCCGCTCTTGGCGCCGACCGCGTAGAAGACCTTCTTCTCGCCGCCGAAGGCACCGGAGCCCTTGTTGACCCACTCGGGGTACTCGACCGAGGGGGTGTTGGGGGAGAGCACCCCCTCGTTGGTCTTCTGACCGCCACACGCCGCCAGGGGCAGCGCAGCGAAAGCAAACATGAGTGCGAGCCGCTTCATCGTCTTCTCCTTCAGTCCTCTCAAGCCCAGTTCAACTTCCCTCGGAGCCCCCGGTTCCGGTGCGTCGTCCCCGACCCCCGCGATCCCCGGCCCCGCCGGAGCATCTTCTATCGCATGAACTGACGCGGGATGGGAGGTGCGCATGCAAGGGTGCTCGCCCTCACCTCACCTGCCACCATCGTCCCCCCGGGCCTGCCCGGGGGGTCGGGCGCTTCTCGGCCCCCGGCGGCCCTCCCCCCTTGCCAGGGGCGGCGGCACGTTGGAGCTTTGCCCCCGGGGAGCCCCGAGCCCACCGAGGGCCAGACGGACAGCCGCGCGTGGACCGTAAGACCAGGATCTGCCAGCTCACCCCGTGCTTGTGGAGCGGGGGCACCGAGGAGCGCATCGCCCGCGTCATGGCGGCCATGGACCGCCGGGAGTTCGAGCTCACGTGGATGGGCTTCGGGCCGGTCCGGGAGGCGCTGGTGGAGAAGGCCGGCCCCGACGTGCGGGTGGTTCCCATCGAGCGCAACCCCGCAGGCGGCGTGGAGCCCTCGCTGATCCCCCGCCTCGCCTCCACCCTCGCGCTCCACCGCCCCGATGTGATGCACGTGCACAACTGGTCCACCAGCCTGTACGGCATCGCCGCCGCGCGCCTCGCCGGGGTGCCGGTGGTGCTCTACGGCCTGGGCGGCCAGGACAGCACCGACGAGCCGAGCGCGCGCCGCCAGGCCATGATGCGGGCCCTCGCGCCCCACGTGGATCGCTTCACCGCGGTCTGCAACTACCTCGGTGAGCAGATCGCGACCCACTGGGACGCGCCCGACGGTCGGATCGAGGTGCTGCAGACCGGCATCGATCTCGACACCATCGACGGCGCGCCCACGAAGGCCGAGGTGCGCGCGCGCCTCGGCATCCCGGAAGACGCGGTGGTGGTCGGCGCGATCAGCGTGTTCCGCCCGGTGAAGCGGATCCCCGATCTCATCGACGCGGTGGGACGACTGCTCGAGCGACATCCGCAAGTCTACTTGCTCCTGGTCGGCAACCCGCTCGGGGTGTCGCCCGAGGACCTGCGGGCCCAGGCGGAGCGCAACGGGCTCGCCGGCCGCTTCAACCTCATGGGCCGGGTGGAGCGCCCCGAGTGGACGCTCCCCGCCTTCGACGTCTTCGTGAACTGCTCGCTCTTCGAGGGCACCTCGAACGCGATCATCGAGGCGATGGCGGCGCGCATCCCGATCGTGGCCACCGCGGTGGGTGGGACGCCGGAGCTGGTCGAGGACGAGGTCCACGGCCTGCTCGTCCCGCCGATGGCGGTGCCGGAGCTCGCAGCGGCGCTGGATCGCATGCTGAGCGACCCCGACCTGCGACAGGCCTGCGGGGCCCGGGGGCGAGAGAAGGTCGAGGCCCGACACACCCACCAGGCGATGGTGGACGCCTACCTCGCGCTCTACCGAGCCTGCGGGCGGGAGGCGGAGGAGCGCCGCCGCTCGGGGCGCCGACGGCTCGCCCTGAAGACCATGGGCCGCTCGCTACAGGCCTTGAGCGGCGCCTTCGGGCGGGGCTGACCGGAGCTCGAGACGCACGAAGGCCCCCAAGGCGGCGCGCCGCCCGGGGGGCCTTCCTGCAAGCCTTCTTGCACACCCGACCTTGGGCCGGGCGGCCGTTCAGGCTACTCGGTCTCCTCGACCTCGCCCCCGGTGGAGGGCTCGTAGTCGACGAACTCGATGAGGGACACGGGGGCGTTGTCGCCCTTGCGGTTCCCCACCTTCACGATGCGGGTGTAGCCACCCGCCCGGTCCTTGAAGCGCGAGGCGAGGTCGCCGAAGAGCGTCCCCACCACGCGGTCGACCCGCGACGGCTCCCGCCCGATGGTCCGAGCGTGCTTACCACCCTGACCGAGCTGCGCGTAGACGCGGCGGCGGGCCGCGAGCGTGCCCTCCTTGCCGTCGGACACGAGCTTCTCGGCCACCCGCCTCAGCTCCTTGGCCTTGGCATCGGTGGTCTTGATGCGCCCGTTCTCGATGAGCGCCATCGCCAGGTTGTTGAACATCGCCTTACGGTGCGACGACGTCCGGCTGAACTTCCTAAATGCATTGCGGTGACGCATCGATACGACCCCTGACTACTTCTTCAGATCCTTGGGGGGCCAGTTGTCGAGCTTCATGCCCAGCGACAGCCCCATCTCGGCCAGGATCTCCTTGATCTCCTTCAAGGACTTACGGCCGAAGTTCTTCGTCTTGAGCATCTCGCTCTCGGTCTTCTGCACCAGGTCGCCAATGTACTTGATGTTGGCGTTGGCCAGGCAGTTGGCCGAGCGAACCGAGAGCTCCAGCTCGTCGACGGTGCGCAGGAGGTTCTCGTTGAACTTCTCCTGGGGCTCCGGCTCGACGATGATCTCGGGCTCCTGATCCTCTTCGAAGTTGATGAAGATCGAGAGCTGGTCCTTGATGATCTTGGCGGCGAACGCCACCGCGTCCTCAGGCGACACCGACGCGTCCGTCCACACCTCGAGGGCCAGCCGATCGTAGTCGGTGCGCTGGCCAACGCGGGCGTTGGTCACGTGGTAGTTGACCTTCTTGACGGGCGAGAAGATGGCGTCGATCGGGATCGCGTCGATCGGCATGTTCGGGGACTTGTTCCCCTCCGCCTGGACGTACCCGCGGCCCTTGCGGCAGGTCATCTCCATCTTCAGGTGGCCGTCCTCACCCACCGTGGCTACCACCAGGTCGGGGTTGAGGATGCGGACGCCGTCCGGCACCTCGATGTCGGCCGCCCGCACGAGGCTGGGGCCCTTCTTGTCGAGGCGCAGGGTCTTCTGCTCGAAGGTGTCCATCTTGATGAGGACATCCTTGATGTTGAGGATGATGTCGGCCACGTCCTCGGTGATCCCGGGGATGGACGTGAACTCGTGGAGGGCACCCTCGATGCGGACCGAGGTCACCGCCGCGCCCTGCAGGGACGACAGCAGCACCCGCCGCAGCGAGTTGCCGATGGTGATCCCGAAGCCCCGCTCGAGGGGCTCCGCGAAGAAGCGCCCGTAGCTCGGGGTCAGGGTCTCGCGATCCACGACCAGGCGCTTCGGCCGGATCAGGTCTCGCCAGTTGCGATGGATGTCCTTCTGCATCGGTTCCTCCTTCACGCCACCACTCGCCGCGGGACCAGGCCCGCAGCACACCTCGACGTGAAGCCTCTGAGGGCTCCGCCCTCAACGTCCGAAGGCGGGCCCAGCCCGCCTCCCAAAGAGCAACTCCACCCTCCGAGCGCCGGAGCGCCGGAAGAAGGTCGAATCAGACGCGGCGCCGCTTGGGCGGCCGGCAGCCGTTGTGGGGCAGCGGGGTCACGTCCTTCACGAGGGTGACCTTGATGCCCGCCGCGGCCACCGCGCGCAGCGCGGCCTCACGGCCCGAGCCGGGGCCCTTCACCAGGACCACGGCCGACCTGAGGCCGTGCTCCTGCGCGCGCTTCGCCGCCTCGTCCGCCGCCACCTGGGCCGCGAACGGAGTCGACTTACGCGACCCGCGGAAGCCCTTGGACCCCGCGGAGCACCACGACAGCGTGTTCCCCGCGGTGTCGGTGATGGTGATCAAGGTGTTGTTGAACGTCGCCTTGATGTGCACCACCCCGTGGGGGATGTTCTTCTTGACCTTCTTCTTTTGGCCGGCCTTTGGGTTCGCCATCGCTTAAGTCCTACTTCTTCTTGATGCTGCCCTTGCGAGGGCCCTTCCGGGTGCGCGCGTTGGTGTGCGTGCGCTGTCCCCGCACCGGCAGACCGCGACGATGGCGGATGCCCCGATAGCACCCCAGGTCCATGAGGCGCTTGATGTTCATCGAGATCTCACGGCGGAGGTCACCCTCCACCTTGTAGTCTCGCTCCAGGATCTCGCGGATCTTGGCGATGTCATCCTCGGACGCCTTGTCCGAGTTCAGGTCCAGCGGAAGCTCGGCCTTGTTCAGGATATCCCGAGCGATCTTCGGCCCAATCCCGTAAACGTAGGTCAGGGCGATGACCATCTGCTTGTTCCGCGGGAGGTCGACACCTGCGATACGTGCCACTTCTCTACCTCTTCTCTCGTAGGTCCGAACGGGTCCTGTCGGACCTCAGCCCTGCCGTTGCTTGTGGTTGGGGTTCTCGCTGCAGATCACGCGCACCACGCCGCGCCGACGGATGATCTTGCACTTCGTGCACATTTTCTTGACCGATGCCCGCACCTTCATCGCTATCCTCGAAGTCCTGCGCTTACCGCCTACACAGGGGGTGCCTCGCTACCACAGCCACCCGTAAGGCCAAAGCAAAAAGTTCATCTCCCGGCCCGACCAGCGGGCCGAGACACATCAGGCGGTCCGCCGCCCCCGGATTCGCCCACCACCGCTCGTGAAGCCCTCGTAGCTCCGAGTGATGAGGTGCGACTCGACCTGGCTGACGGTGTCCAGCGCCACCCCGACCACGATCAGGAGCGCAGTGCCCCCGAAGTAGAACGGGAGGTTCGGGACCGCCGTCAGGAGCAGGTTCGGAAGGACACACACCCCGGCCAGGTAGATGGCCGCGCCGGTGGTGATCCGGGTCAGAACCCGCTCGATGTATTCGGCGGTCCGCTGCCCGGGCCGGATGCCCGGGATGTAGCCGCCGAACTTCTTGAGATTGTCTGCCACGTCCACCGGGTTGAAGATCACCGCGGTGTAGAAGAACGTGAAGAAGACGATGAGGCTCGCGTAGATCACGTTGTAGCCCCACTCCGTGGGCAACAGCATGGCCTGCATCCCCTGCATGATGGCCGAGTCCGGGAAGAACTGGACCAGCGTGGCCGGGAACAGCAGGAGCGACGACGCGAAGATCGGAGGGATCACGTTGGCCGTGTTCACCTTCAGCGGCAGGTGGGTCGACTGACCGCCGTACATCTTCCGCCCCACCACTCGCTTCGAGTACTGGATCGGGATCCGGCGTTGGCCGCGCTCCACGAAGACCACCGCGAACACCCCCACCACGATGACCGCGAGCAGGAGCAGGATGACCAGCGGCTTCAACACGTCCTGCTGGGCCATCTGGATGGTCTGGAACGCCCCGCGGGGCAGGCCCACCACGATGCCCGAGAAGATGATGAGCGACATCCCGTTGCCGATCCCGCGCTCGGTGATCTGCTCACCCAGCCACATGATGAACGCGGTGCCCGCGGTCAGGGACAGGATGGTCATGACCTTGAAGCCGAAGCCCGGGTGCAGCACCACGTTCTGGCCCTGGTAGTTCACCCCCTCCAGGTTGGAGGCGATGATGGTGCCCTGGACGATGGACAGGATGATCGTCCCGTACCGGGTGTACTGGGTGATCTTCTTCCTGCCCTGCTCGCCCTCCTTGGAGAGGCGCTCCAGGGTGGGGACCACCACGGTCAGGAGCTGCAGGATGATGCTCGACGAGATGTAGGGCATGATCCCCAGTGAGAACACCGAGGCCTGCTCCAGGGCACCGCCCACGAACATGTTGAACATGCCGAACAGGTTGCCGGACTGCTGCTCGATGAACTCCTGCATCAAGCCGCGGTCCACTCCCGGGACGGTCACGAAGATCCCCAGGCGGTACACGGCCAGCAGAGCCAACGTGAACAGCACGCGCTGCCGCAGCTCCGGAACCTTCCCAATGTTGGCGAACGAAGCGGTCATGCCCATCCTTCGGCGAGGCCCTGGCCCAGTGACCAGGGCCCTCGCGGTCTAGTCCCGATTCAGCCCTGCTTGGCGCTGCGCTGCGCCTTGCGCGAGTCCGGCCGCGTCCACTTGGGACGATCCGGGATCAGCTCCACCTTGCCGCCAGCGGCCTCGATCACCCCGCGGGCGCCCTCGCTGATCCGGTTGACCTTCACGTCCACCCGGACGGTCAGCGCGCCCTTGCCGATGATCTTGACGCCCTCGATCCGGCCCTTGGCCAGCCCGGCCTCCTTCAGCATGGCCTCGTCCACCACGGTACCCTCGGGGAACCGGTTCAGGTGGACGACCCGCACCTCGGCGAAGTCCTTCTCGAAGTGGTTGCTGAAGCCCCGCTTCGGCAGACGCCGCTGCAGGGGCATCGAGCCACCCTCGAAGCCCGGGCGCACGTTGCCGGACTTACGGGCCTTCTGGCCCTTCACACCCCGGCCGGCGGTCTTGCCGTTACCGGATCCGATACCACGCCCCTTGTGCTTGGAGCGCCGGTTGGCGCCCTCGGGGGCCTGCAAGTTGCTCAGCTCGCCAGCCATGGTTCTCGTTCCTTTGCTCGCGGATCAGCTCAGGTCAACCCTGAGCTGCCCGCTGCTTCCGCAGCCGCGCGCTGTCCCGCAGGCTGTCATCCCCATCGAAGGCCTTCACGTCCAGCATGTGCTGGACCTTCATGACCATGCCGCGGATGGCAGGGGTATCCATCAGAATCTTGCTCTGCGAGCGCTTGCGGAGCCCGAGGCCCTGCAGGGTCGCGATCTGCTTGTCGGTGCACTTGCTCAAGCTGCGCTTGAGGGTCACCTGGATGAGGCTCGCCATCGTCTGCTCCCTAGTTGCTGCTCAGGCCCGTGGGCACCTGGAACTTCAGCTCCACCGGCTGGAGGTTCTCGGGGGAGGTCCCACGACGCTCGCCCTGCTCCTTGATGGTGGTCAGGTTGCGCAGGGCCTCGACGGTCGCGTTCACCACGTTGTGCTTGTTCGAGGTCCCGAAGGACTTCGTCAGCACGTCGCGGATGCCCGCGGACTCGAGCACCGCGCGCACCGGACCGCCGGCGATGACGCCGGTACCCGGGCGGGCGGGCCGCAGCACCACCTTGCCGGCGCCGAAGCGGCCGATGATCTCGTGCGGGATCGTCCGCCCGGTCAGCGGCACCTTGAACAGGCTCTTCTCAGCCTGGTCACGGCCCTTCCGGATGGCCTCCGGCACCTCGTTGGCCTTGCCCAGGCCAACGCCCACGTGACCCTCACCGTCTCCCACCACCACGAGGGCGGAGAAGGAGAAACGGCGGCCACCCTTCACAACCTTCGCCACCCGGTTGATGTGGATGACGCGGTCGACGAGCTCGAGCTCCTTGGGGTTGATGATTTCGCGTCGCGGCATTTCTGAACTCCCTAGAACTCGAGCCCGCCCTCGCGAGCTCCCTTCGCGAGCGCAGCCACACGACCGTGGAACGCCCAGCCACCACGGTCGAAGACGACCTTGTCGATGCCCTTGCCCTTGGCGGCCTCGGCGAGCTGCTTGCCCACCTGCTCCGCCGCCTCGGACTTCTTCAACCCCTGGACGGCAGTCTTGCCGTCCTTGGTGCGGGTCGACGCAGAGGCCAGGGTCACCCCAGCCACGTCATCGATCAGCTGGGCGTAGATGTGCTTCGAGCTCCGGTAGACGGACAGCCGGGGGCGCTCGGCCGTCCCGGAGACCCGCTTGCGCACCGACAGGGCGCGACGCAGGCGCCGCCGCAAGCTCTCGTTCTTGATCTTCCGCTTCATGATGAACCTCCGCCGGCGCCATTAGGTGCCGGTCTTGCCCTCCTTGCGGCGGATCCTCTCGCCCACGTACTTGATCCCCTTGCCCTTGTAGGGCTCGCAGGGCCGGTACGCCCGGATCTCCGCCGCAACACGCCCCAGCAGCTCCTTGTTCGGGGAGGTGAGGTGCACAACCGTCATCTTCTCCACCTGGCACGTCACCTCGGCCGGGATGGGGTGGTTGACGTCGTGGGAGAGGCCGACCTGCAGGTTCAGCAGGGCCCCCTTGAGCTCGGCGCGGTAGCCGACGCCGGTGATCTCCAGCGACTTCTTGAAGGGCTCGACCACGCCCTGGATCATGTTCGAGATCAGGGTCCGCGAGAGGCCGTGCTGACCACGAGCGATGCGGTCCTCGACCGCGCGCTCGATCACCACCTGGCCGTCCTCCACCTTCACCTTCACGGAAGGATGGAGCTCGCGCACCAAGGTGCCCTTCGGACCGGCGACCTTGACCTGGACACCGTCCACGGCCACCGTCACCCCCTTGGGCAGAACCATAGGCTTCTTACCAATGCGCGACATCGCTCACCTCACCAGACCGTGCACACGAGCTCGCCGCCCACGTTCTGGCGGCGGGCCTCGCGGTCCGTCATCACCCCGCGCGAGGTGGACAGAATGGCGATGCCCAGCCCGTTGCGGATGGTGGGAATGGCGCCTGCGCGCACGTACTGACGCAGACCGGGGCGGCTCACCCGCTTGAGGCCGGTCACGACCGGCTCCCGGTTCATGTCGTACTTGAGCTGCACGGTCAGCACCGGCCGCTCGCCCGCGGTCACCTCGTAGTCCTCGATGAAGCCCTCGTCCTTGAGCACCTCGGCGATGCGGACCTTGAGCTTCGAGTTCGGCATGGGCACCTTCACGTGCCGCGCGTTGATGCCGTTGCGGATACGGGTCAACATATCCGCGATGGGGTCGTTCACAACACCCGCCATGGGGTCACCTTCCTGACTTTCGGTAGGTTTCGGCTCCGCCGACTACTACCGATTCCTTGCTGGCTCGGGCCCTCGGGGCTCGAGCTCGCCAACACGACCGTCCTTGGCCGAGACCAGATCAGACCTGAGCTTCGCCCCGCCGACGGAAAGGCATCCCGAGCGCCTTGAGCAGCGCCATGCCCTCTTCGTCGTTCTTCGCGGTGGTCACGAAGCAGATGTTCATCCCGCGCACCTTGTCAACGCGGTCGTACTCGATCTCCGGGAAGATGATCTGCTCCTTGATGCCGAGGGTGTAGTTACCCCGACCATCGAAGGCCTTGTCCGAGACGCCCTTGAAGTCGCGCACCCGGGGGAGCGCGATGTTCATCAGGCGGTCCATGAACTCCCACATGTGCGCGCGACGCAGCGTCACCATCGCACCGATGGGCATCCCCTCGCGGAGCTTGAAGTTCGAGATGGACTTCTTCGCCTTGGTCACCACGGCCTTCTGACCCGTGATGGCGCCCAGCTCTTCCACCGCGCCCTCGAGCACCTTGTTGTTGGTGATGGCCTCACCCAGGCCCATGTTCACCACGATCTTCTCGAGGCGCGGGACCTGGCTGACCGACTTGAGGTTCAGCTCCTTCTGGAGCTGCGCCACCACCTCGGACTTGTACTTGTCTGCCAGACGCGCAGGGGGACGCGCCTTCTCCTCGAGGAGCTTCTTGCTCTTCTTGGCCTTCTTCTCGCCGGCGTCCTTGCCGTCCTTCTTGCTCTTCTTGTCAGCCATGGTTCCGCCCCGGCTCAATCGAGCTGGGTCCCCTTCCCTTCACGGCCGCGGGCCACACGGACCTTGGCGCCGTCCTCGAGGGTCTCGAAGCCCACCCGCACGCTCCGCCCGAGCTTGTCGGAGTAGACGCGCACGTTGGACACGTGGATCTTGCCGGGCCGGTCCAGGATGCCGCCCTGCGGCATGCTCTGGCGGGCGCCCGCCTTGATGTGGCGCTTCTGGATGTTCACGCCTTCGACGATGACCCGGTCCTCGTCGGGGAAGATGTCGAGGACCCTACCCTTGGCCCCCTTGTCCTTCCCCGCGATCACCTCGACCATGTCGCCCTTCTTGATCTTCGCCGCCATGGCTACAGCACCTCCGGGGCCAAGGACACGATCTTCATGAACGACTTGGCGCGGAGCTCACGGGCGACCGGCCCGAAGATACGCGTGCCCACCGGGTCGTTGTCCTTGTTCACCAGGACGCCGGCGTTCTCGTCGAACTTGATGTAGCTGCCGTCGTTCCGGCCGGTGGGGTAGCGCGAGCGCACCACGACGGCCTTCACCACGTCGCCCTTCTTCACCTTGCTGTTCGGAAGCGCCTCACGCACCGAGCAGACGATCACGTCGCCGATGCTGGCGTACCGGCGACGCGAGCCGCCCAGCACCTTGATGCAGAACAGCTTCCTGGCGCCGCTGTTGTCGGCAACCTCCAGGATGGACGTCATCTGAATCATGATTTCGTACCTGTTCCCTCAGGAGCCCTGGCTCACTCGCCGCGCTCGAGCTTCCTGGACACACGCCAGCGCTTCGTCTTGGACATCGGACGGGTCTCGCGGATGAGGACCACGTCCCCCTCCTGCACCCCGATGGTGTCGTGGGCGGCGTACCGCTTCCGCACCGTGATGTACTTCTTGTACTTCCGGTGCCGGATGCGCCGCTCCACGGCCACGATGACCGTCTTGTTCATCTTCGCCGACACCACCACACCGCGCCGCTCCTTGGTGTGGCGGTCCTCGGTGGCCTCAGCGGTAGCCTCGGGCACAGCGCCCTGCTCGACTCCCTCGCTCATGCCTTGCTCCTGTTCTTCTCGGCGATGACGGTCTTGGCCCGAGCGATCTCGCGGCGCACGTGCTTCATCTTCGAGACGTTCTCCAGCTGCCCGGTGAAGTGCTGGAAGCGGAGCTTGAAGAGCTCCTCAGACTTCTCCCGGACGAACACCTCGAGCTCCTCGTCGGTCCGACCCCGCAGATCCTGCGGCTTTGCGATGTCGCTCGCCATCACAGTTGCTCCTCACGCGTCACGATGCGGGTCTTCAGGGGCAGCTTGTGCCCGGCGAGCCGGCAGGCCTCGCGCGCCACATCTTCGGGGACGCCGTCGATCTCGTACAGCACTCGCCCAGCTTTGACTACAGCAACGTAGTGGTCGGGCGCGCCCTTACCTTTACCCATTCGAGTCTCGAGCGGCTTCTTCGAGACCGGCTTGTCCGGGAAGAAGCGGATCCAGACCCGCCCGCCACGCTTGATGTGGCGGGTCATGGCGATACGAGCGGCCTCGATCTGCCGAGAGGTGATCCGCCCCGGCTCGACCGCCTGGAGCGCCACAGAGCCGAAGGACACCGAGCCACCCCGGTAGGCCTTCCCCCGCATGCGGCCCTTCTGCTGCTTGCGGTACTTCTGTCGTGAAGGTTGAAGCATCGGTCTCTCCTAAACCTCAGGCCTGGGCCTCGTTCCGCGACGCGGGTCGCGGAATCCGCCGCTGGGGGGGCTCCTTGGCGCCAGGCAGGACCTCACCCTTGAAGATCCAGCACTTCACGCCGATGGTGCCCTGCTTCGTCTTGCCGATGGCGTAGCCGTACTCCACGTCGGCGCGCAGGGTGTGCAGCGGCACCCGGCCGTCGCGGTACCACTCGTAGCGAGACATCTCGGCGCCACCCAGGCGGCCCGAGCAGGCCACGCGGATGCCCTTGGCGCCGAACTTCATCGCGATGGTCACGGCCTTCTTCATGGCGCGACGGAACGCGATGCGGCGCTCGAGCTGGGTGGCGATGTTCTCGGCCACCAGCTGCGCGTCGATCTCGGCCTTCCGGATCTCCTGGATGTTGATGAAGACCTCGTTCTCGGTGAGGCGCTGCAGCTCGCGCTTGAGCTGCTCGATGCCGGCGCCCTTCTTGCCGATCACGATGCCGGGACGCGCGGTGTAGATGTTCACCTTCACCTTGCTCGCGGCGCGCTCGATCTCCACGCGGGAGATGCCAGCGCTGTAGTGCTTCTTCTTCACCAGGTCACGAAGCTTGATGTCCTCGTGAAGCCAGTTGGCGTAGTTCTTTTCCTCGAACCACTTCGAGTCCCAGGTCCGGGTGATGCCCAGACGAAAGCCGATGGGGTGCGTCTTCTGACCCATTGGGATTCTCTCCTCAGCCCTGCTGATCCAGGCCGACGAACACGTGGCTCGTCCGCTTCAGGATCGGCGTGGCGCGCCCCATGGCGCGAGGGCGGAACCGCTTGATGGTCGGGCCGCCGTCCACGGTGATGGTCTTCACGAACAGCCGGTCCACGTCCACGCCGCCCTTCTGGTCGGCGTTCGCCACCGCCGACTTCAAGAGCCGGGCGATCGGGATGGACGAGCGCTTGTTCGTGAACTGGAGGATGTTCAGCGCATCCTCCACGTTCTTGCCGCGGATCAGGTCTGCAACGAGGCGGACCTTCCGCGGGCTGATCCTGAGGTGCCGGAGCTTTGCTGTAGAGATCATCTCATTCACCCCGCACTACTTCTTCTTGGCCTTCTTCTTGTCGGCCGCGTGCCCATGGAAGGTCCGGGTGGGCGAGAACTCGCCCAGCTTGTGACCCACCATCTGCTCCGTCACGAACACCGGGATGAACTTCTTCCCGTTGTGCACCGCGAACGTGTGGCCAATGAAGTCCGGCGTGATCATCGAGCGCCGGGCCCAGGTCTTGATGACCTGCTTCCGCTGGCCCTCGTTCATCTTGGCGATCTTCGTCTCCAGCCTGGGATCGACGAAAGGCCCCTTCTTCAGCGAACGCGCCATCTCAACTGCTCCTACTTGCTCCCGGACTGCTTGCCACGCCGACGCGGCGTCACAATGAACTGGTCAGTGCGCTTGTTCGTCCGGGTACGGAGACCACGCGCCATCTTGCCCCACGGAGTCCGCGGGGGCTTACCACCCTTGGCCCGGCCTTCGCCACCACCATTGTTGTGATCGACCGGGTTCATGGCCGCACCGCGGACGGCGGGACGGATACCCATCCACCGCGACCGACCGGCCTTACCGATCACCCGGTTCTCGTGCTGCTCGTTGCCGAGCTGACCCACGGTGGCCATGCAGGTGCAGAGCACCCGGCGCATCTCGGACGAGGGCAGACGCACGGTGACGTACTTGCCCTCCTTCGCCATGAGCTGCGCGGAGCCACCGGCCGACCGCACGATCTGCCCGCCCTTGCCGGGGCGGAGCTCGATGTTGTGGATCAGGGTGCCCAGGGGGATGTCCTTGAGGGGCATCGCGTTCCCGGGGACCGGATCGATGGAGCGGTTGCTCGCCACCACCGTCTGACCCACCTGCAGGGCGCCGGGGGCCAGGATGTAGGCCTTCTCGCCGTCCGCGTAGTGGATCAGCGCGATGCGCGCGGACCGGTTCGGGTCGTACTCGATCCCGATGACCTTGCCCGGCACGTCCAGCTTCGTCCGCTTGAAGTCCACCAGGCGGTAACGACGGCGATGACCGCCGCCCTTGTGCCGGGTGGTGATGTTGCCCCGAGTCCCACGACCACCGCTCCGCTTGAGGGGTGCCAGCAGGCTCTTCTCAGGCTCGGACTTCGTCACCTCGGCGAAGTCCGACCCCGTCATATGCCGACGCGAGGGGGTGGTCGGCTTGTACGTGCGAATGCCCATCGAAACCCTCCGCTAGACCGCCGAGCCAAAGAAGTCGATCTCGCTGCCCTCTGCCAGGGTCACGATCGCCTTCTTCCAGTTGGAGCGCTTGCCGATGTGGCGGCCGCGCCGCTTCACCTTCCCGCGCACAATCATCGTCCGGACCTGCTCAACGTCGACGTTGAAGACGGACCGGACCGCGTTCTCGATCTCGCTCTTGTTGGCGTCCAGCGGGACCTCGAAGACCACCGTCGGGACCGCCTCGGCCATGAGCGAGCCCTTCTCCGTGATCCGCGGCTTCCGCAGGATGTCGTACGGGCTACGCATTGCTCGCCGCCTCCTTCAACTCCAGCTCCTTGCGGGAGGGCTCGGTCTGGAGCCGGTCCACGAGTTGCTGCACCGCCTCCTCGCTGATGAGGAGGTGGTCGTACTTCAGGATGTCGTAGACGTTCAGGGCCTCCGCGGGGAGGTACTTGGCCTTGGCCAGGTTCCGCACCGAGAGGGCCAACGCCTCGTTGACGCCCTTGTCCACCACCAGCGCCTTGGCCGCGTCGAAGCGGCCAAGGATCGCGAGGGCGTCCTTGGTCTTCGGCTTGGCCGGGGCCCAGCCACGCACCACGTGCAGGGCGGACTGCTGGACGCGAAGGGACAGCGCGGACCGCAACGCGGCCTTCAGCGCCTTCTTCGGCATCTTGTAGCTGTAGTCCCGCGGCCGAGGCCCGTGGACCACACCGCCGCCACGCATGTTCATGGCGCGGCTGGCACCATGACGGGCGCGACCGGTGCCCTTCTGCTTGTAGGGCTTCTTGCCCGTGCCCGCGACCTCACGAACGGTCTTCGTGCTGTGCGTACCGCGGCGGCGGTTCGCGAGCTGCATCTTCACCACTTCCCAGAAGAGGTGGTGCCTCACTTCAGCCGCGAACACCGAGTCGTCCAGGTCGATCTCGCCGACCTTGGTGTTCTGCGTATCTACGACGTCGAACTTCATCTTCGCACCAGTTCCGGGGCCGCCCTCGAGGGGCCACCGCCGCGTCTTGCCTAGCTCTTGATCTCCACGTCCACGCCCGCGGACAGGTCGAGCTTCATCAGCGCGTCCAGGGTCTGCGGGGTCGGGTCGTGAATGTCGACCAGGCGCTTGTGGGTCCGGATCTCGAACTGCTCACGGCTCTTCTTGTCCACGTGGGGGCCACGAAGAACGGTGTAGCGGTTGATCCGGGTCGGCAGCGGAATGGGACCGGCCACCGACGCACCCGTACGGCGCGCCGACTCCACGATCTCCGCCACGGCCTGGTCCAGAAGGCGGTGATCGTACGCCTTGAGTCGAATTCGGATCTTGGTCGACTTGCTCGCCATCCCTTGCTCCTGAAGGCTCCCCCGAGGCGACCTGTTAGCCGGCTCGGGGGCCCGTCATGGGGGGCGCCGACCGAGGTCAGCGCCCACCCAGGACCTTGTTCTCTTACGCCTTGATCTCTTCCACCACGCCGGCGCCGACGGTGCGGCCGCCCTCGCGGATGGCGAAGTTCATGCCCTTGTCCATGGCGACCGGGGTGATGAGCTCCACGTCCATGGCCACGTTGTCGCCGGGCATGACCATCTCGGTGCCCTCGGGCAGCGTGATGGAGCCGGTCACGTCGGTGGTCCGGAAGTAGAACTGGGGCCGGTAGCCCTTGAAGAACGGCGTGTGACGGCCGCCCTCCTCCTTGCTCAGGATGTAGACCTGGGCAATGAACTTGGTGTGCGGCTTGATGCTGCCGGGCTTCGCCAGCACCTGACCACGCTCCACGTCCTCCTTGGCGACGCCACGGAGGAGGCAGCCGACGTTGTCGCCCGCGATGCCCTGATCGAGCAGCTTGCGGAACATCTCGACGCCGGTGACGGTGGTCTCGGAGGTGGGCTTGAAGCCAACGATCTCGACCTTCTCGCCGGGCTTGATGGTGCCGCGCTCGATACGGCCGGTCACCACGGTGCCGCGGCCGGAGATCGAGAACACGTCCTCGATCGGCATGAGGAAGGGCTTGTCCTCCTCACGCGCGGGCTGCTCCACCCAGGTGTCCAGCGCCTTGAGGAGCTCCAGGATCGACTCCTGGCCCTCCTTGCCCTGGGACTGATAGGGCTTGAGGGCCGAGCCACGGATCACCGGGCCGTCCTCGTCGAACTTGTACTTGGCGAGCAGCTCGCGGACCTCGAGCTCCACCAGCTCGAGCAGCTCCTCGTCCTCCACCAGGTCGCACTTGTTGAGGAAGACCACGATCTTCGGCACGCCGACCTGACGCGCGAGCAGGATGTGCTCCTTGGTCTGGGGCATCGGCCCGTCGACCGCGGAGACCACCAGGATCGCGCCGTCCATCTGGGCAGCGCCGGTGATCATGTTCTTCACGTAGTCGGCGTGCCCGGGGCAGTCGACGTGCGCGTAGTGCCGGGCCTCCGACTCGTACTCGACGTGCGAGGAGGCGATGGTCAGGATCTTCGTCGGGTCACGACGGCCCTGAGCCGCAGACGCCTTCGCGATGTCGTCGTACGTCATCAACTGCTTGGTCCAACCCTTGGCGTTGGAAACCGCCGTGAGGGCTGCAGTCAACGTCGTCTTCCCGTGGTCGACGTGCCCGATGGTGCCCACGTTCACGTGAGGCTTGGTACGCTCAAATTTCTCCTTGGCCATCTCTTCCCACTCCGTTCACGGTTTCCCCGCGACTGGTTTCCGGTCGTCCTCGTGAGGACTCAGAGTCTTCCGTGTGCTTTCGCCAGCACATCCTCTGAGATGTGAGACGGCACCGGTTCGTAAAACCCAAACTTCATCGAGAACGTCGCGCGGCCCTGGGTCTTCGAGCGAAGGTCGGTCGCGTAACCGAACATCGTCGCCAGGGGCACTTCCGCCCTCACTACTTGGATCCCCCCGCGAGGATCCATGCCTGCCACTTTGCCGCGGCGGGCGGTCAGATCACCGATCACATCCCCGCAGTATTCCTCCGGGGTCGTGATCTCGGTGAGCATGATCGGCTCGAGCAAGGCGGGCTCACACTTTCGGACGCCGTCCTTGAAAGCCATGGACCCGGCGACCTTGAAGGCCAGCTCCGAAGAGTCGACCTCGTGGTAGCTGCCATCGAGCAGCGCAACGTGCACGTCCACGACCGGAAACCCGGCGAGGATGCCGTTGGTGGCTGCCTCTACCACACCTTTCTCGACTGCGGGGATGAATTCCTTGGGAATCGCACCCCCGGTCACGCGCGTCTCGAACACGATCCCCGAGCCACGCTCGCCGGGACCGATCTCGAGGATCACGTGGGCGAACTGGCCCCGGCCGCCCGTCTGGCGCACGAACCGGGTCTCCTGCTTCGCCTTCTTGGTGATCGTCTCGCGGTACGCCACCTGGGGCCGGCCCACGTTGGCGTCCACCTTCCACTCACGGCGGAGGCGGTCCACGATGATCTCCAGGTGGAGCTCGCCCATCCCTGCGATCAGGGTCTGGCCGGTCTCCTCGTCGGTCTTCACGTTGAAGGACGGGTCCTCCATCGCCAGCTTGGCGAGGGAGGCGGAGAGCTTCTCCTGGTCCGCCTTCGTCTTCGGCTCGATCGCGATCGCGATGACGGGCTCGGGGACCTCGATCGACTCGAGCACCACCGGCCGGTCCTGGATGCACAGGGTGTCGCCGGTGGTGGTGTACTTCAGCCCCACCACCGCGGCGATCGAGCCCGCGGTCACCTCGGCCAGGTCCTCGCGCTTGTTGGCGTGCATCCGGAGGATGCGGCCCGCGCGCTCCTTCTTGCCCTTCGACGCGTTGTAGATCGCCGTCCCGCTGCTCAGGCTGCCCGAGTACACGCGGATGAACGTCAGGTTCCCCACGTGCTGGTCGGTCATGATCTTGAAGGCCAGGGCCACGAAGGGCTCGGCCGGATCCGGCTCGATCACCACCGTCTCTTCGCGACCTACCCGCTGGGCCTCGAGCTCGACCACCTCGACCGGCGAGGGGAGGTAGTGGACGGTCGCGTCGAGCAGGGGCTGCACGCCCTTGTTCTTGAACGCGGTCCCGCACACCACCGGGAAGGCCTTCAGCTGCACGGTGGCCGCGCGGATGGCCTGGCGGAGCTCCTCGGCGGTGACCGCCTCGCCCTCCAGGTACTTCCGCTCGATCACCGGGTCGCACTCGGCCACCACGTCGAAGATGTAGTCCCGCGCCGCCTCGACCTCGGCCTTGCGGTCGGCCGGGATCTCCTCGACGTGGAACGAGGCGCCCAGGGACTCCTGGTCCCAGACGATCTGGCGCTGCTCCACCAGGTCGATGACGCCGACGAACTTGTCTTCGGCGCCCACCGGGAGCTGGACGGGCAGCGGCACCGCGTTGAGCCGCTCCTTGATGGAGCGGACCGACGCGGCGAAGTCGGCCCCGACCCGGTCCATCTTGTTGATGAAGCAGATGCGGGGCACCTTGTACTTGTCGGCCTGACGCCACACCGTCTCGGACTGCGGCTCGACCCCGCTCACCGCGTCGAACACCGCCACCGCGCCGTCGAGCACCCGCAGGGACCGCTCCACCTCGATGGTGAAGTCGACGTGCCCGGGGGTGTCGATGATGTTGATGGTGTGGTCGAGCCAGGAGCAGGTGGTGGCGGCGGACGTGATCGTGATGCCGCGCTCCTGCTCCTGGACCATCCAGTCCATGGTGGCCGCGCCGTCATGGACCTCGCCCATGCGGTGCTCGACACCGGTGTAGAAGAGGATCCGCTCGGTCGTGGTCGTCTTGCCGGCGTCGATGTGCGCCATGATCCCGATGTTTCGGGTCCGCAGAAGCGGCGATGTCTTCTTTGCGGTGTTCATGGCGTCATCGTGGCGTCGGGTTGATGAGTCCCAGGGACCCGGCTCCTCGCGCGTCTGCTCCTCTTCAGCGACCTCTCTCGACTACCAACGGAAGTGGGCGAAGGCCCGGTTGGCGTCGGCCATCTTGTGGGTCTCCTCGCGCTTCTTCACCGCGGCCCCGCGGCCCGCGGCGGCGTCGAGGATCTCACCCGCCAGCTTCTCGCCCATGGTCTTCTCGCCGCGCTTGTCGGCGTAGGAGATCAGCCAGCGCATGCCCAGCGAGGTGCGGCGCTCGGGGCGAACCTCGATCGGCACCTGGAAGGTGGCACCGCCGACCCGGCGGCTCTTCACCTCGATGCGCGGCTTCACGTTCTCGAGGGCCTTCTTGAACAGGGACAGGGCCTCTTCGCCCTCCCCCTTCTCGGCCACCATCTGGAACGCGCCGTAGCAGATGCGCTCCGCGGTGGACTTCTTGCCCTGCCGCATGAGGGCGTTGATGAACTTGGTCACCAGCCGATCGTGGTACATCGGATCCGGCAGGACCTTGCGCTTGGGTGCTTCGCGACGACGTGCCATCTCGCGCTACCTCGCCTTCTTCACGCCGTACTTGGAACGGCCCTTGTTGCGCTTGAGCTTGTTCGTGTTGGAGGGACCCTCGGCCGGAGAGGCATCGAGAGCGCCACGCACGATGTGGTAGCGGACACCGGGCAGGTCCTTCACACGACCGCCGCGGACGAGGACCACGGAGTGCTCCTGGAGGTTGTGCCCCTCACCACCGATATAGGCAGTCACCTCGATGGCGTTGGTCAGGCGAACACGGGCCACCTTGCGGAGCGCCGAGTTCGGCTTCTTGGGGGTCGAGGTGTACACGCGCACGCACACACCCCGCCGCTGGGGACACGACTGAAGGGCGGGAGACTTGGTCTTCGCCGCCGGTTCCATCCGAGCATTCCGGATCAGCTGGTTGATCGTTGGCATCCGCTCAACTCCGAACCGGGTCGGGTCATCACCCCGAACCGATTCACTTCCCGCCGGCCGAGCAACGTGCACGGACGGCATAAAGAGAACTTCAAAATGAGGGTCAGAAGAACAAGAGGCGGCTACTTGGACGCGCGCCCAGGGGCGCTGTCGAAGCCTTCACGCATTACCATCCTGCCGAGGTGGCCGTGGCTGCGTTTTCTAACTCCGGGGGTATAACTGCGCGCACGCTTTGCACCCCGCTGGAGTTGGCTGCCGGTCTCTTCATCGAAGCTCGCGACTCGCTCGATCACTACCCGCTTCGTACAGGGGAGCTTTGGCGCTCCATCGAATCCTGTGCGGGTCGATATCTCGCTTACCGTGCTCGTGCCTCGATTCTCTGACACCTCCTCTCGACGCGCCTTCGACGCGCCGTAGATCTTCACCGCGTTCTGCGCCGGGCCTGTGCGCCCGTGCCACACCCCGTGGTGAGGTGGCGCATTAATCAGAAGTCGGGTGGGGGTGTCAATAGAGAATCGACGGCGAAACGCGTCTTTTCGAGGCCCCTCCGGGAACGAGGAATTCGCTGTGATTCCAGAGAGGTAGCGGGATCGAAATCCCTAAGGCGGGGGGCCGCGAGCGGCTCAGAAGGTGGCTGCGGCGATGGAGGCCACCGCCTTGGCGCTGACCTGGACCCACTGGGACGGGAAGACGCCCAGGATCAGGATGAGCGCGGCCGACAGCGCCACCCCCAGCGACAGCTGGGTGGAGCGGGTCGCGGTCGGGGTCGGGCCGGGCTCCGGCACCTCCCGCATGTAGAAGTGCACCAGGACCCGCAGGTAGTAGTAGACGCTCACGAGCGACCCGGCGATGCCCACCAGGGCCAGCGGGAGCTCGTTCGCCCGGATCGCGGCCGAGAAGAGGTAGAGCTTCCCGAAGAACCCGCCGGTGGGGGGCATCCCCGCGAGCGCGATCATGAAGAGCACCATCGCCGCGCCCATCGCGGGGTGCTTGAAGCCGACCCCGGCGTAGGCGCCGAAGCGCTCGGACTCCGGACCGCCCTCCTTGCGCTCGAGGAAGGCGAGGACCCCGAAGGCGCCCAGGGTCATGAAGGTGTAGCCGGTCAGGTAGAAGAGCACCGCGTTGCCGGCGGTGGTCTCGCCCTTGGCCGCGGCCACGATCCCGATCATCGCGTAGCCCGCGTGGGACACCGAGGAGTAGGCGAGCATCCGCTTCACGTTGCTCTGGCTCAGGGCCATCAGGTTCCCGCCCAGGATGGTCAGGATCGAGACCCAGCGCAGCATCGGGAGCCACGGCGCGGCCTCGACCGAGCCGAGGGCCACCATCACCAGCCGCAACAGCGCCAGGAACGCCGCCGCCTTCACCCCGACCGCCATGAAGCCGGCCACCGGGGTGGGCGCGCCCTCGTACACGTCGGGGGCCCACATGTGGAACGGCACCGCCGCCACCTTGAAGGCGAAGCCGATCAGGATCAGCACCACGCCGAGGAGGAGGATCGGGTTCGCGCTCAGCGCGCTGTCCGAGGCGCTCAGGAACCGGGCGAGGTCGACGAGGGCCACGCTCCCGGTGGCGCCGTAGACCATGGCGATCCCGAAGAGCAGGAAGCCGGTCGCGAAGGCGCCCATGAGGAAGTACTTGAGCGCCGCCTCGATGGAGCGGGCGTCGCCGGCCCGCAGCCCGGTGAGGGCGTAGACCGCGATCGACATGGTCTCGAGCCCGAGGAAGAAGGTCATCAGGTCACCGGCCATGACCATGACCATCATGCCGACCACCGCGAACACGATCAGGGCGTAGTACTCGCCCGTGTCGTGCCCCGCGTTCTTCGCGTAGGCGGGGGACAGGAGGGTGGCGATCAGCCCGCCGGAGAGCAGGAGCAGGCTCCCGGCTCGAGCGAAGCCGTCGAGGATCAGGGGCGCGGTGGCCCCCTGGCCGAACAGGTAGGCGGTGCCCGACCCCAGGCTGCTGTAGGTGGCCCACAGCGCGAGGACGAAGCCCACCACCGAGATGTTCGCGTAGTGGCTGCGGTCCGCCTGGTTGGCGAACACCTCGTACATGAGGAGCAGCAGCCCGGTGGCCACGAGGATCCAGACCGGGAGGAGCTGGGCGAGATCGGCGAGGGTGATGCTCATGGCTAACGACCCTCCGCGTGGGGCTTGAGGGGGAGCGCCAGGTTGCCCTTGAGGCCGGGCGCCGGCGCCGCGAGGCGGAAGCGGCGATCGGGCAGCCCCGCGGTGGGGGTGCCGACGTCCGAGGGCGGCGGGGTGGCCTCGGCGTGCCGGAGCGCGCCGGGATCGACCGAGTAGCGCTTGCCCGCGCCCCGGCTCACGTCCTGCACCAGCTTCTCGACCGCAGGCTGCACCGGCCGGAGGATCACCTGAGGCCGCAGGCCCAGGTACACCGCCAGCACCATAAGCGGAGCCAGCACCAGGATCTCGCGCAGGTTCATGTCCTTCAGGCTCTCGTTGGCCGGGTTCTGGAGCGGCCCGAAGAGCACCTTCTGGACCATCCAGAGCAGGTAGACCGCGGCGAGGATCACCCCGGTCGCGGCGAGGATCGCCCAGACCATCTGGGACGAGCCCGCGGTGAAGGTGCCGAGGAGCACGAGGAACTCACCCGGGAACCCGGAGAGCGCAGGCAGGCCTGCAGAGGCCATCGCGGTCATCACGAGGAAGAAGGCGAAGATGGGCACCTTGCGCGCGATGCCGCCGTAGT
Source organism: Deltaproteobacteria bacterium (assembly GCA_020632995.1). GTDB lineage: Bacteria > Myxococcota > Kuafuiibacteriia > Kuafuiibacteriales > Kuafuiibacteriaceae > JACKEN01. Next base: position 366,768 of record JACKEN010000001.1, on the reverse strand, counting down.
CGGCGAGCACGCGGGTGTGGCGCCGCTCGTAGAGCACGCCGACCAGGAGGAAGAGCGCGCCGGTGGAGACGCCGTGGGCGATCATCACGAAGACGGCGCCGTTGATCCCCTCGGAGGTGAAGGCCGCGAGCCCCAGCATGCAGAAGCCGAGGTGGCTCACCGAGGAGTACGCCACCAGCTTCTTCATGTCCGGCTGCACCCAGGCCACGAGGGCCCCGTAGATGATGCCGATGACCGCCAGCCAGCCGAGGACCGGCAGGGCCTCCATCGCCGCGGCGGGGAAGAGCGGGAACGCGAAGCGGATGAAGCCGTAGACGCCGAGCTTCAGGAGCACGCCGGCCAGGATCACCGAGCCCGCGGTGGGCGCCTCGACGTGGGCGTCGGGCAACCAGGTGTGCACCGGGAACATCGGCACCTTGATCGCGAAGGCGAGCGCGAAGGCGGCGAAGAGCCAGCGCTGCTGCCCGAGCGTGAAGCCCATGGTGCTCGAGCCCACCCGCGCGATGCCGTCGCTCAGGGCGAAGGACCAGCCGCCGTTGTGCCCGGCGCCGTGGGCCACGATCAGGATCGCGATGAGCATCAGGAGCGATCCGGCCATGGTGAAGATGAAGAACTTCACCGCGGCGTAGACCCGCCGCTGGCCGCCCCAGATCCCGATGAGGAAGTACATCGGGATGAGCATCGCCTCCCAGAAGACGTAGAAGAGGAACAGGTCCAGCGCCGCGAAGGCCCCGAGCATTCCGCTCTCGAGCACGAGCATCGCGATGCAGAACTCCTTCACCCGCTTCTCGACCGCCCGCCACGCCCCGAGGACGGTCAGCGGCATCAAGAAGGTGGTGAGGACGATGAGGACCAGCGAGATCCCATCGATGCCGATGCGGTACCCGATCCCGAACTCGCGGATCCAGGGTACATCGGCGGTGAACTGGTAGCCCGGCGTCCCGTACTGGAAGCCGGTCCACAGCAGCACGGACACCAAGAAGGTGACCGTCGTGACACCGAGGGTCGTCGCCTTCAGGTTGGCTTGGTCTCCGGCCGGGAAAAGGGCCAGGAGGAGCGCACCCACCGCAGGCAGAAAGACGACCGCGGTCAATAGATCCGCGGACTCCATCATCGCGCCCGCGGGTACTACGGTCGGAGGGGTCCGTCAACGCTGGACCATCCCGGAGCGTCGGTGGTGGGCGGTTGACTCCCAATGCGGGGCGGCCCACAACCCGGGGCTCCCCGGGACGGACGATGAGCTGGGCCTTTCTCACCCGCGCCAACAGCGAGCGCGACCTCATCGACGAGCTCGGCTCGTCCTTCAAGCCCCGCCAGGCGGCGGAGGGCCTGGTGAGCGCCGAGGCGCGCCCCAAGCGGCACGACGGGCACCTCGCCGAGCTCGCGTTCGCCCGCCAGGCGATGAAGGTGGCGGGCACCGCGCCGACGGATCCCCCCCGCCTCATGAAGGCGCTCGCGAGCGCCCTCGCCGACCACGAGCCCAAGCGGGCCCGCGAGGGCACCTGGACCTGGGCGCTCCAGGTGGTCGCCCCCGACGGCAACGATCCGCTGGATCCCCGGCGCAAGGTGGCGGCCGCGATCGAGGAGGCGCTCGAGGCCCAGCTGGCCGACGCCCTGCCCGCCTCGGTCCAGGCCCGCCGGGTCGGCGACGCGGAGGCGGATCGGCTCCTCCAGGTGTGGGTGGGCACCCCCGACAAGGCCTGGATCGGGCTCACCGCGGGTACGCAGGTCCAGAGCCGGGTCGCGGGGGGCAAGACCAAGCTCAAGCGCCCCGCCGACGCCGTCTCCCGATCTGGCCTGAAGCTCGAGGAGGCGATCGGGTGGATCGGCCTCGGTCCCGACAAGGGTGACCTCTGCGCCGACCTCGGCGCCGCCCCCGGGGGCTGGACCCAGGTCGCGGTCGGCCGCGGGGCCACCGTCATCGCGGTGGATCCGGCGAAGATGAAGGTCGAGCTGCCCAAGAAGCGCTTCGTCCACGCCCAGCAGAGCGCGTTCGAGTACGTGCCGGCCGAGACCCTGGACTGGGTGATCTGCGACATGGCCTGGCGCCCCATCGAGGTGGCCCAGCTCCTCGCCAAGTGGGGCAACCGGGTCTGGGCCCGGCAGCTGATCGCCAACTTCAAGCTGCCGATGACCCAGAAGGCCGCCATCCTGAGGCAGGTCCTCCGGATCCTCGAGGACGGCGGGTGGCGGGGCCTCAGAGCGCGGCAGCTCTTCCACGACCGGGACGAGGTGACGGTGTTCGGGTGGCTGGATCCCGGCCTCGCGGTGCTCGGGCCGAAGCCCCCCTTCGAGTTCCGCTCGCGCGCGAAGCAGACCGCCGAGGGTCCCAAGAAGGCCCCCCGCCCCCGCAAGGAGCCCCGCGGCCGCGGCGGGCGTGCCACCGGCCGGGGCGACGGTCCCCGGGGGCGCTCGGGTGGGCGCTCCAGCCCCCGCGGCGGTCCGAGGAAGGGCGGCCGCGGCGGCCGCGCGCGCTGAGGCCTACAAGAAGAAGAGGGGCACCAGGCCCCGATCGGTGGCCACCAGCCCCTGATCCGACAGCTTCAGGTGTGGGATCACCGGCAGGGCGAGGAAGCTGAGGGCCATCAGCGGCGCTCTCAGCCGCGCCCCGAGGATCCGGGCCCGCGCCTCCAGCGAGGCGTAGCGGAGCGCGCACTCCGCCCCCTCGAGGTCGCTCATGAGCCCGGCGACCGGGAGCGGGAGGAGGTCGGTGATCCCGTCCGCGCTCACCGCGAGCCCGCCTCGGGCCTCGATGACCGCGTTCACCGCCGCCTGCAGGGCCTCCTCGTCCGCCCCGACCGCCACCACGTTGTGGGCGTCGTGGGCCACGCTCGAGGCGAGAGCGCCCCGCCGCAGGCCGAAGCCCTCGACCAGGGCCACCGCGGCCGGGCCGTCGTGGTAGCGCGGCACCACCACCAGCTTCAGGATGTCGCGCACCGGATCCGCCCGGACCTCGCCCGCCTGCGGGTGGACCTTGCGCTTCACCTCGTGGGTCACGAGCTCCCCGTCGTGGACCTGGATCACCCGCACCTCGGGGCTCTCGGCCGAGATGATGAAGTCGGTCCGGCTGCGGGGGCCGCCCACGAACTTGTTGATCGGGCGCTGCTGCACCCGGGGGAACGTCACCCGACCGTGATCGTAGACGAGCGACCCGTCGATGAAGACCCGGCGGATCGAGAACTCCGTGAGATCGTCCACCTCGAGCACGTCCGCGGGATCCCCCGGCTGCAGAAGCCCGACCGGGAGACCGTAGTGCCGCACCGGGTTCAACGTGGCGGCGCGGAGCACCGCGAACAGATCGTAGCCGTCCTTCACCGCGCGCCGCACGATCGCGTTGATGTGGCCCTCCATCACGTCGTTCGGGTGCAGGTCGTCGCAGCAGAACATGACCTGGTCGGGGTAGGCCTCGAGCATCGGGGCCAGGGCGTCGAACGCGCGGGCGGCCGAGCCTTCCCGGAGCATCACCTTCATCCCCGCCTTCACCTTCGCCTGGGCCTCGCGGAGGGTGGTGCTCTCGTGGTCGGTGCTGATGCCCGCCGCCACGTAGCTGGCGAGCGCGCCCCCCACCAGGCCCGGCGCGTGGCCGTCCACCGGCTTGCCGACGCGCCTGGCCGCCGCGATCTTGGCGTGGACGCCCGGGTCCTGGGCGAGGACGGCGGGGAAGTCCATGACCTCCCCAAGGTGGGAGATGCGGGGATCCGCCAGGAGCGCCTCGACCTCCTGGGGCCCCAGGCGCCCACCGGTCGTCTCGAGCGCGCTCGCCGGCACGCAGCTCGGCGCCCCGAAGCTGATCTTCAGCGGCACCGAGGCCGCGTCGTCCAGCATGTAGCGGACCCCGTCGAGGCCGAGGACGTTGGCGATCTCGTGGGGGTCGCTCACCGTGGCCACGGTGCCGTGCACCACCGCCAGCCGCGCGAACTCGGAGGGCGGCAGGAGCGAACTCTCGATGTGGACGTGGGCGTCCACGAAGCCGGGCATCAGATAGCGACCCGGCGCCTCGGGGACCTCCCGAACCGCCACGATGCGCCCGTCTTGGATGTCGATCTCTCCAGGGAAGACGCGACGGGCCACCACGTCCACCACTTGCCCCCGCAACCGCTGGGGTATGGCCATGTCGTTCCCCCTGAGGGCGCGACGGCTGCAAAGCGCGTTCCGTTCGGTCTGGAATGACTTGGCGGGTCGCGGTTACGGCGGCGTACCACCCGTGTCACCGCCGGCGCCCATCCGCACCGAGACCGCCTGCTCGGCGGAGCGACCCGCCTCGTCGGTGACCACCACCAGGTGCCGACCCGGCTGTGGGGTCCACCACAGGTGCTCGTCCGCCCGCACCGTGCCCAGGAAGCGGCCGTCGACGAACCAGCTCAGCTGGTCGCTCGCGCTCTCGGCGGCCAGGGGGATCTCCTGTTCCCGCGCCGCCACGCCCGGGATCAGGAGGGCCAGCTGGCCCGCCCCCGGCGAGAGGATGCGGGGCGGGCGGTCGCTCACGCTCCCTCGGCAGTCCGGGTGGAAGGCCGGGGGCTGCGGGGCGTGCCGCGCGGAGGCGGCGAGCCAGCGCCGCAGCCGGGCCGGCCAGATCAGGAAGCGCTCCTCGTGGTGGGCGCGCCCCTCCCGGCACTCCGGGGTCAGCGCAAGCCCGGTTGCATCGTCCACGTCGAGGGCCACGTGGTACGGGCACGGCGCGGTGGGGACCGCCTGGCGGCGCGCCCAGACCCACGTAGTGTGCGGGCAGCCCGGCCCCGGCAGGTGGCCGGAGTACGCGCAGACCTCGACCCGGGTGAGATCCTTGGGCGGCGCCTCGGGCTCCGGCGGCGGCGCCCCCGCCTCGAGCCCCTCGAGGACGTCGAAGAGCACCGGCCCCGCCGCCTCCGCCCCCACCAGGTGGGCGCTCGGACTCTGATCGAAGTTGCCCAGCCACACCACCGCGGTGTGGCGCGCGCCCGAGCCGGCCGCCCACGCGTCGCGGTGCCCGTAGCTGGTGCCGGTCTTCCAGTGGATGTGGGGCGGCACCCCGGTGAAGCGGCGGCGGGCGGGGAAGTCCGGGCGGTCCTTGATGCGCAAGGCGCGTTGCACGAGGAAGGCGGCGCCGGACGAGAGCCCGCGGACCCCGGGGACCTCCCGCGGCGCCGACGGCGCCGGGCCGGAGGTAGGGGCGCCATCCTCCAGCCAGCGCAGGTCCCGGTACACGCCGTCGTGGGCGAGCATGGTGTACAGGCCGGCCAGCTCGAGCGGGGTGAGCTCCATGCCCCCGATCGCGGCCGACAGGCCGTAGTAGCCGGGGCGCTGGCTCAGGCTGCCCACCCCCCACGCCTCGAGGTGCCCCACGAAGCGATCCACCCCCACCTCGTGCAACAGGTTCACGAAGGGCACGTTGAGCGAGCGCGACAGGGCCTCCTCCGCCCGCACCAGCCCGCTGAAGCGACCGTCGTAGTTCTTGGGCACGTAGGTCCCGAACGCGACCGGGACGTCGAGCACCAGGTGCTCGGGGAGCACCAGCCCCTCGTCCAGGGCGAGGCCGTAGATGAAGGGCTTGAGGGCCGAGCCGGGGGAGCGCGGCACGTCGAAGCCGGCGATCTGGCTCCCGGGGGCGTCGGCGAAGAAGTCGAAGCTCCCCACCAGCGCCCGAACCTTGGCCGTCTCGTGCTCCACCACCACAACCGCGCCGTGGTGGATGTCCTTGTTGAGCAGGTCCGACGTGGAGCGGGCCAGGGCCTCCTCCGCCTGCTTCTGCACCCCGCGCTGGAGCGTCGTCTCGATGCGCGCCCGGTCGGGGTAGCGCGCGGCCAGCCAGTACGCGGCGTGCGGGAGCAGGCGGGGGAAGGCGCGCAAGCGCACCGGCACCGGCGCCGCCCTCACCTCGGCCAGACGGGCCGCGTCGCCGTCGAGCGCGCCCCACTCCACGAGGCGGGCCGCGATGTCGTCCCGGGCCTCGGTGAGCCGGGCCTTGTTCGCCGCCTTGGGGTAGCGCGCGTTGGGGTTCTGGGGCACCGCAAGCAGGGTTGCGATCTCCTCCGCGCTCAACGCGGTGGCCCGGTGCCCGAAGTAGCTCAGGGCCGCCGCCTCCAACCCCTCCACGTTGCGGCCGTAGGGCACGTACTCGAGGTAGGCGGCCAGGATCTCCGCCTTGGACATCCGGGCCTCCAGCTGCAGGGCCCGGAACGCCTCCACCACCTTGGAGCCGAGCGAGCGCGGGCGCACCTCCCGCACCCGCACCAGCTGCATGGTCAAGGTGGAGGCGCCGGAGACCACCCGGCCCCGGCTGAGGTTGGTGATCGCGGCCCGCAGGACCGCCGCCACGTCCACTCCGCCGTGCTGGTAGAAGCGCTTGTCCTCCAGGCGCAGGAGCGCTTGCAGGTAGGCGGGATCCACCTCGGCCAGGCGCACCGGGATGCGCCACTTGTCATCGGGTGAGAGGAAGACGTGGGCGAAGGAGCCGTCCTCGAACGCCACCACCTGGGAGCCGGGGGTGAAGAAGTCGTCGGGGAGCGGCACCAGTCGGGCCGCGACGTGCACCGCCGCGATCCCGACCAGCGCCGCCGCTGCCGCCGCAAGAAGCGCCCGTAGCACCCGCCGCCGCTTCACCCTCGCCTCCTACTCGGCCGACTCCCACGGACCGCGGACCACCACCTGAGTGCCCGCCTCGCGGGCCCAGCGGGTGGGGTCGTACATCGCCTCGGCCTCCACCGGCGGAGTGGTGAAGCGCCCCGCCGTCACCGCCCGCAGGACGTAGACGAAGGTACGGCTCTCCTTGCGCTGGAGCGCCCCGAACAGCTCCACCCGATCGTCCCGCAGGTTCATGTAGTCGACCTGCCAGAGCGAGTCGCGGTCGAGCCAGTCCATGGCGCCGCCCCCGCGGGACAGGCGCGGGTTCTCGATCTCCCAGCCGGCGGGGAAGCGGTCGACGAGCGCGATGTTCTGGATCCGCTCACCGGACTGGTTGCTCACCTCGACCGACGCGTAGACCACGTCACCCAGCTTCACCGCGCTCAGGTCGATCGGCTCGCCGTCCGCGTCGCGGTAGGTGCGGCTCAGGCTCAGGCCCTCGCCCCCGGTGACGTACTGGGCGTCCTTCTGTACGCCCTCGCTGGAGACGATGAGGAAGACCCGCTGGCCGGCCTCCTTGTCGAGGTCGAGCGAGAGGCTCTTGTACTCGCTCGCCCGGTACAGGGACCAGGTGCGCTCGCCCCCGTCCTCCGGCTGCTTGTCGCCGCCCACCTTCTTGACCTCGACGTCCTGCGCCGCGATGGCCTTGCCGTTGGCGACCAGCTTGGCCGGCTTGAACTTCTTGGTGAGCTCGCCGACGTACTTGCCGAGCCCGGTGATGCCCCAGACCAGCTCCTGGGTGGTGTACCAGCCCGAGTGGTGGCCGCGCAGGCCGTCTGCCACCAGCTGGGCCAGCGGCTCGCCTCCGGGGTCGGCGCCGAAGAGATCGGCGTAGGTGCTGAGCATCATGCCGCGGCGCCGCCGGTCGGAGTAGAAGCTCCAGCTGTTCTGGCGCTCGCTGCTGAGGGGAGCGAGATCGGGCTTCCGGAGCGCCTGCTCGAAGCGACGATCGCCGGCCAGGTACAGGCCGGCCTGCAATAGGTAGATGTCCTCGGACACCTCCGCCACGGAGCGCCGGGCGGAGTTGCTCTCGAGCTCATCGATGAGCTTGAGCATGCGGGCCTTCCGGCCGCGCCCCGCCACCGCGAGGACGTAGTGCAGGTACGCCTCCGCCTGGTAGCCGTAGTACCAGTCGTAGGAGCGACCGCCGCCGTAGCGGTTGGTGAGGGTCCGCTCCACCCACGCCAGGGCGTCGTCGATGCGGCTCTGGGGCACCGGGTAGCGCCGCTTCTGGGCGTCGAGGAGCATGTGGAGCGCGTACGCGGTGCCCCACGCCACCGGCTCCGAGCCGCCCGGCCAGTAGGCGAAGCCGCCCTCCGGGGTCTGCATCGAGAGCACGCGGTTCACCCCGTGCATCACCATGTCGTCCAGCTTGCCGTTGGCGAGCAGGGTCGGGTCCACGTTGGTGACCAGCTGCCCCACGAACAGGAGGGGCCGGGTGCTCGACGTGGTCTGCTCGATGCAGCCGTACGGGTAGCGGATCAGGTACTTCAGGTGATCGAAGGCGTCGCCGTAGGGGTTGGCGGTGACCCAGAAGGTGCTCTTCTCGGTCGTGGGCATCCACCCGGAGAGGAGCGGCAGCAGATCGGTCTTGCCGTCCTCGAGCTCGATGCGCTTCACCACCCGGCTCTTGGGCGCGGCGGGCAGGAACGGCACGTCGAGCGACTCCTCGCTCCGGAGGTCGTCCGAGGTCACCACCACCTTCAAGGTCGCGGCCCCCACCGGCTGCCGCGCGATCAGCTCGAACACCACGGTGCCGTTCTTCTCGTTCTCCAGCACCAGCGAGCGCTCTGCGTCGCCCACCACCTCGATCGGCTGCTTCGCGCCGAGGCCCTCGGCCACGAAGAGCCCGCCCACGTCGAGGGGCTTGGCCTCCACCCGCACCTTCACCGCCCGGCGGCTGCCGGAGACGTTGGTGACGAAGACCGGCACCTGGGCGGCGTCGTTCTGGGTCAGGAAGCGCGGCAAGGTGGTCTGCACCACGAGCGGGTCGCGCACGATGACGTTGGCGCTCGCCTTCGCCACCCGCTTCGGCCCCGCCGCCACCGCCATCACCCGCAGCGAGCCGCGGTACTGGGGCACGTCGAAGTCGACGCTCAGCTTGCCGTCCGCCGGCACCTCCAACAGGCCCGACCACAGCGCCACCGGCTTGATCGGCTGCACGCGCCCGGGGGCGTCGCCGCCCGCGTCACCGCCCGCGCTGCGCCCCACGTCGCCCGCGGGCAGGAGCAGGTTCCAGCCGATGGTCTCGTAGGTGTCCACCCCGAGGCGGCGGTGATCGAAGATGCCCTTCAGCGGATCCGGGCTCGCGAAGCTCGTGAGCTGCAGGATGCCCTCGTCGACCGCGGCCACGGTGACGAACATCGGGCCCTCGACCTTGCCGAAGTCCAGCTTGACGCTGAGCTTGGACGAGGAGCGCACCTCCTCCGGGGTGCTCATGTTCAGGGTCTGGACGAAGGGCTCCGGCACCACGTCGACGGAGGCGAGGCCGAAGGCTCGGTTGGGCACGAAGGCGGCGGCGGACTCCGCGTGGGGGTCCTTCACCACGAACACGCTGACGTACACGTTGGGCGCGAAGCGCGGCACCTTCACCCGCCAGGTGGTGGGCTGCGCGGTGACGTCGAGCCAGGTGTACGAGAGCACCTCGTCGGTCTCGAGGCTGACCAGGGCCCGGCCCTTGAAGGGCGGCGTGAACTTCACCTCGAGCTCGTCACCCACCTTCACCGGGCCCGCCACCTCCACCGGGAGGCTGGCCGGCTTCATCGGCCGCGGGGTCACGTCCTGGCCGCTCTCGTCCACCCAGGACCACCAGTAGGGGGCCTGGCCCTCGACCTGCAGGTCAGCCTGCACCGGGCCGGCCTCGGCCCGGATCACGAACCCCGCCGCGTCGCCCGCCGGGGTGAAGCGCGCGCTGAAGCGGCCCGCCTTCACCGCGACCTTGTCCTCCTGCTCGCGCACGAGCCGGGAGTACTGCCGGTAGTTCCAGCTCCCCTCGGACTCGTCGTAGACCCAGTCGTGCTCGCGCTCCACCCGGAAGGCGCGCACCGCCACCTCGTCCACGCTGTCGACGAGCTTGCCCTGCCAGTCCACGACCACGCCCTTCACCTCGACCGGCTCCCCCGCCTTGGCCTTCTCGGTGCCGGTCATGAGGCCCACGTAGTAGCGGGCGGGGTGCACGAAGGCGCGGGCCTGGGTCTGGGTGGTGCGGCCGCTCCCGGACTCGAACACCGCCACCTGTACATCCACGCGGGCGGGGCCGGCGAAGCTCCCGCGGCTGTCGAGGCGCGGGCAGGCCAGCCTGCCGATGCCCCCCGGCCCGAGCTCACCCGAGGCGCTGCCGAGCGAGATCGCCTGCGGCGCCTTCTCGTACCAGACGCTGTAGTCGTACTCCCCGTTCGTCGCGGGGTGGAAGCGCGCCGGCACCAGGGTGCAGGTCACCTCGAAGCGGCTCCCCTCGGCCGAGCCGCCGAACAGGTACTGGGCCTCGACCTCGACCTCCGCGCTGTCGGTGAGGAGGACGTCCGAGGCGGTCATCCGCGCCTTCACCTTCATGCGCTCGGGGACGAACTCCTCCACGTTGAAGCCGTAGCTGCCGATGAACTTCTTCCCGACCTGCGCGGTGACGCGGTAGCCGCCGGTGTCCGCGTAGTCGGCGAACTTCAGGTCGAGCGCGATCATCCCCGCCGCGTTGGTCTTCTCGGTGAAGCGCTTGGTCACCTTGTCGCGCGGGTCCCGCAGCTCGAGCACCACCGGCATCCCCGCGGGGGGCGCGGCCGCCGCCTGATCGCGCACGATGGCGACCACGTGCGCGGTCTCGCCCGGCCGGTAGACCCCGCGATCGCTGTAGAACACCGAGGTGTAGGGGGCCTCGGTCAGGTACGGGCGGCCGTGGTCGGCGCTGCTCTCGGCCCGCGCCTGGAGCTCCCCGTACTTCAGGTAGGTGAGGTCGTTCCCCTTCTGGGCCACGAGGGCGAAGGGCTCGGTCTTGTCCACCGCGCCCTCGAGCTCGTTCGCCACCGTGCACCCCGCCGCGCCGTCGGTGGTGCACTCCGAGATGGTGCGGCCGCTCGGGGTGATCTGCTTGACCCGGACCCCCGACAGGGGCTCGCCGGTGTGGATGTCGAGGGCCCAGACCCGGGTCCGCTTCTGCCCCGCCTCGTGCTTGGCCACCAGGTTCAGGTCGGTGACGAGGATGCGGGCCTTGGCCTCCACGTTGGTGTCCTTCTCGAACACCCGGAGCGCGAGCACCCCGCGGGGCGCGTCGGGGAGCATCGCCGCCACGTCCACCCAGCTGGTGGTCAGCTGGTCCGGCGGGCCCTTCAGGCTGAGCTTCTGGTCGAGGATCAGGTCCGAGTTGCGCTCGGTGGCGGTCTCGCTGTCCGCGCTCATCCAGAACGCGAGGTTCTGGACCCCCACGTGCCGGACCTCGAGGCGCGCCTTGTCGAGGTTCATGTGGCGCACGCCGAGGTTCTTCCACGCCTGGCGGGGCAGGTAGCGCCCCTGGGACAGGAACGAGATCTGCGGCGCGCGCGCGGGAACCGAGAAGGTCTGGTTGAAGGTGGTCTGCACCACCCCGCCGTCCGCGCTGCGGGCGTCGGCGTCGATGCGCATGCTGTAGCTGCCCCGGGCGAAGTCGCCCAGGATCCGGAAGCCGCCGCGCGTCGGGGTGAGGCTGAACTTCACCGGGGGGTCGAAGTGCAAGGTGTCCTTCGCGTCGTCCTCGTCGAGGATGCAGCGCCGGGAGACCTCGAAGCTGCGCCCCGCCTTGTCGTCCCAGTAGTACATGCGGTCGGTGCTGAACCCGTCGTCCGAGCACACCACCTGCACGTAGAAGCCGCTCGAGCCCTCCTGCAGGCTCGCCGCGTAGATGTTCATCGCCTTGCCGGCCGGGATCTCGATCACCCGGGTCGCGGCCGGGGCCTGGGCGGTGCCCCCGAGGATCGGCAACCCCGCGGCCAGGCTCAGGCGGAGCTTCACCCCCGCGGTGATCCAGCGCCCGCTCGCCATCACCTGGACCACGTGGGGGCGGTCGGTGCGGCTGAACGAGGTGCTCACCGCCTCACCGCCCGCGGTCTTCACCGTCAAGCGGCGTTGCACGTCCGCGACCTTCACCGGGCCGCTGAACACCAGCTCCACCCCGGCGCGGCGCTGACGGGCGTCGAGCTGGGCCAGCTCCGCCCGCACCAGCTTGAACTCGGGGGTGCGGAACACCCGCGAGATCGGCTGCTCCGCCGTGACCACCCCGTACTTCGTGTCGAGGGCGCCGAGGGTCACGGTGTACTCGGTGCTCGGCTGCCACGCCGCCGAGGGCACGAAGGCCAGGGTGGACGGCCCCTCCCAGCGCAGGCTGCCTTCCACCGGGGGCTCGATCGTCAGGCGGGAGCCCGGCAGCTCGGTGGTGCCGTCCGGGGCCGCCGGGCGGGAGAGCTCCACCACGATCTTCTCGGGCGGCAGCCCCTCCCCCGCCTGCTCCCGGATCACCGGGTGCAGCTCGGCCATGGTGGGCGGGGGCGTGGACGCCACCGGCCCGCCGGGCTCCTCGGGGGTGCTCGGCTCCCCCGGCTCCGTCGACACTCCGGGCTCCCCGGGCGCGGTGCTGACCGGCGTCCCCGCCGAGCCGCCCTCGTCCTTGCACCCGACCCCGGCCGCCGCCAGCGCGAGCGCGCCCATCCAGATCCAACCCAGCTTCCTGCTTCGCTCCATATGAGTACCGTCCCCCGTGACCCCCGAAGGGGGCGCAAGCCTACGCCGCGCCACGAAGAATCGCGAGGCGCCCGGTGCGTCTGCCCTTGAGTGCGGTCGCCCTACAGAGTCTGGAGGTAGGCCAGCAGGTCGGCGCGCTCCGCCGCGCTGAGGCCCTGGGCGTAGTCGTGCCCGCCGTTGTCGAGCCCGGGGCGGGTCGTGTCGTAGACCCGGCGGCCCTCGAGGGTGTCCGGGCTGCCGGCGGCGGGGGTGTCGTAGCGCCAGCCCACCGCGGCGGGGTCGTAGTGCGCGGCGCCGGAGCCGGTCCGGCGCCACACCGCGGGGCGCAGAGCGGGGTCGAGCACCCCGGCCAGGGTGGGGACGCTGCCGTTGTGGAGGTAAGGGGCCGCCGCCCACACCCCGGTCAGGGCGGGGGCGAGGTAGCCGCCGGTGGGGGTCATGCCCTCTGGCTGTCCGAACCAGCTGAGGTTGATCCACGCGGCCTCCGCCTCGGTGAAGCAGGCGGCCCGGGTGGGGTCGGTGCCCACCTCGGCCGCCGGCACCACCCGCTCGGGGAAGCCGCGCGCCGGCCCGTCGTAGCGCCCGTGGCACTCCGCGCAGCGGTCCTCGAACAGCACGCGTCCGCGGGCCACCGCGGCGGGATCGGGCGGCGCAAAGGGCCAGGCCGGGGGCTCGAGGCTCACCAGGTACTGGTCCACGTCCTGGAACTCCGCGTCCTGGGCGACGAGCGCGCCGTAGCCCAGCCCGAACGCGAGGAGGGTGGCCATCATCGTCCGGTACCCCGCGGCGCGCGCGCTGCCGTCGGCGTAGCGCCGGTCCTTCACCGCCGCCGTCCACCACGGGGCGGGCCGTTGGTGGCCGCACGCGGCCGGAGCAGGCGCGCCGGGCGTGGCAGCGGCGGCCAGCCGGAGCCCGAGGCCCATCGCGTCGTGCGCCCCCGCCGCGCCGGTGAAGCCGTCGAGGCTGAAGGGGATCGGGTAGGCCGGGAAGCCGTACGTGGGTCCCAGGGCGGCGAGGGTCACCAGGTCGTCGTAGAGGCCCTCGAGGTCCACCCGCGACGCGGGGGCGCCGATCACCGGCGCGCCCGCCACCTCCCCCGCGTGGCAGAACAGGCAGTCCACGGTGGCGGTCTGCCCCGCCACCTTGAGCCCGTACGGCATGCCCACCGGGTCGTCGGGGCGGGCCACCGCGCCGTAGCGCTGGTTGAAGTCGCCCCAATAGGTCGCGTCGTCCCGGGGCCGCGCGTCCCAGACCACCCAGAGGTTGCGGATCCCCAGCCACGGCACCAACTGACCGCCGAAGCTGTCCTCGACCAGCGCCTTCCCCCCCCGCGCCGCGGCGGCGGGATCGGCGGCCCGGAGCCGCGGCAGGCCGCGGGAACCGCCCCCGTCGGCAGGCCGCCCTGCATCGTCTGGGTCGCCCGCGTCGGCAGGCTGACCTGCGTCGGCGAGGCCGCCCGAATCACCGGCATCGACGCTCACGTCGGCAGGTAGGCCTGCGTCACCGGCGTGCTCCGTGCCCCCGCAGGCCGCCAGCACCAGGACCAACGGCCAGCCCCACCGCACCATGGGCGCGACCTTGCCCGGGTCTCGGCCCCGCGGCCACGCCGTGAGGGCGCGCACCCCGCTCACTTCCCGGTGAAGGACGCCTTGCGCTTGTCGACGTAGGCCGCGATCCCCTCGGCCGCGTCCTCGGACTCGAACAGGCGCTGCTGGAGCTCGCGCTCCAGGGCCAGGCCGTCGCTGAACGCCATCTCGAGCCCGGACTGCACCGCCCGCTTGATGTGCCCCACCGCCTTGGAGGCGCGGTTCGGGGGCACGAACTGCTGGGCGTAGGCCGCCACCTGGGTCGAGAAGTCTTCGGCCTCGAAGATCTCGTTCACCAGGCCCAGGGCCTGGGCCTCCTCCACCGAGAAGGTCTTGCCCTTCACCATGAGGTCCATCGCCTTGGCCTTGCCGACCAGGCGGGCCAGGCGCTGGGTCCCGCCGGTGCCCGGCAGCACCCCGAGCGCGACCTCGGGCAGGCCCACCTTGCCCGCGCCGCGCTTGGCGACCCGCAGGTCCGCCGCCATCGCCACCTCGAGCCCGCCGCCCACGCAGTGCCCGTTGAGGGCCGCGATCACCAGCTTCGAGGTCTGCTCGAGCCGGTTCAGGGTCTCGTTGGCGTGCAGGCAGAAGTAGTACTTGAAGGACGGTGTGACGTTGTTGAGCATCCCGATGTGGGCGCCGGCGCAGAAGAACTTGTCGCCCGCCCCGGTGATGACGATGACGTGCACCGCGTCGTCCATCCGGGCCTTGAGGACGCAGGCGTCCAGCTCCCGCATCATGTCGTACGAGTACGTGTTCGCGGGCGGGTCGGTGAGGGTGAGGGTCGCGACGCCGTCGGCGACCGCGTAGGTGACGAGCTCGGCCATGCCTGGCCGCTCTACCTCAACGCAGCTTCAGGGCCAACAGGAGCAGGAGCAGCCCCGCCGCCACCCGGCGACCAACCGCGGGGTCCTCCCCCCCGAGCACCGCCTCCGCCTCGAGGGCGGCCAGGATCCGGGCCTGCTCGGGCCCCAGGGGCTTTCGCTCGGCCTGGGCGGTGACCGCGTCGTAGAGCGCCTCGGGGGCGATCCGCTCCACCGCCGCCACCACCTCGTCCAGGCCGCGCACCCGGCCCCGGCCGCTCAGGAGGAGCCGGAGCCCGGCCGGCCCGTAGACCACCACCACCGCGTAGCCGTCGACCAGCGCGGGGGGCACGTCGGACACGCCCCCCGCGAAGGTGCAGCCGCGCTCACTCGAACCGGGGAGGCTCAGGACGATGGGTTCCGTCGTGCTCACGCGATAGCCCCAGGAGGGTCAGGACGAGATCATACAGATCCGGGTCGAACGTCGCCCCCTCGAACAGCGGTCCCATCATCGCGAGGCTGTCGAATGGATCATGTCGACTCTGCCGAGGGTCGTCGGAGTGGGTGTAGATGGGGGTGAACGTGATCCCGGGCTCACGCTCCCGGGCCTCGAGCACCGCCCGGAGGATCGCCCCGCCCTCCACGTCCACCGACGCGTTCCCCGCCGCCACCAGCTCGTCGATGAGGGCGTAGGTCTCGAGCGCCGGCGCCGCCACCGCCACGTGCCGGTCGGTCACCGCCAGGACCTTGCCCCGGGCCCGAAAGGCGTCTTGCACCGCGGCCCAGCCCTTCTCGCCGGGCTCCAGGAGGGTGACCATGCTCATCGGCCCCCGGGGGTCGCCGTACTCCTCGATCGACACGGTGGGGACGATCAGGCCGCCCGGCTTGACCTCCCCCAGCCCGGCCAGCCCCAGCGCGCGGAACGACGCGTCGGTGTTGGCGAAGCCGCCCGCGGTGCCGTTGAACAGCACGTTCGGGTTCCTCGCCCCGATGTCGGCCGAGAAGAAGGCGCGGACGAAGTCCCCCGCGGTGTCCCCGTACAGGCCGTCGCCGCCCACCTTGGGGAGCACGAGGCGGCTGAGCTGCCCGTCCTGGGTCATGTAGGCCACCGCGAAGGGCACGATGGTGTCGTCGGGCCGGGCCCCCCAGGCGAAGCGCCCCGGCAGGGCCTGCTCGAGGTGCTGGGGGTTCTGGACGATGAGGAGCTGGGTGGCGAGCGCCTCCGGGCGCGCCAGCCGGACGCCCAGGATCTTGAGCCCGCGGGTGCGCTTCAGCTCGCCGCGCAGCACCCGCTCGAGGTCCTGGCGCATCGCGAGCACGGTGTCCCGGTGCTCCCGGGCCAGCTCGATCCCGGCCGGCGCCACCCGGGCCCCGTCCGCGGTCTCGTACAGGAGCACCGCCCCCGCGTTGTGGAGCTGCCGCGAGGCCCCGAGCCCGGAGAGCACCATGAAGCGCTGGCCGTCCTGCAAGGTGACGAGCATGCGCGGGCCGGAGCCGTCGAGCCCCTGCAGACCCATCACCCGGCAGGCCTGGCGCTGCCCGTCGGGCGCGCTGCCGTACCGGTTGCGGACGTACTCGAGCGCCTCGGCCCGCGAGCCGTCGAACACCACGCAGCGGGTGGTGCCCTTCACCACGTCCTCGAGCACTTCTTGCGGAAGGCGCTTCTTCGCGTAGTCCGCGCCCCCGATCGCCGACTTCTCACCCCGGGCCAGCCGCGCGTGGAGCTCGGCCAGCCGGGCCCGGCTGGGGTGGTCCGCGGGCAGCCGCTGGGCGTCGAGGGCGGCGGCGCCGATCCCCGCCTTGTCCGCCTCGAGGCGCTCGAAGCGCACCGACTCGATGTTCGCGAGGCCCGCCCCGCGCACCGCGGACTTCACCGCGCGGTCCATCACCGCCTCGAAGCGCGCGTCGAGGCGATCGAGGGCGGTGTGGTGATCGGGCGCGGCCAGGATCTCGCGGAGCTCGTCCACGAAGTGCCGCCGGGGGGCCTCGCCCTTCGAACGCCCGTCCAGCTCCGCCTCGACCCACCGGATCCGCGCCAGGCGCAGGCGGACTTGCAGACGACCCTCCGGCGTGGTGTCCACCGGGCACGGCAGGGCATCGAGCGCCCCCTCGCGGCGCGCCACCTCGCGGCGGGCCGCGGCGAGGAAGCGCGTCACCGCCACCTGGGCGAGTTCCTGGGGTCCCGGGCCGGCGGAGCCGGCCCACCCCGCTACGCCGGGCTGCGCCCGGCTGCGCGCTTCGCTTGCAGGTCCCTGGGGTCCCGGGCCGGCGGAGCCGTCCCACCCATCTACGCCGGGCTGCGCCCGGCTGCGCGCAGCCGCGTCCCGCACCATCTTCGCGATCTCGTCCGTCCGCACCCCGGCTCGGGCCAGGTCGCCCACCGCCTCCATCACCTGGTAGCGCTGCTCGACCGGACCCCGGGGGCGGCCGCGGCCGGGGAGCTCGAAGCCCTGCGGGTTGGCCGCGTCGCCGGGGTTGAGGGCGGCGAAGTGCCCCTTCGGGCCGTTCACGAGGTTCAGGGCGTAGCGCGCCATCAGCGCATCCACGTTCTCGTCCCGGGCCCGGCGCAGGAGCTCCCGGGCCCCGCGGGGGAGGCGCTCCCGCTCCTCCTTGGCCATCCCCATCAGCCGGAGCTGGGGCAGGCTCTTGCTCCGTACCTGCCCCAGGGTCACCGGGAGGTCCCGCGGGGCGGGCGGCAGAGCCGGGGGCACCAACGCCGGAGGCGGCGCGGCGGGCGGCGGCGCGCTCGCGGGGGCCGCACCGGGCGCGCGGGGAGGCCCGGGCGGGGTCTTGGGCGGGCGGGTCTTCACCGGTGCAGCCGGGGGCGTCGCCGGGGCGAGCCTACCCGTTCACCCTTTATCGCACATCTGGGCGCGAAGTTGTGCTCACTCCCCCCGGGCCAGGGCCTTCCGGCGGGCGCTGAAGCGCTCGAGGAGGGCGGGATCGTTCGCCTCCGGGAAGCCCTTGGCCTTCTCCTTCGCGATCAGGGCCTCCACCGCCGCCCCGTGCCGAGCGAGCCGGGCCGAGGCGACGGTCTCCACCGCGACCTCCCGCACCTTGGCGTAGGGGGCGGCGAACATCGCCACCGCCGCGTCCGCCGCCGCCGCCCGGGTCGCCGCGTCCGCGGTCTCCAGGGCGGCCCCGGGGGCGTAGGTCAGCCACACGCAGACCTCGACCTCGGGCTTCTCGAGGCCGGGGGCGAGGCAGGCTGCCTTGCGCTTCCCGAGGGCCTCGAGGAGCGGCGCCACCACCACCGGATCAGCCAGGCGCGCCGCAACCTCGGCCGCGTACGCCACCACCTGCGGCTCCGGATCCGCCAGCCGCGGCGCCACCACGGTGACGAACTTCGCGGGAGTGAAGCAGCGATCGAGATCCAGGGCGGCGCGGCGGACGCCGGCGTCCTCGGCCTGGGCCATCGTCTGCGCGCTCGACAGGAGCGGCGGGTGGTCCCGCAGGCTGTGTCGGAGCTTGCCCCGGCACGCCTCGGTCACCGACTTCACCGCCGCCTTGGCCGAGGCCTCGGTGCGCGCCGCCTTGAGCAACGCCACCGCCTGCAGGTTGGACTGCACCGGAGGCCCCGCGGTGGCGGCGGACGCGAAGAGGGCCAGGGGGAGCGCGGCGATCGGGCGCACGAAGGGAGGCATGGCCCAAGTACCCCAGGCCCGGGACCTTGGGGCAAGCGAAGCGCGCAGCGGGCCCGCGGAGATGGGTGGGACGGCTCCGCCGGCCCGGGACCCAAGGGCGAAGGCGCGACTTCAGTTGTCGGCGGAGGCGGGGGGAACGAGCGAGACCAGCCCCGGCTGGGGTGCGGGGGCGGCAGCGGCGACCGGCGCGGTGATCGGGAAGACCTGGAAGCCCACCTGGAAGACCTCCCGCGGCTCGGGCTCGACCGCCTCGGCCTTCTGATCCTCGTCCACGAGGTCGAGGAGCTCGCGCCGGAACTGCGCGATGCGGCTGCGCACGAGGTCGAACTGGCGCTGGGTGAGGGTCAGGGTCAGGGCGGTGATGTCGCGCTGATCCCGGGGCGTCGTCTCGAGGGCGTTCGAGGCGAGGTCGAGCATCGAGCGGTGGAAGTTGCGCACCGCGAGCGACTGCACCTTGGGGCCGGTGGAGATCCGGGTGGTCGAGGGTCGCAAGCGGCCTTGCTCATCGCGCACCGCGAGCCCGACCTCTTCGAGGAGCCCGAGGGCCTGGCGCACCTCCGCCGGCTTCACCTCCGGGCTGAGGCGACGGCCGATCCACACCGGATCCTCGACGAAGTCCGGGTGCAGGAGGAGCTCGCGGATCGGGAGGGTGTACCAGAGCGAATAGACTCGGTACTGCGCCTCCTCCAGCCGCGCGGCGGAGGTGTGGCGGCGGGCGTGCCGGCGCAGGCGCTGGTAGTGCCGGTTGCGCTCCTCGTCGGTCTGCGCTTGCGACAACAGCACCAGCGTCTCGAAGGCCTCCGCCTCCTGCGCGTCCAACCCGAGCCCTCGGGCAAACTTGGTGATGGAGCGGGTGGACATGTTCCGCTTCCCCTCCGCCACCAGCTTCAAGAAGTTGGGCGACGAGAAACCGGCCATCCGGGAGAAGTACCGGTACGAGAACTGCGGTCTCGTCGTCTTGAGGAACGAGATCATTGCGCGCAGGTACGCGCGATAATCATCGAAGCTCTCCGGCGCGGGTCTCTCAGCCGTATTCTCTCGCATCGCTACCATCGCCCCTCTAGATTCAGGAGGTGGGCCCATCAGGTCAAAGGGTTCGCGGTTTCTTCGTATTCGCATGTATTCCAGACCAGGAACGGCACACCGTGTCATGATGCGCGTATGCACCGCGTGGTGTTCCTCGACCGAGCCACCCTTGACGCACACATCCCCTCTCCGGGCTTTCCCCACGAGTGGAAGGAGTTCGGCTGCACGGCGCCCGGCGAGGTCCGGGCGCGGCTGGCCGGGGCCACGATGGCGGTGGTCAACAAGGTCCGGCTCGACGCGGAGACCCTGGCCGCCCTCCCCGACCTGCGCCTCGTGGTGGTGGCGGCGACCGGCACCGACAACGTCGATCTCGAGGCCTGTCGCGCGCTCGGGATCCGGGTGAGCAACGTGCGCGGCTACGCGGCGGACAGCGTGGCGGAGCACGTCGTGGCCTGCGTCCTCGCCCTGCGCCGCAACCTCTTCGGGTACCGAAAGGCGCTCCTCGGCGGGGCGTGGCAGCGCTCGGAGTCCTTCGCCGCCCACCTCTTCCCGATCGAGGAGGTCGGCGGCGCCACCCTCGCCATCTACGGTCACGGCGCGATCGGTCAGGCCACCGCGCGCCGGGCCGAGGCCCTCGGGATGCAGGTCATCTTGCCGGAGCGCAAGGGCGCCTGCACGACGCGCCCGGGGCGCGTGCCCTTCGAGGAAGCGGTGGCGCGCTGTGACGTGCTCTCCCTGCACTGCCCGCTCGACGCCACGAGCGCGGGCCTCGTCGACGCCGACGTGCTGGACCTCCTCGGCCCGAGCGGGGTGCTGGTGAACACCGCCCGCGGCGGGCTGGTGGACCACGCCGCGCTCCTCGCCGCGCTGAGCGCGGGCCGCATCGGGGGCGCGGCGCTCGACGTGCTGCCGCACGAGCCGCCGGTGGACGGACACGCCCTCCTCGAGCGCGAGCTACCGAACCTCATCATCACCCCCCACGTAGCGTGGGCGAGCCAGCGGGCTCAGCACACGCTGGCGCGACGCGTCATCGAGCGCCTCGAGGCCTTCGCGGCCGGCACCCTCACCGACTCCCTGGTGTGACATGGATGTCCCACCGGCCCGTGACCGATGACCGTCGGTCGGGGGACGCGCTACGCAAGCTCGAGTACCCATGCGCGCGTCGAGACTCGTCCCTACCGGGGCCATCCTCCTCCTGCTGCCGACGGTGGCCTGCAACTGCGACGACGGCGACGGCCTGACCGTCACCGCCCCCAAGCTCGAGGTGGCGCCCGCCTCGCTCGACTTCGGGAAGGTGCCGGTCGGCGGCCAGCCCCTGCGCGCCCTGACCTTCCGGAACGCCGGCAACGCCAACCTCGCCATCTCCAAGGTGGAGCTGATCTCCGCCACCGGCGAGCTCCTGGCCGCGAGCCAGGCCCCCGAGCAGCTGGTGCCGCAGGCGGAGTTCGCGTTCAACGTGGTCTACGAGCCCCGCGACGTGGGCGAGGACACCGCCACCCTCACCATCTTCGCGAACGACCAGGAGGATCCGCACGTGGTGGACGTCCGGGGCGAGGGCGTGCAGGGCGGCGCCGCCGTCTCCCACGACGGTGAGTCGTGCGAGGGGGGCGAGGGCCTCTCCTTCGGCGCGGTGCGCCCCGGCTTCACGGTGAGCCACACCATCACCGTCGAGGCCGCGGGCTCGGCCCCGGTGACGGTGCTCTCGGTGGTGATGGCCCAGGGCTCGAGCCCCGAGTTCACGGTCGAGGATCCGGGGGCGAGCCGGGTGCTCCAGCCCGGTGAGCAACTCACGTTGACGGCCAGCTACCAGCCGGTGGACGGCGGGCCCGACGCGGGCACCGTCATCATCACCACCGACGCCCCCGACGCGGGCAGCCTGCGCGTCCCCCTGTGCGGCCAGGGCGTGGCCCCCGCGGTGTGCGGGCGCCCGAACCCCCTCGACCTCGGCGCGCTCGCGGTCGGCCAGACCCGCGCCGCGACCCTGACCCTCGAGAGCTGCGGCGGCGAGGCGGTGACCATCAGCGCCATCGCCCTCGCCAACGACGCGCAGCACATGAGCGCGGCCGGCTTCAGCGTCACCACCGTCCCCGCGCTGCCGGTGACCCTGGATCCCGGCCAGACCACCCAGGTCGAGGTCAGCTTCACCGCGGCCAACCTGGGCGGCGCCCAGGGCTGGGTGGAGGTGCAGTCCGACGCCCTCAACGCCACCACGACGTGGTTCCCCGCGATCGCGCGGGGCGCGATGCCGTGCGACCTGCAGGTCGCGCCGAGCACCCTGAACTACACCGGCGTCGCGGCGGGGAGCACCCAGGACAAGCAGGTGCTCGTCGTGAACAACGGCGCGAGCGACTGCGTGGTCGACCGGATCGAGGTCACGAGCGGGGCCGCGGTGTTCTCGGTGACCGGCCCCACCGCGCCGGTCACGGTCGCGGCGGGCGGCTCCACCATCGTGGACGTCCGCTACACCCCGGCCGGCGCGGGCCCCGACATGGGCGTGCTCGAGATCGAGGAGGGCGGCGTGCCCCGCACCGTCGACCTCGTGGGCAACTCCGACACCGCGGACGGCTGCGTCCTCGAGCCGCGCCCGCCGTTCCTGAACTTCGGCGCGGTGGCCCCCGGGACCAACCGGGCCATGGCGGTGGAGCTGGTCAACGTGTCGAGCGATCCGTGCTTCCTGCGCGGGGTGCAGCTGGGCGCCGGCTCCAGCACCGACTTCACCGACAACTCGCCGAACCTCGGGCTGATCCTCCCCACCCGGAGCAAGCAGCTCGCGGTCACCTACGCGCCGAGCGGCCCGGGCACCGCCCGCGGCACCCTCGAGATCGACACCAACGACGTGGTCACCGGCACCTTCGTGGTGCCGCTCTTCGCCACCTCGGCCGCGAGCAACATCTGCGTCATGCCCACCGACCTGCCCTTCGGCGACGTGCTGGGCCTGACCCCGATGACCTTCACCATCTACGCGTGCGGCGCGAACGCGGTGACCGTCACCGGCCTCGACTGGACCACCCCCGACCCGGAGTTCAGCCTGCAGAGCCCGCCCGCGCTGCCCTTCACCCTGCAGCCCGGCGCGTCGCAGAACGTGACCGTGCTGTACAACCCGGCCGACAACCAGGGCGACACCGCGATCGTCACGGTGCGCTCGGACGACGCGGCGAGCCCCGCCATCGACGTCACCGCCACCGGCGGGCGCGAGGTGGTGCCGCTCGAGGCGGGCCGCTACCTGTACTACTGGCAGATCCCCAACGTGCTCGGCGGCGACATCATGCGCCTGCCCCTGCAGGGCGCCACCACCCCCAGCCCGTGGTGGGGGCCGCGCACCGGCAAGTCCTGCGCCGGCTGCCACAGCGTCTCGCCCGACGGGCGCTACGTCGCGGTGATCGAGGGCCCGAGCTTCCGGATGGTGGACACCACCACCGACATCGCCCTCGCCCTCCCCAACGCGGCCATCTCGCCGAACTACATCACCTGGCGGCCCAACGTGCTCGCCCAGCCCGCCTACCAGTACGCCTACGACGACGGCTTCAACATCTCGATCGCCTCGCTCTGGCAAGGCACCTTGCGCGAGCTCCAGGGCGCGAACGACCCGAACCTCGTCGAGACCATGGCGAGCTGGGGCCCCAACGGCAAGATCGCCTTCGTCCGCGGCACCCAGGGCACCAACAACCAGCAGGGCGGCGGCTTCGGCCTCACCGGCCCCGCTGACTTGCTGATCGTGGACGAGAACGGCGGCACCCCGGTGCCGGTGATGGGCGCGTCGACCAACCTCACCAGCGGCTCCAACTACTACCCGTCCTTCTCGCCCAACGGGCAGTGGATCGCGTACACCTACTCGGCCAGCGGCACCGGCACCCTGGCCGCGGCGGACGCGCGCATCCAGATGGTCTCCGCCGCAAACAACGGCACCGTGCTCCCGATGAACACCCTGAACGGGAACAACGGCGCCCACAGCTACCCCACCTGGTCGGTGGACGGCCGCTACCTCAGCTTCAGCTCGAACCGCTCCGGCGGGGCCGGCGACTGGGACATCTACCTGGCCCCGATCGACCCCGCCACCGGGGCGGACGGCGCGGCCCAGAACCTCACCGTGGCCAACGGCCCCGCCTTCGATCACTCCGCCCAGTGGAGCCCCTGAGCGAGTCCGGCCTCCCCCGGGGGCAGGAGGGCTTGCACCCCCGGCTCGCCGAGGTGGTGCGCCGACACCTCGAGCACCCCGACCGCACCCCGGTCCCCGACCACACCGTCAGCGCGTATCGCGCGCTGCTGGTGGCGCTGGGCCCCGGGGCGCGCCCGCTCGTGCTCGACTCCGGCTGCGGCACCGGCGAGGGGACGGTGGCCCTCGCGCTCCGCCACCCCGAAGCGTGGGTGATCGGCGTGGACCGCTCGCAACACCGCCTGCACAAGGGCCCCTTCCGCGGGCTCGGAGCGGTGCGACGGGCGGCGGGGGTGGGCAACGCGTTCGCGGTACGGGCCGACGTGCCCGGGCTGTGGCGGTTGCTGGCGGCGGATGGGCGCAAGCTGGCCGCGCACTACGTCTTGCACCCGAACCCCTGGCCCAAGAAGCAGCACATGCAACGGCGCTGGCACGGGCACCCCGCGTTCGGGAGCCTGCTCGCCTTGGGGGGTGAGGTGACGCTGGTGAGCAACTTCTCGGTCTACGCCGAGGAGTTCGCTGCCGCGCTCACGGTGGCGCGCCCTGCGCTGGGTGAGGTGCGCGCGGAGGTGTACGTGCCAGATCCGCCGCTCACCCGCTTCGAGGCCAAGTACGTGGAGCGCGGGCACCCGCTGTGGCGGGTGGTGGCGCGGCTGGGCGGCTGAGCCTCAGGCGTCCCGGAAGCCCTTCTTGGCCAGGATCTTGGGCGCGCACGCGTCGATGCGGCTCTCACGCGTCTTGGCCTGCTTGGCCCCACCGATGTGCAGGTTGTACTCCCGCTGGCGTCCGGGGGTGAGCGCCTCGAACGCGGTCTTCAGCTCGAGGTCAGCGGCCAGCCGCTGCTCCAGCTCCTCCACCAGCACCAACGGCGTGTCGCGCTTCGGCACCTTCACCCCGGCCTCGTGCGCGGCCACCGCCTGGCGGACGAAGTCACGCACCGCCTTGCTCAGCTTGTCGACCTCGGCCTCGCTCGTGAAGGTCAGCCTGCGCGCCGCGTGGGTGTTCTCGCCCTGGCTCTGCAGGAGCCCCTTCGGGTCCTTCATCAGCGCGCCGTCGAAGAACATGAGCGCGACGAAGTCGTTCATCTTCTGGATGATCGCGATGTTCTTGCCGCCCGAGCTGTAACAAGGCTTGCCCCACTTGAGGGCCTCCTCGAGGCCGCACTCGAGCAGGATGGCGCGGAGCCGCGCGGACTCCCCGCGCCACCGCTTGGCCTTGGCGAAGTAGATGTCGACGTTCGTGCTCATGAGTTCCACCCCGGCAGGGCCGCCGCCTGCCGGATCCAGTCGGCGAGTTGGGACTCATCTACCGA
This sequence comes from Deltaproteobacteria bacterium, assembly GCA_020632995.1. Lineage (GTDB taxonomy): Bacteria > Myxococcota > Kuafuiibacteriia > Kuafuiibacteriales > Kuafuiibacteriaceae > JACKEN01. The sequence goes on along the minus strand of JACKEN010000001.1, from coordinate 341,941 downwards.
CGCCCCATCTCCGATATCGAGGTACCGCACCGCCTCCTGGGTGGAGGTGCCGGGCGGCAGCGGCCTCAGGTCAGCGCCGCGGAAGAAGCTGACCTTGATGTACTTCGTGAAGCAGTGAAAGCTCAGGAACCAGCCGTTGCCCTCGAGACCGTAGAAGGGCGAGTTCCACTTCACCGCCTTCTTGACGCCGGGGACGGTGGCCACGACGAGGGCGTCCAGGCGACGCGACACGTCCTGCTTCCAGCCCGGGACGGCGGCGATGTACGCCTGGACCGGCGCGTCGCCCTCCCCCTTCGCGATCTGCGGGTTGCCGCCGGCCAGCAGGCGCGGCTTCTTCGCCGCCGCCTTCTTCGCCACGGGCTTCTTCGCCGCCACCTTCTTCGTCGCCACCGTGGTCCTCCTCAGCGTGCCGCCCGCAGCCGCACCCGCCCGTAGCCGATGATGACGGAGATCGTCGCCACCACCAGCCAGTAGAACATGGGACCGCTGCTCGAGTCTCCCGACGCCAGGTGCACGCCGCAGAAGAGCAGCATCTCGAAGGCGATGAAGCCCGCCCCCGCGACCACCGGCCACAACAAGCCCTTCCTGAACGCGGGGTAGACGAGGCCGACGCTCGAGAGCACCTCCAGCACGGCCAGCGCGAGCCACACGCCATGCGGGAGCGCGCTGAGGGAGACCACCGCCTGCTCGGAGTTGGAGAGCTTCCACACCGCGCCCATCACGGTGTGCAGGGCCAGGAGTACTTGCAGGATCCACAGTACGATGTTCATGAGAGCCTCCCCAACAGGTCCACGAGCTTGTCGCCCATCATCCGCCAGCCGTAGCGGGCGCCACCGAAGTTTCGCTTCTGATCCTCGCGGAAGCCCGACTGGACGATCGCGAGGTGGGTCCCGGCGTCCACCGGGGTCAGTGTGAAGGTGACCTCGGTGTCGATGTCCCCCACCACCCACGCGTAGCGGAGCCGGCTGTGCGGCTGGATCTCGAGGAAGCGGCCTTGCACCGTGCCATCCCAGCCCGGCTGGGGCGGGGCCTGGAGACGGAACGCCGCCCCCTCCTCGAGCTGCATCTCGGCCACCGAGAGCAGCCACTGCCCGATCAGCTCGGGCTCGGTGAGCGCGCGCCAGACCTTCTGGGGCGGGTGCGCCAGCTCCACCTCGAAGGAGACCTCGTCGGTCTGGTCTGGGGGCGTGGTGTCCTTGAAGTTCATTCGTCCATGCTCTCCAGGAGGCGCTCGAGGCGATCGACGCGCTCGGTCCAGAACGCGCGGTAGTGCGCTATCCAGTCGATGAGGGGCTTCAGCCCGCGGGGCTCCACCCGGTAGTAGACGCAGCGCCCCTCCCGGCGACCGCGCACCAGCCCGGCGTCCTTCAGGTACGCCAGGTGCTGCGAGACCGCGGGCTGCGAGATCTCGAAGCGCGCGGTGAGATCCTTCACCGCCGCCTCACCGCGGGTGAGCGACTCGAAGATCGCTCGGCGGCTGGGGTCGGCCAGCGCTTGGAAGACCTTGTTCTCGTCTACCGGGGCGCTGAGCATGGTCAATCAATAAGTCGTGGCTTATTGGTTTGTCAAGCGGCGCTCGGAGCGTTCCGGCGGGCGCGTGGAGGGTGTAGATGGACCTGCGAACGCTGGAGGTGAACATGGCCGCATCCGTCGATCCCACCTATCGCCACCGGCCGAAGGAGGCCCGCTTCCTCGGTCTGCACGAGGTTGGCGGCAGCTGCCTCAAGCTCTACGAGATCGCGGTCGCCGAGGCGGGCGTCCCGAGCGGGGTGCAGGCGCTCTGCGACGAGTGGCTCTCGCGCGAGGCCCCCAGCCTCCTCGCCCCCGGGGACTGCGGCTTCGTCCTCCTCCACCGCTGCGGGGTCGACTTCTACTTCCTCGCCACCTGCGTCTGGCGCGAGTCGAACGAGCTGTGGGAGGCGGTCTGGTACCACCAGCCGCCGATGGTGGCCTTCGCGCCCTTCGGCGGGGCCTACCCGCCCGCTCCCGGCACGTTTCGACCCACCTTTTGCGTCTGGGAGCATGGCGTCGTTCGACGCGAGGTCGAGAGCTGGTCGCGCTACCTGGCCTCGCCGCGCGATGACGCCGCGCTGGCTCGATGGAAGGCTGACACCTGGTCGGGCACGGTCTGACCGGCGGCCGAGCTCACTCGCAGGGGTCGTCGAGGCCGGCGGGCGCGTCGAGGCGCGCGCCGCCCGACCCCACGCTGGCGAGGAAGCACGTGTACTGGTGCCGCGCCCCGTCCTGGTTGAACACCACGTAGTGCCCCAGGTTGAAGGGCGCGGTGAACTGCACCACCGCGGCGGTGCGGCCTGACAAGTTGGCTTGCACCGGGTAGCTCACCCTGTCGATGCCGGCGAGGGCCAACACCGAGGGCAGGATCGGCTCCGCGTCCTCGCCCGCCTGGGGCAGGCCCATCGCGGTGGCGATCGCGGCCTGGGAGCGCGGGTGGAAGTAGCCGTCGCGGAAGCCGGCGGTCATCATCACGTGGCGGGGGGCGCGGTCGGGGTACGGCTCGGCCGTCACGTAGCGGGCCTTCGCCACCGGATCCACGAGGTCCCAGATGTTCTGGGCCGCGTGCAGGATCGGGTGCTGGATGTGGACCTCCGCCTCGTCCTCGTCGAGGTGGAGCGCGAGCTCCGCCACGCCCTTCAGCTCCACCGGCTCGATCGCGGTCACCGCGATCTCGATGAGCATGCCGCCCGCGCCGGAGAAGAGCAGGCCCTTCACCCGGGGGTCCACGCCGGCCCAGTTGACGCCGATGGTGGTGCCCATGGACTGGCCAAACGCGGTGAGGCGCTCGGGGTCGAAGTGCACGGTGGTGTCCGGGAGGCCCTCGGCCACGTCGGCGATGCTGCCGAGGGGGACCTCGGTGTCGACCATGAGGCGTGAGATGCGGGTGACCTCCATGGCCGAGACGTTGAAGTTGTCGATGGTGGCGGAGAGGTTGCCGAACAGGTTGTAGAGCACCAGGCCGCTGGTGTCGGGCGGGTTGTGGCGCTCGCCGTGGAGCGGGAAGTCGAAACCGAGGGCGGCCACCCCGCGGCGGGCGAGCCACTCCGCGGGGCCGGTGCCGGGCGGCGGCTCGGGCTGCTGATCGCGGGGGGCGTCTTCGTCGAGGGGGCCGCGGTTGGCGAACTGGTAGGCCTCGCCGCCGGAGCCGTGCAGGTACAGGGTGAGCGGGAAGCCCTCTTCGGGCATCTCTGCCTTGGGGACGCTCAGGATCAGCCTGATCTCCTGCATCTCGACGATGGTCGGATCGCCGTTGGCGTCCCTCAGGATCACGCCCTCGTCCTGGCCGGTGTAGGGGCGCTCGCCCCGCTGGATCACCGGCATCTCCATCGCCGCCTCGAAGAGCTGGTAGCTCTCGTACTCTTGCCCCGCGGTCCACGGCTTGGTGAGGACCGGCGCAGGCTGGCTTTCACTCCACGCCACCAGGTCTCGGAGCTCCTGGGTGTGCTCGAACGTGGTGAAGACCGCGGCGCCCGCCACCTTCTCGAGCGCGAAGCCCTCGGCCTCGAGCGCCTCGCGCAGCGGCGCGAAGTGCGCCACCACCTCGTCCGCCGCGCCCGCGTCCTCGAACGCCTGGTGGAAGGCCAGGCTGCGCCCGAGGGGCTCGCCCGCCGCGTCCTTCACGTCGGTGGTGAGGACGAGCGCGTATCGCGTCGCGGGGCGACGCACGAACCCGAACACCGGCGTCGCGGCCAGGAGGTGCTCGGGGGTGTAGCGATCGAGCTGGGTGAGCTGGTGGACGTCGAGCGGGAAGCGGCGCCCGCGCTCCGGGGAGTCCGCGTCGATGTCCATGAGGAAGACCGAGCTCCCTGCCTTGGTGGACGCGGCGGGATCCGCGGGCAGGCTCGCCGGATCCAGGGCGCCGGTGATCGGCATGAACACCCCGGCGGTCAGGCCCCAGCCCCCGCGCATGCGGCGGTCCGCGGTGCGAAACCAGTCCTGCAAGAGGTCCGACTCGCGGGCCCGGGGCCACTTGTCGAGATCCCAGCTCCCGTCCGCCTCGCGGCGCAGGTCGGACGGCATCGGCCGGGCCCAGAAGTCCGCCGCGTCGGGGTCGGTCACCGCCTGGGTGGTGCGCTCCACAAAGGCGGGGGCGCCGCAGGCGGCGGTGAGGGCGAGGACCCCAGAGACGAGGGAGAGGCGGAGGCCGTGCATCTTCGGCCGAGACGGCACCACGCCCCTGACCTCACGGTCAATCGGCCCGGGACCCCACGAACTCAGCCACCCTCGTCGGGCCGCCACTCGTCCTTGAGGACGCTCATCACCGCGATGTCGTCGTAGGCCCCGTCCACCCACGCCGCGCGCCGCAGGACGCCCTCCTCGACGAAGCCGGCGTGCACGTAGGCGCGCCGGGCCCGCTGGTGGCTCGCGTTCACCCGCAGACGCACCGCGTCGAGGTGCAGCTCCTGGAACGCGTAGCGGAGCATGGTGGAGGTGACCTCACGCCCGTAGCCCTGGTTCCAGTGCTCCCGCCCGAGCAGGATGCCGAACTCGGCCCAGCGGGCCAGCCAGTTCATGGCGTGAAAGCCGGTGCTCCCCACCGGCTCGCCGTCGGACTGGCGCAGCACGAGGAGCACCACGTCGGTTCGGGCGGCGACCCGCGCCGGCAGGCCCCGGACCCACTCCTCCTCGGCCTGCTGGCCGAGCGGGAAGACGCGCTGGTCGAGGTGCCGCCGGACCTCGGGGTCGTTGATCCAACCCACCATGCGGGGCACGTCGGCCAGCTCGGGGTGGCGGTACTCCAGCCGGGTGGAGCGCAGGAACGACGCCGGTCTCATGCCCACCGCTTTACCGGGTCGGGGGGTTGAGGAAAAGATGCGGGGATGAAGCGCTTCGCCATCCTGACCAGCGGGGGGGACGCCCCCGGCATGAACGCCGCGATCCGGGCCGCGACCCTGCTCGGGGTCGGCAAGGGGGCCGAGGTGTTCGGGGTGATGCACGGCTACGAGGGCCTGGTGGCGGGGGAGCTGGTGCCGCTGCTGCCCAAGGAGGTGGCGAGCATCATCCGGGACGGCGGCACCATGCTCGGGTCCGCAAGATGCCTTGCCTTCCACGAGCGCCCGGTTCGCGACGAGGCTCGGGCCCACCTCGCCGCGGCGGGGATCGAGGGCCTGGTGGTGATCGGCGGGAACGGGTCGCTCACCGGCATGCAGGCGATCACCGACCCGGCCGAGAACACCACCGGCCTCAAGGCGATCGGGCTGCCCGCCTCGATCGACAACGACGTGGGCGTCACCCGCCTCGCGATCGGGGTCGACACCGCGATCAACACCATCGTCGACGCCTGCGACAAGATCAGCGACACCGCGTCTGCCCACGATCGCACGTTCATCGTCGAGGTGATGGGCCGCGACTGCGGCTACCTGGCCATGACGTCCGCCATCGCGTCCGCCGCCAACGCGGTGCTCTTCCCCGAGATGGACAAGAGCGAGGACGAGATCGTGGACACCGTGGCGAGGGCGGTGATCACCGCGCACCGCCGCGAGGGCCGCTCCAAGAAGGTGCTGGTCATCAAGGCCGAGGGGGTGCGCATCACCACCGATCGCCTGCAGGAGCTCCTCGACGCCAAGGTGAAGGCGGAGCTCGGCCACCACGTGAAGACCGAGACCCGGGTCACCGTGCTCGGGCACGTGGTGCGCGGCGGCCGGCCCTCCGCCCTCGACCGCCAGATCGCCTCCCGCCTCGCCAACGTGGCGGTGCAGGCCCTCTTGTCGGGCGAGACGCGGATGATGGCGGCCTGGTTGCCGCCGATCGGGATGCCCGAGGGGATGGTCAAGCCGGCCGGCGACCCCCAGTGCTCCCTGGTCGACATCGATCGGGTGCTCACCGAGACCAGGGCGATGCTCGACGGCTCCAGCCCCTTCGTGAAGTGGCGCAAGAAGGTCTTCCAAGAGGTGGAAGACGTGCTCGCGCTCTAGCGCCGGCGCTAGTCGTGGTCGGGCGAGCGCCGCCCCTGCTTCTTCTCCGCCGTCTGCTTCTTGGCCTTCAGCCGCCGCTCCTTGGCCCCCTTGGAGGGCTTGGTCGGCCGCCGCTTCTTCTGCTCCTTGAGCGCGTTCTGCAGGATGGCCTGCATGCGTTCGTAGGCCAGGGCCAGGTTCCGGGGGCGCTCGCGGTGGGTGTCCACGCTGACCAGGAGCTCACCGTCCTTGGTGAGGCGCGCGGCCAGGCGCATGAGGAGCTTCTCGCGCACCGTGTCGGGCAGGGAGGGGCTCGACGCCACCGACCAGCGGAGCGTCACCCGGGTCTCGGTCTTGTTGACGTGCTGGCCGCCTGGGCCGCCGGCGCGGCTGTACTCCAGCCCGATCTCCCCCTCGGGGATCACCACGCCTCCCGGAAGCGACAGGTCCATGACGCCCTCGGGAGGCCCGAGCCTCAGTGGCTGTAGCGGTTGGGGCCGATCGGCTGGCCCTTGGTCTTGGGGTGCTCGTAGCCGCCGGCAGAGCCACCGGCCCCGCCGTCGCCGTGCTCGCGGACCTTGCGCCCGGTGCCCGCCGCGGTTGGGGGCGGCGCGGCCTTGCTCCGGCCTCCGCCCGCCTTCGCCTCCTCCCGGCCGAGGACGGCCAGGAGGTTGTTCTTGGCGAAGGTGCCCTCCTCGTGGGTGTAGACCGGCTTCGGGTGGATGCCGGAGTCCATCCGGATGGCGTCGCAGGGGCACGCCTCGACGCACAGGCCGCACATCACGCAGCGCAGCTCGTCGATCTCGAACACCGCGGGGTACTTCTCGATGCGGTCGTCCTCGGTCTCGCCCGCTACGATGTGGATGCAGCGCGCCGGGCAAGCGGTCTGGCACATGAAGCAGGCCACGCAGCGGGGCGCGCCGTCCTCACGCGGCACCAGCCGGTGCTGGCCGCGGAAGCGCTGCGGGTACTCCACCTTCACATCCGGGTACTGGATGGTCATGGAGTACTTGGCCTCGCCGCCGAAGATGTTCTTGAAGAAGTGGCGCACCGTGGCCCCGAGCCCCGACACGATGGCCGGGACGAAGAGCCGGTCCTGCACGTCCATGTCGTGCGAGACCTTCTTGATGCGGATGGTTCCCTTGGTCGCCTCGGTCATGGGATTGGCCTCAGTGGATCATCAGGACCACCGCCGCGGTGATCACCAGGTTCAACAGTGACAGGGGCAGGAGCTTCCGCCAACCGAGGTTCATCACCTGGTCGTAGCGGAACCGGGGCAGGGTCCAGCGGATCATCAGCTGGAACCACAGGAAGAACAGGAGCTTGAAGAGGAAGGCGCCCACCCGGAGCACGGTGGCCGCGACCTCGCCGATCTCCCACACCCCGCCGCCCGGGAACACGAAGCCCGCGGTGCTCAGGCCCGCGTAGCCTGCGTCCATCAGGTAGGGCACCTGCCAGCCGCCGAAGAAGTACGTGGTCAGCAGGCCCGCCACCACGATGACCTCGATGTACTCCGCCATGAAGAACATGCCGAACTTCATGCCCGAGTACTCGACGAAGTAGCCCACGATCTCGGACTCGCCCTCGGCGAGGTCGAAGGGCACGCGCTTGTTCTCGGCGATCGCCGCGGTGAGGAACAGGATGAAGGCCACCGGCTGCCGGATGATGCCCCAGCCGGGCAGCCAGCCGCCGAGGAGCTCACCCTGCTCGAGCACCATCGCGTAGGGCTCCAGCGTCCCGTAGACCAGGAACAGGCCCATGATCGACAGGCCCATCGTGACCTCGTACGAGATCATCTGGGCCGAGGCGCGCAGGCCGCCCATCATCGCAAGGCGGCTTGCCGAGGCGTACCCGGCCAGGGTCACGCCGAACACCGCGAGGGAGCTCACCGCGAACACGTACAGGGCGCCAGCGTCGAGGCGGGCCACCTGCAAGGGCAGCACCGCGTCCCCCCAGTGGATGTCGGGCCCGAAGGGCACCACCGCGAAGGTCACCAGGGCGGGCATCAGCGAGATGATCGGCGCCAGGTTGTACAGAAGGCGGTCCACCCTGATGTTCATGGTGTCCTCCTTCGTGATCATCTTGATGGCGTCCGCCACCGGGTGCATCAGCCCCAGCACGGTGATCCGCTTGCCGAACAGGTCGATGCCCGCGCGGTTCGGGCCGACGCGGTCCTGGATCATGGCCGACTGACGGCGCTCCGCCCAGGTGAGCGGCCCCGCCAGCCCCACCAGGATGGCGAACATGATCACGATCGTGACGAGGTTCCAGAGAAACGAGTAGTCCATGGGTGTTCCTGACCTTGACCGCTCGACCTAGCTGGCCGCGCTCTCTTCCGCCGCGGCCGAATCGTCCTCGGCCTCCAACAACACGCCCCACGGCCCCAGGGAGAGGGGCTGGACGTCCTTCAGCAGGTTGGTGTGCTTCTTCAGCTCCTTGAAGGCGCTCACCCAGTTCCGGATGTTCCAGTCCTTGGCCGCCCCGAGCACGTCGGCGGTGTAGGCCGCCGCCTCGACCGCGGGCTTCCTGCCGTTCACCGGCTTCAGCGCGCGCTTGATGCGCTGCATGCGGCCCTGGAAGTTCACGAAGGTGCCGTCCTGCTCCGCGAAGGAGGCGAGCGGGAGCACCAGGTTGGCCGCGTTCGCGGTGTCGTCCCAGTTGCTGGCCCAGGCCACCACGGTGACCTTCTCGAGCGCCGCCTTCCAGCCTTCGTTGGCGTCGGGGTAGTCGGTGCCGGCGAACAGGAGCGTCTTCACCTCGCCCTTCTCCATCGCCTTCTGCAGCCCGCCCGCGCCCTCGTCGAAGATGCTGTAGCCCTCGAGCACCAGCTCCGCGCCGGCCCGGTTCGGGTTGCGATCGGCCACCTTCAGGAGCTTGTCCGCCGACCAGTCGGCCCGGCCGATGATCGCGTAGGTGTCGACCTGGAGCACGCGCTCCGCCAGCTCCACGAACGAGGTGACGCCCTCGGTGGTGAGCTGGGCGGACAGGGCCAGGCCCAACGTCCCGTCGGTCTCGCCCACGTGCGGGCCGAGCAGCTCGGCCAGCCGCGCCTTGGCCTGCTCCCAGCTGATCGGGACCATGCGGCCGTCCGACGCGCGCTCGTGGGGCACGGTGATCTGGGTGTCGGGGTCGTGGATGCGCTTGTACGAGAGGCGCCCGTCGTCGCAGAGCCAGCCCTGGTTGACGTCGGCGTTGTCACGAGAGCGGTAGCGCTGCACCTCGTTCTCGTAGTGATCGACGATGATGTTGCAGCCGCGCGCGCAGCCCGCGCACACGCTCTCCTCGTGCTTGAGGAACCAGCTGCGCACCTTGAAGCGGAAGTCACGGGAGGTCAGCGCGCCCACCGGGCAGATCTCGACCGTGTTCATGCTGTACGGGTCGTCGAGCGGCTGGCCGGGGAAGGTGCCGATCACCGCGCGGTCACCGCGGTCGAACTGGCCGAGCTGCGGGTTCTTGGCGACCTCCTCCATGAAGCGGACGCAGCGCGTGCAGTTGATGCAGCGCTCCTCGTCCAGCACCACCTGCGGGCCGAGCTCCACCGCCTTGTTCTTCACGACCTTGGTCTCGTCGAAGCGAGTCCCGGTCTGGTCGTGCTTCATGTAGTAGTTCTGGAGCTTGCACTCGCCGGCCTGGTCGCAGATCGGGCAGTCGATCGGGTGGTTGACGAGCATGAACTCCATCACCGCCTTGCGCGCATCGAGGACCTTGTCGGACTTGGTGTTGACCACCATCCCGTCGCGGACCTGGACCTCGCAGGCAGGCAGGAGCTTGGGGGCCTTCTCGACCTCGACCAGGCACATGCGGCAGTTGGCGGCCACCGAGAGCCGCGGATGCCAGCAGTAGAAGGGGATATCGATCCCCGCCGACGTGGCGGCCTGGATGATGCTGGTGCCGGGGGCGACGTCCAGCTCCTGACCGTCGATGGTGAGCTTCGGCATGACGCGCCCTATTTGGACTCTCACGCCGATTATCGCAAGGCTTTCCGCGGCCCGGAGACCGTGAATCATCCGTGGTCGGCCAGGAGCCCCTATTCGGGTAAACCCATCAGCTCACAACACGGCGTAGGGACACATTGACTCCGACCCCGGGTCGACGGTTTGGTGTGGCACCTCGGTCGATCGACCGACCGGGGCCGAGGGACCTCACATGCGCGCAATTTCTCGACTCTCCGCCCTCCCCGCCCTGACCCTCCTCCTGGCCGCCTGCGGCGGGGAGAAGACGAACGACGTCCAGCCCGTCATCAACAGCTTCACGCTGAGCAAGAACACGGTGTCGGCGGGCGAGGTCATCCAGGTGGCCTGGGATGTCACCGGGGCCGACAAGATCACGATCCTCCAGGGCACCGCCGCCCTGATCACCGACGATGGCCGGGCCAGCGGCTCGGTCGACTCCAGCCCGATCGACACCGCACTGGCGTTCACCCTCACCGCGGTGAACAGCGAGTCCGGCAAGAGCGCCACCGAGACCGCCTCGATCCTCGGGGTGGCCGGCATCCGCATCGCGGAGTTCACCGCGACCCCCGCCACCGTCGACGAGGACCAGCCGGTGACCCTCGCGTGGCGGATCGGGGGCGAGGTCCCCACCGAGGTGGTGATCAAGGACGCCGCGGACGTCACCGTGCACGACGAGGCCCTGGCCGAGGGCTCGGTCCAGGTCGTGCCCGAGGCGGGCGCCGACGGCACCGCCACCTACACCCTCTCGGTGCGTGGCGCGTCGGGGATGGACGAGAAGACGGTGACGATCACCGTCAACCAGATCATCGACACCCCGATCATCGTCGACTTCAGCGCCTCCAGCACCAACGTGGCCAAGGGCAACCGGGCCCAGCTGCGGTGGGAGCTCGAGAAGGCCACCGAGGTCCAGATCACCTTGAACGGGGTGGTCGCGCGGCCCTACACCACGAACGGCGTCCCCACCGGGAACGTGCGCATCACCGTGACCGAGGACGTGAACACCTTCGTCCTCGAGGCCAAGAGCGAGGACGACGTGGTGGTGACCCAGGAGCTGGTGGTCAACGGCCTCGACGTGCCGGAGATCCTCACCTTCGACCTGAGCCCGCTCGCCTACACCCAGGCCTCCACCGTCGCGACCATCACCTGGGACACCGCGCACGCCGACAGCACCAACCTGCAGCTCAACGGGCGCGACGTGGCCAACTTCCCGCGCACCCAGACCTCCGGGACCTTCCAGTTCAACGTCACCGGGCGGTCCCAGGTGACCCTGGTGGCCACCAACCCGGTGCAGGACACCACCCAGACCAAGACCATCGAGCTGGGCTTCGATGACAACGAGCCCAACGACAGCGCCCCGCAGGCCATCCCGCTCAACCCCGACGGGCGCCCGGTGCGCGGCACCGTCTCCGACCTCACCGACACGGATTGGTACATGGTCATGGTGCCCGAGGGCGCGTACCTCTACGCCCAGGTCGGCTACGACGCGGTGTCGGGCTGCAGCTTCGACACCATCCTGCGGCTCTACGACTCGGACGGCAGCACCGAGCTCGGCTTCGCCGACAACACCACCGCGCCCAACATCTCGCCCTGCTCGGAGATCAACCCCATCGTCGACAACTTCGCAAGCGGCCTTGCAGCGGGCGTCTACTACCTGGCGGTCGGCGGCAGCGGGGTGAACTCCACCGGGCAGTACAGCCTGACGGTGCGGGTCGTGACCCCCACCCCCGCCCTGACCGGCATCACCGGCCCGCTCGAGATCGGCGATCCCAAGTGGTCGATCGCGGACTTCGTGCAGTTCTCCGGCCCGATCGACATCAACTCCACCATCCTCGCCGACGTGCTGGTGGACGAGTGGCTGGCCCCGATGCACTCCTCGGTCCGGCGCGCCGACGGCCCCAACGGCCCGGGGACCGGCTTCGCGGTGGTCACGCGGCCCGACACGCCGCACCACCCGGACTACGCGAACGAGCTGCGGCTCGCGTCCAACATGCGGGGCATCACCATGGCCCAGAGCTTCACGGTGGCCGACGTCTCGGGCGACAACGAGCGCTCCTTGTACTTCGGCTTCACGCTCGTGCCGCGCACCGGGACCGCGACCACCGGCGCCACCGTCGACTTCGCCGACGGGCCGATCATCGAGAACGCCCTGTTCCCGATCGCGGTCGACATGACGGCCGAGGAGAACGGGAACGAGTTCGCCCCCCTCGCGGTCTACGACATGGCCAGCTACGGCACCTTCACCCCGCCGATCGCGGGCGACGGGTCGAGCCACCGCCACGTGATCGGCTTCGCGCCGTTCCCCGCCACCGCGCCCACCGGCAACTGGGAGTGGGTGATCACGCTCCTCGACAGCAGCAACGCCGGCTGGACGGTGCGCATCCCCTTCCAGCTCAACTGAGCCGCACCGCTCAAGCACCTCGCCACCAGATCCAACCGCAGCGCCATGGCGAGGGCCCGCCCCGCGGGCTACCTTGCCGTCATGGACCTGTTGGCCCTGGGCGCCCGCATCCGCAACCGCCGCGACCGGCGCGGCCTCAAGCAGGCCGACGTCGCCGCCGCCCTCCGCCTGTCACCCCAGGCGGTGTCGAAGTGGGAGCGCGGCGAGAACGCCCCCGACATCAGCCTGCTCGTGCCCCTCGCGCACCTCCTCGACGTGAGCGTGGAGTGGCTCCTCGGGGGCGCGCCGTTCGAGCGGGAGACCTTCACCGCGGTCGTGCTCGTCACCGGGGTCGAGGGCTACGCGGCCCGCGCCGAGCGCGACGGCCCCCGGGCCCTCGCCGCGTGGATCAACGGCGTCCACGGCACCGTGACCGAGGCGGTGCGTCACGAGGGTGGGGTGCCGGTGAAGTACACGGGTGACGGCTTCCTCGCATTCTTCACCGGGGCCGAGGCCGCGGCCCGGGCGCTCCGCGCGGCCCGCGCCGCCCGGGCCCAGGTCGATCACCCCGGCCTGGTGGTGGCCCTCGACGCGGGCGAGATCTACCTCGGCACGATCGGCCACCCCGACTACGCGGCGCTCGACATCCTCGGGGCGCCCGTCAACACCGCCTTCACTTTGCTCGCCAGGGTAGCGGAGCGCTGCCCGGACGGGATCGGCGCCACCGCCCGGGTCACCGAGGGCGTCGACGCCCACGGGGTGGTGGTGCTGGACGCCTGAGGCCGCCGGCCCCGCCCGCAACCAGTCCTGCATGAACCGCGGACCTCCGGGTCCGCCCAGCCCGCGTGCGCCCGACGCACGCGAAGGAGCCCCCATGTCCGAGCACGAGTACGAAATCGCCGACATCCAGCAGGCCGCGGCCGGCCGCGAGGCCATCCGCCAGGCCGAGGCGGAGATGCCGGGGCTGATGGCCCTGCGCCGCCGCCACCAGGGCGACCCGCCCCTCGCGGGGGCGCGGATCAGCGGGAGCCTGCACGCCACGGTGGAGACCGCGGTCCTCGCCGAGACCCTGGTGGCGCTCGGGGCCGAGGTGCGCTGGGCGTCCTGCAACGTGTTCTCCACCCACGACCCCGCGGCCGCCGCCCTCGCCGCCGCGGGCCTCCCGATCTTCGCCAAGAAGGGCGTGGATCTCGCCACCTACTGGCGCCTGTTGGACCGCGCCCTGGTGTTCCCCGACGGCGAGGGCCCCGACCTCATCGTGGACGACGGGGGCGACGCCACCTGGTACCTGCACGCCGGGGCCCGTCGGGAGGCGGGCGAGCCCCGCCCCGAGGCCGAGGGCGAGGACGAGCGGCAGGGCTGGTTGCAGATCGAGGCGCGCCTCGCCGCCACCCCCGGCTTCTTCGGGCGCGCCCTCGCCCGCCTGAAGGGGGTGAGCGAGGAGACCACCACCGGGGTGCGGCGCCTCGAGGCGCTGTTCGCGCAAGGTGGCCTGCGGGTGCCGGCGATCAACGTCAACGACTCGGTGACCAAGAGCAAGCTCGACAACATCTACGGCTGCCGGGAGTCCCTGGTCGACGCCCTCAAGCGGGCCACCGACCTGATGCTGAGCGGGAAGGTGGCGGTGGTCTGCGGCTTCGGCGACGTCGGCAAGGGCTGCGCCGAGGCCCTCGCCGCCCACCGGTGCCAGGTGTGGGTCACCGAGGTGGACCCGCTGTGCGCCCTCCAGGCGGCCATGAGCGGCTACCGGGTGGTGACCCTCGAGGCCGCCCTCCCCCACGCCGACTTCATCGTCACCGCCACCGGGAACCGCGACGTGGTGACGGTGGCCCACCTCGCGCGGGCCAAGCGCGGCGCGGTGGTGGCCAACATCGGGCACTTCGACTGCGAGATCCAGGTGGCGGCCCTGAACGCCGCTCCGGGGGTGACCCGCGAGGCGGTGAAGCCGGGGGTCGACCGCTACACGTTCGCGGACGGCAAGGCGATCTACCTGCTCGCCGAAGGTCGGCTCGTCAACCTGGCCTGCGCCACCGGCCACCCCGCCTTCGTGATGTCGTGCAGCTTCACCAACCAGGTGCTCGCCCAGCTCGCCCTGTGGCAGCGGCGACACGAGGTGGGGGTGCACCGCCTCCCGAAGGCGCTCGACGAGGAGGTCGCGCGGCTCCACCTGCCGCACCTGGGGGCGGCGCTGTCGACGCTCACCCCGGCCCAGGCCGCGTACATGGGGGTGCCGCTCGAGGGCCCCTTCAAGCCGGAGCACTATCGGTACTGAGGACCGAGAACTGCTCGAGCATCTGGGCCAGCGCCCGCTGGCTGATCGGCTTCGAGAGGAAGTCGTCCATCCCCGCCTCGATGCAGCGCTCGCGATCGCCGACCACCGCGAGCGCGGTCAGGGCCACGATCGGGGTCTGGCCCGAGTCGCCGGCCGTGCCGCGGATGCGGCGGGTGGCCTCGAAGCCGTCCATCACCGGCATGTGGCAGTCCATCAGGACGAGGGAGAAGGGCTCGGCCGCCACCGCGTCGACCGCCTCGGCCCCGTTCTCGACCGCCCGGTAGCGGACCCCGAGGCGCTCGAGCATCTTGGTGCAGACGAGGCGGTTCACCGCGTCGTCCTCGACCACGAGCACCGGCAGGGCCTGCCCGCCGTCGGGGCGCGGGACGACCCGGATGGGGACGTCCATCGTCATGCCGGAGCTGGGCGGGGCGCCGGGGCCGGCCACCGGCAGGCGGAGCCGCAGGGTGAAGCGGCTCCCCTCGCCCACCGTGCTCTTGACCTCGAGGGTGCCGCCCATGCGCACCGCGAGATCGCGGCTGATGGCGAGCCCCAGGCCGGTCCCCCCGAAGCGCCGGGTGGTGGAGCCGTCGCCCTGGCGGAAGCGCTCGAAGACCAGCTCCAGGCGGTCGGGCGGGATCCCGCAGCCGGTGTCCTCGATGATCACGCTCACCTGCAGGTCGTCCTGCACGCGCTCCGCCACCAGGCGCGCCGTCACCTCCCCCGCCTCGGTGAACTTCACCGCGTTCCCCAGGAGGTTGTGGAGCACCTGGC
Source organism: Deltaproteobacteria bacterium (assembly GCA_020632995.1). GTDB lineage: Bacteria > Myxococcota > Kuafuiibacteriia > Kuafuiibacteriales > Kuafuiibacteriaceae > JACKEN01. The sequence goes on along the minus strand of JACKEN010000001.1, from coordinate 326,656 downwards.
GCAGCCGCACCGGGTCACCGAGGACATGGGGCACCGCGCTCGGCGCCGGAGCCTCCACCTGCATGCGGAGGCCACGCTTCCTGGCCGCCTCCTCGAAGAGGGCGGCGGCGCCGGTGACCAGGTCCACCAGGTCCACCCGACGGGCCTCGAGCTCGAGCGCCCCCGCCTCGAGCTTCGACATGTCGAGCACGTCGCCCAACAGGGCCAAGAGCGAGCGGGCCGAGCGGACCGCAGTGCTCGCCATGTCGCGGTGCTCGCCTTGCAAGTCTTGTTGCATCAGCTCCAGCATGCCGAGGACCCCGTTCATCGGGGTCCGGATCTCGTGGCTGATGTTGGCGAGGAACTCGCCCTTGGCCGCGTTGGCCTGGCGCGCCCGCTCCCGCTCCTGCTCGAGCTCGCGCACGGTGCTGGTCTTGAGGGCCTCGTAGGCCCAGGTCAGGCCGCTCACCATGACCAGGACCGCCGTGCCCCCCACGAGCGTCATGGTGGCCCACCCTGGCCGCTGGGACACCGCGGCGGGGTCTGGATGCACCGCGGCCAGGTAGACCATCTCCAACCCCGAGAGCACCGCGAAGATCACCCCGGACCGGGCGCCGTCGAGGAGGAACGCCACCTGAGGGGCAAGCACGAGGGCGAAGAAGGACGGGTAGCCCAGGCCATCGTTGGCGTAGTTGATGAGGGTAGCGGCGAGGAAGACCTGCAGCGGCACGAGGTGGGCGACCAGCCTCGAGGTGGAGCGCCTGAGGCCCACCACCGAGGCCGCCCCCAGGATCACCAGCAACCCGAAGGCTCCGGCGAGCGCGGTGTTGCCGAGGGACAGGTGCAGGGCCAGCACCAACGACGCGCCTGCCAACAGGCTGACGCTCATGCTGAACAGGAGCCGACGCTGACGACGCTCGTCCGCGGACGGGGCAGCACCCGGGTTCAGCCAGGCGTCCAAGCGGTCCCAGGCGGACATACCCACGGCATTGTTCGGCGTATTTCGCGGCCGGTAAAGGCCTCGTCAGATCTGCCTACACCCCCGGTTCGGTCCGGAAGCGCTGGATGCCCATCGTGGGCATCTCGGGGGACAGCTCCCGGGCGTCCACCTTGGCCGCCGCCACCGCCAGGGCCCGCAGGATGGCCCGGCTGGTGCGATAGAAGTCGAGGTCGTGGAGCTCGTGGCACATGTGGGCGAGCTCGTGGGCCAGCACCGGGAGCAGGGCCCGGGCCCCCAGCTTGGCGTCGGTGCCCTTCGAGAGCCGGCGCACCGCCCGGTGCGCCACGTTGAAGCGGATCTCGCCCATCCGGTAGGCCGCCACCGGCCCGAAGGCGTTGGTGCTGCGGCCGTAGCCGAGGTGAGGCAGCGCGCCGGGGAGGAGCCGGGCCAGGGCCTCCGCCACCTCCTCGGTGGCCATGAAGGCCTCGAGCGCCTGCACCAGCTTCCGGGTCCCCTCGGGCACGTCCTTGGCGTCGACCGGGCGCTGGAAGAGCGAGTACTCCGCCCGGGGCCCGCTCATCAGCTTGTCGCGCACCCGCGAGAAGAAGGTGGGGGACGCGATCTCCTCCGCCCGCGCCGCCGCCGGCATCTCGCGCATGCCGGACAGCTTGCGGAAGATGTCCCGCTCGATCGAGTCGTCGGCCCGCAGGATCGGCCCGCCCTCCTTGTCGCGCCACGCGGGGCGGTACGAGAGCGCCCGGAAGCGGTCGGCCTGCTTGAGCGCCACCAGCTCCTCGAACGAGAACATCTTCTTCTGCCCCCAGGCCGAGAACAGGGGCGAGCGCACCACCGCGGACGAGAAGAGGTCCTCGGACTCCGCCATCAGGCTCTCGGGGGTGGCGCTCCTGAGGCCGCGGCGGAGCGCGTCGAGGAGCACGATGCGGGCGTAGGTGTCCTTGCTCTGCTCGTAGTAGCGCACCACCCGATAGGCCGCTTCGTAAGCCAGCCTGCGGAGCTCCTCCTGGAAGCGCTGGTAGCGCTCGTTCTCGACGAAGGCGTTGCGGCTGGCCACGAGCTCGAGGCCCTCGGCCTGGGCCGCGCCGAACACCCCGCGCGGCCACGGCTTGCCCTGCACCCGGGCGAGCGGGATCTCGCACACGAAGAGGCCGCGCTGGTACACCCGGAACTTGGACTCGGCGCGGGACGGGTCGATCGCCGCCACCCCCACCGGCCCCTTCACCGCGCTCGCCGCCACCAGGGCCCGCTCCACCGCGCTCCACTCGCCGTGCGCGATCTCGGCCCGGATGTAGTCGGACAGCTCCTTGCCGAGGGGGCGGCCGTTGAGCTCGGTGTGCACGCCGGAGTACGCGGCGTGGGTCTCGAACACCTCCACCGCGCGGGCCACCCGGTCTTCGGGGGCGCGCCCGGCGTCGAAGCAGACCTCGAGGTGGCTGCCGCCGCAGCGGGGCACCGGGGCGTCCTCCACCCGGATGGAGACGCCGCCGCTCACGTCGGGGAGGAAGCGGATCAGGATCCCCTCGTCCAGCCCGTAGCGCACCGCGTGGAAGTCCACCCGCTGCACCCCGAGGCTCGGATCGAAGATCGACGCGAAGCCGATGCCGAAGCGCCCGATCGCGTCGCGCCCCCGGCGGGTCGACATGCCGAGCGTGGTGAGCGCCTCGATGCCCGGCTCGTCGAGGCCGGTGCCGTTGTCCTCGACCACCACCCGGTCCGCCGCCACCTTGAGCTCGATCTTCGGGTCGCGCCGGCCCCGCACCGCGTCGAGGGCGTTGGCGTACAGCTCCCGGAACGCGAGGAAGGGGTCCTCGAACTGGTTGGCGCTCAGCACCCGGAGCACGCGGTCGGGGTCCGCGCGGTACAGCGGGCGGCGCGCCGCCCCCGGGCTCACCGGCTGGGTTTTGACCGAGGCCGCCACGTCGATGCGCTCGAACAGGTCCGAGCGGAGCTCCTCGGGCCCCCGCGCGTCGGGCGCCTGGGGCACCACCCGCCCCGCGTCGGGCCGCCGCACCGCGGGCCCGAGCTTCATGTCGGTGGGGCCGGAGCCGTCTTCGCTCACGCGAGCCCCCTGAGGCCCTGCTCGGCCCGGCCCAACAGATCCCACTCCACCTGGCGGGGGTCGGTGCCCTTGGCGAGGTCCGGGTCGGTGGCGAGGAGCACGTCGAGGAGCAAGCGGGCCTGCATCGGGTTCGACTCCGCGACCAGGATGAGATCGCGGATGGTCGGGTGGTTTCTATTCAAGAGAATGCGCCCCTGCCGGCGCAGGAGCACCCGGCCGTCGTTCGGGTCGCCGGACTGCGACATGAGGTCGACGAAGCCGATGCGCACCCGGTCGAGGTCGAGGCGGACCCCGGAGCGGATCGGCTGCTCGGGCGCGAGCTCGCGGTAGCCCTGGATGCCGGCCGAGGCCCCGAGCGGCTTCGGCCCCGAGGCCCGCATGGACCAGCCCCGCGCCACCACGAAGTCCACCGGGTGCAGCAGGGCCCGGGAGAGCACGTTGAGGCGCCGCCGCCGGGTCTCGCCCACCGTGAGGGGCGCCCCCGCCTCCGCCCGGAGCCAGCTCTGGCTCGGCTTCCGGCGGGAGGCCATGGTCAGGTAGATGAGCGCAAGCCCGCTTGCGGCGGACAGCGCCGCCACCACCCCGGCCAGGGTCACGAGCGAGCTCGCGCGCGGCGGGCTCACGGTGGGGGGCGTCTCCTGGGGCGACGCCGCCGGCTCGCCCTCGGGCGGCGCGTCGCCGGGCTCCACCACGTCGCCGGGCGCGGGGGCGTACGCCACCGGCGCGTCCACCGCCGGCCCGCCCCCGAAGCGCGCGTAGCCGGCGAGGCCGGCCGCGGCCAACAGGCCCACCGCGACCACCACTGCGGCGCCGCGGGCGGGGACCCGCTTCACCACCATCGCGCGATCCGCGAGCGCCGCCTCGCCCCGGCCCCACTCCAGCTCCTCGATCTCGACCCCGTCGTCGAGGCCGTCCACCTCGACGCTCGGGATGCCCTGGCGCTCGAGGAAGTCCTCGAGGTCGCGGTACAGGAGCAGCACCGGGATCCCGCGATCCACGTAGCCGCCGATCTCCTCCGGGGTGCGCGGCACCCGCGAGATCGGCACCCGGCCCTCGCGCCGGATCACCTCGATGAGCTCGTTGGCCGAGACCAGGCTGCCGTCCGCCGTCTCGAGCACCGGCGCGTCGCGCACCACCGAGCCCGGCGCGTCCTCCTCGGGCTGCAAGAGGAGCGAGCGCAGCCACTCGAGGGCGGCGCGATCGTTCTGATCGAGCCCGCGCTCCACCGGGGTGCCCTCGGAGCGCAGGCGATCGCAGCGCACCCGGAGCTGGCGCGCCACGTGCGCGGTGAAGGCGGGCATGCGCGCGCGCGCCGCGCGGAGGAGCTCGTCGAAGGCCTGGTCCCGGCGCACCGCGTTCCGCGACAGGGTCGGCGACAGGCGCGGCGAGTCGAGGATGTACGAGACCTCGTCGCCCAGCACCGGCGCCGCCGTCTCGAGCACGATGCCGCCGCCCATCAACGTGTGCGTGGGCTCCGCGGTGATCCCGAGGACGCCCTTGCCCGCCGGCGCGTTGAAGTTGAGGGCGTAGATCGTGGGCAGCGCGATGTCCCGGTTCACCGGGGTGCCGTTGACGAAGAGCGGGATCGCGATGCTGCCGCAGGTCTCTTGCACCAGCTTGAAGGTGCGCTCGGCCAGCGCCTCGGCCTCCTCGCGACCGCAGCGCTTGTAGACCCGCACCACGGTGCCGCGCGGCCGCGCCTCGAGGCGCGCGATGGTGCCCGAGCCGTCGGAGTTGAAGCTGATGCGATGGGTCTGGTGGCCGTCGCAGGTCTCCACCACCATGCGCATGATCCCGAGCGCGTACGGCGACAGCTTCCCGACCCCGAAGCGCCCGCGCTGCCGGTTGGTGTCCTTGTCGGAGAAGCCGATGGTCAGGTACGCCTCGACCTCGTCCGCGTTCATGCCGCGGCCGTCGTCCCGCACCGACAGGCGCAAGAGGCCTCGCGAGGCGTCGTAGGCCACGTCGGTCTCGATGCGCCCCGAGCCCGCGTCGGCCGCGTTCTGCACCAGCTCGCGGACGCAGAGGAGCGGCTCCGGGAACTGCTCGGTGAGGGCCGCGAGGAGCCCCGGGACGTCGACGTTGAAAGACTGTCGTGGACCAGGCGCCGCCACGGCCACCTCAGGATAGTCCATCCCGGGCCAAGGACGAAGTTGCCGTCCGCTTACGAGTCCAGGAAGAGCCAGACCAGGCCGCCGAGTGTGAGCAAGGCCACACCGATGCCGATGAGCTTGGCGGGCAGGGTTGTTCCCAGGGCCGCCTTCACGTCGACCTCCTCGGTGCCCCCGGCCTCGACCAGGGCGGCGGCCCGAGGGGGCGGGAGCGGGGGCACGGTGAGGGGCTGGGAGGGCGGCAGGGTCGGATCCTCGGCCCACGCCTCGTCGGTGGAGAGGCTCCCGGAGGACGTCCACATGACCTCCTCCTCGCCCGTGGCGTCGACCAGGTCGACCACGGGCCGGGACAGATCCTCGTCGAGGGGCAGGTTCAGGGTGTCGACCCAGGCCGCCACCTCGTGGAGGCGCTCGGCGTTCAGCTGGCGCGGGCACGTCTTGCACGCGAACAGGGCGTCCCGCATCTCGGCCGCGTCGGTGAAGCGATCCGCGGGATCGTTGGCCAGCCCCTTCAGGACCACGTCGATGATCTCGCGCGGCACGTGCGCGGACATCGCGTCGGTGATCTCCGGCGGATCGAAGGTCACCCGCAAGAGCTCCTTCATCGTGTTGAGGGGCGGCCAGGGGTGCTTGCCGAAGAGGAGCTCGTACAGGATCACGCTGGCCGAGAACACGTCGGCGCGGGTGTCGATGTACTCGGCCTTCCTGTGCTCGGGCGACATGTAGCGCGCGGTGCCGATCACCTTGCCCGGCAGGGTGATGGCGGGCCCGAGCACGTCCTTGGTGATTCCGAAGTCGATGATCACCGGGTGCCCGTCCTGGGCCACGATCACGTTCGAGGGGGTGACGTCGCGGTGGAGCATCGGCCGCGGGCGCCCCGCCTCGTCCTTCACCGCGTGCATCGCGGCGAGCCCGTCGAGGATGCCGGCCGACAGCGCCATCGCCACGGTGAGGGGCGGCGGCTCCTGCTGCAGGAACACCACGTCGAGGAGCCGGTGCAGGCTGTGCCCGCGCACCATGTCCATCACGAGGTAGTGGCAGCGCCCTACCCGCCCGAACTCGCGGAAGCTCGCCAGGTTCGGGTGGTGCAGGCGCGACGCGACCTGCGCCTCGAGCACGAAGCGCCGCAGGTACTCCTCGTTGTGCGCGTAGTCGGGGCGGATCCGCTTCAGCACCAGCGGGTGCTCGTCGGGGCTGTGCTGGGCGATGAAAGCCTCGGCCATGCCACCGCGGCCCAACAGGCGCAGCAGCTCGAAGGATCCAAACGGCTCGGACAAGGCGCGCGTACTATACGGGGCGAGCCCGGGCCCGGAAGATCTTTTTTGAGCCAGGAGCGCGGTCGTCACGCAGATGGAACACGTGAGCTACCCCGCGGCGCGCAACTGAATCGACAGGCTCGGTGACTCCAGGTCCGCGTATTCGATGTCCTGGCAGACGAACTGGATCACCTGCCCGTCCGCGTCCTCGGTGTAGACCGCCAGGGTGATCTGCTCGGCGTCCACCGCGTCCAACAGGAGCCCCCGCTCGTCCGCGCCCCGGTGCCACTCCGCCCGGATCGGCGCGTCGGCCCCCTGCGCGGTCGACGCGCTCATGCTCGCGCAGGCCGGCTCGCCGCCGGGGAACACCAGCACCACCAGGGTCATCGCGCGGCCCGAGATCCCCCCCACGAACAGCTCCAGCGGGCGGTGGACGGTGCGCCCGCCGCAGCCAGCCAGGCATACCAGCGCCCACGCCAGGAGCAGGGGGAAGCGGAGACGGCGGGCCACGAGCGGAGGCTAGCAGGGCGGGCGGGTGGACGCACGGGGGGCTCGAGCGAGGCACGCGAGCGACGGCTGCGGCGTTCTCGGGTGGCGTCGAGGCAAGGCGCTGCGGTCGGCCGGACACGCTTGGGGCGCGAAGCAGCGGACCTCGTGGCTGGAGGCGGACGTGGGGGCGCGCCTCGGCAGACCTCGTGCTAGCGTCGTGCGCGGTGCACGGGACCGGCGCCATCGCCCTGGTGGGGCTCCTCTGCCTGGCCGCGGCCCCGGGTGAGGAGGACCTCTCCTTCGCCGACGCGGCCCCGGCCGAGGCCACCGACGCCCAGGTCCTCGCCGCCCACGTCGCGCAGACGACCCGCGTGGTGCCCTACGGCCCGACCCTGGAGCTCGCGGCGGGTGACACCGTGTTCGTGGAGCTCCCCGTCCGCCTCACCCGCCCCCTCCCCGAGCGCCCCCGCGTCGTGCCCCTCGCCATCCGCGCCCCCCGCGGCCTGTGGGTCGCGCCCTTCGGCGAGCTCGGCGCCCCCACCAAGGGCGGGGTGCTCGTCCGCTACGCGGTGCGCGCCACCTCGGCCGAGCCCGGCGCGCAACTCAGCCTGCAGATGGCGCTCGAGGTCCGCGGCCCCGACGACGCCCCGGCCGGCCGGGCCGAGGTCGAGCAGACGGTGAAGGTCACCGCGAGCGCGCCGAGCGTGCTGGAGATCGAGGCCGACCGCGCCGCCTTCATCGCGCTGCAGGCGGTGGCCCAGAAGGCGGCCGAGGCCCTCCCCGAGCTGAAGCACTACCTGCGCCTCGACCGCGTGGACCGCCCACCCTCCCCCGGCCGTGTGCCGGCCGAGAAGGACTCGGTGCTCGAGCGCTTCCTCGCCCACCGCCTCCGGGCCGACATCGCCCGCGCCCGCCTCCGCCACGCCGCCGACGCGAAGGACCTCGCCCTCGCCGCCGCCGCCGCCCGCGCCATCGGCGCCCTCAGCGACAAGCCCACCGGCCCCGCGGCGCGGGCCCGCGCGATCGAGGGCGTGACCACCGACCAGGCCCTCGCCCTCGCCCGCCGCGCCCTCGACGACCTGCAGGTCGACGAGGCCGAGGGCTTCCTGAACAAGCTCCGCACCAGCGGCCGCCTCGAGCACGCGGAGCTGGCCGAGACCCTGGCGTTGCTGGCCGCCGTGAACTACCTCCGCGGCCGGGACGCGGCCGCCGCCCGCCTCATTGGCGCCGCCCGCTGCCTCGACCCCGCGCTGCAGGTGAAGCTGACCCGCCCCGCCCTGCAAGCGCGCTTTCAAGAGGCGTCGGGCAAGGCGGCCTGCGAAGGTGCCCTCGCCGTCTCCGCCGTCACGGTGGAGCGCCGCCCCGCCGACGACGGCGTCGAGCTGGTGGTCGACGCCCTGCTCGCCGACGACCCCCACGGCCTGGTCTCCGGGGGGCAGATCGAGCTGTGGGGCTTCGGCGGCGCCTTGGACAAGAGCCAGAAGGTCCGCGCCGAGCAGGTCGACGGGGCGCCGCACCTGGTGGCGCGCTTCAGCGGGGAGCCCGATGCGTTCTCGTATGACGTGGCGCTGGTGAAGGTGCTGGCCCAGGACGTGTCTGGGGTGGTGCTTGCGACCTATGGGGATCCGGATCCTGCGTCGGTGCCGGTGAAGGACCTGGTGGACGCGGGGGTGAAGGTGCCGGGGTGGGTCTGGTGGGTGGCTACTGGCGTGGCGGTGGTCGGGGGGGCGACCGCGGTGGGGGTTTGGGCGGCGGGGCGGGATACTTCGCCTACGCGGAGTATTGGGCCTATCGACGTGCGGTTTTGAGAGGTCTTCAGACCTACGAACCAGCCGCGCTCCCCATGTTCTGAAGGAGCTTCTCTGCGCGAGATTGAACGCGGACAGTATTCCGTTTCTCTGCAGCCTGCAGAAGGGCGAAGATATCCGAGGAGCCATTCACCTTGTTGGCCAAGCCCAATTCATCCGCCAGTTCACAGAATCGCCCAACTGGCCTTGATTGCGTGAGCTTTCGAAGCACCTCATCATCGACGACGAGCATCTTTTCCAGATAGTACTGCCAGCGGCTTTCAGGGACGCCCTTCAGAACATCAAGAGAAACAGATGCCGCATCCCACGAAACACCATATCTATTCCCGAGATAGACGGACAAATATGCCTGCATGCACTCAGCAAGCGCTGCCGGCGGAATGGTAGTTCCCAGCCCGCTGAGGTACCGCGTCGGACCAGGCTCGTTGTAAAAGTTGTTCCATCCATGATGCGCAGCCATTACCGCCTGCGCCGCCTTCTTGAACGTGCGAGACCTGAGATCCTCGGGCACGTAGTCAAATCCACGAACACGAATGAGACCACGTTTTAGTGCGGTCATCGCCTCTTCATTGCCAAATGCCGATGCTTCAGAATACGCCATTCCAACTGACCACCGGTCAGTTTCAGGGAGCGGATCCCAAACGATTGGCAGCGCAGTCACGAGATTGTTGAGCGCATGCTCAAGGCGAGCACCATGTTCGGATTTTACCGCAGCGAGCAAGGTCCGGAGCGTCGTTCGCACGAAAAAGACGGGCGAGGCACGTAGGCGCTCAAAAGCACCATCATCAGACTGGATGGATTCCGTGAGCAAGCGCTCCCGAAACTCGGAGAAGTCCACCGAGGCCCTGATATCCTCGGAACCCAACAGGTACTGAACACAAGCTCGTACCGTTTGGACTGCGTCGATATGCCCGAGCTGCTCTTCGGTCTCCCCAGATGCAAAATGCGTAATGAGTTCTAGAGCATGCCGAAGTCGCAATGCCCCAGTCGCATTCACCACACCAAGCGCCTCCGCCAAGCGAATCGAGTCATAGTCTGTCAGCACATTCGCGGGCGAACTGGACTCATCGACATCCTCTCGATCCAGCATCTCCCCTACGAAACGCATTCCCAACTGCGCGAGATTATCGCGCAATCGAGTCATCGACCGCCTCCAGACGAACTCGGCTGCCATGTCTTCATGACCGCTCGCAAACGCCGAGACTATTCGCAGTTGGTCGGCAGGCTTCAGCGCAACCGCGTACCGCAGGATTTCGGACGGCTCTCTTATCGACGGGGGAAGAGCCAACCCTTCAGGCCCGACCCACGGCACCAGACTCTTTTCCGTCACTGTTGGGACCTCCAAACACGCATCGCACCATCCTGCGACCGTATAAAACAACAAATGAACCTGCTCGAGCTTCTCATCTGCTCAAAGGCACGAGAACGGGCCCCGCCCATCGTTCTCACTTCATCAGGCTTCGGCACGAAGAGGTTGAATGCAATCAGTCTCCCACTTGACGTAAAGACCGCAATTCCATCGTGGTTTATCATGTTGGTAACCACTTCAGCAGCCAACCGAAGCTCGGTTGCGCTCCGAATGGTATTCTGTGTCTCGCATTCCACAAGCACCTTGCCGAGCGAAATTGGGACACTGAGGTGGTGCGCATCCGGAAAATCCTGCCTAAGTCCGCGCACGGAGTCGTCCGCATCATCCACGACTCCAATTAGGCAGCCGTGACCACCGCGAAAGGCATCCTCAAGGACACGCTGCAGAAACGCTCTGACCTTGTCTCTTGACTCCTCACCTATGTCTCGCACCAGTTGATCAAGGACCACATCTCTGGGAGATGCATCGTGCGGAGCAGCGACACGAACCGAGAAGACCAGCTGCAAGGCAGCCCTCCTTCCACGAATCTCAACAGTATTCTGCCCCAACGAGCGAAGCATCGCAACACGAGGCTCAGGATCAGATCCATACTCAGCAAGATCTCCGACGACCAGCCTCCACAGCGCGGGGCTTATCGGAGACGTCTCGGCCGTCAGAATCCCGTACTTAAGGCGCTCGGAAGAGACCTGCAACGCGATTGCCCAGCCATTCTGGGCGAGCGGGGCGCAGGTCTTGAGCGCCTTCTGATAAGTCCCCTGCTCAGGCGGCCCTTCCCCGACCATCACGATCCGATACCCAGGGAGAAACGCAACCAATCCATCGATCGAGGAGGTTACAACAACCTCAGGATACAATCTTTTTCCTTCCTCAAAGTATGCAGAGAGAACATCAAGGATGGCAATTATCCCCGGACGGATATCCGGATCCGGCGGGAACCCCTCCCCGAGAACCAAATTCCCAATCGAATCGGACGCATAGTCTCTGAATGTACGAATCGTCGGTTCCATTGTCGTTCTTCTTTGCCCGCTAGCTATGGCTCCATGAGACTGGAGTTTGATCTTTCGGTCAACCCCGCCAGGGGCCGATGGAGGGCCGATTCCTACAGAAGCCCCTATAGGCCTGGAAACACCAGAGCCCCGTTCTGCCACTTGGGAAGGAGGTCTGTGGGCGGGGGAGTTGGGCCCGCGTCTGGTCACGACCCGGCGGCACCGCCCCTTGACCTGCCGAGACCCTTTCAAAGGTTGCGAATCCTGCACCAGGCACGTAGGAACCGGCGGCTGCGCGCAGCGCTGCCTACGGGGCCGCCTGGCACCGGGAGGCGCACCTACGACGCTTGGAGCCGGGCCCGAGCTGCGTTCGAGCGCCATGACCGTTGTTGAAAACACACCCTTTCAATTGGCTCGCTGCTGGTGGAAACTACCCTCTGTGGTCCAAGCCAATGATACGATGGTTGCCTCCTCTATGTTGAGGAGTATCTTGGCAACGGCACTATGGCTGGCCGCGTTCGGTGTCGGCCCCACAGCTTTCCTTCTTACAATCCCGATCCACGACTGGTGGTCTGCGCTAGTTCCCGCCTCCTTTCTGCTCTGGTTGCTCTTGATCTTCCATCTCTATATCGCTGCCAGCTATTCAAGAAGCACGGCGTTGGAGACATGCAAATTCATTGAAGATATTTACAACAGAGGATTCAGGCTCGATGAAGTATCTCCGGACCTCATATTCGGTCGCTCCGCACTGGAATGCCTGCAACATCCCATTGACAGGCCAACGCTCCAGGTCTATCGAGCCTCGAAGACTGGAGAACGTTTGCACCACAATGTCGCCTTCCTGAAGTACGACGCAAACATCCTCATCTTGGACCGCGTCCCCGACGTCGACACACCCGGCCTGATGTATGAAGCCTATCACGAGCTGGGGCATGCAACTACGGCAGCGCGCAATGACAACGCCAATAATGCACTAGTTGGACCTCGAATGCTCTCATATTACCTCCCTGCAGCGATGCTCCCAATGAGCGCATGGCCCATTTGCGTGATAGTATCGGCGGGGATCATCAACTACTTAATCGAAAAGTCGAAGACAGCAAACGAGTGGACCGCGGATCTCTTTGCGTATAGTCAACTCGAGAATAGATTCGGATCCGACTACGCAGCACACGCCCTACAGAGAGCAATTGCACGACACGAGATCCAGGCCGAAAGCCGCGACCCCAACGCAGCGCTACATGGGAAGCGTCGCCTCCCGTTGTTGAGGTTCCTTGGCGCATACGCGAATTCTGGCAGAAGGCTGCGGATCCCGCCACACGTGACAATTCACGAACGCCTTCTTACGCCCTTCGTCTTCTGCTGCAGGCTGGCGGCCGCATTCGTGGCCGCGTGGACCATCTCGCCCGAGTTCTTCCATCGGAGTTGGCTCGTAGCGTTAATTGTTCTCTGCTGTGTATTGCTGGCATGGGTAGTCTGGGGAAGGATTCAATTCTTGCAGATGACTACTATGCGCCTCGACGCGCACGTGCGAACCCTGCTGTCGCTGCAAGGTCAGGCGCCAGGATAGACCGATGGAAGTCATCGACTACAACGCGGCCGCGACCACCGCCAGCTTGACGACCGCCAACTGAACACGAGGAGTAAGAGCCACTGCCCCACATCTCTGTCGGACTTCTTCGAGGAACGACTTCTCGGCATCCTCACTCACAAAGCCGTCCTTGTCCGCATCGAGGTAGGCATCCATCGATCCTAGAAGCAAGTCAGCCGCGGCGATTACGACTGCTATGTACTTTGCGGATTCAGTCGAGAGCGACAAGCGACCCTGCCGAAGAACGATCGGCTTCGCAGCGGTCGGCATGGAATCCCGTAGTACCCCCCTAATATCCTCAATCAATGCCTCAGGCTCTGCGACATAGTCTTCGAGGATGGATGGGTCTGCTGCACCCAGTACGAGCTGTCGTATGGCTTCTTCCCGTTCGTTGGTCATGGCGCCATTATTGTCGAGACTGGTCTGGCCTGCAAGTCGCTGCATCGGCCACGCAGCCAGCCAAATCCTGCTCGATAACTCCACAACGGGCGGGATCCACAATCTGGATCAGAACGCGCGTAACTCTCTGAAATCACTTGGACGGAATCGGTTCGATCAAGTCCGAAAAGGAGCCTGATTCCCAGGGTTTAGGCGGGCCTTCCTCTTCTGGACTCCGCCCCGCCACAACTCCGCAACCTACAGCCCCACCTGAGCCCTCAACTTCTGCAACGCGTCCTTCTTGAACCCGGTCGCCACATACTTCACCAACCCATCCGGGCCCACCACCACCGTCTTCGGCAGCTGCTCGGCCTGATACCTGCGCGCCAGCACCCCGAACCTGTCCGACAGCACCGGGTACGCCAGGTTCAGCTCGTCGACGGTGAGCTTCTTCATCTCCGCGATCGCGTCGGGCTCGGTGTCGATGATGACCACCGCCAGGACCACGTCGTGCTTGGCGAAGTCCGCCGCCATGGGGGCCAGCTCCTTCAGCTCGCGCTTGCAGGGCTCGCAGTAGGAGGCGGCGAAGGAGAGGACCACCGTCTTCTTGGCCTTGGCGTCGTCGCCCACCAGGGTCCTGAGGGCGAAGAGGCGGCTCTTGGTGCGCTCCGGGTTCAGGGTCTTGAGGGTGAAGTTGGGGGCGGGGCGGCCGACCGCGAGGGCGTCGGGGTCGGGCTCGGCGGCCAGGGCGGGGGTGGCGAGGGTGAGGGACGCGGCCAGGACCAGCAGGCGGAGCATGGGAGTGGGACGGTAGCAGGTGGGACGGGCTTCACCCAAGGTGGGACGCGGGTCACGCGCCCCAGGGTCAGGCGAGGAGGATGACGCGGGAGTCCCCACTGCCCCGGCGGAGGGCGTGGATGTCGGCCAGGGTGGGGTCCTGGATCCAGGCCAGGGCGGCGGCGCGATCGGGGAAGCCCAACAGGGCGGCGGTGTCGGGGGCGGGGGCGTCGCCCTCGAGGAGGGTGGCGGGGCCGGCGGCCACCACGGTGCCGCCGTGGCGGGCCAGGGCCTCGGCCGCCTTGGCGCGGTAGGCGCCCAGGGTGTCCCGATCGCGGATGGAGAGCTGTGCGAAGGCGTAGATCATGGGCGCGACGGTACGCAGCGCTGCCGGGGCGGTGAAGGCGCGTCTGTGCACACCCGAGGCGCGTAGACGCGCGGGCGTCCAGCCCAGGAGCTCCAGGGCTGTAGAGGGCTACGTCCGCCCATGCGGTGTCCGTTCCGCCTACCCCTCCAACTCCCGGGTGACGGTGTCGGCCAGGGTGCGGAGCTCCTCCGCCGCGGCGCGGGTGGAGGCGGTCTCGTGGAAGGCCAGGGTGCGGTAGGGCACCACCGAGTCGACCAGGGGTCGGACCTCGCCGCCCCGGACGCCGGCCAGGATCGCGGCGGCGGCGGCGATCATGTCGCGGCGGGGGGTGCGCTTGGGGCCCAGCTTCAAGAGGAACAGCTCCAGCAGGCGCCGGGCGGTGCCGAGGAGCACTGGGTCCTCGGGGGCCAGGGTGAGGAGGCCCGCGAGGTAGCAGGCGATGTCCTTCTCGTGGCCGTCCTTGTCGTCCTCGTCCGCCGACTCCCACTCGTCGAGGCTCCAGTCGAAGAGGCTGCGCAAGAAGGCCTGCGAAGACGCGCCCTCGGCCGCCACCAGGGCCTGCACGACCTTGGCGCGGCTGCCGTCGTCCACCCGGCCGAGGCGGGACTCCACCGCGCGCCGCAGGCCCGGGACCGCGCGCTTGCTCTTCAGCTCGCCCGCCGCCACCGCGGCGGCCACGCAGACCGTCCAGTTGGCGGCGGAGTAGCTGGCGCGCTCGAGCACCGCGGCGATCACCCGGTGGGTGTCGAGGGTGTCGCGCAGGAAGAGTTGCAGGAGGGGCTCGTCCGGGGCCATCCGGATCCAGTCGTCCATCTCCTTGAGCCAGGCCCGGACGCCGGCCACCAGGAACGCGGTGGCCCGCGGGTCGTCGAAGCGGCCGTAGGCCCGGTAGAGTTCCCTCAGGCGCCGCGGGCCGAGGTTCTCGGTGCCGACCTCCTTCAGCAGGCCCTCGAAGGTATCGAAGTCGGGGGCGGCGGCGGCCCAGGCCACCAACAGGCCCCACGCCGCGTCCTGGTGGCTGTCGCCCACGTGCAGCGCCCGCTCCAGGCGCGCCCGCACCAGGGGGCGAAAGCGCGGGTCCATCAGCTCGGCCAGGCGGTCCACCGCGTCGTCCACCGGCAGGCCGCCGTGCACAGGGGCGGGCTCGGGAGGGATGGCGCCGCCCACCGCGAGGTGATCGAGCAGGGTCAGGGCCTCGCGCACCAGGGGCTCGCGGCGGGCCGCGTCCTCGAGCACGCTCCGGGCGCCCTCCTCCACCTGGCTCTCCTTGGCGAGGTCGGCCCGGAACGCGTTGGCCCGCACCCGGGCCGCCGGCTCGAAGGCGGCGATCGGAGCGCGCTGCACGATCTCGTCCCGGAGGGCGAGGAGCGCGGCCTGATCGTGCTCGCCCAGGCGCACCCGCTCCCCCGCGGCGAGCGCGGTGATCAGCGTGCGGCTCTCGGCCAGGGCCGGCTCCTCGCTCGCGGCGGTGCGGCGCAAGGTATCTTGCAGCGCCTCGCGGTTGTCGAGGAAGAAGTGGGCCCACAGCCAGTAGGTGCCGAGGTGGGGGTGCTCGGCCAGGTGGGGCGCCTCCTCCGCGTAGGCGGTGAAGGGCGGGGCCCGGTCCAGCTCGCGCCGGAAGTCGTTGCCCACCCCCAGCAGCGCATGGACCAGCCAGTCCACCCGCGGCCACAGGCGCGCCGGGTCACGGAGCGCGGGCAGGGCCTCGGCTTTGGCCAGGGTCTCGTACAAGGTCAGCGCGGCGGCGCGGCGGCGGGCCTCCGCGCCCTCGAAGCGGGCGTGGGCGAGCTCGGGGCGGTCCTCCTCCTGGAGGGTGCGGTACAGGCGGGTGGTGAGGGACGGGTCGGTGGGCCACAGGCCCCAGTCGTTCGGGTGAAAGTAATATACCTTGCACACCCCGGACTCGGTGCCGGCGAGGGACGCGAGGTAGCTCATCGCGTCCTCCTGCACCACCACCGCGGCGTCCACGAAGTAGGCGATGAAGTCCGCCAGCCAGGCGGCCCCCCTGCCCTCCACCAGCGCGGTGATGCCCTGCTTCTCGCCCGGCGCCTTCAGCTCGGCGTCCGCGGGGTCGGCGGCCTCGAGCTCCCAGCGCTCGAAGATGCGGATCCACGCGGTCATCTCCGGCCCGAAGCGCCGACCCGAGAGGGTCTCGAGCAGCTTGAAGGGCTGCGCGCGCGGGAAGGCGAAGCGCTCCACCACCTGGGTCAGGGCGGCCACGTCTCCGCCAAAGAGGAGGCGGGCCTCGCCCTCGGTCACCGACGCCATCAGGACTGGCTTGGCACGCCCCGGCCTGGGGATCCAGAACCTGGCTCGGAGTCAAGCGATCCCGAGGGTTTACGATAGACCCCGAGGGTCAGTCCTCTTCGGGCGCGACGTAGGTGGTGTGGGCGGCGATCCAGGCCATGAGCGCCTCCGGCTTCGGGGGCAGGACCATCGGCCACAGCCGCACCTCGGTGTCCGCGCTGGCCGAGGCCACCCAGGCCGAGTCGGGCGACACCGCGACGTCGAACACCGGCAGCTCGTGGCCGATCAGGGGCCGGTGCTCGCCCGTCTCGACGTCCCACAGGCGCACCGTGTTGTCGCTCCCCCCGCTCACGAGCGCGAGGCCGTCGGGGGTGAAGGCCAGGCCGTGGGTGGCCGCGGTGGGGCCCTTCAAGCGATCGCAGATCCGGAAGGCGGGCTGGCACAACCACAGGGCGGGGCCCAGGGTGGCCACCGCGAAGAAGCGGCCGTCGCCCGAGATCTTCACCAGGTTGGCGTCGGGCACCTCGAAGCGCTGGGTGATCTCGAGGGTCGTCAAGTCGACTTGCACGACCTCGCCGCCCGAGCTCGCGGCGAGCAGCGCCCGGCCGCCGGGCACCACCGCCACGCTCCACACCGCGTCGGGGAAGCCGTCCACCACCCGGACGCCCTCCCCCGCGGTGTCCCAGACCCGCACCGTGCGGTCGCGGCTGCCCGAGATCACGTGGGCCCCGTCGGGGGTGAAGGCGACCGAGGTCACGTGATCGGTGTGCCCGAGGAGGGCGCGCCCCTTGCCCTCGGCGACGTCCCACAGCCAGACCGCGTTGTCCTCCCCCGCGGAGGCCAGCTTGCGCCCGTCGGGCGAGAACGCCAGCTCCTCCACGTCCGCGGTGTGCCCCCGCAGCACCGTGCTCTTGCCGTCCGAGACCCGCCACAGGCGCACCGTCTGGTCGTCGGAGCTCGACGCCACGAGCGCCCCGTCGGGCGAGAAGCGCACTCGATAGACGTGGTCGGTGTGCCCGCGCAGCACCTTGGCCGCCCCGCCCCCGCGGGGCCAAAGGCGCACCTGGTCGTCGTGCCCGCCCGAGGCCAGCCAGTAGTCGGGGCCCTCCTCCGTCGCCGGCCGCGCCTTGGGTGCGAAGTCCACCGCGTGGACCCCGATGGTGTGCCCGCGCAAGATCTGTTGACGCACCGCGGGCAGCTCCCAAACCCGCACCGTCTGGTCCCACGAGCCCGAGACCAGCCGCGCCGCGTCCCGCGACAGCGCCACCGACGAGACGACGTCGCGGTGCCCGAGCAGGGCCCGGGACTCGCCGGTGGCCAGGTCCCAGACCCGCACCGTGCGGTCCCAGCCGGCCGAGACCAGCCCGTCGCCCCGGGCGGTGAAGGCGACCATCGAAACCCGCTCGCTGTGCCCCTCGAGCACCCGGTGCCGGTCGCCTCGAAGGTCCCACAGCCAGATCGCGTGGTCGAGCCCGGCGCAGGCCAGCCTGCGCCCGTCGGGCGAGAAGGCCATGAAGGTCACCGCGTCGGTGGGGCCGGAGTAACGCCGAGCGCCGCCGTCCCCGAGGTCGTGCACGGTGACCGCGCCCGAGGCGTCGGCCACCGCCACCACCGGCGCGGTGGGGGAGATCGCGACGTAGCGCACCGGGCCGGGGTGGCCGCCCAGCACGGTGTGGGTGCCCGCGGCGAGCTCCCAGACGATGGCGGTGTCGCCGTGCCCGCCGCTCACCAGGCGCTCGCCGTCGGCCGAGAACGCCACCGTCACCGCGCGGTCGACCGCGTCCACGTAGAGGACCTCGGCCTCCTCGTCGGCGAGGGTCCACACCCGCACCGTGCGGTCCTCGCTCACCGTGGCGATGCGCAGGCCATCCGGCGAGAACGCGAGGCCCTTCACCGGACCCTGGTGGCCGATCAGCACCTTGCTCTCGCCCCCCTTCAGGCTCCACAGCCGGACCGTGCCGTCGTGGCTCCCGCTCGCGAGGAGCGCGCCGTCGGGCGAGAACGCGAGGGTCGAGACGCGGTCGCGGTGCCCGGAGAGGATGCGCACCGCCCCCGACTCCGCGTTCCACAGGCGCACCGCCTCGTCGCGCCCCGCCGACGCGACCCAGGTGCCGTCGGGCGACTCGGCCACGGTGTCGACCGGCTGGGTGTGCCCGACCAGGACGTGCCGGGCCACGCCGAGATCCACCGCCTCCGCCGCAAGCGAGGCTGCGCCGGGGGAGACGTGGGTCAGATCCTGGATCCGGGTGAGCTCGGCCAGGGCCGCGGTGGGATCCGAGTCCAACGTAGCTCGCGCCCGCTCGAGGCGGTAGCGATCCAACCGGGCGAGCGCGATCTCCGCCGCCTCGGTCGCCGCGTTCCGCTGGGCCCGGATGTTCTCGAAGCTCCACGCCCCGAACACCAGGAGCACCAGCGCGAAGGCCATCGCGGTGAACACCGCCGCCTTCTGGCGGGCCACGAACCGCCGCGCGATCTCCCACAGCGAGTAGTCGTGCGCGCCGACCAGCTGCCCGGCCTGGAAGCGCCGCAGCTCCTCCGCCATCTCCTTCGCGCTCGGGTAGCGGTGCGAGGGCTCGCGGGCCATCGCCTTGTGCACGATGGCCACGAGGTCCCGCGGCATGTCGGGCGACAGCGCCTCGAGCGGGGTCGGCGGGTGGCTCACCACCGCCTGCAGCACCTGGTGGGGCCGCACGTTCTGGTAGGGCCGGTAGCCGGTGAGCACGTGGTAGAGGATCGCGCCCACCGCGTACACGTCGCTGCGCTGATCGAGCGGCTGGGCCGACGCCTGCTCCGGCGGCATGTAGGGCGGCGTCCCCACCACGATGCCGTCCACCGTCTTGTAGGCGCTCCCCGAGCTCACCAGCGCCTCGCCCTCGTTGCGATCGAGGTCGGTGGGGTCGGTGAGATCCTTGGCCAGCCCCCAGTCGATCACCACCGTCTCGCCGAACGGCCCCAGCATCACGTTCGAGGGCTTGAGATCGCGGTGCAAGATGCCTTGACTGTGGGCGTAGGCCACCGCGTCGCAGACGTCGATGACCGCGGGGAGCAGGGCCAGGCGCTCGCCGTCGGTGGTGGCGGACTCCAGGTGCTCGGCCAGGGTGCGCCCCTTCACCAGCTTCATCGCGTAGAAGCGCTCGCCGGTCGGCCACCGCCCCGCCTCGTGCACCGCGACGATGTTCGGGTGCTCGAGGCGCGCGGTGATCAAAGCCTCGCGCACGAAGCGCCCCTCGGCGTGGCCGTCCCGGAGCAGGAGCTCCTTCACCGCCACCGTCCGGCGGAGCCGGCGATCGTAGCCCTCGAGGATCCGCCCCAGCCCGCCCCGGGCGAACTCGGGGCCCATCTGGTAGTGCTCCCGAGGGACGAGCGGGAAGGTGCCGTCGTCGGGCTTGGGCACGGGGGGCGCCGGGCCCCGGAGCAGGGTGTCCTCCAGGCCCGAGGACTCGTCGGGCCCCACCGAGACCGCCGGTCGGCGAGCGGGGGTGGCGGGCTCGGTGTCCGCGCTGTGGGCGGCGGCCGGGCGCTCCCGTGCGGTGGGCCGGTCGCCGCGCCCGTCTGATCCGCCCGCGGCCATCCTGGGCCACGGTGGTACACGCCCCTCCCTCTGGCATCAAGGGAAGCCCGCGCGACATGGCGCCGCAAGCTCGCTTGCCCGACCGGAGGTCGGGTGAAGCCCACTCCGCCAGGGGGCGCCGCGTCGTCTGACCGATGGTCCCGCGGATTACCCGAATCCCACAATGCACCCGTGACGCGACGTCCCACGTCTCTCGAGGCCCTTCACCCCTGGGCCGGCGCCGCCCTGCTCGCCCTGCTGGCCCTCGCGGGCTGCTCGGGATCCGGCCCCAGCGCGAGCGAGGGCTGCGCCTCCAACCGGGACTGCGAGGACGGCTTCGTCTGCGTGGGCGGCGCCTGCGTCGGCGGCGCCGCGAGCGGCTGCAACGACAACGCGGACTGCCCCCTCGGGGAGTACTGCGACCTCGACTCCCACAAGTGCGCGGTGAACCGGGTGGTGTCCTGCCAGGCGGACGAGCAGTGCCCGGCCCAGCAGCGCTGCAACACCACAACCGGGGTGTGCATCGACGCCCCACGTTCCTGCGGCGAGGGCGGCAGCTGCCCCAGCGGCACCTACTGCGAGACGGTCCAGAACGCCTGCGTCGCCTGCCTCGCCGACGAGCACTGCACTGGGACCGACGTCTGCCGCGAGAACGTGTGCGTGGACCCCGAGAAGCCGGAGGACCCCAACGGCTGCACCCTCGACACCGAGTGCAACCCGCCCCTCACCATCTGCCTCGAGGGGTCGTGCAGCCTGGGTTGCGCTCAGCCCGGCGGCCAGGTGTGCGACGAGGACGCGGTCTGCGACACCGCGCGCGGCCGCTGCGTCACCATCGAGGGCCCCTGCACCAGCGACCCCGACTGCACCCCGCCGATGACGGTGTGCGAGTCCGGCCAGTGCATTCCCGGCTGCGGGCAGGTGGGCGGCGTACAGTGCCCAGGCGGCCAGGAGTGCAACCCGAGCACCGGCCGCTGCCGGGCCGGTGGGCCGGTGTGCATCTCGGACGACGACTGCAACGTACCCACCACCGTCTGCAACCTGTTCTCCGGGGCGTGCGAGGCGGGCTGCGGCACCACCGGGTGCACCGCGCCCGAGACCTGCAACGCCACCACCGGGCACTGCGAGGGCAACGCGACCTGCACCGCGGACCGCTTCGAGCCGAACGACACCCGGCAGACGCCGGCCCAGATCAACGGCGGCGCGCAGTCTGGGTTGACGCTCTGCCCTGGCGACGACGACTACTTCTCGGTGTCCCTCGGGCAGGGAGACAGCGTCACCGTGACCCTCTCGTTCGTGCACGGCGAGGGCAACCTGGACCTCGAGCTCTACAGCCCGAGCGGGCAGCTCGTGGCGAGCTCGCTCGGCACCACCGGGACCGAGACGTTCACCTACCAGGCCACCGCGCCCGGGGTGCACGTGGTGCACGTGATGCTCACCCGCGACACCGGCCCGACCCCCGGCAACACCTACACCCTCGACATCCGGGCCCAGGTCGCGCCCTGCCCCGACGACGCCTTCGAGGACAACGACACCGACGGCGACGCCGCCCTCATCGGCCCCGGCAACGCGGCCAACCTCAACGTCTGCGTGGGCGACGAGGACTTCTACGACGTCATCCTGCAGGGCGGCGACACCCTCCGGGTGGACCTGACCTTCTCTCACGCCGAGGGCGACATCGACGTCCAGATCCTGGGCCTGTTGGGCATCCCGCTCGCCACCGGCGACTCCACCACCGACAACGAGTCGGTCAGCTACACCGCGCGCAACTTCGGCTTCTTCACCATCCGCGTGGTGCTCGCCGCGGAGTCCGGGAGCGTCCCCGGCAACCCGTACGGCATGAACGTCACCGTCACCCGAGCCCCGGCCGCCACCTGCACCGCCGACGCGCTCGAGGAGAACGACAGCGCGAGCGCGGCCCGGCCCATGACCCCGGGCAACCAGTCGAGCCTCACGGTGTGCTCGGGGGACGACGACTACTACCGGTACGACCTCACCGCGGGCGACGACGTCACCGTCAACGTGTCCTTCAGCGACGCCGAGGGCGACATCGACGTGCAGCTCCTCAACCCCAGCGGTACCACCGTGGCGAGCAGCGCGACCTCCACCGACAACGAGAGCTTCTCGTACACCGCGGCCACCACCGGCCCCCACACCCTGCGCGTGTTCCTCTACTCGGACAGCGGCGCCACCCCCGGCAACGCCTACGCCCTCAACTTCCAGGTGGCGGGCGCCGCCACCTGCACCGCAGACGCCTTCGAGCCCAACGACTCCGCCGCCGCGGCGGCCACCCTCCCCGCCGGCACCCACTCCGGCCTCACCGCGTGCGAGGCCGACGACGACTTCTACGCCCTGAACCTCACCGCGGGTCAGCAAGCCAGCTTGCAGGCCCTCTTCTCCCACGCCGAGGGTGACATCGACCTGCGCCTCTTCGATCCCGCGGGCACCCAGGTCGCGACCTCGCTCTCGACCACCGACGACGAGAACATCAACTACACCGCCACCCAGAGCGGCACCCACGTCCTGCAGGTCGAGCTCTACCGCGACGCGGGCAGCGTGCCGGGCAACACCTACCAGCTCATCTCGGGTCCGTGATCTGCAACACAAACTGCATCGCCGCTGTACGTGTTCAGCGCCCTTCAGCCTCCTTCAGCGGACCACGGTATCCACTGAAGGCAAAATAACTACCCGATATTTCTAGCAATTTCCCGAGCCCTCGCCCCGATAAGGGCTCTGAGATGCTCGACACCTCGATCAGGTCCAGGACGACCACAACCCACCACTCACCCGTCGCCACCAGCGACGCCGGCCCCGCGAAGAGCCAGGAGGCGAACCCGAGCGCGGCCACGAACCCGACCACCGACACCACGACCACCACCCCCGAAGCGCCAGCGTCGCGGGCCACGCCGCAGACCGCCCAAGACGGCCGCACCCTCGCCGCCGCGAACCCCCTCGCCACGCAGCTGCGGCAGCGGGCGGAGGCGCGCGCGGACGAGCCCGGCACCGCCACCGGCGGCACCGGCAAGGACCCCGCCCTGAGCGGCGGCGGCACCGGCAAGGACCCCGCGCTCGACGACGACGACGTGGGCGGCGGCTACACCCGGGTGGAGGGCGACGCGTTCCGCACCGACGCCGAGGGCAACGAGGTCCCGCCGGAGATCGGTGACGTGGATCAGGGCGATCTGGGAGACTGCTGGCTCATGGCAGCGTCGGCCGCGGTGGCCCACACCGACCCCGAGTACATCCAGGACCGCATCAGCGAGAACGAGGACGGCAGCTTCGACGTGCGCCTGGGCGACGAGACCCAGCGCGTGCAACCGACCTTCCCGGACGCCGGCTACGCGGACCCCACCCCGAACGGGCAGAGCGACACCCTGTGGCCCGCCCTGGTCGAGAAGGCCTACGCGCAGCAGGAGGGCAACTCGTACGAGAACCTCGACGGTGGCAACCCAGGCCGGGCGCTGGAGTCCCTCACCGGCCAGCCGAGCACCCGCACCGCCATCACCCCCACTGGCGACGTCGACGACACCTGGACCGCGCTGCGCGGCGGGATCGACGGCGACCACCCGATGGTGGCGTCCACCCACGACACCGGCACGGCGGAGCCCCTGCACGACAACCACGCCTACGCGGTGCTGGACGCCTACGAGCGCGACGGCCAGCGCTACGTCCAGGTCTACAACCCCTGGGGCGTGAACGACGGGGCGCGCGGGGTCGGTGACGTGACCCACGAGATGACCCTGGAGGACTTCCAGGCGAACTTCGGCGACCTGTACGTCAGCGGGGGCTGATCGCCACCACGTGACTCAAATCGCGCCCCGGACCGCCGACCCCTTAACCGCATGAGGATCTGGTCGACGGCGTGGCTCCTGGCCGCGGGGGTCGCCCTGAGCGCATGCGGGGGTGTGCCCTCCGGCCTCGTCTCCATCGACGTGGCCGAGGACGGCACGGTCTCGGTCTACCTGGTGGACGACGCCGGGGGCATCGTCGCGCCGAAGGACGTGTACCTGCAGGTGCGCGGGGTCCGGACCGAGATCCAGTACGCGGGCGCCGACGCGACCACGAGCATCTGCACCCAGCTGCCGAGCTCCGGGCCCCTCGAGGTGCGGATCACCACCGCCTTCGATGAGTGCCCGGAGGTCCACGCGGCCGCCTACTACTACGACCCGCCCACCACCAAGCGCTCCGACGGCACCTCCTACCCGGAGCCCGACGTGGCCGTCGCCCAGCGCTGCACCACCTACGCGACCCTGATGCACACCAGCGTGTGGTTGCCCGCGGGCTGCGAGGACGTGCGCGGCGACGGCTCCAGCCAATAGCTTCCCGCTATTCCTTGAGCCGCTCGAGCGCCTCCCGCGCCGCTTGCTTGAGCGCGCCGTCGCCCGAGAAGCCCGCCGCCCACCGCAAGGCAGACTGCGCCTGGTGGCCGCCGAAGGCCCCGAGGGCCCGCGCGGCGGAGACGCGGACCTCGAGCTCGTGGTGCTCCTTCAGGATGTTCACCAGCCCCGCCTCGACCTGGTCGGGCGGCACGAAGCGCATCGAGGTGAACAGCGCCTCGAGGGCGGCCCGCCGGACGTCGGGGTCGCCGGCCTCGAGGAGAGCCTCGAGGCTGGCTCGGGTCTCGGCCTTCGGGAAGCGTGACGCCATGAAGCGCACCGCCCGCACCCGGGTGGCCACCTCGACGTCGGGCCGGGTCGACAGGGTCACCAGCGGCCCGAGGGCCGCGTCCCGCCGCAGCATCACCGCGGACAGCGCGGCGTTCTGGAGCCCGGGGACGTCGGAGGCCATCGCCCGCTCCAGGATCGGGCTCACGTCCCGATCGCCGAAGTCGGCCGCGAGGTGCCGGAGGGCCTGCACCCGCACCTGCACGGGGACGCGCCCCGACTCGGTCAGGGTCCTGAGGCCACGGTAGCCGTCCCGGCCCAGGCGCAGGGCCGACGTCAGGGCCTCGGAGGCCCGGCGCAGGCTGATCTGCCGCGCCCCCTGGGGCGACGGGGGGCGCACCCGCCCGGACGGCAGCCAGGTCGTGCCCTCGGCGAGGGGCGGCGCAGGCTGGCCTGCGGCGGGGGGTGTCAGGTCGCTCACGGTGGGGTGCGGAGCTGGCGCAGGGTGAGCTGCGCGTTGGTCGGAGCCTGGCGAAGGCTGGGCTGCTTGCGCCGGGTGCGCTGCGAGCTGGCCTGAGCGCTGCGCAGGCTGTCCTGCGGGCGCCGCGGGCTGGGTCGGCGCCTCGGAGGCGGGGAGCATCGGCCGGCCAGCCCCCTCGGCCCCAGCCGCTGCGGGCGCACCGCCCCCGGCCGCTGCGGCCGCAGGATCGAGCACCCCGGCCGCATCCGCGCCGGCCGCCGGCCCTGGCGCCGCGGCCCCACGCACCCCAGCCGTCGATCCAGGCGCATCGGCTCCAGCTCCTGGCCCATGCGCTGCGAGCGCCGGCCCACCCGCCGCGGCTGCCCCGAGGCCTTCGGCCCCGGGCACCTCCTGAGCACCGTCCGTCGCCGGGGGCGTGGGCCGGGTGTCCGCGACCTCCCATGACTCCACCCTCGGCCCCAGCCCCTCCGCCCGCGGGAGCGCGGGGCGCGCGGGGGCGGAGGTGTCCCAGGCCGCGGCCACCGGAGCGGGGCCGGGCGCCACCCGAGGGGCGGCGGCCGGCGCGGCCTCGGACGGGCTCAGGCGCGCGGCCGCGAGCACCGGCGCGACCTCGTCGGGGGTGAACTCGGCCGCGAGCACCGCCAGGGCCCGGCGCCGGGTCGGCGTCGGCACCTCCGGGCGGGTGGCGAGGGCGGCGAGGCCCGAGAACCCCGCCTCCCCCAGGGCCCGGGCGCCGTCGAGGGCCGCCTCGAAGAGGCTCGGATCCCCGGCCCGGGCGAGGGCCGGGAGCATCCGCGCCACCTCCGCCCCCGTCCGCCGGGCCGCGGCACGCACCGCGGCCCAGCGCACCGCGGGGTTGGGGTCCCGGGAGGCGCGCCGCAAGGCTTCTTGCACGAGCTCGGCCGGGGCGTGGCGATCGAGGGCCGCGAGGGCCGCCGCCCGCGCCGTGGGCGGGGCGGACGAGCTCAGGGTGGAGTACAGCAGGGCCCACCCGGTGCGGCCGAGCTGCAGCGCCGCGAGGACCGCCGCGTCGTGGAGGACCTCGTCCTCACCTTGCAGGCTCTGTTGCACCTTGGGCGCCGCGATCCGAGCCGGGAAGCGCAGGGCGAGCAGGCGCAGGGCCTGCCCCCGCACCGTCGGCGGCACCCACGGGGCAAAGACCAGCCGCTCCAGCGCCGGCGCCCCGCGGGGCCCGAGCTTCATGATCCCGAGCAGGACGGCTTGCAGCGCCCCCGCACCCGCGCGCGCGGCGCGGGTGAAGGTCGCCTCGAAGTCGGTGTCCGCCCGGCTCGCGGCCAGCTCGAACCCGGCCAGGGCGAGGGCCGGCGCCTCCGCCACCTGAGCCCGCTCCAACAGGGCGAGGGCCTCCGCCTTCGGGAGGTCCGCCGCGGCCCGGGCCAGCGCCGCCTTGCGCTCCGCCACCGGCCGGGCGGGATCCTCGGCCGCCGCCACCAGGGCCTCGAGGCTGAACTCGTCGGCCCGCGCGAGCAGGCGTGAGGCCTCGGCCTTGAGCGCGGGCGGGGCGGCGCGGGTCAGGGCGGAGAGGACCGGGGCGACCTCGGCCCGGCCGAAGGCCTCGAAGAGGTGGCCCAGCGCGGCCACCCGCACCGACTCCGGGGTGGCGTCGGTGGTGCAGAGCTCCCGGAGCACCTCGAACCCCTCCGGGCCCGCCGCGGTGGCCGCCTCCATCAGGGCGTCGGCCGCGTCGAGGGCCAGCCTGGGATCGGAGAGGAGCGGCCCGAGGCAGGCCCGGACGGACGGGAGCGGCGCGGTGGCCGCCACCCGCCGCATCGCCCGGCCCCGGACCTCCGGCGGCGCGTCCGCCGCCTCCGCCACCCGGATCACCACCTCCAGGCCGGCCTCCCCCAGGCCCGCCGCCACGTCGAGCGCGGTCACGAAGCGGGCCGGCCGGGGGGGCGAGAGGCTGAGGGCCTCCTCCAGGATCGGCAGGGCAACCTGCGGTGGCGCGGCGGCCGCGAGGTGGGTGAGGGCCAGGGCCTCCCCGGCCTCGTCGAGGGCCGCGGCCCGAACGAGGGCGGCCACCGCCTCTGGGTCGCCCGAGTCCAGCGCGGGGTCGAGCGAGGCGTCGACCACCGGCGTCTGCAAGGCGGCCTGCACCACCGCCGGCTCCCAGGCCCCGCGTCGGACCAGGATCGCGTCGACCGCGAGGCGCGCCCGGGCCTGGGGTGAGGGCCCGGGCGGGATGTCGGAGAGGAGGACGGTGTGGGTGCCCGGCCAGCGCCGCTCGAGCTCCGCCAGGACGACGAGGCCGCTGGCGCCGGGGAGCACGAGGGCCGAGATGACCGCGAACGGCGGTTCGGCCTCGGCCCGGGTCAGGGCGGCCTCCCCCGTGACGCAGGACACGGGCTCGAGCCCGCGGAGCCGGGCCCGGACCTCGAGCCGGGCGCGGGTGGCCTCATCGTGGCCCACCAGGAGGACGGTGCGTGCGGCGCGGCTCAACGTCGCCATAGTAAGCCGCGCCCGGTTTGCGACAACCCCGGGCGGTAGTACAAGCGGGGGGTTTCGCGCGGCGCCGACGGTCCCATGACCGAATCGTGTAGACCGGTGTGTAGCGGTGCCTTTCATACGGGAGAGCCGGAAGATGACCGAGTTCCTTCATCAGATCATGGCGTTCCCGACCGTGTTCTACACCGCGCTCCTCGCCGTGGTGCTCATCTACTGGGTGTTCGTCATCGTCGGCGCGCTGGACATGGACATGTTCAACTTCGACGGCGCGGGTGACGGCGCGCTGGACGGGGCCCTCGACAGCGCGATGGATGGCGCGGCGGACGGGGCGCTGGACGGCGCCGCGGACGCGGCGGGAGACGGCGCGGCGGAGGCCGCGGGCCACGCCCACGACGGGCTGACCGAGGGCATGAGCCTCGCGTCGTTCATCGGGCTCCGCAAGGCGCCTTTCACGGTGATCGCGAGCCTCATGATCCTGGCCGCGTGGGCGTTCTGCTTCCTCGGGATGGCGTACCTCGCCCCGATCCTCGACGGCGTCCTGCCGCCGGTAGTGTCGGCCGGGGTGGTCGCGGTCCTGGCGTTCGTGGTGGCGATGCCGCTGACCGGGATCACCGCGCGGCCGCTCGCGCCGCTGTTCGAGACCCACAAGGCCGGCAGTCGAGAGGACCTCGTCGGCCGGACGTGCCGGATCGAGACGGGGACGGTGGATCAGCGCTTCGGCCTGGCCACGATCGAGGAGGACGGCGGCTGGATGAAGGTCCACGTGGTGTGTGAGCAGGCGAACGACCTCAGGCGGGGCGACGAGGCCCTGATCATCGCCTACGACCCGGAGCGCGAGGTGTTCAAGGTGGAAGCCCTGGGCCGGCGCGAACGCACGTCATAGGCCGGCACGGCTTGCAGGGGCCAGCCTTGCGGGCCGGATTGACCCGTACTACCACGGCGAGGCCGTGGGCTTAACCGGCCCGAGGGGCCACTGTATCGAGAGCGAGGGGAGTCAGATGGGCAACTTGATCTTCTTTGCGACCATCGCAGGCATCGTCCTGCTGGTCTTGATCGGCTTCGCCTTCATGGTGGCGAAGTTCTACCGGAAGGTGGAGCAGGGTCGAGCCCTCATCATCAACAAGGTATCCAAGGAGCCGGAGGTCACGTTCAC
Organism: Deltaproteobacteria bacterium; assembly: GCA_020632995.1. GTDB lineage: Bacteria > Myxococcota > Kuafuiibacteriia > Kuafuiibacteriales > Kuafuiibacteriaceae > JACKEN01. The sequence continues at coordinate 298,033 of JACKEN010000001.1, read as the reverse complement.
CGGCGGGTTGGTGCTCCCCATCGTGCACCGCGCGGAGGTCATGGACATCTCGGTGAAGACCATCGAGATCGACCGCCGCGGCAAGGAGGGCCTGATCTGCAAGGACAACATCCGCGCGGACATCAAGGTGACCTTCTTCGTGAAGGTGAACAAGACCACCGAGGACGTGCTCAAGGTGGCGCAGCAGGTGGGCTGCGTGCGCGCCTCCGACCAGGGCACCCTGGAGGAGCTGTTCAACGCCAAGTTCTCCGAGGCCCTCAAGACGGTGGGCAAGCAGCTGGACTTCGTCGAGCTGTACACCAAGCGCGAGGACTTCAAGGACGAGATCGTGCGCACCATCGGCCGTGACCTGAACGGCTACGTGCTGGACGACGCGGCGATCGACTACCTCGAGCAGACCCCGGTCGAGGTCCTCGACAAGGACAACATCCTGGACGCGCACGGCATCCGGAAGATCACCGACCTCACCACCCAGCAGAACATCCAGACCAACGAGCTGCGTCAGGCCGAGCGCAAGGCGATCAAGAAGCAGAACGTCGAGGCCGAGGAGGCGGTGCTGGCCCTGATCCGCCAGGAGGAGGAGGCCAAGGCCAAGCAGGCGCGTGAGATCGCCTCGGTGAAGGCGCGCGAGGAGGCCGAGGCCCAGAAGATCCAGGCCGAGGAGTTCCGGAAGGCCCAGCTCGCCCGCATCAAGACCGAGGAGGACATCAAGGTCACCGAGGAGGCCAAGGAGCGGCAGGTGCAGGTGGCCCAGAAGAACCGCGAGCGGGTCATCGCGATCGAGACCGAGCGGGTCGAGAAGGACCGCATGCTCGAGCAGATCTCCCGTGAGCGCGAGACCGAGCTCAACCGGATCCAGAAGGAGAAGGAGGTCGAGGTCCAGAAGAAGGAGATCGCCGACGTCATCCGCGGCCGCATCGCGGTCGAGAAGACGGTGGCCGAGGAGGAGGAGCGCATCAAGGACACCCGGGCGATCGCCGAGGCCAAGCGGAACAAGGAGGTCCAGGTGACCGCCGCGTCCGCCCAGGCCGAGGAGAAGATGATCTCCAACGTGAAGGCGGCGGAGGCCCAGGAGAACGTGGCGCGCCACAAGGCGAAGGAGAAGTTGACGCTGGCCGACGCCGACCTCGAGGCGGCGGACCGCACCGCCAAGGCCAAGATCCGGCTGGCCGAAGGTGTCCAGGCCGAGGTGGCGGCCGAGGGGCTCGCCAAGGTGAAGGTGCGTGAGGCGGACGCGATCGCCCTCGAGAAGGAGGGCGGCGCCAAGGCCCGCGTCACCAAGACCCAGATGGAGGCGGAGGCCCAGGGCAAGATGGCCGAGGCCGACGCGGTGGAGCGCCGGGGCCTGGCCGAGGCCACGGTGGTGCAGAAGCAGGGCGAGGCCGAGGCGGTGGCGATCGAGAAGAAGCTCACCGCGGAGGCCAAGGGCCTGGCCGAGAAGGCCGACGCGATGAAGGCCCTCGACGGCGTGGGTCGCGAGCACGAGGAGTTCCGGCTCCGGCTCGAGAAGGACAAGCAGGTCGAGCTCGCCCACATCGAGGCCCAGCAGAAGATCGCGGACGCCCGCGCGGCCATCCTCAAGGAGGCGTTCGCGGCGGCCAAGATCAACATCGTGGGCGGCGACGGGCAGTTCTTCGACCGCTTCGTCAACGCGGTGTCGGTGGGCAAGTCGGTGGACGGCTTCGTGGACCAGAGCGACAGCGTCCAGCAGCTCTTCGGCAAGTACCTGGGCGGGGGCGGCAACCTCCCCGGCGAGGTCCTGCAGGCGATCGGCGGGCTGTCCACCAAGGACCTGCAGAACCTGAGCATCTCGGGCCTGCTGGGGAGCCTGATGGTGAACGCCGACGACCAGATGAAGGGCAAGCTGGAGACCCTGTTGGAGAAGGCCCAGGAGCTCGGGGTGGACACCCTCCCCGCCCCCAAGGGCCGGAACGTCAACTAGGCCTGCAGCTTTGACTCCGGGCCCCCTCCCCGCGGAGGGGGCCCACCTCCCGCGACGGTGAGCACCCATGACGAGTGAAGTCGACACCCAGGACTCTGCCCAGATGGAGGGCGGGAGCTACGAGGTCATCAGGAAGCGCCTGCGCGAGCAGGGGGCGGAGCTGGCGCGACGGGCCAACGCCCTGAACGAGAAGCGCACCCAGACCTTCGGCGGCACCGTGCTCACGGTGGTGGGCAACACCCGGGTGCGCACCGAGAACAACTGCGTGCCCCGCGACATCGTGAACGTCGGGGGCAAGCTCCTGTTCGGCTACAACGTGTTCCTCGGCCTGAAGACCGGCACCGCGGTGGCCGACGTGTTCAGCCTGCACGACTTCGCGTCCGAGGCCGGCGCGGTGGACCTGTCGACCCTGCCCCTCGACGCGGTGCCCGGGCTCTTCGACGACGGCGGCTTCAACAAGGAGTTCGAGGAGCTCTATCGGTACTATCGCGACGCCAAGCTCCTCACCGTGCGGCGCCCCGAGGGCAAGCTCCTCGCCGTCTTCCAGATCGGCGACAAGATCGAGGACGTGAAGGCGTTCCGGTGGGCGGTGAGCCCCACCGGCAAGGTGAAGTACATCGACAACCGGGGCGAGCGGGATCACGTGTACCCGCCCTCCCACGACTTCGAGTGGGTGGCCACCACCCGCGACGACCACGTGCGCGGCCGGCACCCGCACGTGAACATCCTGAACGAGGTGTTCGTGGAGACGGTGGGGGGCGATCTCACCGTCAAGGTCGAGGACAACACCGAGGACGGCCTCGGCATCTATCGCGAGCTGGTGGACGACCCGCGCCAGTCCCTGGACGACGCCGAGATCCACTACGCGAAGGTGGGCGGCCTCATCCTCCTCAAGATCCTGCCCTACCAGGAGACCACCTGGCGCTACCTGGTGTTCAACACCCGCAACAACGACGTGCGGCGCATCGACGCGGTCGGGCAGGCCTGCGTGCAGCTCCCCGAGGATCACGGGGTGGTGTTCCCGGGCGGCTACTACCTGCAGACCGGCGACTACAAGGTCTTCGACGAGGACATCAAGGACCTCGTGTTCAAGCGACAGGTCCGCGCCCCCAACGGTGAGGACGTGCTCTACGTCTTCTACCAGCCCGAGTCCGGCCGCTACCTGCTCCTGCCCTACAACCTCATCAAGAAGGAGGTCGCCACCCCGATCCACGCGCACGGGATGACCATCCTCGAGGACGGGCGCATGCTCGTGTTCCGCTCGAACGACGAGCCCACCCGGGTCCACCCGATGCAGATCTGGCAGACCCCGTTCGTGTCGGACGAGTTCGCGGCGCAGGCCCCAACCGACGGCTCGTTCCTCGGCCGGGTGGGGAACGCGGAGCTGGTGCGCGGGATCTCGGACTGCTTCAGCATCCGGCGCCTCATCGAGAACGAGAAGCCCACCCGGAGCACCTTCGAGGACCTGATCGCGGGCGTGACCCGGGCCCTCGACGCCTACTACTGGCTCGCCAACGACGAGGTGGGCGACCTCAGGGCGCCGCTCGCCGAGATCAAGCACAACGCGGATCTGATCGTCGGTGAGTTCGAGAAGGTCCTCGCCCTCAGGAAGAAGGCCGAGGAGGCCCTCGCGGAGGCGAAGAAGGCGCAAGAGGCGCTGGTGCGGGAGCTCCGGCCCGAGGACTGGCGCCAGGTCGACGCCTTCCTGGTGGCGATGACCGACCTGCGCACGCACCGCGGGCACCTGATCTCGCTGAAGGAGGTCCGCTACATGGACCTCGCCGCGGTGGACGCCTTGGAGAAGGCGGTCATCGAGCAGTTCGAGCGGGTGAGCAAGGGCTGCGTGGGCTTCCTCCTCACCGGTGAGGCCTTCAAGCCCCTGATGGCCGAGATGGAGGCGCTCCTCACCACGGTGGCGGGGCTCGACAAGGCCAAGGACGTGGAGCCGCTCTCCACCCAGGTCGAGAAGCTCTCCGAGGGCCTGAACCTCCTGTCCGAGGTCGTGGCGGGCCTCGAGGTCGAGGACGCCACCCAGCGCACCGAGATCCTCGAGAGCATCTCCGAGGTGTTCGGCACCCTCAACCGGGTGCGGGCCACCATCCTCGCTCGCAAGAAGGAGCTCATGGGGGCGGAGGGTCGCGCGGAGTTCGCGGCCCAGTTCAAGCTCCTGGGGCAGGCGGTGAGCTCCGCCATCGCCCTCGCCGACTCCCCCGAGAAGTGTGACGAGCAGCTGTCGCGGCTCATGGTCCAGCTCGAGGATCTCGAGGGGCGCTTCTCGGAGTTCGACGAGTTCCTCGCCGACCTGTCGGCCAAGCGGGAGGAGATCTACGAGGCGCTCGAGGGCAAGAAGCAGCAGCTCATGGACGAGCGGCAGCGCCGCGCCGCCAACCTCGGCAGCGCCGCCACCCGGATCCTGGAGGGCGTGCAGCGCCGCACCCGCACCTTCAAGACCGACGACGAGCTGAACGCGTACTTCGCGAGCGACCCGATGGTGATGAAGCTCCGCCAGCTGGTGGAGCAGCTCAGGGCCCTGGGCGACACCGTCAAGGCCGACGACATCGAGGCGCGGGTGAAGAGCGCGCGCCAGGACGCGGTCCGCAACCTGCGTGACAAGCAGGACCTCTTCGAGGGCGGCGACAACGTCATCAAGCTGGGGCGCCACCGCTTCACGGTCAACACCCAGAGCTTCGAGCTCACCATGGTGCCGCGGGACGAGGACATGTACCTCCACCTCACCGGCACCGACTTCTTCGAGAAGATCACCGACGAGGCCTTCGGCGCCACCAAGGAGTACTGGCAGCAGCAGCTGGTCTCCGAGACCGACGAGGTCTACCGGGGTGAGTACCTCGCCGCCTCGATCCTGTTCGACGCCGAGCGCGGGGCGAAGGGCCTGACCATGCCCGACCTCCTCGAGTCGGCGCGGGACGAGCAGGGCCTGTTGCAGAAGGTCCGCGCCTACGCGGCGGACCGCTACGACGAGGGCTACGAGCGGGGCCTGCACGACGCGGACGCCGCCCGGATCCTGGAGCGCCTGCTCGCGATCCGGCAGAGCGCGGGCCTGCTCCGCTTCGCCCCCACTCCTCGGGCGTGGGCGTGCCTGTTCTGGGCCCGGTTCACCGACAAGGAGGCCCGGGCGGTCTTCCAGCGCCGCGCCCAGTCGCTGGGGCGCCTGAGGAAGGCGTTCCGCTACAGCCAGGCCGAGGAGGCGCTGGCCCAGGACCTGGGCGCCGCGGTGGCCGCGTTCCTCGCCGCCGAGGGCATCGATCACCTCGCCGCGGACGCGCGCATGGCCGGGCGCTACCTGATGGAGGAGCTGGTGGCGGAGCGTCCCAGCTTCACCACCGGCCTCGACGCGGTGCGCTTGAAGGCTGCCTTGCTCGAGCACCTCGAGCTCGAGCAGTCCCGGGCCGCGTTCGAGGAGGACCTGTCGGCCCTCGCGGAGTCGGTGAAGGAGCGGCTGGAGCTTGCGCGGGCCTGGACCCTGGCCTTCCTCGACAACGTGCACGCGGACGAGGTGGCGGCGCTCCGGCCCGCCCTCGTCGAGGCCGCGGTGCTCCTGCTGACCCCGGACCTGCCCCGCACCGAGAGCGCGGCCCTCACCCGGGCCCAGGTCACCGACCTGCTTGGCCAGCACCCTCGCGTCCAGAGCCGGGTCCTCGACCTGCGCCTCGACGAGTTCCTGTCGCGGCTCACCCGCTACATCGAGGTCCGGGTGCCGGGCTACGCGGCGTTCCGGGAGGCGCGGCACGCGGTGCTCGAGCGCGAGCGGAGCCGGCTGCGCCTGGACGAGTTCAAGCCCCGGGTGCTCACCAGCTTCGTCCGCAACCGGCTGATCAACGACGTGTACCTGCCGATGATCGGCGACAACCTCGCCAAGCAGCTGGGCGCGGCGGGCGAGAACAAGCGCACCGACCTGATGGGTCTGCTCCTGCTCGTCTCGCCGCCCGGCTACGGCAAGACCACGCTGATGGAGTACATGGCGAGCCGCCTGGGCATGGTGTTCATGAAGGTGAACGGCCCCTCGCTCGGGCACCAGGTGCTCTCGCTCGACCCGGCGGAGGCGCCCAACGCGACCGCGCGGCAGGAGGTCGAGAAGGTCAACCTGGCCTTCGAGATGGCGAACAACGTCATGCTCTACCTCGACGACATCCAGCACACGAACCCGGAGTTCCTGCAGAAGTTCATCTCGCTGTGCGACGCGCAGCGCCGAGTCGAGGGCGTGTGGAACGGGCGGACGCGCACCTATGACCTGCGGGGCAAGAAGTTCTGCGTGGTGATGGCGGGCAACCCGTATACGGAGTCGGGCGAGAAGTTCCAGATCCCGGACATGCTCGCGAACCGCGCCGACACCTACAACCTCGGCGACATCCTGGAGGGCAAGGATGAGGTCTTCGCGCTCTCGTACATCGAGAACGCCCTCACCTCGAACCCCGCCCTCGCCCCGGTGGCGGCCCGCTCGCTCCCGGACATGCACCTGTTCATCAAGATGGCGCGGGGCGACGAGGTGCCCCAGACCGAGTTCCAGCACAGCTACTCGGGGGTGGAGATCGAGGAGATCACCCAGGTGCTCCAGCGCCTGTTCAAGGTGCAGGACGTCCTGCTGAAGGTGAACCTGCAGTACATCCAGAGCGCGTCGCAGGACGATCGCTTCCGGACCGAGCCGCGGTTCCAGCTCCAGGGCTCGTACCGCAACATGAACAAGCTGGCCGAGAAGACGGTGGCGGCGATGAACGACGAGGAGCTGCAGCGCCTGGTCACCGACCACTACCAGGGCGAGTCCCAGACCCTCACCTCGGGGGCGGAGGCGAACCTCTTGAAGCTGGCCGAGCTGCGCAAGATCATGACCGCGGCCGAGACGGCGCGCTGGGACCAGATCAAGAAGGACTTCCGGCGGCTCCAGGTACAGGGGGGCGGGGACGACGATCCGGTGACCCGGATGACCTCGACCCTCGGCGCGCTCGGCGAGCAGCTCGAGGGCATCAAGGGTCGCATCGAGGCCGCGGTGGCACAGGCCCAAGAGCAGGCGGCGGTCGAGGCGGCCCGGGCCGGCGAGGGGCAGGCGTGGCTGGTGCCGCACCTCGAGCGCCTGGACAAGGCGGTGCAGGCCCTCGCCCAGCCCAAGCTCAGCGTGGCGCTGAAGACCGAGGCGCCGAAGGAGCTGCAAGACATCTTGACGCGCCAGCTCGCCGCGCTCGAGGCCTCGCTCGTGCCGCTCGTGCACACCTCGGCCCGGAACCTGGAAGAGGTCCGCGCCCTGGGCCGGCCGCTATTGGAGCTCATCGAGCTGTTGAAGCTCAACGCCCTGGCCCAGGGGGCGTCGCCTCGCGCGTCGTGAGCGCGCCGCGCTCGGCCAGGGCCAGGAGCCCGCTCATGAGCTGGCGGCCCAGCTGGGCCGAGGGCCCCTGCCCCACCGCCGCCGCGTAGCGGTCGAACACGCTGGCCATCGGGCGGTCGTCGAGGAGCGGCAGGAGGGCTTGCGGATCCAGCCCCGCCACGTCCACCACCCGCCCCTCGAACACCGCCACCCGCGCCCGCACCACGAAGGCCCCTCGCACCACCGCCCTCACCTCGAGGGCCAGGCCCGGCGCCGCGGTCAGGTGCAGGCGCTGCCCGCCCACGTGCCGCGCCAGGGCCTCGAGCGCCTCCCGCCGGGCGCGACCGGCGTCCGCGTCCGGCGCGCCGCCGTCGGGCCCCCCGTCGCGGGTGCGGGCCCGCCAGAACGGCGCGTCGGCGTACGGCGCGGCCCGGTAGAAGCTGCGCGCGACCGCGTCGTAGTGGGCCACCAGGTCGGCCTCGGCCTCGGCGTAGTGCTCGAGGGCGAGCGCCGCGTCTTCGGGCCGCGCGAGGACGGTGTTGACCACCGAGGCGGCCACGATGCCGGACCTCATCGCCTTGAACACCCCCTGCGAGGTCAGGGGGTCGATGGTGGCGGCGGCGTCGCCCGCGAACAGGATCCCGTCGGCCACGAAGCGCTCGGCCCGGGTCCAGGTGGCGTCGTGGGCCGACAGCCCGCCCTCGAGCCGGGCCGGCCCGAGCATCGGCCCGACGAGGGCGGAGGCGCGCACCGTGTCGAGGTACAGCTCGAGCGGCAGGACCTCCGGGTCCTTCACCCGGCCCGCGTCGAGACCGAGGGTGACGTTCCGCAAGCCATCCTGCCGGAGCACCGACCAGATCCACCCGTCGGGGAGCATCTCGAAGAAGGTCGCGGTGGCCTCGACTACGCCAGCGGAGCGCAGCTCCGGGAGGCGGCACCCCGCCCAGTACCCGGCCAGGGCCACCGTCCGCACCGGCTCCTTGCTGCGCAGGCCCAGGGCCCGGGCCCCCCACCCCGCCGCCCCGCTCGCGTCGACCACGAAGCGCGCGGTGAGGGCCCCACCCTCGCGCAAGCTGACCTGCCGAAGCGGGCCGGCCCACCCGAGCTCCGCCGCCGCCGCGGCCCGCACCTCGGCCCCCAGCGCCCGGGCCCGCTCCAGCAGCAGGCTGTCGAAGCGCCCCCGCTCCACCTGGTAGCCGCGGCGGCCCCCCGCCGGATCGAAGGGGTGGAACAGGGGCGCCTCGTCCCCGCCCCGGGCCACCACGGTGCCCCGCATCCGGGCGAAGCCGGCCGCTGCCACCGCCTCGGCCGCCCCGAGGACCTGGAGGAGGTCGTCCACCTTGGGGGGCAGGGACTCCCCGATGCGCGGCCGCGGGAAGCGCGCCCGCTCCAGGATCAGGACCCGGTGCCCGAAGGCGGCCAGCCGGGCCGCCGCCGCGCTCCCGGCGGGGCCCGCCCCCACCACGATGATGTCCGCGTCGGGCCGCGCCACCGCCGGATGATGCCACAGACAGACCGCCCGTGGCCCGGGGGCCCGGGCGCTGCTAGAGTCCGGGCGTGCGCGTGGGGTGGCTGTCCGCGGTGCTGGTCCTGGCAAGCTCTCCTGCTTTGGCCCAGGACCCGGCCCAGGTCATCGTGATGCAGGAGCGGGTGCCCTTCGCGTTCCTCCTCGGCACCCCCACCGGCGAGGTGGGCCGCACCAGCAGCTCGGAGCTGATCCGCATCGTCTCGAACCTCGCCCGGCGCTACACCGACTTCGACGTCCAGATCCTCGATCCCGGCCTCATGACGGAGTGCCGCGGGCGCCTCGGCTGCCTGACCCTCAAGACCCGGCGCGACTACCAGCGCTCCGATCTGCTGGACGACCGCAACCGCCCCATCCCCTACCGGGAGCACGTCCGGCGCCTCCGCCAGAGCGGGCAGATCTACCCGCGCTACCTCCTGGTGGTCTCCAACGTCACCCTCTCCGGCCAGGCCGACCGCATGTCGGCGGTGCTGGTGAACACCGACCTCGCCCTCGCGGTGCTCCACGAGGCCCCCCGCGACCAGGCCGACTGGGAGGACGCGGCGGAGGCCCGCCTCAACAGCGGCGCGGTGGTGGCGGCCCCCGCCCGGGCCCAGGTCTCCAGCCCGGACGAGGCCGAGACGTTCCTGACGAAGCTGTTCACCGACGACTTCCTGCGCGCCTTCAAGAGCACCGGCAACTGGGAGCCCTACGGCACGCTCGACCTCACCACCTCGGTGTCGGGCGCCACCATCCTGCTCGACGACAAGCCCCTCGGCGTGACGCAAGCGGGGTTGACGCGGGTCGAGAAGGTCCGCCCCGGTCAACACGCCCTGCGCCTGGAGCACCCGGACCGCCTCCCCTACACGAGCGAGGTCCGGGTGCAGCGCGGCGAGACGACCCTGATCTCGCCCGAGCTCGCGACGCGGCCGAACGTGCGCTCCGATCTCCCGCGCCAGCTGACCCTCTGGACCGGGGTCGCGGTGGCCGCGGCCGGGGTGGGCCTGGTGGCCTACGGCGCGACGAGGCCGGACCCCGGGCTCCGCACGTCCTGCTTCGAGGGGACCGACGGCTGCCAGGACGGCAAGCGCTTCGTGAGCTTCGGCTACGACCCCAGCCAGGCCTCCACCGCCCCGACCGCGGTCAACCCGAGCGGCGTGGCGGTGGTGCCCCTCGGCTACAGCCTCGCCGGCGCGGGCGCGGCGTGGGGCGCGGGCGCGCTCCTCACCGAGGCCAATGAGCTGCCGTGGATCCCGTGGCTGATCGGCGCGGTGGTGGGCGCGACCGCCTACGGCGTCAGCGCCGCCGTCGCCGGGCCCTAGTGCCCGGGCCGGCGGAGCCGTCCCACCCCTCTTCGCGGTGCTTCGCCACCGCTGCGCGCTTCGCTTGGCCTTGCGGCCCTGACTACCGCTTCGACTGCTGGACCCGCTCGAAGGCCTTCACCAGCTCGTCGACGTCGAAGGAGCGCTCCGCCGCGTCGAGGTGGGCCCCCACCGCGCGGGCGTCCGCCGCGCCCAGGGCCCGCGCCTGCTGGCGGAGGGCGGCCAGGGTGCGCTCGAACGTCATCACGTCCCTGGGATCGCGCCGGAGGACCCGCAGCGCCTGGCGAATGGCGTGGAGCCCGGCGTCCTCCGACGACGCCGCGGGGGGCGAGGCAGGCGGCGGGGCGGGCGCCTCTACCGCGCGGCTCGGGTCCGGGGCGCGGGGCGGCGGGCTCGCAGTACGACGTGGCTCCGGGCGCGGGGGCGCCGCCGGCCGGGCGGAGGCCGGCGCAGGGACGGGCACTTCGATCGGCGCCGCGGCCTCGGTGGCCGCAGCGGGTGAGACCGACACCGCGGGCTCGATCGCGGGGGCGGCGGCCTCCTGGGGCGCCGCCGCTGGCGCCGGGCCGGGCTCGCTCGAGCGCAGGGTGGCCCACAGCGCGGCGCCGAGGAAGCTGAGCGCAAGCAGGCCTGCACCCACCACCACCCCGGTCCTGAGCCCGCGGGCGGGCGGCTTGACCACCACCGCGGTGGGCGCCTCGGGGCGGGCGGGCACCGGAACGCCGGGCATCGTCATCACCGACGGCTCCGGGGGCTCCTCCGCGATCCGGCGCCGGCTGCGCACCACCTGGGTGAGCCGCTCCCGCTCCGGCTCCGCCAGCGCCACCGGCATCACCGGGGAGGGCAGGCTCGCGCCCACCTCGCGGATCCGGTCCACCAGCGCGATGGTCTCGGCCTCGCGATCGGGGAACAGCTGCCGGACGAAGCGGGAGACCTCCTCGTGATCGTCTCGACCGGGCGGCAAGCTCGCGGCCATCGCGGCGCGCAGGGCTACCGCGTCGGCCCACCGCTCCTCGGGCTCCTTGGCCATGGCCCGCTGGATGGCCTGCACGAGGGCCGGGGGCAGATCGGGGCGCAGGCTGGCCAGCGGCGCGGGCTCCTCACCCACCACCGCCCGGAGCATGGGGAGCAGCGCGTCCTCCCGCACCACCGGGCGGCCGGTCAGGAGCTCGTAGAAGACCACCCCGAGCGTGTAGAGGTCGCTGCGGCGGTCGAGCGCCCTGCCCTGGGCCTGCTCGGGCGAGAAGTACGGCACCGAGCCTACCGCCATCCCGGGGCTCGTCTTGAAGTCGTCGACCCGGGCCCGCGCCACCCCGAAGTCGATGATCTTCACCTCACCCGAGAAGCTCAGGAGGATGCTCCGGGGCGCGAGGTCCCGGTGCACCACGTCGAGGGGCAGCCCCTCGCGGGTGGTGGCGGCGTGGGCGTAGCCGATGCCGTCGAGCACCCCGAGGGCCACCCGGCGGAACACCGGGAGCGGGAGGGGGCGCCCCTGCAAGCGTTCTTGCACCGCGTGGAGCGACACCCCGCGCACCCACTCGGTGACGAGGTAGAAGACGTCGTGGTCCTCGCCCACCGCCTGGGCGGTGACCACGTTGGGGTGCCTGAGGTGCTGGGCGATCACCGCCTCGCGCTGGAAGCGGCTGCGCGCGGTGGGGTTGGAGGACAGCTCGAGGAGGAGCCGCTTCAGGATCAACAGGTCGACCCCGCCGTCGCGGCGCACCACGTACGGCTGGACCATCCCGTAGGGCGGCAGCTTCTCGAGGACGGTGTAGGGCCCGAGGCGGCGATGATGGGCGCCGGAGTCCGGACCGGCCTCGACCTGGGCGTCGCTCATCGCAAGGACCGGCGGTCAGTATACCCGGCGGTCTCGAGGGGCCCAAAAGCGAAAAGCCCGGCCTCCGCTTTGGAGGCCGGGCTTTTCAAGACCCGAGTGCGAAAGGGGGGACTCGAACCCCCACAGGCGTTCGCCCACAGAAACCTGAATCCTGCGCGTCTACCAATTCCGCCACTTTCGCGGGGTGGCGGGATGTCTATTCTCACCCAGGCCGGCTGTCAACAAACAAAAGCCCAACTCCCCAGGATCACGTGGCGCCCACCCCGAGCGGGGTGTCGCGGCAGAGGCGATCCACCCGCTTCAGCAGGGTCGGGAGGCGGTGGGCGCCGTGCATCGCCGCCACCCCGCGGGCCGCCTCGTCTACCGGCATGCCCGCGGCGGTGACGTAGAGCGGGACCTGGCTGCCCCCCCGCAGCACCGGCACCGCGTTGGTCGCGCCGCGGAAGGGGCGCTTGGCCACCCCGACCACCCGCGCCCCGCCCTGCAGCGCCTCGAACAGGTGCGCGCCGAGGCCCGGGGCGTCGTCGGCCAGCCACACGTAGCCGTCGATGATCACCGTATCGGGCGGGGCCGACAGCAGCCCGAGCACGTTCAACAGGTACGGCAGCTCCCGCCGATAGAACTGCCCGGGTTGGTAGGGCGCGGGGGGCGCGACGCTCCGGAAGGTCTGCGCCTCACGCGCGTCGTCGTCCGCCCACGCCTCGAAGCCGAGCGCCGCCGCCACCACGCCGCTCGGGCGGTAGTCCACGTCTACGCACGCAAGCATGGGCTCACCCTGGCTCCGCGGCGGGTCCGCCGTCCACCGAGAGGAACGACCACAGGGCCGCGGTGGTGTCCTCGACGTGGTGGCCCATGGTGACGTCCACGTGGGCGCCCTCCTCGACCACGAACACCTGGCGCAGCCCGATGTGCCCGGGCTCGGCGAGGGGCGCGACGCTCTTCGGGCCGGCGAAGATGTCCGCCGCGCCGACCACCGCGGCGAGGCGCCCCGGCCAGGCGCGCACCGCCTGGATCATGTCGACCCCCGCGAGCACCGGGCGCGGGTCCCCGGCCAGCCGGGCGAGCTGGTGGAAGACCAGGCTCGACTCCGGATCCGCCGCGCCCAGGATCGCCTCGAGGTCGGCCGGGGCGGCCCGGTGCGGGTTGGACAGCCCCACGTAGCGCTGAAAGGCCCGCGCGAGGCGCCCGGCGTCGGGGTCGCTGAGGAGCGGGGCCAGGCCCCCCAGGAACAGGTCCATCGGCACCCGGGGCGGGCGCCCCGCCCGCACGAGGGGCGGGATCAGCGCGGCGGCCACGCGCACCACCGGCCGCCCCGCGCCCAAGAGGAGCGGGGCCGCCCACCCGGTGAGGGAGGCCAGCGGCGGATCGAAGGCGAGCGCGGCGTAGCCGAGCATCCCGCCCATGGAGTGCCCCATGTAGTGCAGGCGCGGGGCGCCTGTCTCGTCGAGCACGTGCTTGATCAGGGCCGGCAGGTCGAGTTGCAGGTGCGCCTCGAGCCCCCACTCGTGGCGGCGCAGGCGCGGGTCGGTGGCGCGGGACAGCCCGTGGCCGCGGAGCTCCCCGAGGAACACCCGGCAGCCGCGGGCCAAGAGCGCCCGCGGGAGCGGCCCGAGGGCGAAGGCGAGCCGGTTCTGGGCGAAGCCGTGGACGAGGAGCACCGGGAGGTGGCCGGGCCCGGTCGGGTGCGGATCCACCAGCTCGGTGATGCCGAGCCGGTGCCCGTCCTCGGCGTGCACGTAGCGCACGCGCTCGGCCAGGCCGCGCACCCCCGGAGGATCGCGCGGCGCGCCCGGTGACGCAAGGTGCCCTGCGGCTATGCCCCCGGCTGGAGCACCATGTGGCTCTTCTTGCCCTTGCGCAGGCGGATCATGCCGTCTTGCAGGTCGGCGGTGCCCAGCTTGTGCTCCGCGTCGCCCACCCGCTGGTCGTTGACGTAGATCCCGCCGCCCTGGATCTCGCGGCGCGCCGCCCCCTTGGACGGCAGGAGCCCGCTCTCGACCAGCGCCTCCACCAGCGGCCAGCCCGCGGCCAGCTTGCCCTCCGCGAAGGCGTGGGTCGGCGTGCCGGGCGGGAGCGCCCCGGCCTTGTGGCTGAACAGGGCCTGGGCCGCCGCCTCGGCCTCGAGCGCCGCCGCCTCGCCGTGCACGAGGGTGGTCATGAAGCGGGCGAGGGCCCGGTGCGCCTCGCGCGCCTGGGGAGCCGCGGCGTGGGCCGCCTCGAGCCCCTCGATCGTGGCGCGGTCGAGGGTGGTGAGGTACCGCAGCACCTTGATCACGTCGCGGTCATCGACCCGCACGAAGTACTGGTAGAAGTCGTAGGTCGAGGTCAGCTCGGCGTCGAGCCACACCGCCCCCGCCTCGCTCTTGCCAAACTTCTTGCCCGAGGCGTCGAGGAGGAGCGGCAGGGTCATGCCGTAGACCTCGGCCCCGGTGAGGCGCCGGGTGAGATCGATGCCCGCGGTGATGTTCCCCCACTGCTCGCTCCCGCCGATCTGGAGGCGGCAGCCGTTGTGCTTGTTGAGGTGATAGAAGTCGTAGGCCTGGATGATCATGTACGAGAACTCGGTGTACGAGATCCCGTGCTCGCGCTCCTCGAGCCGCGTCTTCACCGAGTCCTTGGCGATCATGGCGTTGACGCTGAAGTGCTTGCCGACGTCGCGCAGCATCTCGAGGAAGGTCATGGGGCCGATCCAGTCGGCGTTGTTCACCATGGTCGCGTGGTCGAAGTCCAAGAAGCGCTCGAGCTGGCTCTTCAGGCCCGCCTGGTTCTCGGCCAGCACCTCGGGGGTGAGGAGGTTGCGCTCCGAGGACTTGCCGCTCGGGTCGCCGATCATGCCGGTGGCCCCGCCCACCAGCGCGATGGGGTGGTGCCCGTGGAGCTGGGCCCGGCGCAGGCCCATGATCGGCATCAGGTTCCCCACGTGCAGCGACCGCGCGGTGGGGTCGAAGCCGCTGTACAGGGTGATCTTCTCGCCCCGCATGAGGTCGGCCAGGGTCTCGTGCGAGAGCTGCTTCACCAGCCCGCGCCACTGCATCTCTTCGATGAACACGGCACCGGGGCTGTAGCCCAGGAGCGACGCGCGCGACAAGCGCTTGTCACCCGGCCCCCGACGCCCTACCTGGCGGCGTGGCCGGTGAGTTCATGGCGGTCCGGGCGGCGCTCCTGGCCCAGCGCCCCATGGCGCTGCACACCCCGCTGGAGGAGCTGGTGCAGCGGACCCGGGACCGGAAGCTCCAGGCGATGCTGCACGGGCTCCGGCAGAAGGGCTTCGACACCGTGGACGACCTCCTGTCGGAGGGCGACGTCATGCTCGCGGGGCGCCACCTCCGAAAGCCGCGCCAGGCGGTGCTCGGACTCGTGCAGGGCCTGCTGAAGGTCGAAGCGCCCCCCTCGAGCTCCAAGGCGGGCCCGGTGAGCCGGACGGCTAGCCCCGCGAGCCGGGAGGCGCCGCCCGCCGCCGTCCGCGCCACTCCGGCCTCCGGCGTCGCCGCGCCGGGCGCCACCCCGCCCCCGCCCCCACCTGGCACGCGGGCCTCGGTGGCGGACCTGGTGGCGTGGCACCGCGCCGCGGGCGCGACATGGGTGCTGGCCGAGCCGCTCCGGGCGGCCCTGCGCGATCCGCGGGCCCCCGCGGTGTCGGTGGAGGCCTTCCTGGAGGGCCCCCTGGCCGGCTTCGACGGCTGGCGCATCGCGCAGGTCCGGACCTACCTCCTCGCCTCGGTGGAGGACGTGCAACAGAGCCTGCGCCAGGAAGAGCTCGACGCGCCCTGGCTCCCCGGCCCGCCGCTGCCCGAGCCGGCCGAAGCGCTGCGGGTTGCCCTGGTCGACCTGCGAGCCGAGCTCCGCAAGGTGACCTGCCCGATGGCGCTCAGGGACGGGACGGTGAAGTACCACCTCACCCGGGAGCGGGTGCCCACCGCGGGGGTGGCGTGGGTGGGGGACCGCGAGGGCTCCGTCACCCTGCCCCTCGCCGCGGCAGGCATGAGCCGCGCCAGCCTCGAGGTGGACGCCCCGCGCGCCGAGGCCCACGCTCTCGGCCTCGCCTTGGTGGACCTCCTCCTGAAGGCCCTTCGAGACCCGGAGCACCCCCTGCGGGGGGTCCTCCTCGAGCAGCTCAGCCTCCCGAGTTGGCAACGTGGCCTGCAGCTGATCCTCGACCAGCTCCCCGACCCCACGCCCCAGCGCCTGGTGTGGACGGTGGCGCCGGATGAGCTGGCGGTGGTGCGGGTGCGGCGCGGCCAGCGGGGGTGGCTCAAGCCCGAGCCGGTGACGGTGGAGAAGCTCCTGGTGGACGGCGTGGGGACCGCTCAGGATCGACGGGCCCTGGACCTGCTCGCCCAGTACCCGGACCTGCGGCGCCAGCGCCAGATGACCGGGCTGGGCGCGGTGCTCCAGGCCCAGGTGCTGGACATCCTGGAGGGGCACCCGGACCTGGTCCGGGCGGATGGCTCCGAAGCTCGGTTGGCGATCCGCCGCTGCGCCTTGGAGGTGCGCCTGGTCCTGATCGACGAGGCCCTGGTGCTCCGCCCCCACTTCGCGGGGCAGCTGCGCTCTTGGGAAGCGCAAGCGACCTTGCTCGAGCGCGCGTCCGGCGACACCGGGGTGTGGCTGGAGGGGGAGGCCTGCTGGCTGATCACCCTGCCCCCCGCGGTGCGGAAGGCCCTCGAGGCCGCGGCCCACTACGACCTCGCGCTGCGCCCCGAGGAGGTGCCGGCCGCCCTGCCCCAGCTCCTCACCCTGGTGGAGCGCCTGGGGCTGGATCTGGATCCGTCCCTCGGCCAGCCCGCCGCCTCCCCGCGCCGCCTCGTGCTCCGGCTGACCCCCGAGGGCGCCGACGGGGCATGGGGCGAGCTGCGGGTGCAGGTGGATCCGGCCCTGCCGACCTTCCTGCCCGGCGAGGGCCCCGAGCACCTCCCGGTGCAGGGCGACGATGGGATCCGGATCCTTGCCCGGGACCGGGCGGCGGAGCGGCGTACGGCAAGCCAGCTTGCCGCCGAGCTCGGCCTCGGCCAGGCCGGCTACCGGCGGATGCTCACCACCCAGGAGGCGCTGAGGGCCCTGTCGGCGGCCGAGGCCAGGGACGACGTGGCGGTCGAGCTCCCCGAGGGCGGCTGGCGCATCACCCGGGCCGGCCTCGCCGGGCTGAAGCTCGGGGTCCAGGCCCACGCGGGCGGCTTCCGCCTCGAGGGCGGGCTCGAGGTCGACGACACCACGGTGGCCCTGGCGGTGCTGCTCGAGGCCCGGCGCCGGGACGAGCGCTTCGTCACCGCAGGCGAGGGCCGGGTGGTGGGCCTCGATGACGACCTCTCGGCCGCGCTCGACGAGGCGATGTCCGGGCTCGAGGCCCGGGGCACCAAGGTGGTGGTGGTGCCGGCGGGGTTGCGGCAGGCCGAGGGGCTCCTCGCCGCCGCGGCCAGCGGCCCGCGCCCCCCCGACTGGCAGGCCCGCCTGCAGCGCCTGGCCGAGGCGGATGACCTCGAGCCCGAGCTCCCGGAGGCCCTGCAAGCAGACCTGCGCCCCTATCAGGCCACCGGCTACGCCTGGATGATGCGCCTGGCCCACCAGGGCCTGGGCGCGGTGCTCGCGGACGAGATGGGCCTCGGCAAGACGGTGCAGACCATCGCGGTGCTCGCCGCCCGCGGCGCCGCCGGCCCCGCCCTCGTGGTGACCCCCACCTCGGTCTCGCACGGCTGGCTGCGGGAGCTGGGGCGCTTCGCCCCGACCCTCGACGCGCGCCTGTACCGGGGGCCGGCGCGGGCCGCCCTCCTCCGCGACCTCGGCCCGGGCGCGGTGCTCATCACCAGCTACGATCTCCTGGTGCGGGACGTCGAGGCCCTGGCCGCCCTCCCCTTCGCCACCGTTGTCCTCGACGAGGCGCAGGCGATCAAGAACCCCGGCGCCCGGCGGAGCCAGGCAGCGCGCGCGCTGCAAGCGGGCTTTCGGCTCGCCCTCACCGGCACCCCGATCGAGAACGACGTGCAGGACCTGTGGAGCGTGCTCGACGCGGTCTCGCCGGGCCTGCTGGGCCAGCGCGAGGCCTTCCTCGGGCGCTTCGGCCCCGTCCCCGGTGACGCGCGGGCCACCGGCCGGCGCCTCGAGCGCCTGGCCCGGCTGGTGCAACCCTTCCTGCTCCGCCGCACCAAGCGGGCGGTGGCGCCGGAGCTGCCCGAGCGCACCGTGGTGCGGGTGGACGTGGCGCTCTCCGCCCCCGAGCGGGCGCTGTACCGGTCGGTGCACGCCGCCGCGGTGCGGGAGATCTCCGAGGCGGTGGTGCCGGGGCTGGAGGCGGACCGCCGTTTCCAGGTGCTGGCCGCCCTCACCCGCCTCCGCCAGCTGGCCTGCCACCCGAGGCTCTACCAGCGGGACTCCGCCCTCCCCTCCGCCAAGCACGAGCGCCTGATGGGGCTCCTCGAGGCGCTCATGGCCGCGGGCCAGCGGGCCCTGGTGTTCAGCCAGTTCGTGCGTCAGCTGGATCTCCTGCAGGAAGCCTTGCATCGCGCGGGGATCCCGTTCCTCGTGCTCACCGGGAGCACCCCGGCGAGCGAGCGGGCCCGCCGGGTGGAGGCGTTCCAGGCCGGCGAGGGCGCGGTGTTCCTCATCTCGCTCAAGGCGGGGGGCACCGGCCTGAACCTCACCGAGGCCGACGCGGTGATCCACATGGACCCGTGGTGGAACCCGGCGGCGGAGGACCAGGCGAGCGACCGCGCCCACCGCATCGGGCGGCGCCGCCCGGTGACCATCTACCGCCTGGTGGCGGAGGGCACCATCGAGGCGGCGATCGTGGATCTGCAGGACGACAAGCGGGCCACCGCGGACGCGGTGCTCGGCGGCGCCTCGGCCGGGGCGAAGCTCACCACCGAGGACCTCGCCGCCCTCATCCGGGCGGGGCTCGACGACCCCGAAGCGGACGACGCGTAGCCCGAACGACGGCCCCTCACTCCGCGGTGTGCACGCTGTTCAGCATGTCCGCGAGGTCCTTGCCGTAGTCGCCCTTGCCGGGGACGGTGAAGCCCACGAGGAAGAGCACCCGCTGCCGCGCCTCGTTCAGCACGAGCATCACCCCGAGGTCGACGTCGTGGCCATCCACCTGGCCCTTGCCGTCGGCCATCACCGCCGGCATCCCGCCCACCCGGCCGTCCTTGGTCGGCTCGAGCTTCACCGCGGTGACCTTGCCGGACACCAGGCGCTCGAGGTCCTTCATCGCGCCCTCCATGTCCTTGGCCGGGACCCCGAAGAGCATGAGGGTGGTGACCCCGTCGGGGCCGAGGAGCACGAAGGTCTCGGCGCCGGTGGCCTCGGACGTCCACCCGGCGGGGACGATCAGCCCGATCCCGGTCTGCTCCAAGTGGAGGTCGGGCGTGGTGGCAGCGGGCGCGGCCGCAGCAGCCTGAGGCGCAGCCTTCGCGGCGGGGGCGGGCCGGGCGACCTGGGCCGGCCGCGCGGGGCGCTGGGCCGAGGCCACCCCGGGCACGAGGGCGAGGACGAAGAGCGAGGCCAGGGCGCGCATGCGCCCCGATGGTGACCGACGCTCCCCTACGGGGGCAAGGGGCCACACCCGAGGCACGGGCGCCTTACGCCCACAAGGCCCGCCGGCCCGGGAGCCCAGACCTACGGCTTCAGCACCTCGACCCCCAGCCACTTCTGCAGGGGCTCCGGCACCCGCACCGAGCCGTCGGGCTGCTGGTGCTGCTCGATGATCGCGGGGAAGAGCCGGCTGGTGGCGAGGCCCGACCCGTTCAGGGTGTGGACGTACTCGCTCTTGCCCTTCGGGGCCCGCTTGAAGCGGATGCTCGCGCGGCGCGCCTGGTACTCGCCCGCCCACGACACCGACGACACCTCCTTGTAGATGCCCAGGCTGGGCAGCCACACCTCGATGTCGTTGGTCATGCGCATGGAGGCCGAGGCGTCCTTCGCGGCCAACAGCGTCGTGCGGTAGTGCAGGCCGAGCTTCTGGACCAGCCGCTCGGTCTTGCCCACCAGCTCCTCGAACGCCTGCTCGGCCAGCTCGGGGGGTACGAACTGGAACATCTCCACCTTGTTGAACTGGTGCCCGCGGATGGTGCCGCGCTCCTCGCTCCGGTGGCTGCCCGCCTCGCGCCGGTAGCACGGGGTGTACGCGAAGGCCTTGATCGGGAGCTTCTCGAACGGGATCAGCTCGTCGCGGTAGACGTTGAGGATCGCGGTCTCCGCGGTGGGGAGCAGGAACCGCTCACGCTCACCCTCCTCCACCGCGAGGTGGTAGACGTCGTCGCGGAACTTGGGGAACTGCCCCGCGGTGTAGCCGCACTCGTCCAGGAGCATGTGGGGCGGTAGCATGAAGGTGTAGCCGTCCGCGAAGTGCTCCTGGTTGAAGAAGTTCAGGAGCGCCCACTCCATGGCCGCGCCCATGCCGGTGTAGATCCAGCTGCCGTTGCCGCCGAGCTTCACCCCGCGCTCGTAGTCCACGAGGCCGAGCTTGGTGCACAGGGCCACGTGGTCCGGCGCGCCCTCGGGGAGCTGAGGCTTCTCGCCCCAGGTACGGACGACCTGGTTGGCCTCCTTGCCCCCCGCCGGCACCCGATCGTCGGGCATGTTCGGCAGCTCGTCCATCCGCTGGCGCAGCTCGGCCTCGGCCGAGGCCAGGCCCTGCTCGGCCTCGGTGATCGCATCCCTGAGCGCCGCCGCCTCGGCCTCGAGCTCGGCCGAGTCCTGCTTCTGGGCGCGGAGCTTGCCGATCTTCTTGGCGAGCTCGTTGCGCTGGGCCCGGGAGGTGTCGATGCGCTCCACCAGGCCCCGGCGCTTCTCGTCGAGCGCGATGATGCCGTCCAGGTCCACGTCGTCCATGCGCTTCAGGAGCGCGGCCCGGACCTCTTCCGTGTTCTCTCGGATCAGCTTGATATCCAGCATGATGGCTGGGGCGAGACCTAGGGCCTCGGGGCGCTTTCGGCAAGCGCAACCAGCGACGGCGCGGGCTCAGGGGGCCTGGCCGGGGATCTCCACCCGGGCGGCCTTCCGCATCTCGGCGGCCTGGGTGGCCCGCCGGGCCTCGAAGGCCTGGGCGTGGAGCACCGCCGCCGCCCGCCGCGCGAGCTCCTCGGGGGCGGGGCGCGGGACCTTCTTGCGCTCGAGGAGCTGCAGCACCTCGAACCGGCCCTCGCCCATCGGCACCACCTCGGCGAACCCCGGCGGCTCCACCCCCTCGAGGGCGCGCCACCACTGGTCGGGGATGGTGTCGAAGCCGAGGGGGCCGACGTCGAAGGTCTCGCCCGGGAACTCGTGGGCCACCTCGTCGAAGGGCTTGCCCGCGCGGACCGCGGCGAGCGCCGCCTCCGCGTCGGCCCGGGTGCGAGCGCGCACCCGACGGAGCTTGAGCTCGACGTCGAGCCGGGCCTCGTGCTCTGTCAAGTAGGCCTGCACTTCGGCCTCGCTCGGCGGCGGCAACCCATCGACCGACCGCATCCGATAGCTCTTGGCGAGCGCGGTGCGGCGCGCGTCGTTCACCTTGGCCTGCAACAGGGCCATGTCGGCCAGGAAGGACGTCTCCTTGTCGGCGCCCATGCCCTCCGCCGCCTGGGCCTGGAGCTCCAGCTCGATCACCCGCTCGAGGGCCTCGTCCCGGGTGAGCTTGGCCTTGCCGGGGCCGCGCTCGTTCATCCGGAGCGCCACCTCGGCCTCGGTGATCGGGCGGCCGTTCACCCGGACCGCCACCGCGAGGGGACCGGTCGCGGGCGCCTCTGGGGCCGGGGCGGCGGGCGCGGGCTTGGTATCCGCGGCCTGGGCGCAGCCCACCACGAAGAGGAGGGAGAGGAGCGTCGAACGCATCACGACACCTTCAAGCATGAACCGGCGCCGCCGTCAGCTGGGCGCGGAAGGTGGGGGAGAGAGGGAGGCCGCCAGGCCCCGAGGGGGTGACCTGGCGGCGTCCGTTGGGGGCCTGGACCAGGCTCAGTTCCCGTGGGCCACTTCGGCGTCCGCGGTGCGGCCAGCGCCGTGGCAGACGTTGCAGGTCTCGAGGTCGCCCGCGGCCAACCCGCTGCGCGGCCCGTTGATGTACGCGCCGTTCAGCTTCATGTGGTTCAGGGCCTGGGTGTTGTCGTGACAGCTGCTGCACGCCGCAGCGCCAGCGCTCTTCACGATGTCCTCGCCGTTCGGCACCGAGGCACGAGCCGCCGTGATGGAGGCTCGGTCGTTCGGGACCGTGCTGGGGATGATCTGGGTCGACGCCAGCTCGCCCGCGGGCAGGTTGGTGTCGTAGGTCCCCGCGATGTGGCAGGCCTCGCAGTTGTTGGGGTCGTTCGGGAACGTCACCTCAGCGAAGTTGAAGGGATAGAAGTTGTTGCTGCGGTAGCGGACGAACGAGAAGTCCGTGCTCCGCATGGCCGACGAGTGGATCCCGTGGATCATGTCCTTCAGGTTGTTCGACTCCTCGGGGTAGGTCAGCGGGTTCGTCCCGTCGATGGGGCCCGGGTTCCACGGAGCCACCGGGTCACGTCCGGACAGGTGGGTGTTGATGAACGCGATGTTGTCGAGCTCGGCCTGGGTGTCGCCGTCGATGCGCGCCGGGTCACCGGAGCGGCCGCCGGAGGACAGGTTCGGGTTGTGACACATCACGCAGGCCTGGACCTCGTAGACGCGGTTGCCGCCGTGGGCCTCGAACCACTCGTGGCAGCCGGCGCACTTGGCCGAGTCCACGATGGCGCGACGGGCCGTGTCGCCGGTGGCCGCCTTGACCGCCGCGACCGCGTGGCGCGCCACGTTGCCGAGGTTGGTCGTCACCTGGGTGAAGTAGCCCTGCAGGGTCACCGCACGCATGGTGGAGCCGACGGGGAACGTGAAGCTCGTGACGACCGCGGTGTAGTAGCCGTTGGCGTCGGGGCCGGTCAGGGTGCCCGCGGTGCCCGCGCGCAGGTTCGCGATGGACACGGTGACGGGCTGGGCCGCGCTCTGGCCCATGTTGTTGTAGTCGGCGGGGGCGTCGATGCCGTCCTGCGGCATGGCGTACGCGAGCAGGAAGCTCGGGCCGCCGGTGAGGTCCGCGGGCGGGGTGATCAGGTCGACCGAGGCGCCGTCACGCAGCACCTTGAACACGATGTTGGCCTGGCTGTTGGCGTCGATCGTCATCTCGGACACGTCGTACTCGATCACCGACAGACCGGCAGGGACCTGCGGGTTGTTGGTGGTGGGGTTCACGGTGAGGTGGACCGACTCGATCGTGCAGCTGGCGTTGTTGGTCGGGCCGCACAGCGCGATGGCCGCGGTCGGGCCGTGGCAGGTCACGCACGAGGCGTTGGTCTGCGGGTCGACGTGGGCGCGGTAGGTGTCGTTCTCATGGCAGCCGCCGCAAGAGTTCTTGTTGGGCACGGCCTTCCAGTTGTCGCCGTCCGGGGCGTCGGCGCTCTGCTCGTGGCACTTACGGCAGTGCCGCAGGTCCTGCGGGTAGGTCACCTCGGCGAAGTTGTCGCCGCCGATGATGAAGTCCGGGCCGCCGCGAGCGGCGCGGTAGCCAGCACCGTGGATGCCGTGGATCATGTAGGACATGTCCGCGATGGTGAGGTCGGTGCCGAGGCTGCGGGTGTTGGTGTTGTGGCACACCACGCAGTAGCCCGCGTCGTAGCGGCTGCCGTGGGCGACGATGCGCCCGTGGCACTCGTTGCAGTTCTTGGTCTCGATGATCTTGCGGGTCTCGGTGACTGCGCTGCCATCGGGCACGAAGTCCATCACCGCGTTCACCGCCGGGAGCGAGTTGCCGTTCACGCTGCCGCTGGCCTGCAGGACCAGGCGGTGGGTGCGGGTGGGCTCCCAGGTCACGGCAGCGCCGGTGACCGGGTCGGTCACCGCGGTCACGTCACCCGCGAAGGTATAGGTGTAGGTGCCGTCGAGGTGGTCCACCAGGGCGCCGCGATCGTTCGTCGCCTGCGTGACCTGGTTCGGGGCGGTGCCCCGGGCCCGGAGGAACATGCTCTGCCAGTGGTCGGGGTCGCCGCTCGCAGGTGGAGGGAGGAGCTTGGCGAGCGCAGTGCGAACGTTGCCGCTGCTACCGCCCTTGAGGCCGACCGCGCCACGGCCTGCGCCGTCGACCGCGGTGAACTCGATGGTGGACACCGCGCCCATGGACACGCTGTCGATCGTGATCTCGAGGGCGGAGACCGCCTCGGCCGCCAGGTTCACGGTGAGCGCGCCGGGCAAGCCGTCCTGCCCGTTCTGCCCGTCCTGGCCGTTCTGCCCGTCCTGACCATCCTGGCCGTCCTGACCATTCTGGCCGTTCTGACCATCCTGGCCGTCCTGACCGGTGACGCCGGTCGCGCCGGTCGGACCCGCCGGGCCCTCCGGTCCTGTGGCGCCGGTGGCACCCGTGGCGCCCGTGTCGCCCTTGTCTCCGGCACATCCCGCAAGCGCGAGCGCGAGAACGGCGCTGACTACTTGAACCCTTTTGCGCATGAATGACCTCTCACTGACTGACATGTCTGCCCGGTCGTCGGTGCGCCTTCGGAGTTCGGACCCCCTGCAGGCTTGCCTTCGGCCGGGTGGACGACCCCGACGGGGGCCTCGTGTTGCCGGGTGCAGAGAATCGGCCACGATCAGAAATACAGTAGCGCTCACGTGAGGTTCCGACTCCGTAGCGTCCTGTCTCCGACGTCCTCATACTCCGTGCTACCTCGGGCGTTGTGCCCCGCACCGCGGGGCTTCGCGCGGTTCTTGGACTCGCGCACTCGCCGGCATAGCAAGCGCCAAGCCAGCATCCCCGGATTCGGGCGAATGGCCCAAAGAGACGGTTTCGTCACGGGCCGGTAATGTCCCCCCGCGCACTACGGCACCGGTACGCCCCGGCGCCCGCGCCACCGCTTCGAGATCGACACGGCGGCGCGGCGTGGCGCGGTAGATCGGGCCCGGCGGCTCGATGTCGTTTCGGTCCTGGAACGGAGACGAGGCGAGGCGTAACGGCTCGCGTTGGCCGCCTCGAGCACCGCAGATTGGGAGGGGAAAGGGGCGTGGTGGGAGGCGGACTTGAACCGCCGACCTAGGGCTTATGAGACCCTCGCTCTAACCGGCTGAGCTACCCCACCACCGCCAGAGGGGTGCCGAGATAGCAAATCTCAGCGAGCGGGCCAAGGAAATTCGTTTCTGGAAGCCGCCGGTGAACCGGCGCCCTACTTCTTGAAGAGGCTCTCGAGGGCAGACAGGGCGGCGGTCTTGTTCTCGCGGTCCACCTCGCCCTTCCTCGGGATGAAGTAGGTGCAGAAGTTGGCCTTCTCCTTGTCGGGCTCCCACATCGTGGTCGACTCCCGGCACTGGTTGTGGACGTTCGGATCGAAGAAGTCGCAGTTCTTGCAGCAGTGCAGGTCCACCCCGCAGTGCTCGCAGGTGTCCGCCCGCTTCACCTTGTCGATGAGCTCGATGGCGTTGCCGCAGGCGTGGCAGTGGAGCGTGGCTTCGTACATGACCGGGGCAGTTTGAGCAGCGCCCCGGTCGCTTGCAAGTCAAATCCCGCGCCCCCGCGCCGGGGGGTCAGGCGTCCGCTTGCGGAAGCCAGCCGGCCCGGCCTACAACCCGCCCTCGATGTACGCGCGGCTGCTGATGTCTGGGCTCCTCGGGCTTGTGGTGGGGGCTACGGCCTGCTCCGGTGAGGACGCCCCGCCCGACCCGCCGAAGGACGAGTGCGGCTACCACGACGAGTGCCCGACCGGGCAGGTCTGCTACGAGGGCGCGTGCTACGCCACCGCGTCCTGCGTGGAGCGCAGGAACTGCCGCACCGTCCCGGTGTGCGAGGGCGACAAGTGCTTCTGCAACGAGGACACCAACCGGTGCCTGCCCGCCTGCGTGCTCGACGACGACTGCCCCGCGGACGGGCACTGCCTCGACGGGGTCTGCGAGCGTTACCCGGTCGACGCGACCGGCTGGATGCCCGCTACCGGCGACGCCCGCGGGCAGCTCCAGGTCGGGCTGGCCCGGGTCGCGCTGGACTTCCCGATGGGCGTGTCGCTCGCCGGCTACGGCAGCCGCCTCGGGCCCCGCACCCCCTACCAGGACAGCCTCGGCGGCTCCCACTCGTGGTTCGACCGCCCCGAGGTCCGGGCCGCCGCGTTCGACGACGGCAAGGAGCTCTTCGTCCTGTTGCGCACCCCGACCTGCTGGAGCACCGACTTCCTCCTCGCGCGCACGGCCGAGAAGGTGGCCCTGCGCACCGGCATCGACGTGCGCGATCGCATCGTCCAGAGCGCGCCCCACAGCCACGCCCAGCCCGCCCGGTACTGGCACCTCGTGGTCGGCCTCGGCTTCGGCTTCTTCGGGTACGGCGAGTTCAGCGGCGAGGTCTTCGAGCGGATGACCGACTCCTTCGCCGACGCGGTGGAGCTCGCCCTCGCCGACCGCCAGCCCGCGCGCTTCGGCTACACGGTGCTCGACGACTTCGATCCCGAGAACCGCATCCACCGGGACCGCCGCGGCGAGAACGACAACCTCCCCGGCTACCTCAAGAAGGACGACCGCATGGTGGTGATGCGGGTGGACGACCTGAACGGGGAGCCCCGCGCGGTGTTCACCAACTTCGGCATGCACGGCACCATCTTCGACTTCGACAGCCCGGTGGTCACCGGCGACGCCGGCGGCGGGGTCGAGGTGGAGCTCACCCACGCCGCGAGCAAGAAGTATGGGCGCCCGGTGCTCGGCTTCTACATCCAGGGCAACGCGGGCGACATCTCGCCCTCGGGCGACGACCACCAGCACAACAACTACGAGCAGCTGCAGGTGGTGGGGCGCCGGGCCTGGGCGGTGATCGAGCCGGCGCTGGACGGCATCCAGACCAGCGCCGAGGTGCCGGTGGGCCTGGTCACCGGCCGCATCCCGATCTCCCACGACATCCTCGGCTACGGGGAGGGCGCGTTCTACGACAGCGACGTCTCCTGCGAGGCGACCCCCGACTACTTCCGCTACGGGGCGTTCCAGTGCGTGGAGGGCCGGCCCGAGGACTCCGACCCCGCCACCAAGTTCACCGACGGCGACCTCAACTGCGTGTTCAGCGTGGAGTGCCTCACCGGCGGCCACCCCATCCCGCAGTTCCAGAAGACGGTGATCTCGGTGCTGCGCCTCGGCAAGCTGGCCTTCACCACCATGCCGGGCGAGCCCCTGTCGAACTTCGGCCGCGACGCGGCGGAGATGGTGCAAGCCGTCTTGCCGGACGTCGACGACACCGCGGTGATCGGCTACAGCCAGGACCACCACTTCTACCTCCTCAACGAGGACGACTGGCTCCAGGGCGGCTACGAGCCCTCCCGCGACATCTGGGGCTGGCGCCTCGGCCCGTACCTGCAGGAGAACGCGGTGAAGCTCGCCCGGGAGCTGGCGAAGGAGCCCGAGGCCCGGGTGATCGACAACCGCAACCTCAAGCCCATGTACTGGCCGCTCACCGACGAGGAGCTGGCCCGGGTGCCCTTCACCGCGTCCCCCGATCCGAGCGAGATCCGGGTGGACGTGCCCGAGACGGTGGAGCGGCTCGGCCAGGTGCGCTTCGTCTGGCAGGGCGGGCACCCCGGGGCGGACCTGCCGCGGGTCAGCCTCGAGCGCGAGGAGGGCGGGCAGTTCGTCCCGGTGGCGCGCCCCGGCGGGTGGGCCTACGACGACGCCGGCTTCGAGATGATGGTGACCTACCAGGGGTCCTGCAACCGCTCCCAGTGCGACGACCACCAGTGGCAGGTGCGCTGGCAGGAGGGCCGCGACTTCCCCGCCGGCCGCTATCGGCTCGCGGTCGAGGGCAAGGCCTTTGATGGCGCCGTGGTGTCCGACTACACCGTGACCTCCCGCGCGTTCGAGCTGGTGCCCTCGGCCCACCTCGTGGTCGAGGAGGTCACCGCGAGCGGCGGCGCGCTCGCGGGCGTGGTGCTCGACCCGCCGCAAGTCGCGTTGACACCGGACGGCGACGGCATGAAGGCGGAGGACGACGCCCTGGTGCTGCGCTCCGAGGCCGTCCCCAGCCGCCTCGGCGCCCCGCTCGCCGCCGGCACCACCGTCACCGCGAGCGGCCGGCTCGTGGCCCGGGGCGGGGCCGAGACCCCGGTGACCGGGAGCGCCCAGGTGACGGTGGCGGACGCGCTGCGCCGGCGCCTCGTCGGCACCGACGCGAGCGGGAGCCCGCGCTACGAAGACGAGCGGACCCGCCCGACCTCCCGCTTCTCGGTCACCGTGCCGGGCCTCGACGCCCTCCCCGCCGGCGACTACTGGCTGGAGCTGAGCCTCACCGATCCCGACGGGAACTCGGGCACCTTCACCGCCACCGTCACCCGGTAGGCGGCTCGCCTCACCCCAGCCAGCGCGTGAGCAGCCGCAGGTCCATGGCCTGCAGGTGGTAGAGCAGCACGAAGTAGTAGGCGAGGAAGCACAGGAAGATGGCCACCACCGCGGCCGGGCGCTTGCGCTGCTTCCACAGCACGTACGACCCGAGGCCCACCAGCGCCGTCTTCACCGCCATGAAGAGCACGGGCTGCTCGTGGGCCAGCCGCTCCATGAAGGGGTTGGCCTCGCTCGCCACGCCGGAGGTGATCCAGACCATCGTCAGCACGCCGTCCAGCAGGTTGAGGACGAGCACCGCCGCCACCAGCTGGCGGAGGAAGCGGAACTCCCGATAGGTGCCAATCTCGAGGGTCTGAGCCCCGATGGGCTCCAGGGAGTCGGCCCGCCGGGTGGGCGGGAAGAGATCGCGGCGCGAGACCACCTGCCCTCGCAGGGTAGCGCTGGCGCGCCTCGCGGGCCAAACCAGAGCGCCGGACTGCCTCAGGGCGCGTCAGGACCGGGGGCCGGCTTGTGGGTCTGCCGGGACTCCGCGGCCATGAAGCCAGCGCCGGCCAGGATTGCCATCAGCACGAGCTGGAGGGCGTGCATGGCGAGGGCCACCACCGCGGCGGCGGAGGCGTCGATGCCGAAGGGGGCCATGCCGAAGCGGCAGCCCGCCTCGAGGGTGCCGGCGAAGGCGGGACCGGCGGGGATCATGATCGCGAAGACCACCACCGAGATCGTGAAGGGCCCGGCGAGCACCGGGAGCTCCGGGATGTAGCTCTGGGCCAGGTACCAGGTCACCAGGCCGTTCAGGAGCCAATACAGGAGCGAGAGGCCCACGAACCCGAGGATCCGGGCCGGGGTGCGCAGCACCATCACCCCGTGGATGAAGGTGTCCAGCAGGCCCAGGACCCGCGAGGCCAGGGTCTCGGAGATCGGGGACAGGAGGCGCTCGACCAGGCTCAGGGCGGGGCGGCGCGCCACGCAGGCCAGCACGAGGAAGACGAGGGCGCCGCCGAAGAGCACCAGGGCGGCCAACGAGAAGGTGCGCAGGTCGTCCGGCACCGGCGCGGAGGCGGGGAGCATCCGCAGGAACAGGAAGAACAGGCCGAGGTTCACCACGCCGTCGGCCACCCGCTCGACGACGACCGACGCCATCGCCCCCGCGAACGGCACGCCGGAGCGGGAGATCATCACCGGGCGCACGAACTCACCCAGGCGCAGGGGGAGGAAGAAGGTGGCGGGGAAGCCGACGCTGGCCGCCGCGAACACCGCGCGGTTGGTGGCGGGCCCCAGCGGCTTGATCAACAGGCCCCAACGGACCACCCGCAGCCCATGCAGGGCGAGCTGCACCGCCAGGAAGGTGAGCAGGACCGCGACGCTGGAGCCTTTCAGCTCCTGGGTCACCGAGGTGAGGTCGACGTCGTGGAACGCCCACCAGAAGGCCCCCACCGAGGCGCCCAGGGCCAGCCCACCCTTCAGCAGCCAGCCGACGAGGCTGCCCCTGGGCCGCTCGACCTCCACCACCTCGTCCACTCGGGCCCTCATAGCCCAGCCGACCGCCGGGGGCTACACGGGAACGAGGTCGGTGAGCGGGGCGTCGGCCAGGATCCGCCGGGGGTTGTCGAGGGTGAGGGTGCGCACACCCTCGGGCCCGACCTTGCGCTTGCCCAGGAGCTTGGCCAGCCGGGCGAGGGCGGGCGGGATGATGGCCTTCACGTCGTCGGGGCGGTGCAGATCGCCCGCCGCCACGTGGTAGGCCCCGCGCTTCACCAGCTCCTCCGCCGCCTTCTTGGCGCCGCGGCCGTAGTGCCCGATGAGGCTCCCGAGGTCGAGCTGCAGGAGGACCTCCACCTGGCGCAGGGCGCCGAGGACCTTCGGCAAGTCGTCCTGCAGCCCCTGGGCGCGCTCGGGGTGGGCGATGACCGGCACGTAGCCGGCCAGTCGGATCTCGTAGAGGACCTCGTCGTAGCGCACCGGGAGCCGGGTGGTGGGGAGCTCCACGAGGACGAAGCGGCTGGTCTCGCCCAGGGTCAGGAGCGCCCGCTGCCGGGCCCCGTCCAGGAGCTCGGGACAAAAGTAGTACTCGGCCCCCAGGTGCAGCTCCAGGCCCTCTGCCTCCACCGTGGCCCGCGCCTCGTCGCGCCGCCGCAGGATGCCCGCGGGGTCGTTCTCGAACATCCCGGGGCGGATGTGGGGGGTGGCCACGAAGCCCACGTGGCCCGCCGCCCGGGCCCGGGCGCACAGGGCCTGGGACTCCTCGAGGGTGCGGCAGCCGTCGTCCAGGCCGAACAGGACGTGGTTGTGCAGGTCCAGCACCGCGCCGTCGATGACAGCACGCCCGGCCGGCCGCCTCAACATCGAGGTCCTGGTGCTATGCTGGCGGGCGGTGCGCCGACTCCTCCTCCTCTCGCTCCTCGTCACGCCCCTGCTCGCCTGTGGCGAGGAGGTCGACCTCCCGGACGCGGCGGAGACCGCCGACACCGGGGTGCACCCCGACGCAGGGCCCGACGCGGGCGAGCCCGAGGACGCGGGCGAGCCCGAGGACGGGGGCCCCGACCCCGACTCCGGGGTGCGCTTCGGCCAGAGCAGCTGCATGCCCTGCGACACCGAGTGCCCGGGCGGCCTCTGCCTGCGGGCGGGGGACGAGACGTTCTGCGCCGACGCCTGCGACGAGGACCTCGAGGGCTGCCCCGATGGCTTCACCTGCTTCGACATCAGCCAGGGCGAAGGGCAGTACTACTGCGTACCCCCCGGGGCGACCTGCCTCCCCCCGCAGACCGGCCTCGGCACGAGCTGCTTCGGTGACAACACGGGTTGCATCCTGGGGCTCGAGCACTGCGAGGGCGACGCGTTCGCGCTCGGCTACTGCACCCGGGGCTGCGACGCGGCCGCCCCCTGCCCCGCCGGCTACGCCTGCCTCCCGGGCGACGACGGGGTCGACGTCTGCCGCGCGACCCAGGTCGCCGCGGCGGAGCTCTGCGCCCGCACCGGCGACCCGGCAGAGGCCCCCTGCGCGGTGGACGGCGACTGCGCGGGCACGCCCGGCGCGGTGTGCGTGCGGAGCGAGCCGCGCCTGCCCGGGGTCTGCGCGGTCCGGTGTGACAACTCGGCTTGCGGTGCGGGCTTCGAGTGCGCCGAGACCCTCCGCGGGCCCGCCTGCCTCTCGGCCCGCTGCGCCTGCCACGGTCTGCCGGTGCCGGCGGGCACGCGGGACCTGCTGCAAGAGGTGTTGACGAGCGTGGGCAGCAGCCGCTGCGGGGCGATCTTCGACATCTTCGACTGGGCCCCGAACCCGGGGGACATCGTCTTCGATCCCTACCGCCTCTCCTGGTACGACGCGGCCCACAACGCGCCGCTCTCGGGGCTCGAGGTGATGAAGGCCATGGTGGCCGACCTCGACGCCGACGCCACCCTGTCCGAGTCGCACCCCGCCCGCGCGGCCAAGATGGTGGCCCGCATGGCGGCGCGCCTCGACCGCCCCGCCCTCCCCCACCCCGCCGGCCCGGTGGCGGCGACGGAGCCCCTGGCCGAGGCGGTGGCCGCGCTCATCGAGGCGGCGGGCGGCACCGCGGACCGCGCCGCCCTCGCCGCCGACGCCGCCGACGTGCCGGACGACCTGCAGCGGGCGGTGGCCCAGGTCGTAGACGCGGTGCGCCGGGCCCACCTCGCCCAGCGCGCCGCGGTGCCCACCGCGAGCACCCGCGACGACCTGTGGAGCTACGGCCCCGCCTGGATCGCGCCCCGCGCCGACGGCCGCGCGCTGAACGCGGCCTCCGACAGCGTGCGCGAGCTGCTGAACGACGGGATCGACTACGGCGAGCTCTACGGGGCCGGGGTCGACGTGCTCGAGGCCTTGGCGCAAGCCGACTTGTCACGCTTCGCCCAGGTGCCCACCAGCAGCGTGGCCACCAGCACCGCCACCTTCGTCTTCTCGGCCGAGACCCCCCTCGGCCGGGTGGCGATCGGCGACGGTGACAGCGGCGTCTACGACCCGCGCGCCCCCGGCATGGACGGGGCCTGGGCCCTCCTCGTCGACCTCGGCGGGAACGACGAGTACCGGGTCCCCGCGGGCGGGAACCAGAGCGCCGACAACTCCGCCAGCGTGCTCGTCGACCTCGGCGGAGACGACGTCTACGGCTACGTGGTCACCCCCGCCGCGGGCGATCAGGGGCGCCTCCCCTCCGACGCGGGCGGGCGCTACCGCACCATCCGGCCCCCCGACCTCGACAACGGCCCGATCAGCCTGAGCCAGGTGCCCCGCCAGGGCGGCGCGCGCATGGGGATCGCGGTGCTCTACGACATCGGCGAGGGGCGCGATCACTACCAGTCGCTGCGCCTGTCCCAGGGCACCGGCGTGGTGGGGGTCGGCGTGCTCCTCGACGAGGGCGGCGACGATCAGTACTTCGCCGAGGCCGCGTCTCAGGGCGCCGCCGCGTTCGGCATCGGCCTGCTCTACGACGCGGGCGGGAACGACGTGCGCCACGCCTACACCATGAGCCAGGGCTTCGCGTTCGCCCGCGCGGCCGGCGTGGTCTACGACCTCACCGGCGACGACCAGTACCTGATGGATCCCGGCGACCCCGACGTGGGCGGCGACCCCCTCTACTTCAACGCCCAGCGCCCCGGCCGCGCCAACAGCACCCTCGGCCAGGGCTTCGCGTTCGGCCGCCGCGCCGACACCACCGACCGCGCCTTCATGTCCGGCGGCGTAGCCCTCCTCGTCGACGCCGACGGCAACGACCGCTACGAGGGCAGCGTCTTCACTCAGGGCGGCGGCTACTGGTTCGGCACCGGCGTCCTCGCCGACCACGCGGGCGACGACACCTACGACGGCCTCTGGTACGCGATGGCGGCTGGCGCCCACTACGCGATGGGGGCGCTGTTGGAGGGCGGGGGCGACGACGTCTACGGCGGCGCCTTCCCCCGGGTGAACGTCACGGTCGGCGGCGGTCACGACTACAGCGCGGTGTTCCTGGTCGACGAGGCCGGCAACGACACCTACGCCGGCGCCCGCATCACCATCGGCGCCGGCAACCTGAACGGCGTCGGCGTCTTCGTCGACAACGCGGGCGACGACCTCTACGACGCGCGCAACGTCTACGGCATCGGCGCCGCCGGCATCCTCGAGTCCTTCGAGCCCGGCTCACCCCGCCGCAAGGTGCAGACCATCGGCCTGTTCATCGACGCCGCCGGCCACGACACCTACACGGTGAACGGCGCGGCGTTCGAGGGCCGCGGCGACGACCTGAGCTGGGTGGCAGGCCAGAACGCGGACCCGGAGATCAACACGATCGAGTGGGGCGCGGGGGTCGACGGCGAGGGCGAGAGCAGCCTGCACGCGCGTTAGGCCGCGCTCGAAGCAAAGGCCGGCGGGGCCCCCAAGAAGGCGGAGCCGCCCGCGCTCGAAGCCAAGGCGCACGTCCCCGCCGGTCCCCCGGAGAGGGAAGACCTCAGCCCCGGAAGCGGAGCGCCGAGTCACCTCCATCCTACGGAGCGCCAGGCCCCAAGCAGCTCAAGGCGTCAAGCTGAACGCAAGGTCGAAGTCGAACTCCGGCACCGCCACCGACTGCAGCCCAGCCTGCACCGCGCTCGACCCCCGCTCCGCCCCATCGGCGGGGGACATCCAGCGCAAGGTCCCCGCCCGCGGCACGTCCAGCTGGACGGTGAAGCCTCGGGCGGTGGTGGGGCTGGTGACGTTGCTGTTCGGGTGCAGGAGGTAGCCGTAGAGGGTCGAGGCCCCCTTCAGCTGGTAGACCCGCACCCGGTCCGAGCCGGACTGGAGGGTGCTCATCGCGACCGGGACCACGTCGGCGGTCATGGCCGCGGCGAAGGTCTGATGCACCGCGAACGCCTGGCGGAGCTCGGGGCTCAGGAAGGTCACCCCGCCGTTGGCCTGGGCGTTGTTCAGGCTGGACTCCCACAACACGAGCCCCGCCTCGTTGAAGAACGCGCTCCACAGCTTGATGCGGGAGCCCACGCGCATGTTGAGCTCGAAGTTGGCGTCGCTGCTCGTGCCGAAGGGTTCACCGATCTCACCCGCGATGATCGGCATGGGGTAGCGGGCCTTCGGGTAGACGCGATCCACGCCCAGGTTGCCGGCGACCAGGGCGTCGGCCTGGCGCAGGTCGATGTCGTTGGCGTCGGAGCGCTGGTAGACGTGGGGGACGCTGAGCTCCATCGACGGGTGGTCGGGGCGGGTCCAGCTGATCGTGATCGGGTGGCCGTACGGATCCACCGAGCGGAGGTGGTTGCTCAGCTGGGTGATGGCGGCGTCCGGGAGCGGGAACTCGTTGATCAGCTCCCAGATGTCCACGTAGGCCCCGTAGCGTGCCACGATGTACGTGTAGTAGCGCATGAGGCCTTGCACATCGTTGGTGTCGACCACCGCCGCGTTGTGGGCGGTGCAGGGCATGTCGGCGTGCTCGCCGCAGACGGAGGTCGTGCAGTCCTGGTCGTTGTTCGGGCCGCACCGGTTCCCGTAGGGCGCCCGCTGCCACCCGAAGCCGACCGGGCTCATGAGGATGCGGATCCCGCGCCGCCGCAGGTCACGCACCACCTTGTCGCCCCACTTGCCCCAGGTGACGTTGTAGTAGTTGTTCGGCGTGGCCACCCCGTTGGGGAAGGTGGTGTCGATCTGGTTCCAGAGCGGGAACGAGCACGCGTTGACGTTCCACCGGTACACGGCCGGCTTCATCTGGTCCGCGTACACGTTCATGTACTGGTCGTAGGTCTTGCCGCAGGCGTCGGCGTCGGTGGCCCGGTACTTGTCGATGCAGAAGCCCTTGTCCTCCCACGGGGTGGGGAAGGTCTGGGACTCGGGATCACGCAGGCAGCCAGAGAAGCCCTGGCCGGTGAACAGGGCCCCGGTGCGCTCGAACACCATGCGGTAGGGGTTGCTCGAGTGCTGGCGCAAGAAGCCTTGCTCCGAGGACTCGTACACCACGAAGCGCCCGCTCCCCTCCGAGACGGTGCCCGCGGGTCCGCTCAAGGTGTAGCTGTAGGTGTAGGCGCCGACCTCGCTCGGCGCGTACCGGATCTTCCAGGTGTTGGCGTCGTAGTAGAACCCGGGGACGGTGACCATCGCGCCGCTGGGCGCCGTCAACCGGGCTTGCAGCTGGGCGTCCTCCCACACGTTGCGGAACCCGTCGTTGGACGCGGTCACGGTGATCTCATGGACCTGATACCGCCCCACGTCCCCGCTGGGGTTGGGCCCGGCGTCGACCCCCGCGCCCGCGTCGCTCTGGCCGCTGTCCTGCCCGCTCGAGACGCCGCCGTCGGCGTCGGTGATGCCGGGGTCGCGGTCGCGCTCCGCCCCGCCGGCACAGGCCAGCGCGGAGAGCATGAGGGTCAGCGGAGCGAGTCGTCGTGCGTTCATGAGGGAGGCCAGCGGCGGCCGGCGCGTGGAGCGCTCGTGCCCGAAGGTTCGAGCCTGCCAAACCCCGTTCGGAGTTGGCAAGGGGGCGGTCAGCGCGTCACATCGCCCAACCAGCGGGAGATCCGCCCACGCGCGTCGGCCAGCCGAGAGCCCCGTTCGGCCGCCAGGCGCGTCAACACCGCCTGCATCCGGGTCCGCAGGGCTTCGTCCTGGGCCGCCACGTAGGCATCATCCGACGCCGCATCCTCGCCGGTACGCTCGAAGTACACCGGCGGAAGCGCCTCGATGAGGATGCGAGTCGGTAGCGGAAAGTACGGGATGGTGCCCACCATCACACCCCACGGCAGGGCGAGCGCGATCGGCCACACCTTGAGCCGCAGGAGCTCGTCCAGGTGGAGCGCCTTGGCCAGCCAGGCGCCGTCGTCCAGGATCACGAAGGTGGCGTGGGCCCCCGCCGCCACGAGGGGCACGATCGGCACGCCCTCCCGGATCGCCAGCCGCATGTAGCCCTGCCGCCCTCCGAACGTGAGCCGGTTGCGGTCCTTGTAGGGGCGCAGCGACTCCACGTCTCCGCCCGGGTAGACGAGCACCTTCTTGCCCGCCGCGAAGAGCCGGTGGGCCGCGGACTCCGAGGCCCGCACCCCGCCCAGCGGGGCCAGGATCTGCTGCAGCCCGGGGGCCCGCATCGCCTGATCGTGGGCCAGCCCGTAGGGCACCGCGTCGATCCCGATCTGCTCCAGCACCCGCTTGCCGAAGATGAAGGAGTCGGCCGGGAACAACCCGCCGGAGTGGTTACCCACGTACAGCGCGGCGCCCTCGGGGATGTTCTCGAGCCCGCGCACCTCGGGGCTGAAGTACCGCTCGAGGAACGGCCCCACCGCCCACGCCAGCTTGCGGATGAACTCCGGATCCCGGTTCTCGATGCTGTCTACGTCCCAGGTCACGGCGCGCGGCCATTGTGCACCAGAAGCGGCCTCGGACTTCAAGGGGGCGGCGCCCCGGTGAGGATCGCCTGATCCACATCGACGCTCACCGGGCAGTGGTCCGAGCCCATGACCCGGGTGTGGATCCGGGCCGCGGTCAGGTAGGGGGCGGCCCCGGGCGAGGCCAGGACGTAGTCGATGCGCCAGCCGATGTTCCGCTCCCGGCAGCCGTTGCGCTGGGCCCACCAGGTGTAGCGGCCCTCCGCCTCGGGGTGGAAGCGCCGAAAGGCGTCAACCCAACCTGCATCCATCCAGCGGGCGAGCTCCGCCCGCTCCTCGGGGAGGAACCCGCTGGTGTCCTTGTTGTCCTTGGGTCGGGCGAGGTCCACCGCGGTGTGAGCGGTGTTGAAGTCGCCCATGATCAAGATCGGCGCGCCGGCCGAGAACGCGGGCGCCAGGGCATCGAACACCCGGCGGTAGAAGCGCAACTTGTACGGCACCCGATCGTTGCTCCGCCTGCCCCCCGGCAACACCGTGCCGTTCCCGTTGGGGAAGTAGGCGTTCACGATGTGCAGGGCGCCGAAGCGGAGGTGGATGAAGCGC
Organism: Deltaproteobacteria bacterium; assembly: GCA_020632995.1. Lineage (GTDB taxonomy): Bacteria > Myxococcota > Kuafuiibacteriia > Kuafuiibacteriales > Kuafuiibacteriaceae > JACKEN01. The sequence goes on along the minus strand of JACKEN010000001.1, from coordinate 260,965 downwards.
CCCTCGCGGTCCAGCTCAGCGTCGCCCAGCGACGTCTCCACCGCGTCCGGCGCGCGCCGGCTGTACGTCCCCACCCCGCTGTAGCCCTTCTTCTCCGCCACCGCGAAGCGCGCGTGCCAGCGGACCGGCGCGGCCAGCTCCGGCGGGAGCTGCTCGGGGCGCGCCCGGACCTCCTGCACGCTCACGATCTGCCCGCGCCCGCGCGAGAGCCACGCTCCGAAGCCCTTCTCACCGCACGCGCGCAGGCCGTTCACGTTCCAGGAGTAGACCCGCACCGTCAGTCTTCCGCCGCGGCCTCGAGGCGCGGGTCCTGCGGCCCGTCCACCTGGGCCACGTGCACCCCGTGGGCCTCCAGGTACTCGACGCCGTTCTCCCCCGCGTAGCCGCCGCGCACCACGAAGACCTTGGCGATCCCCGCGTGGTGGATCAGCTTCGCGCACAGCAGGCATGGCTCGCCGGTGACGAGGAGCCACGCCCCCCGCGTCGGGACCCCGTTCGCGGCGGCGTTGCAGATGACGTTCATCTCGGCGTGGTGGCACCCGATCTCCATCCGGGTCCCGGAGGCCACGTGCAGGGTGTCGCGCAGGCACGTGTCGCCGCCGCACAGCGTCCCGCCGCCGCGGGGGCCGCCGTTGTAGCCGTCCATGAGGATCACGTTGCGCTCGGGGTCCAACAGGAGCGCGCCGAACTTGCGGCGCACGCAGTTGGAGGCCTCGGCCAGCACCAGGCACTGCTGGATGCGGATCCGGATGTGCTTCTCTTTCAATGCCGGGACAGGGACTCGAACCCTGACGCCCTCACGGGCAGGGGCTTTTAAGGCCCCCGCGGCTACCGTTTCGCCACCCCGGCCATGGGGTCCCGGGTCGGCGAAGCCGCCCCACCCCTCTCCGCGGGCTCACGCCCGCTGCGCGCTTCGCTTGCCTGGGGTCCCGGGTACCACTCAGTGGGCGGGGGCTCAAGCGCGGGCGAGGTCGGGCATGAAGGCCACGTGGGAGCCTTCGGCCGGCACCACCAGGGTCACGTGGACGGTGGTGCCGTTGCCGGGGGCGGACTGGATGTCCATGGTCCCCCGGAACTTCTTGGCCCGCTCCAGGAGGTTGGTGAGGCCGTAGTGGCCGCTCCGCTGCTTGGCGGTGGCGTCGAAGCCGACCCCGTCGTCGCTCACCACGAGCGAGACCATCTCCCCGTCGTACTTCAGGCGCACGTCGGTGTTCTTCGCCTCGGCGTGCTTCTGGATGTTGGTCAGGCACTCCTGCAGCACCCTGAAGATCGAGAGCTGCATCTCGCTCGGCAAGCGGCGTTGACGACCGCGCACCTTGAAGGTGCAGCCCGAGCGGGAGCGCTCCTGGAAGCGGATGCAGTAGTCCTCGAGCGCCTTGTGGAGGTCGAAGTCGCGCCGCATCATGGTCAGCGAGCGCCGGAGCTCGTCGATCGCCTCCTCCGCCTGGCTCTTCAGCTCGGTGATCTCGCTCGTGAGGTTCGGGTCCCTCGACATCCGCTGGATGTACTCTGCCTGGATGATCAGCGTGGACAGCTGCCCGCCCAGGCCGTCGTGGATCTCACGGGCGAGGCGCAGGCGCTCCTCGGTCACGATCGCCGCCTCCTGCGACTTCGACAGCACCCTGAGCTGGTTGATGCGGCGCTGATCCCGGACGTGCAGGTACAACAACAGGTACGCCGCGATGAAGCTCAGCACCGAGTACCAGAGCATCAAGAACACGCCCTGGCTCACCAGCGCCCCCTCCTGGAGGAACGCCACCAGCGGCAAGAGCAACAGCGGCGGCACGATCGCGTAGCGCTTCGGGAAGAAGAGCACGAAGAAGATCGTGTACATCACGTGCCCGGCCATCATCGGCGAGCGCAGGCCGCCCCCCGGGGTCACCAGCGCGGCGAGGGCCAACAGATCCAGCACCAACGTCGCGAAGGTGACCGGCCGCCCCAGCTTCGGGTGATCGATGAGCAGGAAGTTCGTGACCGAGTAGGCGATCACCCCGAAGTAGACGAGGAAGGCCGCGGTGTCCGTGATGCCCAGGAACTGGGACCACGAAGGTACGGCCAACACACACAGTCCAATGGCGAGGAACGCCAGGCGCGCGTAGAACAGGGCCCGGGCCCGGTCCGAGAAGCGCTCCATGATGGCGGGGTCCTCGTGCTCCCCCGCCTGGCTGGGGTCCAGGGCCGCTGCGCCGCCGAACTGCACCGACATGGACGCCTATCTACCCCGACCGGGTCGCCATGACGAGGCACCTGGCCGAGACGGCTTGACCCGGCGGCACCCAGCGTCCATGGACGGGGCTCCATGTGCGGCGTTTTCGGCATCTTCGGGCACCCCGAAGCCGCCAACCTCACCTACCTGGGCCTGCACGCCCTCCAGCACCGCGGGCAGGAGTCGGCGGGGATCGTGGCCACCTCGGACGGGGAGCAGTTCTCGCGGCACCTCGGCCGCGGCCTCGTGGCCGACGTCTTCGACGAGACGATCCTCCAGGAGCGCCTGGGCGGGCACCGGGCCATCGGCCACGTGCGGTACTCCACCGCCGGCGGCTCCCACGCCCAGGCCGCCCAGCCCTTCGCGGTGACCACCGCCCGCGGGCCGCTCGCCATCGCCCACAACGGGAACCTGGTGAACGCGGACAGCCTCCGGGCCGACCTCGAGCGCGACGGCGCGATCTTCAGCACCCAGAGCGACACCGAGGTCGTGGTCCACCTGATGGCCCGGGCCCGGGCCCCGCGCCTCGAGGACCGCATCCGCGAGGTCGCGGCCCAGCTCGAGGGCGCCTACACCCTGCTCTTCATGGACCAGACCGGGATCATCGGGGTGCGCGACCCCGAGGGCTTCCGGCCGCTGATCCTCGGCAAGGTGGGTGACGCCTGGGTCCTCGCCTCCGAGACCTGCGCCCTCGACCTCGTCGAGGGCAAGCTCATCCGCGAGATCGAGCCGGGCGAGATGATCCACATCACGCAGGATGGCCTGCGCACGGAGCGCCTCTACCACCTCCCCGACGCGCGCAGGCGGGCTTGCATCTTCGAGCTGGTGTACTTCGCGCGCCCCGACTCCCGCATCTTCGAGCAGAGCGTGTACGAGGCCCGGGTGAAGATGGGCCAGCGCCTCGCCGAGGAGGCGCCGGTGGACGCCGACCTCGTGATCCCGGTGCCCGACTCGGGCGTCCCCGCCGCCCTCGGCTACGCCGAGGCCTCCGGCCTCCCGTTCCGCCACGGCCTCATCCGCAGCCACTACGTGGGCCGCACCTTCATCGAGCCCAAGCAGTCCATCCGCGCCTTCGGGGTGCGCCTGAAGCTGAGCGCGGTGCGGAGCGTCCTCGAGGGCAAGCGCGTCGTGGTGGTCGACGACTCGGTGGTCCGCGGCACCACCAGCCGCAAGATCGTGGGCATACTCCGCAACGCCGGGGCCAAGGAGGTGCACCTGCGGGTGTCGTCTCCGCCCACCCGCTTCCCCTGCTTCTATGGGGTCGACACCCCGAACCGGGCCGAGCTGATCGCCGCCACCCACTCGGTGGCCGACGTCGCGCGCTACGTCACCGCGGACACCCTCGCCTACCTCTCGGAGGAGGGCCTGCACACCGCGGTGGGCGACCCCCTCGGCGAGGGCCGCCGCTACTGCAACGCGTGTTTCACCGGGGAGTACTCGGCCGGGCGGAGCCTCATCCAGAGCCGCCTGCCGGTGGTGCGAGAGTAGGAGCGGAGCGCGGGCGCGCCCCGCCTCAGCGGTTCCCGAAGTTGTCGTCCTCGTCGTCGTGGAACACCGGGACCTCGACCGGCGCCGGCCGGTAGGGCGAGGCCTCGCCCGGCCGCAGCCGGTTCCCGAGGTCCTCCGCGACCTTGCGCTCGTGCTCGGAGCGGATGCGGTTCCCCGCGTCCTCGTCCATCACCCTCGGCGCGCCCGGGGCGCGGTTCCCGATGTCGTCCGGCCGCGCGCCGCCACCGCCGCCGCGACCACGACGCCCGCGGCGCCGCTTGTCGCCGCGGTCCATGGTGGTGCGATCGCCCATGCGGTTGCCGTCGCGCTCGCGGCCGCCTTCGCGACCACCGCCGCCTTCGCGACCAACACCGCCGCCGCCACCGCCGCCGGAACGCTGGCCACCGCCACCGCCACCGCCAGTGCCGCCGCCGCGACCCCGGCCGCCACGCCCGCCTCGGGGCTCGCGCTCCCCGCGGTCACGGTCGCGGTCCCGACCACCCCGGCCCCGGCCGCGGTCCCGACCGCCGCCGCCGCCGTCCCGGCCACCGCGGCCGCCGCGACGCTCGTCGCTCGCCTCGGCCTTCGGCACGTTGTCCGAGAAGGTCACCGGCCAGCAGTCGCCGGCCCGGATCGCGTCGCAGAGCTCCTTGGTGCTGCCTGCGGGGTTCCGGAACAGGGTGGCCGCGGTGCCCAGCCCCTGGCCGGCCTTGGCCCCCGCGCTCCCGACCCGGGGCATCTCCATGTTGGAGGCCGCCTCGAGGGCCAGGTCGTTGGCGATGTCGGTGAGGCTCCCGTTGTGGACCTCGCACGCCGACAGCCCCTGGAGGGAGAACAGGTGATCCCCCATGGGGTGGGCCACGTCCCGGTCATAGGGGCGCAGGGCCACCGTGACCCCGCCGTGCTCCTCGACCGCGTCGATGATGGCGTGCGCGTCGTAGAGGCCGTCCTCGACCACCGGGGCCCAGCCGTCCTCGAGGGCGGGGGCATCCTCGGGGAAGATGCAGAGGATGAGCCCGTGGTTGGTGGCCATCTTCAGCCCCGAGAACAGGGCCAGGCCCGCCTCGGCCGCCGCCGCCTGGTAGGGGGCCGTGTCGAAGGCCCGGTCATCGTCCTTGGTGAGGAGCATCCCGTCCAGGCCGGCCGCCTTGGCGCCCTGGACCAGCGCCGCCGGGTCCAACAGGGCCCCCTCGGCGTCCGCGACGTCCACTTGCAGATCAACGATCATCGGGCGGGATATCTATTCGGGCACGCCCCCAAGGTCAACGCTCACGCCCCCGGTCCTTCTTCTTCTTCCGCTTCTCCTGGCCCTTCTTCTGGTCCTCCTCGGCCCGGCGCCGGGCCAACCGGATGAACTCGGCCTGGGCGCGGACCGGGGCGGCCCGGCCAGGTCGTACCCGCTCGTACTCCCCGTTGGGCAACAGCTCGGTCGCCTTGGTGTTGTCCCCCATCTCCAGCCCCAGGATCTCGTCCACGATCCGGCGCTTCAGGGGCTCGTCCTCGATCGGCAGGAGCACCTCGACCCGGCGGTCGAAGTTCCGGGGCATCATGTCGGTGGAGGTGATGAGCACCTCCTCCCGGTCGCCGCACACGAAGTACAGGATCCGGGAGTGCTCGAGGAAGCGGTCCACGATGAAGCGGACCACGATGCCCTCGCTCACCCCCGGGATGCCCACCCGGAGCGCGCACGGCCCCCGGATGAGCAAGGTGACCTGCACACCCGCCTGCGAGGCCCGGCGCAGCGCCCGGATGGTCTCGGCGTCGATCAGCGCGTTGCTCTTGATGACGATCTTCGCAGGCTGGCCTGCCTTCGCCGCCTTCGCGGTGGACTCGATGTGGTTGAGGATGTGCTTCCTCAGCCCGATCGGCGCCACCACCAGCTTCTTCCACGACGGGGGCGCCGAGTACCCGGTGAGGAGGTTGAAGAACGCCGACATGTCCTCGCCCACCTCGGGGCGACAGGTGAAGTACGACAAGTCCGCGTAGGTCTTGGCGGTCTTCTCGTTGTAGTTGCCGGTGCCCAGGTGCACGTAGCTGCGCATCCCGCCGGCCTCCTTGCGCACCACCAGGGTCACCTTGCAGTGGGTCTTGAGGCCGATCATGCCGTAGACCACGTGGACCCCGGCCTGCTCCAGCGAGCGGGCCCACTCCACGTTGATCTCCTCGTCGAAGCGGGCCTTCAGCTCGACCAGGGCGGTGACCTGCTTGCCGTTCTGGGCCGCCTCCACCAGCGACTGCAACAGCGGCGACTCCCGGTTCACCCGGTACAGGGTCTGCTTGATCGCCATGACCGCCGGGTCGCGGGCCGCCTGCTGCAGCAGGGCCACCACCGGCTCGTAGGACTCGTAGGGGTGGTGCAGGAGCACGTCGCCCCCCGCGATGGCGGCGAAGACGTCCTCCTGCTCCCGGAACACCGGGGCCAGCACCGGCTCGAAGAGCTCGTCGCGCAGGTCCGAGCGCCCCACCCGCTCCAGCACCCGACCCATGTCGGCCAGGGCCAGCGGCCCCTCGTGGCGCTGCAGGTCGGACTCGTCGAGCTCGAGGGCCGAGCGCAAGCGCTCCTGCAACAGCTTCGAGGCGTCCACCCCGATCTCGAGGCGCACCGCGTCGAGGCGCCACCGGCGGCGGAGCTCCTTCTGCACGGTGTCGAGCAGGTCCTCCTGCTCGTCCTCGTCGAACGAGAGGTCCCAGTTCCGGATGACCCGGATCGGCGTGCACTCCCGGATCCGCATCCCCGGGAACAGGCTGGCCACGTGGTGGGTGATGACGTCCTCGAGGAACACCACCGCGAGGTGCCCGGGCATGTCGACGTCGACGAAGCGCGGGAGCATCTGGGGCACCTGCACCACCGCGAGCAGGGGCACGTCCTCCTCGTCCGACATGTCGGGCACCAGGTGCACCGCCAGGTTGAGGGTCCGGTTCTTCAGGAACGGGAACGGGTGCCCCGGGTCCACCGCGAGGGGGGTGAGCATCGGGAAGATCTGGCGCTCGAAGTGGGCGGCCAGGGCCCGGCGCGGCTCGGTCGGCAGCTCCGCCACCTGGAGCAGCCGGATCCCCTCCTTGGCGAGGGCGGGCATCACGTCCTCGAGCAGGATCCGCTCGGTCTCCGCCAGCTGCACCTCCAGCCGCGACGCGATGGCGGCCAGCTGCTCCTGGGGGAGCATCCGGTCCGGCCCCGCCTCGAGCACGTTGCTCTTGAGCTGCTGCTTGAGCCCCGCCACCCGGACCATGAAGAACTCGTCCAGGTTGGCGCCCACGATCGAGATGAACTTCAGGCGCTCGAGGAGCGGCACCTTGGGATCCGCCGCCTCCTCCACGATCCGCTGGTTGAACTCGAGGAAGGAGAGCTCCCGGTTCACGAACAGGTCCGGGTCGCGGTTGGTGGACCCGTCCACGGGGGGGCGAAGCGCAGGCTCGGCCATTCGGCGGGGGAGCATACCAGGACGCGAGTCGGGGCGCAGAGGGAACGCTCGCATCCACGAATACCCTTAATAGAGGTTGGGGCCGCCACTCGCGGTAACCCAGCGCCGCTCACCGTGCGTCGGCTCATAGGTCGTCAACCCGACTTGCAGTTCGTGGCACCACCGAGGCTCAGACTTCTGAGGGCGAAGCGCGCGCAGGCCTCGGCCATCCGCCGCCCACCCGCACCATCCCACCGAACTCAGGCTGGCCCGATACCTGCTTGCTGGTCGGTCATGTCCCTCGAGAGAGTCATGGCCACGTGCGCGCTCACCTGCCTCCTCGGGCTCCCGGGCGCGCGAGAGGCCCAGGCCTGTAGCCCCGTCGCGCCCGCGGTCCTCGCGATCAGCCCCCAGGATGGCAGCACCGTCCCGACCAACGCCCACCTGATGTTCCGGCTCCTGGGGAGCACGAAGTTCCGCGTCGAGTACGAGGTGGAGGGCGCCACCGTCGCGGTCGACCTCGGCACCCTGCCCTCCGAGCCGCTCAGCGAGTTCGCGGACGTCGCGCTCCCTCCCGGCACCCCGGGCACCCGGGCCACCGTGCGCCTCATCCCGTTGGACGACGGGGTGTTCGAGCGCACCACCTCCTTCACCTACGGCGCAGACGCGGACGCCACCGCGCCCGCCGTCCCCGACCCACCGGTCATCAAGCGCCGCTACCTCTCCAGCCCACCCAACAACTGTGGGGTGCTGCGCCAGGTGGACGAGGTGTACGTGCAGGTCCAGAGCGCGCTCGGTGAGACCATCGCGGGCCACGAGCTCACGTACACCACCGCGGATTGGAGCGCGCAGGTCACGACCGTCAACGTCGAGGCCAACTCCACGGTGCTCCTGGGCTACTTCGACCCGGCGGAAGAGGTCTGCGTCACCGTCCGCGCGGTCGACCGCGCAGGGAACTGGAGCGCGCCGACCGCCTCGAGCTGCTCGGTGCCGAGCAGCGGCTGCACCGCCGCCGGGGGGAGCCTGCCGGGGCTGGCCACGACGGGGCTCCTCCTGGGCGGGCTCGCCCTCCTCCGCCGTCGCAAGGCAGGTTGACGTCAGAACCGGAAGCTGCCCTCCAGGCCGAACACCCGAGGCTCGTTCACGAACCCGGTGAGGTTGTTGAAGTCGATGCCGCCGGTGCGCGAGTTGTCGTCCAGCAGGTTGCGCACATAGGCCGCCACCTCGATCTTCCCGTCGAAGCGCCGGTAGCCCACCCGCGCCCCGACCTCCAACAGGTACGCGTCGGTGTACTCCGCGGACTCGTACAGGAAGAAGTAGACGCGGCTGCGGTAGGCCCAGTCGGTGTTGAAGTACAGGGCGCCGGTGTCGTTCAGCCGCGCGGTGTAGGTCAGGTTGAGGTTGAAGATGAACTCCGGCGCGTTGGGGAGGGCGTTCCCGTCGATCGACACCGTGCCCGCCACCGCCCCGGCCGGATCCAGCACCGTACAGCCGGACGCGCAGGGCGCCACCGCGAGGTTCGGGTCGCGGATCTCGGTGTGGTTGTAGCTGCCGCCGAACCCGATCTCGAAGTTCGGGGTGGCCAGCACCTGGGCCTCGAGCTCCGCCCCGTACCCGACCCCCTTCTCTGCGTTGAGGAGGGTGTTGAAGTTGGTGGCGCCGCCGACCGCGGTGAGCTGCTGATCCGTGATCTGATAGTAGAAGCCGGTGAGGTTGACCCGCGCCCGGTTGCGCCAGAAGCGCATCTTGGGGCCCGCCTCGAACGAGAGCACCTTCTCGGAGTCCGCGACCGAGAGCGCGTCCCCGTAGAGGACCCGGCCCTGGATGCTCGGGGCCCTGAAGCCCCGGGCCAGCCGCGCGTAGACGCTGATGTCCTCGAACAGATCGAACGTCGCGCTGAGATCCCAGCTCAGGAAGGACGCCTTCGTCTCTTCCCGCAGCGTACCTGTCGGCCCCGCCCCGATGGGCGAGGTCAGGCGCTGGGCGGTGAGGGTCTTCTGGTCGTCGGACCAGCGAAAGCCACCTTGCAGATGGAGCTCCTCGACCGGATCCACCATCACCGTGCCGAACACCGCGTAGGCGACCGCCTTCTGGCGCTGCTGGGCGTAGCCGTCCTGGCCACCGCCCCCCAGGGTGTTGTAGCTGAAGCTCTCGATCTCCAGCTCCTCGTCGAAGAAGAACATGCCGATCTGGCCGTTCACGTACTTCAGGTCGTTGGTGGAGACGCGGCTCTCCAGGGTGACCTGCTGGACAAGCGGGATCCCGTCCGCGGTCTCCGACGGGAACGGGATGACCCCGGGACCATTCAGGCCGGCGAAGGCCGCGCCATAGCCGCCGTCGATGTCGCCCCGGGTGTAGAAGCTGGCCCGCTCGTAGCTGAAGATGGTGGTGAAGGTGGCGGGGCCGAGGTCGTAGTCGAAGTTGATGTTGGCGCCGATCTGCTCGAGCTTCTGGCTGTTGGCGCCGTCTTGCTCCACCACCCCGCGGTCATAGTCGGCGGTGAAGTCTTCGGTGCCGGGCTCGATGATGTTCGCCCGGAACACCCGGGCGGTCCCGTCCTGGGTGTGGCCGTGGATGTTGGCCAGGATCCGGATGTCATCGGTGGGGCGGAAGTCCAGCTGGAAGCGGGCCGCCGCCTGTGAGTACCCCTCGAGATCCTTGTGGGTGATGTTGCGGAGGTTGGTCTGATCGGGGCGCGCCGTCCCGGTGTCCTGGAGCCCCAGCCGCTGCTGGTCCGCCACCGCCTCGATGTGGGTGTTGTCCACCCAGTCGTCGCGGCGCTGGTACATCAGCGACAGGCGGGCGGTCAGCAGGCCCTCGACGATCGGCCCGCTCGCCACGCCCTCGAAGTTCATGAAGTTCCACTGGCCGTAGCCGAGCCGCGCGAAGGCCTCGAAGTCCTCGGTGGGTTTCTTGGTGTCGAACTTCACCACCCCGGCCGGGGTGTTGCGGCCGAACAGGGTGCCCTGGGGCCCGCGCAGGACCTCGACCCGCTCCACGTCGAACATCGGGAAGCTCTTCACCACCGGGTTCTCGAGGACGACGTTGTCGACCACCATGGAGACCGGCTGCGACGCGTTGAGGTCGAAGTCGGTGTTGCCGAGCCCGCGGATGTACATCCGCGGGAACACGCGACCGAACGACGACTCGATGGTGAGGCTGGGGATCCGGGCGGACAGGGCCCGGATGTCGGCGCCTGCGCTCCGGAAGCTGTTCCAGGTGTCGGAGCTCAGCGCGGTGACCGCGCTGGGGACGTCCTGCAGGTCCTGGCTCCGCTTCTGCGCGGTGACGGTGATGACCTCGAGCCCGCCCTCGTCATCGACGGCAGGGGGCTCCGCAACCTTGGGGAGCGGCGCCTCCTCGGGCGGCGGGCTCACGGCAGGCTGGGTTGCAACGGGCGACGCCGACACCGACGCGGTGGTCACGCTGGCGTTGGACCCCTCGTCGGGCTCGGCCAGGGCCGCGCCTCCCCACTGGCAGATCAGGGCGAAGAGACCCCGCGAGGCGAATCGAACAGCTTGAGACATGGACCCCTCCTGTTCCGACCTGGAACATAGAGACGCTCATGCGCCGCAAGCTCTCCGTCAACCCCGGTCCGCCAACTTCTCCGCCGCTTCACTCCGACGGCGCCGGAACCGGGGGCGCCAGACCGCGAGCAAGACGTTGGCGGTGGACAGGACGAGGATGACCCACAGCCCCCCGGTCTCGTGCCGCAGTACCCCCTGCAACGTCTCCCGGGCGGCCAGATCACCCTCAGCGATGCGCGCCGCGAGCGCGGCGGCGGTCTGGGCCGGCCCCTGCACCGCGATCAGGGTGCCCTCGAACACGAGCGGCGTCATGAGCGCCTTGATCCAGACCCAGTCCGCGTTGTGGAAGGGCTGGTGCAGGCCCATCGCCAGCAGCCCGCTCACGATCACCAACACGAGGGATGGCATGAGCAGGAGCTTCGTCATCAGCAGGATTCCCTGCCGAGCCGCCGCGTACTCCGCCGGGCCGAGGTCGGCGGCGTGGGTCGCGTAGATCAGCTGGGCCGCCGCGGCGCCCATCAGCCCAACCGTGCCGAGCTCATGCAAGAACTTCAGCAGCTTCTTCATCAGTGAGGAGACCCCATTCAGAAGCGCAATCCAACCGCGGCGGTGCCCGTCTCCACGCGTACGAGCGCCTCGGTCAGGCCGAGGTCCGGGTGCCACGCCTCGACCTGCCGCGGCCCGCGCGCGACCCCGTCCAGCCGGAAGTGCCCGCCCTGGCCCGACACCGTCACCGCGCCGCCTGCGTACACCCACAGATGAGCGTTCATCCACCGGTGCCCGGCCCGGGAGCGGACCCGGTAGTGCCCAGGCGCGGTCAGGCACCAGGCCGGCGTCACCTGCCCCGCCGTCACCAGGGTCGCGCTGTGGAGCACCACCCCGTCCGGCCCCTCCAGCGTCACGTTGTGCAGGATCGGATCCTGGGAGCGAAAGCGCACCGTGCTCCCCACCACGAGGGCGAGCAGGCGCGGCTCGAAGCGGCAGTGTGACAAGCGCACCTGCGCTTCGGTCGGTGGCGGCGCGCCGTCGGTGCCCTCGACGAAGACGAGCGCGCCCTCGACCCCGCCCGCGGCGTCGACCCGGACCTCGCGCGGCAACAGCGGCCCGTGGGCCCCGCAGACCTCGGGATCCTGGGCCGGCGCCACCGGCCCGAAGGCGCGCGGCTCGCTCCAGGCCACGGTGCCGGTGACGGTGGCGGCAGATGCCATCGTCGGCAGGAGGGTCACCGTCAACACGACCTGCACTCGAATCAGCGGATGCATGGCGCTCATTCTTGGGCCCGGAGGGCGAGGAGCGCCGCCTCCACCTTCGCCGCGGTCACCGCGCCCTCCGCCACCACCCGGGCCACCACCTCGGGGACCTCCTCCACCGAGGCGCCAGCGGCCAGGGCAAGCTGCCTTGCGTGGAGCGCCATGTGCCCGCTCTGGATCCCCTCCGCCGCGAGGGCCCGGAGCGCGCCCAGGTTCTGGGCCAGCCCCACCGCGGCGAAGATCCCGGCCAGGGTCTGGGCGTCCCGCGCCCCCAGCACCGCCCGCAACAGGGCCACCGTGGGGTGGCTCCGGGTGGCGCCGCCCACCGTGCCCACCGCCATCGGCAAGGCCACCTGCCCGTGCAGGCTCCCCTGCGAGACCGTCCAGCGGGTGAGGCCCCGGTAGGTGCCGTCCCGGGCCGCGTAGGCGTGGGCCCCCGCCTCCAGGGCGCGCCAGTCGTTCCCGGTGGCCAGCGCCACCGCGTCGACCCCGTTCATCAGCCCCTTGTTGTGGGTTGCCGCGCGGTACGGATCCACCCGGGCGAAGCGGTCGGCCTCCGCGATCCGGAGGGCCACGTCCTCGCCCCCCACCACCTCGACCGGGATCCGGACCGAGGCCCGGGCCAGCCGGCGGTCGCTCAGGTTGCTCAGGATCCGCAGGTTCACCGGGCACCGGGTGATCACCTCGACCGGCTCGGCCAGCGCCTCGCAAGCCGAGTTGACGGCGTTGGCCCCCATCGCCTCCCGCACGTCCACCCCGAGCTGCAGCACCACCACCGGCGGCCCGCCCTCGGGGTCCTCGAGCCGGCGGATCAAGAGATCCACCAGCCCCCCGCCCCGCCGGGCCAGGCGCAGGGTGGCCCCGTGCGCCGCCGCCTCGAGGTCCGACAGGTGCGCGCTGAGCGCGGCCACCGCCGCGTCGGCCGAGGCCACCGAGTCGCAGAGCACCTGGACCTGCCCGATCATCACCGGCGGATCCGCCTCCGCGCTGAACCCGCCCCCCGCCCGGGCCATCTTGGCCGCGTGGCTGAACGCCGCCACCACCGACGGCTCCTCCACCGCCATGGGCACGAGCACGTCCTCGCCGTTCACCTGGAGGTTGAGCCCCAGCCCCACCGGCAGCCCCAGCACCCCGATCACGTTCTCGATGAGCTGGTCGGCCTGGGCCAGGGGCAGCCCCTCGGGATCGAGCGCGGCCAGGTCGTCCACCGGCCGCCCCAGGAGCTGGGCCAGGGCCTCCCGCCGCCGAGCCAGGGGCCAGCGGTAGAAGCCCGAGATGCGGGACTCCATCGCGGGGGAGGATAGCGCAGGCTGGGGGTGGGCGTCTCGGACAGACGGCGGGGCGGTCAGTAGCAGGCCAGCCGCGACTCGATGTCCGGCCACGCGAAGGCGTACGCCTCGCCCTCACCCTCGCAACGGACGGTGACGTCGGGCCAGACCTCGCCCTCCGCGCGGCAGGCCAGCCGGCCGTCCTGCCCCACCAGCTCGAGCTTCGAGCCGGTGGCGTCCTGGGTCCAGCTCAGGCTCCAGCCAAAGGAGCCTCCCGGGTGGGCCACGTCGATGAACGCGTCCACGCCCTGTTCCGCGTGATCCAAGCTGAACAGGGCACCGCCCGAGGTGGCGCGCCCCCTCAGGCGTCGCACAGCGGGTTCAGGCCTGACCTCGCCCTCCGCGCGCACTCCACGTCGTAGTTGACCCGGGCGGAGCTCGTGGCCAGCGCCCACCCAGACTCGCCCGCCTCCAGCGTCGCCTCCGACGCGTAGGCCCCGCTCACAATGAGGTACGGCTCGGGCGTGGCCGCCGCGCGCTGCGCCTCGTTCAGACGGACCGAGGCGCTCACCTGGGACGTGTAGCTCGAGCCCATGATCGCGTGGTGCGCCACGAAGCGCCACTTCGCGATGGCGTCCGAGGCGTCGCTCAGCTGGCAGTCCTGCGTGAAGCCCTGGTCGATGGTGAGCGACAGGTCGGCGTCATGCATCTCGGTCAACGCGGTCTGCAACGTGTCGTAGTGTGCCTCTACCGCGGCTGTAGTTGCCAGGTCGGGATCCGGACAGACCCCACCCCCGGGCCCCGTGGGCAAGCCGAAGCGCTCGATGTTCGCGACGACGATCGTCAGCTGGAAGCCGCCGCCCTGGGCCGAGCCCACTGCGACGCCGCGCCCCAGCACCGCCCGCACCGCGGCCTCGTCGTGGACGGAGGCGGTGGGGGCGTCGATGCGGGCCTGGATATCGACGGCGGACGCGGGGCCGCGAAGCTCCGCGGGGCCGCAGGCTAGCAACAGCACAAGTGGAGTACATACAGTCGCCCACCTGGCTGCAGCTGGTCTACGAATCTTCACAGCAGGACTCCTTCCACAGCCGTCGATCGCTCGAGCAACATACGCCGCACATCGATGAGCTACAACAACACGCAGATCGCACCCTCGCTGAGGGACTTCCATCGGGCTGTTCGGGCGGAGAGGCCAGTCCCGATGACATACACCCACGACGGAGGCAACTACACAGAGAGCTTGAAGAAGCGCTCGACGAACTCACCAAACGGTCCGACCAGCACCCACCGCCGGGGAACTTCAGCACGCCAGTCAAACACCCGGACTTCCGGCTCCCCGTTGCGGCCGCGCAGATCGATCACCACGAACACGTCATCCCCCGGGACCTTCGAGCCGGCAATGAAGAGTGCATCCTCGAGATCCAATCTGGGATCGCGGCCCTCACAGCCGGGCTCACGGTTACGAACCATGCAGAATTCGGGGTCGTCAACGCATCCTGCCTTGTCGAGCTGCGCGGCGACACGCTCCATCACTTCGGTGTCCTCGAACAACTCGAGATCTGGAAGCTCGAGGTCCTCGCCAAGAAGCTGCCGTAGGGCGGCGGGACCAGGGTCACTCCAGGCCACAGCCGCCATCGCGTCGATGACTTCCTTGGGGATGTTGCTGTTGTCCATAGAATCCTCTGAGCGAAGAGCAGAGTCCTCCAGAGCACTCACTGGGACCTTAGCTCGAGCCCACGATCGCGTGGTGCGCCACCAGGCGCCACTTCGCGATGGCGTCCGCGGCGTCGCTCAGCTGGCAGTCCCGCGTGAGCCCTGGTCGATCGTGAGCGACCGGTCGACGTCGTACATCTCGGTCAACGCGGTCTGCAGCGTGCCATGGTGCGCCGCGGCCGCAGCTGAAGTTGCCGGATGAGATCCGGGCAGATCCGCCGCCCTCGGCCAAGCCCACCGCGACGCCGCGCCCCAGCAACGCCCGCACCGCAGCCTCGTCGTGGACGGAGGCGGTGGGGGCGTCGATGCGCGCCTGGATGTCGACGGCGGAGGCGGGGCCTCGGGGCTCCGTGGTGCCGCATGCGACGACGAACACCAGAAGCAAACAGATCGGCTTGACACGGCCCCGTCGGCCGTCGATGAGCCAGGACATCCCGCAACCAGTTCACGAATAGATACTGACATACTCCACTCGCTCCGACTCCACACCTACTGCGAACTCGGCGACCCAGTATTCATCGAGCTCAAACGAATACCAGACCGTCGGACGAGGAAGCACCTCTGACGGAGGACCAATCACCAGCGACTTGGGCCTGGCCTCCAGACTGAGTTTCGCAAACAACTCGACATCCAGACCATGGTCGCGGGCCAGGCAATCTACCTCCTGGCGAGAGATAGCCTCACCTTGTCCCGCAGCGATCCTGCGCGCCTCGTCGACGACCGCGGCCCAATATCGAGCGTCTGCGTCTGCATCCATGCGACCCCCACGAGGGCGGCGTCGGCAGGACACCGACGCCGCCAACCCACGACCACGAAGCCGGCACCTCACCGCCGGGTGGGCGCGAAGTCCTTCCGCTTTATCTTCGCCCGGCGCCCGTCCGGGTGGTGGAACACGATGCCCTCTGCCAGGTGGCCGGGCGAGAACCGACTCTCCGCTTCACGCAGGAAGCCCAGCAGACCGTCGAAGCTCCGCTCGACGTGCTCGAAGCTCGGAACCTCGATGTTGAAGGGTACACAGAGGTGCTTCGCCAGCTGCAACGGGTTGCCCTGGATCTTCGGGCCGAGGGCCTCGCAAGAGTGCTCGCCGTCCGGCCACCCGGTCGTGTCCGTGTTGCGCGCCGCCTCGTAGATCCAGCGGTCCTCCGGCGCGTGCTCGTCGGCGTCCACGTACCAGCCATCGACGATGCCCTGCGCCTTGTGCGCCTTGCTCGGATTCTGCCGCTTCTCGAGCCGCACGAGACGACCGGCCCTCACGGTGAGCCGTACGTTCGTTCCATCGAGCTTCTCTGTCGCGACCCCTTCTCCGGCGAAGACCCACTCACATCCGGGGCGGACGCGGTCGGTGACCTTGAAGCCCTCGTCGCGCTCGAAGACGGTCGGGATCTTTTCCATGACTGAAGCTCCTTTTCGATAGTGGCCGAGGATCTCTTCGGTCGTCACCACGCCGTGGGCGAGGCCGGCGGCGAGGCCACGGACGAGCTCCGCGACGGAGCTGTCCGCTTCCACTGCCACCCGCTTGAGCGCCTTCCTCTCCTCTGGGCTCACCCACGCGACGACGCGGACCCATCCGGCGGGCGGCGTCCAGCGGGCGAGCTTGTCGGGATCTTTGCGGGGACGACCGCGTCCTCTCGGCTCGGCCATCGCACGGCAGCTTCGGCGCGCGGACGATGCTTTGTCAATTGGCAGAGCAGAAATTAGCCGAACCTCTGGAAGCCGCGAGACACCGCGACGCCCTACCCCGCGAGCGCCTCCCCCAGCGCCAGGGTGTCCTCGTAGAAGTGATACAGCGCCACCTTCCCATCCACCACCTTGCACACCATCGCCCAGTCCGATCGGAACGGCTTCCCGGTGGCGCGGACCATGTGCTCCAGCTGACCGAACAGGGTGACCAGCTCGCCCTGCTCCAGCGTGCCCTCCACCTCGAAGCGCCCCGGCTCCAGGACCTCGGCGAAGGTGGTGAACACCCGGCGCGCGCCCTCCGGGCCGACGAAGGTCCCGAACAGGGGGACCGCGGCGGTGGGCTCCGGGCGGGAGGGGATGAAACGGGCATCGGGGGCCACCAGGGCCAGGGCCTCGTCCATGCGGCCGGTGAAGATGTGGCCGAGGAAGGTGTTGATGACAGCGGCAGAAGACATGGGACTCGACTCCTTGTTTGGCAAGACAGGTTTCAAGGCACGGTGAGCACCAGCTTGCCGATGGTGCGACCGGACTCCAGGCGAGCGTGGGCCTCCCGCAGCGACTCGGCGGAGAGCGCCCCGACCACCTCGGTGAGCGTGGTACGCAGGCTGCCCTGCTCCACCAGCTCCGCCACCCGACCGAGGATCCAGCCCTGCCGGGCCAGATCCGACGTCCCGAAGATGGGCCGCGTGAACATGAGCTCCCAATGGAAAGACACGCTCTTCCGCATCAGGGGGTTGAGGTCGGTCGGGCCGAGGAAGGGGACGATGCAACAGACCCTGCCCTGGGGCGCCACCAGTCGGGCCACCGCCTCGAGGTGCTGGTCCGGCGCGTTCAACAGGAGCACGTCGGTGGGCGCGGGCAGACCCTTGGCCTGCAACTCGGCCTGCAGGTCCCGGCTGTGATCCAGCACGTGGGCCGCGCCCATATCCCGCACCCACGCCGCGGACTCTGGGCGGGAGGCGGTGCCGATGATCGTTAGGCCGGGGATGAGCCTGGCCAGCTGTAGCACCGCGCTCGCGGTGCCGCCCGCGCCGCCCACCGCCAGGAGCACCCGCTCCGGCGCGGGAGCGAAGGCCTCGAAGCCAAGGCGATCGAAGAGCGCCTCCCACGCGGTGAGCGTGGTCAGCGGAAGCGCCGCCGCCTCGGCCGCGGTGAGGCCGGCCGGCCGCCGGGCCGCGATGCGCGCGTCCACCGCATGCAGCTGCGCGTCACAGCCCGGCCGGGCGACGTCGCCCGCGTACCAGACCGGATCCCCGGGCGCCCAACCCTCTACCGCGGCGCCCACCGCCACCACATGACCGGCCGCGTCCCAGCCCAACACCCGGGGCTCGCCGTCTGCCGCCTTGCCCTGCCGGACCCGGACATCGGCGGGGTTCACCGACACCGCCTCCACCCGCACCAGCAGGTCACTCGGGCCCGGCTCGGGCACCGGGAGCTCCAGGTCCACGAACACCTCGGGGTGGGTCACCGGGCGGGCCTCCAGCACCGCCACCGCTCGCATGGTCTCTTCTCTCGTTGCGCTCATGGGCGACAGCCTAGTTCTGTGCACTGGCCAACAGAACGCCTCATCTCAGCCCATCTTCTGTGCGAAAATACACAGATGAGCGATCCTGCCCTCCAGTGGGACGACCTCCGCTTCTTCCTCGTCCTCGCTCGCGACGGCACCCTCTCTGGCGCCTCCCGCCGCCTTGGGGTCGAGCACAGCACCATCGCCCGCCGCGTGGCCCGGCTGGAGGAGGCGGTGGGGGTGCGCCTCTTCGATCGCATGGCCCGCGGTTGGCAGCTCACCCACGAGGGTCGCGCCTTGGTGGAGCGCGCGGAGGCGGTGGAGCAGGAGGCCCTCGCGTTCACCCGGGCGGCGGTGGGGGCGAGCGCGCTCGCCGGCCCGGTGCGCCTGTCGGCGCCGCCGATCCTCGCCGCGCACTTCCTGGTGCCCCGCCTGACCCCCTTAATCCGCGCCCACCCCGACATCGAGCTCACGATCCGGGGCGAGACGCGGAACGTGGACATGACCCGGGTGGAGGCCGACCTCGCGGTGCGGCTCGGCGACCTGGCCTCCTCCGCCCTCATCGCGCGGCGCCTCGGGGCGCTCCGCTACCGCCTCTACCGACGCGCGGGGCGACCCGCCCGGCCGCCGCGGGTGGTGGGCTTCGACGGCGAGCTCCGGCGGCTCCCCCAGCAGGCGTGGCTGGAGTCCGAGCTCGGCGATGGCCCCGCCGCGCTCAGGAGCAACGATCTCACCGTGGTCCTGGCCGGGGTGCGGGCCGGCCTCGGCCCGGCGATGCTGCCGGTGTTCCTGGCCGCCCCCCACGCCGAGCTGCGCGCGGTGAAGACGCGCGATGCCCACGCGTGGGAGCGCCCGCTCTGGCTGGTGCAGCACCCCGACCTCAAGCGCTCCGCCCGGGTGCGCGCGGTGGCGGAGGCGGTGATCCAGGCGTTCGAGGCAGGCCGGGCCGAGCTCATGGGCGAGCCGGAACCGCCAGCGCAAAAACAACACTGAGTGTTGTTTTCTGCGAACCGCCCGCTCGGGCCCCGGCTCCCACCAGATGAGAGTCGACGGGGCGCCCTCCAACGGGGCGCCCCCCCAACCCGGCGGCCTCCTTCAGGCCGCCCCGAACGACAAGGAGAACGAACCATGGACGCCAACGTCGCCCAGAGCCCCAGCCTGCCCCGCATCGGCGAGCCCGCCCCCCACTTCGAGGCCGAGACCACCCACGGCACCCTGCGCCTGTCGGACTTCGAGGGGTCCTGGCTGATCCTGTTCAGCCACCCCGCGGACTTCACGCCGGTGTGCACGACTGAGTTCATCGCCTTCGCGGAGATCGCGCCCGAGCTGTCGAAGCGGAACGTGCAGCTGTTGGGCCTGTCGATCGACAGCACCTACAGCCACATCGCGTGGGTGCGCACCATCAAGGAGAAGTTCGGGGTCGACATCCCGTTCCCGATCATCGCCGACCTCAACAAGGAGGTCGCGACCGCCTACGGGATGCTGATGCCGGGCGAGAGCAAGACCGAGACGAGCCGCGCGGTGTTCGTCATCGATGACAAGGGCGTGGTGCGGGCCATGATCTACTACCCGCTCACCACCGGCCGGAACATGGACGAGATCCTGCGCCTGGTCGACGCCCTGCAGACGAGCGACGAGCACGGCGTGGCCACCCCGGCAGGCTGGCGGCCCGGCGACAAGGTGATCGTGCCCCCGCCCAGGACGGTGGAGGACGCCGAGGCTCGGATGGCCGCGGGCTACGAGTGTCAGGACTGGTTCTTCTGCAAGAGGGCCCTGTGATGGCGTGCGTCAACCCAGACGGCACGATCTCCGCGGTGGCGGGCAAGGTCCTCCTGGCGGCAGACCAGGGGGCGGACGAGCGGGCGATGGCCGAGGCGGCGGGCGTCCCCGTGTATCGGGTGCGGGCCAGCCTGCGCGAGCTGGTGCAGGCTGGCCTGCTCACCCAAGCCGACGGGGCCTGGGCGGTCACCGACGCCGGCCGCGCGGCGGCCGCCCAGGCGGCGGGCGCGGGCTGAAAGCCAGGTGGACAAGGCCCACCCACTTTGGTCCTGTCCGCCCGATGCCGGCCTCCAAGGTCCGGGGTGAGGCCCCCGGGAAGCTGATCCTCTTCGGTGAGCACGCGGTCGTGTACGGGGCGCCCGCCCTGGGCATGCCGCTCTCCCGCCCCGCGGTGGCGGAGCTCGGCCCCGGCACCGGGCAGGTCAGCTTGCGCCTCGCCAAGGGCCTGGAGGCCGAGGCCTCGCCTCACGCCGCGCAGCCCACGGATCTGGTGGCCCGCGTCCTCGGCCCGCGCATGCAACAGCTCGACGTGCGCCTCACCCTGTACTTCCCGCCGATGTCCGGGTTCGGGTCCTCCGCCGCGATCGTGGTGGCGATACTTCGCGCCCTCGAGGTGATGGACGGAAAGCCCCCCGCCGCCCCGCGGCGCCTCCTGGCCCGCACCATGGACGCCGAGGCGGTGGCCCACGCCCGGCCCTCGGGGGTCGACCCCGCGATCTGCCTGTGGGCCGCCCCATCCGCTTCCAGCGGGAGGGCGAGCGCATGAAGGTGAAGGCCCTCAAGGTCGCCAGCCCCGCCACCCTGGTGGTGGGCGCGGCGGGGGCGCACGGGGGCACCCGGCAGACGGTGTCCCGGCTCGGGCAGCTCCGCGACACCGACGGCGGGCTCATCAAGAGCGCCATGAACACCCTCGGGGCGGCCTCCGAGGCGGGCGAGAAGGGCCTGGCGAAGGGCGATCTGGCCCGGGTGGGCAGGGCCATGGACGTGGCCCAGGGGGTGCTCGCGGGCCTCGGCCTGGTCCAGGAGCCGGTGCACCGGGCGGTGCAGGTGGTCCGGGCCGCCGGGGCCCTCGGGGCCAAGATGAGCGGGGCGGGCGGGGCGGGCGGGGCCTTCTACGCCCTGTTCGAGGACAAGGCCGGCGCCAAGCGGGCGCTCAAGGCGCTGGCCGAGGCCGGCGTCCCGGCCTGGTTGGAGTCGCTGGAGTAGCCTGGCCCGGGCCCCGTCTGCTACACCCGAGGGGTCATGCCTTCGACGCGCCTTCCGCGCCTCCTGCTCGCCCTGAGCCTCGCCCTGGCCGCGGGCTGCGGCGGCGGCGAGACCCCCGCCGACGACGCCGGCGTCCCCGACGCGGGCACCCTGCCCGACTCCGGCCCCGCCCCCGATGACCCGGACGGCGACGAGTGGCCCGACTCGATGGACAACTGCCCCGCGGTGGCCAACCCCGAGCAGCGCGATCGCGATCTCGACGGCATCGGCGACGCCTGTGACACCTGCCCCTCCACCCCCAACAACGGGACGGGTGGCCAGGTCGGGCAAGACGCGTGCGACGCGATCACCGAGAGCGAGCCCAACGACACGATCGGGGCAGGCGAGATGGTGTCGCTGGTGCAGGAGGGCCGCGTGCGCGAGATCCGCGGCGCGGTGGAGCCCCCCACCCCCGAGGGCAACCAGGCCTTCGATCGCTTCCGCTTCATGGCGGGGGCCCGCACGATGCTCCGGGTGCGGGTGGCCCGCGCGAGCCCCGACTCGCTGCTCGAGCCCCTGGTCGTGGTGACCGGCGACGGCTACGCCGCGCCGCGCATGGCCGACGGCCTCTTCGTGGCGGCCCGCGACATCTACATCCCGAGCGCCGGCATGTACGAGATCGCGGTGGCCGACCGCCGCGGGGTGCTCGACGGGGCGCCGATCGGGAGCCTCGAGTTCGCGTACGCCCTCAGCATCGAGGCCCGCCCGCTCGAGCTGAGCAACCGGACCCCGCCCCTGATCGCGGAGCCCTTCATCCTCGACGAGGAGGGGAAGGTCCCGGTCATGGACCTCGCGCTGGACGCGTCGGAGTTCACGCTCGTCGGCACCGAGACCGACCTCGGCCTCGGCGCGTCGGACCTCGGGGCGGACACCATCCTGGTGGTGGAGCGGGCCGACGGCACGGTGCTCGAGAACGACGACCTGGCCGACGGCTTCATCGACTCGCGGGTGGTGGTGACCCTGCCGCTGCAAGAGACCTTGCGGGTGGTGCTCGACCACAGCCGCCTGATCGGCCCCGGGCCCCACGAGGTGCGCCTCACCGTCGACCAGCCCGACACCAGCCGCGAGCTGGAGCCCAACGGCACCCCGGAGCTGGCCTCCGAGCTGGTGTTCCCGGGCGAGACCAGCGGCCGCATCGACGCGCCGCGGGATCCCAACGTCGGCCCGCCGGACCTCGACTGGTACTACCTGGACGGCCGCGCGGGCCAGGTGCTCGCGCTGACCGGCCTCGTGCGGCCGGCCGCGGTGGTGAACCCGGTGATGGCGCTCGTGCGGGTCTACGACTGGGAGGCGGGGGACTTCGAGCTCCTCTACCAGAACACCGACTCCTCGGGAGAGGCGCCGCGCATCGAGGCGATCCTGCCCGAGACCGACCGCTACTACGTGGTGGTGGGCGACGAGCTGAACCTGGGTGATCCGCCCTTCGCCGGTGGCCCGCTCTTCGAGTACGGCATCTTCGCCGAGCTCACCGGCATCCAGCCGGATCCGAACATCATCACCAGCACCGCGGCGCTCTCGGGGGTCCTCGATCCCGGCGGCCGGCTGAAGCGGCACCTGGTGACGGTGGCCGGGCCCACCCTCCTGTTCATCGACGCGAGCAGCTTCAGCCCCGACGTGACCCCGCACATCCGGGTCTACGGGCCGGGCGCCCGCGGCCTGTTGGGGGACGGGGTGGAGGAGGCGATGGCCTTCCTCCCCACCGCCGAGTCGTACGTGCTCGCGGTGCACAACGACAACAACGGCCTCGGCGGCGCGCAGGCGACCTACTCGGGCTCGGTCGGCTACCAGGCGGTGGAGCCCAAGACCGAGGTGGAGCCCAACGACGCCCAGAACCAGGCCACGGCGCTCGCCGGCTGGCGCGACGTGGGGCTGGGCGAGCTGGCGAGCGAGACCGACAAGGACACCTTCACCATCACCGCCACCGGCGGCCTCACCCTCGACGCGGTGCTCACCACCGGCGGCCGGGGTCGGCAGGTCCAGTTGACGAACGACGCGGGCGCGGTGCTCGCGGCGGGGGCCGGCCAGATCACCGGTGTGCCCCTGCCCGCCCTCGGCGCCTACTACGTCCAGATCACCGGCCCCGCCGGCCCCTACACCCTCGCCGTCCGCGCCCGCTAGAGCGCTCGCGTTCCCATCCTCGCCGCACAGCCTGCGGCAAGTGCCAGTCGGCTGGGGCCTGGAGCATGGCGCATCGAAGCCCGAAGCCTGAAGCCTGAGGCCCTGAGGCCTGAGGCCTGAAGCCTGTCTCTGAAGCCTGACACCCCACCCGCTCCGCAACCACGGTTGCGCCACGACGCCGGTGGCTTCAGGTATCAGAGACAGGACTCGGGGAGCAGGGAGCAGGGCCCAGGGAGCAGGGCCCAGGGAGCAGGGCCCAGGGAGCAGGGGCCCAGGGGAGCAGGGGGCCCAGGGCTCAGGGGCCCAGGGGAGCAGGGCTCGGAGCTCCTGAGCGAGCCAACTCACCCGCGATCTAGCGCCGCTTCCTGCAACCTCGCTGGCACTGCTCGAAAGCCAGGTTGCACGCGGCCTGACAGCGTGCCCCAGGATCGACGTCGCCGCCCCCCAGCGGTGGACAGGTGGCCTGGCAGGCCTCGACCCGGGCCTCCGCCGCCTCCAGGCAGGCCGGGCGCTCGCTCTTCCTCGCGGCGCGGCAGCCCTCGAAGGCCACCTCCGCCGCCAGGGCGCTCACCGGCTTCAGCGGGCCGAGGGCATCTCTTGACGCGAAGCCCACCGGACCCTCGGGCTCCTGGAGCACCAGGGCCCAGTCGCCCTGGGTCTCGTAGACGCGCACCAGCCGGCCGGCCTTGAGGCGGGCCACCGGGGCAGCGCGGCGGCGTCGGCCTCGGCCCGCAGGGGGGTGCGGCGGCGCTGCACGTAGAGGTAGCCCTCGGGGGCGGGGTGATCGGAGAGGGCCTCTGCGGCCGGCTCGGGCGGAGCCTCGAAGGTCGGCGGCGCCACCGGCTCGGGCGCGGCCTCGGCAGGGAGATGCTGGCGCCTCGGGCGCCACGACCTCGCTCGGCCCCACCGGGATCTGGATCGGCTCCTCCTCCTCGCCCCGACTCAGCAGGAGGGTGAGCCCAAGGGCGACCGGGAACACCAGGAGCGCCACCCGGGCCGGGAGCGGGGCCGCGTTGAGCCGGGCGACGAGGCCAGGGCCCGAGGCCGCCTGGGGGGCCTCGCTCCAGGCGCGGGGCGCGGCCGCCGCGGTGCTCAGGGGCCGCGGCTCGGGGGGGCGGTAGCTCCCCTCGGCGACCCGGTCGTAGACCGAGGGCTCTTCGGTCTGCACCGGGGTCGGGGTGCCCTCGAGCTCCACCAGCGGGGTGCGATCGCCGGGCAGCGGCTCGGCCGCGTCCATGCTCAGGGTGGGTTCACCCTCGACGTCGATCACGTCCAGCAGCTCGGCCGCGGTCTGCTCCTGGGTCTGGTCGCCGGGCAGGGCGGGCAGGGTCGCGGAGTCCTCGGCCGACCCGACCGGGGCGGAGGCCCGATCCGTGTTGGAGCCCTCGGCCTCGTCGCCGGGCGGGTGGATG
Source organism: Deltaproteobacteria bacterium (assembly GCA_020632995.1). Lineage (GTDB taxonomy): Bacteria > Myxococcota > Kuafuiibacteriia > Kuafuiibacteriales > Kuafuiibacteriaceae > JACKEN01. Next base: position 236,371 of record JACKEN010000001.1, on the reverse strand, counting down.
GTGAACGTGGCTCGGCACCGCCGGCAGACCTGCTCCAGGCCGCCGTTCGGGATCATCGAGACCGGCACGGAGTGCCCGGCCGAGCAGGCGGGACAGGTGAAGATCATGCCCCCGGCTCTTCTCTATCACGGAGTGGGAAGTATGATGGAGCCCGTCCCCCCATGTTGCCGCACCTTTCCCTCCGACGCCTCGCGCTCCCCCTCGCCGCCCTGGTGGCCTCGGGCTGCGGCGCCCTCGACGAGTTCTCGAAGACCATCGTGGACGAGACGGTGATCCCGGAGTCGCAGATGCAAGGCGTCTTCCTCCCCGAGTTCACCGGGGGCGGCTTCACGGGCATCAACCTCTCGAGCGCCCAGGAGTTCCAGAACGCCGGGGTCAGCCCCAGCGACGTGGACGCCATCTGGATCGAGTCCATCACCATGGACCTGGCCACCGGCGCCAACAACCCCGCCTTCGACCAGCTCGACAACTTCATCACCAGCGTGGAGTTCTTCGTTGAGGCCCCCGGGCAGCCGCGGGTGGTGGTGGCGAAGAAGGACATGATGCCCGAGACCGCCAGCACCCAGCTGGAGATCACCCCCGGCGACATGCTCCCGGGCGTGAACCTGAAGCCCTACGCCACCGCGGAGTCGATGCGCTTCGGGGCGAGCATGACCCTGAGGGAGAACCGCGGCCTCTCCGCCACCCTCACCACCACCATCGTGCTGAAGGTGGACATCAACCTGCTGGGGGTCTGAGCCGGATGCACATGACGCCCCGCCCTGCTCCCGGCGGCGCCGCCCCCAGGCCCGCCCATCCCAGCATCCCCGCCCTCGTCGAGGGCGCGGAGCTGTCCGCGGGCGCGCTGGCCCAGCGCCCCGACGCCCAGGCCCTGGCCGACTTCGCCAAGATGATGGCCAACGCGGAGTATTGGCTCTCCTTCGACCTCGCCAGCTTCGAGCCCCTCCTCGCCCGCTGCCCGTCCCCCCTGCGGGAGCTCGGGGTGGCGGTGCTCCTGCGCTTCTCCGAGGACGTCGGGGGCGCGCTCGAGCTGCAGGACATCCTGCGGGCGCGCGAGGGCCTGCAGGCCACCTTGCCCAAGGACCTGTGGCCGGGGGTCGAGGCCGGCCTGGACACCCTGGCCCGGGCGGTGAAGGCCCGAGACCAGCAGGCCGGCTGGACCACGGACGGCTTCGTGCCCCACATGAAGGACGGCGGCATGAACCTCCACACCCTGCGCGCCATGGGCTCGGCCCGCATCGCGGTGGCCGGGGCCGACGACAAGGACAAGCTCCCCCACGTCCCGGTGGGGGCCCCGGTCGAGGTCCACGCGGCGGACGAGCGCGGCCGCCCCCTCGACCCGCCCGAGGTCGAGAGCCTGCTCGGGGCCGAGGTCCTGGTGCGCGACGCCGAGAAGCGCCGCGAGGTGGTGTTCCTCATCCCCGGCGAGTACCACCTTCGGGTGCCCACCAAAGCCACCAAGGCCAGCCGAGGGCCCCGGAAGCTGGTGGCCCAGCCGCTGCTGGAGCCTGCAAGACCGTCGGCTGACGCCGCGCCATGTGCGGCGCGATGTGCGGCTGGCCTCAGGCATCAGAGACAGGCTTCAGCGCTCAGGGTTCAAGGGCGCAGGCTTCAGCGCTCGAGCGGCGCCAGCAGCGGGCACCGGGCCCGCAGCACCAGGCCAGCTCGAGCGCTCACTTCGGGGGCTTCGGGTTCGCGGCCTCCATCACCGACACCGCGTCCTTCTCGATCTTCAGCAGGCCCCGGAACGCGGGGTGGTTCTGGGTGTCGTAGAGCTGGTGGGTGCGGGCCCGCACCGGCTTGGTGGTGGTGAAGTCCTCGGCCTCGAAGAAGATGAGGACGTTCCGGTTGGGCGCCGCCACCCCCAGGCTCGGCTGGTTGAACATCTCGAGGATCTTCACCCGGAAGCCGCGGTCGAGGATCAGACCCGAGACGCCGTCGGTGTTCGGCATGTCCAGCACCCGCAGGCCGCCTTGCGCGTTCTCGAGCGCCGCGCCGCCCGAGGTCGACGTGCCGACGATGCGGACGAGGTTCTTCACCGCGCGGTCCAGCCACGCGTCCTGGCCGCCCTCCACCGCGTTCATCTCCTCGACCGAGGCGAGGCGGTAGCCGAGCTTGGCCTCGGGCACCCCGAGGACCACGTACAGGTCCGTGGCGACCTCCTTGCGCCAGGGCCGGATCTGGTCGCGCATCCGGGCCGGGCCGATCGCGCCCAGGTCCTGCACCTTCACCCAGGAGCCGCTCTTCAGGATCGGGATGATCTCGTCCTTGGCCTGCTCCACCGTGCGGCGGCGGGCCTCGATCAGCTTGGTCTGCTCCGCCTTCCAGGCGTCGAAGAAGTCGCCGCCGCTCTGCTTGCTGTCCTGATAGGCCTTGAACAGGTCGGCCACCGGGAGGCGGTCCAGCTGGTCGCCCCGCACGAAGATCGTCTCGGCCGGGGTGCGCTTCTCGATCATCCAGCCCGCGTTCACCTCGCGGTAGGCCTCCTCGGCCGCCTTCCGGAAGGACTTCTCGTCGTGCTTGGTCTCGCACCCGAGGGCCCCGACGCCGAGGGCGCCGGCCAGGATCACAGTCAGCAGGGTCCGCACGGGGGCGGATGTTGCCACAAGACGGGTCAGGGCGCCCACGTCACGGTCAGACCACCGCCGCCCTCCCAGGTTTCACTCTTTTGCACATAGAGCTCGGCGAAGGCCCAGTCGGTGAGGGTCACCCGGGCCCCGCCGTGGGCGGTGAAGGCGCGGAGGCGGGGGTCGAAGAGGCTGCGGGACATCAGCACCAGGCGCAGATCCAGCCGCCGGGCCCGGGCGAGCGGGAGCGCGGCGAGGTTCACGTAGGCCTCCAGGCGCTGGTCGAGGGGGTGGCGGCGCGCGCCGAAGCCCTGACCGTAGCCGCCGCCCACCTGGATCCGGCCGAACGCCAGCTCCGCCCGGCCCTCCACCACCCCGCGGCGGTGGAGCTCGGCCAGGCCCTCCCCGAACAGGCCGCGGTAGGCCAGGTAGGTGGGCCCGAACAGGCCCGAGAGGAAGCGGGGCCCCGCGATCCCCGCCCGCAGCTCGGCGCTCACCGTCACCGTGCTCCTCGGGCGCCACTGGCCCCGCGCCCCGCCGAGCGCCCCGAACCCGGCCTCGCCCAGGGCGAGGACCCCGGCCGCGCTCACCGTCAGATCCAGGTCCCAGCTCCGGTTGGAGAGCGCGCTCCAGCGCCCGTGCGCCTCGGCCGCGTTGAAGGCCCGGCGCTCGCCGCCCAGCTCGGCCTGCTGGTCCGAGGCCGCCGTCAACCCAACCTGCACCGGCCCCAGCGGCACCGCGAGGCCCACCCCGAAGAGCTGCGGGTCCACCGCATCGTCCAGCATCGCCTCGACCTCGACCCACGAGGCGCGGGCGCGCCCGAAGAAGGTGAGCGGGCTCCGAGCCACCGACAGGCCCGGGACCCCGCGGATCCGGGTCCCGGGGGCGAGCCTGTCCACCAGGACCCCGGTGCCGAGCGAGACGTCGCCCAGGCGCGACAGGCGCAGCTCCAGGTCCGCGCCGGGGAGGCCGAGGGAGAGGTGGCGCAAGAAGCGCGTGTAGTCCTGCCAGCGCTCGAAGGTGCCCACCGTGATGTCCTCGTCGACCTCGAGGCGCACCGGCACCGCCACCGCCACATCCAGCGCCCAGGACTCCACGTGCAAGGTGGCCTCCGGCGCGAGCACCGCCCCGAGCACCCCCGCCTCGGTGAGGAAGGCGCTCCGGAAGCCGAGCGAGGTGACCCCCGCCCCCGCCAGCTCGGGCCCGAAGGACGGCGGCGGTCGACGCGAGGGGCGCCGCACCATCGGCGGCAGCGAGAAGCGGCCCTGGTGCTCCACCAGCTCGCGCACCGGCGCCTCGGGGATCGCGGGCCCCGGCACCCCGGTGGTGCTGGTGAGCACCCGGCGCGCCGACACCAGGCGGTCCTGGAACCAGCTCTGCGAGAGGTTCGCCACCACCACCTCGCCCCGCCCGCTCGAGGCGTGGATCATGCTCCCGTCGCCGAGGTAGATGCCCACGTGCGAGATCGGCTCGCCGTCCTCGGCGAAGAAGAGCAGGTCACCCGGCTGCACCGCGTCGAGCGGCACCGACAAGCCCGCTTGCGCCTGATCGCGGGACACCCGCGGCAGGCCGTAGCCCGCCTCGGCGTAGACCCGGCACACGAACCCCGAGCAGTCGAAGCCCGGGCTCCCCACCCCGCCGGTCACGTAGGGCCGCCCGAGGAAGGTCAGGGCGAGGGCCTGGAGCTGGTCGAAGTCGATCACCGGGGGCGGCGGCTTCACCTTCAGCTCGTCCGGGCGCCACGACTCGGTGCCCGGGGTCAGGAGCACGCTCAGGGCAGCACAGGCCAGCACCGCCCCGCTCACCCCGCGCCCTCCGCCGGGCCGAGGAGGCGCACCACCCCGCCCGCCTCCGCCACCCGGTAGCGGGCCACCGCCACCGACGGGTGCTCGCGGCACACCCCGGTAGCGAGGTCGAAGGACCACGCGTGCAAGGGGCACTGCACCGCGCCGCCGGTCACCTCGCCCCGCCCGAGCGGGCCGCCGCGGTGCGGGCAGGTGTCGTCCACCGCGTACAGCGCGCCCTGGTGCCGGAACACCGCCACCGTCCGGCCGAAGGCCTCCACTCGCCGCGGCGCGCCCTCCGGCACCTCGCCCACCACCACTGGGCTCGGGGCGGCGCCGTCGGGCCAAAGAAGCTGCGCGAGATCGGGCCGGCCGTGCCGCGCGGCCAGCAGGGGCAGGAGCCGGGCCCGCACCTGGCTCCGGGGATCCGGGCCGCCGCGCCCAGGAGCTCGGCCGTGGGCTCCGGCAAGGCATCCTGCCGACCGAGGGGCAATAATGGAGCTGCCAGGAGCCCGCCCTCGCCGCGCCGGGCGAGGCGCCGCACCACCCGGAGCTCCGCACCAGCCAGGTGAGGTCGGCCAGGGCCAGGATCCGGATCCGCCCGCATCATCGGCGGGCGCGGGAGCGCGCCCCCCCTCGGCCAGGCGCCGGGCCTCGGCCCAGGCCGCCTCAGGTGGCGCCCAGAGCACCTCGGGCGGCGTCACCCTCGGCCTCACGGGCGCGGCGGGGTGCGCCACCAGAAGCGGCACCCGGCGCCGCCGCGGGGCCACGAGCGCCGTGTAGCGCGCCACCACCACCTCGACCCGGGCCTGGTAGACCGGGCGGAGCCAGGGGGCGGCGATCAACGGGGACAGTCCTCTCACTGCAGCGCTCCCGACTACGACGCGTACAGGCCCTGGATCTTGTCCCGGTACCGCTCCGCCACCACCCGCCGCTTCACCTTCAGGGTCGGGGTGAGGGCGCCGTTCTCGATCGTCAGCTCCTCGGGGAGGATCTCGATCTTCTTGATCTGCTCGAAGTTCGGCCGCTCCGCGTTCACCGCGGCGAGGTGGGCGTCCAGCGCCGCCTTCACCTCGGGGATGGCCGCCACCTGCTCGGGCGGGGCGTGGGCCGGCAGCCCGTGCGCCTCGGCCAGCTGGGCCGCCGCCTCCGGATCGAGCCCCACCAGGGCCGTCAAGTAGGGTTGACGGTCGCCGAGCAAGACCGCTTGCCCCACGTACGGGTGCCGCCGGAGCGCGCCCTCGAGGGGTTGGGGGGCCACGTTCTTGCCGCCCGCGGTGATGATGATGTCCTTCTTGCGATCGGTGATGGTGAGGAACCCGTCGCGGCTCATGTAGCCGATGTCCCCGGTGTGGAACCAGTCGGTGTCCCCGAACGCCTCCCGGGTGGCCTGGGCGTTGTCGTGGTAGCCGATGAAGACGCCGGGGCCGCGCACCAGGATCTCGCCGTCCTCCGCGATCTTCACCTCGGTGCCGGGCATGGGCCGCCCCACCGTGCCCACCCGGCGGGTCTCCAGGGTGTTGATGCAGGCGGGGGCGCAGGTCTCGGTGAGCCCGTAGCCCTCGAGGATCGGCACCCCGATGTCCTCGAAGAACTCGTGGACCTCCCGGGCCAGAGGCGCCCCGCCCGAGCCGATGAACTTCACCCGGCCCCCCATCCGCTCCCGGATCTTCGCCGCCACCATCTGGTCGGCCACCCGATGGAGCAGGCGTGCGCCCAGCGCCGGCACCCCGTGGTCCCGGCGCGCCTTGCCCACCTCGCGCAGGATCCCCATCGAGCGGGTGAAGACCCGCTGGCGCACCGGCGAGGTGTCCATCCCCGCCGCCATCGCCTTGGTGTGGATCTTCTCGAGCACCCGCGGCACCAGCGTGAACACCGTGGGCCGCACCTCGCGCAGGTTCTCCTGCACCTTGTCGAGCGACTCGGCGTAGTAGCCGTTGGCGCTCGAGATCAGGGCCAGGTAGTTGGTGTAGCGCTGCAGCGAGTGGGCGAGGGGCAGGAACACCAGCGCGGTCTCGCCGTCGTAGGGGATGAGCGAGTTGGTGGCGTGGATGACGTAGTGGAAGTTGGCGTGGGTGAGCATCGCCCCCTTGGGCTCGCCGGTGGTGCCGCTGGTGTAGATGTAGCTCACCACGTCGCTGGGGCTGAGGGCCTGGATGCGCCGCACGAGCTCCTCGGGCCGCTCCTGGCGCCGCCGCACCCCGCGCCGTCGCAGCTCGGCCAGGGTCATCACGTCGGGGCCGGCCTCCCGCTCGAAGGTCACGAAGCGCACCGGCGGGTCGAGGTCGCGTGTCGCCTCCTGCAAGGCCACCTGCTTCGCGTGGTCCTCGACGAACACGATGCGCGCCCCCGAGAGCACCAGGAGCTCGCGCGCCTGGGCCGGGGTCAGGGTGGGGTAGATGCCGACGGTGACGGCGCCGATGCAGAGGCAGGCCATGTCCGCCTCCTGCCACTCCCGCCGGGTGCCCGAGAGGATCGCCACCGGGGTCCCCTTGTCGGCCCCAAGCTCCAACAGGCCCAGGGCCACCTCCTCCACCGCCTGGCGCCCCTCGCGCCAGGTGGTCCCCACCCAGCGCCCCCCCACCTTGGAGTAGGACGCGACCCGATCGCCGGCCTGCTCGGCCCGGCGCAGGAAGAGCCGCGGGAGCGGCTCGGGGGTGGGCAGATCGGTCTCCTGGGTCACCGCCTCGACCCTCGAAAGTTCCGCGGCGCCAGTCAAGCCGGGGGCACTACTCCCCCTGGGCGCCCAGCTCCGGCTCGTCCCCCGCGTCGAGCGGCACGTGGCGCACGTAGACGTCGTAGCGCGACTGGATCTTGCTCACGTAGGTCACCGTCTCCTCGGCCCGGGCGTAGCCGTAGCGGGTCTTCTCGTGCCACTTCCGGTCCTGCTTGAGCTTCAGGGCCTCGGCCACGTTGTGGAACCAGCGGTTCCGGTCCTTGCCGGTCAGCTCGGCCAGGTGCCGGGCGTCCATGATGTGGCCGAGCCCCGCGTTGTAGGCGGCGAGGGCGAAGCGCATCTGCTGGCGCTTGGCCACCCCGTCCTCCTCGAACACCTGACACAGCCGGCGCAGGTAGCGGGCCCCGGCCAGGATGTTCCGGCGGGGATCCTGCAGGCGCTTGCTGATCCCCACCCGCTTGGCGGTGCTCGGGAGCAGCTGCATCAGCCCCACCGCGCCCCAGCGGCTGGCCGCCTTCGGGTTGAAGCGGGACTCGCTGTAGGCCACCGCGGCGAGCAGGCGCCAGTCGATGCCGGTCTCCTTCGAGGCCTCCTTGAACAGGTCGTCGTAGGGCGAGATCTTCCCGTTGGCGTCGGCCCGGTACTCGAGGTCGCGGGCCCGCGCCGCGAACTTGGAGTCCGGCTTCATGTACCGGGCGTACATCATCCGGATGAGCCCCGAGCGTCGGTGCCGCCGCACGAACTCGTCGGCCGCGTCGGCCAGGTTGGGCGCCGCCGGGTGCACCGCCCAGCCCTTCTCCTTCGGCGCCCCGAGCGGGAGGCGAGCCTCCACGTCGGCCCCCGCGGCCTGGGCGAGGGCCACCAGGCTCTCGTCCACCACCGTCGACTCGTAGACCCCGGCCGAGATGCGGTCGAGGATCTCCTCCATCTCGACGTCGCCCCCGGTGTCGAGGATGCGGAACGGTACCCCCGCCTCGCGCTCCGCCGCCTTCACCCCCGCGTAGGTGGTGCTGCGGTAGCTGACGTGGATGTCGAACTGGGCGAGGTCGGCCACCGACTCCACCAGCTTGATGGTGTGGCGGTGGGTCACGAAGACCCGCCCCGCGGTGAACACGGTGGAGGTGAAGCGCACCTTCTCCGCGCGGTCCGGCGCGATGCTCATCCCCGCCGCGATGAGGTCGCCCTCCCCCGCCAACAGCGACTGGATGAGCTCGTCCCGGGACGGCGGCACCACGATCGCCAGCCGCACCCCCAGCTCCTTGGCGAAGGCCTGCACCAGCTCGAACTGAAAGCCGCGTTGCTCCCCCTTGGAGATGAAGTAGGTGGAGGACGAGTTGCGGGTCAGCACCCGGAGCACCCCCCGCCGCTTGATCTCCTCCAGGTCCGCCACGTACCGGTCCCGCGTGTGCCGGGTCAGCGCCACCTCCAGGTTGGCGAACTCGTCCGCCGCGCCGCCGGGGGCGGGCTGAGCCAGGGGCAGGAGCAGGACGGCGGCGGCCAGGGGGAGCACGCGGGCATCATGCCCCCCGGCCCCGCCTTCTGGTAGTGTCCCCGCGTGCGCCCCCGGGCCGGCAGAGTCGTGATGCTCCTGGCCCTGTCGGCCTGCGTGGAGGATCCGGTGGCGGTGACCCGCGCCCCCACCGCGTTCGCGGGCTTCGACCAGCGCGCGGTGGTGGGGCAGGAGGTGGCCCTCGACGCCACCCTCAGCGCGGATCCGGACGGCGATCCCCTGCGCTTCGCGTGGCGGATGGTGACCCACCCCGACGGGGCGGCGGCCCGGCTCGACCCTGACGACGAGGCTATCGCGCGCTTCGTCCCCGACGCGCCCGGCGTGTACGTCGTGGCCCTGACGGTGTCCGACGGCGCGCGGGAGGACCACGATCTGCTCTCGGTCACCGCCGCCGCCACCAGCACCAGCCCCGAGCCCCTGCGCCTCACCCTGGCCCCGCCCGCCTGCAACGTGCCTTTCCGTGCCCCGGCCGAGGCCCGCTGCGCCGACGGCGAAGGCGGGGTGTCGGTGGCGCCGGATCAGCTCCTCGCCCCCGCCACCGCGCCCGAAGACCTCACCGCGCAGTGGCGCTGGGCGCGCCTCCCGGCCGGGGTGCCCGGCGACCTGCCCCTCGAGGTCGGCCCCGACCCCCACGACGCGGCGCGCTTCACCCCGCCCCGCCCCGGCGCGTACTGGCTCTCCGCCCGGCTGGTGGGCAAGCAGGCCACGTCCGCCATCGCGTACGCCACCGTCCACGTCTTCGACGACGCGCGCCCCCGCGCCGCGCCGGTGATCCAGGGCCCCGCCACCGCGAAGGTGCGCGAGCGGGTGATCCTCGACGGGCGCTCCAGCCACATCCCCACCTCCACCGCCGCCATCCACCACCGGTGGTGGCTCCAGACCGATCCCTCCGGCGGCACCGCGGCCCTCGTCGACCGCGCCACCGGCTGCGCCCCCGGCGTCTGCCAGCGCTTCACCCCCACCACCTCGGGCGTCTACGTCATCGGCCTCGAGATCGCGGTGGGCACCGCCACCGGCGCCCCTGCCCTGTTCACCCTCGAGGTGAGCGAGGACCTCCCATGATCGAGCCCCTCCGCCGAGCGCAAGCCATCCTGCCCTTCCTCCTCCTCGTCACCGCGTGCGGCAACGCCGAGATCGTGGTGCCCGAGCCGCTGTGGGTCATCGACACCTTCCCCAGCCAGGGCGCCCTGATCCCGGCGGGCGACGTCCCGGTGGTGGTGACCTTCTCCGCCGCGGTCGACGAAGAGACCCTGGCCGACGCGGTGCTCCTCGAGCACATCTCGGACTCTGGCGCCCCGATCGACGTGGTGCCCACCGCCCTCGGCGAGTACCTGGAAGAGAGCCACACCGCCTCCTTCCAGGCCCCGAGCCTGCCGGCCGACACCGCGTACAGCCTCACGATCCGCGCGGACGCGGTGAAGGCGCTCGACGGTGCAACCCTGCTTGCCGACGTGGTGCGGCGCTTCAAGACCGACACCGACCCCTGACCCAAGGGACAGGTGCACACGAAGAATCCCGCTCCCCGGCGATCGAGACCTCGGGTGCGCCTTGCCCTCCCGGCGACCTGGCGCTACGCATCACGACCACGATGAGCGAGCAGCAAGAGGCGCCCCAGCCCTCCCCCGGACCGCGTGTGGTCCTGCCCCAGCCGGGCATCGGCCTCGAGCCCGACGGCGCCTTCCAGCCGCCGGAGCCTCCGCCATCGCTCCTGCGCTCGGTGATCTGGTCGCTCCTGCTCGGGGCGGTCGGGGCCGGCATCTGGGCCGCCATCACTCTGATCACCGACTACCAGCTGGGGCTCATCGCGGTGGCGGTGGGCTTCCTCGCGGGCATCGGCGCCGCCCGGGGCGGGCGGGGCCCGCGCCATCAGCTGGTAGGCGCGGTGGTGGCGGCGGGGAGCTACTTCCTCGGCCAGACAATCATCGTGGTAGCCATCGTCCTGGGCCAGATGGGCGGCGAGGACGTCGACCTGACCGCCGAGGCCGAGCAGGCCGGCATCGAGCACACGATCGCAGGTGAACCTGCAGGAGCGGCGGCCGAGCAGGGCGCGGACGAGATCGCGGCCCCCGCCGACGACGCGCTCGCCGACGCGCCCGTCGACACGGATGAGGACGGCGAGCCGTCCCTCATCATGGGTCTCGGCATGCTCCTGTTGGGTGTCCTGGAGGTCAGCTTCCAGGGCCCCATGGACCTGCTCTTCCTCGCCATCGCGGTGTGGGAGGGGTGGCGGATCCCGCGTGAGGAGCATGTCTGAGACGACCGCCACGTTCAGGCGCCCGCGCGCGTGGGTCACCTTCACCACCTTCGTGGTGATCCTGGTGAGCTACTTCGCCGTCCGCGCGGTGTTCGAGCCCGGTTCCTTCGCCGGCGACTACCCCTTCGGGGTGGCGATGGTGCTGGGCCTGCTCTGGGCGCTCTTCCACACCGCCGGCCAGCGGCAGAGCGGCCTGGCGGTCGACGAGGCCGGCATCACCGAGCTCAAGACGCAGGTCAACTTGCCGTGGCCCGCCATCCGTGAGGTGCGGGTGGACGAGGAGCCGGTCGGCCGCCAGACCGCCCGCGTCATCACGCTCCTCGGGGACGGCGAGTCGGTCTCCTTCATCGACGCGGCGGCCCAGGTGTCGACCATCGGGCCCGCGCCGGTCGACAACGCCCCGGCGCTGTTGGCGGTGGTGGCCGCGCGCACCGGCTCCGCCGACCTCTTCCCCGCCGAGTGGCGCGCCGCCCAGCCCGAGCCGGTGGCCGACAGCCGCACCCCCAACGCAACGCGGACCCCCGGCGTCGGGCTCGTCGCCCTGCTCTTCAAGGCCGGCCCGAAGGCCCTGAAGATGGGCCTGAAGCTCCTGAAGACGGTCAAGCCGGGGGCGGCGATCCTGGCCGTCGGCGCCTACAGCCTGGTGTTCTCGTGGCGGTTCGCGCTGGTGGTGGTGCTCCACGTGCTGATCCATGAGCTTGGGCACGTGTTCGCCATGTTCCGCTCCGGCGTCCCGGTGCGGGGCGTGTACCTCATCCCCTTCTTCGGAGGCGCCGCGGTGAGCCGCGGCGTGGCCCGCACGCGGGCCAAGAGCGCGTACATCGCCATCAACGGCCCGGTGTGGGGCACGCTCTTGTCGGTGGCCCTCGGGGCCGCCCACTTCGCCCTCGACGGCGCCCACCCTGTCCTCGGCGCCGCGGCGGCCTGGGGCGCCCTGATCAACCTCTTCAACCTGCTCCCGATCTTCCCCCTCGACGGCGGGCGCATCCTCGCGAGCCTGGCCCTGTCCTCGGAGCGAGGCCTCGGGGCGCCAGCGCTGTACGCGTCGCTGGCCCTGGGGGCGGGCCTGGCCTACGTCGCCCACCTCGAGCTGCTGGTGCTCATGGTGCTGCTGGGGCTGCTCGAGCTCGGCGGGGCCCTCTCGGCCCGCACCCTTCGGCCCGCCCTGGCCCTCATGGCCCCCCGAGATCTGGACGGCCCGGCCTTCGCGCACTTCGCGGGCCTCGTGCTCCCCAGCACCGTCAAGGGTCGAGACAAGGTGGTCGCCCAGCGCGTCACCGCGTTCGAGCAGCAGAAGCAGGAGGCCTTGCAGACCCCGATGACCGTCGGCCAGGGGCTCGCGGTCTTCGCCGGCTACGGCGCGCTGGTGGCGGTGCTCCTCGGGCTCCTGTTCCTCACCCGCGACCTCGAGGGCGCGGGCGACCCCCTCGGCTTCCTGCGCTGATCAGCGATCCTGCAGCAAGGGCGTCCACCGCCCCGCCGCCAGCACCCAGAGCCGGTGCACGGCGCGGGTGAAGGCCACGTAGAGCGCGCGCCGGGCCAGCGGGTCGTCGGCCGGGTAGCGGGCGGGGGTGGCGTCGGGCACCACCACGAGGTCGAACTCCAGCCCCTTCACCTCCTCCACGCAGGTCACGTTGACACCCGGCCCGAAGTGGAAGTCACCGTCGAGGGCGAGGTGCACCCCCATCGCGCGGGCCAGCCGCGGCGCCGCCGCCTCGGCCTCGGCCCGATCGCGGTAGACCACCGCGGCGGAGGCCTGGGGGTTGGCGCGGGTGAAGGCGTCGAGCGCGGCGAGGAGCGCCCACTCCAGCCGGCAGGGATCGCCGAACAGCCGCAACGTCAAGGCCTCACCGTCCCGCTCCCGTCCGCCGGGCCGCTCCTGGAACAGCCCGCGGGCCAGGGCCTCGACCGCGGGCGGGCAGCGGTAGCTCTCGGTGAGCGTGACCACCTCGGCCTTCGGCGCCCCGAGGTCGGCGAGGGCGGCGGGCCAACCGCCGAAGGTGCCGGTCTCGTCGGTGTGCTGTCGCGCGTCGCCCGCCACGGTGAGCGCGCCGCCGGGCGCCCGGGCCCGGCCCACCAGGGCCAGCTCCAGGGGCGCGAGCTCCTGGGCCTCGTCCACCACCACGTGCGCGTACCGCCGCGGCCCCCGGCCCGAGCCGCCGCGCAGCCGCGCGAGGGCGAAGAGCACCGCGGCGTCCTCCGCGTCGAGGCTCTCGGCGTCCTCCCACGGGGTGCCCTCGTCGAGGCGGCGCCCGTCCAGGGCCTCGAGGCGGTCCGCGTCCACGTGGGCGAAGGCCTCCTCGGTGGTGAGCGAGAACTGCACGTGGGTGTGCTCGAGGGTCGCGGCCACCTGGGTCGCGGACGCCCCGGCCCGCAGGAGGAGCGCGCGGTCGCCGAACAGGTGCAACAGGTCTTGCCGATCTGCGGAGCGCCGCGGGGCCCCCGGGCGCGCCGCCACCTCGGGCAGCACGTCCCGCAGGCCAGCTTGCCGCTTCAAGGTCACCACCGGGGCCGGGGTGTCGACCGCGTCGCGCTTGGGCAGGCCCTTGAACACCCGCCGGGCCTCGGCCAGGGCCCACGCGTCGTAGGTCACCACCTTGGCCTCCGGGACCTCCAGGCGCTCCATCAGCAGCGCGCCGAGGCGCCGCAGCCCCTCGGTCGGCACCACCACCAGGACGTCGTGGGCCCGCCCGTCGGCCCGCGCCCGCCGGGCCAGGTGGGCGGCCCGGTGCAGCGCCACCGTGGTCTTGCCGAACCCGGCCTCGCCCAGCACCAGCATCGCGTGGCCGTCGGGGGCCTCCACCGCCGCCCGCTGCGCCTCGTCCAGCACCACCTCGGCGCCGAGGGGCACCGGGGGCCCGGCGAGCGGCGCCCCCCACCCGGCGGTGTCCTCGACCACCGCCTCGACCCAGCCCGTCGGGCCGCGTCGCCAAACAGCGTCGTCGCCGACCACCGCGCTCACCTCGCCCCCTGCCCACTCGAAGAGGTGCCGGGCCAACAGGGTCCCCGAGAGGGTCCGACCCTCCGCCTCCACCTCGTACTCCGCCCCCGCCGCGGCGCTGAAGAAGACCTCGGCCAGGGGCGCGCTCCGCCAGTCCACCACCGCGAGCCCCGGCCGAATGACCGAGCGCGGCCCGAGGAACACGTCCCGGACCCGGCCCGCCACCGCCACCGCGAGGTGCGCGAACACCGGGGCGTCCGAGGCCACCTGGGCCTCCTTCGCCACCATCGCAAGTCGATCCAGCGCCTCGCTCTGCACCCGGCCATGAGGCGCGCCGAAGGTGGGCCGGGCAACCTGCGCCGCTCCCGGTCCCGCTTCGACACAACGGCGCGCCCCAAAAGCGGCGCGCCGACCCACCCCCCGACGCTTCCTGCTGTCCCGCGGCGCGGGCTCGCGTATGATACTGAGTGTAAGGGCTCAGCCCGGGAGCTCGGCCCACCCGATCCGGGTGGCCACCACCTCGTCGTCGTCCATGCCGAGCCGCTCCCGCGGGTAGCCGAGCGGCGTGCCGTACGCCACCAGCCCATCGAGCTCGTGCCGCCCCACCACGTGGGTGTGGCCGTACACCGCGGTGCGCACCTTGCCCGCGCCCCGGATCACCTCGCCCAGGCGCGCGCTCCCCATGAACGCGTTGAAGAACTCCCACGGCAGCGTGCCGGTGCGGCGCGCCACCGCGTCGAAGGGCAGGTGGTGGGTGGCCACCACCACCGCCTCCACCTCGGCGTCGCGCTCGAGCGCTGCAAGCTGGCCTGCGAGCTCCGCCTCCATCCGGCGCGCCACCGCGGCGTCCTCCATCAGCGCGCCCGCCGCGTCGCGGAACGCCACGAAGCGCGCGTCGCTCCACTGGATGCCGTCGAGGTGCTTGGCCGCCAGGGCCTCGTCGGCCACCTGCGCCCGGATCTCGGGGAGCATGAGGGAGTAGTCGTACCAGCCGCAGGTGCCGGCCACCGCGCCCCGGCCGAGGTGGAGGGGCCCCGCCGGGAGGTAGTGGGCCCCCGCCGACTCCGCCACCGCCCTCAGCTGGTGGTGGTAGCGCTGCCAGGTGTCGACCTCGGGGTCCCTGGCCAGGTCCGACCAGAGGTCATGGTTCCCGGGCAGGTAGGCCACCACCGGGGCGGCCACCCGGAGGGCCTCCAGGGTCCGGGCGATGCGGTCGTCGCGGTGGGAGATGTCCCCCGCCACCACCACCGCGTCCGCGCCCGCCTCGTGGATCGCCACCGCCAGGCGCACCACCAGGGCCCGGTTGGCCTCGAAGTCGGTGTGCAGATCAGAGAGGGTGGCGATGCGCAAAGGGGCCTCCGGGAGTTGTGAGCAACGCCCTCCCTATCGTACGCAGGTCATGGGCGATGGTGGCACTGAAGCGCGAGAAGGTGCGGGCCCTGGTGGGGCGGCGAACCCTGATCCCGACCGCGGGCGAGGGCGTGACCCTCCGGCTGGATCTCACCCACGCGGTGATCCCCGAGCTGCGGGCGGCGCTGGACGAGGAGCTCGCGATGGTCGCGGCGCGCCCGGTCGAGGGGCTCGTGGCCCCCCTGCGCCTCGCGACCGGCGCCGACCACGTGCAGCTCGCCCTCGAGCCGATCCATGGCGGCGCGCTCCGGCTGGCGGACATGCTCCGTGGCCTCGGCCGGCGCGGCGAGGGCCTGGGCGACGGCCTCGCGGCCGCCCTCACCGCGACCGCCACCCAGCTCTGCCACAAGATCCACCTCGGGCCCGGCCACGCCGGCGCGCCCCGGGCCCACGCCGCCCTCCACCCCGGCACGCTGCTCTTGACCCCGGCCGGCACGGTGGCCCTGTTGGGTTGCGGGCTCCCCGGGGTCGACGGCCTCCTCATCCCAGCCGAGCCCGAGCCTGAGCTCCAGAGCGCCGCGCCCGAGCTCATGCGGGGCCAGCGCCCCGACGCCCTCAGCGACGTCTACGCCCTCGGCGCCCTCTACCTCACCCTCCTCAGCGGCCAGCCGCCGTGGGGAGGGCGGAGCGAGGGCGAGATCCGCGCCGCCCTCGGCCGGGGCCAGGTGCCCCCACTGCCCGGCGCCCTCCCCGACCCACGCCCGAGCCTGGTGACCCTCCTGCGCCGGGCCCTGGCCCCCACCCCGGGCGACCGGTTCCCGACCGCCCTCGCCCTCGGCCAGGCGATCAGCCGCGAGCTCAAGGACAGCGGTCAGCCCCGCGCCTCGGCCGAGACCCTGACCCGGATGCTGGCCACCGCGGTGCCGGCGGACGCGCTCCGAGGCCCCGAGATCCTCCTCGGCCGCCCCGCCCCGACCGCCGCCGGCCCCGCGCCGACGGAGGGCGACCTGCACCGCGGCTGGTCGATGGTGCTCCAGGAGCCCGGCTCCAGCCCATCCGGCCCGACGCTCCCGCGCCCCGCGGAGGTGATGACGGCCCCGACCAGCCGCCCCACCCCGCCCGCGACCGCCCCCGGGTGGTCGGCCCCCCCGGCCAGCGGGCCCACCGCCCCCGCCGCCCCCCGCCCCACCCCGCTCGCGCGGATCTCCCTGCCGCTGCCCTCCGACGGCGGCGGCTCGGGCTCGGGCCCCCGGGCCTCGGGCCTCCCCCTCCCCAACAGCGGTCCGACCGCGCCGACCGCGCCCGCGCTCGGCGCCTTCGGCGGCGCCCTCGAGGCCCTGCAGGACCACGAGCCGGGGGCCGATCGCCCCGGCCCCGGCCGCCCCTCGGCCCGCCCGACCACACGGCTGTCGAGCGACGGGGGGGAGCACGGCTCCATGAAGGGGACCCTGATCGTGGGCGCGGGGCTGATCCTGGTGATCGCGGGAATCTGGGCCGCCACCCGCGGCGGTGACGAGGCGACGGTCCCGGGGCAGCCGGGCGCGGCGGTGGACGCCATGGACGCAGGCCAGGTTGCGACCCCTGCCCCGATCGAGCTCCCCGACGTGGGGTTCGGGTTCAAGACCCCCCTCGCCAAGCCGGAGCCGGAGGACGCCGCGGTCAAGGCGGTGGGGATGCTCACCGTGATCAGCACCCCCTCGGGGGCCACGGTGGAGCTGGACGGGGGCTACGTGGGGAAGACGCCGCTGGTGCTCCAGCACGACTTCGAGGACCGCGAGTACGAGGTGAAGGTGCTGGCCGAGGGCTACAAGCCCTGGCAACAGAGGTTGCGGCCGCACCAGCAGCTGCGGACGATCAACGTGGTGTCGATCCTCGAGAAGGAAGAGCGCCGCAGGTAGGCCTACTCGGGCCGCTTGCCCCGGGGCTTCGGCGGGACCTTGAGGCCGGGCACCTTCAGCTTCTTCGCCACCGCGGCGTAGAGCTTCTTGGACTCGCCGACGTCCGCATTGAACCAGCCGATGCCCGCCTTCAGGAGCTCCCAGTCCACCTTCGGGGTCTCGTCGCCCTCGTCCCCGTCGCCGCGCTCGCCCAGCTCGGGCTCTGCGTCGTCGCTCCCCAGGGCCTTGGTCTGCTCGTCGATGTCGTTGGACAGCTTGTTGAGCTGGTCCTCGGCCTTGCTGATCGAGGTGCGGAGCTTCTCGACGTCCTCCTGGTACTTCGACAGGCTCTCGGGCAGCAGGGTGGCCGCGCGGCCCGCCTGGCGCTTGGCGTCACCGATGGTGCGCTTCAGCTCGGCCACGGTGTCCTTGATGATCTTGGGGTCGTACTCGCGCGCGGTCACGCCCGCGTAGAGGATGCGGATCTCGGCCTCAGAGTAGGTGAGCAGCGCCCCCGCCTGCGCGTACGCGAGCGAGTAGTCCTGGGCGTGCGCGGGCCGCGCGAGGCCCATCCCGAACACCGTCACCGCCGCAAAGAAACCCAACTTCCAGTTCATGTCCTTCGTACCTCTCCAACCTGGCGTCACCCGCTGTGACGCACGTGCATGATGTCCCCGTCTTGAACGACGTAGTCCTTGCCCTCGAGCCGGAGCTTGCCGGCCTCGCGCACCTTCGCCTCGGTGCCCAGTTCGATGAAGTCCGCGTACGCGGTGACCTCGGCCCGGATGAAGCCGCGCTCGATGTCCGAGTGGATCTTGCCCGAGGCCTGCTTGGCGGTGAGCCCGCGCCGGATGGTCCAGGCGCGCACCTCGTCCTCACCCGAGGTGAGGAAGCTGATCAGGTCCAACAGGTGATAGGCGGCCCGGATGAAGCGGGCCCGCACCGGCTCCGAGAGCCCCAGGTCGGCGAGGAACGCCTTCTGATCGTCGGGCTCCATCGCCTGGATCTCGGCCTCGATGGTGGCGCACAGAGCCAACAGCTCCACCTTCCGCTCCTGGGCAGCTTCGACCATGTCCCCCGGCGGATCGTTCCCGAGATCGTCCTCGGCCTGGTTCAGCACCACCAGCATCGGCTTCATGGACAGGAACGCGAACCCCGAGCAGGCCTGCCGCTCCTCCTCTGTAAGCTCCAGACGACGGAGGGCCTGCTCGGATTCGAGGTGGGCCTTCAGTTTCTCCATCAGGTCGAGCTCGGGCCCGCGCTTCTCCTTCTTGAGCCGCTCGATGCGCTTCTCGATCTGCACGAGGTCGGTGAGGATCAGCTCGTCCTCGAACGCCGATAGATCCCCCGCCGGGTTCGGCGCCTTGGTGAGCATCGCGCTCTTGAAGCCGCGCACCACATGCACCAGGGCGTCGGCCTCGCGGATCACCGCCACCAGGCCGGCGTCGAGGCCGGTGCCGGAGTGGGTTTCGTCCGGGCCCGCCGCGTCCACGAACTGGATCTCGGCGTGGGTGGTCTTCTTCGGATGGTAGATCTCGGTCAGGGCATCGAGCCGAGCGTCGGGCACCTGGATGCGCCCGAGGTTGGAGCCCTTCTTTCCGAACCCGGTGTCCGCGGACTGGCCGGTCAGGGCGTTGAACACGCTGGTCTTTCCGGAGCCCCGGAAGCCGACGAGTGCGACCTTCACTGTTTGGGCGGCTTACCGGATCCGAAGCCGACGCGGCAAGGTCGCTTTTGACCGCCGAGACCCCGCCGTGCTACCCGCGGGCCATGTTGAGAATCCTCCTGGCCGCCGTGGTGGCCCTCCCCCTGGCCGCCGGCGCCAGCCCCGCCCTGGCGAAGAACGGTTGGCACGCGAAGCAGTCGCACGCCAGCCAGTCCCGCTCCAGCACTGCCGACATCTACTACGCCCATCACCGGCTGCGGGTGGAGACCGAGGGTGAGGAGACGGTGATGATCATCGACCTCCCCACCGGCGACCTGACCCTGGTCAACAACGCCAAGAAGCTGGCGGCGCAGGCCAGCCTGCAGGACCTGGTGAAGATGCGGGAGGACATGAAGGCTCAGATGAAGGCGGCGATGGCCAACATGCCCGAGGAGCGCCGCAAGATGGCGGAGAAGCTCCTGAAGGAGCAGGAGGAGGCCAACAAGAAGCCGCTCGAGGTCAAGAAGACCGACAAGACCGACAAGGTGGCCGGCATCGCCTGCACCTACGTAGCGTGGACGGGGGCGGAGGGCTCCGGTGAGTCCTGCCTCGCCGACAAGATGGCGGTCGACATGAGCGCCTTCCGGGCCGACGCCAAGACCCTGGCCAAGCGCCTGTCCGAGACCGGCGCGGGCTCCTCGGCCGCCACCAGCGTGGAGCTCCTCCAGCTGGCCGATCACGGCTTCCCGGTGAAGTCGGTGCGCCGCATCAGCATGGGGCCGGCCTCGTTCGAGACCACCGCGACGCTCGTGTCGATGGAGGCGATGGACCTCGCCAAGGACAAGTTCGAGGCCCCCGCCGACTACAAGAAGACCACCCTGCAGGAGTTCATGCAGAGCACCTCGGGCCCCGGGCGCTGAGTCTAGACCTGGGGTCCCGGGCCGGCGGAGCCGTCCCACCCCTCTCCGCCGGGCTGCGCCCGGCTGCGCGCTTCGCTTGCGATGCCCTGGGGTCCCGGGCCGGCGGAGCCGTCCCACCCCTCTCCGCCGGGCTGCGCCCGGCTGCGCGCTTCGCTTGCGAGTTCCTGGGGTCCCGGGCCGGCGGAGCCGTCCCACCCCTCTCCGCCGGGCTGCGCCCGGCTGCGCGCTTCGCTTGCGCCGCGGTCAGCCGTCGGTGGCGGCCACGATCCACGCGACCACCGTCCTGAGGGCCTCCGCCCGGGCCGCCTCCACGATCTTCTGGATCTCCCGCGGCAGGATGTAGATGAACACCTCGGTGTCGTCATCGGTGTCCGCGGAGTGCCCGGTCACCTCGGCCGCCGGCACCCGCAGTGCGAGCACGCCGCCCTGCTGGAGCTGGGCCAGCGCCTCCACCAGCTCCGCGATCGGCTGCACGATGGTGAGGGTCACCTGCGAGAACTTCTCGCGGTTCGCGAGGAAGATCTCTTCGGGATCCAACAGGCCCATGTCGAGGGCCCGCACCGGGAACGAGCTGGCGAAGCCCAGCGCCTTGCGCTCGGGCGGGATCTCCGCCTCGCGCCCCTGGTAGCCCGAGATCTCGGCCCCCAGGCGCCGCGCCCGCGCCTGGGCCCCCGAGGCCTCGGCCAGGGCGCGCCCCAGCTCCAGGATCTCGTCCAGCGAGGCCTCCCGGGCCACCCGCAGCGCGTCCGCCGCCTTCTTCACCCCGGCGTCGTCGAGCGCCGCGCGCACCAGCGCCCTGGGGTCCCTTGCCGTCGTGTCGCTCATCGTCGTCCGTAGGTCTCTTCCGCCAGGATCTCGCCACCACGGGCGGCAAGCAAGCGGAGCGCCACGAGCTCCACCTCCATCCCGCGGATGTCGTCGCCCTGCTTCCGCTTCATGCGCCAGGGGCGCTTGGGCTTCACCAAGAGGGCCAGGCGGACCATGCCGCGCTGCAGCCGCTTCTTGAAGATCAGCTCGGGCTCCCCATCGGGCTTCTTCACCCAGATCGGGATGTTGCCGAGCACCGGCCGCCCCTCGGCGTCCAGCTTCTTGGGCTTGCCCACCGACATGGCCAGCCCCCGCTCGTCGAACAGGGGCACCAGGTGCAGCCTGAAGGCCTGCTTGCGCTGGTCCCAGCCCGCGAAGCTCAGGTTGCCGTCGAGCTCGCTGAGCTCGATCTCGAGGAGCTGGCCGTCCGCCTTCTTCTGGGCGGCCTTGGCCCGCGCCTCGCAACCCGCCTTGTCGAAGCCGGGGGTGTCGACCTGGCAATCCTCGAGGTACCCCTCGAGGAGCCGGCCCAGGTTGGGCACCTTCTCGGCGTCCCGGGACAGCTCCGCGTACCCCGGGGTGCCCACCAAGAGGGCGACGCTCAGCGTCAACAGGGGGGCGGCCATGGGCGACGGACCATACACCGGGGCCCAGCAAAGAATAAGGGCTACCTGGCGCGACTCCGACCGCGGCTCCGCGCGGCGGGGGCCGCCGCCAGGTCAGGCCCCGCCACCGGGAGCTGCTCGGCCGCCAGGGCCAGGATCTCGCCCACCGCCTCGAGGCGGCTGCCCACCCGCGCCACCCCCACCATCGTGGCCTTCTGATCCGGCTCCTCGCCGGTGGTGGCGCCCGCGGCGCGGAACACCGCCTCGAGCTCCCTCGGGTCGAGCGCCTGGGCCAGCTCGGACTCGCGCAACAGCGCCCCGAACACCGGCTCGGCCGGCTCACCGGTGGCCGCGGGCGCGGTGGGGACCTCGTCCGGCGGCGACGCCGCGATCGCCTCGCTCGTGAGGGCCGCGCGCGGCGGCCGCGACAGCTCGCGGGTGATCCGATGCAGGGCGTCCTTCTGGGTGGGCGGGGTCTGTGGCTTGGGCCCGACCAGCGGCACCACCCCCACCAGGCTCCCGGCCCAACGCGGCTCGGGGACCGGGATGGGCCCGGTGATCGCCTCGAGCTCGGGGCGCGAGGGCGGCACGTCGGTGGTGCCCTGGCCCGCGTCGAGGTTGCAGCGGCACAGATCCGCCACCGCGCGCGCGGTGAGCATCGCGAGATCGCGGCTGGCCGCGTGCCCGAGGCCCACCGTCTGGCCGGTGCTCAGCTCGAGGCTGAGGCGCACCTCGTCGGGCGCGAGCACCACGATCCGCACCCGGCTGACCCGCGCGAAGGGGTGCGAGGCCACGAGCGAGCCGCCCAGGTCGTACCGCGCGCCGCTCGCGCGCACGTGGACCGCGCGGCGAACCGCGTCGATGTGGATGATCCGATCCGGGAGCCGGACCACCACCGAGTCATCTGGCAACATCGCGGTGCTCACGGTCTCCTCTCACGAGCGGCTTCGGACACGCTGACCCGCGACGCCCCACCGGCGCAAGGCGAGCGCGGCCACGTGGTCGAGTTAGCCGGTGTACGCCGCGCCCGAGCTCCGGTTTGCGACTCGCGCGTCGGTTCGTCAACATCGGAGTGCACCGCCTCAAGGGTTCGCCAGGTTGCTCCGCTGGCGTCCATGTTCGTAAGGTTCCCGCGCCCTTGCTCGCCGTTCCGCCCGATATCCGGCCCGACCTGGCCGAGCGCTATCGCCAGCTCCGCCCCTTCGACGAGGCGGAGATGGCGCTGGTGGAGGCCCTCGTGGCCCGGCCCGACCGGCTCTCGCGCCCACATGAAGTCATACTCCGCCGGGCGCTGAACCTGGCGCGCTTGTGGATCGTCCCCGGCGACGCGGGCGACGTTGTGGTCGGCCCGCAGCTCTCCGCCTTCCGAGACGTGGTCAAGCGCGTCGCCGACTCGATCCGGGACCGCACCGACCTCGATCCCCAGAGCCTGGCCGCCGACGCCGACGCCCTCGAGCCGGCGCTGCGACGAGAGCAAGCCAGCTTGCTCTCCCAGACCCTGGGCCGCCTCAGCCCCACCGCCCTCGAGCGGGAGATCTCGACCAAGAGCCTGGTCCTCGCGGTGGGCGGCGGCGGCGGCTGCGGCTACGTGCACCTCGGCGCGTTCTCGCTCCTCGAGTCGCTCGGCATCCGCCCAAAGCTCGTGGCCGGGAGCAGCATCGGCTCCATCCTGGGGCTGTTCCGGGCCCGCGACATGGACTTCCGCGAGTCCACCGTCACCGCGGTGACCTCGCAGCTCACGTTCTCGTCGATGTTCCGGGTCCTCGACGCGGAGACCCGCTACGCGATGCCAGGCGCCTTGCGCCTCTACCTGCGCACCGCGCTCGCCCGCTACTTCGAGTCGCCGCAGGGCGGCACGATGCGCCTCAACGAGCTGTCGGTGCCCTTCATCTGCACCGTCACCGGGGTGCGCCGCGAGGCGGTGCGCCAGGTGCGGCACTACGAGAAGCTGTTCCGGAAGGAGCTGCGCCGCGGCGCCCTCGGCCGCCTGCTCCACGTGAAGGACCTGGTCACCAACATCGTGGCCTTCCTCTCGGAGCTGGTGGCCACCCCCGGCGCGATGCGCGCGGTGTCGCTCGGCTCCGACGAGCTGACCCGCGACTTCGACGTGATCGACGCGGTCGGCTTCTCGTCCGCCCTCCCCGCGATCATCCAGTACGACGTGACGCGGGACGATCCGCGCATGCACGACCTGATGCGCCAGGTCCTCGAGCACAACGACGTCGACTTCCTCGCCGACGGCGGCATCGCGGCCAACGTCCCCGCGCGGAGCGCGTGGGAGTACGTCCAGGCCGGCCACATCGGCACCCGAAACGTCGCGGTGCTCGGCCTGGACTGCTTCGCGCCGCAGATCGGGCGGAACATGATCTTCCTCCCGCTGATGCGCCTCGCGGCCGACAACGTGAACAAAGACAGGGCCTTCGCGAACCTGATGTTCACGTACCGAAAGACCCTCTCGCCGACCTCGCTTGTGCCTCGGGCTGGGGCGCTGCAGCAGGCCCTCAGGAACGGCAAGGAGGAGCTCTCCGAGAAGGGTCCTTTGCTCCAAAAGCTGTTGGAAGTCGCGGCGCTCTAGTCGCCCCCGGCGGCGCGCTCCGAGTCGCCCGCAGGCCTATCGTTCCGCGCACTTGCGATGTTGGTTGACCTTTTGGGTGCCCGGTGGTCACTGGCGCCATGCCCGACAAGCTTCCCATCTGGTTAGACGGCGAGATCGTCCCCTACGAGAACGCCACCACCCACATGTTGAGCCACACCCTGCACTACGGTCTGGGCGTGTTCGAAGGCATCCGCGCCTACCAGGGCAAGGACGGCCGCACCGCAGTGTTCCGTCTGCAAGAGCACGTGAAGCGGCTGTTCGACTCGTGCAAGATCGCCACGATCAAGGTCCCCTACTCCGAGGCCCAGATCAGCGACGCCATCCGCACCCTCCTCAGGAACAACAAGCTGGCCGACTGCTACATCCGGCCGCTGGTGTGGTTGGGCGAAGGCACCATCAAGGTCGCCGCGAGCGACAACGTGGTGCGCGTGGCGATCGCCGCGTGGCCGTGGGGCGCCTACCTGGGCGACGAGGCGCTCGAGCAGGGTGTGCGGGTCTGCGTGTCGAGCTACACGCGTATCGGCATCCGTGCGAACTACGAGAAGGCCAAGATCTGCGGCCAGTACGTGAACAGCGTGCTCGCCAAGCGTGAGGCGATGGCGAACGGCTATCACGAGGCCATCCTCCTCGATCAGCAGGGCTTCGTGGCCGAGGGCACCGGCGAGAACATCTTCCTGGTGCGCGATGGTGTCATCTACACCCCGGATCGGGGCGCATCCCTCCTGGCCGGTATCACCCGGGAGTCGCTCCTCGACCTCGCCCGGGACGCCGGCATCGAGGTGCGCGAGCAGGCCCTCACCCGCAGCGAGCTGTACCTGGCGGACGAGGTCTTCCTGTGCGGCACCGCGGCCGAGGTCACCCCGGTCCGGGAGATCGACGGCCGGATCGTCGGCACCGGCCGCCGGGGCCCCATCACCGAGCGGATCCAGAAGGACTACTTCGCCGCCGTCCGGGGTGAGAACGCCCGCCGCGAGGGCTGGCTCGCCTACGTCTGACCTCTGCCTTCGCCCCCCGCTCCCACCTCCGCGCCCTCTAGACCGACCAGAAAATGAAGGTGAAGCGCGCTGCGGAGTTCGAAAACCCGCCGCTTCACGAAAAAATTTCAGAAAAAAATTGGTGTGGGCTCATGTGCTCTCAGTGGTGGCGCGTGGGTCTTCCAACCCCTTCGCCTCAGGTGGTGAAACAACGTGAGCACTGCGTCATCCGCGGGTCGGTCATTCGTCCGACCTGAAGCCAACTTGCCAGGATGATTGGTGCTTTCTCCCCCGGTCGAGCACCCCGCCCGCGGGGGTCGATGTTCCACGGCCGAGGCCCCGAAAACCGCGTGGATCTCGGGCTTTAGCAGGGGTTACATCTGCCCCAATGGGCCACATGGGGGTCAGTTGACAGGTTCGAAGCCGCCTCGATATCGCTCGGATATGTCGTGACTTCGGGGCCTTGGGGCGCCATCGCACGACAGCACGGATTCCGTGAAACACAGCCGACTCGGACTTGGGGGAAAGAGTTAATGGGAACCACGCGTGAGAGCTTTCGGGACATCGACGACCGCACCGAGGACCTCCGGGACCTGGCCGCGCAACATCCCGATATCTGGAAGGATTTCCTGAACAGCTTCGAGCTCTCTTGGATTTACCATGAGAACGCCTTGGAGGGCATCGTCCTGACCCACGCGGAGCTGACCTCCGCCCTCAAGGGGCGCCCCATAGCGCCCGAGACCTACGGGGACATCCGCAACCTGAAGCTCGGCGTCGAGCTC
This sequence comes from Deltaproteobacteria bacterium, assembly GCA_020632995.1. Classification (GTDB taxonomy): domain Bacteria; phylum Myxococcota; class Kuafuiibacteriia; order Kuafuiibacteriales; family Kuafuiibacteriaceae; genus JACKEN01. The sequence continues at coordinate 211,082 of JACKEN010000001.1, read as the reverse complement.
ATCCGTCGTGAGGCGCCCCAGGGCGGCAAGATCGACATGGCCCTCGTCCGGCGCATCCACGCCGTCCTCGGCGCGAGCGAGCCCGACTTCTCGCCCGCCCGCTACCGCAAGGACATCCCGCTGCACCGGGCCTACTTCCACGACATCGCGCAGCCCAACGTCATCGCCAGCCGCATGAACAAGCTGATGGACTGGGCGGCCGAGAACGACCCCGAGGACGACGACGCGGTGCACTTCGCGGCGGCCCTCCACCACGAGTACATGAGCATCTTCCCGTTCGCGGAGCACACCGGGAAGACCGGCCGCCTGCTCGTGAACTACGTGCTGATGCGCCACGGCTACATGCCGGTCATCTGGCACGCCACCGAGCGCCAGCGGTACTACGACACCCTGCGCCTCTCGAAGAAGAACATGGAGCAGCTCCTCATCGAGATGATGGGCAACTGCATCGAGAACGGCTCCAAGTTCATCCACGGGGTGCTCGAGGAGCGCGAGAAGGAGGCCCAGAAGGCCCGCCTCGCCGCCATCTGAGCCCGCCGCCCCCTCCCCTTGCGGGGCCCCAAATCCGGGGCTCCGCGTCCCAGCCTTCCAACTCGTGGACGATCACTCGCAAGGCACATCCACACGCAGCGGCACGGGACTCGTGGCAGGCGTATCGGCGCCGAGCTGGCCGCTTCGGTTCCCGCCCCAACACCAGACTTGGTCACCCGCGATCGCACAAGTCGTGAGCTGGGACTGGGAGACCGCGGTGACCTCCGAGAGCGGCGAGCCGTCGGCGGCGAGCACCGACACCGGTACGGTGCGACCGACGTACGTCCCGTCCCCGAGCTGCCCCTCGGTGTTGCGCCCCATGCAGGCGAGACCCCGATCGGCGGTGATGACGCAGACCTGCGCGCTATCGGGCCCGTGCACCAACGCGATCGCCTCGGGTGAGGCTATGCGCGTCGGCAAGTCCGCTTGCAGAACCGTGCCGATGCCACCGAAGACCCGCGGATCGTCGATCTCTCCCCAGCACTCGAGCGCGCCAGATGCTCGAACGACACAGGAGTGGCCGAAGCCCACCGAGACGTCGACCACCGGATCTTGGTCGAGGCCGGTCAACGCGGGCTCCACCGCCTGACTCGGCAAGTCCTGCGTCGCTCCCACGCCGAGTCGCCCATCCGCGTCTCAGCGCTGGCCGGTACGCCCTGGCCCCGCAGCCCGCAGCATCATGAATCCTCCGAGGTCAGCTCCTGCTGCCCTGTACTCCCCTCGGTTTTGCGGCGACCGCGTCGACATGGTCCGCGTCAGTGCCATCACCGAGCTGCCCAGTGTTGTTCAAGCCCACAGTAAGGCGTCGCCTCCGCCAGAAACACGCACGTATGGGACGCACCGCCACCAATCTCGGTTGCGTCCAAGACCTCCGCCGGCCACGCTCTGGCACCCACGGCGACTGGAGTGCGCACCGAGCCATGGCCTGGACCGGCTGGCCCGGGCGTTCCCGCCCCAGCACTGCACGCGCCACCTTCGCCGAGCACTGGCGAAGTCCGCCCCGTCGCGATCTGCAGCAGCGCCCGTCAGCGGCGCACCGCCGCAGGCGGTCGGTACCGGCCGCGGCGTGGCGCGAGCCTGCGTGGTGCCGTCCTACGCAGGCCGGCGGCTCCTGCCGCGCCTGCTCGAGCCCCGCGCGCTCGCGGCGGTCGCGGCGATCGCGATGCTCTCGGTCGGGCACGGGGCTCGGGTGGCGGTGGGGTTCCAGGGCGTGCTCGGGGTGCGGGTCGTCTTGGTGCGCGCGGTGGCCGGCGCGCTGGTGCTGGGGGCCGGCGCGCTCGTGGCGAACGGCGTGTGGTACCGGCTGACGGTCGCGCGCGGACCACAGCCTCGCTAGACTCCGCCGCCGTGACCGCCCCGGGCCCTCGCATCCTCGATCTCGGCACGCGGATCGAGCCCTTCGGCGACCCGGTCGGTGCGCTCCCGCTGTTCGACGCCACCTTCGCCGAGCTCCGGGCGCAAGAGATCTTGCGGAGCAGGGTCCCGGCGGAGCGCCTCACCTTCGCCGACCACGCCCTCGCCACCCACGCGGTGCTCGCCGCCTTCGCGAAGGCCACCCCCGGGGGCCGTCCCGCCGCCCTCGCCCTCCCCGCCCACCCGGTGTTCGAGGCCCTGGCCGCGGTGTCCGACGTGCGCCGGGACGGCGACCGGCTGATCTACGACGTGTTCCTCGACGCCCCGGCCGACGCGGACCTCGACCGCTTGCGGGCCGAGGCGGTGCCCACCCTGGTGGCGCTCGAGCCCCGCACCCTCGCCCGCGCCCTCCCTCGGCTGGGCCCGCCGCCCTACACCGAGCCGGTGCTGATGAGCGGCGCCTTCGCCCTGCACGTGCAGCACTGGGTGCACGTGTTGTGGGCGGCGAAGGCCTGGGTGCAGGCCCTGTTGCCCTTCGCCGAGGGCAAGCGGCGCAGGGGGAGCGTCATCGGCCCCGGCGCCGACGTACACCCGAGCGCCTACCTCGAGGGGGCGATCATCGGGGCGGGGGCCGAGATCGGCGCGAGCTGCGTGCTCCGGCACTGCTACGTGGGGCCGCGCTCCCGGCTCTCGGACTTCACCAAGCTCGCCCACGGGGTCCTCGGCCCCGACACCCACACCCTGGCCGACGCGACCTTCGAGCACGTGGTGGCGCTCGGCGGCGGCACCCTCACCAACCTGCTCCTGCAAGACAGCCTGCTCGGTCGGCAGGTCTTCTTGACCACCGGGGTGGTGTTCTGGCGCGACGCCCTGGGCGAGCCGATCACCGTCCAGCACCGGGGGGTCGAGGTGGACACCGGCCGAAAGGTCCTCGGCGGCTGCGCCGGCCACGGCTCGATCCTGGGCGCCCGCACCATCGTGGCCCCCGGCCGGGCGCTCCCGAACCGCACCACGGTGGTGATGCGCAAGGCGGAGGGGGTGTTCAAGGTGGCGGACGCGCCGCCGGGGACGCCGATGTGCTGGAACGAGGGCGCCCTGGTGCCGGTGACCGAGGTGGAGCCCGGCTACGCGCCGGAGGAGCTGGCGACGTAGGCAGGGCGCCCCCTTGCATCTGTGCGCCCGCTCGTCGACGCTCCCCCACCATGCGCGGGCGGGCGGTGATCCTCGAGACCCCCGGGCGGATCTCCCCCTTCGGGGATCCGTGCCGCGAGGCCCTGTTCACCGACGAGCCCATCGCCGCCACCCAAGACCGCGCCTTCGGGGAGGTCCTGAAGTTCGAGGTGGTCCGCGCCGCCACCCCCCAGGAGGCGGCGGCCCGGGTGAAGGACGCCCCGGCGAACAAGCCGGTGATCCTGCTCCTCGACCGGATCTACGTGTCCGAGAAGGCGGCCACCGACTTCCTGAAGGCGACCAGGAAGGCGCCCCGGCCCGCGGCCCTCGCCCTGTCGATGAACGCCTCGGTGGAGTACACCCTCCCGCTGCAAGCCGTCCTGCAGAAGGACGAGCTGGTGGTGCACCACGTGGTGCGGGTGGACGGGGCCGAGCTCCCCGCCCCGGGCGACGACCCGGTGGCCTGGATGGACCAGGTGGTGGCGGCGGCGACCCCGGTGGACGTGCCCAAGCGGGAGCTGGTGGCGCAGGTCCCCTTGCCCACCATCGGCGAGGGCGAGAAGCGCACCCTGCGCTACCCGGTGACCTCCACCGTGGTGGTGTCGGTGGAGCACTGGGTCCACGTGCTGTGGCTGAACCAGATCGCGTTCGGGATCCGGTGGATGGAGCTGCTGCGCAGGAAGCCCCTGTGGGGGATCTGGCGGGCCCTCACCGCGTTCAGCCTGAACCGGCACAGGCTCCTCGACCGCCTGGTGTGGCGAGGGCGAAAGAGCGACGTGCACCCGAGCGCCTACGTGTCCGCCTCGATCCTGGGTATGGGGGTCACGGTCGGGGCCAACGCCACCGTCCGTAACTGCGTGATCGGAGACGGGGCGGTGATCCAGGACCACGCGGTGCTCCTGAACTGCGTGGTGGGCAAGGATGCCCTCATCACCACGAATACCTTCCTCGTCTCGTCCGTCGTCTATCCCGAGGCCACGGTGGGGAACTACAAGCTCCAGGTCTCGCTCATCGGGCGAGGCGCCTTCGTCAACGCGTGGGCCTCCTTCGTGGACGCCAAGTTCGTGGGCCACGTGAAGGTCGAGAAGGACGGCGCCCTGGTCGACTCCGGCCGGGCCTTCCTCGGGTCGGTGATCGGGCACCGGGCCAAGATGGCGGCCAAGGTGCTGGTGCAGCCGGGGCGCGAGATCCCGAACGACACCGTGGTGGTGATGCGACCGGACGAGGTGATCCGGGTGGTGCCCGAGGGCCTGCGGCCCGGGACCCCGCTCGTGCGGGACCGCGGCACCCTCGTGCCCCTCGGCCAGGAGTCCGCGTGATCGCGGCGAGCCTCGTCTGCCTCGCCGCCCTGGCGTCGCCGCCCCCGCCGCCCCCCGCGAAGGCCGCGGGCCCGGCCGAGCTCGCGCGGACCGCGCCCTACGACCCCCTCGACGCCTCGGACCAGGAGGCGATGGCCAAGCGCCTGCTCCTGCACGTGCCGATGCTCCAGGTCGCGGTGAAGGACACCGGCGCGGTGCTCGGCGAGAACCCGCGCACCGGCTACGGGGTGGTCCTGGCCGAGGACCGGATCATCGCCCTCTCCTTCCTCGTGCAGGACGCGAGCGCGGTGACCCTGGTCGGCCCCAAGGGGCACGGCCCGGCGAAGGTGGCGGTGGTGGACCACGAGCGCCGGGTGGCGGTGCTGGTGCCCGAGGTGCCCCTGGCCTCCCTCGGCCTCTACCCGGTGAAGGGGGTGGTGCCGAAGCGGGAGCGCGTCGTCGACATGTCGGTCTTCGCGCTGGTCTCGACCCTCGAGCTGGCCGGCGTGGCGCAAGGCGTGTTGACGGACACCGGCGACCAGGAGGAGCTCGAGGGGCACCCGCGGGTCGACCTCACCCTGGAGCGCGGGATGCCGGTGTTCGACGCGCGAGCCCGCTTCCTCGGCTACGCCCGCGCGGTGGCCTGGGACCGGGACCGGCGCATGCTGGTGCCGCCGGAGCAGATCAAGGCTGCCCGGACCGCGACCGCCGCACCGCCGCGGCCGCCGACGCAGAAAACGCCGAGTCGCCCGTGGTGGGCTCGATGAGGTCCTCCAGCTCCTGCTGGAGGTCGGGGACCTGCGGCAGCTCCGGGGCGCGATCCGGGTGCCGGTGCCGGTAGAGGCGTCGAGCCTCGGCCAGCCGCGCCCGCTCCTCGTTCCACAGCGCCCCCGCCTGCTGGCAGAAGTGCTCGGCCTCCGCCGCGTCGCCGCGCCAGGCGAGCACCGCGGCCATCAAGCGCAGCTCGATGAAGCACCCCAGCGGGTGCTGCCGGCTGCGGGAGCGCTCGAGCTTGTCGCGGGCGAAGCGGAGGAACGCCTCCTCGTCGCTCTCCGCCTCCAGCCAGGGCAGCCCGTGCTCGCGCAGGTCGGCGGCGACCCGGGTCATGGTCTCCTCGAGGCTCCCCTCGTCTTCGACGAAGGACCACCACACGTCGGCCCGGACCGGGGTCACCAGGCCCAGGCGCACCCACCGGGTGCAGTCGTGGGCGTGCGGGCCGAGGACCGGCTCCGGGATCCAGCGGACCTGCGGGTGGAGCCACTCGAGCCCCAGGCCGAGGTTCACGGTGAAGCGCCCGCCGTAGATGGAGTGCTGCAGCTCCACCACGTGGGTCACCGCGCCCTGACGGCGCAGGTAGTGGCCCTGGCGCCCCACGAAGCCCACCGCCCGCAGGGCGGGGACCACGTGGGCCCGGAAGGCCTCTATGACCGCCTTCTTCGACATCGCCGGTCGGCTCACCCCAGCACGACCAGGCCTGTCACGAACCACAGGCCCGACACCAGCATGATCGTGGCCGTGTACCCCATGATGTCTCGGGCGCGAACTCCCGTGATCCCCAGGAGTGGCAGGGCCCAGAACGGCTGCAACATGTTGGTCCATTGGTCTCCGTAGGCCACCGCCATCACCGCCGAGCCCAAGGGCACGCCGAGCTGGGTGGCCGCCTCCAGCGCGATGGGCCCCTGCACCGCCCACTGCCCGCCCCCGCTGGGGACGAAGAGGTTCAGGGCGCCCGCCGAGAAGAACGTCAGGACCAGGTAGCCGGATTCCGAGCCCGTGGCGGCGGCCCACCCGGCGAGGGTCTTCGCGAGCCCGGTGCCCACCATCATGCCGAGGATCCCGCCGTAGAGCGGGAACTGGAGGATGATCCCGGCGCAGCCCTTCACCCCCTCCGCCACCGCCTCCCCGTACGCCCGGGGGGTGCGGTGGGCCACCAGCCCGACCGTGAGGAGGGTCAGGTTCACCGCGTTCGGATCGAGGCGAGCCACCCCGTTGGCCCGGAAGTAGAGGAACAGCGCCACCGCGAGCGGCACCGCCAGGGTCGCGGTGACGAGGCGGCTCACCTCGAGGCGCTCCGAGAACGTGGTGGCGGGGGCCGCTGTGGGCGCAGGGGTTTCCTGGGCCACCCCGAACTCACTGAAGCCCGAGACGTCGTCGGCGGCGCCGGGGGTCAAGGCCCAGACCAGCAGCGGCACCCCGATCAAGAGCCCGACCCCCACCACGAGGTTCAGGGGCGACAGGATGGTCTCGAAGAGCGAGATCGGCGCGGTCCGGGCGGCGAGGGCCTCGGGGAGCATCTTGGCGAGGTCGGCGGCGGTGGTGACCTTCAGGGGCGCGGAGCCCGAGAAGCCGCCGTGCCAGGTCATGAGCCCGGTGTAGCCCGCCGCGACGAGGAGCGGGTAGTGCACCCGGATCCCCCGCCGCTGGCAGGAGCGCCCCATCTCGCGGGCCAACAGGGCCCCCACGATGAGGGCCAGGCCCCAGTTGAGGAAGCTGGTGGCCACCGACACCGCGGCCACCAGGGCCCCCGCCCCGCCCGGGCTCCGGGGCAGGTCCACCAGCCTCGCGATGACCGTCCGGACCGCCGGCGCGCTCGCGAGGGCGTGCCCGGTGACCAGCACCAGGCACATCTGCATGGCGAACTCGAGGAGGCCCCAGAAGCCCTTGGGGCTCTGCCAGGCGGCCACCACCGCGGGGAGGTCCCCGGAGGTCTTCAGGAGCGCCAGGGCGCCGGTGAGGGCGGTCAGCAGGATGGCGAGGACGAACGGATCCGGCGTAGCGGCCCGGAAGAGGCGCTCCAGGCGCGCGCCGAGGCGGCGGATCACGGGCAGACCTCCCGGACCATCCCCCGCCTCTACCTGAATCCCGAGGTGAGGTCATCCCGCGCCGCAGCGGTAGGCGTGGGCGAGACCGAGCAGGTCCCTCAGCTTTTACCCTCATGGCTGGGGTTTGCGCAGATCTCGTGTAGTGTTCCAGAAATGCGTGCTTGGTTGATTTGGGCGGGTGTCTCCGCCTCATTCTTGATGGCGGGGACCGCGGTGGCGGGAAAGTGCGGCGGGGAGAACCAGCGCCCGTGCACGGTGCTGGAGCGCGTGCCGTCCTGCAACTCGGGGCTGGTCGAGAACTTTCAGCTGAAGCGCTGCGTGAAGAAGAGCCAGCCGAAGCCCAAGCCGGCGCCCGACTGCGGGGGCGAGGGCAAGCGGCCTTGCCTGGTGACGGAGCGGGTCCCCTCCTGCGACGGCGGCCTGGTCGAGGACTTCGCGGTCAACCGGTGCGTGAAGCCCAAGGACGGCTCCGCCAACGTCGCGGCGAAGCAGGCCTCGGCCGAGTTCGAGGCCTTCGCGCGGCGCTTCGTCAGCGAGAACGAGAAGGTGGCGAAGGCGCTGACCGCGTTCGCCCAGGGCCTCACCAATGGGCCGACCGCGCGCTACTTCACCCAGGGCGGGTTCGAGCGCGACGTGAAGGCGCAGAAGGTCGCGGAGATCATGCAGAACATCGACCTCGCGCCGCTGCGCCGCTCGTTGGAGGGCGTCCGCGCGCACCTGCCGATGACGGTGACCATCGGGGTCGTGGTGGAGGGCGGCGTGGGGATCGGCGGCAGCATGGAGCTCGGCCTCGCGATCGACATCTCGCCGCAGGGCGGGCCCGCGGTGCTCTACCGGACCTTCGGGGTCAACGCGGGCCTGATCACCGGCGGCTCCGCCTCGGTGGCGGTGGCCTTCTACATGCCGCGCCCCAGGGACATCGTGGGCGAGGCGCGCGGCTTCTCGTTCGCGGCCGGCCGCAGCGTGTTCCAGGGCGCCTCGGTCGGCGGCTCGCTCGGCCTGTGGTTCGCGCCGCTCCCCGAGTTCCCGGGCGGGGTGGGCTTCGACTACCGGCAGTTCGTGGGGGTCGCGGTCGCGGTCAGCGTGGGCGCCACCGTCCTCCCGGTCGACCTGCGCGGGAGCGCCGCCCTCACCCAGCGCTTCGATGGCAACCGCTGGGTCGCGGACGGCTGCGGCGGCCTCGGCAAGCGGCCTTGCCACGTGGTGGAGCGGGTGCCGTCGTGCCGCGACGGGCTGCGGGAGGACTTCGCCAAGCACCAGTGCGTGCGATAGTGACTCGACATGTCCGAGGGCGCGTTCGCTGACCTGTTGCTAGAGCTCCGCCTCGACCCGGGGGAGTGGAGCGTCGCGGTCGACTACACCAAGGGCGTGCTCTCGGGGGGGCGAGGCGCGGTCGTCTCGATCCGGAACCTGAAGACCGGGGCCGCCGCGAAGCGAAGCGCGCAGGCATCGACGAAGAACGAGGCGCGCCGGGCCGCGCGCAACCTGGCCTGCGAGCTGCTGCTCGAGCTGTCGGGTCGTGGTCGTTGAGGCTTGGCGCCTGAAGACGCCAGCCTCACGACGGCTTCGCACGCCGGAGGCTCAGGCGGGCGAAGACCGGCACGTGATCCGAGGGGCCCTCGGCGATCACCCGGACCTCGAGCGGCTCGACGCGCGGGTCGTAGGCGAGGTGGTCGAGCTGGCTCTCGATCTGGCCCACGCTTGTCGTCCAGCGCCAGGTGTCGGCGTCCGGCACGAACGCCGCGACCCCGTCCTCGAAGCCTCGCCCCTCGAGGAACGCGAGGGCGCCGCCGCCGGACTCGTTGAAGTCCCCCGCCACGAGGGTGGGCAGGCGCGGATCGAGGGTCCCGAGGATCGCGCGCATCTCGGCCTCGCGCACGCTCGACGTCCCGAAGTAGCCCGCGACCACGCTGCCGCTGTCCGAGATCGCGGGCCGCAGGTGGACGTTCACGAGCTGGAGCGGCCCCGCGTTCGTGTGCACCACCGCGGTGAGGGCGGCGAACCAGGAGCCATCGACGCGCGGCGGCACCACGTCGAGGGCCTCGATCGGGAAGCGCGACAGGATCGCGCTCCCGCCCGCCGCGCCGGCGTGGTGGAAGTACCGGTGGGGGTAGGCGTCCGCGAGCCCGGCGCTCAGCGCGGCCTCCCAGCCGACGTTGGTCTCCTGGAGGACGACGACGTCGGCGTCCGCCCGGCGGATCACCTCCACCACCTCCGGGTCGCCCTCGAGACCGTAGTTCACGTTGTAGGTCACCACCGTGAAGGTCGGCTCGGCGGGCCCCGGGCTGCGCGCCGCGCGCTGGGCGGACGAGCACGCCGCACCGGTCGAGGCGACCGAGAGGGTCAGCAGCCAAACGCTGGACGGGACACGGAGCACCTCTCGACAACCCGCCCACGCCTCGGCGGAATTCCATGAGCGAGAGCGGCCCGGCCTGCCGGACGGCAGCAGCCGGCTATAGGAGGTCACGATGTCAGTTCCCGAGCGCGCCGCCGCCGATTCGCAGCGCGCCCCAAAATGTCAGGCCGGCCCGCCTGCCGGGCCGATTCGCCTGGCCAGCTGGCCCCGCGCGTTAAGTGCGAGTGGCGTCGAGCGTGGACGACCGATGTCAGGCCGGCCCGCGCCCGCCTGGCCAGCTGGCGCGCCCCAGGCGTCGAGTGGGCCACGATCAACCGCCTGACCCACGAGGGCGCCAGCCGCGCATCGCGATCACCGCCTCGCTGCCACCACGATCGCGGTCTTGATCGCAGCCGCTGCGTCGGCGCTCCTTCCCAACCACGCACGATCGTCGTGGCGCTCATCGTCGTGGCGGGGGCGCTGTATGGCCGGCCTGGGGTCGGGGGTGGCGCTCGCGCGCGCGGCGCGCACCCGGCTGGGGCTTGGGCGCGAGCGCGATCATCGTCGCCGCGGTGCTCGCGGTGGCGGCCTCGGCCGCGCTCGGCCGCATCAACCACGCCGCCTTCGGGCTCACCGTGTACGGGCTCGTCCCGCTGCCGCTCGTCGACCTCACCCTCGGTGCGCACGGCGAGGCTCCACCTCCGCCCGAAGCGCCACGGGATCACCGCGGACGAGGTGCAGGGCCTGCGCGACGACTGGGGCGGAGCTCGTGATCATCAGGCTGGGCTGGGAGGCGCGCGCGCCTCGACCCGCGGCTCGAGGGCGACCCCGCGGTGGTGGCCCTCCCCACCGGCGAGGCGCTCGAGGCCTTCGAGCAGGCCCGCGCGCGCGGGCATAAACGCGTCGCGCTCCTCGTTCACACCACGTGCTGAGTCACTTCGAGCTTCAAGCGCTCGGTGAGCGCCTTCAACCGCCATGGCCCTCCTGTCACGGAACCCTCACCCTCCGCTGGTGACAGGGCAGAGCGGTCGGCTCCGACCGATCGCAGAGCAGATCCATGAAGCAGATCCGCGGCGCGTGGCGTCCTGGCCCAGGTGGAGGCCGGCGCTCGTCGGCTTCGTCAGCTGTGGCGTCGCCACGCCCCCGGCCCCACTCGGCTCATCCTCGAGGATCGCCGCTGCGCAGATGGTCCCCGGCCGCGCCTTCACCGCCACGCTCGCCCGAGACGGCGACGCCCCTGACCCCTGACGGTGGAGAGCGGCCGCCTTCCGACTCGATCCCGAACGCGTTCCTCGCCACCCTCCTCGACGCGGTGATCGCGGCGGTGGGAGCCGACTACCGTGAGCGCGTGGGAAAAGCTTGAGCTTCGAGCGCGTGGCGCGCGACTTCATCACCACTGCACCGTGCAGCTCCTGTCGCGGTCGAGCTCCCCGCCCGGGCTAATAGGGCCGAGGAGCGCGCCTTCGCCTACTTCCTCATGCACCGCGCAGCGCCGACGGAGCGCCGCTACTCGCCCGATGGCGCTCGCACGCCCGAACCCCCACCTCATCGAGGCTGGCCGCCCGCTACGTCGCCGGCACAAGGCGACCTCCGGCGTCGCCCTGTTCGACCACGACACCAACCGCGAGGTCGCGGCGCGCAGCAATCCAATCTTGCCTGAAATCCTGGACTCGCACCGACAGAGCGCTCTACCCGCTGCCGGGCGCGCCCCGCGCCGTGCTCGAGGTGACAGGACTCGGGCCCTTCTCCGTTCGGTTCCTGGGGTCCCGGGCCGGCCCCTGTGAGCTGGAGCTGAGCTCGGCCTTCGGCATCGTCGACAGGGACGGCCCCACGGAGCGCTACCCACCACCGGCCCGACACGCCGGAGACTGGCGGGGCGCGGTCCTCGAGGCCCTGGTCGGCGCCGAGGTCGAGCGCGTCGGCTACGACGCCTCGGGCACCCTGCAGGTCAGCTTCGGTGATGGACGGCGGCTGGAGGTCGAGGCGCCGACGCCCGGCTCGTGGCGGTGGACGTCGGCAAGCCTGGTTGTCGACTCAGGGAGAGCGAGGCGGGAGGTATCTACGAACTACAGGCGGGCCTTGTAGATGGCGACCTCGCCCACGGCCTGGAACTCCACCACCGCGCCCGCGGAGTCGGGCACCGCGACGAGGCGCATCCAGCCCGCGGTCTTGCCCTGCGAGGCGGCGGTGTCGAAGCCGGCCAGGGCGCTGACCTCGTCGCGCCCGCCGGTCTCGCCACAGAACTTGCCGGCCTTGGACCAATCCCCAGCGCTGCTGTTCTTCGCCGCGGCCAGGTCGTTGAACACGGTGGCCGAGAACTCGAGCACGAGGCAGCCGCTGGCCGCGTTCTTCACCAGCGTGTTGAGCACGCCGGCGTCGGTCACCACCGACAGCGGGAGCTTGGCGTAGATGGCGGTGGCGTTGTTGGTGATCTCCTGGCGGGTGGCGGGGTTGCCGTCGACCGCCGGGGTGCCGGTCAGCTCCTGGTCGGAGGTGGGGCCCACCGCCCAGATGCCCTCGACGCCCACCGGGTCGCGGGTGTCGGTGAGGTCCGGGATGTTGGTCACCGAGAAGCGCGAGGCGTAGCGGTACTGGACCCCGCGGGCCATCACGTAGGCGTCGAAGGAGCCGTCGGCGTTCGCGTAGTAGGTGCGCAGCGAGAAGGCGGAGATGCTCCGCACCAGCTTGGTGGCGTCCGCCGGATCCTGGCCGCAGCCGCCCTCGAGCTCGTCGCCCTGCGAGCACAGGATCAGGAGCGCGGGCCCGGTGTCGCCGCCCACCCAGATCCGGTAGGTGTTCTTCACCATCGAGTTGCCGCGCTCGATCTTCGTCCAGCGCAGGGTCACCAGGCCGGTGGTGAGGGCGCCGGTGACGTCGGCCTCGGCCCCCGAGTCCCACATCTTCAGGGTGCCCGCGTCCCAGATGAAGTCGGAGCGCATGAACTCCTTGGGATACGTCGCCACGCCGGTGCGGTCGGACGCGTCGGTGGGGTCCTTCACGACCACCAACGTGCTCGCGCCCTCCACCAGGCCCTCGGCCGTGGTGTAGCCGCCGGGCTGGGCCAGCTTCTCGCCCAGCACCTCGAACTTGTATTCGCCGTTGGCGTCGGTGGTGCCGCTCGCCACCACCTCGATCCCGAGGCCCGCGGGCGGGTTCACGGTGGCGTCCTCCGAGAACAGCTGCTCCAACGACGGCTCCAGGAGCCGCGAGTCGCTGTAGTACTTGAGGAACGTGACCTGCGCGTTCTGGATGGGCATACCCGACGCGTCGGCCACCACGCCCTTGGCGGTGTAGGTCTGGTTGGGATCGATGGCGGGGTTGCCGCAAGCGGTGGCCATCAGGGCCAGCGCCGACATCGCGGAGAGTCCGAAGAGCTTGCGATTCAACACGTGTGGGTTCCTCCCTCGAAAGAAGCTCGGAAGGGACCACCAAGCCCGAGCCTCGTCAAACCCATAGACGAGGTTGGGGCCGCGTTTGGAGCGTTGTGATAGCTGTCACGCCGGGGGCTGTACCACCCGGTACATCGCGGAGAGGTCTAGCTCGCGGCGGTGACGTAGCGGTTCACGATCTGGAGGATGCCGGCCAGCGCGTCCAGGCGGGTGGGGGTGTTCACCCCGGCCGCCTCGAGGGCCTTGGCGCTGCGGTCGAGGACGTTCGCCTTCCAGGTCAGGAGGCGATCGGTGGCCCCGAGCAGGTTGCTGCGCTGCTCGGCTGGGAGCTTCAGGACGTCGGAGAGGGCCCCATGGATGGCCCGCACGTCGACCTCGAGCTGGGCCGCCTGCTTGTTCTTGGAGAGGCCCTCCAGGCCCTCGGTGCCGAGCGCCACCACCGCCAGGCTGACCAGCTGCTGGGCGTCCTTCTTGAGCTGCACCAGGGCGCCGGCGTCGCCGGGCGGCACGAAGTCGCGCAAGAGGCGCGAGAACTCCATGGTGAGGGTGCCGGGGAGCTCGGAGCCCGCGTCGGCCTTGGCGGTGGCGGACGCGCCGACCATGGCCTTCACCAGCACGCCGAGGGCGTTGTCGGTGGCCTGCCAGCTCTCGGCCTTCGCGAGGGAGCTCAGCCCGGCCTGGATGACGTCGTGCAGGAGGCTGGGCTCGGCCGAGAGGCCGGGGAAGCGCTCCGGCAGGTCCACGTCGACCTGCTGGGTGGCGGGGCTGGCGACGCCGCCCTTCTTCGCCACCTTCGGGGCCTGGACCTTGCTCGGTGGGGTGCCGAGGTCAGGCCGCTGAATCGAGTTTCCGCCGGGGCCGATCTTCTTGTTCACTCCAGAGTCCTCCGCGCTTGGGCGATATACAACTACATCAACCCACAGCCTGTCGAGCACCATCCGTCAGGTGGCCAAAAAAGCTTCGATCGAGCGCCTGCGCATCGGATCCCGCATGCGCTGGGCCGCGTCGGCGAGGTCCGCGCGCGCCTCCACCGTGCGCCCGAGCCGCAACAGGAGGTCGCCCCGGGCGAGGAAGGCCTCGCTCGCCACCTCGGCGTTGCGGTCGTCCCGGGCGGCGAGGGAGATCGCCTTGGTGAAGCTCCGGAACGCGATCTGGACCTCCTCCCCCAGGGCCGCGGCGTGGCCGAACATCAGGTGGTGGACCGCGGCCTCCGGCTCGAGGTCGATCAGCACCCCGAAGGCGGCCTGAGCCACGTCGGGCTTGCCCCCCCGGAGCATCGACATGCCCAGGGCGCCGAGGGAGCGGCGCTCCTTCTGGCTGAGCCACGGGAAGTCGCGGACGTCGATCTCGCCGCGGATCAGGCGCGCCAGCTCGCGCGCCACGTCCCTGGGTCTGGACGCCATCCTCGCCGATCCTCGCCTGCGTCAGCCGCGATCCCGCCGGATCCGGGGGCGGCCACCCCGGGGCGACTCGGGCGCCTCTCGGCGCCGACGGGTGGGATCACCCAGCTCATCTGCGGCGGACTCCCCCGCCACCGGCGGGGTGGAGCGGGGCCGAGGGCGCCCCCGCCGAGCCGATGACCCCTCGAACAGGGGCGCCACCGGGGTCTTCTCGTTCTCGAAGGGCCCGTCGTCCTCCTCGGGCTCCGGCTCGGGCGCCCGGCCGCGACCGGGCGTCGGCATCACCTCGGACGGGGCCTCCTCGTCCCACTCCCCGGTCGCGCCGTCGAGCGGCACCAGGCCCTGGTGGGCCCCGGTGACCAGGTGCCCGATGTCGAAGATCCGCGGCCGCAGCCGCTCGCCGGCCAGCATCTCACCGACCTCGGCCGCCTGGGTGCTGTCCATCGGCCCGGGCTCCATGCTCCCCTCGAAGGTCTCGAAGGGGTCGAGGTCGGGGGGCGGGACCGCGTGGGAGGTCAGCTCCTCCTCGGTGGCGGACAGGCTCATCAGCCCCTCCGCCCCCGGTCGTCGATCGGCGGGGTCGGCGGGCCCGTCGTCCAGCTGCGTCTCGAGGATGGAGCTCACCTCCGAGGTGTCGTCGTGGGCCACCTGGGACGGGGCCCGGCCGACCAGCTCGTCCAGCACCTGGGCCACCTGGCGCGCCACCTCACCCGGCCGCGGGGGCCCGGTCACGGTGGCCATGCGCTCCGCCGTCGGCCGGCGGGACACGTGCTCGGCGGTGGCCCACCGGGTGAGCTCCTCGGGGCCCGCGGGCTCGGGGGCCTCCGGGGCGGCGGTGACCTCGGCCTCCGGGGCCACCTCTGCCACCTCGATCTCGCGGGACAGCGCCTCGACCAGCTCGGCCGGCAGCACCGCGTCGGTGCCGGTGCCGAGCACCGCCTCGGACGCCACCCGGGGCGGGGCCTCCCGCTCCGGCTCGGTGAGCCCGGCGCTGGTGAGGGACGCGGCGCGGGCGGGCGGCGGGCCCTCCACCTGGGGGTCGAAGTGCAGGCGACCTTGCTGCAAGTCGACTTGCCCGATGCGGCGGACCCAGAGCTCGCGGCCGGGGCCGAGCTCCACCACGTCGGCGGCGGCCGAGAGCACCAGGGCCTCCGCGGCCGAGCGGGACAGCCGCGCGTCGCCGGCGAGGGCCAGGGCCACCATGCGCTCGAGGCCGGTCCGACCGTCGGGCGCCTCGAGGGTGGCCACGAAGGGCCGCCCCGCGGTGAGGAGCCCGGTCCAGAGCCGGGCCGGGGGGTCGAGGGTCACCAGCACGTCGGGGGCCGCGGCGAGGGCCGCCTCCACCGGCCCGTCGATGGGCAGGACGAGGTCGGCCACGTCGGCCTGGGCCACCGACCCGCCCTCGTGCTCGAGCGCGATCACCCGGCCCACCACGTGCCAGCTCCTGGCGAGGGCCAGCACTACCCGGGCGCGGGGGGCGCCGAAGGGCCCGACCACCACCACCGCGCGGCGGGCGTGCACGGTGTCTGCAAGGCGCCTTTCACCCTCCGCGGTGAGGCCACCCTCCGCGGTGAGCTCCAGGAGGACCCCGGCGGGGGTGGCGGCGCGCTGGACCCGGATCACCGGGCAGCGGTCGGCCCGGGGGGCGCCGATCACCGCCACCTCGAGGTCGTCGCCGAGGCGGCCGGCCCGCAGCTCCACCCGGTCCGCCCGGCTCCCCAGCGCGCGCAGGAGGCGGTCGGCGAGCGCCCTGATCTGTCGGTCGGGGAGCGCGAGCTCGACCCGCTGGGAGCGCCCGCTCCGGGTGACGAAGACCCGGTCCGGGCCCGCCACCAGGATCTCGCTCACCCCTTCGTCGTCCAGATAGGGCTGGAGCACGTCGAGCTGAGCGCGCAGGGTGGGCGAGAGCTCCACCCGGGCATCCTACGGTGCCCTCGGAAACCGCGCCAGAACCTGATCAAAGTGCAAGCAAAGCTTGCAGCGGGCGGAGTCTGCGGAGCCCGCTCAGTCTGCCAAGACCTGGAAGGCGTGGATGACGTCGTCCACCTGCAGCGCGTCGACCACGTCGATGCCCTCCTCCACCCGGCCCACCCACGGGTAGTTGCCGTCGAGGTGGGGGTGGTAGGCGTGCATGAAGAAGAACTGGCTGCCGCCGGTGTCGCGCCCGTTGGTCGCCATGCCCATCGCCCCGCGGGCGAAGGGGGCGGGGGAGGTCTCGGCCAGCACCGTATACCCGGGCCCGCCCCAGCCATCGCCGCGCGGGCAGCCGCCCTGGGCCACGAAGCCGGAGACCACCCGGTGGAAGGTGAGGCCATCGTAGAAGCCTGAAGCGGCCAGGGCGGTGATGACCCCGACGAAGCGCGGGGCGAGCGGGCCCTCGAGCCGCACCGTGATGTCGCCGCGGCTGGTCTTCAGCATCACCCGCACCACCTCGGGGCGCGGGGCGGGGGTGACCGGCGCCGGCCCGGTGCGCGGACCGAAGGGCACCTTGCGCCCGGTGAGGGCCGCCATCGCCTGCGCCGCGCGGCGGCGCACCGCAGCCCGCGGGTCGTGGCGGAGCTTGTCGAGGGTGCCCACCAGGGGCGCCCCGGCGGGGCCGAGCTTGCCCACCGCGTCGAGGAGCCCCACCACCAGGCTGGCGTCGGGCTGCGCCACCAGCTGAGCGAGGACGTCGCCCAGGCGCTCGGGCAGGGCCGGGGGCCGCAGGCCCGCGCGGTCGGGGCGGGCCAGGGTCTCCGCCGCCGCGCCGAGGACGTAGGGGTCGTTCGAGCCGAGCAGATCGAGGAGCACCTTGGTGCTCGCCCGGGTCTTCACCTCGCCCAGCGCGAGCACCGCGGCCGCGCGGATCCGCGGCTCGGGGTCTCGGGCGAAGGGCGCGAGCTTCTCGACTGCGCCGGCCCCGCCCGCCGCCGCGGTCAGCTCCAGCCACGCGCTCCGGCGCCGCCACTCGGGGAAGGCGCCCTTGCCGCAGGTCTCGATCCGACGAGCCGCGCCCTCGAGGCGGTCGAGCGCGATCGCGACCGCGCACTGCACGTGGGCCACGTCGGTGGAGGCGGCGGGGTCGACCTCCGCGCCCTCCCAGGTGGCGTGCTCCACCTCGTCCAGCACCTTCTTCCCGGCCGGGAAGCCGGCCGCGGCGTCGATCGCCGCGTAGAGCACGTGCAGCCCCCGACCGGCGGCCAGGGGCTCGCCCTTCGCCACCCGGGCGAACGCCACGCTGGCCAGGGCCGACAGGCGGGTGGCGGCGTGGGGGCCCTCAGCCTCCCCCGCCGCGCCCATCGCGCCGAGGGCGGTGGCGGCGGCGGCCCGCACCCGCCAGTCCGGATCCCGCATCACCGGATCCAGGACCTGGGGGCTCGCGCCCGCCTTGCCGAGGCCGGTCGCGGCCCACATCCGCACCTCGGGATCCGGGTCCGCCAGCGCGGTCACCAGGGCGGAGGCGGCCACCGGCCCCGCGCTCCGCGCCAGGGCGTAGGCGGCGCCGAAGCGCACCCGCGGCGAGGGATCCTGAAGGAGCGGCGCCACCGCGGGCTCGAAGGTCACCTCGAGCGCGGGCAGGCGCTTCTTCAGCAGGCCCAGCGCGAGCACCGCCTCGGCCCGCACGTCGGGGTCGGCGTGGCCGAGGAAGGCCACGAGGTGGGGCGCGACGCTGGCGGTGCCCACCCGGGACAGCGCCCGCAAGGCGGCCTGCGGCGCCCGGGTGTGGCGGAGCGCGGCCAGCAGCGCCGCCTCCCCCGCCGGCTCACCGATCTGGCCGAGCGCGAACGCGGCGGCCGCCGCCACCTCGGCGTCGGCGTCCATCAACAGGGGCGCGGCGAGGCTGGAGGTGCCGACCTCCTCTACCCGGCCGAGCACCCACAGCCCGGTCTTCCTGAGGTTCGGGTCGGGGTCGTGCAGGGCAGCTTGCACCGCGGGGGCGAGGGCGTCCCGGCGTGCCTCCGCGTCGGCGAGGGCCTGGAGGTCGGGCGTGTCGCCGCCCGACCCGGCGGAGGTGGTCGCGCACCCCGCGGCCATGAGCAGGGTGACGGCGACACCCCGCCTCATTCGTCGAGCATCCTTCTGAGGCCACCCACCGCCTGCTCCACCGACTGGGCGATGTTGTCGGGCACGTCCTCCTCGAGGAGCATCCCGTAGAGGCGCTCGGCGAGGGAGAGGCACTTGCGCAACCTGCGTTGCGGGTCCTCCTCCTCGGGGGGCGGCTCGGGGGCGCGCTCCTTCACGAGCTTGCGCACCTGGGCGGGGGGCGGGTCGTCGCGGAACACCTGGTCCCGGATCTCCCGGTAGGAGTCCTCGTCGAGGTACGGGTTCTGGCGGGCCTCGGCCAGGATGTCCAAGGCCTGGAAGCTCGGCAGCGGCTCCGCGTTCTGGGCCCCGCGCACCACCGCCTCGAGCTGCGGGCGCTCGTGGGCGTTGAGGAAGTCGTAGGACCGCACCAGCTTCTGGGCGGTCTCCTTCTTCAGGTGCAGCTCGTGTTGCGCGTAGGCCTCGAAGCTCCGGTAGCCCCACTCCTTGAACAGGCCCTCCTCACGCACCCGCGTGAGGTACTGGGCCAGCTCCACCCAGGAGCGCTTGAAGCGGATCGCGGCGTCGAGCACCACGAACCGCTTGGAGCCCGGCTCCAGGGTGGCCAGGCGCGCCGCCATCTGCTCCTCGGTCTTCGAGGAGGCGGTCTGGGGCATCACCGGCTTGGCCTTGATGCCCCGCCGGCCCCGGGCCGGGCTCGCGCTCTGCTTCTCCGCCTTGGTGATCTTGCGGCGTGCCGCGGTCATCGCTTCTACCCCCGGGTTCGCGCCAGCTCGATGGTGACCGGCTTCTCCTCGCGCTCGACGCCCTTCTTCGCGGCCTCGGCCGCGGCGTGGGCCACCTCGGTGGTGACCTCCACGAAGGCGTGGGTGCGGCGGAGCTGGATGCGCCCGAGGTCATCCTCGGTGCCCTGCCCCGCCGACTCGAGCACGAGGGCCCGGATCATCTCCTCGCTGTAGTCGTCGTTGCTGCCGCGGCTGACGAAGAGCCGGACCCGGCCGTCGACCGGCGGCGGCGCCTCCTCGGCCGGCGCGTCGTCACGGCGCTCGCGGTCCTTGTCCTTCTTCTTCTTGCGCTTCTTGCGCTTGCCGCGCTCGTCGTCGCCGCCCTCGTCGAGGGAGGCCACCGCGTCGGCGTAGGACTCCTCCTCGGCCTCCTCGCGGCGGCTGCCGCGCCGGGAGTCTTCCTTGCTGCCGCGCAGCTCCACCGGCTCCTTGGCCCGCTCGTCCTCGAGCTGGGAGAAGTGGCGCTTCAGGAGGAACGCGATGACCTCGGTGCCCTGCTCGGTGGTCTTGAGCTCCTCCGCCAGGGCGAGGAACGAGGTGATCTCGGTGTCGCGGGCCAGCTTGGCCAGCTCCGCCGCCACCCGCTGGGCCTGCATCTTCTGGATCTCGCCGATCTCGGGCAGGGTGCGCTTCTCGAACTTCACCCCGAACTGCCGCTGGAGCTGGGTGTAGGTCACCTCGTCACGCCCCGAGACCAGGCTGATCGCGACGCCCTTCTTGCCGATGCGGCCGGTGCGGCCGACGCGGTGCAGGTACACCTCGGTGAAGTCCGGCAGCGCGTAGTTCACCACGTGGGAGAGGTCCGAGATGTCGATGCCGCGCGCCGCGATGTCGGTGGCCACCAGGTACTGCAGCTCGCCCGTCTTCATGCGGCGCATGACCTTCTCGCGGTCGCGCTGGGCCAGCTCGCCGGTGAGGGCGAGCGCGTGGAAGCCCTGGCGCCGGAAGAACGCCGAGAGCATCGCCGCGTCGTCGCGGGTGTTCACGAAGATGATCGCGTTCTCGGGCTTCTCGACCTCGAGGATGTACATCAGGTTGCGCGGCTTCGGCAGCCGGTCGTCCACCTCGTACGAGACGTTGAGGATGCCCTCCACCGTGAGCTCGTCGCGGGAGATGTCGATGTTCATCGGCTCCCGCATCTGGGACAGCGCGGTGCGCCGGATCTGATCGGGCAGCGTGGCCGAGAACAACAGGGTCTGCTTCTCGGCCGGCAGGTGCGAGAGGATCGCGGTGACGTCCTCCCAGAAGCCCATCGAGAGCATCTCGTCCGCCTCGTCGAGCACCGCCATGTGCGCGTGCACCAGGCGCAGGGTGCGGCGCCGGATGTGATCGAGGATGCGGCCGGGGGTGCCGACGATGACGTCGCAGCCCGCCTTGAGGCTCTTCAGCTGCGGGCCCATCGGCGCGCCGCCGTAGATCGGGAGGATACGCACGCCCTTGGGGTCGCCCAGCTCCGCCAGCTCCTCCGCCACCTGCATCGCGAGCTCACGGGTGGGGCAGAGCACCAGCGCCTGGGGGTCGGTGCGCTGATCGTCGACCTCGATGCACTCGATGAGCGGCAGGCCGAACGCGGTGGTCTTGCCGGTGCCGGTCTTGGACTGGACCATCAGGTCCTTCCCGGCCATGGCGTGCTCGAACACCGACGACTGCACCGGGGTCGCCAGCTCGTACCCGAGGGCGCGGATCCCGGCCTGGACCTCTGGGGATAGGGGCATATCCGCGAAGCGGACCTTCTGTGGGGGCGTGCTGGGCATGCTCACGAGGGGCGAAGGTATGGGCAGAGGGGTGGGAGGCAGTCAAGGATTGACGGGGCGTACCCACCGGGACCTCGACCGGTGGCGCGGTGGCTGATAGCCCCGGGCCATGCTCCAGACCGTCCTGCTGCTTACCCTTGCCGCAGCCCCGACCCCCCAGGGCAAGGTGCGCTTCGGCGACGCCGGGACCTGGTCGCCCTCGGGGTCCTTGTCGTTCAGCCATCAACGCTACGACGCGGGGGGAGCTGGCACGTTCGCGCGCAATGAGCTCGTGTTGGCCCCCCGGCTGGACTACTTCGTGGTCGACAACCTCTCGGTCGGCGTCGGGCTCCTGGCCAGCGTCGAGTGGCGCGGGGACCTGAAGAACAATGCCGTCGGCATGAGCCTCGGCGCCGGCTACAACCTCTGGATCGCCAAGCGTGTGTCACTCGACCCGCAGCTCGATCTCGCGTTCGTGCATACGTGGACATCCGGCGAAAACTACGACGCGATCAGCCAACAGACATTGAACCTGGTGGCACGGCTGCCCCTCCTGGTGCACTTCGACCATCTCTACCTGGGCATGGGTCCGACGGTCAGACAGCGTCTGTTCACCCGCGACGACTTCCTGGGTGCCACCTACCCGACCACCAACGTCCGGTTCTCGATGTTCGTCGGGGGCTGGATCGACTGAACACCCAGCCCGATGTTCAGGTAGAGGTCACCGATCGGCTGGAATGCCGATGGACAGCCCAATCTTGCGCTGGCTATGCAGGGCGACGGTCCGGGGTCCCCCCCGAGGCTCGCCACGGGCGGCCTCCGGACGGTAGACGGAGTCATATGGGTCGTACGATGTCGCGCCTGATCCCTTCCCTCGCCCTCGGGGCCCTCGCCCTGGCCGGGTGCAACGAGGACACGGTCTTCCAGAAGCTCCCCGAGCCCGAGGTGCAGGTGGACGAGCTGAAGCAGAAGCCCGCCGCCCTGGTCGACATCCTGTGGGTGGTCGACAACTCGGAGTCCATGGTCCAGGAGCAGCAGGCCCTGGCCGCGAACTTCGACCGCTTCATCTCGGGCCTCACGGTGTGCCAGGGCACCGGCGTCGCGGACGACGTCTGCGACTTCAGCACCAAGACCTGCCGGGTCTCGGGCGGGCCGTGCAACCCGCCGGACTACCACATCGGCGTCATCTCCACCGACGTCCGCTCCGACCTCGACACCGGCAAGCTCCGCCAGGTCGGCACCTGCGTGCCCTCGATCGGGGCGAGCCCGAGCGGGGGCAAGTACCGGTACTGCCAGGGCGACAACCGGCACTGCGCGCCCGACGCCAACGACCCCAACTCGGACCCCGCCAACACCGTCTGCGACATGGGTCAGGCCCTCTCCTTCGTCACCGCCACCACCCCGAACGCCCCCGCCGCGTTCGAGCGCACCGTGCAGGTGGGCATCGCGGGGTCGGGGCGTGAGACCGGGATCGAGGCGGCGGCCATCGCGGTGGGCCGCGAGACCAACCGCACCACCGGCGAGTGGCTCCCGCCCCCCACCGAGAACGCGGGCTTCCTGCGGAGCGACGCGTCGCTGTTCCTGATCTTCGTCTCCGACGAGGACGACTCCTCCTTCGGCGAGGTGACCTACTTCTACCGCGCGTTCGAGACCCTGCGCGGGGCGGGGAACGAGGGCGTGGTCAGCGTCTCCGCCATCGTGGGCGACCCCGACCTCGACGGCCCCGACAACGACGGGTCCCTCGGCGGCTGCCCGGCCGGGAGCGAGGAGCGCTCCGCCGCCGCCGGCACCCGCTACGTCGCGCTGTCGATGTACTCGCGCGGCCTGTCGCCCGAGTTCCGGGTCTGCGACGACAAGCGCCTGAAGTGCCCCGAGGGCGACGCGTGCAAGGCGCCCGTCCCCGGCCTCCCCGGGGTCTGCGTGCCCGCCACCGGCTGCCAGCTCGACCAGGACTGCGGCAACTTCAAGTGCGACAACGATCGCGGCTGCATCACCTGCTCCAACGCCCAGTGCGTGCTCCCGGCCGAGAACTTCCTGAAGCTCCTCGAGGACAACGGCGTCTTCGGCTCCATCTGCAACCCGGACTACGGCAACGTGCTCGGCGCGCTCGGCTTCGAGGCCGCGGGCCTGGCCAGGAAGTTCGAGCTCACCAAGGGCCCGAACTGCGACAAGACCGTGAAGTGCTGCCCGACCGGCACCGCCGACGCCGACTGCACGGTCGAGGTCCCGGTCTGCGTGCGGGTGAACGGCGAGATCATCCCGAACGAGCGCGCCGCGGGCTGGGTGTACGAGGCCGGCTCCAACGCGATCTTCTTCGACGGCAGCTACGTGCCCCCCACCGACGCGGACATCGCGGTGTCCTATCGCGCGGCGACCACCGGGGCGCCGATCAGCTGCGAGGTTCGACTCCAGTGAACACGACCGAGTCCACGAGGACCCTCTACGCCTCCGCCCTGCTCGCGCTGGGCCTCGCGGCCCTGACCGGGTGCAGCGGCAACGCGCAGTTCACCAACGGCTGCACGAGCAACGATCAGTGCCCCACCGGTGCCTACTGCCGCAGGGACAGCGGCGGGGCCGGGCTGTGCGCGTGCCGGAGCGACGAGGCCTGCGCCGACGGCGAGATCTGCAACTCGCAAGGCATCTGTCAGAAGCGCTCCGCCTGCCGCTCCAACACCGAGTGCCCCGAGGAGCGCTTCTGCGACCTCGCCTCGGGCGAGTGCATCGAGCGGGTCAACTGCGGCACCAGCGTGCACTGCCCGCCCGACCTGGTGTGCGACACCACGGTCGGCAAGTGCGTCGCGGGCTGCCTCGACGACGGCGACTGCACCCTCTACTCGTCGTGCACCCGCACCAACAACACCGACACCCTCGGGGTGTGCTTGAAGGGCCGCTGCTCCAACAAGAGCTTCTGCCCATTCGGCCAGTTCTGCGTCAACGGGTCCTGCCAGGCCGCCACCAACCCCGACTTCTGCGCGGACTGCGGTCGCAATCTCCCGGGTTGTCAGAACCCGAACGACTTCTGCCTCATCAACTCCAGCTACGACCCCAGCCGGCCCGAGAACGGCGGCCCGAACTTCTGCGGCGTGGAGTGCACCGACTCGGTCCAGTGCCCGAACGGCTACGAGTGCGGCGGGGTGGTGCTTTTGACCCAGGACCAGTGCACCCAGGACGCGGAGTGCGGCGGCGGCGGCCGCCAGTGCATCGTGGGCGAGGGTGAGCTCCGCGGGTACTGCACCTGCGTCAACAACCAGGACTGCGCCTTCGAGGCCGCCCCACCCTCGTGCGCGGGGAGCTGCGGCGGGTTCGGGGTCCAGCCCTGCACCTCGGACGCGGACTGCCTGACCTTCTGCGACCTCAGCAACAAGACCTGCCAGAACCCCCAGGGCCAGACCTGCAACAGCGACGCCGACTGCGATCCTCTGCCGCTGTGCGGGCCCTACGCCGGGGGCGGCTCGAACGTCTGCATCACCAACGGCCGGCCGTGCACCGCCAACGTCGACTGCCTCTGCAGCGCCGGCACCTGCGTCAACACCGGCCGGGCGTGCACCAACGGCGCCGACTGCAACCCGCCCTGCATGGGCGGCGGCTGCGTGCTCGGGGCGGCCTGCGCCCCCAGCCAGGGCCTGCTCTGCACCGACGTCCGCTGACCCGTTGCCCCCCGCCCCCGACTTCGCTACAGCGCTGGCATGCGAAGCTCCCTGCCCGCGCTGGGCGTCGCCCTCCTGATGGGCCTCGTGGCCTGCAAGAAGCAGCCGGAGGCGGTGAAGTCCGCCCCCTTCTCGGACGACTTCGAGCGGGCCGAGCTCGGGCCGGACTGGTTCCCCTCCGGGGGCCACTGGATCGTGGAGCGGGGCGCCGCCTACTCGACCGGGGCCAACAACGCCCCCTGCTTCTTGAAGGTCAGCCTGCCCGCCGACGTGGTGGTCGAGGCGGACATCACGAGCGAGACCCCGCTCGTCGACGCCAAGCTCGAGCTGATGACCGACGGCCGCACCCACCAGTCCGGCTACATCTTCATCCTGGGCGGGTGGTCCAACACCATCAGCGCGATCGCCCGCCTGGACGAGCACGGGGCCGACCGGCGCGAGCGGCGCCCGACCAACGTGGTGGGCGAGCGCACCTACCACTGGCGCATCGAGAAGAAGGGCGGCGACATCAAGTGGTACATCGACGGGCAGCTCTACCTGACCTTCGATGATCCGAAGCCCCTGGACGGCCCCGGGCACGACCGCCTCGCCCTGTCCAACTGGCAGAACCGCTTGCGCTACGACAACGTGCGGGTCTGGCCCTACGCCGACGCCCCGCCGGTGAAGACCAGCACCGCCGCGCCCTGAGGCCCCGCCATGATGGACCTGTTCGAGCCCATCCTCGCCTGGGTCCCGGCCGGCCCGGGCCGCTACGCGGTGATCGGCGCAATCCTGCTTGCAGCCTGCGCCCTCGCCTACTTCGTGGCCAAGCGGGTGCTCTTGCGCCTCATCGAGTTCGTGGTGAAGAAGTCCGCCACGCGGTGGGACGACATCCTCCTCGAGCGCGGGGTGTTCGACCGGGTCGCGTGGCTGGCCCCCGGCCTCGTCTGCTACTACGCGGCGTACGAGTTCGACGCGAGCATCGAGGCGGTGGCTCAGCGCCTGGTGGTGGCCTACATGCAGATCGTGGCCATCCTGGTGGTCACCAGCCTGCTGTCGGGCATCAGCGACATCTACGCCACCACCGCCCGGGCGCGGATGCTCCCGATCAAGGGCTACGTGCAGGTGGCCAAGCTGGTGGTGACGCTGGTGGGCGGCATCACCGTCTTCGCCACCGTCATCGACCGCTCCCCCTGGGGCCTGCTCTCCGGCATCGGCGCCGCCACCGCGATCATCCTGCTGGTGTTCAAGGACACCATCCTGTCCTTCGTGGCGAGCATCCAGATCGCCTCCACCGGGGTCATCCGCATCGGCGACTGGGTGAGCATGCCGCAGTACGGGGCGGACGGTGACGTGGTGGACATCGCGCTGTACCGGGTCACGATCCAGAACTGGGATAAGACCCTCACCGCGATCCCCACCCACAAGTTCCTCGACGAGTCCTTCACCAACTGGCGGGGGATGAGCGAGTCGGGCGGCCGCCGCATCAAGCGCGCGGTGGGCATCGACATGACCTCGGTGCACTTCCTGGAGCCGGCGGAGCTGGAGCGGCTGTCCAAGATCCAGATCTTGAAGCCGTACATCGACGACAAGCTGAGCGAGCTGTCGGCGTGGAACGCCGAGCACGCGATCGACGACTCGGTGGCGGTGAACGGCCGGCGGATGACCAACCTCGGGACCTTCCGGGCCTACCTGGTGGCGTACCTGAAGCGGCACCCGAAGATTCACAAGGAGATGACGTTCCTGGTGCGGCAGCTGTCACCGGGCGCGGAGGGCGTGCCGCTCGAGATCTACGTGTTCTCGAACGACACCCGGTGGGTGGAGTACGAGGCGGTGCAGTCGGACATCTTCGACCACGTCCTGTCCGCGCTGCCGTACTTCGGGCTGCGGGTGTTCCAGAACCCCACGGGGGCGGACTTCAAGAGCCTCGCGGGTTGAAGTGTTCGGCCACGACCACGGCCACGACCACGACCACGGCCGGAGGGTGCCTCTGCACGGGCTTCGGTCCTTGAGCGTGCTCGTCGTCGTGGTCGGACTATTCCTCTTCCTCGGGCTCGTCCGGGCGCACCGCGGGGAGGGTGATGGTGCGGCGCTCCTCGTCCGAGGCCTCGCGATAGAGGGTGATGACGCGGCCCATGGTCTGGACCACGTGGCAGCGCAAGCGGTCCTTCAGCTGGTCGGCGATGGCCGGCCGGTCGGGGTCGGGGGCGTTCTTGCCCACCTTCACCTTGATCAGCTCGTGGTGCTCGAGCGCCTCATCGACCGCCTTGGCCACCGCGTCGGTGAGGCCCTGGTGGCCGATCTGCACGATGGGCTCGACGTGGTGGCCGAGCCCGCGCAGGTGCTTGCGCTGGCGCCCGGTGAGGGGCTCGAGGGGCTTCTTCTTCGCGGCGGGACGGGCCATGGGGTCGGGTTCCATGCGCCCCCCGGCGGGGCCTGGTCAAGCCTGGTAACGCGGGCGGGCCGGGCGTCGTAGACTGGGACATGGGCGTCCTCCTCGGGCCGGCTGCGGCCGCGCTGCTGACCTGCCTCGCCACCGCGACCCCCCGGGCCCACCCCGAGCTGGGCTCGGTGCGCTGGCTCCGGAGCCTCCCCGAGGCCCAGGCCGAGGCGAAGCGGACCGGCCGCCCCCTCCTGATCCTGTTCGACGAGGTCCCCGGCTGCCAGACCTGCGTCCGCTACGGCCAGCACGTCCTCTCCCACCCCCTCATCGTCGAGGCGGCGGAGGACCTCTTCGTCCCGGTGGCGATCTTCAACAACGCGGGCGGCGCCGACCGGGCCGCCCTCGAGCGCTTCGAGGAGCCGTCCTGGAACAACCCGGTGGTCCGCCTGGTCGACGCCGCGCTGGCCCCCCTCGCCCCCCGCATCAGCGGCGACTACTCGCAAGCCGGCCTGCTCGAGGGCATGCAAGCCGCCTTGACCAGTGCGGGCCAACCGGTGCCCACCTACCTGAGCAACCTCACCCGCGAGCTGAGCCTCCCCCCCACCAAGACCGCCCACTACTCGATGTACTGCTTCTGGAGCGGCGAGGTCTGCCTGGGCGAGCTCCCCGGCGTGGTCGAGACCCGCGCCGGCTTCGCCGACGGCAAGGAGGTGGTCGAGGTCACCTACGACCCGCGCCGCGTGACCCGCGCCGCCCTGGACGAGGCCGCCAAGGGCTGCGGCACCCCGCTCCCCGGCGTCGGCTTCAAACCCTCGGCCCGCGACGACAAGTACCAGCTCCGAGGCGCCCGATGGCGCGAGGTCTTCATGACCCCGGCCCAGCGCACCGCGGTGAACGCGCGCGTCGGCCGCGGGCAGCCGGTGACCGACCTGCTCTCACCCCGCCAAATCGCGGCGCTGGGCTTGTAGCAACCCGTCCTGCACCGTGGTCACTCATTCCCCCGAAGCCGCCCGCACATGCGACGAAGGGGCTCGACGCGACCTCCGACGACGCGGACGCAGGCGCACCGAGGCCGAGGCCGAGGCCGAGGCCTGGGCGAAGGCGCGAGCGGAGCGCGAGGGGGCGAGGTCTTCGCACGGAGGGGGACTTTGGGGCGGCACAGAGGCCGCTCGAAGCGCTGCGCACGGGGCCCCCAAGAAGGCGGAGCCACCGTCGAGCGAAGCCCAAGCGCACCCTACCCGCCGGTCCCCCGTAGAGCGAAGACCTCGGCCCCGGGAGCGGAGCGCCGCATCACCTCCGCCCTCTGACCCGCATCACCTCCGCCCTCTGACCCGCATCACCTCCGCCCTCTGAACCGCACCAACTCCGCCTCACGGCGACACCTGCTACAGGCTCCCAGAGAACGTATCGCAAGCCCCAGGATCACCGCTGTCGAAGCCGCGGCGGAACCACTTCGCCCGCTGCGCCGAAGAGCCGTGGCTGAAGGTCTCAGGCCGCACAGTGCCAGTTGCGTTGCGCTGGAGGGTGTCGTCGCCGATCGCGGCGGCGGCGGTCAGCGCCTCTTCGAGGTCGCCGGCTTCGATCAGGCCCTGGGCCTTGGTGCTGTGGGCCCACACCCCGGCGTAACAGTCGGCCTGCAGCTCGAGGCGCACGCTGAGGCCGTTGGCGCCCTTCTGCTGGGACTGGGGCGCCTTGTGCACGCGGGCGCTGGCGCCGGTGAGGTTCTGGACGTGGTGGCCGATCTCGTGGGCCAGCACGTAGGCCTGGGCGAAGTCGCCGGGGGCGCCGAGGCGGCGGGAGAGCTCGTTGAAGAAGGCGAGATCGATGTACGCCTGCTGGTCGCCAGGGCAGTAGAAGGGGCCGGTGGCGGACTCGCCGAGGCCGCAGGCGGTGCCGGTCTTGCCGCTGAAGAGGACGAGCTTGGCCCTCTTGTAGCCGCCGGGGCCGGGGAACTTGCTGGCCCACATGCTCTGGACGTCGTCGAGGACGAAGCTCACGAACGCCTTCTCCTTGTCGGGCGCGCCGGTGCCCGGGGCCACCGCGGCGCCGCCGCTCGGCTCCACCGAGGCGGTGGTGCCGCCGCCGCCGGCGAGCATCTGCAGGCCGTAGTAGCCCACCAGCAGCACCACGACCCCGCCGAGGCCGAACTTCGAGGCGACGAGCGGCATCAGGGCGCGGACCACGCCACCGCCGCCACCTCCGGTGCCTCCGCGGTAGGTCTGACCGCGGCGGTCGACGACGTCGGGGCTCTCGTGATCCTTGTCGTAGCGCACGGAGCGAGGGTGCCCGCCCGGGCCGCGTTCGTCTACTGGAGGGTGAGCTCGACCCAGCGCTCGTGGACGTCCCCCTGGTGGGCAGGCAGCAGATCCGGGGGGCGCGCCTGTACCAGATGGGACAGCCCCTCTGGCAAGCCAGACTGCACATCCGCCACCCGCAGGGTCACCGCCGCGCTCGCGGTGGTGGTGAGGTCGAGCGTCCACGGGCCCCGGGCGCCGTAGACCGAGATCACCCGCCAGCCCCAGGTCCACCGGGTGGCGTCCGGCCCGAAGGGCACCGGGCGCCCCGCCACCTCGACCGCCCCGACCGGGGCGTCGGGGGGGATCGCGACCCGGAAGTCCCGAGCCCGGCGGCGCGAGGCCACCTCCAGCCGGAGCCGCCCAGCTGGCCCTGGCATCGTCCGAATCGCCGGCGCGAGGGCGCTGGCCACCGACGCGGTGGCCACCAGCACCGGGTGGTCGCCCGAGGACCACGGGTAGGCCCGCGGCTCGGACCGAAGGGTGAGCTGCTCACGCCACGCGGGCGCGAGCGGCCCCCGCACCTGGAGCTGCTGGCCGGTCGGGCCATCGACCAGGCGGAGCCCACCGCCCTGCGGGAGGGGCCCGCGCCAGGGCGAGATCCCGAGCAAGACGCCCACGGTCAGGATCGCTGCCGCCGCCCCGAGGGTCGGCCGGCCGGGGTTGAGCCCCCACGCCGCCGCGGTGGGCGCCGCGGCCGGGGCCACCAGGGCGAGCGGCAAGGCGGCGAAGGCGAGGCCGAGGAGCCCACCCCCGTGAGGTGCAAGTCGCCCTGCGGTCGCCGCCGTCGCCACCAGGACGAGGGCGGTCACCAGCCCGCCCACCGGCCACGCGGCGCCGCGGGTGCGCCGAGGGAGCGCCACCAGGGCCGCGGTGATAGCGCCGAGCGCCGCGGGTACCGCCGCCACGTGCGCCGCCACCGGCGCCAGCGCGGCGAGCACGAGGCCGGCCGCCGCCGTGCCCCCCACGAGGGCCCGGGACAGGGCGGCGTAGCGCGGCTCCATCCCGCCGCGGGCGGCGCGGCGCCCGCCCGCTCGACGAGGGGTGAGGCCACCGCGCGCGCCAACAGCGCCACCGCGAGCCCCAGGAGCACGAGGCCGAGGGCCCCGGCGCGCCCCGGCGCGAGGTGGAGCCCCGCCGCGCCGAGCCCCGCCGCCACCACCGCGCCGAAGGCGGCCACCGCCGCCACCCCGGCCCACCGCACGAGCTCCCGCCACAACCGCCGGTTCGGACGGGGCGCGCGCCACAGCCCGATGAGGCAGGCCGCGAGCGCCGCCAGCGCCAGCCCCGAGGCCTGGGCCGGTGACAAGCGAACCTGCACCAGCCCCAGCACGTCACCGTAGGCGTCGTCGGGGGTGGCCGCGTCCACGCTCACCTCGCCGTCGAGGTAGCAGCGGAGCACCGCCCAGGTCGCCACCACCCGGTCCACCAGGGTCGCGTCCGAGACCGCGGCCGGGGTGTCGAGCGGGGTGTGGTAGACCGCGTAGCCCTCCTGGCCGGCCAGGGTCACCGAGGGCACCCCGAGGTCGGCGAACAGGTGGGTGTCGTCGAAGCCGCCCTCGAGCGGCGCCCACAGCCGCTCGAGGCTGGTGCCGTAGGGCCGGGGCATGCAGCCGAGGGCCCATGTCAACGCGTCCTGCGCCGGGCCCCGGCTCCGGTAGGTCGTGGGCCCGCCAAGGCCGTCGACGGAGATGAACGCCGCCGCGCTCCTGGCCTCCTCGGGGTGGAGCTCGAAGAAGGCCTGCGCGCCCAGGAGCCCGACCTCCTCCCCGTCGTCGAACAGGAGCACCACCGGCCGCGAAAGCGGCGTGCTCCGTTGGGCCAGGCGGGCCGCCACCTCCATCAGCGTCGCGAGCCCGAGCCCGTCGTCGTGGCCGCCGGGGCTGGCCGCCACCGTGTCCATGTGGGCGGCCAGGATCAGGGGCCGTGCCCCGGGAGGGCCTGGGAAGCGCGCCACGACGTTGGTCGCCTGCCCGCACGCCCCGAGCGGCGTGCACACGAAGCGAGACTCCTGGTGGGCGGCGACCCCGACCGCGTCCAGCGCGACCTGCAGGCGCTGGCGGGCCACCTCGAGGGCCTCGGAGCCGGCCGGGCGTGGCCCGGGCGCCACCGTGGTGAGCCAGTGCCGGAGCCGCGCCGCGTCGTCGCCCCAGCCCCGGGGGATCTCGGGCTGGGTCTGGCGCTGCTGCATGAACAGCGCGGTGGCCAGGAGCACCCCCAGGCCGGCCCCGGCGAAAGCAGGCTTGCTCAAGCTACCCTCCGCGGGCCGCGCCTGCGACCTGGGCCAGCGACTGCGCCGCGCCCTCCAGCTCCCGGAGCACCGGCCCCCCGTGGCGCGCGTCGCGGTAGCGAAGGAGCAGGCGCTCGCCGTCCTCGGTCACGCTCTGGACCGCCTCGGGGATCACCAGCTCGTCGTCGATGGCAAGGTAGCCTTCGAACAAGGCGACCTTCCGGATCCGGGGGCCCTCGCGGAGCCGCAGCACCGTCGTCGCGCGCCGCAGGAGCCGCCGCCGCCGGAAGACCTGGGCCACGATGAGGGAGAGGACGAAGGTCCCCAGGATCCCCACCAGGACCTCCACGCTCCTGAGCGGCATCGGGCCGCGGGAGTGGCCGAAGGCGAAGGCGGCGAAGAGGAGCTGGCCCACCGCCACCGTCGTCAAGGCGCCGGCCACGGACTCCACGCGCCGGCGGCGCTCGACCACCGTCAGGCGTTCGAGGAGCTCCGCGTCGCTGAGCTCCGCCGCTGCGCTCATTCCCCGAGGACCTCGGAGCAGGCCAGGCCCTGCTCCGGCGCGCAGTTCTGCCCGATGAGGCAGCCGCCGTCGACGCACGGGATCGGCCCGCAGTCGTCGTTGCCGGGGGTGCAGGGCTTGCCCGAGATCGCGCAGGCGCCGCGGCTGCCGTCGCAGTTGTCGCGCGGGCAGTCGTCGTCGGTGGCGCAGGTGCAGTAGCCGCTCACCGTGCCCTCCCCGCCCACACACTCGCGCTCGGGTCGCACGCTCCCCGCGCAACAGAGCCCGGCGGTGCAGGTCGATCCGTCGGCGCACTCGGTGTCCGCGGTGCAAGTGCAGTTGCCATCGGTCTGGCCCCGGGTCACCACGCAGGTGTTGGGACCGCCGTCGACGCCGCCGTTGCAGCCTGGGTGGCCCTCCACGAAGCACGCGGTGGCGTTGGGGTCGGGGTCGCCGTTCGGCAGGCGCGGGTTGCAGGCCGACGGCACGGTGCAGGTCGCCTCGGCATAACGCACCTGCCCGCCGCACTGGCACTCGGCCGAGCCGAGGCAGGTCTGCTGGGTCAGGATCACCACCCCGCCGCAGCGGAAGCCGTTCGGGCACGCCTGGCCGAGGGAGCAGTCCACCCCGCAGAACTGGGTGAAGCCACCGAGCTCGCGGTTGTTGATGAGGCAGAAGTTCCGCGGCGCGTCGCACGGCTCGGGGTTGGCCGCCGTCCGCTGGGTGCAGCCGCGGCAGTAGGGCCCGCGGAAGTCCTGCTTGCAGACCCCGTCGTCGCACTTCTCGACGTAGTCACAGAACGCGTCCTGCGAGCACACCCCCGCCTGGCAGGTGCCGTCCACGCACGCCTCGCCGAGGACGCAGTCGCCGTCGTCGAAGCAACCCATGCTGCACTTGCCGTCGGTGCACACCGAGCCATAGGGGCAGTGGGAGGCGAGCCCGCACAGGCTGCCCAGCTGCAGGCTGGGCCCGGACAGGCACTGGCCGGAGAGCCGGTCGCAGAACGTGCCCTCCTGGCGGCAGTCGTCGTTGCTGGTGCAACCCGACAGGGTCTGGCAGACGCCGGCTCGGTTGCAGAACTGGTCGGCCTCACACGCCTCGTCGGTGGCGCACACGCAGCGCCCCTGGCCGGTGTCGCAGCGGGTCCCGGGGAGAGTGCACTCCGAGTCCGTGGTGCACAGGCCCGTGCTCGGGGTGTTCGACGAGCACCCCGATGCGGCCAACGCGAAGAGCGCGGCGATGGTGGAGAAACTCCGGTGGCTCATGGGATCAGTCGGTCTCTTCCTTCACCGCGAAGCTCGAGGAGAACACGTTCCAGCTCTTCCAGAAGAACGGCGAGAACTGGTTGTAGATGAACTCGCTGTAGTTGAAGCGCGGCGCCACCGCCTCCTGCAGGAGGTAGGCGTAGGCTCGGGGCGGCTCGAAGGCCATGAGCGGCGACGGCATCGTCGGCATCACGTAGCTCTGCAGACCGCCCCGCCCGTAGATGCTCCAGCGGTTGAACTGCTGGGGCAGGCCACCGCACTGCTCCCCCTCCCCCGCGTCGCACTGGCCGTTCATGTTGGCGTCGAGGCAGCAGCATCCGCTCACCGAGCGCACGTCCACCACGCTGATCGTGGCGATGTCCGGCACCACCCCGCCCTGATCCCAGGACAGCGCGCCGCCCTCGATCAGCTCGCCCGCCTTCGGCGCCATGTTCTGCGGCATCTCGAGGTAGGGGCCCATGTCGACGCCCTCCTCGAAGGGCGCGGCGGTCTCGATCAGGTTGAGGCTGTACGGGTTCCGGAGGGCGCCACTCGCAGGATCCCAGGTGAAGGAGCCGGCCATGTAGATGAACTCCGCCTCGGACACCGCGGGGAGCCGATCGACGAGGATGTTGCCGGTCCCCTGCAGGGCCACCGCGGGGAACGGCACCACGCCGTCCGAGCCGAGGTTGAGGTACGGGAACACCGCGTTGATCGAGGGCCCGGGCTGCTGGGTGGGCGGGTTGTCGAGGCGCAGCAGGGTGGACTGGTCGAGCGGGATGTCGAGATCGATGTCGATGTCGGTGGTCTCGTTCTCGGGCGCCACCGGCACGCTCCGCGCGATGCCCATCCGGCGCGGGAGGAACGCCCCGGTCTCGGGGTTGTAGTCACCCAGCACCGCGTACACCGCCACCGACCCCACCCGCATCACGGTGATCCGGTAGGCCTGGCCGTCCGCGAACACGAAGGCCACCTGATCCGGGGGCTGCGAGGGGTTCGGGCTGAACACGTTGGCCTGGGTGTAGGTGATGCGGACCAGCGGCTGCCAGCCCGGCATCGTCACCGGATCCAGGGGCGACTTGAACTTGAAGATGCGCCCCGAGATCGCGGGGGCCGCCACCGGGGTGGGGCACGGCGAGCGCGGCGCGTCGGGCGGCATGGACTGCGGGTGGGGCGAGGCCACCATGGTGAGGTTCTTCGCGTTCAGCTCCATGAACGTCACGAACTCCACCCCGTCCGCGCCCGCGGTGATCGTCTGGGCCCCGCGGAGCTCTGGGCTCGAGACGGTCGCCAGGCCGTTGGCGTCGGTGATCGCGCGGTAGCGGGGGTCGGCGTCGTAGCCGAGCTGCACCACCATCCCGGGGATGGGATCACCGCTGAAGTTCATCACCGCCACGTTGACCGAGCCCTCGATGGGCCCGCCCCACGCGCCGCCGGTGATCAGGCGCGGGTCGTAGAAGGTGAAGGCCCGGGGCAACAGCGCGCTCTCGCCCCCCGCCTCGACCAGCACGTCCACCGCGCCGGTGTTGGCGGGCTGGGTGCGCACCCCGATGACCCCGCCGTTCTCGAGCACCGGCATGAGGCCCTCGACCCCACCGAAGGAGACCGCCACCGGGGCCACGAAGCCCCGGCCGAGCACGGTGACGTACGTGTTGCCCGCCACCGAGCCCTCGGTCGGCTCGATGCGGATGACCTCGAACGGCGCCTCGAAGGTGAAGCCACCTTGCAGCACGCCCCGGGTCACCGGGCTCCGCACCACCACGTCGTGCACCCCGGACGCGCCCGCCGCGGTCACCGCGGTGAGCTCGGTGTCGCTCACCACCACCACGTCGGTGAGGGGCACGTCGGCGATGCGGACCTCGACCCCGGGCACGAAGCCGGCCCCGGTGATCGTGACCGCGGTGCCGCCGGCGGCGGGCCCGCGGTCGGGGGTGACGGTGAGGACCTCGATCGGGGCGTAGACCTCGAACAGCCCGGTGCCCACCACGGTCTGGGCGTTGGTGATGACCTCGACGTCGGTGGGGCCCACCGGGAGGCCGGCGGGCACCACGATCACCAGCGCGTTCGCGGTGATGCTGACCACGGTGGCCCGGACCCCGCCCACCGCGACCTGGGCGTCGACGCCGAAGCCGCGCCCCACCACCACCAGCTCGTCACCACCCTCGGTCGAGGCGCGGTTCGGGGTGGCGCCCAACAGGGCCAGGGTGTTGTCGTTGGGGTCGTAGGCGATGTAGCCGCCCGGCAAGGTATCTTGCGCATCGCCGTTCTCGACCACCACGTCGTGGGCGCCCTCGGCGAGGGCCGGGGCCTCGAAGCCCACCCGATCGTCGCTGAAGGGCTCCAGGCCCGCCGCCGTGACCCCGCCCACCGCGACCCGGGTGGCGTCGGTGAGGCCCTGGCCGCTGAGCTCCTGGCGGGCGCCGCCGGTGATCGGGCCGTAGCCCGGCGCCACCGCGGCGATCTCGGGGGTCGCGAAGACCACGAGCAGGTCGCTCCGCCGCACCTCGGCCTCGCGGTTGACCAGCCGCACCTCGGGGCGCCCGGGGGGCAGCGCCGGCACGAAGCCGGTGATGGTGGTCTCGTCGACGACGACGACCCCGCGCATCGGCACGCGATCGAAGTACACGAGGGTGTCGGCGTCGTAGCCCTTGCCCGTCAACGTGACCTGCACCCCGCCCTCCTCGGGCACCCGGGCCGGGCTCACCGCGTCGAGGCGGAGCTCCTTGTGGTAGGTGAAGCCATCTTGCAGCTCGGCCTCGCCCCCCGCGGTCAGCACCTTCACCGTCACCGGGCCCACCGGGCCGGCGGGGGCGGTGGCGGCGATCGACACCTCGTCCAGCACCACCACCGAGGTGGCGGGCGCGTCGCCGAAGTAGACCTGGGCCGGATCGAAGAAGTTGACGCCGCGCAGCGTCACGCGGGTGCCGCCGCCCTCGGGGCCGGTGCGGGGCGAGACGTTGCTGAGGCTCGGCACCGGCAGCACCACCGTGCTCCCCGCGTCGGGCCGCGGCGCGACCCCGGAGTCCACCGGCTCGGTGCCCGCGTCCGGCGTCTCGACGCCGGTGTCGATGCCGGCGCCTTCGTCGGAGCAGCCGACGCCGAGCATGAGGAGGAGCAGAGAGAGCGCGGTGATCTTCTTCATGCGACACATCCCCCTGCGTGCCCCAGCCTGAGGCACGGCGCGGGAGACCCCGGAGGATACTACCATCCCACGCGCGATTCTGGCGTCAGTCCTCGACCCGGAGCCGGACGCGGTCGATGAGGGACTCCCTTCGGATATCCCCTCTAACCAGCAACGTGAACTCGCCCGCCTCATGCACCTCGAGCAGGTAGTGGGCGGGCGGGCCCGGCGCCAGGATGTACCCGGGGGCCCCGCCCCCCTCGAGCGCGAAGGCCTTCATCTTCAGCGCGAGCGGCACCTTGAGCACGATCAGCCCGCCCACCACGTGGGTCTGGGCCTCGAGGAGGGCCTTGTTCAGCACCACCTGG
Source organism: Deltaproteobacteria bacterium (assembly GCA_020632995.1). GTDB lineage: Bacteria > Myxococcota > Kuafuiibacteriia > Kuafuiibacteriales > Kuafuiibacteriaceae > JACKEN01. The sequence goes on along the minus strand of JACKEN010000001.1, from coordinate 174,475 downwards.
CCGGGGCCGCAGCGCTCGACCGAGCCGGGGTGGCGCTCGACCAGGTAGGCCATGACCTCGAGGGGGTAGATGTCCACGATGCGCCCGGCGTCCGCCATCTGCAGGAGCAGGCGCCGGGCCCACGGGCCGTCCTCCATGCCCAACAGGAGCTCCGCCACCTCCCGGATCACCTCGGCCCGCTCCACCTCGCGCCGCCGCCGGGCGAGCAGGGTCATCAGGTGCCGCCCCGCCACGAGCGAGCCCATCGCCCGCAGCTCGGCCGAGGTGAGCTCGGGGTCCCCGAGGCGCCCCTGGGCGAGGAGCTGCTCCTCGGCCTCGGACTGATCCCGGCGCTCGCGGGCGTCCGGCTCGGGGGCGCGGTGGGGCGCGAACGGGATGTTGGGGGCGAGCGGGGGCGCGGCGGGGCGCGGCGCGGTGGGCGGGGTGCGGGGCGCCGCGGGCTCGGGGCGCCGGAGGCCGGGCGGGAGCTTGGCGTCGGCCATCAGGCCGCCTCACGGAACTGGATCGCCGTGAGGTTGCCGCAGCTCGTGCAGATGAAGTGGTGGATCTCGGCGTCGCCCACGTAGACGTAGGGCTCCACGTCGCCCCAGTAGCGCCGGCCGGCGCCCTCGGGGATGGCGGTGCGCCGGTCCATCGTCGCCTCGCACCGCGTGCAGACGTTCATCTTCTTGACGCGGCGCTTGAGGCGGAACTTCACGCCCGGAGGATCCCTTTTGCCTCCGCCTTACGCAAGCCCGCCGACGCGCGGGCGGCTATGCTGCGTGCCATGGCGTGGAGGTGGTGGGTGCTGGCCCTGCTCCCGGCGGCCTGCGCCCCCGGGCCACGCGCCCCCGCGCACCCCGGCACCTTCGAGGCGAGGGCCTGGCCGACGATGGAGCTCCGCCCCAACACCGCGGCTCGGGGGCTGGTGGCCCGGGTGGGCGAGGTCACCGTGCTCGAGGGCGACGCCGACCTCGTGAGCGGCGCTCCGGGGCAATACGGCTTGCGCTTCGACGAGGCGCGCAACGACCTCGCGGCGGTGGTGGCCCGGCTCGCGGCGGAGGGGCTCGACGTCCCCGCCACCTTGGTGCTCTTCACCACCTTCGACGACCAGGCGGGGGGCGGGCCCGCCTACTTCGTGCCGATCTCCAACGACACCGAGGGCACCGGCCTCGGCCCCGTGGACCAGCGTGACCTCTTCGGGGCGCACGCGCTGGAGGGGTTGCCAACATGAAGCGGCGCGAAGGCCACCTTGCAGAGCGCCGCCTGCCGCTCCTCGTGCACGAGCTCGGGCACCGGCACCTCGCCTACCTCTCCGCCGCCCCGGTCGCCGGCTCCACCGTCGCGCCGACCCTGCTCGGGCGACAGCAGGCCCACTGGCACGCCGCGCTCGACACCGGCGGCTCGGTGCTCGGCGGCCACGGCTTCGTGGAGGGCGCGCCCGGCCGCTTCACCGTGACCCGGGTGGAGGACGCGCTCTCGGAGCTCGACCTGTACGCCCTGGGCCTGATGGCGGCCGAAGAGGTGCCGCCCACCTTCTTCATCGAGGGCGCCCGCACCGAGGCCGGCTTCCAGGTGCCGGCGGAGGCGCAGCTCGCGGTGGGCGACGTGGTCCTCGGGAGCCGAGCGGTGCTCCGGATCGAGCAGGTGGTGGCCGCCCTCGGCCCGCGCGCGCGCGCCGCGCCCGAGACCCGCGCGGTCTTCGCCCTCCTCACCGCGCCCGGCGAAGGCGCGGAGGCGGCCCGGGTCGAGGCGGAGGCGGTCGACGCCCTCCGCGAAGAGCTGGAGGCGGCGTGGCCCACGTGGACCCGCGGCCGCGGTAGCTTGTGCACGAAGGTGGCGGGATGCGAGGTGACCGCCGTGGACGCCGGGGTGGCGGACGCGGGGGCGGTGCCCGAGGCGCCCGGCGGGTGCCGCGCCGTCCCGCAGGATAGCCTGCCGTGGGTGCTCGCGCTCCTGCTCGGGATCTGGATCGCGCGGGTACGCCAGAAACGTCGAGAGCCCGGCGCTGGTCGATGACCAGCCCGGGCTCACGAACCGCATGCTCGCACGCGAGGCCGCGCGCTTCGCTTCGATTAGATGTCGTCGGCGCGAGCGGTCTTGCGGCCGTTGGCCTGAGCCCGGGCCACCGCCTTCTCGAGCAGCTGCGCCACCGCCTCGTTGAGGGCCTCGGTGAGGTCCGACGCGCACATCATCTCGTGCTCGCGAACGAACTCCTTCACCTTGCTCTGAACCAGGAGCATCTCGAGCTCCTTCTTCTTCGGGGCCGCCGCTGCCTTCTTCTTTCCAGCCATCCCAAACCTCCTGCAGGTCGATTCCCGCCGCTCGGAACATCCTGCGGCGATTTCGGCCGCGGACCGTAGCCGAATCAGAAAACCGGTGCAATAGCGCCGCGGCGCATATGGACGCGGCCCCGGCGCGCCGACCCGCGCTGGCTCAGCGGCCCTTGTTGGGCTTGAGGGTGGGGCCCTTCTTCATGTCGTCCAGCATGTCGTCCATGCCCTCCTCGGACATGTCGGTGCCCTCCTCGATCATGTCGGCGAACTCCCGGGCCACCCGGCGCACGTCCTCGACGAGCTCGGTGACCTGCTCGCCCCCCTGCATGCTCCCTTGCTCGGCCAGGTCGCCCCACCGCTCGAACATCCCGAACGCGGCCTCCAGGCGATCCTTCATGCTCTCGAGGCGCGCGGTGATCTGCTCCATGCGCTCCAGCTTCTCGGCCAGCGCCGCGTCGACGTCTTCACCCGCCTGCTTCTTCTTCTCGAGCAGCTGGATCTGCTGGCGCAGGTCACGTTGCTCCGCCACCAGCTGCTTCACCTTGGCCTGACGGCGGTCCAGGCGGCCCTCGAGGTTCTTGGCCACCTTGAGCCCCTGCTTCTGGATCGCCTTCGCCCGCTTCGAGAACCAGCCGTCCCAGGCCGCGTCGCGCGCCGCCTTCTTGCGCTTCGCGAGGCGCCCGTCGTGGTCGCTCTCGACCTCGAAGCCGGCGGAGATCGGGGTAGCGCCGTTCTCGTCGCCCCCCACCGCCACCACGCCCTCGGAGACGATGACCCGGGTGGAGCCATCATCGGCAACCCCCACCTCGAACTCGGTGCCCCGCACGCCGGCTACCGCGTTGGCGGACTCGACCTCGAAGCTGGTCTCGCCGCTCACCGACTTCACCACCTTCGACCAGACCCGGCCGAAGAAGAGCACCACTCCGGAGGCCTCCTCCTTGGGGCGGGGGCGCACCAGGACCTCGGTCTTCGCGCGCACCTTCACCTCGGTGCCGTCCTCGAAGCGCAACGTGGCCTGCGCCTTGTCGCCGGTGCGGAGCCGGGAGCCGTAGGGCACCCGGTCCCCCGCCGCGAGCCGCCCGTAGGCCTCGCTCTTCGGGGGGCGCCCGGTGACGTCGCCCGAGACATCCACCACCTGGGCCACCGGCGTGGTGGCGGCGGCGGCGGGCAGCGGAGCGGAGGCGCCCGCCCACCCGAGGGCGACGACGAGCAGTGCGGTCAGCGAAGGGGCACGCATGGGAGCATGACTCTAGCCCGCCCGGGCGCCGAGCAGAACCCTGTGGGTGCGGTCACCCCACACCGGCGCCCGGTCTAGCCGTGGGCCGCGAGTGCGTCTATGGGAGACGGATGATGCTCGCCCTCCTGCTGGTGGCGGCCCCAAAGCTGGTGCTGGTCCCCGAGGGTGGGGCCCCGCCCCAGTGCGAGGCCCGGGAGCGCCTGGCCGCCGCGGTGGCCCTCGCCCCGGACGTGCGGGTCCTTCGTGTCGGCACGAAGGCGGGGGAGGACCTGCGCGCCCTCCGCCGGAGCCACGACGCCTGGCTGGCGGTGGACGGCGCCTGGGCGGCCAAGGACGGCGCCAACGTCCTCGCCGCCGACGCCGAGCGCCTCCGGAGCGCGCGCGCGCTGGGCAGCCCCGGCGCCGCGCTGGGCGAGGCGCTGAGGAAGGTCTGGGGCGACGGCCCCGCCCTCCCCGACGACGCCGGCTTCATCGGCGCCCCCAGCCCCGCGGCCCTGCGCGCGGCGTGCGGGGCCGCGGAGGCTGCCTTCGCGGAGGCGGGCGCCGCGGTGACCCCGCGCCTGGCCGAGCTGGCCGCGCCGCCCCCGAGGCTGCGGCAAGGCAGCCTGCTCGAGCGCTGGGCGTGGGCCCACCGCGGGGTGGCGGCCGGGGGCCGCTGCAGGGAGCCCCTGCCGATCCTCAAGTCGGTGGTCTCCAGCCTGGAGCAAGGCAGCCTGCCTCCGGTGTGGCGGCGGGCGCCCGACGGCGCGCCCCCCACCGCGGTGACCGGGGTCCAGGGGGCGTGGATCCTGTTCGAGGAGGGGCGCTTCACCGCGGTGGATCCGCGCTCGGGTGAGACGATCTGGCGCCGCACCGTGGCCGAGGCCGATCCCACGCCGGTGGATCTCGGCGAGGGCCGGGTGGCCTGGGTGGAGGCGGCGGGCCTCAGGGTGGTCGACACCACCACCGGCACCGCGGCCTGGTTCCTGAAGCAGGGAGGCCTCGCGGGGGAGCTGGCGGTGGTGCGCGACCTGGTGGTGGTGGCCACCGGCGAGCAGGTGTTGGCCCTCGAGACCCGCACCGGGAAGGAGCGGTGGGCCTACGACGGCCTCTCGACCCCCGCCGCGGGGCCGGTGCTCGCGCGGAACCTGGTGGTGGCGCCGCTCTACAGCCGCCTGGCGATGCTCGATCCGACCTCGGGGCGCCTGGTGCGGGAGGTCGAGCTGTCGGACGAGATCACCGCCCCCCTGGTGGTGGCCGAGGACGGCGCAGTGTGGGCCGCGGTGGGGGCGGACGAGCTGGTGCGGGTCGACCCCGCGAGCGGGCAGGTCACCTTCCGCACCGCGAAGGCCTACGGCCTGGACTGGCCCCCCGCGGTGGTGGCGCGCCGCCTGGTGGGGCTGAGCCGTGGGCGCAACCAGCAACCCACGTTGACGTTCGTCTTCCCCGAGCGAAACGCGGTCGAGGCCCGGGCGATCCGGGGCCTGGTCCCGCCGGTGCTCGGGCTGGCCGACTACTCGGGCGTCGTGCACGCGGAGGCCCGCCCCTACGCGATCGTGGCCCGGGACGTGAACGGCAAGGAGCTGTGGCGGGCGCGGCAGCCCCAGGCGGTGCGGGCCCTGTTGGCCCCAGGCGATCTGGTGGTGGCGGGGGTCGGCAAGCGGGTGGTGGTGCTCGACCGCAAGCGCGGGCGGCCGCTGTGGCAAGCGGACCTGCCAGCGACGGTGGTCGACGTCCGCTACGGACCCGACGGCGGGGTCGCGGTGCTCGAGGACGGCGTCCTGTACGGCCTCCCCTCCCCCCGCGATCCACGTCCCCGCGCCTACCTCGAGGCGGCCCGCATCGACCTGGCCCGATGCCAGCTCGCGGCCGGCGACAGCGTGGGGGCGATGGCCACCGCGAAGGAGGTGATCGAGCGGAGCCCCGGCCAGCTCGACGCCCTGGCGGTCCGGGCCGAGGCCGCCCAGGCCCGGCGGCGCCCCGAGGCTGCCGCAACCTGGCTTGCTGTACGCGCCGCCGCCCCGGTGGGCGATCCGGTGCGGGTTGCGGCCGACGCCGCCCTGCTCGCGCTGGGCGGGGTGAGCCGGACCCTCGAGCCCGCGGATCGCCTCCAGGGGCTCCTGGCCCTCACGAAGGAGCGCGTGGTGGGCAGGAGCGGCCCCAACCTCGTCGGCCTCGACGCGGCGACCGGGCAGCGGAGCTGGCTCGCGAAGGGCGAGGGCCCGGCCGGGGCCGGGGTGGTGGCGAGCGCGCAAGGTGTCCTGCGCATCAGCGATGGGCGGGTGGTGGCGGGCCTGCGGGGCGCGACCCCGGTGGGCCCCGGCATCTACGCCCGCCCCGATCCCCGGACCCTGGAGCGGCGGGCCGACGACGGCAAGGTCTTGTGGCGCCTGGGCCTCGACCACCCGAACCTGCGCCTGGTGGGGGCGTCGGCCGAGCACGTGGTCCTCACCAGCACCGGGGCGGACGGCCTCGCGGTGGTGGTCGACGCCGCCACCGGCGCTCGGCGCTGGATGCGGCCGCTCGGCGCGCCCCTCGACGCGGCGTGGCCGAGCGGCGACATGCTCCTGGCCACCTCGGGCGAGGATCTGCTCGCCTTCGACGCGAAGACCGGCGACCGCCGCTTCCGGCTCCCGCGCCCCGCCGCCCTCCGGGTGCACCCCCTGCCCGGGGCGTGGCTGGTGGTGGAGCCGAGCCGCCTCTGGGTGCTCGACACGCGGGGGCGCCGGCGCTTCGTAGTGGCCCGCAAGGGGAACGTCGACAAGGTGCGGGTGGCCCCGGATGGCAAGCGGGCCTTCAACTTCGACGACGAGGCGCTGGAGGTCATCGACCTCGCGAACGGCCGACGGGTCGACCGCTGGGAGGACCTCGCGGTGCTCGACCTCGTGGCGGGCGACGACCAGGTGGCCGCGCTCGTGGCGCCGGGCGTGGTGCTGCTGATGGGCGGGGAGTAGGCTGGCCACACGTCATGGTCGCCCGAGGTCGAGAGCTCCGGCTGGAGCTGGCGCTGGAGGCCGGCGTGGTCGGCGCCTGGCTCTACGACGCCGCCACCCACGAGCTCACGTGGGAGGCGCCGATGTACCAGATCTTCCGGGTGCCGCTCGGGACCCCGGTGACCCTGGAGGACTTCCTGGCCCGCGTGCACCCCGACGATCGTGGGCGCTTCGAGGCCTCGATCGCGCGGACCCTCGAGGGCAGCGACTTCCGCGAGGAGTACCGCATCATCACCTCGCGCGGGGAGCGCTGGGTGATGATCCGCGCCCAGCTCCTCACCGACGGGCGCAAGCGGATGGTCACCGGGGTGACCTTCGACGTCACCGAGCGCAAGGAGGCCGAGGAGGCCCGCTCGGCCCTGGTGCGGACCCTCGAGGGCAAGAACGCGGAGCTCGAGACCGCGCTGACCCGGCTCCAGGAGGCGCGGACGGAGCTGGAGCTCAGCCGCCGCCTGGCCGGCCTGGGCCAGCTGGTGGCCGGGGTCTCGCACGAGATGAACACACCCCTCGGCGCGCTCAAGAGCGCCCTCGACACCCTCGGGGTGGTGGCCTCACGCCTCGACGGCCTCGCGCTGCCCGAGGAGGGTCAGCGCCTGCCCAAGGTGGTGCGCGCGTCGGTCGAGGCGGCCCGCGCGGCCGAGGAGCGCCTGACCCTGGTGGTGGGCTCGCTCCGGAGCTTCTCGCGCCTCGACCAGGCCCCGGAGGAGACCGGCAGCGTCGACGACTGCGTCCGCACCGTCATCTCGCTCGTCGAGGCCCGGGCCGAGCGTGTCACCCTCCGCTTCACCCAAGCGGCGCCGACGCCCCCGCTCGTGTTGCGCGCCCGCGAGGTGCAGCAAGCCCTGTTGACGCTGGTCCTGAACGCGGTCGAGGCGGTGCAGCGCCGCGGCGAGGGTGAGGTGCGGGTGCGCACCGAGGCCGACGCGGCCACCGTCCGGGTGGTGATCGAGGACGACGGCGACGGCATCGACAAGGAGCAGCTCGAGGGGCTCCTCGAGCCCGGGTTCGCGGGCTCCGGCCCCCGCCTCGGGATGCGCCTGGGCCTCTCGATCGCCCACCGGGTGGCCACCGAGCACGGCGGCTCGCTCGTGATCTCGAGCGCAGGCCGAGGCCACGGGGCCCGCGCGGTGCTCACCCTGGCCCGGCGGGCCTAACGCTTCCGGCCGACATTTTCCTGGCGCCTCCCTTGGCGTCATCAGCTCGCCGTCGCGGCGCGCCTCCACGTTCGCCCGCTGCTCCGCCACCTGGGCAGAGATGTCCTCGATCTCCAGGATCCACTCGTCCGGCCAGTCGCAGCCCCAGCTGGATCGCCCTGCGTCGAGCGCATCGAGGGGCCGTTGTCGGGGGTCCCACGTCGAAGGCGAGCACCGCGGCCCCCGCCGCCAGGTCGAGCGCGGGCACGAAGGTGGAGGCACCGTCGCGCCGAGGATCTGTCGGCCCACGGCGCACGCACCGGACCACCTTGCCGGGCGCGTCCCCCAGGGGCCCGGTACATCATCCAGAGGAAGTTCGGCTTGATCCACGTCAGAAACAGCCGAACTCGCCGCAAGGCTGGTCCTGCACCGCCTGGAGGAACGGCCGGTAGGCCTGGTAGACGACCACCGAGGAGCGTCATTGGGACGATCAGCTTGTTCCGGATTCACCCGCGCGCTGCGCCCGGTAGGGCGCCCACTCGAGGGGCATGGCGGCCTACCGCTTCCGCGCCAGGGTGTACTCGGCGAAGAAGTCCCGGTCCACGTCCGGCCAGTCGAGGAGCTTGCCCATCCGGCGCATCGGGCCGTTGTCGTCCACGTCGAAGGCGAGCACCTCGAACCCCGCCGCCTCGAGGGCGGCCTTGCTGAAGGGCGAGCGCCCGTCGGCCCACGGGACGTACGGCTTGCCCGGCGCGTTCGGGGGCGGGCAGATGTTGTAGATCAGGAACAGGCCGCCCGGCCGCAAGGCCTCCTGCACCGCCTGGAGGAACGCGGCGTCCTCGACCCCGAGGTGGACGAGCTTGTTCGGATCTACCTCCTGTTCGGGGTGGATGTACCCGCGCTTGAGCACGTTCTTCGACAGGATCGTAGCCGCCGCCCTGTCGCGGATCGTCGCAGGCCAGGCCGTGACGAAGGCGCAGGTGGAGCGCGCCCCTGGAGAAGGACATGTGGCGCGCGATCCACATCGACCCGACCACGTCGGGTGGCCGTGATGCCGAAGCGCGAGGACCTTCTGCCCTCTTGCCGTCGAAGTCGACCTTTCTGCCCCTTCAGGCCCGCCCCGCCAGACCTGGGAACGGCCGCACGTAGGCGAGCGGCGTCCCGAAGCGGGTGGTGAAGTAGTAGGTGTCGTCGAAGCGTCTCCTTGTGCAAGCCAGCCTGCTCCGCTGCCGGGAGCTCCGCCGCCTCCTTGCAGGTGTAAGCGGCCTTGCGCTCTGGCGTCGACCATGAGGGTCCGCCGGGGCACCGGCGAAAGCTGCTCCGTGGCGGCGAGGAAGCGCAGGATCCACGGCTCGTTCACGATGGCCCGGAGATCCTCGGCGTCGGCCCTCAGCTCGAGCACCCCGTAGGTCTCGTCGGCGTCGGCGGGCGGTTTTTGAGGCGGCGCAGCCGGTGAGGAGGAGGCAGGCGAAGAGGAGGCGCGCGCGGGTCGCGTAGACCTCGTAGGAAGGTCCGCTCCTCGTGTCTAGAGCGCCGACCGGTTTGGAGCGTGCCGAGATCGCGCCGGGATCGGCCCTTCTGGTCGTCGCGTGAGGAGGGCGCATGGTCTCCCCATGAAACCGACGAAAGGCGAAGCCGGCGCGGCGAGCAGAAGGGCCGAGATGCCGGCCCCGCGGCCGAGCCACGCCTCTGGGGTTCGCAGAAAGCGGCGAAGCCGAGGAAGCACCAGGAACAAGCGAGATCGGTGCGATCCAAAACCGATCGGCGCTCTACCCCCGGTCCCCCGGGCGCCACAGCACCTCGCCCTGACCGCGGCGCACCGCGGCCACCCGGCCCACCACGAAGAGCCAGTCGCTCAGGCGGTTGAGGTACACCAGCAGCTCCGGCCGCTGGGGCTCCGCCTGTGCAAGGCGAGCACCTGCCGTCGCTCGGCCCGCCGCGACACGGTGCGGGCCTGGTGCAACAACGCGCTCAGCATGCCCCCGCCGGGGAGGATGAACGAGCGCAGGGTGGGCAGGCTCGGCGTTGTAGGCGTCGAGCTCCGCCTCGAGGCGGCGGGCGTCGGCCTCGCTGATCAGCACCTGGGCCTCGTGGCGATCCTCGGGGAGCACCGCCAGCTCGCCCCCCGCGTCGAAGAGCTCGTTCTGGATGCGCCGGAGGGCCACGAGGAGCGCCGCGTCGCCGTCCGACGGGCTCTGCCGCATCTCCTCGGCCAGGCGCTCCGCCGCCACCCCGAGCACCGCGTTGAGCTCGTCCAGGGTGCCGTAGGCCTCGATGCGGGGGCTGGTCTTCGCCACCTCCTGCCCGCCCGCGAGGCGCGTGGTGCCCTTGTCACCCACGCCGGTGTACACGCGGTTGATGATGATGCTCATGCCCGGTGCTCCCTAGCGGGGGCTCGGCGTCGAGCAAGGCCAGCGCGATGTCGTGGAACAGCGCCACCGACGCCACCAGCTCGGCCTTGCCCACCTTCTCGTGCGCGGTGTGCGCGTCGTGGATGCTGCCCGGGCCCACGAGCAGGGTCTCGCCGACCTCCGCCAGGTAGGGCACGTCGGAGCCGAAGCGCACCACCTCGCCCGCCTGGCCCTCCGGGACGTGGATCTTGTGAGGGTCGGCCATCGAGGTGATCTCGAGCTCCACCGCGTCGCCGAGGAGCGCCTTCACCGCGGCGAGCACCGGCTCCGCCGCCGCCCCAAGCCGGATCAAGACCTGGGCCTCGGCCGCGGGGGCGAGCACGTTGGGGGCCAGCCCCCCGCTCACCCGCCCGATGTTCACCGTGGTGGGTCCGAAGAACGGCTCGAACGGCAACTCGGCTTGCACCACCCGCGCGAGGGCCGGGATCAGGTCGTGCACCGCGGAGTGCCCGAGCTCCGGGTAGGCGGAGTGACAGGTGCGGCCCTTCGCCCGCACCGTGAGGGCGAGGATCCCCTTCGCCCCCGAGGCGGGCTTGGACTGGGTCGGCTCGCCGTCCACCAGCCACCCCGCCCGGGGCAACAGGGCCTTCACCTGCTTGGCCCCCCAGCTGTCGGTCTCCTCGCCCACCACCCCCAACAGCGCCACCCCGCGGTGGCCGGCCTGGCGCAGGCGCTCGGCCGCGCACCACTGGGCGGCGAAGATGCCCTTCGCGTCGCAGGTGCCGCGGCCGTAGAGGTAGTCGTCGTCCTCGGTGCACGCGATGAAGGGCGGGACGGTGTCCAGGTGGGTCGTCAACACGACCTGCGGCACCACGTCGGGGTCGGCGAGGGCGAGCACGTTGAGGCGCGGCAGGCTGGGTTGCGCGTCGCCCTCGGGCGCGATCTCCTGGGTGCGCACGTGCCAGCCCTGGGCCTCGAGGGCCTGGATCACGTGCTGGGCCACCGCGCCCTCGTCGTTGGTGACGGACGGGATGTTCACCAGGGTCCGCGTGAGCTCGATGACGTCCACGCGGGGATGGACGCACAGGCCCCCGGCCGCGACAAGCGCAGGTTGACCCCATCGCCCCGCCCCGCCACCGTGCCGGGGCATGGTGCGCGTCTTCATCGCCCTGGGCGCCAACCTCGGGGAGCCCCGGGCCGCCCTGGCCGAGGCCCAGGCCCGACTCCGGCCCCTCGGGGTGGCGCCGCTCCGCCGAGCCCGCCTCTACCGCTCGGCCCCCGTGGGGCCCCCCGGGCAGCCCCCCTACTACAACACCGCGCTCGAGGTGGAGACCGCCCTCCTCCCGGACGACCTGCTCGCCGTCCTGAAGCAGATCGAGGCCACCATGGGGCGCACCCCGGGCGAGCGCTGGGGTCCCCGCGTCATCGACCTCGACATCGCCCTGTACGGCGGCCTGGTGCTGGACACCCCCGAGCTCACCATCCCCCACCGGGAGCTGGCCAACCGGGCCTTCGTCCTGGCGCCCCTGTGCGATCTCGCCGCGGATCTGGAGGTCCCGGGGCGCGGAGCTACCCTGGCCGCCCTCCTGGAGGCCCTCCCGCGCACCCCGGGGGACCTCGAGGTGGTCGAGCACGCGGTGCAGGACGTGCGAGCGGCCCCAATCCCCCGTTGACACGGATCCCGGTGGCCAAGGATGGTCCTGGCGTGCGCCGCTCGTCCTCCGCCGCCCTCGCCGGCCTGCTGTTCTTGGCCGGCTGCAACCTGAGCATCGACGCCAGCCGGGAGCTGGAGCCGGGCCTCGCCCGCCGCATCGCCCAGAAGCAGGCCGAGCTCGCCAGCAAGCCCGGCGACGCCCAGATCCAGGTGGAGCTGGGTGAACTCTACCTCGAGGCGGAGCGCTTCTTCGACGCGGCCGACACGTTCCGCGCCGCCCAGGCGGCGGGCGCCGATACGGCACAGCTCCACGGCGGGCTGGCCCAGGCCTATATGGAGCTCGACTACATGCAGTCGTGCATGGAGGAGCTCCGCACCTGCTACCAGAAGAGCCGGGACGAGCCGGGGTGCCTGTTCGTGCTCGGCTTCCTGACCCAGGACTCGAGCGACCCCAGGGGCCTGGCCGAGGCCCAGCGCGCGTTCACGCGGCTGCTCGAGGTCGCGCCCAAGTTCAGGAAGGCGCAGCTCGTCTCGTCGTCGCTCGACCAGATCAACGCGCGCCTCGCCTCGATGCCCCCGCCCAACACCCCCGCGTCCCAGCCCGCCTCGCAGCCGGCGGAGGGCGGCATGCCAGCCGGCCACCCGCCGACCGGCGGCGCCGAGGCCGCGGGCAGCGCCCAGGGCATGCCGGCCGGGCACCCGCCCACCGACGGCGCCCCCGCCGTCCCCACCCCCGGCCACGCGGGCGGGGTGGATCCCGACACCGGCAAGGAGGTCGGCGGGCTCAACCCGTTCGGGCAGGCGATCATGCGCGCGCTCGACGCGGTGCGCGCCAACGACGCCCCCGCGGCCGAGCGGGGCTTCACGGACGCCCTCAAGATCCGGCCCGACGATCCGGCCGCGCTCGCCGGCCTCGCCGAGGCCCAGCTGGCTCAGGGCAAGCAGGCCGAGGCGGTGAAGAACATCGAGAAGGCGTGGACGGTGGATCCCAAGGATCCGCAGGTGCGGTGGGCCTTCGGGCGCATCATGCTCGACGCCCGAAAGCGCACCGACGAGGCGATCCAGGCGTGGAAGGACCTCTTGCGCGAGGAGCCGGACTACGCCCAGCAGCTCGAGATCCCCCAGCGCCTGGAGCAGGTCGAGAAGTTCAAGGCCGACCCCACTCAGGGCGCCAAGTAGCCCCGCAGCATCGCGAAGCCCCGGGCCGCCATGCGGCTGGCCAGGGTGTCCTGCCTCGTCATCGGATCCGCGATCTCCAGCGCCGTCCCGATCTGCGTCAAGATGCCTTGCCGATAGGCGGCGCGGCCCGCCGCGCTCCGGGCGACGCCCAGCTGCTGGGCCAGGGCGAAGAGCTCATCGTAGGTCGCGGCCAGGGCGGCGCCGGTGGTGCGGTCCTGGGCGTCGAGCTCCGCCTGGGGCACCCCGACCTCCCACACGTGCCGGAGCACGTGGATGGGCTGGGCGCACTCCTGGCCGTCGTAGGCGACGAGGAAGTCCTGCTCGGGCGCGATCGGCCCCTCGTAGGTGCTGACGTCGCCGCAGATGTGGTGGCTGATCCGGTCCTGCAGGACGTGCAGGTACACGCCCATCCGCGCCCAGGGCGCCACCGCGGGGCCGGTGAGGCCGGCGATGTCACCCACCAGGACGTCATCGGCGGGCGCCGCGCCCTGCTGCAGGATCTGCTCGCCCAGCGGCACGCTCATCGGCACGCCTTGATCGATGGCCCCCAGCACCGGCACCTGGCCGTCGAGCGAGCTGTCCGCGGTGAGGTCCGCGCACTGACCGCCGGTGGCGAAGTCGCCGGCCGGGCTCTGTTCGGTGAGGCCGCCGACGCAGGCGGGGACCGCGGCGAAGGCCCAGCGCCGGAAGTTCACCAGCGCCACCTCGTGGAAGGGGTCGTCCACGTGGGGGGCCAGGCCGTCCAGCGGGTCACCGGCGGGGTTGTTGGGGGCGATGAAGTGCAGCGCGATGCCGCCGGTCGCCATGTTGTTGCGGGTCACCCCGTCGATGAGGGCGGAGACGTCGGCGCACTCTGCAGGCTGTCCTGCAGAACCATCACAGAGGGCGGGGTCGACCACCGGCACGCCGTCGCGATCGGCGGGGACGTAGCGCCCGAGATCCGTGGCCTCGTCGTAGGCCGCGATCCAGTGCGCGGCCTCGGGATCGAAGCCCACCGCCTGGGCCAGGAAGTACGTGGCGTCGACGTGGACCATGCTGCGCCCGCCCGCGGTCTGGTTGCCCACCGCGGCGGCCTGGGCCACCGCGCCGGCGCGGCAGGCCTGGCTGTCGTCGCTGGGCGCGCAGTTGGCGGGGAGCGGGAGGCACTGCATGAGGCCGCCGCCGGGGACGTAGCAGAGATCCTCGAAGAACGCAGACGCGGGGGTGGAGGGGAGGAGGAGCGCGGCCAGGGCTGCGCCGCTCAGGAGGCGTGGGAGTTGGTTCATGCCCGACCGAACCCGAGCCCGCAGGTCAAGTTGCGGGTGTTCGGGGTCACGTTCAGGGGCAGAACCCCACCTCGCCAGAGCGCGCGTAGAGGTAGGCCGCGTCGGGGTCGGCGCTCGGCGGCAGCTGCGGGTTGCCGGCCAGGGTCGAGCGCACGATGCCCGCCACCTCGCCCGGGCGATCGTGTTGCACGTAGTGATCGCCCGCGGGGAGGCGCCAGTACCAGGCGGGCGCGGCGCCGAAGGCCAGCGCATTGCACCACGCGTAGTCGGCCACCGCGGGCACCGCCACCGTGTCGAGCTCACCCCAGACGAGGCTGGTCGGCACGTCGGTCTCGGCCAGCGCCGCGAGCCACCGGGTGTCCTCGTACTCGGCCCGCTCGTCCAGGTACTGGATCGTCTGATCGAGCACGTCGGTGCCGTCCTGGTAGTCGAACACCGACGCGAGCTCCGCCTGCTCGTCCGCGGTCAGGTCCGGCGTGTAGAGGGCGCCGCCCACCGCGGAGGCCATCAGGGGCCCGGTGAGGGCCTGGGCGAGGGGCGGCCCGGTGCGGGGGTCGAGCAAGGCGAGTTGCAGGCCCGAGAGATCGGCCTCGTCGAGGTGGATGCTCCCGTTGAGGATGAAGTGGTGGGTGAGGTGATAGCCGGGGTCCTCGCCCCCCGCTCGGGCGGCCAGATAGTCGTGGAGCAGCTCCAGGCCCACGCTGTCGCCCTTGTCGTGGGTCAACAACGCCACGTCCCCACCCCCCATGATGGTGCTCAGAAAATACGCCACCAGGTCCGCGTCCTTCAGGATCGAGTAGGCGTAGCCGGTGGCGGGCTTGTCCGAGAAGCCGTACCCGGGGGTGTCCAGCGCGCAGACCCGGTGGTCCTGGGCCAGATCGGTCATGATCGCCTCGAAGTCGAAGCTGCTCGTGGGCCAGCCGTGGTTCAGGTACACGCGGGGCGCCCCGACGGGCCCCATGCACGTGTAGAAGATCTCCAGCCCGTCGTAGCTGAAGCTCTTGCCGGCGGCGCACCAGCCGGTGGCCGCGCCGACCGCGCCGGTCAACCGATAGTACGCATTGCAGGATGGACTGCGCGCGAGCGCCGCGTCTTCGGTCACCGCGCCGGGTTCAGCCCCGCAGGCGGCCACGACGAGGCCGAGGAGAGTGAGGGTGTAGGGTCGCTTCATGGGGGCATCAACCCCACCCGACCGACGGGGTTGCGCTCACCCCCGGAGCGGGCGGCCGCCGCCGCACACGTTGGCGCAGGTGGCGAGGCGCCCCTCGGCCACGCTGGGGCAGGCCCAGGACGCCGCCACCCGGGCGAAGAAGGGGCCCTCCACCACCTCCTCGAGGGTGCGGGGCGGGACCCGGAGCGCCTCCAGGCCGCCCGTCTCGGCCGCCAGCCGGAGCACCGGGTGGGCCGCCGTGACGGTGGCGGCCCGGATGTTCCCGAGCCAGCAGCAGGGGAACACCAGCCCATCCGCGCTCACGTAGACCGACGCCGGGTCCAGCGCCTTGCACGCCACCGCCCCGCCCTCCCGCAGGCGCCGAAAGCCCGAGCCGCCGCCCGCGGCCAGCGCCACTTCGAAACCTGGGTTGACGAGCCCCTCCGCGTCGGCGGGCAGGAGCGCCCCCACCTCGACCCCCGCGGCGTCGAGGATCGGGAAGCGGGGGGCGCGCGTCGGGTCGGGGCGCCCGTCGGGCCCGCGCGGGACATAGCTGCCCTTGTAGAAGCGGTGGGTGGCCTTCACCTTGAAGCGCTGAAAGCCCATTTCGGACGCGAGGGCGCGGGCCGCGTCGACCTGGTGCTGGTTGTGCTGGAACACCAGGAAGCGCCAGTGGGCCTGCCCGCCCGCCCCGATGAAGGCCCGGGCGTTGGCCATCACCGCCTCCCAGCGCGCGCCCCGGCGATAGATCGCGAGGGTGTCCTCGAGCCCGTCGATGCCGAACACGCAGCGCACCCCCAGCTCGGCCAGCTGCGCCCACCAGCGGGGGTCCCGGGCGCTGCCGTGGGTGTGCACGACGAGCTCGGCGCGGGGCGCCGCGGCGCGCGCGTGGGCCAGGATCGGCAAGGTGTCCGGCGCCACCGCGGGGTCGCCATAGTTCCCGCACAACAACAGCTCGTCGAGGCGGGCCAGCAGGGCCGGCTCGAAGATCTCGGCGAAGCGATCGAGCGACATGTGGCTCGGGGTGAGGTTCGGGCTCACCCGCCCGCCCGCGACGTTCCGGGCGCACATCGGGCAGGCCAGGTTGCAGTGGGAGGTGACCTCGAGGTGGATCGCGCGGAGCCCCGAGTACGCGATGGGGCTCACCGCGCTCACCCGCAGACGAAGCTCAGGGCGTGCAGCTCCGCCGCGCTCATGGTGCGGACCTGGCCGGGGGCGAGGGTCCGGGCCAGGTGCGAGATGCGGGCGGTGTGCTCGAGGATCTCGAGCCGGTCGTAGGCCCGCATCAGCGTGGGCCCGGTGGTGAGCGACCCGTGCCGCTCCAACAGGAGCACGTCATGGCCGCCGATCGCCGCCGCCACCGCGTCGGGCACCTCGTGGGTCCCCGGGGTGGTGTACGGCAGGGTCAGGATCTCGCCGAGCTCGCAGTAGACCTCGGGCATCAGCGGCTCCGCGAGCGAGATCCCGGCCAGGGTGTGGGCCACCGCGTAGGGCGGGTGGGCGTGCACCACCGCGTTCACGTCGGGGCGGTGCCGATACACCGCGACGTGCATGGCCACCTCGGACGAGGGCCGGCCCCGCTCCCCCCGCACCGGCTGCCCATCCAGGTCGCACAGCACCATGTCGCCCGGGGCCATGAAGCCCTTGCGCGCCCCGCTCGGGGTCACGAGGATGCGCCGCGCCCCCACCCGCACCGAGACGTTCCCGTCCCGGGCCGGCCAGCAGGCTCCGCTGGTGCATCATCCGGCACACCTCGGCGATCTGCCGGCGGGCGTCCGCAAGCTGCCTGCGTGTTCGAACTCCGCGCTCACCTCGCCTTGGCCCTTCACTGTACCACCTCCCCGTCCCCCGTCTGGCGGGCGCTGAGCTCGAGCTCGCTCTCTTCGTCGAGGGCGGTGACCCAGCGGCCGATGGTGGCCTCGAAGCGGGCCAGCTCCGCCTCGGGGATGGGGGGCGCCGGCGGCGCCGCGACCGAGAGCGGGTTGGTGTGGTGCCCGCCTCGGAGCACCTCGAAGTGCAGGTGCGGCCCGGTGGCGAGGCCGGACTTGCCCACGTAGCCGATGACCTGCTTCTGGTTGACCCGGGCGCCCCGCGCAATCCCGCTTGCGTAGGCCTTCAGGTGGGCGTACCGCGTCTCGAGCGAGTTGGCGTGCCGGATGATCACCACCCGGCCGTAGCCCCCCTTGTTCCCGGCGAAGGTCACCACCCCGTCGCCCACCGACCAGATCGCGGTGCCCATCGGGGCGCCGTAGTCGACCCCGCGGTGCGCGCGCACGTACTTCAGCACCGGGTGCCGCCGCATCCCGTAGCGGCTGGTGATGCTGGCGAACTTGATCGGGGACTTGAGGAAGGCCTTCTCGACCGCCTTTCCGTCCTGGCGGTAGTAAGCCCACCTTGCCGTCCTCGAACGTGTAGCGGAAGGCGCGGAAGTGCTTGTCGGGCTCGGCCAGGTAGTACTCGGCCGCGAGCACGTTCCCGTAGCCCAGGAACTCCGCCGTCGACGTAGCGCTTCTCGAGCACCACCCGGAAGCGGTCGCCCTTACGCGTCTCGGTGAAGAAGTCCACGTCCCACGCGAAGATGTCGACCAGGGTGAGCGTCAACCAGGGTTGCTCTCCCGCCGCGTCCACCGCCAGGTAGAGGGAGTAGTCCACCACCCCCTCCACCGTGTGGGTGCTCGTGGTGACCAGCACCGGCTCGCGGTAGGCGGACCAACCGCCGTCGGGCCCGCGGTAGGCGAACACCACCACGTCCTTGCCCGCGATGTAGCGGAAGCGCTCGAGCGCTCCCGGCCTCGTCCTTGTAGACCTCGAACCAGTCCCCGGGGTGGCAGGCCGGAGACGTCGAGGGCGCCCCTCATGGCCTGGGCGAGGACGTGCACCTCCGCCGCCGACACCCCCTGACGCGAGAGGGCGGTGAGAGGGAGTCGCCGTTCCGGATCTCGCCCACGTGGTACTCGTGGATCGGCGGCGGCTCGGGCCCGATCGGCTCTTCGTAGTCGAGCACGATCTCGGGGGGCGCGGGCTCCGGCTCGGGCGCCGCGGGCTCGGTGCAGGCGGCCAGCCCCAAGAGGGCCGTGATGAAGACGGCGACGATCCGAATCATGGGCGTTGGGGCCCGCTCACTCGCAGACGCACGCCTCAGTAACCCTTGTGCGGGCGTCTGTCATGCGCTTCCGATGCGCCTCGCACGACGCCTCGTCGCCGAAGCCCCGGGTGCGCCGCCGCGGCGCCGCCACCGGCCCCACGTGGGACTGGTCCTCCATCAGCCGGTACCAGTAGCGCCAGCAGCCGTCGGTGCTGGCCTCGCCGAGGAGCTCGCCGAGGCCGAAGGGCGGCTTCACCCGGGACGCGGCGTTGGCCTGCTTGCGGCAGTCCTCGAACCCCTTGCGCACCACCGGGACCCGCTGCGAGAACGACGGGTGCGAGGCGGTGGCCACGCTCGCGAGGGCCCGGAGCGCGTTCTCGAGCTCCTCCGGGGTCCGTCCGGCCCGCCCGAGGGCGCACCCGGCCATGAAGTCGGCCCGGAGCTCCTCGTTCCAGTTGTTCTCGCCCGGGGTCCGCATCCCGAGGGCCGCCGTCATGTGATGCCCTACCTCGTGGGCGAGCACCCCGAACGAGGCCCCCGGCCCGAAGCTGTCGGAGAGGGCGTTGAGGAACTGCTTGGAGTACACGATCCGGACCTGGGTCATGTTCCCCTGCCCCAGCCCGGACACCCAGGTGGCGGCGTTCATCCCCATGGTGGGGTTCTCGTAGATCTGGCCGCGCCCGCAGTCCTGCTTGGGGCACAGGGCGTCGTAGGCGGCCTGGATCTCGGCGATCGCGCGCTTCGAGGGGGTGCCGTCGAGCTTGGGGTCGTACTGGCCCACCACCCGGCCCCGGCACAGGGGCGGCGGCAGGGCCACCGGCAGCCCGCTCAGCGCCACCATGAGCCCCACGCTCAGCACGGGTTCGAGCATCGCGGGCCCAGACCGGGTCCGTCAATCGACGCGGGCGTTGCGATACGGCGTGGAATCGGGTGAGAACCCCGGGTGATGGCCCCCACGAGGATCGTCCCCTTCGCCCTGGCGCTCGCCGCCGTGGCCTGCACCAAGGAGCCCCCCACCGCGGCGGAGGCCCCGAAGCCGGCCGAGGCCCCCAAGCCCGCCGAGGCGCCGCCGGCCCCCAAGCCGGAGCCAGCGGCCGAGGTCGAGCACGCCCCGTTCGTCCTCGCGCGCGCCGAGGCCCGGTGTCGCTACAAGCTGCAAGACGTCTTGACCGTCACCCTCGGCGGCCAGCTCGCGGCCGGGCACGAGGCCTCCGTCACCTACGCGCTCGACGTGAAGCCCGAGGAGGGCGGCCTGGCCTACACCGCCACGGTGGAGCACGTCGCGCTCAAGGGGAAGCGTGAGGACTACTCGGCCAAGGTCGACAGCGAGAACGCGGGCGACATGGTCCGGGTGCTCGGGGGCGCGGACACCCTGCTGATGTTCGACGGCGTCCTCTACTTCGCGCTCCTCCATCGCCCGGTCACCTTCCACGTGGGCCCGGCCGGGCACCTGCTGAAGGTGGACGGGGCGGAGGCGGTGCGTGAGGCGCTCCTGAAGCTGCACCCGCCCAAGCCGCGCAAGGACCCCCACCAGCAGGCCAAGATCGCGGTGGCGCTGAGCGACGACGGCCTGGCCCGGCGCCTGCTCCCGTTCGCCGCCCTCGCCCCTGCGCAGGACAGCCTGCAACCCCAGGTCACCGAGCCGGCCGAGGGCCGGACCGACTTCGCCGAGTACCCGACCAAGCACATGATCGGGGCCCGGATCCGGTGGCTGCAAGACAAGCTGCTCCTCGAGGAGAAGCGGGTCTTCACCCCGAGCGACGTCGAGCCCCGGTACCCGGCCCACAAGGGCTTCCCGAAGGAGACCCTGCTCGGCGCCAAGGACGAGACCACGGTGGCGGTGAGCCCCACCGACCCCTGCTTCACCGACGCCGCCTACCAGTTCATGGTGGGCCGGACCTGGACCGGGGTGCTCGAGGACAAGGAGATCACCACCGAGCAGGAGCGCAGCGGCGCCTGGATCCACACCCGGCTGAAGGCGGAGTGAGGCATGGCGGCCGGGCTCCTCCTGTCGAGTCTCCTGCCCCTGTTCGGGGCCAGCGGCCAGACCGCGTCCGCCACCACCGCCCCGCCTCGGGTCGACCTGATCTCGATCGGGGTCGGGTCAGAGATGTACGCGGTGTTCGGCCACGCCGCGATCCGGGTGGTGCAGCCCGACGGCACCGACACCGCCTTACAACTTCGGCGGCGTCGACATGGAGCAGCCGAACTTCTGGACCCGGCTCATCCAGGGGCGCATCGAGGCGTTCCTGGACGTGACGCCCTACGCCGACCTGCTCCTGAAGTACTCGGGCGAGGACCGCACCATCGTGGGCCGCACCCTCGACTTCACCCCGGACGAGGCGCGGCGCCTGGTCGCGCGCCTCGACCAGATCGCGGCCTCGGACGAGCGGACGTACCTGTACCACCACATCTACGACAACTGCACCACGCGGGTGGGCGGGGTCTTCGACGAGATCCTCGGCGGGCGCCTGAAAGAGGCGGGCGCCTACCCGGTGCGCGGCACCCACCGCACCTGGATCCTCGACCGGATCCGCGATCGCCCGCTCCTCTATCTGGCGATGGACCTCGCCGGCAACGGCATGGGCGACGTGCCCCTCACCGCGTGGGACACCATCTTCATCCCCGAGGCCTTCGACCGCGTGGTGGACCGCGCGCGCATCCACGAGCGCCCCTTCGTGCTGAGCACGTACGTCGACTACCGCTCAATGACCTTCGAGGACCGCCCGCTGTGGGACTGGCCGTGGACGAAGGTCTACCTGCTCTTCGCGCTGCCCCTGTTGGGCCTCGCCCTGTGGCGCCCCCGCCCCGCGACGTTGGTGTGGGGCCTGGCCGCCGGCCTCATGGGGCTCACATACGTGGTGTTCCAGGTGGCCTCGGACTACCCGTTCTACCACTACAACGTGAACATGCTCCTGTTCCCGCCCACCCACCTGTACCTGGTTTGGGCCGCGCTGTCGGCGCGGCGCTGGGCCGCGCCGGCACCCCGGCTGTACCTGCTCGCCCACGCCGCGCTCGTGCTCGTGGTGTGGGCGGCCCGGGCCCTCGGCTTCATCGTCCAGGACGTCGACCCGATGCTCGGGGTGGCCGTCCCGGTGGCCGTGTCGTTGGCGTGGCGGGTGCCCCGCCCCGCGAAGACTGAAAGGTAACCTGCCATGTCCGCCCTCCCCCAGGACCTCGCCGCCCAGGTCGCGGCAGAGCTGAAGCTCCCCGCCCGCGGGGTCGCCGCCACCATCTCCCTTCTCACCGACGGCAACACCGTCCCCTTCGTGGCCCGGTATCGCAAAGAGGCCACCGGTGGGCTCGACGAGGTCCAGATCCGCGACATCGAGGGCCACCACGCCGCCCTGGTCGAGCTCGAGGCCCGGCGCGCCGCGATCCTCAAGTCGATCGAAGAGCAGGGCAAGTTGACGCCGGAGCTCGCGAAGAAGATCGCGGCGGCGAGGTCGAAGACCGCGCTCGAGGACCTCTACCTCCCCTACAAGAAGAAGCGGAAGACCCGGGCCTCGGTGGCCCGGGAGCGCGGTCTCGAGCCGCTCGCCGACCGGATCCTCGCCCAGCCGAAGGACGGCGACCCGCGCGGGACGCCGCGGCCTTCGTGGCCCCCGACAAGGAGGTCCCCGACGCCGAGGCCGCCCTCGCCGGGGCGCGGGACATCGTGGCCGAGGTGGTGAGCGAGGACGCGGGGGTGCGGGCCGACGCCCGGCGGGTCCTCTTCTCGCAAGGTGACTTGACGGTGAAGGCCACCAAGAAGGGCAAGGAGGGCCCACCCCCTTCGACGACTACCACCAGTACTCCGAGCCCCTGCGCCGGGTGGCCCCCCACCGCTTCCAGGCCATCCGCCGGGGTGAGGCGGAGGGGATGCTGAAGGGCAAGGTCGAGGTCGAAGCGCAGGCCGTCCTGCCGGACATCGAGCGGCGGATGGGGGTGGACCGGCGCTCCCGCTACGCCCCGCAGCTGGTCGAGGCGATCGCGGACGCCTGGGACCGGCTCCTCGCCCCCAGCCTCGAGAACGAGCTCCGGGGGGCGCTCGGGGAGCGCGCGGACCTCGCCGCGGTCGAGGTGTTCAAGCGGAACCTCGACGCGATCCTGATGGCGGCGCCCCTCGGCACCGCGCCGGTGCTCGCGATCGACCCCGGCCTCCGGACCGGCTCGAAGTGCGCGGCCCTGTCGGCCACCGGGGGCCTGCTCGAGCACCAGGTGCTCTACCTGGCCAAGGGCGACCGGGCCCAGGCCGAGGCCCTCGGCACCCTGCTGAAGATGGTGAAGACCCATCGACCGCGGGCGGTGGCGGTGGGGAACGGCACCGGGGGGCGGGAGACCGAGGCGTTCGTGCGGCGCGCCCTCGCCGAGGCCGGGCACAAGGACGTGGTGGTGGTGTCGGTGAACGAGGCGGGCGCCAGCGTCTACTCCGCCTCGGACGTGGCCCGGGCCGAGCTGGGGGAGGTCGACCTCACGGTGCGGGGCGCGGTCTCGATCGGGCGCCGACTGCAAGATCCGTTGTCGGAGCTGGTGAAGATCGACCCCAAGGCCCTCGGGGTCGGCCAGTACCAGCACGACGTCCCGCAGGCCATGTTGACGAAGAAGCTCGACGAGGTGGTGGAGTCCTGCGTGAACCGGGTGGGGGTGGAGCTCAACAGCGCGAGCCCCGCGCTCCTCACCCACGTGGCCGGCATCGGGCCCAAGCTGGCCGGGCGCATCGTGGAGCGCCGGGAGACCGAGGGCGCGTTCGCGGCCCGGAGCGAGCTCATGAAGGTGAGCGGCCTCGGCAAGAAGGCCTTCGAGCAGGCGGCGGGCTTCCTCCGGATCAGGGGGGCGAAGAACCCCCTCGACGGCTCCGCCGTCCACCCCGAGCGCTACGCCCTGGTGGCCCAGATGGCGAAGGACCTCGGGGTGCCGCTCGCCGACCTGGTGGGGAACGCGGCCCTGGTGGCCCGCATCGACATCCGGCGCTACGTGAGCGACGAGGTGGGCGAGCCCACGCTGCAAGATATCCTGCGTGAGCTCGAGAAGCCGGGCCGCGACCCGCGCGACCGCTTCGAGCCCCCGAAGTTCCGGGACGACGTGAACACGATGGCGGACCTGAAGCCGGGGATGATCCTGGAGGGGGTGGTGACCAACGTGGTGGCCTTCGGCGCCTTCGTGGACATCGGGGTCCACCAGGACGGCCTCGTGCACATCTCGGAGCTGGCGGAGCGCTTCGTCGAGGACCCCAGCCAGGTGGTGAAGAGCGGCGACCGGCTCACCGTGAAGGTGCTGGGGGTGGACCTGCCCCGCAAGCGCATCTCGCTGTCGGCCAAGCAGGCTACAGCGCAGGGAGCCAGAACACGTCGGTGAGCTGCTGGTCGGGGAGCCGCCCCACCCACAGGATCTCGTCGCCCACCGCGACCAGGCGCCCCTTGGTGATGGTCCGCCCGTAGAAGAGGTCGCCGCAGAAGCCCTCCTCCTGGCCGTAGCTCCCCACCCACCCCGAGGCGAGGAGGAACATCGCGCCGCCCGGGCGGGGCAGGATGTCCAACGCCCACCAGCCGTAGCGGGGGCTCCCGATGCCGCGCCAGCCGCTCGCGTCGCGCAGGAGGATGTCGCCGTCGCTCGTGCCGCCCAGGGTCCCCACGCCGGGGACGTGGGCGACGCTGAGCACGCCGACCCCCTCGACCGTCTCCGGGCGCAGGCCACCCTGCACCGCGTGGTAGACGAGCTCGGCCCGGTCCGAGGTGAGGAGCGCCTCGCTGGGGCCGATCCAGGTGAGCTCACCCGCGAGGTCGTCGGCCTGGCCCCACGAGGTCCACGCCACCCCGTCGAAGTGGTGCACGTCGCCGGTGCTGAGCAGGGCGAAGATGTCGTCGGCCGCGCCCACCGCCAGCCCGCGCACCGGGAAGTAGAGCGTGTCGCCGAGGGTGGCCTCGTTCCGCACCACCGCCTCGGGATCCGGCTCGCCGCGGATGACCCGGCCGTTCCAGGTGCCGAGGTACAGGCTCCCGTCGACCACCACGCCCGCGGTGTACGCGATGGCGGGGTTGATCATCGCGAAGGTGCCGTCCCGCGACACGAGGGCGTACTGCTGGTTCAAGGAGCCCAAGAGGGCCACGGTGTCGCTCAACGCCACGCCCCAGGCGGCGGCGAGCGGGAGCTGCCGGGTGAAGCGCGGCGGCGCGAAGGTGGGGCACATGAAGTGCACCTCGGCCGGCCGGAAGGTGGACACCTCGGGGGCGAGGCGCTCGACCCGCACCCAGGCGGGCGGATCCGCGTTCAGATCGGTCTCGAACACCGCGAGCGGCCCCCCGAGGACCGCATCGCCGCCCTCCGCCAGCGCGGGCGCCGACTGCCCGGGGGCGACCGCGTCCTGCCAGCCCGGGGTGAGCCCGGCGCCCGCTGTGGTGCGGGTGAAATAGGCGAGCCCCACCGGAGCATCGTCGGCGGAGCGGACGCCCAGCGTCAGCGTCAGGGCGTCGTCGGAGGTCAGGTCGCCGACGTACACGCGGGTCGTGGAGCGCTCGGTGACCCCGACCACCACGGTGGCCGCGCCCTCGCTCGGCGGGAGCGAGAGGAACGCGTCGAGCACCCCGTCCCCGCACCCGGACAAGGCGAGGGACGCCAGCGCCGCCGCTGCCCGTGCCGAGGTCACCGGGGGATGATACGCGCGCCGGCCGAAATCGCCCAGCCTCGCCCCGGCGGCCCCCGTCAGAGGGCGGGGAGCCACACCAGCGCGGTCTCGAGCTGGCTGGCGAGCAGCTCCACCACGAGCACCTCGTCCCCCACCGGGATCAAGCGGCCGCGCATCCCGACGCGGGCCCGGAACAGCTCGGGGCAGATGCCCCGCGCCACCGTGTAGCGCCCCACCGGCCCGTTGGCGGACAGCAAGAGGGCCCCGTCCGCCTGCGGCAGGATATCGAGGACCCACCACTCGGGGAGCAAGCTCCCGAGGACGCGCCAGACGCCCTCGTCCCGGCGCAGCACGTCGCCCTCGCTCGTACCCCCGAGGGTGCCCACGTCGGGCACGTGGGCCACCCTGAGGACCCCCGCCCCGACCACGCGCTCCACCTGCAAGCTCCCTTGCGCAGCGTGGTAGACGATCTCGAGCGTGTTGGAGGTGATGACCGCCTCCCCCGGGGCGATCCAGGCGATCGAGCCCGCGATGTCGGCGGCCCGCCCCCACTCGCTCCACGCTACGCCGTCGAAGTGGCGCACGGAGCGGTCGCTGAGGAAGGCGAAGATGTCGTCGTCCGCGCCCACCGCGAGGCTGACCACCGGCACGTGGAGCGTAGCGCCCACCGGGGCCTCGTCCCGCACCACCGACTCCGGATCCGGGAGGCCTCGGAGCACCTCGCCCGAGGCGGTGCCGACGTAGAGGCGCCCGTCCACCTGCACCCCCGCGGTGTAGAGGCGGTCGGGCGAGAAGGGCTCGATGGTGCCGTCCCGCGACACCCGGACGTACTCGTAGCTCGGGGTGCCGAGCAGCACGACGGACGGACTGAGCGCCACGCCCCAGCTGGTCGCCAGCGGGAGCTCCTCGTTGAGGACGGGCGGCCCGAAGACCGGGCACACGTAGTCCACGTTGGCGGGCCGGAAGGTCGACACCTCGGCCGCCAGGCGCTCCACCCGCAGCCAGCCAGGCGGATCCGCCAACAGGTCGGTCTCGAACACCGCGCTCGGGGCCCCGAGGACCGCGTCTTCACCCTCGGCCAGGGCGGGAGCCGCGATCCCCGGCTCGGCGGCGAGCTGCCAGCCCGGGGTCAGGCCAGCCTGGGCAACCGTGCGCGCGAAGTACGCCAGGCCCACTGGGGAATCATCCGCGGAGCGGACGCCCAGGGGCAGGGTCAGGCCCTCGTCCGAGGTCAGATCCCCCACGTAGACCCGGGTCGTCCCGCCCTCGGTCACCCCGACCACCACGGTGGCCGCGCCCTCGGTCGGCGGCAGGGACAGGAAGGCGTCCAGCACCTCGCCCCCGCACCCCGCCAGCGCGAGGGCCACCGCCGCGGCCCCCGGTGCCCGCGTCCACCTCATCCCGCGATGATACGTGGCCCTGTCGGGATCGCCCAGCCCCCCGCCAACGCGCGACTCGCAAAGTCGGGAGCACCGTACTAAGTTCCGGCCTCCGAAGGGGATCATGGCGCTCCGAGGACACACCGAGGACTACGGCCTCGCCGACGCTCTGCAGCTGATCCAGAAGGCCGGCAAGTCGGGGATGCTCCGTTGCGAGAACGAGGCCGACGACGTCCGCCTCCTGATCGACAGCGGCTGGATCTTGAGCGCGGAGATGGCCGGCCGCCCCAACGACGCGGAGCTGGGCTCGCGGCTGCAGCGGGCCGGCGTCATCACCGAGGGCGAGCTCGGCGTGGCCCTCGCCCGCCGGGTGCGGACCTCGGAGCCGATCACCGAGATCCTCCTCGCCATGGGCCTCGCCACCGTCGAGACCCTGAAGCAGTTCGCGACCATGATGGCCACCGACACCCTCTTCGAGGTGTTCACGTGGGAGCGCGGCACCTACGAGTTCCAGGAGGGCGCGATCCAGGCCCCGCGGACCTTCGTGCAGGCGATCAGCCTGGATGAGATGCTCATGCAGGGCATCGTCATCATGGACGAGTGGCCGCGCATCAAGATGCGCATCCCGACCGAGCGGCAGGTGGTGGACCGCCGCTGGGCGCTCCCGCCCGAGACCGAGCCGAGCCTCGAGGCCCTCTTCGGCGGCTTCGGCGACGACGCCCTGCCCCCGCCGCCCCCCAAGGGCGGCCGGATCGAGGTCGGGGACCACGAGCGCATCATCCACGAGCTCGCCATCCCCGGGCTCGACGTGCAGGTGCTGCTGGACCGCTCGCCCTTCCACCGGCTCGAGACCAAGCGCTGCCTGAGCGTGCTCATCGGCGAGCACTACGTGCGGCTCAGGGATCCCTGAGCACGAACCGCAAGGCTTCCTGCAACACCTCGGGCCCCGCCCCCTCCCGCGGGCCGTGCACCGAGAGGTGGCGGCGGTACGCGCGCGCCCCCGGCTGCCCCGCGAAGAGCCCGAGCATGTGGCGGGTCACCGCCGACAGGCGCCCGCCCGCCGCGACGTGCCGGGCCGCGTAGGCCACCATCGCCTCGACCACCTCGCGCGCCGGGGTGGGGGCCGCGTCCCGCCCGAAGATCACGCGGTCCGCGTCCGCGAAGAGGAAGGGGTCGTCGTAGGCCGCGCGCCCGATCATCACTGCGTCGACGTGGGCGAGGTGGGCGCGGGCCTGCTCGAGGTCCATGATCCCGCCGTTGATCTCGATCTGGAGCTCCGGGCGCTCGCGCTTGAGGCGGTAGACCTCGTCGTAGCGCAGCGGCGGGATGGTGCGGTTCTCCTTGGGCGACAGCCCCTGCAACCAGGCCTTCCGCGCGTGGACGCTGAAGCGGTCGGCGCCCGCCGCCGCGACGGTGTCGACGAAGGCGAGCATGTCCTCGTAGGCGTCGCGCTCGTCGACTCCGATGCGGTGCTTCACCGTGACCGGGATGCGGGTGGCCGCCCGCATCGCCGCCACCCCCTCCGCCACCCGGGCCGGCTCCAGCATCAGGCAGGCCCCGAAGCGCCCGCTCTGCACCCGGTCCGAAGGGCAACCTACGTTGACGTTGATCTCGTCGTAGCCCTCGCCCTCCGCGATCTTGGCCACCCGGGCGAGGGCCTCGGGGTCGTCGCCGCCCACCTGCAGGGCGATCGGGTGCTCGATCGGGTCGTAGGCCAACAGCTGCGCCCGCGGGCCGTTCAGGATGGCCCAGGTGGTGATCATCTCGGTGTAGAGCAGGGTCTCGCGGGTGATCTGGCGGACCAGGTACCGAAAGTGCCGGTCCGTCCGGTCCATCATCGGCGCCACGCTGAGGGGCGGCGCGGGGGCACGTGCAGGCGAGGTTGCCATCTGGGCCTCAGCGCGGGCTCAAGGCAGGGGCCGGCAGGCTCGAGCCGGCGGGGGCCGCCCTCGCCGCCCCGGTGTTGTGGGCCCCGGTGAGCTCCACCAGCTCGCGCAGGCGCCGGGCCAGGGTCTCGAACAGGCCCTGCACCACCTCGGGCCGGTCCACCATGAGATCCATGAAGGGCTCGCGCTCCAGGTAGAGGTACTCCACCCCCTCGTCCCCCGCCTGGGCGGTGACCGGCCGGCGCCCGCCGTCGAGCAAGGAGACCTGCCCGAAGGAGTCCCCCGCGTACAGATCGAGGATCGTGCGGCCCTCCCGCACCAGGTGCACCTCGCCCGAGAGGATCACGTAGAGCGAGTCGCCGACGTCCCCCTCGCGGTAGATGACCTGGCGCGGGTCGGCGTGGCCCTCGGTGCACAGCTCGGCCACCGCGGCCAGGTCGTCCACGGACAGGTTGTGGAAGAGCTGGACGCTCTCCAGCACGAACACACGATCGATGATGGACTTCGGCATCAGCGGCTCTCCTTGGGTGGGCTCCCGCACCTCCGGCGGGTCCTCCCCCATGCGGCGCAGGGTCTCGTAGGCGATGGCGGCGAGCTGGATGTCGCGGCCCCCCACCAGGGCCTCGGCCTGGGCCTTGGCGCGGTCGGGGGCGACCGAGATCTCCGGCGCCTCCAGGCTCCGGAGCACCTCGCCCCTCAGGCCCGAGCCCTCCAGGGTCACGTCCAGCAGCTCCAGGGCGTCGGCCACCGCGCCCCGCTCCAGCCCCCGCTGCACCGTGGCCATCACCGCGGGATCATACAGGATCCCGAGCAGGGTGACCGCGTCCTGGAGGTTCTGGCGCACCCGATCTTCGGCCGCCCGGCGCAGCAGGGTGTAGGGCGGGCCCCCGGCGGCCAGATCGAGGGCGATGGGGCGGTAGTGGGCGTAGGCCTTGAGGCGGCGCAAGGTAGCCTGCTGCAGCCGCTCCCGGTCGAAGCGCGCCGCGGGTCGCTCCTTTCGGACCCGGGCCAGCTCCTGCACGATGACGTGGCGCAGGAAGGCGTCGTCCCGCACGTTCGAGAAGAGCATCGCCTCGATCGCGGCGTCGCTCCCGATGCGCCGGAGCACCCGGGGCAGGTGGACCCGGAGCGAGGTCGGCAGGCGCCGGTCATCGAGGGTCTCGGCCAGGAAGGGCACCACCTCGTCCCCGTAGGCGGCCAGGGCCTCGATCACCTCGCGCCGCACCCGGCGGTCCTCCAGGCGGTGGGCGAGCTTGGGCGGGAGCGCCGGGTCGAGGGCCCGACCCGCGCTCTGGATCGCGAGGCGCTGGACGGTGCGATCGAGGTCGTCAAGGTAGCTTGCAAGACGCCACGCGAAGGGGCCGGGGCCGAGGTGCCCGAGCAGGCGCACCACCTCGCGCCGCTCGGCCGACGGCGCGGCACGGCCGCGGGCCAACAGCTCCTGCAGGCGCTCCACCGCCCGCGGGGAGCCCCGGGTCTGGCCGCCCTCCCCCTCGGGGAGGAGCGCCTCGATCGCGGCGCAGAGCAGGCGGGCGTCCCCCCGGGGTCCCGGGCCGGGTTCGAGGAACGGCTCGAGCACGAGGCGCGCGCCCTCGGGGTCGACGAGGGCGAGGGCCCGGGCCGCCTCGGCGGTGGGGGCCCGGCTGTCCCGCCGGATCACCTGCATCAGGAGCGCGGCGTAGCTCGGGTCCGGGTGGGCCTGGATGTGGGCGATGGCCTGGGCGCGCACCCGCACGTCGGGGTGGCTCAGCAGGCGCGGCACGAGCGGCGACAGGTCCTGGTCCTCGGCCCGCTCCAACACCGCGAGGGCGGCGAGCACCCGGCCCCCGTCCTCGTCCTCGGCCAGGGTGTGCACGAGGCGCTCCCGGGTCGCGCGGTCGGACACGTCGATGCCCGACCCCGGCGACGCGATGCGGGCCCCGAGCTTGCGCTCGAGGGCGGCCAGATACGCCGGCCGCAGGGCCCGGACCATGACGAGGAGCAACAGCGCCATCCCCGCCACGAGGGCGAGGAGCAGGCTACCTTGCAGCGCGGCCCCGAACGCCAACAGGAGCACGCCGCCCACCGCGCCGCCCAGCTTCTTGACCGCGCCGTCCACCATCGCCCGCACCGCGTCGCGGGTCTGCACCGGCATCGGGTTGTAGAGCAGGCCCAGCGCCGGCTGGTTGAGCGAGAGGCTCCCCATCATCTCGAAGGTCTTGAGGGCGAAGATCGGCCAGAACGAGGCCGGCCACGCCGCCGCCGCCCCCACCGCGCCGAGCGAGAGCACTGGCACCACCGAGAGGAACGCGAACACCCCGAGGCGCGACAAGAGCGGCCGGGTGAGGCCGAACTGGAAGAGGATGGCCCCCACCCCGACCACCGCGTTGAGGCCGCCGAACAGGCTGGCGAGGGCGGCCTCGTCGCCGCGCTCGATCGCCGCGGCCTGGGTCCGGAACACGAAGTCCACCGCCGCGGTCTGCACCGCGAGGAGGAGCACCAGGAGCGCCACCCCGCGGGGGTAGCGGTCCTTCACCGCATACGAGAGGCCCTCGACCACCGAGAGCTTCTTCCTGTGGATCTGCCCACCTCCGACCCCGCGCCCGAGGAGCGGGCGCACCGCGAGGAGCGAGAGGGCGGCGAAGAAGCACCACACCGCGCTCGGCACCACGTGGGCGAAGGCCTTCACGCTGAGCCCGCCGAGCACCGCCCCCGCCATCCCCACCGCCGCGATCGCCCCGAACACCCGCTTGGCGCTGCGGACGTCGAACACCTCGCCCAGGCGGGCCCACAACAGGACGCTGATCGCGGTGGCGTAGGCCTCGCCCGCCACGTAGAGCACCCCGAGGGCCGGGCGCACGTCGAGGGCCGCGAGGGCCGAGAGCACGAGGAGCAGGCCGGACACCCAGAGCACGCCCCGACGCAAGACGGGCTTCGCCGGCATCCGCGCGAGCTGGCGGCCCAGCCCCACCGTCACGAGGGTGATGACGAGGGCGGTGGACAGGTAGAGGTACGGCAGGTCGGCCGGGTTCCGGCGGGCGAGGAACAGGGCGTTGGTGGCGCTCTTGAAGGCGGTGACCCCCGCCACGAAGGCGAAGAAGAAGATGCCCGCCTTCACCATGGAGCGGGCCTGCACTACGGACAGCCCGTAGAGCTTGGCGATCACCCTGAGCACATGGCCCCCGAACAGGCCAGCTTTACACCCAAAGTACCACCTGAACACCCGACGATCGGCGGG
Organism: Deltaproteobacteria bacterium; assembly: GCA_020632995.1. Classification (GTDB taxonomy): domain Bacteria; phylum Myxococcota; class Kuafuiibacteriia; order Kuafuiibacteriales; family Kuafuiibacteriaceae; genus JACKEN01. Next base: position 143,108 of record JACKEN010000001.1, on the reverse strand, counting down.
TGTCTACCCCTGCGGCCAATGCCCGTCTCCCACCGTGGGGCGCAGCTCGGACCCGAACGCCTCCAACAGGGCCAGGTGGAGGTCGTCGAGGTCCAGCTCGTCCAGGCGATGGCAGAGCGCCACGAAGCCGGGCTGGTCGCCGAGCCGGGCCCGCACCTCGGTGAGGGGCCGCCCCGCCGCGAGCTCCCGGCCCAGGGCGGCGAGCATGTCGGTGAGGGCGGCCTCGACGTCGGGCGGGGCGCGGGTGGCGCGCAAGAGCGCCTGCTGCAGGGAGGCTTGCAGCGCGTAGTGGGGCGGCCAGGGGAGCTCGTGCCCGAGCACGAGCTCGCGCATCGGGCGCAAGCTCCCCTGCCCGAGCTGGACGATCAGGGCCTGCAGGCTGGGGTGCAGCAGGTACACCCGGGAGCGCGGGAGCTCGTAGCGGTCGAGGCGCATCGCCTGGTGGGGCTGCTTGAAGGCCTGGCGGACGAGGCCGTCCTCGTGATCCTCCTCCAGCACCCCCAACAGGCCACAGTCGTAGAGCTCGCGGAACGGGTGGAAGACCCCCGCCGCGGTGCGCCCGTGCTGGTCGAAGTAGGCCCGGTCCATGCCGTGGTAGGTGCACCAGACCTCGGCCAGGTCGTCCTCGCTGAGGACCGGGAACGGGAGCGAGGCCAGAAAGCGCGCGCGGTTCTGCCGGTCGACGAGGACGGAGAGGAACGTGCGCATCTCGTCGAACACGTTCGAGACCAGGATCCCCGCGCTCGTCTCCTGCACCACCTTCTTGAAGCTGCGCTCGTCCATCTCGGCCCGGTTGCGGGACAGGGCGGAGGCGAGGATCACGAGGTCCCGGGGGCGCCCGAGGGAGTGGCGGAAGAGGTAGTCGAAGACCCCCTCGCTGTGGTGCCCGCCGGTGGCGGTGACCACGTCCACGGTGACGAAGTCGCGGAGCGGCAGGCCCTCGTAGAACGCGGTGAGGCGCTCGAGCATCTGGCGGAGCTCCACCTTCGAGTAGCGGATGCTGGTCGTCGCGCCGAAGAGGTTGGTCTTGATGTCCGACTCGTAGGTCGAGAACGCCTCCTCGCGGATGGTGGCGAACACCTTCACGTGGGCGTTGGTGTTCATCAGGTCCCAGGCCGCCTCCACCAGCCCCGCCTGCATCGCCACCCACGCCTCTCGCGACACGTCGCGCAGGGCCTGGTCGGTCTTGTCGATGAAGAACATCAGCCCGTTGTGGAGCCCGCGCACCGCGTGCTCGAGCGGCATCTCGGTCTCGTCGAGGAGCTTGTGGATCTGGCTCGGGGTGAGCTGCAAGATCTCCTTCAACACCACGGTGGGCGCGGTGCGGCGGCCCTCCGCCACCTCGCGCAGGCGGGCCGGCATCGCGGCGAGGGCGGCCCGCTCCAGGCCCCCGTCGGGGTGGTGCGACAGGGCCGAGAGCCGAAGGGCCAGGCCCCACAGGCGCTTCGCGGTGCCCAGGTTCTCCATCAGGGTCTGGCAGGCCTTGCCCACGTTGGGGAGGTCCCCCATCAGGTCGAGGTAGGGGCGGCCTTCGGGCACGAAGGTCACCCCGCGGTCCCCGTGGCGCTCGGCCAGGCGCGCGCGCTTGTACGTGAGGAGCAGCGTCTTGCCGCACCCCTTGGCCCCGGAGATGAAGTAGCGGCTGTCGCCCTCCACGAACTCGCGCACCAGGGCGCTCTTGAACACCACGTCCTCGATCGACTCGATCGCGATCTGGTTGGCGTCCGAGACCCAGGCCCGGGAGTGGGACGCTCGGGGCTCCGAGGGGGGCCGGGGCTTGGTGCGGGGCGCGCTCGCCGCCCCGATCGCGAGGAAGCCCTCGAGGAGCGCGGCCACGGTGGGGGTGCGCTCGTCGCGGTCCTTGGCGGTGGCGCGGGCGAACCAGGCGTCGAAGCCCGGCGGCACCTCCGCCACCTTGGAGGGCACCGGCGAGGGCTCGAGGCACACCTTCATCAGGATCGCGTGCACGGTGCTCCCCGAGAACGCAAGCTGGCCTGTCATGCACTCGTAGGCGATCGCGGCCAGGGCCCACACGTCGGCGCGGTGGTCGGCGGTGCTGGAGTCCTCGTACTGCTCGGGGCTGACGTAGTTCGGGGTGCCGAGCATGTTGCCCGGCTCGGTGAGGCCCTGGCTGCGGGCCTCCTCGACCACCTTGGCGATGCCGAAGTCGAGGACCTTGTGCACCACCCCGCCCTCCTCCGAGACGAGGAAGAGGTTCGAGGGCTTCAGGTCGCGGTGCACGATGCCGAGGGCGTGGGCGCGCCCGAGCGCCGCACACACGTCGCGCAACAGCGACGCGGTCTGCAGGTACCCGAGCGGCCCACCCCGCAGGCGATGGGACAAGCTCTGGCCGCGGAGGAGCTCCATCGCCATGTACGGGACGCCGAAGGTGGCATCGACCGCGAAGTCGAACACCGACACCACGTTGGGCCCCCGGATCTGGGCCGAGGCCCGGGCCTCGCGGAGAAAGCGCTCTTGCACGATCGGGCGGGTGGCCAGGAGCGGGTTCAGGAGCTTCACCGCCACCGCCTCCTCGAGCCGGAGGTCGGTGGCGCGCCACACCTGGCCCATGCCGCCGCCGTCCAGGTAGGCGTCCAGGCGCCAGCGGTCGCCTATGACGTCACCCGCGTCGGGGATCCGCAGCCCGGCCGGCACCCTCACCCGCCGCGTGTCCTCCACCCCCGAGCCGTCGTCCGCCATGACTCACACACCCCTATCACGGTCGCGGTTTCACTCAATCGAGGCGCCGCCCCGCCGAATGCCATGGCAGGGACGAAGCGTGCGGCTGGATCATACCTCTCGACGTGCCCTCCTGGGCATCACCGCGGCGTGCGCCGCCGCGGGTCTCATCGCCTTGTTGGTGGCCGCCCGGCAGCTGGGCCAGCTCGACGCCTGGCACCAGGCCCGCCTCGAGCAGGAGCTGACCACCCAGGCCCTGCAGCCGGAGCGCCCGGTATCGGAAGCCGTGGCGGTGGTCGCCGCGGACGGTGCCGCGGCTCGCCGGCAGCTGGCCTGGCCCCTGGGCTGGGCGATCCTGGGGCTGACCCTGGCCTGCGCGGCCGGCGCCCTGGCCGCCACCACCTCGATCCAGCGCCGGCTCCGGAGCATGGCGGACGCCCTCCTCGCCGCGGCGGAGCGGGGCGAGGACCCCTCCGCGCACATGGAGCCGGGGGAGCTCGACGCCCTGGCCGAGGTCGCCCGGAGCTACCAGGTGCTCGGCAGCCGCATGCGCACCGTGCTCGGCGGGGCCGCCGCCGCCGCAGACGCGCTCCAGGGCGAGTCGGCCAACCTCGAGGACACCAGCCACGGGCTCGCCGCCTCCGCCGACGCCCTCACCCGCCAGACCCAGCGCCTCGGCGCCGCGTCCCGCGACATCGGGGCGAGCGCGGGCGGGGCCGAGGCCGCCCTCCAGAGCGCCGGGGCCGACATCCAGGCCCTCTCCGACGCCGCCTCGCGGATCGCGAGCCGGGTGGCGGGGGCAGAGCAGCACAGCCAGTCGGTGTGCCAGGCCCTCGTGGACCTCAACCGCTCTATCGAGTCCCTGGACGGCGCGCTCGAGGGGATCTCGAAGAAGTGCTCCGAGACCGCGCAAGGCAGCCTGCAGGCTCAGGACGCGGTGAGCTCCGCCGCCCGCAGCCTGGCCGAGCTCGACGCCGCCGCGAAGGAGATCGCGGGGATGGTGGAGTTCATCGAGGACATCGCCGACCAGACCAACCTGTTGGCCCTCAACGCCACCATCGAGGCGGCGCGGGCGGGCGAGGCGGGGCGCGGGTTCGCGGTGGTCGCGAGCGAGGTGAAGGGCCTCGCCAACCAGACCGCGGAGGCCACCCAGCGCATCACCCAGCGGGTGGCCGCGGTGCGCCGCCACACCGAGGAGAGCCGCCGCCACATGGGCGGGGCCGAGACCTTGAGCCGGCGCCTGGTGGAGACCACCGCCGAGGCGGCGAGCGCGGCCGAGGCCCAGGGCCCCACCATGCAAGACGTCCTGCTCCGGCTCGGCGACGGGGTCGCCGACGCCGACGCGATGGCGCGGGTGGCGACGGACCTCGCGACCGAGGCGCGTCAGGTGGCGGACGGGGCCGAGACCCTCGCGAAGGACGTGCGCGAGGCCGGCGGGTCGGTCGGCGCCCTCACCGCTCGGATCGGGCAGGTGGTGGAGGAGTCCGACAGCGCGCAGGCCGCGACCCAGGCCCTCCTCGGCCGGGCGGGCGAGCTGCACGGCGCGGCGGAGCGCCTGCAGGCCGGGGTCCGCCGGCTCGAGGCCGCCGCCCAGATCGCCGCCCCCGCGTGAGCTACATGCCGGGCAGGCGCGGGATCTTGCCCTTCTTGGAGTTGCGCCAGTACCAGCCCCAGCCCTTCTTGAGCCAGTGCCCCACCCAAGGCAGCGGGGTCATGCTCGCCTTGTGATCGTCGCGGTACACGAAGGCGGCGCCGTCGCCGGTGTCCATCACGCACAGGATGCTGACGTGCTCCTGGTAGCCCACCCGGTCCTCGCGGCCCTGCACCATGTGGACGATGTTCTCCGCCGCGACCCGGGCCATGACCTCGGCCACGTGGCCCTGCTTCGCGCGCCAGTCCGGCCCCTCGAGCGCCGCCACGTCGCCCACCGCGAAGATCGGGTACTTGTCGGGTGACTCGTAGTAGTTGTGGTCGACCTCGCAGTAGTCGTTGATGCGGACGAAGCCCGCCTCGTTCACCGGGAGCCCGGAGGCCTCGATCACCGGGTGGCCCGAGCCGGCGGGGATGAACATCGTCAGGTCGGCGGGGATGAAGGTGTCGTCCTTGAAGCGCACCCCGTCCGCCTCGAACGCGGTGATGGGCACCCCGAAGTGCTTCTTGATGCCCATCCGCTCGAACATCCCCTCCATCGCTCCGTAGGCGTCCTCGCCCATGCGGATGCCCGGCTTGGGCATCGGGGCGAAGAAGGTCAGCTCGAACCTGTCGCGCACGCCCTTGTCCTTCAGGAGCTTGTGGACGTTGAAGATGAACTCGAAGGCGGGCCCGCCGCGCACCGCGGAGGAGTCCTTGGGGTTGCCGCCGAAGCCGACCGCGATCCTGCCCTCGCCCTTCGCGATGAGGGCGTCCAGACGATCCCTCAGCTGGGTCGACTGCTCAGGCGCGCCGCACAGCGAGAGGGTGTGCTCGACCCCCTTGGGCTTCAGCTTGGCGCCGCCGAAGGCCACGATCAGGTACTCGAAGGGGATGGTACTGAGGGTGGTGTGCACGATCTGCGCACCGGGGTCGATGCGCTGCACCTCCTCCACCACCAGCTCGAAGCCGTGCTTGTCGGCGAGCTCCGCGAGGGGGACGCACACGTCCTCGAACTCCACCTCGCGGGTGGGGACCCAGATGGAGACCGGGTACATGTAGAGGTAGTCGCGGGCCGACACCAGGGTGACGCGCAGGCCCGCCTTCCGCAGGTGGATGGCGGCCTCGACCCCCGCGAACCCCCCTCCCAGGACGACGACGTGATGACTCATGGCAGCTTGCCTTCCTTGAACAGGGCGAGGGCCTCGTCCACCTCCATGGGCTGGGCCAGCACCACCGGCTGCACCCCGCGGCGCCGCAGGCCCTCCAGGGCGCCGCCGCCGATGCCCAGGGTCACCGCGGCCTGGCAGTCGGCCAGCATGTCCAGCCAGCCGTGGCCACCGCCGCCGCCCCCACCGCAGCCACAGCCGTGCTCGTGATGGTGCTCGTGGCCCTCCCCCGATCCGTGGTGGTGCCCCTTGTGTGGGTTCGGGCGGTCCTCCACCACCTTCGGACCCTCCGGCCCCACGTCCACGATCCGGAACGCGTGGCTCTGCCCGAAGTGCTGTGAGATGTTCCCTCGACCGGTGATGGCTACCGCGACCCTCATGCTGCCTCCTGTCCGCCCATCATAGGCGCGCCGCCCGCCCGGGGGAGCGGGCCGCGGGGGAGGCGACGCGATTCGAGGCAGCCGCGCCCTCGGGGCCTGCTCAGGCCGGGGTCGGGTGGTTCCGACGCCGGGTTGGAGCCGGGATCAGCTCCGAGAGATTCGCCGGAACCACCCGATCCGGCAGATCGGCGAGGGCCCGCTTGTAGTCGGCGAGGGAGCCCCCCGCCCGGGCGGCGGCGATCGCGGCCTCCGCGTGCTGAAAGCCGCCTTGCGCCAGGCGGTACTCCACGTACGCCTCCCGCGCCCCGGGGCCCCGCAGCTGGACCCCGGCGTGGGCCAGCCGCTTCTGGAGCAGCTTGATGCTCTTCGCCACCGCCTGCTCGCCCGCGAAGGGGGCGGCGGCGAGCGGAGTGTGGAACTTGGGCACGAAGGGCGAGACCCCCAGCACCACCGGGACGGTCTTCTTGAGGTGCAAGCCGAACTGCACCAGCTCCTCGAGGTCGGCCTCGGTCTCCCCCGGGAGGTTCACGATGACGTAGAGCTTGAGGTGCCGCATCTGCTCGCCCCGAGCCAGGGCGGCGGCGCGCTCGATGTGACGGTCCTTGATGCCCTTCTCGATCGAGTCCCTCAGGCGCACGCTGGCCGCGTCGAGCGCCACCGTCATCGACCGGTAGCCGCCCCGGGCCAAAAGGCCCACGAACTCCTCGTCCAGGCGGTCCGCCCGCAGGCTCGAGACCCCGATGCGCTTGCCGCGGCGATCCACGAGGTCGGACAGGATGGTCTTGATGCGCGGGTGGTCGGTGACCGCGGCCCCGACGAGGCCGACCTTCGGGGTGTCGTCCGGCACCAGGTCGCGCACCGTCTCGGGGGACACCAGGCGCATCCCGCCGTTGGTGGTGCGCCGCATGACGCAGAAGGTGCAGCCCCGGTGGCAGCCCCGCTCGGGCTCGATGAGGACCATGTCCGACAGCTCGGTGTCGGGGGTGCGGATCTCGCTCACCGCGGGGAGCATCGCGTCGGGGGCCTGCCCGATCGGGGGCAGGCGCTCACCGTGCATGCGGGGGACGAAGAAGCCCGGCACGTCGGCCAGGGTCTCGAGGAGCGCCTTCCTCGCCGCCGCGTCGCCCCGAGCCGCCTCCGGCCGCTCCTCCAGGTACTGCAAGAGGACTTGCAGGCTGGCCTCGCCCTCCCCCAGCACCACCACGTCGGCGAAGGGCGCGCTCGGGAGCGGGTTCGAGAAGGTGATCGGCCCGCCCAGCACCACCAGGGGGTCGGCGGGGCCGCGATCCCGGGCCAGCGGCGCGAGGCCCATGAGATCGAAGAGCTGCACGATGCCGGTGAGCTCGAGCTCGTAGGCGTGGGAGATCCCGATGAGGTGCGCGTCGGCGGCCGGCCGCTGGCTCTCGAGGGTCAACAGCGGGGTCCGGGTGCGGACGTGGGCCTCGATGAGCTCCGGCTCGGGCAGGATGGCCCGCTCACAGGTGGTGCCGGGCCGCTGGTTGGCCAGCCGGTGGATCTGGAGGTACCCGAGGCTCGACATCGCCACGTGGTACGGGCTCGGGTAGCACAGGGTCATGGCCAGGGGGGCGTGCTTCACCCGTGTGCCGGGCCCCACCTCACGCGCGAGGCGGTCCCGGAGGGCCTGGACGATGCGGCGGTCCATGCGGAGGGCCACACCGTAGAGCACGGGACCCGGGGAGACAAAGCCTGTGTTTCGCTCGTGGGGTACGATCAGGGGATTCGCAAGCGGAGGGACCGTAGCCCCACCACGTGGCCGAACAGGGCCGCGGCCACCGCGAAGGGCACGATCCACGTGTACGGCACGTGCAGAGGGAGCTGCAGGGGCGGGCCTTCGAAGCTCTTGAAGGGGGTGGGCGCCGACAGGAGGGCCACCCGAGCGACGTTGGCCAGCAGTGCGATGCCCACCGCGTGCCCCAGCCAGCCCGCCGCCTTGAGCCGCGGCCGAAGGAGCAGCACGGCGCCCAGCACCAGGCTCACGACGCCGGTGATCACGTCCAGGTTCTCCCCGCTCCAGGTCATCTGAGGAGGGATGGTCCCGGCTGTTCCGAAGGCGTGCAGGGCCACCTCGAGCGGGAGGCGGAAGCTCTGGAACAGGAGCCAGAACGCGGCGGGGACGGCGCTCGCCAGGGCGCGGCCGGGCGCCGTCACGGCCAGGGCCAGGGCGCCCAGGTTCGTGGCTCCGAAGTACAGGAGCACCCGCGGCGGCATGCCGCCGGCCCGAAGCAGCCCGGAGCGCGCGAGCAGGGCGGTGCCCACCAGGACCACCACGAACGCCAAGCCGCCCACCATCACCCCCCGCCGGCCGTGGGCCCGGTGGATCGCGAAGAGCAACATGCCTTGCACGCCGAAGATCACCCCCAGGAACAGCACGGTGGACCACAGCGGCGGGGCGATGAAGTCGGGGATCTCCGTGTTCATATTTTCAATGAACAGCTATATAATTTTGAAGTCAAGTGACGCGCTCCTACCATCAGTTCTGCGGCGTGGCCCGCGCGCTCGACGTCGTCGGTGAGCGCTGGACGCTCCTGATCATCCGCGACCTGCTCCCGGGGCCCCTGCGATTCTCGGACCTCCTGGAGCTGGAGGAGGGCATCGGCCCCAACCTCCTGACCCAGCGCTTGAAGAACCTGGAGGCGCACGGGGTGTTGGAGATCCGGACGCTGCCCCCGCCGGGTCGGGCCCGGGTCTATGCCCTCACCGAGCTCGGAATGAGCCTCAGGGACGCGGTGCTGGCGCTGGGGCGCTTCGGGGCCACCTTCATGGACCGCCCCGGGCCCTCGGACCGGCTCCACCTCGGGTGGGCCATGTTCTCCCTCCAACGCCGGTTTCGAGGCGCCCGCGAAGGCGGCGTGGTGCAGGTGGTGTCGGGCGAGCTCGCCTTCGTGGTCTCGTTCACGCAAGAGAACCTGCAGGTGCGCCGGGGGCTCGATGACGGCGCCGACGCCCGGATCGAAGGTCAGATGCCCGCCTTCGGGCGCTGGCTGTCCGGCGCGGCCACGTGGCGCGCGGTGGAGTCGGCAGGGGGGCTTGCGGTCAGCGGTCGCCGCTCGGTGGTGGAGGCGCTGGCCAGGGCGATCGCACCCCGGCCGCCGCGGATCGCGCGGGGCCGCGCCAGGTAGGGTGCCGGCAGGCTCAGCCCGAGGGCCACGACCACCCCACGCTCAGGCTCAGGAACAGCACCCCGCCCCCGTCGTTCGGGACCGCGACGACCGCGCGCAGGCTCCCGCCCACGAAGAAGTAGGCGTTGACGTGGTACTCCGCGCGGAGGGTGGGCGAGATGCCGAAGCCGATCCCGTCCATGCTGTAGTCGGCGCCGTCGAGGAAGATCGCGTACGCCGCGAACCCGAGCCCGAGGCCCGCGCGCAGGCTGACTTGCTCTCTATCGCCCAGCCGGAAGGCTACGCCCCCCTCGGTGAGCGCCGCGCCCAACACCGCAGCGTCCAGGTCGCCGGTGGAGGGCCCGAGACCCACCCCCAACACCAGCGGCGTCCAGTAGAGCCGACGCCCGGTCAGGGTCATCAATCGGAGGAGCCCGACGAAGCCAGGGGCGACCGGAGTGCCTCGGGTGGTGAGCGGCAAGAAGACCGGCGAGATCTCGAGGGCGACCGGCTCGACCTCGGTACCGCGGGCTTCGATCACCGGCGGCTGAGCCGCCTCCGGCGTGGGCGCCGTCCCGCTCACCGTCGCCGTCCGCGTCGGAGCGCCCGCCCACGCATCGGGCGCGCTCGAGAGGACCGCGACCACCAGCACGAGCGCGAGTCGAGGCACGCCCCGTCGCCTCGACGGCGCCGACCCACCTTGGCCCGCCTTGCGTCCGCCACTGCCCTGCTCCGCCGCGAGCTGCATGGTACCACCGTCCGGCGAAGACCGGCCGGGCCGACAGGGAATCCTCTTGCTTTGGAGGAACCCGGGCGACAAAGCCTGCGTTTCATTCGCACTGCGGTATACTCCCGGCGCTCGTGGCCAAGACGCGGCACATCTTTCGCTGGGACCTGGACAAGACCTACCTGAAGACGGAGTTCGCCACGTTCTCCGATCTGGTGCGGACGGCCCGGCTCACCGCCGAGCAGCGGGAGAACATCCCGGGCTCCGCCGCCCTGATCCGGGCCATCCGCCACGCCCAGGGCGAGGGGAACGAGCACCTGGTCTTCTTCATCTCCGGCTCCCCCGAGCAGCTGCGCTCGGTGCTCGAGAAGAAGTTCAGCCTCGATGGCTTCCACCCTGACGGCTTCGTCTTGAAGCCCACGGTGTCCAACATCCTGCGGGGGCGCTTCCGGGCGGTGAAGGGCCAGGTCGGCTACAAGCTGCACCAGCTGGTGGCGGGGCGCTCCGACGCCCCCATCGGCACCAAGGAGACCCTCTTCGGCGACGACGCCGAGAGCGACGCCTACATCTACAGCCTCTACGCCGACCTCGTGGCCGGCAACGTGAGCCACGACCAGCTGGTGAAGATCCTCGCCAAGGCTGGCGCCTACCGGACCCAGGTGGACGACGTCGAGGCCGCCCTGGAGGCGGTGGTGCACGAGGATCCGGTGCGCCGGATCATCATCCACCTCGACCAGCACACCCCGCCCGTCGCCTTCCAGACCTTCTTCCCGCGGGTGGTCCCCATCTACAACCACCTGCAGACCGCCCTCGTGCTCGTGCTGGACGGCACCCTGACCGCCAGCTGCGTGCAGCGCGTCGCGTGGGAGCTGCTCGATCGCTACGGCTTCGAGGAGGAGCGCCTGGTGAACCTGGCGGAGGACATCCTGCGCCGCCGCCGCGCCTACCTCGGGCCCCAGGCCCTCGAGGCCCTCGCCGCCCAGCTCGAGCTCCTGGGTGAGCCGGACGATCCCGAGCCCGCCCACACCAAGAGCGAGGACGAGCTCGCCCGGCAGACCCGGAGCTTCATGACGAAGCTGGTCGAGGTGGCCCGCCACCTCGAGTCCCGCCCCCGCCCCGACGCGCCGCCCCGAGAGACCAAGCGCGACTACCTCGCGCTGTGGGAGCAGGAGCGCTTGCGACAGGAGGAGGCGAAGCGCGCCCGGAAGCTCGCGGCCAAGATCTCTCGAGACGAGGAGCGCCAGCGAGCGCGCGAGGCGAAGGAGCTGGCGAAGCGCGGGGCGTGAGGCGGGGCCCCTAGCCGCGCATCTCGCGCAGCTCGTCGACGTCGACGGTGCGGCGCAGGCGGAACACCTGGATCATGATGGCGAGACCCACCGCGACCTCGGCCGCGGCCACCGCCATCACCAACAGCACGTAGATGTGCCCGGCGGCGTCGCCGTGGTAGCGGGCGAAGGTCACCAGGGCCAGGTTCGCCGCGTTGAGCATCAGCTCGATGCACATGAACACCACGATGGCGTTCCGGCGCAGCAGCACCCCGATGGCCCCGATGGAGAACAGCAGGATCGACAGGTAGAGGTAGTGCTCGATGGGGATGGTCGGTGTGATCACGGCTGCCCCCGGCGCTTCTTGGAGACGATGACCGCGCCCACGATACCTACGAGGAGCAGCACCGACGTCATCTCGAAGTGGAAGACGAAGTTATCGAAGAACTCGTGCCCGATGGCGGCCACCGAGCCGAAGTCGGCCGGGAGCTCCTTCGCGGCGCCGAAGGTCATCTTGCGCACGAAGGCCACCAGGCCGTAGGCCACCACCGCCACGCCGGCCAGCTTCACCGGCAGGGCGAGGCGCTGCCCCACCGTGTTGCGCACGATGGCGGCGGACTTGTTCTCCACCAGCATGATGACGAAGGTGAAGAGCACCATGATGGCGCCGGCGTAGACCAGCACCTCGAGGATCGCCACCAGCTCCGCCGCCTCGAGGAGGAAGAGGCAGGCGAGCGAGAAGAAGCAGCCGATGAGGGACATGGCGCCCTTCACCGGGTTGCGGATCACCACCACGCCCAGGGCCGAGATGACCGACCCCAGGGCGAAGACCGCGAACAGGACCGTTTGCAGGTTCATCGACAAGGTCCCCCTACGTCACGCCACCACCCCGGACAAGGCCAGGGGGGCCACCGGGATGGGTCCATGCGGGCAGCGACCCAGGGTCACGTGCTCCTCGAACTCGTGGCGGAACTTCTTCAGGTAGCTCCGGGCCGGCCACGCGAGGGCCTCCCCGAACGGACAGATGGTGTGGCCCTCGATCTTGGAGGCGATGGACTCGATCTTGTCGATGTCCTCCATCGTGCCCTTCCCCTCCTCGATGCGGCTGATGATCTTGAAGAGCCAGTCGCCGCCCTCACGGCACGGCGTGCACTGCCCGCAGCTCTCGTGGGCGTAGAAGCGCTCCACCCGCTTGAGGAGCCGCACGATGCAGGTGCCCTCCTCGATCACGGTGGGGCACCCGGTGCCCATGAGGCTGCCAACGGTCTTCATCGCGTCGAAGTCGAACGACACGTCGAGCTCGTCGGGGAGCAGGATCGGGCAGGACGAGCCGCCCGGGATCACCGCCTTGAGCGGCTTGTCGGGGTTCCGCATCCCGCCCGCCACGTCGTAGATGACCTGCTTGAGGGTCAGGCCGTTCGGCAGCTCGTACACCCCGGGCTTCGCCACGTGGCCGCTGACCCCGACGAGCTTGGTGCCGCCCTCGGCCTCGGTGCGCGACAGGTTCACCCACCAGTCGGCGCCCTTGTCGATGATCGGGCCCACCGCCGCGATCGTCTCGACGTTGTTGATGATGGTCGGGCACGCGAAGAGGCCCTCGACCGCCGGGAAGGGCGGCTTCAGCCGGGGCTGGCCCTTCTTGCCCTCGATGGACTCGAGGAGCGCGGTCTCCTCGCCGCAGATGTACGCGCCGGCGCCCCGGTGGACGTAGATGTCCAGCGGGTAGTCGGTGCCCATCAGCTTCTTGCCCAGGATCCCGTCCGCGTAGGCCTCGTCGAGGGCCTGCTGCATCCGGCGCTCGGCCAGGCCGAACTCGCCGCGGATGTAGATGTACGCGGTGTGGGCCCCGATCGCGCGGCACGCGATGGCCAGGCCCTCGATGAGCATGTGGGCGGATCGCTCCATGATGTAGCGATCCTTGAAGGTGCCCGGCTCGGACTCGTCCGCGTTGACGCAGATGTACTTGGGCTTGTCGGTCTTCGGAACGAAGGACCACTTGCGCCCGGCCGGGAAGCCCGCGCCACCGCGTCCGCGGAGCTTGGACTTGATCACCTCGTCGGTGATCGCGGCCGGGTCCATCTCCAGGGCCTTCTTCAAGGCCTTGTAGCCACCGGCCTCCTTGAAGGCGGCCAGGGAGTGCCCGTTGGGGTTCGACCAGGTCTTGGTGAAGACGCGCTCGGTCTCGAAGGATGTCGTCTTGGCCACGGTCGCTCCTACTTCTTCTTCTTTCCGTCGTCCTTCTTGAGGGGCGGCGGGTTGAAGGCCGGCAGGTCACCGGTCGCCTTGCTGGGCGCGGCGGCCTCCGCCTCCTTCTCCTTGGCAGGAGCCGGGGCCGGGTTGCCGGCGCCGGGGCGCGGGGGCTCGAAGCCCTTCACCGGACCCACGTGGGGGCCGTCCTTGCCCTCGATGTAGTGGTGGCCCTTCAGCTCGGGGGCCATCGCCTTGAAGCGATCCACCAGGGCGTCCACCGCATCGACGGTGAGGGACTCGTAGTAGTCGCGGCCCACCTTCATGCACACGCCGGAGCCGCAGCTCGCCAGGCACTCCGCCTCCATGAGGCTGAACATGCCGTCCTCGGTGTGCTCGCCGCACGCGATCCCCAGCTTCTTGCGCAGGTGATCCAGCACCGCGTCACCACCCATGAGGTGACAGGAGATGTTCGTGCACACCTCGAGGTGGAACTGGCCCTCGGGGTGCTCGTGGTACATCTCGTAGAACGTCACGACCTCGCGCACCCGCGGGGGCGGGACGTCGATGGCGTGGGCTACGAGCAGCTGCACCTCGGGGGCGAGGTGGCCGAACTTGTCCTGGGCGTAGTGCAAGATCGGCAACAGGGCCGCTGGCTTGTTCGGGTACCGAGCAACGATCTGCTCGATCTTCGCCCGGTCTTCGTCGTTGAACGCGAGCGCCATTTTGCTGGGCCCTTTAGGCTGGCCCCGAGCGCGGGTCAACCACTTCGGTCTGGTCGGTCGGCCTTGCCGACGCGGCCACCAGCCGGATCAGCCCACCAGGCCCCACCTGGAGCCCCAGGGTCCCCATCGCCCCCACCGCCCCGATGAGCACCAGGGTGGCCAGGAGCAGCCTCCCGCGGGGTCCGGGCCGCGTCCGGCGGGACGCCGCCGCGGCGCCGTGGATCAGGAAGAAGGTGGCGCCCCCGGCGAGCTCCACCAGGGGCGCGGCCTGCGGCGAGGCGCTCCGGACCAGGAGGGCCGCCGCCACCGCCGCCACCGCGAACATCGCCGACTCAGGGTGAAACCGGAGGAGCTCCCGAGCCCCGGACAAGGCCAGCACCGCGAGGCACACCACGAAGGCCAGCAGCGCCCCTCGCGCGAACAGGCGGTCCTGGCGGCCCAGCTCCAGGTAGGCCCGCTGCTGCCGCGCGTGGGCCGCCCACCGCGGGTGCGCCTCGAGCGCGGCCAGGGCCGGCTCCGCCCGCACCGGGTCGCCCTCCCTCACCCAGGTGTCGGCGATCAGTCGCAGGACCCGCGGCTCATCCCGTGACAGCTCCCCTAGCGCCGCGCGGGCCGCCTCCGGTTCCCCCGCCAGCAGGAGGGTCTCCGCCCGGCGGAGCGGCGGCAGGGCCTCGGCCGCCGCGGCCGCGCCGGCGGGATCGAGCAGGACCGCCGGATCGGCGGCGCCCACCGCCGCGAGCGCCATGAACCAGAGCCCCGCCGTCGCCACGGGGGGATGGTAGCGCAGCGAATCGGCCTCTGATACTCCGGAGGTTGGGGTGGCGACACGCAACGAAGACAAGCGCGGCCTCTTCGGGGGCAAGCGCGGCGAGGTCGAGGCGCCCCGCATCAACGTCGACAAGGAGATCGAGGCCGAGGTCGACGAGCTCGAGAAGGACATGAACGAGCTCCGGGCCACCTACGAGCTCTACTTCATGGGGGTCGAGAAGGTGGAGCCGCTCAACCAGCGGGACCTGATCAAGGCCAAGCTCCGCCGCTGGCAGGAGCTGCGCCCCCGGAACACCGGCCTGAAGTTCCGCATCCAGCAGCTCAAGGCCCGGATGGTCTCCCAGGAGAACTACTGGCAACGCATCCTGCGGGAGCGCGAGGCCGGCACCTACCGGCGCGACGTGGCCAAGGTGCAGCGGCGGGAGGCCGAGCTGGCGCGCCAGGCCCTCCAGAAGGCGCGCACCGAGAACCCGCGGCAGGCCACCGTGCAGGGCGCGACCGCCCCGCAGGCCGGGCAGCTCGTGGGCTCGGCCGAGCTGAAGGGCGGCGGCCGCACCGAGGCCGGGCCCGCCAGCCGAGACACGATGGCGCGCCCCCGCGCGACCTCGGCCGAGGATCTCACCGAGCCCAAGCTCAAGAAGCTCTACCAGACGTACATGGGGGCCCGGCGCCGCACCGGCGAGGCCACCGACCTGCGCTACGAAGACATGGCGGCCGCGCTCCGGAAGCAGGTGCCGCGCCTCATGCAGCAGACCGGCGCCGCCACGGTGGAGTTCAAGGTGGTGATCAGGAGCGGCAAGGCGGTCCTGAAGGCCATCCCCAAGACCGCCGACGGCAAGGTCAAGGAATGAGCCTCATCCACCTCGAGGGGGACGTCTGCCCCGACGTGGCCGCGCTCTTCGTCGAGCAGCTGGCCCAGCTCCACACCGAGGACGCGCCGGTCACCGTCGATCTCTCCGAGGCCGAGGTGGTGGACGCCGCCACCTGCGCCCTGTTGGTCGACGCCCTCCGCCAGACCGCGCGGCGCCTGGGCGGCCTGCAGCTCCTGGAGCCGCCCCAGGTCCTGGCCCACGGCCTCTACCGGGTCGGCGCGCTGGAGGGCGGCACCCTGCACCTGGTGTCGCCCCGCGAGGAGCTCGGTACCTCGAGCTGACTGCACCCATGATCGAGTTCGAGGTCCACCACACCGACCCCTCGGGGGCGCGGCGCGGCCGGCTGCTGACGCGGCACGGGCCGGTCCAGACCCCCGCGTTCATGACCGTGGGCACCCGCGGCACGGTGACCGGCCTGGAGCCGACGGACCTCTCGCGGGCGGGGGTGCAGGTGGTGCTGGGCAACACGTACCACCTGATGCTCCGCCCCGGGCCCGAGCTGTTCCGCCGGGTGGGCGGCCTGCACGCCTTCATGCGGTGGTCGGGGCCGATCCTCACCGACTCCGGCGGCTACCAGATCTTCTCGCTCGCCCACGCGCGCACCATCAGCGAGCGGGGGGCGCGCTTTCGGAGCTACATCGACAACAGCGAGCACCTGCTGTCCCCCGAGCGCTCGATCGAGATGCAGACCGCCCTCGGCTCCGACATCATGATGGCGCTCGACGTGTGCCTCGACTCCCGCTCCGACCCCACCACGGTGCGCCGGGCGATGGAGCGCACCCACCGCTGGGCGCTCCGCAGCCTGGCCGCCCGCACCAACCCCGAGCAGGCCCTGTTCGGCATCGTGCAAGGTGGCCTGCACCAAGATCTGCGCGAGGCGTCCTGCGACTTCATCACCGCCCAGCCCTTCGACGGCTTCGCGATCGGGGGCCTCGCAGTGGGGGACAGCCGCGAGGAGCGGGCCTCGGTCATCGCCGCCACCGCCCACCGGCTCCCCGCGGGGCGCCCCCGCTACCTGATGGGGGTGGGCACCCCGCCCGACCTGCTCCTCGCCATGGCGGCGGGGGTGGACATGTTCGACTGCATGATCCCCACCCACCTCGCGTGGCAGGGCACCGCCTTCACCTCGACCGGCCGGGTCAAGGTCACCCGCGGGGCGGCGGGCGCGCAGGACGAGCCCCTCGATCCGAGGTGCGCGTGCCCCGCGTGTACCGGCTACACCCGCGCGTACCTCCACCACCTCCTCAAGTGCAAGGAGCCCCTCGGCTACCGGCTCCTGTCGCTGCACAACCTCCACCACTACAACCAGCTGATGGCCGACGCCCGGACCGCGATCGAGGCGGGCCGCTACGCCGCCTTCGCCAAGGAGGCGCTCGAGGCGATGGACCGCCACGAGCACGCGGCGTGAGCTTCGAGGTGGTGCGCACCCGGGGCGGGGCCCGGGCGATGCTCGACCGCGCGAGCGGCGAGATCATGCACCCGGTTGGCCCGGTGCAGGAGGCCTTGCAGCTCTACCTGTCGCCGTCCCGCCTGAGCGCGCGCCTGGCCGAGGGGCCGGTGGTGGTGTTCGACGTCGGGCTCGGGGCCGGCTCCAACGCCGCCGCCTCCTGGCGCGCCTCGGAGGCGCGGGCGGAGGGGCCGCGGATGGAGCTGGTGAGCTTCGACCGCACCGCCGAGGCGATGGCGCTGGCGCTCCGGGAGGCCCCCGAGGCCTTCGGGTTCGATGCGGCGGCGCGGGAGGCGGCGCAGGCGCTCCTGTCGGCGGGCGAGGCCTGCACCGAGCGGACCCGGTGGCGCCTCGTGCAGGGTGACCTGCCGAGCGCCCTCGCGCAGGCTCGATTGCGCGCTGACGTGGTGTTCTGGGACCCCTACTCGCCCAAGGTGAACCCCGAGCTGTGGGGCTTCGAGGCCTTCACCGCCCTGTTCGCGGCGTGCGGGCCGAGGGCCACCGTGCACACCTACGGCGCCGCCACCTCGGTGCGGTCCGCCCTGCTCCTCGCCGGGTTCTGGGTGGGGTTCGGGCCGGCCACCGGCACCAAGGGCGAGACCACGGTGGCGGCGGTGGCGCGGGGCGATCTCGAGGCGCCGCTCGACGCCCGGTGGCACGCGCGCCTTCAGCGCTCGTCCGCCCCGCTCCCGGCCGACGCGCCACCCGACGCGCTGGCGCGGGTGGCGGCCCGGTTCTCCACCGACGTTGGCTAGAAGTAGTAGTCCCAGGTCTGCTGCTCGTCGTCCCCGTCGCACGCGTCGAGGCTCAGGGCCGCGCCGTTCGCGTCCGAGGGGCGGTACAGGCACAGGTTGGCGTTGGCGCCGCTCTTGATGGGCCCGGTGAAGTTCCAGCGCTGGTTCATCGCGGTGTTGCAGGTGTACTTCTGCACGTAGCGCCCGTTGAGGGGCATGCCGCTCCCCGCGGTGCCATAGTCCACGAACTGGGCGTCGCTCGGGCCGTACACGTCGAGGCAGCTGTTGTAGTCGCTCATGAGCCGGATGCGCTGGTCGGTGAAGTAGAAGCGCTGGTTGATGTCGCCGCTGTTGCAGGCGGCCAGCACCAGGCGGTTGCTGCCGTTCACCGAGGCGCACATGTTGGTGCTGCCGTACTTCAGCTGGCCGGCGCGGGTGCGGGTCCAGCGCTGGTTGGCGCCGCCGAGCGCGCCGCAGCTCCACACCTGGATCGCCGTGCCCGCCGCGGTGTTGCCGCTCGTGAGGTCGAGGCAGAGGCCACCGAAGCCGCGCACGAAGACCTGCTCGAAGCGCCACATCTGGTTGGTGTTGGTGGCGCAGGTGTTGAGGCGCACCGGGCCGCCAGAGGCCGCGTAGTCGGCGCCCAGGCAGTAGCTGGAGCCGGACAGGCGCAGGTTCCAGGTGTCGCCCGACGAGTTGGCCGTGGTGTCGTAGTACTCCTGGTCGTTCGCGTACTCGTCGCAGTCCCAGGTGAAGGCGCGATCACCCGCCCCCACCGCGGCGTGGGCCGCCGCGCAGTTGCCGCGCGGGGTCACGAGCGAGGACGTGATGCGGCGCCCATAGGAGCGCTGGATCCCGGCGACGTCGGTGGGGCTGAGCCAGGGGGTCGCGGTGGGGGGCGAGCAGTACGCCATCACCCCGTCGGGATCGTAGGCGCCGTAGGTGACGGGGTTGGCGTTGGTCCAGCCGCTGTTGCCCGAGGTGTCGCACGCGGTGGTGGGCAGGTTCTGGGTCGTGTTGAAGCGCTCCTCCTCATGATAGAAGCCCAGGGTGTGGCCGAACTCGTGGGCCACCACCGCCGCGCTGTGGGCCGGGTTCAGGCGCACCCCGTTCACCATGCCGTTGATCGCGGGGTAGCCGCCGCCGGCCTGGCTGGCGGGCATGGCCGGGCAGCGCGGGTCGTTGTTGCCCTGATCACAGATCACGATGCGGAGCCCCTGGCTGCCGGCGGTGCAGGTGCCCCAGCCGTAGAAGTTGATGCGGGCGTGCCGCGCCCACGACTCCTCGGCCACCCGGCGGCGCGCGTCCCGCCAGCTCGCGCGGATCCGCGAGGTGGAGCCGATGCTGGTGCTCTCCGGGTTCTCCCAACACACCGAGATATCCGTGCGACCGCTGGGCGGATCGGTCTGGGCGGCGGGCCAGAACAGGTTCCGGTTCCCGTAGATGCCCTGGACGCTGGTGGCGATGTCCACCTCGGCGGCCTCGCCCTGAGGCCCCAGCCGCCCGCACGCGCAGGTGTCGGCGAGGGCGGCGGTGCCCTCGCCCACCTCACCCGGATCGCACGCCCACAGCGGCGTGAGCAAGGTCATGGAGAAGAGTAGAGTCTTGAAGGACTGGTTGCGCATCATGCGCCGTGACTCTGCAACCCGCGCGCCATGCATCGGGTCTGCCTCGCCCGACCAGACCTGCAGGCCGTCTCGCTTCGACCCGCACCGACGCGCAAGGGTCGCGCGAGCGATGCAAACGTTGCCCACGGCGCGCCGCGCGGGACGATGGCTCCGTTGCCCACATCACGTAGGGAACGATTGCGCGAAACCTTCCGCGCCAGGCATCCTGCGCCCATGCGCACCACGGTGGTGTCCGGACGCGAGGTGGCAGACCGCCGCATCGCCGCCGCCTGGCGCGACGCCCGGGCCGGCCGCACCGAGCTCGCCTCGCCCTACTTCGATCCCGCCTACGTGGCGTGTATGGCCGAGGTCCGCGACGATGTGTTCGTCCTCGTGGTGGAGGACGGGGGCGCCGTGGTGGCGCTCCTGCCCTTTCAGCGCATGCCCGGCGCGGTCGGCTGCCCGGTGGGCGGGCCGATCAACGACTTCCAGGGCCTGCTCGCCCTCCCCGGGGTCGACGTGGAGCCCCGCTGGCTGGTGCGGCAGGCTGGCCTGCTCTGGCTGGGCTTCGACCACTGGGTGGCCGAGCAGCCGGCCTTCACCGCCCACCGCACCGTCATGGCGGCCTCCCCGGTGATCGACCTCGCGGAGGGCATGGCGGGCTACCTCGCGCGCCAGCAGGCCGAGGGCCGGAACACCGCGTCCCGCTTGCGCCACAAGGCCCGCCGCCTCGAGCGGGGGGTCGGGCCCCTCCGCTTCGAGTGGCACGTGGAGGACCCCGAGGTGCTCGCCCGGGTCATCGAGTGGAAGACCGCCC
The DNA here is from genome assembly GCA_020632995.1 of Deltaproteobacteria bacterium. Lineage (GTDB taxonomy): Bacteria > Myxococcota > Kuafuiibacteriia > Kuafuiibacteriales > Kuafuiibacteriaceae > JACKEN01. Next base: position 122,983 of record JACKEN010000001.1, on the reverse strand, counting down.
AGTCCGAGCGCACCGGGACCGCCCTGCTCTTCGAGCGCCCCTGGGCCCGTGCGGTGGTGGACCGGATCCGCCACACCCAGACCACGCCCTTCGCCGGGGTGCTGAGCGCGCTGTGGGCGGGCGACCGCCTCGTGGCGGCCCACATGGGGATGCGGAGCGAGCACGTCCTGCACTACTGGTTCCCCACCCACGACCCGGAGCTGTCCGAGTACTCCTGCGGCCTGATCTTCCTGTGGCACCTCATGGAGGCGGCGGCGGCGCAAGGTATGTTGCGGCTCGACCTCGGCAAGGGCGACCAGGCCTACAAGGACCGCATGAAGACCCACGACGCCTTCGTGGCCGAGGGCCGGCTGGCCGCTCACCCCGCGGTGGGCGCCGCCCTGCGGGGGGCCACCCGCAGCCTGGCCTGGGCGCGTGATGGCACCCTGCACGACCCCACCCACCAGGTGGACCGGGTGCTCCGGCGGGTCCGGCGCTTCCTGCGCTACCGCTGAAGCGCCTTCTCGAGGGCCTCGGCGGCCAGGGTGGCGCAGCGACGCCGGGCCGGGAAGCGCGCCGCCGCGGTCAGGGGCAGGAGGGCCTCAGGGGTCTCGGCCTCGCCCCGCACCGCGGCCTGGAGCCCCGCCGCCAGCGCCTGGGCCTCGGCCACCGGGCGCCCGAGGACGGCCTCGCTCAACAGCGACGCAGCGGCGACCGCCACCGTGCAGCCCCGGGCCTCGTAGCCCACCTTCGCCACCACCTGGTCCTGCACCACGAGGTCGAGGGTGATCCGGTCGCCGCACAAGGGGTTGGTGCAGCGGGCGGAGTGGGTGGGCTCGGCGAGGCGCCCGACGTTCCTGGGGTGGCGCCCGTGCTCGAGGAGCTCGGGCGGGTAGAGCTCGGGCGGGTCCTGGGTCATCGCGTCAACACCTCCTGCGCTCGCAGGACGCCTTGCACCATCCGCTCCACCTCCTCGAAGGTGTTGTACGGGGCGAAGGAGGCCCGCACCGTGCCCCCCTCGAGGCCGAGCCGCGTCATCGCGGGCTCCGCGCAGTGGTGCCCAGTGCGCACCGCCACCCCCTCGAGGTCGAGGATGGTGCCCACGTCGTGCGGGTGCAGGCCCTCGACCACGAAGGAGAGCACCGCCGCCCGCTCGGGGGCCCGGCCCACCCGCCGCACCCCGGGGAGGGCGTCGAGGAGGCCCTCGGCGTGGGCCAGGAGCGCCGCCTCGTGCCGGGCGACCGCGGCTCGGTCGAGCCCCGAGAGCCACTCCAGCGCGGCCCCGAGGGCCATGGCGCCGAAGATGTCGGGGGTGCCCGCCTCGAAGCGGTGGGGCGGGTCCGCGTAGGTGATGGCGTCGAAGGCGACGCTCGCGATCATCTCGCCCCCGCCCTGCCACGGGGGCATCGCGTCCAGCAGCTCGGCCCGCCCCCACAGCGCCCCGACCCCGGTCGGAGCGTAGGCCTTGTGGCCCGAGAACGCGTAGAAGTCGCAACCGAGCTTGCGGACGTCGAGCGGGAGGTGCGGCGCGGCCTGGGCCCCGTCCACCACCGTCACCGCCCCCGCCGCCCTGGCCCGGGCCGCGATCTCGGCCACCGGGGCCACCGTGCCGAGGGCGTTGGAGACGTGGCTCACCGCCACCACCCTGGTGCGCGGGGTGAGGCGCGCGTCGAGGCGCTCGAGCTCGAGCGCCCCTGCCTCGTCGATCGGCAACACGTCGAGGTGGGCCCCCACCGCCTGGCAGAGCCGGAACCACGGCACGAGGTTGGAGTGGTGCTCGAGGCCCGACACGAGCACCCGGTCGCCCGCCCTCACGTGGGCGCGTCCGTAGGACTCGGCCACCAGGTTGATCGCCTCGGTGGTGCCTCGGGTGAAGACCACCTCGTCGGGTGACCCGCCGAGGAAGCGGGCTACATTGGCCCGCGCCCCCTCGTAGCCCTCGGTCGCGGCTACGCTGAGGGCGTGCACCCCCCGGTGCACGTTGGCGCAGGCGGTCTCGTAGCCCCGCACCAGGGCGTCGAGCACCACCTTGGGCTTCTGGGTGGTGCTCGCGCTGTCGAGGTAGGCGAGGGGCCGCCCGTGCACGGACAGGCCCAGGGCGGGGAACATCGCCCGCACCGCCGCCACGTCCAGCTCCGGCGCGCCCATCGCCGGGGACGTTAGCACGGGCGCGCGGCCGTGGCGCGGGCGAATCAGGGCGCGTACGATGCCGGCATGGGCAACCCACCTTGCCGCGTGGCCGGCGTGGTCCTCGCCGCCGGGCTCGGCACCCGGATGGGCGCGTCCGGGAGCAAGGTGCTCCGCCCGGTGGACGGCGCCCCGATGGTCGCCCGAGTAGTGGACGCCCTCATGGCGGGCGGGGTGAGCGAGGTGGTGGTGGTCACCGGGCACGAGGCGGCCGCGGTGCAGGCCGCGTTGACGGGCCGCGCGGTGCGCTTCGTCGGCAACCCCGGCTTCGCGGAGGGCCTCAGCACCTCGGTGCGGGCGGGGATCGCGGCGCTGGGCGAGGTGGATGGGGCCCTGGTGGCGCTCGGGGACATGCCGTGGGTGAGCGCGGGTGACGTGGCGGCGCTGATCGAGGCCTTCGCGCGGAGCGGGCGCATCGCGGCGCCGGTGTGTGAGGGCCGGCGCGGGAACCCGGTCCTGTGGCCGGCGCGGTACTTCGCGGCGCTCGGGCGGCTCGAGGGCGACGTGGGGGCGCGGGCGGTGCTCGCTGCTCACACCGACGATCTGGAGACGGTGCCGGCGAGTCGCGGGGTGCTTCGGGATGTGGACACGCCGGAGGATCTGCCCGGCTAGGCAGCGGCGGTGGTGTCTGGATTGCGGAGGAATGGTCCGTCCACGTCCACGACCACGCTCACGGCCGGATGGCGCTCCAGGGCTTGGCGAAGCGCCTAGAACTCGATCGGCGGGGCCTCGGGCAGCGCCCCGAACACCCACTCCACCGGGGCCAGGGTCAGCGCCGGCACGTAGGTCACCAGCAACACCGCCGCGAACAGGATCACCAGGAACGGCAGCGTGTACTTGTAGACCCGGGTGAGCGGCTGCTCGAAGCGGTACGAGGACAGGAACAGGTTCATGCCCACCGGCGGGGTGAGGAAGCCGAGCTCCAGGTTGGCGAGGAAGATGATGCCGAGGTGGATGGGGTCGATGCCGAAGTGCTCACCGATCGGGAGGATCAGCGGCACCACCACCACCAGCGCGCTGAAGATGTCCATGAGGCAGCCCACCACCAGCAGGAACAGGTTCAGGACGATGAGGAAGACCCACTTGGACTCGATGTTGACCTCGACCCAGGCCAGGGCGTGGGCGGGGATCTCGGCGTCCACCAGGTAGCTGGTGAGGCCCATGGCCACGCCCAGGATGACGAGGACGCCGCCGACCAGGGTGGAGCAGTCCCGGCCGACCTTCAACAGGTCCCGGGGCTGGAGGTCCTTGTAGATCACCATCTCCACGAAGAGGGTGTAGCCGGCGGTGAGGGCCGCGGCCTCGACCAGGGTGGTGAGGCCGCTGAAGATGCCCAAGAGGACCACGAGCGGGAGCACGAGCTCCCACTTCGCGGCCCACGCGGCCTGCAAGGCCTCCTGCACGTCGAGCTTCGGGCGGGGCCCGGGGATCTTGAGGCCGGCCCGCACCCCGAGCACCCCGAGCGCGGCCACGAGCACGAAGCCCGGCAGGACACCGGCCACGAACATGCGGTCGATGGGGACGTGGGCCACCACGCCGTACAGGATCACCGGGAGCGCGGGCGGGAAGAGGAGCCCGATGCTCCCCGACGCGGTGAGGAGGCCCACCGAGAAGCCCTCCTCGTACCGGTCCTTCATCAGCATCGGAAACAGGAGGCCGCCGAGCGCGAGGATGGTGACCCCGGAGGCCCCGGTGAAGGTGGTGAAGTAGGCGCAGACCCCCGCCGTCATGAGGGCCAGGCCGCCCGGCATCCACCCGAAGGCGGCGTGGAACACCCGCACCAGGCGCGCGGACGCCTTGCTCTCCGCCAGCACGTAGCCGGTGAAGGTGAACAGCGGGATGGTGGGCATGATCGGGTTCTTGATCTGCCGCAGGGTCTCCGCCGCCACCGAGGCGAGCGGCTCGTCGTCGGCCCAGAACAGGGCCAGGCCCAGGGCGCCGAGGGCCACGTAGATCGGCGAGCCGAGCGCGGTCGACAGGAGCACCAGGCCCAACAGCGGCCACAGGACGGTCTCGGCCACCTCGCTGTCGACCGAGGCGGCGGCGAAGATGAGGCCGGCCGAGAGCACGATGAGCGCCGCCCGCTGCGGCCACGGCTTCACCCGCACGAAGATGGTGCGCACCGAGATGAGGCCGTAGCCGAGCGGCAGGGCCAGGTACGTGAGCCACGCGGGCAGGTTCGGGGGGATGATCTCGGTCGAGCCCTGCTCCGCCCACGTGGTGATCCACGCGCCGTACGCGAGGAAGGCCGAGGTCACCACGGTGACGGTGACGGTGAAGAGGTTGGCCGCCAGCTCCAGCTTGCCGGTGAGGAGCTGCGCCCCGGTCGAGAGCGACAGGTGCCGCTTGTCGCGGGTGGCGAGGAGCGCCCCCGAGAAGCCCAACCACATGGTGAGCACGCCCACCCACTGCACGCCGCCCGGCAGGCTCACCCGGAGCGGGCGCAGGGCGACCTCCACCAGCGGGAGGAGCACCATCAGCACCAGGAAGGACAGGTTGACGGCCTCCTCCACCTTCCGCAGGCGGAGGATCCAGCCGGGGGTGTCTGCCTCCGGGGCGGTGGGGGGCGCGCCGCTCACGGCAAGCTCACTTGCCGTTCTTGGCCCGGTACTCGGCGGTGAGGCGCTTGACCTCGTCGAAGAGGTCGGTGGGCACGATCTCGCCGCGGATGACGTCGTAGCCCATCTCGGCCGCCTTCTGCCACTGCGCCTCGAGCTCGGGGGTGGAGGCCACCACGTCGAGCCCGCGGTCCTTCATGGCCTGGATGGACTTGTCGCCCAGGGCCCGGACCTCGGCCTTCACCTTCTCGCCCTCGTCGAACGCGATCTTGGCGAGCTGGGGCCGGAGCTCGGCCGGGATCTTCTCCCACGCGTCCTTGGAGATGATGGTGGCGCCGTTGAGGGGCGTCCACCGCACCGCCACCATGTGCTTGGCGAGGCCGAACCACTGCGAGGTGAGCGCGTAGAGCGGGGTGGTGCCGAACCAGTCGATGAGGCCAGCCTGCAGCCCGCTCATCACGTCGGTGGCGCTCATCGGCACCGGCTGGAAGCCCGCCGCGCGCCACGCCTTCTCGGCCTCGGGGTCGCCCGCCCACATGAACATCTTCAGCTTCCGGAAGTCGTCCGGGGTGCTGGCGGCGTCCTTGCTGAAGAAGTGCACCCAGCCCGCGTCGCCCCAGTTCAGGACCACGAAGCCCGCGTCCGCCATCTCCTTCTCGAGGCGCGGCGCGATCTTCGCGCGGACGTAGTCGAGCTCCTCGTAGGAGCGGAACATCATGGGGATCTGGAGCGCCACGGTGCTCCGCGAGATCCGGCTCAGGCCGATGCTGGTGAGGGTGGCGGACTGGAGCTGGCCGATCTTGATCTTGCGCAGCATGTCCGTCTCGTCGCCGGCCACGCCGCCCGGGTAGATCTTCAGCTCCACCTGGCCGTCGCTCGCCTTCTTCCAGCCGTCGCCGAGCCGCCGCATGGCGTTGAACCAGGGCGAGCCTTCGGGAGCGAGGGTGCCGTGCTTGATCTTCACGGTCTTCTTGGCCAGCGCCTCGCCGGGCACTGTGGCGACGAGCGCCGCCGCCACGCCGAGGGACAGGGCCACACGCAAGCTGAGGGTTCGTGCCTTCATGAGTTGCTGCCTTCCGCTCCAGTGGAGGTCTGGGCCCCGTCCTCGATGTCCTCGAGGAACAGGTCCCCCGAGCGCGCCTGGAGCCGACGCGCGCGCCGCTGCATGATGATGTTGGCCAGCCGATCGTCGGGATACTGGTCCACGTCGATGGCCAGGGCCGCCTTCAGGGCCTCGTGGAAGCCCCGCGCGTCCTGCTTCTTCACGCACACGTTCTCGGCGTACGAAACATAGGTGCCGGCCCGCCGCCCTCCGCTGAGTTCCAGCGCCGCGCGGTAGTGCCGCTCCGCGTCCTCGAGGCTCCCGCCCGGCGCCGCGGTCTCCAGGGACACCATCAACTCGTGCAAGACCCCGTCCCCCCACGTCGGGTCAAGATCCAGCGCCTTCTGACCCAACTTCTTCACAGTCGGCAGGTTGGCCAGCATCTCGGGATCCAGGTTGGACCCTGAGATCACCAGCCCCCACGCCGCCGCGGTCCAGTACACCAGCGGGACCTCTTCGGCGCTCAGGGCGGAGATCACCACATCGGGATCCGAGATCAGCAGCTCCGCCGCCCCGCTATGACGCACCGAGAGCCCCTGCTGGGCGTACTTCAGGGCCCGCTTGTAGTGCTTGCGCGCCCGGGCCCGAAGGGCCTCGGCGGCGGCGAGGTCGTCGTCCTCGATGCGAAAGGCCTCCTGCTCCATGAACGCAAACCCGTACTGAACGAAGCCGGCCGCCAGGCTGGTCAGCAGGCCCGTGTGCTCGGGTTGTTCGACGACGACGCCCTCCATCGTCTTCAACGCGAAGGGCACCGCGGCCTCCACCAGCTCGGGGTCGTCGTCCTGGCCGTACACCCCGCCCGAACCGGACAGCGCGTCGGCCACCGCCCCGGTGGCGATGCTCTTGACGCAGCCCGTCGAGATCACGGGCGCGGCGAGGAGGAGAGGCAGGAGGCGCCGCACGGCGCGCAACCTAGGGTGGCCCGATCTTGCGGTCAACTGAATGCGCCGGAGGGTGATCCAGGTAACACTCAGTGCGCACCCTTGGGCGCCGGCCCATCCAGCACCTCGAGGGTGGCGTAGGCCTTCTCCATCATCTTCTGCACCTCGGGCCACACCTCGGGCGCCACCACCGTCACCACCAGCACGATGGCCTCGCGCTTCTCGACCATCACCATCTCGCCCACCTCACGCCCGGTGACAGTGAAGCGCGTGGCACGCTCCCCCTTGTCCGCGTACACCCCAGGCAGGGTCATGGGCTGAGGCGGCGACGGCGCGGCCGACGGGTGCGCGTTCTTGAGGTCGGTGAGATAGGGCGTCAGCTGCGAGGGATGCAGCGCCCCCGCCACGAGGATCATCCCCTCCCCCTCCGGCCCCGCCAGCTTGATGGAGCGCCCGTTCGGATCCCGCTCCCCCGTCCAACCCTTCGGGATCCCGATGCGGATCCGCCGCGTCACCCGCCCCTGCTCGGGCACGATGGCGTCCAGCACCAGCTCCCGCATGGCATACACCGGAGGCGGGGTTTTCTTGGACGCGGGCGCACCGTGCGCCATGCCGGACAGGCTGCAGAGGAGGACCGAGGTGAGGACGAGCGCGCGCATGAAGCTCCCGATGTAGAACTCGAAATGAAAGCGGTGTATCACCGCCCACCGTGACCACCCTGAAGGACATCGTCTCCTCTGACAAGCGCCCCGCCATCGTCCGCGACGCCGTGCAGCTCGTGGACAGCGAGGTCCACGCCAAGTCCGGCCTCTCCGGCATGGCCATCAAGGCCGGCTACGCCGCGGTGAAGGCGATCAAGCCGAGCCTCATCCAGGACGCAGTCGAGAACCTCCTCGACAAGTTCGTGGACAAGCTCGAGCCCTTCTACGCCCGGTGGCTCGAGGGCGGGAAGACCGGCACCTTCGACGCGTTCCTGAACGGGCAGAAGACCGCGGTCGCGAATGCGTTGCTTTCGGTGACGGATGAGCGGGCGCGTCACGTGGACAACAAGACGATCCGGAAGACGTACGAGAAGCTGCGTCCGCAGGGGGAGAAGAACGTCGAGGCGGCGGTGCCGGGGCTGGGGCGGGTGCTGCAGAAGTACGTGGGTTGAGTCTGGGGCGGTCAAGCCGCCTTGCACCGTGACCGCGCCCTACCTGCCTGAGCTACAGGTCTGGTCGCTCCGCGTGCTGCGCACTCCAGATCGCCAAGACCTGCACCTGAGTCTGCGAGTACCGATAGTAGATGTGAAAGCGACAGCCCGGTAGGAGCACTCGACGCACGTCACTGATGGTCGTCCCGGCCACCGCCTTCCCAGCGCTTGGCAGGGCGGCAATGCGACGGAACGCGGCTGTGAGTTCACTCGTGAAGAGCGTCGGGTGCTTGTCTCGATGCAAGCGCCACCAGTCGTCGATACGCTCGATCTCCGCTGCGGCGTCCGGCTCGACGACGATCTGTCGCGTCACGTCGGCTTGGCTCGCAGTCGCGCGAGGAGCGCCTCACCGTCAACGCCCTGCCCAGCGTCCAGCGCGGTCGCAGCGCGAACGAGCGCCGCGTCCAGCCGGGCGAACTCCTCGGCGTCCATCGCCTCGGCTTCATCGTCCAGCACGAGCTGAAGCACCGTGCCGTCCGGCAGGTCGACCGGCTCGTCGAAGTGGATGTGGCCATCCCGCACCACCGCCTTCAGCGCCATGCAGGAAACATTAGCGACGTGCGGTCGTCGACGGCAAGCACGGCGGTCAGGCGGCGCCTCGGGCTCCGTATACCCTGAACCAGGCCGAGTCGCGCCCATGAGGTGGACGTCGCGCTCAGACCAGGTCCGCCATCCGCGCCCCGAGCGAATCGAGGTCCAACAACCCGGGGTCATACAGCCCGTAGCCCATCAGCCCGCCTACGGCGACGCGAATCTCCGCGTGCGGAGACGACGGCAGCTGCCCGAGCAACTCCCGCAACTCCGCTACGGCGAAGAGCGCTGGGCTTCCGGGCACGGGCCTGCACTCGGCATGCTCGAGCAGTCGCCCCTGGATGGAGCCGACATCGAAGGTGGCGCCCTCACGAGCGGGTAGCATCACTACATACTCCGGCATGTCTCAGCTCCGCCCACGTCCAGGGCCGGTCCGACCTCAGAGGGCGAACAGGACTTCGATATCATCCCCGCAGCGGTCGGTCCGCTCATCGCCCTCGACCTCACTGAAGATCCGAGGCCGGTAGCGCCCCACCAGCCATCGCGCGAACTCGAGCATGACCTTCCGTGCCTCCGGGCTGGCCCACGCGTGGTCGAGGACCACGCCTTCACTCTTCACGACAATCACGCCACATGCACCGGCGCTCGCTGGGTCGTCGAGCCGTCGTCGCCTCCGGTAGTCCTGGGCCACCTCGCCGTGCTCCACCAACACAACATCCGCCTCGTGCGGGTCCGCGAGCAGTCCGACCATTGCCCCAGCTTCTCACGCACCTCCTGGACATCGAATGCCCCCTGTATGTCGCTTGGTCTGAAGACGATGACCTCCATGGTGTTCTCCGAAGCCAGACGGCTGTGCAACCACCGCGGGTGGTCAGCGCTTGGCGCTTCTTTCGGCTCGGAGGAACTCGGGAAACATGGGCTCTACGCGCCCTCCGCACCGGTCCGTCCAGTCATCCCCCGCAACCTCACTCATGATCCGCGGCGAAAGATGGTCGACGAGCCATTGCGCGACATCTCTGAGCACGGGTAGCTCACGCCGATTCGCCCATGCGAGGCCCAGCTCCAGGCGATCCGACCCGAGGCGCACCAGCCCGCCCGTGAATGGCTCCTCCGGGCGCTCTCGGCGCTGGCGGACCACTGCGGCCCGTGCGCCATCCCCATCGACGACAAGGATGCTGTGGTCATCCACCGGGTCTTGGACACACTGGGGCCACGTCGCCAGGTAGGCGCGTATCTCGCCCAGCTCGAAGGCGGGGCGCCCCTCTCGAGGTTCCAGGATGATGTACTCCGGTGACTGCGTCATGGCTCCCGATGCCCGGCCGTCAATCAACGCGGAGCTGATACCTACCGCCATCAAGGGCGTCCGCGTTCAACCCGACGCGATCCAGCGCTTGACCTGGCTCCACGAGCCACCCTGTCCTCACGCTGAGCAGGGTGTGTCGCGCGGCTGGAGGCAGGCCCAACCGCCCCGCACCACCGTGCAGCGAAGTCGCTACGCGAACAACGCGTCCACGTCCCCGCCGCAGCGGTCCGTCCACTCGTCGCCCTCAACCTCGCTGAAGATCCGCGGGTCGTAGGTTTGGAATAGCCACCGCGCGAACTGACGCATGACCTCACGCGCCGTGGGGTCAGCCCAGCCGTGATCGAGGGCCACCATCTTCTCCCGTACGATGATTACGCCGCACGCACGCGAACTCTTGGGATCCTCCGCCCGCTTTCGGAGCACCCAGCTTCGCGCGGGTTCGCCCCCGACCACCAGCAGCGTGTCCGGGTCGTGCGGATCCGGAGCGCACTCCGGCCGCTCCTGGAGCTTGGCCCGAAGGTCCGCCACGTCGAATGCGGCAGACTCCGGCCGTGGTTCAAAAACGATCACCTCCAACATCGTCCCCACTCCTCTACGGCTTGATGCTCTGATGGCCCAGGTCCATGCAGGCGCGGTTATACACCGCGCCCTGGTCCCCGTGGACGGCAAACGGCTGGTTCGCCTCGTTCATGTTCTTGGGCACGGGACGCCCGCGGGCGTCCAGCTTGAAGGCGATGCCGCTCTGGTTCGCATCTGGAATGCCTGGATCCACCTTCACCTCCACCGACAAGGTCGGCCCGGCCCGGCCAGCATCACCCAGCGGCTTCACTCGCACCACCGTCCCGTCCGGCATCTCCCAGACCGACATCGTCTGGGCCTTGGGAGCGGTGAGCGCTACCGCCCGCTCCGTCGCCCGACCCGCTTGCACCTCCAGCTTCATCAGCGCCCGCACCTGCCGCTCCGACTTCCCCGCCAGTCGCACCGCCCAGGCCTTCGCCCCGGCCCCGATCTGGCCTCGCTCGAAGGCCTCCAGCACCGCCCTCGCGCGAGGGTCCATGATCGCGCGGTCGAAGACGCGCCCGTCGGCGACCCGGGTCTCCAACTCCCGCAAGGCTGTCGCCTCGGCCGCCCTCGCGACCAACGGTCCGAGGGCGTCGCGCGCGGCTCGGAGCGCCGCGTTCCGCGCCTGCTTCGGCGTCATCCCCTGCGTGCGACCAGTCAGGTACGTGGTCCGCGCTGTCTCGCGCGCGGACTTGCGCAGGGCGGCCTGCACTGCACCCTCGTCGGCCCCGAACCGGTGCGGCTTCATCAGCTCGCCCGCGACGTTGCCCGCGAGCGACGCCGCCTCCTGCTCCACCTCCGCCGCCGCGACCGCCCCCGGCGCGAGCTGCGGGGTCTTCGGCGGCGCCGGCAGCCCCAGCCGCGCCGCCTCCGTCAACGCCCCCACCGGCCCCACCGCCACCGGCGCAGGCGCAGGCGCCCCGGGCGGCACCGGAGCACGCACCACCACCGGCAGCCGCCGAGGCACCCACACCTGCATTCCCGGCGGCAGCCCCGGCACGTCCACCGGGGCGTAGTGGGTCGTGAGGTCCGCGAGGTCCGCCGCGGTGGCCTGGCGCGGACCCCCGACCGCGTCGCGCGGGGGCGGCCCAATCTTGCCGGCCTGGAACGCCGCGATCATGCCGGTGGCGGTCAGCAGCACGCCCGAGCCCGCGCGGACCACCCGCGCCAGGGTCTCGCCCGGGCCCAGCGGCTTGCCCGTGTACGGATCCTGGCCCGTCAACACGGCTTGCAGGTCCACCGTCGCCTGGTACGCGGCCAGGCCGGTGCCCGCCGCACCCAGCGCGGTCGCGGTCAGGGGGAAGCGCGCCGCCAGCAGCTTCGCGGCCCAGGGCCCGGCGCCCGCGCTCCCCAGCGTCAACACCGTGTCGGCCACCAGCGGCTCGGTGCCGAGCACCGCCAGGCCCCCGGCCAGAGCATACGGCCCGCCCCCCTCCTCCTGTGACCACCTCGCGTAGTCCTCGGTGGCCAGGTGCGCGCCGTGGGTGAGCCACGGCGCAAGCCGGCCTGCGGTGCTGCGGCCGGCCCGCAGCCGCGCCGCCCCCGCCTCGGTCAGCACCCCGCTCCCCTCCAGGGCGTCCAGCGCCCGGGCGCGGTCCTCGGGGACCATCCCCTCCATCAGCCGGTGCAGCATGTGCCCGGGGGTGGGCTCGCCGAAGCGCGCGAAGGGCCCGACGCTCGGCGTGTCGTGGGCCTCGGCCACCGCCCGGAGCAAGGCCGCCTGCACCGGGGCCGGTGACTCGACCAGGAGCGCGGCCACCCGCGCGCTCGCCTCGGGGCTGCCGTCCTCCATCCACTCGAGGAGCGCGTCCCGGGCCGCGGTCAGCGTCGGCGCCGACAGCGGCCCCCGCTGGGCCTCCGCCGCCAGCGCGGCCTTGAGCACCCCCAGGGCCCCCGGCCCGTCCGGCGCCAGCGCCCCGGCCAGGGTGCGGCCGGCAGCCTCGAGCAACCTCGCCTGCGCGTCCGGATCTGGGAGGGCGCGGAGCCCCTCGAGCAAGGCGGCCTGCGCCGCCGCGGGGTCGCCCGTCGCCTCCGCCACCGCGCGGGCGCTCCACGCCACCTGTGCCCGGACCGCGCCGTCGTACGCGGCCCGCCACGTCGGCGTCAGGGCGCCGGGCGGCGCCTGAAAGCCGCCTTGCACCGGCGTCAACAGCGGGGCCAGCGAGGCGTCGCCGAGATACCTCGCCGCCACCGCCGCCGGGTCGGCCCCCGGCAGCACCCCGGGCACCCCTCCCGGCCACGCCACCGGCTCCACTGGCACCGGCGGCAGCGCCAACGCGAGGGCTCGGCCTGGCGCCACCCCCGGCGTAACGGTGTCCACCACCGCCGCGGGGGCCTCCACCACAGCCGATGAGGGCCCCTCCACCGGCGCCACCGGCGCGCGGACCTCCAACACCGCCGCCGAGGCCCAGGACGCGTACAGGTGTGGATCTGGCGGGAGGCCAAAGATGGCCGGGTCGCTCATGCCCGCCTGCCAAGCAGCCCCCGGGCCACGCTCGCGCCGACCGGCGTCCTCCCAAGATCTCGGGGTCTTGCGGGCCAGGCTACGGCCTGCGTCCGGTCGTCGTCCGGCCGTCGTCCGGGCCCCGGATGAGGCTCAGCCAGGTCCACCCGGATCGACCGATGGCCCGGCGCCGCGAGCCCCATCACGGCGCCAAGCGGCCGCACTCCGAGGAGCGAGGACCGCCGCGCGAGCGTGCACGGCACCATGGCGAAAGGGCAGCGCCTCTGGAGTCTGAAACGGCGTGGCCGGACCGAGCGCCGGATGCCCCGGTGCGGCCAGTATCCAGCCCGGCTCGCGCTCTGATACCGCGTTCCGAAGTCCGTCCGGGATTCGCTGGCCGACCTCGCGACGCGGGCCTCAGTGCAAGGTCACCTGCGGCCTCGCGGGCGGCGCGGGCGGCGGGCGGTGCAGTGGCCTCAGCGGCTTCGGCCCCAGGGGCCGGCGCGGCATCCTGAGCGGGCGCCGCGGGGGCGGCGCGGCGGGGGGCGCGGTGCCCCCGTCGTAGCCCCAGGAGGCAAAGACATGTGTCCAGTACCGGCGCGACTCCTGCTTCATGTCCGCGGTTGTCGCACCCCGCGTGCCAGGATCGTGCGCGCGAGGATCCGCAGGCGGTCCTGCGGACTTGCCCGCCCCTCGCGCCCCGAGGGCGGCGGGCGTGTCCGTCCGAATATCGGACGCGTCCGGACGCCTCGGACGCGACCCCTGCACACCGATCCAGCTACACGCCGCTCAACAGGAGCGCGGCGAACTCGCCCCGGGAGCTCACGCCCAGCTTCCGGTAGACCACCTTCAGGTGCCCCAGGAAGGTGTGCTCGCTCATGCCCAGGGCCTCGGCGCCCTCCACGCTCTTGAACCCGCGCAGCGTCACCATGGCCACCTCCGCCTCGCGCTCGGTGAGGCCGGCGGTGCGGAGGAGCTCCACGCTGTCGAGCCCGCGCACCGGCTCGGCCACGATCAAGACCTGCTCGGGGAAGCCGGGGTTCGAGACGCGCTCGGCCAGGAGGCGATAGCGGCGGCGGGTCTCGGGGCACACGTACAAGACGCGCGGGATGGGAGTCTGGCCGGGGGCGAGGAGCTCGCGGCGCGCCATCTCTGCCACCACGCCGAGCACGGTGTAGCTCCGCGCGTCGTCCCTGCGCGTCAACACGGCTTGCATGCCCCGGCCGACGTCGTTGAGGCCGTGCAGGCCACCCTGCCGGTCCACCGCGAGCAGACCCACGCCCTCCCCCGGCACCGCCTCGAGCATCTCCTTGGCGATCAGCCGGCGGAGGTGCTGGGTCACCGGGGTCACCGCGCCCTCCAGGAGGCGCATGACGCCGGGGCCGAAGTCCTCCGTCGTCTTCGCCATCGTCATGTAGCCGAAGCCCTGGCCGTTCACCGCGAAGGAGATGTGGGCCTCGTAGCCGTAGCCGAAGTTGTCGAAGTACAGCTCGGTGTAGGGGTCGGTCGGCGTGACCCCACGCTCGAGGCGGCGCACGCGCTCCGGCATACGCGAGGCGAGGCCCATGTCCGCGTACTCGGAGCGCAAGAAGGCCTGCTCACGGTAGTGGGTGCAGCTGTTGACGGGGTAGCCGCGATCGCTGGCCCCGTTCCACAGCGCCGAGAGCGGGTCGAGCCGGCACATCACGTGGGCGTCCGCCTCCGCGCGATCGGCGATCCAGTCGCCCGCGACCTTGAGGAGCTCGTCCGAGGTGCGGGCCTCGGCGCAGAGGCGCTCCAGGGTGGCCAGGGGCCTCGCGGTGGTGCTCGCCATGTGCCCTCAAGCTAGCGGGCCAGGCGGCCCCGACGCCACCCCCCAGTTCTGGGGGGGCCGGTTCGTGGTGTTCCAGACCCCGGTCGGCGCCCCGTAGCTTGAGCGGCAACGGAGGCACTTCCAAATGACCAACGCACTGAACACCCACCCCCTTCGCGTCCTGCGAAGGGCCATCCCGGCCGGCGTGGCCGCGCTCATCACCCTCACCGCGTGCAGCGGCGAGGACACCCCCGTGCAGGGCTGCCCCATCCGCGTGGCCGGCGCCCCCGGGATCACCCACCAGGGCATCCCCATCACCCAGGACACCACGTGGCGGGCCGAGGACGGGCCCCACCACGTCGTCGGCACCCTCGCGGTGAACAACGGCGCCACCCTGACGGTCGAGGCCTGCGCCGAGGTCGTGATGGAGGCCGACGCCCAGCTCCACATCGGCGACCCCGGCCACGGTGAGGACGGCCACCTGATCGTCGCGGGCGAGGCGGACCGCAAGGTGTCCTTCAAGGCGGGCCAGGGCCCGTGGGCCGCGCTGGTGGTCTTCGCGCCCGGCGACGCGGAGCTCAGCCACGTGGACTTCGAGGGCGGCGGCGTCCCCACCGACTTCGGGGCGGCGTCGATCATCGTCCTCGGCGAGGGCACGTTGCCCCTGTCGCGGCCGCTGAAGGTCGACACCGTGTCCATCAAGGACTCCGCGACCCACGGGCTCTGGATGGCCAACAGCGCGCGCTTCGACCCCGACTCCAAGGACCTCGTGATCACGAACGCAGGTCAGGCTGCAGACCACTTTCCTCTCCTGGTGACCGGGCACGCTGCCCACGGGCTCCCCAAAGGCCGCTACACCGGCAACGCGAACGACGAGATCCTGCTGGTGGAGGACAACACCGACGGCCGCAACGGGCTGCAGGCCGACGTGACCCTGCGCGACCTCGGCGTCCCCTACCGCGTGGGCCGCCTCGCCGACGAGGGCCTCCGGGTGGGGGCCAACGGCGGCCTCCCCGCCACCTTGACCATCGAGGCCGGGGTCGAGCTGCGCTTCAGCCCAGGCACCAGCCTGCGCACCGTCTCGGACGCGGACGGGCCCCGCGGCCGCCTCGAGATCCAGGGCACCCCCACCGAGCCGGTGGTGCTCACCTCGGCGTCCTCGACCAGGAGCCGCGGCGACTGGGTGGGGCTGTACTTCGAGTCCCCCATGGCCGACCACCAGGTCACCAACGCGCTTGTCGAGTACGCGGGCGGCTGGTGCTCGTGCAGCCTCGCCTCGTGCAGCCCGCTCGACACCTACGACGCCGCGGTGATCCTGGATGGTGAGCCCCAGGGGATCTTCATCACCAACAGCACCGTCCGGGAGAGCGCCGGCCACGGCTTCCTGCGCTCCTGGAACGACCACGCGGACCTCGACTTCCTCGCCAACAACACGGTCGAGGGGGTCACCGGCTGCGCCCAGACCCAGCCGGTCCGCTCCACCGAGGTCTGCCCCGACCCCGCCTACGCCTGCAACCAGAACTGAACAGACACGGAGAACAACACCATGGAACCCGCATTCAGCCCCACCCCCGACGTCGTCGTCCTCCCCTCCTGCGAGCCCGTGCCCGGCGTGGGCGTGCTCCCGGTGCAGGCCTTCCTGCTCCGCGGCGCCTCACCGGTGCTCGTCGACACCGGCCTCGCCCGGGAGGCCGACGCCTTCATCGACGCCCTCGACATGCTTGTGGACGTGAGCAGGCTGTCCTGCATCCTCCTCACCCACGAGGACGCGGATCACGCCGGCGCGCTGTTCCCCCTCCTCGAGCGGGCCCCGCACGCCCGGCTCGTCACCACCCCGGTGGGCTTCGGCAAGCTGGGGTCGGTGCAGCACCTGGACCCGACCCGGGTCCGCTTCGTGGGCCCCGGGGCCCGCTTCGAGGCGGGGGGCCGCACGTTCCGAGCCCTCCGCCCCCCGATGTACGACAGCCCGGCCACCCTGGCCTTCTTCGAGGAGCGCCAGCGCTGGCTCTTCGCCTCGGACGGCTTCGGCGCCTTCGTGCCCGAGCTGACCGAGCGGGGTGAAGACGTGCCGCTGGAGGCGGGGCTCGAGGGCATGTCCGCGTTCTGTCGGGCCAACAGCCCCTGGCTCATGGACGTGGACCCGGCCCTCTACGCGGAGGCGGTGGGCACCTTCCGGCGCCTCGACGCAGACTGGATCTTCGCGAGCCACCTTCCGCCCATCCGCAAGGCGGCCTTCGAGCCGTACCTGGAGCGCGCGGCCCGGCTCCCCAAGGAGGGGCAGCTCCCGCTCGCGGTCTGACCCCGCGCCCGCGTCAGAACATCATCCCGATCACGCACGCGGTCATGAACGCGGCCAGGGTGCCCGCGATCATCGCCCTCAGGCCGATGCGGGCCAGATCGCCCCGGCGCTCCGGCGCCAGGGGCGAGATCCCGCCCAGCTGGATGCCGATCGACCCGAAGTTGGCGAAGCCACACAGGGCGTACGTCGCGATGACCATGGAGCGCACCGAGGTGAGCTCCGAGGCGCGGTCGGCCAGCACCTGGTAGGCCACGAACTCGTTGGCGATGGTCTTGATCCCGAGCAGGCTGCCTACCAGGTTCGCGTCGGCCCAGTTGACGCCCATCGCCCACGCGAAGGGGCGCAGGACGTAGCCGAGCATCAGCTCCATGGTGAGGCCCTCGGCCCCGAACAGGCCGCCTACCCAGCCCACGAAGCCGTTGATCATCGCGATGATCGCCAGGAAGGCCAGGAGCATCGCCCCCACGTTGAGGGCCAGCTGCAGGCCTTCGGACGCCCCGCGCGCCGCCGCGTCGATCACGTTGGCGTCGGTGGAGCGCAGGTCCACTTTCAGGCTGCCGTAGGTCTTGCTCTTGTTCGGATCCGGCTCGGGGATGACGATCTTCGCGACGACGAGGGCGGCGGGCGCGCTCATGATCGAGGCGCAGAGCAGGTGCCCCGCGATCTCGGGGAACACGCCGCGCAGCATGCCCACGTAGGCCACCATCACCCCGCCTGCCACCGTGGCGAAGCCGCCGGTCATCACCGCCATCAGCTCGCTCTCGGTCATGTCCTTCACGAAGGGGCGGATGAGGAGCGGGGCCTCGGTCTGGCCGACGAAGATGTTGCCGGCGGCGGAGAGGGTCTCGGCCCCGCTGGTGCGCATCGTCTTCTGCATCACCACCGCGATCGCCCGCACCACCGCCTGCATCACCCCGAGGTGGTAGAGGACCGCCATCACCGACGAGAAGAAGATGATGGTGGGCAGCACCCCGAACGCGAAGAAGGCGCCCACCCGCACGAACTGCCACGCCCCGGCCGGCACCGCGAGCGGGGCCATGGTGGCGCCACCGAGCCACGCGGGGTTGGCGCCGTCGGGCGGCACGGGGATCACGCTGGTCCCCACCGGCATGTTGTTCTGCACCGCGAGGTCGCCGAAGAGGAAGGTCGAGCCCTGCGCGGTGTAGGCGAGCAGGTTCGACACCAGCTGGTTGAAGCCGCCGAAGAGCCACTGCCCGGGAGGCGAGAGGGTCGCGAGGCCGAGCACGATCTGGAGCCCCACGCCGACCCCCACCAGGCGCCAGCTCACCGCGCGGCGGTTCTTCGACAGCGCGAAGGCCACCGCGAGCATGAGCAGCAGGCCGAAGCCGCTCCGCACGCGCCCGCCCCAGTCCGCGGGCTCGCTCGAGCTCGAGCGCATGCCCAGCAGGCTCTGGCGCGCGGGGGCAGCGGGGGGCGGCGACGCGGCGGGGGCCGCCGACGACGCGGTGGCGGTGCCGGTGGGCGCGGGCTGGGCGGCGGCCACCGAGGCCCCGCACAGCGCGGCCATCAACATCAGGGCAGTGAAGGCTCGACGCACGGCGCCGCAAGATACTCGATCTTCCCCTGCGGCGCCTCCGACGCCCCGCGCCAGCACAAACCCCTCCGCGACTGGGCGCCCTCCTCCGGACCGACGCGACCCCCGGCGCCTGCGGCCCGCGGCGCAAGGACTCCGGGCACGTCAGCTCGGCGGCAGATCCGGGCGCCGCCGGGCCACCTTCAGCGCCCGCTCCAGGGCCGACACCCGGGCCCGCACCTCGGCCAGGGGCGGGGCCCGCTCGGGGAGGTCGAAGCGGAGGGCCTCGTAGGCCCCAACCGCGGCTCGGGCCTCGGCGCGGCACGCCTCGGGCGCCCGCTCCACCAGCCGGAGCAGGGGGAGCTCCGCCCCGGCCCGCGCGTCGAGGGCGGCCCTGAGGCGCAGCCCCAGGGACGCTGCTCGATCCCGGCCGACCACGCGCCGCAGCAGCAGCAACCCGGCCGCCGCGCCGAGCCCGAGGACGGCAAGCAGTCCTGCACCGAGGCCACCCCCGCCGCCGCCCTCGCCCCCGAAGGCATCCAGCGCGCCGAAGAGGTCGCTCCCCACCCCGAGCCGATCGCTCAGCGCCCCCACCAGGGCCTGGCGCTTGCGATCGTCGAAGTCGATGACGTTGTCGAACCAGAACGCCTCCGCCGCGTCCAGGAGGTCGCCGAGCAACGAGAAGGTCTCGGGCGTGCGGAGGGAGCGCTCCGTCTCGGGGGTGGCGTCCACCCACCGCCAGCCCACCGCGGGGTCATAGGCCTCCACCCAGGCGTGGGCGTCCTGCTGCCCCAGCTCCAGGTAGCCGCCGCTCTCGTTCCACCAGCCACCGTAGAAGCCGCTGGCCACCCGCGCCTTCACCCCGGACAGGCGGAGCAGGACCGCAACCGCGCCTGCATAGAGCTCGCAGTGGCCCCGCTTGGACTCGAAGAGGAAGCGGACCAGCGGGTCATCGCTCGTCCCCTCCTGTGGCCCGAGGTCATAGCTGAAGCCGGCGTCGAAGTGGGCGAGCACCGCACGGATCTTGTCTCCCGGCGCCACCAGGCCGCGGGTCAGCTCCTCGGCCAGGGCCCGGAGCCGCGGGTCTACCTCGCCCGGCACCTCGAGGAGCCCCGCCTCCGCCCGCTCCACCATGTGACGCGGGAGCGGGGCGTAGGCCACGTCCCGAGCGAGGTCGACCTTGTAGACCATCCGCACCGCGTTCGTCCGCATGGCGCCGGTGACGCTGCCCCCCAGGCTGCGGTCCGGCGTCCGCGCCATCACGTAGCCGGGCCGCGTGCGCCCGAGCACCGCGAGCGGGTGGCGGGTGGTCCTCGGCACCAGACGCTCCAGGGTCACCTTGACGGTGGTCGCGCCATCCTCGCGGTCCCAGACATCCGGCGTCCCCCGGTACGCGTCGCGCCGGGTGTACAGCGGGATCGACGCGGGATCGGCGCTGACCGACCAGGTGCGCCCGTCGAAGCGGTCCAGGGCGTAGAGCCGGGCGTAGAGCCCGTCCAGGTGATCCGGCGGATGATCCGGGTTCGGCTCCACCCGCAGCACCACCGCGCCCACCGCGCGATCCGTGACCCCGCCGTTGGTGAGCTCCATCTGGGACGTGGCGCCGGGCAGGTTCATGAAGTAGCCCGCGCTCAAGAGGCGCCCGAAGTTGTAGCGGGGGAACAGGGACAGGATCACGTAGCCCAGCACCATGAAGACCAGGCTGCTCCACGCGATGAAGGCCCGGTCCCGGGGCACGCGCTGCCGGCCGAGGCGCCGCAAGGTGGCCTGCCGCACGGACGGCTCCACCTCCTCCGCCACCCCGAGGAGGGTGGACGACCACAGGGACCACAGGACGGCGGGGATGAAGCCGCCGATGAGGAAGGCGAAGGCCACCCCCGGGGTGATGGTGGTGGTCGCGGCCATGAGCACGCTTGCCGCGCCCGCGATGATGAAGTCGTCGCGCCCGCCCGCCCTGAGCACGAAGCGGTTCATCAGGCCCAGCAGCACCACCAGGAGCACCGCGTCGATGCGTGAGCTCCGGAACACCACCGCCGCGACCCCGAGGCCGAGCACGGTGGCGGCGTGGGTGGCGATCAGCCGAGTCCGGCTCCGGGCGGTGTCGAGGAGCTGCCCCGACGTGACGAGCATGACCGCCACCACCGCGAGGCCCGCCACCAGGAGCAGGGTGGAGCCGCTCAGGATCCCCAGGACCCCGAGGACGGCGGTGCCGGTGACCGCGACCCGGTGCATGCCGCGCAGGGTCACGCTGTCGGCCCCCCCGTCAACTCACCTTGCCGTCCCACCCCGAGGGCCACCACCCCGGTGATCGGCGCGCGAGCCCCCGCCGGCACCAGCCACAACCCAGGCCGCCGCCCGCGCCCCGGGTCCGGGACGGGCCCGGGGACCACCGCGGCGAGGGCATCCAGGAGCCCGTCGAGCGACACCTCCCCCGGCGCGTACACCGCCTCGCCCACCGCGAGGCCCACCGCGTAGCCCTCCTCGTCCCACGCCACCAGGGCCGCCGCCGCCAGCTCAAGCGCCCGCTCCAGCGCCTCGGGATCCGCGGCGGGGGTGCTCACCACCCCCAGCCAGGCGGTGGGGCGCTCCACCTGCGCGGTCTCGAGCACCACGTCCCGCCCCAGGCTGAGCGAGCGCAGCGCGTGCACCCGGCTCGCGGCGTCCCACTCCTGGCGCTCCCGGAGCCCGTAGAGCTCCACCCCGGGGCCGCGGCGCTCCGCCCACTCGCCCTCCCCCGCCGTGCTCCGCGGGTCGAGCAAAGCCGGGGGCACCGGCACCCGGCGGGGCCGGACCAGCACGTCCAGCTCGACCTCGACGTCCCGGGCCTTGTTCAGCAGGCCGAAGGGGAACCGGGTCACCAGCTCGAAGAGCGGGACGGAGGCCCGGCCCCGGCGCGGGAACTGACGGGCCGCAAGCGTGGTTGCCGAAGCGCCCTCCAGCACCGGCAGGAAGGCCTGCACGGTGTGGGGGGGCGCCTTGCGGCGGGGCGACCAGAGGCCAGAGTGCTCCAGCTCCAACACCTTGAGGCCAAAGGCGGGCCCCAGCTCCGGCGGCCGCTCGAAGCGCACCTCGAGCCGGCAGGGCTCCCCCGCGTAGGCCGCGGTCACCGGCCGCACGTGCACGCGGACCTCGCGGATGTTCCGCTCCGAGAGGATCCCGGACAGCACGATGGCCCCGAGCGAGGCGGCCAGGAGCATGAAGAGCAGGTTGTTGGACGCGGTCACCGCCGCCATGCCGAGCACGAGCGGCACCGCCAGCACGAACCAGCCCGCGCGGGTGGGGACCGCGCGGCGGGGCGGCCGGAAGCGTCGTCGCACGCGCTCGAGGAGCGCCCTCCAGCTCACCACGCGCATCGATCAGACCGGCGCCGGCACCCGCTCCACGAGCTCGCGGAGCACCGCCTCCGCCTCCTCCCGGGAGGGCCGATCGTTGCCGCGCAGCATCACCCGGTGCGCGCACACCGGCACCGCGAGCGCGTACACGTCGTCGGGGGAGACGAAGCGCCGCCCCGCGACCAGGGCCCGGGCCCGCGCGGCCTGGGCGAACTGCAGGGCCCCACGGGTGGAGACCCCGGTGGCGAGCAGGCCGGACTCCCGGGTGGCGCGGACAATCTTCTGAATGTAACGCGCGACCTCCTCCGAGAGGTTCACCTCGTCCACCGCGGCGAAGAGCTGGTGCACGAGCTCGGAGGTGAAGGCAGGTTGCAGGTCCTCCACCCGCACCGGCTCCGTCCCCTCCGCCGGCCGCCCCATCAAGAGGGCGCACTCCACGTCGTCGTCCGGGTAGCCGAGGTTGGTGCGGATCAGGAACCGGTCCATCTGCGACTGGGGCAGCACGTACACCCCGTGGTGCTCCACCGGGTTCTGGGTGGCGATGACCACGAACGGGTCCGGCAGGGCGTGGGTCTCGCCGTCCACCGAGATCGACCGCTCCGCCATGGCCTCGAGGAGGCCGCTCTGGGTGCGCGGGGTGGCGCGGTTGAGCTCGTCCGCCAGCACCACGTTGGCGAACACCGGCCCCGGCCGGAACGTCAGCCCACCGCTGGGCTTGTCGAGCACCTGGCCGCCCACGATGTCGGCCGGGAGGAGATCGGCGGTCAGCTGGATGCGGGTGAAGGTGCCGCCCACGATGCGGGCGAGGGCCCGGCCCAGGGTGGTCTTTCCGACCCCCGGCACGTCCTCCAGGAGCAGGTGCCCCCGCGCGAGGAAGCAGACCACGGCCAGCCGCACCACCTCCTCCTTGCCGCGCACCACCTGGCTCACCCGGCGCACCGCCGCCTCCAGGGCCAGGGTCCGGACCTCCCACGGGTCGGTGTCAGCGCTCTTGCGTCCTCGGGACTCTCGTTCCATCGACCTCGTCGGTTCCTCGGGCCGAATACTCGCACGAAGGGCGGGTCACCTGTGACCCACCCCCGGCCCCGATCGGCGCGGTGGCCCCGGGCGGAACATCGGGCCGCGACCCTCGTGTAAACCCGGCGGCCACCCTCCTCACGGTGGACGACTGACCGCCGCACTTCGTCGGGCTATGCTGACCGCTGCCATGAAGCTCGGGCATCGCCTCCCCCTCGCCCTCCCGCTCCTGCTCGTCGCGGCCTGCAACGCCGACTCGACGGGCAGCCTCTCCGACGGCGCGGTCACCTCCGCGGACACCGGCGCCTTCCCGGACTCGGGTGAGCTCGTGGACGGCGCAGAGCCCTTCGACGGGGGAGCGCCGGGGGACGCGAGCATCCCGCCTCCGTTCGACGGCGGGTTCCCGGACGCCGGCCCGTTCCCGGACGACGGCGGCACCGCGCAGTGCGTGGCGCCCCGGGACTGCTTCCGCGCCCTCGGCCAGCCCCCGATCTGCCCCGACGGCACCCCCGGCCAGTGGGCCTGCAACGTCGGCGTGTGTGAGCTCGTCTGCCAGCCGGTGATCACGTGCCAGACGGACTGCGACTGCCCGGTCGAGCTCGCCTGCGGCCGCGGCACCTGCCTGCCCCTCAACCGCAACAACCAGTGCTGCACCAACCCGATGTGCCCCGCGGGGAGCACCTGCGTGAACCCGGACGGCACCACCGACGTGTGCCCCGAGCCGCCGGATGGCGGCGTGCCCGACCCCGACGGCGGGGTCCCGACGGTGCCGGTCGGCGCGGCCTGCACGGGCGCGGTGGACTGCGCGGGGGGCTTCTGCCTCGACCCGAACTCGGGCTTCGTGGACGGCTACTGCACCCAGCAGTGCGGCCAGGGGGGCACGAACTGCCCGGTGGGCGCCTCGTGCCAGGACTTCGGGCCCCGGCAGTCCTTCTGCCTCGACGAGTGCGCGACCGCCGCCGACTGCCGCGCGGGCTACGGCTGCGTGCGCCTCGGCATCTCGCAGAGCCGGGTCTGCTTCCCGCTACCCGAGGGCTCCACCAACCCGATGGGCGATCCCGTGGGCAGCGGCTGCGCCATCGACGACGACTGCGCGGTGGGCCTGACCTGCCTGAACGACCCGGGCTGGCCGGGCGGCTACTGCACGATCCCGTACTGCGATCCGCAGACCAACCCGTGCCCCACCAGCAGCGCCTGCTTCGCGTTCCCCGGGTCCTTCAGCCTGTGCCTCGCGGACTGCCCGAGCGGCGGGAGCATGTCGACCTGCCGCGCTGGCTACTACTGCTTGGGGCCGACGGGCGGCCAGGGCGGCTGCATCCCCAACTGACCGCGGCGAGTCAGCGATACTCGAGCTGGACGCGCTCGAGCGAGGGGCTCAGGGTCCCCGCGCCGATCAGCTCGACCCGATACTGGAGCCAGCGTGTCGCCGGCACCCCGGTGAGCTCGACCCGGGGGAGCGCCCCGTCGAGGGGGTCCTCGATGTATGCCCCGGCGGTGCCTTGGGCGTCGGTCCAGACCTGGTCACCCGAGCAGCTGGCGTCGGGGCACGCGCGGACCTGCAGCCGCACCCGCCCGAGCCCGCGCTTCGCGAGCGAGGCGAGCTCCTCGGGTTCGAGGGCGCGCTTGAAGAGCGCGACCTCGTCGAACGCGCCCTCCGCGTCGTAGTCACCCACCGGGAAGGCGCCGACCGTGAAGGAGAGCTGGCCGGTGAAGTCGAAGCGCCCGGTCAGGTTGTAGGTCTGCAGCCCCACTTGGACGCCGTCGAGCCAGAAGCGCAAGGTAGCCTGCTCGTGCCCGGTGATGGTCGCCGCGAGGTGGTGCCACCGACCGTCGTCGAAGCGCCCAGCGGTGCACATCCCGCCGCCCGCGTCCTCGCTCGTGAGGAAGGTTCCCCCGAGGCCCGTGCCGCGCGGACAGGTCGAGTCGCTCGTGCCGCAACCGAGCCACATGTGCGTCGGGCGCGCCTCGCTCCCGATGAAGACGTTGTTGCCCCCGGTGCAGGTCGCCGTCCTCGCGAACAAGGACCAGGTCAGGTCTCCGTCGCCGAACTGGACCGCGGCGTCGGTGTTCGGAAACGCCAGGTGGTCACCCCTCGCAAGCTCGATTGCGCTCCCGAAGACCCCCTCGACGTACCGGGAGCCCGTGGTCGTGATGTCGGCCGCGATCGGGACCTGGCTTCCGCTCGTCTCCACGATCGGCGCACGGTCGGGGACCTGACCGGAGCCGTCCATCGGGATGAGCACGGACAGCGCATCACCTCGCACCGGCGAGCCCGGGTAGACGTCCTGTACGCTCGACGTCGCGGGGGCGAGCGAGAGCGCGTACGGCAGATCGGGCCTCCAGCTGAGCAACCGGACCTGCGCTTCGAAGCCCAGATCCAGCACCGCGGAGGTGTACCTGCCTCGATGGACCCCCGCCACGAGGCGGAGCGCGTCACCCCACTCCGTCCCCGCGTGCTGCCCGCCTCGCGTCCCGTCGTCGACGATGGTGCCCCCGGTCGGGCCCGCGTCGACGACCCCCGAGTCCTCCACCACACCGGCATCATCCGCGCCGGCATCTTGCGCGCCCGCGTCCTCTGCGCTCGCGTCTTGCCCGCTCGCGTCTTCGGGACCCGCGTCCGACGACGGCGGCGGCAGCTCCGGGTTCACGATGAAGGAGCAGCCTGAAGCCGCCACGGTCAGGAGCAACAGTCCCAAGCGACCCACGCCGAGAAGCTACCGTGCGAACTCCAGGCGCGTCGAGGAGGTCGAGGCGCGCCCAGCCCGCCTTTCGTACCCGTCGACGAGCGCGTCAACTTCGCTTTCACAATCGCGTGTCGTGTTCGAGTGAGCAGCGGTAGAGATCAGGCAAGCGCTCTTCAGAAGCCGAAGATCGCGGTGTTCCTCGGCGGGCCGTCCTCGCCCCCGCGGGTCGCCACCACCGCGGTCGACACCCCCGCCGCGACCACCACCGTCCCGAGCGCAGCCCAGAACCACCAGCGCGCGGTCAGCGGAACGTCATCCGCCACCTCGTCGGGCACCGGCGACGGCGCCACCACCAGCGGCGGGGCCTCGGTCGCCACGATCGCCTGCGCGAGGACGTTGGCGGCGCTCTCGTCCGCCTCTGGCAGCGGAGTGGGCGCGATCTGTTCGGCCTTGCCCCGGTGCCACCACACCCCACGCGCGACCGGATCGGAGGCGCCCTCCTCGAGCACCAGGAGCGCCACGCGGTCCACCCGGAGGGGCTTGAGCGCCTGGTTCAGGGCGGCGAGGTCACCGAGGAGCTGGGGGGTCAGCGCCCGCCAGAGGGCCGAGGCGTCCACCGCCTTCAGCGCGAGATCCACCAGCATGTTCTCGTCCGCCTCGACCACCGCGAGGCGACCCGCCGGCTCGAACGCCGGGTGCCGCACGGTGACCGCGTGGGCGCCCTCGCTCAGGTCGGGCACCGTGAGCGGAGCGTAGCCGCGGAGGCCGCCGTCCACGTAGACCTCCGCCCCCGGCGGATCCGTGTAGACGTCCAGGCCCCCGGTGGCCCGGCCGGCGGTGCGGCCCTGGAGCTCCTCGAAGCGCTCCACCACGTTCGACGGGTAGCGGCCGGGCTCGGGCTGAAAGCCCGGCTCGACGGTGGCCAGGGCCGAGAAGAGCTGATCCGCCGCCACCGTCTGGCCCTCGAAGAGCACCGAGCTGGCGTAGGCGAAGAGGCCCTGGGCGAGGGCGAGCCGGCCGGCGGGGTCGAGCTCGGGGAGGTGGGCCACCAACCCCTCGACCGCCTCCTCCAGGGTCTCGCGCGCCAGGTCGAGCTCCAGGTTCTCGAAGGCCGCGATCCCCTCCAGCACCTGGGCGCGGGCCTCGACGATCGCCCGGCCCTGGTCCTCGGCCCGGTTCGGCCTCAGGACGTCGGCCAGCGCCACCGGCACGCCCGGGCGCAGGTGCACCACGCGCTGGGTGACGGCGGGGCCGAGCGCGGCGGCGCGCCCGCTCAGATCGGGGGCGCCAGGCAGCACCACCACCAGGACCGACGGGTCGGGCAGAGGGGGTGGGGGCGCGGGGGCCAGCGCCTCGGGGCCGGCGGCGGCGAGCAGGATCCCCAGGAGCAGGCGCATCCGGAGTCGAGGTAGCGCCGATGAGGGCCGCCGAGCAACCCCCGACGATACAGGTGGAAACCCGGATGATTTGACGGCGCGGGCCTGGTGCCGCCTAATGAAGGAGGATGCGGCGGGAGCGTCATGAGTTTCGAGCCACCGGGCTCATCCGCTGGCCAGTGCTCGTGGCCCTGATCCTCTGGGTCGCGGTCGGCGCCCTCGCCGCCCTCTCCCCCGACATGCCCGCGTCCACCCTGGTCTCGGTGGCCTTCTTCGTCGTGTTCTTCCTGGGCTTCGTCACCCACTACTGGCGCATGGCGTACGTGGTCGACGAGTACGGGGTGACCTACCGCGGCGCCACCGACTTCGTGCACGTGGCGTGGGAGGACATCAACGAGGTGCGGGACAGCGAGATGCCCCTCGGCGGGCACTACGTCAGCGCCCGCGGGGGCGGCTTCGTGCTGAGCAGCTTCGTGCGCGGGCACGACAAGCTCCTCGAGCTCATCGTGGCCCGGGCCGGCCTCTTCCCTATTGGAAGCTGAGGAGCATCGCGCGGAACTCGGCCCGGACCGCCTCGAATGAGGGGCCGTCCAGGTGCGACGCGATCGTGGTGTGGGCCACCCCATCCTTGAAGACCACCAGCTGCATCTGGCGCACCCGCTCGCCGCCCGCGCCCTGGATCACCTGCTCGGTGATCAGGCCCGCGGCGCCCGAGGCCAGGGTCAGGTGCTCGGGCTTCTTGACCTCCTGGCGCGGCACCCCGGCCTCCTTGAGGCCGTCCACCTGACGCTTCACGTAGGACTCGAGGGTCTCGCTCGGGCCGACCTGCTCGAGGGTGGTGATCAGGTTGCGCTGGAAGGGCTGCACCGCCTTGGTGGTGAGCATGCCCATGGAGGGGGTGTCCTCCACCGGCCCGGCCATGATGACGCTGTTGAGCGTCCAGCTCGAGGGGGCCTCGATGGAGTAGGTACCGAATGAGACGCGCGGCATGCTGCGTCCTTACGACGGGTGGGACCCCCGCGTAAAGCAGCAAGCGGGAGGCCCCGCGGGCGCAAGGCCCGCGGAGGGGGATCAGGCGTTGCCGGAGGCGGCGGCGGCGTTCATGGCGGCCACCTCGGCCGCCAGATCGGTCACCTTCTTCTCGATGCCCTCGCCCA
This sequence comes from Deltaproteobacteria bacterium, assembly GCA_020632995.1. Classification (GTDB taxonomy): domain Bacteria; phylum Myxococcota; class Kuafuiibacteriia; order Kuafuiibacteriales; family Kuafuiibacteriaceae; genus JACKEN01. The sequence goes on along the minus strand of JACKEN010000001.1, from coordinate 95,055 downwards.
TCTCATAGCGGACGAAGCGGCGCACGGTGCAGTTCTCGCCGGTCTTCTGGACCACGGTGGCGCGGAGCTGCTCGACCGTCATCTTGGGCTCCTTCACGAAGGGCTGCTCCATGAGACAGACCTCGGAGTGCCACTTGCCGATCTTCCCGTCGACGATCTTGTCGGCCATCTTCTCGGGCTTGCCCTGCTCGATGACCTGCGCCTTGAAGATCTCCCGCTGCTTGGCGGTGGCCGCCTCGGGGATGTCGGCCGGCACCAGGTAGAGCGGGTTGGCCGCCGCGATCTGCATCGCGACGTCCTTCACGAACTCCTGGAAGTCGGGGCCGCGGGCCACGAAGTCGGTCTCGCAGTTGACCTCGACCAGCACGCCGATCTTGCCGCCCATGTGGATGTAGCTGTGGACCACGCCCTCGGCCGCGGTGCGCCCAGCCTTCTTGCCCACCTCGGCGAGGCCCTTCTTCATGAGCCACTCGGCGGCCTTCTCGATGTCGCCGTCGTTCTCCTCGAGGGCCTTCTTGCAGTCCATCATGCCCGCGAGCGTCCGCTCACGAAGCGCCTTCACGTCCTTCGCAGAAATCGTAGCCATTGCCTTCCTCGTTCGGGTTCCAGGGTGCAGTCCGCGTCCGCGGGATCAGGCCGAGGCCTCGGGGGTCTCGGTGGTGTGGCCGCCGGCGCGGGAGATCTTCTCCACCACCGGGCCGCCCTCGGAGGGACGCTCGTCCTTCTTCTCGGCGCGCTTCTCCGCGGGCATGCTGTCCTTCCGCTCCGCCAGCGCGTCCTGGTACTTGGAGGAGCCCTCCACGCAGGCGTCGGCGATGTTGGCGGTGAAGAGCTTCACCGAGCGGATGGCGTCATCGTTGCCCGGGATGACGTAGTCGATCATGTCGGGATCGCAGTTGGTGTCCACGATGGCCACCACCGGGATCTGGAGGCGGTTCGCCTCGGCCACCGCGATGTGCTCCTTCTTGGGGTCGACCACGAACATGGCGGCGGGGAGCCGGTTCATGTCCTTGATCCCGCCGAGCGAGCGCATGAGCTTCTCGCGCTCACGGTTCAGGTTGAGGACCTCCTTCTTCAGGAGCTTCTCGAAGGTGCCGTCCTCGGCCATGCGCTCGATGGTGCGCAGGCGCTCGATGGAGCCCTTCACGGTCTTGAAGTTGGTCAGGGTGCCGCCCAGCCAGCGGTTGTTCACGTAGAACATCCCGGCGCGGCCGGCCTCCTCGGAGATGACCTCCTGGGCCTGCTTCTTGGTGCCGACGAAGAGCACCTTCTCACCGCGGGAGGTGAGGTCGACGATGAAGTCGTAGGCGCGACGCCACAGCTCGACGGTCTGCTGCAGGTCGATGATGTAGATGCCGTTGCGGGCGCCGAAGATGTACGGCTTCATCTTCGGGTTCCAGCGCTTGGTCTGGTGGCCGAAGTGAACGCCGGCCTCGAGCATCTGCTTCATCGTAACGGTGGACATGGTTCGATCCTCTCTCGGGGTTTTCTTTCCGCCGCTCAGAGCCTCAGCCTCGATCGCCGCGCCGGATCTTCGGCGCTCGGCACCCCACGAGGCCCCTCTGAGCGTGTGACGTTTACTCGCTGGAGCCCGCCCATCGGACCCCGTCGAGGGGGCCGCAGGTAGCACGCGGGATCGGGCTGTGCAACAGCCTAGTCCAGCTCGATCTGCCCCGGGGGCACGAGGACCTCGGCCACCACCTGGCCCAGGGTCACCAGGCCCCTCAGGAACGCCGGATCCGCGTGCGGGACCACCCGGTACGCGCCCCGCGGGGCGGCCTCCGCCCAGGCCCGGACGGCGCTTCGCCAGGTCGGGTCCTCACCCGCGGGCACCACCGCGGTGACCTCGGCCCTGAGCGCGCCCGGATCGGGGAGCGGCTCATCCGGATCCGGTCGAACCCAGATCACCGCCTCGAGCGCACCCGCGGCGGCCGCCTCGATCAACAGGGCCCCGCCCATGCCCACCCCGACCCCCACCAGGGCCCCGTGCCCCACCGACGCGGCGAGGTGCTGGAGCGCCCGGTCACGGGCCTCGCGCGCCGCCTCGGGCCCGAAGCGACCGCCGCTCGCCCCGAGGCCGGGGTAGCTGAAGCGGAGGGTGGCGTGCCCGGCGCGGGTGAGGGCCCAGGCCAGCTCCGCCACCACCGGGCCCTCCATCCCGCCGCCCCGCTCGGGGTGCGGCGGCGCCACCAGCACCGCGGGGCGACGCGCGCCGCGGTGGAAGAGCCCCTCCAGGGGCGGATCCCCGGGGATCACCACCGCGCGCTCCAGGTACTCCCCGCGTCGAACCACGCCGCCGCTCCTCACGCGCCCGCGCACAGGCCGGGCATGTGCGCGAGCTTACCGTGGGTCGTCGTTGAATCCGTGGAAACTTCGTGGGAGTGTCGTCGGCCATGACGACCGGTCGGGGAGTAATCCGCCGTTGGGCCCTGGTGGCCACCCTGATCCTGGGGCCTGCCACGGCCGCCGCCCAGGCCGAGGGCGGCGCCGAGGGGACCACCACCAGCACCGCCTCCGCGGACAAGGAGGCCGAGGCGAGGACCCTGGCCGGCCAGGGCGCGGAGGCCTTCAAGGCGGGCAACTACCTCGACGCGGTGGCCGCCTTCCAGAAGGCCTACGCCCTGATCCCGCGCCCGGCGCTGGCCTACAACATCGCCCGCTCCCACGAGCGCCTCTCCCAGTGGGAGGAGGCGATCGAGTGGTACGAGAAGTACCTGAAGCTGGCCGAGGATCCGCGCGACAAGGCCGAGGTCCTCGACAAGATCGAGATCCTGAAGAAGCGGGTGGCGCCGGATGAGTCGTCTCCCGAGGCCAAGTACCAGGCCCGCATCGCGGCCGGCCGCAAGGCGTACTCGGCCGGCGACTACGAGGGCGCGATCGCCGAGTTCAAGGCGGCCTTCGACCTGAAGGCGACCTCGGGCGCGCTGTTCAACATCGCCAAGAGCTACGAGAAGATGGGCCGCTACGAGGAGTCGATCGACTACTTCCAGCAGTACCTCGACCTCGAGCCCAACGCGACCGACAAGTCCGACGTCGAGGAGACCATCAAGCGCCTCAAGCAGTCGATCCGCTCGCGCTTCCAGGAGCTGTCGGTGTCCTCGGATCCGCCGGGGGCCGACATCTACCTCGACGACCGGAACACCGGCCTGCAGGGGCAGACCAACTTCCGCTTCAAGGTCACCCCCGGGCCGCACACCCTCTACATCGATCTCAACGGGTTCGAGCCGCTCAAGCGGGAGTTCGTCATGCCCGACGACAAGCCGCTCGCCCTCGACTTCAAGATGAAGAAGCTCGAGAACGTCGGCCTCATCGACATCGTGGTGAACCAGGACGGCGCCCGCATCTTCGTGGACGGCGCCATCATCGGCCTGTCGCCCTACAAGCAGAAGAAGCAGGTCGAGGCCGGCAAGCACCAGGTGCAGGTCGAGCTGCTCGGCTACAACCGGTGGGCGGGCGAGGTCGACGTCTTGAAGGACGAGACCAAGGTGGTGAACGTCCAGCTCACCGAGTACGTACCTCCGGTGGCCGACGCCACCCTCTCGGCGTGGGGCCGCAACCTGATGCTCGCCGGCATCATCGGCGGCGGCCTCGGCTTCGGCGGCCCGCTCGTCTACCAGAAGCTCATCCGGCGCCGCCCCTACTACGATCAGCTCGGCCCGGATCAGGTGAGCGGCAACCCGTATTACAAGGGCCCGCTGGACGCCGGCGACCCCAACCTCCGCGAGGACGGGCAGCTCAAGGCGCTCAAGCTCACCCAGCTCATCTCCGCCATCGCGGGCGGCGCGTTGGCCGCGGGCGGCCTCGGCGTCTACATGTACAAGTGGTTCCGCAAGGTGCCCCCCGGCCCGGTGACCTCGGACGCCACCCGGCCCGACGATCTGCCCACGGTGACGATCACCGGGGTGTCCACCTTCCCCACCGAGGACGGCGCCGCGTTCGGCCTGTCGGGGAGCTTCTGAGTCATGCGATACGCCGTAGCCCTCGCGCCCCTCGCCCTCTTCGGGCTCGCCACCGCCTGCGTGGAGAGCCAGACCGCGCCGAACATCCCGGTGCAGACCACCGTGGCCTACGGGCAGCGCCTGTACCTGGTGGACACCACCCCGGGCGCGCCGCCCTCGGGTGATCTGTGCACGCGGTTCGGGCCGGTCAGCACCGCCACCACCGGCTTCGCGACCAACATCGACCCCGACGTGCCGCACAACTGCTTCGTGGTGCTCGAGCCCACCGCCCCCCGGGCGGAGCGCACCCTGCGGGTGGACGCGGTCGAGGTGACGAACGACCTGTTCCAGCTCTGCGTGGACTCCGGCGCCTGCGCCGGCCCCGACCCGTCCAAGTCGAGCAAGAGCCAGGTCTGCCAGGTGGCGGACGAGTTCAACGAGTGCCCGGTGGTCGAGGTCTCACAGCGCGAGGCGAGCAACTTCTGCCGCTGGATCGGGCGCCGCCTGCCCAGCAGCATGGAGCACATCATCATGCGGCAGGCCGCCCAGGCGGACAGCCAGACCCCCGACACGCTCACCGCCTACCCCACCGGCGACGACGCCCCCGCCACCTGCGACGACGCGGTGCTCGGCACCGCGGGGTGCATGGCGACCAAGCCGCGCGCGGTGCTCGACGGCAACGGCGCGCCGGTCGGCGGCGCGCCGCGCGACGTGGTCGAGGGCGAGGACGGCCAGCAGATCTTCGACCTCACCGGGAACCTCTCGGAGTGGTCCTCGGACCTCTTCCCGCCGCGGCGCGGGGGCGAGGGCGATCTGCCCTGGTTCTGCGTGGCGAGCCTGACCATGACCTCCACCATCCCGATCGGGCCGAGCAACCCGCCCGAGTGCCCGGTGGGCGCCACCTGCGTCTACGGCCAGTACCGCCTGGCCGACGGCGAGCCGATGGCGATCTGGCCGGTGTGCATCACCACCGACAACGGCCGCTTCAACGGCGTCATCGGCGCGGTGCACGGCGGCTCGCACAAGGACGAGACCCCCGACCCCGACGCGATCGGGATCTACGGGCGCAAGACCGAGGCGGACCCCCAGGAGCTGAGCGACACCAGCCGCGCCCGCGGCTACGGCGTCCGCTGCGTGGGCAACCGCGAGTCCGCGGGTGAGGACGGCACCCTCCCCGAGTTCGACGACATGTTCACCCTCGGCCGGCTCTGAGCGCGCCCGACCCTGGCAGGCCATGACCGGCTACGTGGACGTCCACGCCCACCTCACCCACGAGGCCTTCGACGCGGACCGGGCGCAGGTCGCCTTGCGCGCGGCGGAGGCCGGGGTCGAGGTGGTCATCGTCAACGGCCTCGAGCCGGTGTCGAACCGCCAGGTGTTGGCGCTGTGCGCCGAGCACCCGCACCTCAAGCCGGCCTGCGGCATCTACCCGGTGGACGCGGTGGCCCACAAGATCGACCGGGCCACCTGGAGCCACCCCTTCGACCCCCCCGCCCCCTTCGACGTGGACGCGGAGGTGTCGTGGATCGACGCCCACGCCGACGAGCTGGTGGCGATCGGCGAGTGCGGCCTCGACCAGTACTGGGTGAAGGACCAGGCCGAGGAGCAGGAGCGGGTCTTCCGGGCGTTGTGCAAGGTGGCCGTCAAGCACGACAAGCCGCTGATCATCCACACCCGCAAGGCCGAGGCCCGCAGCCTGGAGATCCTCCAGGAGGAGGGCGTGGTGAAGGCCGACTTTCACTGCTACGGCGGCAAGCTCAAGCTGGCCGAGCGCATCGCGGAGGCCGGCTACTACCTGAGCATCCCGCCGGTGGTGGTGCGAGCCGAGAGCTTCCAGCGCATGGCGCAGAAGCTCCCGCTCGAGCGCCTGCTCACCGAGACCGACTGCCCGTACATGGGCCCGGACCGCGAGCGCAACGAGCCCGCGAACGTGCCGCTCGGGGTGGCCGCCATGGCCGAGGCGCGGGGCATCGGGGCGGGCGAGATGGCCGCGGCCATCCGGGAGAACTGTCGGCGCCTGTTCGGGATCTGAGGCTAGACGCCCCGAGCGAGGGCGGGCGATGCCCCACCGAGCGCAAGGCCCATGTTCGCCGCGATGAAGTCGCGAAAGACCCGGAGCTTCGCGGGCTGGTGGCGCCTCGACGGATAGACCAGGTGCACGGGGGCCTTGCGGCTCGCGAAGCGCGGCAGCACCCGGACCAGGCGACCGTCGGCGATCGCCTCGGCGACGAACATCGACGGCAGGAACGCGATGCCTGCCCCGCTCGCCGCCGCCGAGAGGCAGAAGGAGATGTCATCGGCGCGCACGGGACCTCCGACCGGCACCTCGACCTCGCCTCGAGGTCCGATGAGCCGCCACTTCGAGCCGTGCGCCGTCGAGAATCGAACGCACGCGTGCCGTTCGAGGTCGCTGGCCCGACGGATCGCGGGCGCTGACTCGAGGTACCGCGGCGCCGCCACGAGCCATCGCTCCGACTCCGCGAGCTTCTTCGCGATCAGGGAGGAGTCGCGGAGCTCGCCGGTCCGAATGGCGGCGTCGAAGCCCTCCCCTACGAGATCGACGAAGCGGTTGGTCGCCACGAGGTCGACCTCGACCTTGGGATAGGCGGCCACGAACCCGGCGATGAGTCGAGCGAACGCGGCGAAGCTGACGGGACAGCTGACGCGGAGCGTCCCCGAGGGCTCGACGGCGAGCCCCCGGATGAGGCTGGCCGCCTCCTCGAGCGCGCCCAAGGCGGGACCGACGCGTCGGTGGAAGGCCACTCCGGCGTCGGTCAGGGAGACCTTGCGGGTCGTCCGCAGGAGGAGTTGCACACCCAGTGACTCCTCGAGCCGTTGGACCTGGCGGCTGACGGTCGACGTGGGCACGCCACTCTCACGCGCCGCCGCGGTGAAGCTCCCGAGCTCGACGACCCTCGCGAAGGCGACCGCTCCATCCATCGGCACTGTTGCGCTCACGCAATAATCTTGTGCAAGCGGACCGCTACTCCGCAAGAGCGCAACTTGCTACGTCATCCGGGATGAATCGAATCACCGGACTGCTCCCCCACCTCGCCAGGATCCTCCTGGGTCTGCCGTTCTTCGTGGGGGGCCTGAACGGGTTCCTGGAGTTCGCGCCCATGCCCGAGCTCACTGAGCCGGCCGCCGCGTTCATGGGCGCGCTCGTCCAGACCGGCTACCTGCTCCCGCTGGTGAAGGCCATCGAGCTGCTCACCGGCCTCGCGCTGCTCGGGAACCGCTTCGTCCCCCTGGCGCTGGTGTTGCTGGCCCCGATCATGGTCAACATCGTCACCTTCCACGTGTTCCTCACCCCAGGTGACGTGGCGATGCCCGTCGTCCTCCTCGCGCTCCAGCTGTTCCTCGCCTGGTCGTACCGGGACGCGTACGGGGGCGTGCTTCGCGCGAGGAGCACGCCCCGGGTCGGCGCGACGGCCAGCGCGCCCGAGGTCAGCCCGCAGGCCGCGTGAGCGCGGCCCGCGCACGATCCAAGACCTGGTTCAGCACCCGCTCGGTCGCGGCGACGTCGTCGGGCGCCAGGTCGGCCCAGAGCCCCGCGGCGTCTTCGAGCGCGCGGATCCTGCCCTCCACGACCGCCATCGCCTCCACGCCCCGGGCGCTGACCTGGCCCCCCTCGAGCAACCCCCGCTGAGCGAGGCCCTCGACCAGGTCGGCCGCGTCCGAGAAGTGGGCCGCCTTCGCCACGGCGTCGGCCAGCCCGGCCGCGTCGACGGGGCCATCCGTCGCGAGCCGGGCGAGGCGGAGCGTCACCCACTGGGGCTCGCTCAGGCCCGTCCCCTCGAGGCAGCGCCGCAGGATGGCGTTGAGCGTCTTCTCGGTGGCACCGACCAGGCGTGGCCCGAAGCGAATCGTCATGCGTCCTCCATTTCGTTGGTAGCACCAACGATACCAGGCGGGCGGGCGCTGTCAACGGATCGAGTAGAGTGGCGGCGTGCAGGATCTGAGGCGACTGGCGGATCGACCTACCTGGCTCCTCGGCCGGGCCTACGCGCGATCACGCACCCTCCTGAACGAGGGGTTCGGCCAGGAGGGCCTGAGCGGCTACCACTTCCGGGTGCTCGCGGCCCTCGACGAGCACGGCAGCCTCAGCCAGGCGGATCTGGGTCGCCACGCGAAGCTGGACCGCAGCGACGTGGTCGCGACGGTCAACGACCTGGTCGAGGCGAGGCTCGTGCGCCGCGACGCCGACGCCGCGGACCGGCGCCGCAACATCATCGCGATCACCGCGAGCGGTGCGTCGGCGCTCGAGCGGCTGGGCCAGCGGCTGGACGAAGTGCAAGACCGCCTGCTCGAGGCCCTCAGCCCACGCGAGCGGGTGACCCTGGTCCGGCTCCTCCGCAAGCTGACCTGACGCCGCCTCTCAGAACGACTTGAGGTCGCCCACCCGCTCCTTCAGCGGATCCGACTCCACCTTGTCGGAGGGCGGCGGCGCCTTCACGGTCGGGGCCTTGGGCTGCTTCGGGGCCTTGACCACGGCGGCGGGCACGGTGCACGGCGGCGCGGACCCGTCCGGGCAGGCCTTGACCACCGGCTGCTCCGGCTTCTTGTCCATGGTGGCGCTGACGTCCTGGTCGCGGCTGGTCACCACGGTGCGGGTCGCCTTCTCGTACCCGTCCTTGGTGAAGACGAAGGTCAGGGCGTCCGCCTCCTTGGGGAACTCGTGGTTGAAGGGCGTGATGCCCAGCTGCTTGCCCGCCAGGAGCACCAGGGCCTCGGTCGGCTCGGACTCGAAGCGCAAGGTGACCTTCGTGGCCTCCGGGGCCGGCGCGGGCGGAGGGGCGCTGGGCGCCGGGTCCCGGGCCGGCCGCCGGGTGGGGGTCCGCTCCGGGGTCCTGGCCGCCTCGGGCGCCGGATCCTCGGCCGGGGTGGGGGCGGCCGCGGGGGGCTCCGCCGGGGGCGGCGCCTCGGGCGTCTTCAGCGCCGCCACCTTGCCCGGGTCGGCGGCGGGCGGGGTCGGGACGGATTCCACCGTCGGCTTCTGGCTGGTCGCGAAGACCACCCCCGCCAGCACTACGCCAGCGGCGAGCAGGCCCACCCCCACGAACATCAGGGGCGAGCGCTTCTGGGCCTTGGCGCTCCCGCCCGGGAAGGGGCCGGAGATCTCGCCCGAGATGCCCCCCAGGGTCTCGGCGTAGCCCCCGTGGGCCGCCACCGGGTGGGTGAGGCCCTGGGCGGTCATCTGCACGCTCGCGGCGGGCATCGCGCCCTGGGCCGCGGTGGGCATCGCGTCGGCCGGCCGGTACTGGGCCGAGGCGCCGCCGTAGGCCGTGGCGCCGCTCGGGTGCGGGTGGTGGGGCCCCACCGCCTCGGTGCCACCGGAGACCGAGCCGAGCGAGAGGTTCGAGGGCACCGCGCCCGGCGGGTGCAGCCCGGCCGGGGTGACCGGGGAGCCCGGCAAGGTGCCCGGCACCACCTCGGTGGGCAAGCCACCTTGCACCGGCGCGGGGTAGGTCCCGCTCGCGAACATCGCCGGGACCTGGCCGGTGGCGATGCGCTCGAACGCCTCGAGCTCCGCCGCCAGCTCCGCCACCATCTGCTGGCGGGCGTCGGGCCGCTTGTCGAGGGCCCGCATGGTGATCGCCTCGAGGCGCGGGTCTATCTGGAGGTCGGGCCGCACCTTCGAGAAGGGCGGCGGCGGCTCGGAGATGTGCTTCAGGAGCAGGCCCACCGGGGTGTCGGCGATGAAGGGTGGCCGCCCCACGAGGAGCTCGTAGAGCACCACGCCCAGCGCGTAGATGTCGGCGCGATAGTCGATCGGCCGGCCCTCGGCCTGCTCGGGCGACATGTACTTCGGGGTGCCGAAGATCATGCCGGTCTGGGTCAGGGTGCCGGCGCCCTCGCTGTCGGCCAGCTTGGCCACGCCGAAGTCGAGGACCTTCACCCAGTCCTTGTCGCCGCCGACCTCGGTCAGGAAGATGTTATCGGGCTTGAGGTCGCGGTGGATGATGCCGGTGGCGTGGGCGTCGGCCAGCGACGCGCAGACCTGGCGCACCACCTTGCACGCCCGCGCGGGGGCCAGGACCTTGTCCTTGCGGAGCACCTGGGTCAGGGTCTGACCCTTGAGGTACTCCATCACGATGTAGAGGCGGTCGTCCTCGTCCTCCGACGTGCGGCCGAAGTCGTAGATGGTCACCGTGTTGGGGTGCTGCATCTTCGAGATGGCGCGCGCCTCCTGCTCGAAGCGCTTCACCGCGATCTCGTCCTCGGCCAGCTTCCCGAGGAGGACCTTCACCGCCACCTTGCGATCGATGGGCTCCTGGGTGGCGATGTACACCGACCCCATCCCGCCCTCGCCGATCTTCTTGAGGATCTTGTACTTGCCGGCGAGCAGCTGCCCCACCAGCTTGTCGGTCCGTTTCTTCGGTGCTGGCGCTTCGCTCACGTTCCCGCCTTCTCGCCCACCCGGGTCGGCCTTCACAGCATGCATCGCCCCCTACCAACGGCCGAGGCCCGACCTCGACCTGGAGCGCGACGAAGTTCACATTACCCCGGATCCGCCTCATCCGCGAAGCCATACAAGCGATGGGCGCGAATGTAGTCCAAGACCTCCGGCTGGAGCGCCTCGGCCAGGAAGGCCGGGTCCCGCGACGCGCGCACCGCGCTGGAGCTCACCGCGGTGAGCTGGGGGCCCGCGCCGTCGCCCTCCCCCACCCCCACCCGCGGGATGGCGAGCACCGGGACCAGGCTCAGCAGCGCCTGGCTCTGCTTCCACTTCCCCTCCAGGAGGTCGCGGTGGGTGTCCGCCCCCAGGAGCAGGGCGAAGCGCACCCCGGGGTGCGCGGCCATCAGGTGCCGCACCACGTCGATCGTGCCGACCCGGACGTCGTGCCCACCCTCACCCTGCGGCGCCCGCTCGCCCAGGACCCGCTCCACGTCGAGCACCCGCACTCGCCCCACCACCTCGGGGAGGCCCGGCCCGAAGGCCAGCTCGCACATCCGGAGCCGGTGCTCGAAGCTCGGCATCCCCTTCTTGGAGGCGAAGGCGTGCACGTAGACGGGCAACACCCACACCTGGTCGACCCCCTCCCCTGAGAAGGCGTCGAGGGCGGTGCGGGTGGCGGCCCAGCGCACGATGCCGGCGTGGCCGCCCAGACCGGTGGGCGGGTTCCCGGAGAGGCCGAACAGGACGACGTTCATGCCCCCGCGGCGGGCGAGATCAGGCCCGCGCGTCCTCCCTGAGGTGGCAGGCCTTGTACTTCTTGCCGCTGCCGCACCAGCAGGGGTCGTTCCGGCCCAGCTTCTTCTTGCCCTGGGCCTGGGCCGCCTCCTTCTGCTTGGCGGCGGGGGCGGACGGGGCCACCGCGTCGGCCTCGTCCTGGTTCTCGGCCCCCTTGAGCTCGGCCGCGCGCTGCATGGCCTCCATCGCCCGGCGCTGGCGCTCCGCCTCGCGGCGGACCTCCTCGGGGCTCATGAGCTTCACGTTGAAGATCTCGGCCGCCACGTTGTGGTCGACCTCGCGCATCATCGACGCGAAGAGCAGGTGCCCCTCGCGCTTGTACTCGATCTTCGGGTCCTTGCTGCCGTAGCCGCGCAGGCCGATGCCCTCCCGCAGGTGGTCCATCTGGGTCAGGTGGTCGCGCCAGTGGCGGTCGATCTGGCCCAGGTAGAACTGCCGCAACAGGAACCGCCACACCGGCTCCTTCACCTTGGCGGTGACCGGCATCGCGTCCTTGGGCATCAGGTCCGCGCCCACCACCACGAAGTCGTCGCCCAGCTCCTTCTGCTTCTTCCGCCACCGCTTCTCGACCGCCTCGTAGACCATGAGCTCGAGCTCCTGGTAGCGGGGGCGCTCGGCCGGGAAGGAGAGCTCGGCCCCGAACAGGCCCTTCACCCGGGCCTTGAGGCTGTCCAGATCCCACTCCTCGGGCGAGGCCTTCGGCGGGCAGGCGTTGCCCACGTCGTAGCTCACCACCCGCTCGATGAGATCCAGCATCTCCTCTTCCATCGGGTCCTCGCCGAGCACGGTGCGGCGGAGCCCGTAGATGGACTTCCGCTGCAGGTTCATCACGTCGTCGTACTCGATGAGGTTCTTGCGGATGTCGAAGTTGTGGCCCTCGACCCGCTTCTGGGCGTTCTCGATGGACTTGGTGACCATCTTCGCCTCGATGGGCATGTCGTCCTCCATGCCCAGGCGCTCCATCATCCCCAGGAGCTTGTCGCCGCCGAAGATGCGCATCAGGTCGTCCTCGAGGGACAGGTAGAACTGCGAGCAGCCCGGGTCGCCCTGACGACCGGCGCGGCCGCGGAGCTGGTTGTCGACCCGGCGCGACTCGTGGCGCTCGGTGCCGAGCACGTGCAGGCCGCCCGCCCCGAGCACCTGCTGCTTCGCCGCCTTGCAGACCTTCTCGTGCTTCTCGAGGTGCTCGGCGTAGCGCTCGATGATCCCGTCGATCCACTCGCGCGCCTTCTGCTTGGCCTCCTCGCGGATCTGGCCCACGTCCAGCTCCTCGAAGCCCTCCTCGCCGCGCTTGGTGGCCATCAGCTGGTTGAAGAACTCACTGGTCTTGTCCTGGGTGACCAGCTCGCGCGGGATGGAGTCCGGCGAGCCGGAGAGCCACCGGAACTCGGCGAGGATGCGCTGCTCCTTCTTCGGGTCGCCGCGGGCCTCGCCCATCTGCTCGTGGGCCACGTCGGCGCGCGCAAGGTACTCTGCGTTTCCGCCGAGCAGGATGTCGGTACCACGACCTGCCATGTTGGTGGAGATCGTCACCGCGCCCAGCTGCCCGGCCTGGGCGATGATCTCGCCCTCCTGCCGGTGGAACTTCGCGTTCAGCACCACGTGCTCGATGCTGTGCTTCTTCAGCAGGCGCGAGATCACCTCGGACTTGTCGACGTTCTTGGTGCCCACCAGCACCGGCTGGCCGCGCTCGTGGCGCTCCTTGATGTCGTCCACCACCGCCCGGAACTTCTCGGCCTCGGTCTTGTAGACGAGGTCCTGGCGGTCATCGCGCACCATCGGCTTGTTGGTCGGGATGACCATCACGTCCAGCTCGTAGATCTTGCTGAACTCCTCGGCCTCGGTGTCGGCGGTACCGGTCATGCCCGACAGCTTGTCGTACATGCGGTAGAAGTTCTGGTAGGTGATGGTGGCCAGCGTGACGTTCTCGCGCTGAATCTTCACCCCCTCCTTGGCCTCGATCGCCTGGTGCAGGCCGTCGGACCAGCGCCGGCCCTCCATGGTGCGGCCGGTGTGCTCGTCGATGATCAGCACCTCGCCGTTGTGGACGAGGTAGTCCACGTCGCGCTTGTAGCAGCCGTGCGCGGCCAGGGCCTTCGCCACGTGATGGAACCACTCGGTGTTCTCGGGCGAGAAGAGGTTGCCCACGTCGAGCAGGCGCTCCACCCGGTCGGTGCCCTCGTCGGTGAGCACCGCGCTCTTCGACTTCTCGTCGACCGTGAAGTCGCGCTCGGGCTGGAGCTGGCTGACCACCTTGTTGACGCCCACGTACTTGTCGGCGCTCTCCTCGGCCGGGCCGGAGATGATGAGCGGGGTCCGGGCCTCGTCGATGAGGATGGAGTCGACCTCGTCGATGATCGCGTAGCGCAGGCCGCGCCCCTGCACGTAGTCCGACAGCGAGAACTTCATGTTGTCGCGCAGGTAGTCGAACCCGTACTCGCTGTTGGTGCCGTAGGTGATGTCGCAGCCGTATTGCTTCTGCTTGTGGTTGTCGTCGTAGCCGTGGACGATCGTGCCCACGCTCATCCCCATGAAGCGATAGATCTTGCCCATCCACTCCGCGTCGCGGTTGGCCAGGTAGTCGTTCACCGTGACGATATGGACGCCGCGCTCTTCGAGCGCGTTCAGGTAGGCCGGGAGGGTCGCCACCAGGGTCTTGCCCTCACCCGTCCGCATCTCCGCGATCTTCCCGGAGTGGAGCACCATGCCGCCGATGAGCTGCACGTCGTAGTGACGCATCTTCAGCACACGCCAGCCGGCCTCGCGCACGACCGCGAAGGCCTCGACCAGGATGTCGTCCAGCGACGCGCCGTTGGCCAGCTTCTGCTTCAGCTCGCCGGTCTTGGCCTGCAGCGCCGCGTCCGACAGCTTCTTCATCTCCGGCTCCAGCGCGGTCACCGCCTGGACCCGCGGCTGGAGCTTCCTCAGCTCCCGCTGGTTCTTGCTGCCGAACACCTTGTTGAGGAATTGCATGGGGGTGGGCCTCGCTTATGGACCCGAAACCGGGTTCGTCAAGCAAGATGGCGGGTTGTGTAGGGCGAGAGCAACCGAAGACGACCCTCGGGCGCGGCGCAGACCGCAGATCTGCGGACCGTGAGGCTACTCCAACAGGAAGCGCTGGGGATCGAGGGCGATCCCGTTGAGCCGAACCTCGTAGTGGAGGTGAGGTCCGGTCGAGCGGCCGGTGTTGCCCACCGCGCCCACGATCTGCCCGCGGGTGACCTTCTCACCCAGCTGGACGTCGATGCGGGACAGGTGCGCGAACTTGGTCACCAGGCCCTGGCCGTGGTCGACCTCGATCGTCTTGCCGTAGGCCCCCTTGAGGCCCGCGTGCACGATCGTGCCGTCCGCGGTGGCGAAGACGGGGGCGCCGATGTTGGCCGAGTAGTCGATGCCGGCGTGCAGCTGGGGGAGCCCGATGAAGGGATCGACCCGCATGCCGAAGGTGGAGGTCACGTAGCCCTGGGCCGGGCGCCGGCTGGGGGTCGACGCGAGCACCGCGCGCTGGCCCTCGAGGTGGACGGACAGGGCCTCCACCGCCTTGAGCTGCTCGTCCGCGTCGGTCTGGATCAGCGCGGCCCGGCGCTCCACCAGGGCCATCACCTGGTCGGCGCGGCCCGCGAACAGATCCCGGCGCAGCTCGGCCGCCGACTCGTCGGCGGGGCCGCCCTCGCCCACCTCGAGCCCACCCACCGGGCCGATGGCCAGGTTGCGGGCGGGATCGGAGACCATGGTCAGGGCGCGCAGCTTCTTGTCGAGCTGGTCCAGCCGATCCACCGTCCGATCCATCTGCTGGAGGCGATCGTCGAGGGACTCGAGGCTCTGCTTGAGGGCCTGGTTCTCGGCGCGGAGCCCGTGGTTGGCGTCCGCCTGGCCCCACAGCTTGGTGGCCTGGTACACCGCCGCCCCGGTCAGCACCGTGAGCCCGAGCACAGCGACCACCGCGCCCTGCACGAGTCGACGTGAGACACGCAGCCGCTTGACCTCCGCCCCGGAGGTCTCGGGCATGATCATCATCGTGAAGTAGCGAGATTTTTTCTGCTTCACGTTCCCTCTCGAGGTGCGGGTGGATCGCCCACAGATTCAGCGCCCGGACAAGCCTCTATGAGCCATAATCGGCAGACCTGGGCAGGGGTTTACTCCTCGCCATTCACGTACAGCACCACCACGGTGATGTTGTCGTCGCCCCCCCGCTCGTTCGCCAACGCCACGAGGTCCCGCGGGCCGTCCCGCAGGAAGCTGTTCTGCAACACATCGCAGATCTCGGAGTTGGACACCAGATTCGCAAGGCCATCGGAGCACAGGACGTAGATATCCCCCTCGAGGGTAGGCACCACCATGGTGTCCACCGCCACGTCCTCTTCGAAGCCCACCGACCGCGTGATGATGTGCTTGAAGCGGCTCATCCGAGCCTGCTCCGGGGTGATGAGCCCCGCCTTGAGCTGCTCGTTCACCAGGGAGTGATCCTCGGAGAGCTGCTCGATCCGACCGTCGCGGATCAGGTAGGCGCGGCTGTCACCCACGTGCCCGAAGAAGGCGTACGAGTCCAGGAAGGCCACCCCCGTGACCGTGGTGCCCATGCCCTGGAGCTCGGGCACCTCCTGAGCCTTCTTGAAGATGGCCGCGCAAGCCCGCTTGACGGCCTTGGGCAGCATCATCAGGGCCGGGTGCTGTTCGATGGGGCCCTTGTAGGCCCGACCGTTCACCACCTTTCCCCGGTCGTCCTGGACGGACGACTTGATGGTGGAGACCGCCAGCATGGAGGCCATCTCGCCTCCCAGGTGGCCCCCCATTCCGTCCGCCACGACGTAGAGTTGTGCGTCGTCGTCCACGAGGTAGCTGTCCTCGTTGTGATCGCGGCGCATCCCCACATCGGTGAGGCCGAATGACAGGATCTTGAGCTGCTTGGCCGGCACGAATTCGGCGGGATATTAGGCAGAGCCTGAGCCCCATTTCAATGAATCAACCGCTAATACCTTTGACCGAGGTCACCGGGGCCGGCCGCCCCCGCGCGCAGTGAGGCCCGGGCCGCATGGGCCACTTCTCCGATGGCTTGCTGGGGCGGCCTGTGTCAGCGGACCCGCGCCGCCCTCCGGCCGGAGCTCCGGCGCTTGGCCTCGGCCGCCACCGCCGCCAGGACGCCAGGGTCCGGGGGGTGCCCCCGGCCGCGGGTCCGGAGCTCCTCCGCCAGGCCCCGGGTGCGCTCGGTGATCTGGACCCCGCCCAGCATCCGGGCCAGCTCCTCGACCCGATCCCCCTCCACCAGGGTCTGGACCCGGGTGACGGTGCGGCCGCCCTCCTCGAGCTTCACCACCTGGAAGTGCCGGTCGGCGTAGGCCGCCACCTGCGGGAGGTGGGTCACCGCCACCACCTGGGTGGCCCGCGCCACCGCCTGCAGCTTGGCGCCGAGGACCTCCGCCACCTTCCCCCCGATGCCGGTGTCGATCTCGTCGAACACGTAGGTGCCCACCGGGGTGGTGTCGGCCAGGACCTGCTTGATCGCCAGGAGCACGCGGGACAGCTCGCCGCCCGAGGCGCTCTTGCGCAGCGGCCGCAGCGGCTCACCCGGGTTGGGCGAGATCAGCAGCTCCGCGCCCTCCGCCCCCCGCGGTCCGGGCTCCGGCGTGGGCGCGAGCTGCACCTCGACCCGGGTCCCGCCCATCGAGAGGTCGGCCAGCTCCCGCTGGATGGCCAGGGCCAGCCCCGCCACCACCTTCCGCCGCGCCGCGGTCAGCGCCTCGGCCGCCCGGGCCCGCTGCTCGAGGGCCACCTCGAGCGCGGCCCCCAGGTCGGCCCGGCGGGCCTCGTCGTGCTCCAGGGTGTCCAGCTCCTGGGCCATGGCCTCCCGTGCGCTCAGCGCCGCCTCGACCGTCCCCCCGTACTTTCGGCACAGGCGGCGGAGCTGCTCGAGGCGCTCCTCGACCTCGTCCAGCCGGCCAGGCTCGGCCTCGAGGTTGGCCGAGTACCGCGACAGCCCCCGCGCGAGGTCCTCCAGCTCGGCCAGGACGTTGGACGCGCTGGTGCTCAGGTCACCGAGGCGGCCGTCGAGGTTGGCCAGGCGCACCAGCTCGCGCTGCACCCGGCCCACCGCGTCGACCACCGCGCCCTCGTCGCTGTAGAGGGTGGACTCCGCCCGCTGCACCCCCTCGAGGAGGTCGTGGGCGCCCCGCAGGCGCTTTCGGTCGATCTCCAGGGTCTCGACCTCGCCGGGAGCCGGCGCCGCGGCCTGGATCTCCTCGAGGGCGAAGCGCAGGTAGTCCTCCCGCCGGGCCTTCTCGGCCTCGTCGAGCTCGAGCCCCTCGAGGGCGCTCCGGTACCCCTGGACCTCGGCGTGGCGCTCCGCCACCGCCTCCCTGAGGCCGGTCAGGGCCCCGTAGGCGTCCACGATGTCGAGGTGCTGGTCCGGATCGAGGAGGGACACGTGCTCGTGCTGGCTGGTGAGGTCGACCGCGCCTCGGAGGACCGAGGCGAGCATGCTCACGGTGGCCAGCTGGCCGTTCATCAGGACCCGACCACGACCCGAGCGGCTCACCGTCCGGCGCACCACCAGGGCGCCGTCCGGCGCCTCGATGCCCACCTCGGCCAGCCGACGCGCCAGCCCGGACTCGGCCGGCACCTCGAACAGGGCCTCCACCACCGCCTCGTCGGCCCCCGACCGCACCACGTCGGTCTGGGCCCGGCCGCCCAGTATCAAGGACAGCGCCCCCACCAATACGCTCTTGCCCGCACCGGTCTCGCCGGTGAGGACGTTGAGGCCAGGGCCCAGGGTCAGCTCGATGCGCTCCACCAGGGCCAGGTTCTGGATGGTGAGGTGGGTCAGCACAGTACTGAACATCTATCACGGTGTTCAGCTGTCGGTCGATGGGTTCGTGCAGTCGGAATGAAAAGCGAACCCGATCCGGGTCTCCCCGGCCCCGGATCGGCGCTCAGCGTACGAGCTGGGGCCGCAGGGAGACCGTCCGATCCTTCACGAGGACTTGGAAGCGCACCGCCCGGCACCCGTGCCGGCCGAGGAGCTGCTCCTCGCTGGATCGGAGCTTGGACCGGAAGCCCTCGTAGGTGATCGCGTCCACCGACTCCCCGAGCCGGGCCTTCGAGGCCACGAACTCGTTGTAGACCATGCGGTAGTGGGCCTCGTCGTACGGCGCCACGTCGGCCGGCCCGGGCGGCGCGGTGACCGGGATGGTGCTCGCCGAGTACGGGGGCGCGCTCGGCGCGGGCATGGCCGGCACCGACGGGTTCTCCCACGGGTTGCTGGACGCCGCCGCGCTCCCGGGGAGCGGGATGGCGGTGCCGCTGGCGTCCCCCGCCGCCGCCGCCCACCGCGACGACTCGCTGATCGGGCTCATCGCGTCGGAGGAGCCGCGCAGCTGGCTGTCCGGGCCCTTGGGCGCGGGCAGCTCCGGGTCGTAGGGCGAGCTCCGCGGGGTCCGCAGGTCGGCTGCTCCCCTCGCCATCGCCGCGCGCTGGGCCTCGGCCCGCTCCCGGGCCACCAGCTCCGGCGGCACCCCGCCCTTCGGCGCGGGCAGATCCTCGGACGCGGACGGGTTGGCGCCCACGCTCACCTGCGGCGGGCGGCTCCGAGCGGCGTCGGCGATCGCGTCGAACGCCGACGGCGGGGGGGCCGCAGGCATCGGCGCCGGCGCGGGGGCGGGCCGGGGGGCGGGCGAAGGCGCGGGCACCGCGTTCACCCCGAACGAGATCGCCGATCCGCGGGACGGCGCCGGAGCGGGGGCCGGGCTGGGCGGCGGCGCGTACGACGGTGGAGCCGGCGCGTAGGACGGCGGGGCCGGGGCCGGGGCGGGTGACGGCGCGAACGAGACCGGCCCAGGCCCTGCCCCGAACTGCGGCGAGGGCGGCGCCGGGAACGCGGTCACCGGCGGGGCCTCCGAGAACTGGGGGCTCGGCAGGGGCGCGGGGGCGGGGGCAGGCTTGGCGAACGGCGAGCGCTCGCCCCCCAGCGGGGTCTTGAAGTCAGCGCTGCCGACCGCGAAGGGCGCGCCCGACGTGTCCGGCACCGGCTGCGGAGGCGCAGGGTGCGAGGGCACCGTCTGGCGGGTGAAGGTCGAGTCGGTGATCGGGCCGGGGCCCGCGTGGACCGGCGCGGCGGGGAAGCTCAGGGGCGCCTCGGCCGGCTTGGGAGTGGGCATCGGCGCCGGAATCGCCACCGGCGACGGGATCGGTGAGGGGGAGAGCGAGGCCTCGAAGGCCGGCGCAGGCACGTCCGCGGTGAGCGCCTCGTCCTCCGCCAGCGCGACCGGAGCCCGCAGGGACGGGCTGATCATGAACACCAGCGCGGCCACCAGGAACGCCAGGCCACCCAGGATCAGCACGAGGAGTTGCACGTGCTGGACCGCCGCGCGGGCGCCCTCGCCGCGCACGATCGCCAGCCCCATCGCCTGGACCTTCGGCCCACCGACCACCGGGCGCCGGGCCACCGCGTACTCCACCGCGCCCACCTTGGTTCGATCCGCGAGATCGCCGGGCAGCTTGAAGTCGGCCTGCGGCAGGGTGTGGAGCAGCGGCTTGCCGTCGAGCGCCAGCGCCACCGCGACCCCGGCGGGGAGGGTCTCGGTCCAGCCCCGCAGGCGCGGGCCGTCAACCGGGGTTGCAACCGCGAGCACCCCGGCCACCGCCCCGTCGCGGAGGATGGGTGACGCGGTCACGAGGTTGGGAGTGTCGCCCACCAGCTCGAAGCGCGCGGCCGAGACCCCCGTCAACGCGCCTTGCACCGCCTCGGTGCCGGCGAGGGGCGCGGCGTCCGCGCGCTCCACCGCGGGGGTGCCGTCCGGGTTGAAGAGGCCGGCGGTGCCCTTGCCCCCCACCTCGGCCACCGCGGCCTCGAGGGCGAGGTTCAGGCTGTCCGCGGCGCCCTTGTCACCCATCCGCCCGAAGACCTCGCCGTCGGCGAGGGTCCGCACCACGCGCCCCTGGGCCTCCAGGGCGTCGCGCCAGGCCACGGAGAGCTCGGCGGTGGCCGAACGGGACTCGGCCTCCGCGGCGCTCCCCGCGTAGGCCTGGGTGACCGGCCCCACCACCTGGTCGACCGACATATAGGCCAGACCAAAGAGGGCAGCGAAGCCCAGTGCTACTTGCAGGGTGACAAGCCAGCGCACGCTCAGGTTGTGGAGTATCACAGGCCGGACCGCAAGCCGAGGCCCGCGCCCGCGTCGTCAGTGGCTCACGGTGGCGGTGTCGGTGCTGGTGAGGGCCTCTGCCCACCCCTTCAGCTCGTCCGGAGACGCGGTCGGGCGCCCGGACCACGCGGCCAGGATCGCGCGCGCCCGCTCGCGCACCTCGGGCGCCCGGTCGTCCAGCCGGGCCGCCACCCGGCGGGCGTTCTCGGGGCTCGGCCCCCGGTACCCGAGCGCCTCCACCGTGAGGAGGCGGACGTCCGCGTCGGGGTGCCCGGCCAGGCGGTCCACCGCCGATGGGCGGCGGTCGTTCCAGTTGGAGATCGTGGAGGGCAGCAGGAGCAGCGCGAAGACGACCCCGAACGCGAGCTGGAAGAAGGCCCGCCCGGCCGGGTAGAAGCCGCGGCGCACCAGGCTGACCCGATCCGCGGCGTAGACGAGGAAGAACACGGTGTAGATGCCGAGCGGCAGGAAGAGCCAGGCCCGGGGGAGCGCGCCCCGTTGCACCGCCCCGGCGAGCGCCGGCTGCAGGAACAGCGCCGCCGCGGCCGCCGCCACGGTGAGCACGTACAGCAGGATCCGGAGCGGCCGCACATGCGGCGGGACGCTGGCCCTCGCCTTGGCCTTGGGGGCGCCCTCGCTCATGCGGCGGAGGTACTCCCGAACGCCCGCGTTTTCAACCAGCGCGGCGCGAGCAGTGGTATGACCGGGGGGTGAAGCGAGTGGTGGCGCTCCTCGGCCTCGTGACCCTGGCGGCCTGCGGCGGGGAAGACGGCACCCCGGTGCTGGGTCGGCTGTGGACCTACACCGACCCGGTGGCCCTCGCCCCACCCGGCGCGGGCACCGATCGGCGGGTGGTGGTGCTGACCCGCGCCACCCCCGGGGCGGTCCGGACCCTGGACACCAAGAACGGGGGCCCGGTGGAGGGCCCCTTCGAGGCGCTCCCCTCGGACCACGCCCCGGTGATGGTGGGGGCCGACATCTACGTCGTGGGCCAGGTCTCGGGCCGCATCGTGCGCATGAACCTGGCGGGCGAGGCGCTCGACTTCCCCACCGTGGCCCTCGGCAACACCGGGCCCCTGGTGGCGGCGCCCGACGGCGGCCTCCGGGTGACGTCCAACAGCGGCGCCCTCCACATCTTCGGGAGCCCCGACGCCGCCCCGCTCCAGGCCGCCCTCCCCGGCGTGGCGGACACCGCCCCCGCGGTCGACGGCGCGGGGGTGACCTTCGTGGCCACCGACGTCGGCCGGGTGCTCGGGATCGACGCCCAGGGCGCCACGGTGTTCGACGTGCAGGTGGACGCCCCCGCCTCGGGCCCGAGCGTCAGCGCCAACCGGGTGGCGGTGGGGAGCTTCACCGGGGTGCGGGTCTTCACCCGGCAGGGCCAGCCGGTGTTCGATCGCCCCCGCGGCGCCCGGGTCACCGGCACCCTGATCCTCGACGACGGCGACGTCGTCGCGTGGGGCGAGGACGGCAAGGTGGAGCGCCTCGGCCCCGACGGCGCGGTGCGCTTCAGCCTCGACCTCGGCCCGCCCATCTACTGCCCGGTGCTCGCCCTCCCCTCCGGGGACCTCGCGGTGGTCGACAACGAGGCCACCGCCTACCGCGTCTCGCCCGAGGGCGAGATCCGGGATCAGGGCACCGTCGCCCCGGCGGAGAGCGGCGCGCCCTCTCGCGAGCTGGCGCAGGTGGGCAGCTACGTCTACGTGACGCGCGGCAAGACGGTGGCGGGGCTGGACTTCGACCTGACCAACCCCTGAACCCGCCTCTACTGAATGGAGAAGCGCAGCTTGGCCCGGGCGAGGAAGTACTCCTCGCTCACCGCGTAGTTCAGCAGCTCCCGCACCGCGGGGATCCGGCCGACGGTGTCGCGGGCGCCGTCCGGGTCACGGAAGACCGAGCGCACGTCGGGGTGGTCCTTCACCAGGTTCCGCACCGCCACCTCGATGTCGTTGGTCATCACCAGCGCGGCGCGGTTCGCGGTGTGGAACGCGGCGGCCCGGTGCCGCTCGACGTCCACGTGCACGTTGAACAGCGCCGCCCCCACCTCGTCGAGGAGCTTCCTGGTCCGCCCAGGGAGGGTCCGCAAGACGCGTTGCATCGACTCGAGGGAGGACGGGTCCACCGGCACCTGCCCGTTCGGGTTGCCGCCCTTGGCCACCGCCCACACCAGGGTGGTGAGGTCCTTCGGCGGCAGCTGCTGGAGCAGGTGGTGCCCGCCCTTCAGCTGCTCGAGGGCCCGGGTGAGGAGGAAGCGCTGGTCCTTCTCCTGGATGCGGCGCCCCACGTGGGCGCCCACCACCAGGGCGAGGGGCCGGTCGTTCTCCGCGAACACCTTCAGATCGAAGGCCTTGGTGACCCACAGATCGAAGAGCGGCACCCCGCCCAGCGCGTCGGCCAGCTCGTCCGCCAGCAGCCGCAGCGGCGACGAGGCCTTGGCCGAGAAGCGCTCCGCCCCCTTGTTGAGATCGTAGCGGCTCAGGTCGGCGGGGAAGGCCTTCGACAGCTCGGGCGACAGGATCTCCATCACCGCCCGCAGCGGCCCGCGCTCGCCGGGGTGGGTCACCATCCGATCGTGATCGGCCGGGGTCAGCGCGCCCTCGGGGTGGGGCGCCACCTTGGCCTTGTGCTCGAGGTAGAACAGCTCCTCGTCCTGCTGCGCGGCCCGCAGGTACACCAGGATCTCTGCCACCACGAAGGCCTTGTCGTACTCCCCGCGCCGCTCGAAGAGGCGGTGCATCTCGTGGTAGCTCTCGACCCGGAACGGATCCAGCCGGAGCAGCCGCCGGTGGGCGTCCACCGCGTGCGGGCCGCCCTCCGCGCTCTTTCCGTACAGCCGCGCCAGCCGCACCAGCGCCTCCGCCTCGTCGGGCTTGGCGTCGAGCGCGTACTTCAGCGCGTTGATGGCCCGGGCGTCGTCGTTCATCCGGGTCTCGAACACCTCCGCCATCTTCATGTGCAGCGGGGCCGCCCGCGCCTTCTGGTCGTGGGGCAGCAGGCTCACGTAGCGCGCGGACACATCGGCCAGCGCGTTCCAGTCCTCCGCCCGCTCGTACAGGGCGGACAGGCGCAGGATCGCGGTCTGGTTCGAGGGGTCGAGCTCCAGCACCTTGCGGTTGGCGAGGGTGGCGCTGCGGGGGTCCTCGAGCCGGGTCTCGTAGAGGTCGGCCAGGGTCAGCAGCGTCCGCACCTTGTCGCGCGGGTCGTCCTGCACCTCGGCCAGCCTCAGGAGCACGTTCACCGCGCTCGTCCAGTCCTGGGCCTCCTGGTAGACGGTGGCCAGCCGGCTCAGGCTGTCGCGATCGGACGGGTCGATCTGCAAGGCCGCCTGCAGCGACTGCACGCACTTCACGAGATCCGTCCGGTGCTCGTGGTAGATGATGCCGAGGGAGTCCAGCGCGGTGCGGCGCACCGCCGGGTCCTTGGTCACCGCGAGGCTCTTGTGGAAGACCTCGATCGCCCCGTCCCAGTCTTCTGCCGCGAAGAGCAGCGGGCCGAGCTGGACGAGGGCGCCCACGTGGTTCGCGTCCCTCGACAGCACGTCGCGGTACACCGCGATCGCCTTGGACTGATCCTTCTGGCCCTGGGCCCTGGCCGCCCGCTCGGTGACCTGACCGGCGGCGAAGAGCAGGTCTGCCTGCTCCCCCGCGTCCTTGACCGCGCCGGCCCGGCTCGTGATGAGGGCGGCCAGCGCCGCGTGATCCTGCCGCTGCTCGAGGATGCCGCGCAGCCGATCGTAGGCCCCGCGATGGGCCGGATCGTTGGCCAGGATCTGGCGGTAGGCGTCCACCGCCGGCTCCACCTGCTGCAGGCGCTCCTCGTAGATGCGCCCGGTGGTGAACAGCAGCGCCTGCCGGCGCTGCGGGTCGCGGGTGACCTCGTGCTCGCGGCGCACCGAGTCGAGGGCCAGGTGGGCCTGGCCCGCCTTCTCGGCCGCCCGCCGCCGCCCCTGCAGGGCGGGCAGGTGGCCGGGCTGGAGCTCGAGGGCGCGCTCGTACAGGACCAGGGCCCGGCCCGCGTCCTCGAGCCGGGTCTCGGCGATGTCGGCGGCGCGGCTCAGGAAGGCGGCGGCCCGCCCGTCCCCGCCCGCCACCACCGCCTCGCGCTCGTAGAACGAGGTCAGGGCCGCCCAGTCCCCGGAGCGCCGGTATGCGAGCTCCAGCGCCCTGAGGGCCACCGGGTGGTCCGGCACCGTCTGCAGGGCCAGTCGGTAGTGCTCGGCCCCCGACTCCGGCGGGTCGAGCTGGGTCTCCTTGATCTGGGCGATGCGGATCTGCCGGGCCGCGAAGAGCCGCGGCTCGCTCTCTTGCAAGGCGAGTTGCTTCGCCACCGAGAGCGCCCGCGCCCAGTCGCGCCGGGCGACGCTGTTCCGCTCCAGCTGGCTCAGCACGGTGACGTTGTCGCCGTCGAGCCTGAGGGCCTCCTCGAGGTGCTCGGCCGCCCGGTCGAGCTGCCCGAGCTTGTCGCCCGCGACCTCGGCCAGGCGCAGCAGGATCGCGGCCCGGACCTGATCGCTGCGGGCGTGGTCCTTGGCCGCCTGCAGGGCCTGGGAGAGCGCGTTCCACAGCCCCTCGGCCGAGTAGATCCGGACCAGGGCCCGGATGGAGGCGTCCATGTGCTGCCCCAGCCGGATCACGTCCTGGTACACCTCGGCCGCCTGGTCGGGGCGGCCGAGGCGATCCTCGAGGAGCTCCGCCGCCTGCATGAGCAGGTTGGCCTTCTCCTGGGAGGTCTCCACCGTGCTCGCCTCGCGTCGCAGCACGTCGACCAGTGCCTCGTGGTCCTGGCTGCGAGCGTGCAGCTCGGCCAGGGCGCGCAGGGCGGCGAGGTTGCCGGGGGCCAGGTCGAGGATCTGCTCGAGGGTCTGGGCGGCCCGCGCCTGGTCACCCAGCTTCTCGAGCTGGATGTCCACGCAGCGGAACAGGAGCTGGGTCTTCACCTCGTCGGAGCGCGCGACGTCCAGCTCGCGCCGGTACATGCCGAGCAGGTCCTCCCACCGCTCCTTGATCGCGTAGAGGCGCCCGAGGCTCCGGAGCGCGGGCAGGTAGGTCGGGTTGAGGGTCAGCGCCTTCTCGTACTGGCTGATCGCCCCGTCGGCGTTGCCGAGGTGCTCCTCGAACACCACGCCGCTGCGGTGGAGGACGGAGACCACCTCCTTCTGGTCCTCGGTGGCGTCCGCCTCGAGATCGTAGAGGCGCAAGACCTCTTGCCAGTCCTCCCGCTTCTCGGCCACCAGGGCGAGCGAGCGGATGGCCTCGAGGTGCCCGGGCACCAGCTCGAGGATGCGCCCGTAGGCCCGCCCCGCCGCGGTGAGGTCGGCCAGCTCGTCCTGGGCCAGCGACCCGATGCGGGTGAGCAGGAAGACCTGCTGATCCCGGTTCTGGGACAGGGCCAGCTCCTGCTCGTAGAGCGCGACCAGATCGGCCCACGCCTCGGACTGGGTGAGGAGCTTCTCGAGGAGCTTCCGCGCCGGCTGGTAGTCGGCCTGGATGGTGAGGACCTCCTTCAGCGCCGTCACCGCCTCGGCCGGCTTGTCGAGGCGGTTCGCCCACAGGTCGGCGAGCTGGAACAGCTTGCTGACCCGCACCGTGGGGTCCTCCTCGACCCGGATCTCCATCTCGAAGAGCTTCGCGAGGTCGTCCAACCGCCCCTGCTTGCCGTACAGCCGGCCCAGCCCCTGCTTGGCCGGGGTGTACGTCGGCATCAGCCGCACCGCCTCCTCGAGGGCCTCCACCGCCTTGTCGGGCTGGCTCAGGCGGTCCTCGAGCACCGCGCCCAGCTTCGCCAGGATCGGCACCTTGTCGCGGGGCTCGCTCGTGACCTCGGCCTCGCGGCTGAGGACCTTCACGACCTCCTCGAAGCGCCCCGCGGACTCGTAGAGGCGCTCGATCTCGCGCAGGATCACGAGGTCGGACGGGGCCCGCTCCAGCGCCTTCAGGAGCTGGTGGGCGCCGCGCTCCGCGTCGCCGAGCCGGTCGTTGAGCACCCGCCCCGCCGTCAACAGGAACTGCGCCGCGTCCTCGCCCGATGTTGCCGCCTCGGCCGAGCGGATCAGCACCTCGACGTACGGCTCCCACTGCTGGGTGGCCAGGTAGAGGCGCCGCAGGGCCTCCAGGGCCAACGGGTCGTCCTTGGCGAGCTCCAGCACCGCCCGGTAGTGCAGGATCGCGCCCTCGGGATCCTCCAGCCGGTCCTCGGCCAGCTGCGCCGCCGCCACGAGCAGGGGGAGGCGCCGCGTGGGCTTCGTGGTGTCGGCCAGGGCCCGCTCGTAGACCCCGCGCAGCGCGGGGTAGGCCCGCTGCCGGAGGTGGATGCGCTCGAGCGCGTCCAGGGCCACCGGCTCCGCCGACCAGGCGGCCAGCGCCGCCTCGTACGACGCCTGCGCCGCCTCGAGGTTCTTGAGCTTCTCCTCCTCGACCAGGCCCTTCTCGGCCAGCAGGCTCGCCTTGCCCTCCGGGGTCTTGGCGCCCTCGACCTCGAAGGTCAGGATCTCGAGCACCATCCCCCAGTTCCCCACCTCGGTGAACAGGCGCCGGGACGCGTGCAGCACCGCCGGGTTCTTGGGGTCGAGGGTGAAGGCGCGCTGGTACGAGGTGGCCGCGTTGCGCGGGCGGCCCATGTACTCCTCGTAGATGCGACCGATCTCGAGGTAGAGCAAGGCAGCCTGCGGCTCCGAGCCCAGCGCCTCGGCCTCACGCTCGAAGTCCTGGATGCGGGCGCCCCAGACCACCTGGTCGGCGTCGGAGGCCTTGCGCGCGAAGGGCGGCACGTCGAGGGGGGCGCCGGGGAGCGGCAGATCCGGGAGCCCCTCGTCCGCGAAGAGGGGCGCGGCCTCGCCCGTCATGGGGAGGGACCGGGCCTTGTCCGCGTGCAGGAGCTGCTCCTGGGGGGTCGAAGACGACGGCGCGAGCACCGGGGTGAGGGCCGGGGCGGAGGCCCCGCTCGACGGGGTCGGCCTCGGGCTCAGGCTCGCGCTCAAGGCGGCCGGCTCCAGGGGCTCGCTCCGGAGGTCGTCGGCGACCCCCTCGACCGGGACGGGGACCGCGGTCGGCGGCGCGGAGGGCTCGCCCGCGGGCGGCGCCACCAGATCACCGGTCTCCAGGACGCTGCGGGCCTCGGGCGCCAGGGCGTCGGCCGAGACCTCCGCGGCGGCGTCGAGCGCCCCATTCTCGGGGGCAGCGGCGCCCTCGTTGGGCTCCGGGTGGACGTCCTGGTCACTGGGGCTGGACATGCGCTCTTCCCTCTGCCGGCGGCCGGGCACGCAAGGGCCGTCGCGGCTGAAAGGCGCTTGTAGCACGCTCCCGGAGGCGACGAAACGCTCCGGGGGCGGTATGAACCCACCGGGTCATGCGGGTCCTCCACCTCGTCTCGAGCCCCACCCTGACCGGGGCGGCGGAGCCCGCGCTGGACATGGTCCTGGGCCTCAGGGCGCTGGGCGTGCAAGCCGACCTGCGCATCGATCGGGTCCGGGAGGGGAACCTCGCGGGCGTGCTCGCACAGGCCCAGGTCGAGGCACCGGCGGACCTCGCCCTGTCCACCAAGGCGGGTCCGGCGCAGATCGTCGGCGACCTCCTCCGGCTCCCCCAGCTCCTGGCCGGCTACGACGTCGTGCACACCCACATGTCACACGACCACGCCCTCGCCGCCGTGGCCCGAGCCTCCGCCCCGTCGGTGCGGCTGGTCCGGAGCGTCCACGCGGCGCGGGTGCTCGCCCCCGGCCTCGCGCGCGGCTGGGTGCTCCGGGACGCGGACGGGCTCACCGTGGCCTGCCGGGACCACCGCGACCGCCTCAGGCGCGACCATGGGGTGCCGGCGACGCGGATCCTCCGGCTCCCCGGCTCGGTGTCCCCGGCCCGCTTCTTCCCCGACCCCGCCGCGCGGGCCCGGGTCCGCACGGCGGAGGGCTGGGCCGGGCGCTTCTGCGTGGGCTGCGTGGCCCGGTTCCAAGCCGGGCGCCGCCACGAGGTGCTGATGGACGCGGCCGCCCTCGCCCGCCGCCAGGTCCCCGAGCTCACGCTGGTGCTCATCGGCCACGGCGAGACCGAGGCGGCCCTCCGCCAGCGGGCCGCCGCCCCCGATCTCGCCGGCGCGGTGGTCTTCACCGGCTACAAGCGGGCCGACCTCAACGACTACCTCTCTGCCCTCGACGCGGCGGCGTGGCTGGTGCCGGGGAACGACGCCACCTCCCGCTCGGTCCTCCAGGCGATGGCGGCGGGGCTCCCGGTGATCGGCGGCGACGAGGGCGCGATCCGCGAGGCGGTGCGCCCGGGCCGCACCGGCCTGCTCGCCGCCCCCGACGACCCCGGCGCGGTGGCCGCGGCGATGGTCGCCCTCGCCCTCGACCCGGGGCGGGCCGAGGGGATGGGCCTGCGCGGCCTCGCCCGGGCCCGGCGCCTCTACCACCCCAGCCTGCGGGCCCGGCGCCTGCTCGCCTTCTACCGGCGGATCCTGTCGTGACCCTGGCCGTGCTCCTCCTGGCGGCCCGGGACGACCTGTACGGCGCCTCCCGAGCGGTGCTCGGCCAGCTGGCCCACCTCCCCGCCCACGGGGTGCGGCCGACCCTCGCCACCCCCGCCCCCGGCCCCCTCGCAGAGGCGGCCCGCGCCCTCGGGGTGGAGGTCCTCGAGGCCCCCGCGCTCGCGGGCGGGCGATCCCTGTGGCGACGGGCGGTGGGCGGCCTGGAGCTCGGCGCCCTGGCCCGGCGCGCGCAGAGGCCCGATCTCGTGGTGGCCTGCACCGTGTCTGCCGCCCCCGCCGCCCGGCGGGTGGCCGCGCGCCTCGCCGTCCCCTACGCGGTCCACCTGCGCAACACCTACGCCGGGCGCTCCGGCCGCTCCCCCTTCGTGCGCTACGGGGTGCCCATGGCGCCCGCGGTGCTCGCGGTGTCCCGGGCCACCCTCGACGCCTACCACGCCGCGGCGGGGCGCCCCGCAGGCCAGCTTGCGGAGGTGGTGCCGGACGGGGTGGAGCCGGCGGCCGGGCTCCCCCGGGCCGCGGCAAGGGCCGCCCTGGGCCTCCCCGCGGAAGGCCCCGTCGCCGCGGTGGTGGGGGCGATCGGCGAGGCCAAGGGCACCGCCTTCGCGGCCGACGTGGTGGCGGGGCTGCCCGGGCTCCGCCTGGCCGTACTCGGGAGCGGGGCCCCGGCGGCCGAGGCCGCGCTCTCGGCCCGGCCCGAGGTGGCCTTCGTGGGCTTCGTCCCGAACGCGGCCCGGGTGATGGCGGCGTTCGACGTGCTGCTCCACCCGAGCGTGAGCGAGGCGTTCGGCCTCGCCCCGCTTGAGGCGATGGCGGCGGGGGTGCCGGTGGTCGCGAGCCGGGTGGGCGGGCTCCCCGAGGCGCTGGGGGAGGCGGCGATGTGGCGGGCGGAGCGCGACCTGGCCGCGTGGCAGGAGGCCTTGCGCGCGGTGCTCGCCGCCCCCGAGCCGCTCGTGCAATCCGGCCTGCGGCAGGCGGCCCTGCGCTCGGCCGAGGCCAGCGCCGATCTGGTCGCCGAGGCCTACCGGAGGATCGCGGGGTGAGGGTAGCGATCGCGGTCCGCCGCCTCTCGGCCCGGGGCGGGATGGAGGGCAACGTGCTCGCCCTCGCCCGCCGGCTGGTGGCCCGGGGCCACGCGGTCACCGTGGTGTGCCAGCGGGCGGACGAGTGCCTGCTAGACGCCGAGGTGGTGCGGATCCCGGTGCTCGGGGCCCTGGGCGAGACCGCGAAGCTCCTTTCCTTCGCCCGGGGGGCGGCGCGAGCGCTGGCCGGGCTGGGGGCCGACGTGACCTTCACCTCCGGACACGTGGCCGGGCCCAGGGTGGTGCGGCTCGAGAGCGGCCTCGCCGCCGCCTACCACGACGTCCTGAGGGCGGGCGGCCAGGGGGGCGGCCTGACCGAGTGGGCGGCCCGACGGGTCGAGGCCCGCAAGCTGGCCTGCGCGGAGCGGATCCTGGTCCTGAGCGAGGCGGCGGGGCGCGACGTCCTCGCCCGCTTCGGGGGCCCGCCGGAGCGGGTGGTGGTGGCGCCGAACGGGGTGGACCTCGACCGGCACCCGCGCGCCACCGAGGCGGCCCGGGCCGAGGCCCGGCGCGCGCTCGGGGTGGAGGGCCCAACGGTCGCCTTCGTCGGCTCCGGCTTCTGGAGGAAGGGCCTCGACCGCGCCCTCGACGCCCTCGCCCACCCCGACGCCCCCCGCGCCACCCTCCTCGTGGCCGGCACCGACCGCTCCCAGCCCCGGTACGAGGCGAGGGCCCGTCAACTCGGGTTGACGGTGCGCTGGCTCGGCTACCAGGCGGACGTGCGCCCGGTGCTCGCCGCGGCCGATGCGCTGGTGCTCCCGGCCCGCTTCGAGCCCTTCGGGTTGGTGGCGCTGGAGGCCTGGGCGGCCGGGCGCCCCGCGGTGCTCATGGCCGCGGTGGGGGCGGCCGAGGTCAGCCCGCACCCCGCGCTGGTGGTGCCGGAGCCGGCGGAGCCCGGCGCCCTGGCCCGTGCGCTGGCGGCGGCGGTGACGCTGCACGACGCGGAGCGCTGTCGGGCGGCGGCGGAGGCCCACCCCCTGGCCGCGAGCCTGGACCGGGTGGTGGCGGTGATGGAAGAGGTGGCGCGGTGAGCGCGGGGCGGACGGCGCTCGAGCCCGACGGCGCGGTGCTCACCGCACCGGGACGAGCGGCCCTGGCCCGTGCTGCAGTGGGCCCAGTGGCGAGACCGGGCCTGATCCCCCAGGGCCGGGCGGCCGCGGCGGGGCCGGTGATGGCGCCAGAGGCGACCGCCCGCGCCCAAGCAGCTGCGGCGGAGCCGGAGGTGGTCCGGTGATGGCGCCAGACGCGACCGCCCGCGCCCAAGCAGCGGCGGCGGAGCCGGAGGTGGTCCGGTGATGGCGCCAGACGCGACCGCCCGCGCCCAAGCAGCCGCGGCGGAGCCGGAGGTGGTCCGGTGACCGCGCAGGATCTCGCCGATCTGGCCCGGGCCGCGGCGGCGGGGCCGGAGGCGGCGGGGCTGCCCGTGCTCGCCGCGCGCCCCGATCGCTGGGTGGTGGCGCCCGAGGCCGGGCCGGTGCTGAAGGTGTATCGGCACCGCGCCGGGCTCCTCGGCTGGCTCGATCGCCTGGGCCTGGGCCGGGCGTGGCGCGCGGCCCGGCGGGCCCGCGGGGCCCGGGCGGCGGGGCTCCCCGCCCCCGAGGTGCAGGCTCTCTTGCGGGTCGACGGCGCGGCGGTGCTGGTGATGGCGCGGGTGCCGGGGGTGCCCCTGGCCGAGGCGCTGGCAAACGGGGCGGACCCGCGCCGCCTGGCCGAGGCGGTGGCCGCGCTCGTGGCCCGGATCCACGCCGCGGGCGTCTATCCGGGGGACCTGCACGAGGGGAACGTGCTCGTGACCGAGGACGGCGCCCTCGGGCTCATCGACCCCGACCAGCTGCGGCCGGCGCGCTTCGTCTCCCGTCGCCGCCGGGTCCGGAACCTGGAGCGGCTGTGGCGCGACTTCCCTTCTTTGCCGCGGTGGACCGCGCTGCGGGCGATGGTCCGCTACGCGGGCAGCGCGGCGGCGGCCCGGCCCCTGTGCCGGGCCGTGGCGGCCCGGGCGGAGGCCAAGCGACTGCAATACGGCTTGCCTCCGCGGTGATGGACCAACCATCTGCCAATCCCTCGTCACGAGTGAGCGCCCCTTCGCCCGCCGTGGCAGACTCACGAGCGTGGACGCGCGACGAGCCGAACGCTACGCCGAGCGCATCGGGCTGAGCCGCCTCCCCGAGGCCACCCTGGTCGGGCTGGCGGCGCTCCAGGAGGCACACCTCCGCGCCGTGCCCTTCGAGAACCTCGACATCCACGCGGGTCGGCGCATCGTGCTCGACGAGGACCACCTGTTCGACAAGATCGTGGCGCGGGGCCGCGGTGGGTTCTGCTACGAGCTCAACGGGCTGCTCTTCGAGCTCCTCGCGGCGCTCGGGTACTCGGTGCGCCGGATCTCGGCCCGGGTCTACGGGGCCGAGGGCAACCTGAGCCCGCCCTACGATCACCTCGCGCTGGTCGTGGACTGCGAGGGGCAGTGGCTGGTGGACGTCGGGTTCGGCGACGCGTTCGTCGCGCCGCTCTCACTGACCACGGCGGAGCCCGCTCGACAGCGGGACCGCGAGTACAGGACCACACTCGACCACGGCCACCTCGACTACGCGTCGAAGACTCCGGACGGAGCCTGGGCGCCTCAATACCGCTTCACCCTCGAGGCGCGACGCTGGGCCGAGTTCGAGCCGAGGTGCGCGTTCCACCAGACCTCGCCGGACTCCCACTTCACCCAGAAGCGCGTGGTGACTCGGCTGACCGAGGCGGGGCGGCTGACCCTCCGCGACGAGCGGCTGATCATCACCGAGGGGGCGCGCGTGACTGAGGTGCCGATCGGCAGCGAGGCAGAGTGGCGGAAACACCTCGAGGCGCGGTTCGGGATCGATACCCCGTAGTCGGCGCGCCGGCCGCCGGCGACCGGTTGATCGGTCGGCGCGCCTGCCCTATGCCTCGGGGCGCGGAGGCCCCGAAATGAACAGCTCACGCCCACTCCAGCTCCTCGCGCTCACGCTCGCCGCGAGCGCCTGCCAGCGCTCGGCCGCGGAGTCACCCGCGCCCCACGCCGCGAGCGCGCCCGCGACCGCGGCGAGCCCGGACGGCTGCGCTGCCGCGGCCCAGCTCGCAGCCATGGACACCCGCAAGCCGGTGCCCCTGCAGCCGATGATGGCCTGGCACCAGAAGCAGAACATGATGGAGCACCTCGTCGCGATCCAGCGCATCACCGCGGCGCTGGCCCAGCAGGACTGGGACGAGGTCACGAAGGCCGCCGCCCTCATCGAGTCCTCACCCCAGATGCAGCAGATGTGTCAGCACATGGGCGCGGGGGCGGAGGGCTTCACCGATCTCGCGCTCGAGTTCCACCACCGCGCCGACGCGATCGCGCCCGCGGCGAGAGCGCAGGACACCGCGGCGGTGCTGACCGCGACCGCCCACACCCTCGAGGCCTGCACCCGCTGCCACGCGACCTACCGGCAGCAGGTCATGGACGCGCAGGCGTGGGAGGCGAAGACCGGCTCCAGCCTCGCCCACTGACCCCGGCCCGTGCCCGGGCGGCAGAACGGTTTGCCGCCGGCCCCACGACCCGCTATTCGGGAGGCCGTGAAGCGCCTCGTCGCCCTCGCCCTCCCCCTGTTGGCCGCCTGCCAGAGCGCCGGCGAGCCCGCGCCCGCCGCGCCGCACGCCCCGGCCTCGGCCCCCGCCTCCCAGCCCGCGTCGAGGCCGGCCCGGCTGGCGGTGGCGTGGAGCCGCACCGCCACCCTCTCGGCCCAGCGCCTGCGGGACACCGTCTACTACCTCGCGAGCGACGAGCTCGAGGGTCGGGGCCCGGCCACCGCGGGGCTCGAGAAGGCGGCCGCGTACCTCGCGGACCAGGTGAAGAAGGCAGGCCTGCGCCCCGCGTTCGGCGACGGCTACCGCCAGGGCTTCGAGATGATGGTGGGGGTGGAGTTCGGGCCGAAGAACCACCTGAGCGCGGGCAAGGCCGCCTTCGAGCGCGGCAAGGACTTCTCGCCCTTCACCTTCTCGGCCAGCGGTGTCGCCGAGGGGGCGCCGGTCTTCGTGGGCTACGGCATCACCTCGAAGGAGCAGGAGTACGACGACTACGCCGGCGTCGACGTGAAGGGGAAGGTCGCGGTGGTGCTCGACGGCGAGCCCGGCGACGACGACCCCAAGAGCCCCTTCGACGGCCGGCGCCGCACCCCCCACTCCACCGTGCGGGCGAAGCTCCTGTTGGCGCGCGAGGGCGGCGCGGTGGCGATGCTCCTGGTCAAGAAGACGGTCGACCCGAGCAAGGCCGGCCCGGTGGCCCAGGACGCGGGCCTGATGGTGGCGGCGATCTCCGAAGGCGCGGCCAAGGCCCTGCTCGGCTTCGACGTGGCCAAGGCCCGGGCCGGCATCGACAAGACCTACGCTCCCGCGAGCAAGGACCCGGGGCGCCCGGCCGCCAAGGTGGAGATCGAGGTGCTCCGGCAGCGTCGCACCGTGTTCAACGTGGCCGGGGTGATGGGCCCCGCCGACGCCAAGGAGGCGGTGGTGCTGGGCGCCCACTACGATCACCTGGGCTTCGGCGGCGCGAACTCGCTGTCCGGGAGCGAGGAGCCGCTGATCCACAACGGGGCCGACGACAACGCCTCCGGCACCGCCACCGTGCTCGAGGCGGCCCGCGCGCTGGCGGCGGGCGCCGAGGGCCTCGAGCGCAAGGTCTACGTGGTGTTCTTCGCGGGCGAGGAGGACGGCCTCTTGGGGAGCAGCTGGTTCGTGGAGCACCCCCCGGTGCCGATGGACCAGATGGCGGCGATGGTGAACCTCGACATGGTGGGCCGGCTCCGGCAGGACCGCCTGCACCTGATGGGGGTGAAGACCGCAAGCGAGCTTGCCACGCTGGCCAAGGAGGCGGTGGAGGGCCGGGGCCTGGTCGGCACCTACGGGGGCGACGGCTACGGCCCGAGCGACCACACCCCGTTCTACGCCCGGGGGGTGCCGGTGCTCTTCTTGTTCACCGGCGCCCACGCCGACTATCACAAGCCGAGCGACGACGCGGACACCCTCTACTACCCCGGCATGGCGAAGGTCGGCGCGGTGGCGGCGGACCTGGTGAGCGCGCTCGCCCGGGCCGAGGCCCGCCCGACCTACGTGGCCGCCCCGCCCCCCGCCGCCCACGGCGGCGGCAGCGGTGAGGGCCGGGGCTACGGGCCGTACTTCGGCTCGATCCCGGACTTCGGGGACGACGTGAAGGGCGTGAAGTTCTCCGGCGTGCGCCCCGGCAGCCCGGCCGAGAAGGCGGGCTGCAAGGCGGGCGACGTGCTGGTGGAGTTCAACGGGCTCGAGGTGCAGAACCTCCAAGACTTCACGGTGGCCCTGCGCCGGAGCGCCCCCGGCGACACGGTGGTGGTGAAGGTGGTGCGGGGCGGCGAGACCCTGGCCCTCAGCGCCACTCTGACCCGGCGGGAGTGATGGTCCGCGGCGTGGCCGCGGCCTGCACGTAGCGCTCAGTCCGCCCGCGCCACCCGGAACACCGTGCCACCCGCCTGCAGCTCGTCGCCTGCCTCGAGGGCCCGGGCGCCCCGGAGCTGCGCGCCGTTCAGCCAGGTGCCGGCCGCGGAGCCCACGTCCTCGGCGTGCCAGACGCCCTCCCGCTCGAAC
Source organism: Deltaproteobacteria bacterium (assembly GCA_020632995.1). GTDB lineage: Bacteria > Myxococcota > Kuafuiibacteriia > Kuafuiibacteriales > Kuafuiibacteriaceae > JACKEN01. Next base: position 59,615 of record JACKEN010000001.1, on the reverse strand, counting down.
AGGCGGAAGTGACGCCGGGACAGGAGGATGTCGTCGGGCCGCAGGGCGCAGTCGGGCCCACGCCCCACCACGGTGGGGCCCTCTAGCTCGGCGGTGGTGGCCGGGCCGGCCTCGGCCCTGCTCTTGTACTCGAGCACCAGGCTCATGGCGGACCTCGGTTCATGTTCGGGCCCCGGGGCCGCGACGGCAAGGGCCCCTGCGCGAGCGGGGGCAAGGCCGGCAGCCCCAGGATCTCCGCGCGGTCGTAGTCGATCTCCGCCGTGCTCCTGAGGAGCGCCCGCGCCTTCACCGCGCAGCCCGGGTCGGTCGACAGGGCCCGGCCGTAGGCGGCCGCCACCTCGTCGGTGAGCTCGATGAACCCGTTGGCCAGCAGCTCGTCGGCGATCGCCCGGCCCCGGCGGTCGGCGCGCATGATGCGCCCGGGCTCCCCGATGCGATCGGGCCCCTCGTTGTCGGGCTGGAAGAACTGCCGGAAGGTGCAGTCCACCAGGTAGGGCTTGCCGTCCGGCATCTTCACCACCACGAAGGCGTGGCGGAACCCGTCGCCGAACGCGTCGGCGGCCTGGTGCAGGTGGATGTCCTCGGCCGGGACGCCCAGGTCCTGGAGGTGGAAGGTGGAGGTCGCCTGCCCGTAGCCGCACGCGCCGGCGATGTTCTGGGGCGCGAAGGCCTCGACCCCCAGGCCCCGCACCCAGCGCACCGCGGCCAGGGCCTGCCGCGTGCCCCACGCGGCCTGCTGCAGGAGCACCCGGGCGTCCTCGGAGGAGAGCTTCCGCCCCGGCGCCAGCACCGCGAGCCGGGTGCGGGCCCGGGCGAGGTCCTGGGGCGCGGGCCCCTTCAGCACCGGCTCCGGCCCCTCACCCCCGTGGCCGGGGCCCATGACGGCGAGGCGAAATTGCATCAGCGCGTTTGCGCCGCCGTGGGTCGGGCCGGCCAGCCCCTCCCGCAGCTGCGCGCTCTTGGCCCCGGCCGCCTCCAGGTGCTGGGCGGTGCGCTCCACCAGGAGCTCCGCCGCGACCTGCCGCAGGGCCACGTCCGAGACCTCGGAGCCCACCCCGGTCTCGTGCCGGAGCTGGTCGAGCTCGGCCTGGAACGCGTCGGCCGCCCGCTGCAGGAGCGCCATGGACCGCAGGTCGGTCCCGAGGCGGGCTCCGAGGGCGGCACGGTCCAGGGTCACGGGCACGGTATCGGCACCAGAGGCGACGGGTTGCGTCAGAGGCCTATTCGCCCCGAGTGATCAGCGCGGTCCACCGCGCCGCGGCGAGCGCCTTCAGCTTGGGCACCGCGTCCAGGGCCGGATCAAGGGTGCGCTCGCCCCCCATCCACTCGGTCTCGCTCACCCGCACCCGGGTCTGCCCCCGGACCGCGTACTTGTCGGGCCCCTCGAGGAGCATGAGCTTCAGCCCCACCGGGCTCACGTCGGACACGCAGCCCAGCTCGTAGGCGAAGGTCACCTCGGCCCGCCCGTCCCCGTCGGCGTCGGACACCTGGGTGGCGTCGTCATGGAAGCCCACCATGAGGTCGAACTCGCAGTCCTGCTCCCAGTCCTTGACCGTGCGCTGGACCTCGAAGCGTCCCTTCGTCTCCTTGGCCAGCACCGCGAACAGGTGCCGGGCCCCCGGCGCGTCCTTGGTGGAGAGCACCAGCACGTGCTCGCCGTCCACGTCCTTGAAGCGGAGCCCGGCGTGAAAGCGGCCTTGCACCTGGAGCCCCTTGGGGGCCGCCTTCAGGGCCGTGGCCACCGGGGCGGGCGGTGCGCCGAGCACCAGCGCGAGCACGACGAGGGCAGAGGACATGGCGCACCATACCCCGGCGGAGCGCGAGAGCGCAGCCGGCGTCCGGGCGTCCGTCCGGGGTCCGTCCGACCGCCGGCCCCTGCGGCGCCGAACGAAGCTCGGGTCGAGAGACAAGCGGTTGAGATCACGAGCGCTTCAGGGGCGACCGGGGGCCTGGCACCCCGCCTGCAAACGAGCGAGGCATGAACAAGACCGCCCTCCCCCTCACCGCCCTCTTCGCCGCCGCCGCCACCGGCTGCGGCGGCGGCTTCACCACCGACCTCGACCCCGGGCGCCGCGTCTCGACCCTGAGCCCGTACGAGGCGGTGGGCTTCTGCGAGTCGGCGGCCGAGCACATCAGCGACGCCATGGGATCCGAGGAGTGGATCCAGTACCTCTGCACCAACTACTCGGCGGCCGAGTTCCTCTGGTCCTGCGATGGGAGCTGGAGCGACTGCAAGTCCTATTGCAATGAGGTCGCGTACGAGTGCACCGGCGACTCCGAGAACTACGGCAAGACCTTCCGCGACTTCGCGGACTGCGCGGGCATCGACGACTACGACTACGAGGACTGCGGCGCCACCGTCGAGGATGTCGAGGCCTGCGTAGACGAGTACAAGGCGGCGGTGAAGGAGTGGAAGGACGAGGTCAGCTGCAACGCCGACCAGGGCCAGCGCCCGAGCAAGCAGCTCTCCGCCGCGTGCCTCAACCTCCTCGACGACTACGACTGCAGGGCGCTGATCTTCGGGGACTGATCAGCCCCCGGCCCCGCGGGTGGCCTGCATGAAGCGCTCGGTGAGGCTCTGGCCCCGCTCCACGCTCTTCACGGTGGCCCCGTTGTCCATCAGCACCCGCAGGACCTGGTTCGTGAGGTCGTCCATGCCCTCGGTGGACTCGGTGGTGACGCGGAGCGCGTCCGCGTTGGGCGCGACCTCCACCTTCGCCACCCCGGCGAGGGCCGAGACCGCCGCCTGCACGGTGGTGGGGGCGGCCAGGGCCTTGGCCAGCATCACCGTGAAGAGGCCGCCGGTGCCCTTGATCTCGTCCATCGTCCCCGACATCACCAGCTTGCCGCGATCCAGGATGGCGGCGTGGGTGCACAGGGACTCCACCTCGGCCAGGTTGTGGCTCGAGAGGATGATGGTGCGATCGACGGACAGGGTCTTGATCAGCTGCCCCAGCTCGACCGCGGTGCGGGGGTCGAGCCCCGCGGTCGGCTCGTCGAGCATGATGACCTCGTCATCCCCCACCAGGGTCTGGGCGATGCCCACCCGGCGACGCTGGCCGTGGGAGAGCTGGCTCACCTTGCGGTCCGCGAGGTCCTGCAAGCCAACCTGCTGCAGGGCCCGGGTGCTCCGGGCCTCGGCCTCCGGCTTGGGCATCCCGCCCAGGCGAGCCAGGTAGATCAGGGTGGCGAGCACCCGCTTGTGGTCGGGGAGCGCCGCGTCCTGCGGCAGGGCCAGGGCCAGGCCGACCGGCGGCTGGCCGGGGGTCAGGGTGCGACCCCGCACCTTCACCTCACCCTGGGTGGGCCTGAGGAACCCGGAGAGCATGGCGAAGGTGGTGGTCTTGCCCGCCCCGTTGGGGCCGATGAGCCCGTAGAGGCTCTCCTCGGGCACCGAGAGGGACAGGCCGTCCACCGCGCGCACCCGGCCGTAGTCCTTGGTGACGTTGATCAGCTCGACCGCGGGGCGCATCACAGGTCTCTCTTCCGCAGGACGACCTGCGCCAGGGCCACGAAGATCGCGGCGTAGAGCAGGAACACGCCCACCGCCATCGGGTCTAGCATCCACAGGCGGGTGTCCCAGTCGCCGACCCAGATCTTCCCCAGCGGCTCCCAGAACCTGCCCGCGATCCAGGTGGCCACGTTGCACGCAACCAGGAGCATCAGCCCGAGGAGCAAGGTGACGAAGGGCCGCGCGAACAGGGCGGCGCACATCTGGGTGTAGGCCACGAAGACGAGGGTGAACAGCGCCATCCCCAGCCATACCCGCGGCAGCGCCTTCGCCACCAGCTCGTGATCGAAGACGTCGTAGCCGTAGGCCACCCCGAGCAGGACGGCCTGCACCACCATGACCGCGCCCAGGCTCACCAGCCAGTGCCCCACCACCTTGCCCGCCAGGTAGCTGCCGCGGTGCACCCGCTGCAGCACGTAGCGGGTGAAGCGGGTGGAGATGTCGCCCGAGATCCGGTTGAAGCCGACGAGGAGGATCAGGCCGGGCAGGAGCCAGCTCGTGGTCTTCAGGACGAACAGCAGGATGACCGGGAGCTGGCCCGAGGCGAGCTGGTCGCCCAGCTCCGGGGTGACCCAGCCCTCGCTGGAGAGCCCCTTGATGAACTCGGCCTGCACGTCGGCCATCCGGACCGCCTCGCCCCCCGCCGCGGCGAGCTGCTCCTGGCTCTTGATGTACATCCAGTTGGCCACGCCCCCCGCCACCGCGGTGAGCGCACCGTAGGTGATGACGAGGAACAGGGCGCGGAGGCTCAGGAGCATGTCCACCGCCTCGGCCCGGGCCACGAAGAAGGCCTGGGCCGCCGCCGAGGACTCTGATGATTGGCTCACGGCTTGGGCACTACCACGGGGGGCGCGACGCGGTAAGTCTTCTCGACGTAGGCCATGAGCTCGTAGATGGAGTCGGCGTACTTGGGTCCGTCGCCGTCCACCCCGAGGTGGTTGGTGTTGAAGTTGCCCGAACCGCAGGCGTCGTTGCTGCACGTGGAGTCGGGGAACACGAGGATGAACTTGGCCCAGTCGCTGCGCCGCGCGCGGATGTTCGTCTCGTTGGTCGAGCCGGTCATGTAGCCGAAGAAGAGGATGGCCGAGGCGAGCAGGTTCTCACTCTCCATCCCCTGCCCGTGGAGGAAGTAGACCACCGGGTAGGTCTTGTCGGCGTTCTCGGGCGCGTTGTAGCCGGGCGGCAGCACGATGCCGAAGCTCCGCTCCTCACCCAGCGCCTGGGACTGGAACTTGTGGGGCTGGATGAGCTCGGTGACCTCGCCCACGTCATCGAGGAAGGTGTGATCGCCGTCGAGGAAGCGCTCCTGGATGAACGAGAGCGAGATGAGGAAGCGGCTCACCACCTCGTACGCGGTGCCGACGTGGTTCCCGTTCCCGTTGTTGATCTCGCCCTCCCGGGCGTCCGGGTTCCCGTAGCGGAGGTAGGCGTGCTTGCCGATGCCCTCGGGCGAGTAGTCCACCGCGAGGAAGTCGAAGTCGTCGCCGAGCTGCGGGGTGAGGGTGTTGAAGTATGTATAGTCCCGCGCCACGTCGCGGCCGACCCGCTCGGTGAGCGAGCCCCACAGCCAGTTCGTGGCCCCCACGCTCTGGAGGAAGTCGCGGATGCCCGCGTCGGCGTAGATGTTCATCCGCTCGAGGTGCCCGGCCGGCATGCGCTCGATCGCGCTCCGCGGATCCTGGGCGAAGTAGTTGGCCATGTTGGGGTTGAGATCGAACTTCCCGTTCCCCTCGCCGTAGTCGCCGGTGTCGGGGACGCCGTCGAGGCCGTTGTCCTCGAAGGCCTCGCCCTCGTCGTAGCGCCAGTTGCCCGCGGTGCCGCCGGGGTTGGTGCGCCAGTCGTAGTCGTCGCCCGCCGCCACCCCGGTGTCGGCGTAGCGCTCGTGCATCATCGTGATGACCGGCTCCGCGTAGTCGCGGATCCCGTTGCGGTTGTAGTCCACCGCCAGGCTGATCTCCATCGCGCGCTCCGAGGGCCGCTCGGGGAGGAAGTCACCGCCCGAGGTCCGGGTGTCGCAGAACGCGATCACCGGATACTCACCGTCGGGGTTGAACTCCTTGTGCTTGATGTTCCCCACGTTGAGCGGGGCGTCGCACTTCTCGGCGTCGCTCCAGGACCGATAGTCCATGGGCAGGCCGGGCGCGTAGTACGGAGAGTCCTCGTTGTACATGAGCGCGTTTCCGAAGGCCAAGGTGATGTCCTGGAAGGACTCCCTCAGCTTGTCGCGCCCGAAGTTCCCGCCGCGCCCCGCGTCGATCCAGCGATACCAGTGGTTGTAGTCCTGGTCGGGCTCGAGGATCTGGTGCTCCCACGGCTCGTCGTCCGGGGTGAACTTGATCTCGCCGTGCACCGGGCCGCAGAACGCGCCGCCCTCGGGATCCGCCACCGCGTCGAGGTTGGCCAGGATCGTGTCCATGTCGCAGAACCCACCGAGGTACGAGCGCTCGAAGTTCCGGAACATGTAGCGCCAGTCCACGATGGGGACGCCGAGCATGCCCACCGAGTCGAAGAGCTCGGGCCGGGTCAGGCCCAGCTGCCCCGCCCCGCCGGCCCCCATGGAGACCCCGACGATGGCGCGGTGGGTGTAGCAGGTCTCGGTCTCCGTCGCCTCGGAGCAGGTGATGAGACCAAACCGGTCGGTCTCGGTACGGAGCACCCGGCCGTCACCGTCGACGATGGGGTCGCTGGCAGAGCAGGCGGCGAGCCCGACGAGGGCGATCGAGGAGATGCCCAGGCAAACCAAACGCATGGGCGCGATAAGATTTGGGGGCCGACCCGCTGTCAATGCGCAACCCGGCTGGCCCCGCGGCCTGGCGACAGCTGCCTACATCAGCGCTCGGCGTAGAAGAGCACGATGCTCAGACAGTGGAACTCGTTGTCGCTGGACTGCGTCACCACCTTGTCCACCACCGTGAGGTTCGGGTGCTGCCGGAGCCAGTCGGTGATCGTCTCTCCGAGCTCCTCGCGCTCCCGCGCCTTGGTCGCCGTGAACACCTTCACCCCGTCGAACTGCCTCTCCGCGCTCACCGCTGCCCCCTTCCCTGGACCCAACCCGGGTGCCTCGGGACCTCATCCCGCTTCTCACGATGATACCAGATAAACCCCGGGACTGGATCGCTTTGACGCGCCCCGTCAGAGAGTCTTGCGGATCTGGGGGGTTGCGGGCCGCTCGGGCCGCTCGCCCTCGGGGGTGTCGGCCACCTTGATGTCCCGGCTCACCAGCCGGTAGCGCCGAAACGACGGCTCCAGGAAGACCCGGTTGGTGATCTCGGGCGGGCGGTAGGTGAACTCGATCTTCTGGGGGATGAACGTGCCGAAGATCGCCTGGGCGTCGGCGGAGAGGGTCATCCTGAGCTTGGCGGTGACGGTGCCGTCGATCTCCTTCACCAGCTCCGGCGGGAAGCCCTGGGAGACGATCAGCTCGCGCCCGTGATCGCGGCGGGTGAGGAAGATGGTGCGGCCTCGGAGGATCCCCGTGTACTCCTGGAAACCGCCCTTCATCATGCGCCGCCCCCGCACGAAGGGGCCGAACTGGACGAGGCTGATCAGCTCCCGCTGCCCGGCGCCGAGCCCCTCGTCGACCCGCTCCCAGCTCCCCGAGACCCGGACCGTGAACCCGCGGATGAGCCAGACGAGGAACGCGAGGCCCACCCCGATCAGGATCAGGTGCCAGTACTCCAGCTGGATGGGGCCGATGCGCAGCATGGGGCCGGAGCGGCGGATGCTACCCAGACCCGGCTCCACTTGCCACCCCGACGTGCCGCTTTGACGCTGGCCGACGCCGGGTGGCCTGCTACAGTGCGCCGGCCATGGCGAAGCCCTCGAAGCTCTCGCGGATCCGGAACATCGGGATCGCAGCCCATATCGACGCGGGGAAGACCACCGTCTCCGAGCGGATCCTGTTCTACACCGGCCGCATCCACAAGACGGGCGAGGTCCACGACGGAGCCGCGACCATGGACTGGATGGAGCAGGAGCAGGAGCGCGGCATCACCATCACCGCCGCGGTGACCACCTGCCCCTGGCGCGAGCACGACATCCACCTGATCGACACCCCCGGGCACGTGGACTTCACGGTCGAGGTGGAGCGCTCGCTGCGCGTCCTCGACGGCTGCGTGGCGGTGTTCTGCGCGGTGGGCGGGGTGGAGCCCCAGTCCGAGACCGTGTGGCGTCAGGCCGACAAGTACAAGGTGCCGCGCCTGGCCTTCATCAACAAGATGGACCGGGTCGGGGCGGACTTCGAGCGGGTGCTCGAGGACATGAAGCGCAAGCTCCCCTGCAAGCCAGTGCCGATCCAGATGCCGATCGGGGCCGAGGGCAAGTTCGAGGGCATCATCGACCTGCTCACCATGGAGGCGGTCCGCTTCGGCGGTCAGCACGGCGAGACGGCGGAGCGGAGCCCCATCCCGGCCGAGCTGATGGCCGACGCCGAGGCGGCCAAGGAGCGCCTGCTCGAGGCCCTCTCCGAGCTGGACGACGACGTGGCCGAGCTCTACCTCGGCGGCGAGGAGGTCCCGCTCGAGAAGATGCAGGAGGTCCTGCGCAAGGGGACCTGCGCCAACCAGATCCAGCCGGTGCTGTGTGGCTCCGCCCTGCGCGACAAGGGCGTCCTGCCGCTGTTGGACGCGGTGGTGGACTACCTCCCCTCCCCCGTCGACGTGCCCCCGGTGGTCGGCGTGAACCCCGAGACGGGCGAGGAGGAGTCGCGGGAGCCCGACCCCAACGCGCCCCTGTGCGCCATGGTGTTCAAGGTGGCGATGGACGAAGGCCGGCGCCACGTCTACATCCGCGTGTACTCGGGCACCCTCGAGCCGGGGATGGACCTCCTCAACGCCAACGACGGCAAGAAGGAGAAGGTGGCGCGCCTCTTCAAGACCCACTCCCACAAGAAGGAGCGGATCAACGAGGCGGTGGCGGGCGACCTCGTGATGGCGGCCGGCGTCCGCTTCGCCCAGACCGGGCACGCGCTCTGCGACCCGAAGCACCCCATCCGGCTCGAGGACATGGCGTTCCTGAAGCCGGTGATCGCCATCGCGGTGGAGCCGAAGCAGAACAAGGACCTCGAGAAGCTCCAGGAGGCCCTGAAGAAGCTGGCGGACGAGGACCCGACGGTGGAGCTCAAGGAAGACGAGAACACCGGCCAGACCCTGCTCGCGGGCATGGGCGAGCTGCACCTCGAGATCCTGGTGGACCGCCTCAACCGCGAGTTCAACCTGGGGGTGAACACCGGCAACCCGTCCGTCGTCTACCGCGAGACCATCGCGGGCAACGCGGGCATGAACGAGGTGTTCGAGCGGGTCATCGACGAGGCCAAGAAGGAGCGGGTCTATGCCCGGGTGGCGCTCGAGGTGGCGCCCACCCCGCGCGACTCCGGCACCGAGTTCGAGGACAAGCGGAGCGAGGAGAACAAGACCCTCAACGCGCTCACCGACAAGGACTTCAACGAGGTCCGGCAGGGCGCGCTCGAGGCCCTCGAGGCCGGGCCGATCGACGGCTACCCGGTGCAGGACGTGCGCATCACCCTGAAGGAGGTCGAGACCCGACCGGGCGAGACCACCACCGTGGCCCTGCGGGTGGCGGCGGCCAACGCGGTCCGCCACGCCCTGAAGGAGGCCCGCCCGGTGACCCTGTCGCCCCTCATGAGCCTCGAGGTCGTGGTGCCCGAGGCGATGACCGGCTCGGTGGTGGGCGATCTGTCCGCCCGCGGCGCCCGCATCGAGGGCGTGGAGGCGGAGGGGGATCGCGGGGTGGTCAAGGCCATCACCCCGATGACCGCGATGTTCGGCTACTCCACCCAGCTGCGCTCCCTCACCGAGGGCCGCGGCACCTTCTCGATGCGCTTCAACCGCTTCGACGCGCTGGAGTAAGCCGGGTTGACGGCCGCCTTCGAGCAGCGCCCCGGGGCCGAGGGGCTGGTGATCCGGCGGTGGCCGGCCCCCGCCCCCGACCCCACCCACCTGTTGGGCTTCGGGGCCGAGGAGGCGGTGGTGTTGCGCTCCGGTCCCGGCGACCGCGCCCTCTCCCGCTGGTCCTACGGCGCGCTCGAGCCCATGGCGCACGCCCCGTCCCTCAGCGCGGCCCGGGCCGCCCTCGCCGGGTGGGCGGTGCCCGCCCGCCGCGACCTGCCGCCGTTCTTCTCGGGCGCGGTGGGCTACATGGGCTACGACCTCGGCTGGGCGTACGCGCCGCGACCGCGGGTGCCGCGCCCCGACCCGCTGGGGCTGCCCCACGCCCGCTTCGCCCTCTTCGACGCGGTGTACGCGCGGGACGAGCACACCGGCGAGGGGTGGCTCATGGCCCAGGACACCCCCGAGGCCCGGCGCCGGCTCGACTACCTGCAAGCGGCCTTGCGCCGGCCGACCCCCGCGCGTCGAGGTGGCCTGCAGGCCGGCCTGCACGCTGGGGTGAGCCAGGCCACCCACGAGGGGCGGGTGCGCGAGCTCCTCGGGCTCATCGAGGCGGGCGAGGTCTACCAGGTCAACCTCACCTACCCCCTCCTCGGCCGCTACGCCGGCGCGCCGGAGGCCGCGTTCGGCCGCCTCGTGGCAGGCGGCGCCCCGCCCTTCGCGGCCTACCTGGGCCTGGGGCGCGGCCAGGCGGTGGTGAGCGCGTCGCCGGAGTGCTTCCTCCACCTGGATCCCTGGGCAGGAGAGCTTGCGACCTACCCCATCAAGGGCACCCGCCGCCGCGGCGCCACCCCCGAGGCCGACGCCGAGGAGGCGGCGCGCCTCCGGGCCGACCCCAAGGAGGCGGCGGAGCACGTGATGATCGTCGACCTCCTCCGGAACGACCTCGGGCGCCTGGCCCCGCCGGGCGGGGTGCGGGTGGACGGCCTGGCCTACGTGGAGTCGTTCCCCACCGTGCATCACCTCACCAGCCGGGTGGTGGCCCGGCTCCCCGGGGGACTGACGGACGAGGCGCTGCTCGCCGCCCTCTTCCCCGGCGGCTCGATCACCGGGGCGCCCAAGCTGCGCGCGATGGAGCTCATCGACGCGCTCGAGGGCCAGCCCCGCGGCCTCTACACCGGCGCCATCGGCTACCTCACCCCCGACGGAGGGCTGATGACCAGCATCGCCATCCGCACCGCCCAGATCGTGCAGGGCGAGTTGCGTTTCGGGGTGGGCGGGGGCATCGTGGCCGACTCCGACCCCACGCGGGAGTGGGAGGAGACCCAGGTGAAGGCCCGGGCCCTCGCGGCCGCCCTCACCTGAGGCCTACCCTCCGGCCGCGTTTCGTCGCACCATCCGGCGATGGACAGCCTGTACGCGGTCCCGGTGGATCCGGTGGTGCCCCCCGCGCCGGTGGACGTGGTCAACCAGCTCGAGGTCGGCGCGCTCCCCGAGGGGCTCACCCGCCTCTTCGTGGAGCTGGTGGGGGACGGCCTCGGCCACGGGATCCGGGTCCCGGTGATGGTGATGCGCGGGACGCGCCCGGGGCCGGTGTTCGGCCTCACCGCGTGCCTGCACGGCAACGAGCTCAACGGGATCCCGGTGATCCACGAGCTGTTCCGCACCCTCACCCCCGAGCAGGTGGCGGGGACGGTGGTGGGGGTGGTGGCGCTGAACGTGCCCGGGCTGCACCGCTACCAGCGCGGCTTCACCGACGGCACCGACCTCAACCGCATCATGCCCGGCAAGGCGTCCGGCAGCGTGGCCGAGGTCTACGCCCACCGGATCCTCGACCGCATCGTGGGCCAGTTCGGGTTCATGGTGGACCTCCACACCGCGAGCTTCGGCCGGGTGAACTCGCTCTACGTTCGGGCCGACATGCGCGACCGCCGCACCGCGGCGATGGCGTACCTCCAGCGCCCCCAGATCATCGTCCACAACCCGGCCTCGGACCGCACCCTGCGCGGGGCGGCGATGGCGATGGGCATCCCCAGCGTCACCCTCGAGATCGGCGATCCCCAGCTCTGGCAAGAGGCCTACACCCGCTCCGCCCTCGAGGGCGTGCGCGCGGTGCTCGCGTGGGCCGGGGTGATCGAGCACGCGCAGGATGACCTGCACACCACGGAGGCGCCGGTGCTGTGCCGGACCTCGTCCTGGATGTACACCGACCGCGGCGGCCTCCTCGAGGTGTTCCCGGAGGTCACCGGCCACGTCGAGGCGGGCGAGCGGGTGGCCCGGGTGCGCACCGCGTTCGGCGACGTCATCCGCGAGTACGAGGCGCCGGCCCCCGGCGTGGTGGTGGGCAAGAGCGTGAACCCGGTGGGCCAGACCGGGGCCCGCATCCTCCACCTCGGCGAGCTGAGCGCGCCGGGCGACGGCCTGTTGGGGCGGGGTGAGTGCGGGCTATGAGCGAGCCTACGCGGTGGCGAGGCCGCCCAGCCCGAAGGAGGGCAGGATGACCTGCGCGCCCTCCGCCTCGCGGGTGGCCTTGAACTCGGCCACCTCGTACGAGCGCGGGTTGGCCAACAGCTCGGCCACCAGCCGGGTGTTGAGGGCGTGGCCGGTCTTGTGGCCCACGTAGCGCCCGATGATCGGGGCGCCGAGGAGCGCGAGATCGCCGATCGCGTCCAGCACCTTGTGGCGCACGAACTCGTCGGGGAAGCGCAGCCCGTCGGGGTTGCGGATGGAGAAGTCGTCGATGACCACCGCGTTGTCGAGGCTGCCGCCGCGGGCCAGGCCGGCCGCGTGCATGGCGTCGACGTCCTTCGCGAAGCCGAAGGTCCGGGCCCGCGCCACCTCCCGCAGGAAGGCGGTGTCGCTCATGGTCATCTCGAAGGACTGGCTGTTGACGATCGGGTGGTCGAAGTCGATCGAGCAGCGGAGGCTGAACGTGTTCGCCGGCTCGAGCCGCGCCCACTTGTCGTCGGCCCGGACCTCGACCGCGCGGCGCACCACCAGGAAGCGCTTCGCCTTGCGCTGCGCCACGGTGCCGCCGGCCTCGGTGATCAGCTGGACCCACGGGGCGGACGAGCCGTCGAGGATGGGCACCTCGGGGCCGTCGAGCTCGACCCGGGCGTTGTCCACCCCGAGGCCAGCCAGGGCCGCGATCAGGTGCTCTACCGTGGCCACCGTGACCGCGCCGACGCCGAGCGTCGTGGCGAGGACGGTGTCCCGGACGTTGGCCGACGTGGCGGGTATCTCCACGTTGGGGACCAGGTCCGTGCGGACGAAGACGATGCCGCTGTCCGGAGGGGTCGGCACGAGGCGGACCCGGGTCAGCTGCCCGCTGTGCAGGCCGACGCCGTGACCCGTGACCATACTTTTCAGAGTACGCTGCTGGAACATCCGCGAACTTTCCTGTCGCCCGCCCGCCGCCCGAGGGCGACCCGACCATCGGCCCAGCAACTTCCGAACCAGTCGCCATCAACACACCCTTCACGAGGCGCACACACAACTTGCGATGTGGTGAGGGAGTCGGGGGTTGTGGCAAAAGGTATACGGTGTCGCGGGGACGTCACTCGGGTTGGAGGTGCGTGCCATGAGGTGGACCCCGACGCAAGGCTTTTGCGGCCGGTGCGCCCGGCGTCCATGACCGTGAGTGCCCGCAATCCAAGGTCCCTTCCCATATATGAAGACGTCGAGCCGCCCGGTTCACGCACCGCCGTGACCGCCGGCATCCCCGAGGCGGCGGAGACTGAACGCATGTGTTGATGCCGCCGCGGGTGGCCTGATAAGGGTCGGGGGTGGCCACCAGGGACGACGTGGACCGGGACCGGGACCTGAGCGGGCAGCTCCGGCCGGAGGACGGGCCGGTGGACGCGGCCCTGCGGCCCCGGGGTTTCGACGAGTACGTCGGCCAGACCAAGGTGAAGGACAACCTCAAGGTCTTCGTGCAGGCCGCCCAGCAGCGAGGCGAGGCGGTGGACCACCTGCTCTTCTCGGGGCCCCCCGGCCTGGGCAAGACCTCCCTCGCGTACATCATCGCGGTCGAGATGGGGGTGAAGCTCCACATCACCTCCGGCCCCGCCCTCGAGAAGAAGGGCGACCTCGCCGGCATCCTCACCAGCCTCGCGCCGGGCGACGTGCTGTTCATCGACGAGGTGCACCGGCTCACGCCGTCGATCGAAGAGAACCTCTACCCCGCGATGGAGGAGTTCCGGTTCGACGTGGTCATCGGCGACGGGCCGCACGCCCGCACCATGACCCTCCCCCTCCCCCGCTTCACCCTGGTCGGCGCCACCACCCGGAGCGGCCTGCTGTCGAGCCCGCTCCGGGACCGCTTCGGCTACGTCGCCCGGCTGGACTACTACGAGCCCCACGAGCTCGAAGAGATCGTCCACCGCTCCGCAAGGCGGCTTGACGCCAAGCTCGACCCCGGGGGCGCGAAGGAGATCTCCACCCGGGCCCGCGGCACCCCCCGCGTGGCCAACCGGCTGCTGCGGCGCCTGCGCGACTTCGCGGACGTCTGGGGCGACGGGCACATCACCCAGGAGATCGCGGACAAGGCCCTCAGCGCCCTCGGCATCGACCCCAAGGGCTTCGACGAGATGGACCGGCGCCTGCTGAGCTACATCATCGACCGCTTCGAGGGCGGCCCGGTGGGCCTCGACACCCTGGCCGCCTCGATAGGCGAGGAGCCCTCCACCATCGAGGACGTCTACGAGCCGTACCTCATCCAGCACGGCTACCTGAAGCGCACCCCCCGGGGCCGGGTGGCCACCGTACGGGCCTACGAGCACCTGGGCCGAGCGCGCCGGAACCCTGGGCTCTTCTGAGGGCGCCCTCAGTCGGTCAGGTGGTTCGCGAAGGCCTCCACCTTCGAGCGGATCCGCTGGTGGATGGACAGGAAGTCGGCGAGCTCGCTCCCCTCGCGCTCCCGGCGGGCCAGCTCGATGAAGCGTAGGTAGGCCTCCCCGAGCGCGGCCTCCATCCGCTGATCCAGGTCGGCGACCGCGGCCCGATCTCCATCTTGCAAGCAGGCCTGCAGGGCCTCCAGGGTCTTGCCGGTGAGCGGCCACACCCGCTGCACGTCCAGCAGCGCGTCCATGCTCAGGCGGGCGTGGCGCCGCTCGAGGTTGCTCAGGATGCCCATGAGGTCGTCCATGGAGTCCACCAGCTGCCGGACGTGGTCCACCGAGATCACGAGGTGCAGGACCTTGGTGGACTGGGCCTCGGACATGGTGCCGTGAGAGCCGCGGTAGAGGAACTCCTGGGCCTCCTGCAGGCCGAAGTGCAGGATGGATGACATCCGCCGGGCGCGGTTGACGATCTTGTCGTCCTGGGTCTCGAGCGCGAGCACCGCCGACGTGTAGTAGCGATTGACCCGCGCCAGGAGCGCGGCCAGCCAGGGCTCGAAGTCCGCCAGGGCCACGTCCAGGTCGTCCTCCGGGCGAGCAGGGAGGGGGCTCAGGGGCGGCTCCTCTGCCTCGTCGGGCACCAGGCGCTCCACCAGGCGCGCGAAGGGCCTGACCGCGGCGAGGAAGATGACCGCGCAGGTCAGGTTGAAGACGAGGTGGGCGACGGCCAGGGTGCTCGGGGGCGTCAGCCCCAGGGTCAGGAGGCCCTCCTCGAACGGCTTCAGGAACGGGACGAAGAGCGCCACCCCCAGGACGTTGTAGAGCACGTGGGAGATCGCGGTGCGGCGGGCCGAGGTGTCGAGGTTGGCCGAGGCGAGGACGGCGGTGATGGTGGTGCCCACGTTCGCCCCGAGCACCATGGCCAGGGCGGAGTCGAAGCGCAGGATTCCTTGCTGCGTGAGGACGATGGCGAGGCCGGTGGTCACCGATGACGACTGCACCACCGCGGTGAACAGGGCGCCCGCCAGCACCCCGACGACACCCCCCTGGAACGAGGCGAGGACCGACACCACGTCGGGGTCCTCGCGCAGCGGCGCAGCGGCGGCCGAGACCATGTCGAGGCTGAAGAAGACGAGGCCGAAGTAGAAGATGGAGCGGCCCAGGATCCGCCACCGGAACGGGAGGAGCCCGGCCACGAAGCCGGCCAGGATCAGGTATGGGGCGAAGTCGGTGAGCTTCAGCGCCACGAGCTGTGCGGTGACGGTGGTGCCGACGTTGGCGCCGAACAGGATCCCGAGGGCGTGGCGGAAGCTCAGGACCCCCGCGTCGACCAGGCCCACCGCGATGACCGAGGTGGCGGTGCTCGACTGGATCAGGGCGGTGACGCTGGCCCCGAGCAGGAAGCCGAGGGCCGGGTGCCGGGTCGCGCGAGACAGCGACTTGCGGAAGCGCTCCCCCGAGATCGCCTGGACCTCCTTGCTGAAGTTCTCGATCCCGAAGAGGAAGAGGATCACCCCGGCGGCGACGGCCACGGCGATCTCCAGGGTGTTCATGGCCTCCCTGAGCCTCCCCTCAGGTCGGGATCATAACACGGGCGAAGGACGGTGCGTCAGTCGACCGCCTCGGGGCCGCCGAAGCGCCAGCGGTACCGCGCCAGCACCCGGTTCCCGCGGCCCTCGTAGCGCACATCTTCACAGAGGGACTGGACGATGGTCCGGCCTCGCCCGCCGAAAGCGCAAGAGGGCTTGCGCGGCGCGGTGTGATCGAAGCCCTCGCCGGTGTCCTCGAACACCATGTCCAGGGTCCCGCCGTCGGAGCGGGGCCGGTGCTGGAGGCTGATCCGGATCTGGCCCTCCTGGAGGGTGGCCAGGCGCGACTTGCACTCATCGAAGTAGGCGGCGAAGCCGGCGGGGCTGCATCGAAGCGAGGAGTCCACCCGCAGGAGCCCGTGGTGGAGCGCGTTCGAGTAGAGCTCGGCCACGATGGTCGAGATGCGGCGCCGGTCCCCGTGCAGGCCCTGGATGTTCATGATCGCGTCCACCACCATCGGCACCGGGTCGGTGGAGCGCAGGGCGTCGGGGCCGAGCGTCACCTCGAACTGCCAGGTGCTGGGCTCGGGGGCCGAGGCGAGATCGGCGGAGCTGGCGAGCGGGGTGGGCTGGAGCGGCTGGACGTCGTACTCGATGAGGGTGATGTCGTCGACCTGCTCCGCCACGCCACAGTGGGCGGCGATGCCGTCGATGAGGCTGCAGAAGAAGCCCTCCGCGTCGTTGCTCGAGAGGAAGGTGCGCTCGAGGCGCTCCTGGCCGAAGCGCTCGCGCGCGTCGTTCGAGGCGTCCAGGACCCCGTCGGAGTAGGCGAGGATCCGGTCGCCCACGTGCAGGAGCCGGTTCTCGGTGTCGCTGCGGAAGTCCTTCACCGGCAGGATGCCGAGGGGCGGGTGGCGGGACTGGAGGCGGTCCCGGAGGCCGAGGGGCCCCTGGATGAGGACGTCGTGCATGCCGCCGTTCCACACCGACATCTGGCCGGTGGTCTGGTCCACGTCCCAGATCACCGCGGCGCAGAACATCCCGCGGGGGAGCAGGGTCAGGAGCTTCTTGTTCAGCTCCGACACCACGTCGGAGACCGAGAAGCCCTTCTGGGTCATCGAGTAGAAGACCTCGGAGGCCGGCAGCGAACCGATGGCGGCCGACAGACCGTGGCCGGTGAAGTCACCCACCATCATCCGCAGCAGGCCCCCCGGGCCGGAGGCGGCCAGCACCATGTCCCCGTTGAACATGGAGCGGGGCGAGACCATCCGGTGGACGCCGGGCGCGTCCTTCAGGCCGCGGGCGACGATGTGCTGGTAGACCTTCTGGGCCAGCTTCTCTTCCTGATAGGCCTCCTCCTGCCAGCGCAGGAGCTCTTCACGCTCCCGGTTCAGGTCGGCGGAGTGCAGCTCCAGCCGGCGGACCACCTCCCGCAGGTTGCGGCGGCCGCGCGCCCGGATCCAGGACTTGGGCCGGGGGATGGGCTCGAGCTTCGGCGCGGGCGGCTGCATGGAGGGGCTTCCTACGCGACGAGGGCGTGCGGCGCCTCGGCGACGGCGGCGGTCTTGCCGAGCAGCCCGTCCACCGCGAGGACGACGATGAGGCGCTCCTCCGAGGTGATGAGGCCGCTGATGAAGTTGATGTCGATGTCGCCGCCGAACTCGGGCGGCGGCTGGATCTTGGCCGTGGCGAGGGAGAAGACGTCCGACACCGCGTCGACGACGAGCCCCACCGTCATGGCGCGGGTGGCGCCCTCGACCTTCACCACGATCACCACCGTGGTCGGCCCGTACTCGACCGCGGGGAGCCCGAAGCGCAGCCGGAGATCCAGGACGGGCACGATGGACCCGCGAATGTTGATGATGCCCTTGATGTAGGGCGGTGTGTTGGGGACCAGCGTGGCGCTGTCCCAACCCCGGATCTCCTGAACCCTCAGGATGTCCACGCCATACTCTTCACCCGCCAACAGGAAGGTGAGGAGCTGGCTCCCGGAGGCCGGGCCGGCGGCGACGTCGTCTCTGTTCTGCGCGGTCTGCTCTTGCATGAAGAATGGCTCCTAGCGTCGGCGCCAGGTGCTGGCACACGACCCAACGCGGGGTTCGGTCGGCGAGGTCAGCAGGATCTTTAGCGCTCCCCGAGGGCCTGCCCGGGGCCGCGACCGGTCGTCTCGGGGTGCACCAGATCCGCCCACCTGCGCTCAAGTAGGCGTTGGAACCCTCCGAAGGAATGGCCGTGACCACCTTGAACGAGGCGTCGACCCTTGTCCTACCCACGAGTCTGGACATCGCGGGCTCCCGTGATCTCCAAGCCGCCCTGCGCCCGCTCCTCGACAGCCAGGACGTGGCCCACCTCGACGCGAGCAAGGTCGAGCGCGTGGACGCGGCGGGGCTCCAGCTCCTGACCGCGTTCGTCCGCCGGGCTCGGAGCGCCGAGGTCTCGGTGGTGTGGCGCGGCGTGAGCGCCGAGCTCAAGGCGGCCGCTGCCATGACCGGACTCACCTTCCACCTGGGGCTCGAGGCGTAGGAGCGCGACCATGAGTGATCCGAACCAACTCCTCAACCAGCTGCGCGAAGTGTTCTTCCAGGAGGCCGAGGAGGGCCTCGAGGTCGCCGAGGCCGGCCTGATCGAGCTCAGCAATGGCACCTTCGATCTGGAGGCCCTCAACTCGGTGTTCCGAGCCATCCACTCCATCAAGGGTGGCAGCGGCACCTTCGGGCTGACGCGCCTCATCGAGTTCGCCCACACCGCCGAGGCGATCCTGGACGCGCTGCGCTCCCAGGACAACCCGCCCGCCACCGAGGTGGTGGACGGGCTCCTGCTGTCGGTGGACCACCTGCGCGCCATGCTGGCGGCGGAGCGCGACGGCTCCGACCTCGACAGCGCGCGGACCCAGGATCTGCAAGCCCAACTGCAGGTGCTCCTGTCCCTGGTCCAGGGCGGGGCCCCGAGCTCCGCCACGGCGGCGCCCGTGACCGCGGCGCCCGCCGCGCCCGCTGCGACCTTCGCGACCGAGTGGAGCATCGAGTTCCTGCCCCACACCGACCTGATGGCGTTCGGCAACGATCCGATCCTGCTGCTGCGGGAGCTCGGCAGCCTCGGCCCGTGCCGGGTCGAGGCCATCCTGGACCGCCTGCCCTCCTTCGAGCAGCTCGAGCCGGACTCCATACACCTGGGCTGGCGGATCAACCTGAGCGCGGCGGTGGAGGAGGCTCAGATCCGGGACGTCTTCGCCTGGGTCGAGTCCGAGACCGATCTGAACATCAAGCGCGTCGAGCCGGCGGCGGGCCGCCCCGCAACTGAGCCTGCGCCCATCACCGCCCCCACCGCGCCCAAGGCCATCCCCTCCGCCGCCCGGGCCATGGCCGCGGCTCAGCCCCAACAACACCGGGAGGCCAGCTCCATCCGGGTCAGCACCGACAAGGTGGACGCGCTCATCAACCTGGTGGGCGAGCTGGTGATCACCCAGTCCATGCTCTCGCAGATCGAGAAGGAGGTTCAGATCCCCCAGCTCGACCGGCTCCGCGACGGCCTGGCCCAGCTCAAGCGCAACACCCGCGAGCTGCAGGACAGCGTCATGCAGATCCGGATGCTCCCCATCAAGTTCGTCTTCTCCCGCTTCCCGCGGATCGTCCGCGATCTGACCACCAAGCTGGGCAAGAAGGTCGACTTGCAGATCCTGGGTGAGGACACCGAGCTGGACAAGACCCTCCTCGAGGGCGTGGCCGACCCGCTCGTCCACATCGTGCGCAACGCGCTGGACCACGGGCTCGAGACGCCCGAGGAGCGCCTGGCCGCCGGCAAGCCGGAGACCGGCAGCCTGCGCATCGAGGCCTACCACCAGGGCGGCGACGTCCACATCAAGGTCTCGGACAACGGCCGCGGCCTGAACCTGGCCGGGATCTTCAAGAAGGCGGTGCAGGTCGGGCTCGTGAAGGCCGAGGATCGCCTCTCGGACGCCGAGATCGTGGACCTGTTGTTCGCCCCGGGCTTCTCCACCGCGGCGCAGGTGAGCGACATCTCCGGCCGCGGCGTCGGCCTCGACGTGGCCCGTCGGAACATCCAGAACCTCGGCGGCACGGTGGAGGTGGACAGCAAGCCCGGCAAGGGCACCACCTTCAGCATCCGGCTGCCGCTCACCATGGCCATCCTCGACGGGCAGCTCGTCCAGGTCGGATCGCAGATCTACATCATCCCGCTGGTGGCGATCCTCGAGTCGCTCCTCATGGGCTCCGCGCACATCCGCAACATCGCCGGCCAGCAGGAGGTCTACCGCCTGCGCGACGAGCCGGTCCCGGTGATCAGGCTGTACGACATCTTCGGGGTCCCGGCCGAGCGCAAGACCCTGCCGAACAGCCTGTTGGTGGTGGTGGAGTCGGGCGGCAAGAAGGCTGGCATCCTGGTCGATGACCTGCTCGACCAGCAGCAGGTGGTGATCAAGAGCCTCGAGTCCAACTACGGCTCGGTGGGCGGTGTCTCGGGCGCCACGATCCTGGGCGACGGCACCGTGGCGCTGATCCTCGACGTCCCCGGGGTGGTGAGCCTCGCCAACCGCCAGGCCCGACGCGCCAACGACGAGTGGGGCACCCGGGCCGCCCGCTCGCAGGCCGGCACGGCTTCAGGCGCTGGCAGGAGCAAGGCATGAGCGTCGCCCCGATGGAGCTGGACGGCGGCTTCCAGATGGACACCGCCAACTACCAGTGGCTCTGCGCGACGGTCGAGCAGTCCATCGGGGTCCGGCTCCAGAACAAGGAGAACCTGGTCCACAACCGCCTCTCCCGCCGCGCTCGTCAACTCGGCCTGCGGTCTCTCGGTGAGTACCGGGCCTACGTGGAAGGCGCAGGAGACGAGGGGCTGCGTGAGGTGCTCGACATCCTCACCACCAACGTCACCTCCTTCTTCCGCGAGAACGGCCACTTCGAGCGGCTGGCCGAGGTGCTGGCGGACTTCGACAAGCCCAAGCTCCGGATCTGGTCCTCGGCCTGCTCGAGCGGCGAGGAGCCCTACTCCATCGCGATGACGGTGCGGGCCGCCCTGCCTCGGGTCGACGAGCGAGACGTGAAGATCCTCGCCACCGACATCAACACCGAGGTCCTGGCCCACGCCGAGGAGGGGATCTACAACTCCGATCGCGTCTCTGGCCTCTCCAAGGAGGTGCTCTCCACCAACTTCCTGCACGGCCGCGGGGCCAAGGAAGGCCTGGTTGCGGTGCGCCCCGAGGTCCGCGCCCTGGTGACCTTCCGGCGGCTGAACCTCATCGAGGCGTGGCCGTTCCGCGGCCCCTTCGACGTCATCTTCTGTCGAAACGTGGTCATCTACTTCGACAAGCCCACCCAGACGGAGCTCTTCCGCCGGATGGCGAACCTCCTGGCCCCGGGCGGGCTCTTGTTCATCGGGCACTCCGAGATCGTGTCCGGCTGCGACGACCTGCTGAAGGCGGAGGGCAACACGACCTACCGGAGGGTGAGATGAGCAGCGGTACCGCCGAGAGCGCCTTTGGCTCCACCTCCGACCGCGGGGTGCGCGTGGTGTGGGATCCCGGCCTCAAGGCGGAGGTCGCCCGGATCCTCCCGGGCGAGTACTACGCCACCACGGGAGAGGTCATCGTCTCCACCGTGCTCGGCTCGTGCGTGTCCGCCTGCATCCGCGACCCCGAGCGCGGCATCGGCGGCATGAACCACTTCATGCTCCCGTCCCAGTCCTCGCACTCCGCCCAGGAGGACGCAGCGGCGGCTCGGTACGGCCTGGCCGCGATGGAGCAGCTGATCAACGCGGTCCTGAAGCTGGGCGGGCGACGCGGCAAGCTGGAGGTCAAGCTCACCGGGGGCGGGCGGATGTTCGCCAACCGCATGGACATCGGGCAGCGCAACGCCGAGTTCGCGCTGGACTTCGTGGCGAACGAGGGCCTGCGGCTCATCAGCCACGACCTCGGGGGCGAGAACCCGCGGCGGGTCCTCTACTACCCGGCCTCGGGTCGCCTGCGCGTACAGAAGATGCCGGTCATCGAGTCGCGCCGCGTCGAGGCCGAGGAACGTCAACTGGTGGACCGCCTCCGCGAGCCGGAGGCCGGTTCCGTGGAACTCTTCTGAGAGGCAGTCATGCATCACAACCCGATCAAGGCCATGGTCGTCGACGACTCTGCGTTCATGCGCCAGCTCATCTCGGACGTCCTCCGCTCGGACCCCGGCATCGAGGTGGTGGCCACCGCGTCGGATCCCTACCAGGCGCGTGATCTCATCAAGCAGTACAACCCGGACGTCCTCACCCTGGACGTCGAGATGCCCAAGATGGACGGGCTCAAGTTCCTCGAGAACCTGATGCGGCTGCGCCCGATGCCGGTGGTGATGGTCTCCTCCCTCACCGAGGCCGGCGCCCGCACCACCATGGAGGCGCTCGCCCTGGGCGCGGTGGACTTCTTCCCGAAGCCCAAGACCGACGTGGAGCGCACCTTCGAGACGGTGGCGGCGGAGCTGATCGAGAAGGTGCGGCACGCCGCCAGCGCCCGCGTGCGCCAGCGCGCGCCGACCCTGGCGCCGAGCGAGAGCAAGGCCGCCGGCGTGGTGCTGCCCGCCCCGCGCCCGGGAGTACGGCGCCCGGACAGCGGCCGGCTGATCGCCATCGGCGCGTCGACCGGGGGCACCGAGGCCATCCGCGAGGTGCTGCAGCAGCTCCCGGCGGACATGCCGCCGGTGGTCATCGCCCAGCACATCCCGTCCGGCTTCAGCCTGGCCTTCGCCCAGCGCCTCGACCGGGTCTGCCAGCTCGCGGTGAGCGAGGTGAAGGACGGCGAGACCCTGCAACCCGGCCACGCCTACGTGGCCCCGGGGGACTTCCACCTGATCGTGGAGCGCGTCGGCCGAGGCTACCGGGCCTCGGTGACGGCGGATGAGAAGGTGAACCGACACCGCCCGTCGGTGGACGTGCTCTTCCGCTCGGTCGCGACCGCGGCGGCCGCGAACGCGGTGGGGGTGATCCTCACCGGGATGGGCGCGGACGGGGCGGCGGGGCTCCTGGAGATGCGAGAGTCCGGGGCGAAGACGATCGCCCAGGACGAGGCCACCAGCCTCGTCTACGGCATGCCCCGCGAGGCAGCGAAGCTCGGCGGGGCGGAGGCCATCCTCCCGCTGGACCGCATAGCGGCCCAAGTCCATTCGCTTGTCTCTGATTGATAGGGACGCGCTCAACGAATCGAACGGCAAGCCGACTGAAGAGGCAGCGGCAAGGAGGTTCACGGTGGCTCACGATATTCTCGCAGTAGACGACTCCCCTTCCATGAGGGCGCTGGTCGCGGCCACGTTGGCCGAGGCGGGCTACAAGGTCGTGCAGGCGGAGGACGGCGTACAAGCGCTCGAGATCGCCAAGAAGGAGCCGGTGCGCCTGGTCGTAGCCGACGTCAACATGCCCCGCATGGACGGCCTGACCCTGCTGAAGCACCTGCGCGGCCTCGCCGCGTACAAGTTCACGCCCATCCTGATCCTGACGACCGAGATCAGCGCGGAGAAGAAGGCGGTCGCCAAGTCCGCCGGCGCGACCGGCTGGCTCGTGAAGCCGTTCGATCCCCAGACCCTGCTGTCCACCATCAAGCGGGTGATCAAGTAGATCGCGTTCGCCGCCGACGCGGCGAAGGAGGACACACGTGGCTGGTTCTTGGAGCGAGTACATGGGCGGCGGAGGCACCG
This sequence comes from Deltaproteobacteria bacterium, assembly GCA_020632995.1. Taxonomy (GTDB): domain Bacteria; phylum Myxococcota; class Kuafuiibacteriia; order Kuafuiibacteriales; family Kuafuiibacteriaceae; genus JACKEN01. The sequence goes on along the minus strand of JACKEN010000001.1, from coordinate 36,215 downwards.
CCAAGCCCCGCCGGACGGAGGCCAGACCCCTCGCGTCCGGGAGCCTCGCGCTGAGGGCAGCCGCGGCCGCAACCGCCCTCGTGGTGCTCGCCCAGCTCGTGTGGGGGAGCGTCCTCGACGCCGTCCTCGTGCTGATGGTGGCGGGCGCTTGGGCACTCGTGCCGTCGGTGCTCGCGCGCTGGCGGCGCGCCGACGGCGCCGAGACGAACGATGAGGACCAGGACGGCGGGGAGTCGGGGCTCGCCCCCGAGCTCGACGCGCCGGAGCCGTGGCCCGAGCCGGCGGCCCCCGAACCCTACGTGGAAGACGCCAGAGCCTTCGCCCCGCCTGCCCCGGCGGGCGGCGTCGAGCTCGCGGGCGTCGGCGCGGCCCTGGTGGCCGGGGGCCGTACCATGGAGCGGACCCGGGCGGACATCGAGCGCAGCAGGAGCCTCCTCCGTGAGGCGGTGGCGGGGATCTTCGAGAGCTACAACGGCCTCAACGTCCGCGTGCAGCAGCAGCAGCAGCTGGTGGTCCGCATGGCCGGGCGTCTGGCCGGTGAGCGCGGCAATGACAAGTCCGAGGGCGGCCTGTTCCAGCGGTTCGTCGCGGAGACCGAGGGCTCGATGAACGAGCTCGTCCAGCAGATCCTCAAGGTCGCCAAGCAGAGCGTCGAGATGGCCAACCACATCGACGACATCACCATGAAGGTGGTGGAGATCGAGCGGGTGGCCACTCGGGCCCAGAAGCTCGCGGATGCGTCGTCCATGCTCGCGGTGAACGCCAAGATCGAGGCCACCAAGGCCGGCCGCCACGCAGCGGGCTTCTCGGTGGTGGCGAGCGAGGTGCAGAACCTCGCGGTGGAGTCCAGGGCCTTCAACGAGCAGATCTCGGAGCTGATTCGCGAGGTGCGCGCCGAGGTGGACCAGACCCAGCTCGTGATCAAGGAGCTGGCCTCCCAAGACATGAACCTCGCCCTCCTCGCCCGAAGCCGAGCCGACGAGCTCGGCCACGAGGTGGGCGCGGTGGACGCGCACATCCGCGAGAGCCTGGAGACGGTGGCGAGCATCGCGGCCGACGTGGAGCGGGACGTCGCGGTCGGCATCCGGCACCTCCAGTTCGAGGACATCGTCACCCAGGTCCTCGAGCAGAGCGCGCTGGCCCTCGAGCGGCTGACCGGCGGCACGAGCCACCTCGGCAACGTGCTGAGCGACGGCGCGTCGGCCGAGCGAGTCGAGGGGGCGGTCGAGGGCCTGACCCAGGCCTGCGAGGCGCTCCACGTCAAGGCCGAGCAACAGAACCTGGAGGAGGGTGCGGTGGAGCTCTTCTAGCCGAAGAGCACCTGGAGAAAGCCATGGATCACATCGGAGTGCAGAAGAACGCGGACGGGTCGGTCACCATCGAGGTCGGAGGGCGCTTCGACTTCAGCACCCACGCCCAGTTCAGGGCGGCCTACGAGAGCGACGTGGTGCGCGGCGCCCGCATCAAGGTGGACCTGCGCAAGGTCGACTACCTGGACAGCGCCGCCCTGGGGATGCTCCTCCTGCTCCGTGAGCAGGCAGGCAGGACCACGGACCGCATCGTCCTTCAGGTCGCGTCGAAGGACGTGCTGAACATCCTGAAGGTCGCGAGCTTCGATCAGCTCTTCGACCTGCGCTGAGGTGTCAACCGCGCTTGCTCAAGGCCTCCCGCAGGAGCGCCTCCAGCCCTGCGTCCTCCGAGAGCCGCTCCACCGCTCCTGAAGCCGCGGCCAGCGCCGCGTCCTCCTTGAAGCCCAGGTTGACGAGGGCGCTCACGAGATCGCCCAGCACCCCGGCCGGCCGCTCCAGCGCGGGCGACGTGCCGACGGGGAGCCTCACCCCCGCCGCCGCCGGCCCGAGGCTCGCCATCTTGTCGACGAGGTCCACGAGCAGGCGCTCCGCCGTCTTCTTGCCCACCCCGGGGAGCTTGGCCAGCTTGCCGGGCTCTCGCTGCGCCACCATCTGGATGATGCTGGCGGCCGGGGTCTGCAGGATCCCCATCGCCTTGGCCGGGCCGATGTTGGGGACCCCGATCAACAGATCGAAGACCTCCCGCTCCAACGGATCCGCGAACCCGTAGAGGCTGATCGCGTCCTCGCGCACCTGGGTGTGGACGTGCAGGTCGACCTGCTCGCCCACGCGAAAGGGAGATTGCGGCGTCACCGTCACCACGTAGCCGACCCCGTGCACGTCCACCACCAGCGTGGTGGCGGCCCGCTCGATGACCTCCCCGCGCAGCCGTCCGATCATCGCCGCCACCCCTTCTTCCTGCCCCCCGAGGGCCCCTTGGGCACCCCGAGGGCCTCCCGCATGTCGTTCCACTTCGCGCTCGCCGCGCCCGCCACCGCTACCGCCAGGGCGTCCGCCGCGTCGGACGGCGCCTTGTCCTGCATCCCGAGCAACACCCGCACCATCTCCTGCACCTGCTCCTTCGTCGCCCGCCCGCTCCCGGTCACCGCCTTCTTCACCTCGGCCGGCGAGACCTCCCCCACCGGCCGCCCGGTGCGCGCCGCCGCCAACAGCGCCACCCCCCGCGCCTGACCGAGCACCAGCGCGCTCTGGGCGCTCTTGTGGTGGAAGACCGACTCCAGGAACACGCGCTCGGGCGAGACTTCTGCAAGCAGGGTTGTCAGGCGCTCGAAGATCTCGACCAGCCGGTCCGACAGCGGCGCGTCTTCGTCTACCCGGATCACGCCGGAGGCGACGTGGATGAGCCGGCTGCCCTCCACCCGCACCGCACCGAAACCCGTCTTGCGCGAGCCGGGGTCGATTCCGAAGGCCAGCACGCGCCTACTCTTCCTCGAGCTTCGCCATCACCTCGTCCGGGATCTCGAAGTTCGCCCAGACGTTCTGCACGTCTTCGTTGTCCTCGAGCCGGTCGAGCAGGCGCAGCGTCTTCCTCGCCCCGTCCTCGTCTTCCACCTGGACGGTGGTGGAGGGGATCATGACGAAGGTGGTCTGCTCGGCCTCCAGCCCCGCCGCCTCGAGCCCGGCGCTCACCGCGTGCAGCGCGGAGGGCTCGGTGTAGACCACGAGGTGCTCGCCCTCGGTGACCACGTCCTCCGCCCCCGCCTCGAGCGCGGCCTCCATCACCTGGTCCTCGGTGTACCTGCCCGACTCGTAGCGCACCATGCCGCGCCGCTCGAACACGAACGCCACCGCGCCGCTCTTGGCCATGTGCCCGCCGCTCTTGTCGAAGATGTTGCGGACGTCGTTCAGGGTGCGGTTGGTGTTGTCGGTCGCGGTCTCCACCAGGAAGGCCACCCCGCCCGGCCCGTAGCCCTCGTAGACGTGCTCCTCGATGTGCTCGCCGTCGAGCTCGCCCGTGCCCTTCTTGAGGGCGCGGGTGATGTTGTCGTTCGGCATCGACTGGGCCTTGGCGGCCTGGATGGCGAGGCGGAGCCGGGGGTTCCCGTCGGGGTCACCCCCACCCATGCGGGCGGAGACCGTGATCTCCTTGGAGAGCTTGGTGAAGATGCGACCGCGCTTGGCGTCCACCGCACCCTTCTTGCGCTTGATGGTGCTCCACTTGCTATGACCCGACATGGCCCTGGACCTCTTCTCGGGCCGTCCACCGACCCAAGACGGCTCGGGATAGCACGCCAGCTCCCATTTACGGAACCCACACCCCACCACCAGTGTGGTAGAGCGCATCTCTTGGTGATGCCGCCCGGGACCCGTGCAACTCCCCTGCTCGCGCTGGCCGCCCTCATCGGGGGCGCCGCGGCCCTGGGCGCCTGCCGCCCCAGCGCCCCCGACGTGGCCCCGGCCCGGGTCCGGGTCATCGAGACCCCCCAGGAGCTCCTCTGGGGCCCCGCCGCCACCGGCGCCATCGGCGACTACATGCTCGACAACGGGCTCGTCCTCGCCGTGATCTCCCACGACGCGGCGACCTCGGGCTTCGCGGCGAGCGCCGGGAACCTGGTCGACCTCGCCCCCCTCCCCGACGGCGAGGACCACCTGAACGAGGTCTTCATGTACCTCGACGACGAGTTCCCGCGGCAGGCGACCTACAGCGCGATCAAGGTGATCGAGAAGGGCGGCGGCAAGAAGGCGGCGCGGGTTCGCGCGATCGGGGTCGACACCGGCAACGACCACCTGAAGGTGGAGACCGACTACATCCTCGAGCCCGGCGCGCGCTGGATCACCCTCGAGACCCGGGTCACCAACACCGCGAGCATCACCTACCCCAAGTACGAGATCGGCGACGCGGTGCAGTGGGGCCGCACCGAGCACATGGCGCCCGGCCAGGGCTTCGATCTCCCCGGCCGCCGCGTGAACGTGGACTGGCTCGGCGGCATCGGCAAGGACACCTCCTACGCCTTCGTGCCCGACGGGCCGGGGCGCTTCGACACCTTCAACGGCTCCATGTGGAGCGACCCCATCGGCATGGTGGCGGACCTGCCGCCCAACACCCCGGTGACCTACCGTCGCCACGTGGTGGTGGGGCGCGGCGACACCGCGTCGTTCGCGGCCGACGTGGCGAAGCTGCGGGGCGATCGCACCGGGCGGCTCACCGGGCGGGTCACCCACGGCGGCGAGCCGGTGCGGGAGGCCAAGGTCTGGGTCATCGCGGCCGACACCGACAAGATCGCGGGCCTCGCCCGCGTCGACAAGGACGGCTGGTACAGCATCGACCTCGCCCCCGGGCGCTACCGCGCGCGGGCCGAGGCGCCGGGGCGCACCTCCGTGAGCAACGGCGACGGCGACCGGGTGGTGAGCGCGGGCGGCAGCGAGACGATGAGCTTCGCGATGGGGGCCGAGGGCACCGTGGCGTGGCGCATCGAGGGCGACGACGGGCGGGCCCCGCCGGTGAAGGTGGCGGTGCTGGGGCGCGGCGACACCCCCGCCCCGCGCCTCGGGCCGTCCTTTCGCGCCGACGGGGCCGAGCAGTACGTGCTCTCGGCCCGCGGGGTTGGTGAGATCAAGCTCTCCCCCGGCAGCTACGAGGTGGTGGTGAGCCGCGGGCCCGAGTACGAGATCATCCGAAAGCAGGTCGAGGTCAGCGCCGGCTCCACCGAGGTGGTGCAGGGCAAGTTGCAGCGGTCGGTGGTGACGCCCGGCCTGATCAGCACCGACCTGCACCAGCACGCCGCGCCGAGCTTCGACTCCGGCGTCTCGCTCCCAGACCGCGCGCTCTCCAACGCGGCGGAGGGGGTCGAGGTGCTGGTGGCCACCGACCACAACGCGCTCACCGACTTTCGGCCGGTCATCGCGTCGCAGGGCCTCGGGCGCGTGGTCTACTCGGTGGTCGCCACCGAGGCCACCACCCACAGCGTGGGGCACTTCAACGCCCTCCCCCTCCAGCTCCAGCCGGGCAAGCCCCGCGGCGGCATGGTGGACGTGGAGGGCTGGACCCCCCGCCAGATCTTCGACTTCGTGCGCGGCCTGGCCGCCCCCGGCGACGAGACCTTCATCCAGGTGAACCACCCCCGAGCCGGGAAGACCGGCTACTTCGACCTCATGAAGGTCGACCCGAAGACCGGCAAGGCGGCGGACCCGCGCTACATCAGCGACTTCGACGGGGTCGAGGTGGTGGTGATGGGCAAGCACGACGAGACCGCCCGCGCGATGGAGGACTGGTTCAACATCCTGCGCCAGGGGAACCGGGTCACCGGCACCGGCACCAGCGACAGCCACACCATCAGCCTGCGCCCGGTGGGCTGGCCCCGCACCTACGTGTGCGTGGACGACGACGCCCCGCCCCGCCTCGACGTGGCCGCCTTCACCCACAGCCTGCGCGAGGGCTGCGCGACCGTGAGCAACGGCCCGGTGATCACCATGCACAGCGGCGAGACCCGAATGGGCGGCCTCGCCCACGCCCCGAATGGCGAGCTGACGGTCGACATCCAGGTCCAGGCCGCCGGGTGGATAGGCACGGACCGGATCCTCCTGTACGTCGACGGCAAGGTGGCCGAAGAGATCCCCATCCCGCCCGAGCGCACCCCGGTGCGCTACACCGGGCGCCACACCGTGCGTTGCAAGTCAGATTGCTTCGTGGTGGCGTGGGTGGACTCGAACGAGTCCCTGGAGCCGGTCATCGCGCGCCGCCAGCACATCTACCCCTTGCCGGTGGCGGTGACGAACCCCATCTACGTCGACGTGGACGGCGACGGGCGGTACGGGCCGCCCGGCGCGAAGAGGTGACGCATGGTGCAGCTTGTGATCGGCGGGGTGATCCTGCTGTTGGGCCTCCCCTTCCTGATCCGCGGGTGGATCTTCACCCTCAAGCCCGAAGGGACCGTGGCCAATCAGGCCAAGGAGCGGAACCTCCGCCTGGGCCTCCCCACCGACATGAAGCAGTGGGGTCGACGGGTGCGCCGCTTCGGGCTCCTGCTCACGTTGATCGGGGGCGCCCTCACCGCGTGGGGCGTCACCAGCGTCACGGGGTGAGGACGTAGGTGGTGTCGTTGTCGGTGGGGTTCGTGGGCAGGCCGCGATACTCGAGGCTGCCCGTCTGGGCGCAGTACCAGTAGCTCTGGGTCACGCCGCCGCTCACCGTGGTGACCACGTTCCCGCTCGCGCTGTACGTGCCGACGTCGTTGAGCTGGGTGTTCACGGTGATCTGGCAGTCGCAACCTCCGTTGCCCTGGGTGCAGGCGCCCGTCGCGCCCGGGATCACCAGCCCCAGCAAGCTGCCCAGCTGTGGACAGGTGATGGGCGGTTGAGTGGGCAGGCACACGCTGGGGATGAACGTGTCCCCAGAGACCGTGGTCACCGCGTTGCGCACGTAGGTCCCGTTCGGGTCCAAGGTGAGCGTCCCGCTCACGGCACGCACGATGTTGCTCACCGTCGCCCCAGGGCACTGCGCCGCCACGTCCGCGAAGGGCACCTGATCCGAGCACGCCGCCTGGTAGTTGTAGGTGCCCACCGCGACGCCGCCGCAGGCGTCGGCCGCGTTGAAGGTCGGGTTGCAGGTCACCGCCACCCCGCCGTCGGGGGCCACGCCGGTGTCGGGCGCCCCGGTGTCCGGGGTGCCCGCGTCCGGATCGGGCAGGCCCGCGTCGAAGTTGGCGTCGGGCGGCGTGGCGTCCAGCGGCAACGCGTCGCCGGGGCTGGCGTCGGGGTCGCCGCCGTCGGCGAGCGGGCCGGCGTCGGCCTCCACCCCGGAGTCCACCTCGACCCCGGAGTCCACCTCGACCCCGGAGTCCACCTCGACCCCGGAGTCCGCCTCGACCCCGGAGTCTTCCACCCCGCTGTCGGCCTCGACTCCCGAGTCCGCCTCGACCCCGGTGTCCACCTCGCCCGAGTCGGCGAAGCCCGCGTCCGCCACCCCGGTGTCCTCGGGGCCGGTGTCCGCCACCTCACCCGAGTCCGCGAAGCCCACGTCGGGCTGACCGAGCCCCCCGTCGTCCCGGGCGTCGTCGCCCGAGCACCCCGCCCCGAAACACGTGATGGCCACCAGGGCCAGGGTCCACAACCGGCGCATTCCGGGCATCATGCCTCAATACCCCGCCTCGCCCCAAGCCGGTGCCCGATCTCACGCAACCTCGCGCGTCCGGAGCATGCAAGAGCGCCGGCGCAAGCTACGGCGCCACGCAGGCGGTGGCCGGCCGTGGATCCCCCGGCGTAGGCAGGCACCAGCGCCACCGCCCCACCTCGTCCCGGGCCACCGCCTCGTGGCTGGTGTCCGGCGGCGCGCCGCCGGGGTGGTCCGCCCCGACCGGGGTCCCGAGGGCCACCGCGTCGAGGAGCACCCCCGCCGCGTAGAGCTCGAGGCGCAGGTCACGTTGCGCCAGGCTCCCGCGGGGGCGCACCACCAGGGCCTCGCCCGGGAGCCAGGCCCGCAGCCCGCCCCCCGCGCCGAAGAACAGGGCCGGCGCCCCGTCCACGATGGTGACCGAGGGGCTCGAGTCCTGGGCCCGCAGCTCCAGGGCCACCGCCAACAGGTCCACCGGCGCGGGCGACAGGTTCACCAGCTCCACCCACTCGTCGTTGTCGTTCACCGCCCCCGTCCCGGGGCGCGGATCGAAGGGCACCTCGCCCCCCGCGCTGTCGCTCCAGTCCCGAAGCGGCGACGCCACCACCTCGGTGATCGCCACCGTCGGCAGGGCCGGGGTGTGGATCCACACCGGCGCCGCCTCGCCCCGGTTCCCGGCCAGATCCTCCACCTCGAGCCGCACCTCGTAGCGGGTCTCGGGCGACAGCGGCGCGGTCGCGGTGAGCCAGACGTGGGTCGCCACCTGCTCCGGCGGCCCGAGCGGCACCTCGTCGCCCGCCTCGCTCCGCAGGAAGCCTTGCACGACCACCGGCTCGTCCGCCTCCACCTGCACCGTCACCGCGGCGCCCCGGGTCTGGGCGTGCACCCAGGCCACCCGGGGCGGCGCGGTGTCCGCGGCCGAGGCGGTGTCGACCTGCCCCACGTCCAGGTCTTCGGGCATGAAGCGCACCCTGTAGCGCGCGGCCGGGCACAGGGTCGGGCAGCTCCCCCGGCCGTCCGGGAGCCGGACCAGGGCCCTGCCCCCGCCCGACGCGGCCAGGCCGGCCGAGATCGGCGGGCCCTGGCCCGACAGCTCGACCGAGGCGTCCGCGCTCAGCGCGGCCTCGTCGCCCTCGAGGAGGAGCCACCGCAGGTTCATCGGCCCGAAGAAGGGCCCGTGGAGCCGCACCCGGGGCACCGCCGGCACCTCGCCGTAGGCGAGGAACTGCAAGCCACCTTCCGGGAGCACGAAGGGCCGCCCGTCCGCCGCCAACAGCGGCGCCACCAGCTCCACCGAGAGGCGCGCCGCCGGCCACCGCACCCGGGGCGCGACCTCGACCAGGTCGCCCTGGGCCCGGGCGAGGGCCGGCACCTCCTCCCCCGCCTCGTCGAGCACCCGCAGCGCCACCGCCCCCGGGGCCAGGGCCTCCGAGAGCACCAGCTGCACCGGCGCCTCGAGCGCTACCCGCTCCGGCCGGACCCCGAGGATCTGGGGCGCCGCCGCCGGCGCCTCGGGCACCGAGTACCCGAGGCACCCGGCGAGGCCCGCGGCCAGACCTATGCAAGTCAACCTGCGCATCACTGCTCCCGCTCCCGCGCGCGAAGGCGCCCCCCGGTGAGGGCGTCCAGGAGGCCGTCCAGGCGCGCCGCCTCCAGCACCAGCTCGAGGTTGGGCTCGAGGCGCATCCGCACCAGGACCTCCACCCTCTGAAAGTAGAGTTGCGTCACCCGCTCCCGGGCCAGGCGCACCGCGGCCGCGCGGGCGAGGCGCGCCTTGTGGATCCCCAGCTCCGCGTCCGAGAGCAGGAGGTCGCCGAGGGCCCACCGGGCCGCGACGTCCACCCCCAGCCCCTGGCCGGTCCGCGCCCAGTCCAGGCCCTCGAGGGTGTCGCGGACCAGCACGTCGCGCTGGGTCCCGAAGCGGACGTCCAGCCGGGGCAACAGCGCCCTCAGGTTGGCGTTCGCGTCCCACGACGCCACCGTGTCGTCGTCCCCCAGGCGCAGGCTGGCCTCCGCCGCCGCCTGCACCTCGGCCAGGGCCGGCAGCTCGGTGCGGCCCGCCACCGCGTCATCCACCCAGCGCTGGAGGGTGGTGGTGGCGGTCTCGGCCGGGAGCGCCGCCAACAACAGGAGCACCGCGAGCGCGCTCACGACGCGCACCCCAGCGCCGCCCACCGGGCCGCGTGCGCCGCCCGCGCCACCACCTCGGCTACCGCGTCCTCGGTCGGCGCGGGCCGCCCCGCCAGGGCCATGCAGGCCTGCCTGCGCGCCCGCTCCTCCTCGGGCGCCCGGGTCGACACCGGCGTCGGCGCGAGGAGCGCCAGGAGATCGAGCGAGACGCCGGCCCGGAGCGCCAACCGCTGGGCCGCCGGCCCCCGCGAGCGCACCCCCGCCGCCACGTGCAGCACCAGCGGAGAGCCCCGCGCCCGCGCGCCGGCGAGCTGCAGGTCATCTTGCGGGGTCAGGCGCGGGGTCACCGCCAACGACAGGAGCAACAGGGGCCACATGCGGCCTCCGCCAAAGCAACCGCCGGGCCAACCGCGGGCGCGTGAACCCCGCGGCGCGCCGCGTCCGGATTTCGGACGCGGTTCGAAATCCGGACGGACGCGCCCGGACTCCGCTCAGGTGTTCAGGAGTGAGTGGTCGCGGACGATCGGAGCCCGCGGATCACTCTTCGATCACGACCTCGGTGGGCCCCGCGCGCGCGGGCACCCGGATCCACACATGGCGCCCCTCGACCCAGTAGGTCGCGCGGTCGCCGCTGAGATCCGACCACGCCGCCCCCGGGGTCAGGGTGGCGCCATCCTGGCGGACCACGGTGGGCGGCGCCTCGGCGCGGACCCGCAAGAGGACTGGCAATTCGCTGGTGTCCCAGGCGACGCGCGCGCCGCTGCCCTCGCGCGCTGCCTCGACCACCATCGGGCCCGCCTGCTCGTGGATGGTGAAGCGCGACGGCGCCTCGTCCGGGTACACGAGGAGGGTGCGGTGGCCGGCCGCCGCCGCGCGGCCGACGCCGATGACGTCGCGCTCCACGTCGAGCGGGATGATCGCGCCGCTCTTCACGTAGAGCGGGACGCGGCCGATGGTGGCGGTCTCGACGTCCATCAGCACCTGGCCCCCGTCCAGCGGCTCGGCCTCGGGGGCCCACCAGTCGTACCAGCGCGCCCCGCCCGGCAGGGGCACGTCGCGGACCCCGGTGGCGTCGAGGATCGGGGCCACGAGGAGCGCGTCGCCGATCATGAAGCGGTAGTCGTCGGGCCAGTCCGCCTCGTCGCCAAGTGGGCGCAGGACCCCCGCGCCCCCCGCGTAGGCCGCCTCGGTGAGGCTGTAGAACAGCGGGATCATCGCGTGGTGGAGCCACGACCAGTAGCGATAGTTCGCCTCGGTCTCCTCCGCCCGCTCCTCCACCGTCCACGGGGTGAGGTTGGCGCGGCCGTGGAGCTGCATGAACGGGGTGAGGGCCCCGATCGCGGTCCAGCGGTTGAACACCACCACGTCCGCCGGCACGAGCTGGGTGATGTGTTGGTCGTCGCGATCGAGGTAGCCGCCGATGTCCGAGCCCACCACCTGGTAGCCGGCGGCGGCGGAGCGGAGCATGTGATCGAGGGCGTCCGCGAGCCCGACCCAGTCCCGCCGGTTGTCCCCCGCCCAGATCACCGGGGCGTGCTCGGGGCGGGCGAAGAAGCGGCCCTCGAAGTTGTACGACTTGTCGTAGCCCCGCACCATGGTCACGAACTCATCCGTGCCGAGGCGGCTCGCGCCGTGCTCCCAGTAGTCACGATAGTACGCCTCCGAGTACGCCTGGTGCGGGACCTCCCCCGCGTCGGTGCGCACGGTGTCGACGTTGACGTAGCTGTCGCCGAAGTCGAGCTTCCAGCCCGCCACCCCGAGGTCGAGCAGCTCGTCTTGCAGTCCGTGCCACCACTCGACCGCCTCGGGGTCGAAGAAGTCGATGGCGCCCCCCTTGCCCTTCCACCAGAAGAAGGTCTCCCCCTCGTTCACGAGGAACCCGCGCCGCCGCGCCTCGAGGAACGAGAGGGCGGGCGTCAGGTACGTGTCGCCCCCCGACTCGAGGTCGAAGGACTCCTCGTTGGTCATCTGGGTGACCCACAGGACGGTGCGCACCCCGCGACCGCGTAGATCGGAGACCATCTCGCCGAAGCCCGGGTAGCGGGACGGGTTCGGCCGGAACTCGGTGTAGTTGGTGTCCCAGGGGCTATCGAGCACCAGCACCCCCACCGGGATGTCGCGCGCCTCGAAGCCCGACACGAACGCCTCGGTGTCCGCCCGATCCGAGATGTCCTTGGAGATCCAGGGCTCGAACGCCCACCGCGGGGTGTGGAGCTGCGGGGGCTCCGGGGTCTCGGGAGCGGGATCCCCACCGCCGCAGCCGATGAGCGCGGCGGCGAGGAGCACGGGCAGGCGGCGAGCGCACATCGCGGCATCTTCGGCCGATTCCGCCGGGTGAGACCACCCTCCCCTCGCCAAATCAGCCCGATATGTGCTACGGTGTCGGATAACGTGGCGAGTGGAGTGAGCAACGGCCAGTGGCGAGCGAACCTGGATCCGGGGGCCCAGCGCCTGGTCCAGGCCTACGAGGCGCGGGTGGGCGGGCTGCCCGACACCGCGCAGGCCGCCCTGGGCGCGGCGACCGGGGCCCTGGACGTGGCGGCGGTGGAGCGGATCCTGGCGAACACCTGCGCCCCGGGCGACGTCGAGCGGGCCCTGGCCGCGGTGCAGGCCCCGGGGACCCCGAACCTCGGCCACGGCGGCCGCCCCGGGTTCATCGACCAGCTCGCGGGCATGCGCACCGGCGCCGCCCCGATGGCGCCCGCCGCCGCCGCGAGCCCCGCCCCGGTGAAGGGCGCGGCCGCGGTGGGCCTGAGCCCACTCGCCGAGCAGACCAAGGGCTGGGACGCCACCGAGACCGCGGCCCGCATCCGCGCGGGCGAGATCACCGCCCTCGAGGTCACCAAGGCGGCGGTCGAGCGCGCGAAGGCCTCGCAGCCGGTGATCAACGCGATCATCTACCCCACCTTCGAGGCGGCCCTGGCCAACGCCAAGGACGCCCCGCGCGAGGGCTGCTTCGCCGGCGTCCCCACCTTCGTGAAGGACATGGAGAAGCTGGCTGGCGCCCCCGCCACCTTCGGCTCCGCCGCGGTGCCGCCGCACGTGGCGACGGAGACCGCGGCGAGCGTGGCGCAGTTCATGGCGACCGGGCCGGTGTCGCTCGGCAAGAGCACCACCGCGGAGTTCGGCCTCACCGGCACCACCGAGCCCTTCTACGGCGAGCCCACCCGCAACCCCCTCAACCTCGCCCACTCCCCCGGCGGCTCCTCGGGCGGCGCCGCAGCCCTGGTTGCAGCCGGGGTGGTGCCGGTGGCCCACGGCGGCGACGGCGGCGGCTCCATCCGGATCCCCGCCTCGTTCTGCGGCCTGGTCGGGCTCAAGGCCACCCGCGGGCGCCTCGCCTGGATGGACAGCGCCAAGAAGATGCCGGTGAAGATCGCGACCTACGGCATCGTGTCCCGCAGCGTGCGCGACACCGCGGCGTACTTCGGCGAGGTCGCAGGCGAGGCGGCGCCCGGCATGGCCCCGATCGGCAAGGTGGAGGGCCCGGGCAAACAGAAGTGGCGCGTCGGGCTCTTCATCGACCCGCCCCTCGGCTCACCCGTCGACCCCGAGGTCCGCGCCGCCACCCTGAAGGTGGCCGAGGAGCTCGAGCGCCAGGGCCACCACGTGGACTACATCCCCGCGCCCTACGACCAGGGCCTGGTCGATGACTTCCTCCTGCACTGGGGCGTGTTGGCCCTGGGCATCGAGCAGATCGTGAAGCGCACCCCGGGAGGCGACGCCGACAAGCTCGAGCCGTGGACCAAGGACCTGGCCAAGATGGCCAAGAAGAACCTCCTGAAGATGCCGGGTGCCCTTTGGCGCCTCAGCCGCTTCCACAAGCGCTACGCGAAGAACTTCGAGCGCTGCGACGTGATCCTGTCGCCCACCGCCGCCGCACCCGCCCCGAAGCTCGGGCACCTCGGCGGCGACCAGCCCTACGAGCAGCACCTCGAGCGCCTGCTCGAGCTGTTGCCCTACACCCCGCTCCAGAACGCGTCGGGTGGCCCCGCCATCTCGGTGCCGGCGGGCAAGGCAGATGAGACGGAGCTGCCTATCGGCGTCCAGCTCGCCGCGCCGTGGGGTGAGGAGCGCCGGCTCATCGAGCTGGCGTACGCGCTGGAGTAGGCGGCTTCAGCGGTCAGAGAGCGACACGCTCGCGCCGTTCGCGAGGAGCTCCTCGTGGGTGGCGACGAGCTCTTCGCGCGTCACGGCGTCGCGGAGACGGAACGCAGGCTGTCCGTCGATGCGAGCCTCGGCCACGACCAGGTACGCGTGCTCCGGGACGAACGGGGGCTGGACCTGCGGCCTGGTCGCCAACACCGGGAGCGCCTCGACCTGCGGAGCAGAGAGCGCCGCCTGAAGGCGCTCGATCGCCCCCCGGGAGACCAGGGGGACCATGCGGTGCTTGCGCCCCAACAGGAGGTTGTGGACGTCGCTGGGCTGCCCACCACGGTGAGGCATCATGTCGATGACGCTGCGCTCGACGAAGCGGTACCAGCCGTGCTTGGCGAGATCCTGCTCGCGCCAGTTGGTCGGGTGGAGGCGCTCATCGTACGCCAGAGTCCCGTCCGCGCTCGGCTCGAGCCGATAGTAGCGCAGGGCCAGGCGTCCATCTTCGAGGGTCCGGATCATCTCCGGCACGCGGCGAGGCGTGCGGGCCGCGATGCTCGCCACGGCGCCCGCGATCCAGCAGCTGTCGGGGACAACCGGGTCGATCTCATCCGTCAGGCGTCCCGCCTCCGAGGGCGCGAGGTGGGCCCGATGATACGCGTCGAATGAGACTGGCACGGCTCGGCGGTTATCGACGTGCGGGGCATTCGGTTGCGGCGATCCACCCAACCGCGGTGGACACGGACGCCGCCCATTCCAGTCGGCCGTCTCAGCGCCGCCGACGGCGCGCCACGCCCACCACCAGCAACCCCAACCACGCCCACCCGGCGCCACCGCCCGGCGCCGCGCACCGGCACCCGCCGGCCTCCGCCACCTCGACCTCGGGCACCACCCACGCGCCAGCCTCCCGCACCACCACCCGGGTGCTCAGGCCCTGCTCGTCGGTGACCACCACCGAGACCGCCGCCGTCGGGTCCATCAGCGCGGGCACCGCAACCCGGCCTGCATCGTCCGGGACCACGCGCGCGGCCACGCCGGCCACCTCGACCGCGTACGCGAGGCGCTCGCGGCTCACCCGGTCGACCGCGCGCACGAGGACGCTCTCGCCGTCGTGGCCCACCCGCACGTCCACCTGGGGCGGCTCGGGGTCCACCACCACGTCCAGCCGCACCGGGGTGGGGTCCAGCGTGCGGTACTCACCGGCGGCGCGCGCCCGCACCTCGATCTGGTGGTGGCCGGGCACGCTGAACGCGGCCCGCGGCAAGCTGACCTGCGGCGCGGTGAAGAACGGCGACCACAGGCCGCCGTCGATGCGCACCTGGTGCTCCAAGGCCTGGCCGGGGAGCGCGGTGCCGCCCAGGGCGAGCACCACCTCGGTGGCCGCGGCCCCGCCGGGGGCGCGCATCGCGGCCAGCGCGGGCATCCGCACCTCGGCCACCCGGGCCTCGGTCTCCGCCTGGGCGGTGAGGTTCCCGGCGAGGGCGGGGAAGAAGTCGAGGTCGGCGTACACCGCGAGGTTCGGGAAGTAGGACGGCGTGCTCCCCGGCACCCCGCGCACCCCGAGCACCTGCAGCTCGAAGCCGCCCAACGACTCGGGCCCCGGCAGGGGGATGGCGGGCAGGTTGCCGGTGAGCTGCGGGAGCGCGAGCTGGATGAGGGCGGGGATCGCGTCGGCCAGCTCCTGGGGGCTCTCGGCCAGGATCTCGGAGCGGCTCACCCGCACGTCGCTCACCGCCTGGCCCAGATCACCGAGCACCAGCTCCACCTCGTTGGCGGGGGTCACCGTGGCGCCGAGGTCCAGCGTCAAGTCGGCTTGCACGGTGAGGAGGTGCACCCAGCGCTCCTCGATGAGCGCGGTGAAGTCCACCTGCACGTCGTCGAGCACGATGCGGATCAGGGGCTCGACCAGGGTCGGCGTGCCGCTGCCCGGCGTCACCTCGCCCGAGCCGATGCTGATCACCGGCTCCGCGGTGGGGGTCAGGCGCAGCGCGGCCGGGTACACCGCCCACGGGTACTTGTCCGCGTGGGTCAGCAGATCCAGCGAGGGCAGGATGAGGCCGAGCGAGCCGGTGTTCAGCAAGTCCACCTGCTCCGCGCTGATCTTCTGGCAGAACAGCCCCGAGCCGTAGAGCGACCACATCACCTGGTCCAGGAACGCCTCGGACAGGCCCGCCGCCACCATGTACGGGGTCTCGGGCACCCCGTCCCAGTCGAGGTCCGCCTGGCCGTCGGTGGGGAGCGGATCCGGCGGCGCGTACGAGGGCCGCAGGCGCGGGCTCGGGAGGTCCATCGCGCAGGTGGGATCCAGCGCCACCAGCTCCGCCCCGCCGAGGGTGGAGAGGTTCACCCCCGTGGTGTCCGCGGTGGTGTTGCCCCCGACCAGGAACGCCACGTCGGTCTGCCCCGGGCGCCCGCCGCCCAGGCTGCCCAGGAGCGAGGCGAAGTCGGCGCGGCCCTCGAGGCCCAGCTCGCCCGGGATCACGCGGCCGCCCACCTCGCAGAAGCTGTCGGCGTTACAGGTGGTGCCGCCGGGGCAGGCGGGCAGCGCGCCGCCGCAGCGCCGGCCCAGCACCTGGTCCAGCTGGTCCTGGAGGATCCCGGTGAGGCGCCCGGTGAGCTGGTCGAGGAGCGCGCTCTTCACGAAGCCGAGCGCGTTGAGCCCGCCGCAGGCCAGCGCGTCGCCCGCGGTCCCCTGGACCGGATCACCGCGCACGTTGAGGTCCGAGTCGGGGATGTTGGCGTTCACCTCGAGCACGTTCACCTGGAGCTGACCGCCGCCGGTGCCGGAGGGTGGGGTCCAGGCCCCGAGCTCCACCACCAGCTCGAGATCCTGGAGCGGCGAGCCGGAGCGCGCGCTGTCGAGGTCCACGATGCAGTCGAGGTCGAGGATCCCGTTCGCGTAGCGGATGGGGATGTCGTTGGTGATGATCTTCGCCACCACGTTGGCCCGCACCTTGTTCGGCGCCTCGGGGGTCAGGCCCAGGCCCTCGAGCCGCAGCCACGCGAAGCAGTCACGGCGCGCGGGGTCCGCGGGGTCGTCGCGGCACACGACCGCGCTGCCGCTCGTGGTGTACTCGATCTCGAAGCCGAGCACCGGCTGGGGCACCCCGCCGTTGTCGACGCAGACGCCGGACGCGTTGCACGAGGTCTGAAAGCCGCTCGGGCACGGGGCGTCCTCGGGGGCGCCGCAGGACTGCCGCGCGTAGGCGTTCACGAGGTCCGAGAAGCGGGTCTCGAGGAAGTCGAGGCCGCTCCTCGACACCCGCACCTGGGCCGCGCGGGGGATGCGGGCGGCGGGGTCGAAGCCACCGGGGATGGGATCCAGGGGAGCGCCCCCGCAGCTCGAGCAGCTCAGCGAACCCGAGCAGGCCCCCGACAGCAGCACCGAGGCCAACACCCACAGCCGCGCGCGACGAAGCATCGCCGCAGTCTGTGGAGACCCTGCCCCGAGGTCAACCGGTCAGGGGGCCCGCCGCGAGAGCTGCACGAGGCCCTCGTTCAGCCGCCCGCTCCGAAAGCCCTCGAGGTCGAGGGTCACGAACGCGAAGCCCGCCGCCCGCGCCGCCGCCACCACCCGGGCCCGCACCTCGGGCTCGACGAGCTTCGGCAGCTCCGCCGCCCCGAGCTCGATGCGGACCATGTCGTCGTTCTCCTTCACCAGCCGGGCCCGCAGATCGAAGAAGCCCTCGGCCCGGAGCGCCATCTCGACCGCCTCCACCCGCCCGAGGCGGGCCTCGGTGACCTCCATCCCGTAGGGGAGCCGTGAAGAGAGGCAGGCGAGCTGCGGCTTGTTCCAGGTGGGGAGGTCGCGCGCCTTGGACAGCTGCCGGATCTCGTCCTTTGTGAGCCCCACCTCGGCCAGGGGGTGCCGCACCTCGTGCTCCGCCGCCGCCCGGTGCCCGGGCCGAAAGTCGGTGAGGTCGTCGGCGTTGAAGCCGTCCACCACCACCGCGCCCTCGAAGCCGGCCGCCACCACCTGGGTCGCGTCGAAGAGCTCCGTCTTGCAGTGGTAGCAGCGGCCGGTGTCGTTCTTCTGGTACTCGGGCCTCGACAGCTCCCCGGTGTCGACCACCCGGTGCGGGATGCCCATCGCCTCGGCCAGGCGCACCGCGTCCTGCAACTCGGCTTGCATCAGCGAGGCCGAGCGCGCGGTGACCGCGAGCGCGCGCGCCCCCAGGCACCCCACCGCCACGTGGGCCAGGTAGGCGGAGTCCACCCCGCCGCTGTAGGCCACGACCACCCGGCCGTAGCCTTCGAGCAGGCCCTGGAGGGCGGCCTCCTTGGCCGCCGCGGCGCCGGGGTCGCTGGGGCGCGTCATCACCGCTCGGGTGTAGCGTCTGGGCCCCGGGTGAGCAACGGCTGGGTGCGCTCCCCCAGGAGCAGGCGCACCGGCCGGGCGAGGTGGGCCGCGGTGGCGTCCAGGCCCGCGCCCTCCACCCGGCGGCGCAGGGTCTCGGTGGCGGCCTGCAGATCCGTGGCCCGCCGCCCCGGATCCGACTGCAGGAGCGGGGTGAGCGGCGCGTAGGCCTCGGACGGGGCCCCGGTGGCCCGGAGCAGGCTCACCCCGAGGCTGGCGAGGGCGAACGCGTCGTCCTCGACCGAGGGGGCGGCCCCGAAGCGGCCCTCGGGGGAGAGCCACGGCTCGGGGGCCCGCAGCCCGGGAGGTGGCCGCACCACCAGGACCTGCCCCCGCTCACCGAGGTGGATGAAGGCGGGGGTCAGGGCGCCGTGGGGCCCGAACCCGGCGTGCAGGGTCGTCAGCGCCTCGGCCAGCTGCCCGAGCACCGCCACCGCCACCTCCGGGGGGAGCCCGAGGTCGCCCCAAGCCAGCCGCGCCATCAGCTCGGCCAGCCGCACCCCGGGCGGCAGGGCCTCGCGCCAACACACCCCCGGCCCCGCGCCGACGAAGGCGGCCTCGGCCAGGCCCGGACCCGCGGCGGCGCCCGCCTCCATCGCCGCCGCCCAGGTCGGGTCTAGCAGGCCCTCGCATGGGCTACTTCTCCGAGGGCCTGCCAGGCCGGCCCACGCCAGCTCACCGCCCGCCGCGAGCAGGAACCGGCGCCCCGGCTCCGGCCAGTCGAGCTCCCGCGCCACGCCTTCGGCCAACGCCGCGGCCGGCGGCCCCGGGGCCAACGCGACCGAGAGCGCGAGATCACCGAGGGTGAAGGCCTCCCCCGGGGCCAGCACCCGGGGGGCCCGGATCGGGTGTCCGTCCACCGCCACCGTGCCGTGGCCGGCCGGGCGCACGATGAAGTGATCGCGCCGCAGGAGCACCTCGGCGTGGAGCGGGGCCACCGCGCGGTGGTGCACGCGCACCGTGGCCTCGGGCCCGGAGCCCAGGGACCACTCCACGCCCTCGACCTCCAGCTGCTCCACCCGGTCTCGCCCCGCGGCGCGAAACCGGACCCTCGCCACCATGCGATGCATGTTACCCCGCCGCGTCCGGCGGCCACAGGCGCGCGGCGTCGAAACCTGCGCCGACCGCGGGCCGATAGGCCACCGCCTCCCGGAATACGCCCTCCACCACGCTCAGCACCACCTGGATCACCCCCGGCCAGAGGGCGGCGCTCGCCGCGTCGAGGTCCGACAGGTGCGGCCCGGCGTCGCAGTGGGCGTGGTAGACGAGCCCGAGCTCGAGGCCCCGCGCCTCCGCGGCGAGGAGACTCCGCAAGACAGCCTGCTCATCCATCGCGAAGGCGTCCCGCGCGGTGCGCGGGTGGGCCACCGGATCCGCGCGGTGCAGGGCGTCTTGCACGTTCTCGAGCGCCACCGCCTCGGAGACCGCGCCGGGCGGGCCGAGCCCCAGGCCGCAGGCCTCCCGCGGGTACCGGGCCTCCGCGTCCGCCACCAGCGCGGCCCAGGCCGCGGGGGCGAGCGTGATCTGAAAGGCCCGCATCGCGCCCAGGATGGCCCGAACGCCAGCCGAGGGCATCGGCTGACCGCGACCCGGCGTGGCCGGGGCTTGCGCGGGCCAACCCGGGCCGCTAGAACGAAGAAGCACGACTCTGGTTTCGCCTGTCTCCTCCCTATGTCTACCCGCGCCGCCCTCGCCCTCGCCCTCACCACGGCCGCGCTCGGCAACCTGGGCTGCAGCTACTACCGGTGGGAGCAGAAGCCGGTGCACGTCATCCCGGCCCCCGCCGACGTGCTCGTGGTGCCGGGCATCCGCCTGACCGACGACGGGCTCGGGACCTTCGTCCTGCACAACCGGATGGCGATGGCGATCCAGCTGCTGAGGCAAGGGCGGGCGCGGCGCCTCCTCGTCACCGGCGGCAACCCGAAGGCGGGCGTGACCGAGGCGGCCAAGATGATCAGCCTCGCGGTGGAGATGGGGGCGGATCCGGATGAGATCATCGCCGAGCCCTTCGCCACGAGCACGGTCGAGAACGCCGAGAACACCGCGGCGCTGATGCAGGCCTTCGGGTGGAGCTCGGCCCTGCTGGTGACCGACCGGGTGCACCTGGGTTATGCCCTCCCGGTGTTCCGAGACCACTTCGAGCCGGCCGAGCTGGCCCTATACTGGGCCCCGGTGGACTACGAGTACCTGAAGCGCCGGGGGCTGATGCGGTTCCCCGGAGACCCTCCCCGGTAGGGCGCGCCCGCCCGTGTCTGCCCGTGCCTGCGCCGGCTTCGCGCTCGCGTCCGCGCTCCTCGGCGGGCTCGGCTGCCGCTACTACCGGTGGGAGGGCCAGGAGGCCCGCACGCCCCCGACCCCCACCGACGTGCTGGTGGTGCCGGGGATCCGGCTCACCGACGACGGCCGCGCCTCCTACGTGCTCCACAACCGGATCGCGATGGCGGTGCACCTGCTCCAAGAGGGGCGCGGGCGGCGTATCGTGGTCACCGGCGGGAACCCCAAGGCGGGGGTCACCGAGGCGGCGCGGATGATGGCGCTCGCGGTCGAGCTCGGCGCGGATCCCGACGAGGTCATCGCCGAGCCCTTCGCCACCACCACGGTCGAGAACGCCACCAACACCGCGGCCCTGATGCGGGCCTTCGGCTGGCGCTCCGCCCTGGTGGTGACGGACCGCGTCCACCTGGGCTACGCGATCCCGGTGTTCCGTGACGCGTTCACCGCCCCCGGCGCCCCCGCGCTGGAGCTGTACTGGGCCCCGGTGGACTACGAGCTCTTGAAGGCGCGCGGCCTGATGCGCCTGCCGGGGGACCCGGCCCGGTGAGGCGTCTGTTCCGCAAGCTGGCCTTCACCGGCCTCGGCCTCGTCGTGCTCGCCCTGAACGTGGACGCCCTGTTGACCCAGGCGATCAACCCGGCCGCGCCCGAGGTGGGTCCGCGCGCCATCCGCGACGCCGAGCTCGTCACGCAGGGTGACCTGCGGCGGTTGGGCCCGTGCTGGTGGACCAACCACCGGGGCGAGCACGTCCTGTACGCCGAGGGCGACCCCTACACCCTCGGCTTCTGCGCGGGGGCGCTCGCCGACACGGATCAGGTGCTCGACCGCCAGGAGCTGGCCCTCACCTCGGCCCTCGACACCTTCGTGCCCCTGAAGCCGGTGCAGTTCCTCCTCATCCGCACGTTGGCGGTGGTCTACCGGCGCCTGCCGCGCCGGCTCTTCGAGGCCGAGCGGGAGGAGATCCTGGGCATCAGCGAGGGCCGGGTCGACCGATGGGACTACCTCGGCCCGACCTACGGTCGCGTGCTGTACTACCACGCGCTCCACGACATCTCGCAGGCGATGATCGACAACCCGATCCTGGCCGCCTGCACCGCGTTCGCGGTCACCGGCACCGTCACCGCGGACGGCCACACCCTGCTCGGGCGCAACTTCGACTTCGAGGCGGGCCGGGTCTTCGACGAGGACAAGGTGGTGGCCTTCGTGCGCCCCGACGTCGGCCTGCCCTTCGTCAGCGTCTCCTGGGGCGGCATGGCGGGGGCGGTGACCGGCATGAACGCGGCGGGCATCGGGGTGGTGCTGAACGCGGCGGGGAGCGACCGGCTCGCCACCGATGGCCGCCCCACCACCCTGGTGCTCCGCGACATCCTGCAGCTGGCCACCAGCGTGGAGGAGGCGGCCCAGATCGTCCGGGCGGCCGACGTCCTCGTGCCAGATCTGTTCACGGTGGCCGACGGCAAGACCGGCGAGATGGCGGTGATCGAGCTGGCCCCCGAGAAGGTGGCGGTGCGCAGAGGCGGCCCCACCGTCCTCACCACCAACCACTTCCTCCACCCCGACTTCGCGGACGACGAGGAGAACGCCAAGCGCATCCTCTCCGGCACCACCGCAACCCGACTTGCCAGGCTCGCCGAGCGGGTCCACGGCCGAGAGGGGCCGCTGGACGTGCCGGGGGTGGTCAGCGTGCTGAGGGATCGCCTCCGCCCCGGCGGCAAGCCGGCTGGCCTCGGGCACCGGGGCACCATCGACGCCCTGATCGCGGCCCACTCGGTGGTGTTCGACCTCACCGCCCGGCGCCTGTGGGTGGCGCGGGCCCCCCACACCCTGGGCGAGTACGCGGCCTACGACCTGGGCGAGGTCATGGCGCAGGGCAGCCTGCAGGACCACGGCGCCCTCCCCCCCGACCCGCTCCTCGCCGAGGGCGCCTACGAGCGGCTCCAGCGCACCCTCGCCCTCGAGGACGAGGCTCGACACCAGGAGCCCACCCAGGCGGTGCGGACGCTGGAGGAGGCGCTGGCCCTCACCCCCGATCACCCCCCCGCCCTGCTCGGCCTCGCCGAGGCGTGTGAGGCGGCGGGCGCCCCCGACTGCGCCCGGGACCACTACCGCCGCTTCCTGCGCCAGGGCCCGCCCTACCTCGACCAGGCGGAGCGCGCCGCCGCGCGGCTGAGGGCGCTGGGGAGCGCCCGGGTCGAGCACGCGGGCCGGTCGCCCGATCAGGCGGCGGCGGGGGTGATCGCCCCCGGGGGCTGAAGCCGACCGGCCAGGGTCACCACGAACTCGGAGCCCTCGCCCGGCACCGACCGCAAGGTGGCCTGCCCTCCGTGCCGCTCCGCCACCCGCTGCACGATGGTGAGGCCGATGCCGGTGCCCTCGTACTCGCTTCTCGTGTGCAGGCGGCGGAACAGCTCGAAGATCCGATCCTGGAAGCGCGGCTCGATGCCGATGCCGTTGTCGGCGACGTGGATCGCCACCAGCTCGTCCTCCACCTGCTCGGCCCACACCCGCACCACCGGCGGCTCCTCGCGGCGGAACTTCACCGCGTTCTGCACCAGGTTCTGCATGCACTGCTGGATGAGGGCGCGGTCAGCCGACACCACCCCGAGCGCGCCCACCTCCAACCGTGCGGAGGCCGCCCCGAGGATCCCGCGCAGGTCGTCCTGCACCTCGCCCATGACCTCGTCGAGGTCGACTGGCCCCACTGCCAGCGCGGTTGAGCCGACCCGAGCGTACTGCAAGAGGTCGGAGATCAAGCGGGACATGCGGGTGGACGCGTCCACCACGAACCCGAAGTAGCGCCGGGACTTCGGGTCGAGCTCCGGTCCGAGGCGCTGGTCGATGAGCTGGGTGAAGCTGGTGATGGTCCGCAGGGGCTCCTGCAGGTCGTGGGACGCCACATACGCGAAGCGCTCCAGCTCCGCGTTGGAGCGCTGGAGGACCCGCGCCTGCTCCTCCCGGGCCGCCACCTCACGGCGCAGCGCCTCGGTGCGGGCCTCCACCTTCTCCTCCAGGCTCCGCTGCAGCTCCAAGAGGGCGCGGTTGGCGGTGTCCGCGCTCAGCCGCCCCTGGTGGGCCACCAGGGCGAAGCGGAGCGTGCCCGCGAACAGGCACGACACCACCAGCCCCCCCACGAAGGTGAGCAAGGCGAGCGGCTGGGCGAGCCCTGTAGCGGGGGCGACGCCCCGCAAGGTCAGCTCGATCTCCAGGCCTCGGAAGGACTCGGCGATCGCCCCGGCAGCGGCGGACGAGTCATGGCCGGCCTCGACCACCACCGTCCGCTCGCCGTCGGCCAGGACCACGCGCCACCCTCCGCCGCGCCGAGCGTGGAAGCGCTCCACCATGACCCGGGTGTCGAACAGGCCCACCAGGGTGTCGCCGGGGAACGAGCGCACGAAGGCCAGGAGCGGCCGTGGCCCGGGCAACACCCGGAGGTGCCTGGCGTTGGCGTCCGGTGCGACATCGCGGCCGAGGGTCTGCAAGGCTGACTGCAGGATCTCCTCGTCGCCGGCTTGGCCCAGGCGGGCGCCCAGCCGCGCCCCGAACCAGCCGATGGCAAGGGCTCCGGGGAGCTCGTGCAGGTAGGCCTGCGCATCGGCGTTCCACTGACGACGCTCCATCCCCTCGTCGACCGCGCCTCGGTTGGCCATGCGCTCCATCGCGTCCACCGAGAGCTCGAAGTAGGTCGTGAGGGCGTGCAGCTCTGCCTCGGTCAGCTCTGCCACCGCCCGCGCCTCCCGCCGCGACAGCTCCTCCCCCAGGGCGTGGGCCACCAGGGTGACCGCGGCGAGCATCAGCGCCCCGCTCGCCCCGGGCAGCCAGCGCACGGCTCCGGGGGCTCGAGCGAGCACCGTCAGCTGGAGCGACAGACCGGCGGCCATCGCCGCCAGCGCCACCAGCGCTCGCCACCCGCTCTCGGCTGGCCAGCCCGGCGCGGCCGGGATCCCCGCCAGGTAGGCGCTCGCGGCGATCAGCCCCACCACCACCGCGCACCCGCCGACCAGGAACGGGACCAGCCCCGAGGCGGGCGCCCGAGCCTCCACGAGGACCCCCGCCGCGGCCATGCCCAGGACCAGGCAGGGCCCGCCCGCCTCGCCGGTCCACACCCGCGCCGCGACCAGGGTCAAGAGGAGGCCGGAGGCCACCGCCGCCACCGCGAACCGGCCTCGGCTGAGGGCCACGCTCGCCGTGCCGAGGAGCAACAGGGCCAGGACCGCTTGTGCGTGCTCGAGGCCGATCCCCACCGCAGACACCCCGCTCGAGGCGAGCACCCCTGCCGCGCCGTAGCGGGCCCAGCTCCGGAGTCGGTCCGCGGAGATCAGTGTGCTGATGCCCATGGCGCCATCCCCCGGAGCACCCCCGCAGCCGAATCGAGGCTCGGCCCCGCGAGACCCTCGACACCATGCAGGCCTGCTTGCATCAGCCCCTCGACCTGCGCCGCGCTGAACGCGCCCGCTCCGACCACGCGGAGCCCGAGTGAGGTGCCCAGTGCGGCGACGCCGCGCGCGACCGGCCACAGGTTGGTGTCGCGGGTCCACGCCACCGGGAGGCGGAGCCCATGCACGTGCAGGTCACACAGGTCCGACAGCCTGCACCCGCTGGCCCCGAAGTCGGCAACCATGATCCGGAGCCCGTGGCGGACGATGTAGGCGAGGGTCTTTGCGATCTCCCGACCCTCGGGGCCTACCACCGCCTCGGGCACGCTGAGCTCCATGCTCACGTGGTGGGCGGCCAGGTCTTCGCCGGTACGGAGGATGTCCGCGACAAGGGCGTCCCGCATCAGGAGGTGGGGGTTCACGGCCAACGAGAAGACAACCGACCCCTGGCGCGCCGCCTGGCGCAACTCTTCCTGCGCCGCGAGCTCCATTGCGCGGCGCACCAAGACCTCCGCCAGATCCAGGTCCGCGACCTCGTGGGTGAGCCGCTCCACGTCCGAGCTGTCGCCCGGCGGGACACCCTCCCACTGGGGGACGGCAACGACGGTCGGTCCGCCCCGCGCCACGAGGTCCAGCCGGGGCCGCCACCACAGGGCGAGGGGGCCGGTCGCGAGGGCGTGCCGCAGCGCCTCCGCGACGCCATCGCTGGACTCCGGCATGTCGTCGTGCGGATACGCCACGACGCGCCCCAGACCGCCGCGCTTGGCCTCGTACATCGCCGCGTCCGCGAGCGCGGTCAGCTCATCGGGCTCCACCCCGGTCTCGGGGCAGAGCACCAGGCCCACCGACGCAGAGATCCGACGAGCGCCGTGGGGAGGGAGCGGGATGGGCTGCCCCAGCGCGTCGGCCAGCCGCTCGGCCAGCCCGACCGCCGAGGCCCGCTCGATGGGCCCCCGCACCAGCACCGCGAACTCGTCTCCGCCCAACCTCGCGGCCATGTCTTTGGTGCGGATGCCCTCCACCAAGCGCTCCGCCACCACCCGCAGGACCCTGTCCCCAGCCGCGTGACCGAGCTGGTCGTTGATCGGCTTGAAGCGGTCCAGGTCGATGAACAGCAGGGCGAATGAGAGCCCATCGGGGGCCCTCGCCTCGGCCGCCAGCTCATCCAGGCGGTGCTCGAACGCCTTGCGATTGGCGAGCCCGGTCATCGAGTCCAACATGACCATCGCGCTCAGGCGTCGCTCCTTGCGCTTTCGGCCCACCGCATAGGTCATGGCCCGACTCAGCGCGTCGGCCGCGATCTGCCCCTTGAGCAGGAAGTCTTGCGCTCCGAGCTCCAGGGCCTGCAACGCGACCTGCCCATCGGTGCTCCCGCTGAGGACGATGATCGCCGTCTCCGGCGCAGCCTGAGCCAGCGCCACCACCGACTCGAGGCCGTCGGCATCGGGGAGGGAGAGGTCGCACAAGACGAGATCGAAGGTGCGCTCCGACAGGCACTCGATCGCCTCGGACAGGCGCTCCGCGACCGTGACCCCCGGGCCATCCTCGGCCTCACCTTCCAGGAAGGTGCAGACCAGAGCCGCGTCGGCGGGGTTGTCCTCGAGGACGAGGATACGCCCCGTCACTTGGGGCGCCTCTTCCAATGCGCTTGCTGACACGGCGACTTCCCAGGGCGAGGTCGGCGCCCGAGCCTGCGCCTTGAGCCCCTGTCCCTTCTCGGGACACGCGCGGCGGGCGCTTCAAACCCTCGCGACTCCCGTCGACCGGACGCCCTCGATGCGCTCCCCTTCGGGCCTGACCCGCCGCGCGTTCGCCCTCGGTGGAGCGGCCGGACTCGGCGCCAGCCTCGCCGGCCTGCCCACGGTGTGGGCGAAGCGCACCTTCTCGATCCGGGTGCTCGGCACCCACGTCACCTTGCAAGAAGACCTGCGTCGCCGAGCCGAGGCGGACCTCGGGATCAGCATCCACTTCGAGCCGGGCGGCAGCGCCCGGGTGCTCCACCAGGCCGCGACCCGACCAGAGTCCTTCGACCTGTACGAGCAGTGGTCGAACAGCATCCGCGTCTTGTGGCAGGCCCGGGCGATCCAGCCGATCGACGTGGGCCGGATCCGCTACTGGGACGACGTCAACAGCCTGAGCAAGACCGGACGCCTCTCCCCCGACGCCGGCCTCGGCCGGGGCGACGCGCCCCACACTCTCGTCTACGCCCAGCGCGACGGCACCCTGGGCTCGAACCCCACCCGCAACCTGAGCTTCCTGCCCTACGTGCACAACGTGGACTCGTTCGGCTACCACGCCGGGAAGATCCCCCGCGGGCGCCCCTACGAGACCGAGAGCTGGGGCTGGCTCTTGGACCCCGCCCATCGCGGCAAGGTGGCCCTCGTCAACGCGCCCACCATCGGGCTCTTCGACGCCGCGTTGGCCGCGCAGGCCACCGGCCAGGTGCGCTTCGAGGACATCGGCGACATCACGCGTGAGGAGCTGGACGCGCTCTTCAAGATCCTGATCGACCTCAAGCACGAGGGCCACTTCCGTGGGGTTTGGAGCTCGGTTCCAGAGTCGGTCGAGATGATGCGCCGGGACGAGGTGGTGCTCGAGAGCATGTTCTCACCCGCGGCGGCCACCCTCAACGGTGACGGCATCCCCTGCGTGTACGCCGCCCCCAAGGAAGGCTACCGCGCCTGGCACGGCGTGATGTGCCTGTCTTCGAGTACCGTTGGCCCCCAGCGGGACGCCGCCTACGAGTATATGAACTGGTGGCTCTCCGGATGGCCCGGGGCGTTCATCGCGCGCCAGGGCTACTACATCTCCACTCCACACCTGTCGCGCCCCCACCTGAGCGAGGACGAGTGGCGCTACTGGTACGCGGGCGAGCCCACCCGAACGTCCCTCACCAACCCTGTTGGCCAGGTCTCGGTGCCCGCGGGCGCGGTGCGGAATGGAGGCTCCTACCAGCGCCGCTTCGCCCACGTGGCGGTGTGGAACACCGTCATGAACACGTACGAGTACTCGCTCCGTCGCTGGAGCGACTTCCTGCTGGGATGACCACCGTGAGGAGCCTCATCGACCTCAGCATTCAGCACCGAGTCTACGTCGGCACCGCCGTCGGGCTGCTGGCGCTGGGGGTCATGGGCGGGACCGCGGTCCTCGGCCTGGACGCCTCACGCTCAGGCACCCAGGCGCTGGAGGAGGCACACGGCCGGGTGGAGGCGATCCTCGAGCTGGATAGGGCGACGGTCGAGCTCCAGCGAAGCGTCCAAGTCTATACCCAGACCGGGCACCGCGGCGTCGCGGAGCGAGTGACCGGGAACATCCAGCGCCTGGGCGAGCGCATCGTCGCGTTCCGCGACCTTGTGGAGGGCGACGAGGCGGCGGAGCTGGTGGCGCACATGTCCACGCGCTTCGAGACCTACCGAGCGACCTTCGCCGAGGTGGTGGAGGAGCGCGAGATCAGGCGACGTCTCGTCCGAGAAGAGACGCATCACACCCATCAGGCCCTGAGCGACGCCGTGCTTCGCTACCAAGAGAGGTTCGGAGCGGCCACCACGCTACGGCTCGACCTCCTCCGCTTCGAGAACGCCCTGCTCACCTACCTGGACGATCCGCAGCAAGGCCTGCTCGACGACGCCTCCACCATCGTGCAGCGCGCCGCCGATCGAGTCCAGGCTCGGCATCCCGGGAGCCCTGAAGCCGAAGATGTGGCCCGGCTCCTCACCGAGTATGAGCGGCAGTTCACCCGCATCAGCCAGGCCACCCGAGCCTACCTCTACCTGACCGGGGTCGTCATGGCGGGGGAGGCGATGGAGCTGATGTACACGAGCGAGCGGCTTCGGGAGACCATCGTCGCCGATACCCGCCCCATCTCCGAGCGCGTGGAGGCGACCGCGCGCCGGACGGCGTACATCATGTGGGTCGTCCTCTTGCTGGTGGCGGCGCTGGGCATCGGCGCGGGCTGGTACTCGGCCAGAACCATCACCCAGCCCTTGGGGATCATCACCGAGACCCTGCGCCGGATCAGCGCCGGGGACCGCCAGGCGGAGATCCCGACGTTCGAGCGCCGGGATGAGATCGGCGTGCTGGCCGACGCAGCGCACCACTTCCAGGCAAAGGTCGGCCAGACCCAGGCCCTCCTCGAGCAGTCCATGGAGCTCACCTGGGCCCTGAACCACAGCCGGCAGGAGCTGGAGCGCTCCAACGGTGAGCTGGAGCAGTTCGTCCATACCGTGTCCCACGACCTCAAGTCGCCCATCGTCACCATCCTCGGGTTCATCGGAATGACCAAGGACCTCATCGCGCGAGGCCAGCACGATCAGGCGGCCCGGAAGCTCCACACGGTGGAACGAGCGGCCAAGCGCATGTCCCAGCTCGTGCAAGACCTCCTGCAGCTCAGCCGGGTGGGTCGGGTCGACATGGACCTGAAGTCGTTGAACATGGACTCGCTGGTCGACGACCTCCTGGGCGACATGGCCGCGCGCCTGGCCGACGCGAGGTTCGTCGTCCGCGTAGAGGGCCCGCTGCCGCCGCTCCAAGGGAACGAGTCCCGGGTGATCCAGCTCTTCGACAACCTGATGGGCAACGCCATCAAGTACGGTGCCACCGCCCCCACTCCGCAGATCGTCATCGGGGGCCACGAGGACGAGCACGGCTTGCACTACTTCGTGCGTGACAACGGCCCTGGGATCCCGCCCCAGCATCACGCCAGGATCTTCGGCCTCTTCGAGCGCCTGGACGCCTCCACCGAAGGCACCGGCATCGGGCTGGCCATCGTGAAGCGGATCATGACCTTCCACCGTGGCGAGGTCCGGGTGGACTCCAAAGGAGAAGGCGACGGGGCCACCTTCTGGTTGACGTTCCCACGACCCGAATCGGGCGCTGGACATGAGGAGTGTGCAGGATGTCAGGACGCGAGTTGCAGATCCTGCTCGTCGAAGACAACGACGAGCACGCCGAGCTGGTCACCTACGCGCTCGAGCAGGCCGAGCAGACCAGCCACATCGAGCGCTGTACGAACGGGGAAGCCGCCGTCGAGCACCTCAGAGATCGCCTGAAGGCAGGGTCGCTCCCTGATCTGGTCCTCCTGGATCTCAAGCTCCCCCGCCTGGACGGCTTGGAGGTCCTGGCCAAGGTCAAGTCCGACAGGGAGCTTCGAAGGGTGCCGGTGGTGATGCTCACCACCTCCGACGCCGAGCATGACCGGGACGCGGCCTACGCGAACCACGTGAACAGCTACCTGGTGAAGCCGGTCGACTATTCGCGCTTCTGCGAGATGATGGCCGACCTCTGCCGGTACTGGGGCCGGTGGAACCAGGCCGCGCACCTCAACCCGGGCCCTGGCCCCGGGTGACCCGCAGCTCCGCCCTCAGGGCGTCGACGCGGGCCGAGAGGGCGAGGTAGCAGCGCTCGCGCAGGCCCTCCACCCCGTCCTGACCGAGCGCGAGGGGCGGCATGACCTCCACGATGATGGTGTGCGGGTGGAAGCAGAACCGGAACGAGCTCGGGTGTGAGATGTCGTTTGTCCCCGCCACCGCCACCGGCACCACCTTCGCCCCGGTCAGCTCGGCCAGCTCGAACGCGCCCCGCTTGAAGCGCTGCACCTGCCAGCTGCGCGAGCGGGTCCCCTCCGGGAAGATGAGCACGCTCACCCCACGCGCAATCCAGCTTGCGCACCGCTCCACCACCCGCGCCCCCCCGCCCTCCTCGCCCTTCTTGGGGGTGAGGACGTAGCCGGCGGCGCCGATGTTGATCCCGAAGGGAGAGAAGAGCCACGAGCGCTTCACCACCGTCCGATAGGCAGTGGGCAGCTTGTAGAGGACGAGGAGGTCCACCACCGACTGGTGGTTGGCGGCCAGGATGACCGGCCCACCCTCGAGGTTGGCGAGCCCGCGCAGCTCGACCCGACCCGGGAACATGTCCATGACCGAGCGCCCCCACCAGCGGTTCACCGCGTGGAAGGCGCGGCGGTCGCGGTCCCACCACAGGCCGCCCGCGAGGACGAGGAGCGAGGCCCCGAGGATCGCCACCAGCCCTCGCAGCGCCACCAGGCCCCAGGTGAGGACGCTGCGAACTCCGCCCCAGTCCTCGAGCGGCCCGCGCAGATCGCCGAGCTCAGGCCTGGGTGAGCGGAACATCGGGGTTGGCTCGCTTCATCAGGGCGCGGGAGACCATGCCCCGCTCCGAGAGCAGGTCCCCCGCGAGCAGGCCCACCACCTCCTGGATGAGGTGCGGCCGCCCGTCCATGGCTCGCAGGAGGTTCCCGAAGCGCCCCTGATAGAACATCTGGATCAGCTCCAGGCTCACGTGGTGGAGCAGGCGGAGCTGCCGCTCGTAGCCGAGGAAGGCGGCCTGGCTGAGGTCGCCCCGCGCGAGCCCCTCCGCCACCGCCCGGCCCGCGTCGCGGCCCCCCTGGAGGCTGAGGTAGACCCCGGTCGAGAACACCGGGTCGAGGAAGGCGGCCGCGTCCCCCGCCAGGACCACCCGGTCGAGCGCGTAGCGGGTGGCGCAGTAGTTGATCGCGCCGTAGGCCCGCACCTCGCCGAAGAGCTGGGCGTCGATGTCCTCGGGGTACGGCAGGTAGGCCTGCGCAAACTTGACCAACAGGGCCCGCGGGTCACGCAGGTCCTCTTGCGCCTTGGCCTCCTCGGTGAGCACCACCCCCACGCTGGTCACGTCGTCGTTGAGCGGGATGCCCCACAGCCAGCCGCCGGGGGCGAAGCCGATGACCACGTTCCCGCCGTCGACCCCGGGGGCGCGGCTCAGGCCCTTCGCGTAGCCGAAGAACGCGTGGGTCTTGAGCTTGGGGATGTGGGTCCGGAGGCCGAAGGTCCGCGCCACCAGCGACTTGTGCCCGCTCGCGTCGACCACCGCGGGGACCCGCCAGGTTCGGGGCGCGCCATCCACCTCGGCCTCGACCTCCACGTGGTCCGGCCCCGGGCGCACCGCGGTGACCTGGGCCGGGCAGAGCACCTCGACCCCCTGGGCGGCCGCCCCCTCGAGGAGGAGGGCGTCGAAGCGGTCCCGCTCCACCTGCCAGGCCATGGGGAAGCTGGTGCCGCTCGGGGCGTCCCGGAAGGTGAGCGCCACGTCCATCCCGTCCGCGGCGTCGTAGAAGCGGGCCCCCGGCTTCTCCACGAACCCCGCGGCGGCCACCGCCGCGTCGAGGCCGAGCTCCCCGAGGAGCTGCACCGCGCCCGGGATCAGGCTCTCCCCGATGTGGTAGCGCGGGAACCGGCTCCGCTCGAGGAGCAGGACCTCGCGCCCCGCCTGCCGCAGGGTGATCGCCGCGCTGACGCCAGCCGGGCCGCCACCGATGACCAGGGCATCCATGCCTGGGCGGGCATAACACGCCCCGCCCCGGCGGACAGCGTGTGCAATGGGGTTGTGAGCGCTGCCCCAGGTGCTAACGTATCAGGCCGTGGCGGCGCGCTTCTGCCCATGCGTGGTCCTCCCCTGCCTCGACGCCGCGCCCACCGTCGGCGAGGTGGTGGCCCGCACCCGCGCGGTGCTGGACGAGGTCATCGTCGTCGACGACGGCAGCGCCGACGGGAGCGCGGAGGAGGCCCGCGCCCGCGGGGCCCGGGTGGTGCGCCACCCCGAGAACCGCGGCAAGGGCGCCGCCCTCCTCACCGGGTTCGCCGAGGCCCTGGATCAGGGCTTCACCCACGCCGTCACCCTCGACGCCGACGCCCAGCACGACCCCGCCGACATCCCCAAGCTCCTCGCCGCGGCCGAGGCCGACCCCCGGGCGGTGGTGGTGGGGGCGCGGGACTTCAACATCGAGCACGTCCCCGGGGCCAGCCGCTTCGGGCGCCGCTTCTCCAACTTCTGGGTGTGGCTCGAGACCGGCACCCGCCTCTCCGACACCCAGAGCGGGTTCCGCGTCTACCCGCTCCGCCACGTGCGGGACCTCGACCTGTCGCCCTCCCGCTTCGAGTGGGAGGTCGAGGTCCTGGTGCGGGCCCGATGGGCCGGGCTCCCGGTGCGCGAGGTGGACGTGCGGGTCCACTACCCACCCCCCGAGGAGCGCACCAGCCACTACCGCGGCATCGAGGACTCCCTGCTCATCTCCCTGCTCCACGTCCGCCTGGTGCCGAGGAGCTTCCTGCGCCCGGTGTGGCCGCCCCGCCGCCTGGAACCCTGAGATGGTCTCCGCGCTCAGAGCGAGAGCGCAAGATGTCTTGCGCAAGCTGGCGAAGGAGCACGCCTCGACCCCGCGCCTGTCCGCCGCGGTCGGGGTGGGGGCCCTCGTGGGGAGCTCGCCCTTCTTCGGCTTTCACACCGCGATCGGCCTCGCCCTGTCCCGCCTCCTCAAGCTCAACGCGCTCGCGGTGACCCTGGGGACGCAGGTCAGCCTGCCCTTCCTCGCCCCCTTCCTCGTCTTCGGGTCGGTGCAGCTCGGGCACCTGTTCCTCTACGGGGCCTGGCTCGAGGTGCCCCGGGCCCACCTCGACCTCGCGGTGGCCCGCTCCTTCTTCTCGGCCTGGCTGGTGGGGAGCCTGGCGGTGGGGGCGGGGCTGGGGGGCGCCCTCGGCGGACTCACCTGGGCCCTGTTGCGGGTCACCCGTGGGGCCGACCACGAGGCGCACCCCTGGAGCGGCCGGAGCCGGGGCTCGGGCTGGGGCTACGACCTCTTCTTCCGGATCATCCGCCTGTTGGGCCCGCGGGTCGGCTACGTCCTCTTGATGCCGGTGATCGCGTTCTATTTCCTGTTCGACTCCAAGGGTCGCCGCGAGTCGCAACGCTTCTTGCGCCGGGTCCTCGGCCCGCGGACCTTCCTCGGGCGCCAGGCCGACACCTGGCGCCACTTCACCGCGCTCGGGCGCTCGCTGGTGGACCGCCTCTTCGTCATGGCGCGGGGGCGGGAGGCCTTCGAGTACGGGAGCGAGGGGTTCGGCCACCTGCAAGATGCCTTGACCGAGGGCAAGGGCGCGATCCTGCTCTCCGGCCACTTCGGGAGCTGGTCGCTCGCCGGCACCAACCTCCAGGGGCAGGCGCGCACCCACGTGGTGGTCTACGACAACGAGGCCGAGAGCATCCGGCGCTTCTTCGCCCGGAACCCCGGCCGCGAGGCGCCCGGCATCATCGTGCAGAGCCAAGGCCCCACCGCCTCGATGGAGATCCTCCGGGCGCTCCGCGCCAACGAGGTGGTGGCGATGCTCGCGGATCGCGTCGCCCCCGGGGGCGCGACGGTGCCGGTGACCTTCTTCGGTGCGACCGCGCAGCTCCCGGTCGGGCCCTTCCAGCTCGCGGCGATCTCCGGCGCGCCGGTGGTGGTGACCTTCGGCCACAAGGCGTCGGCCCGCCGCCACGACTTCGTGATGCTCCCCGCCCGGCACTTCACCCCCGAGCGCCGGGGGGACCGTGAGGCGGTCGCGGCCCAGGGCGCCCAGTGGTTCGCGGAGGCGCTCGAGGCCCAGGTGCGGGCGCACCCGTACCAGTGGTTCAACTTCTTCCCGTTCTGGGCCGAGGAGCAGGACGCATGATCCCCATGCTCCTCGCCCTCGCGGCCACCACCCCCGACCTCGCCCGGCTCGCGGCCGAGGACGGGGCGCAGGCGGTGGTGCTGGTGAGCCTGCCCACCGACCCCGACGCCCCCTGGCCGGCGTGGCGGCGCGCCCACCCGAAGGCCCGGCTGGTGGCGGTGTCCCCCGAGACCACCTGCCCTCCGCGGCCCGCCTGGGCCCACGCCACCGCGTGCGGGTTGGCGCTGTGGTCCGCGCTCGCCGGGGCCCCAGCCGCGGCCTGGGACTGGCGTGGGCGGCCCCTCGCCCGCGGCGGGCCGGCCGAGCTGCAGGCCGTCTTGCGACGCCCTCACCCCGAGCTCCGGGTGGTGGCGAGCGAGGCCCTCCTCGCCCCCGGCCTCCGGGCTGCGGTGGCGTCCGGGAAGTGGGCGACGAGCGCCGCCCCCCGGGCCCCGCCCCGCCGGCCCGAGGCGGCGTGCGCCGAGGAACCGCAAGCCTACCTGCTCGCGCTGACCCCGATCGGCGCCGGTGTGCAGGCCAGCCTGCTCGACGCGGCCGGCCGCTGCCGCGTGGCCGAGGCCCGCGGGCCCGACGCCCCGGGCGCGGTCTTGGCCCTCGTGCACGAGCTGGCGCGCGCGCCGGAGCTCCGAGCCCCGCCTGCCCCGCTGGACGCGGCCGACGCCCCGCCGGCCCGGCCCCGGCCTCCGCCCGCCGCCCTCACCGAGTTCGCGGAGGCCTGGGTCGGCACCCGATACCAGCGCGGCGGGGCGGGCAAGGGCGGCATCGACGACGCCCACCTGGCCCGGACCCTGTACCGACAGGTCTACGGCCGCGACATCGGGGCGAAGCTCGCGGACCAGCTGAAGAGCGGCCCCGAGGTCGTGCTGCCGAAGGGCGACATCACCCCTGCCCTGCAGCCCGGCGACCTCGTGTTCATGGTGACGTATGCGTATTTGCCCCGATCCGTGGCGGTGTACCTCGGGGGCGGGAAGCTCCTGCAGTCCGAGGTGATCCGGGGGGTGGTGCTGGCCGATATCCCCAAGAATGTCCCCGACTTCCTCTACGTCGTGGCCCGCCGCCCCCTCGCCCCGCGCTGACTTCGCACAACAACTATCCCACATACACCGATAATGAAGGTGTATGAGGTACACGGTCCTACTCGCCGTGCTTCTGAGCGCCCCCGGCGCGGCCCGGGCCGGAGATCTGGCCGACACCCTGGGCTACCTCGACGACACCCTGGGCGAGGAGGCGGTGGATGGCTTCGAGGAGCTGGACCACCTCCCCACCCACGAGGCGATGGCCTTCCTCACCAGCCGCGACGTGACCCCCGGCGCCCCCCTGTCGGCCTACGACTGCGAGAACGCGGCGGTGGACGGCGACTACACCCTGCGCACCAACGGCAACGAGCGGTGGAGCGGCCGCGAGTGCCGCGAGCTCCGCTTCCTGCAAGACAACCTGCCCGGCTACCGCACCATGGGCCCGCGCCCCCTGCGCGAGGTCGAGCTCGAGCCGCTGCTGGCCCGGGCCGAGGCGGCCACCGACGTCCCCGCCGCCCTCCTCGAGGCGATCATCCGCTTCGAGTCCGGCCGCCGGCCTGGCCTCGTCTCCGACGACGGGCGCTACGGCCTGATGCAGCTCAAGCCCGGCCTGCTCGCGGCCGAGGGCGTCGAGGCCACCAACCTCCTGGACCCGGCCGAGAACGTGATGGCCGGCGCCCGCTACATCCGCAGCCTCACCATCCGGCTCGAGGGCCTGAAGATGGCGGTGGCGGCCTACCTCGACGGCCCCGCCGCGGTGCGCGACGGCATCCCCGGCGACCGCAAGACCCTCTGGTTCCTGCGCGAGGTGATGCGGCTGTACTACGCGTCCATCCGCGAGTTCCCAGACGAGATCGGGGCCGAGAGCATCGCCTTCGTCTGGAACTGGCTGAACTAGCGTGCAACCTGGCCTTCGAACAGTGCCAGCGAGGTCGCAAGAAGCGGGCGAGGGCCACGCTGGCTCGCACTGGAGCCCCGGAGCTCCGAGCCCCGGAGCTCTGACCCCCGAAGCCCTGAGCCTGAGGCCTGTCTCTGAGCCCTGAGCCCCGAAGCCCTGAGCCTGAGGCCTGTC